>NZ_AP025343.1:1517500-6447500 GCF_021654775.1 Paenibacillus azoreducens | reverse complement strand
CCCCTTGAAGACGACGAGGTAGATAGGTTGGAGGTGGAAGTGCAGCAATGCATGGAGCTGACCAATACTAATCGGTCGAGGGCTTATCCTAAAAACACCCCAAAAAGTGAAGCATATGCTTCGCGGATGATTCCGATTACTTTTCGGGGGCCCCGGGATTAAAAACCGGGAAATGCTACGGAGAATTAAAACGCAAAACGTTTCGTATCTAGTTTTCAGGTGATCAAACCTGAATTGATTATTGTTCCCTGATAGCTCAGTTGGTAGAGCACTCGACTGTTAATCGAGTTGTCACAGGTTCGAGTCCTGTTCGGGGAGCCATTATGGAGAGGTGTCCGAGTTGGCCGAAGGAGCACGATTGGAAATCGTGTAGGCGCCAAAAGCGTCTCGAGGGTTCGAATCCCTCTCTCTCCGCCATTATATGCATGGCCCGTTGGTCAAGGGGTTAAGACACCTCCCTTTCACGGAGGTAACAGGGGTTCGAATCCCCTACGGGTCATTAGTTATCATGGAGGCTTAGCTCAGCTGGGAGAGCATCTGCCTTACAAGCAGAGGGTCGGGGGTTCGATCCCCTCAGCCTCCACCATTTATCCTAAATAGGTGGGATAACTTACTGACGCGGGGTGGAGCAGTCCGGTAGCTCGTCGGGCTCATAACCCGAAGGTCACAGGTTCAAATCCTGTCCCCGCAATTACAACTTCCTTGTATAGGAAAGTGCCTCTGTGGAACCGTGGTGTAGAGGCCTAACATGCCTGCCTGTCACGCAGGAGATCGCGGGTTCGAATCCCGTCGGTTCCGCCATTTATTTTAGCTCCAGGGATGAGAATCCGTTAAGGGTTCGTCGGAGCATCAACTTCGATAGCACTGCCTTCGCAGTCTCGAACGAAGTGAGAGTATCCCGTCGGTTCCGCCATTTACCTTTTCCTTGATTTTAAGGAATTGAGGTTGCACTGATCATCTTTAAATGATATAGTAAGGCTCGGTAGCTCAGTCGGTAGAGCAGAGGACTGAAAATCCTCGTGTCGGCGGTTCGATTCCGTCCCGAGCCACCATGAAATGATAAAAGCATAAAAGCCGGTGTAGCTCAATTGGTAGAGCAACTGACTTGTAATCAGTAGGTTGGGGGTTCAAGTCCTCTCGCCGGCACCATTGTGGAGGCTTAGCGAAGTGGCCAAACGCAGCAGACTGTAAATCTGTTCTCGTACGAGTTCGGTGGTTCGAATCCATCAGCCTCCACCAGTATATAGGGGCATAGTTTAAAGGTAGAACAGCGGTCTCCAAAACCGTTAGTGTGGGTTCAATTCCTGCTGCCCCTGCCAATGAATTTAATATGGCGGTCGTGGCGAAGGGGTTAACGCACCGGATTGTGGCTCCGGCATTCGTGGGTTCAAGTCCCATCGATCGCCCCATTTAACTTGCTTGTTGGGGATTAGCCAAGCGGTAAGGCAACGGACTTTGACTCCGTCATGCATAGGTTCGAATCCTATATCCCCAGCCAGTTTATGCGGACGTGGCTCAGCGGTAGAGCATCGCCTTGCCAAGGCGAGGGTCGCGGGTTCGATTCCCGTCGTCCGCTCCATATATGGCGCCATAGCCAAGTGGTAAGGCACAGCTCTGCAAAAGCTTTATCCCCAGTTCGAATCTGGGTGGCGCCTCCATTACAACCAAACATGCGCCCTTAGCTCAGCTGGATAGAGCGTTTGACTACGAATCAAAAGGTCAGGAGTTCGAATCTCTTAGGGCGCGTTTCATCTCATTACTTGCTGGTGTGGCGGAATGGCAGACGCGGCGGACTCAAAATCGTGAGCGTAAGTCGAAGAAATAACCGCTAAAGCCTTGGTATTACTTGATTCTTCAAAAGGTGTTTCAAAAGTTCTCTCCTGTAGTTCTCTCCTTTATCCAGAGGAGCGATGGAGACTATAAAATGTGCCGGTGTGGCGGAATGGCAGACGCGAACGACTCAAAATCGTTTGGAGAGATCCGTGGAGGTTCGAGTCCTCTCACCGGTACCATCATAAAAAGCAATGGTTCATTAGAAGTCATTTCTAATGAGCTTTTTTTATATTTTTATGACCTCATTCATGGTGTTGGCTGAAGAAACTTTGGAGCTGTACTCTAAGTGCGAATAAATATTTGCTGTGGTGGAATAATCACTATGACCTAACCACTCTTGAACTTCCTTCATGCTGACGCCATTCGCCAACAAAAGGCTTGCACAGCTATGGCGAAGATCATGAAAGCGGATATGACGCATGCCATTCTTCTTTAGTACAAGCGCAAAATGTTGGGTGATGTAGTTAGGTTTGATTCGATCTCCCATGGCATCCACATAAATATAACCGATATAATCCTTGCAGTAAGAACCCTTGAAGAGTTGTTGATTGATTTCCTGTTGCTCCTTCATTTGCACCAGAAGGTCATAGAAAGCATCTACAAGGGGCAGCGTACGAAGACTTGCCTTGTTCTTTGTTCGATCCTTCTCAATCGTGATCAGCTTCCCATCCAGAGAACCAGACGTGACGGTATGCTTGATCGTGATGGTCTTATTGACCAGATCAATGGCAGACCATTTTAGTCCCACCACTTCACTTCGCCTTAATCCATAAAAGGCTCCCAGAATCACAGCCAGTTCAATCTTGGTGCCTTTTACAATTTCCAAAAGTTGATTGACTTCTGAAGCGCTGTATGAGCTGCCTACAAATGGTTCCTTCTTCGGACGAATGATCTTGTCGGCAGGATTGGAAGAAATTCGATCCGTAATGAACGCCTGCTGAAGTGCTGAACGGATATTGGCATGATAATGAATGACTGTGTTAGCACTAACTTTCCATTCATTTAAGGCATGACTATAAAAATCCTGAATGTGATGTGGTTTTAATTCCTGGAGTGTAGTGCCTTTTTCTCGAAAGTAAGGAACGATACGTCCTTTTACTGCGTTAACATACGAGATATATGTGATGAGTTCGATCCTATGCTTCACCGTTTCCAGCCAATCCAGCATGTAGTCTGCAAATAAGACTTGGTCAACATCTGTGTTTTCTTCGGTGATTTGTTTTTCCTGTACTTTTTCGGCTTCTTCATTTGGCTTTAATTCAAAATTTCTGCGGGCATCCATGAGCAGAGATTCCGCTTTTTTCTTGTTGCCTTTGACGGGCAAGCCCGTAGCGAGCCATTTACTTTTTCGCTTTCCCTCCTCGTCCTTATAATTTAGAACAATGTAAAAAAGACCTTTTTTCTCCTGTAGGTGGCCTGCAACCATGTTTTAATACCTCCTTGGTTAGCAGCACCGATCCCACCATTGACACTTTAAATATACCATAGTAAAATAGATGATTCAATGCACTAAAGCGTCACAGTGGGAATTCGGTTGATGAGTCATGATGCTGTGGAGATAAGCAATAATAGCTGCTTTGGGGATTTTATACGCTCTGCCTATTTTGAAGTGGTTGATTTTATTAGCCTGTAAAAGCTTATATCCTGTCTTGGTGCTAATTCCTCCGAGCATTTCACACATTTGAACGACATTGACGACGTCCGGGTAATCCTGAAACATGAGCGAATAAGCCTTTAATGTATCCGATGGAATACCATAGTCGATTTGCATAATCGTGACACACCTCCTTTCAAATACAAGGATTAGGGGTATGTATAATAAAAGAATGCGATCCAAGCCGCAGGTGGTTAGTCCGCGCACATAGCTTCTTGCGAAACTCCCCCTCATCCGAGCGGGCTGCCCCCAATGCAGTGACGCTGGCCAGGCAGAAGTATCATGATACCCTCTTGCGGGTCTTGGCGATCAGCCCACCATAGGCTGATTGAAAGCGAAACGTTATCGCTCTTGTCCATGCTAATAAGTATCATAGACCGTCTTGGCGCATCCGCTATCGTCGCTTCCCTGTTACAGGCACAAGAGGAACGTACTTGGAACGGCAAATATTCAGTTTTCAATGAACGGCTATATTTATGATAGAGACATATAGCTAACGTTGTCTCTATATAAGAAATGGGAGAGCAGAAGTAAAAAGGCAACCTCGGCTTTCCCATTTTAAATTTATTTCTCATTTAAGCTTGTATTTCTAAATAACGACTGAGATCGAAACGACGAACAGCCAAGATAAATTCTATGGTCAAGTGTTGCTTACAGTCCTCGTCAAATAAGCCATGCTGTTGTGAAAGCTTATAAATAAGCGGTTCAAACATGGATAACAGTTGAGCTTCTGCATCTGGATTGCCTCTCTGTGCTTCTATAAGAAGGAAGAAAATTTGCTGCATGATTATACCTCCCCACAACTAACATAGAAAAATGCTAAGCTGTTGAAGTTTCTTGTTCCTTTCCTATGTAAGTTAATCCATCATATATTTTCGCAATTTTATTAAAAGTTGTGCCTTTGACTTGCTTACGGCTTGTCTGGTGATGCCAAGAACCTCTGAGATATCCTTATCTGTCATGTCTTCAAAGAACTTCATAAATAGAATCTTTTTTTCACTAGCGCTTAATTTCAGCTTGCTGCCCGCTTGGAGTAACAGAATATAATCCTCACTAGGATAAAGATGAGAAGGCACGTCAAGGATGCCAATATCAAAGGGAAGGTCACTCAGAAAGGTTATCCGATATAATTCACGGTTTTCTTTCATGTAATAATCCCTTCTAGCATGTTTAAGGCACTTTTTGGCGTAACTAATGAAGGCTTGTCCGACAAGTTCTTTCATTTCTTCGTTGACATTCATTCGATATCACTCCCTATTCTAGTTCTTATCAACTAAATAGGAACTGGATATGGAAAATGCAACCAATGTCTCGAAAGTGTTTATGAAAGAAAAATTGCCGATAGAAACATTCCACAGTTTTGGAACGTTTCTATCGGCTACACAAATTGGATTGTTGAAGGCTATGAAAAGGGAGATGATATTCGTCTTTACGGTCGCGAAGGGAGGTGAGCGAACGGAGAAGTCAAAGCGTAGCTCTTAAATGTCGTCTTGCTTGGTGGCTGACTTGTTAAGTTGCTACATCTGGAAAAGATAGCGAAATATCGGTATACTTGTTGTGTATCTGTTATTCCTCAAAGCTGGATTGGTAGCCCAACCCAGCTTGCGGAATGTTCAGATGTTTTCTATTTTTTGACACTATGTTTTGAAGTGCGCCATAAAGGTAAGTGCAAATTTTTTATTTAATCAAAGTAACTATAAAAATCTCTTTCATAAATCCAAGGGAATGATACAATAGATGGAATACTCTGATGATGATTTGCTTCAACTCATTTCACCCAGCTTTTCTTTGTTGGATGAGATTACACAACGTGAGGTTTATCGTTCATTTCATTCATTGAACTATAATATGGTGCTATATATTATTCAGGACTATGATCTTGCACAAGATGTCATTCAGGAGTCTTTTCTAAAATCCCTGAAGAAAAAGCCTTATACGGAGGATATAAATCATTGCAAAGCTCACTACTCGAAATGTGGCATTAAATTATTTGCGGAAGTTAAAAAACTTCTTAAGGAAAGTTAAAAGTGCACCCCGTAGAATAGACATTGGAAAACCCCCTTGGTTAATCCGATGAAATCTAAGGGGTGCAATTTTCATGGCGAAAAAAGGTCTGAAGTTTCAGCATTATCCAGAATCCGTAAAACGTGAAGCCATTCGGCTGCATTTGGAGGAGAAGTGGACATATCGAGAGATCACAGAACACCTGGGGATTCATGATAAAGATCGAGAGAAAAGATGGATGAGAAAGTATCGTGAGGAAGGTGAGCTTGTATTCGAGGATCACAGGGGAAATCCATTTCGGGAAACAACCGAAGAATATCGATATATTAGGCGTTTGGAGATGGAGAATGCTGTTTTAAAAAAGTGGTTAGCAATCTTGAATTAGGAGGTGTGCAAGAAAACGGCAGGTGGTCAAAGCTTTAAGCGAGCAATTTACGGTCCAGCAGTTGTGTGAGTAGTTACAGCTTTCACGGAGCGGATACTATCAATATTTAAAGAGACAAAGTGAGGACCCTGATAAAGAACTGAAGGAGCCTATCCAGACGATATTTATGTGAAGCGACAAATGAAGTACGGTTACCGACGTATCCAGGGAGAGCTTGAGCGTGAAGGTTGGAAGGTCAAGCATAAAAAAGTTTTGCGTTTGATGCAAGTGATGGGATTTAGATCGATTATACGCCGTAAACGTAAGTCGAATCCTCAGGGAGATGGCTTAGTTCCTCGGGGAGCTAAAAATCTACTGCAGCGTGATTTTACAGCAGAAGCACCTGACCAAAAATGGGTGACTGACATCACGCAATATGCTGTTGGAGATACATGGTTGTATCTCTCTGCCATTAAGGACTTGTGTACGAAGGATAAGTCAATCCAGTCCATCGTATTCATTCATCTACTTAATTTTAATTATTTTGCTTCTCGAAAGTGCGTGGCTTTATTTTAGAAGACGCCTGAAGCTAAGAAGATAATAACTTAGCCCGGTAGATGGTAGTCAGCCTTATACTAAAAATTGAGTTACCTCGCCAATTGAGAAATCGGGATAATGATAATCCATATTTTAAGTTATGATGTTAAGCAGGTTTGTAAATGAGATTTTGCATAATTCCGTTTTTGAAAATGAGATAGCAGAATCTTCGGAACGTGGGAACCTACGACTCCGATGGCAATGGGAAAATCCAAGCGGAAATCCCGCAAGGATGAAAGTACAGATGCGGAGTTATAGGGGTGGAATAGCCCGTAGTAGTGATGAACCCACTGAAAAGGTGGCGGAGCCAAGGGGCTGTGTTATCCCGGTTTGAAAATGCGTCAACCGCGAAAGTGGGAGGAACAAATGGACAAAACAAAGCCGTATGAAATTTCAAGGCACATGGTTTGGGAAGCGTACAAGCTGGTCAAAGTGAACAAGAGGAGCGGCCGGAGTCGACGACGAATCGATTCAGGAGTTTGAAGCCAACCTGAAAGACAACCTCTACAAAATCTGGAACCGGATGTCCTCGGGAAGTTACTTTCCACCGCCAGTCAAAGCGGTAGAAATACCGAAGAAGAACGGCGGGGTGAGAATACTGGGCGTCCCGACTGTAGCCGACCGTATTGCGCAAATGACAGCCAAGCTGTACTTCGAGCCGTTAGTGGAACCAATCTTTCATCCTGACTCCTACGGGTACAGACCGGGAAAATCCGCAAATGATGCGGTTCGAGTGACCAGAACCAGATGCTGGCGATATGACTGGGTGTTGGAGTTTGACATTAAAGGTCTGTTCGACAACATCGACCATGAGCTGCTCATAAAAGCAGTTAGAAAACATACGGACTGCCCGTGGGTCATTCTCTACATCCAAAGATGGTTGACGGCCCCTTCCAAATGAAGGACGGGAGCAAAAAAAGAGAGGACCTCCGGCACGCCGTAAGGCGGTGTCATCAGTCCGGTACTTGCAAATTTGTTCATGCACTACACGTTCGACAAGTGGATGGCAAGGGAACAACCCCAAAATCCGTGGGCAAGATATGCGGATGATGCAGAGTCATCCACTGCCGAACGAAAGAAGAGGCTGAACAACTGCTGGAGTGCCTCAAAGAACGGTTCAAACAATGTAAACTCGAACTTCATCCGGAGAAAACCCGGATTGTCTATTGCAAAGATGATGACCGCAGAGGGGATCATCTCGAAAACAAGTTTGACTTTCTGGGGTACACCTTTCGGCCAAGGCGGTCAAAGAACAGATGGGGAAAATACTTCATCAACTTCACATCAGCAGTAAGCAACAAGGCGTGCAAAGCGATGAGGCAGACGATAAGAGGATGGCGGATGCATTTGAACCCGGATTTGGAAATTGATTACCTGTCAAGAATGTTCAATGCTTCCGTCAGGGGTTGGATTAACTACTATGGGCACTTTTACAAGTCACAATTATATCCTGTTCTGCGTCATATGAATGATGCGCTCGTCAAGTGGGCTCGGCGGAAATACAAGAAGTTGGAGAGTCACAAGACGTGGGCTATTCGGTGGCTAGGGCGACTAGCGAAGAACATTCCCGAACTGTTTGCACATTGGCAGTTAGGAATACTGCCTGCGGCTGGATAATGGGAGCCGGATGAGCCGAGAGGTTCACGTCCGGTTCTGAGAGGCCCTGAGGGTGCAATTCCCTCGGGCTACTCACCGGCTGCTTGGTTTTTCCGGTCCGAAGCACGAAACGATCAAGATCAAAGAAGAAGTTAAAAGCTTCCTTGCGACTGAATTAAAGCTAACGCTCAGTGAAGAGAAAACCTTGATTACGCATGCGAAGACGGAAAAAGCGCGATTTCTCGGTTATGACATTCATGTTCTGCAACAGGACACGAAACGTGACCAGCGCGGGCAGCGCAGTATTAATGGGAGCATCGGACTTCGCATTCCGGACGGGAAGATGAAGGACAAGGCAAGACAGTATAAAAAAGGCGGAAAACCAACTCACCGCAAAGAACGGACGATGAATTCCGATTTCGACATCATTGCGCAATACCAGTCCGAATTCCGGGGATTCGCACAATACTACCTGCTTGCTTATAATGCGCATCAATTGCACAGCCTCAAGCAAACGATGGAATGGTCTCTAGCACGAACCCTTGCGAACAAGTTTAAATCAACGCCGAACAAAATATTTAAGAAATACAAAATGACGCGCGAAACGGATGGGCAAAGCTACAAGGTGCTTCAAACGGAAGTGAAGCGCTAAGGTAAAAAGCCGTTGGTCGCTTACTTCGGTGGGTTTAAGCTCGGATACAAAAAGGATGCCGTCATTGTAGATGCGATGCCAACAGAAAAGTGTTTAGTATTAAGAGTCAGCTGATTGATCGTTTGTTGAATGACACATGTGAGTTGTGCGGGGCTAAAGGAAACATCGAAATGACCACATCAACAAACTGAGAGACCTTGAAAACAACGGTAGAAAAGAAAAAACCGAGTGGATGAAACGCATGATCGCGATGAGAAAAAAGACGCTCGCCGTATGCCATGAATGTCATGCCAGCATCCATTCGGGTAAATATGACGGTAAGAAAATCGCTAACATCGAAGTTAGCTGACAATTAACCACTGGCGAGCGGAGCGCACAGGAAACTTGCATGCTCCGTTCTGAGAGGGGCGATTGGAAAAGTGGTGTTTAGTAACTCGCTGGTCGCCTACTCTACTCATGTACGGTTTGATGAGGAGGAGCTGAAATATTCAGCCCTTTACTCTAGAAAAATCCTTATCTAGCAAGGGCTCAGATTTCTGCAAAATCCTCATATAAATTCGGTAATGACCAAGTTGCCCACTATATCAACCGGGTCATGGACGAATTGGAGATTGAACATAGCCGTTGTCGGATATTCGAGGGAGAGAACGGATACGCGAGGTTACGTTGGAAAACGGGGAGCGTGTATTTCTGGGTTCGAACAAAGGCGGAATAGCACGGCAATATCTTGATGATAGCGGGGATAGCGTAACCATGATGCTGCTTCCCCATTTGACTACATCGTGATGCGGGATCCAGAGGGTATTTATTATACGTTAAAAAGCTTGGTGTTGGAGTTGGATCGCATCGGACATGAAGTCCCAACTGCCAGAAATGGCAGGGGAGAGACTGGAACAAGCCAAGCCCTTGGGGGCCCGGCAGCAGGGATGCAGCAGCATGACAGGCTTGTCCAGGGTCAGGCCATGGTGCGACTATTGTTTGCCCAGCTGCTCATCTCGCTTGGACGGCTAAGACAGGAGTATAGCACAAGCGGACAGCAGGAATACGATCATTATGTAAAGCAGTGCCTCAATTATCTGCATGAGAACTATGACCAGGAAATCCATGTGCAGGATGTAGCAGGGATTGTCAATCTGCATCCGGGCTATTTACAGCGTATTTTTAAGAATCATACGGGCGAGACGTTGATGCAATATCTAACGCGGCTGCGGATGGACAAGGCATCTATGCTGCTGCACACGGATATTCCGGTTGCCGATATTGCAGATTATGTGGGGATTGGCAGCCGGCAGTATTTCCATGCTCTCTTTAAGAAGCATACTGGCTTTACCCCGGTGCATTATCGTAAAGCGCGCTTTACAAGAATAAATAACCTGTAAAATCATGCGCACCGGATAAAATGCTAACCAAGGAAAAAACTTGATGCTCTGGTTGTTGAAGCATCAAGTTTTTTTTATTCTTTCGATAGGGAGGAGTTCAGTGGATTTATCTTCTTATATTCACTAGGCGTCACACCGACGACACGTTTGAACAGCTTGTTAAAATAAGCCGGATCAGGGTAGCCTACCTCACAGCCGATTTCGTGGATTTTCAAGTCAGGGCATGTTTTGAGTAAATGCTTTGCTTTCTTAATCCGCATTTCGATTAAGTAATCGGTAATCGTCATGCCTGTCTCTTGTTTGAAGAGCTTGCTGAGATAGCTCGGGGTCAGGTATACCATGTTGGCCAGGCTGCTAAGCTCCGCTTGCTGATCGTAGTTCTCGCGAATCCAACGCTTGACCGTTTCAACCGACCTGTCCGCCAATTGGAGACGATTTGCCCGGATTTCTTCGAGTCCTTTAAGAAAAAAGGAGAAGAATAAACCTTTTAGCTCTTCAAAAGCAAGACAGGTCAGCATCTGTTCCCTGAGCTGCTCTTCGACCGCGGTATCGTAGAAAGATCTCCATTCTGGAAGTTCGGCTAATGCTGTATCGAAAATAAGTCGGCATAATAAGATGATCGATTGCCGAGAGGCCTTGACTTGTTTGAGCTCGCCAAACAATTTCTCCAGATCGGCTTTTATTTGGGACGTATTCAATATCTGCATATGCTCGCCTAGCATTTCCCTTGTGCGGATGAACCAATCCGTGATGTCGGGCTCAGGATGCGGCAAGTCGTCGTAGTGCCAGCCGCTCCAAGTAGAATAATCGTACAATCCGTAGTCACAAGCCCGTAGCGCTTCGCTGTAGGCTTCGCTTAATTGAGCTGCCTGTTGATATACGCGGCTGGAACCAGCACGGACAACCCCGACGGAAACGAGAGCTGGGCGCAGTTGAGCCAATAGCTTCTTAACAAGCTCCACGCGTGGTTCCTGTGAAAAGTAGCTTATCAGTGCGAGCGTACCGTCTCCTGTATCCACGATATCGCTAGAACCAGCCCAGTCTAAAACCGCTAGATTCAGTCGGGCATGAAGCGCGTCTATATCGCAGCTGCGCAGGACATGTACAGTAAAGTAGGGCAACTGCAGGCTCAACTCAGGCAGCTTGC
Source organism: Paenibacillus azoreducens (assembly GCF_021654775.1). NCBI lineage: Bacteria > Bacillati > Bacillota > Bacilli > Caryophanales > Paenibacillaceae > Paenibacillus > Paenibacillus azoreducens. Next base: position 6,436,274 of record NZ_AP025343.1, on the reverse strand, counting down.
TGCAAAGGGAGGTGGAACTCTTCAAATAAGAAAGCAGAACCCCGGTGAGGTAGCGCTGCTCTTTGCCAAGACAGGCTTCCTTCTCTCTTTCCAGCTCATAGAGCAGCTTGAACAGCTGCTTCTTGTTAATCGGCTTGAGCAGGTAGTCTACCGCAGAATAACGAAGCGCCTGACGGGCGTACTCGAAATCAGTGAATCCGCTCATAATAATGCACCGGATATCCGGCTGAATGGATTTCAACTGCTTGATGAGCTCCAATCCGTCAACAAGCGGCATGCGAATATCTGTAATAACTACATCTACATCCTCGTCTGTTGATTCAATAAACTTCAATGCCTCCTGCCCGTTAGAGCAAATACCGGCTACGATAAATCCAGCGTTCTCTTTACTGATTATTTTGGCTAGTCCTTCGCGAATTGAGGTTTCGTCATCGACTAGTACGATTCGAAGCATTAGAAATTCTCCCTTCTATAGCGTATGCTATCCTTCGTCCCTCAGGAGACCCGCAATCTTTAATGTAACCGTTGTTCCTTCCCCTGGCTTGCTATCAACGGTTAAGTTCGAGCTGTCGCCATAGTGAAGGCGGATTCTTTCGTTGACATTACGCAGTCCGATACCGAATTTATCTACCTTTCCATCGGTTAGGCTGCGGTTCAACTGGGCCAATCTTTCTTTATCCATACCTATGCCGTCGTCGCGAATTTTAAATATGGCGTCCATTCCTTCGTTCCAAGCGGTGATCGTGATCGTGCCGGGTTTCTCCTGCTTCTCGAGTCCGTGAAATACCGCATTCTCTACTATCGGTTGAAAGACCAGCTTAATGATCGACAGATGATAGAAGTTCTGCGGAACGGAGATATGAAATTCTAATTTGTCCGGAAAACGAATTTGCAGCAAGTGCAAATAGTTTTGGACATGGCTTAGCTCCTGTTCGATCGTTACCGTCTCATCGCTGCGCGTGATGCTGTATCTTAGGAGCAAACCAAGTAAATAAGTGAGCTCGGCCACACGATCATCATCATTGAGCTCGGCCAGCATGCGAATCGATTCCAGCGTGTTATATATGAAGTGCGGATTAATTTGGTTTTGCAAAGCGAGTATATCCGCTTTTTGTTTGCTTTTCTCAGTTTCGTAAACTTCCTGCAGCAGCTCCTGAATCCGGAGAATCATGCGATTGAAATGACTGCTGAGTCTGCCGATTTCATCGTTATATTTTACCTGAACGTGGACGTCCAGATTACCACGCTGCACCTGCTTCATTAATCGCACCGTACGGGTGAGCGGCTTGGTCAGCGCGTAGGAAATAAAGATAGCTACCGCCAGGGCAAAGAATATAATAATCAACGTCGTTATCATAAGGGCGTTTCGGCTTAGCTTCATCGGCGCGAGCAACTCGGTCAGCGGGATATAGGTAATTGTCGTCCATCCCGTGCTTTCAGACACGCTGTATACCGAAATGTACGGCTTGCCTTCGATCTCCAGCTCGAAGTGCCCGCGCTGATCAGTAGCCTGTCGAAGCTGGGAACTGCCGCTTAAATCTTGGCCTAGCATCGAAGGATCGTGGTTATATACGACTTTTCCTTGCTCGTCGACAATAAAGGTATTGCCATGAGTGACTGTGTTTAACGGCTGGATAATCTCTTCGAATAAACGGATATCTACGTCAATGACGATGATTCCGATGTTCTTCAGCGTGCTGACCGATTGAATGCCCCGCATTATTGTGAACACCTGCCGCTGTTCCGAACCGTTGATTCGGATCGAGTGCGTGCCCAGCAGGACGGGGGAGACGCCGGCCTCCTGCGTCCGCATCTCCCATTCTGCAAATCGATCCTCAGGATAGACCTCGTTAATGCCGGGCTTTTTATTGTAGAAAACTGTTCCAAACCGATCGGTCATATAGACTGCGGCAATTTCCTCTTTCATATTTGCCAGATACATGAGGAACATATTAATACTCGTGTTCTTATCCCAATCCGTCCCGCGTTGATCCAAATGCCTCTCTACGTCTTTGTTATAGAGTGGAAGTATGGTATAGCGTTTTAGATCAGCGATATAGCGATCCACTTTGTCCATCGCGTTGTCAGTCATTTGGCCTGCCGAGTTGGTCATATTATTTAGGATGGAATTGGAATTTGCTCGGTACGATGAGTAGCTGACATAGGTGATGGGCAGAGATACTAGAAATACGAAGATGATAACCAGCTTTTTTTTGCATGGACAGGTTAGCGAAGAACACCCAGGCTTTTCGGAATAAGTGTGGAATAAATGAGAACATGGGGTATCGTCCTTCCTGCGTGGATTGCCGGTTATTTAACTGCGCCGCTCGTTACGCCTTCAAAAATGTATTTCTGCAGTACAAAGTATAAGATGACGGTTGGCAGCAAAATCAATAATATAGCTGCACTGATCAGGTTCCAATCTGCGATGTTGACCCCTTGGAAGCGCATGAGCACCGTGGTGACTACGCCAAGACTCTGCTTTGGCATATAGAGATACGGGGTGTACATATCATTGTAGATGCTGATCGACTTCAGAATGACGAGCGTAGCCGTGGCTGGAGTCAGCAAAGGAAAAATAATCGAGCGGTAAATACGGAATAAAGTGGCTCCTTCTGCCATGGCGTTCTCATCGAGATCGACTGGAATGTTGCGGATGAATTGCAAGTATAGAATAATTTGAATAACGTCGGCGCCAATATAGAGAATAATCGGTGCCCCCAGCGTATTGTATAGTCCAAGCTGCTTGATTATTCCGAACGTGGCAACCTGGGTCGTGATGCTCGGAATAACTGTAGCGAAAAGGTAGGCTCCGAATACGGCTTTTTTCAATTTAAACGAAAATCTGCCCAGTACGTAAGCAACCATCGTGCCGAATATGATGTTAAAAACGAGTGCAACGCAAATAATAATCAACGTGTTGCTAAAGCCATTTAGAAGTCCGCCCCGCTCGAAAACGACCTTGAAATTATCAAAGTTAAAAAAGCTGTTAGGCAGCGCCATCGTACTGGCTGTATTGAATTCATCGCTGGACTTAAATGAGTTTACGATAATGACGTAAGGAGGAAACAGGACAACGAATACTCCGATCAACAGGGAGAGGTATTTGATGATGTCCAGTCCGCTAAATTTTTTGGTATTCATTTGCTGTTACCTCCTCTGCTAAGAACGAATTGCTGCAGGCCTACGACAAGGATGACAAAAAACAACAGAATGATGCTCATGGCCGAGGCTAGGCCATAATGGCTATAGGCAAATGCGGTCTCTACCACACGCTGTACGTAGGTTTGAGAAGCTCCGGCCGGGCCGCCCTTGGTGAGTACAAACGGCAGATCGAATACTTCCAGCGCACCGGTGACGGTAAGGAACAAATTGAGCTGGATAACCGGCTTCATGTTCGGCAGTGTAATTCGCCAGAAGGTCTGCCAGGCATTGGCCCCGTCAATTTTTGCTGCTTCATAAATATCTCGCGGGATTGCTTGCAGGGATGCGATGTAAATGACCATGTTATAGCCCATGAACCGCCACAAGCCAGTTGAAGCCAGGGAGTAGTTGACCAGGCCAGGCGTGCCGAGCCAGCTCGTTTCGCCCAGCTTTGTTAGTCCGATGCTCTGCAGCAGCAGGTTGAGCGAGCCTTGTGTCGTATCAAACACGTAGCCGAACATGAAGGCGACCGCGACACCGTTCATGATATAAGGAAGAAACAGAAGCAGCCGAAATACGTTTCTTCCCCGCAGCCTCCCGTTTAAGAGGACGGCGAAATAAATGGCCACGATATTTTGGACGACTCCCATGACAAAATAAGCGAAGTTATGGGTAAACACGCCGAAAATATCTGGATTGGAGAACACTTCTTTATAATTATCCAGCCCTACCCAGGGCTTCTCCAGGCTATAGCCGTCCCAATCGGTGAAGCTGAACCAAACCAGCTTGAGCGCCGGATAATAGGTGAAGAGCAGCAGGAGGGCGACCGGTATTAGCAAAAAGGAAAAGATGATAATGTTTTTCTGCGTTTTATATGATAAGGTTCCAAACATTCTCGAATCCCTTCTTTCTATCCGCTGAATTGACAGCAAAATGGATTATCGCCGAGCCGATAACCCATTTTGCGAGATGTACAAGGTTCTGCTAATTGACTAATAAATTAATATCCGAGATCCTGTTTTGCTTTGGCCCACGCTTTATTCCATTTATCTAACACGCTTTGGGGGTCTTTCGCCAATACGAATTCCTGGGCGATTGCCGGTAAATCGATTTGAGCTTTGTTGGAAATTTCGATGACCTTCGGATCATCCGGCGTGCCTTCCTGAAGCTCTACCCCGGTGGCCTGGAACTCTGCGAGCTGTGTCAGCTTGGATTCGCGGCCCTCCAGCGGAGAGATGAATCCGGCGAAATCTTCATACCCTGAATCTTCCAGCATCCAGGTCAAGAATGCTTTGGTCGCTTCTAGATTTTTGCTATCTTTGCTTACGGCATAAAAAAAGTCCGGATTAAAGGCTGCTCTGATTTCGCCGGAGTTGTCGAAGGGAAGAGGGAAGAATCCGATGTCGTCCGATTCGGCCCCAACGCCAATGACTTGATTGATGACCCAGTTGCCTAGGAAGTACATGCCCATTTTCCCGTTTGCTACGTCTTTCTTGGATTGCTCCCAGTTGGTGGAATTGATATCCTTCTCCAGATAGCCCTTCTCAGCCAGAGTTCTCAGCAGAGACATCGCTTTGCCATATCCGTTGTCCATCGTAAATGGCTCATCCATATTCAATCTGGCGTTCGGGAAGTCCTTATTGTTCTCGATCACTCTTGGCATATCGAACACCCAACTGCCCAGTGGCCATTTATCTTTAAAATTGGAAGAGAGTGGAATAACACCGTTTTGCTTCAGTTTCTCGCAGGCCTCGAGGAATTCATCCCATGTTTTTGGAATCTCAGTGATCCCGGCATCGGCAAAAGCTTGTTTGTTATAAATGATTCCAGAAGTCGAGTTACCTGTCGTGATTCCGTATAGCTTGCCATCAAAAGATTTGAAGTCCTTAAAGGTTACTTCAGCGCTTAAATCCAGATCATCGAGCGGTGCAAAGTATTTTGGCAGGTCGGAGTTCGGAATATCCGGGATGAACATGAGATCAGGAAGCTCTCCGCTGGCCATACGTACTTTGATTTGCTGGTTGTAATCCGTCTGGCTCGCCTCGAACTCGATTTGGATGTCAGGGTATTTCTCATTAAAGCGTTTGACGTAGTCATCGTATTCCTTGCCGATCATGTCCGTCCGGTTGGTAAGGAAGGTAACCTTTCCGCTAAGCTTTGCGGAGGTGTAATTGCCGGCTGAATTTGATTCAGCCTTATTGGTCGAACCGTTGTTTGGTGCGGCATTTCCGCCATTTCCACTTTTGCCTCCGCTGCAGCCTGTTAGTGCCGCGGTTAGTGCGAATACCATCATGAATGCGATTAATAAACCTTTCTTTTTCATCCCATTATCGCCCCTTATTCGTAATTTGATAGCGCTTACAGTTAAATTGTATCGCTTCGTTATTTAGGTTGAAATGTACTGAGTTGTTATTTATTGTCTTGAATTGGCTTATTATTGGCATGAGATGATCAGTTTTTAATAAGGGGGGGATTTTGTTTTGTGAATAAAATGAGCATTTTGCATTAATTTGAGCCCTTGCTAGATAAGGATTTTTAAGCATAAAAAGGGAACTTCACCCTGACTTAGAGAATCAAGTTATCAAACCCGAAAACAACCAAGGAAGTGAAATCACTTGTATATTCTCCAAGAAAGTCTATTTTCCTTTGAGGAATTGCAAAAACTTGAATCTAAAGAACGTCTACCTATCTTTTTCAGCTTCTTAGATTTACGACCATATGCCAAGGATTTAAGAAGTCCATCACCCCGAGGTGCCGATGGCCACTGTCGAGAAGGTGTTTTGAGGCAGAGGGGGGACATTACCATCACAGTCTAGCCTGCGTACTTGGAACGCGAAGGGTATCGCCACTACATTGTGAACCCTTTGCAATCAAAACGTGCTAAAGGTGTCCAACTGCGGAAGGTGAAGAACAGATGCGGTGGATGCCTGGCATTTGGCTGAAATGTTTTACCGTGGGGATGTGAAGCCACATCGAACATGGGCGGAGGAACTGATCGAATTGCAACACCTGACACGCCAGCATGAATTTATGACGTCCTTGCATGTGCAGGCCAAGTTGAACGCAAGAGCCTTGTTGGAGCAGGTATGTCCCACCTATGAGAAAGTATTCTACAATCTGTTTTCTACGACATCCTTGCATGTTCTACGCTCTATGCTAAGAGGCAACACCGTCACCGAGGAAATAGTCCGGAAGACAGCAGGATCTTCCCTCGGAGCAGCATGGACTCGAACAAAACTAGAGCAAATCCAAGCATTATCGTCTCATAGCAAAACAAGTAATGCTCAGCGGACGGCATTGCTGTGCATGGTGGAAATCGTGCTAACCCAACAAGAAACAGCTTGAAATGGCCATTGAAGAGACCGCGTTGACGCTGCCGGAAGTAGAACTGTTGAAATCGATTCCTGGTGTGGGAGACAAACTGGCCACGGCGATGGTGTAAGAAATTGGTAATACAACTCAATTTGAGGACCCGAAAAAACTTGTGGCGTATGCGGGGTTGGATCCGGGTGTCCACAGCTCGGGGAAGTTTACGGCTAGTAGCAACCGCATCTCCAAGAGAGGCTCTAAGCGCTTATGTAGACTTACGTAGAGCACTGTACCTTGCCGTGCAATGTGGGCTTAGGAAGGGCGTTAACGAGCGACTCAAGTCGTATTACGAGAAAAAAAGGAAAGAGGGCAAGCCTTACAAGGTGGTCGTAATCGCTTGCGCCAACAAGCTTTTACATCACGTCTATGCTATCCTGGTAAAGGGAGAGCCCTACAAAGCTTAACTACATATTTAACCAAGGGTTTCCGCACTAACGGAGGCTTCTTTGTTATGCTAAAAATAGTATACCAGTAACTATGTTAAAAACAAACCATCAAAGGGATGACAAACATTAGCTGGTTTTGGCTTGCTGAACCGGGGCTATCTCCTGCTCGATCTGCCTGCGCAGCCCCACTATGACCTCGATCCAACGGATTTCAGTAAATTGTTGGACACGCCCAATTTCAAAGCTTCGTGCATAATCAAAATCTTCATAACCGGTTAAAATCGCAATTTTGATCTCGCTGTTTATCTGCCGGAGATAGGAGGCCGTCTTCTCCATGGCATCTTGCCATTCATCGCTTCGCCGATGATCTCGATACCATGCTCGGACCAATCAATGGACGAAATAATCCTATTGCGGATCAGGGGTTCATCGTCGACAATCATCAATTTAATCATGTTGCATCTTCTCGTTCTTCGGTTGGTTTGCTGTTACGGTTGTCCCCTGTTCCGGATTCCATTCGAAGAATAGGCCGTATTCGTTGCCAAAGTAAAGTTTGATACGATCGTTCACGTTTTTGACCCCGGAACCGCGGTTTTCCTTCTCCGGATTGATCATCAACCGCTGCATCTCTTTGGGATCCAATCCGGCTCCGTTATCATGAACCTCATAAATCAGATGAGCCTCATCGGAATATACGCGGATATGTATGTCGCCTTTCCCTCCCGCCATTTCTATCCCGTGATAGATTGCGTTTTCGACCAGGGGGTGTGAATCAGCTTGACGGTTGGCTGGGTGAGCACGGAATCGTCGATGTCCAATCGGAAATCGATCAAGTTTTCATACCGTTTTCGCTGAATGACGATATAATTCCGGAGGTGCTCGATCTCATTGGAAACCGTGGTGATTTCCTGGCCGGAGGTCAGGCTGATCCGAAATAGCTTCGAGGTTACCTCAACCAGCTTGTTCGTGTCAAACGCCTTTTCTCTCCGTGCCGTCCAGTAAATCATATCAAGCGTATTGTAAAGAAAATGGGGATTGATTTGCGCCTGCAACGCTTTTAGCTCGGCTTCCTTTTGCCTGAGCCAGAACGTGTAGACTTGATGGATCAGTTCCCTTAAGCGGACGGACAATTGTTTAAGCTTTGGCCCAGCAGAGCAATTTCATCGTTCCCCTTCACGGGAAATTGCACGTTAAAATCCTCGTTCTCGATTTTTCGCATCAATGAACGTAGCTTGCCGAGAGGGCCCAATATCCGGGCGGAAAAAAGGGTGATCGCGATCAAGAAAATGAGAACGATTACGATAACGGCAATCAGCAACACGTTGCGGATGGCGGTATTTCCCTGCAACATGACATCCAACGGTTCCAATCCCAACAGCAGCCATTCTTCCTGAGGCAGTTTGTAATAAGTTCCCTGGTAATTTCTTGCATTATATGTCGCGGTAAAAGAACCTCGTTGCTCCCTAAGCGGATATTTGTCAATGAAGTCAGCGTCCATCTGAATCCCGATGAAGCCGTCCAAGGCTGAAATGATCTGATTATTTCTATCGATCAGGTAGTAGTGGCCTTGGGTGTTGCTCAATCTTTCCTGAAAAATCGACGAAAGAATGTTTTCGCCTACTTCGATTTTGAGAACGCCGAGCATATGGGAGGCGTTGTCGATATCGTTGATGGAGTGCTCCATGGAAATGTATTTCCGGGTGAGCCGGTTGTTGCCGGACAATTGATGAAGAACCACTCGTCTTTCCCTTTCAATGCGACTAGCATCGGAATCCGTTCATTCTTGACCGGGGTTCCTTTTGGCGTCATGCTGATGTACATTTGGTTGAAACCTTGGATATAAATGTTGTCGATGTATATTTTCGAACTGATCAGATTAAGCAACGCATCTTGGAGATTCGATTGAAGTCGGTATACCTCATTGGGATTTGCGGACTCGCTAAGCTTCAAGTACCGACAGACGTCTTCATTTTGGATGAGGAATAGGGAGAAGTCATGGATATCCTGCGTAATGATGTCGAAGTTCGATCCGATTTGGGTGATGGTGTTGATATTCGATATGCTTACTTTATCTTTTACGATATCCTTTGTTTTTTGATAGATGATCGTACCGAAACTAAGCAGCACAACAAAAATTAAAGAGATGGAGAAGGGGATCATTTTGGACTGAATGCTGACAAACCTTTTTGGCTTCATCATTCAAAACACTTCCTTCAAAATGGCTGTGGATAAAAGCTGCATGCCAAGTTTATATCTATCATATCGAATCTTCTTGGAGCAATTTAATGAATCTTTTTTTCGAGCTGAGGATTATTAGTTTGATCGATTTGCGTCTTACTGTCGAGGTTGTATGGACAACGAGAAATCGAAGCAGTTCCTCTACGTGAAGAATGAACTAACAAAGGGGAAGTGATGCGAAGTATCTCAACTGTAATATCGGGGGAATTTTGAAGTAGTACTTGAGTATGAGCGATTTGTAGCCGGGAGCTACTTGATCAAGTCCAAGAAGGATTACGGTAAGCGAAACAACGTAACGGTTATCCCGAAAAGGCATAACTTCCTATTGGGTCCGACTAACGAATAATTTCATGAATACAGTAAATTTTGTTCCAGCCTCGAGGACATTTTTGTTATAATGGACAAGCATATAGTTTAAACTGTGATGGTTTTGGGGGGGATTAACAATTTGAAAAAAGTGACGATGCAGCAAATCGCAGACTATTTGGGCGTCTCTAAATTTGTCGTCTCCAAGGCCCTTTCTGGAAAGGGAGGCGTCAGTGAATCCACAAGAAACCGGGTAATTCAGGCAGCCTCCCAGTTAGGTTATTTTTCCAAAAAGAACACCTATATGAAAAATCAGCCTCTCACGAAAAACTCCTCCTTTACACCCAGGGAAAAATCAGTCATTATATTGATGCCAAATACCCGTTTTCAGACAAAAGATTCCTTATATTGGGGAAAGATTTTGGAAGGAATTTCTGAGAGATTAGAAGCCAAGGGGCTTGGTATGGTCATTGTCTCTGAATCCAGGGTGGATCATTTCATTAATGTCCTGAATCCTGAAGGAATTCTAGGGATGATTGGAGTGGGACAAATTGATAGCTCTTTGCTGCTGGAAGTCCATCGTCTCGGAATCCCCATGGTGCTTGTGGATCATGAGGACAGTCTGATCCCTACGGATACGGTATTTGCCAACAATGGAGATAGTGTTGCTCGTCTGTGCAACCATTTAATTGGTCTCGGACATACACGCATCCAATTTCTCGGGAATGTTGAATTCAGTCGCAGCTTTCGTGACAGATGGTACGGTTTTCGGACGGTATTGGAGGAAAACGGGCTTGAAACGCCAAGCCTTAATGATCCGATGCTTATGCTTAGAGGCGTGGATACTGGGCAATTTGTGCCGGATTTCGAAGCTTGGATTTTGGCTCACAAGAAAGCGCACCAAATGCCTACTGCGCTTGTATGCGCAAACGATTCGATTGCACTTCGGGTGCTGGAGGTGCTCAAAAATAACGAAATCGACGTTCCCTATGAAATTTCGGTAACTGGCTTTGATAATATCGATGATGCTTCCCGAAGCGAACCGACGCTCACAACAGTCCATGTTTCGAAGGAAGCAATGGGCCGAAGAGCTGTCCAAAAGCTGATCGAGCGGATATCATATCCAGATCAAGCGCTTGAGAAAATTCTGGTGGCTGCAGAGCTTGTACATCGCGATTCAACTGCCTCAATCTCGAGGATATAGAAAGAAAATGAGGGCAGCTTTACATGGAGCTGGCCTTATCCTCGCTGAATGGACATTTAATAAAGAGGAATTTAACAGCGGTCTTTCTCCGTATCGCAGGGGGAGATACCGCTGTTTTTTTGGGAAAACGTTCATGGTTGTAGATTCAATGTTATACAAATCCAAAGAACTGATAGTTAGACGAAATGATGTTTTGTCTTACATAATAGTATCGTTAATCATCATATTTCATAATAAGGATTATTGGTGCTTAAAGTCTTTAATCCATCTTCTTTAATGTTATTATCATAAATTTAGCATTAATAATTGACAATCATGATAACAAAATGTAAATTATGATTGTATTTTAAATAACAAATAGAAATGAGGTCGAAAATATGATGTGAACCTTCTACGGAAAGTGACTACGAAGTGGAATGTAAGTTGAATCGGAGTATTGAAAAAGGTACAGGAGGTTTGATAATGAAGAAGATTTTGGCATGCATCCTTGCTTTAGGATTAATGTTGAGTATTTTGCCTACCGAAATTGTAAGCGCTACAAAAATAAATGTAGCCTTGAACAAACCAGCAGAAGCAAGCTCGTTCGAGGATTCAGACAAGAGTCCGGCAATGGCGTTCGATGGAAATTCTTCGACGAGATGGTCTTCAGAATACACTGACCAGCAATGGATTAGTGTTGATTTAGGATCAGTTATGGAGATCGATGAAGTTGTGCTCTGCTGGGAGGCAGCGTACGGGAAGTCTTATGAAATTCAAACATCTCTGGACAACAAAACTTGGGATACAGTTTATGGTACTACAAGCGGAAACGGCGGAATTGATAGGATATCTTTTGATGCAAAGACTGCGAGGTACGTAAAAATGTACGGTACTCAGAGGGGGACTGAATGGGGATACTCAATTTGGGATTTTCAAGTGCTCGCAGCAGGAGGGCATGAAACTCCAGATAATGATATCGTATCGGGGGAGGTCTATAAACTAACTGCGAGACATAGCGGGAAAAACTTAGAAGTCGCTGATGGGGCTGTTTCCGATGGTGCAAACGTGCAGCAGTGGACCGATAATGGAAAACCTAATCAATATTGGAAGGTGATTGATGTCGGAGAAGGCTACTATAAGTTGATCGCCCAATCCAGCGGTAAAGCATTGGATGTCGCAGGAGGCTACACGCATGATGGCGCCAATGTGCAGCAATGGACAGATAACGGCCAACCTAATCAAAAATGGAAAATCATCGATGTCGGAAGCGGATATCATAAGTTGATCTCTCAGTCCAGCGGTAAAGCATTGGATGTGACAGGAGGCTACACGCATGATGGTACAAATGTACAACTGTGGACGGACAACGGGAACGAGCAGCAGCAGTGGAAACTTACCCTTGTCACGGATGACCCTGACCCTATTTCGGATAAAGAACCTCCTACAGCGCCAACAAATTTAGCCAGCATTTCGAAGACAGATACAACAGTTAGTCTTGTTTGGACTGAATCTACAGATAATATCGGGGTGGCGGGGTATGATGTCTACGTTGGAACGGCTTTGATCGGTTCCAGTGCAACTAACAGCTATACGGCAACCGCTCTGACACCGGATACGACATACAGCTTTACAGTCAAAGCTAAAGATACTGCCGGGAATATTTCGGAACAAAGCAATGTATTGACTGTAAAAACAAATCCGGCCGCATCCTCACAGGATGGGTTTTACATTAAAGGTACGACGCTGTATGATGCTAACGGGAATCCCTTTGTCATGAGAGGGATCAATCATGCGCATTCATGGTATAAAGATCAATTATCCGTTGCCATTCCAGCAATCGCTGCAACTGGAGCAAATACGGTGAGAATTGTGCTTTCCGACGGACAACAATGGACGAAGGATAGCCTTTCTTCGATCCAGGATATTATTACATTATGCGAGCGGAACAAGCTGATAGCCGTTTTGGAAGTTCATGACGGAACGGGATCCGATAGTAAGGCCGTACTGGACAATATTGCAAATTACTGGATTGAAATGAAGAGTGCATTAATTGGTAAGGAAAAGACCGTTATCCTCAATATTGCCAACGAATGGTTCGGCACATGGGATGGCAGAGAATGGGCTGCTGGGTATACTGCGGTTATTCCCAAGCTCCGTAATGCCGGAATCAAAAATACGATTATGGTGGATAGTGCAGGATGGGGGCAATATCCGCAATCTATTATTGACTATGGGACAGAGGTGTTCAATTCCGATTCGCTAAAAAATACGATGTTTTCGATCCATATGTACGAGTATGCCGGGGGAGACTCCGCAACAATTAAAAGCAATATCGATCAGGTGCTAAATAAAAACTTGGCCCTCGTGATCGGTGAATTCGGGATTAAGCATACAAACGGCGATGTCGATGAGGCAACCATCATGAGCTATAGTCAGGAAAAGGGAGTCGGTTATCTAGGCTGGTCTTGGAAAGGCAACGGTTCCGGGTTAGAATACTTAGACATGGCTAAGGACTGGACTGGAAGCAGCTACACGGAGCAGGGCGATATCATTATTAATGGTCCGCATGGGATTAAAGCGACATCTCAGCTTTGTTCCGTTTTTACTGATCCAGGTTCGACCGACAAAGAGCCACCTTCGAAACCGACAAATCTGAGCGGAACATCCACCTCTTACTCTTCCGTTTCGCTTGTGTGGGATGAATCCACCGACAACGTCGGTGTAGTTGGTTACAATGTGTATAAGGACGGAGTATTGGTGGACATCAGCCCGACCACCAGTTATATTGTCACCGGTTTAAAGGCAAATACGACCTATGCTTTTGGTGTTAGAGCAGTGGATAAGGCGGGGAATTTATCGGACTTCAGTAACGAGGCAAGTGTGAGAACAGCTGACAGCAATGACAAAACGGCGCCGACTGCTCCAGGGAATTTGGTTGCTGTGCCAGCGCTTAAAACAGCGAGCCTGTCATGGACAGCCTCAACGGATGATGTTGGTGTCGCCGGTTACAATATTTATATAGATAATATATTGATTGGCACAAGTAAAACAACAAGTTACAATGCCTCAGGGCTTGAGGGAAATACTGCATATACCTTTATAGTAAAGGCGTATGATGATGCGGGGAACCTTTCTGAACCTAGCAATGCAGTAACGGTAACTACAGGGGATCCAGGCCAAATTGGAACCATCGATCCTGGAGTGATTGATGAATATACGGACTGGTATGTCGGTATTAATGGAGCGGATAAACCGTTGACGCCAACGGTGGCACAACTTGCTTCATTAGAAAATGGAGGACTGAAAATGAACTTTAACCTCCAACAAGAAAATTACCCTAGTTTCCAAGTTGATCTCGTCCCATCAGCAAGTTGGAATTCTTTTGATGTCATGAATTTGATTGTGACCAATCCAAACTCCGTTGAAGTTCAATTGCAGCCAATCGTTAAGGATGGAGAGTGGAAGTGGGTGGAACTGGGGAAATATTTACAAATACCTCCCAAAACAACTCTGATGGCCTCCGTTCCCTTATCAGGACTTACGAATAAAGAAGTAAACCGGGTAATTTTGAGAGTACAAGGCGGAGGAGGCAACCTGGAGGGGAGCATTGAACTTCATTCACTAAGCTTTGATTTACCTGCGGATGCATATGCCTCGGAAATAGCGGAGATGAATCGTCCCAAAACCGCAAGTTATTACCCGTGGAATTTTATCGAGTCTGCATTTACTGGAAACCTATCGAGTGGTCTTAATGGTGAAACGATCTATGTAAATTATTCATCTAGAATAAGTGATAGTATTTCAGCCGGTGTTGCTACCGAAACCAAGCCAGGGTTGGGGCAGGGAGCTGACTGGTCTTCATATGAAAGCGTTTCCTGCACATTGACTAATATGGGATCAAGCCCAATTCATGTTTCATTAGTGCTTCGAACCGGGACTGATTGGACTTGGGAAGAAACCGGAGGTCAGATCGCCACGGATCCCTCCCCAGAACGGATCATTAATCCAGGAGGATCCATAGCAGTGGAATATCAATTTAAAGCGCCGATTTGGAAGTCCAAAGCTACGGACTGGGTAAATCAAGCACCTCTTTCCAACGTTAAAGATGTTCGGGCTATTGAATTCAAGGTTTATGCTGAGAGCGGTTCAAGTATAACGGAGGGGATTCTAAATATAACGGATTTTCAGGTTAATTTCTAACAAGTAATAACCGTAATTGGTTCTTAATGAAAAAGTCCCGAATCCGCGCTTGCGGATATCGGGACTTTTACGGAATGAACGGTTATTTCAGGGCTAAATTGCGGTCAATCAGGGCGATTCTTTGCTCTACGCAAGCGAAAGAGCGAAGAGGATCTTCCGGCGTGTTGATCACATAATCCAGCAAGCGATCCACTGTTGTTGTCGCAACATGAATCCGGGTATCGGAGGAAGCGTAATAAATGTATACATCGCCTTGCTCCGTAGCGATGATCCCGTTGCAGAACACAACGTTCGATACGTCCCCGATACGTTCCTCGCCTTCCGGAGCGATCAGGTGGCCGCCGGGGCGATGGGTTACTTCGTACGGCTTCTCCAGATCGGAAAGAAAGGCATACAATACATATCTGAGGCCAGCCGCTGTATTACGGACTCCGTGCGCAATATGAAGCCAGCCGCGTTCGGTTTTGATCGGCGCAGGACCTTGGCCATTTTTCACTTCTTTTATCGTATGATAATAACGCTCATCGATGATGATTTCTTTCTCGATCGCGGCATTTTCGATCGATTCGGACAACCCCCAGCCGATGCCGCCGCCGGAGCCGGTGTCGATGAATCCGTCCTGCGGACGTGTATAGAAGGCATATTTACCATCGATGAATTCCGGATGTAGAACGACGTTCCGCTGCTGCGCCGAAGCGGTTTTCAAATCCGCTAGGCGCTCCCAGGTTACCAAATCCTTGGTTCGCGCAATCCCACATTGAGCGATGGCGCTAGAGAGGTCGCCGCGAGGGGCGTCGGGGTCTTTGCGCTCCGTGCAGAACAACCCGTAGATCCATCCGTCTTCATGCTTGACAAGTCTCATGTCGTAAACATTGGTGTCAGGCACATCCGTTTCAGGGAGGATGACAGGATGATCCCAGAAGCGGAATCCGTCTACACCGTTGTCGCTTTCGGCGACTGCAAAAAACGATTTGCGGTCAGCACCTTCTACACGGGCTACAAGATAAAATTTTCCGTTCAGTTGAATAGCCCCTGGGTTAAAAACACAGTTGACCCCCAGGCGTTCCATAAAGTACGGATTCGTTTCCGGATTAAAATCATATTTCCAGATTAGCGGAGCGTGTTCAGCCGTCAATACCGGGTATTTGTAGCGTTCAAAAATACCATTTCCGTAGGATACTGCTTCATTGCGGCGTGCAACCAGTGACTCGTAACGCTCCGTCAATTTCTTCTTTCTTTCTTCGAAAACACTCATTTTTATCCCTCCAAAGATGATGTAATTATTATGATTTCCGATCAAGACGTTCTATCATTTCCAGGCATGCGCGTCCGTTATGATAAGGACATTTCCAAGCGCTGATTTTTGGCTCATGCAACAACGGCTTGCCATTGCGGCCAACGCCCCAATACCATTCTCCTCCGGTTCGGTCAATAAGATAGGTTTGGATGAAATTCCACGATCGAGCGGCTGCTTCCTTGAATTTGGTGTCGCCAGTTAATTGATAAGCATTATAAAAACCGACCATCGCCTCGGCCTGTGGCCACCAGTCTTTGTTTGAATCCGTTACGTTGCTCCCATCGGCTTCGTTCCAGATACCACCGTCCGTATCAACACCGTCCTTGTAAACGGCTTCTACCATCCGAATAGCGGTTCGGATCACGCGGATCAACAAACCGGGATCGCCTAATACTTCGGCCGCTTCCACAAGCAGCCAACTGCCTTCGATATCGTGACCGTAAGAAATATGGTTGCCCCTGGTCTCCCATTTCTCATTAAAAAACAGCTGGAAGCGTGCATGCTCCGGTTCGACGATATGATCGAGCGTCACTTCAATCAGTTCCTTCAGGCTGTGCTGAAGTTCAGGCGATTTCCACACTCGATAAAGATTGGTGTATGCTTCCAGCGCATGCAGATGCGTATTCATCGATTTTTTCTCGTTCAGGTCCTTGGCGCTCAGGCTGAGGTTTCCGGTATCTTTCCAATCACGAGCTAAAGCTTCAACATAACCTTTATGAACAGGGTCGTAGCTGTACTTCTCCAGCAGATGATATATCTCGATCGCCAGATCCAGAGCTTCTTGATGTTGAACAGCTCTGTAATACTCCGTTAGCGCATAAATCACGAATGCTTGACCGTAAACTTGTTTTTTATCCTGAGAAGGCTGTCCCTGATAATCGACCATCCAGAATAAACCGCCATGTTCGGGGTCCACGAAGTGTTCCAGCAAGTAGGCATAAGCACGCTCAGCGATCTCCAAATATTCTGGGACAGGGTAGAAGCGATAGGCGGAAGAAAAGGTCCATAATATACGGGCATTCAACACGAGAGATTTGTCTGCTTTTCCGTTTACTTGAAGCTGGCCGTCGATCTCACCGATAAATCCGCCGTTTTCAGTATCGATCGAATTGTCAATCCAAAACTTCAAAATATTGCCTTGAAGCTCATGCTGCAATTGTTGTTTCCATTCATGGTTGTCCACAGTTTTTCCTCCTTAACGCATTAGAGAACCAAGATGAGCCGTATAGGCTTCCGCAACTACACTCTCCGCCTCTTTTCCAAAGATGCAGTAACCGTCGTCATCCGAAGCTTTTTCGAGGTCATATAGCTCCACAGGCCAATCCCATAACATAAATCCGCGCATCCAGTCGCGTTTTCCGCACTTATCGAACATCGTCTGGTAATATCGGGCCTGTTCGTAAGAATTGGCTTCTCCGGGAAGGGACCAATCGTTCGGAATCAGGGAGGAACCAGTGCGACTTGGACATCCCGCCTCCATGAAGAAGAACGGTTTGTCATATTGCCTTACAACACTTTCAATTCGGTCAAGCTGACAATCCCAATCGTTGATCGGATAGTATCCACTGGAACTGATGATATCCACGGCATCCCACCAACCGACATTATCCTCCTGGTATTTGTCGCAGTTATAAGTAATGAGTCCACTGTAGACTTTTCTTACCTCGACGATCAATTCACGCCATTCAATCTCGCGTCTGTCGGTTTGAACCATCTCACAGCCGATGCAGAACATTTCACTTCCTGTTTCTTCGGCGATTTTGGCGAAATGCAAGATATAGGCCCGGTAGGATGCAAACCAGTCCGACCATTTAGGCTCGCACGGCACATCCTTGTCGAAAAAGTTGATATGCGCACGCCACGTACCATCTGCACAGTTGACGATCGGTTTTAAACAAACATGGAGTCCGAGCGACTTTGCTTTCCGAATTGCCCATCTAACTTCTTCATCGGTGACTGTCGGTTCCTTCCAATAAGGGATTTTCGTAGAAAAGGCTGTCGCTTGATGCGCGGTGAAAGCGATCGCTGTCCAATTGACTCCAGTTCTTTCGGCCATCATCTCCATAGATGTCTCCGCTTGCTCCGTGGCCCAAGTTCCTCGGACACCCATGAACCCCCAGGTCATGCCTGCAACATATTGATTTAAGGTTTGAATTTCATTCACCTCACTAACAAATTAACGATTTGTTATAATGATATTCGATTATTTATAATAACAAATCATCTGTATAGATACTAATATAAATCCAAGAGTATTGAAAATTCAACTGTTTTATTTATGTACTTGTTAGTGATCCACATTTTTATATTCCAACAAAAAAACCGCCGATTTCTCGACGGTTGTACATTTTAAGCAAGATTTGTTAGAGGACCACTGGGCTATCCGATATATTTCGAACGGATTGACGATAGATAATTTTGCCATGCACGAGGACTCTCCCGTTTCGGCGATTTGGGTTCGACACCTTATCCATGATTGACTTAACGGCAGTTCGTGCCATTTGCTCAATATCTACTTCTACCGTTGTTAGTTGAGGTGAATTTAAAGTGGCATAAATGTCGTTATCGAAGCCGACCACGGAGCAATCATCAGGAATTCGATAACCCGCCCCTCTTAAGCGCTCACATAAATTATAGGCTACCTGGTCACAGTTGCAAACGAAGGCTGTTGGCATGCGATCCGGAAGCTCGATATCGATATAATAGCCGCGTTCGTCCCGGTCATTCAGCAGCAGGCGTTCCTCAAACTTCAGCCCGTGTTCCAACAGGGATTTGTAATACCCGAGGAAACGGTCCTGAATGCTACTTGTAGAATGTACATTGCCAACATAGGCGATGTCCCGATGACCGTTTTGAATCAAATAGTTCGTTAATTCGTAAGCACCGTAAAAGTTATCGGTAACTATCGAATCGATCATGGCATGCTCATCATAGAAATCAAGAAACAGCTTGGGTAAATCCATATTTTGCACCGTTTCGATATATTTTTTGCTGATTTGGCCCAAAATTATGATGCCATCCACTTTATTCTCGCTATACACTCTTGGGAAACTTAGTTCCTCTTCTTCATCGCTACTCAAAATATTCAAGATCCCGAAATATCCGTAATGGTCCAGTTGTACGGCGATTTCTTGATAAACACGAAGATAGAAGGAATCGTTCAAGCCCGTGAAACGCTGAGGGATCATAACGCCGATATTATAGGAGAGTCCATCTTTGATGGACTTCGCTGCAGAATTAAAACGATAACCCATTTCACCAGCGACTTTTTTAATTTTGAGCTTCAAATTGTCGCTTACGCCTTCTTTATCATTAAGCGCTTTAGATACCGTTACGCTGCTGACCCCCAATTTATTGGCGATATCCTTCATCGTTATGTTACTTTTCATTAACTTTATTCACCGTCCTGTCAAGCTTTATACGGAATCAGCTTTATGATTTAGAATCAGTATACATTATTCACACTGTAAATATAAAGAGACAGTTAATAAAAAATTAATTTGCACTTTACGTATTAGTTAAAATCCTCGCTAAGAATAAATTAGTGATTGACGGGAAAGCGTATTCAATATAGAATTAAAGCGTAGTTTATCGATAACTTAATTTAAGTTAACCGAAAGGGGTAAGTGAAAGTGAAGAAAAACAAAAAAGTTCTCGGTTTCATTGCTTTGGTGCTGGTGTTGACGATGCTGGCAGGATGCGGATCCAAGAATAACAATGCGGAGAACAACGCGCAAGGGAATGCCTCTGGCGCAAACAACGCGGCGACTGAACAATCCGGGGGAGAAGTCTCCGGTGAAATTACCGTACTTACGCAAAGAACGGATATTGTAGATACAGTTTTCAAGGATTACGCAACAAAATTCAACGAAAAATATCCAAAGGTAAAAGTAAACTTCCAAGCTTTGTCTGACTATGAAGGACAAGTTTTGGTCCGCATGAATTCGGACGACTATGGCGATGTATTGTTGTTGCCGACTAGTATTCCGATTAAGGATCTCCCTGAGTTCTTCGAGCCGCTCGGCGAATATAGCGAGCTGAGCAAAGAATATATCGGTCTGGAAGAACGAATGGTAGAAGGCAAAGCTTACGGAATTCCGACTGCTGTTAACTTTTCGGGCATTTTGTATAACAAAAAGGTGTTTGCAGATGCAGGTATAGCGACGCCTCCCAAAACTCCCGCTGAATTTCTGGATGCATTGAAGAAGATTAAAGAAAAAGGCGATGCGGTTCCTCTGTATACCAATTATGCGGACAGCTGGCCGTTGAACCAATGGGAATCCGTTTTGACAACGGTAGCCGGGAGCGTTGATTACGTCAATGTGGAACAGCCGAATACAGATGAAAACTTCGTCCCTGGCAAACCTCACTACGAACTTTATAAGGTATTGTATGATGCAGCCAAAGAAGGCTTGATCGAAGCTGACCCTACGACAACAAACTGGGAGGCTTCAAAAGGGGATATGGCGAATGGGAAAATTGGTACAATGGTGCTCGGTTCCTGGGCGATCGCTCAAGTGAAGGAATTGGCGGCAAATCCTGATGATATTGCTTACATGCCGTTCCCGACTAATGCTTCTGAAGTAATTATGCCGTTATCTGACGATTATCTGCTCGGAATCAGCAAGCACAGTAAGAACAAAGAAGCGGCCAGAGCGTGGATCGAATGGTTCGTCAAAGAATCCGGGTATCCAACAGAAGTGGCTGGTGGTATGAGTCCGGTAGTAGGCGCTCCGCTCCCAGAATCCTTGAAAGCATTCGAAGGCACTGATGTAAAATTTGAATTGCAAGCACCTGCCAAGGAAGGGCAAGAAGGTCTGGTCGATAAAATCGACAAGGATGCCGAAATTGGTCTCTGGCAGGAAGGGTTCAAAAAGCGTATTATCGAAGCGGCAATCGGTAATCTGAACGAATCCTATGACGACATCATGAAAGACTTGAATGACGCATGGGTGAACTCTCGCGCGAAAGTAACGAAAGAATAGTCAGCAAGAAGCAGATCAAGTGCCAGAAAAAAAGGGGAACGCATAATTAAACTGTACCCTATGTAAAGGACATTTAAAAAAAGTCTAGGCAGATTGAAGAAGATGATCTCTGTATTGAACAGGGGTCATCTTTTTTAAATTCCATTGATACCTGTAGTGGTTGTAATAGGTTATGTAGTCCTTAATCTCCTGTTTTAACTCGTGCAAAGTCAAACAAGGTTTAATGGAAGCCTGATCTTTAAAATGGCCAAAAAAGGATTCCTGAGGGGCGTTATCCCAGCAGTTTCCTCGCCTAGACATGGATTGTTTCAATTTCATTTTCTTAACCATTTTTTGAAAATCCGGATGTGTATAATGAGATCCCTGATCAGAATGAATGAAGGCACCATCGGCTCTCTTAAACCTTCGATTTTTCTTAAGTTTCAGGAGAGTATCTGTCGCAAGATCCATGGTGATCCGATCTGACACATGATATGCCAAGATTTCATTGGTTGAGCTGTCTTTGATTGTTGATAAGTAAGCTTTTTTACCTGATCCGTAAAATAAATAGGTGATATCAGTCAGCAATACCTTACCTGGGATGTTCTGCTTAAACTCCCGGTTCAGCAGATTAGGAACGACCCTGTGCTCCTGGGTAGCCTTCATCATCCGTTTATAGGGATTGGCCTTTCTGAAGGGACATACAATGTCGTATTTCTTCATAATCCTCCTAATCCGTTTCAAATTGTAGATTACCTTAAACTGCCCCTCCAATGTCATCTTGATGGAACGGGCCCCTTTCTTTCGTCTTTTGAAATGAAATGCTTTTAAGATTACTTCTCTTAGCTGCTCATCTCGCTGTTCCTTCTGGCTTCTCTTTTGCGTTGCTTCAGAAGACCAGTACCTGTAATATCCACTTCTGGAGACACCTGACACCTTACATAAATAATTGACCATACGGTGGAGCTGATATTTCTCGATGATCGTATGAATAAGGATATATTTCTGGCTAGGTGACAGCCTTATTTCTCGCTCTGCCCCCTTTCTGCAAAACGAATCTTTTTTAACAACTCGTTCTCCGCTTTTAACAAGTTGTTCTGAGCTTCCAACCTGGCATACTTCTCTTCCAGCGTCAGTTCCCGTTTAAGAGGTCTTCCTGATGCTTGGCTTCTTGTATCCTGCAAACCTAAGATTCCGTTCTCCTGGTAGCTCGCACGCCATCTATTCCCTGAGGATTTGACTCTTTGGACCCCGATGACGGTTACGTCAAAACCACATTCTTCAAATATTTCTCTTGGCAGCTTGCCTTGGTTGCTCTCTGAGATGAACAATTGCTTAAACGCATCCGTATACGTAATTGCCTTTGAAGATACGGACTTCACATAAGGATTGTTAGATAACAGCTTGATTTCTTTATCTGTGAATATTTTCTTGCTCATACCATTCCTCTTTCCCATCTTCTTGTTATAGACAAAAGTACCCTATCGAGAGACTTTTTTAAAGTGTCTACTCGATAGGGTACAGTTTAAATGGGTGCGTTTCCCTTATATTTGGCTTATAAAGATAGGAAACCATACGCAGCAAGACTATTGGAGGTGTGAGTGGTGTTCAAAAACTTAAGCTACAAAACGCAGCGAAAATTAATCATCGTGCTTTTCTCGCTAATTCCCGTCACTTTACTGTTCACGTTTTCGTACTTGCCCGTATTCAATATGTTCAAATACAGTTTCACCGACTGGAACGGATATAGTAAGCATTACGATTACGTTGGGTTTGATAATTACAAAACAATTTTTACAGATTCCAAATATTTTACCGTATTTAAAGTGAGTTTGTATTATTTTGTAGGTTCCTTTGTGCAAATGGCGATTGCTCTTTATTTTGCTACCATTCTCAGTTTTAAGGTGCGTCTAAAAAATTTTTTTAAAGGGGTATTATTCTTCCCTTACTTACTGAACGGTGTAGCAATCGGTTTTATTTTTCTGTTCTTCTTCAGACCGGACGGTACACTTGACACGTTGATGCAATCTTTCGGTTTGGGCGAATATACGCAGGGTTGGCTGCTGAATCCCAACATCATTAATATCTCCCTCTCCGGTGCGTCTGTATGGAGATATATGGGTTTTAACTTTATTATTTTTCTGGGCGCAATCTCCTCTATCGGCAAGGATGTATATGAAGCTGCGGATATTGACGGTGCCAACCGCTGGCATCAGTTCCGCCACATTATTCTCCCAAGCATTAAAAGTATTGTTCAGTTGAATCTGATCTTGGCAATCAGTGGCGCTATCAGCGCCTTCGACATTCCATATATTATGACCGGTGGTTCCAACGGTAGTAACACGTTTGTCATCCAGACGGTGAACACCGCGTTTAAATTCAATAAGCTGGGCCTGGCTTCTGCGATGGCGGTCGTACTCTTGTTCATCGTGATTATTGTAACCTTGCTTCAAAAGCTGCTGATCAAGGAGGACAAATAGAATGTACAGACTGAGATACAGTGTAGCCAATGTAGTCAAATACGCAAGCTTGCTATTTGGCGCGTTTGTTGCTCTGATTCCTATTATCGTCGTGTTGTTTGCCTCCTTCAAAACGAATCAGGAATACGGGGCAACAAGTCCGCTTACTCCTCCAGACAACTGGCTTAATTTTTCCAACTATACGAAAGCCTTTGTCAACGGGAAAATGCTGCTTGGTTTTGGAAACACGATCATCATCCTAGTTGTCTCCATTATTGGGGCGACTTTGATTGGTTCTATGATCGCTTACGTATTAAACCGTTTTAAATTCCGCGGAAATAAACTGTTGATGGGTGCGTTCCTTCTAGCCACGTTGATTCCCAGCGTAACGACTCAAGTTGCGACATATAGGATCATCAACTTCTTCCACTTGGTGGATACACGGTTTGCACCAATCCTTCTTTATCTAGGGACGGACATTATTGCAGTATATATTTTCATGCAGTTCCTGGATTCGATATCAGAATCGCTGGACGAATCTGCGATGTTGGACGGAGCGTCTTACTTCACGATTTATTGGCGAATCATTTTGCCTTTACTCGCCCCGGCTATTGTGACGGTCATCATTGTGAAAGGTGTAAACATTTATAACGACTTTTATACTCCCTTTTTATACATGCCGAGCGAAGACCTTCAAGTATTATCCACCGCTCTTTTCAAATTCAAAGGTCCTTACGGTTCACAGTGGGAAGTGATTTGCGCGGGCATTATGATTACGATTATTCCGATTCTAGTCGTGTTCTTGTCGTTGCAAAAATATATATACAACGGTTTTTCGCAAGGCTCAGTGAAATAAAATTTATTATATGATTTGGAAGGGGAATACTACATGACTACTGTCAAAATTATTGGAGAGAATCTACCGAATATTCCGTGGCAAAACAAACCTGAGGGAGCTGTTGGTCCCGTTTGGAGACATAGCGACAACCCGGTCGTCAAAAGAAATCCGGCCAAAGGCATCGCGCGTATTTTCAACAGTGCGGTTGTTCCTTATGAAGGCAAATTTGTGGGCGTATTTCGAGCCGAAACGATCAATGGCCGCCCTCATTTGCACTTGGGGTGGAGTGATGACGCACTGAATTGGAATATTGAAGAAGAGCGCATTTCGTTTGTAGACGAGCAAGGCAAGCCGTTCCAGCCAAATTATGCTTACGATCCGCGCTTGGTGAAGGTAGAAGATACTTATTATATCATCTGGTGCACTGATTTTTATGGAGCGTCCATCGGGGTGGCGAAAACGACTGATTTCAAAACGTTCGTGCGTTTGGGAAATCCGTTCCTGCCGTTTAACCGGAACGGCGTTCTGTTTCCTAAAAGAATTAACGGTAATTTCGTGATGTTATCCCGTCCAAGCGATAGCGGACATACGCCGTTTGGTGACGTGTTCCTGAGTGAAAGCCCGGATTTCGTCTATTGGGGCAAACACCGCCATGTCATGACTAAGGGCGGTCAAGGCTGGTGGCAATCCGTCAAAATCGGCGGCGGCCCTGCTCCAATCGAAACGACGGAAGGTTGGCTGATGTTCTACCATGGCGTAACGGGCACTTGCAACGGGCTTGTGTACAGCATGGGTGCGGTTATCCTCGATAAAGACGAGCCGTCCAAAGTCAAATATCGCTCTAGCACATACGTGCTAACACCGGAAGAGTGGTACGAGGAACGCGGTTTCGTGCCCAATGTTGTGTTCCCTTGCGCAACGTTGACGGATGCAGGTTCCGGCAAAATTGCGATTTATTATGGTGCAGCTGATACGTATGTAGGTGTGGCGTACACGACAGTCCAAGAAATCGTCGATTACGTGAAAGCAACGCATGAAGAAGTCGGTGATGATGCCGAAATCGGCATCATGTAATTTTTGACTACTAACTAATATTCTGAAATCTAGCTAACCATACATTTCGAAAAACGGATAACTCTACGAAGAATTATCCGTTTTTGAGTTTCTGGGGGAAAATAAAATTGGTGAACGATCCAATTGAAGAATTGCTGAAATATCAGGGGTGTAGCCCGAAACCCCAGGATTTTGAAGCGTATTGGAGACGGTCACAAGAGGGGAATCAGCGTGATAAAAAAAATACTTATAGTTAAGAGACGTCTCATTTCTGGCTTTCGCGAACTCAAGGTTCACCCCTCCAAATCGGTGGGGGCACGGCTGTTTATGATCTTCTTTTTTGCGACCCTTGCTTTTGTATTGTGTCTTGGAAGCGTATCTTATCAGATGTCGAAAAGTACCATCAAAACTATCGCCAAGTCGTCGAACCAACAAACCGTCAACCAGACAGCCGAGAAGTTGGATTTGGTCCTGGAACGTTATGAAAATTCGCTGCAGCAATCCTTGTTCGGCAAAGAAATTCAGGAGCTTGTCCGTCAAGGCTCACTTGCAGGAACGGATGCCAGACAGCAAATTATCATCAAGCAGAAGCTGGTCTCTGCTTTGGGGAATTGGGCTTTTTCAAACCCCGGGGTACTGGGGGTGTACCTAATCCCCGAAAATGATTCGATGCAAAGCGTGACTACAGGGATGAAGGATGATGATTTCCTGGAGGGGGCAAAGCAGTCGGAATGGTTTAGCGAATCGCTGGATTCCGGCCGAACCCTGTGGATGCCGGACCAAGTTGCTCCCGAAGCGGGCGGGCCGACCTCCCTGTTCCGCATGGTAAAATCGCTAACCGGTTCGCTGGGAACGGGATATGTGGTCGTTGCCGACATCAAAAGCTCGATCCTTGGGGAAGAGCTGGGAAAAATCAGCCTCGGAAAAAAATCCGTCGTACAGCTTGTCACGGCCGATCAACGATTGATCGCCACGTCCGCTCCCCAAGGAGACCGGGGATACAACCAGATCTGGAGCGTGGCGAAAACTGATCAGGAGCAGGACAGCCTGCAGGGCAAAGATGCGGAGGGGAAGGAGAGCTTGACGGTGTACAGCACCCTTGGCACCTCCGGATGGAAACTGCTAAGTGTCATTCCTGTTGGTGAATTAACCCTAGATGCTAACAAAATCATGTTGACAACTTATTTGTCAGCATTCATCGTAGCTATCCTCGCGATCGCCATCGGTTTTTTGATGGCAAGAACGATCGCGGGACCACTCAATAAAATGAAGAAATTGATGCAAGAAGCAGCGAAAGGCAATCTCAAGGTGCGTATGGAGAATCGAAGCCGGGATGAGATCGGCGAATTGACCGTATCTTTTAATGAAATGATGGAACAGATCACAGAGCTCGTAGACCAGACTAGCAAGACCGCGTTGGAAGTGTTGGAAACGGCAAAAGAACTAGGAGAAGCCTCACGCAAAACGGCCATTTCCGCCAGAGAGATAGCGGCATCCACCGAACAGTTCGCTACGGGAGCTGCGAATCTTGCCCGGGAAGCGGAGCGAGGCAATGAGTTGACCGAGCAAATCACAGGGCAAATGAAATATTTTGCTTCAGTGAATCGGGAAATGGGAGATTCCGCTTTGAATGTCGGGGAATCGAGCAAGCGGGGGATCGATCAGCTGGCAGAGCTGGAGGTGCAGACCGATTTGACCGGGCAAAAAACCGCGGCGCTCACGGAGCGGGTCAACGGTTTGAAAGAAACCGCCTCATCGGTGCTTGATGTCCTTGACGTCATACAAAATATTACGAAGCAAACGAATATTCTGTCTTTAAACGCCACCATTGAAGCAGCGAGAGCGGGAGCGGCAGGAAGGGGCTTTATGGTCGTGGCGGACGAAATTCGTGGACTTGCCGAGCAATCCAGGCAATCGATCGAAATGGTTGCGGGCATTGCGGACGGCATCATGAACGAAATGAACGAAACGGTCATTGCCTTGTCCGAGGTTACGCCGTTATTCGGCAAACAACGGGAGGCCGTCAAAGAAACGAATGCTATTTTCTATGACGTTCAGGAGCAAATGCAGGCGTTTATCGATCGGCTGGACTCGGTAACGGCTTCAATCGAACAGCTTGTTGTCTCGCAAGGCGTGTTGTCCGAATCGATGGGCAACGTCAGCGCCGTGGCCCAGCAATCTTCCGCGACTTCCGATGAAGTGGCCTCACTGAGCGGAGAGCAACAGAATGTCAGTGAAATGCTTGTTCAGCTATCCAATAACTTGGAGCAGGCTTCTACAAAATTGGAACAGAAATTGGCGCTATTTAAGATATAGTTCTCTTAATTATCATAAAGTTATTGTATAATTTATTTTATTCATTAAATTAGCACTAAAATTATTGTTTATTCTGCTTCATGATGCTAATATTTTATGCGAAAGCAAAAGTTAGTTGATGAAGGGAGGTTAGTGCTACTTTTCTTTTTTAGATTCTTTTATGAATACGAATCAAGGAGTGAGACTTTTGAGCAGAGTTAAAAGAGGATGCATCACCGCCCTGGCGGCGCTCTTGTCCGTGCAGCTCGCCATGCCGGCAGGCAATGTCCATGCCGTGGACAATACCGAGCGGAAAGGGTATATCTCCCAGGTTCAAACCGGTGCGCATTGGGCGCAGGCGAGCATTGACAGATGGCTGGGCTTGGGGGTGGTTCAAGGGTATCCGGACGGATCCTTTCATCCGAACGAGAAAGTGACCCGGGCAGAGCTTGCGGCCATCATCAATCGTTTGTTCGGTTACACCGACAAAGCGGAGGTTCCTTTTGCCGATATCCCCCAAGGAGCCTGGTACGGCGAGACTTTGTCGCTTGCCAAAGCGGCGGGCTATTATGAAGGGTTTCCGGGGAATCTGTCCAAAGCGACCGCTTATATATCGCGGCAGGATGCTGTCACCCTGATTTCGAAAGCGTTCTCATTAAAAAATGAAAGCGCTGCAAATCCTGTTTCGTTTACGGATGCGGCCGAGATCAGCGGTTACGCGAGAGAAGCGGTAGCGGCGTTGGCCGGAGCGGTTTCCGGTTATCCGGACGGGAGCTTTGGTCCGGAACGGACCATGACGCGAGCCGAGCTCATCACGGTTATCGATCATCTGGTCGCCAAGTTTTACCGGAATCCGGGAGCGTTCTCGGACGGGGAGATTTCGGGGAATGCGATCGTTAAGCAAAGCGGCGTCACCCTGAAGAACGGTACGATTGCCGGAAATCTGTATCTTGCTCCGGGCATCGGGGACGGGAACGCGGAGCTTCAAGGACTCACGGTAAAAGGAACCGCATTTGTATCGGGAGGCGGGGAGCATTCGATACAAATCGGCGATTCTACCTTATCGAAACTGATCGTCAATCGAACCGGCGGCAAGGTTCGGATCGTGTTCTCGGGGAAAACGAAAATAGTTCAAGCTTCCGTAGGCACGACGGCCGTCATGGAATTGGGGAACGAGTCCGTCATTACCGGCATGGTGATTGGCAGCGGCGCGGAAGGTACGACACTGGAAGGCCAGGGCAGCGTGGACGTGATCAACGTTTTGGCCGATAACGTCATTATTAACGGTATGGCTGTAGAAAAGAACAAAAAATTCACCTTGAAAAACGGCAAGTTACAGGATGAAGCTCAATTGGACACTACACCTCCGGCTATGGTACGGGAACCGGGCGGATCGGGTTCGGGCGGTTCCGGAGGCGTAGTCACCAATCCGGAAACTCCGGGAACCCGTGCTCCTTATCTGGTGGATTCCCGGGCAACCGCCGAAACCAAATCGCTGTTTGCGTTCCTGAACGAAACGCGGGGCAAGGAAGTTTTGTTCGGGCACCAACACGACACGACGGTTTCCTTTGCCGGCAAGGACGATCAAGGCAAAGTCGTTTCCGATGTGAAAAATTCGGTCGGCGATTACCCGGCCGTGTTCGGTTGGGACACGCTCAGTCTGGACGGCCTGGAGAATCCGCCGGGAGTAGCGGGGGATTATGAAGCCAGCCGTATCGCATTGTCGGCGGCCATGAAGGAGGCGTACGAGCTTGGCGGTATCGTGACGCTGAGCACGCATCCTTACAATTTCGCCACAGGCGGCAGCTTCAACGACACCGGAAACACGCCGGGAGCGACGCAATCCGTCGTCACCCGCATCTTGCCCGGCGGCGACAAAAATGCCGATTTCCGGGAGTACCTGGACCGCATCGCGGCTTTCGCCACGCAATTGAAGGATGACGAAGGCAAACCGATCCCCGTTTTGTTCCGTCCGTTCCATGAGCAGAACGGCAGCTGGTTCTGGTGGGGTGCGGCCACGACGACGAAGAGCGAATATGTGGAACTGTACCGTTACACCGTGGAATACTTACGTGACGTGAAGCAGGTTCGCAACTTCTTGTATGTATTTTCGCCGAACGGACCGTTTAACGGAAACGAAAATGAGTACCTGGCGACTTACCCGGGCGACGAATTTGTGGACATTCTCGGGATGGACCAGTACGACAACAAGGACAATGCGGGAAGCGCCTCTTTCCTGAGCGGGCTGGTGAAAGATTTGAAGATGATCTCCAAGCTGGCTGACGCCAAAGGCAAAGTCGCGACCTTCTCTGAATACGGTTACAGCGCCCAAGGGATGAAAACAACCGGAAATAATGACCTGAACTGGTTTACCAACGTGTTGAATGCGATCAAAAGCGATCCAGACGCGCGCAGGATTGCGTACATGCTGACCTGGGCCAATTTCGGAGAAGGCAATAATTTATTCGTTCCTTACAAGGATGTTCCGGGCAAGGGAAGCCATGAGCTTCTGGAGGACTTTATTGATTATTACAATGATCCCTATACCTCATTTGCCGGCGAACTCAAAGGGAAAAACGTGTATAACCGCACTGTCGCAACGGCATCGGGCAAACCGTTCATGCACATCGTCACGCCGACGAACATCGGCACGGTTAGCGAAGCACCGTTCATCATCCGGGCGAAAGTGCTGAATACGATGCCTTCCAAGGTGACCTACAGCATCGGTCAAACAGGGGAAGAAATCGAAATGAAGCTGGATGCGGACGGTTATTATTCGGCGGCTTGGCTTCCCGAAGCGGCGCTGAACGGGAAATCGGCGGAGATTACGGTCCGTGCGCATCAAACGGGCAAAGCCGCGCTCGTTCAAACGATCTCCGTGTTTGTTAAGGTAAGGGAGCTGCCGGTCAAGCAGATTACTTTTGACACGGCGGACAGCCTCGGGCTGGTCCAAAATAACGGAGCATGGCCCGATACGATCAAAATGAATTTGACGCACGGTGTGCTGGACGGAGACGGGAAGCTTGAGCTTCAAGTTTCCGAAGGCCTTTCCGCCGGGGATTCCTGGCAGGAGCTGAAGCTTCAATTGACGGACAAAGCTTTATCGGACGTCGACCTTTCCCGGATCGGGCGTTTGAAACTGTCGGCGCTCATTCCGGCGTCGCTCGCCGGTCAAGGAGCGGCGATTCAAGCTATCGCCATGTATCCAGAGGATTGGGACCGTAAATACGGGATGGATGCCACCAAAAAAACGCTAACCGATTTGGAACAGGTGACCGTGGACGGCAAAACCTACTATAAATATGATGCCGTTATTGAACTGGACGATGTCCAGGCGGCTGCAGACGCAACGGGTCTGGCGGTTTCCCTGGTGGGAAGCTATCTTTCGCAGGGCGGCAGCGAATCGATCTATGTGGACGATCTCGGATTGTTCAGTGCCTATACGGCGCCGGTTCTAGATACCTCCCTTGTGGATGATTTCGAATCCTACGGGGGTTCGGACGATGCGGTAACCGCTAAGTATCCGAAGGCGGGAGGAGACGATGTGAGCGTTGGTTTGAGCAAGGATCATAAATTCTCCGGCGATTACGGTATGAAGCTCCAATACGCCATCGATACGGCGGGATACACGGGAGTAGGCAAAAGTCTCGGCACCGTGGACTGGTCGGATACGAACGCGCTTCATGTATGGATCGGAACCGGCGACACCGGCGCTTATGCGAAGGATGGCCGGCCGCTTAAGCTGGTGATCCAAATCAACATGAACGGGACCGCCTATGAGGCTTATCCGCAGTTGGAGGCTTCCCGAACCTATGATTTGACAATTCCGTTCAGCGAATTCGTCGTCGCGCCTTGGAGCTCAGGCGGACCCGTGTCCAAGGAAAGCCTGAAAAAAGTGACCGGCTTTAATCTTTACGTGAATGTTATGGATCAAGGACAACATAGTGGCGTCTTATACCTTGACGACATCCGGGCGGTGAAGGATGCCGGCATTCCGGAAGTTCCGGATAACGGTGGGGAGCAGCCTGGAACGCCTCCCGGTGTATTGTACAAATTCGAATCCGCGGCGGATATTGCCGGATGGCGATTAGAAAACAGTACGACCCAAGCGATGAATCCGGAATTTGATTCGAGCGAAGGGGCGCTCAGCGTCGAGTTTCCTTTGACGAATACGGGAAAAGAAGCTTTTGAACTCGTAGCTTCCCCATCCAATCTGGATTTGAAAAGCTTGGACAGCATCGCGGCACGGATCAAATTGAGCAACGGTACGGCGAAAGCCCGGCTATTCATGAAGAGCGGTTCGGGCTGGGCTTGGTCGGACAGCGGATCGCCTCTTCCCGTAGACGCCAACGGATTTACGACGCTGGCTATTTCCTTGACGGAGGCGGCTAAATCGGCAGGCGTCGATCTAAAGGATATCAAGGCGATCGGCGTTAAAATCGAAGAAATCGGGAATGACGGCGGATCCGCGAAGCTGCTTTTGAAGGACGTGATCTTGAACGGCACTGAATCCGAATTACGTTTCGCGTTTGATCAGGATGTGGAAGGCTGGGGAACGGAAGCCGGAAATGTGACCGTTACCCAAGGGGTGTATTCGGAAAACGGGCAGAGCTGGACTGTTTTGAAGAACGACCTGTCTTGGCAAACCGATGGCGAATATATTGCTGTTAGCAAAGTGGGGGACATGGATCTTAGTGCGTTTGACGGCATCGAGGCAAAAGTAAAGATCGTTTCCGACATTCCGAACGTTCAGGCAAAGCTATTTATCAAACTGCGTAACTACGCCATCTGGGTTGATTCAGGCGCGTTGAATGCGGACGGTGCGGGTTTCGCGACCTTGAGGATTGACTTTTCCAACATGTATCCTTATATCGGCGATCCCAATGAACCTCCATTCACGCCGGATGATCTGAAGAAAGGGAACGAGGTGGGCATTCAAGTCGTAACTCCATCCGGCACGGTGGGAAACGCAACCGTTTATATTGATGAAGTTAAGGCCTATAAAAACTGAATAATTCTTGAAGAAAACAGGGGTATTTCCTTCATTGTTCATGTTGAAGGATTACTCCTGTTTTTTTTTGCAGTAACAATGTTATAATGTGAGGAATTAAGCATCTTGGTTCATTTCGAACCAATCGGAAGGTTTGGAGAGGAATTTTCATGGGCAAAAAAATCACCATGCAGCATGTGGCGGATGCGGCGGGGGTATCGAAATATGTCGTTTCAAAATCGCTCTCGGGTAAGGGAGGCGTAAATCCAGCAACACGAGAAAGGGTTCTTCAAGTAGCCGCCAAGCTGGGTTACCGCTTTCACGCGCGTCCCACGAACGTGAGTCAGGGTACTGTGGAGGCAATCGGAAAGACAAGAAAGTCGACAGTCGTAGTACTGTTACCGAATATTCGTTATCAGCTTCGTGATTCTGTTTATTGGGGCCGGATCGTCGATGGAATAACGCAAGAGCTTCAAATGAACGGAGCTAGAGCAGTTGTGATTACCGATCAGACGGCGGATAGCTTTTTATCGCTTGTTGATCAGGATAATATTCAAGGATTTATCGGCGTCGGACAAGTTAGTACCCAAGTTCTTCAGGAGGCAGGGAAGCTTGAAGTTCCTATCGTATTGATCGATCACCGGGAGCCTCTAGTTAAATCCAGCGAACTGTTTGCGAATAACCGGGAATGCGTGTATCACTTGACAAATCACTTGCTGTCCTTGGGACATAGATATATTTATTTTGTCGGGGATACGGATTATTCTCTCAGCTTTCTTAGTCGTTGGAACGGCTACAAAGATGCGATGGAAGAGATGGAGTTTTCGGTATCCAAGCAGCATCCTCTGAGTTGTCTTGCAGGAGAAAACCGCGTGGAGCATACGGAACAGATCCGGGCCATTCTTGAATCTTGGAAAGGCCGGAATGATTTTCCGACTGCGCTTGTTTGCGCTAATGATGCGATTGCGATTTGCGCGATTAATGCGTTAAAGTCGTTGAATGTTAGAATTCCCCAAGAAGTGTCAATTACGGGGTTTGATAATATTGAGGACGCATTTTTTACCGAACCTCCGCTGACGACGGTCAACGTGGAAAAAGAACTGATGGGCAGAAGGGCTGTACAGGTTTTATTTAATCATATGACTCATGCTAATTTCCCGAGAGAAACGCTTTATATGTCCGGATCGATCGTATTTCGTGATTCAATTGCGTTAGGGCCGCGAATGGCGAGCTCAACAGAATAACCGTTTTTTTTGCTACTAGTTCGCAAATGAATTTTTCCGGTCATCAAAAAGTGACTCGCAGAGCGCGGGTCCCGACAAATTATGGAGTTATTAATGAAATGAGCCGCATCAAGACCAGAAATGGACATTGTAATTGACAGATCACAGACGGATTATCTGAAGTTATGGGGTTGGAAAAGGTTGTGGAGTATATATCGAAGAGGAGGACAAAAAGCTAAAGCAGATGTTTCTAAACGTATGATTGACCTGGGAATGAAAGTCTCGGTCATTGCTGCTACGGGTTTCTCTCCCGATAAGGTAGACCAGTTACACGGAAATTCTCATTGATTTCATCTGACGGACCGTTAACAATGGACGGTTCTTAATTTTTTTTTTGAACATGCAAGAATATTAGATTGATTGAATCAGCGGCGGACTAAGTATTGAATTAAAGTCTTAGGCATGTTCAATAAAATAACTGAGCAAAATGGTGGTAACAAGCGGAATTGAAAAATCCTTCGAAATATGTTTTGATTGGTTTTCCGAACAAACCAAAACATGAACGAAGGATATAACGCAAGGGTTGAATAGATGCAAAGAAATTCTGAAAGAAACGGTGGATTTGCTGAACGGAGGACAGAAACGGGTCGTCTTGGCCAAGCTGGCGAAGGAAGTCGGCCGAGGCGAAGTAACCCGCGTTGCACGAACCTTCCGAGTCAGTCGCAATACGATTGCCAAGGGGATGCGGGAAGTAGAATCCGGAGTTGCGGTGGCAGACCAATTTCATAAGCGGGGACGGCTCCGGGCTGAAGAGAAGTTGCCGAATTTGCTGAAGGACATCCAAGCCGTGGTAGATAGCCAGAGCCAGACCGAAAAACTGTACACACGGCTGACGGTAAGGGAGATCCGAAAGCAGTTGATTCAGGAAAAAGGCTATAGGGAGGAGGAGTTGCCCACCCTTCAAACGCTCCATACGAAAGTTAATGGGTTGGGCTACATCCTGAAAAAGGTAAGAAAAACCAAGCCGTTAAAAAAGATCAAGGAAACGGACGGAATCTTCAGCAAACTGAAGGAAATCCATGATAAGGCCAAGGATCAAGACAACGTGGTTCGACTCTCGTTTGATACGAAGGACCGTGTGAAGATCGGAGAATTTTCCAGAGGCGGCGCAAGCCGCGTGGTGGTCAAGGCAGCGGACCACGATTTTTCCAAGAAGTTCGTAACGCCGTTCGGCATCCTGGATGTGAAGGCGGACGAGAACGCGTTGTCGTTTACCCAAACGAAGGTGACGGCCGATTTTATGGTAGACGCGATGGAACGGTATTGGATCAGTAGCGGGTATGCTGCGAGCAAAGAGAAAGACACGCTGATTCTGAACGCCGATAATGGCCCAGAAAACAGCAGTCGCAGAACGCAGTTCATCAAGCGAATCGTGGAATTTTGTGCGCGTTACGAGGTGAAGGTTATTCTGGCCTACTAACCGCCGTATCACAGCAAATATAACCCGATTGAACGGGTGTGGGGACGGCTGGAGCAGCGTTGGAATGGCAATTTGCTCCGGGACGAAGAAACGGTCTACGAGTTCGCGCAAACGATGTCGTGAAAGGTAAAGCATCCGGGTGTATCGATAGTGGAACAGGCGTATGAAACGGGCAAGAAACTGAGCAAGAAAGCGATGGACGCCTATGAAGAGCTGATGGATCGCGATTCCACCCTTGGAAAATGGTTTATTACACTTCATCCTCAACGATGTAAAAAAGCATTGGAATTGGATTTTTCAACCTAAGAAATAGCCATTGGGGTAGGGGGAAGTGTATCCAAAAGTCGAAGAGTGGCTTTTTTTAACCAGAAAAGGAGTTCATTTCCAGACAGTATGGACTAAAACGGACACGCATTTCTTCCCAACTCTCCACTATCTTAAATTGATCAGTTATTTATTTGATTGTGCCTTAGACGGCTGTAGTGTTACTTGAACCCTCGTTCTCCGTTTGTTCAATATTTCTGGGAATAATTTTGTCTCCATTATTACTTTTTAGTTTCATTCAGTCTTCTTCAACAGACTTGGCAATTGCTTTCGTTTCATGAACCGTACCATAAGGATGCTTTGGGACCATTATACACGATCAAGTTTGTACAATACGTTTGAGGACAAAGAGACGCTTTATTCTGAGGCACTGTGTCATTACAAAAAAACACGCGATTATAGAATAAATCTCTTGGTCAATTCTTCTTCCGCAAAAGCTGGCATACGGTACTATTTTGACTATCATATCGCTTCTGCATTTGATGAGAATTTGTCCGGAAGTTACTTGATTACGAAAGCAACCATTGGCTTGGATACGCTGATGAACAACTTCGTACAATGATACAAGACTTTTTCGAGGAATTGTAACAGGCATTTTATGAGCTTCTCCGGGAAGGACAGCAGACGGGAGAAATCGATCCCAATAAAGATATTAAGTCGCTATCTCACTTATTGCTAAATCTTAATCAAGCATCAATGTTGTATTCAGATGACGTACAATTGTTTGTGTACTATGATATGGATCCTTCACTGGGGACAAAAAGTAGGGCATCCTCAGAGATGCCAAGTGACCTGAAAGGATGGAACCTTACTCATGACTACTGTATACGAATTAGTCCTCCCAGATCTACTTGATAATCTTGTGAAGAACTTTGTTCAAGTGAAGATTGAACTCCTCATGAAAGAAGAACTCAGCAACTACCTTCACGTTGAGCAACCTAATCACTGGAACAGCCGCGATGGCACTATGAATGAACTCTGTATACCCGTTATGGTAAAGTTGACGACCTGCAAGTTTTTAGAGATCACAATGGTCAATATCAAACGCAGGTGTTTGAGCCGTATCAACGACGTGACGGTTGGCTTGAAGAGGTGTTATCTATATATACAAGGCCGGCATGGAGACCCGAGATGTGACAAAATTCATCGAGAGCATGTTTGGCTTCCTATAGCCTCCGACTACGATCATTAACAATTACCCTTACCGTACTGGAGGACATTGAGAATTGGCAAAACAGACCGCTCGAAACTCGCTATTATGTGATTTACTTAGATGGTCGCTATATCAAATTAAAACGCCAAACGGTCGACAGTGAAGTGAACCTGGGCATGGGTATCAATGAACAAAGTTGCCGACAAATCTTAGGTTTCTATATCGGCGGCCATGAAAGCACAAATGAATGGAGAGATGTACTAAGAGACCAGCATCGCCGTGGTGCCAAAGAAGTACTGCTTGGTGTGTTCGATGGCCATCCATGACTTGAGGAGACCTTTAAAGAGACTTAGCCGAAGGCGGATGTCCAACATTGCATCACCCACAAAAATGCGCGGGACTCGCCCTCGTCTACGTGGGAATTATGGATTACAATGAGACTGAGTGATCCGCGGATTTGACGATGAGGGGATCAAACAAAAGCTCAAAGAGATGTTTGAATAACGGTTGCTACCCGAGTGGAAACGTTCAAAGCAGATTGCATAAAGGTCCTTTTGCTGCCGGCTTGACATGGAGCGGCGATACCTCGTAAACTCGTATCGCCAAGGCAATAACCTATTATGCCCGCCTTTCCCATGCAAAGCCTTTGAAGAAAATTCCCTCCAGCATCACGCGATAAAAACGCTATTCGATGATCCTTTTCTAAAAATTCAAAACAATGTGATTTTGGTATTCATCGTGCTGATGGATACCCCTACCGTAAATTACCATGGTATACACAAAAGGCACAATATACACCAACTTCTTGACGCTACCTCTGGTTGTTATACCATGTAATTCTATTTTAATATACATAGCATTTAAGAAGCTGATAATAGAGTTGATGATTAGCCTTTGAATCAAAAAGGTCATGGGAGCTATCGCCGAATAGGATGTTATGACTCAGCATTTGAAGCAAAACAGGCTTTAAATTTTCAGTTACGGATAATCCCACTGCACATACAGAAAGGCCTTTACAGCGTTCCAAGGCCCGATAAAACACTGGCAGTTCATAAGGCATAGCCGAGCCGCAGAGTACTCGAACATCTGCTTTTGTGAAGGAGTCCTGTAGTCTGGGCTCACCTAAAACTCCACAATCCGTCACAATAAAGTTATAATCGCGATCAAACTCTGGGGTTAAGTAAAAATCAGCCCCCTCCATTACATAAGCGTTACCCACTTTTTCCGGATCGAACAGATGGATAATGTGAGCCAAATGCTTGCTCGTGTTGGCTTCTAAATAACAGGCATTCCCTCCATGTGCTTGAATCCAAAAAACCAAATTCATTGCTGTTGTCGTAACGCCTACCCGTCGATCGCTACCAGCTACGGCAATCTGTATGTTTTTACAATCAAATCTATATTTTTCTTCATGAGGATGAAAAGTACCCACTGTTTCGTTAACCGGTTCAGGGGGAAAAGCAGGAATATATCGCTGCATCCCTTGCTCTGAAAAGCAATCCTGTATTTCTTCCAGCATTGTCTTGATATGTTCTGAAGTCACCACATTCGTGATTCTAATTTGAATTAGTTGCTGTAGAAAGGGACTGCTGTCCGGCAGTCCTTCGGCAATGACAATGATACGAATCTCGTACATCGTTTGAAACGATAAAAGGGCCTGTATCATTTCTTCATCGGATTCCAATATGGCCTTTCGATCAATCGCGATGTATCGAACATGGTTAAAGTGCCGCATGTCCTTGACCACAAAGGAGAGGAGCGAAAATTGTCCGATCAGTTTCTTTACCGGCATTTCCTGCTCCATCTCGAATTGATCCAGTAAATTCACGTTTGCATGGCTGGTCAAATATAGAATCATGGTCATCCTTCTTTCATAATCAATAGGATTGCTCCTACAATCACGATGATGATATAAATGAAGAGCTCGATGAGTTGCTTCTTTTTATCCATC
Source organism: Paenibacillus azoreducens (assembly GCF_021654775.1). NCBI lineage: Bacteria > Bacillati > Bacillota > Bacilli > Caryophanales > Paenibacillaceae > Paenibacillus > Paenibacillus azoreducens. The sequence continues at coordinate 6,397,421 of NZ_AP025343.1, read as the reverse complement.
CTTCATCGTCCTCCTGCAGATCCCATATAAGCAAACTTGTATTCGGGAATCTCGAAGTGGACGTGCATGCGTTTGGAGCCGATCATAAGTAAGGCGTGTTCGCGTTTTTTACTGGCAAGCAATTCCTCTTCCGCTTCGGTTAAATTGTATAGTTCTCGTGTTTCTTGGAGATTTTGTCCATCGGTTCCCATTAGGATTTTGATGCTTGGAATATCGAGCAGAGCTTGACCGTACATTTTTACCTCGGGGGCAAGAAAGTCAACCACGCTATGAGAGACGATCGCCAGACTCGCCTCATACTTCCGCGCTCTCTTCTCAACGTTCCGCAAAAAGACAAGGCTTTGTGGGACGTTCGGGTCAATCATAAGGTAAGATTCATCACAGATCAGTAGTACCCGTTCATTCCGATCTTGCGACATTTGTTCCCAGCACCAGGACAGCAGATTAAAGTATTGCGTTCGCTTAATATTGTCGGACGTATTTTGCAGTGAATGCGTGTCCAGGCAAATGCAGCGGCTGCGGGTTTGAATGGTGCTGTGACCGTTCCATAAAAAAGAATCCCCGCCGTGTGCAATGTCGTGCAACAGCAGGGATAATTCTTTATAGACTTCATCGTTTGTATTCTGTTCTTTAGCTTGAAGAAGGTCATGGAGATTGGAAAAGGTAGGGAAGTCCGTACTCGTCAGTTTAGAGATGTCCGTTGTCCAAGAGATTTGAAACTGGTGATATAGCTCGATTAAACATTGCTTGAGAACGGCTTTTTGCATCATTGTAAGATCAGGGATGTAAAGATTAAAAAATATCTCCAAATTTTTGAGATGCAAGGCCATATCCGACATGCCGTTTCCTTCATCCTTATATAGGGGATGCTCCTCGTCTTCTTCGTCACGAGGAGCTGGGCGAATTTGCAGCGGATTGATTTTCCCGCCCATGCCGCCACCGGCATTAATCCAATCGCCGTTTAACTTCTGAGTCAGTTCCTTATATTCAGATTCCGGGTCCACAAAAATGATTTTGGTTCCTTTCATATATTCGCTAAGCGCGATATGTTTGACCGCCGTCGATTTACCCACACCGGCTACACCCATCACAACGATGTTGGAATTCGTTCGATCGCCGCCGCGCCGCCATAGATCAACAATAATCAGCCCGCCGCTGGCGTCTTTAGCTAAGTAATAACCAGTCCCGTCATTAAAACCACTACTGGCAAAGGGAAACCCGCCGACGAAGGTGCTCATCGGCATAATTTTGTTCAGCACCTGTTCAATTTGCTCATGCGCTGGATATAAGGGAGATAAATGAGTGTAGCTTTCTTTTTGTAGGTGAGCGAGCGTACGAATTTTACAGCGCATCATGCTGAATGTATTTTCAACGCGGCGGCAAGCACGAGTAAAATGTTTTTCTTCCTGGGCAAACGGCATGACAACCATATTCATCAAACCAACTGTCTCGCCGTTCTGGTCGATTTGCAACATAATTTGTTCGCCGTCTGCCGCTGCCTTTTCTGCCCGCTGTCGGGTGAGCGGGTCTTTTGCGCTGTCGGCCAGACTGCGGTTTTGGGTGATGGACTTGGAGATGGCGTTGATCAACGCGCTGTTGTCAATCGGCTGAAAACCGATGGCAGCCATAGTAGCAGGCAGATTGGTAAGAGGGGAGAGCCAACCAATGTCCACTTTTTGAGGGTATTGGATTACGCCATACATTTTTGCAGATTCTTCACCGACGGAGAGGCCTGTGCGTAAGAATTCAAGGCCCATTGGTGTGATCGCATTCAACAAAGAGGGATTAGAGGACACGGAAGTATCTCGTGACATATGAATTGCCACTCCTTTCATGAATGAATAATCCAAAATGGTCCGCCTGCACCGGCATTTTTTCTGGCTTCAGCCAAGATGATATTGAAGTCCCAAGTTTGCTCGCTCCTTTTTTTACTTGCAGGATCAGCGACTAAAATGTGTCCATCTTCTGTGACGCCGCGCAGAACAATAAAATGGCCGGTTGAAGTGAAATGGCCTTTGCCCATAATGGCGACAACGAGCTTACCGGCAGCTAAAGCATCGATGATGGTCTGCTTTTCCTTAGCGGTTGCGCCTGTTACCTGTAAGCCAAAATGTTTGGCCCCGTCTGGAATCAGGCTATGGTAGCTGCCGGTGCCTTCCGCTAAATATCCATTGTCGTAGGCCCACTTCGACATGGTGACCGGATCAACGGTTTGATCAGTGAGAAGCGTGGAGACAACGATGGAAAGAGAAGTCGGGCCGCAACCGGCAATACCGATCGTATCGATAGGGCCATAAGGCTTGTCTGCCCATCGAGCATCCATTTGATTGAAGTACACGACCTCACGGCTACCGTCTTGAAATACGACACCCTCATATTGCTGCCCGTTACTTTCCAAGTAACCGTCATCTTCTTTCTGTAACAACTGTGTGTATCCGTAATCAGAACGCAATCCCTTTACAATCGGCGTTTCATTGGGAGTGAGGAATATCTTGAGGGATTCGATTGGTGAAGTTAACAGTTGCAAAATCATAGCAATCAAAAGTAATAGCGTGGCGGCAGGAATTGCGATGAGAAGGAGGAGTCGTTTACGTGCTTCTTCATCGGCTGCCACTTTCACGGCAAGTTGTGCTAACAGCTTGGCAGTAGTTGGGTCCATGTGTTATCCCTCCCTGTAAAATAAAAATGGTATTGCTTCCTCTGGGTCAGCTTGGTCCAGATGACTGTATGCTGGGTTGTTTACCAGATTGCATAGCCGAACAATCTCCTGTTGCTTGAGGAGTTGAGCCTGAACCCCAGCATCCTCAAAGTGCTGGACAAGTCGCTTTGCCTTGTCTAGTAGTTCGCGTTCACCGCCTTGCTCTTGCCGTTGCCAGAGTGACAAATAAAATTGTCGCTCTACCACTTCACCGGATAGCGCTAATGAGTTCATCTCCATCAATTCTTGACGCAGCAATTCTTTTTGTGCTGAATCGGCAGAGGGGAGCAGGGAGGAAAGATCTGTGATTAGGGGAGAAATATCGACGGGGCGGCTTACAGCCAGAAATTTAAAGGGGAATCGAATGGAAGAAAGCTCAGCGGTTAGCTTGCGGATGAGCATTCGTTTCTCTGATAGGCTTAACAGGTCAAGGCTGATCGGAAAGATGCGAAGATAAGATAGTACCCAGCCGTCCAACGTATACAAGAAATGGCCTTGAATATCTTGAACGTTGACGAATTGTTGCGCTGTTTGCGCGGCCGCGTCGATGGTCAATTGCGACCGTCGTTTGCCGGTTCGGAGAAAAAATAGAACAGCTCCTCCGCCTATGACGCAGAAGAGCAGGATGAGGATCGGTATCAGCATAAAAGCAGCACCATCCTTTCGTTATTTTAGTGGTGAAATATGCCAATCGGAAAACAAGTTGCCGGAAATCGTGATCGCACTTTGAAGCTGCAAGGTAAGCATCCCGTCCGGTGTCCAGGCGTCCAACACACGAGTAATTGGAGTATAGAAACCGTCGGGATACCAAATAGGCGTAAAGTGTACCCGACTTTGATAAGTGGAGAAGTCATTCGGTTTTAGCCCAAAGTCGGCCTTTAATCCACTCGTTTTCGAATCATGCAATCGCCAATATGTTCGATAGTTAAACTCAGGAAAATAGGAAACGGCATTTTGCGCGCCGGTTAAGTGGCTGCTGGGCGCATTTGAAGGCACGTCAGCCGATACGTCCATTTCAATTCCGTATCCGGATTTGATACGGTCGGAAACTGTACTGGGAGACTTGGCATCAGGGGAAATAGATTGTGTGGCAGAAAGCGAGGCACGATAACCTGTCCAAGTATATTCCCACCAGCCCTGATCCTCCCAATGTCCGTTGTCTACCCAATAACCGGAATCGGGTCCCGTGCTGATCCAACGCCACTTGGGAATCCAAACCCAATATTCATGCCAGTGTGCAGACCATATGCCCCATGAAGCGGACGTTTTATCTGCATAGCTAGGGATGGACGGTTGCCGAAAACTGTCATTTCGATCTGTGGCCTTCGGATCAGGGGGAGTATTCTGATTTAAATCAACAATGGAGGCGGTGATAGAAGATGCACTTAATGAACCCTTGGAGGAACTTACCTGAATGGAGAGTGTTTGTGGCTGGCTTGGCGTGCGCCATTTCACCCAAACCAGTTGACTGTCCCCCTCTGGAATGACAATATTGCTAACCGTATAACGGCTACCCAAAATATGAAACGATACGCTGGCTGGGGATTCGGGAGTAATCGCGGCGGAAGTGGAGAGCCTTACGGAGGTGATGACATCGGTATTGGTACGGTACTGCACGCTTGTCTGGACCGGTGGTGGAGGTGTAGTTGGCGCACCGTTAAAACGGACAATACCAAGTCCTAAGGATGAGATAATCTGGTCGTTGCTCACTCTGCCTCTGCGTGAGCCGCTCCATGCGGGAAAATCGAGGTCAGGCGTTTCAAGAAACATGGACAAAGGCAGATTTTGATGGGTGAGGCTCACCATCTTGGAACGTAGACCGCCACTAAGGATTTGATCGTACAAAGCCGCTTCATGAGCAGTCATCGACATGAATACGCCTTGAAAGGTTAGATACGCAATGGGCTCCAGCAACAGCTTATAGTTTCCGTTAGTTAACGAATCGAAGTCGATGCCAGTATCGTTGGCTACCATTTTTACTGCGCCTTCAGAAGTGAAATATTTTTTGATGACCTCGATGTCGGTAACGGTTTCGCCAGAGCTGATTATACGTGGCATTGGCGATGCAGGGATTTTATATCGGTAGATATCGGTAGAGGGCTTCAATGGGCTGTGATTTAGATATTGAATCTTGCTAGTCTTCCCAAAGTGTATGATGTCTCTAGGCAATGTCTTGTTGGTATAGTCAATAGGGGTGGAAACCACTGCTTTGTCACTAGAGCGAATTATGGTAATCCGTACTCCGTCATAACCGGGTGACCATTTATTTTGAGATGTTCCTGATCCCATGTCCCCTCCGCCATTGTCAATATTCCCGTCGCCGTTTGCATAAATAGGGGAACAGAGGGAAGAAACCATGACCAATAAAGTTAGAACCGATATGAGGATACGTTTCAATCGAATCTCCTCCCAAAGCAAAGAGGTACAGGTGATTACCTGTACCTCTGCTTCATTAATAGATTAATCCATTGTACCTATTTGTTTATTCCAATCACCATCTGATTCACTTTTGCTACCTTGACTAGGGCCTCCTTGCTCAACCCAACCGAACCCTGGCACGAGGACTTTTCCATTTTCGTTTTTGTTACCAGCTTTCGGCTCATCCTGCGGCTTGTTGGGCTGAGTTTCCTTCTCCTCATAAGTAGGCGGAGTGTCAGGAGACTGTGGTTTATCTGTTTCTTTGGGCTTAGGCTTTGGCGGCTCTGTCGGCTTTGGCGTTGGTGTCGGATCGGTAAGGGGGACTTCGACTTCTGTAACTTCTTTCTCCGGTTGCAGGCCAGGTGGTTCTGAAATACTTAGTTCTGTATTTTGCGAAGCTTCGGGAATATGACTTGAAGCAGAACCGTCTTTTTCGGGGTTCTGCCCAGGTGATTCCGAATTTGTGTCGGTCTTAGAAGATGGTTCGGGATCAATATCGGGTATCGTCACAAGAGCAGAATCGGGAGAGGGAGGCACGATCGTTTCAACCTCGGAAGATTGGCCTCCATCGTTGCTGAACGCCCACAAACCAATGGCACCTAAAAGAATAATGCAACTCGTCCATACCCATATTTTACGTTTCACGACGAATCAACTCCTTTTCAGTGAACGAATCGAAAAAGGAAAGGTTATCCTCATTATAATGTATAAATCTGTAAATTCCAACTTGAACAGCGATCTTGTTGATTACAGTAGAATCTTGCTTGCACTTTCAAAATCGTGGTCGATACACAGCCTGAACCTTCAAACTCGCTTTCATGGGAGGCAGATGGCCCCAGCCGAAAGATAGCGGCACGGAAAGCTGTAGCTGTGCCTCGGCGGTAAATTGTTGAATGGAATCGGGTGACGCAGGAGCGAACGGCGTATTCATGATATCGACTTCAAGTTCAGAGATGCTGTACTCGGTGTAGTCAGCGGATTTCCGCATATATCTGCTCCCTTCTTGAACCAGTCCTAAATCCCGGCTAATGCGGTTGTAAATGTCACCTGTTGTCCAAGATTCTTGCCATTGATTGTCGGCTCGAGTATACCCGCCTGAATAGCTTTGCCGCAAGCCGTTGTAGACCAGGTTGTAATTTTCTGTTGCTACGGATATAATGGCACTTTGTGTGGCGATCCTTACCTCTGCTGCGATGATGGATAGCCGGAAATATTCAAATATGCAGCAAGATAGCAGCAGAATTGCCAGCACAATTGTAATCGCAAGCGGATACCCGCTGCCGGAACAATTTTTCCAGAATCGCATCATTTCCAGTACACCTCGGACTTTCCTTTCGCAGTAGCTGAAAGCTCGATGGGAAATGATCCAAAGCTTCCAAAACCGATATCTGCTGTCGTGCGCAGTGTGACTGTTACCTCTTGGTTGATTTGAATTGGGCCGGTTTTGCTCCATGCGATGTTGGGAGACAGCCCGGTTTGCAGTTGCAACTCATTGGCTCGCTGTGTGGTTTCAGGGCCGACTCTGCCAGAAATCTCTGCTTCCCGGGCCAATTCACTCGCGAACGTATCCAGCTTTTGCTGGGCCATAAATACCGGAAAAACTTGAACGGCAAGTCCGATGCAAAGCATGGCTGCGAGCACAATGACGGTAACATCGATATACCCTTCGCCGCGGCGGGAGCGGAGAGCTCGATACAGCATAGAAAGCCTCCTTTCATAAGCAGATTAAAACAACTCACCAACAGCCTTCATAATCTCCATGCCGATAATGACCATGTAGGTAAGCATGAAGCAGGCTAACATTAGGAAGGAATATTTGCGGATTTTGCCGGGGCGCTTCATCGCGATCCGTTTGAGTCGTTGGATCTCGGCCAGCTTGAAATCATGCGCTAGCATTTCAAAATAGACCACACCCTGATCACCGCGCAACACGGCCAACAAGCCACGTACCATATCAGACAGCATCGTGCTGCCGATCCGGGTCTCCAGTCGGAGTAGCGCGGTTTCCAGACTACCGCTTTTCATATCAGCGATCGTCATTTGTAGTTCATGCTGTAAACTCTCTCCAGCATGGTTCGCATACGTCTCGAGTATCCGCAGGACATCGCGTGAGGCCTTCAATTCTTGCGATACGGTTGCGACGAATCGGGGAAGTTCGGATTCGATTTGCTCACGCTTTTTTCGTACCGCTTCATCGGCGGAGCGGTAGTCTTTAAAAAAGAAGGCGATAGCCAGAAAGATCAAGAGCGGGGATAGCAGCGGTAGAAAGGGAAGAAGGGCCATTCCGGCACCAAAGATTAGACTTGCTTTCACAATCGCTTGCGACAGAAACACTTCGGGCGTGAGGGTGATGCCGGCTGAACGAAGCGTAGCCGCTGTTTTTCGTTTGTAGTAGTCACTGAGCTTCAAGTGTTCGGCTAGCCAAGCGGAGAGGCGAAAGAGCAGGACATGCAGGGAGGATGATTTCCCTTTTCCAATTTTGGCGACCTGCAGAATCGCTTTTGTGTTGGCACGGGTGGAGACTTGCAATAGATCGGCTAATAAAAAATAGGCTCCGGCTGCAAAAAATAGACTGAAGCCCACAAGAAGTTCAGTCATGAATCAGATGACACCTCCTTTACCGTTCCCATTCATCTTCAACTTCATCTGGCGAATGCAATGTTTCGTATAGAAAGCCGATTTGTTCCATCACCGGAAGGGAGATGGAATCGTAGTTGGCGGCCCTTTCTGCAACGCTCGGCAGTTTGCCCATTTAAGCCATGGACAGGTAGCCATTGCCCGCGATGATGATATGATCGAGTACTTGGATGTTTAAGGGCTCGAAAATATCGACCATCCGTCGCGTTAACTGTATGTCTTCGGGAGAAGGGGAGAGGGTGCCGCCCGGATGATTATGCGCAAAAATCACAGCAGAGCAGTCGCAATTCAAGGCGGCTTTTAGGACATCACGGGGGTAGACAGGCGCTTGGTCGATGCCGCCTTCCGAAATCGTGCGGGTCTCGATGATGCGATTGCTGTTGTTCAAGAAGGCAACCATAAACCGTTCCCGGTCCCGAACGCCATCGAGAAGCGTGGAAAAATAGTCGCCAGCATGTTGTGGTGAGCGAATACACTGTCTGGCGTTTTCCTCCTCCCACTTGACCACGCGGTAGGCCCGAAGGAACGCATTGAGTTGCTCAATTTTTTGAAATTGTGCAGTGGTCGGCTCCAATACGCGAGGATGTTCCAGTACGTTGATGAGGTTGTTTACCTTGCCGTATTCCTCCAGCTTGTGCAATGGGATGCGGGTTAATTTGTGAATGGAATGGACAAAGTCAGCCACATACTTCTCATTGGTGTGGAGCTGGCTCACATCCGTTTCCCTCCCCAAGTTCCACATACCTTTTTGACAGGATGTCTATCAATGATTGAAGCGCTTGAAGTTTTTCCAAGCTTTCCGTTGACAAGGGCATTCTCTCATCTAACTTTTGGAAAAAGCCGACCACGCCGTACCGATTAAGCAGCCTTTCCAAACTGACCCACTCATCCTTATCCGCCTCTATCAACTCTCCCAGCAAGGAAGCGACGTCTTTGTTGTTCATATAGGGGCCTCCTATCTTCGATAATCGAGTGGCCGCGTCAGCCGAATGACGGCAGCCAAAGATACCAAGATTGCTAGCGCGCACAATGCCAACACAGCATGCCCTGGCGTCGTTTGCGTCAGAGCGCGATACCAATCCCGATTTAAGAAATAGAGCAGTGGAATGTTGCCGATCAGCAGCAGAGCCATCGTAATAAACTCTTTGAGTGGTTCATAGAGGGCTGCGTCCAGTTCAGCCGAAACGACGCGCATGTCGGATAGCTTGGCGACAATGGGCATGAGTGTCGTTTTCAGCGCGCGATCCTCCTGACAGGCCATCAATGCGTCGCACCATTCCTGAAAGACACTATTATGAATGCGACCACGCAGTCTTGTGAGCGCCAGATGAAGATTCGTATGAATCAGTTTGGACTCCGCTAAAAATGCTTGAAACACATCGGATACGGGCGGATTCAGATACGGCAAATTCTCCTCGACCGCCGCTAGAATATTCTCGCTGCGCAGATAAGATGTTGTAATAACGGATAATGCGGTTTCCAATTCGTCATGCAGCCGCTTTTTGTAGAACGTTGCACGAAATAGCACGATCCAAAAAGGCGACATGGCAAACCCGCCTGCAAGGACGGGCAAAAGCCAAATGTTGTTCAGTATCAGGGCGAGTAGAGCGCCGCCTATCGCCAGCATCAAGGAAAGGGCGAAAAGGAAACCTGTACGCTGTTCGTGTCCGATTTGATGTAAGATCGTGGTCGCCTCGACAATGGTGGCGCGCCAGCCCTTCAATTTCTTCGGTCGCTGAACACGCCGAATTTGCTCGGCGATCGGCTGCCTGCGCATCTGCCTCCGTTGCAAGAACTCCGATAAAGCTTCCATTAACGAACGGGGAGTCAGGCTCAGTAATATCAGGCTTCCAGCGGATAAGCCAACAAAGGAAAGCAGGAGCAACACCATCATGTGCTATCGCCCCCTCTTAATTGTTGCAACATGGATAGCGGCAAGCCATTTTCCAATAGACGTTTCTGCAAACCGGGTGAGATGTCATTTACTTTTTCGAAGTCACCTTCGATACGAATTTGCCCGCAGACTTCCCGTGTAGAGTGGACGGCGAATCGGTATAAAGGAACCACCTCACGCGTACCGTCAGAATGAATGCGGCATTCGGTGATTTCCATGATGCGACGGACATTATCCTCCAGTTTTTTGACAAACAGAACAATCGGAAATGCTTCAGTAACCAGATTGTACAGTGTTGTATCGTTCATTTCGTATTTTTGTGTGCAAAGTGTCACCATTCGGTAATAGGTGGCGAGACAGGAATTGGCGTGGGTTGTCGTAATGACCGTATGTCCGGTACGGGCTGCTTCCTGTGCAGCAAATGCTTCGGCAGATTTCATCTCACCTACACAAATTACATCGGGGTTGGCAGTCAAGGCATACTCTAACAATTTTTCTTGGTCGATGTTTTGACGAGGGTCTTCACTGGATCGTGTCACTGTATGCACCACGTTGTTCAGGACGTGCCCTTCCCCGTCCGTCATCACCAGGTCAAACTCGCGAGTGCCGTTTTCAATCGTAAAGATTCGCTTGTCATAAGGAATCGTTGACAATAGCCAGCTCATAAGGGTCGTCTTGCCGCTGCCGGTTGCTCCGGTTACGCAGATCGAAAGACCGTATCGCAGGCATAGGCTGAGAAAGTCCAGCATTTCACCGGTGGCTGTACCGCTGTGGATAAAATCTTCCCGCGCCAGTTTTTGTGGGTTGACGATTCGAATGGAAGCGGCGATGCCCTTGTCCTTATCCGTGATCGGCATGCCGAAAACGGTAATGCGAATATTGTTGGCCAAGTGTCCGCGAACGATGGGCTGCGAGTAGTCGAGAATCATACCGGATTGGTGCAGCAAACGCCTAATGACATTGATCGCGTGTTCAGGGGAAGCAAATTGTTCATCAGCAGGCAGGATAGCGCCATTCGTGTAACTGATTTTCACGTCGTTATAGCCGTTAATGTTGATCTCTTCCACATCACTCGCGAATAAATAGCGTGTCAAAAACGAATACTCGACCATTTCCGCATACAAACGGTCGATTAGCTCATCAAAAGCTAGGCCAGGCACGTGCAGCCGGTGATCGGTCAAGTATTGACTGATATAGGCGATAATCTGCTGCTTCTGTTCTACCTGATGACTACTGAGCAAAGTCGCGTATTTGCTGGAGAGGTAAGCTTGCACCTCTATCAACACTTCACTAAAAGGCTTGGACTGGCTAGAGAAATAGAGTGCGGATTGATTCATTTTCGATCACCTCGCCAAAGTTCAAGCTGCTTTCTGAACCATGGAGCGACAGACGCTTTGCTCGTAGCTGCCGCGGTACTCTTATGTGACTTCTGTACGTCCTCGGGGATGATCAACCTCATCATGTGGGAGATGCCTTCCTGATAAAGAGTCGCGTCCTTGCCGGGCGGAAGCGGGTCCATGAGTCGTGCTTCGAGGGATTGTTGTTCCAGCGCTGCGACGTGCGGCAGAAGGAATTGGATTCCCCCGACAACTTGGCTATATGCCCGGTTATCTTGTCCCGGCTTGACATTGGACAAAATCGGAATCGTCTCCGCATGCTGAAATCGGGCATCGGACAATAACGGCAAATAGGAGGCGTAAAACATCAGGCTTTTGAGATCGCAGTTGTGAAATCGGAATATTACGTCGGCTAACTCCAGCGCCACGGTCGAAAGCAAATAAGAAGACACATAACTGGCGCAGTCTACCAGCACAACATCGGCAGTATGTCTGGCCAGAGTCAGCAAGTCGACGGCTCGCTCGCGGCTATAGTCAGCATAAGAAAAGACATGATCGCCTTTTTTATAACCGAGAAAGGCGAGATGGGGCGAGCCTTTTAACGCAAGCGAATAGTGGAGCAGATCTTCCTGGGCAAGCGAAGGCAGACTGAGCAGCTCACCAAGCGATTTCTGCTCATTAGCTTGCCCAGGTACGATAGCGGCAACGGAAGGGCAGAGGGCGTCACTGAATATGACGAGTACATTTTTACGGTGAGCGGCCAGAGCTTGCGCTAATTTGACGGTAGCGATGGTTTTACCGCTATTCGGACTGCCCCATAGGACGATAAGCGGTTTATTACTCATGAGCAACATCCTCCGGTTGTGATTTGGACGAGAAATACGCTTCTTGTTTATCGAGGAATAACTGTGTTGTTGCCGCATCTCCCCGATAAACCAATGCCGCATGTAGTTTTCCTTTGCTTTCAATGTCGGTCAGCAATACGGCTTGCTCAGGCCGGACGAGCAAGGTAAGTGTGGAAGGCAGTTCTCTTTCGTTTTGATCGTTTGCTGTGGTTTGGGCATCCAGACCACTGCTGGTCGTAACCGACAGCACTTCTACGTATTGCAGTTCCGGGGGCAACGTGGTTGTGCGAAAGTCGCCGTAGTCGGTGGCGAATAAGCTAACAATATCACCAGGTTGAAGCTTGCCGGAAAGGCCCGCTGCGAGGCTTTTGATTGTAACCGACAAGGCTTGTCTCTGTCCGTCCAGACGGGTTAAATAAGCATCGAGGGGAGAGGCTGACAATTTGGAAGGGAGCAAATAATCTCCAACTTTCAGATCCGCCGCGGCATACTGTCCGACAACTTGGTCTTCGGATTTTAGCACGTCAGTGGGCAGATTGTAGGCTCCTACATACACGGTCTCTACATGAGCGGCAGTGATGGCCTCGCCCTCGGCTACCTCTTGAACGATGCGGGCAATCGCGACTTTTTCACTGGCGCTTCGATTCAACAGCGGCGCAATGCCGAGACAAAGGATAAGGGATAAGATTATGCAACTTATCCCCAGAACGGTACGGTTTTTTAGCCAATTCATGAATTGGAATATCCTCCTTCGTCAATCACAAATAAAGTAATGTAAACGTGAGCAAACCGCCTGCCGTAAGAAAAGGAACGAGCGGGAAGGCGGTTTGCTTGGTTTTTTTAAGCCCATGACGATAAACGATTCCTATCGCGAAGAGCAAAACGAATGTTAACCCGATAATGCTTTGCAGAAGGCCGCCGACTGGGCCCAAAACAAAACCACAGGCTGCCATCAGCGTAATATCGCCGCCGCCGATTTTTCCGTTTGTGGTAACAGCGGCAAGCAGATAAGGCAAGCTGGTAGATACGAGGCCGATAAGAGCCGGAACAAGCTGGAACTGGAGCAAGCCTGAGCCGATTAAGGCGATCGGCACCCAATTGGGGACCTCGCGTGTGCGAATGTCGTGAAAACTAGCAATAAGAAGAAGCGTAGAAAATAACATCCCCTGTATCAGTAAGGCGGTGGCGGTTTCTGTGTGCATCATAGCTTGTATTCCGTCGTAGTCCAAGTGTTTAAACTGCGATAAGGGTAGAACTTCTGAGACTTGGCATAACGAATCATAAACATGATCTGATCCAGTACAGACAAATTATGACGGTCCTTGGTTGTCATCATCACAGAGGCGGACACGCCGATCAGGAAAGTAACCACTGCGAGCGGAACACTTCTGCCCATCAGCCAAAGACATAGGGCGACTACAACAGCAGCAAGTGAGCCAATAGATGATTGACCAAGCTGATGTTTACCGAAGCCGGGAAACCACTCGGCTTCCGGCTTGACGCCTAAGGGAATGTATAGAGATTGATTTTGATCCATGGTAAAGTAGGAACCTCCTTTTTCCGATTGAAAAGAATTAAGAACAAGGGATAGAGGGTAAGGAAAGGGGAAGGTACAGGCCTTTGCTTCGATATACATTTGTGGTATATTGAAGAGCTTAGCGTTTTCATATCAAATATGAAAGAAAGCGGGTGGAGTATTTGACATCGAATCATAATCATTCAAATATGGCATCTACCAGTGAGGAAAGGCTTCAGAAAGCAACGATTGGTGAACTGAAGCCTCACAACACATCCATAATTCTCCAGGATTATGATCCGCACTGGCCTAAAATTTTCGAGCAAGAGGCCGAACGAATTCGTTCAATACTTGGAAACAAGGTTCTGCAATTGGAGCATGTTGGATCTACTTCGGTGCCAGGATTATGTGCCAAGCCAATCATCGATATGCTGCTGGTAGTAGAGAATTCTGCGGACGAAACGGCCTACGTTCCTGACTTGGAGGAAGAGGGGTACACGCTACACATACGGGAACCCGATTGGTTTGAACACCGTCTATTCCAAGGTCCCGATACAGCAATTAATCTTCACGTATTTAGCCAGGGGGCGTCCGAAATCGAGCGAATGTTGCTTTTCCGCAATTGGCTCAAAGCGAACGACTCCGACCGGGACGTGTATGCACAAGTGAAGCGTAGCTTGGCACGACATCAATGGCGTCACGTGCAAGATTATGCAGATGCAAAAGATTCAATTGTAAAGGAAATTATGGAGAGAGCGAATGCGGTTAAGTGAAACGATTAAGATTTGCAGGGGCTCATAGATGCAGGTTCCGCTTTCCCCTGTGATAGGGAGGGAAACCTCTGTTACTGGTAGTAATACTGAATAATGTCCTTCACTTGCCAGATGCTTTCTGCGAGCAGATAAAACAATACGACATTGCGCGTGCGCTTTTTGTATTTGGTTGCTTCATCGTCGGCTCCTGAAAGGCGCACCATGCAATAGATGAAACGGAAAACGCAGCCCAGGCGAATGAGTACGATAATCGCCTGGGCCAGTTCCTCTAGCGTAATCATTTCTTCACCCGGCCTTTATGAGCTTTCGGGCCATGCCGACTAGCCTTACGCTCTGGTAGACGTTGTTCACGACACCGCCGCCCCCACCGGTTGTAATCAGGAAGTCAGACAGGAATCGAGGCGTCCGAATCGCTACCACCATGCAAGCCATACCCCAAAAAATATGGTCTTGCAACATCAGGCCAACGCCCAATTTGGCTAGTGCGATTTGAATGACGACGGCCAGCATCGATTGCATGAATTTCTGCGCATAGGCGCGAAAGATGCCTCGATCATTATCCAGCAGCCCTGCGCAAGCAAGTGGAATACCGACCCGCAAAATAAACATCTCCAGCCCGCGCATCAGAAATTGGAAATAAAGAATGAAGAAGCAGACAACAAAGATTAGACCGAAAATGGCCGTCACGAGTCCCAATGAACTGATGCTGTCCACCCAATACTGCCAGTTATAATCGGTGGATTGGCCAATGACGACCAGCAGCCGGTCGGTTAATTCCTCTACGATCTGACCGAGCCACGTGTAGATGGTGGGAAAGCAGATGGCGACGGCCATGGCCCGGAAAAAGTTGGTGAGCAAAAACAGCGGTTCCTCATCCGGATCGCCGTCCGTCCAAAGGACATAAATTTCAAATCCTTTTTTCAAAAACTTCAAGATCATAAGCGCGACGCCAAAGCTGAATAGGATATCATACAAACTCTCAGCAAGATCCACACCGGTGGAAAGCGTCATGTAACGCTCTGCATAAAGAGAGATGGGGATGATGTCTTTCAACAACGTATCCATGTAGATGAGCGTGCCATTTAGAATGGCGATAATGAGTAACAATAGAATTTTATCCACCGATTCCTCCTTTCCGGGAAAGCGGCGGTAACGCCGCTTCCGCTCCAGGCAGGACTTATCCCCTGTAATTGAACATTTCCTGAATTCGTTGTTTCAGCGTCGGTAAAATGGTATCACCAAAGAGCATATACAGACCGGCCAAGACGAGCGCCCCAATGACAACAGCCATAAGAATCTTGAGTAGGGTAAGCGCCCAACGCCTTGCCGTTTTACGAGCGGCAGGTCTTCAAACACTCCCCTCCGAACCGGACGTACACCTCTCAGCGTATCCGGCTCTCCATCTGTCTATCAGTCTAGCTTTCCAGCATGCAGACGATCATGACATGGACCGCACAAGGCCAATGTCTTGCGTCTTCGGGAGATCATCAGCCGCTCCCAACGTTTTTTGCCCTTCAAGTCTTTTAACTTGCGGACATGGTGAATTTCCAGACAGACATTTTCCGTCTCACACCATTCGCAGCGGCTGGCTTTTAGCCGCGTAATCAGACTTGTCGGATTACTGTTGCGAAACACTTTGGGAACCATGTCCACATCGGCGTTGGCTGTTCCTGTTTGATCCTTCTTGAAGCCACCATCGTAAAAATACAAGGTCTTTTTGCCTGCTTTCGTGCGGTATTTTACGCCAAAGCGTTTATATCCGTACTTCTTCCGCACTTGGCTGATACGAAGCTTGTATTTGGCCCCAAAGGTTTTGAACATGCTGAACTTCATCACATAATTGAAGTGACCGAGGACACTTACGTTATCCGCGATGCGGTAATAATTGTACATGCCCCGGATTTCAGCATTGTATTGGTTCAGGATCTCCAGGTCGTCATTGCTGATGAGGTACGTGCGATGAGTCGGGCGGAATACTTCTTGACCGCTGTGAACGCTGATTTCCAGAGCTTTGTATTCGATGAGCTTGTTCTGCCACTTTTCACGGGGGACGAACAATTTAACCTTGCCATTACGGGTGCGCCGGGTATACCCATTTTTGTCTTTTCGCAGGCTTTCATTGTCCGCAACAAAAATGTCGTACCCGAGAAAACGCGCTTTGTCATGGGCATGGGTAATCAGGGTCTTCTCCTCCGATAGCTCCAGTTTGAGCGTGTCGGCCAGAAATGCCTTGATGTTCGTCTTGATTTCCTCCGCATCCGCCTTGCTGCCGATGACACCGCACAGCCAATCATCTGCATACCGGATGTAGAAAAGACGCCTGTAGCTACTGTCTTGCGGGTCAGAGTAGGCGGTTTGGTGCATGGCGCTGCGAATCCCTTTGATTGTTTTCACCGCTTGCTGCTTTTCTGCTGCATCAAGCTTTTCCCAGTTGGAAGAGGAACACTTATTATAGCGCATGTATTTCAGCTTTTGTTCCAGATGGGCATAAGCCTCACTTTTGGTTCGCTTTTGGCCGCTGTTGAACTGCCTCATCAACCGCTCCATGTAGCCATCCAGTTCGTTCAAATAGATGTTCGATAGAATCGGACTGACAATAGAGCCTTGCGGCGTCCCGGAATATGTGGCATGAAGGGTCCAATCCTCGACATAACCCGCTTTAAGGAATTTCCAGATGAGTGCGATAAAGTATTCATCCCGAATTCGTTTGCGCAGAAGTTGGATCAATACAGTATGGTCAATATTGTCGAAGAATCCTTTAATGTCTCCCTCAATAAACCACTTGGTTCCGGTAAAATGGGCTTGCAGTTGCAGCAGAGCAGTATGGCAGCTTCGCTTTGGACGGAATCCGTGAGATAGATTTGAAAAGGTCGGCTCATAAATACTCTCCAGTATCAGGCGGACCACTTCCTGCACCAGCTTGTCCTCGAAGGAGGGGATACCCAGCGGGCGTTTCTTGCCGTTCTTTTTGTTGATGTAAGTACGCCGCGCCGGATGAGGCTGATAGCTGTGGTCTTTCAAACGGGCAATCAGTGTTTCGATTCTCGCTACGCCCATACCGTCGATGGTTTGACCATCGGTTCCTGCCGTCATATTGCCTTCGCTGGCGTAGATATTTTGATAAGCCAGCAGAAAGAACTCTACGTTGTACAGGTTGCGGTACAGACGTTCGTAGCGATAGCCTTCCTTGCATGCTTGGTTAGATAGACTGTTTAATACTTCAACTGGATTTCGCAATGCCTCTCGCATCCTTCCATTCTTTGTATTAAGAGACAGACTGCTTCCCTTCGCCATGTGAGCGGCATTATCCGCATCCGATTTTACGGCTTTCCCTGTCCATTCAGGGTTCTCGGACTACTATGGAAGCTCCGTTGCCTTGCCAGATATTCAGCGTCATCTTTCTTGGGGGTCAGCCCTTGAAATTTATCCCCTCGCGGCATTACGCATAGCCGATTTTCCGGCGTTCCGGTTTAGGCAATCTCCGTTTAGACGATGAGAAACAGGCATGTCAAAGTGTCGGATCGGACGTTCGTCCTTTACTGGTTACTCCAGTTGGTCGGTACACATATCCCGGACGGCTGCACCCGCAGTCTATGCAGCTCCTGCACCGCTTAACGCTGCAACGATCCTGCGTTAAGGTCTCGACTATGACCCCTCGGACTATCCTTCAAGCAATTCAGCCTTGATCCTCGTCTTTGACGTTTCATCTCACCCTTGCAGTCGCAGCCTTGATCGTTAGGCTGACTTAGGGATTTTCCCATATGCTACACTCCCCGCCAGGTTTCCCTTTTGGATAAATGGGATGATGACAATGATTTGGATATGTTTCATTGCTGCTTGCCAAAGCAGATTTTCTCATCGTCCGCGAACACAGTGACTTTGTGCAGTCACTATGCTCTTACGGACGCACCCGCCGTATCCACGAAACCTTCTCCGCGGCGGTTACTTACCGCTTTCTTTGCTTTGATTACCGGACGAATGAATTTCTTTTGCAGCCATTGTTTCATAAAAAGTAGCCTCCTAAATGGATATTGGAAATGAAATAGCCTGCCGATATCAGCAGGCTGGTCTTACTTGTAATAACCGATAATGACGTTGAGCAAGGCTGAACCAAGCACTGCACCGATACAAGACACAACCGCGACGATAATACGGTTGTTCCACTTTTTGGTGTCCATTTCGTCAGCAGCCGATCGGCGAATAAAGAAATAAATAATGAGCAGTCCGGTTACAACGGGAGCCAGTATCATCAGCCATGTGGTGGCGTCTCCGATCAGTTTCTCCGTCCCTTTGGCTAATTTACTATCCTGAATGCTGTTTGCAGAAACGGAAGACGTTAAGCAAAGGAAACCAAAGAGGGCGCCCGCTGCCACTGAAGAAAAGCGGATCAAAGCTTCTACTCTTCGGAAGAAAAAGGCGGAAATCCGTTTTGCGCGGCTGCCGCGCGTTGCTGTTCGGCTAATTGCCTTGCGATGTCCTTCTGGTAATACACCCATATGTTCCACAGTTTCACCTCCTCTCGGGTGTCGGTTCGGATGGGCCTTCGCTTTTCCCGTTCTTCTCGTACTCGGCGATTATGCTCCTTGTCGCCAAGTCCCATCATGCGATTGAAAGCCCAAGCACTTAAATCGGGAGCGAACATCATCGCAGGATGACTGCGGGAGAGGACGAGTTGATAAGGACGGGAGATGCGGCGCACTTCATCTATGGTTAGCAACTTGCGCTCCAACAGATTGAGACTATGGGATGTGCTTGGCGTCGTATACTTTCCGTGGGAGGCGGACAACTGATAGCTGGAGGTGGTGTAGGTTCCGAGTTTCTCGCTGACTTCACGTAGCGTTTCCAAGTCGTCTGCCTGCAAATAAATCCACGTTTGGCAGTTCGATTTGATCGTACTCGCCACATGATCGTCGTATTTTTCCTTTAGCTGTTCGAAACTCTGCACAAACAGATTGAAGCGCATCCCGCGTCCGCCGCCGACCGTCAATTTGTTCGTAAAATCGGCAATCGGCGTAAAGTTTCCAAACTCGTCGAGCAGAAAGTTGACACGCCGCTTGAGCCGTCCGCCGCGTTTGTCGGCCTCAGCTGTCAATAGCTCGTATAGCTGAGAAATCATCAGCGAGGCCACCGGATAGAAGGTCGTCTTTTCATCCGGCAAAATAATAAAAAGCGCCTGTTTCTTCTCGCCAAGGTCGGCTAAAGAAAAGTCGCTTTTATGGGTAATCGCATAGATAGACTTGGACGTAAACAATCGCAGTGTCGTGAGCGCCGAGGTAAAGAAGCTGCCTTTAGTACGCGATGGGGCAATGTCGGAGATACTGAGCAGCGCTCGCGCCGGATGTTGCTGCGGCAGACGCTTGATGTACTCCTGCATCGGTGTTTTGTTGCCCGTTGGCCTGTTCATTTCGGCGAGGAACCAATATACGTTCGTCATATTCTGATATTCCGGCCGCTTGATATTGTCCCAAATGACGCTCAGGATGGAGGCAGCGATAACGGACATTTCGCCATTCGTCCAAATTTTTTCGCCCTGCGCTTTGCCGACCAGCACATTCGTCATGTCCCAGGCTAACATTTCGGCTTGCTCCTGATCTCCTCTCAGGGTGGCATCAATAACCGGTTGAAGCAAATTATAATGGTGGCTCTTTTCCGGGTGACGAAAATCCAGCGTGAGTACCTCATAACCGAGCTTTTCCAGAAGGGGAGCGCTGTAGTGGAATAACTCTGCTTTCGGATCGGAGATGACAAGCGATTCACCGGCAAGCGCCAATAGGCCAATGGATTGCAGGACGACCGAGCGGGATTTACCGCTGCGTGTAGCGCCGATACAAAGCGTATGGACATCATCACCTACATAATAGAGTCGTTCCTTTCCACGTTGCTGATTCAGCCCCAGCACAATGCCGCCAGTTTTTAGAGGTAACGATGAATCAAGTTTCGGAATAGTTTTCGGATGAAACAGCTTCATCTTCCGTGACCTCCTGTTTAGATGAGTGCAAAAATTGCAGATCATCGTAGCCCGAATGAATCAGATGCCGGATAAGCGGATGGCGAAGCTCAAGTGTGTAATGATCAAAAGCGTGGGACCATTCTTCTTCTCCCAACCAGCGGGCCGATCCGTGCTGATGCTGTCCAGTAGGAACCGGTGTTTCAATACCGGGAGCGACTTGCCGTAATTTGCTTTGATAAGGCTGACTGTTCGTGAGAAAGAACAGAACGGCAAGCACCAGGACAATGCTTTGCAGGCATACGAATAGGAGAAGATGCCCGCGATGGATAAGCAGACTGCCGAGACAAGAGGCAAGGGAAGAAAGGGCGAGCCGGGAAGTTTCCCCAGACAACAGGGAATGAAGGGCGTTGCTGATAAAGAGATTGCATACGCCTCCCAGCACGGCGATGAGGCCAGAAATCCAGGCTTTTTGTTTCGTCTTCAAAGTTCAAGTTCTCCTGTAGGTTCAAAAAAATCGTCCGGCTCCCTGGCCTGAAGCGGCGCGGCTATTTTGTCCGTCTCGTAGGGAACCTGTATATGCCGATGGCTCGGTTCTTCTTCGGCGGCAGCGGCCTGATCCAGTTGGATTTGCAGAAAGAGTGATTTGGGTGCAGCGCAATCATGGATGTGGCTCCATTCATCCGTATGCAGGTTGTGCATCGCCACGTAAGCCGGATAGTCTTCACATAACGTATGCGACAAACTGTCGTCACTGATAATTTGTTCGGCAATAGCGGGGTGTGATGCGGATAATTCGTAGATCGGGATCGCGCAGGCATCCAGCGGGTAGTAGAGGTAATCGCCATATCCAGGGGCTAACTGTTGAGCGGACTCAGACAAACAATGTTCGGCAATCGTTTGATGCACAGCTAATTGCCATTCCCCGCGACTTTCCAGCATATATAGCCCGTTATGAAGGAAGCGATTACCAGTGATCTCGCCCCAAGGCGTTGCACTCGGTGCAGAAAACTCTCCAAAGTATTCTGGTGCGAAAAACTTACCTTCTTCGGCAAGTTGCTCGGGGCTGCCGCAGTGTTCCTTAAATTCAGGGTCGGTTATGGCATCCTGTTGCAGCAATTCGTAAGCGGGAATGACGCTCTTCACATCGTCAAAATAGATGTGATCGCCATGAACTTCTCCGGCTTGCAACGCTTGTTCACTAAGCGCCTCTTTGGCGTAATCGGCATCTAGTACCACACCGCTGTTTTTCTCAGCGATAATGCCGTAGATGTGCAAGCCGATTTCGATGCAGGTTAAAATGTTGCCCCATATGGAGCTTTCCGGCTTGGACATGTGAGCGACCTCCTTTATCGTTCGTCGGCGACCTCCAGTGCTTCCGGATTGCCGTCGTAATCATGGGCAAATTCTTGCTCGTAATCGAGGTGGATTTCCCGATCTTTTAGCGCGGGCAACAGGTCTTCCAGCTTATCAATCAGGATCTGTACCTGCTCAAACTGCACGACTGTTTTGTCATTCGGCGTGATGAGGAATTTGACCATTTCATCGTGAATAAGCAGTAATTCAGCTTCATTGAACAATTTTCGTTCATCGACTAACCCGCTGCGGCACGCAAAGTTCTCCAACGCTTCTTCTTTGTTGTAGAAGTATTGGCGCTGTACAGGGGTCCCGTTGTCCGGGGACATGCGATAAGTGGAAAAGACGTATTCGAACAGCGGATGATGCTTACACGCCAGCACGACATCGCCGTACTCGCACAACTTATAGACACCGTTGGCAATTTTGGCATCTTTGTCTGTGTACGGTTTTTCGGTGCAGATGCCAAGCTGCAACGCCGTTTTGCGGGCCAAGTCTTGAATCCCGCTCATTAGTCGGTCAGGAACCGTGACAAAGGGATTTTTTTCGAGGCTGTCCATACGAGTGAAAAAGGCAATGAGCTGGTCTTTCCAATAAAAATCAGCCAAATAGTCGGCGGAGGTAGAGCGGTGAACTTCGATTCCCTGCTCGACAAGCGCAGCAAAAAAGGCTTTGTAAAATTCGCTTTTGCTTTTCAAGGGATTCCCCACCTTTCAGATGGTCGGTAAAGTAATCATTAGCTTTCTTGATCTGCTTCCGCATCAGGTTCCAACAGCCGATCAGTGATTCTATCTGTTTGCTCCTTGCTGGGCATCTTTGGACGTGATTTCGAGAGAGGTTGAGAGTGTTCTTTTTGCTTTTTGTTTGAGGGCGGCCGGCGTGGGGACTGGCGCATTAGTTGTTCATAGGGGCGAAGTTTTCCATCTGTAAAGAACATCGAATAGCTCCTTTCGATTTGAATCATCCACAGTTTATACACATGTTGTACACGGGTTGTCCACAAAAAAGAGTGGCAGAATTATCTTTCCATGCCGCGGTCTTTGTGCCGTAGCAACCATTCTTTTTTGGCTTGCTTGGACAGTTCACCACCCATTACGTTAAGTTTGTCATCGACATCCAATCGGATACGCATCGCAAGATTCTCCATCATGTTCAGCAGTTCCAACAGTAGCTGCTCAGCGAGTGCATGTTGCCGATCTGCTTGCCGTATGGCAGATGCCGACTCCATCTCCATTTTGATCATGGTGCGTAGTGTGGAAAGGATGCGGTTTGCAATCCGCTTTTCTGCCTCCGCTTGATAGTTGCCGCGCTGTTTCTCCATACGATCCGGATCGGACGTATAGAGACGGGCAAGCTCCAGCTTGGCCTGTACATAATCCTCGACCAATTGCGCCAGATAGCGATTGTCATTGAGTAGTTCTTGCACCAGCTCGTCGAGATGTATTTTGGTTTCCTGTGGCAGCAGTTGATAGGCGAGCCTGCCGGTGGGAGGGAGAAAGTGACGGAGTTCAAACAATCGATTTGCCAAGTGCTTGGCGGAAGACGTTTCGATGAGATGATGTTTGGGGAATCGAATCAAGAAGTCTTCGTCTTCATGTTCGAAGCGATGCTGGAAAGTGCGGAATGCTTTTGGATTCAATCGTTTCAGGTAATCCTCAAATTCATCAACAAGGCGGTCCGTTAGTTCCGTGAAACCGGATTTCGCCTCGTCGCGTAGCGCACAAAATTGCTTGATTTTATATGCAAAAGTGTCTTTGATGAGCTGCTTGCGAATGCGATTAGGGATTTCAGGATGGGTGAAGTTTTTGGTGATCGTTTGCGATTTGTCCCAAAATACAATGTGGAGATGTGGATGATCGCGCTCATTATGGAAGGCGGCGGCCCAGCATAGGTTTTCAATCTTGATCTGGTTTTGGGCAGCCACGGTGGCGATATGTTGTTCGATATACTGCTGCCAATCTGAGAAGTCCATTAAGCCAAGTTCAAGCGCGGTCGAGGTTTGAAACGAAATAACACTGCGGTACATATTTTTGCCTTCCCGGGAGATTTGTCGGGCAATCCGAGCGACTTCTTGCCAGGAATCAAAGGCTTGCAATGGACCGGGCTTCAGTTTACCAAATAACCCGTGTCTTTTGTTTGGATGCTTGACTGCACCAGGACGGGTGGCGATATACCCGATATGCACATAGTTGCTAACGGCCGTTTTAGGATGATTGGGATGAAAGAAGCGCTGCTTATAAATCAGTGCCGACATCGGATTGTCCTCCACGCAAGCGCTCCAGGTTTTGCTCAAAAGCATCGCCAGAGAGGAACAGCTTTTCCGCATCGGTCAGCTTCATTTTGGTATACTCGACCGCCAGTTGTCGTGCTTTCCGTTCGATTTCCCGAAAGGTCGTGTAACGGTGGGGATCAATGAGGTCGGCAATGATGGCAATCGTGGAATAGTACGCCGCGGCGGACATGATCAGGTCTTTGCTGGCAAGTCCGGCCAGACGATTGCTGAGGCCGTTAATCGCAATTCCAATCTCTTGGCGGATGATAGAAGTAATGAAGTCGATCTCTTGGGAGTAGGTTTCGATGGACATCCCTTTTTGGATGAAGGCGCGTACTACATCCGCCATGCTGAGATGTTTGGAAGCCGCGTATTTCTTAAGTGAGTCATACTGAGATTTGGGCAACTTGACGGTAATCTGTTCTGTTTTTTCTTTTCTGGCCAATGGCATCTCCTTCCTTAGGAGGATTTGAACGTGACATTCGATTGTCGGGGCTAATCCTCTCAAAATGTCGGTGAAAGCTCTGCTTTCACGCTGTATTGTCGCAAAATGACATTTTGCTATTCCTGCCTTTACACCACTCCCAAGAGGCGGGCCTCTTGGAGAGTGGAAAAGCAAAGTTACTATCCAATGAGAAAAAAGTTTAAAGCTCATGCTCACATTCCTCCTTAATTGGGGGGAGTTTCGCTTCACGTTCAGCCTCTCGGAAAGCTATGAGGTCTTCGTTGAAGTCTTTTCGTTTTGGTGTTTGAACTGAGATCTGATAGCCCAGCTCTGCATACTTTTGGGCAAATTTAATGGCAGCCTCTTGTCCCCAGTTAGGAGCCGGGCTGCCGTTTCGAAAGGTGGCGTTATGGTCGTTGTCTAAACAGAAGATAATTTCTTGGATGCTATGCTGGGAGAGAAAGCGTTCAAGTGCGTTATCGGATAAGCAGCCTAGAGAAATACGGTGATCAGTTTGCCAGTCGAGGCCGCTCAGTTTTGAGAGGGTGGCGTGGCTCATAGCGTCAATAGGGCTTTCACATACATAGACTCGCTGACCGTTGCCGTTGCCTGGGATGTGGAAGGGATAGCTTTTATCCGAGTGTTCCCTGTCTTGCTTGAAGGGGCGCTCTGGTGTACTTCCACGCATAGAACAATACTTAGCAATGCCATCTTGATCGTAGGCGACAAAGATACAGTTTCCTGTTTTGTCTTGTTGGTAAAGCTTTTTTTCGTGCATGAGGCAGGAGATGATTTCATGTTCGATGCCTCGAACATGGACAAGATACCAGACTACTCGTCTGTAATTTTGTGCTTTCTTAGGAAGAATGAGTTGACCGGTAAATTTATGATCAGGAGAGTGAGGAAGGGTGTAGTGGGGCGTCTTACTGTCTAGGAGTAGGGCAACGGCCTCTTTGAAATTAAGATTCCAAAATTGCATGACAAAATCGATGGGACCGCCGTGGGTGTCGGTGGAAAAATGATAGTACTTATTACTGTCCTTGAAAAAGTAAAGGCCACCACTTTGCTTCGCATGAAGCGCGCGACGGCCCCCATTTATGAGAATGTAGCCGTGAGACTTAACGAATTCGACAAGGTTGATGTTGTTGGCTTGGTTAATTTGTGAATGAGAAAAACGTAAGTTGTTTCTCATGAAATACTTCCTTTCAATAAGAAAATTATTTATGTTGAACTGAGGAATAAAGTAAGTAGAATCTATATTAGAAAGAAAGTTTATAGAACGGAATATCTCTGAGTATCTCTTCACCAGGTTATATGCTAGAGAACGTAGAGATTAGCAAATAAGTATAGTATTGTGATAATCTTGAATATAACGATTTCCTAATTTTTACTTCTGTAACTCCTGTTTCACATATCAGATAATTAATTAAACAATTGAAGGTGATGTTATGAACTGGCCTGAATTATTGCCAGAAAAGAACAGAGATAATGAAGCGAAGAGCTCAAGCTTTTCTTACACTTCTGTTTTGGAATCTACAAAAAAAGGAACTGAGTCAAACAGTTTGCGATTTAATAATGGAGCATAACGTTCCTGAGGTGTTAATACTTAGCGAAACCACTCAACAAAGTAGAAGGTCGGTAGAGCGACTTCTTTTCCAACATGGATATACCTCTCGGACTCAACTGAAGGGGAATGTCCGGGTCGCAGTCTACGATAAAATAATTACTTCAAATGTAGTTTATCTAAGGGAAGATCAGCGGTTTACAATATTGATTTATAAAATGGATGGGCAGCATATTATGATTGTGGGCGTTCATTTAGACTCTCCAGCATCGTATCCCGATGTGAATGACAGATATGTTTGTGCGACTGAACAATTTGGATTGATTGAGGCTATAGAACGCATCTACAAGGTCGAGAAGACAATTATCATTGGTGATTTTAATATGAATCCTTTTGACAAAGGAATGGTTAGTGAATTGTCATTAAAGGCTACTCATTGTAAAAGAACAGCTTTAAGGACAAAGTCCAATAAGCGGTATTTCTTTAATCCTTCATGGAGCATATATTCAAATGATTTGACCGCACAGGAAGGGAAACCCACCTGGAACTATTCATTATGTTCCAGTTAATAAGGAAACGTATGTTAATTACTGGGCTGTTTTTGATCAGGTTCTTATACGTCCCGATTTAATCTCAAATTACACCAATTCCTTTGATGTACTTACTGGTACCTTACATGAAAGTCTGTTAAATGAAGAAATGATCCCTGATAAAGAGAGGTATTCAGATCACTTACCAATCAAATATTCTTTGAAATTATAGTATACTGTAAAATTATAGGAATGTGTGGTGAAGTGAGTTGCCCGATTCAATCCCTTTAGAAATATACAATTTAAATGAAAAAATCATTTCAGAAGAACCAATTAAATCGATTCTTACTATTATTCAATCTTCTATGAAAAATTTTTACAGATCAATGAATAAGCAAATAAGGCTATTTGGTAATGTCGATAACCCATTTCTTCTTAAATCAATTCAGATTGATATTGTGGTTATTCTGCCATATATTCAGGAATATAACGTATTTACTATTTTTTTTAATGATTCCGCTATGTTTAAACTGCTTTCCCCGGGAATAGAATACGTAGGCGTGAATATGACGAATCTCGAAATTTTTTTAGAGAAAATTTTGAGTGAATATAATTTTGAATTAGTTTCTAATCATAAGAAGCCAAATAATATCTCAGAAGATGTACCAAACCATGGAAACAAAGAAGAGGAAGAAGAATCAATTAAAGAATTTAACTATAATAATTTTCCATACTCTCAGCCTTCTGAGATTCAAGAATCTTTGGAGAGGGTAGCTGAAGGAAGTAATTTAGCACGAAATGTACTGCTAGAAAACAATTTGAGGTTAGTAGGATATATAGCAAAAAAATTTGAACATACGGATGAGGATTTTGACGATTTAGTTTCTATAGGAACGGTTGGTCTTATTAAAGCTCTTGAAAATTTTAATCCTATAAAAGGGGTGAAGTTTTCCACTTTTGCTTCGCGATGCATTGAAAATGAAATATTAATGTACCTACGTTCAAGAAAGAAGCAAAGTACCCAACCTAGCTATGACTTAGATTTGATAGAAGAAAGAAGCCCAAATACTTATATTGATGAGTCAGGGCATAGCTCAGAGGATACGGTTGATATATTTTATAAAAAAGAACTTTATAAATATATTGATATCTTGGATACTCATGAGAAGGAAATCATAATAAAAAGATTTGGACTTGAACCATCAGGAATAAAGCGGACATACCAAGATATTGCTACGGAACTTAAAATTAGCTTGACAGATGTGTCACAGACGGAAAAACGAGCCTTAGTGAAACTTCAAAAGGCGGTATATAGTAAGAAAAAATAAATTTTGACACATTTATAATTGAAGATTGGCGCAAGCAAGCCTACTAAATCCGTTCCTTTGGAGCGGTTTTTCTTTTTTATCATGGGTTAGTGTTCCATTACTTTCTATCTCCCAAGTCTTCCGGTTGTTGCTCATCTTCCGATTCATCCATTACTGCTTGCTCCTGCATTGCCCTATAGTGATGGGAGGAAACGAAAAAGAGCTGCATCAATGGTGTGAATGCGGCTCTTTGGGCTGTTAACGTTCGAGATCAGGCTCATCTTGCTCTTGAATCGGGTCAAACTGAATGCCGTCAATACAAAAATCATATACAAATTGTTTTATTTCTTCCATATCATTTGTTTCATAATAATGTACCAATAAGCCAGTAAAGGTACGTTGATGTTCAATAGGAATCGAAATAATCCCGCTACCTGATGCAATCATTACCTGATTGCCGGAGAGCATCGCAGTCCGTTTGTTTCCGTCCAAGAACATTTGTTTTCTCATCAGATACAGCATTAAGGTAATGGCTCGGTCTGTAGGACTTTCGATATCCAGTATCTTGGCAAGTTCATCTTTGATTTGGTCTTCATCAGGCATGTCGGGACGCCATGTTGTACCGCCAATAGAAACGGGAACTTTTCGTAAATAACCCGCTTGAACAATCAGGTTATCTCCTCCAACCAACTGGTTGATTTTGCAGATATAGGTCAAGTCAATTGGATAATCGAGATTCCCCAAGATGAATTGCCAAGCATGTTTCAAGTTGTTTACGCCAACAATTTCATTTACCTTGATGCCAGGAACGCTTAATCCATTAAAGATGGCTTCTGTATCAGGATAGGTAACGGCGAAGCCCTCCAGTTTGGCACTCTTCCAGATATAATCAATGATGTTTCGCTTGGCTACAAAAATGTTTTGTTCTGCCGTCATATGGTACTTTGCCTTCATGATTCCATTGCTCCTTTTGCCGCGTAACGTGCGGTTTGTACTTTTTATTATATCGGGTTGAACTAATAAATTGAAGATAAAGTGGAACAGGCAAGTTTGGTTCTAAGCTTAAACCACAACCTCTATTCTTTTTCATGATCCTCATTCCAGTTTAGACTTGATTCCGTTAATAATTCTTCATCGGATTCCTCGTTCAGTATTTCTTGCCCCTGTAACTCCTTAAACTCCAGCGCCGAGTTAATCTCAGACTGCCGCACTACAAATTGACTTAGCCGATCTTCAAATTCAAAGGGCTTCCCGATTTCTTTCTTCGCGGTCTCGATCTGGTGGAGGGTATCTTGTTGCTGCTGTTTGGTTGCCTCAATCTTGGCAGGAATTTTCTCCAGTAAATTTTCCAGCCTGCTGATATTGCCTAGAGCTGAATCTCCAAGCTCAACCGTGTAGGTCGCCGTTCCTCGAAGTTGTACATGCTCAAAACCGGAGCGGGACAGCAGAATGTCGAATCCTTTGAATTGTCCTACCTTTACAGCCTGATGCTCCAGTTGAGTGACTTTGGATAAGAGAAGCAGAACTTCTCCTGCTTGAGGACGCTCATCATAAACTGTGCCATCCAAGGTGATTGAAAAGTCCTGGAGTCGGTGCTGTTCAGCGAGCTTCCAATCTGCTTGATATTGCTCTAGCTTTTCCGCACAGGAAGCCAGCACTCGCGGATAATGCTGACTGAGCTGCCGTTCCAGCATGACTTGCTCGTTATGCCAGTTTGTTTTGAGCAGCTTGAGGCGGATGACTTCATTGTCCACTTCCATCTTCTCCGCCAGCATCGGGTTGCCCACAGCAACAGCCTTCACTTCAGCCGCAGACAGTACCGTTTCATCGGCATCCTGACAGGAGCGGGAAATGCTTCTGCCAGTCATGACTTGCGAGATGTAGCGCAGCTTTTGCTCCTGGATTTGCCACAAATAAGAGTCGAAGGTTCCTTTGGTCACGTAGCGGAAAATCCGCACCGTTTCATTTTGGTTGCCTTGCCGCAGAATGCGGCCATCCCGTTGAATGATGTCGGAAGGACGCCACGGACAGTCGATATGATGGGCAGCGATGAGCTTCGTCTGTATATTCGTCCCGGTTCCCATTTTTTGCGTGGAGCCTAGCAGGATTCGGATTTCGCCGCGGCGCACCTGTTCGAACAAAGCCTCCCGTGCAGCGTCCGTATTTACATCATGAATAAAGGCGATTTCCTGCTCCGGGATACCGCGAAGAACTAATTGGGATTTCATTTCATCATACACATTAAACTGCCCTGACTTTGGAGTGCCGCTGTCGCTGAATATAACCTGAGTAAGTCGATTCGCCTGTGTTTCCTGCCAAATATCAAATACGTTATTAATGCAAAGATTCAGCTTGGACATTGGATCAACGGGAGCATCTTCATGTACCAGGCGCGGGTCAATCGACATGAGCTTGGCTTCATGAGTCAGCTTGAGCATGTTGTCTTCTTTGGCATCGACTTCATTGTTCCGAATTTTTTCGGCTCGTTCAACGAACTCATCCATCATCTGCTCTTGATAGGGGGAGCGGTCACTGACGATGACGCTGGCTTTATCTCCCTCCAGCAGTGGAACCGGGAGCTTGAGCATATCGGCGGTTTGAATATCGGCAACGAGACGGAACATGCTCATCAGCTCCGGCAAATTGTGAAACTTGGCAAAACGGGATTTCATGCGATAGCCGCTGCCTTCGGGTGTAATCTCCAGGGAAGAAACAACCTCGCCAAACGTTGCAGCCCAATTATCGAAAAAGTTTAGTCCCAGCTTTTGCAGCAAGTGAGGTTGGAGAAAACGCTGCATGACGTACATCTCGGACATGCTGTTACTAATGGGTGTGCCGGTAGCAAAAACGACCCCACGTCCTTGGTTCATCTCCTGCAAGTATTGGCATTTGAGCAGCATATCGATAGCCCGTTGGCTGCTTGATTTGCCGATCCCAGCAACATTGCGCATTTTGGTAAAGGTGAAGCAGTTTTTGTAGGCATGGGCTTCATCGACAAATAACATATCCACGCCAAGTTGTTCAAAGGTGAGCAGGTCGTCTTTTTTACTTTCATTCATCAGGTGTTCCAAGCGGGATTTCAGGTTGTTTTCAAACACAACCATTTGCTTGATGCTCCAGTTGTCGCCTTTTTCTTTTTTCATCTGGTTAATCATGCGGGAGACGTTGCGGATTTCATCTTGCAGGAGCTGTTCCTGCCGCTCACGGGAGATGGGGATTTTCTCGAATTGCGAATGACCAATAATAACGGCATCGTAATTGCCCATGGCAATTTTGGAAACGAAGCGCTGACGGTTAGCCAAGCTAAAATCCTTTTTCGTGGTCACTAACACATTGGCAGAGGGGAAGAAGCGCAAAAATTCGTTGGCCCACTGCTCGGTCAAGTGATTGGGTACGCAGTATAGTGGCTTGTGAACCGCACCAATACGCCTTAAATACATGCCTGCAGCGATCATCGCCGCCGTTTTGCCGGCTCCGACTTCATGAGCCATAAGCGCTGTACCGGAATAAATAATACGGGCTGTCACATCCCGTTGATGCTTGCGCAGGCTCATTTCCTGATTCATTCCCTGAAACACCAGATGATCGCCGTCATACGTGCGGGGACGAATCGTATTGAATCTGTCGTTGTAAATGGAGAGCAGTGCATCGGCTCGTTCCTTGTCCTGAAAGAGCCAGGAGGCAAATGCTTCTTTCATCTGCTGCTGCTTGGCACGGGCAATCATCGTTTCTTTGGCATTGACCACATACTTGATCTGCTCATTGCCGTTCGCATCCAGATAAGTGAACGGATCACGCACGGTAATGCTTTGCAGATTCAGGCTGCTTTCAAAAATCTCATAAGCGTTGGCTCGCCCTGTGCCGAAGGTTTGGTTAACTTTAATCGAGCCTCTTTCCAGGGGTTTGCCGGATACGCGCCACGTATTGGTGTATTCGAGATAGTCTACATCAATGGTCTGCGAATCCTGCATGATTTGAGCCGTGCCAAACGTTTCATACATAAATGCCCGATATACTTTAACTGGAATCCAGGGACTGCCGATACGGAAGTCGATGTCTCCCGGCAGCAGTGGAGCAGGTTGGACACGAGTAAGTGCAGCGACATTGCGCTGAAATACATCCGGGTACTCCTGTGCTTTGAGCGTAGCATAGGCGAGCTTGTCTTTGACGTTGCCGGACAAGTATTCTTCGTCCAGCTCCCAGCCTTCATCTACATCTCCTGTATAGGCTTGCGGGTTTTGGAAAATGCGTTCACCAAGCGCCTCCCGCACTTCATCCGTTGTTTTACCGCAGAGATGGGCGATATACGGCAGTTCGATGCGCAGCCGGTGGTTCAGACAAATTTGCAATGCTTCCAGCGGATCATCCGTATGCTCCGGCAAGGCGTTGACTCGAATAGTCGGACGACTGAAAATAGCGGCTTTTGTCCAGGTTTTATCTTCTGTGAAATCTTCAATGGAGCGCAACAGCGGCAGTTGGTCATCGTCGGTAAAAGCAGAAGTATTGGCCCGTTCGTTAATAGCTCCATATTGATGAGCAAAGCGGTCATAGATGTGATTCAGCCTGGACTGGGCTTGCTTCAGTTCCTCTGCTTCATAACCGTATTCACGGGATTGGATTTCAATTACATCCAAAAGCGCCGCGCGTATGGCGCATAAGCCTTTGATACGCTCTGCCTTCCTGCCTTTGATGTCTTGGGGGAGAAGAATACCATTTTCACAGTAATAGATGCGTTCCTGTTCGACAATAAACGTAAAGTTTTTTGTGCCAGGCGGCGCTTTTCGAATTGGCTCCTCTTCCTCATCCAGCAGGAGGGGGGAGCGGGTGTTGCTTTCTTGAGTAACTTGCTCTGGCAAGTCAGGAAAGCGAGCTTGCAATGTACCAAGTGCTTTCTCCAAGGAGTGAAGCAGAGGCTGTTCCTCATGTGGAATACATGCGCTGGTTTTCTCTGCACCGTACATGCCACGATCCCATTTCATTTGTCCGAGCAGCATTTCAGGATGAGACAGGTAATAGCGATTGACAGGCACGCCGTCAGCCGTTTCACCAATTTCAATCCATTCCGGCATGTCTTCTTGAGTGAGGGGGAGCGAGGACTCCCGTTTTTGTAGAAATACAATATCTGTTGTGACTGTAGCTCCGGCCAGCGATTGAAAGGTAGTATTCGGCAAGCGAACCATCCCGATTAATTCCGCTTTCTGTGCCAGGATCTGCCGTACACTGGAGTCTTGTTTGTCCATAGTACCTTTGCTGACGATAAAAGCCAAGATGCCTCCAGGCTTGAGCAAGTCCAGCGAACGGATAAAAAAGTAATCGTGAATGTAGTGGCTGCTGCTGTAGCGGCGATCATGGATGCGAATGTTATGAAAGGGAATGTTGGAGAACATGGCATCAAAACGCTGTTCGCGCCAATCAATGGTTTCAAATCCTTGGATGTGGATGTTTGCCTTGGGATAGAGTTGTCGTGAAATGCGTCCCGTCAACGAATCCAGTTCCACGCCGTGAAGTTCAGCATTTTCCCATTCCGGTGGGATAACAGAAAAGAAGTTTCCGCTGCCCATAGAAGGCTCTAACAAGCGGCGTCCAGCACCGGAGGTTAAGCCAAAACGCTGTAATGTTGCATGGATGGTCTGAATTAAGGACTGCTCTGTGTAGAAGGCGGTAATGGTGGAGTTACGGGCTGCTGCATATTCGTCTTCACCCAGGAGCTGCTTTAATTCGGTATATTCGGTTTCCCAGCCATTCGCGTTAGGGTGGAACGCATTCGCTAATCCGCCCCAGCCCACATAACCGGCTAAAATATGTTGTTCCTCTGTAGTCGCTTGCCGCTGCTCTGATTCCAATTGCTTGAGTAGACGAATAGCCTCCACGTTCCGTTTATATTTGCTCTTTGCACCGGATACATAAGGCGATTGCTCGGCTTGAAAACGATAGTTTACCGCAGTAGGGAGATTGCGTTGAGAATCTGGAGAAAGAGTAGAGTTTTCACTAATGTTTTTGGTATCCAGTAGGGAACGAGTGTCTTGAAGCTGGTTATCGGTAAGTTCGGGCAAATTGTTCTGACCTTCGAGTTCTCCAGAGTCCTCTTCAACGTCTGCTTGTTCGTTGGCGTAATCAAATAACGTCCATTCCGGTTCTACAGGCGGAAAAGGAGCAAATTGTTCATCGTAATGCCCCTGGGAGATCAGTTGCAGTAATGTATCGCTGACTTTTTTCCATTTAAATTGCTCTTCATGTGACCCGGAAACATCCTGCCAGGAAAGCTGAACGCCTTTACTATCTGTCATGTAGCCGACCAATCCACTACCTAAATCTCTTCTGGCACCGCCGATGCCATATAGCGGCTTTAGAAAAGCGATCAGATCAGGCGCTTTCACGGGATGATGATCCAATACAAACTGATAAATACGCTGTTTACCGGACATAGCGCCTCTGCCGCTGATTAGCAGATAGGCCAGCATATCTTCTCCTGTTCGTGTTCCTGAAAGAACTGAGCCTTCATTGGGCATAAAAAAAGAACCGCTTATCGGCGGCTCGGATGATGGGGAAGAAGGGAGATTTGCTTCGGTTACCGTGGTTTCAGGATGATGTCGTTCATGACCAGTTCCTCGGCTGTCGATTTGATCTGATTCAGATGCTGTGCTCTTTTCAATGTGTCGTCCGTCTGTGGCATGGGATGAAGGCGAAGCAGTTGATCGGTCAATTGCTCCATCCGTTCCAGCGCCTCTTGTTCGACCTGCTGCATTTTCTTCATCAAGTTGCCTTCCATTTGAAGAATCTGAAAGCGTTGCGGGTGATGATTCCGTAGATGATTCAGCGCCAGTCGACCGAATTTTCCTAGGGGCTGCTGTTCGGTTGTCGCTTCGTTCGAGATGTGCAGGTTCGGATACAGCAGTCCGTCGATTTCGTGGTACGTCAACTTCGGTTTGTCGGGATGATTCATGAGCCAGGCTCCTTTCCTGTTCCATAATTTTTACATAACGAGCAATGTCGGTAAGCAAGCTGCGGGCGTGAGTGTTCACCTGATAGCCCAAACGTGCGGCAAGCGGTAAAGTATCAAAATGGGTGATCGTTGAAAAGTCGGTGTGATTCGGTTCAGGCAACTGACAGCGGCGATGGATGAGATAGCGAACGCTGTCTTCAATTAAGTCGCCCATATGTTGCTCTAGTCCAAGCAAGGGGATGTTACTTAGGAAATGATCGTGAATGTCATGCTCAATATCTTGCAGCCACTCTTCCCAGGATGAAAGGACAGTTTCATGCACAAGCTGCGAAATGGCTTTAGCGAGGTTTAGCGTATCGTAGGAAGTCAGCCGCCCAGCCAGTTCATCGGTATCAAGCTGTTCCAGGCTCCAGAGGACAGGGACTTGTCTGCCTGTCGTTTGGTTGACATCGAACAAACGACTTAGTATCGGAGTGCCTTGCTGGAAATCACAGACGGCAATGCTCTTTTCGCCCCTTTTCACATAACGGCCTAACTCATTCCATAGTGGGAGGGGAGCCAGCATGGTCGCGTCCGGGTGTTGGGCGTAAATGAGCAGGCTGTTGTCAAATGAGTATTTGTAGATGGATGCAGCAAAGTGCAGATAGTGTTGCCAGTCGTCCCCGCTGGATGTGATCTCCCTAATAGCAGATGCGTACAGGTGGCGCAAAGGCAAAATGCGGCTCATGTCAGGCTCTCCTTTCCAAATAGAATAATCAGGCTGGCGTTATATGTCTCAGGCTTCGTGTTCATATGAAGCATAGGGTTCTGTCTCTGTTGTTGGAAATGCAAAGTGTGGCAGCTCCAGAGAACGGGTATATTCCGCATAACGAAGCTTGATCGCTTCAAAGAAGTACGGCATCAGCCCGGTGTCGAATAGATGATACGGACTGTAATGGCGGGGATGATCCCGGCCTATTTCAGCATCCCCGGTATAGCCGTTGTACAGATTAAAGGCGAGGCGGGTCATTTTTACAGAAGTGCTGGTCTGCCAGCCTTGTTCTAAACCCTCCAAGCGAATTGCCTGTTCTTCGTAATCGTAGAGGTCGCGGATATGCTGGCGGGTTTGCGGCGTAAGGCCAAGGACATAGAAGAAAGCCTGACGATACGGATCATGTTGGCTGTGAGTCATTCGAAGATTGCCCTCATAGAATTGCTCATGCTCAATGTCTTTAAAGACCGGATTCATGGGTGTTGTCCTCCTTTTTTTCATTGGATTCAGGATTTTGTTGGTGTTGTTGGTAAAAATACATTTCCAATGCCTTGTCGATGATCTCCTCGACTTCGGCTGCTTTATGGGTTGAGGTAAAATATTTCGCATATAACTTATGTTTGAGCTTGAAGGGTGCTGGCGTTTTGTTGCGCGGCTTGCGTGTGGCTTCGCCGGACAAGATTCTGGCTGCTTGCTCGTTTGTTAATTGGCCGGAGTATTCCCGCAGGAGTTCTGCCTTTTTCATATCTACCTTGTATTCGTTCTGTGACAGCACCTCATGGACAGCCTGCTGTTCTGTTTCATTTAGATAGGAAAGACTGACCGCAGGATATAGTCCGATCCTCGCATCGTCTACCAGCTTCTTGAGTGAAGGGGATAGTTTGTCGATGCGAAGCAGGCGGGCGACTGTATTTTTGGATAGGCCGTATTCTTGAGCGACAATATCTCGACTTTTCAACTTGTGCCCTAATAGGGCCGAAGTTTCGTTTTCCTTGTCATACTGCGGGTTTTCAAGCATTTTAAGTTCATGAATAATATCGTTTCGTTTGCCTTGGGAGAACATTTCCGAATAGCGCAGTGCAAGAACCTTGGCTTTTTCGGATGGCAACATATCCGAAAAGGAACGCTGCAAAACATTGGTTTCAACCACATACATGAGCGCTTCTACATCGGTTAGGCCTTCCTTCACAATAGCGGGCAGTTGTTCAAGCCCCAGCAATTGCGCCGCGTTCATCCGGTTATGTCCGGCCAGCATTTCGTGGTCACAGCCATTCTCATCGGCTTCGATTTTCCGCAGAATGACCGGGACAAGAATACCGTTGCTTTCAATGCTGCTCACCATATCCGCCAATCGCTCACCGTCATACAAGCGGAACGGATGGTTTTTATACATTCTGATTTTGCTGATGGGTATAGTTTGGATTCCGCCAGTTTGCTCAAGGGGAGTTTGAGTCTGCTCCGATAGCAATAACAACTCGTCGATGCTGGACAGTTTGGGAACAGGGCGTTTAGTTGCCATGAAGCGTCAGCTCCTTAGCCAATTCTTGATAAGCTGTTGCTACCTTTGATTTGGGTTCAAACTCCATAATGCTTTGGCTGTAAAAATTCGCTTCGCCCACTTTGACGGACAATGGAATTTGTACATCGAAGATACGGAAGGTTTCTCGGTAATAAACTTTGACCAGACGAAAAGCTTCCTTATATAAATTGGTGCGGGTGTTGCACATGGTCATCAGGATTCCTTCAATGCTGATGCGCGGATTGATGCGTTTTTTGACCTTTACAATGATTCTGAGCAATTGGGTTAATCCTGTTGCAGACCATAGTTGCGGATTGACGGGAATCAGCACGCTATCACTGGCTGCAAGAGCATTGATCGTTAGCAGACCAAGTGAGGGATTGGTATCGATGATGATGTAGTCATAGTTCGGCTTCATCGGTTCCAACAGAGACGCCAGCGTTTTTTCGCCGCCCATTTCATCCCGCAGATTGATTTCAGCAACTGACAATTCGATATTGCTCGGAATCAGGTCGATGTTGCCATGAGAATGGATGTATTCCTCAGCAGGTGGAAGAGGTTCGTCGCTCATAATAGCATTCATGACATTGAACATGGAGTATTTGAGTTGATCCGGTTGCTCGATACCAAAGCACATGGACAGATTGCCTTGCGGGTCGAAATCGACGAGCAGCACTTTTTTTCCTTCATTAGATAAGGCGTAGGCCAGATTGTAGGCGGTGGTCGTTTTCCCGGTACCGCCTTTTTGGTTTGCAATGGTGATTACTGTTGTGTTGGACATATTAAAACCCTCCCTGGAGCATTTGCTCCATTAATTTGTCAATGGCAGGGAGCGGGCTGGTTCTGCTGTAGTTCTTTCCGAGTTCTTCCCAACGTCCAAAAATGGCTTCATTTCAGGTTGTCGCCGGGAAGCCTTACGGGTACTGAAAAAAACACAAAAACCCGCAAAAAACCTTGATTTTACAAGGCTTTTCGCGGGTTTTATATTCCTCTTCTTTGACTTAACTTCTGCTATCTTCCGAATAGCATATGCGACTCAAAATCCGCTTCCGGCGACGGAGTGGGGGTTCAAGTCCCTTCACCAGCATACTTCAAACGAAAACTCTTTATCTGTAGTTCAGATAAAGAGTTTTTTTGTTTTCTATATTTCACTTACAAAGCGGGCAAAACAAATTTTACTTTTAATTCATATAAGTCAATAAATTATTGAACGAATTGTGAAAAGACTTATTATATAATATTAACTACAAACATCTACCGGAATTGGAGGTCTGCGGATGTGGAATGATTTTGGAACCGCAAGGAGGATAACGGCGGTTGAATTCATCGACAAAAAAGATTCGAAAGCGCTTCAAATGCTTCAAATGCCCCCCGAAACAACTGTTTGCAAAATGGCTGTACGATCAGACAGAATGGGGGGCCTTTCTTTATGAAAAAAACTTGGCTGCTCGGATTCGGATTTTTCAGCATCAGCATTACCTGGTCGCTTTATAATGCCTTTGTTCCTTTTTTTCTGGATACATATCTGCAGCGTGCTTCATTGATAGGTTTCATGATGACAATTGATAATTATTTTGCCCTGTTTCTACAGCCGTGGATCGGCAACCTCAGTGATAAAACCAATACCCGCTTTGGCCGCAGGATGCCTTATCTGATGTTTGGAATGCCGCTCGCGGCACTGTTTGTGATGTTGATTCCTTTTCACACAAGTTTTATTACGCTTGTTCTTTTTATGATGCTGATGAACTTGGCCATGAGCGTCTACAGATCGCCTACGATTGCCTTGATGCCTGATATTACCCCGGATAGCAGACGTACCAAAGCGAACGGGATTATCAACTTTATGGGCGGCATTGGCGGCATTTTAGCCTTCGGGTTGGGCTCCATATTGTATAATGCCAATCCGTCGTTTCCTTTTCTAGCGGCGGCTGTCATCACGCTGATTTCATTATTTATAGTCGTTCGCTCGATTAAAGAGAAAAGGGATGTCATCATCCCGGTTTCCGCAGAAAAGCAGCCAAGAATCAAGCTGAGAGGGGAATTGGATCGTACGACGGTGCTGCTGCTTGCAGCCATCTTTTTCTGGTTTGTATCGTATCAAGGCGTCGAGGCGCTGTTCACCTTATATGGCAAGCACTATATGGGATTGTCAGAAAAAGATTCGGCTTTCTCCCTCACATTTTTCTCCCTGTTTTTCGTTATATTCGCTATCCCAAGCGGCTGGCTTGGCAATCGGTACGGCAAAAGAAGGATTATTATGACCGGCGTAATTGGATTGATCCTCATTTTTGCTGCCATTCCGCTGGCGGAAAGTCTGCTGCTGCTTCGCATGTTACTTGCGCTGGGAGGAATGTGCTGGGCTTTTATCAATATTAACTCCTATCCCTTTGTCGTATCCATTGGCAGTGAATCCAGTATCGGTACGCGCACCGGCTTGTATTATTTGGTGTCATCGCTGGCTGCGGTCGCCTCACCGCCATTGCTTGGCCTTATCATCGATCAGTTCGGATACGGTTCGTTATTTATCTATGCTTCAGCAGGAATGCTCCTGGCATTAATATTGATCTTATTGGTGAAGCATGACGGGAAAAGCGCCACTGTTTCCGAGCAGCAAGCTCAAACCAATATGTAAAGATTCAGCCTCCGTGCAGAGTACTTGCAAGCAAAGCGTTGGAAGAGATTCCGGCGCTTTTTTCATTAAAAGGGATAGGAGCATCAAGGAATTGCGTTCATATCTATCGCCTTATTCAAACGTGGCCCGCCAGGGAGTTGTGGTATGGCATGCAAAGCGCCCTCTGGTTCTTAGCCTTGCATGGTCTAGGATAGCAGGTACCATAAGTCTGAAAAGTCCCCCGACCAAGGTCTAGGATGAAAAACCGTCCACGGTCTGTTTTGGAAAAAGGCCGAACCACCTAAAATAAAGACATAAGGTTGATGCACTGAAAGGAAGTGAGAAATGCATGAATAACCGCAACAACGGAACAGCAATTGTATTGATCGTAGTCGGAGGCCTGATGCTCTTTGGTTTATTCGCCCCGCTGCTTGGCAAGGTGATTGGCCTGCTCTTCCCGATTCTGATGATCGTCCTTGGCTATTACGGAATCCGCAGAGGCCGCACACTGATCGGGACTATCATCCTCGCGTTTGGCGTATTGTCCCTGCTGGCAAAATTGTCCTGGTTCATCGG
Organism: Paenibacillus azoreducens; assembly: GCF_021654775.1. NCBI lineage: Bacteria > Bacillati > Bacillota > Bacilli > Caryophanales > Paenibacillaceae > Paenibacillus > Paenibacillus azoreducens. The sequence goes on along the minus strand of NZ_AP025343.1, from coordinate 6,357,482 downwards.
ACCGCTGCTCGGCGTAGCGTTGGTGATTTTCGGAATCTCCCTTCTGAAGGGAAAACGCAATTCCTACTAACATAAATAACTTCTATGAGGAAAAAAACGAATAAGGAGGGACTACACAAGATGAGTGTTTTTCGTCGGGTGCGGGATATCACCGCAGCGAATTTGAATGAGCGTTTGGAGCAAAGTCAGGATCCGGTACGGCTGATCGATCAGTTTCTGGCTACCACACGGAATGACATCGTCGAAGCAGAGAAGCTTGTACAACAGTCTGCGGCTCATATGAGACAGCTAAAGCAGCAAGTCGATCAAGCGGAAATGATGAAAAACAAGCGCGAAGAACAGGCGCTGCTGGCTTTGAAAGCCGGTGAGGATCATCTCGCCAAGCTGGCGCTGCAAGAGAAAATTATCTATGAGGAAAAGCTGCAGCAGTACAGTGAACTGCTGGATACAACCAAAGGTTCGCTTGCTGATTTGGAAAGTCAACTGAATGAATTGAAAATGGAGTACCAAACGGTTTACAACAAGCGCCAATATTATGTGGCACGTATGGAAACACTGCGGCTGCAGCAGCGCATGAACCAACGGATGGAGAATTACGGAAGCGTCCAGGATGTACCTAAGATGTTTAACCGCCTGGAAGACCGGATATCCGATTGGGAGCTCGAAACACAAAGCTTGCGCGATCTGCGCCGCATGGGTCAGCAATACTTAGAACAAGCCGGCGAAACGGTTTCTAGCGTCCTAGAAAAGGAAATGGCCCGTTTGAAGCAAAAGCTGAACAACAGCGGAAAGGAGTAACACCATGAGCAAACTCTACCGTTCGACGCGAGACAAGGTAGCAACAGGGCTTTGCGGCGGACTGTCAGAGGCGGTCGGAATTGATTCAACGCTGCTGCGGGTACTGTTTATCATCTCGATCTTTTTCACCGGCGGAACGACGTTGTTCATCTATTTCATCGCATCTCTAGTGGTCCCGAAAGAACCGGTGCCCCCTTATAATCCGTATGGCCCCGGGTCAGGCGGATATTATGGAGGACGCCCAGGCAACAACGGCTATAACAACAGCTATAACGGTGGGAATGGTGGCTACAGCGGCCAGTCCTATGATCCGAGAAGTCCATATAACGATCCTTCCTTTGGCAGCAGACCATCCGGAGGATTCTCTTCCCAGTCATCCAATCTGGATGCCATGATGGAAGATATCGAAAAGAAAGCCATGAAAAAAGAACTCGATGAATTGAAGAAAAAACTGTCTAATTACGAGAAGGGAGAAGTGTAAAACATGGGAGTATTTAAAAGACTGAAAGATATGACGAAGGCGTCGGTAAATGAATTGCTGGATAAAGTAGAGGATCCAATCATCATGCTGAATCAGTATCTCCGCGATATGGAGGCTGAAATTCACGAAGCTGAGGTTACGGTTGCGAAGCAAATGGCTAATGAACGCCGCATGAAACAGCGTGTCGATGAAGCTGAAAAAATGTCCGTACAGCGCGAGGCTCAAGCCGAACTGGCTCTCAAGAACGGTCAGGAGGAAGTTGCCCGCAAGCTTTTGGAAGAGAAAATTTACTTCGATCAAAAGATCACCGAATACCGCGATCTGCATGCGCAATCCGAAACTCAAGCCAAGGAACTGGTGCAGCAGCTGCATGACATGAAAGACGAATTCTACAAAATGCGCAACAAACGCAATGAACTGGTGACTCGCGCTCAAATGGCCAAAGCCAAAAAGCAAATGTCCCAAATCAACAGCTTGCATACGATTGAAAGCGGCAGCGCATCCCTTGGCTTCCACCGCATGGAAGAAAAAATTATGCAAATGGAAGCGGAAGCTGATGTACTCCGTGCCCCATATCGTCCTTCGGCCAGCGCACTTACAAGCCCGGTCGATGCTGAAAAGCAATTGAAGGTTGAAGAGCAGCTGAATGCGCTCAAGAGCAAACTCAATCCTTCGAGCAACAGCGTATCTAAACAAACAAAAGAATAAGTATTCACAACGCTGGACAATATGATATGCTATAAAGACTGAAATGAAGAAAAGCCATACTGGTGCGGTTCCCGTATCATATGGCTTTTCCGACCTTTCGGATAATCTGACTGTAAACAACATAAGGAGGTGCGACATGGAAAAAAGAAATCACGTCATTGCGTTCATACTCATTGGCGTTGGCCTGCTTATGCTGGTCGGCAAGTGGGTTGGCTTTTTCACCATTGTCGCGCTCCTATTTTTATTCATGGGAATTTATACGATCCGGGGCGGCAATGTCAAAAGAGGCTATCGATTTCTGGCTGTCGGCGCTATTTTGCTGCTGCTTGACCATTTTATGATGGTAGTGGGAATTGCGCTTTTGTCACTAGGATTATTTTTTATCAAAGCCAAGAAGATTCAACCGAAGGAAGGTTTTTTGCAGAAGCAAAACTTTTCCTCTCAATTTGATTGGGATCAGCGGCCGTGGGTGATGCGCAGCATGAGCGTATGGCATGTGCTGGGGGAAGCCGATTTGGACCTGTCGCTTGCCTTGCCGGAAGATAAGCAAACCGTGATGCTGTTCCAAGGAATTATGGGGGATATGGATCTGCAAATTCCGGAGTATTACGGCGTTGAGATCGAAGCTTTTGTTCTGTTTGGTTCCATTGAGTTCCGGGGAAACCGGGATAATGGCATGATGAACCGGCTGAACTGGAAATCGCCAAACTATGACGAATGCGAGCAGAAGGTGAAGTTTGTCGTATCCTATCTCGTTGGAGATCTGGATATTAACATAACATAGTAAGAAGGGGGTTCCCCGCAAGTGAAATCAAAAAAGCAAGCCAATATGGTCTCCCGAAGCATGGGCGAGGGAGCCCTTCTTTCGTTTGTTTTGATGCTTGTTATTTTTTATGTGTTGTATACATATGGTTATTTGGCTCCATTTGACTCCTGGAAAAGAATGATACGTCCTGTTTTGATGTTGATTCTGGTGCCGGCGGGGATCGGTGCGATGTACGGCTTTTATCAAAGTTACCGCACCAAACGGAGACTCGAGCTGCTGCGGGATACGCTGCTTTCCTGGGAAAAAGGGAATTTGTCGCGTGACGTTCCCGAGCTTGGCGTGGATGAGGTGGGCAGGCTTGGCGAGCAGTTGGGCCGGATCAGCAAAAAGTGGGAGGAGCAGGTTACCTCGCTCCAACGTTTGTCCACCAACAATGCCCAGCTTGCCGAACAGGCGAGGGTTTCTGCGATCGTCGAAGAGCGGCAGCGCCTTGCACGCGAGCTTCATGATGCGGTATCGCAGCAGCTGTTTGCGATTTCGATGACAGCAACGGCAGTGGGAAGAACGCTCGCCAAGGATTTTGACAAAGCACAGCGTCAAGTGGCTTTGATCGAGGAAATGGCCGCCGTGGCCCAATCGGAGATGAGAGCGCTCCTCCTTCATCTGCGGCCGGTATATCTGGAAGGCAAACCGCTGGAGCAGGGCTTGAAAGAGCTGGTTAAAGAGCTTAAGGTTAAAGTACCGATGGATATCGTGTTTGAAATGGATGAAGGCATTCATCTGATGAAAGGGATTGAAAATCACCTGTTCCGGATTATCCAGGAAGCGATGTCCAACACGCTGCGCCATGCCAAGGCCGATAAAATGGAAATACGGATTCACCAGAAGCAGGATGCTGTATGGGTGATGCTGCGCGATGACGGCCAGGGTTTTGAACTCGATGAGAAAAAACAGACTTCCTATGGTCTCTCCAACATGCAGGAACGGGTGAATGAAATCGGCGGTTCGATTCAGTTTATTACGGCCCCTGGCAAAGGAACGCGAATCGAAATTACGGTTCCGCTCGTAAATGAAGAGAAGGGAGGAGATGAGGAACATGGATGACATGGAAAAGCCGGAAATTAAAGTACTGCTCGTAGATGATCATGAGATGGTCCGAATCGGTTTGGCTGCCGTTCTGGGCACCGAGGAAGGAATTGAGGTCGTCGGAGAGGCAGGCAGCGGCGAAGAAGGCATCCGGTTAGCCGAGGAATATAAGCCTGACGTGGTGCTGATGGATTTGGTCATGGAAGGCATGGACGGTATTGAGGCAACCCGGCAGCTGCTTAAACTTTATCCGGACTGTAAAGTCATTGTGCTGACCAGTTATTTGGATGACGAAAAGATGTACCCCGTCATTGAAGCAGGCGCATTCAGTTACCTGCTCAAAACGTCCAGAGCCAGTGAAATCGCCGAAGCGATCCGGGCTGCGGCGCGCGGGCAATCCGTCCTGGAATCCCAGGTGGCCTCGAAAATGATGAACCGCTTCCGCCATGCGGAAACGGAAGCCCCTGCGCATAAAGAACTGACGGAGCGGGAAATGGATGTGCTGCGCCTGCTGGCCCAAGGCAAATCCAATCAGGAAATCGCCGACGATCTGATAATCGGCATTAAGACGGTTAAGTTTCATGTGACGAACATACTCGCCAAGCTGGGCGTGGACGACCGTACCCAGGCTGCGATATACGCTTATAAAAACGGCCTTGCGGAATAAAGAATCTGCCTATCGATAAATGCTCCCTAATAAATATGATTTCGGCGGGGGTTATTTTCATGAGGATGTCGGTTAAAAGCTCTACAACAACATAAAATGCACCCATACTGGCTCTAAAGCGGGACATGATAGATGTCCTGGCCAAAGCTGAAGTAGGGTGCATTTTATTTTTTTCGGATCCCTCGTAAGTCCGGATCTATTGTGAGAGCCTCATCTTTTGCACCATGTAGGGATTTACGTAAAAGGAAGATCTAGAATGCAGGGCAAGCCTGCTTCTAAATCAGGAAGAGCAGGGCAAGCAGACCGAGGCTGAGAGCGAGTCCGGCTCCAAATCCGTAACCATAAGGCGGGTAGTAGTATCCATAAGGATAGAAAGCGCGCACTTGAGCTTTAGGGGCGACTTTTTTTATTTTAGATGCATGCGGGCGTTTCTTGGATGTTTTCATATTGGCATTGAGGACGGCGCTATCGTCCCCATCCAATATGATGTGACCATCGCGGCAGTGCGTCAATTTTCCAACGTAAGTTCTGCCGTCATGCGTACATGCAAGCACCATTTTACCGCGATGCTTGAGTATGTTTTCTTCTGTAAGGGGGTATATCGGGATCATGGAAAAGGTCAATCCTCCCTCTTCTATTTTTGTTACTAATGTATTCATGCATAGGCGTAAGTGCTATGGTTATTCACCCATTTATCCACATAAGTCGCAGGTATAAAATTCTCCTAACCCGGTCATCCTTGTTAGTAGATTCATAGTTTAAGTTTTAGGGGGATGAGTGGGGAATGAGAACAGTTGCAAAGTGGGTATGCCTTGGCGTGATCGGTACGGCTGTTTTGGGATTGATGTTTGGCGTTTTTTGGAATAAAATAACGACAGCCGAAGCAAAGGCGAATCAAAATGAGCTGGGCACCCTGCTTGACCTCGGCCATCGTATGGTGGATCAGCCTCTGCAAGTCGTTGTCAAATGGCAGGGATCTTGGGAAGGAAGCGGAACGGAGGGTGCTGAAGCAGCAGCCCGCAAGCTGGGCCGCTCGCTTCAACTTGCGCCCGTACAAGCATTAACGGAGCACGGGCATGTGACATACCGGGTCATCGATGAGAAAAACGACATCAACATTCGCTTAAATTGGCAGGAAATTTCCCGTAATCACAGTTATGTAGTGATGCAGCTGGAGGCGGGGAGCCCACAGCAATGGGACAAATTATCGGATTTGCAGGAGCAATACGGAAAAAAAATGCGGGACGCCGGCATTAAAGCCGAATGGAATGCGTCTTTACAGGGCATGGTTAATGATAGTGCATCTGTAGTCGATACGATGAACCGGATTGAGGGGAATCTTATCGATACATTGAATGCCACTCCCCAGGACACATATGAAGATGCAACGACGGTAAGCAACAGCTACCAGGTGCCGTCATTAACATCCCGGGTCAGAAGCGGCGGGGATTGGCTTAGCATGCAGGTTGCCGTACACGAGGATAGTTTGAGCGGCAGCAACCGTGTAACCATCGGGTTGCCGGTGATCACGATTGAATATTGAAATCGGGCGGCAAATTCTTTAGAATGGTCGTAATATCTGAGTATTTTTGTAAGAAAACTGATAGCATCATTTTGAAGATTATGCTAAAATGACGTAACATCATTTTTTCAATTGAGATTGAGGGAAACTATAAAGCCATTCGTGTAAGCGGAAGCGGTTTTATAATCGCCTGGAAGCCGGCGTTCTTTAGGGAAAAGTTCGTTGGTTTTGTTTTTTGTTTGCCTGTAGGAGTGCGGGCATCTGTTCCTTTTTCTGTATAAAAATAAACCATACTACATAAGGAAAGAATGAGGGCCATGGCTGAAAATCAAAATCTTGAAATGCTGCAAACTCCAGGCGCTGTATTTTTTATTTTCGGTGCTACAGGAGATCTGGCTAGACGCAAACTGTTTCCGGCCATCTATAGTTTATACCGCGAAGGAAAATTGGCTGAGGATTTTGCCGTCATCGGCGTGGCGCGGCGTCCGCGTACACAGGAAGAATTCCGGAGTGACATATTCAACTCCATTCAGGAATTTTGCCGGTATAAGACGGAGGATAACGAGGATTTCAGATCCTTTGCCCAGCATTTTGAATATAAGTCCCTGGACATCAACAATGTGGACGGCTTCCGAGAATTAAACGAGCAGACAATGGTATTGGAAGAACGTTACCATATCCCGGGCAACCGTATTTTCTATCTGGCACTTGCGCCGGAGTTGTTTGGCAGCGTATCTTTTAACCTGCAAAAGGGCGGCATGCTCGATAGTGCCGGATGGAAGCGCCTTGTCATCGAGAAACCATTCGGTTATGACTTAAAGTCTGCCGAGGAATTGAATGAGCAGATTCGACAGGTCTTTAAAGAAGAAGAGATCTACCGGATCGATCATTATCTCGGCAAAGAAATGGTACAGAATATCGAGGTGATCCGTTTTGCGAATGCGTTTTTTGAGCCGTTGTGGAACAATAAGCATATCGCAAACGTCCAAATAACGCTTGGAGAAACGGTCGGTGTCGAAGAACGCGGCGGGTATTATGATCATGCCGGGGCATTGCGTGACATGGGACAAAACCATATGCTGCAAATGCTTACGATGATCGCGATGGAACCGCCTAGCCGCCTGCTGCCGGAAGATATCCGGGACGAGAAAGTGAAAGTGCTTCGCTCGCTCCGTCCGTATGCGGGTGCCGAAGAAGTGGGGAGAAACGTCGTTCGCGGACAATACGTGCAGGGCAGCTCGCGCGGCAAAGATTTGCCTGCATACCGTGAGGAAGACAAGGTCGACCCGAACTCGAATACGGAGACGTATTTTATGGCCCGGGTCTTCGTGGATAATTTCCGCTGGGCCGGAGTGCCGTTTTATATCCGGACAGGCAAACGCCTGCCGGTCAAAACAACCGAAGTCGTAGTCGAGTTTAAAGGCATGCCGAATAACGTTTACCTGGGACAAAAGCATAAGCTGGAACCTAACTTGCTGGTGATTCGCGTTAATCCGATGGAAGGCATTTACGTCAAGATCAATGCCAAAAAGCCGGGCTCCGAGTCCGAAATCGAACCGCTGGCCATGGATTTCTGCCAAAGCTGCATGGTAGGCATCAACTCGCCGGAAGCTTACGAACGTTTGCTGCATGACGCAGCGCGCGGCGATTCGACGTATTTTACGCGTTGGGACGAGGTGGCGACTGCATGGTCCTTTGTTGACCGGATTGCTGAAGCTTGGAAGCAGGATCCGGAGGGGCCCCGCCCATATCCTGCAGGCTCCTGGGGGCCTGAGGAAGCGGATCGTTTGCTTGCGGAAGACGGTTTCCACTGGTGGCCTGTGAACGGTCAGGACGAAGATGACGTGGTATGGCAAGTCAATGAATAAAATATATGAAATTTTATCATCCTCATGCAGGCCTGCATGGGGGTGATTTGCTTACGGATTGTGGTACAATAATAAGCATGACTTTAGTTACGAAGGGAATAGTGAAATGAGCAAAGCGATTGATCAGGCCTTGCAGCAGGAAGTCGATAAGCGAAGAACCTTCGCTATCATTTCCCACCCGGATGCGGGTAAAACAACATTAACGGAAAAGCTGCTGCTGTTCGGGGGCGCCATCCGGTTAGCCGGTACGGTCAAAGCCCGCAAAGCAAGCAAACATGCCACCAGTGACTGGATGGAAATCGAAAAACAACGGGGGATCTCGGTAACTTCCTCCGTTATGCAATTTGATTATATGGGACATCGCATTAATATTTTGGATACGCCGGGTCACCAGGATTTCAGTGAAGACACTTACCGGACATTAACCGCGGCCGACAGCGCGGTCATGCTGATCGACGTCGCGAAAGGCGTCGAAGCACAGACGATCAAGCTGTTCCAGGTATGTGCGAAACGCGGCATCCCGATCTTTACGTTTATCAACAAATTGGACCGTGAAGGCCGCAACCCGTTTGAGCTGATGGAGGAGCTGGAGCAGGTGCTCGGCATCCGTTCCGTCCCTATGAACTGGCCGATTGGTTCCGGCCGCGATTTATGCGGCGTGTATGACCGGATGAAAAATCAGGTGGAACTTTTCCAAGGGAATGATCATTCCACGATCCAAGTACAAAAGGTGGAAGATTACAACGATCCGATCATTCGTGAAATGGCGGGGGAATATCTGCATGATCAGCTGGCCCAGGATCTCGAGCTGCTGGATGTTGCAGGCGACCCATTCGACTTGGAGAAAGTGCTGAAGGGCGAATTGACACCCGTTTTCTTCGGCAGCGCCATTAACAATTTCGGGGTGCAGACATTTTTGGAGAACTTCCTGCAGCTTGCGCCTAAACCGCAGCCGCGCAGCAGCACCGCCGGATTGATTGAACCGTCAAATGAGAAATTCTCAGGTTATATTTTCAAAATTCAGGCCAACATGAACCCGGCGCACCGCGACCGGATCGCATTCATGCGGATCGTATCAGGCAAATTCCAACGCGGCATGACCGTTAAACACGTACGCAACGGCAAGGATATTAAGCTTTCGCAGCCGCAGCAGTTTTTGGCGCAGGACCGGGATATCGTCGAAGAGGCATACCCAGGCGATATTATCGGTCTATTTGACCCGGGCATTTTCCGGATCGGGGACTCGCTAAATCAAGGCGGCGAAGTTGTGTTTGATGAATTGCCGACCTTCTCGCCGGAGCTTTTTGCCAAAGTAACTGTAAAAAATGCGCTGAAGCATAAGCAGTATCAAAAAGGGATTGACCAGCTGACGGAGGAGGGTACCATCCAGGTATTCCAGACGGTCAGCTTCGAGGATACGATTCTCGGCGTTGTCGGCCAGCTTCAGTTTGAAGTGTTCGAGTACCGGATGAAAGGCGAATACGGAGTTGACGTGCAGCTGCAGCGGATGCCTTATCAATTCGCGCGCTGGATCATCGATAAGGATATCGATCCAAGCAAATTCCGGATCAACTCCACGCTGGTTAAGGATAAAAAAGGAAACTATGTCGTTTTATTTGAAAATGAATACGCGATGCGGACGGCGATGGAAAAAAATCCGAACGCCCAGTTTTTGGATACAGCTCCGTAAGCATCGGCAAAAAACCTCCGCGTTAACTGGGTTAACTGCGGAGGTTTTGTCATTCCAAAGCTTTTTGAACAACCTCTTTAGGTCAAGGAACCGGGGGTGATGGTCTTCAAATGTTCATTTGCGATATGGATCAGGTTATCCTGCTGCTTGGTGTCTATGTTCTTCCAGATCATTTCAAAAATGACGCCGAGTCCAGGCAGCGCCTGTTCCGGTCCATCCACGGAACCTTCGATCATCGAGCGGAGATCCGCTTCATTGCTGTCATGTACCTTATGAATGACCGCTTGACGCAGGTCAAGTGTAATCGACATTCGTTTCCCTCCATCCAATATCATAATACCTTCATAATGTTCCCCGCAACGGTTGGCAAAATTCAAGTTTTTCAGGCGCTGTGATATAATAATCAGGATAGACTTTGATGACCCGGGGGGTTAAAAAATGGCGAAAAAGCAGTACGCCGTCATAGGTATGGGGCGATTCGGTTTTAGTGTAGCCAACGCGCTCAGCGAAATGGGGTTCGACGTCCTTGCGATCGACTCCAATGAGCAGCGTACCCAGGCGGTTTCCAATATTGTAACGCATGCCGTTTCGGCTGATTGTACGGATGAGGAGGCGCTGCGCGCGCTTGGCATCCGGAATTTCGATGTGGTGGTTGTCGCCATCGGCGAGGATATCCAGTCAAGCATTCTGACGACGCTGATCCTTAAGGACATCGGGGTCGGGACGATTATCGTTAAGGCGCAAAACGAACTTCACGGCAAAGTGCTCAACAAAATCGGAGCGGACAAGGTTATTTATCCGGAACGGGATATGGGTATGAGGGTTGCCCATCATCTGGTTTCTCCGAACATTTTGGATTATATTGAAATTTCCGATGACTACAGTATTCTCGAAATGAAAGCTTCCGAAGAAATGGTGGGCAAAAACCTTAGGGAACTTGACGTCCGCGCCCGCTTTGGCTGTAACGTCATGGCAATCAAACAAGGCGCGAAAATGAACATTTCCCCTTCTCCGGATGACCATCTCGAAGAGGGAGACATCTTGGTCATCGTGGGACAAAAAAACGATTTGACCAAGCTGGAGCTAGCGTATCCGAAATGATCCCGCAGGGGATTCTAAGTTAGATGAATTGAAGAAGGACGGTTTTCATGGATATTTTATCACCGCAAAATCCCCGTGCGAAGGAATGGGCGCAGCTGCTCGAGAAAAAACACCGGGACAAGCAGCAAAAGTATATGATCGAAGGCATTCATCTGGTGCAGGAGGCGCTTCGCTTCGGAGCGGATCTGGAATGTATCGCTTTTGACGTGGAGCGGGGCGTTCCTGCGGAGCTTGCGTCCATGATGGACAAGAATAGCCGCGCGGAGTGGATCGGCGTTTCGGCCGCCGTCATTGCCAAATGCACGGATACGAAGACGCCGCAGCCGGTATTTGCGGTTGTCCGCAAGCATTCGGCGGATATAAGCGGGCTGCTGCAAAAGAAAAACAGCCTGGTCATCGTTCTGGATGGAGTTCAGGACCCGGGCAACGTCGGCACCATTATCCGTTCGGCGGATGCGGCAGGCGCGGATGGTGTCATCATAGGCCGGGGGTCGGCGGATATTTATAATCCGAAAACGATCCGCTCCACGATGGGTTCCATTTTCCATTTGCCCGTTGTGGAGGGGGATCTTTTGAGGCTACTGCCGCAGGCCAAAGAAAGCGGCGTACGTATCGTCAGCACCAGCCTGCAGGCGACGTCGACCTGCTACGGATATGATTTTACCGGGCCATCGTGGCTGCTGGTAGGCAATGAAGCCAAAGGCGTATCCCCTGAAGCGCAAAAGCTGGTGGATGACGCGCTGATCATTCCGATGAAGGGACAAGCCGAGTCGCTGAACGTAGCCATGGCCTCGACGGTGATGCTGTTTGAGGCGATGCGGCAGAGGGAGTTCCGTTGAAGGAGTGTACCTTTTATAACATCATTTTATGTTGAAAAAGGACAGTTTGTTTTTTTATGAAGATTATAGAATTTATAAATTTTCAGCGAAGCTGAACAATTCTATAATCGCAAGAAAAACATCCGCTAAATGCGGTCTGTCTTCCTAGAAAGTACGTCGATAGACGTTTTTCTTACAAGAAGTAAGACAAAATCACCTTCCGAACCATTTAATATCTAAACCTAAACAGTCCCGATGATAAGCCTTCTATTTCGGGGCTTTTTTTTGTTTCACCCTTTTTTATATTAAACTCAGAAATTTACATTGAAAATAACGTATGGAATGGTTCTTACTGTAAAAATAGTCTCTCTTCTGGCCGATACATACATAAGACGGATTATTGTTAAATATATCCACTTTCGCATTTTGAAGTCATATTTCTAAGAGGAAGGAATGCCCCTATGAACTATATGGACGAGCGTATCCTAAGTCTCAAAAATAAGCTTAATCAGGATGCTGCATCTAATAACGGAATTACGACACTAGCACAAACCATTATAGCCGATCACGGAAACTCCCCATTTGAAAAAAATTCTGCGTTACGGTTGGGTGATGAGCTCATTACTTTGGAAATGAGAGTGATTTTGGATGGGAAAATGGAGGTTAGCGTACCGAAAGCTTTTAACTTAATGCCACCGGAGCAAGCCAAGTTTAAATACCCTTCGGAGCATCGGCCGGAGGTTATTTACACTTCGGAGAACGGGACGGTGAATATCACTTTTAATCGCACAGAAACCCTTTTGGCAGTTGAGGAGCTTCCTGAGTTCGTGGAGCAGATGGCGGATGTTTTGCGGTCTGTACAACCAATCCGTAACTGGATGGGGACTCAAGTGATTGTGAATGGTTTCGATCTGTCCATCGGGATGATCCGTTTTATAGCTGCAGGCGTGGATACGAATTTGTACAACGAAATCCTGCTTTTCATCCATGAGGGACAGGTGATGATGGGTACGTTTAACTGTATGGAATCGGACATGGGGGTCTGGCTGCCTGTAGCGGAAAATACGGTACAATCGCTTCATTCGGCGCCATCACCCTTATATCCAGCGTTTGAGAAAGGAGCGGATTCGCAATGAGTCTGGGCTACGATAATATCCAAATCCATCCCTATGATCTGGTCGAGCTGAAGCAGCTTACCCTCACGAAGAAAATCAACGAGCATACCCGGCTTTATTTTACAGGGATCATCCCGGAAGAGATGCGGGACAGCTATGTGGATAAGACGGAGAAGAACACGGTCATTGAGGTGAGTCAGCGGGATGAATCAGGCGAAAGCAAGCCGCTATTCAGCGGGATCGCGCTAACGGTCGAAGTAAAGGTCGTACGGGATGTGTACTATCTCGTGGTTGAGGCCATTTCTCATACCTACCGGATGGATATCCAGCAGCGTACCCGTTCTTTTCAGTATACCAAAATGACGATTCCTCAGATGCTGGAGCTGATTGGCAAGGATTATGAAGGGCTGGATGTGATTGATGGAGCGACAGGCGGAGAGCCCATCGACCGGATCGCTATCCAGTATCAGGAGACGGATTGGGCCTTTTTAAGACGCATGGCTTCCCGCTATCATACCAGTCTGATGCCCGTGGCCCGTTTTGACAGTCCCAAATTTTATTTCGGCATCGAGGACAGCCCGGCACAGGTGGTGCTGGATCATACCCGTTATACAGTTCGCAAGCAAATGCTGCCTTTCCGTTATTTTCAGGAAAATGAGCAGGTAAAGCTGGACGAAAATGATTTTATTGTTTATGAGGTAGAGACGGACGAAGTGCTGGATTTGGGGGCTCAGTTAGCTTTTAAAGGACATAGTTTGTTTGTTATTCAGGCTTACACGGAGATGACTCAGGGGATACTGCGGCATCAATATGTGCTTACCTCGTACAAGGGTTTACGGCAGAAATGCTACTATCAGGAAAAACTGGCGGGTGCTTCGCTAGGCGGAGTGGTCATGGACGTGCGTCAGGATCAGGTACGTATCCATTTGGATTGCGACGAGAAGCAAGCGGTCGATCAGGCGCATTGGTTTAACTACATGACGGTGTATAGCGGCGGGGGACATACAGGCTGGTACGTGATGCCGGAAAAAGGAGACCCGGTTTCTTTGTATTTTCCGGGAAGTCGCGAAGAGGATGGCGTTGCGGGAAGTGCGGTCCGACGTGCGGGCAGAGGGAGCGGACATAATAGGTTTTCCAATCCGCAGATGAAAATATGGCGAACGCCCCATGGAAAGGAAATTCGTTTGGGACCGGATGAACTGGTCGTGTCGGGGAAAGACGGCGCTATTTTTATCAAGCTGGACGACAAGGAAGGCATTCACATTGTGAGCAGCAAGCAGGTAAGTATCTCGGCGGGGGGCAATTTGAGTTTGTCGGCAGGGAAAAAGATGAGTTTGTCCGCAGGCAGCGAGCTGCGTATGGATTGCAAAGGCAGTCATATTCAATTGAGCGGGTCAGCGGATATGAAGGGCAGTGAGGTGAAGTCGAATTAGGCTGTAGTGCGGCGGCAGAATGGCGGCAGCATGATGATATGACATATAAAGAGCTTCTGGTGGTGGAGGATTGCAAATGGAGAAGCCTAAAGACGAGCTCAACCTGCAGCAGGCCGCCTTGAATCAGGCGTGGTTCATGATCCGCAGAGATTGGGCGCTGAAGTTCAAGGTGAGGCAAGAACAACAGATTAGGGCCTGTGTTGAGGCATTTCAGGGGTATTGCCGGGACATTCGGCAAGAGCAAATTCAAGGTAGAAAAGGGAAAATCGGCTATATCACGTATTCCATGCTGCGTACCACATGGCTGGAGGAGCGGCCTGCCTATCTTGTGGAGGCTTCAGATGCCTTGTGGATGCTCGATCCCAAGCCGATCCGATTTGAATGGGATACAAGCTGGTCCTATTCCTATTGGACCGATTTGCAGCAGCAGTTGCGAAAGGAAGCAGAGCAGCAGCATGTTTCTCTATCGGAGCTAGAATGGGAGCATGCCATGCTGGAGGCGGCGGAACATGTTCATGCACTCATAGTAAACATGATGCGCCTGGCGATGAAACAAGCCGTTTGCTTACCGGAGTTTCAAGAGCTGGAGCGGGAAGAGTCATTCGAGATTCGTGTAGGGGAATACATGGACCACAGTGTATCGGTGTATCGAGAAGATCACAGAGTTATGGAGGCAAGTGAGATTCAGTCGTGGCTGGAGGAAAAAGAAGAGCATGCATACAGCTACCAAGCATTGACCCAAGTTCAAATGCCTTGTGGAGATTACAGCCTGTTGGATTTTCGCTATACGGCTTTTCGTCAGATTCAGATGGAAAATAGCCGCTTGCATGGCTGTGTTTTAGTAGGAACGGTGTGGCAGGAAAGCCAGTTGAACGGAATCGATTTGACATACAGCATGCTTCATGGAGCCGATTTTAGCGGATGCTCGATGAAAGGGGCAATATTGGATGCCGTTATGGGCAACGCCGGATATGGATCGAATGCTTCTTTAGATTGGGAGCCATTAGGTTTTGCCGGCGTGAATTTCACAGGGGCGAGCTTGGAAGGGGCCCGTTTTCAAGATGCACAGTTGCGAGGTGCCGTGTTTCAAAATGCGTTTCTACAAAAAGCGACTTTGAGCGGGGCGGATCTAACGGATGCTTGCTTTGCTGGAGCAGACTTATCAGGCGCATCTTTTGAAGGTGCTTGTTTGAGCGGAGCTGATTTTTCGGAAGCCAATGTACAAGGAGTCATTTTTACGGATGCACAGCGTAGAGAAGCCATCGGATTGGACTGGGGAACTTTTGAGGCTTCCTCTCCATATGGAGGACCGTCTTCTGAGCCTGCACAGGTAAGGGATGCCGTTCGTAGAAGGGAGTGGCTGCATTGAGATATTTTCGATTGAAGGTAGACGAACGGGTAAAGAATCGGGTGGAGCTTGCTGCGATGTCTCCTTTGCAAGTAAAAGATATCCTGAAGGAGACCCAGGGACAGAAACAGCAGGAGGATCCTCTTTTTCTAGCTGTACATACGAATCCACAAACGGTGTACCCGGATTTCTTGGAATTTCCTCTGCCGCTGGTGTCGGACCAGGTGAAAGTATTATTAGAGAAATATGTGCCGGGACTGGAATGGAGGGCAGCCATCCTTACCGACTTTCAGCAGGCCAGACAGGACATATATTGGCTGCTTCGTCCGCCGATGGAGGACTGTTTGTCCGCGCAAACGGAATGGTATCCCAATCATACATTGAAGCGTTTGGTACTGAGACAGGGGGAGTTGGAGTCGCCTATTTTTCGGATCAGGGGACTCATCGAACCTCATATCTATATCCATTTGGCTGTGGCGGAAAGCTTGCTGCGACGATCTCTTACAGGCATTCGAGTGCAAAGAGTCGAGATGGAGGCATGAAGGAGGAGAGATTAAGATGGATGAAACTCAGGTGAAACCGGGAACCGGTGCGAAAAAAAGCTATGTCGTGGCAGGAGCGATCTTAAGCTGCAGTTATGGTACGCAGCCTACCCGTTTGAAAAGGCCTTTTAGCCATGGCGTCTATATTAAAAACAAAGCACAAATGAATATTGGAGATTACGTACCCGGAGTGAACATTCAATCTTTCGGGAATTGCTTCAGCCCGCTAAATCCAGCCGTGCAGGCCAGCGAGATGGTGGACATTTATGGCGTAAAGAAGGCTCCGTGCATTCCGATGCTGACCATGCCGTGGCTGAATGGGAAAAGTGATGTGAAGATCGAGGGGCAGCCTGCCTTGACGCAGAACTGTACCCTTCAGTGTCTATATTGTGGTCATATCCAAATTGAAAATGATGGGCAAGAGTTGGATTAAGGGTCTGTTTCTAAGCCTTCAGGATTCGGAAGCGAAAGGAGACATGAGCTCACTTGAGTGTATTACATAATGGAATCGGGTATGAAAGTCTGCGTTTTTACGGTTCCTTTCAGCCACAACATATAGAGAAGCTCCAAATTACTAGAACCATCAACGATCACGCATATTTAACGATAAGCGGTATGCTGCCGGAAGAACAGGGAGCCGCATGCATTGGCCAGAACATGGAAGAGGAACCGATCGTTATCCGCCAATTGGATGAGCAGGGACAATCGCTAAGACGAATATTCCATGGCATCGTTACGCGCCTATCCGTGCATTGCATTCGGGGCGTGTATACTTTTGAACTGGAAGCCGCTTCGCATTCGTATCAGATGGATATCCGGATAAAGAAGCGATCCTATCAGGATATTCATCGTACCTACGATGATCTGGTCACAACGATGATTCGAAAATACAAGTATGGAGACGCCATCGATACCATAACCAGCAATGCCAAACTGGGCACTTTTGTTCTACAATATGAGGAGACGGACTGGGCATTTTTAAAACGTCTGGCCTCTCGCTTCGGGTCAGTGCTGGTGCCGGAGGTAACCGCCGCTTCGCCCAAAGTCTTTTTCGGGATGCCTGAAGGCAAGCTGTACAAGGTAGAACGGGATGTAAGTTACCAGGTACGGAGAACGTTCCATGAGCTGAAGGCGGGAAAGCCGGGAAAACGTGCAGGTTCGTATATGACCTACGTGATCGAAAGTCTGCAATACTATGCGCTGGGAGATATCATTGCGTTACCGATTGGATCAGGAAAAGAGCTGGTTGTCGTTCGGGCAGTGACACGGCTGGAAGACGGCCTGCTGCATACTCGTTATGATCTCCAGGCTGAGCAAGATATTCGCTATGCCCGCTATGAAAACGATCAAGCTGCGGGGATTGCGCTGACGGGTACCGTGCTAAAGGTACAGCAAGACTTGGTACAGCTCCAGCTGGATATCGATTCTAAACAAGACCCGGCTAAAGCATGCTGGTTCCCGGTGGCAACTCACTACGTAGCGGAAGAACATAGTGGTTGGTATGATATGCCGGAGGCTGGAGAGCGGGTAGAGCTTTACTTGCCGACGAGCCGGGAACATGAAGCTTATGTCACGGATTCGCAGCGGCAGCATCGCCACACGACGGGGCAGCCAGACGTCAAAGTATGGAGACATGCGCAAGGAAGCGGCGTGGACATGTCTGGGCAAGAACTGATCCTGTCTACCTCAGGAGCATTTTCAATTACACTCCATGAGGGGAGCGGCATTACTGTCAGCAGCCCGGGAAATGTGCAGATTCAAGGCGGTCACGTGAAGCTGGATGCAGGTGGGGAACTGTCGCTTAAAGCGGGAAGTTCATTGTATCTCAAAGGCGGAGCCAGCAGCATGGTGCTGGATGGTGAGACGGATATCAAGGCCCCGGTGGTTGATCAAGAGGGCACGGTGAAGGCTCCGGTGTTTGTCATGGATCTTCCTCCCGTGCCGGAGCCGCCGCTGATGAACATCAAAGACTATGAAGCAGCACAAGCCGCAGCAGCGGCCAAAACTCAGTCAAGCAGCACTCCGACCGCGAAAATCACGAGCCCGGCGGATCAAAAACAAGCCGATG
Organism: Paenibacillus azoreducens; assembly: GCF_021654775.1. Taxonomy (NCBI): domain Bacteria; kingdom Bacillati; phylum Bacillota; class Bacilli; order Caryophanales; family Paenibacillaceae; genus Paenibacillus; species Paenibacillus azoreducens. The sequence goes on along the minus strand of NZ_AP025343.1, from coordinate 6,339,471 downwards.
GATTGCTGAGTACGACGTCTAAGCTATTAGGTTCCATTCCGGTGGTAGGAGCAATGGTTGGAGCAACATTAGGCGGACTTGCGGCAGCGAGTGCGAGTCTAATGGTGGGCGCAGCTATTCCGGTTCGCAGTACAGGAACGAGTCGTGCTGGAGGCGGAGGCGCAAACGGTGGTGTGCATCCTCTGAAATATTTGGCCGGTTTGGCACTGCAAGGACTCATCAGTCATTATGAGCACGAAAAAGCCAAAGATGCCTATTATAGAAAATGGCTGCTGGGGAAGGTTTTTACAAGTGCGTGTGAGTTAGGGTTACCCACATCATGGAAAGATATGGCTTCTTATGTCCGACGTATGGCCCAGACTGCTAATGAGTTGGAGCAGGCATATCATCAGATTCCATCCGAACTGAGACAACGCTGGAGGGCGAACTACGATCGTTACATGGCAGAACAGCCACAGCCGCAGCCGAAGCAGGAACAATCCCGGTCGTGGCTGGCTATTCTGGGCGAAGCCCAGCTTCAGAATGCGGAAGCCCAAGTCGCGGCGGGAAAGTATGTCGCAGAAGTAGTCGGAGAAGCTACATCAGGAGCGGGAACAGCAGTTGTAGAAGATTATTCGCTTGGAATCATGAGTAAGGAATACGCATCAAATCATCCGAAGGCGCGCAAAACGGGTGAATTGATCGGACACCTCATAACAACTGTAGCCGGAGTATTAGAAATGGGTGCTGCTGTAACGGAAGCAGTCTTTGGTGGCGTGGTAACATCTACGGGAGCATTAGCCCCTATAGGCGTGGGTGCTATTGTACAATCTACTGTTGTAGGGACACATGGGGCAGGAGTAACGTTTATCGGTGGATCGAATAGCGTTAAAAGTGCCAAGGATCTCTATCAAATGTTTAAAAGCGAAGGATCAAATAGTCCAACGCCGAAAAAGCCTTCCTCGCAGAAATCAAGCAAACCTAATGAGAAGTTGCCTGAGACTAGGGGGACGGGTAATCCTAACTATTCATACAAAAATGGAAAATTTGAGAATGCAGATTATCATGGAAAAGCTGGAAATTCGGTAAAAAGCAAAGCGCCTCAAGATGGTCAATTTTCTTTAGATAATTCAATTGATATTAAAAGTACAACTGATAGAAGAGTTGGGATTGATTCAAATGGTGATTTTGTAGTTCTAGATAAAACAGTTGAAGGTACTTATCATGGTCATGTCAGACCTTGGAAGAGTAGTGATCCAAATCTTTCACCACTAACTGACCAAATGAAAAATGCACTTCGAAAAGCAGGATATGTTAAGGAGGTTGGGGGTAAACCTAAGTTAACTCAGAAAGCAATTGATTTAATGAATAGTTTATAAAAGTTTATCTGAATTTACATGGGTAAATTAAGGGCGGGGGAAAAATGACCAATACAATTAAACTAGAGATTTCTTTAACACAGGCGATAGTAATTTGTTTACCATGTGACAAGAATGACATTTACTCTGTAACAAATGTATCGTTGCGATACATACGTGATGAAAATGAATATGACTTATTTGTAAATGACTACATTATTGAGGCACTTAAGTCACTAAACAACATACTTACAAAAGCATTAAATTGTGAACTTGAAATTAAAGGAAATTATATTGAAAAGGGGGTTGGATATTTTCATAATATATATGCTCACGAATTATGGACAACTGATAATTTTGATGTTGATGACCCAGCTGAGGACTTTTTAGTTTGGTCCACCCCTACTGAAATTGGAAATGAGACATACATTTACAATATTCAAGATCACATACATCTTGAGATTAGTCCCTTATATAAATGGAATAGCAACTTTCCAGATGATGAAAGTGAATACCAAACTTTTGAAGAATTTATGAATCAACATAAGATTATTGATAGAATTCACATTAAGCGAGGAACGGCGTTACTATGGCAGAAGGTTTGCCAAGAATTAATGGAGATAGCGATATTAAATGATAGGAAGTGATTCGTATTGATATTGAAAGATGAGTGTAATTTGATATGTAGTTGGTAATAGTACTTGTAAAGCGACGATGTAAGTCCCGTTACCTCAATATTCCCCAAGACAGGCTTTATAACTTATGAAAAAAAATATGAAACTGACCAACCTCCAACAACAAGAGCGTACAATACAACCAACAACGCCACAATTCGAGCAAACCGCCGTGTTGTGGTTTCTTTTTTTTTCCGCCGCTATATGCTAAAAAATACAAACATTCAAGTGGTGGCTATTCAAAAATACCCCACCCAGTGCCGAATGAACCCATCATTCAACCAATAACACATATAACCCATGTGATACCCGTATGAATAATTTTGTCATTTTGCTTGTACGCAAGTTGAGTCCGTATAATTGTGTAAAATGCTAGGTTCCAAAAATTGAAAGGAGCCATGTTCATAGCCCTCAGTTAGAAAGTGTTGTCGAGACAAAATTCTAAATACACGAGGTGTTATGAAATGGCTCAATACCAGATTAACGTAGATTCACAGCTTTTGCATCAACTATTTTTGGGAAATTCTCAGGATGCGGGTGTAGCGAAGCGGTGCAGGTAGTAGGGAAACGTACGGGACTTGATAGGTTGGATCCTGACGTAGACACACTGCCAAGATTACATAATGGCAGCATGATGTAGATCTAGGCGATACAAACCATCAACAAGAAGAGAGTTGCCGAAGTAGCTAAGCGATGCACAACAGCATTTGCGAGAACTGGAATCGCGTGACGCACGTAAACCAGATGCTGAAGATGGAGCCGCAGTAGATGACGCTGCATAATTACGACAGCTTGATGCTGGTTCCCGGTGGCAACTCACTACGTAGCGGAAGAACATAGTGGTTGGTATGATATGCCGGAGGCTGGAGAGCGGGTGGAGCTTTACTTGCCGACGAGCCGGGAACATGAAGCTTATGTCACGGACTCGCAGCGGCAGCATCGCCACACGACGGGGCAGCCAGACGTCAAAGCATGGAGACATGCGCAAGGAAGCGGCGTAGACATGTCTGGGCAAGAACTGATCCTGTCTACCTCGGGAGCATTTTCAATTACACTCCATGATGGGAGCGGCATTACTGTCAGCAGCCCGGGAGATGTGCAGATTCAAGGCGGTCACGTGATGCTGGATGCAGGTGAGGAACTGTCGCTTAAAGCGGGAAGTTCATTGTATCTCAGAGGCGGAGCCAGCAGCATGGTACTGGATGGTGAGACGGATATCAAGGCCCCGGTGGTTGATCAAGAGGGCACGGTGAAGGCTCCGGTGTTCGTCATGGATCTTCCTCCCGTGCCGGAGCCGCCGCTGATGAACATCAAAGACTATGAAGCAGCACAAGCCGCAGCAGCGGCCAAAACTCAGTCAAGCAGCACTCCGACCGCGAAAATCACGAGCCCGGCGGATCAAAAACAAGCCGATGGATTGCTGAGTACGACGTCTAAGCTATTAGGTTCCATTCCGGTGGTAGGAGCAATGGTTGGAGCAACATTAGGCGGACTTGCGGCAGCGAGTGCGAGTCTAATGGTGGGCGCAGCTATTCCGGTTCGCAGTACAGGAACGAGTCGTGCTGGAGGCGGAGGCGCAAACGGTGGTTTACATCCACTGAAATATTTGGCCGGTTTGGCACTGCAAGGACTCATCAGTCATTATGAGCACGAAAAAGCCAAAGATGCCTATTATAGAAAATGGCTGCTGGGGAAGGTTTTTACAAGTGCGCGTCATGTGGCAAGTTCTGGCGGTCTATTGGAACTGGTTCAAAACCTGGTAATCGAGTCGAATGGGATGGCTCATGTGTATCAGCAGGTTCCTAAGAACATTCGGGAAAAATGGCACCGAGATTATAAGGAAGAACAACGTATTCAGGCAAAAGGCAAGACAAATGAGTATACTTCATTTTGGAATCAAGCAGATTATTTTACAGCCAACTGGTGGCAAGATGAAGATAAGCTAAAGCAAGCTGAACAAGCACTACGCACCGAAATTTCGATACATGGTAAACTATCACTGTATGATATTAAAGACCCTAATAAAATGGCTGCCCTTCAGCGTATCGTCAACGTAAAGCGGACGCAAGTATGGGATGAAAAAACTCTCAACGCGATTGAAGATGGTTTGGTAGCGATGGGGGTTGACTCAAGCAATACTATCGAGTTGGATAAAGAAAAATTGGATGCACTCATAAGCAGGTACAATCGGGGGGTTATCGGGCAGAAATCCGGAGATTATATGGAAAGGACAGGTCTGGGCGATTTAATCGAGGAGACAATCTATGGAATTGTAGGATTTCGTGTCGGTATGAAGTCGGTCGGAGAGCCATCTGTTAAGCCTAAGCAACCACCTATTTCAGAGAAGCCACCAGTAAAATCCAGCGACAAAGGTGGCTCGGGTGTAAACGAGGCGAATTCAAGCAGATCTAAGGAGCCGCCTAAATCAACGAATTCGAGCAAGTCTCCTGAGGGGACGGGTAAAGCTAGTGAATCTTACTTAACACCAGAGATGGAGCAAAAAATATTAGGGGGAGAGAGAATACCAGGTAAAAATGGACTTAGAGGGGGGCATTCGCCTAATGTAGTAAATGATGCAAATCCTAATTATGCAGTAGAAGTCCTCAGGGAGAATCCAGATGGAACTAAATTTGTTCAATTTTATCATCAGTTTCCAGATGGAACTCTCGCAAAGCTTAAAAAAAGCACAGTATTTCCTGATTCATGGAGTGATGAGAAAATTATAAGCTCTATAAAAAAAATTAGCGATACGCCAGCAGTTGGAAGTCGTACTTCAGATGGGGGAACTACAACTTTGCATAGCGGTACTGTAGATGGTGTTGAAATAGATGTTATTAAAGAAGGCAATAACATTACTGCTGGATATCCGGTGGGAGGTAAACCAACGCCAGGATTTGAACCAATAAATTAGTGGAGGCAATTTATGAAATATGAAGAATTTGACAAATTAATAACTGAAATGTCTGGAGAGAATGCTTCAGATGATTATTGGTATGATGTTGGAGTAAATGATGCGATGATCTTGTTGGAGAAATTTTCCGAAATAGATTGGGAGTTGCTTGGAAAAAATATAATGGATAAATCGTTAGAGTGGCAAAAAAGAGTAGTGTATTGCTTTGAAGAAGAAAATGATGCAAGAGAAATTAATATAATATTATCACTTATTGAAACAACAGACAAAGAACTATTTGAAATGTGTATTGATTCTTTAAGATTTTTAATTAATGATAATAATAAAGAATGTATAATAAATAACAATGAACTTATGAAGAAATTGAGAAAAATGGCATCAATTGATAATATGTCGGGTAGAATATGTAGGGAGTTTCTTAATAAATTACAATAGAGATGATAATATATGATTTGTTAAATTTTCATAACAATAGGCTGCAAAACTTAGTTTTTTCTAATTGACTTATAATGATATTTATTAACACTGCTTCATATAACGAAATCATTATAAACAGTTCCGATTTCTATAATTGTTTGAAAGAAATTTGCGCGGGATTTATTGGTAAAAATCCGGATCGGAAGACCAAGTACATTTACTTATGGACAAGATAATGGCTGTTTTAAATTTGTGAAAATTCCACACTGAGTTGAGTAAACCAACCAAACACTAAACAATTCAAACACTTGATAAATCTTTCAAAAGCTCTTTCCAACTTGAATCATTAGTAGGAATGGGCTTTTTTGCCCGTATAAAAACAAAAGATATGGCTTCTTATGTCCGACGTATGGCCCAGACTGCTAATGAGTTGGAGCAGGCATATCATCAGATTCCATCGAACTGAGACAACGCTGGAGGGCGAACTACGATCGTTACATGGCAGAACAGCCACAGCCGCAGCCGAAGCAGGAACAATCCCGGTCGTGGCTGGCTATTCTGGGCGAAGCCCAGCTTCTGAATGCGGAAGCCCAAGCCGCGGCGGGAAAGTATGTCGCAGAAGTAGTCGGAGAAGCTACATCAGGAGCGGGAACAGCAGTTGTAGAAGATTATTCGCTTGGAATCATGAGTAAGGAATACGCATCAAATCATCCGAAGGCGCGCAAAACAGGTGAATTGATCGGACACCTCATAACAACTGTAGCCGGAGTATTAGAAATAGGTGCTGCTGCAACGGAAGCAGTCTTTGGTGGCGTGGTAACATCTACGGGAGCATTAGCCCCTATAGGCGTGGGTGCTATTGTACAATCTACTGTTGTAGGGACACATGGGGCAGGAGTAACGTTTATCGGTGGATCGAATAGCGTTAAAAGTGCCAAGGATCTCTATCAAATGTTTAAAAGCGAAGGCACACCGGGAAAAGCCTCAAGTAAAACTAGCGCTGACAGTATACGAAAAAATCTTAATAATGAAATCTTGGATGAAATGGAGGCAAAAGGTGGTCACTTACTTGAAAAACATGTTGGAAAGACGAATGAAGAGTTGCTTAAACGAGCTGCTCAAGAAGGAGTACCCTCAACCACCTTTAGTAATAAAAGTACTGCTTTAAAAGCCACACAAGAAAATATTAGAAAGAATGCAGATCAAATTTCCGATTGGTTAGATAATCCAAATTCAAAAGGCTATTTGATTACTAAAACAGAGCATAATTATCCTGTTGGCAAAGGTGTTGATGTGAAGAATGGTGGTAACTCTGCTTCAAAGAAAGTGAATAACAATTTGTCTAAATCCCAGCTTTACCTAGTTAAAGATCCTTCTATGACATCAGGCTACAGAATTATTACTGGTTACCCTGTTTTTGATTAAAGGAGTGAAGCAAATGAGCAGTGAAAGAACGAAATATGAAAACCTCAAGTATTTTATAGAAAGTTATTTTAACTGGAGTATGGATTATACAGACTTAGAAAAATTGATTGAAGAGTTTATAAGTCGAGAATTACCTGTGTATATCAGAGGCTTATCTCAAGAAATTAATATAATAAGTGAACAACGTAATTGGAGTGAAATAAAGGACTTTGTTTACTTAAACGGTAGAAGGAATTTAAACATCAAGAAAACTCAAGAAATGATTGAACTATTGCAAAAAAAATTATTATATATAGAAGAAAATACAAACTGTACTTCTTGACGACAAGAATCGCCAATATAAACACTTAAAACTTGTCAAGCATACTTGATAAACATTCAAAAGCTCTTTCCAACGTGACCCATGAGTAGGAAGGGCTTTTTTTGTCCGTACGAAACAAAAGATATGGCTTCTTATGTCCGACGTATGGCCCAGACTGCTAGTGAGTTGGAGCAGGCATATCATCAGATTCCATCCGAACTGAGACAACGCTGGAGGGCGAACTACGATCGTTACATGGCAGAACAGCCACAGCCGCAGCCGAAGCAGGAACAATCCCGGTCGTGGCTGGCTATTCTGGGCGAAGCCTAGCTTCAGAATGCGGAAGCCCAAGTCGCGGCGGGAAAGTATGTCGCAGAAGTAGTCGGAGAAGCTACATCAGGAGCGGGAACAGCAGTTGTAGAAGATTATTCGCTTGGAATCATGAGTAAGGAATACGCATCAAATCATCCGAAGGCGCGCAAAACAGGTGAATTGATCGGACACCTCATAACAACTGTAGCCGGAGTATTAGAAATGGGTGCTGCTGTAACGGAAGCAGTCTTTGGTGGCGTGGTAACATCTACGGGAGCATTAGCCCCTATAGGCGTGGGTGCTATTGTACAATCTACTGTTGTAGGGACACATGGGGCAGGAGTAACGTTTATCGGTGGATCGAATAGCGTTAAAAGTGCCAAGGATCTCTATCAAATGTTTAAAAGCGAAGGATCAAATAGTCCAACGCCGAAAAAGCCTTCCTCGCAGAAATCAAGCAAACCTAATGAGAAGTTGCCTGAGACTAAGGGGACGGGTGATACTGCCAGTATCAAAGCAGGGGATACAACAAAGGGAGGTCGAGAGTTTACAGGCCATGGTGCAGAACGTGCTAATGAACGTGGGTTTAGTTCAGAACAAATTGACAATATAATAAATAATAACAAGAATACTAGAGTAAAAGAGATAGACCCCGAGGATGGTTCAGTTACTTGGAGATATCAAGATAAGAGAGGTAATACTGTTATTACTAATGAATGGGGCGACAAAGTTGTGACAGTCTACTCTTATCCTCAGTCTGCAAATGGAGGGAACTATATTCCTAAAAAATAAGAAGGGATGTAAGATGTAAATATGGATAAATTAGCATTTAGTGATATGGTAAGTAATATACAGTACCAATCTGATGTGGGATTGAAGATTGAATTCAGGGACTGTCTTAAAGGAATCGACAATGTTTCAGATTTCTCCATCAGTACTAACGATGATATATATTGTGTTATGGTGAAGCTCAGAAATTATAGTTTAGGGGAAGTAAAGAAAGTATTCCATACGTTTGTAGAATTCACAGAGTATTCGGAGGGCACGGCTTATATTAGGAAGGGTACTGATACATCAATTAAGTATGATATGATTACTTATAATTCCGAAAAAAAAGGATTTTATTGTAAATTTTATTTCGAAAGTTGTTAATTTGCTTTTGTTAGCCTTAACCTTGACTGGCTTCGTGCCTTTCAAGGTTTTTTCTTTGGTGGGGCTACCCAGTGCCGAACGAACTCTTCATTCAACCAATAACACATATAACCCATGTAATACCCGTATGAAGATTTCTCCATTTCGGGTGTACGCACATCAAATGCTGTAATTATATAACCTAAATAACGCTACTAGGATACATAAAACAGGTTGATTATGGACAGATACCACCATGATTGACCTGTTTTTTGTTATGTTCGTTTTCTTACCTTTTTTTCAAATTTATTTGCAACTGTAGAATATGCCGCCCCGATAGGGAGGATGAAATAGCAGTAAATCGCATCTTTTCGGATAGATACCGCCACTATTAAGAGTAGGACGGCTAAAACGAAGTTTTTTTCATATCGTCCGCAACTTAATTGTACCTTTCAACGATTGTTACAGCGAAGAAAGAACTCTGCTGACGAGCAGTTAACATATAACAGGCAGGGAACGTATAAGGCTAGCCGCCTGCCCTATAATTAAGCCCGAAATTCATGGAAAAATTCGGGGAGGGGGCGGAACATGAATGGGGTAACGGTATCCATAGACCGTATAGTCATTGACTTTACAGACGTGTACTGGGACTTCTTCAATGAGTTCCATAAACGAATCTGTCACTATTACGGGGTCAGGATGACGGTGGGGGTAGATGAACTGGCGGATTATTTACATGAAGCGAGTCATAACACATGTTCCACCCGTAAGGCAGAAGAAATACTGGAATTGGTGAAGCAGGATGGTGAGACGAAGCGGAACTTCCAAGAATACAGAGACTTCCTCACCGTCAACATGGTCAAGGACATGCGGAGAAGTCGGGAACTCATCAAGCAAATCGAGGAACAGCTTCGACAGGTATTGGCACAGACCGATTACAAGCTAGAGTCGATGGACGGAATCAGCACCGTTACAGCGGCGGAACTGATTGCTATATAGCAGAGACTGTTCCATTTGATTTTATGAATAGCACTAGCATAGAGCAAGCAAAGCTAAAAAAGGTAGATTTTAAACAAATGAAATCTCAGGGGAAACTGTTTGACTTCGGCTTTTTTCAAGAGTATTTTGGATCTGGAAGAATAGCTATTAAGAGTGAGTAGCTCAAGTACAAGATAAAAGGATCATTGGGTCCTATATTTACAAGTTCTAGTAAAGACCTTACAATACAACCAACAAACCAAACACAAAGCAACTCAAACATTTGATAAACTTTCAGAGGCTTATTCCAACTTGAACAATGAGAAGGAATGAGCCTTTTTATGAGTTCTTTTGCCGGTGTGGAACAACGGATATGGCTTATATCAGGTGAACAGCAGTTGTAGAAGATTATACGTTTGGAATCATGAGTAAGGCGCCTTGTGACTCCGCCTCATAGGCAGAAGAAGTGATCTTCTTGACCGCTTCTTCTGCCTATGAGATTCTCCGACAAGCGAAAGGGTTATGAATCTCGTTAGTAGGCATTAACACACCATTAACACACCATTAACACACCCAGTAGCGCTAAGAACCGATATCTTTAAATACAACTCACCGCTATTTTTTTTTAAGTATATTCTTCCAACACAAAATAATAATAGATATAAGAGCAGCAAATACTAAAAATATAAAAATAGAGTAGATTATCAATGGTAATGGTAACATATCAATACTTGCATACAATCGATACATAAAGTACCTCCTTATAGTTATCTTCAGAAACAAGTTTAGTATATTCATCTTAAAATGTAAAATTTTATTATATTATCAATTCCAATTTTTACTTTTATAGTATATAATGGAATTATAATACAATTAATGGCCATATTGTATGTAATTCTATTATAAGGGGATGAACTAAATTTGAAGAAACTTATTCTTTCATTATTATCTACTATTCTTTTGCTTTCTTTATCCGTTCCTGCTTTTGCTTCGGAAAATAATAAATCACAGGGAGAATTTGAACAATTCAAAATTGATCTACTAGAAGCTGAACTCTCTGGAAATGATAAATTGGCTGAGGATTACGTAAGTGAGAATCCTGAATTTGTAGCTCAATATTTAAAAACTGATGCTTTTAACTCAGAAAAAGTTAATGATAAACTTAAGAACAGCGGTTTAGGACCTAACGGTACTGTCTTACTTGTTATGGATGATAATAGTTTCGTTAGAGTTACTACAAAAACAAAACCTATTGTTGATGAAAGTACTCCAAAGAAATTAACAAGAGACTTTAGTACAAATGACTATAGTAGAGAATATGATATGTCAGGAACAAAATGGAACACCGATTATGTCTATGAAGTTGGGCGTGGTGTTGCAACCTTATGTCTCAACACTTATTATCAAATCGGAAGTAAGATGGACATTTATGCTTATGATGCAGGTGGTACCAAAGGCTCAGTAGGAGTTTCGGTATCACACAATCTATCTCTATCCGGAAACAAAACTGCTACAGCTAGAGTAAGAGGTGACTACACGCTTAATTATTTTGGTAGCAATCAACATTACACACTGTATACTGAAATAGGATTTTTACAGGCTTATTTAGAAGCAGATGGGTATTATTATGTAGACTATTATGTTGATAGTTGGGCGTCAGCATAATATTAATATTCTGAACATTTAGTACATTAACATTCTATTAAATAAATGATCCCGCCCGAAAGTATGGTCAACACCCAATTTAGTATACTGAAAAATATACCTAGGCTGTAAGCAGACGTCGGTATTCTACCGGCGTCTGCTTCTTTAACTTTATTTGCGGATGGCTTTTGTAGTAAAAATAAACCTGAATTTCGAAAGTATCTTGAAAAGGTAAAAAGAGCTCACAAATCTGTAAGCGTCAAATTCAACCCCGCCTTCAACTACGTAAGAATTCATGAGAACATAAAGGCAATCTATCCGAGGAGGTTGGCTTTATGTCTACGAAAGAACTACTATCAATGAGCCGAGCGTATCGCTGAATTTCGTGCGAGTGGGAGACCATGGCTGCTTGGTGCGCCGCCCATCAATGCTCCATCGACAAGTTAAAATACTGGCTGTACAAATCCAAACGAACGTCCCCGTCTGCCACTCTTTCCTCTTCGCCTACCTGGGTGCCTCTTTATGTTGTAAATTCTGGACCCGATGCTGCCACCCGTGCATTACTCGTTGTCCGTGAAAGCGCAAAGAGTTTGCCATTATTCGTACCTTTTTTGTAACCCCTTATGGCGTGCTCAAAATGATCATCACTCAGGTTTTTCTTTATTTGCTTGTAGGTATTTTAACTGGAGTTGTAATAGGACTGATCGTGACGCGCTCTATATTTCTGATTGATGCGGCTGCCGCGATTCATTTTGATTTTGCTTTGCCAGTGCTGATGATTTTATTATTGATAACGATAAGTTTGGCGGTTTTCCTTCCCTATGGGATTTATATGTCAAAAAGGAATTTGGCTGACGAACTACTTCAAGAATAAAGCAGGGGGTAAGTTTGGATACTGCGTTAAGCGGGCTTCCAGCGGACCTACAGCACGACATAAAAAGAGACTGGCGGAAATTCGTCTTATAATCCCCAGTCTCTTTGCTGTGGCGGATGATTCGCCACTCATCCCGTTGCAGGGACGAGCCGAGCCGCCGCTTCTTGCCGAATGTTAGAAATAGCCTTTTGATCCGCCGACCTGCTTTGGTTCCCTCCATGCCAACGATAGTGAAGCATAACTTCCGGAATGGAGCTGAAATCAGACCATGCCAATAAGCGCAGCCACATGTCATAATCTTCCCCGTAATGGCGGTATCTCGTATCAAATAAACCGGCTAAGGAAAATAAATCGCGCCTGACCATCACGGTCGAACAAACGATATAATTTGCTTCCAGCAATGCTTTGATTTGCTCATCCCGAGAATGAAATACAGGAGGGGTATACGTATACCAAAGGTTCCAGCCGTCCATTGCTTTCGACATGACGTTCGCTCCGGTATGCACCAAGCCGATTTTGGGGTTCTTATGAAAAACCTTCAGCTGGCGTTCGATTTTATCGGGCAGGAAAAGGTCATCGGAATCCAAAAAACAGATGTAGCGTCCCCGGGCCAATCGGATTCCGGCATTTCTGGCAGCGCATACCCCGGAATTGGATTGCCGGATGGCCGTAATGCGATTTCGGTACCGGTCCAATATGTTCTGCGTCCCATCCGTTGATCCGTCATCGACGACGATGATGTCAATGTGGGGGTATGTCTGGTTAAACAGGCTTTCTATCGCATCACCTATAAATTTTTCATGGTTATAAGCCGGGATGACCACACTTACTGTATCCATATACATCCCCTTCATTTACGGCAGCTTAAAATGGGATTCCAAAATTGTGCATATACCAATTGTCGTCATATTTCCGGCGTGCAAAATACGCTTGTCTCTGTCGCAGAACATTGCTCTCTAGCACGGTGGATTCGATGTGATCCGGATCTGAGTATTTTATCAATTCGTTGCACTGCAGGATCCGGGCTACATTAAAATGGCTATAAGCCATTCGCATCAAGTTGTAGTTAATATGATCATAAGTGACGGTGTACGGATGGGTTTCGCGGAACAGGTGCAGTATTTTAACATTAGGCTGAACATAACACTTGTAGCCGAACAGCCACATTTTCAAGGAAATCTCCACATCTTCATAACCCCATAACCGAAATCCGTGATCAAATCCTCCGATGTCGAAGAAAACGTGTCGTGAAACGGCAAAACATCCTCCCGGCATGACCGCAGAGGGAAAGGGGTTAGCTTGCCATCCATTCCACTGGATCCCCAAATTATTATCCAGGGTCTGACCATATCCCACGATATCGGGGGAGTTGGTAGGTGCGATTCCTGGGGTTGTACCGTCGGCTAGTCCGGTTCGAATCGGTTCGAGCAGGCCGTCTATCCATAGGTCTTCAAAAAAAAGATGAGCATCGCAGAAGATGAGATATTCGCCTTTGGAATGTCTTGCACCAAGGTTTTTAGCCTGCGCCAGCCCGATACCTTCGGTTCTGAGCGACCGGATTCGCCCCATATTGGCATGGGAATAAGATGCAACTACATCGCAGCATCCGTCTGTAGACCCATCGTCTACAATAATCATTTCAAAAGAGTAGTCGGTTTTCGCTTGCAAGGCGGACTCCAAGGTGGAGCGGACGTTGCCGCCTTCGTTCTTAGCAGGGAAAATAAGCGATACCAGCGGTTTACATTCGTCAGTCATTCGATCCCCTCCTGCGCACGGCATTAAACGGTCTGATTTAGCAATTCCTCCAGAAGCCGCAAATTGTTTGCGATCTGTTCGTCGTTCGGCCGGTAGGTATGGGCAATTTCGTTATGTCGATAAGACAACTCATAGTCGCCTAATTGATAATAGCAGAGACCAAGCTGCATATGAGGCAGCCAAGTCCGACTTGGCTGATTCACGATCGCCCATGAATTGCTCGGGAGGGGGGAATCGGCAGCTAGTTTATACCAGAACACCGCCTGATGGAATTCGCCTTTCTCCAGGAAACGGTAACCTAAGCGGCAGCAAAATTCCGGGCGCGGAACATCGTATTCAAATGACTTGAGGGTAACTGCCAATTCTTTATCCCGGTCTCCAAGTTGGTAGTAACAATCGGCCATTTTGCCGCATATGAAGATCTTATCTTCCGGTGTAACGTCATCCAAGTCCATGAATTTCAGATAATATTCGATCGCTTTCTCATACATCTTATGATGGTGCAGTTCTCTTGCATAATGTTGGAGATCACGAGGGGTGAGTTTTTTGCCTTGGCGGAGGAGATTTTCAAAAATTTTTAGATTACGGTCAGTAGCGCCGTGCATTTGTTTATGTGTCACAACGACATCACTGTCGCAAATAATTCCTTTTACCGCTAAATCTTCATGAACAGCACCCTGCCATTGATATTTGTTCGATCGTTTGACCAGCCTGATTCGCCGCACATTCAGCGTTACGTTGCCGTGATCGTCGAAGGCGCAATGATAGTTCATGGAGACGGCATCTACTAGGGGATTGAGTGATTGTTTCAATTGGAGTAATTTTTGACGATCTTCCGTTAAAAGCACATCATCGGCATCAAGCCATAGGATATAGTCCATCGTCGCTTGGGCGAAGGAGAAGTTGCGCGCCGCTGCAAAGTCATCAATCCATTCGAAGTCGACGACATGCGGCGTAAACCGTTCCGCTATTTTCTTGGTCTGATCCGTTGAACCTGTATCTACAATGACGATTTCATCGGCGATGTCTTGGACCGATTTCAAACATCTTTCCAGAGTGTCCTGTTCATTTTTCACAATCATGCATAAACTGATGGTAATCATAAGAGCACCTCTTTAGTTTTGCTTCGTATTCGCCTAAAGTATATGCATTACGTTTTCAAACCGACACTTCGGCTAAACGTTGACTAAATAAGCAAGGGAAAGCAATATACCAAAAGATGATCTAGCTCTATTGCTTTCCCCGTAATAAAAATCCTTTGAACTTTGTCTACGTTAACGAAGAGACTGTTGAACTATGGCTAAGATATCACCGCTGCGCCTGATGGACTAGTGCCAACGGTGACGGTGGCGATAACGGTGTTGGTAGCCCCGTCAATTACGGTGACGGTAACATCAAAAGCATTTGGTGCATAGATGCGGTTCGTTGCCGGGTTCACCGCAATAGCTTCTCCACCAACGCCTTTTGGGATCGTAGCTATAACGGTATTCGTAGCCCCGTCAATCACTGAAACGTCATTTGTAAAGTTATTCACTACATAGATCCGGTTGGTTATAGGGTTTATAGCCACGCCTTCAGGTCCCGAACCGACCGTGACCGTGGCTATAACGGTATTGGTGGTACCGTCGATCACGGATACGGTGTTACCTGGAGGGGCTCCAAATTCATTGGCGTTTGATACATAGATTCGGTTGGTTGTAGGGTTCACTGCTACGCTTTCAGGTCCCGCACCGACGGGAATAGTAGCTATGATGGCATTGGTGGTCCCGTCAATGACCGAGACAATGTTATTGCCTTCAATTGCCACATAGATTCGGTTGGTTGTCGGATTTATCCCGATGCCTTCCGGACGTGTGCCTACGGCGACGGTAGCTATGACCGTGTTCGTGGCCCCGTCAATGACCGACACGTTGTTGCTGGTGAAATTCGAAACATAAATGCGGTTGGTTGTCGCATTTACTGCAACTCCGGAGTCTGGAGCCGTTCCAACCGTGACGGTAGCTATGACTGTATTCGTGGCCCCGTCAATGACCGACACGTTGTTGCTTGCATTATTGGCCACATAAATGCGGTTGGTTGTCTGGTTAGCCGCTACGCCAAAAGGGTTCATGCCGGAGGTGATGGTCGCTATGACCGTATTCGTGGCCCCGTCAATGACCGACACATTGTTGCTTGCATTATTTGTCACATAAATGCGGCCGCCGCCTGGGGTCGTAGTAGGCTTTGGAGTCGGTGTTGGAGTCGGTGTCGGCGTAGGTGTAGGTGTTGGCGTTGGCGTAGGTGTCGCTGTTGGCGTTGGCGTCGGAATTGGAGATAGAGTGGGCGTAGGTGTAGGAGTCGGCGCTATTGTTGGAGCGGGTGTTGGTGCTAGGGTAGGTGCTGGAGCGGGTGCGGGTGCCGGTGGAGAAGTTGGTTTCACTGTGGGTGATGGCGTAGGTGTAGGAGTCGGTGGCGGCGTCGGCGGTACTTTCGGTTTTTTAATACGAATTCCCATAATAAGGGCTCCCCCTTTTATTCAGTCATATGTCCTATACATATTCACCCAGAATCCGAATGGCACGGTAGTTGCCCAATCCTGCACCCATCTTATGCATTCCCCCGAAAACCAGCAAGAGCTTTCGCGTATTCCAAAGGTCTTGACATGACCCTGGCATACATATGAGGATCATCTATTAAATAGGCTGCCATTTTATGATGTTGAAGACTGTTGATTTCCAGAATCCATACTCTGAGGTTTTGATCTACCGCCACATCGATCCCCATATCGCCGGAAGGCCCGTATATGGTATCCAATCTACGGCAGACTTCCGTACAAATCGATATGATTTCTTTTTCTTTCTCGGCTGCTGCTTCCTCATCCAGATGAAAGATGGTTCTCAGGGCGTCTTTGCCCAGACCAATGGAACTTACGTCATTCGTATAGAATCTTCCGGACCTGCCGAAGCGTGCTATGATTCCCGAACAGTCCCAATGTTGGCTTTCGTCTTTTTGCAGGATAACCCTAAAATCTACGTTCCTATTATTAAACGTCAATGCGACGGATTGTTGAATCAAATACTTTCTCCCCTTTTTCAAATACCGAAGGAAAGAGGAAGCTTGGCGGAAGGATCTGATCATGGTTTTTTCCTTATGCCGATTCGTAAACAGGTATCCGTTACGCATCTTTTTGACTGTGCTGATTCCTTTGCCCATATAACTGTTAGCCGGTTTTAAATAGACCTGCCCGTATAAGTCCAACATCTCGTTTAAATCTTGCAGATGATTTAATGGTTTGGTATGAG
The DNA here is from genome assembly GCF_021654775.1 of Paenibacillus azoreducens. Classification (NCBI taxonomy): domain Bacteria; kingdom Bacillati; phylum Bacillota; class Bacilli; order Caryophanales; family Paenibacillaceae; genus Paenibacillus; species Paenibacillus azoreducens. Next base: position 6,322,431 of record NZ_AP025343.1, on the reverse strand, counting down.
GCAGATACTTTACTAATATAGGATCCGGAGATAAGGAGTCCCACAGCTTCGACTTATCCAGAAAATGCGGATTGAAAATCTTCCGTTCGATATGTGTGATCAGATGGTCGTAATGAGCGTTTTTATATACTCGGATTCTTCTGAAGACTGCACCGGGATAAGGGAAAATTCCTTTTTTCCACTGTTCTTTTCCTTTTGCATTCGGATCGAAGTAGAATCCCTCCACCGTTTGATTTTTGGGGTTTATGCCATTCAATGAACAGATGTAAATAAGTCCCTTAATCATTCTATAATTTATGAGGTATCCCCGGTGTTTTTCAAGATATTCAGGTGTCAGATGGTTCCGTTTGGCCAATAACAGCGCGATGACTGGACCGATATGAAGATGGTTTCCTTCCAAATAGATTTCGTAAGGCAGATCAGCAGGTATCGTAAAATGATTCATCATAGCTTTAGGCAATTCTACTATGGATTGCGGCAAATGATCATTTATTTTCAATATAAATTCTTTCTTCCAGGCTCCGAAATGAAGCCATAAAGATGATGGGATGGTCCGGAGCACAAACCACTTCGGCGATAGGCGGATGTGATCCGGTTTCAGTTCAGGAATCCATTGAATAAACAATTCTCTCCCCCCCATTCGTTCGTTTGTATAATTCACCTATACTAATGTATGACATCATGCGATTACGATGGTATGGACGAATGTCAATATTTTGATAGGCTCTAGTACAAATCCGGTGGTCAGGTTCATCAACTTTCTATAACATGTGAACCTGACCCTTGAAAAGAATGAAAACTGACGGTATTCTTGAAGGATGGTCGGCTGAAGATCAATAAAAAACCACAGCGGACCGAGCGTTTTAGGCGTTTGTCATCAAAAGAGCCGGCTGTTTGCTAGTAAAATCGCGCACATAGGCGAACGTCGTTAATATAGCAATGGGGAGTGGCAGAATTGTCTGTACAAAAAGAACATCGTGTTGTGGTAGACTACGGGGAACCGGCGGTCACAAACGGCATTTCCGTGTTTGATCCGGAATTCGATTCTCATTTTGCCTATGAAGGAGACGACCTTGGCGTACATTATACGCCGGAGGCAACGACATTCCGCCTATGGGCGCCGACAGCTTCGGAAGCGAAGGTATTGCTTTATCCGGACTGGACGAGCACATTCGCGGAGGAAATGGAGATGAAACGGGATCAGGGGGGAACCTGGACGTTTCATCTTGAAGGAGATAACAAAGGCATCGGTTATACCTATAAGGTAAAAGTCGGAGAACAGTGGAATGAGGCGGTGGACCCTTACGCCAAAGCTGTTGGCGTTAACGGTGACCGGGGCGCGATTGTGGATCTGGCGGAAACGAACCCGGACTATTGGACAGACGATAAGCCATCCTTGGAATCCCCTGTGGATGCGGTCATTTACGAACTGCATTTGCGGGACTTGTCCATTCATCCAAGCAGCGGCGTTTCCCATCCGGGGGAATTTATCGGGCTGGCCGAAGGAGGGACCAAAGGACCGAAAAATATTCCGACAGGGCTTGATCATATCCGCAGCCTTGGCGTTACGCATGTTCAATTGCTGCCTATGTTTGACTATTCTACCGAAAGCGTGGATGAGTCTAAGCTGGACATTCCGCAATACAATTGGGGATATGATCCGAAAAATTATAATGTGCCGGAAGGTTCGTATTCCACCGATCCATATGAGCCAACCGTGCGGATCAAAGAGTTGAAGCAAATGATCCAAACGCTGCATGATCAAGACTTGCGCGTCATTATGGACGTTGTATACAACCATGTTTATGACTGGTATCTGGTGAATTTCAACAAGCTGGTTCCCGGGTATTATTTTCGGTATAAGGAGGACGGATCGCTGTCGAACGGTTCCTTCTGCGGCAATGAGTTTGCTTCGGAACGGAAGATGGCCCGGAAGTTCATTGTGGATTCCGTCCTGCATTGGGTTAAGGAATATCATATCGACGGTTTCCGGTTTGATTTGATGGGACTCATGGATGTCGAAACGTTGAATGAAATTCGGCGCCGGTTGGATGAAGTGGATCCAAGCATCCTGATGATCGGTGAAGGCTGGAATATGGATACCGTGCTGCCGGAGGAGAAGCGGGCATGCCAGATCAATGCCGCACGGATGCCTCGCATCGGCCATTTTAACGATGGACTCCGGGATGCGGTTAAGGGCAGCATTTTCATCTATCCGGACAAAGGTTTTATCAGCGGTGCCAGCGGGTTTGAACAGGATGTCCGCATGGGTGTCGCCGGGGGGATCGAATACGATTCCAAACTTCGGCAGTTTGCGATCGAGCCGGTTCAAAACGTGAACTATGTGGAATGCCATGACAATCATACGATGTGGGACAAACTAGTGCTGTCAACGGAAGAAGCGACGGACGAAGCACGCAGAAGTATGCATCGCCTAGGCTCGGCTATCGTTCTGACAAGCCAGGGCATCCCGTTTATACATGCCGGGCAAGAATTTATGCGCACTAAAAATGGTGAGGAAAACAGCTATAAATCTCCGGACGAGATCAATTGGCTGGATTGGGAACGCTGCGCGGCCCATATTGGCGACGTGAAGTACATGCAGCGTCTGATCCAGCTCCGTAAGGAACATCCGGCGTTCCGTTTGCGCACCTCGGCCCAAATCAAAAAGCATCTGATCTTCGAGGAGGCACCGGCTTGCTGCGTGGCTTATACGCTCCGGGATCATGCCGGGGACGACGCGTCGAAGCATTTATATGTGCTGTATCATGCCAAGGCGGGGGATACCACGCTTAAACTGCCTGCACTCGGAACATGGAGCGTTTTGTTTGGAGAGGAGCAGGTGGAAGAATTGCAGGCCGATCAAATAAAGGCTTCGGGAATCGGCATGATCGTATTGGAAGTACAGTCATAATATGATTTTTAAACCAAACAAAAGGGTGGCTCCAACGTCTTAGACGAAGGGGACACCCTTTTTTAGCAGTATAGAATTTATAAGTTTTTTTGGGGGTCCCCGCAAAGTATTTGGAATAAGCATCGAAGCATAGGCTCCACTTTGTGGGGTTATTTTATAGTTTAGACGCCGGAATAAGCCATGAATCCGCCATCTACCGGAATCACCGTGCCTGTAACGAACCCGGAAGTTGTATCATCTACAAGCCAAAGCAAGGTTCCCAGCAAATCCTCCGGCACGCCGAATCGGCGCATCGGAGTATGGGTGATGATTTTATTGGAGCGCTCGGTAAGCGAACCGTCCGGGTTGGTCAGCAGGTTGCGGTTTTGCTCCGTAAGGAAGAATCCCGGCGCCATCGCATTGACGCGGATACCCGATTCGGCCAGATGTACGGCCAGCCACTGCGTAAAATTGTTAATGGCCGCTTTGGCCGCACTGTAGGCGGGCACTTTTGTCATCGGGCTAACCGAGCTCATAGATGAAATATTGAGGATGGCAGCTCCCGGACGTCCGACCATGTTTTTGGCGAAAATTTGCGTAGGCAGAAAGGTACCGATAAAATTCAAATCCATCACATTGCGGAAACCCTGCACGCTGACATCAAAAAACGATGTGATATCCGGGAGGGCTTCATCCCCCGCATAATAGACCTCATTTGTGGTGTTCGCGCTTGGATGGTTGCCCCCGGCCCCATTAATCAATATGTCACAGCCGCCAAACAATGTGCGGACCTGTTCTTCGGCTGCGGCAACGCTGTCTTTATCGGTGACGTCACAGGCGATGGCAGCAGCCGAACCACCGGCTGCACGGATTTCCTCGGCGACGCGTTCCCCTTTTTCGAGCGTTCTGTTCAGAATTGCGATGTTTGCTCCCTGACGTCCAAGCTCTAGTGCCATCGCGCTGCAGAGAACGCCCGCACCGCCAGTGATGACGGCGATTTTCCCCTGCAGCGCAGGATGAGTGGGCAGCATATGTGCATTCATACGATTCCCTCTTTTCTGTCCATAGGCTGGATCCGCTCCAGGGCATCCCACAGACCCCACAGGTACATGATGCCGAGTGCGCGGTCATAAAGGCCGTATCCCGGTCTGCATTCTTCGCCCCACAGATGGCGGCCATGGTCGGGTCTTGCGTATCCGCTGAAGCTATGGTCATGGTACGCTTTGACGATGCCGGTGATATCAACGGTGCCGTCCTGGGTACGGTGGGAGGTTTCGATGAAATCGCCGTTATCGTAGACGCGGACGTTGCGGATATGGGCAAACGGAATCCGGTCATGGAATTCATGAATCATGGCAATGATGTCATTGTCCGGGTTAGCGCCAAGCGAGCCGCTGCATAATGTGATCCCGTTCGAAGGGCTGTCGACCAATGCAAGCAATCGGCGCAGGTTTTCCTGGCTGGTCATGATGCGGGGCAGGCCAAAGATCGGCCATGGCGGATCATCCGGATGAATTGCCATTTGGATGCCTAACCGCTCCGCAGCCGGTACGACGGCTTTCAGGAAATAGGCGAGATGTCCCCAAAGATCTTCCGACGATACGTCCTTATACGCCTCGAACAGGGAGGTCAAATGCGAAAGCCGCTCAGGTTCCCAGCCCGGCATGGTCAGCGTGCTGTTTTGGTTGATTTGCTCCACAAACGTAAACGGATCGATTCCGTCGATTCGCGATTTTTCGAAAAAGAGAGCAGTTGAGCCGTCGTTCATCTTTTTATGCAGCTCCGTACGAGTCCAATCAAAAACAGGCATGAAATTATAGCAGATGACTTTAACGCCTACCTGTGCCAAGCGTTCCATCGTGGTGATGTAGTTTTGGATATACTGGTCGCGGGTCGAAAGGCCAAGCTTGATGTCTTCATGTACATTGACGCTTTCGACCACATCGAGGTGGAGATTGAATTTTGCCGCCTGATTGTGAACCTCCCGGATTCTCTCCATGGGCCATGCTTCTCCTGCCGGAATATCATGCAGCGCCCAAACAATGCCTTCAACGCCGGGAATTTGTTTGATCTGGCCGAGCGAAACGGTGTCATTTCCTTCGCCGAACCAGCGGAATACCATACGCATTCCTTCACCGCCTTATCATGTAATGAACATTGGGACGTCCGTCAAAATCAGCCGGCCGTCCGGTCATCGGGCGAAATTTCATTTTTAAGATATAAGTATAAACTTCGGTGATCTTGCATCCTCATATCGCAAGAGAAAGTACCGCTTGGGGTCCCCGCAAAGCAATCGGAACAAGCTTCGAAGGCTGCACGTCACTTTGTGGGGATATTTTACGCATATGTTCATTTGAAATACTCCGGATAACGTGCTTTAAGCACGGGGAGGTTTGCGATGCTAAGACGCATATGCTCCTGCATGATACTCTCTGCCTGGTCCGCATCCCGCTTTTTTACCGCAAGAAACATATCCTGGTGTTGCTCATACAGAAGTTCCCAATGCGGGTCTGTCCAGAGCCACAGAACGCGGGTGCGGTTCAGATGGGCATTCATTTGCTGGATCACGTTCCAGGTGCCGCTTTTGCTGCAGCCTTCGAACAATATCCGGTGAAAGGCCTCATCCAGTTCAAACATCCGTTTCCCGTCATGCCGCTGTATGGCTTGCTGCTGTTCGGCGAGATTGCTTTCAACGGCGGAGAGCTTATCATCCGGAAATGCTTCGCAGGCCAGCCGGATCACGGCTTTTTCAAGCTGCTCGCGCATAAACCGGGCCTCTTCAACCATATCAGAGTCGATCAGCGAGACCCGGGTTCCGCGTTGGGGAAGAACAAGTACGAGACCTTCCTGAGCGAGCCGGACAAAGCTTTCGCGTACCGGAGTCCTGCTTACCTGGAATGTCAAAGAGGTTTCTTTTTCGGAAAGAGTGGTTCCAGGGGGCAGGTCCAGATTGACAATCTGCTGTTTAAGCTGCTGGTATACGGCATTTCCGGCTGATCCGGATTGTTGAAGCATACGTTCATCCATGGTTGTCACCTCCTATGTTCCATACTACCATACAAGTATGGTAGTATGGAACTGTAAGCGTAAACAAAAATGGATCGGAGGTATACGGATGAAGGGAATTTCCACGGAGCATTTGCTATTGACGACCGACAGCGCCAAGCGGTTGTATCATGATTACGCCAAAGGGATGCCGATTCTGGATTACCACAATCATTTGAATCCGGAGGATATCGCGGCGGACCGCCAGTTTCGCAATATAACGGAAATGTGGCTTCATGGGGACCATTACAAGTGGAGAGCCATGCGGTGGCTTGGCGTGGAGGAGCGTTTGATTACGGGCGATGCCTCGGACAAGGAGAAATTTATGGCTTGGGCTGGCTGTGTTCCGCGGATGATCGGCAACCCGCTTTTTCATTGGACGCAGCTGGAGCTTAAGCGTTATTTTGATGTTCAGGAACCCCTTAATGCGGAGACGGCTGAAAAGATCTGGAACCGCTGCAACGAGCGTTTGAGCGAGCCGCAACTTAGGGCGGCAGGTATTTTGGATGCTTTTCGCGTCAAGATTGCCTGCACGACGGATGATCCCGCGGATCACCTCGCGGCGCATCAGCAAATCGCCAAGAATCCGCAAGGAGCAGCCAAGGTGATTCCGGCCTTCCGGCCCGACAGGGCTTTAGATATAACGAATGGGGATTTTGCGGATTACATCCGCAAGCTGGCACAAGCGGCTAATCAGGATATTCAAAGCTATGACAATCTATTACAAGCGATGCAGAAGCGGATTGATTTTTTCCATGAGCAGGGATGCCGGTTATCGGATCACGGATTCGGTATTTTTCCTTATGAGAAGGCGACGGAAAAAGAAGCAGGGCAAATTTTCGCTAAGGCGCTTGCAGGCGGCAGCATTTCGCTCGCGGAAGAGCATAAGTACCGGACGTATACTTTGCTGATGCTGGGCCGAATGTATCACGCGCGGGGCTGGGCGATGCAGCTGCACATCGGGGCGATCCGCAATAACAATGAACGGATGTTCGAGCAGCTCGGCAGGGATGCCGGCTATGATTCCATTCTTGACTACCATTTGGCCGCTTCCCTCAATGGTTTCCTGAGCGAGCTGGACCGGGACGGCCAATTGCCAAAAACCATTGTGTACAGCTTGTATTCCTCCCATTACGAGATGATTGCCACGACGGTCGGGAATTTCCAATCATCCGAGGCTGAAGGCAAAATGCAGCTTGGCGCGGCGTGGTGGTTCCATGACCAAAAAGAGGGGATGTTGAAACAGCTGACGGCTTTGTCGTCCATGGGCTTAATCAGCACTTTTGTCGGGATGCTGACGGATTCGCGCAGCTTGATGTCGTTTCCGCGACATGAATATTTCCGCCGGGTGTTATGCAGGCTGCTGGGGCAGTGGATGGAGGAAGGGGAGCTTCCGCTGGATTACGACTGGATCGGCAAAATCGTGCAGGATATTTGTTATCACAACGCCGAGCGTTATTTTCAAATGTCATAAGTATTAGAGAAAACATGCAAAAATACATCCTTTTCCAATGTTTCGTGGGAAATAAACAAAATTCTTGCGAATGTGCATCCTTTTCAGGTTAAACTTGATATTGAGCTTATATGGCCGAAAAAGCCTGCATTCGCAGGCTTTTTCGTATGAAGTGGCAAAACCGCGGGAAAAAGATGCACATTCGCAGGTTTTCGCGTAGAGGGCAACCGGTCAGGGCTTCGCACATATGATCACCAAATGGCTTTCGCACATGTGATCCCCAAATGGATGTAACCTTTGCTATTTTTAATACTTTCCACGTTCATTTAACCTCAAGGAGAGGCTTTATTTTCGTATACCTGCATAGAGACTTTGATTGGCTGATCAAGTTATCAGCTTTGCCCCTTTTTACCTCTATTCCTGCGATCGGGCATTTCAAATGGGCTGGCGGCATGACGGTGGTCATGCCAGCGGCTGCGTAATGATCCGGTCCACGATGCCGTATTCGAGCGCTTCTTCCGCAGTAAGAAAGAAATCGCGGTCGGCGTCCTGATAAATTTTTTCCAAAGGTTGCCCTGTTTTTTCGGCGATGAAGAGGTTCACCTTTTCCTTGGTCTTCAGAAGCCTGCGGGCGGTAATTTCAATGTCGCTGGCCTGTCCCTGGGCGCCTCCAAGCGGCTGATGCAGCATAAATTCGCTGTTTGGCAGCGCATAGCGTTTACCCTTGGCGCCTCCGAGAAAGAGGAACGCCCCCATGGAAGCCGCCATTCCCATACAGATCGTGCTGACCTCCGGTTTGATGTAATCCATCGTATCGAGGATCGCGAAACCAGCGGAGATCGATCCTCCCGGACTGTTGATATACAGCGAAATTTCTTTCTCTGGATCATCGGCGGCCAGAAACAAAAGCTGGGCAATGATGCTGTTCGCCACATGATCATTGACTTCGGATCCGAGGAAAACGATGCGGTCTTTCAGCAATCTGGAATATATGTCATACGAACGTTCTCCAAGGCGGGATTGCTCAACGACATAAGGGATCGTATTCATGGTTTTAGCCTCCTTCTATTAAACAGCCGAAAGGGCTACGCCGCACTGAATTCAATGAACAAGGAATTGCAGGTTGGCTGACGAGCAGCGCGATGTAGACGAGCTGTCGTAACCGGATTTTTGGACCGCAGGGAAACGGCCAGTCTTTTGAGCAGTTCCGGCTGCTCCATCCGGATCGCGACCAGCAGCTGGCGCTGGAACCAGTCGGCATCGACCTGCTCCCACTCCGAAGAGGATGCCGGAATCTCCGGCGTCTCGTTCATGTTCAATTTGCGGCGTGCCCGATGCAGCAGCGATTTGACGGCAGTTTCATTCAATTCAAGCGAATCGGCAATATCGGACAGGCGATATTCAAATATATCCTTCAGAACAAACGCCAGCAGCTGTTTGGGCGTCAGGCGCTCCATCAACGTATCCAGCCCGCTAAGCAGCTGTTCCAGCGGCTTTTCATGAGCCGGTTCGTCGGCTGTTTCGCCCAGGGTTTCGCGGCTTTGTTTGCGAAGCTGGTCAATCCAGTGGTTGCGGGCGATCGTCGCGAGCAGCGGAAAGCTGGGCCGGCGCTTGCCGGATGATTCCTTTTGGCAGAACACCAAAGCTTTAAGCATGGAATCATGCGCTAAATCCTCGGCGTCCCAAGAATTTCCCGTCATGTTCATGCAAAAATATTTAAGTTTCGGGTACAGATCTTCCATTTCCTTTTGGATTAACATGTTAATCACTCTCCTTGAGAGGCCTCTATATATAAAACGTTCGGGATGCCGCCAAAAGATACGGGGGTGCAAAAAAAATTTATTACCGCAGCCCCTACTTACATTATACCCGCAGCTTGGCATTACTTTGTGGGTTATTTCTCGGGACAGGGTCATATGCTTTTAAGGTAAGCAACCTAAACCTCTTCTTCAAAGGAGGGATGGCGATAGAATGAGAAGAAGGGCGAGATGGCGGAGCAGGGGTGTGAATAACCAGAGCAGCAGGCGCAAGGTATGGCTGATTGGAACGCTTGTGCTTTCGATTCTTCTTCTGCAATTTTTGGCGTACGTAGAAAACCATATGAAACCTCCCATCATGCATTTGGCTAAAATCCGGATGAAGCAAATCGGGACGGATGCCATTAATGAGGCTATCGCCTCGCAGGTGGCCAAGGGGGAAGACGCGCAGCAGCTGATTGACTGGAAAATGGACTCCTCCGGAAAAGTATCCGGGTTTATGCTGAATGCTGCCGAACATATGAAAATCACTTCAGACACCTTTAAAGTGGTGCAGGATACTCTGCAAAATAAACATATGCTGTCGGAAAGCATCCCTCTGGGGCAGGCGCTGGGCAGTCCGATCCTCGCCTCTTTCGGACCGAATATTCCGATTCGCATCGAACCGCAAGGGGCGGTTAAAGTGGATTTGAATACAAGGGAAAAGGATGCCGGCATCAACATGGTACTGGTAGAGGTTTACATACATGTTACCGTCGAAGTAGCGGTTGTCATTCCGTTTGATATGGAGCCTGAAGTTATTGATACGGAGATCCCGGTTTCTTACCTGATGGTTGTCGGGGATGTGCCGATGTATTATTACAACAGTCAGGGGCAGCCGATTGGGAATAACGGGATTAATGCCCCGAATATTGCTTTGCCTGGCATTACGAATAAGGGCGCTGCAGGCCATGGCGATCAGGGTCAGGGGGGGCTTGCCGTTCCGGGTATATCTTCGGGTGAAAATGGCGGGACGAAAGAAAAAGCTGGATCAACCGAATCGAAATAACAACCCGGGGTAATTCCTTTAGAAAATGGGATAGCAAATTCCCTGCAAGCTTCAGCTGAATGCAGGGAATTTTGGGTTCTGCCGGGTTGTTGCGATTTCGCTCGAACCGTTGGTTTTCATTTGATATTCCGCACTTTTTGCCAAAAGGGATTTTTGAGGTTTAATAATGTTCCTTTTTCTTTTCTTTAAGCGCTTTGCGTTCTGCCGATTCCCAATGGCGAAGCAGAGGATAAGGATCGAAAGACCATTCGACTAGCCCGCTGTCCCTGTAAATGCCATAATGCAGATGCGGAGGAAATTTCCCCTGCGTTCCTGGCTTTCCATAACCCGAGCTTCCGACCCACCCGATCCGTTGACCGGGGATGACGATGTCGTCCTTGTTAATGCTCTTCTCGTAGCCGGAGAGATGGGCGTAATAGTGGTAGCGGTTCTGCAGATCGCGAATCCCGATTCTCCACCCGCCAAAGGGGTTCCAGCCTTTCAGCTCCACGATGCCATAGCAGGTGCTTCGCACGGGCGTACCGTATGGCGCGAAAATATCGGTTCCCTCATGGATACGGTTTCCACCCCAACTTCTGCCGGTACCCCATGTGCTGCGATATGAATACGAATTGGAGATGGGAAGCGGGAAAGCGTGCCCTGACAGATCGATCTGTTGAAATTTTTCATACAGCCGGGAAAACTGCAGAATACGCTGGACGGAACGGCTGTTGTGATAATATTCCCACAAGGCAATGCTGAAATCATCTTCGGATTGACCGTATTTAAGAAGGTAGGAGGACATGCTGTAGAGCACATCCATATCATTGTTCATATCCGCTTGTCCGTCACCCGAACCGTCTTTGCCATAACCGTTAAAAATGCTGATGGAGCGCGGATTGCTATCTTTTTGATCAGGATTAAGCATGCCGCTCCATAATGGTTCATTCATGAAAATGCCTGTTAATCGCTTCGGATGATTCCGATCCTTCGGGTGTACTTTCGTGAGCGTATGCTCGTATTGATCGATTGCCGCAAGACGGTACCATGGGATATGGGTGACTGCCGCCATGCGATCGTAAAGTTGTTTTCTTGCAACAAGGATCTCCTCTTGGCTTAACTTGTCCAGTGCTTCGGCAGCCTTAGTCGGTTGGGGTTCTGAAGCCCCGCGTGCAGGAGAAGCCGCAGCTCCGAAAACAATCACCGCAGCAGCAGCGCAAATCATTGAACGGCGGATGTTTCCCGTTTTTGATTTAGAAATTCTCATCGTTAAACCTCCTGCTGGCAAGCTTGTAAGATTTTTTCCGGACGGATCGGACATATGTTTAGAGTGGTACAAGATAATACATTTTATGCCGGATGGGAAATGGAAGTATTTTGGGGTATTTCATGATATAATATGGGGCGTGCGCAGTTAATCATGAGCGAAAGAAGGTTGGATCATTGCCTAATCAAACCACCAAGGAACCAAAACCGGATTGGATTCGGATCAAGTTAACAACCGGTGAGAACTATCAGGAAATCAAGAGCATGATGCGCTCCAAAACACTGCATACCGTGTGTGAAGAAGCGCGTTGCCCTAACATATATGAATGCTGGGCTAATCGTACGGCGACGTTTATGATTCTTGGCGATATTTGTACGCGTGCATGCCGTTTCTGTGCGGTTAATACGGGAAGACCTACTGAGCTGGACTTGCTTGAGCCTGAACGTGTTGCCGAAGCCGCCGAAAATATGGGATTGAATCATTGCGTCATTACCAGCGTCGCGCGGGATGATCTTTCTGACGGAGGCGCGAGCATTTTTGCCGAAACGATCAAGGCTGTCCGCAAACGTCTGCCTCTGTGCAGCGTCGAGGTTCTGATTCCCGACTTTATGGGAAATTGGGATGCTTTGAAAGTGGTCATGGACGCTAAACCGGATATTCTGAACCACAACATCGAAACTGTAAAACGGATGTCGAACCGTGTCCGTGCGAAAGCGAAATATGAGCGATCCTTGGAGCTTTTGAAAAAAGCAAAAGAGATGCAGCCTAATATTCCCACCAAATCGAGTATCATGCTAGGTGTTGGCGAGGAATGGGATGAAATTTTGGAAGCGATGGATGATTTGCGTGCCATTGACTGCGATATTATGACAATCGGCCAATATTTGCAGCCTACTCCGCAGCATTTGAATGTTGTAAAATACTATCATCCCGATGAGTTTGCCAAGCTGAAGGAAGAAGGCATGAAGAGAGGATTCAGTCACGTTGAATCCGGACCGCTTGTCCGCAGCTCCTACCATGCGCATGAGCAGGTAAAATCGGCGGCAAGCAACAAATAATGATTAATCTCGAATGAAAGGCAGGGGAAGGACATTTGATCCTGATAGGCGGAAAAAGCTACGAACTGCTGAAAGACCATAAAAACGGCTGGAACCCCGAAGCCTTTCGCGATCGTTACAGCGAAGTGCTGGACCGCTATGATTACATCATTGGAGACTGGGGTTATAACCAGCTCAGATTGAAGGGGTTTTACCGGGATAAGCATCCCAAAGCCACTAAGGACACGGCCTTTTCCAGTATAGTGGACTACATCAACGAATATTGCAATTTTGGCTGCGCCTATTTTGTTCTGCAGAAGAACCGGGAGGTTCAGTCGAAGGAGAAGGACAAAGAAAAGAACGAGAAAATAAAAAGCGGTTCCCAATAAGGGAGCCGCTTTTTTCGAAGCATGTTAACCCAGAAAAGCTTCTCTGACCCGGTTCCAGAAGGGGAACGGGCGGAAGCGCGCAAAGCTCACTTTCTCCTTCGCCACCTGGCATCGAACCGAAATCAAATCGTCCACCTGGATGTTGACGTGATCAATGGTGAGCAGCAGCCGCTGTTCTTTGCGCGAAAATATATCCGTATGATGATGTTTGGGAAGCAGCAGCGGGGAACCCATCGTTCGGAACACGCGGTTGTTGATCGAAGCGATTTCCGCAATTTGCAGCGCCTCAATCGTTGGATGAACCATGGCCCCGCCAAGGCTTTTATTGTATGCCGTACTGCCGGACGGAGTCGAAATGCAGATTCCGTCGCCCCGGAACATCTCGAAAGTTTGGTCATTAATATCCACCTGGGCTACAACCGTCCCATCCACGCCTTTGAGTGTAAATTCATTCAATGCGATATAAGAAGCATTTCCCGATTTTCTGTGAATCTCCAGCTCCAGAAGCGGGTATTTGACAATCCGCGGACGAATCGAGCCGGAATTGCCGGCCGAGCCCATGAGTTCGATTAGTTGGGGCAGTTCATCTGCCTGCCAATCGGCATAGAATCCAAGATGGCCCGTATGAACGCCCACAAAAGCGATATCGGGAATATGATCGATAAACGTATGGAAGGCATGAAGCATCGTGCCGTCCCCGCCAATCGAGATGACAATCTCAGGCGATTCGGCATCCAAACGAAATCCGCGCTCGGCGGCTAACTTATGGAACTGCTCGCTTAAATCGACGGATAACTGATCGCCGCGATCCAGAACATAATATCTCAAGAGAGTTAGGCTCCTTTATTGAGGTGGTATATAACGATCATAAACAATATCGGAGCATAACACAACGTTCATTTAAGCGGACCGCGCTGCAGCCGCCGCCACGCCAAGCGAATCCAGCCCCACAGCAACGAGGCCGCAGTCATAAAAGCGATGAGGATGCAAAAGTAAGCGATCCGGTCGGCTAATGCCTCAGGCACCCACATTGGAGTGCTAGGGATACTGTGATTGAAAGCGGGAGCAGGCATCATTCTGCCCATGACCGGGTTCCATAATACCATTACCAGCGCTGACGCGATGACGCCGTGAACCAGGCGCGCCAGCATAAAAGGCAGATAACGCAAGTTGGTGGCATGCAATATGCTTGCGATTTGCGCATGGACGGAAAGTCCTCCCCAGGATAAAACAAAAGCCGCTGCGGCTGCCTTGAATGGCAAAGGAATCGAGGAAGCCGCCTCTCCGGCGGAACGGGCCCCAAGCGTCACTTCGAAAAGCCCTCCGATCAACGCTTCCGACAGCGAAGCGGGAAAACCGATCGCCAATAGGATTTGATCAAGAAGAAGATACAAACTTTTCAAGACGCCGACTTGAGTCAGAAGTTCCAAAAACACGGAAAAGAATACAACCAGACCTCCTACGACAATAATAAGCTTTAAAGAGGATTCCACGGCCTGACGAAGCATCTCCCCGATATTGCGGCCATCCTGCATCCTTGCCTGGTGCATGGCGGCAAAAGCTCTCTGAATCCGGCTTCCCTTGGCCTTGCTTCCCTGCAGCATGTTTCCCCCTGGTCCGGCAGCTGCCGATGCCGTTGAAGGCTTCTGCCTGCCGTGAAAACGCATGAGCAGCCCGATCAGCAGCCCGCCGCCATAGTGGGCGAGAGCCAGAATCACCGCGATCTTGGGATTATGAAAAAATCCGACGGACACAGCCCCGATCAGAAAAATAGGGTCGGATGACGTGGTGAAGGCCACCAGACGCTCTCCTTCATCCCGTGTAACCATATTCTGTTCCCACAGCTTGGCCGTCAGCTTGGCGCCGATGGGATAACCTGAAACATAACCCATCGCCGCGACAAAACCCCCGCTTCCCGGAATCCGGAAAAGCGGCTTCATCAGCGGATCGAGCAATGTCCCAAACAGATGCACGACACCGAAACCAAGCATCATTTCGGAAATAATAAAAAAAGGGAACAGGGAAGGAAAAAGGACGTCCCACCAAATGGCCAGTCCACGTAAGGCGGATTCAAGATAAGCGCCCGGAAAAAGCATCATAAGCAGGAGCAATCCGGCAAGGGAACCAATCATGAGCGGAAGACCCAGCTTGTTTACGGACATAGTCACACCTACCTGTAAGTAATAGGTCATTTGCATTGAATCGGTTTTCCTAGATTTTATGTTTTGCATCGGACAAACAGTACAAAATTATCGGGAAAGCGTTTACAATAAATAATGTTTTTTTGGCGAATGTATGTTAAAATATACAAACAAACAATAATATAATTTCTGAAATTCAAAATATATGGATGGAGTGATGAGATCATGAGTATAGTTGCCGGTGTTCTTGTCTGCGCTTTCGTATATGTCATTCGCGCCTCTTTGGTCCATCCTGGAGAAGAGGATTGGAGCAGCTACTAAAAGTACTTACAAGGTGCTAAACAAAACGTTTAGCGCCTTTTTTTGTTTTTTGTTATAATGGAAATAATTGAGGATGTTGCAAAATTCACAAGATGAACTTTCCTGAAGGCAGCGTGGGCGAATTTTGTAGAAATCCGATTTTTATTTTGCCTAAATAGAACCATGGTGCCAAAGCTGGCTTTCGGGTCCTTGCCTTTTTTACAGCATATCACCTTATGAGGGAGATCCAGAACGAAAGACATGAAAGGAACGTGGGGACGTGGAATTAGAACCTCTTTACTCTATTAAAGTGACTTGTCATTACTGCGAACATGAGTTTGAAACGTCAAGGGTTCGTCCCAGCTTCAAAAAAGCGATTCGAAGAGATTCCGATTTCTGTGCGTATTACAAAAACGAAAACCCGGATTATTACGTTGTCAGGGTTTGCCCCCAATGCGGTTTCGCTTCCACGGAGAATTCAACAGAGCGGTTGAACGACGTACAAAGGAAACAATTCGCCGAACAGATCAACAGCCGCTGGATTGAACGTGATTTTAGCGGTCACAGGGAATGGGGAACCGCCCTTGAAGCGTATAAGCTGGGGCTGCTTGTAGCGCAAACGATCGGTGAAAAGGAGCGGATTGTTGCGAGCCTGCTTCATCACATCGCTTGGATGTACCGTTACAAAGGGAATGAGGAGCAGGAGCAGCGCTTCTTGAGGTACTGTCTGGAATCATACATAAAAGTTTACGAGCTGGAAGGGGTAGGCGCGAACAATGCGCGGCTGCTTTATTTGATCGGGGAGCTGAACCGCAGAACCGGAGATTTTAGCCAGGCTGTCAAATGGTTCTCCAAGGTCATCAACGATAAAAATATCGTCGATGCGGCCATGATCCGTGCCTCCCGCGAACAATGGGGCGTACTCCGCGAACAGATGCTGGCGCGTAAAATGGAGCTGCCTGAGGAAATGAGCCCGGCCTGATCCATTATCATCGAAAGAACAAAACACGCATGATCCATGCGTGTTTTGTTTAAGCTGGCGGAACTTTACCGAACAGGCCGGTCGAACCGAAGGTAATCATTGTCGGTTTCGATCACGTACAATCGGCTGCTGCAGCAGGGGAAAACGACGAGTTTTTTAAGGCCTCCATTAATCGCTTCAAGTTCGCTGGGCTTCAAGTTCAACCTGATATGCGCGGCGCCGCAAAAGGGGCATTCATGCACGTAAATATCGCCCATCTGCTTATCGTAAGGCCAGGTATTGGCAAAAGGGATCATTGCCCGTCCTTCTTTTCCGATTGTTCTTTCGCTGTTTCTTCTTTACCAAGTTCGGCGATTTTTTGCAGCAAAATATGCTGCGGCATATGCATGAGATGTTCGAGCGGAACGCCCAGCTTTTCCGAAAGCTTGACGGCGGTTTCCGGTGATATTTGCAGTGGTCTCATGGCAAGCATCCCTCCAATGGATCTATTCATGTCCCGTTAAGGGACTTGATTGATGAATTTGCACCCTATAGTTATATACCTTATCATGAAAACCAATCAAATAAAATCCTAAGCAAAGGAATGGTGGCCTGAATGAATAACAATTTGAAATTAACTTGGGATCTCGAATCCATTTTCCCTGGCGGATCTTCTTCATCCGAATTCCAAACTTTTTTGGAAACGCTTGAAAAAGACCTCCTCCAACTGAAAGCGGATATTAATGCCGCGGCCGCACCCAAAAACTTGGATGAAACCAAGAGCTTCGACGTCATCATCTCCATGATGGAAAGCTGCATCTCCCGCATCTCCGAGGGCTCCGGGTTCGTCAGCTGCCTGCAAGCCCAAAATCAAAGCGACACCAAAGCGGTCCAGCTTTCCGGACGGATTACGAACCTGCATGCGCTATTTAGTACAATTACCACGCAATTTGATGATATTTTGGGCCGGACGGACGATGATACTTGGAAAGCCTGGATGGAACGCGAAGAGCTGCGCCCGATTTCTTTTGTGATGAACGAAAGCCGCGACCATGCCCGGGAAAAGCTTAGCCCAGAGCTCGAAAGCCTTGCCCTTGATTTGGCTGTAGACGGATACCATGGATGGGGCGATCATTACGATACGATTGTCAGCCAGGTGAAAATTCCGTTTGAAAAGGATGGCGAAACGGTGCAGCTGTCCGCAGGGCAGGCACATAACAAGCTGCATGATGCAGATAAAAAGGTCCGCGACGACATGTTTGCCAAGTGGAAGGAAGCCTGGGCGGACAAAGCCGATTACTGCAGTGATACTTTAAATCATCTCGGAGGCTTCAGATTAAAATTATATGAACGCCGGGGATGGAATGACGTTTTGAAGGAACCGCTTTCCATCTGCCGCATGTCAAAGCAAACGCTTGACGCCATGTGGGGCGTTATTCAAGACAATAAAGAGATGCTCCTCAAATATATGGAGCGCAAAGCCAAACTGCTTGGCGTAGACCGGCTCAACTGGGTTGACGTGGATGCGCCGCTTGGCAAGTCATCTTCGAAGGTCTCTTATCAAGAGGCTGCCGAGACGATCGTGGAGCAGTTCCGTAAGTTCAGTCCCCAAATGGCCGACTTTGCCGAAATGGCGTTTGATAAATCATGGATTGAAGCGGAAGACCGCTCGGGCAAACGTCCAGGCGGTTTCTGTACCTCGCTTTCGGTTAGCAAGGCAACCCGTATTTTCATGACCTTTAGCGGCACGCCTTCCAACGTATCAACGCTTGCGCATGAACTGGGACATGGATACCATCAGCATGTAATGAATGATTTGCCTGTGTTCAACCAAAATTATGCGATGAACGTGGCCGAGACGGCATCCACCCTTGCCGAAATGATCGTTGCCGATGCCATGGTGAAGAAGGCGACGAATGAAGAAGAGAAACTGGCCCTTCTTGAAGACAAAATTCAGCGCAGCGTAGCTTTCTACATGAATATTCATGCACGCTTCCTGTTTGAAACACGCTTCTACGAAAAACGCAAAAAGGGGCTTCTGACCGCGGAGGAGCTCAATGAATTGATGGAGGAAGCACAGAAAGAAGCATACTGCAATGCTTTGTCCGAATATGAGCCGACGTTCTGGTGTTCGAAGCTGCACTTCTATATCACGGGCGTACCATTCTACAACTTCCCGTACACCTTCGGTTACATGTTCAGCACCGGCATCTACGCGCAAGCGCTCAAAGAAGGCGGAAGCTTTGCGGAGAAATACGATGCTTTGCTACAGGATACAGGAGCCATGACGGTTGAAGAACTCGCTAAGAAACATCTGAATGCCGATTTGACAGGACGTGACTTCTGGCAAAGCGCCTCCGACCTGTTGAAACAGGATGTGGAAGACTTCCTAAGCATGACGGAGAATTTGGCGTAAGCTTTGCGGCTGGCACCATTCATCATATTTCTTAAAGCCTAAGAAGCAGGAAGGCCCGTTTACCGGCGGTGCTTTCCTGCTTTTGTAGATTTATAGAATCGATAAGATAAGTTCGTTTTTTGTCATAAAAAAGAGAAAAACATCGGAAAATTGACGAAAAATAAATCGAAAAAGCGAAAATAATAGTAATAATTACCCAATTATGTTTTAAATTGTTGTACCTTCTGGCACCCTGTCTTATAATGAGTCATAAGCCCTATAAAATTTGACGAATGTTGAAGATAGGAGGAAAAAGATGATCAAAACCGAGCAATTATCGCTGGCTAGACAGCTTGATTTGGTCTTCAAAGAGCTCGAAGAAGAGCTTGCAGGACTATCATCAGGAACGGTATTTGTGCAAATACGCAATAATGTGATTGGGAAATTTGGGATTCGTCACAATCCGCTGGTGGGGCGCAACGGGGAATTTCGTTCCGAAGATCTCGGCTTGACACCGGTGCAGCTCTCTTCATTCCGTTTAATGGCATTGGAGAGTTTGAAATATAAGCGCCACTGGACGCATGGGGAGATTAGTTATGAATTTGCAGTACGACAGGGCGCGATTATTGTCGATGCCGTTCTGGAATCCAATTATAATATGGCTAATTTGATGATTCGCTACCCAAGACATACATATTCTGATTCAATGACCGAAATTTTTTGAACTCATTGCATGATTTCTTACTATTTATAGCCGAAAATAATATTACCTGTTTCATCGAGGCAAAAAAAGGCAACCTTTAAGTAAAGGCTGCCTTTTTCCGCGGTTTTTGCCCGCATGATCAACGGGTATGGCTCCCGCCTAGCCGCTGACCGACATGATATCACATTATACAAATGCAAAAAGCAGATTATTGACGACCGGAAAGCTGCTGTTCTGCCATTTGTACCAGACGTTTTGTGATGTAACCTCCCAAAGAACCAGTCTCGCGGGAAGTCATGTTGCCGTAGTATCCGTCTTGAGGGATTTGAACGCCAAGCTCTTGAGCAGCTTCATACTTCATTTGTTGAAGAGCTGCGTTAGCTTGAGGCACCACCAGGTTGTTAGAACGGTTGCGTCCTTGGTTTTGTTGTTGTCCTGCTTGACCCATGTTTGTCACCTCCTTTGAACTTTATGGAGTTATTATGGTTATTAAGATTTGAAAACATACAGCAAAAGAGAACAAAAGCGGATGGAAATTATTAGCGCATAAAAAAAAGAAGGCTTATTCGACAAATGACGAAAAGCCTTCTTGGTGATGAACAGCAGGTTAAGATTCATCAGGATAAATCATATCCACATGCAGATCCATGTCGATGTATTGACCGGGTTCAAGCCGAATGAGGCCTGTGACTTCGGGACCCGCTTGCAGATTCGGAGCATTGGGCAGCCAAGTATAAGGCTCAATGCATAAAAATTCATTAGCTTCGCCCTTGGTGTACAGCACCCAAAGCTTATAAAATTCAGGATCTGCGGAATATTTGAGTCCGTAACCGTCCTTGCGCAGCAGCAGGGCTTCGACTGGCTGATCTTTTCCAATCCGGAGCAATGTGTCGAAATTGGTCCCCTGCAAGTTGAGTCCTTGATTGAGCTGTTCCAAAGGGCCGAGCGGCAGCACTTCGCCTGTAGTTATCAAGTCCTGATCAAGAGCATAAACGGCGTCTACCGGCAATTGAAGGGTCCAATCGCCAGGTTGTCCGTCGAGCAGGAACCATGTATGAAAACCAATACCGAAAGGGACGGGCAAATTTCCCAGATGGGTAACTTTTAAATGTTGGGTCAATCGGGAACCCTGAAGACGTAAAGTCATTTCAAGCTTAAGCGGAGCCGGGAACTGTTCCATCCATCGTGGATCGTCCGCGGTCAGAAATTCCGTCGTTACGGCGCATCCGTCTTCGTCTTCCTCGATGTCGCTGACTCTCCAAGGCTGTGTACGGTGCAGGCCGTGGATATGATTGTCGCCAGCGGTATTGCGGTCGAACTGGTACTCACGGCCTTCATATTCAAAATGGCCTCCGCGAATTCTGCCCGGCGGAATGAGCATCGGCATACCGAAATGATAGGGCTTTTGCATGTAAAATGCCAACTCATTTTCATCGGGTCTTCGGACGACTTGTCTGTTCTGAATGTTGTCCCAAATGGAGATCACATTGTTCCCAAGCCACGGCAGCAGTGTAACTTCAAGCTCACGACTATGAAGGATGTAAGTGTCGTAACCATTCCATTGCCCTTTGGTCACTTGATTCATATCGATGCTCCTTTTTCCACTTTAATTCAGATCGTTTAGGGTTATTAAGGCGCGATCAAAAAATAATAGACCCTTCGATTTGCCGAAAGCAGCGTAATGACGGACATTTTTCGTGCAAATCCGATTCACTATTTTTTTGATCGCGCCAGCTTAAACATATCATAACAGATTTTGCGGCGATTCGTAAAAAAAGGCGATAACCTGCAGGAAAGAAGTCCTGCTTCAATCGTAAATGCCAATAATCCCATTTTAAAAAAAAGGGGTTTGACAATTTGACAAGTTGAGCTATATCATAGGCATTGCATATAGGTTTTCAATGAGTATGAGTAACACGATGACAGGGACAAGTAAGCAAAGGCGGCATAACCTTCAGAAAGCCGGTGGTTGATGCGAACCGGTGGAGCCGATTTTGCCGAATGGACCCTTGAGTGCCGAGTTGAAGGGAAGCGGCTTTTTTCCTGCGTAGACCGGCCGGATCATTCCACGTTAAGGAATGTATAAGGCTGCATCGATTGTTTTTTTGGTCTGCAGTGAAAAAGGGTGGCACCACGGTCTCACGTCCCTTACGGACGATGAGGCCTTTTTGTTTTTTTTAAAGCAAATTACAATTTGGAGGGATATTCATGAAAAAGGTACTTTCCGGCATCCAGCCAAGCGGCAAGCTGACACTGGGCAATTATATCGGGGCTATGAAAAATTTTGTGAAGCTGCAAAATGATTACGCCTGCAACTTTATGGTCGTGGACTTGCACGCCATCACGGTAGCGCAGGAACCGGCGGCGCTTAGAGAGCAGTCGGAGGCGGTTGCCGCACTGTTCGTCGCTGCAGGCATCGATCCTGACAAGTCAAATGTGTACATGCAGTCCCATGTGCCTCCTCATTCCGAGCTTGGATGGATCTTGACGACGCTCACTTCAATGGGCGAACTGGAACGTATGACTCAGTTTAAAGATAAAACTGCAGGAAAAGAGTCGGTCGGGGCCGGTTTGTTCGTATACCCTTCCCTGATGGCTGCGGACATTCTGGTGTATAATGCGGATCTCGTTCCTGTCGGCGAAGACCAGAAACAGCATCTCGAACTAACACGCGATTTAGCCGGACGTTTCAATCATCGCTTCGGCGAATATTTCACAATTCCGGAACCTTACATCCCTGAAGTGGGCGCACGGATCATGTCTTTGGATGACGCATCGAAAAAAATGAGTAAAAGCAATCCGAATCCGGGCAGTTACATCGCTTTGCTCGATACGCCGGATGAAATCCGCAAGAAAATCAGCCGTGCGACGACGGATTCCGGCAAAGAGGTACGCTATGACCCTGCTGAAAAGCCGGAAGTCAGCAACTTGATGAGCATTTATGCCGAATGTTCCGGCATGTCGCTCGAACAGATTCGGGATCACTTTGAAGGCCAAATGTATGGAAACTTCAAAAAACAGTTGGCCGAAGTCGTTGTTTCGGTGCTTGAACCGCTGCAAAATAGATATCATGAGATCCGGAATTCCGGTCAGCTGCACGATATTCTTGCAAAAGGCGCAGCTAACGCCATGGAAACCGCATCGCGCACACTTACGGATGTGAAGGAACGGATGGGTTTCCTGCTCCCGAAAAAATAAAAGATATCAAGATTGGTTGGCACGGTTTTTCTTGGCTTTGATCACGAACCCCCAGCCGATATTGCATATTGCCAGGATACCAAGGAGAAGCGCGATCCAGCCGTTATAGCTGATGAAGATGGCGGAAGCTCCCAGCATAAAAATGGACGAGCATGAAAACCAAAGGGATAATCCTTTGCTCATTGTCAAAAACCTCCAGACAAAATATGATTTCTTTTCTGTATAACTCTTAGTGTGCGAGCCATACTAAGTTTGCAAGCTTATATTAACATCACGCAGAATTGAAGGGAGAATCTTAACATGGCTCAATCTCGTTCAAACAACCTGGTTGTACCGCAAGCAAGAACAGCTTTGCAGCAAATGAAACTGGAAGCTGCTCAAGAACTGGGTGTGCAAATTCCTCAGGACGGATATTACGGCAACATGACTTCCCGCGAAACAGGTTCTCTTGGAGGATACATTACCAAACGTCTTGTCCAAATGGCTGAACAGTCTCTGCAAGGACATCAATAAAATCCAATAAATTTAACAGCCCGATGCGCATTTCCCTGCGTCTCGGGCTTTTTGCATCCTCAAGACATCTCTAGGGTGATTCTCTCTTACTGAAGGGTTTTCGTCAAGTTGGAAATCAAGATGAAAAAACCACAAAGTGGAATCTATACTTCGATGCTTATTCCAAATACTTTCCTGGGACCCAACAGACTTGTACTATAAGCTTAAAAAAAAGCTGCTTCCCAAGGGGAAACAGCTGGTTTATTTTAATCCTTATTAATATGAAGAGTTTTTTGCCCGATGATTGACTCAGCCCGAATTGATGGACAGTCTTTTAGCTGTTTTCTTGGCGCTCAGCCACCCAACATATGTGTTGATCGGCTGAAACTGCTTATCCATAACCAGCACGGCTACGAATGGATACTGCTTGCGGTGACGGTAACGGACATCGGCCCAGCGCACGATATAACCCCAAGGCAGATGTTCAACCTCTGCAACGGCAAAGGAAGTGAAATAGAGGAAAGCCTGCACATCCGGATGCTGTTTGGAGTGTTCGACGGCTGGGTGCTGCTCGGTGCGGGCATGTTTGCGCCAATCCAGTCCATCCCCGTTCATAACGCCGATTTGATAACTTCCGTCCGCAAGCGCTTTGACGACATGCCATTTATGAAAGGATACGGTTGGAATGACATAGTAGCGGTCCCCATCTTGACGGGTGGTATCGCGGCGTTTGACTTCGGCTGTTGTAAGCGCATGAACCACGGTACGCCAGACGTAATACAACGCCGTTAAAATATAGAGCCCGGTAAAAAGCGGTGCCGGATGAACGGCTCCGGTACTCCACAGCAGGATGGCTGCTGCGTGGGTGGTAAACATAAACGGGTCGAAGATATGAATGATATTCCAGGATATCCAACGTTCCGAAAATGGGCGCATGGCTTGGGTTCCATACGTATTGAACAAGTCGCTGAACACATGAACGCATACGGCGACTCCCGTCCAGAGGATGATGTGTCCCGCAGGCACCGTTCTGAAAACGAGCGACAGAATGCCGCTGATGAGCGCGGTCCAAATCACGAGAAAAGGAAGCGAGTGAGTGATGCCCCGGTGATTCTTCACATACAGGGCGTTGCTCTTTAAGCGTAAGAGCCCGTCAAAATCAGGGGCTTGAGAACCGATGACCGTACCCAGAAGTACGGCGGTGGCGAGTGCAGGACTTGCGGCTACCGCCGGATCGACGTAGGCGAGACCGGCCAGGCTGAGTCCCATCACAAAATGTGTGGCTGTATCCATTACCATGTCTCCTTCGTGTTGTTCTTATTTGTATTGTAACAAATCCGGAAATGCAATTCCTGTTTTCGCAGGGTCATCCACCGTGAACATTTTGTAAAACCTGCTGCAGATTCCTTCATACATAGTTACTGCCCACTTTTGGATGAATATATAAGGGGAAGACCATACTAAATCGCGTCACCAAATTGTCAAAATGGTGAATGATTTCGTTGAGGATTGTCAAACACTTTTACCTTTTGATATGATAAACTTTATAGCGGAGGCAGCGATTCCTCCACAGAACAGAATAAGGAGGATTCTTAAAGGCGTGGACAATCATTTAAGTTACCAGGCTCCTTCGGATTCCGCGACGCTTTCCATCAAACAAACGCCGCCTAATTCATCGGCGACATGGAAAGATTTTATAGCACTAACAAAACCCGGGATTATCCGCTCGAATTTAATAGCAGTTTTTGCAGGTTATTGGGTCGCTTCCCAGTGGGATATCCAATTTGGAAAAATGATTCTGACTTTGCTCGGAACTGTATTGGTTATGGCTTCTGCCTGCGTATATAACAATTATTTTGATCGTGAACTCGATATGAAAATGGAACGCACACGCAACCGCACGCTTCCATCCGGCCGTCTCAAACCTTCGGTTGTACTCTGGTACGCCTTTGCTCTCGGTGCATTGGGCCTTGCGGATCTGTTCATTTTCTCAGGAGTGTTGGCAGGCATTTGCGGATTGGTGGGAATGTTCGTATATGCGATCGTTTATACCATGTGGCTGAAGCGCACCTCAACCTGGAGTACATCGATTGGAGCCATTTCGGGAGCAATGCCTCCAGTTATCGGATACGTTGCCGTGACGCAAAGGATTGACCTTGGAGCGGTTCTGCTATTCGCATTGTTGTTTTTGTGGCAGCCCCCGCATTTCTGGGCTCTGGGCATCCGGCGCGTGGAAGAGTATAGAGCGGCAGGATATCCGCTTTTACCGGTCGTCAAGGGAATCAAGCGTACGAAAATTCAGATTATTCCTTATCTGTTGCTGCTTGTTCCGATTCCAGCCCTGATGTATGCATTTGGCTATACAGGCATCTATTTCATGATCATTGGAACACTGTTGTCCCTTACTTGGCTGTACCTCGGCATTAAAGGGCTGACGGCCAAAGATGATGACGCATGGGCGAAGAAGTTGTTTCTATTTTCGATTAATTATCTGACCCTGAGTCTGATCGTGATGATTCTGAATACGACACACTAACAATATATCATTGACAAATCCCATGGATGCATGGGATTTTTTCTGAAATCAGGCGGGCGAGTGCTTAGGGAGTTTATGCCTGCGTACGATAGCTGAGGACTTGAAGCCTCCAGAACGGCAAGTAACAAGGTGAGAGGGAGAGTTTGGGGAACATGTTGAAACGTTATAAATGGACATGGATTTTGCTGGCTTTAATCGTAGTAATGGCGGGATTTCTGATTTATACAGGTACCGGGATCGGTAAATCCAAGTTTCCGGTTTTGGGACAGGTTGAGGATTTTTCCTTGGAAAATGTCGATGGCAAAACGGTAACGCGTGATGATACGAAAGGTAAAGTAAGGTTGTTTTACTTTTTTTACACCAGTTGTCCGGATGTATGTCCTGTCACGACCTTCCTGCTCTCTCAAACACAAAAACAGCTGATCAAAGACGGCACATTCGCCAAAGACGCGGAATTTGTCTCCATTTCCTTCGATCCGAAGGTGGATACCCGGGAAAAAATCAAGGAATTCGGGGACAAGTTTTACGTGGACTATAATGGATGGTATTTTCTAAGAGGCGATGACAAAAAGATCCGGGAAGTTGCCGAGAAGTCGTTCAAGATCGGCATCATGGGGGATAACAAGGATAATTTTGCCCACTCCAACGTGATCGCCTTGGTGGACCGGGACAATCAGGTGCGCAAGCTTTACAATGCCAACGATACCGATAATGTCACCGCAGAATCACTTGCCAAGGATGTAGAAGAACTGGTTAAACAATAAGCCAACGGACATAGAGAAGCGCCGCCTGATTTGCCGCTAGGGTAGAAATCGGGGCGCTTTTTTTGTTTTCGACACAAGCAAACTTCAATCGGTTGGAACAAAATACGGCGGATCGGGATAAATGATGTATTCCTCAAGCCCGGCTTTTTCCAGTTGGGCCACAAGATATTCGTCTGGAGTTCCTTCCACTCCGGGATAACCGCGCCGGGTATAGATATGTCCTGCATCGGGAAAGGCGTCGCGTAGAATGCCGCGGATTTTTTTGCCTGAGCTGTCGTTATCCATAAACAAATAGACTTCTTCGTCTTTAATTTCTTTGCGCAGTGCTTCCAGTCTGGCGGAATTCAGAGTTCCGAACGTGCATAAAATCCGGATGTCCTCCTGAAGCAAGCGCCGCAGTTTGCTGCGGTCATTTTTGCCTTCTACGATAATGTAAATGGCCATAAGTCCTCACCTCGGGTTAGGAGTAGAAACACTCCAATCGAAATTCCCCGGGAAATGTTGAAAAAAATACATTTGGCCCGGTTTCCCTTAGTGTAGCGCTTTTTAGGCCATGCATGCAAAAAAACAAGACGATCCCCTGAGTTTAGGAAGATCGCCTTTTTAGGGTCTAATCAGACTAACACCAGAAGGCGCGTAGAATAATGACCAACAAGATAAAGAGCACCAAAACAATTCCGACATTGCTTCCTATGCATGGTGAAACGATTGGAGCTTTTGCTACAGGAGCAGTAGCAACCGGCGCTACGGGAGCGCAGCCGCAGTGACCCAAATGACTCATGCTTCTCACCCCGCTCTCTTTGTTGTCGCATGACACAATGTATCCTATGTAGGTAAAGAGCATTAGTTTTGTGCAAAAGCCTATCCGGGCGGATTTGGGTATCAACCTATGCGAGAGATCAAGCAGCAGGCGTCAGGGTTAAGATGCAGGCAAGCACAAGCTTCGGGGTAATCCCGCATCTTTATAGAAAAATGACAGGTAAACGCAGTCTGCCTACTTTGAAAGCGTTGTTCTTATTTGTTGAAGAAGGGAAGCAGAAAGGAAATCATTGCGGCCTGGAGAAGCGTTAAATGGCGTTAAAAAGATGCGGTAAGAAGTAAAGGCGATGAAGATGCGGAAAGACAGTAAAAGACACTACAAGAAGCTAAAAGTTGCGATGCGAAAAGATAGTAAATGCGTTAAAAGACACTAAAAGGCGCTCAAAGACGTGAGAAGAAGTGGAGAGACGCTAGAAAGAGGTAAAGGACAATAAAAGAAGTGGAGAGACGCTAGAAGGAGGTAAAGGACGCTAAAAGAGGAAAGACGCTAGAAGGTGGTAAAAGACAACAAAAGACATGGAGAGACGCTAGAAGGTGGTAAAAGACGCTAAAAGAGGAAAGATGATAGAAGGTGGTAAAAGACAACAAAAGAAGTGGAGAGACGCTAGAAGGAGGTAAAAGACGCTAAAAGAGGAAAGACGCTAGAAGAAGGTAAAAGACAATAAAAGAAGTGGAAGGACAGCAGAAGGTGGTAATAGACAACAAAAGACATGGAGAGATGCTAGAAGGAGGTAAAAGACAACAATAGAAGCGGAGAGACGCTAGAAGGTGGCAAAGGACGCTAAAAGATGTGGAGAGACTTAAGAAGGCTAAAAGACGGCGAGTTCTTGAGAAGGCTGACTCAAGGCACCGTGGCGTTTCTACGATCTTGGGTATCCAGCTGCCGGATACTTCGATCGATTGTACCCCGAAAGGGAAGTAATGATTTAAACGATGGTACGTTAACTTGATCTAGCATATTACCGGGAGCGATCAATGGCTGCATAGAAATCCAGATTATCGATCCACTGCCAGAATGGGTCCCACATGTACATTAGGATCGTATGAATGGAGCGCACACAAAGTCTAACGGACACAGCGGCCGCTATTGAGGTCAATTTCGAGCATTTTGATTTCTAACGGACACAGATGCAGCTATTTGATAAAGAAGGGCACTTTCACCTATGTTTTGGTGCAATTAAGCGCTGTGGCGTCCGTTAGAATTTCAAAACTGCTGTTTTTATCGGATTAGCGTCCGTGGTGTCCGTTAAAATATCTTGAGGCTGGGTAGATTGCACAAAGGGCGAAAATTGTAACGTTATGCCAAATGCCTCGTAGGTACCAAGATTCCATTTCACTGCCACAACGCAGTCTGAGCCCCTTCTATAGATGGGTTCAATTATTTACTAAAAGAATGAAGGTTTCTTCTGAGTTAAGCAAGTATAACCGCTAAGCTCCTCACATCCATATATCGCAAGGAAAACGACCCCTAAACGCGCTCTGTCTTCTAAGATAATACATCGATAATGTTTTCTTTATGTAGGCGATAACAGTGATCCCGGTTTGCGGCTTGTTGGGAGCATCATCAGTCCAATCATCAATAAGATAAAGGCAATAAAATATGGCGATATGAAGGTTCGCAGCTGCCCGGCAGCGATCGGACCGATAAAAGAACCGATGGACATGGCAATGGACTGGAGCGAGAACACTCTGCCAAGCTTGTTGCCGCCGCTTAATTGAATGAACAGCGAGGCCATCGCCGGGAAAATGATTCCTTTGGCAGTCCCGAGAATAAACAGGGCCACTGTCAGCGGAATCGATTGAATGGCTGCGAGGCAATAAAAGCAAACCGCAAGCAGCAATAGGCCGCCGAGAACTCTTTTAAAAGGGGAGTAGCGGTTGACGAAAAGCATGCTCAGCGTCACCAATGCACCGATGCTCATAATGGAAAAAAGGATGCCGGTTGACATGATGCCATCCATGCCGACGGAACGCAAAGGAAGCTCGAAGAATAAAATTCCTTGAGAGCATGACATGACAAAAGGCAATATATAGATTCGCCAAGGCACCGGGAATGCTGGCACAGCTTGTGCAGTCTCCCCGTCGGGATGAGCGGCTGAATGCGCCGTTTGGTGAAGCGTTCGGGGTATGCTGAAGACAGCCATGACACCCGTGGCAATCAATAACCAGCCCAGGCTTTGGAAGGTCGCCGAATAGCCGGCTTTGGCAACGATAAATGCCCCTGCAGCTGGCGATACGACCGAAGCAAGCGTATGGACAACGCCATGACCGGACATTAATTTGCCTTGAGTCACTTTGTCGGAGGATAGTGAGGCCAGCAGCGCCAGACAGGCGGGGGAAAGGAAAGCCAGAACAAAACCGCTAATGGACCGAAGCAGAAGCAGCTGCCAAGGGTAATGAATCTGAGATTGAAGCAGCAGCACGATTCCGGCCGAAACGAGGCTGAAGATGATATAACGGCGGCTGCCGTGTTTGTCGATCACGGTTCCTGCGATTAAGTTTCCTGGCAGATGCGTAAGGGCGTAAATGCCCATCATCCAGCCGATAAAAACAGGCGCTGCCCCGAGAGACACGGCAAACGGAGTTAAAATGGGATACTGGGCATGGAGATCAAAAAAAGCGAGAAACAAAAACATATACAGCCAAATCGCGGTTTTCACCTGAGCAGCTCCTTTCCATACATCACATACGTGTGGGTCGGAATGAACACGGGGGAGGATAGATTGTCCGCGTTTAATTGACCGTGAATCGAATCTCTCTGAATAGATTGTCCCTGTTTACACTGACCGTGGATCCAATATCTCTAGATTGTTTGTTTACGCTGACCGTGGATCCAATCCCTCTGGATAGATTCCTCCCGTATATTCTCCTTTGGTTCATTCACTCTACTTGTACGCTTGTACGCTCCGGATTAGACCCCTATTTTCAATATCGATAAAGTCTTGAAGAGAAGGGGAAACCGCCTAAAAATAGCGAAAGCTGACAGGGTGTAATAGAATCATGTATAATAAGAACGTCTTTTCAACGGACGATCATGGAAAGGCAGTCCGCTTGCCGAAGAAAATCTACCTTTGCATCGCGGTCGCTCATCCTTGAATTGCCTCGATTGGTTTTCTTATCAAAAGCAGACTTTTTGAGTTATTTTTAACACAGGCTTTGGTCCGTAGGGTCTGATTCAAGTATTGGCTGATGGGAGTGGAGATGGAAATGAATACGCAAGTATGGTCCGATTTTTTACAGCAAAACTGGTTAATCATCGTTATTGCTCTCATTGTGCTGTTCGTGGTCCTTGGTCTGGTCAAAACGATGGTGAAATGGGCAATCGCGATCATTATCGTCATTGCGCTGGTAGTGTACAGCGGCGTTTCGCTGGAGAAGATCAAGGATGTCGTGAATGACGTGACGACGGAAACCGTGGATACGCTAAAAAGCGAAGCGATGAACCTGATGATGAAGGAAGCAAAAGAAGCAAAATATATAGCGGATGCAGCCGGGAACTTTACGATTACAACGCCGAATTTGGAGCTTAAGGGCGAAAAGGGCAAAGACAAGGTAGATGTTTCGCTCCGCGGCGTATCGCTCGGGAAGTGGAAGATCAATGACACCGTACAGTCTTTTATCAATGAATCCAAAGCAAATGGAAATGCGGCCAAATAGTTTTTTCCCTGTGATACCATGGAGGGAGGTCGTCATATGCTGCAATCATGGATAAAAAGCGTGCAGGAGTTAAATGTGGTGTCGATTTTCCTGCTGCTGATCATCCTGGTCTCATTCCTTCAAGGCTGGAGCCGGGGAGCGTCCCGTTCGGCCGGAAGACTTCTCTCCCTGCTGAGGGAGGGAGTTTTTATTTTGGTGGCTTTGGTAATGTCGATTCCTTTCACATTATGGGTATCCCCTAAAGTGCAGGAGTGGCTCGCACAATATACGAGTACCTTTCCGAACCGTGACTTAAAAACATGGGAACAGCTTTATTATACGTTTATTTCTTCGATGGCTGATTTTCCGCTGCTGCGGTTCGCCGTGTTGTTTATCCTCAGTTATAGTATTATCCGCCTGCTGCTGCGCTGGCTAACAGTGCTGATATTCGGCGGGAAGGGAGCGTTGTTCGCGCCCGGCACTCAAAAGTCCTCATCGATTCTCAGCCGTCTGTCGGGAGCGGTTATCGGTCTGCTGATCGGCGCGGCACGCTGTATGGTTGTCGTGGCTTTGCTGTTTGTGTACGTATCGCTGTATCCGAATACCGCTTTTACCCGTTACGTGGAAGCTTCCCCGATTTATCAGGAAGGGGCGCAACGGGTACTTGAGCCTATATCAGGGCAACTGGTGAAGGAGAAACTGCCGGTATTTACGAAAGCCGTGGAAAAAGAACTCAGCGGTATCATGCAGCGCAAATATGAGGTGATCGACCATGCGATTCCGGACGACATCGATGCGGCTGCGGCTGACATTGTCAACGGCGCAAAAACCGATGAAGACAAAGCCAGACGTTTGTACGATTGGGTAGGTACCAGAGTTCAATATGACTATGGCAAGGTTGATGATTATGAGCAAAGGGGAGTTTGGCACGAACAAACGCCTCAAAACACGTTCGACACGAAAAAAGGGGTTTGTATCGATTATGCCCGCCTTTATGCCGTAATGGCCCGTTCGCAAGGGCTGCAGGTCCGGGTTGTTACCGGTCAAGGCTATAACGGGCAGGGCGGCTACGGCCCGCATGCCTGGAATGAAGTATATTTAAGCGAAAAGAAAAAGTGGATCCCGCTGGACCCTACTTGGGCCAAAAGCGGCGACTGGTTTAATCCGCCGAATTTTTCGGCCACACATATCCGGGATGGAGTTCTCTCGTAAATCGGAATAGCAAAATTGTGAAAAAAGGAGCTGTACCGTTCGCCATGATCTGGCAGGGTACAGCTCCTTTGCATTTGTGCAGCGAGCCTGATTAGGCTGGCAGTTTGATTTTTTGTCCTGGATAGATCATGTTAGGATTTTTGATGTGGTTCAGTTTTTGCAGCACTCTCCAGGTTGTTCCGTACTTCTCGGCAATCGAGGTAAGATTATCGCCTTTTTGCACGATATAGACATCCGCTGCAGGAGCCGGAGCCGGTTTGGTTGGTTCAGGCTGCGGTTTAACGACAGGTGTCTCCGGTTTCTCTGGTTGAGGTACGGGAGCCGGTGTTTCTGGTTTCGCTGGTTTCTCTGGTTGAGGTGCAGGAGCCGGTGTTTCCGGTTTGGCTGGTGCAGGTTCAGTCGTTTCTGTTTTGGTCGTTTCTGTTTTGGTCGTTTCTGGTTTAGCCGGTTCCGGTTGCGGTGCCGATGCTGGATTTGCAGGAGATGCACCTTCGGTGATCCGTCCTTGAGCTTCGGCAGGCACTTTGCCGCCTTTTTGAATGTAGGAGATCAACGCTTCATCCAGCGCACCATACATTCCTGCTTGCGGATACTTGCTGAACATCGTATATTGATCGCCGCCGATGGACATAAAGTCGTTGGTGGCAAGCTTATATACGGCTTTTGGATCGATGGCTTTGTCGCCGACCATGACGGAATGGACGCGGCTGCCTTTTGGTTTGGCTTTATCGATTTTAAAGCTGATGCCGGATACTTGCGGGAATCCGCCTTTGGACTCCGGATAATCGGATACGCCGTTTTCGAGTGCGGCTACGATGTCTTCGCCGGTAACTTTCAGCTGCACGATCTGATTGCCGAATGGCAGCACGGTGACGATATTTCCCTTGGTGATGGTTCCGGCTTCGATGGAAGCGCGGATGCCGCCGCCGTTGGTCATGCCGATATCGGAATTGCTCACATCCCGTATGGCATCGGCCAGGAGATCGCCGAGATTCGTTTCGCCGGTACGGACTTTTTCACGGGAGCCCTCAAGTTTGACCGGAGTTTCGCCAACCTTTTCCTTGAGAACAGGCTCCTGCTCCTTTTGGATGGAAGCGATGAGTGAGGCTACTTTTCCATCCGGCTGGATGTTGGCTGCCTGTTTCTCGTCGATCAGCTTCGCTTCCTTTTTCACGACCTTGCCGCCGTCAACCCACAGATCGACGACACCGACATTTTTGGTGTATTCGCCGGTGCTGGCAATCAGCGTGTTGTTGTCGGCCTGCATGCCATGTTCAAGCACGGTATGGCTGTGACCGTCGATGAAAACGTCGATGCCTGGCACTTCCTTCACCAGTTTTAGGCTGGTGTCGATGCTGGACTTGTCCACGCCCAGATGGCCGACGCCGATGATGACGTCCGCTTTGCCCTTCAACTCGTCCACCGCCTTTTTGGCTTCGACGGCCGGATCGACGAACTTGAGGCCTTCTACGTTTTTGGGACTTGTTTTATAGGCGGTTTCCGGCGTACTGAAGCCGATGATTCCGATTTTGACGCCGTTAATTTCTTTGATGATATAAGGTTTAAAGAGATCCGTTCCATCCGATTTTTTAACGTTGGAGCTAATGATCGGGAATTTGAGCATTTGGGACAGCTCGATCAAGCGGTTCGATCCGTAGTTGAAATCATGGTTGCCGGGAACCATGGCATCGTAACCCATTTCGTTTATGACCTTGACGACGCTTTCGCCGCGAACCAGCGTGGCAAACGGCGTACCATGCAGGGTATCGCCCGCATCCAGCGTCAGCGTGTCCGGATTTTGACTGCGGTATTGATCGAAAATTCCTTTAACCTTGGCAAAACCCATCTCAGGCGACGAGGCGACTGCGCGCGCATGCATATCATTGGTATGCAGGATCGTGATATGCTTGCCGCTTGGCGAAGCCGCAGTTCCAGGTGTTCCTTCCGCCGCGGCGGCGCTTCCGATGGAGCCGACCAGCAAACCTGCGCTTAGCAGAAGAGAAGCGAACCATTTCCTTTTGACCATGTAACTTCAAGACCTCCTAATTGAAAATAGATAATTTTACCTTCTACTTTATTCTAATAGACCATCAGGAAGGTGGAATAAGACTAAGGAATCATTTATTGCCATAAAGACGGGAAAAAATGTTGCATTTCCGGTGGTATGCCATTGCGCAAACAGTAATCCTGAATCGATTCCCCATGTTCAATCGTTGTTCCCGACGTCAGCAGCCGGATGGCGAACCGGTTGGCCTGCAGCTCGAATTTACCCGGGGCGAAATAGGAATGCTCCTCCAGAAAAAAACGGCTGATGCCTTTGTGCAGCCGGTCATGACCCAGCTCATGCGCGCATACGAATCTTTGCCATTCCGGGGATAGCTGGTTATGTATGACGATAAAACGCCTGCGCAGCTTGCGATAATACAGACCTTTGGTGGATGCTCCCAGATCGTTGTAACGGATATGTATCCCAAGCGCTTGCGCAAGTTCAAAAGGGCAGCTGGTTTTGTACTTGCGGATTAACTTTCGAATGATCTCATCCACAATTTTCACCTGCTTTGTCGCTTGTAGTCGAAAGTTGTCGGAGTTGATTCAGGTTATTTTTCATCCGGTGTTCCGTTGTTCTTTTTCTTCCGTTTGTTCATCTGCTTGGCTTCCCAGAACAGTCCTGTCAACACGTCTTTGATCCGCTGCCGGTCCTCCTGGTCAAGGGGTATTCCGTCAAACATCAGCTCGCCATCCTCTTCAAGCATTTTTTTGAAGTCCCGTTTATCCTTGTAGGTAGCCCACTCCGGCGATTGTTCCGCTACCGCGATATTCAGGTTCGCTGCCTCTTCCAAATAACCTGCGGCGATCATCAGTTCCTGATAAGACGCGTTTAATGCTTCGGCCAGCTTGCGGATCGTAGGGGCTTTGGGCACGCCGCGCAGGCCGTTCTCCATTCTGGAAATTTGCGAGTTGCTGATTCCGGCGCTTTCGGCCAGTTGGTTGATCGACATGCCTTTTTGTTCACGCAGCAGTCTTAACAGACTTCCAAATTCCTTTTCCACTCGTAAGTCCACTCCTTTAATGAGCGCGGGTCCTCAATTGTCAAATCAACAAGCAAATCCCGCTTTTCGTTTACTATACCTCCATGTTGCCAAAAGGTAAAGGAAAAATGAGGATTTGATACCAAATGGCATCGGAAGAGAGGAAATAGGGTCGATATCATTTAAAAAGCTTCGAATTTGGCGTTTTACGACTTGTACCAAAAAGTGGTATGTTAACATCATTATACGAACAAAAATACGAACAAGCCAGAGTTTTTTATTTTTTTAAAGGTTCAAGATCATAATTAGTACCTGTCAAGAAGCGGAGTAGCAGAGGGAATGGAATCGATTCTTTCGAAGCGTTCGCGTTCGCCTGGAATCTTTCCGGAGGAAAACTGGCATCGGAAGCTTACGCTTGTCACCCAATTCCCAACCTTTGTTAGAGGTTAAAATCAAGAAATTTGGAGGCGGGCAGCGACCAGAAGAACGATCCGTAACCACAGTGACAACCCGCTCACGGATTATTAAGGACTAATTTTAGTATTGAGCCTTTTCAAACCTTAATTTTCGAATGAAGGAGTGCATATCTTATGAAACAACTTCTGCCTGAACTGGACCGCCGTAAAACGCAAAACGCCATCGAGGCTTTGCTTGAAAAATACCGGATTTATAAAACAATCACTTTTGAAGCAAAAGAAGCCAGCATTACCGCTTCCTACACCGAACGTTTCCATGGGCCGACTAATGTCACTTCTGATCAGACGGCGCAAATAGCTGCTTATAATGTGGACGTGCCTGCAGCCAGAAGGGCTTATTGCGAAATGATCGAGGCGATCGTAGAGCGGCTTGGCGAACGGGAACAGTTGATTATCCGCGAGCGGTACATGAAGCAGGACGACGTCTTTGATTACAAGGTGTATAACTACATTTTGGATCCGCCGGTGAGCAAAGATACGTATACGAAAATTCGGGCCCGGGCGTTTTATAAACTGGCGCTGGCTTTTGCGGATCGGGGGTTGTTGAAGCTGGAAGAGCTGCAGAAGCGGGTGACGGTGGGGTAGTGTTATAGAAGCAAATTTTTAGTGTGAGATTTTAGAAAGTGGAAGAACGAGGAGATTTTCAGGATTTTATAGAGTTTATAAGTTTCAGTGAAGTTACATTATTAAGTAATCGTAGGAAAACTGCCGCTGACCGCTGTCTGGATCATAGAAGCGCATCGATTTGCCCGCCTGTTGCTGCATTCTTTTTCACCAGCCGGACGCACCGGTCGCCTTCGCCTTTCTGATCTCGACACCTGCGCAGCTTGCATAATTGGTCGAACGAAATCTGTTGATGCATAGTGGGGAAATTGAGATCGGACGTATCAATTGAGTTGGGGATAGCATGAATGGACTGCATGTATGTGTTGGGATCGCATGAATGAATTCACATATGGTTGGAGTTGCACGAATAATGGGTGGTATAGATGAGTTGGAGTTGCATGAGTGGATTACGTGTATACGTTGGAGTTGTGCGTTGGAGTCGTATGAGTGGATTGCGCACGTATGAGTTGGAGTCGTGCGTTGGAGTCGTATGAGCGAATTGTGCACGTATGAGTTGGGATCCCATGACAGGCTTGCACGCAAAACTCTAACGGACACAGCGGCCGCTATTGAGGGGAATTTCGACCAATTTGATTTCTAACGGACACAGATGCAGCTAATTGGTGGAAAAAGCCACTTTTACCCGTGTTTCGGAGCAGTTAAGGGCTGTGGTGACCGTTAGGATTTCAAAACAGCTTTTTTTAGCCATTTAGCGGCCGTGGTGTCCGTTAGAATATAGTCAAACGAAATCTGTTGATGCATAGTGGGGAAATTGAGATCGGACGTATCAACGAGTTGGGGATTGACTTCGTTTATCGCACGTGTGCGTTTGAGTTGCATGAGCGGATTGCGCGTATACGTTGGAGTTGTGCGTTGGAGTCGCATGGGTGGATTACACATATGTGTTGGAGTTGTATGAGCGGATTGTGCACGTATGAGATGGGATCCTATGACAGGTTTGCACGCAAAACTCTAACGGACACAGCGGCCGCTATTGAGGGTAATTTCGACCATTTTGATTTCTAACGGACACAGATGCAGCTATTTGGTGGAAAAAGCCGCTTTTACCCGTGTTTCGGAGCAGTTAAGGGCTGTGGTGACCGTTAGGATTTCAAAACAGCTTTTTTTAGCCATTTAGCGGCCGTGGTGTCCGTTAGAATATAGTTGAAACCCGTGCAGATTCAATCAAAAAGCGATGTTCTCTCGTTAGCACGAAAGGCGGAAGGCAGATTCGTATGAAGAACTCACTCAATTGACAAAATGCAGATTCGTATGAAAGACTCACTCAATTGACAAAATCCAAGCTGGCACAAAGAACGAAAAATGATAATGCTATGCCAAGTAATTTGCCAAAATAAAATGACTGCAAGACGCGTTCAGGCTTCTTTGGGAGTACGTCGATAGACGCTTTACTTATATCAGGATTTATTTGCAAAAAATTAAATTTCAGAAGCTCCCGGAACAATAAAAAAACCGAACGAATGTTTCGATCTATATTGGTTGATTGGAAGTCGCTTTTAGGAGTATGCAAAATTCTTATATGAAAGGATGGGGGAGACCCTGTCCTTTTTTGTTTTATTCGGTACTTATAATGAAATCATTTTTTTTAACAGTGCTATGGTTTCTATAATAAGGAACAGATCCCCAACAAAAATACGAACATATATTCGTACATTTTTCATCCGCCAAAACGCCATTATTCGTCCGCTTTGCCTTCAGCGCATCCGATTTAGGGGTGTAAGATAGTATCATCGGAAATGAAAACAAGAGGGCAAACCGAAGACGCACAGTCGAATGTAAGCCGGCCATCAGGGCCGGTTTTCTGTTGCGGTAAATTGCCCTTCTTGCTCATTTTCGGCAAAAAAAGATGCGGAAAGGAGGAGCCGAATTGCGCAAGCAATCAAAACGGTGGATCAGCTGCGGCCAACTTCCAAGCAGTAGAACGCTCCGGCGGTTTACAACATGAGAGCGGCGGTGAAGCAAGCAATCGCGAGTCTCATCCCGGAGCTCAAGGACCGGATTTATGATGTGCAGCCTCCGGCCGGCGGGAATGACGAGCCTTACGGGGTCATCGCATTCAGCGAGGAGATTTGGAAGTCTTCCTGGGCAGGTTATCGGCAGGTGATCCGGCTGCAGCTTTATCCAGGGAATGCCGGCATGGACCAAGCGGATGTGTGGGCGGAAAAGTTATCCGTTGATTTACACCGCAAACGGGTGTCTAATCCTGGAAGCGGCGCTTTTACTTTGCATTTTCTCGGGGCGCGGAAAGCCGAAAGACTGGAAGCTTCCACGGGCAAGGCCTGCAGGACGCTGCGTTTTGGCGTGTACATTCCGGAAGCCGGGGCGGATGCATCGACAGCGCGGGATGAATGGCTGATGGCGTTAAAGGCATGGACCGGGAAGCTGGTTGGTGTTTCGTGGAAGGTTTATGACACGGCCTGGCCGTCCGGCCCGGGAGATTCCGCCGTCTTATGGCGGTTAACCGGGGGCGAGACCAAAATGGCAGGAGCTTCATTATATGAAGTCCGCAAGCAGTTCAGAGGGCATATTACTGCGCTGGATCCGGCAATTGAGCAGCGTGCGGTCTTGGCTTTAGTGGAAGAGCTGGGGATGAAGGTGCAGCTGCCGCTCGATTCGGACCGGCGTAGATATATGTCGGTGGTTGATGTATCAGCTGATTTGGAGGCGGATGCCTTTCTGGACGGCCAGCTGCGGCTGACGCTCGTGCAGCGGTTGATGCGTCCGGCGGAAGATGCGGCCCTGATCCGCAGGGTTGACGTACATTCTATTTTGAATTGAGGTGGTTTGGATGGCAGTGAAAAAGACGGTTAAAAACGAAGCGACAGACCAAACGCCGCGCTATCCGGTTGCCGAGCTGGCAGCCCATGCCAAAGAGCTGTTTGGCGTGCAGGAGGAAGTGTTGGCGGGAGCTTTTTACGGGGAAGAGAAGAGTACGTTTACGGTAGCTGAAACAAAAGCAAAAATCGAACAATTTATGAAAGCGAAGGTGGATTAATTATGGCAGGCGGAACTTGGGAAAATGCGAATAAACCGGTATTGCCGGGATTGTATATGAATTTCAAGGCGGCGGCAGCATCAGCGATTCAGGGCGGAACGCGCGGAACGGTGATCGTGCCGGTCAAAGCCAACTGGGGACCTGTACGCGAATTTGTGGAGATTAGCAGCGAAACGGCGATTGAGCAAAAGTATTCGAAGGATACGCAGGACGGCGCTACGGCTTATCCGGTGCTGTATCTGGCCCTTCTGGGCGGACCGAAAAAACTGCTCGCTTACCGTCTGGCGGACGATACGGCGGCAGCTGCAAGCGTTACGCTTCAAAGCTCGGATGCTACCCCGGCCGATTGTCTGCAGCTTGCGGCCAAATATCCGGGCAGCCGCGGCAACAGCTTCACCGTTACGGTACAGCCGACGCTTGGCGAGCCGAATGCGCGCGAGCTTCGCTTGTATGAAGGCACCAAGCTGCTTGGCACTTATAAAGGAACCGACGGCACGGCTGCTTCCATTGCGGACCAAATCAATAAGGACAGCGGCAATTTGTGGGTAACGGCCAAGGTGCTTGGTCAAGGCGGTATCCCGGCTGATGTCAGCGGCGCAGCTTTTACTGGCGGTGCAAGCGGCAACAGCAAGCTGGCGAATGCCGATTACATCGCAATGCAGGAAGCGGCGGAAGGACAGGATTTTGATGTGCTGGCATTGGATTATGCCGCAGATATGGCCTTGCTGCAAAGCTTTGCTTCCTGGGTCAAACGTATCCGCCGCGAAGGCCGGGGCGTGATGGCTGTGTTTGGCGGATCGAAGGCCGAAGACGTATCGAAGGATGCCGTGAAGCAGGCTGTGGCACGTTCGATTACACTGAATCACGAAGGCATCATCAATGTGGGCACAGGCGTGCGCCTTGCCGGAACGGACTATAGCTCCGCACAGACTGCTGCTTATGTGGCAGGTTTGATCGCCGGGCAGCGTCTGAACCAGTCGGCGACATATGCGCAGACTCCGTTTGAAGACGTGACCCGCCGCTGGAGCCGTCCGGAGCAGGAAGAAGCGGTGAAAAACGGCGTGTTCCTGTTCTTTTTCGACGGCCGTCAGGTCAAAGCGCTGCGCGGCATCAACAGCTTGGTGAATCCGGCTGAAGGCCAAAACAACGCTTGGAAAAAAATCCGTTCCATTCGCGTGATGGATGCGATCAACGCCGATCTGCAGCGTACTGCGGAGCAGACGTATATCGGCAAGGTGAACAACACCGAGGAGGGACGTTTGGCCTTGATCGGTGCGGTGAAGGAATATTTGGCTCAGCTGTCGCTTAGCAGCGTCATCGAGCCTGATGGCTACGATGTCATTCTCGACCCTGCTTATTACGGGGATGGCGCCGTTCATAAACCGGAGGCCGATCAGGTATTCCTGCAGTGGAACGTGAAGCTTACCGATGTGATGGAGCAGCTGTTCGGAACATTTTACGTGCAGTAATTTTCAATTCATTAAATAAATTATTGATCATGGCTCATGGAAAGACGGGTGGAGGCGGGCAGTGATTTTTAAGCACAGTCCGTAAATGTAAGCGGGTAACCGTGCAGTGCCGAGAACTGATTTCGTATTGAGCCTTAAATAACTTTTTAATCACAGGGAGGAAAAAAATATGTTGGATGCTTCAAGAGTAATATTGGGAACGTACGGCCAGGCCTTTATTGACGGGGTGTGGCAGACGAATATTAACAAGCTGGAAGCCAGCGTGGAATTGGAAAAAAGAGAACTGAACCTAGTCGGCAACGACTGGAAGGTGCATAAAACCGGCATTAAAAAAGGCACCGGCACCATCAGCGGTTATAAGGTGACTTCGGATATGATTCAGCGTGGATTCAGCAAATTCGATATTATTTCCAAATTGGACGATCCAGAGTCCTTCGGCCATGAACGCGTGCTCCTCATGCGCTGTATGCCGGACAAAATCCAGCTCGCCAACTGGACCGCCGGCGAAGAAGTGCAGGAAGAAACTTCGTTTACGTTTGAAGGCTACCAACTGCTTGATCCGATTGTCGGTGACTAATCATTTTCAATTTCAATCATAAAGGAGAATGACAAATGAGCTTGCATGAACATATGACGGAAGAGCAAATTTTGGACAGCCTGTTTGAAGCGGCGGAGAAACTGCCGGAAGAGACTGTCCGCATCAAACGGTTGGACATGATGATTGTCCTGCACGGCCTGACGTCCAGCAAAGTGGACAGCATCCGCGAACGCTGCACGATCCGCCGCACCGTGAAGGGTTCGGTGGAAGAGAAGGTGGACGGCGAGACATTTAATGCGATGCTTATTGCGGAAGCTACGAGCAAACTTGAAGTGAAGGGGCTACCACTCAGTGGTTGGGGCGACCCGCGCATTACAAGCCGCATGAAGCTGTCCGGCGGGGAACAGGCGGTGCGCCGCCTGCTGCTGGCAGGCGAACTGGATGCCGTCGGCGACAAGGTGCTGGAGCTGTCCGGTTTCGGCGTTGATATTGACGACCTAAAAAACTGATTAACTCCGGGGGAATGACGACGATGCTGTATCACCTGTGGGTACGGCATCACCTTCGTCCCGGAGATTTTTGGAGGCTGCCGCGCGGCGAACGTTTGCTTTTGCTGGCTTTTGCCGGGGAAGAGATCGAACGAATGGCGGCTCAGAATCCTTAATGCAAGGAGGTGAAACATATTGGCACAAGCGATGAATTGCCGCATGAACCTGGTCATCGAACCGAAAAACGTCATCAAAGCCAACCGGGAGCTGCGCGCCATGGAACGTTATTTTGAACGTATCCAAGGGCGTGTGCTGCGCATTGGCCGCACCCGCATGGCGCCGGAGATTGTGCTGAAGGACTATGCCTCCAAAGGGCTGGACCAAATTCTGCACAAGATCAACCGCGTGAAATCGCAGGTGATCCATGCGTCGGGAACGGTGAAGTTGAAGGTGGTTCAGACGCCCGGAATATTGAAGGTTGAAGGTAAGTCTAATCAAGCCAATCAAGCAGCACCCAATTTCTCGGCTCTGGTCAGCTCTCTTACGGCTAATACCGTCGTGATGAATAAGATGACAGCGGTTATAGGGGGAGGTAAATCCGGGGGTGGACCCAAGGAAGATCCTGCTAGTTTCCTGGATAACCTGAAAGCCATTTTTTCGGATCTTAAAACTTTGGGCGGAGGCTTGAAAAGTGCAGGCGAGATTCCGGAAAAACTCAAAGGGCTTAAGGACGTTTGGAACAATGTCGAGAAGGAAGCAGGTCCCCAGATTTGCCAATGTCAATGTATAGGTAACGGTAATTATGGGGGGAACAAAGGCCGCAAGGGTAAAAAAGGATCCAAAAATAAGAAACCGAAACGAAGCAAAGCAAATAAGCAGACAAAACCCAAAAAGGTTGGTTCCAAGCTTCTTAATTCTGTAAAAAAAACCGGCGGAGGCCTCTTTAACAAGGCCAAAGGGCTGATGGGCCGCGGAAAAGATATGTTCAAAAACAGTGCGTTTGCGAACAAAGCATCTTCATTGATCAGCACCACCTTCGGAAAAATT
This sequence comes from Paenibacillus azoreducens, assembly GCF_021654775.1. Taxonomy (NCBI): domain Bacteria; kingdom Bacillati; phylum Bacillota; class Bacilli; order Caryophanales; family Paenibacillaceae; genus Paenibacillus; species Paenibacillus azoreducens. Next base: position 6,279,737 of record NZ_AP025343.1, on the reverse strand, counting down.
AAAAACAGTAGCTTGGTAACTAAAACCGGCGATGTTCTTAAGGGAACAGGCAATGTTTTTAAGGGCGGCGCAGGTAAATTGTTTGGTGCGCTTGGTTTCGGCAAATCGAAAAATCCAGAAAGTAAACCAGGGAAGCTTAGCGCTGTTGCTTCCAAGGTAGGCGAGTGGGCTAAGAAGGGTGCCAAATCGCTCGGTCCTGTTGGTGAAAGCTTAGCCGCTAAGACCAAAGGAATATGGGGCAAAGGAAAAGATCTGTTAAAAGGCGGCGGGAGCGCCGTTTCCAAAGCATTTTCTTTTGCTGGCTCTGCTGCTGTTAAAGTTGGAAAAGGCGGCCTTGGCGTGGCCGGTAAAATTCTGAAAGGTGGAGCAAACGCGATCTTCAGTCCGTTTAGTTCAGACGGTAAAGCAAAGGGCGGAGCAGCTAAACCGAATAAAATCGCCAAGGCTGGCTCGAAATTATTCAAATTAGCCGGAAAAAGCGGTGAGCTGCTTCAAACGGTTGGTTCAGCAGGTGTAGACATTATTGGCGGGGCTCAAGATTTATGGAAGCATGGCAAAGAACTTCTTGGAGGCAAGACCGGGATAGCTTCCAAGGCAGCTTCACTGGCAGGTTCTGCGATTGACAACGTTGGAAAAAGCGGTCTTGGCAGCCTGGCCGGCGGGATTATGAAAGGCGGAATGAAGAAGCTGCTCGGTCCACTCAGTCTAGTAGCCGATGCGGCTTCTATTGCTACCGCCGAGCCTGGTAAGGAACGGGCCAAAGCGATAGGTTCCGCCGCAGGTGGAACGATAGGTTCCGTCATTGGCGGCGCCGTGGGAAGTCTGATTCCTATTCCAGGTGTAGGCACTATATTGGGAACTACGGTTGGAGGTGCTCTCGGAGATTTTGTCGGCGGAAAAATCGGAGGATTTGTTTCTGATATCGCTCCGAAGGCCAAAGAGGCCTTCTCTTCCGTAACAGGCTGGGTCTCCGGACTATTTGGCAAAAAGAAGAAGCCTAAAGAGGATATTGCCGAAAAACCTGCGGCGATCCCTGGTCCTTCCATTCCGCCAAAACAATCAGTACCGTCGGTTATGTACGGGGCAGCATTGTCAGCATCTGTAGGAACGCTTCCGATGGCCGGGGCGAATGTTCCTGGTCCAAGTCCGCGTATGCAGTCCGCAGTATCCAGTAATGCCGCAGCAGCCACCAGCAAAGTTCCGCAAGTTGTTCAAATCAGTCCAGAACAAATGAGCGAGTTATCCGGATTCCTGCGCGACTTCAAAACGGAAACGACAAACCAGTTTAATCTTCCGGCGGGAGCCGTACAGGTTACGGTTCATGAGGAGTACCCGGTTGATGTCGAAGGCATTATCCAGCAAGTCGGCCAGCGTTTACGGGCGGAATTCGCGAAGGCGACGCAAAATCGGAAACCGCAGTCTATGGCGCTTGCTTAAAGCGGATTCCATCCGACTGCCTTCATTGTTAAAATCATGAGTTTAACTTATATAGATGGTTTGCTGGTCAATTTTGCTGAAAGGAGGGAGGCGGAAGCAATGGAATTTGTGCTGAGGGACGGCAAAGGGAAAGATTTTCTGTTTCCGGTCAACCCGGAAGAAGTTACGATCTCAAGGCAAAAGGGTCTGGATACAGTGAATATTTTGTCATCCGGGGAATTCGATTTTCCGCAGGGGGATAAGGTGAAGGAAATTTCCTTCGCCTCTTTTTTTCCTAAAACATTCGATGAATCCTTTTGCCGGGGAAAAGAGGAAGAACTTCCTGATCCACAGACGGCGATGAACAAGCTGAATGAATTTTTGGCGTTAAAAACGCCTCTGCGTTTTATTATTTCTAAAACGGCCGTGAATGTGCCGGTATTTGTAGCTTCGCATCAATCTACGTTCCGTGGCGGCGAACCGGGGGATGTGTCCTTTGAAATCACGCTCCGGACATGGAGAGAGCTGAAGGTGATGAAAACCGCAGCAGGAGCAGGCAATGGCAAAGCCGCAAATGCAACCGCAATCAATAAGAAGCCGCGTGTCGATATGAAGGCCAAAAACAAAACCTATACGGTGAAGCCGGGCGACTCGCTTTCCAAAATCGCAAAGCTGGAGCTGGGCAATAGTTCGGAATGGAACCGGATCTATCAGTTGAACAAGAAGCTGATCGGCAATAACCCGAATGCGATTAAACCGGGACAGAAGCTGGTGCTGCCATGAGTTACAAGGTTATTTTGCAGGATAAATATGATTTGTCCGCTTTGGTAGAGGCGATCAATTTGCGAGATTCGCTTGAGCAGGTTGCCTATCAAGGAACTGTGAACATGGTGGCGACGCCGGATATGCCCCCGATCAACCCGGGCATGTCTATTCGGATCAGCGGAATTCCTTACGGAAAAAAGGACTATGTACCGCTGCTGCATCCGGGTGTCGTTTGGGAAGTGGAAAGCAGCAATAACGGAACCAAGCGTATTACCCTGACGGTTTACGACAGGACGATTTACTTGGATAAATCTGAGGACGAATATTTGTTCCCGGCCAAACAGACCGCGAGCCAACGCTTCAAAAAATATGCAGCCGACTGGAATCTGAAAATCGCCAAACTGCCGGATACAGGCAAAAAGCTTGGCCGTTCGGTATATCGGACGCAGTCCATTTATGCCAGTATGTTTGCCGATCTAAGGGAGACAGCAAAAGCTGGCGGGAAGCTGTACCACCCCCGTATGATTTCATCGGGATTGGAGCTTTACGAGCTTGGCTCAAATAAGGATGTGTATATTCTGGAGCATGTCACGGATACGACTCAATCACGCACGCTCGAGGGGGCTGCAACTCAAGTGAAAGTACTCGCAACCGCTGCCAGCGAATCCGGGAAAGAGGTACCATCCAAAGTGATGGCGATCGAGAAGAAGGATACCGATAAATTCGGTCTGCTTCAGGCGATTATCCAGGATGATGAAGTGAAGTCGAAAGCGGCGGCCACAGAGCTGGCGAAAAGCAAGCTGCGGGGAATTCAGCAGACCATCTCCCTGAACGGTCCGGATATCAACACGATCCGCGCCGGGGACGCCGTGATGTTCGGTTCGCTCAAGCTGCTGGTCATCTCGGTCAGCCGGGAGTTGGGGAATCCGGGCAGCATGTCGCTGGAGCTTGGCACCTATGATGACGTGAAAAGGAGGTTTTATCTTGAATAAAGATCCTTACGGACAACTGGCATCCGCGCTTTTTTCCTCCGTTGGCAAGCATGCCAAGCAGGCGCTCGGGGGTGTTGGGGCTGTCCTTGGCACTATTACCGGAACCGGCCTGAAGCTGGATGATTTCAAACATGAGTTTCAGGATTATATGGTCGCAGAGCTGCCGGGACTGTTTTCCGTTCCCCGCCATAATATGAATGGCATTGCGACGTCTGCTGAACACAATTGGGGGGAGACTTCTTTTGATTTTCAAAAAACTGAAATTGAAGATGTCAGCCTTAAGCTTGCCCTAAAACCGGGGGATCGTGTGCTTGTTGTTCAGGTAAACGGAGGGAATGACGTTGTGGTGGTGTGTAAGGTGGTGAGCGCAAATGGCTAATTTATTTCCCGACACGCCGGATATGGTTTGGACAGACGAACCTGTCGCTGAAGAATTGGAATCTGGCGGGGCCGTGTTTGGCCGAAGCTGGCGCTTCGATTTTGACAAGGGGGAATTCGTTATGTCTCCGACCCGCAAAATGGCGGTGGCAGACGACAAAGAAGCCTGGGTCATCTGGTGCGAAAAAGCCATCCGGACCCCGCGTTATCGCCATCTTATTTATTCACGGGACTACGGCAGCGAGCTTGAGGACCTGATCGGCGGCACCAGCAGGGCTTTGCAGGAAAGCGAAATCCGGCGGATGGTAACCGAAACGCTGCTGGCGGATGCAAGAACGCAGAGCGTGGATCAGTTTGTTTTTGCCTGGGAAGGGGAAACATGCCGGTTCAGCTGCCGGATTACAAATATCCGTGATGAAATCGAAACATTGGAAAGCGTGGTGATCTAATGGCGGATTTACCGCAATATTTGCAGGAACAGACGGAAGAAGAAATATTAAACCGTATGCTAGGTAAAGTGCCTTCGGATATCGATAAATCGGAAGGCTCTTTTATTTGGGATGCGCAGGCTCCGGTGGCGTTTATGCTGTCCGAGGCGGCGATTTGGGCGCAGGAGCTGCTCAGACGCGGGTTTGCCAGCACGGCGGCCAGCGATGACGACAAATTCCGCTCCGCAGAGTTGGATTTGCGGACTGCTGAGCATGGCATCGCGAGACGGGCGGCGGTAGCTTCATCCGGGCGGGTCGTCTTTACGGGGAAGCCGGGCACGAAAGTGCCTGCGGGTACTTTTATCGCTACTCCTGCCGACGAGATTTCCGGGGAAGCTTCCATTGAATTTGAAACAACGGCAGCCGTGATTCTCGATGACTCCGGTGCAGGAAGCGCCGCGATTCGCGCGGTCACTCCAGGCAAAAACGGCAATGTGCCCGCAGGCGTCATTCAGGTGATGTCCTCGGCGATTAGCGGAATTGCTTCTGTCACCAACCCGGAACCGACCCGAAGCGGGGCGGATACCGAGTCGGACCAGTCGCTGTTGGAGCGTTTTTATGCCAAAGTCCGCAGTCAAGGGACAAGCGGCAATAAGGCGCAGTACATGCAGTGGGCCAATGAAATCGCCGGGGTTGGCGGTGTGGAAGTAGTTCCATTATGGAAAGGTCCGGGCACGGTTGCGCTGTATCTTTTGGATACGGACAAGCATGCAGCAAGCCCGGAAATTGTGACGGCAGTGCAGAAGCATGTCGACCCGACCCAGGATGGACAAGGCGAAGGTGTGGCGCCGGCAGGGCCGATCGTGACCGTTTTGCCTGCGGAGGAAGTGAAGATTAACATCTCCGTAAAAGTACAGCGGACCAAAGAAAAGCCTTCGACCCTAGATGAAATCCGGAAGCTAATCGAGGAGGGGGTTACCGTCTATTTGAAGCAGATCGCCTTCAACCGGAAGGACCCGCTGGTGCGTTATACGCGAATCGCTGCGGTCCTCCTCGACATTCCGATCATCGTGGACTACTCGGATTTGTCCATTAACGGCAATACCGAGCAGCAAAACATCGAAATCAAGTCCGGTCAGGTGGCGGTGCTGGGGAAGGTGAGCGTAAGTGAATAATATGGTGATGAGCAGCTTGCGGGGACGCGAGCTGTTTTCTTATCTGCCGGCCTATTACGAGAACTCCCGGGTAATGCAGGCCGATATGGATGCCAAGGGCAGCGAAATGGACCTGCTTTATCAGGCGTTGGAGGCAGCGGCTGCGCAATTTTTTGTGCGTACGGCGACCTGGGGCTTAAGCCGCTGGGAGTTCGAACTTGGCATTCCCACCGATCTGTCCAAGCCGCTCGACCAGCGGCGGGCTGTCATCGAATCCAAGCTGCGGGGAGCGGGCAAGTTCTCCGGGAGCCTGGTGAAAAACGTGGCAGAAGCCTATCACGGCGGCAAAGTTGCGGTTTCTTTTCAGCCCGAGCAATGGGGCTTTACTGTCAAATTCATTGATTCCGTCGGCATTCCGCCGAACCTGGAGGATTTGAAAGCGGCCATCGAAGAGATCAAACCAGCACACTTGGCAGTGAAATTTGAATTTAACTATCTCTTGATCCGCGATATTCATGAAAAGATGACCTTGTCTCAAATGGAACAAACACCATTATCGATTTTTGCAGGAGGTGCATGAAATGGCTAGTAATACACCGAATCTGGGGCTTTTGAAAAAGGACCCGGTTACGGATGGAAACGATACTTTTAATATCAAAACGATGTTGAATGATAACTGGGATAAGATTGATAAAGCTGTGAAGGATGTGCAGGATGGGCTGGCGGATATTAAAATCCCAGACGCTTCTCTGACTCAAAAAGGGATTGTGCAGTTGTCAAATGCAACGGATGGTACACGGGAGAATGTGGCGGCGACGGAGAAGGCAATCAAGTCAGCTTATGATCAAGGGAAGGTGGCACAAGATAACCTTACTACACATTTGGCATCAACTACTCACAAACAGGTTTCTGGTGTAACACAATCTGGAAGATTCTCTAGCGCAGAAGGTCTAAATACAACGGCAAGTGGTGACTACTCTCATGCAGAAGGATATCAAACAATAGCGAGTGGGAGTAGATCTCATGCAGAAGGATATCTAACAAAAGCAAGTAATTCTGATTCTCATGCGGAAGGATATAATACAGAGGCAAGTGGTGACACTGCCCATGCAGAGGGCGGCAATACAAAAGCGAGAGGAATGTATTCTCATGCAGAAGGTTATCAAACAATAGCTGGTGGTGATTATTCCCATGTGGAAGGACGCAATACTTTTGCAATGGGTTACGTATCTCATGCCGAAGGAAATAAAACAATAGCAACTAACAGTTATACTGGAATAGTAAAATCTCAAGACAATGCAAATAGAACATTATTTTTATCATTGGATGGGTACATTTTCGAAGCTGTTTTTAAACCTGGTGATTTCGTGTGGGCAGTATGCGAAGATCGAGAGATATCCCCCTATAAAGTAAAAATCGTTTCTTCAGATAGCACAAAAAAAACTGTAACTCTAGAAAATGAAATCGATAAAAAATTGAAGTATATATTAAAAGAGAAGGAAATCTATACCTATTTTTATCCATCGCACTCTGAGGGGGTAGAGACAATTGCTTCAGGTGACGGCTCTCATGCTGAAGGCTTTAAAACATTGGCAACTGGGTACTGGGCGCATGCCGAAGGAAGTGACACGATAGCAGATGGAAATTCATCCCATGCGGAGGGTACGAGTACAATTGCAAGTGGAATGTATTCTCATGCCGAAGGATGCGGAACAGAAGCGAGTAGAGCAGATGCCCACGCGGAAGGAAGAAATACAAAAGCAACTGGTTGGGCTTCTCACTCTGAAGGAAAAGAGACGATAGCGAGCGGTGACTTCACACATGCTGAAGGGCTTGGAACCGATACTAATGGATATGAATGCTCCCATATTATGGGCCAATATGGAAATGCAAAGGAAACTGGTTCATGGCATCTAGCAAATGGTTCATATAATGCAAAAGGTTTAGCTGCAAGAATCTCATATCGAGGCGGTATGTATAGTTCAGGATCATATTCCTCAAACGGAGCAGACTACGCTGAAATGTTTGAATGGTTAGATCAAAACCAAGACAATGAAGATAGAGTTGGTTATTTTGTTACACTTGATGGAGAATATATCAGAAAAGTAACATCAAAAGACGACTATATTTTAGGAATTGTAAGTGCGAATCCATCAGTGATTGGTGACAATCATGATCTAAACTGGAAAGGAAGATTTCTTACAGATGATTGGGGTCGCACAAGATATGGTTTGATAGATGTTCCTGCTGTTACCGAAACAAGAATTATAATCAATGAAGAAGATGGCACAGAAAACGAAGAAACAATTGAAATCAAATCAGCAAAACAAGAATGGCAACCATTAGTAAACCCTGAGTGGAACCCAGATGAATATTACACACGACGTGAAAAGCGTCCTGAATGGAGTGCTGTAGGTATGATGGGTAAACTTCTAGTTCGAGACGATGGAACTTGTAAAGTTAATGGTTATTGTCAGAGTAATGATGATGGCATTGCTACAGCAAGTGACAGAGGTTATCGGGTGATGGAACGAGTTGCTGAAAATATTATTCGTGTTGTAATTAAGTAGTGTCAGAGCAAGATGAAAGTGCGCAGCAGTAATGAGCGCCAATAGGTGTTTTTATTTTGCCCTCGGGTCCTGCCCGAGGGCATTACTTTTTGTAAGGTGGTGAATAGGGATGGATGGAGTAGAAGCAGAAGTGCTACAGCGGATCACAAGAGTAGAGGAAAAGGTCAACGGTATGAACGAGAAGTTGGATAAGGCAATTGCAGCTAACGAGACAGCCCTAGAGGCGCTATCCTCGGCAAAATCGGCGCATCACAGGCTCGACAAAATCGAAGATAATCAAAAATGGCTCTGGCGCACTTTCGCTGGGGCTGTTATTTTAGCGATTGCTGGGTTTATCATTTCCGGCGGACTCAGATAATGAAAGGATGATTTAAATGAATTGGGACACCATTTACGGTCTAATCGATACCAGATTACTAGTTGTAGTTGCTCTTTGTTGGGTGATCGGGTATGTGCTTAAACAAACGCCGCGTGTACCTGATTGGACGATTGTATATATTGTGACGTTGGTTGCGGTGCTGATCACGGTATGGATGCTTGGTTTTGGACCGGAAGCTCTGATTCAAGGCGTGCTCGCTGGCGCGTTTGCAGTCTATGGCAACCAACTTGTAAAACAAGCCACGAAAAAGGAGGAACATAATGCAAACCCGAAACAATAACAACGCCCAAGGAATCGATGTATCGCATTGGCAAGGCGTCATTGACTGGCCCAAAGTAGCGACATCTGGAATCTCTTTTGCTTTTATCAAAGCGACCCAAAACAAAATAGACCCCCAATTCTTAGCTAACGTCAAAGGCGCTAAAGCCGCGGGGCTAATGGTTGGCGCGTACCATTACATGGACGATGCGGTGACTACGGTAGACAAGGCCCGGGCTGCAGCGCAAGTTTTTTATCAAGCGATTCAAGCGGCTGGTGGAGCGAACTTATTTGAACTGCCTTTTGTCTTGGATTATGAAAGCAACAAGCAGAATTTATCCAAAGCGACCCTTACCGCTAATGCCAAAGCTTTTTTAGAGGAAATCCGGCGGCTAACCGGGGTGACGCCCATGTTGTACACCTATCCGGCATTTATAGGCAATTTTAGCGGACTAAGCGATTATCCATTATGGATTGCCCGCTACAGCAATCAGGCGCCAGTGGATGCATCCGGCTGGAAACGTTGGGATTTTTGGCAGTACAGCGACGGACAAGTCGGTGGCACGCTGCCAAATGGAGACCGCAAGGTGGCGGGGATCAACGGCCCTGTTGATTTGAATGAGTTTGCCGGAACAGTTTCTGATCTGAGAGCAAAGTATGGAAAAAAGACAACACCGGAGCGTGAAAAACCGATGGAAACAGTCGCGGAACTGGAAAAGAGAATCACAGCGCTGGAGAAAAAGCTGAATATGTCAGGCAAGGAGCCTTTGCCAAAATGGGCTGAACTTGCGGTGATATCCGGTAAACAAAAAGGCGTAGAGGCAATTGCAACCTCGGCGGATAAATCCGTTCCGGAACTTTCGGCGCTGCAAATGATGTATAACATCGGGCTTCTAGATCCTGATATTTTGGCAGCGATTCGGAAGCTGAAAGCATGAAATATGGGTGCTTAAAAAGAGAGACTTCTCAAATCTCGATTGTATAATAAATCCCCTGCCAGTTTTTTCGGACAGGGGAGATTTTATTTTTAAAACATCCATTCATACAAAATCCCTCAATTTCTGCTATCCTATCACTGATTATTCCAAAATTCCTCTTTTCAAAATCACTCTTTAGGTCTGTAAAATCACAACGAATCCGCTCGCAAAATGTAGAATCAGACCCGGAAATGAACTGTACCCTTTGTCAAGGACACTTTGAAAAAAAGAGTAATTGTTGTTTATGCAGCTGATAAAAGATGATTCCTATACTGAACGTACAGGAGTCATCTTTTTTCGATCCACTGATATCTTTGGTAGTTGTAATAATGAATGTATTGTTTGATTTCATGTTGAATTTCAGAAAGGGATTGGCAGTTTCGATGATCCACATGATCCCCCCCATATGGCAAAAAAAAGGATTCCTGAGGGGCATTGTCCCAACAGTTTCTGTGTCTGGACATAGGCTGGCCCAAACCATGTTTCTTCAATAGTTTTTGGTAAGTCGGGCAGTGTAGTGGCTTCCTTGATCAGAGTGAATAAATGCTTCCTTGTGTAGCTTTATACGCTTATTTCTTAAAAGCATATGAACCGTATTTGTGGCAATATCGAGTGTAATTCGATCGGACAGTTTATGGGCTAAGATTTCGCCCTGTGGAAGCGTCAAGAATGGTTCACAAATAAGCCATTTCAGAGGGCCGTAAGGCAGGTAAGTGGTATCGGTAAGTAGTGCAAGTCCAGGGTTTTCTTTTCTGAAATCTCGCTGCAAGCAGTTAGGGAGTATGCGATGCTCCTACGTGGCTTTGGCTATGCGTTTATACGGATTAGGCTTGCGGTACCCCTAACGAGAAACCTGAAGTAGTTGACATAGATATCCTGTCATTCGGCGATATCCTTGATCTGCTACGCTTTTTATGAGTTCAAAATTAGCGTTTGTATTTTGCTTTATCCCGCTGACTACCAGCCACCTTTCGTTCAATGATATTTACATCAGGTCCATGTCTCTCAAAGATCTCTCTAGGCGTCTTCCCTCCATATTCTCTTCGATGAATAACCGCTTGAACTCATCCGTAAAGGTGATTGATTTTTTACTGATTTTGCCTACATATTTGTTCTTAGACAAAAGTTCACGATTCCTTCACTAAGAAGTTTTTCTTACTCATGCCATCCCTCCATGCTTACTCCAGTATCCAAAAAGATACCCATAGACTGAACACCTTTTTTTAAAAGTGTCCAGTCTATACCAGTTCAGGGGAGCCCCATCCTTTTTTGTTGCATATAGCATTAGGATAAGGAAATGATGATCGACCGGTCGTTTAAACAATGGGTTTGGATGGAAAAGAGATAAAATAGGTTGATGAAGATAATGCGAACGTGCATTCGTACTATTTTCATCCCGCAAAACGCTTTAATTCATCCGTATTGCCTTCTGTGCATCCGATTTTAGGGTGTAAGATAGTATTATCGGAAATGATAACAAGAGGGCACACCGAAGACGCACAGTCGAATGTAAGCCGGCCGTAAGGGCCAGTTTTTTTGAATGTGGTAAAATTGCCCTTCTTGCTCATTTCCGGCAAAAAAGATGCGGAAAGGAGGAGCCGAATTGCGCAAACAATCAAAACGGTGGATCAGATTTGGTCAGCTCTCAAGCGGGAGAACGTTCCGGCCGTTTGCAGCATGAGAGCGGCGGTGAAGCAGATAAATCGGGATCCTCATCCCGGAACTGCAGGACCAGATTTATGATGTGATGCCACCGATTGGCGGGAATGGTTAGCCTTATGGCGTCATCGGCTTCAACGAAGAAATTTGGAAGTCTTCCTGGACAGGTCATCGGCAGGTATCCGGTTGCAGCTTTATCCGCGGACTGTCGGTTACACGGCTTTTACCGGCTAAATTGAACTCTATAGCATCGATAAGCCATTTTCACCAGGATATCAATCTGCCGGCTAAGAATTGGGCGTGAATATTATGGGTAGAATCGGGAGCTTTGATTTTTCGGAGGTTATCAAGTTTGGAGACAATTTGCAGGAAATGTAAGGGGCGTTTCCAGATTTGATGGGAGAATGTGTAACCGAACTGGCCAACCGCCTGCTGGCTAAGACGGTCCAACGGACCCCTGTTGACGATAGGGCTCTGCGACTAGGATGACGATAGGGCGGGCGAGTGACTATGACTTCCACAGGGGCCGAGATTGAGGTTTTCAACCCAGTTTATTACTCTTCCTATGTTGAGCACGGTCATTATACTCCAGGTGATCAAGGTTGGGTAGAAGATAAGTTTATGATGACGATCAGCGTCCAGGAGCTGAACGTGAACTACCGGCCATTATGGAGCGTAAGATGAAAGAGTTTATTGAGAAATATTTGGGGAGGTAATGCTGTGAAAGTGACGTATAACGACGTCCGAAATGCGGTCCATGCGGCGCTTAATGCGGCATTTCCGCAGGTCCCGATATCTGGCGAGGAGATCAAACAAGATCTTGATCCTCCTCGTTTTTTTGTGCGCTTCCTTGAGCCTTCACACAAGCAGGAACTCGGCCAAAGGTATCGACGGGAACATCCATTTGTGGTCCAATATTTTTCCACGGAACGTGGCAATGAGGATATGTATGCCATGGCTGAGGAGTTGACCACGGCACTCAAGTGGATCGACATCGGCGGGCGGCGCTGGCCCGGAAAAGGCATGTATTTTAAAATCACCGAAGAAGTGCTGCATTTTTTTGTTACGTATTCGCTTCTTGTCTGGGAACACCCACCCGACACTTCGAAGATGCAGACACTTAAACAGGAGGGAAATGTTCATGGTTAAAAAAGATGAGCAAATGGCCGATCAGGCTTCAATGGCATCGGCGTACACGAAAGTCCAATTTCTTTCCTCCAGCCGGTATACGCCGGCGCAGCGCGACATTTTGGCTGCCATTCTGGAGGATGAAAAAACATATACAGACAGTCAGGCGAAACAAGCCTTGGAGACGTATCTGAGAAAGGAAGTGAGATAGGATGGCAGGAGGAACATGGGTAGCACAAAATAAAGTCAGACCCGGAACGTATATCAATTTTAAAGCGAGCCCGCAGCCACTTGGCAGCCTGGGAGAGCGGGGAATCGTCGCATTCCCGGCCACGCTGTCATGGGGCGATCCGGAGGGCGTAATCGTGCTCGAGGCATCAGAATATATGGAAAAATCGCTGCAGCTTACCGGCTTCCGTCCGACGGATTCGCGCATTCGGCATATTACATCCGCTGTTAACCATGCCAAAACGGTCTTGTTGTATCGTCTAGGTGGTTCCGGGGCGGCTAAGGCCACGGTAACCGAGGGCCCGCTGACAGCTACGGCCAAATGGGGCGGCATTCGTGGAAACGATCTGCAGATCGCTGTACAGACCAATATTGATAACCCGGCAGTATTTGACGTGCTGACAATGCTGGATGGAGAAGAGGTAGATCGACAGATGGTTACCAAGATTGAGGACCTGAAGTCGAATGCTTTCATCGATTGGTCTGGAACTGGCACTCCTACGCCGACAGCAGGCGTAAAGCTGACAGGCGGTGCAGATGGTTCCGCAAGCGGCGCGGACTTCTCGGCGGCATTGTCGGTTTTTGAAGGGTATCAATTTAACGTCTTGGGCGTTCCGTTGACCGATTCGATGAGTAAGCAGCTCACCGCAGCTTATGTGCGGCGTCAACGTGAAGAGGAAGGCAAGAAAATTCAGGCGGTATTGGTGGATTACCCACAGGCTGATTTCGAAGGGATCATCAGCTTGAAAAATGGCATTATCACTCCGGATGGTCTTAAAGTAGAGCCTGAAATGCTTCTTTGGGAAATTGCTGCTATGGAAGCCGCCGCGAATGTCAATGAATCACTGACATATAAGGCGATTCCGAATGCTGTGGACGCATATCCACGTCTGTCCAACAGTGAGACGATCGCAGCGCTAAATAAAGGTGAGCTCGTTATTACAGCCGTCAATGGAACGGCAGTGATTGAGCAGGATATCAACACTTTGAAAAGTTTCACACCTGATCGCAGCCGAGCTTTTTCGAAAAACAGGGTAGTGCGCGTCTTGGATAGCCTCGGCAACGATATCAAGCAGATCTTTAACCAATTTTATATTGGAAAAGTGTCAAACAACGCTGATGGCCGGGCACTCTTAAAGGCAGAGATTGTGTCATATCTGCTCACTTTACAAGGGCTTGGAGCTATTCAGAATTTTGATTCCCAGACCGACATCTCGGTGTCTTCTGGTGCTGATGTTGACTCCGTTCTGGTAGAACTCTCGATTCAGCCGGTGGACAGCATCGAGAAAATTTACATGACTGTGGAGGTGTTATAATGCCACTTTTTAGAGAAATGGATGCTATCAGCGGTAAAATGGCTAAGGCGTACGCCACAATTAACGGGCGCGTAGAAGAATTGTTTTATGCAAAGAGCCTGGAAGCCACGATTGAAAAAAACAAAGTAGATGTACCGATACTGGGCAAAACCAACACTCCTCAGCGTTCTGCTGGGTGGTCTGGAACGGGGACACTAACCATTTATTATACATCCTCGACATTTCGCCAGTTAATGAGAGAGTACATTCAAACCGGCAAGGACTTTTGGTTTGATTTGATGGTTGTCAATGAACAGCCTGGCAGTTCAACAGGAAAACAAACAACGGTCCTTAAGGGCTGCAACCTGGATAGCGTGATTGCTGCGAGATTCGATGCAACCAGTGACGACATGCTCGAAGAAGAAATGCCATTCACATTCCACGACTATGATATTCAGGACCAGTTTAACCAAATTACAGGGGCATAATGGGGCGCGACCATCTGGTCGCGCTTTTCTATATTAGAAAATTTACTTGGAGGCGACTAAATGATGAACTTGCAAGATTTTTTGAATGCTAATCCGGTAGAAAATCTGACAGAGGAGGTTGCAATCTCTCCGCGCTTCAAAGACGAGCAGGGAAATCCTCTCAAATTTATGATCAAGGCCATGACACCGGCAGAATTCGAAGAAATCCGTAAAAAAGCTACGCAAATCAAAAAAGGTAAAAATATCGAATTTGATTCGCAGAAATTTAATCTGAGCATTGCCATTAACAACACGATCAATCCGGATTTCAAGAATGCCGATTCCATTAAAAAGTTGGGCGTAGCCACTCCGGAGGACTATATTCAGCGCGTATTGTTAGCCGGAGAATTGTCGACACTTGTCCAAAAAATCAATGAATTGAGTGGTTTTGACGTAGGAATGAACGAGCTGGTGGATGAAGTAAAAAACTAATCAATGAGGGCGATGCGGACGCAAATTATGCATATTACGCCCTCCATGAGCTGCATATTCTTCCGCAAGACTTGATGTCAATGTCAGATAGGGAGCGAGCAACCATTTACGCGATGATTTCTATCCGGATCGACAAGGAGAAAAAGGAACGAGTGAAGAGGAAGAGGTAGTAGTTTATTTCTTGAATTTAGTAATATGGAACCGAAAACATAGTTTTGGGCCTACTAGCTTCCAAGCACGAAAGACAAAAATGAATTGATAAAGCACTCTCCAAAAGTAGGGTGCTTTTTTTATTGCTGAAGGAGGAGTTCCATGTGGCCACGAACACAACTCAATTAATGATGATTGACCAGTTCAGTGCGCCTTTACGCCGAGTTGATAATCAAGTTCAAACAACGATCGTCAGCCTAGAACGGATGCGTCTATTGGTTGAGCGGCCTTTGAGAGATGTCCAAATACGTTTAGACCCATCCCAAGTCCTTCGTGACGTATCTCATCTTGGAAGTCGAATATCGGCTCAAATAGTGAGAATCGAAGCAGATGTCCAATTAAACGTAAATGCTCAGTTATCTGGCGCAATGGGGAGTCCTGATACTTCAATGGAACGCTTGCGTACGGAAATTGAGAATCTAACTCAGGCAATACAAAATGGTGGAGGCGGCCCTGATGGAGGCGGCCCTGGTGGAAATGGCCCTGGTGGAGGTCCTGGCGGCGGGGGGAGCGGTTTCATCGGTGAACTTGGAAAATTTGGCAAAAAACTACTTGTAGATGCTGCAGAAACAGCTATCAAAGGTGCTTCCCAACTACAACAGTTGCAAGGAGGTTTACAAGCCCAGGTTGGAATTGACGAGGGCCAAGCAGCAGCGCTCATGCAGGGGGTTAAGGATATCTATGCTGCGGGCTGGGGAGAATCCCTTCAGGCTGTAAGTAATAATGCTGCCACTGTACGCCAAAATCTAGGCGGATTATCGGAAGAAGCTTCAGCAGCCTTCACAAAGTCAGCATACGCGGTGGAGCAGGTTGCTAAAGGTGAGACTAACATTGGCGAGTTATCCAAAGTCACCCGTACCCTGATGGCAAACTTTCAGGGGCTGAACGAAACTCAGGCGCTCGACTTAATCACAACCGGATTTCAACGAGGCGGGAACTATGCGGGTGATATGCTCGATACGGTTAACAATTATGCTGCACATTTTGCTAGTCTGGGGATGTCTGCCGAGCAAATGTTTGCGACGCTTATTGCAGGTAGTGGGCAAGGTGCCTTGAACTTGGACAAGGTTGGCGAAGCGGTAAAAGAAAGTTCTACTAAGCTTCAGGATCTTTCTGATTCCAGTAAAGAATCACTTGGAGCTTTAGGACTAAATGCAAATGAAACGGCTGCTAAAATTGCGGCTGGAGGAGAAACAGCAAACCAAGCGTATCAAGCAGTGCTATTATCCCTCGGCAAAATGGATAATGGGATCGAGCGTAATAAGATCGGTGTCGACTTATTTGGCAGCATGTGGGAAGAACTTGGTGATTCCGCTATTCTGGCTATGCAAGCCGGGGAGGATGGATTGGGGAATTTCGGAGGGGCTACGGCAGAGGCGGCAGAAGCACTGCAGAACAATCTCGGATTTCAACTGGAGCAATTCAAACGGAGCTTCGCTCTCGGCTTTGCAGATGCAGGGCAAGGCTCGATCGAGGCCATTACTCCTTTAATAATGATGCTTAATGAAGCATTCCAATCTGGGAGATTCCAACCGTTTTTTGACAGTTTCGCCATGGGCCTTTCCTTTGCGGCACAAATGGTCGCCTTTTTGATAGAAAACGCTCTTTGGCTCTCAGATGTCATAATGAACAATTGGTCCTGGATCGAACCGATAATCTGGGGGGTTGTGGCTGCTCTGGGGAGCTTACTTCTGTTAACACAGCTTGTTAGCGTGGCACAGGCCATACTCAATGCAGTAATGGATGCCAATCCTTTCGTTCTGATCGCAGCAGTTGTTATCGGGCTTATCGCAGCTTTTATCGCTTTATGGAATACAAACGATGCCTTTGCTGCAGCGATGTATAGAACCTGGAATGGTATTCTTAATTTCTTTGATCAGATTCCCATCTTTTTTACATGGATAGGGTACGGAATATCAAATGCATTTGATATGGCAAGGGTTGAGAGTCTTAAAATCGTTGATGCTTTAGCGAACGGTGTAATCGATAAAATAAATTGGCTTATTGATAAGTTGAATAAACTTCCCGGTGTAAGCATTCAAGCTTTAAAGCACCTAAATACTTCAGCGTCTGCAGCTACAGAGGCTGAAGCCTTGAGGCAGTCCAGGGCTGCAGATCTTAATAGTATGAGACAAGATGCTGCACAGAGGGCAGCCGAACGCGAGGAAAAAGTTCAGAACTTCATTAAAGAACGCCAGGATAAAAGAACTAAGAAAGAGGCCGAGGCAGCAGCTCAAAGAAAACCACAAATTCCTTCCGACAATGGTAGTGCTGTTAAGAGCGCTAAGGGAGCGCCCATTCCAACTGGACCTTCGAACCCTAAGCCGATGATATCCACAGCCGGTGTTGGTGTTGATGGTAAAGACATTAAGACAGTGGGTAAGGTTGGTCAGGTTGATAAAATCAATAGTAAGGTTGACATCAGCAGTGAAGACCTCAAAATGATGCGCGAGCTTGCGGAACTGAATAATATTCAAAATTTCGTAACTCTTAAGCCATCGATCAACTTTGGAGATACTCATATACGTCAAGAGAGTGACATCAACACCATTATTGCCCATATCACTGAAAAGCTAGAACAGGATATAGCTTCGTCCGTGGATGCTGTATATGGATAAGGAGAATGATGATGAGAGTATATGGTGTTGAATTAAGTTTCAATAATAAGGCGGAGGTCCTGCAGCTCCCAATTAACCCCTCTGAGATCGAGATCAGTGAGTCCGGGCAAGGGAACACTTATGATGTGGTCGGACTCGGCCAGGTCAACGTGATTAAAGATCGGGAGCTGACGGAATACAGTTTCAGCGGCTTGTTTCCGGCTCAACGGTATAATTTTTTGACAATAAAGGATCTATTGCATCCGGTCGAATATATCAAGATGATTGAAAAATGGATGACAACGAAAAAGCCGATCAGGTTTATTTTTACGTCGGACACCTATGATATCAATACGCCAGCCAGCATCGAGTCGTTTACATGGAAGGAAGTCGCTGGCAGCGGCGGGGACATTGAATATGACATTAAGCTTAAGAAATATGTGTTTTATGCTGCCAAAAAAATCGTGAAGCAGGCAACGAACGGTGGCGGTAAGGTACAACAAAAGACAAAGACAGCAGCTCGTCCAAACGATAAACAAAAACCCAAAACCTACACTATGGTTGCTGGCGATACGCTTTGGAAAGTGGCCAAGACGAAGCTTGGGGACGGATCCCGTTGGAAGGAGATCCAAAAGCTCAACGGTATAAAGGATTTCGAGCTCAAAAAATTGCCGGTTGGAAAGGTGTTGAAGCTACCATGACAGTGGCCGTAAAACTTATCAATCGGCAAGGCGCCAGTACTGACGCTGAATGGGACATCAGCGAGCTTGTAGGAAACCTCAGTTGGAAAACAACCCGTATAGGCAAGGCCGGTAGCTTGTCATTTACTATGATCCGCCCCGTTCAGACCGCCAAATTCACTTATAACAATGGTGACATTATCCGCGTTCAGTTCGATAACAAGAATATCTTCCACGGGTATATCTTCTCGATCGATGAAGGGCGAGACGAAGCCGTTAAGATCACGGCATATGATCAGATCCGCTATTTGATGAATACCGACACCTACGTCTTTAAGGGTGTCACGGCGACGGAAGTGCTTCAGCGGATCGCCAAAGATTTCGGGCTTAAGCTTGGCACCGTTGCCAATACCGAATACAAAATTCCGACAATGTCTGAGGATGGCCAGAAGCTGCTGGACATCATCTGCAAGGCGATTACGCTGACCTACTCCAATACTGGAAGAGATTATTGCCTGTATGATGACTTTGGCGCACTGTGTCTACGCGGCGTTAACGATATGAAACTGGACCTGATTGTTGGGGACGACAGCCTGATGTACGACTATCAGGTTAGTCGCTCCATTGATAGCGATACTTACAACCAGATCAAGCTGTATAAGGACAATAAAAATACGGGTAAACGTGAGATTTACATGGCTAAGGACAGCGTTAATATCAAACGCTGGGGGGTGCTGCAGCTCTACCAGTCGGTTGATGAGGAAATGAACAAGGCACAGATCAGCGAGCTCCTGAACAGCTTGGCTAAGCTCAAGAACCGAGAAACGAAGACCCTAAAGGTTAATGCGATCGGGGATATTCGGATCCGTGCTGGTATGCGCGTCCGGATTGTGATCTCAAAATACGGAGTGGATCAGGCGCTGCTCGTTGACGAGTGCTCTCATGATTTTGCAGGCACGGAGCACACGATGACGCTTGATTTGAGGGTGGTGTAATGGCTGATTTATTAAACACGTTGAAAAAAGCCGCTATGGATGCTATGGCTGCTGGCAGCCCGACTGCCATAATGTTCGGGGAGGTAAGTAAGGCCGATCCGCTGGAGGTAATCGTTGATCAACGATTTACGTTACCAGCGGATTTTTTGCTTGTGCCTGAATCGCTGATCCATTTTGAAATCAATCTTCATCACAGTCACGAATATACGGATGATAGCGGAAGCGGGATTAACACAAAGCAAACCAAGCCCGCACTTCCTGAGAAACCGATTGTGATCCGGAGGGGGCTTGAGGTCGGGGATAAGTTGCTTCTGCTCCGGGTTCAGGGCGGACAACAATACATCATTTTAGATAGGATGGTGGGCACATCATGATCCCAGAAATAGATGAAAATTTACTGGACGAGTCGTTGGATGATCAACCGCTGCCGTCTCTAACATGGCAATTGGATTTTGATAAAGGCAGGATTATTGGGAAAACAGATGGCCTGGACGCGATTAAGCAAGCTGTATTTAAGGTTTTTCAGACCGACCGGTTTTGGTACGACATTTATTCATTTGACTACGGCCACGAGTTGACGCTTCTGTTTGGCAGTAGCCCTGAATTCGTCCAATCCGAGGCGAAACGGATGATCCAGGAAGCGCTCTTGCCAGACGATCGGATCGATTCGGTTCAGGATGTTGAGGCCAAGATAACGGGCGATCAGTTGACCATCCGGTTTACGGTGGTTACGATTTATGGAAGTTTTGAGCAGGAGGTGAACTGGAATGTATGAGTATATGACCTATGATTATATTTTGGAGCGTATGCTCTCCCGGGTGCCAGATACGATTGACAAAAGGGAGGGCAGCGTCATTTACGACGCTTGTGCGCCAGCTGCGGCTGAGCTAGCTCAGATGTACATTGAGCTGGATATCAATTACAATTTGTCCTTTGTCGATACGGCAAGTGGCGAGTATTTGAGCCGGAGGACGGCCGAATTTGGCGTCCTCCGGTTCGGGGCGACGCCGGCGGAACGCAAGGGGTTGTTTTATAATTCGGCCAATGCGCTCATGGACGTTCCATTGGGCGGCCGGTATTCCATAGGAGACCTGACCTTTGTCGTCAAAGAAAAGATCAGCACCGGAACGTTCAAAATGGCATGCGAAACGCCGGGAACGGTCGGCAATGAAGAATTTGGGCCGATACTGCCGATCGACTATGTGGCCAGCCTATCCCGGGCGGTGCTGGCTGAAGTCCTGGTTCCAGGCGAAGACGATGAGCCAGACGATGAGCTGCGGCAACGGTTTTATGCGGCCGTCAATGAGCCGGCTTTTGGCGGCAATGTCGCTGATTATAAGCAGCGGATCAACGCCATCCCGGGCGTCGGCGCGACCAAAGTTTATCCGGTCTGGCAGGGCGGGGGTACGGTTAAATGCACCGTCATCGCGGCGGACTGGACGCCACCGTCGCAGACTTTGATCGATGAGGTGCAGACCATCATGGACCCGACTGTTAACAGGGGTCAGGGAATCGGTCAGGCTCCAATCGACCACGTGGTGACGATTGCTGGCGTCACGGGCCTACCTATCAATGTCGAGACGACGCTATCGCTTGCAACAGGCGTCACCCCTGGTCAGTTACAGACGGATGTCGAAGCCGCCATTTCTTCTTACCTGATCGAGCTTCGGAAGGACTGGTTCCTGCAACAACAGCTCGTCGTCCGGACAGCACAGATCGATGCGCGTATTTTGACGGTGGCGGGCGTTGAGGACGTTGCGGGCACAACCGTAAACGGGTCATCGGCAAATCTGACACTTGGCGCAGACGAGGTGCCACAGCTAGGGATGGTGACGATTCATGGCTGATCTTCGAATTCTTAAACATTTGCCCGAGTTTTACGGAAATATCGAAGATTTTGTAGGGCTGGCCGTTACTGAGACTATCGAGCTCAATCTGATGGAGGATGCGTTTAATCAGCTTTTTGATGACCAATTTGTCATGACATCCGGACTACAGGCAATTAAGCGGCGGGAGAAAATGCTCGGTATCCAAGCTGATCCGACGACCGAAACACTGGATTTCCGCCGCCGGCGAATCCTCAACCGGTATCAGACCAAGCCGCCGTTTACGATCCGTTACCTGCAACAGCTTTTGGATATCCTAGTTGGACGAGGAAAGGCAATTGTCTCCCGTGATCTGAAGAACCACTTGCTGATAGTGACCGCCAACATCGACAATGCTGCGGTATTTAAAGAGGTAGGCCGTACAGTGGAGGTTATAAAGCCTGCCAATATGATCTATAGGCAACAAACATCCTTGGAGGATGTAATTGAACTTGACGAGCATATATCCACGCAGACCATCACATGGAATTACACACTTGATGGGTCATGGTTGCTTGGCGAAAAGTCATTTTCGGATTTAGGTCAGGAGGTGGTCGTTAAATGATTGAAAAATCGTTTCTTGGGGATATTGCGACTTATACATTTAATCGAATCGCTAAAATTGTGCTTAATGATACAGTCGAAATCAAAGACTTTGTAATCAAAGAAGTGACAGAATCAACAGTAGGCATGCAGTACATTGTCCCAGTTAAATCCATGTCACTTATCACCAAGATAGATATAAAGGACAGCAACAATAAATTAATTACCTCAAATAACGTATATGTCCCAATTTATTCTGACACATTGCTGCTTGAGACGATTAATGTAAGGGAGGCTTTGAAACAAAATGGCTAGGACAGATTGGACATTAAAAGACACAGTTAAGCCGAGTGATTTAAATGACATTGGCAATGAGATTAACAGCCTCAAAGGACCAGATTATTCAAAATGGACGTCTAGCGCAAGTAAAGTAAACAATAATTGGACATCAGTTTGCTACGGTAATGGGTTGTTTGTTGCTGTAGCTGACTCCGGTACCGGTGACCGGGTTATGACCTCACCTGATGGTGTCAACTGGACGGCTCGAAAGAGCACATCCGATGACAACTGGCGATCCGTTTGCTACGGCAACGGGTTATTTGTTGCTGTATCTAGCACATCGGGTACAGTTATGACCTCACCTGATGGGATCAACTGGACGGCTCAGAAGTGCGTAGTCGGTCAATGGAAGTCAGTTTGCTACGGTAATGGGTTGTTTGTTGCTGTAGCTAACTCGGGTCCCAGTGACCGGGTTATGACCTCGTCTGATGGGGTCAACTGGACAGTTAGATCAGCCGCGGTAGCTAACAGTTGGAACTCAGTCTGCTATGGTAACGGTATATTTGTAGCTGTAGCTACTTCAGGTACAGATGACAGAGTGATGACGTCACCCGATGGTATCAATTGGATCACCAGGAAAAGTGCTGCAAACAACTATTGGAATACAGTTTGCTATGGTAACGGTATGTTCGTAGCTGTAGCAGACAATATCGCTGATTACCAGGTCATGACCTCGCCTGATGGGATTAACTGGATGTCTAGACGAAGTGCAGCGGGCAGTCAATGGAAATCTGTTTGCTATGGTAACGGCTTGTTTGTGGCTGTGGCGTATTCTAGCTCAGAGTTGATTATGACGTCGCCCGACGGGATCAATTGGACATGCAAGAGTAGTCCACCTGGACTTAACCTGTGGTCTGTCTGCTACGGTAATGGCTTGTTTGTGGCTATAAATAACGATGGTAAGGACAACCGAGTGATGACATCTGGCAGCGTAGGTGCAGCGGTTAGGGCTTCTAACGTGTTCCTAGACAGCAAAGCAGTAGCGGAAAAGGACATACAAAGCGCTATAGAAAGTTTGAATGCTAAAACGTCATCACTATCAGATATTGTAGACAACATACACATTCCTCCTGCATCTTTAACCGAGGCGGGGATTGTGCAGCTCTCCAATGAAACTAATGGCACGCGGGAGACGGTAGCGGCTACTGAAAAGGCGGTCAAAGATGCAGCTCTTGGGGCGAAATCCTACACCGACCAGCAAATCGGCCTGGTTACAGAAACCGGGATTCCTAAACTTGTCAGCTATCCACTGAAGGTAACGGCTACAGCCGATAATCAGAAGGTATTCGAGATCCCGCTTGATCTTTTCGACGCTAACACGGATACCTTACTAATATCGATTAACCGGGCTGTGTTGGATTCGACTCAGTACACCGTGACTAACACTGTTCGGAATGAAGATGGAAAAGTCACGCAGCGAGCGAAGATAACCCTATTATCTGGCGTGGCCGCTACGTCAGAGGTGACAATGCTTGTTCTGAAGAATGTCCCGATTGGCCCTGAAGGTGCAATAAATGGTGCGGTGTTGGCGGTAGACTCTGTCCCGATAAATCGGGTTATTGGGCTGCAAGATCAGATTCAAAACATTAATAGATGGGGGGCGTTATAATTGGCTGATGTAAGTAAGAGACTGGCGAAGGGGAAAATAAATGGCGACTACTCACCATTAACTATTTATCAAGTACCTTCGGGGAAAAGGACCTTTATTAAAGCAATGACCTTTTGCAATATGTCCAATCAGGACATTGATTTATCACTTACTTTTGCTGACACGGATATTATTAAACAACACAAGATAAAAGGATACGACACAATTACGATTCCTTATATAGACCAGATTATAGAATCAGGTGAGAAAATTACAATCAGCGTGAGTTTAAAATTAGATGTAAGTTATTACATCTCCGGCCGTGAGGTGGATGTGTAATGCCTAGTATAGATGCTTATCGTTTGGATCGGTATCGGTTAGATGATGAAAAAAGGGTGGATCTACAAACTGCAGAAGGTACGTTATCTGCAACAACCATTGGCACAATATCCAATTTACCGTTTAAACCCTTGATCCTTTTACTAAACGTTAGAAATTACAATTATTATAGACTGGCATCTGATCAAATCATGAATTCGTATACCTATGGATATATAATTGCGCTAAAACTATCGGTTGATAGTTCGTTATTAACTAAAACTCTGCTAAATGTACTGAAAACCAATTTTGTAGACACCGCTGAAAAAACTATTTACTTTAAATCAGTCGAATTTGGGTCAAATTTTATTAATTTCGAACTATCCGAAGATGCTAGAGACGGAAATAAATATACCTATATTGTAATTGGTGTTTAAGGGGGATGGACCATGGGAGAGATTAAACCGCTTGGAAGAAGATTTTTTTGGGTGAAATCGACAGGGAATATTATTGCCCAGCGCAGCGAGATGGCTGCAGGTATTGAGTCAACAAAGGAAGAGGATTTTGATGTCTATATCCAGTTACGTGAATTAGACCCGAACACTATCGAGATGACCACGTTTGAACCTGGACAATTCGCCGAAGAATTTGCAAAGGCTAAAAGTTGGTGTTTTGATCCGGGGACAGGGAAGATACTGTTCATCTATCCTGATCCAGACGATTCAGAAAATCCTGATCCAGTGCCACAACCACCACTTACCGAGCAGATCAAGAAGCTACAAGAAGAAAACAATTTGATGAAAGCTCAAAATACTGCTCTCTCTGATCGTTCTGACTTTATCGAGGATGTCATAGCTGAGATGGCGCAGAAAGTGTACCAGTGATAACCAAGCTGTTTTACTGGTTCATGTCTCACATGAAAGGAGGCGAGGACATGATAGCAATGTTTTTTGCACAGCGCGTAATTTTGGGCAAGACCAAATATTCTGAGGTTCCGGCAACTCTTCAGACGGGTGTTAAAGAGATTCTTGAAGACAGTGGACTAGAACATTTAGCAGAAGGCTAGTTGTAATGACTGGCTCCTATAATGTTAATCCTTTCCACATTCGCCGCTACAAGGTATATCATGCACCATTATCTGAGTAAGTGAAAGAACTTAAACAAGCCATTGCTGACTAATCTTGCTCATAGTTAAACCGTAGAAAGGAGAATGAATACACATGGCTAAGGGAATCACTTTACAAGAGCTAGATTCATCGGCAATTGTAAATCTCGTACCGTATCTCGGTACAACCTCTAATAACGGAGATGCCTTCAGCATAACAACCAATATACCTATCGACATAAATCAAAAATTCACTATAAAATTCAATGCCGCAAGTTCTACAGCACCAACACTTAAGATCAATGACGGCACGTCACATCCTATCAAAAAGGCTAACGGCAACAACGCGAAGCTCTACGCTAGTGTATACACATTGTTTTGGGACGGCTCGGCTTTTATCTTACAGGGTGAAGGGGGGGATCAAGTACCACCAGGAGAAAAAATTTATAATGTCCCAGGCACATACACTTTTGAAGTTCCAGATGGAATATCGCGAATAAATGCGAGGATTTGGGGGGCTGGTGGAGGTGGTGGAGCAGGCCATCTTACAACCTATAATGTTGGTGGAGGTGGTGGAGCAGGCGCATATTTAATGCTGACGCTTCCAGTTGTTCCCGGACAAAAACTAGCTGTCGTCGTAGGGAAAGGTGGTGCTGGTGGCACTTTTAATATCGATTTTGGTGGGACAGCAGGTGGAAGTTCCTCTGTAGGCTCATACACCGCCTATGGTGGGGGCCCCGGTTTACATGGAACTGCCATGGATTCAGGATATGGAGGTAGAGGTGGGAATCTATACCGGACTGGTGATTCTAGCGTGCCTATTAATGGTGCGCCTAACATAGGAACCATAGCCACACTAAAATATGCACCATATCAAATCTCAGGTTACACAGGTTGCGATGGAAATAGTGGTAGGAATAGCGGGGATATAGGACAAGGCGGAGGTTCGCCAGGGGACATGGGACTAGAAGTGTCGTTTGGCGTTGGCGGCCCAGGAATATATTATAAAGGTGGTGACGGAGGGGGATGCCGTTCCGGCCAGCCTGGTGGAAACGGGGGCGTTGGAGCCGGTGGAGGCGGAGGATATTATGGATCTACAAACTATAACGGTGGAAAAGGTGGAGACGGTATGGTGATCATTACTTGGTAAGGGGGACTGAAATGTTTAGAATATGGACAGAACCAAATGCAGATGGCAATGAACTTGTTCGGAGAATCGAAGAACTTGAACCAAACGGGATCGATTATGAATACCTGCCCGAGAAACCGCAGGTTGAAGGCAGGAAAGATTTAATCTTGATGCGAGATCCTGCATCCGGGGCGCTTTATTGGCAAGAGGTTGACCGTCCGCCTACGGACGCCGAGCGCGTTAAAGATTTGGAGGAGCAGCTTGCTTTAATGCAAAAAAGCAATGGATGACATGATCCTTGGAGGTGCGCAGTAATGGGACTCTATATGGGGCAGCGTATTATCGACGGCGTGTACACCTATCCATTCATGCTTGCTAAGCGTCTTGATCTTAAGGTCGGAATTGACTCATATTTAACGGAGAAAGATCGAACCGACCTGATAGCAACTGCATAACAAACAGACAGCGCCGCATAGGCGTATTTTTTATGCCCTCGGAGCCAATTCGAGGGCATTACTTTTTAAGAGGTGACGGGATGGAATGGGAAGCAATGATTGCCGTGGTGTCCGCAATTAGTGGCATTGCGCTGGGTTGGCTAGGGAGGGCCAGAACAGTCAAAGAGGACATGACGAAAGAAGTGGAAGCCGGAGCAACGCTGCAAACGGATGTCGAGTATATCAAACGCGGTGTTGATGATATCAAGGTGGATCTGCGTATGCAGGGGCAGCGGGTAGACGGGTTGTCCGAACGGGTCACGCGGGTTGAGGAATCAACCAAGCAGGCCCATAAACGGCTGGATAAGCTCGAAGAAAAATAACATGTGAAAGGATGATATACATGAATTGGGACACCATTTACGAACTAATCGATACCAGATTGCTAGTCGTCGTCGCTCTATGTTGGGTTGTCGGATATGCCCTTAAACAAACGCCGCGTATACCTGATTGGACGATTGTATATATCGTGACTTTGGTTGCGGTGCTGATCACGGTATGGATGCTTGGTTTTGGACCAGAAGCACTGATTCAAGGCGTGCTCACAGGCGCGTTTGCTGTCTATGGCAACCAACTTGTAAAACAAGCCACAAAAAAGGAGGAACATAATGCAAACCCGAAATAAAAGCAACGCCCAAGGCATCGACGTATCGCATTGGCAAGGCGTCATTGACTGGCCCAAAGTCGCAGCATCCGGAATCTCGTTTGCTTTCATCAAAGCGACCCAAAACAAAATAGACCCCCAATTCTTAGCTAACGTTAAAGGCGCTAAAGCCGCAGGGCTGCTGGTTGGCGCATATCATTACATGGACGATGCGGTGACGACAGCGGACAAGGCCCGAGCCGCAGCGCAAGTTTTTTATCAAGCGATTCAGACGGCTGGGGGCGCAGACGAATTTGAACTGCCTTTTGTTTTGGATTATGAAAGCAACAAGCAGAATTTATCCAAAGCGACCCTTACCGCTAATGCCAAAGCCTTTTTAGAAGAAATCCGGCGGCTGACCGGGGTTACGCCCATGCTGTACACCTATCCGGCATTTATAGGCAATTTTAGCGGACTAAGCGATTATCCATTATGGATTGCCCGCTACAGCAATCAGGCGCCAGTGGATGCATCCGGCTGGAAAAGTTGGGATTTTTGGCAGTACAGCGACGGACAAGTCGGTGGCACGCTACCAAATGGAGACCGCAAGGTGGCGGGGATCAGCGGACCTGTTGATTTGAATGAGTTTGCCGGAACAGCTGCTGAACTAAGAGCAAAGTATGGAAAAAAGACATCACCGGAGCGTGAAAAACCGATGGAAACAGTCGCGGAACTGGAAAAGAGAATCACAGCGCTGGAGAAAAAGCTGAACATGTCCGGCAAGGAGCCTTTGCCAAAATGGGCTGAACCTGCGGTGATATCCGGTAAACAAAAAGGCGTAGAGGCAATTGCAACCTCGGCGGATAAATCCGTTCCGGAACTTTCGGCGCTGCAAATGATGTATAACATGGGACTTCTTGACCCTGATATTTTGGCAGCGATTCGGAAGCTGAAAGCATGAAATTTTGGTGCTTAAAAAGAGAGACTTCTCAAATCTCGATTGTATAATAAATCCCCTGCCAGTTTTTTTTGGACAGGGGAGATTCTATTTTTTAAAAGTAGAATAATAAGATAGGGCATATACCGCGGCTGCAGAATCAATAGGTTTATTCCTCCATTTTTGTCCGATCAAGACTATATCAAGCTTTTCCGAACTACGAACATCCCAAATAATCCCTATATCTATCTCATCACTCTATCTCCACACTCCCCTAAAAAACACTCATTTCATGCAAAAAACCTCAAACTTCTACCTCCGCCCCCTTTTTATTCCAAAACATTATCTTCTCCAAAATCGTCCTTAAAGCTTGTAAAATCACAACGAATCAGCTCGCAAAATGCAAAATATAGCCCGAGAACGGTCCCTTATTTTGTGTTTTCCTGTTTTTTGTTGTCCGCTTTTGTTATTTAATTGGATTTTTTGTCTGAATATTTTTATAAAATTTGTAAAATTTTTCTTGAAAGAGCTTGAATCTTGTAGTAAAGTTTTTTATTAAACAACGATATTTTCAATAAAACAATCGATCTTATAACTCGATACACACTTCTACGTAGCAAGCACATTCAACTATTCTACCAAACAATCTTTCAAGTTACGCACAAAAAAAGTCGGTTTTTATTTCTGTGACTCACAACACAATCTTACACCACTATTTACTGCCTATTATCTGCACTCGCTCTATTCGCCTGAACCAAAGCTGAATTCATTCAAGCTGACATGAACTAAGGAGATATCCTGTATCTTTTGTAACTTTAAGCGCTGTAACTTTGGGGAAGCGACCTTTAACAGCAAGTTCGGAAGCAACAATTTCATAGCTGTAGCGGTCACTCGCATCATATCCGGAACGGATTTAAAAAACGAAGCTGAAAACGTATTAGAGCAGCAACCGGGCTGCTTCATTTGCTCTTTCAGACACGGTCAACCAATCCCTCACTATCGCGTAGCTTCCAACGCGCGATGTGAATTGCATGATAGAGGTCCGCCACTGCACGCAATTGGGAACAGCCGATCATTTTACAGCTAACCTCTTTTTTGTTCAATCTGTTCTATAAATCTCAAAACTATCACAAACCCAAAGGAGTTTTTACATGGACAAACCCATACTCGAAATCAAGGATTTGAGGACGCATTTTTTCACGGATCGCGGCGAGATTCCGGCAGTTGACGGCGTCGATCTGCATGTGAATCCGGGTGAGGTGCTTGGCGTCGTTGGGGAATCCGGCTGCGGCAAAAGCGTCACTTCGCTGTCGGTGCTAAAGCTGGTACCGAGTCCGCCGGGCAAAATCGTTAGCGGATCGATCCTGTTCAAAGATCAGGATATCACGGCGATGAGTGAACGGGAGATGCGTAAAATACGCGGCAACTGCATCTCGATGATTTTTCAGGAACCGATGACGTCGCTAAATCCGCTGTTTACGGTGGGGCATCAGATTGTGGAAACCATTCGGGAGCACAGAAAGATCACCAAAAAGGAAGCAAGAGCTTTGACGCTTGAAATGCTGAAAAAGGTGGGTATTGCCAGGGCAGAGTCGATTATTGATGAGTATCCCCATCAGCTATCCGGCGGCATGAGGCAGCGGGTGATGATTGCGATGTCGATCACTTGTAACCCCGATGTGTTGATTGCCGATGAGCCGACAACGGCGCTTGACGTGACCATTCAGGCACAGATTCTGGATTTGATACGGCGGCTGAACGAAGAGCAGGGTATGGCTGTCATGATGATTACACATGATCTTGGCGTGGTTGCGGAGATGTGCCA
Organism: Paenibacillus azoreducens; assembly: GCF_021654775.1. Lineage (NCBI taxonomy): Bacteria > Bacillati > Bacillota > Bacilli > Caryophanales > Paenibacillaceae > Paenibacillus > Paenibacillus azoreducens. Next base: position 6,249,943 of record NZ_AP025343.1, on the reverse strand, counting down.
CCGGGTTGCGGTGATGTATGCAGGCAAAGTGGTGGAAGAGGGAAGCGTACGCGATATTTTCAAAAGGCCGCTACACCCTTATACGCAAGGGTTAATTCAATCTGTGCCGCGCATGAACGAGACCAGGGCTCGGTTGTATTCTATTCCAGGCAATGTTCCAATCCTCAGCAAAAATATGCAGGGATGCCGCTTTGCCGAGCGTTGCCCGAGCGTCATGCCGAAATGCCTGGAAGCGCTGCCAAATCTGGTGGAGCAGGAATCCGGGCATCGGTGCAGATGCTGGCTGCATGAAAACCGACAGGAGGATGCCGTATGAATGATACGTTGCTTGAGGTTGAGCATCTGAAAAAATATTTTCCGATCCGGAAAGGTTTGTGGAACAAAACGGTGGGGCAGGTGAAAGCCGTAGACGACATTTCGTTCTCCGTCCGGCGCGGCGAGACATTCGGGTTGGTGGGCGAATCGGGATGTGGCAAGTCTACGACGGGGCGCTCCATTTTGCGCCTGATCGAGCCAAGCGGCGGCAACGTCCGATTCGAAGGCCGGGAGATTACGGAGCTGTCCTCAGAGGAGATGCGAAGGCAGCGGCGGGATATGCAGATCGTATTTCAGGACCCGTTTTCTTCGCTTGATCCGCGCCACTCTGTGCAGCGCATTTTAGAAGAACCGCTGATCGTGCATGGAATTTCGAGTCGCAAAGAGCGGCAGCAGCGAATCGCCAAGCTGATTGAAGTGGTCGGATTGACCCGGACGCATTTGCACCGTTACCCGCATCAATTTTCGGGGGGACAGCGGCAGCGGATCGGAATTGCCCGGGCGCTGGCGCTTCAGCCCAAACTGATTGTAGCGGATGAGCCGGTATCGGCGCTGGACGTATCCATCCAGTCCCAGGTTATTAACCTGCTGCAGGATCTGCAAACCGAATTTAAGCTGACTTATATTTTTATCGCGCATGATTTGAGCGTGGTCAAACATATTTGCGACCGCGTGGCGGTGATGTACCTCGGACGAATCGTTGAAATTGCGGATAAACAGCGTTTATACGAGACGCCGCGGCATCCTTACACCCAGGCTTTGCTGTCAGCCGTGCCGGAACCTGATCCGGATTTGAAGCGGGAGCGGATTATTTTGCAAGGGGAAGTGCCGAGCCCGGCCAATGCGCCGGTAGGCTGCGCTTTCCATACGAGATGTCCGCAGGCGATGCAAATCTGCAGCGAGGTTCGCCCTCAGCTTCTCGATACCGGGGATGGGCATCTGACGGCATGCCATTTGTACGCACCTTAGCGATACTGATGCCACTGGCAAGCGACAATTTCGGTTTAATGCGGCTTAGCTGCTGCTTGAAGGCTTTGCAAAGGCAGGCTTCTCTTACCTGTGAAAAGCAGAGTCCGCATATAAACATTTAACCGTGATGAAAAGAGGCTCAACTCTCTGAAATTAGTTTTTGAAAAGAAGCAGGAGAAGCGGAAGGAGCGCAGGAAGCAGAGTCGATTCTTGAGAAGCTGAAAGCTTTTTGAAAAAAAGCTGCTTCGGAAGCGTATGCTGTGTTCGCCTAAAAGCTTTCGGCAGGAAAGCAATGTAAGTTGATTAAATGAAAAGAAAAGGAATAGGCAAGAGGAGGAAATGATTCTGGAGAAGCGTCAGCGTTCGCCTTTGTGAGCGGATTTCGACCATAAATGAGCTTTAATCATAGAAATCCGTGAACAACAGCGATCGAAAGAACATTTCATCCGGCTGCCTCCATCCGTTCATAACATTAGTTCAACTTATATAACACAGCAAACCTTCGAAACGATCTGGGGGTTCGGCGCTCCAATCGCTTCATATCAAGTACTAATTTATGTATTGAGCCACAAAAGAAAGGGGAAAAAACAATGAAGAAATGGACAAGCGTTTTCCTGGCACTGACGATGATACTGGTATTTGCGCTTGCGGGATGCGGCGGCAAAAGTGACGGAAATCAGGCAACCGAAACGCCCAAAACAACGGACAACACCGAGAAAAAAGAAGAACCGAAGCCGGAGGATAAAAAAACGCAGGATACGCTCGTATTCGGGCGCGGCGGAGACTCCGCATCACTGGACCCGGCCATCGTAACCGACGGCGAGTCGCTGAAAATCGGACATCAGATCTTTGATTCGCTGCTGCAGTATAAAGAAGGGACAACCGAGGTGGAGCCGTCGCTGGCCGAAAGCTGGGAGGTATCCCCGGATGGTCTGAAGTATACGTTCAAGCTGCGCCAAGGCGTGAAATTCCATGATGGTACGGATTTTAATGCGGATGCTGTCGTATTCAACTTCAAGCGCTGGACCGATCCGAAAAGCGAATTCAAGTTTGAAGGCGATTCCTTCGATTACTATGATTCCCAGTTTGGACCGGACGGCTCCCGTGTCATCAAGGATGTCAAAGCGGTTGATGCGAATACGGTAGAATTTACGCTGGCAAATCCGCAGGCCCCGTTCCTGCAAAATATCGCCATGACCTCCTTTGGCATCGCCAGCCCGACGGCGGTCAAGGAGAAAAAAGAGAATTTTAAAAACGAGCCGGTAGGTACGGGTCCTTTTGTATTCAAAGAGTGGAAGCGGAACGACTCCATTACCCTCGAGAAAAATCCGAACTACTGGAAGCCGGGACTGCCGAAGCTGAATAAAGTCATCGTACGGTCCATCCCCGACAACACCGCGCGCTTTAATGCGCTGCAAAACGGTGAAATCGACATTATGGAAGATTTGAATCCGGATGATTTGTCCGCCCTTAAAGGCAAAAGCGATCTGCAGAAAATCGACCGTCCGCCCTTTAACCTCGCCTATCTTGGCTTCAACCTGAAGAAAAAACCTTTTGACAACGTGAAAGTCAGAGAGGCCCTGAGCCACGCGGTTAACAAGCAGGGCATTATCGATGCGTTTTTTGCCGGACAAGCCACTCCGGCCGTGAACCCGATGCCTCCTACACTTTGGGGGTATAACGATAGCATCAAGGATTATGACTACAACCTGGATACAGCTAAAAAGCTGCTGGCTGAAGCGGGTTATCCGAACGGACTGCCGGATCCAGTTAACTTCTATGCGCTGCCGGTATCCCGTCCTTATATGCCGGATGGTAAAAAAGTGGCGGAAGCGATTCAGGCCGATTTTGAGAAAATCGGTGTGAAGGTGAACATTCAATCTCCGGAGTGGGCAACGTATCTGGATGATACAAAAGCAGGCGTTAAAGACGATATTTACATGATGGGCTGGAATGGAGATAACGGCGACCCGGACAACTTCCTGTACACCTTGCTTGATAAGGATGCAATTCCTGGCAACAACCGCAGTTACTACGTAAACGAAGACCTTCACAAGATTTTGATCGAGGCCCAGAAGGAAGTGGGCCAAGACAAACGCATAGAGCTGTACAAACAAGCGCAGGAAATCATCAAAAAAGATATTCCATGGATTCCGCTTGTGTATGCGACGCAAGTTTTGGCGGCGAAAGCCAACTTGAAAGGGTACGTGCCTTCTCCAACCGGAACGGAGTATTACAGCAGCATTTACTTTGAATAACCGGCGGGTGATTTATTTTGAATTCATATATTTTGAAACGCCTGTTGATTCTGGTTCCGGTGCTGATCGGCATGACCATCATTGTGTTCTCCATTATTCATGCCATTCCGGGTGATCCGGCGGAGACGATTCTCGGCCAAAAAGCCACCGAACAATCCAAAGAGGCACTGCGGGAGCAGCTGGGGCTGAATAAGCCCTGGCTGCAGCAGTATTTTACGTACTTGGGAGATTTGGTGCAAGGAGACCTCGGAAAATCGATCAAAACCAAAGAGCCGATTATGAAAGAGATTTTGCCGTATCTCGCTGCCACACTTGAATTGACGATTGCGAGCATGCTGTTCGCCACATTTGTTGGCATCAACGCGGGTATTATCAGTGCCTGGAAGCAAAATTCCTGGTTTGATTACATTGTGATGATCATCGCCTTGATCGGGGTTTCCATGCCGATATTCTGGCTTGGGCTGATGGAGCAGTGGATTTTCTCGATCAAACTGCATTGGCTGCCGTCGATCGGTCGATTTGACCAGCGTGATCCGGTAGAAGCCGTTACGAACCTTTATGTTATTGATGCCATGATCGCCGGGCGGTGGGATCAGCTGTGGACGGTCATGAAACATCTGGTGCTGCCAAGCATTGCGCTCGGAACGATTCCGATGGCGGTGATCGCCCGAATGACACGCTCCAGCATGCTGGAGGTCATGAAATCCGATTATGTCCGCACAGCCAAAGCCAAAGGTTTGTCCCAATTTTTCGTGGTGTACAAACATGCGCTGAAAAACGCCTCGATCCCGGTACTCACCGTTATCGGCTTGCAGACAGGCTCACTGCTGGGCGGAGCCGTATTGACCGAGACCATTTTCGCTTGGCCGGGAGTAGGACGGTATATTTTCGAAGCGATCAGTTCCCGGGATTACCCGGTCATTCAGAGCGGCATCCTGATTGTCGCTATCCTGTTTATTGTCATTAATCTGATTGTGGATCTGCTGTACACTTTGATCGATCCGCGTATCCAATACAAATAGGGGGAGGAAACAATGGCAGAAATAACCGTAAACCCAAATGCCGCCGCTCCAGCTGCGGAAGAGGTGCCGGGCCCCTGGCGCGATGCGTGGAGAGCGTTCCACAAAAATAAAACCGCGGTGATGGGTCTCTGCATCATTCTTTTATTTATTGTCATCGCCTTGATCGCACCGCTGGTCGCTCCCTTCGATTATAAAGAGCAGCAGCTGATGGATCGCCTGAAGGCGCCATCCTCCACTCATTGGTTTGGGACAGATGATATGGGACGCGATATATTCAGCCGGGTAATGTATGGGGCAAGAATATCGTTATGGGTAGGATTGTTTTCGGTGATCGGTTCGATCGTGGCGGGAACGGCGCTCGGCATTATAGCCGGGTATTTCGGAAAATGGGCGGATATGATCATTTCAAGGCTGTTTGATATTATACTCGCCTTTCCGGCCATCCTGCTTACCATCGCGATCGTAGCTATTCTCGGACCATCCCTGCAAAATGCTTTGTACGCGATAGCCATTGTCAACATTCCCACCTATGGACGGCTGGTCAGAGCGAAAGTGCTCAGTCTAAAAAATGAAGAGTTCATCCTCTCAGCCAAAGCCATCGGAATGAAAAACATGCGTATTTTGTTCAGCCATATTTTGCCGAACAGCTTAACGCCGATTATCGTGCAGGGCACGCTGGGGATCGCAACGGCGATCATCGAAGCGGCAGCGCTCGGATTTTTAGGGCTGGGCGCCCAACCTCCGGAACCGGAATGGGGAAAAATGCTGTCCGACTCCCGCCAATTTATCCAGAAGGCGCCGTGGACGGTGATATTTCCAGGTGGAGCGATTATGCTGACCGTACTCGGGTTCAATCTGCTCGGCGACGGCTTGCGTGATGTGCTGGATCCAAGAATGAAACATTAATCAAGATAAACAGCGGTCTTCTACCTCATTGAAGAGGGGGAGGCTGCTTTTTTCAAAATATATGAAAGAATAAGCTTCGCATATACATCTTATATTTCTCGCAGAATCGCTTACCGTCCTTGAAAAGGACGCCGTAGGCGGTTCTTCTTTTTTGACGGTATGCATGAAACAGCCTGATAGAATGGAAGAAGAAACTTGCGATGACGGAATGAATTATTTTCCCGAAAGACTGTAACTTTTTCCGGATTGAAACGTGGTTATGTTGAGGGGATCAAATGATGAAGCGCAGCACACTCGAAAGCGTGTACCGGAAATATATGCCGGACCTATACCGATATTTGCGGACCCTTTGCGGAGATGATGCTGCCGCGGAGGATTTGGTGCAGGAAACCTTTTACCGCGCATATTTGCATCTGGAGAATTACAGGGACGAGAAGGTTAAGCCTTGGCTGTTTCGCGTGGCTTACAATGCTTTTATCGATATGAAACGCAAAGAACGCCGCAGCATTGCCTCAGCGGATGATTTTTTTCACCGATTGCCTGATGATGCCGGGAAAGGGCCAGAATCGGTTCTGATCCAAAAAGAAAGCCATAACCTCCTGATGGCGTGGATTGCCAAGCTGCCCGAGCTGCAAAAACAGGCTTTGGTTTTATATGATTTGCATCATTTTTCATATCAAGAGAGCGCGGACATTATGGGCATTACGCTGTCCTATTTTAAAATTTTGCTGTTTCGGGCGAGGCAGCAGCTGAGAAAGGCCAAGGAAAGGAATGAACATGATGACCGATGATTTCAAACGGAAACTGCAGGATTACAAGGACGGCAAACTGGCGGACGAGGAAAGGGCGGAGCTGGAGCGGGAACTGGAGAAGATGGAGCTTTACCAGTCTTATCTGGATGAAATGATGGGCAGCGAAGAAGGTAAGGGGACGAAACCAGAAGCGTTAACCGCACGGGAGGAAAAAATCCATAAGCGGGAAGCGAAGCTGCTGCGCAAGGGAAAGTGGAAGTTTCGTTTCGGCACGCTGCTGACGTTGTTCAGTTTGTTTATATGGTTTACGTTTTTGTCGGGGATCGGCAGCGCGATTTATTTTTCAGCCGGAGAACCGGATGTAAACGATGTCCTCAAGGATGTGGTCGAATCGGCGATAGCCGTCGGTTACCCTAATGTCAGCGTTTATATGAGCAGCAATAGCGGCATGTACTTTAATCTGAAATTGAATGGCAAAATGACCAAACGCGTCGGGGATGAACGGGTGGAGGTTGGGGATTTATCGGGCAATTTTCTGTTTAGCTGGTTAAGAACCTATGATTTTGCCTGGTCGGATCAAGAAACCAACAATAAATTCTTCTATTTTCCCTCGGACCAATCCATCGACAGCAGCAGGGAATGGAAAAGACTGGATAAACTGCCTGAAGGGACGGTAGCTGAAGCCTATGTATCTTATAAACAACTGTACCCGACAGGAGACTTTCTCAAGTTGTTTGAGGGTAAACAGATTGAGCCGCTTTGGTTTGCCGTGGATCATGGGGAGGCAATGGCGAAAGGGAAAAAAGGCTTCGACCCAATAATTACAAGCCCGATTGGTTTTCCCGCCTATCCGAATTGGCATCCTGGAGATGGTAAGGTAACAAAGGGAGAAAGGAGGAAAACGACTTCATATCCTGCCATTGAACAATATGGCTCCGCAAAGATCAGAGACGAGAACTTTATCAAAAGCCTTCGTATCCTGGCCGAGCATAAAATGGCCGCAAGCCGTCTCATTCCATTTGTCGATATGAAAGAGTCGCTGGAATATGTGGAGAAAAACGGCGTGAAGATTTACGGTGCCGTCGTCACCGGTCCAACCAAGGAAATCCTCAAGCTGAAGGAAGATCCTGCCGTGTCCGCCATACGTGTTGGAAAAGTTGCTTTATGGAATTGGACGGGAGAAGAGTGAAGTTTAGCCGGATAAGATAAAGCCGCTCAAGCAGACTGCATGCAGCCTATTGAGCGGATTTTTTTGTTCCACAAAAAACCTTCTTTGCAAAAACCGCCATTAGGGGAAGTTTCATCCATAGACTGGCAAAAATGAATGAAGAAAACGCTCCGGAGCATTGGTGGATTTCAAGTTGCAGCCGGGACAGGCGGGACCTGAATGCCTTATAATGAATAATGGCTCAACAACATCACGAGACTTGATAAAAAGTAAAGCAGTGAAGAAGACCGTATTGATCTTGAGCCCAAATCGCAAAACTGGAGCAGGGGAGTGCTGTACATGAATAACAAAGAAAAAAGAGAACACCGGCAGTACCCTGAACAGACCAGGCAGGATACTTCCAGGGCAACGTATGAGCGGGATTACTCGCGGCTGATCCATTCGCCGACATTCCGTCGCCTTCAGGGCAAATCACAGGTTTTCGGAGCGGGAACCGGCGATTATTACCGGACGCGCCTTACGCATTCGCTTGAAGTGGCGCAGATCGCGCGCGAAGCGGCCAAAAGCCTGGTGCGCGCTTATCCCGAAGTCACCGAAGACGCGGCCGACAATCCGGGGCTTGTGATTGATCCTGAAGTGGTGGAATGCGCGGCAATCGCCCATGATTTTGGGCATCCGCCTTTTGGGCATAAGGGCGAAGAGGTGCTGGACGGTATTTTGGATCAGCTCATCAAAGATAAAACCAAAGAAGCCGTTGAAGGTTTATATATGAATTCGCAGCAGGTACATGATGTTCGCCTGCGCATGCGGCATAAATACGAGCATTTTGAGGGCAACTCGCATAATTTCCGGCTGATCATGTTTTTGGAAAAACGTGAAGACGTGGACGGACTGAACTTATCCGATGCGGTTTTGCTGGGAATCAACAAGTACCCGTTTCCGGGCACGCAGAATAAAAAAGGCTTATACCGCCATGAATGGAGTTATATTTCGGAGATACGCCAGGATTGGGGAATTCCTTCAGGCAAAAGAACGCTGGAAGCGCAGTTGATGGATTTATGCGATGATATCGCGTATTCCGCGCATGATCTGGAGGACGGCATCAAAGCAGGCAAAATCGAAGTGCATGAGCATTTTCTCCATGATCCTTATATCATCCGCCTGATCATCGAAAAAATCATGACGCTGGAGGACTCTTTCTGGACGGGATGGGATGCGGAGCGCATCCGCCTGAAGGTAGAGGAGGTCATGACCGCGTTCCTGCAGGTCTGGAATGAAAAGCTGCCCATCTGCGAACGGGACTATTCGCGGACGCGGCGTGAGGTGAAGGCGTTTTGGGTCAGCTTTTTCGTCAGTAATCTGGGGGTTATCCCGGATGGCGATTGGAAAAAGGTAACGTTTATCAAGGGTAACGAAGAGGATTTGGATATGCTGCGTACGGTCAGCGTCCTGAAGAGCTTTGCCTGGGTAACGATGATCCGCGACCTCCGCGTGCAGCGCCTGCAAAAACGGAGCGAATGGATGATCAAACATCTGTGGGACGCTTTTCTGGATCCGGTGACGTCCAAGTCCATCATTCCGTCCGATTGGCTGCAGCGCTTTGAAAAGGACCAGGCCGGTCCGGAGCCGATTTGGACTTGGGAGCATATGGTGATCGACTACATTGCAGGCATGACGGATGCTTATGCGGAAAAAATCTTCAATGAATTGTACGGACTGAAAGTAGGATCCATTTATGATCTGGACTAGTGCTGTCTTCAAACGGCAATCTCATCCCAAATCCGGCGAAATTGCGACTGCGGCTCTAAAGAACGCCATCCGGTGGAATGGTTATTCAACATGCTCAAGCAATTAGCGGCAGATTGACTACTCGGTATGATAAGCTTTGGCTAGTCGCTATGATAAGCTAACTGCCTTTCTATCGTTGCCCTCTATTTTGTTATGGCTAACTTAGGTTTAAAGATGCGCCCTAGAACAAAATGTGTTCGTTAACTATATAAGTTGAACTAAAGAAAAGCATAAGGAATAGGCAAGAGGGTTCAACATTCTAATGGAGAACCATTTTAGAATATTGAACCTAGGAGAAAGATTTACGGAGAAGCTAAAAGCTTTTTGAAAAAAAGCTGCTTCGTAAGCATATGTTTCGTTCGCCTAAAAGCTTTCCGAAGGAAAGCTAGCATCGTAAGCATATGCTTTGTGATCGGATTTCAACCATGAATTTAGTATAAATCAAAGAAATTTGGGAGTAACAGCGAACGAAAGAACATTTCACCCGGCTGCCTACATCCGTGCAAATCATTGGTTCAACTTATATAGCTAAGAATCCCACCCTTTCAAGGGTATGGGGGTTCAATAGTTCGTATCATAACCGTGAACTCATGGCAAAACTTTAAGGGACACAGCGGCCGCTATTGAGGTCAATTTCGACTATTTTGATTTCTAACGGACACAGATGCACCTATTTTGTGAAAAAGTCTCTTTCGGCGCTGTTTTGGGGCAATTAAGCGCTGTGGTGTCCGTTACATTTTAAAAGCCGCCATTTTAAGCGAATTAACGTCCATGGTGTCCGTTAGAAAAAGATCCATTCCCTTATTCGGGTGTCCGAATACACAGGGATTTTGCCATAATCCAAAAGCGGCTTCCAAGAATCATAGTTAATTGTTCCAATAACCGTATTTATTCATTACAGAAATGGATTCAATCAAGCAATATATGGATCGTACGGTTAATGAATATCCACAAAAGAATTAATTTTTGCCGGCCGCCTGGGAGGGAGTCTGAAATGATGACAGGGATCAGTTTAAGCGTGTTGGACTTGGTGCCGAAAATAGGCGAGGTTTCCTATGAAACTGCGCTATCTGAGGCAGTGCATCTTGCGGTTTTCGCAGAAAAATGGGGTTATAAACGCTACTGGGCGGCTGAACATCATGATCTGGAGCATTTGTCCTGCGCTTCGCCGGAGATTTTGCTCGCCCATATCGGGGCCAAAACGAACCGAATCCGGCTTGGAACCGGCGCTTTGCTCATGCCCCATTACAGTCCGCTGAAGATCGCTGAAACTTTTCGCATGCTGGCTGCGCTGTATCCGGGCAGAATCGATCTGGGCGTCGGCAGGGCACCCGGCGGATCTGCTCATGCTTCCATGGCGCTCAGCGGCAATTTCCTGCAGAACGTAGCGGATATGCCCAAGAAGATGAGGGCTTTGATGAAGCTGTTGGAAGACCGCTTTGTATATGAAGACCACCCGGTACAGGCAAGGCCTGTCCCGGAAACACAGCCGGATGTATGGATGCTGGGGACTAATAACAAAAGCGCCGGGTTTGCTGCCGAATACGGCACCGGATATGTTTTTGGGCAGTTTATGAGCGAACGCGATGGAGCGGAGGTACTGCAGTCGTACCGTGAGAGCTTCTGTCCTTCCTCCCGGCAGGACAAGCCGCAAACGATGATCGCAATCGCCGTTATTTGCGCAGAAACGGAAAAAGAGGCAGGGCGGCTGCTGCTGTCCGCGAAGCTCCCCGGACCGGAAAAGAGCAGCGGGAATGGCGGTGCAGAACCGCGTGATCGCCTGGTCTGTGGAACGCCCGAACAGGTACGGACACGGCTCAGCCGGTTGGCGGAGTCCAGCGGCTGCAGCGAGCTGCTCGTCTTTACGCCTATCGAGGATTACCAGAAAAGATTGTATTCCTACCGTCTGCTGGCTTCCTGCTGTTTTGGTGCTTGAACTGAAAGCCCCGGATGCTATATAAGTTGAACTAAAGAAATGGATAAGGACAGGGCAAGAGGGAGAAATGATTCTAGAGAAGCGGAGCGTTCGCCTTTGTGAGCGGATTTCTTCCATAGATTAGGTTCAAATCTTAGAAATCTGGGAGCAACAGCGATCGAAAGAACATTTCACCCGGCTGCCTCCATCCGTGCAAATCATTGGTTCAATTTATATAGCTCGAAAGCTGCTAAATTTCCCGGGAAGGCCTCGCAAAGAAAGGAATGCAATAATGATATGAAAGAGAGATTGCGGCAAGTAGCGGGAGACCCCAGCCCGATGTACCTTTATACGTATTCGAGCCATGAGACGGAAGCCGAGCTGTGCCGGATGGAGCTGAGGGCTTTGTTTAGCGGTGAAGAGATGCTCCTGCTCCAAACGCCTTCGCTGCTAATAAGCCGGCGGCAAATCAGCCCTGACCGCAGCCCGTTCCTATCCGGACGGATGGATGTGCAGCTGATCGGGGATTCAGTTGGTGATATTGCGGAGCGTGTCCGTTCTACCCGATTGCTTCCGGAAGGAAGCACGTTTAAAGTAACGTATCTCAAATCCGGGGACCCGTTTTCTTATGAGGAGCAGAGGGCGCTTGAACGGCATATCGGGAGCCGGATAAAGGGCAAAGCCGACATGAAGAAACCCGACGTGACGCTGGGGCTGATTTCCGTCCAGGGAACTTGGCTGCTTGGGATCTGTCATGATCCGGAGCGGGCTTGGCGCCTGCATATCCATAAGCCGCAAAATTACTCAACTGGGCTCAGCGTGGCGACGGCCAGGTCGCTGGTCAACATCATGGCACCGCATACGGAAGGCATTAGAGCGGTGGACCCGTGCTGCGGCATGGGCAATGTGTTGATTGAAGCGTTGTCGATGGGAATCGATATCCGTGGCAGGGATATCAATCCGTTGGCCGTCCGCGGAGCACGCACGAATCTGAAGCATTATGGGTACTCGACCGACCTGGTGATACTTGGAGACATGAATGAAATGGAAGGGCGCTTCGATGCGGCCATTTTGGACATGCCGTATAATCTTTGTTCGGTGATTAGCGTGGACGAACAGAAGCGGATGCTGACCAGCCTGCGCCGATTGGCGCCGCGTTCGGTGATCGTGGCGACGGAAGAGGATGTGCGGATTCGGGTGGAGGAAGCGGGTTACCGCATCACGGATGAATGCAGTGTATGGAAAGGGAACTTCGTGCGCCATGTTTGGTTATGCGAGGGCTGATGTTTAGCGATGTGCCTGGGGGGGGCGGAACGCTGCATTATTTCTGTTACATCTCTAATTCGCAAGGCAAACTTGCAAAGCAGCTTTTACCAAGATGCTGGGAGAGCGCATCCCATGTGAAAAGGAAAAATGTTGCGAAAGTGCATCCTTTTCAGGCATTTTCTAGCGTTGAATGCAAAAATGTTGCGAAAGTACATCCATTTGACCATGAAAAGTCTGTTTATGTCTAAAAGCTGGGGAAAAGATGCACTTTTGCAAGCTTTCTAGCCATAATTGCCTGGAACGCTAAAATAGATGCACTTTTGCAACTTTTCAGATGGAACACAGCCAGTCATTTTTGTATGTAGGATTTTGCTAAATCCAAAAAGCGAATTCAAGAATCCATTTCATAATGCCACTGTTCAAAGACCCGTAATATGATCCATTATGAAATTAATTCCAAAATAGCAAGTATTTGTTCGTTTTATTATTCACCATGAAACTAATTCCAAAATTTCAAATATTTATTCATTCTCAAAAGAAGGATGGAAAAAAATGTACTGTTGCAAGTTTTTTCCGCAAGTTAGGAAAATAGGGGGATTTCCCCTCACGTAAGTTTGGCTTAAATCGCATTATTTTTGCAAGTATCTTAAGACATCCGCATTTCATATAATAACCCAATAATCAAAACACTATAATAAAGAACCCCGGTTTTCCTCCAAAAGGGAAACCGGGGTTTTATATTCGCCAAAGCCTTTTCGTTTAATACATACGTTCATAATCTACCAAATTGCGCGGCGGTTTTTGACCTTGGACATATGCCTTTAAATTCTCGGTGAAAATCTCAATCACGCGTTCAGCATAGCGGTCATTGTCGCCGGCGATATGCGGAGTAATGACCACCTGTTCCATCGACCAAAGCGGATGTTCGGCCGGAAGCGGCTCCTCTTCAAATACGTCCAGAGCCGCGCCGCCAATCCGGCCTTGGTTCAGAGCTTCTATCAAAGCGTTGGTATCGACCGTAGGTCCGCGCCCAACATTGATGAAGACGACCCCATTTTTAGCAGCGTTCCATGCGGAAGCATTAAAGATATGGCGGGTTTCATTCGTTAATGGCAGCACGTTTACGATATAATCGGCTTGTCCAAGCGCTTCGTGCAGACCGTCAAGCGTATACATCCGATCTACGTTTGGTTCCGGTTTATCCGAACGTCTGACGCCGATGACGCGCATGCCAAAGGCTTTGGCCAGACGGGCGGTTTCACGGCCGATCTCGCCTACGCCGGCGATAACCAATGTTTTGCCGTTTATTTCGCCAAGCGTTGTTAACCCCGGAGCCGACAGAGTCGAATCCCACTTGTTTTGCATCTGATTCCGAACTGCGGCATGAATCTGACGCGGAAAGGACAACATCATGGCAAAAATGCTTTCCGATAACGGGATGGCATGCACGCCGCTTGCATTGGTCAGCAAGATTCCTTTTTCCCTCAAACGCTCTAATGGCAACGTATCCACGCCGGCTGACCAGGTTTGCACCCATTTCAGCTTGCTGTTTTCCTGAAGGGCCGTTTCGGCTATCGTTTTCGACCACCCGAGAAACACTTCAGCATTTTGAATTAGCTCCGGACTGAGGTCTTTTTTATTTTTGACAATGAATTCATAACCGGGTGCAGCCTCTTCAAGTTGTTGGATTTGCTCCGGCGTCAGGGAATGAAGACATATGATTTGTTTCATGAACTGTTTTCCTCCTAGTTTTAACGTAATTTGCAAAAAGTCCTTTACTTCAACGCTTGCGCAAGTAAGAGATGAGTGGCGCTATAAAATAAGGATCGCAATGGGCAACCTGAAGTCCGACATCTACTAACTACTTTTTTTAGAAATATGCGAATAAATGTTCGCTTATTTTTGATGGATATGGTATCATAAGAAAAACGTCCATCGAAGCACTTCTAAGAAGCCAGACCGCGATTAGCGGAAGTTTTTCTTGCGATTATAGAAAAGCCTAAGCTCCATTGAAAACTTATGAATTCTATAATCTAAAGAAAAACGTCCATCGAAGCACTCACTAAGAAGCCAGACCGCGATTAGCGGAAGTTTTTCTTGCGATTATAGAAAAGCCTAAGCTCCATTGAAAACTTATGAATTCTATAATCTAAAGAAAAACGTCCATCGAAGCACTTCTAAGAAGCCAGACCGCGTTTAGCGGAAGTTTTTCTTGCGATTATAGAAAAGCCTAAGCTCTGTTGAAAACTTATGAATTCTATAATCTAAAGAAAAACGTCCATCGAAGCACTTCTAAGAAGCCAGACCGCGATTAGCAGAAGTTTTTCTTGCGATTATAGAAAAGCCTAAGCTCCATTGAAAACTTATGAATTCTATAATCTAAAGAAAAACGTCCATCGAAGCACTATCTAAGAAGCCAGACCGCAATTAGCGGAAGTTTTTCTTGCGATTATAGAAAAGCCTAAGCTCCATTGAAAACTTATGAATTCTATAATCTAAAGAAAAACGTCCATCGAAGCACTTCTAAGAAGCCAGACCGCGTTTAGCGGAAGTTTTTCTTGCGATTATAGAAAAGCCTAAGCTCTGTTGAAAACTTATGAATTCTATAATCTAAAGAAAAACGTCCATCGAAGCACTTCTAAGAAGCCAGACCGCGTTTAGTGGAAGTTTTTCTTGCGATTATAGAAAAGCCTAAGCTCTGTTGAAAACTTATGAATTCTATAATCTAAAGAAAAACGTCCATCGAAGCACTAACTAAGAAGCCAGACCGCGATTAGCTGAAGTTTTTCTTGCGAAAGTTAGATTTTAATTTTTGCGCTGTGTTCTTACTATATTACCATCTTGGCTTGGCTGCAAAGTTTCGCAGCAAGCCGCTAAAGATAAAATGTCAGAATAAGTTAAGTCGGGGGAGTTAACAGTCAGTGCATAAGTCCTTTACTTTAAGGATACCAGATTTATACAAGGGGTGAAAAGAACTCCGAGATCTGCCCGCTGAAGTATAAAGTGCCGGCCATCCGGTCAATGATATCTTTGATACGTCTGGATAAGCATTTCGGGGATATGATTGATCCTGATGTTTCTGATGTATTATATAGAAGAAAGTGGTCTTAGAAAGGAGCAACAGCACATGGAAAAGCATGTTAATGATCAGCCGCTCCGGCTATTTATCGGCGTACCCTTGCCGGAAAAATTGAAAGCGGCGTTGGAGCAGTGGAGACAACAAAGCGAACCTCTTCCAGCATTCAAAAAATGGACGCATAGGGAAGATTATCATATTACGATCCAGTTTTTGGGGGATGTGGATCCTGCCCGGGTACCTGCTATTGCGAAGCAACTTCAGCATGTATCCAGCCAATTTAAACCATTTGAGCTTGGTTTTGGGGGATTTGGCGCCTTTGGCGATACGACCTCGCCACGGGTATTATGGGCTGGAGTAATTGACTACAATCATATGCTGGCCCGATTGCAGGAAAAGGTCACGGACGCGATGGAGGAGTTCGGGTTCGTCAAGGAGTCCAGACCGTATCGCCCGCATATCACGATTGCCCGAAAATACGCGGGAAATCAGCCCTTTCGGATCGATTCGCTGCCTACGTTTCTTCCGGAAACAGCTTCTTCTGAACATGCCGGGAGTGAGGCTGCGTGGACCGTTCGCGAATTTGTACTTTTTTCCACGCATTTGCACGATCGGCCAATGTATGAGATACTAGAGACCTTCGGAATGGAAGATTCGTAGATTTGAAATATTCATGCGTTTTTTAGTTATATTAAAATTCCTGCACATAAAACTATAATGTTTATTCCCTTAGCCGTATCCTGTGAACCGTAAAGTTGTGCTGTCACGAAGCTGTTGTGTTGTAACAAAGTATGTGTTTTTTCCGTTTTTTCGTATTCGCGGATGCAGCAAGTTACTGAAAATGTTTTAGGGTTTTCGAAACCTCTGTTTTCGGTTACATAAAAAGGGGATGTGCCGGAAGTAGTAGGAGGAGAAATATGTACACTCTAAGACAAAACCGCTGGATGGCTATGTTGATCGGAGTCCTTCTGGTGTGTTTCTCTGCAATTTGCATGCTTCTTCAAAACGAACAAGCCGAGAAATTGCAAAATAAAAGCAGTGTGAAAATAAATCAGTTCGACACCGCTTCTTTTAAGGAGCCAGAGGTACAGGTTGTCAGGACAAAACAGATACAGAATGCGCCGCATCCAGGCCAATTTAAGCTGGCTTTGCAATCTTCGACTGTAAATAATTTCAATTCATGGAAAAATAAGAACAGAGTTAATTTATTTAAAAGCCTTCCCGTGAAAACGTCCCAGCCCAAAATAGTACTGGCGGACAAGCCGCATAATGCTAAACCGAAGGCGGCTAAAGCGGAGGCTTCTATTCAGAAAGAGCTGAACCCTCAGCTGACTCCCCCAAATAAATTATTCTTCAGCCGGACCAAACTGCTCAGTCCATCAGATCAGGCAAAAGCGACCTGGCAGTACAATGTATCCGCTGATGATGTGCTCCTGCTGCAAAGAATCGTCATGGCAGAAGCAGAAGGCGAACCGTACCAAGGCAAAATTGCTGTAGCGAATGTTGTCTTGAACCGCCTGCGGTCAGCCAATTTCCCCAATACGATTAAAAAGGTTATTTTCCAAAGGTATCAGTTCAGTCCTGTGGCTAACGGACGATTCGATCGCGTAAAGCCAAACCGGGATTGTATTCATGCTGTCAATGAAGCATTGAACGGCAAGAAGGCTGTGCCGGATGAGACATATTATTTTCTTTCCCTGAAACTGGCGGACGATCTGACGGTGCATCATACCCAGACATTTGTGAAGCGGATCGGGAATCACTCTTTTTACAAATAAAACCAAATTAGATATGATAGGAATAGTTGTTCAGAAAATGAACGACACCGGATCATATGATGGGTAATGTATTTGTAGGAGGTGCCACGTTAAATGAAAATTACGTATTACGGTCATTCATGCGTGCTGGTGGAAGAAGGCGGAAAAAGAGTCGTCATTGACCCGTTTCTGTCGGGAAATCCGGTTTCAGTAATCTCGCCCAAGGATATTCATGTGGACGCCGTGCTGCTGACGCATGGGCATGGGGATCATTTTGGGGATTGCATTGACATCGCCAAGGCCAATAACTGCCCGGTGATCGCGGTTTTTGAATTGGCTGAGTATTGCAAAAGCCAGGGCGTGGAGGCTTATGGCATGAACATTGGCGGCAGCCAATCCTTTGACGGCTTCAAAGTTAAATACACGCTCGCTTTTCATAGTTCGTCCGTGCCGGTTGGAGACACTTGGATTTACGCAGGGGAACCCGGAGGTATTTTGTTGACTATGGGCGGCAAAACCTTTTTCCATGCGGGGGACACCGCCTTGTTTGGCGATATGCGCCTGATTGGCGAATTGAACAAGATTGATGCGGCGGCGCTGCCGATCGGAGACTTTTTTACGATGGGACCGGATGATGCGCTGCTGGCGGCCAAATGGCTGCGTACGGCCAATGTGCTCCCGGTACACTACAATACATTTCCGGCAATTAACCAGGACGGGGCATTGTTCTCCGAACGTCTTCGGCAGGAAGGCATTCAGGGGCATCCGCTTAAGCCTGGGGAAAGCTTTGAAATCTGATATTTGTTTCAGCTCCTGATAAACACCGTTCTACATGTTAGGCATATACTGGGATGGTAAAGGCCTATAGAAAGGCGGGGGAGCCTGGATGAATAATCAGATATACGGAAACGGTTCGATTGCCGTTCACGACCTGCAGCAGGTCATACAGGCTGAGTACCGTTCCATGATATATGCCCAGCGGCTTTTGCAGCTTGCACCTCCGGAGCACCGGATGTATTTTAGCAGGCAAGTGGAAACCAAGCAGAAGGAACGTCTTGCGGGCTGGACGAGGCTGTATTATCGTCTGACCGCCTGTTATCCGATATTCAGCAAGGTGGAGCCGCCCAAGGATTATAGGGCAGGACTCATGGCGTCAATTGCCGATTCGCTGGATGCTGCCGATTTTTATGCCGGGCTGATGGATTCTGCCGACGATCCTCAGCTGCAGATTCTTCTTCTTCGTGCTGTGAACGCGGAGACCCGCTGGGCCGTCCGGCTGCAATGGATGTACAACAGCATTCTGCATGACAACGGTAATATGGAGATGAGCAAAGGACTCATCGGTGTCATTAGAAAACCATCTATCGACGTACACTCAAAAAAGAACGACCGCGTTTAGTGGTAGTTTTCTTGCGAATATAAGGATGCGGGCTTCTTGAAGTTTATACTTTCCTATATCACATCCAGCGGTACTAACGTGTTGTTCACTGGGCGTTAATATGACCTATTGGGGGGCGATGGCGGTCACTGGAAATTCCGCTGTCCCCATGCCACAGGCAAGGTAGATTGCCTGCTAGGAATGGCCGCTTGTCCGTACTCCAATTATGGAATGGGCGTCAAGGTTGAAAAGCGTAGATAACATAACAAGTCATGGCTCATGGAGTACAGGCCTCAGGGGCATGAAGCAGTAGAACAAAATCTGTTTGATGGTGGTGGTCAACGGAAAGGCACGATCGGACTATAACGATTGCAAAACTCTAAGGGACACAGCGGCCGCTATAGAGGCCAATTTCGGGCATTTTGATTTTTAACGGACACAGCTGCAGCTATTTTGGGTAGAAGCCCCGTTTGGCGTTGGTTTGGGAGCAATTAAGCGCTGTGGTGACCGTTAAAATTCCAAGACGGCTTTTTTTAGCGGTTTAGCGGTCGTGGTGTCCGTTAGAGAATGGTTCCATTCCATCCTGCCTTTTTCGGCGTGTCCAAACACATGATCAAAAATTCCAAAAGCGGCTTCTTAGAATACCATTTCATCATGTCATTGTTCAAATACCCGTATCTATTCATTATGAATTGAATCCACCCAAAGCAATATATAGATCGAAACGATTTTCTCGTTGAAAACAGCAAGGAAGTTGAAGTTTGGGAGGATTCTGCTGAAGAGAAAGCGGAATAAGAGGCAGATCATTGACAGCGGACATGATAAACGTTTCGTCTGTGTATTGCTTCCCGAGAGTGTTTGGAATCGAATTTTTGCAAAATCTTAAACTTAAAAAAGCAGCCTCCTCCACGTTAACGAGGGGAAGCTGCTTTTTTGTGGTCACGGACTTACGAATGGCCGCTCGGCTCCGTTTCCTGCCGCAGCAATTCGATGACCTGCTGGGCACAATAGTACGGCTCTCTGCCGGGTTTGGTGCTCATGAGAGAGTTCTGTCGACTCTTTTCCACTTGTTCGTATTCAAAAACTAAACGATGATGCCAGCGATTTAATACGGATGGTGAATGGATCATCTCCGCGCTTCCGAGCTCCACGAAATACTGGCCGTTTTCTTCTTCCTGACCCGGAATGACCCCGTAAAACAACATCGGGATTCCTTTGGCCATCCCTTCCGTACATGTCATGCCCCCAGGCTTCGTAATAAGCAGATCGGAAACATCCATCCATTTGTCAATTTGCTTCGTGTAGCCGAGCAGATGGATATGGGGATGGGCAAAAACCGGGCTGCTTTTCATTTTCTGCAGAAGCTTCTCGTTGCTGCCTGTGCAAAATATCAATTGGATCTGGTCCGCCCAGGAAATCAGAAGGTTGACCATTTCTTTTTTAAAAGAAACGCCCCAGCCTCCGCTCATGATCAGAACGGTCGGCATTCGTTTCAAACCAAGTTCCTCTTGCAGCTGATGTTTATCGGCTCTTTCCCAGAAGTTTGGATGGACCGGGATGCCGGTGACTTGTATCGATGCCGCAGGGACGTTCCGGCGGAGCAGGAGGTTTCTGACCTGCGGCGTAGAGACTAGATATCGATTAACTTCCTTATTCACCCAAGTGCCATGAACGTCATAATCCGTAATCAGCGTAATCAGCGGGACATGTATTCCCTTGCGTTTGAGGCGCGAAACCACAGCATTGGGAAAAGGATGCGTACAAACGATCAGGTCCGGTTTCAACTGCTGGATGACCTGAGCTGCATGTGTATAAAAAATCCGGTGCAGGGCCAGCTTCGTCAGGCGGTTGAGCGATTTGTCGTATTGCTTGCGGTAGAGCATTCCAACGAGTTTGGGATTGCTGCTGACCGTTCGGCGATATGCCGACAGTATCAAGGGCCCTACAGTCGGATTTAAAAATTTACCTAGTTCGATAACCCGGCATTGCAAATCGGGATCGAGCCTTTTCATTCCGGATGCCAGCGCATAAGCTGCTTGCGTATGGCCGGTTCCGAAACCTTCGGAGAGCAGCAGAACTCTCTTTTTCCGCATGTTTTCACCCACTTTTCCTTCCTCTATCTTACAGGAGTAAATGTGAAAAATCTATAAACGGGTGTCATTTCCTTAGAGCGTCCCCACTCCTTATGAAAGTGAAAAGAAAATTTTTTGGAAAAAATGTTTGGCAGGGGTTGCCAGTGAATGAAGAACGTGATAAAGTATGAATTGACCGATTGACCGAATTGGAAATTTGGTCAATGAGCAACAGTTAGAGTTTATTTTGGAGGAAAGGAGGAGAAGGATATGCCTGCGGTGGATCGTCGAAAGCAAATCCTTCAGGCGGCAGCGCAGTCTTTTGCCCTGTTTGGATATAAGGCGACGACGATGGATCAGGTGGCAAAAATCGCAAACGTGGGCAAGGGGACCATCTATACGTTTTTTACCAATAAAGAAGAGCTGTTTGATGAAATTTTGTACAGCGTCATCTTGGAGATGAAGGAGCTGGCCGAGACAAAGATCAAGCGCGATCATACGTTTTTTGAGAAGCTGTATCGTGTTTTGGATGCTTTGCTTGAATTCAGGGGCGATCACGATCTGTTCATTAAGCTGTCCCAGGAAGTTCGGGATGTCGGTACGCCCAAGGCCAGGGAAGGGCTTGCCAAGCTGGAGCGTGTTATTCTCGATTATTTGGAAAGAGAGATTGCCTATGCGCGGGATCATGGAGAGATCAAACCTTGTGACCCGCAAGTGGTTGCAGTGGTCATGTTTAAGCTGTACATCGCATTGACATCTGACTTTAACCAGATTCGGGAACCTCTTGGCAAGGAAGAAATTCATCATTATATCCGATTATTTTTGGCAGATGGTCTCGCGGAATCTTCCAGCAGTAGCGCAGTCACAACCTAATGAGGAATTCACGCTTCCAAGTACGTGCAGTCTTCAGAGGCAGCCGGAAAAAGGGAGTTTTTCTCGGCCCTATACTGACTAATTGGTTAAAACGGTCAACAAGTTTGATAGAAAAATAGAGAAATAAGGAGAGAAACTAATCATGAGGTCATTATCTGTATTTGCAAAAGATATGGCTGCTACGCTCCGCAACCGGAAGCTGCTTATCTCGATGGTGGCCGTACTCTGTATTCCGGTTATGTATGCGGGATTGTTCCTTGGGGCCTTCTGGGATCCTTACGGTAAAATGGACCAAATCCCGGTAGCAGTCGTCAATCAGGATACCGGTGCTAAATATGGAGACGAGTCGCTGAAAGTCGGCGAAGATCTAGTTGATGAATTGAAGAAAAACAATGATTTTCAGTGGGAATTTGTAAGCCGCGGGGAAGCGGATAAGGGAATGGCTGATAACCGTTATTACATGACGATCGTCATTCCTGAGGATTTCTCTTCCAAAGCCGCAACGGTGTTGGATGAACATCCGCAGCCTTCCGATATTATTTTCGAGCCGAATGAAGGTTATAACTTCCTGGCTTCCCAAATCGGCGGCACAGCGATCAAAGAAATTCGCTCTAAAGTTTCCGAGAAGGTGACGGAAGCCTACTCCAAGGCGCTGTTTGATCAGATCAAAACCGTTTCGAACGGACTTGGCGAAGCGGGCGACGGCGCAACCGAAATTTCGGACGGCGTGGTGAAGCTCGATGATGGTGCTGCCAAGCTGAAAGAAAATTTGGCGAAAATGGTTGAAGGAACTGTGAAGCTGCAAGACGGTATAAAGCCGCTCTCGAACGGAGCAGGGGACTTGCAAAAAGGCGCTCTGGCCCTGAAGGAAGGTACCCAATCCCTCTCCAGCGGTTTGAATCAACTGAATGCGGCCCACAAGCAGCTTGAAGATGGTGTGGTATCCGCGCATCAAGGTTCCAAACAGTTAAAAGACGGACTGACGCAAACCGAAGCCGGCAGCGCGAAACTGAAAGCGGGACTGCAAACCGCTGTTGACGGCAGCGGTAAGCTGAAAGCCGGTTTGGGAGCAACGCTGGATGGCAGCGGCAAGTTGCAGGATGGCTTGAAGCAATCGGAAGCGGGCAGCGCGAAGCTGGCTGAAAGCATGAAAGCAGCCGAAGCCGGCGGAGCACAGGTTGCAGAGGGCGCTCAAGGTGTAGCCCAAGGTTTGCAGCAGTTGGCTCAAGCAAGTCCTGAACTTGCCAAAAACCCGGCTGTTCAAAAACTGATTGCTGCGAGCCAGGCAGTGGCCAAAGGCAGCGAGCAATTGCATCAGGGCCAACAGCAGCTCACTCAAGGCGCCGAGCAGCTGCATAAATCCCAACAGCAGCTTTCCGGCGGCGCAGCAAGCCTGAATGACGGATTGCAGCAGCTTTCCGGCGGTGCCGCTCAGCTCAGCGACGGAGCAGGGCAGCTGGTTGCAGGTGTGGATCAACTGCATCAAGGCCAACAGCAGCTTCTGCAAGGCGCAACTCAGCTTGAAGCAGGACACAATAAACTTGAAGGCGGAATGAAGCTGTTCGGTACGAAACTGTCCGAAGCAGCGAAAGGCAGCCAGCAGCTGGCTAGCGGTGCCGGACAGCTTGCGGAAGGTTCCGGCAAGCTGAAAGGCGGCATGAGCCAATTGGGCAGCGGGGTATCCACCCTTGCCGACGGTTCCAAACAGCTCGATGACGGAGCAGGTCAATTGCATGAAGGTCTTGGCAAACTGAAAGACGGATCCGGAGAGCTTGCAACAAAACTTAATGATGCAGCCAAGAAAACCAGTGAAGTTGAAGCAAACGATGATAATTTCAAAATGTTTGCAGAACCCGTAAAAATTGAAGAAAAGAAATATACGGAAGTTCCGAACTATGGAACAGGCTTCTCGCCATACTTCCTGTCGCTTGGTTTGTTTGTAGGCGCACTGATCTCCACGATCGTAATTCCGATGAGAGATTCCGCCGTGTATGGAGCATCAGGATTTAACCGGTTCTTCAGCCGGACGCTTTCCTTCACAATGATGAGCGTGCTGCAATCTTTGCTGGCCGCGATCGTCATTCTGTATGGATTGAAGCTTGAAGTACAAAGCGTTCCGTTGTTCTATCTCTTTACATTCATTACAAGCTTGTCGTTTATGTTCATGATTCAGGCCATCGTAACTTGGCTGGATCAACCTGGACGTTTCGTTGTCATCGTACTGCTGATCTTCCAATTGACGACCAGTGCAGGTACGTTCCCGCTGGAACTGATTCCGGACTGGATGAAGACTCTGAATCCGCTGCTGCCAATGACGTACAGCGTCAAAGGCTACAAAGCGGTCGTATCAACAGGAGATTTCAGCGTGATGTGGCAGCAGGTTGCAGTACTAGGCGTTGTAGGTATCGTATTCCTCGGCCTGACGCTCGTTTACTTCCTGATGAAGTCGCACAAAAACATTCTCGATCAACAAGAAGCGCCATCGGCGTCCGCATAATCGAAGAGAAGACGGAAAGGGTTATCCCTAGGCCATTACGGCTTAGGGGTAACCCTTTATCTTTTTGCTTCCTTAAGCATGATAAAAAGGGGCAGGGAATATGTGGATCATATTTATGTTTTTATACACTTAATTGAATATTTAATCATAATATCAAAAATGCATAATGCAAACCATTATTTATCACATCCATAAAAACTTTAAATTGCGCTGATTACAGGGCAGGTGTTAAAATAAATAAACCAATTCTTGCTGAATAAATATCAAAGTTTGACATGAATAAACCATTCCCCAATTCTGACCAGGTTGTCCGCTGCTCTTTGTTTACTACATTCCCCAATGTTAGAGTCACTGTTTTGTTCTTGCAGCCCATGATCGTCTTACCCGTGGTTTTGTTTGCCTTACCCTGATATGGAATGACTATATTATTTTAAGACAGAAAGGTTGCTTCCTATGAAACATACGGTACTTCCCCCTAAACAGGGACTTTATGATCCGCAGTTTGAGAAAGATGCCTGCGGCATGGGGTTTGTCGCTCACATCAAGGGCAGGGCTTCCCATGAAATTGTCAGCCAGGCGCTGACCATGCTCGAGAATATGGAGCATCGCGGCGGCCAGGGCAGCGAACCTAATTCCGGTGACGGAGCCGGGATTATGCTGCAAATTCCGCATCGTTTTTTTGCCGCAGAAGCGCAAAAGCTCGGGTTTGAACTTCCGAAGCCGGGCGAGTACGGCGCAGGCATGCTCTTCCTTTCCCATGACGAAGCCGTTCGTGAAGCTCATGAGAGCCGGCTGATCCACATTATTAAGGAAGAAGGGCAAACTTTCCTCGGCTTCCGCGACGTGCCGACCTATGATGAAATGCTTGGGAAATCGGCCAAAGAAGCGAAGCCATATGTACGCCAAGTGTTTATCGGCCGCAGCGCCGACCTGAAGGAAGATCTGGATTTTGAGCGCAAGCTGTACATTATCCGCAGACGCGCCGAACAAGCTATTCGCTACGGGGGTACTCCCGAAGGGGAAAGCTTCTATATTTCCAGCTTATCCTGCCGGAAAATCGTTTATAAAGGCATGTTGACTACGGTGCAAGTAGGCCAGTTTTACCTCGACCTGCAAAACGAAACGGTTGAAACCGCCATTGCGCTTGTTCACTCCCGTTTCAGTACGAATACCTTCCCGAGCTGGGAACGCGCACATCCGTACCGCTTCATGATTCACAACGGCGAAATCAACACGCTCCGCGGGAACGTGAACTGGATGCATGCCCGCCAATCTTTGTTCCAAAGCGATATTTTTGGCGTTGATCTGGACAAGGTAAAGCCAATCATTAACCCGGACGGTTCGGATACCGCGATGTTTGACAATACGTTTGAATTTTTGTATCTGAGCGGACGTTCCTTGCCGCATGTAGCCATGATGATGGTGCCGGAGCCTTGGAACAATGATGAATTGATGGATGAAACGAAAAAATCTTTTTACGAATACCACAGTACCCTGATGGAGCCGTGGGACGGCCCTGCCGCGATGGCGTTTACGGACGGCGTGCAGATTGGGGCGATCCTTGACCGGAATGGTCTCAGACCTTCGCGTTATTACGTGACGAAGGATGACCGGATTATCCTTTCTTCCGAAGCCGGCGTTCTTGATATTGCCCCGGAAAACGTACTCTACAAGGACCGTTTGCGTCCGGGCAGAATGCTGCTTGTCGACACCAAGGAAGGACGCATCATTTCCGATGAGGAGGTCAAAGCCAAGGTGGCTTCCGAGCAGCCTTACCGTGAATGGCTTGACGAGCATCTGGTCGACTTGGAAGATCTCCCGGATGCGCCGGAGGTGCCGGAACCGAAGCACGACAATGTCACGCAGCTGCAGCTTGCCTTCGGATATACATTCGAAGAACTGCGTAAAGTACTCGAGCCGATGGCTTCGACCGGGATGGAAGCTCTCGCTTCGATGGGTTACGACGCCCCGCTCGCCGTTTTATCCGACAAGCCGCAGCGTTTATACAATTACTTTAAGCAAATGTTCGCACAGGTGACGAACCCGCCGATCGATGCGATCCGCGAGGAAATCATTACTTCGACGGCGACGACAATCGGACCGGAACGCAATCTGCTGCATCCGGAGCCGGAAAGCTGCCGCCAGATTCGTCTGGATACGCCGATCCTTTCCAATGAGGATTTTGCGAAAATCCGCCATGTGCATCGTCCTGGCTTCAAGTCGATGACGATCCCGATCTTTTATACGGCAGCAGACGGAGCCGAAGGCTTGCGCCAGGCATTGGACGGACTTTGCATTGCTGCTGACCGCGTCATCAGCAAAGGCCATAACATCCTGATACTGTCCGACCGCGGCGTGGACCGTGAGAATGCGGCAATACCGGCTCTCTTGGCCGTATCCTGCCTGCATCATCATCTGATCCGCCAAAGTACGCGTACCAAGGTGAGCATCCTGCTCGAATCCGGCGAACCGCGTGAAGTGCATCATTATGCGCTGCTGCTCGGCTACGGAGTCAGTGCGGTCAATCCGTATCTGGCCTTTGAAACGCTGGACGATATGATCCGCCAGGGACTGCTGCGCGGCGTCACGCACGAGAAGGCGGTCAAAAACTACATTAAGGCCGCGACGAAAAGCGTGGTTAAAATCTTGTCCAAGATGGGGATTTCCACCATCCAGTCTTACCGCGGAGCCCAAATTTTCGAAGCGGTCGGCCTGAAAGAAGAGTTCGTGGACAAATACTTTACCAACACGCCGTCCCGCATCGGCGGCATCGGTCTGGAAGAGGTAACGGCCGAAGCGCTTGCTCATCATAACCGGGCCTTTACGGATCAGGACGGAAGCGACAAGGTTCTGGATTCCGGTGGCGAATATCAATGGCGCAGGGATGGGGAAGAGCATCTGTTCAACCCGCAAACGATTCATTTGCTGCAGCAGGCCGTACGTACGGGCGATTACAAGGTATATAAGAAATACGCCAAGCTGGTGCAAGGCGAAAACGAACAAAAGCTGACCATCCGCGCCCTGCTGAAGCTAAAACCGGCAGGATCTGCCGTACCGCTTGAAGAGGTGGAGCCTGCCGAATCCATTATGCGCCGCTTCAAAACCGGCGCCATGTCCTTCGGCTCCATCAGCAAGGAAGCGCATGAAAGCCTGGCGATCGCCATGAACCGTATTGGCGGCAAAAGCAATACGGGGGAAGGCGGAGAGGATCCAGCGCGCTACACGCCTGACGCTAACGGAGATTCCCGCCGCAGCGCCATTAAACAGGTGGCGTCGGGCCGGTTCGGCGTCACGTCGAACTATCTGGTCAATGCCGACGAAATACAGATCAAGATGGCTCAAGGCGCCAAGCCAGGCGAAGGCGGACAGCTGCCTGGCCGTAAGGTGTACCCATGGGTTGCCGAGGTCCGCGGCTCAACGCCGGGCGTCGGTTTGATCTCGCCGCCGCCGCATCATGACATTTATTCGATCGAAGACTTGGCTGAGCTGATCTATGATTTGAAGAACGCCAACCCCCGCGCCAATATTAACGTGAAACTCGTATCCGAAGCGGGCGTGGGCACGATTGCCGCCGGCGTAGCCAAAGGCAGAGCCGATATTATCCTGGTGAGCGGTTATGACGGCGGCACGGGCGCATCGCCGCAAAGCTCGATCCGTCATGCAGGCATGCCGTGGGAGCTGGGGCTGGCGGAAACGCACCAGACGCTGATCCTGAACAACCTGCGCGACCGCGTCGTGCTGGAGACGGACGGCAAAATGCTTAACGGACGTGACCTCGCCGTCGCCGCGCTGCTTGGAGCCGAAGAATACGGCTTCTCGACCGCGCCGCTGATTGCACTCGGCTGCATCATGATGCGCGTATGCCAGATGGATACCTGCCCGGTTGGCGTAGCGACGCAAAATCCAGAGCTGCGCAAGCATTTCATGGGCGATCCGGCGCATGTGGTCAACTTTATGAAATTCGTGGCTGAAGATCTGCGCGAACTGATGGCTGAGCTCGGATTCCGGAGCGTTCAGGAGATGATCGGCCGGACCGACTGTCTGGATGCGGAAGAAGCTAACGGTCATTGGAAGAAGCAGGGCGTCGACCTGTCGGCGCTGCTCTTTACGCCGGAAGTATCGGAAGGCAGCACGCGCTATAACAGCAAACAGCAAAATCACGGTTTGGAAGAGACGCTTGATATGCGTGAGCTGCTTAAGATGGCCGCGCCAGCTATCGAAACCGGAGCTGCCGTACGGGGAAGCCTGCCGATTACGAATGTGGACCGTGCGGTCGGCACCATTCTTGGCAGCGAAGTGACCCGCAAATACGGATCGGCCGGACTGCCGGAGGATACGATTTCCTTGACGTTTACCGGCACTGCCGGCCAAAGCTTCGGAGCTTTCGTACCGAAGGGGATGACGCTGACGGTTGTCGGCGATGCCAATGACTATACAGGCAAAGGCCTTTCCGGCGGCAAGCTGATCGTGAAACCTTCGGAGCGTTCGACCTTCAAAGCAGAGGAAAATATCATCATCGGCAATACTTCATTTTACGGCGCGACCAGCGGCGAAGCATACATCAACGGCATTGCCGGCGAGCGTTTTGCGGTCCGCAATTCCGGCGCTTCGGTTGTCGTCGAAGGCGTGGGCGACCATGGCTGCGAATATATGACGGGTGGACGCGTGGTTGTGCTGGGCGGCACCGGACGGAACTTTGCAGCCGGTATGTCCGGCGGTATCGCTTATGTATATGATCCGGAGAATACCTTCATTGAGCGCTGCAACCTGGAAATGGTGCTGCTGGAGCGGGTGGAAGAAGCCGAAGAGGCGGAAGAGCTGAAGCAGTTGGTTCGCAAGCATGTCTCCTATACCGGCAGCGCCATCGGCCAAAAGGTATTAGAGAACTGGGGGCAAACGCTGGAGCAGTTCGTCCGGGTTATTCCGAAGGATTATAAACGGATGATGCAGCATATACGCAAGGTTCAAGAGAAAGGGCTGACGGGAGAAGCGGCGCTAATGGCGGCTTTTGAAGCCAATATGAGGGAGCTCGCCAGAACCGGCAGTCAATAAGTCATAAGTTTTACATGAATGCGTAGAAGCAATCAAAACGGGTCAGCGATTTTAGCGCCAATTGGGGACTAAAATCGTCGGCCCGTTTTTTTCGACAAAAATAGAACTGTAATTCAGAGACGGACTTTCCATCAGACGACAGCATCATGAATGCGCTTGGGCTATAATAAAAAAGTCCCTCCCTATTAGACCTACCAGAGTTCTTAGACGGGGATAAGGCAGGTATTATGATCTTTTTCTTTTAAATCGATGAGTAGAGCGAGGGTATCTTGGATGAGTGATGAGAGAGATTTTGGTACCGAGGCCCGGTCCAATCGTGATCGTCCGGCACAAACGCAGTTGGATATTTTGAAAGTGCTGGAGCAATGCGGGATACACCTTGACAGCTGGAATCATTATATCCGGCAGCAGGAAGACGCGCTAAAGAAGGAGCCGACCTAGTCAGAAAATAGGGCAGACATCCGCATGCCGACTTCATTCAGTACATAAATCCAAACCATCGGTTCTTCGGTTCATGACGACAGGAGAGCTGAGCCCGAATCTGAGCCATACCTTCCCGGTCCGCAGCCTGTGGGAGAATACGATCTCACGAATGCGGTTCCGGGGATTTTTCTGCTTTCAAAAACCTCAGCGGCTTTTTTTCGCGGCTGAGGTTTCTTTAAGATTATAGAATTAAGTTTTTGGATCCCCGCAAAGTATTTGGAATAGCGTCGATGCATAGCTCCACTCAGTACTTTTGCTCCGCAAAAGCGCCCCTCTTTGAGAGGCGCCCTTACTTCTTTCCGATACTCTTTGTGGGGTTATTTTTTGCATGTACTCTATTTCATGGACCGTTCCATCCGTACAAAAGCAATGAAACGCTTGGCTTCTTCCTCCGTAAGGCTGCGCCCGTCAATCGTCAAATTAAATCTTTCCAGCAAATCGCGATCTGACAGCTCCAATTGGTCCACAAAATCCCGGACCTCCGGATCCATAACCAGTTTGGGCTGATTCGTACGGCCGATCAAATAATCGATGGATACTTCGAATTTATCGGCAAGTTTGGTCAGAATCTCAAAATCGGGTTTGCGGCGATTTTTCTCATAGTGGGATAGTGCGGCTCTAGTAATGCCAATCGATTGGGCTAATTCCTCTTGAGTCCATCCTCGTTGATCCCGCAGTTCTGCGATGCGATTGTCATGATTCATGAATTAACCTCCTCTGATTGCCTGCAAATTGCATGTTGAAGAAACAAAATGTATCTAAATTGAAGGGAAATACAAAATATACACGAAAAAAGGGTTGACTAGTTACATTCTGTATCGTAAAGTAAGATTTGTAATTGATACCATTTGTATCAATGTTGAAACGAATTGTATCAATAACCAGTGTAGTCCTTAATGTTCAATTTTATTCCATAAGGCAGGGCCACTCGTGATGAATATGTTGACGACAGGCGGCATACATCTCCAAATGTATATATCCATTCATCAGATCGGTGAAACGTCCGTGAAGTTGAATCGGTTCCGTCCGGCTATTTTATGGGACCTTGAATCCCGGCTGCTTGTATTCATCAGCGACCTGGATTTTCCGCTTGTGCCCGAAATACGGCTTGGCTTCGATATGATGTGCCAAGGAGAACCGGTTTGCCGGACGTCTGGCAAGATTGTCTGGAAAGAGGAAAGCTTGACTGACGCCAAACAGTATGGAGTTCTGCTTGATCCAGATCCAAACGGGGAGGTGAACATGGCAAAACAAATCACCCGCACCGTTGTGGGCGGCAGAGTCCGGCTGCAAAAATATGATCCTTATACGGAATTCATATCTGATAAAGGCTCCGGCCAATTCTTTGATGTCTTTACATAGGATTTATGGTCAATTTCCGTAACTCCAAAAAATCAATGGGATAAAGTCATTTTACTATATTTTTCAAAGTGCTGCATAGTGCTTTAACCCGAGGTTTTTACATCGGATATGTTTCATTCGGTCCCGCTTAGTCCTAGGTACAACGGATGAGCCGGATCAAATCGTTTCGATTATATACGGGCTTAGGTGCCTGGAAATCGAAAACATCTTTTAAGCGAGGGATGATCTTGAGCAGTACGAATTTTCATGGCAAACTCACCGCATTAATCGAAATGAAATCCCCCCAAATCCATCTTTCCATTCATACCACTGTAGGATAGGTCTCACATGAATAGTGCAAATCCGTTAAAAAACACGTTGGAAACCGGTCGTCAGTTTGAAGCCATTCCGCTTTTTGAAAACAAGGATCGAACTTTGTTTTGGATCGCCAAACGAATTCAGGATATATGCTTGTCGCTGCTAGGGATGATTTTGCTGTCTCCGTTTCTGCTGCTGATTGCCTTGATTATTAAAGTGGAAGATCCCAAGGGTGCCGTTATTTTTGCCCAAATCCGGATCGGAAAGAACGGGAAGCCTTTCAAAATGTATAAGTTCCGCTCGATGGTCAGCAATGCGGAGGCGATGCTCGGGAACTTGATGGATCAAAACGAAATTAGCGGGGCCATGTTCAAGATGAAAAATGATCCGCGAATTACCCGCGTGGGACGATTCATCCGCAAAACCAGTCTGGATGAGCTCCCGCAGTTGTTCAACGTGCTAAAAGGGGATATGAGTCTGGTTGGCCCCAGACCGCCTCTGCCGAGGGAAGTAAACAGTTACACCTCTTACGACATGATGAGACTGCTTGTGGTTCCGGGCTGTACGGGCTTATGGCAAATCAGCGGCCGCAATCACGTCGGGTTTGAAGAAATGGTTGAGTTGGATCTGGAATACATACGGAATCAGTCATTTACAAATGATATTGTCATTTTGTGCAAAACCGTGAAGGTGCTTTTTGGAACGGATAATGCCTACTAGCGGATAAACAGGCAGCCTTCATTTTAGCAGGAGGATGCTTGCAAAATAAGGTGAGAAGCGGAAAGGTGGCTGGCCGATCCATGAAAAAATGGGTTGTGATCCTCATGTCCGTATTTATCGTGATCGTTTTGGGCGTGGCCGGATATGCAGCGTACATCTATCAATCTGTAAAAATGACGGCCCACCAAATTTATGAAAGCAGGGATGCGGGGACAGTTCCGGAGACGGCCGGGAAAGACAGCCATCTTTCCACGGCTGCGGCAGCACCGGGGAAGGATAATGCCGGGAAATCCGAAACTGCCGCGGCTGGCGCCGAACCCTTCAGTCTTGATAAGAAAAAACCTTTCACGGTGCTTGTGCTGGGCGTGGATCAACGCGAACATGACAGGGGAAGGTCGGATGCGATGATTTTTTTAACGGTCAATCCGGCCAAACAAAGTATTCTTATGTTCAATATTCCGCGGGATACGCGTACGGATATTATCGGACACGGCACCGTGGATAAAATCAATCATGCGTACGCTTTTGGCGGCGTGAACATGTCGGTAAAGACGGTCGAACATTTCCTGGATTACCCTGTGAATTACTATGTCAGAGTGAATATGGAAGGTTTCGCGCATATCATCGATTCCCTGGGAGGAGTTGAGGTGGAAAATCCCTTTGCATTTTATTATGAGGGACATCAATTCAACCAGGGCCATTTGAAACTGAACGGGGAGGAAGCACTGTTGTATTCCCGGATGCGTTATGATGATCCGCGCGGCGATATGGGCAGAAATTCAAGGCAGCGCCAAATTTTGCAGGAGTTGATCAGGAATACGATGAAAGTCGTCAATGTCGTCAAAATCGAATCTTTGCTGGATGAAGTTGGCGACAGCGTGAAAACGGATCTTACATTTGATGATATGAAAACTTTTCTGACCGATTATCGTGCCGATATCAAGAGTATTGAACAGGTGGAAATAAGCGGCCGCGGTGAAAGGATTAAAGGCATTTGGTACTATCTGGTGGGAGATAACGAAAGAAGCCGGGTTCATAAATTAATTCAAGAGCATATGCAATGACAAGATACTAAAGCATCCGAACATGAGAGAAACTAAACCTCGTACCGCCGGGATCAACGGGTCCTCTTTGGCGGTTTTTTGTTTTTATTGTGAAAGCGCTTGACATCAAGATACGAAATATTGTAGATTTCTGGTAACGATACAAAACGTATCTATATCGTTTCACAATGATACATATAGCTTTTGATACCAAAGGAGAGGAAGGCGGTCCAATGAACGATCTGCAGTACGTCTATTGCCTGTGCTGTGAGAGAATGGTCCCGGTTTCGGATACGATGGTTATTTTTCGGACGGGATATTACCGTACCACGGTTCCTTTGGGTTACTGCGAAGATTGTCATAACCAGGGGGAAGAAGAGAGAAGATACCAGTATATGGAGCTATTGAAAAATGGATATGCTACAATGAGATGATAAAATGCGAAAAGGAGTGAAGCGAATGCAGCATGAACCGGTGGTTCGGCTGGAGGGGGTAACAAAAAGGGTTTCTTCCAAAAACCTGGTTGAGAACGTTACGCTCGACATTCCGCCCGGTCAGGTATTCGGATTTCTTGGGCCCAATGGGGCCGGGAAAACAACGACGATTCGGATGATGGTTGGTCTCACCTCAATCAGTCAGGGTGATATTAAAATTTGCGGGTTCAGCATCAAAGATCATTTTGAGCAGGCCGTTGCCAATGTCGGCGCTATTGTAGAGAACCCGGAGATGTACAAGTTTCTGACAGGATACCAGAATTTACGCCATTTTGCCCGCATGATGACCGGGATAACGGAAGAGAGAATCCAGGAAGTGATCCAGCTTGTAGGTCTAGGCAACCGGATTCATGACAAGGTGAGAACCTATTCGCTCGGGATGAGGCAGCGTTTGGGCGTAGCCCAGGCGATTTTGCATCGGCCGAAGCTGTTGATTTTGGACGAACCGACCAATGGCCTCGACCCGCAAGGGATTCGCGAGCTTCGCAATTATTTGCGCCAGCTGTGCCATGAGGAAGGGACAACCGTTTTCGTGTCCAGCCACCTGCTGGCTGAAATGGAATTGATGTGTGACAGTGTAGCGATCATTCAGAACGGACGGTTGATTGATGTACGCTCTTTGAAAGAAAGTCGGGAAAAACATGCAGATGCGGTGGCGACCGGATTTATTGTCGATGAACCAGCGCACGCGCTTCAGATGATGGAGGGCGGTGTTCAGGAGGGAAACATGATCATCGTCAGGCTGGCACGCGACGAAATTGCGGAGATGAATGCCCGGCTGGTGCAGGCTGGGATCAAGGTGTACGGCATTCAAGCGGTTACCCGTTCGCTCGAAGAACAGTTCCTTGAAATGACGGGGGGTGACCCGATTGGGTAATTTCTTGCATCTCTTGCAAAATGAAAATATGAAAATTTACCGGCGCGTCCGGACGTGGGTAATGCTGGGCATTCTTGCCGCAGTCAATTTGCTGATTCCGGTTCTGATATCCATGGTGGATAGCGGCGGTTCGTCTACCATTTGGGACAGCGTGATCATGAGCGCGTCGTTTACGTTTTTCCTGTGTACGATTTTTTCCGTGGTTGTGGCGGCGGATTCGGTCGCGGGGGAATTTTCATGGGGGACGATTAAACTGCTTCTGATCAGACCATGGAGCCGTTCCAAAATTTTGCTGTCCAAATATTTGTCCGTCTTTTTGTTCAGCCTGCTGGGTACGTTGATTGTCGTGGTGATGTCTTTGCTGTCTTCCAGCTTATTTTTTTCCGGCAGCACCGAAAGCAGTTTATTTGGCCAGAGCACAAACGGATTCGTATTTATGCTGCAATATGTGCTTTGCGATTATGTGAATTTGTTTATAACGGTCGCAATTGCCTTCATGCTGTCAACGGTGTTCCGCGCCGGTGGGCTGGCGATCGGACTGGCTTTGTTTGTGATGTTTGCTAAAGGGATCTTCACGACCTTGTTCAGTCCGGAACGTTTTGCTTGGGCAAAGTACCTCATTTTTACGCATATGGATCTTTCCGGCTATCTGCGAACGGATGTGGGGCCGGGCGGTGTCAGCCTTGGGTTTGCGCTGGCCGTGCTTGCCGTTTACTATATCGCGATGATGGCGGTATCCTGGTACGTATTCAACAAAAGGGATGTCGCGGCATAAACCATGTTTTAAAAATAGAAGCCCGTTCGAAGTTCAGGATGTGTCTATCCGGTCACATCCCGCTGCGGCGGGCTTTTTTGGCAGTATAGAATTTATAAGTTTTTTTGGGGGTCCCCGCAAAGTATTTGGAATAAGCATCGAAGCATAGGCTCCACTTTGTGGGGTTATTTTGTATAACTTCGGGGAAAACGCATCCTGATACCGCAAGAAAAGCTACCGATAAAAGCGGTCTGTCTTCTGTGAAAGTACGGAGATAGACGTTTTTCTTTTGGGGCCCCCGCAAAGTATCTGGAATAAGCATCGGAGCATAGGCTTCGCTCAGTACTTTTGCTCCGCAAAAGGGCCCCTCTTTGAGAGGCGCCCTTACTTCTTTCCGATACTCTTTGTGGGATTATTTCGTGGGAATGCAGGTTTCCGGCAGGCCTGGAATGAAGCTTATCCTGCTTCCGATTCCAAAAGAGGCGCATTGCTGCTTTCTGCCAAGGCTTTCTGTTCGTTGTGTTTGGGTTCCATCTTGCTGGAACCGTTTAGGATGCCGCCTTCGGCGATGACAAGCGCGGAGGCGGCGAGAACGTCTCCGAACATCTGGCCGGTCGGGGTGATCGTCAGCTTGCCTTCAGCCTGCACATCTCCATAAACCTTTCCGGCAATAATGACTTCCCTGGCGCTGATATCGGAGCGGGCAACGGCATGTTCGCCAATCGTGACACAGGCGCGGCTTTCGATCACACCGTTAAAATTACCCTCAATACGTACATTGGCTTCGCAAGAGAGGGCTCCTTCGACCTCGGTGCCTCTTCCGATCAGGGAGTCGGTGGACATCAATGAATTCTTGGATTTGGATCTGCTCAACATAGAACCTCCTTAATTGAGAGAATTGTCTGATCGAATATACGGGAGTGGATTGACGGGCTTATCCTGCTTGACGACCTGAAAATGCAGATGCGGTCCGGTGCTGCGGCCGGTTGAGCCGAGCTGGGCGATCTGCTGGCGTTTGTCGACCGTATCCCCTATGTTTACAAGGATCTTGCTGAGGTGCATATACCAGGTCTGTAGTCCGCCCGGATGTTCAATGACGATATAACGGCCGCGAGCTCCGCTTTCTTCCGCAGTGATAACTTTCCCCGCGCCTGCTGCATAGACGGGACCGCCGTTATCCCCGGCAATATCTATGCCTGCGTGAAAAGCGGCTTTGCCGGTGAAGGGGTCGGTGCGATACCCGAAGCTTGAAGTCATCACTTTGGAGGCGGTAGGCCATACCGTCGGATTACCTGCGATCTGCACCTGTGTCTCCTGTGCTTTTTTCAAGGTATGGGGGATATTGCTTTCCATCGTTTTCAGCAGCTCCTGCATTTCCTGAAAGTCGTCTTTCGTCTCCCGGGCCAGATCCAGCATGTCATTCTCATGTACGGCGATATATTCGCCCCCGACATGCTCAGAAGCATCCCAGGACAGGGAAGACGCTTTATCCGCGGGGGCGTCCGTGGACATGCTGATCTTATGTTTATCGATAAACTTCTGCAGCTGCTGTTCCAGCTGATCCACATGCTGCATCTTTAGCTGCATATCCTTGGCCTGTGACGATAGCTTGATAATTTCAGTTTGCAGGCGTTCAATGGACTGCTCGCGGCTGGTAATCGAGCTCTGAAGCTGAATGTTTTTTAACTGCTCAAGGGTTACCTTCTGCTCCAGGTTCGAGATGGCCTGGGAAGAATGGGCCTGTATGGCAAGAACAAGACCGGACAAAGAGAGGACGGCGGCGGCGGGCACGGCCAGCAGGAGAGGCTTGGACAGATGGATCTGCTTCACCGAATGCTGGGCGTCCCTCATGACCAGAAGTGTCAGACGTCGATTGGCGGTTGCATTTTTCATGGCAGCTCCTTTCTATAGCATCGTTGTACTTGTCTTATAATCTATGTATTCGACGAATGCTCTGAACATGTCTAAAATGTTACCTTTTTGAGATTATGATGGGGTCCCCGCAAAGTATTTGGAATAAGCATCGAAGCATGGCTCCACTTTGTGGGGGGATTTTTATATGTTTTTTTGGGGTCCCCGCAATAAGCATGCCCGGCATTTTAATAAGAAGGAGATGTTTGAATAAATAGGCCGGGATTTGGTCAATCATGGATAGGTAACGATTAACGCGCTATTTCCGGAAGGAGGCTGCCATATGGTGTGGCTGCTGATCGCGCTCATCATATTTATTTTTCAGATTGCAATCATTTTGCTGCTTGAATTCCGTAATCCTTCCAAAACAATCGCCTGGTTGTCTATTCTTTTTTGCTGCCCGGTCATTGGGTTCGTTTTTTACTATTTTGTGGCTCAAGATTATAAGGCGCGCAAGCATATTCGCACCCGGGGATCGCGGCTGTTCCGCCAAATCCGTCCCTTCTTCTGGAGCCGGCTGACAGCGGTTCGGGACATTGGGGAAATTCATAATCCCGAATTTAAACATCAGGAGAGATTGTTTAATCTGTTATGGCGTCTTACGGAAAGCCCGATTACAGGCTCCAATGCCAGCCGGGTGCTGACAGACGGCAAAGATGCTTTTGATGCCATGCTGAAGGCGATTGAGGCGGCTGAGAAGCATATACATATTGAATTCTATATTTTTCGGCATGATGTCATAGGGACCCGTTTTCAGGAGATTATGATCCGTAAAGCCAGGGAAGGCGTAAAGGTGCGTTTTATATGCGACGGGTTGGGCAGCTATAAGCTGAAGCGGGAATTTGTGGAGAGGCTTAAGGAAGCCGGGGTCGAATCCTACTTTTTTCTGCCGCCGCTGCTTAGTTTCATCGACCGCCGGATCAATTACCGGAATCACCGTAAAATAGTCGTGGTAGACGGAGCGAGGGGGTTTGTGGGCGGGATTAATGTCGGGGATGATTACCTTGGCAAATATCCGAAAATGGGCTACTGGCGGGATACGCATCTGGAGATTGAAGGGGACGCCGTTTATTTTTTGCAAAATATATTTTTGGACGACTGGCAGCTCGCCTCTGGTGAAAAGATCGTTGACCCCGCACTGTTTCCGGAGCATTCATGCAAGGCCGATGAGCAAATCCAGATCGTCAGCAGCGGCCCGGACCAAGAATGGAATGCCATCCAGGAATTGATCTTTGCGGCTATTTGCGTAGCGAAAAAAAGGATCTGGATTACGTCGCCGTATTTTATCCCAGATCCGGGTGTCTATGAGGGGCTGAAAACCGCAGCCGTCAGCGGCGTAGATGTACGGATCATCATTCCGTGGAAGGCCGACTCGAGGCTGGTGCAGCTGGCTTCGCTTTCTTACGTCGAGGAGCTGCTGCTGGCGGGTGTCCGATTCTACCAATACCAAAAAGGCTTCATCCATGCCAAAGTGCTCATTGTCGATCAATTGCTTGCATCGGTTGGCACGGCCAATATGGATCTCCGCAGCTTTTACAGCAATTTCGAACTGACGGCTTTACTGCTTGAACAGTCTAAAATAGAACGGCTTGTGGATGATTTTGAGAAAGACATGCTTGTAAGCAGGGAAATGACCCCAAGTGAGTTTCAGAACAGGCCATTCATGCACAAAACAGCCGAGATATTATGCCGCATGCTGTCACCGCTTTTATAGTGATGGTTTAGCGTAGCATATGGATGCCATTTCAGGGGCGGGGAGCCCACAGAATGACGGAAACACCAGCCAGACAAAGCGCCGCGCCAATCCAGTCATAGAGGTCCGGCGTGTTTTTATCGATTCCCCAGCCCCATAACAAGGCAAGCACGATAAAAATACCGCCGTAAGCGGCATACACGCGGCCAAAGGAGGGGTAGTGCTGCAGCGTAGGAATAATTCCGTATAGAACCAGCACTACGGCTCCGATCAACCCGTACCACCAAGGCTTGGATTCCTTGATCCAAAGCCAGACGAGATAACCCCCGCCGATTTCTGCCAACCCGGCAGCCAAAAATAAAAGTAAAGATCGCATGATCGAATATCTCCCATTCCGTTAATACTTAGACAAAAACTATGATATAATATAAAGGGACTTTTATCGATGAAAATTCATCGAAGCCAGACCGCATTTATGAGGTAGCTTTTTTATCGAAATTAGTTTCTTGATATTACGCGAGTTGACCGCTGCGGTTACGGATCGTTCTTCCGATCGCTGTTGTCTTCAAATTTCTTGATTATATTGTTAAGTAAAGGTAGAAATTCGAAAACAAAGGCGACCGCTGCCGCTTCTTCAGAACGATTCCGTCCCCTCCGCTACTTCCGTTTTTTATCATGCACTAATTACGATATTGGGCCATGAAAAAAAGGCTGAATATCGATGAAAATTCATTGAAGCCAGGCCGCGCTTAGCGGAAATCTTTTTACAGAATTATTCTTTTTCTATAATCATATAAGAATCGGGGGGATTCGATGGCAGAAACTTCAAATGTCCAAACCACAGAACGCATCAAACTGCCGCAAGGCCAGCAACAGCCGCTTAACGCGCCGACATCCAAGCTGCGGATGTTATCGCGCATCATCGTCATGTTGATTGGAGCAGGAATGGTCGCCGTCGCGCTTGAAATTTTTCTCGTGAACAACAACATTATCGATGGCGGAATTACCGGTATTTCCATTATGCTTGCCCACCTCTTTCATTTACCGCTTGGCATTTTTCTGACTTTATTAAATCTTCCTTTCCTGTTTCTCGGATATAAGCAAATCGGCAAAACCTTTGCATTTTCAACGCTTGCAGCCGTCATTGTCATGTCGGTCGGCACGATGCTGCTGGAACCTGTCAGACCGCTTACCTTTGATCCGCTGCTTGCCGCGATTTTCGGCGGAGTTATTCTGGGGGCGGGCGTCGGCCTGGTGATCCGGGCTGGGGGCTCCACGGACGGCAGCGAAATCGTAGCCATTCTGATCAATAAGAAAACCCCGTTTTCCGTTGGGGAGATCATCATGTTTATCAACGTGTTTATTCTCACCAGCGCGGGATTTGTGTTTGGCTGGAATAACGCCATGTACTCGCTTATCGCATATTTTATCGCTTTTAAAGTGATTGATATCACCAACGAGGGTATTGACCAGTCAAAATCGGTATGGATCATCAGTGACAAATACAAGGAGATCGGCGATGCATTGAACCAGCGTCTTGGACGCGGCGTGACTTATTTGGAGGGTGAAGGAGCTTATTCCGGCGACAGCAAAAAGGTTATTTTCGTTGTCATCACCCGCCTTGAGGAAGCCAAATTGAAGGCGATCGTCGGAGATTGGGACCCGCATGCTTTTCTTGCGGTTGGTAATATCCATGACGTTAAGGGCGGCCGGTTCAAGAAAAAAGATATCCATTAGGTGTAAGAACTCAACATTGAATTTATCAGAATGATGCCGCCCCCTTGCTACCGATACGTTTTTTTAAATGCAATATTGAGTTGAGGGGTGCGGTAAAAAAGCCCGGGAGATATTTCATCTTCCGGGCTTTGCTGCATTCAAATGGCGGAGAACCTGCTCGACCGGCTGCGGCGGCAGGGCGGCGATCAAATCCCCATGGGTTTGCAGCCGCTCCTCGATGTTCAGTAAATGGAAATCAAGCGGGGATACGTTGCTCTCCACTTCTTCCCAGTAAAGCGGCGTGGACACGGTTGCGCCGGGTCTGGCGCGGGGAGTATAGGGGGCCGCAAGGGTTTTGCCATGGTAATGCTGAAGATAATCAAAATAGATTTTATCGCCGCGATGTTTCTTCAGCCGCTCGAGCGTAAACAAATCCGGGTGTTTTTCGGTCACGAATTGGCCAACGAAATGCCCGATCACCCGCAGCTCATCGAAGGTAATGCCTTGGTTGATCGGAACGATGATTTGAATGCCCGTCGCACCCGAGGTTTTGGGCACGGATTCCAGTCCCAGGGAATGAAGCACTTTGCCGACGATGGATGCAGCCTCCATAATCCGCGGTTCTTCCTCCCGCGACGGGTCCAGATCGATCATCCATTCGCACGGAAGCGGGCTTCCCGCATAGTGGAGCGAAGGATGGAATTCCAGTGCCGCAAGGTTGCCAAGCCACAAGAGCTCGGGCAAGCCGTTCAGCAAAATATAATGGATGCCGTCCTGCTCGGCAGTTTTAACATAATCCGGAAGAGGTTCGGGCGCATTTTTCTGATAAAAAAACTCACCAGGGACGCCATGGGGATATCGGATCGTCGTCAGCAGCCTGTTCCGGCAGTAACGCAGCAAAAAGGGGGCGATCGCAGCCAGCTTTTGCAGATACATCGCTTTGGTGATACCCATGTCGGGCCAGAGCGGCTTATCCGGATTCGTGATCGGAATTTCACGGCCTTCAATCATGATGGAGCCTTTTACGTTTCGCGGCATAACGATACCTCCGAAGAAATTTTTAGGCAAATGTCCCTTTGATTGCTTCTCGTTTGTTATATGGGTGTAGTTTCTCTTTCGCGAAGGGGAGGTGACAAATAAGTTATGAATGATGTAATGAATCAGGAATTGGATTCTGTAATCAGGCAAGTGCAGGAGGGAAATACGCAGGCCTATGCCTTCATCGTTAGAAATTTTCAGAACCAAATTTTCGCATATTGCTGGCGCCTTCTTGGCAACAGGCAGGAAGCGGAGGATGCAGTTCAGGACATTTTAGTGAAAGCATTCGAAAACATCCATATGTACAAACCAAAAGTAAGCTTTTCCTCCTGGCTGTATAAGGTAGCTTACCACCACTGCCTGAATCTGATCCGCAGAAAAAAACTGCAGCAGCGGTTTACGTTTGGTCTGCTTCAGAAAGATCTGACCTCACGCAGCGCGGCGCAGGAAGTGGAAAGCCGGTTATTCAGCGAACCGCTCAGCAAAGCGCTTGCGAAGCTGACGCTCGAGGAGCGAAACTTGCTGGTGCTGCGGATTTTTCAAGAAAAACCTTTTGCTGAAATCGCCGAAATTCTGGACAAAAAAGAGGAAAACGTCAAGAAAAAATTCGCAAGAACCAAAATAAAACTGAAAGGCATGATGATTGCCTGGGAGGAGGAAAACCAATGCGTAAGCTACAAGCATTTAATGAAGACGAAAGTTTGAAAGAGATGGCCAATAGACAAACGGAAACGATGATGCAAAATTTCGACGTGGTGGATAAAGTCATGGAACGAATTTCTCAATCTGGCAATCGGCAGCAGCGGGCTGCGAAACCCCGATTCCGTCCGGGAGTTGGTCTCACCGCAATGATTGTTTTTATCGTACTGAGCGCTTCCGTCACAGCATATGCGGCATCGCAGTACATTGAAATTAAGAATAGCAAGGGCGAAACGATACTGCAAACGAGTAAACGGGATGGAACGGAATTGGATTATGACAAAAATAAAGCTAAGCGCCTGGATGTGTATCGGAAACGTGTTATGGACCAGCTTAAGCCGGGAGAATTTGCCGCTTATTACGTCAATGACGATGTTATTAATAATGGTAATGAGTTGGATCCGATCCATATCGATTATAAACCGGT
Source organism: Paenibacillus azoreducens (assembly GCF_021654775.1). Lineage (NCBI taxonomy): Bacteria > Bacillati > Bacillota > Bacilli > Caryophanales > Paenibacillaceae > Paenibacillus > Paenibacillus azoreducens. The sequence continues at coordinate 6,207,365 of NZ_AP025343.1, read as the reverse complement.
TGAGTATAAGGGCTTTGATGATTTCCAAGATGACATGAAGCGTACCCGTTCTCCGTTAGCACAGTTAATAAAAGAACCGGTTCAAGTGCCTGAAGGTTATCATTTCTACAAGGGATCTGTACAACCTGCCTTCCCAACATATGACGAGAGGGAAAAACTGAAGGATGAGCTTATCGATCAAGCCAAATCTGCGACGAATGGCGATAAACTGTCTGTTAAAATACTGAAATGGAGTAAATCTGATTATTCCTGGATCCAGTATAGAAACGGGGAAGATACTATTCAGATAAGCGCTAGTGCCATGCCTGAGGGTAGCACAGGCTATAAGAGTACGATTTACCATAATGAGCAGGATTTGGTGGAGAAGATTCAAATTAAAGGTATAGACGCCTATTACATTAAAGCTGGCGAGCGCAAAAAAGATGAATTTTACATCCCAAACCGGCTTGGCTGGGTTGATGAAGCCCGTCGAACATCCTACGATATTCACGATAACGAGACCAGCAAGCTGACGAAAGAGGACATGGTGAAAATCGCTGAAAGCCTTATCTCGGCTCACTAATTCCACCGGCAGTCCAAAGGAGAAGCGTCAACAAAAGCCTGGATGCTCGGCTGCCGTAAAGTGCCGCCGTCCGTCCATTCCAGGAAATGCACCTTCACGACCCATTCGGGGCGGATCCATACCGCCCCTTTTTCACGTTCAGGGTTATTCACAAACGGCTTGTCCGACTGCAGCATGCCTTTAGCCTCTTCCGTAATTCGCCGCCAGTCGGATATTCCCAGCCTCCCGGTTCCCGCATGCCCGATGTAAATGAGCCTGTCTGCTTCATCATATAGTCCCAGGAGCAGCGCATTGACGATTCCGTCACGGTACGTAACTCCCCCGACCACCGCGTTGATGTCCATAATATTTTTCCGTTTTTGCCACCGCTTGTCTTTGCCGTTTACTTCATACTTGCTGCTCAGGTCTTTAACCACGATTCCTTCAAGCTGATGCTGTTTGGATATGTCATAGAGCAGGGGAATGTCCTGATAGCTTGGCACCGGCTGCACATGAGGACCCGGAATCAGCACCTGATCAAGCAGCGTCTGCCGCTCATGAAGAGGTTTCGCGGTTACCCATTCCCCATTGCAGTACAAAATATCAAAAACCATATATACGATCGGGATTTGCTGAACGCGCGCACGGATTTGCCTCTCCTGACGAAGGCTGTCCCTTTTCATGACCTGATGGAAAGAAGGAGTACCATTCACAAGCGCGATAATTTCCCCATCCAAAATGACCGATTCGGCTCTGCAGTAAGACGAGATATCCACGAGCTCGGGATACTGGCGCGTACGATGATTGCCTTTCCGGTTGATCAGCTCCGTCTCTTCGCCGTCGTAATAGACCAGCATGCGGACGCCGTCCCATTTGATCTGGGCAATCCAGTTCTCCCCGGAAGGAAGATGGCTGGTTAGAATCGGCTCAAACGGCTTTACGGGCTTTAGTTTCATCGATTTTTCCCCCTGGCGGCAGGTTAGGATACGGTCTCGTTTTTCTTGGTTGTTTTGCGGCGTTTCGGTTTGGGACCTTCGGAACCTGCGGCCTGTTTTTCTTCTGCGGCGGTTTTGGCCTTGGTTTTGGCTGTTTTCTTGGGTTTGCCGGGATCGGTGACCACCGCGGGTTTGGCTGCTTCAATGCTGGCCTGCAGGGCGGCCATGAGATCGATGACATTGGTCTCCTGCTTGGCGGGCGCGATTTTGATTTCTTCGCCGGTCACCTTATGCTCAATCAGCTGAAGCAGGCGCTCCCGGTAATCATCCGTATATTTTTCGGGTTCAAACGGAGTGGACAACTGATCGATCAGCATCTGGGCCATGCCCAGCTCTTTTTCGTTAACGGTCACATTTTCGGGCAGGTTCGGCACCTGCGCTACGGGACGGATTTCGTCGGGGTAAAACATCGTTTCGATCGCAAGGCACCCCTCCAGGACGCGGATGGCGGCCAAACTGCTTTTGGAGCGGATGGAAATTTTGGCAATGCCGATTTTTCCGCTTTGTCGCATGGCTTCCTTCAACAGCTGATATGCGTTTCCGCCAGCCTGATCGGGGGCTAGATAATAGGTTTTTTGAAAATAAATCGGGTCGATCTCCGACAAATCCACAAAATCCAAAATCGCGATGTTTTTATTCGCCTGCTCGGTAATCTGCTCCAATTCTTCTTTTTCGAATAAGACAAACTTGCTTTTTTCATATTCATAACCTTTAGAAATCTCATCCCAGCCTACCTCTTTGTCGCAAACCGGGCATTTGCGCACATAGGAGAGCGGGCTTCCGCACTCCTTATGCACGTACCTCATGGAGATATCTTTGTCTTCCGTCGCCGAAAACATTTTGACGGGCACATGAACCAGCCCGAAGCTGATGGCCCCTTTCCAAACGGTATGCATATTCAGCCTCTCCTTTAGATTTGATCTCGATCATTCTCGTGTTTAATTGATGTTCTTAATAGTATGGGTTATTTTTGCGGAATCTATGACAATGGAAGCGGAAAAAACGAAAGTTTTGCGGCGGTTTACATGCATTTTTTGCGAAAAGGGCATGATAGAGGCGATGCATCTATTTTTCGGCTCAAGGAGGCGGCGCAAATGAGCAATAGCGAGGGTGAAAATCGTAACCGGCATCAGAATTCGAATCCGGACGAAGTGCAGCGGTATCATCAAGCATCCCGCAAGATGGAAACGAGCTATTCCCCAAGCGGCGAAATAGTGAATTGGGAGAACGTAACATCCAAGGAAACCGATGTGTCCCACGAAAGCCATATGTTTGACATCGACCGGATGGTAAACGAAGGGCTTGGCGGCGGCAATATTACGGCGGATAACGGGTTCATCGGCGAAAGCACGACGGATTCGATGGTGCCGGAGGTACGTACCGACGAGGATGTCTGAACCCCAAAAATCGTTGAAGCAGGAAAGGAGGGGCCTAAGATGGATGTAAAACGCGCGCTTGAAATTTACACAGACAAAAACAGCACCATTGAAGTAAAGCTGGAAGGACAGCCGGTTTGGATCGAAAATGTCGATGAAGAGCATGGCATGGCGACTGTACAGGTTGGATCGCGTCCTACAAATACACATACCGTTAAAGTGGAGCGTTTACAGGAAGGCTGATCTTCTCACAAAGTTAGCGAAAGCCCGAAGCACCCCAAGCAGGGTAAGCCGGGCTTTTTTTAACATATAGTAAAAACTTCCGGGGTCCCCGCAAAGTAATCGGAATAAGCTTCGAAGGTCACACGTCACTTTGTGGGGTTGAATTTCCGGGGTCCCCGCAAAGTAATCGGAATAAGCTTCGAAGGTCACACGTCACTTTGTGGGGTTGAATTTCCGGGGTCCCCGCAAAGTAATCGGAATAAGCTTCGAAGGTCACACGTCACTTTGTGGGGTTGAATTTCCGGGGTCCCCGCAAAGTAATCGGAATAAGCTTCAAAGGCTACACTTCACTTTGTGGGGTTATTTTGATGGGGGCAAGACTTATTCATAACCCATGTTGCTTGTTTTGCTGGTTGTGTGAGATGCGAAAAAAGCTTTTTAAACGGGGCTGGAATTCCATCCTTCAAGTTTTTCCCTGATTCAGTTAAAATGCTTATATTGAGCTATTCGGTTTGCACGAAAGAAGGAGAGGGGCAAAATGGACGACGATAACGGTGTCGTTGCGGCCGGGCGGACAGCGGAGCTGCTTGCGTATGGAGCGGGACGTGTACTGAAGCTGTATCGGGAGGGATTTCCCGCCGAAGCGGCGAAAGAAGAGTTCCTGGTTAGCACGGAGGTATACCGAAGCGGTTTCAGCGTCCCACGCCCATTTGAGATGACGGTAAGGGACGGGCGTGCAGGTATCGTATATGAAAAGGCGGAGGGAATGACGATGCTGGCGGCAATCTCTCGGGACCCGTCGGCTGTAAAGGAAGAAGCTCGCCGCATGGCCCGGCTCCATGCTGAGATACATAACCGTCAAGTGGAAGGGCTGCCTCGCCAGAAAACGGTTTTGGCCCGTCTTATTTCGGAGGCGCCGTTTCTGTCTGAAGAGGAGAAAAGCAGGATTACCCATATGCTTGAACAGCTGGAAGATGATTGCCGGCTCTGTCATGGGGATTATCATCCGGACAATATTATTTTGGGACAGAAGGAATGGGTTATCGACTGGATGACGGCCGTTAGCGGCAGTCCAGCCGCGGATGCGGCGAGAACGGTTTTGCTTCTTAAATTCGGTACGCTTCCGGATGAGATGCCATCTGCCGCACAACAGTTTTTTACTAGGATCAGAGAACAACTGACGAATATGTATTGGGATGAATATCAGAAACTCACCGGGATTTCTTCTGTAGAGATTGAACGCTGGATGGTACCGGTTGCGGCTGCACGGTTGACGGAATGGATACCGGCGAAAGAGAAGGAGCAGCTGCTGGCACTGATTCGTAATTAGACTTCGTAGACGTATGTATTGGAGTGACGTCACATATATTTTAGCCTTTCGGGGGGTGAAACCATTGGTATATAACATGAATTAACCCAGATTCTATTTGAAATTGGGGGAAGCATGGAAGCAGACGATTATAATAAGCAGGCTTGGAATAGCGGGGCTTATCAAGCTTGGGTGAAGCGTTTCGGTACGCCGGAGCAGGCGGCGGGACGTTTGAAGCGCAATCCGGCAAAGGTCATTCGTCATTTATCCGGTCATTTTGGGAATGAGGTTCAAGGCCGGCGCATGATGAATTTAATGGGGTCAAACGGAATGAAAGCCGTCGCGTTGGCGCTGCTTGGAGCGGAAGTTACGGTCGTCGATTTTTCAGATGAAAATCGGTTGTATGCGGAAGCACTGGCCGGGGCGGCCGGAGTCGATCTGAGGTACGATGTACTGCAGCTGCCGGAGGAAGAATTCCGGTTCTCCTACGACATCGTTTTTATGGAGAACGGTATTTTGCATTACTTTAAGGATTTGAAGCCGCTCTTCGACTGTGCGGCGGGATTGCTGTCACCTGGAGGAAGACTTGTAGTGCAGGATTTTCATCCCGTATCGACCAAATTGATCACTTCAACGGGATCTACGGCCAAGATCAGAAAGCATAAAGTGACGGGGGACTATTTTAACACTGCCTTGGAGGCGAGCGAAGTTTCATATCAAAAATATTTGGATACAGATCAGAGAAACGATCAACAAGCGGTATACTTGCGAAAATGGACGCTTGGCGAAATCGTGACCGCAGTCGCAGCTTCGGGCCTTATGGTCAAAACTCTTGAAGAGATGCCGAATCTCTCATCCGAAGTATATGACAAGGGCATTCCCAAAACCTTTATTATCTCGGCCGAAAAAGCAAATTATAAATAAACCAAGAGGGTATCCCAAAAAGGTGAACCGCACCCCGTCAAGTAGCGAAATTGCGATAAAAGTGCAACTATTTTCGACACAACGGCTTGTTATAGATAAAAAGCTTGCGAAAGTGCAGGCTTTTTTCCTTTATCTGAGCGCAATTAGGTCATTCCTGGTCAAAAGGATGCACTTTCGCAACAATTCTGCCTACCACACCACAAAACGCTTGAAAAGGATGCACAATCGCAACAAATTTCACTTCGATTTCAAAACTCGAGGATAGCGAGTTTTTCTCAATCCGGCTGTCTTCAAAAGCACTTGAACCTTACTTCTGAGACAGCCCTTCACTGAACCTAAACCACATCTTCCAAAAGGGACGCGGAACGTAAATCGAGCTGGTATCCTTTAACAAGCGTATCCCCATTCCGGATGTCTGTCTCATATGCGCGCTGAAAGCCTAAGCGTTCATACAGCTGTACGGCGGTAGCCATCATGTCGGAGGTGTGCAAATTAAGGGTAGAGAAGCCCAGCAAAACGGATCTGCGAGCGGCTTCCTGAATTAGAAGCGAGGCAATGCCTTTTCCACGGCAGGTAGGCGAAACGGCCAACAGGCGGATAATCGGAGAATGGATACCCATTTCAGGATTGCCGTAAGCATCCTCGGAAGAGAGAAACATTTGAACGCTGCCGACAATTTCACTATCAAGCACAGCAACAATCCGGGCATGAGCGGCTTTGCCGTAAACGGAGTTTCGAATGGAATCCCGGTATTGGGCCCAACGCTGCTCCGAAAGTACGGAGGCATATTGCTGGTAGGCTTCAAGCATGATTTGCGCTATGGCCTCCTGCTCAAACTCCTCCGCATCGCGGATGATGATTTTTGGTGTTGCGGTCATTTCGCTCACTCCCTTTTATCGATTCGTCATTAGATTTGTTAATTGAGTATAACTTTTAATTCGCAGTAAACATATAGGAAATAACAAATATTAATAACGTTATTAAAAAAATCAATTATAAGGGATAGAAACGGGTTTGTTAAGCGGAAGAGATTCCCTAAGATCCAATAGCTAACGACCTTCCGTTTCTAAAGCTTGATCTCCAATTACAGCGGTTCCCAATTTTAAATAAAGATTGACAATAAAATTCCCACTCCATAAGATAAAAATAATTTATTAACATCATTTGCTCCGAATACCGTCTATTTTCATATGAATAATAAGAATTTGGGGGTGGATTCATTGAATATCGAAAATATTGAAGCCTTTGTGTACATCAATCACTACGGGAGCTTTAACAAGGCGGCGGATGTGCTTTACTTGTCCCAGCCTACGGTTACCGCCCGCATCCAGTCGCTGGAACGCGAGCTTGACTGCAGGCTGTTTGACCGGTTTGGCAAGCAGATTCATCTTACCGACAAAGGCAAGCAGTTTCTTCCTTATGCCCAGCAAATCCTTCAGATCTATCAAAAAGGCAGACACCGCATTCACTCTAAGCGGACGACGCCAAACGAACTGCGGATCGGATGCACCGTGTCCGTATCGAATTACTTAATGCCCCGATTGCTTATGCGGCTGAACGAACGGTTTGCGGATTTGAAATTTAAAATCATAACGGCAACAACGGATGAACTTGCAGGCAAACTTGCTTCCAGAGAGATCGATTTGGCTTTTGCACGTAAATTGATGAATCCCGCATTCCAGTCCTATTCATTTTTTGAAGATCCGATCCGGTTGTATGTTTACAAGGGGCATCCGCTGGCAGCTGCAGGCAGAGCGTCGATCCGGGATATCCGCCATGAAAAACTGATTTTTTTCGAATGCGGCTCGCTTGACTGGATGCGGATCCATCGCGTATTTGAAAGCTTGGAGCAGCCGCCGAACATCGTGTTTCAAGTCGACAACTCGGAAACCGCCAAGAAGCTTGTCCTGCAAAGGGCGGGAATATGCTTTCTCCCCGGGCTTTGCGTGCAGCAGGAGGTTGAGACGGGAGCTCTTGTCCCGGTGGATATTACCGAAACGATGGGGATCGCCCTGCAAACCAGCTTGATTACCTTAAACGGAGAGCATACGGAATTCGCGGAAGCGCTGCTTGAGCGCGGCGGATTCGTGTTGAATTAACGATTTGCATAAATGAATAGAAAAACTCTATTAGACGCATACGGCAAATCGCGGTAAAGTTAGTGTCAACAAATTCATACTAAACATATAGGAATTATCAATTCCGAATGAAAAAGGGGATGAGATCATGCGCAAATCATGGACGCTGGCTGTTGCATTACTGCTCACGGGGGTGATTGCCGGATGCGGTGCGGATGCGGGACAGACGGACGGTCAAGCCAAAGAAGCGGCTGCAAACGCCTCTGCGGGAGCGGTCAAAAAAATCATCGTAGGCACGGGAACAAACTTTCCGAAAGTTTGCTTTATCGATGAAAACGGCAAATTGACCGGCTTTGACGTAGAACTGGTCAGAGAAATTGATAAACGTCTTCCGCAATACGAGTTCGAGCTGCAAACCCAGGAGTTTGCGAATCTCCTCCTCAGCCTGGAGACGAAAAAAATCGATTTTGTGGCACATGAGATGGAGAAAAACCCTGAAAGGGAACAAAAGTATTTGTTTAATAAAGAACCTTATGCCCACTGGAGAAACAAAATTATCGTTGCCAAGGACAATGATTCCATCCATACGCTGGATGATTTGAAAGGCAAAAAGGTTTTGACCGGGGCGACAAGCGCCGAAGCCCAAATTTTGGAGAATTACAACAAGAAAAATAACAATGCGATCAACATCGTGTATCAAAACGGAGCGGCCAAAGATACGGTGAACCAAATCACCACGGGGCGCGTGGAAGCGACGGTTGGCGCGGATTTCTCGCTGCCGCTGATCGACCCGCAAGGCAAGCTCAAAACAACCGGCGATGATTTGGGCGAAGCGGATATCCTTTTCGTTTTCCGCAAGGATGATCCGGAGGAGCAGAAGCTGGCGGATGACATTGACGGCGCAATCAAGGAACTGAAGTCGGACGGTACGCTCGCCAAACTCAGCAAAGAATGGCTAGGGTCGGACTTTACCTATGACTCGAAAAAATAATGCGGCTGCGTAGGCCTGGGAAAGGAGGATGGAGCTCGTGGGGGCGCCGTTTGATTATACGTATATATTCAGCTATTTTCCAAAGCTTTTGTCGACGCTGGGCATGACGCTGCTGATCGTGGGCGGTTCGCTGCTGGTAGGGATGATCGTTTCGTTTTTCATTGCCCTTCCGCGGTTGTACAGGATTCCGGTGCTGAACACGCTAGCCAGGGTGTACGTCTCTTTTTTCCGGGGGACGCCGATATTGATTCAACTTTTTCTTTTCTATTACGGGCTGCCGGAAATACTGAAGCTCGCGCATGTCGATATTTCCAAAGCCCCGGTGGTTGTGTTCGTAATCCTGACCTACGGGCTTCATACCGGCGCTTTTATGTCGGAAACGATCCGCGCGTCGGTGACGGCAGTGGACCGGGGGCAGGTGGAGGCTGCATATGCCGTGGGCATGGGAGGATACCAGGCTTTTACCCGGATCGTGCTGCCCCAGGCGCTGGCGATTGCGATCCCGGTATTTTCGAACCTTGTGATCGCGCTGCTGAAGGATACGTCGCTTGCCTTCACGCTTGGGGTGATGGAAATGACGGGTAAAGCGGAGACGTTAGGTTCTCTTACCCAGCATTTTATCGAAGCTTATATCTCGCTTGCACTCATTTACCTGGCGGTCAGCCTGACGTTGGAAAGACTGCTTCTGATCGCGGAGCGGCGGCTTCTGCGGCATGAACAGCCTGATGCGGCAGGGCATCGGAGGTTCCGGCTTCAAAGAAAAAGCAGCTACCGGCATATGGTTGCGAGCATTGATTCCGGCAAAGGAGGGGCGGAAGCATGAAAATCGATCCATCTTTTATCTGGACGGCTTTGATCCAGCTGTTGTCGGCCATTCCCACAACGCTTGCCATCACGGCGGTATCCGTTACCGCCGGGTTTATCATCGGTTTGATTACCGCGTTGCTGCGGATTTATAAAATTCCGGTTCTTGGCCAGATTGCGGCAGGTTATGTGACCTTTATCCGCGGGACTCCGATGCTTACGCATCTGCTATTGATTTATTTCGGGCTGCCGATGCTCCTTGACGCTGTGTCCGCACAGATGGGCTGGGGGTTCAAATCCTCCTCCATTCCGATGATCGGTTTCGCTTTTATCTCTTTTTCGATTACGGCGGGTGCTTATATGGCGGAAGTGATCCGTTCGGGACTGCTGGCCGTGAACCGGGGCCAAATAGAAGCGGCGTATTCGGTAGGGATGACGACACCGCAGGCTTTGCGCCGGATTGTTTTTCCGCAGGCCTTTGCGGTCAGTCTGCCGAATCTCTCGAATTCAGTCATCGGAATGCTGCATGGCTCCACGCTCGCTTTTACCGTATCCGTGGTGGAAATCAATGCGAAGGCGCAGATCGTGGCATCAACGAACTGGAAGTTTTTCGAGGCATATTTGGCGGCAGCCGTTATCTTCTGGGGATTGACGCTGCTGATCGAGCAGGTGACGGCACGGATCGAGAAACGAATCAATTTGTACAATCGGGGTGGAGTTGCATGATTAAACTGACCAATATTACCAAATCCTTTGGGCGCCACCAGGTACTGAAGGGAATCGACTTGACCGTGCAAAAAGGGGAGGTGGTCGTTATTTTGGGGCCTAGCGGCTCCGGAAAAACGACGCTTCTGCGCTGCGTGAATTACTTGGAGAAACCGAATGACGGCGATATTCTCATCGGCGATTACAGCCTAAACTGCAAGCATGCCGGTAAAAAAGACATTATTCGACTCCGCCAAAAATCGGCGATGGTGTTTCAGCAGTACAATCTGTTCAAGCATAAAACCGCCTTGGAAAACGTGATGGAAGGCCTTGTGGTCGTCAAAAGACTGCCGAAGGAAGAAGCGAAAACGCGAAGCATCGCGATGCTGGAAAAAGTGGGGCTTGGCGGCAAGCTCGATGCCTACCCGAGCCAGCTTTCCGGCGGACAGCAGCAGCGTGTCGGTATTGCGCGGGCCCTCGCGCTTGAACCTGAAGTGATTCTCTTCGATGAGCCCACATCGGCGCTTGATCCGGAACTGGTCGGCGAGGTGCTGGCCGTGATCCGGAAAATCGCGAAGGAAGGCATTACGATGATCGTTGTCACCCATGAGATGGGGTTTGCCAAAGACGTGGCTAATCACGTGGTATTTATGGACGGGGGCGTCGTTGTTGAAGAGGGGACCCCGTCGGAGCTGTTTAATCATCCCCGCGAAGAACGGACAAAGCAGTTTCTGAAACGGATTACCCCGGAACTTAACTATAGCATTTAGGAGGAAAAAGGCATGGCGATTACAATCAGCGTTCTTGATCAAAGTCCAATCTACCCGGGGGAAACGGCGGCGGATGCGCTTGCTCACACAGTGGAGCTGGCTCGAAAATCGGAACAACTCGGTTTCCGGCGTTTCTGGGTATCCGAGCATCATGATTCCGAGCAGTTGGCAGGCTCCTCCCCGGAGGTGCTCATCTCCTATCTGCTGGCCAAAACGGAAAAGATCCGAATCGGCTCCGGCGGTGTGATGCTTCAGCATTACAGTCCGTATAAGGTGGCGGAAAACTTCAACGTGCTGGCCTCATTGGCCCCGGGAAGGGTTGATCTCGGCATCGGGCGTGCACCCGGCGGGCTCCCGCGCAGCACGCAGGCACTTCAGCGATGCGGTGTCGATCCGGTCTCGTTGACGGATAAAATCGTGGAGCTGGACTCATATGTGCATAACCGGCTGGCGCCGGATCATCCGCTGCATGGCCTGAAAGCAGCCCCGCTGCCGGAATATCCGCCTGAGCTTTACGTGCTGGGCGCAAGCAAAGGCAGTGCGGAAATCGCCGCGAGCCTGGGTTTACCGTACGTGTTTTCCTTATTCATCAACGGGGATGAAGCGGTAGCGCTGGAAGCGATCCGTAGCTATCGCAGCAGCTTTAACGCAGAACGTGGAACAGTACCTCAAGCGATCATCGCGCTTGCGGTAGCCGTTGCGGATACCGAAGAAGAAGCCGCGGAACTTGCCCTGCCGCAAAAACTGGTGAAAATTCATCTGGCCAGCGGGAAAACGCTCACGCTTGGGACCCGCGAACAGGCGGAGGAATTCGGCCGGCAGGCGAATGAAGAATATACGATCGAAGAGCAGGAGCCTTACATTACGAAAGGAACCAAAGCCGCTGTCCGCGCCAAGTTTGAGGCGCTGCGGATGGCCTCCGGCGTGGATGAGTTTATCGTCACGAGCAATATCACGCCGTTCGACAAGCGGCTGCGTTCGTTCGAACTGCTAAGCGAGGCGCTGAGCGGGGCGGTTGCCGAGGTGTAGGAAAGAACGATCCGCCCCTTGCGGTCAACATGTACAATGTCAGGAACTAACCTAATAGGAATAGGAGGATGATGGGATGACTGGTCATCAACTTGGGCAGGTGGCCGAAACAGGCTATGAAAAATTCATCGGTTTTCGCCGCCATCTGCATCAATATCCGGAGCTGTCGGGCGAGGAGTTTGAAACGACGAAAGCGATCAGGGGATGGCTGAAGGAAGCCGATATTCGGGTTCTCGATTATTCCTTGGCAACCGGAGTGATCGCCGAGGTCGGAGGTTTGCGCCCGGGTCCTGTCATCGCGCTGCGCGCGGATATTGATGCGCTGCCGGTTCAGGAAGAGACCGGCCTTGACTTCGCGTCAAAGATTCCCGGCAAAATGCATGCCTGCGGGCATGATTTTCATACCGCCTCCCTGCTTGGGACGGCTTACGCCTTGAAAGAAAGGGAAGGCGAGCTGCAAGGAACGGTCAGGCTGATTTTTCAGCCGGCCGAAGAGAAAGCCGCAGGCGCGAAGCAGGTCATTGACAGCGGGGCGCTGGAAGGAGTGCAGGCCATATTCGGCATGCATAATAAACCCGATCTGCCGGTAGGGACGATCGGGATCAAAGGCGGGCCGCTGATGGCTGCCGCCGACGGCTTTATCGTCGAGATTGCAGGCAGAGGATCGCACGCTGCCGTTCCCGAAGCGGGAATCGACCCGATCGTCACTGCCGCTCATGTCATTACGGCGCTTCAGTCGATCGTGAGCCGGAATGTGAGCTCCCTGCAAAGCGCGGTCATCAGCGTGACCAAGCTGAACAGCGGCACGGCCTGGAATGTGATTCCGGGTAAAGCCGTGCTGGAAGGGACCATTCGCACCTTCGATGAACAGGTGCGTGCGGACGTGCTGGAGCGCTTCGGCCAAGTGGTCGAAGGCGTGGCGGCAGCCTTTGGCACCAGCGCCGGCGTGCGCTGGATCGGGGGACCGCCGCCGGTGAATAACGACGAAGCGCTTGCGCGGTTGGGCCTAGAGGCCGCAGCCGCGGCCGGATTTCAGGCCGTAGTGCCTGTGCCGTCGCCGGCAGGCGAGGATTTTGCCGTCTATCAGCGGCATGTTCCGGGATTATTCGTTTTTATGGGAACGGCCGGGACGCAGGAGTGGCATCATCCGGCCTTTACGCTTGATGAAGCCGCGATTCCGGTCAGCATCCGTTTCTTTACGGAGCTTGCCGAGCTTGCCTTGGCGCAGCTTCGCCACGGCGGGGTGAAGGGTCATAACCATTATGAAAAGTTATGACGTTATTATAGTCGGGGCGGGATCCATGGGTATGAGCACCGGATATTATCTTGCACGGCGGGGCCTGCGCACGCTGCTCATCGATGCATTTGACCCGCCGCACCGGGAGGGCAGCCATCACGGGGAACCGCGGCTGATCCGGCATGCTTACAGCGGTCATCCCGTCTATACGGAGATGGCGATCCGCGCCCACCAGCTGTGGAATGAGCTGGAGGAGAGAATGGAAGCGCAGCTGCTGGTGCAATCCGGGGTATTGAACATAACGGATCCAAATCGTTATTCCTTCAAGGAGCGCATGGCCGCCGCCGCTAAGCAGGGAGTTCATACGGAAAGGCTGGATGCGGATGAAATCCACAGGCGCTGGAAAGGTCTGCGCCTGCCCGAGCATTTCGAAGCGATGTATGAACCTGCCGCCGGCTATCTGCGCAGCGAAGCCTGCGTTGATGCGTATAAAGCGCTGGCGCTCGCCAATGGAGCAGAGCTGTTGACGCATACGGCAGTTTGCGGCATTACAGCCTGGAAGGGCAGCGTGGTAGTGGAAACCCGGAATGCCAAATATCACGGCGCCAAAGCGGTGCTGACCGCAGGGGCATGGTTCGGGTCGCTGGCCCCGTTTGTTTCCCTTCCGGTCAGGGCCGTCCGCAAGACGGTCGGGTGGTTCGAAACGAACGCTTCCGATGATTTCAAAGCAGGAAGATTCCCGGGATTTACGTTAAACACGGAGGAAGGCGGATATTACGGTTTTCCGGATATCGGCGGTGCCGGGCTGAAAATCGGCCGCCATGACACCGGACTGGATTGGAAGCCGGGAGAGCCGTTTCTTCCATTCGGCGGCTTGCCTGAGGATGAAGAGGAACTTCGCAGCGTGCTTGGAAAGTATATGCCCGGAGCTTCCGGGCGGCTCGCCAAGGGCGCGGCTTGCAAATACGAGCTTACCCCGGATGAAGATTTTATCATCGACCGGCATCCGCAGCATCCGCATATCGTCGTTGCCGGCGGATTTTCCGGACACGGGTTCAAATTTTCGAGCGTCGTCGGCGAAATATGTTCGCAGATGGTCTTGGATGAAGCGGTTCAGTATGATATCCGCCCGTTTGCGCTTTCGCGTTTTGCGCGGCAGGCTGAGCGTACGCCAAGCATTGCACAAGGAGGAGATTGAATATGACCGGGATTGACTTGGAAGCTTTTTTGGATACCCATGGACAGCTGGCGGCAGCCGTTGCCGGGCTGAGCGAGGAGCAGGTGAAATGGAAGCCTTCGCCCGGCAGTTGGAGCGTGCAGGAGGTGGTTTCGCATCTCGTGGACCACAGCATCGTCATTTCGTTTCGGATCCGGGATGTTTTGGCGGGAACAACGGCGCAGCTTCCGGCTTTTAACCAGGACGCTTGGGTTAGCGGCCAGCATTCGAATCAGGGCCGGATTTCCGATATTTTGGATGCGTTTCATACGATTTTGGAATACAACAGCCTTTTGATAGGGCGCTTAAGCGGGGAGGAACTCGGAAAAACCGGCGTCAATTTTAAAGGGGAAACGGTCAGCGTTAAGGACATCATCCATAGTTTTACGCGGCATGTGCAGCATCACCTCGGACAAATCGAGCGGGTAAAACAGGAAGCCAAGGGGGCTTTAGGAGCAGTTTAAGTTACACTTCACACTTTCGGTTCTATAAAATGACATTTCGATAAGGAGGATGAAATCATGGCAAAGCAAAAACAGTTGAAGTTGGGGGCTCTCTTGCATGGCGTTGGCGGAGGCACTTCCCTGTGGAGGCATCCGGATATGGATCCGGCGGCGAGCGTCAATTTTGAGCTGTACAAGAGCTGGGTCCGCAAGGCTGAAGAAGGCAAACTTGACCTGATTTTTATCGCGGACGGATTATACATTAACGAAAAATCGATTCCCCATTTTCTGAACCGCTTCGAACCGATCACCATCCTGAGCGCGCTTGCGGCCGTCAGCACCAACATCGGGCTTGTCGGCACCTTATCGACTTCGTACAGCGAACCGTTTACGGTAGCCCGCCAGTTCGGCTCCCTCGACGTCATTAGCGGCGGCCGTGCTGGCTGGAATGTGGTTACATCCCCGCTGGAAGGCTCCGCGTTGAATTATGGCAAAAAGGAGCACCCGGAGCATGACAAACGTTACCGGATCGCTACGGAATATCTGGAAGTAGCGCGGGGATTATGGGATTCATGGGAAGACGACGCTTTTGTCCGGAACAAGGAGGCCGGGGTTTTCTTCGACCGGGATAAAATGCATGAGCTGAACCATGAAGGCGAGTTTTTTTCAGTGAAGGGCCCGCTTAATATAGCACGCTCGAAGCAAGGGGGGCCGGTTATTTTTCAAGCAGGCGCGTCGGAAGTCGGCAAAAATTATGCCGCCAAGGAAGCGGACGCCATCTTTGCCGGAGCGGAAAACCTGGAGGAAGCGCTGCAGTTTGCGCAGGATGTCAAAGCTCGCGCCGCCGCTTCCGGCCGGAATCCGGATGATGTGCTGATTTTCCCAGGGATCGGGCCGATTATCGGGCGTACCGAAGAAGAGGCGGAGCGCAAATATCAGGAGGTTGCAAGCCTCGTGACGATCGAAAATGCGCTTAATTATTTGGGACGTTTCTTCGAGCATCATGACTTTTCGCAATATCCGCTGGATGAGCCGTTTCCGGAGCTCGGGGACTTGGGCAAAAACAGCTTCCAGAGCGGTACGGATAAAATCAAGCGGGAGGCGAAGGAAAAAGGGCTGACGCTCCGGCAGGTGGCGCTTCAATCGGCTACGCCGCGAGGTAATTTCATTGGAACAGCCGTGCAGGTGGCAGACCGTATTCAGGAATGGTTCGAAGCGGGCGCTGCCGACGGATTTATGCTCACGGCTGCCGTGCCGCATGGACTTGAGGACTTCGTGGATCAGGTCGTGCCGATCCTGCAAGAACGGGGAATTTTCAGAACCGAATATGAAAGCGACACGCTCCGGGGCAATCTCGGGTTAGCCGTGCCGGAGAACCGGTATACCAAGGCGAAAGCGGAAGCTGTGCGTTCCTAACAGGATTCATTGATATGAGTGAGCATTACGGAACAAACGGATAAGATGATGGCGGATGCCGGAACGCTTCATGAGGAGCAGGTCGTAGGACTCTCGCCGCCAAGTCTGGCAGGGGAGGATTTCGGCTGGCATTTGGACCGGGCTCCCGAGGCGTTCGCCTTTATCGGCTGCGGCAATGCAGCCAGGGGAATCACTCACGCCATCCACTTGCCCCGGTTTGATCTCTGGATGAGAGCAATCTTATGCAAGATGCACGCATTCTGGCGAAATTAGCCGTTCAACCATAAGGAGGATGAAAATGACAAAAATCGCTTTGATCGCAGGCAGCCCAACGCAGAGCTCCCGGTTATTCGGAATGACGCAATATGTAGTGGATCGTCTCGCGCTGGCCGGTTTTGACGTCGAATTGATTTCCGCCGCCGAGCTTCCGGCTGAAGATCTGCTCCGCGCGAATTTTAACAGCCCTGCGATCCGGCAGGCGCTTGCAGCCGTGGAACAGTCCGCCGCCGTCATTATTGCCAGTCCCGTATTTAAAGCTTCCTATTCGGGTGCGCTGAAGACCGTTCTGGACCTCGTGCCGCAGAAAGGATTCCAGGGCAAAGTGGTTCTGCCGCTTTTCATTGGCGGTACGATTGCGCATCTGCTTGCCGTCGACTATGCACTGAAGCCGGTGGTTTCCGTACTGGGAGGAACGAATATACTGGGGGGCGTGTTTGCCGTCGACGGGTGGATCACCCGCACGGAGCATGGCGGTTTCGAACTGGAAGGGCAGCTGCGGGAGCGTCTGGACAGCGCTGTTAACGAGCTGGTCCTCGAACTCCGGCATGTTGCGGCGGTTCGCGATCGTAACAAGCAGGAGCAGGCGGTCTAAGGGATGCTGAGGCCATCTTCGTTTTACAATCACCCCATATTTATGCAGAAGTGTCCTGTGAAAGAGAAGCTCGAACCGGGGCGGCAAGGCGGGCGGGGGAAAAAATCGTATTAAAGGAGGCTTTCGTATTTTGAAAGTGGCATTATTCAGTTTAATGATGAATCTCCCCAATGCGGTTACGGGCGAGTCCTGGACGGCACAGCAGAAATTCCGCAACGTCATCCGCCAGGCCGTCCTTGCCGAGAGGCTCGGGTTTGACGCCTATGGCGTAGGCGAACGACATGGCGCTCCGTTTCTGTCCTCATCCCCGCCGGTCGTATTGACGGCCATCGCGGCTCAAACGTCGCGTATCCGCCTGCTGACCACAGTAACCGTGCTGAGCGTTCTCGACCCGGTACGGGTTGCCGAGGACTATGCGACGCTGGATCACTTATCCGGAGGGCGGCTGGAAATGATTATCGGGAAAGGCAATGATCCACGGCATTATCCGCTGTTTGGCATCACCGAGGAGGAGCAGTGGGAGTCCATGGCGGAGCGCTATCGGCTGTTGAAGAGGCTGTGGACGGAGGAAAACATAACCTGGGAAGGCAAGTATCGCCCGCCTTTGGAGCGGGTAACGACTTATCCGAGGCCTTACCAGAAGTCGATCCCGGTATGGCATGGCAGCGCGTCCAGCACGCTCTCGACGGAGCTGGCGGCGCAGTTCGGAGAGCCGATTTTCTCTTCGAACTCTTTCCATCCGCAAGCCAAGTACAAAGCGCTGATCGACCATTACCGCGAGCGGCTCGCCCATTACGGGCATGATCCGGCACGCGCCGTCGTAGGGGCGGGTTCGGGGAGCCTCTATCTGGGCAGCACGGCCGAGGAGGCGATCCGCCGCTATAGACCGTACTACAGCGCATTCAGCGTAACGGAATCCTCGAAGCACAACAAGTCTCCTTTTACCAGCCTGGAGGATGTGATTGCAAATGGTCCGGCGCTGATCGGTAGCCCCGAGCAGGTCATAGAGAAAGTTTTGAACTACCACGAAGCCTTTGGCCATCAAGTGTTAAGCATCAGCGTCGACGGATTGACGGAATCGGAGCAGGAGGAGCAGCTGCAGCGTTTTGCCGAGGAAGTGCTGCCTGTACTGAGGCGGGAGATTCCGAGCACCATTTGGGAAAACGATCCGGTATCGTCCGAAGAAGAACAAGCCGCTTCAGCCATTCATTGAATTTCCTAACGAAACTGGGGAGCGTTATATCCGCAAAAACGATGCCGATTTAAATTTAACGAAACTACAGATCGTTATTTGGACGAAATGTGGCCGAATGGACCACTTTTGAGTTAAATAGCGTTTCCTAGATTCGTTAGAAGTTTTAGAAGCTCATTTTTGCTCAAATAACGATTGTGTGTTTCGTTAGATCATGACATACGTTCGTCAGAGCACAAACATCGTTATTCGTTCAATCAGACATTGTTTAGGAAGATCACCGCGGCCAGCTCGAAGAGGTTCTCCCCTTCGGTCTGGCTGCTTTATTATTTTACAATTAAATACGCACCGACGATGATGACGGCAACGCCGATCACTTTGGTTGCATTGATGGTTTCATGAAAGAGGAAAACAGCGGGAATCAGGGCCAGAACGTAAGCCAGGCTTTGCAGCGGATAGGCAACGCTCAGCGGCAGTCTGGACAAGACGGCAAACCACAAAAGCGTGGCCAGCCCGTATAGGAAAAGTCCGCTCCAAATATGGACCGAGGACAGCATTTTGATCCAATGAAGCCCACCGCTGCTTTGCAGTCCTAGTTTAAACAGAATTTGGCCGCATACGAGCAAAATGATATTCAATAGCAGCAGTACATAACTAATGATGGTGTTCATGAAGTGTTGATTCCTTTCCTTTGAGAATGGCCATCTCCTGCGTCAGGCGCAAAACCTGCTTGCTCAGCTTTGTAATTACGAGCGTCAAATGCAAAATCAGGACGAAACAAAATAATAAACCAAACAGAAAAAGCAGGGCAGGCGCATATTCGATATGAAGCCATGCGGCAAGTTTTTCGATGAGTTTCACATTCATTGAAATCAGCAGCAACAGAACACCCATCAAAATCCAAAGCAAAGAGTATTGCTCTTTCAGCTTCCGGCGTCTGACCAATTCAAGAACGGCGAGCAAAAAGATAATGGAAAATAAAACCGATAACGAATAAATACTCATCATGACGCAGTTTTCACCTCATGGAAACGAAGCGCGCTGATCAGGACCGATAAAGTGACCTTGATCATATAATAAGCCGATTTCACGGGGGTAATGGATGACTTCCCGTTTTGTCTTGGGCGCATCTCGACCTTAACTTCAGCCAGCTTGCATTTTCTGCTTGTCAGGTATACGATTGCTTCCACTTCCGGATAATCGATGGGATAATATTCGGCATACAGCTCGATGACCCTTTTTCCTGCGGCCCGGAAACCGCTGGTTGTATCCGTAAATTTTTGTTTTGTGACGAGACTGACAAGCCTTGAAAAAAAGCGGATGCCCACTTTGCGCATAAATGTCGAGCGGTATGACGTTTCCTCCAAAAACCGGGACCCGATCACGAGATCATTGCCCTGAAGTTCAGCAATCAAATGGGGAAGATCGGCAGCGGCATGCTGCCCGTCGGCGTCCATCTGAACCGCAACATCATATCCGTTGTCCCGGGCATACATGTATCCCGTTTGCATGCCCCCGCCGATTCCGACGTTAAATGGCATATTAATAACGACAGCTCCGGCCTCGCTGGCTGCGGATGCTGTTTGATCTGTCGATCCGTCGTTTATCACCAGAATATCCGCAGCGGGCATATGCTGTTTAATGTCCTTAATCACCCGCCGGATGCTTAATTCTTCATTATAAGCTGGAATGATAACCAGTATTTTCGACATGCTTGTCCACCCCTTTATTTTTCTTTCTAATATTTTGAATGATCATCATGACTTGATGGATGGTATAACCGGCAAACAGCATGAAAAAGGGCGCCATCGGATAACCGTATCTGGACATCGCCACAAACGGTAGATGGATCGCGGTAAAATAAACAAGCGCCAGCAAAACCGGCAGCAGCGATTTTCCGATTTTGCGGAAGAACGCCCATACGATGCCGATCAGCCCGCCTGTTATCATTACCTTTTGAATCATTTCAACGACCGGCTTTTGGATTGAGAAAATATCATGCAGATAAAAAGGAACGAAATAAAGAGATTGAAATCTGCCGATGGTGTAATGGTAAATGTATTTCAGTGGCTCATGGACCAGGCCGTATTTTAATATATCAAGTCCTTTGGCGACCGCTTCTCCGTCTGAACCCATAAAGATCGTTTGGGGATCGTACTGTGGATACGCGGCAAAAAAACCAGGCGGCGGAAGCTGGTACTTGATCCGGGCCCCCAGCAAAAACGGGCTGCCAGCCGAGCTGGTGAACAGAATAAAATGCCCGAAAGTCATATAGTTCCGAATCCACCATGGAAGCAGCAGCACGATGTACGCGGCCAGGATGGTGAACGTAAACCGGATGATCTCTTTCCAGGAATAACGGTATGCCAGCCATAAAAACAGCATCATGCACGGAAATAAGGAAGCCTGCGGCTTAAAATAAGCGGCAGCGGCGGTGAGCGCCCCGACGCCGATATACCAACCTGTTTTTTTCGTATGTAAAGCTGCGATCATGGCGCAAAGTAGCACCAGGATAATGATGCGGTAAGAGCCTTCGGTCAGCACGGAACCGGCTGTGAAATAATCGGGAAGATATAGGGCAGCCAGCAGCGTAGTGATGACGGCAACCCGATGGTTGAAGGTATACCTGGCAAGATAGTAGACCGGAAAAATACATAAAGCCTGCAGAATGGATTGAAAGATTCTGAAGGCCGTTACGCCATGCTCATTTCCGAAAACCGCCATAAAGCCGCTTAGAATAAGGGTTATGCCCGGCATGATAAACGCCGACGGCTCGTCGCCGGAATTGTAAACAAGCGTCCCCTCATAAAGCAGCACTTTTGCGCTGTGGATATATTTTACGTCGTCACTGTTCAGCTTGAGCGGGTCCCCGAGCAGAAGACGATCGCCATGGCAAGGACTACAATAATGGAAAGAATCAGCACCATCGAAGAGACGATAAGTAAAAATCGCCTTGTTGCAGGTTCTTTTGCGTATTCAAAAAACAAAATGCTTACCCCCAATGGAAAATGTCGGATATGATCTACATTAATTATAACAATGAAAAGCCAAAAAGTTGGATTATGTAGAAAAATAGCGCCTTTTGGTATTTGCCTAACGAATATATGGGGGTTTTGTAGTGGGCGGCCGGATGAACGGAGCGGATATTACCTCCTGCATCCTTGCGGGAGAGGGGGCGTACCGATATAATTAAGGACAAGTTATTGTAAGGAATTGAAGCTGAAGGTGGGTCACGGCATTGGAACAAATTCAAAACGGGGAACCGTTTGTGTATATCTCTCATAGCCCGGAAGATACCGGAGCTTTGGCGGCATGGCTTGCCCGGGCGGCGTTCCCCGGCGCGGTCATCGGCCTGGATGGGGATTTGGGCGCAGGGAAAACGGCGTTTTCGCAAGCGTTTGCCAAACACCTGGGGGTTAAAGGGGTCGTAAACAGCCCGACGTTTACCATCATTAAGGAATATGAAGGGCGGCTGCCTTTTTATCATATGGACGTGTACCGGGTGTCGCTTGAAGAAGCCGAGGATCTGGGGCTTGATGAATATTTTTACGGCAGCGGGGTCAGCCTCGTGGAATGGTCGCAAATCGTTGAAGAATTGCTGCCTGAACCGCATCTGCATTTATATCTTGAAACGACCGGCGAAACCGAGCGGAGAATTACGGTGCGGGGTTACGGCCAGCCTTATGAGGAATGGTGCAGAAGTCTGAAACAGAATGGGGTCTTCACAGAATGAATCAACCACAATCACAGCCGCTGAAGCGGTTTTTGGCGTTTGATACGTCCACTGCATGCCTGGCTTTGGCGGTTATGGAAAATGATAAGGTGCTGCATACGATAAAAGCCGCGGGAGAACGCAATCATGCGGTCCATTTGCTGCCCTTGGTACAAAAGGGACTTGCGGAGGCAGGGGTTGCTCCTTCCGAGGTCAGCGGGATCGCCGTGGGCATCGGCCCCGGATCTTATACGGGAACCCGCATTGCCGTGACGGCAGCCAAAACTCTGGCTTGGACATGGAACATCCCGGTTGCGGGCGTTTCGAGTTTGCAGGCATTCGCCTGGAGCGGAACTTTAACCGCTGCGGACAGCGGTTCCGGAGCAAAGTGGATCATTCCGTTTATGGATGCCCGCAGAGGTCAAGCGTATACTGCGCTGTTCCAGGCTACCGGCGCCGCTATGCCGATGCGCCGAAAAGAGGATGCCATCCGCCTGATGGATCCATGGGTAGAAGAAATTGGGCGGTTATGGATGGAGACGCCGGCCGATGAACGGCCGGAAGAGATCTGGTTTATCGGAGACAAAAGCAATCATGACAATACGATTGAACAACTGCGTTCTCTGCTGGGTGAACGGCTTCATATCGCGGTATGCGATATGGAAGGAGAACCGGTTGGCAGGCTGGGTGCAAAAAGCCTGCTGGATGGGGAAACGGATGATGTGCACCGTCTGGTGCCGAATTATACACAGCTGGCAGAAGCTGAGAAGCTCTTGCGGAAGCTGTGAAGGGAGTCTGTCATAAGTCATGGAGCAGGAGCAATATCCGAATTATGAAGGTTTGACTTTCCGGCAGATGGCGCTGGAAGATATCCCGGATGTGATGGTCATCGAACATGAATCCTTTACGCTGCCATGGACGGAGGAAGCGTTCCGGAATGAATTGACCCAAAACCATTTTGCATGTTATATGGTCATGCAGTATTTGGGGCAGCCGATAGGATACGCGGGAATGTGGACGGTGATTGACGAAGCGCATGTTACCAACATCGCTGTTTTGAGAGCATATCGGGGCAGAAGATGGGGCGAGCGCCTTCTGCGGGAGCTCATGAGAACTGCATCGCAGCGGGGCATGCAGCGGATAACGCTGGAGGTCAGGGTATCCAATGAAGTAGCGCAGAATTTGTATCGGAAACTGGGTTTTAAACCTGCCGGGCTCCGCAAAGGTTATTATTCGGATAATCAGGAGGATGCCCTGATCATGTGGGCGGATCTGCCCGAACGCGGCAGCGCGTAGGGAAGTAGGGAAGGAAGCGAAGCATAATAATGAATGTATTTCACAAAGAATATGAATCCTGCTATATTCTGGCGGTGGAGACAAGCTGTGACGAAACTTCCGTCGCCGTCGTAAAGGACGGGAAAGAGGTGCTCAGCAACCTCATCGCCAGTCAGGTTGAAACCCATAAAGCCTTTGGCGGCGTCGTGCCGGAGGTCGCTTCACGCAAACACGTCGAGAATATTACGCTGATGCTGGAAGAAGCCGTGAACAAGGCGGGTATCAGCCTTCAAGATCTTTCGGCTGTTGCCGTCACGCAAGGTCCGGGACTGGTCGGAGCTTTGCTCGTCGGCGTGGTTGCCGCGACCAGTCTGGCGATGGCGCTCAACAAACCGCTGATCGGCACCCATCATATTGCCGGGCACATTTACGCCAACCGGCTTGTTGCCGAATTGGAATATCCGTGCATGGCTTTGGTTGTTTCCGGAGGGCATACCGAACTTGTATACATGAAGTCTGAAGGCAGCTTCGAGGTCATCGGACGGACACGCGATGATGCCGTAGGCGAGGCTTACGATAAAGTCGCGCGGGCCATTGGTTTCCCTTACCCGGGAGGTCCGCATGTGGATCGGCTTGCTTTGGAGGCGGAAGAAGCGGTGGAGCTGCCGCGCGTATGGCTGGAGCCGGATTCGTATGATTTCAGCTTTAGCGGTCTGAAGTCCGCGGTACTCAATGTCGTGAACCAGCGTAAAATGCGTGGTGAGCCCGTGGGGGAAGGAGCCATTGCGCGGGGATTCCAGGAATCAGTCGTGGAAGTGCTGGTCGCCAAAGCGATCCGGGCGGTCAACGCCTTCCATGCGAAGCAGCTCCTCCTCTGCGGCGGCGTTGCCGCTAACCGCGGCTTGCGCAGGGAACTGGAACGGCAATGCAAGGAACAAGGCATCAAGCTTATCATTCCGCCGTTTGAATATTGTACAGATAACGCGGCCATGATCGGCGCGGCGGCATATCTCAAATGGAAGGAGCGGAAGTTCACCGCTCTGGACATGCAGGCCATGCCGCAATTTTCGCTGGAGGACTGGTCGGTTCAGGAATAAACCAGCTTAGGCTTGGGCGCTTGAGTGGCACTGCGTGCTAGCCCGCTGTCTCTTGATGATCCAAGAGATGGCGGGCTTTTTTGTTCTGGATGCCGGTTTGGCATTATGCAGAGCGCAAAAGATGCCCCAAGCTGCAGACAGCAGTAGGCGGCAGTAGCCGGCAGAAGCAGTGGGCAGAAGCCGTAATAGCCAGCAGAAGCAGCAGAAGCAGAAGCAGCAGGAAGCAGAAGCCGGTAGTAGCAGTAGGCAGCAGAAGCAGTGGCAGAAGCAGTGGCAGAAGCAGAAGCCAGCAGAAGCAGCAGGAAGCAGAAGCAGAAGCCGGCAGTAGCAGTAGGCGGGAAAGATGAAAGTCTTTAGTGAATAAGCATAAAAATTTGCCGGATGAATGTTTGACGTTTCGACACGATGGCGCACAGCTAATGGTGCGTGTCGTCGACTGCGAACGTATCCCGCAGATCATGTTGTAGTTCTCGTGAGCAAATTGATTGCTAACGAAACTGAGGAGCGTTATTACTGCAAAATCGCGTTTGATTTAATTGTAACGAAACTACATATTGTTATTCGGCCAAAATATGGCCGGATCGCTGTCATTTTGACTAAATAGCGATCTCAAGTTTCGTTAAAAGGTTCAGCAACCTCATTATGGCCGAATAGCGATCTCCAGTTTCGTTAGAAACCTCATGGATTAACTGGCCCTTTAGGCGCCGGGTATTGCGAATCGACAAGCTGTATGAAACGTGACGCTTGAGCAGAGTGATGCATTTTCCGGGCGCTTTCATCAGCAGTCGACAATCTTTTTGTCAAGTTGTGGACAAGGTTATCCACATATTCGAGCAAATTTGTGTACAAAGTGAAGATTAACGCGAAAAACGCTGGTTTATAAGGACTATGAAAATCTGAAATCTGTTTTTATTTTCACAAAGCAGAAACTGTGGATAATGTGGATATTTTAGTGGATAATAGTGGATATTGAGCTGAAATACTCATTTAATCAGTAAAAAATGGCCCCGGGGGCCATTTTTTTGATCTGGTT
Source organism: Paenibacillus azoreducens (assembly GCF_021654775.1). Lineage (NCBI taxonomy): Bacteria > Bacillati > Bacillota > Bacilli > Caryophanales > Paenibacillaceae > Paenibacillus > Paenibacillus azoreducens. The sequence continues at coordinate 6,182,129 of NZ_AP025343.1, read as the reverse complement.
ATGCACTTTTTATGTGGATAAGCATGTGCATAAACTTCTTATTCGGAAAATAAAAAATTTCTGTGAATTTGACAAATTTCTTTTTGCCGCGATCAAGAAAATAATAGACCATTTAGATTGTCTGCAAATAGCGTAACATTGGCGCTGTTTCTTGATAATTTGAGCATCTTTTCTTGATCGCGCCTTGCTGATCTCAAAGTCCTAAACGCTTATGCCCTAAGCCGGATTATTCGCCGGCAAGCAGTTCCCACTCGGCAAAGGCTTCATCCAGTTCCTTTTTCTTGGCCTCCTGATCCTGCTGATGTTGTTGCAGAGCAATATAATCTTGATAGACCTCAGGCTTGGCCATCTCCGCTTCTAATCCGGAAATCGCCGATTCCAACTCGTGAATCCGCTCCTCCAGCGCGGCGATTCTGCGCTGCCGGGCACGCTCCTCGCGTTTGGCCTGCTTGTCGGCTTCAAAAGAATTAACTCCGGTTTTATCAAGGGGTTCGGCAGCAGGCTCCTGTTTGTTTGTCCGGCCTTCCGATGCTTCAAGCGCCTCCTGGGACAATTCTTCCATTTCCTGCTTTTTATCGATATAATCGTCATAATTCCCCAGATAATGCTCCACGCCTTGCGGATGAAGCTCAATGATTCTTTCGGCCATTTTATTTAAAAAGTAGCGGTCATGGGAAATGAAAAGAAGCGTTCCCTCGTAATCCATCAGTGCCGATTCCAGCACCTCTTTGCTGAACAAGTCCAGATGGTTGGTCGGTTCGTCGAGGATCAGCATATTAGCTTCGAGCAGCATCAGTTTGGCCAAAGCCACCCGCGCCTTTTCACCGCCGCTGAGCGCAGCGACTTTTTTCAGGACATCTTCGCCGCTGAACAGGAAATTGCCAAGCACGGTTCGGATGCGGGCTTCCTCCATATGCGGATATTCGCTCCACAGCTCCTCCAGGACCGTATTCGCTGGATTCAGGTTGGTCTGTTCCTGATCGTAATAGCCCAGCTTGACTTTGGTTCCCCATTGGAAGGTGCCTGTTTCCTGACGGAAACTTCCGATTAGACATTTGAGCAGGGTCGATTTCCCGATCCCGTTCGGACCGATGAGCGCGACGGTTTCCCCGCGGTGCAGGTCGAATGACACATCTTTAAACAGCTTATCCGCGGGGGAAAAGGAAACGGCCAAATCCCTGACCTGAAGCACATCTTTGCCGGACATATATTCAACATTAAACGCAAAGCTGGCTTTTTTCAGATCGCCCATCGGCTTGTCGAGACGTTCCATTTTTTCGAGCGCCTTGCGGCGGCTCTGAGCCCTTTTGGTGGTGGAAGACCGGACGATATTTTTTTGGATAAATACCTCCATGCGGGCGATTTCATCCTGCTGTTTCTCGTATTGCTTCATCGCCGATTCGTATTCCGCCGCCTTCAAATCGATGTAACGGCTGTAATTGCCGGTATAACGCTTCGATTGGTGACGCTCGATTTCCACGATGGAAGTGACGAGGCGGTCCAGGAAGTAACGGTCATGGGATACGACCAGCAGAGCTCCCGAGTAAGAGCGCAAGTAATCCTCCAGCCATGTCAACGTGGCGATATCCAAATGGTTGGTCGGTTCGTCCAGTATCAGGAGATCGGGTGCTTGCAGCAAAATCCGCGCCAGAGCCAAACGCGTTTTCTGGCCGCCGCTAAGGGTTGAGATGGAAGTGTCCGGCGCAAAGCTGCCGAAACCCATGCCGTGCAGCACGCTGCGGATGCGCGTGTCCATTTCGTAGCCGCCATGATCCTTGAACCAATCGGAGCGGCTGGCATAGCGGTCGAGCAGTTCCTGATATTTTTTCGGATTGTCCATTTGGGCAGGGTCCGCGATTTGCTGCTCCAGCAGACGCAGCTCTTTTTCCGTTTCTATTAATGGAGCGAACACGTTCATCATTTCTTCCCAAATCGTGCAGTCGGATTGAAGTCCGCTGTTCTGGGCAAGATAACCGATCGTGGTTTCCTTGGCTTTAAAAATTTGCCCGCCGTCATAAGAGATCTCACCGGCAAGAATCTGAAGCAGGGTTGATTTGCCTGCGCCGTTGACTCCGACCAGCCCTACGCGATCCCTCTCCTGAATCTGGATATTGATTCCGTCAAGCACGGGCTGGACGCCAAATAATTTTCTGATTCCACTTGCTTGAAGCAGCATGAGCTGTTTAACCTCCGTCTTATTGTCTTCATAACTACAGTTTACATGAAATACTAGAAAATCGCGACTTGGGGGCAGGACTTTGAATCAATCTTGGCGAAAAGGAAGCAACAGTGGTAAACTAAGAGCAAAATGAATCTGCAAGCGACGGAGGTTCATAAAAGCGGCTGAACAAGTGCCAGATGTAGAGCGTGAGTAGTACTAATGATCTATATGTGGCCCCAAAATTGAAATGAAATGAAATTTTTCGAAAATGTAAGGCGTCATCCCAACAATTACATTTTTATAAGGAAGGTCAGCGTTTTGAACGATATGAACGGTGAATACGGCAATATAAAGGAAATGAAGGCTTTGCTGCGCGCCCGGATGTCCAAGCTTCGCAGCGAAATTCCGGCGGATCAGCATAAGGAAGCATCCGATCGCGCTTGCACTCAGGCAGTCCGCTGGCTGCAGCAGGAGAATATCCGGAGCTTTCTTATTTACGTGCCTTTCCGCAGCGAATTGGATACGAAACCGCTTATTGAAAAGGCGTGGCAGCTTGGAATCGACGTGTATGTACCCCGCTGCCAGCTCGCGAAACGCTTTTTGACGCTCCATCGGCTGCAAGGCTGGGATGAGCTGAGTGTAAGCTCATACGGTATTCCGGAGCCTGATCCCCTACGTTTGCCGGCTGCGCCGGAACATTTTATGCCGGAGGCGGTTATAACGCCCGGACTGGCTTATGACAGGAATGGCGGCAGACTGGGGTACGGCGGCGGCTACTATGACAGACTGCATGCGCGTTTTGCAGCCTTTGGCGGAGGAAAACTTCCGAAATGGGCCGGCATCGGCTTTGGGATTCAGGTTACCGGGCAGGTTCCCGTGGAAATGACGGATGCACGCCTTGAGGCTCTGATTACCGAGCATGGCATTGATGAAACGAACAAGGAGGCTGGCGATGGAACTGACGCATTTTAATGAACAAGGCAGAGCCAAAATGGTGGACGTCTCGGATAAAGAGGTCACATCCCGGACAGCGGTTGCGCAGACGTTGGTCAGGATGGCTCCGGCAACGCTTTCCCGTATCAAGGAAGGCAAGATAGGCAAAGGAGATGTGCTTGCCGTCGCTTCGGTGGCCGGCGTGATGGCCGCCAAAAAAACATCTGACTGGATTCCGATGTGCCATCCGCTCCCGCTGACGGGAATCGACATTCATTTTTCGGATAACGGCAATGATGAACTTTATATAGAAGGAACCGTAAAGACGACCGGCAAGACCGGGGTCGAAATGGAGGCTTTGACAGCCGTTTCCGCAGCCGCTTTGACCGTTTATGACATGTGCAAGGCGCTGCAAAAGGACATGGTGATCGGACCGACGCTGCTGAAATCCAAAACCGGAGGGAAAAGCGGCGATTACCGGCGCGAGTCCTAGGATAAACACATCCTGACTTTACAGAAGCAAAATTTCGGACTGAACCGCAAACTTCGACTGAATACAAACGGTTTGAATCATAGGATATATATTTATTGAATATAAAAGATGCGCAGGAGGTGGGGTGATCTTATGGTGTGGAAAACAGCCATCTTGACGGCAAGCGACAAAGGATCAAGAGGTGAACGTGAAGATACAAGCGCCCAGGTCATCCGGGAGCTGGTGGAGGAGGAACTCGGCGGGGAGATTGTGGAATACCGGATTGTACCCGACGAACAGGATGAAATTATCGCATCGCTGATTGAGCTTACGGATTATTTCCAGGCGGATTTGGTGCTGACGACAGGCGGGACGGAACTGGCGATCCGCGATGTTACCCCAGAGGCGACAAGACGGGTTATCGAACGAGAAGTGCCTGGCATGGCTGAAGCGATGAGAGCGACCGTGATGCAAAAGAACCGCGGGGCCATGTTGTTTAGAGGTATCTGCGGCATTCGCGGAAGGACGCTGATCGTGAATTTGCCGGGAACGCCCAAAGGCGTGCATGAGAATTTGGCTGCCATTATGGACCAGCTTCCCGAGGCGCTTCTGATGGTCACGGGACAGTTCCGGCAGTAAAAGTTTACGCTCTATTTCCAAAATTGTCACACTTATTTGATATTGTTGTGATTTGAGTTATGGTATGATGTGTTTGTGGCAGAATTTTGTCCAAAATGTGAGTATTAAAATACAATTCATGATTCTCTTTCCTCCATATCGGAGAGCGGATAGATCTGCTTTTTGTTTAAGAGTAAAGTACAGAGAGGAGAATTTGAAATGCTGAACGGTATTGGCGTACCGGGAATTATTTTGCTGGTGATTTTAGCCTTGCTGTTATTCGGGCCGAACAAGCTGCCTGAGCTTGGACGTGCCGTCGGACGGACCTTCCGCGAATTCAAGGACGGAGCACGCGAGATCATTGGCGAAGATGATGAGGCTTCCCGCAAAAAAGAGCCAACCCAAACGCTGGCTGCCGCTAATGAACCGCAAACCGCAGCCCCTGCAGCGTCACAAAATACTGCGGAGAGCAAGCGTCTTCCAGAATAGTCCCTGTTTTGGGCTTGGGAATCCCTTCCGTGCGGGGAGGGATTTTGTTTTGTCTTCGAGAGCAGGAAAGATAGGATGGTGACAGGATGTATGTCTGATAAACAGGTAGAAATGTCGATTGTCGAGCATCTCGGGGAGCTGCGCAAGCGCATTATTTACATTCTGGTCGTTCTTGTGCTGGGCCTGGTCATCGGTCTCATCTGCGGAAACCCCATTTATAAGTATCTGATCAGCGTGGACTTGGCCAAAGACTTCCAGCTTCATGCATTCGCATTCTGGGATGGCATCGGCATGTACATGAAAATCGCCATGGTTGTCGCGTTGGTATTGACCATCCCGTTTACGGCATACCAGCTGTGGGCTTTCGTAAGTCCCGGACTCCGGGAAATTGAGCGAAAAGCGGCACTTCGTTACGTTCCTTATGTCTTTGTTTTATTTTTGCTTGGCATTGCTTTTGGATATTATGTGGTGTTCCCGATGGCTCTAGGTTTTACGACGACCATCACGAAAAACATGGGTTTGACCGAAACATACGGTATTTCGCAATATTTTAATTTCATGTTTACGCTGGTCGTGCCGATCGCGCTGCTCTTCGAGCTGCCGCTCATCGTCATGTTTTTAACCAAGCTGAGAATATTGAATCCGCGCAGGCTGCGGAAAATGCGGAAAGTGTCCTACTTCGTGCTGATATTCATTGGGGTGGTCATTACGCCTCCGGATTTCATTTCGGATTTTCTGGTGGCGATTCCGCTTCTGCTTCTCTATGAGTTCAGCGTATTTTTGTCCTCGTTGGTGTACCGGAAACAGCTCGCGGCTGACGAGGCTGCCGAAGAGAGATACAAGTTTCCTGCGGAAGTGGAATAACAGTTGAATAAGAAGCGAGGATGATTGACGTCATTCTTATGAAAAGAACGTTTTTTCTCCGATGGGAGAGACGTTCTTTTTTTGTCGGCAGACAGCCCTTGCGTATATCATGATGACTCCCAACCCAATATTGAAAAGGGATGACGAGAATAGCCTTACGGACCTGGGGGAATACGTCTTGATGGGATGTCCATGAAAAAGTACAGGTTTCTTTGAAAAAACCATCAAGAGGACTTGAAATCTGTTCTCAAGTTGAGTATCATAAAAGTGGTTGTTAGCACTAGAAGGTGTCGAGTGCTAACACATAACGACAACAACGCCGTTACAGAAACACAACATATTAACAAGGAGGCTATTTTTCATGATCAAACCTTTAGGTGACCGCGTATTGGTAGAACCGATCGCACAAGAGGAAACGACTTCATTCGGGATTGTCCTTCCGGACTCCGCGAAAGAGAAGCCGCAAGAAGGTAAAATTGTTGCAGTCGGCGCCGGAGCCGTGAAAGACGGAGTTCGCGTTCCTTTGGAAGTGAAAGAAGGCGACCGCGTCTTGTTCTCCAAATATGCCGGAACAGAAATCAAATATGAAGGTAAAGAATATTTGATTATGAAAGAAAGCGACATTCATGCAATCGTAGGCTAAGGCCTGAACATAAGAATTACAGAATGAGACTATTAATTTATGGGAGGTTTTTATCAACATGGCAAAAGATATCCGTTTCAGTGAAGACGCACGCCGCTCCATGCTGCGTGGTGTAGACGCTTTGGCTAATGCCGTAAAAGTGACGCTCGGACCTAAAGGCCGCAACGTCGTGCTCGAGAAAAAATTCGGAAGCCCGCTCATTACCAATGACGGCGTAACGATCGCTAAAGAAATCGAACTGGAAGACGCTTTTGAAAACATGGGCGCTCAGCTCGTTAAAGAAGTAGCTACCAAAACAAACGACGTTGCCGGTGACGGTACCACGACTGCTACGGTTCTGGCTCAAGCCATGATCCGCGAAGGTCTGAAAAACGTAACTGCAGGCGCTAACCCTATGGTCGTTCGCAAAGGGATCGACAAAGCGGTTAAAGCAGCTGTTGCTGAACTGAAAAACATCGCAACTCCAGTTAACGAAAACCAAAAAATCGCTCAAGTCGCTGCGATCTCCGCTGCTGACGAAGAAGTAGGCCAACTGATCGCTGAAGCGATGGAAAAAGTCGGCAACGATGGTGTTATCACAGTCGAAGAATCCAAAGGATTCAACACTGAGATGGAAGTCGTAGAAGGCATGCAATTCGACCGTGGTTATGTATCTCCTTACATGATCACTGATACAGATAAAATGGAAGCCGTTCTGGACAATCCATATATCCTGATCACGGACAAAAAGATCTCCTCTACGCAAGAAATTCTGCCATTGCTTGAAAAAATCGTTCAACAAGCTAGACCGCTTGTAATCATCGCTGAAGATATCGAAGGCGAAGCTCAAGCGATGCTGGTTGTAAACAAACTGCGTGGTACCTTCAACGCTGTTGCCGTGAAAGCTCCTGGCTTTGGCGACCGCCGCGAAGCGATGCTGCAGGATATCGCTGCCCTGACTGGCGGCCAAGTGATCACCGAGAAACTCGGTCTGGATCTGAAGAGCGCAACCATCGAGCAATTGGGCAACGCGCGTCAAGTTCGCGTAACCAAAGAAAATACGACAATCGTGGACGGAAGCGGCGACAAAGCCGACATCACCGCTCGCGTAAACCAAATCCGTGCGCAGCTGGAAGAAACAACTTCCGAGTTCGACAAAGAAAAACTGCAAGAACGTCTGGCTAAACTGGCTGGCGGCGTAGCGGTTATCAAAGTCGGCGCTGCAACCGAAACCGAACTCAAAGAGCGCAAACTGCGCATCGAAGACGCCCTGAACGCAACCCGCGCTGCGGTTGAAGAAGGTATCGTTTCCGGTGGCGGTACTGCCCTCGTGAACGTATACAATGCCGTTGCTGCTGTTGACGTTCAAGGCGACGAAAAAACAGGCGTGAACATTGTTCTGCGCGCTCTTGAAGAGCCAATCCGCACGATTGCAGCTAATGCTGGCCAAGAAGGTTCCGTTATCGTGGAACGTCTGAAAAAAGAAACCGTTGGCGTAGGTTACAACGCTGCGACTGACGAGTGGGTTAACATGTTCGAAGCCGGAATCGTTGACCCTGCGAAAGTTACGCGTTCTGCCCTGCAAAACGCTGCTTCCGTAGCGGCTATGTTCCTGACTACCGAAGCCGTAATCGCCGACAAACCAGAACCGGAAAAACCAGCTATGCCTGACATGGGCGGCATGGGCGGTATGGGCGGCATGATGTAATAAAGGGAGTAGAGACCCTTTGACATATGAGTGTTTGTCTAACTAAGCATGCAATATGCTCGCTATAAATAGAAGCCCCTCACCAGTTCATCGGGAACTGATGAGGGGCTTCTTTGTTATAAAATGAAATATCAAATGGATGTTTCTATAGCTTTTGTTTTTAATGAGTAGTTATTTGGACCTCAGTATCAGGCAGCTTCCCTACTGCTGCAGGAGCGATTTCCTCAGAAGTCGAATTTAGCTCTATGTGGCGACCGTCAATCCACCAGTTGCCATTGTCAGTAGAGATAAGGAACCAGTCGGACCAACGTCCAATTACCTGAACGGTTTGTGGACTCAGAGTGGATACCTTAGGGGAAAAAGCATCCGGATATTTATAGGCATAAGCGTTATTCTTAAGATCGGCGGTTGCATCAATATTCTCAACAACGGCCAGCTTTCCTGGTGACGATTGGATCCAGCCAGTCCCCTGGTTGCTAACCACCTGATACCAGTCGCCCTTCTGAGCTGTAACTTCAACCTGTTGTGGGTTCAGTTTGGAAATACTGTCTGCAGCTCCAATTTTGCTATACAATTTGGTTTCTGCTAATAGACTCATAGACTGCTGGAGATATTGAACCTTTTGTTTTTCCAGCCAAAGATTATAAGATTTTTGCGCTGTAAATAACGGAACCAATTTATTTCTGGACCAAATTCCATTAAAAGCACTTAATGGCACGCTTCGTTCTCCGGCGTATTCTGCCACCTCGATGGTAAAGCCAGGGCGGCCAAATTCTTGGATGAACCAGTCTTTATAGCCTCCGCCAGAAGGATTTTTCTCAGGTTTAACAAGAGAATATCCTGTAAGCTTGCTTAGCTCCGCAGCTATAGCTTTATCTCTAGATAGGTTTTCACTAAGCGTGTTGAAGTGCCAGAACAGTATCTGTCCCGAGCTATGATAAGAAATCGTAAGTTCAGGATCGATCTTGTATGTAAAGTCCATCATACTTTGTACTTCTGGAGCTTGAGCCGCCCGAGTACCTTTATAATTTTGATGCCAAGGATACGCTTGGGCATTTCTAATAGTGTTCCATTTGGCCGGGTATTGGCGATTCAGATCGATTCCCTGCATATTGGCTTTCCAGCGATTAAAGTTAGTGCTATTGTCATTGTATTGTTTTAAGCTTTTCGCCAGATTTGCTGGTAGACCTGCAGTTCCTTGCTGTGATAGGGTTACACCATCCGGATTAACCATAGGAACAAACCAAATGCTTACGTGATCTAGTAATTCGCGTACGTTATATTTCGAGATATTTGTATTGTCATAATAGCTAGCAGCATATGTATCAATCATTTTCATTAAAAGAGACGTAGTTATCCATTCTCTGGCGTGATGTGATCCATTAAGAAATAGTACGGATTCACCCCGGCCTAATTTGATAGCCCATAACTCCCGGCCATATTTCGTCTTACCTATTGTTTCATAAGATATTAGATCAGGATAGGCATCTGTGAGTCTCTTAATGTCTTTCTGCATGATTGAATAAGAATAGATTTGGTTAGGATTTACGATAGATGTAGATGCCTTAGCGGATTGTGGGACTGCAAAAAAAGAGGCTACTAGAAACAAACATAGGACAAATAGAACTCTTTTCATTGGAGTAGTCTTTGGAACTGGTGACTTAATCAATATTTCGTACCTCGCATTCATCTGTTATTAAGTAAAGAGTCTTTCTAGTGACTAGAGTGTGTCTTCAAACCTAATTTAACCATAACAAAATAGAGGCCAATGATAGAAAGGCCGCAAAAGTACAGGTCAGCTTATCATAGCGAGTAGCCAACCTACGATAATGTTTGAGCTTGTTGAATAAACATTCCACCAGGTGGCGTTCTTTATAGAGCCACCAGTCGCATTTTCGCTGGGCTTTGCGATGTTTCCGACTTGGGATGACAGCAAAAGCGTGCTGTTTCTCAATCAATTCCAAAATATTGTTCATGTCGTAACCTCGATCGGCAATCACAGTTTTACCGGTGAGATCCATGGCTTGAAGCATTTCATAGCCCTTGACACAGTCATGGCTATTGCCAGCAGTCAGTTCAAATCGTAACGGATTTCCAAGTGCATCTACGATAGCATGAATTTTGGTTGTTATTCCGCCTCTGGAGCGTCCGATGGCTTGAAATTGCTGCCCCCTTTTGCGCCCGCTCCATGCTGATGGACGCGAACGATGGTAGCATCGATCATGATATTTTCAAAATCGGGAGATACGGAAACATGCTTTAGAATTTCATCCCATATGCCGGCCATCTGCCAGCGTCGAAAACGAGTATACACCGTTTTCCATGAGCCATAATGCTCGGGTAAATCCCGCCAAGGCGCTCCAGACCTTGCAACCCAAAGCATGGCGTTCAGCATCATGCGATTATCTTTCGCAATGCGTCCACCTTGAGGTTTTCGTTCTGGCGGCAGTAAATCTTTAATTTTTTCCCATTGATCATCACGTATTTCATATCGTCTTTTCATATGGCAAGTTTACCATGTTTTGGGGTGGATTTATAGTTTGAAGACACACTCTAGTTGCGAGTATAAGATAATGTACCTATTAAGTCAATCCATTTACTGGAATCGATATAAGTCTAATTTACCAGATTTATCGAAATTAATATGAGCCTAATTTACTAGAATTGGATGTTGTTTTCATTGATTTCAATTATTTGGGGGTAAGTCAAGGGTCTATAATTGGTTTTGAAAAGAGGATTAAAGAGTGGAGACAGCAAAGAAACTGTGCTAAAGTTGTATGGAGACAAATATCCAATTATGCGGGAAACTGGTGATGTACGAATCCAAACGGTATTTAGTAATGACTGAAACATTAAAAAACCTTATATTAATGAGAAACCGAATTATTGTGAAAGCTCACGAAACGGAATGATATATGGGCGGCATGATGTAATACGGGCTGCGAAGCCTTGATTTATAAGGGTTATTGAATGTGGGGAAAGCCATTTCCCCACATTTTCCCTACATAAGGTTGGATAATTAGAGGCTTCTCATAAGAGTTCAGCGAACTTTTGAAAAGCCTCTATTCATCGTATTAGGCAAGGAGACTCAGTCCTCAAGCGAGGTCTTCGTAATGCTTATCGTATATTTATATTAGAAATGCGGTAACTCAAATTGGAGGGGGATAATACGAAAACCGTCAAGCTTTATAAATGGGAAAATTTACAGGCGGATAGTGGTTGGAAGGTAAAACGCGGTTTCTCTATGTGGTATTGTCATTATGATTTTGTAGATTGTGACGAGGGCGTTGAATATGTTTTACCTGAAGGTTATGAGGTAGCAGAAAGTCCCTTAGGGGAGGAACTTATTTATGACTATACTGGTGACTATTGCGAAATTTCCATATCTCATAATAATCCTGTTTTATATAGTAACGCTGGGCGCGTGGAGTTGGTTAGAGCATGATCCCGTCTGCTAAATAAAAGGTAAAAAGGCTGCCCAATGGCAGCCTTGATATGTCCCAAGTTTAAATCTGTTTGTTTCCTTTTTGAATCCATTCACCGAACTGCTTCATGGCTTTTTCGCTGTGAACGTATTTATACGTTTTACCGTCCTCGTAATGGAAAATCGCGGCGCTGTCTTCATCGCCTTCGATCTCTGACGTGATCGAAAGGATACGCTCAACGTCGAGCAGCTTGAAATTGCCTTGTTCATCTTCAGCCGGTAGGGCCTGTTGCTTTTGTTCTTCTTCCATTCCATGAAGCCTCCACAATTCGTTTTGCTTCTATTATACCTGAACGAAAATTCGTTTTGCATTTGTGCTATGATGAAAGGACATACTATGCAGATTGATAAGAGACAGAGAGGATCGTGAAAGGGTATGGAACCACATATGATCCGGGCGAATATCAAGCCGGGAATGACCGTAGAAATCGTAAAGAAAGAAGACCAGCGCACAGGCAAACGTACGCAGGGCGTGGTCGGGAAACTGCTGACGAATTCGCCCAATCATCCGCGAGGCATTAAGGTAAGGCTTACCGACGGTACTGTGGGGCGTGTACAGGCCATTCTTTAACTGCGCCAGCGCAGTTCTGATTCTCATTAATTCCCCCTAGAAATCTAACGTTTCCTGTAAAATAACATCATTGCTTTCGCTGTCGATCATTTTAATGACCATCTGATTTCCATCGTTTAGAAACCGGACCGGAAACTGTGCCCAAGCACGCAGTCCGTGATTTACAGGAACTAAAGTCGTTTCATCTTTTACTTCCCCTAAGCTCAATAAAATATTTCCCTTCCCAAGATAAGCACCTATTTCCGATTGTTTATTGGACAAAGTGATGTTCACTTTGTCCCATCTCGGCAAATTTAAATTGAAGAGAATATGAAGCGTATTATCGTCTTTTCCGTATAGTATGGAACCCAGATCGGTAGAAATCACGTTTGTTTTTTGGCTGTTTAGCGATGTATTGAATGAGACTTGTTGTTCTTTTAAGTCTGGCCGCTTTTCATTTTGGGCAATGTGATCGGTCCTGTTAGACTCTGAACAGCCGCTCGCAAATAAAATAAACAGGCTGATGAACACAGTTCTTGCTGCCATTTTCTTCAACATTTCATTGCATCCTCCATTCTTATTTTGATATAAGTATACAGAAAGGCTTATGGAAAAATAAGGGGTTATTTTTGAATTTGTAAGTTATAGCAGCTTTTAAAAGCGGAATAATAAACATGCACTAAAGTGCATTTGTATAAGCGTACGCATTCCTGCATTCCAATTTTCTTTCACTTCTGCCAAGGCTGCCTTGAAGAATTGTAAGCGTAGAGGGAACGAAAGGGTTTTTGAAAAAAGAAACGCGCCGATGCTCGCTGTGCCAAGGGAAATCCAAGAAGATTCATGGTGTTTACACTCTTTTGTTTAATGAAATGTATAAAAAGGAGCTTGAATACACATTACTATGGAACACCAAGCAAGATGAATATTTACTGAATTTTAAGACTTTAATTTCAATGCTGCACAGTGGGATTTGCAACAGCGTGATTCGCGGCAATGATGCCGCAAAACGAATGAAATGTATGCAATCGAACTCCTTTGTTCATCATATGAAGGTTACACGGCGATGAAATAATTTATTTTTTAAATGTTGACAAAGGATTTTATACGCACTATGATGGCATTAATCTAATATTGGATGGCACAATGAAGGAGCGCAGTAGCGATTTTGTCACTGTTTCAGAAAGCCGGGGGTTGATGAGACCCGGTACACACAAACATTGCGAAGTACACTCTGGAGGATCTTAGGTAACGCTAAGCGGATTGGCAATCGATATCATTGCCGAGAGTGGTGTTAATGGCGGCTGCAGCGCCGTTAATGCAATTTGGGTGGTAACACGGTTAATAAATCGTCCCTATGTCTAGAATAGACAAGGAGACGATTTTTTTGTTTTTAAATCATAAATTCACCGAGGAGATGAACTACAATGATGAACATTATCGACGAGCTCGAATGGCGCGGCGCGATTAACCAACAAACAGATGCAGAAGGACTACGTAAACTTACTTCCGAGAAGTCGATTTCATTGTACTGTGGAGTTGACCCAACCGGTGACAGCATGCATATTGGCCACTTGATTCCATTTATGATGTTGAAAAGATTCCAGATGGCCGGACATCGCCCGGTAATCCTGATTGGCGGGGCAACCGGCACCATCGGTGATCCAAGCGGACGTACATCAGAACGTACTCTGCAAACCATGGACCAAGTGCAAAAGAATGTGGATGCACTGACAGCACAAATGAAGAAACTGTTTCTTAATGAAGGAGATACAGGTCTTCGCATGGTGAACAACTACGATTGGACGAAGGACCTGACCATCTTGGATTTCCTTCGCGATTTCGGTAAAAACTTTAGCGTCAATACGATGCTTGCCAAAGATATTGTAGCTAGCCGTCTGGATTCGGGTATTTCCTTTACAGAGTTCTCGTACCAGATTCTTCAGTCGATCGACTTCCTTCATTTGTTCAAACATGAAGACGTTCAATTGCAAATTGGCGGCGCCGATCAATGGGGCAACATTACAGCCGGTCTGGACTTGATTCGTAAAAAAGAAGGTTCAGAAGCGAAAGCCTTTGGTTTGACGATTCCTTTGATGCTGAAAGCTGACGGTACCAAATTCGGTAAAACGGCAGGCGGCGCCATCTGGCTCGATCCGAAAAAGACGACTCCTTTCGAATTCTTCCAGTTCTGGGCAAACCAGGATGACCGGGATGTCATCAAATACCTGAAATTCTTCACGTTCTTGACGAAAGAAGAAATCGACGCACTCGAAGTGAAGGTCCAGACCGAACCTCATAAACGTGAAGCGCAGCGGGTCCTTGCTGAAGAAATGACGAAATTCGTACATGGCGAAGAAGCGCTGGCCCAAGCCAAGAAGATTACCGAAGCGTTGTTTAGCGGCGATATCAAGGCGCTGACAGCTGACGAAATCGAACAAGGCTTCAAAGAAATGCCTACATTCCAAGCTTCCAAGGAATCCAAAAACATCGTGGACTGGCTGGTTGATTTGGGAATCGAACCATCCAAGCGTCAAGCGCGTGAGGATATCACCAATGGAGCCATTGCATTAAATGGAGACAAGGTAACCGATCTGGATATGGTCGTAACAACCGAGAACTCCTTCGACGGCCGCTTTATCATCGTTCGTAAAGGCAAAAAGAATTACAACCTCGTGAAACTCGGAGAATAGCTGATTATCAGCTATTCTCTTTTAGAAATGGAGGCGAGGATTAAAGATGCTTGGTTCGTGGAGACGGTCGCTACAGCTTGCATTTTTTAATCATCGTTTAATATCGGAAGTAAATCGGGTTAAGCAGGTTAACTGGCTTACGGTTGATTTAGGGCTAAGAGAAGTTGCCGACGCACATATTAATGAAGAACTTGACCGGATGTTAATCGGCTTTAACCGATTATTTAAGTATAAACGGGTTAAACAAGCAACGCTTGGTTATTTTCGGATGTTGGATATCCAAAAAGACGAAGATGTCTATCACCCGACCATCCATATCTTACTGCCGACAATCAAAAGTTATTTTCAGGGGAGATATTACATCAAATATGATGAATGGTTGGCTCTTTGGCACAAAGCGCTTGACATGGATCCTGAAAATCGATTATCCGTAAAGGTGAATGTGCTGAATGGAAGATGCGATCAGCAGGAAGCAGCCTGCAAAATGGAACAATTTTTAATTAAGCTTCATGATGAACCGGATCGCATTCCAAATCATGATACAAAACTTGCTTCACGCAGACTGATTGGATATAGTAGATTATTAAAAAAAGAGACGGATCGTTTGCTTCCAGAAATTGAATATAATATTAATCAATATGACATACATGATGATATTGCCAACTGTGCCTTCAAAAGCATGCTGCACTGGTATCCGGGAGTCAGGAAACAAGGCAATGATCCGCTCCATTCCGTTTCGTAATCTATGATTTTTATCACAATTTACGTGAAAAGATTGTTACGAAAAAGCCGATTTTCAAGCTGGAAAGACAGCTGAAAACCGGCTTTTATTGTTTTATTTTTCCTTTTTTTATCGACACCGGAATTTTGACAAATTGCAAAATACTAGAAACCAAGATTGATATTGCTTTTTTTGTAAAAGCGATTTCAGGGCCTTCCAAGTAAGGCGTTCATTTCTCCTCGCGTATAACTATTCTTTTTCGTGAATTTATCCTCGAGCTTCCACTTCATTCCTCAGCTTGGGAGAATGTGCACTCATAAGATGTAATTGCACAAGCCATCATAAAGTTAACGTGCCCCCATCCATAAATCACTGGCATGTCCCGATTTTTTCATTCGTAAAGGAGTGGTTGCAGATCAAATACATCATCTTTTAAGTTAAAAATATCAACTGGCATCAATATATAAATATCCACTTTTATAAATTAATATTCATAACTTTTCCCTGAAAATGCTTCAACCCATAAAAGCGTAAATCATTTAAAGCCTTCATCGGTGAAGTAGTAAAACCTTTAAAGTATTTATTAATAAGATTATGGAAAAAACCAAAAAAACCTTATGTGACAAGGTTTTGAACCAAATTGACACAACAAAAAAACAAGGCGTATACTTGCGGTGAAAGTTAATCGATTAACAAATTCATTTCATCCTTCGCCTTGAAAAGGTGATATTATTTTCAGAATTTCGAATGTATCCAAAATCATTTTAATTCATGTTTTATTCATATTCTGGATGCATTAGAAAGATAGATAAATAGAGAGAAAGAAGGGAGACTTTATGGCCAATTCAAAAAAATTAACTCTATTCGGGTTAATTGGGATCACGATGGCATTCTTCGGTACTGTACGTAGCGTGCCAACGCTAGCCATTACCGGTTGGACACAAATTTTCTACATGCTGGTTGCAGCTATTCTGTTTGCACTTCCGATTGCATTGATGTCCGCTGAACTGTCAACGGGATTCCCTGAAGAGGGTGGCCCGCAAGTCTGGGTTAAAAAAGCGTTGGGGGAAAAATGGGGGTTCGTAACCTCGTGGCTCTTATGGGTCCAAATGTTTTTCGGTATGGTTATGGTTGCTTCGACTGTAGGCGTACTGTTCGGTTATGTAATTAATGTTCCACATTTATCTTCAAATAACTTCTTTATATTTGCAGTCATTCTCATTTCTTACTGGGGCGTAACCCTATTGAACTTGAAGTTCGATATGGTCAAAATTGCCGGTAACTGGGGTTCGATTATCGGGGTATATATTCCCTTTGTTGTTCTGGTGGTGCTTGGTGTCGCTTATATGATCAAAAACGGCATTAATCCAAGCGGCTACTTGGCAAACTTTAAAGCAGGCGACCTCCTGCCAAACCTTGGTGACTTGGGAAGCTTGGCTTATTTATCCGGTATCATCTTTATCTTCGCTGGTGTTGAGATTTCCTCAGTGCACGCGAACAATATTGAAAATCCGAAACGCAACTATCCGATTGCGGTTATTGCTTCCGTAATCCTGCTGGTCATTTTCAACCTGATTGCGGGTTTGACGGTTGCGAACGGTGTTCCAATGGGCAAAATGGAACTTTCGAACATTACGCAGCCATATATGATTTTCTGTGAAAACTTAGGTATTCCATCCATTTTCGTTAACATTATTTCCGCGATGATCTTGATCGGTGTTCTTGTTCAGCTTAGCGCATGGGTACTTGGTCCAAGTAAGTCGATGATTAAAGTCGCAGAAGACGGTAACTTGCCGCCATTCTTCCAAAAGAGAAACAGCAAAGGAATTCCGATTTCCTTCGTATTGATCCAAGCGATTGTTATTTCCTTGGTTTCCGTCATGTATATCGTTGTTCCTGACGTTAACAGTGCTTTCTTGGTCATCACGATTACAACAACGATTCTATACTGTATCGTATATGCGCTGATCGCCATTTCCGCCGTGCGTCTGCGTTATAAATCGCCTGATATGGAAAGACCATTCCGTCTTGGCAATAAAGGTAATGGATTGATGTGGTTCGTAGCATTGTTATCCTTACTGAGTGTTGTTATCACGATTATTGTCAGCTTAATACCGCCATCCATTCTTCCTGCAAGCTTCTCAACAGGGTATGTCATTTACCAGGTCGTTGCGACAGTTGTCATGGTTGGTATTGCACTGCTGATCTACAAATATAAGAAGCCAAGCTGGAAGAAGAGTGAATAATTTCACAAACTAAATTTCGCTAACAAACTTTTATATACAATAATTTCTCATCATTTCTTTATAAATGGAGGTACTCAAGCAATGAACTATCAAATTCCTGATATTAACCTAAAAGCATTGTTTCTTGGCTCTAAAGGCGAAAACGTCGATCTGTTCAAGGAAGTTCTGCTCAAGGTCGTTGACGAGCATGTAGGCTGGCGTCAAAATTATCAACCGCAAGACTTGCCAGTGATTACACCTTTCGATAAAAGTTCAAAGAGCTTCCAGGATACAGCCGATCATGTACGCAGCGTATTTAACGTATTGTCTTCCAAACTTCGTTCCGAATCGCTGCCATGGCATAGCGCAGGCCGTTTCTGGGGACATATGAACTCCGAAACCTTGATGCCGGCCATCATCGCTTATACAGCAGCAATGCTTTGGAACGGCAATAACGTGGCTTATGAATCCTCTCCAGGTACGTCGCAAATGGAAGAAGAAGTTGGCCATGAAATTGCTAAACTGATGAGCTACAAAGCAGGGGAAAGCTGGGGCCACATTTGCGCCGACGGCTCCATCGCCAACTTGGAAGGTCTGTGGTATGCACGTAACATCAAATCCCTTCCGCTGGCGATCAAAGAAGTTGCGCCTGAATATGTAGAAGGCAAATCCGAATGGGAATTGCTGAATATGTCAACAGAAGAAATTATGGAACTCACGGAAAAACTCGCTGACAGAATGGATGAAATTAAAGATAAATCCGCTCGTAGTGGTCAAAACTTGCAAAAGCTTGGTAAATGGCTCATCCCGCAAACCAAACACTATTCCTGGTTGAAAGCCGGCGATATCATCGGCATCGGTCTGGATCAAGTTGAGGCCATCGATGTTGACAGCGAATATCGTATGGACATCAACAAACTCGAAAAACGCATTCGCGAATTGGCTGAACAAAAAATTCCGGTTCTCGGCGTCGTAGGTGTTGTCGGAAGTACGGAAGAAGGCCAAATTGACCATATTGATAAAATCATCGAACTGCGTGAAAAACTTGCTAAAGAAGGCATTTACTATTACGTTCACATCGATGCTGCATATGGCGGTTACGCACGTGCAATTTTCCTCGATGAAAATGATGAATTTATCGAATACAACAAAATCGATGAAGTATATAAAAAATACAATATCTTTACAGATATGAAGCTGAAAGACGAATGGCTGACTGAGGATATCTACAATGCCTTCAAAGCCATCAGCAAAGCGGAATCCGTTACAATTGACCCTCACAAAATGGGTTACATTCCTTACTCTGCTGGTGCGATTGCGATCCGCGACATCAGAATGCGCGAATCGATTTCTTACTTCGCAACTTATGTATTCGAAAAAGGCGCGGATATTCCTGCACTGCTTGGTGCTTATATCCTTGAAGGTTCCAAAGCCGGCGCAACGGCAGCCGCTGTATGGACAGCCCATAAAGTATTGCCGCTGAACGTTACAGGTTTCGGTAAATTGATGGGTGCCAGCATCGAAGGCGCATACCGCTTCTACAATTTCTTGAAGAACAAGAAATTCAATGTCGATGGCAGAATCATTGAGCTTCATCCATTGACCAAACCAGACTTCAATATGGTTGACTATGTCTTTAATGAAGAAGGAAACACCGATCTGGTGAGAATGAACAAATTGAACCATGACTTCTTCGATTATGCTTCTTATGTCAAAGGCGGTCTGTACAGCAATGAATTTATTACTTCCCATACGGACTTCGCTATTCCGGATTATGGCAACAGCCCGCTGGAATTCGTGAAGAGCCTCGGATTTACCGACCAAGAATGGGATCGTGCCGGCAAAGTCACTATCCTTCGCGCTTGTGCACTGTCTCCGTATGCGCATGACGCTGCAACTTTCGAAGAATATGCAGAGAAAATTGAAAAAGCAATGCAAGAAAAACTTGAAAAAATCTACATGTACGAAATGAACGAATAATACCAGCAAACAACCATTAATAATCAACAAAAATAGGGAAATGCGTAACACCGGATGAGCTGGATGTTACGCATTCCTCTTTTCCCTTAAGGAGTGTTTCTGACATGTCCGAGATTAAAAAAGTGCTTACGGTTGCAGGTTCGGATTCAAGCGGTGGCGCTGGCCTAGAGGCTGATCTAAAAACATTTGAGGAGTATGGAACCTTTGGTTTTTGTGCCATTACCTCGATTGTAACCATGGATGAAGACAAGAACTGGCATCATGAAGTGGAGCCGATAAATCCGGAACTTGTATACAAACAAATTAAAACGGTTTTATCCGGCGGTAAGTTGGATGCATTAAAAACCGGAATGCTTGGATCTGTTAAAGTGATCGAACTTTTAAGTACCATCATCGATCAAAATGAAATCGAAAATATCGTGATCGATCCGGTTATGGTATGCAAAGGCGAAAACGAAGTCGTTCAACCTGAAAATGGGCAAGCTATTCGAGAGTTGCTGCTGCCCCGGGCCACCATTGCGACACCGAATTTGTTTGAAGCAGGTCAGCTTGCGGGAATTGCGAAAGTCAGCACCATTGACGATATGAAGGAAGCTGCCCGCAAAATCATCAGTCTTGGAGCTAAGAACGTTGTCATTAAAGGCGGCAAAGGGCTTCAGGCAGAGAAGGCGATTGATTTGCTGTTTGATGGTTCCGAATTTACGTTGTATGAAGCAGATAAAGTCGATACGGATCATAATCATGGTGCGGGCTGCACATTTGCCGCCGCGATCGCTGCCGGATTAGCTCAAGGAATGACCGTCAAAACCGCAGTCAGCAAGGCAAAGGAATTCACGACCGCAGCTATTTCGGGCGGATTTGCTTTTAATCGTTTTGTAGGACCGGTTTGGCATGGCGCTTTTCACAAGGCTGAGCAACGCATGAACAAGTATAGATGAGGCAGCTTTGGTCCATCTTATAATTCAATTCCACGAAATTGTGACTTCTTGCTATAGATGGTCAATACACGATAAGGAGTTCAGCCATGAATAAAGAAGTGACTTTAAAAGAAAGCCTGTTTCTTTTAGTCGTTTTGTTAGCCATTATTGGAGCATGCATCATTGGTCTGGGAATGGACCCTCAAATTCCGATCTTAGTTTCATTAGGCATTCTTATCATCTTCGCCAAAATCAAAAAGGTCTCCTGGGATCGTATCCATAAAGGAATAATGGGAGGAATCTCCCCCGGTTTAATTCCTATTCTTATCTTTATGCTGATCGGGGCGCTCATTAGCGTCTGGATTGCAGCAGGAACGATTCAAACGATTATGGTGTATGGTTTCAACATATTATCCGCTAAATATTTTTTACCTTCTGTGTTTGTCATTTGTACAGTGGTAGGAATTACAGTAGGCAGCTCATTTACAACGATCTCGACCGTCGGCATTGCCTTTTTCGGAATGGGTCAAATTATGGGTTATCATCCTGCCATTGTAACAGGCGCTATCATTTCCGGCGCATTTTTGGGAAACAATATCTCTCCGTTATCCGATACAACCAACTTGGCTTCGGCCATTGCTGAAGTTGACTTGTTTGACCATATCCGCTATATGATACGCGTTGTTATTCCGGCATTTCTCATCTCCCTGATTTTTTTCGGTGTGGCGGGACATGCCAAAGTGCTCTCGACGGGGCAGGAAATTAACCAATTGGTCGATACATTAAGCTCTTCATTTCCAATTTCGGTTGTTACACTAATTCCAGTAGTGGTACTCTTTTTATGCGCATGGAGGAAAATTCCGGCGATTCCAACACTACTGTTAAGCATTGTATTTACCATCGGCGTCATTTACATTTATCACCCGCATACCAGTTTGTCTGACATCTCGGTATTGATGCAAAACGGTTATGTTTCTAATACCGGTGTCGGTACTGTGGACAAGCTGCTGACACGCGGCGGCATTCAGAGCATGATGTGGTCGGTGTCCCTGATTTTACTGGCACTTGCGCTCGGCGGATTGCTTGTAGAATTGAATATCATCAAAACCATCATCTCCCGCATCACTTCCTTTGTCAGTACTAAAGGCAAACTTATTTTGATGACGGCACTTAGCTCGATGGGAATCAATTTATTGCTCGGTGAGCAATATTTGTCGATTATTTTACCCGGTGAAGCGTTTAAGTCTCAATATGATGCGATTAACATTGAACGTAAAGAAATGTCAAGAATTGTGGCCAATGCGGGCGCAGCCGTCAATGCTCTGATTCCATGGGGGGTAAGCGGCGTATTTATTACAGGTACGCTGGGCGTATCGACATTGGAGTATCTGCCGTTTGCGATCTTCTGCATTGCGGCTCCGCTTTTGAACATCTTGTACGGATTTATGAGCAGAAAAGGAAAACCGAGGGCATCCTCAAAAGCAGCATGATGAACTTGATTGTAATTGAATGAAAAAAAGTTGGTTTTTGGCCAGCTTTTTTTCGTTCAGAGGACAACATCGCTCTGCGTTTTGCATATGGAATTAATTGCAAGTAAAAAATAATGGTATAGTATGGTATACATAAATTCAGAGCAGTCATCACTTGAGGAGGTACAACGTATGCTTATTGATGAACTGAAAGGTAAAGCATTGGACGAATTTTTTGAAGGCTTATTGACATTAGAAACGATTGAGGAATGTTATGCCTTCTTTGATGATTTATGTACGGTGAATGAAATCAAAACCTTGCTCCAACGTTTTCAGGTTGCCAAAATGCTTTATAACAATAACACGTACAGTAAAATTGAAACCGAGGCGGGAGCAAGCACAGCAACCATCTCGCGCGTGAAACGTTCTCTGTATCACGGCAACGACAGTTACGAGTTGATGTTCGGTCGTATGCAGAATAAGCCTAATTCCGGGCAGCACTCAGAATAACTGCTGAAAATTTAGTATAAACCAGCACGGAATAAAATAACGCATTCATATTCGAATCCCTTCCCCAGCCCACCTCTAGTAATCATATGATGGTTCCTGTCGTTTTTTAGCGGGAATTTTGTGTAGAAATATTTTACGCACAATCATATAATTAAAATATATTTTCAGAGGGGTGGGTGATACACTTTACAAAATCATATTTAAGTTGAATTAAAGAAAATGAAAAGGGATGGGCAAGAGGCCCCGTCCATTCATAATCATTGGTTCAACTTATATAGCGCTTATGGTTTGTAAGAACTTCAAAATTGGGGAAGGGAAGTGGATGTTATCGTACCTCGGAAATCATGGTTCAACAGACATCTCAGTTCAGTCCTTAGCATTTGTTTAATTGTAAGCGCATTCATGGTTGGAACGCCGGCTTCCGTAATGGAAGCAGCCGCAAAGGAGGAAATTAACGAAGGACAAACAAATTGGCCCGGAGCGGGTCAGAGCGGGGAAGGAGAGATCAAAGCTCCCGATTCCGGGACGCCGAATTCCCCGGCGGAGTCGGAAGAATCCGGAGGAGAGCTTCAAGGCGCAGAGCCAAGCGATGGACCGGAAAGAACGCAAGATGAACCGGGTAAAGGCAGCGAGGAAAAAGCGGATGCGGAGAAAAATGCGGATTTGGCCCGTCTGCGTATCTCCCCGGAGCCCGTTACGGTAGTTTTAGGTACATCCATAAATTTGTCGGTACAAGGATATGCTAAAGACGACAGCGAAGTGAACGTTCCTCAGGATCAGGTGATTTGGAAGCTCGAAACGGATGGCGGCACGGATGGCGCAACGTTATCGGGAGCCGTGCTGACTGCCGGAGACAAGCTGGGATCTGGGGTTATAACAGCGGAATACAGCGGTTTAACCGCGGAAGTTCCCTTGAATGTGGTGGCCCCGGAACAGATGGCATCCGCCGGAAGCGAGTGGGTCCGGGTATTTGAAGATTTCGAAAATATCGAAGATATCAGAGTGACGTCCGTCCAAGCCAATTCAGCCGTTCTGGATCAAGCGGAGCGTCCGGAGCCTGTGAAATACGGGCTGAAGTCCGGCAGGTTGAAATATGATTTCACTAATAACAGCGGGACTTCGGCGGCTTATATAAGGTTTAAGAATCCGGATGGCAAAGACGGTCGCGATATTCCCGGCAAGCCGAAAAAAATCGGGTTCTGGGTATATGGCCAAGATAAGCAGCATTGGATTCGCGGACAGGTGCAGGACAGCCTGGGCAAGCAAACTACGCTTGATTTTACCAAAAGCAGCGACGTTTTGAACGGCTGGCGGTATGTAACTGCCGATGTGCCCGATGGGGCAGAGCCAATCAAACTCAATTATATTTATTTGGTGGAAACCGGCACGAAGAGTGCGGGAACCCTGTATGTGGATCAGGTGAGCGTCATTTATGAGAACACCGATATATTTGGCGTTGAATGGTCCGGAGTCAAACCGCTTGGCATCGGGCAAACCGTTCAAGCCGGTGTTCTGGTTACCCGAAATGGCGTGTCCGATCCGCAGCCTGCGGAAAGCGGAAGCGTCACGTACGCAAGCAGCGACGAATCCGTGGCAGCGGTGGACGCAAACGGCAAGATTACCGCGCTTGCCGCCGGGGAAACGGAGCTGACGGCTACATACCGGAATCAATACAGCGCTGTGTACCGGCTGACAGTATCTCAGAATCCGGCCATTCCAGAGCGGCTTTTGATTGAAGGACCGCTTTCGCTTGTGCTTACCGAAACCGCCAATTTGAAGGCCTTTGCCGTTTATGGTGAAGGGGAGCCTGTTGATGTGTCAGCGGATGCAACGTTTGAAGCCGAGCCCGGCAGCAGCGTTGCTGAAATTACCGGAAGGCAGATCCGGGCTTTACAGGTAGGTGAAACAACGGTGACAGCAAAATATGAAGGGCAAGATGCCATCTATAAGGTTCAGGTGAAGGCAAGCGAACTGAAAAGCATTGAAATCCAAGGCGTATTTTCGGTCGTGATCGGAGAGGAGGCCCCTTCAGCCGAAGTATTCGGGGATTATAAAGCGCAGGGCAAAAAGGAAATTACTACGGGTATCACTTTTGGCAGCACCAATGCAAATGCGGCCATCATTGATCAGGTGACCGGACAAATTACGGCAAAATCGCCGGGAACGACGATGATCACCGCGGAAGTCGAAGGGAAAAAGGCCCAGCAGCTGCTCGTCGTAACGAATCCTGCGGTTCATCCGAAGCGGGAACTGCGCGGCGCATGGATTTCGACGGTGGAGAATATCGATTGGCCGACCAAAGGCGAGTTTGACCCGGAAAAGCAAAGGCAGGATTTCGTGAAGCTGCTGGATGAATTGAAAGAGACAGGCATCAATGCGGTTTTTGTGCAGGTCAGACCGACAAGCGATTCCTTCTTCCCGTCGGAATACTTCCCATGGTCGCATTGGCTGACAGGGGAACAAGGGAAAGCGCCCAGCGACGGTTACGATCCGCTGAAGTTTATGATTGAGGAGGCGCATAAGCGGAATCTTGAATTCCATGCGTGGATCAATCCGTACCGGATCAGCATGCATGACAAACCTGAACTGCTCGCAGAAAGTCATCCGGCGCGAGTTCATCCGGATTGGGTCGTTAAAAATAACGGAAAATTGTACTTCAACCCGGCGATTGTGGACGCTCAAAATTACATCATCAACGGCGTGAAGGAAATCGTGCAAAAATACGATGTGGACGGCATTCATATGGATGATTATTTTTATCCGTATCCGGGGGATGAACCTTTTAACGACAGCAAGGAATACAACGAATATAAAAACGGCGGAGGCACGAAGTCGCTGGCCGATTGGCGTAGGGACAACGTCAATTCGATCGTGGAAGGGCTCAATTCAGGAGTCAAGAGTATCAAGCCTTACGTCAAATTCGGCATCAGTCCGTTCGGTATCTGGCGGAATAAAGGAACCGACCCGACAGGCTCCGAAACCAACGGCCTGCAAAATTACGATGATTTGTATGCGGATGCAAGAACATGGATGAAAAACGGCTGGGTGGATTATTTGGCGCCGCAAATCTATTGGCATTTCGGAAATCCAGCGGCGGCATACGAGAAATTGATCGATTGGTGGACGAAAGAAATTAACGGGGAACATGATCACTCCGGAAAACATAATATCCAGCTGTATATCGGTCAGGCCGCTTACCGCGTCGGCGAAAGCAACTGGACCAATCCGGATCTGCTGCCCGCACAGCTGAGATACAATAATGATCAGGGAAATAATATAGCAGGGAATATTATGTTCAGCACTTCGGATCTGCTTCGTAATCCCCTGGGAGTAAGGGATGCAGTCGCATCGATGTATTCGCGTCCCGCGCTGGTTCCGGTCATGCCTTGGCTTCCTGACGATACGCCGGACGCGCCGGTATTGACCGGACTGAAAGGGACGGGCGGTTCCATAGAACTTGCCTGGAAGGATAATGGGGATAAGGCGCCGGCTTATTATGCCGTTTACCGTGTCAACGGCAAAGGGGTTATCAATCCTAACGATACATCCCAGCTAATTGATACGGTGCGGAGAGTTGAAGGGGAAACGCAGGTTTATACAGATCGGAGCGCCGCTGCAGGTCAGGATTATACCTATGCCGTATCAGCCGTGAGCCGGCTTCATCATGAAAGCGGACTTAGCAATCCCCTTTTCAGCCAAACGGAAGAAGCCGTTTTTGCGTCCATTAAATTGGGTGATTTGCGCATGATGACCATTTCTCAAACCCAGCAGGTGAAGGTCTACGGTATTCTCGCATCCGGGGAGAAGCGGGAAATTTCGGATGGAGTAACCTTTACCAGCTCCGAACCGAAAACGGCAAGCATCAGCCCGGTTGGACTCATCACTGCCTTGGCTGAAGGCAAAACAGTGATTAAGGCGGAATACAAGGGGCTGCAAGCATCTTATACACTGAAAGTTGAGGCGGCGCCAACGACGAATCCGGGATCTGGAGGTTCGTCATCGGGTTCCGGCGGGTCGTCAGGAACGAGTCCTTCATCGCCAGCAACCCCGCCGCCAGCCAAAGATTCCGGCATATGGATCGTATCGGACCGCGATTTGGATCATGTAAAAGGCGGCAAGTTGGATATCCAGATCGGTTCCGGAAAGACGCAGGTACAGCTTCCGGGAAGTACGGCAGCCCGTTTAGGCAAGGAAGGAACCTTGAATCTCCATGCGGAAGGGATCTCCCTATCCATTCCTTCATCCGTATTGGAGGAGGCAAACCGTCTTGCTGCCGGTGCCGATCCAAACGGATTGAAGATTAGGGTTGATATCGAGCCGCTGGCAGCGGACAAAGCGGCAGAGAGTTTGAAACAGCTGCGGCAAAATGAAAAAAATGCCGTACTAACCGTCGGCCGAATATTCCGTCTTGGAATTTCCGTCCAAACCAAAGACGGAAAATCCAGCAGTCTGCCGCAATTCGGCAATAAGGTAAAACTCACGCTGGATATTCCGGAGGGAGCAAAACCGGAACGGACCGGAATTTACCGTGTCACGGCAAGCGCAATGGAATATGTCGGCGGCAAGCAGGAAGGAAAAAGATTGACAGTTCTTGTAAACAGACCGGGACAATACAGCGCCATCGCTTATGATCAAACTTTCAAAGATGTGGCTGCCAGTCATTGGGCTGCCGAAGTGATTAAGGATATGGCGGCCCGTCATGTACTCGGCGGATTCCCGGATGGATCTTTTGCACCGGATAAGCAGGTTACCCGTGCGGAATTTGCTTCCATGCTGGCCCGGATTCTGGATTTGCCTGCCGGCCAAGGCGTAACGTTTACCGATATCGGCGAGAACGCTTGGTATGGCAAGGAAATTGCGGCAGCTGTGCAGGCGGGAATTGTCCAAGGTTCCGGAGACGGTAAATTCCATCCGAATCAGTCCGTGACGCGTGAAGAGATGGCCGTCATGTTGGTTAACGCTTACGCGGCCGCTGGCGGCCGGATGTTGGATCATCCGTCGGACGCTGTCTTTAAGGATCAGGGCCAAATCAGCAAATGGGCGCAGGAAGCCGTTAACAAGGCTGTCGGAGCAGGTCTTTTGCAGGGCAGCGGCGGCAATTTTAATCCGGCGCAGGGCACGACCAGAGCGGAAAGCGCGAGGGCGCTCGCCAATTTGCTGGCGAAGATTGAAAAGCTGCCTTGAATGATTGGCGCAGTTCTCCTTTTGGGAGCTGCGCTTTTTTTCGGTAAGAAAATTCCGAGCCTCACTGGAATCAATCCCCTTTTCACCTCTACAAAAGGTCTTCTTTTCTTTTGGCCCCGACCGGGTTCAATGATCCCTGTCAGCCGCAACCTTTCTGACCCATAAGCCTATATCATACCCGGGATGCTTCTTAAAAGGAAATCAATTGTGTAGATGCAACGCTATTGACAATTAATTCAAAATTTATTATCTTTAAATCAAGATAAGTGATAAAACGATTTAGATGATGAGAAGCACAAATTTGCATATATATCTTAATTTAAAGAAATATTTAATTAAAGGAGCTGAACCGACATGAATATGAAAACAGCCGGAATTCATCACATTACAGCTTTCGTAAGAGATCCACAAGTAACCGTTGATTTTTATGCGGGAGTGCTTGGGCTGCGTCTGGTTAAACAAACCGTAAACTTCGATGCGCCGGAGGTTTACCATCTGTACCTGGGGAATGAGCAAGGAAGTCCAGGGACAATCATCACCTTTTTCCCTTGGCCGAGATCACGTCAGGGCCGTGCAGGAGGCGGGCAGGTCGGCGTCACGACATATGCCGTTCCAGTTGGCGCACTTCCGTTTTGGGAGGAAAGACTTGCGGTATTTGGCATTCCATTTGAAAAAACAACTCGTTTTTCCGAAGAATATTTGGCATTTCGCGATCGTGACGGACTGCAGCTCGAAATTGCGGAGCGGGAGGAAGGTTCCCTTAACACATGGTCTTATGGCGGCATTCCTACAGAGAAGGCGATTAAAGGATTCGGCGGAGCCGTACTGTACAGCATGGCACCGGAACAAACCGCTTATATGCTTCAACATGTCATGGGTTTGCAAAGGATCGGCCAAGAAGGGGCGTATGCCCGGTTTAAATCATTTGGGGATTTGGGCAACGTCATCGATGTTTATATGGCCCCGATGGAGCGCGGCACGGGAGGAGCGGGGACGGTCCACCACATCGCTTGGCGCGCGAAAGACGATCAAGAGCATCTCATGTGGAGGGAACATGTCAAGGAGCATGGCTTTCAAATTACTCCGGTGATCGACCGCCAGTATTTCAATGCCCTTTATTTCCGCGAAGGGGGCGGCATCCAGTTTGAGATCGCGACTGATCCGCTGGGGTTTGCACGCGACGAAGAACCGGAAGCTTTGGGCCAAAAGCTGATGCTGCCTGAATGGTACGAGCCGCGCCGGGAAGAAATAGAAGCCAAACTGACCCCATTTGAGGTCCGCGAAGTGGAGGGAAACCGCCCATGATGATCCATATCGATCCCAAAAACCAAAGCGAGCGGGATAATTACAAGCTGCTTACAGGCAGCATCATTCCCAGGCCGATTGCCTGGGTGACGACGTTGGCGGATAACGGCAAGGTGAATGCTGCGCCGTTTAGTTATTTTAATATCGTTACGGCAGATCCGCCGATGATTTCGGTGTCGGTACAGCGCAAGCAAGGCGAGCGCAAGGATACCGCCAGAAATGCGGTCCGCGAAGGGGAATTCGTCGTTCATATCGGTGGTGAATCCTCCATTGCCAAGCTGAATCTGACAGCAGCCAATCTGCCGCCTGAGGAAAGCGAAGTCGAGCATGCCGGTCTAACCGCTGTTCCAAGCGATATGGTCCGTGTTCCAGGTATCGGCGAAGCGAAGATACGTATGGAGTGCGTATTGGAACAAGCTATACCGCTTGGAGGAACGGAAACATCCCCTTCAACGGATCTTCTGATTGGACGGATCGTCCGGTTTCATGTGGATGACACATTGCTTGACGGGGGGCGGATTCTGGCTGATGTTCTGCAGCCTGTCAGCCGTTTGGCCGGCAGCAACTATGCCAGATTGGGTGAAACCTTTTCGCTGGAGCGGCCGCAATAATTGTGAATTCTGCATAGACAGGGATCGGTTCTCTTTTAAATAAAATTTCCGGTTTGTCACTCTCTGATTTTTTGTAGAAGATTGTCCGAAAAAGGTTATAATGGGAATGTGTTATTTCAAATTTAACATAATCAGGAGGACAGAACATGAGCTTGAAGATTGCACCGTATATCAATTTGGATGGAGAGTGCGCTGAAGCGGTCGCATTCTATGAAAAAGTGCTCGGAGCCAAAAATTTAGGAATTCAGCGGTTCGGCGATATGCCGGGAAATAGCCATCCGATGCCGGAGGAAGCCAAAAACCGCGTGCTGCATGCGGCTCTGGAATTCGATGGCCAAAGGCTGATGTTCTCCGATACCTTTCCGGGAAATCCGTTTCAGCTTGGCGATCAGCTGAGTATTGCGATTAATACGAAGGATCTGGAGCGGTTAAAATCGATCTATCATGCTCTTGCCGAGGGTGGACAAGTTAAGATGGAGCTTCAGGAAACATTCTGGAGCCCGCTTTATGGCATGGTTCGCGACCGTTTCGGCATTACATGGCAGCTCAGCGGAGAGGCCTCCCAAGAATAGTGAATGAAAGGGAACGGGCAAACCGGTCCCTTTTTTAGCAGTATAGAATTTATAAGTTTTTTTGGGGGTCCCCGCAAAGTATTTGGAATAAGCATCGAAGCATAGGCTCCACTTTGTGGGGTTATTTTATAAGAACTTATAAAGTTCCTGGGGTCCCTGCAAAGTACTCGGAATAGCCTCGAAGGCCTGCGTCACTAAGTACTTTTGCTCCGCAAAAGCGCCCCTCTTCGAGAGTCGTCGGAATTCTTTCCGATACTCTTTATGGGGTTATTTTAATATGGCTAGAAAACCATCGTATAATCATCGTAATATTCCTCGATATTATGCATTTCCTGCAGCTCAAGGCGGCATATTTCGCATCGATTGAGGGCTAGGTCGATTTCGTCCGATATCGGGACGGGTTTGCGGGAAGCCTGGTCAACGAGTTTGAAAGTGAAAATTCCCCTGGCTGCTGCCGTTACTTTGCCAAGCTGCTTTCCGTGATGCCATACTGAAAGACCGTACCCGATCTCGGCGATCACTTCAATCGTATCGGCAGAAGTCTGGACAATCGAAATGAATTCCGGAGGATCGCTATCGAACATTTCCAGATAGTCGCATGCCGGATCCGTTCCCGTATCGGAACAAGCATGCAGAAATGTTTGCAGAAAAATATTTTTATTGTTCAGATCCTCGATATAACGTCCGCTTAATGCCCACACCTCATCAAGAAGCTGCTCCTGCTGCAGGACCCACTCCTTCCAAATTCCCACCATCAAACCTCCTTTCTTTTAAGGAAATGAATTTGTTCTGATCATACCCGGAATCGAAAAAATGCGCAAATTGGCGAAACCTTTTTACTAAAAACATGTTAACATATAAAAGGAAATTACTGAGAATATCATTTGGAGGTTTGGAAGTGAAAAAATGGCTCGCCGCACTGCTGTTTATGATTTGTCTGCCTGCTTTCAGCACTCCTGCCTTGGCATCCGGGTGGACGGACCACAATCTGGTTGCGCATGCGCTTGGGGGAATCGATCAAAAGGCATATACCAATTCTTATGAAGCCTTTGAAACCAATTATGAAAAAGGGCAGCGACTGTTTGAAATTGATCTTCAGTTTACATCTGACGGTTATTTGATTGGACGGCATGATTGGTCTTTATATGCTTTTCAGTCTTTGGGACAAACCCTGACGCCTGAAATGACGGGAGGACCGCTGCCGCTTGCTGACATGAAAGAACTAAAAATGTTTGATAAGTATAATGTGCTTTCATTTAGCGATATTGTGGATCTTCTGCATGAGTACCCGGATATTTATTTTATTACCGATACGAAAAGCATGGATAAAGAGACGATCACCGCGCAATTCGGCCAAATCGTGGAACTTCTCAATGAAGACCCGTATTTGCTTAAGCGGATTATCCCGCAAATATATAACGAAGGCATGTATACCACCATCGAAAATGTATATCCTTTTGAATCCTATGTTTATACGCTGTACCAAACGACGGATTCGAACCAAAAAGTGCTGCAATTCGTAAAGGAACATCCTAAAATCACTGCAGTTACGATGCCGGAATGGAGGGCGAACGCCAGTTTTTTGGGAAGTTTGAAAAAAATAAACAAGCTCAGTTTTGTCCATACGATCAACAGCCTTGATGAAATGGAAAAATACAAGTCAAGGGGCGTATACGGGTTTTATACCGATTTTGTCACGCCTGAGGAATTAAAAACATATTACGCCCAGAAAACGCAAAAATCTGCGGGGAAATCGGTTCAAACCGTTGTCTCTAAAAAGAACTGAACTTACCTGACTTGATGTACTTTTACCGCAGAACAAAGGCCGCCCAACGCTTCAAACTGTTGGGACGGCCTTTTTGAATTGGAAAGTTCATGTTTAATGAAGTGTTACTTAAATTCTGTTTATACTTTTAAGCTTACAGCAAAAACCACGCCAAGAATCACGACCATAAGGACGGACATGGTGGTTAAATATCCGGTTGCTTTGACGGGCTGCCCTTGGGCGGCCTTTAGTTTTTTCTGAACCCTGCTGCCAAGAATGCCGGTGACAATCAAAGACAGGATCGCAATCGCACCGCCGCCCTTCTCCATGATGTCGAGCCAAAGCGGTTTGCTGCCGGAACCCATTTGCGTAAGAAGATAAAATCCGCTGCCGAGTACAAGCACGGCCCCCGGATGCGCCAGCCAACTGAAGATGTTCACGCTTTTCCGGGCCAGCAGGTTGGCATCCCGTGATGATCCGGCCTGCTTGCCGAGCAGCCCAATCATCACGATCACGGTAATCAGTCCGCCCATCCAGGCGAATAGGCCGACGAAATGCAGGAACAGCATAAATCCAAACATCGTTTTTCCCCCTAGTTGCCAAGTTCAAGGTTATTGTAGAAAAATTGTATGAACGGCGAATGAACAAAAGATTACAAATGGGCATGATAAGGGCGCTGGGGTGGCCGTTCGGAATTGAAAATACCTCTTTTGGCGACGGTTTGAAGCAAATTAAGCGCCGTGGTGACCGTTAGAAATTGAAAATGGTTGTTTTTCGCTAAATAGCGTTCTGTGTTGTCCGTTAAATGTGGTAAAGGCGCAGAGGGGGAGCTCGCTTAAACTTTAACGGACATAGCGGCTGCTAAAGAGAGTAATTTCAACCTTTTTGAATTTATATGAAAATATGCTTTTGCTGTTTTTGAGACAAAAACCATAACATTTTCATTGTTGGTGTTGACCGTGAGGTCATGTGAACTTCTAACGGACACAGCGGCAGTTAAAGAGGTTAATTTCGACCTTTTTGAATTCTAACGGACACAGCTGCAGCTAATTAGTGAAAATACCTCTTTTGACGATGGTTTGAAGCAAATAAGCGCCGTGGTGACCGTTAGAAATTGAAAGTGGCTGTTTTTAGCCAAATAACGTCTGTGGTGTCCGTTAAATTAGGAGACATAGCAATAGGGGATGAAACTTTACATCTTCAAAAAATCAAATCCCATACCGATTTTAAACTGCTCCTGCCGGGTGAAATGCAGACTGAAAACTGGAAGGTTGAAGTGAGATGGGCATTCCCTAAAGGTAGCGGTCCATATCGGGACGTGAGATTGCATTATTTCGATCAAAGGGGGAAGTACGTGTTGGGCATCGAGCAGCATAAGGCTAGGGATTATGTATATGAAATAAAAATAGAAGAAATCGACTTACAAAAACATACCTCCCGTACAAGAACCAAGACAGAGATATTTCAGCAGAGAACCAACGGTGAAGTCATACCAATCAATGGCGCCAAAGCTTACTTTGAGGCTTGGGTTAATCAAAGTCCTGGCGGCATTCTGCATTGGATACAAGGCGATACGTATGTGGAGATGAACAGTGGAGAACTTACCAAAGAACAAATGGTTGAGGTAGCCAGATCGATGAATTGAGAAAACCATTTCCTTAACAAAACACAAATCCACCAATAAAAACGACATGTCATTACATATCCGCGCAAGTTACATGTGGGGAGCAAGGTTCCCGGCCTTGTCCCGAGCGATTATGTCCCGCGGCCGCGCAGCGACGGTTATTGGGAAAGTCTCGGCAAACACGTGAAGATGGAAAGCCTATATAAGCAGCTGCTCAATCGGTTGGGAAAAAAAAGCGCTGGATAATATCAAACGTTAATTCGGACTTTTTGATTGATTTTTTCGGGTGTTTTCCAGAAATTAAAAGCTATGGATGCTGTTTTAGGCGGCGTTCATAGCTTTATTTCGTTTAGCAAGCTAAAGATTTATAATAGATTTGGGAGCTTGCAAAATTGCCAAAATCAAAATGTGGGACGGAGGGTTCACGCCATGAGAAACGAACAAGAAATGATGAAGATGTTTATTGATTTTGCCGCGAACGACAATCGGATTCGTATGGCGACTTTGGAAGGATCACGCACTAATCCGAACATTCCCCGGGATGCATTCCAAGATTACGACATTTCTTATTTTGTAACGGATATGGACTCTTTCAAAGAAAATGATGCCTGGCTGAATGTGTTCGGGGATCGTGCGATGATGCAAAAACCCGAAGCAATGGAGCTTTTTCCGCCGGAACTGGGGAATTGGTTTTCGTACATCATTCTTTTTGAAGATGGCTGTAAGTTGGATCTGACGCTGATCCCGATCAATGAAGTCGAAGATTATTTTGCAGGCAGCGATGGTTTGGTTGAGATTTTGCTTGATAAAGATGGCCTCATTCAAAATAAAGCAGCTGCAAGCGACAGGCAGTATTGGATCCGGAAACCGACCGCAAGGGAGTTCGACGATTGCTGCAATGAATTTTGGATGGTCTCTACGTACGTGGTCAAAGGTCTGGCAAGAAAAGAGATTCTTTTTGCCGTGGATCATTTGAACGAGATTGCCCGCCCTAATTTGCTGCGAATGATGTCTTGGCAGATCGGTGCAGAGCGGGGTTATTCCTTTAGCGTGGGTAAAAACTATAAGTTCATCGACCGATATCTGCCGCAAGAAGATTGGCAAACGCTGTTGTCCACTTATTCCGGGAACAGTTATCCGAACATGTGGCAGTCTTTATTTACCTGCTACGAATTATTTCGCAAATATTCCAAAGCCGTAGGGGAAAGACTCGGTTATGAATATCCTCATTATGATGCAGCCATTACCAAATATACGGAGAATATTTATAATTCATTGAAATTATAGGGGAATCAAAGAAACAACAATGAAATACATAAGGATGCCGCCTGGAAATTCCGTCTGTGATTTTATGCATACTTCGCGATAGCAAATTCTACATTTTCATGACAAAAATCGATAAACTATGCTATCCTTGAAGAGTAGAAAAAAACACAGGCGATCCCTAAATGTATGCCGTCCCTGCAAGGGTCGGCTTGAAATAGGATAGTTTGTGAAAATTATCATTTGCTTCGGCGGCATCGGGTCTGATTTCCGTCCGAATATGATATTCCCGGCGATGCGTCCGGCATTTTAAGAGGAAAGGAGATCCGTTTGGATATGCTCAAACAATTCAGAAAAGCTGCGCGGTTCGGAGTCATACCCGTTATGCTCATTCCGGTTGCGCTTGGAGCGCTTGGAGCGTTCGTCTGGAACGGGGCATTTAATGTCTGGCTGTTTCTGCTTACGCTGGTCGGGGCTGCGTCAGCCCATTTATTTTCCAACATGATCAATGATCTGTGGGACTACAAAAGCGGAACGGATACGGCAGCCAAAGAAACCGTGGATGCGGTATCGACAAACTCGGGATTTTTAACGAACGGAATTTGGAGCGTCCGCAAGTTTGCCGCCATCACTTGGGGGCTTTTTGGCGTTGCGGCCGTTTGCGGTATCGTGCTGGCGGTATGTTCAGGCATTTGGGCGTTTGTTTTTGGAGCTTTGGGCGGTTTGATCGCCTATTTCTATGTAGCGCCTCCGCTGAAATTCGGATACCGGGGAAAAGGATACAGCGAAATCGCAATCCTGCTTTCTTTTGGCGTGCTTCCGGTAATGGGTTCTTATTATGTGCAAACCTCCCATCTGGACCTGAGAGCGCTGCTGCTGTCGCTGCCGATCGGGCTGCTCACCACGCTTGTTTTGTTTAATCATCATTTTCTGCATTGGCAGGCCGACCGGCAGGCGGGAAAACGTACGCTGGTGGTTGTGTGGGGAGAGCGAAGAGCGCTGGCCTTTTCGAGATTTTTGCTGCTGCTTGCAGCAGTATCGCTGGTCGTCAGCGTAATTGCCGGAGCGCTTCCGGTGTACGGATTGCTTGCGCTTCCGGCCATGCTGCCCTTGGTTCAAGTATACGGCAAGCTGAAGCCGAGCAATGCGTCCCGCGCTTATCTGCCTTTGATGGGCGCATCGCTGAAATCAACGAAACTTAGCGGTCTGGTCATGATTGTATGTCTGTTCATTCAAGGACTCATTTAATCGCATTATTGGCGCATGTATTGATCCATACAAGAAAGGAAGTAGAAGCGATATGGAACAACAAAAAATCATTGGCGATTTTCATACGATTTTATCGGAAGGCGAAGTCTGGCAGATCGGCGGTTTTCCACTTCCGGACGGCTCCTTCTGGGAATACCGCGAACCGAATGCGGTCGTGATCGTGCGCAACGGCATCCTGTATGTGCGGGCTCCGCTCAACCGTCAAAACGACCAGATTCAAATATTGGACAACGCCAAACATATGTATTATTCCGTGGAAACGATCAAGGTGCCGGAATCCGGCGAAGTCAGCTTTGAGCTGCAAATCCGCGCCCGCACTCAAAATACCGTTCCAGGCGATCTGTACGACGGTTATGTTTCGCTTAATTTGCTTGATTTCACGACCGGAGCGGCGCTCGACTTTTTTGCGGGAAACGACAAGTACGCAAGCGTTTATGCCGTGCTGCCATTCCCCGGAGTTGAGGTGCCGCCATCCGATAAAACGCGTTACTTCTGCATTTTCAAGGAAGATACCAATTTCAAAGCACGCGAGTTCAACACATATAAAATCACGTACGACCGTGCACATGATGAAGCGGTATTTTATTTGAACGGGGAGGAAATCCGCCGCGAAAAAAATATCCCGGTCAAATTCAATGAATTCAAGATCGCGCTTGGCATCATGACCGAAAAAGATATTTCGCCTGAAGGCAGCGTGTCCGTGCACGGGCAAACGGTGATCGCTGAATATTCGCCGGTGACGGTAACGATCAACGACCGGGCTGAAGGGAAAAAAGCCAAAGAAGAATAAAAGCAAGGCATTTGTACGTAACAATAAAAACAATCTCCCAAAAGAGGAGTTTGTTCAATCAAATAGGATCCAAAAATAAAGAAATGGCGGCATAAGGAATGATTCCTGTGCCGCCATTTTATTGTTCCAATCTGCTGCTGGGTGTTAGCAATAACTTAAATAAAGTGAACGTTTTGTTCCTGTGGAGCGTCATACCGTGTGAAGTTCAAATTCCCAGTACCGAAAGGAGAACAAATGGAAAAGTTTAAAACCAAAATCGCAATCGTTTCGTCACTAACAGCCGTCATGATCCTTGCCGGGACGGCAAGCGCATATGCCGCCGTTCCGGCAGCGTCAAAAGGTCAGGCGACCGAGATATCTGCCGGAGCCAAAGCCGACAAAAAAACGGCTTCACCGGAGGAGCAGGTCTATAATCTGGTTACCAAGCTTCAACCGGGTGAAATGATCGCATACTATATCCCCGACAAAAAAATAAACCTGACTGATCGAATTTTGTTTTCGGGAAAAGGATACGTGCTTACTGATTATGACGCCTACACAGCCAAAGCGGCGCAAATGAACGCTCCTTCCTTGGAGATCCCGGAAACATATCCGAAGGATTATAAATTTAAGAGTGGCGTTTTATATCTGAAGGAGCCTGATGAATCGTCGGAATTATACAAGAAGCTGGATAAGCAATTAAGGGCAGAGGCGGCAAAGGGAGGCAAAGAGTTTTATACCATTCCGGTCGAAGACGGGACAGGCGAAGCATCAGGCGCAGCCCTTACATTCGTGAAGGGTTCAGTGGAAATTTCGTTATACGCATCCCATGTAAAGCCTCCGAAACCAATGGAGGGAACTCCGGTGCCTTTCAGCAATCCCGATGAAAAAACCGAAACTATGGTTATCGGCGGCATCAAGTGTACCTACACGACGGCTCCGAAACTAAAAAGTCGCTTGAGCTGGACGGATACAAGCGGTTCGGTAAATTATTCGATTTTTGCAGATAACGCGAAAGCGGATGTGCTGCGTTTTGCGAAAGCGATCATTGAACCAGAAGCCAAATAAAACACAAACTCCATGTTCGTATGAACGGTCCTGGAGTTTGCTTTATGATGGCTTAAGCCAGTTGAGCTCGTGCTGCCTGCGAAACAGAAAACTACTAGTAACCTCAAAATATTCTTGTGAATTGTCCCCTTTTGTTCCTGCCAGGTGTTATACCAGGTGAAGTTCAAATTCGCAAGGCTAATGACCGAAAGGAGAACAAATGGAAAAGTTTAAAACCAAAATCGCAATCGTTTCGTCACTAACAGCCGTCATGATCCTTGCCGGGACGGCAAGCGCATATGCCGCCGTTCCGGCGGCGTCAAAAGGTCAGGCGACCCAAATATCTGCCGGCGCCAAAGCCGACAAAAAAACGGCTTCACCGGAGGAGCAGGTCAATAAGCTGTTTGCCAAGGTTCAACCAGGTGAAGTGATCGCATATTATCTTCCCCACAAAGAAAAACGCCAGTTCGATCCAATCTCGTTTGTAAGCAAAGGATACGTATTTAAGGATTACGACGCTCTCGTAGCCAAAGCCGAGCAAATGAAAGCTCCTTCCTTTAAGATCTCTGAAACTTTTCCAAAGAATTATAAATTTAAGGAAGGAGTTATTTATATGAAGACCCCCGACAGTTCGTCGGAATTATACAAGAAGCTGGATAAGCAATTAAAGGCAGAGGCGGCAAAGGGAGGCAAAGAGGTTTATACCATGCCAGTAGAGACAGGCGGCGAAGGGGATAGTACATCCCTTACGTTCGTGAAAGGCTCAGTGGAGATTATGTTATCTACATCCCATTCACTAGGCGAAGTACCGGTAGAAGGCGGAATTCCCGTCAAACCACTGGCCCCTCCTTTTGTCGGTTCCAACGAAAAATTCGAAACCATAGATATTGGCGGCATTGAGTGTACTTACGTGACGGATTCGAAAACCATGAGTCGTTTGCATTGGACAGATACAAATCGCCCGTTAAATTATTCGATTATGATTCTTGCAAAAGACGCGAAAACGGACGTCCTGGATTTTGCGAAATCGATCATTGAACAGAAAGCCAAATAAGGAAAAAGCATTTCTAAAACATAAACTCCAGGTCCGTATGAACGGTCCTGGAGTTTGCTTTATGATGGCTTAAGCCAGTTGAGCTTGTGCTGCGTGCGAAACAGAAAACCACTAGTAACCTCAAAATATTCTTGTGAATTGTCCCTTTTTGTTCCTGCCAGGTGTTATACCAGGTGAAGTTCAAATTCGCAAGGCTAATGACCGAAAGGAGAACAAATGGAAATGTTTAAAACCAAAATCGCAATCGTTTCGTCCCTAACAGCCGTCATGATCCTTGCCGGAACGGCAAGCGCATATGCCGCCGTTCCGGCAGCGGCAAAAGGTCAGACGACCAAAATATCTGCCGGCGCCAAAGCCGACAAAAAAACGGCTTCGTCGGAGGAACTGGTGTCCAAGCTGCTTGCCAAACTTCAACCGGGTGAAATGATCGCATTTTATATCCCCGACAAAGAAAAACGCCAGTTCGATTCAATCTCGTTTGTAAGCAAAGGATACGTATTTAAGGATTATGACGCTCTCGCAGCCAAAGCCGAGCAAATGAATGCTCCTTCCTTAAAGATCCCGGAAACATATCCGAAGGATTATAAATTTAAAGAAGGAGTTATTCATCTGAAGACCCCCGACAGTTCGTCGGAATTATACAAGAAGCTGGATAAGCAATTAAAGGCAGAGGCGGCAAAGGGAGGCAAAGAGGTTTATACCATGCCGGTCGAGACAGGCGGCGAAGGTGATTCGACATCCCTAACGTTCGTGAAAGGCTCAGTGGAGATTTTGCTAGTTGCATCCCATGCAAAGCCTTCGAAACCAATGGGGGGAACTCCGGTGCCTTTCAGCAATCCCGATGAAAAAACCGAAACTATGGTTATCGGCGGCATCAAGTGTACCTATACGACGGCTCCGAAACTAAAAAGTCGTTTGAGCTGGACGGATACAAGCGGTTCGGTAAATTATTCGATTTTTGCAGATAACGCGAAAGCGGATGTGCTGCGTTTTGCGAAAGCGATGCTCGAACCTGAAGCCAAATAAAGAAAGTAAAGAAAGGGCATTTTTAAAACACAAACTCCAGGTCCGTATGAACGGACCTGGAGTTTTATTTTTAAGAATGGATAAATTGTGATAAGTCCCAATTATTTCTTTAAATCTTCAATCGAGCTGATGTCCACGTAAGAAGGGACTACCAATCCGGTTTTCACGCCGGTCATATTGGCACCCAGATCATCGACTTTATCTTTGTATTTAGCCATATAATCCGCGTGGGTGAGCGGCAGCCAAGCAGCGGCGGTCGCATCCACATCGCCGTTGGCAACCCCGGTCCACATCGGTCCGGCTTCTACCTGCAGGGCGGTCACTTTATAACCAAGCTTCTCCTGCAGCACGTACTGCAGCAGATGAGTGCTGGCGATTTCCGAATCCCAGGCGACGTAGCTGAGCTTAAGCGGTTTGCCGTCCACGGGTTTCAAATCTTTAGTCCATTCATTTACGCGGTCAACATGTTCGTCAGCCCATTTCTTGGCCGCATCCTCCGGTTTGGCGCCTTCTTCGATGGCGGTCATGATTTCACCCATTTCATCCGAAGTCCATTCGAAACGGTCAAGCAAGGTGTAAGCGGTCGAATCGTCTTCTTTCAGGCCTTTGCGGGCGATCGTATGAATTTCTTCCGCTTCGCCGTACACCTTTTTCGGATCATCCAAATATTTCAGATCATATTTGGAGAACATCCAGTGCGGCGTCCAGCCGGTAATGACTACGGGTTTCTTGTTCTTGATGTCTTTGGCCAGGGTCGCCGTCATGGCTGCGCCCGAACCTTCGATCAGCTTCCAGTCGGATAAGCCGTATTCCTCAATGGCTTTGCTTGTTGCCTTCATGATGCCGGCCCCCGGGTCGATGCCGATAATTTCATATTTGACCTGTTTCCCGAAGGAGTCCGCGCTTTTTTCGTCTGATGTTTGTTGATCGTTACTGCCGCCGCTGTTGCAGGCGGAAAGCGCCAGTGCGCCGGCGAGTCCGAGCATCATCATCCATTTCGCTTGTTTTTTCATCTTATCTTCCCCTTTTCTTTTCGGATTTGAATAAGCGTTGGGTAAAGCGATCAAGCACGATCGCCAAAATCACGACAACAAGACCTGCTTCGAAGCCTTTCCCGATTTGCAGCTGGGTGACGGCGCGGTAGACTTCCGCCCCAATGCCCTGCGCGCCGATCATCGAAGCGATGACGACCATGGACAGCGAGAGCATAATCGTTTGGTTGACGCCGGCCATCAGCGTCGGCAGAGCCAGCGGCAGCTGCACTTTAAACAGCTTCTGCCCCGAAGTGGAGCCAAAGGCATCGGCAGCTTCCGTCAGTTCGCCCGATACCTGCTTAATGCCGAGCAGCGTCAGACGTATCGTCGGCGGTATGGCAAAGATCACCGAAGCAATTACACCTGGAACGACGCCCAGACTGAAAAAGGTCACGGCAGGCAGCAGGTAAACAAACGCCGGCATCGTCTGCATGAAATCAAGCAGCGGCGTAATGATCCGTGACGCGCCTTTGCTGTATGCGCACCAGATGCCGATCGGAATCCCGAGCACGACGGAAATGAGGGCTGAAGTAATGACGAGGCTCAGCGTATCCATCGTTTGGGACCAGTAACTCAAATTGTAGATAAGCAGAAAGCCGATCACAGAGAACAAGGTCAGCGACAAACGTCCGACCAGGAAGGCCAATATTCCCAAAATGAAAATGAAGAGAAAAGGATGGGGAAGCATGAACAACCAGGTGAAGCCTTTGACGATGCCCTCGATGGCACCGGATATGATATCGAATAAGAACGTAAGATGGTCTTCCATCCAGCTGACCAATGATTCAACCCATTCATCCAGTGGTATTTTCCGCATCCGGAATCACCTCCTTCGAGCCGTTTTCTCCCGCGAGGGCGCCCAGCAGAGCCCCGCGGACAATGACGCCAAGAAGGCGGCTTTCGTCATCGACGACCGCCAGCGGTACTTTGGCCATGCTGGTAATCTCGAATAATTCGTTGATCACCACGTCAGGATGGACGAGCGGTCCGTCCGCAATCAGAATATCCTCCAGCGTCTGTCCGCCGCGCATGGCTGCGGAAGCGTCTTCCGCCGTGATGACGCCGAGCAGGCGTTTGGTGCGATCGACGACAAACAGGTTGGAGATGCCGCGTTCGCGCATCATTTCCAAGGCGACACGAGGGCCGCGGTCAACCATGATCGTCTCCGGGCGGCGCATCACATGGGAAGCCGTCAGCACTTTCGAGAGGTCGACATCCTCGACGAAACGTTCCACATAGGCATTGGCCGGATGCATCAAAATTTCCTCCGGCGTTCCGACCTGTACGACGCTTCCGTCTTTCATGAGCGCAATCCGGTCACCGATCCGCAGCGCTTCATCCAGGTCATGGGTGATGAAGATAATCGTTTTTTTCATTTTTTCCTGCAAATCCAGTAGTTCATCCTGCATATCCCGCCGGATCAACGGGTCCAGCGCGCTGAACGCTTCATCCATAAGCAGGATCTCAGGATCGTTCGCCAGGGCTCTGGCGAGGCCGACGCGCTGCTGCATCCCGCCGCTCAGCTCATCGGGGCGTTTATTTTCCCAACCTTTCAGTCCGACCAGCTCAAGCGATTGTTTGGCTTTTTCGCGCCGCAATCCTTTATCCTTTTTCTGTATCTCAAGTCCGTATTCCACATTTTCCAGAACGGTGCGATGCGGAAACAGCGCAAACTTCTGAAAGACCATGCTGATCGTCTGGCGGCGGACCGAACGCAGCTGCTCTTTGTTCATTTTCATCAGATCTTTGCCATGCACCAGGATTTCTCCGGATGTAGGTTCGATCAGGCGGTTCAGCATTCGCACCAGTGTCGACTTTCCGCTGCCGGACAATCCCATAATGACAAAAATTTCGCCTTCCTCAATCGCAAGGCTGACCCGGTTTACGCCAACCGTAACGCCTTTTTCCTTGGCCAATTTCTCTTTGGTCCAACCTTGTTCCAGCAGCGGCGCGCAGTCTTCCGCGTGGTGCCCGAACAATTTGCTTACCTTGTGAAGCTGTAAGATGGACAAATAAATTCCCCCTTTATGAACCATTTCGTTCTGAAATCGAACGCAATTCTATACTGTTGATGAATCATCAATCCCGCGAACAACGACGTAAAACAGTGTAACAAACCGATAATATCGTATCAAACGTTTTAACAGTATGTAAAGAACGTACAGAAAAAACTGTACAAAGCATTGCTGCGATTTTCTGCCCGATGCTCCCTAATTCGGCCTCTCATGCTTCTTTACTTTTAAAAGGCGATTTCCTACAATAGACCAAGAAGGTTGTTGCCTCCGGACTTTCGTCTTAAGCAAAGAATTAACTCGCGATAAGACATCCGAGAGAATGGCTGAACATAAGGAGGTTGCAAGTCATGGGCTTGGACCCGGGCAATGAAGAAAAGGTTGCGGCACTGCACAAAATGCGCAAGCGTGTCATAGAAACGATCGGACGAAACATGGACTTATACGGTATTTCCTTATCTACGGGGCATCTCTATGGCCTGCTGTTTTTTGCGGACAAGCCGATGACGCTTGATGAGATGGGCAGCGAAATGAAGATGAGCAAAACCAGCATGAGTACAGGCGTCCGGACGCTGCTGGATCTCAAAATGGTGAACAAGGTTTGGGAAAAAGGTTCGCGCAAGGATTTGTATGAGGTTGAATACGACTGGCACCAGACCTTTACCGACTTTTTTGACATTAAATGGAGAAAATCCGTTGAAAGCAATATTACGGCTATTCGGAAGTCAATGGAAGAAATCAATAGAATGGAGCAGGAATATGCAGCTGAGCCGGAGATGCTGGATATTCTGCATAACGATAAAGCCAAACTTCAAGATGCGTATGCTTATTACCAGTGGCTGGACAGGCTGATCGATACATTCGAAAACGGCGATATTTACAAGCTGGTGCCAAAGGAGCCGCCAGGGGGTAAGTGAGAATCGGGACCGGGATGCG
This sequence comes from Paenibacillus azoreducens, assembly GCF_021654775.1. Classification (NCBI taxonomy): domain Bacteria; kingdom Bacillati; phylum Bacillota; class Bacilli; order Caryophanales; family Paenibacillaceae; genus Paenibacillus; species Paenibacillus azoreducens. Next base: position 6,138,245 of record NZ_AP025343.1, on the reverse strand, counting down.
TAAAGCGTCCATGGTCCTTTTTTAAACAGTATAAAATTTATAAGTTTTTTGGGGTCCCCGCAAAGTATTTGGAATAAGCATCGAAGCATAGGCTCCACTTTGTGGGGTTATTTTGTAAGTTTTTGGGGTCCCTGCTAAGTATTTGGAATAAGCATCGAAGCACAGGCTCCACTTTGTGGGGTTATTTTAGTTTGAGCGGTTATTTGAAGATGAATCTGAATATACCTCGGGGCCGTCGTTTCCAGTATATTAGAGTTATGGACGTAAAAAGAAAGGCGTGAATGACGTGGCTTCGAACATACTTCTTGTAGAGGATGACAGCTCGATTAGCGAAATGGTAGAGAGCTATTTGACGATGGAAGGTTTTCAGGTGGTGCTTGCCAAAGACGGGGAGGAGGCGCTCGAGCGGTTTGCCGAACGAGATTATGACCTCGTACTGCTGGATATGATGCTGCCCAAGATCAGCGGTATGGATTTTCTTAAAAAAATCAGGGAGAAAAGCCATGTGCCGGTACTGATCGTATCCGCAAAGGATGGGGAAGTGGACAAGGCGCTCGGCCTTGGTTTTGGCGCGGATGACTATATTACGAAACCTTTTTCGATGATTGAGCTGACGGCGAGAGTGAAGGCCGCTATCCGCCGCGTGACGGCTTATGCAATAGCACCCCCAACTGAGCAAAATAAAATCATCCGGGTCCATGAACTGGAGATGGATCTGGATCATTTGACCGTGACCAAAAACGGCCAGGAGATCAAGCTGACGGCCAAAGAGCTGCAAATCTTGAAGCTGTTTATGACGAATCCGAAAAAGGTATTCACCAAGCAGCACATTTTCACATCCGTCTGGAATGACGACTATTTCGGCGATGAAAATGTCATTAATGTGCATATGAGCCGTTTGCGCGACAAAATTGAAGATCAGCCCTCCGATCCGCAGTACATCAAAACGCTGTGGGGCATCGGCTACCGTTTGGGGGAATTTTAGTGGTTGCCGTTCTGCTGATTGTTGTGATCATACTGGGGCTTCTGAATATGATGCAGTGGGCGGGCCGGAAAAAAAGAGCCAAGCAGCTTGGTTACATCATCGATAAAGTGAACGCGATTATAGAGTCGTCCTCGCAGGAGCAGGTTTTGCTTTTTACGGAGGATCCCGAATATCGTAGACTGCTGATTGCCATCAATCACTTGCTTTTGCAAACCAGGCAGTCCGAGACAGGATTTATGCGTACAGAAATCGCGATGCGCCGGATGCTGGCAAACATATCGCATGATTTGAAGACGCCGCTTACCGTGGTGCTCGGTTATATCGAAACGTTGAACCAGAAGGCCGACTTGCCAATGGAGGAAAGGGAGCGGCTGCTGGATAAGGTGCATACGAAGACTGTAGAGATCGTAGAGTTGATCAACCGTTTTTTTGACCTGGCCAAGCTGGAATCGGGGGATAAGGAGATGCCCCTGACCCGCATACATATCAATGAAATTTCCAGAAACAGCATGCTGATGTTTTATGATCTGATCGAATCCGAAGGGCTGCAGGCTGACATCGATATTCCGGAAACGCCACTTTATGCATGGGGCAATGAAGAAGGACTAAACCGCGCATTAAACAATGTGCTGAGCAATGCGATCCGTTACGGGTCACAGGGTAAAGTGATCGGCATGAAGCTGCGGGAAGAGCAGGGCCGGGTGCTGATCGATATTTGGGACAAGGGCAAAGGCATCCATGAACGTGATCAGGAGCTTATTTTCGAACGGATGTACACGCTGGAGGATTCAAGAAATAAGAGGTTTCAAGGCAGTGGTCTGGGTCTGACCATAACCAAAAGATTGATCGAACTGATGGGCGGGGAGATCCGGGTGGCGAGCAAGCCGTATGAACGGACCGTTTTTACGATCTCGTTAAAAAAGCTGCCTTAGGGCGGCTTAAAATCATATTAGTCTAGATAAGTTGAACAAAAGAAAATGAAAAGGAATAGGCAAGAGGGGGAAAGATTGACGGAGAAGCGGAGCGTTCGCCTAAAAGCTTTCCAAAGGAAAGCTAACATCGTAAGCATATGCTTTGTGAGCGGATTTCTACAGTAGATAGGTTCAAATCATAGAAATCTGGGGGCGGGCAGCGATCGAAAGAACATTTCACCCGGCTGCTTCCTTCCGTTCATAATCATTGGTTCAACTTATATAGACAAAAAGCGAAAGTAGCGGAGGGAACGGAATCTTTAGCGCAAAATGAAACTTAGCGCTACCGCTTGCTTTCCACGCTTAAGAGATTCGTAAGAATTGCGCAAGAAATACGAAAAATTTGGCGGCTATACTGTGATTAAGCAATAAATGAGAGGGGAAAAGATCAATGGGTTATGTCATCAGTACCCGCCATGTGAGCAAAACCTATAAAGGCAAAGATGTTATCTCTGACGTCAGCATGAATATTAAGCAGGGGCAGATTTACGGACTGCTCGGTCCAAACGGCGCCGGCAAAACGACGCTGATGAAGATGATGCTGAATCTTGTTAAACCGACAAGCGGCGAAATTGAAATATTTGGAGAGAAGCTTACGCCTACATCGGTCGAAATATTTAAACGCATCGGCAGCATTATCGAATATCCGATTTTTTACGAGAAAATGACGGCTATAGAAAATCTGGAGATGCACGCGGAATATATGGGTTATTATAACAAACATGCGATTAACGAAGCGCTCGAGATGGTCAATCTGACTTCGATCCAAGGCAAATCGGTATCCGAATTTTCGCTTGGCATGAAGCAGCGTCTGGGCATGGCCCGGGCGATTTTAACCAAACCTGAGCTGCTCATTTTGGATGAACCGATTAACGGACTCGATCCGGTCGGAATCAGGGAGTTCCGTGATCTGCTTCGTATGCTGAGCAAGGAATACCGGATGACGCTGCTGGTTTCCAGCCATTTGCTGAGCGAGATCGAACAGGTTGCAGATACGATCGGCATTCTTCAGGGCGGCCAATTTATCCGCGAAGTGTCTATGGATGAGATGCGCAGCGAAAACACAGATTACATTGAAATTGTGACCCAGCACTGCAAAAAGGCTGCTTTTGTATTGGAAAACCAGCTGGGTGTCAGCAATTTCAAAATCGTCGGTTCAGCCATACGCATTTACGAGTCCAAATTTACGCAGCAGGAATTGACCAAGGCGCTGGTACTGAATGATGTGGCGATTGAATCGATAAACCATAAGCATACTTCGCTTGAGGAGTATTTTATGCATCAGATTAGCGGAGGTGAGCAGTATGCTTAAGCTGATCCGGATGGAGATGAAAAAGCAGAAGTTAGCCTGGTTTTATAGAGGGGCGGTTATTGCAACGATCCTATGCGCCGGTTTCATGTTTCTTATAGCCTACACGGAGGGGGGCGGAGATCCTGCATTAGGGAGTTTCGCCGATATAGCCAACACGGAGAGGGGCGGAGGTCCTGCATTCGCGAGTTTCGCCGATGCGTTATCGATAGCGGGGCTACTTAGCCGTGCGGTATTTATCGTGTTTGCTTCAGTCTTGCTAAGCAGATTTATTATTGAGGAATACAAAAATAAAACGATCAGCTTATTGTTTACGTACCCGGTCGAGCGTAAAAAACTGATCATGGCGAAAATGCTGCTGGCTCTGGCTCTTACGTTTGGAGCGATGCTCATCTCGACTTTTATTATCTGTATATCCATTCTGGCTCTGAACAGCCATTTTCAGTTTATTCCGGGAAAATTGGAGACCGGCGTACTACTGCATACGGGGATCCAATTGTTGATCCAAACATTGTCAGCAGCGTGCCTCAGCCTCATTCCTTTATTCTTCGGGATGCGCAAAAAATCCGTACCGACAACGATCGTATCCTCGATCATTATCGTGGTCTTAGTCAGCAACAACAGCCAGGGCCTTTCGCTTAGCACAAATATAACGATACCGTTGATCTTGGGAGTTATCGGTCTCCTGATTGCTTATCTCTCGTTCCGTAACGTAGATAAGACGGACGTAGCTTAACTAAAAAAGCACTCTTCTGAAGCGGCAGCTTCGCCTAAAAGAAGGGTGCTTTTTTAGCAGTATAGAATTTATAAGTTTTTTTGGGGGTCCCCGCAAAGTATTTGGAATAAGCATCGAAGCATAGGCTCCACTCAGTACTTTTGCTCCGCAAAAGCGCCCCTCTTTGAGAGGCGCCCTTACTTCTTTCCGATACACTTTGTGGGGTTATTTTTCGGAGATACCTACATGAATTTGGTGTTATTGAACCGGATTTGGAGGCGTCGGCACCGCGGGGTCATTGTCGCGTCCCAGCCTGCGGCTGGCCGTTTCCTTGCGCCCGGTCGCGGGAACGTGGCTGGTCGCTTTGGCGAGACCGAATACAGGCATATTGTTGTATACCGCTTCGTGGTTTCCCTTCGGAATGATGTAGGTTTCATGGAAAATACCCACCGAGCCGTCCGTTCCAATTTTTCGGTTAAAATCCCTCCATGCCTTTAGATGCTGCTGGCCATTCCGGGCGTAATGCTCGAGCTTCTCGAATGAATCCCAATACTGAACCAGGCATACCCTCCGCCAAGAAAAATGCATATGACCATCCTTGAAACCCAGATCGCGATTCATGTACAATTCGCGGATCATGCCGGGCATGGCCATAAATACCGGCAGCCACCGGTGAACAGCCCATAGGTGGTTGATCCGCATCCCGATCATAAATACGACAAATGAATCTTCCGTTTCCGCTGTATAGCGGCCAGGCACCACTTTTGCCATAAGAAACATCCCTTTTCTTTAGATTATAGAATTTATGAGTTTTTTGGGGTCCCCGCAAAGTATTTGGAATAAGCATCAAAGCATAGGCTCCAATCAGTAACTTTTGCTCCGCAAAAGCGCCCCTCTTTGAGAGGCGCCCTTACTTCTTTCCGATACACTTTGTGGGGTTATTTTTAAAGTTATTGTTCAATCAGTCTCAGATGGTTTTCATAAAAAGACATGACATCTTTGGATCCGTAAAGGCGGGAGGTCAAGAAGCCCCCATAAAATGTGCTGATAAGAAAGGGAACGGCGTCCTCCGGCTCGATGCCGGGTTTTAACGTACCATCCTCATAGGCCTCTTCCATACATGTTTTAAACAAAGCGAACATATTAGGGCATTTGGACCCGGCTTCTTCGTCTCCGGGGAAGAGGAGCATCACTTCGGCCCGGCTAAGCTCCGGCATTTTGCAGTGCATATCCATCTCGGACAAAAAAGCGATCAGGCTGGGCATGATGCCTTTATTGGTGCGGGCATTTTCCGCCAGACTCCGGAGCACTGAGCGTAACGCTTCGAATCCCCGAAGGCGCTGCCGTTCGATTTCGATGATACGGTAAGTCAGCCAAACTCGCATATAGTAGACAAGCAAATCCTCCTTTTTACCGAAAAATTTGAAAAAAGTGACGCGCGAGATTCCTGCCATCCGGCAAATGTCATCGAGCAGCACATCTTTAAACATGCGGTCATGAGTGAATGAAATACCGGCTTCATAGAGGGCGATTTTGGTTTTGGCTTTTTTTAATTCCCGCAAGGGGATATCGCGGATGTTCATAAAGGCATGCTCCATTCGTTAACTTATGTTAATAAATTAACTTGAGTTAATTTATTTTGTCAAGATAAAGTTTCGACGCTTTTAAAGTCAGTTTCAAAATATGCTGTGACAGTCTAGTCTAGGCTGGGGTCGGAATTTACTTTATAATTTTGAGAAAGCGTTTTATTTAGTAGAGGATTATACAGATTGTAATTGAAGGGTTGGTGCGAGATGGACAGGTTATCTTCTATATTTCTGCGTACGCGCCGCATGATCGTCCCTACTTCCCTGAAACGGAAGCTTGTTTACGTACTTCTGCTCAGCACGTTTATTCCCTTGCTTTTAATCGGAATCATCTCTTATACGTCGATGCATACCATTCTGGAGAAGAAAATTACAAGCGGGATACATAGCAATCTGAAGCAGGTCCGGGTATCGCTGGAAAACGTTCTGGGCAATCTGAACTACGCTTCGCAGCAGTTGGCTTTTGACGGACGCGTGGGTAAGGACATTTACGCATACATGACAAACGACCATCCGTATGACCGCAAAATTCTGGCGGGAGAAATCGAAACGGAAATGAATTTACTTACATCCACCAATCCGAACATTGGACTCATGTTTTATTACGATCAAGGGACAAACCGGATATTATTTCCGAACCTGCAGGTCCGGGAAGGGTTTGATTCCGCCAAGCTTCCTGTGTTTACTAAGCTGCAGGGCATGACCTATTATGGGCCGCATCAGACGCTGAATGCGCAATTTGACCGGAAGGTGATGTCCATCACCCGCAAAATCGACTTTCCCGATCTGGAGCAATTGTACATTTATATGGAGACTGATAATCGTCTGGTCGATACGGTTTTTAATAAAATGCAGTATGGGATGGAGGTATATCACCTCATTGTGGATACGGACAATCGGATCGCTTACAGCGAGAAACCGTCGTCTTTTCCCATAGGTATGAAGCTTGCAACACATGAAGAAGACGCCAATCGGGCGGTCTATGGGACCCAATACATGTTTGAAGAAGCAAGCAATCAGGGTTGGCGAGTGGCAGCCGTCATTCCGATGCAGTCCTACAAGCATGAAATCTTCAATTGGTTCTTGCAGTTTGGTGCGATAGCCGTGTTGTCCTTGTTTGTCAGCTTAGGTTTTGCCTGGTTGATTTGGAGAATCGTAACCCGGCCGCTTACCAGTCTTAACCGTGAAATCCGTTTGATGGCGCAGAATCAGTCGCAGGGGGAACTCCAGTTGACGGGAACGGATGAGTTTGATTATTCGCTAAGGCGCTTTCATGAAATGAAGGGAACCGTCATTCAGTTGATCGAGGATATCAAGGAAAATGAAAGGAACAAGTCCCGCCTTGAAGTGGAAAAGATGATTTCCCAAATTAATCCGCATTTCGTTCATAATACGCTGGACACGATTCGGTGGCAGGCCCGGCTGAACGGGCAGGAAGACATCGACCATCTGATTTCCACCTTGAATCGCGTGCTTCATTATAATTTAGGCAAAGGCGAGACGGCCACGATCCGTGAGGAACTTGCGGCGCTGAAGGATTATATCACGCTGCAGGAGATCAGGTACCAGTTCCATTTTGATATCCGCATTTCGGTCCCGCAGGAGCAGCTTGAGCTTCGTATTCCGCGTTTTATGCTGCAACCGCTCGTGGAGAACGCCTTATATCACGGAATTGCCGATGACGGCTTGATTCTGGTGGATATCAGCCAGGAGGCGCAGTATATCCGGATAGAAGTCAGCGATAACGGGGCAGGCATGTCTCCGGAAGAAGCAGACCGGCTCCTGCAGGGGGATGATTCCGCTCATAAACGGCGCGGGATGGGGATCGGCATGCCATATGTCATCCGGACGCTGAAATACCAATATGGCGAATCCGCCGGAATCGATATAGAAAGCCGGAGCGGGGAAGGGACAAGCATTATCATTACAATTCCATCATCGACACTTGGGAGAGGAGATCAGCTGCATGCGCGTATTGATTGTTGAGGATGATAGGCTTGTGCGAAAAGGATTTATTTCATTGATGCCTTGGGAACAGTTTGGGATGCAGGTCATCGGTGAAGCGGGGAATGGAGAGGATGCGCTTGCGTTTTTGAGCTGGCAGGAAGTGGATCTGCTTATTACCGATCTTGCTATGCCGAGAATGAGCGGGATTGAATTGATTCGGACGGTACGGCAGCTTTACCCCCGGATTTGGACGGTTATCTTGACGTTTCATCAGGATTTTGAATACATACAGGAGGCGCTTCGGCTGGGAGCGATCGATTATATTGCGAAAACAGAACTTCAGCAGGACAAGATGGAAGAGGTACTGGGCAGAATCGCGCAGCGAATCCGGTATGAAACGAATCAACAGGCGCGTGCGTGGGAGGAAAATGAAAGAGTAAGCCCGGATCAAGGGATCGTGTGGCTTTCGGTTTCTTCAAGCGGGAGTTGGCATTCGTCCGGTCCGATTTGCTTCGGGAAGTCCGTGGAAGAAAGCGCTCCGGGAATTTGGTTTCTCCCTTGCAAAGAAGGGGAGCTTTCGGATGAACACCTGGCATCTTTGCATGAGGATTCTTTTCTTGAAAGCGGAATGGTTATAATTCTTGGCGGCATTGGTTCCGAGAGCGGCAACCAGGTGATACGCACCCTGCAGGATTACAGGGAACGGTTCATGTTTTATGAATGGGGTCAAGAACCATCCCGGATACGGACGAGAAGCTTTGAGCAGTTGAAGGAAACGGTTAGCCAAAGGCCGATTACCCATGAACAGGAGCAGAAGATAAAGGAAGCTTGGTCCAGTCTGCAGTGGGTCATTCATGATCGGCAGTATGAAGAGAATCTGGCTGAAATCGAGGCGATGAAGTTAACACAGAGTCAGCTGGATACGTTGTTTATTTTGGCTTCCACCCGCTGGGAGCGTGTCGTACCGGCAAAGACCTGGCAGGCACCGCAGCAGAAGCTGCTGTCCTGGCAGGATTGGAAGAAGTGGCTCGGAGGCTTAAGACAAGAACTTGCATCGTATCTTTTTAAACCCTCTTATTCGCAGGATGTCATATCCTGCGTCTGGAAGGCGGCCCAAATTATTCATCAGGACTTGAGCAGGGAGATTACGCTTCGCGAGGTGGCCAAGGAAGTCAACCTGAGTCAAAGTTATTTAAGCCAATGCTTTCGGGATATCGTAGGGGTATCCTTTAACGATTATGTCCGGCAGGCCAGAATAGATTGGGCCAAACAGCTGTTGGTTGACACCGACAAGCCGATTTATTGGATCGCCACGCAGACCGGTTATCCGAACGAAAAGTATTTCAGCCGCGTATTCAAGGACAAAACGGGAATGCTTCCCAGCGCGTTTCGCTGCGGACGGAAAGATGGGGGCTGACGTTCGAAAGCTGCAGGTCCGGCGGGATTTCATTCCTGCCGGGCCTTTCATGCATATAAGTCCAAACCTCTATAACCGATATTTTGCCGGGTGGGGTCTGCAAATGATTAGCAAGCAGGTGCACAAATGATTGAAAGGTTTGCAGGCAAACAAGAAAAGGATGATTTTAGCATAAGAAATGAGACCTGATTTGACGAAGGAATGGAACTCCCGCGGGATCCGTCGGGAGATACAATGAGTACAAGGCCCACGGCAACATCCGCAGGCCATATGAACGAATAATGTAAGCGCAAACAATAAGACAGGGGGAGCTTTCATGAAGAAATGGATGATTGCAATACTGGCAAGTACAATGCTGCTCGCAAGCGGATGCGGGGCAAATGATCAAGACGCTTCCAAAACCAAAGAGGCGGGGGCGCCGGCGGATCCATTTTATAAATATCCCGAACCCGTAACGCTCACGATTGCCAAACCGCTGAATCCGGAGGATAAAACCCTTCCGGCAGGCGACACCGTAGACAACAACCAGTTTACGCGGTATATCTTCGACAAGACGAATATCAAATTCGATTATACATTGACGGCTAAAAGCGGCGATCCGTTCACTCAGAAAGTTCAAGTGGCCATCGCCAGCAATGATATTCCGGACGTGATGGTTGTGAGCGAGAAAGATCTGCGGCAGCTGGTAGAAGCGGGGCAACTGGAAGATATGACCCAGGTCTATGAGCAATACGCTTCGCAGCAAGTTAAGGACTTTTATGCCACGACAAATGGCAAAGCACTGGAGAAAGCGACTTTTGACGGAAAGCTGATGGCTATTCCGAATATCGTGCCGCAGGGCGACGCTCCGTATTTTCTATGGATCCGCAAGGATTGGCTGGACAAGCTGGGACTGCAAGAACCGAAAACGTTAGACGACATCGAATCTGTCGCTAAAGCATTCATCGAAAAAGACCCTGACGGCAATGGCAAGGCGGATACTATCGGGCTTCCGGGATCGCCTACAGATCTGGTCAACGGAGACAACGGCTTCGCTTCGCTCTTCAGTTATTTCGACGCTTATCCGGGTTATTGGATGAAAGATAAAGAGGGCAAGGTTTCTTATGGTTCGATTCAACCTCAGGTGAAGGATGCTCTTGCCAAACTGAGAGATTGGTATGCTGCAGGGCTTATCGATAAGGAATTCGCGCTCCGGAAGGAAGCCTACGAACTGATGTCAGGCGGGAAGGCCGGGATGTTCTTCGGCCCATGGTGGATGCCTTGGGGACCGCTTGGCGACGCGGTAAAAAATGATCCGAAGTCCAATTGGATAGCGCTTGCCGCACCGCTGGATGCCGAGGGGAATTTCAAAACACATACCGTTCCGGTGAGCAGTTCGTTTGTAGTGGTCAAAAAAGGGGTCGAACATCCGGAAGCGGCAATGATTGCTTTGAATACGACGGTTGCCGGAGAAAGAGGAACGGATCCGGATGCCAAACAGCTGGATAACCGGGTCAATCCGGGTTACTGGCCGATGCGGCTGGTCATTGAAAATGCCGACACCGTTACGCGTAAGCACGATATGTTGAGAGAGGTGCTCGATGGCAAAGCGAAACCGGAAGATATGATTCCTGAGATGCAGGAGATCTACGCAAAAGCAAAAGCGGCTAATTTTGACCCGACCAAGGATTTGGGGGCATGGCAGCCATATTATTCTTACACGATCGGAAGCGATCCTTTACATGGCCCGCTGAAGCCTGCAGAAAATCTGTTTACGTCCATAACGAAAACGATGGAGCTGAAAAATGCCACCCTCAGCAAGATGGAAAAGGAAACATATCTGAAGATCATTATGGGCAAAGAACCGCTGGATTCATTTGATGCCTTTGTCGAGCAGTGGAAGAAACTGGGTGGAGATCAAATCACGAAAGAAGTCCGGGAAGCGCTTGGGGAGTAGATAAAATGGGCGTGAGGAGGAAATGAATCGTTTCCGGTCCCCCGCCCTCTCGATACTGGATGAGAGGTGAGAGAAACCGATGAAAAAACAGCCGTTTGCACTCCATTATCACCTGATGTTGCTTCCGGGGATCGCACTGCTTATATTGTTCAGCATTGTGCCGATGTTCGGCATTACGATTGCCTTTCAAAATTTCAAACCGGGACTGGGCTTCTGGCGCTCGGAATGGGTGGGTCTGGATAATTTCCGCTACCTGTTCGAGCTGCCTGACAGCCGGACCATATTCTTTAATACGATTTATATCGCCGTGCTCAAAATTTTGGCCGGTTTGGGTGTTCCCGTCTTTTTTGCGCTTTTGCTGAACGAAGTCAGATCGGTGTTGTTTAAGCGCAGCGTCCAGACGATCGTCTATCTGCCCCATTTCCTGTCATGGGTTATCCTGGCCGGGATTATTTCCGACCTGCTTTCCATGGACGGGCTGATGAACCAGATTCTGGGCTGGCTCGGCATTGAACCGATCATGTTCCTGGGCAGCAACCAATGGTTCCCGGGCATTATCGTGGTCAGCGATGTATGGAAAGAGTTCGGCTTCGGTACGATTGTCTATTTGGCCGCTTTGACGGGGATCAACCCGGCGCTGTACGAAGCGGCGGCCATCGATGGCGCGAGCCGGCTTCAGCAGCTGCGGTATATTACGCTGCCAAGCCTGAAGCCGACGATCATCCTGCTGGCTACGCTGAGTCTCGGCAATGTGCTGAATGCCGGTTTTGATCAAATATTCAACTTGTACAACCCTCTTGTATATGATTCCGGCGATATCATCGACACGTATGTATACCGCGCCGGTCTGCTGCAGGTTCAATACGGTTTGGCGACAGCCGTCGGTCTGCTGAAATCGGTTATCAGCTTCGTGCTTATCATCCTGTCTTACGTGATGGCGTCGAAATTCGCCAACTACCGTATTTTCTAAGGGGGCGGATCGTTATGGTTAGAAATATCTCATTTATGTCGCGGACGGCAGACGTTATGATTATAGCTATATTAGTGATTTCGTCATTACTATGCATCTTTCCGATCTGGTATACGATTGCGGTGTCCTTCAGCGACAAGTCTGCGGTTGCCGGAGGCATGGTGTCCTTGTGGCCGGTTGACTTCACGCTTTCCTCCTACAAAAAAATATTGCAGGAACAGGCTTTTTTCACCGCATTTGGCGTTTCGCTCAAACGTGTTTTTCTGGGAGGGATCATCAACTTCGTGGTCTGCGCCATGATGGCGTATCCGTTGTCCCGCACACCGAAACAGTTCCGTCCCCGCAATGTGTATATGTGGTTTATCGTGTTTACGATGCTGTTTAGCGGAGGGCTCATTCCCTGGTTTGTGACCATCAAGTCTTACGGATTGCTGGATACGATTTGGGCTTTGGTGCTGCCGTCAGCCGTTCCAGTATTTAACGTCATATTGCTTGTCAACTATTTCCGCAGCATTCCTAAGGATATGGACGAGGCTGGCATGATGGATGGGGCTGGACCTTGGTATATGCTGCTCAAAATCTATTTGCCGTTGTCGGTGCCCGTTCTTGCGACCATTACGCTGTTTAGCATCGTTGGCCATTGGAACTCCTTTTTTGACGGGCTCATCCTCATGAACAAACAGGAGCATTATCCGCTGCAGACGTATATTCAGCAATTGGTGGTGCAGATCAATACGGACAACATGACAACTGAGGAGCTGCGCCAGATGGCACAGCTGTCTAATAAAACGTTAAATGCCGCAAAAATCGTCATTTCGATGCTGCCGATCCTTGTCGTGTATCCGTTTTTACAGCGGTTTTTCATTCACGGCATTATGCTGGGATCAGTAAAAGAGTAGGTGAAATAACATCAAATAACCTCATCGAAGAGTATCGGAAAGAAGTCCGACGCCTCTCAAAGAGGGGCGCTTTTGCGGAGCAAAAGTACTGAGTGGAGCCTATGCTTCGATGAGGATTCCAATTACTTTGCGGGGACCCCAAAAACTTATAGATTCTATAAAATCAAAAAAAGGCCAATGAGGAGGAAAGAAAATCATGACGTTACCTGTGCAGGATGCTTTGATAAAGGTCGGCGGCTCCCGCTGGGAAGCAGCGCTTCACCGCAATGGTCAAGTGGAACATTTGAGGCTGCTGTCTGACGATGGCTGGGTCGACGTCGATTTCAGAAAAGGAGCATACGCCGGCTTTGCTTGGCATGGGGAATGGAATGGCGAGAAGCATGTGATCGGCGTGACGCTCGATGAAAGGGATACGGATGGAGCCATTTTTACGGGAAGCTCGGGGGCATTAAACTTCTCGCTGCGTTATCACAGCGTTGACGGTCAGTTTGCGGTTACCGCAGCCGTTGCCAATACAGGGAAAATTCCGGTGCAGCCGCTCTCGCTCGGCCTGATGACCGGAATCGACACCTATATGGAGAAGTTCCCGGATTGGAATGATAAATTTTTTCCGACGCTGCTAAGATGTGAGCGAACGCATTTCTGGGGGTACTGCATGAGACCGGAGGGGGCGCTCATCGGTATTGCAAGCCCGCAGCCGATTGCGTCTTGGAGCCTGCAGTACAATGTCGGCTACATGGAAGGGGAGCTGGAATGGGGCGGCCACCGCGTCGAGACGTTTACGCTTGATTTTCTTCATGCGGGACCACTGCCTGAGCGCCATCCGCAAAGGTTGTCAGAGCTGCTTCCGGGCGAGACGAAGGAGTGGACGATCCTGCTGCTTCCGTTCAAGCGGCCGGATCAGCTGCTGACGTCGCTTGCGCCGGTCTGCGCCGCTCCGATGCTGGAGCTTGAACGAACAACGCTGGCGAAAGGCGAATGCACCTGCATGACGATTCATTCTTGCGAAAGCGTTGCGGCCCGGGTTCTGCTGCCGGATGGGCGGCGGATGACGGTGCAGCCGGAAGCTGCCGGAGAAGGCAAGTATGAGCTGCTTATCCAGGCAGGGGAATCGCAGGGACATATTCGGATCGAGGTTGAGAACGGCTCAGGCAAGCAAAGCGAAGCGATTGTCTCCGTCAGACCGCATTGGTTGTGGTTTTTGGACAAGGCCAGAACAGCGGCGCTCATCTGCCCGCCAAGAGCGACCTCGCATTGCGAAAGCTGGTACGGGCTGTATACGCTCTACTCGTCGCAGCAGTATTTTCCGGATCGGGAGATGCTGGAGCAAACGGAACAAATCATGTCTTCCATTTATCCTTTGATGTTTGATATGGAGACGCACGAACCGCTGCTGGTAAAGCATAGAATTCAAAATGTGAGCTCCATGGTGGGCGTTTTGGTTGACCGTTACGAAGCGACAGGGGATGAAGCTGCTTTGCAGAGAGCTTCCGATCTGGCGGATTGGCTGATCAGCCATGCGCAGTACCCGGACGGTTCCTACCGCGCCGGAAAAACGCATTATACGTCGGTGATTTATCCGGCAAAAAGCTTGATGGAGCTGATTCTGGCGGAAAAAGCTTTGGCCGAGTGTAATGCAGTCTGGCGTGAGCGGCTTATTCGGCATACCGCATCCGTGCGCAGGGCGATGGATGAGCTGGTGGCGGCCGATGGGGACATCGATACCGAAGGCGAGCTGACGTACGAGGACGGCATGATCAGCTGTAGTAGTCTCCAGCTCGGATTATTTGCACTCATGCAGCCGGAGGATGAGCGGGGGCCTTACCGGGAGGCCGCACTGAAACTTCTGAACGGTCATGAATGCCTGGCCAACCTTTTGATACCGGATGGGCGCCAAAGAGGGGCGACAAGACGCTTCTGGGAATCCCAATATGATGTGGCTATACAGCCGAATATGCTGAATTCGCCGCATGCCTGGACTTCCTGGCGGACTTATGGCACCTGGTATGCTTATCTGCTTACCGGCCAAGTGTATTACCTGGAGCAGACGATGAACGCGCTGGCCAGCTGCGTGCAAATGGTTGATATGAGCTCGGGGGCATTACGATGGGCATTCGTCCCCGACCCGTATGTGCGAGCAAGACAGATCAACGAGCAGATGGTCGTGAGCGACTGGAGCCGTGCGCAGGAAGGTCATCATCATACGCTGAAATACCCTTCGCAGGAATTTGTCATCGGCGAGCAGTATATCGGAATGATTTCGGATTGGCATGAAGCCAACCTGCAAGATAATGATGTCCATGAGCATTTTAAATGTCTTGCGGAGGTTTCGCTGGGTAAAGCATATGTGGCTCAAGACGAGACAGGCAGATTGCGGACCTGGAACTGCAGCGCTGAGGAGAAAAACGGCATACTTCATGTCTCTCCGACCGAACCGAAAGTGGAGCTGGTTCATTTGAACTTGGGAGTGAAGAAGGTCTGTGTTCATTTTGAATCAGGAGAAATTTCGGCAGATCTTCGCGAGACTGTCTGGGTTCGGAAGGATGGACGTATTATTCGGGATTTGTTTATAGGGCAATGATAAGAAACGGAAATGATAAGGAACAGCATAGATCAGCACACACCACAGATGAGAACACGATACCGATGAGAACACGATACAGATGAGAACACGATACAGATGAGAACACGATACAGATGAGAACACGATACAGATGAGAACACGATACAGATGAGAACACGATACAGATGAGAACACAATAATACAGATGAGAACACAATAATACAGATGAGAACACAATAATACAGATGAGAACACGATACCGATAAGAACACGATACAGATAAGAACACAATACAGATGAGAACACAATACAGATGAGAACACGATACAGATAAGAACACAACACTAATAAGGAATATTCAACTACTAACTAATACCTAATGAATACCGTTATGTAAGTGATTTGGTTATAGTAGACACATCCACCATGCAACGTTGCACCGCGCGCCGGGAGCTGTGGTGTGGTGCGAATGTAGAATTTTTAAAACCCGTCTCTGCCTGTTTTGCAGGTTAGGCGGGTTTTCTTTTTTGCGGAACATGGTTCGGTAGAAAATAGTGACCTTTAAGGTCAATCCTGAATCGAAGGATTCGGTTTGATGATGGCTGCTGCAATGGGCACGGGAATAACGGCTGAACGGCGAGCTCGATCGTGACGAAATCATCGATCTGCCTTCCTTTTATAAAAAGATGCAAAAGTGCATCTTTTTCCAATGTTTGATGGACAAAATGAATGATTTGTTGCAATTGTGCAATCTTTCTTCGTTTATTTGTTGCTTGGTGCTCATAGGGCCCGAAAAGCTTGCACTTTTGCAGGTTTTTCCTAAAAGAGCGCGATATTGCCCGGATAAAAGTGCACTTTTGCATTAATATCCTCATTTTTGCGGAGAGGTAGAAGGGGCAATCACGTAAAACGTACCACTGGTACTGCCACCAAGCAAAGCCCGCTGGTACTGCCACCAAGCAAAGCCCGCTGGTACTGCCACCAAAAGCAAAGCCCGCTGGTATTGCCACGCAAAGCGCCACCAAGCAAAGCCCGTTGGAACTGCCACCGCGAAAAGCCGCTTGGTACCGCCACCGCATAAAGCGCCACCGCGAAAAGCCGCTGGTACTGCCACCACGCAAAACGGACCGCTGAACTATCATTAATGTAAAAGTCAAACACGTGCTGATAGGCGTAACATTACTCTTTTCGATCACTCGATGTCTCTTGTTTTTGGTAATCCCAGCCCGGATTATCGGTACCATCTATTCCGCCGTACTAAGTGCGCATATCCCCAGTATTAAGACTTAAGAAAACATTAAGAAACAAGAAAGGGAAAAGATAGAATCATTTTTTAAAATAATGGCATGGGTTTCCGTTTTTCTGCCGTCTAACTAAACAAATGCCTTCCCTGCAGGGAATAAAGGCGAGGTCTAACTGCAGAAGACCGAATCAAAATGGAAAAGAAAGATGTGACCAATAATGAATATGTTAGCTACCATTACGAAGGCAAGCGCTCAGTCGGTATGGATGGCTTGGGAAGCGGTTTTTGATCAAATTACGAAACTGCGCAGCGCCGGGATAAAAAGATACGGGATTTGCAAGCTGGTCATCCGCCGGCATCATGGAAAAAACATGAAGTGCCAGGACGGAGAGTGGATTTATTCGGGGGATTGGGTCGGTGAACTCCATTTGGACAACCGGCAGGTATTGGAGCTTTCCAGAGAGCTGGGGGCTGACCGGGCCGCGCTTTTGACCGCAAGAATGCTGCGGAGATCGATCAAGCAAATTAGCGAGGCCATGGAGACGGAACCGGAGCTTGCGCAAGTCAGAGCTTTGACTGGAATTACGCTGCTGCACCGCGGTATTATTCACGGGCTCGGTTTTGAGCTGCATCCGCTGGAATCCAAGGGGTTTCGCGTGTTCTCTACTTATTATTTGCGGCTTTTGCTCAAGGTGCTGCATCCGGTGGGCCGGGAACGCACGAAGAAAAATGCTCCCAAGCTTGTGCCCAAAATGCTGATGCTGACCAGAAAATCATTGATTTTGCGTTATTCTAAGGAAACGGCATGAGTATGGTGATGCTGAATCTGCTGCTGATGTTTGTCTTTATCTATATGATCATTCCATATGTTATCACACGGATCTTGGGATTTGGGGTAACCTTGCGCGGCCGGCGTAGCCGCCAGATCGCCTTTACCTTTGATGATGGCCCGGACCCGCTGCATACTCCTAAACTGCTGGATCTTCTCAAGAAAAAAAGGATTAAGGCGACCTTTTTTGTGCTGGGCAGCAAAGCGGAGCGATACCCTGAGCTTATGAGACGCATCCACATGGAAGGGCATCAAATCGGAATTCACAACTATTCCCATCTTCCCAATTGGCTAATGAGTCCGCGCCATATCCGGAAGAAGCATGTCCACCGGTCCGCCGATATCATAGAACGAATCACGGGCGAGCGCCCGGCATTTTACCGTCCTCCATGGGGGATTTTGAATTTAGGCGATTTATTTGCTTTGCGAAAATACCGGATCGTGCTGTGGTCGATCATGGGATGGGATTGGGGCAAGGGGAGCAAAAACAAACCGCTCAAAGAACGGATTTTGGATCAACTTGAGCCTGGCTCGATTATTTTGCTGCATGACAGCGGGGATACTTTGGGGGCGGAGACTGAGGCGCCAAGCCGAATGATCGCAAGCCTTGAGGAAGTGATTGACACGGTCCATATCCAAGGGTATGAATGCGTCCGTGCCGATGAACTGCTGCATAAGCCGCATGATTCGCGCAGCGGACTTTCAGAAGGCTTCCGGGTTGGATGATGCGTGTAATATTAACAAAGCATGGTCAAGGCTTCAGATACTTTAGAATAAAGCCGTGGTTCGAACATAAAGGTACAGCCTTATGGATTTGAGGTTGTGCTTTTTTATTTTGCATGTTTACAAATGGAAAAGTGTGGATTATTATGGTTTTATAATTGATCTATAAAATTAGAATGAATAAATTATATAGAATGAACTACAAATTAGATTGGGGCGATATGAATGAAAAACGAACAACCGCAATCCGTCGAGATTTCCGTGGAGCAGGCTAAACTACTGGGCAGCGCGCAGAGGATTAAAATTATTGGAGCGCTGGTTGATACGGCGAAAACCTCCAAGCAGGTGGCGGATGAACTGGGAGAGTCTCCGGGCAGCATTCATTACCATATTCAAAAGCTTTATGATGGAGGGCTGATCGATTTGGTGGAAACCCGGACAGTGGGCGGTATTGTGGAAAAATATTATAAGTCCAAGGCCAAATGGTTCAACACCCGTGGGACTCAGTTGATCGATCCTGTACTGGCTGATGATTATGAGGCGGCTTCCAGTACAAAAATCAACTTGCGTATGCAGCTTTCGCCTGAACAGAGGGAAGAGATGATGGCGGAATTCAGGTCTTTGCTCGAAAAATGGGTTGCGATCTCCTCAGCCTCCAAAATGGCTAACAGCGAGGAATATGCGGTAGGCATTAAAGTGGTTTCGACAGAAAATCCGAAGAATAAGGCTTAATACCGAAATTAATTCCCGATATATTGCGAGTTGGCTGCTGCAGCTTCGGATTCGTTCTTTCATGGACGGTTGTATCCTGCTGAACTTATTTAACAGCCCATTTAGATGGAATGGTGGTGTTTACGTGGAGATTTTTAAAAATCGCAATTTCACTTTGCTTTTTATCGGCCGCATTCTGACGAATATCGGCGATAGCTTATACGGTGTTGCGGCCATGTGGTTGGTATATAGTCTGGGAGGTTCAACATTATATACGGGGCTTGCTGGTTTTCTGTCGATCCTCCCACGGATCATTCAATTGTTTTCCGGTCCCATGATCGACCGTGTTCCGCTGCGGGGGCTGCTGGTATATACCCAGCTGTCCCAGGCTCTGCTGCTGCTCATTGTGCCTGTGGCGCATTATTTCGGCTTTTTGACGGTCGGTTTGGTGCTTGCCATTACGCCGATATTAACGACGCTGAATATGTGGTTTTATCCGGCTCAGCTGTCGGCGCTTCCCAAAATTCTGGATAAGAAGCTGCTGACGCAAGGAAACTCCTTGTTCTCGATTGCTTATCAAGGTATCGAAGTGGCCTGCAATGCGTTTTCCGGTGCTTTGATTATTGTTCTCGGCGCGGTTTCGCTCTATCTTTGGAACTCGCTTGGATTTTTCATCGGAGCGTTTTTGTTTACCCAACTGCGAATCAAAACATTTAGAAAAAATTCATATAACAATGATTATACAACATCAAATAATGAGGCGGATCGATCGAAAACACGCCGGGATCATTTAAAAAACTATATATCGGATATGAAAGAAGGACTCAGACTGATCCTTGCCACACCGCTTTCGCGCATCCAATTCGGCGTTATCGTGATTAATGCGGCCGGAGGAGCGACCTTCACCGTGATGCCGGCCTTTGCGAACAGTCTTGGCGGGGCGGGGGTATACGGAATTCTGCTTATGGCGCAGGCCTGCGGAAGTTTGCTTGGTGCGGTTCTTGCGCCTTATATGAAACTGGATCGCGTACGTTTGGGTTATCTTTTTGCAGCTGCCTTTTGTTTATCCGGAACCGCTTGGTGCCTCAGCATATTCAGCCACTGGACATGGCTCGTCATTCTGGTTTATGGATTGGCCTGGTTTCCGGGGGGAGTCACCAATGTCATCATTAACACCGTCATTCAAAAAGGCGTGCCTGAAAAAAGCCTGGGAACCGTATTTGCTGCAGCTTCGGGAATCAGCGGCATCGTCATGCCGCTCGGCAATCTGATTGGCGGGAGCATAGGCGTTATTGCGGCGAGCTCGTCCGTAATCGCGGGCTGCGGAATTGCCGTAATTGGCGTAGGTTTGTATTGGTTGTTCGATCCGGTAACGCGAAGTCTTCCGACGGCGGCCGAGGTGGATGAAACCTGGTTTGCGCCTGCGCGTTCAGGCTCTGTTTCCACATCTACATCGGTATGATTTCAAATTATGAAGGATTAACGCAGATAGGAAGAATGGGAATGGTTTTTATAGCTTGGCGGCTGCTAACACTCCTCATTATTGTCTCCATCTACCGGTATATTTCCCGGATTTGCGATAAAAAGCTATAAACTCAAAAATGACCGTACCCTGATGTAAGGGAATGCGGTTGTTTTTACGGCATCCTCCACTGAAACGGTGCTTGTCAGGCTAGTCTGCATAATGTGAACAAGTCCCTCATAGACATGTATCAATCAAGTAAAACATGTGCTAAAGGGGATGATGACATGCGCCGGATGTCATGGGTACTCGCCATGATTTTGTGCGTCACCGTCGTATTTGCCGGATGCGGCAAAAAAGACGCCGCTTCCGTAGTCAAAGGTTTGAATCATGTTGCCGACACACTGCAAAGCAAGGAGGGATCTTATAAAGGAGCGGGAAAAATGACGCTCTACACGGGCGAAAAACCGCAGGAATACAATATCGAGGTCTGGTACCAAAATCCGAACTATTACCGGATCAGCCTCACAAATGCCCAAAAGGATGTCACACAAATCGTCCTCCGCAATGACGACGGTGTTTTCGTCCTCACGCCAAGTTTGAATAAAAGCTTCCGTTTTAAAAGCGACTGGCCGGAAAATCAGGGACAGGTTTACTTGTATCAAACCTTGGTGCAGGGAATTCTGAATGACAATTCACGTCAGTTCGCAATCGACAAGGATAGCTATGTGTTTGATGTTGCAGCCAACTATCACAGTCAATCGCTGGTTCGCCAGAAAATCTGGCTGAGCAAGGAAAACTATGCTCCTAAACAGGTGCAAGTATCGGATGCCGAAGCGCATGTGATGGTTGAGGTGAAATTCAGCGATTTCAAGTTTGACGCCAAATTCGAAAAAGACTCCTTCGATATGAAGCGGAACATGACAGCCAGCGACGATCCTACGTTAGGTATGGTTTCGCAGGTCGACGAAAATGGAAATCCGATTTCGGCGGATGATCAGCATGCTGACGGCAGCACTGCGGCTGCTTCCCAAGAACTCGGCGATTTCGGAACGATAATTCCTGTTTATGTTCCCGAAGGCGTCGAGAACAAGGATGTCAACAAAATGGAGGAAAGCAGCAATCATACCGTCATTTTGCGTTACGACGGAACATATCAATATACCATCATGGAGTCACGCTCCCAGGATAAGTCGGTAAGTTCTCTGGCCTCGGGAACTGTAATCGACCTTGGCTTCACATCGGGACTGCTCATTGGAGACGAGCCAAAAACGCTGACCTGGATGAATGACGAAGGCATTGAGTTCCGCATTACGAGCAGTAATCTTCCGGTGGAAGAAATGACGAAAATTGCCGTGTCTTTGCAAGAACAAACGGGTAAATAATATAAAGTAGGCGGATTCCCGAGTTGTTAGAGCTGATTCCTCTACAATGAAGGCCTCCGCCTTTTTTAACATTTCAGAAAAGTATAAACTTCCGGGTGCCTCGCAAAGTAATCTGAATAAGCTTCAAAAGGCAGCACGTCACTCAGTGCTTTTGCTTTGCAAAAGCGCCCCTCTTTGTGAGGCGCCCGGACTTCTTTCCGATACTCTCAGTACTTTTGCTTCGCAAAAGCGCCCTTCAGGCGTCGGACTTCTTTCCGATACACTTTGTGGGGGTATTTTAGATTCTTTCTTCCGATCCGTGGTACGGTAAAACCGCCCGAATCCGACCGGTTGTGGTTCATTGACAGTGGCCTTCCCGAACATTACTCTTAGGTAAGCGAACCAAGAGTGAATACGTATGAGAAGGTGACTGCAAGAAATGCATGTTCAATATAGAGCTACACAAGCGATTATCAATTTAGACCATTTGCGTGCCAACTATGAGGCGTTTCGTCATGTGCTGCCCCCAGAGATGAAACTCCTGGCCTGCGTCAAGGCGGATGCTTACGGGCACGGGGCAGTTGAAGTTTCCCGCGCGCTGGAGCAGGCGGGTGCGGATTATTTGAGCGTGGCTTTCCTGGATGAGGCCATACAGCTGCGTCAGGCGGGCATCAAGCTGCCTGTGCTGGTGCTCGGGCTTACGCCGCCTGAAGGCATACGTACAGCCTGGGAGTACGGGATCACCGTGACGGTATTCAGCCCTGATGTGCTGGAGGCGATTGCGGCTTTGCCGGAAGAAAGTCTGAAGCGCCCGCTTAAGGTGCACATCAAGATCGACAGCGGAATGGGCAGATTGGGACTTCTTCCAGGCGAAGCCGCCGTCCACTTTATTGAGCAGGCTTTGGCACTGCCGCAGGCTGAGATCGAGGGCATGTTTACCCATTTTTCCAAGGCGGATGAGGAAGATAAGAGTTATACACTGGAGCAGTATCGGCGTTTTGCAAATGTGGTGGCCCTACTGAAAGACAGAGGCATAAGTCTCCCTATTGTACATACGGGAAACAGTGCTGCCGCGATTGACAATCCGGAGCTTTCATTTGATATGGTCCGCATTGGAATCAGCATGTACGGGTTGTATCCTTCGGACGAAGTCAACCGGCAGAAAGTGGCGCTGCTCCCGGTATTGACGCTCCAGACGAAGATTGCATATGTCAAAACGCTTCCGCCGCATTGGGGCGTCAGCTACGGAGCCAGGTATGTTACGGAAGAGGAGGAAGCCATTGCCACGCTCCCGATCGGCTATGCGGACGGCTATTCCCGGATGCTGAGCGGCAAAGCGCAGGTCCTGATCCGCGGCCGCCGCGTACCTGTCGTCGGAACGATATGCATGGACCAGTGTATGGTAACGTTGAAACCATTTGCTGACGAAGCGAAAGAAATTCAAGCAGGCGAAGAGGTTGTGCTCATCGGCCATCAGTCTGGCGGCAGCATTACGGCAGATGAATTGGCTTCCTGGCTCGGCACCATTCACTATGAGGTGGTCTGCATGATTGCTCACCGGGTTCCGCGTTTTTATATTCGGAACGGTGCCCCGTACACCTTGTTCAACCCACTGATTCATGATCCCGAATAAACCGGATAGACTTTTATAAGGACAGAAGGAATAACTTGCATGCATCTCGAATAATGAAAAGTGACGGGATTGTCTGTACGTTCATGCCGACTGTAGTTTATAATGGAATGCAGCATACCTGATATACCTTCGGCATATATATTCCTTTGTATAAATTTCCTCGAATAAAGCTATACTGGTGTAAAGCTATACTGGTGCACAAGGGTGTGAAGGTTGTGGGGGTGGAAGAAAAGGTGGCTAATATGCAGAATACCAAACGAATTATGATCAGCTTGCCGGATCATCTCTTACAGGAAGTGGACGGTATCGTAGCTATGGAGAATTCCAACCGCAGTGAATTGATCAGGCAGGCCATGAAGTTGTATTTGCATGAACGGAAAAAGCGTTATATCCGGGAATCCATGCAGCGCGGTTATATGGAAATGGCCAAAATCAACTTGACCATGGCCTCTGAAGCGTTTCATGCGGAGGAAGATGCAGACAGCACTCTAGGCCGCTTAGTAAGCGGGGTGTAAACATTGATCGTAAAACGCGGCGACGTTTTTTTTGCGGATCTTTCACCCGTTGTCGGTTCTGAGCAAGGCGGAGTGAGACCGGTACTGATCATCCAGAATGATATCGGCAACCGCTTTAGTCCCACGGTCATCGTGGCGGCTATTACGGCCCAGATCCAAAAAGCCAAGCTGCCGACGCATGTGGAAATCGATGCGGCTTCGCATGGCTTTGACAGGGACTCTGTTATATTGCTGGAGCAAATCCGAACCATTGACAAGCAGAGGCTGACGGACAAAATTACCCATCTGGACGAAGAAACGATGAAAAAGGTGGATGATTCCTTGCAGATCAGTCTCAGCTTGATCGACTTTTAACCATGAACGTGCCTAAAAAAGCGTGCCTCCGGGCATGCTTTTTTACATATCAGAAAGTATAAACTTCCGGGGTCCCCGCAAAGTATTTGGAATAAGCATCGAAGCATAGGCTCCACTTTGTGGGGTTATTTTGTTGCGAATGATGTTTGACGGCCTCTGAATAGGTCACATAAGTCCATTGTAACCGGCGCATGATCCATGTACGTTTAGAGTGACCAAATAAAGAGCGGACAAGGCTTATTCGGATGGAGAAGCTGTGCCCGCTTAAGCATGCGGAGGGATTTATGGCCATTCATATTGATTCGAAGCAGCGTCTGTTTCATTTGCAAACGAAAGGTGCAAGCTATGTATTTCAAATGATTCCTTCCGGTTACGCGGCCCACTTGTATTATGGCAAACGGCTGCGGGCAAGCGACCTTGCCTGGTTGCTCGTGACGAAGGGGCGCAGCTCCTTCAGCCCGAGCCCGGTACCCGAGGACCGCAGCATCTCGCTTGATACCCTTCCACAGGAACTGCCGATATATGGAACAAGCGATTATCGTACGCCGCTCGTGCAGATGAAGCTTGAGAACGGTACAACGATTACAGAATTCAAGTATGACTCCTACAGGGTTGAACGGGGAAAACCGGCGCTCGAAGGGCTTCCGGCCGTATATACGGAACGTGAAGGTGAAGCGGAGACATTGATTCTGACCATGCGGGATTCGGCCGCAGGACTTCGGATAGAACTGATGTATACGGTGCTTGAGGAATATGATGCGATAACGCGCTCGCTGCGCATTGTTAATGAAAGCGGAACCAACGTGGAAGTTTTGCGTGCGCTTAGCGCCAGCGTTGATTTCCCGCATATGGATTATGAATGGCTGCAGCTGTCCGGCGCTTGGGCTCGCGAGCGGGATATCGTGCGCCGTCCGCTTGCTTACGGCATGCAGGCTGTGGAAAGCCGCCGCGGCGCCAGCGGTCATCAGCAAAATCCGTTTGCCGCGTTGTTGTCGCCGGAGACGGGTGAAGACCAGGGTGAAGTTTATGGCTTCAGCCTGGTATACAGCGGCAGCTTTATTGCCCAAGCCGAGGTGGATCAATACCGCACAACCCGGTTGTCCATTGGGATCAATCCGTTTGATTTCACATGGCTGCTTGCAGCAGGCGAAGCTTTTCAGACGCCGGAGACGGTGATGGTTTATTCCGCGGAGGGGATTGGCGGGATGTCCCGGACTTATCATAAGCTGTACCGTGAACGGCTTGCACGGGGACGGTTCCGCGACAAGGAGCGCCCTGTGCTGGTCAACAATTGGGAAGCGACGTACTTTAACTTTAATGCCGAGAAAATCGAAAATATCGCTAAAGCAGGCAAAGAACTCGGGATTGAGCTGTTTGTGCTGGACGACGGCTGGTTTGGGCATCGCGACCGGGATGACTCTTCGCTAGGCGATTGGGTTGTCGATTTGAATAAACTGCCGGACGGTTTGGAGGATCTGGTGCAAAGAGTCAATCGTTTGGGCATGCAGTTCGGCTTATGGTTTGAGCCGGAGATGGTTTCGCCGGACAGCGTTCTTTACCGCAAACATCCGGACTGGTGCCTTCATGTTCCCGGACGCCGCCGTACGGAAGGGAGGCAGCAGCTGATCCTCGATTATTCCCGCCAGGACGTCAGGGATGAGATCGTCCGGATAATCAGCGCTGTTTTGGGCAGCGCGCCAATCACTTATGTGAAATGGGATATGAACCGCAATATGACGGAGATCGGATCGGCTTTGCTTCCGCCTGAGCGGCAGCGCGAGACGGCCCATCGTTATATGCTCGGGTTGTATGAGGTAATGGAGCGGATTACTTCGGCATTTCCTCATATTTTGTTTGAAAGCTGTTCGGGTGGCGGCGGACGTTTTGATCCGGGAATGCTGTATTACATGCCGCAAACTTGGACAAGCGACAACACCGATGCGGTAGCGAGGCTGAGAATCCAGTATGGAACAAGCATCGTTTATCCGATCAGCTCGATGGGCTCCCATGTGTCGGCCGTTCCTAACCATCAAGTGCAGCGCATAACCCCGCTGCAAACGCGAGGGCATGTGGCGATGTCGGGCAATTTCGGGTATGAGCTGGATTTAACGAAATTCACCGCAGACGAGAAAGAGGCCGTTAAACAGCAGGTTGCTTTATACAAAGAGATCCGGGGACTTGTCCAGTTTGGGCTTCATTACCGGCTGCTCAGTCCGTTTGAGGGGAATGAAACGGCATGGATGTTTGTGACGGAAGACCAAAGCGAAGCCGTCGTATTCTACTTCCGCGTGTTATCTGAATCTAATGCGCCGCTCAGTCGTCTCAAGCTTAAAGGTCTCGATCCGGATGCGGATTACGAGGTGCTTGGAAGCAACAAGATCTACGGCGGGGACGCATTAATGTATGCGGGAATTTCCATAGATGCGGAACGCGGGGATTTTTACAGCGAACTTATTCGTCTGAAGAAATTGCAGCATGAAACCTCCTTGATGAATCATGTAAAGTGATTGTAAAATACAAGCCTTGCCTCGGTTTATTCCGGGGTGGGGCTTTTTTTATTTTGAATGCCGGAAGGCTGTTTTTTCGTAGGATGAATGCGTTCAGACAGAAGCTTTTGCCAACATTGCTTGGGCTTGCCAAAGATGTCCGCTGGAAATGTAGGCAAAAGTTTGTGATAATATACAAGAACCATGCTTCACTTTTTAGAATAACATCTAATTTTTTTGACTTTGAACTGCGATGCAGTAATGAAATCTTAAATTGAAGTTTTACATGACGAAAATAAAACGCATAAAAGGCGCTAACAAGATGCGATCAAAAAATGATAGACCATTCGATTTGCCGAAAGTAGCAAAATGTGGGGCATCTCCGTGCAAATCTGCTTCACTGTTTTTTTGAAGATATAAGAGGTATAAACTTCGGAGATCTCGCATCCTTATATCGCAAGAAAAATTACCGCTAAACGCGGTCTGTCTTCTATGAGAGTACGTCGATAGACGTTTTTCTTATCGATGTCTACCGAACGAAATATAACTGAATTTGCATTATTCACGCTTAATCGCGATTGATACGGGGAAAGAGGGATTTTTTTATGACGGATAAGGTAATTTTGGAAATGAATATAGAAGAACAGAAAGCACAGGAACTGGAGCGCATCGTAAAACAGACCGCTAAGGAATTGCAGCTTTCGCTGAAACAAATCCGGACGACCGTGGAACTGCTTGATGAAGGCAACACGATTCCGTTTATCGCACGTTACCGGAAGGAAATGACCGGGGAATTGGATGAAAACCAACTGCGCAGCATTGAAGAGCGGGTAACTTATTTGCGCAATCTGGAGGAACGGAAACGCGAAGTCATTCGAATTATCGATGAACAGGGCAAATTGACGGAAGAGCTCAAATCGTCGATCGAGAAGGCAGTCAAGCTGCAGGAAGTGGAGGATTTGTACCGTCCTTACCGGCAAAAGCGCAAAACCCGCGCCAGCGTGGCCAAAGAAAAGGGGCTCGAGCCGCTTGCAATTTGGATCATGGAGCAGCCGAAGCAAGGGGATCTTAAACAAGAAGCATCCAAATATGTCGATGCCGAAAAAGGCGTGGAAAGCCCGGAGGACGCCATTGCCGGAGCGATGGATATTTTGGCGGAAAATATGGCGGACGACGCTGCCATCCGTTCCTGGGTGCGCCGCTATACGATGGATCATGCCATGTTGACTTCAGAAGCCAAGGATGCGGATCAGGAATCGGTATATGAGAATTATTACAACTACCGGGAGCTTGCCAAAAAAATGCCGCCTCACCGGATTTTGGCCATCAATCGGGGAGAACGCGAAAACGTGCTGAAGGTAAGCCTTGAGGTAGCGGCAGATCCGATCCATAACTTTATGGCTCGCCAGATCGTCAAAGGGACATCCATCGTGCGGGATGTGCTTACGGCCGTGATTGAAGATGCCTATAAACGGCTGATCGCGCCTTCGATCGAACGGGAAATCCGTGCGGAGCTGACGGAAAAAGGGGAAAACCAGGCGATTTCCATCTTTTCCGGCAATTTGCGGAGTCTGCTGCTGCAGCCGCCTGTAAAGGGCAGATGCGTATTGGGTGTGGACCCTGCCTACCGAACCGGCTGCAAGCTGGCTGTAGTGGACGATACGGGCAAACTGTTGGAGGTGGCTGTTACCTATCCAACCCCTCCGAACAACAAGCGGAAAGAGGCCGCAGAGAAGTTCCACGAGCTGATTACGAAGTACGGCATCCAATTGATCGTCATTGGCAACGGCACGGCTTCACGGGAAACCGAACAGTTCGTGGCCGAAGTGATCGGCGAGATGGACGGGGTGGAACTGGCTTATTTGATCGTCAATGAAGCGGGCGCGAGCGTATATTCGGCATCCAAGCTGGCGCAAGAGGAATTCCCGGATCTTGACGTTGCGGAACGGAGCGCGGTTTCCATTGCCCGCCGGGTACAGGACCCGCTCGCGGAGCTGGTGAAGATTGAGCCGAAGGCGATTGGCGTCGGCCAATACCAGCATGACGTTTCGCAAAAGCATCTGGACGAAAGCCTCAAGGCCGTCGTGGAATCAGCCGTTAACCATGTCGGGGTGGACGTGAACACGGCTTCGCCGTCGCTTTTGTCTTATGTGGCTGGCATCAATGCAACCCTTGCCAAAAACATCGTGAAATACCGCGATTCGAACGGAAAATTCAACAACCGCAAGGAACTCCAAAATGTGCCGCGTCTTGGCGCGAAAACCTATGAACAATGTATCGGCTTCATGCGGATTACGGAAGGGGACAACCCGTTGGACCGCACGCCGATTCACCCGGAATCCTACCCTGTTGTCGACCGGCTATTCAAGGAGCTTGCCATCGGTATGGACAAACTTGGAACGCAGGAACTGTCGGATCTGCTTGGGCAGCAGCATGTAGGTGAGCTTGCAGAGGCGCTGGAGGTTGGCGTGCCGACATTGCGCGATATTTTGGAGAGCTTGCAGCGTCCGGGACGCGACCCGCGCGAGGAGCTTCCACTGCCTATTTTCCGGACGGACGTGCTTAAAATCGAGGATTTGCTGCCGGGCATGGAACTGCAAGGAACGGTACGGAACGTTATCGACTTCGGCGCGTTTGTGGATATCGGCATTAAAAGCGACGGTCTGGTGCATATCTCGCAGCTTAGCGAAGGTTACGTAAAGCATCCGATGGACGTTGTATCCGTGGGGGATAACGTGACGGTATGGGTGTTGAACGTTGATTTGAAAAAAGGCCGTGTCGGACTCACCATGCGTAAGCCGAAAGACCAGCAGTAAAAAAACAAAAAAATAAGCCCCTTTCAAAAAAATCGGACTGATGGGGGCTTATTTAATCATATTCTTTTTAGGAAAGTGTTATTCTTTGCCGGATTGCTCCGAATCCCTTGAAACATGCGTGGAGAGCTTCTTTTTAGCCCGGAAGCGCCGCACCTTCATCAGATTTCCGCACATTTTATCATCGCAGTACCGTTTGGAACGGTTGCGCGTATCATCATAATATACCCATAGGCAGTCCGGATTGTCGCATATGCGGATTCTGGACGTCTCGCCTTTCTCCAGCACAGACGCAAATGAGGCTGCAATTTCAGCCATGCTTTGCGTCCAATTGGCGTTT
Source organism: Paenibacillus azoreducens (assembly GCF_021654775.1). Classification (NCBI taxonomy): domain Bacteria; kingdom Bacillati; phylum Bacillota; class Bacilli; order Caryophanales; family Paenibacillaceae; genus Paenibacillus; species Paenibacillus azoreducens. Next base: position 6,108,474 of record NZ_AP025343.1, on the reverse strand, counting down.
GCCGGAATGTAAGCGAGACTGATGGTTTGATCGGTGATGCACGTCAGCTTGCGGTATACAGGTGCTTTGTCCATCCAGCCGTTAAGCATCCCGATATGCTGTTCCGTTATGGCTTCTCCGGCGGCAATATGGCGGATCATATCGAACAGGAAGGCACGGAGTCGCTTTAGCTCGCGTAATTCCTTTTTGTCCGGGAGATCGGCGGCGGAAATGCCGTCCTGCCGCATAAACTGGCGAAGCCATTTCTCTTGTTCTAACCGATCCTCGGAGCGTCCGCTCCCCCGCCAATCATGCCAATGGCTGTTCACAAAATCATCCCAAAGCATTGAGGTCATCCTTTCTATAAGAGCATTGTAGCAACCCCGAATGGCTTTTGCTACCTTTTGCTGCTGCCAACAGGATGGGAGAGAATTTTTTAAAGAAAAGTGCAGATTGTACGGAATGATGGGGTATGTTATTGTCTTTGTAACTACCTTTATCTATTATGGTGGTTACATTGAATGGAGGCGATTGGGATGAGTATCCGGAATATGCTGCTGCAAAATTGGGATTTTTGTATGGAAGAAGAGGGGTGGTACCCTCCGCTGCAACCTGCGCTTAAAGACGTATCGTTGGAGCAGGTGTTGTGGAAACCTGCAGAAGGTGCGGCCAACAGCATTTGGGAAAATGTCCAGCATCTTCTCTACTATAAGGAGCGTTTACTTGCACGCTTGCGGGGGACTTCGGATTCATTCAACCTAAGCAATGATGAGACCTTCAGGTTTCCAGTAGCCAGCAGCGAGGACTGGGAATACGCCAAGAACGAGCTTTTTGAAGCGCATGCGGCATTACGGAGCGAGCTTGAGCGTTTGCCAGAAGATGAGCTTGAGGCCAATTCCCAGCACTTTCTGTGCTTAATAACGCATGATTCCTACCATACTGGACAAATTGTTTTTTTACGCAAACTCCAGGGCTCCTGGCCGGCGACAAGAAGCTTTGAATAAAGGGAGCTATTTTCAGGCGCAAAAAGAAGCCGGACAATTCGCGTCCGGCTTGGTTTTTCTTGGTTAGGTTATGGATGAAAAGCTTCGGAATGATCCGAATCTTCGCTAGCTGAATTCCGGTAAAAAAACCAGCAATCATTCAGCAGCTTGATCTGGCGTCTGTCCTTCTTGCGAAAGGCGCGTTTCAGTTGATTGCAGAGCCATTGCGGCAAGGGTATCTCCTCCTCTTGCTAAACCGTCTGTATGGATAGCATATGGAGAAAAAGCCCAAAGCGTGCAGGTCTACATGACTTCTTCTTCGTACCACTGCTCCAGCTGCGCCTGCAGGGCGCGGATTTCCGTGAGCAGGGAGATCAGCGGGTAATTGGATTCTTTGAGGGAAGCAAATGCCTGTTCCAATTCGTTAATGTAATCAAGGCCGCTTATGGTCGCGGCGTTTTCCTGCAGCAACTCGAGACGGTCGCATTCGGCCACGGCGAGCGGAAGCTCCGGCGTACCTTCGGCGGTAAGCTTCCCGACCTCTTTATTCAGCCTCAAGTTCAGCGCGCTGAGCTGATAAGCGTAATCGGCAGGCATCTCCACATATTGGAGCTTGTCTCCCCGCTGTAAAATGACGTAACGCATGTTTGGCATGAAAGATTCTCCCTTTCGTACTTGCAGCTTGTTTGTCGATGCTTAATCACTCTTTACTTGACAGTGTAGCTTAGGCGGAAGTTAAAATTCAAGTAACATTCCCGAATGGTTCAAACAAGGCGGGAGAAGGAAAACCGGAAAGGGAGTAAGCGAGGAGTTATGCCGATCATGAGCAATGAAGAATTGCAGGCCTGGGTCGAAAAAGTGTCGCTGGACAGCTTTGGCGTTCCGTTCCGGCATCAGGCGACCTTTAACAAGAGATTAACTTCAACAGGAGGCCGTTATTTTACCCAAAGCCATAATATTGAAATTAATCCTCATCAATTGGAGCAAAACGGCAGGGAAGAAGTGGAGAAAATCATCAAGCATGAGCTTTGCCACTACCACCTGCATTTGGCGGGAAGAGGATACAAGCATCGTGACCGGGATTTTAAACTGCTTCTTCGCCAAGTAGGAGGGAGCCGGTTTTGCAGTTCGCTGCCAGACCGCGGCGGCAGAAGAGAGCTGCCGTATCGTTATGTGCTTATATGCCAAGAATGCGGAATGAAATATATGCGTAAACGGAAGGTGGATACCAGACGTTTCAGGTGCGGAAAATGCAGGGGGAAACTTCGGCAGCAGACGCTTGACTCTCCCAAGAAATCATGATAAATTAATGAGTGTTATCACATTGTAAACGTTCCCTGATAGCTCAGTTGGTAGAGCACTCGACTGTTAATCGAGTTGTCACAGGTTCGAGTCCTGTTCGGGGAGCCATTTCTTGGAGAGATACCCAAGTGGCTATAAGGGGACCCTCTGCTAAGGGGTTAGACTGCGTAAGCGGTGCGAGGGTTCGAATCCCTCTCTCTCCGTTTAAGAAATACATCGAATAGAAGCTCCCGCGCGAATGCGTTGGGAGCTTCTTGCTGTAAAGGGATGGGAACCCTCGGAAGAGGGGGCGTCGGAGGATAAGCTTCGGTAGGAACGGCGTCGCAGTCCCGAACGAAGTGAGGGTATCCCTCTCTCTCCGTTGAAATACACCGTTAAGAAGCTCCCGCGCGAATGCGTTGGGAGCTTTTTGCTGTAAAGGGATGAGAACCCTCGGAAGAGGGGGCGTCGGAGGATAAGCTTCGGTAGGAACGCGTCGCATTCCCGAACGAAGTGAGGGTATCCCTCTCTCTCCGACCTCTATTGGTTCTTTTCGTCTTGGTATTCCGCTTCAAAGCCTTCAATGGCTCTTTTGCGTTTTTCGTTTTTATGTTTAAGATTATGCAGTTCTTCTCCGTTGATTTCGTCTGCATGCTCATCCAGATAATCATTGGTTGCTTGGATGTTATCGCGGGTGTTATCGATTGCGTTTTGGATTTTCTCCGCGTTATCGGCACGGTTATCAGGTTTAGCCATCGTTAATGATCTCCTTTTGATGTGTATTGTGGCAAGGGACCTAAAGTTCAATCCCTTATGCGAAACGCCAATCATAAGATACCCACGTTGCGGTGCAACTTATGCATAATTAATGGGCAAACGCCATCTGAAATGCTTGAATAAAAAATTTTGTAATAGGACTTGTCATGTTCAAAAAAATCTGATAAGATAATTTTTGTTGTCACGCTTTGTTGATGTGGCCCGTTGGTCAAGGGGTTAAGACACCTCCCTTTCACGGAGGTAACAGGGGTTCGAATCCCCTACGGGTCATACTTTCACACCAAGCATCAACAGGGGATGAGAACCCGAAAGGGTTCGTCGGAGCATAAGCTTCGATAGCGATACGTCGCAGTCTCGAACGAAGTGAGAGTACCCCCGAAACGGGTCATACTTTCACACCAAGCTTCAACAGGGGATGAGAACCCAAAAGGGTTCGTCGGAGCATAAGCTTCGATAGCGATACGTCGCAGTCTCGAACGAAGTGAGAGTACCCCCGAAACGGGTCATACTTTCACACCAAGCATCAACAGGGGATGAGAACCCGAAAGGGTTCGTCGGAGCATAAGCTTTGATAGCGATACGTCGTAGTCTCGGTTTTTCTTTTTAAATATGCGGTAGTGGTGGAATGGCAGACACGCTATCTTGAGGGGGTAGTGGGCGTACGCCCGTGGAGGTTCGAGTCCTCTCTACCGCATAACACAAAGCACTCGCTTATTGCGGGTGCTTTTTCCTTTTGCATTGATTTTTACAGTAAACAACCTGATTCAATATGTGGATCAGGTTGTTTTTTTAATCTCTAACGAAACGCGACATCGCTATTTGCAACAAAAAAGGCTTTTTGAAATTTTAACGAAACAGGGTATCGCTATTAAGCTGAATAAGTACCTGCAAGCCTGATTTTATCCTAAATAACGATCTGTAGTTTCGTTAGAGGCACCTAGGCGAACGTGGCACCTTCTTACGGGGCAGCTTTTTGTCAAAAAGTTTCCCCCAGGTTCAATTTTCTAAAATGGATCTTCTGTAGAGAAGTGGCCCTCTTGCCTGTTCCTTATCTCTTTCTTACTTTAAAAGCTTGCATTACCACAATAAAACTACCGCTTCTTTACGGCCCGGGCTACTTAGAAAGTACGTCGATAACCCCTTTTCTTATATCTAGAGGGGGGATTTATGCTATGATACCTATATGATAATGATAACCATTCTCAATAAAGGCGGTACATTTTATTTATGATACATTCAAGCAATCATCATACAGATTTTCATGTTCTGACCGCGAGGTTATGGAACGTGGAGTATTTTCATGAAATCGGTTTGCGTCTGGAACAGCAGTTGGCCGTACAACATGCGCTAATCATCCTTCTGAAGGGCGAAATCGATCTGGAATTGGAAGACCGGGTTATCCGGATCAGCGAGGGTGGCGCGCAAGTATGTCTTCGCGGCAGAACATTCGGGATAAAAGGATATGGTTCTGAACCGGTGGCTGCTGCCGTGTTTTATTTCAGCTTCTATCAAGCGGATCCATCCCGAAAGGATATGCTTATTGAAATAGAAGATACCGGAACGTGGACGCTGGGGGAAAGTATCGGGAAAGGAATGCCTGTGGAAAAATTACAAATATTTTGCCGCAAGACGTACAAGCATTTTCATCATGGCAGAGTGTTTAGCCAGTGGCGGGCCCAGATGGATTTTCAGGAATTGCTGTTTGAGCTGATGGAAGAGGGAGGCCGGGCGCTTAAGTATGATCGGGTTCAAGTGCTTGAACATGTCAAAACATACATCGACGAACATTACAACGAGGAAATGACGATCGATCAATTGGCGGAGGTGGCTGAATTCAGTCCCGGCTATTTTGCCGATTTATTCAAAAAAACGTATGGCTGCAGCGTCATGGATTATGTGACCGAGGTGCGGATGAACAAGGCGAAACAGATGATGCTCGGTTCAGGCGCTTTGTTGAAAGAGGTAGCGCATCTGATCGGATATAAAGACGAATTCTACTTCAGCCGTAAATTCAAGCAGAAATTTGGCCTGTCCCCCTCGGCTTACGTCAAGGAACGGAGAAACAAGCTTGCCTTATACGGCGCCACATCGCTGCTTGGTTATTTAACACCACTCCAGATCATTCCTTACGCCGCTCCGCTTCATCCAAAGTGGTCCGCCGAGCTGTATCATGCACTTGGACCGGAAATTCCCGTCCATCTGGATGCATACCGGCAAAATTACTACAAAGAGGCCAATTTGAACAAGCTTGAGGAGGCGCAGCCGGAGCGGATTATTTGTACAAGCGAATTGGAGGTCTGGGAAAAAAAGAGGCTGAAGCAAATCGCCCCTCTATATGAGCTGTCCCTGAAAACGGAAGATTGGAGGGGAGAGCTGGAGCGGCTCGCGGAAATGCTGGACAGAACGGCGGAAGCTGAACAATGGTTGGGGTGTTTTGAGCGGAAAATGAAACGGCTACACCGTCTGATCGCCCAGGATGTGAATAGTCCGACATTAGCGGTGGTACGTGTTTTTCACAATCAATTGGCCTTACATAACGGCATGGCCGTACAAGAGGTGTTGTATGAAATCCTGGGCTGCCAAATGCCGGCGCTCCCGGAAGGAGAAGAAGAATCACCGTTATCCGTTGACAGACTCAAAAGTCTGAAAACGGATCATATGCTGATGTTGGTGAGACAGGATTCGGAAACGCTGGCCTATTGGAGAAAACTTTCTTCTTCAGTGGAATGGTTATCCCTTCCGGCTGTAAAAGCAGGCAGAGTGTACCAAATTTCCTCCTATCCATGGCGGGAACACTCTCCAGCAGCCATGGAGCAAATGGCAGAGTCGGCTGCGGCGCTGTTAACCGGGAAAAATCCATGCGAAATCAGGGAATTGTCCATGGCGGATTCGCTGATCCCCCTTTATCATCAATAATGATAATCATTATCAATTAAATGGATCGTCGAAGGGAGAAGTTAGAAAGAAATGAAAAGAATGAAGCTTTTATTGGGGGTATTTTTGGTATTCGCCGTGATCTTGGCGGCTTGCGGTAAAGAGAATCAAACGCCGGAGTCTTCGGCAGCCCAAAATTCAAGTCAAACCGCTGCAGTGCAGCCTGCTGAAACAGCGGAAAAACCTGCAGCTTTATCGGATACAAGAGTCATTAAATACCTGGATGAGGAATACACGCTTCCGTCCCATATCGAACGTATCGTGATCACCGGTGCCGTTGAAGCGATGGAGGATTCGATCGTGCTGGATGTGAAACCGGTCGGAGCGATTTCGTTCTCCGGCAAATTTCCGCCGCTGTTTGAATCCATCACCAAGGATGCCAAATCCGTCGGGGAAAAAATGGAGCCGAACTTCGAGACGATTTTGTCGCTGAAGCCGGATGTGATCCTGACTTCGACCAAGTTCAAACCCGAAGTGTTCGAAAAATTGCAAAAAATTGCCCCAACCATCAAGTATTCCCACGTATCCACCAATTGGGAGGCCAACCTGAAGCTGCTAGGAGAGCTTAGCGGCAAACAGGAACAGGCTGAACAGGAGATTGCGAAGTATAAGGCAGACCTGGAGGCGGCCAAATCCAAAATGGGAGACAGCCTGAAAGATAAAAAAATCGTAGCGGTGCGGATCCGCGGCGGAGAGCTGTACATATACCCTGAAAAGGTTTTTTTCAATCCGGTCCTGTATCAGGATCTGGGATTCGCCGCACCCGCCGAAGTCAAGGCAGCCAAAGCCCAGGAACTGATGTCAAAAGAGAAATTCGCCGAATTGAATCCGGATTATCTATTTATCCAATTCTCGCCGGACGAAAACAAAGATGCGCCAAAAGCGCTTGAGGATTTCCAAAATGATCCGATCATCAAAAATTTGAAGGCGTTCAAAGACGGCAAAGCGTTTGTGAACGTCGTGGATCCTTTGGCGCAAGGCGGCACGGCGTACAGTAAAATCGAATTCCTGAAAGCGGCGGTAGAGCATCTTGCGAAATAAAAATGAACCAGTTTAAGAAATAAAGGCGTGTTGATGATGAGATTAAAACGTACGCTGCCGGTGACCATTCTCGCGATGGCTCCGGCAGCCATTGTATTATTGATCCTTGCATCCATTCTATACGGCGCGAAGAATATCACGGCCGGGGAAGTATGGAACTCCATTACGGCTTTTAACCCGGACAACGTAGACCACCAGATTATTATGAGTTCCCGGCTTCCGCGTGCGGTCGGAGCGATGATGATTGGGGCTTTCCTTGCGGTTTCGGGCGCTTTGATGCAGGGCATGACCCGGAATTATCTTGCTTCGCCATCGATCATGGGGGTGTCGGACGGTTCCGTGTTCGCGGTCACGCTGTGCATGATATTTTTACCGAATGCCAATCCGAATTTGTATATTGTCAGCTCGCTGATCGGTTCGGCGCTAGGAGCGGCGATCGTTTTTGGGCTGGCTTGGTGCATTCCTCAAGGACTGAGCCCTGTCAGACTGGCAATTCTGGGTTCTATCGTCGGGACTTTTCTGAGCGGGGTCGCGCATGCGTTGTCCACCTATTTTCAGGTGTCGCAAAATATCAGCTTCTGGTATAACGCCAGACTGCATCAGATGAATCCTGAGCTCATCCGGCTCAGCATTCCGTTTGCGATTGTCGGTTTAACGCTGGCGGTTGTAATCTCGAAATCCATCTCGGCGCTGTCGCTGGGGGAGGAGATCGCCACAGGACTGGGCATCCGCACCTGGCTGACCAGAGCTTTGGCCATTCTCGCGGTCGTGCTGCTGACCGGTGTCTCGGTGGCGCTCGCAGGCAAAATCGCTTTCGTGGGCTTGATTATTCCCCACATCGCGCGTTTTTTCACAGGTTCCGATTACCGATGGGTGATCCCGGTGTCCGGCGTTTTGGGGGGCATTTTCCTGGCCATGTGCGATATTGTGGCTCGTTTTATCAATTACCCGTTTGAAACTCCCGTTGGTGTCGTTACGGCTTTGATTGGCGTACCGTTCTTCTTGTATCTGATCAAGACAAGAGGAGGTGCGGGGGCGTGAAGCATGCATCTCTCCGGCGGTTTTGGGTGGTTGCGGCTTTCGGGCTGCTGCTTGCCGCCACAGCCGCTTATCTCAGCCTGACGAACGGAACGTTTGATATGTCGGTCATGGACGTTATCCAAACGCTGCTTCGAATCCATCCTCAAGCGGAGCATGATTTAGTCGTGTTTGAATTCCGGCTACCGCGGATCGTTCTTGGAGCGCTTGTCGGGTTCTCCCTTGGCGTCGCAGGCGCAATCATTCAGGGCGTAACGAGAAACGGGCTCGCCGATCCGGGAATATTGGGGATTAATGCCGGAGCGGGTTTGGCGGTCGTACTCTTTATGTTTTTATTTCAAGGGGCCGTCACGGCAACGGGCTGGCTGGGCGTCATGCTGATGCCGATGTTTGGCGTGGCCGGAGGTTTGCTGGCGACAGCGGCCATTTATATGTTTGCAAGAGAGCAGGGGAAGCTTGATCCGCAGCGGCTTATTTTGGTGGGCATCGCCATTGCTTCCGGTTTTGGCGCTCTGACGATGTACATTTCCCTGAAAATGAATCCGAATGATTATGAAATGGCCGTCGTATGGCTTGCCGGTAGTTTGCATAACGCAAACTGGAAATTCGTTGCGACCATGCTGCCGTGGCTGCTGCTTTTGCCATTGATTTGCATTCGGTCCCATGTGCTCGATTTATTTCAATTGAGCGAGGAAAGCCAAAAAAGCGTAGGGATGCCGGTGGAACGGGAAAAAAATATATTTTTGCTCTGCAGCATCGGGCTGGTCAGCGCAAGCGTTGCCGTATCCGGCAGCATTGCCTTTATCGGTTTGATTGCGCCCCATTTGGCGAGACAGCTTGTCGGCTTGCGGCATATCCGCATTATTCCGGTTAGCGGCCTGGTAGGCATGATTATGGTGCTTACAGGCGACTTTATTGGCAAAACCGTATTTGCGCCGGCTGAGTTGTCCGTAGGTATCGTTGTATCCATCATCGGTGTGCCTTATTTTGTGTATCTGCTCATCCGTTCGCGGGGGTAGGAGGATTTACAGGAGGAAAATATGAATCGTTATCAGCAGCTTAATGTCGGCAACTGGGAGCTGGTTTTGCATTTGCCGCCATCTTATGATCATTCCGACCGCCGCTTTCCGGTGGCGTATGTGCAGGACGGCGGGAAACTTTTTACCGGCTGCATAAATTATTTGGAGCATTTGTATGCATCCGGCCAACTGGAAGAAGTCATGCTTGTGGGCATTGTCCCCCATGCACGCAATGACGAATACACGCCATGGCCTGCGGCAGCGCTTGTGGACAGCTATCCGCCTTTTGGCGGACAGGGCCGGGCATATGTCGATGAGGTTGCGGATGTGCTGAAACCCTATATCGACAGCCAATACCGTACGAAGAGGCAGGCGGAAGAGACGGCGATCATCGGCGGATCGTTTGGCGGGCTGATCTCTTTTTTTGCAGGCTGTTGGCGTCCCGATACGTTTGGCAGAACCGGCCTGCTGTCGGCATCATTTTGGTATGAAGGCGCTATGGACTTTATCCGCGAGCATGAAGGGTTCGGAAAACATCAGCGCGTCTATATGTCTGTTGGGGGAAAGGAGGGCATATACAAAAAATCACGGCAGCGGCATATGGCGGAGTATACAAGAGAAGTTCACCGGCTGTGGCTGGAAAAAGGGATGTGCGCAAGCCGCCTGAAGCTGGATGTGGAGCCGGAAGGCACACATGACGATTTGTTTATGATGAAGCAGTTCCCGGAGGCTTTGAAATGGCTTTTTGGCAAAAAAGGGAACACGTCGGGGCCTGACGTAACATATGCCGGAACGATGCATATTCCCGGTACGCGCACATGGAGCATGCTTTCCGGTTTGACCGGGCGGAAATACCGCATCTTCATCGCCGAGCCAATGGGACCTCCGCCTGAAACCGGCTATCCGGTGCTTTACACGCTTGATGCCAACGCCACCTTCGGGTCATTGACGGAAGCCGTCAGAATGCAATCCAGAGGGCCGCACGGCATTCCTTCATCCGTCATCGTCGGGATCGGGTATGATTCCAATGATCCGATCGTAACCAAAGAACGATTTTACGACTATACCGTCTATGCGGACGACAGCGAACTGCCGGCAAGACCTGATGGTTCAGGCTGGCCGCACACAGGGGGAGCCGAGGCGTTCCTCGACTTTATAGAATATGAATTGAAGCCGCTGGTAGAAAGGGAATATCCGATCGATCGTTCCAGACAATCTTTATTTGGACATTCGTTGGGAGGTTTCTTCGCTTTGTATACGCTGTTTATGCGGCCTGCGGCATTCCGGCGTTATTTTGCGGCCAGCCCGTCGATCTGGTGGAAAAACCATATACTGCTGCAGCTTTGGGAAAATCAGAAAGAAAACTTAGCGCTTCATCAGACGGATACCGAGTTGCATCTCAGCGTAGGCAGCCTGGAGAAGCCACATATGGTCAGCGATGCGCATAAGCTGCATCAAACTTTGACGGCAAGTGCATATGGCCCGAAATCGGTCTCGATACTTGAAGTTCCTAATGAAGGACATGTATCGCTGCTGCCTTCGTTGTTCAGCCCGATGCTCCGCCGCGTGAGCGATTAAAAAGGCGTGCCAAATATCCGATATATGAAGTATTATAGGCTCCGCCGAGGCCCTCCGTACATACCAGCAAAGTACAGCCACAGATGGGGCCGGAATTCAGTCGGATTATTCGGATAACAGTGGTTCAGCAGCAAATTCCACAGCATCGCATGAACAATCATAGGGTCAAAATAAAGAAGCGCTCTTTGCCAATGGCAGGGGCGCTTTAATATGTTTGCGGTTGTAACGCATGACGGCCTTGGTGGACTAACCTATTTGCAACAAGGTACCGTATGGATAAAGCAAATCGGAAAAGGTCGTAATGCGGTAAAATTGTTCATAGATCGTGCTCCTCCCTTATGCAAAAGATTACCAATTACTTTATGAAACCATTATATGGGGTGAGAACAACCGCAATCACTTGAAATTTCAAACGGACCGTTTTAAAAATGACCGCTTCTTGATAGACAAAAACCTGCAGCTATGCAGGGTTTCCGGCTGACAAAGCTCGATGAGGTTTGCTACGGAAAAGATGCACAATTGCAGGTTTCGAATGTTACCCACTGATGGTTTTGTCGGCAGGCGAGGTTCCTATGTTTCCTTTATCCTTGGAGCGGGTCAGCAGGTACAGTGCATAAACCACGATAAAAATGCCAAGGAATAGGGAAGAGTAACGATACATAGCGCCATAACTGCTGAAGGAGGCGATTTGGCCGAGAATCAATGCCCCGACTGCGATGCCGAAATCCAGCGAGTTGAAATACATGCTGTTCGCCAACCCTTGCCGCTGCGGAGGAACAAGTTGAATCATCCAGGACTGCAGCGTCGGCTGTGCCGTTCCGAAACCTAGACCATAAAAGAACGCGGCCAGGGCCAGAAATGCGGTCGAGGTGGAGAATGACAGAAGCCATAAACCGCCGATCAGGCATGCCGCCGCCGGAATCAGCAGCGCTTTATGTCCTTTTCGATCGTAAATTTTACCGGAAACCGGCCGGATGATGACAACAGCAACTGCATTAAACAAGAAAAACAGCGAGGCGTTCGTAAGGCCCGATTCTTTGCCGAACAGATTAATGAAGCCAAGCAGGCCGCCGTAAGTCACGGACATCAGAAAATTAAGCAGGCTCGGCAGAAGCAGCGCTTTGGGAAATCCTTTTTTCTGCGGAACGGCTGAAAATTCTTTGGGAACGGAAGCCGCCCCGGGAGACTTCACCTTTTTCGCAAGCGGATAAACGAGCGGAAAAATAAGGGCGATAACAATCAGCGTAGCATATACCAGTGAAGAGAAACCGCCATGATCCAGCAGAAGGCTGCCGATAACGGGGCCGAGCGACAAGGCGATGCTTGTAGAGAGGCCGAAATAACCCATGCCTTCACCCAAGCGGCGGATCGGGATCACGCCGGATGCCATCGTAGGTAATGTGGTGCTGCCCATTCCGAAGCCGACGCCATACACAATCCGCATCAACAACAGCAGCGCAAGCGTTCCGCTCCACAGATAACCCAAGGTGGCAAGGAACGACAGAATCAGGCCAAGAAACAGGATGGTGTTGCGCTGGCCTTTTTCCAGCGCTTTGGCTGAGAAGAGACGGGATATGATGGCTGATAAAGCAAAAACGGTCGTGAACAGGCTGACGGTCAATGCATCCGCATGAAAATGTTCTTTTACATAACCGGGAAGCGGAGACAAAATCATCTGCAAATTCAAAAACAGCAGCAGATTGCAAACCGTCAGCATGATGAATTCACGCGTCCAAAGTTTGTCTTCGATGTCTTTGTTGTTTTTCATGGTTGTTTACCTCTGATCTATGAAAATTCGATCGATATTTGCGCTAATGCGCAGGATAATCTGATCCAAGACCCGCAGTTCTTCATCCGAAATGCCGGAGATCAACTCATCGTTCATGGCAAGCTCAATCGGTACGGTTTCGCTCATGAGCTGCTCTACTTCAGGCGTGGCGTAAATCAGATAGGCTCTGCGGTCGCCCGGATCGGCCTTGCGCTGGATGTATCCTTTCTTATCAAGCACGTCGAGAATCCGCGTGATGGAAGGTTGATCCTTCCCGGATCTGAGCGCGAGCTCTTTTTGGTTAATCCCTTCCTGCAGGTGCACTTGATAAAGAACCGACCACTGTTCGGGTGTAATGCCGTATGGTTTAAGTCTCCCGGCAAAAAGGGAGGACATTTTGCGCGACATATTGCCAAAACGGAATCCGATGGACTGGTAAGTGGATGTGGACCTTTTCAGAAAAAACACTCCTTATAAATAATTGTCTAAACAATTATATTCATATAAAGAAAAATCGTCAAACATCTTTCCCAAAAGAAGAAATGCAGGCGAGTCGATGGAAGCAGGATATGGAATACGAATTTATGCTTATGTATGCAGCGAATAGACGCAGGGCGCTTTTCCTGTGCAGATCAAGAACAAGATGAACCGTCCAGCACGGAGGAATATTTAGGATACAGCCGCCTGATGCAGTCGGGGCAGATGTCATGGGTGAATTCTGCATGTGTATGTTTTTCAAGGAAGCTCTCAACAGAATTCCAGATGTCATGCTCATCGCGGATCCTTTTGCATACCGCACAGATGGGAAGAAGACCGCGCAGCGTGCGGATTTGCGTCAGAGCTTCCATGAGATCATGCTCAAGCGCCTTGCTTTTCGTTATGTCAGTGAGACAAACAACCATTCCTTTTACGGTTCGGCCGTCATCTTCATATATCGTGGATGCATCGAGCAGAAACCATTCCAGTTTGCGCTGCAGCAAACACTGAATTTCCATACGAATAAACGGCACCGTGCCGTTAAGCACGGAATCGAGTTCATCCGGAGGTTGTCCGTCGGCTTCAGATATGGCGCTGTAAACTTGCATAAAACGAACCCCGTTCCACGCAAATGTTTCGGGTACGCCTGCTTCAATCGAGTGCTTGATCCAAGCGCGGTTAACGGAAATGATGCGGCCTTGGGAGTTGACAACCGCGACAGCCTGTTGTAACGAATCGATAATTTCAATAAAAGTGATGCCTGAATTAACCAAATAAGGTCGCTCCCTCTAATTGAAATATATTTCCTTATGTAAGAGCTATGGATGATCGCTTCAGTCTGACGGGGAGTAAAAAGAATAATTGATGAGCAGTTCTTGAGGAGTACATGGCAAAAAGACTGGGATTAATGGTACAATTACCAGTATGCTATAATGACTATGCATAAAGAATATTATATACGTTTTTACGTAACTTTGCAAGACAAAAATTACTTAATTACGTCGTCAGATGAAAATTTGGAAGGCGGTTTTCTATGCAATCCATCTATGAACGAATTGAATCGCTGATTAAAATGCGCAAAATGACAAAAAAATCTTTCTGTGAGCAGCTTGGGATCAGCACAGGAAATCTGGGTGACTGGAAAAGAGGAAAATCAACGCCGAGCACCAATAAGCTCATAGAGATTGCTTCCTTTTTCGATGTCAGCCTGGACTGGCTTATTTTGGGCAAGGAGCGGGGATCTTTTCATCTAAAAGAGAACGCGGGTACATATGTGTGGGATGAGCTTGAGGAAAACATTACGTTGTCCGAGAAGGAAAAAGAGTTTATCAAAGAATACATCAATTTTACCCGTTACAGAAAACAACAGTCCAGCGAAGAATAACTTCTTCACAGTGACGCGCAAGGTTAGTCTACAAGTTTCTGACATGCGGCATAACGGGCTGAAAAAACGATCTTGGATGCGGGGTACATGATCCAAAAGAGGCGGGCGAAGGCCCGCCTATGTCTTCACAGTACGAAGATTTGGCCGCGCATTTTAAATAAAACTATTTACATTTTGGGGCGAGTAGTATATAATAAAAGAGTTGCTGAAAAAGATGTTGATATGCGGTAGTGGTGGAATGGCAGACACGCTATCTTGAGGGGGTAGTGGGCGTACGCCCGTGGAGGTTCGAGTCCTCTCTACCGCATTTATAGCCAGTCAAAAATCCCTGTTTTTACAGGGATTTTTGTTGTATTTGGCTCCGATAGGATCCGAATATGCGAAAGAGGCCGCCAAAAGGGCGGTTTGGTTCTGAATGCGGCTAACGAAACTGGTAAGCGTTATTGCCGTAAAAACGGTGCCGATTTAATTTTAACGAAACTACAGATCGTTATTTGAATGAAATACGGCCGAATGAACTACTTTTGAGCAGAATAACGTTCCCTGGTTTCGTAAGAAGTTTTAGAAGCCCATTTTTGCCCGAATAGCGATTGCGTGTTTCGTTAGCCAGTCCAACCGCAGACATCGTCGGGTGATCAAAGCAGTCGTTCCGAAGGGCTGCATTCCGTCCGGCCTGAAACATAAAGCAAAACGTCTATCGAAGTACCCTCTAAGAAGCGAGGGCCGCGTTTAGCGGATGTTTTTCCTGTCAGTTACAGAATACATAAGCTCCGCCGAACACTTATATAATCGATGAACATAAAAATAGCTGCCGAGATGTTCTCGACAGCCTGCAGAGGCCGCCAGGCCTCTTTTTTGCTACTACATGTTTTATTCCGCAGATGCATTTCAGTCTCCAAGCAGTTTAATGACATCCTCTTCCAGTTTATCCGGCGTTGTTTGCGGGGAGTAGCGTTTCACCACATGTCCCTCTTTGTCGACCAAAAACTTGGTGAAATTCCATTTGATCGCTTTGGATCCCAGAACTCCCGGGGCCTGTTCGGTAAGGTACTTGAAGAGCGGATGAGCATCTTCGCCGTTGACGTCGGTTTTCTCGAACATCGGGAAACTGACGCCGTAATTGACCTGGCAAAACTCCGCAATTTCCTCGTTATTCCCTGGTTCCTGATGCGCAAACTGATTGCTTGGGAAACCGAGAATTTCAAAATTTCGTTTATGATATTTTTCATACAAATCTTGAAGCCCGCGGTATTGCGGCGTAAATCCGCATTTGCTCGCCGTGTTCACGATCAGCAGTACCTTCCCCTCATAAACGGACAAGGGTACGGCCTTTCCCTGAAGCGTGTGGGCTTGGTAATCGTATACTGACATGTTTTTGCCCTCCTTCCATCTTATTTGATATGTAAAACCTGATCATTGCAGCGCTTTTGTTATATGCAACTTCATTTTACTTAATGAGTCATCCCGTTTCAATTCGGCGTCAATGGAAATGGTATCTTGTATCAGGGAATTTCCGGGGGATTGCGGGTGGTAAAAGCTGTTTTTTAACAGAATGCATGTTTTTGCGCATCATATCGGCGGTTTACCGGAAATTCCAGATTCCCTTGCGGACAGGAGGATGAAAAATGACAGCCTGATTTACGAAAACAGGTGAAATAAAGAGGTTGGACGACTTTAGAGGAGATAAAAACCCTTGTAAGCGATAACTCAATTCAAAATGCCGCATTTTTAAGCGATAGGTGATTTCGCGTCACCTTTACACGTTTTGCGCGCGGGTGTATGATTCAAATCGTATTCAAAACATATTCTAAACGTTTCCATTTTTAATCGCTGAGTTTCTGCCCGCAGGTGGCGGAAATCGGGGGAACCAATCGCGTGTATTCCTGTTGTCCGGTGTGAGAGTCGGAAGCAGGCGGTACCGCAGGGGTGAATCCCGCGGAACGGATGCCATGGATCCGAAACGCGGGTAGAGCGACTCTCACCGCTCGAATCCGTCAGCTAACCTCGTAAGCGTCGTATGAGAGAGGAATGATGAAACTTGTGATCGATGTGTATCGACCGCAGGGGACCTATTAACCTCTGTGGTTTTTTGTTGCCAAAATGGTTTGAAAATGAAAGGAAATGCAAAAATTTCGGAAAATTAACGATTGATTTGAATGTCTTTAACGCTTAATTCCGGCTGCGGGCCGGAAGCGGGGGACCCAAATTAGCGCCGCATTGGCGGTGCCCGGGGTGAATCCTCCCGTCCCGAAAAGGGACGATGGGGGGATGGGCGACTCTCACGCCCTAATCCGTCAGCTAACCTCGCAAGCGTATAGGGAGAGGCAGCATTTGTCGTGGGCAGTGTTTTCATGGCTTTCTTTCGCCATGGGTAACAGGCCGCGGGAAAGGACCTCTTTCCTGCGGCTTTTTTGTTGTGAAGCAGACTCGGCAAAAGGCTGTAAAGCAGGTCTTACGGATTTTTTAATAGACTGGACATCTTGCCGGAAAGGGGGCGAAAGCCGTGGAAGAGGAACTCATCGTTGTTACGGCGCCTAATGAAGCCGGGCGCAAATTTATTAAGCTTCTGATTTATCTCAAACGGCCTTTCGCCGTGCTAACCAATAATTTGAAGGAAGAGCGGGCGCTCAAGAAGCTGGGCGTTTCGCAAATCATCCGGATTCATACGAACCATACAGATGAATGGGCCGTGCCGGAGCAGAAAGTCGGCCGGATCTTCATCTTCGAGAATAGTCTCAATTTAACTTGCCGGTATTTGCAAATATGCCGTCCCTGGACTTCACGTCCGATCTATGTGATTACGCGTACAGGGAATTCTCCGGGAATATACCGGGGGCTTGGGGCCAACCACATCATTCATTCGTTAAACGGCGAAGTTGGATTTTTGCTGAAGTAAATGCGTTTTATGACCGAGAGGAGAGAAATCAAAGCCATGATGGACTTTCTGATGATCGTGACACTTGCGGGAGTGTTCGGCGTTTTTCTGCTGTTCCTGATGTGGTGCGGCCATATCGTGGATGGGGGAGGGGAAGAACGATGATCGTAGTGTCGGTTTTGGCGCTGCTCGTATTCATCTATTTGGTATATGCCCTGATCCATCCGGAACGGTTTTAGTACAGGGGGAACCGGGGGTCCCCGCAAAGTAATCGGAACAAGCCTCGAAGGTCACGCGACACTTTGTGGAGTTATATTTCCGGGGTCCCCGCAAAGTAATCGGAATAAGCCTCGAAGGTCACGCGACACTTTGTGGGGTTATTTTATGAGGAGGAAGCGAAAGTGGATATTTTGCAGATTTGCATTGTCATCGCGGTGCTGCTCCTGCTGGTCAAGCCGGTAGGAAGCTATATATATCATGTGTTTTCCAATGAGGCCAATCGTACGGACAAGATTTTCGGACCGATGGAAAACATTTTATTTAAAATCATCGGGCTAAAAAACCGCTCAAGCATGAGCTGGAAAAAATACGCTCTTAGCATGCTGGCGACGAACATCATATTGGTGGCCCTCAGTTATCTTGTTCTACGATTGATGGGCGGGCTGCCGGTGAACCCGAGCAACGTCGGAAACATGGATGCCAGCTTGTCATTTAATACGGTCATCAGCTTTATGACCAACACGAACCTGCAGCATTACAGCGGCGAAAGCGGCATGTCGTATCTCGGCCAGATGATCGTCATCACGATGATGATGTTTACCTCGGCGGCTTCGGGCCTTGTGGTTGCCATTGCTTTCATCCGCGGGATTACGCGCAGAGGGGGCGGGCTGGGGAACTTCTTTGAGGACTTCGTTAAAGCCCATACCCGCATCTATTTGCCGCTGGCGCTCATCGTCACATTGGTGCTGGTCGGCTTGCAGGTTCCGCAAACGCTGGAGCCTACTGTGACGGTCAACACGATTGGCGGCACAGTGCAGCATATCGCCATGGGGCCGGTCGCCTCCCTGGAGTCGATCAAGCATTTGGGAACAAACGGCGGCGGTTTTTTCGGGGCGAACTCCTCGCATCCGTTTGAGAACCCGCGTCCGTTGACGAACGTGATCGAGATTTTGAGCATGTGGACGATTTCGGCCGCGCTGCCGTATACGTTCGGACGGTTTGCCAAAAACCGGAAGCAAGGCTGGATTATTTTCTCGGCCATGATGTTCTTATTTTTAGCTTTCCTGTGCCTGACTTATGTTTCGGAAAAAAGCGGCAACCCGCTGATCAATCAGCTGGGCATCGACAGTTCGCAGGGCAGCATGGAAGGCAAAGAGGTCCGCTTCGGCGTAGCGCAGTCCGCGCTGTTTACGACGGTTACCACGGCGGCGACCACCGGATCGGTCAACAATATGCATGACACGCTGACGCCGCTTGGCGGGCTTGCTCCTCTGGCGGAAATGATGCTGAACGTTGTCTTTGGAGGCAAGGGCGTAGGTCTGGTCAACATGCTGATGTACGCCATACTGGGCGTGTTCATCTGCGGGCTGATGGTCGGACGGACGCCGGAATTTCTGGGCCGGAAAATCGAAAGCCGGGAAATGAAGCTGATCGCCATTGCGATTCTCATGCATCCGCTGATTATTTTGGCGCCGACGGCCATTTCGTTTATGACGCATTTGGGGACCGACGCTTTGTCCAATCCGGGATATCACGGGCTAAGCCAGTCTTTGTATGAGTTTACTTCTTCCGCTGCGAACAACGGCTCCGGTTTTGAAGGCTTGGGCGACAACACGATGTTCTGGAACGTTAGCACAGGGCTTGTCATGCTTCTGGGACGGTATGTTTCAATTATCGCGCTTTTGGCGGTGGCGGGCTCTCTGTCGCGGAAAAAGACGGTTCCCGAAACCATCGGCACCTTCCATACCGACACGAAGTTGTTCGCGGGCATTTTGGTCGGTACGGTGCTTCTGATCGGAGCATTAACCTTCCTGCCTGTGCTTGTACTCGGACCAGTGGCGGAATTTCTGAAAATATCGGGAATATAGCAGACCTGAAAATGGCGCTTCCCCAGAAAATGAAATAATGGTCGACAGGGTAAATGAACTTAGGGACTGTCCGCGTCGATTGACGTTTGGAGTCCGGATATTTTCGATAGGGGATGGGTGTTAGTGCGTGTTCAAAAAGGCTGGTTTTCAGCACCGAGAAGGTTGGATGAAGCTAGGGACGAAAGGAGTGGAGCGTACGTAGTGGGTACGTGAGCACCTGAAATGTTTCCGAAGGAAACATACTTCGTAAGCATTCGCTTAGGCCCGGCTGAATTCAAGATTCGATGTCGATCCAGCTTCCTGATCCACTTTGTGTTAGATATAGAATTTATAAGTTATCTAGCTACGCTGATGAAATTCTATATCGCAAGAAAACCTACCTTTGCATCGCGGCCCTTTCATCCTTGGACTGACCTCGATTGGTTTTCTTATCAAAAGCGGACTTTTTGAACAACCTCTCTTAGTTTCCTTAAATAAACGAGGTGGAAATAGTCATGAACGGAAAACGCAAAAGCATGCTCACAGGCGATATCATCAAGCATGCGATGAAAGATAGCATTCTGAAACTGAATCCGGTTGTAATGATGAAAAATCCGGTGATGTTCGTCGTGGAAATCGGCACGTTTGTCGTGCTGCTGATGGTTTTGTTTCCGGCCTACTTCAACACCGGCGAACGTATAGGCTTTAATTTGGCTGTGTTCCTGATCCTGCTGTTCACGGTACTGTTTGCCAACTTCGCCGAAGCGCTGGCTGAAGGCCGGGGCAAGGCACAGGCGGACTCCTTGAAAAAGAGCAAGCGGGAAACCACCGCCAATAAATGCGTCGGATCGGATATTAAAGTGGTCAGTTCCACGGAGCTTCGCAAAGGCGATATTGTCATCGTCTCGCAAGGCGAGATGATCCCTGGAGACGGCGAAGTCATTGAAGGGCTCGCATCGGTCGACGAATCGGCGATTACGGGGGAATCGGCCCCAGTGATCAAGGAAGCCGGCGGCGACTTCAGCTCCGTTACCGGAGGAACGCGCGTCGTCAGCGACCGGATCAAGGTGAAGATCACCAGCGATCCGGGGGAATCGTTTATCGATCGGATGATTTCACTCGTTGAAGGCGCGTCGCGCCAGAAAACGCCGAATGAAATTGCGCTTAATACGCTGCTGACCACCTTGACGCTGATCTTTTTGATCGTGGTCGTAACGCTAGCGCCGATCGGCAAATATTTGGGGGTACCGCTCGATATCCCGGTTTTGATTTCCTTGCTGGTGTGCTTGATCCCGACGACCATCGGCGGCCTGCTGTCCGCGATCGGGATTGCGGGGATGGACCGCGTCACCCAGTTCAACGTGCTGGCGATGTCCGGCAAGGCCGTCGAAGCCTCAGGCGATATCAATACGATGATTCTGGATAAAACCGGGACGATTACCTTCGGCAACCGGATGGCCAGCGAGTTCATTCCTGTAGGCGGCGCTTCCTTGCCGGAAACGGCTTATTGGGCGGCGGTCAGCTCGCTTAAGGATGAAACGCCGGAAGGGCGGTCCGTACTGGAACTGATGAAAAAGCAGGCGCTTGAGTATGATGAGGCCATCGCCGCAGGCGGCGAATTTATCGAGTTTCAAGCCGGCACCCGGATGAGCGGCATCGATTTGCAGGATGGACGGCATGTCCGCAAAGGGGCCGTCGATGCGGTCCGGCAGTGGGTGCTGTCGCAAGGCGGCAGCATTCCATCGGATCTTGCGGCCAAATCCGACGCCATCGCATCCGCAGGGGGGACGCCGCTTGCGGTAGCGGTTGACAGCGGCATCTACGGCCTGATTCATCTGAAAGATACGGTTAAACCGGGGATGAAGGAACGTTTTGAACAGCTGCGGCAGATGGGCATCAAAACGATCATGTGTACCGGCGATAATCCGCTAACGGCAGCGACGATCGCCCGGGAAGCGGGCGTTGACGAATTCATCGCCGAAAGCAAGCCCGAGGATAAAATCGCCGTCATCCGCCGCGAGCAGGCGGAAGGCAAGCTGGTGGCGATGACGGGCGACGGTACGAACGACGCTCCGGCTTTGGCCCAGGCGGATGTAGGGATCGCCATGAACAGCGGCACCGTTGCCGCCAAGGAGGCGGCGAACATGGTCGATCTGGACTCCGACCCGTCCAAGATCATTGAAGTCGTGGCGATCGGCAAACAGCTGCTGATGACGCGCGGCGCACTTACGACGTTTAGCATTGCGAACGACGTCGCCAAATATTTCGCGATTATTCCTGCGATGTTCATGGCGGCCATTCCTGAGATGAAAGTCTTGAACATCATGGGACTGGGATCGCCGCTGTCGGCTATTTTGAGCGCACTCATTTTTAACGCGGTCATCATTCCGCTCTTGATTCCGCTGGCGATGAGGGGCGTCAAATACAGACCGATGAGCTCGCCCTTGCTGCTGAGCCGCAACTTGATGATTTTCGGGCTCGGCGGGGTGATCGCTCCGTTTGCCGGCATCAAGCTGATCGATCTGATCGTGCATTTATGGATTTAATTTTATGGATTTAATCATTGGATTTTAAGGATAGAGAAAGCGGGAAGATTTTTATTAAGCCCGCCAAGCTTATGAAAAAGGATGATATACGATGAAAACGACGGCGAAATACGAAGAAATGCGGCATGGCTCGATCTGGCTGATCGCGCTGCGGTCCAGTTTATTGTTTATCGTCATTTGCGGTATCGCCTATCCGCTGGCCAGCACGGGGCTGGCCCAGCTGATTTTCCCGCATCAAGCCAGCGGCAGCATGGTTAAAGACAGTTCAGGGCAAACCGTGGGTTCGGAGCTGATCGGGCAAACTTTTACGGACCCGGCGTATTTTCAAGGGCGCATCTCCAGCATTGATAACAACGGAGCCGGTTCAGGTTCCAATAACTACGCGCCATCCAATCCCGAGCTGGTCAAACGGGTTAAGGATTCGATAGCACAATGGGAAAAGGAAAACCCTCAGGTGCCCGTCAGCAAACTTCCTATCGACCTGATTACGAATTCCGGCTCCGGCCTCGATCCGCATATTACGCCGGCTGCAGCCGAGGTGCAGATTCCGCGGATTAGCTCTCTGCGCCATATTCCGGAGGAGCAGCTGCGGCAGCTCGTAGCCAAAAATACCGAGGGACGTGATTTGGGCGTTTTTGGCGAAAAAAGGGTGAATGTGCTTAAGCTGAATTTGGCGCTCAAAGAGCTTGCCGGAAAATAGGGAGAGGTTTTGGGGAATAAAAAAGGCCGCATGAGCGATCAAGAAGCTCATTGCGGCCTTTTTGAAGATATAAGATAGTATAAACTTCGGGGAGCTCGGATTCCCTTATCGCAAGAAAAAGTACCGCTAAGCGCGGTCTGTCTTCTGAGAGTACGCCGATAGACGTTTTTCTTAATTGATGATTCCATGTTTCGTTAAATTTACTTCCTTTTGTTATCTCCTACGCAATGGGAATTTCCCCCCCCCCCTTAATCTAGAAACATGCAAAAGTGCAATTTTTTATGTCATATTTTAATGCGTATGAGGAATGCTTGCAAAAGTGCAATTATTTTCAGGATTGAGCTTGTTTTTTACAGATATCGGTTAGGAAGGTTGCACTTTTGCATCAATTTAAATTAAAACGGACATTTTCTGCTTAAAAGCCTGCATTTTTGCATCAATTTCAAAATCTAAAGGCTATAGTATGCAGCATCGTCCTACCAAAGATTAAAGAGAAGGCGCCAATCCACGATTGTCTTGTTTTAGCCTGGAAATGCTAAACAGATATGTCGATTCGATTAACCCGCGAAAGTTTGATAAATAAGGAACAGATTGAGGACCACGATCACGGCGGAAACGAGCCAGGCCGATATTTTAATCCAAGCCGGGTTTACGAAAATGCCCATGATTTTGGGGTCTCCGGTAAACTTGACCAAAGGAATGACGGCAAAGGGAAGCTGCAGCGACAAAATGACCTGACTGAGAATCAAAAGCTCTTCCGTGCCTTTTTCCCCGGCAATAATCGTCACAATCACGGCGGGAATAATAGCGATGAGACGCGTAATCAGCCTGCGGAGCCAAGACGGAAGTTTGATGTCGAGAAACCCTTCCATGACGATTTGACCGGCCAAAGTGCCTGTCAGGGTCGAGTTTTGGCCGGAAGCCAGCAGCGCGACGGCGAATAAAATACTTGCGACCGCCGTTCCCACCAGCGGAGACAGCATATGGTACGCATCGCTGATTTCGGCGACTTCCGTCATGCCGGCCTTGTGAAACGTCGCCGCTGAAACGATCAGGATCGCCGCATTGATAAACAGGGCCAAAGTCAGCGCAATCGTGGAATCCCAAACGGAGAAACGGATGGCTTCGCGTTTGCCTTCGTCGGTATTTTCGTATTGGCGCGTCTGTACGATGGAAGAGTGAAGGTATAGATTATGAGGCATGACCGTGGCCCCGAGAATCGCGATGGCGATGTACAATTTCTGCTGGTCTGTTATCAGGTCTGCCGTCGGGATAAACCCGGCGAGCACGCTTCCGGCATTGGGTTTGGCTAACCACAAGTCCACTGCGAAGCATGCGCCGATGGTTGCGATAAGAATGATGACCAGAATTTCAATCGCCCGGAATCCTTTGTGCTGGAGAAGCAGTATAAGCAGCACATCCAAC
Source organism: Paenibacillus azoreducens (assembly GCF_021654775.1). Taxonomy (NCBI): domain Bacteria; kingdom Bacillati; phylum Bacillota; class Bacilli; order Caryophanales; family Paenibacillaceae; genus Paenibacillus; species Paenibacillus azoreducens. The sequence continues at coordinate 6,084,603 of NZ_AP025343.1, read as the reverse complement.
GCGGTGATCATCACACCGTACAGCAGGGGAATGCCGAACAAAAGCTTTAGAGCGATAGCTGAACCAATGACTTCGGCCAAATCGCATGCCGCAATAGCGAGTTCGCACAGGACCCATAGCCCGACGGCGACCGGTTTTTTGTAATGGTTGCGGCAGGCCTGCGCAAGATCATGCCCAGTGACGATGCCGAGCTTGCTCGACAGCGACTGCAGCAGCACCGCCATGATATTGGATATCAGGATAACCGACAGCAGGGAGTAGCCGAACCTCGCGCCGCCGGCAATATCCGTCGCCCAGTTGCCGGGATCCATATATCCGACCGCAACTAGATAACCCGGGCCGGCGAAAGCGAGAAATTTCCGGAAGACAGAACCTTTATGCGGCACCTTCATGGAATGGTTCAGCTCCGCAAGCGAAGATCGCCTCTTCGGTTTGGTCCAAGTTTTTGGTTTTTCGGAGCTGTTAGACCCGGTATTATCCATATTTCGCACCTCGTTAAAGGTTAGTCTTATATATATAACCGGTTGCTATGCATTGCTTGAATATGGAAACAAAGGGGAAGCGCCTGCTTACGGTTATCGATGATTATGATTTCACCGATGCTGGACTTTTGCCCTCCGTCTTTTTCTTGTCGATATGCTTGCAAGAAAGACATCTGTTAGCACATAGGCTAATCCAAGCAAGAGCGGCCATGTCATATGGGTGTCGTATAACAGCACGGACAGCAGTGATGTTACGATTGGAGTCAAATTCAAATATATGCTCGTTTGGCTGGCGCCAATCCTCTGAACTCCAAGATTAAAAATTACGTAGCCAATAAGCGTTCCGCCGATCACCATATAGCCCATTTCAAACCAGCTCTGCACAGACATTGTCAATTGATTTACGTTCAACGAATTGTGTTCCAGCAGGAGCATAACGAGTTGTTGTCTGTTTACATCTCCTAACGCTTGAAAAATAGGCGTCGCCTGCCGGAACTTCTCAAGCACCTGCTCTTTATTGCTGCAATTGTATGATTCTTGTTCGGCTGTGATGGTTATCGCCTCCGTGTGTGTTTATATGGTTAAACATTTAGAATTTGTTATCTTCCATTAATCAGTACGATATCAAGATGATTATCAACGACGGGCGGCGATTATTCTTTAATTAGCGGTATCTTACCGGGGTGGAAAAGGATTCCGGACGGCTTTTTTTGCTCTCATGGGTATAGCGGAGCGCGAAGTGATGCAACCTTTTATTGACATGAACTTTAAAATTCTTTAATATGTCTAGGTACTTGATACAGAAATCTAAATGAACGGGTGATGCATATGTCTTACAGACCAGTGATTACGAATATGGAAGAAGCCAGCAGCAATGAAAAAAGCGGATTATATGAATTCATTCTTTATCTGGCTGACGGAACAGTGTGCCGCGCGTCCTACAGCCGTTCTCCAGAGTGGAAAATGACAAACATCAACCGGTTGCAAAAAACGCCTTGCCCTGTCTGCCGCAAAGATTTTATCTGCAAATGCATCGAGAGCTACAAAGGCGAACTGGAACAGCAAATCAACGAAAACCAATGGATCGGCAAAGCTTTGGCCAAATAAGCTGCCGACCGAAGATACAGGCGCGGGAAGCTACCCGGGCTTTTTTCTTTTTGAATGACCTTGTTCTCGGGAGGGGAGCTTTTCGAAGAGGCGTTTGCGGGCAAGGGGAGCTTGATTTTCGAAGAGGCGTTTGCGGGCAAGGGGAGCTTGATTTTCGAAGAGGCGCAGGAGATACTGAGATCAGGAGGTGCCGGAATATGGAAGTTCTGCACAGGCCTGAAGGAAAGGGCGGCAATCGGATCGTACTGGTGGACGGAGTATGCCATTTATGCCAAGGACTGACGCGTTTCATTATTGAGCGCGATCCGCAGGCGAAGTTTCGTTTTGCTTCGCTGCAATCCGAAATCGGAGCCGAACTGTTGCGGCAAGGAGGTCTTCCAGCGGATGGGATGGATACAGTGGTATTGATTGAAAATGGTCATTATTACACTCATTCGGCTGCCGTTTTACGTATTTTTCGTCAATTGAAAATGCCCTGGCCGCTGCTTTATGCGTTTGTAATCATACCTCCGGCCATTCGGAACAGGATGTACCGCTGGGTTGCCCGGAACCGTTACCGCTGGTTTGGCAAGGATGAGCAGTGCCTGTTACCGACACCCGAATTGCGGAACCGGTTTTTATGAAGGGTACGGGATTCATGATTGGTCTCTCCTAACGGATAGTAGTTGGGCTAACCCAGCTTGATTTTTCTGCTAATGCATGAAGTGTGAGTTGGATTCATTGTCTGATTTTTGCTAACGCGTGTAGGTATTAAATTGGATTCCGCTGTCTGATCTTGGCTGACGCGTGTAGTGTGAGTTGGATTCCGCTGTCTGATCTTGGCTGACGCGTGTAGTGTGAGTTGGACTCTGTTGTCTGATTTTGGCTGACGCATGAAGTGTGAGTTGGACTCCGTTGTCTGATTTCCTCTAACGAAACTGAGAAACGCTATTGCCCCTGATTCGAGTTCAAATCAAATCTAATGAAACTACAGATCGTTATTCGGGCAAAAATTGGCTTAATCACCCTCAATTTTGATAGATAGCGATACATAGTTTCGTTAGATTCTGTAAAGGCTTCATTTTGCGTAAATAACGATTGCTAGTTTCGTTAGCCTAGCTGGACATAGTTCCATCTAACCGTATCGATCTACACTTAGCCTGAGTCCGAGCTTTCAGCAACCTTATGAAATTTGATGCGCCACTTCGATGGGGTGCGGGTTTTATAGATAGTGAACTTTTTATCTATCGATTTTTGCAAAAATTGTATTGTGTTTCAATTCAGGATATGATAAATTCCTAATTAAGCCAGAATATTGCAATTTCGATCCCGGCCGGTTTCCGGATCGATCTATTGGCGTGAAGCCACTTGGATTATTGCAATATTCTAATGGAAATGAAACAAATAAAGCTAATGACGGAAGCACCGTTTCTTGAGCCGCTAATGCGGCTTGGAGGCGGTGCTTTTTTTCATGCTTTAAGCGAGGGGGATTGAGAGTCTTATGGTGCCATATAAGGTGGTGCTGGCCGTACGGGAACCGGAATATTTGGAGCGGCTGCTTCATTACGCTTATGCAAGCGAATATGGAACCAGGATGCATATCATCGGATTTACGCGGGCGGAGCCTTTTCTGGAGTACATGAACGGGAGAGAACAGCCTGATTTGGCGGTTGGGGACAAGGAACTGCTCGGTTCCTGGCTGCGCGAAGGTGGTATGGCCTGCTCATGGAGGACATTCGGCGCAAGCGGCGACGAGGCGACAGAAGTCCTGAAATATCAGCCGCTCCCCGAATTGCTGGAGGCGCTGCTTCGGGCCTGCCAAAAGAAGGGCGGACGATCAGGACCAACCGCAAAGCAGGGCGGAGGGGCGGTGACGATCGGTTTTGTGTCCGCCGCCGGCGGATGCGGCAAAACGACGGCTGCCGTCAATATGGCCAAACAGCTTGGCGGATTGGGACTCTCCGTGTTTTACCTGAACGTGGAGGCAATAAACAGCAGCGCGGTATTTCCCAGACAGAACCGGAAAGCGGAGGATGCCCAAGGCCTCCCGAACCTGCTGTATGAGATGAAAGCCGCACAGGAAACGAAAAACGGAAAATCCGTTCCGGTAGATTCTTTTGTTGTTCACCATCCCGCGATGAAATGCGATTGGTTCGATCCGGTTCATAACCGGAATGAAATTTTGCAGCTGGGAAAGGAGGATGTGCTCGCCTTGCTTGGATTGCTGGCGCAAAGCGGCCGATACGATGTCGTGATCGCCGACACCGATTCCGGCATGAATGCGCGGACAGATGCCGTGATCGATGGCTGCAGCCATTTGATATGGATGCTGCTCGACGACCTGATCCATATGTACAAAATTGATCAGCAGCTCGCTTATATGGAGCGCAGCAGCCCCGAAGAGCTTGAGCAAATGATGGCCAAAAGCCGGTTTATCGTGAATCGGTATGTCGGCAGCCTGGCGAATGTGCTTCCGGAGAGTATCAGGGAGATCGACGGGGTTCTTCCGTACATCCCTTCATGGAAGCAAATCCATAACGAAGAATTGCTGCTGAGTTCGCCTATTTTTCAGCGGGATATTCTTAAGCTCTGCCGGGAATTGCTGGGTGGGGAGTTGGCGGAAGCAGCAGGGGTGAGGGCATATGGATGAGGACCTGTTCAGGCAGCTGAGGGGGGAAGTGCGTTCCGGTCTTGACGTCACGTCTGCGCTGGATAACAGTGAGCTGATTAAGTTTATCGAACGGACCGTATTCAGCCGCCGGGAACTTCGGGATTTGACTGCTTCGGAGAAGAGACGGCTTGTCCGGCGTATTTTTGATTCTTTCCGGGGTCTTGATATTCTACAGCCTCTCGTTGACGATCCGGGCATCACGGAAATTATGGTCAATAGCCACCAGGACATTTTTATCGAACAAAACGGCGAGGTTTCAAAGCTGCCGCTGGAATTTGAATCCCAAACCAGACTGGAAGACATCATTCAAACGATCGTGTCCGGCGTGAACAGGGTAGTTAACGAATCGTCTCCTATAGTGGATGCTCGTTTAAAGGACGGTTCGCGCGTCAATATCGTTCTTCCTCCGATTGCGCTCAAGGGGCCGACGATGACGATTCGGAAGTTTCCCGAAAAGCCGATGACGATGGAGGATCTTGTGCTTCGGGGAGCGCTGGAGCAGGATGCTGCTACGCTGCTGCAAAAACTGGTGGTTGGCAAATACAACATCTTTATTAGCGGTGGTACGGGTTCCGGCAAAACCACATTTCTAAATGCGTTGTCGCAATTCATTCCTGCGGACGAGCGGGTGATCACGATTGAAGATTCGGCTGAGCTGCAGATTGTAACCGTGCCGAATCTGGTTTCCCTGGAGACCCGCAACGCCAATACCGAAGGGCGCGGGGAAATATCGATCCGGGACCTGATTCGTTCTTCGCTGCGAATGCGTCCGAACCGGATCGTTGTCGGGGAGGTGCGGGGAAGCGAAGCGCTGGATATGCTGCAGGCGATGAATACCGGCCATGACGGGTCATTATCAACCGGCCACGCGAACAACACCCGCGACATGATCAGCAGGCTGGAGACGATGGTGCTGAGCGGAGCGGATTTGCCAATCGCCGTTGTGAGGCAGCAGATCCGTTCGGCGATCGACATCTTTGTTCATTTGGCAAGATTGCGTGACCGATCGCGGCGCGTGGTCGAAATCAGTGAAGTGATCGGGATGGAGGGCGGCGAAGTTGTGCTTCATCCGTTATACAAATTCAAGGAGACGGGGGAAAAGGATGGACGTGTATGCGGCCGTCTGGAACCGCAAGAGACGCTGATGAATCAGGACAAGTTGAAGATGGCCGGCATATCTTATGATCCGCAATCACCTGTGAAGGAGGCTGCTGTATGAAAACAGGACAAACGGCTCTGGGCCGAAGCAAGTTCGGCAGCCAGCAAGGGCAGGGCACTTTCCGTGAAATGCCGAAAGGAAGCCGGGGAAGTCAGAAGGCGAGCCAAGATCGGAGAAAGCAGCTTCCAGACTACAGCGTGTATGTTTTGAGCGGATTGCAGCGAATTTTGTGTGTGACAGCGGGAGCGGTATTTTTCTTTGGCATCGGTTTTCTTTTTTATCACCAATGGATCATTGCGCTTTTTCTGTCGGCGGGAGGTCTCTTGGTCCCGCGTTTTTGGAGGAAATACATGCTTCAGCGGCGGCGAGCGGCATTGAATTTGCATTTCAAGCAAGCTCTTTATTCGATATCTTCCTCGCTGTCGGCCGGGCGCTCCGTGGAGAACGGTTTTCGGGAAGCGATTCAGGATTTGCGTATGCTCGATCCGGAGGCAGAAAACGATCTGATCACGGAACTATCTATTATTTGCGCGCGCATGGAATATGGGGAGCCGATTGAAGACGCGCTGCAAGATTTTAGCCGAAGGGCTTGTATGGAGGACATCACGAATTTTGCCGATGTGTTTACGACCTGTAAAAGAACGGGAGGGGATCTGGTCGAGGTGATTCGGAGAACTTCCACGATAATCGGCGAAAAACTTGACATCCAGCAGGAAATTGCCGTGCTCGTCGCCCAGAAGAAATTCGAATCGAAAGCGCTCTTGGCCGCTCCCATTATGATGCTTGTGTTCATGAACATGACCTCGGGCGACTATATGAAGCCGATGTTCAGCGGAGCGGGCATGATCATTTCGACATTTGCTTTATTTGGACTTGCAGGCTGTTTGTTATGGATTATCAAAATCATGGATATCAAGATTTGAGCGGGGTGGGAATATGAAGCTGCTTGCTGTCGTGATGCTGGTTCTTCTGGCGGGAGGCTGGGTGGTGCTGAACCAGATCGGCGGCGCAAATTACAGAAAAATCGCCAAACTCCAAATGGAGGGACTGAGACTGAGGACACTGGTTCCCCCTATGTTGTATATTCTTGACCGATTGAAGCTTACGGCCCGGTTCCCGCTTTTTTTCTTCAAGATTCAGCGTTCGGTGCAAAAGCTGAACGGACAGCGCCATAGCGCCGAAATGACGCTTTTATATGTCGGGGAAATGATGTGCTACAGCTGGCTTTTGCTCGCTCTTGGCTGTTTGCTGACATTAGCGATGGGAGAAGGGACGGGGCTGGCCATTGGCAGTGTTTTAGGCTTGCTGCTGCCCGCAGCTATGGTCAAGGATATGCACGGCAAAGTGCAAAAGCGGGACCATGATATTTTGATGGAGCTGCCTGAGCTATTAAACAAAATCGTTTTGTTGGTTGGTGCAGGCGAGACGGTTCAAAAAGCGATCAGCCATTGCGTGAATCAGAAAAGGCAGGAGAAAAACCATCCGCTGTACCGCGAGCTCATCAAAATGGCGGATGATTTGGAAGGGGGATATTCCTTTCAGCAGGCTTTCGAAAATTTCAGCAAACGCTGCGCGGTGCAGGAGGTATCGATCTTTACGACAACCGTGCTGCTTAATTTCCGGCGGGGCGGCAGCGACTTTGTCATGGCTTTGTCGGATCTGTCCCGGACGCTGTGGGAGAAGCGCAAGGCCATTACACGTACGCGGGGGGAGCAGGCCTCTTCCAAGCTGATCTTTCCGATGGTCGTTATTTTTGTAATTGTTATTGTGCTTGTCGGAGCACCCGCATTTATGATGATGAATATGTAGGGGGATGAATGAAATGCTGACATTGGCATGGGGGAAAGTAAAAGATTTTTGGAAGCGCGAAGACGGTTTGGGGATGCTGGAGATCATTTTGATTATCGCGGTCATTATTATCATTGCCGTGTTGTTCCGGGACGAACTGCTTCGTATCGTTAAAAATCTCTTAAATAAAGTGGAAAGCAAAAGCGATGATGTTTTCAACAAAAAATAGTTCATTGAAAAATGACGGGGGCAGCTTCACTGTCGAAGCTTCCCTCGTGCTTCCTATCGTTTTGTTCGTTACGATGATCCTTATCTTTTTTTGTCTGTATGTTTATCAGGAAAGCTTTTTGCATCAGACGGCTTCTGCCGTGGCGGAACGTTCCGCCTACAGTTGGGACAATAGCCACAAGGAGGCGGCGACCGGTGCTGTCACCAAAGGCGAATACGATTCATTGTACTGGAGGCTCAGCGATGACGGAATGCTTGGCGCATTGTTTGGTTGGACCGGTCTCTCGGATCAAAAACAGACTGCTCAACTGCCGGGAGCCGAAGGCGGCGACCGTTCGCTTCCTACCATAAAAATGAATAAATCCGGAAGCATGGTTCCCCCGGAAATGAAAGGAGAAATCAGCTATAGAAACACAGTTTTGCAGCGCAAAACTTCGGTGGATCTGGCTCGGATGCTGTCTCTGCCGCCGCTGGACCTCATGCTGAACGGCGGTTCGGATGTGAATACATATGCGAATTCCACCGTGGTGGAGCCGGTGGAGTTTATCCGAACAGTGGATCTGATGAGATATTACGGCTTAAAATTCAAAGGCTCGGGAGAGAATGGGCAGACCGGTCAGGGCGGGGCTAAACGGGTGCTGGATGCCCTTAAGTCTTTCATGTTTTCAGGAAAGTAACGGAATCTGATGAGGGGGAAGCGGGGATGTTCGCAAAGAGACGACCGGAGAACGGATCGGTTTCCGTGTTTTTGATTATGATTCTGGCCTTTATTTTCGCTTTTGTGGCCTTGTTTATCGATTATTCCCGCATTGCGGCCTTGAAGGTTCAAAGCGAACGTCTGGCACATGCAGCGGTCCGGTCTGTGATGTCGTCTTATGATCCGGAGCTGCAGGAGCGGTACGGTTTGTTTGCGTACGGTTCGCATAGCGGAGACCAGATCATGGCAAGCGTGCTGAATAGCAGTATGGAAAAAGGGAAACGAAGTGACCGGTTTAATGTGCTGCCGCTGGAACTTGACAGTTCCGGCTTGAAAATGGACAGGATGCTGGGCGAATACGATATTTTTAACCGCGGGATTGGAGAAGAAATGAAGTACAAGGCCCCCATTGATTTTACACTCGAAATTTTGAGCAAGTTCAAGCCTTTGTCTTCATCTATGAAGGAGGCCTCGAATACGTTTGATGTGCTTCGGAAGCTGCAGAAGCTGTACGACAAGCGGGAGGCGGCTTTGGATCTGATGCTGGCGAAACAGAAAAAAGCGGCGCAAAGCGCAAGCGGCATCGCAGGGCTTCTGATGGATTCATATGCCGGCTCGATTCCGAACGAATCCTTGGGTTCATCGCGCGTGACGACGGGGGCGGCCATTGCTGCCCAATACGATGACTATGTTAGCAAGGTTAACGAAGACGCTAATCGCGGCGAAGATGAAAAGCCGAAGTATGGTGACGAAATCAGCGCTTACCTGACAAACTCTGCAGAGATTTGGGCCCGGTTGGGAAACAGACAAAGCTCGGCTGCTGAAAGCCATTCCAGGCTGCTCCAGGAAGCGCGCGAAGACTGGAAGGAAGCCTGCGATTTAAATGAACAAATGAAGCAAGTGATTGCATCCGCCGAAAACCGCGTGGAGAGCACAGGATATGACGTGGTTTCCGCAGGGGGGATCCCGGGAATATCGGCGGAGACCAGCGGGGACGACTCGGAGACGATCCGCGGGCTGCGTGGAGAGACGGACAAACTGCTGCTTAGCGACAACCTGCTCGGTGAATTAAAAGACGAAATTGACCGTCAGGAGAATGAGTCCCATACCGCTAACCGCAGCGTTTCGGAAGCATCGTCTGCTTTGGCGGCAGCCACAGGACCTAATGGCAGCTCCGCCAGCATGAAATATGCAGTCATTTCGGCCCGCGGCTTGGTAGATGAATATTTGCGCGCGTACGCCGACCCGGGTTCGGCGAACAGGCTGGATCAGGCAGCGGGACGGCTTGAGCAGCATCGCGCTTCGGATAAACAGCGGAAGGAAAAAGAGAAGAAAAGTAAGGCCAAGCTGAAAGATGCAGCCAATATCCTTGAGCGGATCAAAGAGCTGGACAAAAAGGCGAAGAGGTATATGGAGGAGTATAAGAAGCTGCAAACCTACTACGAGGAAAGCTTGGACTTCAATAAACAACAAGCCGACGGCAATCATAAGGGGGCAGATATGGATTCCGATCCATATGATGCGGGCAAATCCGCTATGAATGGTATGGATGGGCTGTACGGAGCCATGGCGGGGATGATGAACGGAGTTAGAGATGAATTGCTGCAAAATGAATACGCCGCGTTGTACTTTAAGCATTTTGACATCAGCATACTTAAGGATGCGGCCAAAAATCCGCAGGCGAAGCTTGGAGATGCCGTTGTTGATCAACTAAGTGTTAGTAATCAGGAGTTGGAGTACATTTTGTACGGCTTTCACAACCCGGTAGGGAATGTCTCGGCAGCTTATGCCGAAATTTTCGCTTCCAGGCTTGCGATCCGTACGATGGAAGGGCTGGTCAAAAACAGCGGCCTCGGGCATCCGCTGCTGGTGCTTGCCGCGGCTGTGCTGTACGGAATTGAAATGGCCATTGCCGATATGATCACGTTATGCGAAACGGGAGCAGTGGAGCTGTCTAGTTATGTTAAAGTGAAAATCACTTATCGCGACTATCTGCGGCTGTTTTTGCTAATTCATAGCAATAATGAGAAGAAAATGTCCCGCATGTTGGCTCTGATCCGGTTCAATACCGGGATTAATCCTGCGGAAAGGGCGACCTATGCGTCAGGGGAAGTGAAGATCGGGATGAAATTATGGTTTTTGCCGGGTGTGATGAAAATGGTTGGGTATGCCGGGGGGCATCCGGACGAAGTGGAAGGAAACCGATATTATGCGGTCAAACAAGCGGATTACTCATATTAGCAGTAGATTGGCTTGGTGCCGGATGATCCCTTCCGATCAAAGCGGAGGTAGACAGCAGGGAAGTATGGTGGTGGAAGCTTCGCTGGTCCTGCCCATGTTTATCTTTTTTGTACTTTTCCTGATTTATATGGTACAGATGACGCTGATTTCTACAGCACTGCAGAGCACGGTATCCGATACAGTCAAAATGGTTTCGACTCATATCTACCCGGTTGCGCTGGCGATTGAGCAGAAGGCGCCCGAGACAAAGAGCGACGGCAAGGAGCCCGCCGGAAGCTGGAGTGTTCCGAAGCTTTCGTTAACGGATTGGGCTGCCCAATATACGGATACGCTGCCTCCGCCATTGAATGAATGGATGGCAGGTGCGGTAGATAAAGTGGATGAACCGCTGCAGGATTTGAAAAATCAGGCGGCGGAGGCCATTCTTGATCCGGTCGTAAAGCCGATTCTTAAGCCGTATATGGAAAGCAGACTGCTTGATTACGATAGAATTCATGTCTCAAATATCCAGATTCCAAACTTAAGAACCCGAACGGATCCTTATTTCGGCATCGTGGTAAGTTATGAGCTTCCGATGAAGGTACCGTTTCTGGACAAGAAGATCGTTCTTCAGGCTAAGGCGCAGGAGCGTTTGTGGATCGGTGAAACCGACGAGGCCGGTACGGGCGGCGAAGGTGAATCGGGACAGGGCAATCAGGTTATTGAACTTTTGGAGAAGCCGGATCCGGCTTATGTCGGAAGAAGGGCGAAGGTTCGCGCGAAAATTGCGCCGGGGGCTTCGGCCAATCTGTCGGTTTTCTATAAAAGCGGTGAAAGCACCGCGAAATACCTGGGTGAGAAACAAGCCGATTCGGAAGGCTACATCGAATGGGAGTGGTTTGTGGGCACCAATACTACGCCGGGTACCTGGCCCTTTGTGATTACGACCGCGGACGGACAAAGGACTGAAGTGATGTTCACGGTTGTAAAAGGATAAGGGCTGCTTAAAGTGCATGTTCAAAAAGATCGGTTTTCTTAAGATTATAGAATTTATAAATTTTCTTGCTACGCTGAACAATTCTATAATCGCAAGAAAAACTATCTCTAAGCGCGGTCTTTCTTCTATGAATATACGTCGATAGACGTTTTTCTTAAGATATAAGAAAGTATAAACTTCGGAGATCTCGCATCCTTATATCGCAAGAAAAATTACCGCTAAACGCGGTCTGTCTTCTATGAGAGTACGTCGATAGACGTTTTTCTTATCAAAAGCAGACTTTTTGCACGAACTCTTAAAGTGAGGGGAAAGGGGCATCGCAATATGGATGTATCAATTTGGGGCTGCATGCTTATGGTCATCATTGCATTTATTACAGACATTAGAACAATGAAAATTCCCAATTGGCTGACATTAACGGCAATGCCGATGGGATTAACGGTCCACACGGTTATGGATGGGCTGCAGGGACTTCTTTTTTCGCTTAAGGGGCTTGCGGCAGGTTTTGTCCTGGTTCTTTTAATGCATGTGATCGGGGCGGTTGGAGCTGGCGACGTAAAACTGTTTGGCGGGATCGGCGCTTGGGCCGGAACGCTTTTTACGGTCCAATGTCTCATTTATTCCGTCCTTTGTGCCGGTGCGATAGGGATTTTGATTCTGCTGTGGAGACGGGAAACCTTGCAAAGAATGCGCAAAGCAGCGGATCATTTGGCAGGATTTTTTATGCTTAGAAGTTTTCAGGCGTTATCAGCCGCAAAAGAAAAACAGCTGCGCTTCCCGTTTATGCTTGCCGTCGTTCCCGGTTATGTTATCACTTGTATTTACGCAGCAAGTTAGGGGGGAGTTGTTTGTTAGGATTAACACGTGATTTTATACAGCAGGGCGGTACCTTCATGGTGCTGTCGGACGGTGCCGGCATTCGCTCCGAAGAACTGAGCAAGGTGGAAGTGTCCATGATCTCGGCATCAAAAATCCCGCATCTTTTGCCCTTGTATATAAAAGAAGTCGATCTCCAAGTGACGCTAAGGTATGCCATTACAGATAAAAGAATGCTTTCACACATGCTCAAAAGCGAAAAAATCAATATGACCGAATATTACGGTTTACTGCTACAGGTGGCGGAAGCATTGGAGGAAAGCGGAAAATACATGCTTGAGCCCGCGAAATATAGCCTGGATGAGAACTATATGTTTGTGGATGGATCCCTTCAGGCCGGAACGCTTTATTTAACCTATATACCACTTGAACGGGCAGAGGGAGCAGCGGTCAATGAACGGTTAAAGGAGCTTGTTACCCGGTTTATGGCATCGGTTACGGAGCTGAGCGGCGGCGGGGTTCAGCAGCTGCTGCAGTACACGTCATCCGAGGCCTTTACGCTTGGCGGTTTTAGAAAACTGCTGTTGAGGCTCCTGTCTGGAGAAGATAACGTTCTTGGTGAATCCGTGTGGAGTGGAAAGCCTGCACAGGCAGCGGCTTCGGAACGAAGCGGAAGGGCGGCACATGCATCATTCCCTGGACAGTACGGTGAAGCAGCACATGCATCATCCCTGCACGGAGGAGCCGCATATGCAACTCTCCCGGATCGGAAAGGGGGGACCGTACATGCGCAAATCTCCGATCCAAGCAGGCTTCAATTGCATGTTCCCACTGCCAATCGGGATGGACGAGCTGCGGGAGCTGCCAGGGCCGATAGTTATGCGGATGGACGTTGCGGGGAACCGGGACAACCTCGCCCGGAATGGTTTGGTACCTCCAAAGGGAGATCTGAGCCGACCGGTTCAGGATTGCAAGCGGATCATGCGTCAGATAGAGCGACTTTCCACGGCCAAAGTGCAGCAGTGTCTGACGATACGCCTATATCCAAGCAAAATCGGGGCAGGGATGGAGAACAATCCGCATTCGATTTTTTCAGGAGCCGGGATGGGTTTTTGGGTCGCAGTGAGGAGTCGAAGTCCGATGAAGAAGCCGAAGCGCAGTCCGCTTCGTCCAGAAAAATTTATGTTGCTCTAGGGTGTCTGCTTGCGGCAGCTTTGGTATGGAGAATGGCATATATGCCTGCCCCAAGCAGCGGGAAAATGATGTTATGTTTGTTGCTTACCATCATCCTGGCCGTTGTTGCAGGCATGGCATGGAAAGGCAAGCTTTTTGCATCCAAACGGGGGGATATATCCTCAGCATCCTTCGATGAACTGCCTGATTTCGGTTCCATTGAGCTCTCATCGGAAGGAAAACGAAATCAGAAGCGGTCCCGTTTTGAGGTGGAGCAGCTTACCGGGTTTTTTAGGGGCGGATGGAAAAAAGGAAAACGTCCCGAAGATGAGGAGAACGATCCTGAACCGGAATGGAAATGGAAGTTCCCTCCGGCCGAGTCGGAGCGAAAGGGCATGAGCAGTTCCGTAAGTTCGGTGGCGGCTGTGCCAGAGCCGGAGAATGCGCTTGCCGCTGTGTTGAACCAGAGAATGTGGGAGCATCTCGGTATTTCGGATACCGCCGGCGAAGAGATGGATGGGCGGGATTATTACGGCCAGCTCGGGATGAAGACGGAGATGCTGAAACCGGGGAAAGGCGGTGCAACCGTGCTGCTGAGCGATACGAATTCCGATGGTCCACGGTCAGTTCCAACGTTTTCGTCTCCCGTATGCTACCTGCTTCGGGAAGGTGAGGGGGGAGAGAGGGCCGAGCGGATTGAGCTGAGACAGCAGCATTTTGTGATCGGCCGCTCCGAGGAAGTGTCGCAATACGTTGAGACCTCCATCGGAGCTTCGCGCGCGCATGTAGAGTTGAGCCGGAGCGAGGACGGAAAATATGTGATCAAGGACCTTGGATCGAAAAACGGGACACGCTTAGGGGGAGAAGCGATGGTGCCTTATAAAGAATATCCGATTCATGACGGAGATACGTTTGTAATCGTAAACGGGCGTTATACCTTTCGTTCCGCCTGATTTGTCCTTAGATCCTGGAGAGCTTGCGGTAGCTTAGGATATTCGAAGCGGAAGCCATGCTTTAGCAGCTTGTCCGGGATGACGCGCTGCCCTTCCAAGATGATGAGGGAAAGCTCGCCCAAAATGGTCCGCATTATAAACGAAGGCACCGGAAACCAATGCGGGCGATGATAGACACGGCCGATTATTTGTCCAAACTCGTCATTGGTTACAGGCTCCGGAGCAGTGGCGTTAACCGGTCCGACTACATCAGATCGGTTAATGCAAAATTCGATTAATCGGATCATATCATGCAGATGAATCCAGGATACCCACTGCTTGCCGCTGCCTATTTTGCCGCCGACTCCTAGCATGTAGGGCAATTTCATAAGAGGATAAGCCCCGCCGTTATTTCCAAGCACAACGCCGGTCCGCAGCTTTACTTGACGCACATCCCGGATTTGATCCGCTGCATCCTCCCATTCCTTTACGACTGACGAAGGGAAATCGACGACATGATGCGGGCTGTCTTCAGTGAAGGTTTCGGTGAGCGATGTGCCGTATATGGCGATGGCCGATGCTTGAACAACGACCTCCGGCTTTGGATGCAGCGCTTGAACAAGTTTGGCTGTGGCCCGGACCGTTGTCATGCGTGAATCAATGATGCTTTTCTTACCCTTGGCCGTCCAGCGTTGATTGAGGGAGGATCCTGCAAGGTTGACAATGGCTTCCGTGCCTGCAAGCAGATCAGGCGTTGCTTCAACTTGCTGCCAGGTCAAATAGGAGAAACCGACGGGGACAGTGGCAGGGACATTGCGGGTAAGGATGGTTACTTGATGTCCCTGTTTCAGCAAATACGCAGCAAGCACTTGTCCAATAAAGCCCGTTCCGCCGCAAATTGCGATTTTCATAAACTTTCAGCCCCCTTTATGATCCGTAAATTATCTGAGGCAAAAATGACGAGATCCAAATATTCCGGCATCCGGTTATTTAATGTATGCAAAAGCCCCCAGGTATGGGATCAAACCGATGAAATGGTTCATTTCTTCAGGTGTGATGCTCCTCCCGGGGGCTTGTTGATGTCAGTCCTATTTTTGCATCAGATGTTCATAAGGTTTGTAATCGATCTGGTTTTTGTTCAGAAAAGCGACAAGGAATTTATTGTCCCGTTTCGGCGTTGCGGAAATATAACCTTTTATGCAGTGGTC
Organism: Paenibacillus azoreducens; assembly: GCF_021654775.1. Taxonomy (NCBI): domain Bacteria; kingdom Bacillati; phylum Bacillota; class Bacilli; order Caryophanales; family Paenibacillaceae; genus Paenibacillus; species Paenibacillus azoreducens. The sequence continues at coordinate 6,069,146 of NZ_AP025343.1, read as the reverse complement.
CTGGGTTACCTCCGTCGCTCTTTCTTCCAATGCGATTCTGCCGATTTCAGCAGCGATGGAATGTCTGGCGATGTCCCGGAATGGTCCGGGCACAGGTTTAACCAGTTTGTCCAAAAATGCTTTGGTTTCATCCGTCCATAGGTGGCGGCTGGCTTCAACCCAGTGGTTCTGCCAATCGAGCTTGGATCTGCCGTCGTTTTTTGGCAGAACTTTCAGGAATTTGCGAATCATGAAATATCCGCCGATGGACATAGATCCGAGCAGAATGAACGCCCAGACCACCATGGAATTCATAAACATATTCGAGGGCACGGAAGAGGACAGCAGCCTCACGCCCAAAGAGCTGTACATGCGGTTTCACCTCTGGAACAATCTTCAAAATGATTTAACCTTGCATTTTCCGGGTCCCCGCAAAGTAATCGGAATAAGCCTCATAGGCTATACATCACTTTGTAGGGTTATTTTAGAATTATAACGCATTCCTAGATTTATTTCAGCATTCACGCTAAAATAAGGGATAATTCTAATGAGGGGGATGGATTTATGCTAAAAATCGGTTCTCATGTGTCCTTTTCGGACAAGGGCCTGTTAAGTGCAACAAACGAAGCCATCAGCTATGGATCAAGCTCGTTTATGATATATACCGGCGCTCCACAGAATACGCGCCGCAAACCGATTGAATCGATGTACTTGGAGGAAGGCAAGCAATTAATGAAGGAAAGCGGCTTTGAAGAGATTGTTGTGCATGCGCCTTACATCATCAATCTCGGATCGTACAAGCCCAATACATTTGAGCTTGCCGTCAGCTTTTTGCAGGAGGAGATCCGCCGGACGCATGCCATCGGCGTGAAGAACATCGTTTTGCATCCGGGTGCCTTTACCGATAAGGATGCGGCATACGGGATTGACCGGATCGCCGAAGGCCTTAATGAGGTGCTGAACGGTACCGACCAAACCGAGGTTCATATCGCGCTGGAAACGATGGCCGGCAAAGGCACGGAAATGGGCCGGACCTTTGAAGAAATTGCCCGCATCATCGAGAAAGTGAAGCAGGACGAGCGACTGACAATTTGTATGGATACATGCCATATTCATGATGCCGGATACGATATCGTCAATGATATCGACGGCGTGCTGGAAGATTTTGACCGCATTGTCGGCCTGGAGCGCATTAAGGTCGTTCATATCAATGACAGCAAAAACCCGCTCGGCGCAGCCAAGGACCGTCATGCCCCGATCGGATCGGGCTGGATCGGTTTTGACGCGATCAACAAGGTCGTACACCACGAAAAGCTCGCAGGCCGCCCGTTTATTCTGGAAACGCCTTGGATTGGCAAGGATGCCAAAACGCAGCGCCCGATGTACGAAATCGAAATCGCGCTTCTGCGCGGCAGCGTGTCGGAACGTTTCGGAGCCGAATTTATGAATCAGGTGGAAGACCTGCATGCATTTTATGCGAAGCAGGACATCGACCCTCGCCAATACGTGCTGGATGTCTGGTCTCTGCTTAAAAACGACGCCAAAGCGAAAAAGGCGGATTCCCGCGAGCCTCTGGAACGCCTGTATGATATGGTTGCCGAAGCCAATTTGTTCCCGGATCTGAGCGAGGAGCAAATCAATCAGCGCCTGATCGCTTGTCTGGCAGGCAAAGACGCTTTGAAATGAGGATTTTGCAATATCTTGAAATACAACAATTACAGCGTATTTAATGCATTAGAGAGAGTATGAGGAAGGAGCAGGAGAGCTCATGGAACTACATGTCAAACAAAATGCATCATCAAATGTATCGCAAACCCATCCTAACCGTGCGCGCATGTTGATTTCCTGTCCGGACGGACCGGGGATCGTTGCTGCCGTATCGCATTTTCTTCATCAGCATGGAGCGAATATCGTTCAATCCGACCAATATACGATGGATCCGGAAGGCGGCATGTTTTTCATGAGAGTGGAGTTCGATCTGGCAGAGCTTGACCATAAGCTGCCCGAACTCGAAAAGCAGTTTGCTCCCGTAGCGGAGAAGTTTAGTATGGAGTGGGAAATCTATCAAGTCAGCCGCAAGAAAAAACTAGCCATTTTCGTCTCCAAAGAGGATCATTGTCTGGTTGAGCTGCTGTGGCAGTGGCAGGCCGGGGATCTTGACGCCGAAATTTCGATGGTTGTCAGCAATCACCCGGATATGAAGGAATATGTGGAGTCGTTTGGCATTCCTTATCATCATATCCCGGTAACGGCCGACACGAAAAAAGAAGCCGAGCAGCGTCAGCTGGAAGTCATCGGCGACGATATCGACGTGATTGTTTTGGCACGCTACATGCAGATTATTTCTCCGACCTTTATTGAGCATTACCGGAACCGGATCATCAATATCCATCATTCCTTCCTTCCGGCCTTTGTCGGGGGCAAACCTTATGCCCAAGCCTACGATCGCGGCGTAAAAATTATCGGGGCAACGGCTCATTATGTCACCGAAGTGCTGGACGGGGGCCCGATCATCGAGCAGGACGTGCAGCGCGTAAGCCACCGCGATGATGTCAGCGAATTGAAGCGGATCGGCCGCACCATCGAGCGCGTCGTATTGGCGAGAGCCGTCAAATGGCATACCGAGGACCGGATTTTGGTGCATGAAAATAAAACCGTCGTATTTAACGGATAATTCGGCGCCCTTGTTTCAGAAATGCGATATTTAAGCGTCGTGAACTGAATAAAAACATCTACTGACTAAAGCCTGCTTCAAGTGAAGCGGGCTTTTTTTAAAATACTTTCCATGCGAACCGGAATTGTTGATTTTTGTTGGTTTAACGGCAAAAAGAGGCCTGTTACTACAATAAGCTTCCATTTGTAAAGTGTTTTCAACAAAATTTTCTTCAGAAATTTTTAAAAATATTGAAGTGAAATTAAGATATGAAGCGTCTTTAATATCGTAAGATCAAAAAATAGGATCGAAAAGCAATGAATGAGAGAGGGGTAGAAACTTTGTCTTTGCGGAATAAGGATTTGAAGCGGATAAGGCTTCCGATCGGGATTCTGGCGTTACTGATGCTGTTTCAGCTTGGGCTGGCTGCGGGTATCGTCCATGCCGACAATAAGCCGTCCATTGAGATGACAAGCCAAGTGGGCTACAACAGGATGATCAAGGAGGGTGCCTGGAATCCGCTGAAGTTAACCTTAACCAGCAATCAGGACCTGTCTGGAGATATCGTTGTCCAAGTGATGGAGGACCGGAACGGCAACAGTCCGATCTCATACGTCCAGCATGTGGAACTTCCGAAGGATACGGTCAAGGAAGTACTGCTGACCATTCCAGGGCAGCCCTATAACAAAAGGAATAATACCGTAATTTTTTATGAGGGTTCTGTTGAAAAAGGAAAGCAGATTCCGTTTTCCAACGGAGATGGCTATATTCAGGGGGCGACCTTTAACTCAGCAAATGTAGCCGTTCTGTCGGACGATCCTGATGCGATGAACTTTTTGGCGCTGTTGCAAAGCGGAAATTCGAAAGTCAGCGTCATGCATATGAAACAGCAGGACATTCCCGACAATCCGATGCTGCTGGATGGCATCGATGTGCTCGTGTTGACCCGCTTTGCATCCGATACGCTGACTCCACAGCAGGTCAAGGCGATTGAGGAGTGGGTCAAAACCGGGGGGCATCTGGTCTTAGGCGGAGGGGCTACTTATCCGAAAACGGCAGGTCCTTTCTCGGACATATCTCCGGTTAAATATAAGGGAACTTTTAGTACGTCCTCCCTGCCTGAACTTGAAAAGCTTGGAGCTTACAAGCAAGGGAGCGAAAAAGGCGGAGCGGCAAAGCTGAATCTGGGCGGGGAAGTGACGTTATCCGACGCCGAACTTGTCAAAGAGGCCAAGCTGCTGTATGCGGCCGGCGGCAAACCTCTGTTTGCAAGCCGTCAGGTTGAAAACGGCAAGGTGCTTTACGCGGCCTATGACGTTACTCAGGAGCCGATTGCTTCCTGGCCGGGGCATCCTTCCGTCTGGTCTTCGCTGCTGAGCAGCGAATTGCAGAAGAGTAATTGGAATGCCATGCGCGGAAATTACAATCCGATGCTGAATCTAAGTTATATCCTGAACTTCTTCCCTTCGCTCAAAATGCCTTCATTTCAGGCGCTTGCCTGGCTGATCCTGATTTACGCCATTGTCGTGGCGCCGCTGCTGTACTGGATTTTGAAAAAGGCGGACAAGCGTGAATGGGCCTGGTGGATGATTCCGACGATCGCGGTCATTGCCAGCGGCACGGTGTATTTTATCGGAGCAGCGGATAAAACCAAGGAGATGTCCCATACGCTGAACGTGGTGGAACTGGATGGAAGCGGCCAAGGCAAAATGAAAAGCGCAACGGCGTTTTTCTCGCCGGGAAGCGGTAATTATCATTTGGAGTTCCCTGCCAACTCTTATGTTTCCGTTCAGCGGGAGGGCGGAAGTTTTTCGGGTTCCAATAACAGCCGTAGTCTGGTCGAAATGGGAAGCAAAGAGACGGGCGTTAAGCTTCTGGACATGGCGCAGTGGTCTCTGGCCAAGCTTTGGGTAGAACAGCGTTCGCAAATGGAGGCATTGGGCAAATTTGATGTCAGCCTGTTTATCAATGATAAAGGAACCATTGATGGCAGCGTGGTCAACTCGACATCCAAAAAGCTGGATCACGCCGGCTTGGTTGTAGGCGGCAAACTGTATCCGCTTGGAAGTTTGGATCAAGGAAAGAGCGTTTCGCTGGCGTCGGTCACAACCGCAAAATCATTTGCAAACGGCAACCTGTCATTTGCGCTGTTCCAGGGGGTTTCAGGGAACGGGCAAGATCCTTTTGTCCGCGAGAGGGGCATGATCGACAATTATATGATGGCTTCGTCCTGGTCTGCCAAGGATGCTTACGTATTGGGGTTCAGCAAGGACAAGCTGTTCAACTATCTCAATGATGGTCATGAAATCGATAGCAACCAGCTCAATTTATGGGTTCAACCCGTAAACATCAGCTGGATTCAGAAAGGCAAGCTGAACATTCCATTCGGATTCGTTTCGCCGACGATCACTCAATCCTCGGGCAGCTGGTATGTAGAGCCAAATGGCATCAGCCATATCGAGCAGGGTTACATTATGTTCGATTATGATGCCCCCGACATGAAAAAAATGACGGGCGGAACGATGAAGCTTCAAACTAAAAATCCGGGCAAACAAACGGAATATTCTATCTTTAATTATCAGAAGCAGGATTGGGAGCCTATTGTGTGGGGTACATCCAAGCAGTGGAGCACTGCGAACCCGAATGAGAAATATGCCTCGCAGGGACATATCCGCATCAAGTTATCTGCCAAGGAAGCAACGGACCTGGTGCTGCCTGAGCTTGCAGTAGAGGGGGCGGTGAAGCCATGATAGATATTCAGCATTTAAGCAAAAAATACGGCAATTTCAACGCGCTCAAGGACATCAATCTATATATTCCAGAGGGAACAGTGTTTGGATTTGTGGGGCCGAATGGCGCCGGCAAGTCCACAACCATGTCGATACTGGCTACATTGATGCTGCCGACGTCGGGCATGGCCAAAGTGGACGGTTTCGACGTGACACAGTATCCGAAAGAGGTGCGCAAAAGAATCGGGTATATGCCTGACTTCTTCGGCGTATATGACCAATTGAAGACGACGGAATATTTGCATTTTTACGGGGCGAGCTACAACATCCCGCGCCCAGAGCGGGAAAAGCTCATTCCGCAGCTGCTCGAACTTGTGAATTTGAGCGATAAAAGCGACGTGTATGTCGACAGTCTCTCCCGGGGGATGAAGCAGCGTCTCTGTCTAGCACGATGCCTTATTCACGATCCAAAGGTCCTGATCTTGGACGAGCCGGCTTCCGGCCTTGATCCGCGGGCGAGGATCGAAATGCGCGAAATATTGAAAGAACTGAAGCAAATGGGCAAGACGATTATTATATCTTCGCATATTCTGCCTGAGCTGGCGGAAATGGTGGATGAAATCGGCGTAATTGAGCATGGGGAAATGGTGGCCCAGGGCAGGGTTGCCGATATTCAGGCGCAGCTTCGCGTCAAAAAAGTGCTGCATATCCGCGTGATGGAACGCGAAGAGGAGCTTGCGCAGCAATTGCGGGACGAAGCGCTGGTGTCGGCCGTGCTTTCTGACAATATGGGGATTCATGTGCATTTTAACGGCGGAGATCTTGAGCAGGTGCAGCTTCTTCAGCGCATTATATCCTGGGGATATGCCGTGATTTCTTTTCATGAGGCACAAACCAATCTGGAGGATGTATTCCTCGAAATTACCAAAGGAGGGCCTGTCGTATGAACTTGAGCCGCAAATGGATCAATCCGGTACTCGACAAGGAATTCCGCCTGCGGATGCGTACGCCCCGTTCGGCCATATCCCTGTTTGTTTACATTTTGGCGTTAGGGCTGGTCGCGCTTGGCTTTATTTATATCACGCTTTATTTTGGTTATCAGGGGAATCGGCCTTTTGATTCCGGCGCAGGTCGTGTGATGTTTTACGTGCTAAGTTTCGCACAGCTGGTATTGATCGCTTTTATGGCGCCGGCTTTGACGGCGGGAGTCATCAGCGGCGAACGGGAAAAGCAGACGCTGAGCATGCTGCTGACGACGCAGCAAAGCTCGTCAACCATTATTCTCAGCAAGTTGTTTTCTTCCTTAAGCTTCATGACGCTCATTGTTGTGGCCAGTCTGCCGATCTACAGCATCGTCTTCCTTTATGGGGGCATTTCGCTGAAGCAGCTGATTTTCATTTTTATCTTTTACTTGTTTGTCATGCTGCTGCTCGGAGCGCTTGGGGTGTTGTTTTCGACATTGTTCAGACGGACGATGATATCCGTTATTGTCACTTATGGCGTCGGCTTATGCATCTTCCTGCTGACCGGACTATTGTATTTGTTTTTCATGAGTATTGAGCAGCGGAGCTATTATTCCGGGACGACTCCTACGGGACCAACTTATTCCTGGGTCGGTTACGTGCTCGGATTAAACCCGGCAGGGGCGCTGATCAGCATATTTGAACCGGGATTTTCCAAAACCGCGTTTTTGCTGCGGAACGGGAACTTGAACACGGATGCGCCGATCCAGCTGTGGCAGGAATTTGTTCTGGTGTACAGCGTGGTTATCATCGCCGCTTTGTGGATTGCGATCCGCCGGATCCGTCCTGTGGCCAAACGAAAAAAGAAGAATCAGGAATATACGGCTCCACTCGCCGAAGCAGGGTCAGCCGATCATTCATAAATCCGTTTGCGTTGGCGCATGGAGGATGCTTGTTCCCTGAGGTCATAAGAACATTCCTTCATGCAAGAACTGAAAGTCAAAGGAGGACGGCTAATGGACGCGATTCGTCAAGCGATTCGGAAAGCAGCACTTCGTTTGCAGCAGTTTCGGCTTATCCGCTATACCCTGCTGGGTAGCATAGCGGGGCTTGGCGGCGCCATCTTGCTGCTGCTTGTCGCCCGGTTGTATCCAGTACCGCATTACAGTTATCTGGCTCTGGCAGCCGCATTAACAGGCCTGCTGGCCGGGGGTGTCTGGGGACTGCTGCACCGGGTGCAGGAGCGCGAGGCTGCGCGGGCCATGGATGCGGCTACAGGAGGCGCCGAGCGAAGCGACATGATGGTGACGGCTCTTTCCTTTGCCGGACAAAACACGCCCGCCGCCAAATGGCAGCGTAAGCAAGCCGAAGCATATGGCAGCAGTTTTACAGCTGAACTCAAAAACAGGCTTCCGCATCCCAGGTATAAAAAACTTACGATCGCCTGCTGTATTTTGCTTGCCGCCGGGGGCGCGCTGGCAGTTTTGCCAAGCCCGATGGACGGAAAGATCGCTGAAGCTGCCCGCAAGCATGAGTGGGTGCAGGATCAGAAACGCAAAACCGAGGATCTCTTGCAACAGCTTGAAACGCAAAAGCTGGATCCTGCCGCAAAAAAGCCGCTTGAAGATTCCCTCCGCAAGCTGCAGCACAATCTGGATGGCCAAAAAGATCCGGCAAAAACGCTGGCCGAGATGGAGAAAACGATGAAAGAAATCGAGAAAATGGCAGCGAAACAGGAGTCGGCCGTCCGAAATCTGTCCGAAATGGGCAAGAAGATGCAAAACGCTCCGAATATGTCGGCTGTGGGCAAAAGCTTGGCAGAGGGTAAAACCGAGGATTTGAAAAAATCCATGAAAGAGTTCAAACAGCAGGTGAAACAGCTTACGCCGGAACAAAAGGAAAAGCTGCGCGATGCCTTAAGCAAGCTGGCGGAGGAAGCAGCCAAAAATCCGGAGACAAAAGAATTGAAGGATGCGCTTCAAAAAACCGCCAAAGCGCTGGCCGAAGGCGCAAAGGACAAGGAGACGGATGAAGCCTTAAATGATCTGGAAGCTGCGCTTGCCAAAGCGCTGGCGGCCCGTGCCGCTGCCGCAAACCAATCGGCGGCTGCCTCAAGCTTGAGTTCCAAACTGGCTCAGCAGGGTCTCGGATTGGCATCGCAAATGACGGCCTCCGGCATGCAGGTGTCGGATACCTGGAGCAGCGGGGGAAGCGCGGAAGATCTGGCTTTGGCCGAGGACTATGACGGGGAGGAACCTGGGGAAGACAGCGCTTCGGGTTCCCCGGGGGCAAACGGCAAGCAGGGCAAAGGCGCCCAAAACGGAAGCGGTTCAGGCAGTGGTTCGGGCAGCGGCTCGGGGCATGGGAATGGATCGGGGGCAGGCGGCTCCGGGGCAGGTCTGGGAGCCGGCGGACGCGATATGGTCATGACCCCGCGTAAATTCGCGGGCAGCGGCAATAAACAAAATGACAAAGGGCCGTTAAAGGGTTCCGGAGGCACGATCCAAAAAGGCGGGGTCACGCCGGCCGTAGATGGAGCGAGCCGTCCGTATGCAGAGGTGTACAAGGAATATGAGGCCGAAGCGAAAAAGTCGCTGGGACGGCAGGAGCTGCCGCAGCAGATGCAGGGCCTGGTCGAAAGCTATTTTACCGGAATTAATCCAAATCCATAGATAAAAGTCCATGTTCAAAAAGGTCGGTTTTCAGCACCGAAGATATGCTTCCGATGTGCGTTTTTTCAAAACGCTTCAGTTGGATGAAGCTAGGGACTGAGGAGCGGAGCTACACGTTTTCGTAGAAAACGACTTCGTAAGCATCTACTGTTGTGGGTACGTGAGCACCTGAAATGTTTCCGGAGGAAACATACTACGTAAGCATTCGCTTAGGCCCGGCTGAATTCAAGATTCGATGCCGAGCCCGCTTTCTGGTTCACTTCGTGTTAGATATAGAATTTATACGTTATCTAGCTACGCTGATGAATTCTATATCGCAAGAAAACCTACCTTTGAATCGCGGCCCTTTCATCCTTGATTGACCTCGATTGGTTTTCTTATCAAAAGCGAACTTTTTGAACTACCTCTATAACAATAATTACTATGGGAGCCAGGAGGACGTATAGATGCAAGAAACCCAAATCCAGCCTGAAGCCTGGAAAGAAACAATATCGCGCGTGCGCAGTCAGATCGGTGAAATGATTGTAGGCCAGCAGGATGTCGTCGAGCAGATGTTATGGTGTATTTTTGCAGGCGGGCATGCGCTGCTGGAAGGGATTCCGGGACTCGGGAAAACGATGCTTGTCCGCACCATTGCGGATACGCTAGATCTTTCCTTCTCCCGAATTCAGTTTACCCCTGACCTGATGCCAAGCGACATTACGGGTACACAAATATTATCGTTCGGCAAACAGGGCGAAACAGGCATGACATTCCAAAGCGGTCCTTTATTCAGCAGTATCGTGCTCGCGGACGAAATCAACCGCGCCACGCCCAAAACGCAAAGCGCGCTGCTGGAAGCCATGCAAGAGAAAACCGTAACGGTCGGAAATGAAACCCACCGCTTACCAAGTCCTTTTTTCGTGCTGGCGACGCAAAACCCGCTGGAAAACGAAGGAACCTATCCGCTGCCGGAAGCGCAGCTGGACCGGTTTCTGCTTAAAATTCTTGTGCCTTATCCAAGCGTGGACGAACTCAAGGAAATCGTGAACCGGACAACATCCAATCACACACCTAACATTGTAAAGCAGGCTGGGTCGGAAGAATTGCTTGAAATCCAGCATGGAGCGAGAGAAGTGCTGGTGGCAGAAGAGGTGCTTGATTATGCTGCGAGGCTGCTCATGATGTCCCATCCCGAAGAAAAGACCGCTCCCGAAGCGGTGAAAAAATATGTGCGTTTCGGTTCCGGGCCGCGCGGAATTCAGTCAATCATTGCAACAGGCAAGGTGCGGGCGGTTTGCCAGGGAAGAATGCATTTGACTCAAAGCGACATTCATGCCGTGGCTGTTCCTGCGCTTCGCCACCGGATATTTTTGAACTTCGAAGGACAGGCCATGGGCGTGACGACAGACCAGGTCATTAACGAAATGCTGCAGTCGCTTGGAGGACAGCCATGACCAGCACCCAACTGCTGCCATCGGACCTGATGGTACGGCTGGAACGGCTTTCGCTCGGTTCAGGCAAAAGGGTCGCAGGCATGCTTCAGGGTAAACGGCGTTCAAGCCGGCTCGGTTCTTCGTTGGAATTTGCGGATTATCGTGCCTATACGCCTGGAGACGATATCCGGCGTTTTGATTGGGGGGTATATTCCCGGACGGGCAAACCGTTTATCCGCCAGTTTATGGACGAGCAGGAGCTGATGGTCAGCCTTTATGTGGACTGCTCCGCATCAATGGATTTCGGCGGGACGGAAGCTGAAAAGGGGAATAGAAGCGGCAGAGCGGCAGAAAACAAGCTGCTTTTTGCCAAAAGGCTTGCAGCGAGCATCGGTTATGTTGCGCTATGTTCTTATGAACGGGTCGGGGCGTACTGCTACAGCAATCGGCTGGATGGTCGGCTGCCGATTCTGAGAGGCAGGGGGGCCGCAAATCGCTTATTCCAATTTTTGCAGGACATGCCCTCCGGCGGCGAGGGAAGTCTGGCATCGGCATTGGGTGAACCAGGGGCGATCCCGCGACTGTCCGGCATGACCTGGATTTTTTCTGATTTTTGGTTAAATGAGGGAACGGCTGAGATCGGAAGCATTCTTTCGCGTCTGGCAGGAGCGGGCCAGGAAGTTGTCCTTGTGCAGGTACTCTCTCCGGAGGAAATCCACCCTGAGCTTAGCGGCGACCTGCGGCTGATCGACAGCGAGCTGAACACAGGCAGGGAAGTGGCTATAACAGGCCGAGTGCTGCAGCGTTACCGCGAAGAGCTTGCGCATTACCAAAGTGAGCTCCGCAAAACCGCCTCTGAGCGCGGCATTTCCTGGGTCACGCTTTCAAGCGATATGACGCTGCAAGAAGCCGTGTTTGGGGTGTTTGCGGGCACCGGACTGATCCGGGTCTAACAGGGTTCAAATGCGTAAGGGAAAGGGGGAATCGGAGAATGGGTATTGGTTCATGGCTGGGGTTGTGGTTCGGGCTCAGCATACCGGCGATTTTGGCCATGTATTTGCTCAAACGCAAATTTCTCGATACCAAAGTGCCGAGTCATCTGCTGTGGCAAAAAGTGCTGAAGAACCTTGAGGCGAACCGTCCATGGCAAAAGCTGCAAAACCGTCTTCTCCTTTGGCTTCAGCTGCTTGCTGCAGCCCTGCTCGTCTTTGCGCTTATGAAGCCATTCTGGTGGGCGCCCGGCGGAGGCAAGGAGCATGTCGTGCTGGTGGCGGATACATCCGGCAGCATGAGCGCGCTGACAAGCGCAGCACAGGGAAGCCCTTCGCAAGAGAGGCTTCAGCAGATGAAGCGGGAGATGAAAGATTTTATTAAACAAAAGGCGAAGGACAGCGAAATCACTTTGCTCAGCATGAACGCGGAGCCGAATTTGCTCATTTCCCGGGAAAAAGATCACAGCCGCGCTGCCGAAGCGGTGGATTCGCTTCAGGTTTACTTTGGCAGAGCCGCTTATGACGAAACGCTTTCGCTTGCTTCGGCGCTGACCCGCGAGGAAAAGGATGCCGAGGTTGTCGTCTTTACCGATGGCCTATGGAGGGGAGATCCATCATCGATCCCGTTTCAGGTTCCGGTCAGAGTATTTACCGTAGGGGAGCAAACCGGATTTAATCTGTCGCTGCAGCAATTTGGCGTCAAAGATGAGCCGGGCGGAAAAACAGCCGTCGTCGTAGCGAAAAATCACAGTAAGACGGCAAGTTCGACGGAGATCAACCTGTATGGGGATGGAAAGCTTCTGCAGACCGCTTACGCCGACATGAAACCTGAGGCTGCGGTTACGACGACATTCCGCGATTTGCCTGAGGCCAAGGTGTATCGCGCGGAGCTGGAGGGCAATGATGAGTATCCGGCTGACAATGAAGCGTACGCATTTTCACAGCCGAACGAGACGCCGCGGATTTTGCTGCTGACCCGGGGGAATCTGTTTCTGGAAAAAGGGTTGCAGCTGACAGGAGCCGAGGTGGTCAAAATGGCTTTGCCTGAGGAAGATAGCGGGGCCGTTGATTCCAAACAAACCTCGGAAACGACAGTACCCGATCATCCGCCTGATTTGATCGTCATCGACGGGCAAATGCCGTCGTTTGCAGAGCAAGGCGAGTGGAAGAAGCTGCTTGACCGTACGCCTGTATGGACGCTGGGAGGCGGCGGAAGCAAGGTCAATGTGGGCGGAGGCCAGCCGAAACTTGAAAGCCATCCGGTAAACCGGTACGCAAGTTATAACGGGGTCTATTTCTCCAGCTTGCTGGAGCGGAAACTTCCGGATTGGGCTACACCGGTCGTAAGTATCGAAAACCACCCGGCAGTGATTGCAGGAACGGAAAACGGAGAGCCTCGTTTGTCTTTTTTGTTTGATCTGCAGGAAACGGATTTTCCGCTGTCGGCCGAATTCCCGATTGTAGTGCATGAAGCCGTATCCTGGTTGACGAATAGCGGCGGTAAGAGCTTGGGACGTTTAACGGCGGGGACGAGGGTGGAAATCCCAATCGCCGCAGATACCGTGTCAGCCCGTTGGGTTGCCAAGGACGGAATGGCGAAAACGAAGAATGTTGCAAACATAGAAGCGGAAAAGGGCGACAAAGGAATCAGCGCTTTGCAGCAAGTGCCTTCAGTTCCGGGACTGTATGCTTTTGAGCAGGAAAACAGCGCGGGTGAAAAAAGCGAATATCTTGCCGAGTCTTCGGCAGATCCGTACGAGGCGCAAACGGGGGAAAAGAACGGCAAGCTGGCAGCCATTGGACAGGCTGCGGACGGAAAAGAGACGGCTGCAAATGCCGAATCGGGTGCTGCACAGGACAAACACAGCGGGAACCGGAGCAAAACGCCTTTGCTGACGCTGCTTGCGGGTTTGGCATTGCTGGTTATTTTGGTGGAATGGGGGGTATATCAGCGTGGGCGTTCAATTTAATCATCCTTGGCTGCTGCTCCTGCTTATTCCGCTGGCCGCGTTTATGTTTTATGCATATAAATCCGATTTCCGGCTGTCCGGCACTCGAAAAAACATAGCCGTTCTACTGAGATCCGCGGTCATATTGCTGCTCGTACTCGCGGTTTCGGGGATGCAGTCTTTTACCGTTCTTCAGCAAAAAAAGATCGTATATGTGGCGGATAGGTCCGCCAGTATGCCGGAAGCGGGGCAGGCGGAAGATTGGATGCTCAAATCGGCGGCTTCTAAAAAAGCGGATGATACCGTCGGTGTCGTATCCGCCTCGTTGCAAGGCGCGTACGAGCAGAAATTGATGAATCATTTGCCGGCAAATTTCAAGCTGAATGCAGCCCAGAAGCCTGAATTTACGAATCTCGAATCCGGGCTTATGCTGGCAGGAAATCTGCTTGACGGGCGGTCTGATTCCCGGATCGTGCTTATTAGCGACGGCAAGGAGAATGTAGGCAGCATGCTCGCGGCCGGCCGGATGTTAAAAAATCAGGGCATTGCCGTTGACGTGCTTCCGTCGCCTTCGAGGCAGGTCAAAGATGCGGCGGTAGAAGAGGTAAACGTCCCCCGGAAGCTGTACCAGGCGGAGTCTTTTTCGATTGAGGTGCTTGTGCGAAGCACGTTCAAAGGCCAGGGAGAGCTCAGACTCTACGAGGACACCCGTGAAATCGGCAGGGAAACGGTGGATGTTGCCGTAGGCGAAAACAGATATGCCGTCAAAGCTTTGGCGAAAACAACAGGACTGCATCGATACCGGGCGGAGATTTTCATGGAGGGGGATCAGCAGTCGGCCAATAATGCCGGATATGCTTTCACGCGCGTAGACGGTTCGCCGAAGGTGCTGATCGTGGAAGGCAAAAAGGGAACGTCCGCGAATATCGCCTCGGCGTTATCGTCAGGCCTGATTCAATATGAAGTGATGTCCAGCCCGGCGCTGCTGCCGAATGAAATGGCTAAATACGCCGCCTATGATTCGATCATCTTCAACAATGTATCCGGCGACCAGGTCGGCGAACGGCGAATGGAAATGATTGAACAGGCTGTAAAAAGTTACGGCGTCGGTTTTATGATGGTTGGCGGCGAAGAAAGTTTCGGAATGGGCGGTTATTTCAAAACGCCGCTCGAACGCGCTTTGCCGGTATCCATGGAACTGGAGGGTAAAAGACAGATTCCTTCGCTCGGCCTGATCCTGGTCATTGACCGTTCGGGAAGCATGGAAGGCGACAAGATGGAGATGGCGAAGGAGGCAGCCATTCGCACGGTGGAATTGCTTCGTTCGAAGGATACGGTCGGCGTGCTTGCTTTCGACTCAACCAACTGGTGGGTAGTGCCGCCGACTAAAGTCGGCGATAAGAAACAGGAAATCATCGGCGAGATCCAATCCATCCAAAGTGACGGCGGGACCGATATTTACCCGGCAGCCGCAGAGGCTGTTGAGGAAATGATCAAAATAACCGCGCAGCGCAAGCATATCATTTTGATGACCGATGGACAGTCCGCGGGATCGGATGGGTATGATTCGCTTTTAGAGACAATGGGGAGCGAAAAAATCACCATGTCTACGGTCGCCGTAGGTATGGATGCGGATGCGAATTTGCTGGAAAGCCTTGCCGATGGGGGCAAGGGCAGGTTTTACATGGCGGATGACGAGGCGACGATCCCCGCGATTTTCAGCCGCGAGGCTGCGATGATATCCAAATCGTATATTGTGGATAAGCCGTTTGTCCCTGCCCTACAGGACGCAGGCGACTGGAGACGGCTGTTTGAGGGCGGGGTGCCGCAAATCTATGGTTATGTGGCAACGACACCGAAACCGGCCGCCCAGACCGTGCTTTCCAGTCCCGAGCCCGATCCGCTGCTGGCACGCTGGCAATATGGATCGGGCCGGACGGTGGCCTGGACGAGCGATATGATGGGGAAATGGTCGAAGGACTGGGTATCCTGGCCGGCCTTTTCCAATGTGTTGACCCAAATGGTCAAATGGACCTTCCCGCAGTTTACGGCCTCGCCATATGATGTGAAAACGGAAGTGGAGGGCAATAAGGTCCACTTTCAGGTGAATGCCGTTTCGGGCAGCGGACCGGAGCAGCTTCAAGCTGTCGTGACCGGAGACCAGCTCAAGCCAAGCAAGGTTGAGCTGGTTCAGGAAGCGCCCGGCAGTTACAGTGGGGAGATGACGGTGGAGCAGCCTGGCTCGTTCCTGCTCTCGCTTGAGGACGGCAGCGGCAAAAGCGTGGCCATGCCAAGCGGCCTTGTTGTTCCTTATTCGCCCGAATACCGGATCGAAACCGGGAATGCGGGCAAGGAGCTGGAACGTCTCGCCGAAATGACCGGCGGACGGGTGCTGTCCTGGGACAAGCCGGAGCAGCTGTTTGCCGCGGCTCCGCGCCCTAGCCGCCAGCTGCATGACCTTGGTTATGAGCTGCTGGTCGCGGCCCTCCTGTTGTGGGTCGCGGATGTTGCGGTGCGCCGTCTGGCCCTCCCATGGGGCCGGATCGGCGCACGCTTGGCCGCCCCGTTCCGGGGGCGGCCGAAGGCGGCCGGCGGGGCGGAGCCCGCAGACGCCGGCCTTGGCAGGCTGGCCGCGCGCAAGCAGCGCGCCGCGGCCTTTTACGGCGGCGGCTCCGCAGCGCCGCCGGCTCCGGCGCAGCCGCAGGCACGCGCCGGTGGGAAGGAAGCCGGAGCGAAGCGTCCGGCTTCGGAGGCGTCCCGCCCGGCCGCGCCGAAAGGCATGGCGCCGCGCGGGACGCAGGCAGCCCGGCCGCCGGAGGCCGGGCCGGGCAAGAAAGCGGCGGCAGCAGGCAAGCCGCCGCAGCCGGATGATCGGTCCGCATCGATGGACCGATTGCTGGCCGCCCGCAAGCGCAACTCGCGCTAGCGGAGCTCCCAAATGGTGGCAGTGCATATGCCACCATGTAAAATCCCCGCGGCATTATAATGGCCGCGGGGATTTTTATATCCCTCCGCAAATCCCTCCGCAAATCCCTCCGCAAAACCCTCCGCAAACCCATCTGCAAGCCCTCCTGCACCGAGGCGTTGGATGGGGGCCCGATCATTGAGTAGGACGTGCAGCGCGTAAATCCTCGACTTTCATCATTCCTAGGGAAATTGCTGCGAATCTGCATCTTTTTCTCACCAATCTACCGAATTCCAAGGAAATTGTTGCAAAACTGCAGGCTTTTACGGTCAACAGAGTCAAATATGATCAAATGTCCCGAAAAGGATGCACAATCGCAGGAATTTCTCCAACTTTTTCATTTTCCCTTGAAAAAAGATGCACTTTAGCAGGAATTTGATTAGCTACGTTTGCAAGGTCTCGTAGGCCTCCCGATTTAACTGTTGTTCTCCCGCCAGAAGCCGCCAAGCGAACGCGGTTTTGTTTTGAATATATGAACATAACGCGGTCTTGTTTTGAATACATGGACATAAATTGGAGACTTTCTCGACAGTATGTAGTAGCCGAAAACAGCTCATTCTCCATACCAAAGTATAGATCGAGCTTTACAGCGTTTTGCGCTAGTCCTGCAATATATATTGAACCAGTCTAACACTTTAGTTTCGTTTTTTCTCCTAGGCCCTTTAATCAAACTGGAGTCCTCCTACACAATGATTTAAACTAAGAATTAAGAGAAACTAGGAGGATGATCCGGAATGGGGAAAAGGCTGAAAGAAGAAGAACGAATCAAAATTGTGAAGGAAGCTTTGGCAGGTGTTAAGGTTGGGGTGTTAGCCCGCATGTATGATATCCATCCAGAAACCATTCGTGGGTGGATTAGGGATTACCGCGACACGATCGCACCCGAAGAAATTCCAATGGCAGACGAGCATTTGCAAGAACTTCAGAGGCTGCAAGAGGTCGAACAACGATATGAAAAGGCTGTTAAAGCTTTGGGAGAGAAAGAACTCGAAAACGAGATTCTGCGTGAATTGCTAAAAAAGAAAAACCCCTCTTATCTGAAAAATTCGAAATAGCAGAGCTATTCATTAAGCGGGGAGAAACAGTAGCATTAGTTCTGCGCATTCTTGGATTATCCGAATCAACATACTACGACCGTAAAAAGCGAGCTGCCATGCCAGAAATGGATCGTTCTATGAGTAAGCGAAAGGGCCGTCCTGTGCCTGGATACTCATTGACGGCTCGTGGTGAGAAAGTCAGCGACGAGCAGATCAAGATTTGGCTGCTTGACCTTTTGGAAGGTGAAGAGTTGTCTATGGCTATAAGTTTCTTGCGAAGTGTATTCGTGAGCAATATCACATACGCCTCAATAAAAAGAAAGCATATCGTTTGCGTAAAGAGAGAGCTAGGAATTCTGAAAAAGCGGCGCAATCCAGTTCGAAGACACCCGCGCAGACTACCGGGAATCACACGAATTCCTTAATTTTAAGAATAATAAGTTCATGACAAATGTTGTGCTGCGAAGAAAAATTATGGTAGAGGAAAACGGCTGTTAACATTCTACTAACGCATTTTATATCGCGCCTGAAATAGGCTCTGCAGCGCCGCATAATGATGTTCGTCACAGGGAATCGTGATAAAGGATATGGAAAAGAAGACTGCCAAGTGTTACAATAAGTCAAAATGAAACATTCAAGCGGAGTTTCTTCATAATCCGCCTGGCGGAAAAGGCTTTTTAAGATCTCTTCGCCGGTGTTGGCACCAGCAATGGAGCCAGGATTATGAAGCGGCATCGCTGCCGCTTTTCAATTCCTGAAAGTGACTGAGGAGGATAAACATGACTGACAAAAATCAGACAATCGATAATCTATCGATTACGACTATCCGCACACTTGCGATCGATGCTATCGAAAAGGCAAAATCCGGCCATCCCGGCATGCCAATGGGTTCTGCGCCAATGGGGTATCAATTGTTCGCCAAAACGATGAACCACAATCCGGAAAATCCGACTTGGATCAACCGCGACCGCTTCGTTTTGTCCGCCGGACACGGCTCCATGCTGCTGTACAGCTTGCTGCACCTGAGCGGCTATGACCTTCCGATGGAAGAGTTGAAACAATTCCGCCAATGGGGCAGCTTGACTCCCGGACACCCAGAATTCGGGCACACTGCCGGCGTTGACGCAACAACCGGACCTCTCGGTCAAGGGATTGCGATGGCTGTGGGTATGGCGCTTGGCGAAACGCAGCTGGGTGCAACATATAACAAAGATCAATTTAAAGTGGTTGACCATTATACTTATGCCATCTGCGGCGACGGCGACCTGATGGAAGGCGTTGCTTCCGAAGCGGCTTCTCTGGCCGGCCATCTGAAGCTGGGCAAATTGATCGTCCTTTATGATTCCAATGATATTTCCCTGGATGGCGAATTGAACCTGTCCTTCTCCGAAAGCGTGGAAAAACGTTTTGAAGCTTACGGCTGGCAAGTTCTGCGCGTTGAAGACGGCAATGACTTGGCCGCGATCGAAAAAGCGATTGCCGAAGCGCAAGGCGAAACGGACAAACCAACCCTGATCGAAGTGAAAACGGTCATCGGTTACGGCAGCCCGAACAAGCAAGGCAAAGGCGGCCATGGCGGTACTCACGGTTCTCCGCTTGGTACTGAAGAAGCGAAATTGACTAAAGAATTCTATAAATGGGTATACGAAGAAGACTTCTATGTTCCTGAAGAAGTGCGCGAGCATTTTGCGAAAGTGAAAGAACATGGCATCAAAGTGAACAAGGAATGGGATGAGCAGTTCGCAGCTTACAAAAAAGCATATCCTGAGCTTGCGGCTCAATTCGAAAAGGCGGTTGCGGGAGAATTGCCTGAGGGCTGGGATAAAGACCTGCCGAAATACGCCGTGGGCGACAAAGCATTGTCCACTCGCGTGGCATCGGGCAATGCCCTGAACGGACTTGTAGGCAATGTGCCGCAGCTGCTTGGCGGATCTGCCGACCTGGAAAGCTCCACGATGACCCACCTGAACGGCGTGGCCAACTATACGCCGGAAAGCCGCGACGGCCGCAACATTTATTTCGGGGTGCGCGAATTCGGCATGGCTGCCGCGATTAACGGCATGATGCTGCATGGCGGATTGAAGCCATTCGGCGGTACATTCTTCGTATTTACCGATTATCTGCGTCCGGCGGTACGTTTGTCCGCGATCATGAAGCTGCCTGTGACTTACGTTCTGACACATGACAGTATCGCGGTCGGCGAAGACGGACCAACACATGAACCGATCGAACAGCTGGCATCCCTGCGCATTATCCCTGGTCTGACGGTCATCCGTCCGGCTGACGGCAACGAAACATCTGCGGCTTGGGCTTACTCGGTTGAAAACAAAGAAAATCCTGTGGCCCTGGTGCTGACCCGTCAAAACCTGCCGATCCTTGAGGGAACCGTCGAAAATGCAAGAGAAGGCATCAAACGCGGCGCTTATGTCGTATCCGACGCGAAAAACGGCAAGCCGGTCGCCCAAATCATCGCTACAGGTTCCGAAGTTCAACTGGCTGTCAAAGCTCAGGAAGAACTCGCCAAAGAAGGCATCGAAGTACGCGTGATCAGCATGCCAAGCTGGGATCTGTTCGAAAAACAAGATCAAGCTTACAAAGATTCCGTCATCCTGCCTGATGTCAAGGCGCGTCTTGCCGTGGAAATGGCTCAAACCTTCGGTTGGGAACGTTACGTCGGCGACAAAGGCGATATTCTTGGCATCACGACTTTCGGCGCATCCGCTCCTGGGGATATCGTGATGAAAGAATACGGATTTACGGTCGAAAACGTCGTTAACCGCGTTAAAGCGTTGCTTTAAGGTCAACCCGTTGATTCTTAAGGGTAAATCCTAAGCCAGACCGCAATTAGCGTAAATTTTTCTTGCGATTATAGAATAACTTAAGCTCCGCCTAAAACGATAAATTCTATAATCTTCAAAAAGGGTAAGACCGCCGCTTGGCAGCTCTTACCCTTCTTGTCATCCATATATGGATGGCGTACTTGCTTGCATTACTGTCATTAGTGCGTGTTCAAAAAGGTCGGTTTTCAGCACCAGAGCTTATGCTTCCGATAAGCGTTTTTCCAAAACGCTTGAACCTCTTCAAGCCATTTTATTGCAGCGGCTTGCCGCCGATGGTTTGTCCGATCCAGGTTTCGTAACATTTGACGACGGCGGACAGATCTTCATCCCCGTAGCCTTGCGTCTCGCCTGTCTGGAACAGGCTTTTGGCGAGGTTCAGCATCGGGGAAGGAATACCGGAGCCGTCAGTCAAGGAAGAAGCCAGCTTGAGATCCTTCAGCATGAGCGCCAGCGAAAACTGGTTGCTGAAGTCCGCTTCGATGATTTTGCGGCCTTTCAATTCGGCGGCTTTGCTGCCTGCGGAGCCGAGCTGCACCAGCTCAAGGAAGTTATCGGCAGGGATGCCGGATTTGGCGGCGATGGCGAAACCTTCGGCCAAAGCCAGATTATTGATGCCGACCATCGTATTATGCGCCAGCTTGGCTACGGAGCCGCTGCCGTTTTGGCCCATATGGATGACCTTTTTGCCAAGGGTATCAAAAATATCGGACACGCCTTCGAGTACGGAAGCTTCCCCCCCGACCATAAAGACGAGCGTGCCGTCTATGGCAGCCGGCTTGCTGCCGGTTACAGGCGCGTCGAGGAAGCGGGCGCCGCGCTCACGGATGGAAGCGGCCAGCTCTTTCACAAGGCCTGGAGAAATCGTGCTGGAATCAATGACAGTCATGTCCGCTTCAAGCGATTTGAGAATGCCGTCTTCACCGTAAAACACTTCGCGGATGGAGTCGTCATTGCTGACCATCGTGATAACGACATCGCGCCCAGACGCAGCTTCGCGCGGAGTCGCGGCAGCTGTTGCGCCTGCGGCAACGAGCGGCTCGCATTTGGCAGCGGTACGATTGTACACAGTGACGTCGTAGCCTTTTTGAAGCAGATTGGCGGCCATAGGCGCTCCCATGGTTCCCAGTCCGATAAAACCTATTTTTTTCATGATTGAATCACCTCTTGTTTCCGTGGGGAATTTGGTATAGCGCTTATGAATTGAGCACTGATGCGGATTCTCCCGGAGATTTTAGCAGCTTTGTCTATTTTAAGATATCAGAAGAGGATTGATATCGCCAGAAAAGCACTCCCAACAGCGATCTGTTTTCTTAGAAAGTGCAACGATAGATGTTTGGGTGAACCATATGGCTTCACCATTATGGGTTGCAAAAGCCGCATACTATATAAGCTGAATCAAAAGGAGAGGCTTAGGAATGGCAAGAGGGTTCAATATTACAGCGATTCGGAAGAACGTTTCCCGGGTGCCCCATCCGTGCCCAATCATTTCATTCATCCTATATAGTAATAATCTTCATTGTAATGGCGGCATGTTTTCTGAGAAAATACGAAGGCAAGACTTTTGGCGTGCGCGCTTGCTAGGAACATAAAATTACAGTATCCTATTCTAAAGCTATTTTTTCGGAGTCTAGAGTAGAGATGAAACCAGGAGGTACAGACCATGTCAAACCCATTGAAATTTGATTACAGCAAAGCCCTTGAATTCATCAACCAGCATGAAGTGGATTATTTCGCCGAACCGATCAAGCTCGCCCACGAGCAGCTACATAACAAGACCGGCGCGGGCTCCGATTATCTCGGATGGATCGATCTGCCGACTGCATACGATAAAGAAGAATTTGCACGCATCCAAAAAGCGGCACAAAAAATCCAAAACGACTCTGATGTGCTGATCGTGATCGGCATCGGCGGCTCCTACCTTGGCGCGCGTGCGGCCATCGAAGCGCTGTCGCATTCTTTCTATAACTATTTGCCGAAGGATAAACGCAAAACGCCTGAAATCTATTTTGCCGGCAACAACATCAGCTCGACCTATGTTACGCATCTGCTTGACCTGATCGAAGGCAAAGATTTCTCCGTTAACGTCATCTCCAAATCCGGCACAACGACGGAACCTGCGATCGCATTCCGTATTTTCCGTGCGGCCCTTGAGAAGAAATACGGAAAAGAAGAAGCGAAAAAACGCATTTACGCAACCACCGACCAGGCCAAAGGTGCCCTCAAAAAACTGGCGACAGAAGAAGGTTATGAGTCCTTTGTCATTCCTGACGACGTGGGTGGACGTTATTCCGTACTGACGGCGGTAGGTCTCCTGCCAATCGCAACAGCAGGCATCAACATCGAAGAAATGATGAAAGGCGCTGCAGACGCGGCCAAGGAATTCAGCAACCCGAACGTGGCCGAAAACCAAGCTTATCAATATGCGGCCGTTCGTAATGCGCTCTACCGCAAAGGCAAAGCCATCGAAATTCTTGTTAACTATGAGCCTTCCCTGCACTATGTATCGGAATGGTGGAAACAACTTTACGGAGAAAGCGAAGGCAAGGATTTCAAAGGTATTTATCCGGCTTCCGTAGACTTCTCCACCGATCTGCACTCGATGGGACAATTCATCCAGGAAGGCAGCCGGAATATTTTCGAAACCGTCATTCAGGTGGACAAAGTGCCTGCAGAAATTACAATCGAAAGCGATCCGGATGATCTGGACGGACTGAACTTCCTTACAGGCAAAACCATGGACTTCGTTAACAAAAAAGCTTTCCAAGGCACGATGCTGGCTCATACCGACGGTAAGGTTCCGAACCTGATTGTTACGGTGCCGGATCTGACGCCATATTCTTTTGGATATCTGGTTTATTTCTTTGAAAAAGCTTGCGGCATCAGCGGTTACCTCTCTGGCGTAAATCCATTCGACCAGCCGGGCGTTGAAGCTTACAAGAAAAATATGTTCGCATTGCTTGGCAAACCAGGCTATGAAAAAGAGAAGGCTGATCTGGAAGCCAGACTTTCTGAATAATACAGCAACTTAGAAGCAGACATAAGGCAGAAGGAAGCAGTTCACCGGTTGAATATATACGCGGGGGACTGCTTTCTTTCCAATCAGGGAAAGGGATTATAGAAATGATTGAACGTTATCGTACCGTACGCCAAAGCGGCGAAAAAGAAATCGTTATTAGAAAATCGCGTTTTATCGGCCATATCATGCCGGTTGAGAACGAAGATGATGCAAACGCTTTTATTGAAGAGATCCGCAAAAAACACTGGAACGCAACGCATAACTGTTTTGCCTACGTGATCGGCGAACGGGACGAAATCCAGAAGCAGTCGGATGACGGTGAACCCAGCGGTACTGCAGGGAAACCGATTCTTGAGGTCATTCGCAACCAAGGTTTGAAAAACGTGGCGATTGTGGTCACCCGTTATTTTGGGGGGATCCTGCTGGGAGCCGGCGGACTGATTCGTGCTTATGCGGATGGGGCTGTAGCCGCGATTGAGGCAGGGGAAGCGATTACACGTGTACTTCATCGTCAAATTTTTGTAGAATTAGACTATACATGGTTAGGCAAAGTGGAAAATGAGCTTCGAAACAGGGAGATTCGGATGGGAGAAACCCGCTTTACCGACAAGGTAACGCTGGAATGCCTGCCGCTTGAAGCAGAGGCTCAAAAATTCATCTCGTGGATGGTGGATCTGACTCAGGGACAATCCCTGATTACGGAGGGTGAGCAGCTTTATTTTATTGAAGGGGAATAAGGTCTATGGCAAGAAGAGCAGTGGAACAGGAGTTATCCAGGGAGAGGATTCTTGAAGCAGCCAGGCATTTATTCGTTACCAAAGGCTACAGGGCCATCTCCATGCGCAGTATAGGTCAGCATTTAGGTTACAGTCACGGGTCCTTATATTATCATTTTAAGGAAAAGGCGGAGCTGTTTTACGCCATTGTCGTGGAGGATTTCAATAATCTTGCGGTTCAGCTGAGAAAAGTGACCGACGCTTCGCCTGTTCAGGATTTGACCAAGGTGGAGCAGCTCATGCTTGAATTTATCCGTTTTGGCCTGGATCATCCGTACCAGTATGAGATCATGTTTATGATCCGGGATGAGGAGTTGTTATCCTACTGCCGGACGGAACAAGGTCGCTGTCTGGAATTGTTTGCATCCATCGTGCGCCGCTATATGAGCGAAGAAACGCACGGCCAGGATTTCTGCCGGAATCTTCCGTTAACGCTTTTTTTGTCTATGCACGGATTCATATCTTATTACATTCAAGATCGCGTCTCTTTTGATGAAGTTAAACCCGCGGCGCTGGCGCATGTGAAAATAAGCTGCGAATGCCTGCGGTAAAACAACGGTGAAAAACGGTCGTCACAGTATGGAGATCATTGTTTTTTTAGATATAAGAAAGTATAATCCCCAAGAAGATCACAACTTATATCGCAAAAAACTACCGCTAATTGCGGTCTGTCTTCTGTGAGTACGTCGATAATCGTTTTTTATTTTCCATAATGACTTTATAACGTTGAATTGTTATCGCGTAAAAGCACGCGTCTCTTTCAATATTATGGAATCTATATGTTTTTTGGGGTCCCCCCCAAAGTATTTGGAATTAGCACGAAGCAAAGGCTTCATTTTGTGGGGTTATTTTAAGATTATAGAATTTATAAGTTTTAAGCGGAGCTTAAGTATTTTCTATAATCGCAAGAAAAACATCCGCTAAAAGCGGTCTGTTTTTCTGGAATGTACGTCGATAGAAGTTTTTATGGTGTAGGGGATAGGCAGCTTCGCCTAAAGCCCCGACGCCTGTTTTGTTGGGATAACGCTTGTCCCTGTTTGATTTTACGCTCTTTGCTTTTTACGTGAGTTTCATCCCTGCATGATTTTGACATGGAATTGTCTGCGGCGCGGACCGTCAAACTCGCAAAAATAGATTCCCTGCCAGCGGCCAAGCAGCAATTCGCCCCTGGAGATGATCACCGTTTGGGAAGGACCGCAGGTAATGGATTTCAAATGGGATGCGGTATTGCCTTCGGCATGGCGGTATTTGGGATGTTCCCATGGATAAACTTCGTCCAAACGCATCAATACATCCCGTTTGACATCCGGATCGGCGTTTTCGTTAATGGCGATGCCTGCCGTTGTATGCGGACAATAGATAAGCGCCGTACCCTCTTTGACTCCGCTTTGATGCACCAGTGCGCGGATTTCCCTCGTTATATCTCTCATTTCATCCCTGCTTTTCGTAGCCAGGTCCAGTGTATGCAGCATGATGGATTCTCCTCTCCTTTGGCTTCAGGGCCAATATCTTTAGGCAGCACATTCTTCTAGTATTATACCCCAATTCATTATCCACAAAAAAAGCGAGCTTCTGCCCCCAAGTTACATATTGACGATGTGATACAGTTTTTGGTAAAGTATCTTTTAAATAAAAAACCTAGTATACAAATGAGAATTAACAGATATTTTGCGCTGCAGCATAAACGTTAACCATCCGCATCCATGCATTTCGGAATGTTGAAAATTCGATGTAACTCGCCGCAGGGCGGCCCTGTGTATATGATGCCTTTCATTGGCTTGATGCTGATGAAGAATGCATGAAAAGAAGAAGGGGAGTGTACTGACAATGCATATTGAGGTCCGCGGTTTAAACAAGCATTTTGGCGATTTTCACGCGGTCAAGGATGTCAGCTTCGAGATCGCGAAAGGGCATTTGATCGGCCTGCTGGGTCCAAGCGGCGGGGGGAAAACCTCCGTTTTGCGTATGCTTGCGGGGCTGGAGCAGCCGGATAGCGGGGAGATCCGTTTCCATGGCGAGCTGGTCAACCAGCTGCTGCCGCAGGAGCGGGGGATCGGTTTTGTTTTTCAAAACTATGCGCTGTTTAAGCATATGACCGTATACGATAATATCGCTTTCGGGTTGAAAGTTAAAAAAGTGGCCAAACCCGCGTTAAAGGAACGCGTGCTGGAACTGCTGGAACTGACCGGGCTGGCGGGGTTCGAGAAACGTTACCCGCATCAGCTGTCCGGAGGGCAGCGGCAGCGGGTGGCTTTTGCCCGGGCGCTTGCACCCGAGCCGCAGCTGCTGCTGCTGGATGAGCCGTTCGCGGCGATCGACGCCAAAATCAGGCAGGAACTGCGCGCCTGGCTGCGCGAACTGATTGAGCGTGTGGGTATTACTTCGATTTTCGTAACCCATGACCAGGATGAGGCGATTGAAGTCGCCGATGAAATTATGATCATGAACCAGGGGCATCTTGAGCAGAAGGGAACGCCTTGGGATATTTACAAAGAGCCGCAAACTCCGTTTATTGCTTCATTTATCGGGGAATCTACGATGGTCGATGATGTATCGCGGTTAAAAGGTTTTGGGGAAGCGGCTGCGGCGGGCGGAATACGCGCATTGATCCGGCCAGAGTATATCGAAGTCGGGGAAACGCATGAATTCAGCATGCTGTCAGCTACGGAGAAAGGAGTCGTGCATCGTCTTCATTTCCGCGGGAGCGAATGGATGGTGGAAGTGGAGGTCGGCAGCCATAAACTGATGACTTACCGTTCGTTGGAGAAGCCGGCGCTGACGCCGGGGCAGCAGGTGAGGGTGCTGGTACATCGGGCGTATCTCTTCAATCATGAACGGAGCTGGATGGAAGAGAATCGGCTGAAGGTTGATCCGATGCCTGTTATTATCTAGCTTATCATTTTATAATACGAGTTCAAGAAGGTCGGTTTTCGGCACTACCTCTTATAGGGATCTGTCTGTTAGGGCAGGTCCTGTTTGACGTTGTACGGATGAAGAAGCCGGTCTGACGGGCGTCTGGCTGCGCCGGTAACAGCATGCGTGTTACAATAAACTACAGAGTTAGGAAGCGGACCAAAAGCCAAGTAAGCTAAATTGTGAAGCGAATAACCGGAAGTAAAGGAGAGAGGAATTCGCATGGATTCACTTGTTTTTTTGGGAACAGGCGACGCGATGGGCGTGCCGCGGGTATATTGCGATTGCGATGTTTGCACAGAGGCCAGAACGACCGGAAATAACAGGCGCTTTCGGTCTCTGGTCATGATCCAGGGGCAGGACGGCGATTTTCTGATCGATTGCGGACCGGATTGGCGCAGCCAAATGGAGAGGATCGGCAAACGTTTTGCGGACAAGATTTTGGTGACCCATGCGCATTTCGACCATATCGGCGGTCTGCCCGAGTGGGCGGATGCTTGCCGCTGGCTTCGCCGCAAAGGACAATTGTACGCGCCGCAGGAGGTCATCGAAACGATCCTGAAGCAATTTCCGTGGCTGGATAGGCATCTGGATATAAACACGGTAGAAGACGGTATTACACTGGGTGGCTGGAAGATAACCAGCTGGAAGGTATGCCATGGCTATAACGGTTTTTCCTACGCTTATCGATTGGAGAAAAACGGATTCCGCTGGGTGTACTGCTCGGATTCCATCGGTTTGAACGAAGAGGAGAAAAAGCCGCTGCATGATTTGGATCTACTGGTGCTCGGCACGAGCTTTTACCATGAAACGGCCGCATATCGGACACGCTCGGTGTACGATATGCAGGAGGCTGCGCAGCTGCTTTCCGAAGTGCGGCCGGTTAAGGCCATCTATACGCATATGTCCCATGACATCGACGTTCATGCCGATTATCCTCTGCCTGAAAATGTAGAGCTGGCCATGACCGGGATGAGGGTGAATTTGGGCTGAATATTGGGCGCATACATATCTTGGAACTGCAAAAAAGACAGCCGGTTCAGGCTCAGGCGATAGGCCCGTTCCCCTGTTCCTGAGGCTGTCTTTTTACGTAACTGTCGATAGCATACTTTTATTTTGATCGTGCTTACCCGATCTGCTTATGCATTCAATACGAACTTCTCAATTGCAGCTTTGACGCCGTCCTCATTATTGCTCAGTGTTACATAATCCGCGATATCTTTCAGCCCTTGAATGGCGTTGCCCATAGCAACGCCGAGTCCTGCGGCTTCCAGCATCTCGTGGTCGTTCCAGGAGTCGCCAAGCGCCATCGTCTCGGACATTTCAATGCCAAAATGCTTCGCCAGGAAGGTCAGCGCATGTCCTTTGGTACCTTCGCGGTGCATGATTTCGAGGAAATGCGGTTTGGACTTGGTAATATGAACTTCCGGCCCGAGCAGTTCGCGGAAAACGGGGATCAGCGTATCCAGGTAATCGGGTTCGTCGATGATCAGCATTTTCGGCGTATTTTGCGCGATCAGCTTTTCAAAGTCAGGTTCGATAAAATTTGGCGTTCCATTCAGGTTGCTATAATCCTTAAGCTTTTGGTTTTCCTCGCGGGCATACAGCTTGTCGTCGATATACACCTGCAGGTGAAGGTTATGCTCAATGCAATATTCGAAAAGCTTGTGCCCTGCATCCTTTGGCACGTAACGTTCAAAGAGCACTTTTTCGTCCATCAGATTTTTGATCAAAGCGCCTTGATACGTAATGATTGGCACATTCAGACCCGTTTGGCGGGCAACGGCTTGGGCGGATGCGTAAGCGCGGCCGGTGGCCAGCGTAACGATTGCTCCTTTGGCTACCGCTTGCTCCAGGGCTTGCTGCGTACCAGGGGTAACTTCCTTGTCGTCGTTAATCAGCGTATCGTCAATGTCAATGGCAATCAGTTTATACATGGTTGTCTCTCTCCTCTTATCTCTAATAGATGTAGTTCAAACACATACTAATCTATCATTCTATTGTACCGTACGGGGCGAAGTTTTCAATTCGGCCAAAATCATTCCCATCAAAATGCACAGGCAGCCGATCCCCGCCATAATCCCCAGCTTTTCTCCGCCGAACCACATACCGGTCAAAGCGGCAAAAACCGGTTCCATCGCAAAAATGACGGCCACCCGGGAGGGCGTGGTGTATTTTTGGCAGACGGTTTGAATCCAAAATGCAAAAGCGCTGGTAGGGCCGATGGAAACGAGCAGCGCCCATAAAACCTCCGGCTGCGCCAGCCTCTCGAACGTCTGCGGGAGCGGGCCCATGTCCTCAAACAGCAGCGAACCGATCAAGCTGAACAGGCCGACCACGGCCATTTGCAGGGCAGCCAGCGGCAGGGCGGGATATTTGGGCGCGAAAATACCGGTATAAGCGATATGGAGTGCAAACGCGATTGCGCACAAAAAGACGAGAAAATCCCCCTTGTTCAGCGTAAGCGCCGAACCGGCAAAGGTCAGCAGATATAATCCGCAGGCCGCAAGCAGCGCGCTCAGCCAGGTAAAACGCGAAATCGGTTGCTTCAGCAGGACCAAAGCCAGGAAAGGCACCAGCACGACCGATAACCCGGTAATAAAGCCGGTATTGGAGGTGGTCGTATACAGCAGGCCTACGGTCTGGAAGGCATAACCCATAAACAAGAAAAGGCCTAACAAGCAGGAATGCAGCAGCATTCCCGGGCTTATGAGCCGCCACTGGCTGCGATAAAAACAAGTGATGATCAAAGCCAGCAATATCGCTGCGCCGATGAAGCGGACGCCGTTAAAAGCGAGCGGAGGCAGCACTCTGACCGCATGTTGTACGATCAAAAAGGTGCATCCCCACATCATGGCGACAATCAGCAGGCTGAGATCGGCAAGGCGGGAGCGGTTCAATCCAGGTCATTCCTTTCATGCGATAAAAATCGGGCATAGCTCTTTGCTTGAGGATTTTGCAAAATCCTGAACTTAAAAGCAAGTCACCAAATTGTATCGTAAAACGGGAAAGCGGACAAGGAAATATGCCCTAAGGGCACCTGACGCATAAGGGAAAACCTGTTATAATGTGGGGGAAACGGAGTTGATTCGATATGGCCAAGAAAAAAAGACCGGACGCGGCCGTAAAACCGCAGACGGCAGATAAGCCGGCAACCCTGAAGGATCTTCTAAGCAGCGATGTGCTGAACAAACTGAAGCAGCAGTCCGAGGAACTGAAAGCCGAGCAGCAGAAACATAAGGAAGAGGAATTGAAAAAAGCGGAAGCAGCCCGTAAAGCGGAGCAAAAACGCCGCGACAACGATTTTGAATATCTGCTGGAGAACAGCAGCATGGATTGGAAAAAATACAAGTAAACAAAGATAAAAAAAGCGCCTCTAATCGTTGTTTTAACGTGGGAGACGCTTTGTTCTTACATGGGTCTAAATCAGCCTGAATTAAATCGGATTCCGATTTTAGATGTTTGAGCAGCCTCCGCCACGAAGCAGATGAAGTGAAGACTGGTGGCCTGGAAGCATATTAAAGCGAAACTCCCTATGGATAAGGAGGAGCCAAATGAGAAATGCCGAGCTTTACGCTGACGAGTGGGCTGCACTATCGACAGAACGGAAGAAAGAAATAATCGAATCGCTGCTGGTGGATGTGGCATTACCGTTCGTTTTCTCCGGGATGGAGACATTTTCGCTAAACGGCATCACAACCGAGACGGCAGTGCTGAATTATGCGGGACGCAGTTTCGTCTTTGTTCCCGGACGCAAGCAAGCGGTGCTTGGGTGGGACAGCGGC
This sequence comes from Paenibacillus azoreducens, assembly GCF_021654775.1. Taxonomy (NCBI): domain Bacteria; kingdom Bacillati; phylum Bacillota; class Bacilli; order Caryophanales; family Paenibacillaceae; genus Paenibacillus; species Paenibacillus azoreducens. Next base: position 6,038,463 of record NZ_AP025343.1, on the reverse strand, counting down.
ATCGAAGGATTGGAAGAGAGCGCTTTGGAGATTATCGCGTTCAGCTTCGAATCGGTGCTTAATCCGTTAAACTGGTGGAAAAAACAACTTGCGCTGGCTGCAGACGCGAAGGACGACGTGAATTTATCTTATTTCGAGGAAAGAGTCACGGAGTTGGAACATTATCCCCCAGCAGAGCCTAATGATGAGATGAAAGCTTTCTATAGCTTTAGCGGGCTGGAAAAGTATATCGAAGAAAACACTTCTCCTGTCCGAATTGTCGATCTACAGCCTATGATCATAGAGCGTGAATTGAATGAGGTAGGTCTTGTCCACCTGGGTCAGGTTAATCGCCGGACAAACGAGCATCAAGTGCCGCCTGATGATCTCGATCATGTGAAGGATTATTTGTTTACGTTTGATACAGAGGCGGCAACAATAGATTATTCAGGGCGCTGCCGCTTCGAGCGTACGGAAGAAGACCCCGACCTTTACGACGTCTATATCCATAAGCATTCAACAGATAAAGATCTTATTCGGCAGCTTTACGCGGAAGGATTTACATTGCCGACAGAAGATCAATGGGAATATCTATGCGGAGCGGGTCTTCGGATGCTTTTTCCCTTCGGCAACCGCTTCGATGAGGATTGGCGCTACGCCTATATGTCAGAGGAAAACATTTTGGAAAAACCGAATATGTTCGGATTATCCATTGCCTATGACCCATATAAATACGAAATGGTGAACGCGCCTTGTCAGGTAAAAGGAGGGGATGGCGGGGCTGCGCTATGCGGGGGCGAACCGCTATTTTATACGATGCTGCCGCTATCGACGTATTGGCGGGAACCACGAACCGACATGGCGCTCGAAGACGAAGATCTGGCAAATGGCTTCTACTTCTACCGCCGTGTTTTGGTTATAGAATAAGTGCGGGATCCAGCCAATGATGGATGGTCCGATGAAATTCAAAAAATGAAGCGGAACCCGTGTTCACGCTTCATTTTTTTTTTTTTTTTTGTTTTGTGCCGCAGCAAAAAAAGAGACCATAACCATGGCCTCCATTTCGCCGTTGTTAGATATAGAAGATAAACGCCTATTCCTCCAAAAAGACAAGTCCGATAAAATCATCCAGCTCGATATTGCCGAAGTAATGCTTGATATCGACTTCGGTCAAAGCTTCGCGAACCTCGGATTCCTCGTAACGTTTGCCGCGCAGCTTGTCCTCAATATCGGCTACGTCGCCTACGCCGAAGAAGTCGCCGTAGATTTTAATATTTTGAATGCGGGCATCCTTGATGTCCATCCGGATATCGATGATGCCTACAGGGAAACGCTTCGTATGCTTCACGTTGGATTCAGGCGATTGCCCGTAGTTCCATTCCCAATTTTGGTAGCGCTCCTTGGAGATTTCATGGATTTTTGCCCAGTCGGCTTCGGTCAGATGGTATTGCGGCACGTCTTTAGGTTCCATGTTGAAGATGGCGCGCAGCAGTTCGGAGCGGAAATGTTCAATCGTCATGTCGCCTTCCATCAGATCTTTGATGTTTGCGACCCGGCTGCGGACGGATTTGGTGCTTTTGGATTTGAATTTTTCCGGGTTAACATTCAGAGAAGCCTGCACATCATCAAGATTCAAGTTGAACATGAGCGTGCCATGGCTGAACATGCGTCCCCGCGTTGAGAATTGGGCGTTGCCGGAAATCTTCTGCTCTCCGACCTGCAGATCATTGCGTCCGCTCAGCTCGGCATGAACGCCCATGCCGCGCAGCGCATCGATGACCGGCTGGGTAAACTTCAGGAAATTATGGAAAGACTGGCCGTCGTCTTTGGTAATGAAGCTGAAATTGAGGTTGCCAAGATCATGATAAACCGCGCCGCCGCCGGACAGACGGCGCACGACCTGGATGTTATTTTCTTTTACGTACTCCTGATTGATTTCCTCTATGGTGTTCTGATGTTTGCCGATAATAATGGATGGCCGGTTGATGTAAAACAGCAGATAACTGTCTTCTTCCATCGGCAGATGCTTCAGCGTAAATTCTTCGATGGCCAGGTTGATGGCCGGATCTGTAATGCCCTGATTATCAATAAACAGCATGGCTTGATTCCTCCGTTTAAAGACCTATGTAATGGTTGCCTAACTATTCTATTGTAAACCATTCGTTTGTAAGAAACAAAAAAGAAATTGCATTGACGGGGCTGAAAAGATGGCGCAATAATGGACTCAATCATGTTCAAACAGACAGAAGGGGGAAAATGGATGCTAGAGAGATTCGGACATGGCGGGGATTTGGAAAGCGCAGCCGAAATTTACGGCCGGAGCGAGTTTCTGGATTTCAGCGCCAATATCAATCCGCTGGGCCCTCCTTCCAGTGTCATGGAGCAGCTTAAAAACGCATTGCCTTCCATCATTCGATACCCGGATCCGGGTCACCGGGGGCTGAAGGAGCTGCTTGGTTCCAAACTCGGGATTCGTTCTGATCAGCTTTGCATTGGCAACGGGGCAGCGGAATGTATGGCTTTAATATTGCTCGGGCTGCATCCGGATCAGGTAGGGATTGTGGAACCTTGTTTTTCGGAGTACAGACAGCTGTCGGAGCAGTTCGGCGCGCATGTCCGGTCCGTGTACGGTACGCAGGCGAACGGATGGAGGGCTGAGGCTGCCGAGATTGAAGGGCTTTTGCAGGATGTGGACCTTCTGTTTATCGGGCAACCCAATAACCCGAACGGGATTCAATATGATTTGGAGACGATGCGACGTTTGGCGGGCGAAGCCGAGCGCTGCGGTACTTATTTGGTTGTGGATGAGGCTTTTATCGATTTTATTCCGGAGGAGGACAGACAGACGCTGCAGTCGGAGCTGGAACGATATCCGCATACGATTCTGGTCCGGTCCATGACGAAATTTTACGCCATTCCCGGATTAAGGCTGGGATATGCCGCTGCGCATCCTGATGTGGTGCAGGCGATGACAAGCAAGCAAGTAACATGGAGCGTTAACGGGCTGGCGCTTCTGGCAGGGGAAGCATGCTTGAACAGCGGGGAGGATTATGAGCGCGAAACAATTAAGTTGATTGCAGAGCAAAGGGCTTTTCTTATATCCGGGCTCCGTAAACTTGGCTGCAAGGTCAGCGAAGGCGAAGCCAATTTTCTGCTCGTCGGACTCCCTGCGCCCTGGACGGCAGAAAAGATGCAGACCGAAATGGGCCGCCGGGGCGTGCTGATCCGCAGCTGCGCGATGTACCCTGGACTCGGGGAGGAATATGTGCGCGTTGCGGTCAAAGCGCAGGATGCCAACCAGCAGCTGCTGAAAACGATGGCAGAGGTGCTCGATGTTTTGGAAAATCCATAACAGGCTGCGTTCATACCGATGCGGGAAAAAGTTGACGTTAGAGCGTTTTGCGAATAGATAGAGGGGGAAATGTAATGACTACACCATTTTTGGACGGAAACAACACGGAATATGCTTCTGAAGTATGGCCGGGCCTTGTGCTGAAAAAAGGGGATCGGCATCTGCTGCTGCAGCTGCCGACGGTGATCGAAGCGATGGGAAGCGCCGTTCACGGCGGCGGAATGGCCAGGCTTCGGAGAATCGCCAACATTTATGTGGACCGTTTTTATGACTGCTCCGATCCGGTGCGGGATGTGATCGACTGGCTGCGGGAATGGAGATATCCGATCGATACGACAGCGGGTCTGCTGACCGCAGTGCAGCTGCAGCATGCATCGGTACAGGAAGAGAAAAACGAGGAAGCAGCCGTTTTTTGCTGCGTAACCGCAGGGACCTCCAATGCCGCAAGAGCGGGATCGGAACGGACGACATTTCCGTCATACCGTCCCGGAACCGTCAACATCATGCTGATGATTGATGCGAAGTTATCGCAGGCAGCGATGGTGAACGCTGTCATGACAGCCGTTGAGGCCAAAGCCGCCGCGCTTGCCGAACTCGATGTGCGGGATGCGGAAAACGGTCTGGTAGCAACCGGCACGACCTCGGACGCGATCATTCTGGGCGTAAGCCAAAGCGCAGCATCTCCAGTGGAGCTTGTCTATTCGGGAACGGCTACCCATTTGGGTGGCATGATCGGGCGGACAGTATACGGCGCGGTGAAGGAGGCGCTTCAGACGGCATGGGCGGAACGGAAATAACGGCCATTGCGATTCTGGCGGCCGCGTTTATTCTGGATTTGCTGATCGGCGACCCGCGCTGGATTCCGCATCCGGTCATCGGGATGGGCAAGGCGATCAAAGGCACGGAGGCGTGGATTCGCCGCAGCTTTCGTCCCGAAAATTTGAAAAAAGCCGGGGTGCTGCTGCCCGTGTTGATTGTGGGAGGTTCGTTTGCGATCACCTGGGCGGCGTTGCAGCTCCTTGCCTTGATTCATCCATGGCTCGCCTGGGCAGCGGAGGCGGTGCTGATTGCAACGACGATTGCCGTAAAAGGACTCAAGGACGCCGGGCTTGAAATATACCACCATCTGCAAAAAGGCGATTTGCCGGCTGCACGGACCAGCCTCAGCATGATCGTCGGACGCGAAACTTCGCATTTGGACGAGCCGGAAATCGTCCGGGGAACGGTGGAAACCGTAGCCGAAAATATCGTGGATGCAGTCATCTCCCCGTTGCTGTATGCATTGATCGGCGGAGCCCCGCTCGCCATGGCCTATCGCGCGGTGAACACCTTGGACTCCATGGTCGGTTATAAAAATGAGAAGTATAAGGATCTGGGCTGGGCCTCGGCCCGGTTTGACGATCTCGCCAACTGGATTCCTGCCCGGCTGACCGGTCTTCTGCTTACGTTGTCCGCGTGGATACTGCAGCTGGATTGCCGAAATGCTTTCCGCATGATACAGCGCGATGCCAAAAAACATCCAAGCCCGAACAGCGGCTTTCCCGAGTCGGCGGTTGCAGGAGCGCTAGGCATCCGGCTTGGCGGCACAAACGTATACCATGGCGTCACTTCCTTCAGAGCATATATGGGCGATGCGACGAGACCGATGGAAGCCCATGATATTTTGCTGACCAACCGGCTGCTGCTGACCGTTTCCGTTTTGTTTGTCGTATTTGCCGTACTTGTGGTTTGGGGGTCGAGAGGTACCTTATGGATATGAAAAGCATTGAACTTGTGCTTATGCGGCATGGATCCACCCTATGGAATGAGCAAAAGCGTTACCTGGGGCATACGGATCTTGGTCTCAGTTCGCTAGGGAGAAGTGAGCTGGTTTCCGCCTGCGGCAAATTAAAGAAGATGAGCTTCAGCAGCGTGTACTGCAGCGATCTTGCACGGTGCCGGGAAAGCTTGAAAGAAGTTCGTTCCGATCTCGTGATGGAAGCCGTTTATGATCAGCGATTGCGCGAGATGGACTTTGGGGACTGGGAGGGGCATACCTACGAACAACTCAAAGATGTGCCGCTATACCGGGAATGGTTAAATGATCCGCAGGGTGCTGCTCCTCAGCAGGGGGAGTCCTGGGGTGCTTTTGAACGAAGAGTGGATGAGTTTCTGCAGAATATGCTGCAGGCGGAGAAGCAAAAGCAAACGCTAGATCCCGAGAGGCCCGCAACGGCGCTTGTGGTTGCCCATGGAGGCGTGATCCGGCAGATCGTATATACGCTTGTCCCGGACCAAGCTTTTTGGGATACCCGGGTCGAGCCGGGAAATCTGCTTGTTTTGACCATGGAACTAAAGGGAGATAACGCTGACTGGCGAGGACGAAATCTTCGCTATATTTAAGTTGACTAAGCAAGAATAAAGGAATAGGTAGGTGCAATAAGCTAAAGAAGATTTTTTTAGATTATTGCACCTGGGGTTTTTTACGGAGCTGGGGTTTTTGAAAAAAAGGATGCCTCGAAAGGTATGCTTTGTTCTCCAAGAGTATCTCTAACGAAAGAACGAAGCCGGAAAGTTTGTTGAAAAAGCTGCCTCGAAGAGGGATGCTTTGTTCGCCAAAAGTGCCTCTAGCTATTGTGATTGATTTCAATTTTAGCGGGGACATTAGTTGCAATAGAGGTGAATTTTCAACCTTTGTAATTTCTAACGGACACAGTGGCTGCTATTGAGGGGAATTTTAGTCTTTATGAAATCTAACGGACACAGATGCACCTATTTAGTGAAAAAGCCCCTGCTGGAGACGGTTTTAAGCAAAATAAGCGCCGTGGTGACCGTTAAAATTTGAAAATGGCTGTTTTTAGGCAAATAGCGTCCGTGGTGTCCGTTAAGAAGTCTGTCATAGGCGCAAAGGGTGAACCAGCTCACCTTTAATGGGAATAGCTGCTATAAAGATTGATTTAACGGACATAGCAACGAAACTTCAAATCGTTATAGCCTCGAAAACAGGAGGTAGTTAAATCTAACGAAACTACGGATCGTTATTTGGGATAAAACCGGGCTTAGGCGGCACTTTTTAGCTTAATAGCGATACCCAGTTTCGTTAAAAATTCAAAGAGCCCTTTTTGCTGCAAATAGCGATATCACGTTTCGTTAGAGAGGAAATCAACCTGGCTGCCTTCATCGGTACAATCATTGGTTCGACTAATATAACAAAATTTAGATTATTAGACCTTGGAGAAATAATTTCTAACGAAGCCGGAAAGTTTGTTAAAAAAAGCTGCCTCGAAGGGGTACGCTTTGTTCGCCTAAAGTGACTCTAACGAAACTACAGAGCGCTATTGCCTCGAAAACAGGAGGTAGCTAAATCTAACGAAAGCACAGATCGTTATTTGGGTTAAAACCGGGCTTAGGCGGCACTTTTTAGCTTAATAGCGATATCCAGTTTCGTTAAAAATTCAAAGAGCCCTTTTTGCTGCAAATAGCGATATCACGTTTCGTTAGAGAGGAAATCAACCTGGCTGCCTTCATCGGTTCAATCATTGGTATATGCAAAAGTACGGGATTCGCCTTCTTGAAACGACGGGATTAAGCGGATAACGGAATGAAGTTAGTAAGTGAACATAAAAATTTGCTGGATGAAGGTTCGACGTTTCGGCACAATGACGAACATTTGAGGATGCGTGTCGTTGACGGCGAACGGTTTCTGACGGATACTAAGCTTCTGCCGGATTTGGTGTCTGGGATTAATATATCTGACGGGTCAAACATCTGACTGGATAAAACATCTGACTGGATAAAATATCTGACTGGATAAAACATCTGACTGGATAAAATATCTGACTGGATCAAACGTCTGACTGGATTAAATATCTGACTGGGATCAAACATCTGATGGATTAAACGTATAACTGAATTAGACATCATATGGTATCAACATAAAGGGTCGAATGTGAGAAATGCAATTGTAACGTTAACGGACTTACCCTATAATCAAATACGAGAGATGCATTGCCTGGAAACGAAAAATGAATAAATGATAGCTGATGAGGTCCCGGGGGGCGGCTGCCGCCGCTTTGTTATTCCGGGGGAAACAGGGAAGCCGGTGGAAATCCGGCACGGTCCCGCCACTGTAACAGGTATACCCCAAACATGCCACTGTTCCCGCAAAAAGGGGAATGGGAAGGCCGGGGTGATACTGCCAAGCCTGTAAGTCAGGAGACCTGCCTCATGAGAATAATGACGGTCCTTCGAGGAAAGGATTTACGTTGTTGCCCCTTCAGCGGATGGTCCATGAGACCATGGCTGAAGGCGCAGACCTTAACGCACGGCTTTTGCCGTGAAAGTTTGAGAGCGACGTAATCCCTGGTTCTTTCCAAGAGCCAGGGTTTTTTTGAATGCCGGAGCAAGTATTGTCCGAGGAATTCGCATCATGTTTTTTGAAATGAGCCTTTTTCAAAGAGCAGGCTTGTTTTTCATGGTGCGTGCCGTCAAACCATCAAGTCGTATTCATGAAAATTGTATCGCCAGGCCTCTTTTGTGTCTAAGCATGAACCCAATGGAGGAGAGAATGTACATGAAGTTGAAACACACCGCCAAAATTTGGTCCACCGGTATTGCGGCTCTGCTGCTCGCGTTTTCGCTAGCCGCTTGCGGCAATAACACTAAAGATCAGGCTGCGCCACAGGAACCTGCCAAGCAAGAGTCCCAGCAGAAGCAAACCGATCAACAAGATCAACTGAAAACAACTTATCCGCTGACGTTGAAGGATGCGACAGGGGAATCCTTTACATTCAAGGAAGCGCCGAAAAAAATCGTATCGGTGTCTCCTGCGGAAACCGAAGCGCTGTTTGCGATCGGACTCGGAGATGAAATCGTCGGTGTATCCGATTATGACGATTATCCGGAAGCGGCGAAGTCCAAACCCAAAATGGGCGGAATCATGAAACCGAATGAGGAAGCGATGATCGCGGCCCAGCCGGATGTGGTGTTCACCGGGATTTCGATGAGCGAGGAAGCGGTGAAGAAGCTGCGCGAACTCCAAATTCCTATTTTCAAAACCGATCCGAAAACGGTGGATGACGTGATGAAAAACATCGAAACCTACGGGCAAATCACGGACCATCAGGCCGAAGCCCAAAAAGTCGTGGATCAGATGAAAGAGGAAAGAGACAAGGTTGTAGAAGCCGTCAAATCCTTGAGCGCAGATCAGAAGAAAAAAGTGTATATCGAGTTCTCGCCGGGCTGGACAGCCGGAAAAGGCACGTTTATGGATGAATTGATTACGCTGGCAGGGGGCATTAACGTGGCTGCGGACCTGGAGAACTTTAGCGAGATCAGCGAGGAAAGAGTCATCAAAGATAATCCTGACGTCATTCTCTATACGAAGAGCTTCGTGGACGAAAAAACGAAAAAAAGCCTGGGAGATATTATCAAAGGCCGCAGTGGTTGGGACAAGATCAATGCCGTTAAAAACGGAACCGTCATCGGGCTTGACGACAATTTGATCAGCCGTCCGGGCCCGCGTGTGACTCAAGGTCTGCAAGAGGTTGCCAAAGCGATTTATCCGGAGTTGTTTAAATAATGAGCAAAAAACTGGCAGGTTACGGAGGGATTGGCATCGTGCTGCTGGTGTTGACCCTGCTGATCTGTCTGGGGATTGGTTCGGTCGCGCTGCCGGTGAAGGATATCGCATTGATCCTGCTTCATCGGCTGCCTTGGATCGGGGATGGGATTCAGCCAACCTGGGATCCGTCTTTTGAGCAAATCATCCTGAAAGTTCGGCTGCCGCGCGTCATCCTTGGCATGCTGGTAGGAGCGGCGCTGGCTGTGGCCGGTTCCGGTTTTCAGGGAGTGCTGCGGAATCCGCTGGCCGATCCGTTTACGCTGGGCGTATCCTCCGGTTCGGCGGTGGGAGCGTCGATCCTGATTTTTTTTGGATTGCAGTATTCCGTAATCGGGGTCTGGACGCTGCCTGCGGTGGCTTTTGTCACCGGCTCGCTGACGTTGTGGGGTGTCATCCTTCTTGCTCGAGAAAAAGGCAAAATTCCAACAAACAGCCTGATCCTGTCGGGCGTGGTGATGCAATCCTTTCTGGGGGCGGTTGTTTCCTTTTTGACTGCGATGTCCAAGCGGACCGTCAATGAAATTTTATATTGGACAATGGGCAGTTTGAGCCTGCGTGGATGGTCGTATTCGGCCATCCTTTTGCCTTATTTTCTGATTGGCTTCCTGCTGATCTGGAGCAGGTCGCGTTCGCTTAATATGTTGTCGTTCGGAGAGCGGCAGGCCGCTCATTTGGGCGTCAACGTGGAAAGACTGAAGATGATGGTGTTGCTTGTCAGCACGTTATTGACTGCAGCGGCCGTTTCGATGGCCGGAGTGATCGGTTTTGTGGGGTTGGTCATTCCGCATGTGATTAGATTGATCGTTGGGCCCGACTACCGTTATATCATTCCGCTGTCCGCGATTGGCGGCGGCATATTTATGGTATGGGCAGATACGCTGGCCCGCTCCGTGTTGGCTCCGACGGAAATTCCGCTCGGCGTGGTGACCGCGTTTGTGGGCGCGCCGTTTTTTGGCTACTTGCTGTACCGCAGCAAGAAGCAGCGAAAGGGGTTAAGCTCATGATCGAGATCAAAGGCGCCGGAAAGCGTTTCGGAGATTTTACCGCCCTGCATGGTCTGGATTGGAACATTGCCGAAGGCGAATGGTGGGGAATCATCGGACCGAACGGAAGCGGCAAGTCGACATTGATGCGCCTGTTGTCGGGCGTGGAACGGATGAGTATGGGCGAAATCAACCTCTGCGGCCGCAGCATTGCCAGCTACGGCCGCAAGGAACTGTCGCGGATGATGGGCGTGTTGCAGCAGGAAGGCATCGCTCCGGTTCATTATCCCGTAAGGGAAGTGCTGGAGATGGGACGTTATCCTTACCTGGACTGGCTTGGCCATGATTCCAGGGCGGACGTGGATTCGTTTATCGACGGGATTATGGATAAGCTGAAGCTGCATGAGTTGGCGGAACGGCCATTGGATGAGCTGAGCGGCGGTCAACGGCAACGGGTGGCACTCGGGCAGGTGATGGCTCAAGAGCCGCAAATTTTGCTGCTGGATGAGCCAACCACTTTTCTGGATATCCACTACCAGCAGCAATTTATGGAACTGGTGGCAAAGTGGCGGAAGGAAACGGGAATTACGGTGATCGCCGTGCTGCATGATCTCAATCTGGCAGCGTTGTATTGCGATAAGCTGCTTGTGCTGCATGACGGGAAGGCGGTTGGCATGGGGACGCCGGGAGAAATGCTGACCGAGGAGCGGATCCGCTCCGTATACGAGGTTGAACCAGTCGTGGTCGCGCATCCCGGAAGCGGCGTGCCGCAGGTGCTCTTATCCAGCCGGGATCAAACCAACTAACAAGAAAATAACATGGAGGGATCATCATGAGTTCATCATTTTTGGAGCAGTATGTGAAACGAATTACAGGTCTTGACGGCGAGGCGGCGCAAGCGGCGAAGGCACATATCGGCAATTTAACGGTTCCGCCGGGCGCGCTCGGCAAACTGGAAGCGCTGGCCGTGCAGCTCGCGGGTATCACGGGCAAGATCAAACCTTCCTTTGAAAAACGCGAAGTCATTATTATGGCTGCCGACCATGGGGTATGCGCAGAAGGAGTCAGCGCTTTTCCGCAGGAAGTCACGCCGCAGATGATCTATAACTTCTTGTCGGGCGGAGCAGCGGTAAACGTATTGGCCCGGCAGGCCGATGCGCAGGTGGTATGTGTAGATATCGGCGTAAACAGCGATATTTCCCATCCGGAGCTGATTTCCCGCAAAATCCGCTTTGGTACGGCCAATATGGCAAAGGGACCGGCTATGACGCGCGAAGAAGCCGAAATGTCCATCGAAACAGGTATACGACTGGTAGAAGAGGCCGTGCAGCGCGGAGTAAACATTTTTGTGACCGGAGAGATGGGAATCGGGAATACGACTCCTAGCGCGGCAGTCATGTGCGCGATGACCCACACGGAACCTCGGGTTGCGACAGGGCGCGGCACCGGGCTTGATGATGAGCGGCTGAAGCATAAAATCAGCGTCATTGAAAAGGCGCTGAAGCTGAATCGTCCGGATGTGTCTGATCCGATCGACGTGCTTGCGAAAGTCGGGGGACTTGAAATCGGCGGCCTGACCGGCGTTATCCTGGGTGCGGCAGCCAACCGTTGTCCGGTTGTCATCGACGGGTTTATTTCGAGCGCGGCGGCCTTGCTGGCGCGGGCTATTGCTCCGGAATCAGCCGAATTCATGGTAGCTTCCCATGCTTCTCATGAACAGGGACATCGCATGCTGCTGCAGGCGCTGGATCTGCGTCCGGGTCTCGATTTGGACATGCGGATCGGCGAAGGCACCGGCGGCGTTCTGGCATTGACACTGGTCGATGCGGCCTGCCGAATCGTCAGCGAAATGGCAACGTTCGAAAGCGCGGGCATTTCCGGCAGCGGGGAGCCTGCGCAGCCATGAGCATTCTGGTGACGGGGGGCGCAAGAAGCGGGAAAAGCTCCTTTGCCGAGCGGTGGATCATGGCGAACACGGATCAGGCGGTATACGTGGCGACAGCGCAGGCCTTTGATCAGGAAATGAAGGACCGGATTGCGCTGCATAAACATCAGCGGGATCATGCGGATTTCACCTGGCGGACGGTCGAGGAGCCGGTAGGCCTTTCGGAACTGCTCCGCTCTTTGCGTTCCGAAGCTGAAGCGCCTGCCGTACTGGTCGATTGTCTGACCTTGTGGCTCAGCAATGTCATCTTGGCAGCAGAAGAACAGGAAGATATGGAGCAAAGCATCCGGGCCGCGATCGACGAACTAGTGGCGGAAGTGAAAGAATATCCCGGTGCGCTTGTGCTTGTAACCAACGAGGTTGGAGACGGCATCGTGCCCGAATACCCGCTGGGCAGATTGTTCCGGGATTATGCGGGAATATTGAATCAGTCGGTGGCCCGCGTGTGCGGACAGGTGTTTCTCGTGACCGTGGGCATTCCGATTGAACTGAAGAGCAGGGAGTACCGGTTATGAATCGGAGAGTTCAGGCGCTGGCAGCGGCTTTTCAATTTCTCTCGCGGTTTCCCGTCCGCGCGCAGCTGGATTATACACCGGAGCTGTTTCGGCAGAGCACGCGCTTTTATTCGTTTGTCGGGGCGGCTATTGGCCTAACGGTTTGGTGCGCCGCCGCCGCTGCATCGTATTTGCTGCCGCCGCTGCCGGCAGCGGTGCTGGTGCTTGCGCTGTGGGTGGCTTTAACGGGCGGACTGCATCTGGACGGATGGATGGATACCGCCGACGGTCTGCTCAGCTATAGATCACGCGAGAAAATGCTGGAGATTATGAAGGACAGCCGCGTCGGCGCGATGGGTGTCATCGCCTGCGTGCTGTTGCTATTGCTTAAGGTTTCGCTCATTTATTCCTTGCTAAGCGGAGGCTGGCCGCCTTTGCTGATTTTGCTGCCGCCGGTCTGGGGCCGCTGGTTTATGGTTCATGCCATGGCGTCTTGGCCGATGGCGCGGGGCAAGGAAGGGCTGGCCGGAAAGAATTTCAACGGCATGGAGAAGCGCCATAGTCTTGCGGCGGTGCCTGGAGCTGCTGTCCTTACCGCAGCTGCGGCTGTTTTGTTCCCGCTGCTTGGAATCGGAAATTTTACGCTGCTGCAGGCCGGTTTGTCATGGCTGCTGCTTCCGGTTGCGGCCTGGGCGGTTGGAACCTGGGCGGCGCGGCGGATGACGGCCAAGCTGGGCGGTTTGACGGGCGATACTTATGGCGCGCTGAATGAGGGAATCGAAACGGTATTGCTGCTCGTACTTGTGATTATAGAGTATCGTCTGTAACGAAAGGGGCGACAGTCAACATGAGCAAACATGAAAACAAGGACGCCGGAAACGCGGCGGTGCTGATGCTGCAGGGAACGGCTTCGGATGTCGGAAAAAGCGTCGTTACCGCCGCGCTGTGCCGGATATTCATGCAGGATGGTTACCGGACGGCTCCTTTTAAATCGCAAAACATGGCGCTGAACTCCTATGTCACGGCAGACGGCAAGGAGATTGGAAGAGCTCAAGGCATGCAGGCGGAAGCCTGCGGGATTGAAGCGACGACGGATATGAATCCGATCCTGATCAAACCTACGCATGATATGCATGCGCAGATCGTCGTTCATGGGCGCCCTTTGGCGAATATGAGCGCTGCGTCGTACCGCCGAGATTACCTGCCGACCGCAAAAGCGACGGTCATGGAAGCGCTCGGCCGCTTGCGCTCTGCATATGACATCGTCGTGATGGAAGGAGCGGGCAGCCCCGCCGAGATTAATCTGAAGGACCGGGACATCGTCAACATGAATTTGGCCGGCTGGGCGGATGCGCCCGTGATTTTGGTGGCGGATATTGACCGCGGCGGCGTCTTTGCTTTTCTGGTGGGTACTTTGGAACTGCTGGAGCCGCACGAACGTAAGCGGGTGAAGGGATTTATCATCAATAAGTTTCGCGGCGATTTGTCGCTGCTGCAGCCGGGCTTGGACTGGCTTGAGGAGCGGACGGGCATTCCCGTATTGGGCGTGCTGCCGTATATCGAGGATATCCGTTTGGAAGCGGAGGACTCCGTTGTTTTGGAAAACTTGCCTCAAAAGCAGCAGCGAGATGATGCTTCAGACATTGATATTGCCGTCATTCGCAGTCCGCGCATTTCCAATTTCACGGATGTAGATCCGCTGCGGGAGGAGCCCGGGGTTAACGTGCGGTTCGTCAGCAAATCGGCCGAATTGGGAAAACCGGATGTGATAATTTTGCCGGGAACCAAAAATACGCTTGGGGATTTGGCTTATATCCGCAGCGAAGGCTTCGAGACGGCGATTGCGGAGGCCATGCATGCTAGCGGAGCTCAGCTGGTCGGCATTTGCGGCGGCTACCAGATGCTTGGCCAAAAGCTTTCCGATCCTCACGGTTTGGAAAATCCGCATGCGCAGGAGATGGAAGGTCTAGGCTACCTGCCGCTTGCAACGATTTTTGCCGAGGAGAAACGAACGGTTCGCGTCCGCGGCCAGCTTCTTAGGGATTGCCCGATCCTGCCTGGGGGTTGGGATAACAGCAATCCTGTCCCGGTGGAGGGGTACGAAATACATATGGGAAGCACTACCTTGCTTGACGAGCCGAAGGCGGCGGCCTGCCCGCTGTTTGAGGTTGCGGAAGCCGGCGCAGAGCTAAAGACCGAAGGCTGCGGCTTAACGGATGGCCATGTCTGGGGGACGTATCTGCACGGGATTTTCCATAACGATGAATTCCGAGGGCAATGGCTGAACGGAATCCGGGAAGCGAAAGGTCTTGAGCGGGCAGAGGCTGCCTTTTCGGTCAAGGAACTGAAGGAAAGAGAGTTCGACCGGGTAGCTGAAACGGTCCGGCAGCATCTGCGGATGGATGTAGTTTACAAGCTGATGGGCATCGGTTAAACGGTTATATTTTCATAGAGATAAGGCGAAACTTGACATGGAAGTCATCCAAATGGGATGGCTTTCTTTGTTTTAAGGGCTTAAGCCAGTTGAGTGAGTGAAACGCACGAAACAAAAAAGACCAAACCACCCGTTGGACGAGTGATCATGATTATGATCCGAAGGTTGCGCTGGCTGACAAAAGGGTGGTTTGAGCAGAGTGCAGTTGAAGGATGCAGACTGTAGGATGCTGGTTTTAGGATGCGGATTGTAGGATACAGACTGTGCGATGCTGGTTTAAGGGTGCGGATTGGAAGTATGCAGTCCCTGCGAACGGGAATTGCAGTACCGGACATAGCGCTAACGAAACTGGGAAACGCTATTGTCGCAAAAACGGGGACAAATAAAATGTAACGAAACTCAGGAGCGTTATTCGGGCGGAAAAGTGCTTCAACAGCGCCTAATTTAGTCGATAGCGATACCTGGTTTCGTTAGAAAATGGAGAAGCCTTATTTTGCTTAAATAGCGATACCTAGTTTCGTTATATAAGTTGAACTAAAGAAAAGCATAAGGAATAGGCAAGAGGGTTCAACATTCTAATGGAGAACCATTTTAGAATATTGAACCTAGGAGAAAGATTTACGGAGAAGCTAAAAGCTTTTTGAAAAAAAGCTGCTTCGGAAGCATATGCTTTGTGATCGGATTTCAACCATGAATTTAGTATAAATCAAAGAAATCTGGGAGCGGGCAGCGATCGAAAGAACATTTCACCCGGCTGCCTACATCCGTGCAAATCATTGGTTCAACTTATATAGCATATTTAAGTTTTGTTAACTCAATGGGAGTTCAGGCTTAAGGACATTTATGGGTCACAAGTTAATAGATCATTGATTGTTGATGCAGATGGGGAGTTACGGATGGGAGATGCTGTTTGGCAGCGTGACTAAAAAATGTGGTTGAAGGATGCAGGCAGGGTACTGGTTTAAGGGTGCGGATTGGAAGTATGCAGTCCCTGCGAACGGGAATTGCAGTAAATGCAGCTGCAGGGTACTGGTTTGAGGATGCACATCATGATACAAATGGGGCACAAAATCAATATTATCATTCCCAAAATATCCAAAAAATAAATCCTATCCAAATACTATGAATTATGCTAATATAAGAAAACACTACGATGTACTGACTGGCCAACATAAGCTTGACCATACTTCATGACCGCATTGGATGGGACTTATTTTTTATTTGCCGGGGGTGTAAGTGGGCAGCTGCGCAGTTTGTACATTCGGCCAAATCCTCATGGATCATCAAAAGGCTATGCAGACATTCGGGAAACGGGCGACACGCGGATGGCTGCAGGCAGGCCTTAAACAATAAATAAAGGGGTGCAAAAGAAGATGGATACACTATGGGTAATTGTCAATGTGATCGTCATGCTGGCTCTGATCGGCCTGCTGCTGTGGATGCAGAAGAAGCATGTATCGTTCACGAAACGCGTGTTTACCGGCTTGGGACTCGGCATTGTATTCGGCGTTATTTTGCAGTTGATTTTCGGTGTTGACTCCAATGTTATTGCCAAGTCCACGGACTGGTTCAACCTGGCGGGTTACGGGTACGTAGGCCTGCTGCAGATGGTGGTTATTCCGCTGATCATGGTCTCGATTATTTCGGCGATCATGAACCTGAAAGGCAGACAAAACCTTGGGAAAATGAGCGGTTCGATTATCGGGGTGCTGCTGATTACCGTAGCCATCGCTGCGGCTGTCAGTATTGCAACCAGCCTCAGTTTTGACCTGAAAGCTATTGACATCAAAGCAGGCGACCGGGAAATGCAGCAGGGGCAAAAGCTGGAGCAAAAACTCGGGGATGTGCAGGATAAAACCATTCCGCAGCAAATCCTGGAATTCGTGCCGACCAATCCGTTTGCCGATATGACGGGCGCGCGCCGTTCCTCCACGCTGGCGGTCGTTATTTTCTCCGCATTTATCGGCGTGGCCGTGCTGGGCATTGACCGCAAAAAGCCGGAGCAAGCCGCAACCTTCCGGAAAATGGTTGAGGCCGTATACGCTGTCGTGTTGAGGATTGTTACTCTCGTATTGAGGCTGACGCCATACGGCATTCTCGCCTTGATTACGAAAACGGTAGCGACAACCAATGTCGACGAGATTTTGAAGCTGATCAAATTCGTGGGTGCATCGTACGTCGCTCTGATTGTGATGTTCATCATTCACCTGATTATTGTGGCTCTGTTCGGATTTAATCCGGTTCAATATTTGCGGAAGGTACTCCCGACGCTGACCTTTGCTTTCACTTCCCGTTCAAGTGCGGCTACGATTCCGCTGAATGTGGAGACGCAAACGAAGAAGCTGGGCGTATCCGAAGGAATTGCCAACTTGTCCGCAACCTTTGGGGCAACGATCGGACAAAACGGCTGCGCCGGTATTTATCCGGCCATGCTTGCCTGCATGATCGCGCCTACGGTAGGGATCGACCCGCTTAGCTGGAGCTTTATCGTGAAGCTGATCCTGATTGTTGTCATCAGTTCCTTTGGCGTGGCCGGCGTCGGCGGCGGGGCGACTTTCGCTTCCCTGATCGTGCTGTCCACGATGAACTTGCCGGTAGCTTTGGCCGGTCTCCTGATCTCGGTTGAACCGCTGATCGATATGGGCCGGACGGCGCTGAACGTAAACGACTCGATGGTTGCCGGGCTTGTGTCCAGCAAAATTTTGAAGGAAAACGACCATGACGTTTTTAAAAATGACATAGAGTTGGATAACGCGGTTCAAGTATAAATAGGAAAAGGGTGTACAGCGTTTTATATCGATGAAGTTTCGAGCCTCGGCGGATGCCGGGGCTTTTTTTAGCAGTATAGAATTTATAAGTTTTTTTGGGGGTCCCCGCAAAGTATTTGGAATAAGCATCGAAGCATAGGCTCCACTTTGTGGGGTTATTTTAGAGCAAAGAAAGTATAAGTTTTCAGCGGAAGCTGAAGACTCTCTACTCGCAAGAAAAGCTTTATCTTAAGCAGCATCAATCATCGTGGAAAGGGCTTCGAATAGAAGCTTTTCTTTTCGATTCTCCTTGCAATAACTAGGAATATATACCGCCGAGCAAAAAAACGTAGCCACGGGCCGCAGATTTATGTTACATTAGAACATGTTTTTGAGCGGCGAAACCTCTCAAAAACCGCGGTTCGCAACCATCCCGCGTAATCAAAACTAGGAGGCAGCATCATATGTTTAATTTGTTATGGGGTATCTTTTTCGTACTCGTCAATTTTTCACTTTATTTGCTTTGTTACCGTTTGTTCGGCAAAAAAGGCTTGTATGCCTGGATCGGGGTAGCAACCGTGATTGCCAACATTCAAGTGACCAAAACCATCGAGATGTTCGGCATCGCCATGACGCTTGGCAATACGATGTATGTCAGCTTGTATATGACAAGCGATCTGCTGAATGAGAAATACGGCAGACAAGAAGCGAAAAAAGCGGTTTGGTTCGGTTTCTTCACCCTTATTATGACAACCGTGCTGATGCAGATGGCTTTGTATTTCACGCCGCTCGGCGGCAAAGAGGATGAAATGCAGAAGGCTTTGCAGAGTATTTTCGGCCTGATGCCGCGGCTTGCGCTGGGGAGTTTGACGGCTTATTTTGTGAGCCAGTTCCTGGACGTACGGCTGTATTCATGGATCCGTAAATTTTACGGCAAACGCCATCAGTTTTGGATCCGCAACAACGGCAGTACGATGATCAGCTCGTTTGTGGATACGCTCGTTTTTTGTGTGATCGCGTTTGCGGGCAGAGAAGGTTTTACCTGGACGATTTGGCTGGAAGTGTTCCTGACGACGTATCTGATCAAATTCGTGCTGACCGCCGTGGGGACGCCGTTTTTGTACATTGCGCGCGACTTCAAGTTTGCGGAAGAGGATTGACGTCTCAATTTATTAGCTAAATATTGAAATTAGTTACTGACATCTCACGAGTTGACCGCTACGGTTACGGATCGTTCTTCCGATCGCTGTTGTCTCCAAATTTCTTTTATCTTATCTTCATGAAGGTATAAATTCGGAGACAAAGGCGACCGCTATCGCTTCTTCAGATCGATTCCGTCCCCTCCGCTACTTTCGTTTTATAAAGTACTATTTATGAGATTGAGCCAATTAATTTTGACTATATGGTTAAATAAAAACCGGAAGCAGTATCCCATACGGAGATAGGGCATCCGGTTTTTTGTATATACATCAAAATGCTGTATTCTACCGCTGCTTACACTTCGAGCGTAATCAACTCTTTAGGGTAGGAGGTCAGTACCTCAACGCCGTTGTCCGTGACGAAAATATCGTCTTCGATCCGTACGCCGCCAAGTCCGGCCACATAAACACCAGGCTCAACGGTAAAAATCATGCCAGACTGCACCAGATCGCTGTTGTTGCCATGCACAGAAGGGTATTCATGTACGTCGATGCCGAGACCATGTCCCAGGCGATGCAGGAAATATGGGCCGTAGCCGGCTTTTTCGATCGCATTGCGAGCCGCTTGGTCGACCGAAGCAAGGGTAACACCTGGCTTGATCGCCTGAATGCCCTGCAGGTTCGCTTCCAATACCGCGTTGTAGATCGATTTTAACTCAGAGGAGATCTCTCCCACAGCAAAGGTGCGGGTAATATCGGATGCATAACCATTTGCATAAACGCCCATGTCAAACATCAGCAGGTCTCCATGCTGGATTTTGCGGTCTCCCGGCGCTCCGTGCGGCAGCGCGGTTTTCGGTCCAGACAGCACCATCGTATCAAAAGAAGGGCCTTCCGCACCGAGTTTTTTCATCAGATATTCTAGCTCGGCGACGATTTCGATTTCGGTAACGCCTGCTTTTACGCTTTTGAGTCCTTGACGCAGCACTTCTTCGATCAGATGGATCGCATGCTGCATGCGTTTGACTTCTTCCGGCGATTTATTGACTCGCATGCTGCGCAGCAGCGGGCCGATATCGCTGTACTGTTTGGCGGAAACGACGGCGGTCAGTTCTTCATAACGCGCCACGGTGAGCTGTTCCTTTTCGATGCCCAGGGTGCCGATGCTGCCTTTAAACTGCTGCTTGAGCACTTGGTAAGGATTGTCCGTATCACTGTGGGTGACGATATTTTGCACGCTGGATGCGGCATGGGCGGCTTCGGCGTCCAGCGCAGGCGTGATCAGGACCGGTTCCTCTCCGCGTTCAAGCAGAAGACCCAGAAACCGTTCATGCGGATCGCTTGCAAATCCGGTCAAGTAATACACATGTTTGGGATCGGTAACCAGCAGGCCGTCGAGGCCTTTTTCAATCATGGACAACATTAATTGGTCAATACGTTGGCTCATAGTCTACCTTCCTTTCCAGACTAAAGGTTCTCGTTCTATTTACAGCTCTTCTATTATAACACCGATGTTCCTTTGGCTTGAACGGTTTTCTAGAGAGCCGGGAAAGCACTTTGGCTAGTCTTGCATCATCTTAAGCCAGCAGCAGCCTCATGAGGCTAACCCCCGTATTTTTCGTTTCATTTTCTTGTTTTCGTTTGCATTATTTCAAGGTTTGTCCAATCGCGTCCGTACCGGCATGATATATGATCTGTCCGCCAAAGTGACCAGTATAATAAATGAGTACAAGCCCGGCTAAGGAAATGACCGGCAGCAGCGGCATAATCCAGCGAATCGCTTTCGCAAAATGCCCTTTTATCCACGGCAACCCAATCAGTACTTTCAAAGCAAGCAAAACTCCGAAGACCAGAAGTGCATAAAAAGCGATATCTTCATGCTTATGAATCATGGATTCCGTTGCGCCAAATACGTTCTTCGCATAATGTTCACCGCCATCACCGGTTAAATAGGCAAAAATTCCGCTGATGAATCCCAGTACCAGAAGGCCGCTTGCCGGCAAATTGAACAGACGCGGGCGCCAAAGAGCAAGGATTTGGAATATTGCCGCAAGGGATAAGAGTGCAATCGGAAAATGTACAATCAAAGGATGTAGAGGTGCGTTCATTTTTATATTTCCTCCTTATATTAAATGTTTTCGCTATCGAGTACATCATAATTCCGTTAGATGAAAATTTGCTGAAAAAACAGGTCAGAAAGGAAATTATCCTCACAGGATAGCACAATGGACATTCTTCCTATAAAATAGAAGAAATTCAATGGCGGATAACCGTAGGAGGAGTGCAACATCATGAAACTGGACAACTATACGATTGAAGACGCGAAGCCGGAGGATCTGCCTGCGATTGTTGCCATTTACAACTCGACTGTCGCCGGAAGACAAGTGACTGCGGATCTGGAACCGATAACGGTCGAAAGCCGCAAACAATGGTTCGGGGAGCATAACAGCCATCACCGCCCGCTGTGGGTTATGAGGTCCAAGGGTGAAATCGTGGCCTGGTTGAGCTTTCAATCTTTTTATGGTCGGGCAGCCTACAATGCGACGGCTGAGATCAGCATTTATGTGTCGGAAGCCTGCCGCGGGCAGGGGGTAGGAGGCATTTTGCTGGAAAAAGCTTTTGCGGCATGTCCGCGCCTTGGCCTCAAACGGCTGGTCGGTTTTATATTCGGTCATAATGATCCAAGTCTGAAATTACTGCGTAAGTATGGTTTTGAGGAATGGGGCTTCCTGCCGGGAGTAGCTGAGCTGGATGGAATCGAACGCGATCTGGTGATT
Organism: Paenibacillus azoreducens; assembly: GCF_021654775.1. Lineage (NCBI taxonomy): Bacteria > Bacillati > Bacillota > Bacilli > Caryophanales > Paenibacillaceae > Paenibacillus > Paenibacillus azoreducens. The sequence goes on along the minus strand of NZ_AP025343.1, from coordinate 6,017,011 downwards.
GTCGGCAAAAAGGTGGAAGTGTAAGATTTTTAAAAAAGGAATAAAGAAAAAGCAACTCCAATGCATCTGCAGCAGGTAGATTCGGGGCTGCTTTTTTGTGCGATTTTTTAAAAAAAGGAGCTTTTCCTTGCAAAATCACGTTATTTCAGCCAAATCGCCGAATTAGGGGGGAATTAAACAAAAAATAAGTTTACATGCGTGTCCAGGCACTGGCATACTATATGCAAGCGGATAATTTCTGCTCTATTTATCGCAAGAAATAAAAATAGTATACATAAGGAGGAACATGATGATGAGGCGTTTTAAATTGGGTTTGGCCGCTGTGCTGTCCTTGCTCCTGGTGCTGCTCGCAGGCTGTCAAGCCATTGGCGGCGTGGATGTCAGCAAAGCGGTCTTGGGCACGCTAGATGTCAAATCTTCGATGTCCAAACAAACGTTATCCCTGCAGCTGGTCCCTGCAGATGGTAAGCTAAAGGAAGAGGACCGGAAGGCCATTGAAATTTTGAATTCTTTATCCGTAACGATTGATCAGGCTATTTTACAGGATTCAAAGCATATGTCCATGGAAGGGGCCGTACAGTTTAGCGGCAAAAAGCTTCCTTTCCACGTGGCAATTGATCCGAAGACGATGAAGCTGTTTGTGGAAGGGATGACGCAGCCTGCGTCCGTTCCGCTTGACATGCAAGAACTGGATATGGCTTTTGCCGGTACGAAAATGACGGATGAAACGATTATGGAATCGTACAAGGATATTTTCGGATTCCTGCTGAAACACGCGCCGAATCCTTCCTCCATTTCCGTAACGCCTGTAACGGATACTGTGAACGGGGAATCGCTGTCTCTGCAAAAACTGCATATCGACATTCGCGGCGATGAGCTGGCGGACCTGGCCAAAGGCTTCCTGACAAGCTTGTCGAAGGATCAGGAGGGCATGAAGGAGTTAATCGGCCGCCTGTACGATACGTATTATCCGATTTTTGCCGCTTATGCCGGAACTTCTGAGGATGGAAAAAATGCATTATCCAAAGCAGATAAGGAAAAACAGATCAATGAAGCAGTGAAAGAACTGACAAGCATGCTGAATGAGCTGCTGCCTGACTATGACAAAAACGTCAAAGAGCTGCTTGCGGACTCGCCTGAGCTCAAAGACATTTTGAGCAAAAACACCGTGCTTTCCCTCGATTTGATGCTTGACAGCAAGCTGAAGATCCGCAAGCAAATCATGGATCTGACCGTGCAGCTTCCGGCAACCGAGGACTTGCCGATCAAGCAGGTGAAGGTGCGTTCCGAAACGGAAATGTGGAAAATCAACGAGCCGGTAACCGTTCATGACGTAGATAGCTCTAAGGGAGTTTGGGACGTTACTCCTGGCGAAGGCTCTCCGGGTGCTATGCTGCGCCATGTGGATCGTCAGTCCGAGCTGTACCGCTTGCTTAAAGATGATTTGAAGATTACGCATAAATCGTTCACGCTCTACTCCGATGAAGACCCGTCCATCTTGTATGATGCGGGTTATGAGCCGGTCATTGTCAAAGGCACGCTTATGGTACCGGTCAAATACGTGGCCGATCAACTTGATGCGGACCTGAAATGGGATAAAGCCACTAAGCAAATGACGTTGACCGACGACCTGACCGGCTCCAAAATCGTCCTGAAAATGGGCTCGAAGGAAGCTTCCATCGATGGCGTGGCCCAAACGCTTAGCCAACCGGTGCAAAGCTTCGAAGGATATGCCTACGTGCCGATGAAATTCATCACCAAAGCCCTTGGCGCAGAAGGATATTGGGACGCGAAGGAATTAGTTTTGACGATTGAAAGAAATTAATGAGATAACCATAATTCAAGAAAACAAAAGCTTCCGAAAGAATCGGAGACGGTTGAGAGACCGTCTCTTTTTTTTGCACTCCAGGAGCGCGGTTTTCAGCGGTAACATCTAACATTGTGAGGAATACTTGAATAGAGCGCAATCTGTAGAGGCGTATCAACATTTGTCAGGAAGAACATGATGATCGAAATACCAGGGTGGTCTATTTCTTTTTCATGTAGGTGAGCAATGCCAAAATGAACATAGCGTGAACATTAAGGAAAGTGCATCTTTAACCTCCATGGGCATCACCTCCCTTCTGGGAGATTTGCCGACCACCCTTATATAAAATTCTGGAATAATAATGATGAATTAGCATACCAGGGTCATTTTTAACAGATTGTATAGATGAATTAATTACAAGAGATTGCAACAATAGCTGAAGGTGCATCTGAAGTCGTGTTAACAGTACAGACTGAACCTGGTGAGTATAGAATTTCAAATCATTCAACAGATGAATGGAAATAGTCATTTAAATTATTAATAATTTAAGACATTTGAAGGCAGCCGACTTTTTCTTCAGCTGCTTTTTCTTAACTAGTGGAAAGTTATCTACGCAACGAACATAAAAGGAAGTCCCTATGTTTTTAACCCTCTTGCACCTTACGCGACGTCACGCTTTATACTACAGATACTAATAAAAAGCTAACACCAAAGAAGGGGGAGGGTTTTGAAAACAGACTATTGGTCATTCAGAAGTGAATTATAAATCTCAGGAGGCAAATATAATGAAAAAAATACTTTCGAAAGATGGAACCACCATTGCGTTTGATATATTCGGAAATGGACCGGCGATCATCTTGGTATGCGCTGCATTCCAAACTCGTTCGGATCGGATGATGTTGCAGCTTGCTTCGCTTCTGTCACCCCACTTTACCGTATTCAACTACGATCGTCGGGGTCGAGGGGATAGCGGCGACACGGCGCCGTACGCAGTTGAGCGCGAAGTCGAAGATATCGAAACTCTTATCAACGAGGCTGGTGGATCGGCATTCGTATTCGGCATGTCTTCCGGAGGAGTTCTTGCCCTCGAAGCAGCTCGCAAGCTTGCTATCACGAAGCTCGCATTGTACGAGCCACCGTTCGTCGTTGACAATTCGCGTCATCCTCTGCCGGAGGATTATTTAAAGCAGCTCAAAGAGCTGACAACATTGGGTCGCCGAGGCGACGCAGTTGAGTATTTCTTAACGAAAGCAGCAGGCGTTCCTGCCGATTTCGTTGCTCCGATGCGAAGAGCCCCATTCTGGCCGGCCATGGAAGATGTAGCGCACACATTGGTCTATGATGGCATCATCATGGGTGACACCATGTCGGGCAACCCATTGCCAGCCGAGCGGTGGTCTTCGGTCTCGATCCCTACGCTCGTGGTGGGTGGAGGGACAAGTCCTGAATACCAGCAAAATGCAGTAAAAGCGCTCGTGGACAGACTCCCCAATGCAAAGTGCCACATCCTCGAGAGTCAGGATCATAACGTGGCTCCGGATTTCCTCGCTCCTGTTTTGACTGAATATTTCACCAAGTAAAATTAAAGGAGCTGCCTCGGCGGCTCTTTTTTCACGAAAAAAACGGCAACATAGTTGACTAACAGAATATGAATGAGTGCTAGAATATATTTAAATCATATTATGATAATGGATGTGGCCGCTTGAACGTCAGGAATGCGGAACGTTATAAGAAATTGGGGCAAATTTAACCATAAGGGAGAAAAAGAATTTGATCAAAGATTTCCAAGATGAAAAGCTTAATCAAACCCTATCACTATTTTTAAAAGACATGCAGCTCATACTTAATGGCCAATTAATAAGCGTATATATTTATGGCTCAGCATTATATAACGATCTCTGCCCGGGGTATGGGGATTTAGATTTCTTAGTAATACTTAGAAATGACCTTGCTAGTTGTGAGGTTGAGAAATTAATCAAACAAAGAATTTTTTACAGAACGGAGTACCCAGATCTTTATAACTACATGCTAGAAGGTGCATTCTTACCGCTTCGTTTAATTCAAGGAGAAACAGGTCGAGCATTATGGTGGGGATCGAAAGGCGAAAAAGTGTGGGAAGAGAATCAGCTTGATAAATTTACAATGTATACCATAAAAAATCATGGACTTTTGTTATTTGGAGAATCACAATATCACATGCTGCCATTGATCTCGAAAGAAGAGATTAATCAATTTCTTATCGATTTTGTTAGTTGCATGAGGGAACATGGCAAAGGTGGCAGCATACATTCAATTGATTGGTTACTGTTAACTTCAAAATTTATGTGTTGGTTGAGTTCTGGCGAAATACTTTCAAAAAGTCAAGCTGCTGATTGGGGATTAAAACATTTAAAGAACAGTTGGAAAGAACATTTGCTGAAATCTAAAGAACTAAGGAAAGACACATCGAAAGTAAGGATGCCGGAATATTCAGAGTGGCTAAACAAATTGGATTCAGTAATAATTGAAGCTTCAAATGATCTTGATGAGCAACTCAGAGAAAGCCGCAACTTCTTATAACATCTATCTACGCCGCGTCGCGCTCGTTCCTGGGCTGCCCGAGGATTTTCGAAGAAGTAGACTCAGGCAGATAACCCTGCAAGGCTAAGTGGCAAAGCCACCCAGTCGCTATGCTCCTTTAAGCCTTTCGAATTCGTAGATACAAGAACGTTATGAGGTATCGGCGGACAAGAAGAAGTAACAGAGGTGAATATAAATGAAGGTAATAACACTATGTGGATCAACAAAATTCAAGAAAGAATTTGAACAAGCGAATAGATACTTAACCCTTAAAGGAAATATTGTTATTAGTCTAGCTTTTTTTGAGCAAAGCGAAGGAATTGAGATTACCAAGGAACAGGCAGAATTGTTTGGAGAAATCCATTTCCGTAAAATTGATATGTCAGATGAAATATTTGTTATCGATGCTGGCGGATACATTGGTAGTAGTACAAGAAAAGAAATTGATTATGCAATTGAAAATGGGAAGATGGTTAAGTTCTATTCAAAAAGCGAATTAGTAAAACACGAGAAGACAAACGAATTAAATCTGGAATAATATTGATAGTAATTCAAAGAAGCCGCTGACATCTCATAACATAGTATCTACGTTGCGGGCCGTTCGGCCCTTGGTCTACAAGAGGCGATTCTGGGGAGTGATTTCAGCAGACAACCTTTCGAGGCTAAGTCCGTCGGACTCGGTCACTTGCGCTCCCTTAAGCCTCTCGGGTCGTAGATACCAAAACGTTATGTGAAAGGGCTGCGAATCAAATTAAGACCACCTTTAAAAAACATAAGGTCAAAACAACATATAAGAACGCTTGTACGCCGATATAAATAAAGGTAAAATATAACTACAATTGAATCTTGGGTGGGCATGGTTTCCCTTCGAAAGGAGGTGAAGCCATGGAAGTGAAGGATGCATTAACGATAATGTTCCTATTTGGATCATTTATTCTTGCTCTTCTTACTTACATCAATAAAAACAACAAGAGAAAGTAAAAACCCACCCAAAGGTTAAGGCCAGAGGTGGGTTCTTGTTCCTATAAGACTTAGAAGGGAATAAACCATCCAAGCCAATTGTATGGACCAAGTGTTAGCGCACTTGGTCTTTATTAAATATATAATACCATAATTGAAAAAATGTATCAAAGAATTAAATGAAACCATTGTTTTAAGCGACTAACCATTATTTTTAAAGTATTTCGAAGAGGGCATCCCATCAGATAACAATGTATCTACGCTGCGGTCCGTTCGGAATTTGGTTCCATGATGAGGTAAGCGGAAAGGTTGTTTAGCGAATACCTCTGCGAAGCCAAGTCCGTTGAATCTGATCGCTGTTGCTGCCTTAAGCCTATCAAGTTCGTATATACAAAAACGTTAGCCAAAGTACATCGAAGACCCCGCGCATCCGTGCGTGGATATTTTAAATAAAATGATTAAGGATGACGAGAAGTGACATTATCTAAGAGGGCTTTAGAATATCTTGCTAAATGTAAATGGAAAGATTCTGTGAAAGACGAAAAAGAAATATTAAAAGCTTTTGAGGCCCTAAAAATTCAACCTACATTCACACTTATTGATTTTCAGAAAAGATTTGGGGGGTATGTAGAGTATGCGTATTTGGAGCCGATTGCGTTTGGTATTCTCCAAAAGGAACCTTGTCGAGGAGACTTTGTTAATGAGAAGGGTCTTATTATCATTGAACCTGAAGATGATATTATTGTTCGTCATTATGTTTGTGCAGATACATTATACCAGGAGACATTTTCGATTGACGAGCAGGGTAGATTCTATCTTGGATATGAGATCCAATGTAATAACTTTGAGACACATATTGAAGAAGCAGCTATATTGAAAGTGTTAAATAAAGAAAAATGGGATACGGTTTTTGAATATGAATTAGATATAAGGACTAGAGATACTTATGATATTATTGACGATTATAAATATAAGGAGTTATGTAAGTATTTCGGATTAAAGAAAATTGAGGACTTTCCAGACGATTTAATTAGTTTCGATAGAAACGATAATTACTTGGTTTGGAGATGCTCAAATTCAGTAAAAGTTTTAAGTAAAGAGGGCATTGGCAAAAGTGATCTCGAGGCTATGAATAAAATATTTAGTATGAGTTAGGTACTTAAGGGGGAGCGCTATCCGTGGCGCCCTCTGAACAAAGAAGCGGTATACTTTGTCTAACAACGTATCTAAACCGCGTCGCGTTCGCTTCTTGGTCTGCCCGAAGCTTTTCGAGGAAGTTGAATCAGGCAGACAACCCTGCGAGGCTAAGTCCATCGGACCCAGTCGCTTGCCTATAATAACATCATGTTCACGCTATGCTCTGTACCCTAGTGGGCACTCTGTGAAATTTATGATTTCAAAAGGCGTTATCTGAAATTGATTAATATTTTAGGTTATCCCATTCTTCCTTTGTCATAGAGTACCGTACGCTGTCGGTTAAATTTCTGCTGTACTTGCGTAGTGTTCCTTCATACGTAAAACCACATTTTTCAATAACACGTTTGGATTTTAAATTGGACGGATAATGGCAAGCTGCCACAACCAATAAGTCAAGTTCAGTAAAAGCATATTCTAACATACGCTTAACTGCCTCTGTAGCATATCCTTTATTTTGATGACCCTCTGATATGACATATTCTAATTCTTTATAGCGGACATGCCTGTTTATATCGCTAAGAAAAATTGAACCAACTACTATGCCATTTTCTTTTAGGACGATAGCCCATGACTCCTGACATTTGATTAATAAACGGATAGATTCAAGACTTTCATTTATATTTTCACAAATTTTCGCTCCAGCACTCTCTACATCAGGATTTTGATATAATTCAAAATATTCGTCAGCATCGCTTTCCTTCCATCCCCGAAGAATGAAGCGTTCAGTTTCAAGTGTTTTCATGATAGCTTCTCCCCCATAACTTTTTGCTAATTTGAGTAACCGTTGTTTAGTAGTTTTTTACAATTATGTACTAATTCAATTATATATGGTATGAAATTTTTTATATGAATAGAGTGTTAAGTTTTCAACATCAGTCTAGTTAGCGCAGAGTATAAATAAAACAGAATGGGTGTCAACAGTAGTAGAAAACCACTGCAGGTTTCGGGAAATAATGCTAAATGGAAGTTTACTTTTAAGATTGAGAAATAGCCCTTCTAACCAATTCCATTGTTATGTTGGAATGGGTTTCAGCCTTTTTGAATGATCAGGAAATTGAGGGGACTGGGAGCCTAGATCTAAGGATGAACCTTATGTAGGAAAGGGTATTCTAAAGGTTTATTTTCTTAACTTACTTGGAATTGGGATATGTTTAATGGACTCAATTGGATGATATAGCAGCATCCACGGACCTGAAAAACGCATAACTTCCTTAATCCTTTGACGGTAATCCGGTTTGTAACAATGGATAGGGCATTTTGCACAAGCCGTCTTTTCCTCACCAAATTGGCAGAGGGATAGTCTTTTCATAGCATAATGATTTAAGTCCTGACATTCCTCGCATAACTCTTTATGATGATGTTTTTTCTTACAATATAGACGAATCATTTTCGAAACAATATCTTTTTCTTTTCGAATTTTAGGACCATCATTTAACTGCCGTTTTGCTGTTGTCATGTATGAAGACCCCTTTTCAATGTGATAAAAATTAAAAGTGTATTATACATTAACAATATCATCTCATCATTTAAGGAAAGTAGTCTTCTTTTTACATTTTTAAGGCATTTTGACATAGGTCTGTTGTCGCGCCGTAGATGCCGAGATGAAATGTTATGAGAAATCGGATAAGGGGGAGGAAGATAATATGAAACAGTCGCATTCGCTCCTTTAAGGCAGAGAGGACGTTAGAAGAAAGCTTGTTAAGCAAATATAAAAAACTATCGTGTGAGGGTGATAATCGTGAAGTATATGGAAAACCAAAGTCAAAAATATCATGTACTTGCAAGGGGAATTATTATCTCCGAAGAAAACCTATTAGTTGCCCACTGCAAAGGAATGGACAATACTTTTCTTCCAGGCGGCCATGTGGAATTTAGGGAAGGAATGAGAACAACTTTATCTAGGGAAATCAAAGAAGAGCTTGGACAAGATTGTATTGTACATGAATATCTTGGATGTGTTGAAGCTGATTTTGAACTTCCCGATACATATCATCAAGAAATAAATCACTTATTTAGAGTTGTGTTACCGAGTATCAATCATGATTTGAACCCGGAGTCTAAAGAAAGTCATTTGGAATTTTATTGGATTCGGATAAATGATATGGAACAACACAATTTACAACCATATCCAGTAAGAGATATTATAGTGAGATATTTTAATAAAGAAGAAGGGCCTTTTTGGGAAAGTACATTTAAAGATCATGTTAAGTGAGTTTACTCGCGGAGACGTAGACGTTATCGGAAATACTTAAAAAAACATAGATAAAAGAATCGGAGGAGAATAGAGATGATTCAATCAATAGTCCACATTGCTCTTGTTGTTAAGGATTATGATGAGGCAATAGATTTTTATACACAAAAGCTTCATTTTACATTAATTGAGGATACTTATCAGCCTGAACAAGATAAACGATGGGTGGTCGTTGCTCCACCGGGTTCAGTAGGCACAACCATTTTACTGGCAAGAGCATCGAAACCAGAGCAAGAAGCATTTATTGGTAATCAATCCGGCGGGAGAGTTTTTTTGTTTTTGAACACTGATGATTTCTGGAGAGATTATAACGATATGATTTTATACGAAAAATAACTTCGCGCATTAAAGTGTGAAAGCGCGCCAAAGCAAAAAAAGGTTTCTGTTTGATTGAACTTCCAAAATATGGGTCTATGTTAGATTCAGCTCATGAATCTCAACTTTATAGCCCATCTGGTTGATTTTACGAATCCAGTACTCAATAGTCTTCTCGCGTTTACCCAAATAGTCTGCACCCAGTTCCTCGTAAGGCACTTTGTCGCGAAGGACGACGTAGATCATGCGTAAGAGTAAATGTGAAACCGCCATAATGGCCTTTTGTTTGCCCATACGTTTGACCAGCCTGTAGTACACCGCAGCGATCCGTGAGTCTTTCTTACGTATCGCTGCCCAACTACATTGGCAGAGAACCGATTTTAGCCCTCTACTTCCTCGTTGGTTCTTTTTTCTTTTTTTTTACCGTTACTTTCATGATTGGCTGGGCATACCCCGGCCCATGAAGAAACGTGCCCATCGGATGGAAATTGAGACATATCTGTACCCAATTCGGCCACGATGCTCGCCGCTGCATCATGGTTGATCCCAGGAATGGTGTCCAGCAATTCCATTTCCAAGTGATGAGGCGTAAGCAGAGAATCGATTTCCGCTTCCAGTTCCACAATCTCCTTCTCGAGATACACAATATGCTCCAGATGTCTTCGGATCATATTACGGTGATGGATGCGTAATCGTCCATTCAACGACTCCATGAGTTTGGGGACCTTACGCTTTAGTGTCGACTTGACCATGTCTCGAACTTGCTTCTCATCGAGCACCTCGCCATTGACAATGGATTCAAGCAACGCTCGACCGGAAACCCCAAAAATGTCGCTCATAAAGGTGGTGAGTTTCAAATTCGCATCTTGCAAGATCTTGTGAACCCGGTTCTTCTCTTGGGTCACATTCTGGAGGAGCTTGCGCCGATAACGAGTCAAGTCACGCAAATCGCGAATGTCTTTATGAGGTACAAAACTCTTCTCGATTAATCCGCTGCGATGCAACCGAGCGATCCATTCCGCATCGTTGTAGTCGGTCTTCCGGCCTGGAACATTCTTGATACGCGTTGGGTTGGCTAAGGTCAACTCACACGTGTCCTCCAAAACGTTCCATATGGGTTTCCAGTACACGCCTGTGCTCTCCATAGCTACATGTGTGCATTCCCGAGCCAGAAGCCACTCTTGCAATTGCAGCAATTCTTTCGTGGTCGTCCCGAATGTTTGAATTTCTTTCGATGGCTTTTTCTCCAGCGGACCGGAGAGCAAGCAGACTACGATGTTATCCTGATGAACATCTAGACCGGCACATCGTTCCAAAATTGCATCCAAGAGGAACAACTCCTTTCGAGGTTTCAAGATTTGTACAGACAGATCATGCAACCTTGTACAAGATGACACTTTATACGCGTACTCGTAGTAACAATCGGCGATTCTCGTGGTTGCAATGGGTCCGATTCTAACACGGAGTGTGTCTCCAAAATATAACCGACCTCTGATCCATCTATCTTAAGTACCTCAAAAAGTGGGCAAGAACGCAAGTCCCATTTTTCATATATGGTGGTGACCGTCAGGCCATGTTTGATTCTAAAGGAATAGAATTTGTTAGACTGCCCAAAAAACAACCATATGGGATAGTCGCAGTATTCAAAGATCTTTATGGGAACTTATGGGACTTATTGCAGTTGAACGAAGACCATCCTATTGGAAAGCGAATGAAGTAGCACTCGTCCTTAAGTTGTCAGACAAAACACGACCCGACCTAAGATAAAGAACTGTCCAAGGTCGGGTCACGTCGTAGATGCGGAATTTTGATCGAATTCAAATAACTCCACAACCATATAAAGATCTAGCTGAACGATCAGAACGATTACTTAGGCAATATGTTTAAGACGAAGAATTGAATAATGTAAAATCCTTTTGGATTATAATTTCTATTTATTGCGGTTCACGATATGGTCCAAGTCTTCCATTTTGAAATTAATTTTGTTTTGTTCACTTTGTATGGACTGTTTATTAGAGATGATGTTGTCATTATCATCGTATTCATAGCTGGCTTGAATAGGGTTCAATAGACTGGCGGGAGAATCGGGATAAGTTTCAAGGAAGAAAACATATTTTTTTCCTTCCTCGAGTTTAGCGTCAGCTTCATCTTCCAAAACATATTCAGTGTTTCCAATGGTTCCGCCTAATTGTTTAATTTGTATTGTATCTTTTTGGCCGGCATTGCCTTTATAAGTTTTTTCAATTTCAACAGTGAAGATCGTATAAGGAATCGTACTATTGTCTTTTTCGCCTCTAGGATTAAGGAATTCGTCATCGGATTTGTTTTTTTCAGTTATGTTTAATTCGCTGTATGTAGATCCAATGATTTTACCCTTAATGATTGTGTCAGCTCTATCAACCAGATTCTCTAAGCTATCATATTTGGGGTAGTCTGCGGAAAGTGTTACTTTTTGTGGGGTTGTAGTGTTTTTAGAAAATAAGAAGATTCCGGTAATGGCCACTACGAAGCAAACGAGACCAATGAACATTGATTTACGCTTCATAATTTAATTCCTCCTTATTTATAAACAGAATTCACTTCATCAATATCAAATTTTTGAGGGGTTGTCATTGTATTTCGATCACGATTACTGTTCATTATAGATGTTTTGGTAGTATGATCTAGGCAAAAAATATGGCCATATTCGTGGACGAGAGTGGATTTAACGAAGTTGTAAAAATTTGAGGCATCCCTATTGATAGTTCTTGAATTTAATTTGATAGTGAAGGGTCCCGGGTTTGCGGATGATGACAATCCGTACCAAGTGTCTTGGTAACTATCCGCTAAAACCTTATTGGGCGAGGAAGATAGGAATCCAACGGTTACTTTAGTAGGCGTTCCGTTCCATGCAACAGCAGCAGCATCCATTGGTGATCTCCAAGTATCATTATAGTTGTTGAACGGTACATTGATGTTTGGAGATTGGGAACCCCAGCCGGGATCGGTTTCAGCTGAAACAACGGTAGTTGTTAAAGCTAGTAAAAAAGTGGAAATTCCCATGGTTCTGAGAAAATTTCGAGGTGTTTTTTTCATGAAATTTCATCTCCTTAAAAATATTTTTGGAAGATTTCCATTCAGTAGTCCTCAATAACTACTTTTCACACGGTTAAAAAGTCTTCAGAGCTTTTATAAATGGAATATAATAACAATTCATTTGATGCATTTTTGGATATGTTTTTCATTTTTTTTATTATTTTGTGAAATTTCCAGAACGGTTTACGCCGTGTAAAATCAACTTCGCGCGGCTCTAAGATCAGAGTCTGAACGTCGTGAATACGGGAACATTAGATGAAATTGGCTAAAAGAATCAATCGCTTATTGACGCCAGGAGGTGTCTCTTCAAGCAATAAGTTCAACAAGGAGACAGATTAAATGTACTCAAAAATTATATTGAGAAATAATTCTGCCATTAATATCGAGAATAAGTTTGAACAGATCATAGCTTGTATTCAATCTATTCATGGAAATCAAACTGTTGAACTTGTATCAATAACTTGCGATGATATTGGTTACAAAACCCCCAACTTCACAACATCTGGTATATTACGTTTGCATGGTCTGGTGAAGTTGTATGATGAATTGAAGCCTTGGTGCGTTATCTTAAAAATCATTAAACCGGACACAGAGGAGAAAGATAGCTTTGAACATCACAACTATTGGCGACGTGAAGCACTTGTATTTGAATCAGGAGTTTTAAAAGAACTTCCTGATTCCATTTACACTGCAAAAAGCTATTTGGTTGAAGAACAACAAGATGGTACCATATGGCTCTGGATGGAATATGTTGAGGGCGAATACGCGCATACAATTGAGCAATTTTCATATATTGCCCGGCAATTAGGCCGGTTTAATGGGGCATATCTAGAAGGGGCTAAAAAATTGCCTGAACATGAGTGGATATGCAAAGCATGGCTCAAGTCATGGACGACTGCAAGTCGCATGTATGCTCCAAATATGGAGGCGTATGTGAGTGGAATATCAATAGACACTGTGCAGAGCACTTGGGCTTGGTATCAGGAGGTGCTCAAAAATATTGACTCATCATTAGACTCGCTTCAACAGTTGCCGCGTGTGCTGGCACATCAAGATTTGAGTCAGATGAATATGTTACTCGTCAAAAAAAAATCGCGTGAAAGTCATCTAGTTCTAATCGACTGGCAGTTCATGAGTATTTCTGGTATCGGCGAAGACTTGGGTAAATTATTTGGGGTGAATATGAGTCTTGGAATTATTCAGCCTAATCAATATCAAATATTTCATGACTCTTTATTTACTTCATACATAGAAGGATTGCGAGATATGGGGTGGCGGGGTGATATAGGAATGGTTAAATATGGATTTAGTTTAAGCGCTGCTCTAAGAAGTGTTTGGGAGGTCCCTCAATTCTTTTCGATACTTTCTAAATTAGAAGAAGAACCAAACAATACTAAGCTTAGAGAAAGACTTAACCAGCTTGATAGTATCATTAAGGTACACAAAAAGTTGATTGCGGAGGCGGATTCTCTTAAGCCTAGTGTTTTCTTGTGAGTTGTTCAAATATATCGTGCATCGGAGCCTGGTGGCTCCTCGATTTGCAGGAAACATCGACTGGTAAGAGGATTAAGAGGACACATCGCACCGACAACTCGCAAGCGCAGCCAGCGACTTCGTCGTTTTAAGTCGGTAGGACTCCGTGAATACAAGAACATTATTGAAACATACGCAATGATAAAATGAGGGATAAGATGCCGGAATATTCTCAAATCCAAACCTATATAAAGTGCGATCAAAGCAATATAAAAGAGATCATGCATGACTTTATAAACACATTAAATGAATGCGGGATTAAAGACGCTCAAATCATTTCTGCTTTTAGTGGATTAGAATGGGAGATGGATGAGGATGGCTCAATGGATGTGAGCGGAGGAGAAGTAACAAAAGAACTTGTGATCGGTGGACAACTTTTACACATTCGTCCTTTTGTTATGGGCTGGACTTCAAAAAACATCCAAGAATCGCAGCAATCTTGGCTTGAAATTAGCCTTCTCTTTTGGACAGAGGAGATTATACAATGTCAATTCGACTACGTCTTAAGAGAAGAACATAGATCAGTGATTTGGAAGTTAATGCAGGAATTCTCGTATTTCCCTAATCAATCTGGTGTATATTTTACTAATGAAGCAACGGATGGCCGTCCTTGGGAAGCGTTAGTACAGAACGAGTTGGATAATATATGGATGTTTGATGCTGCAATAATAAATAAAGGCAATATGAATTATTATCAAGCTATCGACGAGTCAATATTTTTCTCAAATCTTCAGGAGAATGAATTATTAATAGCTCGGAAAGAAACATGGGTTAAAGAACCTTGGAGAAATTCCTAAAAATAATTAGACCGATACTACCTAAGGAAAATTTGAGTTTCTAGGGGGGAAATATGTATCTTATGTTATTCATTTTCTTGCTGCTGACGTTTTCGTATAAGCTGGTAGAAATCCTTATAAGAAAAACCCTTTTAAAAAGAATGGAGAAATATACTGTATTAGTTTGGGCCATTATTATAATTATCTCGGTTCCTTTATTTAATGATGAGTATATTTTTAAGGCGCCTATTCATTATGAAAAGGCACTACCGATATTTGGAGTCCTTATTTTGGTTTATATCGTGTCTGCCCGTTTCTCAGGATATAATCCGAAAGGGAAGTTTAATATAACAAATTTTATAATTACTTATCCGATAATTGAGGAAATTATTTTTAGAGGATTAATTTTGCCAAACTTAAAGCAGTTCTTTGTCTCATCCGAAATTATACAGGTATTTAGTATGTCTGTAACAACACCAGTTATTACTTCCGCGATTCTCTTTGCAATTTGTCATTTGCAGTATTATAAATTATCAGCACAAAGCATTAGATTTATAATTATTGCTTTTCTGGGAGGCATTCTATTGGGAGCCATGACAGAAATGACGCAATCGATCTTGTTTGCGCTCATACTACATATTGTATTTAATTTATTTTCAGTGATTTTTGCAATGAGGATGTCGAAAGAATGAAGCTTGAGGTCTCCTCTAGGAAGTAGGAACATCGTGTGACACAAAAGGTATACGAGGTTGACTGTCCGGGAGTGGGACATGCCGCCATATGGGTAGTGATGTCTTTCGGGAACACCTCGAACGTTATGAGACATCATTGCAAAAATAATATATTATTTATACATAAAGAAATTGAGTTAAAGCTTGTGATCGAGGAATTACAAAGAAGAAAGTAATAATTAAATGAATAGACAAACATAGAATATGAATAGGAGATAGAAAATGGACGACTTAACAAAGAAACGGATTATAAAATTAATTGAAAAATATATACAAAATGCAGTGCCAGAACATGTGAAAAGCCAGGTAACTTCGATCGCTCCATGATGTGCCAGCACATATTTCGCAATAGCAAGTCCGAGTCCCATGCCGCCGTTGTTCTGATTTCGCGCTTCATCCGACCGATAAATCGGCAAATGCAGGCTGATGGCCAATATGTGCAAATACAGAGAATGCAAAACACCCGGTAGAATAGCGCCCTGCGCTAAATTTCCGGGTGAAGCGGGTGATATTTTCATCTTATTGTTTCTGACTCTGTTCCTTATGCAGCATTTGAACGGTCTCCATTGCGTCAGCGGCAATGTCCGTAATGATGCCATCTACACCTAACGTATAGAAGTGTTCAACGCTGTCCACATCATTCACGGTCCAGACATAAATCGGCTTGCCGATCATTTTCGCTGAACGAATCAATCGAGGACGGGCAAAGGCCTCTTCGACGACAAAGAAATCTGCTTCAAACTGATTGAGCGGAGCGAAGGTGGCGAATATGACATACCCGACTGTTAAGTCTGGTGCGGCCTTCTTCACTTGCTGCACGAGCTCATAGTCTAAGCTCTGGATAATGATCTGTTGTTCAGCCTTATGTCTACGAATCGTATCGACTAATATAGGGACGAAGTCCTTCTCATGTCCATGTATTTTCAGTTCCACATTAAGCTTGATTTTTCCCTTTGTACGCTCCAGCACCTCATCAAGGGATGGCACATGGTCTTGGAACTTGCCTGCGCGCAGCGGAATTTGTTGCAGCTGACTGAGGGTAAGATCATATACGTTCACATTTTGGCCTGACAGTCGTTTCAAATTCTCATCATGGATGACCGCAAGCTTGCCATCTTTCGTCTGCAGAATGTCGAGCTCGATATAATCGGCACCTGTCCGAATGGCGCCTTCGAAGGCACCCATCGTATTCTCTATGCCTGAAGTGGTGTCGCCGCGATGAGCCATAATGATGAACTTCTCATTGGCTTCTCCCCAATCAGTCAACAGTGTGGTTGCTCCCCAGCCTATAGCCATAAGAATGAGCATTCCGAATGCAGTTAGCGCTGAACGATAACGTCGCACGAGCAAACGCTGCATATCGCGTCCTTTCCAGACAGAAGCATCGACTCCATCAGTATCGATGTTCACACGGTCATGGCCTTGATAGCGTACATAGAGCAGGGTGACGATGGTAATGAACATTGGAGTCATAACCAGTGTTGCGATATACAAACCAAAGCTAAGCGTGATGCCGATGGTAATCATTAATGTGGACTCGCCATCCCCATTAGGAAGGAGCAGCGCGATTAAAATGATCAAACAGATAAGTAGAATGAACAGAAACAGGAAGAGTACTGCCCATTCAAGCCCGGCTCTAACTAATGACCACTTGCTGCGCCAGAACAATCGTCTGCTCTCGCGAACGGCGTTCCAGAATTGATACTTGCCTTCCAAAATCATAATCGGCAGTGCATAGATACAGATGAAGTTCAATGCCAGGACGACTAATCCGACGATGACAAGAACGATAGTTCCAGAGATTGTCTTCATCAACTCGCCCGTAACAAAGTTCGGGATCGTCAAATTAGGTAACAGCGATCCGCCAATGTTGACATCAAGCAGTGGGAACAGCAGCAACAAGTAGAGAGCAAGTCCGAATACCCCGATGCGCCATAAGCCTGGCAAGCGAGAGATTGCCTTGAACAATACAGGGCGGATTCGTGCGCGCTTCTCTTGAATCCCGTAGTAAGCAATATAGAAGAGAACCGCGAACTCTGTGTAAATGAGCATCATGGCGATTGGGGCCATTAACAGCACACTAAGTAGGCCGTATCTGCTGAACACGAAGCGCAGAAGGTCGTGATTGGCGGCTGCATCGAAGCCCCCAGCAGCCAGTATTTTGTTGAAAAGTATGGATAACAGCGGGATAAATACACCAATCGTCAGTAGTTTGTATACCAATTCAAATAGAAGAAAAGGACGGTACGCATACTTCCACACGCGTATAATTTCTCTCATCATTTGAAAAGACATGAATCGAAAACGGTTGGTATTAGTATGTTTGGCATTCATGGTCTGGGTTTTCCTTTTGTTTCAGAATCGTGGAATACGTATCTCATTATATACCTAGATCCCGTTCTTTCCAAACAAGGCGGCAAAGTGGGAAGTGTAAAACCTCCAACCCCACATTGGTCAAGACCCCATTTAGTGGACACTGAAAAAAACACCTAGGCTGCAAAATGTCTTTGGTTTGGAGGAGTGATTAGCAGAGGAGTAGTAGAACCCATTGGCGCTCAGATACAAGGGAAATGTTTAGATACACCAACGATAGATGAAATTTACTAAGCAAGATCTAAAAACGAGTACAGGAGAGGTGCTAAATGCCACGGCAGATTACTTTGGCTGATGGAAGAACTGTTGAAGTAGATTGTCTTAGCTGCGCTTTAACCAGCGGATTAATTACACCAACTGGTGGAGTTATTTATGAATCTAATCATTTTCATATTCATCAAGACGTTGCATATCCAATTAGGGGATTAGTAATTTTAGCCTCTAAACGGCATTTTCACTGTATGGATGAGCTCTCGGATGAAGAACAGATTGAATACATTTCATTAATACATAAGGTTAGAAGTGAACAAAGAACAAGGCTTGGAATTGATATGGTTTATTATTTTTATAACGAGGATACAACACATCATTTTCATTTATGGATGGTTCCGAGATATGAGTGGATGGGACAATTTGGAAAATCCGTCGAATCATTAAGACCCGTATTATTACATGCTAGAAATCAATTGAACGATGAAGAGAATATGAAGAAGGTAATTGAAGGAATTAATGAATTAAGAGAAGGATTAAGGGATTTTGTAAGTAGAACGGAGTAATACGCTCCGGGCTTTGCCCTGGTTCGTAAGAAGTAATAAGCAGTAAAGCTGTGTCAGCTCACAACTCTGTGAACGAAGTCCGTTTGATCCGGCGCGTATGGCCTTAAGCCTCTCGGGCTTGTCAATACGAGTAGAACTTTATTTGAAAAAAATTTTATAAACAAAAAAGGAGAATCAAACAATGACTTTCTTATGGCCAACTGCAATTTATCAGTTAATAGTGCTAGTGTTAGTAATTCTTTTCTTTGTAAGTCTATGTTTGTTTGTGAACAAAATGATTAAAAACAGTAGGGAAACAAAAGCTTCATTAAAAAGACTGGAGGAAAAGATGGAAATTATTTTAGAAGAAATAAAGAACAAAAATTAGGATACCAATATTCCCCCGTCCCAAAAAAATTAATCATAGACAACGCTGCAAGGCTAAGTGGCGAAGCCACCAATTAATAAAGAATATCAGAGAGGTATATTGATGAAAGCGTATATTCAGGCAAATAAAAATGGAGACTTCTACAATGTAAATGCATTTATTGCTAATGAAGGATTCACTTTATTAGGATGGGAGACCATTAAGTTTTATGACATAAAAGAAATTATAGACAATAATCCAGAAGATTTAGTTGTTGGCGGAATTGGTAATGTGAGAAAACGTCTTGCAATATTGGGTATAGAAAGAAAGCAAGGAGAGATAGATTATCCTAATTCCTTATCTAGTTATTTTGGCAGAAAAATATGGACTACAACTATTCAGGAACTTTTTGAAAATAAACAGAATTGGAATGTTTTTATAAAACCCAAAGATGTAACGAAAAAGTTTGCTGGCAAAGTTGTTAAAGAATATAAAGATTTTATAGGATTGATTGGAGAATATGAGGATACGAATATTTGGTGTTCAGAAATTGTTGATTTTATAACTGAATGGCGTTGTTTCATACGATATGGAGAAATACTTGATATCAGGTATTATAAAGGTGCTTGGGATTCAAAATTAGATTTAAGTGTTATTAGAAATGCTGTTAAGGATTTTGTTGATGCGCCAGCAGCATATGGTTTGGATTTTGGAATTGACCGAGAAGGAAATATGAAGCTGGTGGAGATTAATGATGGTCATTCTCTAGGGACTTATGGTATCGACGCGGTAAACTATGCAAAATTTCTTTCAGCTAGATGGTCAGAATTAACGGGAACTACAGACTATTTAAGAAACTTATAATTTTAAGGGCGGGTGTACTGTCTTCTTACGACTCCTTTGATCCGCCCAACAGTTTAGTAAGCGGTTTCGAGTGGATGCGAAGCTAAGCGGCAAAGTTAACCGGATGCATCTCGCTTCCATAAGCCTCTCGGGTTCGTAGATACCAGAACCTTATACGAAACACTTTGAAGAGAGGCGAGGTGAAATATGAACAAATCAGAATTAACTCAAAAAATGATTATACTTATCATTCTTACAATTATATGTTTTATATTTGGTCGCGAGGTTTTTGATAGATTTGATGGAGAATTCTTTAGTCACTCAACTGTTCCCCTGGAATATTCGTTAATATTTATTCTATTGTTGATTAGTATTGGAATAACGCTTAGGTACATAATTGAAGGCATATCAGTTTATAGTGCAATCATATTGTGGTGGCCTTTGGTACATATTACTCTTATCATTTTATGTTCAATTATAGGAATGGTTTTGAATATATTCTCAGTCCTAGTCCTATATTCTATAATAATTTTACCAATCAATTTAATGGGTGAAGGCATCTCCTTAGGATTTCAGATAAATCACATATTTATCCAAAGAGATCAGAACGAACTATCAACAACTTTGTTAGCACTACTGATTAATCTGATTATCATCATTTATGTTATTAGTGAAATATCGAAAGATTATTTAGCGAATCTTTTTATGTAATTCAATAGGTCTAGCCAGAATTTGGCGAGGTATTTCAACAGCGGGAAACGAGTTCAGATCGGACACATATAGATGTTTGCTGGTAAGGGGGAATTACAATCATGTATGGAGTAGTTGCAAATGTGGTAATAGATAAGCAGCTTAAAATTGGAGCGAAAGTATTTATCCTGTATTGTCATGGAATGGCTAGGAGCCCTAAAGTATACGGTATGGCAAGAGGCGGTAGAAGAATAGAAAAGTATATTTCATATAAGAAACTACATAAATTTAGAGCACAATGGCTTCCTGAACATATTAGATCAAAAGTGGTTTGGAAATATGATGATAGAAGAGATGCTGAACGATTTGCTAAATTGTTAGAGTTGAAATGGACTAATGTTCGTTTATTTGACGAGGAAGGAAATCTGATTAGAGAAGGCATATCAGAGAATGAAGCAGATAATATAGTAAGTAATTTAAAATTTGTTAAGAGGGAATTTGTCGCCTTACAGTACTCAACGGATGTGGAGTGAAAAATATGAGCAAACCATATACAAAAGCCGTAATTATTGAACCTTATTATGAGTGTCCTATTTGGATTGAGAACGATGTAACACGTAAGGAATATGCCAAATTAGATGCTGAAAGTAGTGAAGAAGATGTTGTATTATTTTTAATTCTTTTATTCGGATATAACAATATTAATGTAAAACAATCCCTGGAAGAATCATTTAATGAACTCTTTAAAGAAGAAGGTGTAGTTCTTTCAGGAGGTATTGGTTTTTTTGAAGAAAACAATGTAATTTTGCCTAGTTGCTGTTGTGGTTTAGAAGATTGGAGTGAGGTTTATGACTCTGTTAGAAATAAGACAAGCCCTTGGTTAGGACATGATCCGAATCCAGGGATGACATATAGTGATAATCGAGTCAAGGTGTGGCCGGATGCTCCCGACAGATCGACGGTAACACAAGAACTACGCTTTATAGAATACGAATACGAGGAATTGCTGAGAAGCCTAGAAAAGACAAAAGAAGAATTGATTGGTTTTATTAGAGAACCACTATTTAGATGGGTAAATGATAGAAGTGAAAAAATTGCAATTGAAATGATGAGAAAAATGGATGAGTGGTTTCTTAGAAAGTTTTAAATTTCTTCAACGATGGCAACTGCGTTATGGCCACCTTACGAAGCTTAAAGTTCTCGTGTTCGTGAATCTAGTAACGTTGTTGGAAATAAAATGTATATTAAGGAGTTGAAGATGAAGTATTCGAAGGAAGAATTAGGTCTAATGAAGGCCATTGATCAGCATGTTAAGACCAAAAAAATAACATACTACAAAGCAATACCTCAAGAGCTTTATCAAAAGATCAAAGATATAATGAAAGCTAAAAATTTTAGAGGATCTCTACAAGAATACTTTGAATTTTTGGGCTACATTTTTATACCTACTTCTAAATATCCCAAAGATACAAATGATATAATCCGTTTGCTTATGCAACACTTCCCAAGTAGATATGTCACTAACCTGGAAAATATTGATAGGAATTTATATTATATAATCCAGGATAAAGCGCTGCAAAATAAGGTCGATATTCCGGAATATTTAAATAAATTAGGTTTTAATTTTGTTTTTAATAGTAATATTTATCCGCACCCTCCTACATATTATATTGGAGCATCAGAGAAGGAATATATTAATCGGCTAAATAAATTATTCCCGGAAGGAACTATTGTTATTGAAGAACTAATAGAAAAAGACAGTTGGCTATTTAAAAGTATCAATTATCTAAGGCAAATCCGCTCAATACAAACCATTGATGAACAATTGGAGCTTTTTGGATATAAGGTACTTAGAAGATGGAACGGTTTTAAGGAGACATGATGAGAAAAAAGCCCATATATATTATTTTAGTACTATTAATTTTGTGCTCGGTAACCTATTTTTTTACCTCCCAATTTGGATACTCATTTAATGAAAAATCAGTTCTTCTAAAGTCATTCCCGTTTCAAAATGGTCATGTGGTTTACCAAAAAGAATTCGGTAATAACAAAATAGTCATTTGGGATACAGGTGACAAGAAATATGCGAAAGTAGTTAAAGTTGCATGGGGCATGCTATATCAGGTAAGAAATATTTCTGAAATGCTGCCTAGAGAGCCGAACGATTTTATTAGTCGAACCTGGTCAGCCAGTTTAAATTCAACCGGACGATATGAAACAATATTTGCTGTTGAAGCAAAGAACCCGGATATCGAAAAAGTTATAATCAGTAACGATAATATAGATCATAAAATCTCCGATCAGTTAAAAGAAATAAAGCAAAAGTCTTCTGTATATATCGAATTGAAAGTGCAGGATGGTTTTGCTGTGTCCTATAATGAATTGCCTATGAATGATGTAGGGAATTTTGTTTTTAGGGGTCTTGATCATAAAGGACAGATAATAACTGTAGGAAGATAAAAGCCACTCGCGGCCAGGCGCTTCGTTTTTTTGAAGCAGGAGGGATTGGATACAAGAACGTTATAAGAAAGAAATCCACATTAAAAAAAAGCTTCTCAAAAATATCCGGGAGGTTCTATGGGCACAGACATTTGGTTTTTTGTTGAGAAAAGATACTACAGAGAGGAATATGAAGAGATTGATGGTACTTGGAGAAAAACTGAAAAGAGTAAAGAAGAATTAAATAGTAACGCTATTTGGTTAAGCGCTGATAAGTGGAAAGTGAATCCTTATTACTACCTGTATCCAGAATACAGAACCTGCAAATTAACACCAAGTGACCCTCATGAATTTTACAATGAAGATCGGAACTATGATTTATTTAGTGTTTTATCGAACACCAGAAATGATCAAAATTTAAATTTTATATCTTTACCAAGAGGTCTTCCAGGGGATATTTCTCCTGAATTGAATGAAGTCGCATTTGAAAATAAAAATGATTTTTATGATCATAGTTGGCTATTGCTGAAGGAGTTAATTGCTTTCAATTGGGATCAAAAATATTATTGTGATCAATTTATGGAGTACCGAAATATTAAGGAAACCTGTTCGGGTTTTATCAATGAAACAATTCCAAAATTATTGAAGTTGGGAGATCCGGAAGATGTAAGAGTGATTTTCTGGTTTGGTTAGTCAGTCAGCCCAAACACGAATGGGTTCTTTTGCTTGGTTAGATGTCATCGTATCGGTGGTCGTATTAACAGCATTTATTTTATATGAAAGCAAACGGATCAAAATGGGATTGAGACTGTTGTGGATCCCGATCATTGGGACTTTTACGGTTGGTGTCTCATTTGGATTGCCTATTTTTTTATTCCTAAGGGAGTTACACATTGAAAAGAAAAAAGTCAGTTGAATACGGGTAATGAGAAGGGCTATATTTACCAATAAAATGAGGCAAGATGATAATACCTTTTTAGGGGAGGATTTTGCAAAAATCCCAAAAGCGACTTCTAATCAAGCAATATATAGATCGAAACGGTTTAGTTCGTCTATATATTCTACCCGGGAGCGTCTGTAATCGAATTTTGTAAATCCTGAAGGGAATGAAAGGAGAAATAATGAAAAAAGATGACTTTGGCAACCGTATGAAGGGTTATGAAAATATATTCAGGCAAACCCTTCCTCAGAGGCTCCCATTAATAATACGAATAGATGGTTCTCATTTTCATACTTATACCCGTGGAATGAAAAAACCTTTTGATGAGTTATTAACCAAGGCATTTTGGGAGACGTGCAAATACTTAGCTCAGAATATAATGGGCTGTAAATTAGTTTATCATCAAAGTGACGAGATATCTGTACTGCTGACCAACTATGATAAGTTAACCACCCAATCTTGGTTTGAAAATAATCTTCAGAAAATCGTTTCCGTGTCTGCGTCTATGGCGACTGCCAAGTTCAATGAAGCGATTAAGGAATATTATCCTGATAAACCGCTTGCCACATTTGACAGCAGAGCTTGGGTTCTGCCTCATGATGAAGTCACGAATTATTTTCTCTGGAGACAGCAAGATGCAACGAAAAACAGTATTTCTATGGTTGCACAAGCTAATTTTCCTCATCATGAACTCCAAGGTCTAACCGGCAAAAAGCTTCAGGATAAGTTATTCTTGGAGAAGGGAATCAATTGGAACGACCTGCCTATTTGGCAAAAACGCGGTGTATGCATAACTAAACAGTATTATAAAAAAGGTGAAGCTACCCGGAGCAAGTGGGATGTGGATTTTGAAACGCCGATATTCAGTCAACATCGGGAATATATCAATCAATATGTTTATCTCGGGTAAGGATGAGTAAATATGGAATGTGTTATCTTTATTGGAATTCAAGGTTCTGGTAAGTCGACCTTTTATAAAGAGCATTTTTTTAAAACACATATGCGAATCAACCTTGATATGCTGAGAACAAGAAATCGTGAGGATATTTATTTAGCCGGCTCAATCAAAGCCATGCAGCGATTTGTGGTTGACAATACCAATCCAACGATCGACGATAGAAGAAAATATATAGAAATTGCCAAGAAGTATAAGTTTAAGGTGATAGGCTATTACTTTGAGCCTGACTATGACTTGTCTTTTTCAAGAAATGAGATGAGGCAAGGTAAGGAAAAGGTTAGCGAAGTGGCGATTAAGAGTACTTTAAAGAAGCTGCAGAAGCCTACGTATGCTGAAGGTTTTGATGAACTGTACACAGTTAAATCAGCAGATGGAGAGTTTTTGATTGAGAAGATGGAATGAAAATTTTAAATATTTTGATTATGTAAGTTGAACTAAAGAAATAGACGAGAATCAGGCAAGAGGGTTCAACATTCCAAAGAAGGATCATTTTAGAATATTGAACCTAGGAGAAATGATTCTGAAGAAGCGCAGCGTTCGCCTTTGTGAGCGGATTTTGACCATGAGTTAGTGTTAATCAAAAGAAATCTGCGAGCAAGAGCGATCGTAAGAACATTTCACCCGGCTGCCGGCTGCCTTCATCGTGAAAATCATTAGTTCAACTTATATCTAAGGAGATAAAATGTTAAACAGAAAACAAGAAGAAAGCCTTAGTAAATTTATGAGCAAAATCCTAAGACATACACCGGAACAATTCGGGCTCGACCTGGATCATGAAGGCTATTGTGATATTCAGGATCTGCTCAACGGAATTAAATCAGAGAAAAGATGGTCTAATGTTAGTGAGGCAGATATCCTTCAAGTTGTAGAAAATTGCCCAAAACAAAGATATGAGATTGTGAATGGATACATAAGAGCCAACTATGGACATAGTACGGGAAGACTGGAGTATAAAGAATCTATTCCGCCAGCAATTTTGTATCACGGGACAAACACTAAAGTCAGTAATAAAATCCTCACTGAAGGAATTAAACCCATGGGGAGAAAGTATGTGCATCTGTCAGATACACTGGAATTCGCTGCCTTAGCCGGCAAAAGACGCGGCGAACTCGTTATTCTTGAAGTGGATACGGTAAGAGCTTTAGAAAACCATGTTAAGTTTTATGTTGCAAATCATGGCGTATGGCTTGCTGACTATGTACCTCCACAATACCTTAAGGAGTTTAATTAGAAGGATAGGGAAGGGAAAAATCAAGTCATTAAAAATAATTGGGGGAATATCGCTGTGAAGATCGAAGTTGCAATAGAATCAGATTATCAGTACCTTTTTGAAAGAGATAGTCATATTGCCGAGTCATTGATAAGAACTAAAATTAGAGATCATGAAATTTTCATTTTCCGGGAATCTAATCAAGAAATCGGATGGATGAGGTACGGATATTTTTGGGACAATACCCCGTTCCTGAACATGATATGGTTCGATGAAGAATACCGGGGGCAGGGAAATGGTAAGGAAGCTGTAATATATTGGGAAGAACTTATGAAACAGAAAGGCTTTGAAGTCGTAATGACTTCGACTCAATCCAACGAGGATGCGCAGCATTTTTATCGAAAACTCGGCTATAAAGATGTTGGCTGTTTATTGCAAGAAAATGATCCTCTTGAAGTAATTTTGTTAAAAAAGCTTTAAAGACAACATATGACCCGGCCTAGGATAGAAGTTATCTAAGGGCGGGTCTTGTTGTATTGTTTGAAATTATAATATAAATGCAGGTGTTATCAACTTGAGAGAAGCTCACTCGAAACTTTCTGTCGACTTGAGAAAGGAGAAAAAATCTTGGAGACCATAACCTTTATTTTGTCGCTCGTTTTAGGCTTGTTTTTCGGCATATTCGTAGTGAAGCTAGGAATAGACAACTCTCAAAGTAACAAATACACCAAAGAAATATTAGAAGAATTGAGAGAGATTAAGGAACTTTTACGTGAACGTCCCCCACTTGATTTATAAAAAAACGGCAGGGTGCTGGGAATATGATCCGAAATGGTTAGCGATCCATTTATCAAGTTAAATTGCACTGACTGGAAATTCCATGCTATACTTTTCGCATGAAATATGATTGGGGGTTTTACAGATGGCAATGCCGAATTGCTCATTTGCTAGGAAGTCCTCATGCAAAGCCTGATCTGGGGCGATACTTTGCGTGAGGTGCGATGGATGGATTAGAGTCGCCCAAACTTATCTTTATCGTTTCTAATAACAGGCTTTGCACCTTATGATCATTTATGAATAAATAAGGGGCTGAAAGCTATGAGTACACCATTTATTAGAAACCATCAGTATAACGTGATTAAGAAACAAACGGAATTTCTTCTGAAAACACTGCGAACCGTCGCGGATCGAAAAGTCTTGGAGACCGTAAGGTTCCGTGCTGCAGCGAACATTGTCGAAGCATTTGATGACCTGACAAAGGATCAGCAGCAAATGCTGGAACAAATTACGACCTTCGAGACGGCATATGATTTCCAGAGATATCTAAGCGCATTGGAACCGTACCTGGAGCCATATCCGCCGATTACGCTAAAACAAATTCAGAAGCTGTTCCCTAAGCATAAGAAACTGAAAGTGCCTGATTTACAATCCATCGACTTTCGATATGTGACATATCTAAGCTGGGTAGATATTGCCACGGGCAGATTGTTTATTGTCTATCCGTTCGAAGGACAGTTCATCGGCATCGAGGGAAGAATCACGCCGACGAACAAGAAAGGGTACTGCTTGTTCTGCAATCGGCATCAAGAGCTTGCATTCCTCACTGTCAGGACCAAGGCTTCGCTGGATAACTATTCTTCCATTGGCCAATATGTATGTATGGAAAGCCATGGATGCAATCAGGGCATTACCAATACAGAGGCACTGGAGAAATTCATTCTCTCAGCGCGTAAATAACGCTACGAAACAAAATAGGCTGCCTTCAAAGCAGCCTATTTTTCTATATTTTATAAAATCAACGAAAAACGTTAACAGCGAGAAAGGACTATCATCTTAAATGAACCCATTCACCATTAAACCTATTAATTAAGAAAATTGGGAAGAAGCAGTTGAGATATCAATACATAAAGATCAAGAAATATTCGTACCGTCTGTTATTGAGTCGTTAGCTTTTGCTTATATTAAGCCATGGGATGAAGCTTTTGACCCGTATATTATTTGTTATGAAAATAGAATAGTAGGATTCTTTTATTTGTCATATACACCCGATAGCACGGATAACTATTGGATAGGCGGATTTCAAATCGATAAGAAATATCAGGGGAAGGGATATGGGATCCTCGCTCTTTTAGAGATACTCAAGTTCATTAGTGAAACGCACACACATTGTAAAGTTGTTTCATTAACAGTCGAAAAAAATAATGAACCTGCTAGACGATTATATGAAAAAGTGGGATTTATTAATCAAAACAAAGAAAATCAATCTGGCGAGATTATTTACAAGTTAGGTTTAGAGCCCAAATATTATTGAGGAACAGTTCTTTGTCAGAGATCGTACCGAAATCAACAGTAAACGATGGAGTATACACATGAAAAAAATCGAAGAAATCCAGAAATTTTTAGAAGATGAATGCGAGTTTTTTGATGGCTGCGTGTCGTCATACTTGGAGTTTACGGAGGAACCAATCAAAGATGTGTTTCAATCGGACCTCAGAGCATTTTATGATGATGAAGCCAAATCATGGCTCCCAACACCCAAAAAGGTGATTTTCTTTGAACTCATTAAAATTTCGGATTGGAGAATGCAAATTAATTCGGAACTCAAGGCGTTTTTTCATTTAAATGAATATGAAAGACAACCTGAGAAATATGAAGCAGAACTTAAGCTGTTGATTGAATCAAGAGATCAGAAGATCGAAGAGTTAATTGGTCTGCTTGATGAATTGCTAAATGAACAAGAATATGAAGTGTTTGAACTGGATGTCAGGTTGGATGGCTACTATGCGTGTTACTCCAAAGATTTTATTTTTAAAGTGGAGAAGAGTTACTACTTATTAAGGGCTCAGATACATGATTGAGAAATATCAGAAAAAATAGGGGGTTGATTCCCTAACGAAACTACAGATCTCTATTTGGGATAAAAACAGTCTTAAAGCACTTATTTAGCTTAATAACGATACACAGTTTCGCTAGAATTTCAGTAAGCTTATTTTGCAGCAAATAGCGATACCATGTTTCGTTAGAGATGAACTTTCAACTGGTGAACTATCATCCCTCAGCAGACATGTGTATAATAATGGAAGTAGCTTGGTGAATTAACGACTCAGCCTAAGACAAGAGAGATCAAAGGCTGGGTCATTTTTATATAAATAGGTTGCGTGTAATTGCCGAACTAAAGGAGTAGGGAAATGAATCAAATATCGATGCCAAGTCCTCTTGAAGAATTGATAGAGCCATTAAGAATGACAAATCAATCTACTTCGGTATTTATAGAGACATTGGTAATAAGTGGATCTAAGATCGCTGCAACGGATCGGGAAAAGGAATTTATTATCTGGCTTGCACAAAAAGATCAAAACGTCATAGGCCGGGGAGTAGTTGGATTCAATATCGAAGAAATGCCATGGATTGAAGATGATTTTCCGGAAATGAAGAGCTTTATGTTGGAGTGTATAAGAGGGGTCATTAACAAACTTCAATGGGAGTTATTGAACGATGAGCCAAACGAGCAGTGGATTAAAGATACATTCGAACATTTCGGAACAATGATTGAATTATTTGAAGAGAAATTTGTAAATGCAGAAAATTATATAGAATGGTCAACTCCTGATGAAGGTGATGATCACCCGACAATACCTAGAGGATATCCGAAATGTGCGGAACACTCCGTCTATTTATCATGTTTTGGCTGTTTAATATGTAATTCTAACAAAGGAATGAACTTCAAATGAACATTATATTAGCAATAGCGCTTATGATTTTCTTTTCTGCTGATCATCCTATTGATTCAATCCATTCTGTCAAGGAAGATACGGCTTCGATAAGTCAAGAAAACACGAATAACTTAAGTGAGGAAGCAGCCGGACAAAAAGCGGTTGATCTCGTGGCAGCCAAGTTAAAGGCAAAATACAATGCGGATACGGATGACTATTCCATTGAAAATGAATCATATACAGTAATGTTGAATCCGATCGGCTTTACGCCTGCAGGAGAATATGAAGTTCGGGTAAACCCTAGCTATTATCCGCTTTCTGTACTTCATTATTTCTTTGTGGATCTGGACAAGGAGACCGTGAGAGAAGAATGAAGCTATTAAGTAAAGAATGGGGTGCCCCTTAATGAAGAGATTCGTCATCATAACAGTCGGTAAAACCCATAGCGGGAAAACAACATTTGCCAGGACGCTGGAACAAAAGCTGCATAATTCAGTTGTGATTGACCAGGATAACCATGCGGAATTCATCAATACATATTACAAAAACTTGCGGCCAAAACGAGGACCTAATACGATCAAATACGCCGTCACTCAAACCATTGTAAATCACGCTGTAAATCAGACGGATTTCCATCTCATTCTTTGCAATTCGAATCGTGCTCGTCAAGGCCGACTCCATTTGCATAATTATTTTCAAGATCAAGGGTTTACAAGAATATTGGTTCATTTTAATCTTCCGGATCATGTTCTTAAAGAGCGGGTTGCTAAAAGTCAGCGCAGTACAAATGTTTTTAGGAATGCTTCTTCTTTCGTGGAAGTGCTTATGAAGCAGCAGGCCGATTCTCAACATGCGGATATGGCAGCGCCTGCAGAAAATGAAGCCGACCATTTTTTTGTCATCCAAAACTCTGATGAAGTTGAGAACGTTATTCAGAACATTGTGAGTATTGTTCAAAGTATATGAATTAAGGATTTGAAACGACATGACGCATTGGATGATTGTATGTTAATCGGACAGATTTTTGAAAAAGTTATGCGAGAATATGAGGAACAATCAATCGCAGATTTTAGAATTACAGAACCGCTTAAGGTCAAGAGATTCGTAATTCCGGCAATGTACCTCAAAGAAGGAATGAACATTAAATGACAAATGAAGAAAAAAAACAGATTGAAGAACTTGTATCCATCCTGGAAGATGTGATCCATGAGAAAATTCCAATCCATTTGGGATGCTGTCAACTTTCCGGTTTGTATCATAGTGGGAATCCATGGGTTTGGAGTGATTTCGATGAATATTATAGCAAGCTTAATGACATACCTTTACCCAATGAATATGGGTTATGGAATGAAGAAGCATTAAACACAAAATTAACGAAATTAGATGAATATAAAAACGAAGTCCTTCGCGCTGCTCAACAGCTATTAAATGAATTAAAAGTTTATATGAGTGCTGCTTTAGCATGTAATAAAAACGGAGATGGAGATTCGGGAAAAAACGTATTTTTACTGACAGGAAAACCACGGATGGGCAAGTCTACTTTAATTAAAAATATGATTCATCGCCTTGGTTCTGAACGTTGCGGTGGCTTCTATACTGAGGAAATACGGGATGATAACGAACGAATCGGTTTTAAGTGTGTGGCTGTCGACGGAGGGAGGCTAGAAATTGCAAGTATCAAAAATAACAGCACCTTTAAAATCGGAAGATATGGTGTCGACGTAAAGGGGTTCGAAGATTTTGTTATTCCGTTATTAGAATCATCATTGCAATCAAAAAAAGTGATCGTTATTGATGAAATAGGTTTTATGCAGATGTTATCCTTACCATTCCAAGAATGGATTCGAAAAATCATATTTGACCATCAACATGTTGTTCTTGGAACGGTTCCTGTAGACAGCCATACAGAGATAGATAAGATTAAAAATCATTTTAGAGTAAAAATCATTCATATTAATGAAGACAATCGTGATACGATAGCTGATGAAATCATGCAAATGATTTTAACGAAAATCGAGTAATTATTAAAATAGTCAAGCGACTTATACAAAGGATGCGACGTTATGTTGGTACTGAGATTGACACAATCACTATTAAAAGATATGAAAGCAGCAGCAATAGAAGATTGCGAGTCTTCCCTATTATTCAGTTGGCATGCGAACATGTATCAGCTGAACAATAGAAAACATATTATTTTCATGAATGATCTTAGTCGATTAAGCGTCATTGTTGACGAGGTAAGAAGTTCACAGCTTGAAAAAATGAAGGAGAAATTTAAAACGACTTTATCCGAATACCTGAGAAACGAAGGCGTAAGCCAAAGTCTGATTAAACAGTACTTTTTGGAAGGATCGGAAGTGGTGATTTCAAAAACGAATAGCCGCAGTGTTTTGGGAACGATGAAAGAAGTAATTTGGTATACGCAAGATACGCATCTGGAATATGCCGACCATATCGGCCGGATGAAATGGTTAAACAAATTGATTTATAAACCTATTGACTATAAAGAACCGAGGGATGTGTTTAAAGAAGCTTTAAAAACAAGATATAGCCATTCGAAATAAAAGATTCAGAAGGAAGATGATATAATGACTGATCTATCTATTGAAATCGTATCGCAAGCGAATGCCAATGAGATTCTGGAGTTTGAAAAAGAAAACCGGGATTATTTTGAGACATTTGTTCCTTCGCGGGGGGATGAATATTATGAAACGGATAATTTCCACAAAATAATCAACAGCATTATTGAAGAACAGCTCCAAGATCTTTGCTACATGTACATCATCCGTAATAAGGAAGGCGAAATGGTCGGCAGGGTGAATATAGTGGACATCGCCTTGGAAGAGTGCAGAAAAGCGGAACTAGGTTATAGAATTGGCCGAAAACATTGCGGGAAGGGATATGCCACGGCTGCTGTCAAGCTCGCAGTGACTGAAGCTTTTGACCGCCATCGAATTGATCAATTAAAGGCTGGAACATCGCCAACCAATATTGGCTCGCAAATCGTGCTCATCAAAAACGGGTTTGAATTCGTCAGCAGACAGGAAAAAGTGATGCAGGTAAACAACCGCTGGGAAGATAGCATTCATTTTGTGAGAAAAAAATAACCTATCAACTACGATAAGATTGTGAGGATATAACATTGAATAAATTATTGAAAGGTATCCTTCTTGCAGCAGCCATTATTATACTTATCATAGCGGGAACCTTGTTGTTAACCAGAGAAAAACAGCCCCAATATTCGTACATACCTGGAAAATTTACTGCACAGGATTTAGGTTTTTTTGACAAAAAAACAGGGAGCATGATTTCCCTTGGAATGAAGCAGCATGAAGTGGAACAAGTGCTTGGTACTGGTGAAGAAAAGAAAGAAAGTATTGAGTACGCGGGAAAATTGGAAGTTTATTATGTGGATGACAAAGCAGCAGGTATAAGGTTATGGACAGACGAACCCCAATCAAGATATGTAACAACAAGGAATATTGGGAAAGGTTATTCATTTGATGAAGTCAAATCCGTATACGGTGATCCGAGTACGCAAGCAGAAGATCACGTCGGTTATATTTTTGAAGATCATGGAGAAGAAACCTATTTCCTTCATCCGGACATCAAAACGATGACAGATGAGAGCAAACAAAGAGCGTACTTTATGGAATTTAAATCAATAGACTCGAAGTCGGATATTGTCATTATGAAGTTGGATGCATTTTAAAGAATTTTTAATAAAATAATATCTGTGATCAAAGAGTAGCACTGCACCATCAAGACACCAATCCGCCCCGACCTAATGGATATGAGCATCTAAGGCCGGGGTGTTTTTGTAGATACAAAGCAACTTTCATATATAAAGGAGGCCTGCGTTTATGAATTCGGTATATAATCAGCTCGTTGTTGAACCCTTAACCGGAAATTTGCGAGAGGATATATGTAGCTTTCTGGTCAACAATAAATGTCCGAAGACTGCGGAACACTGCATGAAGGTCGGGGAAATGGCCAGAGATCTATTTCAAATTCGGGATCAAGAAATCCTCGGCGCAGTCGGTTGTCACACCACATTAAAAAAGGATTCTACTTTATTGGACAAGGTTTTATTTGTAGCTGATAAAATCGAATGGGATCAAAGCGGCACACCGCCTTATTTGCAGCAGATCATGGCGCAGCTGGATCGTTCTTTGGAGCATGCGGCATTTGCATACATCCATTTTTTATGGGAGCAGCGGGAAACGCTAAGGGTTGTTCACCCTTGGCTTCGGGATGCGTATTTTGAGTTGGAAAAGCGAACGGACTATGTAAGTTGAACTAAAGAAATGGATAAGGAAATAGCAAGAGGGAGAAAATGGTTCAACTTATATAGACCCAGTGCGATAATAAAAGGAGGTTATAAACATGAAAGACACCAGAGTCTATAAGCAAACGGATCACTGTTCCATAAGTGCCGATATCTATGATCAAGGCCCGGGTTCGCCAGTTATTATATATATCCATGGAGGCGCTTTAATTTTCGGGACAAGAACATGGCTGTCTTTGGAACAAATCGAGTATTTTACGCGTTCCGGTTTTAGTATCGTCAATATCGATTATAGGCTGGCGCCTGAAACGGATTTTGTATCCATTATTGAAGATATCCGGGATGCAGTGGAATGGGTAAGAACAATGGCGGTAAAATGGTATGATTTTGACGTTCATAAAATGGCGGTCATGGGCAGCTCAGCGGGCGGATTCCTTAGTTTATTAACAGGAACAATGGAGATCAAACCTAATGCCATCGTTTCCTTGTATGGATATGGCGATATTTTGGGCGACTGGTTCGCGCAGCCGAGTGAGTATTATTGTAAGAGGCCCATCGTGAGCAGAACCAAAGCATTGGAGTCTGTGGGGGATAAAGAAGTGACGAATGGCGTATGGGAAAGATTCGATTTTTATCTTTATTGCCGCCAGCAAGGCGTCTGGGTTCAAGAAGTAACTGGACTTGATCGCAACAACGATTCCGACGAACTCATAAAATACAACCCAATCGATAATATATCCGAAGATTATCCCCCAACATTACTTCTTCATGGGGATCGAGATACGGACGTTCCTTATGAGCAATCATTTTTTATGCATGAGAAATTAAAAGAGAAGGGGATCTATTCCAAGCTAATTACAATTGAAGGCGCCGACCATGTGTTTGACCAACATTTTAATGATCCTATGGTTCAGAATGCTTTTAAGGAGATTGTTGATTTTCTAAGCTTGAGATTGAAATGAATGGCAGCAAGGCAGTATGAATGGAGGACAAGGGAATGGAAGCTTACGAGAATTTGCAGTTTCAACCTATTACTGAAGAAGATATTGCCGTTTTAACTGAAATCATGACCCGCGCCTTTGATTTGGATACACAGCAATTTTTGGGCCAAGCAAAGGGAGGGCCTACTGGATATGACACGGGCGAATTTATAAGGAAATGGGCGCTGGAATCACCTACCCAGTCTTATAAGGTCTTATTGGATAAGAAGGTAATCGGGGCTGTTATTGTATGGATTAACGAAAACAACGAAAACTATTTAGGTAATTTATTTGTCGATCCGTTGCTGGAAAACCGCGGGATTGGGCTAGCCATATGGAGATACATAGAACAGAAGTACCCGAACACAAAAAAATGGCTGACGGATACTCCGGGTTATTCCAAAAGAAATCATCATTTTTACGTGAATAAATGTGGGTTTAAAATCGTAAAAATCGTGAATCCGATGAATCGGGAAGATGAGATGTACGTGTTGGAAAAAGAAATGTAGGTGAGCTATTCTAAAACCTGATAAAACATAAAAGAAAGATGTGAGCTTCATGAATAAGCGTTTCTCTCCCCAATCTTTAGTCATTATTTTGCATGAAATATATGGGATCAATGATCATATTCGTTTTTTCAGCGATGAGCTGACGAAAGAAGGTTTCGATGTAATCGCTCCGAATTTATTGGACAGGGGAGCTTTTCCTTATGAGGAAGAAGAGCAAGCCTATCAATATTTTGTGAACGAAATCGGCTTCGATCAATCACTTCATAAAGTGAAGCAAATCGTGGAAGAACAGCGCAAAAAGTACAATCGGATCTATATCATTGGCTTTAGTATCGGTGCAACCACTGCCTGGCGCAGCAGCGAATGCGGGGTGGATGGGGTCATTGGATATTACGGATCGCGAATTAGAAATTATTCAGAGGTAGAACCGGAATGTCCAACATTACTATTTTTCTCCCAACATGAGAAGTCATTTAACGTAATGGATTTAGCGGAAAAGTTAGAAACGAAAAAAATGACCGACATCGAAATTGTTGAAGCTGAACACGGGTTTATGAATCCTTTTCATAAGGCCTATAAACCTGAAGAATACAAGAAATGCATGGAGGCTAGTCTTCATTTTCTTGGAAAAATTCAATTTTAAAAAACATTTTTTGGAACAAATACGTGACTTATACGCATCAAGGTCCCGAATCAAAGCTTGTCAGTTCCTGACTATATGGGAAGAGCCGTTACGGCTTCATAGAATGGATATATGATGTGTCTCTAAAAATGCTGCGCAAACATACTTAAAGGAGCTATTTTCATGATTATATTAATCAGCGGTAACAGTTGTACAGGTAAAACGTATATGTCTCAACAATTGTTAGAAAAATATCAAATACCTTATCTTTCGATAGATCACTTAAAAATGGGTTTGTATCGGGGATATAACAATTGCGGGTTTACGCCGCTTGATCCCGATGAGGTGATTGGTGAGAAATTATGGCCGATGGTAAAAGCGATGATCATGACGAATATCGAGAATAATCAGAATCTGATTATGGAAGGCTGTTATCTGCTGCCGGAATATGTGAAGGAAATTGAACAAAAGTATCCGGATGATATTATTTCGGTTTTTATCGGGTTTTCTCCTGGTTATATACAAGAACATTTCAGCGACATCGTAAAATATAGAAACGTCATCGAAACCCGCCTTTACCCGGAAGACCGAATGATTGGGGAACATATCCAAGCCCATGATGAATTTAGGACGAACTGTTTAAAACATGGTGTTAAATATTTTGAGATTGACCGGAATTATGTAGAGGAAATGCAGCAGGTTTATGATTTTATCGATCATCGAATCAAGGCGGCTGATGAAATCGAAAGCTCCGTATAAGCGCGTTACAAGAAATTGAAATCAACAACAATAAATGAGCAAGGAGGCCGCCCAATGGATATCAAATATACCTCAGAACTGCCAACAGAAGAAAATATATATGATTTGTACGAGGATCTTGATTGGAATAAATTTTTGCAGCTTAATAAAGAGCGGCTGCTGACGGCCATGAAACAAAGCTGGTACGCTATCTATGCATATCACGATGATCGCTTAATCGGTACTGGAAGAATCGTTTCTGATGGCATCATCAATGCTTACTTTTGCGGGTTGGGAGTTCATCCCGACTATAGGAATAAAGGGATCGGATCGGAAATTACACGTCAGTTAGCAGAACGTTGCCAAAAAGAAAATCTGCATCTGCAGTTTTTTTGCGAAGAGGGATTGGTACCGTATTATGAGAAAATGAATTTTAAAGTTTTTGCAGTTGGAATGAGAGGGGAATAGAAGATTGATCTCGTCGCAGCAGGTCCCCGACTTTGGAACACAAAAAAAGGACATAAAAGAACCGCTAATTGGAGGTCCAATAAATGCAAAGAAACTTAAAAAACGACATTATAGAAACTGCTGAAAATTTCACTGACAACTTTTCGGATAAGGCTAAATTCGATTTTAGTGTGGAAAGCCTGCAGGATGTAGATGCTATGTTAGATGAGTTACGTGATTTTGAAATTGATGAAGACTATTTGAATTCTGCCTGCTCCATGGTCGGAAGTTATATTTTTGAGGTGGCAAGAAGGAACTTTGGCGGCGAATATTATTGGGGCCAAGACAAAGAGCAGCCTGTTCTCATTACCGGAGAACCTGCATTTTCCGTTTCGATTTATGCTTTTGACAAAGTGAGGGGGAGAATTGTAAACGGCGAAGAAGACAATATCCCCTATTACTTTGAAGGATATGTTAAGGCCGTTCAAAAAGGCAAGGAAACAGGATATTGCGCAACCATTGTTTAGCGGAGGAAAGCGAATATGTATGAACTAAAAACAAAAGAAACCGACAGCAGTGTCATCGAATTCATCGAAAAGATCGACAATCTGAAAAAACGCGAAGATGCGTTTAAACTATTGGATATTTTTACCGAAACGACAGGTTATAAAGCGAAAATGTGGGGAACCAGCATTATTGGATTCGGATCGTATCATTATAAATATGAGTCCGGTCATGAAGGAGATGCGCCGCTCGTTGGCTTTTCCCCCCGGAAAGCGAAAATCAGTTTGTATTTTGCAACGGGTGATACAGGGCGGGAGGAGCTGCTGCAGAAATTCGGAAAACATACCTCAGGAAAAGCGTGCGTGTACATCAATAAAATTGCTGATATCGATATTGAGATTTTAAAAGCGTTAATAAATCGGTCGGTTGCGTTTTTGCAGAAGACCTATCCACAAGGCGGGGGTGCTAACGATTGAATATTTTATGGGATTTTGATGGGACCTTGTTTAATACATATCCTGCTTATACAGCTGTGTTCAAAGAAGTGTTAGGTGACGAGGGTATAACGGAAGAAGAAGTGATGTCTCAACTGAAAATTTCATTCAGCGATGCAGAGAAACATTTTCGAATGACAGAAGGGGAAATGAAGGAAATACGTCATAAAATAGCATGTCTGCCGCCTGATGCCTTTCGGCCGTTTGCTGGGGTTGAGGAGGTTTTGAAATACGCTCAGATCAATGTCATCATGACGCATAAACTCCGGGAAGAAGTTCTGGCCGTACTGCAGCATTTCGGCTGGGATACATATTTTACGGATATGGTGGCCGGTGACGACGGTTATCCAAGAAAGCCGGATCCTGCATCGTATCAACACCTCCATAATCAATACCATATCGATCTCGTGATTGGCGACCGGGAACTGGATATACTGCCGGGGAAGGCGCTTGGAATCAAAACCTGCTTGTTTCAGAATGAGTGCTCAGGCGCAGACTTTTACATGGAGGATTACGCGGAATTCGCGAAAATCCGGGAACATTTTGCTGGCTGAGTTTGTTGCTCAGGCATTGTAGCGCAAAGAACGTCCCGGGAAATCTCCAATAAAGGAAGAGGGACGTTCATAAGGGGGACATTTGATTACTACGACAGGGGTAAGACAATACAACCTTCTTATGAAACTAAAAAGGAAATGATCGTGATTATAATTGAAAAAGCTAAAATGGTCCCCACTACGATAATATGACGTTTGCGGTTCATGACCAGAATAGCTATATATTCACGAATCATTGCATTGGGCCAGTAATAAAACGCCGTTTTGGATCCGATGCCTTGGCTTTTTAATCCCGTTTGTTTTGCATACAAGCCGGCACGGAAGAGATGGAAATTATTGGTCGTAAAGATGCTGTTATATTTGCCGTTTTTTAAGGAGTCCATGATTTGTTTGGAGAAAAGCATATTCTGATACGTATTGACAGAACGGTCTTCTTTCAGCGTATGTTCCGGAGGAATTCCTTTTTCGATGGCATATTTTTGCATAGCCTCGGCTTCCGAAAGATTTTCATCAGGACCTTGTCCACCAGAGAAAATAATTGTAGGCGGATAAGCAGCCGAAGCTTGTTTCCGATAAAAATCAATAGCCTTATCAATTCTGCTTGCTAAAAGCGGCGGTACTTTGTCGCGAATTAAGCCGCTTCCAAGAACAATGATAAAATCCTGGTTATATTTTGGTTTATTAAATTGATAAAGGAAATACGCGCTTAAGAAATTTGTTAAACTAAAAAAGAAATAGAATACAATCAGCGATCCCCCGGCAAACAAGGGCCGGAGATTAGGAGACAGGAACCGTTCCGGATTAACAACCGAAAATAATAACAATAGCAAAAGACCTAAACCCAAAATTAAAGTTAAACAATTCGAAAATCGCCGGCCTTCTTTTTTCATCAAAATTCTTGCATTAAGAAATAACCCGACGCATAAGGCGAGGATTCCGAAAGTCGATAGAAAAAGAAGAACGATAAATAAGGGTATCAGGATCATGACTCTAAAAATAACAATGGGAGTTGTAACTGCAAAATAAATGCCGGAAACCAGCAGTGAACAGCAAAACATATTGAATAAAAAACCGTTTATGATTCTCCTAGGATCCGATAAGTGAAATATTAAGAAAATGATGAATAAAATAACGGTAAAAACCCCGAAAATCATAATGTTTGCACACACCTCGGCCTCAATTTTATGTATTCGTTTTGAGTATATATTTGAAAAACCTCATCATTGTAATATATAAGTCATATCGACACAACCCTGGCTTAAGTCCTTATAATGAGTTTCAACCGTATCGGATAATAAAATACATAACAGCACATGACCCGGCCCAATATCAAAACAATCCAAGGCCGGGTTTTCGCCGATTCCGATTAAATATGCCCAAACCAACTGGATGGATGACATCCAAGCCGATAACTTTAGGGAGGGAATATTGTGAGTACATTTTTATTTTGGATCAATGTACTAAGAAACGCATTCGTGACATTTTTTCAAGATGGATTATGGGCATTGGCTTTCTTCTTTTTGCTGCATAAAACATTCGAAAGCGGAAAACTGATGAGAGTGTCCAGAGTGGCGGTCACCGCCGTATTAGTGCTTTTATTTCTGCATGCTTTTTTCAGAAGCATATAAATAAGCCCGGATGGGTCTGTCGCTTTAATAACAAACCACGCTAAGGAGGGAGCCTAATGACTCTGTTGGTGATTATTGTCCTGATTATCGGGGGAGGAAGAGCCTGATGATTATTTTATTCATCATAGGACTGGTAACAATTTATGTTTCCCTATTAAATTTTAAGAGATTTGACCGTGTGCGTATGGGCTTAAAAAGATTCATTATATTTTTTATGGTGATTCTTTATGCGCTGGGCTTGATCATGTTTCTGAAAAATTTTGATGCGAAGGATTTTAAAGACAATGCATTTTATGTACTTATTGTAGCCGCATTATTTATTGCTATTGACGGCATTGTGAGATATAGAAAAAAACAGGATCAGAATAACCAGCAGTAAAAATACCAACAGGAAGAGGATACCTAATTGTACACGACAATTATATTTGATGTAGATGGCACATTACTTGATACGGAACAAGCAGTATTAGGATCGCTGCAAAAGATGTTGGAGACGGATTATAATCAAAAAAGCGATCTGGAGGATTTAAGATTTGCGCTTGGAATCCCGGGAGCT
Organism: Paenibacillus azoreducens; assembly: GCF_021654775.1. Classification (NCBI taxonomy): domain Bacteria; kingdom Bacillati; phylum Bacillota; class Bacilli; order Caryophanales; family Paenibacillaceae; genus Paenibacillus; species Paenibacillus azoreducens. The sequence continues at coordinate 5,976,199 of NZ_AP025343.1, read as the reverse complement.
AATGCATTGCCGCAGCTGGGGATTACCGACATCGAGCAGGCGAATGACCGCTGGAATTATTTTCTGAAGGATTTTATGGGTAGGGTGAAGGTATTCGGCGGGATTTTGGATGTAATGAAGACATTAGACAGCAAACAAATCACGCTGGGGATCGTCACTTCCAAAACGACGGAGGAGCTGAGAAATGATTTTGTGCCCTTTGGCTTAATGGGATATTTGCCCCATATTGTGTGCGCGGATGATACGGAGAAGCATAAACCCAATCCGGAGCCGTTATTAAAATTTATCGAGATTTCCGGCGCCGATCCCCAAAAGGCTCTCTATATAGGCGATACCCTCTATGATTATGAATGCGCGCGCGATGCGGGAATCGACTTTGCTTTGGCTCTTTGGGGCTGCAGGAATCATGAGGAGATCCAGGCCAGATATAAATTGGCGGAACCCCGTGATTTGATGAGGCTGATTCAAGAGATTTGATCTGGTGTCTGGATTTCTATCGCTGGTTGCTGCATCAGTATGATGCACCTATAACAACAGGAGATGGTGACTATTTTTAAAATAGGGGAATTCTCGAAGCTGACTCAGGTATCCATCCGGATGCTGCGTTATTATGACGAAACCGGCTTATTAAAACCCGCGCAAATCGATAAGCTGACCGGCTATCGGCATTATTCGGTGGAACAAATCCCTGATCTGCAAAAAATCATTTTGCTTCGCGATCTTGGATATAACGTGGCGGAAATCGCGGTGGCATTAAGCAATTGGAATGATGGCTTTTTAACCGAGCAGCTCAAACAAAAAAGACGGGAAATCGAAAACACCATCAGGCAGGAGAAGGAAAGGCTTGCGAAAATGGATGCCGCGCTTTCGAGTATCGGAAAAGACGAAATATCGAAGCAATACAATTTTATGCTCAAACAAGTTCCAAGTTATCCGGTCGTTTCTGTGCGGCGGGTCATCCCGAATTATTTTTGCGAGGGAGAATTGTGGGGGGAACTTACTTCTATGATCACATGCGAAAAGATCGACATTGCTCCTCAAATCCCAGGCATCGCCATTTATCATGATCAGGAGTTTAAAGAGGAAGACGTCGATGTGGAGGTATGTTTGGTTGTACGTCATTTAGGGCGTAACCAATCAGGGATTGCACATAGCCAAACCGAGCAAGTTGATCTGATGGCATGCGCCATGGTTTACGGACCGTTCGAGAATATTAAAAATGCTTACTTGTCTTTTGCCAAGTGGCTAACGGAGCATTCAGTCTATCGTATGGCGGTACCAAGCAGGCAAATATGCCATCGCAACTATTGGAATGAAACATCCCCGGATCAATATTTGACGGAAATCCAGATTCCTCTAGGAAAATTCATTCAGAATCGGACATGAAAAAATAAGCCAACGAGTCCTTTCCCTGGATGTTGACTCTCACATAGTGGTAGGGATTACGCTGAAATGGCCAGCGAAATTCAATCTTGGAGGGAATGCGATGAAGTCATTTTATGTAAATCCTGTGGGGGAAATTCGTGTCCGGGGCGGGGAGATGTTAATTGAACTAGGTAAAAAGTATATTCCCGCATTAAAAGAGTTGAACAGTTTCAGCCATGTCAATGTATTGTGGTGGTTTGACGGATTTGATACCGAGGAAGCCAGAAGCCATTTGGAAAGTCCGCAACCCTATAAAAATGCACCGGACATCATAGGCGTTTTTGCAACCAGATCTCCGGTTCGTCCTAATCCGATCGCCTTGACGACTGTGCAGATATTCGATATTGATTTTGAAGAAGGTGTCATCCAAATTGCTTATATTGATGCTGATGACCGAAGTCCCGTCCTTGATTTGAAGCCATACACGCCAAGTCTGGACAGAGTCGAACAACCTCAAGTGCCTGAATGGTGCAAGCACTGGCCTAAAAGCATAGAGGAATCGGCTGTATTTGATTGGGGAAAAGAGTTTAATTTTTAAAGTCGCTAACCTACGCTGCTTCAGTCTTGGTTTTATATGCTGCCATATGCAAATATAAGTGATGTTAATGGCATGTGAGAAAGCTTTTTCAGACAGTTGATCATGTGATCGGTAGCGTCAAGAAGTTTGTGTAAGCACACAGCAGGTAAACTTAGGAAACGACAACACCAACGTAGTTGAATGATTTTTTTGTGGTGGTGGAGGACATAGCCCAAGCGAAGGCGCGGGAGCTTGGTTTTAGGATTCATCTTCCATGGACGAAGGATACCGCTCCTCAAAAAGACTCCGCAGTTCCTGTTTCGTGTCCGGGACACCAAAGCCTGGGATAATACGGTCCGCGTAACGCTGGTTGTACTCCACTACATCCAGGTACACAATCTTCTCTACAGCGTCTAGATTGGTTAAGCTGTTCATTGGCTTCAGACGCTTCCGGATTTCTTTGTTCATCCGTTCGATGGGATTAGAAGTGTAAATGGCTTTTCGAATGGCGACAGGATACTTGTAGAAGGTTAACAGCGTAGGCAGATTATTCTCCCACGACTCGATCTCCCTTGGGTATTTCTTGCCCCATCTGGCTTTGAGTGTATCAAAGGCGGCCATAGCCAGATCGTGGTCAAGGGCGTTATAGACAGTCTTCAAGTCGTCGAGAAATGCCGTCTTGTCTTGTACACGGATTTTCGGAAACGTCGACCGCACCTTATGAACCACACAATGCTGCACGTCGGCCTGAGGATAGGTTTCACGGAAGGCATCGTCCAGTCCAGGAAGGCCGTCAAATACACCAAGCAGCACTTCCTGGGCACCGCGTCGGTACAAGTCTTTCAAGACATCACGCCATCCATTCGAACTCTCATGTCCGCCTACGTAAAACCCGAGGATCTGGCGGCGACCTTCGTCGTCAATTCCCATGGCAAAGTAAATGACCTCGCCGCTTACCGTACTACGCTTGAGCTTCACATACAGGCCATCCAAGTAGATGACAGAGTACCGCTTGTTCAATTTTCGCTGATGCCAATTCTCGATATCCTCCAAGACTGTAGCGGTGATGTTGCTGACTGTTGTCGGCGAATAGTGGCTGCCGAACATGCTTTCAATGAAACGGGCGACATCTCGGGTACCCATGCCGCTTTTGTACATCTGAATCACGGCTTCTTCCAGCCAACCGTCCCGTCTTTGGTAGGGCTCAAACACATGCGTTTGAAAATCGCCGTTACGATCTCGGGGCACTTGCAGGTCTTCTAGGTTTCCGTACTTCGTGTGCAGATTACGCTTGTAGTAACCATTGCGACTATTGCGGATCCCTTCTTGTTCATTTTCCATGAACTGTTGGATTTCCGCTCGCATGATGGTTTCCAGATTCTCTTTTACAAATTGAGTGACAAGATTTTCAAATAGATTGTTGAGTATGTTTTCGGGTATCATATTCATCGAGTAGGGTTCCTTTCTTGGTGACTTCGCAATCCCGAGAATACCCTACTTTTTTATGTTTTGGATAGACTCCAAATCATGGTACACAACTTATTTTACGCCGCCTGTGTATGCTTAAAAGCTGGGGAAAAGATGCATTTTTGCAAGCTTTCTAGCCATCATTGCCTGGAACGCTAAAAAAGATGCACTTTCGCAACTTTTCAGATGGAACAGCCAGTCAGCCAGTCATTTTTGTCATGTAGGAATTTGCTAAAAACCAAAAAGCGAATTCAAGAATCCATTTCATTAATGCCGCTGTTCAAAATGCCCGTAATATTATTCATTATAAAATGGAGTCCATTTACAGGAAATGATTTTATTTTATTGATAAAATTTATAAAAAGGTTGTACTTTTGCATTTTTTGCCTCAGACCTTTACCAAATTAGGAGGAGTATGGAATGAAGATTTGTGGAGAGAACGTTGTTTTAACGAAAATTTTAGCGGAAGATTTGGAGTTTCTAATCAGAATCGAAACCGACGAAAGTTTATGGAGTTTCGAAGAATCGGTAAAATCCGAAGAAGAGGCGCGGGAAGAGTATCTGCAAAAGCTCGAAGAGGATGAAGGGGAAAGTTATGATTTTATTATTCGATTGGCAGGAGACCCCGAAGGAACCCCGATTGGCATCGCGCAAATTTGGAGTTATGTCGACTTCCGGAGAAGCTGGGAGATCGGATTCGCGGTTCTTCCGGAGTATGGCGGTCGTGGATATGGCAGCGAGGCGGCCAAGCTTTTACTGCAATTCGGATTCGAACAATTGGATGCCCATAAGATCGTAGGGATGTGCAACTCGAAAAATGACCGCTCGGCAGCACTGATGGAGCGAATCGGCATGACTCGGGAAGGCGTGTTTAAGGAAGAATTGTTTTGGAATGATGAATGGACCGACCAATATTATTTTTCGATTCTTGAAAGAGAGTATCGGCAATCGGAAGCCGCTCATATGGATTAAACGGACGGGATTATGATAGGGCTTATCTATGAGTAAGCGTAAGAGATGATGAAAACGAGATATTTCCCAATACATTAGTGAAGAAGAGTCCGAATTGATTTGTTTGATCAATCATACTGGTGTTGTAACGCTTTGGGGATTGTTAGATGAGTAGTGTGAAGGATATCGTTAGTAATGTTCATATCAACATGCTGAGTCCGATGATACTGATATCAAGATTTTTACGTTTTTGATGTCCAAGACATGAGAATATTTGCTGCGAAAAGACCAATAACTAAACATAGAAGAAATCACTGAAAGGAAATAGGCTTGATGAACAATCTTACGAAAATGAAAATACTTAAGCCCGCTAATGAAATATTTGAAGCTTTTGTGGACCCGGCGAAAATTGGGGGCTTTTGGTTTTCCTCAAGCTCTGAAAGATGGGAACAGGGTAAAACCATTACATTAAAGTATGAAGAGTATGAGGCGCAAGGCGACATCAAAATTGCCGAGATCGTGGAAAACAAGAAGATTGCTTTTCGATGGGGCTCTAATGGCGAGGGAAATGCCGTTACGATAACGTTGATTGATGCCGATCAGGCAAACACGATTGTTGAAGTTAACGAGGAAGGTTTTAACGAAAACGATGATCAATTCATTAGCCGGTTATTGGATAACAAAGAGGGATGGGTTTATATGCTAACCTGTCTAAAAGGTTATTTGGAGTATGGTTCGGATCTGAGAGCGGCATTGATCAAATAGAGGAGACACTGCCTTAATGGCAGTGTTTTTTTTCGTGGAAATATCCGGCATGTCATATGGGAGAATCATACAGGAAGTTGCCCTGCTTTTGAAGAAGTAAGAACGAAGAAGGAATTGAAGGAGGCATTATGATGTCATTCGTTGAGGTTTTGGATAAAGGTTATGTAAGGCTTGTTAACCATATGGGGTCGGACCTGACGGTCGTAAACGCCGCCCGGGTGTCCTATGCCAAGGAGTCTAGTGAGTTGAATGAAAAGGATATCCGTCTAATCCGGTTCCTTGCCAGGGAAGGGCATACCTCGCCGTTTCGGCATGTGATACTGCAGTACGAAATTTACGCCCCGCTTATGGTCGCCAGACAATGGTGGAAATACGTGATTGGCGCAAGCCATGCCGAAGGCACCGGGGACAGTCTCGAAGCATGGAATGAATCAAGCCGCAGATATATTACGGAGGAACCGGTATTTTACGTCCCGGGACCCGATGAATGGCGAAGCAAACCCGAAAATTCCAAACAGGGCAGCGGGGAGGTCCTGAGCGCCGAGACAGGGGGGCAGCTGACGAAGGAATTGATCGACTATATCGAAGCCGGAGTGCAGAAATATGAAGCCGCCTTGCAAGCCGGGGTTTGCGCAGAGCAGGCGCGGCTGTTTTTGCCAGCATACGGAATGTATGTCAGATGGTATTGGACCGCCTCCCTACAGTCGGTATGTCATTTTTTAAGCCAGCGCCTAGAGCATGACGCCCAAAAGGAAATACAATCTTATGCCAAAGCCATTTTGGAACTTAGCAAACCGCTATATCCGGCATCGATACATGAATTGATTGAACAAACGAAAAGCGACTCCGAATGAAAGAGAAAAGGCAATTCTATCGCGATTATTTCATAAAAATACGAATTTATAGAATATAGGTATCCTGATTTTGGGTTTTATAGTAGAATGAAGGAGATTCTATTACACCCTAAAGCATAGGGGATATGCAGGTGATAAAATGAAAAAATTCGTGATCATGATGATGGCTTTGGTCGTATTGCTGGGAATCACATCTTCTGCTTACGCACATTCGGGAAGACTCGATAAAAACGGCGGGCATAACTGCTCTGCCAAATCCAAACAAAAAGGTCTTTGCACGGGTTATCACTATCACAAGAAAAAAAGGTAAGGGTTAAATCCAGCTGGGGTGACTTGCAGCTGGATTTTATGCTATAAAGATGGAAAGAGTGTTATTGACTCTAAATCGAGGATTTTGCAAAAAACTAAATCATGAATCCAAGGAGAAATAACATGAATAAAATGATGATTTTATTTGTCTCTTTCATCTTGATGGTCACCAGCGGCTGCACTTCCGGTAATGGAATCGCCAGGAAAAATTATGGAATAGAAAACCCTTCCGCATACAAGGTTTTGCAGTCCAAACCTGATGCCGACATTTTTATGTATAAGGGTACCGTTTATTGTTCAGGAATCGATTGGGTGAATGAATTAAGCCTTACGAAGGACGTGCAAATTACAAAAATTAGTCAGAACAACAAGGACGGTCTGCATTTCGAAGACGGGACGGCCAATCACTTAAGTATCGGAACCAGGATTTACAGCGTGAAAGAACGCGGAGATATATTAATTGCTGAAACGGAAAAAGGGGATGTGCGCTATTATCATTTGGTGGAGGGATAAATAGGAAAATTCCGAATTACCATCATCAATTATAGAAATATTAGGGCCAAGGGAGAGTATGAAATGAGTGTACATCAAATCTCAAGAAATTCCGAAGAAGAAAGCAAATTTATCAGAGATAGGCTGATTGAGTTTAATGCCGGCCAAGTGCCAGCTGATCTGAACCGATATGAGGAAATAAATCTGAATATCAAGGATCAAGAAGGCAAAATCATCGCGGGCTTGCTAGGTGAATGCTGCTGGAACTGGGTGGAAGTCCATATTTTATGGGTGGACCCGGCTTATCGAAAACATGGCTTTGGCTCCCAATTGTTAACGGAAATCGAGAGAATAGCCAGAGAAAAAGAATGTACCTTCATTAAACTGAATACGTTCAGCTTCCAAGCCCCCGGGTTTTACAAAAAACATGGATATCAAGAAATGGCTGTAATCGATGACGCGCCTCGGGGATTCAAGCATTATTATTTTAAGAAGGATTTATAACAAAAAACGCCTGCTCCGCTTGTATTTGTAGACAATAGAGCAGGCGTTTTGGTTTTATAAATCGGATTGTCATCCAGCTTTATGCGCTGATTTCGTTGCCGCAATATTCGCATTCTTTCCGCTCATGGGGAACAACGACCACCCTGGCGCCGCAGCCGGGGCATTCGATCATCCTTGGGCCTTTTGGTTTCGTGTCTGTATCTTCATCTTCTTCGTCGTCGTAGTCCTCATCATCGTACTCATCCTCGTCGTCCTCGTCATCGTATTCATCCTCATCATACTCATCATCGTCGTCGTATTCATCCTCATCATTTTCCTCGTAATCCTCGTTCGCTTCGTATTGTTCGTGAAAACCTTCCGGCTCGAGTAAGAGAATCCCATTTTCGATTCTGCCGAATGGCAGCATGCGCTCATTCACCATAAATTCCAAATCCCGCATGACCGGATAAGGGGATTGTCTGGTTTCATAAGCGATGTGATCGATCTCATTGATCCCATTCTTCATCACTAACTGATAATATTGACCCAGCAGCTTATTGAACTTTCGGTCCGCCACGCCGGCCAAAGCAAAGAAAATGGCGGCCGGAATAAGCATAAGCATGCCCCAGACGAGACCTATGCCTAAAAATTCCGCTATTTCTTCCTGTCCGAATCCGTCGTATGTCAAATAGATGAGAAACATACAAATAAAATAGGTATAGATCAGGCACCAACCCAGCAACTGATGGTTTCGGCCTTTGCGGCTGCGATGAAAATGCGTTGAGATTACCCGGATGAGGGCCATCACTAAACCGAGGGGGAAAAATAAAAAAGTTATGGCAAGGATGATCCGGTCAAATGCCTTGAAATTTGATTTGAATGCAAAATCCATGTATAGATCTCCTTCTTATATTTCTTCTCCTATATTGACTTGGAATTCAAAAGCAGCGATTGTTTCTTTTGTTCATCCATGATTTCATGTATTTTACGAACGATTTGGGTAGTTTCGGCTGCTGCTTCTGCTTTTTTCGGCACGGCTACGGCATTCATGAGCTTCACCTGGTCCTCCAAAAGCGAAATATGCTGCTCGAGCAGGCTCTTGATTCCACACCATGCCGCACTTACTGCCGGATCGCTATAAAGAATGGTTTCCTCTAACTTTCTAAACTCCTGCAGCAGCCCGCTTGGTTCCGGAATGTCTGACATGGTCTGTATTTGCGAACGAATGGATGATATCCGGTTGGCCAGCTTCTTTTGGACATTTCGTTCATCAAACTGCTTGCGCTCCTGGGAACCGGCATACCTTCCCCCCAGCTCCAGCAGCACGCAAACGACAATAAACCCCGCCAACATGATGAGTTGTATCGTTAGATAAGCAGCCCACGTGATTTCCAATATGTATTCGCATAGAATGACGCTAATCAAAACGGAAATCCCGTAAATCCCGGTAGCGACACCGGATGCAATGCGAAAAGGAACAGGAGAGCTGGTATTTGATCTGCCGCTTGTTATCCGCAGCCAAAATAACAATGCGGCGGCTTCGGCGCACCCGACCGCTGCACCTGAAATCCATGTGTTCATCCTGTTCCATCCGCCATACCATCCAAACAGCACAACAGTTATCAAGGGCAATATGAAGACGATGTTCCTGAACCAGCTTCTACGAATGATTCCGGTATTCAATTTCTTCCCCCGCTTTATGATAATTTGGCGCCGCATTCCATGCAGAACTTTTGTCCGGGCGTAATTTCGTGATTACAGCTTGTGCATTTCAGGACGCTGCTCGTACCGCAGCTTGGACAAAATTTCGCTTTGGGATCCATCAATTCTCCGCATTCCCGGCATGCCTTCGGAAGCGCGGTTCCGCAATTCGGGCATGCAGCCGTTCCAACAGCGAAGTCGTAACCGCAAGATGGACAGGCATTGTAAGGATCTCCGCAATTTTCGCAAAATTTGGCGTTCGGAGGAATTGGACTTCCGCAATCGCTGCAAATGACCTGTTTCTTTTCGGGAGTGGCGGCAGCTTCCGCCGTCAAGGATTGACCGCAGCCGGAGCAGAATCTCGCTTCTTCCGTATTGGGGCTTCCGCATTTCGGGCAGCTTGTCTGCTTTGCGATTTTGGCCGCAGAACTTTGAAACGTAAGATTTCCGCTCATTTGGTTGGCGGCTTCATACATAGGACCTGCCATCCCCAATCCCATCCCGAGCCCGGAGCCGATCGTCGCGGCGGTGCTTCCGGGATTTTTGGCCGCATCTTGCATAGTGTTAAATGATCGTTCCTCCTGATAGGTATATCCGATAATATCCATCTCCGCCTTTTTGGCTAAAGCTGCTTTGATCCGTTGGGCGGCAGGGTCATCCGACGGAGTATTTATCGAATCGATATAGAAATTGATGAGTGATATGCCCATATCCTCAAAGGCTGGAGCAATCGCAGTTTCGATATGTTTGGCTATTTCGGCGGCATAAGCGTTGATTTCGACCACGCTGATTTTTTTGTGGACGATGTAGGCCGAGATCATTTCTTTGATGTTGGACATCAACACGCCGCGGTAATATTTAACCAGCGTATCCTGATCAAAAGTGGAAAGATTCCCTACCAGCTTTAGCAGGAACTTACGTGCATCCACAATTTGAATTCCGAATTGGCCGTAAGCTCTTATAGATACAATAATGTTGAATTTAGGATCCTGCAGTTCCAGGGGCGAGCTGGTCCCCCATTTCACATCCAGCGAGCTGAGTTTATTAACGAACCACACCTCAGCTGTAAAAGGGGAGCGTCCGCCGAATGGCAGGTTTACGAAACTGGACAACAAGGGTATATTAGCGGTACTTAACGTATGGCGACCAGCCGTAAAGGAATCCAGCGCCTGACCGCTTTTAAACAGAATCGCTTCTTGAGTTTCGTGCACGATCAGTTGGGTCCATGTTCCCAATTCCTGATTCGGATAACGCCATGCAAAAACACCTGGGGGTCCATCGTATTTCACAACATCAATAATTGCCATTTAATGCACTCCTTTTTGCACCATTCATTTCATTAAATATGGAAAAAGGTCCTTAAAGAATCAATTTCATAATGGATGTATATTGAGCGATTTGACCTAGATATTGGATCATATGACAGTAGTTATCATTATGAAATTGATTATATATGCTACTATTGTATACGATTATAGGCCTATACGGGTGCGAATATTTGGAAATTTTAAAGGATTCTGCGGAAATATGGGGAAAAAGTATGGCTAGGGTAGAAGTCATTAAAAGGAGGAGAGCCTTATGTTAGACAACACCTTTTATATCGCGCCGTACGACCCGAAATGGAAAGCGGAATTTATGGGGCTGGGCGCAAAAATCAAAAAGGCGCTCGGGGATCCAGCGCTAAGAATCGATCATATCGGCTCGACCTCCGTTGAGGGACTTGCGGCGAAACCGACGTCGCTGTCGTAAACGATAGGGATTCCATATACATATATTTATCACGAAGGAGAGGTACGCCATGCCTTGGCCAATGGTTCATTTTGCTGTCGCTCAAAAGTTGTCATTTTCCGATCCTTCACCCGCTTTTCTGCTTGGCAGCATTTCGCCGGATGCGATTCATGCGAGAGAGCATGTCACCAGACAAGATAAGGGTGTCACCCACTTTGTCCGGGAAGAACGATTTCCAAGCATTGAAACGCTTCAGAATGCCTGCATCGAATATTTGGATAAAGATCGGAATGCAGAATGGAAAGAGTTTATTCTAGGGTATTTCGCGCATATTTATACCGATATCCGGTGGACTGAGACATTATATGTAGATTTTGAGCAGCAGTATAGCGGAGACCCGGCAGAGACAAGAAAAACATATCACCGGGAAGTCAGCCAGCTTGAATTCGATTTATTAAAACATACAGCTTGGGCCAAGGATGCGCTTATCAAATTGCGGCAGGCACATGCGTTTGCGCTTGATCCGTTTCTTACATGGGATGAGGTCGGCAGGTACAGAGACAGCAAAATTAAGTGGTTGCAAGATAACCGTAATGAACCCGGCATTCAGAATAGCTACTTTCAGGAGGAAAAAGCGAAACATTTTATCGAAAATACAGCCAACGAATTAAAAGAGCTATTTCAGGCATGGAGAATCGATACGAAAGGGGAATGACAATTCATGCATATTACGAATATACAGCGCGGGCAAGCGGATGCATTTTGGAAGCTGCGGCTAGAAGCGTTGAAGAATCATCCCGAGGCTTTTGGATCCTCTTATGAGGAACAGGTACATACGCCGGTGAGCGAAGTCGAATCGAGAATAAACGAAGAACCTGACAATTATATTTTGGGCGCTTTTACGGAAGCAGGCGAGCTGGTTGGCATGGCCGGATTTCGGAGAGAGCAGGGGATGAAAGTCAGACATAAAGGGATGGTGTGGGGAGTATACGTATCTTCCAAGCATCGCGGCCAAGGAATTGCCAAAATGCTTATGCAGGAAATACTGCGCCGGGGCAAAGAAATCGAAGGCCTAAGGTTGATCCAGCTGACGGTGGTTACGGCCAATACGGCTGCGGCGGCATTGTATAAAGGACTGGGGTTTGTCAGTTATGGCCTGGAGAAAGAGGCTCTAATGGTGCAGGGGCAGACTTATGACGAAGAAATGATGTCTTATTTTTTGGGCTGAAGCTGGCCATGACCAACCGATATCCAGTGGCTCAGAAGACGCTTCTCATCCAAGCAGGCGAGAACTGTTTGAAGCGGGTTTTGATCAATCCGATTGATACTTCGCTTAAATTTACACATGCCCGGATACATCACTGTAATGCTGGTGGCATGAAAAGAACTAATCAAAATGATGCAGTACGGAGGATCCAGGGGAAGGCCATTCCCTTGGATCCTTTTTTTGAAGATATAAGGGAGCATAAACCTCAAGAAGCCCACATTCTTGTATCGCAGGAAAAAATACCGCAAAACGCTGTCTGACTTTTGTGAGGGTAAGTCGATAGGCGTATTTTTGTTTGTGTAGTTTTTGACCTGATTCGCGTGTTCACCGAGGAGGGTGAAAAAGTGGCTGCATGCTATGTTTTCGAAGGTGACTTAAAGGTAATTTTGAAGAGGAAAGAAGCGGATGAAGCGGACTTCGCGGATTTGAAGCGGATACGAGCGGTTCCAGAGAGAAATTGTTGCGAAAGTGCATCCTTTTCAGGCTTTTTATAGTGTGAAATGCAAAATTGTTGCGAAAGTGCATCCTTTTGACCATGAATCGTCTGTGTATGCCTAAAAGCTGGGGAAAAGATGCATTTTTGCAAGCTTTCTAGCCATAATTGCCTGGAACGCTAAAATAGATGCACTTTTGCAACTTTTCAGAAGGAACAGCCAGGCAGCCAGTTAACCAGTCATTTTTGTCATGTAGGATTTTGCTAAAACCAAAAAGCGAATTCAAGAATCAATTTCATTAATGCCGCTGTTCAAATACCTTTAATTATTATTCATTATGAAATTGATTCCTTTTGAAACAATTCATGAGAAAGTGGCGGAGTTACGCTCAAAAGGATGCATTTTTGCAAGCCTTTCTCGGGTAGATGCTGGAGATGCTGAGAATGTTCTTGCAAAGCCGACAGAGTCTACAACTTTTACATTTATTCAATTTAAAGTAGCGAACCGCAGTGAGAAGATGCAGTTCTGCAAGCTCTCTCCGAGGACATGATGAGCATGTACTTGTGGAGCGTAAAACCTGCACTTTTTTTGTATTCACATTTAAAGCGGGCGGAACCGCAGCAAAAAAGAAATGCAAATGATTTGCAGACTTTGAGACATTTCCCCAATACTCCCTTTTGTCAGAGGAGATATGCAGTTTTTTTCCTGCTGCTGCAGTGGTTGGTCATATTTGATATGAAAATGAAACCCCTTTCTTTCAAGCAAAAAAAACATATTGTCAGCTTGTCACGTACTATTGTCAAATGGCCTAATCCCTGATGTGGCGCGGTTTTTGGGGATTCATAAACGACATATTTACGCCGGGGCGGGTGATGTCCTATCGTTAAACATGTAAGCGCTAGCAATCCTGCAGGGCTTCGATGAGGCAAGTAACATTCGAAGAAGCAAGAGTCAAGACAAGAGAAACAATCATATTGAAAGGGGTGATCCTATGCAGGATACTAAAGCTGCTGTTTCAGGCGAGGTTATGTTGAAGCCTGGCAAGCACGGCAAGGGCGTTTGGAAGAGAATCATACAGAACTGGGAATTGTACATCTTTATTGCGCCCGCATTTCTCTACTTCCTTATTTTCTCTTACGGGCCGATGTACGGCATTCAAATCGCGTTTAAAAACTTTATCCCGACCAAAGGAATCACGGGTAGCCCGTGGGTTGGATTCGATCATTTTGAACGCTTCTTTCATTCGTATTACTTTTGGGATTTGCTCTGGAACACGCTGAGCATTAGTTTGTACGAACTGGCCATCGGATTTCCGATTCCGATTATTTTGGCGCTTGCTTTCAATGAAGTCAGAAACGGTTTCTTTAAAAAGCTGGCCCAAACGGTTACCTATGCGCCTCACTTTATCTCCGTCGTGGTTATGGCCGGGATGATTATTTCCTTCCTGTCCCCATCCACAGGGATCGTCATTCATATCATCGAAGGGTTAGGCTTTCAAGCCCCTGAATTTCTGACAGATCCAAGGTGGTTTAAAACAATTTACGTTTTATCGGGAGTGTGGCAAAGCGCAGGTTGGGGGACGATCATTTATTTGGCAGCGCTTTCGGGCGTAGACCCGGGTCTTCACGAAGCGGCGATTATTGACGGGGCTTCGCGATTCCAGCGCATTCGTCATATCAACATTCCAACGATCATACCAACGATGACCATTTTGCTTATTTTGAACATGGGAAGTTTGCTTGGGGTAGGATTTGAGAAAATCTTGCTGCTGCAAAATCCGCTGAACATGGTATCTTCGGACGTTATTTCCACTTTCGTGTACCGCTCCGGGCTCGTGGATGCACAGTACAGCTTCTCGACGGCGATCGGTTTGTTTAACTCCGTGATCAACTGCGTGATGCTGGTTGTTGTGAACCAGATTGTACGCCGGACGAGCGAAAATAGTTTGTGGTAAGAAAGGAGGGGCACGAATGCTTGCAGGTGTAAAAGAAACCAAACGCGACAAAGTGTTTTTGATTTGCAACTACATTTATGTATTCCTTGCTTTTTTGATCGTGTTCTATCCTTTGGTCTATATGATCAGCGCGTCGATCAGCGATCCGAAATATGTCGCTTCCGGCGAGATGTGGTTATGGCCGAAAGGAATTACTTTTGACGGTTACAAACGGGTGTTTGAGAATTCGAGCATTTGGATCGGTTATGGGAATACGATTCTGTATACGGTCGTCGGAACGACGATCAACCTGCTGGTCACATTGCCGGCTGCGTATGCCTTAAGCCGCAAGGATTTTGTAGGACGGAATTTCTTTATGGGCATGTTTATGGTCACCATGTTTTTTGGCGGCGGCCTGGTACCGACGTATTTGCTCGTTAAACAGCTGGGCATGATCAATACGATGTGGGCGATCGTCATTCCGTCGGCGGCATCGATTTGGAACATCATCGTCTCCCGCACGTTCTTCCAGAGCTCCATTCCAAAAGAACTGCAGGAAGCTGCGCAAATCGACGGATGTACGAATATGAGACTGTTTATTAAAATTATCCTGCCGTTATCGATGCCGATTATCGCGGTAATGGCTTTGTTCTACGGTGTAGGCAACTGGAACAGCTATTTCTCGGCATTGATTTACTTGAATGATTCCGCAAAATATCCGCTTCAGCTGGTATTGCGACAAATTTTGGTACTGCAGGAAATGGCCGCGCAAGGCGGCGGTGCGATCGATGCTTCCACTGCGGCAGCCATGAACAGCAAGGCGGAAATCGCGGCGCTGGTCAAATATGCGGTCATCATTGTGGCTACCATTCCAGTTATTGTTATTTATCCTTTCCTGCAGCGTTATTTCGTTCAAGGTGTTATGATTGGTTCCGTAAAGGGCTGATCTTTGCTAACAATACAACAATAGAAGGGGTTATGGCATAATGAAAAAACTTCGCAAGGCATCATCCATTATTCTTTGTCTCACTTTGTCTGCTACACTGCTCGCGGCATGCGGCTCGTCCAAGGATGGAGGTTCATCTTCCGAGGCGGAAGGCGTTAAAAAGGACGGTTTTCCAATCGTTGAGAAACCGCTTACGCTTACATTGATGTCCCAGGATGCAGGGGTTGCGGATTGGAATAAAATGCCTGTCCTTCAGGAGATGGAAAAGCTGACTGGAATTAAATTCAACTACCAGCTTTCGCCGATTGACAGTTTTGCCACCAAGAAAAATCTCGTGTTTGCCAGCGGCGATTTGCCTGACGTATTTTACGGCGCGGATATTAAGCCGGCGGAGCAGGTGACATACGGCACGCAAGGCGTACTGATTCCTTTGGAGAAATATATCGACGAAGGTTATGCGCCTAACATCAAAAAGATTTTTGACGAACATCCGGACATTCGCAAGTCGTTTACGACGCCTGACGGACATATCTATGCGCTTCCGAATATCGATTTGTCCGCCGTATGGTACCGCAGCCCAATGTGGTATAACGGCAAATTCTTGAAAGCCCTTAATATTAAGGAGCTGCCAAAAACGACGGAAGAACTGTACACCTATCTCAAGCGCGTAAAAGAAGAAGACCCGAACGGCAACGGCAAAAAAGACGAAATTCCGTTGACTTCCGTGAAGCTGGACGATCTGCGCATGTACTTCCTGGGCTTCTGGGGCATTTATGATGAAGTCGTTTATGCCGACAAGGACGGCAAGGTCCATTACACTCCTCAAGAGGAAGGCTATAAAGGTTACCTGACGTTTATGAACCGTCTGTGGAAGGAAGATCTGCTGGATCACGAGACGTTCTCCCAAACGCCTGAACAAAAGAAAGCGAAGGGGCAAAACAACCAGATCGCAGTGTTTAACGACTACTATCCTTACTTTACGCTCGGCGGAGAGCCTAGTGAAGACAACCCGCTGATGACGCCGGTGAAGAGCGAAGTCGAAGGTTCTCCGGTATATGGTAAACATCCGGGCATTTCCGCCAACGGTACCTTTGCCATAACCAGCAAAAACCCTGCTCCGGAAGCAACCATGCGTTGGATTGATTACCAATACGGTTATGACGGCGCAACGCTGTTTGCCCAAGGACCTGAAGGTCTTCTGTGGAAATATAAGAATAAAGACACTCATGAAAAAGAATGGCTGCCTGTTCCGGGAGGAAAAGACCGCGAGGAATTCCGCGGCACAGTCACGCCTAACTACGGTATCCTGACGCCTGGCATGAACTCCAGCGATCTTACCAATGGGCTGAAAAGCGACTTTGACAAGTGGATCGACAAGGAAAATGCCGATAAGCTTGTTCCGATCGGCAAGGCACCGTTCCCTAACGTATATCTAACCAACGAGGAACAAAGCGAAGCTACCTCCTTGTTGTCTGACCTGAATACGTACGTGCAGCAAATGGAAGCCAAATTCGTGACCGGGCAAGAGCCGCTGTCCAATTGGGACAAGTACGTGGCACAAATCAAAAAAATGGGCGGAGACCGTATCGTCGAATTGTATCAAGGCGCGTACGACCGCTGGAACACTGGGAAATAATCTTAGCGCGTAAGGGGCTAGGTTAGATTCTGACGCTAGAAAAACATGAAAGCCAACATGTCCCGGCCGTTCTCGACCGGATGTTGGCTTTCATCATTATTCGGCATCCAAATCCGGATCGGATTCGGCCCCGCCATGCTGCGAGAACATTTTGCGGTATTGTCCAGGCGTATAACCTGTTTCTTTTTTAAACTTGCGGATGAAGTTCGGCGCATCCAGATAACCGACTTTCAGGATAATGTCCTTTAATGGATCGCTGGTTGTTTTGAGCTGATGTTTGACTTCCTCCACTCTTTTTTGCCACACGTATTGGATGAAGTTAAGCCCGACCTTCTCCTTGAATGAGCGGCTGACATGCGAAGGCGAGATGCCGAATTCAAAGGCTACGGACTCAAGGCTTAAAGCATTGTCCATATAATGCTCATCGATATAAGCAACGATTCGGTCGATGATGGACTGCTCTTCCTTGTGGTTATCCCGCTCTACCTGCTCGCAGATTTGGGAAGCCAGCTTGAGCAGGCCGCCTTCAAGCTCGTCCAAAGAGCTGCTGTACAACATATTAGGCGTGATTTCCTGCATCAGCTTGTGATGACTGCCCAGTTCGGAAGCGGTTTTTAAGATCGTATTCAGCAGATCGAAGCAGATGCAGCGGATGAATAATGCCGATAGCTCGGATGAATGCAAGTTCATGAAAGCGGAATGAATCATCTGTGCCGCAACATCATAGCTGCCTTGCTTCAAGCTTTGGGATAACTTCATCAAATTATTGTTCGGAATCCAAAACGTATGATCAGAAGTATCGGACAGCTTATCGAAATAGTTGACGGAGCCGTGATCGGTAGATACCCGAAGCTCGTATGCCGAACACGCTTCAATATAGGACTGGTTCAACTGGTCCGGACTGGAATAGGAAGTTCCGACTCCGATCGTTGGAATGATATCGAAGCTTTCAAGTAAATTGCTGCGGACGGCTTCGGCAATCAGCCGTTTATGATCAAACTCTTCGGATTTGCCGTCAAGATCGAAGTTGATGATGAGCCCGATCTGATCCATTCTTGACAGTTCGACACCGTATCCATGGGCGGCCAGCTCCGGAAATTCAATCTGGGTGAGCAGATCAATCATATCCTGATGCTCCTGTACGCCGTTTTGCTCATTTTCATCCCATCCGACGACCATCACGAAGTAATGGGAACGGTTGAAATCCAGATCGAAAGCCCCGCGCAGCTCGGGTGTAAGGGTCTGGGCGCTGCCGTATTTGAGCAGCATGGATAGAAAATGATGACGGGCAAACGGCTCCTGCAGGTCAACCCGCGAGCTGTATTCCTGGAGCGCGGTTCGAATGCGTTCAAGCTCATTGCCGGCGCCGGAACTATCAGGAGATGAACCCGATTTGGATGCGGCAAACTCGACAAGCATCGAAATAGGCTGATATTGCATTCTGGCCAGAACAAGCGCGATCGCCGCGCCAACAATGACGACGATAGAAAAGAGCATGATCATGAAGCTGCGGACATGCAGGACGCTGCTGAAAAATTGGGCGCTTGGCATGATTGTCACATAGGTCCAGCCATTGTTTTGGGATTTGACGGATACGATCGAGTGGGCTTGTCCATTAACGGTACGATCCTCGATCCCGGGCGTAATATTGTCGAACAGCGATTTGCTTTCAGCGCTTGTCAAGGCCTCCCCTTGGCGATTGTCGACCAGAACATGCCCTTCGTTATCAAGGATGTACGTTTGGCCCTGGTAATTGCCCAAAATCGAATCGACAAGGCTTGTAAGCTCGGATTCCTTGATCAAATACATAACCGTTCCGTGCGGGTTGGGACTGTTGGGTGTGATCGGAATCAGATAAGCCAGCATCGTTTCCTGCAGCCCGGAAGAGTTGCTGACGATATCGGCCGGACGCATGGCCGGATACTTGCTTTGATTCAAATCTTGGTAAAGCGCTTCCTTATCCCAGGTTTTAAAGCTGAGATTATTCGTGAATACATCGAAATTGTTCAGGCCTTTGCTGGAGTAAATTTTATCGTCTTTATGAAAGTACAGATAAATTTCACCGATAATCGAGCTGGTTGCTTTGTATTGGTCCAAGGCTTGAATGGACTCCCGGCTGGAGATCGGATCATGAACTTGGTAAGATGCCAGCCGCTTGTCGTAGGAGATGCGGGTAGCAATTTCGCTCAGCTCCTTCATCCGGCCGTCAATAACCACTTTGGCTTGCGTTAATTGGGCAAGGCGCGACTGTTCAATTTCGGTACGAAGACTCGTGACAGCGTTTTTATAAATGAAAATCGTCATGAACACCAAAGGAATTAACAAAATGAACAAGTAGGACCAGATATATTTCAAGAATAGCTTGGATTTAAAGTAGTTTAGTCTCAATGATTCTGCCTCCTATTAGCTCACTCGCTTGTGTACTGTTAATGATACCAACAAATTTGGCATTTGGACATAGGTGAAAGTAGGCTGCAGAGGTAACGGGGCAAGGTTTGTTTTGCGAAAGGCAGCAATCATTGGTTGGGAAGCCCCTGTAAGGTCCTTATATGTTTCGACAGAATTCGCATGCGAATCTGTTATGAAGGAACAACGAAAATAACCCCAAGACGGAGGGATACCATGAGCGAAAATAAATTGCCTGAAGATGAATTCGAATCGGTTGTGGAACAAGGAGTACACAATTACAGCAGCGAAGAACAATGGGTGAAACCCGAAGATCCGCTGCTGCTGGAGCGTCTGGAATGGTTCAAGGACCAAAAACTCGGCCTTATGATGCATTGGGGGCCGTATTCGCAGCTTGGCCTTGTTGAATCGTGGGCGCTGAGCGATGTGGATGAAGAATGGTCCCGCAATGAAATCGATTGGGATATCGATGCGGAAGAACTGAAACGTCAATATTTTGACTTGAACAAGACGTTCAACCCGCTTCGTTTTCAGCCCGAGCTTTGGGCGGATCTCGCCGCCGAGAACGGGTTTAAATATTTGAATTTCACGACCAAACATCATGACGGGTTCTGCATGTGGGATACGCGGACGACGGATTACCGCATCACCGGTCCGGACTGCCCGTTCCATACGCATAAATATGCCGATATCACCAAGCAGCTGTTTAATGCCTTCCGCGCCAAAGGCCTCGGCATTTCCGCCTATTTCTCCAAAGCCGACTGGCATACGCCTTATTATTGGGCGCCGGGCATGCGGCCGGGAACAACGACATCGCGTGGACCGACTTATGACCCGAAGGAATATCCTTGGCTGTGGGAACAATTCGTCCAATTTACCCATGAGCAGATCATGGAGCTGATGACGAATTACGGGCGGATCGACGTGTTATGGCTTGATGCCGGGTGGGTGAATGACTACCGCGACCAGAACATCAGACTGGGAGAGGTTGTTGACAAAGCCCGGAAAATCCAGCCTTGGCTGCTATCGGCGGACCGTACGGTCGGCGGTCCTTACGAGAACCTGATCACGCCTGAGCAGACGCTGCCTGAGCGCGCGCTTCATGTGCCGTGGGAGAGCTGCATCACGATGGGTTCGGCGTTTTCATTCCGCTATGAAGACAACTACAAATCGGTGCGTCAGCTGATCCACCTGCTCGTGGAAATCGTGGCCAAAGGCGGCAATCTGGCATTAAATGTCGGGCCTCAGCCGGACGGCAGAATATCCAAAACGGCCATCTCCCGCATTCAGGGGATGGGGGAATGGCTGAAGGTGCATGGCGAAGCGATTTACGGGACACGGATTTGCGAACCTTATTCGCTCGAGAACATCCAGTTTACGCAAAAAGACGGCAAAATTTATGCCTTCTACCTGTACAAGGATGAAAACGAATCCGTTCCGGAGGAAATTCTCCTGCCGCTGCATGCGGATTTCAGCCGCATCGATCTGGTTGGCGGCCGCAGCGAACTCGAATGCCGCCGGACGGAGCAGGGCATCGTGGTGAAGCTGCCGGTAACGGAAGCAGGGGCCAAGGCGCCAATTGCGCATGTGTTCCGGATTCAATAGGTAAGGATTGAGGCTCATCGCTAGAGTTAGTAGTTGACAAGAAGTGAAAGTAGCGGAAGGGACGGAAACGATTCTTACGAAGCTGAAAGCTTTTTGAAAAAAGCTGCTTCGGAAGCGTATGCTGCGTTCGCCTAAAGCTTTCCGAAGGAAAGCTGACATCGAAAGCACATGCTTTGTCTCCGAATTTCTACATTGAAAGGCTATAATCAAGAAATTTGGAGGCGGGCAGCGATCGGAAGAACGATCCGTAACCGCAGCGGTCAACTCACGTAATATCAAGAACTTATTTCAGTATTGAGTCAGGATAGACCACAAAAATATCTTTGATAAATAGACCGGAAAGGTGCTGACTGAACATGCAAAAATGGTTTGAGGATGCAAAACTGGGCATTTTTATCCACTATGGGATTTACGCGGTTGACGGCGTTTCAGAATCATGGTCCTTTTACAACGGCAGAATTCCGTATGAGCAGTATATGAAACAATTGGACGGCTTTACCGCTTCCCGTTTCGATGCGGATTATTGGGCTGATCTGATCGAGAAATCCGGTGCCAAATACGCCGTGCTTACGACCAAACACCATGACGGCGTGGCGCTTTGGGATACGCAGTACAGCGATCTGAATGTCGTCAAGAAAACCCCGGCCCGGCGGGATCTGATTAAAGAATACGCTGAAGCGATCACGAAAAGAGGCATCCGGCTCGGGATGTATTACTCGCTGATCGACTGGTCTCATCCGGATTATCCGAGCGTCTACGAAGGCGGCAAGGTACCGGAGGATCTGAGCCAGGTCAATAAATATTCGAGTCCGGTGGACGGGGTCCAGGATGAAGAGAAATGGAAGAGATTTTTGGAGTTTAACAATAACCAGCTGAAAGAAATTTTGACGAATTACGGCCAAGTCGATCTGCTGTGGTTTGACGGGGACTGGGAGCGGAGCGCCGAGCAGTGGAATTTGCCGGAGTTCAAACATTATCTGAAGTCCTTTAACCCGGATTTGATTATCAATTCGCGTCTTCAAGGTCATGGAGACTACAAAACGCCGGAACAGGGCCTGCCGATCACGAGACCGGAAGGTCCATGGGAGTTCTGTACCACGATTAACAGCTCCTGGGGATATGTGCCGACGGATAATCACTATAAATCGCTGAATCAGATCATTCGCATGTTCTGTGACTGTATCTCGATGGGCGGGAATATGCTGCTGGACATCGGACCGAAAGAAGACGGAACTATCGACCAAAGACAAGTAGATATTTTGCTTGGTCTTGGCGATTGGATTCACGCACATGAAGAGGCCGTTTTCGGCACGGAAGAAGGCATCATGACGCGTTATTACCTCGGGGGAAGTACGCTCTCCAAGGATAAGAAGACGCTGTATCTGTTTGTTTATGACGATCCGAAGGAAAGCGTGTGCTTGAAGGGGCTTTGCAATCCGATTCAGAAAATTACGGTGCTGCATTCGGGCAAAGAGTTGACGTATGATATTCATGGGGGTGTTCCTTGGTTTAATATTCCAGGGACGACATGGATTCATCTGTCGCCTGAAGATACGCATGAGCAGGTGACGGTGCTTAAGCTGGAATTTGATGAGGAAGTGAAGATGTACGGGGGTTCCGGCGCTGTCGTTACGCATAACTAGGGATGCGGACAAACATACGTAGACAAACAGTACGCAGAGAACCAAGGGGAACGGGAATTTTGCAAGCTTTCAGGGATGATTGCCGAAGTATCAACATAGCTTGCAAAATTCCGTTTTCATCATTGAACTTACAAAAAAAAAGCGGATGTCCGGAGGGAATAACATGAACCTGAGTGGAGTACCAGAACCTAGGATCGAATATGCACCAAAACATTATATTTGCCGGCGGGCGGAAGGGCCGCTCGTTTTGGACGGCCGTCTCGACAAGCCGTTCTGGCAGGCGGCGCCGTGGACGGAGGAGTTCGTGGACATCGAAGGCGATCTCCGCCCGAAGCCGGCCAAGATGACCCGCGTCAAGATGCTGTGGGATGAAGAATATTTTTATTTCGGAGCGGAGCTGATCGAAGACCAGATTTGGGCGACGCTGACGGAGCGGGAATCGGTCATTTTCTATGATAATGATTTTGAAATTTTTATTGATCCCGATGGCGATACGCATCAGTATTACGAGTTTGAGATCAATGCGCTGAATACGGTATGGGATTTGCTGCTCGTCAAGCCTTATCGCGACGGGGGCCCGCCGGTCAACGGCTGGGACATCAGCGGGCTGCAAACCGCGGTTTACATTGACGGCGAGCTTAATCGTCCCGGAGCGGAGAACCGGAAGTGGAGCGTAGAAGTCGCCATTCCTTGGAAGATTCTTAAGGAATGCGCGGCGGAAACGCGTCAGCCGGCGCCCGGCGAATTTTGGCGCGTCAATTTCTCCCGCGTTGAGTGGCAAACGGAAGTGAAGGACGGTAAGTACTGCAAGGTCATTAACCCCGAGACCGGCAAACCGTATCCGGAAGACAACTGGGTATGGTCGCCAATGGGCATTATCAATATGCATTATCCCGAACTGTGGGGGTACGTCGTGTTTGCTGACGGAAACGGACCGGATGAATTTGTCCTGCCGCAGGATGAGCGCATCAAATGGGAACTGCGCAAGCTGTATTACCGCCAGCGCAATTATTTTGAAAGAAGCGGCGAATTTGCGAAGGACGCCCATTTGCTGCTGGGTGAGGACGAGTGGAGCATCACGCCGACGATCGAAACGACGCGGAGCCTCTTCCAGATCACGGCTCCTTCATCGGACGGGACTGCATTATATTGTATCCGCGAAGACGGAAAACTGTGGAAGGAGTGAACGCAAGACATGACGAATCAGACCTCTGTATTTTCATTGGATCAAACGACGATGGAGCTGATCGAGCGCAAACTGCGCGAAAAGCGGGAGATGGCCCGCGCCAAGGAACATGAGCTGTTTGATGTTTTTCAGCAAAACTTGACGGAAGAAGAAACCTGGGCGCTTAAATATCTGTATGCTTACATGCCGGTAAACGATATGGCCGATTATGACGGGGCGTTATTCTTAAGCCATGTGCGGCAGACGCTTGAAATCCGCGAGGCTATGCCTTGGGGAAGCCGGGTGCCTGATCATTTATTCCTGCATTTTGTATTGCCTTACCGGGTAAACACGGAAAATATCGAGGATTCCCGCGGCATTTTGCATAAGGAGCTGGCTGAACGCACGAAGTCTTTGTCCATGGCCGACGCGATTTTGGAAACGAACTATTGGTGCCATGAGAAAGCAACCTACATCGCCAGTGACTTGCGGACGATCGCGCCGCTGTCGATGATCCGGAATGCGCGCGGACGCTGCGGCGAGGAATCCACGCTCGCCGTTGCCGCATTGCGCAGTATCGGCATCCCCGCCCGCCAGGTATACACGCCGCGCTGGGCGCATTGCGATGACAACCATGCTTGGGTAGAGGCTTGGGCCGACGGAACCTGGTATTACATCGGCGCATGCGAACCGGAAGCCCGCTTGAATCAAGGCTGGTTCAGTCCGCCCGCCCGGCGGGCCATGCTGATCAATACCCGGATTTATGCGGATTATCCGGGACCGGAAGACATTACGCTGGCTGACGAATGGTTCACGGAGATCAATCTGCTCGAGAACTATGCGCCTACGCGGACCATCACAGTACTTGTCAAGGATGGAGAGGGGAATGCCATCGGCGGGGCTGATGTGCATTTTGAGCTGTATAATACGGCGGAATTTTACCCGATCGCCACGATTCCGACGAATGAACAGGGAGAAGCTTCCTTTAAGACAGGCTTCGGCGACTTGGTGATTCGCGCGGTTAAGAACGGCAAGTGGGGCGAGCAGAAAATTACGGTTGCCGATAGCGACCGTTACGAAATCGTCCTGGACCAGGCTTCACCGCCGTCAGAAACGGTGGATCTGGACATGGTTCCGCCGCCGGAACGTGAAGGCGAAGCGGCTGCGCCGCTGTCCGAAGAAAAAATCGAGCGGCATAACCGCCGTTTGGAAACAGGCACGAAAATCCGGACGTCTTTTGAGGATACGTTCATGACCGAAGCGGAAGCTGCGGAACTGGCCGGCGCGGCCGGACTGCCTGCCGACCGGGTATGGGATGTGCTGCGCAAGGCGCGCGGAAACAGCCGGGAAATCGCCGCCTTCCTGAGCGAGCGCTCCGCGGAGCATGGAGAGTGGCCGCTGCGGCTGCTGGAGGGCCTGAATGAAAAGGATCTGGTAGATACATTCCGGGATGCGCTGGATGATCATCTGCTTGGTTCCTTGGCGCTGCGCGGAGATCTTCCGGAGGATATATTTACGGAATACGTTCTTTGCCCGCGCGTGCTGTATGAAATGATCGTGCCGTATAAACGATTCTTCCAGCAGGCATTTACCGCCGCGGAATCCGAAGCGTTCAAGGCGGATCCAGCCGTACTTGCTCGCAAACTGGACGTAGGTTACGGCAGATGGGAAGACCTGCCGAACCTGAAAGGGAAAGGCAATCCGGTCGGCACATACAAGCTGATGCAAGGCGATCCCGTTTCCCTGGATATCCTTTTTGTCGCCATCTGCCGCAGCTTAGGGCTCCCGGCCCGGCTGCATCCTAGTGAGCTGAAGCCGCAGTATATGGCAGGAGGCAGCTGGGTGGACGCCGTGCTGGATGCTTCGGCTCCGCAGGAGCAGGAAGCCAAGGATTGGGGCCGAATCCGGCTGCTTAAGGACACGGAAGCTTCCGCTGAAGCCCCGGCCGCTTCCTATTACGAGAACTTTACGTTTGCCCGGCTGGAGAATGGAGTATACAAGACGCTTCTTTTCCCTTACGGACAAAAAGATGTGTATGGTCAGCCGTTTGAAGTGGAACCGGGCGCATACCGGATGACATCTGGCGTCCGCTTGAAGGATGGGACCGTGTTGGCGCGCTTAACTTATTTCAAGGTACGCGCCGGGGAACAAACGGATGTCACGCTGACATTCCGGCAAGCGGTTCATGATATTCCGGTGCTGGGAACAGTGGATCGGAAGCCTTCGTTTACGACCCTGGACGGAGCAAGCAAGACGCTGGGAGAACTGATCGGCCAAAGCGGTGCGATTGCCGCCTGGATCGAACCGGAGCGCGAACCGACCAAGCATCTGTTCCGCGAAATCGGCGAGCTGACCGAAGCGTTTACGGAGCTCGGGGCGCCAATCGTGTTGATCATCGGCGAATCCGAGTGGACGGCTTCATTTGATCCGGCCAATTATCCGCAGCTGCCGAAGTCGACCCTATTTGTCCGCGACTCTTCATATGCTGCATTACCGGACATGATTTCGCAGTCCCCGGCTCATGAGGCCGGCTTCCCGCATCTGTTCGTACTGGATGGCCGGGACCAAATCCGCTATACGGCCTCCGGATACAAAATCGGAACCGGGAAGGAATCGCTGCAAGTATTATCGGCTGTATGGGAAAAGTCCAAGGAACGGAGTGAAGTGTAAATGACGAAACCGAATTACATTGTCGCCGGTTATGCCGTCGATGCCAAGCTGCCTGACATGACCAAGGAAGACCTGGTGAAGCTGACTCATCTCAACGTGGCTTTCGGCCATGTGGTCGATCATCGGATTTCCACGGATCATTTACGCAACTTGGGATTATTACAGGAGATCAAACGCGAGCATCCCGAGTTGTGCATCCTGCTATCCGTCGGCGGATGGAGCGCAGGCGGCTTTTCGGAAGCGGCTGCGACCGAAGCGGGAAGAGCCAGCATGGCTGAATCGGCGGTTCGCGTCTTGACGGAGCATCCGTTTGACGGGATCGATCTGGATTGGGAATACCCATGTTACGGCGAAGCCGAAATTGCGTCCAGTCCGGATGACAAGACGAACTTTACGCTGCTCCTTAAGACCATCCGGGAAGCGCTGGACCGCAAAGGTGCGCAGGACGGACGCCATTACCTGCTCACCATCGCCGCGGGGGCCGACCAATATTACGTGGACGGTACCGAAATGGATGAGGTGCAAAAATACCTCGATTTTGTGCAGCTGATGACTTACGATATGCGCGGCGGGTTCCAGGTGTTGACCGGACACCATACCAATTTGTATACGCCGACAGGGGATTTGTTCCGCATCAGTACGGATGCTTCCGTCAAAATGTTTATGCGCGCAGGCGTTCCGAAAGATAAAATCGTGATCGGGGCTGCGTTCTACTCCCGCGTCTGGCATCAGGTGCCTGACCGCAACCACGGTCTTCACCAAATGGCCGGCACCACCGGCGGGTACGGGCCGGATTTTACGACGCTTGCCAAGGACTATATCAACAAAAACGGGTATACCCGTTTTTGGGATGAAGAAGCGCGTGCGCCGTATCTTTTCAACGGTTCCAGTTTGATATCCTATGATGATGAGGAATCGATCGGGCATAAATGCGAATATGTAAAAGATAACGATCTGGCGGGCATTATGTTCTGGGAATACGGCTGCGATGAAACGCATCGTTTGCTTGACGCAATGCATCGCGGGCTGCGGAACTAGGTAATTTTAGTCATTTATAAATCCAACATCTATAATAGAGAAGGCTGAGGGCTTACGGCATCATCCGGCATAAATCCGGATATATCCTGTTACAGGAATGCTTGCTTGCCCGGCAGCCTTCTTTTTTTCTAACCAGGCAACATCTCCGATATTAAAGGGATTCAACAATACATAGGGAAATTAATAGGGTGGTCCGATTAAAACGGACAAGTTTTTTTAAGATATAAGAAAGTATAAACTTCGGAGATCTCGCATCCTTATATCGCAAGAAAAATTACCGCTAAACGCGGTCTGTCTTCTATGAGAGTACGTCGATAGACGTTTTTCTTAAGATTATAGAATTTATAAATTTTCAGCGAAGCTGAACAATTCTATAATCGCAAGAAAAACATCCGCTAAATGCGGTCTGTCTTCTGTGAAAAGTACGTCGAAAGACGTTTTTCTTATGTAGAGATCTAAAGGCTTTCATTAATCAAGGAGGAAACTTCCTGAAGGCAAAAACCGTCTAACCATCATAGTGGTCCGCCGGCAGAAGCTCCAAGAGCAGCAATTGTCTTTTTTTAGGAACAGAAAATCAAGCAGAAGGTAGTTTGTGAGGAGCGTCCAAATATTTTTGCCAGAGGGACTGAAAGCTCATTTTTATAGAAAAAAGGTGATGTCATGATTCAATTTTCAAACGATAAGATAACGATTTTCCAAAGCGTTTTATATCAAACAACCTCCACTGTCATTGAGCTGGATGATCTCATCCTTGTCGTAGACCCGAACTGGCTCCCAAGTGAAATTGAAGAGATTAAGGCCCATGTCGATGCCGTTCGGGGCGATAAAGCTTGTTATTTGCTGTTTACGCATGGAGACTATGATCATATCATTGGCTATAAAGCATTCCCTGATGCCAAAACGATCGGAAGCGCCGCACTTGCAAGCCATCCGCAAAAAGAGCACAAGCTGCAGCTGATCCGCGGATTTGACGCCAGATATTACGTTAAGCGCGATTATCCGGTTGAATTTCCCGAGCTTGATATCGTAATTGAGGAGGACGGGCAGCAGATTACGATCGGTTCCACTACATTAACCTTCTACCTGGCCCCGGGGCATACGCCAGACGGTTTGTTTACGGTGATCGATTCGGCCCATGTTTTTGTCGCTGGCGATTATTTGTCGGATTTTGAGCTGCCTTTCATTTTTCACAGCGCCCGGGCGTATGAGGAGACGATTCGCAAGGCCGGGCAGATATTGCAGAATCATCCGGTAGAGCTGCTTGTTCCCGGTCATGGGCAGTATACGGCAAGCCGTGAGGAGATGGAGCGGAGAGTGAATATGGCGCAGAGCCATTTGGAGCGTTTGAAGCAGGCAGTTATAACAGGCGATGAGCAGTCACTTGAACGGCTGCGGCTAGAGCACGGTTTTGCATCCGAGTCGACCGACCAATGCCATCAGGAAAATATAAGCATCTTGCAGAAGGAATATTTGAATCAGGACTGAAAAAGGAGACCAAAGATGAACTACACGATTAGACAGATTATGGAGCAGGACGTTCCTTTTATGTGGGATATGTTATATGAATCTTTGTTTGTTCCGGAAGGAGCTAAGCCGTTTGACCGAGAGATTCTTCAGGACCCGGCGATCGCCAAGTATGCCGAGGGTTGGGGCCGGACCGGAGATATCGGCTTTATTGCCGTAACGGATGACGGTCAGCCGATGGGAACGATTACGGCGCGGTTTTTCACAGAGGACAACCAAGGTTTTGGTTTTGTTGCAGCAGATATCCCCGAGCTCGGGATGGCTTTATCGCCGGTCTACCGGGGGCTGAGAATTGGAACGGCATTGATGGAGGCACTGTTTGAAGGGCTGCGGCAAAAAGGCATCGCAAAGATATCGCTAAGTGTAGATCCGGGCAATGAGGCCGCGGTTAAGCTGTACCGGCGTTTTGGTTTTGAGGAGGTTGGCGTGGTGGATACCTCTATTACGATGGTTGCCGATGTACGTTAATTAAGAAAAGGATAAACCTTGTTCTCACAGAAAAATTGATTGCATATAAAAGGAGAAAAATGATGCGAATTATCGTT
The DNA here is from genome assembly GCF_021654775.1 of Paenibacillus azoreducens. NCBI lineage: Bacteria > Bacillati > Bacillota > Bacilli > Caryophanales > Paenibacillaceae > Paenibacillus > Paenibacillus azoreducens. The sequence continues at coordinate 5,946,695 of NZ_AP025343.1, read as the reverse complement.
ACGGGCGGAGCCATCATTGAGGATGCATGGGGGCGTATTTTGCTGCAGCGGCGTTCGGATTACGGAAATTGGGGACTGCCAGGCGGCGGCATGGAACCGGGAGAGCTGATCGAAGACACGATGAAACGCGAGGTTCGGGAGGAAACCGGGCTTGAAGTAACAGGTTTTGAGCTTTATGGCGTCTACAGCGGGCCGAGAATGCAATATACATATCCGGATGGAAATGAAGTGGTGTTCGTGATGTTCATTTTCCGTGCGGAGGCGGATTTGCGGGGGAAATTGGCCGACGACGGGAAAAGACTCAAGTTCAGCGACGATGCAGGAGAATCCTTGGAGCTTGAATTCAAGTATTTGGAAGACATCGAAGACTTGCCGGTCAGTTCCGTTCAGAGACCTGTGTTCGTAGATTTAATGAAAAAACAGCAAGGGATTCTAAGATTCTAAGATATTGGCAGGAAGATTTTGAGGTGAAGAGATGATTATTTGGGTTAACGGTGCTTTTGGAGCAGGAAAAACGCAAACGACGCATGAGCTTCATCGGCGGATACCGGATTCATATATTTACGACCCGGAGAACGCGGGTTATTTTATACGCAAAAACATTCCCGCATCCATGGCCAAAAGCGATTTTCAGGATCACAAGATGTGGCGCGAAACGAATTACGGCATGATCAAATACATGCATGAAGAATATGACGGAACGCTGATCATTCCGATGACGATTGTCAATCCGGTATATTTCGACGAGATCGTCGGCAGGTTGAGGCGGGATGGGGTTGTCGTTCATCATTTTGCGCTTTGCGCCGCCAAGGAGACGCTGCTGAAGAGACTGCGAAGCCGGGGCGAAAATGAGCGTTCATGGGCCGCGCAGCAGATCGATAGATGCATCGAGGGGCTTTCCCTTCCTGCATTTGAGCGGCAGCTGCAAACGGATGCGATGACGATCCCTGAAGTGGCGGAGGCGATTGCGGAGGCTGTGAACATCGAACTGATGCCCGATAACCGCGGGAAACTGCGCCGCAAATACGATAACCTGATCACGCAAATCCGCCATATCCGTTTTTTTCAATAGAATGATATGAAGCCGCTGTTCCGGCATGGAAACTGGAAGGTATAGCATGAAATGCAGCCGTGAGGGCATAAAGCTCGAACAAAAATAAGGCTTGAGCAGGCTCGGGTCTTGTTGTATGATTCTACCAATCTATTCCTAAGGGGTTGGTAGAGTTGCATCAGCGAATCGAAGAATACTCTCTTAATGCCTGGCCTGCGCTGCAGACGCTTGTCTATGACGGATGGCTGCTCCGTTTTGCCGACGGGTATACGAAAAGGTCCAATTCCGTTAACGCGATATACAATCGGGATGAAGAGCATCTCGACCGGAAAATATCAAAATGCGAAGAACTATACGCCAGGGCGGGGCTGCCGACCGTGTTTAAGGTCACTTCGTTTGGTCCACCGTCGCTGGACCAAGCATTGGAGGCAAGAGGGTATACGGTTGTCGATCCTTCCTGCAACATGCTGCTGGATGATCTGGCTGCATCGGCGAAGCCGCTTCTAACAAACGTTGAAATTTACGAATCTCCGGCTCTGGAGTGGCTCGGGACCTTATCGAAGCTGAATCCGAAGATGTCCGAGGATCAATTGGCCGTGACCTCAAAAATGCTTTCCGGTACCTTGCTGCAAACCGGATTTTTTACCCTTTATGAAGGGGCCGTTCCCGTCGCCTGCGGACTTGGAGTCATCGAAGATCAGATGGTCGGATTGTTTGATATCCTCACTTCCGAGCAGCAACGAAACCGGGGATATGGCGAGCAGCTGATCCGGAACATCTTGAAATGGGCCAAAGAAAACGGCGCGACGCAAAGCTACCTTCAGGTTCTCCAGCATAACCCGCCTGCCCACAGGTTGTACGAAAAGCTGGTCTTCCGCCAAATTTATTCCTATTGGTACCGCACCAAAAGTTTGCTGTAATACATATTTTTTCAGACGCAAGAAAAGAGGGTACATGGAATGGAATCAACCGCATTTTTAATTCTGTGCATCGTTGTGGTGATGGCGGCCGGTTTTGTCCAGGGGCTGACAAGCTTTGGATTTGCCCTGATCGCTATGCCTTTTTTGGCCAAAATGATTCCATTTCAAGAGGCCGTTCCCATCGTGGTCATGCTGAGCTTATGCACCAACCTGATGGTGATTACCGGCGCGTGGCGCCATGTCGATCTCAAAAAAATATGGATCCTGATCCTGTCCAGCTTGCTTGCCGCGCCAGTTGGAGCGTATCTCCTTCTTTTGCTGGATGAGCGGCTCTTAAAAATGTTTACGGGAGCTTTTATTGTATTGATCGCGTTGCTTCAACTGCTTGGCAGGACATTTCCAGTGAAAAACGAGAAGCTTGCCTTTGTTCCTGTAGGCATGATTAGCGGGCTGCTAAACGGAAGCATCTCCATGAGCGGGCCGCCAGTGGCTCTTTTTCTATCGAATCAGCGTACAGGCAAGGATACATTCCGGGCCAATATTACGGCGTACGCGATTATTCTAAACATCATCACCATTGGTACCTATGCATACGGCGGTATGTTGACCAGCTCCGTGCTTACCGGTTCTTTATGGCTTATCCCCAGCATGTTTGTTGGCGTATTATTGGGCATCAAAGCGATCAAGAGACTGAACGATCAATGGTTCCGCAAGCTTGCTCTGTGGGTCATTATGGGGTCAGGCATTTGGACCATCGTTAGTACCCTCTAAAAAAAATGAGGTGAGCACAAATGAAATTGGTCATTATTTTCGGGCCACAGGCTGTCGGAAAAATGACGGTGGGGCAGGAACTGGCGAAAACAACAGATTTGAAGCTGTTTCACAACCATATGACGATTGATCTTGTTTCCAACTTTTTCAGTTACGGATCGGCTGCAGGGAAACGTCTGGTCAACCTGTTCCGGCAGGAAATTTTTGAGGAAGTCGCCAAAAGCGACCTCACTGGATTGATTTTTACCTTTGTTTGGGCGTTTGATCTGAAGAGCGATTGGGATTATATCGAGCACATCAGCCGTATTTTCGAATCCGAGGGCGGGACGGTGTATTTAGTGGAATTGGAGGCTGGCATGGAGGCGCGGCTGGAACGCAACAAAAGCCCGCACCGCTTGGAACATAAACCGACCAAAAGGAATTTGGCATTTTCCGAACGGGATCTTCGGGAGACGATGGAGAGCCACCGTCTGAATTCTCTGGAGGGAGAAGTCAAACATCCCAATTACATGAGAATCAACAATACGGATTTGAGCCCGGAAAAGGCGGCTCTAATGATCAAGGAGAAATTCGGGTTTTAATTTTGGCGGCCTGATCGGTGATTTCTGCTGTTGATAGGCATTCAAAACCATAGATGATTGCTATCGTCTGAATTTTAGCTTGGAAGAGTAATCCGCAGAGTTGCAGTCCAAGATGATCTCAAGAAATGGAGGCGATTTAGGATGGATAAGGTCATTTCATATTACAATGCTTTTGACGAGTGGGGGCGGCTGAACCGGGAGCCTATCGAATTTATTATTAATATGCATCATATCCAAAGCATGCTTCCGCCAGAGGGACATATTCTGGACAATGGCGCGGGACCGGGAAAATATTCGATTGAGCTGGCTAAACGCGGTTATAGGGTCACGTTGACGGATTTGACGCCGAGATTGGTAGAGTTTGCAAGAACAAAAGCCCAAGAATACCAGGTTGAAGGTCAATTTGACGGTTTTTATCCGGCAGATGCCAGAGATCTGAGTCTTTTTCCGGATAACCATTTTGACGCCGTACTGATGCTGGGTCCTCTGTATCATCTGCAAACGGAAGCAGACCGGGTACAAGCGGTCCAAGAGCTGCACCGGGTGACAAAACCGGGCGGGCTTGTTTTTGCAGCCTTTATGACCAAAACCAGATTTTTAACGAACTCGCTGCTGTACCCCGAGCATTGGAAGCCCAACCATACGATTGAGGGCATCCAGCAATTTTTGCGGACAGGAATGTTCGACCACGCAGATGAGGGGCGTTTTACCGGGGCCTATTATTTTGACATTGTTGAAATCACCCCGTTTATGGAGTCACAAAGCTTTGAAACCGTGAAGCTGATCGGTTCGAGCAGCATTGCGGGTGCCATGACGCCAGAGCAGTGGGATTATTGGCGCCAGCAGGGGGATGAAACCTATCGGCAAATCATGGACATCGTCATGAAAGAATCGGAAAATCCATATTTGCTGGGGGCCGCATCCCATCTGCTGTATATCGGCAGGAAAATATAAAAGAGAAAGCCCCGACCAAACCAAAGTGGTTTAGCGGGGCTTCTATAAATTCTTACAGTCCCTTGCCGCCTAAAGGCGTTACAGGGATCGATTCCACACCCTCGATCAGTGGCATGGCGCGTGCGATAGCTGCTTTGGTGTCTGGCAGGTCGAGAGAAGCCTTATGGGCTTCGGCGCTGCTCCAGACTTCCGTTACCCAGATGGCATCGGGTTCCTGCGCCGACAAATTAATGATATAAACCTCGCACTCTTTTACGGATCGAATGGCCTCCGCGGCTTCCAACAGAATGTCAGCCAACGTTTCGCGTTCTCCCGATTTTGCCGTAAACTTTACATATGCCCCGTATTTGCTCATTCCGCATCACGCCTTTCTATTTCTTTAGTCTCTATTTTCTCTGAAACGGTATATATTTACAACCAGTATAGATTAATATTGGAATATAATTAGGAACGTTTTTCGTGGAAAACATGGTTTCATAAGGGGGAGTTACCGATGAAAATCCGGATTATTGGTGCTTGCGGATGCGGAAAACTCTATATAACTAGAGGAACAAGCGATTAGAAATTGCCTTTACAGTGTGGTGAAGGCTTTTCTTTGTTATGAATTACATTTTAATTTACTCTGTCAAAGCAAAAATACAAAAGGTAATTATTTTGTTTTATGTTCCGTTTGATCTGTTAATTTGGTTGTTTTTAATTTGGATAACCAAGCGTATAATGAGGTATAAGCACAAAACAGAACATAAAAAACAAAAAAACAGCTTAAAGGATGGACAATGATATGAAAAAGAGCCGTTTAGCGGTAGAGAGGCAGAAGGAAATTTTCAACAATATCAGCCAAGTCGGCACGGTGTATGTCGCTAATCTGAGTAAGAAATTCAACGTGACTAAAGAGACGATCCGCAAGGATCTGGAGGCGCTGGAGAAGGAAGGGCTTGTGCAGCGTACGCATGGCGGCGCGGTGTTGAACCATAAGATGTCGATTCAACGACATATGACGAATTTGGATGTGAAGAGCTCCATTGCCAAGGAAGCCGCTCAGCTTGTGGAGAAGGGGGATATCATTGCTTTGGACAGCAGCGATTTTTCATTGCAGATGGCCAAAGAATTACGGGATCAGGAGATTACCGTTATTACGAATTCTATTCCGATCACGCTTGAGCTTCTGAATCAGGACCATATTCGTTTGATTACGATTGGCGGATATGTGAACCAGCAGTTCTCATCTTTCGTAGGCGCCATTGCGGAGAAAGCGATTGAAACGTACCATGTGGGAAAATTCTTTTTATCGTGCAGCGGATTTGATCTGGAGCATGGCGTCTTTGAAAATCATGAAATGGAAGCCCAAATCAAACAGAAGTTTTTGAAGGTTGCCGACGAAGTGATTTTGATGGCGGATCATGCGCAATTCGGCCGCAAATCGTTGACCAGCCTGGTTGGATTGAATCAGGTGGACAAGTTGATTGTCGATCATGGACTGCCGATTCATAACCTTACGGCACTGAGAAGCGCCGGAATTAACGTTGTTTTGGCCAATTGACTTTTGAAACAAAATTATAAACGCAAGAAACAAATCCAAAACCAAGCTCTAATGAGTTTGGTTTTTCTTTGTTATATTTGATTTCAAAGCCTTGTTCAAACGCATTGAAAGCGTTTAGTATGGCATCAAGGACGCCGCCAAGGTGAGCAGGGAGGCAGACAACCGAAAATGAAAAAAATTTGTATTGTCGGAAGTTTAAACACCGACATCATTATGCAGACAAAGAAATTTCCCACGCGTGGTGAAAATACTGTAGGTCAAAATGCCGTTGTCCTGTCCGGGGGAAAAGGCGGGAACGCCGCAACCGCGGTATGCAGGCTGGGCAAAGAACCGGTACTGATCAGCTCCGTCGGAATGGACTACTATGGCGACACGATGTTAACGGATTTAACCGAGAGCGGCATTGATGTTTCTTATATCAAACGTACGCCTCTAAGTCATACAGGACTCACGACAATCATTATCGATGAGTCGGCTGAGCGGACGATGGTGGTTGCCCCGGGCGCCAATATGCAGTTGACGGCTGAGGATATTGCCGATCATGCACATGAGATTCAGCAATGCGGCGTACTTCTCGTACAGCTGGAAGTTGCTGAAGAGGCTGTCATACAAGCGATGAAATTAGCCAAAGAGTCGGGATTGCTGGTTATTATCGATCCGGCGCCGGCGGAAGGCATTACGATGCAGGCTATTCGCTACGCGGATATTTTGATCCCGAACGAGCAAGAGACGAAGCATATGACAGGGATTGAGGTTAACAGCTTGGATGATGCGCTGCAGGCAGCGGAATATTTTCAACTGCTGGGGATTGAGAAGAGCATTATCAAAATGGGGCACCGCGGTGCGCTTGTCTATACGCCAAGCAAATGGCAATTTATCGAAGCGGTTCCCGTCGATGCCGTGGATACGGTCGTAGGGGATACGTTCTCAGGCGCATTAGCTTGTTCGCTGGCGGAAGGAAATGATCTTTTCCAGGCGGCATGGTTCGCAACGATAGTCAGTGCGTTGAAGGTGACCAGACTCGGACCGCGTGACGGCATACCTACGATGGCCGAAGTCGAAGCCTTTATGAAAGCGCGTAACTTACAGCAACCATACTAATCTATACGTACGAAGGTTAGGGAGGGAATCAAGGTGAGCCAAACACTACTGGAAATCAAAGACATGAGCAAGACGTTCCCCGGTGTGAAAGCGCTGAATCAAGTTCAGCTAGAAGTCAGACCGGGTGAGGTGCACGCCCTGATTGGCGAGAACGGGGCTGGGAAATCCACGCTGATCAAAATTTTGGCGGGGGTCGAACAGCCTGATGCCGGAAGCACGTTCCTGTTCGAAGGCAAGCCGGCAAATATTACGAAACCGATCGATGCGACCTTAAAAGGAATATCGATCATCTATCAGGATCTCAGCTTATTTCCGAATCTTAGCGTTGCAGAGAATATTTGCGCAGGACGCGAGGCGGAGAAAGGCGGTTTCAATTTCGTTAAATGGCGTGAAATGCGGCGCATTGCGAAAGAGACTTTGCAAGGATTAGGCTTTGACATCGACGTGAATGTAACCCTTGAGAAGCTTAGCATTGCCAAGCAGCAGCTCGTAGCCATTGCAAGAGCCATCGCTTTCGACGCGAAGCTGATCATCATGGACGAGCCTACTTCATCGCTCTCCGCAGGGGAAGTGGAACTGCTCTATAACGTCATCGCCGATCTGAAGAGCAAGGGGATTGCGATTCTATTCGTTAGCCACAAGATGGAGGAACTGTTCAAGGTTTCGGATCGATTCACAGTTTTGCGTGACGGGAAATTCGTAGGAACTTACGGCAAAGAGGAGCTGAATGAGGAGAAATTAATTCAACTCATGGTCGGCCGCAAGCTGGAAAGTATGGAGAGAGAAGAGCATAGCCGGGGCGAGCAGCTTCTAAATGTAAGCGGTTTATCGAAGAAAGGGAACTTCAAGAACATCTCATTTACGCTGCACAAAGGCGAGATTGTTGCCATGACAGGACTTGTCGGCTCGGGACGGACGGAATTAGCGCATGCGCTATTCGGCTTGCAAAGCGTTGACAGCGGTTCCATCGTGCTGGACGGGCAGCCTGTGCAAATGACATCGACGGTGAAAGCTGTCAAGCATGGCATTGCCTACGTGCCGGAAAGCAGGCAGAAGGAAGGTCTCGTTCTTCAGCAATCGATTGTACGCAACACATCATTAACGATTTTAAAAAGTCTGACGAATTCGCTCGGAAGTATCCAAGAAAAACGCGAGCTTGAGTTAGCCAAAGAATACATTGAATCACTCGATATTAGGCCAAACCTGCCTTTTATCGATACAGGGAATATGTCGGGCGGGAACCAGCAGAAGGTCGTTATTGCGAAGTGGCTGGCCACGAATCCGAAGATTCTGATTGTAGATGAACCGACGAACGGCATCGATATCGGAGCAAAGCGCGAAATTCATAAGCTGCTGCGCAAGCTTGCCCGGGAAGGCATGGCGATTCTCGTCATTTCCTCCGATCTGTCCGAAGTACTGGCGGTGAGCGATCGCATTCTGGTTATGCGCAAAGGGACGATTGCCGGAGAGTTATCGCACCAAGAAGCAAGCCAAGAGAAAATTATGAACCTTGCGTTGTTGGGAACGCATATCCATGAGGCAGCAAAACCCAATGAAATCAAGCAAGGAGTTGTGATGTAACATGACAAAGCTGTTTCAGAAAAAAGAGTTTGGCATCGGTCTTATCGTCATTCTTCTGGCGCTCATTCTATCGGTTGTGAATCCGGTTTTCTTCACGGCTGAGAATATCTTGGATGTTTTGAAAGCGAATTCAGTTTTGGGAATCTTGGCAGTAGGGATGACGCTCATTATTATTACAGGCGGAATTGATGTATCGGTTGCGGCTGTTACAGCAGCTGTTACGGTAGTCATCGGCAAGCTGGCGGTAGCCATGCATGGAAACTCTTGGAGCATCTTGGCGATCTTTATCGTAGCTCCTTTGGTTGGCGCCTGCTTCGGATTCGTGAACGGTATTTTAATTGCGAAGACCAAAATACCGCCGATTGTTACCTCGCTGGGAACGATGAGCATACTATCCGGGATTACGCTGTACGTTACGAACGGCGAATATATGAACAGCAGCATGCTTCCGGCAAGCTTTATTCAGTTCTCTAATTTTAAAATAGCGGGCGTATCGATTCTGATCATTATCTTCCTGCTGACGGTCTTGATTACGTGGTTTGTGATGAAATATTTGGCTATCGGCCGCTCGATTCTTTCTTTCGGGGGCAACCCGGTATCAGCGATGCGTGTCGGAATCAATTTAACGAAAGTACAAATTTTCGTATACACGTATATGGGCTTTCTCGCCGGGATTGCAGCCATTGTGCAGACAGCTTACACCAAAGGGGTGGACCCGAACGGATTTGCCGGATTCGAATTAACCGTCATCGCAGCGGTCGTGCTGGGCGGAGCAAACATTCTCGGCGGTTCGGGCTCGATGCTCGGTTCGTTCTTAGGCGTCCTGTTGCTGGGGATTATGCAGAATGGTCTTATTCTGGCCAAGATTAATACGTTCTGGCAGGAGATCATCGTCGGGGCCATCATTCTGCTTGCCGTTTCCTACGATATGATTAAGCGGAAGCGGGAAGAGCGAAGTCTGGCTAAAGTCGAAGTCGAGGGATAGAAAAGAGGGATAAAGATATGAAACTATCAAAGGAATGGATGTTAGGGCTCATTTTTCTGGGATTATTCATCATTATGGCAGTATGCGTACCGGGGTTTATCGATCCTTACAACTTAACGAGCATGCTCTATCAGCTTCCGGAGCTGGGCATTTTATCCCTGGGTATGATGGTCGTGATATTAACGGCGGGGATCGATCTCTCCATCACATATCTCGCCGCACTATCGGGTGTGGTTATGGCTTACGCCCTGACAGCCGGATTGCCTGTTCCTGTCGCGATGATTGCCGGCATTATTGCCGCATTAATCGGCGGTCTGCTTAACGGATTCTTCGTTGCTTTTATCGGAGTATCGCCGATTCTGGTTACATTGGGAACAATGACATTGTTCAAAGGCATCATTCTTCTCATTACGAAAGGGAACAGCGTTTCAGGCTTCCCGGACAGCTATTCATTTATCGGCAATGGCGATATTCTCGGCATTCCGTTCCCGATCATCGTATTTGCGGTTATCGCGCTGCTGGCCTGGTACTTGCTCAATAAAACCGTTTGGGGGCGCAGCGTCTATATGGCAGGAAACAACCCGATTGCAACGTTGTTTTCCGGGGTGAACACCAAGAAAGTCATTATGTATGTATATCTGTTCTCTGCTTTGATGGCTGCCATCGCCGCTATTATTATGACAAGCCGCTACAATTCGGCCAAAGTTGATTTAGGAAGCTCCTATCAATTGCAAAGCATCGCGGTCGCGGTGCTGGGCGGAACGAGTATTTCCGGCGGTTACGGAAAAGTCATTGGCGTGATTTTCGGTACGGCGATTTTCCAGGTGCTTTCGAGCGGTTTGAACCTGCTGGGCGTGCCGGGCATGGTCATTAACATTTTGATAGGTGTTGTGCTGATCGCTGTGCTGCTCATTAACTTCTTCACGGCAAAATACAAGCACAATCAGCTCAAGAAAGCTACCTAACCATTGGCATCACCTTCTTCATATATATTTTTGCTTAATTTTAAGGAGGAGTCTAACAATGAAAAAAAGAAAATGGTTCGCATTGCTGTCGGTTGTCCTGGCGGTGGGTATGTTAGCGGGTTGCGGTGCGGCAAAAACAGATAACGCCGGCTCAACCGAACCGTCAAGTAAAGGAAATGAAACAACTGCTTCCGGGAAACTGAAAATCGCGGTCGTGCCTAAGCTTATCGGTATTCCTTACTTTAACGCTTCTGAGAAAGGCGCGAAAAAAGCGGGAGAAGACTTGGGCGTAGAGGTGATCTACACAGGCCCGACGCAAGCGGATGCTGCGCAGCAGGTGAAAGTGATTGAAGATTTGATTTCCAAAAAAGTGGACGTTATCGCTGTAGCTCCTAACGATCCGGCAGCTTTGACGCCAGTATTGAAAAAAGCGAAGGCGCAGGGCATTAAAGTTATGGACTGGGATACCAAGGCGGATCAATCGGTTGTGGATCTTTCCATTCAGCAAGTGGACGACGAAGTCTATGGACGACATATGGCGGATTTGCTGGTAAAAGCGATGGGTAAAGAGGAAGGCAACGTTGCGATCGTAACGGGCGGTCTGTCTGCGCAGAACTTGAATACATGGATTGATTGGTCGACCAAACAAATTCAAGAGAAATATCCGAATCTCAAAATCATTGGCGAGAAAATCGGTACGGATGAGAAGCAGCAAATCGCTTACCAAAAAACATTGGACTTGCTCAAAGCAAATCCGGATCTTAACGGCATTCTGGCATATTCGACAGTAGCTCCGCTCGGCGCGGCTCAAGCGATTCAAGAAAAGGGCTTGCAGGATAAAGTATCTTTGATCGGCGTCGCGCTTCCGACCGATTCCAAGCCATTCCTGGAAGATGGCTCCTTGGATACCGCAACGCTGTGGAATCCGATGAACCTGGGTTACTTGACGGTCGCGGCAGCGAAAGAGCTGGCGGAAGGCAAGGCGATTACAAACGGTCAAGATATTCCGAATATCGGCAAAGTTGAAGTTAAAGAAGACGGCAAGACGATTATTCTTGGACCTCCTGCGGACTTCACGAAAGAAAATGCCGGAGACTATGATTTCTAAGATAGCAAGCACGGTGTATTTCTGAAGCGGAAGGATGAACAGGATATGAAGCTGCAAAACTACCAGTTGAAAAACGACCGCATTCGGCAAGCTTTCATAGAACTAAAACGCCAGCATCCTGAACGTTTGAAAGAGCGATTGAATTTATCTTGGAGCAACTGGGGATTCGGTATGGAATCCCTGGTTGATTCCGTCAAACGTTTGAGTCAGAACGGCGTCAAGTATATTGAGCTTCACGGCAACCATTACGGTCCGGATTTAGGTTACGATCCACATAGCACAATGCAAATTTTACAAGATTTCGGCATGAAAGTATCCGGCGTCTGCGGCATGTTCTCGCAGCATAACGATCTGGCGAGCAATGTGGCGCATCACCGCCAAGCGGCGCTAGATTATATTCGCAGAGAAGTGGAGTTTACTTCAAAAGTAGGAGGACATTACTTATTAGTTGTACCTGCTGCGGTGGGGCGTCCTACGGCATATGACGATATGGAGCTCGAACGCAGTATTGAATCGCTGCGCATCGTCGCGGACGAATTTGTGAATTATAGCGTTCGCGCAGCCATTGAGCCGATTCGTTCGGCAGAGACGACGATCGTGCATACGGTGTCGGAAGCGAAGGCCTATATACAGGCTGTGAACCATCCGGGTATTCAGCATATTAACGGCGATATTTATCATATGCAATCGGAAGAAGCACACATAGGAGAGGCGATTATACAAGCGGGCGATCAACTCGCCAATCTTCATCTTGCGGACAGCAACCGTTGTGCGCTAGGGGAAGGTTTCATGGACATCGACACCATTATTATGGCACTTTATCTTATAGGTTTTAATCAAGAAGGCCGATTTGTCACGCCGGAGCCGTTAGGGCCAGGAGGAGATCCTTATCCGGCAATGTACGGCAGGCCGGACAGTGAAGCGCTCGATATGCTCGTACAACGAACCGTTTCCTATTTTAGAGAAAGAGAAGAGATCTTATTAGGGTGATAACAACAAGATTGTAGGTGGATCTTATGAAATATTGTATTGGGGTGGATTATGGGACGCAGTCCGGGAGAGCCTTGCTGGTCGAGATCGGGACAGGGCGCGAAGTGGCTACGGCGGTGAAGTCGTATACGCATGGCGTCATGGATGAGTACCTTCCTGACGGAACAACGAAGCTGGAACCGGATTGGGCATTGCAGCATCCGGGCGATTACTTGGAGGTATTGCAAGTGACCATTCCGGAAGTGCTGGCCAAATCCGGCGTGAGCGCAGATGACGTTGTGGGCATTGGCATTGATTTTACAGCCTGCACCATTTTACCGACTCGGGCCGATGGAACGCCTTTATGTTTTTTGGATGAGTTCAAACATCATCCGCACAGCTACGTGAAGCTGTGGAAGCATCATGCGGCGCAAGATGAGGCGAATCGCCTTAACAGTATGGCGGATCAGCGGGGGGAACCATTCCTTTCTTTATATGGAGGGAAAATTTCCTCGGAATGGATGTTCCCGAAGGTATGGCAAATTTTGAACGAGGCGCCTGAGGTCTATGAAGCTGCCGATTCGATTTTGGAAGCGACGGACTGGGTGGTTTCCCAGCTTGTAGGCAAAGAGATGCGCAACAGTTGTACGGCGGGATACAAGGCGATCTGGCATAAACAAAACGGATATCCGTCGAAGGAATTTCTTAAATCATTAGATCCTGGATTAGAGAATGTCGTGGATGAGAAGTTGAGCAGAGAGATCTATCCGATCGGAACGAAAGCGGGAGAAATCACAGAGCGTGCGGCCAAGTTAACGGGGCTCAATGTAGGAACAGCGGTGGCGGTCGGCAATGTGGACGCGCATGTGTCGATCCCGGCCGTCGGGATTACGGAACCCGGCAAAATGCTGATGATTATGGGAACATCGACCTGTCATATTTTATTGGGAGAGACAGAGGAGATTGTTCCTGGCATGTGCGGTGTCGTCGAAGATGGCGTCATGCCCGGATATATGGGGTATGAGGCGGGGCAATCCTGCGTTGGGGATCATTTCGAATGGTTTATCGAGAACTGTGTTTCGAGTGATTTGCAGGAAGAAGCCCGCCGGGCAGGAATCGGCATTCATGAGCTGCTGACAGACAAGGCTTCCAAATTGGCGGTTGGAGAAAGCGGGTTAATCGCACTGGATTGGTGGAACGGCAATCGCTCGACATTGGTCGATGCGGATTTGACCGGACTGATGCTTGGCGCTACGTTATTGACGAAGAGCGAAGAAATGTACCGCGCGCTGATCGAGGCTACCGCTTACGGTACGCGTACCATCATTGAAGCGTTCAGAGAAAACGGAGTTCCAGTTACGGAATTATATGCTGCGGGCGGTATTGCAGAGAAGAATTCGCTCATGATGCAGATCTATGCAGATGTATGCAATATGGAGATTCGAATTGCGGCATCTCCCCAGACGCCGGCGTTCGGCTCGGCCATGTTCGGGGCGGTGGCAGCCGGCGTAGAGCGTGGGGGATTCGGTTCGATTTCCGAAGCCGCAAAAGCGATCGGCAAAGTCAAAGAGCATTACTATAAGCCGATCCCGGCGAATGTAGCTGTCTACGATCGGCTCTACGCGGAATATAAGCAGCTGTACCATTATTTCGGTCGCGGTGATAATGACGTCATGAAACGGTTAAAACAGATTAGGAAAGATGCTTTGACAAACTCTTCATCTGCAAGATCAAACGTTTTGTGATCAAATGATGAGGGTAAATGCAAGATTTGATGCCGAACCGGCTGCCAGGGACGCTTCGTGATCAAAGATCATTTTATGAATACCTCTAAAAAGGTGTGATGGATATGTTGGAGCAGTTAAAACAACAAGTGCTTGAAGCGAACTTAATGCTGCCGAAGTATGGGCTCGTCACTTTTACATGGGGGAATGTCAGCGGAATCGATCGCGAGCATGGACTTGTAGTGATTAAGCCAAGCGGCGTACCTTACGAGGAATTGTCCAAAGACGATTTGGTTGTTGTGGATTTGCAGGGGAACAAGGTGGAAGGGAGGCTCAATCCTTCTTCCGATACACCTACGCATCTCGCGTTATATCATGCATTTCCGAATATTGGCGCTGTGGTGCATACGCATTCGACATGGGCGACCAGTTGGGCGCAGTCGGGTCAAAGCATTCCTGCACTCGGAACGACGCACGGAGATTATTTCTATGGAGAAATTCCTTGTACCCGCAAAATGATGACGGGCGAGATTCAGACTAATTATGAGCTTGAAACCGGGAACGTTATTATTGAAACATTTGCCGATCTTGATGAGATGCAGATGCCTGGCGTTCTTGTCCATAGTCATGCGCCGTTCTGCTGGGGCAAGGATGCGATTGAAGCGGTGCACAACGCCGTTGTGCTCGAAGAAGTCGCCGAGATCGCTCACCATACGATGACATTGAACAGAACTGCGTCACCGATGGATCAAGTGCTGCTCGACAAGCACTTTCTGCGTAAACACGGTGCGCAAGCTTATTATGGGCAACGATAGCATGTTTGAAAGTCCCGGCCTTTTCGGCCGGGGCTTTCAGATTTGCGTACAGGATCTGGTAAGCCCCCTGATGCTGCCAAGACTATCGTGAAATAGTAGGATTCTTTCATTTTGAAATCAGCTTCTTAATCCCCTCCGGCAGCTGTTCCGGACGGACTTCTTCCCAGTAGGTTACTCCGCGCAGGTAGGTGGAATATAGCTTGAGAAATGCCCCGGTTTGTAGTTTCTTGCCGGTTGAGAACGTTAGTTTTTTGGATTTTCCCCGGTCTGTATAACCCGTCAATTCATAATCATACCGGCCATTGCTGTCCTTGCCGCCCGGCTCGGCATTCACGATCGTGTAATATGTGGTTTTGCCTGCAGGGTTATCCGGCGTCAGCTTATCCGGGTTCATGAAGAACAGCCATAAGCAGGTTAAAATAACAACTACCAGAGCAAACAAAGCGAGTGTTTTTTTCATATCGGGTGTGAATCTCCTTTCCCAAGCGCATCAGGAAGATGCAATATCTTTATGTTTCAGCCGGCGTATGGACCAACCCGCAAACAAAGTGATAAAGACGGCATTCATGAGGAAAAAAACGAGATTTTCGGTCTTCGACAGATCTTGCTGGCTGAGTACGCACATGCCGATGGACAACAAGGAATAGGGGGACAGCATGCCGATTTTTAAAACATACAAACCTAAACCGAGAAAAACGGCGCAAAGGCTGATTCCGATCGGTGTGGCAAAGCTGCGAATGCGAATGGAAAATCCCAGTTGCAGCGCAGCGACAGATAAGGAGGCCACCCAGCCGCGAAAGCTCCATATCAACGTCTCTGCCGGGAAAGCGTCCTTGAAAGAAAACAGCAGTTGTCCCGCGAACCAATACAGCAGCATAAACAACGTTTGCGCCGCGAAAATCAGTATGCCTACGATAATCAGCTTGGCTGTAAACAGGAAGGTGACGGGCAGCGGGCTGGTCATCGCCATATTCCAGTTCCGGTTGGCGTGTTCAAGCCTGCATACATAAGCACAGCAGATAGCAATGAGAATAGGGAGAAAAAATTCCCCGTAAAACAAACCGACCTGTGTCCATAAGCTGTACCAACCGTTTTGCAGCGCAGCCTGATTGAAATAAAAGTTAAAACATCCGACGAGCAGACTGATGACGGGCAAAATAGCCAATACCAGGCTGATTCGGGAATGACGAAGTTTAAGCCATTCGGCGGAAATGCTTCTAAGCATCAAAGTTCCCTCCTTAGATTTCTTGCCTTGAGACATGGGCGTTTCCTGCCAAATAGCAAATGGCAATCAGGCAAAGCGCCGCAATCCATTGGCCGGAACTGAGCGGCTGCTGAACATACGATCCGGATGAAGCTTCATAGATATACGTGATCGGACCCAGATCCATATAATAGGACCAGACCAGCAAATGGCGGATTCCCGCAGGAAACAGGCTGGCGGCTGTCCCGATAAAACCGCCTAACATGCCGAGACAAAGAGCGAAAGCCTGATTTTTGACGGTCAGCGATAGCCATTGCTGCAAAGCGGTAATAATCAGCGTGGTTAACAGCGTGCCTGCAATATAATGCAAAAGCAAAGGGAGAGGCAGCGGTCCCGGGATGCTTTTATAGAGACCAAATCCGGTAATAAACAAGGCTTGGGCGATGATCCCGTACAAAATCAAACTGTTGGCGCATACGTATTTGGCCGCATACACATGTTTCAGTCCGAGATGGGTGGTCATTAACATTTTCCAGGTGTTTCCTTTATGTTCCATATCGCAGATGCGTGAGACCACGATCGCCGAAATGATGGGAAGGAAGAGGCAATTCATGGAAGAAAGGCTGAAGATCAGCGCTTCCCAGGCGGCGTTGTCCGCGCTGCGCGAAATTGAAATGCTGATGGACAGCGACGCCCATATCATTTCCGCGGCGAGGAACAGGGTCAACATGCCCCCAACCCTTTTTCTGCGGATTTTGTAGTACTCCAGCGACAATGCTTTGATCACAGGCTTTTCTCCTTCCCGGTAAGGCCCAGAAAAATGTCTTCCAAACTTTTTTTATGTTCCTCGATGCGGCTGACGCCAATATGGCTTTCTACGAGGGTTTTGTTGATCAGGGAAACTTCCTCGTCCCGTAAATAATCAAGTACAAGCTGTTTTCCTTCCACCCTTGGCAAAACCCCAAGCGTTTGCAGTATTTTTTCCGCCCGCGCCGGTTCATTGGTTTGAATCCGGATCGTAGCCTTGTTTTCTCTCTGCAGGCTTTCCATCGTACCCTGAAACAATAATTTGCCATCGCTGATAATCCCGACGGAAGTCGCCATCTGTTCAATCTCCGACAGCAGGTGGCTGGAGAGAAGAACCGTGATCCCGTATTGTCCGGGCAGCGACCTTATCAGTTCGCGGATTTCGCCGATTCCGGCCGGGTCCAGGCCATTCGTAGGCTCATCGAGAATAAGCAGGCTTGGAAACGCCAGCAAAGCCATGGCGATGCCGAGACGCTGCTTCATGCCAAGCGAATATTGATCGGCCCGTTTATGCTTTTGATTTTCGAGGCGGACAATTTTGAGCGCTTCATCAATATTTTTGCTGGGGACATTGCGCAGGCGCTGCATGACTCTCATGTTTTCCAGACCGGTCAAATGACCATAATACGATGGCGATTCGATCAGCGAGCCGATGTTGTTCAAAATATCGAAACGGCTGCTTTTCAGGTCTTTGCCGAATATTTTGATCTGTCCTTCCGTTGGTTTCACGAGACCAAGCAGCATCTTTAATGTCGTCGTTTTGCCGGCGCCGTTGGGCCCGAGAAAACCGAAAATTTGCCCGCTGTGAACGGATAAGTCCACCTGGTGCACCCGGTTTTGTCCGCCGTAAGATTTGGATAAATGATGGGTTTCTACGATCGGGGAAGCGTTCATCAATCATTTCATCTCCATTTCTGTTCGTTGTCCTGGTGTCTAATATAGAAGACCTTTCTTTCCGCGAACTGAAGATAACCTTTCATTTACCTTAAATAAATGCTGGGCGGTCCGGAAGGGAAGTTGATTCATGTATAATCAAGATGGTGATGTGAATTGGATACGTTAAAAAATAAAAAAGTGCTGATTGTAGACGATGAACCGGAAATCAGGGAGATGATTGAACGGTTTTTAAGAAAAGAAGGATTCTTTCGAATTTACAAGGCGGGGAGTTTCGCGCAAGGGTTGTCCGTCGCCAGAACGGAAAAACCGGATGTGGCGATTCTGGATGTCATGCTGCCGGATGGGGACGGCTTTTCACTGCTGTCAACCTTGCGGTCTTTTTCGGACATGCCTGTCTTGTTTCTGTCTGCCCGCGGCGAAGACGAGGATCGGCTGCTTGGACTCGGGCTTGGAGCGGATGATTATATCGTCAAGCCGTTTTTGCCGAAGGAACTGACTTTGCGGCTGACGGGCATTTTGAAGCGGGTGTATGCCTCTAACGCAAGCGAGCAGCTTCCGGTGTTCAGGCTTGGGAATCAAACGATCCATTTGGAGAGCGCAATGGTGAGCAGGGACGGCAAAGAGTTTCCGTTAACCGCAAAAGAGCATGCCATTCTCGTTAAACTTTACGAAAATCAAGGCCGCATCGTCACCAGCGACGCTTTATGCCAGGCCGTATGGGGAGACGACAGTTTCGGATACGAAAACGCGCTGATGGTGCATGTGCGGAGAATACGGGAGAAGATAGAGGAAGACCCTTCGAAACCGGCTTTTTTGCTCACCGTTCGGGGCCTCGGTTATAAACTTCTGGCGCAGGAGTCCCGCTAATGGATGGCATTATCCGCATTTTGCGGCGATATGTCGGACTGACGATTTTGCTTGCCGTACTGCTGCTTATCATTAATTTGATTTTATTAAGTTCTCTTATATTTAAGGAGATTCACGACGAGCCGTCGCCGGAATCCGTGGTGAAGCAAATTTCTCAAGGACTTGAAGGCAGGAGCGGGAAATATACGTTAAATGCGGCAGCCAGAAATCTGCTGGATGAAAATCAGGCTTGGATGATGCTGGTGGATGCGGACGGGAAAGTGCGGTGGGGAGAACGGATTCCCGAAGAAATTCCCCGGTCGTATAACGTGATTGATGCGGCCAAATTTTCGCGTTACTTTTTAAAACAATATCCGGTGTATGTATGGGAACATCAGGATGGTCTGCTTGTCGTCGGTTATCCCAAAAATACGTTTGGAAAATATCAATTCGATGTCCGTGCGGATTGGCTGCGATCGCTTCCCGTCCGAATTTTGCTGCTGCTCGTATGCAATATAGCTTTAGCGATTTTAGTATCCGTACTGTTTGGCACCCGGCTTTTCCGTTCTTTAAAACCTCTGCTTGAAGGAATTCATGCATTGGCCAAAGAGAAACCGGTTCATGTCGATACCCGGGGGATTCTCAGCGAGCTGGCGGAAAGCATTAATTCGACATCCGATATGCTGCAAAAGAAAAACAAAGCTCTGATAGCCAGAGATGAAGCGCGCTCCAATTGGATTGCCGGGATTTCCCATGATATACGCACGCCGCTGTCCATGATTTTGGGATATGCCAGCGAATTGGAGGAACAGCCGGAACTGCCCGATGAACAGAAACAGCAGGCGTCCATTATCCGCCGCCAAGGCGAAAGGCTGCGTTCTCTGGTAAGCGACCTCAATCTTGTATCCATGCTCGAATACGAGATGCAGCCGCTGCATTTGAAGCCGATTAGGCTGTCGGTAATGGCAAGGCAGGTGGCATCCGATTTTCTGAACAATGGTCTGGAAGATTGCTACACGATCACCTTGAATGTTACAGATGAAAGCCTGCAGGTGATGGGGGATGAGCGGTTATTATACCGTGCAGTAACAAATTTGGTGCAGAATAGCGTCCGTCATAATCCCGGCGGCTGCGAGATTGTGCTGGAAACATCACAGTCCGATGATGGGGATTGGAATCAATTTATCGTATCGGATAACGGAACCGGAATTCCAAAGGAATATTTATCCGAAGTTGTTTTGCTGCCGTATACGGCAGGACGCAGCCGCCCTGCCCGGCAGGGACATGGGCTTGGACTGCCTATGGTAGCGCAGATTGCCAAGGCCCATCACGGCAAGCTTATTCTGGAGAGCGACAAGGGGCAAGGCTTGAGGGCGGCATTGGTTTTTCCGGTTCCATAGGTGGAAGTTGGGGGCTTTTATCTGCATTCAATCCTGAGGTATAATCATGGAAACGAAACTGAAAATAGACAACTACGACCCGGTTTAAGATAAGCGTTTTTATTCTTATGCCGGGTTTTGTTTTAGGAGCTTTGAAGCCGTTTGGTACAGGGCGTATTGGCTGGTTGCCTGGGTTATATCGCTAACGAAACTGGGGAGCGCAATTGCCGCAAAATCGCAGCCTAATCAAATCTAACGAAACTCAGGATCGTTATTCATGCAAAATATCGCTTTTCTCACCTCAATGATGACCAATAACGATTGCCAGTTTCGTTAGGAAATCCAGCAGCTTCATTTTGCCCAAATAACGATTGCAGGTTTCGTTAGCAAAATTAATAACCGCTTCAGCGGGAATATAAAAGGAGGCCGTGTATGACGCAACAGTCCGAACTCATAAAACAGGCGGAGCATTTTGTAAAAGAGGTATTGTCAGGAGAAGCAAGCGGCCATGACTGGTGGCATATTGAACGCGTCCGGAATACGGCGCTGGAAATCGCAAGGAAGGAACAGGCGGATGTCGTCGTATGCGAACTGGCTGCGCTTCTGCATGATGTGGCTGACGAGAAGCTGAATGATAGCAAAGAAGCCGGACTGGAAAAGGTCCGCATCTGGTTGCGCGGGCATACGGCTGAATCGGGCTTGATTGACCATGTGATGGAAATCATTTCGACCATGTCCTATAACGGAGGCCGGAACCCGCCGATGAAGACGCTGGAAGGCCAGGTTGTCCAGGATGCGGACCGACTGGATGCGCTTGGCGCCATCGGGATCGCCCGCACCTTCGCTTATTCGGGAGCCAAGGGCCGCATCATTCATGATCCCGAGTTGAGCCACGAGGTGCTTGCGCAGGAGGATTACCGGTCAAACAACAAATCGGCCATTTATCATTTCTATGAGAAGCTGCTGAAGCTGAAAGATTTGATGAATACGTCTTACGCCAGAGAGCTGGCCGAGCAAAGGCATGCGTTTATGGAGCTGTTTTTGCAGCAGTTTTATAGCGAGTGGACCATGCGTGACCAACGTGCTTCAAATGAAAAACATGATGACTGAGTGGTCGGGAATCGGGATCATAAGTAAAAAATCCATTGCAAGATGCATGATCATGAAGCACGCCTGTTGAAATGAAAGGAGTTGGTGTCTCATTGAATACTGCCAACCGAATCACCTTGGCGCGGATCGCGCTTATTCCGCTGTTTATGTTGTTTTTTGCAAAATGGCCGGAATGGCTGGCCGAGTCCAGCGGGCTGATTCGTTTTATGAACGATTATGGTTTGTGTATCGCCATTGTCCTTTTTGTGCTTGCTTCGGGAACGGATAAACTGGATGGTTATATCGCTAGAAAGTATAACCAGGTCACCAATTTGGGGAAATTGCTTGACCCGCTTGCCGATAAGCTGTTGATTTCCGCCGCGCTCATTATGATGGTGCAAGCGGATATGATTGCCTCATGGGTCGCAGTCATTATGATTGGCCGTGAATTTGTGATTACAGGACTCCGCATGATCGCTTCCGCCCAAGGGATTGCGCTGGCCGCAGACAAGCTGGGGAAATGGAAGATGGTTTTGCAGGTGGCTGCCATCATTGCCGTTCTGCTGAGCAATATCCCGCTCCAATGGATTAACGCCATTCGCATAGATGATGTTCTGATGCTGCTTGCGGTATGTATGACGCTAGTATCCGGAATTCAATATTTAATGAAAAACTTCAAAGCGCTTCGATTAAATGACATGTAACGCCATAAGTTTCCTAAAAATCATTGGGAGGTTTTATCTATGAGTAAGCCCTTTTCATTTTTGCGTATCGGTTATGTGTACGTGCCAACGACCCGGATCGATGAATCCGTGGCATGGTATACGGAGCATCTGGATTTCAAGCTCATGAACAAATTTGAAGACCGCGGTTCCCTACTGGCTGTGCTTCATCATCCGCATTTGAACTCGATAGCGCTGCTGTTGATCGAAACCCGCGACGAACGTCCGCTGGAGATTTCGAGAAACGGCAATCCGTTCCCGATCATGGCTCTAAACTGTGCCGACATTGAGTATACATACGATAAGCTGAAGAGCGCAGGAGTTGCGGTTGAGGATTTGCATACACTCGGCGAAGGAGAAGCCAAATATTTTTATTTCCGGGACCCGGAAGGCAACTTGCTGGAAGCGGCTTGGTCGAAGTGGGACCCGCAGGATCAAATCAAAGAAAATTTCAAGTAATGTTCCGGCTCCGGGCGGAAGGGAGAAGGCAGGATTGATAAGGAAAATCGTCATTGCCGGGGGAACCGGCTTTATCGGAACGTATCTGGAAAATAAATTCGAAGAACTTGGTTATGAGGTGCGGATCATTTCCAGACAGGCGGGTTATATTTCCTGGGAAGATCGGGAAGGTATCCGCGAGGCGCTGGAACATGCCGATATGCTTATCAATTTGGCCGGCAAGTCCGTCAATTGCCGATATCATGCGCGGAATAAAGACAAAATTATGAATTCAAGGACGGAAACGACCCGGATATTGGGACAAGCGATTTTGGCTTGCAAGCATCCCCCGGCACTTTGGATCAATTCCAGCACAGCCACCATATACCGTCATGCCGAGGATCGTCCGATGACGGAAGCGGAGGGGGAAATCGGCTCCGGTTTTTCGGTGGATGTGGCCAAGGCTTGGGAACAATCCTTTTTCTCCTTCTCCCTTCCGCATACCCGTCAAGTCGCCCTGCGAATCGCCATCGTTTTGGGGCGGGGCGGAGGGGTCATGATTCCGTATCAAAATCTGGTCCGATTCGGGCTTGGCGGCGCGCAGGGACCCGGGAACCAAATGTTCAGCTGGATTCATATCGATGATATCCTCGGCATTATCCTGTTTCTGCGCGACCTGCCGGAGCTAAGCGGCGTATTTAACGTTTCGTCCCCGCATCCGCTGAGTAACCGGGAGCTGATGCAGCAGCTTCGGCAGTCGATGAACAGGCGTTTCGGTTTGCCCTCCCCGGCATGGCTCCTGGAAATGGGAGCGCTTATGATCCAGACCGAAACCGAGCTGATTCTCAAAAGCCGCTGGGTGATTCCGGAGAGACTGGAGCAGGCAGGATACTCTTTCCAATATCCAACGTTAGAAGAAGCTTTGCGCGAAATCGTTCTCTTATAAAAATGGGACGGGGACTTTTGTTGATCGCCAAAGAGAGGTACACTACTTGTAATGGACTACTTTATCCGATACTTTCCTGAAGGGAGCAGCAATCATGTCTTTCGAGCCCATGAATACACTGGAGGAGAAGCTTATAGAAGCAATGAATGAGCCTTCCGCCAGACCCGACTTTTACCGCGAACTCCGCAATTCCCAAATTTATACGATCCAAGGCGGGGCAGACCCCATCCAAGAAAAAAGCGAACTTGCCGCCGGTCAATCCGTTCAACTGCTTAGCGTTGAAATGGACGGAAAAAGATACATACCGATTTTTTCTTCGCTTCCCCGCATGCAGGCTTTTATTCAGGAGCCGGTGCAATATTTGGAAATTCATGCGCTGCATTTCTTTCAGTTGACCAAAGGCGCGGATCTGCTGCTGAATCCGGGATCTCCTTTCGGCAAGGAGTTTAGCGCGGGGGAAATCGAATCGATTTTGAACGGTTCCATCTTTAATGCTCAGGAATCCTACGTGATCGAAAAAAATACCCAGACGATGATCGGCCAGCCTGCCGAGCCGCCTGCCGAGCTGCTTGCCGAACTCAGCAAAGTGTTTGAAGAACGTTTGAAAAACGTGATCTGCGCTTATAACGCCCAGGTATTTAATCCGCGCACCGATCAGGCGCCGCGCACCCTGATTGCTGTCAGCTATATCGGCAAAGGGGATGATATTATCGCCGAGGCCGGCAAAGTGGCTGAGTCCGTGCAGGTGCCGTTCCCGCCGGTAGAATTTATTGAGCTAAACGGCAGCTCAGGGCTGGAAGGGTATTTTGAAGACAGCTGCAAACCGTTTTATTTGAAAGAATCGTTTTAAATTTGACAGACAGAGCTTAATATACAAGCTTACAGCGCTGTATGAAATGCCCGGGCTTTCGGTTCCGCCGAAAACGGGCATTTTGATTATCTGAACGAGATATTCGCCGCATATAGCGGCAAACGTTGCCCTGCGCGAGGAATTGCATTTTTTATACTCCTGAATCAGGATTTCGTGTAAAATAGTGGGTAATTGTTTTGGCTAAACAAAGGAGGATGAAGAAATGAATGTTGGAACAGGAATTGGAATGGGGCTTATCGGAATTTTTCCTTTAATCATTTCATTATGTCTTACC
The DNA here is from genome assembly GCF_021654775.1 of Paenibacillus azoreducens. Taxonomy (NCBI): domain Bacteria; kingdom Bacillati; phylum Bacillota; class Bacilli; order Caryophanales; family Paenibacillaceae; genus Paenibacillus; species Paenibacillus azoreducens. Next base: position 5,922,157 of record NZ_AP025343.1, on the reverse strand, counting down.
GGCTTGGGCATTGCCTGCATGATTTTATTTATCCGGTTTGCCGTACGGGCGATCAAGGCGCTGGATATCTACCTCGCAGAAAAATCTCAACGCAATAAACTATATTAGAATATTTCAGGTAAAACACGCATCATTTTTACGAAAATGGAGCCGTGTCCGCGTAAGCAGGGGTTGCTGACTTGGTTTGACAATTTATTGGGGGATGATAGAATGGCCGTTGTCATCTTTGGAATATGACAGCGGCTTTATCTTTTTAGGAGGGATTATTCGTTATGGAATATGGAACGGGCGGTTATTTTGTCGGTTGGGGAACACTTGCATTGATTAATGCCGGCCTTGCCCAAGGGAAAAACCGGAGCGGGCTGAACTGGTTTTTGATCTCGCTTCTGTTCGGCCCCTTGGCAACGCTGTTTATTGTGGTGTGGGACAAAAAATGAGTATGAATCGGTTCTTGATCGGGCAATATGGCTCGTATGATTTTCGTAAATTCGAACGGGATTTTCGCAAAGGTTTCTATGGAATTGAAGCTTGCCTGCTGCAATCGGAAGAAGATATTTTTGCTTTGAAGATGGCCGCGCAGGAACATGACTTTCAGATCGGCATTCATTTTCCGCTCCGTAATCGGGGGCTCGTCATCCGCGACGCGCTTTTTCTTGCCTCGGATGAGAACGAAAGGAATCAGGCGTTTCAATCTGCCTTGGAGGAGCTGGAAGCGATTTATCGTTTGGGGCTGAGGCCCGCATATATTTTGTTTCATTATCCGAAGCCGGTTATTTTGGATGACTGCGTGGACTGGAGCAAGTGGCATTTCAGCAGCCCCCGGGAGTATGTATATGAAAGCGAGTATGCTTTCGAAGAGTTCACACAGCGATCGGAAGAGCTTTTTGTGTGGATGACCGAACGAAGCAGGCAGTACGGGTTTGTTCCCGTATTGGAGTTTGACGCTCTGAACCGGTATGTTTATGCCTCGGATGCGCTGGAAGAGCTGCTGAAGAAATACGATTTGATCCGGCTTTGCCTGGATACGGGAAGACTGTTTTTGCAAGAAAAAAGAGATCCTTCATTTCGGTCCGTCCCGGTTATGCGCAAATATGCCAAATATGCCGAGGTCATTCACTTATGGAATTTGCAGTTCGGCGAAGGTTTCATCAAACTGCGTTATCCGGTTCTGCCGGAGCAGCGGCAGGAGGATGGATGGGCGCCAATTGCCGAATATCTTCAAATCATCAAGGAAGAAAATCCAAACGCGAAAATCCAATTCGAGCATCGTTCCGAGCTGGTGGATGACGAGGAGCTTGAGCGGTGTTATCATTGGGTGTCGGAGTTTCTTGCGGAAGATCCATATTAAAAAGGGAAAGAGGGATATCCTATGGAGAAATGGGAATACAAAACGTTAAAATATAAAACGGGCGGTTTTTTGGGCGGAAAAGTGGATGAAGCGGAATTTGAGGATCTGTTGAACAGTTACGGCAGCGTAGGCTGGGAACTGGTCTCCTGTTTTGACACCAGCGTGAATCAGGGACAGTCCCGGGACGTCATCGCCGTTTTGAAGAGAAAAATGTAGCGTATGGGACTCTATTTTACATAGAAAGAAGGCTTGCAGTTTGTCTTACAAATGGATTTTATTGGACCTGGATGAAACGTTGTTTGATTTTAAAATGTCTGAGTCGCGGGCATTGTCATATGTGCTTTCAAGCATGAACCTTGATCCGGAGGATACGGCGATCACCGATTGCTATAACCGCATAAATCATGGGCTGTGGCAGGAACTGGAGCAAGGGAAGATCAGTTCGGCCGAACTGCGCGTGGAACGTTTTCGCAGATTTTGCCTAGAGCAGGGGCTAAGCGAAGATGCCGGATTAATCAGCGACCGGTATATCCAGTCCCTCTCGGAGCAGTCATTTGTGCTGGCCGGGGCGCTCGAGCTTTGCCAATATTTGAAGGATGCCGGATACCGGATAGCGGTCGTCACCAATGGCATCAAACAAGTACAGTTCGGACGGATCAACCGTTCGGAGCTGAAGGATTTCTTTGAAGCGGTGATCGTTTCCGAAGATACAGGGTATCAAAAGCCGCATCCGGGTATTTTCGAACATGCCTTTTCCCAAATCGGAAGTAGCGAAAAAGAAGCCATGCTGATGGTCGGCGATTCCTTGACCTCGGATATTCAGGGCGGCAACAATGCAGGAATCGATACCTGCTGGTACAACCCGAACCGTCTTCCCAACACCACTGGAATCAAACCGACATACGAAATTCATGAACTGGCCGGTTTGAGGGAGATTCTGGAGAGCGGCAGAAGCGGGGCGTAATGAAAGCGTATCGATCATGACAACATTTTGATGTGGTTGTAACCTTATTGTGACGATTTGGCGTGATTGATGATTTATAGTAAAGCTATAAAGATCACCACGCCCGGGTGGAGTTTTTTCAGAGATTTTTTCACCGGTCTCGTTTGGAAAATCACTCAGCAGGGTAATGGATGATATGAAGAAGAAATACATTGTCCATAAAGGGGAAATCTTCAATGAAAAAAATCACACTGCTTGCTACCCTCATGATCGTCGCTTTGTTGGGCTTTATTACATCGGCCAGCGCTATTGGAACTGAAAAAGAATATACACCGGTTCCTACGAGCGAGGATACAGTGACAGCATTCATTTCTTCGATACACAATGACAATGGGCACCTGACCATTAAAGCCGATCCGATTGAATGGTATGAAGGCGCCGCCGCCGACCAAAAATTCAAGGAACGCGAAAAAGAAGCCTTTGAAGAATTGGGCGGGGCTCCTGACAACTACTATATCGTAAATGATGACCAGACGCTACATACCTACGAAGTTGCGCCGGATGCACAGGTTTTGATGCAGATCTACGATCATGACGGAACTTACGAAGGCATCCAAATCAACTGGAACGAACCTGTTTCGCTGGATAAATATGTGGCGATTATGAATAACAACAAATTGATGGATATGAAGAACTTTCCGTATCACCTGGTAATCCAGGACGGCAAGGTCGTAAAAATTATCCAGCAATATATTCCTTAAACAACAGGGTCCGTCATTCTTCGGGATGGCGGATTTTTATTTTGCGCGAATGATATGGAGGAGAGTATGGATAAGCGGGTCAGTCCCTTTCATAGATTCATCGTGTTTGGTTTGCAGCAGGCCCGTTCCTGCATTTTCCCGGCGGTGATTTTTTTGACATTGGCCGCTTCGAAGCTGCTGCACATTCCTTTTATGCCCAGATATGATTTTATATTGCTCGTGTGCATCCTGGCACAGGTGCTGATGCTGCTGTTCATGCTCGAGACCTGGGACGAATTCAAGGTTATTTGCATGTTTCATATCATCGGCCTGCTGCTCGAATTGTACAAGGTGCATATGGGATCATGGGCGTATCCGGAGAACGCATGGAGCAAAGTCGGCGGCGTGCCCCTGTACAGCGGTTTTATGTATGCGAGCGTCGCGAGCTATATTTGCCAAGCCTGGCGGAATTTAAATCTCAGGATCCGGAATTGGCCGCATGCCGTATGGACGGTAGGGATCAGCATTTTGATTTATTTGAACTTTTTCACTGATCATTTTGTGTGGGATTTGCGCTGGTGGCTTACGCTGCTGCTTTTTATCATCTTTTTCAAAACCTTTGTGTATTTCGATGTGGCGGGGAAGACCTATCGGATGCCGATGGTATTGTCTTACGTGCTGATCGGCTTTTTTAGCAGTATAGAATTTATAAGTTTTTTTGGGGGTCCCCGCAAAGTATTTGGAATAAGCATCGAAGCATAGGCTCCACTTTGTGGGGTTATTTTATCTGGATTGCGGAAAATATATCAACCTTCTTCGGCGCGTGGCAGTACCCTGATCAGGACCATGCCTGGCGAATCGTGCATATCGGGAAAATCAGCTCTTGGTTCCTGCTGGTGGTGATCAGCATCATTATCGTGGCGCAGCTGAAAAAAGTGAAGGAAACCGAACAGGCAGCGGAGCGGAATGCGGGCGCGCTGCAACGGCATATCAAGTGAAAACCAACCCGGCACCGATTATGGTACTGGGTTGGTTTGTTAGCATTTGTTGTCGGGAAATTCCCATGGCTGACAAGCCGGATTGATGAACATCAGCAGCTTCTTATTTCATGTCCTGCCAGCTTTTGAACTCATGAATGGCAAAGCCGGCATAACTTGCGTAGCGCGTTAATTGATTGTGGGCGGACTGCAGCTCTTTTTCCATCGCCCCGCTGCTCATGGAATAGAATGAGATCCGCGGACCCTCTGAGCTTTTGGCCGTTTCTACGGCAACAACCACTTGCTTCTTCAGCGTGGAGGCTTCTCTCAGCATGGCCTGCGCATTTTCTACAATTCCATTGTTGCCTAACGCATGATTCCGATAATTCATGATGACGAGACAATCGAACTTCTCCAGCAGCCATGCGCTCATACTGTAATCCTTCCCCGGCACCTTAATCGTATTCAGCCAATACGGGACGTCCATGGCAATTTTCAAGCCGCTCCCTTTGGTTTCTTTCTCGATCAGTCTTAAATTGTTCATCCAGCTTTCAAGGATCGTCTTATTGTCCTTCGTCCATCCGCTTAGCGAATAAGGTTCAATATCGAAATGCAGTCCCGCAAAGCTTGCTTCCGGGCTAACAGAGGAATTGTAGGTTTTAACCCACGCTATGAATTTTTGAATATCCTCCTGCTTCGACTTATTGGCCCATTCGGGACGCCCCTCAAGCGCTTCCACTCGAATTCCTTCGCTCTTCGCTTTTCGAATAAAACTCTCGTATATTGCCGGATCCATATCTCTGTCAACCTGAAGGTAAATAGATGTAACGCCTTTCATTTTGGCGAAGCTTATGATCTGATCTTGATCCTGCTTCAGGATGGAACTGTCCCATATCCATGTTCCTTTCGGAACACTGGCCACTGAAGTCACAATGCTCACCAGATTGCGCGCGGGCTGCCAATCCACAATCGCATGCAAGACTTCACTGATAAAGCGCAGCGGAACCATCGTGCGACCGTTTTTGAGCACTGCCGCCCCTTCAAAGTTTACTCTTTTTCCATTCACCAGTGCATGATTATCGCCAATCGCCAAAATAATGGTGTCACGGTGATGCGAGATCGTGATTTGATTTAATTTTCCGTTCCATTTCGTAGCAGCTCCGAGCTTATCGGATACAAAAGTAAGCGGAACCATCGTAAGGTTGGATCTCTGGTCGACATATGGGTGCTCATCCGGGAATTGTACATCACGCCCGTCCACGGATACTCGGACTTCAGAAGCGTAGACAGCAGGGATAAACGCAGCTAAACCTAGCATGATAGCTAACGTGCATACTAACAATTTTCTCATGTGGGACTACCTCATCTTTTTGAATTTGTTCTGCCTTGTTGTGCATGTATTGTCACACAATGAATTATAGGATGCGTAATAATTGGCAACAAGGTCAAAAAGATGCATTATGATGGATCATTTTATAGCCATATATTGAAATCCTTCATGGAATTCAACGTTTACAGGCTGGCTTAGAAAATCCCCATGCTAAGGTAACGTTCCCCCGTATCCGGAGCGATGCAGAGAACCCGTTTGCCGGAACCCAGACGGCGGGCTGCCTGAAGCGCGGTCCATACCGCTGCGCCGGAGGAGGGGCCGACCAGAATGCCTTCCTCGCTCGCAAGTCTGCACGTCGTTTCAATCGCATTTTCATCGCTTACCTGGAAAATCTCATCATAAACTTCGGTGTTAAGGATCGGCGGAATGAACCCCGGGCTTGTACCGACCAGCTTATGAGGCCCGGGTTGGCCGCCGGAGAGGACCGGAGATCCTTTGGGCTCCGCAACAAAGATGCGAAGACCGGGAATCTTTTCCTTCAAAACTTCGCCTGTACCCGTTATGGTGCCGCCTGTTCCGGCCGTTGCGACAAAAGCGTCGAGTCGCCCATCCATCTGTTCAATGATTTCGAGAGCCGTGGTTCTGCGGTGAATGTCCGGATTGGCCTTGTTTTCAAACTGTTGGGGAATGAAGCTGTCCGGAATTTCACGGCTTAATTCCTCAGCCTTGCGAATGGCTCCCGGCATGCGTTCGGCGGCAGGAGTCAGCACGACTTCGGCGCCGTAGGCTTTCAGAATATTAATGCGTTCCTTCGTCATATTGTCCGGCATGACCAGGATGGCGCGGTAGCCTTTGGCTGCGGCGTTCATCGCCAGGCCGATGCCGGTGTTGCCGCTGGTGGGCTCAATGATGGTAGAGCCGTTTTTTAACAGCCCGTCTTGTTCCGCCTGCGCGATCAGGTTGAATGCGGCCCGGTCTTTCACGCTTCCGCTGGGATTATAGTATTCGAGTTTGACGTATACCTCGGCATCCTCCGGTCCCGCCAGGCGGTGAAGCCGGACAGCAGGGGTTTGGCCGATGAGCTCGGTAATATTTTGTACGACTTTCGGTTGCGTCATGTTGGCAGCGCTCCTTTTGGATTCTATATCATACTAATCCGATATATTTCATCGTCTATTATAGTTCTTCCAGTCTGAATGAACAATAAAAGGAGCGGATCGCCGCTATTCTATGAGCAACCGCCTTCCTAGGATCTCCGGGTCCTAAATTGCCGATTGGCCGCGCGGATTGCCCGTCCGGGACAATTTTTCCGGGAGCACGAAAAACAAAAGCTGCATTACCGCAAAAATCAGCAGGGCAATACCTTCCTCGGTCAACAAATAAAGAGGATGCGGACCCAGCCAATCCAAAATGGAGGCGGTGGACGGCTTATGCATCAGGAACATATAGTTGGCGTCCAGAAAATAGTCCGTTATTCCGACAAGCAAGGCGGCGATATTCAAAAAAATCATTGTAAGTCCAATCGATTTCCAAGTGGGCCTATAATTCTCCACCCAGGTCATGTACAGGGATGCCAGAATAATCAGGATATGGGCGATAAAGAACTGGTAAAAACGGATATGCGGATAGGCGTAAGCGAGATTGGGCGTGATCAAAGCCTGCAAAGCGCCGCCGATCCCGGCGAAGAACAGGATTTGGTACAAAATCCGGCTTTTCGTCAGCAGCATGACGATCGACAGAAGCAAAGTCAGGCTGCATAACTCCAGCGGCAGCGTATACTGCGGGCTCCACGTCCCTGAAGCGATATTCCATATATCGAGCACGGCTTCCGAGGCGGCGAGCAAAAGGGCCAGACCATAGCGGAGTATTGATTTGGCAAGATGCCTGGTTTGGAAAAAGTGCCTGAAAACATAAAGCAGGAAAGAAGCGGCAGCAAGCACCAAAAGTGCCAGGAGATGCGATGGCGAAAACAGAATAAACGCTTCGCTCATGGGCATGCCTCCTCCTATCATTTTTTATTCTGCGGTCAAAATCCATATTAAACCAAATGGGGGGGCTGAAGTAGCAACTTAATTATTACAGATATACGCAATTATCAACCAAATTTTTCCTCGTAAATGTTGAATAAAACATAAAAGGGCTTGCATATGATTATAATCACACTTACTATTTGGGTGTACGTCTAACACAATATTCATAAAAAAAGTATTGGATAGTTTGACCAAAGGGGCCTAAATATATGAATTTCTATCAACAGCGAATTTTACCTGCCTCGCGGCAAATGAAAGATTTGGAGAAGGCCATATCGTCATCGTACGAGTATCTGGTGCTGCTCGATGTCCATATCTCCCAGCTTAAGCACGCATGCAGCATGGTGCATCAAGCGAATAAAAAGTTATTCTTGCATATCGATCTGATACAAGGCCTTCAGAGCGACGCACATGCGACCGAGTATCTTTGCCAGGAGTATCGACCATATGGGATTTTGTCCACAAAGTCCAGCGTCATTCAAAAGGCGAAGCAAAAAGGCGTCGTCGCCGTGCAGCGTATTTTTCTAATCGACAACAGCGCATTGGAAAAGAGCTGCAAGCTGCTTGAGAGCACGCAGCCGGATGTTATCGAAGTACTGCCTGGCGGCATGCCGAGCGTTATTCGCAAAGTGAAGGAAAGAACGGACCTGCCGATCCTGGCGGGAGGATTCATCTCTTCAAGAGAGGATGTGGAACTCGCTTTGCAAGCGGGCGCCGAAGCGGTTACCACTTCCAACAAAAATTTGTGGAGAGAATTTGAAAAAAAGTGATTGACAACGTTTACAAATTTAAATAAAATTTGAATCAAGTTAATAATGTTATGGAGACTTGGAGATCTACATTCAAACGTGCCCGTCTTTCCTGCACTGGGAAGATAAGGCGCCTACTTGATGTAGGTCTCTTTGTGTTCTTAGCATTCATAAAGTTTAGGAGGGGTCTCTATGTCAGCGTTTTGGGGCGAGCTAATTGGAACAATGATACTGATTGCACTGGGCGGAGGCGTGTGTGCAGGAGTATCGCTTAAAAAATCTTTTGCGGCGAATTCAGGTTGGATTGTCATTACGATGGGATGGGGCCTGGCTGTTGCGATCGCGGCGTATTCCGTAGGCTCGATAAGCGGAGCTCATCTCAACCCGGCGCTTACCTTGGGACTTGCGCTGATTGGGAAATTACCTTGGGCTGACGTACCCTCATACATGGCTGCTCAACTGCTTGGCGCCATCATCGGAGCCGTTATTGTGTATCTGCATTATTTGCCGCATTGGAAGGTAACGGAGGATCCGGGAGCAAAATTGGGCGTATTCTCGACAAGTCCGGCCGTATATCATCCTTTCTCCAACTTAATGAGCGAGATGATCGGAACGTTCATCTTGGTTCTCGGCATTTTGGCTATCGGTGCCAACAAGTTTGCGGATGGTTTGAACCCGTTCATCGTCGGATTTCTGATCGTCAGCATCGGTTTGTCTCTGGGCGGAACGACGGGATATGCGATCAATCCGGCGCGCGACTTGGGGCCGAGAATTGCGCATGCGCTGCTTCCGATCGCGGGCAAAGGCGGTTCCAATTGGAAATATGCCTGGATACCTGTCGTTGGGCCATTGCTCGGCGGTTCGCTTGGAGCGTTATTTTACAAAAATGTGTTTTTAGGTCAATCGGACGCCGCAATTTGGATCGTGGCAGGAATAACGGTCGTGATTCTCGTCATCTCGCTGCTCTTCTCCGGGAAATCGGCAAACCGCAGCGTATCGATGTAAACGCCTGATGCAAGGCTTTTATTGAATTGCAGAAAGTCAGTATAATCAAGCAATGATGATTCATATATGTCAATAATACTTAAGTGGGGGAATTTCGGATGGAAAAATATATTTTGTCTCTTGATCAAGGTACAACGAGCTCCAGAGCAATTTTATTCGATAAAGCAGGCCATATCGTTCACGTCGCCCAGAAGGAGTTCACTCAGATTTTTCCTGAACCGGGTTGGGTAGAGCATAACGCCCAGGAAATCTGGGGAACGATTCTCGCCGTCATCGCGACCTGCCTGATTGAATCCGGCGTGAAACCAAGCCAAATCGCGGGCATCGGCATTACGAACCAACGCGAGACGGCCGTCGTATGGGATAAGGAATCGGGCCGTCCGGTATACAATGCGATCGTATGGCAATCGAGACAGACGAAGTCCATTTGCGATGAGCTGCAAGCTGCAGGGCACAGCGAATTGTTCCGTTCCAAAACAGGGCTTCTTATCGACTCCTATTTTTCGGGCACGAAGGTTAAATGGATTCTGGACAACGTTCCCGGAGCCCGGGAAAAAGCGGAACGCGGAGAGCTTCTGTTTGGCACGATCGACACGTGGCTGATCTGGAAGCTTACCGGCGGCGAAGTGCATGTTACCGACTACAGCAATGCTTCGCGTACGCTCATGTACAACATTCACGAGTTGAGATGGGACGACGAGCTGCTGGAGCTGCTTACGATACCGAAGCAAATGCTTCCTGAAGTGCGGTCGTCTTCCGAAGTCTACGGCAAGACGGTCGATTACCATTTCTTCGGCGAGGAAGTTCCGATTGCCGGCGCCGCCGGCGACCAGCAGGCGGCCTTGTTCGGGCAGGCTTGCTTCAAAGAAGGCATGGCCAAGAACACGTATGGCACCGGATGCTTTATGCTGATGAATACCGGCGAACAGCCCGTTCAATCTTCGCATGGCCTGCTGACGACGATCGCTTGGGGAATCGACGGCAAAGTGGAGTATGCGCTCGAGGGCAGCGTATTCGTTGCAGGCTCTGCCATTCAATGGCTCCGAGACGGTTTGCGCATGATTAAAGAGTCGAAGGACAGCGAGCAGTACGCAAGCAAGGTAGATACGACGGACGGGGTGTATGTCGTTCCTGCGTTTGTGGGACTGGGTACGCCGTATTGGGATAGCGAGGTTAAAGGGGCTATATTCGGCCTGACGCGCGGGACATCCAAAGAACATTTTATTCGCGCCACTTTGGAATCCCTTGCGTACCAGTCCAAAGACGTGCTGAGCGCAATGGAGGCCGACTCTTCTATCGAGCTTACGCAACTGCGCGTAGATGGCGGAGCGATTCAGAACAACTTCCTGATGCAGTTCCAGAGCGATATGCTTGGCGTTCCGGTGGAATGCCCGAAAGTGTATGAAACAACGGCGCTTGGAGCCGCTTACCTCGCAGGCCTGGCCGTCGGGTACTGGGACAGCCGGGACGAGATCGCGGCGCAGTGGAGCATTGATCGCACCTTTACCCCGTCCATGTCGGAAACGCGGCGCAATGAATTATACGCCGGCTGGGGCAAAGCAATTGAGGCAACTAAAGTATTTAAATAAAAGAGGAAATATGCTACAATTTTAAATAAGTTAATATTTAAATTCGGTTGGAGAATCTTGAAACCGCAATTGCACTTTGGTCTATGACCTAGGTGTTATTGCGGTTTTTTTGTTTAAGAGATTCAAGCGGGCGAATGGAACATGCCTGCTGACGGTTGTCCCGTCTGCTTGAGACCGCTGCATACTCACTTTTATACCGTCTGTATGACGAGGGAGGTTAATCGGATGACAGTTACATTTTCAGCTGCAAAACGCAAATCGATTGTAGAAGCTATAGGGGAACAACCCCTTGACGTAATTGTGATCGGCGGGGGGATTACCGGGGCCGGGATTGCCTTGGATGCGACGACGAGAGGACTGCGCACGGCATTGTTCGAGATGCAGGACTTTGCCGCAGGAACCTCCAGCCGTTCAACCAAGCTGGTACATGGCGGGCTTCGTTACTTGAAGCAATTTGATATCAAAACGGTGTCCGAAGTCGGAAAGGAGCGCGCCATTGTTTATGAGAACGGCCCGCATGTGACGACGCCCGAATGGATGCTACTGCCGCTTCATCGCGGCGGCACGTTCGGGAAATTCAGCACGGGCATCGGCCTGCGCGTCTATGACTTCCTTGCCGGAGTCAAACGCAGTGAACGGCGCCGCATGCTGCCGATGCAGGAGACGCTGAATCGCGAGCCGCTGCTGAAACAGGAAGGGCTCCTGGGCGGCGGTTATTATGTGGAATACCGCACGGATGACGCGCGCCTGACGATTGAAGTCATGAAGGAAGCGGTTCGCAATGGAGCAAAGGCATTGAATTATATGAAAGTAGATTCATTCCTGTATGAAAATAAAAAGATCGTCGGTGTGCGAGTGGTTGATCAATTGGATGGGGAAAGGTATGAATTCCGGGCAAAAAAAATCATTAATGCCGCAGGGCCTTGGGTTGATGAGCTCCGCAGCAAAGACGGATCCAAGACCGGGAAGCATCTTCAGCTGTCCAAAGGGGTCCATCTGGTTATCGATCAGTCGAAATTTCCGCTGAAGCAGGCGATTTACTTCGACACGCCGGACGGGCGGATGGTATTTGCGATTCCGCGCGACGGCAAGACATATGTAGGCACCACGGATACGTTCTATAAGGCCGATCCTATCCAGCCTGTCATGACGAAGGAAGACCGCGATTATATTATGGCTGCGATACGCTACATGTTTCCGACCATTCAGCTTACTGCGGAAGACATCGAATCGAGCTGGGCGGGCGTGCGGCCGCTCATCTATGAGGAAGGGAAAAACGCATCCGAAATTTCCCGCCGGGACGAAATCTGGCAATCCCCTTCCGGCTTGATTACCATTGCAGGCGGCAAGCTTACCGGTTACCGCAAAATGGCCGAAACGATCGTCGACTTAGTCATACAACTGCTGAGCAAAGAAGAAGGCTTGGCGTTCGTGGCGGCGAAGACGAAGAACATGCCGATTTCCGGTGGACATGTGGGCGGCTCCGATGCATTCCCGCATTTCGTTCAGAAGAAAAGAGAGGAAGGCGTTCGCCGCGGCTTAGACGCTGCGCTCGCCGAGCGATGGGCACGCATCTACGGCTCTAACGTGGACCGCATCTTCGAACTTGCGGAACGCAATCGGGAGAATTCAATGCAAAGCGGACTTCCGCTGGAAGTGCTTGTCCCGCTCCTATACGCCATAGACGAAGAAATGACCATCAGACCGGTAGACTTTTTCATTCGCCGTACGGGAGCGCTTTTCTTCAACATTCAATGGGTGCGCGAATGGAAGCAGCCCGTCATTGAATTCATGGCTACCGCTCTCGGCTGGACGCCGGAACAACGCCACGAATATACGGAAGAATTGGACATTGCCCTGCATCAGGCAGTCGTTCCGCAGATGGAGCAGAGCAGGGAATAAAGCGCTTGGGAATTTGAAAATTCAAAGCCTCCGATCAGGCACAGATCGGAGGTTTTTTTAAGATATAAGAAAGTATAAACTTCGGAGATCTCGCATCCTTATATCGCAAGAAAAATTACCGCTAAACGCGGTCTGTCTTCTATGAGAGTACGTCGATAGACGTTTTTCTTACGAAGTGTCGTCAGTCCTCGGAGAATATCGGTTTTGCTGGCAGCGCCTGAGGATTTGCCCGGCATTCTTTAGGCGTTATTCCGGTATGCTTCTTGAACATTGAACTGAATTGCGAAGGAGTCGCAAAGCCGCATTCACTGGCTATCGCAGATACCTTCAAGCGTGTATTACATAACAGCTCGATGGATCTTTCTATGCGTTTTAACATAATGTAATTCATCGGCGAAAGACCGGTTCGTTCTTTGAATGCATGTCGGAAGCGGTCAAAGCTGTATCCCGATAATTCAGCCAAGTGCTGCAGCTGTACGGGTTGCGTGTAATTTTCCTTCAAAAAATTAATCGCGTATATGATGCGATCCTCTTTTTCCAGTTCCCCCGAGCTGATTTGCGGAATTCTGCAAACCTCCAGCATTAATTGACTGCCAATAAGATTTAGCATCAACGAGTGGAAATTATTTTTCGCCAGGAATTCGACCTTCATATTTTGCAGCAGCCGCCAAATATGATGATCGGGTCCATCGTCAAAAACGCCATTCGGCAGACTTATCGGGATATCATCATAATCAAACCCGATAAAGAAAACTTCGGTGTCCTCGTCATGCTTTTCATCGTGCAGCATATTCGGGCGTATGATTGCAAATGTATTGGGACGGTATTCATATCGGTTGCTGCCTATATTCGTATGCCCGGTTCCTCTTTTGTAGTAGACCAGCTCAAAGCACCCGTGCTTATGAAAATCAGGTGAAGCGGACATAGGAAGGTAATAAAACTGAAGAAAATTAAGGCTGAAGTTCATTGATTTACATTCCTCTCAGACATAATTTCCAAGCAGATGCTTGCGACAGAAAATATTTTTTCAATAGTGAAGCACGTTTGATGATACTATTTAGCCGATCAATTATAGTTTATTGTTTGAGTTAAATATAAAATGAGCTTAAAGAAATAGCAATTGCAGTTGCAATGAAATTAAGAATAGGGAGACGTGATTGAAAGCATGAATACAACATCTGAGAAACGGCTTGCGGGAAGGTGCGTTGGTAGTGAACAGAATTATTATCGATACTGATATCGGCGGAGACATTGATGATTTGTTGGCAATAACAATGGCGCTCAACTCTCCTGAACTCCAGATCGAAGGCATTACAACGGTAGGCATGCGCTCGGACCTAAGAGCCAAGATTGCCAGCGCATTGCTTCATTTATACCATCTGGATCATATTCCTGTCGCCGCCGGAGCCCAAACACCGCTGTCAGGCGAATGTGAGCGCGAAGAATATCCCAATCAGTACGGCGAGGAGCTAGCTGATTTTCCGGTAGTTTCCGAGGTGGATGGGGCAGATCTGATGATCCGTCTCGTCAATAAAGCCCCCGGTGAAATTACGATTGTAGCCATCGGAGCAATGACGAATCTCGCCTTGGCCATTGAGCGTTCGCCGGAATTCATCCGCAATGTAAAAGAAATCATTTTGATGGGGGGAGAATACAGCGCTCATTACAGAGAGTACAACATTGTTAGCGACCCGGAGGCAGCGGATATATTGTTCCGTTCAGGTATACCGTTAACCGCAGCAGGCCTCGAGGTTTGTTTGGATTTAACTTACGATACAGATCAAGCAGTTGAGACTTTCTTAAGCCATGGTACTGAACAAATGAGTTTCCTGGCGCGTCTTGTTAAGCGTTGGCAATCCGTAGGCGTCAACCGCCCGATTATTATGTTCGATGCCATTCCATTTGCACTTCTTATTGATAGAAGCTTGGCGGTAGCCGAACTGAGGTCTGTTCAGGTCGAGACGAAGGGTGAACATACAAGAGGGATGACATACAGTATGAAACCTCACTTCGGAGAGAGCCACGTTAGTCAGCCTAATGTGCATGTTTGTTTATCGATTGATGATGTCAGGATCATGGATATGTTTGCAGATAGAGTATTAAGAACATAGCCGAATAATGATAGGAATAAGAAATTTTCAGACTAAAATATGTAACCGATTACATTTCTTCGGTTTAATCTGACAGGCGTTTCTAAAAATAAGGGGGAGCTGCGTTTATGTTTAAAAGATTGATAACTTTGTCTCTCAGTCTAGTTATGGCAAGCGGATTGTTGGCAGGTTGTTCCGGATCGTCCGGTGGCAAGGAGCCTTCAACTGCAGCGCCTCAAGAAGGCGAAAACAATGGAGGGAAGGTTACGCTTAAGGTTGCGTTTTTCCAAGGAGGGTACGGAGATGCGTGGTTTAAATGGCTGAAGGAAGAATTCGAGAAAGAAAATCAGAATGTGACGGTTGAATTGGAAGGCAATCCGAAGATGAATGATATTATTCAGCCGCGAATCGAAGCGAATACCAATGTGCCGGATGTCGTTTTTGTGGACGACTCCTTAATGAGAAAATGGGGGCCCGCGGGAAAGCTTGTGGATCTAACGGATATGTATAATGAGAAGCTGCCTGATGGCAAGACGATTGAAGAGAAGATCACGGATTCCACGGACAAGTCAATGGATGTCTTTGGCAAGAAGTATGGCGTTCCTTTGGCGCAATTATCGCAAGGCATTATATACAACGTAAAGATGTTTGAGGACAACGGCTGGAATTTTCCAAGCACCTGGGAAGAGCTTGAGCAGTTGGCCGAACAGATCAAAGCGAAGGGGATTGCCCCACTGATATATCCGGGTCAATACCCGTACTATCTATTTCCGTTTGGACACGCCTCATACTTGCAGTATGGCGGCCCGGAATTCATTGAAAAATTGACGAATCCTACCGAGGCGGATATTCCCGGATTATATGAAGATCCCGCTTTCAAACGGACGTTCACATTGCTTGATCAGATGTTTAAGGATAAGTGGATGCTTGATGGCACGTTAGCGTTGAATCACACAGAATCGCAGATGGAGTTCTTACGCGGCAAAGCAGCCATGATACTAAATGGCGCTTGGTTGGAGAATGAAATGAAAGACTCTATTCCGGAAGGGTTTCAAATGAAAATGATGCCATTTCCTCCTGCGAAAGATGCCGTTGTGCATGAGCCTGTGCTCGAATCGCTAACTTCCGGGTTTGGCGGAATTCCAAGCGTATCGAATAATATCGAAACAGCAAAGAAATTTCTGCAATTCTCTTCAACGGAAGAAGCAAATCGCAGGTTTACGGAGCTAACAGGCTCTTCGAGAGCATTCACGTATTCGGTTGAGGGTCTTAACATCAGTGATTTTACCAAAAGTGCAATAGAAGCTACGAACAAATATAAAACAGTGGCCCTAATCTATGCTCCTCAAGCTATCACGGATAGTCCGGGAATCGATGCCTATGCGGCGATAGCCGCAAGAAGCAAGACTGTTGAGGAAGTTATCCAGGCAAATGTCAAGGCAGCGCCTAACAAATGGAAGGAAAACCAGAAGTTGATCAATACCAAATAATGCGTTGGCGAAGAAGATCTGAGCTGTTTTATCATTCAGATCTTCTCGTTCTTACACCATCACAAGAAAGGACACTTAATGCGTATGAGATTTAAGATTACAAAACGGGGTTTGTTTATCACCATCATGCTGGCATGGCCTCTTATCCATTATCTTGTGTTTGGGTTATATCTGCAAATTCAAACTTTGCTATATTCTTTTAAAAATTGGAATCCTTATACCGGCAGGCAAACGTGGGTTGGCTTTGACAACTATATTTCAGCTTTTAAAAGCATGGCTACCGATGGCGTATGGATATCCGCCATTAGAAACAGTTTGCTTTTTATTCCTGTCAACATGTTAAGCATTGTGCTGTCGCTTATTGTTGCTTTGGTGCTGTACCGAAAGATTCCTTTCTCACGATTCTATCGGATCGTATATTTCTTCCCGTCTATCATTTCAATCGTTGTCATTACGATGGTATTTTCATTCGCACTGAATCCAACGCAAGGAATTGTAAACGGATTATTGAATCTGCTCAGCCTCGACTCATGGAAACGGGTATGGCTTGGTGATACTCAGACAGCTCTGGCTTCTGTCTTCGTATTTTGCATATGGGCCGGAATAGGCTACAACAACGTCATTATAACAGGAGCTCTGCAACGAATCCCTACCGATTATTTCGAAGTGGGGAAGCTGGACGGGATTCACTTCTGGAAGGAACTTTACTATATCGTCCTGCCCATTTCCTGGCCGACGATCTCCACACTTATTATTCTGGGCACAAGCGGCGCTTTCACGATCTTCCTTCAACCCATGCTGTTAACAAACGGCGGACCGTTCAATTCCTCGACGACGGTGGCTCTGGAAATGTACAGACTTGTGGTAGAAAAGAATTCATATGGAATGGCCGCTGCATACGGGATGATCTTTGCGGTAATTGGGTTCGTTGTGGTCTGGTCTATTAAGTGGTTGACGGAACGCATGGATACAGCAGAGTTCTAACAACGGGAGGAAAAGGGGGGGAAGGCTGCTATGACGATAAAACATAAGAGCCCGGCTAAAATAGTTTTACTTGGCATTATACAAATTTTGTTCATGCTGTATGCGCTTAGCTTAATCTATCCATTTATATGGATGTTTATTAATTCCCTTAAGAGCAACACCGAGTTCTTTCAAAATATATGGTCACTGCCCAAGGAATGGTTATGGGAGAACTATATGAAGGCGTGGTCCTCGGCCCATATAGGCCAATACTTTTTTAATAGCGTATGGATGACGGCAATTGGCACGTGTACTTCCGTGATGTTTGCCGCAATGCCTGCCTATGTGCTGGCCAAGTACAAATTCAAAGGGTCAAATGTAATATACGGATTGGCGATCGTAGGTTTTCTGATCCCTACAATCGGAACCTTTGGACCATGGTATTTGCTGATGCAGAATCTGGACTTGTTCAATCCGCTTGGCGTTATGCTGGGCTATACAGGCGGGATTGGATTTAATATGATCATTCTTTATTCCTTCTTTAAAGGCATTAGCTGGGAATATGCAGAAGCTGCGTTTATGGACGGCGCGGGTCATTTCCGAGTATTTGTTTCCATCATGCTTCCTCTCGCCAGAGGCGGAATTGTAGCTGTCAGCACATTTGCTGTTATAGGAATTTGGAATGACTATTTTCAGCCGTTTATTCTGCTGCAAAACGAAAGTCAATATACGATTGCGGTCGGCTTGGCTAATTTAGTTGAGATTCAGAAGTATAGTGCGAATTATACGGTGCTGTTTGCAGCGATGTGGATTGCGGTATTACCGGTTCTGGTTGCGTATTTGCTTTTACAAGAGAAACTGATATCCGGATTCACAATGGGCGGTATTAAAGGCTAAATGATCATCAGTGGAGGTATATCATGAAGAAAATGACTGTAGCTGTCATAGGTGCAGGTGTGCGTGGCCAAGTATATGCAGATTATGCAATAGCCCATCCGGAAGAGTTGGCCATTGTTGCCGTTGCTGAAATCGACTGGGAGAAACGGCTGCAATTTGCGAAGAAGCATCAGATTGATGAGTCGAAGGTATTTATGGATGCAGATGCGCTGCTTACGCAGAAGCGGCTTGCGGATGCGGTATTCATTTGCACGCAGGATCAGGACCATTATCGACAAACGATGCGCGCATTGGAATTAGGGTATCATGTATTGCTGGAAAAACCAATGTCGCCGCTTCCGGAAGAATGCATCGAGATGGGGGAGAAAGCGAAACAGCTAGGCAATGTATTCTCGATATGTCATGTGCTTCGCTATACCCCGTTTTTCTCTCGTATCAAGGAACTGCTGCAATCGGGTGCTATTGGTAGACTTATGACGGTTCAGCACAATGAATATGTAGGCTATTGGCATCAGGCTCACAGCTTTGTGAGAGGAAACTGGGGGAATTCGAAGCAATCCAGTCCCATGATTCTCGCAAAGGCATGTCATGATATGGATATTTTACAGTGGATCGTCGATTCCCCATGCACTTATGTGTCCTCATACGGAGCGCTTTCTTATTTTAGACCGGAGAATGCTCCGGAAGGAGCCCCTAAAAGATGCCTTGACGGCTGTCCTGTCGCTGCTTCATGTGAATATTATGCTCCAAACTTTTATTTGACGGACAGTATTGACTGGCCTACTACCTCGATCAGTGCCGATTTAAGCTATGAGGGACGGTTGAAGGCGCTGCATGACGGTCCATATGGAAGATGTGTCTATTATTGCGAGAACGATGTAGTTGATCATCAAGTTGTCAATTTTGAGTTTGAAAATGAAGTAACGGCTGTATTCACCATGACTGCCTTTGCACGGGATGGAGGACGATTTATTCATCTGACCGGGACAAAAGGGGAAATTCGCGGTGCCATGGAGCTCAATGAGATTATTGTAAAGCGGTTTGATACAGGTGAAGAGGTGAAAATAACTTTGCAACCTCCCAAAGGGCATATCGGTCATGGCGGCGGGGACTGGATTATGGTTCGAGATTTTATTCATCTCGTTGACTCTGGAGAATACGCGAAGGGCCTGTCTTCTGCCGAAAATTCGGTTCAAAGTCATCTGATGGCCTTTGCGGCAGAAGCATCGCGAGTCAGCCATACCATGATTGATATGCGGCATTTCATTGATTCCCTGATGATATGAGATGGCACGTCAATAAGCAGTTGCTTGTGCAAATGCAAGAGGTAATAATACGCGGTACATGCCTTGACAAATTATTTCATTCTAATGGAAAGGTGTCGCGAGGATCAGATGAAAAACGCAAAAATCGCGCTTCTTATAAGCGCAATGATTTTTCTGATTAGCGGAGGAACCGGTTGGGCACAAGATAAAGGGGAGGCTGCTTCAATGAATAGTGATCGGATTGCACCTACTGCGCCATCGTTTCGCCTTGGAGATCACAATGGCGCACCTGCGCTATTTGTTAATGATCGGCCCGAATTTCCGATGTTTTTGTTTGAGCAGGAAATTTCGGAGCGGGATGCCCAAGCTTTTCAGGCTGCCGGCGTGAAACTGTATTCATTTATTGAAAAGACCAGCTTTCTTGATCTGGGATGGGTAGGCAATAGACAGCAGGACTTTTCGACGATTGATCGAGTCATGAAGACCTTTTCGGATCGGGTACCCGCTGGATATGCGCTGCCGCGTCTTCATTTATGGGCGCCTAAATGGTGGTTGGACCAACATCCCGAGGATGCGGTAGGATATGCGATAGCTCCCGGACAATCGGCGATCAATAGGGATGCATCGATGGCATCATTTGCTTGGCGCACCGAGACGGGCGAGATGCTGAGAAGTATGGTCAGGCATTTGCTGGACGGACCCTATAAGGACCGGCTCATGGGCTTGACGCTATCAGCCGGAATGTATGGCGAATGGCATAATTGGAATGCGGAGTATTTACCGGATACGAGCGAGCCTATGCGCCAGGCATATATTAGATATGCGGAAGAGAAATACAATCATAATTTGGATGCGCTGCGCGCAGCATGGAAGGATTCTGCAGTTACCTTTGAAACGATTGCCATACCTGAAGCGGAGGAACGGAGATCAGCGGACATCGGGTTATTTCGCAATCCTAATGATTCCGTTCGATTGGTCGATTATTATGAAGCTTACCAGCGGGCTGTTGTGGATGCGATCAATTACTTTGCCGGCATTGTCAAGGAGGAGAGCCAGGGGCGTTTGCTGGTATCCGTGTTGTATGGCTATACCCCGGATATGGGCTATATGCCGCAGGAAATTCATCATCGTGCGGCAGCGATTGCCCATCGTTTGACAAATGTTGATCTGTTGACTTCGCCGCATACGTATTGGAGACGCGGCCCCGGGGAGGACGGCGCTCTCCGAACTTATTCGGACAGTCTGGCGTTGCACAATAAGCTATTTATCGATGAAGCGGATGATCGTACTCATTTAGCTGCTCCGGGCACCTCATTTGTACTTGCAACGAATATGGATGAATCGCTGGGTATCATTCAACGGGCATTTGGTCAAGCGGTTACGCATGCGACGGGAATGTGGTACATGGACCATTCATCCGGCGATTGGTATAATGCCCCGGAGATCGCTGCGGAGTTCAAACGGCTTAAGCAATGGGGGGACTATTCCATGCATTTGCCGAGAGGACGCTGTTCAGAAGTAGCGGTCATTTCCTCGAATCAAAGTGCGTTCTACCTTGGTGGTGATAAAGATGTATCAGCCAATTTCTACGAAGGCCCAGTGCTGGGAAAACCGCAGGGCGTGGGCGAATTAAGCGCCGCCGGAGCTCCATTCGACCGCTATCTCATCGAGGACTTGGAGGAAGGGCGTATTCCGGACCGCTATAAAGTATATATTTTCTTGGACACTTTTCAATTAACCGATAAGCAGCGTGCAGCGATTAATAGACTTAAGGAACATAACCGGACATTAGTTTGGAATTGGGCGCCAGGATATGCGGGGGATGCGGCTGAGGGATTATCCGTTCCGAAAATGGAGCAGCTTACCGGCTTTGGCTTTCAGGAGCGGGTTTCAGCCGGAGGCGGCAGCCTTGAACCGAAAACGGTTGTGCATGAAGGCTTTGATTCGGGAACGTTCGATAAGAGTTATTTTACTGCTGGATATAATCAGTACGGTACAATTACTTCAGATCCGGAACAAGTCGTAACAGGTCCATATTCGGCACATGGTCAAGCTCCTGCGACATCGGATTGGCATGAATTTCTTTACAGCGACAGTGGTAAGGTGAAACTGGAGGCCGGGGCCACTTATGAAGTTACGTTTAATGCCAAATCAACTGCGGCGGCAGGACAGGACGGCTACTATTATTTTCTGGCCCGTTCCCCATCCGGAGGAGTCGCCCAGGATGTTGGCGTGAATCAATGGCTGGATGATGCAGGACAATCATATACGAAGAGCTTCACCTTTACGTTAAAGCATTTTGATGATTATAAATTGATATGGGGCATTCATAATGGCGGAGGATTATCTATAGATGATATTACGATCAAGAAGGTAAGAGAAGCGAGTGCGCCTCCTCTTTCATTCAAACTTGACCCGGCACTGTTTCCTAACAATGATACGATATATGGAGAAACTGTGCTGGACCCAGTCTTCCAACCGGATGTTTCTGATGCTGCCGTATGGGGCAGAGCTGTCAGGGACGGAGGTCCTGTCATTGCTGTGAAGGATTTTGCCGATTGGCGCTCGGTATATGTCGCATCAACGCCGATACCCGCTTCTGTATTGAATCGGCTCTATAAAGAGGCGGGGGTGCATGTCTACACCGACAGCTATGATAACCTGGAAGCAAATCAGGCATGGATCAGCATTCATGCTTCGAAGGCAGGAGTGAAGACGATTCGTTTGCCAAGGGCAACTCCGGTATTCAACATTATGACCAACACTTTGATTGGTACGCATATCAACGAATTTCAGATTGAAATGAAGAAGGGTCAAACGGCAATCTTTGTATTGGGCAATCCTCCCGTTTCCGGCCATGTGACAGAGGGCTTTGAAGGGGGAAGTTTTGCCGCTTCACATTATACCGCGGGCTTCCACGATCAGTACGGTCAAATATCATCGAATAAGAATCAGGTGATTGACGGAAATTTCTCTGCTTACGGCGAAGCGAAAGATTCAATGGATTGGTACGAGTTTCTTTACAGTCATCCTGAGCGGATTCGGTTAGAACCCGGTGCTTCCTATAAGGTGGAATTTAAGGCGAAGACCGTGATAGCGCCAGGACAAGAGGGAAGCTTCTATTTCCTGGCCCGGAGCGCAACCGGCGGGATTAATCAGGATGTTGGGGTCCACCATTGGACAGAAGCTCCAGGAGATTCGTATTCGAGAAGCTTCACGTTTACCCTGAATGATTATGATGATTACCGATTAATATGGGGGATCCATAATGGAGGGGCCTTGAGCATTGATGACATTACGATAACGAAGCTCTAGGCCGGACGCCGGAACAGCGCGACGAATATACGAAAGAATTGGACATCGCCCTGCATCAGGCGGTCGTCCTGCAGATGGAAGCGGAATAGGGAATGAGAATTAACAAAAGAACAGGAATACTTCAACGGAGAAGGCGGAATTATTCTGAAGAAGCGAAGCGGTCTCCTGAAAGCTTTCCTCTGGAAAGCTCGCGTCGAAAGCATAAGCTGTCCTCAGATTTCAGCCATACCATACAAATTAAAAGAAATCTGAGGACAACAGAGATCGTAAGAATACTCCGCATGCGCAATGATGACGGTCATAAAATCTTTAGTTCAACTTATATAGCATTAATTCCGTATCATGGAGTTCGCTGGAAAGCAGCGGGCTCTTTTTTACATCCTTTTCATGAACCCAATTGCGAAAGCTTGTATACTAACCTGTGTGCCTTAACACGATATGCAGAGCACAAATAATGTGAAATACTTATGATTTTATTGATCATTTATGCGGCGAATGGTTAAAGATTACTAAAGTGAATAAACCCAAGTTATTGGAAGAAAATAGTTGGTCATACTAAGACATGATGGAGTCGATAACAATTGAAACACGAATCAATCGCAAAAAAGCATGTTTTCGTCGGCCTTGCGGGCTGGGGGGATCATGACCGCATTTATCCGCAGGGAACCAGGGCCGGAGACAAGCTGGGAGAGTACAGCAGCCGTTTTCCGATCGTGGAGCTCGACGCTTCCTTTTACGCGGTTCCTTCTCCGGAAAGAATGCGCAAGTGGAGCGAGCAGACACCCGAATCCTTCGGTTTTATTGTCAAAGCTTATCAGGGAATGACCGGGCATACCCGCGGTAAAATTCCCTTTGAAGATGCCAAGTCGATGTTTCGGGCATTCCGGGAAGCTGCGGCGGAAATGCGGGAGATGGGGAAGCTGAACGCAGTGCTGTTTCAATACCCGCCATGGTTTGCCTGCGAGCGAAAAAATGTCGATATTTTGCGCCGGACCCGGGAATGGATGGACGGATTTCCGCTGGCGCTGGAATTTCGGCATCAAAGCTGGTTTGACGGAGAGATGCGGGATAAGACGCTTTCCTTTATGCGTGAAGAGGGCTGGATTCATTCCGTTTGCGATGAACCGCAGGCCGGGGAAGGTTCTATTCCCGCGATCCTAGAGCCGACACGGGAAGATGTTACGCTTGTTCGCTTGCATGGCCGGAACGTGTCCGGCTGGCATTCCAGCGGACAGCCCAATTGGCGGGAAGTACGGTATTTGTACCGGTACGATGAGAACGAGCTTCTGGAATGGAAACGCAATATAAACAAGTTGCTTGAATCGACGCAAAACTGCTGGGTGATTTTCAACAACAACTCGGGCGGCGACGCGGCGGACAATGCCATGCAGCTGATGAAATTGATGGATTTGGAGGTTCCTGAACTGCCTCCGGATCAATTATCGCTTTTTGAAGAATAGAAGCTGTAAACATTGTCATATCTGAATGCCCCGATTGATCTGTTTTTTAGATCATAACTATATTAAATGGTTATTTCAGGTATGAAGAGGATTTGTTTATAATAGAAATTGAGCCGCTTACATTTTACTGAAACGGCTTACAAAAATCATTTTTTTAGATTTCCGTCCAACATATAGAATCGTGGCGATCAAGAAAATAGTAGACCAAGCAGCAGTCATTTTCTTGATCTCGCCTTAAAGGAACATCCACTCTATATGACTATCAAAAAATCAAGGCGGAGGTATCACTTTAGCGATGATAACCAATAAGAAAGACACGCAAACGCAGGGAGCCTGGGAATCTTACTACGGCCCCAACCTGGGATACGTTCAGGAGCAATACGAACGGTATGTGAAAGATCCGGAGTCTGTGGATGAAACATTCCGCAAAGTGTTTCAGCTGTGGGGCGCGCCTCCGATGGCGCCGGCAAAGCTGACGCCTGTAAGCGCCGCGCCAGCCAACGCGCCGATCAACGCCGATCTGCTCAAGAAAGGCGTGAATGCCGGCAAGCTGGTCTGGAATATCCGGGCGTACGGCCATTTGGCTGCAGATATCGATCCGCTTGGGATCATTCCGAAGCCTGACACTCGTGTGCTTGAACCTGAACTATACGGACTGAGCCAGTCCGATCTTGCGGCTGTTCCTGCATCCCTGATCTGGGACGGAGCGCCAGAGCATGTGACAACAGGTTGGGAAGCCATCCAGAAGCTGCGTCAAAAATATACCGGAACCATTGCATTCGAATTTAGCCACGTACATGACACGGAAGAGCGCGTATGGTTGAACCTCCATGTCGAAGGCGACAGTTTTCCGGCGCCTCTAAGCGAAACGGAAAGAGTGGGTTTGCTGGAAAGACTGATTGAAGTTGAGCAGTTTGAAGAATTTCTGCATCGCACCTTCGTTGGTCAAAAACGTTTCTCAATTGAAGGCAACGATGTTTTGGTTCCGATGCTCGACGAACTGGTCCGCAACATGGCCGACGACGGCGCGGAGCATATTCTGATGGGGATGGCCCACCGCGGCCGCTTGAACGTATTGGCGCATGTGCTCGGCAAGCCATACGGGAAGATTTTCTCCGAATTCCATCATTCGCCGAATAAAAAGCTGTTCCCTTCCGAGGGTTCGATGGGCATTAACTTCGGATGGACCGGCGACGTTAAATATCATCTGGGAGCCAAACGCGTCCTGAAAGACGGAAGCGTCGTGCAGACGCGGATTACGCTTGCGAACAACCCGAGCCACCTTGAATTCGTCAATCCGGTGGTAGAAGGTTTTGCCCGTGCGGCCCAGGAAGACCGTACGAAGCCGGGGTATCCGAAACAGGATGTGAACAAAGCCGCAACGGTGCTGATTCACGGGGATTCCGCTTTCCCTGGTGAAGGCATTGTGGCCGAAACGCTGAACTTCAATAAGCTGCCAGGATTCCAAAATGGCGGTACGATTCATATCATCGCCAACAACAACATCGGTTTCACGACGGAAAGCCGCGATTCCCGTTCGACTCATTATGCAAGCGACCTGGCAAAAGGATATGAAATTCCGATTGTTCACGTTAATGCCGACGATCCGGAAGCATGTATCGCCGCCATCCGCCTGGCTTGCGAGTACCGCAATAAATTCAAGAAAGACTTCCTGATCGATCTGGTGGGGTACCGCCGTTACGGCCACAACGAAACGGATGATCCGGATACAACCCAGCCCCTCATTTACGACAGAGTGAAAAAACATCCGCGCGTTGCTGCCATCTATGCTGGCCTGCTTGAACAAAAAGGCATGGTGAGCAAGGAACGCACCACCCGTCTGATTCAGGACGTGCAGAATCGGATGAAAGAAGCGTACGACAAGATCAAAGATAAAGAGCAGGAGCCTGCGAATACTCATCAGCAAACGCCTGCCGAAGAGCGGATTCAAACGATCAAAACAAGCGTGCCGCTGGGCAAGCTGCGTGAAATCAACGCCGACTTGCTGAAACGCCCTGAAGGCTTCAATGTGTATCCGAAGCTGCAGCGCATTCTGGAACGCCGCGAAACGGCGCTGAATGACGGGGAAAAGGTAGACTGGAGCTTGGCGGAAACACTGGCCTTCGCAAGCATCATTGCCGACGGCAAACCGATCCGCATTACAGGCCAAGACGCCGAACGCGCGACATTTGCGCACCGCAACCTCGTGCTTCACGACACGAAAAACGGTTCGACCTTCTGCCCGCTGCATGAACTGCCGCAGGCCAAGGCATCCTTTGCGATTCATAACAGCCCGCTGTCCGAAGCTTCCGTGCTCGGATTTGAATACGGCTATAACGTATATTCGCCAGAAACGCTTGTGATCTGGGAAGCACAGTTCGGGGATTTCGCCAACTGCGCGCAGGTCATCACTGACCAGTTCATTTCGGCCGGCCGTTCCAAATGGGGACAAAAATCAAGTCTCGTGATGCTTCTGCCTCATGGCTATGAAGGGCAGGGACCTGAGCATTCCAGCGCCCGTCTGGAACGTTTCCTTCAGCTTGGCGGGGAAGAGAACTTCACCGTTGTCAATCTGACGAGCGCAGCCCAATACTTCCACTTGCTCCGCCGTCAAGCGGCCTTGACGGAAAGCGAAGATGCGCGTCCGCTGATCATGATGTCGCCGAAGAGCCTCATCCGCAACAGCCGTGTTGCATCCAGCGGCAAGGAGCTTAGCGACGGCCATTTCAAACGCGCTTTGGAACAGCCGGGACTCGGCCAGCACCCTGAGCGTGTTGAACGTCTGGTTCTGTGCAGCGGCAAAATCGCGATCGAGCTTGAGGAAGCGCTGGAGAAGGAAGAAAGCTCCATGGATTGGCTGCACATCATCCGCGTGGAACAGCTGTATCCGTTCCCTGAGCAGGAAATTCGCGAGATTATCGCTCGTTATGCGAATGTAAAGGAAATCTTATGGGTACAGGAAGAGCCGGAAAATATGGGTGCTTGGCGTTATATCGAGCCGCATCTCCGCAAATTGGCGCCTCAAGGCGTGCCTGTTAATTACAACGGCCGTCCCGAACGTTCAAGTACCGCCAGTGGTTTCCAGCAGGTGCACGGCTTTGAACAACAACAAATCGTATCCACAGCATTAAATCAAAAATCTATTAAACATAATATCGCACTGGGGAGGTAGCAAGCAGTGAGCGAAATTACAGTACCGGCAATGGGTGAATCGATCACAGAAGGAACGATTTTCAAATGGCATGTCAAAGAAGGGGAAGCAGTTAACCAGGGGGATGTGCTGCTTGAACTGGAAACGGATAAAGTCAATCTTGAAATCAGCGCCGATGAATCCGGCGTGCTTGAGAAGATCTTGAGAAATGACGGCGACACGGTTCAAATCGGCGAAGTGATCGGTAGAATTTCCGAGGGCGGGGAAGCGGCTGTCGCAGCCGCGAATACGCCTGCTGCCAAGGAAGAACCAAAGGCTGAGGTGAATGCAGCTCCTGCCCCTGCGGCTTCCAACGTTCCGGCCGAACCTGTGAAAGAAGGGGAATCCTATCTGGCGGCATCGCCTGCGGCGCGCAAGCTTGCGCGTGAACAGGGCATTGATCTGGATCAAGTGAACCGTGACCCTAAGGGCCGCATTTACCAAGACAACGTCAAAAATCATGCGGCTCCAGCAGCACCGCGTCCGGCTGCCTCTGCTCCTGCGGCACCGGCTGCTCCGGCCGCAGCTGATGCCGGCCAGTTCGGAAAACCGGCTGAACGCGTTCGCATGTCCCGCCGCCGTGCAACCATTGCCAAACGCCTGGTTGAAGCGCAGCATACGGCTGCGATGCTCACGACCTTCAATGAAGTGGATATGACTGCAATCATGGATGTCCGCAAACGCCGTAAGGATGCTTTCAAAGAGAAGCATGATATCGGCCTCGGCTTTATGTCCTTCTTCACGAAGGCCGTGGTTGGCGCCCTCAAGAAATTCCCGTATCTGAATGCGGAAATTGACGGCGAGGATCTCATCATTAAAAAATACTATGATATCGGTATTGCGGTAGCGGCGAAGGAAGGTTTGGTCGTTCCGGTCGTTCGCGATGCGGATCGTCTGGGTTTCGCCGAAATCGAGAAAGAAATCGCTTCGCTGGCATCGAAAGCGCGCAACAATACTTTGGCATTGTCTGAGCTTCAAGGAGGAACGTTCACGATTACAAACGGCGGAACGTTTGGTTCCCTGATGTCTACGCCAATCCTGAACGCGCCGCAAGTAGGTATCCTCGGCATGCATAAAATCCAGCTTCGTCCGGTAGCGATTGACGAAGAGCGTTCGGAGAACCGTCCGATGATGTACATCGCGCTTTCTTATGACCACCGGATCGTCGACGGCAGCGACGCTGTACGCTTCCTCGTTACCGTGAAGGAACTGCTGGAAGATCCGGAATCATTGCTGCTTGAAGGTTAAAATTATTACGCGGACAATAACATAACTAGGAACTTGAAGCCGCCCTGTAAGATCAATGGATCTGGGGCGGCTTTTTGTCCAGGGGAAGGGGGAGGCGAAGCGGATAAAAAAGCGGCCCTTTCCAAGGCCGTTCGTGATCGCCTGCAGGAGGCATCTTTTGCCAATAAAAAAGGCATCCCGTTTCTTTCATGTCTCGAAAGAAGGGATGCCTTTATTTAGGTTATTGGTCTCCGCTTGCTTTTTTAGCGTTGCCATTTTCATCTAAAGCCGGTTCCATCAGCTGACCGGCTGGCGTATTCGGATCATGCCAGTTGGCAATCAGCTTTTGGATGTATTCGACATCTTTGCGATCGGGATCATAATACCAGATCGAACTGCGCATGGCGCCTTTGCCCTGCAGCATATAATTGCTGAAGGTAGGCATTTTGCCGTCTTCATAGAATTTTTTGGCCAGATCAATAATAAATGAGGATGGCATGTTGGTCTTGAAATTGCTGCCGGCTACTTTGATCAGATCCGGGATCTTCGTAATGTTTTTAAGCTCCAGCGTTCGGGCCATGATGGCGTTGATCAATACGCGATGCCTCATCGTCCGGTTAAAATCGGAATCTTCGCGGTAGCGGGCGTAACTGAGCGCTTCTTCACCGTTGTATATCGGCTTGTTTGGCTCGACCCGCAGCTTTTCATGGATCTTTTGCTTGTTTTCGATGACTTTGGTAATTGGCAGCTCGACCCCGCCGAGCTTATCAACGACATCTTTCAGGCCTTGAAAGTTGATGGTGGCATAGAAATCGACATTATTTCCGACAAGGTTCTCGACGGTATCTACGCTTCTCTTGATGCCTCCCCGCGAGTAAGCGGCGTTGATCTTGCTCTTTTTATTCTCCTCGGCGATTTCAGTGTATGTATCACGTGGGATGGAGATGAGCAGAACCCGTCCATCCTCCGGGCGCACGACAGAGTAAATAATGGTATCAGATCGCCCGGGTTCGTCTTTGCGTTCGTCCGTTCCAAGGAGAAGAACAGAGAACGGATTCTGTACGGTCTCCGGTTTCTCCTCTTCATCGATTTTTTCGTAGGATTGATCGAGCGTCTCTGTCACAGTATCTTTCATCAAAGTATCGAATGCGAGCAGAGCGACTTGCTTCCTAAATATGTATCCGGCACCCGCAATGAGCAGGAGGCATGCAAGCGCAATCAAAATCCAGGTTGTCTTCTTACGCTTCTTTTTCTTTTTCCTGGGGCGCGTAAGCCTTTGTGGCTCGTTATTTTCCATTTTATTCTCCTGTATGTTTTTTTGTTATGGGATGGAGCATTCAAAAAGATTTACAAAATTTTCATCATCATTCAACTATTTTATAGTATTCTATTAAAAAAAATCAACCGAGGGTATCATTTCATTCGCCAACAGCCGATATTTTTCTACACGAGGATTTTGCAAAAATCCAATAAGCGACTTTTAATCAAGCAATATATAGATCGAAACGATTTAGTTCGTCTATATATTGTTCCCGGGAGCGTCTGGAATCGAATTTTGCAAAATCATGATGAGATAAAAACAGCAAAAAAGACGACTTCGAGGGGCCGTCTTTCAATTGAAATTGTAACTTTGGTAATAGAAATGAACGATATGGGAAATAGGGCGATATGCTAGTTTAGGGCAGGGGTCTGCTGTCTGTCGTTAAGCCATTCCAGCTTGCGGATGATTTCTTTTTGCCATTTGGCATCCTGCAGCTGCTTCGCCAGATTTAATAGATCAAGATAATCATCAATACGCAGTTCCGCGCGTTGTACCGATGTATTCACCATGCTTGTCGACTCCTTACCGTTGGATAATAATTGTTTCTTAAAAAACATTGTATCATAAACTCATTCTCAATGATAATCTTTCTCACTTAAATACTCAAAAAAATTTTGGAGATGAACATGCCGATGAACGAAACACAGCCGAAATGGCTTCATTGGGCCAAGCAAATTCAAGGAATAGCACAAACCGGGCTGACATATGCCAAGGATGTTTATGACAAGGAACGGTATGAGCAGCTGCGTGCCCTGAGTCTGGAAATCATGAGCGAGTATACCAAGATGGATGCACGCATCCTTGCGCATCTTTTTGCGGGAGAGGAGGGGTATGCGACACCCAAGGTAGATATTCGCGGAGTTGTCCTGAAGGACAACAGGATTTTGCTGGTGAGGGAAAAAGAGGATGGGGAGTGGTCTTTGCCCGGCGGCTGGGCGGATTTGCTATTGTCGCCTACAGAGATTGCAGTGAAGGAGATCAGGGAGGAATCCGGCTTTGAAGTGAAGCCGCTTCGTTTGCTGGCCGTACTCGACAACCAAAAGCATAATCCGCCTGCTCCGTACCATGTTTATAAACTGTTTATTCATTGCGAGATTACCGGGGGTCAAGCTCAGGAGGGCTTAGAAACCAGCGCCGTGCGTTTTTTTGCCGAAGATGATCTGCCGCGCTTGTCCCGAAACAGAAATACGGAGGAGCAGATTAAGCTGATGTTTGATTTACTGCGGCATCCGGAGCGCGTTCCGGTGATTGATTGAGTTGGCGGCGCATGCTTTTGCAGACAGTTGATCATGTGATCAGGAAAAATGTTGCGAAAGTGCATCCTTTTCAGGCCATTTATAGCGTGAAATGCAAAATTGTTGCGAAAATACATCAATTTGACCACGAATCGTCTGTTTATGTCTAAAAGTTGAGAAAAAGATGCACTTTTGCAAGCTTTCTAGCCATAGTTGCCTGGAACGCTAAAATAGATGCACTTTTGCATCTTTTCCCCTTCATTGTCAAACTGCTCGGGATTATAACGCTTTAAAAAAGTAGACAAGAAGGCGGAACAGGCGCAAGCGGTGAACCTGACGAATTAGTGACTGGCGGAACAGGGCAACTGGTGGAACAGGTAGAACAGGAGCAACAGGCGCAACCGGTGAACCTGACGAACTAGTGACTGGCGGAACAGGTGCAACTGGCGAAACTGGCGCAACAGACGCAACTGGTGGAACAGGCAGAACAGGAGCAACAGGCGCAAGCGGTGAACCTGACGAACTAGTGACCGGCGGAACAGGCACAACTGGCGAAACTGGCGAAACTAGCGCAACTGGTGGAACAGGCGGACCGGTACCAGGAGCAACTGGCGCAACCGATGAACCTGGCGGCCCCGATGGCCCCGACGCAATTCAAACCAATTAAATGCCATGAGCGGCCCCGGCCAGCCTAAGCTTGTTTAACGTTACAGAACACGTTGGCGGTGCATGACAATGTCCTAAAGCAAGTGCAGCCCTAGCCCGGTCAATCCAGTGTCTTCACAGTGTATTCCGGATTGGTGAAGCGGATTTGTTCTTTCAATCCCGATGTTTCGTAAATTTTATTGTCCTCCGTAATAAAAAACGCTTCAACTCCCGACTGCTTTTCGATGTACTTCATGCCTTCATCAAGGCCCATAATAAATACGGCGGTGGAGAGTGCGTCGGCATCCGTCGCCGAATCGCAAATGAGCGTGACGCTTTTCAGCCCGCTGCGGCTTGGAAAGCCTGTCCGCGGATCCAGAATATGATGGTATTTGACGCCATTTTCGATGAAAAAGCGTTCATATACGCCGGACGCGTCGACCGTTTTATTTTTAATATGCACGTTGCCGAGCGCCTTCCCCCGGGTTTGGTCGGGATCCTGCAGCCCGATATTCCAGCTTTGTCCACCCGGCTTGCTGCCAAGCGCAATAATGCTGCTGCCGCCAAGATTGATCATCGCGCTGTCGACTTGCTGGGACTTCAAATATGCCGCAATCCGGTCGGCGGCGTATCCCTTGCCGATTCCTCCGAGATCAAGCGCCATGCTCGGCCGAAGCAGCTTGATGGTGCGTTCCTCGCGATTCATCTCTACGTCCTTAAAGCCGATCAGTTGTATCGCCTTGTTAAGTTCGGGTTTGGAAGGCACATGGGCGCCCTCGTTGCCGATATTCCACAAGCTGACGAGCGGTCCGACGGTCGGATCATATAATCCGCCGGTACTTACGGCGTAGTCCAAAGCTTTTTGCACCACGTCGAACGTATCCTGGGATACTTGAACCGCTTGTTTGCCCGCCGCCTGGTTAACTTTGTAGATCTCGCTGGTTTCCAGCGTCCGGCTCAATTTTTGATCCATGTCTTCCATCAGATGTTTGATGTCTTCAAGCTGGCTTGGTTTGGCATGTTCACCATATAGCTTCACGTTGACGACCGTATCAAAAATAATATAGGTTTCCGAATAAAAGGCTGTTTCCTTGGATTCGGCTTTTGCCTCCTGGCCGGAACCGGACAGGAAAGGAAGGTTTCCCCGGGCAAAAAAGGCCGCACCCCCTGCTGCGATAAGCAGAATAACAAGCGTTCCTGCAATCCATTTTCGTTTCATCATCCATCCCCCCAAGGTTATTCGCTGAATTATCTTATTTTTTAATTACATCATACCGGGAGAACGTGGGAGAACGCTGTGTCATTCCTCATGCAGAAAAAGTGCCAAACGGACACCCTGCGAAAAGAACCCAACAGCAGGGGTGGTCAAGACCCCATTTAGTGGACATTGAAAAAAATCTAGGCTGCAACCTAGGGTTTTTCCAATGTCTATTCTAAGCGGTATAGAATTTATAAGTTTTTTTGGGGGTCCCCGCAAAGTATTTGGAATAAGCATCGAAGCATAGGCTCCACTTTGTGGGGTTATTTTAGGGCTTTACTTCAGGGGGGGGGAGGTAATGAAGGGGGTTGTTTTTCTAAGGTATGTATTCGATATAAGGCGGGGATCTATAAACGTGAATGCTTTCGCCAGAAGTCTGTTAAAATAAGAAGAATGGAAAAATAGAGTTTTGGGGAAGGGTGACAGCATGGTGACGATTACGGAATTTCAGGTGGAACAGGTAAAAGACCCGTTTCGGATTTTGGCGGGCAAACGTTATGAATATAAATTGGATCTCGACGTGCCGGAGGATGACGAGCTATACTCCGAGAACGGAATATACGTCCGGGCGATTTATAGCGAACAGGAAGAGGGTGGCGGCCTCGTAAAATACGATGTATACGAAAAATCGACGGACCGTTACCTTGTTTTTGAGCTTGAAGACGATGAGGTGCAGATGATTGAGAAGTTCTGCCGTGAGCATTTGGAAGAGGCGGAGGAATGAAGCATACCGCCGGGTTTTTGCCTTATGGCTATGAGCCGCCGGAGCAACAGAACAAAGGAACGTTGATCTATTACGACATCTTTGAGGAGATAACCGATCAGGAGCTGGATAAAGCGGAGCAAACAGCTGCAGAACGCCATTTCTCGCGATTCGTCCTGTATCCGCTGCATGAGGAGACGGCCAGACGGATGGTAAAGCAGCCGGTCAGCGCTTATCATCAGCGGCAGCGGAAGCTGGAAGAATGGATAAAGGAGCGGGAGACGTTTGCGGAGATTGAAAGATTCGAAGCCAAGCGGAAAAAATATACGCCAGTGGATACGGCTTTGCGTCATTTGACCGAGAAGTACCCTGCACCGCATTTTCTTTACCTGACTGCGGAGATGGCGAATTTATTGGCGTCGTATTCATTCTTTCCCGAGTGGATCGTGAAACTCCGGCTCATTGTGGCGGATAAACCGGAAATACTGCATCCGCTGCTCGAGAAATACCAGAGCCGATGGGATGCACCTGAAGATCCGGAATAAAAAGGAGAACTCAAGGAACATCAAGCCGACAGTTATTCTGTCGGCTTATTACCGTATGTCCAAGTGCTCCAAAACATGCGCCTTCCGGTTGCTCATTCACGTAAAGCCCGTTAAACTTAATAGTAGTGTTTATGAATGGTTATATGGCTCAAGCTTTTGTCATTTTCCAATAGATTTTGTTAGGAGTTTATGGATCCATGAGTGTAGAAACGATGACGTTGGAACGGGCGCAGCAATTGCTGCAAACTTATTATGGTTATCCGGATTTCCGGGATGGCCAGAAAAAAATCGTTCTCAGTCTGCTCGAAGGAAACGACACGCTGGGGATTATGCCGACTGGCGGCGGCAAGTCGATCTGCTATCAGATTCCGGCGCTGATGCTGCCGGGACTAACGCTGGTTGTTTCACCTTTGATCTCACTGATGAAGGATCAGGTAGATGCGTTGACCGCCATGGGCATCCAGGCTGCGTATATTAACAGCACGCTGAGCGGCAAAGAGGTGAATGAACGGATTCGCGCCGCGAGACGCGGGGAGCTGAAACTGCTTTATGTGGCCCCTGAGCGGCTGGAAGTGGATTGGTTCCGGGATGAAATGGGCAATTTGTCCATCTCCTGCGTTGCCGTTGACGAAGCGCACTGCGTATCCCAGTGGGGACATGATTTTCGGACGAGCTATCTGGCGGTCGCCCCGTTCGTGCAAAGCCTTCCGCAGCGCCCGATTGTCGCCGCTTTTACGGCGACCGCGACGCCGGAAGTCACGGAGGATATGGTGCGGCTTCTGCGTCTTGAGGAGCCTGAAGTATTCGTCACGGGGCTGAGCCGCGATAATTTGGCGATGTCGGTACTGCGCGGGGAGAATAAACGTGAATTTGTTCTGAAATATGCCGCAGCTCATTCGCATCAGCCGGGCATAATCTATGCCGCGACCCGCAAGGATGTGGACGATTTGTATGAGCGTTTGCGCAGCGCAGGCATTGCCTCAGGCAGATATCATGCGGGCATGACCGATGAGGAGCGGGCTGCCAGCCAGGAAGCGTTCCTGTATGACGACATCCGGGTGATGGTGGCGACCAACGCCTTCGGGATGGGAATCGACAAATCCAACGTGCGCTACGTCATCCATTTTAATATGCCGAAGAACATGGAGGCCTATATCCAGGAAGCCGGACGCGCGGGACGCGACGGCGAACCGAGCCAATGCATTCTGCTGTTCAGCGCGCAGGACATTATGACGCAGAAGTTTCTGATCGAGCAGAATCCGCAGGATGGGGACCGGAAAGCTAATGATTACCGCAAGCTTCAGCAGATGGTTGATTACTGCTATACGACACGCTGCCTGCGCAGCGCCATGCTGGACTATTTTGGCGAGGAGCATGAAGATAAATCATGCGGCATTTGCAGCTCCTGCACGGATGAACGCGAGCTGACGGATATGACGATCGATGCGCAAAAAATATTTTCCTGCATTCATCGCATGCGCGAGCGTTTTGGCATCTCGATGGTTGCTTCGGTGCTTAAAGGTTCACGGAATAAAAAGGTGCTTCAATACCGCTTCGACGGGCTGTCGACCTATGGGACCATGGCGGACCGGACGGAAAAAGAAATCTCGGAGATCATCAACGTGATGGTTTCTGAAGGGTACCTGATGCTGTCCGAGGGGCAATACCCGGTGCTGAAGCTGCAGCCGCTTGCGGCCGAAGTGCTGAAGGGACAGCGCAGGGTGATGCAGCGCATGCCGGCCAAAAGCGCGGAAGAAACGATTGGAGCACGAAGCAGAAGCGGGCGCAAGCATGACTATTCGCAGTCAGCCGTCAATGAAACCATATTCGAGCAGCTGCGCCTGATCCGGCGCGAACTTGCGGGACGGGAGCATGTGCCTTCCTATATTATTTTCAACGATGCGACGCTGCGGGAGATGAGCGTGGTATGCCCGCAGACCGAAGATGACATGCTGAAAGTAAAAGGCGTCGGCGAAGTGAAATTCCGCAAATACGGAAGGCCCTTCCTTGATTTTTTCCGGGAGCAGGGCGATGACCGCTATGACGACGATTATGAATAACAGAAGGAATGTGAACCCATGAAAGTCATTTTATCGACCTTAAACGCCAAATTCATTCATACCTCGCTGGCGATTCGCCTGCTGAAGGCTTATAGCGGGCATGAGTTTGATATTGAGCTGGCGGAGTATACCATCAAGGATCCGGTCATGAATATCGTCTCGGATCTGTTTGAGCGGCGCCCGGACGTCATCGGTTTTTCTTGTTATATTTGGAACATCGAAGAAACGCTTAAGGTCATCAACATTGTCAAAAAGGTTATGCCGGAGGTCCAAATCATTCTCGGTGGTCCGGAAGTTTCCTATGATACTGGATATTGGATGGAACGCGCGCAGGACGTCGATTTTATCGTGATGGGGGATGGCGAAGAGACGCTGCATCATCTGTTGCAGGTGATCGAAGGCGACCGGAAGTTTCATTTTGTATACGGCATCGCCTACCGGAAGGGAGAAGAGGTTATTATCAATCCGCCCCGGCCGAAAAGCGATCTGAATTCCCTGCCGTCCCCGCATCGTTTTCCGGAGGACATTCCGAATCTCGGCAAGCGCATCGTCTATTTCGAAACAAGCCGCGGATGTCCGTTTCAATGCCAATTTTGCCTTTCAAGCATCGAAAATGGCGTACGCTATTACGATATTGAGCGGGTCAAAGCGGATATCATGTATTTGATTGACAACGGTGCGAAAGTGATCAAGTTTTTGGACCGTACCTTCAACATCAATCACAGCTATGCGATGGAGATGTTCAAGTTCCTGATCGAAAATAACCGCGGTTGTATCTTCCAGTTTGAAATCACTGCGGATATCATGCGGCCCGAGGTGCTGCAATTTTTGGCCGACAATGCGCCGGCAGGCATTTTCCGCTTTGAAATCGGGGTACAGTCAACCAATGACCCGACCAATGTGCTGGTGAAGCGCAGGCAAAATTTCGAGAAGCTGTCGCGGACGGTCAGCATCATCAAGAACAGCGGCCGAATCGCGCAGCATCTGGACCTGATCGCAGGCCTGCCGGAGGAAGATTACGATACGTTCCGCAAAACGTTTAATGACGTATTCGCGCTCAGACCGGAGGAGCTGCAGCTTGGATTTCTGAAGATGCTGCGCGGGACCGGCCTCAGACGGGATGCGGAAAAATACGAATACACCTTTATGGATCATGCGCCATATGAGATTTTGGGAAGCCATAAGCTTTCCTTTGCCGATATCGTACGGCTGAAAAGGCTGGAGGATGTGCTGGAGAAATACTGGAATGCGCACCGCATGGACTATACTTTGAATTATTTGATGAAACATGAATTTGATTCGCCGTTTGATTTCTTCCAGGAGTTCGGCGATTACTGGGAAGGGCAGGGCTGGCAAAAAA
The DNA here is from genome assembly GCF_021654775.1 of Paenibacillus azoreducens. Classification (NCBI taxonomy): domain Bacteria; kingdom Bacillati; phylum Bacillota; class Bacilli; order Caryophanales; family Paenibacillaceae; genus Paenibacillus; species Paenibacillus azoreducens. The sequence goes on along the minus strand of NZ_AP025343.1, from coordinate 5,884,520 downwards.
TCGGCCACCAGCTGGAGGATTTGTTCTCCCGCCTGTCCGCGTTTTTAACGCAGCGGGGCTTGAAACGGAAGGCTGTCGTCCTGGGGCTGATGAAGCTGGACTACTTCCTGAACCACAAATACAAGCCGCGCAAAATTTGGTGGGAGTCTCCGATCACCAAAGACGAATGGAGCTTGGCTTTGCATTCGGTCATCGAGCGGCCGGAGGCTGTATCCGGCGGTTTTGCGGAACTGAAGCTCGGCGAGCGCGAACTGCATAAGCATGCAATGCTCGAAGTTCTTCCGTTTTCGCTGCAGGACGTGCTGGAAGGCGGCACTGGCGAAGCGGGTGAAACGGAAGGGGAGCGGACGCTGCTTATGGTGCTGTATCAGCAGGATAACAGCGATCAGCCGTCTTTTTATACGATGCAGCTCCCCGCAGCCAATCCGGTATAAAGGGCTCCGCATAACATCACACGAAAAAACGCTCTGGACCCGTAGAGATCATTCTCTATGGAGCCAAGAGCGTTTTTTTGTAATAGCGGAAAGTTTAAAATCCTTTAAAGAACTAAAGCGCCCAGGGGTCCCCGCAAAGTAATCAGAATAAGCTTCGAAGGCCACATGTCACTCAGTACTTTTGCTCCGCAAAAGCGCCTCTCTTTGAGAGGCGTCGGACTTCTTTCCGATACTCTTTGCGGGGCTTACATGGATGATGATTTCTTGGATGTCAGCGCCTGAACATGGCTTTCCAGCCATGCAAGCGCATCAGCCGTAACTTCGTCACGGTTCATCTCATTTAGCATTTCATGGCGTCCATCGGGATACAGCCGGCATTCCACATCCGGGATGCCTAGTCCGCGATAGATGGAGGCAAGACGCTCGACGCCTTTGCCGTTTAGACCGACAGGGTCCTTGTCGCCGCTAAAGAGATAAATCGGCTTGTTGCGCGGAATGCCGTCGTACCCGGCAGGCCGCTGAATTTCCTGAAGATGGCCGAGGAAATCCCGGAAAAAGCTTGCGGTACATATAGCACCGCAGAAAGGATCTTCAATGTAGCGGTCGACTTCATCCGGGTCACGGGACAACCAGTCAAAATCGGTGCGGGCCGGTGAAAACGCACGATTGAAGCCGCCGAAGACGATCGCGTTCATCATCAGGCTGCGATGGGAAGCCCCCTGCAGTTTGCTTTGGATCGAAGCCAACATTTTGCCTGGCTGCAGCATGCTGCGCGGCCCGTTGGTGCCGGAGAGAATAAAACCTTCATACCCTTCCGAATGCGCTTGGATTACCTTTTGCACCAAAAACGATCCCATGCTGTGTCCCATCAGGAACAACGGGACAGCAGGATGGTTTCCTCTAATGATCCCGCCCAGCCTCAGGATATCTTGAACCATGAGCGGGAATCCGTTTTCCCCCACATCGCCTAGCCGCTCAACGGACCCGGCGGTTAAGCCATGCCCCCGCTGATCATGCGCGTATACCGCATAACCTGCCGCGGTCAGGGCGGATGCGAAGCGGGCGTAACGTTCGGCCGTTTCGCACATGCCATGTACGATCTGCAGCACGCCCTTGATGTCGGCTTCCTGATCCGGAAGCCACTGATACACATGCGCTTTTGTTCCATGCGGGTCAGTCATCGTAAAGGTTTGCTCGAGCAAGACCATCACTCCTCATCATCCATTAGGAACCTACTAGAGGTTGTTCAAAAAGTTCACTTTTGATAAGAAAACCTAATCGAGGCAACTCAAGGTTGAGCGACCGCGATAAATTAGGTAGGTTTTCTTGCGATATAGAATTTCATCAGCTTTGCTGATAACTTATAAATTCTATATCTAACACGAAGCGAATCAGGAAGCGGGCTTTCGCATCGAATCTTGAATTCAGCCGGGCCTTCCGGTGCTCACGTACCCCAATGTACGCTCCGCTCCTCAGTCCCTAGCTTCATCCAATCTTCTCGGTGCTGAAAACCGACCTTTTTGAACACGTACTATTAGATTCTATGCGGTTTACTCCGGCAAATAAGAACGGAGCACCGTCGCTTGTCCTTCCAAAGCATACGAGCCGAGGTTTGCAGGAAGGAGGAAGCATTGCCCCGCCTTGTATTCCAGCGAGCCGTTATTCCAGGCCAGCTTGCCGCTGCCTTCGCAAATTACCAGGATGGTAAAGCTTTCCGGCGTGGTCGAGAGGTTCCAAGATCCGTCCACAATCCCTTTTTCAACAATGAAATAAGGGGATTTGGCAAGCTGAAGCCATTCGCCTGCGGATAGGCCATCCGTTTTCATCGTAGTGGCGCCGGAGTCTTCAAAATTAGTTACATTCAAGGAATCTTCGATATGAAGCTCGCGTGGTTTGCCGTCGAGGCCCGGACGATTGTAATCGTAAATGCGGTAAGTCGTATCCGAATTTTGCTGGATTTCCGCAACCACTACACCTGCACAGAGGGCATGAACCGTACCGGCAGGAATATAGAACGTATCTCCCGCTTCAACGGGAACTTCGCGCAGCGTATCCATCACGCTTCCGCTTTCCAATGCAGCTTTCATGCTATCGCGGGTTACTCCGTCTTTCAGGCCGTAGATGATTTTGGCACCCGGTTTGGCGTCAAGCACATACCACATTTCGGTTTTGCCAAGTTCGCCTTTAGGAAGGCCTTCATAATCATCGGTTGGATGCACCTGTACGGACAGATTGTCATTGCAATCGAGAAGTTTGATCAGCAGCGGGAAACGGCCGTTTTTCTCGGAAAAACCTTTGCTGCCGAACCACTCTTTGCCGAGTTCCTCACGAATTTGGTCAAGGCCTTTTCCGGCCAGTTCGCCGTTAACGACGGTGGTTGTTCCGTTTGGATGATCGGCGATCATCCAGCCTTCCCCGATATGTCCTTCCGGCGGAGTGAGACCGAATTGTTCCAGGGCGCGACCGCCCCATACGCGCTCCTTGAACTCAGGTTGAAATAATAATGGATACGGTTGTGTCATAGCTGCATCTTCCTTTCATAGTCGGGTAATCTGATGAATGAATCAAACCGCTTGTAGAGGTTGTTCAAAAAGTCCGCTTTTGATCACGAAGTGAACCAGGAAGCGGAAACGACATCGAATCTTGAATTCAGCCGGGGCTTCCGGTGCTCACGTACCTAAACGTACGCTCCGCTCCTCACCCCCTATCTTCATTCAACCTTCTCGGTGCTGAAAACCGACCTTTTTGAACAGGCAATTCTACAGTATTTTACAAAATACATATTTATGTTTAGGCGGCATAATGAAAATGCCACCGCGGTTTAGCGCTTTTTTTCAAGGGCGATGACGTAAGGGGCGTCGCTGCGCTGCAGCTGCCTGTACATCACCGTCTGGCAGACCTCCTGCGGCAGGGCCGAAGCCCATGCGGTGACAGCCTCTGCTTCGGCTTCCCCGCCGGTATGGCCAGGATAAAGGACTACCGTAATAATCCCTTTCGGCCTCAACAGCGATAAAGCCGCATCCAGCGCCTGCAGCGTGCTGCCCGTCTCGGTTATGATGTGCTTGTCGGACTCCTGCGCAGGCAGGTAGCCCAGATTAAACATGATGGCGCCAACTCCGCCTTGAACATCGGGCGGGAGTTTTTCTTGCATCAGGGCATGGCTTGCCGGAATCAGGGTAATGGAAGCCAATTTTTCCTCAGCCTCCCGCGATATCCGCTCTTTGGCGAGTTCAAGCGCCTGCTGCTGGATGTCAAAGCCATAGACATGTCCCTTAGGCCCGGCGGATTTGGCGAGGAATACCGTATCGGCTCCCGTACCGACGGTGGCGTCGATGGCGATATCGCCTGGCTGCAACCGGTCGCCGACCTGCTTATGCGCAAAGCTGAGCACGGATAGGAATCCCATATTAAGCATTCCTCCAATATTTGCCCTGCCATGTATTCCGCGCTTTAAGCTGGGCGTCAATGGTGTTGAGCACTTCCCATTTTTTTAAACTCCACGTTGGACCGATAAGGAGCTTGCGCGGCGCATCGCCCGTCAACCGATGAACGATCATTTCGGGCGGCAGAATCTCGAGTGTATCGACAATCAGTTTGATGTATTCATCCTGTTCCAGAAAGCGGAGCAGACCTGCTTCATACTGGCGCACCATCGGCGTGCCTCTCATCAGATGCAGCAGATGAATTTTGATTCCCTGCACATCCATCTTCGATACGGCGCGCCCCGTTTCCATCATCATTTCATGGGTTTCCTGCGGAAGACCGTATATGATATGAGCGCACACCCGGATGTTATGCTTGCGCAGCTTCGCAACGGCATCGACGAAGCACTGTGTGTCATGGGCGCGGTTAATGAGCTCCGAGGTAGAGTCATGCACCGTTTGCAGGCCCATTTCCACCCACAGGTAAGTACGCTTGTTCAGCTCGGCCAAATATTCGATGACGTCATCCGGCAGGCAGTCGGGACGCGTAGCGATGGACAAGCCGATGACGCCGGGCTGCTGAAGAATGACTTCATAATATTCGCGCAGCGTCTCCACCGGCGCATAAGTATTGGTATAGGCCTGGAAATAGCCGATATATTTAGCATTCGGCCATTTTAGATGCTGCTTGTCCCGGATTTCATCGAATTGAGTAATCAGGTCGTCGCGGCGTTTGCCCGCGAAATCGCCCGATCCGCGCGCGCTGCAGAACGTGCAGCCGCCTCTGGCGATCGTACCGTCGCGGTTCGGGCAGGTGAAGCCTGCATCGAGCATGACTTTAAACACTTTTTCGTTAAACTCACTGCGCATTTCGTAATTCCAGGTATGAAATCTTTTATCTCCCCACAAGAGCGGAGAGTCAAGAGTTGGTGAATTCATTAGAGGTGCTCCTTTTTTGCGTCGGCCGATAGTGACACTCGGCTATGAGTCATCGAATTTGCGCAAAATTTCTGTTAGAACTTCGAGCGCTAACGCACTTGCTCTATTGTAGCAAAAAAAATTGGCGAAGGGTATGAGCAGGTCAAGCGATGGTCATTTTAACCGAAATTCGGGCATATGTTTTATTGTAGAAACTTACATGAAGTGTTATATTTAAGGTGACGTCACAGCTGCCATCATTCAGTAATGACATGACGGAAATTGATAAAAGCATGACGCCCTTGGCTACCATAATCCGTGAGGTGATAATGATGAATTCGTTGATCGCAGAAGCTTCAGGAAAGGGTAAAATCGCTGTAGAACTGACTCCGGAGGAGGCGCTTGCTTTAACAGGCGTTAAATTTAACGGGAATCCGGAGGTGCAGGCGGAGGCAAGACGAAAAATTCGCAAAGCCTTCGAAAAGACATTTGATTTTCAGTATGAAGATAGTTTAAACTAACAACAAAGAATTCGTTGGACCCCAATTCCAAATAGATTTTGGAAAAGGAATTCTGTGCCCCCAGCACTAACCGCGGGGAGGCCGGAATTCTTTTTCTTTTTTCAAGGGCAGGCCTTTACATTTGTCCATATCTTCGGCACAATATCTCAGTAGCTGTCAGCAGCAGGTTACAAATGCCGATTTATTCAGACAGTTCAGTATGAAAGCGGAGGTATAACATGCGTTTACGCGGCAGAAAAGGAATCCGGGAGAATCTGGAGGAGCAAAAAGGTTTCGTTATTCTTGATCCCCGGTCGTATAAAGGGAAATGGCATACGCTATTTGGTAATGATCATCCGATCCATGTGGAGCTGGGCATGGGGAAGGGGCAGTTCATCAGCCGGATGAGCTTCCGGAATCCGGATATTAATTTTATTGGCATCGATATGTATGACGAGTTGATCCGCCGGGCGAGCGAAAAGGCGCGTTTGGCCTGGTCCGAGCGTAATGTCGAAGTGCCTCCGAATTTGCGGTTGGCTTTGGCGAACGTGGAGTATTTGGAGGAGGTTTTTGACGAAGGGGAACTTGAGCGGATTTTCCTGAATTTCAGCGATCCTTGGCCTAAAGCCAGACATGCGCGCCGGCGTTTGACTCATCCCCGTTTTTTGGATAAATACCGCCGTCTGCTAAATAGCAATGGAGAAATCCATCTCAAGACCGATTCGCAGACCTTATTCGAATTTTCGCTGAATGCCTTTGCGGATTTCGGCCTGCAAATGAAAAATATTTCGCTGAATCTCCATCGCGAAGGTCCGAATGAACAGCATGTCATGACTGAATATGAAACGAAGTTCCATGGACAGGGTGTCCATATCCACCGCTGTGAGGCCATTGTCGGCATCGATGCGCTCAAACGTTATCAAGAGCATCGTCTCGACAATTACCGGATGGAGGACAATCCGCGGGATAAAGACTCGGAGCAGCAATAAAATTTGGGGCAATAATAGCGTTTCCGTTTCGTTAACAGCCGTCAGCTCTCATATAGAGCAGCCGGTGCTCATATCCAAAAAAGTGCCTTCTACGATGAAGGCACTTTTTTGGATTCAAGCATATCGATAATGCTCTGCGCGCTTTCCAGCGGTCGGTAGCGGTCGATGCACGGGAGCTGCTCCTCCCGGCGCCGGCGGATGCCATCCAGGTCGCTGATGAGCTTGTTCATCCATTTGACGATCACTTCCAGCGAAATGATGGGTTCACCCAACCCTTGCACGGTAAAATATTGGCAATTTTCTTCTTCCTGCCCAGGCAGGGGGTGGTGAAAAAGCATCGGAATTCCTTTCGCCAGCCCTTCGGTGCAGGTCATCCCGCCCGGCTTGGTCACGAGCAAATCCGACACTTCCATCAGCTTGTCCACCTCTAGCGTAAAACCGATGAGCCTGATATTAGCATGATTATAACGCGGATCCTGTTGGAGCTTCTTCAGCTCTTTTTCATTATTGCCAAGGCAAAACAGGATTTGAACATCGTCTTTCCAGCGGATCAAAAAATCGTTGATGACCTCATCGTTCATAATGCCCCAGCCGCCGCCCATCACCATGACGGTAGGCATATCCTTCAAATTGAACTTGGCGCGGATTTCATCCTTTACGGGATGCTCCCAGAAGTTCGGGTGAACCGGAATGCCGGTTACCTTGATTCTTGAAGGCGGCACGCCTTGTTGAATCATCTTGTTTCGCACCTCTTGCGTAGATACAAGGTAGCGGTCAACTTCAGGACTGATCCAGGTCCCATGCGCATCATAGTCGGTAATGACAGTGCATAGCAGGATATCTTCACCAAGCCGTTTTAGACGGGATATAACGGCGCTCGGGATCGGATGCGTACATACGACAATATCCGGGTCAAGCTGATTGACGACGTTTTTCGTATGGGTGTAAAAAATGCGGTGCAGCGCGAGCGTCGTAAAACGGTTCAGAGATTTATGATATTGATGGCGGTACATCATCCCAATCAGCTTAGGTTGGGAGAGCACGGTTTTCTTATAGGCCGTAATGATTAAAGGAGCAACCTTGGGATTCAAAAAACTTCCAAGTTCAAGGACTTTCGTCTGAACATTCGGCGAAAGTTTGCGCAGACTGCTTGAGAGTGCATACGCAGCCCGAGTATGTCCAGCGCCGAAGCCTTCAGATAATAACAATACTCTTTTTTTTACCACTCTCAATCACCTGTTTCTGCGTGGTTTTCCTTATATCCACCATATCGGCTTTAAGGCCACAATGCAACCGTAGCGGCAGCCACCGACGTCCCTATGACGGCTCCGGCGAGCACATCGGAAGGATAATGAAGGCCTAGATAGATCCGGGACATGCCAACGATAAGCGCAAGCGGCAGAAATAAACATATCCATTCCGGATGTCCCAATATGAGCGGGATCGCGAGCGAAAAGGCTGCCGTCGTATGCCCCGAGGGAAAAGAGTGATCCTTGAGCGGGTTGCGGAAGGTCCGTGTTCCCGGCAGTGCCAGATAGGGCCGAAGTCTCGGATAGAGCTTTTTGGCGGCCGCAACCGGAATGTGGCTGACAGCCAGGGTTACAGCGGCCTGTGCGCCAGACTTGCTCCAGGAGGGCGATCCGAAGTACCAGATCAATACGCTTGCGGCAATCGTAAATGTGGCTCCGCCCAAATGCGTAAGATAAAAGAGCCAGAAATTAAGAAAACGGTTATGAAGACGTCCGTTAATAAATTGAAAGCATTTTCTGTCGATTCGTACGAATTCCGTGAACAAACGTCTCATTCAAAATTTCCCCCGCTTAACGCCTTGAACAGGCTATTTATGCTTGCGGCCGCTCTTGTGGCTTCCACTTTAAGAGATTGTTCAGAAAGTCCGCTTTTGATCGCGATCTTTTTGAACACGCGCTTTTAAGTTAATCATATTTTTTATTCCGGTCTTTTTCAAGGCGAAAGTCCTCCCGTTACGAATGAAAAGAGGCGGTTTTGACTTCACTTTACAGAACCTTTACAATGATTCAAACAGCAATTATCCGTTTAAGAGTTCAGAAAGAACTGAATTTTTCGCGGCGGGATGATCCGATTTTGCGGAAATGAAACAGGTTAAGAACCTAAACTGATTTATATTGAAATATGCCGGGAATGCACTCCTTGGGACAGAAATGTAATTTTTACTTTAAACTTTTTATGGACTTGTCTCGTTTATAAATATGGAATACGGTAAATGATGTGGTAATGATGTAAATGGATCATTAAAAAAAGGGGGGATTTGAGAAATAAAAAACCGGTAAACAGATGAAAATAAGAACTAACGGTCATGAAAATAAGCTTGAAGTGCTTCAGGCGGTCAGGATCGCGCTTCTCTTGCGCTTTTCAGGAACATGAGAGGTTATTGAGCTTTTGACAAAAAGCTGAAAAGCGTGGAAAATCGATATGTCGTTCGAAGACACATAAAAAATGAAAAATTCGAAGGCAAAAGGTCTTAAGGGTCATAAAAAAAGAACCGTAAAAATGTACCGTAATCACAGAGAGAAATAACGATTATGAGGGGTAAAAAAGGGGGGTTCCGAGAAACATGATAGACGCCTTATTTATCGCGCTGCAGGTTCTTCTGGCCGCGGTTGGTGTATACCAGTTTGTATTCTCGATTTTGGGTCTGTATAGGAAAAAGAAAAAACAGCATTATCCTGCAACAAAATCCTTTGCGGTACTCGTGGCCGCCCATAATGAAGAGCAAGTCGTAGGCGCGCTGATGGAAAACCTGAAGCAGCTCGACTACCCGAAGGAACTGTATGACGTTTTTGTTATTTGCGACAACTGCACGGACAATACGGCGAAGATCGTCCGGGAGCATGGCATGACTGCCTGCGTCCGCACGAACAATAATCTTCGCGGCAAAGGATACGCAATCGAATGGATGCTCAAGGAGCTTTGGGCCATGCCGCGTCAGTATGACGCCGTCGTGATGTTTGACGCCGACAATCTGGCCGACGTGAACTTCCTGAAGGAAATGAACGACGATCTGTGCTCGGGGGCGCGGGTTATCCAAGGTTATATCGATACCAAGAATCCGGAGGATTCCTGGATCACGGCCGCATACGGGATTTCGTATTGGTACATCAACCGTCTGTGGCAGCTTTCCCGCCATAACATGAATATGGCCAATTTTCTCGGCGGAACGGGGATGTGCTTTGAAACCAATCTGCTGAAGGAAATAGGTTGGGGGGCAACAAGCCTGGTCGAGGACCTTGAGTTTACGATGCGCAGCGTCAAGCGCGGCGTATATCCGAAATTCAACTATGACGCCAAAGTGTTCGACGAGAAGCCGCTGACGTTCAAAGCTTCGGCAAGACAACGTCTGCGCTGGATGCAGGGGCACTTTACGGTAGCGCGCCGCTACTTCTTCCCGCTGCTTTGGCAGAGCATCAAGGAACGCAACCTGGTCAAACTGGACCTTGCCTTGTATGGAGCCAACGTATACATCGTGCTTCTGACGTTCCTGATGACGGCCGTGATGTGGGTCGACAGCACGTTCTTCGACGGTCCGCATATCGCGAACCTGTACGGCTATCTGCCGTTATGGCTCAGCTTTACCGCCATCGCCGCCAATGTGTTTACGTTCTTGGCAGCGATGTTCCTGGAGAAGGTTACTTACAAAAAAGTGTATCTGTACCTGATCCTTTTCCCTATTTATCTGATTTCATGGTATCCGATTACGTTTTATGCGTTTTTCACGCAGAACAACAAACAATGGAGCCATACCAAACATACGCGGGTGGTCCGTCTGGAAGAAGTACAGAGCAAACAGGGATAAACTTTGGATTGAATGTTGACAAGAGTATCGGATACGTGGTAAATTACTCTAGTACGTAAAAAACAAAATGGATTTTCAAGCAGAAGCACCAGCTTCTCACCTGATTGACGCAAGTTGGCAGGTTCATGATCCGATGATTTATGAATGCGAAACTTCATGAAGAATTGATCATAGGGATGCTGGTGAGTTGCGCCGGTATCCCTTTAATTTTGCTTTTTCTTGAGAATCACCCATATGAACATGGAGGTGGACGGTTATCAGTAAGGATCATATGATTAATGACGAAATTCGGGCGAAGGAAGTTCGTTTGGTCGGTGCGGAAGGCGAACAGATCGGTATCAAACCGATTCGGGAAGCACTTCAAATGGCGATGGACCTGAATCTTGACTTGGTGAATGTGGCGCCTCAGGCGAAACCACCTGTATGCCGCATCATGGACTACGGCAAATTCCGTTACGAGCAGCAAAAGAAAGAAAAAGAAGCCCGGAAGAATCAGAAAATCGTTGATATCAAAGAAGTATGGTTCCGAGCTAACATTGAGGAGCATGATTTCCAAACCAAGCTTCGCAATGTCGTCAAATTTTTGAAAGACGGCGACAAAGTGAAATGCTCCGTCCGTTTCCGCGGACGCGAGATCACTCACGCCAACATTGGTCAGAAGATTTTGGAACGCGTCAAAACGGAAGTTGCTGAAATTTCCGTCGTTGAACGCCAGCCGAAATTGGAAGGCCGCAGTATGATTATGATTCTGGCTCCAAAAGCCCAATAGTCTGAGGAGGAAGTACAATGCCTAAAATGAAAACACACAGCAGCCTGAAAGGCCGTTTCAAAGTAACTGGTTCCGGTAAAGTAACTCGTTACAAAGCTTACAGAAACCACCTGCTTTCCCACAAATCCAAACGCGCTAAACGCGTGCTTGCAGGTAACCCAGAAATGGCTCCGGGTGATGTAAGACGTTTGAAACAAGGCTTGGCTAACTTGAAATAGTAACTACACATTTTTGGGAGGTTTATTATTATGGCAAGAGTAAAGGGCGGATTCGTCGTTCGTCGTAGACATAAAAAAGTATTGAAACTTGCAAAAGGTTATTTCGGTTCCAAACACCGCATTTTTAAAACAGCTAACGAACAAGTGATGAAGTCTTTGGTATATGCATACCGCGACCGTCGCGCTACAAAACGCAACATGCGCAGACTGTGGATCGTTCGTATCAATGCGGCTGCACGCATGAACGGATTGTCCTACAACAAACTGATGCATGGTTTGAAACTGGCTGGAGTGGACATCAACCGCAAAATGCTGGCTGATCTCGCAGTCAACGACATCAATGCATTCAACTCCATCGCGAGCGTTGCCAAAGAAAAAATCAATGCTTAATTTTTTGGATGTGTAATCATCCGAGATTGATTTTCTTAACGCCTTTAATGTGGAAAGAAATTTCCCGTTAAAGGCGTTTTGTTTTTATTTGGGGACAAGACGGGAAAATGATAATAGATGAAAAGTTTTCGGGGAAGGCGCTCCTGAGCATGTTGGCGATTTTCATGTCACAAAACAAACCGTTTGAGATTGTTACATAAATGAAGATGCGGACAAGCAAAAAAGGAGAACAAGGAGTGAAAAGTACAAATGAACAAGCAATCTTTTTGGAAAAAAACGCTAGCAGTTACGGCAATGGCGGCGGTATTGGGAACGGGGATGGCCTTTGGGGGCGCTGCGGATCCGGCAGCGGCAGCGTCCGGCAGCAGCGTACTTAAAGAGTGGGGGAGTGCTGCGGTAAAGAAAGCGAGCGACCAGGGATTAACGCACCGGACAGTACATCTTTCCTGAACAGTTTGAATTAACGTTCGAGGCGAAGGTAGGAAAGTCCAAAGAACCTTTGACGGTAAATATACCGGTAAAAAATATCGCAAAACGCCAAGTAAATATGCAGCCGAACGCGAAGAAAACCGAGCAAAAATTCAGCTATGAGATTAAAAGCCTGCGAATGAGCGATGTCAGCACATTGTTGGAAATACACAGCAAAGGCCAGATTCCCCGCACTCCGCAGCAGTCCGCCAATAAAATTGCCACGCAGATGTTTTACGACATTGTGGATGACAAAGGAAAATTGATTGAATCGGAAATCGCAATTTATAGCAAAGTAAATCCGGAATATAAGGAATTAAAGTTATATAGTCCGGTTGACTCAACCGCAAAGTTTATTACCATTAAACCTTTTACCTGTTTCGTGAATAAAAACGGGAAGGCCGTTGAGGACAAAAATGGAAATTTAGTGAAGGACTATCATAAAGCGCTGGAGATGAAAATTCAGATCGCAAAATAAACCAAAGAAAAGAAAGCCTTGAAGGATTCGACTCCTTTGAGGCTTTTTTTAACAGTATAGAATTTATAAGTTTTTTTGGGGGTCCCCGCAAAGTATTTGGAATAAGCATCGAAGCATAGGCTCCACTTTGTGGGGTTATTTTAACATATCAGACTTCCGGGGTCCCCCGCAAAGTAATCGGAATGAGCTTCAAAGGCTACACGTCGCTCAGTACTTTTGCTTCGCAAAAGCGCCCCTCTGTGAGAGGCGCCCTTACTTCTTTCCGATACTCTTTGTGGGGTTATTTTACATATGAGATAGAGAAAGATAGGCTCAAGAATCGGCAATCCCGATCTTGCAGGAAAAGATTAGACGATATTATGAGATGAGCGAAATCATGAGAATTCAAGACAATCATTGAGATTGAGGGAGAATTTCTTCGTTAAATAATAGGACGTCAAAAAAAATGTCGAAGTAGGCATCTATTGTGAAAATATTACTGGATTTTAGCCCTAGTAAAATGTATAATCTGATTTGTAGAAAACCCTTACACAAGAGGGAGCCTGTTTATTATTAATTGACCATGGATCAATTGTAGGAGGCGACGTCTTATGAAAAGGGTATATTCCATTTTAGGGGGATAATTTTAAATGAAAAAAATGTTCAAGTTGTCGCTGATCATGCTGCTCGCATTTTCAGTCGTATTGGCAGGTTGCGGCAAAAAGAAAGAAGAGACAAACGCATCCGGCGGCGAATCCTCGGGAACTGCTAAATCAGGCGTGAAAATTGGCTTGGTTACTGACGTGGGCGGGGTTAATGATAAATCTTTTAACCAATCCGCATGGGAAGCACTGGAAGCTTTGAAGAAGGATAAAGGGATTGATGCCCAATATCTGCAAAGTAAATCCAAAGAGGAATATGTTACCAACTTGAACAAATACGTAAAAGGCAAATACGACCTTACTTGGGGGATCGGTTTTGATCTGGGCGAAGATATGAAGACTGTCGCAGACCAAAACCCGGATGCGCATCTGGCGATCATCGACGCTACTGTGGACGCTCCTAACGTTCGTTCCGTAACGTTTGCAGAACATGAAGGTTCGTTCCTGGTTGGTGTAGTGGCAGGCATGATGACGAAAAGCAGCAAAGTCGGCTTCGTAGGCGGATCCGAAATTCCGGTTATCAAACGTTTTGAAGCAGGCTTCAAAGCTGGCGTTAAGGCTGCAAATCCGAATGCTGAGATCAAAATCAACTATACAGGCGCATTTGACAAGCCCGATCAGGGCAAGGCAGCTGCAGCTACCATGTACAATGACGGCGTAGATATCATTTTCCATGCTTCCGGCGCAACTGGCACAGGCGTGTTTAACGAAGCGATCGCCCGCAACAAAGCAGGCGGTAGCAAAGTTTGGGTTATCGGCGTAGACAAAGACCAATCCTTGGAATTTGGCGATGACGTAACTTTGACTTCGATGGTTAAAGGCGTAACGACAGCCGTGGACAAAGTGACCAGAGAAGTGATCGACGGTAACTTTAAAGGCGGATCCGAGACGCTTGGTCTGAAGGACAATGCCGTAGGTCTGCCTGAGACTTCCAGTAAAAACGTTCCAGCAGACGTGCTGAAAAAAGTTGATGAATTCAAGAAAAAAATCATCGACGGCGAAATTAAAGTTCCAGAGGAATAATAATACCTGGTCTGATCATCTGAGAATGATTTAAATACGGGGATTTTGCGAGAAATCCCGAGTGGGCAAGGCTGGTTGGTAAAACTGGCCTTGTCTTACTTTCTAGCCTGAAGCTTAAAATTAATGATATAAGGGTGATCTCATGGATGCAGCGACCCCAGTCGTTGAGTTGAAGCAAATAACCAAGCGCTTTCCCGGCATTGTTGCCAACGACTCCATCAGCTTGAAGCTGCACAAGGGCGAAATTCATGCGCTTCTTGGCGAAAACGGTGCAGGTAAATCCACCTTGATGAATATCGTTTTTGGGTTGTACCAGCCTGACGAAGGGAGTATCGAGATCAACGGCAAACCTGTGATCATCGATAGCCCCAATAAAGCCATTGATCTTGGGATCGGGATGGTCCATCAGCATTTCAAACTGGTGCAGCCGTTTACCGTAACTGAAAATATCGTGCTCGGCATGGAGCCGAAAACAATGGGAATCCAGCTTGATTACAAGACTTCCGTCGCCAAAATCAAGAAGCTTTCCGACCAATACGGTCTTAAGGTAAATCCGAATGCCAAAATTCAGGATATTTCCGTCGGCATGCAGCAGCGTGTCGAAATATTAAAGACGCTTTACCGTGGTGCGGACATTCTTATTTTTGACGAACCTACGGCCGTTTTGACACCTCAAGAGATCAGCGATCTGATGGGGATCATGAGACGCCTCGTAGAAGAGGGCAAGTCGATTATTCTCATTACGCATAAGCTCAAAGAGATCATGCAGATTTCCGATACGGTTACGATCATCCGACGCGGCAAGGTCATTGATACCTTGAAAACGTCGGAGACCAATCCAAATGAGCTCGCGGAAAAAATGGTCGGACGAAATGTGTCCTTTAAAGTGGACAAGCAGCCGGCTTCGCCGCAGCAAACCGTGCTTGAAGTGAAAAACCTGACGATGAAAAACAAGGATGGTATTGGCGTACTCAATGGTTTGAATTTGAATGTGCGTGCAGGAGAAATTCTGGGGATTGCCGGCGTCGACGGCAACGGCCAAAGCGAGCTGATTGAGGCTCTGACGGGATTGGCACATGTCGATAGCGGCATAATTGAGCTGAACGGCAAAGATATCACCAACAAGAGCCCGCGCCAGATTACGGAAAGCGGCGTGTCCCATATTCCGGAAGACCGGCACAAGCATGGACTTGTCCTTGATTTCTCCATGAGTGAAAATATGGTGCTGGAGACGTATTATCAAGCGCCATACAATAAATCGGGTTTCTTGAACAAAAAAGCAATCGATACGCAGGCAAAACGTTTGATCGAGGAGTTTGATGTCAGAACGCCAAGTATAGAGACAAAAGCGCGCTCTTTATCCGGCGGGAATCAGCAAAAAGCGATTATAGCCCGGGAAATAGACAAAAATCCGGATCTGCTCATTGCAGCCCAGCCGACCCGGGGCCTCGACGTCGGCGCCATTGAATTCGTGCAAAAGCAGCTGGTGGCGCAGCGTGATCAAGGCAAGGCCGTCTTGCTGATATCTTTTGAATTGGATGAAATCTTAAACGTTTCCGACCGGATTGCGGTTATTTATGAAGGGCAGATCGTGGGCGTGGTTCTGCCTGAAGAAACCAATGACCAGGAGCTTGGCCTGATGATGGCCGGCAGCAAGGTTGCGGGAGGGAAAGCATAATGAGCAAATTATTCAAGATTTTTTCTGTCGACAACCTCCTGGTACCGCTCGTAGCTATCATTCTTGGACTTATTGTCGGTGCCGTTATTATGCTAATTGGCGGTTATGATCCGCTGCTGGCCTACGGATCATTATTTTCTACCGTATTCGGCAACGTATATGATTTTGGGGAAACCATTCGTGAAATTACGCCGCTCATCATGACAGGTCTTGCGGTGGCGTTTGCTTTCCGCGCCGGTCTCTTTAACATCGGTGCCGAAGGACAATATATCGTCGGTATGACGGCAGCTTCCGTTGTCGGGATCAAAATCACGGGACTTCCGATTGTGGTTCATGCTCTCGTTGCAATTCTTGCAGGTGGTCTAGCTGGCGGAATCTGGGCTGGGATCACCGGTTACCTGAAGGCAAAACGAGGCGTGAACGAAGTTATCATTTCGATCATGCTGAACTGGACAGGTTTATATTTAAGTAACTATATTGTGCGCAATTTCCTGCTGATAAAAGGGCAGCAGAGATCCGAGGACATCAAGGATACTGCTTCTATCTCGATCGGCTGGCTTTCCTCCACTTTTGACAATGCGCGTATGCATTGGGGGACGGTTATTGCGATTTTGGCTGCTGTTTTTTTCTTTATCTATATGTGGAAGAGCAAGCAGGGGTATGAGCTTAGAGCCGTAGGCCATAATGGAGATGCAGCCCGCTATGCCGGAATGAACGTGAAGAAAAATATCGTAAAAGCGATGTTTATCAGCGGCGTGTTTGCCGGTTTGGGCGGGGCTTTCCAGGTGCTGGGCGTATTCCATTATCAAGCGATTTTTACCGGTTCTCCGGGTGTCGGTTTTGACGGAATTGCGGTGGCGCTGATTGGCATGAACCATCCGTTTGGCATTTTGCTGTCCGCTTCTTTGTTTGGCATGCTCACTTACGGTTCATCCGCGATGAGCTTCGGCGCAGATGTGCCGCCGGAAATCATCCGGATCGTCATCGGTTCGATCATATTCTTTATTGCTGCACAAGGCATTGTACGCTGGGTTATCAAACCCTTCTACCTTAAGCGTAAGAAAGAGAAGGTGTTGTAAATGGATTGGATGACAACAATCGGCCAGCTGATTAATACGACGCTTGTTTTTTCTACGGCGCTTATTTTTGCTGCTCTGGGCGGCATCTTCTCTGAACGGTCCGGCGTAGTTAATATCGGGATTGAAGGTTTGATGACCTTCGGCGCGTTTGCCGCGGGCGTGGCTTCCTTTTATGCCGAAGACGCGGGAATGGGGGCAGCTTCTCCGTATATCGGCATACTGGCGGCTTTGGTGATGGGGATTATCGCTTCCCTAATTCATGCCGTCGCGTCGATTACGTTTAAGGCAGATCAGGTCATCAGCGGTGTCGTGATCAACTTTTTGGCGGCAGGCAGTACGCTTTACATGGTTAAACTGCTGTTTGACGGCGCAGGCGAAACGACCCTGCTCAAAGAAGGTTTGACCAAATGGCCTGTACCCCTGCTGTCAGAAATACCGATTATCGGCGAGGGGCTTTTCAACAACTATCCTACGACCTATTTGGCAATTATTTTAGTTTTGGTCGCTTTTTATGTGCTATATAAAACATCGTTTGGTCTCCGTCTTCGCGCTGTAGGCGAACATCCGAGCGCTGCGGACACAGTTGGGGTCAAAGTGCTGCGTATGCGTTACGTCGGCGTTATTCTGAGCGGCGCGTTGGCTGCTCTGGGTGGCGCCACGGTTACGCTCACGACGACCAACACGTTTTCGCATAATACGATCTCAGGCCAGGGTTTTATCGCGATCGCCGCGATGATTTTCGGTAAATGGAATCCGCTTGGCGCCTTCGGAGCTGCTGTGTTTTTTGGTTTCTCGCAGGCAATAGGTAACTATTTCCAATTATTCGCATGGTCCAAGGATATTCCGCAGGAATTTATTTACATGCTTCCGTATGTGCTTACGGTGATCGTGCTCGTGGCAGCGGTGGGCAAGTCTTCTGCTCCGGCCGCACTCGGGGACCCGTACGATCCGGGCAAGCGTTAATAACAATCGGTTTACATCAAAAGAGGCTGCATCCGTTTCCAGGATGCAGCCTCTTTGCGATTATAGAATTTATAAGGGTCCTTCGCATAGTATTTGGAATAAGCATCGAGGCATAAGCCCACTCAGTACTTTTGCTCCGCAAAAGCGCCCCTCTTTGAGAGGCGCCCTTACTTCTTTCCGATACTCTTTGTGGGGTTATTTTGCGGTTGATCGGCGGCTTTGTCCAAAGAACCGCCTGGGAAAGTTCAAGATCTTCCTGGGCTATGGAACAAGCGCAATGACAACCTGAGGAATAGACTGCTATTGAACCTATTCGGAGGAGGGATTTTTTTATGCAACAGTCTGTTACCCGTAAACAAGCGCAAAAGCTGATCGGTCAACATATAGTCGCTGTCAAAAAAGACGGAAATTTCGTTACAGGCAAACTTGTTCGAATCTCCGGCAATCGGCTAATTCTTGAGCGCAGCAGAGGTAAAAAAGTGCAAACTAAGGCGATCATTCCTCTAGTTTTGTTCGATTTGCTGGCCATCGGTACGGCTCCATATGCCGGGTTCTACGGCCCCGGTTTTGGATACGGTCCCGGCCCCGTTCCATACGGCGTTCCAGGATATGGACCATATCCGGGAGCATATCCGGGCGGATTCTATTACTAGAGTATCTGAAGGTTGCCGTAAAACGGCATAGTGCATGAAGAAGACAA
The DNA here is from genome assembly GCF_021654775.1 of Paenibacillus azoreducens. Lineage (NCBI taxonomy): Bacteria > Bacillati > Bacillota > Bacilli > Caryophanales > Paenibacillaceae > Paenibacillus > Paenibacillus azoreducens. The sequence goes on along the minus strand of NZ_AP025343.1, from coordinate 5,866,018 downwards.
ATAACCGCCAAAAGCGGTTTGCCCAGGCTTTTTTTCAACGAGCGGCTAAAGTACATGTTCAAAAAGGTCGGTTTTCAGCACCGAGAAGGTTGAAAGAAGATAGGGACTGAGGAGCGGAGCGTACATTGGGGTACGTGAGCACCGGAAGGCCCGGCTGAATTCAAGATTCGATGCCGAGCCCGCTTCCTGATTTACTCCGTGCTAGATATAGAATTTATACGTTATATAGCTGCGCTGATGAAATTCTATATCGCAAGAAAAACTACCGCTAAAGGTGGTCTGTCTGCTGTGAAGGTACGTCAATAGACGTTTTTCTTATCAAAAGCGGACTTTTTGAACAACCGCTATAAGGTCCTTTCCAGCTCATGGCATTGTGATTGTGCATGGTATCGAACTGCAATATAACCTAGCTTCCGGTAAAAAGATAATCCGCTGGCGTTACCGGCATCAACCATCACTTTAGACCGTGTGCACCCGCGTGACGCCGCAAATTTTTCGGCATGAGCCATCAGCAGATTGCCCCATCTTTTGCGTTGTGATTCGGGTGCAACGGCCAACATGTCGATGTAAAGCAGATCGCCATGCAGGATAAAATGTACAAATCCAAGCGGGTTATCCTCGTAACGTTGGCAGGCGATCAAGGTAATGCCGCGGCCAAGTCTTTTCGGGATATCTTTACGAACGGCTTCGAGCTGAGCCGGGGATAGATGCGATAATGGGACAAGCTGGGAATCGATTAAACGGTTGATGAACGCATCGTCTTGCTTGGGCCTCCGATACCTGATCATCAGGAATGTCCTCCCTTCCATGATGGACTTTGCAAAGGTGAATACATGTCATCATATGAGGGAAGGATGAAGACGGTGTTCCATTTGCGGCGGGGCAATTTTCCCTTTTTGAAAATATGGGTATTGACTTTTAAGTTCGATGGATCATATAATGTGTCTAAACATTTAACGAATATCGTGATCGGCAATGAAGAGGACGAAGTTTAAAGGGCTCTTTTGTTCAGAGAGTGAGAGGAATTGCTGCAACCTCCACCAAAATCCCTTTTATACGAGCTCACCTCGGAGCTGTTCTCCTGAAAAGCATTAAAGCCTATTAGGGGGAATCGTCAAAGTCCACGTTACGGACTTGAGGTATAGGATACGGCTGGATTAGCTGAAGTGCCGATCCTTTGTTCTATACCTGATGAGGCCTGGCATCGCGAGATGTTTGGCAAAAATGGGTGGTACCACGGAAGCATAACCTTTCGTCCCTCACGCAGAAGATTTTGCGTGGAGGGCGGAAGGTTTTTTGTTTTTATAATGTTACATGTATGTAAATTTTGAGGAGGAGGATGACTGATGAGCGCGCAAATTCCTGAAGTGCGATCTACAGAACAATTACGTGAGAAATGGATGAAGCCGGAAGTCATTACCGGCTCGGAAATATTGCTTCGCAGCCTTTTGCTTGAAGGCGTCGAGTGCGTATTCGGATATCCAGGCGGGGCTGTGCTTTACATTTACGATGCGATGTATGGATTTGAGGATTTCAAACATGTGCTGACTCGTCATGAGCAAGGAGCAATCCATGCGGCAGACGGTTATGCGAGAGCAAGCGGCAAAGTCGGCGTATGTATTGCAACGTCGGGACCGGGGGCGACTAATCTGGTCACAGGAATTGCCACCGCTTATATGGATTCCGTTCCTCTGGTTGTCATCACCGGCAACGTGGCCACAAGCCTGATCGGCACCGATGCTTTCCAGGAAGCGGATATCACCGGGATTACGATGCCGATTACCAAACACAGCTATTTGGTCAGAGATGTAAAGGATCTGCCGCGTATCATCCACGAAGCATTCCACATCGCATCGACGGGGCGCAAAGGACCGGTTCTGATCGACATTCCGAAGGATGTTTCAGCAGCATTGACTTTGTTTGAGCCCAGCAGTAACGCGGTAAACCTCCGGGGTTATAATCCACGGATGGTGCCGAACAAGCTGCAGCTGGATAAATTGGTACAGGCGATTCAAGATGCCGAACGCCCGATGATTTTGGCAGGCGGCGGAGTCATTTACTCCGGAGGACATGAAGCGCTGTATGAATTCGTCAAACGGACTGAAATTCCGATTACGACAACGCTTCTAGGGCTTGGAGCTTTTCCAAGCGGCCACGAGCTGTGGACAGGAATGCCGGGAATGCATGGAACTTACACTTCAAACATGGCCATCCAGGAATCGGATCTCCTGATCAATATCGGGGCCCGGTTCGATGACCGGGTGACAGGCAACTTGAACGGATTCGCACCGCATGCCAAAATCGTCCATATCGATATCGATCCGGCAGAAATCGGCAAAAACGTTCCAACGGATATTCCGATCGTCGGCGATGTGAAAACGGTGCTGGAAATGCTTAACCCGGAAGTAAGCCGCGCGGATCAAGCGGACGCCTGGAGAGCGCAAATCCAAAAGTGGAAATCGGAGCAGCCATACCGCTATCAGGATTCCGATACGGTGCTCAAGCCGCAATGGGTTATCGAAATGCTGAACGAAACGACAAAAGGCGAGGCGATTGTTACGACAGATGTTGGGCAGCATCAAATGTGGGCGGCTCAATATTATAAATTCAACCAGCCGCGCTCCTGGATCACATCCGGCGGACTTGGAACGATGGGCTTTGGACTGCCGTCCGCAATCGGCGCCCAAATGGCACATCCGGAACGGCTCGTCATCTCGGTTAATGGCGACGGCGGCATGCAGATGTGTTCGCAGGAACTGGCGATCTGCGCAATCAACAACATCCCGGTGAAGATTGTAATCATCAACAATCAGGTGCTGGGTATGGTCCGCCAGTGGCAGGAACTGATTTACGACAACCGTTACAGCCATATCGATCTGGAAGGAAGTCCGGATTTCGTGAAACTGGCTGAGGCTTACGGCGTCAAAGGACTCCGGGCAACCAACAAGGAAGAAGCGCGCCAAGCTTGGGCGGAAGCGCTTGAAACGCCTGGACCAGTCGTTGTCGAGTTCGTGGTCAGCAAGGGTGAAAATGTTTATCCGATGGTAACTCAAGGCTCGACCATTGATCAAATGTTGTTGGGAGATGCATAACTATGAGTACGAGACATACCATTGCCGTTTTAGTAAATGATCAGCCGGGCGTTTTGCAGAGAGTTTCCGGATTGTTCGGAAGACGGGGCTTCAACATCGAAAGCATCACCGTTGGACAATCCGAAGAAACCGGACTTTCGCGGATGGTTATCGTAACCGTAGGCGATGAGCAGACATTGGAGCAGATTGAGAAACAGCTGTATAAGCTGATTGATGTCATTAAGGTCATCAACCTCAGCTCCAATCCGATGGTGGCTAGGGAACTCGCGCTGATCAAGGTAAACGCCGAACCGTCGGAACGTCCTGAAATCATGGGCGTGGTGGAAACCTTCCGGGCCGCGGTGGTAGATATCGGCAGCCATAACCTGATGGTTCAAGTGGTAGGGGACACAACCAAAATCGATGCAATGATCGAACTGCTGAAGCCTTATGGCATCCGGGAACTTTCCCGTACAGGCGTGACTGCAATGATCCGTGGAAACGTATAGTTGTAAAATCGAGTTGAAATGAATTCCCGCCGAAGAGCGGGAGTTTGAAGGGATTGGAGGAGCTGCTTAAGTGCCTTGGTCAATCTCTTGAAACACCCGCTCTTCATAAAGGGTTCTTTTTTTAAAACAAAGGAGGATATATTAACATGGCAATTACTACTTATTATGAGCAAGATGCAGAACTTAGCGTATTGAAAGGCAAAACCGTTGCCGTCATCGGTTACGGAAGCCAAGGGCATGCCCAAGCACAAAACCTGCGTGATAGCGGCGTAAAAGTTATTATCGGCCTGCGTGAAGGCAAATCCTTTGACAAAGCAAAAAACGACGGCTTTGAAGTTTATTCCGTTGCAGAAGCAACAAGCAAAGCGGACATCGTGCAAATTCTCATGCCGGATGAAACACAAGCTGCGGTGTATAAAAACGATATCGAGCCAAACCTGAAAAAAGGCGCGGCATTGATGTTCTCCCACGGCTTCAACATTCATTTCGGGCAAATCGTGGCTCCTAAAGATGCGGACGTGCTTCTGGTAGCGCCTAAATCTCCGGGCCACATGGTTCGCCGCACTTACGTTGAAGGTTTTGGCGTGCCGGGTCTCATCGCTATCGAGCAGGACGCTACAGGACAAGCAAAGCAAATCGGCCTTGCTTATGCGAAAGGCATCGGCTGTACCCGTGCAGGGGTTATCGAAACTTCGTTCCGCGAAGAAACCGAAACCGACTTGTTCGGTGAACAAGCTGTACTTTGCGGCGGCGTCACAGCCCTGATCAAAGCCGGCTTCGAAACGCTCGTAGAAGCAGGTTATGCTCCTGAGATGGCATACTTCGAGTGCTTGCATGAAATGAAGCTGATCGTCGACATGATTTATGAAGGCGGCATGGCTAACATGCGCGACTCCATCTCGAACACCGCTGAATACGGCGACTATGTGACTGGACCTCGCGTCGTGACCGAAGAAACGAAGAAAGCCATGAAAGAAGTGCTTGCCGATATCCAGCAAGGTAAGTTCGCTCGGGACTTTATCCTTGAAAACCAATCCAACCGCGCATTCCTGAATGCAACCCGCCGCAACGAAGCCAATCATCAGATTGAAATCGTGGGCAAACAGCTTCGTGAAATGATGCATTGGATCAAGAAATAATTCGAAAGTATATTCTAATCACCAAACTGAAAATGAACTTATCCGATGCGGCTCCGCGATCTCTAGCGGGCCGCATCGGTTTTTCTATTGACTCGACTTTTGCAGCAGTTTCTGTAAGGGGAACTTTTTCATGTTAATCAGAAGGATTTGCTATCCTCGAGTTTTGAAGTCAAAGTGCAATTGTTGCGAAAGTACATCCTCTTCAGGCGTTTTGTGATGTGGGAGGCAGAATTGTTGCGAAAGTGCATCCTTTCAGGCGTTTTGTGATGCGGGAGGCAGAATTGTTGCGAAAGTGCATCCTCTTCAGGCATTTTGTGATGCGGGAGGCAGAATTGTTGCGAAAGTGCATCCTCTTCAGGCATTTTGTGATGCGGGAGGCAGAATTGTTGCGAAAGTGCATCCTTTTCAGGCGTTTTGTGATGTAGGAGGCAGAATTGTTGCGAAAGTGCATCTTTTTGACCATGAATGACCTTGTTGCTCAGAAAAAGGAAAAAAGCTTGCACTTTCGCAAGCTTTTTATCTAAAACAAGCCGTTGTGGCGTAAATAGATGCACTTTTGCATCAATTTCCTTTGCGGGGTTATTTGTTTGCCCTGAATTCGAGTCGTTTAAGGAATTTAAGTATCATGAAATCATTACCAGGCGTAGGCTTCCGGTGCTTCTCCTCCGGGCCCCGGGAATATTTCGTCCAGGCGTTTCAATACGGCTTCATCCAGTTTAATGTCAATGACGCGCAGCGAGCTCTCAAGCTGCTCCAACGTTCTTGGTCCGATGATCGGAGCTGTAACGGCAGGATGGGTCATGAGCCAGGCAAGCGCGACGTTGTCCTGCGGTTCGCCAAGCTCATTGCACAAATCTGCAAACGCTTCCAGTTGGTCGCGATGTTTTTCGATCTTTTGCGGATTTCTGCCGCTGCGCGTACCTTCCAGCATTTTCAGCGCATTGCGTCCGAGCATCCCACCGTCAAGCGGGCTCCACGGAATGACGCCGAGTCCCATCGCTTGAGCGGCGGGAAGCACTTCGAGCTCTGGCAGCCGGCAGTTCAAATTGTATTTATGCTGCTCGGCAACTAGACCGAGAAAGTGTCGGTTTTGCGCTTTGACCTGTGCCTCTGCAATTTGCCAGCCGGCAAAATTGCTGGAGCCGACATAACCGATTTTGCCTTGAGCTACTGCCAGCTCGAACGCCCCCCAAAGTTCGTCCCAGGAAACATGCCGATCTATATGGTGCATCTGATACAGTTCGATATGATCGGTTTGCAGGCGTCTCAGCGAACCCTCGAGATGACGGCGGATCTTGTAGGCAGACAAGCCTACCGCACCATTCGGCCCGTCGGCAGGGTCATGCATGTCTCCGTGCACCTTGGTGGCGAGCACCACCTTTTCGCGGCGGCCTCCGCCTTGCGCGAACCAGCGGCCGATGATCGTTTCCGTCAGACCGGAATTTTGCCCCCAGCCGTAAATGTTAGCGGTATCAAAAAACTGAATTCCTGCATCCAAGGCGGCGTCCATGATCCGGAACGCTTCCTTTTCATCCGTCGCAGGGCCGAAATTCATCGTGCCCAGACATAAGCGGCTAACTTTAAGACCTGATTTACCGAGATAGGCGTATTGCAAAATCGTCAACTCCTTCGGCGATAGTTATAGGCATTACAAGGACTATTTTAACTGGAATAACCAGGAATGGGAATGTAGGAATTTATGCTTTGCAGCGGGTATTTTAAGATATAAGAAAGCAAAAACTTGAAGGTTATAGGAAAAAGCTATAAAGGTGATAGATTCTATATCTTGGTCAATACCCTAGAGGTTATGATACAACAATAGATAGAATAATGTGATCAGTGAGGAAGTAACCAGAAGGAGTGTCGATAAACATGCCAGAAGTGAAAAAAATCGCCGTAATCAGCGGAGACGGAATTGGACCTGAAGTCGTAGCAGAAGCCGAGAAAGTGTTAAAACGTGCGGAAGAAGTGTTCGGCTATGCATTTGAGACAGAGCATGCCCTCTTTGGGGGAATCGCTATTGACGAGAAGGGCACGCCGCTTCCGGAAGAGACGCTTGCCATTTGTAAAAATGCCGATGCTGTTCTGCTGGGCGCTGTTGGCGGACCGAAATGGGATAACAATCCCAAGGAACTGCGTCCGGAGACAGGGCTGCTGGGCATTCGCAAAGCGCTTGGACTATTCTCCAACCTGCGTCCGGCGGTTGTGTTCGACTGTCTGAAGGATGCTTCGACACTGAAACCGGAAGTGCTTGAAGGAACGGATTTGATGGTTGTTCGGGAATTGACCGGAGGGATTTATTTTGGAGATAAATTCAGACGTCAAGGCGAGCAAGGGGAAGAAGCGGTTGATACTTGCGTGTACAACGCAGCCGAAGTAGAGCGCATCGTGCGCCAGGCTTTTGAAATTGCCCAGAAGCGCCGCAAAAAACTGGCTTCTGTTGACAAAGCCAATGTGCTGGAAACCTCCCGTTTGTGGCGTGAAGTTGTCATCCGCGTTGCAGCGGAATACCCGGATGTTGAACTTGAGCATGTGCTCGTGGACAACTGCGCGATGCAGCTGCTCCGCCGTCCGGCAAGCTTTGACGTGATTGTTACGGAAAACATGTTCGGCGACATTCTCAGTGATGAAGCAGCCATGCTTACAGGTTCGATCGGCATGCTGGCATCGGCTTCAATGGGCGAGGGGGCATTCGGTTTGTATGAGCCTGTTCACGGCTCCGCACCTGATATTGCCGGACAGAATCTGGCGAACCCGATCGCGACGATTCTGTCACTTGCCATGATGCTTCGTTTGACCTTTGGTTATGCGGATGCGGCGGATGCGATTGAAGCGGCTGTAACTCAGGTTCTGAATGAGGGACATCGCACCGGCGACATTGCCGTCGATAAGAGCAAGGCCGTAGGCACCCGCGAGATGGGTGACCTGATTGTGGCAGCGATCAAAAAATAATCAGTTAGCAGTTAACCCATGCAAGCGGGCGTCACTTCTTCCAAGTGATGTCCGCTTGCGGCATGTAGCGGCAGGAAAACAGAACACTTAAAGAGGTTGTTCAAAAAATCCGTCTTTGATAAGAAAAAAATAGGGCAGCTGGCATGGCGGAATGATACCCTATTATAATAGGAAGCTTTTGTTCATAAGCGCAAATTAATTATAATAATTATTAATAAATAATGATTACAATCTTGACTTTGAAATGGCCGAATGATAACATCTTACATGTGGATTCCGAGGGGATCTTACATAATTCGAAAACAAGAAAAACGCGTGTTTTTCTTTACATTATAGAAGGGATGGAAAAGACAAATTTCCACCTTCTATAGATATCATCCAAGGAGGATTTTACACATGGCAGAACGTTTAGTTGGCAAACCAGCTCCTGATTTTACGATGGAAACCGTACTCGGTGACGGCTCCGATTTCAGTAAAGTATCCTTGAGCGACTACCGCGGCAAATGGCTCGTATTTTTCTTCTATCCTTTGGACTTCACATTCGTGTGCCCAACCGAAATTACAGCCCTGAGCGAAGCGGCTGCCGAATTCAAGGCGCTTGACTGTGAAATTCTGGGCGTAAGCACAGACTCGATCCACAGCCACAAAGCTTGGATCAACACGCCGCGTGATGCCAATGGTCTGGGAAAAATCAACTTTCCGCTTGCTTCGGACCTCACCAGAACCGTTGCCAGAGACTACGGCGTATATATCGAAGAGGAAGGCGTTGCTCTGCGAGGCCTGTTCATTATCAGCCCTGAAGGCGAGTTGAAATATCAAGTGGTGAACCACAATGATATCGGCCGCAGCGTTGAAGAAACACTCCGTGTATTGCAGGCTCTGCAATCCGGCGGACTTTGCGCCATGAACTGGAGACCAGGCGACAAAAATCTGCTTGCAGACTAAGCTTCGACATAGGACAAGCCCCCTTTGCCATTGGAGGAATTCCCCTCATGCCGGCAACGGGGGCTTTTTACACCTTGTAGTGACAGGCACTGAATTAATTTTTATTGCTCCTCATTGAACTGAAAAAGGAATTGTCATAGAATAAAGCGAATACATTTAGGAAGAATACGGTGGATTCAAAGGAGGGTGAACTGACATGAGTTTTTGCTGCGGAGCGAGTATGGTCGGGACGAAGGGGACATTAAAGCACTATCGCACTCAGGTCCATAATGTTCCCCTGCTGTTCTGTCCCGTGTGCCACCGGGTTGAAGTTCATTATAAAGTTGAAAATGAATATGAAATTTTAGCTGAATATGCGCATGGTGACGGAGCTGCGGAGATTGACTTTCAGGATTATGTTACAGAAGACGAGGAGTCCATTTTTGAAAATGTCGTCAACTGCGAAGAGGAGGATCCCAAGGACATCGTGCAAAGCCAAATCGATATGGCCTTGGATTTATTAACTTTTGCCAAGCAAATGCAAGATGAGAAATGGGAAGGTGAATTAAAGAAGAGATTGGCGGTTATGAGTCAGCGGAGATTGCGGCTGCAGCATAAGGCCTAAAACATGATATCAGTCTATCTCCTAGGCAGGAATGCCTAGGTTGATAGTAATCTGAAAGCATCAGTACATGCAGCTTCATGTATGTGGTGCTTTTGTTTTGCAATGGTCAAGCTGTAGGAGGACGGTATATTGTAGTCTATCTTTTTCCTTTGATTTAAGGGCTTTTGTGGTACTATTGGGTGAATTTTACTTCAAAATTGCTTTTTCGACAGTTTTTCCGATTGAGTTTTCGGTCTGCCTTGTCTATGATAAAATTATCTTTTTATGTTTGCGGATATTCGAAGGCTTGAGCGCTGCCGGGTGGTATTGTCGTTCATCGAAAATACATCCATAGATATAGGTTGTCATCTTCTTTTTAAATGGTTTGTCGTGCAGGCGAAGAATAGGAGACGGAGGAGAGAATGATTCTTTCATTTTCTTGAAAAGGGGGAGTATCGTGTTGGGCGATATCCAGGAGACGCTGTTACAGTCCCTTGAGGCTTTTCAATCTACGCAGTTGGTTAAGAACAAGTACGAAAACATTCTGGAGCATTTGGACAGCGGCATCATGCTGTTTGATAGTGAGGGTGTTCTGACTTTTATTAACGTGCAGATGGCAAAATTGCTTGAGGTTTCCCGCAAATCTTTAACGGGTTGTACGATGGTGCAGATTTTGCGTCATCCACAGCTCAGCCGGTACAAGAAAAAGAAGATTCTACGGATTTACCGGGAAACGCTGATTCACCGCAAAAAATACCATGAACTGACGGACGAATCCGGCAGGCAGTGGCTGCTTACGGTAACGGATGGCGACCAAATGGACGGGGACTATTTGTTTAGCGTCAAGGACGTGTCAGATTTTAAACAAATTGAGCAAACCGCATACCGCAATGACAAACTTGCCATGCTTGGCAAAATTTCCGCATCGATTGCCCATGAAATTCGTAATCCGCTCACCGCTATCCGCGGCTTCATTCAATTGCTGCGTCCCCACCTTATTAAACTAGGAAAAGATGAATACGCTCGCATTATTTTGATGGAGATCGATCGAGCCAATGATATCATATATGAATTTTTGAATTCTTCCAAACCTTCCGCACCGCAGACGACCGTTATTTCGGTCCCCTCGCTGCTGAAGGAAGTCGTGCTGCTGACCGAAAGCGAAGCGCTGATGAAAGGCTGCCAGGTGATTTTGCATGAAGACAGCCTGCCGCTGCATATTTCTGTGGATGTAAAGCAGATTAAGCAGGTGATTTTGAATATTGTCAAAAATGCGATGGATGCCATCGATCACTTGAGCGGCGAAAACGGCGGATTAATTGAAATTCGCGCGCATCGGGACCAAAAAAATGTACATATTTGCATTTCGGACAATGGCAGGGGAATGGACCATAACACGCTTACCCATCTGTTTGATCCTTTTTTTACGACCAAAGAAAGCGGGACAGGCCTTGGACTGTCTGTCAGTTATCGGATTATCAAAAACCACAAGGGATATATTGCCGTCAACAGCACCGTGGGCGAAGGAACGGAATTTATTATTTCGCTGCCGATTGTGGAAATGGCATAAAGATGGAAGGGTACTGGCCTGTTTTCCTAGGTAAGGGGAAGCGGGCTTTTTTGGCGAAGATTTTTTCTGGAAAAATGTATGGGAATATGGAACGTCTGCATTTTCCATGTCTGCTAAATTTAAGTTTTAGGCGAAAAATACGATATTAATAATATAAGCGCAACCTCTATCGGGAACTACTTTAGCAGAAACATGGCAAGCAGAAACATGGCATGGGCCGTAAAGGCATAAAGGCACAAAGTATAAAGATACAGCTTGACGCCTCGCGGAAGGCGGTCGGTTCGGAAAATACGATGATTTCATGGCGGAGGATCAAAGTGAACAAAGTAGCGGAAGATTTTTACCTGAAAAGAAACTTTAAACTAGGCGATTCGAACGGGGATACTTCGGTGTATCGTATTCGCAAAATGGTTGCCGCAAGCGAACTCGCGATTGTTTATGCGGCGCGGAATGACGAGAAGGGAATTAAATGCATTATTAAAGAGTTTTTCCCTGCGGCGCTGGTGCGGAGGGGAAAAGACGGAGTCGGCGTGCTGCGCAAAGCAGGTACGGGCGAGGACAAATATAACGAACTCCGGAGCGCATTCAAAAATGAAGGCGATCTGCTGCGCAAGAGTCAGCACCCTGGGGTGGTCCGGATATTGGACTATCTAGAGCAAAACGGCACGGCCTATATCGTTACGGAATATGTTGAAGGAATGACGCTTGATCGCTATATCGCCGCGCTTCCGGATGAAATGGATCCGGGAATTCTGTATAAAACGATGATTCCGCTGATTGATACCTTGAAATACTTGCACGGACTGGGAATCATCCATCGTGATTTGAAACCGGGAAATATCATGATTGGCAAGGACGGCAGCGTGACATTACTTGATTTCGGCTCGGCCGTCACTTATCAGAATCAAGGAAGCGTTTACCCGATATTTACGACCACCGGATATTCGCCGCTTGAATTATATTCGGAGAAATCCCGCCAGAACCCGGTCAGCGACATTTACAGCTTGGCGGCGGTGCTGTATTACTGCTGCCGCAGAACGGCTCCGACGGATGTAAGAAAACGATTGTTTAATGATCATCTTGATCGGCTTGGAACAGGCCTGAACCGCCGCTGGCCTTTCCTGTCCCATGCCGTCAAACGCGGTTTAACCGTATCTCAGGATAAGCGCTGTTCCTCGCTGCAATGGTTTAAAGCCGCGATTATGCTGGAATATATGGCTAGCCCGTTTTTTCGCCGGAAGAATCCGTCCGGATAAAGATGTTGGTGCTTGGTTTGATCGCTTTGTACCGGAGCTCGATTTCCGTAACCCCGTCCTCGAATGTGATGTACAATTTGTCATTATATTCGAGGGCTTCTTTTTTGTTTACGGCAAGAGGCGTACGGTTTCGCACAAGAGAACACCGCGTCGCGTGCTTCACGAAGAGGCGTCCCTTCTTGCCTGCGGTGAATACAATCCGTTCCGCTTCCGGGAGCGGTTCATGAACGTCAAGACTCTGGAACAGCTCCATCAGGCTGACCTTATGTTTGGCGAACGAGGTTAGCGGCCAATATTTTACCGGAATATCGGTACCGCTGGCCGTAGCCAGGAAATACCCTTCCAGCTTGCCGGTTAAAGCGGGTTTCGGACGCAGCCACAGGAATAACCCAATGCCAAGAAGCAGCAGGGCGAACACTCCGGCAATACTCCATTTGAGCACGGTATATTTCGATTGGACGGTGACGGTAAGCACAGCGGAGGCTTCCCCTCCTTCAGGGTCCGCTGCCGTTACGGAAATGACGCCTTGTCCGGTATGAAGCGGCGACAGCAGAAGCTTGTCCCCTTTAATTTCAGCTTCGAACTTGGCTCCTGATGATTCTTCAGCCTGAATCCGGTATGTCAAAGGATCCCCGTTTTCATCCACGAACAGATCGCTTAAACTCACCGTGTTTTGCCCATCTTCTTTGATCAGCCGCAGCTGCTGCTTGCCATGGAAAGATGGCGGGATATTCACGATGTTCTCGAGTTTGGCTGAGGTATTCCTGAAAAGAATAGGTCCGTCGAGCGCAACACGCCATTCGTATTTGCCCGATTTCGGAAAAACATATTCCGCATAAAAACGGGTTCCTTCATTTTTCATTTCGATCACATTTTCCTTCTTAGCGGCCAAATCCTTCACAATCAGCTTGGCTGTCAAAGAGGCATAAACTTCGGCTTCCTGCAAACGCCCGCTGCCATCCGTTCGTATGAGAAAAGCTTCAATTCCCGCCGGTTTTCCTTTAATCGCTTCTTTTCCGTTCAAAGCGGCTTCGGCTTCCATGGCATAGCTGCCCAGCAAATTGATTTTGACCAAATCCCCCGCCGTCCCTCGGAATTTCAGCCTGGCCGTGCCTTTTTTGGGCTGCGAAGTTTTAATCAGCGTATAGCTTGCCGATTTGAACATCCGGATATTTTCTGTGCTGTAGAACAATTGGGCTTCTTTAAGCGGATGTTCGGACAGCAAAATGATGTTGGCTTCATCCATGCTGGAGTTGGGAATGTCAACCTGAACCTCCTGCAGATTGCCTGTGGCTGTCACGCCGGCGATCGGTAGCAGAACGGACCGCATTTCCCTGGCAAAAATCCGGTTGAAAATCTCCGGCAGGTCATCGGCGCTGCTCGTACTGTAGAATGCGCCTCCCGTCTGGCTGGCGATCCGTTTCAATTCGCTGGGGTTGACGGTGCCGTCATGGTTCAGCCCGATGGTATAGATCGGGTAACCCAGCTTCTTCGCCTGCGCGATCGCGCTGCTTACATCTTTGGCCGAGTCGGCTTTGGTCCGCTTCTGCTGGAAGGGGCCAAAATCCGTCTCGCCATCGGACAGCAGAATCATAAACGGCTTCCGGCCTTCCTTCTGATTCGCCTGTTGGCCTGTGGACAGGAGCTTGCTTCCGGTGATCAGCCCGAGCCCCAAATCGGTATATCCGGCCCGGCGGAGGCCGCTTATTTCTTGTTTGATTTCGTTTTTCTTCGCGGCTACGGAGATCGGAGTCAGCGACCTTTCGGCCACGATTTGGTGGTTGTACGCGACGAATCCGACACGGGTGCGGCTTGCATCGCTAATATCCATAAACATACGGATCACTTCCCCGGCCATTCGGTTCGGGTCGGCGTGATTCATCGAATAGCTAGTATCAAGCACGAACATGGCGTCGAATGCTTCCGGCGGATATGCCTGTTCAGAAGTGCCCTCCGCATGAATATCAGAGGGAAAACCGGATGCAAAAAGAGCAAAAATAAAAATCAGGAGTTTAGTCCTAAGAAATATGTTTTTTGCAAAATATTGTCTGCTTCGTTTTCGTATCATGCTCAAATATCCACCTCGCGAACTAATATATTTCTTTTTTAGATCATCGGTCCTGCTCTCGAATGTATCTCACATATATCGGACGGATTTTATCTATTTTGAATAATATTCCAAAAAATAGGCCTAAAATTGGAGGTTTTTTACTTAAAGGGGCTTTTTTGTAGTTCGTTAGACCCTCGAAAGAGGAATAAATACTATATATTGACAATTGTTGCAGCTGCTGTTTAATATACCTCATACAGGCCTGAGTCCTGGTCACTGGGTCTCATAGGCATGTATTAGCCGGATCATAAGCTTGATTTTTGAAGGGCTGCAGTCGGCTAACGCAGGTGTTCGTTACGTTTGCGTCCGCGCCGGCCGCATTCGTCATACCAACGGGAGGGGAAAGCTTAGTGGACATTATCAATCAGACCAATCGAACGATGCTGTTTGAGGAAATCAATCCGGAAAAGCTCGATTTGATTACGATTGTCGGTGACGTCAAAGGCATCGACAGTCTCAGCGACGACAAAATCAAGGAAATCAACGCCCATCTGCTTGTGCGCAGCTTCGACGAATTTTTGGACAAGTTTTCGCCGAGCGTGTACTCCTTTTTTAACGCGGCAAACCAGAAAGTGGTGTATACGCTGAAGAAGCCGGAGGGAATTGCCGAAGAGGCGATTTCGGAAATCCGGATCGACCAGAACAATGATTTTCTGAAAATGCTGTTTACGCTGATCGACACGAAGCGCAGCCAGGGAATGACCAACGTGGACTTCAAATTCGAGCATTTGCTCGATATGATCTCCCCGAAAAAGGTCATGGATGATATCCGCCAGGTGCGGAAGGAAATCCATTACATGTACGGGCAATATGAGAAGCTGGACGACGAAGATCCGAAAAAGCTGGACATGGGCGATAAGCTGAACGCGATGTTCGAGGAGGCCAGCGCCAACTACAACAACGTCATGGCGATGCTGCCGCTGGCGATTGAGGACATCAAAACGCGGCTTTTGCTAGGCGGCTCGAATGAAGAACGCGACGCCGAAACGGTGCAGGTCGGCATGCTGACGATCGGCGAAAGCGGCGAACTAAAAATCATCGAAGCGCCGAAAAGCGAAAGCACCGAGCTAGTGCTGCTTGACGATAACAGCTCCAGCGATCTGGCGCTCGTATTCGAAGAAGACTACAACTCCATCACGGAGTCTCCGTCGGGTTATGTCAAGGATTTGGTTGTGCGTACATTTAGCCCGCTCCCCGCGGTGCGTAATGAAGTCAATGTTGAAGTCGAGGTCCAGAACTACAATACATATCTCGAATTTTACAAGACGGCCAAAGACGATTTCGTGAAAACGGTCAAACCGCTTGTGGAGAAAATTCTTGGCGTGAAGATGTATTTCGACCAATATGCCGTGAAAAACAAAGGGATGGCACCGACGCTGCTTATCACCAACAACAAGCTCGACATGACCGTAAAAAGCGCCAACATTCCGCGCTTGGAAACGTATTTGAACACGGTCAACGCCAAAAACGACTTTAGCGATACGATCTGGTATGGCATTGTGCCTTCGGTGGAGTTGGAAAGCGCAGGCAAGATCAAGGTGACCCGCGAACGCTTCAAAGGCAACGAGAAGGTTACCAAACAGGACGGCAACACGATGGAGTCGCTGACGATGCTGCTTCAAGTCATCAAGGATTTCAAGGTTCAGCTGTTCTTCAGCTTCGAATCCGGCGAGGAGACGACGTTCAGCAGCATTGCGACGGCTGGCATCGACAAATACATCGACAAATGCGCGCCGCTGCTCCGCAAGGAATACAGCGAATACGCGATCCCATGCATTCCGAACTTCACGGTGATTCCGAAGGAGAAGTCCGGAGTTATTATCGACAGCCGGATGATCCAGACGGAAAATGGGGCGCAGTTGTCCCGCGAAAAGGAAGACATCCTCAAGCTGTGGATCGAGGGCGTTTACGTCGGAGCGGCTTACGTTGCCGCAGGCATCGTTTCCTCCTATCAGTGTCCGGAATACCTGAAGGAATCCTTCAGAAACACAAGCAAGGATTTTCCGGGCGTACGTTTTGACATTGAAGCAGGCGACAACAGTTTGCGCGCGGTTACAACGATGGCGAAGGAAATCACCGGCTTCACCAATACAATCAAAGATTCGATCAACCGTAAAAATTTCGGATTTATCTTCTCTTCCGAAAATGCCCAGCTGCAAGGCAAGGACATCCGCCGGATTACCGTGTACAAAGCGAGAAGTCTGGCAGCGTCGGAAGACGGATTTGATTCTATATACAAAACGTTGGTCAGCACTTACATCGAGCGCATTTTGCGCTTCCAGACCAATGACTTCAAGCATGAGAACATCATCAAGTTTTTCAGCAACAATCCGAGCAGCCAGAAGAGCCTATGGCTTGCCAAACGCGGATTCATCAACTCGATCATTTACGATGGCGACGATATGAACTACGTCATCGACGAGAAAAACAATCTGTGCCATATCGACCTGATCTATAACGGCAACGTGAAGAATCTCGAAGTGATGATCACGAAAGGCACAAGCCCGGTTAAAGCTTAAACACTAGCTTAAGCAGCAAGCAGGCTGCGGGAAATCGGTACGCCGAATGGTTGGCCGACTTTATGTATAGCTATACCACGCGTAAGGTCTCGTAACGAATGATACAAAATGCCTGAAACGACAGCTGTATGTGGGGGGACGGGCCTTCACGGCCTGTCCCATTACATAAATTCCGGGCATGATCACCGTGTCCGGGCCATTTTACACCTAATTTTAAGGAGGATGCATTTATGGGATTCAGATTGAAAGTAGAAGGAGCAGAAACAATTGAACTTGGTTTGGACAACATCCAAAAGGTCGTTTATGACACCGATACGCCGGATGATTCCAATGCCAGATCCACCGATGTAGGATCCACGCTGAGAATTATCGGAAAGATCATTACCGCTACCGATGGCGACAAGGCTGACGACACGCTGAAACTGGCACTGTGGTCCCTCGTTCCTGCCGAAAAGGCAGATTGCTACCGCAAGCTGACGCTGGAAGTGATCGCAGCCAATCAAGTGGTTCGCGAGGTCGTATTCCCGAATGCCTTTGTGGTCGATTACAAAGAAACGTTCGGAGACACCGAAGGCGTAGGCCAATTCGAGCTTTACGTCAAGCAAAAAAGAGACAAAACCGAGCTGGCCAAGCTCAATGGCGGATATCCTGCCAACGACTAATACGTTATACGATCTACCTCTATACGTGGTACACGGTGATCTCAAGAGGCTATCAGCCTCTTGGGATTTCCCGTACTTTATGCAGGCCCGTGCGGTCTTCAGAAGCAGATCCGGGTGAAAGCGGGGAAATGAAAGTGACGGATTATTACGAGGTTCTCGGAGTAACACGCCAGGCGGCGGGAAACGAGATCAGACAAGCATATCGCAAATTGGCCAAACGTTTCCATCCTGACGTGAATCCCGGAAATCCGGATGCGGCACGAAGATTCAAGCAAATCGTTGAAGCGTACGAAACGCTTAGTGACGAGGTTAAACGAGCTGCTTATGACGAGCGGCTGGCTCAGGGGAGCGAAACTGCAAGAGAGCCGAAGAAAGATCCGGCAAAGCGGTCCGGCAGAGGAACGAAAGCGGCACAAGGAAGTCATTTTGATCCTGCCCGGGTGCAAGAGCAGTTTGCACAATTTTTTGGCATGACGCCCAAGGGGCAAACCGATACGAAAAGCAAGCAAAAGGGCGCAAAGGAGCGAAATCCTTTGGATACGTCCGAGCTGTTCGAACAATTTTTCGGGTACCGCAAGAAATAAAGAGGCATTTTAACAACTGATGGGGGTAGCGGATGTGAAAACGGAGAAATCCGGAAGGATTATAATAATGGATCTGTTGATCTACGGGTTATTGATCGGTACGGTGATTTATGCCCTTCTCCGCCCTTTTCATTACATTTTGCAAATGTCCATCGTCGCGGCAGCAGCTGCGATGGCATGCGTGCTGATATGGACCGGGGACCGCAGTCCGGGTTACAAGAACCGGAAGGAAAAGATGCCTATTGCCAAGATCGTCCTGCTGGATGATGACGGAGAACGCGTGAAGGAATGGTTCGTGAAGGGCGAAATTGCGGTCCTGATTGGAAAAAGCACAAGCCAAGGCGAGGTTGACATAGATTTATCGGACTGCGAATATGCGTCGCTGATCAGTCCGGAACACGCGGTTCTGAATCGCGTCGGTGACGAATGGTATATCGAGGATGCGGATTCGCACAGCGGCACAGGCATTCGCAAGGCGGGCCGCAGCGATTCCAGCCGGCTTGTCGTTGAAGAGCCGCAGCGGCTCGGCGCGGGAGACATGATTTTTATTGCCAACACCAGGCTGCTGGTCAAATAAGGGGATTTGCCAAAACGGATTGAATTAGGCGCGATCAAGAAAATAATAGATCATTCGATTTGCCGCAAGTAACCTGACGATGGGCGGTTTTCGTGCAAATCTGATTCACTATTTTTTTGATCGCGCCTACATAATGGGGGAATGAGTTGGAGATGAGCTTGACGAGATGCCTGAATGGACACATGTTCAGTACGAGAAAGCATGGCAGCACCTGTCCATACTGCAATACGACGCTGGAAAAACCCGCGCGCAGCGAGGCGGCAAGACCCCAAGCGGCTGCGGACGTGGACGAAAAAACGATGCCTTATCTGGGAGAAACAACAGGCATTCAGCCGGTAACCGGTTGGCTGGTTTGCGTCGAAGGGCCGCAAATGGGCCAGGATTACCGCATTATGGCCGAGAAAAATTTTATCGGCCGCGCCGAGGAAATGCATATCCGGATTATTGGGGATAATGGGGTTTCGCGGCGAAATCATGCGGTGATCGTCTATGATCCGAAAAAACGAAATTTTTATTTGCTGCCAGGGGATGCCTCGGGCCTGGCATATCATAACAACGAAGCGGTGTATTCTCCGGTCGAGCTGAACGCCTATGATTTGATTCAACTGGGACGCAGCAAATTCGTATTTGTTCCGCTGTGCGGACCTCACTTCGAGTGGGATAACGGTTAAGACAGGATGATGGGGATGGGAAATTGGGATTTTATTGACAAATACGGCGTGCTGATAGCAGCTGCTCTTCTGGTCGCTGTATTGTTCGGGGTCCGGCTGAAGCTGCAAACAAGCCCTACTCGGCTTCCGGCAGAGGATTGGAGCGCGGAAGACGATGAATACGGGTACCGGCCTCAGCCAATCCCTGACGTTCAAATCGGGAATGCACAAACCATCGGCCGAAGGCAGGAGCAGGACGATTATTTTGCGAGCGCGGCAACCCGGGTCGGGACTATGGCGGTGATTGCCGACGGAATCAGCGGATTAAAGAATGGCCGCATGTCCAGCACGCTGGCGGTGACGACGTTTTCCCGCGAGTTTCTGAAGGTGGAGGATCCGCGGGAGATTCCTGAATATTTTCACAATGCGGCGCTTGTCAGCAACCGGGCGATTCTTGAGCAGCTTGGGGGCGAAAATGGAGGAACGACCCTGGTCGTCGCCGTCATTTGCGGCAGGAGACTTCACTGGGGAGCGGTAGGGGACAGCATGCTCATTCTGTTCCGGAATGGGGAACTGATGCCGGTGAATTCCAAGCATACGCTGGAAACGGTGCTGGAGGAACGCTACCTTTCAGGCGAGATCAGCAAAGAGGACGCCCTGCAAAATCCGATGCGCAATCAACTGATCAACTATTTGGGATACGGCGGCTTCAAAAGCATGGAAGCTGGCGAGCCGGTTTATTTGGAGCCAGGGGACATCGTCATTTTATGCAGCGACGGCGTGGTGGATGCACTGACGGAAGTGGAGCTGGAAGAGATTTTGAGATTGAAGCTGCCGCCGCAGGAGACCGCCGAAAGAATCATCGAAGGCGTTGAGCAAAAGAGCTTTAAGAATCAGGATAATGCCACCGTGATGATTTTGGAGAAACGGGAATAGGATGAAAAGCTTGCGGGGCAGCGGCAAGAGGTTGGTTCAGAACATGAATACACGCAGCAGGAAACGGGGAAACGGAGGAAGGCATGAGGAAGGAGAACAGCGATTTTCAGACGGCTTTTGTCTCCGAAGCGGGTTCGTTTGTCGACAACAGGGATTATTTTGCCTTCGTTGAGTTGGATGACATGGCTTGTTACGTCATTGCGGACGGCCTGGATCAGGACAGGGAAATGCACAGCGCCGAAATGGCAGTCAGCGCGATTCTGGAAAGCTTCATGGAGAAACCTTCACTGTCCAAAAGGAGCATCCGGCAGTATTTGCAGACCGCCCATGAATGGCTAAAATTCGAGAGCCGGCGCGTCCGGCTGAAAGCGAGCGTGCTTGTGATCGTGACGAACTACACCAAGATGGTGTGGGCGTCGTGCGGCAATGCGCGGCTATACCATTTTCGCGGCGGGCGGCTGAATTTAAGGTCGAAGGATCAGAGTCTGTCCCAGCTGCTGTTGGAAAATGGAAGGCTGTCCGAAGACCGGATATCAAACCATGAAGAGCGGGGCAATCTGCTGAATTACATGGGAAAGCCGGAGCATTTCGATCCGTTTATTTCGGATAAAACGCCGCTTTCCGACGGAGACGTGCTTCTGCTTTGCACGCCGGGCATTTGGGAGCAGGTGGAGCTGCCGGAAATGCTGGATGCGCTCACAGAATCCAGTGATCCGGCAAGCCTGACCGATACGCTGGAGGAGATTGTGCTCAGCAAGCAGCGGCAGACGGTGAACAATTATACCGCTGCGGCAGTGTACGCCAACAAGACCTTTGCAGAGAAGCCGAAAAACCGCAAGAAGTGGATCCTCCGTATTGCCGTGATCACGTTGTCGCTTCTGCTTGCCGGAGGCGGCGTTTGGTATATGAAAGCCAAGCAGGCGCAGGCACTGGCCCAAACAGCGATGCAGATGGCCGAATATGAGCAAAACGGCGACGAATACGCATCCGCCGGCGACTATGCGAAGGCGCTCAAAGCCTACAGCGAAGCGAAAAATGCGGCCAGCAAGCTGAAGGACAAGCTGCATTTTCAGCTTCTTCGCGGCAAGCAGCAAGTGGCGCAGGCGGTCACCGACGGGGACGGTTATGTGAAGGATGGCAGTTATGATATGGCGGTCAACAGCTATACGAAAGCGCTTAAGGATGCGGGTAAATACAAGCCGTTCAAGCCGGAGGACATCCAGGCGAAAATCGACCGCAGCGGCAAAATCGCCGAGCTGGCCGAAGTCATCAAGGACGGGGACAAAAAGCTTCAGGCTCAGGACTACAGCGGCGCGCTCAAAACTTACGAAAAAGCGAAAAATGCGGCGATCGAAGCCAATTACGAAAGCGGGCAAAAGAATATCGAAACGAAAATAGCCGAAACCCGGGAGAAGATCGATGGCATTCAGCGGGAAACGAAGACGCTGCAGGCGGATAACCTCGAGAAAAAAGGCGACCGGAGCATGGCCGCGATGGATTATGCCGGTGCGATTGAGGCATACAGCCTGGCGCAGGAAATCTATCAGGAGATCGACAAGTTGGAACGGGTGCTGGCGATGGAGCGGAAAATTTCCAAAGCGGACGAAAAACTGCATCCGGCCGTGCCTGCCGCGGATACCGGAGACGGGCTAACTGCCGGGTTCGGCGGCGCCGGTTATGATTCGTCCGCCGCGAACGGCTGGGGAAACATGGAGCCTGAACCTGAGGTTCCAGAGGAGCGGGTTACGCCGCCTGCGAAAGGTACCGCCAAATCCTCTGCGCCATCCAAAGCGGAAAATAAAGCGGCTTCCGCGCCTGCCGATAAGGCTGAGGGCAACCCGCCGGATGCATCCGGGGAAAAGGAAGCGGAAACGGAAGGGGGAGCTTCTTCATGAAGGAACTCATCATGGACCGGCTGAGCAAGATGGAGGATTTGCAGCAGCGGCGGCTGCTGCGGAACCTGATGAGCGGCGTGTTTCTGAACCTGGTGGAATATCAGGAGGAGCTGAACCGCCAGCTGGAGCGGCGGGTATTCGAGGAAGTGGGCATTCACGATACCAAACATGATATCTACGTTTCCATGTGCAGACGGGAAGAGTGGGACCCTTTGCATGATTATTTGTATCCAATGAATCCCGCGGATACGGAGCCGGACCGAATCGATCTTGGAGAAATCATGCAGAACCTCAAGGATGGCGGCGAAGTCCGGCTGTTTTCGTTGTTTCTGGAATGCAGCTATCCACTGATTCAAGAGCTTCTTTATAGCGGCAGAAAATTCCGGGGCAGCCTGAAGACAAGCCGGGGCCAGTATGGAATCGAGGTCAAGCTGGTGAAGGATATGACCTACATCAAAGAAATCGAAAAGCTGTATCATGTATTTCTGAATAACGGCCTGCCTTGGAAAACGGTGAATCATCCTTATGCCTACAAATTCGTTAAAGCGGTGCTGAACCGGATCGACGGGGAGCTTGCGGAGGACGAGGAGGTGCTGGAAATATCGGTGCATCTGGAGGAATACGAGCCTTACAAAAGAACCGATCTCGTTCCGCTATGGAATATTTACCGTCTGGAACTGAAAACAGGAGGTTTTCCGGTGCCGGCGGCAGACCGCGTCAACTATGAGCATGTGCTGCCGCTGCTCAAAACCGGACTTCAGCACGGTTACCTGGTTGAGGTCAATGATGACAGCATCCGTTACATCAAACGTTCCGCGGAAGAGATTACGGTCGTTTCGCCGCGTGAAAAGTCGGATACTTGGCAGGTGCTCAAAGTAGCCAGTCCCTTTAATTCCGGAATGAGCAGGCCCGGTTATCCACTGATGTCCAACCGGCAGAAGGAAGATTTTATCAGCAGGTACGGTCATCAGCAGGGGCAAATCGTTCGCTCCAAAGGCGAAATCGTCCGGATCGTTCATTCTTTTGCCGTCTCGGAGGGGCTTGCGCTGGCGGATGTGGAAATTCGCCCTGCGGACGGCAGCCGGGCCATCACCTACGAGCTCAACCGTTTCATTACAGATGAGGTCCGGGTGGATAACGGGAAATGGAGAATGTGCCTGAAATTCAAGCGGACGGATGGGGATTCGCTGCCGGATTATTTGGCTGAAGATTTGCTCAGCTTCCTCGTTTCCCAGGTGCAGATGTCGTTTCCGGAATATCGCTGCGAAGGAGAATGGGCTTGAATTACATATGGGATTTGCTTGTGCAGGCGCAGGAAGCCGGCATCGGCAAACGGAACATTACGTTTCTGCCGGCGAAGGTGTATTCGCCGTATATGGAGCTTAGTCTCAACGAGCTGAATGCAGCCAAAGGACAGCATGACGTCGAGGTGGAGATCAATCCGCATTACCGGTTTCCCGATATGTTCCGCGATCTGCTTGACATCAATCTGACGGAAGACGAAGAGTTCCGGTTGGCATTGTTCGATATTCTCATTCATTTTTTGGCGGAACTGGATCTGATGCAGGGTATGAACAAACGCGAGTTTTATATCCGTTTCGTGCTGCGGGATCTGGAAGCCGGGGCGTTCGGCAGCCGGGTGAAGGAACTGATCGGCCTGTTTGATCCGGAAGAACGGGAACTGATCGTTTGCGCCATTTTGCGGATGTATGATACGGGGGAAACGCTGAATCTTCTGCGCAGCACGGTCAGCCGGATCTTCAAACATTCGACGATTTACGTCAACAACGAGGACAAGGACGAAATGCTGTTTTACATCGGGCAAAAGCAAACGGAGCTGGCGAGCCGGAAGCTGGAGCTGCTGATGGAACTGTTTCTGCCGGTCCGCTACCGGACCGAGGTGTATTGGGATTGCCATGTCGGCATTATCGATGCCGATGAAACGATGGTTCTGGACCGGATCGCGATGTATTAGTGCGTGTTCAAGGTTGGATGAAGCTACCTCTATTAAGACGCCCTGAGGATGGGGAGGAGAATGTGAAACATGAGGGGATTTAAACTGTATACCGATTCCACCGGTCAGGAGCGGGTGCGCGGGAAGGCGCGTTATACGCGGGACGAGCTGCATGAAATGACCACTTTTCAGCTGCGGAACATCTGCTACAGGGAACGCTTGGTCGAAGGTTTAAGCCGTCATCTGGACCGTGATGAGATGATCCGCGTCATCCTGAAATATTTGGGAGCGGACGAGCGGATGTTCATCGGGCGTTACTGTGAAGGCGGATTTGAGCGGGTGGGCGGCATTTTGCGCAAATATTTTCAAGCGCCGCTGGGAGGGGACGGCGGCATTAGCGTTCCGGCCCGCATCGTCATATATCCCGGCATTGCCGTGGACAAGGCGGACGGGTACAGGGTGCAAGCGCCGGCCGGATTCGCGGAAGGCAACGTGCTGTTGGTCAATGACCGGATGGAGCTGTGCGGCATTCTCAATGTATGCAAGGACGGAACCGCGGCGGCTGCAGGCGGCTATTACCTGGCGGCGCATCACAGCGGAGAGTGGAAACGGACGAACAACAGGCAGTACAGCCTGCTTTTCCTCCGCAAACGGGACTCGGAATACGTGTTCAAAACCTATTATCAGGAGCAGGCTTTGCCGCCCATACATATTCAGTATTACAAAATTCCGCTGGCCGATCTGGATATTCGCGAGCTGCAGGAGACGGATGCCGTGCTGGCGATCGACTTTGGCACATCGAACACGACGGCAGGGGCTTTTTTGCATCCCGGATATGCCGAGTCCCCGAGCAGTCTGGATGTTCTGAACGGGCAGATCCGGACGAATGAAATCAATTTCGTGAAGTTTCCGGACCCGTCCTACCAAATGCCTGAATGGACTGAAGCACTGCCGACCGCCGTCAGCGTAGCGGATTGCTCCGATCCTTCCGCCGTCAGCTATCAATTCGGATACGAGGCCTTGCTCCAAATCCGGCGCAGCAGCTACAGTAGCCGGGCGACCGTCTTTCAGGGGCTGAAACGGTGGGTGAGCGACTTCAGGAAACAGGTCGAGGTCATGGACAGTGAAGGGAATACTGCGACGGTGTCCCGGAGCGAGGTGCTTCGCGCCTATATCAAGTACGTGATCATGCTGGCCGAGCACCAGTTCAAATGCAAGTTCAAAAACCTGTATTTTACAAGTCCGGTGAAGATGAAAGCTCCATTCCTCGATATGTTTACGGAGCTGCTGCCCGAATACCGGATCGAGCAGGAAGACGCCCTGGACGAAGGGATGGCGGTATTGTACAACACGATTGCGGACGGGATCGAGCGAAGCAGCTTCATGGAAGGCATCGATTATAAAGCGCTGGTCATCGATTGCGGGGGAGGGACGACGGACTTGTCCTCCTGCCGGTTCCGGATCGAAGACGGACATATGTCGTACCGGATTGCGCTTGATGCGACTTATGAAAATGGGGACACCCATTTTGGCGGCAACAATATTACATACCGGATCATGCAGTTTATGAAAATCATGTTCGCCGATTATTACACGGGCGGCAGGCATCAAGTCACCGATATCGATGACCTGATCGACATCCCGGGCAATGATCTGTTTCGTGAAGTGGACGAGCAGGGCGTAGAAGCAGTCTACGCCGAGTTGGAGCGCCGTTACCGGGAGGCGGAACACGTCATTCCAACGGCTTTTGCCCATTACGAGAACCGTTCCCGGGACGAATATTTGCGGGTGCGCAGCAATTTTTATTTTTTATGGGAAATCGCCGAAGGGATGAAAGAGCAATTTTTCCGGAAAACCGGGATATTGCGGAATCGCTTCCACACCGAGCAAGGCGGGGGAGCGGATAACGATCTGCAGATCACGCCGATGGAACGCTGGTTTCTGTCCGTTTCGCGCGGCGGGGTCCTGAAGGATGAATACGAAATTCCCGATGTCGTTTTTAATATCAAGGAAATTACGCAGCTCATCAAAGCGGATATTTACGAGGTCGTCCGCAAATTCCTGGACGGCTTTTACCAAAGCGGCGTGCTGGGGGAATATTCGATCATCAAGCTGACCGGTCAGTCCTGCAGGATCGATGTGTTCCGGGAGGCGCTGAAGGAATTTGTGCCGGGACGCAGCATCGAATTCCGGCAGAAGCCGATGGAAGGCCGGGTGCCGGAGCTGAAGCTCGCCTGCCTGCGCGGGGCGATCCGTTATCTGAATGCCCGGAAATCGGGCATGATCGAGACGAGCATAACGAAACAGGCGGCGGCCATTCCGTATACGGTCAGCTCGCATACCCACGACCGTCGGGAACTGGAGCTGATCAGCAGCCTGGAGCGGAGCAACCGGGTGCTGGGCTTCATCTCGCGGCCGTTTCAGACGCGGGAGGTCGAGTTCCTCTTACGCGGCAGCGATGGGGCCCTGCGCCAGAGTTACGTGTATCATAACCGGACCGATCATTACAAGCCGGTGCAATACGTCGATATCCAGGAGGTTTACGGGGATAAAATCCCGCAGGACGACACCGACTCCATCGTCAACGGGGAAACGAAATATTTTGTATTTGCGGACGACAACCATTGGGGGTTTCACGTTCTGCCAATCGCGCGTCAGGATGAGGGTCTTCTGTTAGGCCGGAAAGCGCTGTTCCCGTTCGAAAGCGACCGGTCGGAGCTGGATTTTTTTGATGGGACGAGGTAAGGCAGAGGAAAAGAGAGGGAGAAAAATTGTACGCAAGTTTCTGGAAACGCCTTTTGGCATATTGTCTTGACTTGATTGTGGTTTGGCTCATTTTTTTCGTGCTGGAATCCGTTTTTTATCGTATCCGCGGGATTTATGCTCAATATCTTTTGAACCAAGGTGCAAGTATAGAAGATTTGAACCATGTCATTTATTTTGATATATCCAAAAATGTGGCGCTAATACTGATTCTAATCATCTGCTGGCTATATTTCGCTTTGATGGAATCGTCCGGAAGACAAGCTACATGGGGCAAAAAGTGGGTAGGCCTGATCGTGGTAAACGAAAGGTACGAAAGGCTCCGTTTTGGCAAGGCGAGCAAAAGATTTTGGAGCAAGATGCTTTCGAGCCTGATCCTATGCATGGGATATATCATGGTGTTTTTCACTCCATACAGGCAGTCGCTGCATGATAAGATCGCCAAGACCTATGTGGTGAATCCAAAGCAGTTACAAGAGTATCTGGCCGCCAGGGATGCGAGTTTGGATGCAGGAATGCAAAGTATCAAGGCTGTTAAGGCGCTGTAAACCCGCCTCTTCACGATATCATTGCGAAAACTTATGTAGTAGATAAAAGGGTGCTTGATATGAGTAAAGCGCAGTATCAGCAATATCCGCCATACCCGGAACATCTCCAGTACCCGGAGTATCCGCCGCAGCCACAATAAGTACATTTGAATGGACTCCATAGGAATCTGGAAAGGAGGGATGCCATTGTTCACCCATATCGCACCGAAATTCAATAAGGGCCGGATCTTAAAAACAGCGATGCTGGAAAATTTGCGGGATTTCCCGCGTGAATTTACCGACATCTACTACCAAGATTACACAGACGGCATCGTGACTGGGGCAGCCATTTCGGTTGGGCCTGATTCGCTGACGGTTGCACCCGGGATCGTCAAGCACCAAGGCCGAATATACATCATGAAACAGCCGGCGGTTCTGTCGTATATGGCAACGGGGCGGGAGAGCGTGGTCAAAATCCGTTTTCAAGAGGGCCGGGAAGACAGCGATTGGTATGAGTTCCGAAGCGAGATTGTACTGGATCAACACCTGGAGACGCGCGCATCCGAATTGGAGCTATGCCGCTTCAAGCTAAAGGATGGCGCAAGACTGCGCCAGGACTATCAAAATTTCCAGGACATGGCCACGGAATACAACACCGTCAATGTGTTACATGTCTTCATCGCGTCCTTCGGCAAAAGCACCTTGTCCCCGGCGATCATGCGGCGTTTCGCCGAGGAAATGCTCGGAAAGGGGAGCGCAGATCCGCAGGACATGGTGTTCGCCATGATGTGCCTGAACGAGGGCACGGTCAGCCGGGACGTTATTTTGCATTATATCGCAAGACGTCTCAGCATTGCCTACAAAGATTACACCAATGTGGAAATACATAAGTATTTAGCCCGGATTCTCGAACAGGCCCGCGGCAGCAGCCGCATGGGGATGGGGCTGAGTGCGAGCCAGAGGATGATTGTGGATTAGAAATTAAACATGAATGAGTAACGGGAGGTTAAAGAAATGACTGCTACAATTAGTAACGCTGTAGGTAATATTCGGATTGCTCCCTATAAAATTATTCATTTGCAGCACATGAAAATAACGAAAGGTATAAATAAACATTCAACATTAACATTCTCAGCTATTATTTCAGACGAAAAAAAGGACAGTTATGTAAATCAAACCGATGCGGAAACTTCTATTAAGGTTGTCATTCAAGATGATGCCGGGAAGACGGAGCATTGTTTGTTTACCGGGCTAGTCAGTAAAGTAAGAGTCAATACCGTACGTGGCGTCTACTATCTACATGTCGAAGCTATTTCCCATTCGTATCTTCTTGATATTAAGCTGAAAAAGCGTTCTTTTCAGAATCCCAACATTTCATATAGTTCTTTGATCAAAGAAGTCATTTCTTCATATAAAAATGCAGATATGATCGATGCGGCAACAGCGCATAAGAAGACAAATACACTGATTATGCAGTATGAGGAAACAGACTGGCAATTTCTGAAACGAATGGCTTCCAGGTTTTATACAGCACTGGTTCCGGCAAACGGGTTTCATTTTCCTAAGATATATTTTGGTGTTCCTACCGGTCAAAACAAAGGTGAACTTTCTACCATCTATTATACGGTACGAAAAGATATGGAAGAGTATAAGAAGGCCGTTGATAACGGTGTTCCCGGTGTTAGTGACGCGGATTACACGATATATGAAGTACAATCGACTCAATTGCTTGAACCTGGTCATGAGGTAATGTTCAAGTCGCGTCCTTTGGTTGTAGCATCAGTTATTTCCGAAACTAGAAACGGTATCATTGAGCATCAATACAAGCTGTATCCACGAAAAGGATTGAGACAAAAGAAAATTCACAATGAAGCTATTATTGGCGCATCAATTCAGGGCAAGGTTATCCAGATTCGCAGGGATACCATTCGAGCCAAACTGGACATGGACGACCAATTGGATGCTAACTCCGACTATTGGTTTCCTTATTCAACTATTTATGCTTCTGAGGATAATACCGGATGGTATTGTATGCCCGAAATAGGCGACAGTATACGTATTTATTTTCCGAGTAAAAAAGAGGAAGAGGGGATCGCAATAAGCTCGGTTCCGCGGGAAATTCCCCCAAAACCAACGGCCTCAACCGCCGTCTCATCCCAACCGGCTGCAAGCCATTCCCAGAACCAGGCTAAAGCGAAAGCAGATAAAGACCCTAAAGAAGATCCCGACACTAAGACATTCTATACGAAATATGGAAAGCTCATCTCCTTGGGGCCAAGTTCCATCATTATAAAGTCGGGGAATATGTTTATCACGCTGGATGATGAAAAAGGAATAAATATCGTAAGCGACCAAAATATATCAATCACCGCTAATGGCAATATTGTATTGGGATCCAGCAATATTCTAATCTCCGCAAATACTGTAACTCTATCAGGCAAAGAAAACAGCATCCAATTAGAGGAGGAAAAGATTCTTATTGAAGGAACGGAAATCAAAATGAATTGAATTGGGTGAGTAAAGATGAATAGCGAACAGACCCGACAGGAGATCATTGATGAAATTTTAGAATCGGCTATGAACGATGCGTTTTCAATTTTAGAGGCAGAGTTTCATACACAAAAAGATCGGCTTATCCAAGATTTTATTCATTCCTTTCAGCAGATGTGCGTGAAAATCAAACAATTGCAAGAAAGGGGGAGAAAGGCTCCCATTGCTTATATTCATTATTCATTACTTCGTACCTCTATATTACAGCAAAAATATACTTATTTAATCGAGGCTTATTCTGAAGAGTGGTATGGCGATGAGAACGAGTGCTTTTCTTGGTATGATGCTTCGTGGTTTTATAAGTCGTTTGCTCCGCTTCAGAGTTTATTAGCACAGAAGTTAAAGAAATATTTCAGGCTGTTTCAGCCCGGTGATCGTGAGCGGATTATGTTAAAGTACATTCCTTACTACCATCAATTTGTCGTTGCGATAGCAAGATTAGCAATTTGCCAGGCAATGGAGCTGCCTGAGGCAAAGCATATCGCAAAGTCTGAGATTTTCCGGATACGAATTGGAGAGTTCAAAGATATAAGCGAGGACATTTATGTTTCCGATTCCCAAGCCAAAACTTTGCAGTATGTCAGGAAACTCCAGAGACAAGATATTCAATTGGCGTATGAGGATTTAACAGAACTTTCTTTACAGGGACAAAGTTTGGATCATACCGAAATGCGTTATGCCGATTTTAGGGGGGGACAGCTTACAAACTGTAAATTACGGGGATGTATTCTAATTGGTACACGGTGGAACGGCGCTATCCTATCCCAATCCGACTTTAGCCAGTCTCTTATTACGGATGCGGATTTTAGTCAATGTGACTTGCGTGAGACTTCATTCAGACATGCCAATGGAAAAGGGTTCCGCGAGGGGTTGTATCGTTCACCAGGGCTTCAGGGCATAAGATTCGCTGATGCAAATTTGGAAGGGGCGGACTTTAGAGGAGCCGAATTATTCTGCGCGGATTTTCAAGGCGCGAATCTTCGCGGCGCTATTTTTTCGGAAAGTGATGTAAACAAATATCAATTGAGCGAAGAACAATTGCAATCTATTGACACAGTTCTTTAAGAAAAGGGGCGGAAAGATGAGGGAATATTACCTGTTAAAAGATGATGATCGGATTATTTATAAAGTAGATCCCCAAAGACAAGACCTGCCAAAATCTTTTAACCAGCTCCCATCCGTTTCTGTTATCCCTGTTGATCAAACCTCTGAGGAGCAGTATTTTGACTGGCTTTCCAAACCATGGCCCATGATGTCGGATGAAATGAAAAATACTTTGGCCTTATATAATCCCCAAATGGAATACAAACAGATGGACCTGATTGATCGGCAAAATTACTTACAACACACATACTGGTCATTTTATGTACCTTCAGTGGATTGCTTGTCACCCGAAACTGAATTTTATCCGGACAGGAGCTTGAAGAATCTTATAGTTGATAGCCAGAAAATCAAGAAACATCATTTTTTTTCGATCCAGGGAATCCGGGAGCCTCTTTATCTGGTTAGTCTGGATGCGGCAGAAAGTCTACTGCGTAGAGAGTTGACGGGGTTCATACTTGAGAGCGTCAATCAAGCTGGAGGAAATGTGGATGAGTAATTATTACTGGGATCAACAAATAACAGGTTACCTTGTTCATCAACAGCGTGAACGTGAATTAAATGAAGGGCTAGACACCATCTCAGAATTGGACTGGAAAGAGATGGTGAGCAATGGCGAGGTATGTTACAAACACCACACGATTAAGTTAAAGAAACAACGATTGTTTGAAAATGCACTGGAAATTCCTTTACCAGTAGTTTTAGCGCCGGTGGCTAATGCCTTCCTTGAAAAAGGGAAAGATGACCGGATTCGAAATCAGTATCTTTTTATGAATGATACCGGGGAGATATCATGCGGAATCCATTTAGGAGAGTCTATTGAAGCTGGGATAGACCTTGAAATGTTAAAAGATTGCATGTTGATTGAGAGCAAATTTAGAAAACCGGAGATTAAGCTGTTCGAATTAGAAAGCGAGTCTATTAAGCTAAGGGGCTTTGAAACTTATGATTGTTTAATTCAAACGGAAAATGGACAGTTTTATCAGTTCGTTTTTTTAACCGTGTGCAGGGATAGATTGCTGCATGGTTCCTTTCAGTTTAAAGCGGAACAAGCCGACATCTGGAGACCGATGTCTGCCGCAATTATTCAAACAATAATCTTTTTTGAATGATAAGTCAGTGAGAATGAGGGGATGCTTTCATGTCATTAGGTTCGATTATTAGTTTAATAGCTGCAGGGTTGTTAGCGGAAGGAGACACTTATGTTGTACGAGGAGCGGAATTGACTTGCAGTGAGGGATCTCTTCCTTCCAGTTTGAACTTGCCTCAGTCTCATGGTGTATATATCAAGGGCAAACCCGTAATGAACGTCGCTGATTGTGTGGTTGAAAAAAATATTGGGTTATTTGGTTTCTGTAAAAAAACGGACGAGGTCTGCCAGCCGGAATTATGCGGACGTTGGTCTCATGGAAAAACGGATTTGTCGATCGATGATGAGCCAGCTTTATTAGACCGTGCTACGCTGACATGTGCATTGGGAGGTAAGATTACGATCACCAAAAACGGGGGGCAAGACTAGTGTTGGAATTTATGAGGGGAGGGAAGGCACGATGGCACAGCAGACTCAAAAATACGTAACAAATGAGACGCTTCAGGTGGTTTGGTCCTATGGAGCGGTTCGTATTGAATCTCTCGAAATTACACACCAGATCGGAGAACATGCGAGAGTACGACTTATCGGCAGAGTATCTGCAGATGCAGAGGATCGGATTTTAATGAATTCCGGGCTTCATGATTATCTTGAAATCTATGATTCTTCTGTGAATGGGAAGCTTAAGCCACTATTTCTTGGACAAATTTTGCAAATTTCGTTTCAGGTTATGCATGGGGAACATCGGGTTACAGTCGAGGCGGTCTCACATACCTATGACATGGATACGCAGAAGAAAAAAAGAAGCTTCCAGCATGTAAACCAGCGGTATATCGAGATATTTAATCATGTGGTTTGCATGTATCCGAAGAGTGACTTTATTGATCACACGTTTCGTGACAAACAAACGGGCAAGTTTATTATGCAGTATGAAGAGACAGACTGGTCCTTTTTGAAGAGACTCGCATCCCATGGAAAGGCCCCTCTTATTCCGGATATTACATCACATAACCCCCGTTTCTGGATTGGTATTCCTGAAGGGAGAAACCAGATCGAATTGAAAGAAGATCACCCGCTTATGGCGACGAGACGAATTCAAGCCTATCAGTATAGTGCTTCCAGTGAACATGTTAAGAAAACCCGAGGAAACGCGACGATCTATTCCTTTGAGTGGGCGGGATTGTTGGATATCGGGGATGAAGTGATTATAGGAACTCACACCTGTGTAATAGCAAAAAGAAAAGCTGAGATGAAACATGGACGGCTAATATGGTCATATGAATGCGGCCCACGTGAAGGTTATACATATGGGAAAATACATAATAATGTCATCATTGGGGCGGCCATAAACGGTAAAATTATTGGGGTTAGTCGGCAACAGGTCAAAGTACATTTAGATATGGATAATGATCAAAAACCTGATACCGCACAATGGTTTCCATATGCTGCCGAAGGGAATCAAGTGTGGCACATGATGCCGGAAATCGGCAGTAAAGTGAAATTATATTTTCCAAGTCCGGATGAGGATGAGGCCACTGTTATTCAATCGGTAAGGCATGAACCGGGAGCGAATTACGCGGAAAAACAGCAGCAAAAGATGGCTGATCCGGGTGTGAAGACCTTCGGTAATCCACATGGAAAGGAATTTACTTTAGGAGACAAAGAACTAAACATTACAGGAATAGACAAGCAGTTGTACATTGGAATGAACAGTTACACCGGGATCAATTTTGCTGGAAGTCAACAACTCAGTATATTAGCATCAGGCAGCATTGAATTAAGCGGAGATCACATAGAGATAAATGCAAAAGAGAGCTTGTCCTTAGAAAGCATTGTTGATACATTGGAAGCAGATGAAGGCACAGCGCCAAGTACGCAGAAAGAGGTAAAAGGATCGCTGGGGTTGGAAGAAGAAGTGAATTCCAAGAGCGATTTAATTGAGTTTTCCGCTACCGGGGAAAGAGAAAATTTCGAGCCAATCTTAAGTGAGTTTGAGCAGAAGGTGAAGGAGCACGGTAGGGATTGGGTTAAATTTCAAAAGATCCAGGAAAGCGAAGCTGCTAGGAATGAAGGACGAATCGATTCGTACAAAGATACAGCAAAAGGGCTCTGGAACTTTGTTGTCGATGTAGGAGATATGGCGTTAACAACAGTACATCAACTTACTTCGCCACTTCGATTACAGAGTTGGGATGAAGCCGGAAAGGATGTACAAGGACTTTATTCAAGTGTAAGCGGAAAAGAAGTAGCCCCACTGATGGAACGCAATGAGACGCTAAAGGGCGTAGTATCAGGAATCAGCTATACATGGGATTTGATAACCTTCCAGAAATCAACGGATGAGATTGGGCAAGATGTAAAACAAGCATTGAAATCGGCCAAGGAAGGCATAGTCGATCCAGTAGTGACAAGCTTTAAGGCGCCCTCAACGAGTCTCCTTACAACGACAAAAGAAGAAAACTATAATATGGGTTATGCAACGGGTCAAACGGATGTTTTAGTTGTAGATGCAGCATTGACTGTTATGACGGATGGAGCGGCGCTGGCGAGCAAGGCTCGAAATCTGGGAACGGGAATTAAAAATTTCATCAAAGACCCGAAAAAAAGCGTAATGGGCTTCCTAAAACCTGGAGGAAAGAAAGGGATACTTGGGAAGAGCGGTGCCGTAGGGGATGGACGATTCAAAACGAGAGGTTCCCTATTAGAAAAAACGATCGATTCTCTTGATACAGCAGCCAAAAAGATGAACCGATCCATGATGGAGAAAGCGCCCTTTCATATCTTGATTAAACAAACAACCAATGGAATAAATTCACTAGAAATCGTTAAGAATGAGAAATCGAGGTTCTTTTCCAAGGGCGGGGAGGGATCTAGTGGGAAGAAGGGAAAGAATGAGGGGACGGGTAAACCAAATTTATCAAGCGGTGATTTAGGAGAACTATTAGGTAGTGGGGGGAATAAGAATGTGTACGCCTATGGGGAGGATAAAGCTGTAGGGGTTCTAAAAGACGGTAAGCCACAAAAGCTAATTACAGAAGAGTTGGGTTTGTTGAACAAACTTGATGAGCTAGGATTACCGACAGTAAATGGACGCTCAATTTTTGTTGATGGAAAAGATGCCCTTATGTTTGACAGGTTTGCACAAGGTTCCAAAGATATAGTAAAATTACATGATGGTAAGGTGCAAATAGTTGGAGAATCATCATTATTGAATCAACGAAGTATTGAGGATTTAACTGCTATAAGAAAAATAATGGTTGAAAAGAAGATCAAGATTAATGATTTGCAGTTTCTAATTGGAAAAGATGGAAGAGTAGTAGTTGCTGATCCCCTAAACGTAGAAGTAGGTAAAAAAGTAAAACCATCAAAAAATAATCTAAGAATGATTGATTTGCTTATAGAATCCGCCAGGAAAAATTCAAAATAACGTATTGAATTTAGGAGAGTGTTTATGGATAACGAGTTGCGAGACGGATCCTCAATTCCATCTGATAGGATTAAGTTGTTACAGATTATTAAAAATGAAAAGCTTAGCAAGTTAATAAGATTTAGCTGGTGGGAAAGCGAAGAATCAATGGAACAATGTGAGATTGCACAAGATGAAGTGTTCTCTCTAACTGCTGGACCTCTACTGCTATATTTTGAATCAGGGTTAGTAATTGGAGCAGCTAGTGACCCTTCAAGAAATTCGGTTATTTTATGGGTTGAAAAAGATGATACCGGGTATATTAAAGACGAATCTATTGAAAATGACACTGATTTATATCCAATTGATGCTGAGGATAAAATATATAGTAGTCCTTATTGGGGTCAAATAGTAGGGCAGAATATAAAAGAAATAAATATAATAAAGCGCGATCCCCAAAATGCTCTGTTTGAAGAATTACCAAATGAAGTTGGTCTAGAGATAGTAATGGAAAATGATATGAAATTTATATTGTCCCATGGATTACACGATGATTCAGACGATTTCTCTGTATTAACAACTTCACAATTAGAAGTAGATTTAATAGCGAGCCTAAAGTGGTTCGCCTGCTAATAATTTTTGTTTGTATTACGCGGTTTGGTGAGTCTGTTAATCATTTTGTGTAAACTTGGTTTACAATCCCAACAACAAGATCGTACAATACAACCAACAAACCAAACACTAAATAATTCAAACACTTGATAAAATGATAAACTTTCAAAGCTCTTTCCAACTTGAACCATGAGTAGGAATGAGCTTTTTTTGTATGCCTAAAATCAAAGGAGGACGAAACGAATGGCAAAACATGAACAGGTAGTGGCAGAAGAGCTGAAGAATCAGCAACTAGCACAGGATGCGGAAAAAGAAGTGAGGTCAATTGCCCAGGCTCGGGCAGCATACGAACAGCTTATGGATGAAATTCGTGGGTACTGTCAGCAGGCAAAGGAATTACGTGAACAGGCGGCAGAGTTGCAGCAGTAGATGCCGCATTGACTGTTATGACGGATGGAGCGGCGCTGGCGAGCAAGGGTCGAAATCTGGGAACGGGATTTAAAAATTTCATCAAAGACCCGAAAAAAAGCGTTATGGGCTTCCTAAAACCCGGGGGAAAGAAAGGGATACTTGGGAAGAGCGGTGCCGTAGGGGATGGACGATTCAAAACGAGAGGTTCCCTATTAGAAAAAACGATCGATTCTCTTGATACAGCAGCCAAAAAGATGAACCGATCCATGATGGAGAAAGCGCCCTTTCATGTCTTGATTAAACAAACAACCAATGGAATAAATTCACTAGAAATCGTTAAGAATGAGAAATCGAGGTTCTTCTCCAAGGGCGGGGAGGGATCTAGCGGGAAGAAGGGAAAGAGCGAGGGGATTTCTACCCCACCAGTTTATGTAAAGGTAAACTATGGAGACCATTTTACAAAGAAAGGTAGAAAAAAGGCTTTAAAACCGAATGTGGAATACACATCACCAGATGGTTATACTTATCGTACGGATAGTCAAGGGCGTATTATCGAATGTGAAGGATCGCTTCAACTTGGTGCAGCAGACAGAAGTGAATACGCACAGAGGACAGTTGGAGGGAAGGACAGATTACCTGATGACGACGGTGGACATTTAATAGGAGCACAGTTTAAAGGGCCGAAGGATATTGATAATCTTGTTCCACAAAATAGCCAAATTAACCGTTCTGGTGGTGAATGGTTCAATATGGAAACGGTATGGGCAAATGCTTTGAAAGAAGTACCTCCGAAAAAAGTTTCTGTAAAAATTGAACCTGTATATTCTGGAAATTCAATGAGACCAGATTCTTTTGAAGTAATCTATCAGATAGAGGGAAAAAGGCCGGTCCAGAAAACAATTAAAAATCAAGCCGGAGGTTGATTTCGTTGAGTAATATGGAAAAAGAAATGAATCAAATATATAGGAAAATCGCTGAAACAGTTAATGAAATGATTCTGGAAGAATGGCAAACATTTTATTTTTATGCCCAAATTTCTGAAACAGGGGGAGGAACTTACTTCTTCTATAATACACCTGATGATGAGCAAAACTTTAAATATAGTTTAGAAATTCCTTTTAACTATAATGTTGATAAAGAGCAGTATAAGATGAAGAGTAGGATTCTATTCGAATTGAGTGATAAACTAAGAAGGATTTTTATTGAGCACGAGCAAGAGCTTTGGTATTCCTTTACTTTATCTCTTGATAGAAATGGAAAGTTCAAGATACACTATGATTATACAAATTGGTTTGATACCAAATATAGCTTTGATGATCAGTTACTTTTTTGGGAGTATAAATATTTGGGGAATGTACCAGAGGATAAAGAAAGCAGGGAATTAATAAACAGGTATCTAGAAGAGTTTCCTGATAATCCAGTATAAATTAGTAGTAGATACGTGGGAATATGAAGCTGAGATACCCAGAGCAGGAAGAAACAGCTTCAGAGAAGCCACTTAGATTGTTCACACCATCTTGGACACCGCGATTTCGGAGATCATTGAGTAAGTTGAGCCAGAACTTGCTGGAATTCGTTTTCTCTTAAACAACGCTTAATAAACTTTCAAAGGCTTATTCCAACTTGAACCATAAGTTTGGAGTGAGCATTTTTTGCTTGTCCGAATTTAAAGAAGGAGGAAGAAAAATGAAAAGGGAAGAGTAAAACTGGATTTGGTTTAAGCCAATCAAAAATTGTTGGGTATGGTGAATCAGATTTAAGTAGAATGGTAATTGATTATAGAATTAAAAATGGTGTTCAAGGTACAAGGAATATTGCAGTGGTGGAAAGAAGGGAAAGAGCGAGGGGACGCCAAAATTAGAGAAACTGCTCCGGATTACTATAAAGAATTGATAGACAAGTATGGAGATAAGGGAAGATACTACGCTAGGTCTCCAGAAGAGTATGAGAGTTTGGCAAAAGATCCAGCAAAAAACTTTAAAATAAACGAAAAATCAAAAATTGAGAGACTAGCAGGCTTAGAGTTAGAGGCGAGAGGGGACCTACCTGGTCCTATAGTTAGAGATACCAATCCAGCAGGTGCAGAATTTATTGATGCAACAGGTGTAAAGTGGGACGTTAAAGGATGGTATTCAAAATTTGCACCAAAGGGTTATACTCTGGAAAAGGCAATTGCTGATATAGAAGAATCTCTTTCAAAAGGTGAGAATGTTATCATCGATTCATCAAAAATGTTCCCAGAACATATAGACGAAGTACGCGAAGCAGTAAAAGAATTAGGTTTAAGTGATAAATTGCTGTGGTGGCCATAAAGTATGCGAAAGGAAGTATTACATGGATGATAGTATGTTTTTAAAACATCATAAATGGGCAGAATCGGATGGTAATGTTGGAGAGAAATTAGAAATTGTGAAAGAAGAATTAAAACAACTGAATCTTACAGGGATGAATCTGAGTTGTTCAGAGATTGTAGAGTCAAATATGAGCAATTCGTTTTTGACAAATAATGATATGAGTGATTGCTATTTTTTAAGTACATCATTCGAAAGAACGATTTTTTCGGAATGCATACTGAGTAAAACAGTATTTGATTACGCATCCCTAAAACATTCAAATATAAGAAATTGTGTAGGTATAAAAGCGTCTTTTGATGATACAGACCTTAGCTTTGCTAATATATCTAGATCTGACTTGAGGCGAGCATCATTTCGAAGAGCAAATTTAAGCTACGCAAAGTTTTCTAATGTTGATTTAACAAACGCTCTACTTGATGGGGCACTTCTCTATGGAACTAGTTTTGAAGAAATAAACGGGATTGATGAAGTGTCTGCCAAACATATTTTTGTTGGAACTGAAGAGAAACCAATAAGGTTGGACGGTGATGATATTAAAAAGTGGTTAATGGAGCAGATGAGAGGATAATATCTTCATTAGTGAAATACAATTTATTAGATTCCTTGCGCAAGAAACAAGATAAATAGGGTTTGTCAAGAATTTTGTGTAAGCCCATTTACAATCCCAACAACAAGACCGTACAATACAACCAACAAACCAAACACTAAATAATTCAAACACTTGATAAACTTTCAAAAGCTCTTTCCCACTTGAACTAATGAGTAGGAATGAGCTTTTTTTGGAGGAGATTAATATGGAGACAAGGAGACAATGGAGTTTTAACAGAATAACTTTGAGCAGCCAAAAAGATGAACCGATCCATGATGGAGAAAGCGCCCTTTCATATCTTGATTAAACAAACGACCAACGGAATAAATTCACTAGAAATCGTTAAGAATGAGAAATCGAGGTTCTTTTCCAAGGGCGGAGAGGGTTCTAGCGGGAAGAAGAGTAAGGGTGAGGGGAAGGGAAATGATAATACTACTCCAAGCCAAGCAGAAGGTGGAGGACATTGGGGTAGTCCAGGACAGGTAACCAAACCAGTAAATACTCCAGATCCAAATGCTCAGCCACGAGGGTACAAAACTACAATAAGAGAAAATATGGACGAAGAGACTAAACGTTCATTGTCCAGAGAGAATGAAGCAGCTGAGATTCTATCTAAAAATGGTTATGATGTTGAACAAAATCCAAAAATTTCAGACACTAGTAAAGATCCTGACTATTTAATCAATGATACTATATTTGATTGTTATTCACCTAAAGGTGAGACAAGTCCACGTGGATCGCTTCACAACTAGAAAAGAAGAAAATAAAAAAGGCCAAACAAGAAGAATTGTGCTTAATCTTAGAGACTGGAATGGGGATGTAAATGAATTGAAAAAACAATTTATTGAGTGGCCTATAGAGAATTTAGATGAAGTCATTGTAGTAACTAAGGATAAAAAGGTAATTCATTTAATTCCCTGAAAAGGAGGCTCATAGGAATGGCTCTAGAATACTCATTTATGTTAGAAGAAATACAACTATCCAGCAATAATATCATTATTGAATTGGAAAAATTGGGAGTAACACTAGACATAAATAAAATAGAAAAAATATCAAAGGGGATTCAGATAACAGAAACTTATGACACGCTTGGTTTTTCATTGGCGCTAATGGACACCTCTGATTCTTACTTTGGTTATGAATCCGAGTACTTCATGAATGAATTTAAAGATCAACAAGATTTAAGTTTTAGACTAAACAAGTTTTTTGACTGGGAAAAAGCAATAGTTAACATGTTAACTATTGTTTTTGAAATCATAGATAAGGTTTACTCTAATTGTATTTTTGAATTTAATGGTGATACGGTTTACTTAGTAAAGAAGAATGAAGTGATCTATTTGAATAATAACACTGGATTTTGGGATAATGAGAACTTCAAAGAATTTATCAAGCATAGAAAATGCGTGTTATTAAAACCTAATGAAATAATTTAGAAGGTTGTCACTAAATTTCTCATTAAGACTTGTTTACAAATCCAAGAAGATAGAAGAAGCAACATTAAAAACTTAACAAATTTGTATTTTAGAAATTTGAATTTTACTAACTTTCTTTCGGAAACAACAAATGAGGGTGAAGATGTAAAACAAGCATTGAAATCGGCCAAGGAAGGCATAGTCGATCCAGTAGTGACAAGCTTTAAGGCGCCCTCAACGAGTCTCCTTACAACGACAAAAGAAGAAAACTATAATATGGGTTATGCAACGGGTCAAACGGATGTTTTAGTTGTAGATGCAGCATTGACTGTTATGACGGATGGAGCGGCGCTGGCGAGCAAAGCTCGAAATCTGGGAACGGGATTTAAAAATTTCATCAAAGACCCGAAAAAAAGCGTTATGGGCTTCCTAAAACCCGGAGGAAAGAAAGGGATACTTGGGAAGAGCGGTGCCGTAGGGGATGGACGATTCAAAACGAGAGGTTCCCTGTTAGAAAAAACAATCGATTCTCTTGATACAGCAGCCAAAAAGATGAACCGATCCGTGATGGAGAAAGCGCCCTTTCATATCCTGATTAAACAAACAACCAATGGAATAAATTCACTAGAAATCGTTAAGAATGAGAAATCGAGGTTCTTTTCCAAGGGCGGAGAGGGTTCTAGCGGGAAGAAGGGAAAGAGCGAGGGGACGGGTAAAGATGTTACAGCAAGCATTGCTCAAAGACAAAAAGAAATTATAAAGTCTTTTGATCATTTGAGTGAATTTGAAAAAAATACTTTGATGCAAAGAGCACGTGAAGGAGTTATTAGTCCTGAAAAATGGACAGGAAATATATCAGGTGTAAAGGAATTTAAGAACGCTGATGAATTTGCGATTGCTGATAAATGGCTCCAAGAAGGCAAAAATGTAGAAAAGTTAGCTGATGTTAAAGGATCGGATGGAAACCTAATTCCAGGGGCTGACTTTAATGTAGATGGAATGATCATTGAAGCAAAGACAGCTAATAGTAAAAATATGAATACCACATTTAAAAAAGCTATAGAGGCAATCAATAGACAGGGAGAAAATGTTGTAATAGATGGTAGAAAAATTGGATACACAGTTGAAGATGCAAAACAGATTATAGAGATAATCAATAGAAAGACAGGAGGGAAAGGAAATGTAGAGATTTGGATAAATGACGGATCTGTTATTAAAAATAAATAAAAGGGGATAGAATAAATGGCTTCTTTTCAATGCAAATGTGGGTGTGTACTTTCAAATAGCCAAGCACCCGATGATGTAACTATTTGGGCTTATACGGATCGTGAGTGGGATGAAATTACAGCTGATATTACAGATATTATAGATTTACCTAACCCAAGAAACAGTGTATGGCGTTGTCCTAATTGTGAAACCATCTATGTTTTTGATGAACAAAACAAATTGAAAAAAAGATATATACTTGATCCGGAATTGTGATGAACAAATTACTTAGTTCATCACCTGTTGATTAACCCCACCTAGTGCCGAATGAGTCGGGCGACTGATTTCAAGTAGACTTAACCCATGTAACACCCGTATAAAGATTTCGTCCATTTTATTTGTATGCACATCAATGCTTTAATTTTATACCCTAATTTACGCAATCACCGTTAACGTCGAACAGGTCGATTATGGTCAGATACCACCGTGATTGATCTGTTTTTTGTTCAACTCCACGTGAATGATGAGGAGGAATT
The DNA here is from genome assembly GCF_021654775.1 of Paenibacillus azoreducens. NCBI lineage: Bacteria > Bacillati > Bacillota > Bacilli > Caryophanales > Paenibacillaceae > Paenibacillus > Paenibacillus azoreducens. Next base: position 5,823,549 of record NZ_AP025343.1, on the reverse strand, counting down.
AGCTGTTAGGGAATAGTTACTATAATAATACAAAATAAACCAGGAGGTTAGTATGCTGGAACAGCAGATGAATGATTTATATTTAGAGAGATCGCAGAAACAATAAATGAATTGATACCAGAAGACTGGGAAGATTTTTATTTTAATGGTGAGGTGGAAAATGGAGAAGGAGGGGTTTTCTTTTTCTTCAAGCCAAAAAATAAGAATGAGTATGTTTATTGTCGAGATATTTTAAAGAAATACAATATTAATTCAGATATATATAAGAAATCGATGAGAAAGTTGTTAAAAGACGCCAATGATCTAAAGAATATATTTTTAGAGAATGGACAAGATCCTTGGTTCTCAATAACCATGAAACTTACATCTGAAGGAAAATTAAATATAGAATATGATTATACAAAATGGGAAGAATCAAGTTTTGGACCTTCAGACAGGCTGGAGTATTGGGAAAGCAAGTACATTAATGTTATTCCACAAGATGAAAGCGATAGAATTAAAATTGATAGAATGAAGGAATTTGAAAATAAGTAGGGCATTAATGATATTAATGCACGACCACATGGGGTAAAGAATTCTTCGGGGGGAGAATACCTCAAAGTAATCCAAGCGTTGATGATTTTGAATTAAAAATTAATCATAATAATGAAAGTTACTATTTACCTCATCCCAAGGGTGGATTCCGGAATTCGCTAAGAACAAAGGTTATTCAAGAGGCATTAAAACAACAAGAATCAGCTATAGCTGCTGGATATAAGGTGGAATGGCTAGTTTCTGATAAGAAGTCTGTAGAGAAATTGGCAAATTTGTGCGAATCAGAAAATATTGTGATTAATACCAAATTTTTGCTGGTATAAAGGATAGGTGTTGTAAATGAAAATTATAAAAGAAGATGAATTGAAGAATTTTATTACTGATGAAGAACGACGCGAATTCTACAATGTGAATATCGATGATACTCGTTTGAACGAGTTGTTAGCATACTATACGTTTTTCAAAAGTAACGCTGGGTCAGTCTCACTTGATAAGCAAAGCACATATTACAGTATGTACTTTTGGTTTGTGCAGTTTAAAGAGCGGTATTTTGAAGTGTATGGACATGATGAAGGGATTGAGCAAGAAGCATTTAAACTATTAAAGGAGATAGACTATCAACTTGAAGAAGGCGTAGATTGGGGTCTAATTGAAAAAATCGAACTCAAAGCTATTTAATTGGTACAGCATAATTCACAACTAGTGGTTTAAACTCCACCAACAAGAGCGTACAATACAACCAATAATCCAAACATTTGAAAACTTGGGAACTACTCGAAAAAACTTCAATGGATTGTTCAAACTATTTCGATGAAAAATAGAGGGGGGAATTGGAGTGTCGATATTAGAAAAAAATAAAGTGGATGGTATAGGAAAAAGTAAAACTGAAAATAAAATAGCTTTAATGATTGTAGACCATTTAGACTGGGAAAATGAACTCCAACACTTAACATTATTGCAAGACAAAATTAATGCATACATATATTTTATTGAGAGCGGGCAAATCTTTAGTGTTTATCCGGATACTAAATCAGTAGAGGGCTTTATATTCGATGTAAAATTTAAGTATAAACCAACTGAAAATTGCAAAAAGTTATTAGGGGTTTTTAGTAAGAGCACACAAGATTTACAAATTGAATTTAAAGTAAATGAACCTGATGGGGTTATATACGAGGTGTAAGGTATATAAAAAAACGTCATCCGTCACAGTTATGCGAACGAATGGCGTTCTTATCTAACCCGGACATCAGCCCCTTGGCATACCCCAACAGTGAATCTCCAGATTGCGAACTCTTTCTTCAAGATTTGATTGGTCTGAATGAGCTGCTTTTTTCAGCCTTTTAATTTCGTTTTCGAGATCCTGTATGATCTTGGCGTAAGCTGTATAATCCTTCACAATAATATCCAAAAATTCATTAACCTCATCCTTGTTATAACCGTTAAAAGTACTCGAAAAATCCTTATTATGAATATCCCAACTCGTTAACATGACTTGTTTATCGCTGGAACGTTGATCTTGCAATATTTTCACGCCTTTCTTTTATGTATATTGATTTTAATAGAAGCATGGAGATCATGGTTAAATCACTATAGTTTGTTACGAGTTAGGCAAGCGATAGGATTCATTTTTAACAGTCCCGCCCAGCCAACGCCATCTTCACAAGATGATCCGCTTGGCGCGTTGTTTCCGGCAGACGGTAGCGCGGAGAGAGTTTGAGGACCCATTCACGAGCAGTTGCCAATGAAATGCGATGTCCGACCGAGACAAAAATCGGTTTAATCCCCTCCTGAGTTCTAAGCACGCTCCCGATCTCCTCGCCATGATCGATTAACGGAGCATAAGCTCCCCGTTTCAGATCCGGTTCCTCAAAATCCCCTATGAGCTTCGTTTTACCGCATCCAATCGTAGGAATATCCAGAAGAACGCCCAAATGGCTGGCCAATCCAAACCGTCTGGGATGAGCGACGCCTTGTCCATCGCAAACGACGAGTTGGGGAGTGATTTGTAATTTCTCAAAAGCCTTGATCACCGGTGGAAGCTCCCTAAATGAAAATAATCCCGGAATGTAAGGGAATTGCTCGGTACCTTCAACGGTTACGGATTCGATAAGCTCCAGTGAATCTGATTTCAAAATGACGACCGCCGCGACAAGTTTGCCGCTGTGTTTGCTGTATGCCACATCGACGCCGGCCACATAATGAACCGGGATTTCACAATCTTCGTGAATCACCCGCAGAGCTAATTCCTGCTGCAATTGGATGGCTTCCTGTTCGCTTATATTCCATGGATGATTTAATAGAGCTTTCATTTGGGATTCCTCCATTTTATTTTCTGTTTCGAATGGAACTATAAATCTGATTTGGAAAAATAAATAGGTAAAATACCAATAATATATATTTAGTAGTAATGAAATAGAATACCAGAAGTCCCCAAAAATTTCTACCCAGTGAAGTGATTACATTGAATAAATGGTCAATCCAAGAACCTACCTGCATTACAACAGAAAGGAAAGAGTGTAATTGGTGGCTCTAACGGACATAGCTCCGCTAAATCTCTAACGGACACAGCTGCCGCTAAAGGTGGCAATTTCGGCCATTCTGATTTTTAACGGACACAGCTGCCGCTATTTTAATGAAAACGCCCCTTTTAGTGGTCTTTTGCAGCAAATAAGTGCTGTGGTGACCGTTAGAATTTGGAAATCGCTGTTTTTTATGAATTAGCGTCCATGGTGTCCGTTAAGTGTGGCTAATTTCAAGGCGAAAAAACCTGTTCAAGGAGTTGCATTGGACAAATGTGGAATAATATATATGATTATCGTCCGAAAACTTCATGACAAAGGAAAGATAGCCGATGAATGGACATTCCAATTCCGAATATATGCAGGTTGCAATCCAGTGGAGAGAAGAGACGGGCGCAGCAGAATATGATGTTGACGCGTTTATCGTATTGGTATCGCCGCAGGGCGTTCAGGATGGGAGTATGCGTCAGACTTGGAATTCGATGCTGCTGCCGTTGATGGAAAGCCACTTGTTTCAAGCTGCGCCGTTTCAGACCTATGCTGTGCCGCTGCCGGGCCGGGGAGAATACCGGACGGTTATTTTCGTGGGAGCAGGCGAGCGTCCATTAAGCTCGGAGGAGCTGCGGATTGCGGCAGCACAGGCGGCCCGAACGGCCTTGAAAATGAGAGTCAAAAAGCTGGCTTGGGAGCTGAGTTCGCCGCTGCTCGCTTTTTCTGCAGAGCAAAATGCACAAGTTGCCGCCCAGGCGTTAACGGAAGGTTTGATTTTGGGATCTTATCGTCCCAAGCAATATAAAAAGCAGGTTTCATCCTACCAGGGAATCGAACAATTGATCTTTCTCCGCAGCGGAAAGGTTGGGGCTGCCGAATTAAGCGACTGGGAAGAAGGCATCCGGCGGGGCCGGGCCTATGCCGAATCGACTTGCCTGGCCAGGGATCTGACCAATTTGCCGGGAAATTTGCTGGTGCCCCAAGACTTGGCTGAGGCGGCGCTGAAGGTGGCTGGGCAGCATGGCTTCGAAGCGTCCGTGCTGGATGAAAAAGAGCTGAAGCAGCTTGGTCTGGGAGGGCTGATCGCCGTTGGTCAGGGAAGCGTACACCCGCCGCGATTGATTATGGTCAAATATCAGGGCAAGCCGGAATGGGATGATGTCATCGGACTTGTGGGCAAAGGCATCACCTTCGACACGGGAGGCATTTCCCTCAAGCGTCGGATCGGGATGGAGGAAATGATCAGCGATATGGGCGGAGCTGCCGCTGTCCTTGGAGTGATGAATGCACTCGGATCGCTAAAGCCTGCCGTCAACGTCGTGATGATCATTCCAGCGGCGGAAAATATGCCCGGAGGCGATGCCTATAAACCGGGGGACATCATCCGAAGCTTCAGCGGGCGGACGATCGAAGTATTAAACACCGATGCAGAAGGCAGAGTGGTGCTGGCGGATGCCATGACTTATGCAAGGCAGCAGGGGGCCGTAAAGCTGATCGACGTTGCTACGCTTACCGGGGCGGTATTGTCGGCTCTGGGGGATGTCGCCACCGGGGCGGTATCCAATGATGATGCGATGCTGGAGGAGTTCATTTTGGCTTCGAAGCGTTCCGGCGAAAAGGTGTGGCCGCTGCCGGCCTATAAAGAATTTTGGGATATGATCAAAAGCGATGTGGCCGACATCAAAAACAGCACGGGTCCCCGGGGTGCAACCATTACGGCCGGTTTGTTTATCGGGACCTTCGCGGAAGGGCTGCCCTGGATTCACCTGGATATTGCGGGAACAGCTTTTCTCGCCAAGGAGCGGGGCGTCAATCCGAAAGGAGCTACGGGGGTCATGGTCCGTACAATTACAGAATGGATTCTTGCGCAGCAAGGAACAGCGGGATAACGGGGATATTGGGGAAAACAGGGATGACGTAAAAAAGGGATACGCACGGAAAAACGGGCAGCTTCGTGATTTCACAAATGAAATCCGGACCGCCCGTTTGTTTTGAAAGGTTTTGGCTTGTTCTAATGTTGGAGCTTGGTGTTTCGGCTTTCTGTCCGGCTGGCCTGGTTCGGAGCTGTTTCTGACATGGAGCAGGCAGCTTGACAGGTTTTATTCAAGGCGCAGGAGGCGCAAGCACCTTTTTTGCTCTTTTTCACATGTCGGTAAAGCGTCCAGGCCGCATAGGCGAAAATGGCGCCGACAATCAGAATATCGATCATGGTTGTATCCCCCGTTTCTGTTAGTCCAGGTCCGCTCTTAAGCCAGGCCCAATAAACGTCCGCCCTGATAAATAATTAGGGAAATCAGGTAAGCCAGCGCCACGGCGTAACCGACCGAAAATGCTGTCCAGCGCCAGGAGGAAGTTTCCTTGCGGATGACGCCCACCGTGGCCAGACATGGCGTATACAGCAGAACAAAAGCCATAAAGCTGTATGCCTGCAGCCCCGTAAAGCTGTGCGCAATTTGTCCTTGCAGGCCTTCCATGTTAGGAACGTGATAAATGATGTTCATAGTCGAAACAACGATTTCCTTTGCCAAAAAGCCGGTCAGCAGCGAAGAACCCGACTGCCAGGTTCCAAAGCCAAGCGGTGCCAGCAGCGGAGCCATGAGACCGCCGATTTTGGCCAGGAAACTGTCATCCATGTCTACGCCGAATCCTCCGGGTCCGCTGTAAGAGAGAAACCAGATCAATACGGAACCGCCAAGAATGAGCGTACCGGCTTTGCGGAGGAATCCTTTGCCCTTTTCCCAGGTTCCCCGGATCAGGGTGCGTCCTTGCGGCAGACGGTAAGGCGGAAGCTCGACGATAAACACCGAGGATTCGTTTTTCAGCAAATAGGTTGAAAACAGCTTGCAGAGTAGAAGCGCCATAACGATGCCCAGTACATACATGGACAGGATGATCAGCGCTTGATGGCTCTCGAAAAATACGCCCGCGAACAGCGCATATACCGGGAGCCTTGCTGAACACGACATGAGCGGAATCAGCAGGGTTGTCAGCAGCCGGTCCTTCGGCTGTTCAATGCTGCGTGCGGACATGACGGCAGGCACATTGCAGCCGAATCCGATAATAAAAGGAATGAATGCTTTTCCGTTCAATCCGACAGCTTCCATGAGACTGTCCATCAGCAAACTGACGCGTGCCATATACCCCGAATCCTCAATAAAGGAAATGATGAGGAACAGGACAAAAATTTGCGGGATAAACACAAGCACGCCGCCGACGCCCGCCACAATGCCGTCCACGATCAAAGCATGGGTGAAGGAGGAAGCTCCCGCTAAGTCCAGCGCTTTATTGATCCCGTCGCTGACCGGTCCCGATATCAAGCCATCCAGTAGATCCGAAAGGGGCGTGCCGATCCAGTCGAACGTAACCTTAAAAAGCAAAAACATGAACGCAAGGAAAATAGGTAAACCCAGAAAACGGTGGGTTAAAATAGCATCCATACGTTCGGTTAGGCTATGCGGCTTTTGGGAAGAGCGGTCTACGGCGGCTGAGCATATCTGCTCGATAAATTCGTTCCGGACGGAACGGATCCATTCAGGAAGAGCAGAGGAAAGTCCGGCCTGTCTCAGCTGTGCCTCGCAGTTGCTGCTGATTCTATTGACGGCATCCATATCGATCTTGGAGGCCAACTCTTCAACAATGACCGGATTTTGCGCAAGCAGTTGAAGCGCCACCCAGCGGTGATCCGGCAGTCCGGATACGGAAGCGATCAGCTTCCCTGTTTCCTCAATCGCAGCTTCCGCGATCCCGTAATCCAGCTTGATCTGGCTTGGGGATATTTCCGGAATCTTAGGCAGCATTCCCAAGATTTCCGAGCTGCCTTTGCCCGTCCTGGCCACAAGCGGCACGACAGGAATCCCGAGCAGCATTTGCAGCTTCTCGGGATCGACACGGATGCCCCGGGCTTTCGCCACATCCATCATGTTGAGACCGAGCATCATCGGCCGCCCGTATTCAAGCAGTTGGACGCTCAGCGCAAGATTGCGCTCCAATTGGGAAGCATCCACGATGTTGATCAGGGCGGAAGGTGTTTCATCCATTAAATAACTCGCTGCGACGCCCTCATCCCGGGATAGGGGATGGAGAGAATAGATGCCGGGCAAGTCAACCAGTTGGCCGCCGCCATTCTTCAAGTCCCCGACTTTTTTCTCTACGGTCACCCCGGCCCAGTTGCCGACATACTCGTAAGAGGTTGTTAGTGTATTAAAAAGAGATGTTTTACCTGTATTCGGGTTGCCGACCAGAGCGAAGGAGCTCATTGGAGGGACACCTCGATTTCACGCGCTTCCTTCTGCCGGATTCCGAGCAATTGTCCGTTGCATTCCAGTGTAATCGGACCGCCGAAAGGTCCGCGCTGCTTCATCGAGACAATGGAGCCTTCATGAACGCCCAAATCATACAGGCGTTGCCGGAGAATCGGATTCATTTCTTTGATTGCATATATGGAACCCGAGCTGCCGGGTTGTAAATCAATAAGGGATGTTGGTTCGTTCATCATGAATGCCTCCAGAGAGTGATAATCAATCTCAATAAGTTCTTTACGTAAAATATAGCACGAGATAGGGAGACCTTCAATATAAAAACTTGTAAAAGAACAAGCATTATTTGTTAAATGTGCCCGGTTTGCGAATATGCACATATTCATCTTTACTTTTTCCCCGCCATTCAAGTATGATATAATAATAAATTTTAAGTGGAAGGAGAAGTTTTTGTTGAAGACCAACCCTTGCAAGATTGTGGACTGCACCATTCGTGATGGTGGACTGGTAAATAATTGGGACTTTAGCGTTGAATTTGTACAGGATCTATATGCCGGACTGAATGAGGCTGGCGTTGATTATATGGAAATCGGCTACAAAAACTCTCCGAAACTGCTGAAGGGGGCCGATCAGGCCGGACCATGGCGTTTTCTGAACGATGATTTCCTGCGTCAAGTGATTCCTCAAAAGGGTAAAACCAAGTTATCCGCTCTGGTTGATATCGGCCGGGTTGACGTGGACGACATTTTGCCGCGTTCCGAGAGCATGCTTGATCTGATCCGGGTAGCCTGCTATATCAAGGATGTGGATAAGGCGCTTGAACTGATTCAGGTCTTCCATGACCGCGGATACGAGACAACCCTGAACATTATGGCCTTGTCCAACGTGATGGAAAATGAGCTTCTCGAAGCTTTTGAAATGATAAAGGACAGCGTGGTGGACGTTGTTTATATTGTTGATTCTTACGGAAGTCTGGATCACAAGGATGTTGAATATTTGGTAGAAAAATTTAAAACCAATCTTCCTAATAAACGTCTTGGGGTGCATACGCACAACAACATGCAGCTGGCGTTCTCCAATACGTTGACGGCGGCTGAGCATGGCGTAGAGCTGCTGGATGCTTCCGTGTACGGCATGGGACGCGCCGCAGGGAACTGCCCGACGGAACTGCTTGTGACGCATTTGAAAAATACCCATTACACGCTGCGTCCGGTGCTTGACATTATCGAACGTTATATGATCCCTCTCCGTGAAAAAGTAGAGTGGGGGTACCTGATTCCTTACATGATCACGGGGACGCTCGATGAACATCCGCGTTCGGCCATGGCGCAGCGCGTTTCGAAGGATAAGGATAAATACGTGGATTTCTATGACAAACTGACGACGCCTGAAGTGAACTTCGATACCAAATAAAGGCGGAGGCCCGCCATATTATTTCATTTTTTGGGGCAATGAGGTTTTTTGGGCAATGCCGTTTTATATGAATCAAAAAGCTTGGCTGCAGTTGCTGCGGCCAAGCTTTTTTTAATATTTAATATAAGAAAGTATAAGCTGCGAATATATTCGCAGCTTATACTTCTCGCAGAATCGCTTACCGTCCTTGAAAAGGAGCCGTAGGCGTTTCTTCTTGGGATGAGGCAAAATCACTTGATCGGGACATATTCCCGTTCTCCGGTTTCTTTATTGTAATAGACCTGATACTTGATCCCGTCACGTGGATCCACGAATATTTCGGAAGTCGGGGTGAATTTTCCGCTCAGCAGATCATGGTGGCTTGCTTCCTCGCTTTTCCTTCGGTACCGTCGGTCGAAGAATCGCCAGCTGAGCCAAAGCAGCAGGAGGAATATAGCGAGCTGGGATCCGTAAATAAGGATAATCATCACAACTGCGCCCATAGGATATTTGACCTAACCGATCGGCCGGGTTCTGACCACGGTGCCGTAAGCCACGATTTCGCTCATGTTGTTGCCGATATCCCCGCTATCGAAACGCATCATGACAATGGCGTCCCCGCCCATGGCATGAGCGTTTTCCACCATCCGGTCTATAGCCTGCCGGCGCGCATCCTCGATCATTTGCGTATATTGTTTGACTTCGCCGCCCACCAAACCTTTCAAAGAGGCCATAATATCTCCGCCGATACCCCGTGCGCGTACGACAACGCCAAAGGTTGTCCCGAGAACTTCAACGACTTCATGGTTAGGTATATTTTCTGTAGTAGCAATGATCATCCGCGTTCACTCCTTCATTGTGATAATTTATTTTACGGCTAAAACCGGAAAAGGATGCAAATATTTATTTTGTCAGCTACAATGCGCGTCTTATGTCGAAGGATGGCTAAGGAAGTAAATTTATTATCTGGTCCTAGCAGGAGAAAGGGTAGAAATGTGGAATTATTTAGCATGAAACCATCTTCATTTAATTACTTGGAAAACCCGGGGGTCAGATGGCTTTATGCGTACAAGAGCAGAGGAAAAACGAACGATCAGAACGGCCCTGTGGGGAATATTATTTTTTATTGCAGTCCGATTTATCGTTTCCATATTTTCGGCGCAAGAGATGAATACGAATGCGTTTAAAACGGTGTATATTTTACTGGGCAGCTGTTGTTTAGCGGCGAGCTTTGCCATTTTTGCGCAGGGGTGGCTATTATTTTCGCATAAGTTATCCAGATACAGGTTGTATACGGCTGCGTTGTTTTTATGTGTGGCCATATTTGACATGCTTCAGACTATAAGCCTGATGGAAGTGCCTTTTTTCGGTCACGTCATGACTCGGGGAGACGGATTATGGCTGCAGTTTTTATCCAAACTATTTCTGACAGCCGGCATATTGGTGATTTATACGTTTATGGATTCAATGGTCAAGGTTTCGCACAAAAAGCGGGTGCTCGTTGCAACCGCGATTTTTGCCATGCTTGGAGCCGTTTTATTTTCATTGGTGCGCCATATGCTGCCTCCGCTCGAAAGCCAAGGGCAAATCAATGCTCTCATGAAGCTAACCGGAATCGGCATCGTGGTTATATGCCTGAGCGGCATAACTTTAATGGTTTACCGCTGCAGAAAAGAAAGGGCCCCTTCGCTCCTGATCATCATTCGGGCGCTGATTTACACTGTGATTGGGCAGGGGTTGATTTTGAATGCGGGCAGCATATATGCAATCGATTATTTATTAGGTACTTTGTCCTGCTCAATCTCCTATTACTTGATGCTAAAAGGCGTATACCGGTCGACGATAGAAGATCCTTTCCGCGAGCAGCAGCGGATTGAGGCCAAGATGAATTATCTGGCTTTTCATGATGACCTGACGGGCCTGCCGAACAAGCGGCGTCTCACCCAAAGGCTGGATAAGCTGATGCATGAATCGGAAAATGGCCGCACAGGGGTTGTCGTATTCAACATTAACCGTTTCAAAAATATCAATGATTCGCTTGGGCATCAAGCGGGCGATCGGCTATTGCAGCTGGTAGGAAATCGGTTGAAGCGAAATACCCTTTCGCGCGAGGAAGTTTTCAGCATGGGCGGCGACGAGTTTGCTGTCATCATGCCTTTGCTTCTAGATGCGGATGCGGCAATGAACCGGAGCAGGGTGCTGATGCAGCTGTTCGATAAACCCATTACGATTGATGATTACGACTATCATATTACGTTATGCGCAGGCATGGCCATTTTCCCGGAGGATGGGGATACGGCGGAACAGCTGATCCAGAATGCCGATACTGCGGTTCATCATGCCAAGGATTACGGTATGGATGTACGGCATTTTGTTCCTGCCATGCATTTGAAGGCGAAGGAAAGATTAAAGCTGGAAAATGATTTGCGGAAAGCGCTTGGAAATAATGAATTTTATCTGGAGTACCAGCCGCTCGTTCACCTGGAAACAACCGAGATTGTAGGGATGGAGGCGCTGCTCCGGTGGAAGCATCCGAAACGCGGCAACGTACCGCCGCAAGAATTTATTCCGCTCGCAGAAGAAAGCGGCCTGATCGTTCCGCTGGGGGAGTGGGTGCTGAGAACGGCATGCCTGCAAAATAAAAAGTGGCAGGATGCGGGTTACAAGCCGATTTGCGTGTCGATCAATCTGTCTATGCGCCAATTCCTGCAGCCGCAGCTGGCCGATCAGATCGGAGAGATCTTGGTGGAAATCGGTCTGGAGCCCAAATACGTCGAGCTTGAAATTACGGAAAGCATGACCTTCGATAAGGAAACGGCGTTTGATCAGCTGCGGAGGCTGAAGGACCTGGGGGTCTTCATCAGCATCGACGATTTCGGAACCGGCTACAGCTCTCTGCATTACTTGAAAAATATGCCAATCGACCGGCTGAAAATCGACCGCTCTTTTGTCAACGAAGTCATGAGTGACCGCAACGATGCAGCGATTGTATCCACCATTGCTTCGATGGCCCATCATTTGCAGCTCAAGGTAACTGCCGAAGGCGTGGAAAATGAAGAGCAGCTTCATTTTCTGAGAAAGCAGCGCTGCCATGAGGGGCAGGGATATTATTTCAGCAAACCGGTGCCGCCGGCGGATTTTGAGAAGGCGTTTCTGCTTCAGTAGCGGCGTGTTCTTTAGACGTGTTATAGTGCACGTCTTTTTCTTTTTTCACTCCTACACAGTCGTAACAAAAAGCGCCTAATGTCACTGCCCCATTGCATGCGGGTTTCATCATACAACCGCATAAAAAACGACTAACGTTGTCGCCACCACGCAGCGAGGGTTCACTTCCCACACAACCGCTCAAACTAAAAAAAACGCCTATCGGCGTTATGTTTTTTATCTTATGGAGCGGGTGATGGGAATCGAACCCACGCTACCAGCTTGGAAGGCTGGAGTTCTACCATTGAACTACACCCGCAAATAATAAAATCGGGACGACACGATTTGAACATGCGACCCCCTGGTCCCAAACCAGGTGCTCTACCAAGCTGAGCTACGTCCCGTTAGTATTCTTGTCCCCAACCTAATGAAGACAAGAAATAATATAACATGATTACGGTGGATTTGCAACCATTTTTTAAGAAGTCAGAATTGGAGCAAGTTACTGAAGACGCTACACCATCACTCTTGCATGCCCAAGAAAATGCATGGCTGCGGAGAAACCCGCCCCGATCATTGCGGCCCGAATTCCGAGCGTGGAGAACGCGATTTCGAGCTGCTGCTTATGAAAGGGAAGCGTCCGCTGAGTCACGACTTGCTGCATGGGTGCTTCAAGCCATGCCTTAGCTTCGGAAAGGGTACCGCCGATCACGATGAGCTCGGGATTAAAGCTGTTGATCAGATTGGTCAGACCAATGCCAAGATAGGTGCCAATTGCTTCAAATTGCTGCCGTGCAGCAGCGTTTCCCTGAGCGGCCATGGTTACAAGTTCGCGGGTCTGAAAAGCAGGGATCCCCGCCGCAAGATCATAGGCCTTCTCCGAAGCATATAGCTCCCAACAGCCGCGGCTGCCGCAGCTGCAAGGGATACCTTCGGCTTCGATGCACATATGTCCGGTTTCGCCGGCATATCCCCTAGACCCCTTGTAAAGCTCTCCGCCGATAATGATTCCGGAGCCAATCCCCGATCCGGCGCTGATGTAAAGCAGATGGCGGACGTCTTCGCCTCTGCCGAAATTGAGTTCGCCGAATGCGCCGCTGTTCGCTTCATTGTCGATGATAACGGGCAGCGAGAAGTGTTCCTCGAGCAGCTCCTGCAAGGGAATCATTTCCCATGCCAAGTTGGGAGCGAACAGCACCGTACCGTGTTCGTCAACCATGCCGGGAACCGCTACTCCGATGCCCACAACGCCATACACCGTCGGCGGCGCTTCGGCTATGAGAGCAGCAATGATTTTTTTCATCTCGCGAAGAACATATTCAAAATCATGCTGGATGAGAGGCACTTCCATTTCGCAAAGAACGCTGCCGTTCAAGTCGCATAAGACGGCGGCAAGCTGCTTCACACGCACCTCCATGCCGACCACATATCCTGCAGTGGCATTGAAATGCAGAATAAGCGGCTTGCGCCCGCCGCTGGATTCGCCTGGACCAGCTTCAAGAACTAGCTGCTCCGCCTGCAGCTCGGCAACCAGATTGGATACCGTTGCTTTGTTGAGTCCCGTCATTTCCGATATTCTGGCACGCGACAGTTCAGGATGCTTGCGTACGGAATGCAGGATCAAAGACTTGTTTATTTTTTTGACGAGCGCCTGATCGCCGGTGACTTTCACATCCAACACATCCTTCAACAACGTTTCTTTGGTCATATGACCCCTAGTCTAGTGCCTTCCTCCGTAAATTGCAATATAGCCTGCAGCGGCTTGTACAGAAGATTCCTTTCGTTTTGAGGCGTGTTATATCGCAAGGAAAGAAGCAATATAAGAAAAACCTTTCGACGTGCTTTCTAAGAAGCAGACCATGTTTAGCGGATGTTTTTCTTGGCGATAGCCTGATTCATAAGCTCCAATGAAAAATGTTCAATTCTATAATCTCAAAAAACTTTGTTTAACCAATATACAAAGTCCAAGGAATGTGTTAGGATAGGGTTGTAAACGTTTGCGTTCAAGGACTATTTGAAGGAGGATCTACTCATGGCATATTTTGAAAAAGTCGGCAAGATTCAGTACGAGGGCAGCCGTTCAACTAATCCATTTGCATTCAAGCACTATAATCCGGAGGAAAAGGTCGCCGGCAAAACGATGGAAGAACATCTTCGTTTCGCCATGGCTTATTGGCATACTTTGACCGCGGGCGGAGCCGACCCGTTCGGCAGCGAAACCGCCGTCCGCGGCTGGGATCATCTCAGCGGCATGGATAAAGCGAAAGCCAGCGTGGAAGCTGCTTTTGAATTTATGGATAAAATGAATCTGCAGTACTTCTGCTTCCATGATATCGACATTGCGCCGGAAGGCGGCAGCTTGAGGGAGTTTTTCAGCAACATCGATACGATTGTCGAGTTGATCGAGCAGGGCATGAAATCATCCGGTAAAAAACTGCTGTGGAACACGGCGAACATGTTCACGAATCCGCGTTACATGCACGGCGCAGGTTCGACCTGCAATGCCGACGTGTACGCATTTGCAGCGGCACAAATCAAAAAAGGCCTTGAGGTCGGCAAACGGCTCGGAGCGGAAAACTACGTATTCTGGGGCGGCCGCGAAGGTTATGAAACGCTGCTGAACACTGATTTGAAGCTGGAAATGGACAACATGGCCCGCCTGTTCTCCATGGCGGTGGATTACGCGAAGGAAATCGGTTTTGACGCCCAGTTCCTGATCGAACCGAAACCAAAAGAACCTACGAAACACCAATATGACTTTGATGCGGCAACAACCATTTCGTTCCTGCAAAAATACAGCCTGGATAAACATTTCAAGCTGAATCTGGAAGCCAACCACGCTACGCTGGCAGGCCATACGTTCGAGCATGAGCTGCGCGTGGCGCGGATCAACGGCATGCTGGGATCGCTAGATGCGAACCAAGGCGACATGCTGCTCGGATGGGATACGGACGAATTCCCTGTAAACATCTACGACGCGACGCTGACTTTGTACGAAGTGCTCAAAAATGACGGCCTCGGCAAAGGCGGCATTAACTTCGACGCGAAGGTCCGCCGCCAATCCTTTGAGCCGGAAGATCTGTTCCTTGCCCATATCGCAGGGATGGATACGTATGCGAAAGGGCTGAAGGTAGCTGCTAGGCTTATCGAAGACCGCGTATTTGACGACTTCATCGAAAAACGGTACGGCAGCTTCAAGGAAGGCGTCGGCGCCGAGATCGTCTCCGGCAAAGCGACGCTGGCTTCCCTGTCCGAATACGCGCTGAACAATGAGCAGCCACGCAAAAACGAGTCCGGCCGGCAGGAAATGCTGAAGGCGCTGCTGAATCAATATATTTTGGCGGATTAAACAAAGGTACGCGAGCAAAAACATGCGGCGGAGGTTGCCTGAAGAAGCATTCTTCGGCAGCCTTCTCTTTTTTAACATATCATTCGGGGTCCCCGCAAAGTAATCGGAATAAGCTTCAAAGGCTACACGTCACTCAGTACTTTTGCTCCGCAAAAGCGCCTCTCTTTGTGAGGCGTCGGACTTCTTTCCGATACTCTTTGCGGGGTTATTTTAAAGACCTTAGCCTTAGGAGGCGCTATTTATGAAATACGTAATCGGAATCGATATCGGGACGAGTGCGGTAAAATCGGTGCTTGTTTCCGTGGAAGGCAAGGTAGTGTGCGAGCATGCGGAAAGTTATCCGCTGCATCGTCCGAATCCAGGCTGGAGCGAGCAAAATCCGGAAGATTGGGCGGATCGCACGATCGAAAGTTTGCGCAGACTGATGGAGAAATCCAAGGCGGACCCGGCCGATGTGGAAGGCATAAGCTTTTCCGGGCAAATGCATGGACTGGTACTGGTGGATGCGGCAGGAACGGCGCTGCGTCCGGCGATTTTGTGGAATGACACGCGTACGACGCCGCAATGCTGCAAAATCGAACAGATGCTTGGAAGCAAGCTGCTTGACATTGCGCGCAACCAGGCTTTGGAAGGTTTTACGCTTCCGAAAATATTGTGGGTACAGGAGCATGAGCCGGACATCTTGTCCCAGGCTTCTTTGTTTCTGCTGCCGAAGGATTATGTCAGGTACCGTTTGACGGGCGATTTTGCCATGGATTACTCGGATGCGGCCGGCACCCTGCTGCTGGATGTAGCGGGAAAAGAATGGAGCGCGGATATTGCTCAGGCTTTCGATCTGCCGCTGTCGCTTTGTCCGAAGCTGGTGGAGTCTTCCGGGCAGACGGGCACGCTGCTGCCGGCTGTGGCGGAAGCCGCCGGACTTCTCCCATCGACGAAGGTTTTTGCGGGCGGTGCGGATAATGCGTGCGGAGCGATTGGCGCGGGCATTTTGAGCGAAGGCCAAACGATGTGCAGCATCGGTACTTCAGGGGTCGTCCTATCCTATGAAAGCCGCAAAGACGTGAATCCGCAGGGGAAAATGCATTTTTTCAACCACGGGGAAGAGAACGCTTTTTATGTCATGGGCGTCACGCTGGCGGCAGGGCACAGCCTTTCCTGGTTTAAGGATACGTTTGCCAAGGAATCGACCTTTGAAAGCTTGCTGGAAGGCATTGAAGAAGTGCCGGCGGGAAGCGGCGGCCTGCTGTTTACGCCTTACATTTCCGGCGAGCGTACGCCTCACCCGGATGCGGATATCCGCGGCAGCTTCATCGGCATGGATTCAGGCCATACCTCAAAGCATTTTGCGCGTGCCGTTCTGGAAGGCATCACGTTTTCGCTGCGCGAGTCCATCGATATTATCCGCGAGTCCGGGAAAAACATTACCGAAGTGACCGCGATCGGCGGCGGCGCTCAGAATGAAACATGGCTGCAGATGCAGGCGGATATTTTTAATGCCAACATCGTCAAGCTGGAAAGCGAGCAGGGGCCTGCCATGGGTGCCGCCATTTTGGCGGCATACGGCTGCGGATGGTTTCCGTCTCTTGAAGCGTGTGCGAAGCAGTTCATTCGTCCGTTCCAAACCTATGCTCCCGATCCGGATCGTGTGAAACAATATGACGGTTTGTTTTCGATTTACCAGGATGTATACGGCCAAACCAGAGAATTAAACCAAAGGCTTGCCGCTTACCGCAAATAATGCACCGAGAGACCATTCCCGTTTATCAGGGATGGTCTTTTTCGTGCAGAAGCCTTTTAGCGCCCCGGTAGCCCAGGTTTACTTTACCCACCCGCTGCGGATCGCAAGCACCACTGCTTGTGTCCGGTCTTCGACGCCTATTTTTTGCAAAATTCGGTGAACATGCGTTTTGACGGTGCTTTCGCTGATATGCAGATTGGCGGCGATGTCTTCGTTTTTTAGCCCATAGGCCATTTCCTGAAGCACCTCAAGCTCCCGTTCGGTCAGTGGTTCCGGCAAATCGGGCAAATTGTTAGGCTGAGGTTTGGAGAGTGCGGATTGGTGCAGCGCTTCTGTAATCAACTTGGCCGCGGCGGATGTGCGGTATATAGCCTCCCCGCGGCTGGCGGCCCGGATTGAGCCCAGGAGTTCCTCCGGTTCGGCATCCTTCAGCAAATATCCGACCGCGCCTGCACGGATGCCCTCATATACATATTCCTCCAGATCAAAGGTCGTCAGAATAATGACCTTGCTGTCAGGGAGCAGGCGCTTGAGCTCACGGGTAGCCTGAATTCCGTCCAACTCGGGCATTTGCACATCCATAAGTATGATATGAGGACGTTCTTTTAGAGCCAAATGGACGGCTTCATGACCATTGCCGGCTTCTCCGCACCATTCCATATCCTTTTGTACCTTAATAATAAACCCGAGCCCGTTTCGGATTAGGGGCTGGTCATCCGCGATCAGGACGCGAATCCGTTCAGGTTGCATCAATGTTAACCACCTCGTTTTTTGTGCTTGCTGACCGTGGAAGCTATACAGTGAGTTCCAATCCATGCGGTTGTACAGGTTGAATGGATAGAGTGCCTCCGGCTTTTTCGCATCGTCCTTTCATGGTCGTAAGTCCAAAGCCGGGTGTAATGGAAGTCTGCGCCTGGCCGTCATCCCGAATGACCATCATGATATTTTCGTTATGCCTGGTGAGATTGACACTGGCACTGGCGGCATTCGCATGTCGTAAAATATTGGTCAAAGCCTCCTGTAAAATCCGATACGGCACATATATTTGGTCAGGGGCGATTTTTTCATGGATATCGGCGGCAAAAGAAACCGGAAGCCCGTGCTGTCCACTGAAGTTCTGAATCAGCTTCTCAAGTTCATGCAGGCCGGAATTCTGAAGGGAAAGCCCCATCTCATGCACGACCGATCTGACGTCTTGAAGGCAGCTGCGGGCAATCTCGGTGACGTTCCGCAGCGCTGAGCCGGCTTCTTCAGGAGAAGCCTCAACCATATAGGGCAGCGCCTGCAGCTGCACGATAACAGAGGTCAGACCGTGACCGATGCTGTCATGGATATCCGCGGCAATCCGGCTTCTTTCCTCAAGAACCGCGTAGCGGAGCGAACGTTCGGATGCCTCTTCAAGCTCCAGATGCGCCTGATGTAATTGGGCATAGGCATTTTCAAGCTGTTGGTGGGCGACCTTCAGTTCTTCGAGATGGCGTTCTTTCATGAGCCGCGTTTCTTTTCTGGTTTTGCCGCCCTTAAATAAAGAATATCAATGGACGGCGAAGCCCGAATCCCTCCCGATGTTGATCTTGATCCGGCCGGATACATCCAGAGATGTACGAGGTTTCTTTTAAGGGCTTTCCATCTTCAGAAAAGTTTGTTAGAATGACTATAAGCATGACATCCTAAAGAAAAACGAGGTAACCACACAATCCAATGAATACACATCACTGTTCTCTCTAATCTGCATAGACAACATCAAATTGTTGAATCAGGCAATCTCTGCTTTAGGAGCAGGGAAGAGGAATAGGATTGGTATGTCTATTTTTGGGGACTCGTGGATCTTGATTATGGATGGGAAAATGCTTTTTTTTGTGTTTTCATGCATTCATCGGTTAAGTGCGTTTTAAGGATTAACATGATGGATTATCATGTTTTTTCGGCGCCCGCTTGTTCAAGCATAGGCAATCACCATCATTTCAATTCCCTGCCGTAGGCATTCTGCCTGCGGTTTTTTCCATTTCTGATTAAAAGGGTGATTCATATATGATGAATATTGTGAAAGCTAAAAAACTGGCGAAAGAATTTAAAGGGAAAGCCATCTTTGAAAAGGTGGATTTTGAAATATATGAAGGCGAAAAACTGGCCTTGTTCGGCGCGAACGGGGCGGGAAAAACGACGTTATTAAAAGTGCTGACCGGGGAGCTGGAGCCTGATCAGGGAACCGTGGAACGCGGTTTGCCTTTGGAGGAGTGGGGAATGATGAAGCAAAGTTCCGATTCCCTGCTGGCCCTGACAACGCTTGCGGCGGCTGGTTGCGACAGCGGAGAGGTGTGGCTTGTCAAGGAGAGACTGAGCAGGCTCGAACAAGAACTGGCCAGCGGGGCTTCCGCAAACGACCAGAAACTGCTTGACGCGTACGGTCAAACGCTTGAGCGCTATGAGCAGCTGGGAGGTTTTCAGTGGGAGATTGAGATCGAAAAGGTGCTGACCATGCTGAATATCGGAGCGGAATTATGGCAGGTTCCGTTTTCCGAATTAAGCGGCGGACAGAAAACCCGGGTCAGACTCGCTGCTCTGCTCGTCAAACGCCCCTCGTTCCTGCTGCTGGATGAGCCGACTAACCATCTTGATGGGGAGAGTTTGGCCTGGCTGGAAGAATGGCTGAACGGCTATGAAGGCACCGTGCTGTTTGTATCCCATGACCGTACCTTCCTCGATCATGTTGCAACCGGAATTTGCGAATTGACGGAAAGCGGGATGAAGAGATACAAAGGCGGTTATTCGGATTACAAACGGGAGAAGGAGCGGGAGCTGCGGGAGCAGGAGGCGCTCTACAAAAAGCAGAAACAGCTGAAGGAGGCGTTGGAGGAATCGATCCGCCGTTATCAGGAGTGGTTTCTCAGGGCCGACGGATCCGCCCATAAAAATACCGAAACCAAAGCCGCCACTCCTTTTTACAAAGCGAAAGCGAAGAAAAACATTTCCAGGTATCATGCCAAACAAAAGGAACTGGAACGGCTGGAAAAGGAAAGCGTGCAAAAGCCAAAGGATACGCTAAAGGTAAACATGCAGCTGGGAGAGGGAGGTTTCGCGGCCCGTGTTCTGTTGCGTCTTGAACAAGTGCGTTTCGGCTACGAAGGCAAAAAGCTGTTTAATGGACTTGATTTGCTGCTGTCCCGCGGCGACCGGCTGGCGGTAAGAGGGCCGAACGGCAGCGGTAAATCCACGCTTCTGAAGCTGGTACTTGCCGAGCTCGAACCCGATCAAGGAAATGTATGGATGCATCCGGGCGTGAATGTGGGGTATTTCTCGCAGGAGCTTGAAGGATTGAATGAGGAAGAGACGCTGCTGGAAAGTTTGCTCGGACTGCCGGATATGACGGAGACGCATGCGCGGACGATTCTCGGATGTTTTCTTTTTTCCAGGGAGGATGTTTTCAAGCGTATCGGTGATCTAAGCATGGGCGAAAAATGCCGCGCCGCATTCGTGCAGCTGTATTTCAGCGGCGCCAATCTGCTTGTGCTGGATGAGCCGACGAACTATTTGGACATTCACACGCGTGAGGTGGTCGAAGAAGCGCTGGTCGCATATCCCGGCGCGTTGGTTGTTGTATCGCATGACCGCATGCTGGTTCGCAAATTGGCCAACCGTCTGCTGACGTTGTCGCCGGAGCGCGAGCCGGTGCTGTTTGAGGGTTCCGTGAAGGAAGAGGAAGAACGGCTGAAAAGACTTGGCGGGGTGCTTAAGGAAGATCCGGACCGGGAGAAACGAAGACTTGAACTTGAATGGGAAATTTCGAGGCTGCTGGGTATTGAGGATCCGGAAGGCGGGGAGGAGCGGATTGGTGAAGTTCGTGCTCTTCGGAAGCAGCTTGAGAGCTTGTAGACACGTGACACGACCAGCCGATTCCCGCAGGCGACTTGCCAGCACCGCGTTTTTTACTTATAATAATTGATTATAGTCAACAAAAGGAATAACATTGCATATAGTGTGCAAAATGATTAACACATCAAGATGTGTTTGAACAGCAGAAGTAAATGCGATGATGGAGACAAGTACGCAGTGCCACTTTACAGGGAGGAAACGCCGCAGATTGAGAGCGTTTCTACAGAAACGGGCTGCCGAAATTCCCTCCGGAGCAGTTCCTTGAACCTTTGCCGGCATATTCGGCATCGAAGTAGGGGATACCGGGTACGCACCGTTACAGCGATTAAAGTGAGAACAGGTTTGTCCCCCGGAAAGCGGGCGGCAAGCAGTTCTAACAAGGGTGGTACCACGGTCTTTTCGTCCCTTTCCGGGAGAAAAGGCCTTTTTTATTTTTGTAAAGCTTAAAGTCGAGCGTCCGGCTGCCTTTATCCGTTCAATCATTAGTTCAACTTATGTAGGCAAACGTTTTAGAAGGCCAGACGTACGAGGTGCGTTTTATTTTAAGAAGGAGGCAGGAAGAGATGAAGGAAAAACTCGAAGCGCTGCGGCAGGAAGCCCTGGAACAGCTGCATGGGGTAAAAGGAGCACAAACGCTGAATGATCTGCGCGTGAAATATTTGGGCAAAAAAGGCGCGCTTACTGAAGTTTTGCGTGGGATGGGAGCGCTGAGCGCGGAAGAACGCCCGAAAATCGGCCAAGTTGCCAATGAGGTTCGCGGCGCGATTGAGGCTTTGATTGAAGCGAAACAAGAGGCGTTCCGGAAAGCCGAAACCGAAAAACGTTTGCAGGCGGAAAAAGTTGACGTAACGCTGCCTGGGCGCAAAATGCAGCAAGGCGGCATTCATCCGCTCAACAAGGTGATCGAGGAGATCGAGGAAATTTTCATCGGTATGGGCTACCATATTGCCGAAGGTCCGGAAGTGGAAACGGATTATTATAACTTTGAAGCATTGAACCTTCCGAAAAACCACCCGGCGCGCGACATGCAGGATACGTTCTACATTACGGAAGAAATTCTGATGCGCACGCAAACTTCTCCGGTGCAAATCCGCACCATGGAAAAGATGGAAGGAGAAGTGCCTGTCAAAGTCATCTGTCCGGGCAAGGTGTACCGCCGCGATGATGATGACGCTACGCATTCCTTCCAGTTCAATCAAATCGAAGGTTTGGTTATCGGCGAAAATATCCGCATGAGCGACTTGAAAGGCACCCTGCTTCAATTCGTACAGGAGATGTTCGGTTCCAGCACCCAAATCCGTCTTCGTCCAAGCTTCTTCCCGTTCACGGAGCCAAGCGCGGAAGTGGATGTCACCTGCGTGAAATGCGGGGGCAACGGCTGCCGGATGTGCAAGCATACGGGATGGCTGGAGATTTTGGGCTGCGGCATGGTGCATCCGAAGGTGCTCGAAATGGGCGGTTACGATCCGGAAAAATACAGCGGTTTTGCTTTCGGCATGGGCGTAGAGCGGATCGCGATTTTAAAATACGGCATTGACGATATCCGTCATTTCTATAACAGCGACATGGCATTTTTGAAGCAATTTGCCCGCAAATAAGGCAAGGGGCGGCTAAGCGAATAAGGAAAGAAGGAAGGGACCCGTAAATGAAAGTATCAACGGAATGGTTAGCGGATTATGTATCGCTTGAAAATGTGGCGGCCGAAGAGCTTGCTGAGAAGATTACGCGCGCGGGGATCGAAATCGACGAGATTGAAAACCGCAACAAAGGGGTCACAAAAGTTGTCGTCGGCTATGTGAAAAGCAAAGAAAAACATCCGGATGCGGATAAACTGAATATTTGCATCGTCGATGCCGGGCAGGAGGAAGAACTGCAGATCGTGTGCGGCGCCAAAAACGTCGATGCCGGCCAGAAAGTGCCGGTGGCGCTCGTTGGCGCTAAGCTTCCGGGAGGACTGGAAATCAAGAAAGCCAAACTCCGCGGCGCCCTTTCCCAAGGGATGATCTGTTCCGCCAAAGAGCTGGGCTTGAACGATAAGCTGCTGCCGAAAGAACAGCAGGAAGGTATCCTGGTGCTGCCGGAATCCTTGCATATCGGCACGCCGATCGGTCAGGTGTTGGGCCTTGATGACCAGGTGCTGGAGTTTGATTTGACGCCGAACCGTTCCGACTGCCTGAGCATGATTGGCGCGGCTTATGAAGTCGGGGCCATCCTCGGCCGCGATGTTAAACTGCCGAATCCCGAAAAGGAACTGGTAGAAATCGCGGATGCGGCAGACAGCCATATTTCCGTGAAAATCAGCTCTCCGGAGCATTGCAGCCATTATGCTGCCAGATATATTACGGATGTGAAAATCGGTCCTTCGCCGCAGTGGATGCAGAACCGCCTGATGGCTGCCGGCGTGCGCCCGATCAACAACATCGTTGACATTACCAACTATGTCATGCTGGAGTACGGCCAGCCTTTGCACGCTTTCGATGCGGATCAACTGACAGGTGGAGCCATTGACGTCCGCCTTGCCAAGGAAGGCGAAACTTTGGTTACGCTGGACGGCCAAGAACGCAAGCTGGAGCCGCATATGCTGCTGATTACCGATGGCGTGCAGCCGGTTGGACTCGCTGGCGTGATGGGTGGACTTAACTCCGAAGTAACCGATAATACGGTGAATATTTTGCTGGAATCCGCCAAGTTTGACGGCGGCACCATCCGCAAAACTTCGAGACAACTGGGACTTCGCTCCGAGGCAAGTTTGCGCTTCGAGAAGGAAGTGGATCCAAATGCCGTTATTCCGGCGCTGAACCGCGCGACAGCTCTCATATGCCGCTATGCAGGCGGAGCGGTCCACAAAGGAATCGTGGAAGCCGGTTCGGCTGCGACAGAAGACAAAGTTATCGTGCTTTCGTTCGACAAACTGAACCGATTTCTCGGTACGGAGTTGTCGATGCTTGAAGTGAAAACCATCTTCAGCCGCCTGCATTTCAGCTGCGCCGATACCGCGCAGGGGATTCTCGAAGTGAAGGTGCCTTCGCGCCGCGGCGATATTTCCAGAGACGTGGATCTTATTGAAGAAATCGCCCGTCTGTACGGCTACGACAATATCCCGACAACCGCGATCGAAGGACCGACCACGCCGGGAGCATACACGAAGCCGCAGGCTTTGCGCCGCGATATTCGAAGATTGTTTACGCATGGCGGATGGCAGGATGTCATCAGCTACTCCTTTACGCATCCCGACGAGACCGCTCTATTCCCGGCATTAACCGAAGGTGCGCGCGCAATCAAGCTTGCGATGCCGATGAGCGAGGAGCGGAGCGTGCTGCGCACAAGCATTATCCCTCAGCTGCTTGATGTCGCAGCTTATAATGCCAACCGCAAGCAAACCGATCTTGCCTTGTTCGAGATGGGGAACGTGTTCTACAGTCAGGAAGAGGAACTGACAACCCAGCCTAAAGAAATTCCTGTGCTGACGCTTTTGCTGTGCGGAAGCCGCGGACCTAAACAATGGAACCAAACGCCGGAGGCGGTCGATTTCTTTGACCTGAAAGGCGCACTTGAAACGTTGTTCGAATACCTTGGACTTCAAGATTCGATCAGTTATGTGGCGAATCAGCCGCAAGGCTACCATCCGGGACGTTCGGCTTCCGTGTATCTGACGGTTGAAGGCGGGGCGCAGCTCCTGCTTGGCACAATGGGCCAGGTACATCCGGAGCTGCAGCAGGAGCGCGATCTTGGCGATGTTTATACGGCGGAAATTTTGCTTCAGCCGCTTTATGAACATGCGAACGAAGAGATCAAATACCGTGAGCTTCCTCGTTTTCCGGCTTCCGAACGCGATATCGCGGTCGTTGTAGACGACAGCGTGGAAGCGGGAGCGATGCTGGCCGCCATTCGCGAAGCTGCAGGAGAACTGCTGCAGTCCGTGCAGGTATTTGACGTATTCACGGGCAGCAAGCTGGGTGAAGGCAAGAAGAGTGTGGCGATTTCGATCGTTTACCGCCATAACGAGCGCACGCTGACGGATGAAGAAGTTTCATCTGCGCATGCAGCCGTTGTGGACCGGCTTGAGCAAACTTTTCATGCAGAATTGAGAAAATAGCAGGAATTGAATGAAGCCGCATCGAATCCATGTACATACAGATTCGATGTGGCTTTTTTGCAGAAGTAACCAGACATCTAAGAGTCAACACACATATGAAGGAGGGCACAACTGTGACTACACCTGATCGTACTCGCGTCACCGTGGATATCTACGGGACTTCTTATAAATTGGTAGGCAGCAGTGCCGACTATATGAAAAAGGTTGCTGCTTACGTAGATGAACGCATGAACTCCATTTCCAAAAACCATTCCCGGCTCGATGCGATGAAGCTGGCTGTTTTGACTGCCGTACATATGGCTGAGGAAGCGATTCAGCTTCAAGATGTCCAAAACGAGGTCAAGATGCTGACAGGCGAAAGAAGCGAGCTGCGGAGCGAACTTTCGAAACTCCAGGCTGTGCGTATGGAGCAGCAGGAGCTGTATGCGAAGCTGCAGGAAGAACAGCTCGCAGCGGCCAAGGAGACAGAGGAACTGCGAAAGCAGTGGGAGACGGAGAAAATGGGGCTGCTTAAGGAGTTCGAAGATACTAAGGCTTCGCTAACGGCAGAGCTTCAAAACACGAAGTCAACGATGGGGAAAGAGCTTGAGGAGACCCGAGCCTCATTAAAGAAAGAAACGGAAATGAAGGAATCCTTGCAGCGCAAGGAGAAGCAGGCTGCCGAGCAGCTCCAGCGCGACAGGCAGGCGCTGGAGGCTAAGCATAAAGCGGCGATGCAGGAGCTGGAACGGGGGGCTGCGGCGGCGCTTCAGTCCGCACAGCAGAAACATCAGGGGCTGCTGAAAAGCACGGAAGAAAAATTTCAAGCCGAGCTTAAGGAAACCCGGAATAAGTACGAAACTTCGCTGCAGGAAACGGAGAAGAAGCATCAGGCAAACGTCGATGCGCTGAACAAGCAGCTGGAAGAGCTTCGCAGCGGCAGCGGCCAACTGCAGGATAAGCTCCGCAATTTGCAGGCGGAACTTCAGCAGGCGAAGAATGCCCATGCCAAGCTTCAAGAGCTGCATCAGGCGGCGCTGAAGAAGGAAGAGGTTTCCCAGACGGAACTAAAAACGCTCAGAGAGCAGCAGGGACGCCTGAATGGGCAGATTTCCCGCCTCAAGGAGGAGGCAGCCCATTCGGAAGAGGAACAGCGCCGGATGCAGAAGCTGCTCGAGGAATATGAAGTTTCATCCCAGAAGCAGAAGTCAGAGATTGAGAAGCTTACTGCGGAGGCGGCCTCCTGGCGAAGTCAAGTGGACAAGCAAAAGGAAGAAATCGGCGAACTGGAGCTGCGCATTCTGGAAGCAGGAGAGCAGAACGATGCGCTTGAAGCCGGCATGAAGTCGCTTCATGATGAGCTTAGCGTACTCAAGGAGCAGGCGGAGGATGAGTCGCGGAGGGCTGCTTCCGCGCTGCAGGTATCCGAAGAACGGCAGCGCAAACTGGAGCAGCAGCGGCAGCAGATCGATTCCCAACAAAAGAAGATCGAAGATCTTGATGAAACACTGCAGCTGCAGGAGCTTTCGATAGAAGAGCAGAAGGAACAACTTGTTGCCAAGCAGCAGCAACTGGAAGAACTGCTCTCCGCCTTGGAGTCAAGCGAGGCAAGGGTCGATGAACTGAAACAGTCCTTGCAGGAGAAGGATGATCAGCATAAGCAGCTCAAACAGTCCATGGAAGATAAAGAAGAGCAGTACCGTAAGCTGCAGCGGCAATTTGGGGAAACGCTCCAGCAGCATGAGGTGCTCAAGGATCAATACGACCGTCAGCAGCAGGAGCATGAAGAGCTTGTCTTGAGGGTTGCCGAAAGCAGCCGGAAATACGAGCAGCTCGCCGAAGAGCTTGCGCAGCGTCAGCAGGCTTGCGAGGAAGCCGAACGTCAGGCTGTGGAAAGCGGACGGAAATATGCCGATATCGAGCGGCTTTATCAGGAACACTTGCAGCATTACGATCATTTGAAGCAGCAGTACCAAGGTTTGCAAAAACAATATGAGGAACTTCAGCAGAAAGGCAGCGAGATGAAACAGCGGCAAGAGGATACTGAAATCGAGTACCTGATGGCGTTGGAGGAAAAAGACCAAGCCTTGCAAAAGGTGGAAGAATTGAACAGACTGCTGGATGAAGCGGCAGCGAGGGAAAATGAACAGCGTGAGCTCATCCGCAGCAGCGAGCTTGCCCTGCAGACGTATCAGGAGAAGCTGGAGGAAATGACGAACCATCAGCAGCATTGGAACAGCAGGGAAAGGGAGCTGCAGGCAGAGCTTGAGGATTGGAAGCTCCAGATTGCCGCTGGGGAAGAGCAGCTAAGCAAGCTGCAGAGCGAGAAGGAGAGTGCTGCCGCCGAGTTGAAGGAGGTTGGCGACAACTTTGAACTTATCGCCCACCAATACCGGCTGCTGCAGGCAGAGCTTGAGCTTCAGCAGGAAAAAGAAGAAAAGCTTAGGGAAGAGCATACCCAGCTGCAGGACGAATATTCCAAGCTTCAAACGGAATATAACGAATGGATCGAATTGATTGAGCAGGACCAAAGCTGATTCATCGTAAAGATAAACTTTGCAAAAATCCCCCTAAAGGATTCCAAACAGGACATCATGATTCCGATCCTGTTTATTGTCTGTAGGGGGATTGCTTGCGCTTGTAGCAGGTTTACTCGTCCACAATCACTTTGGAGATCATGGCTGAATGCCCTGAGCCGCAATATACGGAGCAGGTCATCTCGAAGATACCGGCTTTTTCAGGGGTTACTACTTGGGATTTATGTTTTTGATCGAGCTGCAGCTCAAGCCCTGGAATTAACACGGCGTGGGTGCCTTCCTCATTTTCGAAGGTGATTTTGACGGGAACGCCTTTTTTAAGATGATATTCTTGTTTATCAAAAGCAAAATTTTTCGCTTTGATGACCATTTCCTCGCTGGGGGCGGCACCTGTGTCGCTGACTCCGCCGCTTGCGGCTTGAGACTCTTTATTTTTTTCTCCGCAAGCGGAAAGAACCAATAAAAGCATGCAGGAAAGAATAAAAGCAATGGACTTTTTCAATGCAATCCTCCTCAAAACTTAAATTTTTGTGACAATTCTAATAGTCATGATACCCCAAAAATGGAAGTTCGGAGCAGGTCTGATTTGAATAATTGGTGAACAGCATGAAAATACCCCTGTTCCATGTGAACGGGGGTATTTCGGATGTACGGTTATTTGCGGTCTTTGGCGGCGTTGAACGGCGTTACCGGAATGAACAGGTCGATGATTCCGATGACGAGAGCGGCTAGCACTGCCCCCAGAATCGTGACGCTGACTCCACCCACGATAAACTGGGCGATGTATATGACCAGCGCGCTGACGATAAAACCGACAATGCCCCGACCGAACGGCGTGACTCTCTTGCCGAAGATTCCTTCAATAGCCCAGCCAAGCAGGGCAATGACCAGAGCCAGCAGCAGAGCGCTCCAGAAACCACCGACGGAGAATTGCGGAACGATCCAGCCGACAATCATAAGCACAATCGCGGAAACGATAAATCGTACGACATGACCCAGAAAATTCATGCAATTGGCCTCCTTTGCGTGAAAGATACGTTGATGAATCATCTCATAATACGTTTGTTCGTTTATTATGAAATGGATTCTGTATGCATCGTTTATTGTATTCAATTCGTGAAATCTTATGTATCGGCTCCTGCCGGATTTAGTGGAAAATTGTTATAGTTGTTTTCGCAAATGGCGTAGTCCCGGGTGTTTCGTATATAATAGAAGCATTGTATGAGAGGAGCAGTGAAATTCTTGGACGACAAAATTTTGCAGACGCTGGAATACCGCAAGATTTTAAATACATGTGCAAGTTATGCCCAGACCTCCATGGGCAAACATATCATCGAAAATTTGCGGCCGGATACCGATCTCGAATCAGTCAAAAAATTGCTGCAAGCAACCGATGAGGCGTATACCGTCGAGCGCTTGAAAGGAGCGCCTTCCTTTGGCGGTATCACCGATATTTCCGCTGCCTTGAAACGGGCGAAGATCGGCGGTACGCTGAATACGCATGAACTGCTGGCAATCAGCAACACGGCGTATGGCTCAAGACGTATCAAACGTTTTATTTCCCAAATGAATGAGGACGAGCCGCTTAATCTGCTTGTAAGCATCAGCGAAAATATATCCGAACAAAAAGCGCTTGAAGATTCCATAAAAGCTTGTATCTCGGAGGAAGCGGAGGTGCTGGATTCGGCAAGTCCGCAGCTGGCGCAAATTCGCAGGGAACTGCGCGGAGGAGAGGTGCGTATCCGCGAGAAGCTGGATAACATGATCCGTTCCTCATCCGTAGCCAAAATGCTTCAAGATCAGATCGTGACGATCCGCGGGGACCGTTTTGTTATTCCGGTAAAAGCGGAATACCGTTCTTATTTTGGCGGTATCGTGCA
This sequence comes from Paenibacillus azoreducens, assembly GCF_021654775.1. Lineage (NCBI taxonomy): Bacteria > Bacillati > Bacillota > Bacilli > Caryophanales > Paenibacillaceae > Paenibacillus > Paenibacillus azoreducens. The sequence continues at coordinate 5,794,261 of NZ_AP025343.1, read as the reverse complement.
TGATCAATCCGGCTCCGGCGCAACCCTGTTCATCGAACCGGAATCGATTGTGGCGATGAACAACAAACTGCGCGAAACGCGGATGAAGGAAGAACGCGAAATTGAAATCATTTTGCAGAAACTGTCGGCATTGGTTGGAGACCAGGCTGAATTGATGCAGTTCGATCTGGATTTGGTGGGACAGCTTGACTTTATTTTTGCCAAGGCGCGTTTGGCTCATGTCATGAAGGCATCGATGCCGCGAATGAATGACCGTGGTTTCCTCAAGCTTCGCAAGGGCCGTCATCCTCTCATTGAGATGGACAAGGTGGTCCCTATTGATGTGGAGCTTGGGAATTCCTACACCTCGATTATCGTTACGGGTCCAAACACAGGCGGTAAGACAGTAACGCTTAAAACGATCGGACTCTTGAGCTTGATGGCCATGTCCGGATTGTTTGTACCGGCGGAGGAAGGCAGCCAGCTTTGCGTATTCGACGCTATTTATGCCGATATTGGCGATGAGCAGAGCATTGAGCAAAGCCTCAGCACCTTCTCCAGCCATATGACCAATATTATCCGTATTCTAAAGCATATGACGCCGAAAAGCCTGGTTCTCCTGGATGAGGTCGGTGCCGGCACCGATCCTGCTGAAGGTTCGGCGCTGGCGATTGCGATTCTGGAGCATATACATCAAACAGGCTGCCGCATGGTCGCCACGACGCATTACAGCGAATTGAAGGCATATGCCTATGAACGTAAAGGCGTCATCAATGCGAGCATGGAGTTTGACGTCAATACGTTAAGCCCGACGTACCGGCTGCTTGTAGGCGTGCCGGGCCGAAGCAATGCGTTTGCGATCGCGGAACGCCTAGGGCTGCCGAACAAAATTTTGGATTTTGCACGCGGAGAGGTAACGGAAGAAGACCAACGCGTCGAGCATATGATCGCATCGCTTGAAGAAAACCGGCTTGGCGCCGAAGTCGAGCGGGAACAAGCGGAAAAGCTGCGCCTAGAAATGGAAGAGCTGCGAAGCAAACACCAGCAGGAGCTGGAGAAACTCGAACAGCAGCGCGACCGTCTGGTCGAAAAAGCCCAGTCCGAAGCACGTGAGGTCATTGCCAAAGCAAGACGCGAGGCGGAGGAGATCATCAGCGACCTGCGGCAGCTGGCCAAGGAGGAAGGAGCTTCCGTCAAGGAGCATAAGCTGATTGCAGCCCGGAAGATGCTTGACGAGGCTGAACCGCAGCAGCGGCAAAAGACAAAGACACAAAAAACCAAAGCACCGCGCAAAATCGAAGCGGGCGATGAGGTTATGGTGTATAGTCTGAACCAGAAGGGGCATGTGGTCGAACTGGCAGGGCCTAAAGAAGCGGTTGTTCAGCTCGGCATTATGAAGATGAAGGTCTCCCTGGATGATCTGGAGCTCGTTCAAACTCATGAAGCGGCTGCCAAGCAGGCGCAGCGGCATGCGACGACATTAAAACGTACGCGGGATGACCATATCCGCAACGAGCTGGATTTGCGCGGGGCCAACCTCGAAGAAGCATTGATTGAAGTGGATCGTTTTATCGACGAGGCCTTCCTTGCCAATTTGGGTCAGGTGTATTTGATTCACGGTAAAGGAACGGGCATACTCCGGAAAGGGATTACTGACTATTTGCGCAGGAATAAACATATCAAAAGTTTCCGTCTCGGCAATTATGGGGAAGGCGGAACTGGGGTTACGGTAGCGGAGCTGCAATAATCGCGCAAATAAGCTCATATGTATGACTTGAAGGAGGCAGGAAAATGAAAAATTCGCTTGACCATTTGTTATCGCATCCACTGGGGATGCTGGTTGGATATTTTGCGGTGGCCATCGTGGCCCTGATTGTGTTTTTAGGTTTGTTTGAGGTGGTGGCCAGATATAACTTCTGGAAAGAGATCGGTCGCGGCAATGTCGCGGCCTCACTCGCTACCGGAGGCAAATTTTTTGCGATTTGCAATGTGCTGAGATACAGCATTGAGGCGAAAACTTCCCTTTACGAAACGATGAAATGGGGGACTTATGGGTTTATCCTGTTGTTCGTCTCTTATTTGCTGTTTGAGTTTTTGACGCCTGTTTTTTCGGTGGATGAGGAGATCCGTAAAGACAACCGTGCGGTAGGGGTTTTCTCCTTATTGATTTCGGTTTCGTTGTCTTATGTGATAGGAGCTTGCATTTTCTAAAGCTTTTTCCGGGAGGAAAACATGAAATATCTGCCTAGAATTTTATTCGTGGTGGCCGTCATATTTTTTACGGTCGGTGTCGTTTATTTAATGAAACATTGAGGAGATGAATGGCAATGGAAAACACCGTTTGCCCATGGTGCCAGACTGAAATCGTCTGGGATGAAGAAATCGGCCCGGAAGAAACCTGCCCTTATTGTCAGAACGAGCTGAACGGTTACCGGACGTTGAATGTACAGCTTGGTGAAGAGGATGCGGAAGAAGAGGCGGACTGGGAGGATGAACAAGACGAAGCGGACGATACGTCGCTTTGGTCCGATGAGGATATGCGGCATACGCTTCCGCCTTCAATCCGCACGTTGGATAAATTCGGGGAAAGCCATGACCTGATGAACTATGAGGAATGCGTGGAAAAGATTTTGGATGAACAGGAAGAAGTTCCGGAATGTCCCAAATGCCGCGATTACATGATTTTGGCCGGGACGCGGGAAATTGCGGAGCAAGGTTTTGTTCCGACGAAGTTCAGTGCCTTAACTGAACCGGTCATTAAGCCGCCATTCCGGCTCAATATGTATGTCTGCACGGGTTGTTTCCATGTGGAAGAGAACTTGTCCGAGGAAGACCGCCTGCGCATGGTGGATCATTTGAGCCAAGGCAAGGCCTAAGACGCTTCGGCGTCTTTTTTTAAGTTGTAAGAAAGCATAAACTTCGGGTATCTCATAAAGTTCCGGGGTCCCCGCAAAGTAATCGGAATAAGCTTCGAAGGGCACACGTCTACTTTGTGGGGTATGTTAGATTATAGAATTCAGTGTCCCCGCAAAATATCTGGATAAGCATCGAAGCATAGGCTCCACTCAGTACTTTTGCTTCGCAAAAGCGCCCCTCTGTGAGAGGCGTCGGACTTCTTTCCGATACACTTTGTGGGGCTATTTTGCTTTCCTTTGGGGCATGTTAAGATAGAGCGCATGTCCGGTATGAAGGGGGGACTTTTCTGAAAACGACGGCACATTTAGACCGCCAATCGCAGCTTTTGCTGGCCGTTAATGGGCTGATCGTTCTGGCGGGAGCCCTGTCCGGTACCTTTTTGAATGTATACTTATGGAAAAGCAAGCAGGATTACGCCATGATCGGTTGGTTTACCATTGCCCAGCAAGTCGCGGTTGGCCTGACCTTTTGGATCGGCGGCAAGTGGGTAAAGCAATACAACAAGATGAATGCTTTGCGGGCGGGCGTCGTCCTTTCAGGGGTGTTTTATCTCCTGGTTTTATGGGGCGGTGCGGATATTGTGCATTGGATTTGGCCGCTGGGCCTGCTGCTTGGTCTGGCGATCGGGTTGTTCTGGCTTGCATTTAACGTCGTTTATTTCGAAGTGACGGACCGGGAAAACCGGGATTTGTTTAACGGCTGGGTAGGATTGTTAGGTTCGGTTACCGGCATCGTGGGGCCTTGGGTTTCAGGGCTGCTCATTACTTGGCTGAAGGGCGATAAAGGATATCGGCTCGTTTTCACCATCTCGCTTGTTATTTATGCGCTTTGCGTCGTGCTCAGCTTTTTTCTCAAAAAAAGGAAAAACGGCGGCGCTTATCATTGGAGGGAGCCGATAACGCAGCTGCAAAGCAAAGGCAGTCCATGGCGGCTTATGACTCCGGGACTGATTGCTCAGGGAGTACGCGAAGGCGTCTTTGCTTTTCTGATCGGCCTGCTGGTTTTTGTCGCGACAAAGCAGGAGGCGAAGCTGGGACAATTTACGTTGATCACTTCCGCAATATCGCTGCTGACCTACTGGCTTGCAGGAAAATGGTACAAACCAAGATTCCGAAATACTGGCATGCTTGCCGGAGCGCTGCTGCTGTGGATCGTGATCCTTCCGCTGCTGTGGAAGACAGGGTATGGAGCCCTTCTGATCTTTGGCATCGGAACCTCTGTGTTTATGCCGCTGTATATTTTGCCGATGACTTCATCGGGTTTCGATCTAATGGGAACCAATCCCGAAACGGTGGAAAAGCGGGTCGAGTTGGTGGTTCTACGCGAGCTCAGCCTGATGGTGGGACGTCTTTTGGGCACCTTTATTTTTATTATCGTGCTCAGCATCAGCCAAGCGCCTCTAATCATTACCATCCTTATGCTGGCTCTTGGGGCAGCGCCGATTGGCGGCTGGATGTTCGTCCGAAAATTGCTGAAGGCGGAGAAGTCGGCATAATAAGGAATTGAAACATATCGGAACTTTAAAACTTTATCGGATTAGAAAACATGAAAAAGAATGCATGAACCCTCAGAGCGTCGCTTGATCGGCGGACTCTGGGGGTTTTTGGCGTTCTGGCGCCAGCACCTGAAATGTTTTCGGAGGAAACTTTCTACGTATGCATTCGCGCTTAGGCCCGGCTGAATTCAAGATTCGATGTCGAGTTCCTTCCTGATTTACTTCGTGTTAGATATGGAATTTATCCGTTATTAGCGGAAGCTGATAAAATTCTATATCGCAAGAAAAAATACCGCTAAATGCGGTCTGTCTTCCTAAAGGGTGCGCCGATAGACGTTTTACTTATCAAAAGCGAACTTTTAAGGTTTATGTAAGGTTCGGATTAAAATGCTGTAAGGTACGGCGGTTATCCTAACATTAGTGTTCGTTAACTTCTGTTAGGTAAGGAGACCAACCCAATGAAAACTATTTTGCAAGCTATAGATGTTGCTAAAACGTTTGGTATGAAAGGGAATATTTATACTGCGCTGCAGGAGATTAACCTGCATATTCAGGAGGGCGAGTTTGTCGGCATCATGGGTCCGTCCGGTGCGGGGAAATCCACGCTGCTGAACATTTTCTCCACCATCGATGCGCCGACTTCGGGTGAAGTTATCATCGACGGCCAAAGGATCGGATCCATGAATGAGGAAAAGCTGTCGGACTTCCGCCGGAACAAGCTCGGCTTTATTTTTCAGGATTATAACCTGCTCGACACGCTTACAGTCAAAGAAAATATACTTCTTCCGCTTGCTTTATCCAAGGTGCCTGCCGGCGAGATTGAGAAACGCGTAAACGAAATTGCCGACACTTTTGGCATCCGGGAAATTTTGGACAAATATCCGTACCATATTTCCGGGGGACAGAAGCAGCGTACGGCGGCTTCCCGCGCCATTGTGACCAATCCAAGCCTGATTCTGGCGGACGAGCCCACCGGAGCGCTGGATTCCAAATCCGCGACAAGCCTGCTGGAGAGTCTGAGCCATCTTAATGAGACCAACCAATCGACCATTATGATGGTAACGCATGATGCGTATGCGGCCAGCTACTGCAAGCGCGTTATCTTTATCAAAGACGGAGAGCTCTTTACGGAAATCCGCAAGATGAACTTAACGCGAAAAACATTTTTCCAAAGAATTTTGGAGGTCCTGGCAGAGCTCGGAGGTGAGCATCATGACGTTGTTTAGCATCGCGCGCAAAAACATCAAGAAAAACTTCACGAATTATTTCTTATATTTTGCATCCATGATTTTCAGCATCGTGATCTACTTCACGTTTGTATCTTTGAAGTACGATACCACGATCCATTCGGCTTCCGACGGTTCGCCGAAAATCAGCTCGGCCTTCAGCGGGGCGTCGGTTGTGCTCATGATTTTTGTGGCCATTTTTATCTGGTATTCCAATTCTTTTTTCACGAGAAAACGCAAGAAAGAAGTCGGATTGTATTCCCTGCTCGGGGTGCGTAAAAAGCAGATCGGCCGCATGCTGTTTTATGAAAATTTTCTGATGGGCATATTGGCGCTTATCATCGGGATTGCCTTTGGTTCGGTGCTCAGCCGGTTTTTCGTCATGATCCTGATGAAGGTGATGGGATATGAATTGCTCAGTCAATTTTCAATTTCTTTCTCGGCTGTCATAAATACGGTGATCGTATTTATGATCATTACCCTGATCACTTCATTCCAAGGCTATCGCCTGATTTACCGTTTCAAATTGATCGAGCTGTTTCATGCCGACCAGGAGCATGAGCGGGAGCCGAAGGCATCGTGGATCACGGCGCTGATCTCGGTGATTCTGATCGGATTCGGTTACTGGCTTGCCCTGCAAAACCTGCTTCAGTCCAAGGTATGGGCGTCGTTAGGATATATGATGACCCCGCTCGTGATTCTGCTTACGGTTATCCTGGGCACTTATTTTTTATTCAGCACTTTGACCGTCGCATTGTTGAAATTATCCCGGGCCCGTAAAAAAAGTTACTGGAAAGGGATGAACATGATCGGTGTTTCCCAACTGCTGTACCGGATCAAAGGGAATGCCCGGACGCTGACGATCATAGCGGTGCTTAGCGCAACTACTTTGACTGCCGTTGGGACCTCTTACAGCTTTTATTACAACAACCGCAGTAATGCCGGAGCAGCCAATCCGAACAGCATGATGTTTATCGCCAAGGACGGCGGCTCGGTAAAAAAGGTCCGGGATTTGGTCGCAAAATCAGCGGATCACGAACTTCGTTACCATTTATCTGTTCCTGTTATAGAAATGAAAGCGGACATGAGCGGCCTGGAATCCGTGTTTTCCAATGGCGGGGAGATGGCCTTTACCATTTTGTCGGCACATGATTTCAATCAACTGGCCGATGTTCAGAACAGAGACGAGAAACTCTCGCTTAAAGCCAATGAAGCTGTTGTGCTGGATCCAGCCTATATGGAAGGGATGTCGCCTAAATATGTCGGCAAGACCATCACATTAAAGAACAAACAGCAGAAGCAGCAGGTAACCTTCAAGGAATTGCACAAATTTAACGTCTTAAACCAGCGCGCCGTCTATACCACTATTGTCGTCAGTGACGAAGTATTCGGGAAGCTGCAGCCGAAGGCCGTCGCAGACATGCTTGAGATCTACGGCATCACCGGTCAAGACAAGGCTAAAACATTAACTGCGGACATTGAAAAGATTTTACCGGACAAAGCGAAATTTTCAAGTTTCTATGACACCTATTCCAAGGGGATGGAAGCGTTCGGGCTCATGATGTTTATGGGCGGATTTTTGGGGCTTGTTTTTCTGGCCGCAACAGGCAGCATCATTTACTTTAAGCAGTTGACAGAAGCCAATGCCGATAAAGGGCGTTATTTGATTCTGCATAAAATCGGCGTGAACAAAAAGGAAATCCGCAAAACGGTGGCCAAACAGGTTGGCTTTATTTTCGCCCTGCCGCTGATTGCCGGCATCGCTCACTGCGCGGTTGCCTTATCGGCATTGTCCAACTTGATGCAAACCAATCTAGTGATCCCAGTAGTCATTTGCATGGGCGTTTACACTTGCATCTACCTGATCTATTATGCGTTGACCGTCAATGCGTACTATAAAATCGTTACAAATATCAAGTAAAGATAGACGAGTAAAAGAGAAGAAAAGAAAACTATATAAGGTGAACTTAATAAGAGGTAAAGGAACAGGCAATAGGGGGAAATGATTCTGAAGAAGCGAAGCGTTCGCCTTTGTGAGCGGATTTCAACCATATATAGGTTCAAATCATAGAAATCCGGGAACAACAGCGATCGTAAGAACATTTCACCCGGCTGCCTAACATCCGTACAATCATTGGTTCAACTTATATAGATAGAGGAGGAACAACGATGAAAAAAGGACTTGTGATTGGAGCGGGCATCATTTTGGCTCTTCTGATCGGATTTATTGTTTTTATCCAAAATGTCAACATCAACCGTCTTGGCGCCGATCATTATTACGTGCAGATCCAGGATGGCGGCAAAAAGATGGAGGATAAAACCGATAGCGGAGAAATTTACGTTAATTATGAATACACGATGAAAGGTTTTGATGAAGAAGGAAAGGAAAAAACATTCACCTTTACGGCGAATAAGGAACTGCGCAAGCAGGCTTATCTGCGGGTATACCTGAAGGACGATAAAGTAAGCTCCTACCAGGAAGTGCAGGCAAACGAGCTGCCGGAAAAGACGAAACAGAAGCTGGAGGCAAGCGGGGAGTAAAGTGAAATCGGAAGAACGATCCGTAGCCGCAGCGGTTTTAACAACTAATATAGTATTTGAACTATATAGGTTGAACTCAAGAAATGGATAAGGACAGGCAAGAGGGGGAAATGATTCTGGAGAAGCGGTGCGTTCGCCTTTGTGAGCGGATTTCTACCTTTGATAGTTTAATCAAAGAAATCTGGGAGCAACAGCGATCGAAAGAACATTTCATCCGGCTGCCTTCATCCGTTCAATCATTAGTTCAGCATAAAAAGGAGAGAACCCAATGAGCAAACATACAACCTTCAAATCCATCACCCTAAAAGCAATCGCCTGCTCGGTGGCTGTAACGATGGCAGCAAGCCCAGCCGTTACCGGTGTTCATGCGCTGGCAGCGCCGGCATCCGTTGCCGGACAGTCGATAGACGCCGCAGAGGCGCAAACGCCAATTCAATACCAGATCAATGCCCGGCTGGATGAGAAAAACATGCACATTCAGGGCAGTGAAACGGTGACGTTCCGCAATACTTCAAAGGATACATTGCAGGAACTGGTTTTCCATACTTTTGCCGATGCCAACCGCTCGAAAGCGACCCAGCCCAGCATGTTCCAGCGGACGAATGAAGAAATTCAAAAAGATAACCCTAAACTGACGCCGGATGTATTTCTGGGCGGCATCGATATGAAAAAAGTGACGGAAAACGGGCAATCCTTAACATATGAAAATAAAAATCAGGCTTTGACCGTTCGACTGAAGCAGGGGCTTAAGCCCAGCGAGGCGGTAACTCTGCAGCTTGAATTCGATGTCAAGATTCCATATGGCTCCGAGCGTTTGTCGTATTACAAAGATATTATCAATGGCGCGCACTGGTTCCCCGTACTGGCTGTGTATGATGAAGCCAAACATCAATGGAATAAAACCCCTTATAGCACAACGTTTGAAAGCGACTATTACACGTCTTCGGATTTTGAAGTGCATCTCAACGTGCCGGACAAGTATCAGGTATTGATGCCGGGAACGATCACTACCCAGCAGGACAAGGAATCCGGGCGCAAGATTGTATCCACGGTGGCAAACAATACGCGGGAATTCGTCTTTTTTGCAAGCCCCAACTATAAGGTGGAGAACGTAACGCGTGACGGGCTGACGGTTGAATATTATTATTTTGACAACACGCCTGATAAGAAAAAAGTCATTGATCAATACATCGATCAGGCGTTCAAAGCAATCCGGTTTTTTAATGACAAATACGGGAAATATCCGTACCCTGAATTCCGTATTGCCGAGTCTTATGTCGAAGGTGTTGCGGTGGAGTTTTCGCGCGTGATTCAAATGGGGTTGAAAGGAAGCAATGCCGACCCTGCACATGACTATGTGTTTGTACATGAAATCGCCCATCAGTGGTTCCATTCCCTGATCGGCAATAATTCGGAGACAGAATCATTCCTGGACGAAGGTTTCGCCGATTTCTCAAAAATTTATTTTGCGGAAAAACAGGGAGACTCGATGAATGGCTTCAAGGAGCTTCAAAGCGACGATTCTTCCTTCGATGAACCGATCGCTTCCACCAACCAAGAAGTCGGGAGCAATGCCAATCCGGTTTTCTATGGCAAAGGACGTCAGGCGATCTACCAGTTATACCGTTTGGTCGGTGAGGAAAAATTCGATGCCTTTATGAAAGAATATTTTAAACGTTATGAATATAAAAATGCGACGATTGCCGGCCTCTTGCAGACGATTGAAGATACGCTCGGCAAGCAAGCGCGGGATGAAATGGACAAAGCGCTGCATGAGCGGCAGTTTGTGCTGAAACCGGAATACCAACTGACCGAAGCTGAAAAAATCGAATATATGCGTCAGCAGTTCAAAGAGATCTATCATGCTTCGATGAGCCAGATACCAGGGCTTCCGTATGAAACGATGAGCCGAATTATGGAGAAGGTGTATGCGGGTGAACCGCTAACCGTTGTACTGAGCGATAAAGCAGGAGCCAAGGCGAAAAAACAGCAGGAAGAGTTTTGGAATCAGATCGGGGCTGCGTTATCATTTACAGGCATTAAACCTGCGGTTATTACAGAGCGCCAGGTTTTGAAAAAGAAAATGACCAAGGAATTGGCAGCAAGTAATATCATCGTCATCGGCAGCGCCAAAACAAACGGATTGATACAAGCTTTGAAGCCGGGCATCATTCAAAAATCCAAAGATATCGGTTGGGACTGGAAAAAGATGATGAATAAAAAAGACGGCGTCGGCGCTTATATTATCAAGCATCCATATAACCAGAACCGTTTATTGCTTCATTTCTACTGGAACGGCGACAAGCTGACGGAGGAAACGGCCGGTACGTTTGCGGAACAAGCCCTGACTGCTCTTAATTTCACTTCCGATTATTATCAATATTATGAAATGAACCGTTCAGGGAAAGTGGTAGCAGACAAAAAGACAGCCAATCCCATGGCCAAATTGTTCGCTCAAGAGTAAGAAAAATAGTTTCCGGAGCTAGCCTTCGCTTGATATAGTAAATTGCAGGGTGGGGAAGATGATATTTTTCAGATGCCCCACCTTGATGAAAGGAGGTTGGAATCGTTTTGTCATGGAATCAAAAGGTGCTTATCGTGGATGATGAGGCGGATATTTTGCGGCTGCTGAAGACCGTTTTGGTGAAGGAAGGGATCGACCAGGTCTATACCGCTTCGACCGCTGCGGACGGCTGGACGCAGTTTCAGGACATGCAGCCCGATATTGTGATTTTGGATATCATGCTTCCGGATGGGGAAGGTTATGAAGTCTGCAAAAAAATCCGCAGCGTTTCCAATGTCCCGATTTTCTTTTTATCGGCCAAAACCGAGGAGATTGACAAAATTTTAGGATTCGCCATCGGCGGCGATGATTATATCACCAAACCTTTCAGCCCGAAGGAGGTAGCTTACCGGATTAAAGCGCGGTTCAGAAGACCGGATATTCCGCAGATAGAGGACAAACAAACCGGCATCGTTAAAGCGGGGCCTTTTGAGTTGAACGAGGAGAAGATCGAGCTTAGAAAAAACGGCGAAGTGATCGAACTCAAGCCGAAGGAGCTTGGTCTGATAACCCATTTGCTCAAACATCCCAACCAGATCATCAGCAAGGAAAGTTTGGTTGAGCGGGTATGGGGGGAGGAATTTTTCGGGTTTGATAATACGGTAATGGTACATATCCGGCGCCTTAGGGAGAAAATCGAAGAGGACCCTTCCAATCCGCGGTATTTGGTCACGGTCAAGGGACTGGGTTACAAACTGGCGGTAGAGGATGAATAGCTGATGAAATGGAGGCTGACCGGGCGGTATTTGTTGTCCGTTGTTCTGATCGTTGTGATCGTCATCATCATGAATATCTTGGTGGTGATCGGGCTATATATATGGCAAATGGATACGAAAAGCAATCTGCTGCATAACCAAGATAATTCGGCGGAGTCCATTACCCGTTCCTTTGCGAACGAGATTATCGTCTCTCCATCAGGAGTTTCCATTACCGACAGAGGGAAAGAGGAATTGCAGCGCAAGCAGGCATGGATTCAAGTGCTGGACGAGAATGGCAAGCTGCTTTATGGCTACCATGTACCCGAAGGAGCTAAAACGAAATATACGCCAATAGATATCGTTCAGACTTATAAATATCTAGAAAAAGAAACCCTCTCCACCGTTTTTGTTGGGGAAAAGACCGAGTCTGGTTACCGCTACAGTTATCTGATCGGCTTCAAAGACCGTTATTTGCAGCGGCAGGTTATAACCTTCGATTACAGGGTGCTCGGACAGACCCTCAAAACAGGCGCCTTAACTCTGATCACTGTCGACGGCTTCATTGCGCTTTGCATCGCCTATATTTTCAGCAAAAAGCTGACCCGGCCGCTTCATGCCTTGATAGACGGGATCAAACAGTTGGCTCATAAAAATTACCGTGTGCAATATGAGGCAAAAGGGATTTACAAAGACGTGTTTCATAATGTCAATATGTTGTCCTGGAATTTGCAAGCAAGCGAGTTGGAAAGAAAAAAGCTGGATCAGATGAAAGAAGAGTGGATCGGGAATGTTTCGCATGACATCAAAACGCCTTTAGCCTCCATCCAAGGTTATGCGGAAATGATGAAGGATAAGGATTACCAGTTTTCGATCGAAGAAATGAGGGACTACGCGGAGATCATCGAAAGCAAATCGCTCTATTTAAGAGACGTGATCGAAGATCTGAATTTGTCCACCCGATTGAAGAATAAAAAAATGACGCTGGCTAAAAAATACGTCAACATGGTTAGCCTTATCCGCAATGTGGTTATCGATACGCTTAATGATGCGCGGTACGCGAACCGGAATATCGATTTTCATTGCAGCGACGAGGTTATCAAAATGAATGTGGACGAAATTCTGATCCGCAGGGCGATCAGCAATTTAATTTACAATGCGATTGTCCATAATGATGAACAGGTTGCCATCCAGGTGCGGGTGGATAAGAGCGGCCGCGATGTGCTTATCCGTGTCGAGGACAATGGCAAAGGTATCCGGGAGGAAGAGCTTGAGCGGATTTTTGACCGGTATTACCGGGGGACCAACACAGGCGAGCTGCACAAGGGTTCAGGGCTCGGCATGGCCATTACCCATGATATTGTGAAGGTGCACGAAGGAGAGATTAACGTTGCAAGCGAACTTCATCACGGTACCCGAATTGAAATTCGGCTGCCTTTATTCCAAAAAGACGATGTCAGTTAATGGCATCGTCTTTTTTGAGATTAATTTATAAGTTTTTTGGGGTCCCCGCAAAGTATTTGGAATAATCATCGAAGCATAGGCTCCACTTTGTGGGGGAATAGCTCTATGGCTTGGGTGGCGAGGGTTTGCTGGTGCGCTGAAGCGAGAACATCTCCATCTCGGGACGTTTTTGTCCTGTCAGCACGTCCCCGAGCATGTCCGCCGCCATCATGCAGTACACCGTCCCGTTGCCGCCATAGGCCTCCACAAAGTAGCAGTAAGGATAATCCGGATGCGTGCCGATCATCGGCAGTCCGTCATGCGTTGAACCAAAGATACCGGCCCAATGATAATCGGCCTTCAGGCCTTCGTAACGCGGAAAGAGTTTTCGGATTTCATCCAGTAAATATCGGCTGAAGTGCAGGGATCTTGCTTCCCATTTTTCCGGGGGTGGAGGTTCTTCATCAAAGCCGCCCGCCAGGATCCGCCGATCCCGGGCCGTGCGGAAATACAAATAGGGTCTTGCCGTTTCCCAGATCAGGCATCGCTCATGCCAGTCCGAGAGGTCTTCAACCGGGTTTGTCATCATGGCGTAAGAAACCTTAAGGATGGCGTTTTTGTCTTTTTTCATGTCTTGGGTTTCATATCCGGTCGTAAAAACAACATTGTCGGCTCGGATCTTGTTGGTTCGGGTATCGCAGGTTACCCCTTGCTTGCCGTATTCAAAATGGATGGCTTCGGTATGTTCATACACCTGTGCTCCGCGCCCGATTGCTCCTTGAAAGAGAGCATGGATCAAGCGGGTGGGATTCACTTCGGCATCTCCTTGGGTATAGAGCGCGGCGGGTTTCGAAAAAGGCATATGTTTTTCAATTTTCGCCTGATCCCAAAATTCGGCGTTGAACCCGTATTTCCGGAGAGTGGCGTATTCTTCCCGAAGCAGCTTTACGTCTTCTTCATAACTTGCATAATACAGGCTGGGACGGGGAATGAACTCCGGATCGGGATCAAGGCATTTGACGGCCGTGTTTAATTTCTGCATCGCTTGTTCGCACAGCTTGTAAAACTTGACGCCGGTTTCTTCGCCAAATGTATGGATGATGGAAGTGAGCGTCTTGTCATTTAAAATTTGCAGCAGCCCGGTGTTGGCCGATGTGCTTCCGCCTCCGACGGTCCTTTTTTCGATCGTTACCGTTTTGATGTTGCGCCGCGCGAGCTCATAGGTTAAGATGGCACCGCTCATGCCTCCGCCCACAATGAGACAATCGCAGTCGAGATCCCGGTTTAGCATAGGGTATTGGGGGATGGGATGCAGTGTATGAGGCCAGGCGGGATTTCCACTGGTTAAGATCATCTAGCGCTCGCTCCTTTGGTATATTCTTTATTAGTGCGTGTTCAAAAAGGTCGGTTTTCAGCACCAAGAAGGTTGGATGAAGCTAGGGGCTGAGGAGCGGAGCGTACGTATTGGGTACGTGAGTACCGGAAGGACCAGCTGAATTCAAGATTCGATGCCGAATCTGCTTCTTGATTTACTTCGTGTTAGATATAGAATTTATTCGTTATCAGAGGAGCTGATGAAATTCTATATCGCAAGAAAACCTACCTTTGAGCCGCGGTCGCTCATCCTTGCATAGGCTTCGATCAGGTTTTCTTATCAAAAGCGGACTTTTTGAACAACCTCTATTAGTATTTGTAGATGAAAAGGGGTTTATCGCTATGCACATAGAAAAAAACGCCCTGGACATAATATGCATGAGCTAAATTTCCCAGAGGAGGCAAATCAGATATGCAATCCGGTCAAATGAAGGCCATCACTTCCAAAGAACTAGAGTATATTGTCGATTCGATTTCCAACGAAGATCTCCTGATCAAACAATGTGCGGCAACGGCCGCTACCACCCAAAACCAGACCATCAAGCAGGCATGCCAGCAGTATATACGCTCCATGGACCATCATATGGATATGCTGATCCAGACGCTGCAGCAGCATCAATCCATGGCTCCGAGCCAGCCCCAACAATAAATCCAATTCCAGGGAGGCAAGACGATCAATGATGAATCAGAATCAAAACAACTCCGCATTTATGCAAGATGAGGACCTGTTGTATACCATCCTCGCCGATTTGAAACGAACGGTACGCGAATACACGACGGCGACGACGGAATCCGCTTGTCCGACAGTCCGCCAGATGTTTACGCAGCTTACCGACGATACGCTTCGGATGCAGGGAGAGCTGTACAATCTGATGAGCCAGCTAAATATGTACTCTACCTCTTCCCAGGCACTTCGTCAGGATCTTGACAAGCAGCTCAAGGATGCCCAGAATACGCAGCAGCAAACACGCCAATTCGTGCAGCAAAAAACAAGCAGCATGAATCAAAATATGGGTATGAATCAAAATATGGGCATGAATCAAAGCATGGAGATGGCCAATACTCCATCCAAACAGCAGGAGCAGCACAATCCTCCTTATATGTAAACGGATAATCCACGCGCAATACAAGGTGACTGCCTGGCAAACCACAGCCTGTGGGGGCTCTTGTTCATGCTTGGCACATTTTGACCGTCTCAAATTCGGCCCACGCCGCAGAGACGGTTTTTCTTTGCATGCTTCATAAAGTATTGTAATATAAGTATTAATCTCTTTTCCGGGTATGATTATGTGCTATAAGTGCGTGTTCAAAAAGGCCGGTTTTCAGCACCGAGAAGATTGGATGAAGCTAGGGACGGAAGGAGCGGAGCGTACGTAGTGGGTACGTGAGCACCGGAAGGCCCGGCTGAATTCAAGATTCGATGCCGAGTTCACTTCCTGATTCACTTCGTGATCAAAAGCGGACTTTATGAACAACCTCTATAAGCAGCCCGCGAAACGAATGCTGGAGGATACTATATGAAGGAATTGACTGAACTGAAACTGAAAGTTCTCGATCTGTTGAACGAGGATGCGAGACGTTCTCCGACTCTTCTCTCGACGCTGCTCGGCGTGGATGTGGAGGAGGTTAAAGAGGCGATTGCCGAGCTTGAGGCTGACCATGTCATCGTAAAATACGCTGCCGTAGTCAACTGGAGCAAAATCGAAGACGAAACGGTGACGGCGCTTATAGAGGTACAAATTACCCCGGAGCGCGGACGCGGCTTTGAAGGGATCGCGGAGCGCATTTACTTGTATCCGCAGGTCAAATCCGTATATTTGATGTCCGGAGCTTATGATTTGCTTGTCGAAGTGGAAGGCCGCAACTTAAGGGAAGTGGCGAACTTCGTATCCGAGAAGCTTTCGACAATCGATTCGGTATTATCGACGAAAACCAACTTTATTCTGAAGAAATATAAGCAAGATGGAATTATATTTGAAGACCGTGAAGAAGATAATCGTCTCATAGTCTCACCGTAAAGGAAGATGTGTCATGATCGTGAATGAAGATACCAAACAACAGCAAGTCAAATCGATGAGTTCGTACCTTGCCCCATCGGTTAGGGATATCCCGCCTTCGGGGATCCGCAAATTTTTTGACCTGGCGAGCGGCAGCAAGGATATCATCACGCTTGGGGTAGGCGAACCGGACTTCACGACTCCTTGGCATGTCAGAGAGGCTTGCGTCTACTCCCTTGAACGGGGAATGACCGCATATACCTCCAACGCCGGAATGACCGAGCTCCGTGAAGCCATCTCGCAGTATTTGCTTGACAGCTTCAAGGTGGCGTATGATCCCAAAGATCAGATTATCGTCACGATCGGTGGCAGCGAGGCCATCGATCTGGCGTTACGCGCACTTATTGTTCCAGGGGATGAGGTTCTGATTCCGGAACCTAGTTATGTCCCTTACTCTCCGATCACTTCAATTGGCGGCGGCGTGCCTGTAGGCATCGAAACTTTTGCCAAGGACAATTTCAAGCTGACAGCGGAATCGCTGGAAGCGAAGATTACGCCGAAATCGAAAGTGCTGATTCTGTGTTATCCAAGCAATCCGACCGGCGCCACCATGAGTTACGAGGATTGGCTGCCGATCGCGAAAGTCGTGGAAAAGCATGATCTGATCGTCATTTCAGATGAAATTTATGCTGAACTGACCTATAATCAGAAGCATGTCAGCTTTTCGTCCATTCCGGGTATGATGGACCGTACCATCATGGTCAGCGGTTTCTCCAAAGCATTTGCGATGACCGGCTGGCGGATGGGATATGTCTGCGCTCATCCCGAACTTATTGCCGCCATGCTGAAGATTCACCAATATACTGTCATGTGCGCTCCCGTCATGGGGCAAGTCGCTGCGCTTGAAGCGCTCAGAAACGGTATGGAAGAGAAAGACCGGATGGTGGAATCCTATAATCAGCGCCGGCGTTTGATCGTTCAGGGCTTCCATGATATCGGGCTTGAGTGCCATGAGCCGCAAGGCGCATTTTACGCTTTCCCGAGCATTGGTTCCACGGGGCTCAGCTCTGAGGAATTTGCTCAAAGGCTGCTGCTCGAAGCAAGGGTAGCTGCGGTTCCCGGGACTGCCTTTGGTTCGGGCGGCGAAGGATTCTTGCGCTGCTCTTATGCGACGTCTGTTGCCCAACTTACAGAAGCGCTTGACCGAATGGGGAACTTTTTGCACAAACTTAAAACGGAATCATAATTTGGTATGAACTAGGGCCGTTTCCGGCTCTAGTTTTTTTAAAAGAATTACTTAGAAAGTACATCGATAGACGTTTTCCTTATATTTTTTTTCTTTATTAGTATAATTTAACAAACAATTCACTTTCTTTTATTGATTTATATGTTATAATTTTGCTTTAGGAGCAAGAAAAACCTTACCAAGGAGGGATTGCCTTTGTTTTGTGCTGAATATGACTTGCCCTCATACCGCGGTGATTACATTGCCGAAGACGAGCAGCGCGGTGATTGGTCAACCAAAACGACGGATTCTGCCAAAAACGTTTCCTTGGAAGATGAAATTTTGATGCTCCGCAACAAGATGGAACAAATCTTTATGCAAGAACAGTCTTTTACTTCGGAAGTGGTCATCGAAATCAGCAGTTTATTGGATTTGAAGATTAATGAATATATGAGATCATGCCCCAAAAAAAATAAATCCTAAACAAGCGTTAGGCTTGGGTGAATACCCTTCAGGTTTACGACGGTGCAAGAGTTCATGCGATGGACTCCAAGTATCGTCTGCCTGGGGGTTTTTTGTTTGGGCCTGAGTTTTCTTTTTTGTCTCTTCGAGGTGTGATATATTGAACCTAATGGGAGAATGGAGGAGGAGCAGAGATTGAAGGCATACGGTAAATTGCTGCTGGTTATTTTTACGGTGTTTATGCTTGCAGGCTGCGGGAAAGAAAAGCCGGACGTTTCCATTTTTATGATGGACGATCAGTCCGATCCGGCGGCGGTATCGGAACAGCTTGAGAAAACGCTTCAGGACAAGCTTGGCCCCGACCTTAAGGTCCAAGTGATCGCAAGTCCGCTCTACAATCTGGAAAAGCTGATGGTTGAATATGCCGCAGGCGGGAATGATATCATTTTATTGCCTGAGGGAGACATGAAAAATTACGGAAAGATGGGAGCCCACATCCCATTGGACGACTATTTTGATCCGAAGAAATACCCTTCGGGCGTATTTGCCAGCAAAGAAGTGAAGGATGATAAAACCGTCGACAATACGGAGCATCTGTATGGCATTCCCGTCAAGGACATGAAGGTTTTTCAGGATTTGAAATATACGCCGGACAAGCTGTTTGTCACGATTCCCGTGTCGGCGAAACATGTGGATAACGCGGTGAAGGCGATTAAGGCGCTGACGGAATAAAAAAGATGGTATTTTAATATGTTGAACTAAAAAACTTTAAGTGCGTGTTCAAAAAGGTCGGTTTTCAGCACCGAGAAGGTTGAATGAAGATAGGGACTGAGGAGCGGAGCGTACGTTTAAGTACGTGAGCACCGGAAGGCCCGGCTGAATTCAAGATTCGATGTCGAATCCGCTTCCTGATTCACTTCGTGTTAGATATAGAATTTATAAATTATCAGCTGCGCTGATGAAATTCTATATCGCAAGAAAAACATCTGCTAAAAGCGGTCTGGCTTCATAGAAAGTACGTCGATAGATGTTTTTCTTATCAAAAGCGGACTTTTTGAACAACCTCTTTAAGGATAAAAGGCAGCCGGGTGAAATATTCTTATGAGCGCTGTTGTTCCCGGATTTCAATGGTTTGAACCTATTCGTGGTTGAAATCCGATCGTAAAGCGCATGCTTACGATGCTAATTTCCTACGGAAAGCCTTTAGGCAACGGCATTTAAACAGGGAGGATGAAAGCAAATATGAAAGTATACACCCGAACAGGCGATGAAGGCCAAACGTCGGTCATCGGCGGACGCGTATCCAAGGATGATCAGCAGGTGGAGGCTTATGGAACCATCGATGAATTGAACAGCTATGTCGGTCAGGCTGTAAGCCTGATGGAGGGCGAAGTTTTTGCCGATTTGCGCGGGAATCTGCTGGAAATTCAGCATGAATTGTTTGACTGCGGATCGGATCTGGCGTTTGTAAAACTAAGCGAAAGCAGATATAAAGTCGGCGCTGAAATGGTAGAGCGGCTGGAACGCTGGATGGATGCTTATGAAGAAGAAAATCCGGAACTGGAGCGGTTTATTCTGCCGGGCGGAACTTTGCTTTCGTCAACGCTGCATGTATGCAGAACCGTTTGCCGCCGGGCTGAGCGGAGAGTGGTGACTTTGGGCCAAGCGAAGGAGATCAATCCCGAAGTGCGCCGCTACCTGAACCGCCTATCCGATTATTTCTTTGTCATTGCCCGTACGGCTAATGTTCGCAGCCAGGTCCCGGATATTGAGTATATCCGCAGCAAAAAGGTGTTTCGAAATCAAAAATGACAGCTTATTATCCGCCGATTATGTATATTGTGCCCGAAACGGAAGACGGCTGGCTGCTTAAGACGATCCTGCTGCGGCGAATGCAGGTTTCGCGCAAGCTGCAGTCCCGGCTGAAGCTTACCGAGCAGGGCATTACTTTGAACGGGCATAGAGTATATACCAGCGTTCCTGTTCAAGCAGGAGATGTGGTGGAAATCCGGATGGAGCAGGAAACATCCGCCGATATTTTGCCGCAGCCCATTCCTTTTGAGATTTTATATGAGGATGAGCATATTCTTATTGTCAATAAGGAAGCCGGAATCATCGTTCACCCGACGCATGGCCATTACACCGGCACGCTTGCGAACGGCGTTGTGGACTATTGGCTGAAAAAAGGAGAGGCGTACCGTTTCCGGGCCGTGCATCGCTTGGATCAGGAAACGTCGGGCGTGCTGGCGATTGCCAAAAATCCCTATGTGCATCAGCATATCTCCGAGCAGATGATCGGGAACCGCGTAGACAAAAAGTACCTGGCGCTCGTACATGGAACGCCGGATCCGAAGCAAGGACAGATTGATGGGCCGATCGACCGGGATCCGGAGGAACCTCATCGCCGCATCGTGACGCCGGACGGCTATCCTTCGCTCACGAAATATGAAGTGCTTGAAAGCTGGGAGAAGGGCTCGCTTGTCAAGCTTAAGCTGGAGACAGGAAGAACGCATCAAATCCGTGTACACATGACCAGCATCGGCTGCCCGCTGATCGGCGACAAGCTGTATCGTCATCCCGTATATGCGGAGATTGATGGGGACATGGATCTTGAGACGGTTGAAAGAGCGGAAGGCAGGATGCCGGAATATGCGCGGGAGATTATGCGGCTGGATCAAGCGATTCTGCGTCAAGCTTTGCATGCTCACGAGCTATCCTTCGAGCATCCGGTTACGCATCGACAGATGACGTTTCAGGCACCGCTCCCGGAAGATATGCAGCAGCTTCGGCAGCAATTGAAATCTTGAAACGGAGCATTGCTTTAGCGCGGGAGTAAGACCGAAAGTGAGGAATGATTATGAGCAAACTGGAGATTTACCAATATCCGAAATGCGGCACCTGCCGCAACGCCGTGAAATGGCTTCAAGCACATGGGCATGAGCTTGAACTGCATCATATTGTGGATGAACCTCCAAAGCCGGAAGTGCTGGCGGAACTGGTGAAGCTAAGCGGCCTTCCGCTCAAGAAATTTTTTAATACAAGCGGTGAAGTTTACAAGGAATTGGGGCTTAAAGACAAACTTGCCGATATGGATGAGCAAAAACAGATCGAGCTTTTGGCCTCTAACGGGAAGCTGATCAAGCGGCCGATTGTAACTGATGGCGCCAAAGCGACGGTCGGCTTCAAAGAGGACCAGTTCGAAGCGAACTGGGGATAACAGGAAGCCCGAATTCTGCTGCAAGTTTATGATATACTAGAGGCAGAATTGCCGATCCCCTCGTGGGGGGAGCCCGGCCGACAAGGGGAGAAACGAAGATTGATACCTAATGAGAAACGCCAGTCCGTCATGTTGGTCGACGGAATGGCTTTGTTATTCAGAGCTTATTATGCAACGGCCGCAAACGGCTATATCCGCCGGACGAAATCGGGTATCCCGACCAATGCGATCTACGGATTTATACGGTATTTTTGGGACGCGGTCCAGCAGTTTGATCCGAGCCATGTCATCTGCTGCTGGGATCTTGGAGGTTCTACGTTCCGTGGGGAGCAGTTTGCCGCCTACAAAGGAAACCGTCCGGAAGCGCCCGAAGACCTCGTGCCCCAGTTTTCGCTCATCCGCGATGTCATGGACAGCATGGGGGTCCCGAATATCGGCGCCGAAGGTTACGAAGCCGATGATTGCATCGGCACGTTGGCGTCAAGGTTTAGCAGGGAAATGGATGTGATGGTTCTGTCCGGCGACCATGACCTGCTGCAGTTAGTCGGCGACCGGACGACGGTCATAATTATGAAAAAAGGCCACGGCAATTATAAAGTTTATACACCGGAGTCTTTGTTTGAAGAGAAACAGCTTCATCCGCGTCAAATCATCGATGTAAAAGCCTTGATGGGGGACGCCAGCGACAATTATCCGGGTGTCCGCGGCATCGGCGAAAAGACGGCGCATAAGCTGGTACAGGAGTACGGATCGGTCGACGGCATTCTGGATCATCTGGATGAGGTATCGAAGAGCATTCGCGCCAAAATTGAAACGGATCTGGACATGCTGCATCTGTCCCGCAAACTGGCGGAAATTCACTGCGGCGCGCCTGTGGCTTGCGAATTGGAACACTGCGAGCTCTCGCTTGACGGAAAAACCGTTGCCGATAAATTCGAAGAGCTGGAAATGAAGAGCCTGTGTCATTTGCTTGGAGTGGTCGTCTAAACAAGCTTAATTGACTTTTTGGAATGAACTGGGCTATAATGCCCGTGGTTATGGATAGGATTTCATACTGGTAATCTCAATGAGAAACAGATAATGAGAATGGTGCAGGAGGGGCTGCTAACATGAGTATTTTGGGAGCAATAGAAGCCGGAGGAACAAAATTCGTATGCGGAATCGGTAAGGAAGACGGGACCGTCCTTGAACGGATCAGTTTTCCGACCACAACGCCGGAAGAAACGATGGCGCAGGTGGTTGCTTTCTTTGAAAATAAAGGCGTGGAAGCCATCGGCGTAGGTTCGTTCGGGCCGATCGACCCTGTTAAGGGAAGT
The DNA here is from genome assembly GCF_021654775.1 of Paenibacillus azoreducens. Classification (NCBI taxonomy): domain Bacteria; kingdom Bacillati; phylum Bacillota; class Bacilli; order Caryophanales; family Paenibacillaceae; genus Paenibacillus; species Paenibacillus azoreducens. Next base: position 5,771,812 of record NZ_AP025343.1, on the reverse strand, counting down.
CCTACATATGGACGAATTACGACAACGCCGAAGCCTTATTGGAGCAATTTCGATATCGTAGGCCATTTGGGCTCTCATTTTCAGGTTCCGATCGAATTCGATACGGATGTCAATGGAGCTGCGCTTGGCGAATATACTTGGGGAGCGGCTCAAGGGCATGACAGCTGCCTTTATATTACCGTTGGTACCGGCATCGGCGCGGGAGCTGTTGTAGGCGGCGAACTGATTCACGGTCTTTCCCATCCTGAAATGGGACATATTTTGGTCCGCCGTCATCCGGAAGATCAATTCGAAGGTTTCTGTCCTTACCATGGCGATTGCCTCGAAGGGCTGGCTGCCGGTCCTTCGCTGTCGAAACGTTGGGGAGTAGCGGGCGCCGACCTTACGCCGGATCATCCTGCATGGGAGATGGAAGCTTATTATCTCGCGCAGGCATTGATGAATTACATTTTGATTTTGTCTCCGCAAAAGATTGTGATGGGCGGCGGCGTCATGAAACAATTGCAGTTGTTCCCGCTGATCCAGTCGAAGCTGCAGCAGCTTTTGAACGGTTATGTGCAGCATTCTGCCATTAAAGAACAAATCGAGGACTACATTGTTCCTCCGAAGCTCGGAGACAATGCGGGGTTGTGCGGTGCTTTGGCTCTGGCCCAAAAGGCGCTCGCAGCTGTTTGAGCTTGGATAGCTTACAGATCGAACTCATAAGTCATAAGAAAACTTATAAATTCAATAATCTTACTTAAGAAGGAGGGCGGACAGCCCTCCTTTTTTAACTGGGAATAGTTCTTAAGTGGGGTGTGGGATGCTTTGATTTAGTCGAAAAGTCGCTTGTGCAACAGAAAATAATTCTCTATATTTCATCATATAAATATGCAGTAATCCACTAAATGGAAGGGAAGATGACAATTTGAAAAAGAAATGGATGATGGGTACCATGGCGGCAGCGCTAATGCTGACGGCCGGGACCGGGGTATATGCAGGCGCTAAACTGCAGGAGGTTAAAGCCTACTTGAACGGCGATATTCAACTCAAGTATAACGGGACGCCTGTACAGCCGAGGGATGAAAAAGGAAATGCGGTTCTGCCGCTTTCATACAATGGAACCACATATCTTCCCGTCCGTGCGGTGGCTGATGTCATGGGGGTCGCCGTATCCTATAATCCGCAAACTTCCACGGTGGAGATGGGAGAAAAGTCTGAAGGCGTAGCCATTGCCAAAGGCTTTGAAAATATGTATTACACGAAGGACCCGAAAGCAACGACATACCAGGGCAAGGACTACAAGGAAGCTTATTTTGACAATGCCGGCAGCAAACGTTCCAGCAGCTTCATGCTGTTTCCGAAAGGCAAATACCAGAAGCTGGTTCTGCAGGTTGCGGCCGTCGGCGAAGATATCGACAACTTTTTCATTGAAGACAGCGGAAAGAAAGCGAAGCTGAAAACCGATAAACTTGCGGTCAAAGACGGTCTCAAGACCATTGAGGTCGACATTGCCGGCGTGGATGAATTGTTTATTTATGCGGATATCAAAGAAAATGGAGCCATGTTTGTTCCATTAACGACCTCTTACTTCAAATAAGGTTGCGAACCAAAAAACCAGTCCGGCACGTTGTCGTGTTTGACTGGTTTTTTGAGTTGAATTTGTACATAAACCCAAGGTCAGTCCGTAAAATAAGGCATGCCAACGACCATGCGCAGAAACTCGCGCAGCTCCTCCGCCTCCGCTTCGCCAAGCTTGAAAGCAGATTCGAGATATCCAGGTTCTTCAACATCATCCGCGCCGATGACCGCGCTGATCCCCTGCTGCAAATCCGCCACCAGGCTCTTTCCATAGAAAAGGGAAGTGGTGGTTACAGCCAGATCAAAGCGTTTGAGGGAGGGGCCCAGGAAGGTGACAAATCTGGTGGAGGTCGGCTCCGTGCTGTCGGCTAAAAAATCCAATTCTCCATGCTGAGGCATGATGCGTTACACTCCTTGCTTGTTCGGTTATAAGGTTTAGAGTAACAAAAAAACAAGGGCTGCCGCAATATCTTGGAATAATACCGCTTGAGACCATTTGTCATCATGTGGTATGATTTGGAATAACAGCATAATCTTTGTTTGGGGAAGCACCTCTCTAGGAAATAGTCCAGAGGGGTGCTTCTTTTTTGTTGTGCTGAATTTGATGGGGAGGTAGACGTATGCAAACCGTATTTATGAATCGCTTGGCTAAGAATGAGAAGGGGGAAGGTTTGGCCGAGGTATGGATCGGCGAGGGAGAAGGGATTTGGAAACTGGGCTGGAAGGAAGCCGGGAAGGACGGGGAGGTTCAAGAGAGCCTCTGGTATGAAGGCGGATCCTGGAATGAAATGCTGCATATCTACCGTCACGGTCTGGCGGTCAAACTGGGTGAAGGTTTCCGGCCGCTGATTGACGGCATGTTTCATGACGAGGAGGAGCAGAAGGGGAAAAGCCAGCCGGTTCAAAGGCTATATTGCTACAGCGAGCTGAACTATAACGAAGAGTTTTATAATGAGCTCTGCGCCTGGCGCCGCAAGAAAGCCGCAGCCGAGAGAAAAGCGCCTTATTTCATTGCGACCAACCGGCTTTTGCGGTTGATCAGCACTTTTGTGCCGCTGACTTTGGACGAATTGCTGCAATTGCCCGGCGTGGGAGACAGCAAGGCGGCGGAATATGGCGCGGAGCTGCTGGAAATTACCGCTGGACGCGAACGCAGCCAAGGTTTCCCTCTGGATTGGGTGCAGGATTTGCTGGATGAACAAACCTACGCGACCTGGATTTATAAGCAAAAGGAGCAAAAATACAGACAAGACCTCGATAAATACCGGACCAAGCAATTGCTGCTCAGAGGGGTTCAAGAAGGCAAACGTTTGGAGCAGCTTGAACAGGAAAGCGGCCTGACGAGACGAGAGCTGGTGGAAACGTTGGAACAGCTTGAAAAAGACGGCTATGATGCGGAAACACTGATCGCAGTCGAACTTCATGAGATGCCGGAAACAGAGCAGGAAGAGGTGTGGAGTGCGTTCGAGGAGCTGGGAGACGCATTGTTGAAGCCTGTGCTGCAGCGCGTTTACGGCCAAGAGGCGGCGTCAGGTCCGCTGCTCGAACTGCGTTACGAACGGCTGCGCCTGATCCGGATCCGGTTCCGCAGGGAGGCCGAAAGCAGACGGAATGCAGGGTAAGGAGCGGGTACTGGCGACATATTCAGCACTTATCTTTCCCTAAAGCAAAAGGACGAAGGAGCTTTACTCTGACAAAGCGCTCTTTCGTCCTGGTTGTTAGAAACGGGGATGGCTTAAAGTGCGTGTTCAAAAAGGCCGGTTTTCAGCACCGAGAAGGTTGGATGAAGCTAGGGACTGAGGAGCGGAGCGTACGTAGTGGGTACGTGAGCACCAGAAGGCCCGGTTGAATTCAAGATTCGATGCCGAGTTCACTTCCTGATTCACTTCGTGATCAAAAGCGGACTTTTTGAACAACCTCTTAAAGCCAGTCCTTTTTGCGGAAGATCAGCAGCATGCTCACCGCAAGCACAACCATGATCCCGATCACGAAAAAATACCCGTATTTGAAATGCGTTTCGGGCATGTTGTCAAAGTTCATCCCGTAGATCCCCGTTATGACGGTCAGCGGCATGAATATCGTCGTAATCGCGGTAAAAACGCGCATGATTTCATTGGCACGGTTGGCGATACTGGATTGGTAGGCTTCGCGAAGGTTGCCCATCAAATCGCGGAAGGTGTCAAAAGTTTCGGATATTTTAACGGCATTTTCGTAGATGTCGCTGAAATATTTTTGCAGCTGATCATCAATGAGCCGCAGATCTCTTTTGTTGAGCGTGTTAATCAATTCTTTTTGCGGCCCCAACACTTTTTTCAGCCACAAAATTTCACTTCGCAGCCCGATAATTTCATTCAAATGCGATTTTTTGGTGTGCATCAAAATATCTTCTTCCAGCTTCTCGATCTTGGCTTCGATCCGGTCGCCTACCGTAAAGTAGTTGTCTACAACGAGGTCGATCAGCAGATACAAAAAGCGGTCCGGAGTACTGACTTCCTGTTCCCATAAAATGGGTTTCAAGCTGCGAAGCTCATGGATCTTCTGTTTGGTCACCGTAATGATAAAGTGGCGGCCCAAAAAGACGTTAAGCGAACGCAGGAAAATTTCCTCGTCATCAAAACGGATGGAATTTACAACGATAAAATAGTGATTTTCGTAGATTTCGATTTTGGGACGTTGTTCTTCTTCGCTAAGGCAGTCTTCCACGGCCAAATCATGCAGGGAAAACAGCGGCTGCAATAGCGCAAGGTCGTCCACGTCGGCATCGATCCAATAGAATCCTTCGGGCGGGGCTGTCATGGTAGTTTGGATGTCGTCAATCGGGCTGAAAACGCCCGCATTCACCAACCGGATTTTCATCTGATCTTCACTCCTCCATCCCCTTCATGCCCGGCATGTCAGGGAAAGCTTTATTTAAAGCACAGGAAAGAAATCAGCATGGCCGGTGAGAATTTCGGAAGAATTAAACGGGGAACCCGTTAGACAAAGTCAGCGAAAAACTTCCCTGTGCGAGCAAGCTGATTTCAGTTCTATGCGATTGTGTTGAATTGGACTTCAGCTTCGGGCTCGGGTCGCCTTCCATCTTACATGTCACCTCTGTCATATGGGTTTTCAAACACTTGTCTAGTATACGCCGAGCCATCTGACCTTTCAAGCAGAAAATAGACGGCTCCTGCGCCTGTTTTAGTGTATGACAAAGGCTGGAAGTACACCTGAAAATAATCGGTTCAAAGTTTTTTCACGGGCTCTTGACGAAGGATGTGATTATGATTTAAAGTATTGATCAAGAATTACAAAAGATTTTAAATAAAACTTCATACAGCGAAATCTTATCAAGAGCAGGTGGAGGGACTAGCCCGATGAAACCCGGCAACCGGCGTGCGAGCGCACGGTGCTAATTCTTGCAGGAAGCAGCTGCGACAAGCGGATGTTTTTCTGACAGATGAGAGAGGCGTATAAATTAACGATAATGACCTTTCTCTATCCGGGAGAGGTCATTTTTGTTTGATGTGCACCTTGCTCCCCGAATGATTTTCGCCACCTAAAAAAGGAGTGTTGAATCATGCCGATTAAAATTCCGGACGCGCTGCCGGCAAAAGAGATTCTTAGCGGAGAAAATATTTTCGTTATGGATGACAGCAAGGCGTACCATCAGGATATCCGTCCGCTGCGGATTGCCATTCTGAACATCATGCCTACCAAGGAAACCGCGGAAACCCAGCTTTTGCGCTTGCTTGGCAACTCGCCTCTGCAGGTTGACATCACGCTGCTGCATCCAAGCTCGCATACGTCCAAGAATACGTCCCAGGAGCATTTGCAGGCATTTTACAAGACGTTTGACGAAGTGCGGCACCGCCGGTTCGACGGCATGGTTATTACCGGAGCTCCGGTTGAGCGGCTTGATTTTAAAGATGTGACCTATTGGGATGAACTTGGTGAAATCATGGCTTGGTCCAAAACCAACGTCACTTCGACGCTGCATATATGTTGGGCTTCACAGGCGGGACTGTATTATCATTTCGGCGTGCCGAAGTGGGATTTGGAGAAAAAATGCTTCGGCGTATTTCCGTTCACAGTCAACCGGCAAAATGTCAAGCTTCTCCGCGGCTTCGACGAAATTTTCTATGTGCCCCATTCCCGTCACACCGAGGTCCGGCGCGAGGACATCGAAAAAATCGACGAACTCGAAATTCTGACCGAATCCGGGGAAGCGGGCGTAGATCTGGTGGCTACCAAGGATGGCAAACAGATTTTTGTGTCAGGTCACTTCGAATACGATCCTTATTCTTTGAAATGGGAATACGAGCGCGACATTGCCAAGGGAATGGAAATGGAGATTCCGAAGAACTATTATCCAGACAATGATCCAAGCAGGATTCCGCCGGCGGTATGGCGCGCCCATGCCAACTTATTATTCTCAAATTGGCTGAATTACTATGTATACCAAGAAACGCCTTACGACATTGGAGAAATAATGGAAGTGTGGCCGCAGATCTGACGTATGATCATATCCAGGGAAAACATGGGGGAGAGCAAGATGGAGAAGAAACCATTAAATATCGAAAGCAGGCTTGCGCAGATCGGTTCAATGGAAGATCCGGTAACCGGAGCGGTGAATTTCCCGATTTATCAGGCGACGGCATTCCGGCATCCGAAGCTGGGGCAAAGCACAGGATTTGATTATGCGCGTACAAAAAGCCCAACCCGCAGTGTACTGGAGAAAGCGGCTGCAGAGCTTGAATCGGGGGATGCAGGATTTGCCTGTAGTTCCGGCATGGCTGCATTGCAGACGATTTTTTCGCTGTTTGCGCAGGGGGATCACTTGATCGTTTCGTTAGATCTGTATGGAGGCACGTACAGACTGCTTGAAAGAGTACTTTCGAAATTCGGAGTCAGCGCAAGTTATATTGATACAAATGATCTTGATGAGCTGGAAAAATCGCGCCGTCCGGAAACAAAGGCCGTTTTTATTGAAACGCCTACCAATCCGTTGATGATGATCACCGATATTGAGAAGGTGGCAGCATGGGCCAAGCGGCATCAACTGTTGACCATTGTGGACAACACGCTCCTTACGCCGTTCTTTCAGCGTCCGATAGAGCTTGGGGCTGACATCGTCATTCATAGCGCAACCAAATATTTGGGCGGACATAACGATGTATTGGCAGGTTTGATCGTAACCAAAGGCAAGGAGCTGTCGGAGGAGATGTTCTTTTTGCATAACTCCATTGGAGCCGTGTTGGGGGCAAGCGATTCTTACCAACTGATGCGGGGGATGAAGACGCTGGCATTACGGATGGAGCGTCATGAATCGAATGCCAAAGCCATCGCCGAGTTTCTGAAGACGCATCCCGCAGTCGCCGAAGTATTTCATCCGGCATTCCCGGAACATCCGGGGCATGAAATTCAAAAGAAGCAATCCAACGGAAATACGGGGATTTTCTCCTTTAAAGTCAAGGATGCCCGTTATGTGGAACCGGTTCTCCGAAATATCGAGCTGATTGCTTTTGCCGAAAGTTTGGGCGGCGTTGAGTCTCTGATGACCTATCCGACTGTCCAGACCCATGCGGACATACCGGAGGAGATCCGCAAAAAGGTAGGCGTGGATGACCGCCTGCTGCGTTTCTCGGTAGGTATTGAGCATATCGACGATTTGATTGCCGATCTCGGGAGAGCGTTGGATGCGGCGATGGAGGAAATTGAAGGAGGGAAGCAGCATGACTGAGCACAATAAAGAACAAAACGGCCATGATGCACGGAAGTTTGCTACCAAACTTCTGCATTTCGGTTCTGAAATAGACAGTGCAACCGGAGCGTCCAGCGTTCCCATTTATCAGGCTTCAACCTTTCACCACGAGGATGTATTCAATCCTCCGGTACATGATTACAGCCGCTCCGGCAATCCGACCCGGCAGGCGTTGGAAGACTATATTGCACTGCTTGAAGGCGGGGTGCGCGGATTCGCTTATTCATCCGGCATGGCCGCGATTTCCAGCACTTTTATGATGTTGTCCGCAGGCGATCATATGATTGTCACGGAGGATGTATACGGCGGTACATACCGTCTGCTTACCAGCATATTGAACCGTCACGGCATCGAAAGCACTTTCGTGGACATGACGGATCTGGATCAGGTAAAGGCGGCTCTGAAGCCGAATACGAAAGCCGTATATATGGAAACGCCATCGAATCCAACGCTCAAAATTACCGATATTGCGGCGGTCACCGCCTGGGCGAAGGAACATGATCTGTTGACAATGCTTGACAACACGTTTATGACCCCATACTATCAGCGGCCGATTGAGCATGGCGTGGATATTGTGCTGCACAGCGCAACCAAGTTTCTGGGCGGACACAGCGATGTGCTGGCCGGACTGGCCGTAGCGCGCACACCTTCCATCGGCAAAGCGCTCAAACAACTGCAGAACGGACTTGGAACCGTGCTGGGTGTTCAGGAATCCTGGCTGCTCATGCGGGGGATGAAAACATTGCAGGCGCGGATGAACCACAGCGAACAGAGTGCAGCCGTATTGGCGGCTTGGCTGAACGGACGTCCGGATATTGAGCGGGTATATTATCCGGGATTGCTCGACCACCCGGGGCGGGAAATTCATGAAAAACAATCTACCGGATACGGAGCCGTTGTCTCCTTTGATGTAGGTTCAGGTGAACGGGCCAAACAAGTGCTGAACAAAGTCCGCATTCCGCTTGTGGCCGTAAGCTTGGGCGCAGTGGAAAGCATTCTCTCTTATCCTGCGATGATGTCCCATGCCGCAATGCCGGCGGAAGTTCGCCAGGAACGCGGTATTACCGACGGATTGCTCCGCTTCTCCGTGGGCCTTGAGGATATTGATGATCTGATTGCGGATCTGGATCAGGCCCTGAAAGGATAAGACCGTGTTAGAAAGTGCCGCCATCCGCGGCACTTCTTTTTGTGTCGATTTTGTGAAACTGGGAATGAGAGACCTTGAAAATACTGGATTTAAGTGGATTGTTATATTAAGCCATAAGAAAGTGAAGTTTTTCTCAATAAGAAATTATGATAAGATAATGTGGACGGTTTGAATGATAGGGCTGACACTCTATTCTTAACAATAGAACGGCTCAAAACTAGTACTTGATATGATGCGAGTTGACCGCTACGGATCCGGATCGTTCTTCCAATCGCTGTTGTCCCCAAATTTCTTGATTACATTCTAAAAGTAGAAATTCGGTGACAAAGCGTATGCTTTCGATGCCAGCTTTTCTTCGGAAAGCTTTTAGGCGAACGCTATCGCTTCTTCAGAATAGATTCCGTCTCCTTCGCTCCTCCGCTTCTTTACAAATACTAATTAAGTTGTCGAGCTAATTAAACAAGTTAATTACTGTCGTGTAAGCCCTATAAGATATATAGTAGAAAAATGATAAGGAGGCTGCCGGAGTTGAGCACAGTAGATCAAATCTTGGATAAAGCGCTACGGGGAGAACGCTTGAATTTGGAAGACAGCGTGACCCTGTTTGAAAGTGAAGAAATTGAAAAAATTGGCCATGCCGCCGATATCATGATGAAGAGAAAACATCCGGACCCGATTACAACCTTCGTCATTGGACGGAATGTCAACTATACGAATATTTGCGATACGTATTGCACGTTTTGCGCATTTTATCGCAGACCCGGACATGCAGAAGGTTATGTGCTTCCGGATGAAGTCATTTTCCAGAAAATCAAAGAAACGGAAGACGTGGGCGGAACCGAGATTTTGATGCAGGGCGGTACGCACCCTGATTTGCCTTTCAGCTATTATACCAATCTGCTCCGCGGCATCAAGCAGCGATTCCCGAATATTACGATGCATTCATTCTCTCCGGCGGAAATCCGTAAAATGCAAGAGGTTTCCGAAGGGTTATCCCTGGAAGAAGTGGTTCGCCAGCTGCATGAGGCCGGTTTGGATTCACTGCCTGGCGGCGGCGCCGAAATTTTGGATGACCGCATCCGCAAAAAAATCAGCCGTCATAAAGGGACTTGGCGCGACTGGATGGATGTCATGCAAACAGCGCATAAAATCGGCATGAACACAACTGCTACGATGGTGATCGGATTTGGCGAAACGATGGAAGAACGCGCGCTGCATATGCTGCGGATCCGTGACGCCCAGGATGAATGTATCGCGGGTGGATACGATTCCAAAGGATTCCTTGCATTTATTCCATTTACGTTCCAGCCGGATAACACAAGCCTCAAGCGGGAGCGCGAGACGCCGGAAGCTTACTTGAAAACCGTAGCGATCGGCCGCCTTGTACTCGACAACGTTCCGAATCTTCAGTCCTCGTGGGTAACGATGGGACCTGAGATCGGCAAATTGTCTCTTAGCTACGGCTGCAATGATTTCGGCAGCACCATGATGGAGGAGAATGTCGTTTCTTCCGCCGGAGCTGTCTATAAGGTTAACATTGCTTCCATCCTGCGGTTGATCCGTGAAGCTGGCAAAATTCCGGCTCAGCGCAACACCCGCTACGACATCCTGAAAGTGTTTGAAGAAGGAACGGAAGTTGAACGCGACTTTGTTATGCAGAACTAATCCATATATATAAAATACTTCTGTTCACGAACCCTCGCTTCGATTCCGAAGCGGGGGTTTTTTTGAGCAGTATAGAATTTATAAGTTTTTTTGGGGGTCCCCGCAAAGTATTTGGAATAAGCATCGAAGCATAGGCTCCACTTTGTGGGGTTATTTGAGCCCTGTTTAATGCAAAGTTCGCTTTTTCCAACTGTTTCATGTCGATTCAGACTGAGAAATGTTAGCCTGTTTTCCATCGATCCCTCCCGTATATCCCCCCTGTAGAGACATATACTTTGTAAGAAGGATTTTTGAAAGGAGTGGACCCCATGGAACTGTTCAGCATTGCAGCCCGAATCGCAACATTGCATGAGGCGGATGAATTTGGCCGCATGGTTTCGGAAGCGAACCAGACTTTACATAAAAAGTACAAATCTCTGGACATCAGCTGCACGGTCCATGAGAAAGTGATGCTCTGGCGCTGCCGTGAGGATGATCCGCGTTTTTTCAAGGGTAACCATCTTCAGCATGTATATGTAACAGCCGCCAAAACGGTGGCGGAATATGTTTTGCAGGTGAAGGAGCAGCGGCTTGTCAGGAAGATTTTGGAGGATGAGTTTGATTTTCCGGAGCCGGAAGAACATGCGCAAATCCTGAAACATTGCGGGATGATTTTGGATCGGGGTCCGGGTCCGGATGAATCATGGAAACGACGCCAAGACATGTTGGAACAGGGGATCAGACAATGTTTGGCTGAAAGGCCGCTGCTGCATGTGGACGGTTTTCTCACCTTTCGCGCTCAGGGATACATGAAAGAGCTTAAGGAAATCGTCGAGTATGCGGTGGATGAATTTCTGATGGAACGCCAGTATGAAGAATTTGTGCACATGCTCAAATATTTCGTGTATTTCCAACAACCGCAAGTACCGCTGGTTCATTTGATTCATAAAGGCGGGCAGGAAATATTGCTTCTGGATGAAGAAATGAAGCCTCTCCAATACCGCAATGATGAAAACGTGGTGGTGGAGCGGCTCGATCAGCAGGATTTGCAGATGGAGGATACGGTAGTGACGACTTTGATCTCCGTTTCTCCCGCCAAAATCATCATCCACACCCGGGAACCTCATATGGCAGTCATCCGGACGTTGTCGCAAATTTTTGAGCAGAGGATTGAAATCTGCAGATATTGCCCCGATTGCCACGCTTATTTCCGTGAGGGCGGGGAAGTTATAACTTGACGGCCGGGCGGACTGGGACTTATAATTACACATAATTCGATAAAAGCTTCGACAAAGACATGGATCAAGAGAACAGGACGTTTCAGAGAGGGAGAACGAAGGCTGAAATTTTCCCACGTTAATCGGCTCTGGTCTACCCCTTTGTAGCTGCGGTTAGGAAGGTTTTCGCTTTTCAGTTGGAAGCTTGTATGAGCCGCCGGGTCATTCCGTTATCAGATGCTGATGAAGGATAACTGCTGTTTGCATGTAATAGTAGACGCGTTATCGAACTTGGGTGGAACCACGGGTGCAAACACTCGTCCCTTATTGCTAAGGGATGGGTGTTTTTTAATGCTTTTTTTTGGAAAATTAAAGGAGGAATTGAAGTGGCAGTTAGTATCAAGCTTCCGGACGGATCAGTCCGGGAATACGCGGAAGGAAGTACAATTGAGGATGTTGCTGCATCAATCAGCAGCGGTTTGAAGAAAAATGCAGCGGCCGGAAAAATAGACGGAATCGTTGTCGATTTGTCAACTCCGCTCAAAGAGGGCGCCACGATTGAAATTGTAACCCTGGATTCGCCGGATGGACTCGAAGTAATGCGCCACAGTACGGCTCACTTGATGGCTCAGGCGGTCAAACGCCTGTTTGGTGCGAAAGAAGTGAAGCTCGGCGTAGGTCCGGTGATCGAAGGCGGATTTTACTATGATATGGATCTTGAGCATCCTTTGAATCCGGAAGATCTGCAAAAAATCGAAAAGGAAATGGAACGTATCGTTGGTGAAAATCTGCCAATTACGCGCAAAGAAGTCAGCCGTCAGGAGGCGCTTGATGTTTTCGGCGAACTGGGAGATCCATATAAACTCGAATTGATCAATGCATTGCCTGAAGACAGCGTGATTTCGATTTACGAGCAGGGCGAATTTTTTGATCTCTGCCGCGGACCGCATCTGCCTTCCACAGGCAAAATTAAGGTGTTCAAGCTGATGAATGTAGCTGGCGCTTACTGGCGCGGGGACAGCAAAAACAAAATGCTGCAGCGCGTCTATGGTACTGCATTCGCCAAAAAAGCACAGCTCGACGAACATCTGCATTTGCTCGAAGAAGCCAAGAAACGCGACCACCGCAAACTAGGCAAAGAACTCGAAATTTTCACTTTCTCCCAGCTTGTGGGACAAGGCCTGCCAATGTGGCTGCCTAAAGGCGCCAAGCTGCGCCGTACGCTGGAACGTTATATTGTGGATCTGGAAGAAAGCCTTGGCTATCAGCATGTATACACTCCGGTACTTGGCAATGTAGAACTTTACAAAACTTCGGGACACTGGGATCACTATCAGGAAGATATGTTTCCTAAAATGGAAATGGATAACGAAGAACTTGTTCTTCGTCCGATGAACTGCCCTCATCACATGATGGTGTATAAAAGCTCGATGCACAGCTACCGCGATCTGCCGATCCGGATTGCCGAGCTGGGCATGATGCACCGCTATGAAATGTCCGGCGCTTTGACAGGTCTTCACCGCGTACGTGCGATGACCCTGAACGATTCCCATATCTTCTGCCGTCCGGACCAAATCAAGGAAGAGTTCCTGCGCGTAATCCAGTTGATCACGAAGGTATATGAAGACTTCGGCATCAAGGATTTCCGTTTCCGGTTGTCTTACCGCGATCCGGAGGACACCGAGAAATACTTCCAGGACGACGAGATGTGGGAAATGTCCCAGCGTATGCTGCGTGAGGTTGTCGAGGAAACCGGCATTCCGTTCTTCGAAGCGGAAGGGGAAGCGGCATTCTACGGTCCGAAACTGGACGTGCAGATCCGTACGGCGCTGGGCAAGGAAGAAACGCTGTCTACCGTACAGTTGGACTTCCTGCTGCCTGAACGCTTTGAACTGGAATATGTCGGCGATGATGGTCAAAAACACCGCCCTGTCGTTATTCACCGCGGTATTTTGAGTACGATGGAACGTTTTACGGCATTCCTGCTTGAGAATTTCGCGGGTTCGCTGCCGCTTTGGCTGTCTCCGGTTCAGGTGAAAGTCATTCCGGTATCGACTGCTTTTGAAGATTACGCGAAGCAGGTGGCTGATCAGCTGCAGCTTGGCGGCGTTACGGTTGAAGCCGATCTCCGCAATGAAAAATTGGGATACAAAATCCGTGAAGGCCAGTTGGAAAAAGTACCTTATATGTTCATCGTTGGCGAAAACGAGATGAATGCGGGCTCCGTCTCCATCCGTAAACGCGGCGAGGGAGATCTGGGCGCCATGCAGCTTGCCGAAGCGGTAGCCATGTTGAAAGAACAAATCGCAAACCGCGTTATTTTCTAAACCGAATGTTGAGCTATATCAATCCTCTGCCATGAACCATGCATTCAAGGCGCGATCAAGAAATTTGAGCAGTCATTTTCTTGATCGCGCCAAATTGCATGTATAAACGCCAAATCATCTGGACATCCTCGGAAGTAAAGGGGGAGGATTTCAATGATGAAGGTAAAAACATGGCAGAGGATTTTATTATGTGTGCTTTTGTTCGGATTGTTTGCGGATACGCCGAATCTGTATGCTGCTGCATTTTCAATGATGCCAAGTTTTACGGTAAATGACAGCAAATCCAATTTTAAATCCGATTCCAATCCGATGATTGCCGAGAAAAATGATTATTATCTCAAACCGTTAAAATATGCTTCGAAACCGGAAATGTTCAAGATCGTCGATATAAACAAGGAGAAAGCGGAACGTTTGGCCATGAAATCGAAAAAGGATTTCTTGCCCCAATACCCTATGGCGCTGCCAGCGTTGGTTAAGCCGGAAACCAAAGTCAATCAGCCTGGGAAGAAACAGGGAACCGTTGCGGTAACAGCCCCTAGACAGAATCAAATCATCCATACCGTTAAGGTTATGGCTACCGGCTATACCGCCGGTTATGAATCGACAGGCAAACGGCCGTCGCATCCGCAATACGGTATCACCTATTCAGGCGTCAAGGTCCGCCGGGATAAAAACACCATCTCGACGATTGCAGCTGATCCGCGCGTATTTCCTATGGGAACCATCTTGTATATTCCTGATTATGGATATGCCGTGGTGGCCGATGTTGGTTCTGCGATCAAGGGGCGGAAAATCGATTTGTATTTTGCGACGACCAAACAGGTGTATAAGGAATGGGGCAAAAAAGAAGTCGAAGTTCAGGTCATTAGACGCGGAAACGGCAAATGCAGCGAAAAGATGCTGGATACATTAGGCAAAGCTATTCAGACCTATAAGTCCGTCCCTGCTTCACTGCTGGAGGAAGTCATCTAGAAGTTTTTGATTGCATAAATTTCGTGGGGTTTCACATACTACAGACTGGGGAAACAAACTCCCCCCGGCAGCTGAGGTTTGCCGTTTACGACAAGCTCAGGGAGGTGAAACCAGCCATGAAAAAACAACAACAAGGCAGCTACTTGACGCCAAACGAAAAGTTCAAAACTGAATTTGGCGAAGACACTGCTAACACTCCTACGACTCAAACAGGTACGAGCGCTCGCACTGGCAGTGCAGGTAGTGCCGGCAGTACTGGCAGCTACAAAACGCCAAACGAGAAGTTTGACGAAGAATTCAAACCAACCGATCAGGCTTAAGAAACATAACGTACATTAGAACATCCGCTCGAAAGAGCGGGTGTTTTATTTTTGTAAATTTGTACCATTCCCCTCGGTCCCGGGACGGAGGACAATTTCATTCCCGCGCCGCTATCTGTTTATGCGCCATATGTTGTACACTTATATTAAATCCACGGACCGTGGAAACATTCCAAGCGGAAAAGATTATTTTAAAAGGAGATACAGCGTATGAAAAAGCGATGGGTGGATCAGCTGCTCGGTGGAGTCATCCTGATTGGGATCGGCGTTATATTTCTGCTGAACCAGCTCGGTGTTATCGACGTCAGTCTAGGTTATTTGATCGGCCATTATTGGCCTGTGATTTTGATCGTTCTGGGGCTCAAGGAACTGCTCAAAGGACGGAAGTCATTTGTCGGCGCGGCAGTTCTCCTGTTGATCGGGACCTTTTTTCTGGGAAGGAATGAGGGGTGGATCTGGGCTTCGCCAGGGAGCTTCTTCAAAATCCTGATTCCAGCCATATTGATTCTCGCAGGGTTGTACGTCATTTTTAAACCGCATGACCGTACGCCCCCAACGCCGCCGTCCGGTAAGCGCAGAGATGTAGAACCTCCCGCCTTTACGCCGGAACCGCCGGAGCCCGAGGATTTGACGGCTAAATCTACATTGGATCAACAGTTCGAGGAGAAATTCGGCATTCCGTTTACAGAGAAAAAACAGTCCGGTCACCAATCATTTCATTCCGAAGACGATATGGATGACGATGATTTCGATCCGGATGACGATGGGATCAAGGACAAATACAAGGACTACAAAAAGAAATACAAGCAGCAAAAAAAATACTACCAGCAGATGCGGCATGAATGGAAACAAGAAAGACGCCATGGCCAGCATTGGGAAGAGCAGGATGGGGGAGTTCACGAAGGGCACTATTACGATGGCGGAAAAATCAATCGCTCTTCGTTTATCGGAGATATTCATCTTGGACGCGATCATTTTCAACTGAAGCCCACGAATCTCTCCCAATTTATCGGAGATACGGTGTTGGATTTGACCAATGCGCATATCCCTTTCGGCGAAACGAAAATCAATATCTCGGCGTTTATCGGCGATATCAAAGTCTATATTCCTGACGATACGGATCTTGGCATTAGCGTGAACTCGAGTTCATTTATCGGGGACATGTCCATACTTAACGAATCTCGGAGCGGATTTATGAGCAGTTTACAAACGAGGACTCCTTATTATAAGGAAGCACGCAAGAAAATACGCATTAATGTCAGCGCATTTATTGGCGACATCAAAGTGAACAAAGTAGGTTAGCCGTATGTGGAATATTATGAAGAATACGAAATGGGTGCTGCTGTTTTATTTTCTTTTGACCGGGCTCTTGATGAGCGTGGTGATATATATCGGATCGCAAAGCGGATATTTGATTGTCAAAGGAACCTGGGTTTGGGTCTACACAAGCCTGGGCTTCCTGTTGTTTTCCATCATTATCGGCTATATGGCCGGCCAGCGGATTCAGCGAAAGGTCGATGTTCTCGAATACAATATGCTCCAGGTGGCTAAAGGCAATTTATCCGTGAGAATCGGGGAATGCGACGACCCGGCCTTTGCGCGGTTGTATCATGAATTCGACAATCTGATGGAAGCGATGGAGAAAAAGATGATGCTGCTGCAGCGAATGGGTGAGCAGGAGGTTGTCGAAAAGGAAAAGGCGGCTGAACGTGCGGTATTGGAAGAACGCCGCCGCATGGCACGGGATTTGCATGATACGGTCAGCCAGCAGCTGTTCGCTATTCATATGTCCGCCTCTTCGCTGCCCAAGGTGCTGGAGCGAAATGCGGAACAGGGACAAGTGGTGATGGAGCAGCTCATTTCCATGTCACAGATGGCGCAGAAGCAAATGCGTGCGCTGATCGCCCAGCTTCGTCCGGTTGAGCTTGAAGACAAAAATCTGGAAGAAGCGCTTGAAGTATGGTTCCCGGATTACTGCCGCCAGAACGGGCTCAAGGGTATGAAGGAAGTCGAACTGCAGGGGGAAATATCCGAAGCGATCGAACATCAGCTGTTTTTGATTATCCAGGAGGCAATGGCTAATATCGTAAAGCATGCCCAGGCCCGGCTTGTCAGCATGTCGCTGCGGGAAGAAGAGAGACAGGTTGCGCTCAGCATCAGCGACGATGGACGGGGGTTTAATCAGATACCGCATAAGACCGGATCTTATGGTTTGTCTACCATGCAGGAACGGGCCGAGAAACTGGGCGGCAAGGTGGAGATAATAAGCCGTCAGGGATCCGGAACAACGATTCGCGTACATATCCCCAAGTTTGGGGAAGGAACATCCGTCAAGGAGCATAAGATGGGAGAGGAAGAGGAATAATGGCAGATATAATAAAAGTGATGATCGTGGATGATCATGAGATGGTCCGTATGGGATTAAAAACTTATTTGATGCTGGATCCGACGATCGAGGTTGTTGGTGAAGCGGACAACGGCTCCAAAGTCGTGGATTGGCTTAAAAATGCCGCGCCGGAACAGTTCCCCGATTTGATCCTGATGGACCTGATGATGCCGGTCATGAACGGAGTTGAAACGACTAAAGTTGTCCTTGCCGAATACCCATCCATGAAAATCGTCATTTTGACGAGCTTTTTGGAAGATGAGCTTGTCGTCGAGGCCGTGGAAGCGGGTGCCGTCAGTTATGTTCTCAAAACGGTGTCGGCGGACGAACTGATTTATGCCCTGCAAGGAGCGAAACGGGGAATGCCTGTCATGACAGGCGATGTGTCCCAGGCGCTTACGCGGGGGATTCGCCAGCGCACCGTTCAAGGCGATTCCTCCGGCATGACCGAACGCGAGAAGGAAGTGCTGCTTCTGATCGCCGAAGGCAAAAGCAACAAGGATATCGCCGAAGAGCTGCATATCAGCATCAAGACGGTCAAAACCCATGTCAGCAACCTGCTGATGAAATGCGAGCTGGAGGACCGTACGCAGCTGGCTATTTACGCCCACCGCAAGGGATGGGTGCAGGGGGAGTAAGAGGGGCGCCGGACTGTCGTCTGTGAATTACATCGATATAATATTTCTTTTAGAAATCAGGCAAAAAATCAAAATTAGAGCTTGACAAAAAGCGAAAGTAGCGGAGGGAACGGAATCGATCTGAAGAAGCGATAGCGTTCGCCTTTGTCTCCGAATTTCTACCTTTGTGAATGGCTATATTCAAGAAATTGGGAGACAACAGCGATCGGAAGAACGATCCGTAACCGTAGCGTTCACCTCGCACAATATGTCAACCATAACTTTATGGATTGAGCCAGTTTTTCTTATCTCCTTTTTAATTGTTTTTAATCTGCTATTAAGGTTTATAGTCCATGATAATAACAGTTAAACAATTCCCTTATGAATTTGACATATAAACAAGGGTACACAGGAGGCATTAACATGGACGAAAGAAACAGATCCGGTCAACCTGAAGATGATTTCACAACGGACAACAACACGATGAAACGTCAAGAGTCTTCCGATTCGGGTTCTTCATACTATTACTCTTACGGCCCTTTCCAATCGCTTGGAAAGGATAACGCAGAGCAGAATGGCTTACAAAGTCATCAGCAAGACGATGTAGAGATCACGCCTCCGAACCCGGTTCGCCCACTCCCGACAGGAGGTACATTCAATTATTCAAACGATCCGGGAAATGCCGTCAGAAACGGTGGCGGGGCAGGAGGCGGAAACGGCAATTGGCAGTTCAATCAAAAGCCGCCCAAAACTTCGGTTAAAGCGATTTTGATTTCATTTTTGGCTGGTGTCGTCGTTGTCGGGGCATTGATGTTCACTTCGGATCGAATGAACTTATTTACCCCTAATACCGTAGCGTCATCTGCAGAGCAGCCAAGCACGCCCGTATCCACGGCACCTGAAAGCAGCGGCGGCAACTCGACGGCTTCCTACAACAAACCGCTCGATGTTTCCGGTGTGGTGGACCAAGCAGGACCTGCAGTAGTGAAAATCGAAACGCTCGTGAAATCGGGAAGCCGACAATCTCAATCGCCGTTCATGAACGACCCGTTCTCGTTTTTCTTCGGCGGTGACAGCGATTATTATGGCGGAGGTTCCGATTCCGGACAAAATACTCCACCCCAAGGACAATCGAAACAACTGGTTCCATATGCGATCGGCTCCGGATTTATTTACAATAAAGAGGGCTACATCCTGACGAATCAACACGTCATCGAAAATGCGGATGTCATTCAGGTAACGCTCGAAAATGAAAACAAAACGTATGAAGCCAAACTTCTTGGCAAATCGAAAGACCTTGACCTTGCGGTTCTGAAGATTTCAGGCAGCAAAGATTTCCCGGCTGTACCGCTCGGTGATTCTACTTCCATGAAAGTCGGCCAACCGGTAGTCGCCATCGGCAACCCTAAAGGTTTTGACCATACGGTCACGACCGGTGTACTTAGCGCACGTGAGCGTTCCATCGACATCAATGAGGAAACCGGCTCCGGCACCCGTAAGTACCAGCATCTGCTGCAAACAGACGCATCGATTAACCCTGGTAATTCCGGCGGACCGCTTCTGAATTTGAACGGTCAAGTCATCGGCATGAACGTTGCGGTAAGCGCGGATTCCCAAGGGATCGGTTTTGCCATTCCGACCAGCGTGATCAAAAATGTCGTGCAAAAGCTGGAAACCAACCAGGAAATCCCTAAAGATCCGGTACCGTTTATCGGCGCCAAGCTGATGACTTTGACGGATGAAGTTGCCAAGCAAATGGGTACTGATGTTAAAGAAGGCGTGGTAGTAGCAGAGGTAGTGTATAGATCCCCTGCTTATGAAGCGGACCTCCGCCCATATGACATCATTACAGGCGTAAATGGCACGAGCTTCAATAACAATAACGATTTGGTCAACTATATCCAAAAGCAAAAGGTAGGCTCCAAAGTAACGATGGACGTTGTCCGTAACGGCAAGAAAATGGAGCTGACGATAACCATCGGCGACAAAAACAAATACGCTTCTGTCGACCAGCAATAATCAGGCTGCTAAGCTTTAACAGCGGAAGGGAAAGTCCCTTCCGCTGTTTCTGTACAAAGATGCAAAGGGCATACATCACTGCTACAATAGAACTAGCAACGATAAGAGAAAACAAAGAGTATAGAAACAAAGGAGCCGCCTGTATATGCGATCAAAAGTATTGATTATCGATGACGACGAAAAAATTATTTCCATGCTGCGCAGAGGGCTTGCGTTTGAAGGATACGATATTATTACCGCCAACAACGGGGCGGAAGGATTAAAAAGCATTTTGAACAACGAACCGGACATGGTGATTCTGGATGTCATGATGCCTCAGGTAGACGGTTTTGAGGTATGCCGACGTTTGCGCGAAGGGGGCATACATGTCCCGGTGCTGATGTTGACCGCCAAAGACGAAATCGAACACCGCGTCAAAGGGCTGGATTTGGGCGCGGATGACTATCTGGTCAAACCGTTTGCGCTGGAAGAATTGCTTGCGCGCGTAAGGGCGCTGCTTCGCCGCAAACCTGGTCAGGAGGATGCGGAAGACCATCGTTTGACGTTTGAGGACATCGTTCTGGACGTCGACTCGAGAGAAGTGCTGCGGGGCGGCAAACGGCTGGAGCTGACTGCCAAGGAATTTGAGCTGCTGCATCTGTTTATGCAAAATCCGAAGCGCGTACTGTCGCGCGATCTCATTATGGATAAAATTTGGGGATATGATTACAGCGGCGAATCCAACGTGCTTGAGGTTTACATCGCGATGCTGCGCCAAAAAACCGAGGAGCATGGAGGCAAGCGGGTTATTCAAACCATACGCGGAGCCGGTTATATTTTGAGAGGTGACACCTAAACATGTCTATACGACTCCGGCTGACAGCCTGGTATACATGCATTTTGGCAGTGACGCTTGTATTGTTCGGATCTGCCGTGTACGGGGTTGTGCATTATAATATGTATTCCGATCTTAAGAAGAAACTTATGGACCAACGTAACAAAATTCAACGGAATTACATTATCGATCTGTCAAAAGGACAAGTGACATTTGATATCTACTTTTCAGGGGATATTCAGGCAGCGCAAATTTTCGGGCAATTCCATAATTATCAAAGCGGGTTAACTTACATCTCAAACAATATGGATCAGTCTGGTCCGGGATTTTCAGTACCTTCTGCTAAAAATGCCACCAGTGCCAAACAATTCGACAAGCTTTATTTGAAAGGAAACCCATTTTTGGTTTATCAGGAGCCGATCGTTTTACAAAACAACCAATTGGTCGGTTTCCTGCAGCTAGCCGTTTATACCGGACATGAGGAAAACATGATGAAGCTTCTCAGGAGCATTTTGATCACCAGCGCCACTATTATGCTTATCATGGCCACCACCTTCGGATTATTTCTGGCACGCAAATCCATGGCTCCGATCGGCAAGGTCATTGAGGCAGCGAGCCAAATCCAAAACGGCTCCGACCTAAGCGTGCGGATTGCGTATGACGGACCGCAGGACGAAATCGGGCAGCTGATCAATACGGTGAACAGCATGCTCGGGCGCATGGAGGGATTTTACAAAAATCTTGAGGAATCCTATGCAGCACAACGGCGTTTCGTATCGGACGCCTCCCACGAGCTTCGCACGCCGCTTACCACCATTCGCGGCAACGTGGATCTGTTGCAGAAGATGTGGTCCAAAGATGCGTCGGAGCGTCCAAACCTGGATGAAGAAACGATGCATGAGATGTCACTCGAAGCCGTGAGCGACATTGCGGACGAATCCAAGCGAATGAGCCGGCTGGTCGGCGACATGCTGTCCTTGGCGCGTGCGGATACCGGAAGAACTTTTGAAAAAGAACCGGTGCCGCTGGAAATCCTCGTGGAAGAGGTGGCGCGGCGGGCCAACATGCTTCCGCGTACGGCTGAATGGATTACGGGAGACTTTTCTATCCTGAACGGTATTTACATTAACGGCAATAAGGATTATATGCAGCAGATGCTGTTCATTTTCATCGAAAACGCATTTAAGTACACGCCGGAAGGCCAGGTTACGTTTGATGCTTTTATATATAAAAACCAGGTTGGGATTAGGATTTCCGACACCGGGATCGGTATGGACAAGGAGGAAGTTCCTTATATCTTCGACCGCTTTTACCGTGCGGACCAATCCCGCGGCGTAACGGAGGGCATTGGCCTGGGCTTGTCGATCGCCAAATGGATTATTGACGAGCTGCAGGGTTCGGTAGAAGTAGTCACGCGCCTGGGAGAAGGAACGACGTTTGTCATCTGGCTGCCGATCGTCTATCCGACGCCATTGGAATAGGTTATAATGGAATGTGACTGGTAGCACAAAGCATGAAGAAAGCAGGTGAAGCAGGTATGGAAGTCATTAAAATATCCCCGCGGGGGTACTGCTACGGCGTTGTGGACGCCATGGTGCTCGCGCGTCAGGCTGCGCAAAATCTGGATTTGCCGCGGCCGATATATATACTTGGCATGATTGTTCATAACAGCCATGTCACCAATTCCTTCGAGGACGAAGGCATTATTACGCTGGATGGCGCCAATCGCCTGGAAATTCTGAGTAAGGTGGATAAAGGGACGGTTATCTTTACGGCGCACGGCGTTTCGCCCGAGGTCCGGAAGTTAGCCCGCGAGAAAGGGCTGACAATGGTCGACGCGACCTGCCCGGACGTCACGAAAACGCATGATCTGATCCGCGAAAAAGTGGCGGAAGGTTATGAAGTGATTTATATCGGAAAAAAAGGCCATCCCGAGCCGGAAGGCGCTATCGGGATCGCGCCCGATCACGTGCATCTCATCGAAAAAGAAGAAGAGATTGCCGATCTGAAAGTGTCCTCTTCACGTATTATCATCACGAACCAGACAACCATGAGCCAGTGGGACATCAAGCATATCGTGAAAAAACTGCTTGAGCTGTATCCGGGTGCTGAAGTGCATAACGAAATTTGCCTCGCAACCCAGGTGCGTCAGGAAGCGGTCGCGGAGCAGGCCGGACAGGCCGAGCTGGTGATTGTGGTCGGAGACCCCAGAAGCAACAATTCCAACCGGCTTGCGCAAGTTTCCGAAGAAATTGCCCATGTCAAAGCATACCGGATTGCGGATATTACCGAGCTTAAACGCGAATGGCTGGAAGGCATCAACAAGGTGGCTGTGACATCCGGGGCGTCAACCCCAACGCCGATTACGAAAGAGGTTATTACCTATCTGGAGCAATACGATCCGGATAACCCTGATACATGGGAAATCCAGCGGACGGTGAATATGAATAAATTGCTGCCTCCGGTAAAAGCAAAAAAATAACTGCATGATTTAAACGGGCTTTCCATTGATGGAAGGCCTGTTTTTTTGTAATGAATAGAAGTTTTTTTGGGGTCCCCGCAAAGTATTTGGAATAAGGATCGAAGCGGAGGCCCCACTTTGTGGGGGGATTTTGTTGACTTGACGAATGGGGAGAAATGGTATAAAGTAACTTTAACGATTAAAAGCATAAAAGCTTAAAAGCGTTTAAGTGAACATATGAAATTTTCACATTCAAATTAAAATACGGCTCAACATCATAATTAGTATTTGACTATAGGCAAAGTAGCGGAGGGGACAGAAGAATCGATCTGAAGAACGATATCCTTAGCAGAAGCGTTCAACCTCACATCATATCAAAAACTAATTTCAATTTTGAGCCTGAATGCTACAGCAAAAAAAGGGGCAGTGTTTATGTGCCTTCATGGAGAGAGGAATGGTAGTTATGATCGTTATTGCTTCTAATACGGCACCAGAGGAACAAATTCAGGATATTGTCCGCGTTATTGAGAAAAACGGACTTCAAGCCTCTGTCTCTAAAGGGACGGACCATACGGTAATCGGCCTTGTCGGCAAAGTGGAACCGGGACTCGCAGAGCATTTGCGGCAGATGAAGGGTGTTGAAAATGTCGTTAAAATTACCAAGTCCTATAAATTGGCTAGCAGGGACTTCCATCCGGAAAATACCGTGATCGATATTAAAGGCGTAAAAATCGGCGGGGAAGAGCTCGTAGTTATGGGCGGT
Organism: Paenibacillus azoreducens; assembly: GCF_021654775.1. NCBI lineage: Bacteria > Bacillati > Bacillota > Bacilli > Caryophanales > Paenibacillaceae > Paenibacillus > Paenibacillus azoreducens. Next base: position 5,747,822 of record NZ_AP025343.1, on the reverse strand, counting down.
CCATGCGCGGTCGAATCCCCGGCCCAGATCGATGAAATCGCGGCGCTGGTAAAAGCGGCGGGAGGACAAGTACTGCGCGGAGGCGCGTTCAAACCGCGCACGGGGCCGTACAGCTTTCAAGGCGTTGGCGTAGAGGGCCTCATCATGATGGCTGAAGCCGGACAGAAACATGGGCTTTTGACCATTACGGAGGTCATGACGCCGGAATACGTTGATATTTGCGCGGAATATGCGGATATTTTACAGGTAGGCACGCGCAACATGCAGAATTTCGACCTGCTGCGCAAACTGGGGACTTGCGGGAAACCTGTTCTTTTGAAACGCGGCTTTAGCGCGACTTACGACGAGCTTCTTAACGCCGCCGAGTACATCCTTGCCGGAGGAAACCCGAACGTTATGCTTTGCGAACGCGGTATCCGTACTTTTGAAAGCTACACGCGGAATACGCTCGATCTGTCCGCTATTCCAGTATTGCAGCAGCTCAGCCACTTGCCGGTTATTTCCGACCCGAGCCATGGTACGGGTCGCCGCGAGCTCGTTGAGCCGATGTCGAAAGCATCCGTTGCCGCCGGCGCGAACGGTCTGATCATCGAGATGCATACCGACCCGGACAATTCAATGACAGGCGATGGCGTGCAGTCCCTGTTCCCTGATCAATTTGCGGCGCTGCTAAAAGATTTGGAAAAGCTGGCTCCGCTTGTCGGACGCACCTTTAATACGAAAAAAGCTCCAGCCGAAGTGTTTGCCGTATAAATAATTTCCAGCACAATCTAAGCCTGCCTACCGGGTAAAACTGGTAGGACGGGCTATTTCTGTTTTATTGACATAGGCTTCCACCCAATTGTGTAAGATTACCTGACACCAGTCAAAAAAATACCTGACATGAATATTGACGATGTCAGGTTTGACGTTTTATAATGACGACATAAAATGATTAGACACTGAACGTTTAGGTTAAATACATGGCTTAATGTTCGGATATATTGGGAGGAAGAGATCATGTCGGTTGAAAATGTGTTGAAAACAATCAAAGATAATGCAATTGAGTGGGTGGATTTTCGCTTTGTTGATTTGTCCGGACGCGCCCATCACATTTCTTTGCCCGCCAGAGAAGTGGATGAAGAGACGTTTGTAAACGGGGTTGCATTTGACGGCTCTTCCATCGCCGGCTTCCGTGGGATTGAAGAATCCGATATGGTCATGATGCCTGATCCGGATGCGGTTTTTATCGATCCATTCACCGCCCATCCGACATTAAATATCATGTGCAACATCTATACGCCGGATGGCGAACGTTATGAACGCGACCCGCGCAGCATTGCGGCTAAAGCCGAAGAGTACTTGCAGGTCAGCGGCGTAGGGACAGCAGCTTTCTTCGCGCCGGAGTCCGAGTTTTTTATTTTCGATGATGTGCGTTACGAAAGCAGCATGAACAGCTCTTCCTTCTTTGTAGATTCCGAAGAAGCCGCATGGAATACCGGCCGCAAGGAAGAAGGCGGCAATCTCGGCTTTAAAATCAAAGCGAAAGGCGGATATGTTCCGGTTGCTCCGGTAGATACGCAGCAGGACATCCGCAGCGAAATGTGCCGTCTGCTTGAAGAAGTCGGACTGCGCGTGGAACGCCATCACCATGAAGTAGCCACTGCGGGCCAAGCGGAGATCAACTTCCGTTTTGACACCTTGAAGAAAACAGCGGATAACCTGCTGATCTACAAATATATCGTTCATAATACAGCGCGCCAGTACGGCAAAGTGGCGACCTTTATGCCGAAGCCTCTCTTCGGGGATAACGGCAGCGGCATGCATGTGCACCAATCCATCTTTGATGGCGATACGCCTCTGTTCTATGAAAAAGGCGGTTACGCGAACCTGAGCGAGATGGCTCTTCATTACATCGGCGGTATTCTGTACCATGCTCCTGCGCTGCTCGCGCTGACGAATCCGTCGACCAACTCTTTCAAACGCCTGGTTCCAGGCTATGAAGCGCCAGTCAACCTGGTATTCTCCAAAGGCAACCGTTCAGCAGCCATCCGGATTCCGGTCGCTGCCGTGACGCCAAAAGGCTGCCGGATCGAGTTCCGTACGCCGGACTCCACGGCGAATCCTTACCTGGCCTTCGCCGCGATGCTGATGGCCGGTCTGGACGGGATCAAACGCAAAATCAATCCGATTGAGCTAGGTTACGGGCCGATGGATAAAAACATCTATGAGCTGAGCGATGAGCAGAAGGAGCAAATCCGCAGCGTGCCGGGTACGCTTGATGAAGCGCTTGACGCATTGCAAGCCGACTGCGAGTTCCTGTTTGAAGGCGGCGTGTTTACGAAAGACTTCATCGATAACTACATCGACCTGAAACGAAGTGAAGCTAAAGCCGTATCCATCCGCATTCATCCGCATGAATACAGTTTGTACTTTGATTGCTAATCATGCGTATCGAAGACTGTCCTGTTCAGGGCAGTCTTTTTCATCAAGGTTGAAGGGATCCGGTTTAGTGTGGTCATTTTTTAACGGACACGGATGCCGCTAATGCTGCTATAGAGGTGACTTTCAGCCTCTATAAATTCTAACGGACACAGCGACCGCTAAAGAGGGGATTTTCAGCGTTTATAAATTCTAACGGACACAGTTGCATCTATTTAGTGAAAATCCCCCTTTTGGGGACGGTTTTAAGCAAACTAAGCGCTTGGGTGACCGTTAGAATTCGAAAATGGCTGTTTTTTGCCAAATAGCGTCCATGGTGTCCGTTAGTTATGTCATAGGTGCGAAGAGAGATGTCGCTCAACTTTAACGGACACGGATGCCGCTAATTCCGCTATAGAGGTGACTTTCGGTAGTAAAACCGCAGAGTGGATTAAGTTGAGCACAGGGGGACGTTGAAGCTGAGAAGGTACTGAATTTTTCTAACGAAACTGTGAAGCGTTATTGCCACAAAAAACGGGCTATTTCAGATCTAACGAAACTACATATCGTTATTCGAGCGTAAAACAGCTTCAAACCCTTGAAGTTTGCCGAATAACGATACCCAGTTTCGTTGGAAGTTTAAACGGCTTTATTTCACACGAATAACGATCTCCAGTTTCGTTAGAAACTTAGACGGTTTTAGTTTCGTTAGAATTCCCAGCGAGACATCAGAAGTTCTTGGAAGTGTCTTTTTGGATTTTTGCAAAATCCTTACGTATGAAACTCCTTCGCCATCCGCTTTATAATTTTATCTCGGTAATGCTTTATATCAGTAAAAGAAATATGCTAAAGTGGAAGTAGAAAAGGGATACGGTGCGGGGATGAAGTATGTGAAATTTGATGCTTGATGCTCCCCGGGATACCTGCTATCATTTACTAAAATTAGCTACAGAGAGAGGATGGAGAGTTATCGTGAGCAAGAGAGCCTATAATTTCAATGCGGGCCCGGCGGCGCTGCCGCTTGAAGTTTTGACGCGCGCACAAGCCGAGTTTGTTGATTTTCGGGGAACAGGCATGTCTATTATGGAGATGTCGCATCGGGGCAAGGTTTATGAAGAAGTTCATCATGAAGCTGAGAATCGCCTTTTGTCGCTTCTCGGCAATCCCCAAGGATACAAGGTATTGTTCCTGCAGGGCGGCGCAAGCACGCAGTTTGCGATGATTCCGATGAATTTCCTGACCGAAGGCAAAACGGCAAGCTACGTAAAAAGCGGAAGCTGGGCGGACAAAGCGATCAAGGAAGCGGAACTGATCGGAGAAACGCATATTGCGGCTTCTTCCGAAGCAGACAAATATATGAAGATTCCGGATCTTGGCAGCATTGAAATTCCGAACAATGCGGCTTACCTGCATGTTACCTCCAACGAAACGATTGAGGGAACGCAGTACCAGTTGTATCCGGAAACAGGCGATGTGCCGCTGATCGCGGATATGTCGAGCGACATTTTATGCCGTGAGTTCGATGTGAACCAGTTTGATTTCATTTATGCGGGAGCCCAAAAAAATCTCGGACCATCAGGAGTGACGGTCGTGATTGCCCGCGAGGAACTGCTGACGGATTCCCCGCGGCATATTCCGACGATGCTTCGCTATAGCACACATGCCAAAAATGACTCTCTGTATAACACGCCTCCGTCTTTCTCAGTATATATGGTGAACGAAGTATTGAAATGGATCGAAGAGCAGGGGGGCCTTGCAGGAGTAGAGCAGGCCAACCGCAAGAAGGCAGGCTTGATTTATGATATAATCGATAGCAGCGAAGGCTTCTATCGCGGTCCTGTCGATGCCGGCAGCCGTTCCTTGATGAACATCACGTTCCGCTTGGCATCGGAAGAGCTCGAGAAGCAGTTTATCAAGGAATCGGAGCAAGCGGGATTCGTCGGACTGAAAGGTCACCGCAGCGTAGGCGGTTTGCGCGCATCCACATACAATGCGGTTCCTTACGAAAGCTGCAAAGCTCTGGCGGACTTCATGGCCGATTTCAAGAAAAGTCATGGATAAAGCATCTCGGCAGGAGGCTAAACATCCTGCCGAGATGTAGTGTAAAGCCTTTCGCCTTCTGGCGGAAGGCTTTTTTTGAGAGTATAGAATTGAGTTAACTTATATTGAAGGATGGAGTGAATGATCATGGCACTGCATATCGTGCTTGTAGAACCTGAAATACCGGCCAATACCGGAAACATTGCCAGAACCTGTGCGGCGACGGGCATCCATTTGCATTTGGTGCGTCCGCTCGGCTTTAGCACGGATGACTCCAAGCTGAAAAGGGCCGGACTTGATTACTGGTATGCGGTTCACATCGAATATCATGATTCTTTTGCGGAACTGCAGGAGAAATATCCGGAAGGACGCTTTTTTTATACATCGACCAAAGCCGACAAAAGATATGACACGGTACAATATCGGGATGGCGATTTTTTCGTTTTCGGCAAAGAAACGAAGGGACTGCCTCCAGAGCTGCTGGCGGCCAACCCGGATACGTGCATCCGGATGCCAATGACCGATAAGGTCCGTTCCTTGAATCTGTCCAATTCGGCGGCAATTATTGTGTTTGAGGCGCTGCGACAACTGGATTTTCCTGGAATGGAGTAAGTCTTTATTTTTTTGTCAGGAAAGAAATAAAAAATTCAGGAAGTTAGCAGGATTCGACATCCTCATATCGAACTATTAACAAAGACCCATTTTTTTGAGTGCTGACAGCATCGGGGGTACGGTCTAATCTTAAAAACGTCTGCCGCTTTCTAGCGGATGTTTTTCCTTTGAGTTATGGCAATTTTAGGCTTCACGAAAGGCTGGTTCATGCTGTAATCTTAAAGGAAGTGACTAGTTAATAGGAGAGGTGTAGTTGGTCTATGAAACCTGCTGGTGTAGTTCGCAAAGTCGATCAGCTGGGAAGAATTGTCTTGCCCAAATCTTTGAGAAAACGGTATCAGATGAATGAGGGGGATCCTGTCGAGATTTTGGTGCAGGGAGATCATATCATTCTTGAACGTTATCGTCCCAAATGCGTATTCTGCGGTTCCATGGATGAAGTGAGCGAGTTCAAGGAACGTTATATTTGCGGACAGTGTCAAATGGATATGGCGCAGCTGCAAAAACACGCATAACAACATTTCAGGCATCACGATTATTCGTGATGTTTCTTTTTTTGCGAGACATATTGCCCGGGACATGGGTGCAGACAGAAGAAAAGGCTCCCTTGTTCAGGAAGCCTTTCTGCCTGTTTGGGTTACAGGCCTTTGGTTTTATCATCGTTATACGATGCAGTTAAAATGCCGGTCAGGAACATAGCAAGCACCAGTGCAATAATCCAAAAGGTTAATGAGAACGACATTAAAGGCCACCTCCCGCTAATCTACCATGCTCATTAAAGATTATTATACCCAGACTTCCGCGAAAAATAAATGACTATTACTTAAGAATATTTTTTACTTGAAAAATAAGAAGTGGGTTGGCACCGGCCTTAGGTTCCCGTCAGATGGATTATTGATCACTCTTCCGTTTACAATAAGGGAGGAAGAGCCGCCGCCATCCAAATTATACGCATCGATAACGCCGAGCCCGTGCATCTTGCTTTGCAGTTCCTGCAGCGTAGCGCCTGAACTGCCGTTTTCGTTATAGCCGTCAACAACGATGATCAAGATCTGGTCATCCTTATAGTTTCCAATGACGGTGCGAGGCGCGCGTTTGGGGGAAACCTGCCATTTCTCCGGAATTGGCATCGGCTGCCCGCTTTTGAGCAGTACTGGCACAAAGGTTGCGCCGAATCTCGGATTTAAGCTATCCAGATCGGATTGCTGCCAGAACTTTCCGCCAATCAGCTTGCCGGAATCATTCAGCCCCACAAAGAACAAATCCTTGAAGCTGGATTCGAAGCCGGTTACGTATTTCCCGTTGAGGACAGTCGTGCTGAGCGGATAACGCTTGCCGCCGCTATCTGCGAAACCGCCTGCGTTAATGCCGGCAACGGCTCCATGCCTTTTGACCGCCTGCAGGGTGGTTTCGGCTCCTCCGACTTGATCGCGCCCGAGGCTCATCTGCATCGCTTTGGCATCTTTAAGCTTCACCTTCATAGCATACCCATGATATACTCCGGGATTCACTCTAAACAGTTCAAGGCGAATACGGTCGCTTTCGATCCGTTCGAATGGTACGCCAAGTTTGGCGGTAATTCTCCGGTTATAAATGTACTCCGGGCGCGCGGCTTGGGTCTGGGCGGTTTTTACGATTTGGTTCATGGTCCCCGTCGTTTGTTTATAAAGCGCCGAGGTTTTGCGGATCGAAGAAATCGTCACTTTCATGGTTTGGTCGGCCTTGTCCAGATTTTGCATAAGCTCCGCCGTCTGGATTGTCAGCGACGGTTCGGGAATGTAGTCTTGTGTATCGATCTCTAGATGCATAGGCCTGAATCCGATGAATAAAAATAAAAGAAGCCCAAAAAATGGTCCGGTCGCAAGCAAAAAAAAGCGGTTGATTTTTTTCTTTTTCGTGATCATTTCAGAAGTTCCATTTTCTGCTGCAGGGTATTCAGCTGTTTTTTAACTTCGTTCAGCTGCGTGTACAACTTGTTGCTGTTATCCGTTTTGCTGGTGGCGTTATCTTTCGTAAATGTCAGCAGCTCGTTGAATGATTGCACCTTGCTTTCAAGCTCCTTGACCTCATCGGACAAAGCTGCGAATTTTGCCTCATAACCCATCTTCAGTTCATTCATCTGCTTGCGGGAATCTGCCTGAAGCTGCCGGATGACTTCCTGCTTCATGTGATTGCTATATAAATAAGCTGCTGTAATTCCTGCTGTAATGAGCAATATCCAAATGATCCAAACGAGCTTGGCCGAGGGGGAACTTTCCCGTCTTGTTTGGTTCTTGTAGGATGCGGAAGATTCTGTCGAAGATTGCATAGGATCACCTCGGTAAAAATGGAATTTTCAAGTCTTCAAGGATGATCCGCCATAACCGTAAAACATCCGCCAGGACGCGGTCTGTCTACCGTAACAGGTGATATCCCGAAGAGGTTTTTATTGCCAGTCCCCATTCTATCATTCTCCTGTCAATTTCGCAAAAATGAATCTAAAGTCACAGAAAAGCCCAAAAAGAGATTGCGCCCGATGGAATCGTTGCGATACAATCTTGTTAGATTTATTAGCAGCAGGACAGCGGAAATGCGAAATTTAACATAATTTGCCTATCATACCTCCCACACCATTTCGGACGTTTTGTACGTCTTGAAACAAGCATTTAACGCGTTTATGAACTGTCTGAATTTTATACGATCAAGTAATTATTCCACTTTATTGATCAGGGGGTTTCAATCGAAATGACGAAGGTTTGGCGGGTTGTGATTATAGACAGTCACCCCACAAGTACGCTGGGAACCAAGTTGATTCTGGAAGAAAGGGAGGAACTTAGGGTTACGGGCATGGCTGCCACCTGGGATGAAGGGCTGATATGTGTGACGGAACAGCAGCCTGAATTGGTGCTCTTGGACTACAAAATGCCGGAAGGAACGGCGGAAACGGTGCTCGAAAAAATGAAGCAATCTTCGCCGGCAAGCCATATCATTGTGCTGACGGATTCGGATGGAATCAAGCTGCTGCAATCGGTGGTCCATTTGGGCGGAAGCGGAATTTTGTCGAAACAGGCTTCCGCGGCGCAGCTTATGCTGATGATTGAGGGACTCCGTGCAGGTTTGGCGGTGCTTCCGATGGATTGGCTGAAAAAAGGAATTTGGCAAGTTCAGCAAGCAGCCATTGACGGGGCCGTATATCATTTGACGGAAACGGAAATTTTTATTATGGAAAGGATTGTGCAAGGGATCACTTATGATAAAATCGCGACCGAGATTTCCGTAAGCCGCCGCTCGATCGACAATTATTTGCGTAAAATATATGTGAAGCTGGGAGTCTCCACCCGTGCTCAGGCCATTGAAAAATTTGCCTTGACTGCGCGACAAAAAAGTCCTGTTTTCAATTAAACCGTAATATATACAAATAACATGAATTTTCGAAAGATTTTCAGAATCTTTAGTTTCGAAATTCAGGTATAACAAGCAAAAAAGAACCGGTGAAGAATAACCCCGCAAAGCGTATCGGAAAGAAGTCCGACGCCTCTCGCAGAGGGGCGCTTTTGCGGAGCAAAAGTACTGAGAGTATCGGAAAGAAGTCCGACGCCTCACAAAGAGAGACGCTTTTGCGGAGCAAAAGTACTGAGAGACGTGCGGCCTTCGATGCTTATTCCGATCACTTTGCGGGAAAGACCGGAACTTTACGGAACTGGGAGAAGGAGGGGATTGCATGCTGTATTCCTTTGCGGAGCGAACCAAAGCGATGTTATCGTCGCCGCTTCACTTCATGAAGGCACGGTCTGCCCGGGATTCTTTTATATCTTTTGCAGAAGAGCTACCCGCCGAGGAATTATTTCCGCTTTCACCACTTGAGGCCGCTGCGGCGGCCGTGATCTCGAAAAGCCCTGCAGCGCTGCAATATGGCGAGCCGCAGGGCTATTTGCCGCTCCGGGAATGGCTGTGCCGGGATTTTAAGCAAATGAAAAAGACGGAGGTGGATGCAAAGCAGATTTTGCTGACGACGGGCAGCCAGCAGGCGATGGATCTGCTTGTCCGCGTATATGTGGAGCCCGGGGACCACGTATTGGTTGAACAGCCGACATCCCCGGGTTTTCTGCAAATTCTGAACATGCAGGGAGCCGTCGTTGTACCGGTAGAAGGGGATAGGGAAGGAATTCGTCCGGAGAATTTACTTAAGCAGATGGAGCGAACGCGTCCAAAACTTCTGCTTGTATCCCCTAACTTTACGAATCCGACGGGGATTCTGTGGAGTCTTGAACGCCGCAAAGAGGTGCTGGAAATATGCAAAGCTCGCGGCGTGTTGATTGTGGAGGATAATTCGTACGGGGATTTGCATTTTGGCGGTATTGGCATGAAGGAATTTTACAGCAAGTACCCTTCCTTGTTTACGCTGGATGAGGCGGGCAAAGGTGGGCAGGTACTGTATATCGGTTCATTTAGCAAAACGGTAGTTCCGGCGCTCCGTACAGGCTGGGCGGCAGGCCATCAAGCCATGATCGATATGATGGTTCTGGCTAAGCAGCTGGCCGACTGGCAGTCCAGCCATTTCAACCAATGTCTGCTGCATGAACTGCTTGAGTCTTCACCTTTTAATATTTATGAGCATATCCGGATGCTGAACCGTGAATATGAAACCCGCTTAAAGCTGATGACGGAGCTGTTGAAGCGTCCTGCCTGGAAAAACATCTCTTATGATGTACCCGAAGGCGGCATGTTTGTTTGGCTGAAGCTGCCGGATGCGCTCGACAGTCTGGCTTTGCTGAAGTGTTCCATGGAGAAGGGAGCCGCTTTTCTGCCTGGATCATTATGTTATTCGAATGAAGGAGGCAGCGGGTATATCCGCATGAACTTCACTCATCCGGGGCGCGATGAACTGCTGCTTGGCATGAATTTGATCGGCGAAGCCATCTCGGAGTTTACGGCCCGCAGCTAAACTTCTTTGGCGTTAGTCGCTTCCATGGCAGAGGACGAAGCGGTTTCCAGCACATTGGCGAACTGCTTCAGGTTTTCGACTCCCGCGGAAGTAAGCCTGTAGCGGCCGCGGCTGATCCGTTCAAACCAGCCATAGTAGTTGTTTTGCAGGATGGCAGCCGCATTGCCGATACCGGTCAGGCTTCGCAGCGAAGCGGGCGAGGCGCCTTCCGGCGGGGCATCCGCGAGAGCCTTTGCTACGAGCAGCGCTTTTTCGCGGTAAGCCGTTACCAGCCTGGACCGGCTGCTGCCCCCAACGTTGTAGTCGCCGCTGCGTTCATGAAACTCGTACAGCAGGCGTTCCTTGCGTTTTTTTCTGACGGTCTTGACGGTGTTCTGGATACCCGGTTCGCAAAGAACTTCCACGAAAGGCTTTTTCGTTTTATAAAAAGTGATCGTGATCAGCCCGAAACCAAGCTTGCGGCATAATCTTGCGATCTCGCCCCAGCGCTGGTTGACGGCTCCGCGTTTGGCGCGGCTGCGCTCAACGGCCAAATAGACCTGCGAGCTGATTTGAAGACGTTCCATCCCCTGCAGGAGCAGTGCGAGATTGAACGTTTTTTTCATTTCGACTATTAAAGGTTCACGCTCGATCGGATGAACTCCGACCAGATCACAATGCCGAACCTCTCCTTTAATCTCGTATCCCCGCTGCTCGAAAAAAGCTTTAAGCGGTTCATACAGTTCGGTTTCATGCTGTACGGCCATGATCATTCCCCTTTGCTTACAAACGGTTGAGCAGTATCATCGCTCAATTCCTATATTAGAGGTTGTTCAAAAAGTCCGCTTTTGATAAGAAAACCTAATCGAGGCAACTCAAGGTTGAGCGACCGCGATAAATAGGTAGGTTTTCTTGCGATATAGAATTTCATCAGCTTCGGCTGATAACGTATAAATTCTATATCTAACACGAAGTAAGACAGGAAGCTTCTCGGCATCGAATCTTGAATTCAGCCGGGCCTTCCGGTGCTCACGTACCCACTACGTACGTTCCGCTCCTCAGTCCCTAGCTTCTTCCAACCTTCTTGGTGCTGAAAACCGACCTTTTTGAACACACACTATTATAACATTCGATAAAAGACAATCCTCCTTTCGCGAAAAAATAGGTCAACTAATCCTTATGTTCAGCATAGTTATGTAATACACTTTTGGATTGATGAATATGTGAATTTAAACGGGATGAAAGTTGACCCTTGACGCTTTGATGGAATTTTTGACAACTCATAACGTAGTCATAGGAGGTACTAGCATGGATATTTTCGAACGCGTAGCGGCCTATCGGGCAGAAAGCGATCAACTTGCGTGGAACGGCACCTTTAAAGATTACATCGAACTGCTCCGCAAGCATCCTTCGGCGGCAATTACGGCTCATGCGCGTGTCTATGACATGATCATGTCGTACGGCGTGGAGGAGGTGGGCGGCCATAAACGCTATAAATTTTTCGAGCAGGAAATTTTCGGCTTGGACCGGTCCATTGAGAAGCTGGTTGAGGAATATTTTCACTCTTCGGCGCGCCGTCTTGATGTCCGTAAGCGGATTTTGCTGCTGATGGGGCCGGTGAGCGGCGGTAAATCTACGCTGGTGACTCTCCTGAAGCGGGGCCTTGAGAAATATTCGCGCACGGAGCAAGGAGCGCTGTATGCGATTGAAGGCTGCCCGATGCATGAAGAACCGCTGCATCTCATTCCGCTCGAGCTGAGGCCAGAGGTAGAAAAAGAGCTTGGCGTCCGTATCGAAGGCAACTTGTGCCCTTCCTGCCAAATGCGGCTGAAGCTGGAGTACGGAGGGGATATCGAAAAAGTGCCCGTAACCCGCGTGCTTATTTCCGAGGATTCCAGGGTGGGGGTCGGTACATTCAGCCCTTCGGACCCGAAATCCCAGGATATTGCCGATCTTACCGGCAGCATCGACTTTTCCACCATCACGGAATTTGGATCGGAATCCGATCCGCGGGCATACCGCTTCGACGGGGAGCTGAACAAGGCCAATCGGGGTTTGATGGAATTCCAGGAGATGCTGAAATGCGATGAGAAATTTCTGTGGAATCTGCTTTCGCTGACTCAGGAAGGAAACTTCAAGGCAGGGCGTTTCGCGCTGATTTCCGCCGACGAGCTTATTGTCGCCCACACAAATGAAGCCGAATACAAGGCGTTTATATCAAACAAGAAAAACGAGGCGCTGCAATCGCGGATGATTGTAATGCCGATTCCGTATAACTTGAAGGTATCCGAGGAAGAAAAGATTTATAAAAAGTTGATCATGCAAAGCGACATGAAGCATGTGCATATTGCCCCGCATGCGCTGCGGTCCGCAGCTATTTTTTCCATACTCACCCGATTGAAGGAAACAAAGAAGCATGGCATGGATCTGGTTAAAAAAATGCGGATGTACGACGGGGAGGAAGTTGAAGGATTTAAAGAAGCCGACCTGAAGGAAATGCAGACCGAATATTTGGAAGAAGGCATGTCCGGCGTGGATCCGCGTTATGTCATTAACCGGATTTCCAGCGCTTTGATTAAGCAGGATCTTCAATGCATTAACGCATTGGATATTTTACGGGGAATCAAGGACGGACTCGACCAGCATGCTTCCATTACGAAGGATGAACGGGAGCGTTTCCTGAACTTTATCGCCGTAGCCCGCAAGGAATACGATGAGCTGGCCAAAAAAGAGGTGCAAAAAGCGTTCGTTTATTCCTTTGACGAGTCGGCCAAAACCCTGTTTGAAAATTACCTGGATAACATCGAAGCCTTCTGCAATATGGCCAAAATCCGCGATCCGCTGACCGATGAGGAAATGAATCCGGATGAGCGGCTGATGCGTTCCATCGAAGAACAAATCGGCATCTCGGAAAACGCCAAAAAAGCGTTCAGGGAAGAGATTATGATCCGCATTTCTTCTTATTCGCGCAAAGGGAAAAAATTCGAATACCATAATCATGACCGTCTGCGCGAAGCCATCGAGAAAAAGCTGTTTGCCGATTTGAAGGACATCGTCAAAATTACCACCTCCACCAAAACGCCGGATGCAGCGCAGTTGAAACGGATTAATGAAGTCAGCAAGCGTTTGATGGATGATCACGGATACTGCCCGGTTTGCGCCAATGAATTGCTGCGATATGTGGGCAGCCTGCTGAACCGTTAATATCAATGCCGTCCTCGGAAAGAGGGCGGTTTTTTTAAATGGAATCTAATTTTGCAAAATCTTGACACAGAAAAAAATGTTAAATTTTTTTCGAATTTAGTGGATTCCCTGAAAATATAGTCTATAATATACAAAGTTGGCATATATAGCGAAAAAGTTTAGGACTAAAGAAGGAGGACTATTGGTATGATTGATGTGTCTCCACAGCGTAGAAAACAGGTTGATTATATTAAACTGACCGAAAATGATATGGAAATTTTAAAGGGTTTCCGCCCTATATTCGCCAAAGTCGTAGAAGAGGTCGTGGTCCGTTTTTATCAGCAAATCGCTACAGTGCCTGAACTGATGGAAATTATTAATAGAACCACGACAATTGAGAGACTTAAGGATACCCAGCGGGATTACTGGATGTCACTGGCTGACGGCAGGATTGATGAAGCATATATCCAAAAAAGAATCGCGATCGGACTTGTACACTCCCGTGTCGGTTTAAACGTTGAATTTTATCTGGGAAGCTATATGACATATCTGGACATTGCCACCGATTTGCTGCGTCAGGTTGTGCCGGATGGATGGATAACGGTGATTCACTCCCTTAGCAAAATGTTCAATCTGGACTCACAGCTCGTATTGGAAGCTTACGAGTTGAAGGAAAGAGAGAAGCTGAAGGATTTGGCGGATGAAAAGGAGCATGTATTGCAAGCGGTTACAGATGTTGTGCAGCAATTGACGGGCATGATGGAGGAACTGAACGAAAGCGCCGGGCAGATTGCCGCCTCCGCACAAGTAACGGCCGATTCCCAAGAAACGGCCCATGAACTGATGGACGAGCTTCACGGAGAAGTGCAGCAGATCGAAAATATGGGCGAGCTTATTAAAGGGATCGCGGATCAGACGCATTTGCTTGGACTGAATGCCGCCATTGAGGCCGCACATGCCGGTGATATGGGGCGCGGATTTGCGGTGGTTGCCGGAGAAGTGCGTAAACTGGCTGCCCACTCTCGCGAAGCATTGGAGCAAATACAAGATAAAGTGGCGGGGATTATGCAGCGTTTGAACAAAGTCCGGGAGGAAACGGAAAAAACAACCCTGCATGCCAGGGAGCAGGCCAGCAGCTCGCAAGAGCTTGCTTCCTTCGTCAACATGATCGAAAAACTGACCGAGGATCTGGCGGAAATTCAAAAGAAAAGTTAATTTTTCTTTGAAGGGATTGCTTAATCTACCAATTTCATGCAAAATATTAATATGGCTGATTTTTCCTTTCGAGTATAATAGAGGATGGAAGGATCGGCATGAAGGTGGATTTAGGCAATCCGTGTCCGAGGTGATCGAGTTGGCTTCAATTCATGATGTGGCAAAGGAAGCAGGAGTTTCAGTAGCGACAGTATCCAAGGTGATTAACCATTACCCGGATGTCAGCGAAAAAACGAGGAAAAAAGTTAAAAATGCGATTGCACTGCTTCGTTATAGACCCAATGTAATTGCGCGTGGGTTGGTAACAGGGAGATCATGGACCGTTGGCGTCCTGATTAATATACCATTTACGAATCCATATGTGTCGATGCTGCTGGAAGGGGTCAAAACGGCCCTGGAAAACAGCGGATACGATCTGATGCGTTTGTCGGCGCGGCTGAATGATCCCGATTATTCCTTTGCCGATCATTGCCAAAGCCGCAATTTGGATGGTGTCGTGGTGTTCGGCGTGGAAAAGGAACATCGCTGCATCCAGGAACTGATTCAATCCGGTATCCCGACGATGTTTGTGGATACGGATGTGACTGGACATCGTGCCGGCAATATTACGACTGATAATCGAAGCGGAGTACATATGGCAGTTCAGCATCTATATGAGTTGGGGCATCGCCGCATTGCATGTTTGGCGGGAATTCCCGGACAAGCGGTAAATGACAGTCGGCTGGCAGGGTACCGTGACGGCCTGCAGGCAGCTTCGATTCCGTATCGTGCGGATTATGTCCTGGCTGGAGATTATTCCTTTGAAAGCGGTCTTACGGGGATGCAGGAGCTGCTGCAGCTGGATGCGCCGCCGACAGCTGTTGTCTGTACCTCCGATATGACGGCCTTTGGGGCGATTCATGCCATTGAAGCGCGGGGATTAACTGTCCCTGAAGATATTTCGGTGGTGGGCTTCGATAATATTTTTGAAGCGGAGCTGTTTAAACCGGCGTTGACGACGGTAAACCAAAATATTCACACCATCGGCGTCAAATCGATTGAAGAACTGATCGCCATGATCAAAAATCCGGATTATCCGCCGCCTGTCGTTATGGAACCAGCCAGCCTGGTCATCCGGGAATCGACAGCAAGGCTTGTAGGTTCGGAGATTACGAGATAGTAAAAAAAGAGTATGCTGCTGCAAGCGGCATGCTCTTTTTTTAGCAGTATAGAATTTATAAGTTTTTTTGGGGGTCCCCGCAAAGTATTTGGAATAAGCATCGAAGCATAGGCTCCACTTTGTGGGGTTATTTTAGTTTTTTTGGAATAACAAAGGAGCTGGATTTTCTGCATGGACATGTAAAAAAGGCCTTTTCCGGGGCGGTTACCGAAAAAGGCCGTCCTTTTATCGCCTTGTGGTCGTGGGTGCGGTGTTAAACAAACTTGCGGTGCAGCTTTTTGCCGTCATGCGAAAACATCACTTTTTTGTCCTCGATCACTGTTTCCAGATGAACGGAGCGGCCCCAAAGCTTGTAAACATAGGGCATGGTCCGCTCCATGTATTTCAAATCCAGTTCGGTGCCTTCGTATTCATGCCGGATGACCAGTTCCCCGTTGCGCAAATAATCCCCATCGGTGACGACCAAATACGGGTTGCCGCCGTTCACTCTGGAGACGACAAGCTGATCCCGGACGCGTTCCCACGCTTTGTCGGTGATTTTCCATTCCGGGCCTTTTTTCTCAAATACGTATAAGTCCAAATCCTCCGTAAGTTCTTTCGTCAAATAGTTGCGGATAAACGAGATATCGGAATCAAATTCGCGCACTTCAAAAATTTTCTCACGTCCCTTGCCGGGCTTCCGTCCTGTAAGCTCCTGCTCTTCTTTGGTCGGGTTATCCCAGCGCCGCTCGATGTCTTCGAAAATTTTGAGTCCAAGATAATAAGGATTGAGGCTGCTCTGTGACGGCTGCACGACCGAGGCATTCAATTTGGCGAATTCGATGGTCTCCTCGCTGGTGAGGTCGAGCTCCCGGATGATGCGTTGATGCCAATAGGAAGCCCAGCCTTCGTTCATGATTTTCGTTTCCATCTGCGGCCAGAAGTACAGCATTTCCTCGCGGAGCATGCTCATGATGTCGCGCTGCCAATCCTCCAATACTTCGGAAAACTCCTGGATGAACCACATGATGTCCTTTTCCGGCTCGGGCGGGAAGTGGCGCGTCCCGATTTCGCTTTTTTCCTTGCTTTTGGGCGTATCCAGGTTCCACAGATCATCGTATTCGCTTGCAGGCGGTTCCTGCCTGGCGTTTTCCTTCTGCTCTTTGATCTTAAGCTCCATGTAACGCTGTTTGTCGAGATGCTGCGGCTTGATCAGCTGCGGGTCGACATGCTCCTGAATAGCCAGGACGGCGTCGATAAAGCTTTCAACGGCTTCCGTTCCATGCTCCATTTCATAGTGGCTGATTCGCTCGGCCGTGGCCGACATGCTTTCCACCATATTGCGGTTGGAAGTGGAGAAACGGTAATTATTTTTGAAAAAATCGCAGTGCGCAAGGACATGCGCGACGATCAGCTTGTTTTGAATGAGCGAGTTGCCGTCAAGCAGGAAAGCGTAGCAGGGGTTGGAATTGATGACTAGCTCGTAAATTTTGCTGAGCCCGAAGTCGTATTGCATTTTCATTTTGTTGAAGGTTTTGCCGAAGCTCCAATGCGAGAATCGCGTTGGCATACCGTAAGCGCCAAAGGTGTAAATGATGTCTGCCGGGCAGATTTCATATCGCATCGGATAGTAATCGAGACCAAAGCCGTCGGCAATTTCCATGATTTCAGTGATCGCATATTCAAGTTGTTTGATTTCATCGCTCATGAATTCTGTGCTCCTTCCTGTGTCCAGAAGAACGCACGTTAGCGCTGGATGGCTTTTGTTATTATAGGGGGGCATTGTGAGATGGGTGTTGTGGTTAGCGCCAGGGGCGGTTCTCCTTGAAAAATCCTCCAGTTTATTGTATGCAGCGAGTGTGGGAATTAATAATGCTAATGGTCAATAGTGATTACTGCTAGTGAACTATCAAGAAAATGCTCTTGAAGCATTCTCCTCTCATGAAGATATGAAAGAGACCCTTTATGTGATTACAACAAGTGATTTTACCTCAAATGCCTATACGTATGCGCAGGGCTTAAATATCGACCTAATTAACGGCAAGCAGGTCGTTGATTTGTGGTTGGATTTTCTGGACGCGAAACGCGATCAAATAGACGGGTTACAAGCTGCATCTCAAATGTGATGTAAAGTAAGTTTAGGTTTATTTTTTGTTAATGAGTCAGGAATAGGGGATGTGTTATAATTTTGATAAAGGGCAAGGTTGTTGCAGATTACGAAAGGCAAAAGGAGGTTGAAAGGGATGAATTTTAGTCTAAAAGCTCCTGATGGTACGGTCATTGAATCGTATTTGAAAGATCGTAAAGAATTTATTCGTATAGATGGCTTGGAATATGAGGTCTACAGTCCTGTAGATGAACTGGATTCTGACCCTGAAATCCGCCAAATGATCGAAGCATCAGAGAAGGATCTAATGGAGGGCAAATTGTACTCTACAGAAGATCTAATCGAATCGGTGAAGCGTGGTGAGCTGTAGTTGATTGTCCAGTGGACGGAAACGGCAGCTAATCGGCTTCGGCAAATCAGGAGTGATCATTTCACCGAACAAGAAACAAGGGAATATAAATTAAACCTCATCAGACGTGTGGAAGAACAAGTTGTCAAGATGGGAACCATAATGCCTTCGCGTGAATATCGCAATACGTATTACTGCATCGTAGATCGGTATGTTGTGTCTTACAAAGTACTGGATAACGGCGAGCGTTATGTGATTACTTCATTCAAACATGGTGCAATGAAACGTAATTTTAAATAAGGATAATGACCGATTCCCAAGCGAGTCGGTTTTTTTGTGTCCACAAACCCAAGCGCCTTTGCGATTAGGAAGCCCAGACTTCGTTCATGATTTTCGTTTTCATCTGCGGCACAGCATTTTCTCGCGGAGCATGCTCATGATGTCGCGCTGCTGCGGTTTAACAGTTGCGGGTCGACATGCTCTTGAATAGCCAGAACATTATGGCCGACCTTCAATATCAAGAGTTGTATACGAAAGTAAAGACTGGTATATAGAATGGGGTTAGTCACTTTTCTATACTAAATATAGGAAGGATCACAAAGAGAAATCAACTGCACGCACACTACTTAGAACATTGGGGAGGGGTTATATGAAAAGCAGCAAATTCTTGTTGAGTGTTACCCTGATTCTGTGCATGGCACTGACGGCATGTGGTAACTCCAACAACAGTGAAGGCGCGAAAGAGGCAGAGAAAAAGCCTGAGACAGCGCAACAGGGACAGAAGGAAGATGGGAATCAGGTCATTGAAGTTTCGACGGTATCGCCAAGCGACCCGTATCTTAAATTCGATCAAGGCGAAAGTTTCGAAAAGAATGCCGTGTATGACGCTTACGAAAAAGATATCGGCGTGAAGATTACAAACAAATGGATAGCGGCGGATGACAATCAGTTCAAAGAAAAATTAAAAATGACGATTGCAGCCAACGACCTGCCGGACTTCGCGCGTGTGGATGCAACACAATTGAAAGAATTAACGGAAGCGGACATGATCATGGACATCACGGATGTGTATGACCAATACGCGACAGATGAAACGAAGAAATTTTTGACGATGGACGGCGGCATGCAGATGAAAACGGCCACGTTCGACGGCAAATTAATGGGGATTCCGAGCTCGTATAATCCTTACCAATATCAGTACTTGTTCGTACGAACGGACTGGCTTAAAAAGTTAAACCTGCCGGAACCGAAGACAATGGCTGATCTGATGGCGATCGCTGAAGCTTTCAAAACGAAGGATCCGGGCGGGTCAGGCAAAGCTTACGGCATTGCAGTAAGCAAAAACCCATTCAGTATTGATACTGGAGTAACCGGATTGCGTGCATTCCTTAACGGTTACCATGCTTATGAAAATCTCTGGATGGAAGATGGAAACGGTGGACTGATGAACAGTGACATCCAACCGCAAGTAAAAGATGCGCTTAAAGCGCTTCAAGATATGTTCAAAAAAGGTCTGATCGATCCTGAATTCACGGTTAAAGATGCCGATAAAGAATCCGAGCTTATTTACAACAACAGCATAGGGCTTGTATTCGGTGCTGCCTGGACCCCGGCACAGCTCGCAAAAGGCGCAGTTGTAAACGGTAAAGTTGTTCAAGAATGGGGCGTATACCCGATTCCTTCCGTGGACGATAGTCCAACGCTGAACCAAATCGGCTTAGGTGTGGACCAGTACTATGTCATTTCCAAAAAAGCACAGCATCCTGAAGGCGTTATCAAATTGCTGAACCAATGGATCGTCGTGGATAATACGATGAATGCGACAGATGAGCAAAAAATCTATCTGTATGGTAAAGACAAACAAGAAAAAGGCAACAACTACTGGCTGCTGAACCCGCTTCGCGTAGGCAAACAGATGGATAACAACGGCGAAATTCTGCCGAAAGCGATCGAAACGAAAGATCCTAGCATTCTTCAAACTGCAGACCAGAAGGGTCGTTATGAACGTGCGATGAAATTTATCGATGGTAGCGATATCAATATGTGGTGGGAAGTGCTGATCTCGGGTCCAAAAGGCGCGGTATCGCATAACCCTAAAATCCAGCAAAACAAAGAATACCTGCAAAACAAATTCTACGGCGCCCCTACGGAAACGATGGCAGAACGTCAAGAAATCTTGACCAAGAAGCGTGATGAAGTATACTTCAAAATCATCATGAACCAAGTGTCTGTTGATGAGTTCGACAAATTCGTTGAAGAGTGGAAAAAACTTGGCGGCGACGAAATTACGAAAGAAGTTAACGAATGGTACAAAGCAAATAAATAAGTTTTAGAAAGACCGATGGAGGGATTGATCGAAGTCAGTCCCTCTTTCTATACAGAGAAACACAGCGAGGTGAGGGGCATGAGAGGGTTAACGCGAATGTTTAAAAAGGAATGGCCGCTTCATATGATGCTGCTGCCAGGTCTTATTCTTGTTCTTATCTTCAGTTACATCCCTATGGTGGGAATCATGATGGCGTTTCAGAAATATATACCGAATAAAGGGTTGTTCGGTTCGCCTTTTATCGGTTTGAAGAACTTCCGGTTGTTGATGGAGTATCCGGATATCGGCCGCATCTTTTTTAATACGATATTCATTGCGGTCATGAAAATCATTGCAGGGCTGGTCGTTCCGATCAGTATCGCTATTTTATTGAATGAACTGCGTAGGGAATGGGTTAAGAGAACCTTTCAAACGCTTGTATATTTGCCTCACTTTCTATCTTGGGTTTTGTTAAGCGGCATTTTGATTGATGTTTTGTCACCATCCTCCGGGATTTTAAATCAAGTTTTGGGATTGTTCGGGGTTAAGCCGATTTTTTTCTTGGGCAGCAACAGCTGGTTTCCATATGTGATGGTTCTCTCGGATGTATGGAAGGAATTCGGCTTTGGTACGATTGTCTATCTGGCGGCGCTCACGAATATTAACCCGTCGCTTTATGAAGCAGCGCAAATCGATGGCGCAGGCCGCATCAAGCAGACTTTTTATATTACGCTTCCAGGCATGCTGCCGATTATCGTTTTGATGCTGACCCTGAGTATTGGGAACGTACTTAATGCCGGATTTGATCAAATATTCAACTTGTACAGTCCTCCGGTCTATGAAAGCGCGGATATTATCGATACCTTCGTCTACCGTATGGGGATCCAGCAGGCTCAGTTCGGATTTGCAACGGCTGTAGGGCTGCTGAAATCAATCGTAAGTTTTATTCTCATCACATGTTCCTATGTGCTAGCTTATCGTGTAGCGAATTACCGCATTTTCTAGCAGGTAATTCAGAAGGGAGACATAGCCGTGCCTAATCATAGCTCATGGTCTAGGAAGGTGTTTCTGGTATTCAATTTCATCTTTCTAGCTTTTATATCTTTGTTGTGTCTTATGCCAATTATTCATATATTAGCGATCTCATTCAGCTCCGGTACTGCGGCATCAGCCGGTAAAGTCCTTTTGTGGCCGGTTGATTTCACGACGGCCGCTTATGACAACGTATTCGGAAAGCCGGAATACTTGCGCGCCTTCTGGGTGTCCGTGAAGCGCGTTGCGATCGGAACGACGATCAGCATGCTGATAACGATTGTTACAGCGTATCCATTATCGAAAGATACTTCGCAGTTTAGATTACGTACCTGGTATACTTGGGTCTTTGTATTTACGATTCTCTTCAGCGGCGGCCTCATACCCATGTATTTAACGGTGAAGTCGTTAGGAATGCTGGATACCATTTGGGCTTTGGTCTTGCCAGGTGCGGTTCCGGTATTCAACGTTATTCTATTGCTTAATTTCTATCGCAACTTACCGAAGGAACTGGAGGAATCCTCACGGATCGACGGGGCTGGCCACTTCACGACGTTATGGAAAATCTATGTGCCGTTGTCTTTGCCGGCTCTTGCAACCACAGGCCTCTTCACGATTGTAGGGCATTGGAACAGCTGGTTTGACGGGATTTTGTATATGAATCATCCGGAGAATTACCCGCTGCAGACGTTCCTGCAGACTATTATTATCAAAAATGATTTCCGTTTTATTAAGGCGGAGAACGTCGAGTTGATGATTAAGTTATCTGATCGTACGAGTAGGGCGGCGCAGATTTTCGTTGCGGCATTCCCGATTCTGATCGTCTATCCGTTCCTGCAACGGTTCTTCATTAAAGGGATTGTGATGGGCAGTGTCAAAGAATAATATCGGATTGCTTACTAAACGAACGCAGGAGAACAGATCATGAAAATCCGATTTTTTTTGCACGATTCCTCTATATTCAAGAAGATAATGGCTGCCTTTTTGGCGGCCTTGTTGCCGCTTATGATGATTACCTGGCTGATTAATGAAAAAGGTTCGAATAATATCCGGACGGAAATTTCGAAGTCTATTCTGAACATGACACGCTTCTACCTGGATTCACTGGATAAGGAAGCGGACCGGATCAGCCGATATCTGCCGAACTATGTGATGGATAATGATTTAATGGAAATCGCGACGACAGGCACGGCGATGAGTTATTACGACCGTTCACGAAAAATATTAGACATTCAGAGACGGCTCGATCTAATGAAGAATTCAAGCCCGTTTATTCAAGAAGCAAGGGCCTATGTGCCATTGCTTGAACGAACCATTCTAAGTTCGAAATATGAAACATCCATTAACGAACAGGAATTTAAAGCGATGCAGCAAAGCGCCAAATTATATGAAGAGCCGTTTGTGAACTGGAATGGCCGGATATTTATTACGATGCAGTACCCGGCCACTTCGGTGAAGAATCCGATTTATGTCGTGGCGGTTGAGTTATCTAAGACGAAAATTCAGGAAATTCTGACGCAGATCAGCGGCGTAGAGGGCGCGCAAAGCGTATTGCTTAATTTGGATCGCGGATGGGAAGCGCAGAGCGGTAAGGACTCGCTGCTGCTGGAACGTATGAAGGCCTTTGCCATCGATAAGCGGGATGTGAAGTCTGGAGAAGGCTATGAGACGCTTAATTTCGATGGAAAGCGCTATCTTACCGTCTATAAATATTCGAAGTTATGGAATTCTTACTCGATTACATGCATTCCCGAAGCCAACGTGTTAGGACCGCTGCAAATGTATCGGATGTGGTTCTGGGTGGCCTGCATTCTTTCGGTATGCATTGTGCTCTTCTTCTCTTATTTTCTATTAAAACTGATCTACCGTCCGCTCATGAAGCTTGTTCATTCCTTCCGGCGTATGCGGCAGAACATGCTGGAGCCGATTACGATTGACCGCGGAGCAGACGAGTTCGGTTATTTGTATCAAGCTTTTAACGATACGGTTAAATCCTTGCGAACACTCATTGAGGAAAATTATGAACAGCAAATTCGCAATCAACGCTCGGAACTTAAACGATTGCAGTCGCAGATTAATCCTCATTTTCTATATAACTGCTTTTTCGTATTATGCCGATTAATCAAGTCGGAGAATCAGAAGGAGAAGGCTTACCAGTTTTGTCTCTATATCGGTCAATATTTTCAATTTATTACCCGCAATGACGAGGATGACATTCCATTAGAACTTGAAGTGAATCATTCCCGCACCTATGTGGATATGCAGACGATTTGTTACGGGGACCGGATCCAAGTCCGATTTGAAGGAGAAGTACCGGATTTATCCGTTCCACGGCTTATTTTGCAACCGATTATTGAGAATGCTTACGAACATGCCTTTGGCAATATGATACAAACGGGTGAGCTATGGGTTCACAGTAAACTTCACGATAATGTATTCTCAATTTATGTAGAAGATAACGGCCGAGGCATTACCGATGAAGAAATCGAACAACTTCAGACGCGGCTGCGGCAATCGCAGAGCCGAATGGAAGAGACGACCGGTATCATAAATGTCCATCGCAGAATCCAATTGCGTTACGGCGAGGAATATGGCATAACCATGTCACGATCTAAACTTGGCGGGCTTCAAGTTGGAATTAATCTGAGCACAAGCTAAAGGAGGAATCAACATGTACAGACTTCTAATCGTCGATGATCTGCCTATTATCGTCGATGGTCTTCTTGAGCTGTTTGAGCAGACCGTTCATTTGCCGCTTCATGTCATGAAAGCCTATTCAGGAGAAGAGGCTTTGGAGATTTTGAAGAATAATAAGATTGATATCGTGATCTCGGACATTAAGATGCCTGGTATTGAAGGCATTGAGCTGCTTCAAAAAATTAGTGCCCAGTGGCCGTCGTGTAAAGTCATATTCTTAACGGGCTATAATGATTTTCATTACGCTAGAAGCGCGATTACGTATGGTGGCTTCGAATATATACTTAAAGTCGAGAGCGATGAGAAAATTATAAAGTCCGTCGAGCGGGCGATTGCCAAAATTGAAGAAGAGCAGGACCAGCAGCAGATGATCGCAAGAGCGCATAAAAAGATGAATCAGGCGCTGCCTTCGCTGCAGAAAGAGTATATGTGGGGGTTATTCCAAGGCAAACAGACCACGGAGTGCCAGCTTCGGCAAGTATTCCATGAAGTCGGTATTCCCTTGGATGCGGAAATGCCTGTCTATATGCTGCTTGGCAGAGTGGATGCTTGGAAAGAAATGTTCACGACACCGGATAAAGCGCTGTTAACCTATGCATATCAAAATATTACGGATGAGTACTTGTCGGAGCATGTCCGCTATTTTTCCTTCGTGTATGATCTATCTCGCATTGTTTGGTTGATTCAACCGAAAGGAGATATGGCTGCCACCTCGGGTTCTTTAGAGTGGTCCAAAGCCTACCGGTATACGAGAGATACTCTTGAATGTGTGCAGGGAACATGTAAGAAGCTGCTGGGGCTTTCTGTTTCCTTCGTTCTTGGCTCGGAACAAACGGCATGGAGCCATGTATCCGATCGATTCCATTCGATTAAATATTGCTTCGTGTATGGCCACGGTTTAACGAGCGGAGTAATTCTCAGCGATACCGAGATGAAAGGCAACGATAACCAAGAAGCCGGAAGCCGACAAGATTTCTTCTATCATACGAGGGTTCAGTTCCTGATGACTTGTCTTGAGAACAATCACAAAGAGCAGTTCTACAAGCAATACGCTGAATTGACTGCTATTTGGAACGACCCGCTGACACCTTACGAGCGCAAAACCGAATTGTATCATTCGCTCTCAGCGGTGTTCCTATCGTATATCAATAAAAATCATGATATTCGCGATTACGTGAATACGCTGCTCGATTTGGATCCTTTGTTCCAGCCTAACGACAATACTTCTTGGCCGGATCTTACGCAATACTTTTACCAGATGGCATCTTGTCTCTTCGATTGGAATGATTCGAGCAGGACGCAGATGCCGGCGGAAGTGATTCAAAAAGTACATCGTTATATTGAGGAGAATATCGCGAACGATATTTCCCTAAATGCGCTGGCAGATTACGTAGGCTTGAATCCTTCTTACTTCTCAAGGCTGTACAAACAAATAACCGGCATTAGTCTATCGAAATATGTGAATGATTACCGGAATCTGATCGCCAAGGAAATGCTGCTGAATACGTCGATGAAGGTCAATGAAATTGCGGCTGCGCTCGGTTATAATTCCGCGCTGGCCTTCATTCGTTTTTTCAAGAAGCAGAACGAAATGACGCCGCAAGAATATCGGATGGTGCGTTCGGGTTCGTAAATGTAGCCTTAAAATTCAAGGTCAACAATAGTATATGAAATGTCAGTAACGATCTCTTTCACCGTCAGGCGCGCTATTTTAGAATGATGGTACGCAGGCTATATAAGTTGAACCAATTGATTGTACGCATGGAGGCAGCCGGGTGAAATGTTCTTTATATAGCAAGATGGAGGAGGAAGAGGCCTATGAAAAAATTAACAGCAGTAATATTGGGTGCCGGCAGCAGAGGTCGGCTTATTTATGGACCTTATGCGGAGAAATTTCCGAATGAATTACAAATTGTCGCTGTCGCGGAGCCTAATGAAGAACGAAGAAATCAGTTCGCGGCTGTTCATAACATTGCGCCGGAGCATGTCTACAGCACATGGGAACCGGTATTTGAGCAGGGGCGTATTGCCGATGTGATGATTATCAGCACATTGGATCGTCTTCATTACGTGCCTGCCATGAAAGCGATGGAGCTGGGTTATCATGTATTGCTTGAGAAGCCGATGTCTCCATCAAAGGATGAATGTGTTGAGCTGGAACAAGCTTCGCATGAATTCAAGCGATTGCTAGTCGTTAGCCACGTTCTGCGCTATTCCCCATTCTGGTCAGGGATTAAGAAATGGATTGAGGCGGGCGAGCTTGGCAACATTGCAACGATTCAATTGACCGAAAATGTCGGTTATGAACATATGACGCATAGTTATGTGCGCGGGAATTGGCGCAAATCGGAAGAGACAAGTCCGATGATTCTAGCAAAATCCTGTCATGACTTGGATATTATCTCCTGGTTGATGGATCAACCATGTACTCATGTGAGTTCCTACGGATCGCTGCTTCATTTCCGTTCGGAGAATGCTCCGGAAGGCTCTACAGATCGTTGTATCAACGGATGTGAAGTGGAGAAGGAATGTGCATTTTCTGCGCTTAAAATGTACATGCAGCCGCCGGAGCACCCTTGGGCGCGTTATATGCATATCAATGACCTTTCACAAGAAAGCATCTTAAAAGCGCTTGAAGAAGGACCGTTTGGACGCTGTGTCTATCGCTGCGATAACAATGTGGTCGACCATCAGGTCGTGAACATGGAATTCGAAAACGGCGCGAATGCTTCGTTTATCATGTCGGGTCTCACGCAGAGCGGATCTCGCAGAGTTCAAATCATGGGTACGCAGGGCGAAATCATCGGGGATATGGATAAAGGCAGCTATACTTTATACCGTTATGTTACCGGCGAGAAGGTGGAGATTGATTGCAACGTAGCAGGAGACGGTCACGGTGGCGGTGACGAGCGGATGATTAGCTCTTTCCTGCGGGATGTCCGCAATTTCGAAAAGAACCCTTCCAAAGGTTTAACTTCGGCAACAGCTTCGCTGCAGAGCCATCTGATGGCCTTTGCGGCAGAGCAATCCCGGTTGAACAGCGGCCAGTCGATTAAGCTGGCGGATATGATAACGAAACGTAAGGTAGAAGTATAATTTGTATAAACCAAGAAAGGGGTGTCCTTAATGGTCGAAAGACCATGAGGGCCCCTTTTTTGGTTGTGGGGCAATACGGGTTCTGGAACAATGGCTGAGAGCATTTGGAAATGTTTTAAAAACACTCGCTGAATTGTCTCCAAACATCAATGTAAGTCGGTGTATGCTATAATTCAAAGACAACGACTAGCCTCGTTAACAAGTTGTGAGCGATTAAAAGGCGTACTTTCCGAAGGAGGTTAAACATGAAATGATTTTAAGGATGAAGGCAGCCAGGTGAAATGTTCTGCTTGAATCGCTGTTGTTCACAGATTTCTATGATTTTAACTATTCATGGTAGAAATCCGCTCACAAAGCATATGATCATTTCTAACCAAATGCTTCTTCTTTAGAATATTGAGCTATTTTGCCTATTCCTTATCTCATTCTTTAGTTCAACTTATATAGATCAAGAGGAGGATTGAAACCTTTTCCTTTCTCAGCCCGTTATACATAGGATAAAGCATGGATCGCATCACTTTGATTTGATAACCAATCGGTTTATATGATGGCTTTTTAGTTAGGAGGTACATATGTATTCCATTCATGAATTAAGGCAGCAGTTTCAAAAAGGAAAAAGGTTGAAATATATATTTTTCTGGGGTCATCAGCCTGCCGCGAACGGCAGTATTAACAAAAGCTGTTTCAGCCAATGGTGGCCATGCAAGTTCACCGT
The DNA here is from genome assembly GCF_021654775.1 of Paenibacillus azoreducens. Classification (NCBI taxonomy): domain Bacteria; kingdom Bacillati; phylum Bacillota; class Bacilli; order Caryophanales; family Paenibacillaceae; genus Paenibacillus; species Paenibacillus azoreducens. The sequence continues at coordinate 5,720,030 of NZ_AP025343.1, read as the reverse complement.
CGAAGGCGTGCTTTACAGCAGTGCCGAACAATATATGATGGCCGGGAAGGCCAGACTTTTTGGCGACGAGGAGATTTTGCGGCAGATTTTGGCGGCGAAACATCCAAAGCAGGCCAAAGACCTTGGCCGGAAAGTAAGAGGTTTTGATCAAAAGGTATGGGAGGAAGAAGGTTATAACATCGTCGTGCGCGGCAATCTGGCGAAATTTTCCCAAAATGAAGATCTGAGCAGCTTTTTGCTCGGTACCCGAAACAGGGTACTGGTAGAAGCAAGCCCCGTCGACAGCATATGGGGAGTTGGGCTAGCGGCCGATGACGACAGAATCGAAAATCCGCTGCTGTGGAAAGGAACCAACCTGCTCGGATTTGCTTTAATGGAAGTCCGGGATCAACTGATGAATAAAAAAGAGGGAATAGGCATCGGTTAAGCGATGAAAAAATGGATTGATCGGTAGTACAGCATAATCAGTACAGAAAAAAAGACGTTGTTCGGCTGCATTTATGCAACCTGGCAGCGTCTTTTGAATTCCAACCTGTAACACAGGGGAGCATTCTGGTATCTTAGTTAAGCGGGGTGTCTTGTTTACGGAAAAATGTACGCAAAGCCTCGTAAACTTCACCTTTTTCCTTGATGACATAATACATAAACTGATCCATTTTAATATTGCGGTATGCCGACATGAGCGTGCTGCTGCGGTTGTATTGATTGACCTCTCCATATCCGAACATATTGCTTACCTTAAGCAGTTCCCCGATCAGGCGCACGCAGCGTTCGTTATCCGAGGTCAGATTGTCGCCGTCAGAGAAATGGAATGGATAAATATTGTACTTGGATGGCGGGTATCTGCGGTCGATGATTTCAAGCGCTTTTTGGTAAGCGGATGAGCAGATGGTGCCGCCGCTTTCGCCTCTCGTGAAAAAATCTTCCTCGGATACTTCTTTCGCTTCGGTATGATGTGCCAAAAAGACGATATCAACCTTTTCATATTGCCGCCGCAGGAAACGGGTCATCCAGAAAAAAAAGCTGCGCGCGCAATATTTTTCGAACGAACCCATCGAACCTGAGGTGTCCATCATGGCGATAATGACGGCGCTGGAATGGGGCACCACGATTTCCTCCCAGGTTTTGTAGCGCAGATCATCGGGGCTGATGTGGTGAATGCCGGGATTGCCGGTGGTGGCGTTGCGGCGCAGGTTCTCCAGAATCGTCCGTTTTTTATCGATGTTGGACTGCATGCCCTTTTTACGGATATCGTTGAAGGTAATGGATTCTGTCTCCACGTCCTGCTGCTCTTTGGGTTTCATGAAGGGGAGCTCCATATCGTCAAAAAGCATGTTTTCCAGATCTTCCATGCTGATTTCGGCTTCCATAATATCGTATCCCGGCTGATCGCCGGCTTTTTCGCCTTTACCGGGCTTTGGCACCGGATCACGTCCGAGCACATCCCCTACCTGGCTGTCTCCATCCCCTTGCCCTACATGCTTTTGCTTTTGGAAGTTATAAATAAAACGGTATTCGTCCAGGCTCCGGATGGGGACCTTGATGATTTGTTTACCGTCCGACATGATAATGCTTTCTTCCGTAATGAGATCGGGCAGGTTCTGTTTAATCATTTCCTTCACTTTTTCCTGATGGCGGACTTGATCCTGGTATCCTTTGCGGTGCAGCGACCAGTCTTCTTTGGATACGACAAACAGCGAATGATCGTCAGAATGCATATCAGCACCTCCCATATAACACATGTTCACGCTTGCTCGGCTGCAAAAACAAAAGTGATTATTTACAAGTATATTCACGCAGAGTGGCGATATGTGATGGGACAGGAGCAAATTAACAAGTTCTATGCATTGCAATTTCATCCATATTAAGGAACATTAAAGTATCCTTCGACCTTTTATGACAAATATTTCAAAAATTATGTAGTATAATGCTATTGTCCTGAGACATAGGATACAAGTTTTTGCAGTATTAGTTGCCAATACATAGGTTCGAGGAGGGGTGCTCCAGATCATTCACGTGGGCAAGCAGTCCCGTAGGATAAGAAAAAATAAATATTTGACGGCGACCGTTGTTGGACAAGACCAAAAAATGTGATTGATAGGGAGTGTAAGTTTGATGAAAAAGTTGATGTTATGTTTTTTAGCAGGGCTGCCCTTCTAACCTGAGCAGTTGAACAAACAGGAAAAATGCCTGGAATGAGAACAGATGTGGACGGTGTTAATTTTACCTATTTCACGTAGCTTAATAAATTCACATTTTAAAAGAAATAAGTGGATGTAAAAATTTACAATATGCTGTTAATCCCGGAGGAGAAAATATGAAAAAGGTTATTCTTTCTACTTTGACCGTAGTAACTCTTGTTGCAGGAAGCCTTTCGCTTGTTCAACCAAAGGCAGAAGCGAGTTTTGTAGATGGTGGAAAAGATATGGTTAATACTAAAACAACTACAAGCAACACTATTCAAAAATTTAAAGATGTACCAGCTACACATTGGGCTGCCTCAGCTATTGCAGCTGCTGTTCAAGACGGTTATCTCAAAGGCTATACAGATGGATCTTTCAAACCAAGCGCACCAATAACAAAGGCAGAAATGGCCACAATCTTAGGACGGTTAACAAATCAACCTGTTGCATCAGGAAATACTGCAAATTTCACAGACATCCCAGCTTGGGCGCAGGATGGAGTTAAAGCTGCTGTTGAAAAAGGATTTATTGATCCATCCAAGTATTCCGGAAAACTGGACGCTAACACAGCTCTTACTCGTGGTGAAATGGCAACATGGCTGGCACAAGGACTTGCGGCAGTCAATCCGGACTATAAAGCCGCACTGTCAGAAGTAACCAATACAGTGATCCCTGCGAAAGAATACTTCACTGGCGGTATTCAAACTGAACAAAAAAATGCGGTTGCGGTGACAATGGGAACCGGCCTGATGAGTGTTGATAGCGACAAAACCTTTGGAGTTAATCGGACGACCACACGGGCAGAAGTGGCGACTTTAATTGCACGATATACTGCTGTTGCTAAGAAACAACCAAGTGATTTTCAAGGGTTACAGGAATTACGGGCTGTTGGACTTACAGGAACTAACTTGAAGGTTATTGCTCCTTCTTATGAAATGCTCCCTATAGATAAACTACCTACGGGATATGACGCCAGTAAATTAACTGATGACTTTTCTAAGATTCGGAATAAGGAACTAGTTACAGTTACAAATTATGCAACCATTAAGGTGAAAAACTGGATTATTGTGAATCCGTATGTCAAAGGGGATAGCCGCAGTATTTACTACCCAGTTTTTGTCGATGAAGGAGATACGCTATTACATGGGGCCTTTTTCTCCTTTGCAGAATTTGATTTAACAAGTAAAAGTTCTTCATTGTCAGATGTACAAGCAGGGAGCTTAATAAGTTCACCAAGTATTAATGCTCTTTCATCACCAAGATCCAAGGCTTTTAGAGAATACTCCTTACCACATACAAATGATATTACAAAAGCCAGGGGAGTGTTTACGGTCAGCAATCCACATTATTGGGGTCAAGGGCTTCTACATTTCGACCAATCTCTAATACCATATGTAGAGCTTAAAACTAAGGACGGTTTTGAATTTTGGGTGAGACCAAAAAAATAAATTGAGTTAGGTGATGGAATTGTCAACATCATTAAAAAGAATATTTGTTCTTTTAATATCGATCAGTTTTTTATTTCCATCAAATCTGATCTTCGCCGGTGGAGGACCGTCAGGTCAGAAGCCAGTATTAAAAGCACCTTACTTTGAACCTTCATCATTTTCCAAATCTCAAAAGAAATTAACCCAGGTCCAAGGTATTGGAGTCACCAACATTGGTGTTTATATTTACCAATTAGATAATCTAAGTTGGAGAGTCGATGGAGAGTGTAATGATAAAAGGCTCGCAAACAATCCCTCAACAAATAAACCAGTATCTTCAACAGTATGTATCGATCTTGATCTGAACGCCCCAGAATATATACCTCCTAATTATTTGGATAGTAACGGTGACCCTCATTCTAAAGATGAATTCATTTCATCGTCACTTCATCCTGTTTATATGGATGATGTAAAGCACTACACAAATGGAGATCCAATTTTAGTCAGTGTTGAATCTTTCACAGGAACTAGAATAAAGTTCACTACTCAAATTGGAGGATCAATCGAGCCATTTGCATATAGACCGTACCATGGAGATAAGTATTCAGCCGACTATAAATTTAAAACCGATCTGTATTGGACTGCCCTATCTGAAATCACAAAAGAAATCAACCTTTCCTCAGGCGGACAATTATCCAAAGGCCAAACTAAACAACTGAATGCTACTGTAAAAACAAAAATTGGTGACGGCAGCTTTGGACAAGAAACCAATGTCAATACCGGAAATGGCAAAACCACTTGGGAATCTTCAAATCCTGGCGTAGCAACTGTAAGTAGTTCCGGATTGGTTACTGCTGTAAATGAAGGAACAACTAACATTACAGTAAAATGGGAGAAAGATGGATATAAGCTAACAACAACAACGACCATTGGTGTAGATGTTGATCCGGGGTCCCCTCCAGGCGGTGGTGGAGCATGCACCCTAGTAATAGGTAGTCCAACACAAGGCACTAAAATGAGTATGAGTGATATGGACCCGAACGCTAAAGGGGTTATTCGTGCAGATAATAGGGATGCAGAAAGATTTGATGTATTGCAGGGCATTCCTACATCTGAGTCACTCTTTACAAATGTATCTGCTGATAATTACCTTTTCAAACACATTTGGGTTCAGTTGAGAGGTAAAACCACGTACAATTGTTCGGTTGATGTTACGTACGCACGCCAGTGGACGGAATCTGGGCCACCAATTTGTACGAAATCAGGGTGCGTTCCAGGACCGCCTATATCAAAAAGTGACACTCAAACGAAAAACTATACTTTCAGCTTTACACGTGATTATTCTTATTGGCAAATCAATAACCTTGAAGTGTATAAGATTAATCGAGCGGAAATGTCAAACTATGCTTTACCTGATGGTACGGTAACCATGATACCAGCTGGATATACTCCACCTACGTTGGATTCAAAGCATGACGAACCAGTTGATGTCCATGTAAAACCGGCAATTACACCACCAATTTCTTACACACCACCAATTTTAACGGGAGGATTAAATTCACCTCCTCCGTTACCTGATGATACTTCTTTATTAAAAGGTATGGCAGAATCATCAACGCCTGAAAGTAAAGTGAAAAACGATATGGTTAATTTTAACGGTTCAACAATTATGGATTCGGCTGAGGTGATAAAAAACGGTCCAACCCCGAAAAACATCCCTAATCCTACTACAATTGGACGTGATGTTCTCTATAGCCCAGGCAACCTAATCAGCAGCAGTAAAGTGAATAAAAAAGATACGCCGAGCTCCGGGAAAATAGCATACGATCTGATGGCTGGTAACATCAATGGAGGCGAAAACAAGGAATTCCCGATCCATGGGATTAACACGGTTACGGTTCATACGCCTGTAATCAATTATTCTTCCGTTTCCGACGACAAGGCGCATAACCAGAAAACCAATCCGAATTACAGCCGGTCGGCACTGATTTTGGAAAGACCGTTCCAGGTTCGGATTCCAACCAACGGACAGCATGTAAACTACCCCGGGTATGGAAACAGGGATTATGCAAAATACTTCCGCACGAAACAAGTGTTATTTCCGTTCGATGTTTACAACGAGAACAAAACACGGTTTATCCCCAAAAACACATGGATTGATATCCCGGTAAATCAACTGGATACTGCATTTTTCCTGCCGGTTTGGGTTGATGAGGGGGATTATCAGGTTTATTTCCGGAATATTGCGGAGAACTCTCCAAACGACTATGAAAATCAAGGGGAGCAGGACGCGAATCGAAATCTCATACATCACGCTGCCACAGATGAGGTGTCTGTAGAGGTCATCGGGCGCCTTTACGACTTTCACATTACCGATATTGCCGATTATAACTGGCAAAATGTTTTTCGAACCCAATCCGGTAGCGCGAATCCGACTGGTGTTTCTTATTGGGTGGGACAAAAGCTGATTGACGGGGATCCCCGCGGCAACAAAGAGATATACACGCTGACCATCCGTCCGGGAAGCCATCCTCTTCGCGGTTATAAAAATGTGTCCGTCAAAACAGGCTACCATTTCAAATTCGACTTCAAAACAAAAGGGAATATGTTTGGACCGCTGGACGGGATCCGAATTATGCCAAGCTTTTATTTTGTAAGCAAAGATGGAAAACCCGTCAATGCAAGGGGAGATACCCGCGTACCGGTTGACCTTTATTACAACAACAACAAATCGAACTTCATCAAAGTCGGCTCTGCGCAGGATCAGGTTCAACGTTATGTGATTTTGAATGAGCGTCTGCGGAATGTGCCTGCAGTAGAGCTAACCGATACAGCCAGTTATAAATACAATCATTACGGTCAAACGGGAGGCCTCAACAAAAATCAATTCATCCAAAACTATTTGAATGTATTTACGAAGCAAAAAACGCCTGTCGGCAGCTACAGCCTGCTGATTTTGCCCGAGCAGCTAAGAACCTTTTTGAGATTGCAGGAAAACATTCCAGGCCCCGTAGATCCGGAACGTGCCAACGTTTCCATTCAGAAATGGTACGGGGAATACAGCCTGCCTGCAGAGCCTTTTGTCGTCCTGGCGGGAACGAATGTGGCGGAGTATGGGCGCACGCATGGAGGTTTAAACAGCAAGTCGCCGATCTTTTTGAAAAATGGTTATATCGTTGTGAATTTTAACATCGAATCGATTCAAGCGGGAAATTTGAAAAATCCGCATTTGCAGTATATTAACGCACCGCTCATGAACCAATGGGAGTTGGAGGGATATCGGCGAAATATTCAAGATTCCTTTGGAACAAGGTTTCACTTGAGGGACGGGGATGTCGTATTTTACAATGCGGACCGATCCAGCAGGGATGATTTTAGCTCGCAGGTGCCTCACTGAGACTAACCAAGACTTAAGAGAAATATACTCTTAAATTGTTAAGCAAGCCTACCGGATAACGGCAGGCTTGCGGTTAGTTTAACCCCTTGCTTTGCTAATGTGTACTATTTCATTGACAAATAAGACATTATATGAAAGCGAATACAATATTCTGTGGTAAAATATACCATAATAATATATAATTAACTATAGTACAACTTTACGGCTATAAGGGCGGTCGGCTAGTCTCCCGAAGCGGAGGTGATGCCTTATGACAGTGTATGAAGGTATAAGCTTAATGCTTACCTTCGGGACGTTAATCGTCGCGCTGCTCTCGTTTAATAAACGAAAATAGACCGCCCTGGATGAGGTATCGGTCTATTTTCTGATCGTCCTACAGTCGACCGCTCTTATTAGCGGCTGTTGTACTGAGGGATCGTGCTGCAACACGGTCCCTTATCTATTTTATATTAGCATATGGTGAAATATACCTCAAGTTACATCTCGTGTAATTTTGACATCCTCATATACATTCTGATTTAAACAAAGCGGCAGTTCTAACCCATACAAAATATTACAATGATTCTGCGACTTATATAGTATAGTTATAAAGGAGAGAGTTGAACATCATGTATCTAAAAGTGATATTCAAGATAGGGAGGAGGAATGAAAATGAAAGAACCATTAAAGATTGGCATCATCGGTACAGATACGTCACACTCTACGGCTTTCACGGAACTTCTCAATAATCGGGATCATCCCTTTCATGTTGCGGGAGGGAAAGTCGTTTCGGCATTTGCAGGCGGATCCGATGACTTTGAACTGAGCAGGTCGCGGGTTGGGCAGTTTGCATCCAAGCTTAGGGATCATCACGGAGTGAAGATGTACCTACACCCCGAGCAGGTTGCAGAAGAAGCGGATGCCATTATGCTGCTGTCAGCCGACGGACGTATACATAAGGAAATCTTCGAAAAAATAGCCGTTTACAAGAAACCTGTTTTTATAGATAAACCGTTTGCTGTAAGTTATTCTGATGCACAAGCTATTGCTGCGCAAGCAAAAGAAATGGATATCACGATCATGAGCTCATCAGCACTAAGGTATGCGAAAGCGCTTACGGATGAACTTGAGCAAAACGATTCCGGAATCGTTACGGGTGCGGACTGCTATGGTCCGATGGTTATTGAGCCGACTCAAAGGGGTTATTTTTGGTATGGCATTCATTCGATAGAAATGCTGTACACCCTTATGGGGCCAGGATGCAAATATGTGACTTCGATGAGGACGGAAGCTCCGGGGGCCGAGGAAATCATCATCGGTGAGTGGAGCAATGGCAGGATAGGAACAGCCCGCGGCAGCCGTATGGTGGGGACTCCTTTTGCAGCGGTGGTTCATCGGGAAAATCAGCACACTTTTATCGATATCGATGGGGGATCCAAGCCGTTTTATGCAAGTTTGCTGGAGCAGGTCATGCGGGTATTCAAAGGCGATGCTCCGCCTCTGGACATGTCGCTTACGCTTGAAATTATCCGTTTTATCGAAGCGGCTAATGAAAGCAGGGAAACGGGGAAAAGAATCGGGCTTCATATGTAACAGAGCACGAGTTCACGGACGCGGATAGCTTCAATTGTTTGTGAGCGCTCCTCGGTAAGCATGGTATCGTGATCCTCATCATCAGTATGCGCAATTTGTAATTCTTCCAGATGCATTCGAATGATTAGGCAACCTCCGGATCATTCCGGAAGGTTGAGAACCGAAAAATGAACAAATCCGCAGATAAAAAGCCGCCCCAACATTTCGTTGAGACGGCTTCTTCTTTTATACCTCGCTTGGATTTTCTGATCTCAAATTTTGCTATTACAGCGGTTTACCAACTTGCACTGGCATCTCTTGTTTACGTTCCAGTACATAAATGCTCAGGCAGACTAAGAAGGCGATGCCTACTAATATAGCGCCGACCCAAGGCAAGGAAGTGAGTCCCATCCGGTCGATGACCCACCCGCCGCAAAAAGCGCCAAACGCGTTGCCCAGATTGCCTGCGGAGTGATTGGTGGTCGATGCCAAAGCGGGCGCTTCATGGGCCATATTCATGATTTTGACCTGAATGCCTGGCATAACGGCGAATGAGGCGGCTCCCCACAGGAAAATCGTGATGACGGCGCCGATCGGACTTTTGACGGTGAATGTGAAAATCGTCAGCAGTACGCAGATGGAAGCGAAAATTCCGATGACCGCCGGCATGAGCTTCCAATCGGCGAGTTTGCCGCCGACGATATTTCCTGCCGTGACGCCGATACCGAACAAGACGAGAATCCAGGTGACGCTATGTTCATGGAATCCTGTGACTTGTTCGAGCAAAGGCGTAATATAAGTAAATACTGTAAACAGACTGGAGTTGCCGATCGCGCAGGCGAGCAAAACGGCGATCAGCTTGGGCTGGGCCAGAGCTTTAAATTGTTTCGCGATGCCAGCAGGCTCATCCTGACGAATCCGCGGAATAAAAATGATGATGCCGATTAAGGCGATGATGCCCATCAGCATGATAGCGGCGAAGGAAGCTCTCCAGCCAAGATTTTGGCCGACAAAGGTACCGATAGGCACCCCGATGATATTCGCGATCGTTAGTCCCGCCATCATGATCGAAACAGCGCCGGCCCTTTTATGCGGTTTGACGAGGTTGGACGCAATCACTGCGCCGACGCCAAAAAAGGTGCCATGACAAAGGGCGGTCAGCAGGCGGGCTCCCATCAGCACGTCGTAATTCGGAGCGATGACGGCAATGCCGTTGCCCAGAATAAACAATCCCATCAATAGGCATAAGAGCAGCTTTTGCGGCAGCCGATGAGTCAAAATCGTCATGATGGGCGCGCCGATCGCAACGCCTAACGCATAGCTGGTAATAAGCTGCCCGGCGGTGGAAATGCTGACGCCGAGATCTTTGGAGACGTTCGGTAATATTCCCATGATGACAAACTCGGTCATCCCAATCGCAAAGGCGCCTACCGTCAGCGAGAGGATGGAAACCGGAAAAGGATCTTTGGTCTTTTCGTGGACCGTGTGAGTTGTATGCATGCTGTGTATTCTACCTTTCTATGGCGTTGAAATAATATTTTTCTTTCTGTAATTATTGTATTTTCCATGAAAACTTTCAAGAACTATTATTTCTCGCAAACTTATTGACAGGCCTAGGAAAAACATTTAAAGTTCATTAATAACATCACTGGAGAAATTAAGTGTATAACATATAAATTCATGGTTTTAAACAAGCTAAAAATCAAAATTTAAGCAAATATATCATCCAAAATTATCTATATTTCTCCATGGGTGAAAATAATTAATGGCGGAGGAGCCATCTATCACATGCAAAAGCATGACCAGGATTATATTAAAAGAAAGAATAGAGCTACCGTTTTTGAGATGATCAAAAACAACCCGCCCCTCTCCAGGGCCGAGATCGCCAGATTGACGGGGATGAGTCCGACTACGATCAGCCGCATCGTCTCCGATTTGTTCCATCTTGATTTCATGCATGAAATCGAGCAGGAGACAAGCAGCGTAGGCCGAAAAGCGGTTTTGCTGCAGGTTAATCCCAGATCCGTTTTATCGGTTGGGGTAGAAATCGACAAGACGATGATCCGGATTGGCGTTATTGATTTGGATGGCAGGGTGATTGGCAGCAGAACCATTGAAAGACAGAAAAACGAAGCCGCAGAAGCAACGCTTGGAAATATTGCGGCTGGGATCAATGAACTGATCGAAGCTGAAGATTTCGACCGGCGCAGAATCGTCGGCATCGGCGTAGGGCTTCCCGGCATTATCGACTATGCAAGCGGTACGGCCGTGTTATCGGCGCAGCTTGGCTGGAAGCAGACCGATATCGCCGGCATACTGAAGAAGCTTACCGGGCTTGAAGTAGCGGTCGACAACGAACTGAAAGTGAAATCGCTTGCGGAGCATATGTATGGAGCCGCCAAAGGTTCGAGCCGTTCGGTACTGATCGGGTTCGGAAGCGGTGTCGGTTCTTCGCTCATCATTGACGGGGAGATTTACCGGGGCGAATCCAACAGCGCAGGTGAAATCGGACATACGGTCGTGGATCCGGGCGGAATTTTATGCGAATGCGGCAAGGTTGGCTGCTTGCAGACCTATATCGCCGAAGCTTCGCTCCTTGAACAGTCCAATAAAATCAAACCGATCGCTAATTTGGATGAACTGTTCCAAGCCAGACGCGATGGGGAATTTTGGGCAGCGAGCATCATCGACCGGGCCATGACATTCATAGCGGTTACGATCAGCAACATCGCTTGCATGTACAATCCGGACACCGTCATTTTGACAGGCAAACTCGTGGAGAGATTTTCGGAAGTCCGGGAGTTTATTGCGGATAAATGCATGGATCAGTTTGTATGGGAACCGCTGCGCGGCACCTTTCAGATCGTATATTCCGCATTTGAAAACGACGGCGTTGTGATCGGTTCAGGCCTGCTCGCGCAGAGCCGTTTCCTGGATATCAGCAGCCAAATGGAGCAAGTGGAGCTGATCGATAATTGACCAAATATTTTAATGAAAACTGAATCGGGGGATAGCGATGTATTTCAAACCATTAATGGAAGAATTCCGTGGCGGCGTACTTGAAAACGTTCATTTGGGCGTGCTGTGCGGCGTCAACGACAAAGGCGAAGTGATTCATGAGGTAGGAAGCGCGGAACACGTGACCTTCCTCCGTTCTGCAGCGAAACCGTTTCAGGCCATTCCGGTAATGAAACAGGATATTGCCGGCAAATACGGCTTGACGGATGCCGAAGCTGCGATGTTTGCCGCATCCCACCGCGGAGAAGCGTATCATATCGAAGCTTTGGAAGCGATTATGCGCAAAACCGGCCTCTCGGAGGAACAACTCCTCTGCTGCCCTACCTATCCGTTGAATGACGAGCCGAAGTTCGCCTGCATGCGGGAAGGCAAAGCGCCGAGAAGACTTTATCACAACTGCTCAGGCAAGCATTTGGGCATCATCGCCACCGCCAGAGAGATGGGTTATGACACTGAAACCTATTGGCAGCCATCCCATCCGATCCAGCAGGAAATTCTGCATACTTTAGCGGATATGGCCGAATATCCGGTCGAGCAAATCCGAATCGGCGTCGACGGCTGCGGCTTCCCGATCTTCGCGCTTCCGCTGCAAAATATCGCCAAAGCATATCTCAAGCTTGCTTGTCCGGACCTGATCGCGGATGTAGAAACGCGTGAGGCTGTAAAAAGAATGACGGCCTACATGCATGCCGCACCGGACAGCATCGCCAGCCATCAATTTATCTGCTCCGAGCTGCTGCGTGACAGCAATATTGTCGCAAAGGGCGGAGCCAAAGGCGTGTACTGTTTCTCTTTAATTCGGGAACGCGTTGCCTTTGCGCTGAAAGTGATTGACGGCTCGGAAACTCCGTGGCCGATCATTGTCGCTTCGATTCTGGAGCAAATCGGGTACGGCAACAAGGAAACCATCGATAGATTGTATTCCGTGGTATCCAAAGAGATCCAAAATGACAACCACATCGTTGTCGGCGAGCGAAAAGCCGCTTTTACCTTTGCATAAGTTCTGCACTTTCAGGAATACGCATCTAGAGCCTCGGCCGGATAATCATCCTCCGGATGCACCTGGGTATCCATAGGAGGTTCTGCAAGCCCTGCCATGGAATAAAACGGGATTTCACATTTTTTTGTACACGGGTTCGTTCGTTATTTTCTATTGAAGTGGGCGTTGAAAAGCGAACTTTTGAACAACCTCTTGAAGGGAAGTAACGGTGCAATCATACATCAAAAAGGGGAACAAAGGAGTTGTGACAGGTATGAAAAAGAAAAAGATGACTGTATTGGCATCACTGCTGCTGGTATCCGCCATGTTTGCGGGCTGCTCTAGTGGTTTTTCGGGGAGCGAAAGCAAACCGGCCGACAACGCTTCCGGCAAAACATCGGAGACTGCTGCCGCGGCCAAAGATTTGAAAGTGTATGTCGAAAACGAAATTAAAGATTTGAACCAATGGAAGGCATCTGACGACGTATCGTTTACAATCCTGAACAACGTTGAAGAAGGCCTATACAGATTGGATTTGAAGAATGAGCCGCAGCCTGCCATGGCAGAAAAAGTGGATGTCTCCGATGACAAGCTGACGTATACATTCACCCTTCGCGATAACGCAAAATGGAGCGATGGAACGCCGGTAACCGCCCAAGATTTCAAATACGCATGGCTGAATGAATTGGATCCGAAAATCGGAACCAACGGATATTCCTTTATTATGACAGACTACATCGTTGGCGCAGACGAATATGCTGCCGGCGGTTCGGCGGACAAGGTCGGAATTGAAGCCAAAGACGACAAAACGCTGGTGGTCAAGCTGAAACAGCCTACGCCTTATTTTCTGCGTCTGACTTCACTCGCACCATACTTCCCGATGAAAGAGGAATTCGTCAAATCCAAAGGCGATGGTTTCGCCGTGGGCGCGGACAGCATGCTGTTTAACGGCCCTTATACGGTAGCTACGGTGGATGCAGCCAGCGGCGCGGTTCTCGAAAAGAATCCGGGCTATTGGGATGCGGCTAATGTAAAGATCGATAAAGTGGACGTGAAGGTAATCAAAGAGAAAAGCACGGCTCTGAACGCCTACAAAGCAGGGCAGCTCGACCGCGTGCTTCTGTCTTCTTCTGACGTGAACGCATCAAAATCCGATCCGGGCTTCGGAACAGGCATTAACTTTAGAACAACCTACCTGCAATTCAACACCAAAGCGGACGGCATAAGCAACGTAAATATCCGCAAAGCGCTGAAATACGGCTTCGATTCCAAATTGCTTGCGGATCAAGTCCTCAATAACGGTTCGAAAGCCGCAACAGGATTGATTCCTGACGTGATGAGCGGTTTTGACGGCAAATCTTTTAGAGAAATGCAAGGAGATCTGGTCGGTGTTGATGCGGCCAAAGCGAAAGAGTATTGGGAGCAAGGCGTCAAGGAGCTTGGCAAAGCGCCTAAAATCACCATGCTTGTTGCCGACACTTCTGAAGTGAAAGACGTGGCCACTTTTATGCAGAGCGAATACAAGAAAAACCTTGGCATTGACGTCGTGATCGACACGAAAACAAGCAAAGCCCGCAACCAGCTGATGGACAACAGCAACTATCAAATGGGTATTACCGCATGGGGAGCCGATTACGACGATGCGATGACGTATCTGGATCTGTGGGCGAACCATACGCCTTACCGCGGCAACTATGAAAATGCGAACTATGACAAGCTGATAACGGATGCTAAAAAAGAAACCGACGAGCAGAAACGTATCCAAATGCTGCTTGCTGCTGAAAAAACGCTGCTTGATGATGATGTGGTGGTTGTTCCGATCTACTTCGGCGGCTACTCCTACCTGCTGAACAGCAGAGTGCAAAACCTGGAGTACCATCCGTACGGCAACCCTGTCGACTTCAAATACGCGGATGTAAAATAACGCAGGTTTCTGGTTTTCCGGGAGAGGAGAGAAGCGCTGCTTCTCTCTTTCCTTTCCCGCCTTTGATTGATCTTTTGAACGAATCCCCATGTTTTCGGGAGGTGCAACATTGAAACGTTATATCGGTTTTCGGATCATTTATTTGATCATCACGTTGTTTATTATTTCAACCGTAACCTTTTTTCTGATGAAGGCACTGCCTGGCACGCCGTTTGATGAAGAGAAACTGGCCCAGCTCCCTCCAGAGCAAAAGCAGATGATTTATGCAAGCTATGGCCTGGACAAACCTGTTTTCACGCAATATGTGAATTATTTGAAAAATGTGGTCAAAGGCGATTTGGGTACGTCGTTTTTCTATACGGGACAAAAGGTTAAGGACATTATTTCGAGCCGCTTGTTTCCTTCGGCGCTCATCGGTCTTCAAGCCGTGCTGCTCGGACTGGCCATCGGCCTCATTCTCGGTATTGTAGCCGCTTACCGCCACAACACCGCCTGGGATTATGCGACGATGATTATCGCGGTGCTTGGCGTTTCGATTCCGAACTTTGTATTGGCCGCGCTGCTGCAGTATTTTGTCGGTCTCAAATGGGGGCTTCTGCCGGTGGCTTTCTGGGAAAGTTACCCGAGCTCGATTCTGCCTTCGATTGCATTATGCGTTGGCGTTATCGCCCTGATCGCGCGTTTTGTCCGTACGGAGATGCTGGAAGTGCTGGAGCAGGATTATATTACGACAGCCAAAGCGAAAGGGCTTGGAACGATTCGGATTATGTTCCAGCACGTAATTCGCAACTCGCTGATTTCCGTTATCACCATTTTGGGACCGATTGTCGTGAATCTGCTGACTGGTTCGCTGGTCATCGAAAATATTTTCGGCATTCCCGGTATCGGCAGTCTATTCGTTGACTCCATCAAGATGAATGATTACTCGACCATTATGGGGATCACGCTGTTTTACAGTGCTTTCTATGTTTTTGTCATGCTTATTGTAGATTTGTTATACGGCCTTGTTGATCCGCGGATCCGTCTGGCTTCAGGAAAGGGGTAAGCTTATGCCGCAGGACACATCAAATATGGACTCATTATTTCGGCCGGCTGCAGCCCGGCCTGAAGAGAAGGAGAAAATCTCCCGGAAATCGCAGTCGGGACTGCAGGACAGCTGGAGACGACTGAAACAAAATAAGGCCGCGATCGTCAGTCTTTTTATTCTGATAGCCATGCTGCTGCTTGCCATAATCGGGCCATGGATCGGCCATCACAATTATTACGATACCGATTACGGCGCCGTATACCAGAAGCCAAGCGCTGAACATTGGTTTGGAACCGATAAATTCGGCCGTGACCAATGGGCCCGGATCTGGCAGGGGACGCGAATCTCCCTGCTCATCGCGGTGCTTGCCGCGACGCTGGACCTGGTGATCGGCGTAGCCTACGGCGCGGTGTCCGCGCTGATGGGGGGCCGAACAGACAACGTGATGCAGCGCGTCATCGAAATTCTGACCGGCATTCCGAGCTTGATCATTATCATCTTGCTCATGATGGTTATGAAGCCCGGAATCATTACGATTATGGTCGCCATGTCCATCACGGGCTGGGTGAATATGGCGCGCCTGGTGCGGGCCCATATCATGAAGCTGAAATCCCAGGAGTTTGTGCTTGCTGCCCGTACGCTGGGCACATCGGGTACGCGCATTATTGGGAAGCATTTGATTCCGAATACGATCGGCATTATTGTCATTAATACGATGTTTACGATTCCGTCGGCCATTTTTACGGAAGCATTTTTGAGTTTTATCGGACTGGGGCTGCAGTCTCCAATGTCGTCTCTGGGTGTGCTCATCAATGACGGCTTTGCGGCACTGAATACTCAGCCTTACTTGCTGCTGTATCCTTCCATCGTCATTGTCCTCATTATGGTGACATTCAACATTTTGGGCGACGGATTACGGGATGCATTGGATCCGAGAATGCGGAAATAGGAGGGGATGACGATGAACAGTTTGCTGGAAGTTCAAGATTTGCAGGTAAGCTTTTACACATATGCCGGCGAGGTTCAGGCGGTGCGTGACGTCAGCTTTTCCCTCGGCAAAGGAGAGACGCTGGCGATCGTAGGCGAATCGGGTTCCGGTAAATCGGTCACTTCGAAAAGCATTATGAGACTGCTGGCCAAGACCGCAAAAATCAAAAACGGCTCCATCCGTTTTGAAGGCGAAGATCTGGTTACGCTCTCCGAGAAAAAGATGCAAAATATCCGCGGCAAAGAAATCGCCATGATTTTTCAGGACCCGATGACCTCGCTCAATCCGACCATGACGATCGGCAAACAGATTATCGAGGTGCTGCGCAAGCATCGAAATATGGGCAGGGAAGAATCCGCCAAAAGAGCGGTGGAGCTGCTGAACCAGGTCGGCATTCCGAATCCTGAAAAACGGCTGAAGCAGTACCCGCACCAGCTTTCGGGCGGAATGCGGCAGCGCGTCGTCATTGCGATTGCGCTGGCGGGAGAACCCAAAGTGATTATCGCGGACGAGCCGACAACCGCGCTCGACGTGACGATCCAGGCGCAAATTCTGGAACTGATGAAACGTCTGCAGGAGGAGCTCGGAACCTCCATCGTTTTAATTACGCATGATCTCGGGGTTGTGGCCAATATGGCTTCACGCGTTGCGGTGATGTATGCGGGCAAAATCGTGGAGACCGGTACGGTTGACGAAATCTTTTATGAATCGCGGCATCCGTATACATGGGGATTGCTTGCCTCCATGCCGAAGCTGCATGAACATACCGATGAACTGCTGGCGATTCCGGGCACGCCCCCGGACTTGAGCGATCCGCCGAAGGGTTGTCCGTTTGCGGCGCGTTGCCCTTACGCGATGGAAGTATGTTATGAACAATTGCCGTCATATACGGAACATACGGATACCCACCGGGCCGCTTGCTGGCTTCAGGACCCAAGAGCGCCCAAGGTGGAACGTCCGCTTGCGGCAGGAGGTGAACGGTAATGGATACGAAGAAGAAACCGCTGGTGGAAGTCAGCCAATTGAAGCGTTATTTCGATGTCGGAAAAGGACAGATTCTTAAGGCCGTCGATGATGTCAGCTTCGAGATTTACGAGGGGGAGACCTTCGGGCTGGTAGGCGAGTCCGGTTGTGGCAAATCTACGCTGGGCCGTACGCTGATCCGGCTTTATGATGCGACAGCAGGAACGGCAATGTTTAAAGGAAGCTCTATTCACGGACATAAGTCGAAATCCGAAATGAAGCAGCTGCGGCGGGATATCCAGATGATTTTCCAGGATCCGTACGCTTCGCTGAATCAGCGGATGACCGTCACCGATATTATTGCGGAAGGCATTGATGCCCACGGACTGGCCAAAAACCGCAAGGAACGCCTGGAGATGGTGCATACCCTGCTGGATACCGTCGGGCTGAACCGCAGCCATGCCGATCGTTTTCCGCATGAATTTTCGGGCGGGCAGCGGCAGCGCATCGGGATCGCCAGAGCGCTTGCGGTCAATCCGAGCTTCATTATCGCCGATGAACCGATCTCGGCGCTTGATGTGTCCATTCAGGCCCAGGTCGTCAATTTGCTGAAAAAACTCCAGCACGAGCGCGGGTTGACCTATCTTTTCATCGCGCATGACTTGTCCATGGTTAAGCATATCAGCGACCGGATCGGCGTCATGTATCTGGGCGGAATGGTCGAGCTTTGCGAAAGCGACAAGCTGTTCGATAATCCGCTGCATCCTTATACGAAAACGCTGCTGTCGGCCATTCCGCTGCCGGATCCGAAGCTGGAACGAACGCGGGAACGGATGGTGCTTCAGGGTGATTTGCCAAGCCCGATCAATCCGCCGAGCGGCTGCCGTTTCCGGACCCGCTGCCCGTTTGCCATGGAAGTATGCGCCTCGCAGGCGCCAAAGTGGCAGGAAGCGGAGAAGGGACATTTTGTAGCCTGCCATCTGTATGAAGGCGGCAAGGACGCTAAATCAGTCCAAAACGGAAAGCAGCAAGGAGTTGAAGCCCATGAATTGGTATGAACAGGCGCAAAGCCGTAAAGACGCCATGCTGCATGATCTGAAAGGGCTGCTCGCGATTCCAAGCGTTTATGATCCGGAGACGGCCGGACCCGGACAGCCGATGGGCAAAGGGGTTGCTGATGCTCTCCGCTATATGCTGGATTTATGCGCAGCGGAAGGTTTCCGCGTCACGAACCACGACGGTTTGGTCGGTTATGCCGAATACGGCCCGGAGGAGGCCGAACATTATATCGCGGTATTGAGCCACTTGGATGTGGTGCCTGTGTCCGGCGAATGGGTTACGCCTCCTTTTGAACCGTCGATTCGCGATGGCAAGATTTATGCGCGCGGCGCTATCGACGATAAAGGCCCGGCCATGTCTTCCTTTTATGCGCTGAAAATCGTCAAGGAGCTGGGACTGCCGCTGAAGCACCGGATTCGGCTAATCTTCGGCACGGATGAAGAACGGACGCATCAGTGCATGGAGCGGTATAAGGAGCTGGAACCGATGCCGGCCTGCGGTTTTACGCCCGATGCAGAGTTTCCGATCATTGGCGCCGAGAAGGGGCAAATCAATACCCGGATTATGTTCCCAAATGCTGAGCGGGAAATGCAGATCCGAGGCGAGTACAAACTGGTGTCCTTCCGCGCCGGCGTGGTCGCCAATATGGTGCCGGAAGCGGCGGAAGCGGTTGTGGCCGCTGTCCCGGACCGGCTGAAAGCGTTGGAGGACGCTTACCATGCTTATTGCAGCGGGAATAAGCTTCGGGGAAGCGCAGAGCAAGCAGATCAAACGATCGTGCTGCGCATGGCAGGGAAAGCCGCTCATGGCATGGAACCTCACAAGGGAATGAATGCGGGCCTTGCCCTTATCCATTTTATGAAGGAGTTTTCTTGGGACGGCGGGGCCGGGCATTACTTGAACACTGTTGATACTCTTTTGTATGACGACGTGTACGGCCGCGCAATGGGCATTGACATGGAAGATGAAATCAGCGGGCCGCTGACGATTAACAGCGGCATCCTGCAATACGAGCCGCAAGGGGAGACGTTTTTTCATATCAATTTACGCTTTCCCATTTGCGGAAACTACGACGATATATTGAAGAAAATCTCGGAAAAGCTGGCTGTTTATCGTTTGGAAATGGAGCCGCCAAGCTTGAAAAAGCCGCATTATGTACCGGAGAGCCACCCGATGATCCGGGCGCTGCAGGAGACCTATTTGGCGGAAACCGGAGAAAAGGCAGAGCTGTTGTCTACGGGAGGCGGCACGTACGCGGCCCATTTCCCGATGGGGGTTGCTTTCGGGCCGCTGTTTCCGGGGATGGAGTCCACGGCGCATCAACCGAATGAATATATGGACATTGAGCTGCTGCTGCGTTCTACGGCCATCTATGCCAGAGCGGTAAGCGAACTCTGCAATCTGGAGCTGTGATGATAGCATGAAGAAATTTGTTGGCAAAGGGATGCATGCATGATGGAAATCATAACGGGAACGGATCGGAAAGCGGAAGTGCTCATCGAGCTGGTATTTAGTGACGGCGTTTATTCGCCCGAACTTCCGCTTTCCGCGAAAATGAAGGAGCGCTGTGCGCATTTCTGGTTTTATGCTCGAAGTTCCGATGAACAGGATATTTTGATCATCGGGCTTGGTTCACACGCCCGGTTTAACTTGGAGATTTTGCGGGAAGCGGCAGGAAATGCCGGGCGGGCGATCCGGGAGCTTGGCAAAAAGACGGCGGCCGTTCATCCGGCCTGTCTTGAAGAGGTATTCGGTTCCCGGGTTTGGCCGGCAGAGGCGGTAACGGCATGGGTTGAAGGCTGGGAGCTTGGCACCTATGTTTTCGACAAATATAAGTCCTCCAAGAAGCAGCCGCTGGTTGAGTGGCTGCAGATCAGCTCGGAGCAGCAGGATTATGCCGGAGCAGTGGAGCTTGGACGGATGCGGGCAGCCGCGACGTCGCTGGCCCGCGATCTGTGCAACGAAGCGGCCAGCGATTTGAACCCCGGCGCTTTCGTAGCGCGCATCCGGCAGATTTTTGCCGGGCGGAATGTGAAGATCAACGTGTATGAAGGCGAGGAACTGAAGCAGCGGCAGATGAACGGCCTTTTGGCCGTTGGCGCAGGCAGCAAACATCCGCCGGCGATGGTCGAGATAAGTTATACAGGTGATCCGAATGCGGAACATTTGGCGTTGATCGGCAAAGGCATCACCTTTGATATGGGCGGCATGAACCTGAAGGATGCCCGGGATTTAAGCGATGCGCGTTTCGATATGGGCGGAGCGGCCGCCGTAATCGGCGCAATGGATCTTCTGACTCGGCTTGAAGCGAAGGCGAAGATCAGCGCCATTATTCCGATTGCGGATAACGTGCCGGACGGCGGGGCGTTTCTGCCTTCCGATGTCGTTCGTTATCCGAACGGCCTGACGGTGCAGGTGGTGAATACGGATGCCGAAGGCAGATTGATTCTGGCCGACGCCATCCTTCATGCGATCCGCAGCGGCGCCCGCCAAGTGATTGATGTGGCCACCCTGACCGGAGCCGTCGGGCACGCGCTGGGCCTAAAGGTGGCCGGCATTTGGGGAGATGACGAATATGCCGCTCGCTTCATGGGGATCGGCGAACAAAACGGCGACCGGATCTGGAGATTGCCGCTTGTTGATGAAGACGAGGAGCTTTTGCGCAGCCCGTATGCGGATCTGGCCAATCTGGCATCGAATCCGTATGGCGGGGCGAATATGGCTGCGCTTTTCCTGCGCCGTTTCGTGGACGCCAAGGCACGGTGGTGCCATATTGATATGGCGAATACGGTCCAGGTTCAATCAACGCGCGGATATAAGGTGACGGGCGCCACAGGATACGGCGTCAGATTGCTCGCCGATTTTGTATGCGAACAAGCGGCAACAAGCAAAAGAGGAGGGGAATCATGAAGCTGGAGGTTATAGCGACGAATTTGACGGACGCGATATTGGCGGAGCAGGGGGGAGCCGACCGGATCGAGCTCATCACCGGCATTGTCGAAGGCGGCTTGACTCCGGGGCCCGGCCTGATTCGGGAAGCGGTGAGCCGCCTGGATATTCCTGTCCATGTGATGGTGCGTCCGCACAGCCGGTCATTTGTATATGACGAGCATGATCTGCGGACGATGCGGGAGGACATCGCATTTATTAAGGAATGCGGTGCGGCAGGGATCGTGCTCGGCGCTTTAACGCCGCACGGTGTGGTGGACACTGCAGCGCTTGATCTGCTGCTTGAGGATACGGAGGGGCTTAACGTAACCTTCCACCGGGCATTTGATGAAATACAGGATCAATTATCCGCGCTGAAGGTGCTTTCCGGTTATCCGCAAATCAACCGCATCCTGACCTCCGGCGGGCCGCAGCCGGCGCCGAAGTCTGCTCCGCAGATTAAAGAACTGGTGAAGGCGTCCCAAGGTACCGGGATCACGATTCTTGCCGGGTATGGCTTAACCGTCCCTGTTCTGCGGGAGTTTATCCATACGACCGGCGTGAAGGAAGTGCATTTCGGTTCGGCGCTGCGAGTGAACGGAGATGCTTTGCAGCCTGTGGATCCGTCAAAGGTTCAATCCGCGAAGCAAATCGTAAATGAAAACCTTTCTTTAGGGAATGACAGATAAAAAATGATGACTATTGTGGTGAATACAACGTTGAAAAAAGAAAATAAAGCGGTTATCGGTGTGGATCTGGGAGGAACCAAAATAGCAACGGGCATGCTTGACCAGACAGGCAGTCTGCTGGAACGCAGCCAAAAGGCGACGGCAGGCTTGCAAAGCTCGGAGGAAGTGATCGCGACAATCGTGGACACGATCACGGAAGTCCGCGGCCGCCAAGAGATTGCCGGCGTAGGCGTGGCATCGCCGGGGATGGTGGACAGCCGGAGCGGCGTCATTCTAAACGGGGTTAACTTGCCTGATTGGGACGGGATTTCGCTTCAAGCCGAATTGGAGAGAAGGCTTGGCATATCGGTGCGGCTTATCAATGATGCCAATGCTGCCGCTTGGGGCGAATATGTATACGGAGCCGGACGCGGCTCGCAAAGCATGGTTTATGTGACGCTTAGTACCGGCATCGGCTCTGGCCTGGTGCTTGATGGCCGTCTTTATACGGGGGCGTCATCTTTTGCCGGCGAGCTGGGACATACGGTAATCAACCCGGACGGCATCCAGTGCGGCTGCGGTCAGAATGGCTGTTGGGAGACGTATTCATCGGGAACGGCAATTGCGCGGCTGGCCCGCGAGGCGATCGCGGCGGCGGGAACGCAGTCGCTAATGACGGCCCTTGCCGATAAGGAAGGAACGGCCGTCAGCGCCAAGCATGTCTTTGAGGCTGCCGGGGCAGGCGATGAGATTGCCCAGAAGACGATGGAACACGTCATCCATTACACAGGACTTGGACTCATGAATATCATTCACAGCTTCAATCCGGACTGCATCGTGATCGGCGGGGGCGTCAGCCGTGCGGGAGATGCTTTCTTTGCGCCGCTGATCCGCAAGACGGAAGAGCTGATTCTCGAGCCTTACCGGGGGACATGCACCATTAAACCGGCAGAATTGCGCGACGATGTGGGCATTATCGGTGCAGCGGCTTTGTTTGTGGATCGCGAATAAGATGAATAACCATTGTAGAGCAGGTATGCGCTATTAAGCGCAAGACCTGCTCTTTTTTTAGATTATAGAATTGATAACTCTCTGGGAGTTTAAGGTTTCTGTAAGATTCAAACCCTCTGGTCGACGAGGCGCGGCTGATTCGCAAATATAAAATAAGTATCGCCGGCGTGTTCTGATGTTAACTATTCTCACATCCGATCCAGGGGGCTCTGAATTCGGACTTAACTAACCGAAACGGTTGGCAGTGCCATCTTTGGACGAATTGAACAGAAACTAGAAACATTTCCCTCTTCCTCACGTCTATAATCTAGGTGATCCCTGGACGGATAGATGGGGCAGAGGGTCGTTGGGAGATAAAGACTAAATTCTAAGGATGAGGAGATGTTTCGATGTCCACAAAATTCAAGCTAACGAGCTTGCTGCTGTCTGCGGTTTTGGTATGCGGGGCGGTACCGGCTTTTGCCGCAGAGAAGGCGGCGCCCAGGCCTTTAAGCCAAACTTTCGACCAAATGGTCATCATTCCTTATGATTATCATGGAAAAGCTTTTATTAACGGGGAGAAAACTGACCTTCAAGAGGATTATGACATCGTCCAGCGCAGCGGAAGGGTCATGGTGCCGATTCGTCTGATGGGAACGCTGGCCTCTCAGTTCCGCTCACAGGGCTCCTGGCAAACGATATGGCAGGCTCAGAACCCGGATGACGTTATTTTTATGAACACAGGACTGAAAAAGACTGTCAAGTTCAAAGTGAACAGCACCACTATGATGGTGAATAACGAGCCTAAGAAGATGGACGTGGCTCCGCAAAAAATCGGCGGCCGGGTAGTATTGCCCTTACGAAGCGCCGCGGAGGCTCTGGGCAAAAACATTCAGTGGCTGGATGGGCTCATCCTGATGGGAGACGAAGCCGTTGACGAGAAGAGTGCCGAAACGCTGGCTGTCAAAGACCGCATCCTGACCCAGTTGAAGGATACGCGGAAGCCGGTCGCGTACGAGAAAATGCTGACGCCGATCACGAAATACGGAGACATGATTTACTACAGTAAGCAGATCTATCAAAGCAATGGTATGTTGGAGCGTTTATACCGGAAGGCTGACGGCAAAAAGGAAGTCCTGATTGACATTCCGGGGCAGCCGGTGCTGAGCAGCGCCAAGGTTATCGGGCATGAACTGTATTTCGTATCGACGGTGAACAATCAGGGCGTACTGTTTGCTTTGGACCTTGCCAATCAACAAGTCCGGAAGGTGACCTCCTTCTCCTCTTGGAAACCGACGGACGGCTGGCTGGAAAGGATCTTGATCATCGACAAGGAGCTGTACGTGAATCTTCACAGCGGCGATAATACGATGGGATCGGAGAAGCTGTACCGGGTCGACAAGGGTGCCCTGATGGAGGTAACGAGTGCCAAAAGCCTGATCGGGCCGGTCAAGTCGGGCGATTTCCTGTATCATGCCGATTTTAACTTTATGGGCAAGACGGACAATAACCTCGGCCGGGTCAATCTCAAGACTGGGGAGTACAAGACGTTCGGCCAAGACAACTTCGTCTATGCCATAAACCGAAAGCAGGATGCAGGGGGCGGTACAAGCTATAACGCCAATGGTGCTATGTACGTCAAGGGCGGCTATGTGTACGTGCTTGGGTACAAAGACAGCGATCCGAAGGATGAAGGCTCGGTGTATAAGATCAATCCTGCAGACAAGACCCAGGTAAAGATTACTCCTGCCGCTGGCCCGTTCTGGATAGTCGAAGACCAGGTTTATTACGTGGACAGCGCGACGGGCCACTTGGCCAAGACCGATGTGAACGGATCGCAGCCGAAAACCGTGGTATCTCGAAAAGTAATGAATGCCGAGCTGTTGAACGGCAGCTTGTATTATACCTCGAACGTCACCGGCAGTTCCTCCGACCCGGGCGTCCTGTACCAATATGACTTGAAGGACGGCAAGGAGACGCAGCGCAGCGACAAACCGGTGAGCTCGTACTACATTGGAAAGGACGGGATTTACTACCTGGCAAACGGGTATGATCCGGGTATGTACAAGATTGACGCGAAGGGGAGCACACGCCTGGTATCCGACCAAGTCCAAACAGCGAAGCTCACCGATGAAGGTATGGTTTACACATTGACCTATAAGGAAGGGGTTTATTCGGTAAAGTAAACCCTTCCGCCCGGTAAATGGGCATGAAAGTTTATCCTCTCAGTGGTGCCTGCCGGCTCTAAGGTGGCGTTTTCTGCCATCTTAGAGCCAGTAGCATGATAGCATGCCCCCCATATCTAAAACCATTGATTATAACTCTAGTTATCCACCTCGCCGATCGTTTTAACGGCAGATCATAAAAGTAGCCCATTCGAGCTTCTTGTATATAAGTAGTTGTACTTATGTAAGGAGCAATTGCTATTTTTCATATCACTTCGTTTCTCTCTTCTCCACCATATAATCTTCACCTTTTGTACAGATATTGCAGTAACACTTTTTATGATGATGCAGATTTATTTTTAGATATGAATCGAGGAGGGCAGAGGTATACGGCTATTTTTTAGCATTTTAGCGTTCGTATTGTTCGTTGGGTTATAGTTAGGCTTTCACGATATACGGAACTCCGTTAAAAATAGTGCCTTTACTATGAAGTACATAGAGTTTATAAGCATTCAGCGGAGCATAAGGATTCAATAGTCGCAAGAAAAATTAATGCTAGACGCGGCATGGCAAAACACTTCCCCCGATAGAAACAGCCTGGGCAAAATCGCTGCTCTTCCAATACGGATCCCTTTTGCTAGATGCAGTCCGGGCAAAATGCAGCTCTTGCGAAACGCTGCTCTTCGAAAACGGATCCCTCTTGCTAGATGCAGTCCGGGAAAAATGCAGCACTCGCTAGACGGCTGCCCTCTTGCTATATATGTAGCCGGAGCAAAAATACTTTCCTCGCTAGAAACAGCCTAGGCAAAATCGCTGCTCTCCTGAATACGGATCCCTTTTGCTAGATGCAGTCCGGGCAAAATGCAGCTCTCGCTAGACGGCTGCCCTCTTGCTATATATGTAGCCGGAGCAAAACACTTCCCCCGCTAGAAACAGCCTAGGCAAAATCGCTGCTCTTCCAATACGGATCCCTCTTGCTAGATGCAGTCCGGGCAAAATGCAGCTCTTGCGAAACGCTGCCCTTACCTAACGGACACAGCGGCCGCTATTGAGGGCAATTCCGACCATTATGATTTTTAACGGACACAGATGCAGCTATTTGGTGAAGAATCCCGGATTTACCTTCGTTTCGGAGCATTTAAGCGCTGTGGTGACCGTTAGAATTCCGAAAGGGCTATTTTTAGCGATTTAGCGGTCGTAGTGTCCGTTAGATTATAGTTGAGGCTTTGCGCATATTCGCCATACAGCTAAAAACTGTTTTTCACTGTGAATTACTTCTATAATAAGGTGAAGTATAAGGCGAACTAAAGAAAAGGATATGGAATAGCAGTGTGTTGAGAAAGTCCAGCTGACTTTTCGACACTCTATTTTTTATAAGAAGCATATCTTTTAAAATAAAAATCGATTTAAAACGCTTTGAGAACCCTACTTGAGAGACCGGCGCAGGCAATTTTAAACCCCATGGAAGAAAGAGGGGGGCTCGACAGCCTGAATAGGCATGAGAGTTCAATCTCCTAAAGAAGATACCTTTAGAATTATTGAGCCTAGGGGGAATGATATTTTACGAAGCTCAGGCTTTTAAAAAAGCTGCCCCGGAAGCATGCACTACGTTCGCCTAGGTCTCTCTAACGAAACTATAGAACGCTATTGCCTCAAAAACAAAAGAAAATGAAATCTAACGAAACTATAGATCGTTATTTGGGATAAAACCAGGCCTGCAGGCATTTATTTAGCATAATAGCGATACCCTGTTTCGTTAAAATTTCAAAAAGCCCTTTTTGTTGCAAATAGCGATGTCATGTTTCGTTAGAGATCACCCGCTGCCATATTCCCGACAATCATTGGTCAACTTAACAATAAAACGTTTTCGAATCCGCATTTTCTCATTCAATGAAAAAATCAATCATATTTATGATTGAAAGTTTCAACAAGGTGAAATATAATGTCATCATAACGATTCATCATTACATTTTATGGATTGGGGTGGATATGAAGTGCCAGAACAGTATGGTGTATTGACGTATCCGGAAATCGGAGGGCAAAGCGAAGCGATTGCAGCCGCTTGGAAGCAGTTGGAGAAGCAGCAGGATTGGGTGGATCAATATTTTAAGAGCGATAAATTCGACGAGGTTATTTTTATTGGATCAGGGACCTCGTATTATTTGGCATTGACTGCGGCGAGCACTTTCCGCAAATGGACCGGCAAGAGCGCCAGCGCTCATCCGTCTTCCGAAATCTATCTGTTCAGAGAGCAGGCGGTTGCCGCGAAGAAGGAAGTGCTTCTCGTCGGCATTTCCCGTTCCGGGGAATCCTCGGAGGTAATCCTGGCTTTGGATTCAGTGAAGGACCTGGCAGGTTGGACCACTTGCGGTATTACCTGTCATGAAGAAAGCACAATGGCGAAAAATGTGCCTTGCCTCGTCTCCCCGCTTGGTAATGAGAAGAGTACGGTCATGACAAAATCTTTCAGCAGCATGACTTTCTTGCTGCAGGCAGCGATGGCTCAAGCGGCTGGTAGCGAAGCCTATCTGTCCGAACTGAAAGAAGTGATGGAGCTCAGCCAAGACATCGTGGCTAAAGGTGACGCGGAAGCCAAAGCGCTTATCGACGGACATCCGGAGCTTAACAAATTCATTTACCTGGGCATGGGAGCTTATAACGGTCTTGCTCATGAAGCTTGCCTCAAATTGAAGGAAATGTCCTGTGTATGGACCGAAAGCTTTGGTACAATGGAATTCCGGCATGGTCCTAAATCAGTCGTGGAACCAGGCACGATGGTATGTCTGTTCCTGTCCGAGCAGGCCAGAAGCTATGAAGTAAAAGTAGCGCAGGAAATGAAGGCATACGGCGCATTTGTGGTAATCGTTACAGCCGAAGCGGGAGAGGACACCTCTTTTGCCGATATGGTCTTTGCCACGGGCGGCCGCAGCCTTAGCGATGAAGCCAGAGCGGTGCTGAACATGCCGCTGGTTCAATATATCGGTTACTATACCGCCTTGCGGGAGGGAAGAAACCCTGACAGCCCGCGGAATTTGACCCAGGTGGTCAAAATCTGATTTCAAAGAATCAATTTTCATAATGGATTCCTACCCGAGTGTTTGAACTTGGGTATCGAATCGCCTAATGAATTCCGTTCTATATCCATGTAAGTTGAACTAAAGAATATTTCACCCGGCTGACTTTATCCTTAAAATCATTTGTTCAACTTATTTTGGTTGATTTCAAAAATTAGCGGCATTATGAAATTGATGACAAAGGAGCGAAACTGTTTTGCGTGAACGAAATGGATCAAAAGAAGAACGTCAGGAACAAATACTTGAATATATCCTGGAACACGGTTCGATATCTCTTCAGGAGGTCATCCGGGAATTTCAATGCTCGGAGGCAACGGCCAGACGTGACCTGGAAGCTTTGGAAAAGGCGGGACGGGTCATCCGGACGATGGGCGGAGGGGCAAAACCAGCAGGATTGATCGCCGGGAGGGAAGTTCCATTTCACGAAAAGCAAAACAAGCTCTACCGGGAAAAAGAAAGCATTGCCCAGTTGGCCGCATCTCTTGTTGAAGAGGGGGATGTCATCGGCCTCACAGGGGGAACAACCACTTATTTGATTGCCCGCGCCCTCAAAAACCGCCGCAATATTACTGTGGTCACCAACGCCGTTAACATTGCGATGGAACTGTCCGAAAACGAGGACGTTCAGGTCGTGCTGACCGGCGGAATGCTGCGCAGCAAAAACTTCGAGCTGTGCGGACCGCTCGCCGAACGGACGCTGGAGGCGCTGAATATCCACATCATGTTTATGGGGATCGACGGCTTCTCGGCGGAACAGGGTGTCAGCACCTATTCGGAATTGGAGGCCAACACGGCCCAAATGATGATGAAGCGTACGGAACGGACCATTGCCGTATTTGACCATACGAAGTCGGGCCGCAATTCCCTGTTCCAGGTCGCGCCGGTTTCGGCACTGTACGGCATCATTACGGATCAGGAGCCCGGAGACGAGCTGCGGGCGCGTTTGGAAGCGGAGCGGGTGCAAGTTTATGTAACGGCAACCCAATAAAATACTGATAAACGCAGGGCGGGTGTGAAGATGGAAGTATATGCTGGCGTGGATGTGGGCGGAACCAATATCGTCTGCGGTTTGGTTACCCCATCCGGCGACGTGGTGCATCAGATCAAACGCGCAACGGAGGCTTCCAAAGGGCCGGATTCCGTTCTGGAGAAAATTGCGTCCATGATTGAAGAAGCGGCGGCCGGTTATGCAGCCCATTCCGGGGAGGAAACTTCAGTCATTGCAGCAGGCATCGGCTTACCGGGGTTTGTGGACCCTGAAGAGGGCATTGCCCGCTTTGCCGGCAACCTCGGCTGGAGGAATCTGCCGGCGGTAGAGCGGCTTGAGTCCAGGCTGAACCTGCCGGTCTATATTGACAATGATGTGCGCACCTATGTGTACGGTGAAGCGATGTACGGTGCGGGCAAAGGTTATAAAGACGTGCTCGGAATTACGGTAGGAACAGGTATCGCCTCGGCCATGGTCAATAGTGGCAAGCTGTTTTACGGGTTCCGCAATATGTCCGGGGAGCTTGGACATATTGTGATGGAAGGTCTGACCGATCCTTGCCCATGCGGTTTGCAAGGCTGCCTGGAGACCTTCGCGTCGGCATCCGGCATGGTGCGTCATACGAAGAAGGCGCTGCGTAACGGGGAAGCATCCATTTTGAGCGAATGGTATCCCGGGGAACGGCTAGAGGAGCTTACCGCCGCCGATCTTTCCCGCGCATACGACCAGGGAGATTCGTTTGCGAGGTCCATCATGAACAAAGCGGGAACCCTTCTAGGCCGCGCCTTGTCCTATGCCGTGCCGCTGGTCAGCCCGGAGCTGATCATTGTGGGCGGAGGCGGAGCTTTGGCAGGCGACCGTTTGCTTACGCCGCTGAAGCAAGAGCTTTACAGCCGGATTCTGCCGGATTACAGGGAACGCCTGAACGTGGTAACTGCATTAAACAACGATGATGCGGGCGTGACCGGAAGCGCAATGTATGCCAAACAAAAGCATGAGAATGCAATGTTGTAGTAAAGTCCCGTGATGAATTGCAAATTCAAACAACAAAGGGGAAATTCATATGGCACTCGTTTCTTCTACTTCTTTATTGCAAACTGCAAGACAAAATAAGTATGCAATCGGCGCATTTAACGTGCACACGCTTGAAATGCTGCAAGCCGTCGTGGAAGCGGCTGAAGAAGCCCAGTCTCCGCTAATCATTCAATCGACGGTAGGTACGGTGAAGCATTTGGGACCGGATTATATCGCTGCAGCGGCGACCGTGGCTGCCAATCGGGCCAGCGTGCCGATCGCGCTCCATCTCGACCACTGCTCCGATTTTGCGGTGATTATGAGCTGCATCCGTGCCGGATATACTTCCGTGATGATCGATGCATCGCATTCTCCGTTCGAAGAGAATGTGGCGATCACCAAAAAGGTAGTTGAAGCGGCTAATGCGATAGGGATTAACGTGGAAGCCGAACTCGGCAAGGTCGGCGGCGTCGAGGATGATATCGTCGTGGATGAAAGGGACGCTTTGCTAGCCGATCCGGCGGAATGCGCTGAATTCGTGGAGCGTACGGGCGTTCATACGCTGGCTCCGGCGATCGGGACGGCGCATGGCATTTACAAAGGCGACCCGAACATTGACTTTGACCGGATTAAACGGATTGCGGATACTGTAAGCGTGCCCCTTGTTTTGCACGGCGGCTCCGGCATTCCTGAAGATCAGGTGAAACGCGCCGTTTCGCTCGGCATGGCCAAGATGAACGTTGCAACAGAGCTGCGCATCGTATTTTCGGATGCCATCAAGGCGGTATTCGCCGCAAATCCGGAGGAAAACGATCCGCGCAAATATATGGTTCCTGCCAAGCAAGCGCTTAAACAAGCTGCGATGGAAAAAATGCAGCTTTGCGGCTGCGTGGGTCGCGCTCGCGACTTCCGTTAAGCTTGAATTTCTAATTCTAAAAGCCTGTCCTGTCCTGATGCAAATCAGGGCGGGGCAGGCTTTTTTGAAGATTATAGAATTTATAAATTTTCTTGCTACGCTGAACAATTCTATAATCGCAAGAAAAACTATCTCTAAGCGCGGTCTGTCTTCTATGAAAATACGTCGATAGACGTTTTTCTTAAGATTATAGAATGTATAAGTTTTAAGCAGTGCTTAAGTCATTCTATAATCGCAAGAAAAACATCCGCTAAAAGCGGTCTGTCTTCTATGAGAGTACGTCGATAGACGTTTTTCTTACCGTATCAGCGGGGTTTCAAATAATCCATGAAAATCCGTTTCAAAATGGAGAGCTGCACCATGAAGTCCGGATCGGCCTTGAACATTAAAATGCTGCTTTGAATCGACAGTTTTTTGGCGAAGATGCCGAAAGTGTTCACCAATGTTGACAACGTCTCGCGGGCATCCATATCCGATCGAACGGAACCGTCCTCAGTACATATTTGAATAATTCTCTCAAAAATACGGAACACCTTGCGTGTTGCCTCATAATATTCCTCAATTCCATCGAGCGGTTCGGCTTGCTGGGCGGCATAACTTTCGAATGCCTCGATAAGTTTGTTGCGGTTAAGGTAATTCGGCGAGTTTTCTTCGATAAAGTGGTCGAAAAGCATCTCCATTTTTTCTATCCCTGTTCCGGGCCGCTCTAAAATGGCCTGAAAGGCTTCAGCTTCCATTTCTATAATCCTCGCCGCAACGGCTACGATGATGCGATCTTTTTTGGGAAAATATCTGAAAACGGTGGCAATCCCCACATTATCTTCCTCGGCAATATCGCGCATGGTGGCCTTTTCAAGGCCTTTTTTGGCAAAAACCCGTTCAGCCGCTTCGATAATGCTGTTTTCACGCTGTTTTTTGGCTTCCTGACGTTCTTGCTCCCATCTGCTCTTTGGATCCATAACCTTGTTCACGACCTTTTTTGCTTTCAATTTCACATAGTTTCCAAGTGAGTCCTTAATTTATGAATGCTATCAGAGGTAAAAGCCAAAGTCAATCCATCGATAGAGCGCTCTTTTCTTTTCAAAATATGAAATTGCAGATTTGAAATAGTAGTGATATAATGAATATCGAAATGATAGTAATGATATCATGACTACGGAATTAAATCTTTTTTTTGATCTTCTGGGAATTTAGTTTGATTTCGGGAACGGAAATGTTCCAAGGAGCTTGTTTTTTTAAGAGTATAGAAGTTATAAGTTTTTTGGAGTCCCCGCAAAGGTTTTGGAATAAGCATCGAAGCATAGGCTCCACTCAGTACTTTTGCTCCGCAAAAGAGCCCCTCTTTGAGAGGCGCCCTTACTTCTTTCCGATACTCTTTGTGGGGGGATTTTATTAAGCGTTTTAAATCAGAAGGGAGTTTTCGATCATGGGTAGAGTATCTGGAAAAGTTGCCATCGTAACCGGCGCGGCAGGCGGGATGGGGAAAGCGGATGCATTGCTTCTGGCTCAAGAAGGAGCGAAAGTGGTCGTTACCGATATTCAGGAGGGTAAAGTCAATGCGGTTGTGGAGGAGATCCACAAGAATGGCGGCGAAGCCATCGGTTTCCGTCATGATGTAACTTCGGAGAATGAGTGGGAGCGCATCGTTGAAGAGACCGTTAAGAAGTGGGGAAAGATCGACGTTTTGGTCAACAATGCCGGCATTTCATTCCCGAAATCGCTTTTGGATACGACCGCCCAGGATTGGGATAAGGTGATGGGGATCAATTTGACCGGGGGATTTTTTGGACTGAAACATGTCATTCCTGTCATGCAGAAAAACGGCGGAGGCTCCATTATCAACATTTCTTCCATCGCCGGCCTAACAGGCAGCAACGGCGCGGGGCCGTACACCGCAAGCAAAGGAGCGGTCCGCCTTTTGACCAAGGCGGTGGCGATCGATTACGGCAAGGACAATATCCGCTGCAACTCGATCCATCCGGGATATATTGAAACTCCGATGACGGAAGGGCTTTTTGCGGACGAAAATATGACGAATTGGTTCCGATCCAACACACCGCTTCCACGCCTCGGCAAACCGGAAAATATCGCAGCAGGCGTTTTATTTCTGGCGTCCGATGAATCCTCTTTTATTACGGGGGCTGAGCTCGCGATCGACGGCGGCGTATCCGCAAGATAAAACCTATTAAACCAAGGACCTCCGGGAAAATCTCCTGGAGGTTTTTTCTATCCGTCTGCAACCTTCCAAAACATAGATTCGTTAGGGGATGTAAGGAAAATCAAACTGTATTTGGGGGGATTTTGATGAAAAGATGGGGGTCATGGATTGCCGTTCTCATGTTGTTGATCATGCTGGTCAGCGGCTGCTCATCTGCTTCGCATGACAAAGCAGCGGGTGCCAACGTTATGGACGAAAAATCGTCCGCCACCGTGGAGGAGGCTGTTCCGCAAGCAAAAACAGAAACCGCTAGCATGGACAGCTCAAGTCAAGCCGAACAGCCTGCCGGCGCGGAGCAAAAACTGCCCGAATCGCCGCTGCAAACCGCAAGCGCAACAAACGGGCTCAATGCACAGGATCTCGCAAGCGGGCTCAACCAAAAGCTGATATACAAAGCCAATATTGTGATGGAAATCCCGGATTATGACCAGGCGCAAACGGAAATCCGCAACCGGGTTACGCTGTCTGGCGGGTATATCATCAATTTCAGCGAAACGGCGTCGACCGGCGAAAAAGGCGGCACATTTGCCATCAAAGTCCCTGCGAAAGGCTTCTCATCATTCCTCGCCGATCTTGAGAAAATCAAACATGAACGTCTAGAACGCAGCATTGAAGGACAGGATGTGACCGAGGAATACGTTGATCTGGAATCGAGGCTTAAGGCCAAGCAGCTCATGGAGCAGCAGTATATTGAATTCATGAAAAAAGCGACCAAAACGGATGATCTGGTTGCTTTTGCGAACGAACTTGAACGCATTCAGTCCGAAATCGAGCAGATCAAAGGCCGCATGCGGTATATCGACCAAAATGTGTCTTATTCCACCGTGGAAATCCGTTTGTACGAAACGGCCAAGGAACCTGCGCAGATTAAAAATGTCCAGCC
Organism: Paenibacillus azoreducens; assembly: GCF_021654775.1. Taxonomy (NCBI): domain Bacteria; kingdom Bacillati; phylum Bacillota; class Bacilli; order Caryophanales; family Paenibacillaceae; genus Paenibacillus; species Paenibacillus azoreducens. The sequence goes on along the minus strand of NZ_AP025343.1, from coordinate 5,685,670 downwards.
ACCGCTCGGAAAACGGGCTAACCAAGCGTTTCAAGGCAGCATTGAGGTGATCACGCAGGTTTTTCAATGGATCGTTGTGATTCTTTCCGGCTCTACTCCGGTATTGATTGTAGCAGCAATCATTTTGCTGGTTATTTGGGCGGTACGGAAATCGGGGGAACGGAAACGCCGGGAAGCGGCCATGAGACGGAAGCAGCTGAATGCGGGCGCTGACCCGAAAGAAGAATCCATTGAAGAGCCATTGAAAGAAGAGACGGATCGGCAGGATAGCTAAAATCGGCGGCTGAAGTATAAATATCTTTTTCGTTATTTTACACGGGTCGCTTCTTTTTCTTCATAAAACACATAACTTCGCCTTTCCTGTGGCATATTACCTCTAGTATGCAAATTCAGACCATTTCATTGATGGAGAGGTGAAAATCCACATGAAGCGCTTTGTTATCCTATTGACTGCGTTACTGCTCCTTTGCTGCGGTCAGCAGACCGCGTCTGCGGACGGCCCTTACCATTTCGGCTTTAAAAAAAGCAAAAATGGTCAGCTTGCTTCCATTAACGAAGAGGGCTTTAAAGATGTGCTTAAAAAAAATGAAGCGATCTTTCTCGGGGACACGTCCCGTAAGGAACTATACCTGACGTTTGATAACGGTTATGAAAACGGGTTTACGCCCAAAATTTTGGATGTGCTGAAGGAGAAAAAGGTCCCGGCTGCTTTCTTCCTCACAGGCCATTATGTTAAGGATAAACCTGAGCTGGTGACGAGAATGTTGACGGAAGGACATCTGGTCGGCAACCATTCATGGTCTCATCCGGACATGACGCAAATCTCCGATCAGCAGCTGAAGGAAGAACTGGATAAGGTGAAAAAAGCTGTATCTGATACTGCGAGCCGGCAGGTCACGATGAAATTTGTCCGGCCGCCGCGAGGGATTTTTAGCAATCGTACGCTGGCTTTAAGCCGAGCGGAGGGATACGTTAGCGTGTTCTGGTCCATTGCTTACAAGGATTGGGACGTAAATGGCCAGAGGGGCGCCGATTATGCGTATAGACAGGTGATGTCCCAGCTTCATCCGGGTGCTGTCATTCTACTGCATTCCATCTCCAGGGATAATACGGAAGCGCTTGGCCGCATTATCGACGGGGCAAGGCAGCAGGGATACGAATTTAAAAGCCTGGATGCCATGACGGTAAGAAACTACTGAGGTAAATCTGTGGCCACTCAATGAGAGTGGCTTTTTTCAATAGAGGGATGCGCATTCGGATTTGCCGGAGCACGGGCATGCGCCAATTTGCCACGCTTAACGCACCATTAGGTTCGCAATTGGATCATGCCACGTCTAATGGACACCACGAGGTTCGCAATTGGATCATGCCACGTCTAATGGACACCACGAGGTTCGCAATTGGATCATGCCACGTCTAACGGACACCATGGCCGCTAATTCGCAAAAAACAGCCATTTTCAAACTTTAACGGACACCACAGCGCTTAATAGCATTAATTCGCCGCCAAAAGGGGTTTTTCACTAAAATAGCAGCAACTGTGTCCGTTAGAAATCAGAATGGCCGAAATTACCCTCAATAGCGTCCACTGTGTCCGTTAGAGTTGGAATGAGCTCGCGCTCTGACCTTTTAAAGAAGTAAATGAGGTTGCAATAGGGCTATGCCACGCTTAACGGACAACATGGCCGCTAATTCGCAAAAAACAGCCATTTTCAAACTTTAACGGACACCACAGCGCTTAATAGCATCAATTCGCCGCCAAAAAGGAGTTTTTGACTAAAATAGCAGCAGCTGGGTTCAGCTGTGTCCGTTAGAGATCAGAATGGCCGAAATTACTCTCAATAGCGTCCGCTGTGTCCGTTAGAGTTGGAATGAGCTCGCGCTCTGCACCTTTTAAAGAAGTAAATGAGGTCGCAATTGGATCATGCCACGTCTAACGGACACCACGGCCGCTAATTCGCAAAAAACAGCCATTTTCAAACTTTAACGGACACCACAGCGCTTAATAGCATCAATTCGCCGCCAAAAGGGGTTTTTGACTAAAATAGCAGCAGCTGTGTCCGTTAGAAATCAGAATGGCCGAAATCACCCTCAATAGCGTCCGCTGTGTCCGTTAGAGTTGGAATGAGCTCGCGCTCTGACCTTTTAAAGAAGTAAATGAGGTCGCAATAGGGCTATGCCACGCTTAACGGACACCACGGCCGCTAATTCGCAAAAAACAGCCATTTTCAAACTTTAACGGACACCACAGCGCTTAATAGCATTAATTCGCCGCCAAAAAGGAGTTTTTGACTAAAATAGCAGCAGCTGTGTCCGTAAGAAATCAGAATGGCTGAAATTACCCTCAATAGCGTCCGCTGTGTCCGTTAGAGTTGGAATGAGCTCGCGCTCTGCACCTTTTAAAGAAGTAAATGAGGTCGCAATAGGGCTATGCCACGTCTAACGGACACCATGAGGCTCGCAATTGGATCATGCCACGTCTAACGGACACCATGGCCGCTAATTCGCAAAAAACAGCCATTTTCAAACTTTAACGGACACCACAGCGCTTAATAGCATCAATTCGCCGCCAAAAAGGGGTTTTTGACTAAAATAGCAGCAGCTGTGTCCGTTAGAAATCAGAATGGCCGAAATTACCCTCAATAGCGTCCGCTGTGTCCGTTAGAAATCATAATGGTCAATAAAGCCCGCCGTGTCCCCAATAGCGTTCGCTGTGTCCTCTATAGCGTTCACTGTGTCCCCTATAGTGTTCGCGGTGTCCTCAATAGCGTCCGCCGTTAGAAACTTCAATGCGACTTATTTTTGCCCCAATAATGGTTGTTTCTATAGCCTATGAGCAGGTTTATTAGTTCAGCCTATTTCTCGCGAGGGCTCAACTCACTTTCCGCCAATCTTTTTGAGATTTTCCTGCCATTTTGCGGTTTCGAATTTCAGCAGTTTGTCGTAACCCGCTTTTTGCGCATCCTGCTCAGCTTTGTCGAGAAGGGCGATGACCTCCTGCTCATCTTTGGCAAACAAGGCGAATGGAGGACGACAAAGCTCGGGGAATATGTCCGTGATGTAAGGAGCGACTTGGACGGCATTACGCCGGGGCTTTTTTTCGGTGCCTATATTCTGCCGCCTGAGTTCGTGGAATGCGGACAGGACGTGGCGAAATTTATGCCGTATATGGATTTTATAGCGCCGATGGCGTATTTCGATGATTGGGACTTCCCGCCGAGCTGGGTTTATGACGACACCGGCATCCTGAGCCAAACCAGGCAAAAAACAGGGGGTGCCGAAATCATCGCCACGCTCGACACCGATTGGACGGACGCGCAGTACCATAATGTACATCAGGGAATTCGGGCGAATTTTCCGGAAATTTCAAATCTCGGATTTTTTGTTTACGGCAAATGGACGGACAATGAAATGAAAAAAATCAATAACCGCGCCAGCTGGTAAAATTTTGTCCGCCCTTATGGGGCGGGCATTTTTGCTATTGCAAGGGAGCAGGATTTGTACGAAACATCGGAAATCTATTATACTTGAGAACATACCATCGTTAATCTGGTAGAATCTGTGACATGATATGAGCCATTACGGCAGGAGAGGAGAAGATTATTATTTTTACAACATGGGATTATTCGCTGTTTAGCTGGATCAATAATGCAGCGGGCAATTACCCCGTCATTGATGCTTGTATGCGCTTCTTATCCAAGGACGCGGAATATTTATTTTATCTGGCAGTTGTTGTGTATTGGTTTACGCGGAAGAGAGAGAACAGGAAAATGGTTGTGCAGGCTTTGACCTCTGCCTGTCTTGCTTTTGGAATTGGAACTATTCTCAGTCACCTGTTCTATCGGGACCGCCCGTTCGTAACCTATCAGGTGCACCAGATGATTGAGCATGCGGCCAATGCTTCGTTCCCGAGCAATCATTCCATTGGGTCTTTTGTCATCGCATTTTCGATTTTGCTATACCGTAAAAAGGATGGGATGATCTGGATGGCGCTGGCGGCGCTGATTGCCTTTTCGCGGATTTGGAACGGGGTTCATTACCCGTCGGACGTGCTGAGCGGCGCTTTAATCGGTATTGCCGTATCGATGTTCGTGTACCAGATGTTCGACAGACTGGCCTGGCCGCGCAAAGTGCTGTCCCTCGTCATTGATCTCTATGAAATGGTGGAATTCCGGGTCTGGAAAAAATCATAATCGGCATGCCGGTATGTTTGTTTTTGCAGAAATTTGAAACTTTTATTTCCCAGCATGCGTCTTCTAAATAGGGTTGAACCAAATCCGTTTTTTGGTCCCGTCCAATACTTTTGGAATTGCACAAAGATTTTATATTTTTGAATCGGTTGTTCTTAAAAGCTTGAGACGTACTGGAGGATAACAAACCATGGAACGAGCTACACTTCCAAAAAGATCTACGGTAAGACAGCAAAACAGGACGAAATCCGTCAAAAATAAAAAACGTCAAAAGAGAAGAAGAGGTTTTGGCTGGTTCTTTTCCCGGTTCATGCTTGCGGTATTGATCGTTGGCACGCTCGGTGCCGGCTGGTTCTTTTTGACCCCATCGGGCAATGAATTCCGCTTCCTTGTGGCCGATACGCTGATTACGACGCAGCATCGCCACTGGGCCAAGTATATTATCGGACAGGCGGAGCTGGACCGCAGGGTTGCGGAGTATAATCAACGGTTCGAATCGATGGGCGAGGAGAAGGATACGCATCAGATTCACATCCCTGCTCCTCAGCAGACATCGGCCGAAGGCACGGTGGTGAAGAAGCCGCTTGTTGAAATCGAGGAGGTCTCGGGCTCGGGCTACCAAGGATATGTGATGACCGTTAATGATCCGACAAAAATCCGCCTGGGTATTCCGAAAGCCCGCGGCAGAGGCGAAAAGGTCTCCAGCATGGTCAAACGAACGGGGGCCATCGCCGGTGTCAACGCCGGGGGATTCGCGGATCCGAACTGGAAAGGCAACGGCTTTAAGCCGATCGGCATCGTGATCTCCCAAGGGAAGCTGTATTACAACGGTCTGGGCAAAAACGGCTCTACCCAAGTGGTCGGCATCGACAAATCGGGCAAGATGGTTGCGGGACACTATTCTTTGAAGGAACTCAATAACATGGGAATCAAAGAAGCCGTAACCTTCCAGCCGCGGATTATCGTAAACGGCAAAGGCTTGATCAAAAACGCCAAAGAGGGCTGGGGCATTGCCCCGCGTACGGCGATGGGACAACGTGCGGACGGCGCTATTTTGTTCGTCGTGATCGACGGACGCCAGCCTACCTACAGTATCGGGGCCAATTTGTACGACGTTCAGCAAATCTTGCTGAAGCGTGGCGCGGTGATCGCCGCTAACCTGGATGGAGGTTCCTCGACCGTGCTGGTGAAGGATAACCAAATCGTGAATAAACCTTCGTCCGAATATGGGGAACGATACCTTCCGACGGCTTTCCTCGTATTTGAGCATCCGGATGAAGTGAATATCCCTAATATTTGGGCAGGATTGAATCCGGATGATATCGATCCGGGCAAAAAGAGGTAAGCCCCATTGAAACGGCAAAAAGCCGCTCCAAGGTTCAATTGAACTTTAGGGCGGCTTTTTGCTGCTTTCGAAGCTGTGGCACAATAATGTTAGGATTTCATCATGAGTATAGAAGATGCGAAAGTGCAGGTATTTTCAAGGCAACATGGTTGTTTGATGCAAAAGCTGCACACGTGCATGTTTTCAAAGGCCTATGTGCGCATTTGGATAAAAGTCGCGGAAACGGATGGCTTTAAGTTAATTTCATAATACCAATTGTTGTTAGAAATAAGATTAGATGATTCGATATCTAAGTTCAGACACTCGATATAAATCCATTATGAAATTGATAAGGGTACAACCTTTTCAGACAGACTGAGTCATGTGAAATACAGAAAAGTTGCGAAAGTACATCCTTTTCGGGCTTTTGATGGCGTGGAACGCGAAATTGTTGCGAAAGCGGCTAGGCACCCTAAATCCGGAGTCTTGCCCTACAGTGATTGCTCTGTCATAGAATATCTCATTTTTTCAAGGTATTACATCGCTTTATGGAATTCTGAGGAGTCTTCCAGTGTCTTGACCCATTTTGAAAACTTTGCAGGAGGCATATCCTTCAAACTACCATGCATCTTACGGTTGTTATAGAAATCCATATACTGGTCCAATGCCTCATAGGCCTCCTCAAAGCTCATGAAATCTCTTAGGCTAAACAGGTGGCGTTCAAGTATACTATGAAAAGACTCGATGTACGCATTCATATCGGGGGTACGTGGCGGGATTCGTTCATGAATGATGTCCAGACTCTCACACGTATCTCCAAATAGCTGACTTACAAATTGAGGGCCATTATCCGTTCGGATCACAGGCATTTTCTCCCCTGGTGCAATCCGGCTCTCTAACGCACGATAAAATGTTTGAACGACATGCTTGGCCTCACATGAAGTTCCCCTGTATTGTCCCACCACAACCCGATCAAAGACATCGATAATGCTGAGCACGAAAAAGAAACGATCCTTTCCAAGCACGTAACCATACTTAATATCCATTTGCCACAGCTGGTTTGATCCAGTAACGATACGATTTCTCGGTAGTCTGCGCGGGTGTCTTTGAACAGGATTGTGTCGCTTTTTCAGAATTCCCAGCTCTCTACACAAACGATATGCTTTCTTTTTATTGAGACGTACGTGATATTGCTCACGAATACACTTCGCAAGAAACTTGTAGCCATAGACAAACTCTTCACCTTCCAAAAGGTCAAGCAGCCAAATCTTGATCTGCTCGTCGCTGACTTTCTCACCACGAGCCGTCAATGAGTATCCAGGTACAGGACGGCCCTTTCGCTTACTCATAGAACGATCCATTTCTGGCATGGCAGCTCGCTTTTTACGGTCGTAGTATGTTGATTCGGATAATCCAAGAATGCGCAGAACTAATGCTACTCTTTCTCCCCGCTTAATGAATAGCTCTGCTATTTCGAATTTTTCAGATAAGAGGGGTTTTTCTTTTTTAGCAATTCACGCAGAATCTCGTTTTCGAGTTCTTTCTCTCCCAAAGCTTTAACAGCCTTTTCATATCGTTGTTCGACTTCTTGCAGCCTCTGAAGTTCTTGCAAATGCTCGTCTGCCATTGGAATTTCTTCGGGTGCGATCGAGTCGCGGTAATCCCTAATCCACCCACGAATGGTTTCTGGATGGATATCATACATACGGGCTAACACCCCAACCTTAACACCTGCCAAAGCTTCCTTCACAATTTTGATTCGTTCTTCTTCTTTCAGCCTTTTCCCCATTCCGGATCATCCTCCCAGTTTCTCTTAATTCTTAGTTTAAATTATTGTGTAGGAGGACTCCAGTTTAATTAGGGGGCCTAGGAGAAAGTGCATTAATTTAATCATGAGTCGTCTGTTTATGCTCAAAAGGTGGAAAAAAGATGCACTTTTGCAAGCTTCTTAGCATAATTGCCTGGAACGCTAAAAAATAGCTGTACTTTTGCAACCTTTGTTTTTTGCGGCTCATCCGTAATGGGAAAAAGAGTCACAAAGGAATCGCGAACGGTCACAATGAAATAGCGAAGGATCACCACATAAAAGGCGAAGGACCACAATGAAATAGCAAAGGATCAGAAAGGAATCGCGAAGGATCACCATGAAATAGCAAAGGACTATTAGGAAATGAACCCTGAATGCTTGCAGTACATAATCCCGATGGTTTTCGGGCCGCAGTGGCTTGAAATAACGCAGCCGGCAGTTGAAATGGCGACTTCGCGGGCGTTCGTTTTTTCTTTTAACACCTGCTGCAAATATTGGGCCTCGTCTTCGGCGTAAGTATGGACGACAAAGATCAGGTCATTGTCCATCCGTTCTTGTTTATCCAGCGCGTTTTGCAGCATCTGATTCATTGCTTTTTCTTTTTTGCCCCGCACTTTATAAGCCGGCGTCATCTTGCCGTCAATCACCTTGATGACAGGGCGGATGTTTAGGAGGCTGCCCAATAAATTTTGCACGCCGGAACAGCGTCCTCCTTTGTAGAGGTATTCAAGCGTGTCGATGACGAATTCGCTTTCGACTGCCGGACGGGCGCTCTCGAGCATGCGGACGATTTCGTCCAAGCTTTTGCCCTCGTTTGCCGCATATACGGCTTTCATCACGAGCAGGCCGATCGCGCTGGAGAGGTTCAGGGAATCAACGACGCGAATGGAAGCTTCCGGATATTCGGCAGCGGCAATCAATGCATTTTGATAGGTAGCCGAAAGTCCGGAAGAAAGGCTGATGTATAGAATAGAATCTCCCTGCTCCACATAAGGTTCGAATGCGGCCATAAAATCCGCAGGGGAAGGGGCGGCCGTTTTCGGCAGACTTCCGCTGCGGGATACTCTTTTATATAACTCGGCTGGCGTAATATCGACCCCGTCCCTGAGCTGTTCGTTTCCAAAAACGACATACAGGGGAATGATCCCGATGTCGTGCCGGTCGATCCATTCCTTAGGCAGATCGCTTGTGCTGTCCGCAAAAATTTTAAGTTTAGCCATGAACATCTCCTTCAGGATTTTTGCAAAATCCTCCCTTGAAATATGTTGGTTGCATCAATAATCAAGAAAGGATTCGAATTATGCTTTTTTAACATACAAGATGCCGATCGTTTTCGCTCCGCAGTGGGAGGAAATGACGCAGCCAGCATCGGAGATGGCGATCTCGCGGGCGCCTGTTTTCTCTTCAAGAATCTTTTTAAGCTCGTTGGCGTCCTCTTCGGCCAGGGAATGGGTGACGAAAATGAGGTCATTGTCCATCTGGCCGCGTTTGTCCAGAGCGTTGTTCAGCATTTGCTCAAGAGCTTTTTCCCGTTTGCCCCGAACCTTATAGGCCGGCGTCATTTTTCCGTCGATGACTTTAATGACCGGGCGGATTTTAAGCAGGCTGCTGACGAGATTTTGCATGCCGGAGCAGCGGCCGCCTTTGTACAAATAGTCCAGGGAGTCGATCACGAATTCCGTTTCGACAAGAGGCTTGATGCTTTCAATCCGTTTCGCGATTTCTTGCGGCGTTTTTCCTTCTTCGGCGGCCCTTACCGCCTTCATGACCTGAAGCCCGATGCCGGTTGATAAGTTCAAAGAATCGATGACCGTAACTCTGCCCTCCGGAAATTCGCCCGCAGCAATCACTGCATTTTGATAGGTGGAAGACAGCTCGGACGAAAGACTGATATAGACGATGTCCCGGCCTGCTTCAATATGCGGGGCAAACGCCTGTATGAAATCCGCCGGCGACGGAGCGGCCGTCTTTGGCAGGCTGCCGATCTTGTCCACCTTCGCATACAGTTCGGGCGTTGTAATGTCCACTCCATCCTTGTATGTTTCGTCCCCAAAGGTGACGTATAGCGGAATAATGCCGATATCATATTTCTGCACCCATTCCCGAGGCAAGTCGCAGGTGCTGTCGGCAAAAATTTTTATGTTAGACATCTTATTCACCTTCCTGCTCTAAGCATGAGTATGACGAACATCAGACCAAAGCTTAAAATAATGATTGTATTCAAGGATAATCCCAGGATCGCGAAAATCTTTTTGCGGTTGCGGATGACCATGCCCACAATGCCCAGCACGATTCCCAAAATATTGGCCGCAAACAGGCCGATCAAAATGAGCGTGACTACCGTAACTCCCGTCGTGGAGCTTTGTGTCCAGGAATGGTCGTTCGCAAAGCCATTTGCAAATATCGCTCCCATTGCACCTACGCTAATAATATAAGCCAGCATGGACACGAGACTGATGATAAATGAAGCAATCCCGGGTCCGGTATGCCGCATCTGCTGCTGCAGATGCTGGGGAGACTGGTGTGGTTCCATGTTCTTCTCTCCTTACCGAAATGAGATATGTAACCTGAATTTAGAAAGCTTGGCATCTATTACTTTCGAAAATCAGGGGATGTTAATTACTCTTCCATATTATAAGGCAAAAATCAAGCCGGATTGAAGGCCTTTGCACCGGATACCGCTGGTAAAGGCATACCAGATAGGGTAATATGGATGACAGATTATGAAGTTAAGAAACGGATATCATATAAAGGGGTGACATCTGATATGCAGCGCAAGTTTATGATCATCGGGGCCCTGATGGCTATGCTCTCCGTAGCGATCGGCGCTTTTGGAGCCCATATGATTAAGCAGTCTGTCGGCGAAACTGCCATGAAAGTCTATGAAACAGGTGTTCAATACCATATGGTACATGCGCTTGGAATTCTTTTGATTGCGCTTGCCGCCGGACTTTGGGGCGATTCTCGTAAGCTGGCCTGGGCGGGGTGGCTTTTGCTTGCAGGCATTGTTCTTTTTTCGGGCAGCTTGTACCTGCTTACGATTACGGGCATCAAATCCTTGGGTATTATTACGCCGTTTGGCGGAGTGGCCTTTATTGCCGGCTGGATTTGTCTTATGGCAGAGGCTATCACCCGCAAAAAATAATATGCTTTCCATCCCGAGCATCATATGTAACGGTCATAACTGAAGCCAAAAAAGCCCTTGCACTCCGTTTATCGCGGATGGCAAGGGCTTTGCCCGTATTAAACAACCTCGATGATTTCGCTCAGCTTAAACGAATATACCTGTTTCTCGTCAACATGATATACGTTCAAGAGCTGATTGTTTTCGTCAAAATTCAATATGCGGCATGGCATGCTGGTCGGCTGGCCGCCGCGGTTTGCCGTTAGGCGGGTTAGCCGGTTGTCGCGTATGCAGTCCGTAATCCATTCGTATAATTGCGAGCTGCTTTGCTTTATCTCAGCGGGGGAGCTGGGGCTTTTGTCCGACTGGCTTATGGCTTTCGGTTTAGCTTGTCCGTTAGGCAAAGAGGCAGCCGAAGCACCTGGCTTAATAAGAGATTTCCGTTTGTCTTGAAGCATTGCTTCGATCAACTGACCGAGTTCCATTCCTGATTTGATCCGAAAATCCGCGATGTTTTCACTATCATTCAACATTTCAATCATAGCCTGCAGAGCGAGTGCGTTCGAGCGGCTTTTTACCAGGATATCGACATTAAATAAATATCCCGACTCTTCGTAACTTTGATTTTTATTCATAATTCCCCCAGCCTATAACATGTGAAAAAATAAGTCTTCAACTATATAAATCATATCATGAACATGTAAACATTGAATAGTCCTAATGTAGGGGGTATGCATATCTTTTTTCCTAAGATGATCGTAATTTTATCTTTAATTGCATACACATTGTGCCTCCTCCACGAATACACATAATTTGAGCATTTATCCAAAAAGGGAGGTGTGAGCCCTTGGTGACAATGGAGCCAATTTGGGTTGGCGACCAGCCGCTGGTTGGCGTGGAAGTCAAGCTGCCCAAGACGACATTGCTCTCGATCAGCACTGCGCGCGGGTATATTATGTGCGGGGCGCTTGATATCGGGCTGTTGAACGACCGCCTGGGCGACCGCAAAATCATTGCCGGCAGAGCGGTAGGAGTCCGTACATTAAAGGAGCTGCTGGAATCTCCGCTCGAATCCGTGACGGATGAAGCGGCTGCTCTTGGCATATTACCGGGAATGCCCGGACATGAAGCGCTTCTCAAAATGTTGTGAGATAATTCAAAAGTCATACATTTACATGAAGAGAAGAAAAATGACTATCGAAGTACTTCCAGAGAAGACAGACCGTTATTTAAACGGAAATTTTTCTTGCGGTTATAGAATGACTTAAGCCCCGCTTAAAACTTACGAATTCTATAATCTTCAAAAAGGGATTAAACAAGCGAAACCAGCCCCATTTCCGGGACTGGTTTTTATTGTACGCCCGGCATGGACGTCATCTATAGGTCGAATAGGTCGAAAAAGCTACAAGGCTCCTGGCGAACGTCTGCCGAATGCTCGATTGGATAGGTGCGACTCCATTTGCATTTGCGTTACACAATGGGGAGAGCTGAAGCGTTCCGTTCTTTGCGAGGCGGGGACAACGGTCGAAATGTACGGTATCGTCCTTTGACCCAGTGATGTTCTAACGTCGTACCACATCGTGTGCAATTAGAGCCAACGATGCCTTCAGCAGTACCTCCAGTAGCACCTCCAGATCTCCTAACGAAACTCACAATCGCTATTTGCACAAAATATAACTCCTAAATTTTTTAACGAAACTATGGATCGCTATTGGGCAAAATTAACGGTGATTTCCATGCATTTCGCCTGAATAACGATATGATGTTTCGTTAGATTTATTTTGTCGCCTCATTTGCGGCAATAGCGTGTCCCTGTTTCGTTAGAGGAAGGCCGCAAAGCAGCCCCCTCCAATTTAGCGGAAAAGCGACGCCAGATTCTCCGCATAAGGGGCTCGGACGATTCCCTTTTCCGTGATGATGGCGGTGACATATTCATTCGGCGTCACGTCAAAAGCGGGATTGTACACCTTTATGCCTTGCGGCGCTGTTCTTTTGCCGAAACCTTCCGTAACTTCATGCCCCGGTCGTTCCTCAATCGGGATCAAATCGCCGGAAGCGGTGTTCAGGTCGATCGTAGACAGCGGACAGGCCACGTAAAACGGAATGCCGTGCGCTTTGGCCAAAACGGCAAGGCTGTACGTGCCGATCTTGTTGGCGACATCGCCGTTGGCCGCCACGCGGTCGGTTCCGACGATCACCGCCTGTACCCAGCCTTTGGACATCACCAAGCCGGCCATGTTGTCGCAGAGCAAGGTGACGTCGATTCCGGCCTGCTGCAGCTCGAATGCCGTCAGGCGGGAGCCCTGCAGAACCGGGCGCGTCTCGTCGGCGTATACTTTCAGCCGCATGCCTTGTTCGTGAGCCAGATACATCGGAGCGGTAGCCGTACCGTATTTGGCGGTCGCCAGCCCGCCGGCATTGCAATGCGTCAATACGCCCATGCCGTCATGAAAGAGCGGCAGCGCGTTTTCACCGATCCGGCGGCAGACTTCTTCGTCTTCCGCCTGGATCGCAGAGGCTTCGGCAAGCAGAGTCTCCTTTAAGCTAGGGAGATCATTACCCTGGGCCGTAAGCTGCGAAGCTTTGTTCCGCATGCGGTCCAGCGCCCAAAATAAATTCACGGCCGTCGGGCGGGAAGTGGCGAGATAATCGCAAGCCTTGTTTACATGATCAAGCCATTCGAGCTTGTCTACGCCGTCGTAGCGCATGGATTCGAGTACGACGCCATACGCGGCCGCAATGCCGATCGCCGGAGCACCCCGGACCTTCATCGCATGGATCGCTTCCCAAACTTCCTCGGGCGTGGTCAGCGTCAACATGACGATGGATTCCGGCAGCAGACGCTGGTCCAGCAGCTGCAGCCCATCGTTGACCCATTTTACTGAAACAAGCGGTTCATAAATTGCGTTTTCGGTAGATTCGTAGATGTCGCTCATAACACAGCTCCTTCAAATGGTTGTGACGCTTGTTTTGCAAGCCGGACAATATCGTTCCCTGTCTGTATGCTGCGGTGGTTCAGGACAAGCAGTTTGCCGATGGCCAGCGCCTTGCGCTGAGCCGTTTCGCGGATTTGCTCATCTTCAATGGTGTCAATGTCCGCGACATGCGACAGACCCACGATGCGGCGGATGATTTTGCACCCGGCAAAACCGGCCGTGTCACGCAGCACTTTGGCGATATACACATCCTGATAACCCGGAGCGCCGGACATCGGATCCCGGGCTTCTTCATTCCACAGCTTACGGAAGCGGGCTTCAAATTCCTGCCAGATGTCCGACACCGTTTGCAGCAGTCGCTGTTCGGTATCCCGGCGCGCTGCTTCGTCTTTGGTCCAGCCCGGCTGCGCGGCGTAATTCAGCAGAAGATTGGCAATGATTGCGCCGATATCGAAACCCATTGGCCCGTAATAGGCGAACTCGGGATCAATCACTTTCGTCGACTCCGGCGTGGCGAAAATGCTGCCTGTATGAAGATCGCCGTGCAGGAGCGCTTCCGTGCGGGTCAGAAAGGCTTCGCGCAGCAGCGCGACCTCAAGATGCAGAGCGGCGTTCTCGCGCAGATCTCTAGCCTCATCTTCGAGATAAGCCGGGTAGTTGTTATTGTCCGACAGCTTGTACGGATCTTCGAAGATCAAATCTTCCGTGATTTTGCACAGGTCTGGATTGATGAACTTTTTAACCTGTTCTTTTTTGTCCTGCGGCCCCATCGCCAGATCGGAAGTATAAAACAACGTTCTAGCCAGAAACTCGCCGATATGGCCGGCAAAGAGTGGATAGGACACGCCTTCGATGAGTCCTTTACGCATGATGACATGATCGCTTAAGTCCTCCATCACGGTAATCGCCAAATGGTCGTCAAAGGCGTAAACCTCGGGAACAAGCCCGGGGCACAGGCTGTATTGCAGCTGAAGAGCTTCCCGTTCGATTCTCGCCCGATCGAGGGAGAGCGGCCAGGATTCGCCTACGACTTTCGCATAAGGAAGGGCCTGTTTGATAATGATACTTTTATCGCTGCCGCTTTGATCTGTAATATGGAATACCAAGTTCAAATTGCCGTCGCCGATTTCCTTGCACGCAAGTTTGGCATCCGCCGGAAAATGGCCCGGAATGCTGCGGGCAAGAGATACCGCCTCGTCAATGGTTAATGGATGATATGTGGACAAAAAAGTCACCTCCGCAAAATGAAGAAAAATCCGTATAAAGCCTACTTATTAACTGGGTTTTGTTCGGTTTAATCCAGTATATAGGATAATAGCAGGATTTTGAATCTTTTTTTTGGAAGTGAAAAATTGTTCAGCACCTTGCGGAATCCCGTTCTCCGGCAGGCTTTTGCATCATTCTGGATTTTGCAAAATTCGAATTCTGACGCTCCGGGAAACCATAAATAGACAGGCTAAATCGTTTCATCTATATATTTCATGATTGGGAGACGGTTATATTGCATGATTGGAAGTCGTTTTTTTGTTCTTTGCAAAATCCCCCATTAGTTTCAATATTGTGAAAATGCACAGATTTCCATCGGATTCTCGGCTTAGGTTTGATTCATGCGGGAAATTATAGGGTACTATATAAACAAAGGCTAAAACGGCGCTGCCGCTTTTTTCATGAGCCTTGTTTTAATGATTTTTACGCGGCTTTTTGCATACTGCAATGGTAGCCGATTATTTTAAAGAAAAGGATGGGATTAGACATGGCAAAAACATCTTCCAAATCGAAAACAACGACAATTGAGCAATTGCTGAACCAGGAAGTCGCAAACTTGAACGTTCTATATGTGAAACTCCATAACTTCCATTGGTATGTCAAAGGGGAACATTTCTTCACGCTGCATGCCAAATTTGAAGAACTTTACGACGATATTACAGCGAAAATGGACGAAGTGGCCGAACGCTTGCTTACCATTAAAGGCAGCCCTGCGGCAACGATGAAGGAATATTTGGAGCTCGCCACCATTCAAGAAGCTTCCGGCAGCGAAGACGCACGCAAAATGGTGCAAATTTTGATCGAAGATTTTGCGACTGTGGCCGAAGAAATGCATGAAGGCATCCATCTTGCGGAGGAAGCAGGCGACCATCCAACCGGAGACTTGTTTATCAGAATCAAAAGCGATCTTGAAAAACATATGTGGATGCTGCGTTCTTATTTGGGCTAAGGAAAATAGATATTCATTAATAAGCAACTATAAAAAGTGCATGAAGATGTGTCGGTTATTTGCCGGCACATCTTTTCGTGTAAGCCATTTTTCATTCAGGATGTTAAATTGTTTTGCCTTACTGATATAAAGGATTTATGATTTCTATAGAAGCTTCGGAAAAATTCGGGCTGATTCGATATTCGATCCAAGCAAATATTAGCAAAACCCCGCGTTTTTTGGCAAACAAGGCGAAAGCGGGAAGCAAAGCATATAAATAAGGAAGCTGGCATGACTTTTCGTAAGCTATGCTCGCTTTCTGGGATTAATTCATGATTTACGGCCTTGGACGGTTGATATGAGTCGGTATTTATTATAAAATTAGTGATAATCATTGAGAATCAATTTAGAGTGATTTTAAGTTGATAATAATGATCGCTAGAAATCAGGGTAGGTCATCCCTGTTTAAATAGACTGTCTGATTTCGCTAAAACAATATTACGGAGGGAATAACGTATATGGCTACTCAATTTAGCATTGAAGGACTTAAGGCTGAAATCGAAGGCAAGGAGATTCTCAAAGGAATCAACCTGGAAATGAAGGGCGGCGAAATCCACGCGATTATGGGACCTAACGGTACGGGTAAAAGTACCCTTGCTTCGGCTCTTATGGGCCATCCCAAATATGAAGTAACCGATGGTAACGTAACGCTGAACGGGGAAGATGTTTTGGAGATGGGAGTCGACGAGCGCGCACGCGCAGGCCTGTTCCTTGCGATGCAGTATCCAAGCGAAATTACGGGCGTGACAAACTCCGACTTTTTGCGCAGTGCCATTAATGCCCGCCGCGAAGAAGGTCAGGAAATCTCCCTGATCCGTTTTATCCGTCAATTGGAAGCGAAAATGAAAGAACTCGACATGAATCCGGAATTTGCCCACCGTTACTTGAATGAAGGTTTCTCCGGCGGTGAGAAAAAACGGAATGAAATTTTGCAAATGATGATGATTGAGCCAAGCATCGTGATCCTGGACGAAATCGACTCCGGTCTGGACATCGACGCACTCAAAATCGTAGCCAGCGGCGTAAACGCAATGCGCAGCGACGATCGCGGTTTCCTGATCATCACCCACTATCAGCGTTTGCTTAATTATATCAAACCTGACTTCGTGCATGTGATGATGCAAGGACGTATCGTAAAATCCGGCGGTCCTGAGCTTGCAGAGCGTCTGGAAGCTGAAGGCTATGATTGGGTCAAGGAAGAGCTTGGCATTGAAGACGAGACTGTAGGTCAAGAAGCGTAAAAAACGGAAGGGGGAAACGCAAATGACAACACAAACCATTCTTCCGATTAACGCCGAAGGCTTGAATCAATTGTCCAAGCAGAGACAAGAGCCGGCTTGGTTAACGGAAAATCGCCTCAAAGCACTGGAGCTTGCGGCCAACCTCGAACTGCCCAAGCTTGAGAAAATGAGAATCGAACGCTGGGATATCCAAAATTACGGAAGCGCCAAGGAAAGCGCTCAGCTGGCATCGCTGGCCGAGGTTCCGGCCTCCATTCAAGAGCTTGTCAATGGTCAAGAATCCGGAAGCCTGCTTATCCAGCGCAATTCCGGTGTGGTATATACGAAGCTTGCGCCGGAGCTTGCTGAAAAAGGCGTTATTTTTACGGATCTGCAAACGGCGGCAAAAGAACATGAGGAGCTTGTCAAAGCTCATTTGCATACGGCGGTCAAAGCGGATGAGAATTCCGTGACGGCGCTGCACGCCGCGCTTTGGAACGGAGGCATCTTCCTCTATGTTCCGAAAAACGTGGAAGTATCGGTTCCATTGCAAGCCGTTCTGCTTACGGATGATGGGGAAGCGACATTTGCTCCGCATATCCTCATTATTGCCGGCGAGAACAGTACAGTGACATATGTCGACAACTATGTTTCCGGTGACGGGGACAAAGCCGTTACCCATAACGGGGTCGTTGAAGTTTTCGCCAAGTCTGGCGCGAAGGTTCGTTTCGCAACAATTCATCAAATGGGAACGAAAATAACCGACTTAAGCTATCGCCGCGCGATCGTGGGCAACGACGCATCCATGGAATGGATCGTCGGAGAGATGAACGATGGCGACACGATGAGTGATACGTACTCCGTGCTGCAAGGAAACGGTTCGACCTCCGACTCGAAAATCATTGCGGTCGGCTCCGGATCCCAGAAGCTGAACTATACGACCCGCGCCAACCATTTCGGCAAATCCTCCGAAAGCCAAATGATCACTCGCGCCGTCATGCGCGAAGAAGCTCAGGCGATCATCAACGGGATTACGAAGATCGAAAAAGGCGCAACGAAATCCGACGGCCAACAAACGGAAAAGGTGCTCATGCTCAGCCCTAAAGCGCGCGGAGACGCCAACCCGATCCTGTTGATCGACGAGGATGACGTTAAAGCGGGCCACGCGGCTTCCGTGGGCCAAGTCAATCAGGAGCAAATCTATTACCTGATGTCCCGCGGCATCTCGCGCGAAGTTGCCGAATCGCTTATCATCTACGGCTTCTTGGCACCTGTTGTTTCCCAAATTCCACTGGAGAGCCTTCAGAAACAGCTGCAGGCTATCGTTGAAAGGAAGTTGGGACAATGAATAGCGCCATTCGCGAGCAGTTCCCGATTTTGAAGCAGGAGATCAACGGCCATCCGCTGGTGTATCTTGACAGTGCGGCGACTTCGCAGAAACCGCTGGCCGTAATTGAAGCGCTGCGGCATTATTATGAATATGATAATGCGAACGTGCACCGGGGCGTACATACGCTCGGCAGCCGTGCTACCGATGCTTATGAAGGCGCACGCGAAAAAGTGGCGAAATTCATTCATGCCAAAAGCACGAAGGAAATTGTTTTCACACGCGGCACGACGACATCGCTTAATATGGTTGCTTCGTCGTATGCCCGCTCCATTTTGTCCGAAGGCGATGAAATCGTCTTGACTCCGATGGAGCATCACAGTAATCTCATTCCATGGCAGCAGGCGGCGAAAGCCACCGGTGCCGTACTCAAATATGTTAAACTACAGGAAGACGGTTCAGTGACCTTGTCCGAAGTGGAGAAGGTCATCACGGACAAGACGAAAATTGTCGCGATGGCATACGTCTCCAATGTGATGGGCGTCGTTAATCCGGTAAAGGAAATTGCGGCCCTCGCACACCGGCACGGTGCCATCATGGTTGTGGACGGAGCCCAAAGCTCGCCCCATATGAAGGTGGATATGCAGGACCTGGATTGCGATTTTTATACTTTGTCCGGCCATAAAATGTGCGGTCCTACCGGTATCGGCGTGCTTTATGGCAAACAAGCGCTGCTTGAAGAGATGGAACCCGTTGAATTTGGCGGGGAAATGATCGATGACGTCGGACTTTATGAATCCACCTGGAAAGAGCTTCCGTGGAAGTTCGAAGGGGGAACTCCGATCATTGCCGGAGCGGTAGGACTCGGTGCTGCGATCGATTTTCTTGAAAGCATCGGAATGGATGCCATTGAAGCGCATGAGCATGAACTGGCTTCTTATGCGGTAAGCCGTTTGTCCGAGATTGATGGGCTCAAGCTGTACGGTCCGCGCGAACGGAAGGTCGGCCTGGTCACGTTTAATCTGGGGGATGTTCATCCGCATGACGTGGCGACGGTTCTGGATGCCAGCGGCGTTGCCATCCGTGCGGGACATCACTGCTGCCAGCCGCTGATGCGCTGGCTGGAGGCAAGTGCAACGGCTCGCGCCAGCTTTTATCTGTACAATACCAAAGAAGATGTGGACCGTCTGATCAGCGCATTAATCCAGACAAAGGAGTATTTTGGCTAATGCAACTTGATGACTTGTACCGGCGCGTGATTATGGATCATTATAAAAATCCGCGCAACCGGGGAAAATTCGAAGACGGAACCTTAACAGTTGATTTGAATAATCCGACCTGCGGCGATAAAATATCGCTGCAGCTCAAGGTGGATAACGGAATCGTACAGGATGCCAAATACACGGGGGAAGGCTGCTCGATCAGCATGTCTTCCGCTTCCATGATGACCGAAGCCGTCAAAGGCAAAACGGTGGAAGAAGCTCAGGATCTGGCATCCCGGTTCTCCGCGCTGATGCAAGGAGAAGACGTCCATTTTGACGATTACGAGGATATTGAAGCCCTGTCCGGTGTGAATAAATTCCCTGCCCGCATCAAATGCGCCACGCTTGCGTGGAATGCGCTGCGGAAAGGAATCGATGAGAAACAGCATGATCATTAATTGATGGGAGGTTCAAACCAATGGCTAAAAAAGCCCCTGAAATAGAAGAATATAAGTATGGTTTCCGCGACGAACACAAAGCGGTTTTCCAGACCGGTAAAGGTTTGACCCGCGAAATTGTCACCGAGATTTCCAAAATCAAGAACGAACCGGAATGGATGCTTGAATTCCGTTTGAAATCTCTCGAGCAGTTCGAGAAAATGCCAGTGCCTAAATGGGGCGGCGACCTCGACGACCTCGATTTTAACGATATTCAATATTATGTAAGACCTTGGGAGAAACAAGGCAAAACATGGGAAGAGGTTCCTTCCGAAATCAAAGAAACCTTCGACAAGCTCGGTATCTCTGAAGCGGAACAAAAGTTCCTTGCCGGCGTTTCGGCCCAATATGAATCCGAAGTCGTTTACCATAACATGCAAAAGGATTTGGAAGATCAGGGCGTCATCTTTATGGATACCGATACGGCGCTGAAAGAGCATCCTGAAATTTTCAAAGAGCATTTTGCAACAGTAGTACCTCCAACCGATAACAAATTTGCGGCTTTGAACAGCGCAGTTTGGTCTGGAGGAAGTTTTATTTATGTCCCTAAAGGCGTAAAATGCGAAATTCCACTGCAGGCATACTTCCGGATCAACTCCGAAAACATGGGACAGTTCGAACGTACGCTGATCATCGCGGACGAAGGCAGCTTCGTTCACTATGTAGAAGGTTGTACGGCTCCAATCTACAGCACGAACTCGCTGCACAGCGCGGTCGTGGAAATCATCTGTAAAAAGGATGCCCGCGTTCGTTATACCACGATTCAAAACTGGGCACCTAACATTTACAACCTCGTAACGAAACGTGCCGTTGCCGAAGAAAATGCAACCATGGAATGGGTTGACGGCAACATCGGCTCCAAGCTGACGATGAAATATCCTGCAGTCCTCTTGAAAGGACGCGGCGCGAAAGGCATGGTATTGTCGATCGCGGTGGCGGGCAAAGGCCAGCACCAGGATGCCGGCGCCAAAATGATCCACCTGGCACCGGATACCACATCGACCATCGTTTCGAAATCGATCAGTAAGCATGGCGGCAAAGTGACTTACCGCGGTTTGGCTTCCTTTGGACGCAATGCGGAAGGCGCAAAAGCAAACATCAAATGCGATACGCTGATTCTTGATAATGAATCCACTTCCGATACGATTCCATACAATGAGATCAAAAACGATAATATCGTTCTTGAACACGAAGCTACGGTTTCCAAAGTATCCGAAGATCAATTATTCTACCTCATGAGCCGTGGTCTGAGCGAAGCCGAAGCGACGCAAATGATCGTTATGGGCTTCATCGAGCCGTTCACGAAAGAACTGCCGATGGAATACGCGGTAGAAATGAACCGTCTGATCAAATTCGAAATGGAAGGCAGCATCGGTTAAGGGCAACCGGAGCATATTCAAGCCTTTTGAACGTAAGACAAGAATATATGAAAGAGCCGCCTTCAGGTCCGTATGGATCTGGAAGCGGCTCTTTTTGGATTATAGATTATATAAGTTTTAAGCGGAGCTTGCCCAGTTTGATTTTATAGCAGCGACAGGTTATGATTCAGTCGAGATCTAGAATAATGAAAGGAAGTACGGACGATGTACATCTAAGACAAGCTTAAACGAGAACGTCTATACGTGAACCGTAAATGAAATATAAACTGAGTATAGGCCAAGTTAGTAAAATGTATGGGATAAGTTTAGATACATTGCGGCATTATGACAAAATCGGAATTTTGAAGCCCTTTGTGGACAAAACCAATGGATATCGGTATTACTCCTTCGAGCTTTTGGATTTATTAGAACACATCTTGGTGGGGAAATACTTGGAAATCCCACTCAAAGAAATGAAAAACGTATTCCAGCACGAAGATATAAATCAATATCGGGATTTGATTGAAAGGCAAGAAGAAATTATCGAAGAAAAAATGAACCGTCTTGAGCTGATGAAGAAATACGTTCATCAATTAAAAATGATGATGCATGAAATTTCGAGTTTTAAAAATAACTATGATTTTAGCGAACTATTAATTGAAAATATCGATTGCACTTTATATGCCGTACCTTTACCCGAATTGGTTAAACATTATAAAGATTTGGAATCGAAATTAAGCGATTATCAAGTGGAGAATTATGCGGCTTTTTATCGGAATGACGATGGAAAAATGATTGAAAACGATCACTATTTATTATTTTCCATTTATCCGGAAGAACAAATTTTTATGGAGCAGGAAACGATTACAAATATAGAAATCAAACGTTGCATTGGCGAGTGCATAAAGGCAAAGTTCTACGGTACTAAAGCAGAGCTGGCAGACTACCTGAGTAAACTAATTTCACATTTCTATAAAGAAGAAGAGAACGTTGAATCATTAGTCAACTACGAGTTTTGTCTTATTCGCGATAATGAATTACATAATGAATACTTTGTAGAAATACTATTGCCAGTCCCCAAAAATACAAATCATGTTATAGACCCTTGACCAACTCAAGGGTCTATTGTTTTTTACAGGAGAAATAATATACCAAGGCGCTCGAAAGGAATGAAAAGATAAATGGCAATGATTCAATTTAGAAGAGTGATTATATTTATATTATCCTTCATCATCTTGTTTAACTTTGAAGTGACTTCAATCTATGCATATTCGGGAAAAGTAATCAATAATGCTATTCATTCAGAAGAGATGCAGGATATTATTTTTAAGTTCATGACAGGTGATCAATCTCCGGGGGCCGCAATAACGGTTACTAATGGGAAAGAAGTAATGCATGTCTTATCGATTATTCTTTTCATATGATCTTGGTGTGGATGCCGTTAACCCTAATGATCTTTAATATACTATGCCTGATTTTGACGCTATTATTTATAATTTCATCAATTATTAGGTTTAAACTGATAAAGCAGATGGATCTAAAGTTTGCCGAGTAGCAAGAATCAAATTCGAAATGGAAGGCAAAAAAATATCCCGGGCATATTGCCAGGGACCTATTCAGGTATTCTATTTATAAGAAAATTTGGTCAATCCCGATATCGTGCTCAGCGGAGAGATCGACAAAACGGTCACCGGTGTTCACGAGCGGACGGAAGAAATCGGCGGGGTTGGTCATAACGATCGTGCCTCTCTCTCCGGTTGAAAGAATCACGTTTTTGCCGATGAAGTTAGGAAGCATGTGGCGGATAAATACCTGGGTAGCATTGGCGCTTAATTTGCCAAAACTCATGGTGTGGAGCTCGCGCAAGACGGTGAGAAGCTCCTGCTTGGACTGGTAAACGCGGTTCATGCTCATGGCGCTGAATACGTCGGCCACGGCTGTAATTCTTGAAAAAGGGTGGATCTCGTTTTTTTCAATCGCATGAGGATATCCGCTTCCGTCATCGCGTTCGTGATGCTGCAGGGCAACCAGTGCCGGGATGGTGTCCGGCGTGGAGCTGCAGATGATATCATGCCCGTAGATCGTATGTTTTTTCATTTCTTCGAATTCTTCAAACGTCAGCTTGCCCGGTTTGTTTAGCAGACTGCCGGGAATTTGACATTTGCCGATGTCATGGAGATAGCCAGCCCTGCCTGCTTCATAGGCTTCCTCCTTGGAGAATCCGAGCCAGGACGCGATATAGTAGGAAAGAATCCCTACCTGCATCGAATGGATATAGGTATAATCGTCGTTTTGGTCAATGCAGAGCATAAGGGACACGATATCTTTATGCTCTTTTAATTGATCGACCAAGGGCTCCATAATATCATCGACCACGCCTTCATTAAAGCGGCCTGTTGCTAACGCTTCCAAGTACATGGACTCGAATCCGTCTACGGCCTGCTCAAGATAAGGCTTGGTCTTTTGCAAGAGTTCGTACTGCTGCGTATGGATCATTGCGATAGCAGGTTGTTGAACGGCAGGCTCAATGTCTACATAGTCCACGCCGTGCTGCATCAGCTTGTGAATCTCTTCCTCTTTTAGCTCCGTTCCTTGCTGCAGAACGTGAAGACCTGCTTCATTAAATGTGTCCGCAAGCAGCCGATCGCCTGGTTTTAAGTCTGTGACATGCACTTTCAAGCAAAACGTCACTCCGTTTCTTCAAAATTCGACATCTGTTACCAACTATCATAACAAGAAAAAAATGGATTGACAATGCAAATGTGCTAGAACTATAGGCTTGCGGTTGGGTCCCAGGGCCCTTTTTGATGACCCTTCCATTCGGAGCCATCGTCCCAAACTTCTTTCTTCCAAATTGGGACGGCTTGCTTCAATTTTTCGATGGCATACCGGCTTGCTTCGTAGCAATCTTCCCGGTGCCCGGTAGATACGGCGATGATGACGCTTGTCTCCATAATGTCGACCTTGCCGATCCGGTGCGAAATCGCGCATAAGGTTCCCGGCCAGCGGGTATCAATATCTTTGCCGATGGCTTCAAGCTGGGCTAATGCCATGGGGATATAGGCCTCATATTCCAAATGCACGGTGCGCTGTGCGCCGGTCATTTCACGTGTCGTACCGATAAAGGAGAGGATTGCGCCATGATTCGGATGCAGCACCTTGGAGGTGACTTCATCGACCGACAAAGGCTGATCGGTAATGCAAAAGAGGCCGTCCTTGGATTGAGCGCAAACGGGCTCGCGTCCATCTCCACCCGATACCGGAGGGATCAGCGCAATTTCCGCATCTTCCGTAATAAGGTAGTCCCCTGGAGCATATTCCTGATTTACGGCGACAAAAGAAACGGAGATCAAAGACGCAGCCTCCGGAAAAGAATTGGACAGCTCTATTTTCAATTCATCCGCCGTTATTTCGGATCGCGGGGTGGAGTAGGAAAGAACCGAGGTTTGCAGACGTTCTGCAAGACCCGCAAACAATTGAATGCGCAGAAGCATATTTTTCACCTCAAACATTGATGATCTAATATCAGGGATCCCCGCAAGTAACCAGTATAAGCTTCGAAGGCAATACGTCACTCAGTACTTTTTGCTCCGCAAAAGCGCCCCTCTTTGAGAGGCGCCCTTACTTCTTTCCGATACTCTTTGCGGGGGATTTTAATGTCTCTTCAATATACCATATCCGCTTTGAAAATGTTATGCTTATCCCCTAGAGGGCCAGCTTGCCCGGACAAAAGGAATTGGTTGTAACTGATTGTACCCGGAAAGAAAGGAAGGACTTTATCCATGCAGCACAACAAGCCAAAAACAGTTACGATATTGCATACGAATGATATACACAGCCATTTCGAAAAAGTGAGCTCCATCGCGGCATATATAGCCAGTCAGCGTAAAGCGGCGAATGGAGAGCCTATCTTGACGGTGGATATCGGGGATCATATGGACCGGACGGCGGTGGAAACCGAAGGTACGATGGGCGCGGCCAATGTCGACATTCTGAATCTGACGGGATACGACGTAATTACAATAGGAAATAATGAGGGGCTGACGCTGACGCCCGAGGATTTGGGCATCGCTTATGCGAAGCTGCAGGCACAGGTGGTGTGCTGCAATATTTTGGAGATAGCGACAGGCGCTCCCCCTTCATGGATGAAGAAGCATACCATCATTGACAAAGGTGGCGTCAAGATCGGTTTAACGGGGGCTACGGCGCCGTTTGCGGCTTTTTATGAACTGTTGGGGCTTAAAGCGCTTGATCCTGAGACGGCAATCAAGCAGGAGGTGAAAGCCCTGCGTCAGCAAGCTGATATTGTCATCCTGCTGTCCCATCTCGGGCTAGCGTCCGACGAGAAGCTTGCAGAGCGGCTTGAAGGCATCGATCTAATATTGGGCGGCCATACCCATCATCTGCTTGAAAAACCGCTTCAGATTGGAAATACGGCGGTCTGCGGAGCCGGTAAGTTCGGAAATTATGTGGGCCGGATCCGGATGGAAGAACAGCCGAACGGAAGCTACCGTATGACGGAGGGCTGCTGTGTGTCCGTGGATACGAATATGTTGGATGAAACGGTTGACGCTGCTCTAGCCCGACACCGCGCGCATGCGGAAGAAGCGTTAAGTGAAGCTGTGGCTGTTACCGACCGGGAGCTGCAGCTGAGCCATATGGAGGAGTCCCCGTTCGGAAATCTGCTGGCGCAGGCCGTCCGCCAGTATACCCGGACTGAAATAGCGCTCGTCAACACAGGTCAGCTGCTGGCCGGACTTCCGAAAGGCGAAGTATCGGCGGGGATGCTGCATACGCTTTGCCCATCGCCGGTTAATCCATGCGTCATCAGGCTGAAGGGCAAGCATATCCGCCGCTCCCTGGAAGAAAGCCTGCTTCCCGAATTTTGGGGCCGAGCAATCGTCGGCTTTGGTTTCCGTGGGGAAATTTTGGGCAATATCGCGGTTGATGGCTTGGAAGTCTTGTATGATGCGGGCCGTATCCCTTATGATAGGATTGTCCAAATTATGTTTATGGGAGAACCGCTTGAGGACGAGCGAGAATATGAGGTTGGAACGCTTGATATGTTTACGTTCGGCATTGGCTACGAGAGCATCGCATTGGGGGAGAATCCGCGCTTCATGCTGCCGGATTTCCTCCGCGATCTGCTCCGCCTGGAGCTGCAGCGTCCGGGAGCCCTTGACGAAAGTGAACGTGTCAGATGGGTAAAAGCCCATTAGTGGGCGTCCAACCTCTATAAGATTTCCTGTGGGGAGGAAGCAATGGATACAATAACGGCGGTTATACTAGGGATCGTGGAGGGATTGACGGAGTTCATTCCCGTATCTTCCACCGGTCACATGATCTTGACATCGAAGCTGCTCGGCTACAATGATCAAGATCCGGTTATGAAAACATTCGAGGTCGTCATTCAGTTGGGAGCGATCCTGGCCATTACGCTGGTATACTGGCGCCGCATCCTGGATTTGTTCGGCATCAAAAGAATGAATGGCAGAGAGACCAGCCTTGTTCCGCGTAAGCGCCTGAATTTGCTGCATGTCATCATCGGCATTGCGCCTGCACTTATCGTTGCGTTTTTTGCCAGGGATTTTATCAAAAGCCTGTTCAGTGCCAGCACCGTCATTTGGGCTTTAGTAGCCGGCGGCGTGTTTATGATTTTTGCGGAATGGTTTAATAGAAGCAAGGCTAGAGTTACTGCGGAAACAATGGATGACCTAAGCTACAAGCAGGTATTTTTGATCGGGATCTATCAAATCCTGTCCGTGTTGTGGCCGGGATTCTCGCGCTCGGGTTCGACGATTGCCGGCGGGATGCTGGCAGGAGCCAGCTATAAAGCCTCCGCCGACTTCTCATTTTTGATGGCTATTCCGATCATGGTTGCGGCATCCGGTTACGAAATGCTGGATTCCTATCAGAACCTGACCAAAGATACGCTTGGCCTGTTCGCGATCGGATTTATTGTTGCGTTTGTGGTCGCATACGTCGTCGTTCTTGCATTCATGAAATTGATTCAAAAAATACGGTTGACCCATTTTGCGATATATCGGTTTATTTTGGCGATCGTGTTCTGGCTCTTTATTATGCGTTGATTTCGCTTTTCGTTTCCTTGAGGCCAAAGGTTAGGTTCTCCTGAAAAAATGGCAGAAATCATTGAATTGACAGATTAGGCGGATAACGGCGGCTTTTAAGCAATGGCAAGCTTCCGTTATCCAGGGTAGGAGAGGATAGCCTTGCGGTTGGTTCCCGTTCGTAAGCTTCAGGAAGGGATGAGGATCGCCAAAAAAATATACAGCGACGAGGGAATTGTTCTTTTGGCAGATGGCGTAGAACTGACGACTTCGCTGATACGGCGCCTCATTGAACTGGACATCGGTTATATTTATGTCGAAGACGGCCTGACGGAAGGTATCCATATTCCGGAAATGCTTCATGAAGAAACGCGCCGCAGCGCTTTGCAAAGTATCCGCAAAAATTTTCAAAGCCTGTCCGAATCCTCGAAAATCACCAAAGGGTACCTTCATTTGGGTAAAGATTTTACGAAAATGATGGAAGCAATCCTCTGCGACGTCAGCTCGCAAGAAGAAAGCATGATTTTTCTGATGGATATGAATACCGCCGACCATTATTTATACAAGCATTCCCTGAATGTGTGCGTATATGCGCTTGTTCTCGGGATTGCAAACGGATATACAGAGCAGCAGCTGATTGTGCTGGGCCTCGGGGCCCTTTTACATGATATCGGGAAAACACAGATTCCGCAGCGGGTGCTGGCCAAACCCCAGAAGCTGACGGATGAAGAATATAAATTGATGCAAGCCCATGCGGAAATCGGATATAAAATATTGA
Organism: Paenibacillus azoreducens; assembly: GCF_021654775.1. Classification (NCBI taxonomy): domain Bacteria; kingdom Bacillati; phylum Bacillota; class Bacilli; order Caryophanales; family Paenibacillaceae; genus Paenibacillus; species Paenibacillus azoreducens. The sequence continues at coordinate 5,657,586 of NZ_AP025343.1, read as the reverse complement.
AGGATGAGCCCAACATCCCGCTTTTGGCGGCCCACTGCGCATACCAGCATCATGAACGGCTGAATGGAAGCGGGTATCCGCGCGGCATAAAGGGAAATGACATTCATGAGTACGCCCAGTGGGTGGCGCTTGCGGATTCCTATGACGCCATGACCTCGCATCGTGTTTATAGACCCGCTATGCTGCCTCATCAGGCCATAGAGGTTCTGTATACAGGATCGGGAACGCTTTACGATCAGAAAAAACTGGAGCTGTTCCGGGATAAGGTAGCCATTTATCCGCCCGGATTAACAGTCAAATTAAGCACAGGCGAAACCGCCGTGGTGTCCCGCATTCATCCGAACATGCCGCACCGGCCGGTTGTGCGTATTTTGGGCGATGCGGAAGGGCAAAGTCTGCATGTACCTTACGAGATGGATCTCGCAAAAAAGCTGTCCGTTATTATTACGGATGTGGACGGCTCGGATGCAGAACCGATTTCTTTAGAGCATTAAGGAGGAAGATCCATGAAGGAGCGACAGAAGAAAGCATCCGTCCGGCAGTGGGGAAGCATCATTTTCCGCTACCGGTGGGCTGTCGTTTCGGCATGGGTCTTTTTAATCGTTTGTCTTGGCTTTTTTGCCATCCGGACGCCATCCATGCTTCAGGACACCGGATTTACGCCAAACGGCAGTTCTTCCGTCCGCGGGATTGCTCTTCTTGAAGAAAAGCTAGGGTTGTCCGCGGCATCGCTTGATATCGTCATCCAAAGCACATCGGGCCAGAATCTGACCACATTCGAAGCAAAGTCGAAAATTTGGGAAGAGCTGGCTCCGCTGCGGGAGCAGCCATTTGTGTCGGATATGTATGAAAGTATTGTCACCCGGTATGCGGGCGAGGATGGGATCGTGTCCTACACGGTCCTGCTTAAAGAAAATGCTAACCAGGCTCTCTCGCATTTCGAGGAGATCAAGGCTGCCGTCCCTTCGATTAACGGAGCGAAAACGTATATAACCGGTAATTTGGCCGTGTATCACGATATGAGCAGCGCCGTCAGACATGACATCGTCCGGGCGGAGGCCTTCGGGATCCCGGCCGCTCTTATTATTCTTCTGTTCCTGTTCGGGACGATTCCCGCGGCACTCCTGCCGATTGTTGTCGGTATCGGGAGCGTTGCTGTTACGATGGGCAGCCTTTATTTTGTAGCGGCGCAAGGCATTCCGCTCAGCAATTTTTTGCCCAATATGGTCACGATGCTTGGTTTGGCTGTTGGCATTGACTACGCCTTGTTTATAGTGAGCCGGTTTCGGGAGGAACTGGGAAGCCAGCCGGTTGAAGCCGCACTGGTTGCGGCTTGCCGGACGGCCGGGAGATCCGTTTTTTATTCCGGCGCGGCCGTGATGACGGGCATGCTCGCCTTGGGATTTGTCCGGCTTCCCGTTTTCCGGTCGCTGGCGTTTGGCGGGATGCTTGTCGTATTGGTGTCGGTGCTGGCTGCCTGCACGCTGCTGCCCGCTCTTCTGGCGATCTTAGGGCGGCGGATATTCGCATGGCCGGTCCGTTCCCGGGCAAAGGATGGAAACAGAGGCAGTTCCGGCAGCGTCATTTGGGTACGCATCTCGGAACTTATCATGTCGCGTCCGGGGATCATTGCGGCTGTCGTTACGGCGGCGCTGCTGTTGGCAATGACGCCGGCTCTGCATATGAAGCTCGGGATTCCCTCCGCGGAGGTGCTGCCCCCTTCGTATGATTCCAGGTACGGGGCCGATTTGATGAAAAAGGCTTACGACATGAAAGAGGCCAATGCCATCATCATTGCCGCAGAACTGGATCAATCCTATGACGATCCGCGTTCCATTCGGCTGGTTAAATCATATGTATCCCGTTTGCAGCATCTTCCTGGCGTGCATCATGTGGAGAGTTATGCGAGTTTCCTGAGGGATGGCGTGGATAACATCAGTCCTGAATTGAAGGCTGAAGTGGAGAAACGGCATGCAGCTCTGGATAAAGCCGCTATTATCATTGTTGTTCCTGAACAAGGGGAAGACGCTCCGGCCACTGTAAGACTGGTTCGGGACATTCGTCAGAGCCCGCCGGAGGGGATGCAAATTGACGTAACGGGTTCTCCGGCGTACAAGCTGGATATTATGGACCGAATTCAAGGCGGCCTTCCCTATGTGCTTGTCACTGTGCTGTCCGTAACTTATATTGTTTTATTTGCCGCTTTCCGCTCGATCGTGCTTCCGCTTAAAGCGGTTGTCATGAATTTGCTGAGCCTCGGGGCGAGCTTTGGGCTTGTCACGCTTGTTTTTCAGCATGGATATGGAGCAGGTCTGCTTCAGGTGACATATACGGGCAGCGTATTCGCCGTTCTGCCGATTCTTATTTTTTGCGTTGTGTTCGGCATCTCCATGGATTATGAAGTCATGATGTTGTCCCGGATTGCGGAGGCTTATTCCAAAGAAGGAAATAACGAACGCAGCACGGCTATCGGCCTGCAAAGAACCGGCGGGATGATCACTGGAGCGGCGCTTATTCTGGCCGTTGTGGCCGGGGCCTTCATGTTTACGGATAACGAACTGATGAAAGCGCTCGGGCTGGGATTAACCGCCTCCGTGCTGATCGATGTTACGGTTGTCCGCATTTTGCTGGTGCCTTCCTTAATGAAGCTTTTGGGCAAGGCAAATTGGTGGCTTCCCGGATTTTTATCCTCTCTTGCGAAGCCGAAGCCTAAAGCGGACGAAAACTCCTAAGGGGCTTGATTTCACAAATTAAAGAGTTTTTTGCGACTTCATGGTATGATAAAAGGAAGCTTAAAATAAGCTTTGGAATAGGCCTTGGATTCCACTGGCGAAATCCTTGGTTAAGAATCAATTTCAAAACGTATCTGGCTCTATGAAATTGATTCCATTTAAAGAAATAAGGTGAGGAAAAATGAATACTGTACTACTGTCGTCCAAAAATGATCCGTGGGATCCGATCGGATCGCTTCGGACATATGGTCGGCATGTGCTGACGAGTGTGGAAATGACAGTCACACATTTATGCAATATGCGCTGCGAGCACTGTGCTGTCGGGGATATGCTCGTGATGAAGGAAGCCGAATTTTTGCCGCTTGATCTCATGCTGAAGAGACTTGACGAGGTTGAACATCTGCAAACGATCAGTTTGACCGGGGGCGAGCCGTCTTTCCGTGAAAAAACGGTCAATGAGGTTATCGTTCCTCTCCTGCGTTACGCGAAGGAGCGCGGCATCCGAACGCAAATCAATTCGAATTTGACGCTTAATATTGGCCGGTACGAGAAAATGCTCCCGTATCTGGATGTCATGCATATATCGTTTAACTATTTGAACGGGGATGATTTCCATGAGGTGGGATTTGCTAACAGCAATCATCCCGTTCCGAAAGAAACAGCTTACCGGATGTATGATAAAATGATCGAAAACGCGGTCAAGCTAAGCGAAGCCGGCATGTTTATTTCCGCTGAATCGATGATTAATTATCGTACGCATACAAAACTGGCTGGAATTCACAAACTAATACAGGAAATGGGCTGCAAACGGCATGAGGTTCATCCGATGTATGCTTCGAATTTTGCAAGCTCGCTGCCTATTCTTTCGCTGGAAGAAACGCGGACGGCCATCCATTCCCTGCTGGATGCGCGCGATCCGAACATATGGATGCTGTTTGGCACGCTTCCGTTTTTCGCTTGCAGCGACAATCCGGAGGATTTGAAGCTGATCCGCCGCCTTGCGTTGGAACCCAACGTGACGGTGCGCAATGATCCGGACGGACGCAATCGCGTGAACGTCAATTTATTCTCAGGCGATGTATATGTGACCGACTTTGCTGATGTTCCTCCATTCGGGAATATCCAGAACAGCCGGCTTGACGATATTTTTCAGGTATGGCAAAACGATCATCCACTGAATAAAACGGTCAATTGCCACTGCGACGCGGCAGGATGCTGCGGACCGAATCTGCTTGTAAAGAACATGTATTACAAGGACACGGACTTTACGATAAGGAAAGCCAACACAATCTAAGAAATGGGGCGTTACATTTGGACGGGGAGTTTGAAATAGGCAAGCTATTATTCAACCTTTTCCTGGTTCTGCTGCTTGTATTCTTTAACGGGGTATTTGTTGCCGCGGAGTTTTCGCTGGTTAAAATGCGCCAGTCCCGGCTGACGCAGCTGGTGAGCGAAGGCAACCGCATGGCGAACTATGCCTTGAGAGTAAACAATAACCTGGATGCCTATCTGTCGGCGACACAGTTTGGTATTACGCTGGCATCCCTGGGACTTGGCTGGATCGGCGAACCGGCCATCTCGCATCTCCTGGTGCAACCGCTCATGCATAAATTCGGAATTACGGACACGACGCTGATTTCGACGATATCCGTCGTGATTGGATTCAGTATCATTACTTTTTTGCATATCGTTCTTGGTGAACTTGCGCCTAAATCATTGGCGATCCAAAAAACGGAAGGGGCGGCTTTGCTGCTGTCCGCTCCGCTGATGCTGTTTTATAAAATATTTTTCCCGTTTATCTGGCTGTTGAACGCCTCGGCAAACGTTATTTTACGTATGTTCGGGGTACAGCCTGCAACGGAAGCGGAAGCTGCGCATTCCGAAGAGGAAATCCGCATATTAATGAATCAGAGCGCCAAAAGCGGAGTGATCGATAAAGACGAGATGAAGCTGATGGACAACATCTTCGAATTTTCCGATCTGCTGGCGCGCGAAATCATGCTGCCCCGTACGGATATGGACTGCTTGTACACAAACAATACACTCGAAGAGAACCTGGGAATCATCAACGAAACCAAGCACTCGCGTTACCCTGTAGCCGTGGAGGACAAGGATCAGATTATCGGATTTGTACATATTACCGATTTTCTGCTGGCGGATGAGGAGCAGCAGAAAGAGCTGACTCCGCTGGTAAGGCCGATTTTGAATGTGCCCGAATCGATGGAAATCAGCCATGTTCTCCGGCTCATGCAGAAAAAGCACGCCCAGCTGACGCTGGTGGTGGACGAGTATGGCGGTACGGCGGGTATGCTTACGGCGGAAGAGATTCTGGAGGAAATCGTAGGCGAGCTGTATGATGAATTCGAGGATGAGCGTCCTGATGTGGAAATTCAGGAGGACTTTATCTCGGTGGACGGGCGTATGCTGATAGAAGATGTCAATGATTTGACCGGCGTGATCATCGAGGATGACGAAGTGGACTCCATCGGCGGCTGGTTGTTCAAGGAGCTGGAGGGAAATCCGGTGAAGGGCAAAACCGTTCAGTTGGACAACTATGTATTCGAAGTCGAGGAATCGACCAAACTCAGGATTACCCGGGTCAACATCCATCGCGTTGCCGCTGCCGAACCGGACAATGACGAGAAGGGGGCGGACAACGCGGATTAAGGGGGGAGCTTGCGCTTGGGGAAACAGCTGCTTCTCATCGGAATCGGGCTTGCGCTGCTGTATGTATTATTTACGGCAGGAGCCCCGTTTCTGCTGGCTGCCCTGGTCGCTATTTCGCTGGAGCCTGTACATGGCATGATGATGGCGAAATGGAATTGGAACCGGGTAGCGGCCGCTTCCCTTACATGTACCTTGTTTTTGCTTCTCGTTCTTCTCCTGGTGTACATGCTGGGGCTGCAGGTATTCGGCCAACTGGTGGAATACTGGAAGAACGCTCCTTCTTATTTTGCGGCCGCCAATGATTTTGTTCAAAACACCATGACGCAAGCCCGGGGGTGGCTCGACCGGATTCAACCCGAATTGGCTGAAAGCCTGCGCGTTTTTCTGTCCAATGTCACGCAATACGCGGAATCCATTGTGAATTCACTATCGTCGGCTTTTTTGAATTTTGCCAGGGGGATTCCCGGCACTTTCGTGTTTTTTGTCGTATTTTTTGTCGCGGTTTATTTATTCAGCTTCGGTTTGCCGGCCATTCGTTCCGGCATCCTTACCCTGTTTGACGATGAAATGCATGAACAGATTCAGCAGGTGCTGAGCAGCCTGAAAAGGTCGATTTTCGGTTTTCTTCAGGCCCAAATGATTCTCAGCGCATTTACGTATGTCGTGACGCTGACGGGGCTTTTGATCCTGGATATTCATTACCCGCTTGCGATCGCGATGCTGGTGATGTTTGTGGATATTATGCCGATCCTTGGCGTCGGCTCCGTGCTGATTCCCTGGGCTGTATACCTGTTTATCGTTGGCGATTCCTACACGGGATTCGGGTTAATGCTGCTGTTCATCGTCATTACGGTGGCAAGGCGGGTCATCGAGCCGAAAGTCATCGGCGATTCCGTCGGCATCGGCGCGCTTTCGGCGCTCGTCAGCATGTATGTCGGCTTTAAACTGGTCGGCGTCATCGGCGTTTTTATCGGACCGCTGGTAGTGATCATTTATTCGGCTGTTCGCAAGGCAGGATTATTTCAGATCAAAATCAAATTTTAAACATTGTTGCCCTGAAAAACTCCCTGGACAAGTTTCGGCTTGTTTCGAGGGAGTTTTTGCTTTTATTGCGTGTTCAAAAAGGGCGGTTTTCAGCACCGAGAAGGTTGGATAAAAGCGGACTTTTTGAATTACCTCTTTTATTCGTAAATTTTTGTTCAGATTCCGCGAATGCCTCATATGTTTATTACGAAGAGAGTCTGATGGGTCTTAAGAATCGCGATGCATAAGGAGGAGCCGTTTTGAAAGACGTAATGAGCAATCAGGTGCGAGTTTATAAGCCGTTTATCGGACCGTTTGATCCTTGCCCGCCGCTTCTATACAGATCTTATGTGGTACCGCCGAACCAATATATAACCTTTCAGCCGATGGATTGGCCGCAGTTCAGTTTGCAGGAAGCTTTGACGCGGGGAACGCTGTGGCCTCATCTCTACAGCCCGTATAGTCCGAATCGAAACGTGCAGGAAGGAGGAGCCTGATGTCTGAAAATCAGAAGCCTGAAAATGGAGGTTACGACAACCAGCAGTCCGCAGGCATAAATCCTGCGAATGTACCGGAGGAAGCCGTTAATCAAGCCAACGAGCAGAGTTCAAGTAATGCAGGGGGTGAGCGTGAAAATCAGCCGTACGTGCAAGGCGTCAGCATGACACAGCCCAATGTGTACGGCGTTAGTCAACCGAGCGTGCAGGGTGTAAGTATGGCTCAGCCCAATGTGTACGGGGTTAGTCAACCGAGCGTGCAAGGTGTAAGCATGGCTCAGCCCAATGTGTACGGTGTAAGTCAACCGAGCGTGCAGGGTGTCAGCATGAGTCAGCCCAATGTGTACGGTGTAAGTCAACCGAGCGTGCAAGGTGTCAGCATGAGTCAGCCCAATGTGCATGGCGTTAGCCAGGGGAACGTGCAAGGCGCCAGTATGAGTCAGCCTAATGTGCATGGCGTTAGCCAGGCGAACGTGCAAGGTGCCGCTGTAAACCAGGCAAATGTGCAAGCCGCAAATGTGAGCCCGGAAATGCAAAAAGGAGCCGTGGATCAGCAGTATTATGAGCTTTTGGAACGGCTTCAGGTGATTGATTTTGCTTTGGTCGAATTAAACCTGTATTTGGATACCCATCCGGATGACCTGAAAAGAATCGAACAGTACAACCAGCTGGCTCAGGAGCGCATTCCGCTCGTTCGCCGGTTTCAGGAGCTGTACGGTCCGCTTATGCATTTTGGCCATGCATACTCCAGATTTCCGTTTGAATGGCCGCAAACGCCATGGCCGTGGCAGGTATAAAGGTCGGCGGAATTACGGATGCTATTTGTACTTTTTTCTCTGCAACGGATGGTCAGGAAAGGATATGGGAGGTCAGGCTTCGCCTGGGAGGATTTTTTAAAGGAGGCGGTACAAACCGATGTGGGTATACGAAAAAAAGCTTCAATATCCGGTTCGCGTCAGCAAATGTGATCCGAAAATGGCGAAATATCTGTTGGAACAATACGGGGGCGCCGATGGCGAACTGGCAGCGGCACTGCGGTATTTGAACCAGCGTTATACCATTCCCGACAAAGTTATCGGTCTGTTAAATGACATCGGCACGGAGGAATTTGCCCACCTCGAGATGATTGCTACCATGGTGTATAAATTGACCAAAGACGCAACTGTCGAACAGCTGAAAGCCGCGGGTCTGGGCGAGCATTATGCGGCGCATGACAAGGCGCTTTTTTATACCAATGCTTCCGGCGTGCCGTTTACGGCGGCATATATTCAGGCGAAAGGCGATCCGCTTGCGGATCTGTACGAGGACATCGCGGCAGAGGAAAAGGCCAGAGCTACATATCAATGGCTGATTGACATGACGGATGATGTGGATCTGCAGGACAGCCTGAAATTTTTGCGCGAGCGCGAGATCATACATGCCACCCGCTTCCGGGAAGCGGTGGAGATTATTAAGGACGACAGGACGCAAAAAAGGGTGTTTTGAGGATCATATGGCGAGATGTGGCGTTCCTGTGCGGAGCGCCTTGTTTGGTTATGACAAATTAAAGAGTTTTTTGCGACTTCATGGTATGAGGGGGAGGGCAAAAGCAGGCCATGGATGGATATTTCGGATCTAGGACTAGAACATTATGCGCTCAATGATCATCCAAGTCATCCCCACGCTGATTGTCCTACTATTCCCACGAAAAAGATGCGAAAGTGCAATTTTTGAAGCCGATTTTTCCGGTTATCCGGTAAATTGTTGCGAAAGTGCATCTATTTTTCGGTTCAGGCGGGAATTATTCGGGTAACAACGGAAAAAGTTGTACTTTTGCAACCTTTTATCTAAGTAGAATCAATCCGTCAGCAAAAATTGCACTTTTGCATCAATTTTAAAAGATTGGAACCTAAAAGTAGCTTAGCGCCGAAAAATGGGTACAAAACACCTTACTTAGTAACGGTTTTACGGCCATCATGACTAATTGGAGACAATTGCGAATGACTGGCTGAACACAATAACTGCACGAATCCTGCAATGTTGGGGGAGGGAGCTACTTACTTAACAAAAATGAACGGCAAGAAAGATTGAAATTCAGGAAAAAAATGTGCGGTGGGAGTATAATATTGGGAAAAGGGGATTTTTAGGGGATGTGCTTTGTCGGCTCGTGACTCATGATAGTTTGCTAGTAATAGGCTAAAATGGGATCAGGACAAGAAAATTTTCTTATACTAACTTGTACTAGAATATTCTGGTGCGAACCCCAAGTGCACATGAAATCCCCGGGGGATTCGCACCACCATATTTCATGCGGCTTTTGGCGTTTTTAAGTGGAATTTAAGCAGGAAATATTATGCCCAAATTAGGGATCCGGCAAATCAGGGCTGAGATCCCTTGTACGGCAAGGGCTGAAAAAGCCCGGAGTTACTCCCTGCACGGGAGTATGGATTGAAAGTTTATCCGGGTCATTGAAGCCCTCATTCCGCGCCCGTTACTCCCTGCACGGGAGTATGGATTGAAAGACTTGTCCACACATCGCAATAGAAGGTAGCCGCGTTACTCCCTGCACGGGAGTATGGATTGAAAGTAAAGTGTTAGGAGCGACGCGAATGGTAGTGAGCGTTACTCCCTGCACGGGAGTATGGATTGAAAGTTGGACTTTGGTTTTTCGTATTCCGTAAAAAGTAAGGTTACTCCCTGCACGGGAGTATGGATTGAAAGAACTAGCTTACAACAAAATGCGTGTGGCTGTTTTGGTTACTCCCTGCACGGGAGTATGGATTGAAAGTTAATCATCGAAACGTTGCCTTGAAGTGTATCAATAGTTACTCCCTGCACGGGAGTATGGATTGAAAGCAACATGATTATGATAGAGACAAGCAATAAACCGAGTTACTCCCTGCACGGGAGTATGGATTGAAAGATTCAAGACGCCGTCCCCTCCTTGCTTTCCCTCCGTTACTCCCTGCACGGGAGTATGGATTGAAAGATCAAATAAATACGGGGAATAAACGTAGAAACAGGTTACTCCCTGCACGGGAGTATGGATTGAAAGATTATCTGGTCAGACAAATTCCGAAGCTGATCATCGTTACTCCCTGCACGGGAGTATGGATTGAAAGATTATCTGGTCAGACAAATTCCGAAGCTGATCATCGTTACTCCCTGCACGGGAGTATGGATTGAAAGCGTAAAAAGTAAGGAGGTTTTGTGCTTTGGCGGCATGTTACTCCCTGCACGGGAGTATGGATTGAAAGAGTAAAGTTGAAATTGAGCAGAGGGTCATATTTTAGTTACTCCCTGCACGGGAGTATGGATTGAAAGTTCCATACAATTTTAACACCGTCCATACTGGCACGGGTTACTCCCTGCACGGGAGTATGGATTGAAAGCTAATATAAGTACACCCGTGTTAGCACTAACCGAGAGTTACTCCCTGCACGGGAGTATGGATTGAAAGTTTAGTTGGTCAAACGTACTTTGATAAGCATTTGTGTTACTCCCTGCACGGGAGTATGGATTGAAAGATATGAACCTTTGAATCCGAATAGGTTATTTCCTTGTTACTCCCTGCACGGGAGTATGGATTGAAAGTCGTTCCGATTTGAGACGTGCATTTGCTAGATCAAGTTACTCCCTGCACGAGAGTATGGATTGAAAGTCTGCCGCCAATCTCGCTACTACCGCATCCTCCGTTACTCCCTGCACGGGAGTATGGATTGAAAGTCTTGCCTCACAGCCGATGAGATGGGAAAAGATGCTGTTACTCCCTGCACGGGAGTATGGATTGAAAGACCTGTGATGTTCTTACGATATGGCGCCAGCATTTCGTTACTCCCTGCACGGGAGTATGGATTGAAAGCGTATCGACGAATTCTTCTTGCAGGAATGTTAGCTGGTTACTCCCTGCACGGGAGTATGGATTGAAAGATCGATAAACTTAAGCTCTATGCCAAATTCAGCGGCGTTACTCCCTGCACGGGAGTATGGATTGAAAGCGTATCTGGAAGAGGTGGCGCACTTGGCAAAGGGTTACTCCCTGCACGGGAGTATGGATTGAAAGACTGTCTCTCCAATTACCATGCACATAGATATAGTGTTACTCCCTGCACGGGAGTATGGATTGAAAGGTAAATAGCCATTTCGCCCCGGAGAATTTCTACGTTACTCCCTGCACGGGAGTATGGATTGAAAGGTGATTTCGGCATTGATCAGACTGACGTTGATGCTGTTACTCCCTGCACGGGAGTATGGATTGAAAGCTCGTCCCACCAGCCTTTGGATTTAGCGTTTTCGGTTACTCCCTGCACGGGAGTATGGATTGAAAGCTCATATTCGATTCGTGGAGCAGCCCAATAAAGGTTACTCCCTGCGCGGGAGTATGGATTGAAAGCATATTGATGAGATTGAGTTTACCGGAACATTTAGTTACTCCCTGCGCGGGAGTATGGATTGAAAGCGATCATCGATCAAATTTACGATACGCATAAAATGTCACTCCCTTCATGGGAGTATGGATTGAAAGGAAAATAAAATACTCGATGCAAGGGAAACGGAAGTTACTCCCTGCGCGGGAGTATGGATTGAAGCCAACACAAAAGCATGATTAGAAAACAAAAGTAGCGGAGGGGACGGAATCGATCTGGAGAAGCGATAGCGTTCGCCTTTGTCTCCGAATTTCTACCATTATGAAAAATATAATCAAAGAAATTTGGGGACAACAGCGATCGGAAGAACGATCCGTAACCGCAGCGTCCACCTAGCACGAAGTTTTTACTTAGGTTTTGCGGGGGTGCGCACATGATAGCTCTGGAGAAACCGCAGCGCTAAAAGAACGATCCGTAACCGCAGCGACCACCTAGCACGAAGTAATTGTTTTACTTAGGTTTTGCGGCGTAAAATTGAGGGGAGTCATGGTTACATATGATTAATTCCCGGATATCCGCACAATGTAACAACTTCGGTTTACATCCCCTACCGCTTCCCTTATGATAGGCATAAGCATGGCGCAAAAATAATATGCATCATCACAGAGAAGGAAGGGAAGAGAGCACACCGATGAGTCATGAGAGTACATTGACCAAACCCCAAGCGATGATATTTGACATGGACGGAACATTGTTTCAAACGGAAACATTATTGCTGCCAGCATACCATAAACTGTTTGATACGCTGCGCAGCGAAGGATTGTACACGGCTCCGACTCCACCGGAAGAACGGATTCTCGGCAGCCTTGGCATGCTGCTTGATGATATTTGGAAAGTCGTGATGCCCGATGGCAGCCAGGAGGCCCATAACCGCGCGAATGAGCTGCTGCTTGAGCTGGAGCTGGAAGGTTTGGCTGGCGGGGACACATTGTTGTACCCGGAAGTAAAGGAAACGCTGAAGGCGCTGCATGAACAGGGCGTGAAGCTGTATGTGGCAAGCAACGGACTGGAGCATTACATTAGCGGTATCGTGGATACGCATGAACTGGCGGAGCTGTTTGACGGGCTGTACAGCGCGGGGAAACACTGCACGCGTACCAAAGTTGATTTGGTGAAGCTGCTGCTGGAAGAGCAGCAAGTGGATTCCGCTTGGATGGTGGGAGACCGCTCATCGGACGTGGAAGCCGGGAAGAAGAACGGACTCCATGTCATCGGCTGCGCTTATGCCGGCTTTGGCAACCATGACGAACTCAAAGGCTCGGATGTGCTGATTTCCTCGTTTACCGAGCTTTTGAAGCTGTATGAGGAAGCGGCATCCCATACATAACGCAAACCGGATGATCCTTCAAAATAATTTATATTGTTAACCAAAAGTAAAAAAACGACAGGCCGCAGCAAAGCTGCGGTCTCTGTCGTTTTTATTTGGTGGCTGCATTTTTTCTGGCATACAGCCCTGCGGCATATTCAAGCGGCCTGACAATCGCTTTCCGGTATAATTCCGGGTCGCCGATTTGCGAAAATACTTCTCTTGCCGGCTTGGGATTGACCTCAAGCAAATAAATGTCCCCTTTTTTGTTAATAGCCAAATCAAGTGCGAGCTCGCACAAGGCATCGTATTGGTTTTCCAAATAGGATGCGACGCTTACTCCGAGTCTTTCGACTTTCTTGGAGATCTGGCCGCGGCTTTCTTCATCTTCGATCCATTTATCCAGCATTTCGCCGAAGGAGACGGCACGGCCGCCGCCATGCAGATTGGATGTCACGCTTCCCGGCGCCCCAACCCGGCCCGCGATGCCGGTAAGCTGCCAAACGCCTTCCCGGTCTTTCTGTACCAGCATGCGGTAATCATGGACGCGTTTATCCGGCAGTTCTACATGAATTCCTTGCTGCACCAGATAGCGGTCCTTCATTTTCCAGCTGTTTAGGAAGGGGCCCAGTCTAGAGGTATGGATCTTTTGCGGCGTAATGATTTTCCGCTGCTGATTGCGTCCCTGAATATAGTAATATGAAGGATCTTTCATCCGTTCGATTCGCAGTATGCCGCGCCCGCCGGTTCCGTTGATCGGTTTGAGGAAGACGACAGATGTTTTTTTCAACATATGATGCACATCGGTAAAACTGTTAAACAGATGGGTTTCGGGCAGATAGGGGCTGAATTCGGGCCGCTTCGACAGCACTTCATATATCGTCCATTTATTACGGAGAGGTCGGTTTAAGAAGGTAAGATGACTGTAGCGGCGGCGAAACCGCAGCAGCTGATCGAAACGGACGCTTTGCTGAATGCGGCAGCGGTCATAAATCATATCGGGAAATTGGCGCCATTTGCGCGTCCATCCGCCCTTTTTCGGTTCATACTCCATGGCGTAAATCCGCTGTTTTTTTTCGCTGACATCCATCGGCGTAAAAACATACACATCCAGGCCGAGCTTACGCCCTTCGATGATCATTTTCTGATAGACGGGTTTTTCCTCGAGATACTTTCGGTCATTCAAATAAAGAGTCATAATACCTAGGACAGGAACAGGCACAATATTTCACCTTCTTTGGTTGGAGCCCTTGGCGGGCGGACCGGATTCTTTGTTTCTCCATTGAGGCTGAGAAATTTTCTGCCTGCAGGATTTTTACCCAGAAAAGAACCGGATAGTCCCGCTTTGAGCAAGAGATTCAGCAGAGCGGTCTGGCTTAGGTTTGCGCGGATTTCAATTTTGCCGAGTTCTTCAAGCTGCCGGCGTAAGAGAGCGCTGCCGATGCCTTTGCGCCGATATAACGGATGGATGGCGATCAGAAAGGCGTCTTTGCCATACCCGGCCATAAAACTCGCCCCAATCAAAGCAGGGCCATCTTCTCCCCGTACGGTCGCGAGCAGCAGGGAAACGTCCGGCTTCTTCCAACAACTATCGCTTGCCCGGGCAAGCTGCAGATAATCCTCGCTCATCGCTTGTTTTCCGCCATGCTCGAACAGAAGCCGCAGCACGCGGGCATGCTGGCGGCTCCGGTCTTGTGGGGGCAGGTCTTTGATGGATGTTATTTGCATGAATTGCTCACTTCCTAACTTCCTAACTTCCTAACTTCCTAATTTCCAGATTTTCTGTTTTATAAGCTTCTATTCACTCGCGAGATATTGGCTGTAATGGAAAATCCGCTCAAGCGATTTTTGGCGGATATGGGGTTCATCGAATTTCATCGGTTTGGCATTGGCTTCGAAAAACCAGATGCTGCCTTCGGAATCCACACCGAGATCCATGGACATTTCGCCATGCGTGTGGCCCGAAGCTTTTTCGATTTGTCTGGCAATGACGATGGCGGTTGTCTTCAACCTGTTGATCATCCCCGGTGCATTTTCGCTGCCAAAGACGGCAGAGAGCATTTTGTTCGGGTCTTCGATGCTGCCTCCGCGCGGAACATGAGTGGTAATGCTTTTGGAGCCGGCCATGCGGGCGCCGACGCCGGTAACGCTCCATTGTCCTTTTCTTGTTTTTTGCAAAAGCACCCGCAAATCAAAGGGACGATGATCCACGGCGGCAAGTTCGATGCCTTGCTGGATGATATAGGGGGCAGCCCCGGTCTCCGCTTTGATTCGCGCCCACAAGCGCTGCATATTTGCGCTTTTGTATGTTGTGCTGCTTTTGTGATGTTGAACCTTCAGACGGTAAGGAAGCGGTTTGTCCGTTTGATATTTCAGCATCATGATGCCTTTTCCGGCTTTTCCGCTCTCCGGCTTCAAATAAAGGCAGGGATAACGCTCCAGCATTTTTTGCAAGCCTTTTTCCCCGTGAAGCCTTCTGGTTTTGGGAACGAGGTGCGCGGTTGATTTGGACTTTTTGAGCCATTCGAACAGATACCATTTATTAAAAAAATAGGGATTATAGAATTTGATGTCTGGATGAACCAGACATTCCCTGATTTTGCGGCGTACAGTTGGCTTCAACTCATCCTGGCGTTGGGGAATCCGGTTGTAGATCACCTTGGGCGGGGGGAAATACTGCTGTTCCCATTTGTTATCCGCATTAAGGGTATAACCTTTAATCCATTCTTCCTCCAGTTTCAAATCTCTGATGGTCACGACATAGACAGGAAACCCCATTTCCTGTCCGGTCCTGACGATATCCTTGAAATTAGCCAGATTTCCCCGGAAAGATCTGGGTCCGCCTGATACGGTCAGAATGGCAACGACGGGTTTCTGGGTTAATTCGTCATTAGCGCTTGTCACTCGTTATCCCTCCTGCGGAATTTGCTCAGATAAAGGCAATGCTCGAGGATATGCTCCACAGAAGCTTTCCCTTCTGATCTGAGGGAAGGATGATTGAATATGGAGCGTCCGGGTTTGGCATTGGCTTCAAACATCCATACTTTCTCATCCTGGTCAATCCCGAGGTCAAATCCGATTTCACCGAGGAGATGCTGGTGGTGGAATTCGATCGCTTCAGCGAGCGTGATGGCGATTCTCTTGGCGTTTTGCAGCACTTCCTCCGATCTCGCGCCGAAGGTTCGGCTCAACGCTTGCTCAGGCGTCATCAGCGAACCTCCGTTTTTCAGATGGGTTGTCACGCTTCCGCGTCCGGCTTTTTTTGCGCCGATTCCTACAACAACCCAGTTGTTGTTTCCATTTTTATGCATATGGAACCGGAAATCGATCGGGCAGTTGTCGATCTCAACCAAACGGATTCCCTGCTGGATCACATAAGAATTAAGGACGCGTCCGTGCCTGGATTGCAGCATACGCATCATGGCATTAAAGGTGCCGAAGCGGAGGAGCACATTGCCGCTGCTTTTACGGTAGCGTACGAAATATCCTTTTTTAGGAAGGTAAGTCAGCCGGTAAATGCCCTTGCCCAAACTGCCCGCTGAAGGTTTGTAGTACAAAAACTGATGCCGTTCGAGCATATCTTTGATTTTTTCGGGGGAGGGATTCATATGGGATTCCGGAACGTATCTGTTGACGGTATTGTCGTTTTCGAGCAAGCGGTAAATATCCGATTTATTAAAAAAGCTCCAATTGAAATACGGAATCTTTTTGCGGCCAAAACGTTCCCTGAGCTGATTGATTGAAGCTGAAGTTTCAGCTTTCCGGCTGGGAAGGCGGTTGTATACGACATCGGGGAGCGGTACGATTTTGCGGTAAAAAGTGCCGTTGTCATTCAGAAAATAACCGTTGATCGTTTCCTGCTGCCAGTTAATATCCCGCGGCGTAAAAGCGAATATATAGCATTTCTTTTTTCCCTCCCGCAGCAGCTGCTTGATAAATCCCGTTCGGGAGGAAAAAGGTTGGGTGTTACTGGTAGGTCCATCCGAAAGTACGCCAATGAGCGGGCCAAGCTGAAATTCATTTTCCTGGGTACGCAGATAAACACCGCCGGCTGAGGGAACACGAATGCCGCTGCGGACCGTCGACCCAAGAAAAAGATGCTTTCCCGACTTCTTGATCGGTTTTACGGCAGCATGAATCGAATCTTTGCCAAGCCGAAGCTGGATGTTTTTTTTGCCGGACAGCTTTAACGATTTCAGCAGCGTATTGGAAATATAGACGACTTTCTCGGGTTTTGGCGAAAAGTGAACATTACAAAAAGTCAGACTCATCAATTTACCCTCCTAAGTTGTCGAAGCAGTAGATAGCGGGCGTAACGGAGCGGATTTTCCGACGCGAGAACAGCGCTGACCGGATCTCCCGCCTGCCGGATGGAGGTGCGTCCCGGTTTGGAGTTGACTTCCAGCAGCCAAATGTCCCCATTCGTATCGATCCCGAAATCAATGCCCAATTCTCCGAGCCTGCCAAAATGACTTTCCAGAATCGGCGGAATCATTTCCGACAGCTGCCTGAGAACTCCCGTTATACGTTCCGTCTGATCAGCTCCGAATTGTCCGCTTAAATACGGCAGCACAGGAAGGGCTTTTCCGCCGCCGTGAAGGTTGGAGGTCATGCTTCCCGCGGCGCCTTCGCGTACCGCAATACCCGTTCGCATCCACAACCCTTTTTCATTTTTCTGCATTAATACCCTGATATCAAAGGACCGCCCTTTTCTGCTATATAAATGGAGAAAAGGCTGAATAATATATCCGCGTTGTCCGGTAAACTCCCGAATCCAATGCAGCGCATGATTTTCAGTGGCGAAGTTTTTCTCCACAGGGCGATTTGCCGAATCCCTCCCTTGGATGTGCAGAGCCCCGGAACCTGGATCTTTGCGGATATGGAGCGTGCCTCTGCCTTGCGATCCTCCTCGGGGCTTTAGGAATATTTCGCCATTGTAAGCGGCTAATGCATCGAATAAGCTTTTCTCGCCCCGGAAAGGTCTGGTTGGCGGAAGATAGCGGAGCAGGCGTTGTTCTTTGCGGAGCGCCCGGTAGACCGGCCATTTGCCCGGAAGCCCCCGACCCCACAAGGTCCAGCCTTTGGCGGTATGGGCTTCGGAGAGCAGGGTGGAAGCCGCGGCGAATTCTTTGGAGCTGTGAAACAGGCAGCGGTCGTATACGATATCGGGAAAAGGGAAGCGGTGTTTATGCCAAGCTCCTTCCCTGTAAGTGAAGCCGTAAACAAAACTGCGGTCATGCGCTGCATCCTCCGGACTGAAAACAATAACCCGGAGCCCGTATTTTCTTCCAAGCGTGGTCAGGCGCCGGCAGTAGCTCTCACCGGAAAACGGGGGATTGCCTCGACGGCTGCAGCACATGATGCCGAGTGTACCAAGCGGTAAGCCATTCATGGCACTCCTCCTTAAAAGCCGGACAAATAGCAGCAGTATTCCAGCAGCCTTTTGACCGATGGTCTTATTTTTTGCTCATGCAGTGGGGTGTTGTCATTTTTGGAAGGCTTGGAGTTGACCTCCAGGAGCCAAATCTTACCGGAACTATCCATCGCCAAATCGATCCCGAGTTCACCGAAATGCGCGGGGATCAGATTGTCAATTCCTCTTGCGATATCCAGAGATGCGCGGTGAAGTTTGGCATAAGCCGTATTTTTGACCTCCGAGGGCAGTATGCATTTGCTAACGGCCTCTTTGACAGAGCTTAGTGTGCCGCCGCGTGCCAGATTGGAGACGAAATGGTTTCCGCCGGCAATCCGTGCTACGATCGACGTTACGCTCCAGATCCCGGCTCCGTTTTTCTGAACCAGCGCACGGAAATCGATCGGCCGTTTAGCGTGATCAATCAGCGTAAGTCCTTGTTGAATCTGATAGCGCGTCGTTTTCATCTTTCCTGACAGTCCCGCAAACAGCTTGGAAATGCTGGCATAGGTTTGTTTGCGCGGACCGCCTACAGATGTGGCCAGGGTTTGGTAAGTGCCATCAGGCTGCCTCGAAATGCGGATGATGCCTTTGCCGAGGCTGCCGCGCACCGGCTTCAGAAAAACGACCGGGTATTGTTGGCACATTTTTTTGAGTGTGGCGAGTCCTTTCAACAAATAGGATTCCGGCATAAATCTGGCAAGGGCCTGGTCGGCCTTAAGCGTGTCGAAAACCTCATTTTTGTCCAGGAATCTCTCATTAAAGACATGTGTGCCATACCGGGATTTTACTTCTTTCATAAAATGCTGTACGCTAGGTTTGTTCTCCATTTTGCGAGTTGTGAGACGGTTGTTGATAACATCGGCGATGGGCATCGTTGCTCGGATCCATCCGTTATCATATACCCAGCCATGTATACTGTTTGATCCTTCCTGGATATGATCCGGTGTGAAAAAGTATACATATGCTCCCTGCCTCCGGCAGGCATTCACCAGTTCCCTGCAAAACATAGATATGGAGCCGAACGGTTTATCGAGTTGTTCTGGATTGTCCCGGCTGATAAGCACGCTGATTAGAGGTCCGAGTCTGAGTGTACGGCTCTTAGAGTGATAGGTAGCCCTCAATACCGGACGGAAAAAAAGCCCCATTCGGCGGGCCAGAGGCTCACTGATTCGCAGTCCACTGGTTCTGGCTGCGGAAACCACGGTGATCTCTTGTCTGAAGGAACCAAATGCCAACTGCAGAGGACGGTCGGTAGGAATCTTCCACTGTTTGACCAGCTTCTCTCCGAGCACAATGGAGTTTTCCGTTAAAGAGCCCGGAGTGAACATTTGGACCGGTAGCGTTTTTTTGGACATCGTGGATCTCCTTCCAACAGCAACTTGGTGTCTACAGGGCAGATAAGGTGCATCTGCGTTTTGCATGTAATGTATCATATGAGGACATATATTCCTTGGTGATTGACCCATTTTTTAAAAAAACGGGGTGCAGTCATTCAATTTTAGAAGGAGGAAGTACATGTAATGAATATTTATGACAAAGCAAACGAATTGGCGAAAGCCCTTAAGGATAGCCAGGAGGTTAAGGATATTACTTCGGCCATGAAACTGATCGAACAGGATCAGGAGAGCAAAAACATGCTCGAGGATTTCCGCAACCGCCAGATGGAGATCCAACAGCGGATGATGTCGGGCGACATGCCTTCCCAGGAAGAGATGGAAAAGATGGAGAAGCTGTTTGACGTGCTCAGTCTCAATTTGAACATCCGCCGCCTTTTTGACGCCGAACGCCGTTTGAGTACCATCATTGAAGATATCAATAAAATGATCTCCGACAGCCTGCAAGACCTCTACGGGGGACGAAGCCTGTAGCATTCTGAGCGGCATGCCTGCATTTTGGTGCTTCATTTTTGCCAAGGATCCGAATCGCTCCCCGGCCGGAGGAGGCCGTACATATCCTTGAACAGGCAGTTTTGCGGGCAAAGTTTTTTTAAAACTTGTCTCATATTTGTAAGCGGACCTTCATAGAGTAGAAATATAGATTCACTTGCGAAGGAGCTGCCGTGATGAAAAAAAGGAACAAATTCAAGCATTTTCTGTATCTGATATTGGCTTTGGCCATGTTGGTGTATGCCCTGCCTTTGATTTCGTTTAAGGAGGGCTGGTCGTGGGCGTCGGCTTTTGGCGTGGCCTGGTCGCTGTTTGCTTTTCTGGTCATTGGTGCGCATCTGCATTATTTATTGGGTGTGGATGAAGAGAAGCAAAAGACGCTTGAGCGGATCAGGGCTGCCAAGCTGCGCGAGTGGCAATTGAAATGGCCGGAAGATACGCAGCGCAGACAGGAAAACATGTAAGGCATACACGGAAAAAAAGCTGGGGAAGAGTGCTTCCGCAGCTTTTTTTGTATGGAATAGGATGCTATGATATAGGTACAGAATAGTACAGTTGGAAGTATGGGGGTGTAACAGTTGGAAGGCCGAGACGATGCGATTACAAAGCATGAACAGCTTTTGCTGCATATTGAAGGGCTGAAAGTGGGAACAAAAATTTCCGTCCGCAAATTGGCCAAGGAATTGTCCGTCAGTGAAGGTACGGCCTACCGCGCGCTAAAGGATGCGGAGAATCTCGGCATCGTGATTACGAAGGAAAGGATCGGAACCGTTCGGGTCGAGAAGAAACCGCGCAATATTTCCGAGCAGCTGACCTTTGCCGACGTGGTGGATATCGTGGAAGGCCATGTCCTCGGGGGAGCGGACGGACTGCATAAAAATTTGCACAAGTACGTGATCGGCGCCATGAAAGTGGATGCCATGGTCCGGTATATTGACGCTGGCAGCCTGTTGATTGTCGGCAACCGCGATAATGCGCATAAACTCGCTTTGGAACAAGGAGCCGGCGTGCTGATTACAGGCGGTTTCGGCACAAGCAAGGAAGTCAAGGCGCTCGCGGACCGGTTGAACCTGCCGATTTTTTCTTCGCGTCATGATACGTTTACCGTTGCATCGCTGATTAACCGCGCCATTTTTGACCGGCTGATCAAGAAAAAAATTATGATCGTGGAAGATATCGTAGGCAGCAAACCGAAGATCCATGCGCTCAAGCTCTCAAGCACCGTGGGTGAAGGGATGGCGCTGTCGGAGCAGAAAGGGGACCCGCGTTTGCCGGTTGTGGACGAGTGGAATCGGGTCCTGGGAATCGTCAACCGCAGCGACATGATCCGTCTGCCGTCCGAGCAGAGCATCGAGAAGGTGCTGATCCGCAATCCGGTTACAGCCACGCTTCAGACTTCGTTGGCATCCGCCGCGCAGCTGATGATGTGGGAAGGGATCGATTTTCTTCCAATCGTGGACCGGAACCGCAAGCTGGTGGCGACCGTATCCCGCAAAGAAGTGCTTCAGGCGATGCGCGACGCGCGCAAACAGCCGCAGCTTGGAGAAACTTTCGATCATTTGATTTGGAATGGTTTTGCGGATGAGCGGGACGATGAGGGGAAGCTTTTTTTCCACGGGTTCATTACGCCGCAGATGGCGACGGATCTCGGGACGATTTCCGAAGGCATCCTGACCACAGTAATGACCCAGGCTGCGCTTCGCGCCGCCAAGGATATGACAGGCAATGACTTCGTGCTCGACAACATGTCCACCTATTTCGTGCGCCCGATTCAGATCGAAGACCCGGTGGTCGTTATGCCGCGCCTCTTGGAGGCAAGCCGCCGGACATGCAAGCTGGAGATCGAGATGACGCATATGGACAGTCTGGTTGCCAAAGCCGTGTTGACGCTGCAGTCGATTGAACATGGTTGACGTTTGTTTTATGGAACTGAAAATGGATGGAAAAAGCACGCAGAACTCTAAACATTCCTGTATAGGCTAAGAAAATGGCCTTTGAAAAAACAGGAGCGCCTTCGTATGATAGGGGTGTGATGGGGCAAATGCCCTAACGGACACAGCGGCCGCTATTGAGGGCAATTTCGATCATTTAGATTTTTAACGGACACAGCTGCAGCTATTTGGTGAAAAAACTTACTTTTCCTGTGTTTCGGAACATTTAAGCGCTGTGGTGACCGTTATAATTCCAAAACTGCTGTTTTTGGCGGTTTAGCGTTCGTGGCGTCCGTTAGACTATAGTTGAGGTTTGCGTAGATTCACACCCAGGGTGAAACTGCAGATTCGTAAAGGAATCACTCAATTGACAAGATGAAGATTCGGTACAAAGAATGAAAAATGTTAACGGTATGCCAAGCGATCCGCGGTCCCCGAAATTCCGTTTCACTGCCTCGATGGTGGACCTCCGCTTTGCAACGACAGACCGCGCGCTGGGAGCTGCGCTCGATAGAAAATGCAGTTGACTCCCTTCCCTTCCATATAGGGATTCAATCATTCACCAAAAGAAGACCCCACTCGAATGAATGGGGTTTTCTTTGTTCCGGGAAAATCGGCTTACATTCGGCTACATATTGTTGGACTTCATGCGGTTGTAGTAGCTGCGGTTGCGGATGCCGGCAAATAAATTAAAGGCGCCCAGCACAAGGAAAACCGCTTCAACGATGACCGCGACGGTTGAACCTTTGAAGATAAACATGAAGATCAATGCGAGCACGATAAGCATCATTCCCATAAAAATATTCGTAACGGCCCCGTACAGGCCCCTCTGGCGGGCATCC
Source organism: Paenibacillus azoreducens (assembly GCF_021654775.1). Taxonomy (NCBI): domain Bacteria; kingdom Bacillati; phylum Bacillota; class Bacilli; order Caryophanales; family Paenibacillaceae; genus Paenibacillus; species Paenibacillus azoreducens. Next base: position 5,634,880 of record NZ_AP025343.1, on the reverse strand, counting down.
TTCGCACGCCGGGAACGGCTGCTATAGAGGCCGGCGCAAATGCAGGCGATAACCAGCAGTGCGAAAAGCGCATAGCGGATCACTAACACCATCAGACGCTGCAGCTCCTTTTTTAAAATAACCCCACAAAGTGACGTGAGGCCTTCGAGGCTTATTCCGATTACTTTGCGGGGACCCAGAAGTTCTTAATCACCCCACAAAGTGACGTGTAGCCTTCGAGGCATATTCCGATTACTTTGCGGGGACCCCGAAGTTCCTAATCACCCCACAAAGTGACGTGTGTTCTCCGAAGCATATTCCGATTACTTTGCAGGGACCCCGGAAGTTCCTACTTGCGTGATTTTGCCGAAATCCGTGGCAGATCTTTGATAGGGATATCGCAAAATCTTCTAATTGGCCATATTGTACCATGAATCTATGGATTTCGCACCGGAACAGGGCGGACATCGACCCAAATTTGCAGCATGCCCTCCATTAGCAGCATCGTTTTGATTTCAATGGTATACTCCTTGTCACGCACCTTATAGATCTTTTTGTCTAACAACGAACGGACGAATTTGCTGTAAGTGTCGATCTCGAACACGCTTTTGCCGCGCAGCTCGCTTAAATCATCTCGAAGCTGGACGACGATGGATTTGTCGACAACCGGATCAAGCGGAGGGTCCTGCTGCTCGGTTCTGATTTTGATTTCCTTGATAACGGTTTGTTGGTATCTGTATTTCTTTAAGGTTTTGATATCATCTTCATATTGCTGGACCTGGGCCTCCAGTTCCTGGTTAGAAACCCACAGCATATTGAAGCTTTGCTGAAAGACAACGTTATAGACAATGCTGCCCACAATGGCACCCAGAACAAATACGGCGGCGATTTGCGATAAATGACGGTATCGCTTGAACGGAGGAATTCTCATGATTAATCCTTACCGCCGCAGACCCACTTTACCAATTCGCTGCCCATATGGGCTCCCAGAAAGGCCGACACGATAAATAAAATTTGTTTGATTGCCGGAGACATATTTCCTCCCAAAAAATTGCTTTCGATCACCCGCATCGGGTCAATCGTTCCGCCCACTGCCGCGGCGAGGGCCCAAATCTTGATCCGGTCCGCGACATCGACCATGGTTTGGGTCGGGGGCTGCAGAGAAATGACGGCACCAACTCCTCCTACCATGGCGCCGCCGAGGACGATGCCGAAAGCAATAAAGAAATCCAGAATCGCTTTGGATAAAAAGGTCATCATATCCATTCCTTTCAAAGGGGTAGCTTTGATACCGCCTGTCCGATTGTTTCCTATTCCATTCTATGGGCGGTGTCTTGGCGTTTATGATAAAATAATATAAAAGGATCAAGACTTTCTTTTGATAAATATGCGGACTAAAAGTGGTGTTCGAAAGGTTCGTGTTAGATATAGAGTTTATAAGTTTTCTAGCTACGCTGATGAAATTCTATATCGCAAGAAAACCTGCCTATGCACCGCGGCCCCTCATCCTTGAAGTGGCTTCGATAGAGGTTTTCTTATCGAAATCGGACTTTTTGTAACTCTAAAGGAGAAGAGACATGAGTTCATTTGTGCATCTGCATGTGCATAGCGAATATAGCCTCCTGGACGGAGCGGCACGGATCTCGGACCTTGTCCTCGAGGCCGCCGAATACGGAATGAAGGCGCTGGCGCTTACCGACCATGGGGTCATGTATGGTGCGGTGCCTTTTTACAAAGCATGCCTTGCAGCCGGTATCAAACCGATTATCGGCTGCGAGGCATATCTGACTGCCGGTTCACGCAAAGAACGGGGCAGCCGCAAGGATCAGCCGATTTACCATTTGATTCTCCTGGCCAAAAATGAGACCGGCTATCGGAATTTAATGAAGCTGTGTTCCATCGGCCACCTGGAGGGTTATCATTATAAACCGCGGATCGATATGGAGGCTTTGCGTGCATACCATGAAGGAATTATCTGCCTCAGCGCCTGCCTGGGCGGCGAGGTGCCGCAGCATCTCCTGCATGGCAGAACCGAAGAAGCGCGCAAGGCGGCGATCCGTTATCGCGATATCTTCGGGGAGGATTTTTATCTTGAGCTGCAGGACCACGGCCTGCCTGAGCAGAAACGCGTCAACCCGCAGCTGATTCAGCTGGCGGAGGAGCTGGATATTCAGCTGACCGTCACTAACGACGTCCATTATTTGAAGCGGGAGGACGCCGCCATGCAGGATGTGCTGATCTGTATCGGCACGGGCAAGACGGTTGAAGATGAAGGAAGGCTCCAGATTCCGACGGATCAGCTCTATTTGAAAAGCGGGGAAGAAATGGAGCGTTTATTTCCGCATGTCAGGCAGGCGCTGGAGAACACGGCGGCGATTGCGGACAAATGCAATTTGCGGCTTGAATTCGGCAAATCCATTCTTCCAGCGTACCGCCCGCTGCCCGAAGGGATGAATGCCGCAGAGTATTTGCGCTCATTATGCCAAAAAGGCCTTGAGAAACGTTATGAGAATACGGAGCTGTGGACAACGCCGGGCGGCCGAGAGGAGCTGGATAAGCGACTCGATTATGAGCTTGGCGTGATTGGCAGCATGGGCTTCAGCGATTATTTCCTGATCGTTTGGGATTTCATCGCTTACGCCCACAGCCAGGGAATCGCAACGGGTCCCGGACGGGGTTCGTCGGCGGGCAGCTTGGTTGCTTACGTGCTTGAAATTACCAACGTCGATCCGATCAAATATCATCTGCTCTTTGAAAGATTCCTGAATCCGGAACGCGTTACCATGCCGGATATCGATATCGATTTCAGCGACGAGCGGCGCGATGAAGTTATCCGTTATGTGTCTGAAAAATACGGACATGAGCATGTGGCGCAGATCATTACGTTCGGTACGATGGCTGCGCGTGCGGCGGTCCGCGACGTAGGCAGGGCGCTGAATGTGCCGTACGGGGAAGTGGACAAGGCGGCCAAACTGATTCCGTCCGCGCATGGCATCAGCATTAAGCGGGCGCTGGAGACGAGCGATGAACTGCAGAAATACGCCCAGCAAAACGCGAAAATCCGCGAATTGTTGGATATGGCGATGAAAGTCGAGGGTATGCCGCGGCATGCTTCGACACATGCGGCGGGTGTTGTCATATCGCGCGATCCGTTAACCGATGCGGTTCCGCTGCAGGAAGGCGGCGAGCATATCGCGCTAACCCAATATTCGATGGAAAACCTGGAGAGCATCGGTCTGCTTAAGATGGATTTTCTCGGTCTCAGGACCCTCTCCATCATCGAGCGCTGTATGAACTGGATCGGCGAAATAACGGGGAATGCACCCGATTTCCGGCTGATCCCGGATGATGACCCTAAGACGTACGCCATGCTCGAAAGCGGAGATACCACGGGGATCTTCCAGCTCGAGTCGGCGGGCATGCGGAGAGTGTTGAAGGATTTGAAGCCATCTGCGTTTGAGGATATTATTTCGGTTTTGGCCCTTTACCGTCCGGGACCGATGGAATTTATACCGAAATTCATTCAGGCCAAGCACGGCCAAATCGAAGTCGATTATCCGCATGATGACCTGAAGCCGATTCTGGGCGATACTTACGGGATTATCGTGTACCAGGAACAAATCATGAAAATCGCTTCGCTGATGGCCGGATTCTCGCTCGGCGAAGCGGATTTGCTCCGCCGCGCCGTCTCGAAGAAAAAACGCGAGGTGCTCGATCAGGAGCGCGGCCATTTCGTCGCAGGCAGCACGAAGCAGGGATACAGCGAGGAGGAAGCCAACCGGGTATATGACATGATCGTCCGCTTTGCCGATTACGGCTTCCCGCGGGCGCATGCCGCCGCTTATGGAGTGCTTGCTTTCCAGACGGCTTACCTGAAGGCGCATTATCCGGTACAGTTCATGGCATCGATGCTGACGGCCGTAATGGGCAGCCACCGCAAGGTGGCCGAATATGTCGTCGAATGCCGTCGGATGAACATCCATGTTCTGCCGCCGGATGTCAATGAGAGCGGCGTGCTGTTCACGCCGGTTGCCGCAGGCGGCTCCGCTTATACGGCGGAGGGTCCGGGACATATCCGCTTTGGGCTTGGAGCGATCAAAAATGTCGGCACGCAGGCAGTCGAGAACATGATGCAGGTGCGGCAAGAGAGACCGTTTGAAAGCCTGCTGGATTTCTGCCGGCGGATCGATCTGCGCGTTTGCAACAAGCGCGTGATCGAGTCGCTCATTCAGGCGGGAGCTTTCGATTCGCTGCGGGGCCACCGAGCGCAGCTGCTGGCCATGCTGGACGAAACGGTCGAAGCGGCCGTGAAATGGCGCAAAGAGCGCGAAGATTTACAGATTCAGCTGTTTGATTTTGTCGAGACGCCGAATTGGGAGATTGAATATCCGGAGATTCCGCCACTCTCGGCCGGTCAGCAGCTGGAACTGGAACGGGAACTGCTCGGACTGTATTTGTCCGGCCATCCGCTCGACGATTATGATGAAGCGCTGAACATCCCCGGCGTCGACCGGCTGATGGATCTGGCCGAGGCCGCCGACGAGTCGTACGCGGTGGTGGCGGCCATGGTCGTCTCCGTCAAGACGATCACGACCAAGCAGGGGAAGGCCATGGCCTTCATGGAAGTGGAAGACCAGATCGAGCGCTGCGAGGTTGTGCTTTTCCCGGAAGTATGGAAACGAAACTCGCAGCATATTGCCAAGGGGGCGCTTCTCGCACTCCGCGCCAGAGTGCAGCTGCAGGACGAAGGGTTCAAGCTCTTGGCCGAAGATGTGCTGCCGCTGGACGAAGGCGCGCTCGAGCAGCTCGTCAAGCGTTCGCGCATGAGAGCAGCTTCGGGCAGAAATTACGCCAAGCCGGCGGCATCGAAGCAGGGCGCGGTCCATGCCGGAGCGGGAAGCGGCCAGCCTTCCGCAGGAGAAACTGTGGCGGATAAGAGGTCTTCGGCTTCCGCGCCGGCGGCAAGAACCGATGAGGCGGCGAAGCAGCGCGTATTCGTGAAGATTACGGCGCAGGCCGAGCATAGTCCCGATCTGTTGACAAGGCTGAAGGTATTGCTGCAGGAGCATCCCGGGGCGGTGCAGACCTTGCTTTTCTATGAGGAGAGCCAGAAGCTGCTTGCGCTTAGCGACAGCTACCGCATCAAACCTTCGCCGGAATTGTTCAAACGGATGGAAGGAATCCTTGGAAAAGGAACCGTCAGGATGAAATAAGGATACCCCCTTCGTTACCCGCCCGTTTTGCTGAGAATTTACGAACGTTTCCTCCTGCTCCCGCATACACTTAGAGACACCTATCAAGAGGACAACATTTTATGCGCCCAAAAGCTCGGGAGTTTCGGGGCGTGTATGCGGGAGGAATAGCAGATGTCGTATGAAGCGGCGGTAGCCATGTTGAACCGCAGGGGAGTGAAGGTTGAGGATATTGCCAATATCGTATACCGGCTGCAGCTTGTGTATCATCCTCTCTTGACGATCCAGGATTGCATTGAAAGCGTCGAAGCGGTTCTTGGCAAACGGGAAGTGCAATATACGCTGTTTACGGGGATTGCTCTCGATGAGCTGGCGGAGCGGAGGCTCCTGCCTCAGCCGCTTCAGGCAATTATGGAGGCGGATGAGCCATTATATGGCGTGGACGAAACATTGGCGCTTGGAATTACGAATGTATATGGTATGATCGGATTAACCAGCTTTGGCTATTTGGACAAAGAAAAAAACGGTATCATCGCAGATTTGAATAATAAAAAAAATGAAATTCACGTTTTTTTGGATGATCTCGTGGCAGGGCTTGCTGCAGCGGCTTCGGCCCGTATCGCACACCGGTACAAGGGCGCCAAAACGTATGCCGACGGCTCCGGAACTTCCGGCTCTTGAAGCGGATTTTCGCTCCTTTCGAAGCCCCCTGCTTCGCGGAATTGTTTCACGGCCCTTTGTTGCGGGAAAAAACAGAGTTATGTTATCATTGTCTCATTATACGGGCTCAAGAAACATGAGATTAGGGGGCTTACGAAAGTTATGTGGACGGTCATTTATATTGCGCCGACCGCTAAGGTGGCGGAAATGATCCAGGCCAAACTCACGGAAGAAGGATTTTTGGTGAAAAGCCGTCCGGTCAACTTGTCCAAGCAGCAGTTCGAAATTCTGGTACCCTCCGGAGAGCTGGAGGAAGTTCAGGAAGTGTTGAACTCCATTTTGCATCCTTAATCCCCTTGGAATAACGAGAGAGTGGCGTTGAAACGGCTTGATAAGACGCGGCTGAGTAAATAAACGGCTGGAGAGGTGTAGTTGTGTTTAAAGACTTGTTTCAGAAAAAAAGGAAGTACGCGACCATTCCTTCAGATCGTGTGGGAAAAGGTAATGAGCCTGTAGAAAACGATAGACCCAGAAGGGAAGTCCCTGAAGGGCTCATGAATAAATGTCCCAAGTGCGGCACGATTCAATACAGCAAAGAGCTTGAGAAAAATTTGAAGGTTTGCCCGAATTGTGATTACCATATGCGCTTGAACGCCATGGAACGTATTCGCATGCTTATGGACAAAGAGGGCTTCGAGGAATTTGACGGCGGCATGGTATCGGTGGATCCGCTGCAATTTCCGGGGTACGGTACGAAGCTGGAGCAGCAGAGAATGAAATCGGGGCTGCGCGAGGCCGTCGTAACAGGACAAGGCACGATTGAAGGATTGCCTGTCGTGGTAGCGGTCATGAGCTTCGACTTCTTTACGGGAAGCATGGGTTCGGTTGTAGGCGAAAAGATTACGCGCGCCATTGAGGCGGCAACCGAAAAGGATTTGCCGCTGATCATATTCTCGACCTCAGGCGGAGCGCGTATGCAGGAGAGCATTCTCAGCCTGATGCAGATGGCGAAAACAAGCGCAGCTCTATCGCGTTTCAACGAGAAGGGCGGCTTATATATCTCAGTAATTACGGATCCTACGACTGGTGGTGTTTCTGCCAGTTTTGCCACGCTTGGCGATATTAACATTGCTGAGCCGGGAGCCGTGTTCGGATTTGCGGGCCGGATTGTTATCGAGCAGACCATCCGCCAGAAGCTGCCGGACGATTTCCAGACCGCCGAGTTTAACCTTGCGCACGGCCAGCTCGACCTGGTGGTCCATCGCAAAGAGCTTCGTCCAATGCTGTACAAGCTCCTTGAGCTGCACGGCGTGAAAGGGGGAAATTAAGTGGCGGGAGAATTGCCTTTTGAAAAACCCCTTGTTGAAATGCGGCAAAAAATTAATGAGCTGAAACAGTTCGGACAGGACAAGGGGATCGATTTTACCGACGAAATTTCCAGATTGGAAGAACGTTACGCCGAACTGGAGCAAGAGATCTATTCCAACATTTCTCCGCATCAGAAAATGCATGTGGCGCGTCATCAGCAGCGTCCGACCTCGCTTGATCTGATCCAGCTCATTTTCACTGATTTTATTGAACTTCACGGCGATCGCCTGTTTGGCGACGATCTTGCCATTGTTGGCGGACTCGCGAAGCTGGACGGAATACCGGTTACGGTTATCGGCCAGCAGCGGGGCAAGGATACCAAGGATAACATTGCCCGTTTCTTCGGCAGCGCGCATCCGGAAGGTTTCCGCAAAGCGCTGCGGCTGATGCAGCAGGCGGATAAATTCAAACGCCCGATTATCACTTTTGTTGATACAAAAGGCGCATATCCGGGTAATACAGCAGAAGAGAGAGGACAGTCCGAAGCGATCGCCCGGAACTTACGGGAAATGTCGGCGTTTGGCGTTCCTGTCATTTGTGTGATCATCGGCGAAGGTGGAAGCGGCGGTGCTCTTGCGTTGGCTGTAGGCAACCGTGTGCTGATGCTGGAACATGCCATTTATGCGGCGATTTCGCCAAACGGTGCGGCATCGATTCTATGGAAGGACGCATCCAAGGCGGACCAGGCTGCCGAGGCTATGAAAATTACGGCCAAAGACCTGCTTGGCTTCGAGGTGATCGAAGAGATCGTTCCCGAGCCCGCCGGCGGCGCGCATAGAGATTATGAAGCGACGGCATCCGCACTGAAGGAGGCGCTTATCCGGCACCTGCAGGAGCTGTCCGAAATGGACCGCGAAGCTTTGAAGGAAGACAGATATCAGAAGTTCCGGAAGATCGGAGAATTCGCATTTGAGCAATCTTTGTCTGCCGGAGTCATAGAATAGTCACTTTCTGTCAAAGCTTTATATGAGAAATTGCCTATACAAAGTCTTGGTTTTGTAGTAAATTTAGTTTTTGGATAAAGAAGTAGGATAGAGAGATTTTTATGAAAAACGGAGGAAACCCAAATGCGTAAAACTAAAATCGTATGTACTATCGGACCTTCCAGTGAATCGTTGGAAAACACCAAAAAACTGATTCTTGCCGGAATGAATGTGGCCCGTCTGAATTTTTCGCACGGCGACTTCGAAGAGCATGGGAACCGGATCAAAAACATCCGCCAGGCTGCCAAAGAACTGGGCAAGAACGTAGCAATTCTGCTGGATACCAAAGGACCGGAAATCCGCACGGGCAAGCTGGCTGTGGAACCGATCGAGTTGGTGCAAGACGAATACATCACTTTGACAACCGAAGAAATCGAGGGCGACAAAAACCGCATCTCGGTTACTTACAAGGATCTTCCTGGCGATGTGCAAGTCGGATCTACCATTTTGATCGATGACGGCCTGATCGGTTTGGCGGTTGTCGGCGTCGAAGGCACGGAAATCAAATGCCGCATCGTCAACGGAGGTACAATCAAAAGCAAGAAAGGTGTTAACGTACCGGGTGTAGCGATTTCCCTGCCGGGTATTACAGAGAAAGACGCCAACGATATCGTTTTTGGGATCGAACAGGACATCGATTTTATCGCGGCTTCCTTCGTCCGCAAAGCAAGTGACGTTCAAGAAATTCGTGATTTGCTTGAAAAACATAATGCAGGCCATATTAAAATCATTTCCAAAATCGAGAACCAACAAGGTGTGGACAACCTGGATGAAATTCTCGAAGCTTCCGACGGCCTTATGGTTGCCCGCGGCGACCTTGGCGTGGAAATCCCTGCGGAAGAAGTGCCGCTCGTTCAAAAGCGCATGATCCAAAAATGTAATCTTGCAGGCAAACCGGTTATCACGGCTACCCAAATGCTGGATTCGATGCAGCGCAACCCGCGTCCGACCCGCGCGGAAGCGAGCGACGTTGCCAACGCGATCTTCGACGGAACCGACGCAATCATGCTTTCCGGCGAGACGGCTGCAGGGAAATATCCTGTGGAATCCGTGCTGACCATGTCCCGCATTGCCGAAAGAGCAGAGTCCGATTTGGACTATCGCGAGATTTTCCTGAAACAAAGAATTGCACAGGAAACGACCGTAACCGAAGCGATCAGCCAATCGGTGGCGATTTCCGCGTTGGATTTGAATGCGAAAGCAATCATCACTTCCACGGAATCCGGACTCACGGCGCGCGTGGTATCCAAATACCGCCCACAAGCACCGATTATCGCCGTTACAACCAAAGAACGCACGCTGCGTCAACTGGCTTTGAGCTGGGGCGTAACGACCGTACAAGGCAAAACGGCAAGCTCTACGGATGAAATGTTCGAATACTCCATGAAAGGTTCTCTGGAGACCGGACTGGTACAGCCGGGAGATCTGGTTGTCATTACAGCAGGCGTGCCGCTCGGACAATCCGGTTCGACGAACCTTGTGAAGATCAGCCAAATCCCAAACGAATAAACTGTAATCGGAAATGACCGATAACGTTATAAATTTTATTAGGCTGCGCAGGATCTATTCCTGCGCAGCCTTTTTAAGCAGTATAGAATTTATAAGTTTTTTTGGGGGTCCCCGCAAAGTATTTGGAATAAGCATCGAAGCATAGGCTCCACTTTGTGGGGTTATTTTATACCCTGAGCCCCCCCTGTGAAACTCCCGTATTTGCCCGATTCCCGCTGCGCTAACCGCAGATTCGAGAGTTGCAAATCCCTGTGTTATACTGGGAACATGGCTTTCATTTTCGAAGAAGGGATTACGGCGACATGGGAAAAAACACGGAGGATAAACTTAGCCGTTGGTATACGGCTTTCGTCCGGGTCCGCTATCAGGAAAGCGACCAGATGGGAGTGGTTTACCACGCCAATTATTTGAACTGGTTCGAGATCGGGCGGACCGAAATGATCCGCGAGCTGGGCATAACGTACCGGAGCATGGAAGAGACGGGTGTTTTGCTGCCCGTGACCGATCTGGATATGAAATTCAGCCACCCGGCCCGCTATGACGATGAAATTACCATTTTTACACGGATGACCTCCTTTTCGAAATTAAGAATCAAATATGCTTATGAAGTTAGAAAACTTTCACCTCAAGAGAGGGAAGATCTGTCCGGGAAGCATTATTCCGAGGGGATGGAGCTGCCCGGAGAACTTCTTGTGTCGGGAACAACAAGTCATGTATGGGTAAATCGCGAATGGCAGCCTGCAAGGCTGGATAAGAGCGCTCCCGAACTATATGAAGCCTTAAACCAATCTCTCGTCGGAGGAGGGGATTCGTAGTGTGGAAGTGGCTGATTGCCGTTATGATCATTGTGCCTGTGGTGGAGATTTACGGTTTTAATGTGGTTGCGAGCAGGGTTGGGGGCGGAAATACGTTCCTGCTTACCATCGCTACATCGGCGATCGGGATGGTGATGATGCGTTTTGAAGGACGCAAGGTTCTGGAGGATTCGCGGGCGCGGATGAACTCCGGACAAATTCCGGGAAGAAGCCTGGTCGACGGGCTTTGCATTTTTATCGGGGGCATTCTGCTTGTTATCCCGGGATTCGTGACCGATATCATCGGCTTTACGATGGTTTTCCCGCTGTCCCGTCCGCTATACCGCTATTTTATACTGAAATGGCTGGAACGGAAGATGAAGAAGGGGCAGTTTACGATATACCGCCGCTAAAATATCTTAAAGACACCCGTCAGATTGTTCTGGCGGGAGCTTTGGTTAAATCTCCCCTATACCGATACCTCGCATGCAAACGAAAATCTATAAACGTAAGCCAATAAATCTATTATGAAATGGATTCAAAACGATTAAAATATTGAAATTGTATCAAACTAAATACGGTGGAGGATCACTCCTTCGATAGCTTTAAACGCCGGTTTTATGGTCTGTTGACACCCATCCGAAACCGGAAAACATCATAATTAGGATATGTAAAATCTCTAATTAAAAAATTATTTTATTCACCTGATAAAACAATTTGATGTTTTTATAGGGGATACTTATGTTCACATATCCGACAAAATACTTTATTATATTAGTGATTCCATTACTTGGCGGTTGTATTGCTAGGTAAAATGGCGAAAAGCCGTTTCTTTTTTTCTTTCAAATAAAATGTAAATGTTTTCACGGCTCGTTTGACTGTTTTTTAATCCGTTTTATAAAGGAGAGATGTACGATGACAGCTACGAAAGGCCTTGAGGGAATTGTCGCCGCAGCTTCTTCGATCAGTTCCATCGTTGACGGTGTGCTCACATACCGTGGTTATAACATCGATGATCTTGCAACGCATGCAAGTTTTGAAGAAGTAGCCTATTTGCTGTGGTTCGGAAAGCTGCCTAATGAAGCAGAGCTTAAACAGCTCCGGAAGGATTTGAGTGACGAGGCTTCGATCCCGGCCCAGGTGATCGAGCAAATGAAATTATATCCAAAAGATACAAGTACGATGGCTGCCCTCCGTTCGGCAGTATCTGCCCTAGCTCTCTACGACGGTGAAGCCGACGATATGAGCCGTGAAGCAAACCAGCGTAAAGCGATCCGTCTGCAGGCTAAGCTCCCTACGATCATTGCCGCCCTGGCGCGTATCCGCGAAGGCAAAGAACCGGTGGCTCCGCAGGCGGGATTGACCATTGCCGAGAATTTCCTGTATATGCTCAAAGGCGAGCATGCGGATGAAGTTTCGGCCAAAGCTCTGGACCAGGCGCTTGTGCTGCATGCGGACCATGAGCTGAATGCCTCCACTTTCGCTGCGCGTGTGACCGTGGCTACGCTTTCAGACATTTATTCCGGCGTGACTTCGGCCATAGGCGCATTGAAAGGCCCTCTGCATGGCGGTGCGAATGAAGCCGTCATGAAAATGCTGAATGAAATCGGAAGCATCGAAAACGTGGAGCCGTATATCCAGGGCAAATTGGATAACCGCGAAAAGATCATGGGCTTTGGCCACCGCGTGTACAAAAACGGCGATCCGCGCGCGAAACATCTGCAAAAAATGTCCCGCGAGCTGGGTGAAATGAAAGGCGATACGACGCTGTATGAAATGTCCGTCAAGATCGACGAACTCGTCACGAACCAAAAGGGACTGAGACCGAATGTGGATTTTTATTCCGCTTCTGTGTATACTCAGCTAGGGTTCAACCACGAGTTGTTTACTCCGATTTTTGCGGTCAGCCGCGTATCCGGATGGACGGCGCATATCCTTGAGCAATACGAAAATAACCGGATTATCCGTCCGCGTGCCGAATATGTGGGTGAAACCGATCAGAAATACGTACCGGTTGAGCAGCGCGCTTAATGGACAATAAAGATAGGGGACCGGGATGCTGCGTTTGCCGAAGCTTCTCCGGAGCCCCTGTACGGCTGTCTGTTTTTGGCAATGAAAGATTATTCATAAAATAAAGGAGGATACAATCATGAAATTGGAAAAGTTCGCACTTCCTACCGAAGGTGAAAAAATTGAAATCATAAACGGAAAACTTCAGGTGCCTAACAACCCGGTCATTCCTTTTATCGAAGGTGACGGTACCGGCCGCGATATTTGGAAAGCTTCCAAACGAGTTCTGGACGCTGCGGTGGACAAGGCTTACGGCGGCTCCAAAAAAATCGCATGGTACGAAGTATTTGCCGGTGAAAAAGCATTTAATACATACGGAGAATGGCTGCCTAACGATACGCTTGAAGCCATCCGTGAGTATATCGTTGCGATTAAAGGACCTTTGACTACGCCTATCGGCGGCGGCATCCGTTCCCTGAACGTTGCGCTTCGCCAAGAGCTCGATCTGTACGTATGTCTGCGTCCTGTACGTTATTTCCAAGGCGTTCCTTCTCCAGTAAAACATCCTGAACAAGTGGATATGGTTATTTTCCGCGAAAACACCGAAGACATCTACGCAGGGATCGAATACAAAGAAGGTTCGGAAGAAGTTAAAAAAGTCATCAAATTCCTGCAGGAAGAAATGGGCGTCAACAAAATCCGTTTCCCTGAAACTTCCGGTATCGGCATTAAACCTGTTTCCTCCGAAGGTTCCAAACGTCTCGTTCGCGCCGCTGTCGAATATGCGATCAAACACGGCCGCAAGAGCGTTACGCTCGTTCACAAAGGCAACATCATGAAATTTACGGAAGGTGCCTTCAAAAACTGGGGTTACGAAGTTGCCGAGCAGGAATTCGGCGATAAAGTATTCACTTGGGCACAATACGATGCGATCAAAGAAAAAGAAGGCGTAGACGCTGCAAATGCCGCTCAAAGCGCTGCGGAAGCTGAAGGCAAGATCATCGTGAAGGACGCGATTGCAGACATCGCGCTGCAGCAAGTATTGACTCGTCCAACCGACTTTGACGTCATCGCTACGTTGAACTTGAACGGCGACTATCTGTCCGACGCTTTGGCTGCCCAAATCGGCGGTATCGGGATCGCTCCGGGGGCTAACATCAACTATGTGACAGGCCACGCGATTTTCGAAGCTACGCATGGTACGGCTCCTAAATATGCGGACAAAGACGTGGTGAACCCTGGTTCCGTCATTCTGTCCGGCGTTATGCTGCTTGAGCATCTGGGTTGGCAGGAAGCGGCTGATCTCATCTACAAAGGCATGGAAACTTCCATTAACAATAAAACCGTTACTTACGACTTTGCCCGCCTGATGGAAGGCGCGACCCAAGTGAAATGCTCCGAGTTTGCAGATGAAGTGATCAAAAACATGTAAGGGAGAGGGAAAAATGGCATTAACACGTAAAAAGATTACGGTTGTAGGCGCTGGTTTTACCGGCGCAACTACGGCTTTGATGCTGGCTCAAAAAGAACTCGGCAACGTGGTACTGCTTGATATTCCTCAACTGGAAAACCCGACGAAAGGCAAAGCGCTCGACATGCTGGAAGCAAGTCCGGTACAAGGCTTTGACAGCCAGATTATCGGCACTTCGAACTATGACGACGCAGCCGACTCCGACATCGTGATCATTACGGCCGGCATAGCCCGCAAACCGGGCATGAGCCGCGATGATCTTGTAAACACCAATGCAGGCATCATGAAATCCGTATGCGAAAACGTGAAGAGAGTCGCTCCGGAATCGACGGTTATCATCCTGAGCAACCCTGTGGACGCGATGACTTATGCAGCGTACAAAACGCTCGGTTTCCCTAAAAACCGCGTCATCGGCCAATCCGGCGTACTGGATACCGCCCGTTACTGCACGTTTATCGCGCAGGAGCTGAACGTATCCGTGGAAGACGTACGCGGCTTCGTGCTTGGCGGACACGGCGACGACATGGTCCCACTCGTTCGTTATTCGAACGTTGGCGGCATTCCGATCGAAACGCTTATTCCTGCCGATCGCATTCAGGAGATCGTACAGCGTACCCGCGTAGGCGGCGGCGAAATTGTCAACTTGCTTGGCAACGGCAGCGCATATTATGCGCCTGCGGCTTCCCTCGTGCAGATGGCGGAAGCAATTATCAAAGACAAAAAACGGATCATTCCGGTGATTGCGCTTCTGGAAGGCGAATATGGCTATAACGATTTATTCCTGGGCGTGCCTGCAATCCTTGGCGGCAGCGGCATCGAAAAAGTTTTCGAGCTGGATCTTACGGCCGAGGAAAAAGCCGCGCTGGATAAATCCGCAAATTCCGTTCGCAGCGTCATTTCGGTTGTGAATCTGTAAAAGCGTTTTAAAGCATAATAAATATTAAAAAGGAAAACCTCTAAGTTTGTTCATATTTTAGAGGTTTTCTTTTCTTTTGATTGGTGTAAAATGATAGTAATGTAATATAAATCATAGACAAAGTGGAGGGATGCTAAATGTATGCAGTTATGATGTTTATACATATTTTAGGCGCAGCGGCTTTGGGATTTTATCTGATATTACCCTTCGTCGTAGGGAAAATGTCCAAGCTCTCCCTGGCGGCTCAAGAAGGCAGCGCAGCTACAGTTCGCAGCCTAAATACCTATGCCCAAATTGCTTTGGTCGTACAACTGCTTACAGGCGGTTACTTAATGAGCCAAGGAAAATATTCCGTGCCTTGGATGATCATTATCGTTATTTTGCTATTGGCGATTGGCGCTATTGGCGGGATGATGGGCAAACCGCTCCGTCTTGCAGTAGATGGTATCCGAAGCAATCGGGATATCTCTGTGGAAACCGGAAAAATTCGCACTTTAAGTGCCTTAGTCTCCATCTGTGTGCTTGTGATGCTGTTTTTTATGGTTTACAGCCACATTATCTAAAATCGTTTTTTATGTTGGTTATTAATGGCAGCCTCCCGGCATCCGGGAAGCTGCTTTTTTCTTTGTTTGAAGCTAGACGGAATGTGGTAAGTATTAAACGACAAGAAGAATAAAGGGTTTGTTTTACTTACATCCTAATATGGGAATGGAATCCTGTGTGCCAGGCGCATGGAAAAACAGCCAAGAAAAGCGCGGAAGGAGAGCATCGACATGTCAGGAAATACGCAAAGCAAACAAACGTTACCGCCGCAGCATCAAAATCATCAACCGGGAATCGAATCGGAAATGAATCCGCTCCCGAAGTTCGAGTCACAAAATTACGCGGGTTCCGGCAAGCTTAAGGACAAGAAAGCGATCATTACCGGCGGAGACAGCGGCATCGGACGTGCCGTGGCCGTCGCTTTTGCCAAAGAAGGGGCGGACATCTCGATCATTTATTTAAATGAACATGGGGATGCCCAGGAAACGAAGCGGTTGGTAGAGCAGAAAGGACGCAAATGCCTGCTGATTGCCGGGGATATTGGAGATGAGGCATTTTGCAAAAACGCAGTCAACCAGTCGGTCAAGGAACTTGGAGGACTGGATATTCTCATCAACAATGCGGCTGAACAGCACCCGCAGCAAAAGATTGAGGATATTACGCAAGAACAGCTGGAACGCACATTCCGCACGAACATTTTCGGCATGTTTTTCATGACCAAAATGGCGATGCCATACCTAAAGAGCGGAAGCGCCATTGTCAACACGGCTTCCATTACCGCGTATAAAGGCAATCCGACCCTGATCGATTATTCCGCCACGAAAGGCGCAATCGTCAGTTTTACGCGGGCTCTGTCCATGAATGTCGTGGAGAAGGGGATTCGCGTTAACGCCGTAGCCCCTGGGCCGATCTGGACGCCGCTAATTCCATCAAGCTTTGACGCGCAGAAGGTCAGCGAGTTTGGTTCAACCCAGCCGATGAAACGTCCGGGCCAGCCGGAAGAATTGGCGCCAGCCTTCGTATATCTGGCTTCCGATGATTCGTCTTATGTGAGCGGACAGGTCATCCATGTCAACGGCGGCGAGATCGTCAACGGTTAAAGAAACCGGTACTCAAAAAGGTTGGGCAGATGTTGGATCTGCTCAACCTTTTTGCTTAATCGGCTTCGGAAACGAGCTGCGACAGTTCCTCCAATGGCATCTCGAAACTCGGAGCCATGTGCTCAAGAAAATAATCCGCTTCCTACAATCACGATTTATCCAGCCTTAACATTTCGCAATTATTATACTCTTATCTTGCAAAAAAAAGGCGATCACTTGGCAGCAAGGAAGTCGGCAGCAGCACGCCGAAGAGAATTTAAACTTTTCACCACATCTAATTCAGGATAGGATAAAGAGAAGAAACATGAAAATTCATGAAAAAGGAAGACGGCGATGAGACCTTTTCGCATCAGACTCACCTTGATTTTAATGATCATGATCGGTATTTCCATGGTGGGCGCAGGTATTACGATGGCACAGGTATTCAAAAAATCACATATTTCCGCGCTGGAAGACAACATGATTCGGGAAATCAACCTTTTGAGCCGGACCTTTGATTTCCGCCCCGCCCAAGGCGAAAGTGCGATGGCATATTATACCCGTGAGGCAAAGGAACTGGCTGCGCTGACGGATTCCCGGGTTACCTTTATATCCAAGGACGGCACCGTGATTGGGGATTCGGAAAGCGATCCGCTGCATATGGACAACCACAGCAATCGCGAAGAGATTGTCAATGCGCTCAAAAAAGGAAACGGCCATGCGATCCGCTACAGCTCAACGCTGAAAGAAGATATGCTGTATGTTGCGATGCCGGTCGTTTCCGGCGGGAATTATGACGGCTTTATCCGGTTATCATTAAGCTTGAAGTCCGTGGACGAAGGTGTACGCAATGGATGGACGCTAATGGCCGGGGGTCTGGCTATTTTGTTTGTCGTGGCTGCGATTGTAAGCTACCGCGTTGCGGCAGGACTCACCTCCCCGATCGAGAAGATCACCAAGGTGGCCGGCAGAATATCGCGCCTGGATTATGATGCCAGGGTCGATATGCAGCGCAAGGATGAGATAGGAGAGCTGGCCAAGGCGATTAACGGCATGGCGGACAGCCTGCAAAATCAGCTGAAGACGATTCGCGACAATGAGGATCTGTTGCAAAGCGTGCTAGATAACATGACAAGCGGTATTTTGCTGGTGGCTGCGGACGGCAGCATCGCCTTGATCAATCCGGCGGCGGAAGAGATGCTGAATGTCAGAAGCGGCGAGCTGCAGGGACGTTCATTTAATGAGCTGAAACAGTATTATGAGCTGACCAAACTGATTAAGGATGGCATTACGGAGCGTGAAATCATCCATGAGGAGCGCAGCGTATACAGGCCGGAGGAAACGATTTTGCGTTTGGACGGCGTGCCTACGCTGGGAGAGGACCAATCATTCAAAGGCATGCTGTTCCTGCTGCAGGACGTAACGGCAATCCGCCGGTTGGAAAATATGCGGAGCGAGTTCGTGGCAAATGTGTCCCATGAACTGAAAACACCGGTGGCTGCAGTGAAAGGTTTCTCCGAAACGCTGCTTGGCGGCGGCGTAAAGGATGAAGAGACGGCAAGGTCTTTCCTGAAAATCATATACGATGAAAGCGAGCGGCTTAACCGGTTGATCAGCGATATTCTGGATTTGTCCAAAATCGAGTCCAAACGTTCACCGATGGATTATGCGCCTATACATTTGGACTATTTTTGCGCATCGATCATGGATACGATAGCTACCGTTGCCAAGAAAAAACGGATCACGCTTCATTCGGATATTCCGGAAGAACTGTTTGTCGAAGCGGACGAGGACAAGCTGCGGCAAATTCTTATTAATTTATTGTCCAATGCCGTCAGCTACACTCCGGATGGCGGCAAGGTGGAATTGAGCGTCAGGGACCGCCAAGATGCGGAAGGGCTCGAGAAAATTATTTTCAAAGTCTCGGATACCGGCATTGGCATACCGAAAAAAGACCAACCGCGCATATTCGAGCGGTTTTACAGAGTGGATAAAGCCAGATCGCGCAGTTCAGGCGGTACCGGGCTCGGGCTGTCTATTGTCAAACATTTGGTCGAACTGCATCATGGCGAAATCTCCGTGGAGAGCGAACTTGGCATCGGCACCACATTTACGGTTGAACTGCCGATGCTTCAGGAATAAGATGGACATGTGGATGTAAAAGAACTATTTTCCAAATGCCTTGAAGTTAAAAACGGAATGTAAAAAAATGCTGCATTTGCTCTTTTTGTTTACACAGGGTTAACATTCAGGTGTTACGATGGGCTTGTCAGCATCCGAAACCATTGTTTTTTAGAAACGGGGGAAAAAAACACATGTCGCAGCGGTTGCTCGTTATAGAAGATGAGCCGACATTAGCCAGATTATTATCTTACAATTTGATGCAGGAAGGTTACGAGGTCACGATCGAAGATCACGGAACATCCGGGTTCGAGCGAGCGGTACATGAGCCTTTCGATTTGATCATACTGGATTTGATGCTGCCGGGAATGAACGGGTTTGATATTCTTAGCAAGCTGCGCGGGAAGGGCATTATAACGCCGGTCATTATTTTGACAGCCAAAAATGCGGAGGAAGAGGTCGTACAAGGCCTGAAGCTTGGGGCCGACGACTATATCACAAAGCCGTTTGGAGTGTCCGAACTGCTGGCGCGCGTTGGCACGGTTTTGCGCCGCGTTTCGGGAATAAAAGAAGAGACGGTACCGGAAACTTCCGATTCGGCGATCCGGCTGGGGCAGCTGGAGATTTACCCGGAAAAATATGAAGTGATGTTAGGCAGCACAAGCATCAGCCTGAGACCAAAGGAGTTCGAAGTTCTGCTGTATCTTGCCCGCAAGCCTGGCGTCGTGCTCACCCGGGACGACCTGATGAATGCGGTATGGGGGTTTGATTATATCGGCGGGCAGCGGACGGTCGATGTTCATGTCAGCTCGCTCCGCAAAAAACTGGAGCTTGATCCCGAATCCGTCCACATCGACTCGATCCGCGGCGTCGGCTATAAACTCGTGATAAACAAAAAAAGAAGCGCTCATCATCAGGAATCGTGATGGTGGGCGTTTCTTAAGATATAAGAAAGTATAAACTTCGGAGATCTCGCATCCTTATATCGCAAGAAAAATTACCGCTAAACGCGGTCTGTCTTCTATGAGAGTACGTCGATAGACGTTTTTCTTAAGATATAAGAAAGTATAAACTTCGGAGATCTCGCATCCTAATATCGCAAGAAAAATTACCGCTAAACGCGGTCTGTCTTCTATGAGAGTACGTCGATAGACGTTTTTCTTAAGATATAAGAAAGTATAAACTTCGGAGATCTTGCATCCTTATATCGCAAGAAAAATTACCGCTAAACGCGGTCTGTCTTCTATGAGAGTACGTCGATAGACGTTTTTCTTATAATTATAAAATTTATAAGTTTTTTGGGGACCCACAAAGCCTTTGGAATAAGCAACGAAGCATAGGCTTCACTCAGTACTTTTGCTCCGCAAAAGCGCCTCTCTTTGAGAGGCGCCCTTACTTCTTTCCGATACTCTTTGTGGGTTATTTTACAATCCGCGCATCTTCCCTTAATGATTAAACGGTATGATGCGGCTAAAGAGAAGTTCTTGGGGGGAATCAGCCTTGAGCACGCTGCAATTGGAAAAAGGAACGAATAACAAGCTTCAAACGGCCATATCCGTATGGAAAGGCCAGAAAAGCTTCATGCCGGAGGAAGCGGTCCAATCGGCTGCAAACAAAACGCCGGGCGGAAAAATATCCGCCGCCGAATATTGCCGGAACGTACCTGTGCTTGCGCCATCCATCACTTGCATGGAAGCTTTAAATATGCTGAAGGAGCAGCAGCATCTTCCATGTTTGGTCATTTGCGGGGAGGATTCAGGGCCGCAAGGGCTGCTGATGAAGGATGTGTTTTACCGGAAGCTGACCGGACGTTTTGCAGCGGAATTATATTATGACCGTCCGGTGATGGATTTTGCCGAAACGGATATTCTGGTGGTTGAGAGTGAAGATGATCCGGCCCTGATGATTCAGCGGGCACTACAAAGACCGGAATCCCGTTTCTATGACTGCGTACTTATAACCGAAGGAGGCCGGCTGCAAGGCGTGCTGACTGTTCAGGACTTGCTTCTGATGTCGGGCAAGCTTCAGGAGGAAGCGGAGGAACAACGCAAGCATACGGTAAATGAAAACTACGGTCATGTCAGCGGCATGGAGTATTCTTTGGTTGAAGTGTCGGAGGCGGCCAGCCTGACGCTTGAGGAATGTCTGCGCATGAAAGAATGGACGATGGAAGGCAGAGTGAAGCTGGATGAAGCAGGTCAATCCTATGCTGAAGCTGTAGAGCATATGAACCGGAATCAGAAACAGGTAGCGCGTCTCATTGAGAATGCGGGCAAAATCTCTGCGCTGACCCAGGGCATCACGGAGCTTGCGGATCGAAGCGGCCTACTGGCTATTAACGCATCGATCGAGGCCGCTCATGCGGGAAGTCACGGCAAAGGTTTCGAAGTTGTCGCGGCTGAAGTAAGATCATTGGCCTCCCAAATCCGCAGTCTGACGTCGGATATTTCGGAGCTGCTGGAGCGAATCAGCCATCTGGCTGCAGAGACAGGGACATTAACCTCCGCCGGGGTGGAACAAATCCATGCCGGTGCCGCGCGACTGACGGAAGGAAACCGGATGTTTGGCGAACTCGAGCAGGCTGTAGGCCATGTCGAGAAAACCGGGCGATCGGTACACCGACTGGCAAGCGATGCAGCCGAGCAGGCGTTAAGCGTTAAGGTAGAACTTGAGCGTACGCTTGCGTAAAAAGTGAATAACAGATTCATATTTTACGCAGAGTTTACAATTGTGGCACACAGCTTTTACATAAGGGTTATACAATCAATAGAGTTGCAGGTCCAAATACAATAAACCAAAGATACAGGGATATTCCAATGAACAATAAGGAGACCTGGAGAGAAAATGAAAAATATTATCGAGATCGAAGATTTGAACTTATATTATGATCAGTTTCACGCCTTGAAGAATATAAATCTTGATATTCCGGAAAAGACGATTACCGCTTTTATCGGACCTTCGGGCTGCGGAAAATCCACGCTGCTTCGTACGCTGAACCGCATGAATGATATGATTACCGGCACGCGGATTGAAGGGTCCGTCAAAATTGGCGGCGCAGGCATATATGGCAAGGATGTGTATGTGGAGGAACTTCGCAAGCGCGTCGGCATGGTGTTCCAGCAGCCGAACCCGTTCCCGAAATCCATCTACGACAATATCGCTTACGGTCCGCGACTGCACGGGATCCGCAGCAAAAAAACATTGGATGAAATCGTTGAATCCAGTTTGCGCCAAGCCGCGCTTTGGGAAGAAGTAAAAGACTATCTGAAACGCTCCGCGCTCAGTTTATCCGGCGGGCAGCAGCAGCGCCTATGCATTGCACGCGCGCTTGCGGTTGAGCCTGACATTTTGCTGATGGATGAAGCCACTTCCGCGCTTGACCCGATCTCCACACTGAAGATCGAAGAGCTGGTGCAGGAGTTGAAGGAAAAATATACGATCGTCATGGTCACGCATAATATGCATCAGGCTGCACGCGTCTCCGGCCGCACGGTATTTTTCCTCAGCGGGGAGGTCGTCGAAGCGGATGAGACCAACGCTCTGTTCAGCAACCCGCGAGACTCCAGGACAGAGGATTATATTTCCGGTCGTTTCGGCTGATCCAGAAGAGGTTGTTCAAAAAGTCCGCTTTTGATAAGAAAATCTGATCGAAGTTAATTCAAGGATGAGCGACCGCGATTCAGCGGTAGGTTTTCTTGCGATATAGAATTTCATCAGCGTAGCTGATAACGAATAAAATTCTATATCTAACACGAAGTGAATCAGGAAGCGGGATCGACATCGAATCTTGAATTCAGCCGGGCCTTCCGGTGCTCACGTACCTAAACGTACGCTCCGCTCCTTTCGTCCCTAGCTTCATTCAACCTTCTCGGTGCTGAAAACCGACCTTTTTGAACACTCACCAAAAGTAACAAAAATTTTTATAGGGGGATTTTGCAGCCATGATTCGGAGAAAAGAGTTGGATCAGGATCTGGAGCAGCTTCGTTCGCTGCTTGTTAAGATGGGGAAGCATGTCATCCATGCCTTGGATGAAGCTGTTATCAGCCTTAAAAACCAGGATTGCAACAAAGCGCAGGAAGTCGTGCAGGCGGATGCGCAGCTGAATTTAATGGAAGAAGAAATTATGGATATCGGTTCGCGTCTTATTGTTACCCAGCAGCCTGTTGCCAAGGATCTTCGCAGAATACTGGTTGCTTTTAAAATATCAAGCGATCTGGAACGTATGGGCGATCTGGCGCTGGATGTAGCTAAAGTAACGCTGCGCCTGCAGAATGAACCGCTGATCAAGCCGCTCATCGATATCCCGCAGATGGCGAATCTGGTCAAGGTGATGATTGAAGAAGCCATTACTTCTTATCTTGACGAAAATACGGATCTTGCTTATAAAATGGCTCAGGATGACGATCAGGTCGATCAATTGTACAGCCAAATCCTGACGGAATTATACGGTCATATGCGATCGAAACCCGATTCTTTGTCCCAAGCCTTACTGTTGACCCTGGTCGGGCGTTACATTGAACGAATCGCGGACCATGCGACCAATATCGGGGAGAGCGCCGTATACCTGGTAACAGGCAAACGCCCTGACTTGAACCGGTAAAAATATTTTGCGTTAATCGTAAGCAAAGTCATAATTTATAAAGGTTAGAAACCCTGGCGCAATAACGCCGGGGTTTTTTGTGGTGCAACATGCAGCCGAATCATCTGACAACTCGAGGATGCGTTTCTGGCTTTCCAGGACAATGATGGTTTGGGTGGTGTTGGTGATTCCAACCCGACCCGGTAAAAAATCGAGACGGATTCGCTTATTTTTTTCTCGAATACAGGGTCATGTGTTAAGATATTAGAGTAGCAAAACATCAAGGAAACCGCATCCTAGTTTTTCTTACATTCAACTTATCAATATCGCAGCCATATTCGCGACTACCTCCAAGATTTATCTTATTTTGGAACCGCCGATAGATGTTTTTGTATAAATAAAGAAGTGAAAAAAGGGAAGGTGCTGTATGAGCAAACTGATTCTTATTGATGGGAACAGTATCATTTACCGGGCATTTTTTGCGATGCCGCCGCTTACGAACACCAAAGGTCTGCATACGAATGCCGTATACGGGTTTACGAATATGCTTTTGCGCCTGATTGAAGATCATAAACCGACACATATGATGGTTGCTTTTGACGCCGGGAAGGTTACGTTCCGCCACGAGGGTTACCAGGAATATAAAGGCGGCCGCGAAAAGACGCCTCCGGAGCTGTCCGAGCAGTTTCCGCTGCTGAAGGAGCTTTTGCAGGGCTTTGGCATTTCGCAGTTTGAACTGGGCGGATATGAAGCGGATGATATTATCGGCACCGTGTCGCGCATAGCGGAAGAGGCGGACCATGAAATACTCGTTGTAACCGGGGACAAGGATATGCTTCAACTGGCTTCGGATCATGTGCAGGTGGGGTTAACCCGCAAGGGAGTTACCGAAATCGAGACCTATTCGCCAGAGCAGATTCAAGAAAGATACGGTCTGACGCCGCTGCAAATCATCGATCTCAAAGGCCTAATGGGCGACGCTTCCGACAACATTCCGGGAATTCCCGGCGTAGGGGAGAAAACGGCGCTTAAGCTCCTGCATCAATTCGGATCGGTTGAAGAGGTGCTGGCCAATACCGGCGAACTGAAAGGCAAAATGAAAGAAAAAATCGAGACCCATGCGGATGATGCCGTTCTCAGCAAAAAGCTGGCGACGATTTATCGCGAAGTTCCGCTGGACAAGTCTTTTGACGATATGGTTTTTAACGGTTTGAAGGAAGATACCGCGGGTCCCGCGCTAGCCAAGCTGGAATTCAAATCGCTTCTGGAGCGTTTGTCTTTTAAAGCTGACGGCAGCCATTCGGATCATTCCGAACAGGAGCAGGCTCCGGCCAAGGAAATCAAGGTAGAAATGATTAGCGAAGAAAATATCGGCATCCTGGCGGATGCCCTCAAAGAGGTCAAAGCGCTGCATGTGGAAACGAGCGGCGAAAATCCTCATCATGCCGATGTGATTGGATCCGTATTTTCTTCGGACGAACAGCATTATTTTGTGCCGTTTGAGCTGTTGAAGGCGGAAGCGGCCGAGCCGCTGCGGGTTTGGTTGGCGGATCCGGCGATTCCAAAGCAGGGATTTGATCTGCACCGTACGGATTTGGCTCTGCATTGGAAGGGAATCGAGTTTGCCGGCGCGTCATTTGATGTCCAATTGGCGGCGTACATTCTCGATCCGACCGAATCCAACCTGCATCTTCATGCGCTTGCCGCCAAATATGGGCTGCCGGCGCTTGCATCCGATGAGGATGTATTCGGCAAGGGCGCGAAATACAAGGTGCCTGAAACGGATGTGCTCAGCAAGCATTTGGCGGCCAAAGGAGCGGCTGTTCTCGATCTGATCCCGCTGCAGGAACAAGAGCTGGAAGAGGGCGGAATGGCCCCGTTATTCCATGATCTTGAAATGCCTTTGTCGCGCATTTTGGCCGATATGGAAAAACAGGGGATCGCGGTTCATAAGGACGATCTTATGGAGCTCGGCAAGGAATTCGAAGCCCAGATCAACGGTTTGGTGCAGGAGATTTATGAGATCGCCGGCACGGAATTTAACCTCAATTCGCCGAAGCAGCTTGGCGAAATTTTGTTCGTTAAACTGGGGCTGCCTGTGATAAAGAAAACGAAAACGGGTTATTCCACGGATGCGGAAGTGCTTGAGAAGCTGGCGCCTTACCATGATATTGTCCGCCTGATTTTACAATACCGGACCATTGCCAAGCTGCAATCCACTTATGTGGAAGGTCTCTTGAAAGAAATTTCGCCGAAAACGGGCAAAGTCCACACCTATTACCGGCAAACCATTGCGGCAACCGGACGTTTGAGCAGTCAGTATCCGAACCTGCAGAATATCCCGATCCGCCTTGAGGAAGGCCGCAAGATCCGGAAGGTGTTTGTTCCGTCCGAACCGGACTGGTATATTCTAGCGGCGGACTACTCGCAGATCGAGCTGCGCGTGCTGGCGCATATTTCCGACGATGAAGGGCTGAAGGAAGCGTTCCTGCACGACATGGACATTCATACTAAAACGGCGATGGATGTATTTGGCGTCACGGCGGATGAAGTGGATGCCAATATGCGCCGTTCGGCGAAAGCTGTCAATTTCGGGATCGTTTACGGCATCAGCGATTACGGCTTGTCCCAGAACCTGAACATTACCCGGAAGGAAGCGGCGCGATTTATCGATCAATATTTCGATGCATTTAGCGGAGTCCGCCGTTACATGGATGACATCGTGAAGGACGCGAAGCGGGACGGCTATGTAACGACGCTGCTGGAAAGAAGACGTTATTTGCCTGAAATTAACGCCAGCAATTTCAATCTGCGTTCCTTTGCCGAGCGCACCGCGATGAACACGCCGATCCAAGGCACCGCAGCGGATATTATCAAGCTGGCGATGGTGCACATGGACCGCGCGCTGGCGGAGAAGCAATTAAAAAGCCGCATGCTGCTTCAAGTACATGACGAACTTGTATTCGAAGTGCCGGAAGACGAGCTGGAACTTATGAAAAAGCTGGTACCGGAAACGATGGAAAAAGCGCTGGCATTATCCGTGCCGCTGAAGGCGGAAGTCAGCTATGGCAAGAACTGGTATGAGGCCAAATAATGCCCTTTCAGGCAAACTTTCGTTATAATAGGGATGAGGTGAAGACATCATGCCGGAGTTGCCGGAAGTCGAGACAGTCAAAAACACGTTAAACCAATTGGTCAAAGGCAAAGTGATCGACCATGTAACCGTAAATTTGGCGCGGATTATCCAGCGCCCTGACGATATAGAGCAATTTGCATTTATGCTGGCGGGACATACGATTCAAAACGTGGAACGCCGCGGCAAGTTTTTGCGTTTTGTATTGGATGGTCTGGTCATGGTCTCCCATCTGCGGATGGAAGGACGTTATGGAGTATATGCCAGCACGGATCCCGTCGAGAAGCATACGCATGTCATTTTCCATTTCAATGACGGGACCGAGCTGAGGTACAAGGATGTGCGGCAATTCGGGACGATGCATTTGTTCCAGCCTGGAGAGGAGTTCAAGCTTCCTCCGCTGTCCAAGCTGGGGCTTGAACCGCTTGAGCAAGAGTTTACGCCCGAAAGATTTAAAGCGGCATTGGCGGGCAAAAAGTCCAAAATCAAGGCTGTACTGCTGAACCAGGCATATGTTGTTGGCATCGGGAATATTTATGTGGATGAATCTTTGTTCAGAACGGGCATCCATCCTGAGCAGCTCGTGAGCACGCTGACGGATGAGCAGTTCCGCGCATTGCATCAAGCCATTGTGGATACGCTGCGGGAAGCGGTTGAGGTTGGAGGTTCCTCCATCAAATCCTATGTCAACGGGCAGGGGGAGATGGGGATGTTCCAGCATCAGCTCAAAATTTACGGGCGCCAAAATCAGCCTTGCCTTACTTGCGGAACGTTAATTGAGAAAACCGTTGTTGGCGGCCGGGGCACGCATTTTTGCCCGGTATGCCAGACCTTAAAATAAATTGAATTCAGCAAATCCTTGCAATGTAAGATGTAAATTGAATCATGGGTGTGCACCCCTCTATTTCGTCCCCAAAATATACTGAGTTTGAATTGAACCTCAGGAGGAAGCTGGCATATGGAACTCTTTTGAAAAGAAGGCTCCAAATGTCCGTTTCATCAGGGGGAGGGGGCCTAGGGGTGCTCAGTCATTTTTTCACCACTCCTGCTGGCATTGGCTTTAAGTCTGGACAGTTTTGGAGTGGGGATTACATATCGGACTCAGATAAATGAAGATGCCTGCTTCCAAGCTATGAATGCGCCATTTTACGGCACCCCGCATTGTAATTAATCTCGGGTGGAAAATATAAGCTGTTATGAGGTGAGTTTGCACATGATTATCGGGTTAACCGGAGGTATAGCAACTGGCAAAAGCACGGTGTCGGCTCTCCTGGTAGACAAGGGAGCCCTGCTTGTTGATGCCGATCAGATCGCCCGGGAAGTGATGCTCCCGGGTCATCCCGTTTTGGCGGAAGTGATCGCTCATTTTGGACAAGTTGTGCTCCTTGCGGACGGTACTTTGGACAGGAAAAAGCTCGGGGACATTGTTTTTAACAACCCTGCGGAACGAAAAGCATTAAACGAGATTACGCATCCGGCCATCCGCAAGGAGATCCGGGAACAGATGGAAACTTTGGAGCGGAAACATCCGGACAAACTTGTTGTTGTTGATATTCCTTTACTTTATGAATCAGGGCTTGAGTCCATGTTTGAGCGTGTGATGGTCGTATATGCTCCGCAGTCCGTTCAGCAACAACGATTGATGCAGCGGAGCGGATTGAACGGGGACGAAGCGATGGCGCGGATCCGTTCACAGATGGACATCGAAGAGAAGAAGCTGAAGGCGGATATCGTCATTGATAACAGTGGGAGCGCAGAAGAGACGAAACATCAAATTGATGAGTTTTGGCTTCGGTCAGGTTGCGTATGAAGGCTTTACGATTTTTGCGAAAAAAACGTGTGCTTCTCCTGCTGTTTATCGGCTTTGTAGCCGTATTGTTTTTCAGCACCAACTGGATGTCCTGGTTTTACCCTATATACTACAAGGAACATATCCGTGCACAAGCGGAGCGTTATGACGTGGACCCGTTTTTGGTTGCTTCCATCATTCGGGTGGAATCCAATTATAAGCTCGGCAAAGAATCGAAAAAAGGAGCGCTTGGCCTGATGCAGCTCATGCCGGACACGGCTCAATGGGCGATGGAACAGGCTAAACTTCCGGAAGTGACGATGGACCATATCAAACATAAACCTGAGGCCAGCATTGCCATCGGGACATGGTATCTAAAAAAATTGAACACCCAGTTCAAAGGCAATCGAATTGCCGTTATTGCGGCTTATAATGCCGGGCCAGGAAACGTGGATGGATGGCTTAAAAAGGGAGTATGGGATGGAACGCTGGATTCCCTTAAGGACGTTCCTTTCGGTGAAACAAGGCACTATGTACAACGGGTGATTTATTATTATAATCAATATACGCGGATTTACAGCGATTTTTGAGAATCATCACAAAAGAAGTATTGAAGCAGCTTACGGGCCGCCTCAATACTTCCGGGAGTACGCATGTATTATTGGAATTGACCAGCAAGTTGTTGTTCAGCCAGGGTTACCAGACGTTTTGTGATGAGTCCCCCGAGCGAACCGTTCTCATAGGAAGTCATGTTGCCTTGGTATCCGTCTTGTGGGATGGAGATACCCAATTCCTGAGCCACTTCGTATTTCATTTGGTTCAGGGCTGCAGTAGCTTTAGGTACTACAAGGTTGTTAGAGCTGTTGTTTTGAGCCATCGATGTTCACCTCCTTGCTGTTTGTAAAAGTATTATGTCTCAAAGATTGAATCTTCATAACTTTTTTTATATATTTCCCGCTTGGAAATATAAGGTTCTTTTTCGGACGCTGCTGTGCCGTTAAATGCCGGGGGAACGAACCCCAATACACCAAATGTAAAGATAAAGGAAGTGAGTTTGCATGAAATGCCCGTACTGTGATTACGCAGGCACCAAGGTGCTGGATTCCCGTCCGGCCAATGACAACAAATCGATCCGCCGCAGACGTGAATGCGAAAGATGCAGCCGGCGTTTTACGACGTTTGAAATGGTGGAGGAGACGCCGCTGATCGTCATTAAAAAAGATGGAAGCCGTGAGGAATTCAGCCGGGATAAAATCCTGCGCGGCCTGATCCGTGCCTGCGAGAAGCGCCCTGTATCCGTGGAGCAGCTGGAGGCGATTGTCTCCGAAGTCGAAAAATCACTCCGCAACACGGCAGTCGCCGAGGTTGAAAGCCGTCAGATCGGCGAATTGGTGATGGAACAGTTGTATCCTGTGGATGAGGTGGCCTATGTGCGCTTCGCATCCGTGTACCGGCAGTTCAAAGATATCAATATGTTTATGAAGGAACTTAAAGGTCTCCTTTCGAAAAATACGATGCCTGACTCTGTTGATTGATTATGCAGGGTGCGCTAGGTATAAGCAGAGATCAGGATATGCTGCCCGGAGCTGCTCTACCGAAGCGGTTTATGATTAATTATAAAAGCGCGGTGACAAGCCGCCAAAAGACGCAAAGTGCTTGATGGGAAAACAAGCTGCTTGCGTCTTTTTTTGCATCAAAATGAATCGGAAGGACGGAAGTGTAATGGAGTATTTCACATACTGCAGCCATTCGTAGGGAAGTTCTGAAATAAAATTTAATTTTGTTGAGCCTGATCGAAATTAATTTGCGAAAATGGATTGACAATCGCGAAAAATCAAATGTAAGATAATAACATATATGGGCTGTTATAATAAAATTGCATCGGCAGTTATAGGAAGGGGGATTGGTTTGCCTAGTATTGAAAGCGTTTTAAATGTAAAAAAGACTAAAAGCAGGATGTATAAACGGAATATTTTGAAAGAACATGCGCTTGCTTACGTTTTTTTGGCGCCTTCGATGATTTTATTTATTATGTTTTTATTTTACCCGATGCTGAAGTCCGTTTATTTGAGCATGACGATTACCGATCCACGCGGACAGGTAGCCGAATTCGTCTGGTTTGAGAATTTTGCGGCCTTGTTCAAGTCGCATCAGCTGTATTCCAATTTGAGCGTAACCTTGATGTTTATTTTGTACACGGTGCCGACCTCGTTGATCTGGTCTTTGTTTTTAGCTGCCATTACCCATAACAAGCTGCGGGGGATGAAGATATTTCAGTTTATCTTTTCGCTGCCTATCGTTATTTCAGTGGGGACGGGTTCGATCATTTGGTTTCTGCTCTTTCATCCGACCGCCGGCATGCTGAATTATTTTCTGAGCCTGGTTCATATCGGGCCGATTCCGTGGCTGACCGATCCGGCATGGGCGCTTATGTCCATCTCGCTCATGACGATTTGGATGAACATGGGCTTTTTGTACATTGTGTTATCCAGCGGTTTGCAAGGCATTCCGGAAGAACTTTATGAAAGCGCTAAAATCGATGGCTCCGGGCCTGTCCGTACGTTTATGCGCATCGTGCTCCCTCTTCTTTCCCCGACGATTTTTTTCGCGTTGATCGTGTCGGTGATCGGGGCTTTCCAGGCTTTCGGCCAAATTCATATTTTGACCAGAGGCGGTCCGATCAACTCCACCAATGTCATTGTCTATTCCATCTACCAAGACGCCTTCGTTAATTTCCGCTTCGGAATCGGCAGCGCCCAGGCACTCATTTTATTTGTTATTATTTTGCTGCTGACCGTGCTGCAGTTTAAAGTTCTGGAAAAGAAGGTGCACTATCAATGATTGCAAAACGAACCACGCCGCTTTTGTTGTATTCGCTGCTTGCCATTTTAGCGCTGGCCGTGCTGTATCCGCTTATTTTTACGGTGCTTTCATCGTTTATGACCGAAAATGAGGTATCCAACTTTCCGCCTCCGCTGTTTCCGACCCATCTGTATCTCGACAACTTCAAGGAGGCCATTGCCGGGTTTCCAATTATTCGGTTTATTTTAAACAGCTTTATCGTCTCGACCGCGGTGATGATCAGTCAAGTCATAACGTCGAGTCTGGCGGCTTATGCTTTTTCATTCATGAATTTCAAAGGCAAAGGCATGCTGTTTGCGCTGTTTTTGTCCACCATGATGATACCGTGGGAAGTTACGATTATTCCGAACTATCTTCTGATTAAAAGCTGGGGCTGGATGGACAGTTACCAGGGGCTGATCGTGCCTTTTATGGCCGGTGCTTTCGGAGTGTTTCTACTGCGCCAATTTTTTCTGCAGCTGCCGCGGGAGCTGTTTGACGCCGGGAAAATCGACGGCTGCGGGCATTTACGGAATTACTTTTCCATCGTGCTGCCGCTGTCCAGACCTGCTCTGGCGACGCTTTCGGTATATGTGTTTTTGACGCATTGGAATCATTATCTGTGGCCGCTGCTGATCACCAACCGGGCGTCCATGCGAACCGTGCAAATCGGGGTGGCGATGCTGCAGCATGCCGAGGTGATGTCCTGGAATTTGATTTTGGCCGGGGTTACGCTCGTGCTGCTGCCATCCTTTATCCTGCTCGCTTTTGGCGTCAAACAGCTTGTGCGCGGCATTGCGGCGGGCGCAGTCAAAGGTTAGATCCGGTGATTGGTTTTGGCGGCAAAGCGTGGCTGTCATATAGGTATGTGGAAAAGTTCACCCGGCTGCCCTCATCCGAAAATCATTGGTTCAACTAATATAATAAAAGGGGAGGAATAAAGCAAAACTATGGGAAAAAAGAAACTGGCAAGTTTGCTGCTGGCGTCCGTGATGCTGCTCCTGTCTGCATGCAGCGTGAACATGGGCGGGGATGAGCCGAAGGCAAGCGAGCCCAAAACAAGCGGTACGGAAGTCAAAGCCGGCGCACAAAAGGTTGTGTTCTGGCATGCGATGGGCGGGGCGACAACGAAGGTGGTCGATCAGTTGGTCGATAACTTCAATAAGTCGCAGGATAAAATCCAGGTGGAAGCCGTTTATCAGGGCACTTATGATGATTTGCTCAGCAAATTAAAGGCGTCCATGGGCACGAATGAAGGGCCGACGGTGGTGCAGATGTACGAAATCGGGAGCCGGTTCATGATCGATTCCAAACTCATTGCGCCGATGCAAAATTTCATCGACCAGGACGGGTGGGACGTCGGCCAGCTTGAGCCGAATATTAGCGGTTATTATACGTTCGATAATAAACTGTATTCAATGCCGTTTAATACCTCGAATCCTATTCTTTATTACAACAAGGATTTGTTTAAAGACGCCGGATTGGATCCGGAAAGTCCTCCCAAGACCTTTGAGGAGCTGAAAGCCGCGGCTGACACAATCTCGAAAAAAGGCAAGGCCGTCGGCGCCAACTTTGCGATTTACGGCTGGTTCATGGAGCAGTTGTTCGCGAACCAGGGAGCGGAATACGTCAACAACGGCAACGGCCGGGACAGCCTGGCGACCGAATCGCTGTTGAATTCCGAGGCAGGCGTGAAAGTGATGACATGGTGGAAGGATCTGATCGATTCGAAAGCGGCCAACAACCTTGGCCGGAAGACGGATGATTCCAAAAAGGCTTTCTCCGCGGGCCAGGTGGCGATGATCCTCGATTCGACGGCTGCCCTGAAAGGGCTAGTGGACGGAACGGCAGGCAAGTTCGAGGTCGGAACGGGTTTTCTGCCGAAACCGGCGGATGCCAAGGAAGGCGGCGTCATCGTCGGCGGTGCGAGCCTGTGGATGATGAACAACCGTCCGGACGAGGAGCAAAAAGCAGCATGGGAATTCATCAAATTCGTGACCTCGCCGGAGCAGCAGGCATTCTGGCATATCAATACCGGATATTTCCCGATTACGCTCAAAGCGTACGATCAGGATAGCGTGAAGGAAAATCTCAAAAAATTCCCGCAATTTCAGACGGCAGTCGACCAGCTGCACAACACGAAGCTGAACAAGGCGACCCAGGGAGCGGTGATGGGCGTCTTCCCGGAAGCTCGTCAAATCGTCGAAGGCGCGATCGAAGAGGTGCTCAACAACAAGAAAGCACCGCAAGCGGCGCTTGATGATGCGGCGAAAGAGATCACCTCCAAGATTCAGGAGTATAACCGGACGGTGAAATAGGGATAGGGGGTCTTTATTAAGGTAAAGGACCCGGTAAGTAGAGTTTGGAGATGCCCTTGAAGTCTGATAAATCAGGGGCATCTTGGTGTTTTGATATGACTTATATAGTTTGCGGAACCGCTATGGAATAGAATATGCTAGTTTATTAGCATGGGGGAAAATGTAAACCTCATGGAGCTTGCAGTTTTATCACAAGGGAATCTACTACACTAATTAGCCTACCGCTAAACAAGCCCTGTCTTCTTTCAGAGTACGACGAAAGTCTTTTTTAAGAAAAAAATGTTGCATAGGCTCATCTGCTATGCTATATTATAGGAGTGCTCTTTTTGAAATAATAATTACATAACATGGGGCCTTAGCTCAGCTGGGAGAGCGCATCGCTGGCAGCGATGAGGTCAGGGGTTCGATCCCCCTAGGCTCCATAATATAAATAACCGATCCTAATCAGGGTCGGTTATTTGCGCTTACGACCTTGAGAAAGGCAGCAGGTAGTGGAAGTGTAAAGCTGCATGGTGTTACGGAAAGTTTACATCCTCCCCAAACTGTTGATCTTTTTTCTACTGAAAGTTAGATTAGAATAGGCATGATTGATTCAACTAATGCAAGTTCATCAAAAATATTAATCCCAATAATTACATTAGTTTTATGCTCGGGTAACCAGTGATACATAGCTGAATTGCGATTTGCTTTTTATATAGTATACTTAGTATATCAATATTATGATGTAAGGGTGAATTCAATGGAACTGCATCTATACGAGCAAATATATATATACATTATTCAAGAAATTAAAGAAGGTCGGCTGAAAGCGGGGGATCGGTTGTCTTCAGAAAAAGAATTGGCTGAAAAGTTTGGGGTCAGCCGCATTACTTCCAAAAAAGCCTTGGAGAAGCTGGCCGATTCAGGGGTTATCAAACGTATCCAAGGTAAGGGCTCTTATGTGGCAGATAATCTAATGGAAAGACAAGAGCCAAAGAGTATAACGCCAACCCTAGTTACTGATGATGAGAAGCGGCTTCTCGGTTTCATTACACCGAATTTTTCAGATGAGTTCGGCCTTAGGCTCCTGAGATCGATGGAAAAGCAAAGCGCCAAGCATAATTACCAACTGATCATCAGGCGTACATTCGGGGACCGTGAGGAAGAAAAGCGCGCTATCCAACTTTTTATTAGCTTGGGCATTAAGGGATTAATCATGATACCCAATCATGGAGAACATTATAATTCAGAATTGCTTCGGCTCGTATTTGATCAGTTTCCAATCGTTTTGGTGGATCGATATTTGAAAGGAATTCCCGTTTGTTCGGTGTATACGGATAATAAGAAAGCATCAATGGATCTTACGCTCCATTTAATAAACAAAGGTCATAAAAAAATCGCATTTTTATCTCCGCCAGAGGAGAATACATCAACCTTGGAAGAGAGACTGCTCGGATATACGTTAGCTTTTACCCAAGAAGGAATGAAATTGAATAAAGATTATTTAATTACTAACTTGAGGGGAACTCTTCCCGAAAACATAGACGGTGAGGCTGCCAAGGAAAAAGATAAAGAGACAATTAGAGTTTTTTTGGAGCAACACCCCAATGTGAAGGCGTTCGTCGTTTCGGAGTTTCTTATAGCCATGATGCTGGCTAATGTCATACACTCGATGGGGAAATCACTGGAGGAATTCGAGATTGTTTGCTTTGACTCCATGGATGATTATCTGGGACAAACCATATTCACTCACATAGAACAAGATGAGAACCAGATGGGTGAAGTAGCGGTGAATATGCTGATCTCACAAATCCTCGGAACGGCCGTTCCCGAACGGACAATTGTTGAACACCGAATGATCGTCAAATAATAACGAGAAAGATTGATCGCACTGTCCATAAGAATGCTTCATGCCAGAAAGCTCCGAAAAAGTCCACAGACTTTTCGGAGTTTCTTTTTTTATTGTTAGAAAGCATGGATTTTAAAATGGTGAGGGCATCCAAACCTGATTGAATGTATAGTCTATTAAATTCAGTTTTTAAATGTCGCAATTTAACAATTGACATGACATACTAAGCATAATAACATACTAAGTATAACTTCATTTCGTTAGCGCTTCTAAGAGTAACAACCTCTATTACTCATTAGTTCATATGATTCCATTTCGAGGATATGAACTTAACAGGAGGTGGCCAGTACATAAAGGAGTTAAATCACCAACAAAACCAAAATTAAGGAGGATCTATGAATGGGGAAATCCAAAAGACATGTTTTTTCAATGCTGGTGCTTTTGACTGTTTTATTAATTGTAACCGCTTGCTCAAATAGTGCAGGCTCAGGCGATAAACCTGGCGTTACAACCGTCACGATGTGGCATGGCCTTACCTCAATCGATTTAG
Source organism: Paenibacillus azoreducens (assembly GCF_021654775.1). Classification (NCBI taxonomy): domain Bacteria; kingdom Bacillati; phylum Bacillota; class Bacilli; order Caryophanales; family Paenibacillaceae; genus Paenibacillus; species Paenibacillus azoreducens. The sequence continues at coordinate 5,599,216 of NZ_AP025343.1, read as the reverse complement.
AGAATATGAATAAAGTGGTGACAGCATTTGAGGAAAAGAATCCGACTATCAAAATGAACTTGGTTTATACCGAATCCAGTGAAGGATCGGACCAGAAGCTGCTTACTGCGGTTGCTGGCGGCAATCCTCCTGATGTTGCGCTATTCGACCGGTTTAAGGTTGGTACTTGGGCAGCACAGGGTTCATTGACGGATCTATCTTCGATGGCTGAGACCTCTGGAATCCGAAGAGAAATGTATTATCCGTTTGCTTGGGATGAATCCAGTTATAACGGAAAACTCTATGCCATTCCGATGGATACTGACGCCCGCCTTTTGTTTTACAATAAAGATCATTTCAAGGAAGTGGGACTGGATCCCGAAAAGCCGCCGAGAACCATTGCTGAACTCGAAGCGGCTGCGGAGAAGCTGACAATTAAAGAGGGCAAACGTTTCAAACGGATTGGCTTTATCCCTTGGTATTCACAAGGGTGGCTTTATACATGGGGATGGGCGTTTGGGGGAGAATTTCAGGATGCCGCAACCGGTAAAATTACTGCCAACAATCCGAAAATCGTGGAAGCGCTTCAGTGGATGACCGACTTTGGCAAAAAATATGATGTCGAAGACATTGCAGGATTTACAAGCGCAGCGGGTTCGGAAGAAATGGATCCATTCATTTCCGGTCAAATCAGCATGAAAGTAAGCGGGAACTTCACGGTACCCGGCATCAAAAAATTCAATCCTAACCTGAATTACGGCGTGGCGCCAATACCGACGCCAACCGGGACAAACTTTACGACTTGGTCTGGTGGCGGTTCCGCTATTATCCCTAAAGGTGCCAAGAACGTCGATGCAGCTTGGAAGTTCCTCGAGTTTTTGGGGAAAGAAGAAGGCCAAGCGTTAGTGAACGCAAACTCCGGTTTCTCTGTGATCGATTCGGTGAATACCCAATTCGGATACAAGGATGATCCGATCATGAAGGAATTTGTTAATATTTTGCCTCATTCACACAATCGTCCGGTGATTCCTGAAGGACAACTGCTGTGGAATGAACTGGCTTCAGCAACGGAAAAGGCTACTCGCGGTAATGGCACTCCAAAAGAAAATTTGGACCGCGTAACAGAGACTGTCAATAAAGCATTGGAAAAATACAATAAATAAAATATGCGGCAGATAGGGAGAGGCTTTGTCCATGTCTGCCGATGAATACCACAGGAAGGAGAATGTATATGGCTAAACTGACCGAGTCAGTTCGTGTAAAGGCAGTTCCTGCAGCAAGAAAACAACGATCATTCCTTCGAACAAACTTGACTGGTTGGCTTTTTGCTTCACCTTGGATTTTGGGGCTGCTTTGCTTTTATGCGATTCCGATGTTGACGTCAATCTACTTTAGTTTCACGACTTACAGTATTCTTCAGCCGGGAGGATTCGTTGGATTGAATAATTATAGGGATCTATTCAACGATCCTTTGTTTTGGAAATCCATATACAATACGATTTATTTCACCGTTTTTTTTGTTCCATTAAGCATATTTATCGGTGTGGCGCTCGCAATGATGTTGAATATGAAAGTCAAAGGACTGGCTGTATTCCGAACGATCTTCTTCTTGCCCACGCTTGTGCCGCAAGTGGCTTTGGCCGTTCTCTGGATGTGGTTGCTGCATCCCAACTTCGGTTTGGTGAATGGAATGCTGGCACGTATCGGGATAGACGGGCCGCCTTGGCTTGGCGGTGAGGCATGGTCCAAACCTTCTCTTATCCTGATGTCGCTATGGGGTATTGGACAAGCCGTCGTTATTTACCTTGCCGGATTGGGGGACATCCCGGATGATTATTACGAAGCAGCGGAAATTGATGGTGCCAACTGGTTCCAGAAAACGAAAGCAGTAACATTGCCTTTGCTCACGCCAGTCATTTTCTATAACCTGGTCATGGGAATGATTGGTGCATTTCAACAGTTCACGCTTCCTTATACGTTAACCAAGGGGCAAGGAACTCCCGCAAATTCCATGACTTTTTATGTCATGTATTTATATGAGAACGGATTCAGATATTTCAAAATGGGCTATGCCTCCGCAATGGCCTGGATCTTGTTTATTATTGTGATGGCATTAACCGCAATCATTTTCGTGACGTCAAAACGCTGGGTTCATTATCAAGGGAAATAAGGAGGAGGGATGGAATGAATCCTACCACGATCAAAAGACTTAAACGTACGTTAGCATACATCTGTTTGATTTTGGCTTCAGCATTTTTTATTATTCCGTTTGTTTGGCTGATTTCGACCTCTCTGAAACCACTCACACAAATCTTTACGTTCCCTCCACAATGGATTCCACGTCCTTTTCTATGGAGTAATTATTCCCGGGCTGTTGAGTATATCCATTTTTGGACCTATCTAAAAAATACTGCGATTATTACAATCTTTAGCACGCTCGGTGTGATCGTATCTTGTCCCTTGGTTGCATACAGTTTTGCTAAGCTCGAGTGGCGAGGACGAGGCATACTTTTTTTCGTTACCCTCGCTGTTATGATGATTCCCGGCCAGGTCACCATGATTCCTCTTTTTCTATTGTTTACCAAGCTCGGTTGGGTAGGGACGTCGCTCCCGCTTATTGTTCCGCAATTTTTTGGCGTGCCCATTTACATTTTCCTTACGCGGCAGTTTTTCCTCGGTTTGCCTGATGCCCTGCGGGAAGCCGCTCGATTAGACGGTGCCAGTGAGTTTCGCATATATTTGCAGATCATGTTTCCTCTTGCCAAGTCAGCAATTTTAGCCGTCGCATTGTTTCAATTTATGGCAAGCTGGACTGATTTCATGGGGCCCTTGCTCTATTTAACGAACGAACCTTCCTACACGGTGTCACTCGGATTGCAGCAATTTCAAAGCCAAAAAGGGTCTGAATGGGGCTTATTAATGGCTGTCTCCACCTTGATGACATTACCGATTATCATTCTGTTCTTTTTTCTTCAGAAAACTTTTATTAGTGGAATTACGTTTAGCGGAATAAAAGGATAAGGGGTAGCACAAATGGGGCTGTTTAATAAGTCCCCAAAATAAAAAGTTGGTCGGGAAAACGTCAGGTTTTCCGCCCAACTTTTTTTGTTTTGTCGCTTTTGCAGAAATCGGAGATGCTTCTCAGTTCAGCCATCCCAAACAAGTCGTGGCTATGGCTGGACTTGATCCAAGCGTGTTTAGTTCTGGGAAGTTTACGGCAAGTGAAAACAAAATAACGAAACGCGGCTCTAATCGATTGCGAAGAGCTGCTTATCTGGCAGTAATATGCGGATTGAGAAAAGGACTAAACCCACGCTTAAGGGAGTATTACGACAAGAAAAAAGCGAGGGTAAGCCCCATAAAGTAGCCGTGATCGCTTGCGCCAACAAGGTATTACATCACGTCTTCGCTATGCTCAAAAAAGGGCAACCTTTCGCTTTTTAGGAATCTCCCATTCCATAAACTTCCACTAAATGGAGGTTTATTTGTTATGTCTTGAAAGCAGTATACCAAAAATATACGTCTTACAAAACTGTCTCTTCTTGACAAGATATTAGCTGGTTTTTTGTTTTATTACAATGTTTTTCAATAGCTGGTGTTCCATTTTGTTCACTAGCAATATATAACTTAGTAGGATAGCTGTCTATTCATGTACATAATGGCGACGGTACGTGGGCCACAGTGGCAAGAGATGGCGCAGCCGCCTTCAATAATCGCCACTTCTTTCACGTCTGTCCTCTCAAGCAGTGCGGCTTTGATATAGTGGGCCGTCTTGTCTGCGAGTGTTTGGGCGACGATGATCAGATCATGGTCGATCTTGTGGATGTTCTCCGTAATGCGTTGCAGTAAGCGTTCCACGGCTTTCTCCGTTTTGCCGCGGTACTTGTCGGCGGAGATCACGACGCCTTCTTTAATTCGCAGAATGGGGCGAATCTTAAGCAGGCTGCCGATCATATGCTGCAGATTGGAGACGCGGCCTCCCTTATGCAAATAGCTCAGTGTGTCTACAAGAACCTCGATTTCTACCCTGTCACGTTTTCCCTGCAGTATTGCTACAATGTCTGACGCGCTTTTGCCTGCTCTGGCGGCTAAGGCAGCCTTCATAACGAGCAGGGCAATGCCTCCTGACACATTCAGTGAATCAACGACATGTACGCTTCCTTCCGGCAGCTCGGATGCGGCGATCATTGCGCTTTGATAGGTCGAAGAGAGCTTGGATGACATGCTGATAAATATAATTTTTCTCCCTTGTTCGATCCAGGGGGAGAAGGCTGCTGCGAAATCCGCAGGGGATGGCGCAGCCGTATGTGGCAGTTCTCCACTCTCCTCGACTCTGCGGTAAATGTCGTTCGTAGTGATCTCAATCCTGTCTTTGTAGGCAGAATCGCCGAACACTACATACAGCGGTACGATTCCGATATCATATTGATCGATCCAGGATTGTGGTATATCGGAGATACTATCCGCGAAAATTTTCACTTGTGTCAATGCATTTCCTCCAGTATCAATGTATTTGGTTTGTTAATTGCATTATAGAGGAGACGCTGCACATAAAGCAAAACCTCATAATAAAAGGGCTTGCAAATGCTGCTTAGTGACAAATATATTGTCGTTCTTCTTAGATTTCGTGTAAATTTCACTTAGAACTATTATATGTTATAATAACAATCGCAGTACCAATAATAACAAATTAGTACTGTAAGTACAAGGTAAATGAGAAAACAAAGGCAGTACCTATGATACCCCGGAGAGGAAAAAGGCATTCAATTTCATGTTCAGCGAATCGACTACAATATAGGAGAGACAGAAAGGAAGATGACGATGGCCGAGGAACAATTGAACATGCAGGGAGGTAAAATTCTAATATCCGATGATGTTGTCGCCACAATCGCTGGCCTTGCTGCGCTTGAAACCCCAGGAATTTCTGCTATGTCAGGCGGACTGTCGGATGGTTGGGTGAAGATGTTGAGTGGCAAGAACGTGCAAAAGGGCGTGTCTGTTGAGGTGGGTGAAGTTGAAGCTTCTATAGACTTGCGAGTAATTGTCATGTACGGTATCCCAATTCATGAAGTGTGTCGTCAATTGCAGCTTAACATCCGCGAAGCGGTTCAAAATATGACTGGACTATGCGTTGTTAAGATTAATGTAAAGGTAGAGGGGGTCGCTTTCAAAGATGAGGAGTTGAAAGAATTTCAACGAATCAGCAAATAGGCACTGATAAGCATATATAAAAAGAACTTCGCAACGTAGAACATTGTACTTTACTGGTAACACTTGGCTTCAAAGTACGTAACCTTTTCCAACATTTCTAAAGAAATGAGCCTCCTACGATTTAGTAAGATTAGATTTCAAATTGTAAGGGAAGAGTCATTCATTTATCTATAGATAACGTATATGTTTAAGTTAACAAAAGAAAAGAGGAGCTGCTAGATTCTGAATGAAAATAAATAATTCCTATAAAAGAATTGATACGATGGATTACTTACGCGGATTTGCCTTAATAGGGGTCCTTCTTGTGAATAGTTTTCAGGTTATAAGTTATTTCTCTGACAATAATGGATTACATGCGGAATTATTTTATATTTTTAACAGGAAATTTTATCCCATACTATTTTTCTTGTTTGGACTTGGATGCTATTTTTTTATGAATCGATCCAAACAAAAAGTAAGCAAAAGGTACTTTTTATTTTTTCGCAGAATCGGTTTTTTATTTGTACTCGGACTTATCCATACCTTTTATGCACCGCCAGGGATTAACGATGTGCTGACGGTGTATGCTGTACTGGGCCTGTTTATGGCTATGTTTTTTAAGTTAAATAAATGGAGTAACTTCATTGTAACGATGATGCTAATAGCTTTATCAATCATTACGGCTTTTTGTCAACCGTATTATGGTGAAAGAATTGAATGGCTAACCATTCTTTCAGATCTAAGTAAATGGTTTTCCCTGATGATGCTAGGTTTTACGATGGGACAATTTAAATTTTTTGAAAATATCTATGGAAAATTAAAGTATGTTTCAATGTTTTTATTGGTTATTATTTGTACTTACGTAATTCTATTATTTGTGAGAACCTCAATAGATATTACCCCTGGAGGTTTTGAAAATCTGGAAGATTATATCGTTTCTTCGATGATGTTTAGCATTCTTATTATTATTTTACAATGGGATAGAGCAAAAGTACTATTATCCCCAATTAAATTTTATGGACAAATGTCTTTAACAAATTATCTTGCTCAAAGTGCCTTACTAATCGTTTTTAGCTACATAATTAGTATTGTACCTATTAATTCATTAATCATGTGTTTCATCATCCATGCTGTTCTAATCGCTTTTAGCACAGTATGGTTGAAGTTTTATAATATGGGGCCGGTTGAATTGATTTTACGCTGCTTCACTTATTGGAGTATTGTGCCGAATCAGAAGATGAAGAAGCCATTTGTCGCATCATGAACCGTTAAAAAGAGAACCAAGTAGCATCTCACATCTAAGAGTTATCTGGAGGGGGATATGAATCAAATTGTAAAGTTCATTTATACAGAACTTGAACTTGTTAGAAAAGGCTTTCTAAAGGGGCTTTATTCAAGGGAGTTTGCACTAGGACACTTATCTAGTCTATATAACTTGGCTGGAGTATATAAACTGGGAGGATTGATGAATGATATCCGTGAGACCGGTTTATATTATTGCAATTCCATTTCTCCAGAACATGTCGACAGCCGGCAAAAAAGCAAGAGAGGATAAAAAAAGACTTCACTTTACTATAAGTTGTTGCAAATTCCCGGCTTTTATTTGACCTCAAGGAGATAAAGAGTTAAACTTTCCTCGTACCTAAAGTACTATAAATGGATCTATGGGTACTACTCTTGTTATCTTGGTTTGAGGTGAACTAAGGATGAAAGAACGGATTGCCAAAACTGCGATCGCGCTATTTCATGAAAAAGGAATCAAATTTACAATGAGTGATTTGGCGCGCGATTTAGGTGTAAGCAAAAGCACGCTGTACGAGCATTTCCCGTCCAAAGACGAACTTATAGGTTACGTGGTTCAGCAAGTAAACGAAGAAACGGAAAGACGTTTTCGAGAGGTCATCCAAGATTCGAAGTTGACCATACCTGAAAAATTAAAAGGCATACTTTTGATTGTCCCTCATGATTTTCAGAACAGCTACGTACGCTTACTGGTCGAACTTCGGCGGTACTACCCCGAACGATGGAGGGAAATGGAACAAGCCATCAATGATGAGTGGGATATAATTACTAGCCTCATTGAAGAAGGCATCCATAATGGTGATTTTCGTCCGACGCATATTCCAACGCTGATCCAAACCCTCAATTTGTTAATGAAATCGATTTTCGATCAGCGTAATTTAGCTTCCAGCCAAATTACGGTGCAAGAATCTCTTTCAATGACGGTAGATATCATATTGCATGGAATTATGAAGTAGAACTAAGCTTCCATTCGTTAGAGCTGAGAAAAACAATACTTACAGGTTGCCGTTCTTCTCAGCTTTTTTATTTTCGTGTATTCACTTAGAGCCAATTGATGCTATACTGATAACGTTTGTACCAAAAATAACTTTTCGGTACTATTAGTACAAAAGAGAACTAGCAGAGGAAGAAAACAGAATGGCAGTACATATGAATTGTTTATTCATTCTGACCGAAATGCCATTGATGATGAAAATGAAGACAGGTGGGAGAATCCAATGAGATTTTGGGAGATCGGTTTGATCGTTGTTAATTTCGTCCTTCTGGGATGGACACTGTTTACAAGAAAGAGGACAAAACGCTGGTTTGCCATCGCTTTGCCAGTGGCCTACTGTGTGCTTATCGTACAACTTATCGCTGAAGGCTATCGTTGGCAGATGATTCCGGCATATTTGTCTCCAATTATATTGACAGCGTGCTATCTATTGACGAAACAGAAAAAAAACGCCGGAAGCTGGGTATCGGTCGCGGTAAAGTCATTGCTGCTGTTTATATATTTGTCTGTAGCCGTCGCATTGCCTGCGCTCATGCCAGTATCTTTATTTCAAAAGCCGAACGGCCCATTTACGGTCGGGACGACGCTATATCATTGGGTAGATGATCGAAGGGAAGAACCGTTTGCGAAAGATCCTAAAGATCGGCGCGAGCTGATGGTTCAGATTTATTATCCTGCAGGTGATCAAGGCGAGGGGGATCGCGAGCCTTATCTCCGCAATACACATGAAGTCGCAAAGGGACTGGAAGGAGATTTGTCCATCCCGGCATTCACGCTTAGCCACCTGGGCTTGGTGCAAACGAATGCGTTCACGGATGCCCGGATGTCAGATACGGAGAAACAATATCCCGTTTTGCTCTTCTCCCATGGTTTAAATGGTTTTCGCAATCAAAACACGTTTGAGGTCGAGGAGTTAGCGAGTCAAGGTTATATCGTAGTAAGTATCGATCATGCCTATGACGCTGCGGCTACCGTCTATCCGGATGGTCGAACGGCTTACTTTCAGTCGGTTAACTTGAGTGATTTACCCGAAAGAGACCGCCATATCCAATTATGGAAGGATGATGTCGCTTTTGTGCTTGATCAAATAGAGAAGCTTAACCGAGGCGATGTAGACGACCGCTTTACGGGAAGAATCGATACCTCCCGAATTGGGATGTTCGGGCATTCTTATGGTGGAGCTACCGCTGCTCAAATGCTGGTGGAAGACTCCCGCATCAAGGCAGCCATTGATATGGATGGTACGTTATATGGGTCAACGATTAAAGACTCGGGAATCGGCAAACCGTTTCTGCTTATGAGTGCGGAGATGAGCGACGATTCCGATGAAGATTCTCTGGAAGAGAAGCTTCGCAATAAACGTGCGCTTGCCGGTGGCGGCATGTCGTTGGTCATTCCTCACACGGATCATACGAGCTTCACTGATTTTCATCTGATGTCGCCTTTATTACGAAGTCCGGGCGAAGATCCGCGTTACGTTCATCGTATCATTAACGAATTCAGTCTCGCTTTCTTTGACCTCTATGTGAAACAGAGAGGCAACAGCTTGGAGCTAGAGAAGCTGGCCACAAAATACCCGGAAGTTCATTTTAAAGTGAACTGACGAGTGATGAACCGATGGGTGATGATCAAAGCAGCGATATAACTCTTTTGGATATATGGATTACAAAAAAAGTAAAAAGGTAGGGAAAAATCATGAAATCAATTCATCGAAAAAAAATAGCTATGACTCTTGCAGCCACTATTGTATTTGGAGGGATTATTTCTTCGATCGATATGAATACTCTCGTTTCTGCTGAGAAAAAATCCTCGAATGAAGTTTCTATTCAGCCAATGCTTATTTCTAATGGATTGTATACGAAGTTACAAAATGCGAAAGTCTCTGACAAGTTTTCTTGTATTGTTATTTTTAACTCTCATGTTGGTGAAAATGGGTACGCAGCCTTAGAAAAGAAAATCGGAAAAATAAATAAAGAACTCATTTATAGTAAAGGCATGGAAGGATTTTCAGCAAAACTAACTAAAAAGCAGATTGAACTATTAAACAAGGATTCGAATGTTTCCAAAATAAAGTTAACATCTGAATTTCTAGTGGGAAAAGAACTGGCTATCACTTCTAAGTTTAATGAAAATACTGACGGTTGGATTGGCGGCTTTGCGGATTACCCAGAGAAAGACAAATCCATATATAAACTTAATTATTCACTTAAGCCAATACCTAAAGAGTTAAAGAACAAGAATAGCGCGCTCTTTTTAAGTGGTGTTAACCGCAGTGATGACTTGTTTATGTTTGTGAAGAAAAACTTGCTCAAAAGCACAAAACTAAAACCAAATACTACCTATAGCGTGACATTTGACTTTGGAATAGCTACAAACGTTAGCAGCGGTCTTATAGGGGTAGGCGGCGCACCAGGGGAAAGTGTGTACGTGAAAGCCGGAGTAACCACACAAGAACCTAAATCCCAGATCAATAAAGATGGTTTTTATTTGATGAATATTGATAAAGGCAATCAAGCCAAAGACGGCAAAAATTCATTATTACTTGGTAATCTAGCAAAACTTAAGTCTGATGATGATCGCTACGAGTTAAAGACATTCACTAACAAAAACAGACCATTTATTGTTAAGACAAATGCTAAAGGTGATCTATGGCTTCATATTGGCACAGACTCTGGATATGAAAGCGAGACTAGCATTTATATTCCTCATATTAATGTAAAAATAAGGGAAATAAAACTGTGAGAATTCAACTCGTATATTTTACCATATGAAACTAGTAATGGCTTAGAGCGTTTGAGTGGCAGCGATATCACGGGTCTATATGTATATGTAAAGTGCCGTTCACTGAGGTGGCAAAGTTGCCATCTCTTTTTGTGTCGGCTATGTCAAATCTAATTGTTGATTTTACAAAAAAAACTACCGCCCATTGTAGGCGGTTAATCCATCCATTTTAAAGGTATAAGTCCAGTGCAGCATTCTCTTCCTCACGGATAATCGTTTCTATTCAATGCGTTCTTCTCCTAGTAAAAAACCAGCCGCCGGCCACGAAAACTGCATAAAGCATAAGGTTGAATCCGGCACCTGCCAGCAGCGAGCCGTTGAATAACAGTGCTTTGAAAAAAGAGACGACATGAACGCGCAGCGAAGGAATCGCCGTTCCGACCGGTATCGCCGTAATGAGCAGCGCCCACAGCAGCCAACCGATAGGGCGGTAGTAACCCGAGACCAGCATGCTTAGCAGCGCCATCGCCATCAAATAAAAGGCGATTTGGTAAAGAAAAGAACCTGCCAAGCCAAAGTCATCCCAATGAAACGCTTTAATAAGATCAACGGTATTTGTGTACGTCCGAAGCACATTCACTTCAAACACAATCCATAAACAATTGAACAAAGCGATGGCTGCTGCCCAGATGGCAAAGACGAATTGAAGCCCCTTAAAATATTGCTCCCGGCTTGCGCCCAAATGTACGATACGCTTGTAATAACTGAGCGGCAGCACGATAGCGATAAGGGGCAAGATGGTAATCAGCATGTTGCCGGCCGAAAGGCCTTTACTTTGGCTCAAGTCTATAAATAGACTAACAACGAAAAGCGTTAGCCTTCCAAGCAGGATAAAAATAATGATGCTCCAGATGTAAATCCGCATTTGCAAATAGGTTGCCTTGAAATGAACGACCAATGAACCCAACTTAGTGTCCTCCTTCGATCAAATACGAGAAAAACTTTTGAAGCGTCAGATTTTCAATCGAAATGTCCAGCTCGCGTGCCTGTTGCATGTCCCCATCGTCCAACTTTTCGTATATAGCGGCAAGTGTACCGCGGCCATAGGTTTCCGTATGTAATACTCGCTTTTCGGCTGTAAACGAAGCCACTGCTTCCGAATTTCCCCGGATCAGGTAAGCTGCCATTCGTATCTGCTCCATCTCATCATGAAGCAGGAGGGAGCCGGCTTCAATGATATAAACTTTTTCGGCGACCGGGGCGATTTCGTCAATCAAATGGGTAGACAGTAAAATCGTCCGGGGGTGATTGGCGTAATCCTCCAGAAGCGATTTATAGAATCTTTCCCGCATCAATACATCGAGTCCGAGCACCGGCTCGTCGTATAACGTCAGTGGCGCGCGGCTGGCGAGACCGATGATATTTCCTACGATCGATTCCGTGCCTCTTGAAAGCTGTCTGATTTTTTTATGCGGATCGAGCTGAAACGTTTGCAGCAGCTCATGAGCGAACGTCCAGTCCCAATTTGGATGAAAATTCGCAGCATACTGCAAAATCTCGACAACCCGCGCTCCTCCGAAATACTTGTTTTTCTCGCGTACATAACAGAAATCCTTCGGAAGTTCTCCTCTGCCCAGCTTTTTTCCCCTTACCTCAATTGTGCCGTAGTCCGGAAAAATTCCGCCTGCGATCATGTTAAGCAGCGTCGTTTTGCCGGCGCCGTTTCGCCCGAGCAAACCGTAAATGACGTTTTCCTCCAGCTGCAGATCCAGATTCCGCAATGCGTAAGTCGGACCGTATTTTTTATTTAAATTACCGCAAGTTAATACAATGCTCACGGTTCGTTCATTCCTTTCTCAACTGTTTGATCATGTCGATGACATCTTCGGTCGTCAGCCCGAGTTTGTCGGCTTCATTCAGCAGATTGGACAACAGTTCCTTGTTGAAACGATCTCTGCGCTTAATCTGAATTTTCTCGTTCGCATCAGTCGCGACATACATGCCGAGCCCTCTTTTTTTGTACAAAATACCTTCATTTACGAGCAGGCCGATTCCTTTCACTACGGTTGCCGGATTGATTTCAAACAGCTGAGATAATTGAGCCACGGAAAGAATTTGCTCGTCCACACGGTAAGTGCCTTTTAGAATGTCGTCCTCAATTATATCGGCTACCTGTTGAAAAATCGGTTGCTTATCGTCGAATGTGATGTTCATTGCCTCACCATTCATCATATTAGTGTGTTACCCGGGCGCGATTAGGAAAATAACAGCCTTTTTCTTGACCGCACCCTATTATTTTTTTGATAGCGCCTATCTAACATAACATATTTAATGCGCAAACAATTGTCAATATCCGATGGTTCGGCCATAGAAAGGTGACCCGTTGGATGAATTTCCGGGCGGGACGATCAGCATTGAAACGGAAGCAGGACAGTTTGAACGGTCATCGGGACAATTTACGGGGGGCAACCTGATAAGTCATGAAGGAATATCCCGAACGTACGATCTATAATTGACAATTATCCCGGCATGAATTATAGTGTGCTACATGAGTAACATACCGACATACTAGAAGCGGAAATGGCTTGCTAAAGAAGAGAACTTTCGAAAATTCAATAAATGCAATACGGGGGAGATGTAATAAGTGAAAAAGCTAATCGAATTCAAAGGAGTTACGAAAGAATACAAAGTAGGAGAAGTGCCAATCAAGGCCCTTAACGGTGTGGATTTTTCTATATCGGAGGGAGAATTCGTCGTTATTCTGGGAGCAAGCGGCGCCGGTAAAAGTACGATTTTGAATATACTTGGCGGCATGGATACGCCTACCTCAGGTCAAGTGTTTGTTGGCGATCAAGAAATAACAAGTTTGAGCGAAAAAAAATTGACCGATTATCGCGGTGAGAAAGTTGGCTTTGTATTTCAATTTTATAACTTAATTCCGAATTTAAACGCGCTGGAAAATGTTGAATTTGCCACGGAAGTATGCAAAAACCATCTGGATGCTAAAGACATTTTACATAAAGTCGGATTAACCGATCGGATCAAAAACTTCCCTTCCCAGCTTTCCGGAGGAGAACAACAAAGAGTTGCCATAGCTAGAGCCGTTGCCAAAAATCCTTTACTTTTACTCTGTGATGAACCAACCGGAGCTTTGGATTATGTGACAGGCAAGTCCGTCTTAAAGCTTCTTCAAGATTTGAACAGGGAAACGAACAAGTGCGTCGTTCTGGTCACCCATAATTCCGCCATTGCTCCTATGGCCGATAAAATTATAAAGGTGAAAAGCGGGATGATCGAGAGCGTCACGATGAATGATGAGAAACAAAGCGTTGAAGGGATTGAGTGGTAATTATGAAATTATTCTCGAAATTATTAAGGGGTATTAAACGATCGCCCGTTCAATTCATAGCCTTAGCTTTGGTTGTCGCAGTAGGCGCTTTTTTCTATGCGGGGCTGAATAGTTATAGCAATAAGCATCGTACTTTTTCTGAGGCTTACTTTAAAGAACATAATTTAAGCGACTTAAATGTATATTACAGTCAAATATCCAAAGACGATGTGGCTGGTTTAAGCAAAGTTAAAGGTATACATAAAATAGAAGGACGCTATACCTTTGATGCCACGCAAGTCTTTAAAGATTACAAAGCCTCATTAAAAATTCATTCGATCCCTGTAAACAATGAAATCAATACGCCTACGATCATTGAGGGCAGTATCCCGTCAAAAAAGGATGAAATCCTCTTAGATTCCCATTATGCAAAAGAACATCACTATCAGGTCGGCGATCAAATCCGTATCCATACGAATGGAAGAGATGTTACGTTTACCATTAGCGGCTTGGGCGAGAATGTGGAATATTTAAAAAAGAACCCCACACAAGACCATAAAACCCAAGGAATCGCTTATATTGCCGAAGAGACCATACCTGAAATCCTGGACGGCTTTTACTATAATGAAATCATGATTGATGCTCAAGAAGGTTACGATATTGACCAATTGGGCAAATCCATTGAAGGACAATCCAAACACCTTCCTTATTTAGACCAAATAAGTAAGGAACGGACTTACGGTTATTCTCAAATAAAACAAACGATATATAACAATAGTATGATGAGTAAAGTTATACCCCTGGTTCTCTTTTTGATCTCCGCTGTTATCCTGTTTCTTACCATGTCGAGGACGATCGATTCTGAGCGAAATCAAGTAGGTATCATGAAGGCTTTGGGTGTAAAGAACCGAAACATCATGCTTCATTACATGGGATACCCTGTGTTGGTAGGTATAGCGGGCTCAATCATAGGCTGTATCGCGGCTGCTCTAATATTTATTCCATTAGTAACGGCGTCGAGTGCAAAGTCCTACACTTTGCCCGGCATTACATTCTCACTTTCTTGGTATTCGCTCATTCCTTCCATCATTTTTTCTAGCGCTTTTGGACTTCTGTCTTGTTACTTGAGTGGAAGAACGATATTAAAAGAACGTGCGGCTCAGGCTATGCGTCCTAAACCGCCTAAGAAAATGAAAAAGCTGTTAATAGAAAGAATTCCAGGTCTTTGGAATCGTATTTCCTACAGTTACAAACTCATTTTGAGAAATATATTTTTAAATAAACAAAAAGCTTTAGCGAGCTCAATTGGTATTGTTGTAAGTACGGTGTTATTGATAACGGCTTTGGCCACTCAATCGTCCTTGATCAAAATAGCGAACCAAATTGAAGATGTTTATACGTATGATATAAGAGTAGATTTTAAGCTGGGCACATCTTCCGATACGTTACAACTACCCTCCGGCATTAAAAATAGTTATTTTACATCCACCTTTCCTGTTGAATTCATCAAAAAGGGTGAAAAAGAAAACGCCACTTTAGTTGTTACGGAAAAAGAAAACAATCTCATTCATTTCTTTGACAAAAATGACAACCGACTATCTTTAGAAAATAATGGTGTGCTGGTACCCCAATCATACGCCGACAAATATCATATTTCAGAAGGGGATATCATCCAAATAAAGTTCACAGCGCCAGAGCTTAAAAATAAATCTGTGGACATGAAGGTTTTAAACATATCTACACAGTATACGAATCCGTCGTTTTATATCACGCCAGCCTATTTAAAGAGCTTTGACATCGGCTACAGTCCAACCTCGCTTCTAGTTGAAGCCAACAGCCCGACAGATCTTATAAGCGTTCGCAACTTCTTTGAACAAGATCATCATGTAGATACAATTGCAGATAAGGCCGATCTAAAGAAAGCAGCTCAATATACTTTGAAACAAAACAGTTTTATGTTTATTATGTTTATCATTTGTGCCGTCGTACTCTCCTTTGGCGCCATATATACGATATCTTCCATCAACATTTATGAAAGGAATCGCGAGCTTGCAACGCTTAAGGTATTGGGCTATCGAAAAAATAAAATAAACCGGCTAATATTTTTTGAAAACATTATAATCACCACATTTGCGGTCATTGTAGCTTTACCGATAAGCGTCAATTTTTATGCAATTGTTGTAAAGGCACTGTCGAGTACCCATCAACAAATCCCAGATAAATTAACTATTTTTATCATGTTGATTTCTGTCATTTTTGCGTTCTTGCTTACTATTTTCTCTAACTTACTGCTTAGGAGAAAGGTGACCAAAATTAATATGATTGAATCCTTAAAAAGTATAGAATAGGCTCCATAACAAACGAAAACCTCACTCATTCGAGCGGGGTTTTTTGTTTGTTATGTTTATACAAAAATAGCTTTTGCGTTTTGAGACAAAACTCATAACATTTTCATCGTTGGTGGTGACCGTGAGGTCATGTGAGCTTCTAACGGACATCACGGCCGTTAACTGGCTAAAAACAGTCGTTTTGAAATTCTAACGGACACCACAGCGCTTATTTGCTCCGAAACACCGCCAAAAGGGGTCTTTTTCACCAAATAGCTGCATCTGTGTCCGTTAGAAATCAAAATGACCGAAATTGCCCTCCATAGCGGCCGCTGTGTCCGTTAGAGTTTTGTATGACTTTGTATCGCGTCATTCGAGCGGGTGTGTAACATGTCCTTAGTGTGGATCGCATCTGCGTCCTTTGTATGGATCTACATCGTGTCCCGTGTACGAAATCTGAATCCGCGTCCTTTGTGCGAATCTGCATCATGTCCCCTGTGTAGATCTGTAACATGTGCGATATCGAATGTACCACAGTCTCCGTTAGCGTCCCTCGCCATTCAATTCTTGTGATCCCAACGAAGTTGATATGTCCGATATCGCTGTTTCCCGCTGGCCACCATCAACAGATTTCGTTCGACCAGTCCATGCAAGATGCGCCGAGTGTGGCGGTCGGAAAGGCGAAGGTGACTAGCCAATTCATCGGCCGAAAAAGAATGCAGCAATCGGCGGGCGAACCGCAGCGTTTCAGCTTCAGCCCAATCCAAGCCGGATGCCAAAGGGGTCGACACGAATTTTCCGACAAAGGCCAGAACAAGTTTTTTGCAAAACTCGGGTTCTTCGACTATGGAGAGATAAGCAACGGTAAGTAGAGTCCAGTCGTCGAGGGCAAGCATGGAGTGTTTTTTGCACAGATCCTTGAATCGTGTAACACCGATATCTCTTGCGTGGGATCGATAGTCTTGGATTTCAATGCAACCCTTGGCCCCTCCCGGCATATAAGCTAAATCGAGGTAACGCACGGCATTGTTCATATCTCTTACCTCCCATTCGGGGTACAGATAATCCAAATTTCCGACTGCCGGATACCAACAGGATCGAAGAAACTCCATGGTACTGTGGGTCAATCCTTTCTCAAGGAGCTCGCGTCGTCTTGGATTTTTTTCGTCCGCAATGTTTCTGTGCAGCCATTCCTCATAAGTTTTCGTAAATAAGCTCATTGCTGATTTCTCCCTTCATCGACAACAAAAAGCCGCTCCAATACGGCAACCATAAACGGATGCTTGTATTAAAGCGGCAAGTGCTTCACGCCGAAACAATTTTGGTTAGAGTATACTCAATTGTCATGAATACTACAATTATGAGTTGATAAGTCTTACCGTGAAATAGGCGGCTATGTTTCGGGATGTCCTTCACTTGATATCGAGGTGCTTAATGCTCGATGCCCCCATAAGTGAGTGGTTAACTTACCCGCGCAATAGAGAGCGTCTCGGCAGCGATAAGGTTAGTTCGACTCTCTATGCTCCATAGAGCATAGACATTCTGTTAACCCTTAATTCTTTACCGATAATGCATCAAGTACATACCTTGTTTTATTCCCCTCGGTAACTTTTTTTATAACGGCATCTACACTGCCATAAGTACCTGCAGCAGGATTGTCGGGATTATATAATTCGCCGTAAATCACCAATTTATTTGAGCCCATGTCGTACACATTCAATGCTTTTACATAGTCGATCGGAGCTCCTGATGCTCCTTCGAACACATAACCTTTTCCATTGAATTTAAAACCCTGCACTGTTTTATGGTTCTTGAATTTAATATTGAAGTATTTGTATATCGATTGTTCGACGCTGCTTTTTGATATGAATAATTTGCCGCCACCGGAGTTGGAAACGGTCGATGCGTAATTATTCTCGAAATTATGCAAAACGCCAAAATATATGAGATCGCTGTAATTTAAATTCCCCGAATTGAGACGTTTAAAGTGCAATTCAGTGAAGTTGCTTAAGAATGTTCCTATTTTCTTCATTTCATTTGATCCAGGAGCAATTTCCTTATATAGCTTGAAGGTACCTTTTGGAAAAGAATGTTCTGACTTTTCTTCACCATTCCAAGTTATCTTTGCGCCATCATTTTGAACTTGAATGGTCATTTGTCCATTATTGTGTTCATCTTTGTATTTAAATACAGCCAGGCCCCTTGAATTAAAGAAAACTTCTTCCTCGATAGAACTGCCCTGCATTTGGCCAATTCCGTCCCTTGATTCAGGAAGGAAATAATCGCTGGTTATTTCAACTAGAACTTTGTTCCCGCTGGATTTCATATATAGATTAATTTCGTCTAAATCATATTTACCAACGTGATGGTAGGATCTCCAATGCCCGTTGTAACTCATAGCAGCTACAGCTTTTGAGCCGCCATGACCCAATTCGATAAAACTAAAAATAAAGATAATGCAGTAAAAAGATAATATTATTTTTTTCATGTATCCTCCCGAAATTTTATACATTATTTTACCTGCTCCCTCAAATCAGATTTTATTGCGACAAAACTAGGCATATTTTACCATCCCCGACAACTTGGAACAATACATATTTCGCATAATATAATTTATATCAGGATTTTTGCAAAATTCGATTCCAACCGCTCCGGGGTACAATATATAGTCGAACTAAACCGTTTCGCTCTATATATTGCTGATTGAAAGTCGCTCCTTGGATTTTTGCAAAATGCTCATATAAATACCAGTTTGTTAATGTATATTTTCGCTATGGAAGTGAAAATGAAACCGCTGATCTTTTCACAGTGCGATATGGAAGTGAAAATGAAACCGCTGGTCTATTCACAGTGTGATATAGAAGTGAAAATGAAATCCCTGATCTGTTCACAGTGTGAGATGAAAATGAAGATAACTAAAGGGTTCTTTTGCTTAACCGTAGAAGTAAAACTAAGTTGAAAGAAATTCTTTGCTAAACGCCAACAGGAGGAACACATATGAATAACTGTCAATTACTCGATATTGAGTTTGAGCATAACGGCCAAAATCAGATCATCACGCCCGTCCTCATTCAGGACGAACAAGAGAACATTCTCGTTGACTGCGGTTACCCGAACTTTCTCCCTTATCTTGAAAAGGCGGTACAACAAAAGGGAATCTCCTTCGAATCCATTACCAAGTTAATCGTAACGCACCATGATATGGACCATATCGGTTCGCTGGCTGAAATCAAGCGCGCGTATCCTCATATCACGATTATCGCGTATGAGCTGGAAAAACCATATATAGAGGGCGCGAAGACATCATTAAGGATTGAACAGGCAAAATCCACTTTAGGGGAACTGCAGGACGAAGCCAAAAACCAAGCAGAGCAATTTATTCGATTTTTGGCAAGCATTGAGCCGGCCCCTGTCGACCAAACAGTTATAAACGACGAATGTCTGCCCTGGTGCGGCGGCATTCAGATTGTCCATACGCCTGGGCATATGCCCGGCCATATATCATTGTATCTACCATCCAGTAAAACGTTAATCGCGGGAGATGCCGTAGTACTCGAGCACGGGAAATTAAACATCGCTAATCCCCAATTCACAATGGATATGGAGGCGGCTGTCAGCTCTGTTCGGAGGCTGCTGGATTTCGAGATTGAACGGATCATTTGCTATCATGGAGGTCTATTCCATGGCAATGTGAGGCAAGCTCTGCAAGATCTTGTCCGAGAGTATAAGTCTTGATCAACCGGACAAGCTGCCGTGACAGCGACGCCAGTTACTCTGATGAAATCAGAAAAACCGCTCCGAAATTTTATCATCACGTCAGCTCCTAATACGAAGGACTGATATGTGTGGCACCTGATTTCCACGATCCAAGCGAGCGCTGACATATCTACATTTACAACGTCTTCGCGATCATTACGGAGGACTCAAACCGTGAACATATGATTTCGAAATAACGAATGTTGAATATGAAAATAGAAAAAGCCCTGATCTTTGGGGATCGTGTTTGTCTCGGACTCGTCACCCAAAGAGTGGGGCTTTTTAAACATATCAAAAAGTATAATTTCCGGGGTCCCCGCAAAGTAATCGGAATAAGCTTCGAAGTTCACACGTCACTTTGTGGGATTGAATTTCCGGGGTCCCCGCAAAGTAATCGGAATAAGCTCCGAAGTTCACGCGTCACTTTGTGGGGTTGAATTTCCGGGGTCCCCGCAAAGTAATCGGAATAAGCTTCGAAGTTCACGCGTCACTTTGTGGGGTTGAATTTCCGGGGTCCCCGTAAAGTAATCGGAATAAGCTTCAAAGGCTACACGTCACTCAGTACTTTTGCTTCGCAAAAGCGCCCCTCTGTGAGAGGCGTCGGACTTCTTTCCGATACTCTCAGTACTTTTGCTTCGCAAAAGCGCCCCTCTGTGAGAGGCGTCGGACTTCTTTCCGATACTCTCAGTACTTTTGCTTCGCAAAAGCGCCCCTCTGTGAGAGGCGTCGGACTTCTTTCCGATACTCTCAGTACTTTTGCTTCGCAAAAGCGCCCCTCTGTGAGAGGCGTCGGACTTCTTTCCGATACTCTTTGTGGGGTTATTTTAAGTGGAACCTACCACCCGAATTTGCAAAGTTAAAACGGTCTTCCGTGATTCCGTAATACCGTATCGATTATTTTCCAATTTGTTTAGCAACCCTATCTCCCAGCTCCGGCGATGCATTGTAGAGATAACTTAAGACAATACGCTGCGTTTCAGGGGATATGCCTGTAAGATCGGCAGCAAGGTTATCCACCAAACGTTCTTGCTGCGGAGCGGAAAGGGCGCGGTAAAACTGGCCGGCTTGCGTAAAATCATCCGCTTTGGACAGGCCGGACCGTACGAGTTGGCCCTCTACATAACGGCCGCTGCCGCTGGTCACAAGGGAATTGGGCGACCAGTTTTCCTGATGATTGACCGGGATTTTGCGAAAATCCGGTCCCAGCCGCCGGCGCTGTGAATCCCAGTATATATTGGCCCGTCCCTGCAGTATTTTATCGTCCGACAGCTCGGCTCCTTCCAGAAGATTGGATGGCGAAAAGGCTATTTTCTCCACCTGCTCCATATAGTTATCCGGATTGCGATCGAGTACCAGACGCCCAACCGGCTGCAAAGGATATTGCCGTTCATCCCAGAGTTTGGTATCATCCAGCGGATCGTAAGGAAGATTAGCCGCGTCATCGGGATTCATCAGCTGCACGTAAAGCCCGTAATCGACGTTTTTTCCCACCGCGATTGATTCATATAGCTCCTTGCCCGCGATATCGGGAGCTGCGCCGGCCAACCGGGTCGCTTCGTGACGATCGATGTACTTCTCGCCGGCAAAAGGGATCCAGTGATATTTCACATAAGTACGGGCGCCTTGCTCGTTTTTCCAGACATAGGTGCTCACGCTATGACCTTTCATGTGGCGGAAGTCTTTTAACGTGCCTACGTCGGAATAGATCCAGAGGAGAAAATGAATGGATTCCGGCGTCCTGGCTGCGAAGCTCCAGAGCCGTTCGGGATCGGCCAGGTTGTTTTTCGGCGAAGGCAGGAAGGCTTCAATAAACTCCGGAAAGCGTATGGCATCCCGTACGGCAAACACAGGGATATGGTTGCAGAGCAGATCGAAAATACCTTGTTCCGTATAAAATTTGGTGGAAAATCCACGTACATTGCGGGAAGTATCCGGAGTGCCTTTTGTGCTCACGGCCAAGGAAAACCTTACTGTAACAGGAACCTGTTGACCAGCGGTTTGCAGAAAGCAGAGCTTGGTGTATGCCGCCATGGAATGCACGGTCTGAAAGTATCCGAAAGCGCCATAACCTTTTTCGTGCACGGGCCTTTCTAAAATTTTGGTATGTATAAAGGTTTCCAGCGTCTCATGCAAAATATTGTCCTGTGCAAGTAAGGGACCCCGTTCACCAACAGTTTGTGAATGTATAGCTGCCGACATATCATCTGCCCGATGTGTGTTGTTTCCTTCCATTATACAGCCTCCCATCTTCATACTCTCCGACACAATATGGTTTGTAAAATTTGAATGCCATAATGGCTATACCTAGTATATTGCGGAGGGTAGCGATAAAGTCCGTTTAAAAATCATCCATTCATTTTTGCAGTCTTAGGGCGGTCAAACGCAAAGACGATCCATAAAGATCGGCTTGATGTACCTCAAAATACACGAAGAAGTTCTTAGTGATTTAAAAATATAAATATTCCTTGACGGGAATATTCCGAACAGGGTATATTTACATCATAGCATGGAAATAATCATTGAAATGAGGTGAAAACGGCTGAAATCGGAAATCAGCCTTTTCTGGAGTGATGATAGAAGGATTAAAGGAACATTTGAAACATGGAAATTAAAATATTTAGTGCATTAGCTGAACCCAATCGTCTAAATATCGTAAATCTTCTGCGTGACGGCCCCCTGACTGTAGGGGAAGTCGCCGATCGTTTGAATCTTCGTCAGCCTCAAGCTTCCAAGCATCTCCGCGTCCTATTGGAAGCTGGACTTGTTGAGGTTCAGGCTGTCGCCAACCGTCGGAATTATAAATTATGTTCAGAACCTTTCCACGCGCTGGACGAATGGCTGGATTCGTATCGCCGGTTGTGGGAGGAACGTTTTGATCAATTGGATATTTATTTGCAGAAACTGCAAACCAAAGACAAGATTTCAGATCAAGAATAAATTCTGGGAGGAATATGAATGTCGAAGCAAATGACAGTGAAGGCAGAAGGCAAGGAATTTATTGTCGAACGTATTTTTGACGCGCAGCGGGAGCTTGTGTTCAAGGCGTTCTCGGAAGCAGAGCATCTGAAACAATGGTGGGGACCGCGTGGATGGATCCTTCCTGTGTGCGACATTGATTTTCGCGAAGGCGGCAGCTGGCATTATTGCATGAAGTGCATCGACCAAAATCAAGGCGACTTCTACGGATTCGAATCATGGGGCAAAGGGGTATACCGAGAGATCGTTGAGGGGGAGAAAATCGTATATATCGATTACTTCTCTGATGCAGAGGGCAATGAACCGGAAGGAATGCCGGCACCTCTGGTCACATTAACCTTTGAAGAGTTCGAAGGCAAAACGAAACTTGTTAGCCGGTCTGCATATGATTCCGTCGAAGCACTTCAAAAGGTAATTGATATGGGGATGGAACAAGGATTCACGGAAACAATGGATCGTCTTGCGGAGCATCTGCAAGCAGTCCAATAAACCTGTTTTTCGGGATTCTTTGCTCTTTACAAGGCGGCAACAGCCTCTACACGTTGAACTTCGAGCATAAGAAGGACGATCCCCAAGTGGCTCAGCTGCCATTAAAGATCGTCCTTTATTTCTGTTCATATTATCCTGTCCTGAACTATTCGTATAAATCGCCCAAACTTACTCAAGATACATTTTTTTCAGCTTGGCCTGTTTGCCTGTGCTCAAGCCGATTCCTTTCTCTAAAAAGCCTTGGATGGAGCCATACTTCGAGGCCATTTCATCGAAGGTAAAAGTTTCTTAAATGGCCCTGTTTGGGGCGTATTGGGGCTGAAAACCGTTCATGAAGTGCTTTACTGACATGGCTAAAAGATTTCCGGAATAAGCTACTATATAATATTTGCTATAACGTTCCTAAATAACGAGAGGAAAAAAGGGAGGTTAAACGAAATGGAAAAAGAAAAGGTCAGGCGGGAGATCGAGAGGCATTTGGAAAATAGAGTTGCTTCCGATCCGAGGCTTCATAATGTGTTTTTGTTGGTGCATTCGGACAGGCGAGATATTCACTGGCCAATCGCTGCGGGGAGGACGGACGGGGTCCCGGCTAATCCTGCACAACCTTATCATACGGCAAGCATAGGCAAAGCCTTCACTTCTGTTCTTTTTGCCATACTGGCAGAAAAAGGACTTGTTAAATTCGATGATCCCATCGCCGATTATCTGCCTCCGCATATTCTTAAAGATCTTCATGTTTTTAAAGGGAAAGACTATACATACGACATTCAGATCAAACATTTGTTAAGCAACACGTCCGGGCTGCCTGATTATTTCGAAGAAAAATCAAAGCAGGGACAAGCGGTATTTAAAGAACAGCTTGAACATCCCTCGCGTTTGTGGACGGCTGAAGAGACCATTCTTTGGTCGAATGAGCATTTAGAGCCCCATTTTCCTCCAGGTAAAGGCGTTCACTATTCAGATACAGGGTTTAATCTCCTTGGCCTCATCATTGAAAATATTACTTCCAAACCATATCATGAAGTGCTCCATGAATATTTATTTAGCCCCTTGCGGATGAACCACACCTATTTATGCCAATATTCCGATCCTGCCGTCAAAAGCGAACTTCCCACAGCGAAACTGTATGTGGATAAGCTGGAAGTCGACGTTGAAAAGTACCGCAGCTTCAGCGGCTTTTATGCCGGAGGCCAGACCGTTTCCACATCGGAAGATTTGCTCATTTTCATCAAAGCGCTCGTGAACCACCAGATCGTTCAAAAGGAAACGTTGGATGCCATGCAGCGCTGGAATCGAATGCGGTTCGGGATGGATTATGGTTACGGGCTGATGAGGATGCATTTTATTCCTGTCACCCAAAAATATATCGGCTGGGGACATCTTGGGGCGAGCGGCGCCTGCATGCTTTATTTTCCCAATTTGGACGTTTATATGATCGGAAGCTTTAACCAGACCGCTTATAGAGCGAAAGCTATGGACTATCTATTTTTTAAAGTGTTGCGTAAATTGGTGAAGTAGTGTTTGACAGAGGTTGATATATTACCCGGAGCCATTCTCAGCCACAGCGTAAATGCATTGATGTCTCTTGAAGAAAGGGAAGAAAGCCTGTCCAGGCAAAAATGATGCGGCGCGCTTTGGCGATCGTATAAACTGCCGCAAATGAAACATAAGAATGGTGGTTATCATGTTTGAACCGATTTTACCAACAAAACTATATACTCCCCGGCTTCGATCAAAAATGGTTCGTCGCCTGCGCCTGCTTCGGCGTCTCAATGATGGACTGGGCCGTAAATTGACCCTTATTTCGGCTTCCCCAGGCTGCGGGAAAACCACGCTTGTCAGCCAGTGGCTTGCCGGCTGCCCGCGGCCAGCCGCTTGGCTGTCAATGGATGAGGAGGATCGTGATCCCGTACGTTTTTTGACATATCTTTTTGCTGCCATGAGGGAGGTCGGGATTGATGCGGGAGAAGGTATATTGGGTACGCTCCAAACCTCCCGACCGCTGCGGTTGGAAATGATTTTGGCAGCATTGCTTCCAAAAATTGGGGTGACCCCGGAACCTTTTATTCTCGTTCTTGACGATTACCATGTTGTTGATTCCAAAACGATGGATGATGCCGTCGCTTGGCTGATCGAGCATATGCCGCCCCAGATGCATTTGGTCATCGTTACCCGCCAGGACCCCGATTTGCCTCTGGCCCGGCTGCGTGTCCGGGATGAGTTGACGGAAGTGCGGACCAATGACTTGCGGTTCACGACCTCCGAAACAGCGGAGTTCCTCGGAACGGTGATGGGATTGAGCCTTTCAGAAGAAGATATCGTCCTGCTTGCAACCCGGACGGAAGGTTGGATTGCCGGCTTGCAGCTGGCTGCGCTTTCGATGCAAGGGCATCCGGATGCCTCAGGGTTCGTCCAATCTTTTACCGGCAGCCATCATCATGTCATGGATTATTTGGTTGAAGAGGTTTTGCAAACCCAACCCGTGAACATTCAGGATTTTTTGCTGCACACGTCGATACTTGACCGGTTGTCCGGCCCGTTATGCGATGCTGTTTTTCATATGGAAGCAGGTAATCAAGAGGCCGCTTCCCGTTTCGGGCAGGATATGTTGGAGTATCTCGAACGCGCCAACCTGTTTATCGTCCCATTGGACAATATGCGGCATTGGTACCGTTATCACCATCTCTTTGCCGATTTGCTGCGGAAACGGCTGCATCAACGCATCATTCAGAACAAAGAAAAAGGTGTAACAGACATTGCTGAATTGCATATCCGCGCCAGTGCATGGTATGAGGACAATGGCTTAGTCATGGAAGCTTTTCATCATGCCGCTGCCGCACATGACGTTGACCGCGCCGTTCGCCTGATCGAAGGAGGAGGGATGCCTCTGCTTTTTCGCGGAGCGATCACTCCTATTTTGAATTGGCTCGAGTCGCTGCCGCAAACGGAGCTGGACGCAAGGCCCTCGCTTTACGTAATGCATGCTTCGGCGCTCCTGATGGCCGGTCAAATGAAAGAGGTTGAGCGAAAACTGCAAGCGGCCGAACATGCCCTGCAAGGCGCCGGACAAGCCATGAAAACTCCAGATCTAATAGGGCATATGGCCTCGATTCGGGCAGCGCTGGCTGTCAGCAGGCATCAGGCGGACACGATTCTTGCCGAGTCGCGTCTTGCGCTTGAACATCTTCATCAAGGCAATTTACCTGTCCGCGCAGCCACAATGTGGTCGCTGGGATATGCGCACCAGCTGCAGGGGGATCACGCTGCGGCCGGCCTGGCATATTCTGAGGCCTTGTCGATTAGCCGGAAGATCGGTCATCTCATCATTACCATTATGGCTGAGCTTGGTTTGGGAAACATACGGGAAGCAGACAATCAGCTTCGTGCGGCAGCCGGGGCTTATCAACAAGTTCTTGGATTAGCTGGCGATCCGCCACTGCCGGCTGCTTGCGAAGCGTATCTGGGGTTAGCGCGCATTGCCTACGAGTGGAATGACTTGGATACGGCCGAGCAGTACGCGCTGCGGGCTTTTCAACTGGCACAGCAGTTTGAGGATACGGATCGAGCGGTAGCTTGTGAGGTGTTTCTAGCAAAGTTAAAGCTGGCGCTGGGAGAGTGGCGCGAAGCGGCTGCTGTTTTAGCTCGGGCCGATCGTTCCGCCCGCCAGCAGCATTTTTTGAATCAGATACCCCATATAGCAGAGGTGCAGGTGCTCATTTTGCTTCATCAGGGCGATGTGGAAGAAGCTGACCGGCTAGCGCAGCAGTATGGGCTGCAATTCAGCAAGGCCCGGGTGCATCTGGCCAAGGATCATCCAACAGCTGCGCTGGATGTTTTGGAAACATTGCGAAGACAGGCGGAAGCAAACAACCGTGAGGATGAACGGCTCAAAGTTATGGTTCTGCAGGCCATTGCTTTGCATGGAAATGGCGACAAGATCAAGGCCGTGAAACGGTTTGCGGACGCGCTCGCATTGGCCGAATCTGAAGGTTTCATCCGTACCTTTCTCGACGAGGGTGCTCCGATGAAAGGACTACTGCGCGAAGCAGCCGGTTATGACATCATGCCGAATGATCTAGGCAGGCTGCTGACAGCAATGGAGGCGGAAGGCTTGGAAATAGAAGACGAGCCGGATCGTCGTTCTGCTCAGGCCGGCAAGCTTCTGATTGAGCCGCTCAGCAACCGGGAGTTGGAAGTGCTGCGCCTCATCGCCCAAGGGCTTTCGAATCGCGAAATTAGCGAACGGCTCTTCATCGCGTTAACGACGGTTAAAGGGCATAACCGGATAATCTTTGACAAACTGCAGGTGAAACGGCGGACTGAAGCCGTAGCGCGTGCCCGCCAGTTGGGTCTGCTGTAAAACCATACTTTAGTATCTGTATATCGAACCCGTGCTGCGTATATACTCATTGCAAAATAAGTTTTGAAGGAAGAGGAAAACCATGAGAGCGATGGTATACACAAAATACGGGGCACCGGATGTTTTGAAGCTTCAAGAGGTTGAAAAACCTGTTCCCGAGGATCATGAAGTGCTAGTCAAGGTTCATGCGACAACAGTTACATCGGGAGATTGCAGAGTTCGTGGTTTAAACGCCCCGATGTTGCTCCGTTTTTTCATGCGGATGATATTAGGTTTCAATAAACCAAGAAAACAGATTCTCGGCACGGAACTGGCCGGAGAAATCGAAGCCGTTGGAAAAGAGGTCAAGCGATTCAAAAAAGGCGACCCTGTTTTTGCATTTCCCGGAATGCGTATGGGAGCGTACGCCGAATATGCGTGTCTGCCGGATAAACTGGTGGCGATGAAACCTGCCAATGCGAGTGATGAGGAAGCGGCTGCGGTTCTTTTTGGCGGAACGACAGCGCTGCATTTTCTTAGAAAAGGAAAGATCCAGCCCGGACAAAAAGTGCTCATCTATGGGGCCTCCGGATCGGTAGGGACTTCCGCGGTGCAGCTTGCCAAACATTACGGGGCGGTAGTTACGGCGGTGTGCAGCTCGGCCAATATCGAACTAGTGAAATCTCTAGGGGCCGATAAGGTGATTGACTATACGAAAGAGGATTTTACGAGCAGAGGAGAGCTTTATGATATCGTCTTTAACGCCGTAGGGAAAATCAAAAAATCAAACTGCAAAAAAGCGTTGGCGCCGCATGGAACCTACGTGTCCGTTGTCGGAATGGAAGTCGCGAAGGTATCTACGGAGGATCTGATTTTCCTCCAGGAGCTGATGGAAACAGGGAAAATCCATGCGGTCATCGACCGCTGTTATCCGCTGGAGCAAATACCCGAAGCCCACCGATATGTCGAGAAAGGTCATAAAAAAGGAAACGTGGTTATTAGGGTGAAATAAGGTAGCTAAATCACAGAAATGCTTGCAAGTAAACCCCAAAACGACCCCGGCCTATTGACAAGGCTCGGAGTCGTTTTATCATTTTATTTAACAGCAGAAGTGCTTTTTTTATTTAATAGACGCTTCATAAATAGCCTCTACGGATTTGGAAAGCTTCGCGTTAAAGTCTTCATCCGATTGTCCGGCGGCAAGTCCCTCCGACAAGGCGCGGGAGAAGCTGGCGATCAGTCCGTGGTTTTGCGCCAGTTTGTCGTTGGCTTCCGTTTGCGAGTAGCCGCCCGATAAAGCCACGATCCTTACCACATGCGGATCCTCCATCAGATCGCTGTAGAAGTTGTCTTCGGTCGGAATGGAGAGTTTGAGCATAATTTTTACGTCCGGATCAAGGGCCGATAATTGAGCTATGATTTCATCTTTTAACAGTTTTTCCGATGCGGTTTTATCCGCGCTGTAAATATCCACTTCCGGTTCGACGATCGGCACCAGCCCCGCCGCCGCGATTTGTTTGCCGATGGCAAACTGCTGCTCGACAACTTTTTTGATTCCGGCAGGATTCGCTTCTTTGATGACCGAGCGCATTTTCGTCCCGAAGATGTTGCGTTCATTGGCGCGTTTCAAAAGATCGTCCAGTCCGGAGATTGGCTTCATAAGCTGAACGCCGTCCTCCAACTCGGCGAGTCCTTTGTCGACTTTCAGAAAAGGCACGATGCCTTTTTGCTCCCAGAGATAATCGGCGGTCAATTGACCGTCGATGGAACGATCCATCGTGTTTTCAAAAAGAATCGCACCCAAAATATGCCTGGAATCAAACGCAGGACTTTTAATAATGCGCGTTCTCATCTCATGCACCAAAGCGTACATCTCTTCTTCGCCGGAATAACTGCTTTCCGGAATACCGTACTGCTGCAGAGCTTTCGGCGTGCTACCCCCGCTTTGATCCAAGGCGGCGATGAAACCTTTTCCCGTACGAATTCGATCCAATTGCTTCATGTTCATGAGTGTTTCTCCTTCCTTGTTCTGGACTTTATTGGAAACTTCCCTTTTTAATTATAGCACTTTATTTGGCAGGAAACAGTTGGCGGCTTTCGCCCGAGAGGAATTTCACACAGCGTTCTTAGATAATTCACATGACAATTATATATGTGGTAAATATTTATCTCTTGATTCACTAGATTAATTATGATAGAGTATAAACGTTGAGACGATGTTGAACATTATAGCAGATGCTTGGACAAACTCGACTCTAATAAATGAATATGGATTGTTAGCTCAGTTGGTAGAGCATCTGACTCTTAATCAGGCGGTCCAGGGTTCGAGTCCCTGACAATCCATCCTTAGAAAAGACGGCAGAAATGCCGTTTTTTTGCTTTTTGGTAAAATTTATTGCTTGGGGCATTTACAGAGCCCGTTTCACCCGGCTGCCATCCCCGTTATTTATCAAAACAAATAAAAGGAGAAACACGATGATGATCGATAAGCAGCAATTTGAGGTACGCGGCCTGAATTATTCGGTCCGTTCGGCAGCGGTTCAAGATGCGGAAGAGTTGTCCGCGTTAAGATTGCAAATCGATGGCGAAACCGAAAATCTGGACAGGGAAAAAGGCGAGGCCTTTATCGATGTTCAGGGATTTGAACGTCTGATTCAATCGGATACCGCAAATCCGCGAAACTTGTTCCTGGTTGCTGAAGCCAAGGGCCGGCTCGTCGGGTTTTCCAGATGTGAAGGCAGCGACCTGCGCAGATTTTCCCACAAGGTTGAATTTGGCGTATGCGTTTTACAAGCGTTTTGGGGATACGGCATCGGGAAAAATCTGCTGTGGACATCGGTGGCATGGGCGGACGCGAGCGGCATTAAAAAAATGACCTTAAACGTGTTGGAAACCAATGATAAGGCGATTAAGCTGTATCAACGATTCGGTTTTGAAACCGAAGGCATATTAAAAAACGATAAGGTCCTTGCCGACGGAAAATATTATAACACCGTGGTTATGGGAAGGTTCCATGAATGAATCCAACCGCCGATTTTGGCGTGTCCATTGACCGGCCGCGTTTCGCAAGCTTTGATGAATCCGATTCCTAAGCGGCTTGGCTGTCTTCACGCAATCTCTTTGGGGGAAGCCGATTTTCGCCATCGTTTTTTGAGCGGAAAACCGTATATCCGGGCTGCAGCTGCGGCCATCACGATCGATACCAAACAGACCGTTACAAAATGAAGCAGGCTGTTCATGATGAGGAGCCGTTCCAAGTGGACCGTTTTTGCCGCCCCGCGAACGAGCACGATCGCAATCGGATGCAAAAGATAGATCCATACCCGCCATTCCCGAAATCGTTTGTTTGATTTTCCTTTCCACGAAAAAGCCCATTGGAACAGAAAATAGGATGCAGGCAGCGCGAAAATATACATGCTGTCATGGCGGGGGATTCCGGCGTAATGCAGAAAAATGCCCTCGATCAGCATGAGGTCAAGCGAGACCATGAACAAAATTCCGTTGATGATCGGATTGGTTTGGAATGTTTGTTTTCGGGCCGCCAATGCCCCGAGTGCAAGATAAACAGGCGCATAAAATAAGCCGTTGCGCGTGTAATCAAATACGTGAAACATGACATCGTACATTTGCGAAATTCCTGTTCCCGCGACCAAACCGTAGTAGCTGTCGCCCAGCAATCCAATGATATATAAAGAGGCTGCTGCCGCCAAAACGAAGGGCATTGGCATTTTTTCGTACAGAAAAGAAGTGACCATAATCCCCAGCATAAGCGCCGGCAAATACCAAAGATGATAGAAGGTTCCGTCAAAAACGATATCTTTGAGCAAGAAATACAGCGTGAATTCTTTGGTGAAGTAACCTGTATACACGTTAAGCGGGATATAGATCAGGATTGCGGTGAAATACAACTTGCCGATTTTTTTCAAATAGCCGTAAAGAGCTTTATTATCACGAAGCGGATCACCCGTCCATTTACGGAAATAAAAAAATCCGGTTGACATAAAAAAGATCGGCACGGCAATCCGCGTCAGAACCCCGCTTAAGAGGAAATCCAATTGAGGGCTGAAAGAAACAAAAGGGCTGGTATGGTTGGCAATGACGAGGAAAGCCACTAAAAACTTAAGCAGGTCCAGTCCGCCGTAATTTGGTTTTGAAGTCATTGTTGCTATCTCCTTTGGAAGTAAGGTATCCGGTAAGTGCCGCTGCAATCAAGCTGCAGGGATGAACCTGATACCAAGATAACCGCCAAATTTTAAAAAGATTGCAACCAAACTTCAAAAAATTCTAAAGATTTATAAGATGAAGGCGATGTTTATGTATTTTTAAAAAAAGAAGTGCAGTAGCGTCGGAGTCAAAATAATGCCCGTTTCAGGTAAAAATATGACCCGTCGGTGCTGGCTGCGGCTGTTTATAATATGGCTGCAAAATCCACTTTTTCAAAAAGGGAGGTGAATTGATGAAGGGTCAAGGGATGTTTGCCCATTAATTTGAAAGCGGTTCCATATTTGCTGGGGCACTTTCCATTTTGAGTCATGCGGGCCTGCCTCCCGGAATAGTATAGGCTTTTGAACATCATTATGCGGGGTGAATGCAGTGAGGATATTAAGTTCAGTGTTAGCTGTCAGTTTGCTATTTTTAATGGTTCCATCGGAATATTTGGGAGGATCAAGTCAAAAGGTTCAGGCTGAGGCGGCAAACCTGGTGAACAATGGCGGCTTCGAACAGACGACGGCCACTCCGGATGCGAGCTGGAACGGGATTACAAGCCCGGCTCCGGCAAATTGGGGATTATGGATTCCTACCGGGAGCGGGAAGGCGCCGAATCAAACTGCAAAAGTATACCTGGATACGGCTACGTATCATGACGGACAGCAGTCGATGGCTTTTGATGCGTTTCAAACAAGCAGGGTGTCCATCAACCAGAGTGTCACCAAGATCGCGGCAGGCAAGTCCTATAAGTTGAAGATGTGGGTCAAAACGGAGAACGTGATCGGCACGGGAGCTTATTTTCGCACGCAATTTTACAATACAAGCAAAGTGGGGGACGGACCGGTTTCGGCTAAATTGCTTGGCACAAACGATTGGACGTTGCAGCAGGTTTATATGACCGTTCCGAGCGGCGTGACCAAACTTGTGATAGAACCGTTTCTGGAAACGGGGACGGGAAAGGTATGGTTCGATGATATAAGCCTGGAAGAGTATAACGGGATTACGGCGCTTGCGCTGGATCAAAAAGCCGTAACCATGGCGATCGGAGATTCCAAAAGATTAGGGCTGTCGATCACGCCGGCTGATGCCGCCGATAAAAGTGTAGTATGGAGTTCCAGCGATCCGAATGTGGTCACTGTGGATGCTGATGGGAATTTGTCCGGAGTTGGCATAGGGACGGCAGCGGTCACGGTAACGACGCCTGATGGCATCGTCAAAGCAGAATGCCTGGTCAACGTCGAATCGGCGGAAACGGCTGCGGCTTATCGCGATCTTCGGTTAAAATGGCAGCAAAAATTAACTGGGGGACCTTGGGATGGAGCCAAAGCAGCGGACCCGGACATTCATGCAGCTGTCGATCAGTTGGATCAAAGCGTGGCTAATGATGAGGGCAGCGGTTTTTGGGATTTGCTGAATAAGGCGGACAACAGGACTTACTTATGGAGCGATCTGAAAAGCGCGACGGATTCTTCCCAAATTTCAAGCGCATACGGCAGATTAAGAACGATGGCTGTTGCTTATTCCACGCAAGACTCCCGTTTCTATCAAAACGCGGAGCTGCGCGATGCGATTATCGGCGGGTTGGATTGGCTGTACGTCAACCGGTACAATGAAAATAAAAGCGCCTACGGAAATTGGTGGGATTGGGAAATCGGCACGCCGCAAATCCTGAACGATGTCGTTATTCTTATGTATGATCAGCTGACGCAGCAGCAAAAAGGCAATTACATGAAGGCTGTCGATGCATTTTGCCCGGATCCGAAAACGGGGACCGTGCTTGGCGTGAAAGGCGTCAAGATGACAGGCGCCAATTTATTGGATAAAGCGCTGGTCGTGACCATGCGCGGAGTCATCGGGAACAATAGCGCCAAAATCACGCAAGGGCGGGATTCCATCGGCCCGGAATTCATTTATGCAACGCATGGAGACGGAGTATACAAAGATGGCTCGCTTGTTCAGCATGCGAATATCGCCTACACGGCAGGGTACGGCGCCGTATGGCTCAGCCGGGCGGCCGATATGACGTATTTGCTGAACGGTTCGCCGTGGCCGGTAACGGATCCGAATGTGAACAATGTGTACAACTGGGTAAAAGATACGTTTGAGCCCGTGATTTACAAAGGGCTGTATATGGACATGGTGAATGGCAGAGGGATCTCAAGGGAAGGTTCCGGCAGCGCCAGAGGTACGATCGTCACTTTGCTCCGTCTGGCCGAAGGAGCGCCCGCGGATGTGGCGGCATCGATTAAAAGCATGGCCAAGGAATGGATCAGCAAAGACACGACCTATGAAAACTACTATAAAGGCTTGTCGATCTACGAGTTGACGCTCGTGAAACAATTAATGAATGATGCTAACATCCAGCCCCGCGGCGAATTGATCAAAAGCCATGTGTTTGCCGGCATGGACCGGGTTGTTCATCTGCGTGACGGATACGGTTTTGGATTAAGTCTGTTCTCGAACCGCATTTCCGCTTTTGAAAAAGGAAACAATGAAAATTTAAAAGGCTGGTATACAGGGATTGGCATGACCTATCTGTATGATAACGACCTTATGCAATACCGGGACGGGTACTGGCCGACAGTGAATTCGTTCCGCCTACCAGGCACAACGACGGACGGTTCGGGAGAAGGGGCTGTGCCTGGGGAATGGAAAGCTTATATGAATGCGAAATCATGGGTCGGAGGAGCGACGATCGATAACCTGTACAGCGCGGCAGGCATGGATTTCTCCCTTTCCCAGGTAACAGGAAGCAATCTGCACGGGAAGAAATCATGGTTTATGTTTGATAACGAAATCGTCGCGCTGGGAGCCGGCATTTCAAGCAATACATCCGGTCCTAAACCGGTCGAAACCATTATTGATAACCGCAAGCTGAATCCGGCGGGCGATAACGCGCTCACGGTTAACGGCATCAAGCAGCCGGGCGATCTGGGATGGTCGGACACGATGAGCGGCGTCAAATGGGCCCATCTTGCAGGCAACGTGCCTGGTTCCGACATGGGCTACTACTTCCCGGATGCCCCTACGCTGTATGGACTTCGCGAATCCAGAACAGGTTCGTGGAGCGAGATCAACAGCGGCCAGTCCAAGACGCCGATCACGCGCAATTATGCAAGCCTTGCATTTGAACATGGCAATCAGCCGGATAACGCATCTTACGCGTATATCTTACTACCTGGCAAAGACGCCAAGGCTACACAGGCTTACAGTGAAAATCCTAAAATAAAGATTCTCAGCAATACGGATCAATTGCAAGCCATTGAGCACAAGGCTTTGGATATCATTGCGGCGAATTTCTGGACCCCGGGAAAAGCGGGATTCATTTCTGCCCAAAATCCTGCTTCAGTAATACTGAAAGAGGTGAACGGGGAAATATCGCTGGCGGTATCGGACCCGACGCAGCAGCAAAGCAAAATTACCATTGAGCTTCATAAACAGGGATTGACTATAGTGGATCAAGATGAAGCGATTAAAGTATCGGAAACAAAAAATTCTACGATCATTGAAGTGAATGTCGGAGGTTCTATTGGCAAAACGCATGTAGTCAAATTTTCAAAGGGCCCGGTTAAACATTAAGCCGAACCTGAAAGAAAACGCAGCCTGATGAAGGCTGCGTTTTCTTTTGAGATTATAGAACTTAAAGTTTTTTGGGGTCCCCGCAAAGTATTTGGAATAAGCATCGAAGCATAAGCCCCGCTCAGTACTTTTGCTCCGCAAAAGCGCCCCTCTCTGAGAGGCGCCCTTACTTCTTTCCGATACTCTTTGTGGGGTTATTTTCGTCATGGTTACTTATACAAATAGTTTACGATCATTTTCGCAAGTTCGTTTTTTAGCTGATCCGCATCGGCATTTTGCGGCGCGAAAACGAGCATATCAACAACACTGTTTAAGGCTTCAAATACGATGATGGAAGCTGCCTCGACATGATCCACCTTTAATTCCTCGGGGTTCATCAGGAGGTATTCCAGCGTTCTGCGGCGCCCCAGATCAAACTGCTCGTCCATAAGCGCCTGAACTTCCGGATCGGAATGATACATCACCTGCAGCTCTTTGTGGAACTCGGTAAAGACTTGATGGGAGAAAATCAGGCTGTCGATGACCTCCAGAATAAATTCATGTTTGTCCATGGTGCTGAAATTGATTTCGGCAAGATATGTTTCGATCCGTCCAAGGAGCGTTTTGAAGTAGATGGTGAGCGAATCCAGGAATACGGCGCGTTTATCCTTGTAATACGAATAAAAGCTTCCGGTGGATACGCCTGCCGCGGCAGCAATTTCTTTGGTATTGGTTCCATGGTAACCTTTTTCGGAAAAAAGCTCCATGGCAGCTTGCAAAATGGCTTCCTTGGTTTTGATGCTCCGCTCCTGCCGGGGTATTCGGATTTTGGTCTCGTTCTCAGTCTCGGTCACTTCAAATGGCCCCCTTTGTAATAAAGATTGTAGAGGAGAACAAAAGGGCTGTCAACGAAAGTTGAACTTAAGTTCATATTTTCGTTGACAAATGTGAACTATGGTTCATATAATTAAAAACATGAACTTTAGTTCATATTATTTGGAGGAGTGTGAAAGATGAACGGACGCGCAAAAGGAGTGCTGGCCTTTACGGCCATTTTGCTGGGATATTTTATGGCACTGTTGGATACGACCATCGTGAATATCGCCCTGCCGGAGATGACGCGGCATTTTGGCGGGACAGTTTCGGAAATTTCATGGATTATGAACGGATACAATCTGGCATTTGCCGCGTTGATCCTGACGGCATCACGGCTTGCGGACCAGTTTGGCCGCAAGAAAGTTTTTATATTGGGCGTTATATTGTTTACGGTATCTTCCTTGTTTGCCGGATTGTCCACATCGCTGGGCATGCTGATCTTATTCAGAACGATTCAAGGGCTGGCAGGCGCGATTATTGTACCGGTCACCATTCCGCTCACCACAACGACCTTTCCCAAAGAGAAGCATGGCATGATCATTGGCTTATGGGGAGCGATTGCCGGTCTTGCCGCAGCCAGCGGACCTTCGCTTGGCGGAATTATTACGGAGAAACTGAATTGGCAGTGGATTTTTTATGTGAACGTTCCGCTCGGAGTGCTCAGCATTGTGCTGACCCTGCTGTTCATTAAAGAATCCCGGGATGAGTCCGCAGGCAAATCGGTGGATTACGCCGGCATGTTATCGATTACCGCCGGTATGCTTTTGATTAGCTATTCATTTATTAAGGCAAATGATTACGGCTGGAATTCCGGTGAATTTTACGCGCTGATCGGCGCAGGGGTGTTATGTGCCGCATTATTCTTTCTTGTACAGCGGCGCGCGAAAGAACCCATGCTTCCTTTAGCGCTGTTGAAAATCAAGGAATTTAACGGGACTTCACTGACGTTATTTATCGTCGGAGCGGCATTATCCAATCTGGCCTTGCTGACATCCTTTTTCCTGACCCGGGTAATGGGGATGACGGAGCTCAAGGCAGGGTTGGTCTTGTCCACTGTGGCTGCTGGATCTATCGTCAGTTCAGCGGTTTCAGGGGGATTATCCAATAAATACGGCAGCCGCTGGTTTGGAGCGATTGGAGCTTTGATGATCTGCGGATCTCTTTATTCCATGAGCGCTCTGGAGGCGGATTCCCCGATTGCCGATGTGATTTTCCGCTTATTCATAGCCGGCATCGGCGTTGGTTTGACGATGGCTCCTGTGATGTCCGCCGGCGTGCGCCATGTGCCGGAAGAGAAAGTCGGCATTGCGTCGGGTGTCATCAATATGGCTAAATCCATCGGCAGCGTGTTGGGTGTGGCCATTATTGTCACCTTGCTGCAGCAGAATCTAAGTGAAGAGATGCAAACCGCCCAGACTCGCGTCATTGAGCAGGTGAAGGGCGATACGGTGCTGATGCCTTTTGTCAAAGAGGTTCTTGTTGGCGTGGTTAATGAACAAGGGGGCCAAATGAAGAAAGGATCGGGAAGCGGAGTTCAACGGGAAGCGCTGACCGGAAAGATCAGAAAAGGTTTGGAGACGGCTGCAGCCAAACTTGATCCTGGGCAGCAAAAGGCATTTGCCGCTGCGCGCGAGGGTCAGATGGAGGAAGTGAAGGCGCTGCTTTCAGGCGCAGGAGCGGAGCTGAAGGAAGCTTCCGTCAAAGGGTTCGGCCAAACGTTCATCTACGCCAGCTTCATGTCTGTGCCGGGGATTATTTTTGCATGGATGAGCGATAAGCGCAGGGCGAGAAAAAGTTCGAACAAATCTGCGGATTACGAGGCAACGGAATTAACATAGGTTTGGAGCGGATCCGAGCGCTGGGAGAATGCTTGGCGCGATCATGGCATGGTGGTTATGCATACAGTACCTCCCGCCTCAGCGTTTGAGGTTTATCATGAAGCTTCATCGCGAATCTTCCCGTTTCCGGGGGACGGAAAACGAACCATTCGATGGTTGACAACGAAAATAAGTTGCGTTTAAAATACGAATGGAAGACAATGACAAACCAACTTGAGGGCCATGCTTTTTAAGCCGATCTTCGGTTTGAAACAACCCCGGTAGCTCCCTTGGAGAAGCCGGGGTTGTTTGTTGTTAATGTTTTCTCAAGTTTGGAGGAGGAGGTGCGAAGCAAGAAAAGGCTGAAAAGGCAGTTTTGTGAAAACGCTATCATTCTAACTCATACATGCCTGTACGAACGCTTGATATCAAACTGTTCGATAATGGAGGGTACTAATGAAAAAGAGATGGTTGAAAGTCCCGGCTTTGATTGTTTTATTGCTGACCGTAGCCTTTGGAGCTATTGCGCCTGCTGAAGCATCGCCTGCGACATCCGTCAGCAATAAGCAAAACTTCAGCACAGACGTCATTTACCAGATCGTGACGGACCGTTTTTTGGACGGCAATCCGGCGAACAATCCGGCGGGCTCCGCTTTTGACGGCACATGCAGCGCGAACCTGAAGCTGTATTGCGGCGGCGACTGGCAGGGTATTATTAATAAAATCAACGACGGCTACTTTACGGGCATGGGCATTACGGCATTGTGGATTTCGCAGCCCGTCGAAAATATTTATTCCGTCATCAATTATTCGGGCGTAAACAATACGGCTTATCACGGCTACTGGGCGCGCGATTTCAAGAAGACGAACCCGGCGTTCGGCAGCATGGCGGATTTCGCCAACCTGATTTCGGCGGCGCACAGCCACAATATCAAAGTCGTCATCGACTTCGCGCCGAACCACACGTCCCCGGCGATGGAAACGAACACTTCCTTCGGCGAGAACGGCAAGCTGTATGACAACGGGACGCTGCTCAGCGGTTATACGGGCGATACGAACGGTTATTTCCACCATAACGGCGGCACGGATTTTTCCACGTTAGAGAACGGCATTTATAAAAATCTGTACGACCTCGCCGACCTCAACCATAACAACAGCACGATCGATACGTATTTCAAGAACGCCATCCGCATGTGGCTGGATATGGGCATCGACGGCATCCGCGTGGATGCGGTGAAGCATATGCCGTTTGGCTGGCAAAAAAACTGGATGTCCTCCATTTACAGCTATAAGCCTGTATTCACGTTCGGAGAATGGTTCCTGGGCACGAACGAGACCGATGCCAACAACACGTATTTTGCGAACGAAAGCGGCATGAGCCTGCTCGACTTCCGTTTCGGCCAGAAGGTGCGCCAGGTCTTCCGCGACGGCGCGGATACGATGTACGGCCTGGACTCGATGCTGTCGTCGACGGCGGCGGATTATTATTCGGTGAACGATCAGGTCACATTCCTGGACAACCATGATATGGACCGCTTCCAAGTATCCGGCGCGAACGGCCGCAAGCTGGAACAGGCATTGGCGCTGACGCTTACTTCCCGCGGCGTGCCTGCGATTTATTATGGCACGGAGCAGTACATGACAGGCAACGGCGATCCGAACAACCGGGCGAAAATGTCCTCGTTCTCCACGTCGACGTCGGCTTATAA
Source organism: Paenibacillus azoreducens (assembly GCF_021654775.1). Taxonomy (NCBI): domain Bacteria; kingdom Bacillati; phylum Bacillota; class Bacilli; order Caryophanales; family Paenibacillaceae; genus Paenibacillus; species Paenibacillus azoreducens. Next base: position 5,559,643 of record NZ_AP025343.1, on the reverse strand, counting down.
CGTCATCGGCAAGCTTGCTCCGCTGCGCAAGTCGAACCCTGCGATCGCCTACGGAAGCACGCAGCAGCGCTGGATCAACAATGACGTCTACATATATGAGCGCAAGTTCGGCAATAACGTAGCGGTGGTAGCCATCAACAAAAATCTGACCGGCTCCTACTCCATATCCGGCCTGAATACGTCGCTGCCAAGCGGCACGTACACGGACGTCTTGGCGAACTCTCTCAGCGGAAACTCCATTACGGTGGGCAGCGGCGGCGTGGTCAATACCTTCACGCTTCAAGCAGGCGGCGTCGCCGTCTGGTCGTATACGAAGGCGGCAACGGCTCCGGTGATCGGCCACGTCGGTCCGCTCATGGAAAAGCCGGGCACGACGGTCACGATCGACGGGGTTGGCTTCGGCAGCACGGCCGGAACGGTTTATTTTGGAACGACGGCTGTAAGCGGCGCGAACATCGTGTCGTGGGAGGATACGGAGATCAAGGCGATCGTGCCTAACGTTGCGGCAGGCCGATACGGCGTCAAGGTACGCACGGCCGGGGCGGTCGACAGCAACACGATCAGCAACTTTAACGTGTTGACAGGCGAACAAGTCAGTGTGCGCTTTATCGTGAACAATGCCACGACGACGCTTGGCGAGAACGTCTATTTGACGGGCAGCGTCAATGAACTGGGCAATTGGGCGCCGGCCAGCGCCATCGGACCGATGTTCAACTCCGTCATTAAGTCTTATCCGACATGGTATTACGATGTCAGCGTGCCGGCGGGCACGACAATTCAATTCAAATTCCTGAAGAAAAACGGTTCGACCGTCACATGGGAGGGCGGTTCCAACCACTCGTTTACGACACCCGCAAGCGGCACGGCGACGGTCGCCGTCGACTGGCAGCCGTAGGGGAAAGACGTTTGAGCCACGTTTGAGCCGCGCAACCATTAGCGGCGCCGCGAGCAATATGCATGCTTGCGGCGCTGTTTTTCGATTGCCTTTGGCGTTGGAGTTGGCGATGCGTGCGATCAAGTGCGTCGGAAGTCGATCTTGTAACGGAAGGAGTGGCAGGGAATAGCGTGATTGTCCGTGGCTTGAATCTGAATTCCCCCGCAGCAAGCGATCTGCTTGATGCGGATTAGAGCTGCGCGGGGAAATGTGATAAAAGGCCAGGAGCCATTAAAGTTGAACTAAATAAAAGAAATCCGTGAACAACAGCCATCGTAAGAACATTTCACCCGGATGCCTTTATCCGCACTATCATTGGTTCAACTTTTAGCATCGAAATAGATTTTTAACTTCCGTATTTCAGCCTGTAATGACTTAATGCCAGAAGCGGCCAAATATATTTGTAGCTGTGATAGTGGGAGTAAAAATAGCCTGGCAGGCCGGCGCCGGTCGGATAAACAGCCGTCCATTTATTTTCTTCCACAGAGTCGATTAATCTGCGAATTCCTTTATCCATCGCGGCGGTTGGCTGCGGTTGAACTGCGATCAGGGCGTCGAGCGCCCATGCGGTTTGAGAAGGCGTGCTTTCCCCTAATGGCATATAACGCAGAAGCCGGTCGCTGCTGCAGGATTCCCCCCAACCGCCGTCCTCATTTTGGATGCTCAGGAGCCAGTCGGCCCCTTTTTGTACCGTTTTATGGTTTGCCGGCAGGCCGGCAGCCCTTAAACCTGTTATTGCGGCCCATGTGCCATAGATATAACAAATTCCCCATCGTCCATACCATGATCCATCCTTCTCCTGATGGCTGATGAGCCATTGTGTACCGCGCTTGATGAAGTCATGACGAATCGTAAGTCCGGCGAAGTTTCCCAGATACTCCAAAGTTCGCCCTGTGAGATCGGCCCCCGACGGATCGATGGCAGCCGATTTGGCGCCGTCTATGGCGACCCAGGTCAGCATTTTGTTATCCGTGTTTTTTTCGAATGCGGGCCAACCGCCGTCGTTATTTTGCATGGACAGAATCCAGTTTAGTCCGCGATTCCATGAATCTTGGAACGAAGGATCGGCATGGGAGAGGTTTTTGATTGCACGTAAAGCGGCAGTGGTATCGTCCACGTCAGGATTGATGGTATTGGTTTCCGAGAATCCCCATCCCCCGGGCAAGGTATCCGGATTATGGATGCTCCAATCGGCTTTTTTATGCTGCTGTTTGGCTAGCAAGTAATCGGCGGCACGCCGAATGGCCGCATGATTGCCGGCAATCCCGGCTTCTTGCAGCGCATATGCAAGCAGGGCGGTGTCCCAAATGGTAGAGGGTGAATTTTGAATCGTCGTTTGATGATCGGAGCGGCATTGCATAGCGGTCAAGGCTTCAATGGCATGCGTGATATGGGGGTGCTGTTGATCATATCCTAACGCAAGCAGGGCGAAAATCATTAAAATCGTGCTGCTGGCATAGCTGTAGAGGGAGCCGTCCGATTCAATCCGCGAAAGCATGAACTGCTCTGCCTTGGCAGTAGCGGCTTCATGGATAAAACGAGGAGTGCCGATAAGGCGGTTTAAGCCTGCCTGGATGTTGTCCTGAAGTTTTTGATTTTCCCGGTGATCGAAATTTTGGCGTTGGTCGAGCTCCTCTTGGTCCATGGAGCGGACAATAAGATCGGATAGATCGGGCGTATAGGCTGTTTTAATGGAAAATTTCCGGTCGGCCATGATCAGCGTTGGGGTCAGATGAACTCTTGAATATCCTGAAAAATCAAAAAAGTTGAGGGGGAAATAAGCAGGAAAAAGCAGAATTTCCAGCGGAATAGAGGAGATGGACGTTGGCCATTTTCTTTGCCCGGTAGCGGCGAGAAGGGCCTTTGTTAATATGCTGGTGACTTTTCCAAGCCCGCCTTTGGAGCGTATGTATCGCTTAGCCAGCTGAATCGGCTCATCCGCGGAATGGCTGTACCCGGAAAAGAGCAGGGCGTAATAAGCTTCTACCGAAGCGGATAAGTTTCCTCCTTCTTCATCGGCATACCATTTCCAGCAGCCATCGGGCTGCTGCGCGGCAAGAATCCGATCATGAAGCCGCCGGATCAAATCCTCATTCCGGATATCCAAAGTCCTGAAAAGAATGATCACATACGCATCAATAACGATCCCGTTCTCAAAACAAAAATGCCAAGACCCGTCCGGCTGCTGCTGCCGTATAAGGCTTGTTGTCAACCGAAGGATTTCCGCATCGATTTTGCTTATCACATCGTCCATTTTCCCGAATACCTCCGCAGCAAGTCATTTTTGCCATTATATGACGGCGGGCGGAAGGAAATGTGGGAGGGGGAATATGGCGACGGATCCCTTGCAATGGGCCAGCGCATTAGAAATTCGTAAGGGAGTTGCGAGATAGTAACAAGGTGTTGTGTTTTGTTTGAATTTAAGTGTTGCGAGAGGATGAGCTGTGAGGCATGGTATTACATTCGGGATAAGTGAAACAAGTGACAAACTGGGGTGTATGTTGGAGTGTTATTAAAAATATTGTGAGAAAATGCGCATTAGCGATACATGAGAAATGGCGAGAAAGCAGCAAAACCGCAAAAGCAGCAAAACCGCAAAAGCAGCAAAAACGTAGAAGGAGCAAGATCGTAAGAAACGTAGAAGGATCAAGACCGTAAAAGGATCAAGACCGTAAAAGGATCAAGACCGTAGAAGGATCAGAAACGTAGAAGGAGCAAGACCGTAGAAGGATCAGAACCATAGAAGGAGCAAAACCGTAAAAGGATCGGAAACGTAGAAGGAGCAAGACGGTAAAAGGATCGGAAACGTAGAAGGATCAGAACCATAGAAGGAGCAAAACCGTAGAAGGATCAGAAACGTAGAAGGAGCAAGACCGTAAAAGGATCGGAAACGTAGAAGGAGCAAGACCGTAGAAACAGCAAGACAAACCTATGTTTTTAATGACTCCCAAGCAAAAGGTTTCAAAAGTGCATTTTTTACTGGTTCAACCGGCTAACTTAAGCTAAAAGGTGCGAAAGTGCATCCTTTTTCACCTGAATTGACTAAAAGTCACATTGAGCGGCGAAATAAATGCACTTTCGCAACAATTTTTTTGAAAACTAATAATATAGCGTAAAAAGGTTGCACAATTGCAGGCTTTTGGACGAACGAACCGAACAAACCGAACGACGAATGAACCAAACGAACCAATCGAACCAATCGAACCAATTGAACCAATCGAACCGAACGGGCCAAATCCGGAGCCTCGAAAAATAGCGCAGTCTTAAATACTGACTTCTAACTCAAGCACTGGCGGGTCTCCGTCATACAACGCCACATCGCGTGCTGAAGCCCTTAAGGCACCTAAGCGTACAGACTTTCGACTTTTTCGCATGATCGGTCACCCTGCAGCCCCAAGCTACTCGTTGTACCTCAAACAGCTCTCAACGCAAACAGCTCCTCAACGCAAACAGCCCCTCAACGCAAACAGCTCCTCAACGCAAACAGCCCCTCAACGCAAACAGCTCCTCAACGCAAACAGCCCCTCAACGCAAACAGCTCCTCAACGCAAACAGCTCCTCAACGCAAACAGCTCCTCAATCAAACAGTTCCCCAATGCCTTAAACTCCCTGTCCACCTGCCCGCAACCTGCCTTCCTGCCAGTTACAATCCCAGCATTGCGCTTGGCTGAAGCTCATACTTCACAACATGCTTGCCTTCCGCTCCGCTGACCGGAGCAAAGGCGCTCTTAGTGCAGAGGGAGCGGAGCAAACGAACGGCGGTACGGTAGTTGATACCTAAATGATTTTTGACATCAATGGGGCGTAAGGGGCGGGCAAGCGCGCAGGCCAGCAGAATGATTTCCCTCTCGAGTATATGATTACGGCTGAAAGCCGATAACTCCGGCTGATAACGGCTCAGCACCATCCGCAGCAGCGTAATGCATAATTCGGGGCGGTAGGCGACATCGTCATATGCCATTGATATTACCCGAAATCCCATCGCCGTTAAAAAAGTTTCCCGGTTCAGTTCATTGCAATATTTTTGACGATCCATATCCCGGACATGCGGACCAAAACCTTTGATTTCGATAACCAGCTTAAACGCCGCCGTCATCCATACAAAGTCGCAGAAATAGGATCGCCCGCGCCAATCGAGAATCTCGTACTCCGGATGCAAGTGGTCGAAGTTCCCTTGAAGCTCCCACCAAACGTTCCGGCAAAATAATGCCTCAGCTTCCTGATGCCCTCGTTCCAAGCGACCTTTCCGTTCTCCTGTTCGCTTTCTCAAGTGACATTCAATAAATGCCGCGTGCGCCTTTTCGAAATTCATGTTCACAAAATCCCTCCTCAAAATAAAAAAACGTCCCGGTACTATTCACAAAGGAATAGTTCAGGACGTTCTTCGTCTCGGGCGAGATCAAAAAATAATGAATCGGATTTGCACGGAAAATGCCCGCCATTTCGCTACTTTCGGCAAATCGAATGGTCTATTATTATTTCGGTCGTGCCTCGTTAATATGATTATAATGCGAAAACGGCGTATTCACTAGCATGAATCTGCCTGCACCGGAAGAGCGGAAACAGAAACGGAGGCGCTCCCCATCAAAACATAAAACCTGATGCCGGAACTTTTCCCGAGCCGCTGCATCACCTCTTCAATCCGGACCGGATGAATCTTTTTAAAAAGCAGTTCGCCGTTATGGCCGTTGTGGATGGCCTTCTTCACGATGATACGGTCGCCCGCCCACTGCGAGTTTTTTCAGGAAAATCAGCATTTTACACCTACACCGCCCATATACTTTTACAAATGGAATGTAAGGTCCAATTCATGATTTTGGAATATACAGGGTTGACAACTTCAAAAAGATGCCATAAGATTAATAAAAATTTTATAAATCAAAGGTTTCGATTAGAAATAGTAGAAGTGATGGACTTTCCAGAGAGCCGTTGGTTGGTGCAAAACGGTAATGTCAATCATTTCGAACTCGTCTATGAACCGCCACCTGACAATGTAGGGTCAGCCGGAGTTCCACCGTTACAGGGATAGATGGTGTCAGCCATCGAAAGAGATTATTTTCGTATGAAAATGAATTAGAGTGGTACCGCGGGTTAAACCTCGTCTCTATAACAGAGATGAGGTTTTTTTGTTTTTTGTTGTTAATATCGTGCTTTGCCATAACCCGCTTGATATTAAATTTTAATTTTCTCAAGGAGGAATTGGAGATGGACCGCAAGATTATTGTACTGGATACGACTTTACGCGACGGAGAGCAAGTGCCTGGCGCCAAACTGAATGTGCAGCAAAAAATTGAATTCGCTCAGCAGCTCAAACGACTGAATGTAGATATGATCGAAGCAGGTTTTCCGGCTTCTTCCGCAGGGGATTTTCAGGCTGTTCAGGAAATTGCCAGAACCGTTGGAGACAGCGTGACGGTTACAGCGCTTGCCCGGGCGGTAAAAAGCGACATCGAAAGCGTCTATGAAAGCATCAAGCTCGCCCAAAATCCGTTTATCCATATCGTGCTGGGCACATCGAACATTCACGTCGAGAAAAAGTTTAGCCGTTCCAAGGACGCGGTGCTGGAAATGGGCGTCGAAGCGGTCAAGTTTGCCAAAACGCTGCTGCCTGAAGTGCAGTATTCGACGGAGGATGCTTCCCGTTCGGATTTTGAATATTTGTGGAAAACGATCGAAGCCGTCGTTAAAGCCGGGGCAACGATCATCAATGTGCCTGACACCGTCGGTTATGCCGTTCCTGAAGAATTCGGCGAGCTGATCCGGAAAATCAATGACCGTTTGAAAAACCTGAACGATAAAGTCATCCTGAGCGTACACTGCCATAATGACCTTGGACTTGCGACGGCAAATACGCTCAGCGCCATTAAAAACGGTGCGGAGAAGGTGGAATGTACCATCAACGGATTGGGCGAACGGGCAGGCAACACCTCGCTGGAAGAAGTGGTTATGGGACTGAAGGTGAGAGAAAACTATTTTAACTGCCATACCCAAATCCATCTGAAAGAAATTCTGAGAACATCCAAACTGCTGACGCACTTGACGGGGCTGGACGTACAGGTGAACAAGGCGATTACGGGCGAGAACGCTTTTGCGCATTCATCCGGCATCCATCAGGATGGTCTGTTGAAAGACAAAAACGTATACGAAATCATGTCGCCGGAAGAAGTCGGGGCGGAAAGCATGGAGCTGATCCTGACAGCCCGTTCCGGAAGACACGCATTTAAAAATGCCGTGGAGAAAATCGGCTTCGATACAAGCGATCATGATGACTTCGAGGAACTGTTCGCTAAATTCCTGAAGCTGGCCGACGCCAAAAAAGAGGTTTACGACCATGACGTATTTTACCTGGTGACCGAGCACCGCAAGCTTGACGAGGGCAGCGGCCATCTGTATGAGCTGGAGTCTTTCCAAGTCGTAACCAACGATTTGTATCCGACGGCTACCGTTAAATTGAGAAAAGGCGGCGAAAGCTTCAAAGACAGCATGGTGGGGGACGGTCCGATCGATGCCCTTTACAGTGCCATCAAAGCGCTGGTCGGCCTGGATGTCCATCTGAAGGATTATAAAATCAACAGCATGTCCCGGGGCAAAGAGGCCATCGGCCGCGTCAATATCCGCATGGAATATCAAGGCAAATCCTACTCAGGACGTGCGATGGACACGGACATTATCAAGGCAAGCGCGCTTGCGTTCCTGAACGGGATCAATGCCGCCCTGCTGGATGCTTCGAATGATTTGGAGGCCGCTCCTGCTCCGCAGGAAGCTTGAAAATCGAAGTGACGAGATTGAAAAAATAATCTTCTAGCGGATTTCGACCATGAGCTTAGTTTTAGGCCGATTTCCGAGACGATGCAAAAAATAATTGAACAACGCTATCCACCTTCCGCGGTGGGCACAAACACCGTTATATCCGGTCATTTGCGCCCGCCGTATTTCTTTTTACCGGACATATCGCTAACATTCGTTTAAGGTTCATTTAATATTCGAAGGGTATACTTGCGCATAACTGCTAATGAAGGAGGGTGTATTCATGAGCAAACCGCGCATCGAAGAATGGACTCAGTTAAGGGCGCTTGCGTTTCTGGCCATTGTCATGCAGCACTCGATCGCCGAGTACATTTACAGGGCCGATATTGAACAAGCCGACTCCATTATGCTGACGATGGTATACCATTTGACCCGTTTTGGAACCCCGACATTTGTATTTTTGTCCGCAGTTTTGTTGTTCTACAATTATGGCGAGTATAGCGGGAAAATGAATTATTTCAAATTTATCCGGAAGAGGTTTGGGGACGTCTATGTTCCTTTTCTTTGCTGGACTTTTATTTACTGGCTGTATGTTCACGTATTTTCACCGTCGTTTTGGCAAAAGGGCGGACAGGACTGGGGAAGTTTACCCAAAGAGCTGGTTATTCCGCAAAACGGTTATCAGCTCTGGTTTATTAATATGATCATGCAGTTTTATATTTTCTTTCCGATCATGGCGGCGATTTACCGGGGCGTTCGCGGCAGGCTTCACTCTCTGAGTGAACGGACCCGCAGCCGGAGCGTTTTCGCGATCATAGCTTGCACCGGCTTATTTTATTTCATATTATTGTATCTTTCTTATCATCAAATGGGCCCCTGGGCGGAAGCACTCGGAAGGCCTTGGTCCGATTTGCTGCAGTACCGCAGCTATTCCTTTCTTATGTATGGGTTTTATTTTGTAATTGGCGCGGTATGTGCCGCAAACGTTGAGAAGTGGAGGACGTGGTGCACAAAACTGTTGCCGTGGAGCGGGCTTGTCTTTCTTGGCATGTATATCCGGCTTGGTTCTGATGTGCTGCGGGGTTCGGGAGAGGTCGTAAACCTGAATATTTCCACGTATCTCAAACCTGCAACATTTATCATTATCATAGCGCAAATGCTGCTGTTATACGGGCTTTTGATCATGATGCAGAGTCGTAATAAAACGTTTTTGCGGCTACTTTCATGGATCGGAAGGTATTCGTTCGGAGGGTATCTCGTACACGCCCTGGTTATTTACATCATCGGGAACTTTACCCGTCCTTTGGAGCTTGGAGGAAGCCATTTGAGGTTTACGCTGTTGACCTTTATGCTCACCGTGTCGGCATCGCTTGGAATCAGCTGCATGTTGTCCCGCATGCCCGGGTCGCGCTGGATCGTCGGAGCCAAAAAGCGCAGCCTGCAGCGAAAAGTTTCGGAAAAATCCGATTACCGGAGCAAGTCCCGGGTGTTTTCTTAGAACAAAAAGCAGGATTTCACTCTAACGAAACACACCATCGTTATTTGGGCAAAAATGTGCCTCCAAACATTCTAACGAAACCAGGACACGCTATTCAGATTAAAAGAGGCTCATTCACCCGTATTTCGTCCAAATAACGATCTGTAGTTTCGTTAAATTTAAATCGGCTTCGTTTATGTGAATATAACGCTCTTTAGTTTCGTTAGGCGCATTCGGTGGAGCCCGTACACGCATTCGGTGGAACCTGTGCATATGAAAAAAATAGAAATAGACCGCCCTTGGACCAGGTAGACGGTCTATTTCTGTTTTCCGAAGCCGTATTCCATTACCATTTAGTGGAACGTTTCGAATCATAGAATGCACAAAGTAAAACAAGTGATTCATTGACCGGAAAAATCGTTTGACAGCGGTTACAATTCGTAATTATAATCGGTATTGAGAATATATTGAAACGTTTCGATGAAATGTTAAACCATGTTTTGCCTGAAAGAAAAGAGGAGGCCATCCTTAAAAGAAAGGAACAGTTTCGATGACAGCTATATGTCACTCTGAAATGTTTTGCTTGGTATGAACATTTCACTATTGAACGGGGAAACAGTGGCCATCGTTTAATTGCTGAAACGGGATCGTAACCGATTTGAGCCGGCTGAATTACATAAACTTTTAGGATGGTAAATATATTCTTGCCAAAAGGTTTCTGCCGGAAAGGAGAGAATAACTTAAAGAAGTAAAGGCGGGTAATGGTTTTTCCTACGCTAAGGAATTACCGGCTTCTATATCTTGGATACGAAGTGGTCGTAACGCATTTGGGACAGTCAAATTTTTAGTTTGGAAGGTGTACTCACCAAGAAAATTGATATGCTCCCATCCAAGATGAGAAATGTATTGCAGCATTTTCTATTGCAGAACACTTTTCTCTTTTATGTATTCCGTCGCTTTTCCCAAATAAAAAGTATTCCAGACACTAATCGCATTGATTAGAATGTTAACGCACGGAAGAATTGTCTTTGTTATGTAATTATTATAACACTATATGGGTATTTTTTTCAGTTTTGAAGTTTCAGTCGTTGCCCAGTAACCTAATGTAGATGAGGAAAAAAGGGGGGATTGAATGAAGCTAGGGGATATTTTCTTAAATAGCAGAGGTCGTAGTTTAAGCGATTACGGGTATAAGCCTGATCCAGGAGGTACTGAACTCACTGCTTCCGGCAAAATAGCCTTTTATCATTACACAAGGGAAGACAGAGTGGAGCAAATTTTATCTGCAAACGGCGGTCTGTTTGCCGGACGTCCGGTTGACGTATGTCCGAATCCACCAGAAGAGTTTACTGGTAGTTTTCTGGCGGAGGGATTCCTTGAGCCTCTTCCATTATGGTTAACATGTAGCCCTTATTTTGGTGACCTAGGAATTGAAATGGTAAAGAAATACATCGGGAATGTTTTGTTAAGAATTGAAGTGCCTTATAATTATAAAGGGCTTTTTATCGCTGATTACGCACATGTACTGGAAGGGAAACACTTAAATGAAAGAGGGTCGACGCCCCTTAACCTAGGTTATGATTGTAGTACGGGTAGAGAGGTTACTCAAGCATATGTTAATTCATATGTTTCTGCAAACCAATATAAAAACAATTATATTGCACCTGTAATGCAAGCAATCCGAAAGGGGCAAGGTATCGTTATTCCAGTTGAATATATAACTTTAGCTACTGAACAACCGTTATGCTAACGGAGCACCTTGGGTTTAAATTAACGGGCACGATAGCTGAATAAGACACCACGTCGGCAGCCGTCCAGAATCGGCTGACTTTGCGTATCTACCCTGAAAGTCAAATGCACAGAGCAGCTAAAATGGCAGTTCATGCCAATCGACGACCTGTTCGAGAAATATGCGAATAAAATCTGGAAGGACCACGCGGCACAGCATCCTGAATTGTGGTATCCGTTTACGAAGGACGGCAAGAAGTGGAACCTGCCGATTATGGAATATACGGACAATGACGATACGGTATTGTGGCTGCGCGAGGACTGGATGGAGAAGCTTCATCTCGAGGCGCCAAAAACGATTGCCGATCTCGAAAACATTCTGGATAAATTCAAAAATCAAAATCCGGACGGACTCGCTCCAAAAGATGTTTATCCGCTTGCCCTTTCCCTGAAAAACAACACCAATACATGGATGGGCGGACTTGATTGGCTGTTCGGAGCTTACGGCGCCGTTGAAGAACAGTGGAACAAAGATGAAAACGGCAATTTGGAATACGGCTCCGTAAATCCGGGCGCCAAACAGGCTTTAGCCAAGCTGCAGGAATGGATGGAAAAAGGTTATATCCACCCGGATGCCGCGCTGTGGGATGAAGGCAAATCGGCCGAAATTTGGACCAAAGGCAAAGCCGGCGTCCTGCCGGGCGCCAACTGGGTTCCGGACTGGCCTGCTCCGGATCTGATCAAAAACGTACCGGGATCGAAATATAAAGCATACCCGGTTCCTGCCGGCCCGGATGGAAAGATCGGCACGAAATGGCAAAACTCCGGCGTCAACAGCAGTTTCATGATCAACAAGGATGCCAAACATCCGGAAGCGATTATTTTGTATTACAATTACCTGCTTGACAATTTGGCTAATCCTGCAGCCGGCAGTCCGTACGAATACGGCTTCGCCAAAGGTTATGACTGGGATATCGTGGACGGGCAGCCGACAAGCGACAAAGATAAAATCAAGGACTTCTTTGACAAATTCCCGTTTATCACCGGTCCGGCGCGCATACCGGATCTGTATATGAAATCTCTCGTGAAGCTGGCTGATGGCGCGAAACCGGAGACGCCGTACGAAAAGCAGCTGGCTCAATTCCGCAAGCCGGAAAACTGGTACGCAGCGAAAGTCGTCATGTCGCAAATCGATGTCCGCAAGCAAAATTACTTTACGGGCGCGGCTACGCCAACCATGATTTCGAAGTGGAATCTGCTCCGCCAGTCCGAGCTTGAAACCTTCAATAAAATCATTTACGGCAAACTGCCTGTTAGCGCTTTTGACGATTTCGTCGCCAGCTGGAAGGCCAATGGCGGCGATCAAGTGACGAAAGAAGTGAATGAGTGGTACCAATCTGTTTCGAAAGTAGGTCCGCGCGTAACAAAAGTTCGGTGTACATCACGCACGGGAAGCATGGAAAAAGAACACGGAACATCAAGAACATGGCACGCAAAGAACACGGCACACCATATGGTGGCTGTGTTCTTTTTTAGATTGTGGAACTTATGACTATAAGTTCAGTGGGGCTTAAGAAACTTATAGTCACCATTACTGCTAAACGCAGCCCGCGGTTCGAAAAAATCGAAAAGACGCGAGTTTTTTGGAAAAGGACTGACTCACGGTACCGTGGTATTTCTGCGATCCCGCAGGTATCCGGCGGCCGGAATTTTTGATCAGCAAACCTTTAACAAAGACGTTTCTGAGCATAAATGGGTCGCACCCAACCTCTAACAAAGACGTTTCTGCGCATAAATGGATCGCACCAAACCTCTAATGGATGTTTCTGCGCATAAATGGGTCGCACCAAACCTCTAATGGATGTTTCTGGGCATAAATGGGTCACAACAAACCTCTAATGGACGTTTCTGCGCATGAATGGGTCGCAGCAAACCTCTAACGGATGTTTCTGCGCATGAATGGGTCACAACAAACCTCTAATGGATGTTTCTGAGCATGAATGGGTCACAACAAACCTCTAACGTACATTTCTGTACATGAATGGATCGCACCAAACCTCTAATGGATGTTTCTGCGCAGTAAATGGACCGCACCAAACCTCTAACGGACATGGGGGCCGCTATGAAGGGCAATTCCGGCGATTTTGAAATCTAACGGACACAGTTGCACCTATTTGGCGAAAAAGCTTACTTTTACCTGAATTTTGTAGCAATTAAGCGCCGTGGTGTCCGTTAGATTTTCTAATCGGCTATTTTTGGCGGATTAGCGTTCGTGGTGTCCGTTAGACCATAGCCCGGGCTAGTTCACCATAAAGAACGATAAATGATGACGTTATACCAAGTGGTCTACGGTCCCCGAAATTCCATTTCACCGCCATCCTGCAGCCCGATCCTTATATCGCAAGGGAAACTTCTGCTATAAGCAGTCTGTTTTCTGTGATAAACGCCGACGCCGATAGACGTTTCTCTTTTCCAAGATTGGCAAGAAATTGCGCGTCCAACCTTACATTCCACCGTTGTTTTTGGTTGAAATTGTAATTTTACAATCCATATTGTGGATATTTCCCCGTGATTTAGAGGAATGTATCCCCTTACATGAATTATATCTCATGTATGATAAGAATAGCAGCAGAAGTAAAACAATGATTCAAAATACCTAAAGGGGAGATGTACAAGTGAAAAAGTCTTCATTCATTCTAATGAGCATGCTGCTTGTGTTCACGATGTTTGTGGCAGGCTGCGGCAAGAGCGAGAACAATAACGCATCCGGGGAAACGCCAAAAACCGAAACGGAAACTCCGAAAGAATCGGAAGCTCCGAAAAAGGACGTATCCTTGCGCGTGTTCTCCACATTTGGCGGTACAGACACCGCACGCGAGGCCTTCCAAGCAGCGCTGGACGAGTTCACGTCCAAAAATCCTAACATCAAAGTTGAAAACGATACCATGTCCGCAAATGATGACGGTTTCAGAACGAAAGTCAATACGGATATGACATCGGGAAATGAACCTGATTTGCTGTTCTACTTCGTTGGCGCCGATGCCAAAGGTTTTGTAGATGCGGGAAAAGTGGTTCCGCTAAATGACATCCTGGATAGTGATTCGACATGGAAATCGGGATTTTCACCGGCAGCGCTTGAAAACGTAAGACAAAAAGACGGCAATATCTACGCAGTGCCGCTGACCGGTTTCTATGAAGGATTGTTTGTCAACAAAAAAATCTTCGAAGACAATAAACTCGAGCTTCCAACTGACTGGGACAAAATGAAAACAGCGGTACAGACCTTGTCCAAAAAAGGCATCATTCCGCTGGCGGCTCCATTTGACCAATCCCACTACGTGATCGAGCACTTCATCCTTTCTGCTGCAGGCTCGAAAGGCCATAACAGTGGTCTTGCGGACGGTATCGATCCGAACTGGGAAAAGGGTTATGCGGCGATGAAGGAATTGTATGATCTTGGCGCATTCCCTAAAGATGCCGCAACCATTGACTTGGGCATGGCATCGAACTACTACGGCGAAGGCAAAGCCGCCATGATTCTTGAAGGCTCCTGGGCAATGGGCAACTGGAAGGATCCAGCGGTTCTCGACAATACGACGGTTATTCCGTTCCCTGCAATGCCAGGCGGCGTAGGCACAGGCAAAGACGTTATCGGCGGTTTCGGATCAGGCTTCTACCTTTCCAAATCGACGTTTGACAATGCCGACAAAAAAGATGCGGCAATCGCACTCCTGAAGCATATGACCAGCCCAGCCGTCATCGAAAAAATCGCGCTTGCCAACGGCGGCACTCCAGCTGCTGCCGGCGTGGAAATCAAAGGTAAAACCCAAACGGCTACAGAAGGATTTGCAATGGTTGCAAACGCGGATTCCGTGAACAACCCAATCGATACAATGGTAGCTCCGGAAACCTTCTCGACGCTGCGCGCAGGTGTTCAAGCTGTCGTAACGGGCAAGAAAACACCGGCTGACGTACTCAAAGAAGCCAAGGATATTGAGGATGCGAATAAAAAGTAACATCCGCCGAAATTCCGGGCATAACATGATTTGAATGAAATTCACATACGCCGCCCGCTGCTGAGGCGGCGTATGTTTTAAGAGTGCTAACCAAGCAAGACCTTTGGATGGATGATTTCCATACTGGTTGCTAGAGAAAATAAAACTCAAGTGGTGATAAATATGAAGGGCGATCGAAAGTATATCTGGATGTTTTTGTTTCCGAGTGCTGCATTTTTAACGATCTTCTTATACTATCCGTTTTTCAAAAGCTTGTATTTCAGCTTTTACCGGACGAAGGGTTTTTTTGATAAGAAATTTATCGGTTGGGATAACTATGAGCGGTTATTTTCGGATAAGATGCTCGGGCAGGCAACCCTCCATACCTTGGAAATTATGCTGTATGTGATTGTTTTCCAGGTGGGCATCGCACTGGTGCTGGCGGTTATGGTAGACAACATTACGAAATTGAAGGGCTTTTTCCGATCCGTTTTCTTTTTCCCTGTCGTCATTTCCGGTACAGCGATCTCGTTATTGTTCGTTTTGTTCTACAACTATAATTTCGGTTTACTGAATAATCTCCTGACCAGTTTAGGTTTTGAGAAAGTGTTATGGCTTAGCGAAAGCAATGCGCTTAAAGCCATCGCGGTCCCAACTGTATGGCATTATGTCGGTTTTTACTTCGTGTTGTTTGTAACGGCGATGTCCAAAATCCCTGAGGATTATTATGATGCGGCCAAAATTGAAGGGATTACCGGGTTCAAGAAAATGGTGAAGCTTACGATTCCATTGATCATGAGCGATATCAAGGTTGTCATTACTCTTGCCATCACCGGTACCCTGAAGGTATTCGACTTCGTGTGGGTCATTTCCAGAGCTCAAAACGGCACGGAAGTGCTGGGAACCTATATGTACAAAAAGGCGATGGTTGACCAGAACTTCGGTTACGGCTCGACGGTTGCGATCTATATGGTCGTTCTTGGGGTAGTTATCGCTTTGCTTGCCAATCGTTTGTTAAAAAGCGACGAAATCACATACTAAGCTGTTATTAGGGGTGTAATTGTTATGCAGCCAGCTATAAGCAACGGACAACAAATCCGATATTCGAAAACCAAAAAACGTTTCAGTTTGGGCACGGCCTTCATGTATATTGTCTTGACCGCTTGGTCTTTAACAACGATCTATCCATTGTTCTGGATCTTTAACAACTCGTTCAAAGAATCCCGGGATGTCATGAACAAGTCCTTTTCATTGGCTTGGGATCCGGTGCTGACCAACTATACAACGGCATTTGACCGGATCAACATCGGGAAAAGTTATTTGAACAGTATCATTATGTCGGGGAGTACGGTTATTTTCGTACTGCTGTTCGGCGGTTTGGCCGCGTATGTATTATCCAGATTTAATTTTCGGGGCAAAAGAGTCATTTACTCCATTTTATATGCGACGCTGCTTGTGCCCGCATTTGCTACGGTAGTTCCGGTCTATGAGCTTCTCATCAAGACAAGCCTGGTCAATACGTACTGGGGACTCATTTTGCCGCAAACCGCAGGCAACCTGACTTTTGCCATTCTGGTTATCGCCGGCTATATGTCAACGATCGCCAAGGAATTG
The DNA here is from genome assembly GCF_021654775.1 of Paenibacillus azoreducens. NCBI lineage: Bacteria > Bacillati > Bacillota > Bacilli > Caryophanales > Paenibacillaceae > Paenibacillus > Paenibacillus azoreducens. The sequence continues at coordinate 5,543,148 of NZ_AP025343.1, read as the reverse complement.
GAAGAAGCGGCATTTATCGACGGGTGTAACCGGTGGCAGATGTTTATGAAGATCTTTATGCCGGTATCCAGACCGGTGTTTGCATCGGTAACGATTTTCGTTTTCCTGTGGTCGTATAACGACCTGTTCTCCGCGCTTATTTTCGTTAGTAAAGAAAGCGTTCGCCCAATCGTGGCGCTGCTTAGCGAAATCAGTTCGCAATACGGAACCGACTTTGGATTGATGGCAACGGCGGTTACGCTCACGGTTCTGCCGATTCTGCTGATCTATTTGTTTATTTCCAAATTCATTGAGCAAGGCTTGACCGAAGGCGCCGTGAAAGGCTAAATGACCTTCGACATTGCCAAAAGAGCGATTGAAGGCAATTATAAATGTGCAAACTTTTAGATAAAACGGCAGAAATGTCGTTTTTTCTTTTTGGCGTTTGTTGACATTCCCGGAGCCGTTCATTAAGATGTTGGTAACGTAATTAACTGGTTAACGATAACGTGAAACGAGGGGTCTCCATGGCTGTTGAAGTGACGCAAAAAGAAGAGGTGCTGAAAGCGATCGAGCTGTTTATTTTGCAGCGGGACAAAAGGAGCAAGGATCGCGCCTCATGGACGATCTGCCAAGAAGGGAGCTGGACGTTAACGCAACTGCATATCGTATCGCTTATACGCCGATATCCGTCGGTATCCAATAATGCTTTTCTTTCCAAGGAGCTGGGGTTGTCCAAACCGGCAATAACCAAAGCCGTGGGACTTTTGCTGAAGAAAGGCATGATCGATTCGGCGAAAAAGGAAGATGACCAGAAGGCGGTATATTACAGCTTGACAGAGGCGGGCGAACGGCTAGCGCATATCCATGATGAGCTTCATCTAAAAGCGCAGGAGCGTTACAGCCAGCTGCTAAGTTCATTTTCGGGGGATGAATTAGGCGTCATACTGAGATTTATATCCGAATGGACCAAACAAATGGAAGAAGAGAACTGGAAGGTATAAGCGAACGAGGTTCGCTTGCCTACGATTTGTTGAATTGGGCAGCTGGGCAGCAAAAGAGCGAACTTTCGTGGAAATTAACCGCGAAGCCCGCTCTTTTTTAGGTGAAATATTGGATTTTGTAAGCTTAGATTGTTCCATAGCAGTAGTTTTTAAAATGCCTTTAGGTAACTCCTTTATGTCCACTGAATGAGTCTTGAAGACGAAGTTGGAAATATCAATGTAATCGTTGTGCCACTGCCAAGCGATGTTTCCACGGCGATCCAGCCGCCCATGGCTTCGACCAGTCCTTTGGCGATTGCCATCCCCAGCCCCGAGCCTTCCGTTGACGATGACGTGTCTGTCCCGCGGTAATAGCGTTCAAAAAGCCGGTTTGCCGTCACATCATCCATGCCTGTGCCATTATCCTCTAAGACGATCTTTACCTCTCCCGCATCGGTGTCGTGTAAGATCGTGACGGTGAGGATTGTATCCGGAGGATTATGCAGCAAGGCATTCGCTGAAATATTATGAACCGCCCGCTTCATCCAAGGCGGATATAGCTTGACGTATATCTCCGTCTTGGCTGGCTTAAAGATGATCCGACCCGCATCCCAGGAAGGGTGAACGGCTCCGCGCAGCAATATGTCCTCCATCCACGCATTTAATTCGATTTCCTCCATATCCGGCGGTTGAATACGTGCATTCACCCGATACGACAACTCCAGATCATTGATCAGCGTATCCATATGATTAGACTTGTCCAGCATGGTAACGGAGAACTTTCGAATTTCCGCCGTAGACCACTCATAGTTCTCAGCTGCAAGCATATGGGCGAACCCTTTGATGGAAGAGAGGGGCGTTTTTAAATCATGTGTGATGCCGGCAATCCACTCATCGCGAAGTTTATTGGTCTGCCGCTGTAAATCTTGATCCCGCTTCAGTATGGCGGAGAGCTTATGCAGCGATTGCATGACGTCCGCAAAAACAGCGTATCGCCTGCGCCATTTCCCTGAGCGGTGCCGACTGCGAGGTTGACCGGTTCGGTCCAGGGGTTCAGTATACTTTCCTTGGCCGATCGATTCGATCCACGCAAGCATATGGAGCATCGGAGAACCGAATCGATGAGCATTCCACACAGAAATCAGAAGAAATATAACAATCATGGCGCCGATTAAGAACGCAATGCCGATGAGGATAATGCGTATTTCCTCAGGAACAAGAGGCTGCTCTCCTGCGGCACTGCTATGGCCGATTGGAAGACCGATTACCCACGTGTACTTCGATTCATCATGATAGACGGAAGCGATCTTGAACCCGAAACGGCTGCCGTATGTTGAACGGAGCACAAGCTCTTGAACGCTGTACTGCGCCGGTATGGAATCCGGTCTATTGTACGAAGCTATTTCGACTCCGGAGGCATCCAACACTTGGACATACCCATCCAGCTTCTTCAACCGCTCTCGTAAAGCGGAAGGAAGCTCCAACTGCCCAGCCGGGGATAACGCATGGTATTGGTTGATTTCTTCAAGCAATTGCCCCATCTCATTTTTAATGCCATAGATAATCGTGAATAATTTCCCGTTCTTTTCCTGTATCCAAAGATAGATGTCATAGGGGAATGGCTTGGTCTTATTCCAATAGTCTATCAGCTCTCCAGGCGCATAATGAAGAGGCACATCTTTCGGCGTGTTATAGGAGAGGTCTACACGGCCATGTTCATCCAGAGTTTGCAGCCATCCTTTATTTAACTTGACCTGTTCCAGCAAATGAGGATCAAAACGAATGCCGTCCTTGTCTAATTTAGAGGACTCGACCAGACGCTCCAATCCGGCGGAAGCGAAATCCCGCGTAATGCTCATATCCGTCAACCGTTGAAGAATCCACCATGTGCAAGCCGCTGCAATCAGAAGGACGATGATACCGGATATCACTAATTGGAAAATAAAGCGCAGTGTCAGCCGATGCTTGATCTTCATATCAGGATTCATTTTCCTTTGCAACCGGCAGTACAAGCTTATAGCCTATCCCTCTCACATTGACGATAAAACGGGGATCCGATGGATCTTGTTCGATTCTTTCCCTTAGCCGATGGATATGAACCATCACGGTATTGTCATCGCTTAATGCTTCTTCTCCCCATACTTTTTCATACAGCTCCCTTTTAGTAAATATCTGATTAGGATGTTTGCAAAGGAAGAGCAATAATTGAAAGACCAGGGCAGGGCAAGCGATGGTCTTCCCCCTCACAATAAGCTCTCCGGCGCATTCATTCACAATAAATCTGCCATAATCATAGATTTGATTGGAGAAATCCCGTGATTCGCCCACGACTTCCGAAGGTTGCTGAGGCAATTTGGAGACATAACGCCGCAATTGCGATCTGGCGCGGGCGACAACCTCAAGCGGATTAAAGGGTTTAGTAATGTAATCATCGCCCCCGACCGCAAATCCGCTTAGTTTATCAAAATCCGAGGAGCGTGCGGTTAAGAACAGAATAGGCGCGTCTGTCGTCTGGCGCAGGAAGGGGCAAATTTCGATGCCGCTGCGTCCGGGCAGCATAACGTCGAGCACGATTAAATCATATTTCTTCGTTTGACAGCGAGAAATAGCTTCTTCCCCGGATTGAGCGGTATCGATGTGCGTGAAACCTTCCTTATAGAGTACTGTCTGCAAAATTTCGACAATGGTTTGTTCATCATCGACAAGCAGAATAGCTGCATCATACATGGTCATCTTCTCCCTGTCCGAACATTTACGTATCTTCTATCATACCACAATCCATTTTTTCACTGACGCCTTGCTTTCTTAACTGTATCTTAATTTTTTGCGGTCTTTTCGTTAAAAACTTAAGTGAGCGTTCAGGTTCTATTACGCTGGATATAAGAGTAGCTAGTTATACTAAAAATAACCCCGCAAAGAGTATCGGAAAGAAGTCCGACGCCTCTCACAGAGGGGCGCTTTTGCGAAGCAAAAGTACTGAGAGTATCGGAAAGAAGTCTGACGCCTCTCACAGAGGGGCGCTTTTGCGAAGCAAAAGTACTGAGAGTATCGGAAAGAAGTCCGACGCCTCTCACAGAGGGGCGCTTTTGCGAAGCAAAAGTACTGAGAGTATCGGAAAGAAGTCCGACGCCTCTCACAGAGGGGCGCTTTTGCGAAGCAAAAGTACTGAGGGATGTGTGGCCTTCGAAGCTTATTCCGATTACTTTGCGGGGCCCCTATATCCCCTATGCTTTAGCCATGTAATAAGGAGGAGTCTTTAGTTGGAGAAGTTACGGATGAAATCGAGGAGAGTTGTGCGATATGGAGCAGCTCTCCTAACGCTTAGTCTATGCATCGGTGCATTGACAGCTTGCAGTTGGAAAGGAGAGAAACCTATGTCTAATAGTGCTGACGCCAAAATCGAAGAAAACAAAGAGCGGGCCATCTCATTGCCGGATGAGCTTCCGCAAGAGCTGTTGAAGGGACGTTATGAAGACGTATATGGACGCTTCAGCGACGACTTTAAGAAGCAGGTTCATTTGGCGGAGTTTACTGAGGCGATGCAAGCGTTCTTGAAAGGGGCGGGTTCCTTTGAACAAGTCGCCCGTATGCAATTGAACGGCGGAGATACCCGGATATGGTTCACCCCGGACAAGGCTAAAGGCATTGCTGGCGTTTTCAATGAACAGGGTGACATTCTAGGACTTCAAATTAACGGTCATCCGGGCTGGCCGGAACAGGATAAAAAGAAGACGGCAGTAACGTATAAGCTGCCATTTCAGGGAGAGGATTGGCTTGTATTCTGGGGAGGAACGAACGTACTTTTAAATTATCATTATGAATACGAAAGCCAGAGATACGCCTATGATATCGTTCAAGCGAAGGACGGGTATTCTTACTCGGGGGATCCAACCCGTAATGAGAGCTATTATGCTTTCGGAAAGGAAATTCTGGCGCCTGCCGACGGGGTTGTCGTTTCGATTGTGAATGATATACCGGACAATGAACCTGTTGGCGTAATGAATGAAAAAGCGCCTGCCGGCAACGTTGTTGTTATTCAGCATGGCGGGGAGTACAGCTACTTGGCGCATCTTAAAAAAGGTTCGGTGACCGTAAAACCGGGGGACCGGGTTCGCGCGGGAGATGTGATCGGACATCTCGGCAATTCGGGGAACTCCAGCGAACCACATCTTCATTTCCAAGTATCCGATGGGGCGGAATTATTCCAATCACATGCCATTCCTATCCAATGGGCTGGGGGAATCGAGCCGGTCAAGGGAGAATTTATGCCTATAAAATAGATAGGATCTAGTGATGCTTAGCCATGATGCAGAGCCTGTTCTTCTTTTTTGGCTCATGCCGCGATTCGGCGCAGCTCCCAGCGCGCGGTGGCGTTGCATGACAGAGGTCCACCACATGCGGTTTTCCATCATCACAATCCGCGAAGTGGGCAAGAGCCTATGAAAAAAATAGCGAGCGTTCGCGTGAAACTGACCGCGAACCTCGCTATTTTTTGCTGAAAATACTCTGCATCATTGTTCTGAAGACGTTGAATCCTGCGCTTTGGGCTTTGACAATAATTCCAGCAGCAGGGCAATAAGATAGACTGCCCCACCAAACAAATAAGCTGCGGCAAAACCCCCGCCGTATTCGATAAATGTGCTGGCCAGAATCGGACCAAGCATTTGCCCGACGGCATAAAAGACGGAGATAAACCCGATCACCACCGATATATACATCGGCGTGACCTGATGGGATGCCTTCGCCTGGACCAGGGTCACAATCCCTCCGATTGTGGAACCCAGAAGAGCCGCCGAGACGATGAAGCTGAACAAGTTCTCGAACATGACAGGCAGAACATTGCCTACTATCGCGGAAACGATGGCGATGATAAGCGTCTTCCGCAGGCCGATCCGGTCGGACAGCGCTCCCCAGCCGGGACCGCCGACGATGCCGAAAATGCCCGCAACCGAAAAAGTCAAACCGGCGATCGTATCTGAGAATTGAAGCTCCATCATATAACTTGTCTGATAGAGCATCGGCACCAGATAAGCCATTCCCACTGCGAAATATAAACCTGCGGTGACCAGAATGTCCTTGTTTCTGAACCAGTTGGGTTTATCTTGAGAACCTTTGGTTTGGGCTGCGGCGGAAGAACTCTTCAGCAGCATGTAAGAGACGATCTGGACGATTAGAGCGAATATGCCAAAAATGAGCCATACCGTGCGAAAGCCCGGCTGAGGAGCATGGCTGACGATTTGGGGCACGATAATGCCGCTCAAAAACATGCCCGTTCCGGCGCCGCTAAGCAAAAGCCCGAGTACAACACCCCTTTTATCGGGAAATGCGGCGACCATAATGGATACAAGCGGCGTGAATACCAAGGCGCTGCCCCCTCCCATGATCAGGATGAAGAGGCATGAAAGCCAGAAGGACGGGACGATCGCTAGTCCAAACAAGCTGATGACAACAAGCCATCCGCCGGTAAGAAGAACGGCTTTGGCTCCCCATTTGATGGACATGGGTCCGGACAGGCCGACGGTGATCAGATAGCCGAGAAACATCATCGTGCCAAGCAACCCCGATTCCGAATTGGATAATCCAAGACCTTCTTTCATATAGGGAAGCACGGCGCCAAAAGCCGCACGGGTTAGTCCCGATGTAGCAATGACCATAAACATACCCGTCAGGATCATGGGCCAGAAGGCGTGTTGACGGACGGCAGCAGCCGTTGAGGCGGCTCGTTCCATAGTTGAATACCTCCCTGTGAGTCAAAGTTCATTGTCATTATAAAAATTTGACGCTCAAGGAGACTACCGGATGACGGATAAGAAGGCGGTAGAACGGATTAATTATTCGCGGCGGTTTGACTGCTGCTAACGTTCGTAGGTTTCAAGCGCTTTTTTAAAATCGCCTTTAATGAGCACATCGATATGGTCTATGATTTTTTCCGGATCTTCTTTCATGCCGCTGCGGATCCAATCCTTTACGATGCCGACAAAGGCAAATTTATAAAAATTCGCAATGAATTTTTTATTTTCATCGGTTACTTTCATATTGGCGGCTTGTTCTTTGACGACCTCAAGCAGAAGATTAAATGTGGTGTCATACAAAAATCTCTCGACATAGTCGCGATTGGATGAATGAAGCGTGTTTTCAATAAATGCCTTATTATTCAGCATGTACTCGAAAATCTGGTAAAATCCTTGCTGCCAGGTGTCGTACGTCTTTTTCCCGTCGAGCGCTTGTGCTGCTTCATTCACAAAAATCCATTCCATCAGCGCATAAATATCCTGAAAATGATAATAAAAGGTCTGGCGGTTTACTTCGCAGTCTTCAACAATATCTTTGACCGTAATTTTATCGAGCGTTTTTTCGGCCAGCATTTTTTTCAGGGAAGCTGCCAACGCTTTTTTGGTAGTTTGCGACATTGGTATACCTTCCTTTGGGTGGCGTTATAAATATGACAGTATTTTGCAAATTCCTCAAGTATATTGTAATGAATCGGGTCGTTGTTTTGCAAAGCCGCGATTTAACAATTTTACTACTAAATACAGGGAAAATATAGAAAAATCATCGTTTGTAATAGATGGAACTTCATGGTCGAATATTCATTAAATTGCAACATATTTTGTTATTGACCAACGTATAAAATCCAACATAATATTACTTGTATAAGGATATTATTTTCATATTTATATTAGATTTCCGACAAGGAGATATTCGTATATATTAGCTTCGCATAGCAAGCCGCATTTGGATGTTGCCATAGGAATGAAAGCAGCACGCAAATACATAATGAATGGCGCCCCAAACCGCTTTAGAGCGGTGAAGAAGGCAAAGTTATCCGAGTGTTCAAGATGTCTCCGAAAGCGGATAGGGTCGCAGAATGAAAGTAACGCATCTGTAAAGCCAGTGCCGTTTTGACGTTGCGGCATGGTTCACAGACCGCCAAAAGTTAGTCAAGCGATAGGGAGGATCAAGATTAATGAATAGCGTGGAATTAACCCAAATCTCCATGGAGGAGGCGAGGCAAAGACTTTACCGGATGGTACAGCAGTACGGCGATGTTTGGAATCCCAAAGTAATCAGACAGTCCATGGTTTTGGATGAACTCATCAACAATTATAACAGAGCGGTGAAGGATCAAAAGTCGGACAAGCCGCTTTCTTAACATCTCAGAAAGTATAAACTTCCGGGGTCCCTGCAAAGTAATCGGAATAGGCTTCAAAGGCTACACGTCACTCCGTACTTATGCTTCGCAAAAGCGCCCCTATGTGAGAGGCGTCGGACTTCTTTCCGATACTCTTTGTGGGGTTATTTTAAGCGGGCCGATTTCCCGGTCATATTCTTAATTTGGGCAATCGCCTTTTTTTCGTTAAAGTACCAAAGTATTTTGATGAAAGACTTGCCATAATCGTACCATTGTAATATAATGCTTTTAATTTAAATTACAGCTATACTTCACACAAGCAATGAAGGAAAGAGTAGGCGGAGAAAGATTTTAACAGGGACGGCATGCCGACGGACTGAGAGCATCCGACTAACACTACCTCGCTGAAGTTCATTCCGGAGCCGGTATCTGACCGCTGCATTAATATGCGGCTTGTAGGAATACCCGTACCCTTGCGTTAAAAGGTCATAAGTGAGATGTGCGGCTTTAAGCGTACTTTCCGGGTTCCCCGCAAAGTATCTGAATCGGCTTCGAGGCCAGAGCCCCGCTTTGTGGGGTTAATTTAGCATATCTAATAAGGGTGGTACCACGACTCCTCGTCCCTTGGCGGACAGGGGTCTTTTTGTTTTTAAACATATTCTGGAGAGGGAGAGATTCAAGATGAATGAAGGACGTTTGGAACAACTACGTACCAAATTGGATGAGGTAAATCTTCAATTGCTCGGATTGTTATCGGAGCGGGCACGGATTGCCCAGGAGCTAAGAGTAGAAAAAGAAAAGCAGGGCGTTCCCAAATTCGATCCCGTACGCGAGAAAGAAATGCTTGAAAAGCTGGTTGCCGCCAACGAAGGGCCGTTTAGCCATGAAACCGTACGCCATCTGTTCAAGCAAATTTTTCAAGCAACGCTGACCATGCAGCAGGACGATCACAGTAAGGCTCTTTTGGTCAGCCGCAAAAAGAAACCGGAAGATACGCTGATTCAGCTTGGGGATGTGACGATTGGCGGCAGCAAACCGATCATGATTGCCGGACCTTGTTCCGTAGAAAGCTACGAGCAGGTGCGTACGGTGGCCAAGGCATTGAAGGAAGCCGGCATTACCGTCATGCGCGGAGGAGCGTTCAAACCGAGAACCTCGCCTTATGATTTCCAGGGTCTTGGCATTGAAGGTTTGAAGATTTTGAAAGAAGTAGGCGCCGAGTTCGGATTGAAAACGATCAGCGAGATCGTGGACCCGGCCCACATCGAGCTGGCTTGCGATTACATTGACGTCATCCAGATCGGTGCAAGAAACATGCAAAACTTCGAACTGCTGAAAGCGGCGGGGGAAGTGAAAACCCCAATCCTGCTGAAACGCGGTCTCGCGGCAACACTGGATGAATTCGTCCATGCGGCGGAATACATCGTTTCCCGCGGCAACACCCAGGTCATGCTCATCGAACGGGGCATCCGCACCTACGAAAAAGCTACACGCAATACGCTGGATATTTCCGCGGTGCCAATTCTGAAGCAGGAAACGCATCTTCCGGTATTGGTTGACGTTACGCATTCGACAGGACGCAAGGATATCCTGGCTCCATGCGCCAAGGCGGGCTTGGCCGCAGGCGCGGACGGCATTATGGTCGAGGTGCATCCTGATCCGGCAACGGCGTTGTCAGATGCGGCGCAGCAGCTTAACATTCCGCAGTTCCATGAATTCTACGAAGAGGTTAAAAGATCGGGACTGTTATAATCGGGATTTTTATAGAATCGGGATTTTACAATAGAAGCAAAACGGATTTTCCCAGGCGTGGCATTAGCCAACAGGGGAGATCCGTTTTTTTTGACTGTGAGGGTTCTGCGCTTTCGGTACCCGCAAAAATGGCCGGCGTTCGCAAGCTCGAGAACTGAAGCGACCGTTTAAAACGGCAACTTTGAGGCAGCGCCAATCTAAAACGATCCAAGGCAATCTGAGCAGAGCCAATAAAGTCGCGATCTGAGGCAATCTGGGGCAGCAATTTTCCCCGGGGCAAGCTTGCTCTTGTTCTAAACGAAACTGGGAAACGTTAAAACCGCAAAAACAAGGCCAAATCAAACGTAACGAAACTACCAATCGTTATTGAGGCAAAATCCAGTCCCATCACCGTCTATTTTGATGAATAGCGATACAGCGTTTCGTTAGAATTGGAAAAAGTTCTATTTGACCCAAATAACGATACCTGGTTTCGTTAGCAGCTGCTTTCTCGCACAAACTTCTACGCGCATATATCTGCCCTGTTGGAATTAACGTATAATTGTAGAATCGATATAAATTTATGCATCTCGCGAACGAGCGATTTTATCTCGGGGGTTATTCGATTCCATGAAACAATTAGCCTTTCTATTTCTATATATTATTCTATTGCTTGGGATACGCTGGGTTTGGTTTGACGTTTTTGATGATTCGCAGCAGATGCAGGCAGTCCAGGGCGTTGTGGATTTGCGGGGGATGAAGTTTGATAACAAGCATACGGTCACCCTGGATGGGGAGTGGGAATTTTATCCCGACAGGCTGATTTCAAACAGCGAAGCAATCCGCCCCGAAGGCAAGCGGGACTATGTTCAGGTTCCCGGGGATTGGCGCGGGGGCTGGCACGGCAATAAAAGCGATTCATACGGTTACGGTACATACAGACTGCGGATTTTGGCCGATCCGCTCGATCAGCCTTTTGGATTATGGGTTCAGGAAATCAAGACCTCGTCCATCATCGAATTCAACGGCCAGACTGCGGCCGAATTCGGGCATCCGGCGGGAGTGGAGAGCGCCTATCAGCCTCGGGAGGTTTCCTATACTGCAAGCTATAATGCAAATGGTCAAAAAGAGATTGAACTGCTTGTCCAGGTTGCGAACTTCGATCATCCCCATCAGGGGGGACTCACGCGTTCAGTCCGTTTCGGTTCTCAGGCTGCCGTTGAATTTCAGCGCTGGTATTCGATCGGGTTTCAAATGGTGACCTTCATTATTTTCTTGCTGCATGGATTTTATGCCGTTATACTCTTTTGCCTTCATCCCAAAGAAAAAGCGTTTCTGGTCTTTGCGCTTTTGCTGCTGGCAGCCGGCATAACGGTAGTATCCGACCATGATTCGCTATTGATGTTATGGCTTCCCCTCAATTATACCTGGGGGCTCAAGATCAAGATTCTTTCTTATCTGTGGCTGGCTTTCTTCATGCTGATGATGGGGAGAGCCTTTTCGGGAGAGACGCGGCGCGGGAAATTATTTTATGTCTATGTGGCGCTGCATGGCATCTATTCGGCATTCCTGCTGGTTTCGCCGGCAAGCTTCGTCCATGATTCGTATGTTTTCAAAATTTTTAGTACGCTTTATCTCTTTCCTGTCCTATGGTTTGTCTATCTGGTCGGCAAAATGGTTTACAATAACCGCCAGGATTCTTTCTTTTTATTGCTTTCGGCCGCCAGCATTTTATCCGGCATCATTTGGGGAGGATTCGTGCAGCATTCGAGCCAAAATACGGTTTACTTCCCTGTTTACGTCATTGCCGCTCTCATCGGTTTTTCGGCGTATTGGTTTAAAAGATATTTTCGCAATGCCGCGGAGAACGCCAGATTAAACGAACAGCTGCAGGAGGCCGATGAACGGAAGAACCGGTTTTTAGCGAATACCTCTCATGAATTGCGTACGCCGCTGCATGGCATCATCAATATCGCGCAATCGGTCGTAACCCGGGAAAGGCGTACGCTAAATTCCAAAAGTTATGCCGACATGGAACTGCTTATCTCGATCAGCCGCCGGATGTCGGGCATGTTAAATGATCTGCTGGATATCGCCAGGTTAAAGGAGCAGCAGATTGTGCTCAAGCAGGAGCCGCTTCGGATTCAAGCGGTCGTATCGGGCGTTGTGGACATGCTTTCGTTTATGGTCGAGAGAAAACCCGTGCAATTGAAAATGTCTATGCTGGAATCGCTGCCGCCCGTATATGCCGATGAAAAACGGCTGGTGCAAATTATTTTCAATCTGATGCATAATGCGGTGAAATACACCGATGAGGGCTCGGTTACAGTCTCCGCCCGGGCTCAGGGAAAACAGGTAATCATTCATGTGGCGGATACCGGACATGGCATTGCCAAGCCGCTGCAGAAGCAGATCTTTATGCCTTATGAGCAGGGGGAAGGAGCGGCGGGCAGCGGCGGCATCGGACTAGGGCTGAGCATATGCAAGCAGCTGGTTGAACTGCACGGCGGCAAATTATCGGTTGATTCCGAGCCGGGTAAGGGTTCGGTGTTCAGCTTTAATCTGCCGATCGCGGAGCATGCGGCGAGCAGGCTTAAGCTATCAGGCGATCCTAACAGCAGTCTGAAGGAGGAACTGGGAAAAATCCCGAGTAGCCGGCTGCTCTTCAGTGACGCGGCGGCGACAGCGGAAACCGCATTGATCAGTGAAACGATTGCTTATGCAGGCGAAAGCTCACCAGGGAAAATGAATCTGCTTGTCGTAGAGGACGATCCGGTCAATCTGAAGGTGCTGGCGGGAATTTTCCATGAGGACAAGTATCGCATCGGAACGGCGGCATCTGCACGGGAAGCATTGGACATGCTGGAATCCGAGCCATGGGATTTGCTTATATCCGATGTCATGATGCCGCATATGTCCGGCTATGAATTGACCAAAATCGTACGGGAACGATTCACGATATCCGAGCTGCCGGTTTTGCTGCTGACGGCACGAAGCCAACCTGAAGACATTTATGCCGGGTTTATGGCGGGGGCCAATGATTACGTCGCCAAACCCGTGGATGCCATGGAGCTGAAATACCGCGTTTTGTCGCTGGCGACTCTGAAGCAATCGGTAAGCGACAGACTGCGTATGGAGGCGGCTTATTTGCAAACTCAAATCCAGCCGCATTTTCTCTTTAATACGATCAACTCGATCATGGCCTTAAGCGAGTTCGATCTGGATAGAATGCGTGATCTCGCCGAGGCGTTTACGTCATATTTGCGGATCAGCATCGACTTTTTGAATGCGGAGCAGCTTGTTCCCCTTTCGCATGAGCTGAATCTTGTGGAGGCTTATCTCTACATTGAACAGGAACGGTTTAAAGACCGTTTATCCGTGGAATGGGAGCTGGCTCCGGGGTTGTCCCTGAATGTGCCGCCTTTGACGCTGCAGCCGCTTGTGGAAAATGCGGTGAAACATGGACTGCTGAGCCGATTGCAGGGAGGAACGGTGCGAATTCGGGTGATCCGGAAGCGGAATGCCACGCTGTTTGAAGTGAAGGATAACGGTAAAGGGATGACAGAGGAGGAAGTAAAGCATCTTCTGAATTCTAGCAAAAGAATGCCTAAATCCGGTATCGGACTGCTAAATACAAATCGGCGGCTGCTGCAGCGGTACGGGCAGGGCTTGATGATTGAGAGCCAGCCCGGAGTAGGAACGATGATATCCTTTGTTATTCCGGATCCCCAATAATCTGTTTCCCGCTCATCGCTCATGGCCCCTCTCATTATACGATATATACTTGAATCCAAATGCCTCAGGCATAAGTACAACCCTGGAAAGCATATATTCATAGCTGGTTTCAAGTTTAGGATGAGGGGGGCTTTTGCATGAATGGCGATGCGCTGTTTGAACACAGGTTTTGGCTGCAGATTTTGGGGGATCATGCCAGATTCATCTTTAATGCGCTATCTTCGAAGGAAGTAAAGGACGTTGAGTTAGCGGACCGGTTTATTCGGTTGTTCGACGGGCTGCTCGCCCAGGCGCGGAGTATCCAGCCGGAAGATTTGAAGCAGCTCAATGAGCAGGCATTTCAGGCCACCACTGATTTACGCGCTTTCAAATTAAGTCTCCTTGACCGTGTACTGTTGGGAGAAGTCGTCATCGGATTGTCTCCGACATTCCTTAACCATATGATTAATGAGCTTGAGGAATATGAGAGGATTTTAAAAGAACTTGTTGCGGGCAAGCCGGTGCCGCTCTATCATCCGCTGCATCATGATCTGCTGTGGCTGCCCGATGCGGTATTCCATTCCGCTTCGATCGCGGCGGATCTGGACGGAGTTGAAAGAAGACTCATTCGCAAAAGCAAGGAATTCGAGCAGCATTTTAATGAATTTTATTTGAAGGCCCTTGAATTGGTGGGGTATCTTCGGACATTAAAAACGACCTATCCTTCGATCAAAAAGTTTCATGGCGACGTCGACGTTGAAATGTCAGCCTTTATGGCATTTTTGCTGGAGGTGGAGGAACTGGATATCAGCGCCGAGCTTTTGAGCCGCCTGAATAAACTCGTTCCGGACCATATGTATCGGGAGGAATGTTATTATTTGACGAAGCTTTCCCAGTTCGGGGAAGTGCCAAAGCCGAATTGCGATCCGGCCAAGCCGAGGATCGAGTAATGACATGGCATTCCTGCGATCATGAATCTAGTTCAGAAAAAAATCGGCGTTTTTGGCCTATGGATTGATGAAACTTAAGCTGCGAACTGATGAGAAAAAAATACGGCCCGGCGGACAGCAGCGCTCTGATAAACTGCTGTCCCCGGGCCGTGGTTGTAAACGGAAAAGGAACCGACTGTAAATGCATATTTATGTCCGTATGAAGAGAAAGAGGACGGGAAAAAGCAAAAAAGTTGGTGCAATGCCGCATATGGTGGACCTCTGTCATGCAACACCACACCGCGCGCTGGGAGCAGGGCGGATTAATGAGGCGCAAAACTTTAACGGACACAGCGGCCGCTATAGAGGCCAATTTCGAGCATTTTGATTTCTAACGGACACAGCTGCAGCTATTTTGTGAAAAATCCCCTATTGACGTTGTTTTGGGAGCACTTAAGCGCTGTGGTGACCGTTACGTTTTAAAAGTTGCCGTTTTTAGCGAAATAACGGCCATGGTGTCCGTTAGAACCGCCGCGGTGTCCTTTAGAACTTACATGACCTCACTCACAAAACGCCGATTTTTTTGATGAAAAATATTCGTAACGCAGGCATGGATTCACCTTTAGTAGGGTATTTGGAAAAAAAGGTGTTTCCCGCACGCCTTTATATTTTCTCAACAATCAGCGGCACCACTTTACCCTTATTAACGTCAATCAGGCCATGGTCGGTGATTTTCAAATAAGGGCTGACCGGCAGCGAATGCGTTGCGATGGACATGATCGGGTTGTAATGATTGTAACCAAGCTCTTCCATCGCTTCGCGCAGCTGCTTAACCGATTCAGCAGCTTCATCAAGCGGTTCTTCCGTCAGGATGCCGCCGACAGGCAGATGCATATTGGCCATGACCTCCCCGTTCAGTGCAACGCAGAAGCCGCCTTGCTGCTTGATGACGGTGTTGGCCGCCAGAAGCATGTCCTGAACGTTATGACCGACCACCAGCAAGTTGTGATTATCATGGGAGTAGGTGGTGGCAACGGCTCCTTTTTTGATCGTGTCGCCTGTAATGAAGCCAAAAGCTTTGCCGCCATGCTTGCCGTACCGTTCGAAGGTGGCGATCATTCCGCAGCCGCTGTTTTCCCATTGCAGACGGCCGCCCGCGGCCACCAATTCGACCTGCGTTTCCTTGGTAAACGTCGAGCCGTCTTCGACGGTCATCACCCTGCAGCGGTAGCTTCCGTCTTCCGCGTTGACCGCTGCTAAGAAGTCCGCTTCGGTGAGCTCGGAAAGCTGCAGGCTCCTGTAATAGTGTTCGGGAAAGCGGTATGCCTCGGCGGAAGGCAAGGCGGAGGATGGTTTGGACGCGGAATAAGCTTCCGAGCCGTTTTTATATACGGATTCCAGCTTCAGCTCGCTAAGATCGGAAATAAGTTGGAAGTCCGCGATTTTTCCTGGCGCGATGGCTCCCCGGTCAAACAACCTCATGCGGCGGGTAGGGGAGAACGTGGCCGCATAGATCGCTTTCTCCGGCGCCATGCCCATCCGGATGGCTTTGCGGACGATTTGATTCAAGTGGCCGCGGTCACGGAATGAATCAGCCATCACATCATCGGTGACGAAACAGAAATGCTCGGATACGTCATGCTGGATGAGATAGTCCATCACCTCGGAAGTCATGGATTTTTCCTGGATTTCAATGAACATGCCTGCGCCGATACGGGCTTTCAGCCCTTCAAGCGTCTGATGCGTATGGTCGGAATTGACACCGGCATAGATAACGCGCGCAAGATCCAGATCCAGCAGCTTAGGCACATGGCCTTCGATCACCAGCTCGGGATAACGCTCACGCATATGTTTCAGAATCCGATTGGTTTTGCATTCCGGGTCTTTGATGATATCCACGTAATTCATGATTTCGCCCAAACAGATGACATCGCCGGTTGCGAGCAAAGCATCCATATCTTCGATTTCAATGGACCCGCCTGTCGTTTCAAGCGAAGTCGCCGGAACGGAGCTTGGAATCGCATAAAACATGTCCACGATGCAGCTTTGGCTTGCTTTAATCATTTCCAGAACCCCGTCAAGACCAAATACATTGGCCATTTCATGCGGCTCCGGCACGATCGTCGTTACCCCATTTCGAAGCAAACCTTGCGAGAAAGACCCGGGCGTGACCATCGTGCTTTCGATATGCAGATGGATATCGACGAAGCCGGGAATCATATGGAGTCCGCTTGCGTTAATCACCTGCTCCGCTTTAAACGTTTCTTCGCCGCGCGGACCGATATACAAAAACTTTCCGTCCTTGATGGCCACATTATTTTGGGTCCATTGTTTGAAATAGCTGTTATACACATTAGGCTGTAATAAAAGCAGATCTGCTTGCATGTATGTTCCCCCTATTGTTATTCGACAAGAACGAGCTTCTCCGATGGAAACAACAGACGGATTTCCTGCCCGCTCATGTAGGGCTGCTGCATTTCCTTGTTTACCGTAAATTCTCCCAGCGGGGTGACAACGACATATTGGTAGCTGCGGCCAAGGTATGTGCTGACTTTGACCGTGCCTGTCAAAACATTATCGCCGGGCTTAATCTCCTGGAGCGTTCCCGCGATGAGGTCATCCGGGCGAATGGCTCCTTTCATGGTGACTGGCATTCCGGGCGCCTTGGCGGCATGGAAATAATGATCTCCGATGCGGAGGCTGTAAAACGAACCTTCGTCTTCACGCTGCTCGAAAGCAATGAAATTGTTAAAGCCGATAAACCGGGCGACGAACTCCGTTTTCGGGTATTGGAAGATCACCGAAGGCTTGTCGAGCTGTTCGATGATGCCTTTATTCATAACTGCAACCCGGTCGGATATGGAAAAGCATTCTTCCTGGTCATGCGATACATAAACGGTGGTGATGCCAAGCTCCTGCTGAATACGGCGGATCTCCACACGCATGTTGACTCTGAGATTGGCGTCAAGATTGGAAAGAGGTTCGTCGAACAGCAGCAGATCCGGTTCGATGACAAGCGCGCGTGCAATGGCGACCCGCTGTCTTTGCCCGCCGGAAAGCGCCTGCGGGAAACGGTTCTCAAAGCCGCCCAGGCTTACGACATCCAGCATGTTCATGACCCGTTTTTTGATTTCGTCTTCTTTGACCTTGCGCAGCCGCAGGCCGAAGGCCACATTATCGAACACGGACATATGCGGGAACAGCGCGTAACTCTGAAACACGAATCCGAAATTCCGTTTGTTGATCGGTACACGGGTATAGTCTTGACTGCCGAATGAGAACTTGCCGTCCGTGGCATCGATAAAACCCGCGATCAGCCGGAGCGTTGTCGTTTTCCCGCAGCCGCTGGGACCAAGCAGCGAGATCAGGTGGCCTTTCTCGATGGAAAGGTTGAAGTCTTTTAAAATATATTGCTGGTCATAGGCGACCGAAATGTTTTCCAGTTGCAGTAAAGCCATCGTCTTATGCCTCCATTTATTGTTTGGTGAAGTAGGTGAGTCCGAGCAGTCTTTCGATCACAAACATGAATCCTGCCGTAATCAGCATCAGCAGCACCGAGATGGCCGCGATGGTCGGGTCAAAATAGTTCTCCACGTAAGTAAGCATTTGAATCGGCAGCGTACTGACGCCAGGGCCGGTCATAAATAAAGAGATATCGACGTTGTTGAACGATTCCAAAAACGCCAGCAGCACCGAAGCGATAATGCCGGACTTGATATTTGGAAGGACGACCTTGAAGAAGGCGGCAAGGCGGCTTGAACCTAGACTCAGCGCCGCTTCTTCGACCGCAAAATCGAATCCCGCCAGGCTTGAACCGATGACGCGGATAATAAACGGCAGCATGATGACGGTATGTCCGATCAAGAGCGCCGCATACACGGGAATATGAAAGGCGATGACAACATATTTCAGCAAGGTGAAGCCAAGGACGATCCCCGGAATCAACAGGGGGGACAAAAATATTGCGTTTAACGTTTCCTTGCCCCGGAAAGATGCGCGGTTCAGCGCATAAGCAGCCGGAATACCGAGCAGGATTGCGATTAAATTACCCAGCAGCGAGACAAAAATCGATGTTTTGAATGTGCTCATAAACATCTCGACGTCAAAAATGTTTTGGTACCACCGCAGCGAAAATCCGGTCGGCGGAAATTTCAGCACCGTTCCTGGCTCAAAGGAGGTCACTGCGATAATCACAAGCGGCCCGAGCAGAAACAAATAAACGATAAAGGTAAACAGGGCAAGCCCAGGATTTTTGTTCTTCATGGTTCTACTCCTTCGGTTTGAATTTGGCCGCCGCTTTGTTCATCAGTCCAATGACGATAAAGGTAATGATCATCATGATCGTGGCGATGGCCGAAGCCGCCTGCCAATCATTAAGCGTGATCGCATTCTGGTACAGGAATGTCGCAACGACGCGTTTTTTGCCTCCCAAGAGGGCTGGAGTCGTATATGCGGTCAGACTGCCGACGAATACGAGAATACTGCCGACGATGAGCCCCGGAATGCTGAGCGGGAAAATGATTTTGCGGAAAGCGGTCAGCTTGGAAGCACCCAAACTTTGAGCCGCCCGCACCAAATCATGATCGATGGACTCCATCACGCCGACAAGCGTAATGAGTATCAGCGGCAGGAACAAATGGACAAGCCCGATGATCATCGCCACAGGCGTGTATAGAATGCTGAGCGGTTCATGAATGATGCCGAAAGCCGTCAGCAGATTGTTTACCAGACCGTTTTTACCGAGGATGATCATCCAGCTGAAGGAGCGGACGACCGAACTCGTTAATAGTGGGAAAATCGCGAGTGCAAGCATGATGCCTTTTTTGCGCGGCGACAGCTTGGATAAATAATAAGCGACCGGAAAACCGATCAAAATGCACAGCAAGGTGGTCATGACGCTGACGAGCAGGGTTGTGCCCAGAATATCAAGGAAATACGAGTCCTTGAAAAATTGCGTGTATATCCCGATTGAGAAGCCGCCATCCTTGAACAGGGTCGAGCCGACCGTGAGGATCAGCGGAATGATCATGAACAACGTCAGAAACAGCAAACCGGGTGCAAGCAGCAGGTACAAGTATCGCTTTTTCATGAATTGCAATCTCCTGTTTTATTAAAGTACGTGTTGAACGACCTTTTAAAGTCAACCGTGCAGGACGGCGATGAAACGGTTTATAAATTCATCCGAGTCGACCTTTAGACATACATCGGCGTTAGGCTCCCGCTGTAGGCGGTTCTGAAAATCGCAAACCGTTTGTCCGTCGCACAGCTCGCTTCGTGTCTCCACATCGACGGAATACCGTGTAGTTTCCACCAATTCCGGCCAGATTGCGGCGCCGACGGCCAGCGGATCATGCATGGCGCATGCCTCGACGCCATTGCGTTCGAAATAGCGCTGCATATAATCCGCCGTACTCTTGCGGACATAATCGGCAATTTCCGACGACCCCAGGGCGTCGATATGCTTGTTTGTCAGCAGGGCCTTGCGGGTCACGTCGAGGCCGACCATGACCAGACGCGGGAAACCGGCCCGGAGAACAAGCTGCGCTGCCTCCGGATCGACGTGCATGTTGTATTCGGCTACGGGCGTAATGTTGCCGTAGGTTTGAACGGCGCCGCCCATCAGGATGACTTCCTTCAGTTCATGGATAAGCGAAGGATGTTTGGCCAGGGCAAGCGCAACATTGGTCAACGGACCGGTGGCAATCAGCGTGACTTCCCCGGGAAAACGTTTGGCCTGTTCAATGATAAAATCAGGTCCAAACATGTCGCGGTTGACGCGGTCCGTGGGGAGCATATCGGCCAGAGCTCCGCCAAGTCCGTCCTGTCCATGAACCCGATGCTCGAACAGCCTGTCCCGCATAAGCGGGCGGGATGCCCCCGGGTATACGGAAATGGAAGGTTCGGCGCTGATGAGATCGAGTATTTTGCATGTATTATTCGTTGCCGTCTCAAGCGATACATTGCCGTTGACCGTTGTAATTCCGAGCACATCAAGCTCGCCGCTGCGCATCGCCAGCATGATGCCAAGCGCGTCATCGATGCCTGTATCTACATCCAATATGGCTTTTCTCACGTTGATTCCCCTTTCTAAGTAGTGGAACGGATGCCGTGGCAGTCTTTCCGCCCGAAGAACAAAAGCAGGGGCAAGCAGCCCCTGCCTAGCTTTTAACATCCGGGGTCCCCGCAAAGTAATCGGAATAAGCTTCAAAGGTTACACGTCACTTTGTGGGGTTATTTTAGCGGGTAACTTCACGATTGAAGCGGTCTGTCCATGTTTTCAGCTGGCTGTTCACAAACGCCATATCCAGCTTTTGCAGCTTTTCAACGACATCCGCACCGTAAGTTACGCCTTTGGCTTCCTCATCCGTCAGTTTTACGTCTTTGTTCGCCGGCGAGTCGACTTTGGCTTTCGCCGCTTTTTCCTGAACCTCTTGGCTTAGCTGCCAATCGATAAATTCTTCGGCCAGTTCCTTGTTTTTGCTTCCTTTCACAACGTTAAGCGTATTGATGATGGAATAAGCGCCTTCTTTCGGGGTAACGAATTCGATGCCCGGATCCGCCTTTTGCAGATCGCTGAGATACATTTGCATGATCGGCCCGGCTGCCGCTTCGCCTTGGGTGAACATGTTCACGAATTCGGAGGTTTTGCTGTAGTATTTCACAACGCTTGGATTCAGCGCAGTTAATTTTTCAAATGCTTTATCTTCATTAAAATCGGCGCTTCCGGCAGTTTTGGATGCGGCATCGACCATCATCGGACCGCTGGTGGACGTAATGCTCGGCATTGTCAGTTTGCCTTTGAGCTCAGGTTTCCACAGATCGCTCCAGGATTCGATTTTCGTCCCGGCTGCTTTTGGGTCATACGCGATGCCGAGCTGGCCGACCGTATAGGCAGGACCGTAATCCTCGCCGTTTGGCGCCTTGGCGATATCATAAATATGGTCCAGGTTCTTTAAATGACTGCGGTCAATTTTTTCAAAAGCACCAGCTTCGATGCCTTGCTGCGCGTAGTAATCCGACAGGTAGATCACATCGACATCGGAACTTCCCTGCATGATTTTGCTCAGGCGATCGGCGTTGTTGCCCGTTTCCAGGACGATTTTTACATTGTGTGCTTTTTCGAAAGGTGCGTAAACTTCTTTATTATAGAAGTCTTCTGCGAAGCCCCAGGTCGAAATGACCAACTTTTGCTGTTTGCCGTTCGAAGAATCCCCGTCAGCGCTTTTCCCTTCACCGTTGTTGCTTCCGCATCCGGCTAGTACGAGCGCGGAAAGACTGCAAGCCATGAGACCTTTAATCCATGTTTTTTTCACAATGATTCACTCCTGTATTTGTTTTGGTTTGAAAACATTTATTGGCTTTTGAGAAAAAGAAAAGCGCCCTAGGTAGAAGAAAATCTCTAACTAGAGCACTTATTCATTGTAAACAAAGAATAACCGCATCTGCCTTTTGTTTTAGGTACGGACAGTCCTTAAGATGAAATCAAAAGGAAAGCGCCGTAAGAGTTATGAATCGGTTTTTAAAATGATGTTCGTGACAGCCCACTGCGTGGCTGGATCGTAATCCCGAAGAAGCACTTCGATCTGAAGTCCAAGTTCATCTTCAAGCCGGGATTTCAGCTTTTTCTTGTAAATCATCGACATGTAGAAGTCGACTTCATATTTCAAAGCCGGAACCTCGCCTTCCAGAGCAGTGGAGCGGGGGGAACGACGATGTCTGGCATATAATGCGATTCCCTCGGGATGTACGCTTGTCTTCAATAAAGAAGTTCCAAAGCCGAACAACTCCTTGGACACATCATTATATACCTGGCTCAACTTTTGCTTAAATTCATTGGAATCGGTATGAACCATTGGTCACCTTCAAACTTTCAATGATTTTGATGATGAGGAGTTCACGCAGGATCTATAATACATAAAAAACATTGTTTTTGCAAGTTATTGTTCGGATTTTGAACAAATAATATCGTGCTTTTTATCTGTTTATCGTTAAAAGAAGACTAATTTACGAACTTTCCATGCGATGGAAGCTATGGATTAGGATTTTTGGGCATTCCGAAGGGAAAAATGTTCTTTGGGATCGTTTGGGTGGCTTTATACTTCCGAAAACATGGAGGGAAAGGTAGAAATGAGGCCTAAAACGAGAAGAAAACGAGTCGAAAAGTGGATAATAAATGGAAAACAAATGGGATTGGACAGGGAAATCATCCGCATTAAATGCAATCGCTTACATACGGAAAAATAATTTTGTAATCGTTGAAAACCCAGTAATGGCGCGGCTTCCTGGCTTTGGACAACCTGGATCTCAAGCCCTGAGAAAATATTGCGAACCCGATCAAAAAATGTTGCTTGCCTTTCAAAACGGGCCGCGACTATCATGAAGATGCGGAACGGGCCCAAAAATGACCGCAAACGCTAGTGAAAGGGGAAGATCATGAAAGCGATCAGTCAACAGGGAAAACGCCGAACATTTCACTTGCGTGAAAATGCTCAGCTTTACCTGATAATGCTTCCCGTCCTACTCCATATTTTGATTTTTAGTTACGTTCCGATGTACGGAATTATCATCGCGTTTCAGGATTATTACCCGGGAAAACCTTTCTTCTCATTAACTGAAACAAACTGGGTAGGATTTAAACATTTCATCGATTTTTTTAACGGACCGTATTTTGGAAGATTGATACGCAACACTTTTTTGCTTAGCTTTTATTTCTTGTTGTTCGGCTTCTGGGTGCCGATTTTGTTCTCGCTATTGATGAACGAACTGAGACATCGCGTTTATAAAAAGTTCGTGCAGACGGCCAGCTACTTGCCACACTTCATTTCGAACGTTGTCGTTGCGGGTATGGTGTTGTCCTTCATTAATGTGGACGGCATCGTCAATGTCATCATTAAGATGTTCGGCGGAACGCCTATTGCGTTGAACACGGAGCCGGCCTATTTTCCGGCGATTTATACGATCACGAGCATATGGAAATCGTTCGGCTGGAGCAGTATTTTGTATTTGGCGGCTATGTCCTCCGTTGATCCGCATTTGTATGAAGCAGCAAAAATGGACGGAGCCAACCGGTTCAAGCAAATGCTTCATATTTCGCTGCCATCCATTCGTCCGACCATCTTTATTTTGCTTATTTTCGCGATTGGCAACCTGCTTTCGGCGAACAGCGAGTTTATTTTGTTGATTTACAATCCGATGGTATATGAAACGGCGGATGTCATTGGCACCTATTTATACCGCGATGGCCTGCTTGGCGGCAATTTCAGCATGGGGACGGCAGTCGGACTGTTTATATCGATCATTAACTTCACGCTGCTGTATATCGCAAATACGCTAAGCCGTAAATATTCAGACTATGCCTTGTGGTAAGGGGGAGTACAATGGCCCAGGTCAGGAGAAATCCGAACAGGATCAGGGAAGGCTCTGTCGTGGTCGACATGATCCTTTACGCGATCGCGTTCGTTATCTGCTTAATTACGCTTTATCCGTTTTATTTCGTCATTATCATGTCAATCAGCTCGCCTCAAGAAGTGGCGGCAATGAACGTGTTTTGGTTTCCAAAAGGTTTTAATCTCAGTTCATATGAATTAATTGTAAAAGATACAAAAATGTGGTGGGCGTATTCCAATACTTTGATTTACGTCGGCGCCGGTACCATTTTGAATTGTTTGATGGCGGTATTGGGCGCTTACCCGCTAACCGTGCGAAAACTAAAGGGGAGAAAATGGGTGGTCGCGTTTCTGCTGATCCCCATGTATTTCGGAGGCGGATTAATTCCTTCCTACCTGCTTGTGAATAAGCTCGGATTGTACAATACGATGTTTGCGATTATTATACCGGGGATGGTCAGTATCTGGAACATTATCCTTGTCCGGACGTTTTTTACAACGATTCCGGATGGGCTGAAGGAATCCGCTTTTATCGACGGCGCTTCCCATTTGCAGCTGTTGTTTAAGATCATCATACCCATCTCCAAACCAATTCTTGCGGTAATTGCCATATATTCGATTGTCGGTATCTGGAACAGTTGGTTTGATTCACTCGTGTATTTGCCGAATGAGAAACTTCATCCGCTGCAAATGTATTTATACCGCGTTGTCGTTCAACAATCGGTGGATTTGAAGATGTTATCGCTGGAAGATACCAAAAATGCGGTGGCAAACATGTTGTCCAATATTCAATTGAAATACGCGATCATCGTGTTTACAACGCTGCCTGTTATTTTCACGTATCCATTTTTCCAAAAGCATTTCATCAAAGGAGCGCTTCTTGGTTCCTTGAAAGAGTAGTTTTCTTGAAGAGGACAAAACGTTATCAACATCATCGCGTTTCGTCCTGACTTGATAAGAAAAGCTTACATCAAAGTGAAAGCGATTTCTTGTAATGGCAAGTATCGGGCTGGCAAGTAAAGGCTATCTATCTCACACGTGGTTTGGCATTAATGAAAGAACTCCGAATTTCCGGTTTTAACATTTTTGAGGGGGAATCTGAAACATGAAACGTTGGAAAAGATCATTGATGTCCATGGTGGCTGCGGTTCTCGTGATCGGGTCTGTCACGGCATGCGGCAGCGGAAGCTCCAGTAACGGCGGCGGAACCAAAAAGGAAGAGGCCGGCGGTACGGCTTCAACCGATAAACAAACAAGCAAACTTAAGTTGCTTGGTCCGCAAGGTTCGAATAAATACATCAAATTCGATGATAGAGATAAATATCCGGTATGGAAAGAAGTCGATAAAATGTTCACCGATGCCGGCTTGGATCTGGAATATGAGATGGTTCCGGCCGAGCAATACAAAGTAGTCATCCAAACCAGAATGGCGTCCGGATCTTCTCTTCCCGACATCGTGAACATTTCGGCTTTGGATAACACAACGGTGCTGAATTTGGCAAAGCAGGGGGTTCTGCTTGATCTGAATCCGCTGATCGAGAAGTACAGCAACGGCAACATTAAAAAAATGTACAACGAAGAATTTCCGTTTGCCAAAAAATCGACCACATCGCCTGACGACAAAATGTACTGGTTCAGCGATCTTCACAAAAAAACATACCAGGGAAATACGCCGGCTCCGGTTTCTTTAACCATGTTGATCCGCAAAGACTGGCTGGATAAACTGAATCTTCCGGTTCCAACGAATGCGCAGGAATATTTGGAGACGTTAAAAGCGTTCAGAGACAAGGATGCCAATGGTAGTGGCAAAAAAGACGAAGTTCTCGTTTACGACCCAAGTTTGTTTAGCGGCGCTATCGCTCAATGGTTTGGGCTGGGCACAGATATTACGGCGGTGGATGTAGAGAACAAAAAGGTGGTTTCCCCATGGTATCAAGATGGGATCAAGGATTACTTCCGCTATCTGCAGCAGTTAGTAAAAGAAGGCGTTCTCGATACGAGTCTGATCGGGGCGACAGGGGAGCAAAAGCAGCAAAAAATGACGGAAAACCAGGTTGCTTCCTTAACCGACTACAATCTGGAATCGTACCAGGAGCCGACGATCAAAGGCGGTGGTGAATTCCTTCCGCTCATGCCGCTCAAAGCGGTTGACAATATCACTCCGGCAGCACAATTGGAACCACCGTTCCTTGTGTGGCAGAAATATGCAATTACCAAAGATTGCAAAGATCCGGAAGCAGCCATCAAGTTTTTCGATACGGTATACTCTGATAAGTACGCAGATCTTCTGTTTTGGGGAATTAAAGGACAAATGTACAAAGTTGACAGCAACGGGGCAAAAGTATATATCAACCAAGTATCGGAAGAAGAGTTGGCCAAAATGGGTCAAGCCACAGGTAGTCAGCTGTTTGGGGATACGGTTTTCCCACGCGTTCAATTTGCCAATCTCGAGTATGAGCTGTCCGGCGCGCCTAAAGAGAAAGCCGATCATGAGTTGAATATTTTGAATTATAAGCCGTATTTCGTCAACATGAACGACATCTATTTGGCCATCCCGGATGACAAACAGCTCGAAAAGAAAACAAAAATTTTGACCAACTTGACGACGTACTCGCAGGAGCTTGCGACCAAGCTTGCTCTTGGCCAAAAATCGCTTGATGATTGGGATCAATATATCTCTGAACTGAAGAAGCTCGGGCTTGATGAACTGTTGGAAATCAACCAGCAGCTGCTTGACAGATACAACGGCATCCAGTAACGAATCCACCTCGGGAAAATGGACGTTCTCCTCGGCATCATGGGGAGTTCGCCGTTTTCCCCCTTTTGCTTCATGATGTTTAAGTGGATTTCAAACCGAAGGAGGGGCGGCTTTTGCGACACGGAAGCTTTGGAAGCGGTACGTTTCGAAAGATTTTTTTGTCCTATACCGCGATTTTACTCATTCCCATCATCGTGTTCAGCACGTTGAATGTACAGCGGAACATCATGGAGGAACGGCAGCGGCTGCATGAGAAACACACCTCGGATGCCAATCGGATCGGAGCGGTTGTCGATAACAAATTAAATGAACTCAAAAATTTGGGCAAAGTGTTGAACGGTGAGTTATGGGTCCAGAAGATGATGCAAAATACGAATGTGTATGATGGCGAATTTGATTTGCTGAAGATGCTGGAAATTCGCAGAAACTTCGAAAATTCCATTAACTCTTTGAATGTACTCTCTTTCGGGATGATTATTTTTCCTGAGAAAGGGCGGATTTTTTCTTCATGGGGAATATACTCGGAAGATAACTTTTTTTCAGACATAGCGGTTTTCGATGACGAGACGCAGAAGATGATTCACAATACCATTCTTGAGCAGCAGTATTTCAAGGTGATGCCGCCGGCAACGATGAAGTTGTGGGGCAATAGCAAACGCGTCATTCCGATTTTTCAAAGCCTGGAAGTCGTGAATCATCCGCGGGCGGTGCTTGTTCTGTTTATTGACAGCGCTTACTTTTCGGATTATATGCGCCGCTTCGGCAGTATCGAATCCAAAGACATTTTAATTACGACCCATGGAGCGCCGATCTACAGGCAAACCCGAGCCGGGGCTGACGGGGAGCCTGAGAGTCTGCGCAGTTATGAACTTTTCGTACCTTCGAAGGAAAGCGATTTACAGTATAAAATGTCTTACTTCGATAACAGCGTCATTGGCATCGGCAATCTGTTTAGTTCGCTCCTGGCTATTATGATATCCGTCGCTATCGGCGCTTTGTCGGCATTTGTGCTGGCTAAGTTTACCTATCGCCCACTAGGTGCTTTATTGAGCAAACTTTCAGCCGCGATCCGTTATGATGACGACAAAAGCAGTCTGGTCTCGGGATCCGAATATAATTACATCGAAAAGTCGTTTGACCGGCTGCTGCATGAAAATGAGAAACTTCAACGATCCATGCAGGATTATGAAAATGCCGCTAAATCCAATTTGTTCCTGCGCCTGCTCAAAGGTTATTTTACGGATGATCAGCAGATGAACAGCTTGAAAAAATTCGGCATCGGCTATACCGATGAAATGCATTATAGTACGCTGCTGATCAGCTTCCACGCCATTCGCGATGTTTCCGATTTTGATCGGATCCGGAAAATCGAACTGATGGGGCTGTCCAATAAGTCCCCAAAATAAAAAGTTGGACGGGAAAACGTCATGTTTTCCGTCCAACTTTTTTTGTTCTGTCGCTTTTGCAGGAAAGTGGCTGAGCGGATGCCCGCCACCTTCAGTAGATTGTGGGCCAAAGCCACAATCCCAAATTCGGTGTGAACCTTCTCCATCCCTCGCAAGGAGAAGCGACGGAACGAGCGATTGCCCTTGATGTGACCGAATACGCTTTCTACCTCGACTTTACGCCGAGCATAGATCGCAGATCTCTCGTCATCCTCAAGGGCTTTCTTGGCCTTTGCTTTTAACTCTTCCCAGATTGTATTCCAGTGTACCTGGCGGTTCCCCTTGGCCTTGGTGCAGCTTGCCTTGAGTGGACAATCACTGCAATCTTCACATTCATAAATCTTAAAGCTTTGCTCCAGGCCAGACGCGTTTTTCTTCATTTGGTATTTCTTAAAGCGAACGTACTGGCCATTCGGGCAAATAAATCGGTCATCTTGCTCTTCATACGTCCAATTGGAGGCATGTCGGATGTCCTTCTTGTAGCGACGCGCTTTCTCTTTCATATAACTGCCGTAAGGAATGAGAAAATCAAAACGAGGCTCTTTTTCTTCGCCCACCGCATACAAGTAATTTTCCTCGCTGCCATAGCCTGCATCGGCAATCACCGTTTTCGGCATCGGCAAAGCAGACGCAGCCAATCGCTCCATATGGGGGATGAAGCAACGTGTATCTGTAGGTCGCTGATGAAGGCTGTAAAACAAAATGAACTGGTTTTCTGTCGCTATTTGCACATTGTAACCCGGTTTCAGTTGACCATTCTTCATGTGGTCTTCCTTCATCCGCATAAACGTGGCATCTGGATCAGTTTTGGAGTAGCTGTTGCGATTGCCAAAGCAGGCTTTCTGCTGCTCATACTTGGCGAGCCGCGGAAGAAAGTCCTCCCAAATTTGTTTCAGTGGCTGCTTCAGGGCACTGCGCTCTTTGCGTAAGGCTTTTCTCGCTCCGCTGTCGTTTGCCTGAGCCATTTGTTCGGTGAAATCCTCCACTTTTTCTTCCAGTAGGGCGGCTGCTTCTTCGAGTCTTACAGGAAGTTCATCCGGGGCTGCCGCCGCGTATTCGTCGGCTTCTTGCTGTGTGAGCGTATGAATATGCGCAAGGGTCGCCTGTACCTTTTCCTTGAGCTTCTCTTCAAAGTGAAGGGTGGATTTTTTCCACACAAAAGAATACTTGTTAGCATCAGCTTCGATCTTCGTGCCGTCTAAAAAGTAGTTCTCCATCGTGATGTAATTGTCTGCGATGAGCTTTTGGATCATTGTTTCAAACAGCTCGTCCATAAATGCTTTCATACGCACGCCACGGAAGTCGTTCAAGGTACGGAAGTCGGGCTGTTGCATCGCCGCCAGCCACATCGCCGGGAGGTTCTCTTGCAGCAGCTTTTCAATGCCTCGGCAAGAGTAAACCTTTTGCGAGTAACCGTAAAGGATCACCTTGAGCATCATTTTGGGATGGTAGGGACTGCGGCCTCCGCCTGTGTAGTGGGCAAACAGTTGCTGATCTGGAATGGATTCGATCATTTCATCAATGACATGTGCCACATGGTGGTCAGGAATGAATAGTTCCAAATTCAGAATCATCTGAGCTTGCTTGTTATCGTACGGCTTGAAGGTAGGGGCAAGATTTCGTTTAGGTATCACTTTTTCTTCCACATCCTCTAGAGGAAGTGTCACTTGCATGGTATACTGTTCGGTAGTAGTCGTTAGATTACGCAAAAAAATCGCCCTTTCCTGAGTTGGTTGTGTGGTAACTTCCATTCTACAAGAATTGGCGTTTTTTTTGTTCCTTTTTTTAACATCCAACAAAAACGGGGCGTCCAGCATCAGCTTTTACTGACTTTCTGGACAGCCCCGAGAAAGTCATGAACCGCCATGGTCTGGATTATGAGCTGTTTGAAGTGACCCATGCGGATAAAGCGCTGATTTTGTCTTCCGACGGCATCTTTGGACAGGATGGAATGATGGAACAAATTGCATCGGACATCGCGGAAGAGATCGATCAGACCTGCGGATTCCAGCCCTATGTTTTGTCCGGAACGGTCGAGAAGGGGCTTGTCGGCATCAGTAAGTCGTACTATGCGGCAAATGAAAGCCTGCAGTATATTTTATTCTCGCAGAGCCATCTTCCGGCCTTGCAGGAGGAAACCATTCCCAATATCGTCGACTATTATTATCCGACGGATTGGGAGGTCCAACTGATCAATAATCTGAAGATCGGGAACCTGGATACATCGATGCAGATCCTGTATGAAATCAGCGCCGAAAACGGCAAACGGGACTTGGCCGAAGCAAGTATGATCAAGCTGGTTTCACTCTTGATGGAAACGATGCTGAGGGTGCTGCATGAGCTGAATCTCGATACGGGGATTTACGCGAAACAGTTCGCCAATAAAGCCAAGGGAGAGAATATCGGGGAAATGTGGAGCTACGTGTATGAAGTAGGGACGTTAATCTGCGAACGCAACCGGTATTCCAACACAACATCGACGATTGAAGTAGGCAGCCGGCTATTGGAGTATGTCAACGAAAATTATACAAGCGCCGATGTTTCGCTAAAACAGCTGGCTGAAATATTTCAGATGTCTGTCTCCAAGGCTTCCAAGATATTCAAGGAAGTTACCGGAATCAATTTCTATGATTATTTATGCCGGCTCCGTATGGAAATGGCGAAGGAATTGTTAAGAGAAAGAAGCTGCGGCATTGATGACATCGCCCGCCGGGTGGGCTACGAAAACGTATATTCTTTCAAACGCGCTTTTGCCAGATATGAAGGCATCAAACCGGATGAATATATGGATTCGGCGATGTGAGAGGATATTGAGACGATAATAGGCCAGCCATAACGTATGGTTGGCCTATTTTGTGATGGCGAAAGAGGGCTGATCCATTAAGCAATGTACAAGTCGTTTCTTTTATTTTAACGTATGGCATCGACATCAAGGGAATTCAGCCGCTCGCTTCATCGATCTGCTGATAACGATATTGGGCTGGCGTCATCCCGGTCGCTTTCTTGAAGGCGGTAAAAAAATGGCTCTTCGTCTGAAATCCGGCCTGCTGCGCAATCTCGGCAACGCTCATATCCGTTTGTTGAAGCAATTCCTTCACCTTTTCGATCCGCATATTCAAAATATAATTGGATAATGACATCCCGTAATGGTCCAGAAACAGCTGACGCGAGTATTTGGCCGAAAGTTCGATGTGATCGGCGATGCTCTCGACAGACAGTCTTGGATCGTGAATGTGATATCGAATATACTCAATCATTTCCTCAACGATTTTTCCTTTGCGGTTTAAGCTTTTCTGGTCGCCAAGCAGGGAGATGATCCGGGAAATCTCTTTTTTCATCCACATGTGGATGTCTTCGAGCTTTGCGAATTTTTTTAGATGATTTTCAATTCCCTTTACGTTATGTACGGTAGTAAGTTTGCTAAATGATTTGACGAAGGAGAAGAACATTAATTTTAATTGGAATTGACATTCGGAATAATTCATCGCTTGCAGCCGGACAAACCATTGTTCCAGCCAATGAAAGGACTGCTCCTCCTTGCCGCTGCGAATCGACTGAATAAGGAGGTCCAGCAGGGTATCATCCGGTTGATATTGCAAATCCGCGTAGCGCTCATATTCTTGTTCCGTATAAATTTTGTCGTCACCGCTGATGAATTTGAACAACGTCAATTCGCATAAGTCATCGTATACGGCGCGCAGATCATCGCGAACATGCCTTGCCGTACTGTATGCCACGGTTATGTTGAGCTGAATATACCTGTTTACCATGCGGCTGAGCTGGCTCAAATCCTCCATCATGTCATCTGCTTGATCGGCTATGCCAATAAGGAGGAGCAGGTGGTCGCCGCCGAAATCGACAACTTCGATTGCGCGATCCTTACTGATAAGTACTTCTTCCGCAATGTTGCCAATGGCGTATTTCAACAGTCTCTGGGAGGCAAAATCATAACGCTCTGCGGTTTCGTAGAAAGCATCGATTTTGACAACGGCCAGCCGTATCCATTCGTATTGGAGTATTTTTGATTCACGTGAAAGAGCCTCGCGTGCGCTGTTCCCCAGCCTGCCTTGCAATATCCACCGCCGTAAAAATTCCGTTTTGATAAGCGGGGAATGATCCCGCAATAAAACGACGCTTTGCCGAATCGCATCGATATCGCTTTTGGCATGAATGCCAAGCTTGCCATGGATTTGAGCCGCAAGGATCCGGAAAGGCTTGAAGAAGAAATGTGAATTCCAAAGTACTGCGACCAGCAGCAAGATGAGGAGCAGAATTGAGCACAATACAATCGTCTGTTGGAAAGAGGTAACCTGCTTACGGAATTGTTTCATGCCGGACAGGGAATAAATCGTCCAATCCTGAGTATCTAAATCGGCATAGTTCACGTATAAAGTCTGCTCATCTGCTTTTAGTTCGAAGGAACCTTTCTTGGCATCTGTTCTCGAACGCATCACGCCAGCCATGATCCTATCGTCCGCCTGGCCTAGAATCGTTTGCCCGGAACGGTCCATGAGTGTCACTTGATAATCTTTCGCGCCTTTCTCTGAACCTTCCCCTGAAATGAGATAGTTCTGCAATACTTGTGGATTTAACAGCACAACCAAATATCCATAGTGCTCCTTTTCCACATAGGAGGACGGGAATACCAATGATATATATGACTTCCCTCCGGTCTCATAGTGGGAATACCGTAATAAGAACGGGCCTTTCTGTTTAACACGCTTCAATATCGTCTGATCCGAAAACTCGTCGAATGAAAGAAGACCAACTTTGGAATCCATTACTTTTTCCCGGCGCATATTAAATAAGTAAGCGCCTTCAAAAAAGGATTCTTTGGATAAATATTTTGACAAGGTCTGCAGGGCTGCGGCATCAAGCAAGGGATCATCCCCGAGGGAGTATATCCAGTTCTGAAGGGTCTGATCTTCATATATGTTCAAACCGTACCACTTCAGTTTAGCCAGGATGAATTCCGTACGGTCTAATGTTTCTTCAATTCTGTCCCTGTTGATATATCCGAGCTGGGAGGAGGCATAATCCGAGAATCGCTGAATCAGAAATAATGAAAACGGGATGATAATGATGGTAATTAAGATGCAGCTCCATAAAAAAATACGCAGATATGTCGATTTGAACATATGAAAATGCCGCCCCCTCTTAATTATCCCAAGGAAAGTGTTTTTATTTTTAAATTCTATGATATCTAATCACGTTGTTTCTGCCTAGTTCTTATTTGCCTATTCGGGTTCTCAATCGTCTTTTCATCGGGAGTATTCCTTACCGGCTCTAACGTTTTAAGGGGCAACTTTGGGAGGGGGAAATAAAAAAGAAGCCGCCGCCAGCGAAGAATCGAAGATTCTTACGGCTAGTAACGGGGCTTTGTGTTAGACAGCAGTCATAGCAAGAAGATGCTAACCATACGGACGTAGTCTCCACCTGATAATCTACCCCTTTAAATCCTAGAGAGGTCAATGCCTGATTCACCATTCCTTCGGATGAGCTGAACATCGTCTGCACCATCATGCTAACGACCAGCCAAGAAATGAAGTATGGCAAAAAGACAAATGACTGTGCCGTCTTCTTGAACCATTTAACCGCGACTTCATTGAGCAGCACCGAGAGCATGATTGCCGTCCCCAAACCGAACACAAGAAACAGCCCATTCAGAAATACGGTGTTCCATGTGACACGAAGCCAGTCATTGGTCGAAAAGAAGAACTCGAAGTTTCTCCATCCTACTCATTCGCTGCCAAACAGGCCTTCTGAAAGCCGGTAATTCTGAAAGGCGAGCAAATGTCCCTGTATCCGCTTCTGTAGGGGGCCGCTCATCAAGTGTTATGCGGAACATAAATCAAGTAAACGGAAGCTTTCGGTTGTAAATGAATGATTGAGTAAGTTCAGTGACCGGAAACCGGCAATAGCCTTAAAAAAGGCCATGAATTCTATCATAACCATCCTTTACAGTTTGCCGGCTCAGGCGTATAGTCAACTCATTATGAAGTATCTTCGCTTCATGAATGAATTGCGCTGAATTTTCAATTGCGAAAAGCGGGGGAACCACAATCAGCATTGGCATGGCATTCCGATCATACGGAATGAAGCCGCTGCTAGGGGTGAATCGGAAGAAGAGGCGGTTTAATATCGGCTTCCAATCCGCAGGGCAACTCTCACTGCCCGAATCCGACAGCTAACCTCGTAAGCGTCGCTATGAGAGAGGAGTGAAACTGTGAGTTGTCAACGAACACAGGGTACCTGCTCTGTGTTTTTCTGTGCGGAAAATTGAATGGATGTCTAAGATCGCTGAATTTCCGTTCCGACGGAAAACGGGGGAACCGGCCGTGATGATCAATCATTCGTCACATGGGGTGAATCTCGAAAAAGCATTCGAGTAGGGCTACTCTTGGGTCCGAATCCGTCAGCTAACCTCGTAAGCGTTAGAAGAGAGGCTGCTTTTTATACATGCAATGCAAGGTTTATTTGCCTTGCCTCAAGAAGCATGGAAAGAGAGTTCCTCTTTCCCGTGCTTCTTTTTTTGCTGTTTTCGGATTTAGTTCTGGATTAAAGAAGGCATCGTCAGATAATGCATAATGGAGAGGAGAAGGAAGTTGCCTAATATAGAAGTGAACGGAACAACGCTGTATTATGAGACGCATGGCAGCGGCGTGCCCATTGTTTTTATTCATGGACATCTTTCATCTCATCATATGTTTGAGCCTCAAGTGGAGTATTTCAGCAAAAGAGCCAAAGTCATCGTGCTTGATTTGAGGGGATACGGAAATTCGGGGAAGTTAAACGTGGAAGTGGAAGAGATCGTCAAGACGCAATGCGAGGATTTAAACGAATTAATGGATAAACTGGATATCCCGAAAGTGACCCTTGTCGGCTGCTCGAGCGGAAGTTTGCTTGTGCAAAAGTTTGCGGCCTCTTACCCGGACAGGGTAAATGCGCTTGTGCTGGTGGACAGTTATTTCTACGGTCCATGCGGTCCTTTTGGCACCAAAAGCAGCCTGTGGAAAATCCTCGAGGCATGCAGCTGGCTTTCCTATTATCTGCCTGCGGAATTTTTCCTCCGCTCGCTCCGCGTGACATACCACCGCTGGATTCCGGCTTACAGTATTTTACGGAATGAGCTGTTTCATAAACGGCCTACCGAATCGATCAAGCAGCGGATGGCTTTGCTGAAGGTCCATACGGATCCGGGTTCAACGCGGCTGAAAATGCCGATATTATGCGTAGCGGGCAGACAAAGCGAATGGTTTGTGAACCAGATGAACAAGGCGGTAGAGTGGTTCTCCTGCGCACAGAAGGCGGTCATTGAAGACGCGATCTATCCAAGTCATTTATGTCAGCCGATTGAGTTCAACCGTATTTTGCTTAATTTTTTGATTGACCAGCGTATTTACCGGATGGAGCAGCCTTCGGGCTGAATATGGCCTTCGCTGGCTAGAATATTGAGGTACCGCTTGGCCTGGCGGAAGCAACGGGTAAAGGTGATGACATGAATAAAGAATATATGCAGCTGAAATCGCTGCTGAAGCTGCTGGACCGGGAGGAGCGGTGGTTTACGTTTGCCGAGGTGGAAAAAGAGCTGGGGTTATCCGGCAAGTCCGTCCGCAAAATCGTCGAAGCGGCCCTTCACCTCCTGCCCCCGTCCATGCATATCGAGGTATCGAGGGGGAGGGGCATCATTTTCCGCCGGGACCGTTACGGCACGAGCATTCAGGAAGTTTTGGAACCGCTGCTTCGGGAGACGCCTTATTTCCGCCTGATGCAGCTTTTGTTCGTAAACAACGGAAACGCCTCTGCGGAAGAGGTGGCGGAAGAGCTCTACATGAGTTTTTCCTCGTTCAAAAAATGGATTATTCATCTAAACCGGGATGAGCTGCGTCCGTTTCAGCTTCGGATTACGTACTCCTCGCCGACGCTTAAAGGTAATGAAATTCATGTCCGCTATTTTTTCTGGAAACTGTTTACCGAGGCTTATCCGTATACCGGATGGCCTTTTTCGAATGCCGATTTTGACCGGCTGAACGGCTTAGTGGCGGAAATCGAGCGGGAAAAAGGAGTGATCTACTTTTTGAATTCCAAGCGCAGCCTGTCGTTTCTGATCGCTATTGTGCTCGAAAGAGTCAAACAGGGACATCGGGTTGCGCTCAAAAACGGCAGCTATGCCTGGGATCAAAACGCGTTTTACGGCCCCGTCGTAAAACTGTCGGAGAAGCTTACTCAGCTTTACGGCGTCGTTTTGCCTCAGGATGAGGTCTATTTTTTGCAGTCGATGTTCAACCTCAGCCAATACCATGACAAGGACGGATTGAATATTTTCGAGGAAAAAGCGCCTCCTTCGGAAGGTGGGGATCGTGAAGAGAACCGTATGTCCGGCTTGCTTATCGCTGTATTGGCTGAAGCCTTTCCGGCGCTGAACTTAGGACCGCGGTTTTTGGCCGAAATCCGGGAATTTGTGGACAAGCTGCGGATCGATAACGCCATTCCCGAACTGATGGCCGTTTCGCACAGCCATCTGACTGCGTATATCCAGGAGAAAGAGCAGTCCATTTTTGCGTCCGTAACCGATTGTATGCAGCATTGGCAGCGGAGCTTCCCAGATATGATTTACAATGACTATCATTTGACCAAGCTTACGTTTATTATCAGTTCCAGCCTTCGTTATAAAAGCAAAAAGGCATTTTTGATTATCGGCGAGGAGTTTTCGGTGCGGCATTACGTCGCGAACTTGATCAAAAGGGAAATTGGCGACGATTTGACGATCGAAACTTCGATTTTGCATGGGCTGACCGATGATATCATCAAGCAGCATCAGATCGACTTCGTGATCAGCACGATGCCCGTATCCTTAACGAGCGTGCCAACGGTCATCATTTCCACGATCCCGACGAAAAGGGACCTGGAAAATATCCGGCAGGAGTTGATGGCGTAACAGCATGGTCCTTTTTCTTCCGTATCCAACGGCAGCAATTGGACTAGTTTCGGCCCCGGATTCCCTTTAAGATAACTACTGTAAGCGATAACAAATCATCGCTCGCCAGTTTAATCAAGGGGGAAATGCAACATGAGTATTCATCTGGGGGCCAAAGCCGGAGACGTTGCGGAACGGGTTCTGCTGCCGGGCGATCCGCTCCGCGCCAAATTCGTGGCCGAACATTTTCTGGAGGACGTTCGGTGTTACAACGAGGTTAGAGGGATGTACGGCTTTACCGGGTTATATAAAGGAATTCCGGTGTCCGTTCAGGGGACGGGAATGGGAAATCCGTCGATAAGCATTTACGTCACGGAGCTGATCAAAGATTACGGGGCGAAGAAGCTGATCCGGATCGGTACATGCGGCGCGATGCAGAAGGAGCTACAAATCCGGGATATCGTGCTCGCGCAGGCGGTTTCCTCGGACAGCAACATGACAGAAAAGATTTTTCTCGGCTGCAATTATGCGCCATCCGCCGATTTCGGCCTGCTGATGCAAGCGTATCAAGAGTCCGTTCGCCGCAGCGCAAACGTATTTGTAGGGAATGTGTATAATTCCGACGAGTTTTACAGAGAGACGCTGGCAAGACTTCATAAATTTATGGAATTCGGGGTTCTGGCCGTTGAGATGGAAAGCACGGCGCTGTATACGCTGGCTGCCAAATACGGAGTGAGGGCATTGTCCATCCTGACAGTAGGAAGTCAACTGCTGACAAATGAACGTTCTGAGCATAAAGACAGCGAGCAGTCCTTTAATCAGATGGCGGAAATCGCGCTCGACACCATCATAGCGGATGTATAGGGCTTTGAATCCAGAAATATTGTGAATTTGTTCACGAAAATGGAGGGAGACATCATGAAATATGTGGTCGCTCTGATTGGACTTGCCGTGATTCTTGCGCTTGCCTGGCTCGTCAGCTCGGATAAAAAGAATATCAAATTCCGGCCGATCGTCATCATGATTGCGCTGCAGATCGTGCTTGGGCTGATTTTGCTGAAAACAAGCATCGGGGAGTTCCTGGTTAGAGGTTTTGCCGACGGTTTTGCAAAAATTTTGAACTTTGCCAATGAAGGCACTGATTTTGTATTTGGCGGCATCGTCAACGAAGGTGTCCATTCGTTTTTCTTCCACGTGCTGATGCCGATCGTGTTCATGTCGGTGCTCATCGGAATTTTGCAGCATTATAAAATACTGCCGTTTATCATTAAATACATCGGTCTTGCGCTCAGCAAGGTCAACGGAATGGGCAAGCTGGAGTCGTATAACGCTGTAGCTTCCGCCATTCTCGGACAAAACGAAGTGTTCATTTCCTTTAAAAAGCAAATCGGCCTGCTGCCGCGGCAGCGGTTGTATACGCTGTGCGCGTCCGCGATGTCGACCGTATCGATGTCGATCGTCGGTTCGTACATGACCATGCTCAAACCGGAGTACGTCGTGGCCGCGCTGGTCTTGAACCTGTTCGGCGGGTTTATTATTTCTTCGATTGTAAACCCTTACAAGGTGCAACCGGAAGATGATATTCTCGAAGTGAAGGAAGAGAGGAAGCAAACTTTTTTCGAAATGCTTGGCGAATATATTATGGATGGCTTTAAAGTGGTCGTCATCGTCGGCGTGATGCTGGTCGGTTTCGTGGCCCTGATCTCCATGATCAACGGCATTTTCAGCGGTGTGTTCGGCATTTCATTCCAAAACATTCTCGGTTACGCGCTTGCTCCGTTCGCCTTTCTTATGGGCGTTCCATGGCATGAAGCGATTAAGGCCGGCAGCATAATGGCCACGAAAATCGTGGCGAACGAGTTTGTCGCAATGCTCGATTTCGTGAAGATTCAAGGGGACTTCAGCGAACGCACCAAAGCGATTGTGTCGGTTTTTCTGATCTCCTTCGCAAATTTCGGTTCAATCGGCACGATCGTCGGCGCCGTGAAAGGCCTGAACGAAAAGCAGGGCAACGTGGTTGCCGGATTCGGGCTGAAGCTTTTGTACGGGGCGGCATTGGTGAGCTTTTTGTCGGCGACGATTATCGGCATTGTGTTTTAAATTAGTCCAGTATTAATTTAGTTTTTAACGTAGTTTGGTGTAGCCGCTGCGGTTACGGATCGATCTTCCGATCACTGCCTGGCTTCAAAATTATTGGATTTTATTTCTGCTCAATAAGAAATTAGTTCTTGATATGATGCGAAGTTGACCGCTGCGGTTACGGATCGATCTTCCGATCGCTTCGGTCTTCAAAATAATTGGATTTTATTTCGGCTCAATAAGAAATTAGTTCTTGATATGATGCAAAGTTGACCGCTACAGTTACGGATCGATCTTCCGATCGCTGTTGTCTCCAAATTTCTTTGATTAAATATTCCATAAAGGTAGAAATTCGGAGACAAAGGCGACCGCTGCGCTTCTTCAGATCGATTCCGTCCCCTCCGCTACTTTCGCTTCTCTTCAAATACTAATTATGATGGTTGAGCCTTTATTTCTAAAAAGAATAATTTCGGAGACAGCCTATGCTTCGAAGCGATTCCGTCCCTTGCTACCTCACTTCTTTTGAAAACTAAATATATGGAGAAGCATTCATTTCAAAACCCTGGCAGCAACGAAACTCGTCGCCGCCAGGGTTTTGTGTGTATAAGGGGTGGGAAAACCCGTCCGAGAAAGCAAAAAAACCAGATCTACTGGTCACAGCAGTCTGGTTTTATATGTAACATTCGACATAATTCGAATCACTATTTTTGGACCCACGATAAAAATATAATACTACAGCCGAAAGAATAAGTCTATATTTTTTTTAGTTTTTATCTATACTTAAATGCATTCTAAAGAGGAGGAGAGGCGAGGCAAATTGTTATACGAAAGCGAAACGGCGGAACAGGAACATTTACGGGACATTGTAAAGAAGCTTCAGGCGGCACTTACGGCAATAGAGGACAAGGTGTCGGATTCCTACCGGGACGTTATCGAAGCCAAAAAATATCTTTGGGTGAATATGGCGCAGCTGGACCCGGCGGAACGCGCGGCAAACCGGGTGGATATTTCGTTATCGATTGATGCGGGCGAAAAAGCCGTTGCCAAGCGGCAGCGGATCAGCAAGCTGGTAAGTTCGCCTTATTTTGGCCGAGTGGATTTCAAGGCGTTGGATCATGCCGAGGCGGATGCCTGCTATATTGGCGTACATGCATTCAGCGAGGAGGAAAGCCAGCGCAACCTGATTTACGATTGGCGTTCGCCCATTGCGAGTCTGTTTTACGATTTCCATGTGGGGGAAGCCCACTACGAGGCCCCGATGGGCAGAATGAAGGGCAAAATAACCACGAAAAGGCAGTACAAGATCAGGGACGGAATCATGGACTACATGATCGAAAGCTCGATGAACATCAACGACGACGTGCTGCAAAAAGAGCTCAGCAGCAGCTCGGACGAAAAGATGAAAAACATCGTGGCGACCATCCAGCAGGAGCAAAACCGGATCATCCGCAATGAAACCGCGGGCGAGTTAATCATCCAAGGCGTGGCAGGTTCCGGCAAAACCTCGGTTGCTCTGCACCGGGTCGCTTATTTGCTGTATCGGTTCAAAGAAACGCTGACCTCCGGTAATGTGCTGATCATATCGCCCAATAAGGTGTTTTCCGATTATATTTCGAACGTGCTGCCCGAGCTTGGCGAAGAGATGATCATGGAAGCAAGCATGGAGGAACTCGCCGCCCAGGAACTCGGCAGCATCTGCAAATTCCAGACGTTTTATGAACAGGCGGCGGTTTTGCTGGAGGATCGGGATGAGGCATTCGCCAAACGGATCCGGTACAAAGCCCGTTTGGACTTGATTGGGGAATTGGAATCTTTTGCGAAACATGCGGAAACGCATTATTTCGAGCCTGAGGATATCATGCTGGAGCAGGCTGCGATTTCTAGGAAGGCTATTCTGGACAGCTACCAAGCGACGGCGGGAATGCCCCTGGAGCAGCGCTTGGCTAAAACCGCGGCGGTCATCGGCGGTCAAAGCCGGACCGAAGACGGGGAGCGGCTAAAGCCCGCCGCAATTAAAAAAATCAAAACGGCCGTCAAAAAAATGTTCAAAATTCCTTCCATGTTAAACCTGTACAAAGAATTTTACAATTTTATCGGCAGACCGGAGATGTATAAGCCCATCGCGAAAAACATAATCGAGTTTGCGGATGTTTTTCCGCTTATTTATTTGAAAATTCTAATCGAGGGCGCGGAGCCGGTGCAGCTTGTTAAACATCTCCTGGTCGACGAAATGCAGGATTATACGCCCGTGCAGTATGCGGTGCTGGCCAAACGTTTCCCGTGCAAAAAAACGATTCTCGGCGACGCTTCCCAATCGGTGAACCCGTATTCCTCGACTTCCCTTACCGCAATCAAGGAGGTTTTCCCCCGGGCCGAATCGATGGAGCTGTTAAAAAGCTACCGATCCACTTTTGAAATCACGAATTTTGCCCTGCGGATCAAGCCGAATCAAGAACTGGTTCCCATCGAACGGCATGGGGACGTACCGCAGGTTATAAGATACGGCAGTCTAAAGGAGGAACTCGACGGAATCCGCGAATTATGCCGCCAATTTTTGAATTCGAAGCTTCATTCTCTCGGCATCGTCTGCAAAACCAAAACCCAGGCGGAGCAAATCGTTCATGCGATCAAAGAGCTGCATGCGGATGTGCATTTGCTGGATTTTACCAGCGAGGTTTTCCATGAAGGCATTACGGTTACCTTTGCGCATATGGCCAAAGGACTTGAGTTCGATCAGGTGATTGTCCCGTTTGCGGACCGCGAAACATACCAAACGGAGCTGGACCGGAGCCTGCTGTATGTCGCCTGCACAAGGGCGATGCATTCCCTCTATTTGACTTATTCGGATGAAATTGCGCCATTTTTGCACGTTTAATATCAGAGAAGAAACAGCTTTCAAAGCCAGGCCGTGAGCCATCGGTTTTCCGGTGGCTTGCGGCTTGATTTTTATCCGTAAGCGGCGAACATCGAATAACGAATTCCTTAATATAATAATGAATGGGTATTCATCTTGTTTGTAAGCGCTTAACACCCTATAATGGATGATAATCCATAAATATCCAAAGGTCTGGAGGGGGTCCCACATGAAGCTTTTGGCCGCAGTGACCGTTCCGAGCGTCAAACGGCGCAAGAAACGCTGGCCGCGAGTTACCGGAATCATTGTATTGGTTTTGGTGCTTTTGATTGCCTGCGCAGGTGGATACGCGTATTGGTTCGTGAATAAAAGTCTGCCTGTCGTTCAGGGAGAACTCAACATTTCCGGGCTAGAAAAGGAAGTTGCGGTATGGAGGGATGCTTCCGGCGTGCCGCATATTGAGGCGCAAAATGAACATGATCTCTACATGGCCCAAGGTTACGTAACGGCGCAGGACCGCATGTTCCAGATGGATTTGAGCCGCAGGCAGGCTTCCGGGCAGCTTAGTGAAGTGGTGGGGGCCAAGGCCATCGAGCGCGATAAATTTTTCCGCGCTTTCAGCTTGCGGCGGGCGGCGGAGGTTTCGCTTGACGCATATTCAAAGGAATCCAGACAGGTGCTGCAATGGTATGCGGATGGCGTCAACAATTACATTAAAGAAGCCAAAGCCGCCAGGTCGCTGCCTGTCGAATTTGCGATATTGGGGTATGAACCCGCGGAATGGGAGCCGGTAGATTCCTTGACGATTGGCAAATATATGGCCTATGATCTGGCAGGCAACTGGGAGGGGCAGGCCTTCAGGTATGCCATGGCGCAGAAGCTGTCGCCCGAGAAATTTCAGTCGCTTATGCCAACCTACCCGAAGGATGGGGCATTGATCATCCAGGCGCTGAAAGAACATCCGCTTGATCTGACGGCGCTGGCTGCCACCGCGGTTCCGCGTGACCCGTTTAACGGCAGCAACAACTGGGTCGTATCGGGAGAAAAATCGGCATCCGGCAAGCCAATGTTGGCGAATGACCCGCATCTGGGCATAAGTGCGCCGGCCATCTGGTATGAGACACATCTCTCGGCGCCGGAACTCAATGTGAGCGGCGTGATTTTTGCAGGCGTTCCGGGGATCATTCTCGGGCATAACGACACGATTGCCTGGGGCGTGACGAATCTGGGGCCGGACGTACAGGATCTCTATATCGAAAAAAGAAACCCGGATCATCCGAATCAATTCGAATATATGGGCAAATGGGAAGACGCCAAGGTTTATAAAGAGGAAATTAAGGTGAAAGGCGAAGCTCCCGTGCCGTATGAAGTTGTCGTGACCCGGCATGGGCCGATTATCTCCGAATTCGCGCATGACCAGCGGCAGGATACGGCGCTTGCGATGAAATGGACCGCCTTGGATGCAACGACGGAGCTCGAAGCGGTTCAGATGTTTGCAAAAGCGCGGAACTGGGAGGATTTCAAGCAGGCGCTGAAACATTTTGAAGCACCTGCGCAAAATTTTGTTTTTGTTTCCACGGACGGCACGATAGCCTACCGCGGGAACGGTCTGATTCCGATCCGCAAAAAAGGCGACGGTTCGGTTCCGGTACCGGGCTGGACCGATGAATATGAGTGGACGGGATATATCCCATGGGATGAACTGCCCACTACCGTGAATCCGAAGGAAGGATTTATCGCTACGGCGAACAATAAAGTGATCGGCGACGGCTATCCGTTTCATCTGACGGACAACTGGTCCCAGCCATACCGCGAAGCGCGTATCCAGCAGGTGCTGTCTGCCAAGGATAAACTGACCGTGGAGGATATGAAAAAACTTCAATTTGACCGCCATAACCTTCAGGCGGAAGAGTTTTTGGATGAACTGATTGCCAAGATCAAAGACTCGCCGGATTTGCGGCAGATCGACCGGGATACGCTTTCGCTTTTGCAAGACTGGAATAAAGTGAATGATCCGGAACAGGCTGCGCCGCTTGGCTATGAGCTGTGGATGCAGAGCTTTGACGATGTGTTGTTCAAAGCTGAAATCAACGCCGATATGATGGATCTGTTTAACAATAAATCCGTCGTAAAGGATGAAATGCTCCGCAGGGCGCTTCAAGGCGAGCGGGAGCCATGGGTCGACGAAAAAGGCGGAATCGAAAAGGTGGCGCTGCAGGCATTTCAGCTGGCTGTGGATCAAGCTGCTTCGCTGCAGGGCAAACATCCGGACAAATGGCGGTGGGGCAAGTT
Source organism: Paenibacillus azoreducens (assembly GCF_021654775.1). NCBI lineage: Bacteria > Bacillati > Bacillota > Bacilli > Caryophanales > Paenibacillaceae > Paenibacillus > Paenibacillus azoreducens. Next base: position 5,498,949 of record NZ_AP025343.1, on the reverse strand, counting down.
CCATCAGGTGGATTTCGCGCATCCTCTCGGCGCCGTGAATCCGCTGGATCTTATTTTCAACGCCAAGTCCGTTCCGATGGGCGGCGGCCGGGTCACCGTCGGGGCTGCAGGCTGGAATTCGGAGAGCGGCGAAGTAACTCATGGGGCGCCATGGCGAACGGTCATCGATATGGCCGATCCGGCCCGCTCGTTTAATGTGGTGGGACCCGGCCAATCCGGACATGTGCTGAGCAAATGGTATCATAACCAGGTGGATGACTGGACTACCGGGCAATACCATATCACGAGCACCGTCCCGAATGATTACCGGAAGGCTGGGAATGAGCTGAAATTAGTGCCGGAATGAGAGGGTTTTATACGAAAACCAATACTTCATACTTTGAAGCAGCCCCATGCGGGCTGTTTTTTTATATCCTGAATTGCCCGGTGTTTCTCCCCAATACAGCCTTCTCTAAATAAAACAAAAGGCTTATTTCCATTGAAGCTTCATTCCATACTGAGTGTTTCAGGCGGCTTATTTGCGTTTTTTTACTTTTAAATCATAGAAAGTCTGGGAGCGGGCAGCGATTCAAAAGGAACATTTCCGGCTGCCTTCATCCGTACAATTTGGTTCAAACTTATACAGAGCATAAAAAAGAGGAGAGACGCCAAATAAATTGTAAACGCATACATGGCATTTTTGATTTCATAGCGTTGTTTGGTGGAAAAAGGGAGGGAAAATGAATGTTATTTTTGCTGTTGCAATCAAAAAGGTCATGTTTCCAGACAAAAATCACATATTTCACGCAGGCCGTTCCATCTGCGATTTCATTTTGGTCCAGGCGCCAAGCGCATTTGGGGCGGATGCTAAAAATGGCATATTTACGCTTCGCTGAAGGTTCGCTATTTTGGGTTGTAAGCGGTGTCATTGCCGGACCGAGGGGGATAAACCCTTCAGCAGCGGCCGCATTCAGACAACAAATCAGAAATCACCGCGCCACGTGTATACGCCATCATGAACATGAAGGCAGCTTTCGGACATTGTCATTGTATTCATTCCTTAAAGTTATTTTGCGTAATTTTTGCGTGGTGTCACGATTGGTTCCATAAAAGGACTGATCTTGCCATAGATCCATAACTTGAAAAGGGAGTTGTTGTCATGAAGGAAATCCGCAAGGCATCATCGATTTTGCTTTGTCTTGCAGTGTCTGCAAGCTTACTGGCGGCATGCGGTTCGTCCAAGGGAGGTGAAGCCGCAACATCCGGTACTGACGGTTCGTCAAAGGCGGAAGGAGTAAAGAAAGAAGGTTTTCCGATCGTCGACAAGCCGCTTACGCTCAAAATCATGTCGCAAGACGCGGGAAAAGCCGATTGGGGCAAAATGCCAGTCATGCAAGAGATGGAGAAGCTGACAGGCATTCATATGGAATATCAGCTTACGCCGATTGATAGCTTTGCAACGAAGAAAAACCTGATCTTCGCCAGCGGGGATATGCCGGATATTTTTTATGCGGCGGACTTAAAGCCGGCGGAACAGGTGACTTACGGATCGCAAGGCGTGCTGATCCCGCTTGAAAAATACATCGATGAAGGATATGCTCCGAACATTAAGAAGATCCTTGACGAACATCCGGATGTTCGCAAATCGTTTACGACGCCGGACGGCCATATGTATGCACTGCCTTTTATCGATACGGGGGCCGTCTGGTACCGCAGTCCGATGTGGTATAACGGAAAGTTTTTGAAAGCGCTTAATATTAAGGAGCTGCCTAAGACCACGGAAGAATTGTATACTTTCCTGAAACGGGTTAAAGAAGAAGATCCGAACGGAAACGGCAAGAAAGACGAAATCCCTTTGACGTCCGTCAAACTGGACGATCTGCGCATGTATTTCTTCGGATTCTGGGGAATGTACGGCGAGAGAATTTATGCCGACAAGGACGGCAAAGTCCATTACGCCCCGCAGGAAGAAGGGTATAAAGGATATTTGACCTTCCTGAACCGTTTGTGGAAGGAAGATTTGCTGGATCATGAGACATTCTCGCAAACGCCGGAACAGAAAAAAGCCAAAGGGCAAAGCAATAAAATCGCGTTGTTTAATGATTACTACCCATATTTCACGCTCGGCGGCGAACCTGGCGAAGATAATCCGCTTATGACGCCGGTATCCAGCGAAATTCCGGGAACTCCGGTTTACGGCAAACATCCGGGCATGTCTGCCAACGGCACTTTTGCCATTTCGAGCAAAAACCCGGCTCCGGAAGCGACGATGCGCTGGATTGATTACACTTACAGCTACGAAGGCTCCACGCTGTTTAACCAAGGCCCTGAAGGTTTGCTCTGGAAATATAAAGATAAAGAAAATCACATTAAAGAATGGCTGCCGGTTCCTGGCGGCGGCGACCGCGAAGAGTATCGCGGCACGATAACGCCGAATTTCGGCATCCTGACGCCGGGCATCAGCGATCCGGAGGTTTCGAAGGGACTGCGTTCAAGCTTTGATGACTGGATTGACAAAGAAAATGCCGAAAAGCTTGTCCCTATTGGCAAATCGCCTTTTCCAAACGTGTATCTGACCAATGAAGAACAAACGGAAGCATCCGCATTGTCATCCGATCTGGACACTTACGTCCAGCAGATGGAAGCGAAGTTCGTGACGGGGCAGGAGCCGCTTTCCAATTGGGACAACTATATCGCCCAAGTCAAGAAGATGGGTTCCGACCGGATCGTTGAGCTGTATCAAGGAGCTTATGACCGCTGGAATTCCAATAAATAAAAAAAACATTTGAACTATTGAACAACTGGCCGGCAGAGCAAATTCCCCCATGGATAACTCGCCGAATCAAGCAAATGTTTGACTCTACCTAATATAATGATTCTGCACGTTTTTCTCTCCTGCGCAATTTACTTACCTGATGATGATTTACACACAAAGACTGGGGTTTTCCGGAAGAACGATTGTTTTACGAATGACTAATCATGCAGTGCCTGACTATAGCGAGTCTAATATCAATGTTCATATTATTTGATTTCGATCTTAAAGCCTGCATTTTTTGCAGGCTTTAAAGCTGTCGAGAAAGTCTCGGCAATTCATAATCTAACGAAACACACAATCGTTATTTGGGCTAAAATGAGATTCTAAAATGGCTAACGAAACCAGGACACGCTATTTAGCTCAACATGGATTTATTCAGCCGTATTTCCGCCAAATAACGATCTGTAGTTTCGTTACATTTAAATTGGTATCATTTTTACGGCTATAACGCTTTCCAGTTTCGTTAGGCGCATTCTGATCTAATGCAACTGCGGTTATTTGCCGCCATGAATCAGTTCCATAAAATGCTGCGCGGCCGCGGATAAATGATGTCCTTTGAGCGAAATCAGACCCGTGGCGGCGGAGAGATGCGGTTCCGTTATTTTGTAGGCGTAAATTCCGTGTTCTGGGAGCTGGGCAATCACGGTTTCAGGCACGATGGCGGAACCGAAGCCGGACGATACCAGCCTTAGCAGCAGCGGGATATCAGAGCATTCGGCGACGATGTTCGGCTTGATCTGCTGCGCGGAAAAGGCCATTAGAATGGAGTAATGCACGCCAAGGCCCTCCGTGCTGGGGAGCATCAGCGGATAACCTGTCAATTTGGCAAGAGAAGTTCCTTGCTCAAAGTCCGGGTTCGGGTGCGAGGTCATAAAATAAAACGGCTCCGTATGCAAATGGGTGACCGTAAAATCATCGAGCTCCAAAGGCAGGCGGATGATGGCCAGCTCCAATACTCTTTTTTTTACCAGCTCACAGAGCCGGGAGGATTCGTTTTGCTGGATTTTATAGGTGACATGGGGATACATAGCCTTAAACCGATGAAGAATTGTCGGCAGTTCGACGGAGGAGAGCGTGTTAATTCCGATATTCAGATTTCCTTTTACGCCGTTTCCGACTTCCTTCACTTCGGACACGGCCTCTTCCATCAGCTGCGTCATTTGCAGGGCATAGCGGTATAAAGCTTTGCCGGATTCGGTCAATTCAAGCAGCTTGCCGCTGCGCTCGACGAGTATGGTGCCGAGTTCTTCCTCCATCGCTTTCAGCTGCTGGCTTAACGGAGGTTGGGACAGATGCAGTCTTTGGGCTGCCGCCGAAATTTTCCGTTCTTCCGCAATGGCAATAAAGTATTTCAGTTGTCTAATATCCATCCGTTGGGTCGGCCTCCTTAGTATATGAAAAAGATTAGTAAAAGGAATATTATTAATATTTTTCATATATTATCTCCCATGTTAGCATACTCTATGAAAAGCCATAAAGGTAGAATTGATGAGAGATTCGGAATGAAAAGGAGGCAGTAAAAGCTATGCAGGATGCCCAATACTGGCTGACAGACGTCCGTCTGGAAACCGGATATCGGTACGAAAGCGGTGCCGTGGCCGAAACCGAAACTAGCCTGTTCCATATCAGGGTGGAGAACGGAAAAATCGCGGAAATCATATCCGCCGCAAGCAAACTTGAAGATCCGCTGCCTAAGCAGCATATGAATGGCATACTGATGCTGCCTTCTTTCCGGGATATGCATATCCATTTGGACAAAACTTATTATGGCGGGCCATGGAAAGCTCCGTCGATTCCGGCGAACGGAATTTTTACAAGGCTGGAGGAGGAGCGGGAACTGCTTCCCCGGCTGCTGCCCGCGGCCAGAGAAAGAGCAGGCCAGCTGATCGATTTGCTGATCGGGTCCGGTACAACGCGCATCCGCAGCCACTGCAATATAGATCCTGTCATTGGGCTGGGCAATCTTGAGGCGACGCTTCAGGCGGCGGAAGATTACAAAGGCAAGGCCGAGATTGAAATCGTAGCGTTTCCGCAGCATGGACTATTGCGCAGCCAATCCGTATCCCTGATGAGACAAGCTTTGAAAAACGGCGCTTCACTAGTTGGCGGCGTTGATCCGGCGACGGTTGACGGCGACATTGAGAAATCGCTGGAGACCACGATGGAGCTTGCGGTAGAAGCGGATGCGGATATCGATTTGCATATTCATGACGGGGGACATTTGGGCCTATTCACATTCCAACGGCTTGCCGATTTGACGGAAGAAGCCGGCTGGCAGGGGAGAGTTACTTTAAGCCATGCGCTGGCGCTTGCAGATATTCCCCAGGAAAAAGCCGCGGCGGCCTGCGACCGACTGGCCGGTCTTGGCATCTCGATCGCATCCTCCGTACCGTTGGGCCGGACCATTCCGATTCCGCTGCTGCATGAGCGCGGGGTGAAGGTGTCGCTTGGGGATGACAGCATTACGGATCACTGGTCCCCGTTCGGAAAGGGGGATATGCTTGAAAAAGCGGGAACGCTGGCAGAACGTTTTCATCTGGTGGATGAGCTCGCATTGGGACAAGCACTCGGTTATATTACCGGAGGGATCACGCCGCTGAACCGAAGCGGGGAGCAGGTGTGGCCGCGGGTTGGGGACGAAGCGAACGTGGTGTTCGTGGATGCAAGCTGCTCCGCTGAAGCTGTAGCAAGAAGGGCAAAACGGTTAGCGGTTTTCTTCAAAGGAAACCTGGTCTTTGAGACGTCTTCGTCTGCACGCTGAACCCAATTCAACATGGAGCCTTAGCGGCACTCGGAAAGGATGATAGATAATGGAACATCGGTATTGGCTTATGAATGCCCGGTTGGAGAGCGGTTATCAGACCAGCGGCAATGTCATCACCGGGACGAAAACGGAAGCGGCGCATCTACTGATCGAAAACGGAAATATTGCGAAAATCATTCCGGCGGATCAACCGATTACGGATCAGCTTCCGCAAAAAGACGCGGGATTCCGCCTGGTTCTTCCTTCTTTTGTGGAAAAGCATTGCCATTTGGACAAAACGCTGCTGGGCGGACGCTGGAGAGCGGTTACCCCGGTGGGATCGATTTTTGAACGACTGGATGAAGAGAAAGGATTTGATTCTGTACGTTCGCTGCCGATATCCGAAAGCGCCGCAAACTACCTGGAAGCGGCTCTAAAGTCGGGAGTGACGCATATCCGCACGCATGTGGATATTTTTCCTGAGGCAGGGCATTCGCATCTGGAGGAGGTTCAGCATGCGCTTCGCAAATTTGAGGGCAAACTTTCGCATGAAATCGTGGCATTTCCGCAGCAGGGGCTGCTTCGCTCAGGTTCGGAAAAGCTGGTTAGGGAAGCCGTCCGTAAGGGAGCTTCGCTTGTTGGAGGCGTTGATCCGGCTACTGTAGACGGGGATTTGGAAAAATCTTTGCAAACGATGGTAGCCATTGCTGCCGAAGAAAATGCAGGCATCGATCTGCATTTGCATGATCCGGACCGTCTGGGAATATTTACGATCAAACGGCTGGCGGAGCTGACGGTGGAAGCCGGACTTCAAGGCAGAGTGGCGGTCAGCCATGCGTTCAGCCTGGGAGATGTTTCGGCCGCACAAGCTGCGGAAATGGCCGGGTTATTGGCTGACGCCGGTATTACCATCATTACAAGCGTTCCGATGGGCCGGAAATTTCCTCCCGTTCAGCTGCTGCATAACCATGGGGTATCCGTAGCCGTCGGATGCGATAACGTTTACGATATATGGTCGCCATTCGGAAACGGGGATATTCTGGAGCGGGCGGGACGCCTGGCGGAAATATCGCATTGGGTGGATGAGCGTCAACTAGGACAGACTTTGGGGTATATTACGGATGGCATCACTCCGCTGGATCAAGCCGGCTTGCGGGCTTGGCCGCAGGTTGGTGACGAAGCCAGCCTGGTGCTGGTGGAAGCCTCCTGCTCCGCCGAAGCGGTTGCCAGAAGGGCTGCAAGGGCTGCAACCTTATTTCAAGGAAAGATCGTCGCAGGTTCATTGGATTAGCGATTTAACAAATAAACAAATAGTCCGTTTGGCTAGCCCAAACGCAGGTCAAGCCGTCAAACATGGAAGAAGTTTGGCGGCTTTTTGCATGAAGGTCAATCATTATGTCATTAGGAATCTTCCCAATCGGAGAGACTACGGTCGATTTTATGCAGAAGCGCGAGCAGTTGATCTTCTTCCTCCGGGCTTAGATACATCGCAAGTCTTTTACTGGCGTCATCCAGGATGGACTGCAGCACGGGCGCGAATTCCTCGGCTTTGGGCGTCGGATACAGCAGCAGGGACCGCCGGTCGTCCGGGTCGGGAATCCGCTTGATGTACCCGGATTGCTCCAACTGCTTGACGGATCTGGCGGTGGTGGCTTTATCGAACTTCAGCTCCTGCGTGAGCTGGTCCTGATTAATTCCCGGTTTGCGGAGCACGACTTTCAGAAAGCTGTGCTGTCCGCCGCCCCCTATTCCATAAGGAGCCAGATGTTTGGCGAGAATTTTCTGGTTAGAGCGGTGTATGTATGAAATTATTTTGCCAATAGGTTCCTTTTTCACGGTTGCACCTCTTCAGGATGAGTTATATCGGAAACAAGTATAGTAAAGGCGATTGAACAAGTAAAAATATTTTATCCCAACAATGTTGCGTATGCAACTAATTTAGAGTACACTGGTTTCACATATTTAGTTGCGCCTGCAACTAAAAAGCATACACATCAAATCGAGGAGGTATTTATGGGCTCAGCTTTTGCTACTTACCAGGAAGATGCGGCGGTGCAGAAAAAACGCTGGCTGATTCTTGTCGTTTTAAATTTATTCACTTTCATGTCCACGTTGGACGGCAGTATTGTCAACATCGCGCTGCCCGTTTTATCCAAACAAATGGGGCTGCCGATTGCCCAAGTTGAATGGGTGACGACGGGATACCTGATGGCCATCTGCAGCGTGATCCTTTTTTTCGGAAAGCTGGGGGACATGGTTGGAAAAATCCGCATGTTCAAACTGGGAACTTATATTTTTGTGATTGGCTCGCTTTTGTGCGGGTTTAGCTGCTCGCTGACGTTTTTGGTCATATCGCGCATCATTCAAGCGCTGGGAGCTTCGATGACGATGGCTAACAGCCAGGGCATCATTACCGATATTTTCCCGGGGAATGAGCGGGGCAAAGCGCTTGGGCTCATCGGCACGTTTGTTTCGCTTGGGAGCATTGCCGGGCCGAGTCTCGGTGGAATCATCATATCTTCGCTCGGCTGGGAATATATTTTCTGGGTGAATGTGCCGATCGGACTTGCCGCCATTCTTATCGGATGGAAGGTTCTGCCCGCAGATTTGGTGAAGGTAAAAGCCAAGATCGACGCGCCGGGCAGCCTGTTGTTTGCGGTCTTTATCATTGCGCTGTTTGCCGGACTGCTGCTGGGTCAGCAAACGGGATACGGCAACCTTTGGATTATTCTGTCGCTGGTGCTCGCAGCCGCGGCATTGATTTGGTTTTTGCGCGTGGAGATGATCCGCCGGGATCCTCTGGTCGAGCTGTCCCTGTTTAAAAATCCGCTATTTTCGGTTAGCATCTTATGCGGCTTTCTGGTCTTTACGGCGAACTTCTGTTTCAATATCATCGCACCGTTTTACGCGCAAAATATGCTGAATTTGTCTCCGTTTGCCGCAGGTTTTCTGCTGATGCTGTTTCCGATCTGCATGGTGGTGATCGCGCCGATCAGCGGTGCGCTTTCCGATAAAGTCGGCTCGGAACCGTTGACCTTTGCCGGGCTGGTCGTGATGGTGATTGCCCAGTTCGGGTTGGCAGCGCTGCATGAAGGCAGTCCGCTGGCGATCGTTGGTCTATGGATAGCGATGCTTGGCATCGGCAGCGGATTATTCCAGTCACCGAACAATTCGCTGGTCATGTCGCAGGTTCCGCGCACCCAGCTTGGTTCGGCGGGAAGCGTCAATTCGCTGGTCCGGAACGTGGGGATGGTTGTCGGAATCACGGTCGCAACAACGACGCTGTTCCATGTGATGAGCAGCAAAGCCGGGCACCGGGTGACAGGGCTTGTTCCGGGCCGGCCGGATATTTTCCTAAGCGGAATGCATACCGTATTCACCGTTTCCTCCTGCATCTGTCTCGCGGCGGCGCTGCTGACGGGCTGGCGAATGTACCACGCTTATTCCGCGAAACATAAACAGATGGTATCGAAGCGATAATGGCAGCTGTTTTTGATTTGGACAATTCCGATTGAAAAAGTATACAATAAAAGGAATGATGGCAGCAGAGGGGAGAATTGCCCATGAACTTCATCCAATCGGATCCTTTTGTACGAAATGAGCGTGAACAGAAGATTGCCGCCCGGTCTGACAGGTTGGCCACGGTCTTTGTAGGGCGCGCTGCGCAGCATGATCGCGAAGGTTCTTTTCCTTTTGAAAATTTCAAGGAGCTGCGGGAAGCCGGCTACCTGAAACTGACCGTGCCGGAGCAATTCGGGGGCGAGGAGGCCTCTTTGTATGAAATGCTGCTTGCGCAGGAACGGCTGGCGAAAGGCGACGGTTCGACGGCGCTGGCCGTCGGTTGGCATGTCAGCCAGATGCTGCAGCTTCGTATCAAGCAGTCATGGCCGCAGAAGCTGTACGCTGAATTTTGCCGGGAGGTTGCCTGTAAGGGAGCGATGATCAACCAGTTTGCGAGCGAACCTGCTACAGGCAGCCCGAGCCGCGGCGGAAGGCCGCAAACCGCCGCCGTAAAAACGGAAGGCGGATATTTGCTGAGCGGGCGCAAAACCTTCAGTTCGCTGATTCCTGTTCTGGATCAGTTCACCGTGACCGCCTTTGTGGAAGATGAAGACCGGACGGGTACGTTCTTCGTACGTAAAGGTCCGGGCGTTAGCATCGACGAGACTTGGGATACGCTCGGCATGCGGGGAACCGGCAGTCATGATCTGGTGCTTGCGGACGTGTTTGTCCCGGAAGCGGAAAGAATCGACACGAATGAATGCGAAAGCGAAGCGGCCATGTCCGATCACGGCGGCGCTCTTCTGCATATTCCGGCCTGCTATATCGGCATCGCTTGGGCGGCGCGGGACTATGCGGTGAAGTTTGCCGCGGAATACCGGCCCAACAGCCTGCCTGGGCCGATTGCGGAGCTGCCGCATATTCAGCATAAAATCGGGGAGATGGAGTCGGAGCTGATTACGGCGCGTACGCTTTTGTACAGCGCTGCCGACCGCTGGGACCGTCTTCCAGCAGGACGGGCGGCGATGAGGCCGGAGCTTGGGCTCGCCAAAACGGTGGCGACCAATAACGCGATCCGCATCGTCGATCTGGCGATGCGGATCGTAGGCGGCTCCAGCTTATCGCGGAGCCTGCCGCTGGAGCGGATGTACCGCGATGTGCGCGCGGGACTTCATAATCCGCCGATGGACGACTCCGTCATCGCGCTGCTGGCTCAGCGGGCCATCCGCGAAGCGACTGATGCTGACGGCAGGGAAAAATAAAGCTTGAAGCCGCCGGGGGTTCCACTCCGGCGGCTTCTTTTAACGAATTATACATAAACTTCCTCCCATTCACAGAATCCGGCTTCTATGATAGGATAATGGTTATATTATTTTTTAATCAATTGTTAGTAGATTCACACCAAATACATAAACATAAGAAAGAGGAATGTTGAAGCGCATGTTTACTGCAGTGGTTCACGGTATTTTGCTGGCGCTCGGGTTAATCCTTCCGCTTGGGGCGCAAAATGTGTTTGTGTTTAATCAAGGGGCTTCACAGCCTAAATTCAGGGGAGCGATCCCTGTGATCGTGACGGCGGCTTGCTGCGACTCTTTGCTGATTTTGCTGGCCGTGCTTGGCGTGTCGGTGGTTGTGTTTACGATTCCCGCGCTGCAAACGGCGATTTTTGTTATCGGACTCGCATTTCTGCTGTACATGGGCTGGTCGATTTGGAAAAGCAAACCCGCCAAGTTGGACCGGCGCGAGGCAGCGATGTCACCCAAAAAACAGATTATGTTTGCCCTGTCGGTGTCTCTGCTGAATCCTCATGCCATATTGGACACGATCGGCGTTATCGGCACAAGTTCGCTCAGCTATTCGGGTGTGGACAAGCTTTTGTTTACGGTCTCCACGATAGCGGTATCCTGGATCTGGTTTTTCGCTCTGGCATTCGCAGGCAAAAAGGTCGGCGATGCGGATACCGGCGGCAAAATTTTGACGGCAATCAATAAAATTTCCGCGCTGGTCATCTGGGGAGTGGCCGTATACATTGCCCTGAAGCTTTTTCATCTTGTTTGATGTGTTCTTACCGGAAACTCGAGCGATCTTGCTGCGGCATTTTACGGCGCGAGCGTTTTTTTGTTCTTGGTAGTAATGGGTACCTTTCTAAAAAGTGGATACCTTGCACCTCCGCGATACAGACACTTGTGTAAGAAGAGAAATTGCTGCGAAAATGCATCTATTTTTAGTGCTATATTGGAGCAAATGGGAAATTCCTGCAAAAGTGCATCTATTCCGGTATAAAACTTCGGTTTTTATCTTGAAACCCGGAAAAGCCTGCATATTTGCAGGTTTTTCTGTTTAAAGGGGGGAAACAGCCGCGAAAAGATGCAGATTTGCAAGCTTTTCAGTCCGGGGGCAGAGGAAGCCAGCCAAAGCACAAAGGAAGTATCACAAAAGCAAATGGAGCAGCCATGGAACAGAGAAAGGGTCACAGAAGCAGTGGAAGCGTCCAAGTACATAAGAAGCGACTTAAGGGTAAAAGAAAGTGATTATGTTTGCTGTTGATTTGGCAGGCCGGCTGTGCAGCCTTATTCCGATCATATTTCACGTTTTGAAACAACCGACGGTGATGATGTGATGAAGGGGAACTTTTTGCCCTGTTCATTTGAGCTTTGCGACGACAACCCCGGCAATGATGATGCCGAGGCCAAGCCAGGTTTTCCAGTTCGGAATTTCTTTTAGGAACAAAAATCCCATGGCAACGGAAATGAAAATTTCCAGACATTTTGCGGTTACGAGAACAAGGCTTAGATGGTTGGATGCTTTAAAACCGAACTGCACTCCATACCCTATGCAGAGATTCGCGATATAAAAAAGAGGCAACATCAGCAGCTGGAATTTGGCCGTTTCCCAGAAATGGGGATCAATATGCTTGCTTTGAAACGAAAAGACGGCATTGATAATCGACAGGCCTCCGACCAGCAAAAAGAAACTGTATACATAATGCATGGCAGCCTCCAAAAAGTGGGATTGAAGATGTCATTAATGTTTCCTTAAGCCAACTTTTTTATGCGATGCGGAACTAATGAGAAATGAAAAACAGAACGGATCCATTAGCTTTATTCAGTCATCTGCAGCTCTACCCCGCCTCCGCCTAAGGATCTTCCACTTTCCCGTTTTTAACTTTATAGGCATCCATATGAACACGCGCAAAGGTTTCAGCTATGGAAGGATTGCTGTTGAAAAATTGCACGAGTTCTTTTATTCGTTCAACGGTTGAATCGCTTACGTAATGCTCGATACGCTCCACTTCTGTGTGGGCGGTTTCCGGGTCAATCTCCAAAAGCAGCATAAATTGCTGCAGGATCTCATGCTTGAGGGCAATCTTTTCGCCAACTAACTCCCCTTTCGGGGTAAGGACGATATATTCGTATTTGTTGTACACGATCAGGTCCATTTGATCCAGCTTCTGCAGCGTTTTGGTAATCGTCGACGGTCCTACGTCCAAATTTTGAGCAATATCCCTGGCTCTGGCAACGCCGTCTTTTTGACTTAGCAAATAAATTTGTTCGAGACAGTGGCTTTGAGCACGGGTTAACATAAGCGTTCTCCTTCCGTTTGTCCATTTTACTTTGTTTTTTAAAATAAAGAAAGAGAGTTTCCTTTAGGAAAGAAAATTAGTTATACGCAAAATAAGCTTAACATTACTTGTAAAAACGGTCAATTTTTCATGATTCTTGAGCGCGGGGATCAACTGTATGGCCTGCCATGGCATGGATCCGGTAAAGCAAAAGGTTGAAGGGTGGTTAGATATATTCTTGGCAGGCTTTTTTTCGCGAGGACCGTGGATAAGTATTTGCGATGTGATGGAAGTCGTTGTAAGGGGCCGGTCGAAAGATGAATAATATTTCAGCGGTAAAAGGAGAACGTTCACATCAATTTACTTACTTTTTTAAAGTCGATGTGATAAAATAAGTTTGTTATATTTGGGAAAAAGTACTTAGAGGAGAGGATACATAATGAGCCAGTTTGAGGAATTGGTACGAACCCGGAGATCGGCCAATAAATTCAACGCAGATATCACGATCAGCGAGCAGGATCTTAATGAAATGTTTAATCTTGTTAAATTTGCTCCTTCCGCGTTTAATTTGCAGCATACCCACTATGTGCCCGTTACGGATAAGGAGCTCAAGGATAAAATATACGAGGCGGCTTACAAGCAGTATAAAGTGTTAACCAGTTCGGCCGTCATCGTCGTGCTCGGTGATATGGAGGCTTACCGGAATATCGCGCCTATCAATGAAGGTTTACTGAATTTAGGGGTTATGGATCAACGCGAATTCGATGATACCGTCAGCAGCGTACATCAAATGTATGAGGATGGCGGGGAGCGGTTCAGACGGGATGAGGCGATCCGCAATGCCAGCTTGTCCGCGATGCTGCTTATGCTGATTGCCAAGGATAAAGGTTGGGATACCTGTCCGATGGTCGGTTTTGATCCGGAAAAAGTGCAGCAGGTACTAAACATACCGGACCGCTTTGTGCCGGTCATGCTGATTACGTTGGGAAAAGAGGACACCGGCAAACAAAGACCGCGCGGATACCGGAAACCGGTGGCTGAATTCGTGACTTATAACGGTTTTTAAGCTTGGACAAGGTCATGCCCATGATCATTAAAACGCCCCTGATCGGGCGTTTTTTCTTAATAGTACGGGTGGCCTCATAACGCTAACGAAACACAGACACGCTATTGCCGCCAAAACGACGGCTAAAAAGATGTAACGAAACTACATATCGTTATTTGAGCAAAAAGGAGCGTAATGCCGCTCTAATTCGGTTCATAGCGGTTGTCAGTTTCGTTAGATTAATTTGGAGCTCTATTTTGTTAAAATAGCGATTGTCAGTTTCGTTAGCGCGGCAGCTTTTTACAAAATAGCGGCAAAAAGACGTTATAGGTGGAGAAGAGAGGCGCTTTTTGCTACGATGAAATAAACGATGCCCGCAGGGAGATTGGAGTCAGACCATTGTATCGGAATTTGAAAGAGTGCATTACAGATCTTGAAAAACATGGACATTTGGTTCGCATTAAAGAAGAAGTGGACCCTTATCTGGAAATGGCCGCCATCCATTTGAAGGTATATGAAGCGGGTGGTCCCGCATTGTTGTTTGAGCGTGTCAAAGGCTCCAAATATCAAGCGGTATCGAATTTGTTTGGCGACATGGAGCGCAGCAAGTTCATGTTCCGCAGCACATGGGATCGCACACAAAGCATTATCGCCCTGCGCGATGATCCGATGCAGGCGCTAAAGCATCCTTTTCAGAATATCGGAAACGGTTTTGGAGCGATTAACGCGCTGCCGATGAAAAAGTTTGGCGGAATTCCCGCCGATTTTGAAGAGATTCAAATTTCGGACCTCCCGCAGATTCAACATTGGCCGATGGACGGGGGCGCATTTGTAACCCTGCCGCAGGTGTATTCCGAAGATCCGGACAAGCCTGGCTTGATGAATTCCAATTTGGGGATGTACCGCATTCAGATTAGCGGCAATGAATACACGCCCAATCAGGAAATCGGGCTGCATTATCAGATTCACCGCGGGATTGGCGTGCATCAGGCGAAGGCCAACAAAAAAGGGGAGCCTTTGAAAGTCAGCATCTTTGTCGGCGGACCTCCCGCTCATACCTTGTCGGCCATTATGCCGCTTCCGGAAGGGTTAAGCGAAATGCTGTTTGCCGGCCTGCTTTCCGGCCGCCGTTTCCGGTACAGCTATGTGGACGGTTACTGCATCAGCCACGATGCCGATTTTGTGATTACCGGCGAAATTCATCCGGACGACACCAAGCCGGAAGGGCCTTTCGGCGACCATTTGGGTTATTACAGTTTGACGCATCCGTTTCCGGTGATGAAAATTCATAAAGTATTTGCGAAAAAAAATGCAATCTGGCCGTTCACCGTCGTTGGCCGCCCGCCGCAGGAGGATACGTCATTTGGCGAGCTCATTCACGAGTTGACCGGCGACGCGATCAAACAGGAGATTCCGGGAGTTAAGGAAGTGCATGCCGTGGATGCCGCTGGGGTTCACCCCCTGCTGTTCGCCATCGGCAGCGAGCGGTATACGCCTTATCAGCGGGTGAAGCAGCCGACGGAGATTCTGACCTTGGCGAACCGGATTCTGGGCACGGGGCAGCTGAGCCTCGCCAAATATTTGTTTATTACGGCTGAGGAGAATCGCCTGCTGGATACGCATGACATCGTTGGTTTTATGACTTATATTTTGGAACGCATGAATTTGCGCCGGGACATTCATTTTTATACCAATACGACGATCGATACGCTGGATTATTCCGGAACGGGGCTGAACAGCGGCAGTAAAGTGGTTTTGGCCGCGTATGGCGACAAGAAACGGGAATTATGCCAAGAGGTGCCGGAGACGCTGAAGGGTCTGCGGGGATTCGCAAACGCCCGCCTCGTGATGCCTGGGATTGTGGCCATTCAAGGCGCTGCGTTTACGAATTACCAGGAAGCGCAGCGGGAGCTTGGTGCTTTAAGCGAAGCCATTGCTGCCCAGGGACCGCTTGATTCGTGTCCGCTGATCGTTTTATGCGATGACAGCACCTTCCTTAGCGAAACGATCAGCAATTTTTTATGGGTTACGTTTACGCGGAGCAATCCGTCGCATGATATGTATGGCGTGAACAGCGCTTACGAACACAAGCATTGGGCTTGCGACAATATGATCATTGACGCCCGTACCAAACCGCATCAGGCGCCGCCGCTTATTCCTGACCCGGATGTGGAGAAAAGCATAGAACGGATTTTTGCCAAAGGCGGCAGTCTGGAGAACCTGAAGTTGAAATAAAATCCGTATAAAAAATGAATCGACGCGAGCTGTTCCCGTCCGGAAAGCTGCAGCTGTGAGTAATGGTTATAAATGAGACAGAGTTTAGTATTAGATGAGACTTTTTATATCGTTAAATGAGAATGAATGAAGAGACCAGTTAATTAAGATTCTTGATTTAGCTGGTCTTTTTTCTGTTCCAGAATATAATATGAAAATTAAACCTGTTTAATCCTTGGTAAGAAAATGCGAAACAAAAATATATCTATAAATGATACATACTGTATGTAATGACCTTACTACTCAGCTAAAGCGCATTTTATAATTCCTGTGAAATCTCGATTAGCGCAATCAGTTCTTGGATGAGTAGGTTTTTGGACGTGCCACCGTTTACTGCGATAACGGGTACGATAGTTGAAAAAAACTCAGGCTAAGCAGTCTGCTCATTAAACTAACGGGCAGGGTAATTCCAATATACCATAATGGTATGTGGTTCAGGTACAGTCATTGCGCTATTACTAGCGAGTTTATCAAAATTGGCACTATAAGGCCCGTTGAACCCGCGACGACCGCCTTCTGGCTAGCCAGGAACAAGACTACTCCGGTCACCATGCTGCCGATCCATAACAGAACATGCGCAGCGTGTGCTGAAAAAAATCTCCGATATATAGCCATGAATTTCTTGGAGGGAATGTTCAAGTTAATGGCTGAGTGCCAGAAGCGCAAAGCGCCGGTTGGGTTGGAACGGCCGTTAACCTGCTTGCCAAGGGAGATGAAAGCAATTCGAATTAAGTAAAGGGGAACGATAGCGCAGAAAACATATCATGAGGCCACCGCAGATTAATTAATCGGGTGGCCTCGCCTCGTAAAGTTAGGCTATAATCAGAAGAATCAATGGTCCGCGGCTTCGTGGATTATTGCAATTTGACTTTGTCCTTGGAGGTCGACAGCCATGAACGCTCCTTCCGCAGACCGTATCAAGATCGCGCCAGGTTTCTGGGCCAGCCTGAGGGGAATAGGGATAGAACCTATTGATGTAGCGCGCCAAGCACGTCTACCGCTAACCGTCATTACCGAACCGTCAGTTACGACCGCACAATATTATTCGATCTGGCAAGCCTATTCCGAAATAGTCGGGGACACCGCTATGGGAATCGTCAAGCTTGCGACCGCGTACAAGACAGCACAGTATCCACCGGCTGCTTTGGCGACCATTCACGCTCGCGACTACCGGGACGCGCTGAACCGAATGGCGCGCTATAAGAAAATGTGCCCTCCGGAAAACTTGAGGATTCAGGAAGAAGGCGAGCAATGCTTTATTGATTTGGAGTGGCAGCATGCCGAGCTACCCGGACCGCAGGTGCTTGTCGGTATTACGCTGGCCTATCTGCTTGAGTTCGGGCGCCGGGGAACCGGCCGTCATCTGAAGGCACATTCCGTCGAATTCATAAACCCCATGGGCGACGTTGAAGCCCTTGAAAGTTATCTCGGTTGCCGCGTTCGGATGGGGACGGGACGCAATCGGCTAATACTGAATCGCGACGATCTGGACCGCCCGTTCACGTCGTACAATGAAGAACTTCTCGAGATTCTGACTCCCGCCTTGGATCGTACGCTGGAAGAACAACAGAACCAGCTCACCGTGAGCGCTAAGGTGCAGTGGATCTTGACCCGATGCCTAGCTCGAGGGCGAATCGACATTCAAACCGTAGCCTCGGAGTTGGGGATGAGCGAGCGCACCTTGCAGCGCAGGCTGACGGAAGAAGGCGCAAGCTTTAAGCAGTTGCTATCGAAAACTAGGCGGGAGATGGCCGTCGCTTACTTGGCAGACCCTGCGCTGGAGATCAAAGAGGTCGCTTTTCTCGTCGGTTACGAGGACCATAATTCGTTTTATCGCGCGTTCCGCTCATGGAAAGGGGAGACTCCCGCCAATTGGCGCGTCGCGCAAGAAAATTGGCGTTCCGCGCTAGTTACCGAATAGGCGAAACGATGTATCATGATCCCTATCCTAGACATAAGGAGTGCAGGCAGATGGATATGGGATTGAAGAATAAGACAGCTTTAGTAACGGGATCAACTAGAGGCATAGGAAAAGCGATTGCCCTTGAACTTGCCAGGGAAGGCGTTCATGTTCTCATCAATGGTCGGAACAACGATGACGTTGAGCGCACGGTAGCTGAGATCCAAGCGGCGTTCCCGGAAACAGAACCTCGAAATGCAATGGCCGATCTCGTCGATTCGCGGCAAAGAGAAGCTTTATTCGCGAATTTCCCCCACGTCGATATCCTCGTCAACAGCATGGGCATCTATGAGATCATGTCCTATGACGACGTGGACGATGCCGTATGGGAGAAGTACTTCCGCACGAACTTTCTCGCCGCCAACGACGTAACCAAGTTTTATTTGCCTTCCATGCTGAGTCGCGAATTCGGCCGTATTATCTTCATCGCGAGTGAGGAAGCCGTCATGCCTTCCGGACAGATGCCTCAATATGGTGTGACCAAATCCATGCTGTTGTCATTGTCCAAGAGCTTGTCCAAGTTGACCCGCGGCGCCGAAGTTACAGTGAACACGATCCTGCCGGGACCGACCCTCTCCGAAAACGTGCAGCAGATCATCGAGAGCAGTTATTCGAACGAAGAGATGACCTTCGAGGCTAAAGAGAAAGACTTTATGACGAAGAACCTGCCTCAATCCGAAATTCAACGGTTTATCAGACCTGTGGAGATCGGCCGGTTGACTGCTTTCATTTGCAGTCCGATGGCCTCCGCCTTCAAAGGATCACCGATCCGCATAGATGGGGGAATGGTACCGACAATAATATAATTTTTTGCTAGAAATGGACTTGATACAAAGACCGGCTCTGCATGTACTGATGGTGGTGATTCCAGGGAGTTTATGCTCTTTGGAATCTTTTTTTGTGTTAACGTTCCTGAAACAAAAATCGCCCTTTCCATTAACACGAACCCCGAACGGATTTAACATTCACTTTTTAAGCTTAAGAGGAACAAGAGATGCAAGGAGGCTGGGACAACAGGAGAAGACATCTAATGATGAAATTGGTATCGATACCAATTTTCGAAACGGCTTTTATGTCAAGCATTCGCCGGCTGTTCGATGTCAACCGGATGCTCATTCGGGCTTGATGCCGGAGAAAAGACTGTGACGGTTTTACGCTTGCAGTCTATTGTTGTTCAAATTGGTATCGATACCAATTTGAAATTCTGGAGGTGGTCGTTGTTGAGCTGGTATTTTAAAAAACTGGGCAGCCGAAAAATCATCGAATTCGTTATTTTCGCCCTGTTCATTTTCTTTTTTCTGGGACCGCTGATCAATCTGGCGCTGCTTGCTTTTTCAGGCCAATGGCAGTTTCCGGCGGCACTTCCCCAGAGCTGGTCTTTGACTTGGTGGAAGTATGTTTTATCCCAACCGGAAATTTTGAAGTCGATCGGGCTGTCATTCCTGATCGCGATCGTGGTTACCGCATTATCCATCATCATTTGCGTACCGGCCGCCTACGCCTTTGCGCGCATCCGGTTCCCGCTGAGCCGTTGGTTTTTGTTTTCGTTTCTGCTGACCAACGCGTTTCCGAAAATGGGCTTGTACGTTGCCATCGCGGTGCTTTTTTTCAAGGTCGGTCTTATGAACACCTTCTTGGGAGTTGTTCTGATCCATATCGTCAATACGCTGATGTACATGACCTGGATTCCGGCCGCATCTTTTAAAAGCGTGCATCAAGCGCAGGAAGAGGCCGCGCGGGATGCGGGAGCAGGGCCGCTGCGCGTATTCTGGAGCGTTACGCTGCCGATGGCCATGCCGGGGATTATCGTGGCGTCGATCTTCACGTTTTTGTCTTCGCTGGACGAAGCGCAGGGAACGTTTATGGTCGGCATGCCCGATTACAAAACGATGCCGCTGATTATGTACGGAGCCGTTCAGGATTATCCGGCAACCGCCGGAGCGGTCTTTTCGATTCTGCTCACGCTGCCGACGATCATCCTGTTGTTCGTATCGCGGCGTTTCGTCAGCGCGGACGTTATGTCCAGCGGCTTCACCATGAAATAGCAGGGAGGTTTGCAAATGGCTGCACCCATCCAATTATCGATCCAAAATTTAACGAAACGTTATAAAACCGGCGACGGCGTGAGCGGAATCTCGCTTGATATCGCCCGCGGAGAACTCGTTACGCTGCTGGGGCCATCCGGTTGCGGCAAAACGACAGTGCTGCGTTCGGTCGGGGGATTTCTTGAGCCGGATTCCGGGGACATACAAATCGCCGGCAAAAGCGTTCTGCATCTGCCGCCGGAAAAACGCCCGACGGCGATGGTGTTCCAGAGCTATAATCTGTGGCCCCATATGACCGTCTACGAAAATTTAGCTTTCGGCTTGAAAATCAGAAAACAAAGCAAGGAGCAAATCCGTGAAGCGGTAGACCGCGCCCTGCGCCTCGTCCGGCTTCCGGGCACGGAGAAGAAACGCCCCGGCGAGCTCTCCGGCGGCCAGCAGCAGCGTGTGGCGGTTGCCCGCGCCCTGCTGCTGGAGCCTGCGGTTCTGCTGCTCGATGAGCCTTTCTCCGCGCTGGATGCCAAACTGCGAAACGAGCTGCGCGAGGAGCTGCGCGAAATCCAATCCATTGCCAAGCTAACGATGATGTTCGTCACGCATGACCAGGAAGAAGCTTTGTCGCTGTCCGACCGGATCATCGTCATGAACAGGGGAAATATCGAGCAATCCGCATCGCCGCAGCATATTTACGATGCGCCGGCGTCCCTGTTCGTAGCCAATTTTATCGGCCGCATGAACATGCTGGACGGCATGGCGGACGAGGAAGGCATCCGGCTGAACCGGTACCGCCTTGCAAATCCGGAGGAAATGCGGGGAGAGGTTGTCGTCGCCGTTCGTCCCGAAGACGTCAAGTGGGAAGATCCTTCCGGGCCTGGACTGGCCGCTACGGTCAAGCAGGTGATGATTCTGGGACATTATGCCGAAATTACGCTCCTGACGGAGTCAGGCGTGCTGAGGATGTTCCTGCCCCGCGAGGAAGCAGGCCAGCTGTCGGGCGGACAAGCGGTATCCTTGACTTTTAGCAAATATAAGGCTTTTGCGAAAACATCCCATTAAACGAGCGACTAGGAGGAAATCACCGATGAGTATTAACCGTGGATTCAAACGTAAAGGTAAAGCAATGCTTCTTGCATCTTTGGCGGCTTTGACGCTTCTTGCCGGCTGTTCTTCAGGCACGGAAAAAAACGGTTCGGATGCTCAGGCAGCAGGGAACGCTGCAGGAAGCGGGTCTGGCAGTCCGACGGAAATTTCATTTTATTTCAGCGGTTCGCAAAACGTGCAGGAGCTATGGGAGCATTTGAAGGAAATGTACGAGCAAAAGCAGGATAAGGTGAAAGTCAAACTGGTATATATTCCTTCCGGTCAAGGCGAGCAGGCGACGATGAACCGCATTGTCGCAGCCAAGCGCGCGGGCAAAGACAGCGTTGACGTGGATCTCTACGAGGCTAACGGTGGTTCCGATATGGCCGCCGACAAGAAGGATGGAGTATTCGAAAGTTTGAGCGAGCAGCAGATCCCGAACCTGAGCCTGATGGATCCCGCCAACATAAAAGACCTGAACAATAAAGCCGTTCCTTATCGTTCTTCATCCGTCCTGCTGGCGTATAACAGCGAGAAGGTGCCTTCTCCGCCGAAAACGCTTGATGATTTGTACGCATGGATTCATGAGCATCCGGGGCGGTTTGCCTACAACGACCCTGCAACGGGAGGCTCCGGCGAATCGTTTGTGCTGACGACACTGTACAAATCCCTGCCGGAAGATGCGATTCATAATCAGGACCCGAGCATTATGAAAGAGTGGGACAAAGGGTTCGAACAGCTGAAGGCGCTTGGCAAAGACATGTACCAGCAGGGCGTGTACCCGAAGAAAAACCAAGGGACGCTTGACCTGCTCGCGAACGGGGAAGTCGACATGATTCCGGCCTGGTCCGATATGGCGCTTGAGCAGATCAACAAAAAACTGCTGCCGGCTACGACCAAGCTGACCCAGATCGAACCCGCTTTTACCGGCGGACCAGGGCTTCTAACCGTACCGAACATGTCCAAGCATAAAGAAGCCGCTTATGATTTCATTAACTTCGTACTCAGTCCGGAAGCGCAAGCGGAAGTAGTGAATAAAATTTACGGCTTCCCGGGCATCGAATGGTCCCATATGCCAAGCGAACTTCAGGAAAAATTCAAAGGCGTTTCCGTGGACTACCGCTCCTTTAACCTGGGCGAGCTGGAGTCCGAAGCGATGAAACGCTGGCAAAGGGAAGTCGCGGGACAATGAGCGGGCAAGGGTTGAATATGTCCCTGGAAACGGGGAAATCACTCAAAAAGGCATGGAACAGCCGCGGAGCCAAGCGCTCCGCGCTGGGCCTCGCCATGGTGATTCCTTCGTTTCTCTTGCTGCTCTTCATGATCGTGGTGCCGATCCTGACTTCGATCAAAGAAAGCCTCACCGGAAACGACGGAGGGTTCTCTTGGGACAATTATAAATATTTGTTCACTGATCCCGGCATGAAAGCCAATATTCTGTATACCTTGAATTTGACCGTGGTCTCGTCGGTGATCGTGCTTGTGATTACTTACATGCTGGCCGTATTTTTAAGATTTTCCGCAGGCAAACTCGCGAAATGGATTGAGAAGCTGTATTATATCCCGATGTTTATCCCTTCCGTCATCGCCACGTACGGGATGATCAATATGTATGGGAATCACGGCTGGCTGGCGCGCATCATGCTGCTTTTCACGGACGCGCCTTTTATGAAAATACTTTACGACTACAAAGGGCTGCTTCTGGCGAATTTATGGTTTAACATCCCGTTTGCGACGATGATGCTGAGCTCGGCTTTGTCCGGCGTCCCGAATTCCGTCATCGAAAGCGCCAAGGATATCGGAGCGGGAAAAATGCAGATTTTTTTCCGGATTATTTTTCCGATGACATTCAAATCGATGCTGGTTGCCGCGACCTTTGTCGTGATGGGCGTGATCGGCAGCTTCACTGCGCCATTCCTCATCGGGCCGAATGCGCCGCAGGTACTTGGGGTGGCGATGCAGCAGCAGTTTTCGGTTTATTATGAAACAGGCATTGCCAGCGCCTGCGCCGTGTTTATGTTCGCGATTTGTTCCTTGGTCGGATATTTCTATATTCGCAATATGATGAAGGAAGAAAGGTAGAAAGGTGGAAAGCAAGCATGAGAGAGCTGCTGGCGGTTGAAGGGGCTTTGACTCCTCTCAGTTCCAAAACTCACATCACGTACCAACTGTATATTCCCGAAGGAATCGATGTTCTGGAGATCGAGTTTGCTTACGACCCGAAAACATTGGATGACAAGGAAGCGTCCAAACCGCTGATCGAGGAAGCGATCCGCAAATATGTGGATCCTGCTCTCCAAGGCGTGTATTCACGGCAGTGGGATAAATTCCACCCGCTTCAAAATCTGCTGACGCTCTCCGTCGACGATCCGCATGGATTCCGGGGCTCGGCGCACCGCCATCCGAATCATCAGCGGCATATTTTGTCGCTGCACGCCGCTTCGCCCGGTTTTTTTGCCGGGCAGGTAGGGGAGGGCGTGTGGAAAGTGACGATCAGCGTTCATTGCGTCGTAACGCAGGAATGTCGGTATCGGCTCCGGATCGGGGAAGGGGGAGAGAGCCATGAAATGGCTTCCGTTTGAACTGCATACCCATACGCCGCACAGCGATGGCACGCATACGCTGCTCGAAATGTGCAGAAAAGCCAAGGAACTTGGGCTAAGCGGCATTGCCCTGACCGATCATAACACCACGTCGGGAATGGTCGATGCGGCTTCGGTCACGGAAGAAACGGGCATCGCCGTGATCCCCGGACTGGAGTGGACGACTTTCTACGGTCATATGCTGACCCTCGGCGTTCCTTATTCCGAATGGCGCGACTTGGGGCCAACGGATATCCATAAAGGGATCGACAGAGTGCATGAGCAGGGAGGCATTGTGGGAATCGCGCATCCGTTCAGTTTAGGGAGCCCGATCTGCACTGGCTGCCATTGGGAGTATGCCGTTCAGGATTGGAACCAGATCGACTATATGGAGGTATGGCATGAAACGTTGCCGCCGATGCGGAACCATAACGCACCGGCGTTCGAAACCTGGACCCGCCTGCTCAATGAGGGGTACCGGATTTCGGGGACGGCGGGACGCGACTGGCACCGTACTTCCGATGAAGATGACCCTCCGGCGTTTACTTACCTTGGATTGAAACATGAAAACGGGCTGCCCGGCACGGAGGACGTGGTAGACGCGATTCGCTCCGGCCGGATCTGCGTGAGCATGGGATCTCTTCTCGAGCTGCAGATTACGTGTGGCGAAGACCGGTACGGATTGGGGGAGGTCATTGACGTAAAAAGCGCCGGAGCAGAAGCAAGCTGTGAGCTGAAGCTGCAGGTGATTCCATCCGCGCATCCGGGCAGCCAAACGGGTTCGAACGACCCGGGACGGATCATCATCATTGAAACGAATGCCGGAGAAATGCTGCGCCGGCCGGTGAATGAAGGGACGGACGAAATTCGATATTCCTTCAGCCCCGAAGGCCTCAAGTGGATGCGAATCCGGCTGTCCGGCATGCTGAATGGAGCTTTGACGACGCTTGCCTTTACCAATCCCATTTATTTTGAGGGGGCTGCCTCATGAATGTACCGTTGATCATAGCGCATACCGGCTGCGAAGGCACTCCGGACAATACGCTGGAATCCTGTTTGGCCGGAAAGGATGCGGGCGCCGAGGTGCTGGAAGTCGATGTTCAGGCAACGAAAGACGGCGTTTGCGTGCTGCATCATGACGATCACCCGGCATTTTCGTCCTGTACCTTTGAAGAGTTGAAGCAGGATAATCCATTGAAATTTGAGGCGGGAAGAAGCCTTGTAAAACTGGAGGACGTGCTCATCCGATTTAAAGGGACGGCGGTATCTTTTAACCTGGATCTTAAAAATGATGCAGCCGCCCTGCCTGCGCTGAAACTTCTCGAATCCATGGACATGCGGGAGCAGATCTATTTTACCGGGGCAACGGACCGGGTTTTAAATTCGCCATTTCATTCCAGAGTGATGTGGAATACTCCCGAGAAATTAAGCAAACTAGGGTCTGCCGTATATGAGGCGGCCATCGAAGAAATTTGCACGCGGGTGAAGCAGGCGGGCTGTGCGGGGATCAACGTGGACTTTCCCTCCTGCCGCGGTTCCCTAGTTCGGATCGCCCACGAATATGGGCTTCGGGTGTGGATCTATACGCTGCATGACATTACATGCTTCAAAATGTTCGCCGATATGGGCGTGAATGCCGTGTCCGTGCTTGATGTGTCTGGAGCGGCTGCAATACGAAAGCAACTGATTATAGATTAAAAGTAAAGATTTTTTTGGCGGATGGGGAAGTTGATGTATGAGTGTAAAAATCAAAGACGTGGCGCGTGCTGCTGGCGTTTCCGTTACCAGCGTCTCCCGCGTGCTGAACAATGGCGACCATGTCAGCGAAAAGCTGGAAAAGAAGGTACGCCGGGCGATTGAAGAGCTGAATTATTCGCCGAGCTTGATCGCCAAAAGTCTGAAACGGAATAAGACCAACCTCATCGGCGTCATTATTCCGGATATCACGTCCAATTTTCAGGCGATGATTCTGAGCCTAATTGAGGAAATTGCCGGGCGGAGAGGCTACAACCTGCTGGTTTCCAACATCGTTGAGGATACCGACAAGGTTGTGAAATATTTGAATATTTATCAGGAAATGCGCGTTGACGGCATTGTGTTGATGCATGAAAAATTAAATGAGGATATCCGCCTTTTCCTGAACAAAACGCAAATCCCGGTTGTGGTTCACGCCGATTTTGGCATGAATTTGCCCACCGTCATCATAGACGACTTTCAGGCGGGATACGACGCAACCTCCTACTTGATCGCTCAAGGACACCGGGAGATTGCGATGATTGCGGGGGACAAAAGGGATGTATGCGCAGGCCTGAGGCGGATTGAGGGGTATGCGGCCGCATGCAGGGATCACGGGATAATGATTGAAGAAGCCTTGATCCGCCATGGCGACTATAAACTTGCCAGCGGATACCGGTTGATGGCCGAGCTGCTTAGGGAAGCGCAGGGAAGGTTCTCCGCCGTCTTTGCGGCGAGCGACGATATGGCGGCAGGCGCCGTAAATTGCATCCAGGACCATGGTCTGCATGTACCCGGAGATATATCCGTGATCGGCTTTGACGGCAGCCAAATTGCCGAAATCATGCGGCCGAGATTGACGACGATCAAGCAGCCGGTGGACCGGATCAGCGAGTGTACCGTCGATTTGCTGTTGGAAATGATCGAGGAGCAAGGAGTTGCAAAGAGTAAGGGCAAAATGAAAACAATCGTCCTGAGCCATGAACTGTTGGAACAAGGCAGCTGCCGCAGCATCGAAACATGAAGGCTCCTTATAATTAGCACATAACAAGAAGCGCAGGTAGCGGAGGGGACGGAATCGATTCTTTCGAAGCGCCAGCGACCATTAGAACGATCCGTAACCGTAACGGCCGCCTTGCGCCATGTCAAAACTAATCTATTGAGTCTTTTTAACTGAGGGTTTTTCTAAACTAAAGGCGGGCTGTATGAAAAAACAACAAGAACAAGCTTTTACATTATTGGGACTGACCTGGCCCATCTTTCTGGAGCAGTTTTTGCAGACCGTTATTTTGAATATAGACACGCTGATGCTCGGCAAATATTCAGACCGGGCGGTTGCCGCGGTAGGCGTGGCCAATCAAATCATGACATCGTCTCATTTTCTGTTCGGATTTGTGACGGTTGGTCTTGGCATTCTGATCTCTCAACTGCTCGGAGCCGGCAAGGACCGGGAGGCGGCGAAAATCGCTTCGATTTCGATCGGGCTGAATCTTGTCATGGGCATTTTGGTGAGCATCGGTTTGGTCGTTTTTGCGAAACCGCTCCTGCATTTGCTCAAGCTGCCGCCCGAGCTGATGTCCGACGGGGTCTCTTTTCTGGTTTGGACGGGGATGTTTTCTTTTGCCTCCGCTTTTATCGTCACGGCCGATACGATTTTGCGAATGCATGGTTACGTGAAACAAATGCTGCTGCTGACCTTTACGGTCATTTTCTTGAATATAGCCGGCAATTATTTGTTTCTGTACGGTCCGTTTGGCATGCCGGTGCTTGGGGTCCAGGGAGTGGCCATCGCCACGGACGTCAGCCGGTTGATCGGGGTTGCCATCGCCGTCATTTTGCTAGTCAAAATGATGCGGTATCCGTTCTCCGTCCGTGATGTCATCAGGATGCCCAGCAAAGTTGTCAAAGAGATGCTGCGCATTGGCATACCTTCGGCAGGCGAGAATATTTCGTATAATGTTTCGCAAATTTTTATCACCTATTTTGTTTCGATGCTCGGAACCTCCGCGCTGACGACCAAAATTTATACGCAGAATATAACGATGTTCGTGTTTCTTTTCTCGATTTCCATCGGACAGGCGACATCTATTCTGATCGGACGTTTGATTGGCGCGCAAAGACAGGATGAAGCATACCGCGTTTGTTACCGCCATTTGCGGATCGGGCTGCTGATTGCATTTGGAGCCGGATGCCTGCTCGTCATCTTTTCCAAGCCGCTGCTCGGTTTGTTTACTTCCGATCCGGAAGTGATCCGCCTTGGCCGGACCCTGCTCCTGCTGTCGCTTGTCCTTGAAGCAGCCCGGGCCTGTAATGTGATTGTCATCAGCGCACTCAATGCCGCCGGCGACGTCAGATTCCCGGTGTATGCCGGACTTGTCTCCATGTGGGGCATCAGCATTCCGCTTGCTTATCTGTTTGGGATCGTATGCCAACTTGGCATTCCGGGCATATGGCTCGCGTTTATCGCGGATGAATGGCTGCGCGGCGCGGTGATGATCCTGCGCTGGCGTTCGCAGAAGTGGAGGAATGTCAGGTACTCGGTTGTCAGCGGGGAGATCCCGTTATGACCCCGGTCGTAACCGTAACCCGCCAATTGCCGAATCTCCAACATTAACAACCATCGTCACTTTAATGTGGCGGTGGTTGTTAATCTTTCGGGAACCGCATCCTGATATCGCAAGAAAACATTTGTAACGTGTACGCTATGGAATGTGTTTTTGGTGTTGGGCGAATCTGCCCTCGAAAGTAATCTCAACTATTTTTATACTGATTTTGCGTTTGTGAGACAAAACCCATAACATTTTCTCGTTGGTGGTGACCGTGAGATCAAGTGGCTTCTAACGGACACCACGACCGCTAAATGGCTAAAAACAGCTATTTTAAAAATGTAACGGACACCACAGCGCTTAACTGCCCATAAACATCATCAAAAGCGAGCTTTTTCTCTAAATAACTGCAGCTGTGTCCGTTAGAATCAAACATGGCCTGACGGTCACCACCATATATGAAAAATGGGACTTGCGTTCTTGCCCACTTTTTGAGGTACTTAAGATAGATGGATCAGAGGTCGGTTATATTTTGGAGACACACTCCGTGTTAGAATCGGACCCATTGCAACCACGAGAATCGCCGATTGTTACTACGAGTACGCGTATAAAGTGTCATCTTGTACAAGGTTGCATGATCTGTCTGTACAAATCTTGAAACCTCGAAAGGAGTTGTTCCTCTTGGATGCAATTTTGGAACGATGTGCCGGTCTAGATGTTCATCAGGATAACATCGTAGTCTGCTTGCTCTCCGGTCCGCTGGAGAAAAAGCCATCGAAAGAAATTCAAACATTCGGGACGACCACGAAAGAATTGCTGCAATTGCAAGAGTGGCTTCTGGCTCGGGAATGCACACATGTAGCTATGGAGAGCACAGGCGTGTACTGGAAACCCATATGGAACGTTTTGGAGGACACGTGTGAGTTGACCTTAGCCAACCCAACGCGTATCAAGAATGTTCCAGGCCGGAAGACCGACTACAACGATGCGGAATGGATCGCTCGGTTGCATCGCAGCGGATTAATCGAGAAGAGTTTTGTACCTCATAAAGACATTCGCGATT
The DNA here is from genome assembly GCF_021654775.1 of Paenibacillus azoreducens. Classification (NCBI taxonomy): domain Bacteria; kingdom Bacillati; phylum Bacillota; class Bacilli; order Caryophanales; family Paenibacillaceae; genus Paenibacillus; species Paenibacillus azoreducens. Next base: position 5,470,020 of record NZ_AP025343.1, on the reverse strand, counting down.
TGCGTGACTTGACTCGTTATCGGCGCAAGCTCCTCCAGAATGTGACCCAAGAGAAGAACCGGGTTCACAAGATCTTGCAAGATGCGAATTTGAAACTCACCACCTTTATGAGCGACATTTTTGGGGTTTCCGGTCGAGCGTTGCTTGAATCCATTGTCAATGGCGAGGTGCTCGATGAGAAGCAAGTTCGAGACATGGTCAAGTCGACACTAAAGCGTAAGGTCCCCAAACTCATGGAGTCGTTGAATGGACGATTACGCATCCATCACCGTAATATGATCCGAAGACATCTGGAGCATATTGTGTATCTCGAGAAGGAGATTGTGGAACTGGAAGCGGAAATCGATTCTCTGCTTACGCCTCATCACTTGGAAATGGAATTGCTGGACACCATTCCTGGGATCAACCATGATGCAGCGGCGAGCATCGTGGCCGAATTGGGTACAGATATGTCTCAATTTCCATCCGATGGGCACGTTTCTTCATGGGCCGGGGTATGCCCAGCCAATCATGAAAGTAACGGTAAAAAAAAAGAAAAAAGAACCAACGAGGAAGTAGAGGGCTAAAATCGGTTCTCTGCCAATGTAGTTGGGCAGCGATACGTAAGAAAGACTCACGGATCGCTGCGGTGTACTACAGGCTGGTCAAACGTATGGGCAAACAAAAGGCCATTATGGCGGTTTCACATTTACTCTTACGCATGATCTACGTCGTCCTTCGCGACAAAGTGCCTTACGAGGAACTGGGTGCAGACTATTTGGGTAAACGCGAGAAGACTATTGAGTACTGGATTCGTAAAATCAACCAGATGGGCTATAAAGTTGAGATTCATGAGCTGAATCTAACATAGACCCATATTTTGGAAGTTCAATCAAACAGAAACCTTTTTTTGCTTTGGCGCGCTTTCACACTTTAATGCGCGAAGTTATTTTTCGTATAAAATCATAATGGTTGAAATTGCACACAATAGCGGCTGCTGTGTCCGTTAGAGATTTGTTTGCGAATCAGCACCTGTGTCATGAGTGCGAATTTCATCCATCGATTGCGAGTCTGTACCCATGTCATTTCCTTTAACTCAGTCCGTTTTCGTTGAAAGTTCGCCGCTAGACATTTATCTGACAACCGGCCATTTTTCTTTGCGCAGCGCATGAAGAAGCTCCGGACCCACATGAAGATTTTCGCTGACAAGTTCCCTTGGCGTCAAAGCCATCCACTGGTTGAGGGACACGTCTTCAAAGCGGTCGCTGCGGAACATTTCCAAAAACCATAAGGTTTCCGTTCCGGTATTCTGGATGTAATGGCCATATGCAAATGGCACGTAACCTACGTCGCCCGCTCTGTAGTTGAAGGTTCTCGCCGCACCATTGCCGGCGAAAACCGTCATTCGTCCCTGGCCCGTCAAATAATACTGCCACTCATCCTGATTGGGATGCCAATGCATTTCCCGCATGCAGCCGGGTTTGATTTCGACCAGAGCGGCCGCGATCGTTTTGGATATCGGGAAGTTCGAGGAGTCGACGACCCGCACGCTCCCTCCCGGAGTGACAAGCGGCGTTTGCGCCAGCAGCCGGTGTTTGAAACTGAGCGGCACCGTTCCGTATGGGGAGTCGATGCGTTGGCTTTCCAGGGAGCCGGGTACAGGCGCCTGGAACATGTAAACCTGTTCGTCAGGCAGATGCGCGAAAGCATCTTCGGGTACACCGAAATTGGCGGAAAGCACGTCTTTGGGCGTATGGGCAAACCAATCTGAAATGGAGAGCGTGTTCATTTCGGAGAAGCTTCCGTCATCGAAGACGAGCAGAAATTCGCAGCCTTCCGCGAGCCCCTGAATGGAATGCGGCAGACCGGCAGGGAAATACCATAAATCGCCCGGGTCGATGTCGGCGATGAAATTGCATCCGTTCTGGTCAACGGCCGTCACCCGCGCGCTGCCGCGGATCATATAGGCCCACTCGGCTTGCTGATGCCAGTGCAATTCGCGTACTCCGCCCGGAGTCAAGTACATGTTAACGCCGGCGAGAGCTTTGGCAGCCGGCAGCTCGCGCTCCGTAATCTCCCGCGACCAGCCCCCTTGGTCCAGTTTCATATGCGTATCGGAAAAAGAAAACTTAAGATTCGGCAGCAATCCCGAATCGGTAACCGGCGGGACGAACATATCGGGATTTTCCAGGTCTCGTAACACATCGCGGGGTCCCCAGTCCGGGCCGCCCGCACCGTCGCTGCGGATGGGCTGGGGAATAGGCAGCTTATTGCCGTCCGGATTCTCCGGGTTGTCTCTCATTCATCCATCCCTCCTAAAAGATGTCTGGTAGATATGCTTCCAATCTCAAGATATGTATGAACGGATGCATGGCCATTATGAAGAAAACCGTTATGATATTGCTGTTTAAAGTATTGCAGACTTTTCCAATTCATGGCATCATAGCGATAATATGCGTTACCACCTTCATTAAAGGATGTGCAAGATATGTTTCCACAACTTGAAACTGAAAGGTTGATTTTAAGAGAAATTACGAAAGAGGATGCAGAAAGCGTATTCGCTTGTTTCTCGAATCGGGATGCGATGTGTTATTACGGTCAGGAGGCTTTTGAGCATCGTGAACAGGCGGAGCAGCTTATCGTTTTTTTTGCGGACAGCTACCAGAACAAACGAGGAATGAGGTGGGGAATCGAGCGGAAAGGAACTTCGGGTTTGATCGGTACGATCGGTTTTAATGCATGGTCGCCTAAACATCAACGGGCGGAAATCGGGTATGAAATCCATCCGGATCATTGGCGCAGCGGGTATGCGTCGGAGGCTGCGGGATGCGTCATCGCCTATGGATTTGAAGAATTGAATCTGGGCCGCATCGGCGCCGTTGTTTTTAAGGAAAATGCGGCTTCGAGTCAGATGCTGCTCAAACTTGGTTTTCAGCAGGAAGGCGTTTTGCGGAATTACATGGTACAAGCTGGAGCTTCGCTGGACACGTATGTCTATTCCATGGTCCGCGAGGAAAAGAGATGATATGACGAAGCTGGACTATATTCTATCTGTTTTGTGGCTTCTGCGGACGAAAGGGAAAATGACGGCGGAACAGATTGCCGGGGAACTTGAGGTCAGCGTGCGGACGGTTTACCGCTATATTGACGTGCTTGGCTTAAGCGGGGTTCCGGTCATTTCCGAGGCGGGACATGGCGGCGGCTTCAGCCTGCCGGACTCGTTTTTGGCCATGCCGCTGTTTTTTGACCTGTCGGAGTTGAAGGCGATGGCGCACGGGGTTGAGCTGGCTCGCCAGGCGGGAGATCCCTATGCGGATGCGTTGGAACGGGCGCTCGGCAAAATCAAGCAGCGCTTGAACGATTACCAGCAGGAGGATTTGCGGCGCCATGCCGCCGGTTTTGCGGCAGAGCATGCCGAGCCCTCACCCGAACTGCAGAAGATGCTGCGGACGTTGGAACAAGCCGTTGCGGGCAACCGGACGCTGATCATGTTGTATGCCAAGCATAGCGGCGATTCCGGCGAGGAACGGCGGATAGACCCCTACGGGCTTTTTTACCGTCCGAACCGGTGGTATCTGGCCGCGTATTGCCATGCAAGGCAGTCAATCCGCATCTTTCGTGCCGACCGGATCAAAGCGGCGGTCGAAACCGGGCAGCGCTTTGCTAAACCCGAAAGCTTCTCCATCCGGCAATATATCGAAGAAGATGCTATGCGAGCCGGGCCCGAAGAACGGGAGGCCGCCGTCCGTTTGCGCGGCGAAAGCGACGTGCTGGACTCCGTTGCCAGTCTGTGGTTCCTGAAAGCCTGCCGCATCGAGCGGAAAAATGAATTTCTCAACATAGCAATGCCTGAAGCCGTGATGCTCGAGTGGCTGCCGCATGTGCTGCTGTCCTACGGCAAGCAGGTTCAAGTCGTGGAGCCGCTCCGGCTGAAGCAGGCCATGGCGGAGCTGGCGGCCGATTTGTCCCGATTTTACGGCTCATCCTAAACATCCCTGACAACCTTGTTGTCAGGGATGTTTGTGTAACCTAAGAGCAAAGGCTGAGTCCCAGTGACCAGCGTGTTTGCCGCGTTGATGGCATCGGGAAATGTCGGCCTATTATATTCATAAGGAGATGCATGTCATGACCAAAAGGGTAGATTATAAAAAAGATTATAAGCAGCTCTATATGCCAAAAACAGTGCCGGAAATTGTGGCAGTACCGAGGATGCCATTTTTTATGGTCAGTGGATCCGGGGATCCTAATGGCGAGGAATTCGCCAAGGCAACGGAAGCTTTGTACAGCATGAGTTATGCTGTGCGAATGTCCTACAAAAGTGAGGATGTACCCGCCGGATATTATGAATATACGGTTTTCCCGCTTGAGGGAGAATGGGACTTGCTCGATCGGACAAAACCCGCAACAGACAAAAACAATTATAAGTATACGATCATGATACGCCAACCCGATTTTTTGACTGAAGAACTGTTCGAGCGATTTTTGGAACAGACGAGAAGGAAAAAACCAAATCCGTTCCTTGAGAACGTTCGGTTCGAACATGCGGAAGATGGATTGAGCTGTCAAATGATGCATATTGGAAGTTTTGACGATGAGCCGGAAAGTTTTTCGCGAATGGAAGCTTTTTGTACTGAACATGGATTTATCCGATCAAGCAAAATTCATCGGGAAATTTATTTGTCGGATCCCCGTAAGACTGAACCGTCGAAATTGAAAACAGTGTTAAGATTCCCTGTAAAAACAAACTCATAGCAAGCAAAAAAGCCAAGAGGCACAGGCAAATTCGCATCCAGTGGAATGAAAGCATCCATTCTTTACGGCGCGGACAGAGCCTGTGACCCGTGGCTTTTTCATTGATTAAAGTCCAAATTCTATGTTCCCCGATGCACGTTATTTGTTATTCTGAGCTTTCCACTCATCCAGCTGCTTTTGGCATTCGGCGATGATTTTATCGATGCCTTGCGCTTTCAGTTTCTCAATTGCCTGCGGGAGAACCTTAGCAGGATCGACGGAACCGGTGTTCAGTGCCGGGCCGTACTCATCCACGGCATTTTTGACGTTGGCGATTTCGGTCATCACATTCGTCGGATCGAACTGGAAGCCGAGCAATGGCGCGTTGGTTGCGGATTCATTGAATTTTTGGTATTGCTCCCATTTGTCCTTCGGATCATCCTTCAGTTTGTAGAGCAGAAACATATTACCGAGGGTAAAGGATGGCATGGAGTATCCGGAATCCGGAATCGGCTCGAAAGTATCTTCGGACAGCTTTTTATAATGTACGCCTTCCAGGCCGTAGTTGATCAGGTTGCGCAAATGTTCGTCGGTATTGAGCAGGTTCAGGAATTCCATGGCTTTTTCCGGATGTTTGGTTTTGGCGGAAATCGCCTGCATGGAACCGGTAACGGACCAGTTGAATACAATCGGCTTATGAATTGGCGTCGACACGACCTTATAACCGAGGGAGTCGGACCACTGAATATCGGCAAATGGAACGGTGTGCTGTTTATCGAGCAGCCATTTCCCGGTTTTCTCATGCTCATTGCCCTGCTTGGTTGCGACATCCGGCGGCAGGTAACCTGCTTGATAATATTTGTGCATCGTATCAAATACTTGTTTTGTTTCCGGCGTATCCCATACGTTAATTACCTTGAAATCTTTTGTGTCGATCGGCACGCCGACCGGAATGCCTTCCAGGGCAAAGTCAAACGGCAGGTATGGGCTGATATTGGACGGAATCGGATATACATCCGGCTCGTTTTCCTTGACGGTCTTCAGCATCGGCTCCAGGCTTTCAAGCGTCGTGGCCTTGGAAACATCCAGGTTGTATTTGTCCGCGAGCGTTTTGTTGAAACGCCAGACGGCTTGAGCCGGAAGCTCTTTGTTTGTCGGAATGGCGTAGTTGTGCCCGTTGACCTTGGAGCCTTCCAGGAAAGCGGGGTTTAGCGCCTTTTTGATGCCTTGTCCGTATTTGTCCAGCAGGTCATCCAACTCGTAGAAGTAGCCCTTTCTAGCGCTCTCCACATAATTGAAAGCCCAGGAAGAGGTAAAGGCAATGTCGAACGGCTCGCCGGAGGCGGCGATCACCTGCATTTTCTGGGAATAATCCCCCCAGTCGATCAGACGCAGATCGATTTCGGCGTTGATTTTTTCACGGGTGTATTTGTTGACCTCAGCCATGACCTTGTCCTGATCCTTTTGCGGCCCGCTGATGGTATACCAGATCAATTTGACCGGCTTTTCTTTTTCGGTGTTTTGGGCCTGACTGCCGGAATCGGCGCCGCTTGAGGTTTGACCGGAACTGCCGTTATCCTTGCCGCCGCAACCGGACAAAATCATGGAGCAAAGCAGCAACAGGCTGAGCGCCATTTGAATCCCTTTTCTTTTCTTCATACACTTTCATCCCCTTGTCTTGAAATTTTAAACCGCATGAAAAACAGGTTATATCTATTCCTTCACAGAGCCGATGGTAAGCCCCTGAACGAAATAGCGTTGGAAGAACGGATACGCGAAAATGATGGGCAGCGTAGCCAGAACGACCATGGCCATCCGCGTCGTTTCCGCCGGCAAGCTGCGGGCGATGGCGGAGCGATCGGTACCGCTGCCGATGGCCGAATTTTGCAGAATGAACTGAATGTTGGTTTCGATCTTCATCAGCAGCGACTGCAGCGGCACCAGCTTGGCATCATCGATGTAGAGCAGGGCGTTAAACCAGTCGTTCCAATACCCGAGGGCCGCAAATAAGCCGATGGTGGCCAGGCCGGGCAGGGATATGGGAAGGACCAGGGAGATAAATACGCGGAATTCGCCCGCCCCGTCGATTTTTCCGGATTCGATAATCGCATCGGGAACCATCGTTTTGAAGAAAGTCCTCATGATCAGAATCGAAAAAGCGCTGACAGACATCGGTAAAATCAAAGCCCAGATCGTATCCTTCAGGTGAAGTACTTGGGAAACGACGATGTAGGAAGGAACAAGTCCGCCTCCGAACAGCATCGTGAAAAAAGCAATGAACGAAAAGATCCCGCGGAATTTAAAATAAGATCTGGAAATGGCATAGGCGTAAAGCGAAACGATGGCAACCGTAAGAAGTGTTCCGACGAGCGTAATGAAAATCGTGACTCCGTAAGATCGCAGCAGTTGATCGCCCGTTCTGAAAATATAGCTGTACGCTTCAAAGGACCATTTTTTCGGGAAAAGGCTGTACCCGTTTAGAGCCAGCGCTTTTTCGTCGGTCAGCGAAATGATGACCACAAACAGGAACGGATACACGCAGGCGAAGGAGAAGAGCCCGACCGCCAGATTCACCACCGCGTTCCAGAACGGAGGCAGCTGGTGGAAATTCCGTGCTTTCTTTGGCTTTTTGGACGGCTTGTTAACAGGTTGACCGGCGGCTATGCTGTTGTCCATACGGCATTCCCTCCTTATCAGAACAAAGCCTGTTCTCTGTTGATTTTTCTGACGATCAGGTTAGTGACGATGACCAGCACGAATCCGACGATCGATTGGTACAAGCCTGCCGCCGTACTCATACTGATGTTGCCGGTTACTTTAAGTCCGCGGTAAACAAAGGTGTCGATGACGTTCGTGACCGGATACAAGGCGCCGGTATCCCGCGGTACCTGGTAGAACAGCCCGAAGTCAGCCCTGAAAATGCCGCCGATGGCCAGGATGAACATAATGACGATAATCGGCGTGATCATAGGGATCGTGATTTTGCGGATCTGCTGCCATTTGCTCGCCCCATCGATCATCGCGGCTTCAAAATAGGTTTTGTCAATGCCCACGATCGCTGCCAGATACACCACGCTTCCGTATCCAACGCCCTTCCATAAGTTGACGATGACGAGTATGTAAGGCCAATAATCCGTTTTGGAATACCAGAAAACCGGGTCGGCCCCGAAAAATTTAAGCAGTTGATTCAACACGCCCTTATCGACGCTTAAAAAACTGAAAACGAAGTAACTGACGATAACCCAGGATAAAAAATGCGGCAGGAACATGCCCGTCTGATACAATTTTGCCATCTTCTTGTTTGTGATCTCGCTGACCAAAATGGCGACCAGCACCGAAAAAAACGTGCCCAGCAAGATAAACACGGCATTGTAAAGGAGCGTATTCCGAACGATGATCCATGCGTCTTCCGTCTGGAACAGATATTCGAAATTTTTGAACCCGACCCATTCGCTGCGAATCATGCTGGCCAGGAAACCATCGGTATCGAACTTGTAATCCTTGAACGCAATGATCACGCCGGGCATGGGCAGATAACAGAAAAGAAAAAACCATACCGTTCCCGGCAGCACCATCAGCAGAAGCCATTTGTTGCGGCTGAATATGTTAAGCCAGCGCATCAAACCCTTTTCCACGTGAGCCCCCTCCTGTCATTGATGTGTGTTGATAGTTTTAATCTAGCGCAGTTGTAAGCGCTGCCTAAAGTGAAAAAAACAAACATCCCATGCACAAAACAAAGATTCATGCGAAAGGGGAGAGCTTGCGCCAGGAAAGTTGTGGTAAGGTTAGAGGAGAAAGGTAAGGCTTATTACCGTTAATTGAAAGCGCATACATTCACAAAGAGGGATATTGGATATGAAAAAGCTGAGAGATTTTTATAGAATACATTTTAGAAAAAAGCTGTTTAATAAAATCGTTTTCTTCTACTCGGTGATCACGATTCTGTCGCTCGCGAGCCTATCGGCTTTCATTTATACGTACCAGCTGAATGTGCAGGTCAATAAGGAACTGGAATTCAACAACCGCATTTTATCGAGCATCGGCAGCTATCTGGATGCAAGGTACTCAACCACGCAGCAGATCGTCCAGCAGCTTTACCGGGATGATTCGGTGACGCTAATGGAGGATGTGTATTCTTTCCTGAAAAATGATTTTTCCGGCTATTTGAACGACAGAATCGAAAAATATAATACGACAGGCGTCCGCAGACGAGATATTTTGTCTTATTTGCGCCTGCAGCTGAGCAGCTACCCGGATATCCGCATGATTGCCCTTTATAGCGAAAACCAAAAATCCGTGCAGATCTTGACCAGGGATTCCGAAAATTATTACCGTGTCGATGCGGATTTGCAGACCGCCCTGAAACGATATGTCATCTCGGAAAATAGCTTTACTACCGTCAGCAATATCAACAGCCTGGTCGCGCAGGAAAACGTCGGCAACCTGGTTATTAATTATGATTTGAGCGGCATGTATGGGGAATACCTGAAAAATTGGGGCGATTTAAAGGGGGATATTACCGTTCTGACGCCGGGTGGAGATGTTCTCTTCGACTCATCGGGCCGTTACTATGGCCAAAAATATCCGTATATGTCGAGGCTTGGCTCTTCTTCAGCCGTTCAGGATTTTGAAGAGCCCTCGTACATGAACGTGCAAATCTCGAACCGGTTCGGCTATTACGTCGCCGGCGTCATCCCCAAATCTGAAATTACGGGCAGCTTGAGGGGGCTGCGGAATACGCTTTTTTTTGTGACAAGCATTTGCATTGTGGCTGCGATGATTCTGACGCGCTTTACGATCGTCAATTTTTCGCGGCGGACGCGGGCCATTATGAAGGCGCTGGAAAAGGCAAGGAACGGGGATCTGTCGGTGCGGATTCCGGTGGAAAAGGAAGACGAGCTTTACCAGATTTCGGACCGGTTTAATCAGATGTGCGAAGATCTGGCGGAATACATCGACAAGGTGTATGTGTCAGAGATCAAGCAAAAGCAGGCGGAGCTGGTGGCTTTTCAAGCCCAGATCAAACCGCATTTTTTGTACAATACGCTGGAAGCCATACGCATGCGGGCGTTAGCGAAAAAAGCGGATGACGTCGGCGAAATGATCTATATTTTATCGACGTTGTTCAGGTACTCGGTCAAGCGCGATACGATTGTCACTCTGGCCGATGAGCTTGAATACTGCAGTTTGTATCTTGATTTGTTCCGCATCCGTTACGTGGATAATTTTGCATATGAAATCGATGCGGAGCCTGAGCTGATGAATATACCGGTACTCAAGCTGTCGATTCAACCTCTGATTGAAAATTATATCGTTCATGGCTTGATCATGTCGCGTTCGGATAACCGGATTTCGATTGCGGCAGAGCTGCAAGGAAGCGATGCGGTGATTACGATTCGGGATAACGGGCGGGGAATTGATCCTTCGACACGGGAGGAGATCCGAAAACTTTTGCAGGGGACGGGGACCAGCCATCCTTCGTCTATTGGTCTTAGGAATACGCATGAGAGGATTAAAATCTGCTTTGGTGACGGGTACGGTCTTGCACTAGCGGATCAGCCCCACCAGGGCACCATCATCACCATGAAAATTCCATCAAGCCAAGGGGGAAAAATGTATGCGTAAGGTGTTTATTGTAGACGACGAGCCGTTTATTCTGGAAGGTTTGCATTCCGTGGTGGACTGGGAAGAGCTTGGGACCGAGCTGTGCGGCAAAGCGTATGACGGGAGGGAAGCTTTCGAGCAGCTGAAGGATTCGGGGGCCGATATTCTGATTACGGACATCATGATGCATGAAATGAATGGATTGGAGCTTATCCGGAAGCTGAAGCCGCTGCATCCGAACATGAAATTTATCGTACTGAGCGGTTACAATGAATTTAATTACGTTAAGGAAGGCATGAAACTTGGGATCGAAAATTATTTGCTGAAACCGGTCAATATGAAAGAGCTGGCCGAGACGATCCAAAGCACCGTACAGAAAATCGACAATGCCAAGCGCCCTTCTTATTTTGATCCGGATGAGCTGGACATCCTGCGCGACAATGTCATGAACCGCTGGGTTTCGGGGAGGATTGATCCGTCCGAGCTTAGGAACAGGCTTGAGTTTCTTGATATTCCGGCGGATATGTCCTGCTATGCGGCTGCCGTGATCAGGGAAGCGCCCGACATGGGAGCATCTGAAGAATTGCCTTCTTGGCGGCAGGAGCATGGGCGTCAAGTCTATGCGAGCTGCAGGGAAATTGCGGAAAAGACCGGGTATGAAGGGCCGATTATTCGCTTTTATGATCTGGAGGGGGACGTGGTTATCGTTTGCTTGGGAGAAGATCCCGGGATGCTGCAGGAACGGATGCTGCAATTATTGAAGGAAATCCGGCGCGGGTTGAACGAGCGTCAAACCGGAGTAATGATCACTTTGGGCAGTATGGAACAAGGGTATCAAGGCTTGCCGCAAAGTTATGCTCAAGCCAAACGGCTGCAGGAATTTTTCCTGACGCATCGGGAAGACGAAATCATCAGCTACGGCGAGATGACGCTTTCGGAAGAACTGCAGGGGTATGCTGCTTTGGACACGCTGGAATACGAAAAGCTTCTGCTGAACCGGAACAAGGCCGCTATCGATGAATATATTGATCATTTGTTTACCGTGAGAAATACGGATCCGGTGTCCCCGGTACAAATCCGTAATTTTGCCGTCGAACTCATCCTGTGCACCAAGCAGATCGTCAAAGAAAACAAGCTGAACTACCAACTTGCCACAAGCGGCTATAAACAGTTATTTACGGCCCTTTTCAAAGCGCAAACGGTGGGCACGCTGGCAAAGCATGTCAAATTCATCGCCCACGCCGCCATTGATTATTTGTCTGTGGAGGATGACGAGTTCAGCCCGGTCGTCAAGCAGGTGCTGCACCAGATCCGCACGAAATACGCCGAAGAGTTGTCGCTGAAGACGCTTGGATACGAATTTAACATTCATCCGTTTTATCTGGGCCAGCTGTTTCTGAAGGAGACCGGCGTCAGTTTCAGCGATTATCTGAACTCGCACCGCATCAAGCAGGCCAAAACGCTTCTGACCGAAACGCAGATGAAAACAAGCGAGATTTCGAGAAGCGTCGGGTATTTGGAGCCGGGGTATTTTTACAGGCAATTCAAAAAATACACCGGCATGTCGCCTACCGAATTCCGGAACATGGTGAAGCAGGCGGCATGCTGCGAGTGAAACGCGCCTAACGCCGGAACAGCATCAGGAGAAGGGAGCCGATGATGCTGATCACCAGGCAGGTGACGATCGGAAAATACACTTTGACGTTATCTTTTTCATAGACGATATCACCAGGCAGCCGACCCAGGGGAATCCAGCGGCCGATAAGCCACCAGATCAGACCTGCCGCGATGAGGATGATGCCGAGAATGACCAGTATTTTGGATAGATTGGGCATGGCAGCTCTACCTCCCGGAAATAAATTTTGGTATAATCTCTGCTCAAAGCGGGTTTCATCTCTAACGAAACATGATATCGCTATTGGCAGCAAAAAAGGCTTGTTGAAATTTATACGAAATGTGCTTTTGTGTTTTGAGACAAGACCCATAACATTTTCATCGTTGGTGGTGATCATGAGGTCATGTGGGCTTCTAATGAAACTGGGTATCGCTATTGGCAGAAAAAAAGGGTAGTTGAAATTCTAACGAAACTGGGTATCGCTATTAAGCTAAATAAGTGCCTTTAAGACTGTTTTTATCCCAAATAACGATCTGTAGTTTCGTTAGATTTCATTTGCTTTTGTTTTTTTTTTGAACCTCCTCTTATAGTATACCAAGGAAAGGACAACAATCCATGACATTGCAGCAGTTAAGATACGTGATAGAGGTTGCGAACCGGGGGTCCATGAACGAGGCGGCCAAGCGCCTGTTCATATCGCAGCCCAGCTTGTCCAACGCCATCAAGGAGCTGGAAAAGGAGCTGCGGATCACGATTTTCGAGCGGACGAACAAAGGGATCACGTTGTCCAAGGAAGGCGCCGAGTTTCTCGGCTACGCCCGGCAGGTAATGGAGCAGGCCGAGCTGCTGGAGGGCAGGTATTTGAATGCCAAACCTTCCCCGCAGCATTTTTCGGTTTCCACCCAGCATTATGCGTTTGCGGTTAATGCTTTTGTGAATCTGGTCCGCGAATATGGACATGAAGAATACGAGCTCGCGCTCCGCGAAACGAAAACGCATGAGATTATTCAGGATGTCAAAAGCCAGCGCAGCGAGATCGGGATTTTATATTTAAACGAATTCAACAGCAAGGTCATCAACCGGCTTTTGAATGACGCCAACCTGAAGTTCACCAGCCTGTTCACGGCGAAGCCGCATATTTTTATCAGTATTTACAATCCTTTGGCCAAACAGCCGATCGTCACCATCGACCAGTTGGCGGAATACCCCTATCTATTTTTTGAGCAGGGGGAATATAACTCGTTTCATTTTTCGGAGGAAATATTGAGCACCTTGTCTCATCCGAAAAGCATCCGGGTCAACGACCGCGCGACATTGTTCAATTTATTGATCGGGCTGAACGGGTACACGATTTCGACAGGCGTGCTGAGCGCGGACTTGAACGGAAACGAAATCATTCCGGTTCCGCTCGCATGCGAGGAAACGATTAACGTAGGCTGGATCAGCCATCAGAATGCTGCGCTTTCCAAGCTTGCTTTGGCTTATATCGATGCCCTTCATCAGGCGATTGAAGGGTAGGAAGGGGAATAGCATTCCTGACTGAAGAGCAGCAGTAGAAGAAGCTGGCCTTTATCAAGGGAAATTGCCGATGAAATTTGGAAGCTTTGAAGAAATATAACATTGCTTATGGAACGCCAACGGGCTCTTTCAATGCCGATTGGCGTTTTTTTGCCGTTTACATCATAGGAGGCATTAACCATTAACTTTGGCAAAAATGCATTCCCGATCTTATTCTTGGCTGGGATTGCAACCCGTTTGCAACCCGTATCATGTTAACTGTTCTCAATTGTTGGCAATACCGAATACGCAGAATTGAGAACATGAGGTGGATGTAATGAAAGAAGCTGTGATCGTAAGTGCCGCTCGGACGCCGATCGGCTCATTTCAAGGACAGTTCGGGCGCGTGGGCGCCGTGGAGTTGGGTGCAGCGGTTATCGGGGCGGTTTGCCGGAGGGCAAACTTAGGTCTTGAACGGGTGGATCATGTATGGATGGGACATGTGCTTCAAGCCGGCCTGGGGATGAATCCGGCGCGGCAGGCTTCGGTCGCGGCAGGTCTGCCCTTTACGGCGCCGGCCGCTTCCGTAAGCCTGGTATGCGGTTCGGGCCTGCTGGCCGTGATAGAGGCGGCGCGTGCGGTGCGCAGCGGAGATGTATGCTGGGCGGTCGCCGGCGGCATGGAGAATATGACCCAAGCCCCGCATGTGCTTCCAGGCCTGCGCGCAGGCGTTAAATACGGGAATGCGGAGCTGCTGGATACGGCCCTGCATGATGGATTAACCTGCGCGATTTCGCGGCAGGCCATGGGCATCACGGCCGAACGGCTTGCCGAGCGGTTTGGCATCAGCCGCGAAGCGCAGGATGCTTATGCGGCGCTCAGCCAGCAGCGGGCCGAGGCGGCGGTGCGCAGCGGACGTTTCGCCGATGAGATCGTGCCGGTTGAGGTCCGAGAACGCGCCGGCGTGCGGATGGCCGAACGCGACGAGCACCCGCGTTTCGGCACGACGCCGGAGGCGCTTGCCAAGCTGAAGCCTGCCTTTGAAGCAGGCGGAACCGTAACGGCCGGCAACGCCTCCGGGATCAATGACGGGGCTGCAGCCGTGCTGGTGGCTTCGACGGAAGAAGCGCAGGACCAGGGGCTTGAACCTTTGGGATTAATCAAGGGTTATGCAACGGTCGGAGTCGAGCCGCAGTGGATGGGCCTTGGTCCCGTTCCCGCGCTGCGGAAGGCGTTGGCGCAAGCAGGGCTTAAGCTTGAGCAATTGGATCTGATTGAAATCAATGAAGCATTCGCTTCCCAAACAATCGCCTGCCTTCAGGAGCTTGGCATCGGTTCGGAGCGGGTCAACGTGAATGGCGGGGCGATTGCGCTGGGCCATCCGATCGGAGCCAGCGGTGCGCGGATACTCGTTACCCTTTTGCATGAACTTAAACGCAGGCAGGGCCGCTTTGGAGCAGCCGCATTATGTGTGGGAGGCGGTCATGGTGTCGCACTTATCGTGGAACGGCCGTAATTGGCATGCAGCTTATGCGGATACCGGAGAGCTGAACGGGGCTCAATTTGACTCCGGCGCTGCCGCTAGACCTGATGGATGGTTTGAACGCAGATGCATGTTGTCGGCTGATCGTACCGCACTGATGGACGAAGATACGGGGTTTACCCTGACCTATCGCGAGTTGGCCGAAAAGGTTGACATGGCCGCACGGAGCCTCTTCAAACTTGGCGTGCGGCAGGGAGACCGTATAGGGATTCTTACGCCGAACGACAGCCGGCTGCTTGTGCTGCTGTTTGCCTGCCGCCGGCTGGGGGCGATGCTCGTTCCGCTGAACTGGCGCCTGCATGTCGAAGAGCTCCGGCATATTTTAACGGATTGCACGCCCAGGATCGTCTGGTATCACGCCGAAAGCCTGACGGCATTCCCCGGATTGCCCGTCGATTCGGCATGCTCTTGGCTGCCGCTGGACCAGCTGGATGAGTCGATCGAACTGGAAAGGGCACGGCTCGCCGCAGCCGATGAAGAGATGTGTATATTTCCGGAGACGGAAACGGCAGCGCGCGAGGATGATGCGGATATTCCGTGGCTGATGATCTACACGGGCGGTACGACCGGCAAGCCGAAAGGAGTTGTGCTGACGGCCCGTTCCCTGTACTGGAATGCGCTCAATACCGCCATAACCTGGCAGCTCACGGAAACAGACGTGACGCCAACGGTGCTGCCGATGTTTCATACGGGCGGCATCAATGCTTTGACGCTGCCTGTGCTTATGAGCGGGGGCAAGGTCATCTGCGTGCAGTCATTCCAGCCGGAGCGCATGATCGGGCTGCTGGAACGGGAGCAATGCACGATCGTGCTGATGGTGCCTACGATGTATCATTTGCTGGTGCAAAGTCCGCGGTTTGCCGATGCGAAGTTTCGCACAATGAAAACCTTCCTGTCAGGCGGAGCGCCCTGTCCGATGACGGTGTACGCCTCATTCGCCGCCCGCTGCCTGCCCTTCAAGGAAGGTTACGGCGCAACGGAGTCTGGCCCGAACAATTTTGTTATCGATTGCGGCGAAGCGCTTCTGAAACCGGGCTCCGTCGGACTGCCGATGCTGTTTAACGATGTGCGGCTGATCGGTGCCGGCCGGGATGTTACGGGACCTGAAGAAGTAGGTGAACTGGCTTTAAGGGGGAAACATCTGTTTCATAGTTATTGGAACAACGAGGAGGCTACGGCCGAGGCCTGGCTGGACGGCTGGTTTTTAACCGGGGATTTGGCGAAGCGGGACAAGGATGGCTATTTCTATATCGTCGGCCGCAAGAAGGATATGATCATTACGGGCGGAGAAAACGTGTATCCTTTGGAGGTGGAGCATCTTCTGGAACGCCACCCCGAAGTGGGCGCAGCGGCAGTCGTTGGCGTGGAGCACCCTAAATGGGGAGAAATCGTGGCGGCGGCCATCGTTCCGAAGCCCGGCTGTCAGCCGACGGCGGAAGCGCTGCAGGCATACTGCGCGTTATCGATTGCAAAGTACAAAATCCCCAAGCTGATCAAGTTTATCGAAGAACTGCCGAAGACAGCGGTGGGCAAGCTGGACAAAAAAAGCCTTTTCCCACTGTTTGCGGGAGGAATGGAAGAGTAAGCGGCATCTTTATGGAGCAGTTTGGACCGCCTGATGGCAGTCCTGCTGCTTTTTTGACATATCAGACAAGGGGGCCCCGCAAAGTAATCGGAATAAGCTTCAAAGGTCATGCGTCACTTTGTGGGGTTGAATTTCCGGGGTCCCCGCAAAGTATTCGGAATAAGCTTCAAAGGCTACACGTCACTCCGTACTTTTGCTCCGCAAAAGCGCCTCTCTGCGAGAGTCGTCGGACTTCTTTCCGATACTCTCAGTACTTTTGCTTTGCAAAAGCGCCCTTCAGGCGTCGGACTTTTTTCCGATACTCTTTGTGGGGTTATTTTGAAATAAAGAATATATGCGTTTCTGGCGTAACCAAGTCTTGCAGCAGACGATGATCAGAAATGAAAAACAAAATGTAAACGCTGTCAAACAATGTGGAACTATGCTACAATTGAAGGAAATTATGGCAAAGAGAGGGGGTTGTGCATGAAGAGCAGCCGCATACTGAAAATGAAGCTGATGGCGCCTCCTGCCAAAAAGATTTGGCTGCAGCGGCCGGATTTGATGAAACGGCTGAGGTATATTCCGGAAACGCCGCTTACCATTGTGGCATCCGGACCCGGATTCGGCAAAACAACGGCATTGTCTTCTTATGTGAGGCAATGCGGTTGCCGTTATGCATGGTACAGCATATCCCCGCAGGATCATGATCTCCTCCCTTTTTTGCTCCATTTAACTGCGACATTGCGCGCGAGTGTGCCCGGATTTGGCGAAGCCCTGCTGCTTGAGCTGGGGAGTGCAAGGATAGCCGGCTTGGAGGACGTGTATGCCTTGGCGGACTTATTTTTAAATGAAGGTTTGAAGTTGGATGGAAACATCATTTTGTGCATGGATGACTACCATTCCGTTGAACATAGCGAATGGATTGACGCATGGATGCAATACGTGATTTCGTATCTGCCGGCTTGCGGCGGCTTGCGTTTGGTCATTTCGTCCCGGACGAAGCCGGACTGGGAGGGCTTGGCCGCCATGCGCGTCCGCGGGGAAGTGCTTGAGCTGTCGCGTGCGGATCTCGCTTTTTCGGCGGAGGACATTGAAGTTTTATTTTCGGATTATTACAATTACCCGCTTACCGAGCCGCAGGCAGAGGCCATGTATGCATTTACGGAAGGTTGGATTATCGCGATCCAGCTCATTTGGCAGCGGCTGTCGGCATCGAAAGATTCGCTGGAAAGCATTTTGACTGCCCCGCGGGAATCGCTTGAGGATCTGTTTCATTATCTGGCGGCCGAGCTGTTTCAAAAACAGAATTCGGTTATGAGGACCTTTATGCTGGAGACGAGTATTTTTGACGAGCTGACAGGTGAATGGTGCGATGCGGTTTGCGGCAGGCAGGGCTCGCACGCCCTGCTCGCGGCGCTTTGTCAGAACGGATTTCTGAGCGCCGTCGATGACCGCCAGTTCCGTTATCACGCGCTGTTCCGGCAATTTCTGCAGGACCAGCTGCGGCGCCAGCCGCAGTGGCGATTGTCTTTGCACAGGCAAGCGGTGCAGGTATTTGCGGCAAGAGGGCGGATCGAACTTGCGCTTTCCCACGCCGCGGAATTGGATGATCCGGAGGAAATGGCCCAACTGCTCGCTGCCGGTGGAGCCGAACTGGTGCGGGGCGGGCATTTGGAGGCCGTGCTTCGCTGCCTTGGACCGATCCCGGAGCGGCTGAAGAACCGGATGCCTTACCTGTATGTGCTTGAAGGCGATATTTTGCGGTATCGCTGCGAATACGAAGCGGCGATGGCCGGTTACCGCAAGGCGGAGAGCTTTGCGCGAGAAACGGGCAATGCGGTTGTCCATGGCCTTGCTCTTGAGGGGCAAGCGATGCTTTATCTCGACACGATCCAGCCTGGGAAAGCCGAGCCGCTGCTTGTAAACGCGATTGCGCTCGCCGAATCCCATGCCGCTTCATCTCTCTCTGCCCCCTATCTCTATGCCGGCGGTTTGGGAATGTATGGGGCGGAGCCGGACCGTGACCGGAAGCGGCTGGCGCGGTTATATGCGATGATGGCGGAGAACAAATTGAACCAGGGTCAGGGAACCGAGGCGGGGCAGTGGGCTGCGCGTTCGCTCGAACTGGACCAGGGCAGCCGGGATTTATTGCTCGAGGCACGGCTGGCGCTCCGCACAGGCAAGCTGAAAACGGCGCGGAATTTGCTTGAACAAGCACAAAGACTGGAAGGAGAAAAGGGCGGCTTATTCCGAGGAAGCAGTTATCATAGCCGGGCGTTGTCCCGTTCACATCGGGAAATCGATCTGCTGCAATCCCTGATTGACAGCCTGAGCGGTGAACCGCTGCGTGCGAAAGCGGCGGCGGAAGCGGGCATGATGCAGGGCATCCGGCTGAAGGCCCCTTATGTGGAAGCTTGCGGCTGGATCAGAATGGGGCACGCGGCCCAACTGACGGGCGTTTACGATGTCAAAGTGGCTGGGGAATGTTATCATGCGGCGCTGGCCATTATGAAAAGGATCGACATCGCCCGCGGCACGGCTGAACCGAATATGGGATTATGCCTGCTGCACGGGCGGGAACAACACTGCGAAGCGGCGTTGAGATACGGGGAAGCCGCGCTGCAGTACACGGAACAGGCTTTGGACGGCTGGCTTTCCTCGCTCATCCGCCTTAGCATGGGGATTGCATTGTACGAGAGCGGACGTTGGCAGGAAGCCGATACGATATTCGAAGAAGCCAAAGGTAGATACGAGGCCTGCGGGGACCGATTAGGTTTGGCGCTGAGCGAGCTTTGGCTTGCCATGACGGCTTACCGCCAGGAGCAGGATGGACGATTTGCGGTCAGCATGGAGCATTTTTTGGAGCTGGCGGTCCGGGAAGGGTACGGATTTTTGTTTACATCCCGAACGCTGCTGGGTCCAACGGATCCGCAGCAGCTTATTCCGCTTCTGCTGGAGGCTGCCAGGCAGGGGATAGGCGGACCGAATCCTGCTGCGATTCTGACGGAGCTGGGGATGGAGAAGCTGACCTATCATCCGGGATATACGCTGCATATCGAGACGCTGGGGGCGTTTCGAGTCCGCCTTGGGAACCGGGTGGTGCTGGATAAGGACTGGCAGCGCGGCAAGGCGAAGGAGCTGTTTCAACTGCTTGTCACCAAACGGAGATATCAGGTCAGCAAAGAAGAGCTGCTGCTGTATCTGTTCCCGGAAGCGGACGAGAAAGCCGCCAACCGTGATTTCAAAGTGGCGCTGAATGCGCTCCATTCTGCGCTTGAGCCGCATCGGCGGGTCAGAAGCGATCCTTATTTTGTGGTCCGCGATGGACAATTCTACCGGTTGAACCTTCAGGCCAGTTGGACGCTGGATATTGTGGAGTTTGAACGGCTGACGCTGCAAGGACTGGAGTCGGGCAGCCGCGATGAAGCCGCGGTTTTGCTGGAGCAGGCGCTGCTTCTGTACAAAGGGGATTACATGCCCGAACGAAGATACGATGACTGGTGCATCGAAGAACGTGAACGCCTTCAGGTGCTTTTTCTGCGTGGGGCAGAGCGTCTGAGCCAGATTTATTCGGCGCGGGGCCTTTATGACAAGGCGATCCGCTGGGCTGAAGCGATGTTGGAGAAAGACCGCTGTTGGGAGGAAGCATACCGCCTCCTGATGGAATGCCATCTGCAGCTTGGCAACCGCCATCAGGCTCTGAAATGGCATCAGCGCGCGGCGGACGCATTGGCGCAGGAGCTGGGCATCGAGCCTATGGCATCGATCCGCGAGCTGTTCACACGCTGCAGCGAGGAGAACGCATAAACGATTTTTTCCATGATCGCCCGGCTTGCAACTATTTTGCAACCGGGCCCTTTTATGATGAGCGGGAATGAAGAGTCATAGGGGGGATCCTGTTGTCCATGAAAAAATCAAAAACGCGCTTAGGACGGCTTGGCGTTGTGTCCGCGTTGATTATGATGCTTATGTTTACGGCCGCCTGCTCGAGCAGCGGAGGAAACAAGGAAACGGCAGCCGAGCCGCAAACGGAGCAGAAAACGGAAGGGAAGGATTCGGCGGCTAAGGATGCGGGCGGAAACGGCAAAACCATTAAAATCGGCGTGCTTGCTTCCTTGTCTGGCGCGCTTGAAAGCTACGGGAAACAAACCACGCGCGGCTTCGAACTTGGCGTAGATTACGCCACAGGCGGAACGCGGGAAGTCGACGGACACAAAATCGAATTTGTGTTCGAAGATACGGAAACCAAACCGGATGTGGCGGTGAAAAAGGCGACCAAACTGCTTGAAACCGACAAGGTGGATTTCCTGGTTGGTTCATCCAGCTCGGGCGATACGCTGGCGGTGCTGCCGCTTGCCGAGGAAGCGAAGAAAATCATGGTCGTGGAGCCGGCCGTTGCGGACAGCATCACAGGCGACCAATGGAATAAATACGTGTTCCGCACCGCGCGCAATTCTTCGCAGGATGCCGTAGCCGGCGCGGCGGCCATTGCGGGCAAAGGCGTGAAAATCGCTACGTTTGCACCTGACAGCGCTTTCGGGCGCGACGGAATCGCCGCATTTAAGGATGCGGCGGTTAAGCTGGGCGCCGACATCGTAGAGGAGCAATACGCCGATGCGACCGCAACGGATTTTACGGCCAATATCCAAAAAATCGTGAAAGCAAAACCCGAGTACTTGTTTATCGTGTGGGCAGGAGCCAACTCCCCATGGAAACAGCTGCAGGATATGAAGGTACAGGAGCAGGGAATCAAGATTTCGACGGGCGCGCCGGATATCGCCGCTCTCAAAACGATGGGCGATTTGGTCGGCATGGAAGGATTTTCGGTGTATTACCATACCTTGCCGAATAACGATATCAACAAATGGCTGGTGGAGGAGCATAAGAAACGCTTTAATGGCGAACTGCCCGATCTGTTTACGCCGGGAGGCATGTCTGCGGCGATTTCGATCATCGAAGCCATTAAGAAAACAAACGGCGACGTATCGGATACGGACCGGTTAATTACGGCGATGGAAGGCATGTCTTTCGATACGCCCAAGGGCAAAATGACGTTCCGGGCGGAAGACCATCAGGCGCTTCAGGCTTTGTATGCAATCAAGCTGGAAAAGCAGGACGGGACCGATTATCCGGTGCCTGTGCTGATACGCGAATTGACGCCGGAGGAAACCGCGCCGCCAATCACCAATAAACGTTAGCTTAGCGGCAGCAGGGTACCGGTAGGTCCCTGCTGCGCTGCATCCCGGACCGTTCATCCGGAAATGACGGAGAACAATCGAGGAGGGGAGCGTATGACGGAACAAACGGAAACCGCAGGAACATCGGGCGCAGCGTCGGCAGAAACGGCTTCTTTTACCGAAACCGTTTTGGCAACAAAAGGGCTGACAATCGCCTTTGGCGGTCATAAGGCCGTACAGGATGTCGATTTGGAAGTGAAGGAGAAATCTTTTACATCGATTATCGGCCCGAACGGCGCGGGCAAAACCACATTGTTTAATCTGCTCAGCGGACAGCTCAAACCTTCTTTCGGCAGCATTTATTTCAAAGGGCAGGACGTAACGCGGATGGCCCCGTACGAACGGACCCGGCTTGGCATGGGCAGATCCTTTCAAATCACGAACGTCTTTCCCAATCTCAGCGTGCTGGAAAACGTCAGGCTGGCCGTTCAATCCCGTGCCGGTGTCCGGTACAACTTCTTTTCTTCGCTGCACAGGTACAGGAAGCTGGAGGAAGAGGCGCTTGGACTGCTTGAGCTGGTGCGGCTTGGCGGCAAAGCTGGCGCGCTTGCGGTCCAACTGGCGCATGGGGAGAAACGAAAGCTGGAAATCGCCATGCTGTTGGCCCTTCGCGCCGAATTGCTGCTGCTTGACGAACCTACGGCCGGAATTTCGGTGGAGGAAGTTCCGCAGATTTTGGAAGTCATTCGGGCGCTCAAGCAGGAGGGCAGCCGTACCATTATTTTGATCGAGCACAAGATGGAGATGGTTTTGGACTTGTCGGACAGCATCGCCGTTTTGTTTAACGGCAGTTTGCTTGCAAGCGGGCCTCCTGCCGACATTATGAACAACGAAACGGTGCAGGCCGCATATTTGGGAGGATTGTACGATGACGCTGCTGCAGTTGGAATCGGTTGAAACTTATATCGGGCAGTTCCACATCCTGCAAGGGGTGACGATGCAGGCGGAAAAAGGCGAGATTACCGTGCTCCTGGGACGAAACGGCGCCGGAAAAACGACAACGCTGCGGACGATCATGGGACTGAATCCGGCTGCTCAAGGAAGGATTGCGTTTAATGGAGAGCCGATTCAAAAGCTTGCCGCCCATCAGATCGCGCGCCGCGGAATCGGCTATGTGCCTGAGGATCAGGGGATATTCGCCGATTTGACGGTAGGCGAGACATTGCGAATTGCGCTTCGGCACAAAGATGCCGGTGCGGCCGAAAGGCTCGAATGGATGCATGAGCTTTTCCCTGATTTGGTGAAGTTCCGGGACCGGAAAAGCGGACTGCTGAGCGGCGGGCAAAAGCAGATGCTCGCCATAGCAAGGGCATACGTCAACAATAGCGAATTGCTGCTGATCGACGAGCCGAGCAAAGGGCTGGCTCCCATCATGGTCAAGAAGCTGATGGACGCCATCCTGCAGATGAAAGAGCGGACGACGGTGCTGCTGGTCGAACAAAATTTTATGATGGCAGGCACCATCGGCGACAAGTATTACTTAATGGACGAGGGAATGATCGTCAGCGCCGGCCCAATGGCCTCTTTGCATGAAAATGAAGAGCTCCGCCGCAAATATTTAGGGATTGCCTGAACTACCTCTTAAAGGAGGGTATCGTGTGAATCAATTGTTAAATCTAATCGTCAACGGTTTGGCAACGGGCATGCTTGTCTTTTTGCTGGCAGCGGGGCTGACGCTGATTTTTGGTCTGATGAGCGTGCTGAATTTTGCGCACGGCGGATTGTTTGCCTGGGGAGCTTATGCCGGCGTCTGGTTGTATGCGGCTAGCGGCTCATTCATCATAGCCGTTGTCGGTGCCGTTTTGGCCGGCATGCTGCTCGGTTGGATCATGGAACGGGCGGTCATCAGGCCGATGTACGGCAATCATGTCAGGCAAATACTGGTTACGCTTGGCGTCATGCTTGTATTAAGCGAGATGCTTAAGGTCGTGTTCACGCCTAATCCGCTGAAGGCTGAGGTGCCGCCGCTCCTAAACGGAAGCTGGGAAGTCGCGGGAGTTATTTTGATCAAATACCGCCTGTTTATTATTTTGATAGGCGCGCTCGTATATCTGGGTTTGCTGCTGCTATTAAAAAAGACCCGCATCGGGCTGATCGTCCGTGCGGGCGTGCATAATCCGGAGATGGTGCAGGCGCTTGGCATCAATATCCGCATGATATTTTCGCTTGTATTTGTGTTTGGCGCAGGGCTTGCGGCTCTTGGAGGGGCGCTGCTCGCCCCGTATTCCGGCGTCATTTTTTCGGAAATGGGGATGCAATTTGCCATTCTGGCCTTTATTGTCGTTGTCATCGGCGGCATGGGCAGTGTCCAGGGATCGGCGCTGGCTTCCATACTCGTCGGCTTGTCGGGAGCTTTGATGGCCTATTATGTTCCTGATCTTTCCCTGGCGGCGAATATGCTGCTGATGATTGTCGTTTTGTTGGTGAAGCCGTCCGGATTGTTCGGGGTAAAGGGGGGAGGTGCATGAGCGGAAACACCGATCTGAAAGAGGCGGCTCCGGCCGCGACACGGCAGAGACGCTCCCGCATCGGCCTGGCTGCTCCTTCTTATGCGGCTTCTAAACGCTGGTTTAACGCGACTGCATTTGTGCTGGTCATGGCACTGGTTGCAGTTCCGTTTGTATCGGACTCGAGGAGTTTGTTTATTTTGCTGACGCAGATTTTTATTTTTGCGATTTTTGCCATGAGTTATGATCTGCTGCTGGGATACACCGGCATCGTTTCTTTCGGTCATGCCATGTTTTTCGGTTTGGGGGCTTATGCGACCGGAATTTTCATGAAGAGATTCGAAGCAACCCTTCCAATGCTGTTTTTATCCGTTCTGGCAGGCATGGCGCTCGCGGCTTTGCTCAGTTATGTCGTCGGCATGCTTTCGCTGCGTCTAAAAAGCCATTTCTATGCGATGCTGACATTGGCCTTTGCGGGTTTGCTGCTTGTCGCGGCCGAGAAATGGCGTTCTCTGACCAGGGGAAGTGACGGGTTTACATTTTCCATTCCTGAACCGATGAGGGACAGGTCGACGCTGTATCTGACTTCCCTGGCGGCAATGGTGCTTGTGTTCTTTTTGCTCAGGCGTTTTACAAGCTCGCCGTTTGGGCGGGTGCTGCAGGCCATCCGCGAAAATGAACAGCGGGCGGAATCGCTTGGCTACAAGGTGGTTCATTACAAAGTCATAGCAACGGTGGTTGCCGGTGTGGCGGCAAGCGTGAGCGGTTCGCTTTATGTGCTTACGCTCAGATTCGTAAATACGACGGTATTTTCGATGGATATGACGTTAAATGCGCTGCTGATGACGATGATCGGAGGGATAGGTACTTTGTTCGGGTCCCTGATCGGAGCGGCGGTGATTGAATGGGCGCATCAGTTTTTGACGGATCTGGCGGGCATTCATCCTATTTTTGAACGGTGGATCATCTTTTTTGGACTGCTGTATATCGTTGTTGTCCTTGTTTTTCCATCGGGAATCGTCGGTACTGTACACAAATGGCTTATGGCGTGGCGGCGGAAGCGCTTAAAGGCCGAAAACGGGGGGGAAGCTTCATGAATGAGGATCGGATGTCGGTTTGTTCTTTCGTGCTGAGATGCACCCCCTGCGAGAGCCCGAGCGGATGGCGGATTAAGGTAACGCATGTGCAGCAGCAGGTCGAATTGACGATGGTGTCGCTGGATGAAGCCGCTCTTTACATGAAAAATATGCTGGAACGGGGGCAAAAACATGATGGGCAAGCAGGCGGGGAATGAACGAAAGGCGAACCCGGCAGCGGATGAAGCGATCCGGCTTATTTCAGTGGGACTATACGTGCCAAGAGACACCATGAGCAGTTTGGAAATTGCGGCCGCCGCCGGAATTCCGCAGCATATCGTCGAAACGAAACTTGGCATTATCCAAAAGCCGGTACCGGGCCCGGATGACGGCACATGCGCAATGGGCATCCATGCGGCAAGGCAGGCTATAGAGCGCTGCGGTATGGATCCGATGGAAATTGATCTGGTCATCTATATCGGTGAGGAATATAAGGAATATCCGGTGTGGACAGCGAGCCTGAAGCTTCAGGAGGAGATTGGGGCGAAGCGCGCTTATGGGTATGATATGGCTCTGCGCTGCTGTACGGCCATTGCCGGCGTGAAAACGGCCAAGGCCATGATGCTGGGCGATCCCTCCATTCGGACCGTGCTGCTTGCTGGGGGTTACCGCAACGGCGATTTGATTGATCCGCTTGATCCGGGAACAAGATTTATGATCAATTTGGCGGCAGGCGGCGGTGCGCTGATTCTGCAGCGGGGCGCAGGCCCGGCTTATCCGGAGGTCATGGAATCCGCGCTGATGACCGACGGCTCGTTTAGTGAAGACGTCATCGTATGCGCAGGGGGAACGAAGCAGCCGCTTACGGCCGAATTGATTGCAGCCGGAGAGCCTAAATTTCGGGTTGCCGACCCGGAAGGAATGAAACAACGCTTGGATCAGCTGTCCATGCAGCGTTTTGTCCAGGTCGTTACGGATTCTGTGCAGGCGAGCGGTTCGACGGTTTCGGAGATTGATTATATGGGGCTGCTCCATATGAAGCGTTCCGCGCACAGGTACGTGCTTGATACGTTGGGTATCCCGGAAGAGCGGGCGATTTATTTGGAGGAATACGGTCATATGGGACAGTTTGATCCGGTGATTCATCTGGAGCTGCTCGGCAGGGAAAGCCGCATGGCTCCGGGGCAAGTGACGGTGCTGGCAGCTGCGGGCATCGGTTATGCATGGGGAGCATTAACTTTAAAATGGGGGGAATCGTCATGTCCGTGGAACTTAAATCAATAGAATTGCCCAGCGGGGAGCGGTTAGGTTACCGGGAGCGGGAGGGCGGCAATGAAACTGTGCTGCTTATACATGGGAATATGAACTCTTCAGCGCACTGGGATATCGTACTCGAACATATGGATGCAAAATATAAAATATACGCCGTCGATATGCGGGGATTCGGCATATCGACATACCATGAGCCCGCCGCCCGTATCGAGATGTATACCGATGATGTGAATGCATTTATGGACCTACTCGGTTTGTCGTCCTGCATCGTATGGGGGTGGTCGACAGGCGGGGGTGTATCGATGGATTTGGCCGCCCGCTACCCGCAGCGGGTTTCCAAGCTGGTATTGCTAGCTTCCATGTCGACCAGAGGATACCCCTTCTACGAGGACGGTCCGGACGGAATGCCGGATGTGACGAAACGAATTGTTTCCGCTGATGGAATCAGAAAGTCAGCCCGCAATCAATGGGTGCAAAAAGCCAATGAAGAGCGCGATAAAACATCGATGCAGACGTTGTTCAACTCGGTCATATACGACCGCAACCAGCCGGATGAGGCCAGGTACGAGGCGTATTTGGAGGATATATTGACCCAGCGGAACCTGATGGATATTTATGAGGCGCTAAATACCTTTAACATCAGCCATATGGATCATGAAGCCGCTTACGGCTCGGGACTGGTGGACCGGATCCAGGTGCCGGTGCTTGTGCTGCGCGGAGAAAGGGATATGGTCATTACTGAGCAAATGCACCGGGAATTGCTGGACGATTTTGGCGGAAGAGCGCATGAAGTTATTCTGACGGGATGCGGACATTCACCGCTTGTCGATGATTCCAGGCAGCTGTTGGCTGCCGTCGAGAAGTTTCTGCAGGGAGGGACCGAAGCATGAGATTGCAGGGGAAAACGGCGGTTATAACAGGCGGAGCGGGAGGCATCGGCTGGGCGGCAGTCCGGCTGTTCCTCGCGCATGGCGCGCAGGTTGTGGCGGCGGATTTCAACGGAGAAGCAGGCCGGAATCTGATCGAAACGCTGGAGGAAAGCAAGCGGCCGCAGGTGCGTTTTATTGAAACGGATGTATCGGATGAAAGCAGCGTACAGGCGCTGATCGAATCGGTTATTGCCGAATACGGCTGCATCGATATTTTGATCAACAATGCAGGCATTACCCGGGACGCGATGCTGTCCAAAATGACAACGGAGCAGTGGAAGCAGGTGATCGACGTCAACTTGAGCGGCGTCTATTATTGCACGAAACATGCCGCGCCTCACATGACGGCCCGCGGGCAGGGCAAGATCATTAATACAAGCTCGATCGTCGGCCTGCAGGGCAATTTGGGCCAAACCAATTATGCGGCCGCCAAAGCAGGGGTCATCGGCATGACGAAAACATGGGCCCGGGAGCTCGGGTATAAGGGCGTTTGCGTGAACGCCGTCGCTCCCGGTTTTATCGCAACCGAAATGGTGGCCAAGATGCCGGAGAAAGTTGTCAGCGCCATGAGCGAGAAGGTTCCGCTCCGCCGGCTCGGACTGCCGGAAGATGTCGCGGAGGCCTATCTTTACCTTGCATCAGATGCAGCCAATTATGTAAATGGCACCGTTTTGGAGGTTAACGGAGGGCTGAACATTTGAACCGTCGGAAACGTGAACCTGCCCGGCTGATGACGGCGGATGAAGCGATGCTCCTTCTTCCCGATGCGGCCACGCTTGCGGTCGGCGGTTTTGTCGGCTGCGCTCATCCGGAAGCATTGACGGCGGCGCTTGAGCGCCGTTATTTGCGGGAGGGCTCGCCGCAGAACCTGACAGTTGTCTTTGCCGCGGGGCAAGGAGATGGAGGAACGCGAGGCATCAATCATTTGGCGCATGAAGGGATGCTGCGCAGGGTCATCGGCGGCCATTGGGGTCTGGCGCCCAAGCTCGGCGCGCTTGCTACTTCCAACCGGATCGAAGCCTATAATTTGCCGCAGGGCGTCATTACTCATCTATACCGCGACATCGCGGCAGGCCGCCCCGGAACGCTGACGCCGGTCGGGCTTCATACCTTTGTCGATCCGCGGCATGGCGGCGGCAAGCTCAACGGGCGAACCGTCGAGGACATCGTAGAGTTCATAACGATTGGCGGAAAGGAGCAGCTGTTTTATCACGCTTTTCCGGTTCATTGCGCGTTGATTCGGGGGACTACTGCGGACGAATGCGGCAATCTCTCTATGGAAAGGGAGGCGGTTACGCTGGAAATGCTGGCGCTGGCCCAGGCTGCGCGTAACAGCGGCGGCATGGTTGTCGCGCAGGTGGAACGGATTGTTCCCGCCCGGACGATTCCGCCGAGAAATGTGATTGTGCCCGGAATCATGGTTGACGTGATCGTCGTCGCGGATGCGGAGCAGCATGCCATGACCTTTGCCGAACAGGATAATCCGGCTTATTCGGGCCATCTGCCGCCTGGGGCAGCGGACCAAGGGAATCCCCCTGCTCCGCCGGAAGCGGAAAGGCTTGTCATTGCCCGGCGTGCGTTGGCTGAGATTGATCCGCATCAGGTCGTGAACCTGGGAATCGGGCTGCCGGAAGGCGTCGGAGCGGCAGGCCGAGAAGCCGGGAGAACGGACATCACACTGCTGCTTGAATCAGGACCTGTCGGAGGTACGCCCGCCAGAGGGCTTAGCTTTGGCGCTTCCGCATGGGCTGAAGCGATTCTGGATCAGCCTGCGCAGTTTGACTTTTTGGACGGAGGCGGAGTGGATGTGGCCTGCTTGGGCATGGCGGAAGCGGACGGAACGGGCAATGTAAATGTCAGCCGGTACGGTGGGAGGCTGACAGGATGCGGCGGATTTATTAACATTAGCCAAAATGCCCGTAAAGTTGTATTTTGCTCTACCTTTACGGCAGGGGGGCTGCTAACGAAGCTGGAAAACGGCCGCTTGCATATTCTGCGGGAAGGAAGCCTGCGCAAATTCGTATCCCGTGTCGAACATCTGACCTTTAATGCTTCTTACGCAGCAAGCAAAGGGACAGAGGTTGTCTACGTGACGGAAAGGGCTGTATTTTCATTGTATGAGGGGCAGCTTTTGCTTACGGAAATAGCTCCAGGGGTACGGCTGGAGGAAGATATCCTGGCCCATATGGCGGAAAGGCCATTAATCTCGCCGGATTTACGAATGATGGATGCCGGCTTGTTTGCATAAGATGGCAAAGTGCACGATGAACTCTGTTTTTGAAGATATAACAAAGTATTAACTCCGGGGCTCCCACATCCTTATACCGCAAGGATAACTACCGCTAAAACGCGTTTTTTTTCTAGAGAAGTACTTCAGTAGATATTTTCTAATTGTCAGTACGGATACTTTCGGATCAGTCCAATCAAGTTTGCAGCTGCCGCGCTAAGCGGTTCATGCTTTCGCGTGCAGATGGCGATGACATTCCGCAGCTCGATCCCTTCAACATAAACGCGGCATAATTCACCGCGGGACACGTATTCGCGGACCACCAGCGAGGAGACGAAGTTCGCACCATACCCTGCAATCACCGCGGTAATCGCTTCATGCAAACCATTAAACTGAAGGGCGATTTTGGGGGCGGGTGCGCTGTAAGTCCGGCAAAGGGCGAGCAGCCGCTCCCTGGTGGAACTTCCCTCCTCGCGCATAACAAACGGCTCCTTCATCATTTCCTGTAAGGTGATATGCTGTCCCGCAAATTTATGATTCGGCGCGACCACAAACCAAAGCTCATCCTGAAACAGCTCCTCGGTCTGCACGTTGTCGGGATATTCCTCCGGCAGTCCCCCATAAATCGCCATATCCACATCTACATTCAAAAGCAGCTTCAGCGCTTCGCTGGAGTTTGTCGTCGTGATCGACATCTCGACTTGTTCATATTGCTGTTTAAATCGGGCCAGCCAGGCCGGAAGCAGAAAATGCGAGGGAAGATAGGTCGCGGCCAGGCGGATATGGCCCTGAGCGCCGCGTCCATATTCCATTGCAAACTGCTCGATCTGCTGCTCAACGGCAAACAGCCGTTTGGCCAGAACAGCGACTTGTTCTCCGGCGCTGGTTATCATGATGCCCCGGCCATGTGGCATCATCAAGGTCAACCCCAGCTCCTTTTCGAATTTCTTGATCTGAGCCGTGATCGCCGGCTGGCTGATGTTCAGCAGTTCGGATGCCCGGGTAACGCTGCCGGTTTTGGCAATGACATGGAAAAGACGCAGGGCATGCAGATTCATGGGCTAAACTCCTTTTAGGTCATAATCATAAGTTAAATGTATGAGTTTCTTCCAAAGATATATTATTCATATGATTATATTTCAAATACAATAGAATCAAAAGATACTAAGTAAGGATTTGGCCAAAATCCCAAATATATCAAACCCATAAAAGGAGTGATTAAAATGCAACAAACCTGGGAACAAGTCGATGAGTATATTACGGAGCTGCTCTGCCCGAATGATCCTGTGCTGGACGATGTGCTGGTCGCGAATCGCAAGGCCGATCTGCCGGAAATCGACGTCACCGGCAGCCAAGGCAAGCTGCTGCAGCTGCTGGTGCAAATGTCAGGAGCGAAGCGGGTCCTGGAAATCGGCACGCTTGGCGCATACAGCACGATTTGGATGGCAAGGGGCCTGCCTGCGGATGGCCGGATCATTACGCTGGAACTGGTCCCGCTGCATGCCGAAGTGGCAAAAGCCAATATTAAACGCGCTGGCTTGGAAGAAAAAATTGAGGTGCGGACCGGCAATGCTTTGGAACATCTGGCCCAAATGGCGGAGGAACAGATACAGCCTTTTGACCTGATCTTTATTGATGCCGACAAGCCGAATAATCCGAAATATTTGGAATGGGCATTGCGTTTCTCCCGGCCCGGTACAATTATCATTGGCGACAACGTGATCAGAGGCGGAGAGATCATCGATAAGCATAGTACCGATCCCCGCGTGCAGGGCGTAAGAACATTTTACGAAATGATTGCCGACAACCCTAAAATCTCGGCAACAGCGGTTCAGACGGTGGGCAGCAAAGGGTATGACGGTTTTATGATCGGTATTGTTCGGGAATAGAGTAGGGATTTGAAGCATCGCCAGTTTTGTATTAACGTATTACGGACTGTGGCTTGACCTCTTTAGTTGGTTCTCCCTGCACTACATGGAGCTGTTTTTCTGGATGGCCCCGCTTGCGATTCTTTATGCGCTTTTGTCTTACGGCATGCTTCGCAGAGCTACGGTATAACATCATCTTATGATTGTCGTGAAGGGCCCTTGGAAGGGTCCTTTTTTTGTGCAATACTGAAGACACGCATATTTCTTGCTTATTACTCATCCCCTTGTTATAATCCTCCTTGAAAAGGTTTTCTAATAAAGGAAGTATGATGAATGAAGCCAACAATTAGAGATGTAGCCAAAATGGCCGGTGTATCCATCAGCACCGTATCGCGGGTTATGAATACGCCTGAGTCTGTCATTGAGAGCAAAAGGGTCCGCGTTCAGCAGGCGATCGAGCAGCTTCAATACCAGCCGAACTCGTTTGCGCGCGGACTGATTTACAGAAAATCCTTTACGCTGGGCCTGTTGATTCCGGATATCGAAAATATGTATTACGCAGGAATCATACGGGGGATGCAGGATGCATGCATCAAGCTGGGGTACAGTCTGATGATCTGCAATACGGATAGGGATAAAAACAGGCTGCTCGCGTATATCGATGCTTTTCATGAAAAGCAGGTGGACGGCATTGTTTTCGCCAGCGACGTCATATTTCCGGAATATTACGAAAAGCTGATGAGCTGCAAAATTCCGTTTGTGCTGATTTCGTCGCATTCCGATGAATACGAAGTTCCAAGCGTGGAGATTGATGACGAGAAGGCGGCTTATGATGCGGTGAAATTTCTGATTGAACTCGGACACCGGGACATCGGGATGATTGGCTTCAACCACGAAAATTCCATCTCCGGACCGCCGCGGTACCAAGGATTCCTGAGAGCGCTGCATGAAGCCGGCCTTGACCATAATGCGGAAAAAATCCGCTGTGCCGCCCACAGATTCGAACACGCATACGATGCCGCGCATGAATTGTTTACGGATTATCCGGAGCTTACAGCCGTTTTCTGCGTTGCCGATGAATTCGCCATGGGGGTCATTTCCTATTTGAAGGACCGCAATATTTTGGTTCCCGGTCAAGTATCGGTTGTCGGTTTTGACAATCTTCGTATGGCCAACATGTTTATACCGAAGCTGACGACGATTTCTCAGCCGATGTACGAGATGGGATACCGCGCCGCCGAAAAGCTGCATGAACTGGTAACGACAGGCTCCACCCAGGTATTGAGGGAGAAGCTGGAACATAAGTTGATAGTCAGAGAGTCCTCACGTCAAAGATGAGGCTTTCGTTTTACGAATTTTGAAAAGCTTTTCAAAATGATTCGAATTTTATCAGAAAGACATGAAATTCAGGATGTTACAAGCATCTTGAAATATAAAATGCCCATTGTGGAGGAGGACATGAACCAATGAAAATGAAAGCTTACGTGCGTCCGGAGGCATTATACCCTTACCGGGATTGGAGTTTGGCTGAGGAAGCTTATGATGACGAAAACAATCAAAGAAGCGAGAGCGTGTTTGCGCTTGGTAACGGATATATCGGCATGCGCGGCAACTTCGAGGAAGGTTACCACGGAGTTCAAGGTAAGTCGGTAACAGGCAACTATATTAATGGGTTTTACGATTCCGAACCGATCGTGTACCCGGAAGGGGCTTATGGCTATCCTACCCGGAATCAGTCCATGCTGAATGTGACAAACGCTCAATGCATCCAGCTGACGGTGGGGGGCGCCCCGTTTCATTTGAATACAGGCAAGATCCATTCATTTAACAGGGAACTGGATATGAAGCGGGGCTTTTTATGGCGGCATGTCGAATGGGAAGCTCCTGCGGGCGGCCGCGTGAAGCTGAACTTCCGCCGGGTCGTTTCCCTGACGCACAAGCATCTTGCCGCAATACAGGTTGAAATCGAATCCGTCAATTTTGCCGGAGAGATTCGTTTCCATTCCTTTGTGGACGGAAAGATTGCCGCGGCGGAGGTAACGGATGATCCCCGTCTCGGCGCAGGCGGCGGAGAGCCGAATCTCATCCTGGAGCGGATGGCGCATATGAGCGGATTGGCGGTGCTGAAGCAGCGCACCCGGCATACCGATTTTAAACTGGTTACCGCGATCAGCCATCAAGTTCAGGGCCAAACCGATTTCGAGGCGGAAGAGGTTTCAGAAAATGAAAGAATCGGTACGGTATTTACTCTGAAGCTGGCGCCGGGCGAAAAAGCGGGTTTAACCAAATATATTTCCTATCACACTTCCAAAGACGATGCAGAAGAGGAACTTGAGTATCTCGCTGCCGGGACGCATCGACTTGCCTTGGATCTGGGCATGGATCGGCTGCTGGAGGAACAAGAAACGTATCTGAAGTCCTTCTGGCAGCATGCCGACGTCGAGATCAAAGGCGATCCGGCGCTGCAGCAAGGCATCCGTTTCAATGCATTCCAACTCTTGCAATCGGTTGGCCGGGACGGCAAGACGAACATCGGAGCCAAAGGGTTGACGGGCGAAGGTTATGAGGGGCATTATTTCTGGGATACGGAAATGTACATGATGCCGTTCTTTACTTACACCCAGCCGGATATTGCCCGCGCGCTGATGGATTTCCGTTATGGCACATTGGATAAGGCGCGCAGCCGCGCGGCCGTCATGTCCCAAAAAGGTGCGTTATTCCCGTGGCGTACTATTGCAGGCGAAGAGAACTCGGCATATTATCCTGCAGGAACCGCCCAAATGCATATCAATGCGGACATCGCTTATGCCATTAAGCAATACGTGCAGGCCACAGGAGATGAAGGCTTCCTGATCGATAAAGGCGCCGAGATTTTGTTCGAAACCTCCCGCTTCTGGACGGATCTCGGTTATTTCAACGAAACGAAGGGCGGGGCCTTCTGCATCGACTGCGTGACCGGCCCGGACGAGTATACGGCCATTGTCAACAACAATACGTATACGAATCTCATGGTGCAAAGCCAACTCAACTATGCCTATGAAACGGCGCAGCGGCTGCGTAAGGATCATCCGGAGGCATACGAGCGGATTTCGCAGGCGATCGGCCTGACGGAAGCGGAAATCGAAGGATGGCATGAAGCGGCTGCCCGCATGTTTGTCCCATATGATGAACAGCTTGGAATTTACGCACAGGACGATACCTTTTTATCGAAGAAAAAATGGGATTTCGAAAACACGCCGGAAGACAAGTATCCGCTGCTGCTTCACTACCACCCGCTGGTGATTTACCGGCATCAGGTGCTGAAGCAGGCGGACACGGTCATGGCTTTGTTCCTGCTCAGCGATAAGTTTACGAAAGAAGAGAAAATTCGCACTTATCAATATTATGAGCCGCTGACCACTCATGACTCCTCGTTGTCTCCTTGCATCCACAGCATCGTCAGCGCGGAAATCGGGGATCTTGAGGGAGCGTACGCCTATTTTGACCGGACCGTGCGGATGGATCTGGACGATATCAACAAAAACGCCAAAGACGGTCTGCACACCGCCGCAATGGCAGGTTCCTGGATGTCCATCGTCAATGGTTTTGCCGGCATGCGTATGGTGGACGGGGCGCTCAGCTTCAGCCCTGCGCTCCCTGCACAGTGGGAAAGCTGCAGCTTCCGTATCATGTACCAAGGGCAGCTGATCAAAGTGAGCATGGGACCAAACGAGGCAAGTTATACCTTGCTGGAAGGGAATGCCGTGTCATTTAAGCACAAGGGAGAAGTCGTCACTTTAACTGCGCAGGAAAAAACGGCTGTCATCCAGTCCTAGTTTAAATAAAATAGAATGAACGGCGTGGCCCGAATTGCATTCCGAATGCGGATCAAACGGGCCGCAGCCGTTCTTTTTTTGCTCCGCGCGCCCGCATCAGGCCCCGGCTGCCGCCGTAAATGGCGGATTTAATGAATCTTCTAGGAGAGTAATATGCAAAAGCGAATCCAGTTTTTTGTTCTTATAAATTTTTTTAGAGAAAGTGCTTGACGATTATAGGCTTGCCATGGTATGATCTATCTTGTCGCCGCGAAAGAAAACATCGTGAAAGACAATGACCAATATGCGGTCGTGGCGGAATTGGCAGACGCGCACGGTTCAGGTCCGTGTGGGCTAACCCCCCGTGGAGGTTCGAGTCCTCTCGACCGCATCACCTTAACAATGAACGAGCTCTTGAATTTGTCCTCGCGACGATTCAGGAGCTTTTTGCATTTTTGGGATTTGTAGTTTATTGCTCATGACTTGAGCTGACGAAATCTTTGAAACTATAAACATATTTTAATTTGATAAAAAGTTCTCAAGGTATTTTTCTATTTCATTAATCGAATAAACCGAGAATTTTTTATCCCTATAATTTATCAAACCCTCATCTATGCACTGAGCTATTGAACGATTTAAACTTCTAATGGGTGCACAGACCTCACTTGACAAAGTTTGCTTTGTAAGATGTTCTAAATCACCAATTTTATAATGATTATGTATGCTTAGTAAAATACGATCTTTAACCGTAAGCAGTGATAATCGCGTTACGGTTTCTGAACTTAAAATTAATTTTGAGGCAAGTTGTTTAATGATGTAAAGATTAAAATTAAAGTCGATTTTCATCCATTCATAGACCTTTGTTTTATGGATAGCTATCGTTTCACAATTTTGTTGTGCGATAACTCCGAGCGTTTTAATTTTTTTTATTGAAAATTTCTATCTCCCCAAAGCAACTATATGAATCATTAATGTATAAGGAAACCATCGGAAATACGACCCCTGTTGCTGAGTTTAATGTATATGTAGATGCAGAAGCTTACAGCATTATGGTGAAATCAGGGATTCCTATTACTATAATCGGTTTTGATGTTTGTTTAGGTGAAGCAGAGTTATATAAGCAACGTCTATCTAGTTTATTGGTTCGTGACTACGACTATTGATTAAGCTAACGGATACGTTAGTTGAGCATTAACTACAACAGCGGCCAGGCTAGGTCTTTCGCATCCTAGTCCGCCGCTGTTGTTTTATCGGATCGGTCTTTCACTTTTCGGGAGTACTCATTGAAATAGCAGCTGGCTATTTTTCTTCGGACGCTTTTGGACTCGTGTTAAAATCGATGGGCGCAATGCCTTCCGCTTTCCACACAGTGCCCCTTTTCTCGTACTCAAATAATTTTTCTACGGCATTCGCGACTTGGGGTCCTAATTCACGATCGACCAAATACAAGGCCACGTCAAGTCCCGAAGTTACGCCTCCCCCGCTCACGAAGCGAGGGCCATCTTCGACGACTCTTGCCTCAATCGGGATTGCACCGAGAGCTCCTAGCGCAGCCATGCCTATATGATTGGTAACCGCATGTCTATCTTTTAACAAACCTTTCATTGCAGGCAGCAATGTGCCTCCACATACTGTAGCCACAGTAACTTCCTTATTGTTAAAAGCTTGTTTCAACATCTCCGGTAAGCTTGTCTTCATGGCCTGCCTTAATATATTCGGAATGGCATCTTCCGAATTTCCCGCCGGCTTGCCCGAAGCTCCAGGCACCAAAATAATTCCCGGTCGCTTGGGGTCTAATGCTGCTTGCGCTTCGAGAGAAGGCCCGTTCAGACCGCTCGGGACAGAACGCTTGCCTTCCGCAGAAACCAATTCTACAGTAACTGCTCCTTTTGTGTACATTCCCGCGGCGGCGAACACTTCATATGGCGCCAATGCGTCCAGCAGATCGAAACCATCAAATAATACGATTTGAACATGCATACTTTTGTCTTTGAATGTATCATTATTCTCTTTTGTTTTCGCACTTGCTGCAGAGGCAGCTAGACTTAGAACCAGTACAAAAGACATAAGTAATCCCAATATTTTTTTCATCCGTATACCTATCCTTTCGTTTAGCCCAAGACATAAAACGGAATGAAATACGTTCGCCTTAGACGGTTTTTTTGGAGTTCTTAATAAAACCAGCACACTACTTCTTGCGGAGTTGAGTCGGCGACCTCATTTTCTTCATGCGATCCAAAACCCCCGCGGTTTCACTTTTATTGCCAATTCGCATTCCTGGGTTAGGAAGCACGCTTGCCTGTTATTTTGATTCCTTGTCGTCGATTTCACCCCTAGCCATCCGCCCTTTTAGAATCAATGCGATGTCACGGTCTTTTAGATTGGAATCTCTGTAGCGATGACGAATCGCATAGATTCGAACTGCTACAAAAGAAAAAAGCGTGAGACAAAATAGAGCGCCGAATGGAAAAAACGAGAAACTGCCGTGTTCCAAGTCTATGTCATCCTCCTTCATCCGTTTTTGCGTAGAACGAGCCCTTACTCGCGATATTTGCCGTCCGTGTCCGCAAGAAGAATCATAACAAACGAGTATCTCAAACCAAGTTGTAAAAAGATCACAAAACAATAAACAATTCATTACAAATCAGGTTTTCGTTGCTCTACTTTTACGACAAACTAAGGAAGTCTGCCGCATATAAGTCCTTTTCCCTCCAGAGTATATGGTTTATAGCAAGTATAAAAAAACAGCCTAGAACATGCACTTTTCCAGGCCTTTTTTGACTACTAATGGCTTAATTTAATTCATTTGACCATAATCTAATCAGACTATATAATATTTTATAGTCTAATTAGACTATAAAAGTGATATAAAGGAGTAAAGACTAAATGATAAAGTCATTTTTAATGTTGGGTCAGTCTAATATGGCGGGCCGTGGATTTTTGCATGAAGTCGAACCTATCTATAATGAAAAAATAAAAATGCTGCGCAATGGACAGTGGCAGATGATGACAGAGCCGATTAATTACGACCGTCCGGTTTCCGGTGTAAGCCTGGCGGCGTCTTTTGCCGATGCCTGGTCGAAAGCCAATCCCGAAGAAGAAATTGGTTTGATTCCTTGTGCGGAAGGTGGTAGTTCCTTGGATGACTGGCATCCGGAAGGTATCCTTTTTCAGCATGCTTTGTCCGAAGCCCGCTTCGCCCTGCGGTCCAGTCAAATCTGCGGAATCCTTTGGCACCAGGGGGAGAGCGACAGTTATCGTTCGCTGCATGAAACTTATTACGAGAAATTAACCCTTATCATCGAGACCCTAAGAAACGAATTAAATCTTGATGAGGTGCCGTTGATCATTGGCGGACTTGGTGATTTTCTTGGTATGACCGGTTTTGGACAGCATGCGACAGAGTATCGACAGGTCAATGAACAGTTACAGCGTTTCGCTAATGAACAGGGGAATTGTTATTTTGTAATAGCGGCAGATTTGACCGCGAATCCTGATGGCATTCATTTAGACGCTGTTTCGCAACGCAAATTCGGCTACCGCTATTTCGAGGCTTTTTCGAAAAAGTGTCATGTCATGGAACCCATCCCTGGGGAGGAGCAGTCGCTGAAAGTGAAGCGCGACTATTCGAAAACAGAACAGATTTACCTTCATAGCATGGATTTGGCTTCGGATAAAATCACGTACGCAGAATTCGAGGCGCTGATGGCGAAGGTGATGCAGCCTTGATTCCCTTACTCATCCTTGGCTTGCTCATCCAAAACCCCGGCGCTCACGGCTATGAACTGCTGGCCTTAATGGAAAAACGCCATTACAAATACATTGTAAATTTCACAAAAGGCTCGTTTTATTACAATCTGCAGCAACTTGAAGAAAAAGGTTGGATTGAACAGATTCAGCAGAATTCTTCAACCAGCGGGCGCGAAACTCGGAACTTTAAAATCACCGGATCGGGAATGGCTGAATTCGAAAAATTAATGGTCAAATACGGCACCAAATCGGAATATGTGAACCTGCAATTTTATGGGGCGCTGCTCTTTGCTGATGAATTCGACAAAAACAAATTGCTGAAACTGATCCAATCTCAAATCGACCAGACTAAAACCCGAATCGCCCTCCTTGATGAATACCTGTCCAACACACAAGAACTTCCCGGCACAATCGATTACTACCGCCGAATGAACGAAAATTCCCGTTCCCATCACTTGGTTAACTTAGAGTGGTTTGAACAATTGAGAGCAGAAATAGAGGGACATATTGCATAATAAAAAAAGAAGCTTTGGTGTAAGCGCGAACGTTTGGACGTACAAGCTCAGATCGATACAGTCCAAACCAAGCGTTTGAGGCTTGAGATCGAGCACAGAATCCAGAACGACCCGGAGTATGTTTGAATCGCTCCGGTAACTTTATCGCCGTCCGCAATCTGTTCAGGTCGAACAACTGGAGTCTCCTTTTTAGCAATAAGAAAAACAACCGCCTTTGATAAAAAGGCGGTCTATTACGCTATCGTACTTCGAATGAAAATGTAATTGTGTTGGCGACCGAATATTACTGGAACTTACATAACAGAAAACCAGCGTCTGGGATTATCGCAGAATGACGGAAAGCTGATGAAATGTGTAGATATGGTAACGTTTGACCTTGGTAAATGCAAATACCCACGCAAGTAGTTGAATAAATATAAGAGTCCCGCTGATGAATGTAAGCGTAATAAAGTCCCCATCTAGCGATAAGATGGAAGCTATCTTATATTAACTTGGCGAAATCCTTCTGTTTTGCGCCAATAGCGGTCGCGCCTATCCGAAGCCCGACCGCCTCTGCAGCGCCGACCACGGTAGCCGAGTTAGTCCGCATGTGCGACGGCGCTAATTTCAATCAATTGCTCAGGAAACGCAAGATATGTCACGCCGATGAGACTGCCGGCTGGTCGGTGTTGTCCTACATATTCCTTGAACAGCCGGATGACCGGCTCGGAATGTTCTTGAGGGTTTGTCAAATAGATCTCCACATAAGCCAGGTTTGACCTCGTGACATCAAATCCCGCCAGCACGCGATCAAGATTTTCGAGCGTTTGCCGGGTCTGTTCCTCGATATCGCCTTCGCCAACGAACGTGCCCTCTGTGTCGTGGGAAAATTGTCCTGAAATATAGATAGTTCCGTTTACGGAGTATCCCTGGGTTATTCCGTGATCCCAAAGATCGTGATTGTAGGTTTTGACATTAGTCATTTCTTTCTCTCCTTTACTTAAAGTAAGGTTAGTATAGAATGAAAGCATATATAAATATAGTACGCACTTTATTGATAGGTACTACCAGAAAGGATAGTGTAAATATGAGTATGGCTGAATATAAAGGTAAAGTTAAAAATATTAAAGATACACCTTTTGGCTATACATTATCAGTTATCGGTGGTAAATGGAAAATGGTTATTATTTACCTCCTCGCAGAAAACCAACCGGTTCGCTTTAATGAGCTGAAAAGACAGATAGGGGCTATTACTTATAAAACATTAAGTTCACAGCTCAAGGAATTGGAGGAAGATGGTATGGTGGAACGAAAAGAGTATCCTCAAGTTCCCCCTAAAGTCGAGTACAGTCTCACAGATAAAGCGGAAACACTATTACCCGTTTTGGAAGAGTTATGTGAATGGGGAGTAAAAAATCAAAATAATTAAATTAAATCCAGTTTTCTATGTAAGCAAACAGCCCCCGCCATGCAAGACATGATCAGGGCTGTTTCGGTCAAGGCATCGGCTACGGAACCGTATATCATTACTACAAAAATAAGCACATGCTTTTGGAAGATTTACTGATGGGATGCCCTGAAACGAATGGAGTCGGCAGTACTGCCCATCAGCGATGTCTCGGGAAATCCGTGCAAAAGAAGGACCGGAGGCGCCGAAGGCTCCCGACATCGATATATGCGACGCGCTTGCCTTGTACCGTCAGAACTTTTTTCTCCATCTCTTACTTATCCTCCAGATTCTGTATAAATCGATTCCATGCTATGGCCAAGGCATATGGGGCAACACTTTCACATCTAAATTTGGTAACCACCTCCTTTTATCAACTTGTTATGAACTCCCATTTCTTTTCCGGGACAAAACGAACAGGAGCGGGACAACGACAGCCGAGAAAGCGGCAATGGCATAAAGGCAGAAAATAAAGGAATCGGTATAATTTTGCTTGTTCGCGATTGAAATGCTTTCGGCGAACAAGCGTTTCACCTCAGGAGCAGCGGATTTCAATTGACATGCAGCCGGAACGTTTGTCGGATCGTTGGAGTGAGCGTATTCCGTATAACAAGATTTGAATTGTGTCACGATAGTATCCGCTTGCTCGGAAGCGATATGGGCATCCAGCAGTTGCCCGCGCAACTGCGGCGCAATCTGCTCGTTGATACGATCCGCGTGCTGACCCATTGCGCTCAACAAGACGATGCCGATCAAGGCGATTCCAAGCGCTAAGCCGATTTGCGTTCCCGTCGATACGATACCGGAAGCAGAACCAATGTCGTTCTTGCGGATTTTAGCAAGTATCGCATTCGTGAGTGGAGCGGCTACGAAACCTTGGCCAAGTCCGATCAAGGCGAAAGCAGGAATCCATTCATATCCGGCAATGGAGGTTCCCGTCTTTTGCACGGAGTAGACGAGTGCCAAATAACCGATTACCGAAACAACCTGGCCAAAGGTGAGGACATGGATGCCAAATTTGGCGACACCTCTGGAGGATAATAACGAGGCGAGAAAGATGCCAATTCCGGTAGGCAGAAGCAGTAATCCCGAATGCAAAGCTGTATAGCTGAGCCCGATCTGAAAAAAGTAAGTGCAAACTAATAGGAAGGCCGCTTGGCCGCAATAAAGAAGCAAGACAATCAACATACCTACCGTAAATACACCTTGTCGAAACAGGGACACGTTCATGAGCGGGATTCCGCCGCGGAGAGCCAATCTTTGCTCATACCAGACAAAAACCACAAGAACGGGAAGCGATAAGATCAGGCAAATATTGATTGGAAGGGGCCATCCCTCTTTCATGCCTTCAACGAGCGGATAAACGAGCATGAACAATCCGGCGGCAACGATGAGCGCTCCAATCCAGTCCAGCTTGAAA
Organism: Paenibacillus azoreducens; assembly: GCF_021654775.1. NCBI lineage: Bacteria > Bacillati > Bacillota > Bacilli > Caryophanales > Paenibacillaceae > Paenibacillus > Paenibacillus azoreducens. The sequence goes on along the minus strand of NZ_AP025343.1, from coordinate 5,427,523 downwards.
GAATGGGACTCCTTTGACTCTCGTATGGGGGAGATCATCAGTAGGATGACGGTGCCGATCAGGAAACCGAAGAAGAATAACATCCTCCATTCCAGCCCCCACGGGTTCCAATGCAAAAACAGTCCGCCAATCGCTTGCCCCGTTGAAGCTGAAAGTCCGATTGTCGCACCGTACAAGCCGAACACCGTACCCCGCTTGGCAGGAGGGAAATTGACCTGGATCAGCGACAGAACTTGCGGGGTAATAAGGGCAGCGCAAAGACCTTGAAAGATCCGTAACAGAATGAGCAGGTTGACTTCGGAGCTAAGACCGCATAATAGAGAGGTTAGCGTAAAACCGGCTACCCCGATCCACAATACTTTTTTTCTGCCGAACCGATCCCCGAGTCGCCCTCCGATAATTAGGATAACGGCATAAGCAAGCGTGTAACCGGTCATGACAAATTGGACATCGGCAAAGCTGGCATGCAGGCTACGTTGAAGAGATGGTACGGCAACGTTCATAAAATTAATGCTTGTCGTCGTCATAAAGAGGGACAACACCATGATGGCGAGCACCAACCAAGGCCTCGAACGAGTTTCCGGATCGGACTCATGCCGATCAAGCGGAATGGATTTGGGTAAGCTGGACATGTGTAAGACTCCTTTTTTACTCGAAAATTAATCTGTCAGCTCAGAGGTATCCAAACTAAACGAATATTCTTGACAGAAGACGAGCTTTTTCATAGTATTGGATGAGACAGGTCTGTATCATTCACAGCATAATCATACAGACAGATCTGTCTCGTGTCAACAAAAAAAGAGAGGATTAGATCGAGGTGATTACCATGGAGAAAAAAGAAACGGCAAAAGAACGAATATTGCGAACGGCATCCGATTTATTTTACCGGGAGGGGGTGCGGGCTGTCGGGATCGATCGGATCATTGAAGAATCCGGCGTGGCGAAAGCAAGTTTCTATCGAAATTTCGAGACAAAAGACGATCTCGTCGTAGCTTATTTGGAACAATACTACCATGTTCTGATGAAACCATTCGATGACGCGGGTAAAAGACATCCCGAAAACCCGGTCGAACAACTATATGATCTAATCGAAAGCCTTGGCGCCCGAGTGGAAATGCCCGGTCATCGCGGATGCCCCTTTTTGAATGCGGCAGTAGAGTTTCCTGATTCTGACCACCCTAGCCATGAGATGGTGATTAAATACCATAGGGAAACCCAACGCAACATATCGCAAATCGCCGAGCGGGCCGGGATTCGCGATCCTGAAACGCTTGCCTCCCAATTGGTTATGCTGTTCAATGGAGCGCTTATGTCCGCATATTTGGATCGGGCTACTTATAACTTCGCCGATTTTCAGAGCGCTGCAAGACTTCTGGTCAATCAACGTCTGTGATAAATCCCGAGAGCAAAAGGTAAGGTTTGCTTTCGGGATTTAATATTATTAAGAGAGCAGCAAATGTTGAGGAGGGATTCGGAATGCAACCGATTTGACTATATCCATACCATGTAGTAAAATGATGACAATTTTACTAAGGAGAGATGTTGATGTCCGGGGTCGTTCTTAACTAATTAAATTCCATATTTGAAGTTTTCAGCAGTCCACAGGACCAATTGCTTGAAATAGCATGGTTCGTTTTGTCATGGGCATGTGAAGGCTTCGGAATTAGTTAAGAACAGCGGATCATAATCAAGCCTTAGTGCTGCTTATTGTTATGCACCCACAATCCGTGCTGTCTTCAGCTCGGATTTTTTTGTTTTTTTACGGTGTTTATCTAGGCAGTGTCCAAAAAGGGCAGGGATGACGTATGTTCATTCCTGCCCTTTTTCTATTTTCATAGCGGGGGTGATGACATGTCGAAGTTGGATGGTATCGTCGTTGCAGACGGGACGAAAGGGATCATAAATTGGATGAATTTTTCTAGGAGGGATTAGGTGAAAACGTACATTGAACAAGCAAGTCAGCATACCAAGCTGCAAGAAGGAACACAGGTCATAGAGCAGGTGCTCCTTGAATGCTACCTGAAACCGGGTATTTCCACGAAAGAGCTGGCACGTAAAACGCTGCTGCCGACGCCTGTGGCTGCGGCAATCAAACGGGAATTAATTAAATCGGGGGCGCTTGTGCAGGATCGCGGCGTGCGCTGCACGGCTGACGGACTCGCGTGGATCGAGCGGGAATGGGGGTACCATGGACTGGATCATTCCCTTTATCACGATTTGCTTGATGAGACGAAATGGATCGAGAGCCTCAAAGATGTGCTGGCAATCTTGGAGGAACTTTTTTCGTTGCGGCCGTCCGTGGATGTTCAGATCGACCAGTCCAAATGTACGCCGGAAACAAGCCTGCGCCGGGCTATCCTTTGTTTGAAGCAGCATGCGTTGATTGGAAAGAAGATTTTATGTGTTGGCGATGATGATCTCGTGAGTGTCTCTATTGGTCTGCTGTTGCAGCGGTTGTTCCCGGATTGCGGGCATACCGTTACGCATGTGGATGTTGTGGATATTGACGAACGGTTTTTGAGCTGTATTGAAACGATTGCGAAGGAGCATGGAATGCCGATTGGGTGCCGTCGGTTGGACTTAAGGGAGCCGCTGCCCGATAATCTGCACGGGCAATATGATTGTTTCTTTACGGATCCTCCCTATACGCTTCAGGGGATGAGTCTGTTCGTATCGCGCGGCATACAGGCATTGAAGAGGGAGAAGGGAGTGCCGATTTTTCTGTCTTTTGCCCATAAATCGCCGGCGTTCATGCTTGCCATGCAGCGGGAGTTTGTCCGCATGGGGCTGACGGTCAGCGCTAATTTCCCGCAATTCAACGCCTACGATGGCGCGGAAATGATCGCCAACCGGAGCCAGATGTTCATTCTGCGGACAACGGATCAGACGAAACCGGAATATTCAGAGAAATTCACGGACGCCTTGTACACAGGCGAAGTGAAACAAACACTGCGCACCTACCGCTGTAAGCAGTGCTCAAAAGATGTGTATGTCGGCATCAATGGAGAGTTTGCGACCATCGAGCAGCTTAAGAATGAAGGATGCACGGGCTGCGGCCATGATACGTTTGAGATGGTAGCCAAAAAACGGGTATCACAAGAAAGGAATGACAAGGGTGATCATACGGCAGATTGAAAAACGTGATTTGGCCGAGGTAGCGAAATGGGAACGGGAGATTTCTGAGATCTCTTTTGGCGAAGAAGCCATTACGGACTTGGCTTTTCACTTGCGCAAGCTGGAGAAGGCTATGATTCGCGAACGGTCCGGAATGCTGGTATTGGACATAGACGGCTGCGCCGCGGGATGGATGTGGATGAGTCTCAGGGTGAATTCGGTTACACATGAGGCTTATATGCAGTTCAGGAGTTTTTACGTTAGCGAGCCTTATCGCGGTACTGCAGGCGTTGACGAGCTGTTTGAAGCTGGAATTTCATTCGCAAAGCAAACAGGTGCCCAAAGAATCGTAGGACATGTCCATATTCATAATCTGCCGATGCGAACCCTGTATAAAAAATATGGCTTTATGCCAACTCATCTGACGATGGAATATAGCGGATGCGGCATCGCAGGCGGGGAGGAACCATGATTAAATGCTTGGTATGGGATCTTGACGATACGTTATGGCAGGGAACATTGTCTGAGGATGGGCATGTTGTGCTGCGTCCGGGCGTCCAGGATGTATTGCACACACTTGATCAGCGGGGGGTTTTGCAGAGTATTGCCAGTCGCAACGACCCTGATCGGGCATTTCAAAAACTGGTTGAGCTTGGGATTGATCACTTTTTCCTATATCCGCAATTCGGATGGGGGTCAAAAGCAACCAGCATTCGTAAAATCGCTCAAGAAATGAACATCGGCATCGATTCACTCGCATTTATCGATGACAATCCGTATGAACGGTACGAAGTCGGCACGTACCTGCCGGACATTTATATATACGAAGCCAATGCCGCGGCGGGACTTCCCGAGCTCCCCGAATTTCAGACTACTCTCTCGGAGGAAACATCCAGGCGCCGCCAACAAATGATGTTGCGACAGGCGCGGAACACTGCCGAGCAGCGGTTTAGCGGTACGAGAGAGGAGTTTCTGCATTCATGCAAGATGAGATTATCCGTACGAGGCGCGAGGGATGGGGATTTACCGCGCATGGCCGAGTTGGCATCCCGTACGACTCAATTCAATAATCTCGTTCAGGCTCCCACGCCTGCTGTCATCCAATCCTATTTGGGTTCGGAACGGAGATGCATTTATATCGGACAAATGAAGGACCGCTTTGGCGATCATGGAACTGTAGCGATGGCGATGATACATGTTCATGATTCCGCTGCGGAAATCGAGCTTTTTTGTATTTCCTGCCGTATGGAGGGGCGGGGGATGGGTACTGCTTTTTTGGGAGCGGTTCTATCCCGGATACAGCAAGAGTGGCCGCTGCTGACCGAAGCAGTGTGCCGCTATCGATCACAAAAACGGAATCGCCCTGCTTTATTGCTGCTGCAGCTGTTAGGTTTTAGGTGCCGCTTACAGGGGCAGGAGGAATCGATCTATGCGCTGCCGTTCCCCTATAGTTATACAGGGCCTGAATGGATTGGGTTGGACATGGAAAAGGAGTTGTCTTTAAATGATTGAAAGAAGGGATCGCCGGGAATTGGAGTACAAGGTTGTCCAAATCGTGCAAGCTTTATTGGGAACCAAAGAGGTGTCAATGGAAACATGTCTGCTCGGGCAGCACGGCATACTTGATTCCGTCACTGCTGTAGCGCTGGTCGTTCAGTTGGAGCAGGCGTTTGAAATCAGCTTTGGCGATGAGGATTTAACACTGGATAACCTATCGAGCGCCGGGACTATCGTTGCTTTTTTGGAGAAGAGAATGGATGATAAGGATCATTAAAACGAACAAACGCTTGGACTCTGGCGGAGCCCAAGCGTTTGTGTTCTTTTGAATGAAAAGAAAAACATTTGCTAAACGCGGTCTGTCTGCTTTGAGAGTACGGCGATAGACCTTACTGCTGCGCTTTAACAAATTCAGCCGATTTGATGCCGGCCTGACGGCCGAAAATAATGATCTCCGCAACGGAGTTGCCGCCGATCCGGTTTTGGCCATGCAAGCCGCCTACAACTTCGCCTGCCGCAAACAAGCCCGGAATCGGTTTGCCGTCTTTATTCAAAACTTCCGTGTTCGTGTTGATTTTTACGCCACCCATGGTGTAGTGGATCCCCGGAGCGATTTTGATTGCATAAAACGGTCCGCTGGACAAGTCGTTGTCCATCCCGGTCGTTCTGCCGAATTCGGCATCCTTTTTATTTTTCACCGCATTGTTCCATGCATCGAGCGTGGTTTTGAGCTGATCTGCCGGAACGTTCATTTCTTTGGCCAAAGCTTCGATTGAATCTCCTTGAATGACAAAACCCATTTTTTCATACTGCTGGATCGCCTTGACGCGGGATTTTACGCCGGAATCAAAGACGAGGAAAGCCGATTTTGCAGAGAGTTTATTGATTGCCGCAGTGACATGGTCGCGAGTATCCAGTTCGTTTGTGAAACGTTTGCCGTCATTGGAAACGAGGATCGCTCCTTCTCCGCGGACAGCTTCGCCAATGAGATAGGATTTCTCTTGCTGTACCGTTGGGTGAACTTGGATTTGATCCATATCCACCATTACGCCGCCGAGCTTTTCAATCATCTTGATGCCATCGCCGGTGCTGCCTGCTTGGTTGGTAGTGACGTAACCTTTCAAATCAGGTCTAACTTCAGAAATCATGTCCATATTGGAGCCGAAACCGCCGGTTGTCACAACGACGGCATCCGCCGCAATGTTTTTCTCTTCGTTTTCGTTGAACGTAACTTTGACGCCGTTTGCTTTGCCGTCTTGCTCCGTAATCTCCGTCACATCGGCATTGACGAACAGCGGGATTTCTTTTTCTTGTAGATTTTTCAGCAATCCGTTGACAAGATATTGCCCTATGGCGGAGCCGTCTTCAGGACGATGTGTGCGTTTTTCGTTCATGCCGCCCGTAATGGTGATATTGTTCAAACGGATTCCGATGGAATCGAGCCAATCGATCGCACTGGCCGAATTGTCAACGAAGAAACGAAGCATATCTTTGTCGTTTGTGCCATGACCGCCTTTTAAGGTCTCTTCATAAAATAAATCATTGCTGTCTTGAATGCCCTGTTCCTTTTGGAATTTGGTTTGCGAAGCATTCATCCCCGAGGATGCCTTGGTTGTATTTCCGCCGGCAACCGGCATTTTTTCAAAAATAACCGGGTTCATGCCTTTTTCCTTGGCTTCAAGCGCGGCAGACATGCCGGCACCGCCTGCGCCGACAATGACGATATCATATTTATCTTTCAATTGATCAAGCGGAGTATAGCTGGTTTGAGACGCTCCCGAAACGGCTTCGGTTTTGGCCTCTTCTTTTTTCGTATTGTCCTGACTTTGATCTTGCTTTTGGTTCCCGCTGCCGCATCCCGCAATCACGAGCATGACGGAGAGTACGAGAATGAGCATTGCTGCTGCTTTCCTTTTCACTTTTTAACCCCTCCAATTTGCTATATCTATGTTGTGATGAACATAAAGAGCCCAATGAAAAAAGGAGAGAGCAGCGGTAAATGAGAAGTGAAAGAAGGCCATGCGTCACCTTTATTCTTCCAACTTCAAACAACGGTCGCCTCCCCAGTCTGCATCTTTAGCTTCTTTAGGTCCATTTCATTTTAATATACCGCCAACTCATTTATAGTGAAATATTTCACAATTAAAATGATTTTTGCTCTGAGATCATGACGATGTTCATTTTTTGGGAAGCGTGATTCGGAACATCGTGCCGCTGCGGCTGGGGGTACTGTCTTGTCCGGCGTCCAGGCAGATCCGTCCCCGGTGCTTCTCAATAATATGTTTGGCAATCGTCAGGCCAAGCCCGCTTCCTCCATCGCTTCTTCTGGATTGGTCTCCGCGGACGAAGGCATCGAAAATTTTATCCTGCAAATCTTCCGCGATGCCGATGCCGTTATCGGCGACGATGATTTCGATCTCATCGCTTGTCTCCAGCAATTCAAGGGATACGCGGGTACCTGCCGGATTGTATTTCAATGCATTGGACAGCAGATTGGATATCGCCCGGTATATCAATTTCATGTTGAAAGGCATGTTTATTACATGCTCGGGAATGGAATATTCGAAAATAATCTCCTTATCCTCAAAGGGGCCGTACCATTCGGCGGCGATTTCGCGCAAAGATTCCGCAATGTCCGACACTTCGGTGACCATTGGATAATCCGCAAGCTCCAGCTTGGAGAGCTCGAATACATCTTCGATCAATGACGTTACCAGCTTGGTTTTATCCTGAATCAGGTCCAGCGTTTTCTGTCTCTTTTCCTCGTCATGAATCAGCCCCAGCTGCAAAGCCTCCACATAACCGTGAATCGTGGTGATCGGCGTTTTCAGATCATGCGAAATATCGACCAGCATGCGCTGTTTATTGGCCTCGAGTCTTTTTTTCTCCTGTTCCGTCTTCTGCAGCCTGTCTGCCATCACATTAAAATGATCCTGAATTTGCGCGATTTCATGGTTTGCTTTAATGTTTAGCCTTTTATGGTAGCGGCCGTTTGCCACGTTTTTGATGGCTTCCGCCACGGCGCCGAGCGGGTTGGTGATTTTGGCGGCTGTCCAACGGCTGTACAAATAAACGTTGAGGGTGAACAGAATGATGAATATAACCAGCGTTTGCAGCATGATTTTGATAAACATCTCATTTTGTCCATTATTCAAATCCTTAAGTTCATATTTGGCCCCGATATATTGAGCGGGAATTTTGACAAGGGCATGGAACGTTCTTCCGTCATCCGTCGTAAAAGGAGCGAATGAGGCCATATACGGTTTATCCTTTAGGTCGGATAAGAGGGCGTTTAGATCCTTCTCCGTATAGGCTGTCATCCGGTCAAGTTTTTTGCCTTGGACATACACGACCTTCAACTCTTCATTCAGGATTTCCACCCAACCGCCCAACGCCTGAATAGCCTCTGAGGAAATCTCTTGAAAGTCCGCCCGGACAATCTCGCTTGCGGTCAGATTTTCCAGCCTTGGGCTGTTGATGTCCCGGTCCAGCTGGTAAGCGAGCCAGCCAAGCAGTCCGAACATGATCAATCCCAACGTAAATGAGAAAAAAACATAATTTTTGATCAGCAGATTAAACAGCTTATTGCGATGAGTCACGGCATTCTTCCTCTTTTGCAAACCGGTAACCGAGTCCCCGGATCGTTTTGAGATAAACCGGATTTCTCGGCTGGTCCTCGATTTTTTCCCGCAGTCTGCTGATTTGCACCATAACGGTGTTGTCGTCGGCGATATACGGCTCGGACCATACATGCTCGAAAATTTGCTTTTTCGTAAAAATGCGGCCCGGTGAATCCATCAGCAGCCTTAACAGTTTGTATTCATTTGCGCTCAGCGCGACTTGTTCGCCTCGCTTGTAGAGAACGCAGGAATGATGATCAAGCTCAAAAGCGCCGACGCGCGTAAACGGGGTTTCTTCGGCAGCCGGATGATCATTGAATTCATATGTTCGCCGCAGTTGGGCTTGCACGCGTGCTACGACCTCCAGCGGACTGAACGGTTTTGTAATAAAATCATCGGCCCCTAGCCCGAGTCCGACAATTTTATCCGCATCCTGATTTTTGGCGGAAATAATGATGATCGGCAGTTTTAACTCTTTCCGGACTATCTTGATTAATTGGTATCCATTCAGTTCCGGCATCATAATGTCCACGATAGCCAGATCGATATGTTCGCTCCGCAAAATCTCCATCGCCGCCTTGCCATCCCACGCTTCCCGGACGGATAAACCTTCCGTTTCCAAATAGAGTTTGAGCAGATTGACTATATCCGGCTCGTCATCGGCGATCAAAACAGTTTTATGCACAAATTTCCCTCCTGTCAGCCTGATGTTAGGGATTATTCGCCTTGATCTTGAGAAGTCCTTCTTAACGAATCGGCTGTAAGGTTATTGTAAGGTTAGCCAAAGCCTGGAGAAAGAGTGGCTTAGTAAGATATAGCTATTCGGTTGGCCATAACATACCGATCATTGCCGGCAAAAAAACATATATGCAAAAGAGGGATAGGATGGAGAAGATACGGAAAAAAATCAAAAGTTTCGTTAAGCCGATGTCTGCCGGATGGAAAGGGGCTTCGATCGGGTTGGCTGCGGTTACGGTATGCTTATGCATCGTGCAAGCCTACTACATGCTCGGCTCCCATGGCGCAGTGGATATGATGGTAGGAGCCGTGCTGTATATCGCGGCAGGAGTGTTGATATGCGGTATCGTGGCGTTGGCGGCCCATTTTCTGAAAAAGGTCCCCAGCCGCTATATGGGGTTGTGTGCAGGTTCTGCGCTTTGTTTGTTATTCTGTTTTATCGTACCGCCTCAGGTTGCAGGAATGGTGATTGGAGTCATCATCCTTTTATTTTCTATTCTTGGTTGCCTTATCTACAAATGGGCGAAAGGGGGATACAAAGATGTATCGAAAGCGAAAAAGGTTACGGCGATGGTCACAGCGGCAGCTACCGTCACAGGCTTGAGCGCAGGCGGTTTCTGGCTGGCAAGCGATAGTGGGTTTAACGCGTCCGCAGTCAATTTACAAGAGCTTGCTCCTGCGGAAAAGTTTCGGGCCGGACTTCAGGATCCTGCTGCAGAGGGAAAATTCAAGGTGAAGACGTTAGTGTACGGCAGTCCCGGCAACTACCGATCCTCCTTTAATCAAAGCGGATCATTGGTCACGAAAACGGTTGACGGCTCGGCTTTTGTGGAAAATTGGTCGGCGACAAGAACATCAACATTGGGTTTTGGGCCGGATGCAATGCCATTAAACGGGCTGGTCTGGTATCCCGATGGCGAGGGGCCTTTTCCGCTTGTGATTGCCGTTCACGGGAATCATCTGATGACTGAATATTCCGATCCGGGATATGAATATCTTGGCAGATTGCTCGCAAGCCGCGGATATATTTTTGTATCCATCGATGAAAACTTTCTGAACACGTCCCCGTTCGATGATTTGCTCATATTAAATGTGCTGAAGAACGAGAATCCCGCCAGAGGATTGCTGATGCTGGAGCATTTGAAAACATGGGAGGCATGGAGCAAGCAGGCGGGGGGACCGTTCAGAGGCAAAGTCGATATGAACAATATCGCATTAATCGGCCATTCCCGGGGAGCGGAGGCGATAGCCATCGCCGCGGCGTATAATCGCCTGAATGCTTATCCAGAGGACGGCAATATCAAGTTCGACTATCATTTCAATATTGGTTCCCTGATTGCGATCGGAGGGACGGACCAGCAATACAAACCTGCCGGACAGCCGATCGAGCTTCGGGACATGAATTATTTGGCTGTACACGGTGCGCATGATATGGACGTCGATTCCTTTGCGGCTTCCAACCAGTATCAGCGGATCGATTTTACTCAGGGGGATGACCGATTTAAAGCAGCGGTCTATATTTACGGGGCCAATCACGGCCAGTTTAACAGCGTATGGGGGCGAAAAGATACGGTTGGACCTGGAAATAAAGTGTACAACACAAAACAGCTGATGTCCGAAGCTGAGCAGCAGCAGGCGGCCAAAGTCCTGATCTCTTCATTCCTTGATGCGACGTTAAAAAAGAAAAACGAATACCAGCGGATATTTCAGGATATCGGCTATGCCCGGAAATGGCTTCCGGAAACGATATACGTGACGAATTACCTCGATTCGCAAACGACTTTGATCAGTTCCTTTGACGATGATACTGATCCGGAGAGCACAACGATTCCGGGCGGGAAGCTGAAGGGTCAGCGTCTTCTGGAATGGAAAGAGGAGAAAATCAAGCAAAAGCATGCTTTAGCTGATATCAGCGCGGTTCGTCTTGGCTGGGACCGGACGAAGAAACAGGGAAGCCCTTCATATACTGTTACCCTCCCGCCACAAGGAATCAAAGCGGAAGCAAACAGCTCCATCGTATTTTCATTGGCTGACGCGGAGGATTCACGGAAAGAACAGGAGCTGGCTGCCCGGATTGATCTGACGGTCAAGGTTGCAGACAAGAAAGGCAACGAAGCTAGTCTTCCGCTGAGCAGCGTCGCACCGCTTTTGCCGATGATCGAGGGGAAAATATTAAAAGCCCCGTTCTCGTCCGCCATGCCGACAAAGGAACCCGCGTTCCAGAGCTACGGATTCCGCCTGGGCGAATTTCAGCGGGTTAATCCCAAATTCGAACCGGAGCAATTGGCGGCAATCGTTTTTGAATTTAACCTGACGGAAAAAGGCACTGTATTGCTTAACGATATAGGCATCCGGAATTAGCGTGACGTATTCATGTGACGGGTTATATCAACATCGATGTTTCGCGAATAGCAGAGTTCCAAGCACGTAACCGCGAAGGCAACCCCGGATACCGGCCGCCATCATTCTTCTCGCTGCTCTTGTTCAGGCATGCTGCCTGAGCCGCCATCGGGTATTTTCTGCATGAGCGATAATATGGGCATCGGCTGCATTAATGCGATTCATAAGGCGGGACTCCGGGTTCCGGAAGATATGGCGGTGATCGTCAAAGTGGAGTTGGACACATATTGGGCGATGAGAGGCGGAGTCGATCAGGTCCAGTATTTGCAAAAGCTTGCGAACGCTGCGAATTATCGGCTGTGGCGGCATCGCCAATGGAAATGCAGCGCCGTGAGGCGCATCAATTACAAAAGGGGCAGGCCCGCGTTAGCTCGCGGCCTGCTCTTTTTTGCATGTTATCACACCCGAATCTAAAGCTTTTACGAATGTTCCAAAATTTGCACGAATCTACGTACATACTTTGAACGCTGAAACCCCTTACATTGCCGGCGATTACGGTGTAAATTAGATGCAAGCAAAAGAAATCGATAACACATCAGGGTATAATTTTTGCACAAAATGTATTTCACATTTCGTATTCTTCATCAACTTAAAGGGGGGATAGAGATGTCTTTGGATGAACGCAGCACGCGCATTCTGACCCAACTGATGAATTCGGAAACGTATACGCCAATCGAGAGAATCACGGAAAAGCTCCATATATCGAGGCGGACCGTGTACTATGATCTCGAAAAAATCAATTACTGGCTTGAGGACCATCAATTAAATCCTGTTGAGCATGTTCGGTCTTTAGGTTTGTATATACCGGATGAAACGAAACAAAAGATTCCGGCGATGATCAAGATGCTGGATACATGGCAGTATTACTACTCTGAGAAGGAACGGAAGGCGCTGCTGGCCATCCATCTCATCACAAGCACAAATACCGTATTTTTAAAAGATCTCATGGAGAAAATCGGCGTAAGCCGCGGAACGACCAATACCGAGCTAAATAAGTTGAAGGAAGAATTGCAGAATTTCAGTCTTATCGTCTCATTTCATCGTAAAGAGGGGTACTTGATTGAAGGGAGCGAGAATGACAAGCGGAAAGCGCTTATCCACTATTTATCGCAAATTTTATCCAAGGATAGTTGGAGTCATCTTGTCTCAGAGATTCAATTGCTGCTAAACGGAAGGCCGGATCAAGGCGGCAATGTTTATGAAAAGCCGACGCTCGCTTTTGTGGAAGAACATTTATCGATGATCTATCAGATCATTGATAAATGCGAACAAGAACTTGGGATTCAAATGACGGATGAAATGCTGCACAGCCTGGCCTTGCGTTTTATTATTTTCAGCAAACGGCTGCTGCAGGGGGAGCACATCGTCATCGATCAAGACGAAAAAGACGTTTTGAAGTCAACGGCTGAATATAAGGCAGCTATGAATATCAGCAAAGAACTGGAAGAAATGTTCCACATGCCGTTCCCGGAAGATGAAGTGTGTTACATTGCCATGAATCTCTTGGGTTCCAAAGTCAATTATATGAGCCATGGACCGGAAAGCGATACGGATGTTCAGCATTTAAAAGGGATCATTCAAAGAATGGTTGATGATTTTCAACGATTTGCCTGCGTTTTTTTTCAAGAACGCCCATTAATCGAAGAAAAGATGCTCATTCACTTAAAACCGGCATATTACCGCATTAAATACGGCATCGAAGTCGAAAATCCTTTAACCGATAGCGTCAAAGAAAAGTACAGCGAGATTTTTGAAATCACGAAAAAAGTCGTTCATCATTTTGAAAACTTCATTGGCAGAAGCATAAGCGAAAAGGAGATTGCTTACATCGCGATGCATTTCGGCGGATGGATGAGAAGAGAAGGCTCCAAGCCCATAACGCGCAAAAAAGCCTTGATCGTATGCGGAAACGGGATTTCTACTTCTCGCATATTGCAGGTGCAATTGGAAAATTTGCTTTCAGCAGTGGATATCGTCGCGGTTGTGTCATTGCGGGAATATCATTCCGGCGATTATGATGTGGACTTTGTCGTGTCAACGGCTCCAATCGAGAAAAAGGACCACAGCGTCTTTATTGTCAGTCCGATTCTTACGGATGCGGAAAAAGAAGCGCTCCTCAATCAGGTGAATAGTCTCATGGAAACGAAGGCGAGAAGGCCTGGACATGCGGTGAAAACGCTAATGGATGTGATTAAACGGCATGCGGACATCTTTAATGAGGAAGCCTTGACCCAGGATCTCGCCCAGCACTTTCAAACCGAGCGACAAAATATAAAGGAGTACAGAAAACCTATGCTAAACGAATTGATTACCCCAGAAATGATTCAGTTCGAAACCCGCGTGCGGGATTGGAAGGAGGCCATACGAATAGCCGCTGAACCATTATTGCAAAAGGGTTACGTAAGCGGGGATTATGTGACGGCGATGATCGACAATGTGCTGGAGCTCGGCCCATATGTCGTGATCGCGCCAAGGATTGCCATTCCCCATGCAAGGCCGGATCAAGGCGTGTTCCAAATGGGGATGAGTCTCCTATGTTTGCGGGAAGGGGTTTCCTTTTCCGAAGACGGCAGCCATGACGCCAATTTAATTATCGTTCTCGCTGCCGTGGATAAACAGGCGCATTTAAAGGCAGTTGCCCAGCTGACTCGGCTGCTCACTGGAGAACATAATGTGGATGCCATTTTGGAAGCGGATTCGGTGGCGCCGGTATTGCAGCTGGTAAATCAATATTCAACCCATTAAAAGGAGAGAACAAACGATGAAAATTATGGCGGTTTGCGGTTCGGGTCTGGGAAGCAGCTTTATGCTCGAGATGAATATCATCGAAATGCTGAAAGAAATGAATGTATCCGGAGTGGAAGTGGAGCATGCCGACTTGGGTTCGGCATCAAGGGACATGGCGGATATTTTTGTGGCCGGACGCGATATAGCCGAAGGCGCAGGGCATCTGGGCGATGTCGTTGTATTAAACAATATTCTCGATAAAAATGAACTGAAAACCAAAATTATGGCGGCGCTTGCGGAGAAAGGTGTTCTTTAGAAAAACGATAGGGGGACAAAAACATGAGCCAACAACTTTTAAAGTTTATCATGGATGTTTTAAGCAAGCCCGCTGTTTTGATCGCATTGATCGCATTCATCGGACTCATCGTTCAGAAGAAGCCCGTCAGCGAAATCATCAAAGGCACGACCAAATCCTTTCTTGGTTTTATCGTGATCGGCGCAGGCGCCGGAATTCTGGTCGGGGCGCTTGAACCCTTTGGAAAAATGTTTGAGGCGGCTTTTAATGTAAGCGGTGTCGTTCCTAATAACGAGGCCATAGTAGCGATGGCGCTAACCAATTATGGCGAAGCTACGGCATTGATTATGTTTTTCGGGATGATCGTTAATATTTTGATCGCTCGCTTTACCCATTTGAAATACATTTTCTTGACGGGTCACCACACGCTTTATATGGCTTGCATGATCGGCGTTATTTTGGTGGTTGCCAAGCTGCAGGGGTTTCTGCTCATTGCAGTCGGCTCATTGGCGCTCGGTCTCATCATGACGGTTTTTCCGGCACTCGCGCAGCCGACGATGCGCAAGATTACAGGGGACGATAAAGTTGCGTTCGCTCATTTCAGCACAGTGGGTTACGTTTTGTCGGCATGGACGGCAAAGCTTGTCGGCAAAGGCTCCAAATCAACGGAAGACATTAATTTTCCGAAAGGCCTGGGATTTTTGCGCGACAGTTCCGTAACGATCTCTTTGACGATGAGCGTCTTGTATATCTTGGTAGCGATATTGTCGGGTCAACATTACGTAGAAACGAACTTGAGCGATGGCCTTAATTTCCTCGTATATGCGGTCATACAGGCGATAACCTTTGCGGCGGGCGTATTCATTATCCTGTCGGGCGTTCGTCTGGTGCTTGCCGAGATCCTGCCTGCGTTTAAAGGGATTTCTACGAAAATTGTTCCTAACGCAAGACCTGCATTAGATTGCCCGGTTGTATATCCGTATGCTCCGAACGCCGTGATCATCGGATTTTTCTGCAGCTTTCTTGGCGGCATCGTAGGGATGGGCGTTTTGGCTCTAACAAGCTCGGTCATCATTTTGCCAGGCGTAGTTCCGCACTTTTTTACGGGAGCGACGGCCGGAGTGTTCGGCAATGCCAACGGCGGCGTTCGGGGGGCAACGATCGGTTCTTTTGTTAACGGTCTGATCATTACGTTCCTGCCGGTATTCTTAATGCCTGTGCTTGGAGATCTGGGATTTGCGAACACGACGTTCTCCGATGCCGATTTTGCCGTATCCGGAATCATTTTGGGGAATATCGCGAATAAGTTTGGCTCGATCGGAATTTCGGTTGCGGTGGTTATCTTTGTGCTCATTCCAATTATCGTCAAGCTTTTCTCAAGAAAAAAATCAGTAGAGACAACTGAAAATATGTAGTTGAGGATTAGGTGAGAAATCCTGAGATCACAAGGAGTGGAGGAGACCTATTTATGGGAGAGAGACGAAATTATCTGGAGAAATTTGCAGGGGAAATCCGGTTAAAAGTGTTGAAGATGCTGAATCACCGGGGATTCGGGCATTACGGCGGAAGCTTGTCCATCGTCGAAGCGATCGCGGTTTTGTACGGCGAGGTATTAAAGATTGATCCTGCGAACCCGGATTGGCCGGAAAGAGATTATTTTATCCTGTCGAAAGGTCATGGGGGGCCGGCATTATATGCTGCGCTTGCGCTTAAGGGTTATTTTTCGCCAGAGATATTATATACCCTTAATGACAACAACACTACTTTGCCGAGTCACCCTGACCGGAATTTGACCAAGGGCGTCGATATGACGACAGGTTCGCTTGGACAGGGGATTTCCGCGGCGGTCGGAGTTGCTTTATCCCACAAGTTGAGCAAGCGGGGCAACTATACGTACACGCTCGTCGGCGACGGGGAATTGAATGAAGGGCAGTGCTGGGAAGCGGTTCAGTTTGCCGCCCATCATAAGCTGCACCGTCTGGTCGTTTTTATCGATGATAACAAGAAGCAATTGGACGGATTTACGAAGGATATATGCGATCCGATCGATTTTCAGGAAAAATTTAATGCATTCGGTTTCTATGCGCTGAAAGTAAATGGAGCGTCTGTGCAGGAAATTCTCTCGGCGATCGAAGAAGGAAAGCAGCAGATGGAAAAGCCGGTCGCGATCATTCTTGATTCGGTCAAGGGGCAGGGCGTACGCTACCTGGAGGAAAAAACAGACAATCATCATATCCGGCCTTCTAAAGAAGATCAACAAGCGATCGATGCTGCGATCCATGAGCTGGAACTTACGCTGCGGGAGGGAATCATATGAGAACAGGCGCAAGCATGACCTACGAACTCGACCAAATCGAAATGAGGGAAGCGTATGCGGGGACGCTGATTGAAATCGCGCAAAAAAATAGCGAGGTTATCGCATTGGAAGCGGATTTGATGAGCGCCATTTCCACGAATAAGTTTAAAGCGGCTTGCCCGGACCAGTTTGTCAATTGTGGTATTATGGAAGCAAATATGGTGGGCGTGGCCGCAGGGTTATCGTTGACGGGCAAAATTCCCTACCTGCATACCTTTGCTTCTTTTGCGACCCGAAGAGCGTTCGACCAGCTGTTCATTTCCGGCGCTTATGCGAAGCTGAATATTAAAATTCTAGGTTCGGATGCGGGGGTCACGTCGGAGCACAATGGCGGAACGCATATGCCGTTTGAAGACATAGGCCTGGTCCGCATCATTCCGGGCGCCACAGTGATCGAAGTGTCGGATGCAGCCATGCTGGCCAGCATGCTGAGGCAGGTGGAGCAAATCTATGGCATTCATTATATTCGCACCATACGTAAAAAAGCGGTCAAAATCTATGACGAACACACCGATTTCGAGATCGGCAAAGGCAAAGTGCTGCGCGAAGGAAATGACGTTACTCTCATCGCAAGCGGTATCATGGTAGCTGAGGCGCTGCAAACTGCCGATATTCTGGCGAAAGAAGGAATCGGAGCGGCTGTCATTGACATGTTTACCATCAAGCCGATCGATCGGGATTTAATTATCAAGTATGCCGCAAGAACCGGGGCGATCGTTACGATTGAGAATCATAATTGCATCAATGGGCTCGGTTCGGCTGTAGCCGAGGTATTGGCGGAACATGCGCCGACGCGCTTGAAGCGAATCGGCATTGATGAGCAGTTTGGCAGGGTCGGAACGACCGACTATCTAAAAGAATATTACGGCTTGACCAAGGAGCATATTGCCCGCAAAACAAAGGAACTGCTCGGCAATAGATAACATGAGAGATAGGAGTGCGATGGGCCCATGGTAGAAAAAAAGATCGTGGTAGGTCTTGAACAGGGCGTTCATATTCGTCCGGCCAAACAGTTCGTCAAAATAGCAGCGGATTATGAGTGCGAGATCTTTATTCATAAAGACGATAACAGAATAAACGGGAAAAGCATCCTGGGGATCATGTCTTTGGCGATTGACACGGGAGAGGAAGTCACCTTGATTGCGGACGGAGCGGACGAGCAGGAAGCGATTGCTTCTTTGGAAAATCTTTTGACGGGACGAGAGGGATAGTTTATGCAGGCCAATGAAGTGCAGGGAATAGCCGCTTCTCCCGGAATAGCGATTGCTAAAGCTTATGTCATGCAAGAAAAAACATTCGAGGTGACAAGGAAGCAGGATATATCGGCAGAACAAGAGATGATGCGTTTGCGCGAGGCAATTCAGCAATCCAGGGCTGAGCTGGAGCAAATCTTTCACAACGCGCTGGAGGAATTCGGAGAAGACCAGGCGGGAATTTTTGAAGGACATCTGTTTGTGCTACAAGATCCGGAGTGGCTTCGTTCGATAGAAGAAAAGATAGCGGAAGAGTCCGTGAACGCCGAGTTTGCATTGGATCAAGTGACGAAGGAACTTATACAGCTGTTCCGATCCATGAAAAATGCATATATGAGAGAACGTTCCATCGATATTCAGGATGTCAGCAGGCGCGTAATGGGGCATTTGCTGGGGGCTTCCGGGCAGGTTGATTCGCCGTTAGAGGAACCCGTTATTGTCATTGCGCATGATTTGACGCCGTCGGACACGGCGGGGCTGGACGTCAAATATGTCGTCGGCATTGCCGCGGATATCGGGGGACGGACCTCCCATTCGGCAATCATGGCCCGTTCGATGGGGATTCCCGCCGTGGTCGGCTTACAAAACATAACCGGGCGGATTAACGGTCAAACGATGGTGATCATCGACGGGATGGACGGGAAGGTGATCGTAAATCCGTCGCCTGAACAATTGGCGTACTATGAGGAGAAGCGGGACATTTATCGTGACAAGCAAGAGGGGCTGACGAAGCTCATCAATGAACCGACGATCATGGCCGATGGAAGGCGGGTTGAACTGGCGGCGAATATCGGTACTCCTGATGATTTGGAAGGAGCGATACGAAACGGTGCGGAAGGAATCGGATTGTTCCGTTCCGAATTTCTTTACATGAATCGCGAGAGCATGCCTGATGAAGAGGAACAATTTCAAGCTTATCGCAAGGTGGCGGAAGGCATGGACGGGAAGCCGGTAATTATCCGTACGCTGGATATCGGAGGCGATAAGGAGCTTCCGTATCTTCAACTGCCGAAAGAACAGAATCCGTTTCTCGGTTATCGTGCAATCCGCCTATGCTTGGACCGGCAAGAAATGTTCAAAACGCAGCTGCGGGCCATATTGCGTGCAAGCCGCTACGGTTTGGTTAAAATCATGTACCCTATGATTGCCGCGCTTGAAGAATTTCGTCAGGCCAATCAAATTTTGGCGGAAGCCAAAGAAGAATTGAGCCGGGAAAATATAGCTTTTCATCCGGATATCGAGGTAGGCATTATGATAGAAATTCCGGCGGCGGCCTTGGCAGCGGATGCACTTGCGAAGGAAGCCGACTTCTTCTCGATCGGAACCAATGATCTGATTCAATACACGATGGCATGCGACCGGATGAACGAGAGAATTTCATATTTGTACCAGCCGTTTCATCCGGCTGTTCTCCGTCTGATCCGAATGGTGATCGATGCTGCGCATAGGAAGGGCAAATGGGTCGGCATGTGCGGAGAAATGGCTGCGGACAAAATGGCGGTGCCGATTCTCATGGGCCTTGGGTTGGATGAAATAAGCATGGGCGCCTCATCCATTTTGCCGGCCCGTCAACTGATCAGGCAATTAAATTACGGGCAAATGAAGGAATTGGCAGACAAAGCTCTTGAGCTTGAAAGTTCGGAACAGATCCGACAATTGATCCAGGAGAAGGTGGCAGTAATTAGGAGGACGGATGGATAGGGGGAGAAGTTAATCCGGCCATATCTATCGATATCTTGCTATCATATTCTCGAAAGCCATTTATGCATGAATACGCGTGTTATACTCTGCAACGTGTTAATTGATTGTTAACAACAAGACATTAAAAACAGAGCTATAACAACAACATTTTCTTTGTTAAGGAGCGTGTTTGAAATGCATAAAGTTATCGAGCCCAAAATTCTCTATTTTGGTACGCCTGTCGTCCTCATCAGTACATTAAACGAAGATGGTTCGGCTAATTTAGCCCCGATGTCCTCAGCATGGTGGTTAAATCAGTCTTGTATGCTTGGAATGAGCCGCAAATCCAAGACGGTGCAGAATCTCATCCGTGAAAAAGAGTGCGTATTGAATCTTCCATCAGCGGACCTTGTGAGTTCAGTAGACATACTCGCTCTGCTCACCGGTATGAACCCTGTGCCCGAGACCAAAAAACAGATGGGATACCGCTACGAATCCGATAAGTTCGGAATAGCCGGACTCACCCCGGAGCCTGCTGACTTAGTTAAGGCACCACGCGTTGCGGAGTGTCCGGTTCAGTTAGAGGCAACGCTCATCCAAGTTCATAACTTCGGCGAACCTAGCTCCCTGGCCTCTATTGAGGTTGCCATAACAAGAGTGCATATTGATGAAAAGCTGATAATGACGGGGGAGAAGAACTATATTGATCCGGAAAAATGGAATCCGCTGATTATGAACTTTTGTGAATTTTTCGGACTAAAGGGCAAATTGCATCCTTCCAGATTAGCGCCGGTATTCGGTCCGGTTTCCCGTAATGGAGACTCAACAGCATTAATCTAACGGAGAACGAGAGAGTGGAGTAGCTTGCCGCGGGCAGCTGCTCTACTTTTTTTGTTTAAATAAAGCGGCAGGTTTGTGGAATAAAAGAGGATTAATCGGAGGCTAACGGACACCATGGACGCTAATTAGAAAAAAACAGCGATTTTTCAAATTTAACGGTCACCACAGCACTTAATTACTGCAAACAACCGCCAAAAGGGGCATTATTGTCTAAATAGTTGCAGTTGTGTCCGTTAAAAATCAAAATGGTCGAAATTCCCCTATATAGCGGCAGCTGTGTCCGTTAGAATCAAACATGGCCTGACGGTCACCACCATATATGAAAAATGGGACTTACGTTCTTGCCCGCTTTTTGAGGTACTTAAGATAGATGGATCAGAGGCCGGTTATATTTTGAAAGACACACTCCGTGTTAGAATCGGACCCATTGCAACCACAAGAATCGCCGATTGTTACTACGAGTACGCGTATAAATACTTTCATGCGATAAATAGCTTCATTGATCAATCACTTAGGTCGGGTCTTATCTTTTCTTTTCTTCTATTAAGAAGGCGTTTCGGGGGAAAAAGATTCCTGAAGCTCCGGTTTAACAAATTGACGGACATATTGGCGGAACTGGTCCCGAAGCGGTGAGAGCGGCTGGTCTGCGGCATACCCAAGCACGCCATACACCGCCGGATCGTCTTGGCCGGGCAGCGGCAGGGATTTCAGTTCACCGGCAGCAAGCTCTCTTTGGATGCCCGACAGCGGGAAGATGCTGATGAAGTCGCCGGAACGCACGATGCTTTTGATGATTTCGGGCGAATCGGCTACGGCCCGTTCCCATAGATGGATGTTGCAGGCAGCGGCGTATGAGCGGGCGTATTCCATCATAAACGAACCTTCGCCGTGCTGAACGAAGAACTGCTTCGCGATCAGCTGATGCGTCAGCGACTTCAACCCGGCAAACGCATGGGTTCCGGAAAAGATCAGCGCTGCATTTTCTTTGATTAATGTTTCTTCTTTTACAGTTTTCGGCATCTCCGTTGCGGGTTGTCCGGTATAATAGAAAGCTAAATCGATCTCCTGACCGAGCAGAAGCTCGCGGATCCGCCGGGTGGGTTTGATGCTCAGTTCAATTTGAATGCCCGGATACAGGCTGCAGAAGCCGCTGATGAGCGAAGGAAGGTAATAGTTTCCCATCATGCTGTCGGCGCCGATATGCAGATGGCCTTTGTTTAAATCGGCATAATCCTCTACGGCTTTTCTGGCCTCCTGAGCCATGGCCGTCATTTTTACCGCATATGGGTACAGCGCCTTGCCAGCTTCCGTTAACAAAATACGGCCTCTTTTGGCTTCAAACAAGGCGACGCCCAAATCTTCCTCCAGGCTTTTCATATGAAATGTAACGGTAGGCTGCTTCATATTCAGTTCCCGCGCCACATCCGTCACTTTTTTGAGCTTTTCGATCAGAACTAGGATTTGCAATTTTAACAAATTCAATGATATTCCCTCCCAAAAACACCTTTCTGAAGCTAATTATAGAGTTAATCTATGTTTATATAAAGAGAATGTATAGATTTTTGTTTTTCATTTTACAAAACGCCTCATTTTACAAAATGATAGAGAACTACAATGAATTTGTCGGCAGCGTTAATAGAACTGCTGTGACAAACATAAAACAGGGGGAAACAAAAGATTATGAAACTGAAAAAACCGTTACTTATGATTTGTACGTTGGCACTGGTCGTTATGCTGGCAGCCTGTGGTAGCAAAGGCACCGAAGGAGACAGCAACGCATCTGGAACGACAACTGATAATAAAGCTGCAGAACTGAGCGGCTCCATCCTGGCCGTAGGCTCCACGGCGCTTCAACCGCTTGTCGAACAGGCAGCACAAAAATTTATGGCTGAATCCCAGTATTCCAAAATTCAAGTGCAAGTGCAAGGCGGCGGCAGCGGCACAGGCTTGACGCAAGTATCCGGAGGACAAGCGGATATCGGCAACTCCGACGTGTTTGCAGAAGAGAAACTGAAAGACGAAGCCAAAGATCTGGTTGACCATCAAGTGGCGGTTGTGGCTATGGCTGCCGTAACCAACCCGGACGTAGGTGTAGATAACCTGACCAAGCAGCAGCTGGTTGATATTTTCACAGGTAAAGTAACGAACTGGAAAGAACTTGGCGGCAAAGACGAAGCGATCGTGATCGTAAACCGTCCATCCAGCTCCGGTACCCGCAAAACATTCGAAAAATATGCACTGGGCACCAAGACGGAAGATTTGAAAGGTTCCATCCAGGAAGATTCCTCCGGCACGGTTAAGAAAATCATTTCCGAAAGCCCTGGCGCGATTGGATACCTGGCCCTTTCCTACCTTGATGACAAAGTGAAAGCCGTGAAATACGAAGGCGTGGAAGCTACCGTAGAAAATGTAACATCGGGCAAATATCCTGTGTGGGCTTACGAGCACATGTACACCAAAGGCGAACCAAAGGCGCATGTTAAAGCATTCCTGGATTATATCGCTTCTGATGCGGTACAAAACGGCGACGTTGTCGAGCTTGGATATATTCCGGTATCCAAAATGGAAGTGAAACGCGACGCTGACGGCAATATTTCGAAATAGGTTTTGAACTAGTTTGACATAGTTTGGATCTTGCAAATCTTTGAAATAAGCATTGAAGAGGCGGAAGGAACATTCTGCCTCTATTTTCACTTTAGAAAGAAGGACAGCGATGAAAGCAATAGATGAAAGGCCTGTTCAGGCTCAGCCGGCCCCAGCCAAGCGTTTGAAAAAACATCATGCGGAAGATCTTGTGGGCCGAAGCTATACGTCGATTTGCGTGGCTTTGCTCATTGTCATCATCATTTCAATCGTATATTTTGTCGCATCCAAAGGACTGGCGACGTTTATTCGCGATGGCGTCAGTCTTGGCGATTTTCTGTTTGGCACCACTTGGGACCCGGAAGGGAACCAGGGTGAACCGGTGTTTGGCGTGCTGCCGTTCATTTTCGGTTCCTTCGCCACTTCGCTGCTCGCCGCCCTGATCGCAAGTCCGCTCAGCATCTGCGCTTCGCTGTTTATGACGGAAATCGTTCCCGGCTGGGGCAAGAAACTGCTGCAACCCGTGATCGAGCTGCTTGCAGGCATTCCATCGGTCGTTTACGGCTTCATCGGCTTGACTGTCGTCGTTCCTTTTTTGCGCGATGTGTTTCCCGGACAGGGGATCGGGATCGCGGCCGGAGCGCTGGTGCTGTCAGTCATGATCCTGCCGACGATAACAAGCGTGGCTGTGGATGCTTTGTCATCGCTGCCGCGCGGATTAAAGGAATCCTCTTTTGCGCTTGGGGCTACACGCTGGCAGACGATTTCCAGAGTTATTTTGCCAACCGTGCTTCCTTCCATTTTGACAGGCATTGTCCTAGGCATGGCACGCGCGTTCGGCGAAGCTCTGGCGGTGCAGATGGTTATCGGGAATGCGCCGCATATCCCGCGGTCGCTGTTCGAATCCGCATCGACACTAACCAGCGTCATCACGCTGGATATGGGCAACACGGTCATGGGTACCGTGCACAGTAATGCACTGTGGAGCATGGCGCTCGCGTTGATGTTCATGACCTTTATCTTCGTGGTCATCGTTAGGCTCTTGGAAAGGAGACATCGGATTTGAAAGCGAAACTGACCGACAAAATCGCAACGTTCTTCATCGTGGCGTTTGCCTTGCTGATCGTGGCCGTTCTGGCTGGACTTATCGGATTTATATTGGTACGCGGGCTGAATCATATCAGTTGGTCCTTCCTGACCTCGGCACCGCAAACGATCCGTGCGGGCGGCGGCATTGGACCGCAACTGTTTAACTCTTTGTTTTTGCTTGTGCTGACTTTGATCATTACCATTCCGCTGGGACTTGGCGCAGGCATTTATATGGCCGAATATGCAAAACCCGGCAAAATTACCGGAGCGATCCGGCTTGTCGTAGAGGTATTGTCTTCGTTTCCGTCGATCGTTGTGGGTCTGTTCGGCTTGCTGCTGATCGTCAATACGTTTGGTTTCGGATTTTCGCTTTTTTCAGGAGCGCTGGTTCTAACCATCTTTAACCTGCCGCTTATGGTGCGTATTACGGAGCAGGCATTCCGCAGCGTACCGAAGGAACAGAAAGAGGCGGGACTGGCTTTGGGCCTGTCCAAATGGAAAATCATTTCCTCGGTTCTGTTTCCGGTCGCGTTGCCAAGCATCGTCACAGGCACTGTTCTGGCTGCCGGCCGGGTATTCGGGGAAGCGGCGGCACTGCTGTTTACGGCAGGGATGTCCACGCCGCGTCTTGATTTCACCAACTGGAACCCGCTCAGCCCGACGTCGCCGATCAACCCGTTCCGTCCGGCAGAAACGCTTGCGGTGCATATCTGGAAAATCAACAGCGAAGGCATCGCGCCGGATGCCGCGCAGATTGCCGCAGGCGCTTCGGCTGTGCTCGTCATTTTGGTGCTGGTGTTCAACCTGCTTGCCCGCTGGCTCGGTGGCGTATTGTACAAAGCCATGACGGCATCCAAACGTATGGGATAGGAGGACATCAATATGCAAACCACATCGTTTCGCACAGAGCATCTCAGCGTATTTTACGGACAATATGAAGCTGTGAAAAATGTTAACCTAAATTTTCCGGAGCGAAGCGTCACCGCCTTGATCGGCCCATCGGGCTGCGGTAAATCGACGTTTCTGCGTTCGCTGAACCGGATGAACGACGAAATTTCGCAAGCTAAAATCAAAGGACGCATCTGGATCGATGGAGAGGATATCAACGATCCGGCAACCGACGTCATCCAGCTTCGCCAAAAAATCGGGATGGTATGGCAAAAACCAAACCCGTTTTATAAATCGATTTACGAAAACATTGCTTTTGGTCCCAAATATCACGGTATCAAAGATAAAAAGCAGCTTGATGAAATCGTTGAAACCAGCCTGCGCAAAGCGGCGTTATGGGATGAGGTCAAGGACCGCTTGAAGCAGTCGGCTTTGTCCCTGTCCGGCGGGCAGCAGCAGCGGCTGTGCATTGCACGGGCATTGTCCGTCAAACCGCGGATTTTGCTGCTGGATGAGCCAGCTTCGGCCCTTGATCCGGTATCGACCTCAAAGGTGGAGGAACTGATCGTCGAGCTGAAAAAAGAACTGAGCATCGTCATCGTGACTCATAATATGCAGCAGGCAGCCCGTATTTCCGATTACACGGCTTATTTCTATCTGGGCACATTAATGGAACATAACGATACTGAAATTATTTTTACCAATCCTGAAAATCATATGACTCAGGAATATATCTCCGGCCGGTTTGGCTGAAGTTATGACAGTCTTTCGAGTAAGGCATGTTAGTGCTGTTCGGGCGGAAGAACAAAAGGGTATCCCAAGGTGAATGCACCTGCAGGGATACCCTTATTTGGCGTGCGGCTGTTTTTGCAGATAACCGAAGCCGGGTCTTAGTGTCCTTCCGCTCTGTCTACATGAGTCAGATGCCGGCGGCGGACAAGCAATGTCACTACACCCAGAAATACCATCAATGCGCCAAAATAAAACGGCGTTTCGGCATGATACCATTCCGACAGCTTTCCAGCGAGCCATGGGGATACGGCGCCGCCAAGGAAACGGACAAAACTGTATGCAGCGGAAGCGACGGAACGCTCTACCGGGGCCGCCTGCATCACGGCCGTGGTGATCAGCGTATTGTTGATGCCAAGGAAGATCCCGGCGACGATGACGCAGACGATAACCGTTTTTGGAGAGTGGTTATAAGTTCCTACGCCCATCACGGCCAAAACGATGGTAAACAAGGTGAGGACCGCACAAATCGATTTCACGACGCTGAACCGCTTTTGCAGCTTCGGAGCGACGAAGACGGAGGTGAAGGCCAGGAGGATGCCCCAGCCGAAAAATACATAACCCAGGCCATGTTCATCCAGTTCCATCACGTATGGGGAATAAGCCATCAATGTAAAGAAGCCGAAGTTGTACAGGAACGCCGTAATGCCGAGTGTCAGCAATGCCGGATAGGATAATGCCTTGAAAGGATCCGCAAGCGAGCTTGCTTGCTTTGGCTTTGGAACCGCAGGAAGCATGAAGATGATAAAAATAAAAGCAATCAGCATCAAAACCGCAACTCCAAAAAAGGGACCGCGCCAGCTGATCGAACCTAGTTCGCCGCCAAGCAAAGGTCCGACGGAAATGCCGAGACCAAGCGCTGCTTCATAAAGGATGATCGCTTGAGCCGTACCCGAAGTCGACAGGCCGACTATTGCGGACAATGCGGTGGCGATAAACAGGGCATTGCCCAGTCCCCAGCCGCCGCGGAAGCCTACAATCTGTGCGATGGTATCGGAGAACCCGCCGAGTGCGGAGAAAATAATAATCAGGAAAATGCCGGAAAGCAGCGTTTTTTTAATCCCGATCCGGCTGGAAATGAAGCCTGTGATCAACATCGCGATGCCAGTAACCAGGTTGTAGCTGGTGAACAGGAGAGACACCTGGCTTTTGCTGGCATGCAGCTGCTGGGCAATGGCAGGAAGGATGGGGTCGACGAGACCGAGTCCCATAAAAGATATAACGCAGGCAAAGGCGATGGCCCATACCGCCTTGGGCTGAGCGAGCAGCCCTGCTTTCCTCTGTTCGAGTTCCAGAGGTGTTGTCGTGCTGGATTTCATAACATTCATTACCTCCATTTTGTTGTAAGTGTATTTTCAATTTTCAATAGGGCCCGCCTCAAAAAAACGCAAGCGATGACGACATTGCGTTTTTTACAGAAAGACGTTTCTCTATGTTCTTTTAGACATAAATTATTTTAAACTCAGTTAACGTTAACGTCAACGTTAACTTTTGGATGCAGATCATGTTTGATGCCGTTATGCCATCTTCATTGCCATTACCGATGTTGTTAAAGCAACTCCGCATGCTTCTATAGCTGAAAATCATCCTGACAAATAAAACAGCTCTATAAGCCGGATATATTGCCGGATCATAGAGCTGTTTGCCAATGTATGGCCGTATAACTGGTTAGTTGAAGCCGCAGGGGTTGAATCAGGATTCGTGCAGGATGCAGTCTGCAAACAAAATGAATTTCGGAATGCGGAAAAACTGCTCGGCTCGATCCTGAAAGCTTGGCGACGGCAGTGTTCCCTGATGCAGCCATTTGCGGAACGTTCCCGGATGGATGTTCATCCACTGGCTGACGTCGCTGACGGACAGGTCATGCACCATGCAAAGCCCTGTCAGAATTTTGTTGTCTACAGGGGAGCGGGTCAACGTTCTGCGCATGAAGCGGGATGAAGTCGGCTGACAAATAATCGGACTGTTTGTCGTAACGGTTCGGTTAAAAAGAATATGATGCGGGTAACCAAGGAATTGGCATACCTTGTCGAGATTCTTTTTGCCCGGAATCCGTCCTTCATAGACCCAAGCGCTGACGCTTCGCGAGGAGACGCCGAGTTCCTCGGCAAGCTGCGACAGCTTGATATCGTTTGCCATCAAAACCGCCAGCAGTACCCTGTTGCGGACTTGGCAGCGGGAAGGCCTGCGGAAGCGTTTGACGCGAATACCTTTCCCCAAATATTTGCGATTGATCAGAGACCACGCCTGAATTGAATGTTGTTCTTGTTGTGTAGGCATATTTCCTCCGAAGTTTTTCTTAAAATTCTACATTTTTATCGACCTATTTTCAATAGTAACTATCGCCCAATTTTATGACTTCATTCCTACTATATTTCATTTTTTATTAGAGTTTATGGGATGATTCTCACAAACTATGGCCCACTATTATCCTTATTTACCTTAATTTACTGAAAAGGTTACAAAAAAGATTACTGAATTGCAATTGAAACAGCCTGCTGAACGGGGTACAATGCAGAGGAACTAGATTGCTAGATTCTTTTTGAATCGACATGCAGGGAGGAAAAACAAGAAAAATGGAAGATTTCCTCCGGCAAGTCTATGCAAAATATGCAGGAAAAGGTTGGTAGAGAGAATTGAAAAAGGTAATGCAATGCTCCAAGTTTCTTTTATCCCTTGTACTTATTGTAGGCATTGTTCTAGCTGCAGCCGGCCATGAGGCGACGGCGAAAGGAAGTGCTAAGGCATCGGGCGCATCTTCCGTTTTTGTGGCCGTAAACGATACACTTGTTACTTATCCCGTATCGCCGGTTATACATAAGGGAACTTTATATGTTCCGCTGGTTGAAACAGCTTCAGCAATGAATATTTCCGTGCAATATTCAAAAGGCAAAGTTACGCTGAAGCATAACGCGGGCGCATCCGTGACGCTGCCGGCAAACGGCCAAAATACACTGGTTAAAAACGGGAAAACATTTATCTCGTTTCGTGTGCTGAGCCAAAAATTCGGGTTCCAGCTCTCCTATCTGTCGAACCAGAATTTGTACCGTGCATTGAACAAAGGAGCGGCTTTGACGGATGCTCAGCTGGCCAACAAGTACAGTTCCTATATCCAGCAGAATAAGACCAAGGCGACAGCTGCAGCCAAGCCTGCAGCGGGCTCCAGAACGATTTACATCACTTTTGACGATGGACCTTCTCCGTACACGCCGCAGCTTTTGAATGTGCTTGATCAATATAACGTAAAAGCAACTTTCTTTATGCTGGGCAACCAAATTGCCAACCACCCCGCATCGGCTGCAAGGATCGTCAAAGAGGGACACGGCGTAGGGTTGCATGGCATGACGCACCAAAAAAACAAATTTTACGCCTCGCCTTATTCGGCACTTAACGAAATGAACATGGACAATGCGCAATTGCATAAGGCAGCTAATGTAAATACGAAGTTGATCCGTCCGCCATACGGAAGCAAACCTTATTTCACCAAAGCATACCGCGATCAAACGGCTGCTTACGGTTATCGTCTGTGGGATTGGAATATCGACTCCAATGACTGGAGATACAAAAGCAACCCGCAAAAGATTTACGACAGTGTTATGCGGGATGTCAAAAATATGAAGAGGAAAGGAATTACCCCGGTCGTTCTGTTCCATGACCAACAGGCTACGGTATCGATTTTGCCGAAGATGATCAAAGCGATCCAAGCTGAGGGTTACACGTTCAAACCGCTGACGAACGATATGAAGCCGCTGAATTTCTGGCATGATGAGCGTTAAAATATCGAAGCAACCACCAGGTGAGGGCAGGATGCTTCACCAAATCTATGAAACGGGCCGGAAGGAATGATGTCCGGCTTAGCAGTCCGATTCCTTCTTTCATAAGATGTAAGAGATCATATGAAAGGAGGAGCGGATTGTGAATTCGCTCGCAGTCAATAGTATAAGCACGGTGGGCGATAATCCACCCAAAAGCTAGATACCGATAACTTCTCTTTTACTATGCGGGAGGATATGGTATATTTTTTTTGTAACCTTAAGAGTTGGACAAGGAGATATGCCATGATTAAACATATTGTTTTTATCAAATTGAAGGATAGATCTCCGGAAAGCGTTGACAAAACGGCGGCGGTGCTGCGTGCTATGGAAGGAAAAATTCCGCAGCTGCTCTCCATTGAAGTTGGCGTTGATGTCATGCATTCAGAGCGTTCATTTGATATTGCCCTCGTTACCGAAGTGCCCTCTCTGGAAGACTTGCAGGCATATCAGGTGCATCCCGTTCATCAGGAAGTCGTTCGTCATTTGAATGAAGTAAAAGAATTATCCGTTAGCGTTGATTACGAAATCTAACAGATAGGAAGTACTTGATTATGAGCGATTTGGAATACCCAATGGAAACATTGACCCTGCTTGTGGTATTTGTCGCAGCGATTTTTATTATGTTCTTCTGGTTAAAGCGGCGGGGCAAAAAAGGGAAATAATATCTGCAGCTTGGAGGTACGGATCTTGTATTATGTAAATCAGGAACAGATCCAGCATCGTCTGGATGCGATTCCGGAAATTGCCGAAGCCCTGACGAAGGTTGCCGTTTCTTGGGACGGGAGCGTTATGTTTGGCATGGTTCAGGAACGTGCCCTGCACTTGGCGATTGAGGTCGTCACCGATGTAGGCAGCTATTTGATCGACGGTTTTATTATGCGTGATGCCAGCAGCTATGAAGATATTATGGAAATCAATTATGAAGAAAAGGTCTTTGACGGCGAAGTATATAATGTTCTGCTTGAACTGGTCAGTCTTCGTAAAGCTTTGGTGCAGGAATATTTTACGTGGAAGCGTTGTGAGCTTCACAAGCTGACGCCGGTCCTGCCGAATGTGCTGGACAAGTTTGCCGATCAGGTCCGCGCGTACATCAAGCAAGAGCTCAGACTGTAATTCCGTTATGAAGATAACGACCTTGTAAGCCCATCCCGAAGGCCGGATTGGGCTTGTTGTTTTTAGCAGGCCATGCTGCTGAAAATTTCGTTCTGTCCTTTGTGTCAGGACAGTCTCTTCGTGCTTATAATATCCTAAAAATAGGCATTAGCCCGTAAGGGTGAAGGGAGTGACACATCATGGCGGAATGGGGCGCTGTTTTGCTTGGCTGCGGATTCGTATTGTTCGCCGTTGTCGCGGTGATTCTTCTGCATACGCTCAGAAGAGTGCTGCTGCGGACCGAGGACGTACTTGGCAAGGCTGGGAATGAGATTTCGCAGCTGGCGGCCGAATCGAGAGAGACGATCGTGCAGGTCACGGCGACGTTATCGGAGCTGCAGAGCCGGGTGGAGGAAGTGCGGCCATTCTGCGAATCGCTTCAGCTTGCAGGCGTAACTTTGGCGGCCACGCTTGAGCGTGCGGATACCATTGTGCGGCAGGCAGCGGATTCGGCCATGGAACGTTTGGAGAGGGCCCACCGGGAAAATGAGCTTCGCTTCGCGGAAGCCTACCGGTGGCTTGATGCCGGGTTATCGGTATGGCATTCCTTCAAACGCCAGTCACAATCCTCTACGGACGATCATGCCTAGCGCGAAGGAGAGATAAGCGATGAAGGAAAAAAACAAAAGCTTGTTGTGGGGCGCATTGATCGGCAGCGTGGTCGGCTCGGTAACGGCGCTTTTATTTGCGCCAAAGTCAGGCAAGGAGCTTCGCCAGGATATCGCTGAAGGAGCCAGAACAATCGGCAATAAAACGCAGGAGCTGGCAGAAAAAGTCGGCGAGCAGAGCGCAAGTTTGATTGGTAAAGTCAGGGATACGGCCGGCAATGTCATTCATGACATCCGCAGCTGGCGCAAATCGGATGAAGATGAAGAGACATCCGAGATGGCCCGGATTTCTTCCTTTGAAGACGGCGGAGGGAAGGAAGCCGTTTTCGTTGAAGATTCGGAGCAGGATGAATTAAAATAAGGTAAAATTGCGGCGGGCCCGTGTTCCTTTGGTATAAGGAAAAACGGGCCTGCTTTTACGCGCGCCTGCGCGCGAACAATTTCCCCGGCGGAGCCTGTCGGTGCGGCGGAATATACACACAGTACAAAACGCATCGATGCAAGGTACGTTTGCGTCAATCATTCATATATTAGCAAAAGAGAGAACGTAAAGTAGTGTTCAAAAGCGGACTTTTTGAACAACCTCATAAAACGAAAAAAAGGAAGCGGTGTGTTCGTGCAGCAAGCAATCGCAGTATTAGACTCGGGTGTGGGGGGCTTAACGGTCGTCAAGGAAATCATGAGGCAGCTCCCACGGGAAAAAATCATTTATTTCGGAGACACTGCCCGCACACCTTACGGACCCCGTTCGTCCGAAGAAGTAAGAAAATTTACGGAGCAGATTGTTGACTTTCTGTATCAATTCGATCCCAAAGCCATTGTCATTGCATGCAATACGGCAACGGCGGCAGCGCTGGATTATATTTCAGCAAAGGTATCCATTCCGGTCATCGGGGTAATCCATCCAGGCGCAAGAGCGGCAATCAGTGCCACGAAGACGGGGAATATCGGGGTGATCGGCACAATCGGCACGATCAGCAGCGGTGCATATACATCGGCGCTTCATCAGCTTTCGCCATATGTGCATGTGGTGAGCGAAGCATGTCCGGCGCTTGTTCCGCTTGTAGAGCAGGGACAATTCCGGTCGAAGGAAACGACCGCTGTTGTCAAGGAATCGCTGCGTGGCATCAAAAACTCTTCGATCGACTGCCTGATTTTGGGCTGCACTCATTATCCGTTTCTAAAAGACACGATTCAGGAAGTGATGGGTAAAAAGGTAAAGCTGATCAGCTCCGCGGATGAAACGGCAAGGGAGGTCAGCACGATTTTATACGACAAGGGACAGCTGGCCAGCAGAAACGAAAGCCCGGTCCATCAGTTTTTTTGCAGCGGGGATGCGGATATGTTCCAGAAAATAGCGAAATCCTGGCTGGGCGAGCAAATTCGCCGGACACCTGTCGTTTGGCAAGTTTCGAAGTTTGTTGAGTCATTTTGATATCAGTTCCAAGGGAACTCCGCTTCATGCGGGGTTCTTTATTTAGATATTAGAAAGTATAAACTTCCGGGGTCTCCGCAAAGTAATCGGAATAAGCTTCAAAGGCTTCACGTCATTTCGTTTGGGGCGGTTTTTCGCATCGGTCAAGGTGTCGGCGTCATACAATCAAAGAACACGGTCTGCAGCGCTTGCTCCAAGGCGGAAAAAAGCTGCATAAAGCGGCGGAGCGTCAAGTCCGACAGACCGATTGTCCTGATTACAAAAGCAATGTTCAGCAGCGGCAGGAATTCGCCGCGGGAAAGGAAGACGCCATGCAGCAGTATACCGTATGTAAAGGGGATACCTTGGATCGAATCGCGGCCAGCAGGGGGTTGTCCAGGGTCCATATTATCAATGCCAACCCTTGGGTGGGAGAACAGCCGTATTTGGTGCCGGGGCAGATTATTTTTTTGCCGTCCTCGCCAAGAAGAAGATACGTCATCCAAAGAGAGGATTCACCGGAGAAAGTGGCGGATGCTTTTCATGTTATGGAAGCCTCCTTGCTTGAAATGAATCCGGGCCTGTCCCGAAGTTATTTTCCTGAGGGGCGCGTGCTTGTGCTGCCTCATGCCGGGAAAAAAAGGACGGTATATCCTGCAGGGGAATACGGATATCGGCATTTATGCCATGATATAGCCAAGCTGACGCAGCTCTACCCACGGATTACAGCCGGAACCATCGGCGAAAGCGTGCTCGGCAAACCAATCCCCTATGTAAAAATCGGAGAGGGTCCCAGAAAAATTCATGTGAACGCTTCCATCCATGCGAATGAATGGATAACGACTCCCTGCATCATGTATTTTATCGAGGAGTACGCCCATGCTTGCAAATTGGGAAAACGCTGGAACGGCTACGATCCATGCCAGTGGTTTGCGCAAAATACGCTTTGGGTTGTGCCGATGGTAAATCCCGACGGCGTAGAGCTGGTGCAGGAAGGCGTATTTCCGAATAATCCGTATTATGAACAACTGACGGAGTGGAATGGAGGACGCAGCGATTACCGGCATTGGAAAGCGAATATCAACGGCGTGGATTTGGGGGACCAGTTCCCCGCCCATTGGGAAGAAGAAGTGCAGCGGCGGGGGAAGCATTCTCCCGGACCGAGGGATTACGCAGGAACATCGCCACTCAGCGAGCCGGAAGCGGAAGCGCTGGCGGCTTTTACCGTCAAAACAACGCCGGATGCGGCGATTTCGCTGCACAGCCAAGGGCAGGAAATTTATTGGAATTACCGTAATTATGAGCCGAAGGAAAGCAGGGAGTGGGCGCGGCGGCTCGGTCAGGTCAGCGGATATCGCCCCGTTAAACTCGAGGGCAGCGATGCAGGCTACAAAGACTGGTTTATTCAGGAATTCCGAAAACCCGGCTTTACGGTCGAGATCGGACTTGGCAAAAACCCGCTGCCTTTAGAGGATTTCGACGATCTCGCTTTGGAAACAGGGCTTGTAGTGGCGGAACTGCTGTCGATATGAAACCATTTTGAAACATTTTCTGTAAAAATGCGTATAATACGTTAAGAGGGGACGGCCGCAACAGCTATTTAGGCGATCGTTTCCTCTTTTCACTGAATGTTCAAATTTGATCAGAAAAGGGAGCAGTCAGCATGAAATGGAGAAAGCTGCTATCGATACGATACTGGTCGTATATGACAAGGCAATCCTGGCGGTATCTGGCCGCCACGCAGGTATCGCTTGCGGACAAGCTGCTGTTTCTGGTTCCGGTGCTGCTCTACTGGGTTTTGCCGGACGTCATGCCCTTTGTTCCGATCGACGATATCGGCGTTACATTGCTCGTAATGAACTGGTTTGTTTCCCGTATGAACAAGAAGTATCCGTCCCTAACGACTCATGACCCAGCCGCGCCTCCCAAAAGCAGACGTTAACTTGCCTTGCGAAGCGCAGCGGGTTTCTTTACAATAAGGTTAGCTTTTAACTCAGATACAGGAGATGTAACTTCCCTATGAAATGCAAAATTACGCGTAATGCCGCCAAAGTGCTGCAAAGAGAATTGGAGAAAGAGGAAAACCGTGATCTGAAGCTTCGCGTGTTCGTCACTCATTCCCATGGAGATCATGCGCATTATGGTCTGGATTTGGACAAGCCGGGCGAAAACGATGAGGTTGTAAGCACAGACAAGAACATCGATGTACTGCTGAACCGTAGTGAGCCGCTGCTGGATGGAGTAAAAGTAGATTACTTGTATTTTCCGCAGGAGGGATTTGTGATTACCAACCCTTCCAAAGGCAATCACGGCGACCACTAATTTTTTTCGAAAAATGAAAGAAAAGGGTGCAAATGATGGCCAATGATATCCGTATATGCGATAAGTGCAATCATATACAAATGAAAAGTTTAATTCCAAAGCTGAAAAAAATGGCTCCTGATACCGAGATCAAAATCGGCTGCAAATCGTATTGCGGTCCTTGCGGCAAGCGGGCGTTTGTTTATATTAACGGACGTTATATCAGCGCGCCGACCGAAGAAGAAGTACTCGCCAAAATGGAGCCGTATATCAAGTAAAGCGCAAGGACGAGACTGGAAAATACTTACGTGGCTGCCGCGCATAGTTCCTTTCAGGAAAACCCATCCTATAACGTGGATAGGAACTTTTCGAGTGAAGGAGAGAGCAGCCCATGGCATCAAGGTACGATTCCAGTCTGCAATCGCAAAATCCGATTTCCCAGGCTCAAAATTCAGTAGAGAAGCTGCATTATGCAGTTTCGCAAGCGATGTCCCATCCGAATGCCCAAATGGTAAAGCAGGCCCAAAGCCGGCTTGTACACACGGAACAGGCCGTTCGGCAAGCCGGGGACAGCTTGAACGGACAAGCCGTTGAATTAGCCGAGGAAATGCTGGCAGAGGAAAAAAGCCGTTTGGCATCCGTAGCCTCTGCCATCGAAGGAGAACAAACGAAATAAGTTGCCTGTCTAAGGGGTTGTTCCAAGTAGTTATGCTACGGGAGCAGCTCCTTTTTGCGTTGGTACGATTTCGGCCATGATAATGCCGAATAACCCGGAAAGCCTGCGCAAAAGGCAATTCCGGGTTATTCAATATCATTTGGCGGCGATGTTCCCGCTGAGAATCCGCCGAAAATGTTACGCGCTGCCTAACGCTTTCGCGGCGGGAGAGGCCCCAGGAACTGATAGTATTGGCACTCGATCCGACCGTTGAACAGCTTGCGGCGTTTATCCGCTTTGCGTCCAAAGTAGTGCTCGAACTGTTTGGTCGGGCTGATGGCGAAAAAGGACCATGTCGGCAGCTGGGCGGCGGTATGGCCCAATTGGCGGATCAGTTTTTCGACCTCGGCTTTTTCGCTGAGCCGCTCGCCGTAAGGG
The DNA here is from genome assembly GCF_021654775.1 of Paenibacillus azoreducens. Taxonomy (NCBI): domain Bacteria; kingdom Bacillati; phylum Bacillota; class Bacilli; order Caryophanales; family Paenibacillaceae; genus Paenibacillus; species Paenibacillus azoreducens. The sequence continues at coordinate 5,391,271 of NZ_AP025343.1, read as the reverse complement.
GGGTTGGTGATCAGGCACCCGTATTCCCCTTCCGGTTTGGCTTTGGCGGCAGGCAAAACTTGAAATGTGATTTCGCGTCCGAAGCCGGCGCTTTTGGCAGCCGCTTTGGCAACTTCAATAGCTTGCGGGTCAATATCGCTCCCCGTAAGCTGCAGGGGTTCGTCATCCCGGACCGAATCATAAGCCTCCTCGCGCGCTTCGTTCCAAAGCTGTTCCGGAATAACGCGCCAATGCTCGGAAGGAAAAGAGCGGCGCAGCCCCGGGGCGATATTCCAACCCATGAGCGCGGCCTCGATCAAAATGGTTCCCGAACCGCAGCATGGATCGTATAAAGGGCGGGAGGCATTCCAGCGGCTGAGCTGCAGCAGCGCGGCAGCCATCGTTTCCTTGATTGGCGCCTCGGTCACAAGTTTGCGGTAACCGCGCTTATGCAAGGCCGGCCCGGTCGTGTCCAGCGTAAGGAGCGCCACGTCTTTAAGAAGATTGACTTCAATGACATAACGCGCTCCGTTTTCCGGAAACCAATCCTTGCGATAACTCTGTTTGAGTTTTTCTACAATCGCTTTTTTTACGATCCCTTGGCAGGCGGGAACGCTGCTGAGCTGGGAATGATGGGAACGTCCTTCAACAGGGAATTCCCCGTCAACCGGAATCCAGTCCTGCCAAGGCAGAGCTTTCGTTCCTTCAAAGAGCTCGTCAAAGGTTGTGGCCGGAAACTCTCCCATTTTGACGAGGATCCGGTCCGAGGTCCGCAGCCACAGGTTGCAGCGGCAAATATCCTTGAGATCTCCTGCGAAAGTGACTCTGCCGTTCTCGACCTGCATGTCGGTATAACCTAACTCTTTAAGTTCGCGCGCCACGATGGCTTCCAGGCCCATCGGGGCGGTTGCAATCAATTGCAAACGGGACATATGCGGTTTCAACTCCATTTTTAGCCTTGATTTAACAATCAGAATGAAAGGAAGTCATCATTCCATCTCTAGAGACGGAATGAATAGATGCTCGAATAGGTTTTCAATTCAATCTACAGGTGTAGAATGAATTGAAGCTCGAATATATCTTCAATTCAATCTATAATAGTATAGGTTAATGTAAGTGGAGAAACAAACCTTTCGTGAAGGATTTTGTCATTGAATGTTGAATGTGAAGGAGAGTCTAAGCATGAGTCCTGAAGAATATGCGGACCATTTTCTTGAGAATGACGGGCAGTTAGCCCGTGTAAAACAAAATATCGCCGAAAAAGGCATGCCCGATATTTCCATCGCGCCGGGTTACGGGCGGCTTTTAACGATGCTCGTTGCGGCTACGAAGGCGGCGCAGGTGCTGGAAATCGGCGCCCTGGGCGGCTACAGCGGCATCTGTTTGGCGAGAGGGCTGACGCCGGAAGGACGCCTCACGTCACTTGAGCTGAAACAGGAGTTTGCCGATGTCGCGCTGGAACATTTGACCGAAGCCGGATTCGGCGGACAGGTGGACTATTTGATCGGTCAGGCTGTAGACAGCTTGGAGATGCTCAAGCAGGAAGGCCGGAAGTTCGATTTCTTTTTTATCGATGCGGACAAGGAGAATTATCCCGTCTATCTGGAATATGCGATCGAACTTGCGAATCCGGGGGCGATCATAGCGGGTGACAACACATTTTTACGCGGAAGAACGTTAAACCTGGACAAAAACGGCCCATCCGTACAGGCGATCCGTCGTTTTAATGAGCAGATGGCCACGGATGATCGGCTGATCGGCACGATTCTGCCGGCTTATGACGGCCTGGCCGTAGCGATGGTGAAACCGCAGGGGCAGTAGTTCCCGCATGGCTTATGAAAGATGTTTGCGGCACAACTTGGGTTGAACTTAAAGGCGGTATGCAGGCGGTGAACAAAAGAAGAAATGGCGTTTGGTCTTCCAGCAGAGAGGCCTGAACATCGAATTTTGCAAATCCTGAATTAAAAAAAGGTGGCGCAGAATGGTTCTGCCCACCTTTTTAAACATATCAACTTCCGGGGCTCGGCAAAGTAATCGGAATAAGCTTCAAAGGATACACGTCACTCCGTACTTTTGCTTCGCAAAAGCGCCTCTTTGTGAGAGAGGCGTCGGACTTCTTTCGGATACTCTCCGTACTTTTGCTTCGCAAAAGCGCCTCTTTTGTGAGAGAGGCGTCGGACTTCTTTCCGATACTATTTGCGGGGTTATTTTAGGGTTATCGGTACTGCGGTGATTTATGCTTTTTGTACAGCTTAAGCCGCACCCAAACCATATTCATTAGCAGCAGGCAGCCGGAGATGATAAACAATCCTTCGATGCCGATAAAACCGGATAAAAATCCGCCGACGAGCGCCCCCAACATGTTGCCGAGCGCCAGCGTGCTCGTGTTGAAGCCGAAAGCCCGGCTTTCCATGCCATCAGGCGAATATGATCGGATCAGGGCGTTCACGCTTGGAAGCAGGCCGCCCATAAAGATGCCCATCAGGAAACGAATGATAATGAGCTGCCATACAGATTGAACAAAAGCCTGCGGAATCAGCATCAGTCCGGCGCCAATCAAGGCATAGGTCAAAACGCGGTGCGCCCCCACCTTGTCGCTGACCTTCCCGAGAATCGGCGAGGTGATCATGTTGGACAGCCCCGTGACGGCACTGACCATTCCGGCCCAGAAGGCCAGATTGGCTTGTGAAGCGTGAAGCTTCTCCACATACAGCGGAAGCAGCGACATCGGACTCATCATGGCGAACTGCAGCAGAAAGGTGACGGCAAACAAGGCCGGCAGCTGCGGAATCTGCACCAGCTCCTTGAACCCGTCGAGAACGGACATCTGCGGCGTTTTAGCTGCCTCTTCACGGTTAAAGTTCTCTTTGACCATGAAAAGCGCAAGCATCGTAGCGATAAAAATCAGAATGCCGATAATATAGAAAATAGGGCGGAATCCGAATAAATCCGCAAGGCCTCCCCCGATGAGAGGACCAAGAATCGTCCCTGCCACGGAGCCGGACTGCATGATACCCATTGCAAACCCCATCCGGTTTTTCGGGGTGGTGCTGGATACCAGCGATATCGAAGCAGGGTTAAAGCCGGAAATCGTACCGTTCAGGAGCCGAAGCACCAGCAGCTCCCACGGGCTGCGGGCGAAGCCCATTAGCGTAATGACGATCGACATGCCGAAGCCGGAGCGCAGCAGCATGATTTTTCGTCCGTAGCGGTCGGCAAGCTTCCCCCAAAGGGGCTGAAAAATAAAAGAGGTCAGGAAGTTGGCTGCAAAAATCATCCCGGCCCACATGCCAATCCTATGTTCACCCCGTACCCCCAGATCCATCGCCAGATACAGGGACAGGAACGGAGTGATCATCGTCATGCCGGAATTGACCAGAAACTGGCCGATCCAAAGGACGATCAGGTTGACTTTCCACGATTTCAATGTGCTTTTCACTTCCTTTCTGTCATGACTGCAAATCTCATCATGAAAAACACAGGTTATTCCAGTATATCACATCCCGCGTAGACAGCTCGGTAACAGATGTCATATTATTGTCATCGGATGCGGCATCGTACCGGTTGTTACTTACTTTCAAAAAGGGCATAATATAGATTAGAAAAATTCTAAATTAGTATTGGAGGCTCCTTCATGACCTACAACGATACACTCATACGTGCCAGTTATAAGCAGGAAGTGGATCATGTCCCTGTCTGGTACATGAGGCAAGCGGGGAGGTATGACCCCGAGTACCGCAAAATCAAAGAGAAGTATTCGCTGCTTGAAATTTGCCGCCAGCCGGAGCTTGCAGCGGAAATTACGATGATGCCGGTGCGCAAGCTGGGCGTGGATGCCGCCATATTGTATTCGGATATTATGAATCCGGTTGCTTCCATTGGAGTGGATTTTGATATCGTAAAAAACATCGGCCCGGTGATCGACAATCCGATCCGGAGCAAAGCGGATGTGGAGAAACTTCGTCCGATTGATGTAGACAAGGATTTATCCCATATTATGGAGACGATCCGCATTCTTGACCGCGAGCTTGAAGTCCCGCTCATCACCTTTGCCGGAGCGCCATTTACGATCGCGAGTTATCTGATTGAAGGACGTCCTTCAAAAAGCTACATTTTGACGAAAACATTGATGTACAGCGAGCCGGAAGTATGGAATCTGTTGATGAACAAACTTGGCGATATGGTCATTACATATGTTAGAGCCCATATTCAAAATGGCGGCAAGGCCTTCCAGCTGTTTGACAGTTGGGTAGGGGCGCTTGCGCCTAAGGATTTTGAAAAGTACGTGCTTCCGACCATTACTCGTATCTTTACCGAACTTTCGGATTTGAATGTACCTAAAATATATTTTCCGGGCGTCAGCTCCGGTGAACTGCTTCCTACGCTGACGCAGCTGCAGGCGGATGTCATCGGACTGGATTGGCGGGTTTCTATCGCGGAGGGCCGCAAACGTACTGGCGGCAAATTTGCGATGCAGGGCAACCTGGATCCGTATATTTTGACGGCGCCTATGGATATCATCAAACAATATGCCAAAGATATCGTTGATGAAGGTTTGGAGAAACAAGGGTATATTTTCAATCTGGGACATGGGCTGTTTCCCGAAGCGTCGCTGGATAAACTGAAGGAGCTAACGGAATATATCCACGAGTATTCGGCAGCCGTTTTGAAGAACGGAAAATAAAAAACGAAAGACCAACATTTTCGAAGAGGTGATCGTATGATGAAAACAAAAGTAGGCGTTCTCGTCATGTCTTACGGAACTCCGGAAAGCTTAGAAGGCATAGAAGCGTATTATACGCATATCCGCCGCGGGCATGCACCGTCCCCCGAACAGCTTGAAGAGCTGGAAGACCGGTATAAAGCTATTGTAGGCGGGGTTTTCCCGCTGCGCGAGCATACGAATCATCAAGTGGAAAGCCTGCAGGAAGCACTCAATACCGACAGCCGCCTGCATGACGTCGAATTCGTATGTTACCAGGGTTTGAAGCATGCCAGTCCTTTTATTGAAGACGGCGTGGAGAGCATGGCTAAGGACGGCATTAAAAAAGCGGTCGGGATCGTGCTTGCGCCCCATTACTCGACGATGAGCGTGGAAAGTTACGTAAAACGCGCCCAAGCCAAGGCGGATGAGTTGGGAGTGAAATTCACTTTCGTGAAGAGTTATCACTTGCATCCGCAGCTTATCGAAGCTTTCTCGCGCCGGGTGAAAGCCAAACTCGATCTCTTTAAGGAAGCGGGCGCCAGCCGTGACGAAGTACGCGTATTGTTTAGCGCGCACAGCCTACCGGAGAGAATTCTGGAACTTGGCGATCCATATCCCGAACAGCTGATGGAGACTTCCCGCGCCATTGCCGACAAAATCGGGATCACGTCATGGCAGTTCGCTTGGCAAAGCGCCGGCCGCACCTCGGAGCCTTGGCTTGGTCCGGATATTCTGGATACGATCCGCAATCTCAGCAAAGAGCAGGTTGAAAACGTGCTGGTGGCCCCGATCGGCTTCGTGTCCGACCATCTCGAAGTGCTTTACGATTTGGATATCGAAGCGCAGGAGGTCGCTAAAGAGCTTGATATGCGCCTGATGCGGATCGATATGCTGAACAGCGACCCTCTTTATATGCAAACGCTTTGCGATTCAATCGTTGACCAGCTCAAAAAATCTGAAATGGCTTGATAGCCGTTTGGCACATCAAAAAATCTGAAATGGCTTGATAGCCGTTTGGCACAATCAGGAACCCTCCGCCCCTGGCGGAGGGTTCTATTTGCTTGTATGGCTTTAATATAATAGTATGGATTCTGGAGGCAAATCTATTAAACTATGAAGATATTTAAGGAGGAACAATGTATCCGCCGAGATCACAGAAAAAACGTACCGGCAAAAAAAACCGGAAGTTGAAGCAGAGGCGGCTGTGGCTTGCGATCAATGCCGCATTGCTTCTGATGATTGTCAGTTTGCTTTCTTATTATTTTATCAACGATTACCAGAGTGCGGCCGGAATGCAGCCGTCGCCAAACCACCCCCCCGCGGCAACAGGTCTTAAAGAGCATCCCCCTAAAGATCAACCGAAGTCCCAGGACTCTAACATAAATTCAACTGGCGACGATACCGGGGAAACGAAGCAAAATTCCGAAAGTTCCGATACCGTAGAAAACGGCAAACAACCGGCTCAAGAACCTGAACAGCCGGATGCGGGTTCCAAAGATCGGGACGATCAAACCACGGAAAAACAGCAAAACCCGGAAAAGAGCAAGGAACAGCCTCCGGCAACATCCGGGGATGACGGCACAAAGGATGACATGCAGGAGGACTCGAAAGCGCCGGAGGAACAAAATATAGCTGAAGATAACGGCAAAGCGGTCACCATTCATTTTGTAGGCGACATGATCTTTTCGGGCAAAGTGGAAACGCTGCTTGAGAAGAATGGCTATTCATACCCGTTTACTTATTTAGGGGATACTTTCAAGAAAGATGATCTGACGCTCGGAAATTTGGAAACACCGGTAACGACAGGCGGCGTAAGCGCCAAAAACAAACAGTTTGTATTCAAATCCTCGCCGAAAGCGCTGCAAGCTTTGCATGCGGCAGGCATGGATGTCGTTAATCTGGGAAATAACCATATCCTCGATCAGGGCGAAATTGGCTTGATGGATACGATCAAGTATCTGGACCAAAGCGGAATCCAGTATGTGGGCGCAGGTAAAAATGCAGACCGTGCATATCAACCGGTGTTTTTTAAACGCAAAGGCATGACCATCGCCGTCATTGGCTGCAGCCGGGTATATCCGGAAACAAGCTGGGCTGCCGGAGAGAATAAACCCGGAGTGGCCAGCGCGTACGATAAGGCGGCCCGCGTGATCGGGACGATTTCCGAAGCCAAGAAAAAGGCCGATATGGTCATCGTGATGACGCATTGGGGCATAGAACGGTCCCTTACGCCGAATGACATCCAAAAGAAGCTTGCGCATGACTTTGTAGACGCCGGCGCCGATTTGATTATTGGCGGTCACCCGCATGTTCTGCAAGGACTGGAACAGTATAAAGGCAAATGGATTGCCTATAGCACAGGGAACTTTATTTTTACCAAATCCAGCACGCCTTCAACATGGAAAACAGCTGTGTTTGAGGCAACCTGCAAACCGAAATCCGGATGCAGCATGAAACTGACTCCATATCATGCGGAGCTTGGCCAACCCGTGCCTATGAATGCGCAAGAGGGCAGCCAGCTGATGCAGGAGCTGCAGAAGCTTTCGATTGGCGGCGTGAAAATTTCCGGGGACGGCGTCGTTACGCCTGGCCACTAAATCCGAATAGCATGCGGCAAGCAGAGTTTGGAGGGAGAAAAGATGAATAATCTATGTGTGGCACACCGCGGTTTTTCCGGGAAAGCACCGGAAAATACGATGGCTGCTTTTCGAATGGCCATTGCCGAACCTTATGTGCAGTGGATGGAAATCGACACTCAGCTTACGATAGACGGGATTCCTGTCGTCATACATGATTTCAGTCTGGATCGAACGACAAACGGCAGCGGCAAAGTCAAGGATTACACCTGGCAGCAGCTGCTCAGGCTGGATGCGGGGAGCTGGAAAGGCAGAGCGTTTCACGGCGAACGGATTCCTTCCCTGGATGAAGTGCTTCGCCTTAGCTGCGGCCGCATGCGTCTGAACATTGAGCTTAAAACTTCGGGGAATATGTACCCCGGCCTGGAATACGCGGTTATCGAGCGCATTGCCTCTTATCACATGGAAAAGGACATCGTTCTTACCTCCTTTGATGAAGGAGCGCTTCGCAGGGTGAAAGAGATCCATCCGGAGCTGGCGACGGGATTGATCATCGATGCGCGTCCAAAAGATTTGGTGGAGCGGTTGCAGTCTCTGGAATGCTCCTTCCTTTCGATCGGGTATTCTCATCCGGACTATGAACTTGTCGCTAAGCTAAAGGAGGCAGGCATCACCACTATGGCCTGGACGGTGGACGATGCGAGACGCATGAAGCGTCTGGCGAATATTTCCCCGGAAATTCTGATTTGCACCAACAGACCGGATATATGGAAAAAGACGTTTGTATAGGTTGTTCAAAAAGTCCGCTTTTGATAAGAAAAACGTCTATTGGCGTACTGTCACAGCAGACAGACCACCTTTAGCGGTAGTTTTTCTTGCGATATCAGGATGCAGATTCCTTTGAAGTTTATACTTTCTGATATCTTAAGAAAAACGTCTATTGACGTATCTTCACAGCAGACAAACCACCTTTTGCTGTAGTTTTTCTTGCGATATTGAATTTCATCAGCGGAGCTGATAACTTATAAATTCTATATCTAACACGAAGTAAAACAGGTAGTCACGCGGCATCGAATCTGAATTCAGCCGGGACTTCAGATGCTCACGTACCAAAACGTACGCTCCGCTCCTGAAGTCCCTAGCTTTATCCAACCTTCTCGGTGCTGAAAACCAACCTTTTTGAACCCGAACTTATAGGATAGACCTTCACTACTAAAATAAGAGGATGATGTTCATGATTCGCAACGTATATTGTGTAGGCCGCAATTACAAGCTCCATGCCGCTGAACTCGGAAATGACATTCCTGATGAACCGATGATTTTTATGAAGCCGTCCCATGCCGTTGTAGATATGGAAAGCCGGGTTCTGAGTCTGCCGCAGGATCAGGGAGAGATCCACTACGAGGGTGAATTGGTCCTACGTATTTCCAGCGCCTATGAGCCGGGATTGAAGGTGGAGGAGTTGGTGGACCAAATGGCCTTGGGAATCGACTTTACCCTCCGTGACGTACAGACGGTGATTAAGAAAAAGGGGCATCCATGGACAGCTGCCAAAGGTTTTAAAAATGCGGCTCCGATTTCCGCATGGATCGATTTTCCTGGTACGCAGGCGGCGGGCGACCAAGATTTCTCGGTCCGTAAAAACGGCGCCGAGGTTCAGCGCGGAAATGTAAAGGATATGATTTTTTCGCTGCAGGAAATCATTGACTATATCGGGGTTCATTATGGTCTGGATCAAGGAGACGTTATTTTTACGGGAACCCCTGCAGGCGTAGGTCCGTGTACCGCTGGTGACCAATTTGAATTATTTTGGGGAGACCAGCTTCTGGGAAGCTGCGTGATCGGCTGATTATGCTTTGGTTGATCGGTGGGGTGTGCGCCCTGTTTGTAGCTGCGGCCGCCTACTGGAAACATTCGTTGACCTTATCTGGCGCAGCTGCCGCATTTGTGATGGGCACGGTCTACTTTGGCGCGGGAAACCTGCTTTGGTTTGGCATTTTGCTGCTGTTTTTTATCAGTTCTTCATTGCTCTCCAAGTTTAAGCAGGCCAATAAGGAAGAGCTTGAAAAATCCTATGCCAAAACGTCTACGCGCGATGCGGGCCAGGTGCTGGCCAATGGCGGCGCTGGCATGCTTCTGTGCATCCTGAATGCAATATGGCCGCATCTTGGATGGGTATTTGCATTTATCGGCGTAATGGCCGCCGTAACTGCCGACACATGGGCGACGGAATGGGGAGGTCTCAGCCGGAGACCGCCGCGGTCTGTTATAACAGGAAAGATCGTGCCTCCCGGAACCTCAGGCGGCGTTACATTGCTCGGAAGCACAGCAGCGGCGCTTGGCGGCCTTTTGATCGGCTTGTTCGGCTGGCTGTTTGCGGAATTGTCCGGCATGAGCGGCCAAGGTATGGAGTATCTGCTTGCCGGCATCGCCGGGGGGATAGCAGGAGCATTTGCCGACTCCTTTTTGGGTGCTACTCTGCAGGTCATGCACCGATGCCAGGTTTGCGGCAAAGACGTTGAGGTGCTGGCACATTGCGGGCAGCCGACTCGCCGCATCCGCGGTTTGTCCTGGATGAATAATGATGCGGTGAACTTCCTGTCGGCATGTATTGGCGGGATTGCCGCTTGGCTGCTGGCGCTGGCTATCTAATGGGGCAGAATGTAATTCCGGAATAGTGGATGAATAACGGCGGCGTATTGGCTAGCGTACTTTAACAGATCATTTGCGTATAGGCGGATTCAATCAAAAAGGGAAAAAGTTTGAAGTAGAGTATTCAAGTTTCAGAAGCTCAAAATTCAAAACGAAAGTTTATGTGTCGAAGCACCGCGCACAGCTCTCGGCACGCGGTGGTGTTGCGTTGCGTGTCGGAGGTCACCTCACGCGTGCGAGTGCAAAGGGTAAGAGCAAAAGTGCAAAAGTATCAAAGTATCAAAGTACTCTCAAAAGCACTCTCAAAAGCACAAAAGTATAAAAGTACAAAAGCACAAAAGTATAAAAGTACAAAAGTACAAAAGTACATCCTTTTTAGTCTAAATATACAAAATTCTTGTAAAAACCTGCGAAGGTCAGAGTGTTGAGAAAGTCCTGCGGACTTTTCGACACTCTATTTTTATATAGGAAGCATATCCATTAAAACAAAAATCGATTTTAAAACGCTCTGAGACCCCTACATCATAGACCGAAGAGGCAATTTTAACCCCTCTGTAAAAAACAAGGGGGTTCTCGAGCAGGATTTTCACGTTATTTAAGCCGACTTCGAGAATATGTCCCAAGAAGATGCACTTTTACAGGAATTAACTAATAGTCCCAAACAACTGACCGAAAAGGATGCATTTTGAATCAATTTCATAATGAATAATATTACGGGTATTTGAACAGCGGCATTATGAAATGGATTCTTGAATTCGCTTTTTGGTTTAGCAAAATCCTACATGACAAAAATGACTGGTGTTCCATCTAAAAAGTTGCATAAGTGCATCTATTTTAGCGTTCCAGGCAATTATGGCTCGAAAGCTTGCAAAAATGCATCTTTTCCCCAGCTTTTAGGCATAGACAGACGATTCATAGTCAAATGGATGTACTTTCGCAACAATTTTGCCTTTCACGCTATAAATTGCCTGAAAAGGATGCACTTTCGCAACATTTTCCTGATCACATGATCAACTAGGCTTCAACCGGAGGGACCGGGGCTAGCCTGGATCCTTTTAGAAACCATTGGGTTTCCGCCGAGGAATCTCGCAACTTCCGTCGTGGGAGGTTCAAATCTGTCCCAACCGTGTGCTAAAATAGCATTATGCATTGAAATCGATAGATAAGTAGGGAAAATAAAATGAATATTATGACAGTTGAACATATATCCAAAAGTTACGGCGAAAAAATATTGTTTGAAGATGCCTCCTTTGGCATGGGGGATCAGGATAAAATTGGCATTGTAGGCGTCAACGGGACGGGGAAATCCACATTTTTACGGGTTATCGCCGGTTTGGAGCAGCCGGATGATGGAGAAATATCCGTTGGCAATCAGGTCCGGGTCCGTTATCTGGCGCAAAATCCGGAGTTTGATCCGAAAAATACCGTACTCCAGCAGGTTTTTGAAGGGAATGATCCGAAGCTGAAGGCCGTGCGGGATTATACGGAGGTCATGGAACGCCTTGAGTTGCACCCGGCGGATCAAGCGCTTCAGGAAAAGCTGCTGCAGCTCAATCAGCAGATGGACACGCTCCAGGCTTGGCAGATGGAAAGCGAGGCCAAAACGATTTTGTCCAAGCTTGGCATCGTTAACTTTGATGCGGAAATGGGCACGTTATCAGGCGGGCAGCGCAAACGCGTCGCCCTGGCGCAGGCGTTGATCGAGCCATGCGAACTGTTGATTCTTGACGAACCTACGAACCATATCGACAATGATTCCGTCATTTGGCTTGAGCAATATTTGCAGAAACGCCGCGGTGCTTTGCTGATGATTACGCATGATCGTTATTTTCTGGATCGAGTGGCCAATGTGATGTTAGAACTGGATCAGGGGAGAATGTTCCGGTATGAGGCTAATTACTCCAGATTTCTCGAGCTGAAGGCCGAGAGAGAAGAGCGTGAGGAAGCATCCGAGCAAAAAAGACAAAATTTGCTGCGCAATGAACTGGCCTGGATCCGCCGCGGAGCGAAGGCCAGATCGACCAAACAGAAAGCCCGCATCGAACGATTCGAGTCGCTAAAGGAACAACAAGCTCCAACCCGCAGCGGCACGGTTGAGATGTCTGCGGCTTCTACCCGGCTTGGACGCAAAATTATTGAAATCGAGCATCTTAATAAAAATGCCGGAGATAAAGTGCTGATTCGCGATCTGAATTACATCAGCGTTCCCGGAGACCGGGTTGGCATCGTCGGGCCGAACGGAAGCGGAAAGTCGACGCTGCTCAATATGATTGCCGGGAAACTGCAGCCGGATGATGGTGAAGTCATTACAGGCACAACCGTGAAAATCGGCTACTTTACGCAAGAGCATCAGGATATGGACGGCAGTATGCGGGTGATCGAATATATCAAGGAAGAAGCCGAAGTGATCCGTACCGATGATGGCGGCAGTATCACCGCCTCGCAAATGCTGGAGCGGTTTCTGTTCTCGCCCGCCATGCAGTGGACGCCGATCTCCCGGCTTTCCGGCGGTGAGAAGCGCCGCCTCTATTTATTGCGGGTGCTGATGTCGGCCCCGAATGTGCTGCTGCTTGATGAACCGACAAATGATCTGGATATTCAGACGTTGACCGTGCTGGAGGATTATCTGGATGACTTCCCCGGTGTCGTTTTTGCCGTTTCCCATGACCGTTACTTTTTGGATCGGACCGTCGATAAAATTCTGGCCTTTGAGGGCGAGGGGCAAGTACGCGTTCATGTCGGCAATTTTACCGAATACAATGAATGGATGGCTAAAAACGCTGAAACTGCAGCGCCCGAAAGAAAGGAAGAGAAGGTTTCGCCCGCGCCGCCAACAGCCGCATCGGCGGCTCCGCGCGAGCGCGAGAAGGTGAAATTCAGCTACAAGGAACAGCGCGAATTCGAGCAAATCGACGGCCTGATCGAGGCCTGCGAAAATAAATTGGCAGGCATCCAGAAAAAAATGGAGGAGGCTTTCAGCGATTCCGCTCTTCTTCAGGAGCTGTTGCAGCAGCAGCAGGATACCGAGCAGGAACTGGAGCATCTCATGGAACGCTGGACGTATCTCAATGAGCTGGCGGAGAAAATCGAAGCAAGCAAAAATGGGTAACGGCATAACAAATAGAGTCTTTCTTGGCCGCCAATGCCAGAGTTAATTCAAAGATCGAAGAAAGAGAATAAGATAAAAAGAACTTTCATTTTTTACAAGTTCTTTCAGATTGTCAAGAAGCCCTGTCCTTTTTAAAGGACAGGGTTTCTCCAAATTCCGCGGCTTCGAGATTTTTTTAAAGGACGAGCTTGCTGAAATGTGCTTAACGAATCTGGTGAAGATTATATTCTCGGCGGTTCGGTAAGATAACGTGAAAATGTAAGCTTCGGCTTCCGATTATAAGTAAAAGGCTATTCGGTCAGTTCACAGGATGACCGGATAGCCTTTTTATCGTTTATGGAAGTGCGGGGAAACCATCGAATCAAGCTCGTTTGTCAGTGGTAGTTCACCCGGTAAACCTTGTCCTTGATTTATGCTTTTAAATAAGCCGCAAGCAGCCTGGTTGTGTTGATGACAGCCTGCTTGTGCGTGCGCTCCATCGCATGGGAGGCATGTACGCCTGGGCCGATCAGCGCGGCGCGGATATTGTTGCCGGCCGACAATGCGGCGGAAGCGTCAGAGCCGTAATGCGGGTATACATCAACTGCATAAGGAATACCCTCGGCTTGAGCCAATTCAATCAGTTTGCTGGTCATATCATAATCATAAGGTCCGGAAGAATCCTTGGCACAGATGGAGACATCGGTTTCTTTGCAGCTCAGGTCATCGCCAATGCAACCCATATCGACAGCGATCATTTCATCGATGTCGGCCGGAATATAGGCGGCGCCATGACCAACTTCCTCATAATTGGAGATCAGAAGTTTAACGTTATCATTGGGTTTCCAGCTATCGCGCTTCATCGATTCAAGCAGGCCGAACAGCGCGGCGACGCTTGCCTTGTCGTCAATATGTCTGGATTTGATGAATCCGCTGTCGGTAATGACCGCACGGGAATCAAATGATACGAAGTCCCCGACCCCGATGCCAAGCTTCAGCACATCTTCTTTGGAATCGACCAACTCGTCAATGCGGACCTCCATATGTTCTTCTTCGCGTTTAAAGTCACGGGCGTCGCTGTAGACATGCACGGATGGATGGGTGCTCAAAATCGTGCCTGTATACGTCTTGCCGCTGCGCGTATGGATGACGCAGTATTCATTTTCGATGCTCTGCAGCATAAAACCACCTACGCGGGTGAGGCGCAGCGTACCTTCTGATTTGATCGAGCGAACCATGGCGCCAAGTGTGTCCACATGCGCGCTGAGCCCGATCGTGCGGGAAGGATTCTTGCCTTCGATCTCAAGTATGGCGCCGCCTTTTTGGTTCCAGGAGAGCTTGACGCCAAGAGAAGCGGCTTCCTGTTCCACAAGCTTCATCACCTGTGCGGTATAACCGCTTGGACTTGGCGTATCCAGCAGCTTTTTCAGAAAGGTTAATATGTACTCTTCATTGGGTTGTATCGACATGTTAAGGTCCTCCTTGGATGTTTATGATGTCGGCAGATCGCTGTCACCGGTATCCTTGGGAACATCGTCTGCTTTCACTTCCGGCGACGGGAACGTGTATCCTGTTTCGCTTTGGATCTGCGCCAGTTGGGCGGAGAGAAACTTGAGCTCTTTCTGCAGCTTATACTGCCTGTAAATGCCGTAAGAACCGACGATGATTCCGCCGATCAGCGTACAGCCGACAATTAGCAGAATGAGCGGTATGTTGACTTGCGTGAACATCAGATTGACGCGAACCGGATCGACGTTTACGACGGCAAATATAGCGGTCAAAAGAGCAAATACCAGTCCGGCAATAAGCGACCATTGAATTTTCATCCGAACACCTCCTCTATCGACAGTATAAAATCCCTTGACCTGTGTGGACAAGGGATTTTGTACCGCAAAGATGCATTTATTTCGTCATTTGCTCCAATTGTTCGATTACATTTTCGAAGACGCTCATCGCTTCGCGGATCGGTTGCGGCGAAGACATGTCGACGCCGGCTTTTTTCAGGATGTTGATCGAGAAGTCGCTGCCGCCGCTCTTCAGGAAGCCGAGGTAGCGGTCGACGGCTGGTTGGCCGTCCTCCAAAATCTGCTTGGAGAAGCTCGTTGCAGCGGAGAACCCGGTCGCGTATTTGTACACATAGAAGCTGTTGTAGAAATGCGGGATGCGGGCCCATTCCATTTCGATATCCTTATCCACGGCCATGCCTTTGCCATGGTATTTTACGTTCAAATCATAATAAATTTCCGACAGCGCTTGCGGCGTCAACGCCTCGCCTGATTCAGCACGCTCGTGGATGAGCTTCTCGAACTCGGCGAACATCGTTTGCCGGAACACTGTTGTGCGGAACTGGTCTGCGTAATAGGTCAGCAGGTACATTTTTTCCTTCGGATCCGTCGACTTCTTCAGCAGGTAATCCATCAGCAGCGCTTCGTTGGTCGTAGAAGCCACTTCCGCCAGGAAAATGGTGTACTGCGCGTCACGGTAAGGCAGCGTGTTGTCCGAGTAGTAGGAATGCAGCGCATGGCCCATTTCATGGGCGAGCGTAAACATGCTGTTCAGATTATCCTTATGGTTCAGCAGCACGAATGGATGCGTGCCGTAGGCGCCCCAGCTGTAAGCGCCGGTGCGTTTGTTTTCATTTTCATACACGTCAATCCATTTGTTGTCGTAGCCTTCCTGCAGCGATTTCAAATAATCCTCGCCAAGCGGTTTCAGGCCTTCTTTTACGGTTTGTTTCGCTTCATCATAGGTAATGTCCATCTTGTATTCATCCACCAGCGGAGCGAAAAGATCGTACATATGAAGTTCGTCGACGCCCAGCAGCTTTTTGCGGAGATTCATGTAGCGATGCAGAAGCGGCAGGCTTTCATGGATCGTGTCGATCAGATTGGTGTACACTTCCTTCGGAATGTTGTCGCCGTATAGGGACATCTCCAGCACCGAAGGATATTTGCGTACGTTCGCATAAAAAATATTTTTGTTGACGTTGGCGTTCAACGTTGAGGCGATCGTGTTCTTTTGTTTGGAATAGGTTCCGTATACGGCTTTGAAGGCGCGCTCGCGAACTTCACGGTTCGGACTCTCCAAAAATTGGATATAATTGCCGTGAGTGAGTTCAACTTCCTTGCCTTCTTCGTTTTTAATGGATGGGAACTTCATATCCGCGTTATTAAGCATGCCGAAAATGGTCTGCGGCGCCTGGGACAGGTTGCCGACTTGCGCGAGCAGCGCTTCTTCCGTTTTGGAAAGCACGTGGGCTTTTTCACGCTTCATTTCGGTCAAAGTGAACTTGTAAGGGGCGAGGGCGGGATCGGCAATAAACGCATCCAGCTTCTCATCCGGCAGGGACAAAATTTCAGGCGTAATAAAAGATAGAGCTTCGCCGATTTGTACGTTCAATTTTTTGGCCTTCTGGGAGAGGGCCTGGTATGTAGGGTTTGCTGTATCTTCATCATGATGCAAGTGCGCGTAAACATAAAGCCGCTCAGCCTTAAGCGCAATTTCGTCTTCCAGTCCGAAGCAGGATTTCACGGATTGCGCATTATCAAGTTTGCCGTGGAAGTCAGCCATTTTCTTCACTTCCTGCTGCAGCTCGGCATAGGTTTGATCCCAGGCCTTTTGCCCGTCAAACAAATCCTCCACATTCCATTTATGCTCTTCGGCGACTTCAGAACGTTTCAATATTTTTTCCATGGGAATCCTCCTTAAATGTTGGGATGATGGTGCATGGGCTCCGCTTGATGAAACCGCAGGAGGAAAAAGGGGATCCGCACTCACGGTAATGGCAAATGCCATGGCAAGCCTGAGTGTTGCATTGAAATTCAAGGGTAGGGAGACCTCCTTAGTCAGGAAATATCCCCCTTAGTATGAACTTTTCCCCGCAATATTAATCTTTCCTTCAAGGGCTGGAACCCATCTTGAACAGACTGTATACAATAAGAATAAAGGCAATGAGGATCATGAAGGCAGCTGTGCCCGCAAGACCCCGTTTCAGCTTCTGCGGCACCGAATTTCTCATCATGATGAGAACGGCTCCAAGGCAAAAGGCGGAAATGATAAAGATAAGGATGCTGTTATATTCCATTTTGAAGGACTAAACTCCTTTAAAAGCGGCCATGATTGAACGCCATTCTTCCATATTGTCTTCGTACTCTTCTTTTGGAAAACGGGTTGCGGCCCATTGCATAAGAGCCGGGCGGCTCATGAATGTATGGGTTTCCTCGCCCCACTGATCGGAGATTTCACGAAGAACGATATATCGTCCCTGCACTTCGACGGTCATCATGTTCCATTTGTCTTTTTTGTATATTTCATGTTTTTTGATCATATGCATTCTCCGTTTGGTCTTTTGGTAAAATGATACCGCAGAGGAAGCTCCAAAAGCAAATGAAAAGATACAATTCGCAAAAGAGCGATTGCATTGTCAAGGGGCATGAAGTATAATGTAGTTATTCGCCACATATGGCGGTATTTTTAGGAGGTTGTTCATTTGAAAGGTACAGTTAAATGGTTTAACGCAGAAAAAGGCTATGGCTTTATTCAAGTTGAAGGCGGCGAGGACGTATTCGTACATTTCTCCGCTATCCAAGGAGATGGATTCAAAACTCTGGACGAAGGTCAAGAAGTTGAATTCGAAATCACTGAAGGCAACCGTGGCCCACAAGCTGCTAACGTAACTAAATTATAAGATTGGCCTTCGTTAACGGATTTCTTTGGATTATAAATGCTCGGCAGTGCTGAACCATTCGATAATCGTAAGAAAAAAAATTCCGCTAAACACGGTCTTAGCTTCTTTGGAAGTAACGTTGGTTGACGTTTTTCATTGTGAAATTACGTCGATGACGTTTTTCTTATAGCTTTGGTTAATTAAGCCTATAAGCACAGTTCTCGAAAGAGAACTGTGCTTTTTTTGCGGGTATAGAATGTATAAGTTTTTTAGGGGTCCCCGCAAAGTATTCGGAGTAGTATCGAAGCATAAGTTCCACTTTGTGGGGTTATTTTGTTAGGTTTCTGGGGTCCCCGCAAAGTATTCGGAGTAAGCATCGAAGCATAGGCTTCACTTTGTGGGGTTATTTTGTTAGGTTTCCGGGGTCCCCGCAAAGTATTCGGAGTAAGCATCGAAGCATAGGCTTCACTTTGTGGGGGTATTTTGCATAACTTGGTTGTCTACACTGGAACGGTTGCGCTGGTTGTTTGGGATGCTGCCGGCGATAAGGAACTGCGCGGTATAATATGTCGACATAATCAGGACCTCCGAATACGAGACTTTGGAAATAAACATGTTCCAGGAGAGAATGGAATCCGAGATCATGAATAGCAGGGCGCCGATGGCGGCTTTCAGATTGCCTGACATGATGGCGAAGAAGCCCATCAGCATAATGGCGATCATATACAAAATGATCGGGGCCGAAAGATTGGAATGGCCGCCGCTTTCCAGTCCCAGATGCAGCTTCCAGCCCATATAGACGGCGTAGCAGACAAGCGGAATAAGCAAGCACAGCCGAAAGGCGGAGAACTGCCACCGAGTCGTGAAGGCGGATAAGTAGAAGAGGTGCCCGATCAGGAATGCGGTAAGCCCGATGATAAACCAGTGCAGCAGTCCGTCACCCAACATGCAGAAGAAAAGACCCGATAATATCAGCTTTGCATATGTACTTTTGGCTGCGGGTGCTTGAAGATAAGCGAAAATGAGGATCAAACACATGGGGATCAGTTTGAATACGATTCCGTGCCAAACAAAAATATAGACCAGTCCCATCACGAGGATGGCGGCGGGCAAGAGAAGCCGTTTGATCATTGTTTGCACCTTCCTTTAAGATAAATTCAATAAATTTTTAATTATATTTCGAGCCGAGTTGAAAAGAATCCTTTTTATTTTCATAACGCTTACATGTTGGTTATAACAAGGGTGTAAGCCTTTTCTATTTTATTGTATTTCGGCGTAAGACCTGACATGACGTGATCTAGTTTATTTGTGCTATTTTAAGGTCCATATTATAATAAGGGACATTAGGATAGATATTAGTAGACAACACTGTGGAGGCACCGTCTTGAATGAAATTAGGCAAAGTCAATATCAAGTTCCAAAGAATCCTATAAGCTTGATGGGACGAGTGTATAAGCATATTCTGCCTGAAGTGCGGAAGGAATTGGACGGGTGGCGTCGGAATGCCGGAATGATTCCGGATCCCGAGCTGCGGAAACAGGCGCTTGCCAGCATTGAAACCAAGCAGTTTCATTGCGAGGGCGGGGGGATTTATGCCGCCGTTCCTTTACCTGACAGACTTGTTCTGGTAAAGCTTATCGTCGCATACCAGACGATAAGCGACTATCTGGACAATCTGTGCGACCGCAGCACCTCTATGGATCAGGGGGATTTCAGGCTTTTGCACCAGTCTATGCTGGATGCCACCGATCCGGAGGCGGAGCCGGTCAATTATTACGCACTGCGTCAGGAGCAGAATGACGGAGGATATCTGAACAGTCTGGTAACAACTTGTCAGGGCTGTATTCGTGAGCTTCCGGGTTATTCGGCGGCCATGCCCTACATTCGGGATTTAGCAGGCCTGTATACCGACCTGCAGGTGTACAAGCACATCAAACCCGAACTCAGGGAGCAGGCGCTCCTGGAATGGTGGGAGCTTCACCGCGAACGGACACCTCATCTAAAGTGGAATGAATTCGCTGCTGCCACCGGTTCTACGTTAGGCGTATTTATGCTGTTTCTCGCCGCGAGTGATCGGCACTTGAGCGATGCGGCTGCGGCCTCCATTCATGCGTCATACTTTCCACATGTTTGCTGTCTGCACATTATGCTGGATTACCTGATTGATCAGGAAGAGGATCGGCTTGGAGGAGATCTCAATTTTTGCAATTATTATCAATCTCCCGAAGCTATGCTGGACCGGATTGCCTTGTTGGTTGAATCGGCGCGCAAGGATGTATCGTCCATACCTGTACCATCGTTTCATCGGATGATCATTGAGGGATTGCTGGCAATCTATTTGTCTGATCCGAAAGTCAGCGAGCAGCAGGAAGTTCGCTCCGTATCCAGGCGATTGATGAAAGGAAGCCCAATGACCAGGCTCTTCTTTTTCGTCAACAGCCGCTGGATTCGCAAGCATTTGTATGAGTGATTACGAGGAGGAATTTTTTCATGACAGTGAAAAAGATTGCAGTACTGACAAGTGGCGGGGACTCCCAAGGGATGAACGCGGCAGTTCGGGCGGTTGTGCGCAGCGGACTATATTATGGACTTGAAGTTTACGGGATTCAGCGTGGTTATCAAGGACTTTTGAATGATGATATTTTCTCGATGGACCTGCGCAGTGTCGGAGACATCATCCAACGCGGCGGAACGATTCTGCAGTCTGCGCGCTGCAAAGAATTCATGACCCCGGAAGGCCAGCAAAAAGGCGCTGAAATTTTGCGCAAGCATGGCATTGACGGCCTGGTTGTCATCGGGGGAGACGGTTCGTACCATGGAGCCAACAAGCTGAGTAAGCTTGGCATCAAAACGATGGCGCTGCCGGGCACTATCGACAACGACATTTCTTACACGGACTTTACGATCGGCTTCGATACAGCGGTGAGCATCGTTGTGGATGCCGTAAATAAACTTCGCGATACGATGTCTTCCCATGAACGTTCTTCGATCGTTGAAGTCATGGGCAGACATTGCGGGGATATTGCCCTCTATGCCGGTCTGGCGTCCGGAGCGGAGACGATTCTCGTTCCAGAAGTGCCGCATGACATGGACGAAATTACAGAACGAATGAAGGAAAACTTTGCCCACGGCAAACGCCACAGCATCGTGATCGTGGCCGAAGGGGTTGGAAGCGGGGAAGATGTGGCCAAAGCGCTGACAGACCGCTGCCCTACGCTTGAGCCGCGCGTGACATGCCTGGGTCATATCCAGCGTGGAGGCACGCCTACGCCTACAGACCGGAATTTGGCGAGCCGCCTTGGCGACTTTGCCGTACGCAAGCTGATTGAAGGCGAATCCGATAAAGCCTGCGGTATTATTAAAGGCGAGCTTGTTCTTACGGACATCGACAAAGTGGTAAACACCAAAAAGGAATTCAATATGGAGCTTTACGAATTGGCCCTGCGGCTTTCGCAATAATTCGAAAAGCATAAAGAAAACCCTGCAAAGATCAACTTTGCAGGGTTTTCTTTACATATCAGACAATCATGCCGTTTCGCGGCACCACTGATGAATGAAAATATTGTCCATACTGCTACTATGGCTCTTCTTCCGGGGTCCCCGCAAAGTAATCGGAATAAGGTTCAAAGGTTACGCGTCACTTTGTGGGGTGAATTTCCGGGGTCCCCGCAAAGTAATCGGAATAAGCTACAAAGGCTACACGTCACTCAGTACTTTTGCTCCGCAAAAGCGCCTCTCTGTGAGAGGCGTCGGACTTCTTTCCGATACTCTTTGCGGGGGCATTTTGGATACAAGGCTGTATAAACATCAGTCGAACATGATTTAGGCTGAGGCTGCCGCGGCGGGGCTTTCCTGCTTGGGGCGCTGCACTTTGATCAGCCGCGCAAGCAGAAGAACCGCGCCGGCCGCAAGGCCGGCAATGAGTCCGACCCAGAACCCGTAAGCACCAAGTCCCGTGAAGGTAGCCAGCAGATAGCCGACGGGAAGTCCGATGACCCAATACGAAATGAAGGTAATGATAAAAGCGGGATTTACGTCCTTATATCCACGCAGCGAACCTTGGACCGGCGTCGCAATCGCGTCGGAAATTTGGAAAAAAATCGCATAGATCAGGAAATGCTGCGTCAGCTTGATGACGCTGCTTTCATCCGAATAAAGTCCGGCAACATAATGACCTGCTACAAGCAGTACAACGGCTGTTACAAGAGACAGCGCGACCGCCGATGCAATGCCGAGGATGCTGTACTGCCGCGCGTCCTTAAGGCGGCCTGCCCCCTTTTCAAAGCCGACCAGAATGGTTAGCGCCATGCTGATGCTGAGCGGAATCATATAAAGCGTTGAAGCGAAGTTCATGGCGGCCTGATGGGCTGCGATGGTAATCGTATCAAAGCGGCTCATCAGCAGCGTTACTGCGGCAAATACCGCCGTCTCGAAGAAAATCGAAAATCCGATGGGCACGCCGATCTTGAGCAGCTCCTTCCACACCTTCAGGGATATACCGTAAAAGCTGCGGAAAACGCCAAAGGAAGCAAAAGGCTTAAGCCGGATAACAAAGATGGCGGCAATGATAAAAACGCACCAATAGGTAATCGCGGATGCGATACCTGCGCCTGCGCCGCCAAGCCGCGGAAATCCCCAATTGCCGAAAATCAGCAGGTAGTTGAGGAAAATGTTGATCGGCAGCGAAATCAAGGTAACGGTCATCGAAATTCTTGTTTGCCCGAGAGCATCAATGAAACTGCGCAACACAGTATATCCGAACATGGGAATAATGCCGATTGCCAGGAAGCTTAAAAAGCGGAAAGCTATATGCCTTACCTCGGCATCCAGTTTCATTCCATCGAGAATCGTGGGCAAAAGCATGCTTCCGACAGCTAATATGGCAACCGCCAGCAAGAGCGCAAGCCATAGTCCCTGCATGATATGGTATGCAACCTTTTTGGCTTGGCCGCCGCCCATCAAATGGGAGACGATCGGGGTCATGCCCATCAGAATGCCGCTTAATCCGGTTTGCAGCGGAACCCACAGGCTTGAGCCGATGGCGACTCCGGCCAAGTCAGTGGAACTGGCTTTGCCTGACATGTTGGTGTCAAAAAAAGTGATGGCCGATAAGGAGATTTGCGTAATCAGGATCGGCAGCAATATAACGAGAAACTGCTTTGTTTTTTGGCGAAGGGTCAAGGTTGGTTTCATAAAAAATAAGCCTCACTGTATTGGAATCTGATATCATGGTGATAGTAGTTTATTGTAGAGCATAACTCCCGCTTTGAACAGAGAAAACCGAGAAAAAATTTACAGTACATGGAAAAATTTTAAGCGAATTGGCCCTAATTTGTTAGGTGTTTCTTGTGAAAATAGATGAAGAGCCGCCCCTCAATCTGTTGGGGGCGACTCTCAGTTAGCCGTTATAAGGCGGTTCACTTATATTCAACGCCTGAGGAATACCGGTTCGTGGCATTCCAAAGCAGGTATTCGTCAACATGCATATCCTTTAAGGCGCGAATCTGTTCTTCGACTTGAGATTTGCCATATTTGATGTAGTGACCGCTGCCGAGCCAGCTTGCGGTGAAATCCTGGATCCATGGCCGCACAATAGGCTTCTGATCTGCAAGGGGATCGAGTTTTTTGAAGGTATCCGTTATCGATCCTTTGATCGTCCGGTAAGGTTCCTTGTCGGGATCCTTGGAGCCGAACCAGCCTTGGGTATAATGGCTTGGATAGATCATCGGACTGATGACATCCACGTTTTCGGATATCTTGTTGAAGTCCTGACCGATCCCTTCCGCTGCGGGTACCGAAGCCGCATAACCAAAAATGTCGACCGATACGCGTATGCCCAGTGGCGCGAGCTGTTTGCGGGCATATTGAACGAATTCGGCCACGGCGTCTACCCGGGACTTACCGTTCTTGAAGTATTTCAAGGAATCGGCGCGTTTTTCGAATCCTTCCGGAAAGCGGACATAATCGAACTGGATTTCCTTAAAACCCAACTTGGCCGCTTCTTTGGCGATTTCCACGTTATAATCCCATACTTCTTTGTTGAACGGGTTGACGAAGCTGTCGCCTTTGCCGTTTTTCCATACGGTTCCATCGCTGTTGACGAAAGAAAGATCAGGACGTTTTTTGGCAAGAACCGTATCTTTGAACACGACGATGCGCGCAATCGGATATACCTGATGCTGCTTCAGACGGTCCATCAGTCCGTTGATATCGCGAATGAAAGGCTGTGGATGGCCTTTTTTGATCAGATCGGGGTTGTCCGTTTTGTAGGTTATGTATCCCGCATCATCTTTGATGTCGATGACCATGGCGTTCAGATCCGTTTTGTCTACAAGATCCAGAAGCTGCTGCATGCGGGAGCCTCCGGCGCTATAAGCCGTAACGTATACCCCTTTTACCTTGGGAGCGTTAGTCTGGGGATCCACTTTGACCGGTGGATGGTCGGCGCTTACGGGTACGTCTTTTTGCAGGGAAGCGATCAGGGCTGAATGAAAGGATGATCCAATGATTTTGGCGACTTGCTGACTGTCGTTCTGCGGATGTTGCGCCGCGCTTCCCAATAACATCAGCAAAGCCCAGATGATATTCATAAATAATTCTCTCCCTTGTTAGCATTAACAGTAATGATTATATAAGAACAAATGAGCTCAAAAACAACAGGTTTGTAACAATTTGGCGTAAATTTTCGAATGATGAAGGGCCGCTTTATCAATAGTTAAACCATACGCTTCGGGATTAAACTTTTTCGTCAGTTGTAGGTTTGCCCGCGAACTTGATAAATACAAACGGGATCTAGGATTGGCAACATTTTTACAATTTCGCAACCAATGTGACAAATTAAAAATGCCGCCTGTTTTCAGTGGGATACAAAACTGAAAAGCAGGCGGCATTATCTTTTTGATGCTTTAATCGCACCTTCATTATTGAAGAGGCGTAGAGCTTTGATGTTCACAGATGCTGTACTGAATAATCTCCATCGCATCATCCTGTTCCAGAATACCGAGTCCGTCCCGCAGCACAATGAGTGAATTCAGTTCATTGTTTTTTAAGGAAGGCATCAGATCCGGGAACCATTTCATGACGATTTGGGACAGTTTTACCGTTTCCATTTCCACAAAAATCACCCTTTCCTCTCAGATTCTTTGCAGCCTTAATTCTTTAAAGCGAAAGGAGAATCGGAAAAGCGTTTAAGTGCTTGGAAAAACCGGGTCAATCCTAATCTCATGGAACAAATACAGGAACCGCGCATCTTTAATATACCACAAAAGGCAACTTTTTTACACCGAGGCCGCCAAAAATCAGCCTCTGCGGAACGAACCCATAATACCTACGGTTTCGACGATATTGACGAAAGCCTTCGGATCGGTTTGTTTGATGATCCGCTTCAGTTCTTGCAGCTCGTACCGGGTGGTAACCGTCATCAGCATGTCTTTGGATTTATGGGAAAACGCACCTTCGGTTTTGATTTTCGTAACGCCGCGGGGAAGCTCGAGCAGTTTGGTCAGAAGCGCATCCGTTTCATTGGTAATGATATATACGGTGACCTTGTAGTGGCTGATATGGATAAAATTCACGACCTTGCCCGACACGAAGATCGATATCATCGAAGCCAAGGCCAGGTTCCAGTCCTGCTGCAGATATCCGGCGGCGAGAATAACCAGCCCGTTCATGGCAACAAGCACATTGCCGACCGGAAAATCGCGGTAGCGCGTTACGATGGAGCCGACAATGTCGAACCCCCCCGAGGAACCGCCCGCCCTGAAGGAAATGCCTGCTCCAATTCCGACCAAAACGCCTCCGAAGACCGATGCGAGCAGCGTGTCGGATGACAATGCATGAACAGGCACGATCGCAATAAACCAGGTCGTGGCCACGACGGATACAATGCTAAGCACGATAAAACGCTTGCCCAGTTGGAACCAACCGGCGACCAAGATCGGAACGTTAAATGCAAAATACAAAATACTTAGATCCATGCGCGTAAAATAATTCACTAACATGGAAAGCCCCGATACGCCCCCGCTTAATAGCTGATGGGGAACCAGGAAAAGATTGAATCCGCATGCGATAAACGCTGCCCCCAGAATGACGACCAAATACTTCCAGACATTGCTGAGCCTCACGATTGTTCCACCTCTGTTTCTTACTTGAATTTATTTTTTATTATTTGCAAAAAATCTCATGAGGCAAAAGGTTTTAAACGATTGCTTCCAAGGTCGCTGGTGTTTGCGATTTATTTTATGATATAATGATTTGGATGTTCTTGAGTAGGCTTGTACAATAGTTTTATTCTGACATTGTTTCAGGAGAAAAATTACCGTTTACTAACATCTGTAGGCTGTTTTTGCCCTGGATAAACTCTATAGAGAATATAAGCCATGCAACAAATTTTATGCCGATGGCTAACCTATATATGTTTACCGCTACTTAAGAATACAGACAAGATTGTGGAATGTCCACTATATAGAAGGAGTATGAACATTTTGAAAAATTTCGCAGATTTAGGCTTGGAACCAAAGGTTCTCCGGGCCATTACAGAGCTTGGATTCGAGGAAGCCACACCTATTCAGGCGCAATCGATTCCGATTGCCATGACCGGCCGCGATTTGATCGGGCAGGCACAAACCGGTACAGGGAAAACCGCAGCTTTCGGTATTCCGCTAATCAACAAGATCTCCAAAGATACGGATAAAATCGTTGCGCTCGTTATGACGCCAACCCGCGAGTTGGCCATTCAGGTCGCGGAAGAAATCGGCAAATTGACCCGTTTCAAAGGAATCGGTTCGCTGCCAATCTACGGCGGTCAAGATATTGGACGTCAGATCCGCGCGCTGAAGAAAAAACCTCAAATCATTATTGGTACCCCAGGCCGGTTGCTGGACCATATCAACCGCAAAACCATCCGTCTGGACGATGTACAAACCGTTATTTTGGACGAAGCTGACGAAATGCTGGACATGGGCTTTATGGATGATATCCAATCCATCCTGAAGCTGGTTCCGGAAGAACGCCAAACCATGCTTTTCTCCGCAACAATGCCGCCTAACATTCAAAGACTTGCTCAGCAATTTTTGAAAAATCCTGAACATGTATCGGTAGTACCTAAACAAGTGAGCGCTCCGCTTATTGATCAAGCCTATATCGAAGTGCCTGAACGCCAGAAGTTCGAAGCACTTTGCCGTTTGATCGACATGGAGTCTCCTGAGCTTGCGATCGTATTCGGCCGTACCAAACGCCGGGTCGATGAACTTTCTGAAGCGCTGCAAAAACGCGGCTACTCTGCGGACGGCCTTCATGGCGACTTGTCCCAGAACCAACGCGATACCGTCATGCGCAAATTCCGCGACGGCAGCATCGACGTATTGGTAGCGACAGACGTGGCTGCACGCGGTCTGGATGTTTCCGGCGTCACACATGTCGTTAACTTTGACCTTCCGCAGGATCCGGAAAGTTATGTACACCGGATCGGACGTACGGGCCGCGCGGGCAAAGAAGGCAGCGCATGGTCCTTTGTAACGCCGCGTGAAATCGATCATCTGCACTTGATCGAACGGATTACGCGTCATCGCATTGCCCGCAAACCGCTGCCAACGCTGGCTGAAGCTATCGAAGGCAAACAGCGCGTTATTGCGGAACGTTTGATGGAAACGATCGAATCCGGTGAATTGAACGAATATAAGGGCCTGGCAATCCAGTTGCTTGAGCAGTACGATTCCGTACAGCTTCTGTCCGGTGCGATGAAAATGCTGACAGGCGAGAAACGCGACTCCGAAATCCAATTGACTCCGGAAGAGCCGATCCGCGTGAAACGCCGTTACAACAACGGCAAACCGGATCTCCGCAACGGCCGCAGACCGTCCGGCAACTACGGCGGGTTCCGTGGAAACAACAGCGGCAGAGGCGGATATAACCGCGATCGCGACAATAGCGGCCGCGGCGGATACAACCGCAACAACGGCGACCGTAAGCCGCGCACGAATAATAGCGAAAGACGCCCTTCTTCGAAGCGGGATGAATCCTATAACAGCTAATCCGCATGCGTGGCTTGCCCCAGGGCGTTAAAACGCGAATGCGGGCAGGTTGGTACAACCTCAATTAATTAAAAAAATGCTTCTAATAACAAAATAGCCGCCCTTGCATTGGGGCGGCTATTTTGTTATTTAATTACCAAATAAATGCCCGGGTAATAATCACAAGCAGTATAAACAGCACAAGGATCGCACCTGTGGAACCCCACAGACCATGACCATATCCGTATCCGGCAACATGAGACATTAAGAATTACCTCCTTAATTTGTTTGATTCCTATAGGTTACTGTGTATCCTATGTGTGTCCGGGCATTCGGGTATAGACCCTTACCCATATCCCGGAAAATTAGGCTCTGGCAATGTAAGGCTAAAATGCGGTATATTAATATGTACAGGCATAGATAGTGGAGGAGGAGGCTTTTACTTGGAATTTAAAGGTGCAATGGGCGGTATTTACAAAATTACAGAATGGATTACCCGCTTTGCTTTCAGCAACATCCTGTGGCTGTTATGTTCGGCTCCGTTTTTCTTTTTTTTGATGACCAGATTGATGGTAACCGGCGTTAACGAATCGTTGCAAATGAACTGGGCCATGGGTATTGTGGCACCGTTTACATTGTTTCCGGCTACGGCGGCGCTGTTTGCGGTGGTCCGTAAATGGGTGATGGGCGATCCTGATGTGAAGATCTTCAGCTTGTTTTTCAGATCTTACAAAGAAAATTACAAGCAAAGTATGATCGGGGGCATATTTTACGTCCTGCTGCTGGTGATCATGATGGTTGATTATACCATCTACATGACGCAGTTCAAAAACATGCAGATCATCGGTATCGTTATGCTCGTATTATTGATTGTGCTTTTTGTCTCGTTGTTTAATTTCTTTTCGATGATTGTTCATTATCATATGAAACTTGGACAAATCCTGAAAAATGCGGTGCTCATCACGATCATCCGTCCATTTCGCGTCATTATGACGGTTCTCGGCAGCGCGGCCGTGCTTTTCTTTGGCTTTAAATATCCTGCGCTCATATTCTTCTTCGGCGGAAGTTTAATCGCTTATTGGGCATTTTACAATTTTTACGCGACGTTCACAAAAATGCAGGATCAGGCCGAGAAGCTTAAACAGAAAGAGCAGGAAGAACAAGAGGCGTCCGAGGGAGAAGAGTCTGACGATCCGTCGGATTCGGAACCTGATGACGATGATTCGCGCGTTAAAGAAGAGGGTAAAAAAGAATAGGAAATCGGTTTATTTTCCCGAATTTTCTGTACCCGACATTTACATTTTGATAAAATGGGTCTATAATAAGACTACATCCTGCGATGTTCGCCACGGTTAATCGTTGTTTTGAACCAATGATAATGTCTAGGGAGATTTTTACGAGGCGCCGCTGAAAAGCCCTGTCTATATGACAAGGGGACTTCAAAAACGCTTCCGCGATCACCCACCTGCTAAAGCAGGTTCAGAAGACAATTTAACCGGACGGCATAGGCGGGTTTTTATTTTGACTATTCATCACGCACCTCTTTTACGGATGTGATCCGGAATAAGGGGTGTTTTTATCTGTTCGGGGATATTTTACCTTACTTTCTCTTTTGTTCTGCCCCTAACAATGATACACTGTAAAGTATTGAAGATGCTTACTACAAAGGGGGAAAGGTCTTGTCGTTAAAAAGAGTTCTGGTAGGGATCGTTCGCAGTCAGGAAGGAACAAGCGACCGGGCAAAAGATCCTAAGATGAAGACGCGCTATTATAATTTATCGAAGGACAAGGCATGGGAGGAAATATCCTCAACATTAAAGAAAATTCCGGGCTATAAAGTCCTGCATGAGGTACCTTCCGTCGGAGAAATCACACTGGAGAAAAGAACTTCCATGGGAAGGACGGTCGATATCACGGTATCGGTACTGTCCGTCGGTCCGGTGCGAAGCGCAGTTGACATGTATTCGGCTTCAAGAGGTTCTTTGGGGGATTTGGGAGCGAACTACCGTATTATTCTGAACTTGTTTTCGGCTCTCGACAAGAAGTTAGGGAAATACAAGGATTCCAAATGATTTGCATATCCTATGCATGAAAAAAGCGAGAGAAAGGACAAGGCTCTTTCTCCCGCTTTTTTAAGATATCAGCAAGTGTATCTTTATGCTGGACACGTTTTTGCCGCCCTTTGAAATCATTGGTCGGACGTTTTTCTTTGTGCGAATTAAAGCATATACTAAGGGTAAGGCTAAATCTTTACAGCAGTGCCTTAACAGCCGCTACCGCTTTTTCGTAGTCCGGATGCTCTGTCATTTCTGGCAGGTATTCCACATACGTAATCTTATCGTTTTTGTCGATGACGAAGATGGAACGCATGTCCAGGCGGAATTCCTTGATCATAACCCCATAGGCTTGGCCAAAGGACATATCTTTGTGATCCGAAAGCGTGACGACGCGGTCTACACCGGCTGCTCCGCACCAGCGTGCTTGGGCGAAAGGAAGGTCGGCACTGATGGTCAGAACGATAACATCATCGCCAAGTGCGCCTGCCTCTTCGTTGAAACGGCGGGTTTGGGCGTCGCATACGCCGGTATCCAGGGAAGGAACGACGCTGATCAATTTGATTTTGCCTTCGAAATCTTTAAGAGAAGCTTGTTCAAGCAAATTTTTGCTGACGGTAAAATCCGGAGCTTGGTCGCCTGCTTGAAGTTGCGGTCCAACCAGAGTCAGCGGATTCCCTTTAAAAGTTGCAGCACCTGTACGTTCTTGTGCCATAATTGATTCTCCTTTCGGAAATGAAATTTGGTGAATCGTGCCAAGATTCATTATAATCTTTTTAAAAAGGCATTGTCCAATCAGTTTCCTTGGTTTATTTCCGCGGGGGATATCGATGAGGTGGTGATCCGGATAGCCTATATACAGATTTGCTTTAAGTAAAGGAAGTGTAGCATGTTATTTGTTCGATATGAGAATTGGAAAAGTTATCTAAGATATTACCCGATTACGACGATTATTTTTGTGGCGAATATCATTATGCATCTTGTCGTTACGTTCAATGGGGGCGCATCGGATCCGAACACACTCCTGAAATTCGGTGCTTTAACCAATTGGGACGGCTACAACGAGTGGTGGCGATACGTTTCGTCGATTTTTCTGCATGGAAGTTTTTCGCATCTTTTATTTAATGATTTCGCGATTTTGGTCTTTGCTCCCCCGCTTGAGCGTTTGCTTGGTGCATGGAGATATTCACTGCTTTATTTGCTGAGCGGCGTGATCGGCAACATTCTGTCCGTTGCGCATTATAACCGGATTGGGGAAGCGCTGCTTACGATTGGAGCGTCAGGAGCAATCTATGGCATCTACGGGGCCTATTTGTATATTGCTCTTCTACAGCGCAACTGGATGGATGATTCCTCCCGAAAAACGGTGTACGCGCTGCTTCTCGTCGGCATCGTTTTCTCGTTTGCTTCCGGAACCGAGGAATTTAAAGTGAACTGGGTGGCGCATCTGGGCGGACTGGTTTGCGGATTTTTCGTTTATGGTTTAATGGCAAGGATTTTGAAGAGAAGGATTAAAAGATCAGGTCATAACTAGCGGACAGCGTAAAATGCAGAATGGAGCGAGTAATAGGTGGAACTAAGACAGTTGCAGTATTTTTTGAAAGTTGCGCAGAAGGAGCATGTCACTCAGGCGTCGGAAGAACTGCATGTGGCACAGTCTGCGGTCAGCCGCCAAATTCACCAGTTGGAGGAAGAGCTTGGCGTTCAATTGTTTATGCAGAAGGGAAGAAACCTGCAATTAACCCCGGTGGGACAGCTATTTTGCAAACGGGTAGACAGCATTCTGAAAGAACTGGATAAAGCGGTTGTTGAGGTCCACGAGTTTTTGGACCCGGAGCAAGGGGAAATTCGGATCGGATTTCCGCATAGTTTGGGGATTCATCTTATTCCGTCTGTTGTGGCCGAGTTCAAACGACGGTATCCTAACGTGAAATTCAGATTCAAACAGGGAATGTTTCCTTCGTTAATCCGGGACGTTATTTCGGCAGAGGTTGATCTGGCCTTCATTTCGCCGTTTCCGGAGAAACATGAACAAGTTGAGGGCGAGGTTATGCTTACTGAAGAGCTGTACGCGATTTTGCCTCCGAATCACCCGCTCGCCAAAGAAGAGAGTATTAAGCTTGATCAGCTGAAGGACGATAAATTCGTATTGTTCAGCAAAGGGTACTCTTTGCGGCCGATCGTTTGGCATGCTTGCCTGGAAGCGGGTTTTACGCCAAAAATCGCATTTGAGGGGGAAGAGACGGATACGATCCGGGGACTGGTTGCCGCAGGCATGGGCGTCAGCATCCTGCCGGAAATGGCCCTCTTCCAAACCAATCCGCTGCAGCCGGCGCGGGTAAGGATTTCGGAGCCAAAGGTGACGCGGACGATCGGGCTCATCCACCGTTCCGACGATAAGCTGCCGCGGGTCGCGCAAGCGTTCCGCACCTTTCTGCTCACCTACTTTGGACTGCAACAGCAAAACGAAAACCCAAAAAACACCCCGGTCGGTTCGTAACCGATCGGGGTGTTTTTTAGCTTGTAGAATTTTTTTGGGTCCCCCGCAAAGTATTTGGAATAGGCATCAAAGCATAGGCTCCGCTTTGTGGGTTGTTTTTCTTGGGTCGTTAATTAGTCCCGGTTATTATTCGCGAAAATCATAATGTATCGGAGGAGTTCCAGAACCGAGATCAGCGCGGCAGCAACGTACGTAAGAGCCGCGGAGTTCAGCACTTTGGCAACGCCCCGTTCTTCATCATTGGTAATGTAACCTTCCGAAACCATGATGTCGCGTGCGCGGTTGCTTGCGTTAAATTCGACCGGCAGAGTAATCA
The DNA here is from genome assembly GCF_021654775.1 of Paenibacillus azoreducens. Lineage (NCBI taxonomy): Bacteria > Bacillati > Bacillota > Bacilli > Caryophanales > Paenibacillaceae > Paenibacillus > Paenibacillus azoreducens. The sequence continues at coordinate 5,358,725 of NZ_AP025343.1, read as the reverse complement.
GCTGAAAGGCGACGGCAACGGAGAAGAAAACGATGCCGAGTCCGAGCAATCCCGCCCATTGAAACAGAAACCCAGCGATGATCAGCAAAGGAGCGATTCCCGAAGCGAAGTTGACGATCGGGAAAATCCGATGACGGAGCACCAGCATCGGATAATGCTGCTTGTGCTGAATAGCGTGGCCAACTTCATGGCAGGCTACCGAAATCGCTGAAATCGAATTTTCATAGTATACCGGTTCGGACAAACGCACAACGCGGTGGATTGGATCATAATGATCGGACAATGCGCCGCGGACCGGTTCGATCGGGATATCATGAAGGCCGTTGCTGTCCAGCATATGCCGTGCCGCATCATATCCTGTCATGCCGCTTTGGGAAGGTACCGTGGACCATTTTTTAAAAGTTCCCTGTACCCGGAATTGAGCCCAAAGGGAAAACCCGAACGCAATAATTATGAGAAGATACATCATACCTTACAACCTCCTGCTTTTCATAAAAAGTAATACCTGGTGTATTAACCCCGCAAGAGTATCGGAAAGAAGTCCGACGCCTTTCACAGAGAGGCGCTTTTGCGAAGCAAAAGTACTGAGTGACGTGTGGTCTTTGAAGCTCATTCCGATTGCTTTGCGAGACCCCGAAAAATAAGAAAAAGGGCTACAGCGTAGGTCCCTGCTCCAGAAAGAGTCGGATGGCTTCAATGCATGCCGCTCCCTGCGGCAGCAAGTTGAGCAGCAAATGCCGGGCTTGCCCTGGCTTCATTTTCTTCAGAAGGGGGGCAATCTCCCTGACCTCGCGTTCAAGCTGCTGCATATGCAGCTCCAGATAGGACAGTTTATCGGATACCTGGTGAATCTCGGGATCCGCGTCCCACTTTTCAAGCGTCTGGCGAATCTCTTCCAGAGTATATTTCTCTTGTTTCAAATCATTAATACGCTCTAGACGTAATAAGGTTTCATGGCTGTATAAGCGATAATTTTTCTGAGTTCGCTTTTCGGGAGAAATCAGCCCTAGTTTTGTGTAGTAATCGATCGTCCGCTCGCTAACTCCTCCGGCTTTAGATAACTCTCCAATGCGGTACAATTTCATATCCCCACTAAACATCACCTCGCAGAAAAAATAAATGTAACTTCTTTTGATACGGTTTGATGAAAAATATGATACATGAAGATTAACCATACAGTCAAACGTCATACTTTTACTACATTACAATTAATGTTATATATCGTTACATTAAAATCTAAATTGATAATTTTATTGTCAAAGTCGTATTAATTTGCTTATAATGTGATTAATAATTTCTCATTATGTTATAAAATATGACATTTATAGGAGTGGGGATATGAAAAGAAAGTGTATTGGCGGTGTTATGGCTTTTCTTGCATTAATGGTTTTTCCGGCTACTGTGTTTGCCGATGACGGTTCCGCGGTCACGCAGCTCCAGACGGGACTAAACACCTTTTTTGTATTCATGGCCGCAATGCTCGTATTTTTTATGCAGGCAGGCTTTGCGCTGCTGGAAGCTGGATCGGTACGCATGAAAAATGCCGGCCATATTGCAGGCAAAACGGTTCTGACGCTTGGCATCTCAATCCTCGTTTTTTGGGCTTTAGGCTTCGGGCTCGGTTTCGGTAACGGCAACAGTCTTTTTGGGACGACCGGATTTTTCATGACAGGCGATTCCATGGCTAAATCCTTCGATTCGCTGGCTGGTTCGGATGTCTCCCTTTCGGTGAAATTCCTGTTCCAGCTCTCCTTTGCGGCCATTTCTCTTGCGATTGCATGCGGCGGTATGGCTGAACGCGCCAAACTGAGCGTGTATATCGTATTCGGCACCTTGTTTATGATCGTAATCTATCCGGTGGTGGCCCATTGGGTGTGGGGCGGCGGCTGGCTTGGGCAATTGGGGATGCAGGATTTTGCGGGCTCTACGGTTGTGCATTTGACAGGCGCCACGGCAGCGCTGGTGATCACTTATATGCTGAAACCGCGTCTTGGCAAATACAATAAAGACGGCAAGCCGAACAGCATTCCGGGTCATAATCAGGTTTTATCCGTTCTTGGCGTCTTTATTCTTTGGATCGGTTGGTTTGGATTTAATCCGGGCAGCACATTATCGGCGATGATGGACGGTTTCTTCGGGTATGTGGCGCTTACGACGAATATTGCGGTAGCGGCCGGGGCTGTCGCTGCGCTATTGATCTCTTGGGCCATATTCGGTAAAGCCGATATTCCAAGCATGCTGAATGGCGTATTGGCGGCACTCGTTGCCATCACGGGTTCGTGCGCGTTCGTGGATGCGTGGGCTGCCGCAGTGATCGGTGCCGTCGCCGGCATCGTTACCTTTTTTACGGCGCAATGGTTAGAAAGAGCGGGAATCGACGATCCGATTTACGCATTCTCCGTGCACGGTATTGCCGGCATTTGGGGCGCGATTTCCACAGGGCTTTTTGCAACGCCGAAACTCGTTGCGACGACGGGCGTCGGAAAACCGGGCCTTTTCTATGGGGGAGGGCTGGAACAGCTTGGTGTACAACTTCTTGGGGTTCTCGGGGCATTTATATTCGTATTCGCGATCTCATTCGTGATTATCGGCGTGATGAAAAGAGCGATGGGTATCCGGGTGTCGGAGGAAGAAGAAATGATGGGTCTGGATATCAGCGAGCATGGCTCATACGGCTATCCGGAACAAATGAAGCTTATTATTGATAGAGCTGCCAAATCTGAGCCGGAGCTTTCAACGGTTAAACCGGCGGCGGGAATCGAAGAGGCTTTAAGCTGAAATCTTACGGCTTTGCCCGATGGATGAAAGCGTCAATTTATTGGAGTTCAGCAGGGAGGTGGAGGGATGGAACCGATAAAATACGCGGAGAGCAAGCCGGATTTGGAAGGCATCAGGAGCTCAGCTTCCCGCGAACAGCTTAGAAAGGAAAAGCAGGAATGTGAGGGGCAGCTGGAGCAATTATACGCAGTTCTTCCTATTGCCGCATGGACATCGCTGGTGAATGACATGCATGATGAGATTGTGGCAAGAGCTGCGGCTGTTTGTGAATCGGAGATGTTAGAAGCGGGTTGCGGCTCTCCTCCGGTTCCATACTCTTTTGTCGTATTCGGCAGTCTGGGACGGCGCGAGTCCACGCTTTGGAGTGATCAGGACAATGGGCTTATCATCAGCGATGAAGTTCATCAGGCTAAAAATGAGTATTTTCAGGCATATGGGCATCGCTTATCGAATCTGCTTGAATACCTGGGGTATGGACCGTGTAAAGGCAAGGTTATGTGCTCTGAGCCATTGTGGCGGAAAACCCTGGAGGAGTGGAAACGGCAGATCGCAAGCTGGCATCAGGACTACGGATGGGAACCCGTCCGTTACCTGATGATCGCTTCGGATATGCGTTTTATAGCGGGCGAACGGGGGCTTGCAGCGGACTGGAAACAATTTTTTGAAAGCAGCATGAATGAATCTCCGGAGATGGCGACGGCTATTTTGAGAAACACGGTCAGACATAAGGCAACGATGAATATTTTGGGACAGGTGGTGACCGAGCGGTTTGGGGAACATGCCGGAGAATTTGATGTGAAATACGGGGTTTATATTCCTCTCGTGAACAGCATCCGATATATGGCTTTGCAGGAGGGAATCGGCGAAACTTCTACTTTGAAGCGGCTGGAAAAGCTTACGCTCCTGGACGGCGGCAATCTGCTGCTTGAAAACTGCCAGCGCGCCTTTCTGAAGGCGTTGAAGCTTCGGGCGCTTGCGTCTTTTTCGATGAAGGATGGGACATATTCCGGCAGCGGTTATTTACCGCAATCGGAGCTGAGGAAAAAGCCGATTTCGCTTCATCTCCGCGACTGCCTGGCCACGGCGAGACAGCTTCATCGGGCGCTGCAGAGACGGCTGCGTTTTGCGGAGAGGGGAAAATCATGAAATCCCCGGACCGCGGAAATAGCGGATTCTGGAACATGCTGCGCCAAGGAGGAGTGCCTTCGGCCATCGCGTCCGTGATGGGCGGCGCTACGGCCCAGCAAATGGCTTTTATCCGTTCCCTGATGAGGGAGCAGCGCCGGCCTGAACTACTGCATATCTCTTTGAATAGGCTTGAAACCGTCATTTTCGATCTCGAAACAACCGGTTTCCGTGCTCAGCAAGGAGATGAAATCTTGTCCATCGGAGCCCTGAAAGTCGATGGATGCCGTATTTTGGAGGATAGGCATTTCTACACGCTGGTTCAGGCCAAACGCCCGGTTCCGCAGCATATCATTGAGCTCACGGGCATTACCCAGCAGATGATTGATGAGGCACCGCCTTTAATGGAAGGACTGCATGGTTTCATGCATTTCGTAGGAGACAGGGTGCTTGTAGCCCATGCGAGCGCACATGACAAGTCGTTTTTGAATGCCGCCCTTTGGAAAACATCCAAGGTCAACCTTCGTCACCGCGTCATCGATACGATGATGCTTGCGCGCTGGCTTGAGCCCAACCGTCAGAGTTATGCGCTGGACGAATTGTTGGCTGAAAGAGGTATTTCGATCGAAGGCAGGCATCATGCGCTTGGGGATGCGAAAATGACGGCAAAGCTGTGGGTTTCTTATATGAAGGAAATAACAGCAGGCCAAAAGGCCGAGACGCTCGGCGATTTATACGCCTGTCTCAGCCATGCCTGATGACTGCCGGCTGCAGCGTGTACCCGCCATCCGATCCTTGGCGGATCCGATATCCGTTCAGTTCAATTTCCCCGTCATCTCCGTCCGGGCTGCCGATCAAATATACGCCAAGCATCCCCGCAAACAGCGGCAGCTGCCGCAAATCCTCACTGGAAGGAAGCGGAGGCGAATGCGGATGGGAATGAAACAGGCCGATCAGGCTATCCCCGCGTAAGCATGCTTTGGTCCAATCTTCGGGATGAAGGCTGAAATGATGCAGCGGGTCGGGCGCAGCATTGCGTATCGGTATGAAGTTGTCGATCCATAGGCCGTCCATATCGGCTCTGCCCTGCAGTACGCCGCAAGTTTCGTACGGCAATCCCGAAGTCAGATGCTCGGAGATTTGTTTTTTACATGAGGCGCAGAGCCATATTTCCTGACGGGTTTCATGAGATGCCGGCAAATGAAGTTCCCACTTTCGTAATGCCCCTGTTGGTTAAACGGGGGCTGTTATTTTGGAATATATCCTATATCATACTTTTTTTAAATAGAAACTGTAAGTTACTTTGAAAAGAGGGTACAATATTATATAAGTTGAGTAAAGAAAAGGATAAGGAATGGGCAAGAGGGAGAAAGATTTACGGAGAAGCGGAGCGCTCGCCTTTGTGAGCGGATTTCGACCATGAATGAATTTGAATCATAGAAATCCGGGAGCAACAGCGATCGAAAGCACATTTCGCCCGGCTGCCTTCATCCGTTCAATCATTAATCAACTTATAGAGAATATAATCAATGAAAAATTTATGGAAGGAAAATGAAGACATCCATGAAGCGTAATCTATACATACTTATTGGCGTTATCGTGTTGATTGGCATCGCCATTTATCAAAATGCGGGACCTGGCATCCAGTCGGTGTTCCGGCACGAAGAACCGATGCCGACCGAGACAGGGCCCAAGGCGGGACTGCTTGCTCCACCGTTTAGTCTACAGGGGCTGGACGGCAAAGAGTATCATGTCGGCGGCGAGCAAGACAAAGCGATTTTGCTGAATTTCTGGGCTACCTGGTGCGACCCCTGCAAGGAAGAGACGCCCGTTCTGAATGAACTGGCCGAAAAGTACAAGGATAAGCTCAATATATATGGGGTCAATGTGACAAAAAACGATCAAGAGAAAAATGTTCCTGAGTTTATCAAAAAATATAATGTGATCTTTCCGGTTATGCTTGATACGAAGGCCGATATTTACGAGAAGATGTATAGGGTTATTGCCTATCCGACCAATGTGCTGATTGACAAGCACGGCGTAATTCAGGAGGTTATTCTCGGTACCTTGCCTCCGAACGAGCTGGAGAAAAAAGTGAAAAAGCTGGTTAAGCGGTAATCAAGCAGCGTAACTTCGCAGCTCTTAAAAGGTCTGAGGGAACGGTTTTCACGAAAAGAATCCAAAAACCTTAAAACCTCGTGTGTCCAAACGGACATCGAGGTTTTTTTAGATGCTCGGAGAGAGTGAAATCCTTTTTTTGGAGTCGCTCATATTTTGATTGCGAGCATGAATTATTTGAGAGCTTAAAGTGTCTGATGCTTTATCGCAGTTGGATATCTTAAGTTGGATTTTGCGTTCGTCTGGTTTCCCGAAAACGAATAGAAGCGCCCCCGGGAGCATCAATGCATCCACGGGGGCGGAGTGTGCGGATTATGGTTAACGAAACGTGATATCGCTATTTATCTCAAAAAGGGCCTTTTAGAATTTTAACGAAACAGGGTATCGCTATTAATCGAACTAATTGCCCTTCAGCCGGTATTTACCCCAAATAACGATCTGCAGTTTCGTTAGATTCAAACGACTTCCATTTTTGAGGCCATAACGATCTGTAGTTTCGTTAGAGATGCAGGCGGACGGAAGAACGCTCCCTTATGTGTTTGGAAAAAATGAGGAGATGGCGCTCAGTGTTTTCTAAGATACCGTCAATTATTGCCTACGCCCTTGCAGAAGCATTTTAGCGAAGTGCTATTTGTAGCGGGAGCTTGCTAATGATTAACCAAGCCTTTTTGCTCCGATAACAATTCTTCCATATCGCTGCCGCTTTGAAGGTTTTGTCCAAGCAGAGCATATCGCACACTGTCGACGAGAGCCTCCCAGCTCGCTTCGATCACGTTGCCGGATACCCCTACCGTATTCCAGGAATTGTGGATATCCCTGGATTCGATAAGTACGCGGACTTTGGCTGCCGTCGCGTCCTTTTCATCCAATACACGCACCTTATAGTCGGACAGATGCATTTCCTTAATCGCCGGGAAGTATTGTACCAGGGCTTTCCGCAGCGCATTATCGAGAGCATTGACCGGACCGTTGCCTTCCGCGGCGGTATAAACATGGTTGCCGGCGACTTTCAGCTTGACGAAGGCCTCGGAAACGACGGGACGTCCGGCTGTTTTTTCGACCAGCATCTTAAAGGATTCAAAGGTAAATAGCTCTTTCGCCTCCCCGCCGGCTTCACGCAGCAGCAGTTCGAGGGATGCGTCGGCAGCTTCAAAGGTATATCCTTGATGCTCCAGGTTTTTAATTTTGTCGATGACCTTACGGGACTGCTCGTTTGCAGCGTCAAAATCAAGTCCCATGTCTTTTGCTTTGGACACGATGTTGCTTTGCCCGGCCAAATCCGATACGAGGACGCGCTGTTTGTTGCCCACCCATTCAGGCACGATATGCTCATAAGTCCGGGAATCGCGGAGGATGGCGGACACGTGGATGCCGCCCTTATGGGCGAAGGCCGCATTTCCGACATACGGCTGGTTAACCGGCATATTCACGTTTGCAATTTCGCTGACGTAACGGGCGGTACCCGTCAGCTGTTTCAGGCGTTCCTCACCGATACAATCGTAGCCCAACTTGAGCTGCAGGTTAGGGATAATAGAGCAGAGATTGGCATTGCCGCAGCGTTCGCCGTAACCGTTGATCGTTCCTTGCACTTGGCGAACTCCGGCCTGAACGGCGCTAAGCGTGTTGGCAACTGCCAGTTCGCAGTCGTTATGGGTGTGAATGCCCAGGTTGGCCAGCGGCAGGCCGCTGCGGAGGGTTCCGACGATGCTGCTGATTTCATGCGGGAGCGTCCCGCCGTTGGTGTCGCACATGACGAGCCAGTCAGCTCCGGCTTCATGGGCTTTTTTCAGTACCGAAACCGCGTATTCGGGGTTGTTCTTGTAACCGTCGAAGAAATGCTCGGCGTCAAAGATGACTTCAAGACCCTGCTGCTTCAGGTAAGCGATGGAATCATAAATCATGGCAATATTTTCTTCAAGCGTCGTTTGCAGGGCGGTATGGACATGGAAATCCCAGGACTTGCCGACGAGTGTTGCAGCCTGGGCGCCGGACTCGATGATGCGCTGCAGGTTCGCGTCCTGATCCGCTTGGCTGTCTTTGCGGCGCGTGCTGCCAAAAGCGGTGATTTTGGCGTTAAGCCCGAGCTGCTGTACTCTTTTGAAGAATTCGATGTCTTTGCTATTGCTTCCCGGAATCCCGCCTTCAATATAATGCACACCAAGATCATCAAGCTTTTTGGCTATTTTGAGCTTGTCGTCGGCCGACAAGCTGACCCCTTCTCCTTGGGTGCCATCGCGAAGGGTTGTGTCAAAGATGGATATGGACTTAGACATGAAGCGTCCTCCTTTGGAAGGTCTATTATTTTCTTGATCGCGCCTTATTTATAAGGGGTTCCCGCAAAGCAATCGGAATAAGCTTCAGAGGCCGCACGTCACTCAGTACTTTTGCTTCGCAAAAGCGCCTCTCTGTAAGAGGCGTCGGACTTCTTTCCGATACTCTCAGTACTTTTGCTCCGCAAAAGCGCTCCTCTGTGAGAGGCGTCGAGACTTCTTTCCGATACTCTTTGCAGGGCTATTTTAGCGGGATTCTGTAACGATCCACATATATAGTTCTTTATTATAGCATTTTTACGCGGGAATGTAACAAAGAATTCAGTATTTCCACATGCCTGTTTTCTTGACCTCTTTTGGCAGGAACGTTATGCTGGACATATGAATTGGAGCAAAGGTGAGAAAGCTCATGAAGAATGACATTGACGCTTATTATCCAGTGAACGGAAGAGTCATTTTACATGTCGATATGAATGCTTTTTACTGCTCGGTCCATGCGGCGGAGGAGCCGGATAAATACCGCGATAAACCGACGGCGGTGGCCGGCAGCATTGAACTGCGCAAAGGAATTATCGTGACCTGCTCCTATGCCGCGAGACGGCGGGGGATTTCCACCGGCATGCATGTGAACCGCGCGCTTAAACTTTGTCCGGAACTGGTGATTATACAGCCTGATTTTGACCTGTACCGCAAATATTCGACCGCTTTTATGAAAATAGCTTATGGCTACACGCCGCTGATGCAGGCAACCTCCATTGACGAATGTTATCTCGACATTACCGGTTCCCGCCAGTTTGGCACGCCGGAGCAGATTGCCGAGGAAATCCAGAGGCGGATTGACGAGGAACTGGGATTGCCTTGTTCGGTAGGGATTGCACCCAATAAGCTCCTCGCCAAGATGGCCTCGGATATGAAAAAGCCGCGGGGAATATCCGTGCTTCGTATTCGCGACGTTCCGCGGGTATTATGGGATAAACCATGCGGGGAGCTGTTCGGAATCGGCGGCAAGACGGCCGAGAAGCTGCGTAAGCTCGGGATTTACACGATTGGCCAGCTGGCAAAAACCGAGGAAGAGACGCTTACCAAAGCATTCGGTGTAGTAGGCGTTTGGATGAAACAAGCGGCCAATGGCATCGATCATTCCCCGGTGCTTGAGGAGCGGGAGCAAAATAAATCGATCGGCCATACGACAACGCTGCCAAATGATATTCAGGCCCGCGAGGATGTGAACCGGGTACTGTTGAATATCAGCGATCAGGTGGCGCGCAGGCTTAGGCGCAAGGAACTGGTAGCGGGCGGAGTGCAGATTACCATTCGTACACCGGATATGAAAACCATTACCCGCAGCCGAACGCTCGCTACGCCGACGGAAGATGCAGGCGAAATCTATGAGGAGGCCCGGCGTTTGTACGCCGAACATTGGAGCTGGGACAAACCGGTAAGGCTGCTTGGGGTTACGCTGCAGCATCTGACGCCCAAAAACGAATCGGCGATTCAGCTGGACCTGTTTAAGTATGAGAAGCAACCGAAAAAAGAAATGCTGACGAAAACGATGGATATGCTTCGCAATAAATTCGGCGAAAATGCGGTGGTCACCGCAGGCATGTTAGGAGACGATCCTTCGGTGCTGCTCCGGAATCATAAACTGCGGGGGACTTCGCTGCAAATGGATTTTGTAAGCGAAGATGGGATTGATCTGCCTTAACCATTCAATATACAAAGAGTGGATTTCATTTGTAAGTGATATTTGTCATATGCCCCTTGCGGATGATACGATACGATAAGGTTCGCGGCTTCATGCAGCTGGTTCTGAATGAAAAGCTGGTACTGGCAATAGGAGGTAGTGAGAACACCATGGCGAAATACTGTTGGGTTGACAAGGATACATGCATTTCTTGCGGGGCTTGCGGGGCTACCGCGCCGGATATCTACGATTACGATGATGACGGAATGGCTGAAGTCGTTATTGATGGAGACGGCAATCGGGGAATTACCCCCATACCGGAGGAAATGCTGGAAGATTTGCAGGATGCGGCTGACGGATGTCCGACCGAATCCATTAAGGTTGCGGACACCCCGTTTCAGGTTGCGGTTGAAAACTAGAACTTTCATCATAAATACATCCTTACATCGGCTAGGCCTGATGGGGGATGTTTTTTTATGCCTGTTTGTCCGATATATATTGTAAAGACGTTTTCAATCAATGGAGGAATCCCGTGAAAGATTTACTTTACCTTAAAAGATATGTGCAGATGCATCCGGACAACAAGATGGGCTGGTATCTGCTTGGTAAGGAATATGAAAGGGAGGGCCAACCCGGCAAAGCCAACTATTGCTTTAACCGATCGGGCGGTGTTTACGAGGCATTCGAAACGAGCAAAAAGCCTTCCGACCTATGGAATGACTATGAATTCAAGCTGATTCAGCAGGCGCAAAAAAGGGAGCGCCGCTCTATATGGATACGCCGTACGCTTACGGTTATGATGTTGTTTTTGCTTACCCTGGTGCCGACGGTAAATGCCCCACAGCGGGAGGGGAAGGCGGAAACGGCACTGAGCGGCAAGACGCCGGATGTCGGGATTGCCAAGGAGCAGCCAAATAACGGAAAGAGTTCGGATCGCGGGCAGTTGCTGCCGCCCGACAAAGACAAGGCGATATTTACGGCAGCGCAAGCAGGTGGATATGGAGCGGGAGACAATGGAATCAAACCGTCGCCATTTGCCCGTCCCGGCCGTTTGCACGGCAGACTGGCTGTGCTGGAGATGAAGAAAAACGGCGATTGGCTGATATGGAAGCGGCGCATGCCGCTTGCCTACACGCTCGAAAGCAGCGGACCGGGCTCGATAACGTATCAGTCCTACAATCCTCAAGACTGCAGCTGTCAGCCTCCGGAAGCGGGCAACCTGAAGGATGCCGCCTTTGCCTGGACGGGCGAGCAGGAGGAACAGGCCATGTTATACAGCGCAATCAAAGCGTACAAAAACAGAACAGGGCAATTTCCGAATGAGCTTTCGGACTTGCTGCGACCGTTTCCGGAAAACTGGGTATCGGGAACGACGCAGGACATGAAGGAGGTTTTCCAGCCGCTGCTGCAAAAAGCTAAAGCAGAGGCATCGGGCAAAGATCCATCGGCTTCAAAAAATGCAGCAGACGCCAAGGCAGGAGATGGAACGTTTTTAGGCACATGGGGCAGCAAACCCTTTTTTGCCGAACCGCTCAAAATTATCGTGGACAAAAACAATCACCGCCTGGCTGTCGTCAGCGGCCGCGTTATGCTGCGAAATTATAAGGTCGGACTTGGAGGGGAACGGACGCCGGAAGGCAGCTTCGTTATTACGGACAAGGTCATGAATCCGAACGGTCGCTCGGACGGGGAATTCGGCAGCAGGGGGATGCAGCTTTCCGAAACGAATTATGCTATACATGGGACCAACGATCCGGACAGCTTCGGGAAGGATGAGTCGCTTGGCTGCATTCGCATGAGCCAAACGGATATTGAGGAATTGTTTGATTTGGTTCCTATGGGAACACCCGTCATTATAAGCAAAGGGGGGGCGCCCGATGAACTGCTGGCTCCGCAGGAGAGGTTCCGAACGAAGCGGGAGCAGGACCAGACAAACCCCCGGAGAACATACCACTGGCTTTGACTAGGAGTTAAAAATAATCAGCACGACAATGAGCAGAATGAGAAGCAATAAACTGAGGCCGGACCAAAAAATCGCCTTTTTGTTCACTTCTTCCTTTTTTTGTTGAAGTGTCGGAGGCTTGCGTTTGGTTGCCATGAAGTTCAACCCTCTTTCTATCTATTTTCAGTGGGCGCGATCCCCAAAATAGTGAATCGGATTTGCGCGGAAAATGCCGATCATTACGCTGTTCAGACAAATCGAATGGTCTATTGTTTTTTGATCGCGCCTAGATAGCTACATTGTAAAGGGTTTGTCCTTAAAATTCCAGCCGGATTAAGAGCAAAATGGCGATGGACGGCAGGGTAAAAAACTTTTCTTTTACCACAGAAAAGGATACACTTAAGGGTAGAGAACATAACTGTGGATGGAGAGGAAGAATAGCAGGTGCTGTACCAAAACGTTGCAAAACCGATTTTTTTTAAGTTGGACGCGGAAAAAGCGCATCATTTGGTGATCGGAGGACTACATACTGTTGGATCTTTTCCGGGAGGCACCGGCTTTTTGCGAAGTATGTACGGCGTCAGCGAAACGCCTGATTTGGCGGTCGATTTGTTTGGACTTCATTTTCCGACCCCGGTGGGATTGGCAGCGGGACTGGATAAAAACGCGGTAGCAGTGGAAGGCTTTTCTGCCATCGGATTTGGTTTTATGGAGGTGGGGACCGTCACGCCGAAGGGACAACCCGGCAACGATCAGCCCCGCTTATTCCGCCTGCCTCCGGATGAGGCTTTGGTGAACCGGATGGGCTTCAATAACAAAGGCGCGGATGCGATGGCACAGGAGTTGTCCCGTCTGAAATCAAGGACTGTTCCGGTAGCCGTCAATATCGGCAAAAACAAAGTGACTCCTAACGAGGAGGCTTATAAGGATTACCAGGAATGTATCCGGAAGCTGTATCCTTACGGCGATTTTTTCGTCGTGAATATCAGTTCCCCGAATACGCCTGATTTACGGAATTTGCAGTATGGCAGCGAGCTTTCGTCGCTCCTTGCGCATATTATGGAAGAGATGCGTCTGCAGGCGCAAAAATACGGCCAATCCAAACATATTTTGGTTAAAATCGCTCCGGACGTCAGCGACGAGGAGCTTGAAATGATGGTGGACGTCCTGCGTGAAAGCGGAATCTCCGGAATCGTCGCAACGAATACGACGATTAGCAGGGAAGGACTTACCCACCCGAACAAAAAAGAAGCGGGCGGAATCAGCGGCAAACCGCTGCGGACCCGTTCCACGGAGGTTGTGTCGCGAGTTTACCGGCAAACGGGGGGAAAGCTGCCGATCATCGGCTCCGGCGGTATTTTTACGCCCGAGGATGCTTACGAGAAAATCAAGGCCGGAGCAAGTCTGGTCGAAATTTATACAGGTTATATATATGAAGGGCCCGAAGTGAACCGCCGGCTGCACGCCGGACTCAGGGAGCTTCTGCGCCGTGACGGATTCTCGCATATTTCCGAAGCCGTAGGAGCAGACCATCGCTGAGGGAGATAGACAGGAGGCATGTGAATGGACGGCAGGGATTGGGGATTGTTTTTACAACCGTATGAGCAAGCCGTTGAAGAACTTAAAGTCAAATTCAAAACGATGCGTGCGGAATTGAAAAAGCGCGAGGAATATGCGCCGATCGAGTTCGTTACAGGCCGCGTAAAACGGATTTCCAGCATTTTGGAGAAGGCCAAGCGATTAAACGTGCCGATGGACCAACTGGAAACCGGAATCGAGGACATCGCCGGCATACGCATTATGTGCCAGTTTGTGGAGGATATCCGGCGTGTGGCCGAATATATCCGCAAACGTAAAGACCTGAAGCTTTTATATGAAAAGGATTATATTACAAATTACAAGGAAAGCGGCTATCGCAGTTTCCATATGATCGTGGAATATCCGGTGCAAACGGCGCTGGGGCAAAAGCAGGTTCTTGCCGAAATTCAGATTCGCACGCTTGCGATGAATTTCTGGGCCACGATCGAGCATTCTTTAAGTTATAAATATCGCGAAAGTCTGCCGGATGAAATGCGCAGACGACTGCAGAAAGCTGCGGAAGCTGCTGCGATTTTGGATAACGAGATGTCCAGCATCCGCGAAGAAATTTTGGAAGCCCAGAAAAAGTTTGAGGATGATTCCAACATCACCTCGCAGGTGCTCGCCTTGATTCATCAGCTTTATTTTTATCATCTTGTTAATGAAGCCATGGCTTTTCAAGAGCGCTTTAACCGGATTTGGACCCAACAAAACGGTCGTCCGGACATGGAGGAAATGAAGGCGCTGCTGGGAGAAGTCCAGGAATTGATGGCGGCTTACCGGAAGGAAGATTCGCACGAGGAATAGGCTGCCCGCCCGATTATTTTGGCCTGTCGTCCGCTGGACGGCAGGTTTTTTAACATATCTTCCGGGGGCCCCGCAAAGTAATCGGAATAGGCTTCGAAGGCTACACGTCACTTTGTGGGGTTATTTTACCGATTGGGAGCTTTTCCGCGAATATGTTAAAATGGAACGGATTCAAAATTCAAAAGTGTACGTTTTGACAACCTCTCTATACAAGACAGAACAGGATGATGAATAATATGGCATTGCAGTTACCTGCTGCTTTTAAGGACCGGATGAAATTCCTTTTACAGGAGGATTATGATCGCTTTATCGCTTCCTATGATCATAATCCTTATAGCAGTATCCGTGTGAATACATTAAAGATTTCCGTGGAGGACATGCTCGCCAGAAGCCCTTGGCAGCTGAAGCCGATTCCATGGTGCCCTACGGGATTTTATACGGAATCCGGGGCAAGACCGGGCAAACATCCTTACTACCATGCAGGGTTATATTACATCCAGGAGCCAAGCGCTATGGCGCCGGTAGAGATGCTGGATGTCCGGCCCGGAGATAAGGTGCTGGATTTATGCGCGGCTCCTGGCGGCAAATCCACTCAAATTGCAGCCAAACTGAACAATGAAGGATTGCTTTTTAGCAATGATCTGAATCCGGAACGAACGAAAGCGTTGGCCAAAAATTTAGAGTTGTACGGGGTGCGCTGCGGTATCGTGCTGCAGGAGCATCCCGAACGAATTGCCGGCCGCTTTCCTTGCTTTTTCGATAAAATCCTCGTGGATGCCCCCTGCTCAGGTGAAGGAATGTTCCGCAAGGACGAGGATATGATCCGTCAATGGACGAATGAATCTCCCGCCAAGTACGCCGTCATGCAGCGCGACATTCTGGCATCGGCAGCCAAAATGCTGAAGCCGGGCGGACGAATGGTATATTCCACATGCACCTTCTCCCCGGAAGAAAATGAAGCGATTATCGCCGGATTTCTTTCGGATCACAGACATTTTCATGTTGAGGTGCCTGCTTGCAGCGAATTGTTTGCTAAAGGGGAAACAATTCGCTGCAAGCAGGCGGAGGAAAACCGGGTGATTCCGGATGATATATGGGAGCAGGTGGAACATACCGCACGTCTGTGGCCGCATCTGATTGAAGGGGAAGGACATTTCCTGGCGGTGCTGCAGCATGACGGCTCGGAGGATGACCGCGTGCTTCAGATTGAAGAGGTTTATCCACCCGCCCAGGCTGGAAGCGGGCATCTGCATGATAAAAATAAATCCCGGTCCGCACGCGGCTTCGGCGGCAGCAAAAAAGATAAAGTTTCCTCCAAATCTGCCACAGCGGAACAAGGTGCTGCTGCGCTTGCGGCTTACGGGGAGTTTATCAAAAAGCATCTCTCATTCCCGCCAGCTGGATATACGGTTGTGTACGGCCAGCATATTTATCAATCACCGCTTCCTTCCACAGCCCTGGACGGACTGAAGGTGGTGCGGCCTGGGTGGTATATGGGAGATGCCAAAAACGGGCGTTTCGTCCCGGCGCATCCGCTTGCTACCGCCCTGCATCCGCAAGAGTTTTGCCGCGTGCTCCACTTGTCTGTTGATTCGGGCGAGGCGGTGCGGTATTTAAAAGGCGAAACCCTTGATGTGGAAGAGAATCGCATCATTTGCTTTGAGGGTACGGCAGCCAAAGGTTATGTGCTGATATGCATCGATGGCTGCTCAGCAGGCTTCGGCAAATGGCAGGATGGGCGGCTTAAAAATGAATACCCTGCAGGATGGAGGTGGACATCGGCATGAGTGGAAAAGGAAGATCGACGCTCCGGTTGGATAAGGTGCTGACTCATATGGGATACGGCAGCCGAAGCGAGATCAAAAAATACGTCAAACAGGGCTGGATAACAGTGAACGGCGTTCGCGCGAAAGATAGCGGGATGCATGTTCATCCGGAGACGGATGTGATTTTACTGGACGGGGAGCAGGTCGTTTACAGAGAGTTTATTTACGTCATGCTCCATAAGCCTCCCGGCGTCGTATCGGCTACCGAGGACAATCGCGACCGCACGGTTCTGGATTTGCTTGAACCTGAGATGTTGGCTTTTGAGCCCTTTCCGGTCGGACGCCTGGACAAGGATACCGAAGGCTTGCTCCTGTTGACCAATGACGGCAAACTGGCGCATGAACTGTTATCCCCGAAGCGTCATGTGCCCAAAACGTATACCGCTTTGGTTCAAGGGGATGTCAATGATGCGGATGTGGAGCGATTCGCCAAAGGCGTTACGCTTGATGACGGTTATGTGACGCTTCCCGGAGAGCTTGTTGTGCTGGAACGAGAGCGGCAGGGGGAAGAAATCATTTCCCGGATCGAGCTGACGATCCATGAAGGCAAGTTCCATCAAGTCAAACGGATGTTCCAGGCCGTTTCTAAAAAGGTGGTTTATTTGAAGAGAATCCGCATGGGAAACCTGGATCTTGATGAATCGCTGAAATTGGGCGAATACCGCGAGTTGACCGAAAGCGAGCTTGAATTGCTGCGCAAATAAAAATAATAAAAAGTGCGAGTTCAAAAAGGCGGACTTTTTGAACTACCGCTAAAAGGATGGGTGGAGACGTGAAGTATAAGCTGATAGCATTGGATGTTGACGGAACCCTGCTGAATGATAATCATGAACTGACTGATCAAACGAAACAAACCATTCAGGAGGTTTCCCGAAGCGGTGCCGAAATCGTGCTTTGTACAGGCAGAGGCCCGCAAAATTCCATTCCGTTTATGGAACAAATCGGATTGAAAGGTTACGTGATCAGCCATAACGGGGCGGCGACGGTGGATGTCGTAAGCAAAGAGGTCGTGCACCAATTTGCGATGGATACGAAAGCAATCCGGCCGTACATAGATTATTTCCGTGAAAACAAGGTCCATTTTGACGTGAATACCGCATTTCAAATGTATGTTGATAATGTAGAGGGCATGGCGGTCGAGGTGCGCAGCATGTACGAAAACTTCCTGATGCTTCCGATAAACTTGCCGCCGATCCAGGAGCTGGACCAGCCCGTTGTTAAAGTGACGGCCTTTTCATATCCTGATGTGCTCGACAAAGTGCATGAAGAAATCGGCAAATGGACGCCGGAATTCAATGTTTTGCGCAGCGGCGAATATTTTCTCGATTTGATGCATCCGGACGCCTCGAAAGGAAATGCGCTTGAACATTTGGCCAAACGCCGCGGCATTCAGCCGGAAGAGGTGCTGGCGATCGGCAATTATTATAATGATATCACCATGCTGACCTTTGCCGGCCTTGGCATCGCCATGGACAACTCACCGCTGGAGGTAAAGGCGGCTGCGAATGAGGTAACGGCATCCAACAACGAAGATGGCGTGCATAAGGCGCTGCTGAAATATTGTTTGTCCTAAAAGAAAGAAGAGGTATCCACCCGGTCATACGAACCGATGGATACCTCTTTTTCGTGATCAAAACTGGCGCAGCCCTTTCGGAAGATGATTTTTCAGCTGGCCGCCGCTAGCTTTGCCCCAACCGAGCGGAAGCCCGTCGACCGTTACTAGCGTCCATCCGCGCAGCGAGGAGAGGACGGGCAATGTTTCGCCGCGCAGGTAGGCTTCGACCTGCGGGTCGTCCGCTTCGAGCCGGATATGCCGTTTGGCTTGATCCGGCGTCAGCGTCATGGCCAGGGCATGGGCCGGTTCAATGCGGTTTTTCTTCAAATAAGCCAGATGCAGACCGGCTCTTGGAATTTTAAGCCCGCTTAAGTTTTGCGGTTCGGCCCCGGGGTGCAGGTATAAGGAATCTCCGAACAATACCGGTGCGCCTGCAGGCAAACTGAAACCTGGAAGCTCCTCGGCTGCCCATGCCGTAAATTCGCGGAGTGCGGGCTGCCCGTTTTTATGTTGGCCTTTGTCCTGCTGTTTGCGAAGCCGTTTTGGTTCTTCGGTCCGGTCTTGGTTCGCCTGTTTTCGCAAAACAGCCACAAAATGCCCTTCGCCGGCTTCCTCATGCGGCCAAAGTCTTTTTACCGCAACGATCTCCATGTCGGGATAAGCCCCGGTGAAATATTCCATCATGTCTTCGTTTTCGCTGCGATTAAAGGTGCATGTCGAATATGCCAGCATGCCCCCGGGTTTTAACATCAGATAGGCATGCTCCAAAATATCGCGCTGACGGGCGGCGCACATGTCCACCACCCTTGGAGTCCATTCCTCCAATGCTTTGGGATCCTTGCGGAACATCCCTTCGCCCGAACAAGGCGCATCCAGCATAATCCGGTCAAAGTTGTTCGGGAAGCGGCGGGAAAGCTTATCCGGTGCGGCGCAGGTGACAAGCGCGTTTGGTATGCCCATCCGTTCCACGTTCTCCGCCAGAATTTTGGCCCGCTCGGGATGGATTTCATTGGAGATGAGCAGCCCCTCGCCATTCATTTTGGAAGCGATATGGGTTGTTTTCCCGCCGGGAGCCGCGGCGAGATCCAGGATGGTTTCGCCCGGCTGCGGATCAAGCAGTTCTACCGCGGACATGGCCGAAGGCTCTTGGATGTAATACAGCCCGGCCTGATGGAAGGGATGTTTGCCGGGTCTTGATGTTTCATGATAATAGTATCCGCTTGGGCACCAGGGAACAGGCTTCAGGTCAAACATGGAAACGACCTTCTTCTCAAGCTCCGGGGATGATTTCAGTCCGTTAAAACGGAGACCTTGCGTGCGCGGAAGATCATAGCTGTGCAAAAAGGCGGGGAGATCCCCGCCCAGAATAGGCTTCATTTGTTCAATGTATGCGGATGGAAGCGATTCTTTGCCCATCGTTCAAACTCCTTTGTTGATCATTTAAGGCTCAGCGGTATTACATTTAGACGCTGATTTCATCCGGTTCTTTTTTGGCTCTGGATGACCGGTATGGGGATACTTTGTTTTTGCCTGTCGTTTTGGATAGGTACATCGCCTGGTCTGCTTGAGATACAAGTTCCTCTGCCGTCATATTTTTGCGCAGGGAACTGTAGCCGATGCTTAAGGTCACGATCGATTCTTCGGCGACCCGCGCCCGAATCCTTTCGGCGATTTCGGCCGTCTTGGCTCTTTTGTCGACAACGAGGGCAACCAGTTCCTCGCCGCCAAACCGGCCGCTCAGGCCATGTTCGGCAACTTCTTCATCGATGATCGCCGCGACCTGCTTCAAAACCAGATCTGCGCGGTGATGCCCCTCTGTATCATTCAACTTCTTAAAATTATCAATATCGCAAAAAATCATCGACACCTTAACCCCTTGATCGATATAACGGCTTAGCTGTTTCATAAAAAAGCGGCGATTATACAGATTCGTCAGGCCGTCGGTGATGGAGGAGCGGTAAATGGACTGCATCATTTCGACAATCCGTTCGAAGAGAATCCAGAACACAACCGTGTAATAAAGCAGCGGAATCCAGATTAGCGCCCTTTCGATCCATGCGCCGTGCCAAGCGGTGTAGCGGGACAGCATGCCGAGGACTGCATAGGCGAAATACAGGCCGATCCCGGTTAAATATTTGCCGCGCTGCCCGATTCGCGGGGATATAAAGAAAACGCCTGTACATAGAATGCCCAATTGGTAGATATCCAAATAAAACTTCTGCCAGCCGCTTCCCGCGAAAGGAAGGACGGCCGAAATTAGCGGTACCGGAAACAACAAAACAAGAACGGAAAATACCGCATAAGACGTCTTGTTCATACGGCGGTACAGCTGATAGACCGCAAGGTTCAGCAGCAGAAACGAGAAAACTTGCAGATCGGCGGCCAAGGGGTAGCTGCTTCCATCGGGTTTTGTCTGTGACAAGGTGAAATGGATGTTCAGCCCTTCATATGTCATAATAAAAAGGAAAGCAGCAATCATGGACAAATAAGCTTTTTTCCGCTGCTTGCTATACATGATGAGGCACATCAGCGTCATGATGAGTATGATGTATAGACAGCATGCTGATGCGATGCCGGCTTGAAGGGCAAAAGCCGATCCCGACGCATAGGGCATAGGCATATTTTCGCTCCTGAAAATCGTTTTCTTTTAGTATAAGAAAGTATAAACTCCAGGGAAACGCAACCTGATATCGCAAGCAAAAACTTCCGCTAAAAAGCGGTCTGTCTTCTTTAAGATGACGTCGATAGACGATTTTCTTCTTGAAACATATGTTCTAATATATCATAATTTCAAAGATCCGAAAAACGAAAAAGAGAATACCGGAAAGGGGCGGTTTCCCCATATGAGACTACTGCAAGCACTCTTTTTTCCACCCGAACAACCAGGTGGCGTATCTTCGATGATTCCGTATATGCAGGAGCGTTTTCAATCGTCGAGGTGGGATATGGAAATGTTCTGGCTCCCGAAGCGCATTCGCAACAAGGGCCATGAAGAGGTTCAATTTCAAACATTCGACTGGGCGGAGTACGGGGACAGCCCGACGGTCCAGAAATATATACAGACCTATAGAGACTATCTGTGGTGGACCAGGCTGAGGCTTCAGAAGCCTTATGATCTGATCCATGCGCATCATCCGATCGCCGGTCTTGCGATGAAGCAGGTTTTCCCGGAGGTGCCGTTGATCCAAACGATTCACTCAAGCTATGAAAAAGAGTTGATTTTGAACGGAAAAATTAAATCCGGCGGTCCCGAACACCGTTTTCTGGTTTCCTTGTACCGCGAACTTGAGCTGCAAAGCGAAAAGATGCTGACCGTATCCCGCTCTTTTGCGGATTACCTCGGGGCCTTTGTAGAACATCCGGACAACATCGCCGTGACGCCAAACGGTTTTGACGAAAAACGATTCAAGCCCATTCCGCATGAAAATGCGGTGCCGCAGCTGATTACCGTTTGCCGCCTGGTTCCTGCCAAGGGGCTCGACATTTTGCTCAAAGCCTGTGCGGAACTGAAAAAGAAGGGGTTCGATTACGTCCTTCATATTATTGGCGACGGACCATACCGCAAGGAGCTTGAAACGCTGGCCAAACAGCTCGGCATATATAATGAAACCATTTTTTACGGCTATACGCTTCATCCGGAGGAATTTATGCCTTTCTTTGATATTTTTGTTCTTCCTTCCCGGGCGGAGGCGTTTGGCTCCGTATTTGCCGAGGCTGCGCTGAGCTGTCTGGCACTGGTCGGAACGGATGTCGGCGGGATCGCCGAGCAAATCGAGGATGGTGTCAACGGCCTTCTGGTTCCGCCTGAAGATTATATCGCGCTTGGCGAAGCGCTGGAGAAGGTAATCAGCGATCCGCTGTACCGTTATGACCTGGCGCGCTCGGCATGGGATAAGGCGAAAATCCATTATTCCTTAACAAATGCGGTGAACGAACTCAAGAAATTATACTTACAATATTCTTCATAAGAGGTAACGGGGCTGCTGAACAAATCATTTGGACTTAAGCATGAGCTTCAGCGCCCAGAAAATAGCAAGGCACCCGAATAGCGGATAGAGGACCGACAGCAGGGAGCTGAATCCAATTTGGCTGAGCAGGAAGCAAATAAACATGACGCATGCCGAGATAACCCTGGGCGATAACGGAATATGCTGCTGCAGCTGCAGGGTGATGCCATAAATGTCGGCGACAAATGTACTGAAAATTTCCATGAAAATGAGCAGTACATATATCATCTGAACGATGGGGCCCAACTGGTTGGCGATGCTGCCCATCGGGATTTCGTACTGCCGGATTCCGGGCATATGCGCGGAAATGGAAATGTGGGCTGAGAGGAGCATAAGTCCGACGCCGATGCCGCCGATGATGCCGCCCCATTTTACGGCAGACGCGCTTTCCGTTTTGCTTCCGAGCGGGACAAACACCGCCTGGGCCATCACTAGATTAAACGCTGTGTAGATAATAGGCGACAACCATGCCGCTACCAATGGCTCATCCGTACTCAAGCTGAGAAAGCGGTCGGCCGTGGGCAGTTTTATCGTATTGAGGACAATTAGAACGGATAAAGTAAGCATCATCGGAACAACGATGCTGTTGATCTGCAAAATGGCATGGATACCGCGCTTCAGCAAAAAATAGGTGCCGATCACCGTCAATATTAGGCCTGTCTGATAATGCATGTTCAAATGCTCCATAAAGACAGAGCCTGCCCCGGCCAGCATGACGCTGTTTACGCCGACCAATACAATCAGCATGATGATGCTGATCACGGAGCCGGCTTTCGGGCCGAAAAGATGCTTGTTTAAATCTTCATAGGATCGGGCGGAAATCCGCCGCGACATCAGCATCATTTTTGTTCCAAGCCAGATGAACAGAACCGTGGCCAGCATGATGGTCAGGGATCCCCATTTGCCATATTGGGTGAAGAATTGGATGATTTCCTGACCGGTTGCAAACCCGGCCCCGACGACGGTTCCGATATATGTAAATGCGATTTGAAAGATGCGTATCACGTTTTTCATTTGGTTCCTCCCTGTTTTAAAGCGGCGCTATTGTGTACTTCGCTTTGTACAGGTTATGATGGGGACAGGGAGGACATGACTCAAGCGTGTCCAAAAAACGGTTAGACCTCGAAAGATATGATACTGCATAACTGCAGACCGCATGAGAGAAGAGAGGTATAACGGATTGACTGAAATCATGGTTTACCTGACGCAATACGGTTACATTGCTTTGTTCATATTGCTTGCTTTGGGAATATTAGGAGTTCCGATCCCTGACGAAACGCTGATTGCCACCTTCGGGGGAATGATCGCGCAAGGTCACTTCCGTTTTGCCAGTGCGCTTGCGGTTACATTTTTGGGCAGCATGACAGGGATGTTGATAAGCTATACGCTTGGAAGGAAGATAGGCAAGCCTCTTCTGGACCGATACGGCAAATGGGTCCGGCTGACGCCGAAACGCCTGCATTCAGCGGAAAAATGGTTTAAGCGGTACGGCTCCTGGAGTATTCTTTTTGGGTATTTCGTTCCTGGGCTCCGCCACTTGTCCGCCTATATGGCGGGCATCTCCAAACTGCCGCTGAGCCGTTACATCATGCTTGCCGCTGCGGGCGCGTTTGTGTTTTGCACGACGTTTTTGCTGATCGGGCATGCCGTCGGATATCACTGGAGCGATATTGCAATGATGATGGAGCGGTCATCGTTTAAGATCGGTATTATTATCACAGCGCTGATCGTCGTGATTCTGGTGGTTGCAGGTTTGTTAATGCGGAAAAAGAAAGATTGCAGGCGAACACGGCCAAGATAGTCCTGATTTCTTCTAACGAAACAGAGACGCGCTATTGCCGCAAAAATGAGGCCAAATCAAATCTAACGAAACTACAGATCGTTATTTGGGCCAAATCCGTGCTAATTACTACGCCTGTTGATTATCAAAAAAATGGTAGAAAAAGACCGCTCATTTCTGTAAAGTGTTTGTACCCCTACAAACCCTACGGAAGGTGAGACGGTCTCATGAACCATCGTACAATGTTAGTCCCTATTCTTCAATCCCTTATTCCTAACGAGGAGCTTCAACCTTTGTTACAGCAAGCCAATTATGTTGATACAGCAAGGAAATTTACAGTTTACGAGCTCTTTATCTTTCTTGCTGAAGCGGCGCTTGGGCAGTGGGATGGCTATCGAGACGGAGAAAAGCGAATGGTCGCCTGTGGATTGCGTCCGGCGGATCACTCCACGATCTCCAAAAAAGCGAAAGAAGTTCCGTTCAGCGTCTTTAAGCAACTGCTTCATCTACTGATTCGCAAATGCAATCGCTCCACTCGCAGGCGTCTTCGGCTTCCAAAAGAGCCGCTGGCGGTGGATTCCACGACCATTTCTGCCGGTCACAATCGGCTGCCTTGGGCTCCATCGGTAAAAGGAGAGAAGAGTGGCATTAAGCTGCACGTGTCTTTGTTGACTGAGACCGGCGAACTCCATCGTGTTACGGAATCGACGGGAAAACAGCACGATTCGACCCTGTGCAGTGCGGTAACGGACTCTAATTTCATTCTGGTTGCGGATCGTGCATATGGAAAGCATAAGCAGTTTGATGCGTACATGGAGCAGGAGCAACGGCAGTATTTTGTCATCCGGTTGAGAAACAATACGGTACTGCATGAGCCGGTTTATCGTGAACGAAAACGCCCTTACGAACATACAATTGAGCAAGATTTGACCTGTCAGCTCGGAACAAAAGCGTCTTTGACCCGATATCGATTTCGGGTCGTAAAGCTAAAGGATCCCCAAGGCAACCCGGTTGTCCTGGCGACCAACTTACACCGTCCCTCGGCGGAGAAAATAGCAGAAATCTACCGACAACGCTGGCAAATCGAGGTGTTTTTTCGATGGATTAAACAGCATCTGAATGTGCCCAAACTTTTTGGGAAGACACCAAATGCCGTTTACGGACAATTATACACCGCATTAATCGTGTACGTGCTGCTTCAGTACGTGTATGAGCAGGGAAATAGCCAGGTTCACCCAAGTGCACGATTATCTTTTGCAGAGTTCGATCGACTGATCAGCTTAGCGGCCTTGCCTCCCGAATGGGTGGTTTATTTGGCTCACCATTTAGCATTGCCATAACCCAGATGCTGGTAAATCAACAGGCGTGCTAATTACTGCTTATTTCGGGCAATGACGATGCCCAGTTTCGTTAAAATTAGGAGAGTCCTTATTTTGCTTAAATAACGATTGTGAGTTTCGTTAGCCGTTCCAGCGGGTGGGCCGAAGTGGATGCGAACGACGGCAGGACTAGTTATTGACGTGAGATTTATTGGACAAGGCTTTTTATCAAAAAAGAAGAAGCGCCGTCTTTGGGGGTTGATGAAATTGGAAAAGTTAAAACAAAGAATCATGGAAGAAAGCTCTATCATGTCGGAGAATGTACTGAATCTGGACGGGATCCTGAATCATCAGGTGGATCCCGAGCTCACGATGGAGATGGGCCGCGAGTTTGCCAAACGGTTTGAAGGGGCAGGCGTCACCCGTGTTATTACGGTAGAATCCTCCGGGATTGCGGTTGGCTTTGCCACGGCGCTGGAGCTTGGTGTGCCACTCGTATTCGCCCGCCGCAAAAAAACGCTGCTGGCTGATCCCGACGCCTTCTGCGAGCGTGTTCCGTCCTTTTCAAAAGGCATTGTGACCGATATCTTGCTTTCGCGCAAATATATTCAGAAGCAGGATAAAGTTTTGTTTATCGATGACATTATCGCCAATGGCGACGCGGCAAGAGGACTTTTGAAAATAATAGAACGTGCGGGGGCGGAGCTTCTCGGACTCGGCGTCGTAGTGGAAAAATGCTTTCAAGCAGGTGCGCAAACAATCCGTGAGCAGGGAATCCGGCTGGAATCGTTGGTGCGGATCAAGTCGCTGGACGAAGGCATCATAACCTTTGAGGATTAATCCTTCAGATGCTTCCTCTTCAATCGTCCAAATATAAACAATTCCTTTCAAGTAGCGCGGTTTTCGCTTATAATATAGTTAAGATCGCAAAGAGGGGAGGCGGCACAATGGGAAAAGAACCTGTAACCGAGCAATATTTTGTTGATAAGCTGGCTGCAGCCAAGGACCATTTCGAACGTGCTTTGGACTGCAAGCATACGGAGTTCGATGATCTTTATCCCTACATGATGGAGCATCCTCAGTTTTTCTGGTACAAACGCTATGTCGCCTGGTCAGAACTTCTGACTATCGTACGTATGTGTGATGAGCTTGACTTTTCCTGGAAGGATTTGTTCACCCCTCATCAAGTAGAGTATTTGAACAAACGGGTGATGTCTTCGACGGTGCTTGATTTTTGGTTCGAGAAAAATGACAGCAAAGAACACGCACAACGTTAATTCCGTTTAGATAGCCATTCTGGCAGGAAGCTGCCGCGAAAAGATATGACCTAAATGATTTCATTTAGGTCTTTTTTTGACATATCAGAAAGCATGAATTTCCGGGGTCCCCGCAAAGTAATCGGAATAGGTTTCGAAGGTCACGCGTCACTTTGTGGGGTTGAATTACCGGGGTCCCCGCAAAGTAATCGGAATAGGTTTCGAAGGTCACGCGTCACTTTGTGGGGTTGAATTACCGGGGTCCCCGCAAAGTAATCGGAATAGGCTTCAAAGGATACACGTCACTTTGTGGGGTTATTTTGTGAAACAACAGGAGGAAAGGGAGGCGATGCCAAAATGATTACCGACGAACAGCTGAACAACTACCGGCTTTCCGGAGAAACGGTCCGGGTTGTCCGCGATGGTATAGAAGACAACGACGTCAAAGGAATTGTAGTCGCGTGGGATGATGAGCATGTGCTGATCCGCCGACGCAACCGGAAGGTGGTCAAGCTCGACCGTTGCTATATATACCAGCCGTTGGACGAGCCCCGCAAAAGCCCGGAAGCTTAAACATAAATATCTATGCAGTAATGCATAATGGCAGCAGCCGCTTTGACATTGGTTAAGGCGGTTGTTTGATATCGGCTATAACGCTAACGAAATTGAGGAATGTTAAAGTCTCAAAAAAGATGGAATATCAATTCTGGCGAAATTCAGTAGCATTATCCGGTAACTGTGTTCGGGCAGATTAAACTTGGATGAAAAGCGTAAGATAACTTTTTTAAGATTATAGAATTATAAATTTTCTTGCTACGCTGAACAATTCTATAATCGCAAGAAAAACTATCTCTAAGCGCGGTCTGTCTTCTATGAGAGTACGTCGATAGACGTTTTTCTTATAAAAAAAGTGTTGACTGTATTTCGCACACATGGTATGATCTATCTTGTCGCCGCGAGAGAGTCGGAAACGATGAAACAACAAAGCGATGGACATTTTATATATGCGGTCGTGGCGGAATTGGCAGACGCGCACGGTTCAGGTCCGTGTGGGCTAACCCCCCGTGGAGGTTCGAGTCCTCTCGACCGCATCAACACACCAACGTTAGGCTTTGGTCGCAATTTTATGCGAACCAAAGCCTTTTTTATTTATTTCGTTCATTATTTGCCTATCAGACTGACGACTTTAATCATTATGATGACGATTCTATTTGTGAGGATCAGCCTTTTTGTAAGACCAGCGCCTGCAGTAACGAGCTACAACGTAGTATAACAATCTGGGGAATTTATCCATCGGGAATCTCCTTGTAATATATTATTGTTGACTTTATTACAAAACAAAAACAGAGCAAAATGAATTTCACTTGTTATGAAAAAGAGATGATGCCCAAAAGACCCGTTGGCAGCTTTTGCGGCAGGATAGTTGAGGTGAATTGGCTTGGTAAAGGTGATGGTGGTAGATGACGACGTCCTGATCCGTGAATTGGTAGGTCTCGTATTAAGGGATGAAGGCATGGATGTCATCGAAAAAACGAACGGGTTCGACGCTTGGAATTATTATATGAACAACCCCATCGATATAATCGTATTGGATATTATGATGCCCCGCATGGACGGTTGGGAGCTGTGCAGAAAGCTGAGGGAGGACGGGGACAAGCCGGTGCTCATGCTAACAGCCAAAAAGGAACCGCCGGACAAAATGAAAGGCTTCCAGTTGGGAACGGACGATTATTTGGTCAAGCCCTTCGATCCAATGGAACTGGTCATGCGGGTCAAGGCGTTGCTCAAACGGTATCGGATTGCGACCTCTCATATCGTGAAGCTCGGACGCGTGACGCTGGACAAATCAAGCTACCAGGTCCGTTTGTCCGATACGGGCGCGGAATGGGTTTTGCCTTTGAAAGAATTCGAGTTGCTGTACAAGCTGGCCAGCTACCCCGGCCAAATTTTTACGCGCGACTTGCTGATTCGAGATATTTGGGGGTACGCATACGATGGGGACGAACGGACGGTGGACACTCACATCAAGCGGCTGCGGGACAAATTCAGCGAATATGATGAAGATTTCCGGATTGTTACGATGCGCGGCATAGGCTATCGCCTGGAGGCACGCCATGATTAACTCGCTGTACGCACGGGTCGTCGTCATGTTCGTGGGTTCGGTTATCGTCAGTTTGGTGGCAGGATTTCTTGTACAAAGCTATCTGTACAAAAACCGCGTTGAATCGATCGTGGAGCAGAAGATGATCGAAAATGCCCAGATGATCATCGGCTTATACCAAAAACTGAATCCCAGGGATGCCAAAGCTTTCGTGGATGTCAGTAATTCAATGCCTTTTTACACGATACGCCTGTATGACGGCGAAGGAATGCTATTGAATCCGGGAAGCGGCGAGCCATACCGGCAGCTGGATCAACCCCGCCTGGAGCAAGTGCTGAAGCACAACAAAACGTACCGTGGCCGGTCCGGCGGAAATGACGACATTACAGTGGGGCTTCCCTTTTTGCTGAACGGTGCGCCGTATGCCCTGCTCATTACGACCGAGGTCGGATTTTTCCTCAATGAAATCGATTCGCTGATCAAATATCAGCAGTTGTTTTTGCTGGGCTTGGGGAGTATTCTGGCGCTGATCGCGGCAAGGTATTTGATTCGTCCGCTGCGGCTTTTGACTCACGCCGCGCAAAAAATGTCCAAAGGCGATTTTGCTGTTGGCCTGCCAGTAAAGCGGCGCGACGAGATCGGCCAGCTCACGCATAGCTTCAACGTCATGGCAAACGAGCTGGGCCGGCTGGATAAGCTCCGGCGGAGGTTCGTTTCCGACGTATCGCATGAAATTCAGTCGCCGCTTACGTCAATCAAGGGGTACACCAGTGTGTTGAAGCTCAAGTCCATGGATGAGCAAAGCCGCATTAGGATGTTGAATATCATCGAGGAAGAAAGCGACAGGTTGTCCAGGCTGTGTGACGATTTACTGGAATTGTCTAGTCTAGAGCACGAATACCCCAAGCTGGACGCAAAGCCGTTTCGTCTGGACGAGCAGCTGCGCCAGGCAGTCATTCGGCTGGAGCCGTTATGGTCCGTCCGCAATCTGGATATGCAGCTGGCACTGGAGCCGATTAACATTGTTGCGGATGAAGACAAGCTGAACCAGGTCTGGAGCAACTTGCTTGGCAATGGCATTAAATTTACCGGTGATTCCGGGAAAATTACGGTTGAAGCATACGTGAAGGGCCGGAGCGCGGCGGTGAGGATTACGGACAGCGGCATCGGCATACCGAAGGAGGAAATCGGCCAAATTTTCAAACCGTTTTATAAAGTCGATCAAGCGAGAAACCGAAATATAAGCGGCAACGGCATCGGTCTTTCCATCGTGAAGCGGATCGTCGATCTTCACCGCGGAGAAATCGAAGTGTTCAGCCAACCCGGAACTGGTACTT
Source organism: Paenibacillus azoreducens (assembly GCF_021654775.1). Taxonomy (NCBI): domain Bacteria; kingdom Bacillati; phylum Bacillota; class Bacilli; order Caryophanales; family Paenibacillaceae; genus Paenibacillus; species Paenibacillus azoreducens. Next base: position 5,329,242 of record NZ_AP025343.1, on the reverse strand, counting down.
CTTTCATGATTATACTTCCCCTCCAATATGTAAAGCCCGAATTGTAATCTTCCGTTCAAACTGAGGACAAATTCGGGCTTTATACTTGAGGAACGACGGATTCAGGGAGGTGGAGCGTGCAGCCTGAAGTGGAAGGTTATGCAATAAGGGTCGGGGAGCACAGAGAAAGCATGTGAAGACGCAAATTAATTTGGATGGAGGAGACAAGCATGAGAACGTTAATTGCAATATTAACTGTTTTGACGCTCACCGTGTCGGGGAACTGGGTACATGCGCAGGAGAATGTGAAGCGGCCAGCCGCAGTTTCAGACAAGCGCCAGTTTTGGCAATCGGAGGGTTATGGCTTTATTCTTGAACTAACGGGCAAGCAGGTGAAAGTGTACAACTATACGAAGGACAGTTTGGTTCCATTCGGTCAGGGCATTATGGAGGGGAACGGCGACGTTTATATCCACGAAATTTACGGCAACGCCAAGCTGCTGGCGGATTTGGGCGTCAAGCGATTAGGGATGGGACGGTTCGCTGACGGAAGCTTGACCGACCGCTTAGGTTACGTGAAACGGCTAAAACGCGTTGATCGTCTCCCCCAAGTCAACTATAAAGGGTTCAGCGAAGATCCCGTTCACAATTTCGAGGTGTTCTGGCAATCGTTCGAGGAAAATTTCAGTTTTTTCCCGATCGTTAAAGCGGATTGGAAAGCGATGTACAAAACATACCGGCCCAAGGTCAACGCCGCGACCTCCGCCAAGGAGCTGGAATCTATTTTCTCGGAAATGTTCGGGAAGCTGAATGACGGACATAGCGTTCTTATTAGCAAAAACGGTATACGGTATTCCAAGCAAAGCAACGCCCGCGAACAGGTCTATCAGGCCAATTCAGAGTGGATGCAGCGCAATGTCGAGAAAACCTACATCGAAGGAGCTATGACCGGCAAGCTGGACGGACGCATTGCGTATGGCCGGACCGCGAGCGGCGAAGCCTACATCAGACTGACAGGTTTCGACGAATCCGATCCGCTGCGGATCGACAAGGCATTAGCGGAAATGGTGGAGGACCTGGCGGATTGCCGCAATTTTATTATTGATATGCGCTTTAACATGGGGGGCGAGGATTTTTTTGGGCTCAACATCGCTGGGTTGTTTACCGACCAGCGCAAGCTGGCTTATATCAAGCAGGCTCGAACGGGCGCTTACGAGCAATTTTCGAAGCCGGTCAAAGTGTATGTTGAACCAGGAGCGAAGCGGTTTAAGGCGGATAATGTTGTTGTGCTGACCAGCCCGCTGACGGTGAGCGCCGGCGAGACGGGAACGATGGCATTGCAATCGCTGGACCAGGCTACGGTTATCGGGGAAGCAACCAGTGGTTATTTCTCCGATATGCTGCTCAGAATGCTGCCGAACAAACAGATCTTTACGCTCAGCAACGAGCGTTATATGACTCCAGAGGGCGTCAATTACGAGCAACGAGGGCTTCCGCCGGACGAAGAAATCGTCGTGAAACAAGCCGACATCGACGCCCGCAAAGATCCGGTAATGCAGCGGGCGCTGGAGCTGTCGACCCGGAAGCCCTGATTGCTGCCTCGATACCCTCTGAATTGTTGCGTTTCAGCAGCCTCCGATTTTTGGTAAATCATCGACCGGCGTGTGTACCGCCAGACTTGATTCCTGCTGATGGCAAACGTATTCCGTAAACTGTTCAAGGAATCAGGGAAGAATAATGGAGAAGGGGAAATTATGAGGGGGGTGTCATACCCAGCGAGGAGCTGGCCGCAGCGATGATGAGGTACAACGAGGTCTGGCTAAAGCCGGGGTGCTGGTCGCGGCCGATAGGCTTCATCCAAGCTCGAGCGGGCTGGTTGTAGTCAGGTAATCATAAAATGAATAAAGTGAAAGAGGCAGCGGTTCTAGGTGAGAGCGTAGAACTATGATTGTTAAACATAAAGGGTTCCACAAATTAGGAATGCATAATATGTAGAACCCTTTATGTTATTTGAATTTTCAATTCATTTCTTACAGAACGCTATTAAGAGTACATTGCCATATCAACTGTGCAATTCTCAACATTAGCTCTCCTTTTTACTTTCGTCCCCTGAAAAAGCAGATTTGTAAAGATCATTTCTCATTACGGCTTTTTATAACGCCTTATCTAATTCCTTGTTTCCTTCTTACATTCGGGTTCCTAACCAATGCCATAATTCCGGCGATAACAAAGAACACGAGAGGGAAGAATCCAAAAACAGAAATAATACAAAGCACTACCGACCCAAGAATAAGCATCCAGCCTACTATTTTCGGATTAGCGTTCCCTTTTAACAAAAAAATAGCTAAAATACTTAGAACAATGCCGGCAATTCCGGGAAGAACCCACAACGTTCCTGCTTGGTTCATCTGCTCGAGCGTAGCAGCCACCTGGGTATCATTCCAATTGGCATGCAAATAGTCTAAATAAGTTTGATTATCTTTGCTGTATAAGAAAAATATCCCGGTCCCGACCATAATGAGACTCGTTACGGCTCCAATGATGCTTAATATGATTTCCCCTGTTCGTTTCATGTTCAACCTCCATTATTTTTAATGATATCTTTCCCATGGCAAAAATCTCACGGTTTCGCTTGAATCACCTCCTTTTATATCGGCGCAGGATGCCCCGGTGTATCATTGTCTGATCACGAAGCTACTTGCATTGGAATTAGCCATTCAAAAATATGAATGAATAATTTATAATTCATTCATATTCAAGGAAAAAAAGAATGCTTGTATGCATCCTATTTTTGGGAATCCGTTAAGCCTTTCATGATAAACTCCGCCAAATACTGTATCAATTGTGGAAAATGCCGAATCCCAATTTCCTCCTTATGTGAATCGATATATGTTAACGAGTCAAAAAAAGCAGTTAAAAGGTCGTCATCAATATCATTTCTTATTTTACCTTCGGCTCTCCATTTTTTTATTAATCCAGTATATAAGCCGCGAATGGAATCATCATTCCCTTTGACTTCTTCATAGTAGTGTTCCAGTTCCCGGAAGAGATCCCGGTTATACCATTCCTTCAGTATTTTATTTGAGTTCACGGTACTGATGTTCTGCTCAACTATTTGTCTCACAATTGTTATGGGATCTTGATTCATGTCAAGGGATTCGAAAATATGCTTCTTCAATTTCTCGTTTTCTTTAATATAAATTTCAAAGAACAATTGCTCCTTCGAGGAATAGTAGTTATAAAAAGTACCTACCGCTATTCCCGCCATTTTTGCAATATCTGAAATATTCGTATCTTTGAATCCTTTGGAGTGGAATAATTCCCAACCGCAATTAAAGATGATCTTTTTTTTATCCATTTGTTAACCAACCTCGTATGAATGAATATTTTTTTGGTTCATTCATATTAAAGCATGATTTGTATTTATCTGTCAAGAAAATGATGCCCTGAGTCACATGCGATTTGGTTGGTCAAAGAACATAAAAAGGATCACCACTTGCCACCGCGGATGCGATATCCGGTTTCGTCCTGTCACTGGCAGATGGCTAGCTTATTATTCATAGGCCCATATTAAGAACGATATTGGAAAGGGAGGAGGGGAACATGTAAAGCTGAACGGCCCCATCCCCGAAAAGTGGAGGATTGGGGCCGCTTGCGTTGGTCTGCAGTGTCAGCACTTGCCGCTTCCGTCCATAATCAATGGTGATGATGGGCATGCGCATCCGGCGCATTGGCTTTGGCGGTGCATAAAAGCGAGTTATCGTGGGCATGCCGTTCGGATTCGACTTGCAATGTCGCGTGCCAGATTTCTTTGTGTTCCAGCATATGTTCGATTTTTTTGAGAATCGCTTCGGTTTCATAAACCGTCTTGTCTCCGCCGACGACAATATGAGCAGTAAGAGCGTTCATGCTGCTTGTAATGGACCAAATGTGCACATCATGGACTCCCTTAACGCCGTCCACCCGTCGAATCGAATCGACAATTTCATTCAAATCAACATTTTTCGGCGCCCCTTCCATTAAGACGTGCAAGGACGTTTTGGTGACAAAATAACCGCTGCGCAATACAAGTGCCGCGACAATGACGCTTGCTAGCGGATCTGCCCAGCCCCAGCCAAAGAACATCATCAACAGAGCTGCGGTAATAGCGCCGATAGACCCCAACATATCGCTGAGCACGTGCAAATAGGCGCCGCGCATATTGAGATTATTCTTTGTATCGCTTCCCCTCATCATAAGCCATGCGACAAACACATTAATAAGCAACCCGATGGTACTGATAATTAACATGCCTGATGTAGCCACTTCCGGCGGATTCGTGAAACGTTCAATCGCTTCATAAAAAATATAGATGGAAATCCCGATCAGCGTGATGCCGTTAAGGGCCGCGGCTAAAATTTCAAATCGCCTGTAGCCGTACGTTTTCCCTGTGTTCACAGCTTTTGTTCCAAATGTGAATGCGAGCAAAGCAACCCCTAAAGCGATGGAATCGGACAACATATGACCCGCATCGGACAGCAGGGCCAGGCTGTTGGTAAGCACTCCTCCAACCGCTTCGATAATCATGTACGCCGTTATAATAATGAATGAAATCAGGAGTACTTTTTTATTGTTGGTATGAACATGGTTGTGTCCATGATCATGACCGTGATCGTGATTGTGTCCAGACATCCGGTATCCTCTCCTTTTGCAAATTAAATAACATAATCATTCTGCTTTTTTAATGTTCCCATTCCCGTCTTCCCATTCCTCTCTTTACAGTTAGAAGGAAACAATTTAATATTACAAACATATGAGCAATTATTCATATGTTTGAGTTGATCTTATTATATTCGTTCAAGAATACAGGTGTCAACCCTTATTCTGCCCGTCCCGAAGACAACAACAGGACCGCTCGAGCCGGATTAAACGGCGGGGCGGTCCTGTAATTTTGTAATTTATGGAGCAGTTTTTTTATTACCAGTTATTATCCGACACTTTTATAACATTGAAGTTCGGGCATTTGTCCTGACCGTAAATGGCCCTGATGCCAGGGTTATTCACCTTAACATTGGTAAAGCTCGCTGCACCGACGACGGGGCCTTGCCCGTCCTCTGCTTTGGCAACAAGTTTGATGCCATAGCGGGTCGGATTATTGATATTAATGTTCTCTAGACGAACATTAACCATCGGAAGATTTTCCGGAGATTTGGATTGGAACATTAAACCAAAGTACACCGGATTATTGATATCAACGTTTTTCACCAGGATATTCTTGAAGTTTCGGTCACCGCCAAAGAACCAGATGGCCCCGAAATTTTGATAATCATTGATTTTATCATCGGCTCCGACGCTGGTCCAGAAATCTCCTCCGGTGCGGTCTAGCGTGACGCCGTCAAATACGGTATCCTGATCGCCAAAACCTAATGTGTTGTATCCGAAGCTTAAGCTGCTAATGGTCACGCCCGGGTAAGTTAAGGTATCCGCACCGTACAGATTCTGGAAGGCGTTGCCCTGACCGCCATAGACGGCAAAAGCGGCTGCGCGTCTGACATTGGTGGCAGTGAGGTTGGTGTATTTGTTGCCCACATTGTAGGATCCGCCCGAATCGATCGCGCTGAATAATGCGAATGCATCGTCACCGGTTCCGCGGGCATAGTTGTTGTCTATGACGTTGTAGGACGAACCGTTGGTCATGTTGATTCCATCCGCAAACATGTTCTTGATCCGGTTGTTTTTGAAGGTATTGTAGGAAGAGTTGACTCCCCAATAGAGGCAGATAAAGTGTTCGGCCCAGACGTTTTCGATGGTTACGTTCCGCATGCCGTTCCCGTCAATGAATTTTCCGGGTCCGTCCTGCCTGTATACATAATTGCCCCAAGCAGATAAGTTTTTAATGGTTGAGCCGTTCGCTTCAGGCCCGATATTAAATCCGACATCGGTATTCGTCTGGTTTTGGGGGGCCGTTAGTTTGGTATGCCACGGTCCTGCACCGATAATTTCGGTAGCCCGGCCGTACAAATAGATTTTGGACGAAATCGTCCATTCGCCGGCAGGAATAAAGATCCCTTTCTTTGCTTTATCCTGCCTGAATTCGGCCAGAGCCTGCTCAATCGACTTGGTGCTCGATACTTGGACGTATTTGCTTGGATCTGGATTGGAGGCCGCCGGAGCGACATTTTCCGTTTCGATCATATCCACATAAATCCAAGGAACGTCCCCTGCGTCTTTTTGGATCTTAATCTTGGTTCCTTTCGGATAGACTTGGTCGAGCATGAACTGGGAATCCTCATACAGCCAGTAAGCTTTGGAACCTGAGTTATCATACCCTAGCCGTCCGAGAGTGGTAGGCGTAGCGTACACGTATGAGAATTTGGATGTGACGGTAAAGTTGCCTTTATCGACGCCGTCAACGTAAACGCTGATCGTTCCGGTAGTATTCTCCGCAACGGCATTGCGAAGCACAAAAGCGTTTGCGGGCGAGGTGAGCGTAAACTCTACGTATTTCCCGGTGGCATCAAGATAAACGGCCGAACGTCCGGAAGCCTCTCCTGCAAAATCGCCCGGTATAAAATTGGGGGCCAGAAGAGTGCCGTTCGTTTTGTTGGATGGAGATTCGGCTTCAAGGATGGTGAAAGGCATGTTTGCGCCTCGGCCGGTATTATTGCCTCCCGAACCGTACCTTGTTACGGTATTGCTTGGGGCGGATGAATTGCCGGCGGCGTCTTTGGCAATGACGTAATAGGTAACCGTTGCGCTGGGCGGTTGATTGTCCGTAAATGTGAGCGTCGATCCGTTTACGCTGCCGCGAAGCTGACTATTCGCGTAGATATCGTATCCGGTGACGCCAACATTATCGGTTGCCGCATTCCATGCGAGATTGATGGTGTCCGAGGTTGGCTGCGTTAAGGCCAGATTGGATGGGGCTGTAGGAGGTTCACGATCCACGTTGCCTGGTACAAAATTGATCCAGTTAATATTAAAGTCATATCCGCTGGCAAAGATGCGAAGCGTTTGTGGTCCTGAACTCAGGGTCACGTTGGCGGTGATGGTTTGCCAATTTTGCCATCCGCCGGTGTTAGGCACCTTCGTGGCGGCAAGCGTCGTCGTGCCCGATTGAAGCTGGAGCTCACCCGTGGAGGCATTGCTGGCGATCCGATACTCTACGGTGTATGTGCCTGCGTTCTGCACATTTACGTCATAATCCAGCCAGTCGCCGACATCGATCCATCCCACGTTGAGACCGCCGCCAATATCCGTCGTCGGTTCGGTCTGTATGCCACTCATGGCGCTGTAGTTTTCCGCTTCGATTTTGCCTGGAATCGTCCAAGTTGCACCTTCGGAAGCGCCGTAAATTTCGATTTCCGAAAACTGCGCAGCCGGCCAGCCGGTGTTGGCGGTTACGTTGATCCGGGCGTAGCGCGCACTGACGGTAGGGAGGTCGATCGTTACTGTATTCGCGGTGTTCGGATCGAACTTATAACTGGCCGACGCCTTGAGATCCGAGAAGCTGGTTCCGTCCGTGCTTCCTTGAATAGATAGGGTTTGCGACCGGCTCTCCCATCCGGTTGGAAGCTTCAGTACGACCTGGTTGATCGCGATCTCGCTGCCGAGGTCAACCTGAATCCATTGCGGGAAGGCATTATTGGTGCTTTCCCAATATGTGCCCTGATTACTGTCCGTTACATTGGACGCGACATAAACGTCGGCGTGGCCGGACGCAGTCACAGGTTTGCCAGCTGCCATATTCTGAGCACCAGCGGCTTGAACAGGGCGAGGGGCTCCCAATGACATCAGGAACGTTCCCAATATCATGGTTAGGATGCAAACGCAGGCAATGATTCGTTTTTTGCTTCTCACGTTTTCCATTCTCCTTAAAATATAATTTTCTCTGCGCTACACTTTGTCCTTAGCGCCGTTATCACGTGTTCCTTCCTGACTATTTTCCTATTCGAAAAATGTACATACTATCAATTAATCCGGTTGACCGCAGTGGAAGCAAACGTCGCCAACCAAATGAGAGGCACCTCCTCCTTTATTTTTTGATTGTAGCATGCGTTTCTTTTTTGATCATAAGGCAGATTTTGCCTTGAAATGAAGTCGTAATTCTATTGAAATTGTGTGTGGTATTACGAAGTGAACACATGAATGGCGATAAGACGGGGGATCACGGAATAGAATCGGCCGGATTCGCCCTTAAAATGTGGCTGCCCCATTCAGCAAACAAGAAGGCCGAACGGAAAACGTTCGGCCTTCTTCGGTATCTTCTGCTCTATCTTATGGCGGCGTCCCTGCGGCAGCCCGCAGACGGCTTAGACCAGATGGCAGGCGACATAATGTCCCGGCTTCGCTTCCCGGAATTCAGGCTTGCGCTCGGCACAGGTTGCGGTCGCGTATGGACATCGCGTCCGGAAGGAGCAGCCGCTCGGGGGATTCAGCGGACTCGGCAGCTCTCCGCTCAGCACGATGCGTTCCTTGTCGGCCTCGATGTCGGGATCGGGGACGGGAATGGCGGACATGAGCGCGCGCGTATACGGGTGAAGCGGTTCGGCATACAGCGTCCCGCTGTCGGCGAGCTCCACGATCTGGCCTAAATACATGACGGCAACCCGATCGCTGATATGCTTGACCATGGACAGGTCATGCGCGATGAACAGATAGGTCAGCCCGAGACGTTTCTGCAGATCTTTCAGCAGATTAACGACCTGGGCCTGGATCGAAACGTCCAGCGCCGAGATCGGCTCGTCGCAAATGATGAACTTCGGATCGACCGCCAGCGCGCGGGCGATTCCGATGCGCTGGCGCTGGCCGCCCGAGAATTCGTGGGGATAACGGGTGACATGATCAGGATTAAGCCCGACCAGATGAAGCAGCTCCTCGACTCGCTTCCTGCGCGCCGAACGGCTGTCGGCAAGACGGTGAATATCCAGCGCCTCCCCGATAATGTCCATGATGGTCATGCGCGGATTCAGCGATGCATACGGGTCCTGAAAGATCATCTGCATCTCGCGGCGGAATGCCTTAAGCTGCCGCGGCCTGAGCTGGTAAATGTTCGTCCCTCCGTACCAGGCTTCCCCTGCCGTCGGCTCGTATAAGCGGAGGATCGTCCGCCCCGCCGTCGATTTGCCGCATCCCGATTCGCCTACCATCCCGAGCGTTTCGCCTCTATCGACGCTGAAGCTGATATCATGGACGGCCTTCAGCGTTTGGCCGCGTCCAAGGTGGAAATGTTTGCTCAGCCGGTTAATCTGGAGCAATGGCTCTGTGTTCATCTGGCCACCTCCCGTGCCAGCGGATGCAGCAGCCAGCAGCTTGCGTTGTGGGTCCCGCTGATGGCGGTCGATTCCGGTTGCCGCTGCTGGCAGACGTGCATAGCATCGCTGCAACGGGCCCAGAACGGGCAGCCTTCCGGCGGCTTGGCCAGATCCGGCGGCGTGCCGTAAATCGGCACAAGCGGCTCATCCCTGCTCTGATCGATCCGCGGCAAGGAACGCAGCAGGCCCCGGGTATACGGATGCTGCGGCTGCTTGAATATTTCCCGCTTCGTGCCGGACTCGACGATTTGTCCTGCATACATGACGATGACGCGATCGCATAAATCCGCCACAATGCCAAGATCATGCGTAATCAAAATGATCGATGTCCCAAATTCGCGCTGCAGAGACTTTAGCACACGCAGAATCTGGGCCTGGATCGTCACGTCGAGCGCCGTCGTCGGCTCGTCCGCGATGAGCAGCGCCGGACGGCAGGCCAAGGCAATGGCAATCATGGCCCGCTGTCTCATGCCGCCGGAGAACTCGTGCGGATATTGCGAGAAGCGAGAGGCGGGATGGGGGATGCCGACCATCTCAAGCATCTCGATAGCCTGCCGCTTGGCCTCCTGCGCTGCCATGCGCTGATGTTTGGTCAGCACCTCGGTAATCTGGCGTCCGATCGTCATCGTCGGATTCAGCGATGTCATCGGATCCTGAAAAATCATCCCGATATCCTTGCCCCGGATGGACTGCATTTCATGCTCTTTCAAACGCAGCAGATCTTTTCCTTGGAAGCGGATCGTTCCTTGGTGGATGCGGGCGGGAGGCTGCGGCAGAAGACGCATGATCGCTTGGGCGGTCACGCTTTTGCCGCAGCCGGATTCGCCGACGATGGCGACGGCCTCGCCAGGCTGAACATGGAATCCGATGCCGCGCACGGCCTGCACCTCGCCGCCGCGGACATCGAAGGAGACACGGAGATCTTGGACTTCCAACAATCGTTGCATGGGCGAACCCTCCTTGTCCTTATTTTTTCATCTTCGGATCAAGCGCATCGCGCAGTCCGTCTCCGAACAGATTGAAGCACAGCATCATCAAGCTGATGAACAGCGCAGGGAAGGCAAGCCGCCAAGGATAAATGATCATGGCCTTAAGCGCGTCGTTGATCATCGTCCCCCATGATGCGGCCGGCGACTGCACGCCCAGCCCCAGGAAGCTCAGCACCGCTTCGCTGAAGATGGCTGCCGGCACCGCCAAGGTTAAGGTGACGATGATCGGGCCCATTGCGTTCGGCAGGAGATGCCGGAATAGAATGCGCATGTGAGGCGATCCCAGGGAACGGGAGGCGAGGGTATATTCCTGATTTTTGAGCTGCATCATCTGCCCGCGCACGATCCAGGACATATTGATCCAGCCGGTTACGCACAGCGCCAAAATAATCGTGGCCAGGCTTGGTTCGAAGACGACGACGAGCAGAATGGCGACCAGCAAATCCGGAATGGAATAGATGATTTCGGAGATTTTGTTCATCACCTCGTCGAGACGTCCGCCGATATAACCCATGATGCCGCCATAGATAACGCCGATGACGAGGTTGATGGCGGCGGCGGAAAAGCCGACGGTAAGAGAAATACGGGCGCCCATCCACGTGCGGGCGAACATGTCGCGGCCGAGATCGTCCGTGCCGAACCAATGCTCGGCTGAAGGCGGCAGGTTCGTCTTCTCCAGATTATTGGAATAGTAATCGTAAGGCGTCAGCATCGGGCCGATAATAGCCATAACGATGATGAGCAGCAAGAAGACAAGTCCTGTCATGGCAACCCGGTTGCTGCGCAGACGCAGCCAGGCGTCGCGCCATGCGGATACGCCTTCTTGTTCGATCGCTTCCGCCGCATGTTCGCTGACGTCCGCCTTACGAAAATCTTCCGGGGCCAGAGCGCGTTTTTCGGCAGGGGAGGAATGGAACATTGTCATGCGGCCTTCTCCTTTCTCGAGACAAGAGTGATGCGGGGGTCGATGAGTCCATATGCGATGTCGGTGATGAAGCGGGCGCACATCAGAATAAGCCCATAGAATAGGGTAATGCCCATAATGAGCGAGTAGTCGCGGTTGCTAATGCTCGTGACGAATATTTTGCCGAGACCGCCGATTCCGAAAATTTGCTCGATGATGAAGGAGCCTGTCACGACGTTGGCCGTGAGCGGCCCAAGATAGGTGACAACGGGCAGAATACCGTTGCGCAGCACATGCCTGCGTACGATGGCGCCGCGGGACAAGCCTTTGGCCTTGGCGGTCTTAATATAATCGGCCGTGAGCACCTCCAGCATGTTCGAACGCGTCAGGCGTGCGATAAAAGCGATAGGCAGCGCCGAGAGCGCCAGAGTCGGCATTATATAATCAAGTGGACCGCCTAAGCCCACGACATGCAGCCATTTCAGCTTCACGCCAAAAATATATTGGAAGAAGGAAGCGAGCACAAAGCTGGGGACGGATACGCCAAGAACGGCGATGATCATCGAGACGGAGTCGAGCAGTTTGCGATGCCGCAGCGCCGCAATCATTCCCAGGCCGACGCCGATGACAACGGAGACGATGATCGAGACAATGCCGAGCTTCAGGGAGTAGGGGAAAGCATCGCGAATCGTCTGGCCGACTTCGCGGTCCAGCATTTTCATCGAAATCCCAAGATCGCCTTTTGCCAGGTTGGACAAGTATACGAAATATTGCTCATACAGCGGTTTATCCAGTCCGTATTGCGCCAGCAAACGAGCGCGGATTTCCGGCGGAACCGCTTTTTCCGACATGAACGGATCGCCGGGAATGGCTTTCATGAGCCCAAAAGTGACGGAAGCCAGTACCCATAGCGACAGGATGAGATAGAACAGCTTGGTCAGGATGTACCGAATCATGGATGCATCCTCCTTTCTGGTCAAGTTATTTCTTTCATGGATATGAAGAAGAGGGACGCACCGGCAATGAAGCCGAGTGCATCCCGGTTAAAACTTCCTGTCAATCATGCGTGTAAGCACATTGTTATTCGAAGTAACCCCGGCTGTAGTTGATCATGCCTTGATAGTCGACAAACACGTTTTTGAGATTCGGTTTCTTCATCGCCACGTTTGTATAGTAGTACAGCGGAAGAATGGCTTGATCCTGCTCGATCAACATGCGCTCCGCTTTCGCCATCAATTCCATCCGCTGCTTGTTGTCAAGCGATTGCTTTGCCTCGTGAACGAGCTTGTCGTATTCCGGATTGCTGTATCCGATATCATTGTTGCCACTGCCGGTCATGTACAGATCGATGAAGGACATCGGGTCGTTGTAGTCGGTCTGCCATCCGGCCCGGGCCATCTGGTAGTTGAGCGCGGTGCGGTTCTTTAGGAAGACGCCCCATTCCTGGTTTTCGATTTTCACTTTGATGCCGAGATTTTTGCTCCACATGTCAGCGACGGCTTCGGCCACCTTTTTGTGGCTTTCATCGGTATTGTAGGCGATGGTAAACTCAGGCATGGAGGACAGTCCCAACTCGCCGAGTCCTTTCTGCAGCAGCGCCTTCGCTTCCTCTACATTTTCCTTGAAATAATCGTCCTTGTGTTCGGAGCGGAATTCGCCTTTCTCCCCTGCGATTCCCGGAGGGACGATGCCAAACGCCGGCAGCTGTCCGCCGAGAGTCACCTTATCGACGATCAACTGGCGGTCGATCGCCATCGCCAGTGCTTTGCGGATATTGACATTATTGAACGGTTTCTGCTTATTGTTGAACAAGTAGTAGTAGCTGGAGGCAATGCCCTTAATCTCCAGTTCATCCGGCTTCGTCTGCTTCAAGACCGGAATCTGCTCGTTTGGAATGCGTCCGGTCGGCATGCCGGCGAAATCAAGCTGGTCGGTCTCATACATGTTCAGCTCCGAGCCGGAATCGTCTACCATTGTCATCTGAACTTTGGTGAATTTGATGTCGTCCTTAGCGTAGTAATGCTCATTCTTCACCATCTCAAGCGAGCTTTGCTGCTTCCATTCGCTGATTTTGAAAGGACCGTTGGAAATAATGGTGCTCGCTTCGGCCGCCCACTTGGGATTGTCTTTAACGGAGGAATGTACCGGGAAAAAGGTCTGGAATGAAAGAAGGCTTAAAAAATACGGTGTGGAGTGTTCCAATTCAACCTCAAGCGTGTTGGCGTCCACGGCCTTGACGGCGACCGAATTCGGGTCGGCGTTCTTCTTGGTGTTGTATGCTTCGGCACCCTTGATATAGTACAACTGATAGGCGTACGGCGGTGCCGGTTGAGTTTTCGGATCAAGTACCCGCTTCCACGAGAACTCGAAGTCACCCGCAGTCACGGGATCTCCGTTCGACCATTTCGCGTCTTTCCGCAAATGGAAGGTGTACTTGGTCCCATCCGGGGAAACTTCCCATTTCTCGGCAGTGCCCGGGACGATTTCGCCCTTGTCGTTGCTCCGCGTCAAACCTTCGAACAGTCCGTTGAGCACGGCGAACGCTACGGTGTCTTGCGCCAGACCGGGATCGAGCGTCGGCGGATTCGAATGCAGATTGAAGCGGAAGACCTGCTCCTTCGGTTTTTCGGTTTTGCCCCCAGGCGCCGGATCAGCGGGTTTTTCGTTGTTCGCCTTCGGAGGCGCAGAAGATTTGGCGTCTTGGCCGCTGCTACCGCAAGCGCTCATAATAGCGCTTACAGCCAATATGATTAGCACGGCCAGTATGGATTTGCGTTTCTTTCGCATAGCGTACCCCTCTCTTTGATATAGTGGTTCACCTGACCGGCGGCAAAACGATGAAACGAAAAGAGAGGCCGCCATCGGTGTGAACCCTATCATTCTATAAACATGCCAACTCGTCTCTGTTTATTCCCATTCGCGATAAATTTTCCTGAGGGGTGTCATGGAAGGTGCTTTTGTCATGCTTAAAAAAGGTTGGCGGAAGAGGGTCTTTCGCTTCATGCCGGGGAAGAGCACGCCCAAAAAGCGAAGGCGGAAGAGTCCGGTCTGTTTTGCGTCCTTCGAACACTCCGCTTTCGAAGCTGATATTGAAAAGATCGGCAGGAATAAGCACTGAGCTTGTCGAAGAGCATGAAGCGATTGGACGGATGGGCCAATAACCAATAAATAAAGCAGTAACGACTTATAACAAGGAGGAATGACGAGTGCAGCATATTTTATTGATTGGTGCCGGCACGATGGGAGGCGCCCATACCTTTTCTTACCTTGGTCTTGACCAGGCCAAACTCGTCGGTATCGTCGATATTCAGCTGGATAAGGCAGAGCAGCTTGCGCAGCATGCCGGCGCCCGGGCGTTTGCCACTATCGAGGAAGCTCTTCAGTCGTTGGAGCGTGTCGATATCGTAGACGTTTGCGTGCCTACTTTTCTGCATAAGGAATTTGTGCTGAAAGCAGCGGAACAAGGAAAACATGTCATTTGCGAAAAGCCGCTTGCCGGAAATTTAAAGGATGCCAGGGAAATGATCGAATATTGCGAATCCCGGCAGGTTCAATTGTTTGTCGGACATGTCGTGCGGTTTTTTCCGGAATACGAAAAAGCAAAATCCCATCTGGACAACGGGGCGATCGGACAAGTGGGGGTTGTCCGCATGACGCGGGCCGGCCAGATGCCGATCGGGTGGAATGATTGGTATGCGGATTTTGCACAGAGCGGCGGCGTAGTCATGGACTTGTCCATCCACGATATCGATTTCCTTCGCTGGTGCTTCGGCGATGTGGAACGTGTTTATGCCAAAAGTTTGCATGGGCGGACAAAACACGCCAACGGCAGGATGGATTATGGGCTTGTCACGCTCCGCTTTAAGAACGGCGTGATCGCACACGTAGAGGGTTCTTGGGCGCATGAAGGCTTCACGACTAAATATGAGTTTGCGGGTTCGGGCGGAATCATTGATTTTGACAGCAACAAGGATACGTCGTTTGCCTTGACCCGGCGCCAGGCGGCGGTGACTGCAACGGGTGTCTATGTGCCGGAAAGTCCGCTCGTGCAAACCCCTTATGCCCGTGAATTGCAGCATTTTATCGGGTGCCTTGAAGACGGCTCCACACCGAAGGTAACGGCTGAGGATGGCTACAAAGCAGTCGAAATCGTGCTTGCCGCGATTCAATCCATGGAAACAGGGCAACCGGTGACTTTGGGCGAACATGCGCTGCCGGCGTTGAGCAATTAAACAGGGGAGGGACGATCCATGAAAATTGGTATTATCAGTTTGGCGCATATGCATGCGCTTACATATATCGAGGTTATGCTTGATATGAAGGATGTGCAGATCGTTGGTGTCGCCGATGAGGATCGGGCAAGAAGGGAACAGTGGGCCGAGCATTTCAAACAGCTCAATATCCCTTTGTTTTCGGACTATCAGCAGCTGCTGGAACAGGATGTAGATGCCGTCGTCGTGACATCGGAAAACGTGAAGCATCATGAGCATGTTCTAGCCGCGGCT
This sequence comes from Paenibacillus azoreducens, assembly GCF_021654775.1. Taxonomy (NCBI): domain Bacteria; kingdom Bacillati; phylum Bacillota; class Bacilli; order Caryophanales; family Paenibacillaceae; genus Paenibacillus; species Paenibacillus azoreducens. Next base: position 5,313,572 of record NZ_AP025343.1, on the reverse strand, counting down.
CGCGCAGGCAAACATGTGCTGTGCGAAAAGCCGCTGGCCACCAACCTGAAGGACATGCAGGAGATGATCGAAGTATGTGAAAAGAATGACGTCTATCTCCGTACGGCTTTTCCGGTTCGATTCTGCACCCCGGTCGCAGCTGCAAAGAAGGCGATCGATTCCGGTCAAATCGGCGCCATCCTCGCGATTAAAGGCACCAACCACGGGTATATTCCGGGCGGCTGGTTCACGGATCCCTCATTATCCGGCGGAGGAGCGGTGATGGATCATACCGTGCATCTGGTCGATGTGATGAGGTGGTTGATGGGGGCTGAGGTTCAAGAAGTATATGCGGAATATGACAGCCGTTTTTCCGACGACCCGATTGATGATTGCGGTATCGTGACCTTGGAGTTTGACAACGGCGTCTTTGCTACGATCGATTGCAGTTGGTCGCGCACGAAAATTTATCCGACCTGGGGCGATGTGACCATGGAAATCATAGGGACGGACGGTGTTCTGCATGTGGACGCATTCGGGCAGAAAGTGAATGTATACAGCGAAGCTGATGGGGTGAAATGGGACCCTTGGGGGGACAACATGGACGCGGGACTTATGCAGGATTTCATCGAAAGTATCCGCAGCGGAAAAGGCACACTAGCAACAGGTCTCGACGGTTTGCGGGCAACTGAGGTGGCGCTGGCGGCTTATCAGGCATCCGAGCAAAAGCAGACAGTCGTGCTAAGATAATAAAAATGAGGACAGATAGATTTTTGGCTGTGAGCCACCCTGTTAGCGATATAAGGAGTGGATCACAGCCTTCCTCATGGAATATTCTGCATACGTATATTGTTTGATTCAAGAACTCTACCCTGAAAATCGGATTGTCCGGGGCAGAGGTGAACAATTCGTGCAATAACTATTTAGAATCCGTAAACGTTGCGGTTCTTGTGTTTCCATTCCAGTCGACTTTAACGCCAAGAATTTCAGCAAGCTGTCTGACAGGCAGGAAGGTCACATTGTTTTTAATCGTAGGCGCAGCCTTGCCGAGATTTACGTTTTTGCCGTCGACAAGCATCTCGGATTTTCCAATATGCATAATGATATTTTTGTTATCTTTCTTCAGCGTAATTTTCTCTTGGCTTTGTTCCCATCCAACTTCAAACCCGAATGCGTCCGCCAGTGCTTTTAAAGGAATCATGGTCCAACCATTCTCGATAAACGGCTCCGCTCCGCTTCCGAATACGGTATGCAGATATTGCCCATTTACGAGGACTATGACACGGTTTTTCTTCGCTTCTTCACAAGTGGGAAGTTCTACTTTTACTTTCTTTCCATCGATGACCAAACCGCCGTCTCGGCTTGGGCTTGTGGAACAGGAAGGCATGGGAACAACATCCGACCAAAAGAAATTATCATCCGGATTCCTTGCATATGCCGTATTTCCGATCAACAGGATAAGAAGCAGGGTGAATATCGTCGCAAGTTTCCATTTTGTTTGCAACAAAATCATCATCTCCCAGATATGTCTGATTCTTAATTTGACTTTTTCAGTTCCCAGCCGTAAGTCTTGTTGATCGCATCCAATTCTTTTTGCGGGAGTGCGTCGACATAGGCTTGAGGTACGGTGTTTTTCTCAATTCCTTTTTTCGTAAGCGCTACAATCTCCTCGGTGGTGAAACTTTCCGTCTTTTTAAGTTCCAAGCCATAAGTCTTATTGATCTCGTCCAAATATTTTTGCGGCAGTTGATCGACAAAATGTTGAGGTATGAAAAGTTCTATAGGTATGGAAGAATTGTAAGGTACGGAAGAATGATCGTTAATCAATTGTTTCATAATTTCTACAACTTCCTCAGTTGTATAATCCGGCGGCGTTAAACTTTTTCTCATTTCGGGCGCCTCGGTTACATTTCCATCTTTATCGTAATAGAGGACCGTTCCGTCCGCCATTTGAACGTAAACATTGCGGCCCTGAGGTTTTTTATCAGTCGGGATTTTGGGCGGCACTGCCGATTCGGCTGCAGACGCAACAAGTCCGCCGATTCCAACCATTGAGATTGTTGAGACAAGAGACATCATGATAATAAACTTATTCAGTTTCTTCACACCCATCAGGTTTACGAGTCTCCTTTTCATGTTTTTTTTCGGAGTGCATAAGCTGCTGGTGCAAACCACATTTCTCTTCATAACGCCATACTCCAGCATTTTTAACAGTGTTTCACCGTATAATCTGCGGCTTTCCATATCCATGTCCCGAACGACTTTTTCGTCGCAGGAGAGTTCACAAAGCGTATTCAACTGTTTGTTGAGAACATAGGCCGCCGGATTAAACCAGTGAATCGCGTTAACAACCAGTATGATCAGTTTCATCACCAGATCGCCGCGCTTTAAATGAACGAGCTCGTGAGAGATTATCATGTCGAGCTCTTTTTCGTCCAAAGGGGTATCCGGCAAAACAACAAAAGGTTTCCACAACCCCATGACCATGGGTGTTGTTGCATGACTGCTGACGATTACCTTGACGGGGCAGTCAACCGTCTCACATACGCGGCTGTTTTGCAAGATCGACCGCTTAAAAGTCCGATAGTTTTTTACATTCACGGCAATAAAGACAATGGTTCCCGCTGCCCAAATCAGGATGGCGGTTAATACGATTTCTTGAAGATTTTCCAGCCGCGACAAACTGATAAACGGTTGATTAAGAAATGAGCGATGACTTGCTGTTTGTTCGATTGGCAGGACGTGTATAAATGGTTCCGTCATCTTTCCCGCCGGCGGGCTTGTACTGCTATCGGTCAAAATAGAACAGATAAGCGGGCCGAGCCTATTGATGATCGCAGAACCGCCAAGCAGAAAAAACACAGGAATAAAACTGGTGTAATAGTGCCATGTTTGCGAAAACAGTTTTTGCGTGATTGGCTTTACACTGGTTTGCACGATCCAAATGATCGTCCCGACGAATGACGCCATGATGAGAGACAAGGCAAAAACCGTCATCTCTCACCATCCTTCCGATGGAACCACTCTTTTAACTCCTCAATGTCATCTTGACTGAGGTCATCATCTTCAACCAATGTAGCGATAAAGTTTTTGATCTTGCCATTGTATAGGCGGCGAAGAAAAGTTTGGTTCTCGTACTTCTTGTATTCGCTCCATGTCAAAGTAGGTTCGTAAAAATTCACCTTGCCGTGCATAGATTTGGCCAGAAATCCTTTTTCAATCAGCCGTTTCAGTATGGTCGACACAGTCGAAGTTTTCCAGTCTTTGTTGTCGAAGATATTCAAAAGCTGTGCAACGGTTACGGGAGCAGCCGATTTCCATATCACCTCCATGATCTCCATTTCTGTTTCGGACAGTTTTCCTAGATTTTTCATTGGCACGCATCTCCAATCATTACTGCGACAACTTGTCGCAATGAAAATATACGACAACTTGTCGCAGTTGTCAATCCTTAAAGTTTTTCTTTCAGGCAAGTTTTGTTATCAAAATAATGGCTGGAGACTGAATTTCTACAGGCTTTTGCTTTGATAAAAATGAATACATATTTCCTCCTGCTTTCTCAAACAATGAGGTAAAGACCACGTCGTAATAAGAAGGAGGAAGAAGGTCTTGAAATTTTGGAAAAAAAATAAATGGCCTAATTGCGTAAAGGCGGCAGGACTGGCTTTGCTTCTCGGGATCATACCGACGTTACCTGTGTCTGCGGAACAATCATCATCCACGCATAGTGAAAGCGTGATTACGCCTGAAGAGAGAAAGCGGGAAATTCAGCAGAATCCGCAAGCGGCTGCGACAAAAGAAAAAAAGGTAGCCATTATCATTGATGATTTTGGAAACGGGCAGGGCGGAACGGAAGAGATGCTTTCGATGCCGATCAAGCTGACGGTTGCCATTATGCCATTCCTCCCGACAACCCAAAGCGATGCCGAGAAAGCGCATAAAAAAGGTTACGATGTCATTGTCCACATGCCGATGGAACCAAAGCACAGCAACCCGAAATGGCTTGGCCCCGGCGCAATTACGTCGAAAATGAGCGACGAAGAGGTGCGCCGGAAAGTGGAGGAAGCCATCGACAATGTTCCTTATGCCGTTGGCATGAACAATCACATGGGCTCGAAAATAACCGGCGATGAGCGGATTATGTCCGTAGTTCTCAAAGTTTGCCAGGAGAGGGGCCTGTTTTTTGTCGACAGCAAAACGAATTACCATTCCATAGTCGGCAAGCTCGCCGTAAATATGGGCATGCCTCCTGTTACGAACCACATTTTCCTGGACGATCAGCATACGATAAGCCATATCAGCAAACAACTGAGGGCTGTCGAGGAGTTTGCCCAAAAACATGATCATTGCGTGACCATCGGCCATGTGGGGACTCAGGGCAAAAAAACGGCCGAAGCGCTGAAGAAGAGTATTGCCAGCATGCAGGGGCGCGTGACCTTTGTCGGCATCAGCGATATGGTCCGGGATATCTGGGGCTGGCAGCCTGTGCCTATATTGCCGTCAAATAATAATTGATGCCGTTTACGATGGCCTTGGCGATTTTGAGCTGACCCCTCCGATCTGTCAGCATGGCCCGGTCTTCGGCATTGCTCAGAAATCCGGTTTCCACGATCACGGCAGGATCGGCTACCTGATTGAGCAGATAAAACGGCCGGCCATGCTTGATAGAACCTTTGAGCCCGTACAGCTGATCAAGCTGCTCCTGAATAGCCAAGGCAAGCATGACGCTCCGTCCTTCTTTCTGAAACAAGACAAGACCTCCGCGATTGGCGGTATTACGCGACCAGTTCACATGTAAACTGACGACTACGAGTGTTGGAATTTGCTGGCTCAGCTCTTTGCGCTGGGCCAAATCTTTTTGATGTCTGGATCTGCTTTTCAGCCAGTGATTGTCGTCGCTGAGTGCATAATCGCCAGTCCGGTTAAGAATGGCATGATATCCTTTGCTGCGCAGAAGCATGAAAACTTTTTGCGAGATGGCGAGAGTGATGTCCTTTTCCAAAATGTTTTGAAAAGAAGTACCTCCGTCAACACCGCCGTGACCGGCATCGATAATAATGACGTCGCGTGGAAATGCAGGATGTTCCTTGACTTCCTCCGGAGCAGCCAAAGACATGACTTGCAGGGGAGAAGCAATGGTCAGGGAAGCGGTAATTAATGAGGAAAACAACAACTTTGAAAACTTGTTCATATATCAAGGCCACCCTTTCAGGAATTGAAGTTCATAATAAACAGCCAACCGTCCCATAAAGTTATGCTCAATAGTTAGAATGCGCAAATAACGGAAAAAAATGCATATAAAACCGAAAGTGAATCCGGATATGATGTTTCCCCTGAAAGTTCCATTCCGGTCTCAAACAAGATCTGTTTAAAACGCTGCAGATTTGCGCAAGCTATTGCTATCACAGATACGGAAGGGGCGTAAATGTGAATGGCTAACGGAGACGAACTTGTTAAATACATTACGGAACGCGTCGTAACATTTATGGAAACTCCCAAGGAAGAGCGGCGGAGGAACAAAGCGAAGGAACCATGGTCGGAAAAATGGTTTGGCATGATTCCGCTTGGGTTAACGCTGATGAAGCGGCAGTCCTCAAGAAAAAAACAAAAATAATAGGCAAAAGACGCCTTGGCCGGCAATCGGTCGGGGCGTCTTTTGAGTTGGTTAGAAACATCTCATGCATATGTGTTTAGATTTGGGATAAGTTCAGGCTGTGAAACTCGCCGTGTCCGATGAGCTCGGATGCGGGCAAAAAGCGGCTGCCGTTTTTACCGGAAGCAGCGTACAAAATTTCGCTTTCACTGCCGTCGGCAGACCAGGCATGGATACCGGTAATAGCAAATGGCGCGCCATAATCGGCGTTGCGTCCCGGGGATGTGAACACAAGGCTGTTCCTTCCCTTAGTTACGGCTTGCATCAGATCGCCGTTTTGTTTCAAGGATAACTTGGGTGAGGCAAGCCACATCAGATTGTCATAAGGATCGGTAATCCGCTGCGGGACGGGGATCATCGTACCGGCGACACGGATGCCCGGATGCGGCGTTAAACCGCCGGCGGCCTTGGCATCACTCGCGGTTTGAAGCGGCAGTTCTTCGGCAGTGATGCCGTGTAGGTAGATCGCCTTTTTGCCCGGTTGGGAAATTTCCCATACCGGAAGCAAAGCGGAATACCGCGCTTCGATGCTTACCCCTGCCGGCAGCTTGGAACCGGCTTGCAGAATGCCAAGCTGCTTTAATCGGCTGTACAGCGCCTGCGTATTATAAGGCATGGATTCATCCCGGCCGTATTCGCTCAGCATGTAATTTCCATCATCGGTTGAGGTCAAAATCAGGTAGCCGATCGGCTTGCCGTTTTGGCTGACCGTAGCCAGCCAACTGTGCGTACCCGGACCAAGCGGCTGATAGGAGATGCTTGCATTTTTCCATTGTCCGAAAGATTCCTGTAAGGACAGTTCATTCACCACGTCTTTCGTGAAGCTTTGCAGAGAAGACGGAATGGCTGCGAGCTGCCGGCTGAAAACCATATTTTTTAAAGTAGCTGTATTTATCGAAACGCCTGGTTTGTCTGCCTTGGTATTTGCGGATGTTTTGGCATGTAATGCTCCTGCTGGCATCAGGCATTGGACAATAAGAAGCAGGGCTGCCGCTTTTTTGGTCAAGGAGAGAAGTGTCTTGTTCATTTCATTCACCTTTCCTATTTACCATTGTTTTCCTAATTGTATGGGACAAGCCATAAAAAGGCTGTTGCAAGTTGTCGCCCGCCCATTCGTTTGCACGGTTCTATTTTTGCCTTCTTTTAGCGAGGGAAGTCTAAATGCCTCTAGCGGGGCGCAATCAAAAAAATGGCGGATCGGATCTGCCCGGAAAATGCCTGATTGTACGTGATTTGGGCGAATCAAACGGGTCTGTTATTTTTTTGACCCGCGCCAGGTGGACCGCAAATGAAACAGACCGCAAGTTATGGCGGACAAATGGACCTTGGGTTCGTATTGCCATGTCGTTTCGCTCCGTCTGCTGGCGTATTGTTCGCGGATAGAGACCAGCTTTTCTTCATCAGGTTCTTTGAGCAGATCCTCATAATATATGTCGATGACCGCAAGCTCCTCTTTCAGGCGTTCTCTGGCTTGCTCCGCCCAGCCGTAATCCATTTCCGCGAGTCTGCGGATCAAATAGGACTCAAGCGAACCGGCAGCCTGGGAAAGCGAGATGGAGGCAGGCCGGATATGAATGTTTTCAGGCAGGCGGGGGCTGAGGGTCACGCCTCTTAACCTGTCAGGAAAAGGGGTAATGATCTGCCCGGTGACAAGCGATATGCCGATAAAATGCAGTTCTTCCTTTTTGACGTCGCAGGACATTTCCGCCTTGAAACAAACTCCGAGCCATGGTTCGTACGCCGCGGAAAACAGCGTTTCACGCTGAAGCGAAGGCGGCTGTTCGAACAGATACAGGCAGAAGCCTTCCTGGCGCGCGGCATTCCAGATTTGCTGCAGTCTGCTGCTGCCGTAGGTTACGTCCTCGCGCTGAATACGTCCCGGCCCGATCTGAGGCAGCACCGGTGCTGCGCCGTAATACCGTGAAAGAAGCTTGTCCGCGGGATCGGCTGCTCTTTTCTGCTCGTTTTGGTCGTATTGCTCCGGGTCGAATACAAACGTGAAGGAGAGTGTCTCGGCTTCCGCGCCGGTCCGGTCGACGAATCCCCAGTAATAGGGCCGGTTGGTCAACTGTCTGTCCGCTTGCGGGGACAGTTTGACCGTCACATGATGCGGCGATGTCTCGATGATCTGGCATCCCGTACCCTCAAGATAAGTCAGCATATGCTCCCGGACCTGCTGCGTCGACAAGGCCATGTTATGCTTCCTCCTCTTTTATGTTTTCCGATTCGTAATCCACCTGCTGTTTGATTTGACCGAGGGTTTGTCCGAGCGTGTCGACCTTTTGCCGGATTTCCTCGTTGGACTCAGATTCCAGAAACAGCTTGTACAAGCTTTTTTCGAAAGATTCCTTTTTTTCAAAACGTTCGAGAATGACATCGAGGCCGCCGATGACCATTTCGAACATATTGATTTTTTCATGCAGCAGATGCAGAATATGCTCTTCGATGGTACCGGTGGTGGACAGATTGTAGATTTTTACGTCGTTTTGCTGTCCAAGGCGATGCACCCGTCCGATCCGCTGCTCTACCCGCATAGGGTTCCATGGCAGGTCGAAATTGATCATATGGTGGCAAAATTGCAGATTAATGCCTTCGCCGCCGGCTTCGGTGGCGATCATGACTTGGGCGCGCCCTTTGAATAAATCCATCATCCAGTCCTTTTTGCCGCGGTTCATGCCTCCCCGGTAGGGTACGCAAATGAGGCCGTGCTTCTGAAAATATTGCAGCAAATATTCCTGGGTGGCGCGGTATTCGGTGAACACGATCACCTTATCGTCCATCTGCCGGATCAGTTCGATCGTTTTTTCGGCTTTGGTATTGGCTTGGATTGCTTTAATCGCATTTACCAGTTCCCAGACCTTGGCTGTAAGCGGCGACTCGTCCGGAATTTTTTTGGAGAGATTCACAAGCGTCAGAAATACGGCGTCACGGCTGCTGCATACTTCCCGCTGCAAGGTAACAAGCGACAGCATGCTGCTTAGATTGCCGCCGGAGGCCTGGTATTGTTCCTTCACGAAGTTCGTCACGCCGTCATACAGCGCCTGCTCCTCAGGCGACAGCTGCAGACTGACATTGCTTACATGGCGTTTTGTAAAATGAACCGGGCCTTCGCCGCGGCGATTGCGGATCATTACTTTGGCCAGTTCGTCTTTAAGCTGTTCCTGATTTTTCGGCTGTCTTTTTCCGACTACGAAATTGGTGGCAAAGTCTCCTTGGCGGCCTAGCTGTCCGGGTTTGAGCAAGGTGATCAGATTAAACAGCTCGGTCATGTCATTTTGCACCGGAGTTGCCGTCAAGAGCAGGCAGTATTTCTTCCGCAGCTTTTGGATGAATTGATAGTTTGTCGTTTTTTTGTTTTTCAGTTTATGGGCTTCATCGATGATCAGCATGTCATATTCCTGTTCCAGCAGAAAATCCTTGTGCGGGTCGCGTTTCGCCGTATCGATCGAAGCGACGACAATATCGGAATGCCAGGTGTAGGCTTTTTTTTGGGCAACGGCGGGAATGCCGAATTTGCTGTTTAGCTCGCGCACCCACTGCAGCACTAGAGAAGCCGGCACGAGAATCAATACTTTGGATACGAGGCCGCGAATGATATATTCTTTTAAAATCAGGCCTGCCTCGATGGTTTTGCCAAGTCCGACCTCATCGGCCAAAATCGCTCTGCCGGACATTTCAAACAGCACCCTGCGCGCCGTGTCCACCTGATGGGGGAGCGGGGAAAGGCCGTACAAATGCTTGAGGCACTGAAGTTCGTCGAAACTGGTAACCAGACGGGCTTCTTCGCCTTGAATGGCCAGCTGCGCCAGCTTCCAGTCTCCCCAGGGTCCGCCTTTGTCCAACCGGCTGCTCAGCTCCTCAAGCCAGCTGCGGTCGATATGCAGAGGAACCGGAAGATCAAGCGCCTGCCCGCTGGGGGTTGGGGAATTGTTCATATCCGTACCTCCTTCTCTTCGTCGTATACCTACGTATGTGTAGTATGCACGTAAACGAAAGAGTTCATAACAGGGCGGGAAAGAACAGGGGTTAAATTAGGCGATGGATGTTTTCATGATCAGATTCATAGACAAAAAATCAAAAAAGTGAGATAAAAGCAGAAAAGGAGAGTTTGTCCGGCGAAGAGGACTGTTCAGCCTTGAAATTCTCAGATGTACTCTGTAGAGTCACAACATATGGTATTGTATAATTAGCAATGTGCACAATATATGGTGCGTATGGGCTTTGTTTCAGGAAGTGGCGCCTTATATATGACTAACGGATCATCAGATGAGAAAACGATAAATTAGGGTGGATTTAAGCAAATTTCATGGGAGGTTTAATGTTTGAGCATGAACGAACGAAAGCAGAAACTTGAGGGATTAAGCGAAAAAATCTTTTTGGACCGGTATGCGTGGAAAGATGCGGATTCCAGTCATGCCAAGGTTGGGGATGTCGTATTGGTGCTGACCAAAGACGATCCGAAATTTCCGACCAAAGAAGTTGGCGAGATCGTAAACCGGGACGGCAATAAAGTGACGGTTAAAACCCGCCGCGGCGAACTTGTGGAATCGGATGTGGAACGGTTAACGCTGAACATTGAAAAAACACCGGAGGAGATGTGGGACCGCCTGGCCGGAGCGATGGCCTCCGTAGAAGAAACGCCGGAGCTGCAGGAGGAATGGCGGGAGAAATTCCGCTCGGTACTGGATGATTGGAAGCTGGTTCCGGGCGGCCGGATTGCGGCGGGGGCAGGCGCCAGCGATGAGCTGACGCTGTTTAACTGCTATGTCATTCCATCGCCGAAAGACAGCCGTGGAGGCATCATGGCTACCCTGTCCGAAATGACGGAAATTATGGCTCGCGGCGGCGGTGTCGGGATCAATCTGTCTTCTTTGCGTCCGCGCAGAGCGATCGTCAAGGGAGTTAACGGTTCTTCCAGCGGAGCCGTTTCCTGGGGAGGATTGTTCAGCTATACGACCGGCCTGATTGAGCAGGGCGGAAGCCGCCGGGGCGCGCTTATGCTGATGATTAATGACTGGCACCCGGATGTGCTGGATTTCATCACCGTCAAGCAAACGATGGGACAAGTTACGAACGCGAACCTTTCCGTTTGCGTAAGCAATGATTTTATGAAGGCGGTCAAGGAGGATCTGGATTGGGAGCTTGTTTTCCCGGACACGAACGAGCCGAATTACGATGAAATCTGGGACGGCGATCTCGATAAATGGAAAAAGGAAGGCCGCGCCGTAATCCACTACCGCACGGTCAAAGCGCGTGAAATCTGGCATACCATTATCGAATCGGCATGGAAATCCGCAGAACCAGGCGTTGTATTTATGGAATATTACAACCAAATGTCCAACAGCTGGTATTTCAACCCGATCATCTGCACCAATCCGTGCGGCGAGCAGGGGCTGCCTGCATGGGGCGTGTGCAATCTGTCGGCGATCAACCTTTCGAAGTTTTATGACGAAGACAAGCAGGACGTAGCATGGGACGATTTGGCGTTGACTACGCATTATTCTGTACGATTCCTGGATAATGTCATTGCCAAGACGCCGTATCATTTTGAAGAAAACGAAAAAAACCAGAAGAACGAACGCCGCGTCGGTCTCGGCACGATGGGGCTTGCAGAGCTGATGATCAAACTGAAAGTCCGCTACGGCAGCCCGGAATCACTGGAATTCCTGGACAAACTGTACGGATTTATCGCCCGCGAAGCTTATTTGGCATCCACTGAAATCGCCAAGGAAAAAGGTTCCTTCCAGGCCCTTGACGCCGAGCTTTATTTGCAAAGCGGCTTTATGAAAAATATGACCGAGGTATATCCGGAGGTAGGAGCGGCGATCCGGGAAAACGGCATCCGCAACGTAACCATCATTACGCAAGCTCCGACCGGAAGCACAGGGACCATGGTCGGGACATCGACAGGCATCGAACCGTATTTCGCGTTCAAATATTTCCGCCAAAGCCGTCTCGGCTTTGACGAACAATTTGTACCGATCGCCCAAAATTGGCTGGATGCGCATCCGGGCGAGCAGCTTCCGGATTATTTCGTAACGGCGATGGATTTGTCCGCAGAGGATCATATCCGGGCGCAGGCGGCGATCCAGCGCTGGGTGGACAGCTCCATCTCGAAAACGGCGAATTGCCCTTCGGACTTCACGGTGGAAGATACGAAACGTTTGTATGAGCTGGCCTTCGATCTGGGCTGCAAAGGCGTGACGATCTACCGTGACGGCAGCCGCGACGTACAGGTATTGCAAACGGAGAATAAAGAAGATAAGAAGCAGGACGAAAAACAAACCGCGGCTGCGGATGAAGCGGCCAGCACGGGAGAAACCAGCGTTGCGACGCAGTCTATCGCCCCTGCAGGCGTATCCGGCGGCAAGGTTGTCGATAATCAGTACAAACGCCGCCCGCAGGTGCTGCGCGGGGCAACGTACAAGATCAACACGCCGTTTGGCATGGCTTATATCACGATTAACGATCTCAACGGCATTCCAAGTGAGATTTTCCTGAACGTGGGCAAAGCCGGCTCCGACGTATTTGCGATGGCGGAAGCGCTTGGGCGCGTCTGCTCACTGTTCCTTCGTTACGGGGATCATGGCCAAAAAGCCGAATTGTTGATCAAGCATTTGAAGGGTATCGGCGGTTCCGGAGCCATCGGCTTTGGTCCTAACCGCGTCGAGTCCATCGCCGACGCCGTTGCCAAAGCGCTTGAAATTCATCTGCAATCCGACTTCGGGGATGACCATGATCCGGCTCCGGTAGCCGCTACGCTGGCTCAGGAGACGGCAGATCATGACATCGCTGCGGATAACCGCTACCGTGATCCGGAAGCTTCCCGCGATCTGTGCCCATCCTGCGGATCGGCGACGCTGATCAATATCGAAGGCTGCAAAACCTGCGGGAATTGCGGGTACAGCAAGTGTTCGTAAGGCAGGAAAGCGGGAAATGGGATTCTATCCGGGTGCTTGATCGATGCAGCTCATTTTAATGCATCTGGAAATGATTTAAATGACATGCCCCCACTAGCTTAGGCTGGTGGGGGCATTAAACTTACCTTGAAGATCTGGAGCGTAATCTTTTTATGAAAAGATAAGCAAGCAGTAGGATGATTAGCAATGACACCATTACATATATCAGTGGAAATGTAATATAAGTGCTTGTATCGTGTGTGTATTGTAAAAAATAATTTGGAAGAGAATTCTCTTTTGAATGATCATTCGAGTAAGAGGAAAAATGAATAATGACACGAGTAAAATTGTCGTGATTGGTCAGCTCGTCACCTTCAAGAGTAAAGCTTTGGAGAGTTGTCATCACTGGCTGTGGCGATTTTAACCATTTCCATTCATCATTGATATTCGACTTTGTATACATCTTGGAATCTATAGGACTTATGGGTCTTAAAAAGTCGCTTACTTCCACCGTTAATTTGTCGTTGTTCTTAACTATCATTTTATCGGTAAAATAATAATCTATATAAGTATCATAAATTGGTTCATTATTATCGACATTTTTAAATGTATAAATAGAATATTTTATCTTATCATCAATATTTTTTTTAAAGCCGCTTTTAGGGTTGGAAATTTGTACTGAATTCACATTAAAGGTAGAATCAATAAAACTGGTATTATCTTTGGTAGTGCTGTTTATATAATCGCGCAATATTTTATCTATTGCCAATTTATCATTAATTTTTGCATATGGTTCGGCGTATACCTGCATAACTGCTGTATTCGTTAAAAGAATCAGAAAAAATGTCATAATATACAATTTAAATAAATTGATCTTTAATCCTTGTTTCCATGACAAAAACATAGCAATGCATTTCACATTAAAACTCCTCCTTTTCAAAAAATATTGTAACGTGCCCATATATGTTATGTATTTGTTATTAACAAAAAGGAGAACACCTCTTCATATGGTAAGAAGCCAAAGGTTATTACCACACAGAAGAGGTGCCTTCACAATTATAAATCAACAATAGCCAGTTGACCAACTAAATATTGCTCTGGAAACACTATTTTGAATTACTGGATGTATGAGGAAGAGACTTCTATCGCTTTCATGTTGCGAAGGAATTAATAACTCAAAATTGCAGTTTTAGCATTTGTATAAATTGTATTTGATGAATTATATGTTATGCCTATAGCTCCTGCAGTAAATGAAATAGTATAAGAATATTTATTTGGATTATACATATAACTCATGATTATTCTTTTATCTGTACCTGAACCAACTTTGGCGTGGCAATATGCAGCTCCTTTCATTTTCATGCTCCAATCAGGTGAACCGAGTTGACTGCCTGAATATTCTGCTCCATTAAATTGTTGTGTATTTGCTGTCATACTGCCGCCAACAGCCCAATTAGACATTGTATAATCCTTATACCATACTTGCCCACCATATTCATACGGTTTCATCGCATCCCCAAGTTGAAATGAAAAACTGTCATTACCAGCAGGTTTTTTATCTGCAGTAAACTCATACGTTGGATATATATATATTGTATCACCGGATTTAAATGCAGATGCATCAAAAGTAATCTCGGAAAAAACTTGATTTACTTTAGAAGTTATCATATCAGAGGATTCAATATATTCTAGCGTAGATACATCAGCATTATTTTTCATATCATTAACCATGAACAATTTGATATCATGATCTAAAGAATCAACTTGAGCTTGTGGCATACCTGCACGTATTAAAAATTCATCTGGAGATACCTCATTAGCTGACGCTTTAACCCCACCAAGATTAAGGCTGAAGATAAGACCAAAGCACAAGACAAAAGAAAATAGCTTTTTCATATCAGACTCTCCTTTTATTAATTTTTACGGCTGCTTTCCAACTTCAGATGATCTAATTGTAAACAAAAGTCACCTCCAATTATTTTTAACAATTAGCAATATCATTTACATTAATTCTATTTTTATATTAAACTACTAATATTTGTAATTGAACGAAAAACGTATTGCGGTAAACCGACATTTTTTTGCGGTACCGAAAATGAAATAATAGTGATGATGTAACAAGTTGAGTTTTTGAATTTGCGTTGGTAGTAAAAATGGCGATTGGCCGAAATAAACAGTAACACTTATGACAAATTTGTATCCGATGAGCAGGCTGTTTTGGTGTAATTTTGGGCGGAATTGTGAACGCTCTGCAAGCATTGCGAACCGATACTGGAAGATAATGAGCAGAAATATGCCGGCAAGCTTTCCGTTACTGCGGTGAAGACCTCAAGCGAAAATTTTCTTATATTTTGAAACTTCTGCTGAACATATGGATTCAGTACGGAGTTTTATTTGCTTTTCTAACAATCGCATCCACGGAAAGAGGGAGTTAATTGTGAACAAATCTTGAATTGTGTTCAATTTTGCATAGCAGAATTGTAACCCGAATTGTAATCTGTTTGTCATTTAACTCTATTATTTTTACTGTAAGTTTTATAAATGTTAGCGGGTGTTATAAAAGGGAGGTGCCAAGATGATGATCGCCCACAACGCCAAAAGTACTGCGGAAGTTTAGAAAGGAGCATCATAAATGAAAAAATATAATCATCGATTTAAATACCTTGCCAACAGCGGGAAATCCAAGTTTAAGGAACGTATAGCGGCCATAATCGTTACAAGTATTCTCTGTTCGTCCGTGATGCCGGTATCCGCTTTGGCGGCCGACGCGCCAATCCGGACGGCTGCAGCTGCAGGAACTTCAGATACGGCGGCGACAACAAAAACAGCCAAAGTGCCTTCTGCTGATTCAATCCATCTTAACGTTAAATCGGCCGTGCTGATTGAGCCGACAACAGGAGAGATCCTCTTGTCCATTAACGCCGACGAGGCTTTCGCTCCAGCGAGCATGACCAAGATGATGACGGAGTACATTGTCGCGGATAAAGTCAAAAAAGGAAAGATATCCTGGAATGACGTCGTTACCGTCAGTGAAAATGCCTCCAAAAGCATTGGTTCCCGTATATTTCTGGCAGAAGGAGATACGCACACTGTCAAAGAGTTGTATACCGCGATGGCGGTGGGTTCCGCCAATGACGCTACGGTCGCGCTTGCGGAATACGTGGCCGGTTCCGAACTGAACTTCGTAAAGTTGATGAACGAGGAAGCCAAGCGTATGGGAATGACAAAGACCCATTTTATTAACTCCACAGGTCTTAACAGGGCAGACATGCCGGAGGGTTTTCGTCCTGAAGGAGAAGGTGAAACACTGATGTCCGCCAAGGACGTAGCGACGCTGGCTAAATATATTATCAATGATGATCCTAATTTCGCTGATTTTTCATCCATTCAGTTCTACAAGTTCCGTAAGACAGATAAAGATGCTATCGTTAACTCGGACTGGATGCTGGAAGCCAATAAAAAGATTCCGAACTTAAAGCAATACGCTTATGAAGGACTTGACGGCTTAAAGACAGGATATACCCAGGATGCAGGTTACTGCTTTGCCGGTACCGCAGAGCGCAACGGAATGCGCCTGATCAGCGTCGTCATGGGCACCAAATCGATGGGCGGCCGCTTTAAAGAAACGAAGAAGGTGCTCGATTACGGATTCGATAACTTTAAAGTGAAGCAGATGGTCGCCGCTGGCAGCAAAGTGACCGGTGCGGAAACATCTCCCGTCATTGATGGGAAAGAAACGGAAGTCCCGCTGGTGACTGAAAGCGCGGTTAACTTTGTTGTTCCAAAAGCAGGCGGATTATTAAAGCCTACTGTCTCGGTCAATCTTAACCGCGATGGCCTCACCGCTCCAGTCGAACCAGGCGCAAAAGCCGGAACCGCAACGTTCACTTACCATGTCGAGGGTATGAGTTCGGTCCAAAAGCAAACCGTGAACCTGATCTCCGAACAAAAAGTCGAGAAAGCGGGTTGGTTCATTTTGCTGCTTCGTTCTATCGGCCATTTTTTCGGTAATTTATTCGACGGCATCAAGCATTTGTTCTAATAGATA
The DNA here is from genome assembly GCF_021654775.1 of Paenibacillus azoreducens. Taxonomy (NCBI): domain Bacteria; kingdom Bacillati; phylum Bacillota; class Bacilli; order Caryophanales; family Paenibacillaceae; genus Paenibacillus; species Paenibacillus azoreducens. The sequence continues at coordinate 5,296,993 of NZ_AP025343.1, read as the reverse complement.
ATGGCGTTCTTCCTTTTTACTACATTTCGCGAAAGCTTTGCTTGACAAGATGAAGGGTTTTATGCGAAGTTACTGGTGTCGAAAAGGTGAATAGAGTGCGAGAAGCGAAAAAAGGTGAAACATTATGAAAGTGAATCGGATGGAAGCGTTCAGCGATGGCGTTCTGGCGGTGGGGAAAGATTGGAGGGGAAATTATCTCCCTTGCTCTCGCAGCCTTGACCGCATATGTAAGCCCTTGGATATCCGGCTTCTTTTTTTGTACTTGTTGCCGTGATCTGGTTCTTGCCGGATAAGCGGATCGAACATGCTCTGAAGAAGTAAAATGAAAATGAAGCTTCATAATGATAGTGCATCACTATTGCTCTATCCTGCATGATCATCCTTCAAGAACGGAGGGAGAGCTTGCTTAAGCCGAATAGCAATATATGGAGGAAGCTGACGGGACCGTATGGTTCTTCAGAAAACGTGCCTGTGTTATTGCAGCAGCTAATGCGGCAATATAGCCAGGAGGTTTTTGACGAACTCTTTCAGGAGCATTTGTTCCATCAAAATACGATATATCCGGTTACATACGCGGCGATGCCGTTTTTGGCACAAATAGCATGTTCTACATCTGATGCAGAAGTGCGCAAAGAGCTGTTTATAAATTGCGGCATCATCGAGGCAAGCCGTGATGGGCGCGATGAGGCGCCATTTCCAGAATCTTGGGCCGAGCTGGTTGAAGAAGCAGGGAGCTCCGTATGTACTGAATTGTATTGGGAATATATCGAGGAAATTGGCAGGATCAAGGCGCTTACAAAGGAAGTATTCGCCTATACGGCCTACCATTGCGCCGATGAGACGGAGAAACGTTATATTCTTGTTGCTGATGCTGCTTATCGGGGTTCGTATGTCCTTGCCAACATGCTGCTGACGTTTATTAACGGCGATGAGTATGTGGCCGTGTGTCCGGCTTGTGAGGAAGACGTATTCATATGGCCTAACGAACAAAATCCAGAAATCCTTCAAGCATATGAACATGATCCCGTCTTTCACACGGGCCAGGAATCACAAGTCATCTTTCCGGCAGCGTCATTTGCAGATGAAGAAATACGAATGATAGCGGAGCGGGCAGAAGCGATTGGGGAGCAGTCATTAGCCAGGCATCTGCATTATTTAGCGGGAGAAACATTATGCCCGTCCTGTCATGAGAAAATATCTGTATGGCCGTCTTTACTTAACACATTTACGTAGTACGTTTTCCATTTGAAAAATCGCATGGGCTACGTCCTCCCGGCTTGCTGCCACAAACTTGATAGCGGCCGTTATGATGTGGATGCATGCGTTCCTCGTTTAGGCCCGATTGGAGGAATGGGATTTATGCATCCTTCTCGGAGCGTCAAAAACCCCTGTTCTTATTTAAAGGAACAGGGGATCTTGGTAGTTCGAATTCATTATATCAAAGATTGGTTACCGTCTTTTGACACGTACTGGTCGCCATTAAATGCTTTTACCTAAAAAGTTCAATATGCTCCTGCAGAAATGCATCTAGCGTTCGCGGATCTCTGCCGAGCAATCGTTTGACCGTATCCGTAGGTCTCTCCGGCACCACCGTGGCCATCGTCTGGATTTCTACAACGTGATCTGCCAGCCAAGGCGGCATCTGTGCATGCTCGATCAAGTTGCTGCGTTGAACTTCGGGTTCCAAATTGATATATTGAATGTTTCTGTCCAGCAACATAGATAATTTATCCGCGATCTGCGGATAACTGAATGTTTCGGAGCCCGTCAAAGTGTAAATCTGTCCGGCTTTCTCGCGGTCAGTCAACACTTCGGCGGCAACATCCGCGATATCCCGGCAATCAATAAAATTACATGGGGAACTGCCCATCGATCCGAAAAACATACTTTGTGCCGTAACTGTAGGTATAAGACGCAGCAGATTTTGCATAAAAGCATAAGGGCGCAATACGGTATAAGTCAAACCTGATTCGGCCAATACCTGTTCAATTTTCCAGTGCCAACCGGCTACGGCTACAGGAGATCGCTCTTCAAAAGCAGGACTTGAAATTTTGACGATATGCTTAATACCGGCTTGGGCAGCTGTATGAATAATCGATGTCTCTATTTCAACTTGGTTAGGACTATTGCCCATGGCAAGAAAAAGCTGATCTGCTCCATTAAAAGCGCCATATAGCGACGAAGGGTCGGATGCATCGGCCATAACGGCCTCCACTTTGGAGCCGCCCAGTTCCTTGATCTTGGCTTCCAGTTTCTCAGGTTTTCTGCTCAGCGCCCGCGCGGGCACATCCAGCTTGATCAAACGTTCCACAAGCGCATTTCCAATCGTTCCTGTTGCTCCGATTATTGCTATCATTTCATCATTCCTCCAAATCGATCTATTTTTTAATTGATGAACGCCAGCGCCAGCTTATGATTGTACTCGCAATCGTTGCTGACAGCGGAAAATCAGTCCAGATATGACCTGACCAAGCCGAATATTCAGTCGGATTGACCAATGTCAGGACACTGGTTGTTGCAAAAGCGGACAGGAAGCCTAACATGCACCCGCCAAGCGCGAACAACACGACCACGATCAATTGTGGAGTGCGCACCAGCCAGCGTTTTTGCTGCCCTTTTGCCCGCAACCATAGGCCAATCAATAAAGCAAACAAACCGGATATTCCACCAATCGTGGTTAATGCTCTCATCATAAGAATCTTATCCCCAGTAACCAATCCGCCAATGCCTGCCATAACGGTAGGGGAGATAAAAGCCATCAACACTTCCCGCCATAACACAAATGCCTTGTTGCCGGGAGGAACAGGGCTCGTACTGTAAGAACCGCCTGTCGTATCCGAGTATTTTGTCTTATTCATCTAGCTGCTCCTTTCAAATGATTAGGAACCTAACTATATGTGTGTAAAAAAAAGACCTTTCACAAGTCGATGCTACACACATCAAGTTAATTCCTTCCCTGCAAACGATCACCCGATATCAACGTTGCTATCGTAGGCCGTAAATATAGTATGGCACCTAACTATTTTTATGTCAACAACTTTTTTTTTGCTGCTGTTACGGAACTTGCTTCAGGGATTTTATCAAATACTAACCACCGCACCGTTTGAACAGCGGAAAACGTTGATGCACTTGTTGATTAAGCGGATTACAGTGAGTATTTACAAATTTTAACATCTACTTTGCGGGTGGTGTCAGCTTCGCTGGTACTACCCTGGCGGTACCCCCAAGGTTATATAGGGGGACCGTTACCCCAATAAGCAAAAAGAACCAATATCATTAAGATGTCGGTTCCGATACTCAACTTAAAACTGTCTTGCACTAAGATCAATATCTAATTTATGACCGGTTTTACTGAAAATATAAATTTTATAATCATTTCTTACCGCTGTATAAATTGAAACAGTTTTTTGTTGGCCAGATTCATAAGTAACTTCAGTTTGCTCTACTCCATTTTTATATATCTTCATATAAATCGGCGCACTACTTTTGTTATAAACCCAAACATTAGCCTCTCTTCCATTCCCCGGATCCATAGTAAATGATTTCTCATAACCTGCATATCCGGTGTAAGAAGTGGGTGGGATCAATTGGACATCGAAAGGAGTGATGATAGGACCATCAGTATCATCACTTTTTACTACTTGGATATTGGAAGTACCGACACTGTTACTCTGTGCACTAACTGGATTAGCTGCCAGGAGTAACAATGCCGACAAACCAAGACCTAGAATTTTTTTCATAAAAACGCCCTTCCTCTCTTTTATATATTTTTTCAATTTATACTAATATAATACAATATATTTTTTTATCTACATGGGTAATTATTTCTATTTATTCATGAAATTATTATTGTTGGAAAAATTACGTTTGGTACGACAACTAAAAACAAAAGGCTCATGTGAGTTTTGTGTCAACCCGAGAGATTGCCCAAGAGTTGGAAATGAAGCTGAGCCAAACCTTGTCGCCTAAACAAAATTGCGGAAAGACGCAGAGTTGAGGGAATGAGTCCGCTTGTTTCCGGACTTAGAACATATTCATAATGAGAGGTCTATTTCGCAGATCCCTGCTCTTCTTGGCAACAAAGTTTCAACGAAAACGGTAACGGACTTCTTAGGGAATTTTTCCCCAAAGGGTACGATTTTGCAGAAGTTACAGATGAAGAACTACTTCATGCCGTTCATCTCTTCAAAAACCGTCTTCATAAATGTCTGGGCTGGAAGTCTGCTTACGAATCTTTCATGGCCGAGTTGTCGCTCTTAGCTTGACAACTCTTATATATAAACAATTATTCTATATGGATGGTTAGTGTAATTACTCAAAAAAAACTTACGGTTTTGTAAACTGGATCTTGCCATTTACGTATCATGGAGTAACCATTCATCATAAAGCAAACCTTTCGGGACATTAGAACGGAGCGTAGGAGACGCGATGCTCCTGGATGTCGAACGTTGAATAAGAATCAGTTTCACCTTCATAATCAGAGCAAGCCTGGCACTGTTTCAGATTCTTTCTCACTTCCATGACACGTTCTCCTTATTCTCGCGCAGCTGATCTATCAAAGCTGCCTGCTCAGAATTTTCTTTCGCCTATCCAGGTTTTCAGCATTTTGCTTCAGTTGTAACCGCAGCTAGTTTATTTCCTTTTTATTTCCTTTCATTAAGCTAAGGGCAGGATTGAATAATCACTTCACGAATAATGAATATATATTGTTCATGTGTTTAATCACTGCGAATACGGATGGAGGCTATTCATGTGAAGGTAATTGATAAACTCTTATTACTGATATTAGCTGTTTCGGTCGTCGTTTCGATTGTAGGTTATGTACAACTCAATAATTCAGTTTTGTGGGGGAACCAGAAATTAAGCGATTATATAAGGGTGGAAATGGGGGGCAGTATGGACACTAATCAAGCCAATATACTTTTGCAAAATTTTATTGAACAATTTAAATGGAGTGGAAGCATACTGTTAGCTCTTGGTGGGATTATATGTATCATTTGCATTTTTACTTTATTGTTTAATAATCGTTCAAGATTAAGCTAACGGGATTTATCTTCTGGGTGGTATAAGAAACAAAGAAATAGTAATACGTTTTTACAATTGAGAATAAAAAAATGAATCAGTACTTTGAGAAAAATAATATTGATCTATTGATCAGTTTTTACTAGTTTTGAACAATAGGGATGATGATTTGCTTGAGGACATTATTGCAGTAAATAAAGGAATAAACCCCGTATCTACAAGTTTTCAAAAAATAATTCAAATCTTACCGTATCAACAATAATTCCCTAATTAACTTTTATAATATGTAGGTGAATAACATGTCAGTTGACATTATTGAATTTATAAATGGAGCTATTCTAGGAAATCAGCAAGTCGTAGTTTTTTTACTCTCTGATGAAGTTTATAAAGGAAAGGCTGTGTCTCTCAATATGAATACTTTTCAAATTGAATCATTGGAAAACATATATGAAATAAATGTGGATGAAATAAACGCCATTTATAGCGTAATTAAAGGTGAAATATGAGTCTGTAAAATAGTTTGTGTAAGCTCCCAAATCTATTAAAATGAAAGTAAAGAAACTTCTTTGACTGTCGTTCTTGGGGTCGAGGTGACCCTTTAGCGTACGGTCTCCGAGTTTTGTTGGCAGTATCCTGGTACTACCCCTATTTCAAATAAAACGGAGCAGCTCCGGACTTTTCTGCCCGGAGCTGCCCATACTTGTCAAATAGAAAATGGTCTCTTAAAATGCTCGGCCATCGAGTAGTAACGAAGATCATCCTTGTCTATGTGGTCCCTCGCGAGGATTCGATCACTCTTTGCTCTATCCCGTCCAACAACAAAGCGATTCCTGATTCGAACATCTCGTCAGATCCGATTAAATTGAATAGCCCTGCATCATGCATTCGCTCGATCAGACTGAATTGGGAGAGATTGATTTCGGAACTGCCCTCGCCCTCGTCTTCAAGCGTCAAATACAACATACGTTGTTCGTACTCGTCTATGGCATAATGGATCACGAAATTGAACGCATGGGACACGTACGAAAACTTCTGCTTATCCGATAACTGCGTCGGCTCGATCATTTGCAGCAGGCAGTCGAACAACTGCAAATAATCGGACTCGGGACGCGACTTTATGAGAATTTGGGCAGAGCATGGAAACTTTTTCAGCTTCTGACGGATGACTTGTGCGCTTAATAACAGCCGTTCCCTCCATACTCCGGTTTCAGGAAGATCGCGGATGATCTCTCGTGCAACTTCGTTCGCAAGTGCCTGGAACAAAATTTGCTTGTTCTTGAAGTACCAATAAATCGTTGGCGCTTGAATATGAAGTTCTGTGGCGAGACTTCTCATCGTAAATTGCTCGATGCCTTGAGAACTAAGCAGCTTCCACGAAGCTTCCATGATCTTCTCTTCAGATATATGGGGCCTGCGCTTTTGCTTCATCCTGTCACTTCCCATCGTTTTTCTTTTATCTCTTATTATATCTTAACCGGGCTTTGGTTTGGAAAGAAACAAACTCAACACCAGCGCGGCGAGAGATAAGACAAAAGGGATGAAAAACGTATGGCCGAAAGCATGGCTTAGCGCCGCACCGCATGGTCCTGCTGAGACAGATATTCTCTGTTTGATGGGACAAGTAAGCCGTTAGTATCGTAATTGAGAACGCGGTGAAGATTAACCTGGGGCTTAATAATTTGAGTTAAAACAAATGCAACTAATCTTCGATAACCATATCTTCATCCGGCAACGGCTTTTGATTAAACATATCGGCACCAGCTTGCGAAGATAGACGAACACTCCTCATGCCGCGCTGAATGGCGGGTAATTCATAATCCCGAAGTGCGTCCAGCAATTGCTTATTTCCGTTTTTCACTTGAACCAATTCTTTGGATAGCTCGCTTGCGTCAAACAATGCCGCATTTGCCCCGGTACCGGCAGGAGTCATCGGATGAAGAGCGTCGCCCAGCAATACGACTTGCGTCGTTTCCTTCCACGGCTTGAATGGCATCACATTACGAAGATGATAAACTGCCGTTAATTCGGGTTCGGCCAACTCAAGCATGCGTTTGACTTGCGGATGCCATTCCCGGGTTCTTTCTTGCGCGAGTTGCAACAATTCCAAACCGCTCAATTTGAAAAGTTGTTCATCGGGAATATGGAACCATTCCGGCGATCCGGCAAAAACGGCATAAAGATAGTCTTGCTGCGGAGTGATTTTCACACGAGGCGCCAACGTTTCCGAAATCTTCTCCAAAGGCTGTTTGAAGGCCATATCATCTAGGAGCAACATGCCCGGAGCTTCTCCATCCGGACACCCGATACCTCGCATTTCTTTGCCGGTGAGTAAATTCAATTCCTCTCTACGATGTTCGTCCAGAAATACCTTGGTATATAAAACCCTTCCTCCTGTATCGAAAATTTCAACCCTAGGCTTATACTGATTCCGAACCTTGGACGCACCGCCGTCAGCTCCTACGAGTACATCTGCGTCAACATGCTCCCCATTATCAAACCATGCTCTAATTTGCCCGTTGTCCAACTTCTTGTAGTGCGTGAATCGGTAGCCAAAATGAATGTTTTCATCCAATTCTCCAAGCAGTACTTCTCTAAGGGTAAACCGATTCACGGCAGGCTGGACTTCATTAGATTGTATGTTCGCTCCTTCTGGACCCGGTCCTTCAGGCCCAAAGGGTCCGTCCGGTTTTAAGGAGAATGCGTCGAGGAATACAGGATGGCTCGTGGTGTAAACTGCTGTCGCAAGATGGAGTTCGTATAGATGACTCGGCAAGCAATTTCGAAGCGCGGTCGTACCTTCTGGATTCAATTTAATACGATATCCTGTTTGGCGAAATGAAGACGACTGTTCTCTTTCATAGACATGAAAGTCGATATTGTTTTTCTTTAGACTTTGGGCCAGAGCAAGCCCGCCAAGCCCGCCTCCTATAATAGCTACAGAAAATTTATGCATCCCTACACCAACTCCTCTAACAGTATTAGATTTATCTTACACCGTTATATTAATGTGCACTTAAGTATCTTGTCAACTATTAAACTTAAATGCCGCAACTCAATGCCATGTTACTGAGCATTTTGCATAATTCTTAAGTTAATCGCAGCAATTCCGGTCGTGCCGATCATAGCGCTCTGTGAGATCATTTTTTTCGATATTGTTCACGGGCGGCGGAAGCATCGGCTACGGCTTTTTGGGCGGCGCGATTTCGTCGCAACGCCATTTTGCAGGAAATATGGTTGGTGAAAGGAGCCGCAGCAACAGTATACAGCTTACGACGGTACTACCCGCAACCGTAAGCGTGACAAGCAGTTCGAATGGATAACTCATACACTGGGACAATAAGAACCGTTGCATGATGTTCCATTTTTTTTCAACATAAGGAGAGACAGCCACCGTAAAAGCGAATTTCGGATCAAAAATTTCATTGCAAATTAGAGTTGAATGATTTATTATGGATACCGAAGATCCATATTAATGATAATCTTGAGAAGGGAGGGGGACGCTTGCAGTTCTCCAAAAGTACAGATTATGCCCTACACGCCTTAGTTCATCTGGGACACTCGGAGCGTTGCAACAACGTCGGGATCAAGGAATTATCCGGGGCACTTAGCGTTTCCGAAAGCTATTTATCCAAAATCATGTCCAAGCTGAGGCAGGATGGAATCGTGCGTGCTGTGCCAGGGGTGAACGGTGGTTACGAGCTCGCACGGCCGGCGGATCAGATTACGTTTCTTGATGTGATTCAAGTGATTGAAGGAAGACAGAAGTTATTCGTATGTTCCAATTCGAGTTCGCGGCAGCATCGGTTGTTAGCGGAAGAGGGGGCTGCACAGCGGGAACTGAAACATCCGGAAAAACAGGAATGCTTGGTTGAGAAAGTTATGTACGGCGCGGAACAGCATCTGTACCAATATTTGCGGGAACACACGATCCAGTCGGTACTGGATGAAGCTTTCAAGCGTTGTACCCATAAGGAAAACAAGAAGTGATACGCTTCTTGCGCTTTAATTATGGATATTATAGATCGTCCGAGGAGGTATTTGAAAGATGGAAAAACAACATGTAGATGTAACCATTATTGGCGGCGGACCGTCTGGGTTGAACGCCGCCTTGGTGCTCGGGAGGGCAAGGAAAAAGGTGGCGATCATCGATGAAGGTCGTCCACGCAACGCGGTAACTCGCGAGATCCATGGGTTTCTTACTCGAGATGGGGTCACTCCGAGCGAGTTTCGGCGAATTGCAAAGGACGAGATTAGCGCCTATCCCTCTGTATCATTCGTAGCGGACACCGCGGTGGGGATCACCGGAACCGACGGTCAGTTTCAGATTGAGACTGCCCATGGGCAAACTTTTGCAAGCAAAAAAGTTCTGTTTGCTACCGGCATGAAAGATGAGCCGCTCGACATTCCGGGACTTGCGGAGGTCTACGGGAAAAGCGCCTTCGTCTGCCCGTATTGCGACGGTTGGGAGTTAAGGGATCAGCCGCTTGTCATCATTAATAAGGGGGCTGAGCTCATGCATTTCGCTCAACTCATATCTGGATGGACGAATCGTCTTACTGTATGCACGAATGGCCCTGATGAACTGACAGATGCCGAGCGCGAGGAGTTCCGGCGTAGACAAATGCCTCTGTTCGACTCGCCGATCCGGCATATCGACTCCAGCGACGGGATCGTTCAACAAGTAGTGCTTGAAGATGGGACAGCAGTTCCATGCAGGGGAATATTTTTCAAACCAAAACTGGTGTTAGGCTCGGACTTGCCGCAGGCATTCGGTTGCGGGATCTCGGAAGACGGGATGATCATCGTCGATGAATTTGGCAAAACGAATATTTCGGGCATCTATAGCGCTGGGGATGCAGCTTCCCGACTGCATCAGGCTATAGCCGCGGCTTCGACAGGCGCATTTGTCGCTGCGGTCATCAATAATGAGCTGAATACAGAGAGTTGGGGGAGAAAAAATGAGCACGATAACTAATATTAAGCGCGGCCCAATCATGTTTGCCCTGATTATCGGCATGTTCGTCGCCGCTTTGAATGAGACGCTAATGGGCAATGCCCTTCCCGAATTGATGAAATCGTTTGGCGTGTCTGCGGCAACGGTCCAGTGGCTTTCCACCGCCTACATGCTCGTCGTTGGCGTGCTTGTACCGGTAACTGCAATCCTGCAGCAATGGTTCACAACACGGCAAATATTTCTGTCGGCGATGGGTCTGTTCTTCGCGGGAACGGTCACCTCGGCGGTGTCGCCGGAATTCGGGGTGCTGCTTGTCGGGCGGATTATCCAAGCGATCGGAACCGGCATGCTGCTGCCGCTTGTCATGAACGTCATCATGACCATTTATCCGCCGGATAAGCGGGGAGGCGCAATGGGGATGCTAGGGCTTGTCGTCATGTTCGCGCCGGCGATTGGCCCGACCCTATCGGGCTTGATCGTTGACGGGCTTTCATGGCGCTGGCTGTTTTACCTTGTCATACCGTTTGCGCTGCTCTCCATTATTATAGGAGCCGTTGTCTTGAAGAATGTGTGGGAAGTTACGAATCCGCGAGTGGACTTCTTATCCATAGTATTGTCGACGATCGGCTTTGGCGGAATTGTCTACGGGTTCAGCAGTGCCGGGGATCACGGCTGGTCGCAGCCGGAAGTCATCTGGACGATCGCAGCGGGCGGTGCGGCGTTGTTGCTATTCATCTGGAGGCAGCTAATACTGAAGCAGCCTGTCATGGATTTACGCGCATTTAAATATCCGACCTTTGCGCTTGTCGCGGTGCTGCTGCTTGTGCTTATGATGACCTTCTTCTCATCGGCCATCATGCTTCCTATGTTTATGCAAGGCGTACTTCTGGTAACGGCATTCAAGTCCGGCTTGATCCTTCTTCCTGGCGGGATTATCAATGGGTTCATGGCTCCGGTCTCCGGCAAGCTGTTTGACAAGTTTGGGCCGCGCGTTCTGGTCATACCTGGATTGGTCATCGCTGTTATCTCATTGTGGCAATTTACCCGCTTTGACGAAACGACGAGCACCGGCTTCCTCGTGGCCGTTCACATCGCGTTGATGATTGGCATCGCGCTAGTCATGATGCCTGCACAGACGGCTGGACTTAACCAGTTGCCAAGTCATCTGCACCCGCATGGGACAGCGATCTTAAATACATTGCAGCAGGTGTCCGGCGCAATCGGCACTGCCCTGTACATCAGTATTATGTCGAGCGGGCAGAAGCAGTATTTGAGCAATGCAAGCGATCCGCAGGCTCCGGCGGAAATCGCCAAAGGGCTCGCATACGGCATCAACAACGCATTCTGGTTCGGCGTCATCATCGCGCTCGTCGCGCTCGTGCTCGGTCTCTTTATCCGTAAGGGGAAATCGCCGGAGCAAGAACAGGCGGCTGGATGAATTAGCCTGTTCGTTTAGGGGAATTCATAAATCATATAGAAAGCGTGGGGAATATTCATGAACGATTTTTTTAATGCAGCCCTATGGGAAAAAGTATGGAAAGACGAGTCCGATCTGAAAATCGACAGGATGAAAAAGGATGGGATCGATCCTGCACGCTCTTTTGACCCTAAGGCCAAGACCTTCAACGAACAATCGTTTAGCGAAGAGGGAAGAAAAAGAACGAAACGAATCATGAACTGGCTGGAAGGGCAAGGCGTTCAGTTCGAAAACAACTCTATTTTGGATATTGGCGCCGCATCGGGCGTGTTCTCAGTACCGTTTGCGGAGCGAGGGGCCCGCGTAACCGCTGTAGAAACTTCTCCGCCGCTGATCGAATTGCTGGAAGAAAACATCTCGAACTTCGCCGAAGATCAGGTGAAGATTGTACCCGTACCGTTTGAAGATATTGACGTAGAGGCCAAGGGCTGGAACCAAGCCTTCGATCTCGTCTTTGTCTCGATGAGCCCGGTCGTTCACAATTGGGAGAGCGTGGAGAAGGTGCTCCAGTGCGCTCGAAAGTTCTGTTATATCAGTATGCCGGTACTTCATACGGAGCACAGCCTAGTGAAGGAGGTTTGGCCGCTCGTCACCGGTCAACCCTACCAATCGAAACTTACGGAAATGGGATATTTATTGCATCTGCTGTATCTTAAAGGTTATGCATACGAATCGTTGATCACGCTCGAAGGGAAAACGACGGAAGTCTCCAGAGAAGCGGCGTTGCAGGAGGCAATGACTTGGCTTGGCCATCACCGTCTGCCTGTTGATGAGCGGAATCGGAATATCATTGCCGACTATTTAGAGCAAGCCTATCCGTCCGGCAAAATCGTCATTCAGGAGGGGGGACGTTTTGGCAAAGTACTGATTCGATTGCAGGATCAGAACATGTATTAGAGAGAGATGATTCTAATGTTGATTTTAGGTTAAAAACAATCCAGCGCCGAATTTCCATATAAATCCACTAGAATGCAGAATTGTTTAAGTGGTGTCAAGGAAGCAGAGCTTGCGAGGCAGTTTCTCTCATGCTAAAATGAAACTAATTAGGAACCAAATTATGGAATATGTTGGAGGAGATCTTATGCATCCCAAAAAAGTCCCCCGTTAATCCCGTGGTCCCCCATTCATGCGTTTGTGTCAGCTCACCCCAAATAAACTAATAATTCCAAGGGAGATGTACACGAATGAATATGAGTGGACCCGTAAAAATTTCCAAAAGCGACAGATTTCAAACCTGTCAAGAAATTGCAGCGAGATTACATGAGGTATACCAAGACAAAATTTTGGCCATCGGAGTCTATGGATCCGTTTCCCGGGGAACGGACGGTCCTTTTTCGGATATTGAGATGTTTTGCGTGCTCGAGGAATCCAATGAAGACGTAGAATTTAGTTATGAATGGTCTGCGGGACCTTGGAAAGCTGAAGTGAATGTCCTTAGCGCTAACGTTCTTCTGGAAACAGCTGCTACAGTTGAAGACGATTGGTCTTTGACGCATGGTCCTTACTTTTCCCCGCTGAGTCTATTTGATCCTAAGGGCTTTTTTTCAACGTTAAAAAAGGCGGCAGAATCCCCAGCAAGAGAAGATTTCACGCAAGCAATCAACGGGATTCTCGTAGGTGAAATGTATGAATTTATTGGGAAGCTCAGAAATATAAGTCTAAACGGCCCACAAACCTACTTGCCTTATTTGGCCATGCAGTTTGCCCAATACGGTGCCATGTTGATCGGGTTGCACCATCGGAAACTTTATTCGACCGGGGCCATGGTTTTACCTGAATCTTTGAAACTCACGAACCGCCCGGCCGGATACGATCATGTTGCCGGAATGGTGATGTCCGGAGATTTGGCCGACCCATCGAAAATCGTTTCCGCCTGCGAAGATTTCTGGAATGGTCTCGAAGCTTGGGCTGCTGAACATCATTACGTCATTCATTCAGAACGAATTCCTTTTTAACAAATAAAAAACGTGACTCCTTAATCAAGCGGGTCACAAAGAACGCCCCGACAAGAAGCGGGGCGTTCATTCATTATGCTTTTTTTCTCAAGAAACAGACTGGCACTGCTTATCTCTTGCGGCAATTGTTTAATGCAGCCTTAGTTTACGCCAAAATCGCAGCATTAAATATAAGATGAGACAAATAGCCAGAAAGAGTATTCTGCCCACCGACCGGATGGTTGCCGATCCCGCACCGATGTCAAATAAAAAAGATTCGAATGCAGGGTACAAAAAAACGACTGCCGCCAGAAAAGTCAAACTGAGCAATAACGGAAATAAAGGAAAGATGCCTTTGCAGCGTTTCCGCAGAAACGAAGCGTTCCAGAGAAGGGAGATGGACTCCAACACCAAGACGCTGATTGCTGCGCCGGCATGTCCGAAATTCGGGATCGCCACCAGGACATATGCTGATGCTGCCGAACAAACTAAACCGAACAATAAGCCAATCAAGGGTATTCTCTTTTGATCGGCCGCCCATAACATCGTTGTCGTTAATTCTCGCATCCCCGTAATGAGGGGCACAAAAGATAAATAACGAATGGCATTGGCCGCACTTGAGCTGCCGAAGATGAACATGGCTAACTCATCCGCATGAAATAAAAGAAATCCGATGGAACCAATACCCCAGAACCATCCAATCTCCAAAGATAAATTAGAACGGTTAACAAATTCCCTCTTTTTTTGGTTTTCCCAATCAGCGGTTAATTTAGGGGCAATCGTAAACGACAATGCAGCGGTAATAATGGTAGGCATATAGACGATGGTTGCCGCCATTCCGAAGATTTCACCGAAAATAGCGAACGCTTCCGACTGACTAAGACCTGAAACCTGCAAGCGGCTCGGTATAATGATGGCATCGACGAAATCGGATGCAGGAACGACTAAACGCGTTAATGTAATGGCAAGGGATGACTTGATGAACCAAAATAACCCCGGTCCAAAAACTAACCAACGCATGGATTTTATCTCATGTCCACCTGATTCAAGGGGAAAGTGGGGCGATTTTTGGCGATTGTACAGTATCCAAAGGAATGCTAACGCGATCAAAGCTCCCGTAAATGCGCCGAAAACAGCCCCTCCTACAGAAGTATGAACACCGTATTTCATCCATACAATGACGAGAAAAAGCATCGTGATGACGCGGACGATTTGCTCAATGAGCTGAGAAGCGGATTCAATTCCGTAAAGTTCCAAGCCTTGCAGAAAACCGCGATACAGCTGCAGAAGCGGCACAATTGCAAGGGCCGGCGCCAGAAAACGGATGGGTATGGCCAGTTTGTCATCCCCTAGAAAAACCGCAATATAGGGTGCCAGTACATAGCAAAGAACACTAATGCCCGTCCCAAAAACAAAAAAAGGGATGCTCATATTCCTGAAAAATTGCCAGCCCCGTGTTTTGTCTTTGGCAGTCATAAGCGCCAAAGATGTCGGAAAGCCGCCGGAAATGAGCGTGAGCGTAAAACCATAAATCGAATATACAATTTGATAGATGCCTGTTCCTTCGGCTCCAAGTATTCGAAATAATGGAATACGAAATGCGAGTCCTATGGCTTTCACAAGGAAAATAGCGATAGAACGCAGCGCGGTTTGCTTAATAAAAGAGGGAAGATTCATTTTTTCACCCCAAACAACTCTTGTCCACATCATTATATGAACGAGACTGTCGGGGTAGACTTCAACCTTTGTTGGATCGCGAATGACGCAACACACTAAGTCTGATCGAAAAGAAATTTCGGCTTCAAAGTGAAGTTAATCCTTAATTTACTATTTTTACTATTTAATATGAATCAATATATATTTAGTCGTTTGATCCCATCCCAAATCGAATGGTACGCGATAACGATCTGCGGTATGCGAGTTAACCAAAGGATAGCCGTTTTCATCTTGTCCGACGACAATGGAAAAATGATCCGTATCCCCTTTAAGCTCGTAGCCGATTAAATCTCCAGGCTGAAGTTTTGCGATTGCGCCATGTGGATGTTTTCCGCCCGATCGGGTAATTTCTTCAAAAGTTCCTTTTGCAATCAATCGACCGTATCCGGAGTATAGCAAGAAATGTTCAAAGGCATCCGTTTGCACCCATGCACGGCTTCCGCCACCCCAATACCCCCAGGCACCCGACATTGGTAATCCCCCGCCTTCCTTCGCGTCGCCAAGCACTTGGGAGGCAAAATTGGTGCAGTCTCCTCCGAGAGAAGTATAATCCTTATATTTCCGGTTATATCGATTGTTATTTCCGGCTCCCCAAGCCAATCCCGCATATTTGTTGGCGTAAGCGACAGCACGTTCCCGGTTGTATCGTCCCTTTTTATTCGTTGCGTTATCATCGGGCACAAGATGTGGAAAGCCGTTAGGGGAGTCTGGAATTAAATCCGGATTTTCTTCCAGCGGATCCAAATACCACTCCTTTTTGACCACCCATCCGTCGCCCATCTTTTTTACCGTTAGGGCATGCCGGGTACCGATGCCAAATGATTGCGGGGGAAGGGACGACGCTTTGTAAGCATAAGAAATCCTGGCGGATTGCACCAAAGAAATGCTGGCTTGATCCCCATTCCCTTTAAAACGGGCGATTCGAATATTCGGTTCAGCCGATACAAGCCGAAGGCCGCGTTTTTCGGCCCATGCGCTAATGTACTTTGCGCGTTTTAATTCCATTTGATAGGCGAAGCGGCTTCCGGCCTCGGATGGAACATAATACTTCTGAATGGTCTCAGGCTGTTGATTGACCAGCAATTTGTTGCGATCCGTAAACAATTGCCGCAAAAAAACCAACATTTCTTCCTTATCTTGATCCTGCTTAGGGGAGAGCGCATAAGCATTTAATGGCGATAAGCCTATGATTAATGAAACACTAATCAGCAGAAACAATCGTAGCACAGCAGCAAATCCCCCTTTGTAAGTTATTATTTAGAGAGGAATTGAATTTCCCATGTTTATTTGCCTTTTGGCAAATCCAGAAGTTCCGGAACGGTAACCAGTTTCACGCCCTTATTTCGGAAATTGTGAATAATATCAGGCAGCGCTTGAACCGTACCGGATAAATCTTCTCCTGTGCCTCCAGCTGCGTGCTGAAGGGTAATGGATCCCGGTTGTGCTTGCGCGAAAATGTTCGTTTTCACTTGTTCCGCATTTAACCCTTTCCAATCCAAAGAATCAACATTCCAATTCACGATAACCTTGTGCTCGCTTGCCAGCCACTTAATTTGTTGTTCGCTAATATTTCCATACGGCGGTCTGATAAATGTTGGCTTATATCCCGAAATCATTCGAATCAAATGATCTGTTTTAACAACCTGATTTCGAAAGTCGGCATCGCTTAATTTTAGCAAAAGCTCGTAAGTCAGCCAATGAAAGCGGATGGGGATTTCGAACCTTCCCTTCGGATCCTTGAAGCAAATCCGGAGTGGATGTGTTTGCACTGTATTGCGATATATTTCTCAACGGCGCTTGAGGTGCCTGTTTTGTATGATACAAAGCGCATCCGGAACATATCGTTAAGGCAAACAAAGGAATTATCCATAAGGCTTTCATGTTGTTTGACTCCTCTGTGGTTCATTGAAATTCAACATTTATCCTTCCCATCCTGAACTGGGATATGCTTTCCGAATTTGGGCCATATTTTGGTGCTTTGCAAAATGAAAGAGGTAGGGGGAATGCTTGCATAAAAATAATCCATGTTTACCACGGGACTATCGGCAAATGAAATTTCATTGAACGGAACGCCGATCCAAGAAGCTAATCAGACTTTTGAATTCGCTCTGATCATGCGCTTATAGAAGAAATTTATCAGACTTTCGTAAAAAAAGTTTTGCCTTCCCGTGCAAGTACCCTTATATTAAGAGTACAATGAACGTTTAATGTTCGTTTTTGAGCATTGGAGTTATTGAATATTCGGTTTGGGAAAGGTGACTCTGAATTGAAAAAATCCATTTTTCAATTAAACACAAGAACTGTGGTGACGATCGGCATCGGTGCTGCCCTGTATGGAGCCACCAGCTTCATCGGCATTCCCGTGGGACCCGACACCTCGCTGCGTCCGGCGGTCGCGCTGCTGGCGATTTTTGGCGCCCTGTTCGGACCGGTGGTCGGATGTATTGCCGGATTGATCGGTCATGTGCTGAATGATCTGCTGACAAGCGGCACCGTGTGGTGGGGTTGGGCGCTCGGCTCCGGCATTACCGCCGCATTTATGGGGCTGATTTACTTATCCAAAGGTTTTGATCCGCAGAACGGACAATTTAAAGGGAAGCACATTGGACTATTTATCGCATACGGCATCGTCGGAATCATATTGTCTCTGCTGTTCTCCGGATGGTTTGACGTCGCTTTTATGGGCGAACCTTCCGATAAATTGGTTTTACAGGTAGCCGCAGCTTCGATTTCGAATATCATCGTCTTTTTGGTGCTTGGGGTTCCGGCCGTGATCGGATTTGCCAAACGCAATGCCAAAGTCAGCAATTTGAGCGTCAATGAGTAGGTGCGAGGGAGTGCCGAAGGAATAGGAGTTTTTTATCGTTATGCAGCCAATCATCTCGTTTCAACAATACGGATTCAAATATAAAAACCAGTCGGAGCCTACGCTGAAAGAGATTACGCTGGATATTTATCCGGGCGAAAAAATCTGGATCGCCGGCCCCAGCGGCTCCGGCAAATCGACATTGGCCCATTGCATCAATGGGCTTATTCCCTTTACTTACGGGGGAGAGACCAGCGGCAAACTGTTGATCGCCGGCCAGAACCCGGCGGATTTGACCATTTTTAAGCTAAGCCGGACGGTGGGGACGATTTTGCAGGATCAGGATTCCCAGTTCGTAGGACTTACCGTCGCCGAGGACACGGCTTTTGTGATGGAAAATAAAGCGATGCCGCGCCCGCAAATGAAGCGGGAGGTCGAGGTATCATTAAACAAGGTGGATATGCTCGATTACATCGAGCATAGTCCATATGAGCTGTCGGGCGGTCAAAAGCAAAGCGTATCTTTGGCCGGCGTATTGTCTACGGATGCGGATGTGCTACTGTTCGACGAGCCGCTGGCCAATCTTGATCCGGCCAGCGGCCGCAAGGCGATGCAGTTGATTGACGACATCCACCGCGAAACCGGTAAAACGGTCATCATCATCGAACATCGCGTTGAAGACGTGCTGCAGCAGCCGGTAGACCGCATCGTGCTGATGAACGAAGGCCGGATCGCAGCCATCGGAACACCAGACGAAATTTTATCCTCCGGCGTTCTTCATAGCTACGGCCTTCGTCCGCCGCTTTATGTCGATGCGCTTCAATATGCGGGAATTTCGCTCCAGGGAGTCCGGGGGCTTGAGCGTCCGCAGCGGCTGGACATCCCGGATTTGACCGGTAATCTGGATGACTGGAGCGAGGAATTCGGGACGACAGGGCACCGCCCGCCCGCCGAAGCGCTGCTGGAAGTGCGTGGGGTAACTTTTGGTTATGAGCCGGAGCATCCGGTGCTGAAGGATGTTTCCCTGCGGATCGGCGCAGGGGAAATTGTCGCGCTGCTCGGCAATAACGGGGCCGGGAAATCTACTCTGTCGCAAGTGATCACAGGCATCCTGAAGCCGCAATCCGGCGGACTGCTGTATGGGGGAGAAGATATCGGATCATGGTCGATCCGCCGCCGGGGCGAAGCGATCGGGTGCGTGATGCAAAATCCGAACCGGATGATCACGCAGCATATGATCGCCGAAGAGGTCGGACTTGGGCTCAAAGTGAGGGGCGTGCCGACTGCCGAGATCAAACGGCGCGTAGAGGATGCGCTTAGAGTATGCGGGCTGTACCCCTTCCGCAACTGGCCGGTGTCCGCGCTGAGTTACGGCCAGAAGAAGCGGCTAAGCATCGCCTCCATTCTGGTGCTTGAGCCGAAGCTGATCATTTTGGACGAGCCGACGGCCGGCCAGGATTATCATCATTACAAGGAGTTTATGGATTTTATCGCCTCCTTATCGAGTCAAGGCATCGGTTTTCTGCTGATTACTCATGACATGTATCTCGCCTTGGAGTATGCGGTCCGGGCCGTCGTCTTAAGCGGCGGACGCGTAATTGCCGAAGATACGGTGGCGGCGGTGCTGAGCAATCCGGAGATCACCGAAGCCGCCCATCTGAAGGAAACCTCGCTGTCCCTGTTTGCGAAAGCGAACGGGTTGGCTTCGCCTGAACGGTTCGTGCAGGCATTTATTAATGTAGAGAAAAAGGGGAAGGGCCATGAATAAAACGGGAAGCCTCTATGTGACGGGCAGCTCGCTGTTTCACCGGCTGGATGGAGCGGTCAAGCTGGTGTTGTTTATGGCCTGGACGGTCATGACTTACATGTTTTTGGACCTGCGCGTATTTGTGCCGATGCTGGTTGTTGGCATCGCTTTGCTGATCACCGCAGGCATTCCGTTTAAACGGATGGCGTTTTTGTTTTGGCTGATGATCATTTTTATCCTGCTCAACGGGATTTTCATTTTGCTTATCACGCCAACCTTCGGAACAAGGCTGACAGGAACCGATACACCGGTCATCCCGCTCGGTTACAATACGATCAATGCGGAAACGCTCTTTTATGTATTAACTTTGTCCGCGAAATATTTGACGCTGCTGCCGATTACGATTTTATGCATTTTCACCACGCAGCCCAGCGCCTTTGCAGCCAGCCTGAACCGGATCGGAATCCCTTACAAAATCTCGTATGCGGTCAGCATTGCCCTTCGGTACATCCCGGATTTAAGGGACGAATTCCGCAGCACCTTAAATTCGATGCAGGCGCGCGGCATGGGGATTTCCAAGGAGGACGGAAACGTCATACAGCGTTTGCGCAATCTGGCGGCCGTTGTCGTCCCAGTCCTGCAATCGGCTCTGCATCGTATCGATTCGGTAACCAATGCGATGGAACTGCGCGGATTCGGGACGCAAAAACGCCGCACCTGGTACAGCGGCAAGGATATGGAACCTCTGGACTGGATGTTTGCCGTTCTTGGCGTCGTTCTTCTGGGGGCGGGAATATGGCTGAAAATCAAGGTGCTGACAGGTTTTTGGTACCCTTTTTCATGACGTATTTTCTGCATGGCTTCGGATGAAGGAATCTGGCGAATGCTTGTCATTCGCTCCAGGTTCCTTTTTTAACAACGCAATTTGTATAATCGATCGATAATAACCCGGTACTTTTGTCAATATAAGACATCATGTGTTAAGTTTGTATTGGAGGGGATGTAATGAACCGTATCACGATTTTGATTGCGGACGACGAGCCTGAAATTGCGGATCTGATCGCACTGCATTTAAAAAAAGAAGGTTATCACTGTATCACGGTGCATAACGGGCAGGACGCGATCCAGGCTGTTCATACGCAGCCCGTCGATTTGGCGATTTTGGATATCATGATGCCCAAGTTCGATGGTTACGAAGTGACTAGGCAGATCCGGGAGCAGTATTATATGCCGATTATTTTTTTGAGCGCCAAAGCATCCGATCTGGATAAAATAGAAGGCTTGGTTCGCGGAGCAGATGATTACATAACCAAACCTTTTAATCCGATGGAGATGGTTGCCCGCGTGAACGCCCATCTGCGGCGTACGATGCAGCTGGCGCAAATGGCTGCCGCGAGCAAACCGATCATTGAGGTAGCGGGTTTGATCATTGATCCGGAGCAGCGGAGCGTGAGCTTATACGGCAAAACCGTTGATCTTACCCCGAAGGAATTCGATATTTTGTACCTGATGGCCAGACATCCGAAAAAAGTGTTCAGCGCCGAAAATATATTTGAACAGGTATGGGGCGAGGAATATTTTGAAGGCGGAAATACGGTGATGGTGCATATCCGTACGCTGCGCAAGAAACTCGGCGAAGACAAAGATAAGTTTATTAAAACGGTATGGGGGGTAGGCTATACACTCCATGCGTAAATTCATATACAGCTTTCGCACCCGGATGATATTGCTGCTGATGCTTAGCATGCTGGCATCCGGCGGCATTACCTATGTGCTTTACAAGATTCTGCAGTTCTATTACCGTTCAGAGGTTCTTTTCGAAAATCCGCTGACCAGAATCCGGTATTTTATGCGGGATATCGGCGACGTGAATGCCTTTCTCATCATTTTCATTCCGCTTGCGATCTTGTTTTTTTTCCTGTTTACGAGGTCCTACGCAAGATACTTCAAGGAGATATCCAAAGGGATTCATCATCTGGCGGAAGGGGAGTTTTCGAATCATGTCCGGATTTCTTCAAAGGACGAATTCGGGGCCATTGGGGCCGATATCAATCAGGCGATGCAGAAACTGCAGGAAGCGATTGAAAGAGGGGATTACGCGGAGAGCAGCAAAGATCAGCTCATTCTGAATTTGGCCCATGATTTGCGCACGCCCCTGACGTCTGTCATCGGGTATTTGGATTTCATTCTTCAGGATGATCAGCTCACGCCGGAGCAGAAGCAACATTACACCACGATCGCGTACCAGAAGTCCAAACGGCTGGAGAATCTGATCGAAGAACTGTTTGAAATTGCGAGAATGAATTACGGCAGGCTGCAGCTTGACAAAAAAACGTTTGATCTCAGCGAACTGCTGATGCAGTTAAACGAGGAACTTTATCCTGTTTTCG
Organism: Paenibacillus azoreducens; assembly: GCF_021654775.1. NCBI lineage: Bacteria > Bacillati > Bacillota > Bacilli > Caryophanales > Paenibacillaceae > Paenibacillus > Paenibacillus azoreducens. The sequence goes on along the minus strand of NZ_AP025343.1, from coordinate 5,274,947 downwards.
AGAAAAATAATCTGGAGTCCCGGCTTCAATTAGCCCGGTTTTTGAATATTAACGGGGATGGCGAGTTGCTGGCGCGCGTATTCGAAAATTTGCTGACCAACGCCGTCCGTTATGGAAGCGATGGTCAATATATCGACATTCACGGCTTTAACGATGGGGAGAACGTGGTTGTGCAGGTCATCAACTATGGGGATTATATCGATCCGGAGGAATTACCGCATATTTTTGATATGTTTTATACCGGTGACAAGGCGCGAACGCATCGGCAGGGCAGTACGGGAATTGGCCTGTTCATCACGAAAAATATTGTGGAGCAGCATGAAGGTGCGGTTTCGGCGCAAAGCAGCCCGGTTCGTACGGTTTTTGAGGTGAGATTGCCGAGAGATGCTGAAGCTCAGGAAGCGTAGCCGTACACAAAAAATACACCTATCATTTCGCCTGCTTCTTTTCTTTCATTTTCCTTTGTCAAAAGTGGTTTCCCGAGGAAATTGAAGAACGGAAACGGGCTTTTTAGCGTTAATATGACAAAATTGTAAGCTAATCGTAAGAGAGAACGATGGTAGTCCAGCATTCGCAAGTGATATAGTAATATCAGATTTATCTGTGGCAATTTATGTAATTTGCGAGTGTGGTTCAGGTTGTTGGCATAAGCCGGCATGAAGAAAGATCAGGATCGGGGGTTCAGTATGAAAGGGAGTGGACGTTTAGCCTTGGCCGCTGCTGCGGCGGCATTCATTGCATTGACGATGCTTCAGTCTGCGCACGCGGAAACGGTGGTCAAAGGTTATATTGTGGAATCAAATAAAAACCAATTAAAACTGACCTTGGAGCAGGCGACGAAATGGGCGCAAGAAAACAGCTATTTGCTCAAGACGGCCAATCAAAACGTGGATCGGAACGCGATCATGCTCCGAAGCGCGGCGGATGAACTGAAGCAGGCTACCAGGCGGGATAACCATGAGGATGACGACGATAGCGGGCCGGGTGATGCGGAAGCGGAACGGGCGGCGTTGAAACGATACGAAGCAGCTGCAAGTACATACGAAGAGGCAAAGAAGCAGATTCCCCTTGTCATGGATCAGTTGGAATTCCAAACGATGAAAGCCTATTATGAGGCAATAACGGCGGCCAATAATGTGACAAGCAGCAAAGAGTCTTTGGAGCTTGCGCTTCAGGAAGAGAAAATTGCGCTTGCCAAGGCGGCCCGCGGCAAAATATCCGGGAACGCCAAAGGGAAAGCGGTTCAGGCGCGAATGGATGCCGAGCGAAAACTCGCGGAAAGCGAAGCTGCCTCGCAGAAAGTCGTGGACAATTTAAGCAAACTCATGGGGAGAATGCAGGGGACTGTATACGAACTGGTGGATATACCGACATACAGCAAGCCCAAGGCGCTTGACATCGAGTTACATATCCATGATCTGACATCTTCCGGCAGCCCAGCGTTGTACAAGCAGGAAAATGCCGTGAAACAAGCGATGACGGAGGCATCCTACTACAACGGAACAGCCATCAGCGAATATCAGCTAAAAGCGCTGGACGTGGAAGCGGCAAATATGGAGCTTGCTCATACCAAGGAACAGTTGGCGGAATCGCTAAAAGCCGCTTATTTGAGCATCCAGCAATATCAGGCGCAGTACGAAGAGCTGCAGCGCAATCTTCAGATTGCCCGCGATGAACAGGCGCTTTCCGAAAATAAATGGCGGAGAGGGCTTATTCCCGGCATTGAAGTCAAAACAAACGAGATCAAAGTAAAGCAATTGGAAAGAAAAGTGACGGAACTCGCAATCCAGCAGAAACAAACGGAATTTACATTGTTTAAACCGTGGCTCATGTAAAAAAGTTAAGGGAATATGGAATCAATATTACAATTAGTGCTTGATGCGAAGCGAAAGTAGCGGAGGGGACGAAATCGATCTGAAGAACGATCCGTAACTGCAGCGGTCACCCCGCGCAATGTAAAGAACTAATTTAGTATTGAGCCGGAACATGAAATGATGAATTTGGAGGAAAACGGCGTGCTTGAAATCGATGATAATCAGTCATTAACCACTCTGAGGCGGCAGCGAAGAAAACGGTGGATTTGGATTGTGGCTGCGATCGTTTTGTTATGCGGAATCGGCATCTTTATCTATTTTGAAAAAGCCCCCAAACCTGTCGAAGCACCCCCGAATGAAACCGTCAAGGTTGAGCAGGGAGATGTAACGGATACGCATAACGTGGCGGGCGTCGTCCAGGCCACCAAAGAAGTGAACCTGAACTTTACCAGCGCAGGGACAAGCAAGCTGATCAAGGTGAACGTCAAAGCCGGAGACAGCGTGAAGGCCGGGCAGATCCTGGCGCAGCTTGACGATTCGGAAGCGAAGATGCAGATCAAAAGCGCGGAATCCAATTTGGAGATTGTCAAAGCGAAGTTGGTCGAGGTGAAGAAAGGCGCCAAGCCAAGCGAAATTGAAACACAAAAAGAGAATGTTCTGAAGGCGAAAATGGCATTGGACAGCGTGAATGACCCATTTGCCTTGAAGGAAGCAGAGAACCAGAAAGCGGCGGCCAAGGCAAATCTGGATAAAGCCAAGCAGGCCCTTTCGGAACCGGGCGAAAATGCCGCATTAAAGGAAGCGGAGCAGCAAATCGCAGCGGCGAAATCCAATTTGGATAAAAGCCAGAAGGAATATGACGACCAGTCCTATCTGTTTGGCCTTGGAGCCGTTTCATTGAACGAAACGACGGAGGCTGAGCGGAATCTGGAAAAAGCCAAAATTGAACATACGAACGCCGAACTGCAGTATGCCAAAGCGCAAACGGCCTTGCAGGATGCACTGGATAAAGCTCAAAAAGAGTACGACAACGCGGAGCTGCAGTACGAGAAAACAGTGACGAAAGGCAAGCAGGCGGAAGAGGAAGCCGAGCTTTCATACCAATCCGCCTTGAAGGGTTTAAAAAATGTCGAAGCTCCGCCAGAGGTCTCCGCGGTAATGTCGGCTGAAGCTGCCGTACAGCAGGCGGAAGCGGATCTGAAACAAAAGAAAAGCGAGCTGTCCAAGCTGCAAATCACCGCTCCGTGGGACGGATTGATTTTGAAGGTGAACGGGGACGTCGGGACAAGTCCGACCGCTCCATTTATCGTCATGAACAATTCGAACTCCAACCAGTTGAAGGTGCTGGCCAAAGTAGACGAAACCGAAATTGCGAAAATGAAAACCGGGCTTAAAGCGGTCATGCGTACGGATTCATACCCTGACAAAGAGTATGAGGGCAAAATCACCTTCGTTTCACCGCAAGCCGTGACGGACTCAGGGGTAACGACTTACAGCGTGGAGCTTTCGATTCAGGATCCGGAAGGAACGCTGAAGACAGGGATGAATATGCAGATATCGGTGGAACTTGCTACGCATAACAACGTGATGTATATCCCTTTGGCTGCGCTGCAATCGGAAGGCGGCCAAGACGGCGTGTATCTGGCGTCCGACCCGGCTCATCCCGAAAATTACACGTTCCAGCCCGTCGAAATCGGTATTTACACAACTGACCGCGTGGAAATTAAATCAGGCGTGAAAAAAGGAGCCACCGTCGTTATACCGGCCGTACCTCCTGCGGAAAACGCAGATTTCGGCGTCCCAGTCGGTTAGACGGGCAGACGTGTAAACACGAATAAGGGGGAGCGTATGAAAACGGTAATCCAAATCGAAGACATGAAAAAGATATATCATGTAGGGGATCAGAAAATAGAAGCTCTCCGCGGGGTAAACCTGACCATTTGCGAAGGGGAGTTTGTAGCTATTATGGGTCCCTCCGGGTCGGGAAAATCGACGATGATGAACATGATCGGTTGTCTGGATCGGCCGACCTCTGGAAAATACAATCTCGACGGCTATTCGATTCTGGAGGCGAAGGAGCATGAGCTGGCGATCATTCGAAATCAAAAACTCGGGTTCGTATTTCAAAAGTTTCATCTCCTTCCGCGGGCAACGGCGCTGGCCAATGTGGAGCTGCCGATGATGTACGCGGGAGTTCCCGCCAAGGAACGCCGCAGAAGGGCGACCGATGCTTTGATTCAGGTAGGGCTCGGGGACAGGCTTCAAAATAAACCAAGCGAACTGTCGGGGGGACAGCAGCAGCGGGTGTCCATCGCGCGGGCGCTCGTAAATCATCCGGTGATTTTGCTGGCGGACGAACCTACGGGCGCTCTTGACAGCCGAACAAGCATGGAAATCATGGAGATCTTCCAAAGGCTGAACGACCGGGGAGTAACCATTTTGCTTGTCACGCATGAAATGGAAACGGCGGAATATGCCAAACGGTTAGTCGATTTCCGTGGCGGCGCGATCGAAGGTTCGAGGGTCATCATGAACCGCAGACTGGCGGCGGAGGAAACGGGCAGATGAATGTAATGGAAATCGTGCGCGTGTCGCTTGCGAGCCTGCTGGCCAATAAACTCCGCTCCCTGCTGACCATGCTGGGGATCATCATCGGGGTCGGAGCGGTTATCGCGATCGTAGCCATCGGCAAAGGCTCAACGGCCAGCATTGAAAAAGAAATTAAGAGTATGGGCAATAACGTGATCTTTGTTTATTCTTACGTTCCGGATTATTCCGAAAACGGAAGAAATTCTTATGAGGCCAGCCGGATGACACTGGATGACGTTCAAAGGATTGAAAAACTGGACACCGTAGCCGGCGTGGCTCCTAAAGGAGCTTCAGCCAGCGCGAAGGTGGCTAGAGGACCTCAGAATTACGATATTCAAGTCGAGGGAACCTTAAAGCGGTTTGACCGGGTATTCGGATTTAAATTCGCGCAAGGCAGAAATTTTACCCAGTATGAGATTGAGCACGGAATGAATGTGGTTATTCTTGAAAGCGAGGCCGCGAAACGTCTGTTTTCCGGAGACAAAGGGAAATTAATCGGCCAGACGATCCAGATCAACCGGATTCCGTACGCGGTTATCGGCGTGCTTGAAAAATTGAACAGCTTTAACACCCAAAACGATCAGTTATATATACCTATTACGACGATGAAAAAACGGTTTGGTGCGAAAAAATTCGACATGATGTATATTTCAGCCAAAACACCGGAACTGATCGACAAAGCAAGCAGCGATGTCGGAGAATCGCTCCGGCTTCAGCATAAGATGAAGCCGAGCGAAGCCAGGAATTTCAGAATCGAAACCCAAAAGGAATATTTGAAGTCGGCCCAGGGCGTCAACCGGATCATGACCAATCTGCTTCAAGGGGTTGCGGCGATATCCTTGCTGATCGGAGGCGTCGGCATTATGAACATTATGATTGTGTCCGTGACGGAAAGAACGCGCGAAATCGGGATACGCAAGGCGATCGGGGCGGGGCGCGGACATATTATGACACAGTTTCTGGCCGAAGCGGTTATACTTAGCATGCTGGGTGGGGTGATTGGCATTATGTTCGGCATCGGAGCGGCGGCTTTGCTTGAGAAATTCGCCGATTTGCCGATTCTGATTACGCTTCCGCCCATCCTGCTGTCCTTCCTTAGCGCGGTGGGGATCGGCATCCTGTTTGGCGTGTATCCGGCCTATAAGGCTTCGCGTTTGAAACCGATTGATGCGTTAAGTTACGAATAAATGCAGGGAAGTCCATTTCATAATGGATTCAAACAGCCATTGGCATTATGAAATTGACTTGGGATACCGGAATTATGGTACATTAATACCAAGTTCGAAAGATCGGGAGTTGGATGACTTGTTGCATAAATTCGGTTTTTCCCAGTATGAAAGCAAAGTGTATGAAACATTGGCGGCTACGGTGCAGCCCCTGGATGCATCCATGATCGTAAAGCATTCCGGCGTGCCCAAAGCCAAAATTTACGAGGTTATATCCCGAATGGTAGATAAAGGGATGGTGCTGGAATCGATCTCGGAAAAGAAGAAACTGTACACGGCGCTGCCGCTCCCGCTGGTCATCGAGAAGTTGACCTCCGAGTTTCAATCCGACATCAAGGAACTGGAGCGGCAAAAATTACAAAAAGAAATCGTGGACGACCGGGTCTGGAGCTTAAAAGCGGATACCTCCATTGAAGCCCAGATCCGGCAGATGCTGCTTGATGCCGGAGACTCGATTCGATTTTCGTCCTGGAAGGATGATTTTCAGCTCTATTTGCCCATTTTGGAGGAGAAGGAACGGGCTGGGGTACGGGTAGAAGCGCTTGCTGTCGGCGAAATCCAGAGCAGTCTGAAAAGCCTGGTTATCATGGAGCCAAGTAGGGAACATGTTACGCTTGAACGTTTCAGATTGCTTATCGTCGACGATGCGGAAGTGCTTTTTGCGGGCGTGGAGGAAGAGGCCTGGCAGGCGATCAAAACGAGAGCGCAGCCGTTTGTGCGCTTTTTTACGGATTATTTCCACCACGATATTCTATTGAGCAAAATCACAACCAAATACAAGGATATTATGCTGAACGACAAAGAAATTATGACCCAGCTGATGCAGCTGCGGTATTAATTCCGGTCTGTGAAGCCTAAGGCGGATAGAAGAGACTCTATCCGTCTTTTTGTATTTGCGCTTTAGGCGGAATGCGGGGTTTCTTCGATGATGGAGCGGTCTGTCTTCATTGTAAGTACAACGGTAAACGATTTTCTTCTCTGAAATTTGGGCTTGATGATCTCGTGCATATAAGTTACCATTACGGTAGTAACCAAATGAGACATCTTAGAGAGGGGAACGAACCGGCGTATGAACTTTAGAATATATATTTTGGCAATTGCCTGTTTTGTGGTAGGGATGGTTGAGCTGATCGTAGGCGGAATTCTGGATTTGATCTCCAAAGATCTGCATATTTCCTTAAGCTCTGCCGGGCAGTTGATCACGCTGTATTCCATTATTTTTGCCGTATCGGGCCCGCTGCTGCTGGCGGCGACTGCGCGCATGGAGCGGAAAAAGCTGTACCAATGCGCCTTGCTCGTATTTATCTTCGGAAATTTGCTGTCTATTGTCAGTCCCAATTTAGTGACGATGCTGATTGCAAGGATTTTATCCGCGGCAAGCGGGGCGCTGATTACCGTCATGTCGATCACAATGGCTGCGCAAATGGCGGAGAAAGAATATAAGGCCAGAGCAATCGGCGTTATTTTCATGGGCGTGAGCGGTTCTTTGGTACTTGGCGTACCGTTTGGGATGATGCTTGGCAATTCGTTTGGCTGGCGCGCCCCATTTGTAATGATCACTTTGCTGGCAGTTGTATCGCTCGTGGCAATTCGAGTCTTTATCCCCCGCACCACACCGGAGGTACAAGTTCCGTTGCGGCGGCAGTTGGCTTCACTGAAAAGCGGAAAAATCATTTCCGCACATTTGATTTCGATTTTGATGTTGACGGGGCATTTGACGCTCTATGCGTATTTGACGCCTTTTCTTCAGGAAATGCTGCATTTGAGCCCTTCCGCGCTCAGTCTGTTTTATTTGATATTCGGAATCGCTGCGGTAACCGGCGGCGGTTTTGGGGGATGGGTTACGGATAAATTCGGTGCGGAAAAAAGCATTTTGGGAATCGTGAGCATTTTTGCCATTGTGATGTTTCTGATGCCGCTCTCGACCTTTTCGGCAGTTGTCTGCCTTATCGTTATGATCGTCTGGAGCGGCCTCAGCTGGTCGATCTCGCCGTCGCTGCAAAGTTACCTGATCCAATCCGCGCCCGAATCGGCCGATATCCAGCAAAGCTTGAACAGTTCGGCTTCGCATATCGGCATCGCGCTGGGCTCGGCGATCGGAGGAATCGTCATCGAAGGCTCATCGGTATATTACAATGCGTGGGTCGGTGTTGTTTTCGTCATATTGGCGCTGGTTTCCGCGCTGTTTTCGATCAAATGGAGCGGGCGCGGCAAGGCTGCCGATCATGCGGCGACACGTACGCTTCAATAAGCAGCTTTGCGGAGACAAAAATGCAGCATCGAGTTTTGCAGAGTGGAAGTTTTATTGTCCCGATTTCCTGCAGGGAGGGGGATTTTATTTGGCGAGCCGGATGGGTAAATGCATAATGAATATAATCGCAAAAAACGGCGTGCAAATGTGCACGCCGTTTTACATATTGAATGTATGATTGCTTTTCAATTCTTAGGAGTTTCTTTGTACGCAGCCTCGGATGACCTCGTTTATCTTGCCATCCATCCGCCATCCACGCAAAGGACATGTCCGTTGACATAATCCGAAGCGGAGGAAGCGAGGAAAACGGCTGCGCCTTGAAGATCGGCAGGCGTCCCCCAGCGTCCGGCAGGGATGCGCTCCGTGATCGAGGCTTTGCGCTTGTCATCGGCCAAGATCGGCGCAGTGTTATTCGTTTCCATGTAACCTGGCGCGATGCCGTTGACTTGGATGCCGCTTCCGGCCCACTCGTTGGCGAAAGCTTTGACGAGGCCTGCTACGCCGTGTTTACTTGCCGTGTAACCCGGAACATTGATTCCGCCCTGATAGGACAGCATCGAGCAGATGTTGATGATCTTGCCGCTGCCGCGTTCAAGCATATGTCTGCCGGTGATTTGCGAAAGCAGGAACACCGTGTTCAGGTTGATGTCGATCACATCATACCAGTCTTTATCGCTGTGATCTTTGGCCGGTGTCCGGCGGATGATGCCTGCGTTGTTGACGAGGATATCGATATGTCCAGTCAGAGACAACGCTTGATCAAAAACTTCCTGCAGTTTCGATGCATCGCTCAAATCGGCGTCAATGTCAAGCGCTTTGCGTCCTATTGCTTTGACTTTATCGACGGTTTCTTGGGAAGAGCCGCGGGATACGCTTACGATATCGGCGCCTGCTTCAGCCAGTCCGAGGGCGATGCCTTGTCCCAAGCCGCCGGATCCACCGGTTACTAATGCTGTTTTACCTTCCAAATTAAAAAGTTTCATACAATCATCCGCTCCTTGGTAATAGGTGGGGGATCAATGGCCGCCGCTCAGCTTGATTGGAATACCTGCTTTGCGGTACTCCGCAAGCATGGCTTCCGGCAGCCCATCGTCCGTAATCAAACAGTGTATCTCTTGCAGCTGCGCAAATGTGCGAAGCGCGGTCTGCCCGAATTTATGGTGGTCGATCACCGCAATGGTTTCCCGCGCGGTATCGATCAATGCGCGTTTGAAATCAATCAATTCTCCGGTGTAAACGGAAAGTCCGTGCTCCAAATGTATGCCGGTTGCGGAAATGAACGCTTTTTGAATATTCAGCTGCTTGACATACGCTACGGCTTCGGGACCGGTAAGAATGTTGCGGACCCGGTAACCTCCGGGAACCACGAGATTAATTTTATCTTTTTTGGAAAGTTCGCTGATGATATGCACATCGTTGGTGATGACCGTGTACTGTTGATTAGGCATGTGGCGGGCGATCTCCAGCGTCGTGCTGCCCCCGTCAAGCGCGATGATGTCACCCGGAAGAATCCGCTGCATGGCTGCCGCCGCGATGCTTTTTTTCATATCCAGGTGTTTGGTAATCGGTTCCTTTGACGGCAAGATGCCAAATTGATCCGCTTGGGCCAGAACGGCGCCGCCATGAACGCGGCGGATCAACCCTTGTTCTTCCAGTTTGGTCAAGTCTTCGCGGATGGTTTTTCCCGTCACCTTCAAGATTTCGCTTAATTCGATCACGGTAACTTCTTTGTTCGTCAGCAGGACTTCCATAATTTTCTCGTGCCGCAGTATCGGGTTCATGAACAAGCCTCATTTCAAATCAGGGTAAAAAGAACGAATATGTTTATTTTAATTCTTTTATGTCAACCGGGTCCATATCGGAATAAATTTTGTTGTCGCCGGCCATACCCCAAATAAATGTATAATTGCTTGTGCCTACACCGCTGTGGATCGACCAGCTTGGCGAGATGACGGCCTGTTCGTTTCTCATCACGATATGGCGCGTTTCGTTCGGTTCACCCATCAAATGGATCACAACCGCATCCTCCGGCAGGTCAAAATACATATAAGCTTCCATCCGGCGAGGATGGACATGGGCAGGCATCGTATTCCACATGTTCCCCGTTTTGAGCAGTGTCATACCCATAACCAGCTGCGAGCTTTGAATGCCGTCCTGATGGATGAAACGGTAAATCGTACGCTCGTTGGAATTCGTAATTGAACCCAGATCAGCCGACTCTGCTTCCGCAAGCGTTGCTTTATGAGTTGGATAGGATTGATGGGCAGGAGCCGAATTCAGATAGAATTTGGCCGGCTGCGCGGAATCCACGCTCTTGAAAACAACCTCTTTGTTGCCCATGCCGACAAACAGGCATTCTTTATGATCGAGTTCGTAATCTTTGCCTTCCACAACGACGATGCCTTTTCCACCGACGTTGATGATACCGATTTCACGGCGTTCCAGGAAGAAGGAGACGCCCAGTTCTTTCAGATCTACTTCCAACTTGACGTCTTCTTTCACCGGGAAAGCTCCACCGATGATCAGACGGTCTTCATGCGTCAGCACCATCTCCAGACGGTCAGGCGTAAACAGCACCGGAATATGGAATTCTTCGCGCAAACGCGCCGTATCAAATTGTTTTACTTCCCGTGGATGTGAGGCATATCTTCTTTCCACATTAAACACTCCCTTTATGTTCATTTATGTTCATATCGTTCATATACGTTCACATTAGCTCTTTTTTATGTTTTTGGCAACCCTCTTTTTAGTTTTTAGATATCAGAAGATGGAATTCCGTTAGAAAGGCGCAAAAATTGGAAAGCCTATGGATGAAGACCTATGAATAACAATGGATCAGGTTCAAATCATAGAAATCTGGGAGCGGGCAGCGATTCAAAAAGAACATTTCACCCGGCTTCCTCCTTCCGTTCATAATCATTGGTTCGACTTATATAGATTTAGATCGATAAATATAAGATGAATCGATATCTAAGTTCAAACACTCGATATAAATCCATTTTGAAATTGATTCAGGGTACAACCTTTTTCAGACAGCTGAGTCATGTGAAATAGAGGAAAGCCTGCGAAAGTACATCCTTTTCAAGCCTTTGATGGCGTGCAACGCGAAATTGTTGCGAAAGTGCACTAATTGAATCATGAATCATCTGCTTATGCTCAAAAGGTGGAAAAAGGATGCATTTTTGCAAGCTTCCTAGCCATAATTGTCTGGAAAAATAGAAATAGTTGCACTTTTGACACTTTTTCAACTTACCAGATGGAAGATGGAGCGGGCAGTTCATCCATGTTTATCTATAGAAAATAAAAAAACTAAAATTTTATGGATTTTAGTGTCCTTGGTGGATGTACAAAACGAAAAAAAGATGCTACATTGATGATAGTTAATCTCTTGTATATCAGGGTTTTATGAAATATCCAAGTCCACTGTGAATAGACACTTGTATGTTTAGGAGGGATTCCCTATGTCCAGTCATGCACTCGACCGGTTTTTAACGGAAAACATTGAGGCTTTAAAAAGCAAAGGGCTCTACAACGTCATTGATCCGCTTCAAGGTCCGAACGGACCGACCATTCAGATTGACGGCAAAACGCTGATTAATCTGTCTTCCAACAATTATTTGGGATTGGCTACCGATGAGAGACTGGTCGATGCTTCGATCCAAGCCGCGAAGAAATACGGTGCCGGAGCAGGCGCGGTCAGAACAATTAACGGGACGATGGATCTGCATCTGGAACTGGAACGGAAGCTGGCAGAGTTCAAGCATACCGAAGCGGTAATTACGTACCAGTCGGGTTTTAATTGCAATATGGCGGCCATTTCCGCAGTCATGGATAAAGACGACGCCATTTTGTCGGATGAGCTGAATCATGCTTCGATCATTGACGGATGCCGCTTGTCCAAGGCCAAAATCATCCGCTTCAACCATTCGGATATGGAAGATCTGCGAAAGCAGGCCAAGGCTGCGAAGGAATCCGGTCTTTACAATAAAATCATGGTTATTACGGACGGGGTCTTCTCCATGGATGGCGATATCGCCAAGCTGCCGGAAATTGTGGATATAGCCGAAGAGTTTGATTTGATCACTTATGTGGATGATGCCCATGGTTCCGGCGTTTTGGGCGGAGGGGCAGGTACGGTGAAACATTTTGGCTTGTCGGACCGGATCGACTTCCAAATCGGCACGCTTTCCAAAGCGATCGGCGTGGTTGGCGGATACGTGGCAGGCAAGAAAAATCTGATCGAATGGCTGAAGCTGAGAAGCCGTCCATTCCTGTTTTCGACTGCGATGACGCCGTCATCAGCAGCCGCATGCATGGCCTCGGTGGATATTTTGATGAATGATAAGACCTTGCTGAAAAAGCTGTGGGAAAACGGCGATTTCCTGAAAAGCGAGCTGAAGAAGCTCGGGTTCGATGCAGGCCACAGCGAAACGCCGATCACGCCTTGCATCATCGGAGATGAAGTGAAAACCCAGGAATTCAGCAAACGCTTGTATGAAGAGGGCGTATATGCCAAAGCGATCGTATTCCCGACGGTGCCGAAAGGAACCGGACGCATCCGCAATATGCCTACGGCTGCCCACAGCAGGGAAATGCTGGAGCAGGTGATTTCGGTCTACGAGAAAGTGGGCAAGGAACTGGGAATTATTTAACCCAGCCTGCCGGGAAGCCAAGGGGAGGAAAAGCGATGAAAAAGATTCTGGTAACGGGAGCATTAGGTCAGATCGGTTCCGAATTGGTCGCTAAGTTAAGATATTTGTACGGCGCCGACCAAGTCATTGCCACCGACATTCGAATGTCGGGACATGAGATCACCCGATCAGGCCCGTTTGAAACGTTGGATGTAACCGATGGAAAAGCCATGTTTGAGATCGCTAAACGGCATCAGGTGGATACGATGATCCACCTGGCAGCCTTGTTGTCAGCAACGGCGGAAGAAAAACCGCTCCTTGCCTGGAATTTGAATATGGGCGGACTGGTTAACGCACTTGAAGTGTCGAAAGAGCTTGGCTGCCAGTTCTTTACGCCCAGCTCGATCGGCGCGTTTGGACCGTCGACGCCCAAAGAGCAGACACCGCAGGAGACTATACAGCGTCCGACAACGATGTATGGCGTGAATAAAGTATCCGGAGAGCTGCTGTGCGACTACTATTTCCATAAATTCGGGCTGGATACCCGAGGACTCCGGTTTCCGGGCCTCATTTCCTATGTGACCCCTCCCGGCGGAGGCACAACCGACTATGCCGTCGAGATCTATTATGAGGCGGTCAGCCATGGACGTTATACTTCGTTTATCGGTAAAGGAACTTTCATGGATATGATGTATATGCCGGATGCGCTGGAGGCCATCGTGCAGCTGATGGAAGCGGATGCATCGAAGTTGAAGCACCGGAACGCCTTTAATGTGACCGCCATGAGCGTAGATCCGGAAGCGATAGCAGCATCGATCCGCAAGCGGATACCTTCCTTCAAACTGGAGTATGCGGTGGATCCGAAGAGACAGGCTATCGCCGAAAGCTGGCCGGATGCGATCGATGCATCCGCTGCAGCGGAAGAGTGGGGATTTAAGGCCAAATATGATCTCGATGCGATGACCGCGGATATGCTGAATCAGCTTGGAGCGAAAGAAATGCTTGCGCGGAAGGCATAATAACTGGAAACGTATATCAAGTGGTCTATCAAGCGTTTACTAAGCATACAGGATGCCATTTTGTCAGAAAACCCTTTAGAGGCCTGCCTTGTTCATTAGAATGAGGCGGGCCTTCTTGGCTTTTTGGAGGTATGCCGGGAAATCCGGGGATTCACCAAGAGAGCTATAAGCAGGCAATATCCAGTAGGATACGCAATTGTGATATCACGACCGCTTATCCCTGCAAAATGTTTGGGAAGGTCCCAGGAGCATGGACATTGAAGCGATAGTTTGCCCTTTGGAAGTGCGGGGTGAATAAATGGTGAGGGAATATGTGGAAGTGGCTGCCTGCAGCCTCTATAATAGGCTTAAGCCCCGGGATTTTGACCAGGGGTTAATTTATGGGAGACAGGGGGATGGAATGATCCATGATTCAATTTTCTAAGCCGAATGTGGAGCAATTTTTCCAGACATATCGTATCTCTACCTTTGCCATAAGCCAAGACGAATCGCGGCTGGTGTTCAGCAGCACATTAAACGGCAAATTTAATTTATGGGCCATGGATATCGGCGGAGAGACGGGTTATCCTTATCCGCTTACTTACAATGACCAGATGTGCGGCTTTATCAAGCTCGATCCGCAGGGCAGACATATTCTGACGGCATTTGACCGTGACGGCGATGAAAACTACCAGATGCATGCTTTGAGATGGAATGGCGGCGAGCCGCAGCCGCTCTTTGCCGGTATTCCTCCGGAAGAAAAACATCATTTCCTGCATTTATCCGAAGACGGGAAACGGATCTATTATTCGACGAACAGAGAAAATCCAAATTTCCTCAACTCCCGCGTATTCGATTTGGAATCCGGGGAAGACCGGCTGCTTATAGAAGGCAAGGGCACGGTAACCGTAATTTGCGCCGTAAGTCAGGACGAGAAAAGGTTCGCTTTTGTCAAAGAATATGCCAACACGCATTATGTGAGCTACATCCAACTTGAAGATGGTCAAGAGATTTGTCTCACTCCGTCTCCGGATGAAGTCCATACTTCAGGCGGCGTACAGTTTCTGGATGGGGACAACGTCATATTCGCCACGGATTATGACTCGGAATTTGCATATATGGCGCATTACGATATCAAGGAACGAACATTCAAGCGTTTATGCGAGATCGACAGTGAAACGGTCGTGATGCTCAAATACCACAAAGATTCGCGCACGGTTTATATCGTTACCGAAAAAGGCGTCCAAGACCATCTGTATGCGTATGCTCTGGACACCGGCGAATTGAAAGCGATTCCGCTGCCTGTTGATATTCTGGAGCAGATTGTAGTAGCACGCTCAGGCAACCTTTATATGTTGGGACGCGGAGCCGCAAAACCTTATAACATTTACCGTTTTGACGGAAGCCGCTGGACCATGCTGACCCAAAACGTGGTGACAGGCCTGACCGAAACGGATCTGATTGTTCCTGAGGTGATCACATACCGCTCTTTTGACGGGATGGAAATTGAAGCGCTGCTTTTCCGTGCCAAAGATGAGACGGCCAACGGTTATACCGTATTTTGGCCGCATGGAGGTCCCCAGGCTGCGGAACGGAAGCAGTTCCGTTCCATGTTCCAATACATCATTGCGGAGGGCTACAATATTTTTTGCCCGAACTTCCGGGGCAGCACCGGATACGGAAGTTCGTTCGCGAAGCTGGTGGAGCAGGATTGGGGCGAAGGGCCCCGCAAGGATTGTTTGGCAGCCATGGATTGGCTGTTTGAACAAGGCATTTCCAGCCGGGATCGCCTGTTTGTGATGGGAGGCAGCTATGGCGGGTATATGACGCTGCTGCTTGCCGGAAGGAATCCGGAATATTTCAAGGCGGCTATCGATATTTGCGGCGTCAGCAATCTGTTCACTTTTTATCATTCGGTACCGGAAGACTGGAAGCCGATCATGGGGCAGTGGCTTGGCGATCCCGAACGGGACCGCGAGCGTTTTATCAAGGATTCGCCGATTACCTATCTCGACAAGATGGTAAATCCGCTGCTCATTATCCAAGGCGCCAACGACCCGCGTGTCGTCAAGGCCGAATCGGACCAACTCGTGGAAGAGCTACGGGCCAAAGGCCGCGATGTGGAATATATCGTGTTTGACGATGAAGGGCATGGCATAATGAGAAAAGATAACGAAAAGATTGCCTATGCGCGTATGGTTGAGTTTATGAACCGCTGCCGGCAGGCGAAAATCCAAGTTGAGAAGTAAGTATTGGCGGTGAGCATGCCAAGAGGCCGAACCCCGGAAGGTTCGGTCTCTTTTCAGTTCGGGGGAGCAAACTTTTGAAGCTTGAATTCCGATCATGAAAATCGAAAATAGGAATGTGAAACGCAAATCTTGTTTTTTATTACAAACAGGGTTCAGTTTCTTAATTTGGTATAATATTTGCATGCTATATATATAATTTGATATAATCAACCGAAGCAATAGCATAAAAGTATGTGAATAATGGGACAGACTGGAAGTGGGATAATGCAGTCACACCAAAAGCCGTTATATATGATCATCAAGGATGACTTGAAAGAAAAGATCCTTGCCGGTGAATATAAAGAAGATCAGCAGCTTCCGACCGAAATGGAGCTTGCCGAGCAGTTTGGCGTCAGCCGGATCACATCCAAAAGGGCTCTGATCGAGCTGGACCGCGAAGGCTTGATTTACCGCAAACGGGGCAGCGGGAGCTACGTCAAGAAACGGGAAGCGAAAGGGAGCCCGTTCGAAACGGGGGGCACGGGCACGACGGCGCCGATCATTTCGATGATCCTTCCTTACATGGCGACGGGAGAGCTCGATTTCATCAAAGGCGCCACCGATTATTTGGATACGAAAGGTTATTATTTGAGCATCCATAACAGCAATTGGAGCAAAGATCGGGAGCGGGAGTTTCTGCTCCGGATTCCGAAAAACGGTTCGAGCGGGATCATCCTGTATCCAATCAGCACGATCAGCAACAACGATGTGCTTAATGCGCTGCACTGGAACGATTTTCCGCTCGTATTGATCGACCAATACATAGACAGCCTCCCGGTAACCAGCGTGGTTTCCGATAATGCGGGCGGCGGCTATATGGCGGCCAAACGGCTCGCCGAGCTCGGCCATGAGCGGATCGCTTTTGTATCCAGCATCAGCATCGAATTCAGGAGCTCGGTTCGCGACCGGTATCAGGGGTACTGCCAAGCGCTGCGGGAATACGGATTGAGCATCGATCCGGAGCTGGTCATTACCGACTTTTACCGCGAAGCCGACAGAGAAGGGAGCAACATCTTTTATCCGAAGCTGATCGGCAAAATGATGGAGCTTGGCGTGACGGCGATTCAGGCCGAGCATGACCATCTCGCGGTCGAACTGCTGAGAAGCAGTTTGGACATGGGCATCCGGGTTCCGGAGCAGCTGTCCATTGCCGGTTTCGACGACCATATGATCTCAAGCCTTGTCGAAGTGCCGCTCACGACGATTGCCCAGGATTACGGCGAAATCGGCCGGAAGGCGGCGGAGCTGATCGTCAGCCGGATCGAAGAACTAGACAAAAGCCCCGAGCGGGCGCTGGTCCCGGTCCGGTTTGTCGAGCGGGCATCCACCTCGATTTTATCGGAGAAAGCTGCAGAAACAGGAACAAGCATAACGTAAAAACGAAGAGGCCGTCCCACACGGGGCGGTCTTTTTGCGAAGATATAAGAAAGTATAAGCTTCGGAGCCTCCGCTTCCTTATATCGCAAGAAAAACTTCTGCTAATCGCGGTCTGTCTTCTGTGAAAGTACGTCGATAGACGTTTTTCTTATATCGTAAAGCATAAACTTCCGGGATACCTGCAAAGTAATCGGATAAGCTTCAAAGGCCAGGCGTCACTCCGTACTTTTGCTCCGCAAAAGCGCCCCTCCGTGAGAGGCGCCCGGACTTCTTTCCGATACTTTTTGTGGGGTTATTTGTGTGTAAGCAGGTAAATGGTCCGAACGAAGATGGTTTTCAATTTTAGATATAATTAATATGATTAAGAATATAAATAAGATATATTCACTATTTACAAAATATAGGCGGAATATTATAATAACTCGTGTAAGCGGTATAAATGATATATCTAATATGGTATATAAAGCTGATATTTCTGGTTTTCTTTTCAGAATCTGATGCGTATCGCTTATTATTCAATTCTCTTTATGTAAGCGCATTCTTTCTTGCGGATACCGCAATGAACAAAGGGGTGATCGGTTTTATTGCTTTAGGTTTCATTGGCATTTCTGTGTTCAAGTTCAACAAGGCGCGGGTCAAGAAAATATTAGCTCCATTCGATTGCCCAGCATAGCGTAACGACGGCCATTATTTCGCACATTTGATTTGTTATTTTTTTGATCCGCGCCAATCTAATCCGAAACGGAAAATGGGGGATGAATGCATGAAAAAGATGAAGGGACTCTCCATGCTGCTCGCAATCATGCTGTTTGTGTTTACTATTGCGGGATGTTCGGGCGGCAGCAGTCAGGAAAATGGTTCCAATGACAGCAATAAAGCCGTGCAGCAAGAGCCTGCGAAAGAAGACGGGAAAGAGAAGGAGAAAGAGCAGGCTGCCGCGCCGGAAGAACAAAAAATCGACCTGGGCGGCGACACGATCAAGATCGGGGTATGGTACGACGATGCCGATCCAAGGCAGTCAAAAGATAAGAGCCCCGGGGAAGAAGAGCAAATCAAACTGATCGATGCAGTCGAAAAGAAATACAATTGCAAAATCGAATTCGTCAAATTCGGGGATTACAACAAATACGTAGAAAACTTCACCACGACCTCTCTCTCCGGCACGCCGTTTGCCGACATTGTCCTGCTGGAACTGTTCTGGGCGTTTCCGACGCTTGCGAACAAAGATTTTATCGTTCCGGTTGACGACAAACTTAATTTGAATGATCCGAAATACATCGGCTGGATGAAAAACGGGGGAAGCTTCAAAGGCAAGCAATACGGCATGACCGACTCCTCTCCATCGCCTTACGGCATTTTTTACAACAAAACGCTCGTGAAAAAACTGGGTCTCGAAGATCCATTCGAACTTCAGCAAAAAGGCGAATGGACCTGGGAGAAATTCCGCGACTTCGCCAAAAAAGCAACAAAAGACACCAATGGCGACGGGAAAACGGATATTTACGGCATCGCGGGCGCTTACGGCAAAATCAACTCCTTTACGGAACAGATCATTTACTCCAATAACGGCAGGGTAGACAAGGACGCGAGCGGCAACATGAAGTTCTCCCTGGACGGCGAAAATGCAGTTGAAGCGCTTCAGTTCGTATCCGACCTGTACAACAAAGACAAATCCATCATGCAGCCGATTCCGGAAGACGCAAACAAGGAATTCGTTGCGGGCAAAGGCGTCATGTACGGCGGTTTCAGCTGGGAACTGGGCGGACTTCTCGACAATATGAAAAATCAGGAGCTCGGCTTCGTGTTTTTCCCGAAAGGTCCAAAATCGGATAAATACGTCTCTTATACGCCTTTCGGCAACATGTTCATGGTGGCCAAATATTCGAAGCATGCCGATGTAGCCGCCAAAATTATGGATGAAATCAGCCTCCATGATACCGGCCGGAAATTGGCGCAGCAGTCATGGGAAAGCTCCTACCCGAACAAGGAATCGCTGGAAACGCGCAAAGCCATGGCTGACAGCATCGATTACATTTCCTATTACGCCATCCCGGACGGAGAGAAGCTGTTTGAAGGCGTCGTGAAGGACATCACCACAGGCAAAATCTCTCCTTCCACTGCCGTTGACAAAGTAAAACCGCAATTCGAAGCCAACATCAACAAGCTGCTTCAGGACAGCAAATAAGATCCCGGCAGCTAAAGAACTCGGAAGGCGAGTGCCCCTGCCCCATGAGCTATAGGGCGGGGGACCCGCCGGAGAGAAAGGGGGAGCCCATGCACAGACCATTCATCAAAGCAGCATCCATATTGCTTGCGGCCGCGCTCTTTGCAGGCATCGTTACAGCTGCGCAGGGTCCAGCTTCCCGCGGGGCTTTAGCCTCGGCCGAGACAACGCCGAAGCAGCCGGATCTTCGCGGCATCAAGGCATCCGTCAGGGCGGGCGGTTATGAAGAGTATTTGGCCAAACATGAAGGCGCCGCGCTTGCGGCTGAAGATGTTGTCATTCCCGGGGAGGCCTACAGCCAAACGGACGGCATGACGGTTTCCGTGCTGGAGGATCACGCAGGCCGAAGCGGCAAATCCGTTCTGACCGCAGATTCGGGCATGATTACATGGGATGTTGATATCAAGCAAGCGGGGCTGTATAACATACGTTTGGATTTGTATACGGAGCAAGGCAAGGATTCCGATATCGAACGGGAGCTTGCCATCGACGGGGCCGTTCCTTTTACGGAAGCAAAAAACCTGGTGTTCAACCGGGTGTGGAAAAACGAAAAATCGGAGTTTGAACAAGACGGACGCGGCAATGATTTAACGCCGACCCAGGTAGAGGAGCATCTCTGGCAGGCAATAACCTTGAAGGACAGCACCGGCTCTTATGAAGATCCTTTTTTATTTTATTTTTCCGCAGGCAAACACAGTCTCTCGCTGACCTCCATCAAAGAGCCGCTTGTCATCCGCCAAATCACGCTGGCCAAACCGTCCGCCGTGCCAAGCTACGGCGAAGTTTCGGCCCGGTATGAGCGGGAAGGAGTAAAGGCGGCTTCGGATGTATTCATTAAGGTTCAGGCTGAGCAGGCTTTATATAAATCTTCGCCGAGTCTTCTTCCCTACAACGACCGGTCCAATCCGGCCGTAGAGCCGTACCATGTGTCCAAGCTGCGCAATAACGCCATGGGCGGGTATGCCTGGAGGCTTCCGGGACAGTGGATCGAATGGGAGGTGGATGTGCCGCAGGACGGCTTGTACCAGATTGCTTTTAAAAACCACCAAAACTATTTGCGGGGCTTATCGGTGCTTCGTTCGATTTACATAGACGGTCAACTGCCGTTCAAAGAAATGCAAACGGTTACGTTCCCGTACAGCAACTCCTGGCAAATGAAAGTCATCGGAGCTGATGGGGGGGAACCTTATCTTGTTCATCTGACGCCGGGAAAACACCGGATCCGGATGGAGGTTACGCTCGGGGATATCGCCCCGATCCTGCGCTCCGTGGAATCCAGCATTCTGGACCTGAATGCGATGTACCGGAAAATCATCAGCTACACCGGTACGGTTCCCGACTCTTTCCGGGATTACAATCTGGAGCAGCGGATTCCGGAGATGACCCGGGTATTCCGGGAGTCCAGCGAGCAGCTGTACGGGATTGCCAAGGCGATCGAAGGGCCCTCCGGCGAAAGCGATGAACGGACGTCGATCATTCGCACGGTTGCATACCAGCTGCAGGATATGGCGGATAAACCGGAATCGGTGCCGTCGCGCGTCGAGGCGTTCAAAACGAATGTGGGTGCGCTGAGTTCATGGATGCTGACGGTGAATGAGCAGCCCCTGTCGCTGGATTATTTGATCGTTAGCTCGCCAGGCGGCAAGCTGCCCGATCCTGAAGCGGGGGCGTGGTTGAAGCTGGTATCCGGCACACAATCCTTTATCGCTTCTTTCACTGAAAATTATGATGATTTCTCAAATGATGAAGCGGTCGGGAACATTACCGTATGGGTCACTTCGGCCAGGGACCAGGCGCAGGTGATCAAAAGGCTGATCGATGACAAATTCACGCCAAAAACCGGAATTCATGTCAACCTGAAGCTGGTATCGGCGGATGTGCTGCTGCCGTCGACCGTTGCGGGCAAAGGGCCGGATGTGGCGCTGCAGATCGGCAATGATCTGCCGGTGAACTACGCCAGCCGAAGTGCGCTGCAGGATCTGTCGTCTTTCCCGGATTTCAGCAGTGTCAAAGAGCAGTTTAATGCAAGCGCGCTTGTGCCGTATGAATATAGCGGGGCATATTACGCGCTGCCGGAGCAGCAAACCTTCCCGATGTTATTTTACAGGAAGGATATTTTGGATGAGCTGCATCTGCAGGTGCCGCAAAGCTGGGATGACGTGTATAACATGCTTCCGGTATTGCAAAAGCATAATCTGCAGTTCGGCTTGCCGCAAAAGCCGCTGGATTCCTTCGGCAACGAAACGGTGCGGACGGATATCGTGACGATGGCGCCGAATCCGGCCCTCGTTATGCTGCTGTATCAGAATCAAGGACAAATTTACAAAGATGGCGGCATGGCTGTCGATCTCGATTCCGAAACGGCAATCAAGCAATTTAAGCAGTGGACGGATTTTTACGTTAATTATAAACTCCCGATCACGGTCGATTTCGCCAACCGCTTCCGCACCGGAGAAATGCCGATCGGCATCGTCGATTATACGATGTATAACAAGCTGAGCGTATTTGCGCCGGAAATCAAGGGGCTGTGGGCATTTGCGCCCGTTCCGGGAACGCTTGGCACGGATGGAAAACTTCATCGCGAGGTGGGCAGCAGCGGATCGGCTACCGTCATGTTCAAACACGCGGGCAATAAAGATGCCGCATGGGAATTTATGAAATGGTGGACGGGCAAAGATACGCAGATCGCCTACGGGCGGCAAATGGAAATCCGCATGGGCGCTTCGGCGCGTTATCCGACCGCCAATAAAGAGGCGCTTGCGCAGCTTCCGTGGCCGACGCAGGATTTGCATAAGCTGCAGGAACAGATGCAGTGGGTCAAAGGCATTCCGGAAGTGCCCGGGGGGTACCTGACGGGCCGGAATATCGATAACGCGTTCCGCCGCGTCGTCGTGCAGGGCGAGGACCCGCGCGAAACGATGGACAATTATGTTAGGACGATGAATGAGGAAATCACGCTTAAACGAAAAGAATTTAATCTCCCGACCGAGAAATGAGGGACCTTCCATGAAGGAAAGAACGGCTTACCGTCCCGTCTTGACGGGGGCGAACATGCCGGGCGGCAAGCCGGGGCGCATGCTCCGCAGCAAGGCCGCGCGGGTATGGACGGAAATGAAAAAAAACAGGCATGCCTATGTGCTGATGGCGCCTTACTTTATCATTTTTTGCACATTTACGGTTATTCCGGTGCTTTTATCTCTTGTCTTAAGCTTCACGAATTTCAATCTTTTGGAGCCGCCGCGCTGGATCGGCTGGCAGAATTACGCCAGATTATTCGTGCAGGACGACATCTTTTTAATCGCCTTGAAAAACACGATGCTGTTTGCGGCTATAACGGGCCCGATCAGCTATATCGCCTGCTTCATGTTCGCCTGGCTTATTAATGAATTGCCGCCAAAGCTGCGGGCTGTGCTGACGCTGGTTCTGTACGCCCCTTCGATTGCAGGCAACACGTATTTGATCTGGCAGCTGCTGTTTGCGGGGGACTCCTACGGATACGCTAACTCTTTTTTAATGAAATGGGGCTTCATCCTGGAGCCGATCCAATGGCTTCAAGATACCCGGTATGTGCTGATGATTTTGATTCTCGTTCAGCTATGGCTGAGTCTGGGAACTTCCTTCCTGGCTTTTATCGCCGGGTTGCAGAATGTGGACCGGACGATGTACGAGGCGGGCAGCATCGACGGCATCCGCAACCGCTGGCAGGAATTGTGGTTTATTACGCTGCCCGCCATGCGGCCGCAGTTGATGTTCGGCGCGGTCATCCAGATCGCCTCGGCATTTTCCGTCGCGGAGATTTCGATTTACCTCATCGGTTTCCCAAGCGTGGATTATGCTGCGCATACGATTGTAACCCATCTGGTCGACTACGGCACGATCCGGTTTGAAATGGGTTACGCATCTGCGATCGCCACCGTATTGTTCACAATTATGCTGACCGTAAATCTGGTTACCCAGAAGCTCCTTGGAAAAGTAGGTGAGTAAAGATGAAAATCACACTTAAAATGCCGAAAAGGCTGAACCGGTCCTGGGGCGTCGATGTGCTGCTGTTCTTGCTGCTGGGCGGGGTGGCCTGTTTTATGGCGCTGCCGCTGGTTTTCACGATCAGCAACGCGTTTAAGCCGATCGATGAGATCTTTACTTTTCCGCCCAAGCTGTTTGTGCGCAATCCGACGTTCAAAAACTTTACCGACCTGGTCGGCATTTTCAGCGACTCATGGGTGCCGTTTTCAAGATATGTGTTCAATACGTTTTTCATCGCGATCATCGGGACCATAGGCCATGTGATTCTGGCTTCCGCAGCGGCCTATCCGCTTGCGAAAATCCGGTTCCCCGGCAGGAAGCTGCTGTTCAGCATCGTGGTCCTGTCGCTTATGTTTACAGCCTATGTAACCCAGGTTCCAAACTACATGATCATTTCGTACCTGGGTTTGATCAACACTTATTGGGCCATTTTGCTGCCTGCTTTCGGCATGACGCTCGGGCTTTACCTGATGAAGCAGTTCATGGAGCAGATTCCCGATGCCCTGCTTGAAGCGGGAAAAATCGACGGCGCCAGCGAGTACCGTATTTACTGGCAGATCGTCATGCCTATTGTCAGACCCGCGTGGCTGACGCTGATCATCTTCTCGCTTCAGAGCCTCTGGACCAACGGCTCCGTAACGAGCCACAAATATATTTACAGCGAACAGTTGAAGACGGTGGACTATGTTTTCGGGCAAATCGCAAACGGCGGACTGGTCAGAACGGGGCCGGTAGCGGCCGTTACGCTGCTTATGATGATCGTTCCGATCACGGTGTTTATCGTGACGCAGAGCAGCATTATCCAGACGATGTCCACATCGGGCTTGAAGGAATAACAGGGGGGCATGCAGATGAAGAGATGGACGGCTTTAATCCTAATGATGCTGCTTCTGGTTTCCGGAATCGCCGCAGCCCCCGTTTCGGCGGGGAATTCCCCCTACAATTATTCATTTTGGGGAACTCCGGTTCCGGCTCCGGAGGCTTACGCGCTGGAGCGGGTGCTCTACGGAAACGACTGGAGCATTGGCCCCTTGTCCTCCCCGCAGGACATATACGCAGGCAAAGACGGACGGATATACATTGCGGATACCGGCAATAACCGGATTATCGTTTTGAACCGGAATCTGCAAGTGGATGGGGTGTTCACTGATTTTCAAAACGCGGGCCAAAAAGATAGCCTAAGCCAGCCGCAGGGCGTCTTCGCCGATCCGGACGGGCATGTGTATATCGCGGATACGGACAACCGCCGCATTGTCGAGCTGGACCGCAGCGGAAAGCTGGTGCGGATCATAAACGAGCCGAAATCGACGCTGCTGCGCCCGGGTTTTCAGTATCTTCCGGTCAAACTGGCGATAGACAAGGCCAAACGGATGTATGTGATCAGCCAGGGAAGCTATGAAGGAATTATGGAATTCGATGCGGATGGGGGATTTAACGGTTTTATCGGTACCAACCGCGTCAAATTCAGCCCAGTCGACCTCTTTTGGAAACGGATCTCGACCAAAGCCCAGCGCGAGCAGATGCAGCAGTTTATTCCGATCGAGTTTAACAATCTGGATCTCGATGATAACGGCTTTATTTATACCTCCACATCGGAGGAGGATTCCGATCAGCCGCTGAAACATCTTAATCCTTCAGGCGTGGATATTTTGCGCAGCAAAGGTTATTTTGCCCCGAAAGGGGATGTCGGCAATCTTGAGGGCGGCAGCGTGACCGGAAGTTCCATTTTTGTGGATGTGATCGCCGATCAGGGCGGGATGTACAGCGCATTGGATTCCAAAAGGGGACGCATATTCACGTATGACAAGGACGGCAATCTGCTGTATGAATTCGGCGGCCTCGGCAGCCAACAGGAGAATTTCCGCACGCCGGTTGCCATCGGGATGCTGGGTGACCGGATGCTCGTCGTCGACAAGGACAATAACCGCCTTGCGGTATTCGCTCCGACGACCTATGGCAGCCTGATCCGCAGCGCGGTGACGGAGCTGAGCGAAGGCAGGACGGAACAATCCACCGCCGCTTGGAGAAAAGTGCTGCAGCTTAACTCCAATTTCGATGTAGCATACATCGGCATCGGCAAGTCGCTGCTGAAGCAGGGCGACAACCGCGAAGCCATGACTTACTTCAAGCTGGGCAACAGCCGCGAATATTATTCGGAAGCCTTTAAACGCTACCGCAAGGAAGTGGTGTTCGAGCATTTTGGCGGTATCGTGCTTGTCATAGCCATGACGATCGCGGTCGTCATTTCCGCCGTCAAACTGGCGAACAGGAAGAAGAAAGGCCAGTTTTATAGCGAATTCGGCATCATCCGCAATCCGTTTTACACGCTGGTGCATCCATTCAACGGCTTCTGGGAAATGAAATACGAGCGCAAAGGCCGGCTCAGTGTCGCGGGTGTCATTGTCGGACTGCTTGTCATCGCTACAATCGTGAAACGCCAATTGGGCGGCTTTGTCATCAACCTCAACAATCCCGAGCAGCTGAACAGCCTGGATGAGCTTAAATATATCGTTCTTCCGTTCCTGCTCTGGTGCGTGGCCAACTGGTCGCTCACGACGCTGATGGACGGGGAAGGGAAGTTTAGCGAAATCGTGATTGCAACCGCTTATTCCCTGCTGCCGCTGGTTCTGATTTATTTCCCGCAGGTGCTGTACAGCAATGTCATCACGGCGGATGAGAGTTCTTTCTATTATTTGTTAAACGCCATTGCGATGATCTGGTTTGTCTGGCTCCTGTTTACGGGGACGATGACCGTGCATCAATATACGGCGGGGAAAACGATTGCGACGATGCTGTTGACGCTGGTCGTGATGGGCATCATCATCTTCCTTGGCGTGCTGTTCTTCAGCATGCTGCAGCAGATGATCAATTTCGTCGGCTCCATTTACAAAGAAATTTCATTCAGAATGTAAGCCGCAAAAGGAGGGATGAAGGTGGGCAATCGAACAAAACAAGCCGCAAGCATCATGTGCGCTGCTCTCCTGGCTGCGGGCATTCTGGGGGCAGGAACCGGCATGGTTTACAGTGGGGAAAAGGACGCGCCCGAACAAGGACAGATATCCTCAACCGCTGCTTCGGAACAGGCGCAGGGTTCGCCCCCGGCCTTCGCGGCGCCAGAGATGCAAGCGGTACCCGAGCAGCCCGTCAAGGCAACTTCCAATACGCCGCAGGAGATTGAAGCGCTGGCTGCGATGGAGAAAGTGGCGGAAAATGATCGGCTCGGCTTATACGTGAACAAAGCAACGGCGGAAATTGCCGTTCAGGAAAAGGCAAGCGGTTATATCTGGTTCTCCAATCCCGCCCAGCGGGACGAAGACCCGATTGCATCGCCGCTTTATAAGTCCGAGCTGTCTGCTCAGGTGCTGCTTTCCTACTATAACGATAAAGGGCAAATCAATGCCTTCAACAGCTTCGATGACAGCGTGGCCAAAAAGCAATTTGAAATTTCGCCTGTCGATCAGGGCATCCGCGTGGAGTATCGGATGGGAAATGTGGTGAAGTCATTTGCCAATATCCCGAAGGTGATCGGCAAAAACCGTTTTGAAACGGAAATCCTCGAGAACATCAAGGATCCGGATCAGCGGGAGGACGTTAAATACAAGTTTCGCTTGAATGAGCAAAAGCAGGTATACGAAGTGCGGAAATTGCAGGATTACGTGGCGGAGGAACTGTCGGCTGTCCTTGAAGCCGCAGGTTATACGGCGGAGGATGCGGCGCGTGACAACAAGGAGAACGGGGTCGGCGAAGCGGCCGCATCAGAGGAAGCGGAATTCACCGTTCCCGTTGTTTATTCCCTCGACGGCGCCAATTTGGTGGTATCGGTTCCAGCCAAAGAACTGAAAGCAAGCAAGGCCTATCCGATCGCTTCGCTGCAGGTTTTGAAATTTTTCGGCGCGGCGGATGCCGGCAAGCAGGGATATATTTTCGTTCCCGACGGTTCGGGCGCTTTGATCCGCCTCAACAATAATAAACGGAATGCGGAGCCTTACAGTCTGCCGGTTTACGGCAATAACGGAACCTTTGACGTCAAGGAGCAAATCCAAACGAATGAAGTTTCCCGTCTGCCGGTATTCGGCCTGAAGCAAAACGATCATGCGCTGCTCGGCATCATCGAGGATGGGGAAGCGGGGGCCAGCATTACCGCAGACATCAGCGGGCGCAACGACTCTTACAACACGGTCAGCAGCAAATTCCAGGTGACGGCCATGGATTACTACACTTTGTCCTCCGGCACCAAGACCAGTGCGGTTCCAATGTTCGAAACAGGGAAATATCAGGGCAACTTCCAGGTCAGATACGCGTTTCTGGCCGGCCCTTCTGCGGATTATACAGGCATGGCGGCGGCTTACCGGAATTATTTGGCTGGCAAATACAAGCTGCAGCCGCTCCAAGCTTCGGCCGATGCTCCGTTTGTGCTGGAGCTTGAGGGAGCATTCCGCAAAAACAAATCTTTCCTCGGCATCCCATACAAGTCCACGGAGTCATTAACGACCTTTGACGAAGCGAAAGAGATTTTGGAACAGCTGAAAGCCGCGGGAGTCAAGGCGATCGATCTTCGGTTTGTAGGCTGGTTCAACGGGGGCATTCGCCATTCTTCGCCGTCAGATTTATCCGTCGCCGGGGTTTTGGGAGGCAAAAAGGGCTTTCTGCAGCTGGCTGAATATATGAAGGAAAACGGCTTTGAATTTTATCCGGACACCGCTTTTTTGGAGAAATACAAAGGCTCATCGGGGGCGGCCATGCTGCTTGACCGGGGCAAGGCGGAAGTGTACGGCTACAATCCCGTTACGCATGCGAAGGATACCAGCAAATTTTCGCATTATATCCTGGCGCCGGCGCAGCTGCCCAAGCAGGTAAACGGCTTTTTGAAAGATTACGCCAAGCTGGGCGTACCTGGGCTGTCACTGCGGGATTTGGGCAGAGAGGTCCATTCCGATTTTAATCCGGATCATCCGGTCAGTCGGCAGGATTCGCTTTTAACTTCGGTTAAGGAGCTGGAGGTGCTGCAGAAGCAGGCGGGGGCGCTGATGGTGGAGGGCGGCAATGCTTACAGCCTTCCGTTCGCTCAAACGATCGTGAATGCGCCGATGCGAAGCAGCCGTCTGAATATTACGGATGAGGAAATCCCTTTTTACCAAATCGCTTTGCATGGCTATTTCGATCTTGCCGGCGCTCCCTACAACATGGACGAATTGCAAAATCCGCGCTTGTCCATGCTGAAATCGCTGGAAACCGGATCCGCGGTGTATTACCAGTGGTTTGCGAGCGACGCATCCAAGGTCAAGGACACGGATTATAACGATTTATATGCGCTGAGCTACCGGAATTGGTTGGATGAAGCCGTGCGGCTGTATCAGGAGGCGAATCCGGTTTTGGCGAAGGTTCGGAGCCAAGTGATCACTTCCCATCGGCAGCTTGCGCCCGGCGTTGTCCGCACGGTTTATCAAAACGGAGTCAGCGTAACCATTAATTACAACCAAACGGCGGTAGCCGTGGACGGCCTGCAGCTTCAGCCGCAGAGCTATCACGTAGGCGGTGAATAACATGTTCAGAAAACCACTTACCCTGTCCCGAAAAAAACAGCTATGCGGCTTATTGTTTGCGACACCGCTTATTTTGGGGCTCGTCATCCTGTTTCTGCTGCCGCTTCTGCAGTCATTCCGTTTCAGCTTAAGCTCCATTCATCTGGTGGAGGGCGGCTTTGCCGTCGATTATTTGGGCTGGTCCAACTACAGCAGTCTGTTTACGACCAACCCGGATTATCTGCGAAAACTGACCGAATCGGTAACGAACATGGTCGTTAACGTTCCCATCATTATCATTTTCAGCCTGTTCGCGGCGGTGCTGCTGAATCAGAAGTTTCGGGGGAGGGCGCTCGCAAGAGCGATATTTTTCCTGCCGGTCATTTTGGCTTCGGCCGCGATCGCCAACCTTGATATCAGCAGCTTTGTCGGCGGTTCGAACTTGTCCGGGAGCAGTCAGGGCAGCGGCGGATTGCTGCAAAGTTTTGAACTGAAAAAAATGCTGACGGAGTCGGGACTTGCCCCGGTATTCGTCGATTACATCACGGGTGCGGTGGACCGGATTTATGAAATCATCAGCTCTTCCGGCGTGCAAATTTTAATTTTCCTCGCCGGCCTGCAATCGGTGTCGCCCGCTTTGTATGAGGCGTCGCGGATTGAAGGGGCGACCGGCTACGAAATGTTCTGGAAGGTCACGTTTCCGATGATGACGCCGCTTATTTTAACGAATACGGTGTATTCGATCATCGATTCGTTCAGCCATAATTCAATCAATTCATTGATTTCCGAAACCGCGTTCAAGTCCTTCGAATTCGGCCAAAGCGCGGCGATGTCCTGGATTTATTTTGCGGTC
This sequence comes from Paenibacillus azoreducens, assembly GCF_021654775.1. NCBI lineage: Bacteria > Bacillati > Bacillota > Bacilli > Caryophanales > Paenibacillaceae > Paenibacillus > Paenibacillus azoreducens. The sequence continues at coordinate 5,245,151 of NZ_AP025343.1, read as the reverse complement.
GTTACTGTGATTTTGGGTGTTTCGACGGGCATTATTTCCAGAAAGGTGTTCTACTACGACTGATAAGGAGGAGAAGGGCTATGAAATCGCCTGCCGCTTACGCGGATATCATCCGATACCGATTCAACCCTCTGGAAAAATCCAAGCTTTGGTTGTGGAAGCTCATACGCACGGTTATGATCGTCGGCTTTTGCTTTATTATTTTGTTCCCGTTGTTTCTTCGCCTGTCGGTAGCTTTCCGGAGCAAAGCCGACATCTATGATCCGACCGTCCTTTGGATTCCGCGCCATTTTACGCTCGATAACGTCAAAATCGCCATGCAGGCTACCGATTATTTTACGGCGCTGCTGAATACCTTCTTGATTTCGGCGGGAACGACGATCATTCAGCTGGCTTCATGCGCGCTGGCGGCCTACGCTTTTGCAAGGCTGAAATTTAAAGGGAGCGGCTTGCTGTTCGGGATTGTTATCTTCACGATCGTAGTGCCGCCTCAGACTATCATGATCCCGTTGTATCTGACCTACAGGTATTTTGATCTATTTGGTTTGGTCAAGCTGTTTACGGGCAAATCCAGTTTTAATCTGATCGACACCTTCTGGCCATTCCTGATTTCCTCGGCAACGGCAATGGGCCTCAAAAACGGCTTGTACATCTATATTTTCCGGCAGTTTTTCCGGGGAATTCCGAAGGAGATCGAGGAGGCGGCGCTTGTGGACGGCGCGGGCGTGCTGAAGACCTTTTACCGGATCATGCTGCCAAACGCGGTGCCCGCGATTGTGACCGTGCTTTTGTTTTCGTTCGTCTGGCAGTGGAATGACAGCTATTACGTATCCCTTTTCCTGAGCAAGGTTAAAGTGCTGTCCACGCAGCTTATGGATATGGGCTCGGCGCTCGGGAAGGAACCGGATTTGGTATATCAGTCTATGCTCCTGAACACGGGTGTGCTGCTGCTGACGGCGCCGCTGATCATTTTGTACCTGTTCGTGCAGAGATATTTTGTAGAAAGCGTGGAGCGAACCGGTATCGTTGGATAGCGGGGGAAGGATGGATGCCGGGAATAAAACGATAAGCGGCCCGAAGCGGGTAAGAATTCCGTATCTTTCGGGCCGATGCTTCAGACAAAACCTTAGATGAGAATGGGGAGCGGATGTTTTGACACAGGCCAAGACAGTACATATCATTTCGCACACGCATTGGGACAGGGAATGGTATCTGCCTTACGAAAAGCATCACATGCGTTTGATCAAGCTGATGGACAACCTGCTCGCCACGCTGCAAACCGATCCGGATTTTAAAAGCTTCCATCTCGACGGCCAAACGATCATGCTGGAGGATTATTTGCAGATCCGCCCGGAAAAGAGGCCGCTGCTCGAGAAATACGTCCGGGAAGGACGGATACATATCGGGCCATGGTATATTTTGCAGGATGAATTTCTGACCAGCAGCGAGGCCAATGTGCGTAATTTGCTGTACGGGCACAAGGATGCCAAGCGGTTTGGCGCGGTCAGCAGGACCGGGTATTTTCCGGATTCCTTCGGCAATATGGGGCAAGCGCCGCAGCTGCTGCTGCAGGCCGGAATCGAAAATAGCGTGTTCGGCCGCGGTGTGAAGCCTACCGGCTTTAACAACGAGGTCAGCGGGCAAGCCGCTTATGAATCGCCATATTCGGAAATGGTGTGGGAAGCGCCTGACGGATCGCGTGTGCTGGGCATCCTGTTTGCCAACTGGTACAGCAACGGCAATGAGATTCCGGTGGATTCGGAGGAAGCGCGGGAGTATTGGCAGCGCAAGCTGAAAGAAGCGGAAGCGTATGCTTCGACGCCGCATTTGCTGATGATGAACGGCTGCGACCACCAGCCGGTGCAGCAAAACGTGGCGGAAGCGATCAAGGTGGCACAGGAGCTTTTTCCGGAGTATCGTTTCGTCCATTCCAATTTCACGGATTATATCGCGGCTGTAACGGCCGAAGCGCCGGAGCATTTGTCCGTTGTGCGCGGAGAGCTGCGCAGCCAGCATACGGACGGCTGGTCCACCCTGGTGAATACGGCGTCTTCCCGGATTTACCTGAAGCAGTTGAACAACCAGGGGCAGACGTTGCTGGAAAAAGTGGCGGAGCCGCTGGCTGCTTTTGCCCATGCGACAGGCAAGGCCCCATACCCGCATCATTTATTCGAATATGCTTGGAAGACATTGATGCAGAATCATCCGCATGACAGCATCTGCGGCTGCAGCGTGGACGAAGTGCATGATGAGATGGTGATGCGTTTCGCCAAAAGCAGGCATGTGGCTGAGACGATCGCCGAAGACAGCCTGAATGTATTGGCGGAGGAGGTTGATACCAGCATACTGGCGGCGCTCAGCGAGGTCGATGAAACGGCATATCCGCTGATCGTGTTTAATACGACGGGGTGGATTCGCTCCGGTGTGGTGACCGCGGAGCTTGAGCTTGGACGGATCTATTTTGGAAGCGGCATGGGCTTTGCGGAGATGAAAAACACCTTGCGAGAGCTGCCGCTTGACTCTCTGCGTCTGCTGGACCCACACGGAAGGGCAGTTTCTTTCTCATTCGAGGACCAAGGAGTTTCATTTGGTTATGATTTGCCGGAGGACCGGTTCCGTCAGCCGTATTTTGCTAGAAAGATCAAGGTGAGGTTCGAAGCGGAGGTTGTGCCGGCGCTGGGATATAAAACATATGTCCTTATGCAGGGAGGCCAGGTGAGCGTCAGGTCGCGGATAGGCTGCGAGACTTCGGAAGCTTGCTGCGCCGGCGAAGGTGAATGGGAACGCGGCGCATCATCGCTAGTCACGGGCGAACTCAGCATGGAAAATGAATATTTGGCAGTGACAGTGGAAGCGAATGGTTCCCTCACCGTCAAGGATAAAGTAACGGGGAAAATGTTCCGCGACCTGTGTATTTACGAGGATACCGGCGACATCGGCAACGAGTATATGTACAAGCAGCCGGACGGGGACATTCCGATCACGACAAGGGACGGCGCAGCGGTTATTTCCATTGCCGAAGACGAGCCGTTCCGTGCTTCCTTCGAGATCGTGCATACGCTGCAAATCCCGGCGTCAGCGGACGCCAGATTAGGTGAAGAGCAAAAAGAACTGATATGGTTTACGGGAAGGAAGGCGGGGCGATCCGCTGCTTTGACGGAGCTCCGCATCCGTACGCTGGTTTCGCTGGAACGGGGCGGAAGGGGAGTGCAGGTTGAAGCATCGTTCCGCAATGAGGCGGAAGATCACCGGCTGCGGATGTTGTTTTCTTCGGGGATCGCCGCAGATACCCATAAGGCGGACTCCGTTTTTGAAGCGGCGGAGAGAAGCAACCTGCCTGCCGCGGAATGGGCGAATCCGAGCAACTGCCAGCATCAGCAGGCATTCGTTTTGGTTCGGGATGAGGCGCATGGCTTAACGATTGCGAACCAGGGATTGCCGGAATATGAAATTCTGCCGGGAGAAACGGCGGGCATTGCCGTCACGCTGCTTCGGGCGGTCGGCGAAATGGGCGACTGGGGGTATTTCCCGACACCGGGAGCGCAGTGCCGCGGCGAGCATGCCGTGCGCCTTGAAATCATTCCTTTCGGGCGGGCATTGCCGAATCGGGTGAAGGATGAGGCGGGTGAGACGGAATCGATGATCCGGGCCCATCAACTTCAGGTTCCTTGGTCCGTGAAGCAGACGGGAATTCATGCGGGCAGCCTTCCGGCCGTTCAATCTTTCCTGTCTTGGAAGGGAGAGGACCTGATCTTCTCCGCACTCAAAATATCCCCGGACACCGGCGGCATCATCGCCCGCTGGTACAATGCCGCACACGGCGCGCGAACCCTGTCTCTGCGGCCCGGTTTTGCGATCAAAGAAGCGAGGCGCAGCAATATTATGGAGGAACTGCTGGCTCCTGCGGAGCTTGAGTCGCTTGCCGTGAATCCAGCTGAAATCATAACGCTTCATCTTCTTTTGCCGGCCCAGCAAAGCATTGCAACTTGATTTCATGCAAGCGGTTTAAAAATGATGGAAAATATTAAAAAATATCATCCCATTAGCCCTGATTCTGGTTTATAATTGGCCGGACAGGGCTAAATGGCAAGGAAAGGGCCAAAAAATGGGCACCTAGAGGGAGAGATCAAGCAAAATGGCAGAACTTAAGGTTCAAGGAAACGATTTTGTGTATGAGGGAACCCCCCTTCGGATCTTGTCAGGTTCCATCCACTACTTCCGCGTCGTACCGGAATATTGGCGGGATCGCTTGCTGAAGCTGAAGGCCTGCGGATTCAACACGGTAGAAACGTATGTGGCTTGGAACATTCATGAACCGGATGAAGGCAAATTTGTCTTCGAAGGGCTCGGCGATATTGAAGAGTTTATCCGGATCGCCGGCGAACTCGGACTGCATGTCATCGTGCGTCCAAGCCCGTACATCTGTGCCGAGTGGGAATTCGGCGGGCTTCCTGCATGGCTGCTTGCGGATTCGTCGATGCGGCTCCGCTGTTTCGACCGGGCCTATCTGGATAAAGTGGACCGTTATTTCGACGAGCTGCTGCCGCGGTTGAAACCGCTTCTTTGCACAAATGGCGGGCCGATCATTGCCATGCAGATTGAAAACGAATACGGCAGCTACGGCAACGACAAGCAGTATCTGAATTATTTGAAGGATGCGATGATCCGCCGCGGAATCGATGTGCTGCTGTTCACGTCCGACGGTCCGGAAGACCATATGCTTCAGGGCGGCATGGTGGATGGAGTGCTCGAAACCGTCAATTTTGGATCCAGAGCCAAGGAAGCGTTTGCGAAGCTGCGCGAATATCAGCCGGAAGGTCCTTTGATGTGCATGGAATTCTGGAATGGCTGGTTTGACCACTGGATGGAAGAACATCATACCCGGCCGGCGGAAGACACGGCGAAAGCGCTGGAAGAAATGCTCAAGGAAGGCGCGTCGGTAAACTTCTACATGTTCCATGGCGGCACTAATTTCGGGTTTTATAACGGGGCTAATCATGGGCAGCAGTTTGAGCCGACGGTAACGAGCTATGACTACGATACGCTGCTCAGCGAGTGGGGAGATCCGACGCCGAAATTTTATGCCGTCCGCGACGTGCTTTCCCGTTATGTTGATCTGCCGGAGCTGGTATTGCCTGAACCTATTCGCAAAAATGCATACGGCAAGGTCGAGATGACCGGTCAGGCCGGATTATTCGATCAGCTGGACAAGCTGTCGCAGCCGATTCAAAGCACTTGCCCGGAACCGATGGAGAAGGTCGGACAAAACTATGGATTTATTCTGTATTCGACCCGTATTTCCGGTCCGAGAAAGGGATTCGAGCTGGTGCTTCAAGACGTGCGCGACCGCGCGCTGGTGTTTGCGAACGGCAAATATGCAGGCACGGTGGAACGCTGGAACCCGGCAGCCATTCCTCTAGATATTCCTGCCGAAGGTTTGCAGTTGGACGTGCTGGTCGAAAACATGGGACGGGTTAATTACGGGCCGCTTATGAGGGATACGAAGGGAATTACGGAAGGCATCCGGCTTGGAAATCAGTTTTTATACCATTGGACGATCCGTCCGCTGCCGTTAAAAGATGTATCCGCGCTTGCGTTCGGGCCGCTCCAGGCAGATGGAACTGCTGCCGGAAAGCTGGCAGCGCCGGCGTTTTACAAGGGAACGTTTGAGGTTAACGAACGGGCCGATACCTTCATCCGCCTGGATGGATGGACCAAAGGCGTCGTTTATCTAAACGGTTTTAATCTCGGACGCTACTGGGAGGTCGGTCCGCAGCAAACGCTTTATGTGCCCGCCCCACTGCTGAAGGAAGGCAGCAACGAACTTGTCATTTTCGAACTTCATGGTACAAGCAAGCCGGCAGTCGAGCTATTGGATACGCCGGATCTTGGTTAAATGTGAAAGCAAGGGCTGTTCCCGAAAGGCCAGACTTTATTGGCCCGGGAACAGCTCTTTATTTACATATCAGAAATTAGTTTCGGGGTCCCCGCAAAGTAATCGGAATAGGCTTCGAAGGTCACGCGTCACTCCGTACTTTTGCTCCGCAAAAGCGCCCCTCTTTGCGAGGCGCCCTTACTTCTTTCCGATACTCTCAGTACTTTTGCTTTGCAAAAGCGCCTCTCTGCGAGAGTCGTCGGACTTCTTTCCGATACACTTTGCGGGGTTATTTTACTCTTCTTCTCCATCCGCATACCATGGATTCAAATGGACCATGACATCTCCGACATGTTTCATCCGCCGCATGATCGTTTTTTTGACTTCGCGGCTCACGTCATGTCCTTGTTTGACGGTCAGCTGGTTGGGGACGCTCACTTTGACATCGACGATGATTGCGTTCCCCAGCTCTCTGGCACGAATGCTGTCCACCCGCTTGACGTTGGGAACGGAGTAGATAATAGAGCTCAGCTCGGTTAGCTTTTCGGGCGTGATATTTTTATCCATCAGGATGTCGATGGCTTCACGCCCCATTTTGAAACCGAGCCGGATGACGAGATAAGAGACGATGATGCCTGCGGCCGAATCGCCGTATTCCGTAAAGGGAATATGAAAGTAGTCTCCGGCCAAAGCAATGCCGATACCGATTACGGCAGCTGCGGACGCATATACATCGGCAATATGATCGTAAGCGGTGGCGATCAGGCTGCGGCTGTTTTCGGCTCTCCCGACCCGGATGCAGTACATATAGAGAGCTTGCTTCCAGATCAGGGAAACAAGCGCCGCGGCAAGGGCAACCCAACTGGCAGCGGCAGGTGGTTCCCAAAACGACTCAATGGACTTATACACCATCAGAAGCGCAGCCACGATCAGAATCAGAGCCACGAATCCCGAGGCGATCGCTTCGGCTTTGCCATGGCCGTATGGATGATCCTCATCCGCAGGTTTGCGGGATACCATTGCTGAAGTTAAAGCGGCGACGGTTGCCACCACATCCCCGGCGTTGTGAATCCCGTCCGCCACGAGAACCTTACTGTTAAACACAAAGCCGGTTATAATTTTCAACGCGGTCAGCAAAATATTGCTGATCAAACTGATCCATACCGCAAAAATGGATTTATGCGCCAATGTTCGAATGCTCCTTAAGTAAAGTGTGGGATGTGGAAATTGGAACATCATACTATCTTATTACTATAATAACCCTTTTTAAGATGGGGGAACGCATAATTTATTCAGTTTTGAACATGTACGCTTAAAACCTATGGCGTAATTTGAGTTAGGTTATAGAACAGTTAGTGTTTAAGATGAGCAAAAGTGAAGAAGCGCGCGAACATGACCAACAAGCTGCCATAGTGAAAGCCTGAGATAAATTATGGGAAATAGAAGTGGAATCTATTCATGATTGTTCGAAAGGGGGACGACGCCGACGTCGCTAGGGCCATAAATCCCAATTGTGAAGAAAGCTGATCCTCGGCAGAACGAGGCAGATTATCGGCAGTACCGACGTTTAACATTGACAGTACCGCGCAGATGAATCGGTAGAAGGCAGCAAAGTGATTGGAAAAATGACGCAATGACTGGCTGAATGACGCTGATCATCGACAGTACCCTGACAAAACGCCAACACAGCTAAGGATCTCGAAAAGGATGCTGCACATCGCAAACGGGTGGGAAATGCCCAAAAGTTACTGTATAAGACTTTATAAGCACTTGTTATTAGCAGCTATATGTTATTCACGCGTCTATGCCGCTCATTTCTCCTACTTTGATAGAAAAAGTTGCAAAAGTGCATCCATTTTCCTTGATTTCATAAGAAATATAGGAAATTCCTGCAAAAGTGCAACCTTTTTAAGGTGATCATCTATATTTGCCTTGAATAACTGAAAAATCTTGCACTTTCGCAACCTTTTTCATCTAGAATGGTGAATAACAACCAAAGCTTGCACTTTCGCAACCTTTTCATCTTGAATGGCAAGTAACAACCAAAGCTTGCACTTTCGCAACCTTTTTCATCTTGAATGGCGAGTAACAACCAAAGCTTCTCGCAACCTTTTTCATCTAGAATGGCGAATAACAGCAAAAGCCTGCACTTTTGCAACCTTTTTCATCTAGAATGGCAAGTAACAACCAAAGCCTGCACTTTCGCATTTTTTTATGAGAGCCTGTACATAAGGATAAAAATAAGCAGGTCTATTTGCAGGGGACTTCCTAGTCGGAGGTAAGGAATGAAACATAATAATTACGAAGAAAACCGTTCTTAATGATTTGAACGTTAACTCCTATCCAACCTGGATGAGGATACCTCCAATCATAAAAGAACGGTTTCTTTTTTGTTCGAACGTGAATGAAACAGGAGAGACGTAAACCTGGTTGCGGACGAAAGCGGTAATGATCGTCAAATGATGGCCGGGGCATTCGATAAACTCTAATCACGAACGACGGGACGCTTGTGGCAAGTTATCATTTTTACTTACAGCTGTTCACCTTGAGCGATCATGCCGTCCAGTTAGACAATCGGAAACTTGAACGCTTTGTTGAAGATCGGAGACAGCCATTTGACGCCGCTTGGCGTAAGCGAATCCGCAATCAAATGCGACAGATACCCGGCGGTTGCGACCGTCATGATGCCTTCAACCTGGAGCTGATGCTCAAGTCCCGAGCCGATGGCGGCCCAAAGCACCAGGGCCCAGACCGTATGCGTCAGCCCGCGATGCTTAAGCCATGGGGCGACTGCGACGAAAGCGCCGAAGCCCATCAGCCAACTCATCTGCTGCGACAATCCGATATAAAGCAGCAGGCCGCCTATGCAGCTGACGAGGATATTCCGTATGAGACCGTCTTTAATGATCAGACCGAGAAGAAACAGGCTGAGTGCGGCGAGTGAATACTCTGCGGAAAAATAACCCTGCGCAAAAAATAACCAGGCAAGAATAACGATGAGAAGCAGCCCGGACCAATAGAGCATTTCCCGCAGCCATTTGGAAAACTGGCCGATTCTTGAACTCAGCATGCTTGGGCCATCCAAGTCGGGACTAAGTGCCGACAGCGCGGAAATCGCCACATACAGGGCGGCATTTTGCAGCGTGAATGGATAATATGCGGCCGCCGCCGCTCCAATGGCCACGCCGATGGCCAGATGTGTTGAACCTTTCATTGTTCCTCCCCTGACTGACAAAGTTGAAATAGGCAAACATATGTTTGCTACTATATTATACATGCTGAACCTGCAATGAGTAAAGTTAGTTTGTAAGAAAAACGTTTATCGATGTATTCGCCTAGAAGCCAGACCGCGATTAGCGGAAGTTTTTCTTGCGATATAAGGGTGCGTGGTTCTCAAGTTTATGCTTTCTTATATCTAAAGTAAAACGTCTATCGATGTATTCGCCTAGAAGCCAGACCGCGATTAGCGGAAGTTTTTCTTGCAATGTCCCGCATTTTCCGTATGTATGGCTCAGGTGTTGCTTCACGGTTCTGAAAGATTCGTCTCCGGTTCTGCGGAAGCCCTGGGCGCATCTCTCCTTCCCAGCAAATAATCGATGGAGACCTGAAACAGATCCGCCAGCCGATTTAATGTTTCATAGTCCGGCTTACGCCGGTTTTTCTCATAATGAGACAAAGCCGCCCTGCTGATTCCGATGGAAGCGGACAACTCCTCCTGGGTCATGCCTTTCCGCTCGCGAAGCTCCGCAATCCGGTGACCGTACTTCATTCGTACCCACCCTTCGTATACGACTCCAAGTTCAAATAAATAACGCTTGACATGATACAAAATGTATCGTAAATTAACAGTGTCGTCAATAGTAAATATGCATTTTGTAACCATTTTCCTAAGAAATCAGGTTCCGAACCCCCTTGATGCATCCATAGTTTTTCCTATTGGTGCAATTAAAAATGGTAACTCTAAATTTCGTCAAGGTTCTCAGGGTTTCATTTTTAACCGACACAAAACGCTGTCGATTGGCTCATGAATGATACGATTTGTTACAAAAGATATAAGGTGCTGATATGATGATTGATACCCATTGCCACATCCTCCCTGGCGTGGATGACGGTCCAAGCACGGCGGAAGGCGCGCTCCGGATGGCTGCGGCCGCAGTCAAAGAGGGAATGCAAGCGGTGATTGCCACCCCGCACCATGCGACTAGGAGGTATACCAACACGGCCCGCAAAATCCGGCGCCGGGTAGCGGCGCTGAACAGCAGACTCAAGAAAAACAATATTCCGCTGCAGATCTTTCCCGGCCAGGAATTCCGGCTCACTGACGCTTACCGGGCGGAACACCGGGCCGGACGGCTGCAGACGCTCGCCGGGAGCGCTTATCTGCTGGTGGAGCTGCCTTCCCGGAGCATCCCAAGCTGCTTTTACGAATTTCTCGCTTATATGAAACAGCGGGGCATCCATCCGGTGATCGCGCATCCCGAGCGGAATTTGGACGTCATAAGCAACCCCGATCAAGTACTCGGCTGGATTGAGGAGCATGGTGTAAGACTTCAGGTCACGACGCAATCGCTGATCGGTTTTTTTGGGGATGAAGTAAGGAGGACCGCTTCCTATTTATGCAAAAAGCGCTGGATTCACTTCATCGGAAGCGATGCGCATAACAACCTTAAAAGGCGATTTTATATCAAAGAAGGATATGAAGCGCTGGAGCGGCTGTGCGGATCGGAGTATTTGCAGACGCTGCAGCATCACGCGGCCCAATTGATTATTGGAGGAAAGATCGGCCTGCTGCATAATTAAATGCCTGGAAAGAGCCGCCCAGGTTCAAATCGTATAAATGCGAGTTTAAAGAGGCCGGTTTTCAGCACCGAAGCATATGCTTCCGACATGCGTTTCTTCAAAACGCTAGCTTATGCTTCCGATGTGCGTTTTTCAAAACGCTTTGGCTTATGCTTCCGACATGCATTTCTTCAAAACGCTCCAGTTGGATGAAGTAAGGGACCGAAAAGCAGAGAACAACATCTATAAGAGTTGGGGGAAATCCTGATGGAATTAAAACTGATGATACAAATGGTGAGAAAGAGGCTGTGGCTGATTGTAGCGTTTGTGGTGATTTGCACCGCCGGAACCGGACTTTACAGCCGATTCATGATAACGCCGGCATATGAGGCTACAAGCACCCTGATCGTGAACAAGATGAATATGGACCAGATGGGGGCAAGGGGACTCGACATCAATGAAATAACCTCCAACATCATGCTGATCAATTCCTACAAAGTGATTATTACATCCGCTGCGATTCTGGACAAGGTCGTGCAGCAGCATCCCGACCTCCAGGCATCCTCCCAAGATCTCGCCGACAATCTGCAAGTGATCACCGCACAGAACTCCCAGGTTATAACACTGAAAATACGCGATGCTTCATACAACCATGCCATGAATATCGTTAATTCCGTTTCGCAAGTGTTTCAAAAAGAAATCCCCCGGATCATGAAGGTCGACAATATCTCGATACTTGATACGGCCAAGCCGCAGAAGCATCCGGTTCCGGTCAGCCCGAAGCTGAAAATCAACATGGCGATCGCTTTTGCCGCATCATTCCTCCTTGTCGTGGGCATCGTGCTTCTGCTTGAACATCTGGATGATACGATCAAAAACGAATATGACGTGGAACGATATCTCGAACTGACTACGCTTGGGGCCATCCGGAAAATGAACAAAAGGGATCTTAGAACGAGAACTTCGGCCCGTACCAAAAATCAGGCAGGTGAAAATTATGCGCCGCTCAGCCAGTAAAAGCAAACTGATCATGGACATCAACCGCCGATCCATCATTTCAGAGGGATATAGGAATCTCCGTACCAATATCCAGTTTTCGGGCTGGAATCAAAAGCTGCAGGTGCTGGCCGTCACCTCGACCCAAGCCGGTGAAGGGAAAACGACGACGATCAGCAATTTGGCGGTAGCGTATGCCCATGAAGGAAAAAAGGTGCTTCTGATCGACGCCGATTTGCGGCATCCTTCATTGCAAAACGTCTTCAATGTGAGCAACCGGATCGGTTTATCCAATATTTTGGCCAATCAATGCACGTATGGCGAGATTTTGCATCAAACGTCGATCGACCATTTGTCTCTGGTCACCGCCGGTCCCGTGCCGCCGAATCCGACGGAGCTGTTGTCTTCGGATAAATTAAGGGAAATTATCGAGTTTTGGAAGGAAGAATACGATGTGATTTTGCTGGATACTTCCCCGGTGATGGCTGTCGCGGATGGGCTGATCGTCGCTTCGGTTTGCGATGGGGTCATCCTTGTCGTGCATGCGGGAAAAGTGAAGCGGGAGCTCATTAGGAAAACAAAGGAAAAGCTGGAGCTTGCCAAAGCCAACATTTTGGGCGTGTTCCTCAATAACAAGAGATACAGCAAGTCGGAATCGCATCAGTACTATAATTACGGAATTCCCGAATAGTGCGTGTTCAAAAAGGTCGGTTTTCAGCACCGAGAAGATTGGATGAAGTTAGGGAATGAGGAGCGGAGTGTACGTTTTGGGTACATGAGCACCGGAAGGCCCGGCTGAATTCAAGGTTCGATGCCGAGCTTCTCCTTGTTATACTTCGTGATCAAAAGCGGACTTTTTGAACAACCTCGAATAGGTTATTGTCGGCCGGAACGGCCGAAGGTTATGTCTACTGCACCTTTATCACGGTAGGCACTCGATCACGCTGTGGGTATGAAGGTACCTTAGACGTCAATCGTCGAGAGTGTGGTGTGAGGCCGGGTTAGATGCCCGAATTCATACTTCGATTGAAGTATGAGCTATGCGGGGCCGGACATGTAGCTCATCCTTTAATCCTTAACAAGGCGTTTCCGGTTTTTAAATCACGGGTCCTCGAAAAGTACTCGGAATCAACCGCGAAGCATATGTTTCACTTTTTGGGGTTGTAAAGAGAAGGAAGTACAAAAGGGGGAGAAACATAGTGCAAAAAGTCAGGAAAGCAATCATTCCGGCAGCGGGGCTTGGAACCCGTTTTTTGCCTGCAACCAAAGCCATGCCCAAGGAGATGCTGCCCATCGTCGATAAACCGACGATCCAGTACATCGTCGAAGAGGCGATTGCCGCGGGGATCGAAGATATCATCATCGTAACCGGAAAAGGCAAACGCTCCATTGAAGATCACTTCGACCATTCGTTTGAGCTGGAGCATAATTTGCTGCAAAAAGGCAAGCTGGAGGTTCTGGAATCGGTCCGGCGTTCTTCTACGGTCGAAATTCATTACATCCGTCAGAAGGAGGCCAAAGGGCTCGGGCATGCCATATGGTGCGCCCGCAATTTTATCGGCAACGAACCTTTTGCGGTGCTTCTCGGCGATGATGTGGTCCGGTCGGAGGTGCCTTGTATCGGCCAGCTTGTCGAGCAATACGAAACCTATGGGGTATCCGTCATTGGCGTCGGCTCCGTTCCCCGCGATCAGACGCATCGTTATGGCGTCATCGATCCGCTGCATGCGCTTGACCATGAAGGGACGGCATACGAGCTGCGCAGAGTGGTGGAAAAGCCGGATCCGGGCGAGGCCCCATCCAATCTGGCCATTATCGGCCGCTATGTGCTGACGCCGGAGATCTTCGGGTTTTTGGAACATCAGGAGGCGGGGTACGGAGGTGAAATACAGCTGACAGACGCCATCCAGAAGCTGATCGTGGAACAGGGCTGCATCGCTTATGCGTTTAAAGGGGAGCGGTTTGATGTCGGGGAAAAGCTCGGCTACATATTGACTACCATCGATTTCGCACTGCATCAGGAGGATTTGCGGCTGCCGCTTTTGTCCGCGATGGACCGCATTCTTCAGCTGGAGAAACAGGAGAAGCCCTCTTTTTGAAGACTATAAAATAATAAGTTTTAAGCGGAGCTTAAGTACCTAAGATCGCAAGAAAAACTTCCGCTAAACGCCGTCTGTCTTCTTTGAAAGTACGTCGATAGACGTTTTTCTTTAAATACGAGAAAGCATATCTCGCCTGGTTACGCATCCTTATTTCACAAGAAAAGCATCCGCTAAAAGCAGCGCGTCTTTTGTGGAGGCACGTCGAAAGTCGTTTTTCTTTTAAAGGATGTTCTTCATGGCGGGAGCTTTGCGAAGAGGGATTCCCTCAATTTTATTACAAGGGCAGGGACGTAAATGGTGAAAAAAGTATGCGTAGTAGGATTGGGGTATATCGGACTTCCGACGGCCGGCCTGCTGGCCAAAAACGGATTTCAGGTACACGGCGTAGACGTTAACATACATACGGTCGAAAAGATCAGTCAGGGAGAGGTTCACATCACGGAGCCGGATTTGGACCAAGTCGTAAAGGAAGCCGTACAATGCGGACTGCTTCGCGCTTCAACAATTCCGGCGGAAGCGGATGTTTATATTTTAGCCGTACCGACCCCTTTTCAAGAAAACAACAAACCTGACCTGACTTATGTGGAGCAGGCCGTTAAAGCGGTGATTCCATACCTGCGCCCCGGGAATCTGGTCATCCTCGAATCAACCAGTCCGGTTGGCACGACGGAACGAATTGCGGACTGGATTCTGGAAGCAAGAAGGGATCTGAGCATTTCCGATTCGCTTTATGCCGCATATAACCGTATTTTTGTTTCCTATTGCCCGGAGCGGGTTCTGCCCGGTCAAATTTTGCGCGAACTGGTGGAGAATGACCGGATTGTCGGCGGAATCGACGAGGCGTCCACACGATGGACCGCTGATTTTTACCGGCATTTCGTCAAGGGGGCCATTCTGGAGACGAATGCGCGTACGGCCGAAATGGCTAAGCTGACGGAGAATTCCTTCCGGGACGTCAATATTGCGTTTGCGAATGAGCTGTCTCTGATCTGCGATCATCTGGAGATCGACGTGTGGGAATTGATCCGTCTGGCCAACCGCCATCCGAGGGTCAATATTCTTCAGCCCGGCCCCGGCGTAGGCGGACATTGCATCGCGGTCGATCCCTGGTTTTTGGTGGATGCTGCCCCGGAGCAGGCGAAGCTGATCCATACGGCCCGGATCGTCAACGATTCCAAGCCATGGTATGTGGCGGAGAAGGTCATCCAGGTTGCCGCAAAGCTGAAATCACCGGGAATTGCCTGCTTGGGTTTATCTTTTAAGGCAAATATTGATGATTTGCGCGAAAGTCCGGCGCTGGCGATTGTGGAACATTTGGCCAAGGCGGCGGCCGCTTACCTGTATGTTGCCGAGCCCCATATCAAGGAACTGCCGGTCAGCCTGCAGTACGGAAATGTACAGTTTTGCGAAGCGGAGGAGGCGGTGCGCCAGGCGGATATTGTCCTGCTGCTCGTCAACCATGACGCTTTCGGCCCGATCGGCCCCGAACTGCTTGAAGACAAAATCGTGGTGGATACGAGAGGATTTTTCATGCATCCCTCCCGCGTGGAAGCGAGAGTGTAGGTCATGCTTACGCTTCAAACCAAATTCAGGCGCTTGAAGAAGATGCCTTTTCGGATAGCCGTCAAAAAAGTTGCCGGCAAAGCCGCAGAACAGGCCGGTTTCGTATACCGCGAATATCGGATCAGACGCAAGCCGGTTTCCATTCCGGCAGAGCTGTTCCGTTCGTTTGTGCCGGAGTGCGCTTACCTCGTTAATCCTGCGGACAAGGACGGATATATGAAAATGCTTCTGACCGAGGGGCTCGATGCGGATATTATTCGCGATGCGGATCGAATCTGCGCGCATGTATTTGATCTGCTGGGATCAGGCGATACCCAACTGGGGCCTTCTTTGCCTTGGAATGAGGATTTTAAGTCGGGGTACCGGTGGGCCAAGAAGTTTTATAAACGAATCAAAATCGTTGATCTGGACAACGCGGCTGACGTTAAAGTTCCTTGGGAACTGTCGCGTTTTCAGCATTTGTTTACGCTGGGGAAGGCCTATTGGCTTACAGGGGACGAGAAATACGCACTTGAATTCCGGATGCAGCTGGAAGATTGGATCTTACAGAATCCGGTGGGGATGTCCGTCAACTGGACCTGTGCGATGGATGTGGCCATCCGCGCGGCGAATTGGATTGCCGCCGTTCCTTTTTTTCGGGAAAGCCCGTCCATACCGGACGCCTTTTGGGAGAACTTCCATGCATCGCTATATTTGCACGGCAGATTTATCCGCGGAAATCTTGAAAACACCGGGGAACATACAGGCAATCATTATACGGCCGATTTGGCCGGGCTGATTGCGCTGGGGCTTTATTTCCGCGGCTTTCACGTGCCCGAAGACCGGATGCAGGGTACCGGTCCGGCAGAGTGGCTGGCTTTCGGTCTGTCGGAATTGGAAAAAGAAATGTTCATCCAGGTCCATCCGGACGGAACGAACTACGAGGCATCCACGTCCTACCATCGTCTTGTCGCGGAAATGTTTCTCGTAACAACGATTTGGTGCGCAAGGAATGACCTTGGCTTTTCTGCGGAATATTTGCGCCGTCTTGAGGCGATGTTTGATTTTATGCTGCAAATCATGAAGCCGGACGGATTAACCCCGCTGATCGGCGATGCCGATGACGGAAGATATCTCATCGTTTCGCAATACGGGGGATGGCTGCGCAATGATTTCCGCCATCTGCTGGCGGTGGCCGGGGAGTTTTTTGATCGGGATGATTTTCGGACTGCAGGCCTCTGCGCCAGAGAGGATGCGTTATGGATTGCAGGCGGACTGAAGCCTTTCTTGCAGTCGGCCTATTCCGCGATGAAATCCTCTGCCTTTCCGGATGGCGGATATTATGTACTGCGCAGTCCGGAGGTTTACTGCCTGATTCGCTGCGGGGAGCTTTCCTTTCATGGGCATGGGGCACACAGCCATAACGATCAGCTGAGCTTCGTGCTGAATATTAGGGGAAGGGACATTGCGGTGGATCCGGGCACTTACGTTTACTCAGCGGATTACCGGGCCCGGAATGTGTTTCGCAGTACGGCCGTACATAATACACTGCAGCTTGGCGGGATGGAACAAAATGATATGGAAGAAAGAAATCTGTTCCTGTTGCGGGAGCAGACAAACGCGGCATGTACACGATTTGCGGACAGTCATTTTGCGGGCAGGCATGAAGGCTATCTTGCGAAGGGCGGTATTATCCATAACCGTTATATAACGCTGGAACAAGCAAGCTTGATTATTATCGATACGCTTGAGCAAACGGCTGCGATGACCGCCGATGTGCCTTCCGCGGCCGTCTCTCTGATGCTGGCTCCGGAAATTCACGTATCCAGGGACCGGGAGAAATGGCTGCTGCATGCGGAAGAGCTGACGGTTACTCTCGAATTCGAGCATGCGGCCAAAGTCGAGCTGCAGGAAGCCTGGGTATCGACAAGTTATGGAACCCGGGTGCCAAGCAAGCTGCTGCGGGTAGATATCCAGAGCCAAATATTGAAGACGAATATCCACTTCGAAGCAAACGGGGGAGCAATTGGATGAATCAAGTGATCATTAGGCAGGGCAGCGCCGTTGTTGAACAAATTCCGGCGCCGGAAATTAGGGAAGGAACCGTGCTCGTCCAGGTGGACCATTCGTGCATTTCGATCGGAACGGAAATCAGCGGTTTGCAGACCAGCGGCGTTCCGCTCTGGAAACGCGCGGTACAGCAGCCGGACAAGGTCAGGAAGCTGATGCAAATCGCCGCCGCCCAAGGTTTGTCCCATACGCGGAATATGCTCAAGGTGAAGATGGGCTCGGGACAGCCTTCGGGTTATTCCGCCGCCGGAACGGTAATTGAAGTCGGGGCAGGAATTACGGATTTAAAAGCGGGGGATCGCGTTGCCTGTGCCGGAGCCCAGTTTGCCCACCATGCCGAGATCATCCGGGTGCCCCGGAATTTGGTGACGCCCGTTCCCGAAGGATTGGAGATGGCGGAAGCAAGCACGGTGACGCTTGGAGCGATCGCCATGCAGGGCTTGCGGCGTGCGGCCCCGACTTTGGGGGAGACGTTTGTGGTGATCGGGCTGGGAATTTTGGGACAGCTGACGGCACAACTGCTGAAAGCAAACGGATGTCGGGTCATCGGCACCGATCTGGATAAAGACCGGATCGCGCTTGCACAGCGCTTGGGTATGGATTTGGCCATTTGGCCCGGGGAGGATAGCAGCGCCCAAGCCGCGCTCCGGTTGACCGACGGCTTGGGCGCGGATGGCGTCATTATTACGGCAGCGGCAAAATCCAGCACGATCCTGGCGGAAGCCTTCCGGATGACAAGGAAGAAGGGGCGCGTTGTCGTTGTGGGGGATGTCGGCCTTGAGATTAATCGGTCCGACATTTATGAGAAGGAACTGGATTTTTATATTTCCACCTCCTATGGGCCGGGCCGTTATGACCGGAACTACGAAGAGAAGGGACAAGATTATCCGCTCGGATATGTGCGCTGGACGGAAAATCGGAATATGAGGGAATACCTGCGGTTAGTTGCGGAGGGGAAGATTCGGCTTGAACCGATGATTTCCCGCGTATTCCCGGTAAGCGAAGCGGCGGAAGCATATGCATTTATCCAGCATGCGGAGGCCAAGCCGATGATGGTGCTGCTTTCATATCCGCAGACGGCAGTCATCTCGGGCGACAGGCATAAAGTAACTACTAATCCGCAGCTCAGCGCAAGGGTGGGCATGGAGCACAAAGTGCGGATCGGATTGATTGGAGCTGGCGAATTTGCCAAAGCCATGCACCTGCCGAATATCAATGCCTTATCAGGCATGTTTCAGCTGCAGGCCGTCATGAGCCAGACCGGGCATAATGCCGCCGAAACGGCCAAGCAATTTGGGGCGGTGTATGCGGCCACGAGTTATCGGCTGCTTCTTGAGGACCCCGAGGTTGACGCGGTGCTGATCGCAACGCGCCATGATACCCACGCTTCTATCGTGCTTGAGGCGCTTGAGGCCGGAAAACATGTGTTTGTGGAGAAACCTCTGGCTCTAACCCGGCCGGAACTGGAGGATATCGAAAAGTTTTATGCGGATTTGCCGGATGGAAAATCGGCTCCGGTGCTGGTCACCGGTTTTAACCGCAGGTTTTCGCCTTATGCGGCCAAGATCAAAGAGATCACGGAACGGCGCAGCAACCCGATGATATTGAACTACCGGATGAATGCCGGTTATCTGCCTTTGGACCATTGGACGCAGACGGAAGAAGGCGGAGGCCGCAACCGTGGGGAATGCTGCCATATTTATGATCTGTTTACTTATTTGACTGGCAGCAGGGTACAGCGGATTCACGTATCCCATATCGATCCGGCAACGAAACATTATACGCATACGGATAATTTTGTCGCAACGATGGAGTTTGGGGACGGATCCGTCGCCACGGTGACCTATACCGCGCTTGGCAGCAAATCTTATCCCAAAGAGCAGATGGACATTTACGTGGACGGCAAAAACATTTTCCTTGACGACTACCGCCGGCTGCTGATTGCCGGCAGCAAAGCGAAAGGGCTGGAAACGAAAATCTCCAGCAAAGGACAGCGCGAAACGCTTGAGCGGTTCGGAGAAGCCGTTCAAGGCCGCACGGAGTGGCCGATACCGTTATGGCAGCAGATCCAGGCCTCGGAAATTGCGCTTGAAGTCGAAAGATCATTAACCAAAGGAATGATGAACCCATGAGTATCACGAAAACGGCCGCCAAACAGATCTTATCGTATTTTCCGTTCCGGTACGTGAATGTCGGCAGGGAATTTCATATATGGCTGCATAAATTCGAGCAAATGAAATCGATGGATTACGGCCAGATCCGGCAGGCGCAGCTTCAAGCCATGAAGGAGATCGTAAAACTCGCTTATGAACAAACGGTATTCTACAAGCGGCTTTATGATTCGCACGGCTTTCACCCGGATATGCTGCAGGATTTCAGCGACGTTGAACGGATTCCAATCATCCATAAAGAGGATGTGCGGATGCACGGCAAGGAGATGGTCGTGGCCAAATATTCGCCGGAAAAGCTGAAAAAGCTGGGCACCAGCGGAACGACGGGCACCTCTCTAACCTTGTATACGAACCGGACCGTCGAACAGCGCGAATGGGCGGCCATTTGCTATCAGTGGGCCAATGTCGGCTACAAGCCGGGAGACGGGCGCGTGGAATTCAGGGGAGCGCTGCCGAGCAGCAAGCTGTATATCCTCGACAAGTACTCGAGAACGTTGAAAATCAACACGACGTCCATTACGGAGCATAATATAAAGGAAATCTTGGAGGCCATCTTGGCATCGGGATATGAATACTTGTACGGCTTCCCGTCGGCGCTGGCCATGTTCGCCAAGTTTCTGGTGGATCAGCAGCTGACCGCGTTATATCAGCCGAAAGCCGTTTTGCTGGCCTGCGAAATGGTCCATGACTATCAGGTACATCTGATCGGCAGCGTTTTTTCCCGCTCGAAGCTGTTCGCCCATTACGGGCAAACCGAAAAGGCGGCTTTAGGCGGATGGATGAACGACTCCCGCGCTTATTATTTCCTGCCCTTATATAGCTACGTAGAGCAGAACCCGGACACCAGCGCAATTATCGGCACTTCTTTCTTAAACGATGTGATGCCGCTCATTCGCTATGAATTAACCGATGCGGCTTCGCCATTCGATCAACAGCCGCAAAAAGGGCTTGAACACCTGTTTCCGGTCATTCGTTCCATCGACGGGCGCATGGGTGAAATCATGTATAAACCGAATGGGGATATGCTTCCATCGCCGCTGATCGCCATTGCGCTTCGGGGGACGCGAACTTTCAGCGCCTGCAAGCTGATTCAGCATCGTTATGATCTGATTGAGATTATGGCCGAATCCAGCCAGCCGAAAGACATTGTGGAAGAAGAAATCAGCATGGTGGTGAAGAAGCTGGAAAATCTGTTTACCATCGACATGAATTTTCAGATTACGATCGTTCCCCATATCGTCAGAACGGAAACCGGCAAGTTTAAGAACGTGGAGGTTCGGATCGGAAAGGAACCGGTAATCTGATGAAATTGATTATGGTAGGACCGATTCCTCCTCCAATCGGCGGGATTTCGGTCCATATTCAAAGATTGGCTGACGAACTGCAAAAGCATAACGTCGAATGCGTCATTTACAACGAGTCCAATGTGGCGGATCAGCAGCGGCATATCGTGGCTATGGGTAGCTACAGAAAATTCGTACTGCAGATCCCTTTTATCCGCGGGGATCTGTTTCATTTTCACACGATCGATCCGCGTTTTCGGATGCTGCTTGGTTGCTATAAACTGCTCGGCAAAAAGATTATGCTCACCGTTCACGGCGAAAGCCTGTCACAGCAGCTTGAACATGCGGGCCGCCTCACGCGCAAGCTGCTGCTGGCAAGCCTGAAGCGGATCGATTATATCGTATGCGTCAATGAAGCAACGACGCGGTTGCTGCTGAATCTTGGCTTCCGGCAGGACCGGGTGGGCACGATTCCGGCTTATATTCATCCGAATGAACGCGGGGGAGGGCAATGGCCGCTGCCGGCTGAGGTCAGCAAATTCATCGATACGGAGGATTTTGTCATCTGCGCCAACGGGTTTGTGCGCTTATTTCAAGATCATGATCTGTATGGCATTGATCTTCTCATTGAGATGATGAGGGGGCTAACGGATAACGGCATTTCAGCCCGTTTGCTGTTTGCCCTGCTTGGAGCTGCGGAGCAGAGTCCGGAAGAACGGAAATATTACGAGGCGATCAAGCGGCGGATTGCCGCCTACGGTTTGGCCGAACGGTTTTATTTTTATGAAGTGAAGGATACGGAGTTTTGGCCCATTTTGAAAAAAAGCAGGTTGTTCATAAGGCCGACCAGCATGGATGGCTACGGCGTGTCCGTTGCCGAGGCGCTTCACTGCCAAATTCCGGCGGTGGCAAGCGATGTATGCAAAAGACCTGACGGAACCCTTTTGTTTAAGTCCCGCGATTTGGAGGAGCTTACGGAAACGGTGCGCCGGGTAATACGGAATTACGAAAGCTTCAAGCAGTCCGCGTCCAAGGCGATGCCGAAGGACTATGCATCCGATCTGATCGCGGTCTACAACCGGATTTCGGGTCCAAAGCCTATAGAAAGCAAAGTGATGTCCCGTGTCAACCGATAATCCCAAAATGCTGTCAAGCGGGGCGGTGTACTTCTGCTCCTCGGTCTTGACCCAGCTTGTCAATTTGCTGCTTATCCCTTTATATACTAGGAACTTAACGCAGGATCAGTTCGGCCAATATGATCTCCTTCTCAGCGTGCAGATGCTGCTTTCGCTGCTCATCGCGTTGGGAGTTCATTCCGGAATGATCCGTTTTTTTAACGAATTCGAAAACAAACGGGAGCTGCGGAATACCGCGCTGACATTTGCCATGCTGTGGGGCGCGGTCTGCATCTTGGGCGCCTGGGCTTTAAGCCCGCTATTGTCTCCGCTTGCGTTTGACCACAGTGCGGATGCCGTCCTGTTCATTCCATACGTGGTTATGATTTCGGTATTTTCCTGCCTTAATCTGATCTACTCCAGCTTTTACTCTATGCAGTTTAAGGCGATGAAGTCCAGCAGTATACAGTTTTCGGTCGTTTTATCCACTCTGCTTTTTGCCTTGTATTTCTTTCTCGCCCGGGGGCAAGGAATCATTGGCATCTTTACGTCTCAACTGCTGGCGAACATGCTTGTGTTTGGCGTGTTGTTCGTGCTGAATCTCGGAACCTTTCGTTTTACGCTGGAGAAAAAGCAATTGCGCCATATGCTGAGGTACGGCACCGGCCTGCTGTTAGGGGACATCTCCGCCTGGGTGCTTAGTTTAAGCGACCGTTTCCTGATCAAAGGTTATATGAACTTGTCTTCAGTCGCCGTATACTCCATTGGATACAAGATCGGCATGCTGATCAATCCGGCATTCATCGCCCCTTTTATGTCCGTGTTCACGGCTTTTAAATTCAAGGCCTATAAGGATGAGGACGGGCCGGAAAAGATCAGGAAAATGTTCAGGATCTACAATTTTCTCGGCTGGTTATGTGTTCTGGGATTATCTCTTTTCGCCCATGTAGGTGTAAGGCTGGTGGCTACGGCAGAATACGATGCGGCCGCCTACTTAATTCCGCTGATCGCCTTTTCGTATTTCCTGTCGGGCAGCGTCGCCTTTTATTCTCTTGGACTGCATATAGCTAATAAAATGCGGACGAATTATCTGATATCCATCCTGGCTGCGGTCATCAACGTGATATGTAATCTGGTATTGATCCCTTGGCTTGGGATTTACGGTTCGGCGCTTGCGACGGTGATTTCCTATGCAGTGACCAACGCTGTGTTTTATCATTATGGATCCAAATATTACCCGCTTGGGCTAAGCGTTTTTTTTCCGTACAAATATTTGATCCTCTATGTGCCGATTTACGCTCTCTACGTCGCGTGCATGCAGCTGCCCTTATCTCTGCCGCTTGAAATCGGCCTGAATATGCTGCTTGTGCTGATTTTTACCGCTGCAAGCCTTCTCTTTGGTTTTATCAACAGGCATGAGCTGCTTGGAGACCTGCTGTCCGCGTTGAACCGCAAATCCAAAAAAATGATCGTGGAAGGAGCAAGTTCCGAATCATGAACACGAAAATAATTACCGATGTGGACGGATTTCTCGCCATACGGGAGGATTGGGAACGGCTGACCGAACAGGACCCGGACGCCACCTATTACAGCACCTTTGAATTTAATTATTTCTGGTGGCAAACCTTTGGCAGCGGCTGTGACAAGCAATTGTTTATCCTTTGCCACTACCGCGACAATATGATGGTAGCCATCGCGCCGCTTATGATCCGCTGCATCGACAAAAAAATCGTGAAATGCCGGGTGCTCAGCTTTCTCGGAAAAGGAGATTATTTCAACTTCATCATCGATTCCAGCAAATTCAAGGCTTCCGCGCTAATCCGGGAATTATTCCATACGATCGAGGAAAACTCGGAGAAATGGGACAAAATCGAATTGACCCATCTGCAGATGAATACCCAGCTGCTGCAGTATATCATGCGGCATGACCGGTACAGCAAGCATACGCAGTATTTGACTACCTGCAACCGGATTAATAGCGGTGATTTTGAATCGTATGAACAGTTTGAAAAAGAAATGATCAACACCAAGCTCAGGCGCAAACGGGTTAAACTTCGGCAGGACACGGGTTATCGCTTCAAAATTGTCAGGGCCAGTGAAAGTGACGATATGTACGAGCAAATCGCTAATGTCCATCAGCTGGAGAAGAAGTATCTGCATGAGGTGAAGGGACGGACGGAGCGCGGGAGCTTGTTCGAGGACAAAGCCAATGAAACATTCCTGAGAGAGCTGTTCAAGGGAAATGACCGGATTTTGTTTTTTTACCTGGAATCGGAAGACAGCGAAATCATCATGTATAAATGCTGTTATCTTTATAGAGATGTTTTGTATGGCTGGAATACGGGATATTCGCCGAAATATTCGAATTACCACGGCATTTCGGACGTACTGTTGATGGAAATGATCGAAAGCTTGTTTTCCGGCAGCTGCGCGAAGCAGATCGATTTCGGCGCCGGCACTTATCCCTGGAAATTCCGGTGGGCGAATCACTTTTCGGTCAGCTATTCATTTGTGATGTGGAATGAATGCAGTCAGCAAACGAAGTTGCTGCGGCTGCTGAATCAATCGAGGGAAATTATCCGGGCTGTCAAGGAATTGAAAAACGCCCTGTAAAAACTATGGAGTGTACTCATGAATACAGTGATTGTGCGAAAGGCTGAAGACTTGGCTCCCTGGGAGCCGGCTTGGAAGCAATTGATAGATCATCTGGAAAACGCGGAAATTTTCGATACCTGGGAATGGCTGGATTCCTATCTAAGCCATATGTTTAACGAGGAACATGAGCTGTTCATTGTTATCATCACCGACCGGGAACAATGCGTCGCCATTGCCCCGATGTGCATTGCCAGGCAAAAAATCAAGTGGACCCGCGTAAGATCGCTGCAGTTTATCGTTTCCGGAACCGGCGAGACCGGCAGCTTTTTCCTGCATCGGCAATACAGCCAAGTAAAATTGCTGAAGGAAATCGCCAAGACGCTGAAGGAACATCAGCAGGAGTGGGATTGGATCGATTTATACAATCTCCATTCGCTGCATCCGGTTATGGGGCTTATTCGGGAAGTTTTTGGCGGCTCATTCGATGTGTTTGCCGAGCCGAAGTCGGTTATGCCGTATCTGGACATGGCTTCATTCCACCAGGATCAGCTGGCTTCGGGGAGAATCAAGGCGATCCAGCGGAAAGAACGGAAATTAAGCAGGGAGCATAACGTTAAGCTGGAGGTTCATGTTCCCGTAGATGGCCGCATTTGGGAGAGTTTTTTGAGATGCACAAAATACGGTGGGAGGACAGCCTGTTCAAAAACCGGATGGCGGTTGATTTTTACCGGGAGATCGTACCGAAGCTTGCGGCAATGAACCGTGCGCATTTTTCTTATCTCGAAATCGGCGGGAGCATCGCTTCGGCCATGCTTACCTTTAGTTATAGAAGCAAAGTATATCTGTATATCACATCCTTCTCCCAGCAGTATATGGAGTATGGCGTCGGGCTTGTTCTGCTGAACAGGGTGATGGAATATTATCTGGACAGCGGAGTCAAGGAAGTCGACTTTATGAGCGGCGCTCAGGAGTACAAATTTTTCTGGGCGGATAGAGCCAGGCTGTGCCACCACATCCGTTTGATCAGCCGTGATCGCGGCAGAAAATTGCTGAAGGCCTGGACGCTGCTGCAGACGAATAAGGAAGGCATCCGGTCATTGTTTCCGGTGAAGCAGAAGAAGCCGGATCACATATCGGGAGAAGCAATATTGGAATCAAGGAGAAGCGTGCATGCACATCGACCGAAGCAAATGGTTTAACGGCGCGGATTCGCCCGTGCTGTTTATGATCGATGATCTGGCCAACGCATGGGTTGACACCAGTGGCGACGGCAGCTTGGATTGGGGCGAGGACTGGGGGTTCTTCAAGGAGGAGGACCGGTCCTCGTTTCGTTTTTTGCGGGAAGAGATCCTGAAGTATTATCCCGAAGTAAAGGTGACTTTCTTCGTGCCTGTCGGGGCCCGTGTCGGCATGATCCAAAATCCGGTCCACGCGATGACCGCTCAGCCAATCAATGCGGACGAGGATAGCAAGGCTTTCTTTCGTTCCGTCCACCAGCATCCCAATTATGAGCTTGCTTACCATGGGACGACGCATGGCATCGTAGGCGAGGAAGCAAAGGATTTTATCCAGGAATGGGCGTCATTTGCCAGCTTGGAAGAAGCGCTGCACCAAATAGACGAGGGAGTGCGGATTTTTGAGGATGCAGTTGGAATGAAGCCATCCGGCGGCAAATATTGCGGTTATACCAGCAATGGGTTTTCGGATCAAAGCATCGATGAATCCGGGTTTGCATGGTGGTGCCGATACTGGAACCGCGGCCGGGCGGACGGGAGCGAAGACCCGTGCTGCGGACCGGATTCGGACCCGCTGAGCAATTATGATGTAAAGCGTTTTGGCCAAAACGGCGTGCTTGATATTCCGTCGACGGTAAACGGCGCGCTTCTGAACGGGCTCTACCATGCCCGAACATCGGCGAAGGATCGGATCAAGCGGATGCTAAAACCGGTTTTTATCAAGTGGAAGCTGCGGGAAATCGATTATCTCCTGAAGCATCGGCTGGTCATCAGCGTGCAGGAGCATATTGCGCCTTCGCGTGATGACGGCCGCAGGCAAAGCCCGAATATTTTTGACGACCGCGAGAGCCTGCTCCAAATTTTCAGCTATGTCAAAGGAAAAAACGTATGGTATTGCACAGGGACGGAACTGGCCGATTACGTCAATCTGCGCGATCGGGTCATGATCGAACGGTTTGCGGAAAACCGGTTTGCATTAAAACATGAGACCAAAGATCGGGACAAACTGTTGTCTTTGAGCTTTAGCGAGCTTCGGCCTTTCCGGCTTCAGCTTCCGGACGGCCGCCATCTGGATGTGCGAAAGGGAGCCGCCAACGTGCCGGTGATGGAAGGGGATTATGTCATAACCCGCGGAATATAGCATGATTTGCGTAAAGGAGAAGGCGTTATGAGGGTGCTTTATCAAACCAGATATAATATCTTCACCCGCAAGGGTGGGGATACCGTCCAACTGCTGAAAACCAAGGAATTTATCGAGAATCGGTACTCCGGCATCCGAATTGACATCAACAGCGACCCACAGGTGGATCTGTCGGCGTATGATCTTGTGCATGTATTTAATATGCTGCGGCCGCAGGAAACCATCCTGTTCATGAACAATGCCAAAGATCAGCATAAAAAAGTCGCCCTTTCCACCATATTCTGGAGAAGTGCGGAGTTTGAGCGGCAGGGCCAGATCGGGCTGCGGAAAATGGTCAACCGCATGATCCGTTACGACGACATGGAGAAGCTGAGGGCGATGTACCGTTATTATATCGACGGAGAAAAACATGAAGGGACCTTGCGGTTGATCCGGCAGGGGTATACCAGGCTGCAGCGCGAAATTCTGGACCAGGCGGATCTGCTTCTGCCCAATGGCGTGGGAGAGGTCGAGCTCATCCGGAGCATTTTCAAGCCGGTAAAAAAGCTGCATTATTTGGTGGTACCCAATGCGATCGATGCCCGTATTTTCTCGTATGATCCCAAAGCGACTCGGGAGACGATTTTGTGCGTGGGGAGATTCGAACCCCGGAAAAATCAGTTGAATTTGATCCGGGCGTTTAATGACTTGCCCTATAAGCTGATCCTTGCGGGTACGGCACATGAGACGCAGCGGAAATATTTTGAGGCGATGAAAAAAGCGATCCGGAAGGACAACATCCAAATTTTGGATGAAGTGGACCACCGCGAACTGCAAAAGCTGTATGAACGGGCCAAAGTCCACGTGCTCCCCAGTTGGTATGATACCCCTGGCCTGGTGTCGCTGGAGGCCGCTGTCAGCGGATGCAATATCGTTGCGACGACCAGGGGAACGACCAGGGAATATTTTGGAGACGACGCTTTTTATTGCGAACCTGGGGATGTCGGGAGCATCCGCAGAGCCGTCACTGAAGCCTTTGAGGCTCCTTATAACGAGCGGCTGCAGAACCGGATTATGTCCGAATACACCTGGGAACGGGCGGCGGATTTGACTGTGCAAGGTTATGAACGGCTGCTTGGCCTAAATGACAGGGAGGCGGATACGGGATGAAAGAATCCGTGATCATTGTCTCGGACTATATCGAAGGCGAGCCGGTGGTTGCATCGGTCCGGTTTGCGGGGCTGATGGAATATTTCCGGCAGCGGTTCGAACTGATCGTGATCCATGACGGAAAATACGGAACAAAGCCCAGCCGGTTCGCATCCGCAAGCTTTGAATATACGACGGCGGACAGCATGCTGACCCAGCCGATGAGAGGCGGAAGAACGCATGAGAAAAGCGGCGCCTTCCGCCGGTATGCGGAGAATATGCTACGAAAGAAATGGATATTATCGGCATGGCGCAATTACAAGTACAGCAAGTTCAAATTCGACCGGATGAACGCCTCCCTGTATGCAGAGCTGGATCGTTTGCTCCTGGAAACAGAAGTTAAGGCCGTGTTCGTCACCGTACCGGACGTGTATGGCTTATACGTGCTGGATTATATCAAGCGGAAGTCGCCGCATCTGCCGTCCATTATCGAAATCCGCGACATTATCAATCACAGCATCGGGGAAGGCAATCCGAAATATGTGCTTAAACAGGCTGAACAAATGGTGCCTAAGCTTGCGGACGGCGTAATTGCCGTTTCCGAGGGGATCCATCAGCATTACCGGATCCGAAATCCGGTGCTTGAGATGGAGCTTGTCAAAAACGGCTATGACGAGGAGTGCTTTGAAGGCGCGGTTTTTCAGCCGGTTTCGCTTGCGAAAGGACGAATGATTCTGGCGCATATCGGCTCGATTTATAAAGGCAGGAACGTTAAAGCGCTCATCGAAGGTCTGCAGATTTTTTCTGAACGAAAAGGGATTGACGTGGAGCTTCACATCGCCGGTCTGCTTGACAGGCAGGCGATCAGCGATATGGACAGCGCAGCTGACGCGGAGTCCGGAGTCACGCTTCACATTCATGGAAGCTTGGAGCATGAGCAGGCCGTAAGGCTGCTTCGGGAAGCGGATGCTGCCGTTATCCTAACCCATACGCACGGGAGCGACTATGCCATTCCGGGCAAAACCTTTGAATACATAGGCGCCTGCAAGCCTATTCTTGCAGTGACGGAGGACCGTGAATTGTCAGCGCTTGTCCAGGGACGATATGGGGAATGCGCCGGTCATGAGGCAAACGGAATCGCGCAGGCGCTGGAGCGTCTGAGCGGGGCAACGTATGATTTTTCCAACCGACGGGAGTATTCCCGAAAGTTTCAAGCGGAACGGATACTTCAGTTTATGGAACAAATCATGCTGGACGGGCGGAATGTAAAATCCGAGTGATGAGGGTTGATTATGCTCACAATCATGCTGTTTCTTATACCTGTGCTGCAGGCGGGAATGCTGGTGGCGGTGAACTTTTTGCCAAATAAGCGGCTGGGGGGAACATTGCTTGGTCTGGTGCTGCTGGCGATGGTCAGCAATATTCAGCTGAATATCGGCTATGAGAATGTGCGCGTGGATATTACGGTATTTGTTTTGCTAATTGTAAATCTGTCGCTTTCGGTACATTTGATGCTAAAAAACAAGCTTCAGACACTGGAAACCGACCGCATTAGCGGGACAAGGTTTCGACTTGCGGCCGGATCCATTGCATTTATGCTTCTGATGCTGTTATTTCAGGGATATACTTTGGAGATTTACGAAGCCGGCCTATACGTTTACCATTTGAATCTTCTCCTGAATCTGCTGCAGATGGCTTTATTGTTTTATTTGCTTGGCATGCTTCAGATTCATGCATCAACGCTGCTCCTTTGCATAGTATGCTATTCGGTTGCCAATTCGGTGCTGGGCCTGCTCCAATATGCGACGAATAAATCGCTGCTGCTCTTTTCGGCGCAGGACTCCATTAATTATTATGAAGGGGTTAAAGTCGCCAAAAGGGTGGTTGGTTTTGTTGGGGCGAGCAACGGCGCGGGCAATCTCGGCGCGATTTTATTCCCTGTGCTGCTGTATTATTTTATGCAGCGAAAAAGCTTGTTTGCTTTTACCGCCATGCTGCTGAATGCGGCATTTTTGTTCCTCACCTTTACGAGAATCGGTTATTTATCGGTTTGCGTGCAGTTTTTGATTTTTCTGTTTTTCGCTCCGCTTGGCAACAGGTATGGGCTCATGAAAAAAATAGGGATGATCATTGCAGCAGGCCTGGCAGCCGTTATTGCCTACCAGCTCTTTTTTGATCAGTTATACCAAATTCTGTTCCTGGACCGGGGGGATACGGAATCCCATCGTTTCATGCAGTTTACGGGTGCGTTCAGCGTGCTGCGGGAGCATCTTTGGTTCGGGCTTGGGGCCGGGCAGTATATACCTTACATGCAGACCCATCACGGAATCGATGATATCGCTTTGCATTCCCAGTTCCTGAACGCGCTGGTGGAGCAGGGGATTTTCGGATTTATGATGTTCTTCTTCGCTTTTGGGGCTTTGTTTGTTTGGAGCTTGAAAAAATACAAAGGGGAAGGCTGGTTTCCTGTAGCCCTTTTCCTTGGTTATTTTATTGTCGCGAACTTCAATCCGAACCAATACTACAGCCTCTGCACGTATACCTTTTTTGCAATCGCCTTCGTCCTTGTCTTTGCTCGCAAAAGCCCGGACATGCGCCAATCGGCCAAGCAAAATGTACAAATGGAGCCGTCAAATTGTCCCAAACCAAACCGGCAGGTCGTCAATATAATGCAAATGTACAAGGGGATCTGACCATTCGGGATGAGGGAGGTGGCTTTGATGGCCGATGTTGGGGGCGTGAACGTACGGCTCTACGGAGCCAAGGGAGATGGTGTGACAGACGATTCGCGGGCGTTCCAGCTGGCGTTAGGCAGCATTTCCGCGAGCGGCGGAACGATTGTGATTCCGGACGGCGTCTATAATGCGAATATTACGATCACGACATCCAATGTGTGCATTACGGGAACCGGAACGTTAAATGGTTCGATCAACCTGTATGGAACTCCAACCGCAAACGACAGATTTACCGGTACCGGCAATGTCAAAATCGACGGTATCACCATTCAGGGGGAAAAGACCCGAAACGGCATCAACTGCAAATGGTATTACGGTGTCATTATTACGGGAGTCCGGTTTATCAACTGCCTGAAAGCCATTTATTTTGAAAAGGTAAACAAGACGCAGCACTGCTCGCGTTTTACGATTTCCGGAAACCAGCTGATTGATTGCAATTACGGTCTTTACGTTGACTTTATTGCTCCGGATGACGGCGGAAACCATGTGGTGGGCGACGTGAATTTTTCGAATAATATGTATGAATCAAGAACCAATGTTCCGGGTGCTTTCAGCAATATATGCCATATATGGGCCAAAGGCATCGATGGCCTGGTTTGCAAAGGCAATACATTGTTTTTCGGGCATACGGGCTCGGAAAAATCGAATATCTACATCGAAGATTTTAACTGGGTTATTATCGAAGGGAACCATTTATTCGAGGCGGTGGAAAGCGCCGTTATTGCCAAGGATGGCTTTAATTTGGTGATCGCGAACAATAACGTTGCTTGGGCCAAGCAATACGGCGTGTATTTGTCATCGGTCGTGGGCGGAATCGTAAACGGCAACAACCTGACCTGGAAGTCGGGGGAGGACATTCAGTCCACAGGCGTCTACATCGAAAACAGTCCCTATTTTATCGGCAATGTTTCGAACAATAATATCTTTTTCCCAGGAATATACGCGCTGCAGATCAAAGACAGCTCCTTTATTAATATTACGGGTAACAACGCGCGAAGCCAATACGGCAAAAACCAGCCGGTCAAAATCGATTCGCCTGCGACCTGCGCTTCGATCAGCATCACTTCGAACCAATTTACGAATTATCCGGCAAGTTCGATAAGCCGCGACTACTACTCCGCGAGTCCGGTCAGCACCAATTATTTGAGCGGCAATACCGAAGGGCTGCCGGCCGTTCCGATCAAGGGAGTGTTATCCCAAGAATACAAGGCGTTTACGGATAATTCGGCTGCCGTCGATATTTCGAATCTCACGCTTGCTGTGTTTGCATATACAAAAACAACGACTGTTACTCAATTGACGAAAGAGGACTTGTCCGCATCGCTGCCGCGAATCGTCGTGCTGTATTCCTATACAGGCAATTTGCGAATATCCCGGCAGATTCCGAACGTCAAACTGAAGGGCAGCGGTTCATACGTCGCTTTTCCGGCGGATTCAAGCATGACGCTGCTGGTGTACGGCTCGCAGATCATGGAATTATCGCGCAACTTCTCCGTATTATAAAGAGGTCAACGCAAGTTCTATAAGGCCCGAGGGGTCTTTTTTGAAATATAAGAAGCACATACCCTGATCTTATATTTCTCGCGGAATCGCTTACCGTTCTTGAACAGGACGCCGTAGGCGTTTCTTTTTGTTTAAACCTGCAAGGTACATAAAAACGGAAGAGGTATGGAAGATGAAGCATGTGTTTATTATCGGTTCCAAGGGGATTCCGGCCCGGTACGGGGGCTTCGAGACATTCGTGGAGCAGCTGACGGCCCGCAAAACAAACCGGGATATCCGGTATCATGTCGCCTGCTTGTCGGACCGGAAAGGGGAATTCGAACACAACGGGGCGCGCTGCTTTCAGGTCGCCGTTCCGGCTATCGGCAGCGCCAGGGCCGTCCTGTACGATTTGCTCAGCTTAAAGGAATGCATCCGTTACATCCGGCGGCA
This sequence comes from Paenibacillus azoreducens, assembly GCF_021654775.1. NCBI lineage: Bacteria > Bacillati > Bacillota > Bacilli > Caryophanales > Paenibacillaceae > Paenibacillus > Paenibacillus azoreducens. The sequence continues at coordinate 5,212,449 of NZ_AP025343.1, read as the reverse complement.
CCGGCTGACGGATTGCAAGGTCTATATTTTGGCCTGCCGGATCGGGCCTTTTTTTTATCCCTATAAACGCAAGCTTGAGCACATGGGCGTGACCGTGCTGGTCAATCCCGACGGCCATGAGTGGAAACGCGGCAAGTGGAACGCACTGATCAAGCGGTACTGGAAGGTCTCGGAGAGACTGATGGTCAAACATGCCGATCTGCTCGTTTGCGATTCGAGGGGAATCGAGCAGTATATTCACGAGGACTACGCCAAATACCGCCCCAGAACGACGTTTATCGCTTACGGTGCGGATCTGGCTTCTTCGACGCTGGATGACCAAAGTCCGGAGCTGCTGGGCTGGTTGGAGAAACACCGGGTTACGCCGGGCGCATATTATCTGATCATCGGCCGGTTTGTGCCTGAAAATAACTATGAGCTGATGATCAAGGAATACATGAAATCGGACACGGACAAGGATTTGGTGATCATTACGGGGATTGAACAAAACCCGCTTTACGATGAATTGCAGCGGGAATGCCGGTTCGACCGCGATCCTCGGATCAAGTTTGTGGGGACGGTATATGAGCAGCAGCTGTTGAAGAAAATCCGGGAGCTTGCTTATGGTTATTGCCATGGTCATGAAGTGGGCGGCACGAATCCTTCGCTGCTCGAAGCTTTGGCATCCACGAAATTGAACTTGCTGTATGACGTGGTGTTTAACCGCGAGGTAGGGGAAGACGGGGCTTTGTATTTTTCGGCCGAGCCGGGTTCCATGGCAGCGAAAATCAGCGAGTTGGAGCGTTATGACGACCGCATGATCAAGGAACTTGAAGCGAAGGCCAAGGGGCGGATTTCGGCGGAATATACTTGGAACCACATCGTCAAATCCTATGAGCATTTATTCCATTCCTTTGAGGTACTTCACCGAAAGTCTTCCCGTGTAAGGAGCTTACCGGAATATACCGGGGAGAAGCTGAAGCAAAGCCGGTAATGGCTGGCCCGGGCAATCGATGGCGAATATCTAATACATGAGGTATACGAGTCATATGGAGATCATTTTCGCGTCCATTTATATACTGCACCAGAAGATTTCAGCCAACCTGGATTTATTCTATTTCTTGTCCATTGTTTTGATTTTAAAGGATGTTATTGAACGTAGAAGTTTGACCTGGAGGGCTGTTGGATATGTCTATTTTGCCGTTCTGTATGCCTTCCTGCAAATTCTTATGAACGACCATGTTGAAGTGGGCCGTCTTGTCGTTAACCTCTCCAAGCTGTTTCTGAATATTGTGCTGTTTTTGCAGGTAAAGGAGATGAAGGTGGGGCTGAACTCCTTCAAAAAGATCATTTATGCCGCATCTGCGATCAACCTGGTTTTACTTTGTATCGGTATGGTGCATAAGACGAAGCTGCTATGGCGGCTGGACGATGACGTCAACCTGTACCAAAAGGTCCGGCTTGCGCTTTTTTACGCCGAACCAAGCGAAGCATCGTTTCATGCAGGCATTCTGATCGTCATTTTGGTCAGCTTCATTATGCGCGAGACGGGTCTAAGAAAAAACATGATCAACCTCTTCTTCCTTTCAGCGAATGCGGGAGTTGTCATCGTATCGGCAGGTATGGGGGGGATGCTCAGTCTAGGGCTGGCGTTGACCGTTATGTACATTTACTATTTGGGCGAAAGAATCAGCGTACCGAAACTTTTGGCGGCTATGCTTTTATCGATTGTGGGAGTCTTTGCTCTCTTCAGGTTTGCAGCCAGCAATAACAGTTTTTATATGCGGTTTAACGATATTGTAAATGGTACGGACGGTTCCGTTTTTTACCGTTTCAACGTCAGCGCCAGAATAATGGGGCAGATTCTCGTAGATTCCAATTTCATTGGAACCGGATGGGGCAATCTGAATACGGATGCTGTCAAAAATACTTATTACAGCCATGGCTTGGTTGAGATTATTGCCAACTCGTTTATGTACGTTATCGCAGAGGGAGGGATCGGGGCAATCTTGCTGCTGTTCGTTTTCCTAGTCATGCTGGTGATGCGGGTGCGAAGGCACGAGAGGGTGTTCAAATACGGGCTTTTGATCTTTATTCTTAGTTATCAAATTGCCGGCGGTTATTTTACCAATCCGGTAAACTGGATTCTCTATGGCTTGATTGCCAATCATACTCTGTTATCTGATGACAGGAAAAGCATGCATGGGCTTGCCTTCAATATCCCTAGAATTAATCAGAATGACTACAGCAAACGAGAAATCGTTTGAATAGTCTGGTAGTACTATAAGCAGGGAGTTGAGGCAGATGGCTGACAGTACCTCATGGGTTATCGTAACAGATCCCGGCCGTTTTCTGGGTGATCTTGCCCAATTAAAAGCAAACGGGGGAGGAGAACTGATTCTTTCAAGCGGAACGTATGCTGTGAATACGGACCTGACGGTAGATGCAAGCATCGCGTTAAATTTCATGAATGGTGCCAGGCTGAATATAACCAGCGGAAAATCATTGACCTTGAATGGAAGAATCGAGGCAGGAATGACGCAGATTTTTGCCGGGGATGGCTTGATTAAGGGCAAACCCCAGGTCAAAGAATTTTACCCGCAATGGTTTGGCGCTGTGGCAGATGGAAAAGCGGACGATACCCGAGGCATTCAATCCGCTATCAATACGGCAGCTTCCATAGGCGGAACGGTTGTGTTTCCGGCGGCGGCATACAATGCAGGCACCGTTTCCTTGAAATCGGGTGTGAAGCTGGCTGGTGAAAAAGGGGCCGTGCTTCAAAACGCGTCGCAGGGAACAGATACGATTTTCTCGGCCTCAGGCGTCTCCTCCTTTGAAGTAACCGGCATGGAAGGGAAAATCAGCTTTAACTTGGATTCATGCACAGGTTTCCATATCCATCAGCTGCGTATAACAGGGAACACGGGCAATTGGATTTTTTCGGGCTGCTCGAATGGGATGATTACCCATAATCAAATCCTGAACACCAACAATGTGAACGAGCGAATCCTGTATTTAAGCGGATGCAGCTATATGCTGGTTGAGGGCAATCAGATCAAAAATCAGCTGCTCTTTAATAATGTACCGGGGAACCTGAATATCGGGGTTAACGTTTCCTCATCCAAATACTGCCGGGTCGTGAATAATCATATCGAGAACTGCGGCGGACAGGGAATTACGTTTGATACGAATATCGGGATTACGGGAGACGGCCGTAAGTGTTTCAGCAATTTGGCGGCAGGGAATATTGTCATCGGAAATGGACAAGAAGGAATTACCGCGTTTGCTTCCAGCCAATTCGAGACGTTCGATATAACGATATCGGGCAATATTTGCATCAACAACCGTTATGACGGTATCGAGCTGTGGGGAGTAAGGCAGTGCATTGTAGAAGGGAACAGCATCAGTGCACCGGCAATCAAGGATTATAGCTTCGGCGCCATCAATATGTATGCTTCCAAAGATATTATCGTGGACGGGAATTCGATCGAAAATGTACCCACCTCCGGCATTGCCGCCGTAAACGGTTCGAATTATCCCGAGCCGGGGTGCTCGAACATTATTATGACAAGCAATCGTATCCACAACTGGAATTACCAGGATATGAATCCGGCTACGAACCATGACCAAAATTGCGGGATCAATTTATTTGGAGCGGAATTTACGGTTGTTCAGGGAAATCTGTTTCTGGATACGCGTCCAGGCCGGAAGTACAGCATTAAGGCGATTTCCGTCGTTTCGGGACATCATCATATTCAAGGCAACATCAACCCGGGGAATCTGCCGATGGATGATCATATTGAAGCTGACATGGGCTGGGGCGGAAGACAGATTGCAGAGCGTATTCCCATGCTGCGGATGTCGCAGCTTCAGGGGGATGTAAATAACGGTAATATTCAAGGGATCGATTCGGGATCCGTATGGTATAACGCCAATACGTTCGCGCTTTATTTCAAAGGATTCGAGAAGACGATGCTGACCCCCATGATTATTGATGAAAATAGTTCCTCCGGATTTCCTTCAGCCGATTATGCCCCCGGATTTCTGCAGTATCAGGTTCAGACAGGGCGGTTATTCTTCAGAGGTAAACCCGGAAATTCCAACGGGAAATATGCCGAAGTGGTGCTGAAAGATAAGTTCATCAATTTAAAACGAAGCACGGAAGTAACCAAAAAGCCGGTGGAAGGCGATGTCTATTACGATACGGTGAAGAAAAAACCGGTTTATTTTGACGGGACGAACTGGAGAGACTTTTCCGGCAATATTGTTAGCGTGAATCCGTAAGAGGTTGTTCAAAAAGTCCGCTTTTAATCACGCACTATAAGGGAAAACCGAATTGATTCGCTGGAGCTGGCTAGGAGCGCTTCCGGCAGTCAATTTTTTTTGTTGTAAGGCGCAGCATATTTGAAACGAAATCCAAACATTTAAAAGGAAGGCGGCCTAATAATGCAAAAAACGATGATCGGGCTGGTCAAGGAGCAGCGGGCTCCCGGCGCAGTGCTTAAAGAAGTTCCGCTGCCAATCATCGGTCCGGATGAAGTTTTGGTACAGGTCAAAGCAAGCTCCATCTGCGGTACGGATCTACATATCTATAACTGGGATGCTTGGGCTGAAAAATCGGTGGTGACCGGAAACGTATTCGGCCATGAATTTTCCGGGATCGTAGTGAAAACGGGGGAGTGGGCCGGCCATATCCGAATCGGCGATCATGTGTCGGCCGAGGGGCATATGGTATGCGGAAACTGCAAAGCATGCCGCACCGGAAATAAACATGTATGCCGCAACACCCGCAGCTTCGGGATTACCGCCCCGGGATGCTTCGCAGAGTATGCGGTCGTGAAGGCGGACAATATCATTCGCAACGATCCGGATATGCCGCATGAGCTGGCCAGTTTGCAGGATCCTTTGGGCAATGCCGTTCACACGGTGCTTGCCGGGGATATTGTGGGCAAATCGGTATTGATCGTGGGAGCGGGGTTGATCGGGCTTATGGCGATCTCGGTCGCCAAGGCGTGCGGGGCCGGTCTTGTGATGGCGGCGGATGTGCATCCTTATCGGCTGGGCATGGCCCACCGGATGGGAGCGGATATCGTCATTAACAGCTCCAAAGCGAGTCTCCCGGAGCTGGTTCGAGACGTAACGGGAGGCGAAGGGGCGGAGGTCGTGCTGGAAATGTCGGGGCATCCGGGAGCGATCCGGGATGGATTCGAAGCGGCAGGACGCGCAGCCCGGGTCTCACTGCTTGGCATTCCTGCAGAAGATGTGGCGCTCGACATGGGTCAGATCATTTTCAAAGCCTTGCGGGTTGAGGGGATCACCGGCCGCAGGATGGACGAAACCTGGCATCAACTGAAAGGTTTGCTGCGCAACGGAGATCTGGGCCTCGGCAAGCTGGTGACGCATACCTGCTCGCTGGACCGTTTTGAGGAAGCCTTCGCGCTGATGAACAGCGGTTCTTGCGGCAAAATTGTATTTCTAAACGGGCTCCGCAATCATTTTGAGGCGGTGAAACATCCGTCCGCCCAAACGCTGCTGCATGTGTGATGTGAATGAAAAAAACGGGGCTGCATTCGGTGCAGCCCCATGATTTGCACAATCCCGGGGCCCCCGCAAAGTAATCGGAGTAAGCTTCGAAGGCCGCGCGTCACTCAGTACTTTTGCTTCGCAAAAGCGCCCTTCAGGCGTCGGACTTCTTTCCGATACTCTTTGTGGGGTTATCCTACTAGGGTTAATATACCCGATGTATGATATCCTCGAAATCCGGTTCCTCCATATGAATATCCGCAACCTCGCCCCAATCGCTGACGATCCGCAGGATATCCATCGCTTTGACCTGCTGCCTGTTTGCTTCAATCCGCACTTCTTGCCCGCCTGCTTCCACGATCCGAAACGTCTGGTCACCATCCAGCACCAGTTCGGCCGGGAAAAGGCAGCCTTCCGGGACAGGCAGCCGGTAATCGCCATGGAATGCAATACGGATGACTGTCGGCAGTCCGATTTTGTCCCGCAGATGCGGGATCGTTCCCTCATAGCTGAGTTCCCCGTGATTAATCACCATGACCCGCTCGCACAGCTGTTCAATGTCATCCATGTCATGGGTGGTGAGCAAAATCGTTTTCTCATATTCATGGTTCAACCGCTTCAAAAATCCGCGGATGCTGCGCTTAGCCGTCACGTCCAGGCCGATGGTCGGTTCATCCAGGAACAGAACATCCGGATCATGCAGCATGGAGGCGGCGATATCGGCGCGCATTCGCTGTCCGAGGGACAGCTTGCGGACCGGTGTCAACCAGAATTCCTTCAATTCCAGCAGTTCACCAAGCTCTGCCAGCCTCTTTTCTTTGTCGGCAGGAGCGACTTTATACATATGGGCCAAAATATCATATGAATCCTTAACCGGCAGATCCCACCACAACTGGCTGCGCTGCCCAAACACGACGCCCAGCCGTTTGGCGACCTGCCGCCTCTGTTTATGGGGGTTGATCCCGTTAATCTTCACCTCGCCCGAGGATGGATGAAGAATCCCGGTCAGCATTTTGATCGTAGTGGATTTGCCGGCTCCATTCGGGCCGATATACCCGACGAATTCCCCTTTTCCAATCGTAAAGTTGATATCTTTTACCGCCTCTTTTAAACGGTATTCCCTGGTGAACAAGGTGCGGAGCCCGGCGAAACGGCCCTCCTTGACGACAGGCGTCCGGAACTGCTTATTTAGTCCTTTCACTTCAATCATGGCTTGCGCTTGCTGCATCTTGAAATCCCCTTTCTTTTTAGAGATCGTTTCTCGGTGCTGAAAACCGCCCCTTTTGAACATGCATTTTTAGCTTCCCGTACTTTGATAACGCGAGAGTCCGAACTTCCAAAACTTCATGGCCAGGCAGAAAACGATGCCTGCGACAAGCGCGATGGCAGGCATCAGCCAAGGCCCGTATTCTCCGCGCAAAATGAACAGGGAAGGGACATAATTGACAAAGCCGACGGGAATCACGATGAGCAGAATGGACCGGAGCCAGGCCGGATAAATGGCAAGCGGATAGCGGGCGGCTGTCTGTGCGGAATCCTCCGTAAGCGTTTGCAGCTCGTTGATCCGCGTCATCCAGAAGCCAACCGCAGCGGTAGCAAGCCCGATGGAGAAAAGGATCACGGATCCGGCGACGATCGCCAGAAGCGTATATGGCAGAGCGATCCACGTGATTTGGCCGCTGGCGTGAAGGCCGTGCAATGACCAGAAAAGAATCGTGCTTCCCTGCAGAAGTTCGGCCGGCATCAGGCGGAAATTTTGCGACATGAGCGCAAGCAAAATCGGAACCGGACGGGTCAGCAGCTGATCGAGTTCCCCTGTCGTCAAATATTTTTCGAGATGATGGACATCGTTTGCCAGCATGCGGTACAGCGTTTTGGACAAAGTCATGACGGCAAAGAGGTAACCTACTTCATGCAATGACCAGCCTTTGATGGCGCCGAATTTGTTCAGGACAATCGCGATCATCAGAAATTCGGCAAACTGGACCAACGCGGCAAGGATCGTGCCTAGAATAAAATTGAATTTGTACTGCATGCCGCTTCGGACGCTCGAACGGATCAGCACGGCGTACAAACCCAGCCAATATTTGATTGTCATCCGCCCTGCACCTCCACTTTCCGTCTGACAATGACCGTAACGAGCAGGCAAAGCAGCGTAAAGAGAGCGCACCAAACGAATGAGCCCAGCAACCGGCCCGCTTGTTCATACCCGAGATAAATCCGGGTCGGGACGTACAGCAGATAGGGATAAGGAGACAGCCAGCTCACCGTCTGCAGCCAAGACGGCAGCCATTCGACCGGGATAAAAAAACCGGCAAGCAAATTGATGAGTGCATGATTGCCCCAATACAGCCAGTTTGATTCCGTGGTCCAAAGCGCCGTGACGCCGATGATGTAGTTGATGCAGATGGACATATAGGCGGCCGCGGCCAGGGCGATCAGCGAATACAATAGCGTTGTCCAGCGGTCCGGCAACGTAAGGCGGAACGCAACGATGTACAGGAAATAGATAGGGATGGATTTATAGACGAACTGATAAGCGATTTGTCCCCATTCCCTGCACATGCACATGACGAATAAATGGACGGGCCGCATTAAATCAAGCGAGATTTGGCCTGTCCTGACGGCTTGCGGAATGCCAAGCCCATTGGTAGTGAACCCGCTGACCCAGAGCGAGGCCTGCGTGAAAGCAATGTAGCCGACCATGCCGTGCACGCCGTATTCTCCAAGCGGGCGGTCCTGTCCGATCCCGATCCAGATGCAAGCGTAAAGATAGCCAAAGAGAGCGCTTGCGACATTGTGCAGCATGTGGGCGCCGCGGTAATGCAAATTGCGGGCATAAGCTTTTGAAGCCAAAGTGAAATAAAGCATTGAACACCTCCGATAAGTTTTGCGGTGACGGATCCGTCAACTTCAGTCAAGGCGAACGAGTGAGAAGGTATCCATCATACCAAAATCTGGTTTGAACCGCAATACAAACTTTCCGAGGTTGCCAGGGGGCGTGGTTCAACGACTCATTTCAAACATGAGCAGCGGACGAAGCACCGCCACTTGGCGCTCCGTAATTTTGAATTCACTAGCTCATTTCAATTGTGCCAACTGTGATTTGGCGTTTTGCAGTATGCTGCTGATCTGGTTTTCAAGGGCGAGAATTTTCTGCTTTTGTGTTTGGATTTGCCGGAGCTGCGAAACCAGGGTGTTCAGGTCATTGTGGATTTTTCTCGCATCTCCGCTTTTGACGGATTGGGTTACCCCTCTCCACATCGGACTGATGTTTTTATTAAGGCTGGCTGCGGTGCTTTTTTCGGCTTTGATTTTGATCCGGAGCGGATCGGCGCCCGAAAGGATCGCGCGGATCCTTTTCTGGGAGGCGCTTCGTTTGGATTTGGCCGCGGCAAGCGCCTGCTCCTTGTTTTTAATATCCGCTTTTGCGATTTGCACGGCTATTTTAACCGTGTCGGCTTGGGCTTTTAACATGGAACTAAGCTGCTTGTTTTTGAGCTTGCCTGCTGACTTGATTTGCTGATTAAGCGCCGTATATGCGGACATAAGGGGTTTATATTTGTCTTTGGCCTGCTTCAGCGCCTGTTCCAGTTTGGATATTTTATCCGCATCAATTGTTTTAACTTGCTTGGTCAAAGCGGATTTCAGTTCTTCGTTTTGGTAATGCAGCGTGTTGATGCTTTGATCCGTTTGCTGCAGCTGGTTTTGCAGCGCGGTAAAACTGCTGTACAGCGAGCCCAGTTTGCTGCGGAGGGCGCTGTCTGCTGCAGTGGCGCGGTCAACGGCGGCTTGTTGGGCGGAGGACCACTGCATGGAAGCGGCGGCTCGAACAGGTAGGGACGAGACTAGAGACAGCGCGATGATAAAAGGCAGGACGGCGAGAATAGGATTTTTGAACAGTTTCATGAACATGCTCCTTTGCATTGAAAATGGAAGAACGGCTTCAGTCACATACGACGACAAAAAAGCACCCGCAAAGAAAGGCTGACTGCCTTCTCTTACGGGTGCTTCTTCGTAAGCCGTACATCGAATGAAATTGTTAATAATATAATTAAAATTCCTGTATTTGTCAATCTTTATTTGTATAACAAGAAATATTTTTAATGATAAAACGGACATAAAAAGTACATAAACAAAAATAAAACAATATAGATTATGTTTGTTTTTGTTGACTATTCTTTGCGATCAGAGTACGATGAGGGTGAAAACACAGATTATATTAAAGGAGAGGCTAGCTGTGGGTACATCGACTCTGGAATTGAACCGTGATCTTCCGGCACTTGAAATCCCTTTTATCCGGGAGATGGCGGAAATGACGTATCATATGTGGCAATTGGGCTGGGATGAGCGCAATGGCGGGAATATCAGCCGCATTTTAGATGAGGAGGAGGTAAGTCCTTATCTGAACTTGGACGGAGGCAGCCGTGTAATCGCATTGTCTTTTCCGGTTCCCGAGCTAGCCGGAAAAATCTTCATTGTCACCGGATCGGGCAAATATTTTAAAAATGTCATTTCCGATCCGGAAACGAATCTGGGAGTCATTCGCGTGGCGTCCGATGGGGAGCATGTAAATGTGTTATGGGGATTTAAAGGCAATGCGCTGCCGACGAGCGAGCTTGCTTCGCATTTTATGAGCCATATCGAGCGGCTGAAGGCGGATCCAAGCCACAGGGTCGTGATGCATACCCATACCACGAATGTGATTGCCATGACATTTGTTCATGATCTGGATGAGAAAAAATTCACAAAAACACTTTGGCAAATGTGCACCGAATGTATCGTCGTATTTCCCGAAGGAGTAGGCATGCTGCCATGGATGGTTCCGGGCAGCGCGGAAATCGGCCGAAAAACGGCGGAGAAGATGCAAAGCGGACGGGTGGTCATTTGGCCGCATCACGGCATTTTCGGGACTGGATCGACGATGAATGAAACCTTCGGTCTGATCGAGACGGTGGAAAAGGCGGCGCAGGTTTACATGCTGGCGGCCGGACGCGGCATCAAGCAGGCGATAACCGACCGGGATCTGTCGGAATTGGCTGCGGCATTCGGCGTTACGCCTGCGGCGGGTGTTCTAGAGGTTTAAAACACGAAGGGATACGAAATTCAATCGGGGAGGCGTATTAATGCGCGTCCCCGTTTTTGGGAGTACGCCCAGCATGGGCGTCATCTCTAGGGTGAAAGTCCTGAACGGGGGCTGGCGAGCGCCTACCGTTAGCCAAGGGCAAGGGTGTCTGTCGCGAGGCAGAATCTGAAGGAAGCCGGAGGCAAAAGCACGGGCCAAGGTACACGAACTGGATTCGAGGCAGGGATAGCCGGATGAGTTGCCTTCACACAACGAAATCCCAAGCCGCCAAAGGCTATTCCTGTAAACTCCAGTGGTCGCGGGCGGAAAGATGACGTTCTTATCTGGGGAGACCTGCGGGAGAAAAAAAAATGCGAAGTCACTTCGTAACCACAGTCGAAAGGCTGTGCTGAACCCGCAGGAGTCAGCAGAGGCCATAGTACGCGAGTACGGGACACCGGAAAACGGAAGGGCCGAACCGAAAGGAGAGAGGAAACCGATGCGTTCGAGTGAAAAGCGAAGACAGCCGAATATCCCGCAAGGGAGCTTCCAGCAGAGAGAAGCGGTGAAGCCGCAAGGGTATGTTGGAGCGCCGAGCTCTTCACCGGCACAAGTCGCCCCTTCCTCTCGCGAAGACCAAAACGACCTGCTGGAGAACATGCTCGAAGGAGATAACCTTCGGCTCGCTTACAAGCGGGTGGTCCAAAACGGAGGAGGTCCTGGTGTGGACGGTGTAACGGTAGCCGAGCTACAAGCTTACCTGAAAACTCACTGGGAAACGGTGAAAGCTGAACTTCTGGCGGGAACCTACCGGCCGGCGCCAGTCAAACGGGTGGAAATCCCCAAACCCGGAGGCGGCGTACGGCTGCTCGGTATCCCGACCGTAATGGACCGCTTCCTCCAGCAAGCGCTTCTACAAGTGATGAATCCGATGTTTGATGCTCACTTTTCGTGGTACAGCTACGGCTTTAGACCCGGAAAGCGGGCTCATGACGCAGTGAAGCAAGCGCAGCACTATATCCAAAGCGGCCGAAGATGGGTCGTAGATCTGGACCTGGAGAAGTTCTTTGACCAGGTGAATCATGATATGCTCATGGCCAAGGTGGCACGGAAGGTGAAGGACAAGCGAGTGTTGAAGCTGATCCGAGCTTACCTGAGTGCCGGAGCGATGGAAAACGGAGTTTGCCAAAAGACCGAGGAAGGAACGCCGCAAGGTGGTCCGCTCAGTCCACTCTTGGCCAACATCCTGCTGGACGATCTGGATCGAGAGCTTCACCGGAGAGGATTGCGGTTTGTCCGCTACGCGGACGACTGTAATATCTTCGTCGCGAGTAAACGAGCAGGAGAGCGTGTGATGGAGTCGGTGACACGCTATGTAGAAGGAAAGCTAAAACTGAAAGTGAATCGGGAGAAGAGCGCGGTGGACCGGCCATGGAACCGTAAGTTTCTTGGCTTTAGTTTTCTGTCGAACAAGAAGGCTACAATTCGACTAGCCCCCAAGACGATACACCGATTGAAGGAGAAGATCCGGGAGCTCACAAGCCGCACCCGCCCGATAGCGATGGAAGAGAGGATTGCTCGTCTCAATCGCTATCTGATGGGCTGGCTGGGCTACTTTCGTCTGGCCTCAGCCCAGAAACACTACGAGAGATTGGACAAATGGATCCGAAGAAGATTGCGCATGTGCCTATGGAAACAATGGAAGCGAGTACGTACGCGTATCCGAGAACTCCGGGCCTTGGGCGTGCCAGACTGGGCCACTTTCATCATGGCCAACTCCCGCAGAGGAGCTTGGGAAATGTCCCGAAACATGAATAACGCCCTTCCGACATCCTATTGGGAAGCGAAAGGGCTGAAAAGTCTGCTTTCTCGTTATTTGGAACTTCGTTAACCTTTTGGAACCGCCGTATGCGGACCCGCATGTACGGTGGTGTGAGAGGACGGGGGTTCGTCACCCCCTCCTACTCGATTCTTATTTGAGGGAGAAAGTCAGCCTGTATTAAACAGGCTAACCATGAAACAGTTCCCTTTTTTAAATATAAGAAAGTATAAGCTGCGCATATACTCGGATCTTATATTTCTTGCAGAATCGCTTACTGTCCTTAAAAGAACGACGTAGGCGCTTCTTCTTGACATATCAGAAAGTATAAACTTCCGGGGTCCCCTCAAAGTAATTGGAATAAGCTTCAAAGGCTACACATCACTCAGTACTTTTGCTCCGCAAAAGCGCCCCTTTGTGAGAGGCGTCGGACTTCTTTCCGATACTCTTTGTGGGGTTATTTTGAATCAACTGTTTATTTGCCGCTTTCTTTCTTGCCGGCGTCCTGCTTGCTGGCGTCAGCTTCTTTTTTCTTTTGGGCTTCTTCCAGGGTGTTGGTGATCTTCGCTTTTGCTTTCACTTCGGACAGCCATGTCGGAGCTTTTTGCATGATCTCCTGATAGATCAAACGATCTTTGATTTCGGCTTTTTTCTCGTCCAAAGTGGCCGTGTGTGCGGCTTTATAGCCGGTTTTCTTGATGATGTGATAACCTGCTTGCGTTTTGACGACGCCGCTGAGTTCGCCTTCTTTCAGCTTGAATGCGGCATCTTCGAATTCTTTGTACATCATGTTGCGGCCGAAGTATCCGAGATCGCCGCCTTTGGCTTTGGAACCTGGATCGGTCGATTTTTCTTTGGCCAATGTCGCGAAATCCGCGCCGTTTTTCAACTGTTTCAGAATCTCTTCGGCTTCTTCTTTGGTTGCGACCAGAATATGGGAAGCTTTCACTTCTTCTGGCGTATCGAAGGATGCTTTATTTTCCTCGAAATATTTCTTCACGTCTTCATCCGTGACTTTGACTTCAGGTTCCAGCAGCTTGCGCAATTTAACCTGCATGTTCATTTGATCTTTGAAATCTTCTTCCGTCAGACCGTTTTGAGCGAGTGCAGCTTTAAACTCTTCTTCACTGCCATAGTTTTTCTTGAAGAATGCCATTTCCTTGTCGATGTCTTCTTGCGTAATTTTGATGCCTTTTTTGGAGGCTTCCTGGTCCACAAGCGTCTCGGAAATGATGCCGTCGAGCGTTTGCGCGCCGCCGGCTTTGACGAGGGTATTGTAAAGCTTGTCCTTTGTGATTTTCTCGCCGTTGACAGTTGCTACCGTTTCGCTGCCTCCGCCTTTGCCGAATGGCGGTTTAATCAATACAACCACGAGCACGACTGCCAGTACTAAAGCGATGCCCATCCACAATTTATTTCCCGAAGCGGGAGCTGGCGTCGGCGGCACGGGTGCGGCTTTCGGACCCGCAGCCTGGGCATTATGGTGAGCAGGCGCCTTCGTTTCCTTCTCTGTTTTTTCAGGAACAGGCGTTTCAGCAGCGGACTGGCCGGACTTCATTTCCGTCTCCGCTTGCCCTTCATTTCCCCCCGATTGTTCATTAGATGCGAGGTCTTCTTCGTTTAATATGTCTTTTTCTTTTTCTGACATTAAATCTAATTCCTCCTTTGATATAAACAATAACACTTATGCGTACCACTTTACCAGATTCGGCGGCAATAATCCTTAAGATGAAATTAATTGTGGGGAAAAAATTTTAATGCTGTTTTAAGAATCGGCAAAAAAGAGGCTGCCTCCAGCCGAAGCCGGATACAGCCTTAGATATAAGAAAATAGAAACTTCAAGCAGCCCAGTTCCAGGGGCCCCGCAAAGTAATCGGAATAAGCTTCGAATGCCATACGTCACTTTGTGGGGTTAAAGTTCCGGGGGGCCCCACAAAGTAATCGGAATAAGCTTCGAAGGCTTCACGTCACTCCGTACTTTTGCTTCGCAAAAGCGCCCTCTACGAGAGGCGTCGGACTTCTTTCCGATACCCTTTGTGCAGTTATTTTATTTTTCGCGTTCGATCGATACCGCATGAGCGATGCAAGGGATCGATTCGTTTTGCTGGAAAGTAAGCGGGGAGAGAAGCGCTCCCGTGGCGACGACCAAAATCCGATTCAGCTCGCCCCGGCGCATCCGGTTCAGCAGATGACCGTAAGTGACAACCGCGGAGCAGGCGCAGCCGCTCGCTCCGGCCTGCACGTTTTGTTTTTCGTAATCGTAGATCATCATGCCGCAATCCGAGAACGTCGTTTGCTGCATCGGGATGTTATGTTTTTTGAGTAAATCGCTGGCGATTTCATATCCGACCTTGGCCAGATCGCCCGTGACGATCAGGTCGTAAAACCCGGGTTCGATTTGAAGATCCCGGAAATGAGCCTGAATCGTATCCACCGCCGCAGGCGCCATGGCAGCCCCCATGTTGAACGGGTCCGTAATCCCCATATCCACAACCCGCCCGATCGTAGCGGAGGTGACGTACGGTCCATCCCCATGCTGGCCCAATACGGCTGCCCCGGCCCCGGTCACCGTAAATTGGGCGGTTGGGGGCTTCTGCGAGCCATATTCGGTCGGATACCTGAACTGCTTCTCCACGCTTGCATTATGGCTGCAGGTTGCGGCCAGCGTATGTTTCGCACCGCCTGAATTAATGACATAAGCGGCAAGGGCAAGACTTTCCATCGAAGTGGAGCAAGCCCCAAACAGACCGAGATACGGGATTGCGAGCGTGCGGGCGGCAAAGCTGCTCGAAACAATCTGGTTCATCAGGTCGCCGCCGAAATGGAACTGGATCTGGCCTTCGGTCAACCCGGCATGCTGGATCGCCATTTTGGCCGCTTCCTCAAGAAACGTCCTCTCGGCTTTTTCCCAGGTATCCTGTCCGAGATATAACTCCGCGTGTATGATGTCGAAATCTTCGGCCAGCGGGCCTTGCCCTTCAAAGGGGCCGACCGTCGTAAAGGTGGAGAGGATGGAAGGTTTGTTTTCAAACAGCCAGCTCTGATGGCCTTTCAGCATAAGCGGTTCAACCTCCTACGATGTTGGGATTAAAAATAACGTAAGCGATGCCGACGACAAAAGCCGCAACCGTTCCAAATACGATCACCGGGCCGGCAACTTTGAAGAGGCTTCCCCCCAGTCCCAGCACGATGCCGTCCCTGCGGTATTCGATGGCTGCCGAGGCCATGGCATTGGCAAATCCGGTTACCGGCACCGCCGTTCCCGCTCCGGCCCATTGGGCGATTTTATCATATACCCCTAAGCTGGTCAGGATGACGGAAATCAAAACGAGAACGCCTACGGTTGGACTGGAAGCTTCCTTTACGCTAAAACCTCCAAGACGAACGAACATTTGCTGCACGATTTGCCCAAGCAGGCAAATGAGTCCGCCGACTAGAAATGCTCTGCACAATTTATTGAAGGCAAATTTGCTCGGCTCGCGTTTTTTGGCAAGCTCCTGATATTCCTGCATCACAGGGGTAAGCTTTTTTTTCTTTTGGCTGACCATAAATGTATGCCCTCCTAACGGGTTAATAACGGTTTGACGTCAGAAATCACCTGCTCGAGCTGCGTGGAACATTGCTCATACATGGTTTTGGCTTCGAGCTGGTCCGTGGACAAACCGAACATTTCAAGATCCGCCTGGCATTTTTTCAAATCTGCGTACAGCGTCGCTTTTTGCTGCGGTTCGGGAACCTTGATCTGGTCGTCGAACAAATCGACGTAGAACTGCCCGTATGCATCGACTTGGCCGAGATAAACGTTGTCGAGAGAAACGCCAAGCTTCTCGAGTTCCGTATGAACCCATTTCCGGTTAAGTCCAAGGGTTGCAAGCGGCTCGTCCATGATTTTTCCGTCCAAGACGACGGTTTGCGGTTCGGCCTCGGGACCGACTTTAATGCCCAGATGCGTCGGCGTAAGAGGCTGGTATTCTTTTTTGAGCAGCACGTTGATTTCTCCGTTCGGCTCTATGAGGGCAAACTCCACTTCGGCCGCTTTGAAGGCGTTTTTGGTTCGAAGCAGCTGCATAAGCTCCTCGTTGGTCAGACGCTCTTTTTTCAGATTGTCCTCCATGATTTTGCCGTCTTTAATCAGAACGGTGCTTTTGCTGTCGATGAAATCACGCGCTTTTTTGCTTTTTAGCTGCAAAAACTCGATGCCAAGCGACACGAGCACCCATACGGTCAAAGAGATGATCCCCAAATACCAGGCTTCCTTGATGTTAAGCGATATCGATGCCGCCAGATCCCCGATCGTAATCCCAGTAATATATTCGAAGAAGGAAAGCTGGGAAATTTGTCTTTTGCCAAGCAGTTTGGTCAAACCAAACAACACAATGATGGATGCCAGGGTGCGGACAATGACCTCGACCCATTCCGGCATAGCATAACCCCCATTTCAGTTCTGAATAACCAAATTATTTGCATCGCTCATCATTTTTATGAATTTTTTCGTCCCATGCAGGTTAGATTATGATTCGTACTTGACGCAAAGGAGGTGGGGACCGACATGACAGTAGCATCTCAGGTTAAAACGACTCTCGCTTCTCTGAAGAGTGCTCAAGCAAGCTTGGAGACGTTTGCGCTCGGCACGCAAAACCAGGAGGCTAAAAACCTGTTCACCAACGCTGCACAACAAACGCAACAAATCGTGCAGCAGGTGGAAAGCAGAGTTCAGCAGCTGGAAAACGAAGAACCGCAATACAAAGGTTTCTAGAATATTGCAAAGGTCTTGTTACATAACAAGACACCGCTCTGAAACAAGCACTGCGCAGTCAGTGCTTGTTTCTTTGCGTTTTGGGCGAAACCGGAAAAATAATGTTAAAAGGTGACAAAGCATCAGCGTTTATGGATAATAGTGAAAGGCCAAAATGAGCTTGTATAAATATGGCCCGTTTGTCTTCGTAATTGACAACAACTTAAGCAGAGAAGGGGTGGAACCGCTTCTTAGCGGCGAAAGCGTCGGAAGGACGATCGGAAGAACGATCCGGAAGCTGCGGCGGTCAACCCGTGTAGCATTTAAAAAGGGGGATTTTGAATGAATTTGCGGCGCGGCCGGCCCGACAAGCTGGTGATCACCAGTATCATTTCGGGTGTTATTTTTATCATGATTATGCTGCTGGTTATTACGAATAATATCGCTTGGTTTGATGATGCGATCATTTCTCTAGTGCAAGGACTTGAAAATGATCGGCTGACGTCATTCATGAAATTTCTAAGTTTTATCGGCTCCTCGCTGATGTCTGTCATGATTTTTGTTGTGGTCTTTTTGTTCCTGATGATTGTCTTGAAACATCGGCGCGAGCTGATTATGTTTCTGGTGACCGTAGGGGGCTCGGAGCTGTGGAATTTAATCCTTAAAAATATCATCCAGCGGGCCAGACCGAACACCCATCGTTTGGTTGAAATAACGGGTTTCAGCTTTCCAAGCGGCCACTCCATGGCTGCCTTTGCTTTGTACGGGGCGATCACGTTTTTGCTTTGGAGGCATATCCCGCGGTATGCGGGCAGAATCGCCATGATAACGGCCGGCATCGCACTGACGCTTCTGATCGGGATCAGCCGGATTTATTTGGGGGTTCATTACCCGAGCGATGTCATCGGAGGTTATGCTGCGAGTGCCACTTGGCTCATGATTTGTATCGTCTGCTTCCGAAAATGGTCTTTCGTGAAATGAATTTCCGCTAACAGGCATGATAACTTGCATCTAATTACTCCGCTCGCGTAATATGAAGTCATAGGAAGTTTTTAATGCAAAAATATGTGGGAGAAACTTTAGAGATTAAAGGAGTATGGTCGTAAAACAATGACGTCATTAAAAGAGTTTTTTCATCTTCCCGCCGTAAAAAGAGGCGTGGTACTCATTTTCTTTGTCCTGTTTCTGTACCTGTTCAGAAGCATGATGAATCTGGTCCTGATTACTTTTATCCTTACGTATCTTGTAAATCGGGCCCATTCCACCGTTACCCGCCGTTTTACGAACCGGATGGGCATCAGCCAAAAGATCGCTCTTATTCTGATTTATGTTATTTTTGTAGCGTTAATTTCCTATGGGGCGCTCCAGTACGCGCCTAAGCTGATTTCCGAGCTGAACGGGCTGATCAACCAGGTGATTTATTTTTACAGCAATCCGCTGGATCTCACCCATAACAGGGTAATGGATTTTATTCTGGAGTATATCCACAAGATCGATTTCGTAGCTTATATCAAGCAAGGTTACGACCTCTTGTCCAAAACGATTTCGAATGTCGGCAAATTCAGCCTGAATTTCGCGCTTGCGATCCTTATGAGTTTGTTCTTTATGCTGGAAAAAGAGAAAGTGACGCATTTCACGGAAAAATTCAACTCAAGCAAGCTATCCTACGTCTATGATGAACTGGCTTACTTTTGCAAAAAGTTTACGTTTTCCTTCGGGAAAGTTATTGAAGTACAATTTTTGATTTCCGTCATCAATGCCTTATTTTCGACGTTGTTTTTATGGATTATGGGCTTTCCGAATCTGTTTGCGCTCGGGATCATGATCTTCCTGCTTGGACTCATACCGGTGATGGGTGTGATTATTTCGCTTGTTCCGCTCTGCGCGATTGCATTTAGCATCGGCGGGGTCACGAAAGTCATTTATGTTCTCATTATGATTGCCGTTCTGCATGCGTTCGAAGCCTATGTCATGAATCCGAAGTTTATGTCGGACAAAACGCATCTTCCCATTTTTTATACCTTTGCGGTTTTGATCGTATCGGAGCATTTCTTTGGGGTGTGGGGTTTGATTCTCGGCGTGCCGGTATTTATGTTTCTGTTGGACCTGCTTGACGTGCCCGTCAACAATCACAAGGAACCGCTGCTCGATCAGCAGCAAAAGAAAAAGAACAAGCGCAAATAACTTTTGATCGGCCATAACGTCTTAAATAAGGATTTTGCGAAAATCCAACAAGCGGGAAGAGTATGGAAACGAATTTTGCAAAATCCTGAAATAATAAAATCCTAACGCTGCCGTTAGGATTTTTATATGGTTATGGAATTGAACGTTTCGGAATTGTTAATTCAGATTTCTGAATGGGCGGCAGGCAATCGCCGGTTCTGTTTGGGCTCATATTTATGCTGGGTGAAACGCTTCAGCGAGCCAGGCAGCTTTTTCTTCAGCATATCCGCCTGCTGCTGCGTCATTTTGCCTGCCTTAACGGCATTGTCGAGTTTAGCGCTTTGAACGGCAGTGAGTTTTTGCACGAAAACATCAGCGTCCCAGTTCTTTTTCTCCTTAGCGATCTGCTGAAGTGACTTGCCTTTTTTCCATTCATTTTTCAGATCTTTTTCAGTCATATCTAGGAGAGCGGCCGTATCTTTGAAAAGCACGAATTTTCTGCCATGATGTCCATGGGGTTTATGCCTGATTTCGTCCCGCTCTTCTGATTCCGCCGGTGGAGTCACCTCTGCGGGAGCAACCATCAGAGTTCCGGAAGCCGCATTCGCCGTATCAACGAAGGAACCCCCACCGTGATACAAAATGCAGGAGAGGGCCGCTGCCAATAATGTTTTATTGAAATTGTTCATCTGGTCACCTCATTGCTGTTATGGTCATACATTCATATTCTGTAGTTATTATGGGCCTTTTTGGAAAAAACATACTTCTTGATTTCAGAAAACATAATGTATTTATTTGCATGAGTATGAAGAACAACGGGTAACATTCCCATGTATAGGAAAATAAAAGGCCGCCTTAAAGGCGCTAATGATATAATGATTTCTTTAAGAATGGAGGAGATGCAGCCTTGACATTCGGAGCACGTATGTTGAAGACGGGAATCGCCGTCACGCTCGCCTTATATATCAGCATGTGGCTACATTTATCCTCGCCGGTTATTTCGGCTGTGGCGGCCATATTCGCCATGCAGCCGTCGATCTATCGTTCCTGGCGATATTTTCTGGACCAGATCCAGACGAATACGCTCGGGGCCGTTTTGGCTTTGATTGCAGGCCTTGTATTTTCCAATGAGCCTATTGCCGTCGGTCTCGTTTGCATTATCGTCATTATGATTTGTTTGAAGCTAAACATGGGGGATACGATTGGCCTGACGCTGGTAACCGTCATCGTCGTAATGGAAGCTTCCGGTCAATGGCAGTTTGCCTTAACGCGTTTTTCACTTAGCTTAATTGGCATCGTATCCGCGTTTTTGATTAATATTTTGCTGTTTCCGCCGAAACCGAAAGTGCAGTTTATAGGCCAGATTCAGACCACGTTCGCTCAAATGTCGCTGCTGATGCGTACGGCTATCTCGGATGAGATCAAGGAAAATGTTTTCCGGGATAAAAAAAGAGCGCTGGAAGATTCCATTAAATCGCTATCGGACAAATACAAGCTGCTGGAAGAAGAGCAGAAAAAAATGAAGCGCCCGAAATTCAGCCAAAACCGCCATCTTGTGGTGTACAAGCAGATGCTGAATACGCTGCGAAAAGGCCGGGAGGTGCTGGATGCGGTAGAGGAGCATTATTTTCAGTCGGAGCGGCCTGAAGAGATGGACTCGCTGTTTGACCAGCAGCTCGAGAAGCTGATTAAAGTTCATGAATATGTGCTGCTCAAATTCGATGATAATCTGAAGCCAAACAGTTGCGAGGCCAATGAACTGCTTCAGGAGAGCGACGAGTTTTTTCAACAGGTGCTGACGTATACCGCAGCGCATGCGGAACATAGTTTGCGTTTGTCCATTGTTGCTTCGACCATGTACGATTATGGCTATCAGTTGGAGCGGCTGAACAGGCTCGTCGAACATTACCATAAGTCCGATGACGAGGCGTTGTGGTTGTCATGGCTGAAGAAGTAAAAGAGAGGCTTGACCCTTCGGGTTAACAACCCTGCGGGCAAGCCTCTTTTTCAAAAATTGGGGTCCCCGCAAAGTAATTGGAATAGGCAACGAAGCACAGGCTCTACTTTGTGGGGTTATTTTATAAATTTTTTGGGCCCCTGCAAGTAATTGGAATAAGCATCAGAGCATAGGGGCCGCCTTTTAAGCAGCAAACGAGGAGCGCTTTTGAGTCATGTTCCTCTAACGGACACCACGGACGTTAATTGGCCTAAAACAGCCAATTCCATATTCTAACGGACACCACAGCACTTATTGGCTGCAATTCATCGCCAAAAGAGGCATTTTACACTAAATAGCTGCATCTGTGTCCGTTAGAAATCAAGATGGTCGAAATTTCCCTCTATAGCGTCCGCTGTGTCCGTTAGAAATCACGATGATATCCAGTGACCCTCACTTTGTGGGGTTATTTCATTTTTGGGGTCCCCGCAAAGTATTCGGAATTAAAGCATCGAAGCATAGGCTTCACTCAGTACTTTTGCTCCGCAAAAGCGCCCCTCTTTGAAGGGGACGGACTTCTTTCCGATACTCTTTATGGGCTTATTTCACTGTTTAACTTCGCTTAGGGGAAGGCGAACGATAAATTCGGTTTGTTGCGGAGAACTGGTTGCCGTAATGCTGCCGTCATGCAGTTCGATAATGCTTTTGACGATAGCCAGGCCGAGGCCGGCGCCGCCCGTATCCAGGGAACGCGATTTTTCCACGCGATAGAACCTGTCGAAAATATAAGGCAATTCCATGGATGGAATCGGAGGACCGAAATTAATAACCCTCACCACGGCCTCTTCGTTTTCCTTGGCAACATGGACGTGAATTTTTTTGCCCTCTTTGCCGTAGCGCATTGCATTGGTGATCAGATTTTCAAATGCCTGCATGATTTTATCTCCGTCCCCATAAATCCAAAGTTTATCCTGCGGCGGGAACAGTTCGATTTCCATCTGGTGGTTTTTCAGCTGAAGGGTGAATTCCGCCGTTAACTGGCCGCTCAGCTGCACCAAATCAATGGATGTCTTGTTTAGCGGGATTTGGCCGAAGCCCATCCTAGTATAATCGAACAAGTCGCTCACAAGCCGGTTCATGCGTTTGGACTTCTCATATGCGATATTGACGTAATATCTAAGCTCCACTTCATCCTTGTACTTATCCTCTTCGATTAATCTTAGATAGCCGATAATAGACGTTAACGGCGTCCGCAAATCATGGGATACGTTGGTGATCAGCTCATTTTTCGCCTGTGTGGCCATCCGTTCCTCCTGCAGGGAGATTTGCAGCCGCTCGGCCATCGTGTTGATCTGGTCGGCGAGCATGCCGATTTCGTCATTGGAGCGGACCCGGATCCGTTCATCCATATTTCCTTCTTCCATCCGCTTTACGCCTTTGAAGATGCTTGTCAGTTTGCGGGTCGTCCCCCAGCTGAGCAGCAGCACATAGAAAATGAACAGGAATGCAACCATGACGGCCTGCCAAACTGGAAAGCTGGCGATTTCGTTTATACGGAACAAGCCGTACCGGATCGTGTGAAGTTTAGTCGCATAGCGGAAGGTCGGATAGCGGTCATAAATTGCGGAAAGCAAAGGTATCAGGAGCGAAAACGTACCCACCGCCAACCCGACGCTGAGAAAAAACAACAGTATAATTTTCCACTGCAGCTTATTAAAAAAACTACGCATCGATTTTATAACCTACTCCCCACACGGTTTGAATCAGCTTATAACCCAGCTCTTTTTCGAGCTTGTCCCGGAGATTGCTGATATGAACCATGACCGTATTGTTGGAAACGTAATATTTTTCCTTCCATACCCGCTGGAATATTTCTTCCGCGCTGAATACCCGCCCTGGATGCTGGGCAAGCAGGCCCAAAATATCGAATTCCCGTCCCGTCAGCTGGACGTCGTTGCCGCTTGCGGTTACCCGGTGCGTGCTGCGGTTGATCTCAACGTCCTGGATTTGAAGGATCGTATCATCGGAGCCGCGCGTGTCCGTATTGTATTGGAACGTGCGCCGCAGCAGCGTTTTGACTCTAACGGTCAGCTCCAGCGGATTGAAGGGTTTGATCATATAGTCATCCGCTCCGGTCATCAGCCCGAGGATTTTGTCCATGTCCTCCGTTTTGGCGCTGAGCATCAGAATCGGGATGACGGAAGCTCTGTCGCGGATTTGTCTGCATACTTCGAGTCCGTCCATTTTGGGCATCATAACGTCCAGTACGATGAGATCAAAAGGGTCGGGGGAGCTATCCAGAACCTTTAACGCCTCTTCGCCGTCATGGGCGCAAACGATTTGGAAACCTTCATTTTTCAAATAGATGGAAATCAGATTGGCAATTTCTTTGTCGTCGTCAACGACCAGTATGTTTCTCATATCATATCCTCCAAGCAATTTTAACGGATCGCCTGCACCACCTGCTTCAACCATCCGTTTATACCCGCACCGCGAACGCCAAAACCGTAGTCAAACATTTTGGCAGCCGCCTCAAAACGCTGGTCGGTACTCTTGGAACCCATTACTACGGCTACAAAACGTTTGCCATTTCTTTCCGAGGTACCAGTGAAGCAGTAGCCCGCCCGCTCCGTATAACCCGTTTTGAAGCCGTCATTGCCGTTATAAGCGAATACTTCTCCAGGCAGCATGGCATTTGTCGTGTGCAAGGTTAATTTTTTTTCAGGGATGTACAATTCCGTTTGATCTGTTGTTTTCAATACCTCCGGGTATGTCTGGATCAAATAGCGCGCCATTCTGGCCAGGTCCTTGGCGGTCATGACCGTTTCCCCATCGGACGCAGCAGACTTGAACGGCTTCAGATCGTCCGAAGATAAGCCGGTAGCGTTAGCGAATACGGTTCTGGACGATAAACCGATCTCATGCGCCATCATGTTCATTTCGGTCACGAATGCTTGCTCGCTTCCACCGATATGTTCTGCTAGCGCAATGGTGGCATCATTGGCCGAATGGATCGCCATCGCCTCAAACATCGTGCGCAGCGGCAGCGTTTCGCCGGGCCGAAGTCCGATTTTGGCTCCCGTCACGCGTGCGGCATACCGGCTTGCCGTTACAGGTTCGTCCCAGGAATTGCGGCCTTCCGCAATATTCTTCAGCACCAGCAGTTCCGTCATCATTTTGGACATGCTGGCCGGAGGAAGCGCCGTAGATGCGTTATGTTCATAATATACTTTTCCCGTCTTCACATCCATAAGCACGGCGGAAGAAGCTTCGATTTTAAATAATGGAAACCGGATCATTGTCGTGGAAGCCGCCAGCACGATTGCGAATATGACGAGCAGCATGAATATGTACGCTCTCTTTTTTTTCTTGTTTTTTACTGTCATTTGAATTCTACCCCGCTTTTATTTTTCAAAACATCTGATTACATCATAGCCATGACTGTTTAACTGCCTCGAAAGAAAACCTTAAGATTCCTTAAAGAATTGATTTTTTATCCTCGGCGGTTATATGATGGTGATTAAGTTTTGTAGAGAGATACCAGAGAATGTTTAAAAGAGAGATGGAGGGCTTACAGTTGAAAACAGCAGCAAGGGAAAGAAGACCTTTCGCGGAAATAGTGCCGGAGCTGGTAGCAGCTGCGCGCGGAGATAAAAAAGCAAGTTTGGTCATTCAAAATGTCCGTTTGGTGAATGTGGTATCCGGCGAGATCTTGCCGGGGATGTCGATTGCGGTGAGCAACGAACGGATCGTATATGTGGGACGGGATGTGAGCCATACGGTTGGTGAGACAACGCAAATCATCGATGCAGGCGGAAAATACGCCGCGCCGGGACTGCTTGACGGCCACTGCCATATCGAAAGCACGCAAATGACGGCAACGGAATTTGCTCGGGCCGTTCTTCCTCTTGGGACGACAGGGGGATTTTTCGATGCGCATGAAATATCCAATGTACTGGGTCTCGACGGGCTGCGGTTCATGCTGGAGGAAGCCAGATCAACCCCGCTTGCTGCATACATGCAAGTCGCTTCCTGCGTGCCTTCCACGCATCCGGGGCTGGAAACGACCGGCGCAATGATCGGGCCTGAGGAGGTCGCTGAAGCGCTAAGCTGGGGCGATGATATGATTGGTCTTGGCGAGGTGATGAATTTCCCGGACGTCGTCTACGGCGACGACAAAATGATCGGGGAAATTCAGGCGACGCTGCGCGCAGGCAAAATCGCTGACGGGCATTTCACCTGGAAAGCGGATGACTGGCGTCTGCCGGTGTATGCCGCGAGCGGAATCAACGGGGATCATGAATGCGTTACGGCAGAGGATGTTATCGAACGGATCCGGCTCGGAATGTATGCCAAAATGCGGCAGGGTTCGGCCTGGCATGATGTTGCGGCGACGATCAAGTCCCACACCGAAGGTGGAATTGACACGCGCCGGATGATTCTGGTCACCGATGACCGGAGTTCCGAGTCGCTGATGAATGAAGGGCATATGAATTACGTCGTCCGTCATGCCATCGCGCAGGGGGTTAAGCCGGTTACGGCCTTTCAGATGGCGACGATCAATACGGCCGAACGTTTCGGTTTGTCGCGGGATATCGGCGCCATCGTTCCTGGAGCGTATGCGGATATCATTCTGCTCGACGGGAATTTGGCGGATGTCAACGTGGTCATGACGATTGCCGCCGGCCAAGTTGTGGCGGAGAACGGGCGGATGACCGCGGACTGGGAGCGTTATCCGATTCCTGAATCGGCTTTGAAAACGGTAAAGATGGAGCGGAAGCTGCATGCAGGGGATTTTGCGATTTCGGCTCCGATTGCCGATGGTAAAGCGGAGGTACGTGCGATTGAAGTCGTCGAAAATCATGTGGAGACGATTGAACGCCATTTATGGGTGAATGTGAAAAACAATACGGTCCTGCTTGATCCGGCAGACGGATTATGCAAAATGGCGGTGTTTGAGCGTCATGGCAAAGATGGCGGACATGCACTCGGGATACTCGCTGGGATCGGGTTCACGAAACCTGCGGCGATTGCGATGACCGTTGCCCATGACAGCCACAACCTGACCGTAATCGGCAATGATGATGAGTTGATGGCCCGTGCAGGCAATCTCGTAGCGGACATGCAGGGCGGCGTGGTCATGCTGACCGAAGATAGCATGTCCGAATTTCCGTTGGCGGTGGGCGGCATTATGTCCAACCAGCCTTTTGAAACGGTTGCCCGGCAGTCGGAAGGAATCAGCCAAGCGCTGATCGCGGCCGGATGCCCGCTGAACAACGCATTTATGACCCTGTCGCTGCTGGCGCTTGTCGTCATTCCCGAAATCCGCTTGTCGGATAAAGGCCTGGTCCGGATTTCCTCCGAAGGGATCGATATCGTACCGCTATTTATTACGCAAGCAGCCGAAAAATAGATCAATGCACACTTGAAAAAAATTGCATATACAATTGAAAAAGGGGAGCCAACGGCTCCCCTTAATGGTTTGATTTTCGAATCGATACTTGATAAAATAGATCATACGCCCTTTTAAGCGGGTATTACACATAATAATTCCTTTTCTATTATACCATCTTGGAAAGGAATTGTCAAATATTAAAAGGGGATGAAGACGGGCATGGATTTAAACGATCAGCAGTGGCAGCACGAGCAGCGGCGGGTGGATCAGGTAACTGAAAAAATCGCCGTGCGCAAAGGAGCGCTGGAAGCGGAAGTAGGCGTTGTCCGGAGCGATGTGGTTGAGCTGCGGAAGGATTTCTGGGATGAAGTCAGAGTAAACTTCAGCAGCGCCGATGACCTAGGGGAGACGTCCACCAGCTTGCGTCAGCAATCCCAAGTATTGTCCGAACGGGAACGTGCGCATTTGCAATCCTCGGAGACTTTAAAGAAGTTGAAGCTTTTGTCCAAATCGCCTTATTTCGGACGGATTGATTTTAAGGAAAACGGGGACGAACGGACAGAACAAATTTATCTGGGCATCGCTTCTTTTCTGGACGATGATCAGGAAACCTTTTTGATTTACGACTGGCGGGCCCCGGTATCCAGCCTATATTATGATGGAGCTCCCGGTCCCGCGTCCTATCAGACGCCGAGCGGAGAGATTGGCGGGACGATGGAACTGAAACGCCAGTTTGCCATCAGGGATGGCCACATCAAAGCGATGTTCGACACCGGCGTGACAATCGGCGACGAGCTGCTGCAGCAAGTGCTCAGTCATTCCTCGGATCATCAAATGAAAAGCATCGTGGCAACCATCCAAAAGGAACAAAATGCAGTCATCCGCAACGATAAAAGCAGGATGCTGGTCGTGCAGGGAGCAGCGGGCAGCGGTAAAACGTCGGCCGCGCTGCAGCGGGTTGCGTATTTGCTTTATAAATACCGCGAGACGTTAAAAGCGGACCAAATCATCCTTTTCTCACCGAATCCGATGTTCAACAGCTATGTTTCATCCGTGCTGCCTGAACTCGGTGAAGATAATATGCTGCAAACCACTTTTCAGGCTTACCTGGAGCACCGCTTGAGCAGGGAGTTTGACCTGGAGGATGTTTTTTCGCAGCTGGAGTCGATTTTGAAAGCAGAGGATGGTCCGTGGTTAAAGGTTAAGCGGGCATCGATCGGCTATAAATCTTCAACGCATTTTCTGGAGACGATCCGCAGGTACAAGGATGATTTGGAGCAGACCGGCATGAAATTCAAACCCGTTCGTTTCAAGGGGCGTCTGATCGTGTCGGAGGAGGTTATGCTGGAGAAGTTCTACAGTTTTGATCCGGCGGTGCGGCTGGCGAATCGGGTCGAGCTGATGCGGGATTGGCTTCTCAAAGAGCTGGCCCGGTTTGCCAAAAACGAACGCACGGCTTCATGGGTCGATGATCAAATCGAATTGCTGGACCCGGATGAATACCAAAAGGCCTATACACGGATGCGCCGCAAGCAGACCGGGAAAGATGCCGGTTTTGACGATTATGAACGTGAGCGCAGCCTGCTGGCCAAAATGGTTGTAAACGAGTGGTTGAAACCTGTACGCAAATGGATTAAGCGGAAGAGGTTTGTGGATGTTAAAGCGATGTATATAGAGCTCTTTACCAATCGGGAACTGTTCCTGCGCGTCAGCGGTGAAGCCGGAATTCCGGATGAATGGGATGAGGCAAGCAGGCAGACGGTGAGCATGATACAGGAGGGAAAACTGGCCTATGAGGATGTGACTCCTTATCTCTATTTGGAGGATCTTGTGAAAGGTTTCCGGGTTAATAATGTCATACGTCATGTTTTCATTGATGAGGTTCAGGATTATTCTCCATTCCAGCTTGAATATGTAAAAAGGATTTTTCCGCGTGCCCGCATGACGGCGCTTGGGGATTTGAACCAGGGGATCTACGCGCATACGAATGCGCTGGGAGGCAGTTTGGAGTCGCTGACGCAGCTCTATGGGGCGGAGGATACCGAAGTCGTTTCTCTAACCCGCAGCTACCGTTCCACACTGGAAATCGTTGATTTCACGCGCGGCATGATGCCGGGAGGCGAGTCGATCATACCGTTTAACCGCTCAGGCGAAAAACCTCTTATCCAACTTGCCGACAGCAGGGAGAAACTGCATCGCGGCATTGTGGAGGATATCCGGCATCTTAACGGGCAGGGATACGAACATACGGCTATTATTTGCAAAACGGCAGAGGAATGCGAGCAGGTTTACGATTCGCTTAAGGATGAGCTTCCTCTCAAAAAAATCAGCAAGACGACCCCATCGTTCGTAACAGGCACGTTGGTGATTCCGTCTTATCTGGCTAAAGGCGTGGAGTTTGATGCAGTGGTCATTTATGACGCTTCGGAAAATTCATATTTCAGGGAGTCGGAACGGAAGCTGTTTTATACCGTGTGTACGCGCGCGATGCATCTGCTGCATATCCATAGTCTGGGTACGCCTTGCCGGTTTATTCGGGATACGGGCGAAGAAAAATATATAGTGCAGCCTTAGCCATGAGCCTCCGGAGACTTTGAGTTTCCGGGGTTTCCTGTATTTGGAGGGCTATAAGAGACAGTGCGGAAACCCGGCACTACGATCAGGGAAATGATTGACTGACAATGTCTGTATAGTAAGGGGCAAAAGAAACCACAATATAACGAGCTATTATCGAAGAACAAAGGTGGTTTTGTCATGGAAGACAAAAAATGGGACCTTGCTGCGCTTGCATCCATCCCCTTGATCATGACGCTGGGCAATTCGATGCTCATCCCCATTTTGCCGCTTATTTCCCAGCAGCTGCATGTCGGTCCTTTTCAAGTCAGCATGCTCATTACCGTTTATGCTATAGTAGCCATTTTATTAATTCCCATCGCCGGATATTTATCCGACCGATTCGGGCGGAAGGTGGTCATTGTCCCCAGTTTGGCCATTGCCGCCGCAGGCGGAGCGGTATCGGGAGCGGCTGCCTGGATGTCCAGCGGAATGACGACTTACTGGATCATACTCGCAGGAAGGCTTCTTCAGGGCATCGGCGCTGCCGGAGCTTTTCCCATTGTGCTTCCGCTGGTGGGGGACATGTTCAAGGAGGAAGATGACGTCAGCAAAAGTCTGGGGATCATTGAAACCTCCAACACCTTCGGCAAGGTGTTAAGTCCTATTCTCGGAGCGGCGTTAGCGATTGTGCTTTGGTATTTGCCGTTCCTGGCCATACCGGTGCTGTGCGTATTATCTTTGCTGCTGGTTCTTATTTTTGTCAAAGCTCCCAAGAAGAAAAACAGCGGCGATATGACCATCAGGCAATTTCTTGCCGACACCCGAAACATTTTGCGGGAAAAAGGAAGATGGCTGTATGCCATTTTTGCCGTCGGCGGGATCAGCATGTTTATTTTATTCGGGGTGCTTTTTTATTTATCCGAAACGCTTGAAATGGAGTACAATCTGCATGGGGTCATCAAAGGTTTGGTGCTGGCGATTCCGCTGGCCGTGCTTTGCTTGGCTTCCTATGCCGCAGGCAAATGGATCGGCAAACACAAAAAGCGGATGAAATGGACGGGATTCGCTGGGATGGGGCTTCTGACCTTATGCCTGATCATTACCGGCTTCAGCAGCCAGATTGTTTTTGTGATTTCGTTTTTTTCGTTGTGCGGCGCCGGAATCGGCATGGCTCTGCCTTGCATGGATGCGCTGATTACGGAAGGCATTGAGCAAAAACAGAGGGGTACCATTACATCTTTATACAGCAGCATGAGGTTTATCGGAGTATCGCTGGGGCCGCCAGCGGTGTCGCTTCTAATGAAAACCAATCATTGGGTGCTGTTTGGCGTGATGGCTGCTATAAGCGCTGTTGGAGGCCTGCTGACCTTGTTCGCTGTGAAGCCGGAGCAGGATAAAACGGATACTCCCCAAGCCCGGACCGAACCGGCGGCAGGCGGATGGATGATGCGCGAGAAGGCACGTTGAATAATTAGCGAAAAGATTTGTCATGTCTGTAACCTTAAATCTATACAATAATAGTGATGTCCCTGGCCCTTACCGCCATTGTTTCACACAAAACACCCGTGAAACGCCGCCCAACCTCCTTGGTCCAAAAGCTGCCGTCATCTTACAGAGTTTGGCAGGTATAGATCGCGAAATTACATTTCCGAAAGGTAATCCGTAATGATCGTCTTTCCGCTTCGAAGCAGAAATCTCCGGTCCAACAAGCAAAAGGCTCCCGCTGGTCCAAGGGGAGGGACATCATGTTATAGCACGCGAAGCCCCGAAAAGTCGGGGCTATTTGCATTTTTTCAGCGCCATGAACCGATAGCTGATGGAGATTAAATACCTGCACGCTTTTGCAGCGGCAGCATCTGATGCTCTTTTTTATAAAGCGAATAAAAATAGGTTTTATTTTGAAAGCCGACTTGTTCAATAATGTCATTTATTGGCATGCTGGTCGATTCAATGAGCAGATTGGCGGCCAAGATTTTTTGCTTGTTGACGAGTTCCGTGAACGTGGACCCGGTTTTCTTTTTAATGACATTGCTTAAATAATTTTTGTTGTAGCCTAATTTTTCCGCCGCCGAGCTTAATGTAATATCGCGGTAATCCTGCTCGATGAGCTGCAGCGTGTTCAGCGCGACATTGTTTGTCTCGGAGTGCAGGTTTTTGACTTCATCGGATAAATAGGTATCGCATTTACGGACAAGTTCGGTGAATAAGATCGGCAGATAAAGCGTAATAATTTTGGTCGAAAATTCCTCGTCCCGAAAATATTCAGTAATAATTTGTTCTAAAATTTGCCGGATATGCGGAATGTTAGCGCTTTTAAAAATGATGTATTTTTTCATTCGATTGCCGGCAACGGTTGAATTGAGCAGAAAATCATACACAAGACTGTTTTTCTTTTTGATCCCCGTAAGCCATTCCAAGTTGATGTTTTGATCGCGGAATAAAATGTTGATTAAAATATCATGATCGCCGGTTGCTTTAATCAAATGGCGGCAGCCGCTGTCGAGTAAAAGCAACTCGCCTTCCTGCAGCATTTCCTCCTTTCCTTCGATGATTTGTCGACATTCTCCCTGAAGCATGTAGTTTAACTCAAGAAATTGATGCGAATGGTAAGGATACTCCGCGTATCGATTATGTTTGCTGACATAAATATCCTTGTTTTTGAAAAAATACTCGTTCAGCAATTTCATGTTTCCATTTTCCTCGGAAAATGATTTCTTGGGATGATCCATGATAAATTGACCTGTTACTTTTTGGATTTTTTCCATGTTGTTTAAACGGTAAAGCTCTCTTTTTATATCTTCATCCATATGATCACGACCTGTAAATTTGTTACTTTTATTATAATTTCACGTTATTGTAAACGCAATCATCCGGTCATATATTAGGAGTAAGCGCTTAACAAGAATATGAAGGAGGGTTAGTTGTGAGCGGTAATGTAAGTGAAGGAAAAAAAGGAACCTTTGCGGTATCACTTACGAATTATTTGGACTCAGGTTGTATTGTTGCAGGTGCAAGCGGCTTAACTTTATGGGCTGCGGAGTTTGGCCTTGATAGTTTTGCGGTAGGTTTGCTTGGAGCAGTAAGTGCGAATGCATTCGGTTCAGCTTTTGGGGCATTGATTGGGGGGCATTTGGCCGATAAGTTTGGACGCAAATTTATCTACACCTATAACATGCTCGTTTATATTCTCGGCGTGGCTATTATTATGCTTGCGATGAATTTCCCGATGCTGTTAATCGGATTTTTAGTTACCGGTTTATCTGTAGGAGCCGGGGTTCCGGCGTCATGGACTTATATTTCTGAAATGGCAGATCCAAAAACCAGGGCGAGAAACATCGGCATTTCCCAATTTGCTTGGTCTTGCGGACCCGCAATCATCTTTACTTTAGGCATTATCGTTTCTCCGTTAGGCCTTTTAGGCAACCGCTTACTTTTCTTGTCTCTACTCATTGTGGCGGTTGTAGCTTGGACTTTGCAGCGCCGGCTTGATGAATCCAAGGACTGGGAAGAAGAGCAAGCCAAGCTTAAACAAAGCGGCGCAAAAACTGCCCACCCTTTCAAACATGCTTTTTCCAATATTGTAAATGTTAAATCGATTTTATTCCTTGTTGGCGTGTATATGTTCTGGAATCTGGTCGCCGGAGCAATGGGATTTTTCATGCCGTTCGTATATGAAACGGTTGGCGGGCTGACCAATACGCAGGCAAACTTGCTTCAAGCCGTGCTTTGGATTTTAACGGCAGCAGCAACTTATTACGGCTTTGCAAAATTCGGCGACCGCGTAAGTCATCGCTGGTTGTTTCTTGCTGGCGCGGCAATGGCTGTTGCATCCTGGATTGTCCTTACTTATGTCGGCATGTCTTGGGCAGGTCTTTGGACATTCGTTATTCTATGGGGGATTTCGGCAGGAATCGGCGCGCAAGCGTTTTATGCGCTTTGGTCTACCGAACTTTTTCCGACGCAATATCGCGGCGGGGTGCAAGGGATTATGTTCTTCCTCGTTCGCGGCAGTGCCGGAATTTGGTCGATTATCTTCCCGGTGATCCTTGCAAACCTTGGTTTCACCGTAGCTGGAACCATTATGATTATTCTTCTTGCGATTTCGCTTCTTATCGGAGTTGCTTGGACGCCAAACACCCGCGGCCGCACTTTGGATGAGATTACGAAAGAGCGTTACGGCAATCTAGAATCGGCAGCCAATCAGGATATTGCTTATTTCAAGTGAATGTTCAACTTTTTAAAGGAAAGTGATTGATGTGAGAAATTACGTCGCGGTTGACATTGGCGCATCCAGCGGGCGGATGATTCTTGGAAATTTGGTGGAAGGCAAGCTGAATCTGCGTGAGGTGCACCGTTTTAAAAATGGTTTTACCTTTCGGGATGGGCATGATCGATGGGAGATTGACGGGCTGATTCACGAAATATTCGCAGGGCTCGAAAAATTAAAACAAGAAGGCGTCACGGAATGCACGCTTGGGATTGATACATGGGCCGTCGATTACGTTCTGGTCGCTCCGGGCGGCGAAAAATTGGCGGACCCGATCAGCTATAGGGACAGCCGGACGCAAAATAAAATTGCCGAGCTGACATCTGAAATTCAAAAGGATGATATCTACCAGAAAACCGGGATTCAGTTTTTGGAGCTAAACACGCTTTATCAATTGTACGCGGAAGACCAAGAACTCATCAAACAGGCGGACAAAATTTTGCTGATTCCCGACTATATTGGATATGTTCTTACTGGAAAAAAAGCCGCCGAAACAACCAACGCTTCCACGACGCAAATGCTGAATTTGCGGGAACGGCTCTTCGATAAGGATTTATTAATGCATTTAGATATTGATCCTTGCCAATTTGCCGAATTGACCGATGCAGGAACTTATTTGGGGGAAATGAAACCAAAGTGGCATGAAAAATACGATATCCCTGCTTGTCGCGTTATTACGGTGGCCACTCACGATACAGCATCTGCCGTTGTGGGTACTCCGGCCAAAGGCAAGAATTGGGCATTCCTAAGCAGCGGCACCTGGTCGCTGATTGGGATGGAATTAACAGCCCCCAATACCGGGCGAATGGCATTCGAAGAAAACTACACCAATGAATGGGGCGCATATGGTACGTATCGCTTCTTAAAAAACATCATGGGACTTTGGATTGTTCAAGAAATCGCAAGAAATTCGGATTCCCGGCTCAGTTTTTCAGAAATGGCTGACCAAGCAAACCAATATCCATTTTTCAAACAAATCATTGATGTGAATGATCCGCGTTTTAATCATCCGGTGCATATGATTACGGAGATTCAAAATTACTGCCGGGAAACGGGGCAGGATGTTCCGGAATCCATTGGCGAGCTGACAAACTGTGTATATGGAAGTCTGGCGCTGCGCTATGCTAAAGAACTTGAAAAAATGAAGCGGATTACTAAGCGGGATATTGAGGCGCTCTATATCGTCGGCGGCGGCAGCAGTGTCGCGATTCTCAATCAGCTTACAGCAAATCTGGCCGGCGTCACTGTTTATGCAGGCCCTGCTGAAGCGACAGCGGTCGGAAACTTGAGTGTCCAAATGATCACGGAACGCGAAATCAAGGACGTGGATCAAGCGCGCGACTTGGTTCGAAATTCTTTTGACATCAAGGAATATAAACCGCAAAAAATCGAATCGGCAAGCGTGTTTGAGAAATATGACAAAATCATCCGCAACAAATAAACTTGGGAGGTCGACAACATGAGCAAAGTGGAACAACGTTATCAAGCAGCAAAAGAACGGTATGCAGCCATCGGGGTGGATACAGACCATGCGCTTGAAAAATTAAAGGGAGTCAAAATTTCGGTACACTGCTGGCAAGGTGACGATGTAAAAGGGTTTATGAACCCTGACGGTGAATTGACCGGCGGCATTATGGCTACAGGCAATTATCCAGGTGCGGCGCGTACGCCCAAAGAACTGCGCGCCGATCTTGAAAAAGCCTTTTCCTTAATCCCTGGCAAACATAAATTGAACTTGCATGCGATTTACGTCGATACGGATGAAAAAGTCGATTTAAATGAAATTGAACCCAAACATTTTGCTCCATGGGTTGAATGGGCCAGGGAACAAGGGCTGGGACTTGATTTTAACCCCACTTTCTTTTCTCACCCCATGTTTAAAGATAATTACACCCTGGCTTCTCCCGACAAAGAAGTCCGTGATTTCTGGGTAGAACACGGCAAACGCACCCGCAAAATCGCGGAATATTTCGGGAGGGAGCTCGGCCAAACAAGCATTAATAACTTCTGGGTTCCCGATGGCATGAAAGATAACCCGATCGACCGTTTCACGCCGCGCAAACGCTTGATGGAAGCTTTGGACGAAATTTTTGCGGAGAAATTGGATGAAAAATATACGCGGGAAGCCGTCGAAAGCAAGCTTTTCGGTTTGGGCGCCGAAGCGTATACGGTCGGATCGCATGAATTTTACATGGGTTACGGCATTACGCGGGGCAAATTAATTTGCCTTGATGCCGGACACTTCCATCCGACGGAAATGATATCGGGCAAACTGTCTTCGCTGGCGTTGTTTGGCAAAGGCATGATGCTGCATGTAAGCCGGCCGGTTCGCTGGGATAGCGACCATGTTGTGTTGATGGATGATGAACTGGTAGAAATCGGGCGCGAACTGGTCCGTAATGATCTTCTCCCGCATACCCATATCGGGCTTGACTTCTTTGATGCAACGATCAACCGCGTGGCGGCATGGGTGGTTGGCACGCGCAACACACAAAAAGCTTTTCTTAAAGCTTTCTTGGAACCTACTGCGGAACTTAAGAAATTGGAACTGGAAAACGACTTTACTTCGCGAATGGTCATTACCGAAGAGCTGAAAGATTTCCCTTACAGTGATGTTTGGAATTATTTCTGTGAAATCAACAGCGTGCCCGTTGGGTTTGACTGGTTCAAAGAGGTCAAATCATATGAAAAAAACGTATTGCTAAAAAGATAGTAGGCTTCGCAAGTGGCAAACCTCATTGAAATCCATTAGGAGGCATAATGATGGAAAGAATCGCATCCGTGATGTATTTATATCCGGGTAAACAGGCTGAATATCAAAAACGCCATGATGAGCTTTGGCCTGAAATGGAGGAAGCTTTGAAGGAACACGGCGCTTCCAATTATTCGATTTTCCTGGATCGTGAAACCGATACGCTATTTGCTTATTTAGAAGTTGAAAACAAAGCCGCTTACGATAAAATCGCAGAAACGGACATTTGCAAAAAATGGTGGGCTTATATGGCACCCATTATGAAATCGAACCCGGACAATAGTCCCGTTGCAAAAGACTTAGAGCAGGTGTTCTACTTAGCGTAGGCAAAGGGGGCCGCAGCGCGCGGTTCCCGCCTAAACAATCTTTGAGTATATGCATGAAGCCCCGATTTTTCGGGGCTTTTGGCATTTTTACATACCGCTTTAAGGCAGCCTCATTAGAGCTTGGGGATAACCTTTCTGGCGGCAATAAACACCCATGAGCATACAACAAAGGGCATGGTTAGCGCCGGCAGCCCATAGGGCAGCAGCCAGGAGTCAAAGCTAGCGGTCATCGGTACGGAAACAATGGCAGCGACGAGACCTGACACGGGTGCCCATCGGCTTTTGGCATCAAAAATCGCACCTACAGCGAGGATGGTCAATACGGCGTTATATTCGTAAAGACCCGCATTCAGCAGAGCTGTTTCTCCCCCCAAACCGTAAGCGGCGAGCCAAGCCGCGGCAGAACCAATGATGGCATAAAAACCCAGTTTGCGGCTCGCCCAGAACACTCCGGCAAGAATCAAAATTCCGGACCACATGCTGTCCTGTAAAAAGACCTGTCCAACTCCATCGACCAGTCCGTTGATCCAATCGACGGTTCCTCCCTGATGCAGCCTCCATTGGGAAAGATCTTGCGGAACAAGTCCGGGATGGAGCTGGAATGTTCCCAGACGGTAAGAAGCGAGCAAAAGAAACCAGCTAACGATAATGAACGGAAATGTGAAAATCGGCGTGCCGGAGTTTCGCATCCAATGCATCATGGCTGCGGTTAGCAGCGTCGTGATCGCAGCTCCGGCCAGAGCGATGACCCAGCGCTGTCCCCCTGTAAAATTCAAGGCCAGCACAATGCCGGTTAATACCGAATTGTAGGCAAGCAATCCTTGGTTGACGAGCGTTTTGTCAGCTCCGCCAAAGCGGCCCATACATACGGCAATCAATGCTGACAGAAATGCGATGATCCCCACCGGAATGGATGATATCAGAAGTGCAATTAGAATCAGGAGCCCGCTGATGGCATTTTCAATCAAAATGACTTGGGAGATTCCTTTGAGAGCAGCAGTGACCAAAGAAAAAAACATGTTTTCATGCTGTTGTTGCGGGTTGCCTTGTTTCATCAATAAGCCCTTCTTTCTGTGAAGTAAGATACGATCAGGAATAAACCTAATAAACCTCCTTTTCTCCGCTTGTGGAATGGTAGGCGAAAGATTCGCCAATCTTCATATATATAAATAGAATATATATGTCATAGATTACTTATATAAGTTGTTACATATGTATATACATGATATATTAGCTTCAGAGAGGATCAATCGTCAATTACTAGAGCACAACAGAACTTGTAGCCGAAAACACTGATTTTACGCCTTTTATTTCTGACATTATTTTGCTGAGAATCGAAACATATCAAAATCAGAAAGAGGGTGCATACCAAGCGATTCGATTCATTCTCTTCAGTGCAGAACAGGTTTCGTAAAACCAAAGGAGGCTAATTTCATGCAATTGCTACCCCGTGAGATAGATAAACTTCTCATCGTTGTTGCTGCAGATCTCGCCAAGCGCAGAAAGGAAAGGGGACTTCAGTTGAACCATCCCGAAGCCGTTGCACTTATAACCTATGAAGTACTCGAAGGAGCCCGGGACGGTAAGACGGTTGCGGAATTAATGGAATACGGCGCTGCCATTTTGTCACGCGATGACGTTATGGAAGGCGTTCCCGAGATGATACACGATATCCAGGTTGAAGCCACCTTTCCGGACGGCACGAAACTGGTGACGGTACATCATCCGATACGATAAATCTGAACCGATGGGAGGGAGTTTAATGATACCTGGGCAAATCTTTTTGCAGAAGGAAGATATTATTTGCAACGCCGGCAAAACCGTGTCGAAATTAACCGTTAAAAATACCGGTGACCGTCCTGTGCAAGTCGGATCGCATTTTCACTTTTATGAAGTCAATGAAGCCCTTATTTTCGACCGGCAGGGCGGATTTGGAAAACATTTGAATGTCCCTGCGGGCGCCGCGGTCCGTTTTGAACCTGGTGATGAAAAAGAAGTGGAACTGGTTGATTTTGCGGGTGAACGTCGGGTTTATGGATTTAACAACAAAACGGATGGATCTGTGGAAGGCGGGTGTCAATCATGAGCTTTAAAATGTCCAGAAGTCAATATTCGCAAATGTATGGGCCGACGACCGGAGATTCGATCCGTTTGGCGGATACGGATATCATCATCCGGATTGAAAAGGACTTTACTTCATATGGCGATGAGGTCGTTTTTGGCGGAGGAAAAGTGATCCGCGACGGCATGGGCCAGCATCCGCTTGTAACCCGCGGAGACGGCATTCCGGATGTTGTGATTACCAATGCGGTTATTTTGGATTATACAGGCATTTACAAAGCGGATATTGGAATCCGGGACGGGAAAATCGCGGGGATCGGCAAAGCGGGGAATCCTTTGGTAATGGATCATGTGGACATCATCATCGGCGCTGCAACGGAAATTATCGCAGGGGAAGGCATGATTGTCACCGCTGGCGGCATCGATACGCATGTCCATTTTATCAACCCCGGACAGATCGAGACGGCGCTTTCTTCGGGCCTGACGACTCTGATCGGCGGAGGGACAGGCCCTGCCGCGGGTTCGAAAGCGACAACGGTAACTCCGGGAGAATGGAATATTCATCGCATGCTGCAGGCAGCGGAAGGGATGCCGATTAATGTCGGATTCACCGGAAAAGGACAAGCTGCAGCCGAAGAACCGCTTGCCGAGCAGGTGCGGGCCGGAGCGATCGGACTGAAGGTCCATGAAGACTGGGGAGCAACCGCGTCGGCGCTTGATCACGCTCTAAGCGTGGCCGACAAGTATGATGTGCAAGTAGCGGTTCATGCCGATACGC
This sequence comes from Paenibacillus azoreducens, assembly GCF_021654775.1. Lineage (NCBI taxonomy): Bacteria > Bacillati > Bacillota > Bacilli > Caryophanales > Paenibacillaceae > Paenibacillus > Paenibacillus azoreducens. The sequence goes on along the minus strand of NZ_AP025343.1, from coordinate 5,173,094 downwards.
TAAATGAAGGCGGCTTTATGGAGAACACCATGGCTGCGATCAAAGGCCGGGTAATCCACATGTACCATACGGAAGGAGCTGGGGGAGGACATGCTCCCGACCTGATCAAATCGGCCAGCTATATGAATGTTCTGCCGTCGTCTACCAATCCGACGCTGCCGTACACGATCAATACGATCGATGAACATTTGGATATGCTGATGGTATGCCACCACTTGAATCCATCCATACCCGAGGATCTTGCTTTTGCGGATTCCCGTATCCGGCGCGAAACGATAGCCGCCGAAGACATTCTCCAAGATATGGGCGTATTCAGCATGGTCAGCTCGGACGCGCAGGCGATGGGCCGCATCGGCGAAGTCATTTTGCGCACATGGCAGACGGCCGACAAGATGAAAAAGCAGCGGGGAACGCTTTCAGGCGACAGCGAGCTCTCCGATAATAACCGTGCCAAACGTTACGTGGCCAAATATACGATCAATCCAGCCATTACTCATGGAATTTCCGAATATGTCGGTTCCGTTGAAGTCGGAAAAATCGCCGACCTGGTCATTTGGTCACCTGCATTTTTCGGGGTGAAACCTGAAATGATTATCAAAAACGGGATGGTCGCCCAAAGCTTGATGGGGGATGCGAACGCATCCATTCCGACGCCGCAGCCGGTCATTTACCGTCCGATGTACGGGCAATACGGGAAAGCACTTTCCCAAAGCTCCATCACTTTTATTTCGCAATCCGCTTATGACAATAAAGTTCACGAGCAGCTGGGCTTGGAAAAAATCATTTTGCCTGTGCGCGGCATTCGGACATTAACGAAAAAAGATATGAAGCTTAATTTTGAAACGCCTGAGATCACCGTTGATCCGCAAACGTACGAGGTCCGGGTCAACGGGGAATTAATGACCTGCGAGCCTGTGAGCAAAGTGCCGATGGGGCAGCGCTATTTCTTATTTTGAGGTGAAGCCGATGATTATCGAGGAGATTATTGCAAATATCGAACATTTGGACAGGGAAGAGATCGGAAAGCGCCATATCGAAAAAGTATACCTGGAAAGCGCCGATCTCGTAAAACGGATCCAACGGGTGACGACAGACCATGGCAATGAAATCGGCATCCGTTTGAAGCAGCAGCGCGATCTCGTAGCAGGCGACGTGTTGTACATGGATGACAAAAACATGATCATCGTGGATGTTCACTCTGACGATTTACTCGTGATCCGTCCGCGCAGCCTGCAGGAAATGGGCAACATCGCGCATCAATTAGGCAACCGGCATCTGCCCGCCCAATTTGAAAGAGACGAAATGCTCGTTCAATACGATTATCTTGTTGAGGAACTGTTGGTGCAGCTACATATTCCTCATGCAAGGGAGGAGCGGAAAGTGAAGCAGGCATTCCGCCATATCGGCCACAGCCATGGATAAACAGGTTCTAGCCTTATTCCAGCTATGCGATTCCAACTTTCCCACCGGGGCTTTCAGCCATTCTTACGGGCTGGAAACTTATATTCAGGAAGATCTGGTAAGGGATCAGGCTACATTTGCCGAATGGCTTGACACTTATATCCATGAACAGCTTGTCTATTCGGACGGGCTTGCGTCCCGCCTTGCATTTCATGCACTGCGGGATGGGGATATGGACACCGTATGGAAGCTGGACCGGATGCTGTTTGTTCAAAACTTGCCCCGCGAAACGAGGGAAGGCACGCAAAAGATGGGAGAACGGATGTTGAATCTCGTGCAATCCTTGTACGAGGCTCCTGTTTTCTCCATGTACAAAAAGCGGATCAAAGCAAAGCTGAGTTTTGGGCATCCGGCCATTGTGTTCACAATGGCCGGGTATCATCTCGGCGTTTCCGAGAGGACTACCCTTTTATATTATTTGTATTCGGTCGTCACCAGCCTGGTTCAAAATGCGGTGCGCGCAATTCCGCTAGGCCAAACGGCCGGGCAGAAGGTGCTTCAACAATTTCAGAATGTATTGGTAAGCGCCGCGGAACTAATCGGCCAATTGGATGAGAACGACTTCGGGATCGTATCGCCAGGTCTGGAATTATCGCAAATGAAACATGAACACGTCAATATTCGGATTTTCATGTCTTAATGAGGCTCAACCTCATAATTAGTGCTTGAAAAAGAGCGAAAGTGGCGGAGGGGACGGAATCGATCTGAAGAAGCGATAGCGGTCGCCTTTGTGAGCAGATTTCTACTATAGAATAAAATCAAAGAAATCTGCGAGCAACAGCGATCGGAAGAACGATCCGTAACCGTAGCGCTTACCTCGCATAATATCAAGAACCGATTTCTATATTGAGCCTTAATTAACTATCATACAGAAAGAAGCGTGTGAATTATGGGACCCATTAAAATCGGAATCGGCGGACCGGTCGGAGCCGGAAAAACGATGCTTGTCGAGAAATTAACCCGTCATATGGAGGGGGAAATCAGCATGGCCGTCGTCACGAATGACATTTATACCAAAGAAGACGCCAAATTTCTGATGGAGAACGGAGTTCTGCCCGTAGACCGGATTATCGGCGTTGAAACCGGCGGATGCCCGCATACGGCCATCCGCGAAGATGCTTCGATGAATTTTGCCGCAATCGACGAGCTGATCGGGCGGCATCCGGATGTTCAGCTCATTTTCGTGGAAAGCGGCGGAGACAATCTTGCAGCCACTTTCAGTCCCGAACTGGTTGATTTCTCGATCTATATTATCGATGTGGCGCAAGGGGAAAAAATCCCGCGCAAAGGCGGACAAGGCATGATTAAATCGGACCTGTTCATTATCAACAAAACCGATCTGGCGCCTTACGTCGGAGCAAGCCTGGAAGTCATGGAATCGGATACGAAGGTTTTCCGCGGGAATAAACCGTTTGTGTTCACCAATTTGAAGGATAACAAAGGTTTGGACCAAGTCATCGACTGGGTCAAAAAGAATGCGTTCTTAAAGGATCTGGAATAGATGGAAGACTGGACTGGGATTCTGCGGCTGAATGCCGAGGAGAGAAGCGGGAAAACCGTCGCGAGAAACGTGTATTTCCAAGGCGCGTTTAAAGTGATGCGGCCGGTCTATCACGATGATTCGGGGCAGGCGTGTTACTATATTCTGAATCCCGGCGGAGGTTATTTGGACGGAGACCGCTATCAGATGCAGGTTTCATTGGAGGAAGGGGCGCGGATGACATTAACGACGCAATCGGCAACCAAAATATACAAGACGCCGAAGAAACCCGCCTACCAAGAAATTGAAATTTGGCTGAAGAACGGCAGCTATCTCGAATATATAACGGATCCGATCATTGGATATAAAGACGCGCGGTATAAACAAAAAACGGTGATTCGAATGGATAAGGGGGCCAATCTTCTTTATTCAGAAATCATTACTTCGGGGTGGTCTCCCGACGGAGTTCAATTTAGCTATGATCTGCTTCAGTTAACCAATGAGATTTATGTGGATGGCGAATTGGCGGTTTATGATCATATTAAATTGAATCCTGCTGCGCAGCATATGTCCTCTCTCGGCATTATGGAAGGTTATTCGCATCTCGGATCTATGATCGTGATTTCGGAACAGGTGAATCAGGATTTTCTGGATCGGCTGTACCATGAGATATATGAGGATACCCAGGAATACCGGATCGGCCTATCCTTGCTGCCTGTATCCGGGCTGATTGTGCGCGTACTGGCAAACTCGACTCAAACCATTGAGAGAATTTATGCGCAGTGTCATAGACTGATCAATCAGTCGTTTTTTAACACTACCCCAAGTTTTCTTAGAAAATACTAAAATCTTTAGGATCCGGAGCCGCAGCGGTCAACTCGGCATAATATCAAGAGCTAATTTCAGTTTAGAGTCATTTTTTATATTAAAATCGATTCAATGCTTTGGACGGATGGGGGAGAGAAAATGGGCTTTATTTGGAATCGCTATATGCTGGCCGTTGTGATCATTCATATCATCGGCATCGCGGCATTGTCCACTGTCGTGCCGACTCATCCAACCTTTATTGGAATGGGGATCGCGGCTTACGTATTTGGACTTCGCCATGCATTCGATATTGATCATATTGCCGCGATCGACAATACGGTCCGCAAGCTGGTTGCGCAAAAGAAGGATCCCAGGGGCGTCGGTTTTTATTTTTCGCTCGGACACTCCACAGTCGTTTTTTTACTGGCTGTATTAACTGCGGTATCGGTAAAGTTCGTCGCCAAATACATGTCCAGCATGCAGGATATCGGCGGTATCATCGGAGCTGCAGTATCGGGCGTTTTCCTGGTATTTTTGGCGATTATCAATTTAATGCTGTTTATTCAGCTTTGGAATATGTTCCGGAAAATGAAAGTAGAAAAAATAAACGAATCGGAACTCGAAAAAATGTTCGAGGCAAAGGGATTTTTCACCCGTTACTTGGGGTCGCTTTTTAAGGTGGTTACCCGAAGCTGGCATATCTATCCGATTGGATTTCTGTTCGGTTTAGGTTTCGACACGGCGACGGAAATTTCTCTTCTGACCATGTCGGCAGGTGCGGCGAATCATAATCTTCCCGTGCTTGGAATCATTTCTTTGCCTATTTTGTTCGCCGCAGGCATGAGTTTATTCGATACGCTGGATGGCATCATGATGACCAAAAGTTATGCTTGGGCAAATGACAGACCGGTGCGGAAAGTCTATTACAATCTGGTAGTCACCGCGCTTTCCGTCGTTGCTGCGTTGGCGGTCGGGATGATCGAATTGGCGCAAATCACGACGGACAAGCTTCATTTATCCGGGGGCATATGGAATGTGATCGCTTCCATCGACTTCGATAATTTGGGTTATTTCCTAGTCGCCAGTTTTCTGCTCATTTGGGGTCTGGCCGTTTTGATATGGAAATATTTTAAAATCGAAGAGCGGTACACTGTAAAATAATATATAGATACACAAGCATGACAAGGAGATTGAAAAATATCGTTTGCATAGAGCGAAGCCGGCATTACTGCCGGTTTCGCTATTTTAGATATAAGGAAACTTCGGGGGTTCCTGCGCCCTTATATCGCAAGAAAAAGTGCTGCTAAGCGTGGTCTGTCTCTGTGAGTGTGCCGATAGACAGTTTCACTTCATTTTTTCAGTCATAAACAAAAATAATAGTGCAAAAACAAAAAACAATCTGATATAATTTAAGAAATTCAAATATAAACAAACAAAAACAAAATTATTCGGGAGGCGTCATCATGGTTCAAAATCTTTGGAATAACGAAGAAGCATCGAAGCAGAAAGCCGGAGTGGAAGAACTAGTGTACCGCTCCAATCTGATCGGCAGCGACCGAAGCGTATGCAATTGGGGCGGGGGCAATACATCGCTGAAAACCGTAGAAAAAGATTTCCGCGGCCGTGACGTGGAAGTGATGTGGGTCAAAGGCAGCGGTTCGGATTTGGCCACGATGAAGGCGCAGCATTTTACAGGACTCCGATTGGAGGATATCAAGCCGCTTATCGGGCGGGACGAAATGCCGGACGAGGAAATGGTCGCTTATCTGTCCCACTGCATGATCGACAGCAAACATCCGAGAGCTTCGATTGAAACGCTGCTGCATGCTTTCCTGCCGTTTCCGCATGTGGATCATACCCATCCGGACGCGATTATCAGCCTTTGCTGCGCGGATAACGGCCGGGAAATCGCCAAAGAAATCTACGGCGACGCCTTCGTGTGGGTTCCTTATATCCGTCCAGGCTTCACATTGTCCAAAATGATCGCCGAAGGGGTCCGCAGCAATCCGAATGCCCAGCTGGTGCTGATGGAAAAGCATGGTTTGGTCACATGGGGAGAAACTTCGGAGGCTTGCTATAACCAGACAATTGCCATGATTCAGAAAGCGGAACAGTATATCAACAGCCGGATTCAAGAGGGCCAGGTTTTCGGCGGCAGTCAAACGGAAACGCTTGCAGAGGAGCAGCGTAAATCCATCCTCGCTGAAGTGATGCCCATGATCCGGGGCGCTGTCAGCGATGCCAAGAAAATGATCTGCATGTATGACGACGGGGATGATGTGCTTGAGTTCGTGAACAGCAAAAATGCAAAGGAGCTTTCCCAAGTCGGCGCAGCTTGTCCGGACCATCTGGTACATACGAAGCGCGTTCCGCTATTCGTGGATTGGACTCCGTCCGCAGGGACGGCTGCGCTCAAAGAAGCTGTACGTACAGGTATCGCGGCATATAAAGCTGAATATCAAGCATATTTCGAGCGTAATAAACAAGACGGGGACGTGATGTTCGAGGCGGCGCCGCGCGTCATCCTCATTCCGGGCATCGGCATGGTCAACACGGGAAAAAGCCTGGCGATGGCTGGCGTCAGCGGCGCGTTATACCACCGTGCTATCGCCGTTATGAAGGGCTCCACGGCCCTTGGCGAATTTGTATCGCTGAACGAAAATGAATCCTACAATGTGGAATATTGGCCGCTGGAGCTTTACAAGCTGACGCTCGCACCTGCCGAAGCGGAATTTTCCCGCAAGATTGCCTTTATTACCGGCGGCGCAGGCGGCATAGGAAGCGAAACGGCGCGCCGCCTCGTATCCGAAGGGGCTCATGTGGTTCTGGCTGATCTGAACTTAGAAGGAGCCGAGAAAGTCGCTTCCGACATCAACGCTAAATACGGCGAAGGCCGGGCCAAGGCCGTGAAAATGGATGTGACCAGCGAAGAAATGGTGGCTGCGGCGTTGGCCGAAACCGCTTTGACTTATGGCGGGGTGGACATCATCGTTAACAATGCGGGCCTGGCGACATCCAGTCCGTTTGAAGAGACCTCGCTGAAGGAATGGAACCTGAACATGAACGTGCTGGGCACAGGTTATTTCCTCGTGGCGCGGGAAGCATTCAAGCTGATGAAGGAGCAGGAACTTGGGGGCAGCATGATTTTTGTCGCTTCGAAAAATTCCGTATACGCTGGCAAAAACGCGGCGGCTTACAGCTCGGTTAAAGCACTCGAAGCTCATCTGGCCCGCTGCATCGCCGCCGAGGGCGGAGAGCATGGCATCCGCGTCAACACGATTTTGCCAGATGCCATTTTGCAGGGTTCGGCGATTTGGAATTCCGGTTGGCGTAATGAACGTGCTGCTGCATACGGCATTGAACCGGATCAGTTGGAGGAGCATTACCGCAAAAGAACGACGCTTCTGGTCAACATTTATCCGAAGGACGTGGCTGAAGGCATCGCCTTTTTCGCTTCGTCGAAAGCCGAAAAGACGACCGGCTGCATGCTGACGATCGACGGCGGCGTACCGGCAGCTTTTACGCGTTGATTCAGGGGTTCAAAAGCTTGTAATCATCAATTTATCACATGCGATGGATTGCGTTATGGGAAGATTACATGCGTGTGGTCGGGAAGGGAACCGATTCCCCGTTATGCTAATGCGGGAGGAGCCGCGTTCAGGCTTACGGGGATTGGTTGTTCCTACCGCTTTATTCGTTTGTAGGCAAAGGAGGAGAGTCTCGGCATGAAAGTGTCGCTTTTTATTACCTGCATCAGCGATGCGATGTTTCCGCCAATCGGGGAAGCCATGACGCAATTGCTGGCACGCTGCGGCGTCCGCCTGCATTTCCCGGAAGTGCAGACCTGCTGCGGGCAGCCTGCGTTTAACAGCGGCTATTGGGATGAAGCGCGGGCGGCGGCCAAAACTATATTGGAAGCGTTTGCCGACAGCGATTTTGTCATTGTGCCTTCGGGATCCTGTGCCGGCATGATTCATCATTATTATCCGAGATTGTTTGAACACGACGCCAAGCTGCTTGAACAAAGCAACCGCTTAAAAGAGAAAACCTATGAATTCACCCAATTCCTTGTTCAGGTGCTTGGCGTGACGGATGTCGGGGCGTATTTCCCGCATAAGGTGACATATCATCCATCCTGCCACGGTACGCGGCTTTTGGGGATTGAGGAAGAGCCGATGCAGCTGATGAGCCGTATCGAAGGGATGGAATATGTGCCGCTGCCGTATGCTGAGGACTGCTGCGGTTTTGGCGGGACGTTCGCCATCAAGATGAGCGAGATTTCCGGAGCGATGGTGGAAGAAAAAAGCACGCATGTACTCGAAACGGAAGCCGAAGTACTCGTTGGGCTGGATATGGGCTGTTTGCTCAACATTGGCGGCAACCTGAAATTCCGGGGCAAGCCGGTCCGGGTGATGCATTTGGCCGAATTGCTGTACGAGGGAGTGAGAAACCGTGAGCAAACCGCAGGGGTCTAACGTCAAGGAACGAGCAAAGTCGGCCCTTAAGGATGAATTTTTGACCGGTGCGGTCAAATTTACGACGGAAAGGCTGAAAAACAGCAAACTAGCGGCGGCGGCAGAACATGGCAACTGGGAGGAATGGCGGGAACGGGGGCGGCAGATCCGGGCCCATACAGTGGCGCATCTGGATTATTATTTGAGCCGGTTTATTGCGAACGCCCGCGCGCAGGGCGTACATGTGCATTTTGCTCCGCAGGCGAAAGACGCCGCCCGGATCGCGATCGAAATCGCCAAGCACAAGGGCGCGAAAACAGTGGTGAAATCCAAATCGATGGTGTCGGAAGAGGTTCATATCAATGAAGCCTTTCAAAAGATCGGAATCGAGTCGATCGAAAGCGATCTTGGCGAATACATCATCCAGTTGGCAGATGAACCGCCATCCCATATCATCATTCCGGCCATTCACAAAAACCGGCAGCAAATCGCGGACCTGCTGTCCAAGGAGGCGGGGGAAACGCTGGCGCCGGAGACGAAGGTGTTGGCCGGTTTTGCAAGGCGCAAGCTGCGGGACCGGTTTCTGGAAGCGGATATCGGCCTGACCGGATGCAATTTCGGAATTGCCGAAACAGGCAGCATCGTTATTTTTGAAAATGAAGGCAATGCCCGCATGGTCAGCACGGTTCCGAAAACCCAGATCACGCTTATGGGCATGGAGCGGATTATCCCGAGCTGGGATGATCTGGAGGTGATGGCTACGCTCTTGCCGCGATCGGCAACGGGCCAGCGGCTAACGGTTTACATGTCCGGCATCACGGGACCGAGACGCATGGAGGACGGGGACGGTCCGGAGGAAATGCATCTCATCATCGTGGATAACGGGCGTTCGCTGCAGCTTGGAGACCCGGAATTTCAAGAGCTGCTGAACTGCATCCGGTGCGGCGCTTGCCTGAATGCTTGTCCGGTATACCGGCATATCGGCGGGCACTCCTACCCCGGAACGTACAGCGGTCCGATTGGCGCCGTGCTTACACCTGCGCTGAACAGCAACGTACAGCAATGGCATGACATCGCCAACGCATCAAGCCTTTGCGGCGCCTGTTATGAAGCCTGCCCGGTCAAAATTCCTCTTCACGATATGCTTGTTTACCTGCGAAACCGCAAGGTGGAGCGGGGCGCCGCCGCGTCCGGAGAGAAAATGGCCATGAAGGGCTTCAAGCTGCTGATGGGAAGCCATACACGGCTTAAGCGGGCGGTCAAGGCAGGGCGAATCGGGCAAAAGCTGCTGGTGCGCGATGGTTATATCAAATCACGCATCGGCCCGCTGGGGGGATGGACCGCATACCGCCATCTGCCGGCGTTGCCCGCGCGTTCGTTCAGGGAGCAGTGGACAGAGGTATCCGCCGCAGCCGAGAAGTCGTTTAAACCTATGGATGAAGAAATCAAGTCGCGGATGGAAGAGATTGTCCGGGGACGGGCGCAAGGAGGGCATCGAACATGAGCAAATCCGATCCCGCGTTTCTGGCGAGGTTGAATCGGGAGTCGCTGGAAGCTGAGAAGGCCTTTATCGGAAATATCGCAGGCAGGTTGGGGCGTTCCGCCGTCAGCCCTGCTCCGGTGCATCCGTTTCGGGGAGCGCCTGATTTCTGGACTTCTTATGAACTGGGCCGGGAGGAGCGCATCGCCCGTTTCTCAGATGCCTGGCAGGCCGTTGGCGGATTCGCGGAGAGGGTGTCCTCGTTCTCCGAGCTTCCGGAGGTGATCGCATCGATTCTCAAAGCGCAAAATGCTGAGTCCACCATCCGGCAAAACCTGCCGGAGCTTGAGCAGCTGAAACTGGACGGCTGCTTGCCGGAGATGAAGCATCATGTCTGGGAAGGGAGCGATCCGGAAGGTTCCTTGCGGATTTGTGAGAGAGCATCAGCCGGGATTGCGCTTGCCGACTATGCGGTGGCTTACACCGGCACGATCGTCGCCGCTTCTTCGGCGCAAAAAGGACGTTCGGTCACGCTGCTGCCTAACATTTTGCTGGCCATTGTTCCGGCGGACCGCATGTACACCCGTCTCGGAGAGGCCATGAGCCGCATCGCCACAGTCCGCGCAGAACGGTTCCCGGCCGGCGTGCACTTCATATCAGGCCCAAGCCGGTCATCGGATATCGAAAACGACCTGACAATCGGCGTACACGGACCCGGCGTCGCTTACGCTTTGATCGTGGGATGAGTGAGAATTTACGTCGATCCGTGTTTTTCATTAGATAACAGAATGATCAATCAGCAGGGTACGATACTTCCTGTTATCGCATGAAAAATATCAACTGAAAGCGGTCTGTCTCCCAAGAATTTACGTCGATCCGTGTTTTTCATATAATGTTCTTATACCGGCGCATAAACGGCCGGCGATGAAAGAGGGTAGCTATGTTAGTTGCGGAAAGATACGATAAAATCGTGGATCTCGTCAACGAGAGAGGAAGCATCCGGGTATCCGAATTGAGCGAGCTGTGCGGAGTGACCGAAGAGACGATCCGCCGCGATCTGGACCGGTTGGAGCAGCAGGGCAAGCTGCGGCGCAGCCACGGCGGGGCTGTCAGCGTCAAGGAGACGCAGGCCGAAATTCCGTATTTCGAGCGGGAAGTGATACATCGCGATGAGAAGATGCGGATCGCAAAAGCAGCGGTCGCTTTGATTGAGCCGTACGACCGGATCGCGCTGGACGCCAGCTCGACGGCCTGGTACATGGCCTCCATTTTGCCGGATATACCGCTTACGGTGCTGACGAACTCCATCAAGGTCGCGCTTGAGCTGTCCGCCAAGGAAAAAATCGAAGTGATATCGACTGGAGGCATTTTGGCGCCCAGATCCCTTTCTTATGTCGGACCGATGGCCGAACGCAGTCTGGAAGCGTATTATGTCGACAAGGCTTTTGTTTCCTGCAAAGGAGTGCATCCCGAGCGGGGCATCAGCGAGTCGAATGAATTGCAGGCCATGGTGAAGCATAAATTGATCAAGCAGGCGGCTGCCGTGTATCTTTTGGCCGATGCCAGCAAGATCGGAACGCAAGCTTTTACGCATGTGGCCGGATGGGAAGAGATCGGCACCGTTATCACTGACGGCCACATCGATGCCGAGGACGCCAGGCTGCTAAAGGACAAAGGAATCGCGCTGATCGTGGCGGCGGAGGCTTGAACCTAAAGATATTCAGCGGCAGTTCGCCATTCGCGGGAAAAGAGCAAGGTGCGGGGTACATGCTTCGAAAACAGCATACTGCGGCAGGTATTGGATCAAAAAAGCCTCAGGCATCCCGCAAGGGAGCTTGAGGCTTTTTGTAATATCCGGGGGCCCCGAAAAGTAATCGGAATAATCTTCGAAGGCTATACGTCACTCCGTACTTTTGCTTCGCATCCCTCTGTGAGAGGCGCCCGGACTTCTTTCCAATACTCTTTGCGGGGTTATTTTGCCATACTCATTATCGTTTAGGCAGAAGCTTGACGTATTCGTCCGAAAGTTTCATCTGCGCCAAGTTGTAATCATAATCTTTACGGTATTTGGAGAAGTCTTCGACAGGATCCAGCGTGTCCAGATTGACCGCGTCGCCTTCCTCAAACGTTTTGCCCGGGACGTACATGATTTCATCATTAAAGAAGGAACCGCTCGGCAAATAATAACGGCTGCCTATGATGTTGTGATCGATGTTAAGCAGGTCATGGCCGAAAGCGGTGAAATTCTCGTCTTTCAGCGAGATTCCAAGCAGGTTGGCAAGCGTCGGCATAATGTCTACCTGTCCGCCGACCCGCTTCACTTCCTGGCCTTGCACACCGGGCACATGGATAATGAGCGGAATATTAAAACGTGTGACCCGCGGATCATATTTGATGCCGAGCGCCTGACTGACCATTTCCGGATCGTTGTCCTGCGGCTGCAGGCCGAAATGGTCGCCATAAATGACGAGCACGGTATCGTCCCACATTCCGTTTTGCTTCAGCTGGTCAATCAAAGTTCCGATCGCATAATCCGTATAATTGACAGCCGCCAGATAATTGCCGAGCTGCGTGTCTTTTAGGGAATCCGGAATCGTTATTTTCATCCGGTCTTCCGGCACATTGAACGGGAAATGGCTTGATACGGTAATAAACTGCGCATAAAACGGTTTATGTTCCTGATGCAGCTTGGACAAAGTTTCAATGCCGAATTTGTATAACTCCTCATCGGAAGCTCCAAATTCATTAAAATGATCGTTTTTATAATAAGGTTTATCGTAGTAATTGGTGAAATTCAAAGCGGGATACAGCTTGTTCCGATCCCAAAACTTGACGTCGTTCACATGGAACGTATCCGCTTCGTAATTTCGTTTCTCAAGCAGGCGCGGCATGCTTGGCAGCTCGCGATCACCGTAACCGGTAGACATGGCGACCGTTGCCGTCGGATAGATCGACGTGTTGCTCATAAACTCGGCATCGGAGGTGTTGCCTTGTCCAATCTGCTGGAATACCCGCGGGAAATAAAAGCTATCCTTGGCCAGACCATTCAGCACAGGGGTCAGTTCCTGATTGTCGACGGACAGATGGATCGGAAAATTCTGAAAAGCCTCCATCTGGATCACGATTACATTTTTGCCTTTGGCCGCTCCGAAAAACTTCGGTTTCTTCTGCAGTTGATCCTGGTAATTAAAGTTTTTTTCCTGGGTATTGATTTTGTCCACGGTTTCTTCGATATTGCCAAATGCGACGACTGCCGCTTCCTCTTTGGCTCTGAGCCCGGCAGCGACCTGGTAATTAAAGAAACCAAGATGCTCCGCCTGAAGCACTTCATTGGTGATCATGCGGTCCTGACGGATGAAAAAGATGGATACCGCCAGAGCGATGACGCCAAGTACAGCCGGCCATCTTTTGCGCAGCGGCGTGGACATGCTGAATTTGCGTTTTATCAGTTTACTGATCGCCCACGCCAGAGCAATCACAACGACGTCGACAAAAAAGAGATAGTTTGCCGGTTCAATCGTGGATTGCACGCTGCTTTTGATCTGTCCCACCTGCTTTAACTCGAACAGGGCGGTGTAGGTCGGCACGGTATTGAAGTGCTGGAAGTACAGTGCCGATGCAAAAAAGATAAACGAGCACAGCAAATTGAATATCCAATACACGATTCCTTTCGCTTTGGAAGGTGTGATGAGCTCGATTAGGGAAAGGAGCACGACAAGCGACGCAGCATCCACTGCGATGCGGCTCCACATGATCCCGTGGAAGAAAAAATAGCGTAGAAGCAAAAGTTTCAGCATCAGCAAAACAAATACTGCGATGACTGGTGTCTTAGGTTTTGAACGTATGGTAAAGTCGAGCATTCTGACTCCTTTCGTGAGTATGTAAATTTTTCCCTCTCCACATACTAATCAATACTATATTAGCTTTTTTACATAATGAAAATACTAAATTAACATAGGTTTAACATAATGTTAATCATTTTTGGGTCTGCGGTCCACAAATACCATAAAAAAATACTTGGACCATCTCTTCGATCAGTTTTTCCTGATCTTCTTCGTACTGAATGGATTCCAGCATACGATGCGAGGATTCATAAAGCATATTCAGATAGAGCATGACCGTATCGATGGAAATATCGTTTGAAATCTCCCCGTTTGCCTTGCTTTTGGTTAGAAGTTCGACAACTAAAGGCAAGCTGCGCTCTTCATAATTTTTTTGCACCATAACCCGGACTTCAGAATCATTTTCCATCAGCTCCGCAATGACGGAGGGATGAAAAGAATGGGAGTTTTTTTTCTTTTGCAAAATGATGAATTCGATTTTTTCTTTTAATGCGGCTTCCCCAGTTACAACCGCCTCGAATTCGTCCAAAATCGATTCCATGAATTCCAGAAAGATTTCCCGGATCAAAGCTTCTTTGCTGCCGAAATAATTATAAATCGTTACCTGGGAAACCCCGGCTTTCCTGGCGATATCCGCAATTCGGATTTCCTTCATGCTGGACGTGGATAACATGTTTAAAGTGGTTTCTTTAATTTTGCCCTTAATTTGCCTTGCTCTACGCTCAAAACCATTCATTTGCATTTCAACTCCGTCCCCGGCTGCCGCCGTCTAATAATGAAATTATATCATAAAAATATTTCATAATTATATTGACGCGGTGATTTCTCCGGCGTATGATCTGGTTGTGAAATATGTGATTGGTTATATTTCATAAATTCATTCCCACAACGGGAGGCGCTGGCTATGCTAACGGTGTCACATGTAACCAAAGTATTTCCGGGCGGTAAAGGGATTTACGACGTCTCTTTTACCGTCCACAAAGGGGAGGTATTCGGATTTCTCGGCCCTAACGGGGCGGGCAAGTCAACAACGATCCGCCATATTATGGGTTTTATGAAGCCGGAGAAAGGATACGTCCAAATCCATGGCTTGGATACCTGGAAGGATCAAGGCAAATTTCAGAAGCTGGTTGGGTATTTGCCGGGAGAGATCGCATTTATGGAAGGGATGACGGGCAAATCTTTTCTAGACTTCTTAGCTGGTTTACGGGGCGGAGTCAACCCGCAGCGCAGGGCCGAATTGATCCAAAGATTGCAATTTGATGACAGAACCCCGATTCGTAAAATGTCCAAAGGCATGAAGCAGAAGGTGGGTATCGTCGCCGCTTTTATGCATGAGCCTGAGGTGATCATTTTGGATGAACCGACGTCAGGTTTGGACCCGCTGATGCAGAAGGTGTTTATCGAACTGGTTCTTGAGGAAAAAGCGAAAGGCACCACCTTTCTGATGTCTTCCCACAGCTTTCCGGAAATCGAGCGCACATGCGACCGGGCGGCGATCATTAAAGACGGAAGGATCATTGCCGTCAAAAATATCCATGAACTGCAGGCGGTGCAGCGGAAGCTGTTTGAAGTTACTTTCGAATATGAAGCGGACCGGGATGCGTTTCTTGCCAGCGGCCTGAACGTCGATTCCTATAAAGGCAATCAGGTGCGCGTGTCGGTGCAGGGCGACTATAACCATTTTGTCAGGGAAACAGCGAAATACCAAATCCGCAGCATCGATGTGTTTAGCCAAAATTTAGAGGATATATTTATGGATTATTATGACCGGGAAGGAAGAGGTCTGATATGAATATGCCGTTATATGGACAAATGCTGAAAAATCACCTGCGTACGATGACGAGTTATGCTTTTGGTTCGGCTTTTTATATTTTGCTGATGTTCGGAATCTACCCAAGCATCATGGAACAGTCGGCAAGCTTGAACGAGCTTATTGCATCCATGCCTGAAGGAATCGGCAGGGCGTTTGGACTGGAGAATGGTTTCGGCACCGTTGATTCTTTTATTTCCGGAGAATATTACGGACTGCTGTTTGTGCTTATTCTTTCCATATTCAGCATCATGACTTCCACCCAATTGATGGCCCGGCTCGTTGATCAAGGCTCCATGGCATATCTGCTGTCCGCGCCAACGACGCGCGTTAAAGTGGCTTTGACCCAAGCTGTCGTTCTCCTTACAGGCTTGCTGGTCATTACGGCGGTGACGACGCTTGCCGGTTACGGAGGGTACGCGTGGTTTATCGGGAACCTCTCCGATTTTGATTCCAAAGCATTTTTACAGCTGAACATTGGCGCGTTTTTGCTTTTTTTCGCGGTTTGCGGCATCAGCTTTTTTATTTCGGCGGTTTCGAATGATGAGAAAAGGGCGCTCGGAATCTCCGGCGTGATCGTATTCGGTTTTTTCAGCCTGAATCTATTGGGTAAGATCAGCGATCAGCTGGCTTGGATGAAAAATATTTCCCTGTTTTCGCTCTTTAATACCGCAGAGATCGTCAAAGGCACGGTTCACTGGGGTCCGGTGGTTGCCATTTTGCTGGGCGTCGGTTTGGCCGGTTTTGCCGCGGGCGTGATTCTTTTCAGAAAAAGAAGCTTGCTGCTGTAATTCAAGTTATACTGGGAGTAGGAGAATAAATTGTACAGGAGGCACTATGAAAGCTCTTATTCTGGCTGCGGGTTATGCGACAAGATTGTATCCGCTGACCCGCAACTTGCCGAAATCCCTGCTCCCTTTAGGCGATCTAACGGTATTGGACCTGATCATACGCAAAATGGAGGACGTTGCTTCCATTACAGAAATCATTATTGTATCCAACGCCAAATTTTATGCAGCTTTTGGGAAATGGATGGAATCCCGTTCTTTCAAAAAAACCGTAAAAATCATCAATGACGGCTCCACTTCCGAACAGAATCGGCTTGGAGCCATCGGCGATATCGGGTTTGCGATCGAAAGCGAAGGCATCGACGAGGATTTGCTCGTGTGCGCAGGCGATAATGTGTTTACGTTTGATTTGAACTCGTATGTGGAGTATTTTTTGCGGGAGCAGAAGGACTGCATCCTTGTTCAGCGCATGCAGGATCAGGATGAACTAAGAAGAGTGGGCGTGGCGGAACTGGATGCTTCGCAGCGGGTGCTGTCGTTTAAGGAAAAGCCGGCGCAGCCCAAAACGGATGTCGGAGTGTTTGCGATTTATCTGTACCGGAAAGAGACGCTGCCTTTATTCAGGGATTATTTGCAGGCTGGTCATGAGCCGGATGCACCCGGCCATTTTCCGGAATGGCTGTCGCGCATAAAAGAAATGAAGGCATTTTTTGCCGAGGGAACCAGCTATGATCTGGGCACGCATGAAGCTTACCGGAAGATGAGGAACTTAATGGACAATAAACAGCAATAGGCAAACAAATGTTCTTGTTTCGTCCTGCGGCCGATGGTATAATCAGGAAAGGGAAATTACAAATTGGTTATGCCAAGGAGGAGCGCCAATGTATACGAAGCAGGAGAAACTGGAAGCTTATGCGGAATGGATAACGTTTGCCCAATCATTGATGGATCTGCCTGAGGAGAAGTGGACGGGACCGATCGCGGAAGGCAAATGGTCGCCGCGGGATATTGTCAGCCACATCATGCTTTGGGACAAATATTTTCTGGAGAATGCCGTGTGCCCGATGGCCGAACATCGGCCCATGACATTGAAAAATCAAGATTTCAACGAATTCAACCGCGATGCGGCTGCTTACGGGCTGACGCAAAGCAAGGAAGCTTTGATTTCGCAAACCGTGGATGCACGGCAGCAGTTGCTTGAAGTGCTGCAAAACATTCCGGAAGCGGAATACGCCTATAAATATGAGGATACATTATCCGTCGATGAGTATTTGCTGGATTTTTACGAACATGACCGGCATCATATGGCGCAAATCAAAGGATACATAACAGCCACTGCATAATCCCGCTTCAGTGAGTGAAAGGAGACCTGCCGTCAGGCCTTTTTTGCGAAAGGATGCGGCTTTGTGTGAGTTGCCGGCATCCCGCCATCGGTTAACCTGGTTTTCTTGGAACAACAAGCGCAGAAGGCGCCTTACGACATTGCGGATTGATCGAACGGGACTGCAGCCGATCAGGTGCAGGAAGATAAGAAGGATGTTCCCACGCTCTGCAGAAGAGAGGGGGAGCATCCTTTTTTAAGTATAAACTTCCGGGGTCCCCGCAAAGTAATCGGAATAAGCTCAAAGGCTACGCGTCACTCAGTACTTTTGCTCCGCAAAAGCGCCCCTCCGTGAGAGGCGTCGGACTTCTTTCCGATACTCATTGTGGGGTTATTTTAGTCGATCCGCTTCAAGAGTATGAACAGGTCAACCAAAGAGCCGCCAGCAGCGGCTGACGCCCAAGCGAACGAGCATATGGATGAGAACAAAAGGCGCCGGGGTTTTAGCGAACGAGTATGGCGGATGAAAGCAAGAGGCGCCGGGGCCTTAGCGAACGAATATGGCGGATGAAAGCAAGAGGCGCTAGGGTTTTAGTGAACGAGCATGGTGGATGTAGGCAAAAAGTGCCTGGGGCTCAAATATACTCTAACGAAACTGAGCAACGTTATTTCGGCAAAAATGACGATGTTCCAAGTCTAACGAAACTCCATATCGTTATTCGGGCGAAATACGGCTTTATTCCCCTTCATTTTACTAAATAGCGATTCCTAGTTTCGTTAGATTTTTGCGAAGCCTTTTTTTGATCAAATAACGATTGCTGGTTTCGTTAGAACGACTGCAGGTTTCGTTAGAATCAAACATGGCCTGACGGTCACCGCCATATATGATTATAACGGACACAGCGGACGCTATTGAGGATAATTTCGACCATTTTGAGTTTTAACGGACACAGACGCCGCTATTTAGTCAAAAAGTCCCTTTTGGGCGGTGTTTGGGAGTAAATAAGAGCCGTGATGTCCGTTAAAATTTAAGAATGGCTGTTTTTAGCCTCTTAGCGGCTGTGGTGTCCGTTAGAAACTGACATGACCTCACATCACCACCAACAAACTATTTTCTGCAAGCCTCAAACTATATTTAGTTAGTTGACACGGATAAGATTACTTTTCCGGTGCTTTGTCTGCTTTCCACCCAATCATGAGCCAAGGCTGCATCATGCAGCGGGAAGGTCCTGCCAATATGAATATTCAGCTTTCCGGATTCCAACAGCCCAAATACGGTTGCCGCGGTTTCCCGGAGCGATTCCGGACGTTCTTTACGGGTTGTTCCCAGACTGTATCCGAGTACGGAACGGCAGCTGGCATGCAGATCACCGGTTCCGATTTGGCTGTACTCCCCGCTGGAATTGCCGAAAATGATAAGCCGTCCATACTTGGCCAAAACGTTCAGGCTCTCCCGCGTCAACTCCCCGCCTACGGAGTCGAGGACAATGTTTACCCCACGGCCGCCTGTTACATCAAGCACTTGTTCGGCGATTTTTTGATGTTCAGCAGAGATTACATGATCCGCTCCGGCTTTTTGGGCTGCCGGGATTTTGTTCTCGTGGCCGACGGTCCCTATGACTAACCCCGCTCCCATCGCTTTGGCGATCTGAATCGCCGTAGTTCCCACACCGCCTGCCGCGGCGTGAACCATGATGTTTTCGCCGGTCTGCATCCGGGCCACTTCCGTCAGCAGCTTGCAGGAAAGAAAGGAGACGATACCGCATGCACCGGCCAGTTCGAGTCCGATGCCTTCCGGTACCGCAAAAGTCAAAAGCTCGTCCGCCGCGATATATTCGGCATAAGAACCGTTATGAGGGAAAGCCAATACCCTGTCGCCTTTGCGGAAGGCAGTCACATCCGCACCGACTTCTTCCACAATCCCGGAAGCTTCCAAACCCGGTACAAACGGAAGTTTAGCTGCGCCCTTCTTGCCATACCGCGATTTGATATCGGCAAAATTAACGCTGGCCGTGTGCACGCGGATTAGAACCTGTTTAGCGGAAATGGTCGGTTTAGGAATATCAATGCATTTCATATGCTCAGCTGAACCCAATGCTTCAACAACAACAGCCTTCATAAAAATCCTCCTTTAAAACAGTTTGTTTTATTAGATGAAACCTAGTTCCATAATATATCGATCAGGGTAATATTTCCAGGATTTTACCCAAAAATCCGAAAGATTTTGGGGAATTAGGTACCTCCAGTCACTTTTAAGTGGCATAGAAACCGCACCATGAAATGTAATATAAATCGCACCGTTAAAGTGGCATAGAAACCGCACCATGAAATTTAATAGATTCGCACCGCTAAGTGGCATATAAATGGCACCATGAAATGAAATAGATTTCGCACCGCTAAGTGCGTATAAACGGCACCATCAAATGTAATATAAATCGCACCGATAAGTGGCATATAAACCGCACCATCGAATGCCATAGGAATCGCAACATCAAGTGGCATGAAATCGTATCGCCTGAGCGTAAAATTGTGAGGGGAGCCTTTTTAACCTTCAGTCACTTAAAGTGTCATAGAAACCGCACCGTAAGTGGCATATTCTAAACAACCCTAAAAGGGGTGCGATATGGACTATAAAATAAGTCAGGATAATTTGCTTCCTCTTGATCCCGCTGACTCGCTGGATTTAAGCCGTGCTGAATTCGCAGTGTGGGAGCGGTACTGCTCTGTTTATTACAGTCAGGCTGCAGACGGCTTTCACCGGCTGACCGGACTCTCCGTGCTTCTGCCCGAGGGGTATGCGCCTTTTTGGCTTAAGCAAGGTGATCGGCTTCTGGGAGGGGTTGCGCTCTCGGATAGCGGAATTCGTAATCTGTTTACGGTCCCTCCATTTGAGACGAGTCCCGGGCTGATTAAACGGATTACCCAAGCCATGCGGCAAATGGGGGAACGGGAGCTGCCTCTTCAAGCCTTGGATGTGCCGGAAGGTCAAGAGGATGCGTACATCAGAGCGGGTTTTTGGCCGGAGCCATACCGCTACCGCTGGATGCTGCGTCCTACTTCCGCTTATACCGGTTTGGCAGAACAAAATATCATTTGCCGCCCGGTCGAGGCGGCTCTGGATTCCGATGAACCGAGGCTGAAGCTGGAACGGGAGATTGGTTTATTTTTGTTTAAACATGTTTATGGAGAGCCCGAAAAGAAATTTGGCATCCCTGCGGGCATATTCTCTGGAATTGAACATCATGAAGGAGACAATCCGGGGGCGGCTGCGGGTTCATTCTCTGCCGTTCTGTCTAATCTTCGCAAGTATGCCGGATATAGTCCGAAAAGCGCTCTCACAGCTTCCTGCCTGCTTTATGATGCCGCTACACATGCGTTGATCGGTGTCTGTTTAATCGAAACGGCGGAAGACCGCATTCCTTCCATTTACGTGCTTGCCGTACATTCGTCTTATAGGGGCCAGGGACTGGGTGCCAAGATGCTAAGGTATGTTTTGACCCTTCTAGAGAAGACGGGAGAATCTTATTTGCGGGTCAAAGTCATGCACGGGCATCCGCTCGAATCTTTATGCTACAGCTGCGGATTTCTGCCGGGGCCTTTTTTTAACCCTGTGATGACGCTTTCATGAGGATGAGGTTCGAGAGCATCAGCATCAGTCTTTCTTTTTCGCTGTGACAATAGATATAGTGTAGTGAATTTGTTTTTACTACCATATGTAGTGTTGAGTGGCTTGACACCACCTCACTGAACGTCGTGAAGGAGGAAGATTTGATGAATGTTAGCAAGCAGGATGAAATCAGTCAGCTCTGGAGTTCCTTCCATGAAATGATACATGCAGGCAATCAAGAACTGCTTCAGGAAAACGCCAATGTGGACGGAAAATCTCCTATGGGACTCATGAGCAAATTTGGGAGCGAAAGCGCCAGATTGTATACCTATGAGAACCTGTTATCACCGGAAGTCAAGGAAGCTATAGACCAAAATATTTTATACCCGCATGACCTTGATTTCTATGCCGCAGGCACGACGACATGCTGCCAGATTCCGCTGGGCAAACTTTTGCGGGGAGGGTTTAACACCGGTCACGGCCATATGCGCGAACCGCAGGACATTAAAAGCGCCATGGCGCTTGCGTCGATTATTTTGCAGGCCAACCAGAACCAGCAGCATGGAGGACAAGCTTTTCCGATGTTTGATTACGATCTGGCGCCTTATGTACGGAAGACATATGAGAAGAAACTGCAGCTGCTGGAGGAGCTGCCCTTGCCCGAAAATTTCGACCGGGAGCAGGAAGCGTGGAAAATGACCGAACGCGACGTGTTTCAGGCATGCGAGGCTTTTGTACATAATGCAAATTCTATGCACTCAAGAGGCGGAGGACAGGTTCCGTTCATATCCATTAATTATGGCACGGACACATCGGCATACGGAAGAATGCTGACGAGGCAGCTGCTGCTCGCTACGCAGCGCGGTTTGGGGAATGGGGAGACGCCTATTTTTCCAATCCAGATCTTCAAGGTGAAATCAGGGGTGAATTTTCAGCCGGAAGATCCAAACTATGATTTGTACAAGCTGGCCCTGGAGACGACGGCCCGCCGGATGTTCCCGAACTTTTCCTTTTTGGATGCCTCGTTCAACAAAGCTTATGACCGCGGCACGCCGGAAAGCGAAGTTTGCTATATGGGCTGCCGCACACGCGTGATGGGCAATGTCAATGGGGAAGAAAACGCGATTGGCCGGGGCAATCTCTCTTTTACATCGATCAATCTTGTCAAACTGGCGCTTTTATCCGCAACCCCGGCCGAGTTTGACCGGCGGCTGATGGAAGCAGTGGATATGGCGGTCAAACAGCTTCATGAGCGTTTTCGCTATCAGGCGGGCCGAAAGGCGGGCAATTATCGTTTCCTATATTCCCAAGGCGTATGGCGGGGAGGGGAGTTTCTGAGACCCCATGATCAACTGGGAGAGTTGCTGAAGCAAGGCACCCTTAGCATCGGTTTTATCGGGCTGGCCGAATCATTGACTGCTCTTTACGGGGAACATCATGGGCAAAATCCCGAGCTGCAGCGACGGGGACTGGAAATCATTCGCTCGATGCGTGAACGCATGGACCGCGAAACTGAGGAGAGCGGCCTGAATTTCACATTGATCGCTACGCCTGCCGAGGGTTTGTCAGGCAAGTTCGTGAAAAAGGACCGGGAGCAATTCGGAAACATTCCGGGGGTTACGGACCGCGATTATTACACGAATTCATTTCATATCCCCGTTTATTATCCGATTACGGCCGCACAAAAAATCAAATTGGAAGCTCCTTATCATGAGCTTTGCAATGCCGGGCATATCACTTATGTGGAAGTGGATGGGTCCGTGATTCACAATACGGCGGCCTTGGACCGGATCGTGCGCTGCATGGCGGAGAATGGAATCGGGTACGGCTCGATCAACCATCCTGTCGATCGCTGCAAAAGCTGCGGTTACAGCGGCATTATCGCCGAAAATTGTCCGGCATGCGGCGCCGAAGATGGGCATGTCGAAAGAATCCGGAGAATAACCGGTTATCTGGTGGGAGATATGGATAAATGGAACCCGGCCAAACGCGCCGAGGAAGCCGACCGGGTCAAACATGGCAGATAGGGGAGCCAAAAGGCGGTGAACAGCATGTGTGATGCGACGGAAGATCGGGCAAACAGGGAAGATGCGGTGTGGATCATGGATATCATCCATGACAGCGTGGTGGACGGAGAAGGTTTGCGTACCGTTATATTTTGCGCCGGCTGTGCGCATCGCTGCGAGGGATGCCATAATCCCCAGTCTTGGAGCATGCGCAGCGGGCAGCCGTGGGGCATCGCCGAGATCGTTAGGGAAGCCGGAAGCAATCCGCTGACGGATATTACGTTGTCCGGGGGCGACCCTTTCCTTCAGGCACGGGGCATGAGTCAAGTCGCGCTTCAGCTGCGGCAGCAGGGAAAGCATATATGGGCGTATACGGGTTATACGCTGGAAGAGCTCGCAGCAAGCGGCGACAGGTATAAATCGGAGCTGCTGTCCTATGTCGATGTGCTGGTGGACGGAAGGTTCGAACTGAAGCAGCGGGATTTGACTATCCCATTCAGAGGGAGCAGGAATCAGCGGATCTGGGAACGGAAAGATGGAAAATGGGAAGAAATTTACTGCCTTTGATTTCACGGTGCTTGTACTTGCTTTATTATGTTAACGTAGTTCATTGACGCCTTCGAAATAATGCTTTAACATGTCATTTTGTAAGCATCATGATCCGACATTTGAAAATATCGCAGCACCTGTTATAAACTCCGATTCGTTCGTGAGTGGCGAAATTTTAACGGCGATCCATAAAATTGCGTGTTTAAAAAGGCCGGTTTTCAGCACCGGAACATCTACTTCCGAAGTGCGTTTTTTCAAAACGCTTTGGCTCATGCTACATTGTGCGTTTTTTCAAACGCTTGAGTTGGATGCAGCTAGGGACGCAAGGAGCGGACTTTTTTGAACAACCTTTAACAGTCGTCGGTTTCGTTCGCCCCCCGCCTATAAGGCAGGGGGCTTTTGGTGATGCGCAAACTGGCATCAGGAGGAATGGTCATGAACAAATTTAAATACTCATTGCTGATTTTGATCGGGGCATGCAGCTACGGCATCCTGTCCTCCATTATGAAGCTTGGCATGCATGAAGGTTTTACCGTTAACCAGATGCTGGGCGGACAATACGTGTTTGGCTGGACGTTTCTGCTGATTTTAATGCTGGTTTTTTCCCGCAAAAAATTGACTCTAAAGCAGTGGCTGTCGCTTCTTGCCGTTGGCATCACCATGAGCGGCACATCGATTTTTTACGGAAAAGCCGTTGAGCGGCTGCCGGCATCTATCGCCGTCGTGCTCTTGTTCCAGTTCACCTGGATCGGGGTTCTGCTGGAAGCGGCGGCTGACCGCCGTGCTCCAAGCAAGAGCAAGATCGTATCGATTTTTATTCTGATTGCGGGGACACTGCTTGCGGGCGGGATCATTGGCGAAACTTCCGGAGTGCTGAATGTCGCCGGCGTTGTGTTTGGACTACTGTCGGCATTTACTTTTGCGTTGTACATGTTTGTCAGTGGACGCGTAGAGACATCGGTGCCTGCATTTAATAAAAGCTTCATTATGACATCAGGTTCAGGCGTCATTGTATTGTCGGTATTTTCTCCTTCCTTTTTGTGGGATGGTTCCATGGGGGAAGGGCTGTGGAAATACGGCATCGCGCTTGGTTTTCTCGGTATTTTGATCCCCGTTGTTTTCTTTGCGATCGGGATGCCGAAAGTGGGGTCAGGCATGGGGGCTATTCTCGGTGCTGCCGAGCTTCCCGCTGCGGTGGTTGCATCGGTATTTATCGCGCATGAACATGTGAGCGGGCTTCAATGGTTGGGGATCGTACTCATTTTTATCGGCATTGCCGTTCCGCAGATCCGTTTTTCCGGCAAAAAAAAGCAGCCTCTGTATGAGGCGCGGGAAAACTCTGCTTGATGACATCATGTAAAAGCTTCATTTCGAAGAGCCTCGGCTTAAAGCCGCAGGCTTTTTTTTTGCAATTATAGAATTTTATAAGTTTTTTGGGGTCCCCGCAAAGTAATTGGAATAAGCATCGAAGCAAAGGCTTCACTTTGTGGGGGTGTTATATAAGTTTTTTGGGGTCCCCGCAAAGTATTTGGAATAAGCATCGAAGCATAGGCTCCACTCAGTACTTTTGCTTCGCAAAAGCGCCCTTCAGGCGTCGGACTTCTTTCCGATACACTTTGTGGGGTTATTTTGCTAGAGCATCCATGTTAATAAAGCTAATTATTGGATTTTTTCAAAATCTCCGTATAATTAAAGTAAAAGAGAGGAGCTGTGAAGTTATTAAAAAAATGACGATTGCATTTCCAAATATAAGTTTTCAATCAAAGGAGGCTGAAAATCCAAAACAAAATTTAAGGAGAGAATAAAACAATGATGATTAGACAGATGCAGCTGCATGAATCCGGGTTGATCCGGCAAATCGACAGATCGGAACAGATCGGGAAAATTTACAAAATGAATCAAGGCATGCTTGAAACGGCTCCTGCAGGGCATGAGTGCCCGACCTGGGATGAGCGGGAGACGCAGGAATTGATCGAACGGTTCGAATATGAGCTGAAGTCCGGCGGCGTCGCTTTTGGCGCTTTTGACGGGGAAACGCTTGTAGGCTTCGGGGTACTCGGACACAAGTTCCGGGGCGAAAACCAGGACCAATTGCAAGTGGATCTGATGTATGTCAGCCGCAGTCACCGCCGGCAGGGAATCGGAACGAAGATCATCCAGGAACTTGGCAGGGAAGCGAAGGAGCGCGGAGCGTCTTATTTGTATATTTCCTCCACGGAAACGGAGTCCGCAGTCCAATTTTATATGGCAAGCGGCGGCAAAATTACCGATCACGTTGATGAAGAGTTGTTCCGGTTGGAACCCGAGGATATTCATATGCTGAAAAAACTGTAATGCGCATCTGACTCTTATCGGATGAATACAAGGACTGTGCATGGTCTTATGGCCGTGTACAGTCCTTAAATGGATGAAGGTGAAGATTTGATTTTTTATATCGGATGTGCATTGGCAATATTGATTCTCGCACTTGCGGGCATGCTTGCCTGGAGAAATTCGCGAATCATTGCCGGGGAGCGGGAAGTCAAAGGAGATGTTCCGGCTTTTTCCTCTTATACGGTGCAAGTGAGCCGCCAAGCCGAAGCAGAGAGGCCTGGGGAAGTAATTCCGCTCCTCGAAGCATCTTTCAAGGAAGCTGAAGGAACAGTGCATGTCTGCTTATGCCGGATGAATGGAACCATCAGCGAGCTGAAGCTGGGTCATGCGGTGCAAATCATGGAGCTAACCTGCTCTGAATTTGCGGCCAAGGGAGAAATGCTGGACATCATATCCTGCCAACATGCCGTGGAGAACGCCGAAGAAAACGATGCGGTAACCCGCCTCGAACAGCAATTGCAGCAGCTAAGGGCGTAAGGGTTATCCTTAACGCATAAAACTTCAACACGATGGATGATACCGAAGGCCTGAATACAGTCAGAGGAGGAGCCATATGGGAGATCAGGGAGGGCAAGTTCAATTTCAAGGTGTATTGTTTGATTTTGACGGAACGCTTGCAGATACGCTTCCGCTTTCTTTTTTTGCATTTAAGGAAGTATTCCGAAGGTATGCGGGCAAGGAATATACCAATCCGGAGCTGGTAAGCCTTTTTGGTCCAACGGAGGACGGGATTATTGCAGGCGTTGTCCAGGATCGCGCGCTCTCCACCGAAGCCTGCAGTGAGTATTACCGTCTGTATGATGAATATCATGAGGATATGCTGCCGCTAGCAGCAAATATTCAGACTATGCTGGATAACTTAGCCCGGCTGCGGATTCCGATGGGCATCATTACTGGCAAAAGCCGGCGCAGCTTGGATATTTCGCTGGATAAGCTCGGTATGAGGCATTATTTTGACGTGCAACTGGCGGGTGATGAGCTGGTGCGGCCCAAACCCGACCGCGAAGGAATCGACCGGGCGATGGCGGCGCTTGGCATCAAACCTGAAGCAACATTATTTATTGGCGACAGCAATGCGGATATGGTTGCCGGACGTGCCGCAGGCGCATGGACCGGGGGGGCCCATTGGTTTGAAGAGGTACAAAATCTAACCTTGGCGCCGGAGCCTGATTTTTTGTTCAGATCGCCTGTAGAGGTCGTGGAGCTTGTATCTAAAAATGCAAGGGGCGGCTGATTCGAAAGATGCTTTATTACTACATATGATAACTGCAATTTGGCTCATTGATGACCCATTCAAGCATGTTGATCATGTCTTCGAGGCGAAGCAGCCGCGCTTTAAAGAAGAATGCAGCGCGCTGTCCGGCCGGGTCCGCTTCTAGGCGGGCGATGGGTCCGAAGCAAGGATCTCATTTCAGTAGAGGGGCGTGGAAAAATGAATCTGAAGCAGTTGGCAGCGGAAAAAGCGGTGGAATATGTCAAGGACGGGATGCGGATTGGGCTTGGAACAGGATCGACGGCTTATTGGGCAATCCGGAAAATAGGCGAACGGGTGCGCGAAGGGCTGGAAATTCAGGCCGTGGCCACCTCGAAAGCTTCGGAAAAGCTGGCGCAGGAGCATGGAATTCCTCTGATTCCTTTTGCCAAGCTGGATGGCCTTGATCTTACGATTGACGGAGCCGATGAGCTCGACTCGGAACTTCACCTGATCAAAGGCGGCGGCGGGGCGCTGCTGCGGGAGAAAATCGTTGCTTTTCACAGCAAGGAGATGATCGTCATCGCCGATGAAAGCAAGCTGGTGGACAAGCTGGGCAGTTTTCCGCTGCCGGTGGAAATCATTCCTTTTGCAAATGAATGGACACTCGCTTCGCTGGATGAAATAAGTGCGAATCCTATGCTCAGAACGGAAGAAGATCATATCTTCGTCACGGATAACGGCAACTATATTGCGGACTGCCGTTTTGGTTCCATCGACAATCCCGCCGAACTTCACCGCAAGCTGCTGGCAATGCCGGGAGTCGTGGATAACGGCCTTTTCATCGGGCTTGCCGCCCGGGCGATCATCGGCCGCAAGGATGGCACGGTGACGGTGCTGGAACGGAAATAATGTTTGAAAAAGCGGGATTGGTGCTGCCTCTAAAAAGCCAGCCTCCAGCGTCGAAACAAGCGGGAGATTGACAATCCCGCAGCTTTCTATTATCTTTGCATTAAGATAGTACGTTTGGAGGTTTCTAGGATGGCAGACAAAACGAACAATGACGAAATATCCCTGGATCTATTTATCGTTCTTACACGTGCTTACAATTCGGTGGTCGCGCATTCCATACGCGATATTCAAAGCCACGGCCTGAACACGACAGAGTTTGGCGTACTGGATTTGCTGTATCATAAAGGCCCGCAGCCTTTGCAAAAGATCGGGGAGAAGGTGCTGATTTCGAGCGGTAACATCACCTATGTAGCCGATAAACTCCAGAAGAAAAACTTGCTGGTCCGCAAAGCGTCCCCGGATGACCGCCGCGTGATTTTCGCGGATCTGACCGATGAAGGACGGGCCTTTATCGAGCGGATTTTCCCGCATCATCAGCAGGTGCTTGTGCATGCCGTTGAGGGTCTCAGCGTAGAGGAGAAGAAGCAGGCAGTCGAACTGCTGAAGAAGTTGGGGCATTCCGCCGAAGAGAGCTTTAAGGCAGGCCCTGTCGTGTAGTACGCAAAGGAAAACGAAAACCCCGGCAGGAAGACGGGGGAATCAGTTTCTCTGTAAAAAACATAGGTTTGAACTGAACAGCCTTGTCGCGCTGATTTGAACGATGTCCTTCTTACTGCTGACGGTTCGCCCGTTTGCCGGACATGCCGTAAAAGTGACGCTCCTTGCGGGTCACCGTTCAACCTGCGGCTGCCGGGCTGTTTTAGTATGAATTTCCGGGGGTCCCCGCAAAGTAATCGGAATAAGTTTCGAAGGTCACGCGTCACTTTGTGGGGTTATTTTATTTTTTCCAATTCACAGTTTGAAACGCTTCACTTGGTCCCAAAGCCCTTCCCTGGTTAAAATTTCC
Source organism: Paenibacillus azoreducens (assembly GCF_021654775.1). NCBI lineage: Bacteria > Bacillati > Bacillota > Bacilli > Caryophanales > Paenibacillaceae > Paenibacillus > Paenibacillus azoreducens. Next base: position 5,144,063 of record NZ_AP025343.1, on the reverse strand, counting down.
TTTTGTTTCGACCCCATCAGATCAAAATGCGGAAAGGGATTGCGGCGGTGAATATACCGGGCGGGCAGATCATGCTCCACGCACCACATTGTCAGACGTTCGAGATCCGCACAGCCCACTTTGGTAACCGTGGTGATGCCCGGAAAACGCGGATCCAGCCAAAAATGGGTCAAATACGCGATTTCCCCGCGGCTAACCGCTTTTTTCCACTCGTTTAGTTCCTTCCGGTTAATGCCGAATGCCATATTGAATCACATCCCCGCTATCAATTTGTTGAATCCTCCGTTTTATTCATCAGCCGTTTCAGTTTCGCTTCCGTTGAAGAGCCGGCCGCAGGCGTATAAACGCTGCAGCGGAGATCGGCACCGCCCTGTACCTGCAGGGAAGTCAGGTCAAAAAGCATCTTCCCCATTTTGGCATGACGGAATTCAATGACGACCTCGGGTGCGCTGCTGACCTGGCTGTGCTGCCATAACTGCAGAAATTCCGGATCGACCTGCTTCATCTCCTGCAAAAATTGCTCATACCATGCATCCCCCACATATTGCCCGTAATAGGAACGGAAAATCGAAAGGAATCCCATCACAAAATGCTCCCAGTTGACGGCCAGCCTCCGAAATTCCTTGCGGGTGAACAAAAGCCGGATCATATTCCGCTGTTCCAGGGGGATCCGGTCGAATTCCAAAAATACATGGGAAGCCGCGCGGTTCCAGCCCACAATTTGGCAGTGCCGGTCGGAAATGATCGTTGGGCAGTAATGCAGCTCGTCCACCATCTTTTGCAGCGAAAGGCTAATGCTAGGCTCCTCCTGCTGCGGTATGCTCGTTGAAGGCGTCCCCATCGCCAGTGAAAACAAATATTTCCGTTCATCGGCAGTCAGGCGCAGAGCGGAGGCGATGCAGTCGAGCACGGACGAGGAGACGTTGATGTCCCGGCCTTGCTCCAGCCAGGTATACCAGGTGCTGCTGACTCCCGCCAGCTGTGCCACTTCTTCCCTGCGCAGTCCTGGGGTCCGGCGGCGTCCAGCGGAAGGCAGCCCGACTGATTCGGGTTGGATTTTGGCGCGCTGGGCCGTAAGAAAAGCGGAGAGTGCCTGTAGACGGGTATCGCGATTCATAAAAAACGCCTCCTATTCACTTCAAGCTTTAATCTTAAGAAGAATCATAGTATTCATTATACTAGGATAAACAACAACTTGTAATAGGATAACAGATGTGAAAAGATAATTCCATAACTAAAGTGTAACAGGGAGGAACATAATGATGGAAAGAGTTGTGATTACAGGGACAGGGCTGGTTTCGCCGCTCGGCAATGATGTTTCAACCTTCTGGAATGCGATGCTGCAGGGGAAATCGGGAATCTCGCGGATTGACTCCTGGGATACTTCACATATGAAAACCCATATGGCCGGCGTGGTGCGCGATTTTGATGCGGATGGACGTTTCGGCAGAAGGGAAGCCCGACGTATGGATCGATTTTGCCAATTTGCGCTGGCAGCGGCCGAAGACGCCATCCAGGATGCCGGACTTAAGCTTGAACAGATCGACAAAGAGCGCATGGGAGTCTATGTCGGCTCAGGCATTGGAGGCATCGGCACCCTGTTGGAACAGGAGGAGCTGCTCCGTTCGCGCGGTGCTTCGCGCGTCAGTCCGCTGCTCGTGCCGATGATGATATCCAATATGGCCGCTGCGATGATCAGCATCCGCACCGGGGCACAGGGACCGACGCTTTCTCCGGTTACGGCCTGCTCGATTGGCAATACGGCAATCGGGGAAGCGTTCAGGCTGATTCGCGCTGGCGGAGCGGATGTGGTGCTTGCCGGGGGCGCCGAAGCGGCGATTACGGAGATTTCAATGGCGAGCTTCGGCAATGCCACTACCCTTTCCACTTGGGATGGCGATCCGAAGCTGGCCAGCCGTCCTTTTGATGCAGGCCGGGACGGGTTTGTCATGGCGGAGGGAGCCGGCATTCTGGTGCTGGAGAGCCTTTCCCACGCACTGAAGCGCGGTGCCCGGATTTATGCGGAGGTAACCGGATATGGAGCCACCTCCGACGCATACCATATTGTCGCATCCCATCCGGAAGGACGGGGAGCTTATCAGGCGATGAAGCTGGCGCTGCATGAGGCGGAACTCGAACCCGCACAGGTGGATGTAATCAGCGCCCATGCCACAAGCACGCAGGTTGGCGACCGGTCCGAGATGATGGCGATCAAACGTCTTTTTGGAGAGGCTGATCACCGCATTCCGGTAACGGCCAACAAATCGATGATCGGCCACATGTTTGGAGCGGCGGGGGGAGTGGAGGCGATTGCGCTTGTTCAAATGATCCAAGATGGCAAAATTCCTCCAACCATCAATCAGGAAGTTCCAGATCCGGAATGCGATCTGGATGTTGTGCCCAATGAAGCGCGCGTCAAGGATATTCATGTCGGAATCTCAAATTCCTTTGGTTTTGGCGGACATAATGCCGTGATCGTGCTGCAAAAGTTCGCGTGAAAGGCTGCGATGCGGCAAGCATTCGTTTGATCATACTAAAAACACCATGACAGGAGATGTCATGGTGTTTTGCGGTTAATGTGCTCTTTGAAACCGGGCTCTATGTGTCCGCCTGCGTTCACGCAACCGCTTTTTGATGATTAAGCCGGGCCAGCAGCAAGGACAGCATCAGCGCGACGACCAAGAAGCTGGCGATGAGGCCGATCACGCCGTTCCAGCCGTACATGCCCCAGAACGTTCCGCCCAAAGTACCTCCGATGCTGGAACCTCCATAATAAAAGAAAAGGTACAGCGAAGAAGCCTGGGCTTTATCATGCGTAGCCCTGATGCCGATCCAAGAGCTGGCGATGGAGTGGGCACCGAAGAACCCGAACGTGAAAATGATGATACCGGCAATTTTGACAGCAAGCAGCGGACTTAACGTCAGCAATGCGCCGGAGAGGAAGACCAAAAGTCCGATCCCTAGCATCAAAGGTCTTCCATGCGTATCAGCCATTTTCCCCATCCATGTGGAACTGAAGGTCCCCGCAATATATACGATGAAAATAAAGCCGACGACGGTTTGGCTCAAGGAATAAGGGGGCGCAATCAGTTGGTATCCAATATAGTTGTACAGCGTCACAAAGCTGCCCATAAGCAAAAATCCAAGTGTAAACAAAATCACCATTCCCGGATCTTTAAACTGGCTGCCCAGCGAGTGCAGCAGAGATTTAAAGCGCAATGGACGCGCATGGAAATGGCGGGATGGCGGCAGTAAAATCACGAAAAATACACTGAAGATCAGTCCAAGCAACCCGATGACGGCAACAGCGATACGCCAGTTCCACAAATCGGTGAAAATGCCGGTGATCACCCGTCCGCCCATGCCGCCGATGGAGTTGCCGCTAATATACAGCCCCATTACTGCGCCCAGGCTGGACGGAGCAATTTCTTCGCCGAGATAAGCCATGGCAATGGCGGGAAGCCCGGCCAATACGGCACCCAGAATGATTCGGAATACAAGCAACGTATGAAAGTTAGGGGCGAAGGCGGTGATCAGCGTCAGAATGGATGCGGTAACCATTGCGGAAGCCATAATCGGCTTGCGTCCCCAGGATTCGCTGAGCGAGCCGACAATAATCATGCTGAAGGCCAGAACCAGCGTCGTGAGCGATAGCGACAGGCTGGCTGTTACCGGCGGAATGCCGAACTCCTTGGAGAACTCAGGCAGCAGCGGCTGAGTATAATAAAGAATAGCAAACGTGTTAAAACCCCCCGCGAACAAGGCTAGGCTTGTTTTGCGGAAAGCTGACGTCCCGTGCTGGATATAACTCATGATGTAAAGCCTCTTTCCGTGAAAAAATATGAAAACATAGCATTTTTCTTTCTTAATCAAGTGTACGCCTATATGTAAACTGTTTTCAATGCCACGTTGGCATATCATTCATGCCTGGAATCAATGAGTTTGAAAAAGGCTCAATATCGGCAGATCGATCCGTAACCGTAGCGGCTACCTCGTAAATGTCAAGAAATAATTTCAGAATTGGGCCTGATAAAAGTTGAAATTTTTCATAAGGCAGGTTAAAGTAACGGAACGGAAAGCATGAGAATAACTAAATGACATGGAGGTTATAAGATGCTGTTGAATATTAAATCCTACATACGCAGGCCGGAGGTGGCCGAGCTGTTTTCCTATGCGGTGTTTCCGGATGACCGTTCGGTTGAGAAGGCGGTGCAGGCTTACGAAAGCAATAATGCTTGGCAGCTGTACGGCTACGAAGACGGGGAACTGCTGGTAGGCATGATCGGATATGAGAAGGCGGGAAACGACATTGTTTTGCATCATATTTCAGTGATTCCCGAAAACCGCGGTTTAGGTTATGGCAGAGGAATGATTTTGGAGGTTATGACCCAAGAAAATCCGGAAAGAGTCATCGCCGAAACCGACGAGGACGCGGCCCAATTTTACCGCAATCTCGGTTTTGTTATACATAGCTTGGGTGAGCAATATCCGGGAACGGAACGATTCCGCTGCGTATATGAGGTAGCGGATGAAGAGGAGGAGAAGTAGTGCCTATGCTGTTTGTCCGGTAATCGCAGCCTATACGGCCGGCTTCCTGCGGGAGCCGGTTTTTTTTTGGCAGTATAGAATTTATAAGTTTTTTTGGGGGTCCCCGCAAAGTATTTGGAATAAGCATCGAAGCATAGGCTCCACTTTGTGGGGTTATTTTGCATTGGTTGCTGTGTTGTAATATTTTGTACATCTTCTGTTCATATTCCTCCGGTAAGCTAAGATGAAATAGATAAAAAAGGGGTGGTAGTTGATGAAAATGAAATTAATGCAATGGACATCGATGATTTATGCCATACTTGGATTAGCAGCAGGCGTGTTTTACCGTGAATTTACGAAAATGAATGATTTTGATGGTCAAACGCTGTTGAGAGGCGTGCATACGCATATTCTTGTGCTCGGATTTATTTTCTTCTTAATTGTATTAATATTAGGTAAACTGTTCGACGTTCATAAAGCGAAATCATTTAAAGCATGGTACTGGGTCTATAACATCGGACTTCTGCTGACCATCTCGACGATGATTGCCCGCGGTATTGGTCAAATTAAAGGACTTGAGCTCGTTGGCTTAAATCATGCAGCAGGTCTGGGACATACGATTGTAGGCGTAGGCATGATCTGGCTATTAATCCTGCTTGGCAAACGCATTAAAGAATAAGCAGCCGCTGTACTCTGAAGTCAGAGGGTGTTCGTAACCTTCTGGCTTCTTCCATTCAGGTAGGATAACCCTTGCATTTTGGGCAAAAGCGCGTTTTCCGGCTTGTCTGGAGTTACCCCTGAGTTTTGTCCCTTTCATATTTTCGGATGAATTCATACACTGCTATGGATCAGTAAGGAAAGTGAGAGGAGGCGAAGAACGTGGTGGTTCCATATACGGCGATTGGGGACTCCCTGACCGTCGGTTTTGGCGCCATGCCGGGCAACGGATTTGTGCCGGTGTACCGGGGAATGGCGGAGCGGAGAATCGGTGAATTCGTGTCTTATGAAAACAGGGGAATCAATGGGCTGACCTCTTCTGAGTTATATGAAAATATAATGCGCAGTCCCCAGCTGCGTCATTCTCTGAAGGAAGCGCAGATCATTACCATTTCGATCGGTGGCAATGATTTGATCCGGGCCGCGAAAAGCGTGCCCGCGAATAACCCGATTCAGCATTTTAATAGGGCCCTATCATCATGCCAATCCAATTTTTCGGGGATTATGCAGCAGCTTAACCAAATTAAATCCAGCAGCAGATATCCATATATCATTCGTGCAGTAGGTCTTTACAACCCGTACCCGCGGGTGGATGCCGCAACCCAGTGGGTACAGCAATATAACCGGTATATCAGCGGATTTTGGGGCAGGAATTATGCGGCGGCCGATATCTTCCCGGCATTTTACGGACGGGAAAATGAGCTGCTGTCATTAGATCATCTGCATCCCAACGGAAGAGGTTATAAGGTAATTGCGGAGCAGCTCAACAGGCTCGGTTATTATCCGCTCGCTTGATTGCAAAAACAGACCCGGGTGCGGGTCTGTTTTTGTTAGCTATTGCAGTTTTTTTATCATGCTGAGCACGGCCCATTTCCGTTCCTGGCGTTTCTTGTATTTGGGAAGGGAACGGTAAATATCAATCGATTCCTGAAATGCGGCCCTGGCGTCATCCTTACGGTCAAGCGCCTTGTACATCATGCCAAGCAGATAATACCCTTCGCAGGAAGATGATTGGATTTCCTGGAAGCGATGCACATAATCTACGGCTTTGGCGCGGTCCTTATGTTTGTGAACCTCGGCCAGACGCAAATAGGGTTGTCCGTATTTGACCCGGGGATTGATGTCCAAAGCTTTGAGTATGCAGGCTTCACCTTTTTGGATATTCCCTTGTCTCAAATACACGGTTCCCAGGTCATCCCAGAATTCGGCTGAATCCCCCGACTGGGTTTCGATCGACTCCAGCAGCTTCAGCGCTTCCGCATTATGTTTGCGTTCGATGAGCAGCCTGGCAAGTTCATGTTTAGCGGACACGTTGCTCGGACTCATACTGATTTCGCTGCGCAATTTGGAGATTTGCCCCATCCGTTTAAACGGTTTGGTCAAGCTTGGGAATATGCCGACAAAACGCCGGTCCAGCAAGTAGATGATGATGAGTATAACCAAAATGGCTAGAAAAGGGTTGCCAAGCAGCCTCCATAACAAAAAGAATCCCAAAAATTTTCCCATACCAAACCTCCGATAAATCGCAAATTCCGTTAATATGGCCTGAAGCTTTCCGGACATACATCCAGCAGATGTTTTGTTCCATTATAACACGGAGAATTAGCGATGGCATTTTATGTATAATTAGAACGCGAACCTCCGTTTCCTGGAGACAGAACTCCCGGATATGTACGAGCTTGTCTCCGGGTTGATTCATGATGCGGTAGCAAAAGGATATCTGCTGCCTTGATCCATTTTTTGTATCTATCAGACTAAATGTTCTTTTTCTATGAGGAATAATTATTTATATGAAACAATAAACAAGGGTCTTTGGCATCAAATAAATGAAATAGGATGAAAAAGTAAAGGCCATTCGCCGATAAAGTAGTTGAGGTGATATGGATGGCCAAAAAAGGACAGACTTTCTGCTCCTATAGTTGGGATACCAAGAAGAAGGCTGTTGACATGCGTCTTCAAGGAATGACCAAAAAGGAAGTAGCCGAAGCGCTCGGAATCGCCGACATCGGCCGCTTGAAGGTATGGATGAGAAAATACCGGGAGCAGGGGGATGCCGGCTTGATTGACCAACGTGGACGCTCAAAGGAGACGTTCCATTGTTAATTCGAATAATAATGAAAAATGATCCGTTTGCGTAGAAAAGAAGCCGTTGTTTGCAGGGCTTCTTTTTCTTTGCCGCAGATGTTGGAGGGGAAGTCGGGGCGCGGACATATTTTCGCTTCGCCCGGTAAAAAGTCCATGCAGAAAGATCATGCACATACATAAATATATAAAGAGCTCCATGGTTATAAGCTTGGATAAAGCAAGGGAGGTGTTGCTGTGCAAAGCCGAAGCGGCAATCATGCCAAAGGGATCGATGTTTCGCACTGGCAGGGGATCATTGACTGGAAGCAAGTCAAACAAGCGGGATATTCCTTTGCATTCATCAAAGCAACGGAAGGAGCGAAGCTGGTCGATGACCGGTTTCGGGCAAACGCTCAAGGCGCCAGATCAGCCGGTTTGCTTGTTGGTGCGTATCATTTGACGCGTGCTCAAAAGCCTGAGGATGTAAAAACGGAGCTGGAGCATTTTGTGCAGACGGTAGAGAGCGCTGGAGGAATGTCTTCGTTCAAACTGCCGCTAGTTTTGGATATCGAAACAAAAGAAGGCGGATCAAAGACGAATATTTCGGCAATTGTTCGTGAGTGGATTGCCCAATTCAAGCAGCGGACAGGCCGGACGCTGATGGTATATACCTTTCCAAACTTCATAGACACTTCGCTCGACAATACGTTTGGCAGCACGCCGTTATGGTATGCCTACTATAACAGCGGGACGCCGGCCAATATAGGCGGTTGGAATTCCTGGGAATTTATCCAGTACACGAACAAAGGCCGTGTTGCCGGAATCAGCGGGAATGTGGACCTTGACGAATTTAAGGGAAGCGAGGCGGAGCTGATGGCTGCATACAATTCACAAGGAACCGGTCCCCAGCCCAATGTGCCCGCATGGAAAGAAGCGGGAAGACAGTGGCTGGTTGACCATGTGGGAATCAGTACGGATTGGAAGGCGGATGACCAGCTGGATATCGGCACGCTTGGCGCCATTTTATCCAAATATACGGCGGCCGTCATTGGTAAGAAGGACGCTTAGGACGGCGATTACCAGTAAAAATAGGCGTATTTCCAAACTGAAATGGGGAAGAGTCTATGCCAAATGTCCCGAAATCCACATAACTTAGAGTATGTTACATGGAAGGAGGGAATGGAATGAGCGGAGTTGTTGGCGGAGTAGGTTACTGCAATCCTTTCGCTTCTACGGGTGCCATTTTGGTTCTCTTTATTTTGCTGGTTATTATCTTGCGTTCTTTCTGGTGTTAATCGATTTGATACTCCAATAGACCGCAGGTCCTCCTCAAACTGCATGACCTCTGATCACGCGCCTTCTGGAGGGCAGGCGGCGGATTTGATAAACAGAAAAAAGCGCAGATCCCGGCGGCATGAAGCAGGATCTGCGTTTTTTTTCTGTGAATCTTGAGCGGGAAAAACAGGAGAATGGACGCCTCTGTTGGCTAAACAACAATCTGCCTCAGGCCTTGGGAAAAGGTCTGATCGTTAATCCTTGGCAGACAGGGTGATCAAATTGAGGAGAACGGTTACCCCGCCGAGAATGATGCTGCTCCACATCACGTTGGATTCTACGGTATATACAAACGGAAAGACTATAAACCAGACGCCTGCAAGCAGCGAAATCCAGTTTTGCCAGGAACCCCATCCGGATCCGGAGAAAGCCCACAGCGAAGCAATTAACTGAACGGCGCCGACAACGACACTCGTCCATAATGCTCCTTTGTCATCAGAGTAGCCCGTGATCCAAGGTGCAATAATAAACCAGATACCGATCAAGGCGACGATGGTATTATCGACGCTTCTTAGCTTCATCCAACACACCTCCGTTTAAAATCGATGCCAACATGAGGGTACGTAAAGATCATATGCGATAAAACAGGGATCATTACAATAATATGTAAATGAAAACGTTACAGCGAACGAAAAAATACGGATTTTGGTTGGCCGAGCCGAGGCCTGCGCCGGCGATACTTTCAGGTCCTTCATGTCCGTGCCGTGGCCGCCATGATGACCGCCGGGATAACCGAGGCACGACAACAAAAATAACGGACGCGCCGGTTTTTGACGCATCCGTTATTTTAGATAATCTCTCGTTTTTAATTGCTCTTTGTGAAGAAGATGTTTATACAGGCGCGGGTGGATTTTGTACCAACTTGCATGCCTGAAAATGGTGACGTAATTTTCCACAGGCGATTTCCATGCATCCTGCCCCTTTTGCAAGTCCTCGCGGTTAATTGCGATTCTTACCGTTTCTTTACTGACGGATTTGCCTCCGTAAGGGTCCGGATTGCCGAACATGCAAATTTCCACCGTACCTATGCCTTTGTTTTTCAGCAGGATTTTACTGTAATGAATAAGCGTCTCCGAAGCTTCTTTCATCAATCGGTCCGGATCTTTGCTTTCATGTTTCAGGTCTACCGTAACCGTTTTGTTGTTTGCCCCTTGGAGCTGGATATCTTTGGCTCGCTTAATGCCGATCACGCCATCGCCTGACGCGTCTTCCAGAGCCAGCTGCACACTCTCGCGTGTGACTTCGCTATTGGGCCACTCAGCTTTTTTCTGCGCTACATTCATCTTGACTGACTCAGGATGCTGCAAACAGGAAGTCAGCAGGAAGCACGCCGCAATCATCATGCCAATAATCTTAAAAGATGCTTTGGGCAGCAACTTCATCCCCCTTCCTTATAAAACATGATACAAATGAAGTCTATCAGAACATCAACAAGAATGGAATAGATACGCTATTTATGACAATTATGACAAAATGTCGTTACATTTTTTTAAACTTTATTTCCTGAAGATGCTTGAGCTGGCGTGTGCGTATTACTAGATGATGGCGCCCGGCTGTTTTTCGTAAAAGTGGTTTTGAGGACGCGAGGGAATTTATGAAATCTGGAGAATTTATTCTTTTTTCGACAAACAAGTGTACTTTTCCTCCAAAAGGCCATATAATACCCATAACATCTTTGATATACACGGACTTATTGTGCCAAAGGGGACGGCTTTTCATCCCCCGTACTTAGAAGGGGAACTGCAGGCTTGCAGATTGATTTGAAAACGGTAACAAAAAATGATTCTAACATACTGCCATACTGCATGCTGCTGCCCAGACATATCTTAAATGCTGTAAGACGAAATGAAGAGGGAAGGGAGCTGGAGAAAACATGTTTGATTTGATCATTTTCGGGGGAGGACTGGGTGGCTGCGCAGCTGCTGCGGCTGCTTGTTCCAAAGGGTTGAAGGTATTGATGACGGAAGAGACGGACTGGATCGGCGGGCAAAGCACTTCGCAGGCGGTTCCTCCGGACGAGCATGCCTGGATCGAAGAGTTCGGCTGTACGGCCAGATATCGTCAATATCGCAATGCTATCCGCTCTTTTTATTTGGCAAACATGCCTGTTGCAATCTCTGCGCGGAGCGAGTTCTTTAACCCGGGAGCAGCTACTGTCAGCAGAATTGCTCATGATCCCAGGGTATCGCTGCATGTATTGAATGAAATGCTGGCTCCTCATTTGCTGACGGGAAGGCTGACTCTTCTGCTTGAGACCGTGGCGGTATCCGTGGAACGAACCGGGAGATCGCTTCAAAGCGCCGAACTGCTGTCTTTAAAAACCGGTAGGCGGTTGAAAGTAGAGGGGCGTTATTTCATCGATGCGACGGAAACGGGAGATATCCTCCCGCTTGCTTCGATGGACTACGTCACCGGTTCGGAAAGCCGCTCCGTGACAGGCGAGGCACATGCTGCGGATGAAGCCGATCCGAATAATATTCAGGGTTTTACTTATGTGCTTTCCCTTGAATATGACGAAACCGGAGACCATGTTATTCCAAAGCCCGAAATGTATGAATTCTGGAAAGAATATCAGCCTCCTCACTGGCCTGGTAAAATGTTGAGTCTCATCGGCCCGAATCCTGTAAATATGCAGCCGAGGGAATACGCCATATTCGAGGATGGCGACAAGTTTTCGCTCTGGAAGTACCGCCGGATCTATGCCAAAGAGCAATACGACGCGAAGGATGCAAATGACATCACTCTGCTTAATTGGCCGCAAAACGATTATTTCATCGGCAATATTTACGGGGTGTCGAAGGAAGAAAAGGAAAAACATCTTTACGGTTCGCAGCAGCTCAGTCTTTCGCTGGTCTATTGGCTGCAGACGGAAGCGCCAAGGCCCGACGGCGGAAAAGGGTATCCGGGACTGCGGTTGCGCGGCGATGTAATGGGAACGGAGACAGGCCTGGCCAAAGCTCCATATATCCGGGAGTCCAGACGGATCAAGGCATTGTATACGATTACGGAGCAAGAAGTATCGCCGGCGTGCCGTTCCGAGAAATCCGGCAAGAAATACGAGGACCGGGTCGGCGTCGGCGCCTACAGCATCGATCTGCACCCCAGCTTCACCGGCGTCCCTTACGTCGATATCCCGGCGCTTCCGTATCACATTCCTCTTGGAGCCTTGATTCCGATGGATATGGACAATGTGCTGGCAGGCAATAAAAATATCGGGACCACGCATATTACGAATGGGTGCTACCGCCTTCATCCAACGGAATGGAATATCGGCGAATCATGTGGAGAGCTTGCGGCATATTGCATCAGGCATGGGTTAAAGCCCGCTGAGGTAAGGGAGAACGATCAGGCACTGCACGATTTTCAGCAGATTCTTCGCGAAGCTGGGGTTGAGCTGGAATGGCCGCATGAATTTTACGGGCAGCGTTAAGGTCTTGCTTACAGCAAATTCCCGGGAAGGTGATTGGATGTCAAGAGTGGATATGATCAAGCCAGGATTATTTTCGCCCCTGCAGGCGGCAGCGGACCAGAGAAGGATGGAATACGACTGCAAAAACGAATGTCTGATCGCGGAGAAAACGCCTATCGATTACCTGTTTATCGGCGATTCGATCATTAATTTGTGGGAGCTTGGGGCCTTCTTTTCTTCCGCGAAAGGAGCCATGATCAACCGCGGTGCGGGCGGGGATACCTGCATGTTCCTGAACAAGCGGCTGGAGGCGGATGCGCTGCAGTTGAAGCCGAACCATATCGTGATGTTGATCGGCGTCAACGACTTATTCAAGATGGACCCCGCTTATGTGCAAAAAAGGGATTTGTGGGCCCCTGAAGAAATCGAAGAGCATGTCGTTCAAAACATTGGCGAGATGGCAGAGCGATGCAAGCAGCGGGGACAGTCGCTTGTGCTGTGCTCTATTTTGCCGACGAATCGAACACAAAGCGAAGTGAATGGCATTCGCAATGAATGCATCGTCCGCATAAACGCCAAGCTCCGTGAAACGGCCGCGACATATGGGTGCATGTATGCCGATTTCCACCGGCATATGACGGCTGAGGATGGATTAACGCTTCGCGATGGGTTATCGGATGATGAACTTCATCCACATGCGGAAGGTTATCGGCTTATGGCGTCAGAGCTTCGCGAAACGTTAAGAGTGCATGGATATACCATTTGAATTCCGTCTTCATCAATCGCGTTTCGGTCAGGAAATAGATCGGGATCGGCATGTAGAAGGAACTAAATCAGCAGCGGCAGGCAAGATCCGGATTCATTATGTTGGGCATTATACAAAAATGGCAGTTTCCGCGAGCCCTGCGGTCTGCCATTTTTTTGGTGAAAGCCGAAAATATTTTCGCCGAACCTAAGGTTCATGTTCGCGGATCCACGCAAACATCCTTTCAATCGCCTGCATATGCATTTCGGGCGGCATGTGGTGGCCATACCCTTCATACCAATGGAGGTCGGCCTCTTTTCCAAGCTCCTTCAAGCGGCGATACATCCCCAGACCGTGGCTGGAATATACTTGTTCATCTTCACTGCCGTGGATGATGAGCACCGGACAGCGGATTCGCTCGGCCATATGGATGGGGGAACGCTCTGCATACGCCCCCGGGTTTTTATTGGGATTACCGACGACCCGCTTCAGCATCCGCCTCAAGTCCACCCGTTCCTTATACGTCTTCGCGAGATCGGAAACCCCGCCCCAAAGAACAAGCTGCGAGATCCACCCGGTTTCAGCAGCCGCGAAGGCAGCGTTGATGGAGCCGCGGGAAAACCCCATCGCCGCGATGCGTGATGGATCGACGAATGGAAGGGCCGCAAGCAGTCGGCAAGCTGCGGGGACATCCTCCATGTCTGCGCCACCGAACTGATCCCGGCCTTCCCCGCCCTCTGTTCCGCGGTACACGGGGGCAAAGACGATATACCCGCACCGGGAGAACCGCTCCAGCCATTCGGTTTTAACCTGCCCGACTCTGCCGATGCCGCCACGGCAATAAATCAGGACAGGCCATTTTTGTTCGCACACATCCTTTTGTTCTTGGATGATATTGCTGGAAATGGCTGTCATCGGCATGTCCGCACCGCCGTAAAGCTGTCTCACATGTGCCTGCAGCTCATTCAGATCAAGCTTATAACCGTAAGGAAGGGATAGATAGCCCTTCACTTTATAATCGCCTGAACGGTAAGTCATATGAATCATCATTTCGCATCAACTGCCTTTTCACAAACAATCCCATGTGTAGAGTACTTTTGAAAAATCGAGGAAAAGCGGATCTTCTTTGCGGATGAAGAAATTACCGACCCCGAATCACCCCATGAAACATAATATTCCTTGTCGTCGCCCTCCATATCCAACCGATAGTCCATGAATTCCGCAGTCCGCTGATTGTTTCGCGTCCGGAAATTGCATTAGAAATCACCTCGGGATATCCGTATGGTCAGGAATATATAATTCCACTTTCGCAAGGAACATTCCTTGTTATATCTTGACAAACATAAATAAAGGGGCTGGATATCCAGCCCCTGGTAAGTTCGATATGAAATTATGAAATTTGCGGTCCCGTCAAAAACACGATGAGGCAGAATGCCGACATCAGGGACGCATAGTAGACAGAATACCGTGTTCTCTTATTATTGTTGTCGAGCAGTTTGAACATAAACAAAAAGCTAAGCACCGGAACAAGCAAATAAGCCATGTACAGAATGATTGTCGCCATTCTTTACACCTCCATAATTTAATTTGTCGGCAGATCAACTTTAATGCTGCCATGCTTTTATACTATCATGCTTTTACGCATTTGTGTGAAAAAGTTTTTGATTTTTTCGGCGGGAATAAAAAAATATACCCAAACTCTACCTCAAAAGGTATACCGAGGGATGAGATAATAAGGACGAAAGCCAATTCTATTCATTTGGGGGAAATCTAATTTTGTCTAACTATACGATTCGCCCGTTGCGCAATGAAGATTACCCGGCAGTCGCTTCGCTGCTCAATCTGATCTTGTCGGAACCAATAACAGCCAAACAGCTCCAGGATGAAGAAAATAGTATCCCGCCGGGCCAACTGCATTATAACGATGACGGTCAACTGATGGGCTGGGATCGACCGAAGTGGGTGGCGGAGAATGAACAAAGAGAGGTCATTGGATATGCGATTGCTTGGCGTGCCCCTTGGACTGAACCGGGCCATTTGAATCTCACCCTAGTTGTTCATCCGGATGAACGCGGCCGTGGAGCCGGCAGAGCCTTGTCTAATGAAGTTCGCTTATGGGCTCAGAAGGTCAAGGCTTCTCGCTTGGTCTGTTTTATGAAGGATAACGATGAAACCTCGCTGGAGTTTGCGCAGCGGCGGGGTTACCAGCAGGAACGGCACATCTTTGAATCCGTGCTGAATCTTTCTGCTTTTACAAACGAGGAATTGTTCCAGAGCATCCGTGCAGCCGAGCAGTCGGGTATTCGGTTCATTACACTGGCGGATGAGCCGGGTGAGGAAAACGAACGGAAGCTCCATGAGCTGTATCGGGTAACCCATCTGGATATCCCGGGATTCAACGAGGATTTCCCTTGGTTCGAAGAGTGGCGAAAATGGAATATTGACATTCCGGGTGTGAGGCCGGAGTACATACATATCGCTAAAGACGGCGAAAGTTACGTCGGTGTCGTCACCCTGCAGCAGAACGAGCAGACCCAGGCGATGTACCATCAATATACCGGCGTCCTGCCGGAATACCGGCGTCAACGGCTCGGTCTAGCGTTAAAAATGCTGGCCATTCGGACCGCGCGTACCTCCAATGTAACTTATCTGAGAACGCATAACGATTCAATGAACGTTCCCATGCTCCGCATCAACCGAGATTTGTTGGGCTTTAAGGCCGCTCCCGGGAATTTCAAAATGGTTTGCAAACTACTCTAAAAATCAATGCATTTTCAGTTTGACAATGCAGGCCGGCCTCATAGCCGGCTTTTTTGGCAGTATAGAATTTATAAGTTTTTTTGGGGGTCCCCGCAAAGTATTTGGAATAAGCATCGAAGCATAGGCTCCACTTTGTGGGGTTATTTTAGTGCAGCAGTCGTTTCAGCTTTAGTAAGGAAGAAGGCACGAAGGTTCGTATTTAGGATTTAAGCAATAAAATCGGGGCCCTCTTTCGAGAGCCCCTTTCATGGGAGAGGAGAAACCGGACGAAGAGCTTATGGGGAAACGTAAGCTTTCCGCGGTTGTCTACGACATTCATTTGATGTCGATAGTTAAAGCATTCCCCCATAAGTCCGTTTTATACATCCTTTGCCAAAAAAGATGAGCATGGTCCTATTTTTCAAAATCGGGGTGATTGTGGTACGATATCGTCATAAAAATTTCCGGTTTTGAACAAAAATAAATCGATTTATGGGATGAAATGGGTGAGCAGCATGAGAGTAGTATCGGGCAGCGCCAAAGGAAGGCCGCTTAAAGCGGTTCCGGGTATGGGCACCAGGCCGACGACAGATAAAGTGAAGGAAGCGATCTTCAGCATGATCGGCCCGTTTTTTGACGGGGGAAACGCCCTTGATTTGTTTGCCGGCACAGGCGGTCTGGCGATTGAAGCATTAAGCAGAGGCATGGACAAGGCATTTTTTATCGATAAGGATCCGAAAAGCATTGAAACCGTCCGTGCGAATCTGAAGGCAACCAAGCTCGAAGGTCAGGCGGAAGTTTACCGCAATGAAGCGGAGCGTGCCTTAAAGGCGCTGGAGAAACGCGGCGTATCTTTTGGCGTGGTCTTCCTCGATCCGCCGTACCGCATGAAAAACGGGGACAAGCTGATGGAAATGATGCATGAAAAAAACATGCTGGAAGATGATGCGACCATCGTTCTTGAGCATGAATCAGGACATGACTATCCGGACGCTTTTGGTCCGTTTTCTTGCGTTCGCCATGCCGTTTACGGAGAGACGACGGTGTCTATCTACAAATATAATAAAACGGAAGCGGCCTTGTCCGAAGACAAAGCCGCGGGGGAAGGGGAACATGATGACAACGAATAAGCGCGTGGCTGTTTATCCAGGGAGCTTTGATCCGGTTACGATGGGGCATTTGGACATCATCCAGCGTGCGGCCAGGCAGTTTGATGTTTTAATCGTGGCCGTGCTGATCAACCGGAGCAAGCAGCCGCTATTTACGATTGAAGAGCGGATGGAATTGATCCGTCAGGTGACTTCCCATCTTCCGAATGTGGAAGTGGACAGCTTCCAGGATTTAACCGCGAATTATGTACGGATCCGGAATGCGCAGGCGATCGTACGCGGGGTGCGTTCCGTGACGGATTTTGAATATGAACTGCAAATCGCATCCACCAACCACAAGCTGAATCCGGATGCCGAAACGGTCTTTATGATGACAAATCCTAAGTATTCTTATTTAAGTTCGAGTATCGTCAAGGAAATTGCCGCTTATGAGGGGGATGTAAAAGATCTGGTCCCGCCCGAAGTGGAAAAAGCGATCCGTTTGAAATATAAAGGTTAACGTGAATGCTTGCGCCGAATCTGCAGCAGCATAAGCAGCAGGGAGCAGACGAGCATGGCGGCCAGTACCGCTCCCTGCCAACGCAGCAGCTGCGGTACGGCCTGCCATAAGCTGAACCAGCCGCTTGCATCGGCCGGCAGATCTCCACGGCTGCTGAAAACCTGGCTTGTATTTTCTGGAAGAAGATAACATAACGGCCATATGATCCAGGTCGCCGCGAAGGCGAGAGCTCCGTGGAGAAGTCGGATGAGGACGAAGCGGAGCCGGCGGATGTTCGCTTTTTTTAAAGCCGACATCGATTGCAGTATGGCGCTGATTCCGCTGAAACCGAGCAGTGCCGAAATGACGGACCACTGCATTCTGTCCGAAGCGAATCCTGCGGCAGCTGCATCCTTGGCTCCGAGATGGATTTCGAACAGTCCCGACAGCCAATATGAGGGAAAGAAACCGGACACAATCCGGCTTACGATTTGAATGACGACCGCGAATATGATGATATATCCGCCAACCATCATCAAGGTTTGTACGGCATTTGTAACCGAATCCCCGAGCAATCTGCCAAAGCTGCGGCCGTCCATGGCATGGGCGCGTTTGGCGGACTGCAGGGAACGGTAGACAAAGGAACCTTTCTCCTGGTTTAAGGGTTTCTTAACCGGGAGATTACGCCCGGAGCCGCCTTTGGATGCTGACTTGGCCTCTCCGAGCAGCAGAAAAGCGGATAATCCGGTAATCCAATGCACGGCAAGCAGGATGTATCCCGTCGCCGGATCATGCATTAGTCCGGTTGCGATCACGATCAGGATCAGCATCGGATTGCAAAAATGGGAGAGGGCGGCCAGCTTGCTGGCTTCCTCTGCACTCAAAGCCCCTTGCTCGTTCAATTGGCGGGCTGCTTGGGCGCCGCCGGGAAAGCCGGTTGTCATTCCCATCGCCAGCACCCAGCCGCCGATTCCGGGCAGCTTGAACAGCCGGTTCATGAGCGGTTCAAGCCATGTTCCGAGAGCATGTATCCAACCGTAAGCGATCAGCATTTCAGATAGGACAAGAAAAGGCAGCAGCGCAGGAAATACAATCTGCCACCACAGCCGCAGCCCCTGCAGGGAAGCCTGAAAGGCCGGAGCGGGGGAACTGACGACTGCAGCCACCAGCGAAAGCGCGCCCGCACCCATGAATAGCGTAGCGGCAGCAGGCGTGAAGCGGAGAGGGGCTTTTTTTTTCATGATTTTCACCTCTTCTGTGTAAACATAGCTAGTACCCAATCTATGCGGGGAAGACAACCATAAGACCAGGGAGCAGGATAGCAATGAGAGAAGGGAATAAGATGCAGACAATGAAAAACCGGGGAGCCGCCCGCCTGATTCTCTATATTTTCATGGTAGCCCTGTTGGTATATGTCACGGTTTATATGCCGACGCCTTACATCATTTACCAGCCGGGAAGCGCGGATGAGGTAAAACCGATGCTTTCGGTGGAAAAAGGGGATCGTGAGGAAAAAGGGACTTTTATGATGACAACAGTATCCGCGAGTTATGCGAACCTTGTCATGCTCGTCGTTTCGGCCTTTAATCCGAATGCGGAGATCGATCAGAAGCAGGCGAGACTCGGAAACAAAAGCGAAGATGAATATGCGGCAGAGCAGGTATACCTGATGAGCGATTCCCAGTCCTCGGCGGTCGAAGCCGCATATCATGAAGCGCATGTACCATACAGCATCGTACCCGAGTATTTATTTATTTTTTCTGCGCCGAAGGGCGATGAGGCCCGGAAAAACTTCAAGCCCGGCGACCGTCTTTCCGAAGTGGATGGACATCCAATGAAAAATAACGAAAGCCTGAGCAGTTTTCTGAAAACGAAAAAGGTGGGAGATCAGGTGACCGTGAAGCTGGTCAGAGACGGCACGGAGATTGAAGAGAAGGTAAACCTGATCGAAATCAAGGACAAGGATACGAATAAGACGCGCCCGGGGCTTGGCGTGACGATTGCGACGATGCAAAAAGTGGAGCCGAAGGATCCGGGATTGCAGGTGAAGTTCCAAAATACCCGCGTCGGAGGTCCATCGGCGGGACTTATGTTTACAATGGAAATCTATAATCAATTGACTCCAGGGGATTTGACAAAAGGTTATCAGGTTGCGGGCACGGGAACGATCGATAAGGAAGGGAATGTGGGTCCGATCGGCGGAGTTCAGCATAAAATCGTAGCCGCCGACCGGAAGCATGCGGAGATCTTTTTTGTTCCGAAGGATAACTATGCGGATGCCAAAGCCAAAGCGGACAAAATACATGCGCAAATGAAGCTCATACCCGTAAATACGCTGGAGGACGCCATCAACTACATGAATGGCCTGCAGCCCAAATCTTAACGCGAAAAGCGGATGGGGGCTTCCAGGTAATCCCTGAACATATGACGTGTTTCCGGATTCGGGAAAGCATTGGCATATGCGGCAGACGCTTGAAGATCGAGTTCCAGCTGAGGGTGCTCGAACGAAGACGGCTTAACGATAACCGGCAAGGAAGCCGTTTTTTTCATCTTCTTCAACAGCTCCCGGCCGCCGCTGCTGAATCCGAGCACGCGCAGATATCCCGGGCCTGCGGCAAGGGCTGGCGCCGACATCTCCTCCTTTGTATGCCGCAGCAAAATATGGGTTAGCATCCGCTGCAGTTTCGTATGCGTGTAGCGTTTGGTTTTGAGCGCCTGCAGCAGCTCAGCCACCTCCGGTTTTCCTAAACCAGGCAGGACGCGCCGCAGACGGTATTCGAGCCCTTCGGTTACTTCGTGGAAGGCTGCCAGATCCCGCGGGGAGCTGGTAAGAAGCAGATTCAGCAGCGGCCCGCGGAAGGAGCCCCAGGTAATAGGCCCTCGTCCTTCCCGAAATTCGCGGTCGATAATGCCCAGGGTGAATTCCGGCAAATACGGCGCGGCCGCGCTTAAATCCTGCTCGAGCAGCAGCTTGCGGACCGCCGTTGCGCTGGCGATTTTGGCGTGGGCTGGCATTTCGTCATGATACCCGGCATGGATTCGGGGAATGGTAAGAGGGCGGACCCTGCTGCCGAGCCGTTTCAGGGCGATCAGGTAATGAAGGCCGAGGGTATGGTTGGGCTGCTGCAGCACGTCCAGTATTTCTTGTTCCATGCCTGCAAATCCAGCCGCGGCAGCGGCCGCTCTGCTGTACGCTGCAGGGTAATTCATGCCTTCGTTCAGGTGAAAACCGATTCTCTTCTGCAGCTCCGCACTTTCATCCGCAAGGATTCGGGAGAGGGGAAGCAGCAGGTCCAGCGTACCGCTTTCCGTTCCGAAGCAAAGGCTGTCCACCACGCCGGTAGCATCCAGAAGGGCGGCGGCGCCGAAGGCGAACCACTCCGCAGGCTGGACGGCGTAAGCGACAGGCAGCTCGATGACCAGGTCCGCTCCCATGGCCAGAGCCATTTCGGCCCTGGCGAATTTGCTCACGATTCCGGGTTCGCCCCGCTGAAGAAAGGGACCGCTTAGGATCGCTACGGTATGCTCTGCTCCCGAAATTTCTTTGGCTTTGGCAAAGTGATGGACATGGCCGTTATGTAAAGGGTTATATTCGACGATCAATCCGACGGCAGACATGAAACGCTCAACTCCATCCGTTTGTTGATTCTTTAAAGAGGTTGTTCAAAAAGTACGCTTTTGCTCACGGTGCTGAAAACCGACTTTCTTGAACGCGCGCTTAAAGTCAAATATATAAGAAATGAGCCGCCTAGCGCAATGGTATCGAAACGGGACCGGGGCCTCCCATTTTTGCTGTTCCAAATAGCAAAGTAAAGGTCTAACTATTGACAAAGCTTGCCGGAAATCGGTATAATAATTTTTGTTTGTTTGGAGTGATGTTTATGCACTTTCAATTTAGAAAAATGGCAGCCGGCAGCGAGCCGCTGCAGCTCCGTCAGCAAGTGGATGTAAGCCGTTTGGTTCAAGGGCTTGGCGATATCAAGGTTCCTCAGCCGCTTCTGGCGGAACTGAAGGCGACTTATGTGGGCCAGGATACGGTAGATGTTCAAGGAAAGCTTTCCATAGAGCTGGATATGGCATGCTCCCGTTGCTTGAAACCTGTGCATCAGCACCTAAACATTCCATTTCATGAGCAGTTCAAGCTTGTGAAGGCTTCTGAAGAAATTCAGGATGAGGATGACGACATCATTTACGTGAATGAAGAGGATGTGGATCTTGTTCCGTATGTGGAGGAATCATTCGTTCTTCATATTCCGCTTACCGCCGTATGCAAGGAAGATTGCAAGGGGCTCTGCCCGAACTGCGGTACGGACTTGAATGAAGGAAACTGCAGCTGCGATACGGAAGTGGTTGATCCACGACTTGCGGCGCTGAAAGATTTTTTCAAATGAGCATGCAAGATTGTTACCTGAGGCTTAGAGCCTTCGGTTGATTGAAATAAGGAGGTGGGAACATGGCAGTACCTCAACGGAGAACGTCCAAAACACGTCGCGACAAACGTCGTACTCACTTTAAACTGGCAGTGCCAGGTATGGTGAAATGTGAACAATGCGGAGAATTGAAGCTTGCTCACCACGTATGCAAAGTGTGCGGAACGTATAAATCGAGAGAAATCATTTCGCAATAATGTAAGAAATCAAGTAGTACTTCATCTTTGGTGAGGTGCTATTTTTTTGTCTGCTCTTCCTTTTTGTCTTGCCATGCTATATACTATTTTAGTACCAGGTTCTAAAATGATTCGGAATAATAATGAAAAGCATACGCTTTATTTCTATAATCGCCCCGAAATAACAGGAACAATACATTAAAGTATGGGAGGTGCCTCTGATCGAACGGTTGCCCAAGAAACAGCGACATCAGCAGCTTTTAAAAATTATTGAAGAAAATCCGTTTGTGACGGACCGCGAGTTGACCCGGGAACTGAAAGTCAGCATTCAGACGATCCGCCTTGACCGCATGGAACTTGGCATACCGGAACTGAGGGAACGGATGAAGCAAATGGCCGAGCATTCGTACGATCAGGTGCGTTCGCTCCCGCTCGACGAGGTTGTCGGCGAGGTCGTGGATCTGCAGTTGGACAAGAGCGGCATCTCCATTTTTGAAATCAGGGAAGAACATGTATTTTCGCGTACGCATATCGCACGGGGGCATTATGTCTTTGCCCAAGCCAACTCGCTTGCGGTTGCCCTAATCAATGACGAAATCGCGCTGACGGCTTCGGCGGATATCCGCTTTTTGCGCCAGGTCCATCTGGCTGAAAAATGCATTGCCAAAGCATATGTCAGATCGATGAGCGGACATAAAGGAAAAGCGAAGGTAGAGGTTTTTACCTACGTGGGCGAGGAAATGGTTTTTCAAGGCAATTTCGTCATTTACCGGTCAACAGGGGAAGAACATATTGAAGGGGGAATGTAGTATGCGGATCGCCATCGACGCCATGGGCGGCGACAACGCTCCTGAATGCAATGTCGAAGGTGCTCTGGCTGCAGCCGCCGAATGGCGGGATACGCAAATCATATTGGTTGGGGATGAATCCAAGCTTCGACCGCTTTTGCAAAAAAACGGCGGTGCGGTTCCTTCCAATATAAGCGTCCATCATGCGGGAGATGTCATTGAACCGGAGGATGAGCCTGTGAAGGCGGTGCGGCGCAAAAAAGACGCTTCCATGGTGGTGGCCGGACGCATGCTGAAAGACAACGAGGTCGATGCCATGATTTCGGCCGGCAATACCGGCGCTATGATGACGACGGGACTTCTGGTTGTCGGGCGGATGAAAGGCATTGAACGGCCGGCTCTTGCCCCGATGATCCCGACGCTTGACGGCGCCGGCGTGCTGGCGCTTGATCTGGGCGCCAACATGGATGCAAAACCTGAACATCTTGCGCAATACGCGCTGATGGGCAGCCTCTACCGGCAAAAGGTGATGGGAATAGAGCGGCCGCGCGTAGGCCTGCTGAATGTCGGCACCGAACCCGGCAAAGGGAATGAGCTCACGAAGCATGCTTTCCCGCTGCTCGAGCAAATGCCCATCCATTTCGTAGGCAATGTGGAAGCGCGCGATATCATGTACGGAACCTGCGATGTGCTGGTTTGCGACGGTTTTGCCGGCAACATTCTGCTTAAGGCTATCGAAGGTACGGCCGGAGCGATGTTCAAACTGCTGAAGGAGCAGTTCAGCCAGAACCTCAGAAGCAAGCTGGGGGCGGCAATGTTGATGCCTCAGCTTCGCGGTCTCAAGGACAAACTGGATTACAAGGAGCATGGCGGCGCGCCTTTGCTTGGCCTCAGCGGCCTGATCGTCAAGAGCCATGGCTCGGCGGATGGAAATGCGATTAAGAATTCTGTGCGCCAAGCGAGGATTGCCCTTCAGAATCAATTGGTTGAAAGCATTTCAAATGAAATTAGCGGAAGAGAGTGACGATATGAGTAAATTGCGGCCAGTAGGGATCATCGGTACAGGGAAATATGTGCCGGAGAAGATTTTGACCAATGCCGATCTTGAGAAAATGGTGGAGACCAACGATGAATGGATCGTATCCCGGACCGGGATACGCGAGCGCCATATCGCTGCGCCGGACCAGGCGACATCCGATCTGTGTTACGAAGCGGCGCTGAAGGCGCTGGCGTCTGCGGGCATGACGGCCGATCAGCTTGACCTCATTATCGTTGCCACCGTGACGCCGGATACGTTTTTTCCATCGACAGCTTGCATTTTGCAGGATAAGTTGGGCGCGAAACAAGCGGCTGCATTCGACTTGTCCGCAGCCTGTTCCGGTTTTGTCTACGGGCTGGCGACCGCGCGCAACTTTATCAGCACGGGCATGTACAATAATGCGCTGGTCATCGGCGCAGACTGCCTATCCCGAATCACGGATTACACGGACCGCAATACATGCGTGCTGTTTGGCGACGGGGCTGGCGCTGCCATTCTCGGCGAAGTGCCTGAAGGCCGTGGATTCCTATCCTTCGACCTGGGAGCGGAAGGCGCCGGGGGCAGCCTGCTGAAGCTGGAAGCGGGCGGTTCGCGTATGCCGTCATCCTCGGAAACCATTGAAGGGAAGAAACATTACATTTATATGAACGGCCGCGAGGTGTTCAAATTCGCGGTACGCGTCATGAACACCGCCACGGAGGATGTCTTGAAGAAAGCGGGCAAAACCAAAGGGGAGATCGATCTGTTCGTGCCTCATCAGGCCAATATCCGGATCATTCAGTCCGCGATGGAGCGGCTTGACCTTTCTTCCGACAAATGCGTCATTAATGTTGACAAATACGCAAATACATCGGCGGCTTCGATCCCGCTGGCTCTGGCGGAAGCCGCTGAACAAGGACGGATGAAGGAAGGGGACTGCGTGCTGATGGTTGGTTTTGGCGGCGGTTTGACCTGGGGAGCATCCGTATTGATCTGGTAATCGTCTAATTATTTTTCGACTTCATAAGCATCGTAACGAGAGGGGCCGCATGATGGGTAAAACGGCATTTGTATTTCCGGGGCAGGGTGCCCAGTCCGTTGGCATGGGCAAAGATTTTTACGAGGCAATTCCCGCCTCGCTGGAGGTTATTGACAGCGCGGACCGTGCGCTGGGGTTTTCGCTGTCCCGGCTTATGTTCGAAGGACCGGACAGCGAATTGAAGAAGACGTTTAATACGCAGCCGGCTTTGCTTACGGCAAGCGTCGCTGCTCTTGCGGCTTTGCGGGAAAAAGGGTTAACACCCGATTTTGTCGCAGGCCACAGCTTAGGGGAATACAGCGCGCTTGTCGCATCCGGAGTGCTTGGCTTCGAGGATGCGGTTCAAATTGTGCGCGCCCGCGGCGAATATATGGAAGCCGCCGTTCCGGGCGGTCAAGGCGCTATGGCGGCGGTGCTCGGCGCTGACCGTGCCGCGCTCGAAGAGCTTTGCCGCAGCATCACTGAAGGCGGTCATCTTGTTGAGATGGCCAACATCAATTGTCCGGGCCAAATCGTAGTGTCCGGTTCCAAAGAAGGCGTTGCGGCCATAGGCGAACGCATCAAGGAAGCCGGGGGCAAGCGGGCGATTCCGCTGGAAGTCAGCGGCCCGTTCCATTCATCCTTGATGAAAGGAGCTGCGCAGCAGCTTGCAGCCAAGCTTGAAGCGGTTTCCTTCCAGGAACCGGAGGTTCCGGTTGTGGCTAACGTGACTGCCCGCCCCGCGGAGAACGCGGAGCATATCCGCAAGCTTCTGGTGGAACAGGTGTATTCTCCCGTCTTGTGGGAGGATACGGTTGCCTATCTTCTTGGAGAGGGTGTCGATACCTTTGTTGAGATCGGCCCGGGGAATGTTTTAACCGGCCTGATCAAGAAAATGGATAAGACTGTAAAACTTATCAATATCCAATCTTTGGAGAGCCTTTCCGAAAACTTTTAAGACTATTTGAAGTACGTGTTCAAAAAGGCCGGTTTTCAGCACCGAGAAGGTTGGATGAAGCTAGGGACGAAAGGAGCGGAGCGTACGTTTAGGTACGTGAGCACCGGAAGGCCCGGCTGAATTCAAGATTCGATGTCGATCCTGCTTCCTGATTCACTTCGTGTTAGATATAGAATTTATAAGTTATCTATCTACGCTGATGAAATTCTATATCGCAAGAAAACCTACCGCTGAATCGCGGTCGCTCATCCTTGGGTTGACCTCGATTGGTTTTCTTATCAAAAGCGGACTCCCCGTGTATACCAAGAAGAAAGGAGAAACATGCATGTCCAAACCACTTGAAGGACAAGCGGCGCTTGTCACCGGCGCATCCCGGGGGATCGGCCGCAGCATCGCGCTGGCGCTGGCTGAAGCCGGGGCCAACGTTGCGGTCAATTACTCGGGCAGCGAGGCTGCCGCGCAGGCTGTTGTGGAAGAAATCAAACAGCTTGGCGTGCAGGCGTTTGCCGTTCAGGCGAATGTAGGTCAAACGGAGCAAGCCGAAAACCTGATTAAAGAGGTAACAAACGTCTTTGGCCGGATCGACATTCTGGTCAATAACGCCGGGATTACGAGAGACAATTTGATTATGCGCATGAAAGAGGAAGAGTTCGATCAAGTGATAGAAACGAACCTTAAAGGCGTATTTAATTGCCTCAAATCCGTCAGCCGCCCGATGATGAAGCAGCGCTACGGCCGCATCATTAATATTTCGTCGGTGGTCGGCGTACTTGGCAATGCCGGCCAGGCCAATTACGTTGCGGCGAAAGCCGGTGTCATCGGTTTGACCAAATCTTCCGCGCGCGAGCTTGCTTCGCGCGGCATTACGGTCAACTGCGTGGCTCCGGGCTTTATCGATACCGACATGACCCGCGAGCTTTCCGAGGATCTGCGAGATAAAATGATTCAGGATATTCCGCTCGCCCGTCTCGGACAGCCGGAGGAAATTGCCAAAGTGGTGGTTTTCCTGGCTTCTGAAGGGGCATCCTATATGACAGGACAAACCCTACATGTAGACGGCGGCATGTACATGTAATGACCGCAAGAGAACCGTTTTCACAGCCTCTGGCAATTTGAAAACTTTTCTCGTATAATACCAAGGAGGAGGTGAACCGGATGTCCGATGTATTGGAGCGTGTAAAACGCATCGTCGTGGATCGTTTGGGTGCTGACGAAGCTGAGGTAACACTGGAAGCATCTTTTAAAGATGATCTTGGTGCTGATTCTCTCGACGTTGTTGAACTCGTCATGGAATTGGAAGACGAATTTGATCTGGAAATCTCTGATGAAGACGCAGAGAAAATTACGACCGTAGGTGAAGTTGTAAATTACATACAATCTCATACCTAAGTCATTTGATAAGTCCCGTACTGCTCTACAGGCGGGACTTCTCCTCATTTTGAAAGTGAAACCATAATGATGAATATATTTGCATTGAACCGTCAGGAACGGGACATGCAGTCGATATAGAGGTGATTGTGTTTGAGTCATAGAGTGGTTATTACCGGAATGGGCGTTGTGACGTCACTCGGCCATGACCTGGATACGTTTTGGAATAACTTGATGGCTGGCAAATCCGGCGTTTCCCGGATCGAATCCTTTGATGTCAGCGACTACCCAACCCAAATTGCGGCTTCGATCAAGGACTTTAATCCGGAGGACTTCATGGACCGCAAGGAAGCGCGCAAAATGGACCGTTTCGTCCAGTTTGCCGTTGCCGCCGGAAAAGCTGCCCTGGAACATAGCGGCCTGGATATTGAAAAGGATGCGGACGCCAACCGTGTAGGGGTGTCGATCGGTTCAGGGATCGGCGGGCTCGGAACATGGGAAGATCAGCATAACATTTTGCTTGAAAAAGGGCCTAAACGTGTCAGCCCGTTCTTTATCCCGATGATGATCGCCAATATGGCTTCTGGACAACTGTCCATCATGCTCGGGGCTAAAGGACCGAACACGACGCCGGTGACCGCTTGCGCGACAGGTTCTCATGCTATCGGCGATTCCTTTAAGCTGATTCAGCGCGGCGTTGCCGATGTTATGATTTGCGGCGGGGCGGAAGCGACCATTCGACCGACCGGTATGGCGGGCTTCTGCGCTTTGCGCGCCATGTCGACCCGCAATGACGAGCCCGAAAAGGCAAGTCGTCCGTTTGATACGGAACGCGACGGATTTGTTATGGGCGAGGGAGCAGGCATCCTCGTGCTTGAATCGTTGGAGCATGCGCAGAAGCGCGGAGCGCATATTATTGCCGAAGTAGTCGGCTATGGCCTGAGCGGCGATGCTTATCACATCACCGAGCCGGATCCGGACGGACCGGCACGCTGCATGACGATGGCTTTGAGTGATGCGGGACTTGCGCCGGAAAAGGTCGACTACATTAACGCACATGGAACTTCGACGCCTGTAGGCGACCGCTCCGAAACGATCGCCATTAAGAGGGCTTTGGGAGAACATGCCGCCAAGGTAGCGGTCAGCTCGACTAAATCGATGACGGGCCATCTTCTTGGAGCCGCCGGCGGCATTGAAGCGGTTATTTGCGGATTGTCGCTGCAGAATCAAAAGATTGCGCCTACCATCAATTTGGACAACCCGGATCCGGAATGCGACTTGGACTACGTGCCGAATCAAGCGCGCGATGCCAAGCTTAATGTCGTGATGTCCAACTCTTTTGGTTTTGGCGGCCATAACGCCACGATTATTCTTAAAAAATTCGATGAGTAAGGGGACGATTTGTTGAGTGGAGATCTGAAGCAGTTACAGCAGAAACTTCATATCCAATTTCACAATCGGCTGCTGCTGAAACAGGCCTTTACCCACGCTTCTTATGTCAACGAACACCGCTTTAGCCAGCAGCAAGATAATGAACGTCTGGAATTTCTGGGCGATGCCGTGCTGGAGCTGACGGTCTCCGAATATCTGTATCACCTGTTTCCGAACCGTCCCGAAGGTGAACTGACGAAGCTGCGCGCGGCCATTGTATGCGAGCCGTCGCTTGTGAAGTTTGCGGAGAGCTTGGGATTCGGGCAGTACGTGCTGCTTGGCAAAGGGGAAGAGCTGACCGGCGGGCGTACCCGCCCGGCTCTGCTTGCGGATGTGTTTGAATCGTTTGTCGGTGCCCTTTATCTTGATCAGGGGCTGGAAGCAGCCCGTTCGTTTTTGCAAACTTATGTTTTTCCGCAAGTCGAGTCAGGGGATAATCTTCAGATGAGCGATTACAAGACAGAACTGCAGGAATTGACGCAACATCATAATATGGGCGTTCTGGAATACCGGATTGTGGAAGAACGGGGTCCGGCACATGAGCGCGAGTTTGTCTCCGAGGTTTACATGGGGAATGAGCGTGTGGGAAGAGGAACGGGCCGCTCCAAAAAAGAAGCCGAGCAGCAGGCTGCGGCAGTTGCGCTGAAGCAGCTGAAACTGGCTGAAATTTGACGGCTCCCTGTAGAAAGTCAAGGACAAACAAAGAGCAAAGAGCAGTCGAACACAATGAACGGCAGAAGCCTTCAGACTGCTTTTTGCTCTTTCTTCGTTGCTAAGGCTATCTCTCCTATATGGCGCAGGGTTATGGTATTATAACGTTTAGAGGTGATTTGGGATATATGTTTTTGAAGCGGATTGAATTATCGGGTTTTAAATCATTTGCCGACAAAACCGAAATGGAGTTTGTCCGCGGCATTACAGCGGTCGTAGGTCCAAACGGCAGCGGCAAAAGCAACATTTCTGACGGCATCCGCTGGGTTCTGGGAGAACAAAGCGCCAAATCGCTGCGCGGAGGAAAAATGGAGGACATTATTTTTGCGGGGAGCGACGCGCGTAAAGCCGTCAATTTCGGCGAAGTGTCGCTGACGCTGGATAATGAAGACCATGCCCTGTCTCTGGATTTTAACGAGGTTACGGTTACGCGCCGGGTACACCGGAGCGGAGATAGTGAATATTTTATCAATAAGCAGTCCTGCCGGCTTAAGGACATTACCGAGCTTTTTATGGACACCGGCATCGGCAAAGAGGCTTACTCCATTATTGGACAAGGCCGGATTGAGGAGA
This sequence comes from Paenibacillus azoreducens, assembly GCF_021654775.1. NCBI lineage: Bacteria > Bacillati > Bacillota > Bacilli > Caryophanales > Paenibacillaceae > Paenibacillus > Paenibacillus azoreducens. Next base: position 5,114,469 of record NZ_AP025343.1, on the reverse strand, counting down.
TTTTAAGCACGCGGTCAGAGGACCGGAGAGGCATTTTTGAGGAAGCGTCCGGAATCGTTAAATATAAATCGCGGAAAAAAGATGCGGTCCGCAAGCTGGATGAAACCGAGCAGAATCTGCTCCGCATCCATGACCTGGTTACTGAACTGGAAGATCAAATCGGGCCGCTCAAAGAACAATCCGAAAAGGCAGTCCATTATAAACAGCTGCGTGAGCAGTTGAAAAACAAGGAAATTTCGCTTTATGTCTATCAGATTGAACAAATTCATGCGGCATGGAGCGAGGCAAACGCGAAGCTGAAGGTGCTGCAGGAAGAGCAGCTTCAGCTTTCAACCGTGGTGTCGGCCCATGACGCCAAGCTGGAGAGCGACCGAGCGGCCTTGCGCAAGCTGGAGACGGAGGTCGAAACGCTTCAGGGCGAGCTGCTGCAGTACAGCGAGGCCTACGAGAAAAGCGAAGGTTATGCGGAGGTGCTGCGCGAACGCAAACGCAACCTCGAAGCCAACCGTGAACAGCTGTTGGGTGCGCTGAGCACCGGCGATGAACGTTTTGAGGATAGAAAAGCCGAAATCGAACTGCTGAAGACGAAACTTGAAGCTTCACAGGAAGAGTTGAAGCAGCTGCGCGATCATTTGTCCGCCGAAGAGTCCAAGTTGGCTGGGGTAACGGACGGCATCAGCCAGCAGCAGGAGGAAAACCTTAAGGGGTCACTTCTCGAGCTGATGAACCAGATGGCTCAAGCCCGGAACGAAATCCGTTACGCCGATCAGCAGCAGGAAGCGCTGGCGCGCCGGATGAGCCGGGCCGATGAGGAAACAGGCAAATGGGAAGCCAAAAAGGAAGAGCTTATGGGCCGGAAGCAGCAGCTGGATGCGAATATCGAAAAGCTGGGCCGGGAAATCCGTGAGCTTCGGGGCAGCTACATAACCGAAAGCGAACGGTACCAGTCGCTGCAGAAGCTGCTGGATGAAAGCCAGACGATGCTGCGCAAATGGGAACAAAAGCGGGAGGCGCTTATTTCCCGCCGTGATACGATGAAGGAAATGGCCAATGATTTCGACGGCTTTATACTTGGCGTCAAGGAAGTGCTCAAAGCTGCGCGCAAATCGGTTCTGCATGGCGTACATGGAGCGGTTGCGGATTTGGTGCGCGTTCCGGAAAAGCTGGAGCTGGCTGTAGAAACCGCGCTTGGAGCATCGCTCCAGCACATCGTTATGGATAACGAGGCCGTTTCGCGCCAGGCGATTGCTTTTCTGAAGCAGCGACAGCTTGGCAGGGCAACCTTTCTGCCGCTGGATGTCATCCGTCCGCGCCTTATTTCCTCGGGCGACCGTTCCATGGTGGAAGGCGTGGAAGGTTTTATCGGCATCGCGGCGGATTTGGTCGAGTACGATGGCAAATACGCTCCGATCATCGGCAGCCTGCTCGGTAACGTCATTTTGGCGGAAAGTCTGGAGGTAGCGAATAAAATCGCTGCTCGCTGCCAATACCGTTACCGGGTCGTTACGCTGGAGGGCGACGTCGTTAATGCGGGCGGATCGATGACAGGGGGCAGTCAGCATAAAAAAAACAACAACCTGCTTGGCCGCAAACGCCAGCTCGACCAGTTGGACCAGGAAATAACCGATACGGAAAGTCAATTGCGCAAGCTGGCCCAAAGCATCCAGGATGTGAAAGATCAGCTTGCCGAGACGCAGGAGAAACTGGATGGGCTCCGCCATACCGGCGACGAGAAACGCATCGAAGAACAGAACTTGTCAGGGGATTTGAAGCAGCTGGATCATGAGCTGAAGCATGTGCTTGAACAGGTTGAAATGGCGGGACAAGAGAAAGACGGATTTAACGAAGAAAACCGGGAACTCCAAAAGTCGCGGGATGAAGCTGTGAAAAAGCTTGCTCAGTTGGAGGAGGAAGAGAAAGCAACGCATCAGGCGATTCAGGCCGCGGAGTTTGCCCGCAAGGCAAGCGAATCGGCCAAAGAAGAGCTCCAAACCCGGCTGACGCAGCTTAAAGTCCGGGAGGGTAAGCTCGATCAGGAGTGTTTCTCGCTCGAAGATCAGCTGCGCCGCATGCAAAGCGACTTTAACTCTCAGGATAAAGAGCTGCGGCAATCCAAGACGCTGCTGGCGTCGATCGAAGCTGATCTGGAAACCAACGCCAAGGAATCGATCCAGCAGATCGAGGATCTTAACCGCTACAAGCTGAAGAAGGAGCAAGCTTCGGAGCAGCTTGATTTCAAACGGGCTGCCCGCACGCAGCTTTCGAAAAAGCTGGAGCAGGATGAAAGCGAAACGAAAGAGCAGCGGACGCAGCTCAAGGCGGTGGAAGATCAGCTCCGGCAAACGGAAATCGGCGTGAACCGGCTCGATGTGGAACTGGAGAACATCCTCAAGAAACTGAGCGAGGATTATGAATTGAGTTATGAACTCGCCAAGATGAGATATCCGATTCCCGAAGACGTTCCGGCCGTACAGGCCGAAGTTCGCGAGCTGAAGCGCAGCATCACCGCGCTGGGCGACGTCAACCTCGGAGCTATCGAGGAGTATCAGCGCGTAAACGAGCGTTACCAGTTCCTCAGCGAACAGAAAGAGGATCTGGTTGAAGCCAAAACAACGCTGTACGAGGTCATCCGGGAGATGGATGATGAAATGTCCAAACGGTTCAAACAGACCTTTGACGCCATCCGCCACGAGTTCGGCACCGTGTTCGTCAAGCTGTTCGGCGGCGGGCGCGCTGATTTGGTCCTGCTCGATCCGGATCATCTGCTGGAGACGGGCATCGATATCGTCGCCCAGCCTCCGGGCAAAAAACTGCAAAACCTGCAGCTGCTTTCCGGCGGCGAGCGGGCGCTTACGGCGATGGCGCTGTTATTCGCCATCCTGCAAGTCAAACCGGTTCCGTTTTGCGTGCTGGATGAAGTGGAAGCGGCGCTGGACGAAGCTAACGTCGTGCGGTTTGCCCAATACTTAAGGGAGTTTTCCGAACAAACGCAGTTTATCGTCGTGACCCACCGCAAAGGAACGATGGAAGAAGCGGATGTTTTGTATGGCGTTACCATGGAAGAGGGCGGGGTATCCAAGCTGGTATCCGTCCGTTTGGAAAATGACGAGGCTGAGATTGCCTGACCGTAAGATCATGAAGATGAGAGATGGAGGAGACATATGAGCTTTTTTAAAAAGCTGAAAGAAAGCATTTCGAGCAAGACGGAATCGGTTACCAGGCAGTTCCGCGACGGACTGGAGAAAACCCGCAAGGGATTTGTCGAGAAAGTGGCGGACCTGATGATCCGCCGCAAAAAAATCGACGAGGAATTTTATGAGGAGCTTGAAGAGATTTTGATCGGCGCCGATGTGGGCGTCAATACGGTCATGGATCTGATTGACGACCTGCGCGCCGAGGTGAAAAAGCAGCGGATTGAAGATGCGTCCGAACTGCAGCCGATTTTATCGCAAAAGCTGATGGAACTGCTGCGCGGGGATGATGACAATTCCATTCGAATGAACCCGGACGGCATTACCGTAATCCTGTTTGTCGGAGTCAACGGCGTTGGCAAAACGACGACGATCGGCAAGTTGGCGCACCGTTTCAAGCAGGAAGGCAAAAAAGTTCTGCTTGCCGCAGGCGACACGTTCCGGGCCGGAGCGATTGAGCAGCTTGAAGTATGGGGCCAGCGTGCCGGGGTCGAGGTCATCAAACAGCATGCCGGGTCCGATCCGGCAGCCGTCATGTTCGATGCCGTGCAAGCTGCGAAGCAGCGTCAGGCCGATGTCCTGATCTGCGATACGGCAGGCCGCCTGCAAAACAAAACGAATCTGATGGAAGAGCTGAACAAAATCTTCCGGGTCATTCAGCGCGAAATCCCCGGAGCGCCCCATGAAGTACTAATGGTGCTGGATGCGACGACAGGTCAAAATGCGCTGAACCAAGCGAAGCTTTTTGGCGAAAAAAGCGGCGTTACCGGGCTTGTGCTTACGAAATTGGACGGAACTGCCAAAGGCGGCATTGTTGTCGCGATTCGCCAGGAGCTTAATCTGCCGGTGAAATTCGTAGGCTTGGGCGAAAAAATGGAGGATTTGCAGCCATTTGATTCCCAGCAGTTCGTACATGCTCTGTTCGCCGGGTTGATCCGGGAGGAAGAGCAGAATTCCGAGGGCGACGTACAATAAACGGCAAGTGTCAGTCAATAAAATCATGGATCCCGCGACTCTTTTCAGTATTTAACACTGAAAGGGGTCGCTTTTTATTTTGTTTGGCCGCGGGCCGGACGCGTTTTGACGTTCCCTATTTTTTTGCGGAAATAATGAACCGGTTCGCTTTCTCTTTCGCCTATATAGCAAAAGAAACAAACGTGTTCTTCAGGAACGCCGGGGGCGGAAGCGAAGATGCGCATTTGTTTCAAAACCAATAGAGGAGGAAATGATGATGAAAAAAACGACGATCGCCGTATTGAGTGCAGCTTTATTGTTTGGAGGGATGTTGCATATCCCCGCGGCGCACGCTGCCGCCCAAAACGAAGCGGCCCAAAGCGATGCTAATTCCGCTATTCATTTCAAGTTGAATCCAGGGATCAAAAAACAATATGGGGAAGCCGCATTTGAACTGGAAACGCTGGCAGCTTCGCCTAAGGAGACGGAATTTACCATTTCGCGTATCGTTCCTGAGAATATTAACGAAGAAATAGACCGAAATATTATGAAAATGAATTATATCGTCATGGACAATAACGGCTGGATTTACGACAGGATTCAGGCCAAGGAACAATGGCGGGAAAATCCGGATGGCGTCCTGGCACGCGTGTTTACCGAAAAGGTGGAAGCTTTTAGAGGCAAACCCAAAGAATTGATCTTGAAGCCTTATATCGGGGGCGATTATGATGACAAAAGTACGGCGCTTGCGCAGAAAGCCAATGTGGCTGCACGGCTCACAGGGAAATTCCCGCTGGTTCTTGACCAAGGCAAGATTGGGAGTGTGTCTGTAACGGGTGTGGATTTTCAAAAGGACAAGACTGTACTTTCCTTATCGGCAAAAGGGGAAACCGCTTCTCTCCAAATTCAGGCGACATGGCTAATGCAGAACGGAAAGAGCCTGCAATGCGCAAGCAAAAAACTGATCGGCGTAGATCAAGACGTTTATCGCTATCAAATGGAATTCCCGGCTGTCAACCGGAAAGCGCAGCTGGAGGTGATGACGAAACGGATGACACCGGTGACGTTTTTGAATGAGCTGGAAATGAGGGTAAATCTTCCATAACCAAAAAATGAACCGGAGCGGTGCCGGCTTCGCCTATATCATACAGAACAAATTTAGGAAGTGATGCCCATGTGTTGCGAAGAGCAGTGGATGCTGCGCTGCCGCAGCGGAGACAAAGACGCTTTTTACAAACTGGTTGAGCCGTATCTTGACCGCGTGTACAGCACATCGACCGCCATTTTACGTTCAACGCATCTCGCGGAAGACGCTGTTCAAAATGCCATGATCGAAGCCTATCAGGCTATTATGAACGGAAAAGAAATTCGCAATTTCGGAAGTTGGTTCAAAAAAGTGGCGGCGATGCGGGCGATGGATTTGGCCAGAAAACGGTCGAGATTAAGTAAACGGACCGCGGATTTCGGGGAGTGGGAACCGGTAGATCATCAAAGGCAACCGGTTGATACCATGCTGGAGAATGAAGAGAAATCTTTGCTTTTTGCACAGGTCATGTCTCTTCCGATCCGGTACCGTTCCGTTATTTTACTGTATTACTATCAGGAGATGTCATTGGATGAAATATCGGAAGTGCTCGGCGTGAAAAAGGGGACCGTCAAATCCAGGCTTCATACCGCCCGGTCCAAATTGCTTAAGCTTCAACAATCGAATCATTCAAAGAGGGTGATTTTTCATGTTTGAGTTCAATGACAACAAAGAACTGGAACGGGAACTGAAGGCGGCCATGGATCAACTGGAGGCCCCTGATACCTTAAAGGCATTTGCCAAAAACATCGCTGTGCATACGAATGGCGGTAAAAGCAAAACCATCCGTCCACGCAAAAAGATCATCACCGGGCTTGCTGCAGGCTGTGCCGCTTCGCTGCTGTTGATTTTTACGGCCCAAGTTTCGCCCGCATTTGCAGGATTCGTTCATTCCATTCCGGGATTTTCAGTCGCCTCGGATTGGCTGGATTCGCTGCGCGGGCGCGACGGGGTACAGAACGCCGGGGACCATGACTATCGGCCGTTTGAGCCGGTGACCCAAAAATTCGGGAACACGACGCTAAGCCTGGCCGACGTCTATTTGACAGGCGATAAGTTGATGTATAAAGCGTTTATCCAATCAGAGGATATCAAGCGGCAATTGATTCAAAATCCCGACGGAAGCCCTGGGTTCAATACGAGGACAGGGAAAAATTACATCGTGCAAAATCTGGACGTGCCGGCTTTATCCGGCGGACTTTCCGAGAACATCATTTATGATGAAGAAACGCATGAGCCGATTCTCGTTCTGTCCAACAAGATGCAGCTAAATCCGGAAGAAGTGAAAGCTTTTTTAAACGGAAATCCGGATAAGCTCAGGTTTGCGGTCGGCGTTATCGAAGCAGGCAGTAATAAAGTAGCCAACGAGTACAAAATGGAAGTGCCGTTTGACAAAACCCGATTGATGAAGGACAGAATCGTCCCTGTGCACCAGCCGGTCAAGCTTGCGGGCCGTCCGGAGTTTCCGGCGGTTACGGTTGAAAAACTCAAAATTACGCCTGTCAACACCTATATCGATTTGAGTTTCGACCATTCGGATGCGTATGACCTCGGATTCGATCCGGCGGATTATTTGGAGCGCCATTCGATTACACTTATCGATGATCATGGCAAAGCATATCCAATGGAAGGCTTCAAGCTGGAAAACGACGGAACCGGATCGGGACAAGTTGAACTGGCATTCACCTCCTCACCGTATTTTGACAAAAGCGTGCGGAATCTGCAGTTTTATATGGACAACGTAGAAATAACGGATCGGGAGGATGAATCCTTTATGCTAGAGCTGCATGAGCAGCTGCCAAAAACGATCCAATACAAAGATGCGTCCTTCATTCTCACGGATGCTCATTATGAAAACGGGTTATTAAAAATCAAAGTCAAGCAAAACCCGGAAGACCGGATGAAGCTCAGATTCTCCATCCCTTCTTTCCAAGCGGAAATTTCGCAAGAAGAGCGGGGAAAATACGATGCGGAGAACGCGGATCAGAGAAAAGAAGTGCTTGTGCCTGAAGACGGTAAAAGCGAATACGATTTGTCCATTATGGCGCCGAAGCAGGAAACCTATCGCATCCATGTGCGGATGGAAGACCATAAAGTGAAGGTAGGTCGGGAGTTCAAGTTTGATCTTCCATAATACTTAATCTAAAACAGATAAATTTTCGCGCAATATGGCGCTTTTGGGTTCGTTCTATAATGGCCTCTTTTCCGGGAGTGGAAAAGAGGCTGTTTTTGTCGTCGGTCGTACACGCACACCTTCCGCCGTATTTTCATAAGCTTTAGCAAGAGCAAGGCAAGCCTAATCCGGGATACTTGGTGACAGGAATTACATAAGCAGCATGGAATAATCCCGATTTTTTCCGAAAAGGGTCACCCCCGCAGCCGGATTTTTCAAAAGTGGAAATGGAAGGGGATGAACGGTTATAATGATAAGAAAAGAAACAATGAGAGGATTATTCATGGCAAATACACATACCTACAGCCGGAAGGAAGAAGTGGCGAACGCCATTACCCATGGAATCGGAGCATTGCTCAGCGTTGCCGCGTTGGTACTGCTCGTCGTCTTTTCATCGATGAAGGGTACGGCCTGGCATATTGTCAGTTTTTCGGTTTATGGAACAACGATGCTGATTCTTTATCTGAATTCCACGCTGGTGCACAGTTTCAAAGAGGGGAAGGTCAAAGACCTGTTCGAAATTTTCGACCATTCCTCGATCTATCTGTTTATTGCAGGCACATACACGCCGTTTATGCTGGTGGCCATCCGTGGTCCTCTAGGCTGGTCTTTATTTGGAACGGTATGGGGGATCGCTTTGCTAGGATGCATATTTAAAGCATTTTTCACGAAGCGTTTTCTCTTTATGTCCACGATCTTCTATCTCCTGATGGGGTGGATGGTTGTGATTGCCTGGGGACCTCTTACGGCGGCAATCGCTACGGGCGGAATCATTTTGCTCACTGTAGGGGGGCTGCTGTATACGCTAGGCACCGTATTTTACGTCTGGCGGGGATTTCCTTACCATCATGCCATTTGGCATTTATTCGTACTGGGAGGCAGTATCGTTCACTTTTTTGCAGTATTGATTTATCTGCTGCCATGGTCATAATGAGGCTGACTTCAGGCAGAAAGCGGCCGGATACAAGCGCCGAGCAATCAATGGAAAGATGACAAGGAATAATGCTTGACATCTTTCTTTGTTTTATGTATTATAATGAACGTTGAAGAAGTGTAAAGTGTTTTTCCTTGACGAAGGGAGTGCCCTTACATGAGTCAGGAGAATAGGCTCGAGAAAACGAACCGGATCAATTTGCTTTTTGATTTCTACGAACAGCTGTTGACAGAGAAACAGCAGATGTTCCTTAAATATTACTTTCATGATGATTTTTCCCTCGGGGAGATCGCCGCGGAGTTTGAGATTAGCCGGCAGGCGGTATATGAACATATCAAACGGGCCGAGCAGGTGCTTGAGCAATACGAGGATAAGCTCGGACTTCTGCGAAAGCATGCTCAGCGTGTACAAGATCTTGAAAAGCTGCGCGAACTGGTGAATGCCAGCGAAATGGCACAGGATCAGAAAATAAGCATCAACAAAATGGTAGATCATTTGGAAGCATGGGAATAAAGTGAAATGAAGGAGGTGGCGGTCCATGGCATTTGAAGGATTAACCAGCAGGCTGCAAAATGTGTTCAGCAAGCTGCGCGGCAAAGGTAAGGTATCCGAAGATGACGTCAACGAGGCAATGCGCGAGGTGCGTCTTGCGCTGCTCGAGGCCGACGTTAACTTTAAAGTCGTCAAGGACTTTGTTGGCAAGGTAAAGGAGAAGGCCATCGGTACGGAAGTGATGGAGAGCTTTACTCCAGGCATGGTCATCATCGATATTGTCAATAAAGAGCTCACCGAGCTGATGGGGGGAAGCCAGGCGAAGCTGGCGAAGGCGAATAAGCCGCCAACCGTCATTATGATGGTCGGCCTGCAGGGTGCGGGTAAGACTACAACCTCCGGCAAGCTGGCAAAAATGCTGCAGAAGCAAAACCATCGTCCGCTGCTGGTTGCCGGCGATATTTACCGCCCGGCGGCGATCAAGCAGCTGCAGGTATTGGGCGAGCAGATCAACGTGCCCGTGTTTTCGCTTGGGGACAAGACAAGCCCGGTTGAAATTGCCAAGCAAAGTTTGCAGCATGCCAAAGACAACGGCCATGATTATCTGATCGTCGATACTGCCGGACGTTTGCATGTCGATGAACAGCTGATGGAAGAGCTTCGGCAAATTCACAGCGAGATCAAGCCGGATGAAGTGCTGCTCGTGGTTGATGCGATGACCGGTCAAGATGCGGTTAACGTAGCGGATACCTTTAACAAGCAGCTTGAACTTACTGGCGTTGTGCTGACCAAGCTCGATGGCGATACCCGCGGCGGTGCCGCGCTTTCCGTCAAGGCTGTAACCGGCTGTCCGATCAAATTCGCGGCGCTTGGCGAGAAGGTCGACGCGCTGGAACCGTTCCATCCGGAACGGATGGCTTCACGCATTCTCGGCATGGGCGACATGCTTTCTTTGATCGAAAAAGCGCAGTCCAACATTGACGCCGAAAAAGCCAAGGAAATGGAGCGCAAAATGCGCAACGCCGAATTTACTTTTGACGATTTCCTTGAGCAGATGGAGCAGGTCAAGAAGCTGGGGCCGATCGACCAGATCATGGATATGATTCCCGGCATGGGCAAGCTTAAGCAGGCCAAAGATTTGAAGGTCGACGAGAAACAGATGGGCCGCATCGAAGCCATCGTCTTCTCGATGACAAAAGAAGAGAAGCGAAGCCCGGACATCATCAACCATAACCGCCGTAAGCGGATTGCCGCGGGCAGCGGCACCTCGCTCGCCGAAGTGAACCGGCTTATCAAGCAGTTTGACGAGATGCGCCGGATGATGAAGCAGTTCTCGGATATGATGGGACCAAAGGGCCCTAAAGGAAAGGCCATGAAACAGCTTAAAGGATTGGCCGGCAAAGGCGGAATGAGATTTCCGTTCCGCTGATGCCTGAATTATAGAGTTTATTTATTGAAGGAGGTGAATTTCGTGGCAGTACGTATTCGTCTGAAACGCATGGGTGCTCATAAAGCTCCTTTCTACCGTATCGTGGTATCGGATTCCCGTTCTCCGCGTGACGGCCGTTTTATCGAAGAAATCGGTTACTACAATCCGGTTCAACAACCGGCTGAAGTTAAAATCGATGAAGATAAAGCTCTTGCTTGGCTCCAAAATGGTGCGCAAGCTTCCGACACTGTTCGCAACTTGCTGAGCAAAGCGGGCGTAATGAAGAAGTTCCATGAGTCTAAGCAACAGAAATAATGACTGAATGTGAGGGTTATCTATGGAAGAATTAGTTGGTGTTATTGCTAAGGCTTTAGTGGATCATCCCGATGAGGTGGCCGTGAAGAAGGTGGAGAAGGATCACCTGATTGTGTATGAGCTGAACGTACATCCGGACGATGTCGGGAAGGTCATTGGCAAACAGGGACGGATCGCCAAAGCGCTTCGCACGGTAGTCACTTCCGCAGCAGTCAAAATGGATAAACGCGTGACCGTGGATATTATATCTTAAAGGTATGCGAAGGGGGTTAGGGATGTATTTCCTAACCCCTTTTTGAAGATTATAGAATATATAAGTTTTAAGCGAAGCTTAAGCAATTCTATAATGGCAAAATAACCCCACAAAGTGTATCGGAAAGAAGTAAGGGCGCCTGAAGGGCGCTTTTGCGGAGCAAAAGTACTGAGTGGAACCTATGCTTCGATGCTTACTCCAAATACTTTGCGGGGACCCCAAAAAAAACTTATTAAGAAAAACATCCGCTAAATGCGGTCTGTCTTCTTAGAAAGTACGTCGATAGACGTTTTTTTTGTAAGTATAGAATTATAAAGTTCGCAAGAAGAACAACCATTAAACGCGGCCTGTCTTCTTAGAAGGTACATCGATCGACGTTTTTGTTTTATATTAATAAGGGGATGTAAAGTCTCCGGTCTTCTGTATTTTGCGGGAAACGGACCGCAAGACGGAACGTTTTCCGTTCCGGCTCCGGTAGGGCCGGATCCAGCATCAAACGGTAGGAGGAAGTTATGCCGCAAACCATGTTGAATGTAGGCAAAATTGTAAATACACACGGGATCAGGGGAGAGATCAAGGTACTGCCGCATACTGATTTTCCCGAAGTCCGCTTCGCCAAAGGCAGCGAACTGCTGATCGTACCTGAAGACGGAAAAGCTCCGCTGCCCGTCACCGTACAGTCTTCCAGATTTCATAAGAATATGTACATTGTGAAGCTGAAGGAGTACGATAATATAAATGATGTGGAAAAGTATAAAGGCAGTATGCTCAAGGTCACCCAGGAGGATTTGGTGGAGCTGCCGGAAGACGAATATTATTTCCATCAGATTATCGGATGCCAGGTCGTAACGGATGAAGGCCAGGAGCTTGGAGTCATTACCGATATTCTTACGCCTGGGGCTAATGACGTATGGGTGGTGCAGCCAAAGGGCGGAAAAAGCATCCTGATTCCCTACATCGATGATGTCGTGCTTGATGTAAATGTGCAGGACCGCAAGGTGCTTGTGCATGTGATGGAAGGACTGCTGTAGGATGATGAGGGTAGATGTACTAACATTGTTCCCGGAGATGATGGACGGCGTGTTCCACTCCAGCATCCTTGGCAAAGCGCAGGAAAAAGGAATCGTAAACCTGAACGCGGTCAATTTCCGAGAGTATTCAAGCAGCAAGCACGGCACGGTGGATGACACACCGTACGGCGGCGGGGGAGGGATGGTCCTGAAGCCGGAGCCTATTTTTTCGGCCGTAGAGGATCTGCTGTCCCAGACTTCGGCAGCACCAAGAGTCATTTTAATGTGCCCGCAGGGAGAAACCTTCACGCAGCAAAAAGCGGAAGAGCTTGCGGCTGAAGAGCATCTGATCTTCATCTGCGGACATTATGAGGGGTATGACGAACGGATTCGTGAGCATCTGGTGACAGACGAGCTGTCGATCGGCGATTATGTTCTCACGGGCGGGGAACTTCCGGCGATGGTGGCGATCGATTCGGTCGTGCGGCTGCTGCCTGGCGTGCTGGGAAATGAAACCTCGGCCGTTACGGATTCGTTCAGCACCGGACTGCTTGAATATCCGCATTATACCCGACCCGCCGAGTTTCGGGGCTGGAAGGTGCCTGATATTTTGCTCAGCGGGCATCATGCCAATATTGAGCTGTGGCGCCGGGAACAGGCTTTGAAGCGCACGCTGGAGCGCCGGCCCGACTTGCTAGAGCAGGTGGAACTTACCGACCAAGACCGCAAGATGATTAAACGTCTGCGGCAGGAACAGCAGGAAAACGGCGATTAAGGCGATTTTCCTGCTTCATTTTCATTTTTAAAGGAGGATTCCAATGGATTATAAAGATTATTTCCAGGGCAATAGAGACAAGCATTTGAATGAGCTGAAGGAATGGTTGTCCATTCCCAGCGTCTCGGCATTATCCGAACATAAATCCGATGTCAAAAAGGCTGCGCAGTGGCTTGCCGATACGATGACGCGGGCCGGGCTGGAAAACGTCAAAATTCACGAAACGAAAGGCCATCCGATCGTTTATGCCGACTATTTGCATGCCGAAGGCAAGCCGACGGTTCTTGTATACGGCCATTATGACGTGCAGCCGGTCGATCCGCTCCATCTATGGCAAACCCCTCCTTTTGAGCCGGATATCCGCGATGGCAAATTGTTTGCCAGAGGCGCGACCGATGACAAAGGCCAGTTGTTCCTACATATTAAAGCCGTGGAAGCCATTCTTTCGCAGGAAAAAGAACTCCCTGTCAATATCAAGTTCTGCGTGGAAGGGGAAGAGGAAGTATCAAGCCCGAATTTGCCGATCTTCCTTGAAGAACATCAGGACATGTTGAAAGCGGATGTCGTACTTATCTCCGATACTTCGCTGCTTGAAAAAGGCAGACCGGCCATTTGCGTGGGACTCCGCGGTCTCTGCTCACTGGAAGTGGCTCTGCACACAGCCAACACCGACCTGCACTCAGGATCTTATGGCGGCGGCGTGCCAAACGCTCTGCATGCGATGGTCAGCCTGCTGGATTCCTTGCATGACAAAAACGGGCGGGTTAGCGTTGAAGGCTTCTATAAAGGCGTGCTTGAGCTGACGCCGGAGGACCATGAAGAATTCAAAAAGCAGTCTGTGGATGAAAACAAGCTGAAGCAGGATTTAGGTCTGGACGAACTGTTCGGTGAAGAAGGATTTACGTTCGCAGAAAGAACAGGGGCGCGTCCAACCTTGGAGCTGAACGGGGTTTATGGCGGATTCCAAGGGGAAGGCAGCAAAACCGTCATTCCGAAGGAAGCACACGCGAAAATTACATGCCGCCTGGTTGGCCATCAGGATCCGCAGGACGTTCTCGACAAAATCGAAAAGCATATTAACAGCCATGTGCCGACAGGCGCGAAGGTGACTGTCGTACAAATGGAGAAAGGCAATCCGTTTACGATCGACCCATCCACGCCTGTGCTGCAGAAGGCTGCCGATGCTTACGAGCATGTATATGGCACTCGTCCAGTATTTACCCGCGACGGGGGCTCCATTCCGATCGTAGAGACGTTTTCGCGCGTACTCGAAGCGCCTGTCGTCTGCATGGGCTTTGGCCTGCCGGATGAAAATCTGCATGCGCCAAACGAGCACTTCAACCTGGAGAACTTCGATAAAGGGCTGCTTACGATCGTGGATTTCTTGAAAAAAGTATAATATGACTGTACTAAAAATGCCGGTTAACAAAGCGAACCTTTGCTAACCGGCGTTTTTTGTTTAAGATTAACTTTCGGGGTTACGGTCATCTTTGTACCTTCCTTCGTTTTATTCTTCGTAAAGAGGTTGAAGGAAAAGGAAATTTCAAATATAATTCCATATATGAAATAAAATTTTAAGTCATGTTATATTTTTTGAAATATTTATTCTAACTTCAAAGGGGGACATTAAGATGAACATTATTCCTTTAAATGAGGTTTGGCTCCCGCAGATGTGCGAGCTTTGGAACCGGGAAATCGGCGAACTGTTTCCGATGCGCGAACAGCTGATGCGGCAAAATACGTTTCAAGATGAGAACGTTTACTTGGAAGGATCTAAATTGGCAGTGGATGAAGACGGTAAACTGCTCGGATTCGTGATCGCGAAAACATGGCAGGAGGCGCGGCGCGGAATGCGTTTGGGCGACGGCGGAGGCTGGATTCAGGCCATCCTCGTTCGAAGCGATGCGAGAGGGCAAGGGATTGGAAGCCAACTGCTTGAGCAAGCGGAAAATGCCCTTCGCGATGCGGGAGCCGGTTTGGCATACATCGGCAGGGATCCTTGGCACTACATCCCGGGCATCCCCAAGGCATTGCCGGAGGCAAGGGCATGGCTGGAGCATAGGGGGTACGAGGTATTATATGAAGTATTTGATCTTGTTAACCAAGCTCCGGAGAGCGAAGGACCGCAGACATATGCTGATGGCGCATACGCCCGTTTGCTGGAGGAACAGGACCAGGACGAAATGCTGCGTTTCTTCAAGCGCTGCTTCCCGGGCCGCTGGTATTATGAAGCACAATGCTACTGGGAGCGCGGAGGGAAAGGCCGGGAATTCGTCGGCTTGTTTAACGGTGATGAGATGATCGGATTTTGCCGAGTCAATGACGGACAATCTCCGTTGATCGCCCAGAACACTTATTGGGCTCCGCTGTTTGACGGTCCGCTCGGCGGCATCGGCCCGCTTGGCGTTGACGACCGTTTTCGCGGCAAAGGTTACGGGCTGGCCATCGTCAAAGATGGAGTGGCGGAATTGGCAAGCCGCGGCGTCAAAAATATGGTCATCGACTGGACCGAATTGGTTGATTTTTACGCCAAACTTGGTTTTACCGTCTGGAAGGGATATGATCTCGCCAAAAAAATGCTAAAATAAAGTTCAGGAAGATTATTTGAAAGTCAAAAACAGGCTGATCGCAAACGGAATTCCCCACCGTTCACGAATCGTGAACTGGGGATCAAAACAGAACATGCTGCAAACGAGAAAAATGGAATATTCCATTTATGTGGCCAAGGAAGATGAACAATCCGCCGCAGAAGCAAGCTCGAAATGAGCCTGCGTACCCAAAAGACCCCCTAGCAAAAGCTAGGGGGTCTTTTAAAGTTTGGTCTAATTTTCGAGCGATTTGGCAATCGTAATAAAAATATCGTATTTGACTTGACCGGGTTTTTGGCGTTCATGATGCTCTTCCACAAATCGATTGATTTTTTCGAAAAATTCCTTGGCTTCCTCTTCGGTAAGATATACCTCGGAGTTGCTCAGGTTACCGTAAGGTTTTTCCATGGTTTGGGATTTTAGAAACTTTTTTTTGTTTTCCTCATACAGGTCCGAAAGCAGTTTTTGGGTTTCGGAAATGAATATCTTTTTTGCGGTTTCGTCCGCACCATCATCGCGTTTGATCCGGACTGCCCCTTTGAAAGGCTCATAATACTTGGCGTTTATGCCGTTGATTTCCTTTGTGCTTACCAAATTAATAAGCCCTATGCTTTCAAGCTTTTTGGCATGATAATACACTTTTGCCGGAACCTCGCCCATTTCGTCGGCAATTTCCTTAATCGTTGCCGGGTGGTCCATACGCTGAAAATGGCTTAATATCTTCATCCGGTAAGGATCAGAATATATCCGTATTTCCTCAATTGTGCTCAGTTCCTTTGTCTCCAATACAAACGCTCCTCATATTCCTGCTTTTACAATCAAAGGACTTTCGAAAAATCCTAATTCCTAAATTTTATTATATAGCCCGAAGGGATAAAGCACAAAAGAATGTTTGTTTTGGACACGAATTATACACTCATGAATTTTTTTTGGGTCAGGAGCAGCAAACCGGGGATCATCATTAAAATGCCGAAAATCAGGAATACGTGATTCGCATCCAGGACGCTGCCAGCATAACCGGCAATCAAGCCGCCAAGCGGTATGGTGCAGGTGCCGATCATGCTGGACAAGGCCCCAATGCGGCCGAGCATATCATGCGGCGTCGTTTCCATCATAAAGGTCGAGACCGGAGTATTGATGAATGAAATTGCAAACCCCATGCCGAAGCAACAGATAGCCGCCGCATAAAGCGGATAAAAGCCGATGAATGCCGGCATATATAACAAGCTGTAGGTGACCCCCAGCAAAAGATAGCCGAATACGATCAGGGTGCTTTTTTTGAAGGCGGATCCTTTTTGGCTGATATAGATACCGCTCAGAACCATGCCGGTGACGAGACTGATTCCAAGCAAGCTGAGTCCGAACGGACCGGAATGCAAGATCTCCTTGACATAAACGGGCTGAAGCACGTTCCACGGCGTAAGGCATAAATTGACGAAAGCCCCAGCCGAGATGGTAACCACAAGCATCGATTGTTTTCTCACATAATGAAAGCCGCTCAAAAACTCTTTCCAATAAGAAGCTGCTGCTTTCGGCGGGGATTCGCCGTTTGGCGAAACGGCAGATTTCACAGCCTGGTTAAAGCGGATCCCAAGGAATAGGATGGCTGCGATAAAAAAGGTCGCCGCATTAATCAACATCGAACCCGAAATGCCGACGAGAGCGATTAACCCTCCCGCGACGGCCAAGCCGCCTAGCTCTGCAGTCCGTGTAGCGGATGCGGTGATGGAGTTTCCGGTCAGCAGCAGTTCCTTGGGCAGTAAACGGGGCACGATCGACATTTCAGCCGGATTGGAAAAGCATTGAAAGGTCGAGTTGATAAACGTAAAAATGAACAAATGCCATGGCTGCAAATGGTTCGTCAAATAGAGCAGCGCGGTTAAGGTCACGATGACGCCGCGGCCGGAAGCTGCAATGATGAGGATTTTTTTCTTGGGCCATCGGTCAACCAAAACACCCGTAAATAAGCTGAAAGCAATACCCGGGATAAAATTGAAAGCAAATAGAGTGCCCATAAGGATTTCGGAGCCTGTTATCATGTAAACCATCCAGCTGTAGGCGATGGAATCGATAGAATCCCCGAAGTGAGATACCATTTTTGCAATCATCAAAAGCAGATAAGACTTATACGCGCTTAAAGCCCGGATTCCCTGCCGCCGCTGCGGCTGGGCTTGAACCATAACCGTTTCGCTCATGTTTTGCGCAACTCCATTCAACTTTTATTTACGTTAAAAATATTTTAACGATAAACTTATTTTATCCATATTCATCATCATTGCAATAGGTTTTTGGGAAAACGTTAAAATTTTTTTGACGATGGGCTGGTTCATCTCTAACGAAACGTGACATCGCTATTTGCAGCAAAAAAGGCTTTTTGAAATTTTAACGAAACAGGGTACCGGTATTAAGCTAAAAAGTGCCTGCAAGCCTGATTTGATCCCAAATAACGATCTATAGTTTCGTTAGATTTCATTTGCTCTTGTTTTTGAGGCAATAGCGCTCTGTAGTTTCGTTAGGGATACTTAGGGCGGCCCGAGCAGCTTTGTAGCGCTTGTCTATCGCATATACAATATCTAATAAATTGATGTTGCAAAGCGGCAAGTATATATGCTAAAATTAAGTCTGTTGTGTGGAATACGGTGGTCCGCTGCGGATGATGAAGGAAAGCAGATGGTTTTCCGGAAGAGGCATGAACACCTGTACGGAAGGAGGGAGTCCTAGATGAATATCCTACAAGCGATCACTCAAGAACAGCTTCGTAAAGATATCCCAAGTTTCCGTCCTGGCGACACTTTGAAAGTGCACGTTAAGGTTATCGAGGGATCTCGCGAACGTATCCAGTTGTTCGAGGGTGTTGTTATTAAACGTCGCGGTGGCGGAATCAGTGAGACTTTTACGGTTCGTAAAATTTCTTACGGTGTTGGTGTGGAAAGAACTTTCCCAATCAACTCGCCAAAAATTGAGAAAATCGAAGTGGCTCGCCGTGGTAAAGTGCGTCGTGCGAAGCTTTATTATCTTCGTGAACTTCGCGGTAAAGCAGCAAGAATTAAAGAAATTCGCCGTTAATAAGCGGTCAACGTCAAAGGGCTTGATTTCAAGCCCTTTTCGTTTTAGGATAAGAAATGTTACGGCTCCGTATAGGAGCTTTTCTTTTCGGCAAAGAAAATAAAAGATGCGCGGGACGCATGGCAAATGATGCAAGGAGAGGACGGTGAAGTATGCAGAAGGACATTCAGAATGATGAAGTGGAATTGGTACCGGAGGAGAAGGATTCCAAACCACCCAAAAAAGCGAAAAATGAAGTTGTGGAATGGTTAAAAGCGATTGTGATTGCTCTAATTCTGGTGGCTCTCATCCGCTGGCTTCTCTTTAAACCGTTTATTGTGGACGGGCCGTCGATGCAGCCGAATTTCCATACGGGCGAGCGGCTGATCGTTAATGAAATTCTTTATGATATCCGGTCTCCACATCGCGGAGAGGTTATCGTGTTCCACGTTCCTTCGGAAGGAAAGGACTTCATCAAACGGGTTATCGGCGTTGCGGGCGATACGGTGAAGGTAGAAGGCGACACGGTAACGGTGAACGGCAAGCCGATCAATGAGCCTTATATCAAGGATGCGATTGAGCAGAGTCATAAGGCAGGCCAGTTGTATAACGACAAGGACTTTCCGAACAGCGCGTTTCCTGAGGGAAAGGTACCTGAAGGCCATGTGTTTGTCATGGGAGATAACCGTTCGGACAGCACGGATAGCCGGATGATCGGATACGTGCCGCTTAGCGACATTGTCGGACGTGCGGATTTGATTTTTTGGCCTATCGGAGATGTGAAAGTGATAAAACATTAACAATCACCGATACTAGCTGGCTGGTTGTAGGCAAAAAAACGCGAGGTGATGACGGTGACGATTCAATGGTTTCCTGGCCATATGACAAGAGCGCGCCGCCAAATACAGGAAAAGCTGAAGCTGATTGACGTGGTGATCGAATTGATTGATGCCCGTCTTCCGCTGTCCAGCCGCAATCCGATGATTGACGAAATATTGCAGGGCAAGCCGCGGCTGATCATTATGAACAAAGCCGATCTTGCGGATCCTGCAGTGACCAGGCAGTGGCAGGATTATTTCAAGGAGCAGGGGCACGCGGCTTTTCCGGTTGACGCTTCCACTGGTACGGGAGTTAAGGAAATTCCGGGTCAACTGAAGCTGCTTCTGAAAGAAAAAATCGACAAGCAAATTGCCAAAGGCATGAAGCCGCGGGCGATCCGCGCGTTGATCGTCGGTATTCCGAATGTCGGCAAATCGACTCTGATCAACCGCTTAGCCGGACGCAGCATCGCTGCAACGGGCGACCGCCCGGGCGTGACCAAAGGCCAGCAGTGGATCAAGGTAGGCAGCGAAATCGAATTGCTTGATACCCCGGGGATTTTGTGGCCGAAGTTTGAAGACCAGAACGTAGGGTATAAGCTGGCTGTAACGGGCGCGATTAAGGAAGAGATTCTGAATGCGGAAGACATTGCCTTTTTCGCGGTCAAATATTTGGTGAGCTATTATTGGGACGCTTTCCGTGAACGGTTTGAACTCGAAGAGGATACGCCGCATAATCCGGATGAATCGGATGAAATCGTGGCGATCATGGAAGCGATAGGCCGCAAGCGCGGCTGTTTGGTTAGCGGAGGCAGGGTTGACCTTGAGAAAGCTTCACGGACCCTGCTGCGTGAGCTGAGGGCCGGGAAAATGGGCCGGTTCTCCATGGAATCTCCATATTGAGGCATGAAACCGGAAATGGAAAATTTGATACTAAATTAGAAAACCGCCTTTTGGCGGTTTTTTTTGTAGTTTATAGAATTTGTAGTTTTCTTGCTGCGCTTAAGCAATTCTATAATCGCAAGAAAAACATCTGCTAAACGCGGTCTGATCTTCTGTGAAAGTGCGTCGATAGACGTTTTTCCTATATTTAGGGTGTATAAGATTTTTGGGGTCCCCGCAAAGTATTTGGAATAGATCGAAGCATAGGCTCCACTCAGTACTTTTGCTTCGCAAAAGCGCCCTTCAGGCGCCCTTATTTCTTTCCGATACTCTTTGTGGGGTTATTTTATTGGGTATTCAGCCAATATAATATGTTGAGGCAGCAGCCATGTAGTTATGCCGGGAGGCGGCATTGAGGAAAAAAATGGATATCACTATACGGATTATGATAATCTGATGTGTAGAATGGATTTCGATCAGGCAAGGGGGAAAAAACTTGAAGCGGACATGGATGATAATAGCGGGCGTGAGCGCGGTCTTGACAGTGGCGATAGGCATCGTGCTTGTGAAGGGGCCCGCTTTCGTAAGAAATGATTTAAAACAAGGAGCCGGGATGGAACAGCCAGTCCCTGTCCGGCCGATCGGGCATACGGATAACGCGCTGAGTATTCCGAAGCAAATGGGCGTGGAGGAAGCGGAAACCCCGAGGCAATTTGGTTCTGTGCTTCCGGGAAGAAAAATCTCGCTTCAGGACACCTCCCTTCAAAATGAAAATCCAAAGCGGATTTATTATCGTAACAAGGTGATTGCACTGATGTACCATGAGGTGACGCCGGGACAGAAAAACAAGCAGAGCCTCAATGTCGAAAAATTCAAACGCCAGCTTGACCTGATGAAAGAGGGCGGTTTTCAATGGATCACGATGAATCAATACGTGCAGTTTGTCATGCATAACAAACCGGTGCCGCCCAATGCGGTGCTTATGACCTTTGACGACGGTTACGAATCCTTTTATGAGGATGTTTATCCTCTGCTTCTTGAGTATCATGTTCCGGCGACAAGCTTCCTGATCGTAAATGCCGTCGATAATCCGAAGCATATCGGGATACCGAAGTTGACCTGGGAGCAGGTCAAGGAAATGCATCTGAACGGCGTGGACTTTTACAGCCATTCTTTCGATTCCCATATGTATGCTCCCCTGGATGCGGCGGGAAAACGCTCCAAGGCTGTATTAAGGGGGCCGATTTATATTAAACAGCTTGGCCGGAAAGAATCCAAAGAAGAATACATTGCGCGGGTGCGCAGTGATATGGAGCGGGCCAATGCGGTTTTGCGCGAGAAAATAGGCAATACGATGAACGTCATTGCCTTTCCGTATGGCGTGTTTTCTCCGGCTTTGCTGCGGGTATGCAAGGAACTGGATACGCCGGTTTCCTTTACTGTGCTTCCAGGCATTAATAGACCAGGGGGACTGAACGGTTATCGGATTAATGCAGGCGGAGCCGACAACGATCCGGAAGCGTTGATCGCGTTGATGAAAAACGGGGGAATGATTGCCGGGAAACAGCCGAAAGGGGGAATCCCCGGATTAAAGCAGAAGCCGATAACGAAGCCGACGCTGCCTCCTGCCAGAAGCGGAAGCCACCGCATGGCCGTGGATTAACTCGGTCTGAAAGAACGTCAAAAGAGCAGCAGCAACGCCGGGATCAAGATGTATTTGCGGATTTTGCAAAAATGCTGATTTAGCCAAGCGTCATTAGCCAATATAACTATACAATGTATATTTGGAGATGTTAAAGAATTTAGAAATTTTATCACCAGACTTTGTAATTAAAAAAGCGCCCTTGCTATTTAAAAATTGAATGCATTTTACCTTATCTTCTTTGGTCATTAGGGCGACTGGTTTCCCGACGATTTTTATTGATTCCCGAATAAGTTCGTCTAAAAGTTCGTTAACATCTTGCGGAATCAGGTTAGGTTCGGATTCGGCTTCTTTTTCTTCGGGAGTAGCGGTCAATGCTTTGATGGCCGACTCTGCGGCGATTAGAGAAGAAACATCATAGTTGATGGAAAAAATAGCTTCTAAATTGCCTTCTTCATCTTTGATGTAAAGCGTGCTGGATTTTAAAACCCGTCCATCATGCGTACGGGTTAAATAGTTTATGCGATCGACCAGTTCATCCGGATCCTTTTGCAAAGCTTCCAAAACGACCTTTGAAGGACCGTCGCCTAAATGACGAGAGGTAACATGGCCGTTTTCGATCGAAACAATGGATTGGTCCATATCATTTGAATCTATCTTATGAATGACGATTTCACAGTCTTTACCGAATTGTCCGGCAAGAGCTTTTCCAACCTGGCTTAAAAATTTCAATTTGCTGTCTTGCAACATTGTTGCTATCCTCCTATTTGAGTTTTTTCAACAATATAGCGATCGGGAACGCACTAATTTAATAATAGCATGCAAATTTTTTAAGTACCACAAAAATATTTTTTAGGCAGTCTAGTTTTTTTTTAGGTAAAGTGCTATACTCATCTCGAAAGAGGAAATAAACGTTAATTCATTTCCGGAAAACGGATAGGAAGATTGTTTATTGGGATAAGCTTTTTAAGCCGGATTGAAAACGTTTACTATTTCATTTTAACTTTATCAGGAGATAGGAGGTTTAAAATGATTTTAGTTGGAAACGGGAATGTGATCACATGCCAAAAAGAGAAGCCTTTTATAAAGGGAGGATGCGTGGCGATAGAGGGAGCTGCAATTAAAGCGGTCGGAACCACGGCAGATTTGAAGAAAATGTATCCCGAGGCGGAATTCATTGATGCTAAAGGCGGCGTGATCATGCCGGGTTTGGTTAACATGCACAATCACATCTATAGTACCTTTGCCAGAGGGCTCAGTATTGCTGGCTTTCATCCGAAAAACTTCAGCGATATTTTAGAAGGCCAATGGTTTCATTTAGACCGAAAATTGAAAAATACAACCACCTACTTAAGCGGGAAAGTGGCTTATCTCGATAGCATTAAAAACGGGGTAACCACCATGTTTGATCACCACGCCAGCTACGGTGAAATTTCCGGCAGTCTGTTCGAATTGTCCAAAGCGGCAGACGAACTTGGCGTGAGAACTTGCCTTTGCTACGAAGTTTCTGATCGAAACGGCAAGAGCCAAATGAAAGAGGCTGTGGCCGAAAACCTAGACTTCATGAAATCAGTCGCAAAACGCGGGGATGATATGCAAAAAGCCATGATGGGCTTACATGCTTCCTTCACCCTTTCCGACGAAACTCTCGAATACGTCAAAGAAGCCACACCGGAAGACATCGGTTTCCACATCCACGTAGCTGAAGGCACGGCAGACGTTTACGACTCCTTGGAAAAATACAATAAACCGGTCGTCAATCGGCTATTTGATTTGGGCATTTTGGGCAAAAAATCGATAGCTGCCCATTGTATTCACATTGGCCCGCATGAAATGGAACT
Organism: Paenibacillus azoreducens; assembly: GCF_021654775.1. NCBI lineage: Bacteria > Bacillati > Bacillota > Bacilli > Caryophanales > Paenibacillaceae > Paenibacillus > Paenibacillus azoreducens. The sequence goes on along the minus strand of NZ_AP025343.1, from coordinate 5,091,043 downwards.
TCTTAAAGACACCAACACGATGGTCGTGACTAATCCTGAATCTAATATGGGAAATGCTGTGGGTTGCCCGCCGGTTTTACGCCTCTTCAACGAATTCGGCATTGTATGCGGTCTTGGAACAGATGGCTTTACCAATGATTTAACGGAATCCTACAAGTTTGCCAACTTGATTCATAAGCATCATTTGGCTGATCCAAACGCCGGCTGGGTGGAAATCCCAACCATGCTGTTTGAAAATAATCCGCGGATGGCGAATCGCTACTTTGCTGCGAAACTGGGCGTCTTGGAAGCAGGGGCCGCAGGCGACGTCATCGTTCTTGATTACCACGCACCAACTCCAATGAATGAAACCAACTACAAAAGTCATATTCTTTTCGGCATGAACGGTCGCTTTGTAACCGACACCATCATTAACGGTGAAGTGAAGATGCGAAATCGCGAAGTTGTAGGTGTCGATGAAGAAAAATTATTGGCAGACGCTGCTGAAGAAGCTGAGCGGTTATGGCAACGAATTAACGAGTAGGGGGTGTCTACATGAGCGATATCATGCGTCCTATTTCAATCGAAGCATTGTTAAATTGGATTACGGAAGAATTTAAGCGAAACGGAACCATCTTTGGGATTCGGAAATTTTTTAAAGCGGTTCCAAAGAAAACTTTGAGCCTTTTTGGCGAACAGATGGAAACGCCTGTCGGCCCGGCTGCAGGTCCCCATACTCAATTAGCGCAAAACATTATTGCGGCATACTTGACCGGGGCCCGTTTTTTCGAATTAAAAACCGTACAAGTTATAGACGGGGAAGAGCTGCCTGTAGCCAAACCGTGTATTAACGCCAGGGACGAAGCTTACAACGTAGAATGGTCCACGGAATTACGGGTACCAGAGGCTTACGATGAATATGTGAAAGCTTGGTTTGTCTTGAAGCTCTTAAGCCGTGAATTTGATCTCGGATCGCCGGACGGATTCATCTTTAACATGAGTGTGGGTTATGACTTTCAAGGCATTCAATCATCAAAAATTCAAACATACATCGATGATATGAAAGATGCTTCCAGCACGCCAATCTGGGAAGAATGCCAGCAGGCTGCACGCAAACTGCTAAGCAAGTTCACCCGCATCGATGAAAGTTATTTGACCCAAATTAGTCCTAATGTTTCCCGCTCTATCACACTGTCTACCTTGCACGGAACGCCGCCGGCTGAAATCGAACGGATCGCCATGCATTTGTTGAAAGAAAAACATTTAAATACGTTCATTAAATGCAATCCGACGCTTCTTGGTTACGAGTATGCCAGAAAAACCATGAATCAACTTGGCTTTGACTACATGGAATTCGACGATAAGCATTTTGTCGAAGATCTGCAATACGAAGACGCGGTGCCAATGCTTGCCCGTTTGCAAAAAATCGCGGATGGTCAACATATCAGCTTTGGGGTGAAAATCACCAACACCTTCCCTGTGGATATCGCGCAAAACGAATTGCCAGGGAAAGAAATGTACATGTCCGGCCGTTCCTTATTCCCGTTAAGCATTGCCGTAGCCAAAAAATTATCAGATGCCTTCTCTGGCAAATTGCAGATTTCCTATTCCGGTGGGGCAGATATCTTTAACGTGAAGGAAATTTTTGAAGCAGGCATTTGGCCGATTACCGTAGCCACTACCCTGCTAAAACCGGGAAGCTATCAACGAATGGATCAAATCGCGGGCGTCCTTGCTTCGTTGGATTATCCAACCCATGTTGCGGTGGACTTGGAGAAACTAAGCTCCTTAGTGACAAAAGCCAACACGCAAGCGCGTTATCAAAAATCGATTAAATTGCCGATCACGCCCAAAATGGATCAAAAAGTCCCTTTATTGGATTGCTACACGGCACCATGTCGCGGGACCGGAGGCTGCCCGATTCATCAAGACATCCCCGCTTATCTTCGTTACGTGAGTGAAGGTAAATATTTGGATGCCTTGAAAGTCATCGTGGACAAAAACCCGTTGCCATTTATTACAGGAACGATTTGCGCGCATCCGTGCGAAACCAAGTGTACCAGGCAGTTTTACGAAGGAGCTATTGATATCCGCGGTGTCAAACTGGAAGCAGCTGAACATGCCTATGACGAATTAATGGCTACCCTGAAAAAACCGACCCGTCGTGAAAATGCTGCCAAGACGGCTGTAGTCGGGGGCGGACCTGCCGGGATTTCCGCGGGATACTTGTTAGCGAGAGAAGGGATGCCGGTTACAGTTTTTGAAAAAGCCGATACGATCGGCGGGGTTTGCAGTCAAATCGTGCCGGAATTTCGAATTTCCATGGCTAGCGTTCAAAAAGATGTGGAGCTTGCCAAATTGATGGGGGCTGAATTCAAAACCGGTCAAGCCGCCCCTAGCTTAGAAGAATTACGAGCACAAGGCTATGAAAATATCATTTATGCTATCGGTGCCTGGAAACACAATAATTTACACTTAGAAAAAGGCACTGCTATTAACTCCCTGGAGTTCCTAAAAGCGACACGCGAGAATCCAAACGCCAATCCATACGGTGAGCACATTGTGATCGTAGGAGGCGGAAATACCGCGATGGACTGTGCCCGCGTTGCCAAGCGCTTGCCTGGTGTGAAGAAAGCATCTCTGGTTTATCGCCGCAACAAACGCAATATGCCAGCAGATGAAGAAGAATTGTACTTAGTAATAGAAGATGATGTGGAATTTTTAGAATTGCTCGCTCCTGTTTCCTTGGAAAACGGGAAGTTGACTTGCGAAATCATGGAATTGGGTGCACGGGATGCTTCGGGACGTAAAAAACCGATGCCAACGGGACGCTTCACAGAAGTTTTGGCCGATACCGTGGTGGCCGCCGTGGGTGAAAAAATTGACACCGAATTTTTCCAAGCGTTAGGTATCCATACAGATGCACGCGGACGCGTATTAGTTAACCCGGAAACCTTGGAAACGAATTTGAAAGGCGTTTATGTGATTGGGGATGCCAACCGCGGTCCTGCAACGATTGTGGAAGCAATCGCCGATGCCACGAAGGCTGCTGACAACATTTGTGAAATTCATAACAAGAATTACGAACGTGCCAACTTCAACATCGATCGCGCAGTACCTCGTGCTAAACGTGGCTTATTAGTCGCAGAAGACCATTCAATGACCCAATCCGAACGTTGTTTGGAATGCTCTACGATTTGTGAGTCTTGTGTGGATGTTTGTCCAAATCGTGCCAACGTGGTGATTCAAGTGGGTGGGAATCCGCAAATCATGCATATCGACCGTATGTGCAACGAATGCGGCAACTGTGAAACTTTCTGTCCTTACGCCAGTGCTCCTTATAAAGATAAATTCACATTATTTAACACAGAAGATGATCTTTATAACAGTACGAACCAAGGTTTTTATGTTGTCGACCCTGAAAAAAGAATTTGTCTCGTCCGTTTCGATGAACAAATTGAAACGATCATTCTATCCGAGGGCAACTTAACGATTCCAAACGGATTGTTGGACATGATGGAAACCGTCATTGAGGATTACGCGTTTTGTTTAGCAAATTGACGGAGGAATAAAAATGAAAACTGTCTTTACTGGCGGTATCGTAGTCTCAAGCTATGGTTGCCGTCGATTGGATGTCCTAGTGGAAGATGAAAAAATCGCCGCACTCGGCAATGATCTTGATGCCACCGCGGCCAGGATTGTGGATGCCGCAGGTTGTTATCTTCTGCCCGGATTCATCGATGCTCACACCCATTTGGAATTAAACAATGGAAGGACGGATACGGCAGATAATTTCACCACTGGCAGTATCGCGGCGGTTTGTAAAGGAACGACCACGGTCATCGACATGGCCACTCCCGAAAGAGGCCACACTCTAAAGGAATGTTTAGCAAAATGGAACCGGATGGCCGAGGGGAAAAGTTCTTGCGATTACAACTACCACATGTCCTTGATTGAATTTAACGAGGCTGTAGCCAAAGAAATTCCCGAAATGGTGGCAGCAGGCGTGACATCTTTTAAGATGTACATGGCTTACGACAATCTCAGAACCACGGACGCCGAACTTTATGAAGCCATGAAGGCTATCCAAAAAGTCGGTGGGATGTTGGGAGTTCACTGTGAAAATGGCGATCTCGTGAATGCATTGCAGGCACAGTTTTTACGGGAAGGCAAAACGGCACCGAAATATCATCCGTTATCACGGCCGAATGCGTTAGAAGCAGAAGCGGTAAACCGCTATCTTATGATTGCCAACGAAGCAGGACTTGCCGTTAACATTGTGCATTTAAGCACAAGGGAAGCGCTGGAAGTGGTTTTAAGAGCCCGTGAAAATGGCCAAAAGGTGTTTGTGGAAACCTGCCCACAGTATTTATTGCTAGACGATCATCTCTATGATTCCCCGGATTTTGAAGGCGCAAAATACGTTTGTGCACCGCCTTTAAGGAGCATTCAAGATCAACAAGCTTTATGGCAGGGAGTCATTCACGGAGCCATCGATACGATTTCCACCGATCATTGCGATTTTAATTTTGCCAGTCAAAAAACGCTGGGCAAAAATGATTTCACCCAAATTCCGGGAGGGTTACCGGGGGTGGAAACCAGGGCCGAATTGCTTTACACGGCAGGTGTTGCCACAGGCAAAATCAGTATAGAGCAATTTGTTGCCCTACTGTCTGAAAACATCGCACGTCAATTTCATCTGTACCCGCAAAAAGGCGTTCTCGCAGTCGGTAGCGATGCTGATATCGTGTTATGGGATCCTAACGCAAACGGGGTTATTACAGCCCAAACCCAGCTGCAACATGTAGATTATTCCGCCTATGAGGGCTTCCAAACGGTTGGGTTTGCCAAGGCGGTCTATCTCAGGGGCAAAGCAATTAGTGAAAATGGGCGCTTGCTCAAGGGACAACAAGGGAAATTCGTATTCCGGAAAATCCCGGAGGGGAAATAGGAGGAGAGAGTGTTGGAAAAAATCAAATGGGTGAAAAACGAAATGCCCAAAACAGGCGATCAGTACTTTTCACTTATGGACGAAACAGCGGTAGAAAAAGCGAAGGCTTTTCATCGAAGTTTCCCCCAATACAGCGAAACGCCATTAGCCGAATTAAAAGAGATGGCCCATTATCTTGGGCTAAACGATCTCTTTGTCAAAGACGAATCCTATCGCTTTGGCCTCAACGCTTTTAAAGTGTTGGGGGGCTCCTATTCCATGGCCAACTACATTGCCGAACAATTAGGCAAAGACGTTTCCGAACTGAGCTATGACGTGTTGACCTCGCCGGAATTAAAAAAAGAATTTGGACAAGCAACTTTCTTTACCGCTACAGATGGTAACCACGGTCGCGGCGTTGCCTGGGCCGCCAATAAGCTTGGCCAAAAATCCGTGGTTTTGATGCCAAAAGGCTCTGCCAAAGCGCGTTTTGACAATATTAAACAAGAAGGCGCCACCGTCACCATTGAAGAAGTCAACTATGACGAATGCGTGCGGATGGCCAACGCCATGGCGGAAACTACGGAAAATGGCGTGATGGTGCAAGATACCGCTTGGGACGGCTATGAAAAAATCCCGGCTTGGATTATGCAAGGTTATGGCACCATGGCCTGCGAAGCCGCCAAACAGTTAGAAAAATCCGGTGCCCAGCGTCCAACCCACATTTTTATTCAAGCAGGCGTTGGTTCTCTTGCCGGTGCAGTGATTGGTTATTTCAGCAACCTATACAAAGACAATCCCCCAACCATGGTCGTGATGGAAGCCCAGGCTGCCGATTGCTTATACCGTTCGGCCGCAGCCAAAGACGGGAAGATTCGTTTTGTCGATGGGGATTTGGATACCATCATGGCGGGGCTGGCCTGCGGCGAACCTAATACGATTTCCTTTGATATTTTGAGAAATAATACCGATTTCTTTGTTTCCTGCCCGGACTGGGTAGCTGCAAAAGGCATGCGGATGTTAGGAGCACCGTTAAAAGGCGATCCGCAAGTCATCTCTGGTGAATCCGGCGCAGTCGGCATGGGTTTGGTTGCCGCACTCATGAAAGATGCTGAATACTCCGATTTACGGGACGCTTTAAAACTTGATGGAAATTCCAAGGTCTTGATGTTCTCTACAGAAGGAGATACCGACCCTGATCATTACAAACACATTTTATGGAGGGACTAAAAAATGGATTTTGAAGCAATCAAATCACAAGCGCAGAGATACGAAAAAGACATGGTGAAATTTTTGCGGGACATGGTCAGAATTCCCGGCGAGAGCTCCAATGAAGGCGCCAAAATCCAAAGAGCCAAAGAGGAAATGGAAAAGGTCGGTTTTGATAAGATCGAAATCGATAAAATGGGGAACTTGCTCGGCTACATAGGTCACGGGAAAAGACTCATTGCATTTGACGGCCACATCGATACCGTTGGGATTGGCGAAAGGAAAAACTGGAAATTCGACCCGTACGAAGGTTTTGAAAATGACACCGAAATCGGCGGCCGGGGAACCTCCGACCAGGAAGGCGGGATCGCTTCTGCGATTTACGGCGCCAAAATCATGAAAGACCTGGGTTTATTGAATGATAAATACACGGTTCTGGTTACGGCCACCGTTCAAGAAGAAGATTGCGATGGTCTCTGCTGGCAATACATCATCAAGGAAGAAAACATTCGGCCTGAATTCGTGGTTTCCACTGAACCAACCGATGGCGGGATTTATCGCGGACAACGGGGACGGATGGAAATCCGTGTTGACGTGAAGGGGATTTCTTCACACGGTTCTGCTCCAGAGCGCGGGGACAACGCCATTTACAAAATGTCTGAAATTATCCAAGATATCCGGGCATTAAATAACAACGGCTGCGGCGAAAGCACCGCGATCCTTGGCTTAGAAAAAATGCTCCATGAAAAATACAATCCGGAATGGAAAGAAGCGCGTTTCCTGGGCCGCGGCTCTGTCACTGTTTCACAAATCTTCTATTCATCTCCTAGTCGCTGCGCGGTAGCCGATGGCTGCTCCATTTCCTTGGACCGCCGCATGACAAGCGGAGAAACCTGGGAAAGCTGTCTGGAAGAAATCCGTCAATTGCCAGCTGTGCAACGCTATGCGGATGATTTGGAAGTTTCCATGTATGATTACGATCGTCCAAGCTACACAGGCCTTTCTTACCCGATCGAATGCTACTTCCCAACTTGGGTCATTCCAGAAGACCATGCCGTCACCAAAGCATTGATGGAAGCGCATCATGAACTTTACGGTGACAAACGCCAGGGACCTGCTGCTCAAATTCAAATGCGTCAAGCTCGCCCGCTATTGGATAAATGGACCTTCTCTACAAACGGAGTTACCATCATGGGCCGTAATGGCATTCCTTGTATCGGTTTTGGACCGGGAGCAGAAGCACAAGCGCATGCACCTAACGAAATCACCTGGAAAGAAGATCTTGTCCGCTGTGCAGCAGTTTACGCCGCTCTTCCTTCGATCTATATCAAAAACAGCTAAAAAAGGGGTAAATACAATGACGAATTTTGAGAAAATAGCCAAAGAAATCGAAAAACTCGATACTAGTAAAATGTTTCAAGGGGATTTCCTTCAAACCTGGGAAAAGGATGATGACGAAATCGCCGCTACTTTAAAAGTGGCCGATGCTTTACGGGATCTTAGAGAACGTAATATTTCCACCAAAGTTTTTGACTCCGGTTTAGCGGTTTCCATTTTCCGCGACAATTCCACCCGGACGCGTTTTTCCTTCTCCAGCGCGTGTAACATGCTAGGGTTGGAAATCCAAGACTTGGATGAATCGAAATCGCAAATCGCCCACGGAGAAACCGTACGGGAAACCGCAACCATGATTTCCTTTATGGCGGATGTCATCGGAATTCGAGACGACATGTACATTGGCAAAGGCGACGCTTACATGCGCGAAGTCATCGCCGCCGTGAAAGAAAGCCATGAAGACGGCATCTTGGAACAACGTCCGAACTTGGTAGATTTGCAAGATGACATTGACCATCCAACCCAGGCTTTAGCTGACCTCAATCATATCATTCATCAATATGGCGGCGTGGAAAATCTAAAAGGCAAAAAAATCGTGATGTCTTGGGCGTATTCCCCATCTTATGGTAAACCTTTATCCGTAGCGCAAGGAATTATCGGTTTAATGACGCGTTATGGCATGGACGTGGTGTTAGCCCATCCGGAAGGTTACGAAGTGATGCCCGAAATCGAAAAAATAGCCAAGGAAAATGCCGGAAAATCCGGTGGTTCTTACTCGAAGACCAATGACATGAAAGAAGCCTTCAAAGATGCCGACGTGATTTATTGCAAGAGCTGGGCTCCGTTTAAAGCCATGGAAGAAAGAACCGAACTTTACGGCAACGGCGACTTCAAAGGGATTGATCGCCTGGAGCAAGAACTGCTGAAACAAAACGCTAACCACAAAGATTGGGCTTGTACCGAAGAAATGATGAAGCTCACGAAAGACGGCAAAGCTTTATACATGCATCCGCTGCCTGCTGACATCACGGGTGTCTCGGCTGATGAAGGGGAAGTGGACGCCTCTGTCTTTGACCGCTACAGAAACCAATTGTACAAACAAGCCAGCTTTAAACCTTATGTAATTGCAGCCATGATTTTCTTGAGCAAATTCAAAGATCCAGCTAAAGTCTTGAAAGAATTGGAAGCGCGTGGTACGGAACGTCGTTATACCGAAAAATAGTCAATCGTTAGTAAATGAGCGGATAAGTCTCGTTTCACAAATCGAACCAGCATCCATTAGTCCTCTAATCGATAGTTCATTCAGGCTTATCTGCTCATTGAATTTAAGGATTTTGCAACATTCCGATGTATACAAAGGAGGGTCCAAATGACTCGAGTTGTCGTAGCATTAGGCGGAAACGCACTGGGAAACAACCTCAGTGAGCAAATGATCGCCGTTAAAACCACTGCTAAATCGATTGTCGATTTAATTGAAGCCGGTTATGAAGTGATTCTCTCTCATGGCAACGGACCGCAAGCCGGTATGATTCAATTGGCAATGGATGAACTGACGGCTAAAGATCCTGGTAAATATCCGCATGTACCTTTGTCTGTCTGCGTAGCTATGAGCCAAACTTATATTGGCTATGATTTACAAAATGCTTTAAGGGAAGAGTTATTGAGCCGCGGCATTGAAAAACCGATTGCCACTGTAGCTACACAAGTCATCGTCGATCAAGACGATCCGGCTTTTCAAAAACCAACCAAACCGATTGGTCGCTTCATGAGTCAAGCGGAAGCGGAAGCACTGGCCAAAGAAAAGAACATTCAAGTGATCGAAGATGCGGGTCGTGGTTATCGTCAAGTGGTGGCCTCGCCAAAACCTCAAGAAATCGTGGAAGTGGCTACGATTAAGACTTTGGTGGACGCCGGACAAACAGTGATTGCTTGCGGCGGCGGCGGTATTCCTGTCATTAAAGAGGCAGGCAATCATTTAAAAGGAGCCGCAGCTGTCATTGATAAAGATTACTGTAGCGCTCTCCTGGCTGATATTGTGGATGCCGACTTATTAGTCATCTTAACGGCCGTTGAAAAAGTCGCCATTCATTTTGGCACACCGGATCAAAAGGAATTAAGCGATGTGACGGTGGCTGAAATGCGCCAATATGTGAAAGAAGGCCACTTTGCACCTGGCTCTATGCTGCCAAAAGTGGAAGCAGGCATTCAGTTTGCCGCCTCAAAACCAGGCCGTAGAACGCTGATTACCTTGTTAGAAAAAGCGAAGGATGGTCTGGCCGGCAATACGGGAACCGTAGTTCATCATTAGTGATATTTATGTGAAATTTATAACGAGGAGAGGCGTACAATAATGAGAAAAAAACAGATTAACGCTGCCAAAGCACCGGCTGCTGTAGGACCTTATTCCCATGCAATATTATCGGGAGACACTTTGTATATTTCTGGGCAGCTAGGCTTGGATCCGCAAACGGGGGAATTAAAAGAAGGCGTAGAAGCTCAAGCAGAACAAGGCTTCAAAAACTTAGGGACCATTTTAAAGGAAGCAGGTTTTGGGTTTGCCGATGTGGTGAAAACGACGGTCTATTTAGTCGACATGGGTGATTTTGCTAAGGTCAACGCCATTTATGCCGAATATTTCAAAGAATGGCTGCCTGCGCGCTCTGCTATTGCCGTTAAAGAATTGCCCAAAGGCGGCCTCTTTGAAGTCGAAGCCATCGCCGTGAAGTAGATCCTAAATTCTATTAACTGTTGTTAAATTAGAGAGAGGAAGTTTTCCTAATGGCTGAAAATAATCTTGGAAATCTTTTTCACTATGATAAAAAAGTCACCTTAAGCGAGGTTGCACCTTTAGGACTACAACATGTGATGGCAGCTTTCGTGGGGATTTTAACTCCAGGTATCATGATTGCTAAGGTCTGTAATCTTTCTGCAGAAGACACGACTCTCGTCATACAAACAGCATTGATTTTTTCCGGACTCGCCACGTTACTGCAAATTTTCCCCCTCTTTCGTAAATTTGGCGCTCGGCTCCCTATGATGATGGGAGCGAGCTTCGCTTTTGTGCCGATATTGCTATCCATAGGTGCGGATTTCGGCATTGCCGCTATTTTTGGATCCCAGCTCGTTGGAAGTATCATGGTAATTTTCATTGGTTTGATGATTAAAAAAATTCGAATTCTCTTTCCGCCGATAGTCACAGGCACCGTCATTTTAAGTATCGGTTTTTCCTTGTTCCCAACAGCCATAAAATACATGGCCGGCGGTGCGGGCAATCCGGATTTTGGCAGCTTGAAAAATTGGTCGGTAGCTCTGATTACCTTCGCCGTGGTTTTTTGTTTTAATTACTTTTCCAGAGGCATTTTGCAATTGTCCTCCATCTTAATTGGCGTGGTGGCAGGATACATTTTATCCTTCATATTAGGAATGGTAAACTTCGAACCCGTTAAAGAAGCAGCTTTTATCCAGATGATTCGTCCTATGCATTTTGGCTTCGATTTTCAAATTGTGCCGATCATGACATTGCTCATTATGTTCATGGTGGATGCGGTGCAAACGATTGGCAAATTTACTGCGACGACTGTGGGCGCTATGGATAGAGAACCTAGTGACAGCGAGTTATCCGGTGCGATCATGGGAAGCGGGCTCGCCAATTTTATCGGAAGCTTCTTCGGGGCGATCCCTGTCGGCACTTTCGGACAAAATGTTGGACTGGTGATTTCTACGAAAGCAATCAACAAGTTCATCTTGGCCTTTGCTTCAGCAATACTGCTGGTTGCCGGTTTTATACCTAAAGTAGCTTCGCTTTTGACTACGATTCCATTTGCTGTGATCGGGGGCGCCACCATTTCGGTTTTCGCTACAATCGCCATGACGGGGCTTAAAACCATTATTCAAGAAGAATTGACGCCGGAAAATTCAGGTATTGTGGGGATTTCCTTGGCTTTTGGGATTGGAGTTGTCCTTTCGAAAAACTGTTTAGCCGGTTTTCCTGGTTGGGTAACAACCATTTTTGGGAGTTCCGAAGTGATCTTGACCACGATCATGGCGATTATTTTGAATCTCTTATTGAATCATTTAAAGAAACATTTGAAGGAAGGAAGGAAATCCCGGTTTTATAACAGCAAAGGTGAAAAATCCATGGGAACATGAGCTTTTTTATAGTAGCGGTTTTCTATTTAAAGTATAACGGAGGAAGATATTGAGAAAAAAATGAGTTTTCTAGAGCATTGCTTCTATAAGATGTTCACGGAGGAGAGGGGGACAGGGAATGAGAGCAGTATTTGAAGCTATTTTAAACATGATGGCAAAAAAAGAAGACTGCGTGTTAGTGACTGTCGCGCAAAGTTTCGGCTCAGCCCCTCGTGAAGCGGGTGCCCGCATGCTGGTAGGTAAAGAGGGGCGGTTGCTTGGCACGATTGGGGGCGGCATGATCGAGCATCGTTCGGAGGAGCTGGCCATAGAAGCTTTGTTTGCCGAAAAGACGAGCTTAAAAAAATTCACCCTAGCTCCCAACGATGCGGAAGATTTGGGCATGATTTGCGGCGGCCGGGTCGAGGTTTTATTTCAATTTTTGAACCATCAAGATGAATGCTTTAACCAAATTTGCGAGGCGGCTTTAACGCAAATTAATGCCCACAAAGATGCTTGGCTCATTACCAAGCTGACAGGGGACGTTGTTGAAAGTGGTTTCTACAGTGAAGCTACCGGATTTTTAAGGTTGGAAGTCCCTGTGGCACAATTGCAAAATAAACGGATGGATTGGAAAGAAGGGGCAAGCCGCTATTACACGGAACCCGTTAGTCAAAGTGGCAAAGTGTATATCTTTGGCGGCGGTCATGTCGCGCAAGCTTTAGTGCCTGTGTTAGCGCCTCTTGATTTTTACACGGTGGTTTACGACGATCGGCCAGTTTTTTTGACGAAGGAGTTTTTCCCAGAGGCGAATGAATTTGTTTTGGGTTCTTTTGATGATATTGGTCAAAAAATTTCGCTCACGAAACAAGATTACGTCGTTGTGATGACTCGCAAGCACAAAACTGATTTTGCCTTGGAGGTCCAGCTGCTAAAGACCCCGGCTTACTACATTGGGGTGATTGGCAGCAAACATAAGGTTGCTTTACAACAAGAACGCTTGCAAGGGTTGGGTTTTGCAAAAGAGGAGATTGCCCGCTTGACGATGCCGATCGGTATAGCGATTCAGGCTGAAACACCAGCGGAAATCGCCATTAGCATTGCTGGACAGCTGATTCAAAAACGGGCGCAACAGGGAGGCGCCTGATGTGAGCGGATTTCGACCATGAATGAGTTTAAATCATAGAAATCTGGGAGCAACAGCGATCGAAAGAACATTTCACCTGGCTGCCTTCATCCGGTGCAAAATCATTCGTTCAACTTATATATGAGGGCCACCATTCAAATTATGGAGGTGTGAGAAATGTATTCATTTACTGTTAATGGCCAGCCCGTGACCTCTGAAACCGATAAAAAATTATCGCATTTTTTGCGTGATGATTTACATCTGACAGGAACCAAAGACGGCTGTGATCAAGGTGCGTGTGGCGCTTGTACCGTACTGATAAATGGAAAGGCTTTCAACTCCTGCCTGTTCAACTTATCCAAATTAGAGGGGAAAGAAATTACGACGATTGAAGGCATTACGGAGCGGCAAAAGGAAGTCTTTGCATATGCTTTTGCCAAGACTGGTGCGGTTCAATGCGGCTACTGCATTCCAGGGATGCTGGTTTCTGCGATTGGCTTGTTAAACAAAAAGCCTGAAGCTAATGAAGAAGAGATCAGAAAAGGAATCCGCGGGAATATTTGCCGCTGTACCGGTTATGTCAAAATTGTTGAGGGAATTCAATTGGCTGCCAAAATGCTCAGAGAAGATACACCAATTCCTGAAGAAGAAGGACATGCTAAATTAGGGGACGATTTTAAGCGTGTGGATGCGATTGAAAAAACGCTTGGCACCGGCGAATACGTGGATGATGTAGTCGTTCCCGGCATGCTCCATGCTTCTGCCATTCGCAGCGCCTATCCGCGCGCCCGCCTGCTGAAAATCGATACTGCTGAAGCTTTGGAACATCCGGATTGTGAAGCGGTTTTTACCGCAGCTGACGTGCCAGGCAACAATAAAATTGGTCACTTGGAATTTATCTCTGACTGGGATGTCATGATTCCAGTGGGGGAAGTGACCCGCTATGTTGGAGATGCAGTCGCTTTAGTGGTTTCCAAATCCAAAGAAAGTCTTGCCGAAATTAAAAACTTAGTGAAAGTAGAATATGAAGAATTAACGCCACTTTTGAGTTGTGAAGCAGCTTTAGCGGATGATGCGCCCAAACTTCATCCTAAAGGCAATTTGTTAAGCCATGAGCATCTCATTCGCGGGAATGCGGATGAAAAATTGGCCAATTCGAAGTATGTGGTAAGTCAACACTATTCTGTACCGATTAATGAGCACGCCTTCATGGAGCCGGAATGTGCAATTGCGATGCCCGAAGATGATGGCGTCTTTCTATATACCGGCGGTCAAAGCATTTACGATGAGCAGCGGGAAGTTGCCCGCATGTTAGGTTTGCCAAAAGAAAAAGTCCATGTGCAATCCAAACTGGTTGGCGGCGGTTTTGGCGGTAAAGAGGACATGAGTGTACAGCATCACGCTGCTCTGGCTGCCTATTTGCTGCAAAAGCCGGTAAAAGTTTTGTTCTCCAGAGAAGAGAGTTTATTAGTCCATCCGAAACGGCATGGGATGGAGATGGATTTCATTACAGGTTGTGATGAAGAGGGCAACTTAACCGCTATGAAAGCTGTGATCTATGCGGACACAGGCGCATATGCCTCCCTGGGCGGACCCGTTCTGCAACGTGCTTGTACTCATGCCGCCGGCCCTTATAAATATCAGGATATCGATATTGAAGGCTTTTCCGTTTATACCAATAATCCTCCTTGTGGTGCCTTCCGTGGCTTCGGGGTTTGCCAAACCGCTTTTGCCATTGAAAGCAACATCAATTTGCTGGCGCAAAAAGTCGGCATTTCACCATGGGAAATACGCTATAAAAATGCGGTGGCCCCAGGGGACAGCTTGCCGAATGGTCAAATTGTCTCTAAAAATGCCGCACTAAAAGAAAGTTTATTGGCCGTGAAAGACATTTATGAAAAGGCACCGGTTGCCGGCATTGCCTGCTCCTTCAAAAATAGCGGAATTGGCGTCGGTCTTCCAGATGTAGGGCGATGTATTGTTTCTGTCGAAGGCGGTAAAGTTCATATTCGTACCAGTGCTGCTTGTATTGGTCAAGGCCTGGCCACTGTCACTACACAAATTGCGTGCGAAACCTTGGATATTTCTCCTGACATGGTGATCGCAGAAGCTCCGGATACGGTACGGACACCGAACTCCGGTACGACGACCGCTTCCAGACAATCCTTGTTTACCGGGGAAGCTACCCGCCGGGCAGCTCAAAAATTGCGTGTGGAATTAGATATGGGCCGCTCCTTTACCGATCTGGAAGGCAAGGAATTTTATGGGGAATTCTCGGCTGAGACCGATGGTTTAAATTCAGATAAGAAAAATCCGGTGAGCCATGCGGGTTACGGTTATGCTTCCGAAGTCGTGGTTCTGCAAGAGGACGGCAAAATTGAACGGATCGTGGCGGCATATGATGTCGGTCAAGTGGTGAATCCAAGGGCCGCCGAAGGGCAAATCGAAGGGGGCATCGTCATGGGGATGGGGTATGCCTTAACAGAAAACTTTGCCTTGGAAAACGGTTATGTAAAAGCTAAATATACGACACTAGGTTTGATAGATGCGACCAAAGTACCGCCCATGGATATCATCTTTGTAAAAGCATCCGGAATTCATGAAGGTTTGGCTTACGGGATCAAAGGGGTAGGGGAGTTAGCAACGATTCCAACAGCTCCAGCTTTGGCAGGGGCATATTATGCTTTGGACGGCGATTTACGCCCAATACTGCCAATGGAAAATACTCCGTATCAAAAGAAAAAGAAAAAATAAGCCTTGGAGGGAATGTGATGTGAAGTTTCGGCAAACAAGCGCGATCATCATGGCCAGCGGGCAATCCACCCGCATGGGTCGCAATAAGCTTTTCTTAAAGTATCAAGGGCAGACTTTTCTGGAACGCATTTTAAACTTAGCCAAAAAAGCAGGCTTTTTTGAAACGATTTTGGTTATCACTCCCGAAGATGCAGCTGGATGTTTTTTGCCGGAAGATATTCATGTCGTCTACAACCGCCAAAGCGATCTCGGTCAAAGTGCCGCAGTCCGCTTAGGAACAAGGGAAGCCACCGGTGATGGTTATCTCTATTTGCCCGTTGATCAGCCTTTATTAACTTTGGAGATTCTCGAAGCCATTATTCAAAGAGGAACCCATGATAACATTGTTTTCCCTCTTAAAGCAGGGGAACCTCAAAGCCCGGTATATTTTGGGGCTGATTTTTACGAAGAATTACTTCAAGTATCCGGTTCAAGCGGCGGCAGAGAAGTTCGCAATAATCACAAGGATGCGTGGGTTCAAGTGGCTGTTTCCGAGGAATATTTAGAAGATATCGATACACCCGCGGATTATGAAAATTTATTGCAGAAGGTTTTTTAACATGTTATCAAGGATGGAATTAAAGGATTGTTTTGGTTTTGAACCAAAAGAAATCGTGGCTCTGATCGGCAGCGGCGGCAAAACCGCCACCATGGAGTATTTGGCAAAAAGTTTTCCGGGAGAACGGGTGTTAATGGCGACCACCACGAAGATTCGTTTTCCGGAAGAGAGTAAATTTGATGTGCTGTGGACGGATAAGTTCGAAGCGCGAACGGCAGAACCAGGGATTACCTTGATGGGACGATATATCGGTCAAGCGCATAAGCTCGGCGGTGTTTCGCCGGAGCTTTTTGCCCGGATTTTACCGCAATTCGAGAAAGCCTTTATTGAAGCGGATGGCTCCAAGCAGAGGCCTTTAAAAGGTTGGGCGGCTTTTGAACCTGTTATTTTACCGCAGACCACCACGACCGTTGGGATTTTTCCCATCAAGGCTTGCGGTCTTGACATCAACGAAATAAATATTCATCGCTTGAGCCAATTTTTGGCGCTGGTCCCTTTGGTCAAAAACCCGAAAGTAACGCCGTCAGTGCTAGCGCAAGTTGCTGCCTGTAAAAATGGTCTTTTTGCAAAAGCAAAAGGCAAGCGGATTTTAGCCATCAATCAAGTGGAAACGTCTGCTGAGCTGGCATTGGCAAAGGAAGTCCTTCAATGTTTGCCGCCGTCTTTTTTGAACACCATAGAGCGGGTCATTGCCATGAGTAGTCAGAAGAAAGTAGGTTGGATTTTATGGGGAAAATAACAGAAACCATTGTCGCTGTCAGGGGCGGCGGAGATCTGGCAACAGGCGTCATTCAAAAGTTGGTGCGAGCAGGCTTTAAAGTGGCGGTATTGGAAACAGCCGAACCGCTAATGATCCGCCGCACAGTGGCACTGGGCACCGCCGTCATAAACCAAAGCGCAACGGTCGAGGATATGACCGCCGTTTTGGCAAACCCGGCCGAAGCCGGCGATGTCTGGGCCAAAGGACAAGTCCCTGTTCTAGTCGATCCTGAAGGATTAAGTCTTCAACTGCTTCAACCGCAGATCGTGGTGGATGCCATAATAGCGAAAAAAAATCTGGGGACAACGAAAGCAATGGCACCCGTCACGATTGCTCTGGGACCCGGGTTTAATGCTCCAAGCGATGTAGATGTTGTCATTGAAACGATGCGAGGTCATTCATTAGGAAAATTAATTTTTAACGGAAGTTCTCTACCGAACACCGGGACACCTGGTTTAATTGAAGGAAAAGACAAAGAACGGGTGATTCATGCTCCGGCTAGCGGCATTGTTATCCATAAACGCGCTATTGGTGATCAAGTGGCAGAAGGGGAGATCCTGTTTACCATTGATGAGCAGCCAGTCCGTTCAACTTTAAGCGGAACATTGCGCGGTTTGATTGCTGAGGGCACGAAGGTTGCTGCCGGTTTGAAAGTTGCTGACATTGATCCCAGAAGCCATGTTGATTGTTGGAGCATTTCTGATAAAGCCCGGGCATTGGGAGGCGCGGTTCTAGAGGCTGCCCTGTTTGTGGGACGTCAAAAAAATCTTTTCTAGCCGCATACCAAAAAAATATTTTTTATGGCTAAAAAAGTATTGAGTTATTTTGTGGTTATGCTATATTAAAGATGTAAAAAAACTTTTTAAAGTTATCCATCTTTGAGAAATTTTTCGCATTCATAAGTGAAAATGTAAGGGGTTTCAAAGTGTCGATATTTTCATAGCGGAGAGGAAGAGAAAAATGACATTAGTAAAAATCGCTTATGCAAGTATGACAGGAAACACAGAAGGAATTTCGGAAATTTTGGAGGATGCTTTTAAGGAATTGGGCGCGGATGTCGAAAGAGCGGAAGCAGAAGACGTCGAAAGTGATTTCTTTGAAGATGCCAATGTGTGTGTGATCGCGACTTATACTTATAATGATGGGGAATTGCCGTTTGATTTTGAAGATTTTTATTCCAATTTGCCTGAACAAGATTTGCAAGGTAAGGTTTTTGGCGTCGTAGGCAGCGGGGATAGCGAATTATATCCGGACTACTTCTGTAAAGCCGCTGAAGATTTTGAGGAAGCGTTCATTAAAACGGGGGCTACCAAGGGACATGAGACGGTGAAAATTGAGAACGCTGCTGAAGGGGAAGATATCGACCACTTAAAAGCTTTCGCCAAAGCTCTTCTAGAAGCCTAGCAAAGCCTGCGGAAAGAAGGATAAGCGTGTTTAAAATGACCGAAAAAAGAAAGCTTGCGGAAAAGGAATACGAAATATGGGTGGAAGCCCCCAGAGTCGCCGAAAAAGCCAAACCTGGACAATTCGTCATCTTGCGAACGACAGCATTTGGCGAACGCATTCCTTTAACAATCGTAAAAACGGATCCTTTAAGTGGTCGTGTGTGCTTGATATTTCAAGTCATAGGAAAATCCACCGCTGAGTTGGCGGCTTTAAACCCGAATGATCGTCTCCAGGATTTTGTGGGACCACTAGGGATGCCATCTGAGATTAAAAACTACGGTACGGTGCTTTTAGTTGGCGGCGGGGTTGGAATTGCGGCATTGTTTCCCATTGTCAAAGGGCTCAAGGAAGCCGGTAATCGTGTAATAACTGTATTAGGAGCTAAGACCAGGGAACTTGTCATTTTAAAAGAGGAATGCCGCGCCTTTTCTGATCAGTTGATTGTCATGACAGATGACGGGTCAGACGGCAATCAGGGCCTGGTAACGGCAGCGATGGAAGATGTCTTTTTACGAGAAACAGTCGATGTTGCTTGGGCCATTGGACCGAGCGTCATGATGAAATTTGCTGCAAAAATGGCTCAAAATTATGATGTTCCTATTTACGTTTCTTTAAATCCTATCATGATTGACGGCACCGGCATGTGTGGCGGCTGTCGGGTGACGGTAGCGGATTCGGTCAAATTTGCTTGCGTGGATGGTCCGGAATTTTTGGGAACTGAAGTCAATTGGGAGGAATTTATTCAGCGGATGAAACAATACAGCCGGGAAGAAACGGACTCCTATGAAGCCTACATAAGGCAGGTGAACCCCTTTGGTGAAAAGAAGCTACAACAAAACACCGATGCCGGAACAGGCGCCGGAAATCCGGTGGAATAACTTTGAAGAAGTGGCCTTAGGATATGATCTGGAATCTGGAATATTGGAAGCCTCCCGCTGCTTGCAGTGCAAGGATGCCCCGTGTATTTTAAAATGTCCGGTGATGATTGGTATTCCCGGATTTATAAAGGCGATCAAAGAAGAAAATATACAAAAAGCCTATGAAATTATTAGTCGTTATTCCAATTTGCCAGCCATCTGCGGCCGGGTTTGTCCGCAAGAAAAACAATGCGAAATGGTTTGCCGCCTTGGCCAATCGAAGAAATTTGAACCCGTGGCCATCGGCAAACTGGAACGTTTGGTGGCGGACTGGGCTTTAGAGCAGCCCGTTGAAAAAGTGGAACGAACCTTTCATAAAGGCAAGGTAGCCATCGTTGGTTCCGGCCCGTCCGGTTTAACCGCTGCAGGGGACTTGGCGAAATTAGGATATAAGGTGGTGATTTTTGAAGCATTGCACACGGCTGGCGGCGTGCTGACTTACGGGATTCCGGAATTCCGTTTGCCTAAACGGATTGTAGCGAAAGAAATCGAACGCATTGAAGCTCTCGGTGTAACCATTGAAACCAATGTAGTGGTGGGAAAAACCATTACGATTGAAGAAATTCAAAGGGATTTTGATGCTTGTTACATTGCGGTAGGAGCTGGCGCGCCACATTTCATGGGGATTCCAGGGTCTGCTTTAAACGGGGTGTATTCTTCTAGTGAGTACTTAACCCGCATTAATCTGATGCATGGCTACCAATTCCCGACTTATGATACCCCAGTCCAAAAAGCGGCAAAAGTCGCGGTCATCGGCGGAGGTAACGTGGCAATGGATGCGGCGCGGTCTGCCAAGCGGATGGGCGCCAGTCAAGTGACGGTGATTTATCGCCGTTCCGTGGAAGAACTGCCAGCCCGGGTGGAGGAATACCATCACTCAGTAGAAGAAGGCATTGAATACAGTTGGCTTACGAATCCCGTGGCATATTTAGATGATGGAACGGGGAAGTTGGCAGGCGTTCAATGCGTCAAGATGGAATTGGGCGAACCGGATGCCTCAGGCCGCAGACGTCCGGTTACCATCCCCGGCAGTGAGTTTGTCATTGAAGCCGACGTCGCCATCGAAGCTATTGGTCAAGGTTCCAACAAGGTCCTGCTGGCCACCTTCCCGGAATTAGCCGTGAATAAATGGGGCTATATTGATGCCGATGAAGAAACCTGTGCTACGAATGTACCTGGAATTTTCGCCGGCGGGGATATTGTTACAGGAGCAGCTACCGTTATTTTGGCCATGGGGGCTGGAAAATTGGCCGCCAAAGAAATTGATCAGTACGTGACTGCCAAAGAGGCGTAGTTAAGCTTTAGAAAAGGAAGCGATATGATGAAAAAAACAAAAACAATGGATGGTAATACAGCCGCTGCTTATATATCCTATGCTTTTACGGAAGTTGCCGCAATCTATCCGATTACACCAAGTTCTACCATGGCTGAAATGGTAGACGAATGGGCAGTGCTTGGTCAAAAAAATATTTTTGACGAAACCGTGAAGGTTGTGGAAATGCAATCGGAAGCCGGGGCCGCGGGAGCCGTGCATGGCTCTTTGAAGACAGGTGCCTTAACTACGACTTATACAGCTTCGCAAGGCTTGCTTCTGATGATTCCGAATATGTATAAAATCGCCGGGGAATTATTGCCAAGCGTTTTCCATGTAACGGCTCGTGCAGTTGCCACCAATGCTTTAAGTATTTTCGGCGACCATAGCGACGTCATGTCAACCCGGCAAACAGGCTTTGCCATGTTATCCGAAGGCAGCGTGCAAGAAGTCATGGACTTGTCAGCCGTTGCCCACTTAGCCAGCATTGAAGGCAGCCTTCCTTTTGTGAACTTCTTTGATGGCTTTAGAACCAGTCATGAGCTGCAAAAAATTGAAGTGATTGACTACGCTGATCTTAAAGAAATGATGAATTGGGAAGCGCTGGAGCATTTTAGAAGCCGTGCTATGAATCCTAATCATCCTCATGTTTCCGGGACGGCACAAAATCCGGATATTTATTTCCAGTCCCGAGAAACCGTCAACCAATTTTACGATCGCTTGCCGGCCATTGTGAAAAAATATATGGGTAAGATCAATGACTTGCGGGGCACTAATTATGATTTGACCACTTACTATGGGGCGCCGGATGCCACCGAAGTGATTGTTTCTATGGGCTCAGCTACACCAACGATTCGCCAAACGGTAGATTATCTAAATCAACGAGGGCGTAAAGTGGGACATATCAATATTCACTTGTATCGTCCTTTTCCAGCGGATGATCTCTTGGACAAATTACCGGAAACGGTAGAACGGATTGCTGTTTTGGATCGTACGAAAGAACCTGGCTCCGATGGAGAACCGTTATTGTTGGATGTGCAAAGCGTGCTTTATCGCCAGGTGAATCGTCCAATCGTGATTGGCGGTCGCTACGGGATTGCTTCTAAAGATGTAACGCCTGATCAAATCGTAGCGATCTATGATCACTTATTGCTGCCGGTCAATGAAATGAAACCGCGCTTTACGATCGGGATTGTGGATGATGTGACCCATCTTTCATTGCCAAAAGGCGAAATTCTCGATTTGACTCCGGCTTCGACCTTTCAAGCAAAATTCTGGGGTTTTGGTTCTGATGGAACGGTAGGGGCTAATAAGCAAGCCATTAAAATTATTGGAGACAACACGGATCGTTATGCGCAAGCCTATTTTGCTTATGATTCCAAGAAATCCGGGGGCCTGACCATTTCCCACTTGCGTTTTGGCCATGAACCGATTACTTCCAGCTACTATGTAGGACGTCCCGATTTTGTCGGCTGTCATAATGCCGCGTATATCCACCAATACGATTTGGTCAAAGGTCTCAAAGACGGCGGGATCTTCTTGCTGAATACCGTTTGGGACAAGGAAAAGGTTAAGAAACGATTGCCGGCGCCGCTAAAACGGTATTTGGCAGAACATAACATTAATTTTTACATCATAAACGCCCTGAGCATTACGCAAAATCTCGGTCTTGGCCGCCGGATCAACACCGTCATGTCCGCTGCCTTCTTCGAAGTAACGGATATCATGGACCGTGAGCAATTCTTACCTCTTTTAAAAGAAGAAGTGAAGAAAACTTACGGAAAGAAATCCATGGAAATGGTAAAGAAAAACTGGGAGGCTATTGACCAAACCTTTGCAGCGTTGGAAAAAGTGGAAATTCCTTCTGAGTGGAAAGACGCTGAAGTGGAGCCGAAAGGGCCTGAGGCGGATGTGCCAAGTTTTGTCGCTAACATTTTACGGCCGATCAATCGCCAGGAAGGCGACAATTTAACCGTAAAAGATTTGATTGATAACGGCATGTTAGGCGGGGTAGTTCCAATGGGGACTGCCGCTTATGAAAAACGCGGCATTGCATTGGAAGTTCCCGAATGGATTTCTGAACATTGCACGATGTGTAACGAATGTGCCTTCGTTTGTCCGCACGCCGCCATTCGTCCATTTCTGGCTGATGAAAAAGAAATGCAGGCCGCCCCGGCGGGTTTTGTCACCCGGGATATGAAAGGTGCCGACGGTTTGAATTATCGAATCCAAGTATCGATTGAAGATTGTACAGGCTGCAATCTTTGTATGGAAGCTTGTCCTGCCAAAGAAAAAGCTTTAGTTATGAAGCCTTACGAAGAACAAAAAGAACAGGTTATGAACTGGGCCTTTGCCATGACCCTAAGACAAAAAGAAAACAGCTTCAAGAAGGAATCGATCAAGGGCTCCCAATTTGAAAAACCTTTATTGGAATTCTCCGGGGCCTGTGCAGGTTGCGGGGAGACGCTTTACATTAAACTTCTCACGCAACTTTACGGAGATCGCATGATGATTGCGAACACCACAGGCTGCTCCTCCATTTGGGGCGCTTCTGCACCGGTAACGCCTTACACGACTAATGCGTTGGGACAGGGGCCCGCTTGGAGCAACTCATTATTCGAAGACAACGCCGAATATGGTTTTGGGATGCATATTGCGAACACCGCCAAACGCCGTCGCGTGGCAGGCAAAGTGCGGAAAGCTTTAGCTGCGGGCGTGGGTTCAGACGATACGAAAGCCTTGCTGGAAGATTGGTTAAATCATTTTGAGGAAGGGGAAGGGACCCAACAGAGAGCGGCAAAACTAGCCGCCGTTTTAAGTGAAGAGACCGAGCCGATCTTAATCGATCTTTTGAAAGACCGCGATATGTTTGCCAAACCAAGTCAATGGATTATCGGTGGCGACGGCTGGGCTTACGATATCGGGTTTAGCGGGATCGACCATGTGTTAGCCAGCGGTGAAGATGTGAACATCTTTGTGATGGATAATGAGCTTTATGCTAATACGGGTGGTCAAATGTCCAAAGCAACTCCTTCTGCCGCGATCGCCAAGTTTGCGGCCGGCGGGAAAAAGACGGCTAAAAAAGATCTCGGCATGATGGCCGTGACTTACGGCAATGTATACGTTGCCCAAATTTCCATAGAAGCGAATCCAATGCAGACGATTAAAGCCATTGTGGAAGCTGAAAGCTATCCAGGGCCGTCGCTGATCATTGGTTATACGCCTTGCATTAATCATGGCCTCAAAGGCGGAATGAGTCAAAGCCTTAAAGAAGCCAAAGAAGCCGTTGAATCCGGTTACTGGCAATTGTATCGCTATGATCCGCGGTTAGCTGAAAAAGGTAAAGATCCGATGCGTCTAGACTTCAAAAAAGCGGATTTTGAGAAGATGCCGGAATTCTTAGAAAAACAAACCCGCTTCTCTGCGCTTCACAACATCAAAAAGAATCCGGAAATCGTCAGCGAAATGTTCGAACAGACTAAAAGAGATATGGAAACGCGATCTAAAACTTATGTTCAAATGACAAATATGAAAAATTAGTATTAGCTGACTTATTATTACAACAAATATAATGATGAACTTCAGGATCTTGCAAAATAATAATGTTATAGTCAAATAAAACCCTGTTACTTTAAATAGAGTAATAGGGTTTTTGTTTTGCATTCAATGATTATTGCAAATTCCGCTTGAACAAGTAAAACAAAACACCGGAAGGCTTGGCAGATTAACGATTTGAAAGAATGGTAAAAAGCATGCAGCAAACGCCGGGATCAAGTATAATGTTCAGAGCAGGAATATAAATAGACAGGGGAAACTTGCAGGTCTGTTTTTTTGATATACCAAGTATAAACTTCCGGGGTCCCCGCAAAGTAATCGGAATAAGCTTCGAAGGCTACGCGTCACTTTGTGGGGTTATATTTCCGGGGTCCCTGCAAAGTAATCGGAATAAGCTCCAAAGGCGACACGTCACTTTGTGGGGTTGAACTTCCGGGGTCCCTGCAAAGTAATCGGAATAATCTTCGAAGGTTACGCGTCACTTTGTGGGGTTATACTTCCGGGGTCCCTGCAAAGTAATCGGAATAAGCTTCGAAGGCTCTACGTCACTTTGTGGGGTTATATTTCCGGGGCCCCCCGCAAAGTAATCGGAATAATCTTCGAAGGTTACGCGTCACTCCGTACTTTTGCTTCGCAAAAGCGCCCCTCTGTGAGAGGCGCCCGGACTTCTTTCCGATACTCTTTGTGGGGTCATTTTAGGGGAGCAAGGAGGAACAGCATGGAAGACTTATTGGTACATGAAAAAGAATGCTGGGCTAAGTCCTATCAACATATTGCCGGGATCGATGAAGTGGGCCGCGGGTGCCTGTTCGGGGATGTGGTGGCCGCGGCGGTCATCCTTCCCGCAGGTCTGGTGCTGGAAGGCGTAAATGATTCGAAAAAGCTGAGCGAAAAGAAACGCGAGGAGCTGTATGATCAGATCCTGGAACAGGCTGTCGCCGTTTCGGTCGGATACGTGGACGCGGCGACGATCGACCGGATCAACATCAAGCAGGCGGCACGGCTGGCGATGAAAAAGGCGGTGCTCGGCCTTGCGGTTGAACCGGAATATTTGCTGGTTGACGCGGAGAAAGTCGATGTGGATCTGCCGCAATTGTCCATCATTAAAGGAGATGCGACGAGTCAATCCATCGCCGCCGCATCCATTATTGCCAAAGTGACGCGTGACCGTCTTTGCAAAGGGGAATGGGAGGCCAGATACCCCGAATACGGAATTGCGATACATAAGGGTTACGCTACCAAATTGCATCGTGAGCAAATTATGGCTTTGGGCCCAACGCCTATGCACCGGCGGAGCTTTCTGAAGAATCTGGAGGTCGTGCAGGAAACTTTGTTCTAAGCCGTGGGTTCGAAATGTTTCAGCACCAGTAAGGCTGGTGCGTTTATTCATTACCGGCAGGCGGGCGCCGATAAATAGAACAAAGGGATCGTCCACGATTGAAGGAGGAAGAGACGTGAATATCAGTTCGTTGATTCGCGGCCTGCTCGGCGACGCCAAACCGGGTGACGTTAAACAGCTGGATATGAAGACTGGCCAGGTCGTCAGAGGCGTGGTGCTCAGCGTCTCGGAGGACGGCCAGGAGGCCGTAGTACAGATTCAGGGGGTCAAGGTGAGGGCAGCGCTGGAAACGCCGCTGGAGGCGGGCCAGGCCACGCTGCTGCAGGTGCAGCCGCCCGGCGAAAATGGGATGATGGTTTTGAAGCCGCTCACTGATTCGCCAAATGCGGCGCTGCCTATCAAATCCATGGCCGACGTGCTGCAAGGCTTGGGCCTGCCGGATACGGATGACAACCGGGCATTGGTTGAGGCGATGCGCGCGAGCGGTATCCCGCTTACCAGAGAGAATGCGGAACTGCTTGGCCGGATCATGCAGCAGAAACCGGCGGGAGTGCCGCTTCCGGAATGGGTGCAATCCGCGGCGATTGCGCTGCAGCGGGGGCTGCCCGTAACAGGAGAAAGCGTTCGCGGCTTGCAGCAAGCCGTTTTTGGACCGCCAGTGCATGAACTGCTGGCGCAACTTGAGGCGGAGCTGGATGCGGCGCAGGTGCCCGGCGGTAGAGGAATGCCGGCGGCGCCTGGAGATGCGGCAACCGCCAACCGTCCCGCGCAGGGAGCGCCGGTTTCCAGCGGAGCGTTGATTCAGACTGGAGAGGATCAGGCGCAGCCGCAAGGATCGGCGATGAAAGAAGCCGCTGTCCAAGGGGGTGGCGGGGGAGCGCAGGCGCCCGCCGCAGGTGCGTCCGCTGGCGCGGGCGGACTTGCGCCGCTGCTGGCGAAGCTGCAGCAGGTGCTCGGCCAGCTGCGCACCGCGCCGCTGACCGCCCTGGCTGTGCAGCAGGGCGTTTCCGCAGCCGGCGCCAAAGGCTTGCCGGCCGCGGAGAAGGCGCCGCCGCAAGCGCAGGCGGCGCAGGCAGGCTCCGGCAGCGCGGCAGCGCCGGAGGGCCCGACCCCCGGGGCGGAGCCGTGGGTCGGGCGGCTTTTGAAGCTGCTCGGTGCGGAGCACGAGCAGCAGGGCGTGCGCGGGGCTATGCAGCCCGCGCAAGAGCCGGCCGCGCGCGGAGCGCGGCCGCAGGCGGCAGCACCGGCCGTGGGCCGGGGTGCTGCGCCGGAAGCGGGCCAGGCGGAGCCGGGGCCCGCAAGTGGCGGCGCGCGCGCAGCTGGCGCCGCAGCCGCTGCGCGGCCGCCTGCGCCTGCGCCCGCGGGCGGGGCGGTCCTGCAGCAGCCTGAGGCCGCGGAGGCGGCTGGCGGCCAAGGGCTGCAGGACCGCTTGCAGGCTGCCGGCGTACGCCAGGCAGCCAACCTGTTCCCGGCTGCGGATAGCGCCGGGATGCGTGCGGAGCATGCCCTGCAAAGCGCGGGCACGCCGCAGGATACGCTGAAGGGCGTGCTGCTGCAGCTGATGAATCATGATGAAGCTCCGCCGGCGCTGAAGGAAGCGGCCCAGCAGCTGGTCTCCCATTTGACGGGCCAGCAGCTGCTGCTCAATACAGACCGGACGGCGCCGTTTGCCCAGGTTACCTTATTCCTGCCGCTGAACGGGCCGGACGGCCAAGAGACGGCATCGGTTCAAATCCAATCCCGCCGCGGCCCCAAAGGGGAGCTGGATGCTGCCAACTGCAGGCTATGGTTTGACCTGCAAATGAAACATTTGGGGCAAACGCTTGTGGATGTTCAGGTCGTAAACCGGATTGTCAGCCTGAAGGTGCATAATGCCAATGAGTGGGCTGGTGCGCTGCTTGAAAACAACAGGGAAGAAATATCCGGAGCGATGGAAGCGGTCGGTTATCAATTGTTGACGCTCAAGGCGGAGCCTATGCCGGAAAAACCGGCGGAAACAGCAGCCGCGGTCAAGGAATATGTACCCCAAAGCTATAAAGGGGTGGATTTTCGGGTATGAGCGAGAAAGAGCAAGAGCCGCTTAATGTCATGAAAAAAGCGGTCGCCCTCAAATATGCGCCCGGCGAAGCCGATGCGCCCGTGGTCACCGCCAAAGGCCGGGGTAAACTCGCCGAGGCCATATTGGATAAAGCCAAAGAGCACGGAGTCCCGGTTCAAGAAGATGCGGCGTTGGTTGAAGTGCTCTCGAAACTCGATTTGGATCAGCAAATTCCGCCGGAGCTATACCAGCTTGTGGCGGAGGTGCTGAGTTATATTTACCGAACGGACCGATTGGCGCGGGAAAGGGAGAGGGAATGGCTGAACGAATAAGCAAGGGGAAAGACAACCGCCGCGAAAAGGGAGCGGCAGCCGAGCAGGCGGCTTGCGATTATCTCGTTGCCGAAGGATATGCCATCAAAGACCGTAATTGGCGCCGCCGCAGCGGCGAGCTTGATATCGTTGCCGAGCTTGGCCGGCTGCTAGTTATTGTTGAGGTAAGGAGCCGGAGCGGCAGCGGCCGGTACGGAACGGCGGTCGAATCCGTCGATTTTCGCAAAACGAGGCAGGTCCGGAGCACGGCTTTAACCTATCTCCATTACACGCAGCAGGAGGAAAGGGAACTCCGCTTTGATGTTATTGCGATTGAGTTCGATACAGAGCTCAACGTCGTGTCGCTGCAGCATATCAAAGGCGCCTTTTAAGATTGGGCCGGCGGCAACATATCCCGGAAATTCGCGAAATCATATAAATGCTGTTGTTATAATTAAACCGTTTCGCATATAGACTACATTATTAAGACTTCCTGGGGTTCGTTCAGGAGGTCTTTTTTATCAATTAGGTTAGATGCATAATAGGTTTGGATGTCAGTTAGGTTAGGCATACATAAAATTTCGTGCTGCGGGAAACCCCCGTTTCAGTCCCCATGATCCCGGCACGGATTCAAAATCGTCCGCAAAGGGGATAAAAGGGATGTTTTTTATACGATCTACGCCAACAATCAGCAGCAGTTCCCGTTCGGTTGCCCGGCTTGAAAAAATCCGGATCGGGGGAGCGGACCAATGGCTTTTAATGAGAGGGAAGAGCACCAGGCTGCCGGTGCTGCTGTGGCTGCATGGCGGTCCGGGCACCGCGCAGATCGGCTTTGCGCCTTATTTCCAGCGGGAATTGGAGCAGCATTTTGTCGTGGTCAATTGGGACCAGCGCGGAGCGGGATTGTCTTATCGCCGAGGGCTGCCATCCGGCGCTATGAACCTGGAGCAATTTATAACTGATGCACGCGAAGTCACCGAGTATCTGCGGGACAAATTCAAGCAAAACAAAATTTATATTGTCGGCCATTCCTGGGGCAGTATCCTAGGCGTGAAGCTGGCGGAACGTTTTCCCGAGCTTTATCGTGCTTACATCGGCGTGGGACAGGTGGTTCATATGGTGGAGGGTGAACGGATTTCTTACCGGTATACGCAGCGCAAAGCGCAGGAGGAGGGCAATGCCAAGGCGTTAAGAGAGCTTAATGAACTAGGGGAGGACTCGTTTTATGATCACCGGAAAATGACTGTGCAGCGCAAATGGCTGGACGTCTATGGGGGTGTTACGTACCTGCAGCCGATGGACAAAGTGATCGTACCCCGCATGTTTCGCTCATCCGAGTACAACTTGCTGGATATGCTCCGTTTTTTGCGGGGCGCCCGCTTTTCGCTTCAACAGATGTGGACGGAGGTGTGCGGTATCAATCTCGAAGGCGTTACCCGCTTGCAAATTCCGGTACATATCTGTATGGGCAGGCATGACTACAACACGCCGTTTGAATTGGCGGAGAAGTTTTTTCATAACCTGCAGGCACCCGTCAAGACATGGGAATGGTTCGAACAGTCGGCGCATTTCCCCAACTTCGAAGAGCCGGACAGATTCAACAAGCATTTGATTTATTTGCTCGCCTATAACTTAAAAACATGATACTCATAAGCTAGATTCGCAAGTTCCATTAAGCAATTGAGCCGGGGCTTAGAAGGTATATTGGGTTACCAGCATGGTTGGCGGATTCCGCCGCTAGAGCTTTTATTGTTATAAAGCAAAAGAAAGGTGAGCTAAACGTGTATTTACTGGCATTGATCATATTAATTATTACAGGTTTGGTATCCATACTCGATATTTTGTTTGGTATGAAGGACTTAGGTGAGGGGATCAAGCTGGCGGTCAGCATTTCACGGCTTTTATTTTTTGCCTCATTATTATTTTTTGTGACCCGAATGGGCATTAAAAAGAAGGACTAGCTTATATATAGTGAAGGTAAAATCATAAGCTCATGAAACCGGAAAATACCGGATAGAAGGGTGGCGCTGATTCGAATTGATCAGCCTACCCTTCTTTGTTTAAAAAAAGTTCCAAATAATACAAAAAGAGCCTACACTACAGCAGCTATTATGCCTAGTGCTCTCACGAATGAAATTGCTGAAGAGTTGAGTCCTGATTCTTTGACAGGTATTCCTCTACAGGGACAAAACATCCTTTTCTTATTGATTAGAGAGGATAATACACGCCCTATCCTATCCAAGGGCCCTTTTTACACAAACATCTCCACCTGCGGCCTGTCCAAATTTCGATATTGGATCGCTTCGGCGACATGGGCAGAGCGGATTTCTTCAAGCCCATCCAGGTCGGCGATGGTTCGCGCCAACTTAAGAATGCGGTCATAGGCGCGCATGCTGAGTCCAAGCGCTTCGATGGTCTGATGGAGCATGCTGGCGGTATCCGCATCCAATCTGGCGAAGCGGCGGAGCAGGCTGCCTGACAGCTCGCTGTTCCAGCCGATATGGAGCTGACCGTATCGTTTTCGCTGTCTTTCATGGGCTTCCAGCACCTGGGCGCGCATTTCGGCGGAAGACAAGGAGAACTTCTCTTTTGTCCATTCCCTGGGCCTAGGGACATCGACCTGAAGGTCGATCCGGTCAAGCAGCGGGCCGGAAATTTTGGAGCGGTATTGCGCGATCCGCGCCGGGCTGCATGTGCACTGATGACCGGGATGATCGCTGCCAAAGTAGCCGCACGGGCAACCGTGTGATTAATACCCTTGGAATTGTTAATTCTATGGCTACGTTTGAAGGCATATTTCACATTAACAGATGCTTTTGGTCTTCCACCTGTCGGCGATGGAATTGTGTCGACTATGATTTCATGTACCAGCGTTTTAACAATCTCGCGGCGAGTGCTAAAGGTTGGATTGTTATTGCCGGCGATAATTCTCATTCTAAGATCGACGAGAAGCTCTTCTGCTGTCTTAAAATCTTTAGACAGATCATTTTCAGCATTGATCAATAAATCGAGTTCTCTTATTCGATTCTCTAAGGTAGCCGTTTCAGACATGATCTCCTGCAGCTGCTTTTCAACATCCAAAGCGGTAATCATTTTTTGACGGTAAAGAGTAAGGATTCCCTGCCGTTCCCCTTGTTTGTCTTCGATACTCTTCCGCACCATTTCTTTCTCAGTGAGGTATTCTCCGACCTTGGATTGACGGATCATCATCCCAGCATTCAGTTCTTTGAGCGCATCTCCGGGATTCTCTA
The DNA here is from genome assembly GCF_021654775.1 of Paenibacillus azoreducens. Lineage (NCBI taxonomy): Bacteria > Bacillati > Bacillota > Bacilli > Caryophanales > Paenibacillaceae > Paenibacillus > Paenibacillus azoreducens. The sequence continues at coordinate 5,060,055 of NZ_AP025343.1, read as the reverse complement.
TAAACCGAATGCATTCTTCCCATACCATGCTTTCAATCCAATCTGCCGGTATATTTTTTGACCGGCATTTACCCTGAAGTGGTCCTTTGTACGCTGTCTTGCCACCGCATGTGTAGTAAGCTGTTGGCTTTCGGCCAACGCCGGTATAGGCTGTTCCATGATAAGTCAGTCCACAGGATCCGCATTTTATGATTCCCCTTAATAGATAATCCCTTGTCTTATTTCTGACCGCTTCGAGCCGGTTATCAACCAGCGTTTGTTGTGCTTTTAACCACAATTCATCAGATACAATAGCCGGCACATCTCTTTCAATTAATTCTCTATCTTTTTTCGATCTCTTCCCATAAATGTGCAATCCTTTATAGGTTGTGCTCTTAATCATGTTGCCAATCCTGCTGGGGGTCCAATATCCCGCGGTGCTTTGTTTCCGCTTTCCCTTTTTGACTTTTCGGCCGTCTTTGACATAAGATGGCGGTATTTTTAGGGAATTGAAATAATCCGCCACTTGTATTGTTGTCCATTTTTCATTCCCGATTAAGTGATACATAAGCCGAATCACTCCGGCTTCAGACATGTCTTCTTTACCAGGTAGCGGATCCTCATTGATTTGAAGAAATTTATTAATTACCACGTAACCATAAGGAACAATACCTCCAAGCCATTGGCCGAGGCGAGCTACACGATTGGCTCCATGCCAAAATGTTTCGAGCAATGTATCTCGGTCAAACTCTGCTTGTCCGGCCAGAAGCGTAATAACAAATCTGCCCATTGGGGTGCTGGTGTCGAATGGTTCTGTCATCGACTTTATTGTTACACCGAATTCTTCAAGTTGATAGATTGCATCAAGTGTTACCCGTGCCTTTCGGCCAAGCCGTTTCATGTTGTAAATAAGCACCGTTTTGAACTTACCAGTTTTAGCATCCTCCAATAATCGTTTACCTTCTGGTCGTTCATGTAGCGGGATCGTCCCAGTGACTCCATCGTCTTTGTACCAATCGATTATATTTAAACCATGAAGCTCACAGTATTTCTGTGCAAATTCGACTTGGCTTTGAATAGTTTCGCGTTCCTGCTGATCATCGGAAGATACCCGTGGGTATACGACTACATCTTTATTTTGATCTTCTGTAAAGTTAAACATATGACCAAAAACCTCCTTAAAAACCACGTTCGAGTTGTAAAAACTGCTCGATGTCCCTCATCTGGAGTACAAACCTTTTCGCAGCCCGTCCATATATCAGGCTCAATGTGGGGAAATTCAACCCGATCTTGTCATCTTTATATTTCAGATCCTTGACGGATAACTGAGTGCATTTATAGCCGTAAAAATCTTCAATTTCTAAACGTTCGAATGGCCCATCAGCCGAAAAATAGAATTCGCCCGAAGAATTCATTGTTGCCGCGTCCACTTCAATAACGATTTGAGATGGGCCGGGCACATCGGCGTTTGAATCGTAATAGGAAAATAATTTGATATTCTGAATTTTGGGTTCCTCCTTCGAATCCGAGCCAATGAAAGGGATTTGTTTGGCCAAAACAGAGTCCACTGTCCCCTGAAATTCTCTCCTTTGTATTTGATCTAACCGGCGTTCGGCGAACTTCTTAGGGATCGCGAATGTTCTGGATAAGAATTCGATCGCCTTATCCCTCTGCTGGGGTATATGTAATTTTGCGATGATCGAAATAGGCATTGCAGCATATAACACGAACTGCTCAGCTTCCTGTTCTTGCCCTACAGTAAATAACTCTGGAAGGGTGGTTTGATTGCCGGCATGCCTTAATAGGTGGCACAGCTCGTGCAAGAAATCCAGCCATTGTTGAGTAGGAGAGAGTCTGCTATCGATGATCATCGTATAAATCCCTGGCCGTGTTTCAAGTCCTTTGCTCTTCATTGGCTTGTAAAAAACCCATACATTCAGTCGTCGAGCGATGTCATCAATGTTCAGTTGCTCAACCGAATCAATTCCGCAACGCTCAAATAATTCCTCGACCCACATCTCCAATGCCGTCAATTGATAATGTTTGATCTTCATGGTGATTACCTCCAGTACGGGAATGTATGTTCTGTTGTATGTTAAAAATAATAGTCCTTGAAAAAGGACCATTATTGCTTAAAAGGAAGGGCTACTCGATATGTTGTGTTTCCAAAAGCAATATCAAAATACTTTGAGTCAGAATAAACAGCGAAGATGAAAATGCCGTATGTATCTTTGTTCAACTCCAAATATTTGCCTGAAAATGAGTTATAGAGTTCAATTCCATCCTCACCCTTATCGTCAGTTATTTTCGCCTTTATGTTGGACTGTTTGATATCACGAGGAGAAGTTATTTCCGATGATGGTTTTGCTTTAAGGTACAGTACCAAGGTTGCATCTCTTTTTTTAGCTTCTCCGTGACTACGTGCAATTCCAATCTTGAACCCTTGAGAAAATGCTTCGATAGCTCCAAGATCATTTGCATTTTTTTTAAAACCATTTGCTTCCAGATCTTCTTTTCCAAAATCAGCACCAATTAAGTTCAAATCGGTATCATTGATTTTGAGGGTTGGTTGGTCTATAGGATAAATAGAATCGTTAAGCATACTATCCCGAGCGCCTTCAGAGACGGGAATAAGTCTCCAATCTTCAGGAGAACGAATAACCCAATCGATAATTGCATTGCGATTTATAAACAGCAAAACAATAAGAACAAACGCAATAGGACCCATCCAGCCCCAATTGAACCTTTTATGACTCATATCCTTCTCCTAACACTTTCAAGTTTCTTATTCTTCTTTTCAGATCTATTCACCTTGTCGATCGCCGGGTTTACGGTCTTTTTCTTCTTCTCGGATAAATCTCCAGAATGTTAGCAGCTCCTTTTTGCGCTCTTCTGGTGCTTCGAGGTAGTCCTTGAAGAATATGCCGTGATAAGGATTGTTAATGAACTCTTCAAACTCAGCCAATTCTTTGGGGTCGATGTCTTCTCCATAGTCAAAGGGCCGGGGGATATTAGTGCGTCCTAAGAGGTAATCTACAGAAACATCAAAAAGATCAGCTAACTTATTGAGTGTTGAAGTATCTGGTTCGTAAACATCAGCTTCCCACTTTGATACAGTGGTATGATCAATACCTAATTTTAAAGACAAATCTCGTTGTGTAATTTTATTCTCTTTTCTCAATTGTTTAAGGCGAAGACCCAAAGACATTTATTTATCCTCCAAAGTTTGCTGTTTCATCAAATAAAGGATAGCATGTATGTCGGAAATTTTAAATAAAGTTGATTAAATAGCAAATACATGTTGACATTTGAGCAAAAATCAAATACTATAAGATCAACAACTTGATCATTCATCAAATAAAGGCGGTGAGGAAATGATAGATTTCGGAAAATTAAAGACTCTAAGAACTCAAAAAAAAATTCCGTTACAGGAAATGGCAGATGCACTTGGTTTTCAAACGGCGGGAGGCTACCTTCGCATTGAGTCGGGGGAAAACAAACTAAAGGCTGAGCACCTGCCCGTCTTGGCCGATAAATTCGAGATGAGCCTTAACCAACTAATAGGTGAAATTTTTTTTGGGAGTCAACTTGATGAAAGCTCAATAAAAAAAGAAATTGTTGATACTCCTTCAATTAAACAGGAGGTGATCTGATTGGAACAGTCTTTGCACGAAATTAAGGCGATCAAGGAAACTCGTGATCCGGAAGAAGTCAACAAGCTGCTTAAGGAAGGTTGGGTCATCGACTTCCGTCAGCACGAACCGAGCCGTAGTCGTTATGTACTTATCAAATTTTAAAAGGAGTGATCACGTTGAATCCTCCAGGCATTACCTACAATCCGGAATACGAACCGGATATGGAGAAAATGGTCAAAGCTCTGAAAATTCTACATGAAGCTCCTATTCCTGAGAAGAAAAAATCTGAGGATGAAGAGCTTCAGGAAGGAGCATAAGATGCGCTTCCGCTGGAAACGTGAATCTTCACGGGCCGCATGCATTTCGGCAACGGTTACTCGAGTAATCCTTCGAAAATTAGATATGGGGGCAGCTCTTGAATTAGCACTTCCTAATTATGCAGTTAATCCTGAGGCTATCTCGCAACTGGAATACAAGCGATTGCTTAAGGATTCAATGAAGGAATTAAAAAGGATAGAAGAAAGCCGCCAGAGCTGTACCGGCTACCAGCGGCAGAGGGGATGACGATTGGGGAAGATTTTGCTCACAACTAAATATTAACTGAATTCGTTGTCACAAATCTATGCGGTTTGTGAGCCAAATTGTCCATTTCCACCCCTTGAATGTACCGTATTTGTCCGGACCGTCTGATGATTCTGGACAGGGGGAGGTGAGAAAATTGTCAATAGGAGATGTTCTGCACGATTATCGCAAACAGCAAGGGATGACTCAGGAGGAATTTGCTGAGCAAATTCTGATTGATCGGTCCTCTGTTGCGAAGGTAGAGACCGGAAAGCGGCCGGCACCAAAGAGCCTGATTCGGCAGGCTGCCAGCACGTTCGATGAGCCACGTCTTTACCTGGCTGCACAAGAAGAAATCACTGGCGGGGCCAGTGTTCCATGGTTAGATAATGCTGATTTACATAGGGCTGCAACGCATTTTAAGTCGATGGAGGAAGCGGAAGAGGCACTTGTGGCCATGAAAACGGCACCTATTATGAAGCGGCCCGATCAGCTGACACCAGCGGATCGGGAAGCAATAAAATCTACGATTTTTGAATGTGTCGAAGCAATTACGGCGCTCACCCACCATGTTGCAGTTCTTTGCAAAGAGTACACATTCAGCTATTTCGGCATCTGGAAAGAACACCGGGCTGAACTAAAGGCTAAAAAATATCTGAAATGAGGGAATCGAATGTCCAGAGAGGATTTAGCAAAGGAAGCGATTCAGGTAGGGAAGAATGCGAAGCATAACCTGCAGCTGATTCAGGAGCATCCGGAAAAAATGATCGATTCGAAAAAACTTTCGGATGGAATGGAATATCTGAACAAAATGATTCGAATCGCAGAAACAGAAACGGAAATGAAAAAAGACCGCCGGCCAGGGCAGTCTCGGTTGAGAACACGTCTTAAGAGTCTCTTGTCGTCCATTGTAGCCGATGAACGCCGGAAGCGCAAGGAGGGAACGGCATAATGGATCGTCATTGGGGCGCGTTACTCTATATCTTCAAGAACAACGGCAGGTTAACACCTCTGTTAACCACACGATATTTCGATTTAGATAACGGCATAGTACACATTCGTAAACTTCGTGAAGCATCAAAAGGTTGGACGCAGGCTGAAAAATTTATGCTTGACCTTGCTCTTCATTTGTTCAATCAACACAACAAGGTGAATCTTTCGGATATGGATTCCCTTGATTCATACAATACAAATCTTGCAATCGAAGCGATTCGGATTCGTTTCCAATAAACCATTTAAAGGAGAGATAAAAATATGAAAGCGACTGGAATTGTAAGAAAAGTGGATGAACTGGGCCGGGTTGTATTGCCTATGGAACTGCGTCGGACGATGGGGATCAATGAGAAGGACCCTCTTGAAATCTTTATTGATAATGATCGGATTGTTTTACAAAAGTATGCTCCCGGCTGCGTGTTCACCGGCAACGAATCCGACCTGATCGTGTTTAAAGGGAAACTTGTCAGCAAATCAGCCATTCAAGAGATGGCCGCTGCTACTGGATTAATTAAGTAACGGGACAAGGCTTCGGCCCTGTCTCCCGGCGTCGGACGGTTTCATAACCTTACTCCCGTTCGGCGCCGGGAGATGCGGCTGACGCATCCAGGGTGATGCTAACACCCCCGGTATTGCCCTGACAAGTACATATGAAAGGAGGGACAGGCCTTGAATGTTATTCAAAAGCTTACGGTAGTAAGTAATCCGACGCGCGTTTTTGAGGTTGGCACCGAGCTGGACGGCCGGGAAGTCATCGAGATCAAGCAGGTGGGCTATGAGCATGAAAACGGAATTTTTTCCGAATTTCATGTGCTCGATGAAAACGAAAATCTGATTGTAAGCATCGAAAACTGCCCGGTGATCGTGGAATGGCAAACTATCGCCGAGCATGACGAAAAAGAAAACGACCCGCGGGAACGGGTCGAGTCTGGTACTCAATAAATTTGCTTGCCCCCATGATAGCAGATGGGGGCGTATCACACAAGAGGGAGCGATTGGCCATGGGAGCAGCAATGTCGCTTGATATTACTGGCGAACGCATCGAAGCAGCGGTGCAGCCTAAACGCATGTATACCCCGACGATCCTGTCGGTCCGTGCCCAAAGCGGCACAGTAGAGATTCACCTGAACGACGAGCAGTTGGCCGAGATTGAATTTGCAATCCGCCAGCATTTGGATAGCGTCCGTTACCCAGAAGAACCGCAAGAAACCGTGGAAGACGTTAAATTGGAATATTCCATTAAGGAGGGAATCGCTTGAAGAAAATCGTTCTGGAACGCCTGACGTTCCGTAATTTTAAAGGATTCCGTGAATTTGTTCTCGACGCCAACGGCGGGAACGCGGATGCCTATGGCGATAATGCAACGGGCAAAACGACTCTGTTTGATGGCTTCACTTGGCTCTTGTTCGGAAAAGATAGCGCTAACCGATCTGAACAGAAATTTGAAATAAAGGAACTGGACAAGGCCGGTAACGTTGTACGGCATGGCCTCGATCATGAAGTTGAGGGAGTCCTCTTGGTCAATCAGCGTCGCCGGACGTTCCGGAGAGTGTTCAGCGAAAAATGGACACAGAAACGAGGGTCAGCCACCTCCGTGTTCGACGGTCATACAACAAACTATTTTGTAGACGGGGTTCCTGTTAAGGAAAAAGAATACAGGGCTGAAGTTGATGCTTTGATTAGCGAGGACGTTTTCAAGCTTCTGACGAGCCCTTCTTACTTTAACGAGGTGTTGAAGCCGGAAGCCCGCCGAAAAGTGCTGCTGGAGGTCTGTGGAGATATGACGGATGCGGAGATCATTGCCAGCAACAAAGAGCTAACTCCATTGGCTGCCATTTTGGAGGAGCGGACCGTTGAAAAGCACAAGCAGTCGATTAAATCAGCGCTTGCGGAGATCAATAAGGAAATAAAAGAGATCCCGACAAGGATTGACGAGAAGTATCGTGATATGCCGGACGTTTCCGATCTGGATGCTGAATTGATCCAGGAAGACATCGAAACGCTTCGCAGCAGGATAGACGCCAAGGCCGCTGAACTACAACGTATTCAATCCGGCGGGGAGTTGTCGGCCAAGGAGATCCGTCTGCGTGAGATAAACGCCGAGCTGACGGACATCAAACACCGAGTCCAAGCGGATGGATTACAAGCCGTTAACGAGCAAAGAGAGCGATTGATGCAACTGCGCGGCGAAGCATCCGAGTTGCAAGCGCGAATTTCTGCCGGGCAGCGTGAGATTGAACAGCACAAGCGACAAATCGCAAGAGCTGAGAGCCAAGCGGAACGGCTGCGGGAGGAATGGCATGCTGCTAATGGGTTGGAGTTCCCCGCCCATCAGCATGAGCATGGCGCCAACTGCCCAACATGCGGGCAGGCATTGCCAGCCGATCAAGTACAGGCTGCGCAGGACAAAGCGCTGGCCGATTTTAATCGCGACAAGTCCAGACGACTCGAACGGATCTCGGCAGAGGGAAAAGCAGCTGCTGAAGAGGTTAGAAGTCTGAAGCACTCCATGTTTGATTTGGAGGAAAGTTTAACCGCCTTGGAGGAAAAATTGGCGGTGAAACAAGGGGAGGTAACCGAAGCTGAAGCAAAGCTGATTGAGCTGCAGGCAGCCGTTTCCGATCCGGCCGACGATCCAGAGTATCAAGCCAAACAAAAGGAAGCCGAGATCGTACGCTCTGAAATTGAGCAGCTTCGGTCTTCCGCATCCGACGCTGCAAGCAAGGTTCAAGCCGAAATCAGGTTGCTAAGGGATCAAGTCAGCGAGCTCGAATCGGATAAGTCGAAAATTGCTGCAGCAGTCGCAATTGAAAATCGAATCGCCGAATTGACTGAACAGGAGCGCAAACTTGCTGCCGAATACGAGCGGCTGCAGCATGAGCTCTACTTGACGGAGGAGTTTACGCGGACCAAGGTTTCCGCACTCGAGTCCAAAATCAACAACAAATTCAAATACGCCCGGTTCCGGCTGTTTGAAGAACAACTCAATGGCGGCCTGAACGATGTCTGCAAGACGCTTTATAACGGCGTTCCATACGACGGCGGCCTCAACAATGCCGCACAGATTAATGTAGGTCTGGACATCATAAATACCCTTAGCGAGCATTACGGCTTCTCGGCGCCGATCTTTATCGATAACGCCGAATCGGTAACGCAGCTGATTGATACGGATGCCCAGGTGATTAGATTAATAGTTCCTCCGACATTTGATAGTTTGCCAGATGAGACGAAGGACGAACTGATCAAACTCCATGGAAGTTATGAAGAGGCAAGTGCTGTTTGGAAAGATAAAAATAAGAAGCTGCGCATCGTACCACACAACAACATGCAGGAGGCGATCTAATTGAGTTCACAATTGGCATTGGTAAAACGCGACACAGTCGACGTGGTTGCCGATAAAGTGAGGAAGTTTCAGGAACGCGGGGAGATTCATTTCCCCGCCAACTACAGCCCGGAAAATGCTATGAAGTCTGCCTGGCTGCTGCTTCAAAGCGTTCAGACCAAAGATAACAAACCAGTTCTGGAAGCATGTACTCGGGACAGCATTGCGAATGCGTTGCTTGATATGGTTGTTCAAGGCTTGAATCCTGCGAAAAAACAAGGATATTTCATCCCCTACGGTAAAAATTTGACCTTTCAGCGGAGTTACTTCGGCACAATGGCCGTCACTAAAAGAGTGACAGGTGCCGAAGATATTGACGCCCAAATCATTTATGAGGGCGACGAGTTCGAATTTGAAGTAATTCGTGGCCGAAAGAAGATTACGAAACACAAGACCGCATTTTCCAACATTGATGATAACAAAATTGCTGGGGCTTATTGCACGATCTATTGGGCAGATGGCCGCGAGTACACCGAGATCATGACGATCAAGGAGATCCGACAAGCGTGGAAAAAATCTAGACAAAACCCGGATAAAGAGGGGAGTACCCATAATGAATTTCCGGGGGAGATGGCTAAGCGAACCGTGATCAATCGTGCATGTAAGGCTTACATGAACACCTCAGATGACGGCAGCCTGGTTATGACACACTTCAATCGTCAGGATGAGGCTATCGCTGAGGCAGAAATGGAGGCAGAGATAGCAGCTAATGCGAATGGGGAAATCATCGACATAACTCCTCCCGTTTCAGAAAAGGTAGAACAGGGTCAATCACAAGCGTCGCCTGAGGAGCCTAAAGAGATGAGATTCGACGATTTCTCTGATGATATTCCACCAGTGAGGCAGGCTGGAAACGGCCCTGATTCCTGGTGATCGATATAAAATGTCTCGGCTCAAGCAGCGCCGGCAATGCCTACCATATAACGGATGGGCATACGGCTCTGCTGCTGGAAGCCGGCTTTCCTTATAAAGCCCTTCAGCGGGCACTTAATTTCCGGATGTCGGAGATTTCTGGCTGTCTTATCACTCATGAGCATCTGGATCACAGCAAGGCTGCCAAGGATGTCATGAAGGCCGGCATCAATGTTTATACCAGCCAAGGCACCGCTGATGCCCGGGGGCTGTCAGGGCATCGCTTGAAGATTATCAGAGCTATGGAACAGTTTCAGATCGGCACTTGGTCGATCCTGCCATTTGATATACAGCACGACGTCGAGGAGCCGCTGGGGTTCCTACTGGCCAATACGGCAGGGGACAAGCTTGTCTTTCTAACGGACACCTATTACTGCCGGCATCGTTTCCGGGATCTAACCCACATCATGGTGGAATGCAATTATTCGATGGACATCGTAAGGGAACGGGTGGCGTCCGGCCACCTGCATCCAGGACAAATGAAACGACTGCTGAAGTCGCACTTTGGTCTGGAACATGTAAAAGATTTCTTGAAAGCCAATGATACCCGCAAAGTCAAAGAGATTTGGCTGTTGCACTTATCGGACGGCAACAGCGATGAAAAACGCTTCAAGCGAGAGATCCAGGAAGTGACTGGCAAACTGGTCCGGGTGGCTGGCCGATGATCGGGGAGAAGCCATTAATGCGCAGCATGATGGGGGAACGGATCTGGAAGCTTATGCGAGAAGATCGAGACTTGTTCCAACAGGAGACGCGGGCATATTTCGCCCGGGCATACCCCGGATGGACGGTTGTAAAAGTGAAATATCCGATTGTGTTCCTACGGGACGATAGGGGGAGATAATTTTGTTGTCTGATGTTACTGTGTTTGATTTTGAAACGACGGGAGTCAACCCTGCAAACGACCGCATCATTGAAGTAGCTGCGATCCGCTGCATTGATGGACAAATTGTGAGCCAGTTTCAGACGCTGGTCAAGCTGGATGGGGAGCTCCCGACAAAAATCACTGAGATTACGGGCATTACTGATGCCGATCTGGCAGGCGGGATGGATGAGGACATTGCTTTTAAGGTTCTTCGTAATCTTGCCAAGGACAGTTTACTGGTGGCGCACAATGCTGCTTTTGACCTGGCTTTCCTACATTATTGGATGCAGCGCACTGGCGGGCGAACTTTCCATAATTCCTTCATTGATACATGCACGATTTCGCGGGATCGCCATTATTATCCACATAAACTTACAAACATGACAGAGCGTTACGGAATTGATCTTACAGGAGCTCACCGTGCGTTAAACGATGTTATCGGTTGCTGGGAACTGCTTAAAGCCATGCATACTGAAGATCCCGTTAACAAATGGGTGAACAAAATCGGTTACTTGAGCAAATACGGACCACCAAAATGGACGCCGGCATACGCTGAGCTCATTCCGATGACCAACCGCTATGAAAATTGAGCAAATGGACTTATTCGATTCATTTGAACAGCAGCCTACGAAATTCGTGGGAAAGCCGGTGCTGAATGGCATGTACTATGAAAGATCAACAGGCTTGTTTGTCTCCTTTGTACGCGGCCGCCGGCACTTTGAGGTAACGCCGGGCCGCTGCTTGGGGGACAAGGACTGGAAAGAAAAAACGATGCGGGAGCGTGCGATATGAGCCATAACAATCTGAAAAATATCGAACCAAGAGCAGAAATCCAATGGTTCGCCCAGCAAATGGAAACAAAGCTCCGGGAGAACGACTGGAAAGGCGGCTGGAAGGACTGCAGGATTCAATACCTTTTAGAAAAGTTAGATGAAGAGGTTCACGAATTATCGGGTTGCATTTCCAACGAAGAGGCCATCAAAGAGGCAGCAGATGTCGCTAATATCGCTATGATGATTGCCGATCTTTGCCGGGAAGAAAAGGGGCGTGCGATATGAGTCAAATGACTGCTGACGAACTGAATCTGCAAACTGAGCAGATCATGGATGTTTTGAAGGAACAATGGGAGAAAGCAGCTGGGGCAGGAGAAGAACAGTTGCTACACTTTTTCACAGCTGCTGCCTATACCTTGGGAAGCTTCGTTCCGTTCTCGATGGGTCCGGAGGGATTTGGTCCTATGACGATGAAGCTCTTTGATTCTTTGACCAATGGGATTCAGTTAGGAATGCAGGCTGCTGGAGTTGAGGGAACGATGATCAAAATAGTCAAAGAATGATTTAGGGGATGAGCATATGCCCGAAGGCAGTTACCCTTTTCCGATTTATTCCGGATTACTGGAGCCAGAACATTATAAGAAAATAGGCAGCGCGATATGGCTTTTCCTTTGGTGCGTGAGTTCCACGACAGCAGAGAGAGAGGAGAAGGGAACGGTCTGGGGCATCGTCCTTGGGAACAAGCCTATGAAGCTATCAGAGATATCTGAAAGGTTCGGAGTCAACGATAAAACTGTGAGTCGCTGGTTGGACACCTTAGAAGCGCATCATTACATACAAGTGACCAGGGCTCCAAGAGGTTTAATCCTTTGGGTCAGAAACTCCAAAAAGAAAAAGGACAAATATGTCCGATCACAACCGAGTGAACAGACAGAAATGTCTGATCACATTGATGATGATAAGACAAAAATGTCCGATCAGTTGGGCAGTGAACAGACAAATATGTCCGATCATGAGCAAAATTTGGCCAGTGATCGGACAGAAATGTCTGATCTAAAAGATATTAAAGATCTTACTACTACTCCTCCTACTACTGGGACGGAATGGTTTGAGGATGATAATCCTGATCCAGAGGCGGACGGGATGATCGCCATTTTAAACGCATATTGCAAATTGCATAGCAAACTTGATTTCCACGTTAAGCCACGGGAACGCGAAGCCATGGGTCGGATGGTCGCCGGGGGGATGCCGGTACCCTTTACCATCTCAACTATGGAGAGCCTGCTTCAGGCCAAGCGTGAACGTGAGGGCAACACATTTAAGATGCCAACGAGCTTTTTATACTACGAAGACGCAATAAACGAGGCTTGGCAAAACTCCCAAACTACCAGCCCGCCGATGACTGGAGTCGCCCAGGGAGCGCCAACTGCCTCGAAACGCATGACCAAGCAGCAGCGTGCCATTAATGATCTTCGTAGACGCGCAGAGGAGGAAAGACGACGTGAACAAAGCAGAGGTTATTGACCTTTTTATCGAGATCAAAAGGGAGTATCCGAACTTTGATGACAGTGACGAGAACATTGATCGCCACCTGAAATATCTCATGGATTTCCCGTTTGATACAGCGTTGTGTAATGTCGAGCATCATATCAAGACAAATAAATGGCCACCAGGCATCGCTGAAATCCGGGGGAGACTGGGGGAACAGATCGAGCGAGACCGCATGCGGACAGTAACCGAGGAATACTTCGCAGAGCGTGCCCGAGCGCGGCAAGAGGCCTGCCCACCGCCGCCAGGTTGGAAGGAGGAAGTGTATGCCAAACTCGGCCGCCGTTGATGACTTACTGACCAACATGCCGCACGACTTGGCCGCCGAAGCTTCTGTGCTAGGGTCCATTCTGATCGATCCAGATAAAATCGAGCACGTTGATACACTCCCGTCAGCGGCTTTCTATCACGCAGGCAACAAGATTATTTTCGAGGGCATGATGGATTTGCACAAGGATAGCAAGCCGATCGATCTTGTTACGCTAACGTCCCTTTTGTCAGACAAGGGTCAGATTGAAGATGTCGGTGGCGTAAGCTACCTTTCCAAGCTTGCCCGGAGTGTGCCAACGACGGCCAATATCGAGTCCTATATCGCCGCACTGAAAGAAAAATATACACGTCGAGAATACATCAGGTCAAACATGGCCGGTATTCAAGCGGCTATGTCAGGCCAGGACATCCAGAGTTTAATTTCTTCGGCGGAAATGGCTGCAACAAAGTTGGCTGATCAGGCAGCTCCGCCCCAAGATTTCCGGCGCATCGATAACGTTCTTGTTGAGGTAATCGAGTCGACGGAAACAAAGGCGGAAGTCTATAAGACAGGGGAAGTAACTGGGCAACAAACCGGATATACCGATCTGGATGCGATCACAGCAGGCTTGCAAAAAAGCGATTTGATTATCGTAGCTGCTCGACCGTCCGTAGGGAAAACGGCATTCGCACTGAACGTTGCTCAAAATGTGGCTGTCCGAATCGAGGAACCAGTAGCAATCTTCAGTCTGGAGATGTCCGCAGCGCAGCTTGTAACCCGGATGGTAAGCGCCGAAGGTAACATCGAGGCGAGCAAGCTGAGAATGGGCGATATGGGGTCAGAGGACTGGACCAAGATGGCGGACGCAGCCGGAAAGCTCGGACAGACCAACATCCGAATCGACGACACTCCAGGCATTACGGTTCACGAAATAAGAGCAAAATGCCGGAGACTGAAGAAACAGGAAGGGCTCGGGCTTATTGTTATCGATTACCTGCAGCTGATTGCCGGATCCGGAAAGGGCCGCGGCTCGGAGAACCGTCAGCAGGAAGTTTCCGAGATTTCCCGGATGCTCAAAACCTTGGCCCGCGAGCTGGATGTGCCGGTTATTGCCTTGTCACAGCTCAGCCGGGGCGTCGAACAGCGCCAGGACAAGCGTCCGATGATGTCCGATCTGCGGGAATCCGGATCGATCGAGCAGGATGCCGATATCGTAGCCTTCCTGTACCGCGATGATTATTACAACCAGGAATCCGAGAAGAAGAACATCATCGAAATCATCATTGCCAAGCAACGGAACGGCCCGGTTGGAACGGTCGAACTGGTCTTCTTAAAGCAGTTCAACAAATTTGTTAACTACGAGCGGATTCATGTCGACCCGGGGCCGCAGCCGCCACCGAAGCAGAAGAAGGTTACGAATATCAATCAGCGTCGCTGGGCGTAGGGGGATTGGATATGGGGAAGCAAACACGGCCGGCAAGGCCTACACGCAAGCAAAAGGCAGAAATGAAAGCTTGGAAGCTTGTTCCTGAAGACTGGTTGGTTGAACAGGATACGCCGACAGAGATGATATTGGTAAGCAAAGACGCTCTTAAGAAAAAAGTCATCAGGAGAGGAGCATAATGAGCGATACATGGGGCAAGTGGAGCGTGTATGAATACATGCGCCAGATGTACATGCGTGCCGGAACGATACCGGAGTGGCAGGAGCTTCGGTCCGTTTTTCCGGAGATGCGTTGGGCTGAAATCCGGGAAGGTATCGAAGAGTTTGAACGGTTCCTTGGGATCGGAGGTGGGCAGCGTGCGCAGTGATGTTCGGATCGATCCATTCTTTCAAGATAAACCGTGGGAAATCATTTATGACAGCACTGGCAAGCAGATCGGGGAAGTATATGTGCTTTGGGGAGTGGCAAGGAAGGAGGCGACGCCATATGATCCAGTTCACGGTATACGGCGAACCAGTCGCTCAGGGAAGACCAAGAGCATCAACCGCCGGCGGATTCGTTAAGCTCTATGATCCAGCCAAGTCCCGGGACTATAAAGATTATGTCCGGCTGGCTGCAGCTGAATATGCGCCGCCTTCGCTGCTCGAAGGACCGATCGGGATGATGCTCACTATTTACCGATCGATGCCTAAGAGCTTCAGCAAAAAGAAGGTAGCAGCCGCAGAGGCTGGGGAATTGCGGCCGACCACAAAGCCGGATGTCGACAATTACCTGAAGGGCGTAAAGGATGCCCTTAAAGGAGTCATCTGGAAGGATGACAGCCAGGTCGTTGAGGTTTTTGCTCAAAAGAGATATAGCAACAAGCCGCGTATTGAAGTAAAGATCAAGGACTTATCTTAAATCTATAGAGGGGATAGTGATCGATATGGGACAAAACTTTGTGAAGCTTACAGGAGAATTGGCGAAGGGCATCAAAATCGGGGAGTCGACTATTGAGGTTAAACTTGTCTTTCCGCTCAAAGCTTCTTTACCGCATTTGGTGTTTTTGAGTAACAACCAAGGTGAAGAAATCAATGTGTATCTGGGTGACCCACAAATGTCATTCAATTTTGAAGAAGAGGATATGTACAAACCTTACACCGGTGGCCGCCAAGTTACTGCGGACGCTTCAGGGGTAGTCACTTCTGTCCAAAAGCCTGATGAACAAAAGGACGAAAACCAAACCGAATTATCCATCGATGGAACTGTACCGAGTGCCAACGTCGGAGGGGATGACGACGTTCAGGGCGGGGAGCAGCCAGAGGAACATAGTGAGGACAAGCAATCAGAAGATGATGAGCTTGACGATTTCGAAAGAGAAATCATGGGCGATGGTGGCAATGAACAGGACAGCAGCGGATCGGACCTCCCTGAATGGATGCAGGAAACAGATGATGTGGACGACAGTTCCGGATCCGGAGAGATGGACTTTGAAAACGAGGGCAATTCTGCCGATCCTCAAGAAAATGATCAAGACGAAGAGCAGCAGGAGGCAGGTTCTGCCGATACTACTTCGACAGGCGCAGTTAATCCGAAGGAATTGGAAAGCTTTATTTTGCAGCAGCAGCCGACCTTTGAAGACATTCCTTACGACTTCCCTGAACTGTTGAGACAGCGCAAAGAAGAAGGTAAAACGTGGATGGATATTTCAAAAGAGATGGGTGTTCCAAGCACACAGATCAGCTCGAAATATTCGGTTTATAAAAAACGTGTGGCCAAGATGATGCAAGGCGGGGGAGCGGCGTAAGCCGCTTCCTTCCATACCCCGGTTAAGCGGATCCGGGCGGGCCCATTATGGCCGTGTTTACCAAACGATGATCTTATTTTATGGGGGATTGAATATGCGAAATACGTTAGGGGATTTGAACAACCATTTATTTGCACAACTTGAGCGCTTAAGTGACGAGGAACTGACCGGAGAAAAATTGGCAGACGAAATCAACAGAGCGAAAGCCGTGACAAGTGTAGCATCGCAGATCATTGCAAATGGAACCCTTGTTTTAGAGGGAATTAAGCTTACCGATGACAGACTGAACGCAAACACAAAGGTTCCTAAAATGCTTGAAGGTGGCAGCTAATGCATCGTTGGACTGATGAGCAGAAACTGTATATTCGTGAGATAGCCCAAGGCAGGTACAACTCTGAAATTGCTGATTTGGTTAATGCTAGGTTTGGAACTGAAATCTCTGAGGGACAAATTAAAAACTTTAAGGCTAATCACAAGATAAAGAGCGATCTCCCCAAGAGAAGACGGACAATACCGCAAAGCCTTTTATCAGATGAGCAAGCGGAATTCGTTATTAGACACGTTAGAGGCTTGTCTAACCTTGAATTGACCAATCTTGTGAATGAGACCTTTAACCTGAACCTCACATCAAAGCAAATTAAAACATGGAAGCAAAACCACGGATTATCAAGCGGATTGAGAGGATCTGAAGGACATGCGCCTCCCAACAAAGGAACAAAGGGATTATATAATGTCGGTGGCAATCGTACTTCATTTAAGAAGGGTCAGCCGGCGCTGAATTACAAACCCGTGGGCAGTGAGCGCATCGATCGGGATGGATATACGCTGATCAAAGTTTCAGATGAGGGCCCTTGGCATAAGCGGTGGAGGCACAAGCACAAGGTTGTGTGGGAAGAGAAGCATGGTTCCATTCCGAAAGGGCATGTAATTCTCTTCGCAGACCAAAATAAACGCAATATCGATCCAGATAATTTGATTCTGATCAAGCAAAGTCAGCTTTCGGTCCTGAATAAAAAGGGCTTACTTCACAATGACGCGGAGCTGACAAGGACGGGAATCATACTGGCCGACATCTATAGAAAAATAGGGCAAAGTAAACGGAAACTCAGTAACTCTAAGAGGTGATGGGGATATTGGACTACTTTTATCGAGGCTCTTCATATGCTGTCACAGCCAGCAAGCCTGAAATGCTCCAACATGCCGAGGAAATAAAATCTCTCATAAGCACCTGTAATCAAGATATCGAATTGATTGCAGTAAACAAATTATATAAATGGAGTTTCGTCGGTAAAATCGAAGGTAAGCTGCATATGTTCCTTGCCCTGCCACAGAAAGCACAGATTCGCAGAGAGTATGCGTTTGTTGGACGAGCCCGAGACGCATGGGAAGAGGCTACGAATTATGTGAAGATAGACGAACTTACTTTGGGACAGCTGGAATTATTTTAAGGAGATGAATCCCTCATGAAGAACATCAAACCACTTACCAGACGCCAAGCAGAAGTTCTTGAATTCATAAAATCATTCGTTTCAAGTAATGGTTACCCGCCGACGATCCGGGAGATATCCAGGTTTATGAATCATCAATCTCCATCATCGGCATTTAAGCTGCTGGAGCAGCTGGTCAACAAGGGATTTATCAAGAAGGGGCCAGGGCCACGGATGCTGCAGATTCTCAAACAAAAATAAAGTGGGGGGGGTTACCAATTTGAAAGCTATTACAATTCATCAGCCTTGGGCGACGCTGATCGCTATCTTGGAAAAGGGTAACGAAACTCGTGGGTGGGCTACTAAGCACCGCGGACCGATAGCAATTCATGCAGGAAAGAAGATCGATCGGGAAGCATGTGAGGTGCCAGAAATCAAGGCAGCATTAGCGCGGCACGGATACACAGTGGATAACCTTCCGACCGGGGCTGTTTTAGCAATTGCAAACATGACAGAATGCTGGTCAATAGGAACGGACTATCAAAGTGGCATGCCGCTGCTATACAACGGAACGGGCGGGAAAGACAAGCGTGTCAGCCTAAAAGAAGATAAGTTCGGCTATTATTCCCCTGGCCGTTATGCATGGGAAATGGACAATGTCCGCTGGCTATCGGAACCGATCCCAGCGAAGGGACAGCAGGGGCTATGGAACTGGGAAGGAGCGTCGGAATGAGTAGAGACTGGCAACATGATGCGGAATTCCTTGATAAGACAGTTATAGGTTGGGATAGACTCGGAATCAAAACTGATGTGTTAGATATTGCGGTTCATTATCACCAACAATACGCAGCAGAGAAAGCACGTGCTGACAAGGCAGAGGCCGAACTAGAACAAGTGCGTCAATCAACAAGATTCTGGTATATACAACTCAAAAACAAGGAACATTCGCAAAAAGAAGAGTTGCTGGCTGAACATATTATTGAGGTAGAGGACCGGGAACAGAAGCTAAAAGAAAACATCGAAAGAGTGCTAAAGCATGATAATCCATATGGAGCATTGGACATTCTGGAACAAGTCGTTTCCACCCTATACCCAAAGGAGGAAGCTGACCATGCTGGACAAGGGTATTAAAGTCGAAACCTGGTCGCAGGAGAAGCTCGCCGCACACCTGAAGGAAATCGGCGCGGACAAGCCGCCGAAGCCGCGAAATCAGTTGGCTAACGAAATTACTGCTCCAAAGCAGGGGCGCTGGGGGAAATATTTGAAATAGGGGAGATGAACGGATATACCCTTGTAAACCTGATAGACCTGATAAGAGGCAATTACTCAGTAGACACAAAAAGCGAAGGAAGGAAGGAGGGTGAATTGGTGCAGATTAATTTAGATCCGTTTGACATGAAAAAGATTAAGCAAATCGCGGTTATGGAAGGCAAAAACCCGGAGGCGCTATCTGAAAACGATATTTTGGACATCATATCCCATGCTCTTGTTCTCTACAAAGTAGAGTTAGTAGAGCTAAAGGTGAGAAAGAAATCATTGGATTGATGCATAACCATGCCTCTGCCGCCGCGGCGGTGAGTGGAGACAGACATGCAAAGACCCCCAATACCTTGGCCGGCGGCGGGGGTCATTTTGGTAAACCATTCCTCTTGATATTATATCACAAAGGGGATTGAGGGGAATGGCGATGGCATGGGGACCTTGGGAGCAGGGTGAGCTTTTTGCAGAAGCATCAAAAGAGGAAATCCAGCAAGCTGAATTCTACCTCAACAAATACAAAATGATGACCTTGTTCATGAAGGACTTTGAGAATCATGAAAAGGAAATGGCCCAGGTGGCCGTTGATGGTGAAGCAGCCCGCCGGATCGACCAGGAGGATCTGCACGCAGACAAAACAGCTAACGCCGTCATCCTGCAGGAAAAGCAAAAATGGATTTACTCACAATATAGAATATTCACTTCATTGATCAATCGGGCATTCGACCAGATTATCGATGATGAAGTAAGGAAAGCGGTTCAGGTTCGGTTTATTCAGGGACATTCTAGGAGAGACACAATTCTGTTTATGGGTAAAGGGGTTTCTGCTAGCACCGTGGACCGCCGCATTGAAGCCGGCGTCGAATCTATAGCCAACTCGTTAAAGCTGACAGGGTTTTATGATTACATCAAGCAAGAATTTTGACGACAAAGTGATGACGTTGCGGTGCATCTTGGGGAATCCTGACGACCACATGACGAAGTTTCCCTGTTATATTGGTAGTGTAGAAATTAGGCGAGAATGACACGCACGGCTGCACAGGCAGCGGATGACCGGGGCGTACCTCTTCTCGCCTTTTCTATTACACAAGAGCCGGGAAACCGGTAAGCTGCAGCATCATCCACAAAAGTCCGTTGATGTGACTTGCATGCCCCAACGCGAAACTGTCATAGCTTGGGGGTGTGGCAGTGATGAGGCAGGGCTGCAGTTGTTTGTCGCGGCTGTTTGATGGCACGTTTTACGTGTCTTAGGTACGCGAGGGGCAATAACAATGTGGAGAATGGACAAGAGGGCAATAGCCCCGAATCAATGTCCGAATTGGGCTCATTCCGAGCTGGGCGGATTGGCGGTAGACCGCGTGAATAAATTACCGCCTACTATATTTAAAATGGCAATCTTCAAAGTAGGAGGCGGCTTGTTGTTATGAAGCGTTGTGAAGCAAGAGCGATTGAGAACATCCGCAGTATCTTCGGTTTATTCGGACACGATACATACGAAATGACCGATGAAGAATTAAAGGAACGAGTGGCCAAAGCATCAATGGAGATTCGTTCCTTAGGGTTAACCATGGAAGAGGCCAGAACAGCGATTTCTGTACTTACTAATATACCAACTGGATATAGATCAAACATCAATTTAGAAATTAATATTGAAGAGTTTACTTCGTGGATGAAAAAAATAAATATTGATTTTGATGACGTTAAGTTTATGGAAGAATTGGTGAAAATGCATACTGAAACTGACATGAGCAGAGAAGAAGCGTTTTATCAAATGAGGAAGAAATATGAATAGACAAAAACATAGAGTCGCCAATAGGCGGCTTTTTTCATTCCCAGGAAAGGATGATACCAGTGAAAGTAAAATGCAACTCATGTAAAAGAGACTTTAGGGTCGAGAATATTCGAACCGAAGATATGGAGAACGGCGTCGAACGCACATTATTTTCCTGCCCGTTCTGCCGTCGTGAGTACACAGGATTCTATACAGACGATTCTATTCGAAGCCTTCAGAAGAAGATTCAGAAGGCTGTCGCAAAACTTGGCAATGATAACTACGATCAGAAGGTTTTGAAAAAGAGAATCGCTAAACTGCAGCAAAAGATTAAAGGTGAGATCGATGCGCTGAAAGCGAGAATGGAGCCGGCCGATAGCGAGCGGCGTAATTCAGAATAAAGAAAAGAAGCGGCCAGAAATTACAGCCGCTTCTCAATACCTAATGCTTCACGCACGGATTGCTGCAGCAACTGGGAGAAGTTTAATCCTGCATCTTCCCCGGCATCGCGCAGCCATTTTGGCATTGTACAGTTTTTGGTCACCGTCTTATCGTCGGCCGGTGGCATTACGAATACTTCTACATAAATAATTCTGTCGGTCGGCTCTTCTAACTCAATAGCACTGATCTCAGAAGGAACAGGAACAGGTTCGTTGTTGTCGTGCAATTCTTCGATACGATGAATCAACATTACCTTAGCATCTTTAATGCCAGCGACGATTGAAGGAGCTGTAACAGCAGTGCCAGGAAAATCCGGGAAGTACATGCTTACACCGGTTGGTGTTTCTTCAACCACGACTGGATAAATATAATTTGGCATTATTAAGCCTCCTTTGCTTTTTTCGAAGGGAGGATATGGGGGAAGAACATCGGGGGTTAAAACTCAACCCCTGATGTTCGTTCAATGGATTTCAACGTTCCCTTTGCTAGTATGTCGCCGCTAGAGTGAAAAGCTACATCGGCGTACCGCTTTGGGTCGTCCTTGTGTATGTACCGTTGGTGGCTAGTACCTTTGCCGTGATTGGGTGACTTTATGAAACCTTCGGCTTTGAGTGCTTTTAAGACTTCCCGTACGGTACGTTGTTTCCCCATTTGTTTTCTCCCTCCCTTCTGTCTTTATTATAACACGCGTTATTAATGCGCGTCAATAATAAATGCGGATATTTTATGCGTGTTATCCTGTATTAAGAAGGGATGCCGCTTTTTTCTTTTGCTTGTAAGACGAAATAATAGCCTGTTTCAGACATTTCCCTTTATAAGCCCGAATGTAGGCAGATGGAGAGAAAGAGGCAGGAGAGGGCCGCAGATTAGCTGTGCTGCTCTATTTTGCATGCACGTATTTGGAAAACCAACTCAACTCAAATAGAAGTCATAACTTGACCATTAGCGTATATCAATCCATACTGGATGATTAGGGAGATGGTATAAATGAAGATGGAGTTGTATAAAAAGGATGGGGATATTTCAGCATACTACCTACCAGCGGGTGTAATGGATGGAATAACTCTGTTCTTCGCAAAAGGGCAATGGATGTACTTGCAATTAAATCTTACGTCTAGCACTTTGTTCAGCGTCAATTGTGGAATTAATCGAAGCCAAGCGTTAGACTGGCTTTGGGAGTGTGGCAAAAAAATAGTGGAGAGCGATACTGCAAACACGACTGAAAATGTAACTATTACGTCACATGATGTAAGAGATGGCGAACTGATCACTCCATTTAGTAATTTGAGAAGAGATGCGAGTTTGCATTTGGGGTAGGGCAGAAGTAATGACGAGCCTTTCATGGGGCTTGTCATTTTTATTTGGGGGTGGTGATGAATGTAATGCCAAGAGCAAGAGATCCGAACCGTGACCGGGCTAAGGTAATTTGGCTAGAGCATGGCGGCGACATAACAAACCGGCAGATCGCCGAGCAGCTCGGCGTCGATGAAAAGAAGGTTGCGGTCTGGAAGCAGCGAGATAAATGGAATGTTGTACAACAATCAGAAGAGAACGTTGTACAACTGAATGAAGGCGATGTTGTACAACAAAAGCGCGGCGCACCTAAGGGTAATAAAAATGCCGTGGGCAACCGGGGCGGAGCGAAGCCCGGGAACAAGAATGCGATCGGCAACCGGGGCGGATCTGGCGGCCCGCCAGGTAACAAAAAGGCCGTTACGACAGGTGAACATGAATCGATTTTGCTGGACACGCTCGATGATGATGAGCGTGTCCTTTTTGATTTCGTTCGGACCGATCCGCTTGAGCAGATCAACAACGATATCCGCATATGTGACATTCGTATTCGCCGGATGATGCTCCGGCTACAGCGGGTACGGTCGGGCGAAGAATCAAAGAGCACTGACCGTAAGTACCAGTTGGTGGAAGGGGCTGAAGGAAAGCCTCCTGAGCTGCGAGAAGTTGAACGTGTAGAGAAAGAACGGGCCAAGCTTGAGAGAGAGCTGGCCATAGAGGACGCTCTGACCCGGGTGCTCGACAAAAAGACGAAACTCCTTGAACTCAAGCATAAGATGCTCGTCGACGAAGCTCCGCCGGAAGAATCCGAAGATGATGGCTTCCTGGATGCGCTGAAGGGGATGACAAGCGAGGTGTGGGAAGATGTCGGTAACAGCAGCAAAACGTAAGCCCGCCTCTTTTAAATGGCAGCCTCTTAGCCCGAAACAGTTGAAGGTGCTCACCTGGTGGATGCCTGATAGCCCGTACCGGGATTACGATGCGCTGATTTGTGATGGAGCTGTCCGTTCAGGCAAAACGGCTTCCATGTCTTTCTCCTTCATCTCATGGGCAATGGATTGCTTCCAGGACGAGCAGTTCGGCATGGCCGGAAAAACAATCGGTGCGCTTCGGCGTAACGTTATTGTTCCGCTTAAGCGAATGCTTAAGAGTCGAGGCTATCATGCAAAGGAGAATCGATCCGAGAATTTCTTGTCCGTCACTTTCAAAGGGAAGACAAACGTCTTCTACCTCTTCGGTGGCCGAGACGAGCGAAGTCAGGACTTGATTCAGGGTCTGACGTTGGCTGGTATGTTCTTCGATGAGGTTGCGATCATGCCAAAATCGTTTGTTGACCAGGCCATAGCCCGTTGTTCTGTTGAAGGCCGAAAATTCTGGTTTAACTGCAACCCGGGAGGGCCGACACACTGGTTCAAGCTTGAATGGATTGATAAAGCCAAGGAAAAGCTCGCTCTGCATCTTCATTTTACGATGAACGACAACCTATCCTTATCCGAGAAGGTTAAGGAAGGCTATCGTCGGATGTTCTCCGGTGTTTTCTACCAGCGCTTCATCTTGGGTTTATGGGTTTTAGCTGAAGGGATCATTTACGACATGTTCAATAAGGATAAGCACGTCGTGCCTACGGTGGAGCGATATTATTCGCGCTATTATGTTTCCTGCGACTACGGTACGAAGAACCCGACTACATTCGGACTCTGGGGCTTATCGGAAGGGATTTGGTACAAGGTCAAAGAGTACCATTACGACGGTCGGCAGATGTCTGTGCAGAAGACTGATGAGCAGTACTGCGATGATTTGGAGGAATTTGTCGGTGATCTGAAGGTCAATTCGGTCATTATTGACCCTTCAGCAGCAAGCTTTATAACAGCGATACGAAAGCGCGGAAAATTATCGGTTGTTGAGGCGGACAATGCCGTCGTCGATGGGATTCGGAATGTCGCATCAGCGCTCGGTCAGGGCCTGATCAAATATAATGACTGCTGCGTTGAGACTTTTCGGGAATTCAGTTCCTATGTTTGGGATGAAAAGGCAGCTGCCCGGGGTGAGGACAAGCCGGTAAAGGAGAACGACCACCAGATGGACGGTGACCGATATTTCGTCAATACAATCATATTTGGTAACGACATGAATCCGGCCGCTGCCGGACTGTTGAGAGGAGGGAAGCTATATGGCTAAATTTTGGGGCAAGATCAGTGGGGAGATGTCGCGGCTGAGGGGCGGTATCGTGAACCTGATGAACGGGCTCGGATGGAGTTTGACCGGGGGAACCATCGGCGGGACATATACGCTTAATACGACTAAGGTTGATTACGAATTCGCCCGGAAGTTATACGATAATACGGCCGAGAATTACAAGCTTGGAGCTGGTTTCGCCAAGAAGATCATTAATGCCACCGTCGGCTTCATGGGGTTGCCTGATATCAAAAGCGCTGACCAGGATGCTCAAACGTTGCTGCAGGAGTTCTTCAAGGCAAACCGATCTAAGATGCAGCGGACACATCTTAATGCCATTCGTGAAGCTGATTGCTATGTGTGGCTAACCAGAGAGGATAATCCTTCGCCGCTTTATCCAGAAGAACACAAGCGACTGGTCTACAACATCATACCGCCTGAGCAAGTCAAGCGGATTAACCTTAATCCTCTCACTGGTGAGCCGGTGGAATACATCTTGGAAGCTACACACACCTGGGAGGATGAGACGGGAGCAAACAGGCGAGCTGTTATTAAACAGCGGATCAGTGCTACGCGCCGGAAGATTGAAATCGAGGGTGATAAGCCCCCTGATCTTGAAGAAGGTGAGACATCAAACCCGTGGGGCTTCATTCCGATCGTACATTTCAAGAATGAAGCCGACGAAACCATGGCATTCGGGAAATCCGATCTTGAATCCGTTGAGCCCTTCTTTAAGGTTTACCACGACGTTTTTCTGCATGCCATTCAGGGTTCGAAGATGCACAGCACGCCACGCTTGAAACTGAAGCTTAAGGACGTCGCCGCGTTTTTGCGAAACAATTTCGGCGTCGACGATCCGGCCAAGTTTGCGAAAGACGGTGGGACGATCAATCTCAACGGACATGAGATGCTAATCTTCCAAACTGATGAAGATGCTGATTTTATTGAGGCGAAGTCGGCCACAGGTGATGCTACGGAGCTACTCAAATTTGTCTTTTACTGTATTTCTTCGGCTTCAGAGACACCGGAATTTGTGTTTGGTGTTCATATGCCTTCTTCACTTGCTTCGACCAAAGAGCAGATGCCTGTATTTATCCAGAAGATTGAGCGCAAACGCATGGCGTTTACTGACAACTGGAAGCTTCTTGCCCGGATGGTACTGGCGATGACAGCCCAGGCAGAGAATACGAGCTACAGCACATATGACACTGAGTTGATCTGGGAGACTATCGATCCGCGGGACAGCAAGGATGTGGCCACGGAAATCAAGACGATCGTCGAGGCGCTGGACAAGGCGCTTGCCGGCAGGTTCATCTCACTCGAGGCTGCCGTCGATTTCTTGAAGGCTTGGATTGATACGATGCAGGGTTACGAATCTGATGACGAGGAAATCCCAGGCGAGAAGGCCCGAATCGTCCAGACGGCCCTATTCCTATCCAGACTTGAGGACGGAGAGGGCCTTAACAATGAAAATAAGGAATTGGAGGAATAGGCCATGGCCGACCAGTCCTCAGCTCAAAATTTGCTGGAGAAACTGAAGCAGATCGCCGGGCCATATGCCGAGTATGCTCTCCGCGGGCGCAAAAAGTATGTCGACCTTCGGCTGCGGCAGGATCAAGCTGTGCGGGCCATTTACCTTCGTTCAGCCGACAAGCTGGCCAAGGAGATCCGCAGACTGAAACGCTTGGGAACTGGCAGCGAAATGAACATGAGGTACCTGGTAGCTCTTCGGGACTCCCTGAAACAAAACGGCATTGGCGAATCGCTCACCGAACTGCTGAAGAAGGATATCGTCAAGGCGGTACAAGCCGGATCCACATTTAGCTTGGAAGTATCCATGGACCAGCTCAGCGGTACCAAGCTTGCCAAGGAGCCGCTGCGTCGCGCATTCTTCCAAGTGAACGAGCGGGCTGTCGAGGCGGTGTGGGCGCGAACACATAACGGCCTACATTTATCCGACCGGATATGGCGACATGATCAGAAATACCGGATGGCCATGTCTGAAATCATTCAGGATGGAGTCGCTATCGGCGAGGATCCCGTCGTAACCGCCCGGCAGCTCGAAAAGTACGTACGTCGCGGGCGGAAGACGCTGGCCGCTGATTATCCCGAGATGATGGACCGTATGGGCAGCCGAATTCCGCAGGATGTCTCCTACGAAGCGATCCGGTTGGTCCGGACGGAAACGGCTGCGGCATTTGGCGAGGGAACGATTGCTGCGGCGAAGGTGAGTCCGAGTTATGTCGGTATGAAATGGGTGCTTTCTAGTTCTCATCCGGTGCCAGATATTTGCGACGATCTGGCGAATGCTGATCACGGGCTTGGGAATGGAGTGTGGCCGCCAGGTCAGGAACCAATGATGCCAGCGCATCCGAATTGCCTTTGTGTCCTGATATCGGTGCATGAAGATACGGGAAGCTTTATGCGCCGACTGAATGAATGGACGAAGAATCCGGCATCTCAGCCTGATCTGGAGGACTGGTACCAGAACGTATATTCCGAGGTGGCATAGATTTCCTCCCCCGGACAAGCTATGATAGATTCATAGTTTGCGAATCATAGGAGGAATGTCACGTGGATGGCGGCATCGAATTTGAATTTCCTTTGATCCCGACCGAGGAAGAGCTGCGCCAGATGAGCAAGGATGTCACTCGGGAAAAGCTCCAGATCATTGATGGAGGCAAAAATTTAATAGACAGTGAGGAAGGCGCCGAATAAGGCGTCTTTTCTTTTGCCTGAAAGGAGTGAACCGGATTGCAAGAGGTTATTTTGACCGAGGAGGAGCTGCGAGCGAAATGCGCAGAATGGCAGAAAATTCTCAGATTGCAGGACTGGATTGTGGACGTCGGCATTTCCCGCAGCCGGGATATGAATTTGGAGAACGCCCAGGCTGAGATTGTACCCAGTCTGCAGAAGAGGATGGCGACAGTTCGCATTCTTGATTCTGTTGATTATCCTCCGGACTGTGCAGAACCACAGGACATGGAACTTTCGTTGGTTCATGAACTCCTGCACATACATCTTTTTCCGTTGTTTGCAGACCGAGAGGATGAAATGCGCTTAATCGCAGAGGAACAAGCGATCGAGGCTATCAGCCGCGGCTTGATCTATTTATACCGGAAGGGGGGTGAAGAGAATGTTAAAAGCAATGATTTGCGGGGAAATGGCGGAGCAGAATGATAAGATTTTCAGTTTGTTCGGCGGGATCGCCGGTGAAATGAGCATTGAAGATATTCCGCCGGCGCCAGGCGTCGATGTCGATCTGATCAAACAAGGTGACAATGATCCTTTAGAAGTCGTTGTGGAGGTCCCGGTTGGCAAATCGAAGCGAGGCTGGAACTACACGCATAAGGCCCTGAAGGACATCGTCGACGCCGTAAATACACGCACGCTGGCAGGATTTAAGGGGCATCAAAAACCAGAGGACGTGTCAAACCAGTTTATCGACCCTGCGACGCATTGGATTGGCGCCAAGATGACCGATACGGCTGCTTATTTTCGGGGCATCGTGGACAAGAAGGAAGAAGATTTGAAACGGTGGATTAAGGGCAAACGCATCAAACAGGTGAGCATTTATGGCCGCCCTATGCTTAAAAACGTTTCCGGCGAGACGCAGGTCGTTGGATACGATGCTTTGTCGATCGATTGGACTCCACTCGATCGGATGGGGATGCCGACGCGGATCGTTGCAGCAAGTGGCGAGATGTGGGATCCAGACGGGGCAGGCCCCGGAGAAATGAAAGGAGACGATGAACAAGTGGAATGGGCTGAAGTAGTAGCAGAATTGAAAAAACGGCATGGTAACAAAACGATCACCGTTGGGATGATCGCTGGCGAAATGGGACTGAGCAATGAGCAGGTTATCAAGGAGTTGACGCCAGAATTCGCGAAAGAAGTGCAGTGGGCGCTGGAGATCAGCGACAAGGCCAAGGAAATCCTGGGCGTTAGCGGAGAGATGGACGTCGAGGCATTGTTCAAGTCGCTGAAAGAGGCTGCCGACAAAGAGGCAGGTGCTGGCCGCGATCACCTCGTCGGTGAAATGATGACAACAAAGGTCCAATCCGAAGCGGTTCGGGCAGCGCTGAAGAATCCAGAAACAGCTCTGGGCAAGCTCTGGAGTTATCACGCCCGTAACATTGCGCTGGATGCGACCAAGGAACAAATTGCTGGCGAGATGGACACCTTCCTGGCAGATCCCGTAGTCAAAGGTATGGTCGATGCCATTCATACGGACAAGCCAGCCGGTGCTGGGGTTGCTGGTGGCGGTGGCGCGGGCGCACCAAAAAATATGAGAGTCAAACGGGCACGAATCTAAGGAGGGAAAAGCATGTCTTACAAAGGCCAACCGGTGCCAAGCACCACATATCAATCGTATCGTGCGAAAGTAAGCGACGGTAAATCAGTACGGGTCCCTGTACCAGAAAAAACCACCATTGAGACGCAAAAATTCTATCTTATCAGCGGCTTCTTCGGGGCCGCGATGGAATCGGTAACCACTGGCGCTGGCGAAACATCCGAGGTAATCCTCAATGTGGAGCAAGCTGAGTACGAATCTGATCAGATTGACAAAACCCAGGCGTTCGCATTTGGCACTCCAATTTATTGGGATGCCACCAAGTCGCAATTTACCGAAACAGAAACAGGAAATCGCCTTGTCGGCCGCGTCACGGCTGCGAAAGATGCCAAAAATGTTATTTGGTTCCTGCTGGGACCACAAGTATAAGGGAGGGCAATTAAGCTATGGCAAAATTTATTAGCGCTGATACAATCAAGGCCGAACGTCGCAAAGGGACCGTCGAAACAACGGTTCCTTTTTTGTTGAACGGTCGGCAAGAAGAAGTAACGAAGAAAATCGTAAATGGTGAGATGGAGACCTTTGAACTTGATCAGCCGATCGGCGAAATGCTGACCAGTGAAAACAGTCGGAAGGAACTGCTGCAGAAGGTCGTACTTGACGTCGAGCTCGGTCGCGAAGAAGTGCCGCTGTTGTATGGTCCAATCTACGAATCGATTAGCGATCCGAACTTCCCGAAGGAATTTGAGGCGAAATGGGCGCAATATGGGTCCGTCATCTTCTTGGAACATTTGGAGGGTGAGGAAGTTAAATTCGGCAGCCTTCAGGCAGAACAAGGACCTATTGCCCGGATCAAGGGCTTCACGGCTGGCTTCGAATACACGAAAGAGCTTGAAATCTTCAATCAAACCTTTAACTTTGAGATTCTGAACAAAGCATTCGGCGAAGCTCATAACGCTCTGCTGAACCACCTGCACCTGTCGCCAATCATCAAGTTCGCCTATAAGGCGTCCAATAAAACCGGCCCTGTTTATGTTAACGAGCAAGGCAAGAAATTGGCGGATGCAGGCGGGGCGCATTACATCCTCAGCCTGCGGGAAACCCTGCGCCAGGCTTTGACAGATGCACGGACGGCCAAACGACCGGGGAATATCCTGCTGGCCAATTCGGCCAATCAGGAGGATATCAAGGACGCCATGAGCAGCATGACCATCCAAGCGACACCTTACAACGCTCTGGAAGGCATCAGCACCGTCGTCTTTTACGACGGTTGGGAGACACAGGTCAGCAAGAAGACGTATTCGTATGACGGTGTACCGGCGGGCAAAGCTTACCTCATCC
Organism: Paenibacillus azoreducens; assembly: GCF_021654775.1. Lineage (NCBI taxonomy): Bacteria > Bacillati > Bacillota > Bacilli > Caryophanales > Paenibacillaceae > Paenibacillus > Paenibacillus azoreducens. Next base: position 5,029,928 of record NZ_AP025343.1, on the reverse strand, counting down.
GTCCAAAACGCGGCTTTAAAGAACTGATCAAACAGGCTCTGCAGATCCAGGCGACCATGGGCGACCTAACGCGTTTGGTGGAGGCACAGATCGTCGGCGATGTATGGCGCGGTGTATTCGCTGCCGTCGAAGAAAACGTCCAGGAGATCACATTCCCGGGCAAATAAGAGGCGGGTGACTTAAATGGAACCAAGCATCGCGCTCCGTACCCGGCTCCGGAGGCTTCTAAATGAAGTCATTCCGGCGGGAGGCACGGAGGCAAATACAAATTTTACGGATGCCGGACTCGATTTGATCCTCACGGAGTCGGTTGATCTGAACGCAGCGGCATCCACTGGATGGCTGGAAAAGGCGGGGCTGCTGGAGGGAGAGATTGAGTCCTATACGACGGGGAATGAGAGCTACGATCTAACCTCATTGAAGGATAAACTCAATCACGCCATGGTGATGGCCAATAAGTATGCGGAGATGTCGGCAGCTGCTGCAGCAAAAACGGCCAGCGGTGTGATGCTGCGCGTCTGCCCGCCGAAAGTGTTATGAGCAATTTTGCGCAAATGCGGCGCCGACACATTGCATGGAACATCTCCCAAAACCCGACACAAATCGCCATACGCCGAAAAGAGAAGGTCAGGAAGGGTGGCGGCTATGATGAGATCGAAAGGGATCTCCCGCCTATCATCGTCCGCATCTTTATCCAAAGTCGATCGCAGATCACTCATGAGATCAGCACGCTTGCCGGTACAAAGAAAACCGACAAGGTCTATAGCCTACTTGCCGATGAATACGCCGACATTCAGGCGGATACAACCGTAACCGATACATTCAAGGCAAACGGTGAAGATTTTCAGGTGGTCCGAGTACATCCGCAGGTGGCCGATGGCCAAATCGTTGGATACCAGGTCGACCTGGAAAGGGTGAACTAATCATGTCGTTTGGTAGCAATGCTCTTGAGCATATCAAAAGAAAGCGGGCTGGCACCTTGGCTCTGGTCGACAACCTCTCTCGCAAAGCAGAAGGGGACATGAAGGCAGCAGCGCCGTGGAAAGATCGAACGGCTACCGCGCGCAGAGCACTTCACTCGGGTGTCGAACCGGCTGGAAAAAACAAAATCCGCATGTTCCTTGCGCACGGCGTCCGGTACGGCGGCATTTTGGAGGAAGGATCCAAACCGCACATTATCCGCGCGAAAAACAAGAAGGCGTTATATTGGAAAGGCGCGTCGCATCCGGTCAAAGCTGTCAGGCACCCTGGCACGAAGCCGCGGGCAATTGTGCAGCCTACAGCTAAAAAATACAAGGTTAAGGTACGAGATACCCTTGTTAAGTGGTGGTCGACGAAATGAGAAATGCAATACGTGAACGGCTGCTCGCGGTGGTCCCAGAGCTGAAGGACGTTTATGAACCGCATGCAGCTGAAGCAAGCAGTCCCAAACCATACGCCGTTATCCTGCAAGGCGAGGATAGTGACGAGTCACCTTGGTCCGGATTTCGCCGCATTGTCGAGGTATGGCCATACGTTTCCCGTTCGACCTTTGAAAAGGTTGATTCACTGGAGAATAAAATCATCTCCGCCCTGGACAAGCAGATGCTTACTGCTGAGACAGGGGAGGTTTTCTCATGCATCTACCTTGGATCATCTGGCCAGGATGTTGTTGATGAAGAGTGGGACGCAATTACTCGAGGCATGCAGTTTGCTGTTATGGCGCTGCAGCCGGTTGGTACAAACGGCCAAATCACAAGTGACCCATGGGTTCCGGCCCTGGCGTCCTGGACGACAAACGTTATGGGGCAGGATTGGGCCGTTTATAACGGTTTCTGGCCGCTTGGGTTTACGCGTCCGTCTGTGATGTGGCGGGTAACTGGAATTGATGTAATGCCGTTGGGACTGGCCTCATACCGAATCACAAAGCGGTTCACGGTACATGTCACCGGAAACGAGCAGCACCCGGAACACGCAGGAGTTGCCGCCCTTATCGAACGGTTGGGGAGCGAAATTAAAATCCCTTTTGACTCTAAGGACCGGAGATACCTGATGATTACGGATCCAAAAGCCAATATTGGAGCCGATGCGTTACAAGAGGGCCAAATCACGGTAACACTTTCGCGACGCGTATCCCGGCCACAGGCCGACGTCCCGTTAATCCGCAGCGTAAATTACAAATCAAGTATCAGGTAGGTGAGATCGATGGCAGAAAAGCCGGAAAAAAAGGCAGAAACGACAAATGAATCAAAGTACCCCATTGATGAGCTTTCGGCACATGCCGAGGCTCTTTTTAATGTTCGGCCAGAGGTTTTGGTCGGCGCTCTACATGGAGTTAATCAACGTGAACTGACGATTGATGAGGTAAAAAAAGCAGTCGATCAGTTTTTGAAAAGGAAGGCGATCTAAATGGCAGGAGGAAATTGGAGCCCGACGGATATGCCGGTGCTGCCTGGACTTTACATGAATTTTGTTGCAGCCGCTGGCACGGCGATCCAGCCCGGCGCCCGCGGTATCGTAGTTGCTGCCTTTAAAGCACACTGGGGGCCGGTTGGGCAGTTTGTGGAGGTTTCGGATGAAGCAGCAATCAAGGAAGTGTTCTCCATAGATGAGAGCGACGGCGCAACAGCGTATTCAACACTGTACCTAGCCCTTTTGGGTGGGCCGAAGACACTGCTGGGTTATCGTATCGCTTCAGATGCTGCTGCACCTGCAAAGGTGACGATCAACAATACAGCTTCAACACCCGCAGCTGTAATTGAACTAGCTGCAAAGTACCCCGGAGAGCGGGGAAACGGATTTAGTGTTTCGATTTCTGACAGTCTGGCAGCCCCTGGTACAAAGGAATTGAAGTTGTATGAGGGTTCGAAGTTGCTTCGCACCTTTGCAATCGGCGACGGAAGCGTGAATGCTGCGATCCAGGCTATCAACGAAGACGAAGGGAACAAGTGGATCCAGGCAAAGAAACTGGCCGATGGAACCTTGGTCAGTGTCTCCGGTGAAGCATTTAAGGGTGGCGATAGCGGCATAACTGGCGTTACAAATTCTGATTACATCTCAGCGCTCGCCGCGTTCGAGGGACAAGAATTTCACGTCCTGACGTTAGACAACGTTACGGATCCGGCGTTACGATCCAGTATCGTTGCTTGGGTTAAACGCGTACGCAGTGAAGGGAAAGGAATCATTGCCACGCTCGGAGGAACGGCTGCCGATGACAAGTCAACCGACGCAGTCTCCAAAGCTGTATCCAGAAGCGCTAGCATCAACAATGAGGGAGTCGTAAATGTAGGATCTGGTGCAATCATTGCCAACAAGGAATATAGTTCGGCGCAGGTGGCTGCATGGGTTGCAGGTCTGATCGCGGGACAATCTTTGAGTCAATCAACGACCTATGCCGAGTCACCTTTTGATGATGTAACCCGGCGTTGGACACGCTCTGAGCAAGAGAAAGCAGTCCGTGGCGGTGTATTTCTGTTGATCCATGACGGCCGGAAAGTTAAGGTACTCCGGGGAATAAACAGTCTGGTCACGTTGCAGATTGGCCAGAACAATAGTTGGAAGAAGATCCGGACTATTCGGGTCATGGATGCAATCAACGGCGATCTGCAACGCACCGCGGAGGACGTTTATATCGGGAAAGTTAACAATACCGAAGAGGGGCGCTTGGCCCTGATCGGTGCATGCAAAGAATATATGCGGACACTAGCTCAGAGCAACGTTATTGAAGCAAACGGGTATGACGTGATTCTTGATCCTGATTACTACGGTTCATCTCCAGCTAAAAGGCCAGAACCTGATCAGGTCTATTTGAGATGGGATGCCCGACTGACTGATGTAATGGAACAAATTTTCGGCACGTTCTTCGTGCAATAAAGGGGGATAAATCATGGCACAAGGAGCAGGAATGGACCCAACCAGGGCGATACTTGGTACATTTGCTCAAGCCTTTGTTGACGGTGATTGGCAGACAAATATCAATCATCTTGAAGCAAAAGTGGAAATTGATAAGCGTGAGTTGAAACTTGTAGGACACAATTGGGTCCAATATAAGATCGGTGCGAAAAAAGGTAGTGGAACCATGAGTGGATACAAAGTATCGTCAAAAATGATTCAACAAGATTTTAAAAAATTCGAAATTATTTCTAAGTTGGACGATCCGGAAGCGTTCGGTTTTGAACGCGTGCGCCTCATCCGCTGCATGCCCGACAGCGTGCAGCTGGCCAATTGGACTGCTGGTGAAGAAGTGACGGAAGATACGCCATTTACATTTGAAGATTATGAACTTTTAGACCCTATTGTAATTTAAAATCGAAAGGATGAAGCGAAATGAGCAATGAACAATTGAATGAACAACAAATCCTGGACAGTCTCTTCGAGACGGCGACGAATCTGCCGGAAGAGACTGTATTTATTAAACGGCTCGATATGCGCGTTGTCCTACAGGGACTTACGACTAGCAAAGTAGATGCGATTCGGGAACGCTGCACGATCCGGAAGACGGTAAAAGGCCAAGCTACCGAAAAAGTGGACACGGAGCAATTCAACGCTGCACTGATCAAGGAGTCCACAAAATCTCTGGATGTGAAGGGATTGAGTTTGAGCGGTTGGGGTGATGATCGATTGACAAGTCGCCTCAAGTTGTCGGGTGGCGAAGAGGTAATTCGCCGTATGCTGCTTGCCGGAGAACTGGATGCCGTCGGTGATAAGGTTCTTGAAATTTCAGGTTTTGGGGTTGATATTGAGGATGTAAAAAACTAATAAGCTCCGGGGGCACGATGACGATGCTGTACCACTTGTGGGTACGGCATCATTTGCGTCCCGGGGCTTTCTGGTCTTTACCCAAAGGAGAACGGCTACTACTCCAAGCTTTTACTATGGTTGAGATAGAGAATTTACCGACTTCGCGCCAGGAATCTCAGCAGCGTGTCCCATCCGGAAGGAGAGGATAGGCAGTGGCTGAAAAAGAATTTTATCGCCTTGATCTTGTCATCGGTACAGAAGGCGTCGAGCATACGGAAAAACAAGTAAAGGCTATCGACAAGCTGATTGAGCAAACAACTCGGCGCGCTGCGGCGTTGAATAAGACCCGTATTAATCCTACGGCTCGTGTTGATGACCGGGTGACTACTCCTGCTCAAAAAATTGAAAGCAGATTGGATAAATTAAATCGCACGGTGGCTAAGCCAGAGGTTAAATTATCTGATCGGATAAGCAATGATCTTGGAAAGCTGAAATCAAAGCTATCTAGCATTGTGAAAAAGGTCTGGAAAATTCCTGTTACTGCAGCAATCGCTGGTTCGTTGGCGCTTGGCGGGGCAGCCGCGTATTTAGGTGTAAACTCAGTCCACAAGGCAATGGATTTTGAATCGGAGTTGTCTACGATACAAGCTCTAACCGGCGCAACCAATGCTGAGATGGCCAAGATGCAGACGCTAGCCTTAAAGATGGGTGCGGACACGAAATATAATGCTCTCGAAGCTGCACAAGGCATTGAAGAACTGCTAAAAGCAGGCTTAACACCAGCTGCCGTACAGGCAGGCGGACTTGAGGCAGCGCTAAACCTTGCAACTGCGGGCGGATTGGGTCTTGCTGATGCCGCCGAGATCATGTCAACCGCACTCAATGCGTATAAAAAGGACGGTATGGCAGCATCGCAAGCGGCTGATATCTTGGCAGGTACAGCAAATGCTTCGGCTACAGGTGTGGAGGAGCTTCGTTATTCCTTGGCAATGGCATCGGCGGTAGCATCAGGAGTAGGGATGTCGTTTAAAGATACGAACGTTGCCTTAGGTCTTTTTGCGAACAATGGTTTAAAAGGATCCGATGCCGGTACATCACTTAAGACTATGTTGTCTAACCTTGTTCCCAAAACCAGCGATGCTTATAGCCTTTTTGAACAGTTTAATTTGCTTGTAACAGATACAACCGCGTCTCTATCATTATTAAGCAAAGCTGGTATTAAGCCGGCATCAGGCTCAGTTACAGACATCAATAAAGCCCTTGAAAAATATGTTGCTCGCCAACAAGGCTTAAAAGAGGGAACTAACAAGGCCACTAAAGCGACAAGGGAATTTATGATGGCTAACAACTTGATCCACTCGGCTTTCTACGATGAAAAAGGCAATCTCAGGGATCTCGAGCAAATCGCAGGAGTCCTGCAAGATCGTTTCGGAAAACTGACCAATGAGCAGCGCCAATTTTACATGAATCAAATTTTTGGTTCCGATGCGATCCGGGCCGGCACGATTCTCTTCAAGGAAGGCGCAAAAGGCGTCAAGGAATTCGAGAAGGAGATGTCTAATGTCACCGCCTTGGAAGTCGCCAAGAAAAAAATGGACAACGCTGCTGGGGCAGTCGAACAATTTAATGGCGCCGTCGAGACGCTGCAGATCAGCGCCTTGTTACCTACCATGCCGATCATTAAACGGGTGGCGCTGGGAGCGGCCGACTTCGTTGAGAAGTACACGCCTGAGATTACTGCAGCTGTAGATAAAATGATGTCCAAAGCCCAGCATCAGATGGACGTTTTGGCAAAGAATCCGGAATTCCAAAAAGCTGACCTTTTCGGAAAAATGAAGATTGCATGGGACACGGTTATTACGCAGCCTTTGACGGAATGGTGGGATGGAAACGGCAAGCAGGCAGTTGATAATTTAGCTGATAAGATGGGAACCGTTTTGGGAGTTGGCCTTAAGGGCGTGTTCATGGGTGCCTTGGGGATTTTTGATAAGGACGATGACAAAAAGTCGGTCTATATGAGTGCTGGGGAATCCGCGGGGAAGTCTTTTTTCGATGCCTTTATTAAGGCCTTTGATGCAGGAGCTATTGTCAATAAGCTTCTTGAGGCGTTCCAAAATATGCAGCCTGAATGGCTCGGCGGTAACACTACAAGTACTGCAGGCACAATAGCAAGCTTGGGTTTCGATGCATGGCTGATGTACAAGTTAGTTAACCTTGTGAAAGGACCAACGACACTTGGGAAGAATGTATTAGATAAAGGTAAAAATGTCTTCGGAAAGTTTACTGGGAAGTCCTCTCCTCCAAAAGGTTCAACTGTAGCTACAGATGTGGTTACGAATACAGGAACAAGAACAACAACACAGGCGCCTACGAATACTCGAGTGGGATCACAAGCGAAATATGATCCAAGATATCGTACACCAACTAAAGCAATGAACCCACCAAAAGAGTGGGTTCAGCCAGGGATAGCTACATTGGCACAATTTCTTGGAATTGGATCTAAGATTACTATCGGAGCGACTGGAATAGCTGGAATTGCAGGTGTCGGATATAACATCCTTTCAGGTGGATCGGCCTGGGAAAATGCTGCAAAGGACAAAAACTCTATATACAGCAGCGTTATGGCTGGAAGAGGCGGCAACGGGGTCACTCCTGAAGTACAGAATCAAATCAAAAACGACATCATGAATCAGGTAATTGGTAGTCCCACTGCCAAAAATCAAAATAAAGATGTTGTTAAAATCTCCCCTGAACAGATTGACTCGATCGTTTCTAATCTTCAGGATTTTAAGCAAGAGGTTAAGAATGAAATTAACGTAAGTGTTACTCCAGGAGCTGTACAGGTTAATATGCCGACGCAGACGATTGATTACGATGAAGTAGCTAATAAAGTAGGGTGGACTGTTGCGAATCAAGTTCGGCGAGGTTTCCAGAACAAGGTAGCGATCGATTAAGGAGGTAACTATGGAAATCCACTTGAAAGATTCTTCTGGCACAGATCTTTATTTTCCGGTTAATCCGGAAGAGATTACGATCAAGCGGGAGAAGGGGATCGAGACGGTGAACATTTTATCGTTCGGCGAGTTCGATTTTCCCATCGGTGAAAAGGCGAAGGAAATTTCCTTCGCCTCTTTTTTTCCATTGAACTACGACGAGTCTTATTGCAACTACAAAAAAATTCCGGATCCGAGAAAAGCAATGAATATCTTGAATACCATGATACAACGAAAAGAACCGGTTCGACTTGTTATGACAACGATCGAAGTGAACTTACTCGTTTTAGTTTCGGGCCATGTTACCAACATAAGAGGCGGTGAGACAGGCGATATTTACTTTGAATTGAATCTGCGGACATGGCGTGCTCCAAAGGTACATGTTAAAGCGGCAGCCTCCAAGACAAGTAAATCAAAATCTGGCAAAACAAGTCGCCCTGATACTAAAAAGAAGCCCAAGACATATGTTGTTAAATCCGGAGATAATCTTACGAAGATTGCCAAACTGGAATTAGGGAACAGCGGCAAGTGGCAAGCGATCTACAATTTGAACAAGAAGACGATCGGGAAGGATCCGAATAAAATAAAACCTGGAATGAAACTGGTGATGCCGACATGAGCTATGAAGTCGTATATCAGAATAAATACTATCTGCGGGAATTGATCGAGAGTATCAAACTCAAGGATAGTTTGGATCAAATCTCGTATCAGGCTGAGATCAGCATGAAGGTGACCAGCGATTTTCCAAATATCCAGCCTGGACAAGATATCCGTATCAGTGGCGTTCCATATGGAAAAAGCGATATGGCACCTCTTTTGAATCCAGGAGTCGTATGGGAATGTGACAGCTCGGATAAGTCCACCAAGCATATAGCCTTGACGATCTATGACCGCACAATTTACCTCGCCAAATCTGAGGATGAGTATTTGTTGCCTGCTGGTCAGACGGCTAGCCAGCGACTCCGCAAATATGCAGCTGATTGGGGAATTAAGCTTTCGACGGTTCCAGATACGAAAACTAAGCTTAAAAAGGCGGTTTACCGCTCGCGGCCCATTTATAACATGATTACTGCCGATCTGCAGGAGACCGTCAAATCCGGTGGCGATATGTATATCCCACGGATGACTACTACCGGGCTCGTACTATTCAAGATTGGAAGCAATAAAGAGGTTTGGGTGCTGCGAGGAATAGAAGAAACAGAGCAAAAAAGAACGCTCGAAGGGACAATCACAAAGGTCAAAGTAATTGGTACCGAGGATCGGAAAGAGAAACCAAAAAAGTCCAAATCCGGCACCCAGGACGAGGTCGGCCGAGTATATGGCGGAAAAGTCGATAAGAAGACCAAAGGCACCAAAAAGAAGCCGAAGGTCAAAACGGATTCAAAGGTCGAACTTCCAAGCAAAATACTGGCGATCACAACTGGCCAGACAACAAAATACGGTACACTGCAACGCATGGTTCAGGATGAGGATGTGAAGACAACTGCAGCCGCTCAGAAGTTGGGAAAATCAATGCTGAGTGGAATACAGGAGACTTTCACGGTGAAATGCCTTGACTTAAATACACTCCGTGCTGGTGATGCAGTGATGTTTAATAATCTAAGACTAATAGTGACCGCTGTTAATCATGATCTTGGGGATCCCGGGCATATGATTGCTGAATTGGCATCAGAAGACTATGTGCGAAGGAGGTTTTTCCTTGGATACACGTGACCCTTATAAGGATTTGGTTGCTTCATTGAAAGATGAAATGAAAAAGAGTGCAGGCCAAGCGTTGTCTGGTGTACCTGCAGAGCTTGGGACAATAACAGAGACAGGTCTAAAGCTCGACAATTTCAAGGATGAAGTCCAGGATTACTTGGTTGCTGATTTTCTGACAACCCTGCATCTTCCCGCATTCTTCATCGTTGGTACCACTGCATTGGCCGACGAAGAGGATGAACCCATTGGTACCCCATCACAACGCACAAGATTCGACTTTGAACCTACGTTGATCGAAGAAGTCCGGGTAAACCTAGCAGACGGTTTAATGCCTGGCGAACGAGTACTGGTGATCCCAACCAACGGCGGCGATGATTTCGTTGTGATGTGCAGGGTGGTGAACGGTGGTGGCTAATCTTTTTCCGGAAGACATTGAAAACGATTGGGGGGAAGAACAACCAGAAGAATTTACGGATACCCAAATAGACTTCGGACGAAGCTGGCAGTTTAATTTTAAATCCGGTGACTTCGTGATGACACCGACACGAAAAGTCGCTGCTGCAGACGATAAAGCAGCTTGGGTTATGTGGTGTCAAAAGGCCATTCGGACACCACGGTATCGGCATTTGATTTATTCCCGTGAACATGGCGAAGAACTAGATGATCTAATCGGGAAGGGGTACAGCCAAGCATTAATCGAGAGCGAGATCCAACGTATCGTAACGGAGACGTTAATGGTCGATCCTCGAACTGCCAATGTGGACGATTTTACTTTTGATTGGCCTGGTGATGCCTGTTACTTCACTTGTCGAATTACAAATGCCCGGGATGAAGAGGCTGAACTGGAAGGGAGCGCGGGGTAATGGCGAATTTACCACTCTATTTGCAAGATCAAACAGAAGATGAAATCATGCAGCGAATGCTGAACAGAGTGCCCGCGGATATAGATAAGTCCGAGGGCTCTTTCATTTGGGATGCGCAGGCGCCAGTGGCGTTTATGTTGTACGAAGCATCCATATGGGCACAACAAGTTCTGGAACGCGGCTTCGCTCGTACAACATTCGGCGATTATTTGGATATGCGGGCGGAGGAGCATGGAGTCACACGCCGGCAAGCGGTGGCTGCAACTGGGGCAGTAAAGTTTACGGGCACGCCCGGAAAGAAAATTCTTACTGGGACCGTGGTGGCCACGCCAGCAGACGAGATTACCGGGGAATCCAGCATCGAATATAAAACGACCGTAGACATAACATTGGACAGCAATGGCGAAGGATCCGCCTCGGTTATCGCCCTTGTTCCTGGTAAGGCAGGAAATGTCCCTGCAGGTGTCATCGAAAGCATCTCCGTGCCGATTAGCGGCGTGCTATCAGTGACAAATCCGGAAGCAATCAAAGGCGGCGCGGATGTGGAGTCCGATGAATCTTTGTTGGAGCGTTTTTATACTCGGGTTCGTAATCAGGGGACAAGTGGCAACAAAGCCCAATACATTCAATGGGCGAATGAGGTCGCCGGCGTAGGCGGGGTTCAGGTCAAACCCTTGTGGAAAGGACCGGGCACAGTCGGCATTTATTTGCTGGACATGGACAAACGAGCCGCAAGTCCGGCGATTGTACAGGCAGCTCAAGACTATATCGATCCGACGATGGACGGACAAGGGGAAGGGCAAGCGCCAGCCGGGCCGATTGTCGCCGTGATGGCCGCTGAGGAGGTGCCTATTAATATCTCGGTTCAGTTGACGCTGGCGGCCGACGCAACGATTGATCAAGTGAAGGAGCAAATCGAAAACGGTATTGCTGCTTATCTCAGGCAGCTTGCCTTTGCGGATCCACTCGTCCGTTACACCCGGATTGCTGCGGTGCTCTTGGATATTCCTCCGATTATCGATTATTCGAATCTTACCGTCAATGGCCAGTCGGACACCAATATTCAGATCAATCCCGGGCAGGTGGCTGTATTAGGGGCGGTGACGCTGAATGGCTGATTTTGCGATCACAAGTCCGAGAGGTGCTGAGCTCTTTTCTTATTTGCCTGCTTATTACGAATCTTCCCGAGTCATGCGGGCCGACATGAATGCAAAAGGAACGGAGATGGATGCTCTATACAGGGCACTGAACGAAACGCTCGATCAGTTTTTTGTCCGGACGGCCACATGGGGGTTGGATCGCTGGGAGTATGAGCTTGGAATCGAAACGGATCAAACAAAGCCGATTGAACAGCGGCGTGCTCTGGTGGAGTCCAAGTTGCGGGGCGCAGGGAAGTTCTCCGGCCGTCTGGTCAAAAACGTCGCCGAAGCATACGACGGAGGAAAGGTAGATGTTACCTTTCAACCAGCCGAATGGAGTTTCACGATCAAATTCATTGATACGATTGGGATCCCCCCGAATCTGGATGATCTCAAATCAGTGATTGAGGAGATAAAGCCCGCACACTTGGCCGTAGAATACGAGTTCAGTTATCTGCTGATCCGGGATATTGATGGGGTCATGACCCTGCATGACATGGAAAAGACCTTACTATCAAAATTTGCAGGAGGTGCTTAATTTGTCGAGTAGTACGCCCAATCTTGGATTACTTAAAAAGGATCCAGTCACTGATGGAAATGAAACTTTCAATATTAAAACGATGTTGAATGAAAACTGGGACAAAATTGACGCAGCTGTAAAAGCCGTGGAAGATGGCTTGTCAGATATTAAGGTCCCGGACGCATCGCTGACTCAAAAAGGGATTGTGCAGTTGTCAAATGCAACAGATGGCACACGGGAGAATGTGGCGGCGACAGAAAAGGCGGTCAAAGATGCGGCCCTTGGGGCGAAATCCTACACCGACCAGCAAATCGGCCTGGTCACAGAAACTGGGATTCCTAAGCTTGTCAGCTATCCACTGAAGGTAACGGCTACATCCGATAATCAGAAGGTATTCGAGATCCCGCTTGATCTTTTCGACGCTAACACGGATACCTTACTAATATCGATTAACCGGGCAACATTAGATTCGACTCAGTACACCGTGACTAACACTGTTCGGAATGTAGATGGCAAAGTCACGCAGCGAGCGAAGATAACCCTATTATCTGGCGTGGCTGCTACGTCTGAGGTGACAATGGTTGTTCTGAAGAATGTCCCAATTGGCCCGGACGGTTCAATAAATGGTGCGGTGTTGGCGTTAAACTCTGTCCCGATAAATCGTGTTAATGGGCTGCAAGATCAACTAGACTTGGTTTTTCAATCTGTCAGTGATGGAAAAAAAACGGTCGCTGCCGCCATTACTGGCAAAGGCGTTCAGGCATCAGGCAGCGATACATTCCCACAGTTAGCTGATAAAATAGGAAAGATAAGCACAGGCACACTTGTAGAACTTCAAACATCAGGAGCATCACAGCCTGGACCACAAACCGGGTATAAATCCGGCACACTTACGACACTGGCATCTTTTACAGGACCGGTAAAGCGAGTAATTTTACAAAGTGCAGGGGTAATAAATAACAATATAGGAGATCACAGTCGTGCTGTTTGGTTGCATTCATCATGGGGTTTTTTTGGATCAGGATCAGTACCAGTGTCCGGTCAGTATGTAAAAACGTATTTATCACTATCTGCTCCAGGAACAGTGGGTAGTTACTTAGACTTCACAACTGCATCATCTGATTTTGATAATAGAGGTGATTATGACAATTCATGGGTATCTGCTTTGGATATTGATTTTGAAAATAAGCGCTACAGAATGGGAGTAACTAAAAAATACACCTCTGGTTATATTGGCTATGATAGTTGGATTAGCTTTCCTGCTGCGTGGAAAACTGCCGCCTTCAACACGTCGACACCGATCAATCTTCTTATTCGTTATGAATCTGTTGAAATGCAAGCTAACGGAAAAGCCCAAGCGTACTGGTGTGGACAAATATTTATCATGTAAAGGAGTAACTGGGTTATTTAATTTGAAAAAAAGGAGATGAGGTGTTTTGGATTTAATTACGTATGCAAAATTGAATGACAATGCCGGAAAAGTAACGGCAGTAATTTACAACCCAAGCCCAAACATGGATTGGGTAACTGATGAAAAATTATACGTTGAACATGCTGTCATTCCTAGCAAAGAAGACATTCCAAACATGGATGCGCGCTTGCGTATAGACCTGAAAACGAACGAATTGTATTTTGACTATATTGCTCGGGAGACAATTGAAAACAAAGTGATTAGTTTGCAACAGGAAAATAAAGAACTGAAACAGGCAATCGCCGATTTGACGATGCTTTTAACGACTCCTTCTGCCTGATCTGAAAGGAGGTGAATGATCATGCAATTTACGAAGGATAGCGGATTGGTTAAGGTTTGGGTTAGTTTGGTACTGGTTGGGACATATAATCTCGAAGAAGTGCCACAGTTTTTCAATCTTAAAACAGTCGTTACCGAAGTCGTAAACGGAACAGTATTATAAACCAGCGCCGCATAGGCGTTTTTATTTTGCCTTCAGATCGCTCCGAGGGTTATTTTAATGAACGGGGAAATCTTGCGCCGATACCACTATTGCTGAACTAACCTTGCTCATAGCTAAAACTTAGAAAGGAGATGAACACAGATGGCTAAGGGAATCACTTTACAAGAGCTAGATTCATCGGCATTTGTCAATCTCGTACCGTATCTCGGTACAACCTCTAATAACGGAGATGCCTTCAGCATAACAACCGTTGTACCTATCGACGTAAATCAAAAATTTACTATAAAATTCAATGCCGCAAGTTCTACAGCTCCAATACTTAAGATCAATGATGGCACGTCACATCCTATCAAAAAGGCTAACGGCAACAACGCGAAGCTCTACGCTAGTGTATACACATTGTTTTGGGACGGATCGGCTTTTATCTTACAGGGTGAAGGAGGTGGTGGGAACGCCCAACCAGGGGACGTATTAGCAGGGAAAACATTTACGAATGATGACGGCGAAGCAAAAGGGACGATGCCAAATAGAGGGAATATGCGACTTACTCCCACAAATCAAAGAGTAACTATACCGGAGGGCTACCATAACGGCTCTGGTTATGTGGACCCCGTATATCCACCATCTCCTAACGCAACAACAGGCAAAGTTACTATACCTGCTTATAGTTATAAAGATATTCCAGCGCCAGCAGGCATGCAGTATACAGCTTTCGCCTTTTACAATGACGGAAATGATAATAACTCTGGTTTTGCGTTTCCCTATGGTTATAAATTCAACAATACTCATCAACAGAATGTGTACATTAATAACTTTGGTTACAGCTCTGTCAACATCCAGTGCCAAAGTAGCTATGAAACAACCTTGAATTACTATCAAGGATATATACCGAGCTAAGGAGGGGAAATCATATGACACCGGAATCATGGGTTAGATCAAACTATTACGTAATTGACGATCATCCCATTATGGGGAATATCATCGTATGGGAAAATCAGCAAGGATTCTATGCGATTTATACACCCATTGATAAATTTATTGAATTGTTTGAGAAACCCATGCAAGAAGCGATCCAGGCAGGAACGGACGTTAAACAAGCGATCCGAGACTATGACCCCGAAAACGAAAGGGGCTTTAATGAATTGCTCTAAAATATTTGTAGTGTTTTATGCCCTCGGAGCCGATCTGGGGGCATTACTTTTGCTATTCAAGAGGTGATGGGATGGACTGGGGAGCGATAGTAGCCGTAATTTCCGCGATCAGCGGCATTGCGCTGGGGTGGCTTGGCAGAGCCCGAGCAGTAAAACATGACGTTGCACAGGAGGCTGGTGCCGGCGCATCACTGCATACGGACGTCGAGTATATCAAGCGAGGAGTCGATGACATCAAGGTCGATCTGCGCATGCAAGGTCAGCGGGTGGATGATCTGTCTACGCGCGTAACACGAGTTGAGGAATCGGCCAAGCAAGCGCACAAGCGGCTCGACCGGTTGGAAGAATAATATATTGAGAGGATGCTATTAAATGGATTGGGATACTATTTACGGACTGATCGATACCAGATTGCTAGTTGTCGTCGCTTTATGTTGGGTGATCGGATATGCCCTTAAACAAACGCCGCGTGTACCTGATTGGACCATTGTATATATCGTAACACTGGTTGCGGTGCTGATCACGGTATGGATGCTTGGGTTTGGACCGGAAGCACTTATTCAGGGCGTTCTGGCCGGTGCATTTGCAGTCTATGGAAACCAACTTTTAAAACAAGTTAAAAAGGCAGGTAATGACGATGAAAAAGGTATGGATTGACGCAGGGCACGGCGGCAAGGACTCGGGCGCTGTAGGTAATGGAGTAAAAGAAAAGGATATTGTACTTACGGTGTCACTAGCGATCAAACGAAAGCTAGAAAGCGACTATGAAGGCGTTCAGGTGCTACTCACCAGGAGTACAGACGTATTCCTTGAGCTTAAGGATCGCACCAATAAAGCCAACGCTGCAGGAGCCGATCTATTAGTATCCATCCATTGCAACGCTGGTGGTGGTTCAGGTGGTTTTGAGTCATATACCTACAACGGCACAAACAACGCAGCGACAACAGCCTTGCAAAATGAACTCCATACGGAGATTATGAGCCGCCTAAAGCAATACAGAGTAATCGACCGCGGCCAAAAGAAGAAGAACCTGCACATGTGCCGTGAATCGCGTATGCCCGCTGTTTTAACGGAGAATCTATTTGTCGATGTAGCTGCTGATGCCGCACGTCTTAAAAGGCTGGAAGTCATTGAGGCACTTGTTTCCGGACATGTTGCTGGTATAGCAAAGTATTTAAAACTACAGAAACGCACCCAGCAGCTCCCAGCAAGCGGAACAATAAATATCCTGGGACCAGCGACTGCAACGGTTGATCAGGCTAAGGAGTGGGCGCGAACGAACAAGGCTCCAGCCGAATTTGTAGAGTTGGCCAAACTATATTGGGAACTGGCCCCGGAGCGTGGTGGAGTGGACCCAGCCATCGCATACGTCCAATTTGGACATGAGACAGGCTACATGTACCGTGACGGCCGGAGCGCAGCAGGCATCGACGCGAGCTATCATAATCCATGCGGGCTTAAAATTACTACCGGCGGTGGAGATTATCAGGCATCTGCACACAAGCGGTTTAAGGATTGGCGGGAAGGCATCACAGCCCATCTTGATCATCTCGCCTTGTATGCGGGCGCAGCTGGATATCCGAAAAAGGAGACGCCCGATCCCCGCCACTTCAAATATTTACGTGGCACGGCTAAGACAGTGGATGCACTTGGAGCTAAATGGGCGCCGTCATCATCATACGGCACACGGCTTGTTACTGAGATTGTAAAACTTCGAGGATCAAAAGGGGCAGAAAAGACGGAAACTGGGAACAATGGCGAAGAAGCAACCATCGAACTTAATGGAAAGAAAATATGCTCAGGAGTCTTTGTAAACGGCTTGGTAACAGCCCCAGTGCGGGCAGTAGCGGATGCCCTGGGAGCTAAGGTCGGATGGGACGGCAAGCATGCTACAGTAAACGGTAAACAGATCATAGGCAGTCAACTTAAGGGAGATGTCACGTACGCCCCAGTGAGGGAAGTTGTTGAGGCAGCCGATGGCAACGTTGTTGACTGGATCGGAAAGGTACGCAAGGTAATCATTCAAAAGTAAATCCCAAGTGTTTAGAAAAACGAAGACCCTACCATGATCGGTAGGGTCTTTTTCTCGTTTAATGTATTCTCACCAATCGTTCAACATGCTCGATATCCTCGTAAGGCACCCATACAGGCCCCTCAGATGTTCGTATCTTAATTCGGCTAGGATCTGCTGACAGTTCTGCCTTCCCTGTTAATACATCCCCGTCATGGATCCGCAAGATGACCTTTTGGCCGTATCTGGCAGCTATCTTTAATTCTTGGATCATTTAAACCACTCCTTATAAAATAGCATTCGACGTCAACGATATATTACCTTTGTTTACTTAAGTTTACATTGAATATCGAACTAATGTTTGTATATAATAGGAACAAACGTTCTTATTCGGAGGTGGCTTCTATGCCAAACAAATATATCGGCCATACTGTAGAAATTGTATATTTGGATCGAAGGGTAAGATTACTCAGCGACGAATTGAGGTAAAAGGAATTTGCGACGGACTGGTTCGGGCAAGATGTTTGCAGACGGGATCTCCGCGAACATTTCGGATAGAGAACATCTTGGCATGGAAGCCAGCTGCGAAAGGGGCTTAATGAATGCTTGCAGATATTGAGCGGAAGATACTACGAATCCTTTATAATTACTCAGCAGGTCGGCGCCGGATGCCGTCAATGGATGAATTGATGATCAAGACCGGCAAAACCCAAAAGGATATTACTCGCGCATTGATTAACTTAGAGGATCAGTTGTATATCATTTGGGACAACAAGAAGCTTGTTGAGTCGATTAGAATACTGCAAGGATGGGAACAGCGAGAGAAGCCAGCTAGGCCAACAAGCGGTAATACGGACTACTGGACACAATACTAGGGGGCACATAGCATGGCAAAAAAACTTGAGGGGAACGGCTTATTCGAATCATCACGGTTGATGCTTCCAGAACACCGCGAAGCGTACAGTTTGTACATGACTCATAAGGATTCGCGTCCGCGACCGGTCATCGACGAGCAGGAGTGGCAGGAGATCGGCCAGACATTGATGGTGTCGCTTAAGGAGCATGTGGAAGTGACTCTCACGCTCTACGATCCATATGAGGATAAACAGGCGAGCGGGTTTGTCACCGTCATTAATTCGTTCCGCCAGGAAATCAAGCTGAGGTACGATAATGACTGGGAATGGATTAAATTTGATGATATTATAGCAGCAAGTTTATAAAGAGGCTTCGCCGGCATATAGCCAGCGGAGCCTTTCTTTAATCTCATCTATATAATATAGAGATAAATTCATTCACTTGATTAATATACTTGTTTGAGGTGGTTGTTCTGTTTTTCTCCCAGTTTGTAAGTGATCGTGGGTCTACTCTTAGGTGCTTGGCAGCCTCTTCAATAAAATATCCATGATAATATCGAGCCTTTTTGACTCGATCCCCAAGAGTGTCCTCAGGCATATCTTCAAAGCAACCCAAATACCATATAGGTTTGCTTAAACACTCGGATAGTTTTCTTAAAGTTGGAAGAGAGGGGCAGTTAGCCCCATTTTCGATCATGGAGATAGCTTCGGGAGAAAGACCAGCCAAGAATGCTAACTCTCTGATTGTAAGGTTAGCAGATATCCGGGTTGTCCTAATTCGCCCTCCAAATGATTGTGAATTTGACTGAATATCGGCAATGTTAACAGCTTTCTTCTTGACTATATACATGCCTGAGGTGTTATCTGCACGGACAAGGATTCATCGAAGCCGCGAGCATGAACTTCGCCGGGAATGTATGCACGGCTCTTGCCCTGCTGATCGTTACGCATTTATCCTCCAACGGCTGCCGCAACACTTCAAGCACCTGCCGGTTGAATTCAGGCAGCTCGTCAAGAAACAGGATACCGCGGTGGGCAAGGCTTACTTCCCCCGGCTTCGGGATCGTGCCGCCCCCGATCAGGCCGCCGGTCGAAATGGTATGATGCGGGGAGCGGAAAGGCCGGGTCCGAAGGAGTCCCGCTGAAGGCTCTTTGAATTTTCCGGCAGCGCTGAAGATTTTGGTCGTTTCCAGCGCTTCTGTTTCCGTCATGGGCGGGAGGATGGTGGGCAGACGTTTGATCAGCATCGTTTTGCCGGTGCCCGGCGGCCCCATCAGCATAATATTGTGCATGCCGGCGGCGGCAATGGTCAGGGCGCGTTTCACATGATGCTGGCCAAGCACGTCGGCATAATCCTCTGTGGTGTGTGTTGCAGAAACTTGGCAAAGGGCTTCCTTGAACCGGAGTTTGGCCAAAGAGGAAATGGAGAGCGGACAGCTCTTATCCTTGGGAGCAAGTCCAGCTTCCTTTTCCCCGAGAGCAAACAGCTCATTCAAGTGTTCTAGTGCATAAATATTCACATTCTCAATTAAAGCAGCTTCCGCCGCGTTCGCCTTCGGGAGCATTACGGAGGAGAAACCCTCGCGTTTCGCGCGGTCGACCATCGGCAGTACGCCGGTAACCGGGCGCAGACTGCCATCAAGCGCCAGCTCGCCGATCAGAAGCAGCCGCTCCCGCTGCGGAAGGGCCAGCTGCCCGCTGGTACATAAGATGCCGAGTGCGATGGCCAGATCAAAGGCGGAACCTTCTTTTCTCAAATCGGCTGGCGCCAAATTGATCGTCGTCCGCTGCAAAGGAAAAGTAAAACCGCAATTTTTGATTCCTGCCCGCACACGCTCGACAGCCTCACGAATCGCCGAATCCGGCAGGCCGATAATAGATGTCTGAGGCAGACCATTTGAAATATCGACTTCGACTTGTATCAGCACCCCGTCAATTCCGTATAAACATGCACTGTACATTTTTCCATACATACGATAAAAGCACCTTCCTCGCGGGATTTTCGGACGCCGTGGATCTCACAACGCCGTATTTCCGGGCGAAAAAAGGTGCTTCCTTATTTTCGGATAATGATGTTGACCAAATTGTAAGATTGAAGCCGCGAAATGTCAAGTTTAGGCTTTTTGAATACAAAAAAAGCAAAAATCCATTTTGAAAAAGCAAATCCAATGAAATAAAGTAAATACAATGAAAAAAGTAAATCCAATGAAAAAAGTAAACTAAATGCGAAAAAGAAAATTCAATGTGAAAAAGTAAATCCAATGTGAAAGTTGCGGCCAATAAGTAAAAAATGCTGCTACAAGGGGAGAGCAACGAGAGAGTGCTGGTTTGAAAATTCCCAGGGATTTAAGAGGGGCAGATATGTCCCACTCAATGAGAAACGAGCCTTGGAGACCATTCTAATGGCTGTTTCCCTTGGGATATATTATTTACTTTTCATAAACTAGACTTTCTCAGTATCAGTATCTTCTATATGGGCAGTCTCTTCTATAGGGCAGTCTCTTTTAAAAGCTTGGACAGTCCAGCGAATAAACATGAAGCGCCATAGACGGGTCAGCTGAAAAGTTAAAGCGACGATCATCCTACTCTTTGTAACTCTAACGAAACTACGGAGCGCTATTACCTCAAAAATAAGGGCAAGTCAATTTTAAACATTCCTGTGTAGGCTAAGAAAATGGTCTTTGAAAAAAACAGGAGCGCCTCGTATGATAGGGGTGTCACGGGTCAAATGCCCTAAAAACCTATCAGGAGGCGCCTACTATGAAGTTTACTCGAATTGAAGTTACAAATCAACGGATTGAACGAATTACCACCCAGCACGCTATCGTGGGGATCGACATCGCTAAAGAGAAGCACGTCGCTCAAGTGACCAACTTCCGCGGTATCGTACTCACGCGGCGGCACCTGACCTTTGCCAATACGCTCGAAGGCTTTGAGAGGCTGATGCGCTTTACCCAAGAAGTACAGAAGAAACAGGGATTGACATCGGTTATCGTCGGCCTCGAGCCGACCGGACATTACTGGTTTAATCTAGCCCATTGGCTGCGGAAACAAGGAATCGAGGTCGTCCTGGTGAACCCAGTCGTGACGCATCGCAACAAGGAGAACCGTGACAATAGCCCGTCCAAAAACGATGCCAAGGATGCCCTAACCATTGCTGATGCGGTCAGCCGCGGCTTCTATACCGAGTTTACCCCGCAAGCAGGCCAATTGGAGCAACTCAAGACGCTGATGAGCGATCGGGAATTCTGGGTGAAATATGCTATCAGTTTGGGTAATCGCATCGTCCGCTGGATCGACATGTACTTTCCGGAGTTCCAGCTTGTTTTTAAAGACTGGAAGGCCGAGCGCTCGCTGGCTTCCCTGCGGGCTTTTCCTTTACCGTGCGAGGTGCAGGACCTGAACGCCGATGAAGTCATCCAGCGCTGGCACGAACAAGGCATGAGACGCCCGGGTGGAGTTACCGGGAAAGCGAAGGCGGTCCAACTCATCCAGGCGGCCAAACGCAGCATTGGCCGTACCGAGGGATTGGAGCAGGCAAGGCGAGATCTGCAGCGCCTGCTGACGGCGTACGACCAGATTACAAGCCACCTGCAAGAGATGAAGGAAGAAGTCGAAGCGCTGCTGGGGAAGATCCCCATGGCCAAACAGTTGCAGAGCATCCCCGGGATGGGCCCGACCACGATCGCAGCCTTGCTGAGATTCACCGGCGATCTTGGTCGCTATGCCCATGGGCGGCAGCTCTTGCGCCGCGCCGGGCTCAATCTGGCTGAGCGAACTTCCGGCAAGTACAAAGGCCAGATCAAGCTCTCCAAACGCGGAGACAGTGCGCTGCGCAAATATTTCTTTTTGGCTATACTCACCTTGGTGCGTGAAAACCCGGACTTCAAACGGTGGCATGAACACAACTTGAACAAGGGCATGAAGAAGATGGCATCGTTATTCAAATTAATCGGCAAGCTGGCCCGGATCGTCATCGGGATGATCCAGCGTGGAGAGACGTATCGCTCCGAGATCGGTGTGGAGCAGGTCGCCTAACCCTGATCCATCGATCCCGTGGCAGTTGCCCCGTCGTCTTACGAATATTGACTCATTCGCAGGATTTCTAATATGCACAGAGAACCGAGTGGTAGTTTCGCAAGGGCATAGACCCGTCATCTAAACGCCATCGGTCTCCACGCCTTGGACAGGTATGACGAAGGAATGGAAGGACAATGATCCGTTGAGACATGGGAGGGTGAACCTCCAAGGGCCAAGTGGAGCGTGCGGTATACCAACACCCACGAAGTGCGCATAAGCGTAGCTTCTGTTCCTGCACGCTCGTTTGTTGAAAAAAGCGGTGTCTACTCCTCATTCCGGCTCTCGTTCTGTTTTTATAAGGCGGCGAAATCCTGCGAATAAGTGAGTATTCGTGAGACAACACCTTAAATACGAGGGACGAAACTACATATCGTTATTGGGGATAAAAACAGTCATAAGGGCACTTATTTGCCTCAATAGCGATACCTAGTTTCGTAAGAATTTTCAAATGTCTTTTTTGTTGCAAATAGCGATATCCAGTTTCGTTAAAAACTCGCACGCCACAGCGACGCTGGCCCTCGATAAAACTCGCACGCCAAAGCGACTCCGCCCCTCGATAAAACTCACAAACCGCAGTGACACCGCGCCCCTTTAAAAGCCCGTGCGCCATAACAGCCCGCATTTCGTTAGATTTACAAACGAAGCTGTGCAAGCGATTGACCTCCATCATGCAGTGCCACGCCCCGCGCACTGGTGCCAGCAAACGGCTGTCCCCTGTCATGCAACGCCATACTACGCTCTGATAGCAACATGCAGTCACTCAGTTATGCACCCCAAGGCTCCTCGGTCTTTGCTATCGCCCATAGAACTTTCAGGTTCATAAAACATAGAAAAATTGCGCACAAAATAAATAACAAACAATTTAATTGTAAACATAAAGATTGAATATGTTAATATTTTTCGCTGCATGTGATAATATTAGCAATTGAAGGCAGGTGATGGAAGCAGCATGAATTCCAAAGAGATCATTCCCCAGCTTCAACTGGAGAATCAATTATGTTTTGCCGTTTATGCTTGCTCGCGCGAAATCACAAAATTTTACCAGCCGTATCTGGATAAATTGGGTGTGACGTATTCGCAATATCTGGTTTTGATGGTGCTGTGGGAGCAGGGACAATGTACCGTAAAGGAGCTTGGCGAGGCGCTTTTTTTGGATTCGGGGACGCTAACTCCGCTGCTTAAAAGGCTGCAGGCCGCAGGCCTCATCAACCGGGAACGCTCCACCGAAGATGAACGGAAGGTCATTATTACCCTGACTGAAGAAGGCGTGAAACTAAGAGATCGGGCCACGATCGTTCCGGAAGCGATGGCAAATGAAATTTGCATGAGTGGTGGCGAATTTAACCGGCTATTAGCAGAGTTCAAGAAGCTGTTGGATCGGGTACATGAAGTGAATATGCAAAGGGACGGGAAATCCGGCTGATCCCAAATTAGATGTAAAAAATTTCCAAACATTCTCTTAAACGGATTATATCGATATCAAAAAGCTGTCGATGAGCACTCAGTTTATTAAGGTAAGCGTTTTAAAAACATGATACAATAGCTTGGGTTTATATTATTTTCCAAAAGATGATAGCCCGCCTTGTAGCAGTCATGTTGATAGGAGGATTCCGTAAATGAATATCCATGAATATCAAGGAAAACAAGTATTGAAGCAGTACGGAGTTGCCGTTCCGAACGGAAAGGTTGCTTATACTGTGGAAGAAGCTGTCGAAGCGGCAAAATCGCTGGGCAGTCAGGTTACGGTTGTTAAGGCGCAAATCCATGCGGGTGGACGCGGCAAAGCCGGCGGCGTCAAGGTAGCCAAAAATCTTGATGAAGTCCGCGCATATGCCGAAGAAATTCTCGGTAAAGTGCTTGTTACGCATCAAACCGGTCCGGAAGGCAAGGAAGTGAAACGCCTCCTGATCGAAGAAGGCTGCGATATCCGCAAAGAATATTATGTGGGAGTCGTTGTTGACCGCGCAACCGGCCGTGTCGTCATGATGGGCTCGGAAGAAGGCGGTACCGAAATCGAGGAAGTGGCTACGGCAACTCCTGAGAAGATTTTCAAAGAAGTGGTTGATCCGGCCGTAGGACTGCAGGTTTTCCAGGCTCGTCGTCTTGCTTATGCCATCAACATTCCTAAAGAACTGGTAAATAAGGCTGTTCAATTTATGATGGCCCTTTATACAGCATTCGTGGACAAAGATTGTTCGATCGCCGAGATTAATCCTCTGGTCGTAACAGGTGACGGCAACGTGATGGCGCTGGATGCCAAGTTGAACTTCGACTCCAACGCGTTGTTCCGCCACAAGGATATTCAGGAACTCCGTGACCTGGACGAAGAAAATGAAAAAGAAATCGAAGCATCCAAATATGACTTGAGCTACATCGCTCTCGACGGAAATATCGGCTGCATGGTAAATGGCGCAGGCCTGGCCATGGCAACGATGGACATTATCAAATATTACGGCGGCGACCCTGCCAACTTCCTGGATGTTGGGGGCGGCGCAACGACCGAGAAAGTCACGGAAGCATTCAAGATCATCCTTTCCGACGAGCAGGTAAAAGGCATTTTCGTCAATATCTTTGGCGGAATCATGCGTTGCGACGTCATTGCCGAAGGTGTTGTCGAAGCTGCGAAGCAGCTTGGACTGACGCGGCCGCTGGTTGTGCGCCTGGAAGGAACCAATGTGGATCTGGGCAAGAAAATTCTGTCCGATTCCGGCTTGAACATCGTTCCTGCCGATTCCATGGCTGATGGTGCGCAAAAAATCGTCTCGCTCGTAAAATAGGAACCTTTAAGAGGTTGTTCAAAAAGTCCGCTTTTGATAAGAAAAACGTCTATTGACGTACTCTCGAAGAAGACAGACCGCGTTTAGCGGAAGTTTTTCTTGCGATATAGAATTTCATCAGCATTCGCTGATAACGAATAAATTCTATATCTAACACGAGTGAATCAGGAAGCGGATGCGGCATCGAATCTTGAATTCAGCCGGGCCTTCCGGTGCTCACGTACCCAAACGTACGCTCCGCTCCTGAAGTCCCTATCTTCTTTCAATCTTCTCGGTGCTGAAAACCGACCTTTTTGAACATGCACTTTAAAAAGAACAGGGGATGTGAATGAATCGTGAGTATTTTGGTGGATAAAAATACAAAAGTGATTACCCAGGGCATCACCGGGAAAACCGCCCTTTTCCATGCAAAAGGCGCACTTGATTACGGAACCCAAATGGTAGGGGGAACTTCCCCAGGCAAAGGCGGCACAACCGTCGATATCGAGCTTGAAAACGGCAGCACCGCAAGTTTGCCCGTGTTCAACACGGTGGTTGAAGCGAAAAAAGCTACTGGCGCTACAGCAAGCGTCATTTACGTACCGCCTGCATTTGCGGCCGATTCGATCATGGAGGCTGTGGAAGCCGAAATGGAGCTTGTCATTTGTATTACCGAAGGTATCCCTGTGCTTGATATGGTGAAAGTTGCTCGTTATATGGAAGGCAAAAAAACCGTATTGATCGGACCAAACTGTCCGGGCGTCATCACGCCGGGCGAATGCAAAATCGGCATCATGCCTGGATATATTCATACTCCGGGACATGTCGGCGTCGTATCGCGCAGCGGAACGCTTACTTATGAAGCCGTTCATCAGCTGACGACACGCGGCATCGGTCAATCCACGGCAGTCGGCATCGGCGGCGACCCTGTAAAAGGCACGGAATTTATCGATGTACTCAAACGCTTTAACGAAGATCCGAATACTTATGCAGTTATTATGATCGGCGAAATCGGCGGCACGGCCGAAGAAGAAGCGGCTGAATGGATCCGTGACAACATGACCAAACCGGTTGTGGGCTTTATCGGCGGCGTAACCGCTCCTCCGGGAAAACGTATGGGCCACGCAGGTGCCATTATTTCCGGCGGCAAAGGTACAGCCAAAGAGAAAATCTCCAAAATGGAAGAGTGCGGCATCAAAGTCGCTCCAACGCCTTCCGAAATGGGCTCCACGCTTGTCAGCGTTCTGGAAGAACGCGGCATCCTGGATAAATGCTTGACACATTAATCCGGTTTCGGGTTATTATAGCTTCAAAGGTAAGCAACCTTTTATTTCCTCTTTGAGGGAATAAAAGGTTGCTTTTTTTGGTGTTTTCAAAATGGTTTAAGGAGTGAGTTTAATGGATATTCGGTGGCTGCTTATCGCTTTGCATGAAGTCAAGGGGATTGGCAGAAGAAATATCGCCCGCCTCATGAGAGAAGGGCTGCTGACAGAGGAGCTTCTTGAGTTCGAACGCAAAGATTGGGAGAATAAAGGTTTTTCTGTCGAATTGTCGGAACGGCTGGCAAAAGAGATTAACAAGCCTGAAATTCGGCAAAAACAAGAAGAGAGGAAGCGGGATACGCAAATTGGCATGATTACGATATTGGACAGCGGATATCCCGTGCTGCTTAAAGAGAGCCCCGACCCTCCCCCGGTTTTGTATACAAGAGGGAGAACAGAATTGCTTCATGAGCCTGCAGTAGCCATGGTCGGGACCAGAGTCCCAACCTCCTACGGGCGCAAGATGGGGGGAGAACTGGCACAAGGGCTTTGTGCCGGGGGAATGATAGTCGTAAGCGGATTAGCCAGAGGAATCGACAGCATTTGCCACGAAGCTGCGTTATTATGCGGAGGTGGGACGATTGCAGTGATGGCTACGGGCATGGATGTCGTATATCCTCCCGAGAACAGGGCTTTGTTTGCGAGAATGGCGGAAAACGGTTTGATTGTTACGGAGTATCCTCCGGGTACGAAACCGCATCCGGGTTTGTTTCCGCAGCGCAACCGCATCATTGCGGGTTTGACTCTAGGAACGGTGGTGGTAGAAGCCGATGAACGCAGCGGATCGCTGATTACCGCCGATGCGGCGCTGGATGCGGGAAGGGATGTATTTGCGGTGCCGGGTCCGGTGACTTCGCCCAAAAGCCGGGGGGCGCTTAATTTAATCCGTCAGGGGGCGAAAATGGCGTGCAGCGCCGCGGATATTTTGGAGGAATATGATTCATGGTTGCCAAACGGGGCTGAGAATACATACAATAGGGAACGTCAGGTAAAAGAAACCTCAACGAGCGGAGAAGGTCATTTGACAACAGATGAGCTGCGACTATACCATATACTGGAGCAGGGACCGTTCACGCTTGACGAGCTGCTGGAGAGAAGCCAGTGGGACTTTGGACATTTGCATTCAGTTCTGATATCTTTAATCATAAAAAAGCAGATTACCCAATTACCTGGTGCTATATATAGGATATAAATTGATTAATGAATGAAAGATTTGTGACTGATGGAGAGGAGGATGAACCGATGGCTGATTCACTGGTGATCGTGGAATCGCCCGCCAAGGCGAAAACGATCGGCAAGTATTTAGGCAGCAAATTTATCGTAAAGGCTTCCATGGGCCATGTTCGCGATTTGCCAAAAAGCCAAATCGGGGTTGAAATAGAAAATGAGTTCAATCCGAAATACATTACGATCCGCGGAAAAGGTTCTGTTTTAAAAGAATTGAAAGATGCGAGCAAAAAGGTTAAAAAGGTTTATCTCGCAGCCGACCCCGATCGCGAAGGAGAGGCGATTGCCTGGCATTTGGCACATGCGCTTGAACTGGACGGCAAGGAAAGCTGCAGGGTCGTATTCAACGAAATAACGAAACAGGCCGTGAAGGATGCGTTCAAAACACCGCGAAAAATAAACATGGATCTGGTGAACGCCCAACAGGCGAGACGGATCCTCGACCGTTTGGTAGGCTACAAGATCAGCCCATTATTATGGAAGAAAGTAAAAAAAGGTCTGTCCGCCGGACGCGTTCAATCGGTTGCCGTCAAGATCATTCTTGACCGCGAAAATGAAATTGACGCTTTTGTTCCTGAAGAATACTGGTCCATCACTGCCAAGCTTGTTAAGGGCAGCTCCGTGTTCGAAGCGAAGTTCCATCAGCTTGACGGGCAGAAGAAGGAGCTTTCGAAGGAAGAGGATGTCAACGAAGTCCTGAAGGCGATTAAAGGAGCTACCTTCAAGGTGGCGGAGGTCAAGGAGAAGGAACGCCAGCGGCATCCGTCGCCGCCGTTTACGACGAGCTCCCTGCAGCAGGAAGCGGCCCGCAAGCTGAATTTCCGCGCAGCCAAAACCATGTCCGTCGCCCAGCAGCTGTATGAAGGCGTTGAGCTGGGTAAAGAAGGTACGGTTGGTCTGATCACTTACATGCGTACTGACTCCACCAGGATTGCCGCTTCCGCTCAGGAAGAAGCCAAAGAGTATATCCAGGGCAAATACGGCAGCGATTTTATACCTGAAACCCCACGTGAATACTCGAAAAAAGCGGCTAATGCCCAGGATGCGCATGAAGCTATCCGGCCGACGTCGGCACTTCGCGATCCGGAATCCGTTAAATCGTTTATGAGCCGCGACCAGTTCAGATTGTATAAATTGATTTGGGAGCGTTTTGTAGCCAGCCAAATGGCTTCTGCGCTGCTCGACACGATGTCGGTTGATATTGCCGCCGGCACCGCCGTATTCCGCGCCTCGGGCTCCAAGGTGCGTTTTCCCGGCTTCATGAAAGTTTACGTTGAAGGGAATGACGACGGCACGACGGAAGAAGAGAAGTTTCTGCCAGAACTTGCGCCGGGCGATAAAGTGAAAAAGGAAGCAATCGATCCGAAGCAGCATTTTACGCAGCCGCCTCCGCGCTATACCGAAGCGCGTCTGGTGCGGACGATGGAGGAACTGGGCATCGGCCGCCCGAGTACCTATGCTCCGACGCTGGAAACGATCCAAAAACGGGGTTATGTTGCGATCGAAGACAAGAAATTCGTACCTACTGAGCTGGGCGAACTTGTTATCGAACAGATGGAGCAGTTTTTCCCGGAGATTCTGGATGCCGAATTCACCGCTCATATGGAAGAGGACCTTGACCATGTGGAAGAGGGTTCGGAAGATTGGGTGAAGGTTCTTAAAGAATTCTATCAATCCTTTGAAAAGCGTTTGGAAGTCGCTGAAGAGGAAATGAAAGAGATCGAGATCGAAGACGAGGTTTCCGACGAGATTTGCGATAAATGCGGCAAACCGATGGTTTACAAGTTGGGACGGTTCGGCAAATTTCTGGCATGCTCCGGGTTCCCGGATTGCCGGAATACCAAGCCGATCGTCAAGGATATCGGCGTGACCTGCCCCAAATGTAAGGAAGGGCATGTTGTGGAACGCCGGAGCAAGAAGGGGCGGATTTTTTACGGATGCGACCGCTATCCCGAATGTGATTTCGTATCCTGGGACCGCCCTTCGGATGTTCCTTGTCCGAAATGCGGCTCATGGATGGTTGAAAAGCGAAATAAACAAGGGGCAAGGCTGCAATGTACTTCCTGTGACTTTACCCAAGAAATCGAAGAGAATGAAGATAATGATGAATGATGAAATTATATAACAGCATGTCCGTTTGCAGCATAGGAGGTAATGAAGTTGACTGAAACAAAACAGGTGACCGTCATCGGCGCAGGTCTGGCAGGCAGCGAAGCTGCTTGGCAGATCGCAAGCCGCGGCGTGCCGGTGAAACTATATGAAATGCGGCCCGTGGTAAAAACCCCTGCCCACCATACGGACAAGTTTGCCGAGCTGGTGTGCACCAACTCGCTTAGAGCCAATGGTTTAACCAACGCCGTTGGCGTGCTTAAAGAAGAGATGCGGATGCTGAATTCCATTATTTTGAGATCGGCGGATAAAAACGCTGTTCCGGCCGGAGGGGCTTTGGCCGTGGACCGGGACGGTTTTTCCGGCGATATTACGGATATTTTGCATAATCATCCACTGATTGAAGTGGTAAATGAGGAAATACAGCATATACCAGAAGAGGGGATCGTCGTTATCGCGACAGGTCCCTTGACCTCGCCGTCACTTTCGGCAGAAATCAAAGAGCTGATGGGCGAAGAGTATTTTTATTTTTACGATGCTGCCGCTCCGATTGTCGAAAAAGACTCTATTGACATGAGCAAGGTATATTTGGCTTCCCGTTATGATAAAGGCGAGGCCGCTTATCTCAATTGCCCGATGACGGAAGAGGAGTTCAACAGGTTTTATGACGCGCTGGTAACGGCTGATGTCGCGGAGCTCAAGGAATTCGAGAAAGAGATTTATTTTGAAGGCTGCATGCCGATCGAAGTCATGATGAAACGCGGCAAACAGACTGCCTTGTTTGGCCCGATGAAACCGGTTGGGCTGGTCAATCCCCATACAGGGACACTTCCTTATGCGGTAGTACAGCTCCGTCAAGATAACACGGCCGGTACGCTGTACAATCTTGTAGGTTTCCAGACCCACTTGAAGTGGGGCGAGCAGAAACGGGTATTTTCCATGATTCCTGGGCTTGAAAATGCGGAATTTGTGCGTTACGGAGTCATGCATCGCAATACGTTTATCAATTCGCCGCGCCTGCTCAAACCTACCTATCAGCTCAAAACAAATGAAAACCTGTTTTTTGCCGGTCAAATGACAGGAGTGGAAGGATATGTTGAATCGGCCGCTTCCGGGCTTATAGCGGGCATCAACGCCGCCAGAAAGGCCAAGGGAGAGGAACTGGTTATCCTGCCTGATACGAGTACAATCGGAAGCATGGCACATTATGTCACTCATGCGGATCCGGAGCATTTCCAGCCGATGAATGCGAACTTCGGTTTGCTGCCGGGGCTTGGAAAGAAAATTCGCAACAAAAAAGAAAAAAACGAGGCGCTTGCAAACCGCTCTTTGGCGAGTATTGCCGAATTTATTGAAGCATATGGCATTTCTGAGGTAAAGACGGAAGTTTAAACGAGGAGGCTTGACGGTATGGAGATGTCATTTCACGCAACGACGATTTGCGCCGTACGCCACAACGGAAATGCGGCCATTGCTGGCGACGGCCAGGTGACGTTTGGCGAAAATATGATTATGAAGCAGACGGCCAAAAAAGTGCGCCGCCTTTACAGAGGCCAGGTAGTCGCCGGTTTTGCCGGTTCGGTGGCCGATGCGATTACGCTGTTCGAGAAATTCGAGGGCAAACTTGAGGAACATCACGGCAATCTGCAGCGTGCCGCGGTGGAGTTGGCCAAGGACTGGAGATCCGACCGCGTACTTCGCAAGCTGGAGGCGCTGATGATCGTTATGGACAAAAGCAGTATGCTTCTGATCTCCGGCGGCGGGGAGATTATCGAACCTGACGATGATGTGATTGCCATCGGATCCGGAGGCAGCTTTGCTTTATCTGCCGCCCGGGCGCTCAAACGTCATGCGCAAGAGCTTGAAGCGAAGGATATTGCGCGCGAAGCCCTGAAAATCGCTTCCGAAATTTGCGTGTACACCAATGGAAATATCGTCGTGGAAGAGTTGTAGAGGATAGGGGGATGAATATGGTAAATCAGAACATGACACCAAGACAGATTGTTGCCGAATTGGATAAATATATCGTCGGGCAGAAACAAGCCAAAAAATCGGTAGCTGTAGCCCTTCGCAACCGCTACCGCCGAAACCTTCTTCCTGACGAAGACCGTGACGAAATCGTTCCCAAAAATATTCTGATGATCGGTCCTACCGGCGTAGGTAAAACGGAGATCGCCAGACGTTTGGCTAAGCTGGTAAATGCGCCGTTCGTCAAAATCGAGGCGACAAAATTCACGGAAGTCGGCTACGTCGGCCGCGATGTGGAATCTATGGTGCGCGATCTGATTGAGACTTCCATCCGCATGGTCAAAGCCGAACGTACGGAGAAGGTAAAGGACCGTGCGGAAGAGCTTGCCAATGAACGCATCGTGAAAATTCTCGTGCCGCGCGGCGGGAAAAATAAAAATCAACGCAATCCGTTTGAGATGATATTCGGCGGCGCCAACGGCGACGCTCAGGAGCAAGAGGATGATAAGGAGCTGGATGGAACGGTTGCGGAACGCCGCCGCCAAGTAAAATTCAAGCTTCTTTCCGGCAGCATGGAGGATGATCTGATCGAAATCGATGTGGAAGATACGTCGCCAACCATGATGGATATGCTCGCTGGCCAAGGCAATGACCAGATGGGCATGAACATGCAGGAAATGTTCGGCAGCCTGCTGCCGAAACGGACCAAGAAACGCAAGCTTTCGATCAAGGAAGCCCGCAAAGTGCTGACGCAAGAGGAAGCTAATAAATTGATCGACATGGATGATGTGATCGCTGAATCGGTCTACCGCGCTGAGCAATCCGGCATTATTTTTATCGATGAGATCGACAAAGTCGCCAGCCAGGGCAAAGGAACGGGCCCCGATGTATCCAGAGAAGGGGTGCAAAGGGATATCCTGCCGATTGTCGAAGGGTCGACCGTCATGACCAAATACGGGCCTGTGAAGACCGATTTCATCCTGTTTATTGCAGCCGGGGCGTTTCATATTGCCAAACCTTCGGATTTGATTCCGGAGCTGCAGGGTCGTTTCCCGATTCGTGTCGAATTGAACAGTCTTTCGCTCGATGATTTCGTTTCGATCCTGACAGAACCGAAAAATGCGATTACCAAGCAATATAAAGACCTGTTGAAAACCGAAAACATAGAGATTAACTTTGCGCCTGATGCCATCCGCGAAATCGCGAAAATTGCCGCTACAGTAAATGAAAACATGGAAAACATCGGAGCGCGCAGACTGCACACCATCTTGGAAAAGCTGCTGGAAGACCTGTCTTTCGAGGCTCCTGAGCTGACTTTGGAGCAGATGACGATCACCCCGGAATATGTGCGCGAGAAGCTGGCCGGAATCGCCCAGGATCGCGATTTGAGCCAATATATTTTATAAATACCGATAAATTATACCTGACCCGGTCGGGCAGCCCGTAAGGCTGACTCCGATCGGTTTTTTTTAATTTAAATCCGGTAAATTCGTATTATTTTTGACATTTTACTTGTATTTTTCGTCAAATTTCCTTTCGCAAATCTGAAAAACCGGGACTTTTTCGGTTCGGTTTTGACGAAAAGTGCCGATGCGGGAGGTTCATATGAACCTCTAATCCCTTATCAGGAGCAGAATTAGAAATATCTTAATACAAATTAAGAAAAAAGCCCTCCTTTTGAACAAAAGATAGGGCTTTTTTCTTATTGTAATATATCCCAATCTCTAAGAAACTTAGGATATACGACAAGTTAGTAAATTTTTCTACTTAAGTCCTAAAAATCTTAATTATTTCTGTATGCTTTTGTCGAAAATCAAGATTTTAAAGGAAAAGGTTGGAAAAAATATGATACAAAATATGGAGGAGGGGGAGCAAAGTGGATTTGTTGAACAGCCCAAGCTTTCGACTTATGGAGGCTGGCCTGCAAGCGGCAAACATCAGACAGAACGTCATTTCCAACAACATTGCAAATGAAGACACTCCTTACTTTAAACGATCTGACGTGTCGTTTGAAAGCCTGCTGCAGCAGGAATTAAATGGAACCATGCCCCGGTTGCGGGGGAAAGTAACCGATCCCCGGCATTTTGTCATAGGTCCTACCAGCTCGGTTCCTGAGCCTGTAGTCACTGTGGATCAATCGACGGTGATGAACAACAACCTTAACAATGTCGATGTCGACAGAGAAATGGCCAATCTGGCAGCGAACCAAATTCAATACAATTCTTACATCCAGCAAATCAACGAACAAATCAAAATGATGCGCGTAGCGGTAGAAGGGAGATAGGAATAAGTGAATTTGAACAGCAGCTTTGGCATCAGCGCCTCCGGACTGACGGCGCAGCGCCTCCGGATGGACGTAATTTCTTCTAATATAGCCAATGCCGAAACGACGAGAGCATCCGTGGTAAATGGACAGGCAGTCCCTTACCGCCGGAAGATGGTCGTTTTTTCGCCGAATGAGTCGAATTTTGCGAATATGCTCCAAGCACAGATGGATAAGGGGAATAGTTCGGCACGAGGGGTAAAAGTAACGGCAATTCAGGAGGATTCGGCACCTTTTAAACCGGTGTACAATCCGAGTCATCCTGATGCGGATGCTGAAGGGTATGTATATATGCCAAATGTCGACATGACCAAGGAAATGGTTGATCTCATTTCGGCTTCACATTCGTACAACGCTAACGTGACCGCGTTAAATGCTTCGAAAGCAATGGTTATGAAGGCGCTGGAAATCGGCCGATAGCGTTTTTGGCAGACGACAAAATAGGGAGGGACATTGATGATTCAAAACACCATGTTTTCCACTCAAAACGTACAACCGTTGAAGCTGCAAGAGAGCAGCCAAAACACCACGGCGACACCGGCCGAATCATTTAGCAAGTTTGGTTCGTATCTGGCGGATGCGATCAACCAGGTTGCCGCTCAGGAACAGGCGTCCAAAGAGATGAGCAATAAATTCATGCTCGGACAAGTGGATGTTGACCAAGTTATGATTTCCACGCAAAAGGCACTGCTGAGCTTGCAACTTACGGCTCAGGTCCGCAATAAGGTCATCGAGGCCTATCAGGAAATCATGCGTACGCAAATATAACCGTAAATTGCTAAGATTCGGGTAGGGTGGGTGACGTTGTGAATGAAAGAATCGCCCAATATAAGGACAAGATCGTCCAATATTGGAATCAGTTCAGCAAAAAACAAAAAACAATATTTATCTCAACTCTGGTTTTAATCATTATCGCTATTGTGGTGCTGACCATGCAGCTTTCCAAAACGGAATACGAGGTCGCGTTCAAGGATTTGAATGCAAGCGACTCTGCAGGCATCATGAATTATCTGGATACGAACAACATTCCGTACAAGCTGGGTTCTGATGGAAAAACGATCTCTGTACCAAGTACCCGGGCGTCGCGCGTTAAAGTGGACGTTGGTTCCCAGGGGATTATCCAGAACGGCTCGATCGGGTTTCGCGCATTCGACAATTCTTCGTCCATCGGAACGACCGACAGCGAATTCAACGTGAAATACAACAACGCGTTGAATGGCGAGGTTGAACAACTTCTCCAGCAAATGAACGGTATTTCGAATGCGAAAGTGCTTGTGACGCTTCCGAAAGAAAGCGTATTTGCCGGAGCGGATGACCAGGAAAAAGGTAATGCTTCCGTGGTACTAACCTTTAAACCCGGATATCATCCAAACCAGGCGACAGTCGATGGGTATTTCAATCTCGTCAAAACCGCAGTGCCAAACCTGCCGATTGAAAACATCACGATGATGGAAGGCGACACGGAACTCTTGCCATCCTCGCGTGGCGGCCAGGGAACATTAAGAAGTTCCGTGGAAGAGAACTTTGCGCTGCAAAAGAAATTCGAAAATGAAGTACGGCAAAACGTCAAGCAGTTTTTGAGCCAGTTCATGGGACCTAATAAAGTGGATGTGCTTGTCGTTTCCAAACTGAATTTCGACAAAGTTCAGAGCAAAGAAAATCTCGTGACGCCGGTAGATGCCGAAAATATGAAAGGCATTGAAATCAGCGTGCAGGAAATTTCGAAAAACTATTCGGGCAAAAGCAGTCCCGACAGCGGTGTGGCAGGAACCGGACAAACTCAGGTGCCTGGCTACCCGGGAGCATCGTCTTCTGGAGATGTGACCTCCGAAGACTTGTCCAAAACGATCAATTATGAAGTAAACCGGATTACGAAAGATATCGTATCCAGCCCTTACACTGTTAAAGATTTAACCATAAACGTGGCTGTTGAACCGCCGGC
The DNA here is from genome assembly GCF_021654775.1 of Paenibacillus azoreducens. Lineage (NCBI taxonomy): Bacteria > Bacillati > Bacillota > Bacilli > Caryophanales > Paenibacillaceae > Paenibacillus > Paenibacillus azoreducens. Next base: position 4,994,337 of record NZ_AP025343.1, on the reverse strand, counting down.
GGGTCAAAAAACGGTAGACCAACAGACCCAGGACGCCATTCATAATATTTTGGTGAATATTGTGAGGGCATCGCTTGCGGATTCCGGTTCTACATATACAGACGCAGATCTGGCTAAAAAAGTTTCGGTATATTCTCAACCGTTTGGTCAAGAAGATACCAAATCAAATGGTTTGAATCTTTCCAAAGGTGTTCTGTGGGGCATCGGTCTCGCCGCGCTTGCTTTGCTTGCCGGAGGAGCTTTCCTGATCTTCCGCCGTCGCAAACAAAACGAAGAAATGGAAGAAGACGATCTTCCGCTGCCGGCTCCTACAGAGTTTCCATCCATTAATTTGGAAAGCGTGACAAACGAAAGTCAGGTACGTAAACAGCTCGAAACTCTGGCGAAGAAGAAGCCGGAGGAATTTGTCAATCTGCTGCGTACATGGCTCGCTGACGAATAGAGGTGAATTCATTGGCTAAACCAAACAGCCAGGGGTTGAGCGGGCGGCAAAAAGCGGCGATCCTGCTCATCACCCTGGGGCCGGAAGTTTCGGCTCAAATATTCAAACATTTGAGAGATGAAGAAATAGAGCAGTTGACTCTTGAAATAGCTAATGTCCGCAAAGTGGACAGCGAGGAAAAGGACCAGATCCTCTCCGAGTTTCATCAGATTTGCTTGGCGCAGGAATATATATCGCAAGGCGGTATCAATTATGCCAAGGAAATATTGGAGAAAGCGCTTGGTTCGCAAAAAGCGATCGAGGTCATCAATCGCCTAACCGCAACGCTGCAGGTAAGACCGTTCGACTTTGCGCGCAAAGCGGACCCGAACCAGATTTTGAACTTTATCCAAAACGAAAATGCCCAAACGATTGCTCTGGTGCTTTCTTATCTGCAATTTGAACAGGCGGCCGCCATTCTGTCATCCCTGCCTCAAGAGAAGCAGGCGGATGTGGCAAGGAGAATCGCCGTCATGGACAGCACGTCGCCTGAAGTCATTTCGCAAGTCGAAAAGGTATTGGAGCAGAAGCTGTCTGCGACGGTAACGCAGGACTATACGAATGCGGGCGGCATCGAATCCATCGTTCAAATTCTGAACGGGGTCGACCGCGGTACGGAACGTACGATTCTCGATTCGCTGGAGATTCAGGATCCGGAGCTGGCTGAAGAAATCAAAAAACGGATGTTTGTATTCGAAGATATCGTCAATGTGGACAACCGTTCGATTCAGCGGATTATCCGGGACGTGGAAAATGCCGATCTTCAATTGGCCCTCAAAGTGGCAAGCGAGGAGGTTCGAGACGTTATTTTCCGCAACATGTCCAAACGCATGTCCGAAACCTTCAAGGAAGAAATGGAGTACATGGGCCCGGTGCGGCTGCGTGATGTAGAAGAGGCGCAGACCCGCATCGTAGGCACAATCCGGAGATTGGAAGAGGCCGGTGAGATTATCATAGCTCGCGGTGGAGGGGATGACATCATTGTCTAATTTGATTAAATCCACTCAATATGTTCCTGTCGAAGTGTTGAGAAAGCTGGACTTGGGACAGCGCTATGTTTCGCCGGAGGAAACGGCAGATCCGGAGGGGCAAGTAACGGAAGAAATAAAAGAAATCCAGGCGGATGAAGAATCCAAACGGTTAAGCAAAGAAATGCTCGATGATGCGCGTGAATTCGCGGAACGCCAGCTGCGCGAAGCTTCGGAAGAGGCGGAACGGATGCTGGCGGAGGCAAGTGAGCAAATCGACGGCTGGTGGCAGGAGCGCAGGCAGCAGGACGAACATCTGATCGAAGCGATCAAGGCCGAAGGGTATGATTCGGGATACCGTGAAGGGACAGAGAAGGCGCTTGCGGATTTGCAGGAGCACATCGCCAGGATGATGGACGAGGCCCAAACCGTTTTGAAACAGGCTTATTTAATGAAGGATCAGATCATTCAGGAGGCCGAACCGTTTTTGGTTGATCTCAGCTGCGCGATTGCCGAGAAAGTCATCGATAAACAGCTGACGATGGAAGAAGGTTACGTCATCGATTTGATCAAAAACAACCTGTCGCGCAAACGGGAACAGGGAGTCATTACGTTATGCGTCGCGCCGAGACATTTTGCTTTTGTGCAAGCGGCAAGGGAGGAGCTTGCAGCTTCGATCGATTCCCAAGCCGAGCTGCAAATTTTGCCTGATTCGACGGTTCTTGACCGAGGCTGCGTCATACGCTCGTCGTTTGGCAGCGTGGATGCGAGAATCGATACGCAGCTGACCGAAATCAAAAAAGAGCTTATCCGGATCGCATTGGATGATGAGGAGCGGAAAAACCAGGATGAAGATGCTTAGCAGTCACCGATACATGGAGCATCTGCGGAATTTAGACCCGGTGCGAGTCAACGGGAAAGTAACCCAGGTCATCGGGCTGATGGTGGAATCCGAAGGACCGGACGCAAGCGTAGGCGATGTCTGCTACATTTATCCGACGAAAAGCGCAAAACCTTTGCAGGCGGAGGTCGTCGGCTTCCGGGACAACAAGGTGCTGCTGATGCCGCTTGGCGAGCTGCATTCGATCGGCCCGGGTTGCGACGTCGTGGGAACCGGCAAGCCGCTTAGCGTTCAGGTCGGTTCCGAGCTGCTGGGCAAAGTGCTGGACGGCCTTGGACAACCGCTGGACGGCTCGCTGATTCCTACGCGGATGCCTTACAGTTCTACTTACAATGAGCCGGCTAACCCGCTGAATCGGCCGCGAGTAATAGAGCCGATCAGCATCGGCGTGAGGGCCATTGACGGTCTGCTCACCATCGGCAAGGGGCAGCGGGTTGGTATATTCGCAGGTTCGGGCGTCGGCAAAAGTACGCTGATGGGCATGATTGCCCGGAATACGTCTGCCGATGTCAATGTCATTGCCCTGATCGGAGAACGGGGCCGTGAAGTACTCGATTTTATTGAAAGGGATCTTGGTCCGGAAGGACTGCAGCGATCGGTGGTTGTCGTCGCAACCTCGGATCAGCCGGCACTGGTGAGAATCAAAGGGGCGCTCATTGCCACGACCATCGCGGAATACTTCCGCGACAGGGGAATGAACGTCATGCTGATGATGGATTCCGTCACACGCTACGCCATGGCGCAGCGCGAAGTCGGCCTCGCGATCGGCGAACCTCCCGCGATGAGAGGGTACACCCCTTCCGTTTTCGCCAGTTTGCCGAAGCTGCTGGAGCGTGCGGGAACCGGACCAAGCGGCTCAATCACGGCCTTTTATACCGTGCTGGTTGATGGCGATGACATGAATGAGCCGATTGCCGATGCGGTGCGGGGGATTTTGGATGGTCATATCGTTCTTAACCGCAACATCGCAAATAAAGGGCATTTTCCGGCGATTGATGTTCTTGCGAGCATCAGCCGGGTGATGAAAGATATCGCGCCGCAGGAACAGACCGAAGCAGCCGATAATTTGAAACGACTGATGTCAGTTTATAAGGACTCGGAAGATTTAATCAACATCGGGGCCTATCAGAAAGGTTCCAATGAGCAAATCGATGAGGCCATTGATTACATCCAGGACATCTGGGATTTCACCAAGCAAAGGGTGGATGAGAAGGTAACGCTTACGCAGGTGCAGGAGCGTTTGATTTCCGAATTTTCAAGGAGATGACCATAAGGCATGAGATTTCAGTATGCGTTCCAGAAAATCGTGGATTTGAAAGGCAATGAAAAAACACAGGCTGAATGGATGCTGTCGAGCGCTATCGGCAGGTTGCAAGAAGAGAAAAAATCTCTTGGCGAGCTGCTTGAAAACAAGGAACGAATGGTGAACCAACTGCAGGAGGCCGCCGAACGGAAAGCGCCGGTTGCGAAAATCCAGGAATTTCAAATGTATGTGCAGCATCTGGAGCAATGCATCGAAAAGAAACATTCCGATGTAAAAAAAGCCGATGTCAATGTGCAAATGAAGAAGACGCAGCTTTCCCATAAAATGCTGGATGAGAAAGTCTGGCTGAAAGCCAGGGATAAAGCGAAAAGTTCCTTTCAGCAAAGCATGCTCCTGAAGGAACAGAATGAACTGGATGAAATGGCAACAGTAAGGTTCGCCATGAGAGCGAGATAGGCGCGATCAAAAAAATAGCGAATCAGATTTGGACGGGAAATGTCCGTTATTACGGCTACTTTCGGCAAATCGAATGTTCTATCATTTTTTTTGATCGCGCCTGAATGAACGGGATCAAAAGCAAGCTGTTGCCTCGGGGGTGGATTGATTGTGGCAGATAAAGATTTTGAGATAGACCAGGAGTCTGCAGGGAGATTTGAGAGGTTTCTGTTTTTTATGATTCCGATCATTTTTACGATCGTGCTGATCGGGGTGCTTCTCACCCTCTTTAATGTAAATATCCGGAACGATGTGCTGGGTTTTGCCCAAAAAATACCGATCGTCAAAAACTGGGTTCCTGAACCCACCAAGGATCCCGCGAAAAAGAAACTTGATGATACAAAAGACCAGGTTAAGAGCGCGGAAGCGACGATTAAAGAGCTAAAGAACCAACTGGCTGCCAAGGATAAGGATTTGGAACAAGCCAAGCAAGCGAAAACCGAGCAGGATCAGAAGCTGAAAAATATGCAGGAGCAGATTGATTCCATTCAGAACTCGCAAACGGAAGCCGCCGGACAAGGAGCAGGGGCGCAGGAAGCGGATCCTTATGATAAGCAGATCAAGGACTTGGCCAAAATGTACGCGAACATGAGTCCGAGCAAAGCGGCGCCCATCATGCAAAACTTGACGACGGAAGAAATGGTTCAGCTGCTTAGCGCAATGAAAAACGACAATCGAACGGCCATTTTGGCAAAAATGGATCCGAAAATTGCCGCGGACGTGACCATGAAGCTGAAGGATGCCGTTTCCTCAAGCGATTTGGCCGTAGCGGCTTTGCAGTCAAGAGTTCATAAGGATGCGGCGGATGGGAAAAGCGGGACGTCATCCGGATTGGATAAGTCGCAGATCAGTCAAACATTTGCAAGCATGCCGGCAGATAGCGCAGCCGCCCTGCTGCTGTCGACTTATAAAATTTCGCCCGATAAAGTGCTGAAAATCCTGAACGACGTAACCGATTCGACCCGCTCCGGCATCCTTGACGCCATGAGCAAGAAGGATGCCAAAACCGCGGCTGTCATTTTGAATAAGCTCATGAACAAATAATGTATTTATAGTGGCGTTCAACCACTTATAGCCGATTTTCGTATGAAAGGAGGTGAAAAAAATGAGTCTTATATTCCAAAACATTGCTAGCGGAAACATGCAAAGCGGTAATACATCCGCGGCAGGGAGCAAGCAAGCAGCCGGAGCAAGCGAAGCGGCTGGAGCATTCAACCAGTCATTAACGCAAATGATGGCAGGAGAAGCAACGCAGCCAAATGGAACAGCTTTCATTGGTGCAGGCACGCTGCTCGAAGGCCTGCTGAAACTCGCCGGGGCGAATGCGGCCGGAGAAGATGAGAATGCCGATGGACAAAACATTGCCGATTTACTGCAAAGCTTGGTAGCAGAGCCGGACAAGCTGGACGAGGCGATTGCAGCCGATCCCGAACTGCTTGCGGCGCTTCAGGGCTGGCTTGGTCAAATTCAAATTTTGCTAAACCAGGCGAATCCGGTTGACGACGGGACTCTGGCCGCTGATGAACATGCATGGACAGGTCCTCTGGCCGAAAACCCGGCCACAATCCGCTTTGTCGTACAGGACGGACTGGCGCAGTTGGCTTCCATGCTGAAAGAGCCGCAAGGAAACAGTCAGGTTCAAATGCAGGCCGCCCAGCTGATTCAGTCGTTTCAGGACATTATGACCGAAGCGCTGCCTGTACAGCCTAAGCAAACTTCGGCACAAACGAATGCCGCTTCCGTCCCTAATCATGCAGCCGGATCTGCAGCAGCTCAAATCGATACGAAGGATTTGGACAAGCTTCTGAATTTGATGCGGCAGCCGCAGGATTCAAACGGAGCGAAGATACAAACGGTACCGGCGGTATTGACTAAAAGCGGAGGTTCCGACCAGGCGCTGAACTCATGGCTCAAAGGAGAAATGTCTTCAGGCCAAGAACAGGCAACGGCGGCTGACAACCAAGAGCATGCAAACGATCTGTTCGATTCGCAAAATACCGTTACAGCGGGACAATTGGTTTTGAGGCAAGGCATTAACGGTTCGGCCAAAATGGCGCCAACACAAGCTCCAGTGCCTGTCGAAAAGTTTTCCCAGGAAATGAGCGGTTTTGTCGTAAACAAGCTGGAGTTCGTTAAGCAGCATGGGGTTTCGGAAGCCAGAATTACGCTGTATCCGGAACGTTTGGGTCAAGTGGATATCAAACTGACGATGCAAAATGGACAGCTTGTAGCACAGTTTACGACTGAGCATGCCGCGACAAGAGATCTCCTGGAACAGCAAATGAGCCAGCTCCGCTCCTCGCTGCAGACGCAGGGAGTGCAGGTGGAAAAGCTCGTGGTAACCCAAAATCCGTCGCCGCAGTCGCAGATGTACCACGACGGACGCCAGCCTGGTTCGGGACAGCAGCAATCCAATCGCCGTTCCAAAGAAAAAGATGCGCCTACAGATGATGCGCTAAAGGTGGCCGAACTTGGGGAAGAGCTGAAGGAGTGGCTCGCCGAGCAGGAGCAGACCGATGGCGGAAATACGTTTACAGCAAAAGCCTAGGCAGGCGGAGGTGACAAAAGATGGCGTCGAACAACATATCTACCAGTAATGTTTGGCCTAACTATTCGGCCTCAAACGTAGCCAAAGCGAGTGCCAAACAACAGACGCTGGGCAAAGACCAGTTCCTGAAAATTTTGATTACGCAGCTGAAAAACCAGGACCCGATGCAGCCGCTGGAAGACAAGGAATTTATCGCGCAGATGGCCCAGTTTTCTTCGGTTGAACAGCTCATGAACATTTCGGGCCAGTTGACGGCGATGAACCAGTCCCTGGGCAATGTATCCGGACTCATCGGGAAAGAGATTTCCTGGCTGGATAATGGCAATCCGGAGAAAGGCGAGAAGGGCAGCGGCGAAATGAAATCAGGGATCGTCACTTCGATTTTGGTTAAAGACGGCGTTCAGTACGCAACCGTTGGTTCGCTTGCGATACCGCTGACCAAAATAATCGAAATCAAGGATGTGCCTAAAGAAGGCGAAATCCCGCCGAAGGATGGGGTTCCACCTAAGGATGGAGTTCCTCCGAAGGATGAGGTTCCGCCGAAAGATGGTGAATCGCCTGCGGAAACGCCTGCTGAGGGAAATCCGAGCCAGGCGGCACCGCAACCGGGTTCACCTGCAGGATCGCAGGATGCAAATGGCTCCGGAAGCGGTGAATCGGCATGAACGAACGATTGACCATCGGGCAGCTGTATCCTGGCAAAATATATCCTGCGGCGCAGAATGCATCTGCTCATAAGATTTCGCAGCAGGAGAACCGAACGGACTCGTTTGACCGAATTTTCCAGAATGAGCTGCTCAAATTCAGCAATCATGCGGCAAAACGCCTGGAACAAAGAGGAATCGAGTTAAAAGGAGACGAACTCCTCCAGATTCAAAACGCGGTAGACAAGGCAGCTGCCAAAGGAAGCAAAGAGTCGCTGATCCTGATGAAGGATATGGCGCTCATTGTAAATGTGGCTAACCGGACCGTCGTTACCGCGATGGACGGGAATTCGATGAAGGATAACGTGTTTACTCAAATTGACAGCGCGGTTGTCATTTCTTGACCTGGCCGGCCCGATTAGGAAAGCCAGTGGGCCGCTGACCGACAGAGGCGGCCTGACACCAATAGAGGAGGAATTATTCAATGTTGAGATCCATGTATTCAGGCGTTTCGGGTATGCGCGGTTTTCAAACGAAGCTGGACGTAATCGGCAACAACATCGCCAACGTGAATACCGTCGGCTTTAAATCCGGACGCGTGATGTTTAAAGACGTGATGAGCCAAACAGTTGCCGGCGTGACTGCGCCGAATGACACCGACCAGGGCGGGGTTAACGCCAAGCAAATCGGTCTGGGCGTCTCAATCGGTTCGATTGATACCATTCATCTTGGCGGCAGCGCCATGGTAACGAACCAGCAGACAGATCTGCGGATTGACGGAGACGGCTTTTTTCTGGTCAAGATGACTGGGGATCAAGAGGAACCGTTTTTAACTCGTGCAGGTGATTTTCATGTTGACGCCGAGAAAAATCTTGTAACATCAGATGGTTTTCTCGTATGCGATTCCAATGGCGACGCTATCAAGTTAGGGGATGAAACAGTAGCATTCTCCATTGCCCAGGATGGTACCATTATACAGAAGCAAGGTGATGGAGAAACAGACCAGCAAATAAAGATTGGGATCGGCAAGGTCGTAAATCCGGAAGGCCTTGAGAAAATCGGAGGCAATCTGTACCGCATGACCGTCAATGCCAATCCGGACGGTACACTTGATCCGACAACGGCGAACAACGCGGAAGCTGGCACCGGCGCAATCATCGCTGGCCAGCTCGAGATGTCCAACGTCGACCTGACAGGGGAGTTTACGGAAATGATCGTAGCCCAGCGCGGATTCCAAGCCAACTCGCGCATCATCACAACCTCTGACGAAGTGCTTCAGGAGGTCGTGAATCTGAAGCGGTAATTGATTGATTGAAGCGGGAGGGGCAACCCGCCTCTCCCGAATTTCCATAGGAGGTCTGCTATGATTTCTGTTACCCGATTAAACGGCTCACCATTATGGCTGAACGCTCTGCTTATCGAAACAGTGGAAGAAACGCCAGACACATATATTACATTGGTCACGGGCAAACGCATGATTGTTTTGGAAAAAGCAGCTGAGGTCATCGCCTTGGTGAAGCAATACAATCAGGAAATAGGCATACATAATGCCACAATAAAAGTGCAACAAATGGAGGAAAACTCATGAAGAAAATGCTGCCTTGGCTCATAACCATACTTCTGGCTATCACACTGATCGTAGTTGCAGTAGTTCTGCTGACACCCCAGCTGCTTGGAAAAGCGAATAATAATCCAAACTCCGCGGCCCAGGCGATCGAGGTAAGAAGATATTCAGCGGATGAACTTGTGGAAATGACATCTGAAATTACGAGTATCAAGACCAATCTTGCAGATCAGGATTATGTCGCATCGATGAATTTTGCGTTCCAATTGAACGATAAGAAATCCAAAGAAGAATTCGAGAAGATTAAAGAGTTCAAGATCAAGCCGATTATTATCAAAACGCTTAACGATACCAAGCCGGAAGAACTGAAAGGTTCAGGGGGCAAGGACCAATTGAGCGCAAAATTGATCAATCTGATCAATAAGACACTGACTCAAGGGAAATTAAATCAGATCGAAATCACAGATTATCTGGTCGTGCCGATCTAAGAAAGGATTCTCCCTAACATGCCGAAGAGAACCCAAGACAATCCTTTTAGGGGGTGAGATGATTGGTTGATGTATTATCGCAAAATGAGATTGATGCGCTTCTTGCCGCGCTTTCATCCGGCGAGATGGATGCGGAGGAACTGAAAAAGGAGGAAACGCAGAAGAAGGTCCGTTCCTATGATTTTAAGCGGGCGGTGCGTTTTTCCAAGGATCATATCCGCAGCCTGACGCGTATTCACGAAAATTTTGCCCGTTATTTAACGACTTATTTTTCGGCACAGCTCCGGACTTTCGTGCAAATCAGCGTGGTTCAGGTGGAGCAGCTTCCGTATGACGAATTTATCCGTTCCATTCCAAAAATGACGATTTTGAACATATTTGAAGCCGAGCCTTTAAAAGGGAGGATGGTGCTTGAAGTCCATCCGAACGTGGCGTATGCCATGCTGGATCGCCTGCTGGGCGGGATAGGCAATGCGCCTACGAAAATCAATACGCTCACAGAGATTGAGACAACCATCATGGAGCGCATTTTCAGCCGCGCTTTCGATAGTCTTGCAGAGGCATGGAAAACGGTGTTGGATATCTCTCCGCGGATGGAAGCGATGGAAACGAATCCGCAGTTTATGCAAATCGTTTCCCCGAATGAAACGATCGCGTTGATATCGCTAAGCACGAAAATCGGCGACACGACAGGAATGATCAATCTTTGTATTCCGCATGTGGTGCTCGAGCCGATCATGTCGAAGCTGTCGGCGCACCAGTGGTTTATATCGGAGAAAAAATCCAGCCTGCCTGAAGAGGCGGAGTCGCTGAAGCACCGGATCAGCCAAGCCAAATTGAATATCATCGCCGAGCTTGGATCCTCCCATATTACGGTTTCCGAATTTTTGGGCTTGAGCGTTGGTGACGTCATCAGCCTCAATAAAGAGGTGGAAGGCGGCTTGTCGATCAAGGTGGGAGACCGCCTGAAATTCATTGGAAGTCCGGGCACGCTCAAGGACCGGGTAGCCGTTCAAATTGACGAGATTGTCAGTGAAGGGGTTGAGGAATTTGACGAATAACGAGTATTTGTCACAGGAAGAAATAGACGCATTGCTTAAACAGTCCGAATCGGATCATTCCGGAGGCGGAGGCGCCGTAACGGTTAATGATTATTTGACGCCGCTGGAGCAGGATGCGTTGGGGGAAATCGGGAACATAACCTTCGGCAGCGCCGCGACGGCTCTTTCAACCTTGCTGGGCAAGAAAGTTGAAATTACGACACCGAAAGTGTCCATCATTACGCGGGAGCAATTTGAATCCGAATTTCCCAAGCCGCATGTTGCAATTCATGTGACATACGTGGATGGATTCGAAGGGATTAATTCGCTTGTCATCAAAACGCGTGATGCTCAGGTTATTGCCGATTTGATGCTTGGCGGCGAAGGCAATCCTGGCGATCAGGAACTGAATGATATACATATCAGCGCCGTACAAGAAGCGATGAACCAAATGATGGGTTCGTCTGCAACGTCCATGTCGACGATCTTCAACCGGTTCGTGAACATATCGCCTCCGGGAATCGACATTTTGGATGTGGCGAGCGGCGATGGAGTTAGCAGCCTTCCGGCGGATCAGACCTTGATTAAGATTTCCTTCAGGCTGACCATCGGAGATCTAATCGATTCGACGATCATGCAGCTGCTGCCGATCCAGTTCGCCAAAGATATGGTCAACATGCTGATTAACGGCACTGAACCTATAGAGCAGATCATCGAGGAGACGGCGGCTGCCGTGGAAGCTCCTAAAAGTCCGGCAGCACAGGCGACGCCGCAGCCAATGCCAGAGCAGCCGGGAGCCGGTCAGCAGCCTCCTGCATACCCAGGGGGATACGGCGTGCCGGGACAGGGAGTTCCAGCCGCAATGTCTGGTTATGATCCGAATATGCCAATGCCGCCTTACGGCATGCCGCAGCATTACGGGGCACAGCATAACCGGAACGTGAACGTGCAGCCTGTGCAGTTTTCCAATCTGCAATCGGGAGCGCTTGGGTCGGTCGATCAAAACAATTTGAACTTATTAATGGACATTCCTCTTAAAGTCACCGTAGAATTAGGAAGGACCCAAAAGCAGATTAAGGATATCTTGGAAATGTCCCAAGGTTCCATTATTGAACTGGACAAGCTTGCCGGCGAGCCGGTGGACATTCTTGTGAACAACAAGCTGATCGCCAAAGGCGAGGTTGTCGTTATTGATGAGAACTTTGGTGTGCGTGTCACAGACATCCTCAGCCAATGGGACCGAATACAAAAATTACAATAAGCAAAATTTAGGGAGGATTTTTAATCAATGGCTAACCGTATTCTTATCGTGGATGATGCTGCATTTATGAGAATGATGATCCGTGACATTTTGTCGAAAAATGGATTTGAAGTCGTAGGTGAGGCTCAGGATGGAGCCCAAGCAATCGAGAAATTTAAAGAGCTTCGCCCGGATCTGATCACAATGGATATCACCATGCCCGAAATGGACGGGATTGCCGCTTTGAAAGAGATCAAGAAGCTGGATCCAAGCGCGAAAGTGATCATGTGCTCCGCTATGGGCCAACAGGCGATGGTTATCGATGCCATTCAAGCCGGAGCGAAGGATTTTATCGTGAAGCCGTTCCAAACAGATCGTGTTATCGAAGCGATTAACAAAACGCTTGGCATATAGGGTTCCATGCTTAGCGCCAATTTGGAGATGCCCGAAAGCCCGGGAAACTACACGCTCAGCCTGATATACGTCATTGTCGTATTGGCGGTCATCGTTGCACTGATCATTCTTTTAATCCGCTTTCTGGGCAAAAAAAACAAAGTTTGGTTTACCAGTCGCGCCGTTCGGACCTTGGGTACCATTGGGCTCGGTCCGAACAAATCCCTTCATGTGATTGAGATCGGCAGCAGTTTATATCTGGTTGGCGCCGGCGAAGATATTCGTCTGGTGGACAAGATCACGGATCCGGAAGAAGTCAAGCTGATCAAGGAAGCTTTTGAGCAGGAAACAAGCGGGAAATCGGGCGCTATGCCGCCCTTGTTCGAAAAGCTGGCTTCCCGGTTCCGCAAATCAGGGACGCTGTCTTCGGAAATTGAGCTGGAGGACACGTCATCTTTTCACGAAGTCTTTGACGAGAAGCTGCGGAAAATGTCTACCCGCAAGGAAAAGATGGAGGAGCTTCTCCGTGAGGACAATACTACAGATCGGTTGAGGGATCCATGAAAAAGAAGGTTTTGCTAGCTTGCATCGTTTTATCGGTTATCAGTTTGCTTGCAATAACGGCGGCTTTTGCTGATCCCATTCCCAACATTGATATCAAGGTGGGCGATTCAGGAGGTAAACCGAGCACCAGCTCATTATCCATTATACTTCTGGTAACTGTCATCAGCATCGCGCCGGCGCTGCTGGTGCTGATGACAAGCTTCACCCGGATCGTGGTCGTTCTGGGATTTGTGAGAACATCGCTTGGAACGCAGCAAATGCCGCCCAATCAAGTGCTGGTAGGATTGGCTCTGTTTCTGACGCTGTTTGTGATGGCACCAACGTTTTCATCGATCAATGATGTTGCCCTGCAGCCTTACCTGAAGGGGGAAATCACCCAATCACAAGCGCTCGACAAAGCGGCGGAGCCGATGAAAAAGTTTATGTTTTCACAAACAAGGGAAAAAGATCTGCTGTTATTTATGAAATATACGAAGACGGAAAAGCCCAAAACCTATAAAGACATTCCGTTGACTGTCATGGTTCCGGCTTTTGCGATCAGCGAGCTGAAAACGGCGTTTCAAATGGGCTTTATGATATTCATACCATTTTTGATCATTGATATCGTTGTTGCGAGTACGCTTATGGCCATGGGGATGATGATGCTTCCTCCGGTCATGATATCACTGCCGTTCAAAATATTGCTGTTCGTGCTTGTTGATGGATGGTATCTGGTCGTCAAGTCGCTGCTGATGAGTTTTAATACCTGATGGATGAAAAAGGCGAAGGAGGCCGGCCATGAATTCTGATTTTATTATCGGGCTTGCGGGACAGGCGGTGTATACCGTACTTAAGGTAAGCGCGCCGATGCTGCTGCTTGGTCTGATCGTCGGTCTGATTGTCAGTATTTTTCAGGCAACGACCCAGATTCAAGAACAGACCCTCGCGTTCATTCCTAAAATCGTGGCGGTACTGCTGGCGATCCTGCTGTTTGGTCCTTGGATATTAACGACGCTGGTGGATTTTACGTATAACATTTTCGACAATCTCTATAAATATATCGGGTAGGCGGTAGCGGTCTATGAATATGCTGCTGGAAAGCTTGCCGGTATTTCTGCTTATTTTTTGTCGAATTACCTCTTTTTTTGTTGTCGCACCTGTGCTGTCTTCAAAAGGGGTACCGAATATTTTTAAAATTGGCATGACCTTTTTTCTATCCGTCCTTGTTTTTTTGACCTATGGCGTCCACCATGAGCTTCCGGCTGATATGAACTATATCCTTTTGATTATCCGTGAAATATTGATCGGTTTAATCCTCGGGTTTGTGGCTTACCTGCTGTTTATGGTCATTCAGACGGCCGGCGCCTTTATCGACATTCAGATCGGGTTTGGCATCGCCAACGTCATCGACCCGATGACAGGCACATCAGCACCGGTTCTGGGCAATTTCAAGTATATGTTTGCCGTGCTGCTTTTTCTTACCATGAACGGGCATCATTACTTGCTTGACGGCATTATCCGAAGTTACGACTGGGTGCCGTTATCGAATGATTTTTTCATGAAGCTATACAATGGAAGCATTTCGGAATTTTTAATCAAAACATTCGGCCAATCTTTCGTACTGGCTTTTCAAATGTCGGCGCCGATCGTTGCCGCGTTATTCCTTACAGATATCGGTCTGGGCTTCTTGGCCCGTACGGCTCCGCAATTTAACGTGTTTGTGATCGGGATGCCGCTTAAAGTGATTGTTGGCTTGGTTGTGCTGCTGCTAGTCGTGCCCAGCTTTTCCTACATATTCGGCGACTTGTTTAACATTATGTTCGAATCGATGCAAAATCTGCTGGGGATCTTGGGCCACAGGCCGACTTAAAGTACGTGTTCAAAAGGTCGGTTTTCAGCACCGGAGCCTATGCTTCCGAAGTGCGTTTTTTCAAAACGCTTGAGTTGAATGAAGCCAGGGAGTGAGGATGGGGGAACGACAGGAGTGGCTTACAGATATCCGCTGGACTTGCAGTTGTTTGCCGGAGAAAAGACGGAAAAAGCGACACCAAAAAAGCGGCAGGATACCCGGAAAAAGGGGCAGGTTGCCAAAAGCCAGGAACTGTCGGGCGCAGTGGTGCTGCTTGCTTCCTTTTTAAGCCTGCTGATGTTTGGCGGGTTTATCAAAGAACGTTTGGTCGGGCTCTTTAAGGATGTATTCATAAACCGTCTCAACACCGGCGTTTCAATCGGGAACGTCATGAGCATGGCGATGCAATACGTCATTCAAATATTGATATTGCTCGCGCCGCTGTTCGTGACCACAATCGTGATTGCGCTGGTTGCCAACGTGGCACAGGTGGGATTCATGCTTTCGGGGGAAACGCTGAAACCGAAATTCAGCAAATTGAATCCGATCAAAGGTTTCAAGAACATTTTTTCGGCCAGATCTTTGGTGGAATTTTTGAAGTCCCTTTTTAAAATTACAGTCATTGGGCTGCTGGTCTTTCAGACCTTGAAAGGCGCCCTGCCGGAGATTGGCAAGCTTTCGGAAATGAATGTCGAGAAAACCTTTCATTTCGTCGCGAAACTGTCGTTAAATCTGGGGCTGAAAATCGGGGCGGCGTTGTTTGCCATGGCGATTTTGGACTATTTATATCAGCGGTATGAATTTGAGAAAAGCATTCGGATGTCTAAGCAGGACATCAAGGATGAATACAAAAAAATGGAAGGCGATCCGCTGATCAAAGGAAAGATCAGGGAACGCCAGCGCAGAATGGCGATGCAGCGGATGATGCAGGAAGTGCCAAAAGCGGATGTGGTTATCACCAACCCGACGCACTTTGCCGTTGCCCTCAAATACGAAGGCTCCGAGATGGAGGCTCCGGAGGTTGTCGCCAAGGGGCAGGACTTTGTAGCTCTGCGCATTAAGGAAATTGCCAAAGAAAACGGCGTTATAACAATGGAAAATAAACCTCTCGCCCGAGCCCTGTTTCAAAGAGCGGAGATCGGGGATTCCATTCCCGCCGATTTGTTCCAGGCTGTGGCTGAAGTATTGGCATATGTGTATAAATTAAAAGGCAAAGTTAAATAAATGGGGATCGGAGGCAGTGAATCCATTGAAAGCAAAAGAGATTACGGTATTACTAGGTGTCATCGGCATCGTTCTCATGATGATTCTTCCGATCCCGACTTGGCTTTTGGACGTATTGCTCGTTATAAACATATCGTTGGCGCTCTTGATTTTACTTGTGGCCATGAATACGAAGGAAGCACTGCAATTTTCAATCTTTCCTTCCTTGCTGCTTATAACGACATTGTTCCGGCTGGCGCTGAATGTTTCGACCACAAAATTGATTTTGTCTGAAGGATTTGCCGGAACCGTGGTATCCACCTTTGGCAGTTGGATTGCGCGCGGACAAATCGCCGTCGGGTTTATCGTCTTTCTGATTTTGGTCGTGGTACAGTTTATCGTAATTACTAAAGGTTCCGAACGGGTTGCCGAAGTTGCCGCACGCTTCACGCTCGATGCGATGCCCGGCAAGCAGATGAGTATCGACGCCGACTTGAACGCAGGGCTGATCAACGAGCAGCAGGCCCGTGAACGCCGCCGCAAGGTCGAGCGCGAAGCCGATTATTACGGAGCTATGGATGGTGCAACCAAATTCGTCAAGGGCGATGCCATCGCTAGCATCATTATATTGATCATCAACTTGATCGGCGGATTTATCATCGGAA
The DNA here is from genome assembly GCF_021654775.1 of Paenibacillus azoreducens. NCBI lineage: Bacteria > Bacillati > Bacillota > Bacilli > Caryophanales > Paenibacillaceae > Paenibacillus > Paenibacillus azoreducens. The sequence continues at coordinate 4,978,051 of NZ_AP025343.1, read as the reverse complement.
TGTCAATACATAAAATGGGTTTTCAGGACGCGTTGTCAACCTATTCGGTTCTGACGATCGGCGACGGGCTTGTGAGCCAAATTCCGGCGCTGCTGATCTCAACGGCATCCGGTCTCATCGTGACGCGCTCCTCGTCGGAAGGCAATCTGGCTACCGATCTGACAGAGCAGTTGGGGTCTTATCCGAAGCTCTTGTATATCGTGGGCGGGACGGTCGCTTTGCTGGGACTATTCACGCCGATTCATTTCATCACAACGCTGCCTCTGGCTTTGGTTCTTATGTATGCAGCCTACAACATGCAAAAGAATATGGAGCGCAAGCAAATTGAAGAGGAGCAGCAGGAAGAAGAGCAGCAGATCGAGGAGGTCAGAAGTCCCGAAAGTGTCATCAACCTGCTGCAGGTTGATCCAATCGAATTCGAGTTCGGTTACGGGCTGATTCCGCTAGCGGACGTGCAGCAGGGTGGCGATCTGCTCGACCGGATTATCATGATCCGCAGACAATGTGCGCTGGAATTAGGACTTGTCGTTCCTGTCATTCGCATTCGCGACAATATTCAACTAAAACCGAATGAATACGTCATAAAAATTAAAGGAAATAACGTCGGTGGCGGTGAATTATTACTTAATCACTATTTGGCAATGAGTCCCGGGTATGATGACGAAAGCATTTCGGGTATTGAGACCCTGGAACCGGCCTTTGGACTCCCTGCATTGTGGATTGACGAAGCGACAAAAGAAAGAGCTGAACTCGCAGGTTATACCGTCGTTGATCCACCGTCCGTCGTGGCTACACATTTGACTGAGCTGATCAAGAAACATGCGCATGAACTCATCGGACGCCAGGAAACCAAAACGCTGGTCGACAATTTGCGCGAAAACTATCCTGTGCTCGTCGACGAATTGATTCCAAGCGTGCTCTCCATTGGGGATGTACAGAAAGTGTTGGCCAAGCTGCTCCGCGAGAAAATATCGATCCGCGATCTGGTTACAATTTTCGAAACGCTGGCTGACTCTGGTCAATACACCAAAGATCCGGATGTTCTGACGGAATACGTGAGACAAGCTCTTTCCAGGCAGATTACCCAGCAGTTCGCCCAGGAAGGGGAAACGCTGAAGGTGCTTACCGTAGGGCCATCGCTGGAGAAAAAGATCGCCGACAGCGTGCAGCAATCGGAACAGGGCAGTTACTTGGCTCTGGATCCGATGTCAACCCAAACGGTGTTTCAGAAGCTCAGCGAGCAGGTGAACCGTCTGCTGCAAACGGGACAACAACCTATTCTGCTGACGTCGCCTACGATACGCATGTATTTACGTCAAGTGATTGAGCGGACCATGCAGGATATCCCGGTGCTGTCCTACAGCGAACTTGAGCCGAATGTTGAAATTCAAAGCGTCGGAGTGGTGAACTTATGAGAGTAAAGCGATATTTGGTCGACACGATGCCCGAAGCTATGCTCCAGATCCGCAATGACCTTGGCAGCGATGCAGTTATCCTCAGCACGAAGGAAACCAAAATCGGCGGTTTCCTCGGCATGTTCCGGCAAAAGAAAATCGAGGTGGTCGCAGCGGTTGAACAAGAGGATAAGGCGAAGCCGGACAAGCCGCCGGTTTCCGCCGCCAGACCTGCTGCGGCCGTATTGCCGAAAGCTGTTCCACAGGCGTATAAGAAAACGCTCGAAGTCACATCTTCAGGACTTAACAGCGCTAGCGGCGCAGCTTCCGGACAAGCGGCGGCAGCCGAACGGGTTCAGCCGAATATCAATCCGGAAACGATGCCGGAAGCGGAGGGCAGCATTGATGCGGGTCGTTTTGAAGAGTTGATGCTCGAAGCCCAAAACGTTGGGGGCATGGCGTTGAGTGCGGAAAACCGGGGGGGATCGGTCACTGCGCCTGAACGAACCATAGACAAGAGCGGTGAAGCATTCGAAAACAAAAGCGGTTCGCCGGTTGAAGACAAGCTTTTGGCCGAGCTGCAGGAAATGAAGGCGTGGATGGCCAAAATTTCCCGCCAATCGGCCATGCAGCGCACGCTGCCCGATGAGCTTCAAAGCCTTCAGGACCGGCTTATACAGCAGGAGATAGAACCCTGTATCATTGAGGATTGGATCGGCAGCGCTTATGAACATTGGGAAGAAAACGGACGGCAGTTGGGCGGCGCCGAAATGGAGGCGTACATCCGCAATCAAATTGCATCATTTCTTTCGGAACGTTTTGGCGGGGGAATCGCCGGGGAAACCAAAGTGGTATATGTCGCTGGTCCTACGGGTGTCGGGAAAACGACGACGATTGCGAAAATGGCCGCGGAACAGCTGTTTAGGCACCACCGCAAGGTGGGCTTTATCACGTCGGATACATATCGGATTTCTGCCGTTGAACAGCTTCGGACATATGCATCCATTCTTAATGTGCCGCTCGAAGTCGTCCAATCGCCTGGTGACATGCAGCGCGCCATGCAGCGGCTGAGTTACTGCGACCTTATTTTAATGGACACAGCCGGTCGCAATTACCGCAATGAGCTGCTCGTTTCCGAACTGCAAAGCCTCTTTTCTCCGGTTGAGAAAAGCGAGACTTATCTGGTGCTTAGCCTGACTTCAAAAGGTCAGGATATGAAGAAAATTACCGAGCACTTCAACAGGTATGGACTGGACAAAGTGATATTTACCAAATTGGACGAGACCGGCAGTTATGGGTCGATCATCAATTTGATTCACGAATATCCTCTGCAGCTTTCATATATGACGAATGGCCAGAATGTTCCTGACGACCTGCTCCTGCCGGAAGAACTGATGGTCAGCAATTTGCTGCTGGGAGAAGAAGGAGCATGACAGATCAGGCTCAAATGCTAAGAAATCTGGTCATGAAGCGGGAACAAGAACGTACAGCCCGATTGTCAAACGCCGGACAGCGGACTGCCAAACTCATTACCGTAACAAGCGGGAAGGGGGGCGTAGGCAAATCGAACTTCACGTTGAATTTTGCGCTTGCCCTACAATCGATGGGCAAAAAGGTGTTGGTCTTCGATGCGGATATCGGCATGGCCAATATCGACGTGTTAATGGGCGTCACCGCCGAATATAACCTGTACCACCTGCTTCGGCGCGAGAAGCGCATCGATGAAATCATTGAGCGTGGTCCCGGCTTTCTGTCGTTTATCGCGGGAGGGTCCGGGATGTCCGAGTTGTTTTCCCTGTCGCAAAGCGATCTGAATTATTTTACGGAAGAAATCGAAAGGATCGCCGGCGAAATGGACTACATTATATTCGATACCGGTGCAGGTTTGTCCAAAGAAAACTTCAATTTTATCTATTCGTCGGATGAATGTTTGGTCGTGACCACGCCCGAACCCACCTCCATTACGGATGCCTACGCTCTGATCAAGGTGGTGAGTTCGAAGGGGAACGATACCGCATTCAAGTTGATTGTGAACCGGGCCGGCGATGAGAGAGAGGCCGATCAAACGGCGGACAAAATCATGATGGCCGCGCAGCGATTCCTGAAGGTACAGATCTCCATGCTCGGCTATATCAGTGAAGACCGCCATGTCGTGCAGGCGGTAAAGAAACAGGTCCCGTTTTCCATCGCTTTTCCGAACTGCACCGCATCGAGGGAAGTACAGCGGATTGCAAGGAGTTATATGCTTGTCCCGGCTTCAACGGAATCAGGTACCTTGACAGGAATCAAAGGATTTATGCAAAAGTGGCTTCGCCGTACAAAATGATTCTTCTGGAATAAGGAACAGGGGTGGAAATGGCATGACGCCATATAAAGTCCTAGTCGTTGATGACTCAGCATTTATGCGGAAAATTTTTTCGGATCTAATTGAAAAAGATCCTGCGTTTCAGGTGATCGGCACGGCGGCGAACGGGCGCGAGGCCGTTCAGAAGGTAGCCGGGTTGCAACCTGATATCGTCACCATGGATGTCGAAATGCCCGAAATGAACGGTCTCGAGGCTTTAAAGCTGATTATGGCGGAGAACCCGCTGCCGGTCATTATGCTATCAGCCATTAATGAGGAAGGGATGAAAGAAACCATCATAGCTCTGGAATCCGGAGCTTTTGATTTTATCCGCAAGCCTTCCCTTACCTATTCACAGCATATTGACCAGGTCGGAGATACGCTTTTGGGACAGCTTAAAGCAGCTATGACTGCGAGGGAAAGAAGAGCGGCTTTCAAGGCTGAAGAGGAGAAAAGGCGGCAGCAGAAAGCGGAGGCGCTGCAGGCGTTCCAAAGTCCGACTGCCGCCCCGCCTACAGGAGGGCGCGCACGTGAGCCTTTGAAGCGAGATCTGCCGCCAATGCCGCCAAACGTTAAAAAGACGGGGGCGGCGATTCAGAAACAAGAGCGCCGGAACATAGAGCCAAAGAAGGAGCCGAAGAAACCCAAATCAGCTCCCCAGCCGCATACCGCTATGCGTGAGATTGCGGCTGCCCCTGAAAAAACCGTTCCGTCAGTGCTGCCTTCCAAGCCTACGGAACAGCGGCAGACATTTACCCATCTAGTAGCAATCGGCTGTTCAACAGGGGGGCCGAGAGCGCTGAAAGTGGTGCTGGAGAAGCTTCCGGCGGATTTCCCCGCTCCGGTCGTTATCGTTCAGCATATGCCGCCGAATTTCACGAAGTCGCTCGCACAGCGGTTGGACTCGTTCAGCCAGCTGGAAGTGACTGAGGCAGAACATGGAATGGTGCTGCAAGCGGGCTGCGCATACATTGCTCCAGGCGGACGGCATATGAGGGTTGCTTCGGAGCCAGGAGGCCGTTTTACGGTGATGCTTTCCGATGATGAATCGGTGAATGGACACCGGCCGTCTGTTGACGTGCTTTTCGAATCGCTGCTTCCTCTGAATAAACTTACGCGCCATGCCGTGCTGATGACGGGCATGGGCAGCGACGGAGCCAGAATGATGAAGCGTTTATACGAAGCGGGCGTGAGCAGCACGTTTGCCGAAAGCGAGGAAACTTGCATTGTGTATGGCATGCCGCGTTCGGCGGTGGAACTCAATTGCGTAAGGCATGTTTTACCTCTTCACGATATTGCAGCCGGCGTGGTCCGCGCTGTGAAGTAACGGAAAGTGAACTTATAAAGGAGGTGTCTCACAATGGACATGAACCAATATCTTTCCATGTTTATTGATGAGTCGAATGATCATCTGCAATCACTTAACGAAAATATGCTTCTGCTCGAAGAAAACCCTAATGATCTCTCGATTGTACAAGTGATTTTCCGTTCGGCACACACCTTAAAAGGGATGGCTGCGACCATGGGCTTCGAAGATCTTGCAGCACTTACCCACCAGATGGAAAATGTGCTCGATCTGGTCCGCAATGAAAAACTTGCGATGCAGGACTTTATTTTCGATACCTTGTTTAAAGGGTTGGATGCCCTGGAGGCCATGGTTCAGGATATCACCGAAGGCGGCGAAGGAAAGGCCGATGTCACCGCCCTTTTGGCCGCGCTGCAGGCAATCGTCAGAGGAGAGGATTTATCCGCGAAACCGTCCGGGAATGATGCAAGTGCAGGGGCTGCTTCCGATACCGATGCCAATGACAGTGCGGGCATCCAGTTGGACGAATTCCAATATTCGGTCCTGAGTCAATCCATTGCCGACGGACATCGAGTGCTTTATTTGGATGTGCATATCCATGAGACCTGTCAGCTTAAAGCGGTGCGTGCATATATGGTATTTGATTTGCTTGAAAAATCAGGCGAGGTTGTCAAATCAGAACCATCTGCCCAGGACATCGAACAGGACAATTTTGATTACAGCTTTTCCCTTTATTACATAACGCTTAAGGATCCGGCTGAACTGGAAAGCCAAATTATGAATGTTTCGGAGATCGAAAAGGTGACGGTCAAAGAGCTTGACGAAGACACATTAAAACAAATGAGTCAACTTGGAGCGGCATCGCGCGAGTCGGCTGCAACGGCAGAGGCGCCGGTTACAGAAGGGGCCGTTCAACATGCTGCAGACAAGGAGCAGACCCAGAAAAAGGCGCCGGCCAAAACAGCGGCCAAAACCGGCGGGAATACTCCTAACCGAACCATCCGCGTGGACATCGAACGTCTTGACGTGCTGATCAACTTGTTCAGCGAACTTTTGATAGACCGTGTACGCCTGGAGCAGCTTGCCAGCGAGGTTCAAAATCATGCACTGACGGAGACGGTGGAGCATATGAGCCGCGTCAGCTCCGATCTGCAGGATATTGTTATGAAACTTCGGATGGTGCCAGTCGATACGGTCTTCAGCCGCTTCCCGCGCATGGTGCGTGATCTGGCCAAGTCTTTGGATAAAAAGGTCGATCTGGTCATTACCGGCGCCGAAACCGAGCTTGACCGCACGGTCATCGATGAAATCGGCGACCCGCTTGTCCATTTGCTTCGAAACGCCGTCGACCACGGCATTGAACCGATTGCGGATCGGATAGCAGCAGGCAAGCCTGAGACCGGTACCGTTCAACTTCGCGCTTTCCACAGCGGCAACCATGTCTTCATTGAAATTGAAGAGGATGGCCGCGGCATTTACCGCGATAAAATTCTGAAGACCGCCCTCAAGAAAGGGGTCGTAACGGAGGAAGAGGCTGCGGGCATGTCCGATGAAGAAGTGCATCAGCTTCTGTTTGCACCGGGATTCAGTACGGCGGAAAAAGTTTCGGACGTATCCGGCCGCGGCGTCGGATTGGATGTGGTCAAAGCGAAAATCACATCGCTTGGAGGACAAGTGACGATTTACTCTACTCCGGGCAAAGGAACGAATTTCTCTGTGCAGCTCCCGCTCACTCTTTCGATTATTGCAGCGATGCTCGTTAAAATGGGTTCGGAGAAATATGCGATCCCGCTCTCATCGATCGTGGAAACCGGAATCGTGCGGCAAGAACAAATCCGCAAGGTTCACGGCAATAAAATGATAGAGTTCCGGGGCATGCTGATTCCTTTAATATCGCTTAGCCGGATTTTCAATATCAAGGATTTTGACGAAAACGAAGAGGCCGAAACCGAAATTATCGTTATTCATAAAGGCGAACGCCTTGCGGCTTTGGCGATTGACGAATTTATCGGGCAGAACGAAATCGTTCTGAAAGGCCTGGGCAAATACCTGCCGCCAATCAAAGGCATTTCGGGCGCTACGATCCTTGGCGACGGCCAGGTTGCGCTAATACTTGATCCGAATGTATTTATCAAATAATGTGTCCGAGCCTGTATTCATTATAAGGAGGTTTTTCTCATGAGTGAGGAAATCAAAGTCATCGTATTTAAACTGGGCAGCGAAGAATACGGAATAGAAGTAGACAAGGTTCAGACGATCGAACGCATGCTTCCTATAACGAGAGTCCCCAAAACCTATGCGTTTGTGAAAGGGGTCATCAATTTGCGCGGAGTGGTTATTCCGGTAATCGATCTGCGCGGGCGCTTTGGATTGGAAGAAAGCGAATATAGCGATCAGACCCGGATCATTATCGTTGCGGTGAATGACATGGAAGTCGGCTTTATCGTTGACTCCGCGAACGACGTTATTGATCTGCAGAAGGATCGAATCGAAACGCCGCCTGAAGTGGTGGGAGGCATTAAAGCGAAGTACCTGGACGGGGTAGCGAAAATCGGCGATGACCGCCTGCTGATTATGTTGAATCTGTCCGAGGTGCTGAACAAAAACGAAATCATTCAATTGGAAAGCTTAGAGGAATAGCCTGTGGAGGTCTTTAAACATTTTAAAGAGTTCAAAATGGATGTCTTGCGGGAAGTTGGAAATATTGGTGCCGGCAACGCTGCTACCGCGTTGTCCCGGCTCCTGAACAAGCCCGTTGACATGGCGGTGCCAAAGGTGCAGCTTCTGCCATTTGAAGAAATCTCCGAGATGGTAGGAGGGGCCGAGCAGATTGTTATTGCCATTTTCCTGAGGGTAGAGGGGGATGCGCCGGGGAATCTGTTTTTCATCCTTTCCCCTGATGCTGCCAAAGGCCTGTTGAAAAGGCTGGTTGGCATGCATCCCGAAACAGACGGCTTCCTTAATGAAATGGAGCAGTCAGCCTTATGCGAGATCGGTAATATTTTGGCGGGATCCTATTTATCCTCATTAGCCGATTTCACGAAATTGGCCATGTCCCCGACCGTCCCTGCACTTGCAATGGACATGGCTGGGGCGATCCTTAGTTACGGCCTGCTGCAGTTCGGACAAATGGGAGACGATGCCCTTTTGATCGATACGACATTCCTTGAGGGCAATCATGAGGTGGAGGGCCAATTTTTTCTGATTCCTGATCCCGACTCATTCGCCAAGATTTTCCGATCATTGGGAGTACCGGTGGATCATGATTGAAGAGCAAAGCGTTGTAAAAGTAGGCATGGCCGATTTGAATGTTATCCAGCATTCCGGAGTCATCCGGACGGTCGGGCTCGGCTCCTGCGTTGGACTGACGATGTACGATTCTCAGCTGAATCTAGCGGGAATGGCTCATGTAATGCTCCCTTCGTCGGACATCGCCCGCGAGGGCCAGCTTAATACCGCAAAATATGCGGATACGGCGCTGCCTGCGCTCTTGGACAAGCTTTTGCAGCTAGGTGCTTCCCCCTCGCGCATCGTCGCCAAAATGGCAGGAGGATCGCAAATGTTCGCATTTGCCGGTACCGGGGACACCATGAGGATTGGACCGCGGAATGTGGAATCCTGCAAGTTGAAACTGGCGGAACTTCATATTCCGCTCATTGCTGAAGACACGGGCGGAAACTACGGACGTACGATCGAAATGGATGCGAGTACGGGAATATTGTATATCCGCAGTGTACAAACAGGTGTAAAGGAAATGTAGCCATGAGAGGAAATCTGCTGTTTAATCTGGTGTTTGGCATTATTGGGTTTATTTTTACCCTGCTGTTTTCTTTGACGAATAATTTGTTTATGACCAGCGTTATACGCGGACTGATATCATTTGCAGCGTGGTTTTTGCTTGCGTTTCTGCTTCGGTGGGCATGGGCGTCGATCAGTACCCCGGCAGCCGGAGCGGCACTAGAGGGCGGAGAGGAAGCTGGCGAAACCGGAACCCGGTTCGATGTGACAACTCCTGACGAGAGCGACGAGCTGAATGAGCTTTTGAAGCAAAAGCCAGAGCAGTCATCTGGAAGCGAAGATGCTTTTACTCCGCTCAATCCGCCGAAACTAGTCACGAAAAAAGATCCTGAAGAATTGGCCCAAGCGGTTCGTCACCTGACAGAAAAATAAGGAGGGTGAGGGTAGTGAACGATCGTAAAACTTCTCATCTGAATCACGCCGAGCTTTGGGAAGAGTGGAAAGAACATGGGAGTTTGGAAGCCAAAAAACAATTGATCGAAAAATATTTGCATATCGTCGATTATGTGTCCGGCCGACTAGCGATCGGACTGCCGAAAAATGTCTCAAAGGATGATTTGGCGAGCAATGGCGTTATGGGGCTGATTGACGCGATTGACAAGTTTGATTACAAACGGGGACTTCAGTTTGAAACCTATGCTTCCTTTCGGGTGCGGGGGGCTATATTGGATTCCCTGCGCCAAGGCGACTGGGTACCCCGTTCCGTCCGCGAAAAAGCCAAGAAAATAGAAGAAGCATACCAAAAGCTGGAACAGAAGCATCTGCGTACGGTAACGGACGCCGAAATGAGCGACTATCTGAACGTTTCCGAGAAAGAGTTTCAACACATGCTGCAGGAGGTGGCGGTGATGTCCCTTTGCTCACTGGAGGATCCGATCAGGGAAGAAGAGTCTGAAACAAGGCTCTCCATCATGGTGGACGATAAGGCTAAAAATCCGGACTACAAAGTGAACGAGTTTTATTTAAAAGAGTCTTTAATCAAAGGCCTTGAGAAACTTACCGAAAAAGAACGAACCGTTGTGTCCTTGCTGTATTATGAAGATTTGTCGCTCAGCGAGATTGCTGAAGTGATGTCTCTTTCGCCTTCGAGAATTTCTCAACTGCATTCCAAAGCCATTCTGAGGCTGCGTGGGACGCTGGAAAAACACCGGGATTTGCTGCTGCAAAATGATTAAACCGTTGTAGGAATAGAGGGGAGGAAAAGGGTTGACAGCTCAATTTGCGTTAGAAACATTTTTAAATGTCACGTTTTCGGATGACAACAGTGTTGCCTATATCCAATTTTCGAAACGCGATGAGGGTTTCAAATGCACAGAAGACGAACTAATGTTGTTCCTCCACAGTCATAAGATTCTTTTTGGGATCGAGAGGGATATCGTCAGCCGGATTGCCAGCCATCCGCAGGAATATATGTTTGGCCGTACGCCGATTGCCATGGGTGTACAGCCGGTGGGCGGTCAGGATGGTTATATTGAATACGCTTTTAAGCTTCGGAACGAACGGGAGCAAAGACCGCTGGAAACGGCGGACGGGAAGGTGGATTATAAGGAACTTCTAAGCCTCAACAACGTAAAGAAAGGGCAGCTAATCGCCAAACGGATCCCGCCGCAGCCAGGAATACCCGGCACTTCTGTTACCGGAGAGATGATCCCTTTTAAGCCGGGAAAAGAAGCCTATTTTAGAGTAGGAAAAAATGTGGTGCTTGACCCTGAACAAACCGCGATGTATTCGGCTATCGATGGTCTGATAACCATTACGGAAAAAGGAAAAATCAATGTTTTTCCGGTTTATGAAGTGAATGGGGACGTAGATTACAGCGTCGGCAACATTGACTTTGTAGGGACGGTCGTGGTCCGCGGGAACGTATTGACGGGCTTTCGGATCAAAGCGGCTGGCGATATCCGCGTTGTCGGCGGCGTTGAAGGCGCCGAACTGGAAGCGGAAGGCTCCATCGAGATTACAAGCGGTATTATCGGTTACAACAAGGGGTGCGTGAAGGCGGGGAAAATCGTCAAAAGCTCTTTTATTCAGGATGGTAACGTCATTGCCGGCGAAGAGGTGATTGTATCGCAAAGCATCATGCATTCCAATATCCGGGCCGGAAAAAATGTCATTTGCAACGGTACCAAAGGATTGATCGTGGGTGGCAGCATTCAGGCGGGAGAGAGGGTAACGGCCCGCACGATTGGAAACAGCATGTCCACGACAACATCCATTGAAGTAGGCGTACAGCCTGAGCTGAGGAACGAGTTAACCGAACTTCGCACGCGGGTCAAACAGCTGAAAGAAGCGATCGACAAGACGGACAAGGCGCTGTATCTATTGAACCAGCTGGCTGCCGTGGGACAACTAACGCCTGATAAGGTCGCTCTTCGCGTCAAATTGAATGCGACGAAGAAATCGACCCAGCGGGAAGAGACGGAAGCAAAAGAACGGATTCTTGAAATCGAAAAAACGCTTGAAGATATCGTAAAAGCGCAGGTGGATGTCATAAGAATGATCTATGGAGGATCCAAAATCGTCATCGGCAGATATACCCGGTTCATCAAAGATCCGGCGGAACGCGTTTCCTTCCTGATTCACGAGGGCGATATTTCGATGATTCCATATATCTAAGCGAGCAGGATCAATGCTTTCAGACGGTTGACATTTGATTTGCGGGAGGGTGAATGTCCGTGAGCATGAAATCGGTGGAGATGCAAATCGCTATTCCGCGTACGACCGAGGCGGGGAAAATACAAACCGATGTTCATCACAGAACTGCGCAAGAACAGCAATTTCTGGCGGGAGAGCAGCTCAAGGAAACGCAGAATCTCCGCCAGCGCAGTACGGGCGTTGATGAAACGGCGAATGCTGCCGTGCGGGATGAAGGCAAGGACAAGGGGAATTCCCCAAAGCATGGTTCTTCCCCGCAAAAGTCAAAGCAGGAAAAGGGAGATCATCAGGATGCGGAGCACCCATACAAGGGACACCGTTTTGATGTTTCTCTTTGATTTATGGCTGTCCAGAAGTTAGCCCTTATGATTACGATCAATTAATCAGAACATATTGACTTAAAGGAGAACAACGGGTTTGAAACCATGGATTATAGTCGCCATATTGGGCGCAGCCGCCATCGTATATGCTCTTATGCTGCCTAAGCGGAAAGCAGATAAGTCTTCTTCGGACAAAGACAAAATCGTGCAAGAAGTAGAAGCGACGCTGGAGCAATATTTCGCAGATATCGAACGGGAAAATGAAGAACTGGTTGGGCTCATCGCCCAAATGAAGCAGGAAGCATCCTCAAAGCAGCTGGCACAGCAGGAGCAGCTTGTCGAAATGAGGCAGCGGATGATTCAGCTGGAACAACAGCAAGCTCAATATGAAGCAAGGATGGCGGCTTTGGAAGAGGGGAGCAAACACGCCGCGTCACAGCCTCCGCAGAGCGTTCCCGAAACGCTGGGGACCCAAGGTAGCCGTGCCGGGGATGAGTCTGATCATAACGAATCGGAAGCTTCTGCCGAGGAAGGCTTGGAGCCTTCGATCCGCGAGCGTTATCCGGAACTGTTTGAACTTCACGCCCAAGGCAAATCAATAGAAGGGATTGCCAAACGGGTAGGAATGCAGAAGGGCGAGGTACAGCTCATACTGCAGCTCGCCAAGCAGGAGGGATCGCTGTGATTAAAAATCGCTCTTTTATGATCGGACTCGGCAGCGGTTTATTAGCCGGGGCTCTTTTGCTGCAGTTAATGAATGCGGGGACGGAACATCAAGCAGCGTCCATCGTTCCGGAAGCCCGGCAGCTGACAAAGGAAAAACTGCAAGAAGAGGCCGAAGCTATGAAGCTGAAAGTCGTGGACCCAGGTGACAAGCGGATGACAGAGGAAGAATGGAAGCAGCGCATGATTGACAAAAGTTCGAAACCGCAAGGAAACGGCGTCAAAGCTCCGGCAGCGGGAAATGCGGCTAAAGCGCCACAGACCCCGCAGCAGCCAGAAGCTCCGAAGCAGCAAGCCGAAAAGGGGAAACCTAAAACGGAGGGGCCGTCAGAAGGCAAAACTCCGAACGCTCCGGCAGATCCTTCAGTAAGCGTGAAGATTGCGAACGGCAGCAATTTGACCGATGTTGCCGACCAATTGAAGAAGGCGGGGGTTATTTCAGACGCGTCCGCTTTTGTACAAAAAGGAAGGGGCCAGAAGATGAGCACCAAAATCCGTTCCGGTTCGTATGAGTTCGCGCCGGGCGAGGATTTCGACAGCATTATCGGCAAAATCACATCAAAACCGCCCCGCTGACGCTACATTGCAGCCGGACGGTTTTTTTGAGATTATAGAATGAATAAGTTTTTTGGGGTCCCGCAAAGTATGTGGGATATGCATCGAAGCATAGGCTCCACCTTGTGGGGGATTTTGCTGCTGGCGAATCGTGAAAATCCCGTGAATAGGCGTTGCATCGGTCATTCACTTATGGTATATTAAATGACGGTGTTAAAACACACGCTGTCGGATTTCGTAAAGGGTGCTTTCCTCAGGGAGAGTCTTGACGAGAAATGAAAACAGCGGAGGACACAAAAAACCAAACTTAGGAGGTGTGTGAAGATGGCAGTTATCTCCATGAAACAGCTTCTCGAAGCTGGTGTTCACTTCGGTCACCAAACACGTCGTTGGAACCCGAAAATGGATAAATATATCTTCACTGAAAGAAACGGAATTTACATTATTGACCTGCAAAAAACAGTTAAAAAGGTCGAAGAAGCTTTTAACTTCGTTAAAAGCGTTGCTGAAGAGAACGGAACAATCCTGTTCGTCGGCACGAAAAAACAAGCTCAAGACTCCGTCAAAGAAGAAGCTGAACGTTGCGGCATGTACTACATCAACCAACGTTGGCTCGGCGGAACTTTGACGAACTTCGAAACCATCCAAAAACGTATCAATCGTTTGAAAGAACTCGAAAAATGGGAAGAAGACGGCACATTTGCTGTTCTCCCTAAAAAAGAAGTCATCCTTCTCCGCAAAGAGAAAGATCGTCTTGAAAAATTCCTCGGCGGAATCAAGAACATGAAAGGCCTGCCTAGCGCCTTGTTCATCATTGATCCTCGCAAAGAACGCATCGCAGTTGCCGAAGCTCGCAAATTGGGTATCCCAATTGTTGGTATCGTTGATACAAACTGTGATCCGGACGAAATTGACTACGTAATTCCTGGTAATGACGATGCGATTCGTGCCGTTAAATTGCTGACTGGCAAAATGGCTGACGCTGTGGTGGAAGCTCACCAAGGCGAAGAGACGACTGCCTAATTCGGCGCATAGCAAGTCCAGACATGAATTAAATGAAAAGGGTGGTTGGTAGGTGTATAACCTCTCACTGCCCTTTTTTTGAGATATAAGGGCTGAAGGCTTACGGGGCGTCCGTTTCTTATGTCGCAAGAAAACAGTCCGTTATATAAGAAAAACGGGCATTGAACAAACTAATGAACAAAACTTTTGGAGGGAATATCTATGGCAGTTAGTGCTAGTGCGGTAAAAGAGCTTCGTGAAAAAACAGGCGCAGGTATGTTGGATTGTAAAAAAGCGCTGGAAGAAGCAAACGGCGACATCACGAAAGCGGTTGAACTTCTTCGCGAAAAAGGTCTTGCTGCGGCAGCGAATAAAGCTGGACGCGTTGCAACAGAAGGCGTTGTGGAATCTTATATTCACGGTGGAGGCCGCATCGGGGTCCTCGTTGAAATCAACTGCGAAACCGACTTTGTCGGCAAAACCGATCAATTCAAAGAGTTTGCACGTGACATCGCTATGCATATCGCGGCTTCCAGCCCTCGTTATGTAGCGCGTGAAGAGGTGCCACAAGAGGAAATTGAAAAAGAAAAAGAAATTTTGAAGGCTCAAGCTCTGAATGAAGGCAAGCCTGAAAAAATCGTTGAAAAAATGGTTGAAGGCCGCATTGGCAAATACTACGAAGAATTCTGCTTGCTCGAGCAGTCCTTCATCAAAGATCCGGATAAAACCATCGCTACTTTGCTGAAAGAAAAAATCAGCACGATCGGTGAAAATATCTCGATCCGCCGTTTCGTTCGTTACGAACTGGGCGAAGGCATGGAGAAAAAAGTGGAAAACTTCGCAGAAGAAGTTATGGCGCAAGTGAAAAACTAAACTCCATAAGCAACGGTTTATGCTTTAGAGGGAATATTGTACAATAAAGAGCGGAACACGCCAGTGTTCCCTCTTTTTTCAGAGATCAGAAAAACAAAAGCTTTGCGTGAAATACCACCTGATCTCGTAAGAAAAACATCCGCTGCAAGGCAAGAAAGCCGACATCGGAAGTTTTTCTTTAGAGTATGTGAAGTGACATCAGTTCTGGTATGCTCTGTATATAGAGGTTGTTCAAACCACTAATAGGGCAGGTAGCAAAGACGGTTTCTTAAACGGGCACCAGACAGGTGCTGTCTTAAAGTGGAGGGTAAACATTTTGAAAGAGCCTATATTTAAACGAGTTGTCTTGAAAGTTAGTGGGGAATCTCTGGCAGGCCAAAATGGTTATGGCATTGATGCGGCGACGATTTCATCGATCGCTGAACAAGTGAAAGAAGTTGTGGAACTGGGCGTTCAGGTCGCAATTGTATGCGGCGGCGGCAATATCTGGCGCGGCATCGCAGGCAGCTCCAGCGGCATCGATCGCGCAACGGCTGACTACATGGGGATGCTGGCTACGGTGATGAACTCGCTTGCACTGCAGGATGCACTGGAACAAATTGAGGTTCCGACGCGAGTGCAGACTTCCATCGCCATGCAGCAGATTGCCGAGCCTTACATCCGCCGCAGAGCCATCCGCCATCTGGAAAAAGGCCGTGTCGTTATTTTCGCGGCTGGCACAGGCAACCCGTTCTTCTCGACAGATACGACAGCCGCGCTGCGCGCAGCTGAGATTGAAGCCGAAGTGATTCTGATGGCCAAAAACAAAGTGGATGGCGTCTATTCCGCTGATCCTTTCAAAGACAGCACGGCACAGAAATATGAACAGCTGACTTATCTTGATGTATTGAATAAAAACCTGGGTGTGATGGACTCCACAGCATCTTCCCTCTGCATGGACAATAACATTCCACTGATCGTATTTGCAATTACCGAGCAAGGAAACATTAAACGGGTCGTTCAAGGCGAGAAAATCGGAACGATCGTTAAAGGGAGTGTAGATTAATGCCTCAAACGGTGAAAAAACACGCGGAGGAGCGCATGGATAAGGCGATCTCCGCTTTGAAAAGAGATTTGGCGACCCTTCGTGCCGGACGCGCGACTCCAGCGCTTCTGGACCGGATTCAAGTCGAATATTATGGAGCGATGACCCCGCTAAATCAGCTGGCCAACATCAGCACGCCGGATTCGCGCACGCTTATGATTCAGCCATGGGATAAATCTTCGCTGGCCGACGTTGAGAAAGCTATCCTGAAATCCGATCTTGGACTGACGCCTGCAAACGACGGGAATACGATCCGCCTTGTCATTCCGCCGCTGACGGAAGAACGCCGCATGGAATTGGTGAAAATGACCAAGAAGTTCGGCGAGGAAGCCAAAGTGGCCATTCGCAATATCCGCCGCGACGCGAACGACGACATTAAAAAAATGGAAAAAACCGATATATCTGAAGATGAATCTCGCCGTCACCAGGAAGATATCCAGAAAACGACGGATAAATTCGTCGCGGAAGTCGACAAAGTGCTCGTAGCTAAAGAAAAAGAGATCATGGAAGTATAAGAGACTTGCGGCCCCTCCTATAATGGTGGGGTTTGTGTCTTTTTTTGCAGAAACCCGCATGGAGGAACTAGAATGATCAAACGAGTTCGATCGTGGTGGACACGGGAAGACAAAATGGAGCCGTCTGCGCCATCTATAGACAATGTTCCTGAACATGTCGCGATTATTATGGATGGCAACGGTCGCTGGGCGAAAAGGCAAGGGCTTCCCCGTTTTATCGGGCACCGAAGCGGAATGAAGGCCGTGAAACGGACGACGATCGCCGCGGATAAACTGGGAATCAAATATTTGACATTGTACGCCTTCTCGACTGAAAATTGGAAGCGTCCAAAAGACGAAGTCGACTTTCTCATGCGTCTGCCCCAGGAATTCCTGGCTATAGAGCTGGAAGAACTGATCGAGAATAATGTACAGGTTCGGATGATGGGAGATCGCGAAGGTTTGCCTTCCTACACGATAAACGCCATGGAGGAAGCTGTTCGCCGCACGGCGGACAATGACGGGCTGGTGCTTAATTTCGCGCTTAATTATGGCAGCAGGAAAGAAATTACTGATTGCATGCGAGAATTGGGGCGGAAAATCGAAGCGGGGACTTTGAAGCCGGAAGACATTACGGAGGAAATGCTGGATCAGTATATGCTCTCCAGCGGAATTCCGGATCCGGATTTGATCATACGAACCAGCGGAGAGATGCGAATCAGCAATTTTATGCTGTGGCAGATGGCGTACAGCGAAATGTGGTTTACCGATGTTTATTGGCCTGATTTCAATGAGCATTATTTATATGAAGCTGTTGCCGAATACCAGCGCAGGACGCGGAGATATGGCGGACTGACTTAGCCTGATGGAGGAGAGAATCGTTGAAACAACGACTGATTACCGGAGTCATTGCTGGAGTTGTTTTTTTGGGATTTTGCCTGCTTGGAGGGCTTCCGTTCCATCTCATCGTTTTGGCGATGGCAATGATCGGATACTATGAATTCGTGCGGATGACCAAGGTATCTCCCTTTGGCGGCACAGCCTTGCTTGGATATTTGGGAGTTTTGACGTTTATGTTTCCGTGGGAGCTGCTGAATATCGACTTTCCTCTTTCATGGGATCATACCGTCTGGCTGCTGATGTTCTTGTTTATGCTGGTGACCGTCATCACGAAAAATAAAATTGGAATCCAACAAGCGGCCATGCTGTTTTTGGGCGTTGTTTATGTCGGAACCGGCTTTTCATATATTGCCGCTTCCCGCAGCACTCCCGACGGCTACGGCCTGTTCTGGACGTTCCTGCTGCTTTGCTCGATATGGGCCAGTGACGCAGGAGCTTATTTTGTAGGGAAATGGATCGGCAGAAACAAACTTTGGCCGGCGATCAGCCCGAATAAGACCATTGAAGGCGCGCTTGGAGGCGTCGTGATATCGATGGCCACCGCAATGGTCTTTTCTCTGTTTTCTGGAGGCATTCTCGGCTTAGGACGAGCCCTTGCCATCGGGCTTGCTTGCGCCGTGGTCGGACAGTTGGGAGATTTAATCCAATCCGCATACAAACGCGTTTACGGGATCAAAGACTCGGGCACGCTCCTGCCGGGGCATGGCGGTATTTTGGACCGGTGCGACAGTTGGATTATCGTCTTTCCGTTCGTACATATCATGATGCTGATGCCTTATTAAAATAGAGAGAAGGTTTCATTATGAAAAAAATTAGTGTGCTGGGATCCACGGGTTCGATTGGAACGCAGACCCTAGATGTGGTGGCGAAGCATGCCGAACATTTTCAAATCGAAGGCCTCGCGGCCGGGAATAATGCCGGCTTGCTTTTGGAGCAAGTACGCAAGTTCAATCCCCGGAAGGTCTCGGTGGCAACACGCGAGCAGGCGGAGCGAATTCAAACGGAAGTGCCTGCGGGAACGAAGGTATATTACGGAGACCAGGGCCTGATTGAAATTGCCGCAGGTACGGACGCCGATCTGGTCGTTACCGCAGTGATGGGCAGTGTGGGGCTTCCGTCTACGCTTGCGGCAATCGAAGCGGGAAAAACGATTGGACTGGCCAATAAGGAGACGCTGATCACGGCGGGACATATCGTAACGGCGCTAGCGCGTAAAAAAGGCGTCTCAGTCCTGCCGATCGACAGCGAGCATTCGGCCATATTTCAATGTTTGAACGGTGAACGCCGTCAGGATCTGGCGAGCATAACGCTGACCGCTTCAGGCGGTTCCTTCCGTGACCGGACGCGCGAAGAGCTTAAGGATGTCACCGTCGAAGACGCCCTTAAGCATCCGAACTGGTCCATGGGAGCCAAAATCACGATCGATTCCGCCACCATGGTGAACAAAGGGTTGGAAGTAATCGAAGCCCACTGGTTGTTTGACCTGCCGTATGAGAAAATCAATGTGCTTATGCATCCCGAAAGCATTATCCACTCCTTCGTGGAATTCAAGGATACAAGCATTATTGCCCAGCTCGGCAATCCGGATATGCGGGTGCCGATTCAATATGCGCTCACGTATCCCGAACGTTGGGAATCCCCTTCAAAACGCCTGTCGTTGGCTGAGGTAGGAAAACTTCATTTTCGCGAAATGGACTTCGGGCGCTTCCCGTGTTTAAGAGCGGCTTATGATTGTGGTAAAATGGGTGGTACAGCCACCACTGCATTCAACGCCGCAAACGAGGTGGCGGTTGCGCGGTTTCTGCGCAAAGAGATTTCATTTTTGCAAATTGAGGATATCATCGAAAGAGTGCTTGATCAGCATAGCAACATTCCGGAACCTGAACTTGCGGAAATTGAAGCTTGCGACAAGCTCACCCGGGAAATTGCGGCCAAGCTGTAATATGCGGCTGGAATTTCTTAACCGCAGGCAACCCACTCTTCTCCCTTATCTAAAAAATGGCTCAATAGCGATTAGTGATTCTCTTGTGCGGGGCCGGAGAATAATGATAATCTATAAAGACTAAAAACGCAGACGAGCCTGGATGCTTTCATCCGTATAAATCAGGGGACTGCATTAGTCCGCCGTGATGGATAATGAATCTGCCTTAGAATCCATGGATGCCATTGATTTATGGATTATGCAGCTTCGGTCTCAGACAAAGAAGGGGGATGCGATGAATTGGAAATGGTGCAGGTAGTTTTTTTGACAGTGCTCATGTTTTTCGTCATTGTAACCGTGCATGAGTGGGGACATTATTATTTCGCTAAACGCGCCGGCATTTTGGTGCGGGAGTTTGCGATCGGCTTTGGTCCGAAGCTTTTTTCTTATAAACGCGGCGAGACCCAATTTACGCTTCGTTTACTGCCGTTTGGAGGTTATGCCCGCATGGCCGGTGAAGATCCGGAGCTCGTGGAGATCCATCCGGGGCAAACGGTCGCGATTCGGGTCAAGGACGATGAAGTTAAAAAGATCTATTTGGATCAATTGGACAACCGCAAAAACGTAATCCGCGGGGAAGTGGAGTTCATCGATTTGACGGACAGCTTGAAAATCCGTCTGGACGTGGATGGTGAAATCCAGCAGTACCCGGTCCATCCGCAGGCGATGCTGGTGGCAAAATCCCAGGAAACGCAAATCGCTCCGCGGGATCGCCAGTTTGCCAGCAAGTCGGTCGGCCAACGGGCGTTGTCCATTTTTGCGGGACCTCTGATGAACTTTATATTGGCGTTTATTTTGTTCGGAGTTCATTTACAAATGGCTGGAATTCCGCTTGAGAATCCGACGTACATCGTCATCGGGGAAGTCTCGAAAGGGATGCCGGCGGATGAAGCCCATTTGAAAAAAGGCGACATTATCGACACGGTCAATGGTGTCAGAATCGGTACCGATTCTCAGAAAATGATCGATATGACGGCCAAGTCCAAAGGTAAACCGATGAAGTGGACGATCCGCCGCGGAGATGAAGTGTTTAACGTGACGATGACGCCGCGTACATTAGAAGGGCAGGAAGGTGGGAAAGTGGGGATTACCACTCAGCTTCCAACCCGCAAGGCAGGCATCGGCGAGACCTTTACCGGAGCAGGAGCCGCTATGGTTGATTGGACCAAAATCACTTTCCAGAGTTTCGGCAAGTTGATCAAAAAGTTCAATATGAACGACATCGGCGGTCCGGTGCGGACTTTTGAAGTGACGGGCCAGATTGCCAAGCAAGGTATCGTCCAGCTTACGTATTGGGCTGCAATCCTGAGTTTGTATCTCGGAATTTTCAATCTGCTGCCCATTCCGGCAATGGATGGAAGCCGTCTTGTATTTCTTGGCGTCGAGGCGGTGCGAGGAAAGCCGATTGATCCGGGCCGGGAAGGGATGGTCCACTTTGTGGGCTTTGCGATGCTCTTCCTATTAATGATTGCGGTCACCTATAATGATATTCTAAGATTAATCAACGGATAATTGAGATGAACTTCTTACGCAGTTTGCGAAAGAGAACATTTTTGGGAGGAAATCCATCTTTATGGCAAACGATAAACAATTTGTGACTGAGATTACGCCGCAGGAGGAAGATTTCTCGCGCTGGTATATCGATGTGATTAAAAAAGCAGATCTTATGGATTACTCGCCGGTCCGCGGCTGTATCGTGTTCCGTCCGGACGGTTATGAAATTTGGGAACATATTCAAAGAGAGCTGGATCGCCGTTTCAAAGAAACGGGACACCGCAACGCCTATTTCCCGCTCTTTATACCGGAGAGCTTCTTCCAAAAGGAAAAAGAGCATGTCGAAGGCTTTAATCCGGAGCTGCCTTGGGTAACCGAAGCGGGCGGCGACAAACTCGAGGAGCGTCTGGCGATCCGTCCAACCTCCGAAACGATGTTTGGGCATATGTATGCAAAATGGATCCAATCCTACCGCGATCTGCCCGTTTTGATCAACCAGTGGGCTAACGTCGTTAGATGGGAGAAACGGACGCTGCCGTTCCTCCGTACCAGCGAGTTTTTATGGCAGGAAGGCCATACGGCTCACGAGACGGAAGAAGAAGCGCGCGAAGAAACGATGAAAATGCTCGAGGTTTATCGCGACTTCGTGGAAGAATATTTGGCAATTCCGGTCATTACAGGGCAAAAAACGCCGTCCGAGAAATTTGCGGGCGCGGTGGAAACCTACTCGATCGAAGCGATGATGAAGGATGGACGTGCCGTGCAGGCCGGAACATCCCATTATCTTGGAACCAATTTCGCGGTGGCTTTCGACATTCAATTTTTAAGCCGCGAAAACAAACAGGAGTATGTTCATACGACCTCTTGGGGATCAAGCACGCGCTTAATCGGCTCCATGATCATGGTGCATGGGGATGACCGCGGACTGGCGTTGCCGCCAAAAGTGGCTCCTACCCAGGTAATCATGGTTCCGATCGGACCGCCCAAAACATGGGATGCCGTCGTGGGACGTACGGACGAATTGTTTGCTGAACTGAAAAAAGCAGGCATTCGCGTACGTGTTGACGACCGTACCGATTTGCGTCCAGGCTGGAAATTTAACGAATACGAAATGCGCGGAGTGCCTGTGCGTCTCGAAATCGGACCCCGCGACATGGAGAACGGCGTCTGCGTGCTTGTATCACGGATTAGCGGCGAGAAAAAAGTGGTGCAGCAGGCCAACCTTGTCGAAGAGGTTCAAACGATGCTGGATCAGGTACAGCGCGAAATGTTCGAACGTGCGAAGCAGTTTATGAACAATAATTTTTATTCCGTTGATACGCTGGAAGAAATGAAGGCAAGCATGGAAGAAAAACGCGGTTTCTCCCTGGCCGGCTGGTGCGGCTCGGAAGCATGCGAAAGCAAGGTGAAGGAGGAAACTGGCGCGACGAGCCGGAACATTCCGTTTAACCCTTCCGAAGAAAAGCATACCTGCCTGGTTTGCGGGCAACCTGCCAAACATACGGTCGTTTTTGCCAGAGCGTATTAAGTTCTGCATTATATGATGCCATCCGCTTCGGTATTTGCTTACGAAAACGGATGGCTTGGAATAAAATAAATGAGGAGCTTCTGCCAGAAATAGGCCAGGTGATGAAACCCGGTATTATATGCTGGATTCAGAAGCTTTTCGTTTTTAGCAAGTGAGGGAGCAAGGGGGAAGAGAAAATGGACAAGTCTGACGAGAAGAGAAAACGGTTTGAGCTTCTGATGAAGCAGGGTGAAATCCCCCCCGGACTGATCGATCCTTATTTTTTGGACGGATGCATTGAGCGGGTTGAAATCAGCCGGACCAATCAGGAGTGGGTCATTTTCATCTCCAAGGAAAGTTTGGTGCCTGCGGAAGCATACCGGAATTTTTGCCTGAAGCTTCGGGATAAACTGCAGCATATCGCTAAAATATCGTTTGTTTTCAAATATCATTCTTCCGTGGATCCCGAAGAGATTGTAAACACATATTGGAATTTGTTCTTGGAGTGGGTTCACAGGGAGGTCCCTTCTGTGAACGGCTGGATGGCGAGAGCCGGGCATGAACTCGACGGGGACACGCTGCTCGTCACCATGTCTGACAACACCTCGCTGGAGCTGGCCCGCAAAAAGAAAATCGATCAGGCCATTATCCGGTTTTATCAGCAATATTTTGCGCTTTCGCTTCATGTCAAAGTTCAGGTTGGAGAAATCAGCAGGGACGCTTATGAAGAATTTGAGCAGAAGAAACTTCAGGAGGAACGCGAAGTCATCCAGCAGATGATGTCCAGCCTGGAAGCCGAAGCGCGCAGCGAAGAGGAAGATGGCGAAGAGGTCCGCCTACAGGTCGGCTACGATATCAAGGATCAGCCCGTGCCGATCCAGGAGATTCAGGATGAAGAAAAGAAAATTACGATTCAGGGCACCATCTTCGGGTTGGACAGCAAGGAACTTCGCAATGGCAGCACCTTGTTTATGTTTAATCTCACCGACTTCAGTGACTCTTTGCAAATGAAGATGTTTGCAAAGACGAAGGAAGATCTTAAAATTATGAGTTTGCTGGCGAACGGCAAGTGGGTTAAAGCGCGCGGGCGCGTTGAATATGACCGCTTTATGCAGATTCCCGAGCTTGTGATGATCCCTTCGGATTTGGTGGAGGTACAGGCACCGCCTGCACGCAAAGACAATGCCCCCGAGAAGCGCGTGGAATTTCATTTGCATTCGACTATGAGTACGATGGATGCGGTAACGCCGGTCGACCAATATATCAAAACAGCGGCCAAATGGGGACATAAAGCGATTGCCATTACCGATCATGGAGGTGTGCAGTGCTATCCCGACGCAGCCAAAGCAGCGAAAAAGAACGGTATCAAAATGATCTACGGCGTAGAGGCCAATGTGGTGAATGACTCCGTACCGGTCGTGCTGCAGCCGCAGCCGATCGAGCTGAAATCGGCCACCTATATCGTATTTGATATCGAGACCACCGGTCTGTCGATTACGAACAGTAAAATTACGGAGCTTGCCGCCGTCAAAATGCATGAAGGACAGGAAATCGGCAGGTATGCCACCTTCGTCAATCCGCATGAAAAGATCCCGTATCATATCCAGCAGCTGACCAATATTACGGATGAGATGGTCAAGGATGCGCCTGATCTGGAACCGGTTCTGAAGGAATTCGTTAAGTTTGTAGGCGACGGCATTCTTGTGGCCCATAACGCACGTTTTGACGTTGGCTTCATTCAAGCTTCCCTGAAAGAGTACGGTATGCCGCAGCTGGACAATCCGGCCTTGGATACGCTGGAGCTGGCCCGTTTGCTTCATCCGACCATGAAGAATCACCGGCTGAATACCCTGGCAGATAAATACAAGGTGCTGCTGGAAAGCCATCACCGGGCCATTGATGATACCATTGCGCTGGCCGGCATTTTGAACGGCCTTTTGGCTGATGCTGAGAAAATCAAGGGACTGACCATGCTCGACCGTCTGAATGATTATGTCGGCACGGACTTGTCCAACACCCGTCCATTTCACTGCGGTATTTACGCGTTGAATATGACGGGCAAGAAGAACTTATTTAAACTTATTTCGATGTCCCATACCGAATACTTTAAGCGGGTACCTTGCCTTCCGAAATCCAAGCTGGAGGAAATGCGGGAAGGTCTCCTCATTATATCCGGCTGTGAGAAAGGCGAGTTTTTTGAAACGGTGCTGAACAAGACGGTAGAGGAAGCCATTGAAGTGGCTCAATTCTACGATATTCTTGAAATCCAGCCGCTGACCATGTACATGCATCTGGTGGACAAAGGATTGGTAGGCAGCCCGACAGAGCTGAAGGCGGCCATCAAAACGATCTGCGATATAGGCGAGAAGCTGAACAAGCCTGTCATTGCAACAGGCAATGTGCACTACCTTAATCCGGGGGACAAGCTGTTCCGTGATATTACGATCCATGGCATTACCGGATTCAGTCCGCTGAAGGATATCCGTAAACCGGATGCCCATTTGCGTACAACAGATGAAATGCTGGAAGAATTTGAGTTCCTGGGCAAGGAGAAGGCCATGGAGGTCGTGGTCAAGAATACCAATGATCTGGCTGATCGTTTTGAAGAGCTGGAATTGTTCCCTGACAAGCTATTTACGCCGATTATCGAAGGCGCGGATGAAGAAATCCGCAATACCTGCTATGAAACGGCAAGATCGATTTATGGGGAAGAGCTGCCGGAGGTGGTTGTTGCACGTCTGGAAAAAGAGCTTGAACCGATTATTAAATACGGCTTCTCGGCCAACTACCTGATCTCGGAACGTTTGGTTAAGAAATCGAATCGAGACGGTTATCTGGTCGGTTCCCGTGGTTCCGTCGGCTCCTCTGTCGTTGCTACGTTCCTCGGCATTTCCGAAGTTAACCCGCTCCCGGCGCATTATATATGCAAGAACGAGGATTGCAAGTACAGCGAGTGGTTCCTTGACGGCAGCGTACCGAGCGGATTTGACCTTCCAGACAAAACCTGTCCGAAATGCGGAGGCCATCTAAAGGGGGAAGGCCAGGATATTCCATTTGAGACCTTCCTCGGCTTTAAGGGCGACAAGGTTCCCGATATCGACCTTAACTTTTCGGGTGAATATCAGCCTCATGCTCATAACTATACTAAGGAGATATTCGGCGAGAAATGCGTGTTCCGTGCCGGAACGATCGGTACGGTAGCCGAGAAAACGGCCTTTGGTTATGCGAAAAAGTATGAAGAAGACCACCATAAGAAATGGCGCGGAGCCGAGCTGAGCCGCCTGGCTGCAGGCTGTACAGGCGTTAAACGCAGCACGGGCCAGCATCCAGGTGGTATCGTCGTCGTTCCGGATTACATGGAGGTTGAGGATATTACTCCTGTCCAGTATCCGGCGGATGATACCAGCGCGGAATGGAAGACGACCCACTTCGATTATCACGCTTTCGATGCGAACTTGCTCAAACTCGATATTCTGGGGCATGATGATCCGACGATGATGCGGATGCTGCAGGACTTGACGGGGGTCGATCCGACCACCATTCCAATGAATGACCCGAAAGTGATGAGCATGTTTAACTCGACCGAGGCGCTCGGAGTGACGCCCGAGCAGATCAGGACTCCGGTCGCCACATACGGCGTGCCGGAGATGGGGACGAAGTTCGTCCGCCAGATGCTGATCGAATCGAAACCTTCTTCTTTTGCCGATTTGCTGCAAATATCGGGTTTGTCCCACGGAACGGGAGTTTGGCTGGGCAACGCTCAGGAACTGATCAAAAACGGAACCTGCAACATCAAAACGGTAATCGGTTGTCGTGATGATATTATGCTCTTTCTGATTTACAAAGCGGGAATGGATGCCAGTCTGGCCTTTAAAATTACGGAAAGCGTGCGGAAGGGCAAGGGGCTGACGCCGGAATGGATCGAGGAGATGAAAAAATGCAAAGTGCCGCAATGGTACATTGATTCATGCCTGAAGATCCAGTACATGTTCCCGAAAGCACACGCTGCCGCATATGTTATTTCAGCGGTGCGGACGGCATTTTTCAAACTGTATTATCCGATCCATTATTATGCGACCTATTTCTCGGTTCGCGCCGAGGATTTTGATATCGAACTTTGCTGCCAGGGTTACGATGCGATTTACCGCCAGATTGAAGAAATCGAGCAGAAGGGATTCCAAGCTACCACCAAAGAGAAAAGCATGCTTTCGGTGCTGGAAATGGCGCTTGAAATGACCGCACGCGGCTTCAGCTTCAAGAACCTGGATCTATACCGCTCGGAGGCAACCCGATTTATCGTTGATGAAGATTCCTTGATTCCTCCGTTTTCGGCGATGCAGGGGATCGGGGAAAACGCGGCGCGCAACATTGCGGCCGCCCGCGAACAGGGGGAATTCCTGTCGATCGAGGATTTCCAACAGAAGTCCAAAGCGAGTAAGTCGATTATTGAACTGCTGACACAAATGGGCTGCTTCCGCGGCCTTCCGGAAAGCAACCAGTTATCTTTATTCTAAAGACAATGAATGGATGATTATCCGGACTTGACAATCCGCTTAAATCGTGGACGCCTTGCTGCAGCTTGGCGGGAGTCAAGGAGAGATACTTGTCAGTGCTGCCAGACTATGTTATAATTTTTTTGGCAATCATGGAGATAAAACCGTTGTTTAAAGAGTGGGGCGACCCACTCTTTACTCTTTGGTATATAGGATATTGAAAGTCTTGGAGGTAATAATCTTTGAGCACACCGAAGATCAAGGGAATTGTTGAAGAAATGGTCCACACCTTTCTGGATGAGCATAACTTTGAGCTTGTTGACGTGGAATACGTGAAGGAAGGCAGCAACTATTTCCTGCGCGTGTACGTCGACAAGGAGGGCGGTATCGACATTGACGATTGCGGCATGATCAGTGAATACCTAAGCCAGAAGCTGGATGAGAATGATCCGATTCCAACCGCTTATTTTCTGGAGGTATCTTCCCCTGGAGCCGAACGTCCGCTGAAAAAAAGCGAAGATGTTGCCAAAGCCGTCGGCAAAGATGTGTTTGTTACCGTGTACGAAGCGATTGATGGCCTGAAAGAATTTGAAGGCCGGCTTCTGTCTTTTGAGAATGATGAGCTTGTCATCTCTGCGGGAAAGAAGCAATATACCGTACCGTATGCGAAAGTTGCCAGTGCTCGACTGGCCATTATTTTTTAAGATTATAGAATATATAAGTTTTCTTACGCTGAACAATTCTATAATCGCAAGAAAAGCTTCATCTAGACGCGGTCTGTCTTCAGAGAGATTACGTCGATAGACGTTTTTCTTAAAATCCAGGAATTGATAAGACTGGGCACCGAGTACGAATTTCTGGATTTATGTCGCGAAATGCAAGCTTCACCTGTTAAAGACGGCAAAGCCGTCTACGCCTTTAGTGCATGTGATGAAAGGGGGAATCGATTTCCAATGAGTATGGATTTTATTGAGGCAATGAACGAACTGGAAAGAGAGAAAGGGATTAGCAAGGATATTTTGTTCGAGGCCATTGAGGCCGCGCTGATCTCCAGCTACAAACGTAATTTTAATACAGCACAAAATGTGCGCGTCGATATGAACCGTAATTCGGGGGTTATTAAGGTATATGCGCGCAAACTGGTTGTGGAAGAGGTTCTGGATCCGCGCACTGAAATTTCCTTGCCGGCGGCAAGGGAGATCAATCCGCACTTCCAGATCGACGATATCGCCGAGATTGAAGTGACGCCACGCGATTTCGGCCGCATCGCCGCACAAACGGCGAAGCAAGTCGTAACACAGCGCATCCGCGAAGCGGAAAGAGGACTAATCTACAACGCCTTTATCGATAAAGAGGAAGATATCGTAACAGGTACCGTTCAGCGTCAGGATCTGCGCAATTTCTATGTGGATCTCGGCAAAATCGAAGCCGTGCTTCCGCTCAGCGAATTGATGCCGAATGAAAAATTCAAGCATGGCGACCGGATTAAAGCGTATATCACCAAGGTTGAAAATACGACGAAGGGTCCGCAAATCCTGCTGTCCCGCACGCATCCGGGGCTCTTGAAGCGTCTGTTCGAGCTTGAAGTGCCGGAAATTTTCGACGGCGTGGTTGAAATCCGTTCCGTAGCCCGCGAAGCTGGGTTCCGTTCCAAAATCGCGGTGTATTCCCGCAATCCGGAAGTGGATCCTGTCGGTTCCTGCGTGGGGCCTAAGGGTTTGCGTGTGCAGACCATTGTCAATGAGCTGCGCGGAGAAAAAATTGACATCGTTCGCTACTCGGAACAGGTTGAGGAATATGTGGCTAACGCCTTGAGTCCTTCCAAAGTTCTCGAAGTGATCGTGTTTGAAGAAGAAAAAATGGCACGCGTGATCGTGCCTGACTACCAGCTGTCCCTGGCGATTGGCATTAAGGGCCAAAACGCGCGGCTTGCGGCCAAGCTGACAGGCTGGAAAATCGACATCAAAAGCGAAAGTCAGGCGGAACAGGAATTCGGCAGACCGAAAACTTCTTCGGCTGAGATGCATCAGGATTCCGTGTCCGTCGATTAAACTCTGATAGACGGGGGTCGGTGCCATAATGAAGCAAAGAAAAGTGCCCTTGCGCAAATGCGTGGCGTGCCAGGAAATGATGCCGAAAAAAGAACTGATCCGCATTGTGAAAACGCCTGATGACGAGGTGCTGATCGACCTGACCGGCAAGAAGTCGGGCCGGGGGGCTTACCTGTGCGGTAAAGTTTCCTGTTTCAAGCTGGCACAAAAAAACAAATCATTGGATCGCGCCCTCAAGCATCATGTCAAACCGGAAATTTATGAGCAGCTGGCCGAGGATTTTATCTCGGTGGAGGATGAATTTTTAGCGGGTAAAGAAAGGTTGGACAATGAATAAATTCTTTTCCCGTCTGGGTCTTGCCATGCGTGCAGGGAAGGTGCTGACCGGTGACGAGATTGTGCTGAAAGCGATACGGTCTTCAGAAGCAAAGCTTGTTATCCTTGCGGGAGACGCCTCAGCAAATACACAGAAAAAGTTCCGCGATAAATGCGGAACGTACAACATCCCTCTGGTGATCGGATTTGACCGCGAACGTTTGGGCACAAGCATCGGTAAACCCGAAAGAGTTGTGCTCGCAATTACGGATCAAGGATTCGCAGAAATGATCTCCAAAAGTCTGGAGATAATGTCGGAGGTGGAGTATATTGAGTAAACAAGACAGTAAAGACAAACTGCGTGTATACGAATATGCAAAATCATTAAATATGAGCAGCAAAGAAATTATTACCATTTTGAAACGATTGAACATTCCCGTCAATAATCATATGAGCGTGATGGAGAATGATACGGTCTCAAAAGTGGAACAATTTTTTCGAGATATCAAATCGAATGCCGCTGCGAAAAGAGAAAGCGGGGAATTACAAACGACAGCTAATACATCTTCTGTAAAAAACGATAGTCGGACGGAGAAAAATCAAGGCAGCCGGCAAACCGGCCAAGGCCAAAAACAACAGGAAAAGCAGGTAAGTATGAATAATAAATCGAATCAAACCACACAAAACAGTTCCCAGCGAACCCAAGGCGGGCAAGATTCCCGCAGAAATTATTCCGGTCAAGGCGGACAGTCAAACGGCCGGCCGCAAGGACAGCATAACGGAACAGGCGGGCGCAGCCAAAACGCAGGCCCAAATGCGGGCAACCGCAATCAGGGATCTTCCCAAGGCGGACGACCGCAAGGAGCGAATCAGGGAGGAGCAAACCGCGGTCCCGGCGGACAACAATCCGGTGGACAGCGTACGAACCAAGGCCGTCCACAGCAATCCGGAGGTCGTCCGCAGCAGTCGGGATCCCGTCCTTCCCAAGAAGGCGGCTCGAGCGATAACTTCTCCAGACAAAATGACAACCGCGGCGGCAACCGCAATCAAGGCCAGAACCAGAACCGCGGCAAGGGCGGAAATTCCAGACGGTTTGAAGACGGCAACAATAAATCCGGTTCTTTTAACCGGAACAACCGCGGCGGCAAGAACAACAGAGGCAGACAGCAGCAGAATCAGCCACCGCGCGAGAAAATCGACAACACGCCGAAGAAAATCATCGTCCGCGGCAATATGACCGTAGGCGAAACGGCCAAACTGCTTCATAAAGACGCTTCCGAGGTTATCAAAAAGCTGATATTGATGGGCGTTATGGCTACGATTAACCAAGAGCTTGATATCGATACCATTCTCCTTCTTGCCGGAGAGTTCGGCGTTGAGGTTGAAGTGAAGATCGTTGTTGAAGACGACCGCTTCGAGAACACCGAGGAAAACGATGATCCGGCGGATCTGAGAACACGTCCGCCGGTGGTTACGATCATGGGTCACGTTGACCACGGTAAAACGACTTTGCTCGACGCCATTCGCTCCACGAATGTAACCGGCGGAGAAGCGGGCGGCATCACGCAGCATATCGGTGCTTACCAAGTTGAAATCAATAACAAGAAGATTACGTTCCTGGATACCCCGGGCCACGAAGCTTTTACGGCAATGCGCGCACGCGGTGCACAGATTACGGATATTACCATTATCGTTGTTGCGGCAGATGACGGCGTAATGCCGCAAACAGTAGAAGCAATCAACCATGCGAAGGCGGCGGAACTGCCGATTATCGTAGCTGTAAATAAAATCGACAAGCCGGCGGCCAATCCGGACCGGGTGAAGCAAGAGCTGACCGAATACGGCCTGGTTCCTGAAGAATGGGGCGGGGATACGATTTTTGTCAACGTTTCGGCGAAGCAAAAAATCGGCCTGGAAGATCTGCTCGAAATGATCCTGCTGGTTGCCGAAGTGAACGAATATAAAGCAAATCCGGATAAACGCGCGCGCGGCGCGGTTATTGAAGCCGAGCTGGATAAAGGCCGCGGTCCGGTTGCACGTGTCCTTGTTCAACATGGCACTCTTAAAGTCGGCGATGCTTTCGTTGCAGGCAACTGTTTTGGACGCGTTCGCGCCATGGTGAACGACAAAGGACGCCGCCTGAAAGAAGCAGGACCTTCCACTCCGGTTGAAATTACCGGTTTGACTGAAGTTCCATTGGCGGGAGATCCGCTTATGGTATTTGAAGACGAGCGCAAAGCGCGTTCGATCGCTGAAAAACGGGCCATCACCCAGCGCCAGTCCGATCTCGGCAGCAACGTTCGCGTTACGTTGGATGATCTGTTCCAACATATCAAAGACGGAGAAATCAAGGATCTGAATGTCATTATCAAAGGCGACGTTCAAGGTTCGGTTGAAGCGCTGAAAGGTTCCCTGGCCAAAATCGAAGTGGAAGGCGTACGCGTAAAAATCATCCACAGCGGCGCTGGCGCTATCACGGAATCCGATATCATTTTGGCTGCAGCTTCGAACGCGATCGTCATCGGCTTTAACGTTCGTCCGGATCCGCAAGCCGGGGCAACGGCGGAACAAGAGAAGGTTGACATCCGTCTGCACCGCGTCATTTACAAAGCGATTGAAGAAATTGAACAGGCTATGAAGGGAATGCTGGATCCTGAATATAAAGAAGTGGTCATCGGTCATGCCGAGGTCCGCAACCTGTTTAAAATCAGCAAAGTGGGCACGATTGCCGGTTGCATGGTTACGCAGGGCAAAATCGCGCGGAATGCGGAAGTGCGTTTGATCCGGGAAGGCATTGTTATTCACGAAGGCAAAATCGATACGCTCAAACGCTACAAAGATGAAGCCAAAGAAGTTGCCCAAGGATATGAATGCGGGATCACCATTGAAGGTTATAATGACCTTAAAGAGGGCGACATCATCGAGGCATTCATCATGGAGGCCGTCGAGCGCAAGTAAGTAAAGAGGTGAGCAGGCATGGCCAAAATACGTGTTGGGCGGGTCGGCGAACAGATCAAAAAGGAACTGAGCCAACTCATCCAGAGTGAACTTAAGGACCCGCGCATCGGTTTCCTGACGGTAACCGGCGTGGATGTAACGAATGATCTATCCCAAGCCAAAATTTATCTCAGCGTGCTTGGAGACGAAGAACAGAAGGCGAATTCGCTGAAAGCTCTGGAGAAAGCAAACGGCTTTCTCCGTTCGGAGCTTGGCAAGCGGATCCGGCTTCGCCACATACCCGAGCTGATTTTTAAGTTCGATGAATCCATTGCTTATGGCAGCCATATCGAAAAGCTGCTCGGCGAGATAAGCAAAAACGATACGAACTAAATCCAGTTTTAAAGGAGACGGCAATGCAGACCTATGAACAGTTGCTTGAGCAGGCGAAAGAGTTTCTGCAAAAGCATGATGATTTTCTAGTAGTGTCGCATATTCAGCCAGATGGAGATGCAGTCAGTTCCACCGTAGCCGTGGGCTGGCTTCTCTCATGTCTGGGCAAAAAATTCACTTTGATCAATGAAGGCCCGATTCCGGAACGGATGCGTTTTTTGCTTTTGTCCGACCGGATTGTCAATATGGAACAAACGCCGCTTGACCGCACCTTTAAGCATGTGATATGTGTGGATTGCGCTGATTTCGGCAGAGTCGGGCAGACATCCCGCTATTTTGAAGAGGGTGCTTTCATTCTCAATATCGATCATCATCCAACCAACAACCGTTACGGGAACGTTGCGCTGATTCAGCCGGAAGCTGCTGCAACCGCCGAAATTTTGTATGATCTGATCCATCGCTTTGACTTCGAGTGGACGACCGATATCGCTTCGGCGATATATACCGGACTGCTGACGGATACCGGCGGCTTCCGTTATTCCAATACCTCGCCGAAAGTGATGCGAATTGCCTCCGAACTGCTGGGATATGGCGTCAACGGCCCGGAATTATCCGAGAATCTGCTTGAAGCGATGACACTGCCGCAAATGAAGGTGCTTGTCAAGGCGCTGAACACGCTTGAAATGACGCCTGACGGCAAAATTTGCTGGGTATACGTTACACCGGAGCATATGCAGGAAACCGGAGCAGCCAATGAGGATCTCGAAGGAATCGTCAACTATCCTCGCAACATTCATGGGGTGGAAGTCGGCATTTTATTTAAAGTTATCCATGACAATGCGGTGAAAGTGAGCCTTCGTTCAGCAGGTAAAGTCGACGTGGCGGCCCTTGCGCAAAGCTTTGGCGGCGGCGGGCATGTTCGTGCGGCGGGATGCCGCGTGGAGGGTTCTTTGGAATCCATCATTGAGCAGGTAGTAGAGCGGGTGAAATCATATTTATGAGTCTTGAGGGAGTTTTGGCCGTCGATAAACCGGCAGGAATGACTTCGCATGATGTCGTCGCCAGAACGCGCCGGATTTTGAAAATGAAGCGCATTGGCCACACGGGTACGCTGGACCCGGAAGTGACAGGCGTGCTGCCGCTTTGTCTTGGCAGAGCGACACGAGTCGTAGAGTATATGCAGGAACTGCCCAAGGAATATGAAGCGACGCTGCGGCTTGGAATGGCTACAGATACGGAAGATCTTACAGGCAGTGTTATCGAGCAGGTGGATTATGTCTCGGTTACGTCTGAGGAGGCTGAAAAAGTCCTCAAGTCGTTTGTAGGCACTATTTCCCAGGTTCCTCCCATGTATTCTGCAGTTAAAGTCGATGGCAAACGGCTGTATGAACTTGCGCGTGAAGGCAAAACGGTAGAGCGCAAAAGCCGTGAAGTCACGATATATGAAATCGAAATGAAAGATTTGAAACGAAACGGCCCGTTCTTGGATATATCCTTTAGAGCGCTTTGCTCCAAAGGGACATATATCCGAACGCTGTGCGTGGATATCGGACGTGCCCTCGGGCTTCCGGCGACCATGGTTAAGCTGACCCGCACGATGTCTGCCGGCATAACGTCTGCGGACTGCCTGTCGCTGGAAGAGATCGAACGGCTCATGCAGGCCGGTGAATTGCAAAGCCGTCTAATCAAGGTGGATCACGCCATCAGGCATCTGCCGGCCCATACCGTAGCGGATGACAAAGCGGCTGCGGCTCTTCAGGGCCAAAGGCTTTCAGGCAGGGCGGTGTCGCCGGAGGTCAAGACTGCGGGTCATATCCGGCTGTATAATAGCGCAGGCGTTTTTTTGGGAATCTTCGAGAAACAGGAAGAAACGGGAGCGATCGCTCCGGTCAAAGTGTTTTTGCCGGAGATATAATTTCTATAAGTGCGTGTTCAAAAAGGTCGGTTTTCAGCACCGAGAAGGTTGAATGAAGCTAGGGACTGAGGAGCGGAGCGTACGTTTAGGTACGTGAGCACCGGAAGGCCCGGCTGAATTCAAGATTCGATGCCGAGCCCGCTTCCTGATTCACTTCGTGATCAAAAGCGGACTTTTTGAACAACCTCTATATGGATAACAAAATCGAATTGCAGGTGAGAACGCTGTGAAGACTATCAATTTATCCTATCCCCTGTCCGTCGGCATTACCCAAGAGTATGCGGAACCGCAAGTTGTGGCTATCGGACAATTCGACGGCGTGCATCAGGGACATGCAAGCGTCATTTCCTCAGCTGTCAGGCTGGCGAAGCAGCAAGGGCTTCCGTGCGCGGTAATGACTTTTCATCCGCATCCCAAGGATGTGATGAAGAAAGGGAATTACGAAGGGAATTTGACGCCTCTGAAGGAAAAACAGGAAATGATGGCTCGATTGGGCGTAGACCTTCTCTATATAGTGGAATTCAGCGAAGTTTTTTCCGAGCTGAGTCCGCAAACTTTTGTGGACGGAATGCTGCTTGCGCTGAAAGTCAAAACGGCTATCGTCGGTTTTGACTTCCGCTTCGGCTACAAGGGCGCTGGCCACGCCGAAACGCTGCGTGAGCTCGGCGGGGGCAGCATGGATGTGGAAGTTATCCCGCCCTTCGAGCAGGGAGGCGAAAAGGTGAGCAGTTCCGCAATCCGCAAAGCCCTGCAAAGCGGCGAGGTGGAAGAAGCGAACCGTTTGCTCGGACGTCCTTATCGTTTGCGCGGCGTAGTGGTTGATGGCGACAAGCGGGGGAGAACCATCGGTTTTCCAACAGCAAATCTTCGATTGATCGATAAATACGTCGTTCCGGCAAAAGGCGTATATGCCGTCCGCACGCTGGTCCAGGGGCAGTGGCTGTCTGGCGTTATGAACTTGGGGGTCAAGCCGACGTTTCAGGAGGGTGTAACTTTACCTAGCTTTGAGGTTCATCTCTTGGATTTTGACCGTGATATTTACGGCGAGGAGCTAACGGTAGATTTGGTTTCCTATATCCGGTCGGAACGGAAATTCCCTTCCATCCAGGAGCTGGTCGCTCAAATTCAGGCCGATGCAGGGAAGGCCAGAGAGATTTTATACTCGTCCCAATAATCGGCCTTGCTAACATTTACTTTTTGCCGCGAAGTATGCTATACTGATAAACGTCGCTGGAGACAGCGGCCAATAACCTTGGCTTGGTTACGCGATCTCACCGACGGTAACGAGGCTAACGGCGATTATCTATTTTTAAGGAGGTGAACAGGATGGCATTGACTCAAGAACGCAAACAACAACTGATTGAAGAGCACAAAACTCATGAGTCCGATACAGGATCCCCAGAGGTGCAAATTGCTATCCTTACGGAGAACATTACGAACCTGACTGACCACTTGCGTACGCACAAGAAAGATCATCATTCCCGCCGCGGATTGCTGAAAATGGTCGGCCAACGCCGTAAGCTGTTGGCATACTTGAAAAACAAAGATGTTAAACGCTACAGCGCTCTGATTGAAAAACTCGGATTGCGTCGTTAATATCCGTATGGTCTACTTAAAGCAGCCTGGTTGTTCACCGTTTGTCCTTTTAGGAGTGACAGCGGTGCAACCGGGTTGCTTTTTATGCAGGCCTTAAAGTACATGTTCAAAAAGGTCGGTTTTCAGCACCGAAGCAATGCTTCTGAAGTGCGTTTTTTCAAAACGCTTGAATGGGATGAAGCTAAGACTTTTTGAACAACCTCTTAAATGAATTCACCCAAACATGGGAATAATGTGTAATGAAAAGGAGGGATTTCATGGAAAGTCGTGTCGAAATGCAGTTAGGCGGAAGAACCTTGATTCTTGAAACCGGACGACTCGCCAA
The DNA here is from genome assembly GCF_021654775.1 of Paenibacillus azoreducens. Lineage (NCBI taxonomy): Bacteria > Bacillati > Bacillota > Bacilli > Caryophanales > Paenibacillaceae > Paenibacillus > Paenibacillus azoreducens. Next base: position 4,941,596 of record NZ_AP025343.1, on the reverse strand, counting down.
GCAGGCCAATGCAGCCGTAATGGTCCGTTATGGGGAAACCGCTGTTCTTTGTACTGTGACTGCTTCCAGTGAACCTAAAGATTTGGATTTCTTCCCGTTGACAGTAAATTACGAGGAAAGATTGTATGCGGTAGGCAAAATTCCGGGAGGTTTCATCAAACGTGAAGGACGCCCGAGCGAAAAAGCCATTCTCGCGAGCCGTCTTACCGACCGCCCGATCCGCCCGCTTTTCCCGGAAGGATTCCGCAATGATGTACAAGTCCTTAATCTCGTTATGAGCGTGGATCAGGACTGCTCCCCGGAAATTGCGGCGATGATCGGAACCTCGGCAGCACTAAGCATCTCCGACGTGCCGTTTAATGGACCGATCGGAGGCGTGGTGGTTGGCCGCGTGGACGGACAATTCATCATCAACCCGAACATTGCGCAGCAGGAAATCAGCGACGTGTACGTTGTGGTCGCCGGTACAAAAGACGCGATTATGATGGTCGAAGCCGAAGCGAATGAAGTGCCTGAAGAAGTCATGCTCGAAGCGATCATGTTCGGTCATGAGGAAATCAAGAAGATTGTTACGGTTATCGAAGAACTGGTCGGAAAAGCCGGCAAACCTAAAATGGAAGTCAAACTCCATGCGGTTGATGCTGAAGTAAACAAACAGGTTCGCGCATATGCAGAATCCCGTTTGGTTGAAGCAGTCCGCATTGCCGAAAAGCATGCCCGCCAGGATGCGATTGATGCCATTAACGATGAAACGGTATCTTACTTTGAACAGCAATACATAGAGACGCCAGAGCTCTTGAGCGATGTCAAAGAAGTGCTGCATGATATTGTAAAAGAAGAAGTTAGACGTTTGATTACGCATGACAAAGTCCGTCCTGACGGCCGCAAACTGGATGAGATCCGTCCAATCGAATGCGATACAAGCATTTTGCCGCGGACACATGGCACCGGTCTGTTCACGCGTGGACAAACGCAGGCGCTTAGCGTATGTACGCTTGGAGCGCTTGGCGACGTACAAATTCTGGACGGAATCGACTTGCAGGAAACCAAACGCTTTATGCACCACTACAATTTCCCGCCTTTCAGCGTAGGCGAAGCTCGTCCGCTTCGTGCTCCGGGACGCCGCGAAATCGGTCATGGCGCGCTTGGAGAAAGAGCGTTGTCGAAAGTGATTCCTTCGGAAACGGAATTCCCGTATACAATTCGTCTGGTATCCGAAGTTCTGGAATCCAACGGTTCGACTTCCCAAGCAAGTATTTGCGCAAGCACGCTGGCTATGATGGATGCCGGCGTACCGATCAAAGCTCCGGTTGCAGGCGTTGCCATGGGTCTGATCAAAGATGGTGAACATGTATCCATTTTGACGGATATCCAGGGGATGGAAGACCATCTCGGCGATATGGACTTCAAGGTGGCTGGCACTTCCGAAGGCGTAACGGCTATTCAAATGGACATCAAAATTGACGGCATTGACCGCCAAATTTTGCAGGATGCATTGAAACAGGCCAGAGAAGGACGCATGTTCATTCTGGGCAAGATGATGGAAACCATCCAGAAGCCAAGGGAAACCTTGTCTCCTTATGCGCCTAAAATTATCGTGATGAACATCAATCCGGATAAAATTCGTGATGTCATTGGCGCGGGCGGCAAAATCATTAACAAAATCATTGAGGAAACAGGCGTTAAAATTGATATTGAGCAGGATGGCCGCGTATTCATTGCCTCTTCCAATGAAGAAATGAATCAAAAGGCTCGTTCGATTATCGAAGGCATCGTTCGCGAGGTACAGGTTGGCGAAATTTATGTCGGTACCGTAAAACGGATCGAAAAATTCGGGGCATTCGTGGAAATTTTGCCAAACAAGGAAGGCCTTGTTCATATTTCCCAATTGTCCACAGAGCGTGTAGCTAAGGTTGAAGACGTCGTAGCGATCGGAGACTCGATTACCGTAAAGGTAACCGAAATCGACCAACAGGGCCGGATTAATTTGTCCCGCAAAGCGGTATTGACGGCAGAATCCAAGGCGTAAGGCTGTTTGGCATTCAATTTTATAACAAGCAAACGAGGGCCGGGTTGGTCTTTGTGAAAGAGGCAGAACGTAATCACTTCTGGCTCTTTTTTTTCAAATATCGCGGAATCTTCTTTGCCGAGCTTCAGCTTCCTCGTATTCATATTCCATTGGACTTGTTCATATGATGGGACAAAGTGGGTAAGGAGTTGAGCGGGTTATGAATGGAAGAAAGATTGCGGTATTGCTGGCGTGTGTTGCGATCGTAATAGGAATCGCCCGAACCGGCGCTGTCGGAGAATATTTTCGTGAAGCCGGAAAGCAGCCTGTTATGGCCGTGGCTACGATGGGAACCTTATCGGACGATCCAACGCAGGATCCTCTTTATAAACAAATTTTGCAGAAAAGGGAAGAGACCCGGATTCAGCCGGTAGATGCGGTCCTTGACCGGGTGTGGAAGGCGATTCCGGGTTATAATGGATTGGAAATCGATGTGGAGGAGACTTATAAGCAAGCGAAAGCGGCTGGAGTCTCGAATCCGATTACATATGTTTACAGGCAAATTCCGCCTAAAGTGAAACTGGATGACCTGGGGGCGGAGCCTATTTACCGGGGAAATCCCAAAAAGCCCATGGTTGCATTGATGATTAATGTCGCTTGGGGGAATGAATTCATCGTTCCCATGCTGGATGTTTTGGATAAAGAGAAGGTAAAGGCTACCTTCTTTTTTGATGGCAGCTGGTTGAAGAAAAATCCCGAACTCGCGAAGGAAATCCAAAAACGCGGTCACGAACTTGAAAATCATGCCTACACGCATCCGAACATGAGCCAGCTTAGCGAATATAGAGCCTCATTGGAGATCAGCAAGACGCAGAAGCTGCTCAAAGAAAGTCTGGGCGTCCACAATAAATGGTTTGCGCCGCCTTCGGGCGACTTTAACCGGCAAACGGTTCAAATCGCCCATAGTCTTGGTCTGAAAACCGTTCTTTGGACATTGGATACGGTGGATTGGAAGAACCCTCCTCCAGAGTCCGTCATAACTAAAATATCGAAGAGGGTTTCGGCGGGCTCGCTTATTTTGATGCATCCGACCGCTTCCTCTTCCAAAGCGCTGCAGGGCATGATCCAGACAATCAAGGAAAAAGGGCTGATCCCGGGAACGGTCGGGCAAACGCTGTCCCCCGAACGAATAATTCCGCCAAACGGTTGAGTGGCACTCTGTTTTTTGGTAGGATAGGGGATGCGTTAAAGCCAGTGGATTGATATCATTTTAGGAGGGCCTTTCGTGTGAAAAAAATAAAGCTAACCAATGGCCTAAGAGTAGTAATGGAAAAAATACCGACGTGCCGGTCGGTTTCTTTTGGTATTTGGGTAAAAACGGGGTCGCGGCATGAAACGGAAGATAATAATGGCGTCTCGCATTTTATCGAGCATATGCTCTTTAAAGGCACGGAGCGGTTTGACGCCAAAGACATAGCGGAGCAGTTCGACGCCATCGGCGGCAATGTCAATGCATTTACGTCGAAGGAATATACATGTTTTTATGCCAAGGTGCTGGATGAGCATTTGCCGATTGCGGTGGATGTGCTGTCCGATATGTTCTTCCGTTCGGCGATGGATGAAGGCGAATTGGCCAAAGAGAAAAATGTAATTCTCGAGGAAATATCCATGTACGAAGACACGCCGGATGATCTGGTGCATGATTTGATGGCAAAAGCAGTTTACGGGGGCCATCCGCTTGCATACCCGATTTTGGGGACAAGACAGCAGCTTGATCCGATGGGGCCGGCAGAGCTTCGGGCATATATGGATGAGCATTATACGGTTGAGAATACGGTGATCAGCGTGGCGGGCAATATCGACGACTCGATAGTCGACCTGTTGGAGCGCCACTTCGGCCATTTTGCGAACCATAAAGAAGTCAAGGAAATAGCGGCTCCAGGCTTCCACAGTGACCTGCTTTACCATAAAAAGAAGACGGAGCAAAATCACATCTGTCTGTCTTTGCCGGGGTGTTCGATCCATGATCCGCTTCAATACGCCATGATATTGTTGAACAACGCCATCGGCGGGGGCATGAGTTCGAGACTATTCCAGGAAATCCGTGAAAAGAAAGGGCTCGCCTATTCCGTATATTCCTATCACAGCTCCAATGAAGATAGCGGCTTGTTTACGGTATATGCTGGAACGGCGCCAAAACAAACCAAAGAAGTGCTTGATTTGAGCAAAGAGGTTTTGGCCGATATCGCTAGATGCGGCATTTCGGAAGATGAACTTCGGAAGGGGAAAGAGCAGCTGAAGGGCAGCTTGATTTTGAGCCTGGAGGGAACCGGGAGCCGGATGAATCGTTTGGGCAAAAACGAGCTTATGCTTGGAAAACATTATTCTTTGGATGAAATGATCGAAAAAATTGAGAATGTCAGCATGAAGGATGTCGACGCCGTACTGGACCGCATGTTCAGCGTGCCTTTCGCATTGGCTATGGTCGGGGCATCGGATAAAGCGATTGTTGGACTTAGAAGGGATGATTTGATTGCATTACGTACAAATTCTTAAGCTTCCGGGACATGACGATGTCAAGCTGCCGGAGAAAATGTCCTCCGGAGCTTCGGGTTACGACTTGTATGCGGCTGTCGACGAAGAAGTTGTGCTGCAGCCTGGCGAGCGCAAGTTGATTCCCACAGGGTTTGCCTTGGCGATGCCGGAAGGACTCGAGGCGCAGATCCGTCCGCGCAGCGGGCTGGCTTTGAAGCATGGCATTACAAGCTTGAATACGCCAGGGACGATTGATGCCGATTACCGTGGGGAAGTCAAGGTTTTGCTCATCAATTTGGGGCAGGAGCCTTTTGTCATCGCCCGCAATGAACGGATCGCCCAAATGGTGTTCCAGGAAGTTCCCCAAATTAAGCTACAAGAAGTAGATAGCCTTTCCGAAACCGTCCGCGGGGCCGGAGGGTTTGGACATACAGGTAAATAAAAATATCAAGGTCTGCCGGACTGACGCGAAAGCGAAAGAGCCGGCGGACCTTTTTTTTGTATAAACTTCCGGGGTCGTTTTCACCGAATGTTAGGCTCCCGCATAAGATGCTCCATAACAGTGTTTTTGAAAGGAGTGACATCCTTATGCTGACAGGAGTCCAAATCGTATTCCTAGGCGGGGATGCGCGTCAGATTGAGGTGATCCGCAAATGTTCGGAAATGGATGCCACCGTCAGCGTTGTCGGTTTTGACAATCTGAAGGAGAAGCTCCAGGGAGTGACCAGGGATCAACTGACGGGCGAGTTGCTCGCCGGTGCGGATGTCCTGGTCCTTCCTGTCGTGGGTTGTGATGACAATGGCATCATCCATACGCAATTCTCGAATGAGTCGCTAAAGCTGCAAGATGAGCATATGGCGTCACTTCGCAGAGGCTGCAAAGTTTATACCGGCATGGCTAAACCTTATTTACGAAGTTTATGCGCGCATCACGAGATCAGGCTGGTCGAACTGCTGGACCGGGATGAGGTGGCGATCAGCAATTCCATTCCCACGGCGGAAGGCGCGCTGGTTATGGCTATTCAGAATACGGATTTTACGATACATGGATCGGACTGCATGGTACTTGGATTGGGCCGGACCGGTTTTACAATGGCTAAAAGTTTGCAGGGGTTGGGAGCCAGAGTCAAGGTGGGAGTCCGTTCTGAAAGGGATTTCGCCCGGGCGGAGGTCATGGGCTGGGAGCCTTTTCTGACAAGGGATTTGGCGGATTACGTGCGAAGTATCGACTTGATTTTTAATACGATTCCGACTATGATAGTCACAGCACAAATCCTGTCGAGAATGCCTCAAAACACCGTCATTATTGACCTTGCTTCCGCTCCTGGAGGATGCGACTTCCGGTATGCGGAGAAGCGGGGCATCAAGGCGTTGCTTGCCCCCGGTTTGCCCGGAATCGTGGCTCCCAAAACAGCTGGTTCGATCATTGCGAATTCGCTGGTGCAGATGATTTCGGATGAGTTCAAGACTCGGGGGGATGGAGAATGAATTGGCAGGGAAAAACGGTAGGTTATGCGATCACAGGATCTCATTGCACGCTTGAAGAAATCATGCCGCAAGTAAAGCGGTTTGTCGACGAGGGAGCCAAGGTGGTGCCGATCGTATCCAATACGGTGCAGGTGACCGATACCCGTTTCGGGACGGCTCATAATTGGCTGCAGCGGTTGAAGGATATTACGGGCAGTGAGCTCATTTCAACCATCGTTGAAGCCGAGCCGTTGGGACCGTCGAAACTGCTCGATGTGCTGGTCATTGCGCCGTGCACGGGGAATACGACCAGCAAGCTCGCAAACGCGATAACTGACAGTCCGGTTCTTATGGCGGCCAAGGCCCAGATGAGAAACCTGCGTCCGCTTGTGCTGGCGATTTCGACCAATGACGGACTTGGTCTCAATGCTGCCAATATCGCCAAGCTTTTGGTGGCCAAAAATATTTATTTTGTGCCTTTTGGCCAGGATAATCCTCACCAGAAGCCGAATTCGCTTGTAGCTCAGATGGACTTGATTCCCGAAGCCTGCTATGCCGCATTGGAAGGAAGACAGCTTCAACCGATGCTTCTTCAGCGGATTTTTTCGGCATAAAATAATGCTGGTTCAGTCAGCGATGCAATACATCAGACCGCATGCCGCATAAACCATAAAACCAGTATATTGATCGATGTAACGCCAGGCCTCTGCGTGCGTATTTTCTTTCGTATGCGGTCCGCCTGGACTTACGGTTATATCGAACCTAAGAGAGACTATGAACTTGGAAGACGTTAGAAAGCTTTTGACGGAAACGCCAGACGTTTCCGTCAAAGATCATCCCGCTTTTTCGAACCTATCCGCCCTGCGACGGATGCCGCAGGATAACCTTATTGCAGGAGGCTTCCCGCCGCGGATCTTAGCTTTGCGCAAAGCCTAAAAACCAGATTGTTATCTGATCAAAGGCACCGCCCAAGATCGCTTGCGGCGAACGCTTCCGCGCGTTCTTAGTCGTATGGAGGAATAGAAATGAGCATTTTGGTTCAGAAATTTGGCGGTACGTCACTTTCGACGCCGCAGGCAAGAGAACATGTCATCAACCACATTAAGCGGGAGCTGTCCTCCGGATATCAACTCGTTGTCGTCGTGTCCGCGATGGGACGCAAGGGCGAACCTTACGCCACGGACACGCTTTTGGACTGGGCAGCCCAGAACGGTGACGCTCTGCCTGCACGCGAGAAGGATTTACTGCTGTGCTGCGGTGAAATTATTTCCGCGGCAACGCTTTGCAGCTTGCTTGAGCGTGAAGGAGTCAGATCAACGGTGCTGACGGGAGCTCAAGCTGGTTTCCTTACCGATGATCACTATGGCAATGCACGAATTAAGGACGTGCGTCCGAATAGGATTACGACTGAACTGGAAACGCATCAGGTTGTTATCGTGACCGGCTTTCAAGGCCAGACGGAATTCGGCGACTTTACGACTTTGGGAAGAGGCGGCAGCGATACGTCGGCAACTGCGCTGGGTGCGGCGCTGCATGCGGAAATGGTGGATATATACACCGACGTCAACGGCATTTTGACCGCGGATCCAAGAATTGTTGAAGACGCCAAGCCGCTGCCGTTTGTCAGCTATGCGGAGATTTGCAACATGGCGCAATATGGAGCCAAGGTGATTCATCCACGGGCCGTCGAAATCGCCATGCAGGCCCAAATCCCGGTTCGGGTACGTTCAACCTTCTCCGAAGATGAGGGAACGCTTGTTACCCAGCCTGAGGGCTTTAAAGACGTGCAGCAGGGAATCATGGACCGCTTCGTGACAGGTATTGCCTATGTAAGCAACGTGACTCAGATTACGGTTGATTGTGAAGAGGGCAGACATAATCTCCAACTGCAGGTATTTAAAGCGATGGCTGAAAATTCCATCAGCGTCGACTTTATTAATGTAACCCCTACGGGGGCGGTCTATACCGTATTCGATTTTGATTCCGAACGGGCCATCACGGTTCTGCGCGACCTAGGGTTCAATCCCAAAGCGCTTTCGGGCTGCGCGAAGGTTTCGGTCATTGGCGGCGGCATTAACGGAGTGCCCGGCATCATGGCCAAAATCGTAGAATCGCTTAGTGAACAAAATATACAGATTCTGCAATCAGCGGATTCAAATACAACGATTTGGGTGCTTGTGAAAAAAGAAGATATGGTGCAAGCATTACGCGCCCTTCATACAAAATTCGAGCTTAATCGTTAATAGCCGACTTTTATCTAATGAGCGCCGTCCCAAACGGTTGAGGAGGTAAAAAACAGTGGATTTCGGAAGACTGATTACAGCCATGGTCACCCCATTTGACGAGCAGGGAAATATCGACTGGTCGGAAACATCGAATATGATCGAATATTTGATCGAGGAACAAAAAACGGATTCTCTTGTCATTTGCGGGACGACAGGGGAATCGCCCACACTCCGCGAAGAGGAAAAGCTGGAGTTGTTTGCGTTTGCGGTGAAACAGGCGAGAGGCCGCGCCAAAATTATTGCCGGAACCGGCAGCAACAGTACGGAACATTCCATTCATCTGACGCAGGAGGCCGAAAAGCTGGGTGTCGATGGGGCTTTGCTGGTTGTGCCTTATTATAATAAGCCCAGCCAGGAAGGCATGTATCGGCATTTTGAAGCTATTGCCCGCAGCACAAGCCTGCCCATTATGCTTTATAATGTTCCGAGCCGCACGGTCGCCAGCATCAGCGCGCAAACGACGATCCGTCTCGCCGCGATTCCGAACATCGTCGCCACTAAGGAATGCGCGTCTTTGGAACAAGTAACGCAAATCGTTTCCGGCGCGCCTGAAGGTTTTCGTGTTTATTCAGGCGATGATTCGGCAACGCTGCCGGCGCTTGCCGTTGGAGCTCACGGGATCGTCAGCGTGGCGAGCCACGTGATCGGAGCTTCGATGAAGGATATGATCGAGTCATATTTGAAAGGGGATGTAGTCAAGGCGGCGAAGCTGCATCAGAAGCTGTTCCCGGTGTTCAAAGGATTGTTTGAATGCCCGACGCCTGTACCTAATCCTTCCGCCCTGAAATATGCGCTGAATCTGCTGGGACATCCGGTAGGCGGAGTCCGGCTGCCGCTTGCGGATCCGGATGAAGCGGAAGCGGCATTTATTCGTGAGCTGGTAGCCACAATATAATAAATTTTTAACTTGAAAAATTACCAAGCAGCGTCCAATCCGGACGCTGTTTTTATGCCAATAGAAATTTAAAAAAAAGTTCCGGGGTCCCCGCAAAGCAATCGGATTAAGCTTCGAAGGCCAGACGCCGCTCCGTACTTTTGCTTCGCAAAAGCGCACCTCCGTAAGAGGCGTCGGACTTCTTTCCGATACACTTTGCGGGGTTATTTTAATGCAAAATAACGCCTTCATTTTCGGGGCAGGTTAACACTTAACTGATGGGTGACTTGTGTTTTTCGTTTTTTATCATGTATAATGATGTCAAGTGACTGGGTGCGGTATATTTTTGAAATTTAAATACTATAAAATGGTACGACGTCCAACACCATAGGAGGTTTAGATACATTTGTCTAAAAAAATGAATAACGATAAATTGACGATATTTGCATTGGGCGGCGTCGGTGAAATCGGGAAAAATATGTATGTCATTCAATATGCGAATGATATTGTTGTTGTAGACGCGGGCTTGAAATTTCCAGAAGAGGACATGCTCGGCATCGATATTGTCATTCCTGATATCAGCTATTTGACGGAGAACCGCGACAAAGTGAGAGGCATTTTGCTGACACATGGCCACGAGGATCATATCGGCGGATTGCCTTACGTTCTGAAGCATTTGAATGTTCCTGTCTATGGAACGAAGCTTACGCTCGGACTTGTTGAGAACAAGCTCAAGGAAGCTAACCTGCTTGGCGAAACCAAGCGTATTTTGATCAACGAGGATTCCGAAGTTCAACTGGGGGGCACGCTGAAGGCGACATTCTTCAGAACTAACCACAGTATCCCTGATTCGGTCGGCATTTGCATTGCGACACCGGAAGGCAATGTTGTTCATACGGGAGACTTCAAATTCGATCATACCCCGGTAAATGGACAATATGCCAATTTGCAGCGGATGGCCGCCATCGGCGAAGAAGGGGTTTTGGCGCTTCTCTCGGATAGCACCAATGCCGAGAAACCTGGTTTTACGCCATCGGAAAAAAATGTGGGGATCGTCCTTGAGGATATTTTCCGGAAAGCATCCCAACGCGTGGTCATCGCGACATTTGCTTCCAACGTGCACCGGATTCAGCAGGTGGTTAACGCAGCCGAATCGACGGGACGCAAAATTACAGTTATTGGCCGCAGCATGGTCAATGTAGTAACCATTGCAGCCGAACTTGGATACTTGCACGTTCCGGACGGCATGCTGATTGAGCCAGAAGAAGTGAATAAAATGGCTGCCGACCGCGTTGTTGTATTATGCACGGGCAGTCAGGGCGAACCGATGTCTGCATTAACGCGCATGGCTCGTTCTACTCACCGCAAAGTTGATATTTTGCCGGGTGACACCGTTATCATCGCGGCTACTCCGGTACCGGGCAACGAGAAATATGTAGGACGGACCATTGATGAATTGTTCCGTTTGGGTGCAGAGGTCATCTATAGCGGTTCGAATTCGGGCGTTCACGTATCCGGGCACGGTAGCCAGGAAGAGCTCAAGCTAATGCTTAATCTGATGAAGCCTAAATTCTTCCTTCCGATTCACGGTGAATACCGTATGCAGCGCAAACACGCGCTGCTTGGCGAAGCGGTAGGAATCGATCCTGATGACATCTTCATCGTGGATATCGGCGAAGTGGTTGAAATCCAAAACGGAGCAGCGCGCAAGGCCGGAAAAGTCACTGCCGGCAACGTGCTTATCGATGGTTTGGGCGTTGGCGACGTCGGCAATATTGTATTGCGCGACCGCAAACTCCTTTCGCAGGACGGTATTCTGGTCGTTGTTGTGACGCTTAGCAAGCAGGACGGTACAATCATGTCCGGTCCGGATATTATTTCAAGAGGCTTTGTATACGTGCGGGAATCCGAAGGTTTGCTGGATGAAGCGAACCGGATCGTTTCAAGCACATTGCAGAAACTGATGAGTGAAAACGTCAATGAATGGGCTTCCCTGAAGACGGGAGTCAAGGACGCGCTGGGACGGTTCCTGTATGAACAAACCCGCCGCAGACCAATGATTTTACCAATCATTATGGAAGTGTAAACCAAAATAACCAAATGAAGTGGCAAATGATTTATATACCAGCACTTTCTTTTGCCGCGTTCGTCACTTGACAAAATTTGACCACGTTCACTCATCTGTTTTCCTTCAATGCAAGTCAAGGTTATGGACGAGACTTTCTTGCATGTCAGGCAAAACATGAGATATAAATTCAATCGGTTTTGTATGCTGCACAAAACACTCTGTTCGAAATGCCCTATGGGGTTCTTCAAGAGCTGATTTATCCAGCATGCCAAAGCGTAAACTATAACTCTGTACCAAAGAAGCGGTGCTTTCGTGAATTCGAAAGTGCCGTTTTTTTGACATATCAGACAGTATAAAAAACTTCCGGGGGTCCCCGCAAAGTATTCGGAATAAGGTTCAAAGGCTACACGTCACTCCGTACTTTTGCTTCGCAAAAGCGCCCCTCTGCGAGAGGCGCCCTTACTTCTTTCCGATACTCTTTGTGGGGTTATTATGTTGCATATCATGTTCGGCTGACGCCGGTTCACCTTTGGTATAACCCGGAAACCACCCGGGAACAATACGGGGGATTAATCCTATGAGGAGGCTGGAAACATGACGATTGTTCGCGATGTGATGACAAAGGATGTAAAGATATGCGCACCCCATGATTCGGTAACTGCGGCTGCCAAGATCATGCGTGATATCAACTGCGGATCGGTTCCGATCTGTGAAGGCAAAAAAGTTGTAGGTATGATCACGGATCGTGACATTGTGCTTGATTGCGTTGCGGCTGGGAAAAATCCGGGCGAGGTTCATTGCCATGACTGCATGACCACGAATGTCATCACTTGCTCTTCCGACACAGATGCGCATGAATGCGCCAAAATGATGGCTGATCACCAAATCCGCCGCATTCCGGTTGTCGATTCGGGAGAATTGGTTGGCATGTGTGCGATTGGCGATCTTGCTACGATCAACATCCATGTGAATGAAGCCGGGGAAGCCTTAAGCCGCATCTCTGAACAACAGCTTCATTAATTCACCCAAGCCTATTCTGCGCATTTTATGAGAATGTGAAAAAGCACCCCTTCCGGGTGCTTTTTTACCGATTATAGAAGCTCATGCGCAATTAAAAATTCCATACCGAATAATACCACTCTGCGAACCGCCATACTAAAGGGAATGAAAACATTCTTGCTAAAAAGGAAAGGAAGGATTACCGCATGACGCATGAACGGGAACAATTCCGCATGGAAGAACAGACGCCGGAACAGCAGCCGGAACAGCAGCCGGAAAATCAAACCAAAGCCGCAATCGAAGCGATTCAGCAGTTTGGGCAAATGAACGTTCCGGCAGCGAATGAATCCAACATTTTCTGCTTAACGATCGTCGGCCAAATCGAAGGACATATGGTGCTCCCGCCGCAAAATAAAACGACAAAATACGAACATATCATTCCGACGCTGGTGGCTGCGGAGCAGAATAAAAATATCGACGGTATCCTGATTATTTTGAACACGGTTGGGGGGGATGTAGAAGCGGGGCTGGCCATCGCAGAAATGATCGCTTCCCTGACCAAACCTACGGTAACGGTGGTGGTCGGTGGCGGGCATAGCATCGGCGTGCCGATCGCCGTATCTTCAACCTACTCGATCATCGCCGAGAGCGCGACGATGACGATTCATCCGATCCGTTTGACGGGGCTGGTTATCGGGGTGCCGCAAACCTTTGAATACATGGAAAAAATGCAGGAGAGGGTCGTTCGTTTCGTCATCTCCCATTCGCGTATTACCGAAGAGCAATTTAAAGAGTTGATGTTCCGTACAGGCGAGCTGAATCGCGATATCGGCACGGCGGTCGGAGGAATTGATGCCGTGAAGTATGGCTTGATGGATGAAGTGGGCGGTATTGGGCAGGCGCTGGGCAAGCTCAACAAACTGATTGACGAACGCAAAGGCATAACTGAGACGGAGGGGATCAAGCAATGACTTTGTATACGGTAATGCCTTTGGAGTTCGTATGGGAGCAGCGGGAGGAAGCAAGCCCTACACAGGAGATGCAGATTCAGGGCGTGCTGATGGAGGTCAAGACGCTGGAGAATAACCGGGTAGAAATTGTCCGTTTGCTAAACGGGCCGCTCGATTGCTATTTGAATCCGGCCTTTGCCCCGGGCCAGATTATTCGTTTCGTTCCGGTGATGTAAAAAACAGAAAATAGAAAAAGAGAACATAGGTACCCCACGGTATTATATGGTATAATGGGGCATGCGGGGGTGACGTTTTTGGCTAAACGCAAAAAAAGGAAAAAGGCTTCGCTGACCAATGTTCTCAAATACGAAATATACGGTATTATTTTGATCACCCTGTCCGTCATTGCTTTATCCGGTGAAGCGGCGGTAGGATGGTCTTTATCCAAAATGTCCGGGCTTTTGCTCGGACGATTTTACTTCGTCATTCCATTGATCGGCATTTATCTGGGACTCAGCGTCATGATTCAGCGGAAATGGCCTAGCCGCTGGAACGCGCGCAAAAGCGGGATCGTGCTGCTGGTACTGGCTCTGACCTTGATGAGCAGCGTCTCGTCATTGGAGAAAAAATTGGCTCATGTGCCTGGTGCAAGCGCCGGACACATCGTTACGCAGGTACATAACGACTTGGAGGGATCGCTCCTTTCATCCGAGGGTTCCAAAGATCGTTCTATGCTGAATAAGGATATCAGCGGAGGTTATATCGGGGCGCTGCAATATGCGGTTTTATTTTGGTTGTTCGGAAACCTTGGAACGAAGCTGCTTATGATCGTGATGTTCATTATCAGCTTTATGCTGATTACCAATCTTTCTTATGTGGATTTGATGCGGATCGTGCGCAAGCGGATGGTTCAGGCGGGAAGCCAAGTACAAAAAAGAATGGCGGGCCCGAAGCAGCAGCCTGCATCCGCATCCAAAGCGGCCGGACGCAGACGCCAGCGCACGATGCTGCCGGATGAAGATGAAGAGGACGATCTTGAAGATTTTGCACCGCCCAAAGCGAAACGTTCTGCACCGGTTTTCTTTCAGCTGTTCGGCAGCAAATTCGCCAAACCGGCACATGATCCGGCATACGCCGGGGATGAGCCTGATGGAAGCGATATCTTGGAGCCGACGGACAGGCACTCCGGAAATGAAGCTCTTCAGACGGTTTATAGGCATGATGATGAGCATGAAGAGCTTCAATTGGAGGCAGAGCAACGGGAGCACAGCGGGTCTGATGCGCCATCGCCGATTATCCGCGATTTCTTCGAGCAGGTAAAGTCTGAAGAAAGAAGCGATGAAGAGGAATGGGATGAGCATGAAACCGCAGCGGATTCGCTTCCCGGCATGTCCGCGGATGAGGTTCGGAGCAGCATCGGTGCTCACAGCGATGGTATAACGCATGACGGAGCGGCAGACGAGACAACTTCAAACGGAGGAGTGGTCGATACGGCGCAACAGGCCCCGCCTGCTCCGCCGCCCAAACCTTATAAGCTGCCGCCATTCAAACTGCTGTCTAAACCGCAAAACGGCGGAAAAGCCGGAGATCAAAATGATTATATGCAGACGGCCCGCAAACTTGAGGCGACGCTCGAAAGTTTCGGCGTCCGGGCAAAGGTGTTGGAGGTTGTCCGGGGGCCAGCGGTTACGCGGTATGAAATCCAGCCGGATATCGGCGTGAAGGTCAGCCGGATTGTCAGCTTGACCGATGATATTGCTTTGGCGCTTGCGGCCAAAGATATTCGCATGGAAGCGCCGATTCCGGGGAAATCCGCAATCGGGATCGAGGTTCCTAATAATGAAGTATCGCTCGTAACGATGCGGGAAGTTATGGAGACTCCGATATTTCAGGATGCAAAGTCCAAATTGTCGATCGCGTTCGGCAGGGATATTTCCGGGCAGACCATCGTCGGCAATCTGGCCAAAATGCCCCATTTGCTTGTTGCGGGGGCGACTGGCTCGGGTAAGTCGGTATGCATTAACGGGATTATTACGAGCATCTTGTATAAAGCCAAGCCGGATGAGGTTAAATTCCTGATGGTCGATCCGAAGATGGTCGAACTGAATGTCTACAATGGTATACCGCATCTGATGGCTCCGGTAGTGACCGACCCGAAACGGGCATCGCTCGCCCTCAAAAAAATCGTCGTTGAAATGGAAAAAAGATATGAGCTGTTTTCCAAATCAGGCACGAGAAATATTGAAGGCTACAACAATTTGATGAAGGACAACCCTGCAGCCGTACTGCCGTATGTTGTCGTCATCGTGGACGAGTTGGCTGATTTGATGATGGTTGCGGCCCATGACGTGGAAGAAGCAATCACAAGGCTTGCGCAGATGGCGCGTGCCGCGGGCATCCACTTGATTATCGCGACTCAGCGGCCTTCGGTTGACGTCATTACCGGGGTCATCAAGGCCAATATTCCTTCGCGTATTGCCTTCGGCGTATCGTCCCAGGTGGACTCCAGAACCATTTTGGATATGGCCGGGGCGGAGAAGCTGCTTGGACGCGGCGATATGCTGTTTATGCCAATGGGTTCATCCAAGCCGATTCGCGTGCAAGGCGCTTTTATGACCGATCAAGAAGTAGAAACGATCGTCAATTATGTGCGCGATCAGGGCGAGGCCAAATATGATGAAACACTTGTGCCTGAAGTTGACGAAAGCCAGACGGGCGGCGATGAGGAGCTTGACGAATTGTATGATCAGGCGGTTCAGATTGTACTGGAAGGCAAGCAGGCCTCGGTGTCACTGCTGCAGCGCAGGATGAGGGTCGGATATACGCGTGCGGCGCGTCTGATTGATTCCATGGAGGCCAGAGGTATTATCGGTCCCTATGAAGGCAGCAAGCCGCGTGAGGTTTTGGTTTCGCTTGAGCAGTATCAGCAGAACCGAATCAGTTCTTGAAATGCAACGGAGGAACATAAAAAACGGGCAGCGAGGGATTGGTTAAATCCCAAGCTGCCCGTTTTCTCTTAAGATATAAGACTTCCATGCCGCTTCGCGGCACCACTGATGGATGAAAATTTTGTCCATACTGCTACTATGGCTGGCGAAGGTAGGTCGTACTTTCTTGGTGTCTCGAACCCGTATATAAGACGGACCACAACGACCCGGTGCATCGCAGATTGTTGCTCCTTCGGGAAGCACGCAGGGCAGAATAACCCTTTTTGGTAGTTGCACCAGCCTTAAAATCACCCAGTCGTAAGGAGAAGTACGTATGGAAGTGTTAATCGAACGTTGCTGCGGTCTGGATGTTCACAAGAAGAGCATCACCGCCTGCATTATCACCCCTCAAGGAAAGGAGATTCGAACATTTGCTACAATGACCCGAAACCTGATTGAATTGGTAGACTGGGTCAAACAACACCGTTGCACCCATGTCGCGATGGAAAGCACCGGAGACTACTGGAAACCGATATATAACCTGTTGGAATTGGAAGAACTCAAGCCCATGGTCGTGAATGCGCAACATATTAAATCTGTCCCTGGACGTAAAACGGATGTCAAGGATGCTGAATGGATTGCCAAGCTGCTGCGGCATGGTTTGGTGCAAGGAAGCTATATTCCGGACCGAGATCAAAGGGAACTGCGAGAGGTGATTCGTTACCGGCGAAGCATTATTGAAGAACGAACGCGTGAAGCGAATCGGCTTCAAAAGGTGCTCGAAGGCGGCAACATCAAGCTATCCTCAGTCGCTTCCAACGTACTCGGGGTTTCCGGACGAAACATGTTGGGAGCCATAATTAACGGTGAAACCGATGTTTCTGTCTTGGCCGATTTCGCCCAAAAGAAACTAAAGCTGAAGAAAGAACAGTTGAAACTGGCGCTGGAAGGGCGACTTGGCCCTCATCAACTGCTCATGATCGAGAAGCAGCTCGCCCATATCGATTATCTGAACGAATTGATCACCGAATTGGATACAGAGATCGATAAACGTATGGCCCCTTTTGCTGAGGACCTGAAGTTATTGGATTCGATCCCCGGTGTCGGTAAACGAACTGCCGAACAAATCTTGGCAGAGATCGGTACGGACATGTCGCGGTTTCCAACCCCTGGCCATTTATGTTCCTGGGCAGGGATGACTCCAGGTCACGATGAAAGCGCGGGGAAGAAAAGGTCAGCCAAAACACGAAAAGGAAACAAAAAACTGCGAAGTGCCCTAACTGAGGCGGCGCGGGCGGTGACACGTAAAAAAAATTCGTACCTGGCAGCCCAGTATCATCGTATTGCTGCACGACGCGGAAAAAATAGAGCCGCAGTCGCCGTAGGACATACCATTCTAACGATCGTACATATCTTGTTAACGCGAAAACAAGAATATGTGGAGCTTGGCTTTGATTACTTTGATAAGCGAAAGCGTGACATCTTGATTAACAACTCGATTAAGAGACTAGAGTCCCTTGGACTTACAGTCAGCATTCAAGAACAAACGGCTTAAGCGGTTCAAACCCATTTTTTAAAAAAGCAAGTTACTGGGGTTAGTTTCGTATTGCCAAAAACGGCTTTTCTAACGATACTACGAGCTGATAATTTTCAGGGCAGAAAGTATAAACTTCGGAGATCTCGCATCCTTATATCGCAAGAAAAATTACCGCTAAATGCGGTCTGTCTTCTATGAGAGTACGTCGATAGACGTTTTTCTTAAGATATAAGAAAGTATAAACTTCGGAGATCTCGCATCCTTATATCGCAAGAAAAATTACCGCTAAACGCGGTCTGTCTTCTATGAGAGTACGTCGATAGACGTTTTTCTTAAGATATAAGAAAGTATAAACTTCGGAGATCTCGCATCCTTATATCGCAAGAAAAATTACCGCTAAACGCGGTCTGTCTTCTATGAGAGTACGTCGATAGACGTTTTTCTTATCATGCAGTTCTTCCGCATCGTGATTAGCAGGAATGCTTCAAGCTGATTTCTACTCCGTTAGCAAGCCTGGTTGCGTTTTGCAGATGCAATGTCATGAACTTTTTCTCCCTGAGTTGGCATCTTGTTATTTTGTTCCGGTGAGATGGATTCTTTTCTCTGCAATAACTGGCTCCGGACTGTAAGCAAGGCAGCGGCTGTGACCATGACGGCCCCGACCCATCCGGTATGAACAAGGCCTATTGTCTCCGTAACGACTCCGCCCAAATAAGCACCCAGCGCAATGCCGGCATTAAAAGCAGCGATATTGACGGCTGAAGCGACATCTACGGCTTTGGGAACAAAGCGTTCCGCAAGGACGAGGACATAAGCCTGCAGCCCGGGCACATTCATAAAAGCGAGCAGTCCCATCAGAAAAACGGTTATCAGTGCTGCCGTCTTATAGGGAGCCGTAAAGGTCAGCAGCAGCAGTACGACGGCTTGCAGCGAAAACATCACGAGCAGTGCCGACAAAGGATTTCGATTGGCTGTTTTTCCGCCAATAATATTGCCGATTGCGATGGCGATGCCATAAAGAAGCAATATGAACGCGGCGGTTGATTCCTTGAAACCTGTAACATGATATAGGAGCGGGGATAAATAAGTAAAGACGACGAAAGTTCCCCCGTACCCCAGTGCTGTCATGAGGAAGGCAAGCAGCAGCCGCCCATTGGTGACAAGTTTGATTTGTTCCCGTACCGGCGTCTTCTTTCCCTTTCTTAGATGGGAAGGAATCAATATCATGTTGGCGATGAATGCAATTACGCCGATCAATGCGATCGATAAAAATGCGGTACGCCAGCTCAATTGCTGACCAATAAAAGTGCCTAGAGGCACGCCGGTCACGGTAGCTATGGTCAAACCTGAGAACAAAATGGCGATCGCGCTTGCCCGCCGGTTCTCTGGAACGATGTCGGCGGCAATCGTGGTGCCGATGGACATAAACACGCCGTGCGCAAACGCCGATATAACCCGTCCCGCCAGCAGCATGGCGATTCCTCCTGCCAGAGCGGCTGTGCTGTTGCCTGCAATAAATACAAGCATGATTCCGAGCAGCAGTTTTTTGCGGGACATATTTATTGTAAGCGAGGTCAAGACGGGAGCGCCGATCGTGACCCCGAGGGCATACAAAGTAACTGTCAAACCCGTAAGCGTAACAGATATATGCAAATCCCTTGCGATGAGCGGTAACAATCCTACACTGATAAATTCGGTCGTTCCGATTGCAAATGCACTGATGGCTAAAGCCAGAAGCGCAAATATGCTTTTTCTGTTATTTTGCGGCATTTTTTCACCTCTGTTCTAGTCATCCCGGCCGGTAAATGCTATTATGAAGGCGGAACGACAAAATGAACAGTACGTACTTTAAAGTACTATTGGCACTAAAAAGTACCTATAGAACATTTGGGAGGCAAATTGGATGAAGAAATACAATATTTCCGTAGAAGCAACGCTTGAAGTCATCGGTGGAAAGTGGAAATGCGTCATCCTATGCCATTTGACACACGGCAAAAAGCGGACAAGCGATTTGCGCAGACTGATGCCGGCCATCACCCAGAAAATGCTCACGCAGCAGTTGAGAGAACTCGAGGAAGATGGAATAGTCAACCGCATTGTTTATAACCAAGTCCCGCCTAAGGTTGAATATGAGCTTACCGAATACGGTTGGAGTTTGCAGACGATCTTGGATTCTCTGTGTTCTTGGGGGGAGCAGCATATCATCCGGGAGTATGGGGACAAATATTTGGTCCTTGAGGATAACATTCTGAATAGACCCGAGGAACCGGTTGCATCAACGCGAGCATATGATGAATAGAATTGAATATAAGCCAGCTTAAAAAGATGAAGAAGCCGGCCTCACGTACACCATCCTTTGTACTGGGGCCGGTTTTTTGACATATCAAGAATAAACTTCCGGGGTCCCCGCAAGGTAATGCATCACTTTGTGGGGGTATTAAAAACTTCCGGGGTCCCCGCAAAGTAATCGGAATAAGCTTCAAAGGATACACGTCACTTTGTGGGGTTATTTTGCATGCTTAGAGACCCGTTTCGGCCGAAAAAGGACTTCTCTGCGGCTTTGCCTGCAGTCTCAAGCCTTTCTTTTGAAATGTGCATAGTTATTGGTGGCTCTAGTCATAATAACCGTAGCCATCCTAGTCAAACTCACAAGAGAAAGGTAGAGCTGCCATATGAAAAAAGCAAAACTGTGGATTATGTTAGGACTTCCGGTCCTTTTGTTAGCTGCATTATTTGCCGGGCTTCAGTCCCGAACCGAGGAAAAGGCATCCGAAAAGCCGGCAAAAACTGCCGAAGAGATTGTTCCGACATTTGGAACAAGCATTCTGAAATACGGTTCCTCGGGTCAGGATGTGTACGAGCTGCAGGGACGCTTGAAATTTCTCGGCTTTTATGGCGGCAAAATCGACGGCCAATATGGCTGGGGCACATTAAAGTCCGTGAAAGGGTTTCAAAAGGAATTTGGCATGGAAGCCGACGGTACGGTTGGCGCTAAAACCAAACTCAAATTGTATAATGCCACGAAGAACTGGCAGCCGTCAGAAACAGCCGGACAGGCGGCTGCCGGCGGCGCTGCAGCGAACAAAAGCGAGCCTATGGCATCGGCCAACACGATGGGATTGTCGGAGAACGACTTGAAAATTATGGCTAATGCGGTGTATGGGGAATCGCGCGGCGAACCTTTTGAGGGTCAGGTGGCGGTGGCTGCCGTTATCCTGAACAGGGTTAAATCGCCAAGTTTTCCGAACACGGTGCACGGCGTTATTTTCCAGCCGGGCGCTTTCACGGCGGTTGCCGACGGACAAATCTGGCTCACTCCGAACGAACAATCCCGGAAAGCGGTTCAGCAGGCTTTAAACGGCTGGGATCCGTCGGGTGGCTGCCTGTATTATTTCAACCCGAAAACGGCCACCTCGAAATGGATTTGGTCGCGCCCGCAAGTAAAAACCATCGGACAGCACATCTTCTGTATGTAGGCTTTTTCCTGGTCCGCCAAACAGCAACCGGAGGGTTTGTCTTCGGTTGCTTCTTCACTTTGTAATGGTATAGAATGGAACATATTCACGTTGCATCGTTATATAAATTCATGGCTAAAGGAGTTTTGGACCTTGAATAAAACAGCATTCCAACATGGTAAAGCCGGGCGTATGCGGATTCACGTATTGCCTTCGAGACGCTTTAAGACGTTTGCCGTAGCGCTTTATGCGGGGATTCCGCTTGCGGAGGAAACCGTAACGGCAACAGCTTTAACTCCGTTCGTTCTGAGACGCGGAACCGCATCTCATCCCGAAACAAGGCAATTCCGGGAACGGTTGGAGCAAATGTACGGAGCCGGTTTTGGTTTTGACGTATATAAAAGAGGCAACTATCAGATCGTTCAATTCCGCATGGACACGATCAATGATTCTTTTGTGAAAAGCCAGGAAAGCCTGCTGGAGTCTTCCTTTGCTTTCCTAGGCGAAGTCGTGACGCGCCCTGCACTTCAAGGCGGGCAATTTCGGAGCAGCTACGTTCAGGCTGAGAAAGAAAATGTGCGTAAAAAGATGGATGCCATCGTAAACGATAAAATCAGATATGCTTCAGAGCGATGCATTGAGGAAATGTGCCGCAATGAACCGTACCGTTTGCATCCGCTTGGACAACGCGGCGATTTGGACGGCATTACGCCGGAAAGTCTGTACAGCTCGTATCGGGATTGGCTGAGCCAGGCCGGCATGGATCTTTATGTTGTAGGGGACACGAGTCTTGCAGAAGTGGAAGAACTTGTTAATAAGTATTTTGATCTGAATCCTGATGCTGCCGAGGTTATGTATGTGCAGGAAAAATCAACACGCACTGTGGATGAGGTCCGCACGGTAGTCGAAAAAATGGAGGTTAGCCAAGGCAAGCTTAACATGGGGCTCCGCACTTCCATTCGATATGCAGATGAGCAATATGCGGCTGCGCTTGTTTACAATGGAATTTTGGGCGGTTATCCGCATTCCAAGCTGTTCATGAACGTTCGCGAAAAAGAAAGCCTGGCGTATTATGCTTCTTCCCGTTATGACGGCCATAAAGGTATCGGCACGATCCAATCCGGCATCGAGATCCAAAATTATGAAAAAGCGCTGGAGATCATCAAAAAGCAGCTTGAAGAAATGCGTGCGGGCAATATTACCGATCTCGAAATGTCGCAGACCAAGGCGATGATCCGCAATCTGCTGCTTGAAATCGATGATTCCGCATTTGAAATGATCGCATATGATTTTAACCGCCAATTTTCCGGCAAGGACCGTTCGCGCGCGGAGCTGCTTAAGCAGGTGGAGACGATCCGGATCGAGGATGTTCAAGCGGCTGCAGAAACATTTGAGCTGGACACGATCTATTTCCTGAAGGGCCAGAAGGAGGAATAACCGGTGGAAAAACTTCAGTTCGACAACTTGCAGGAGACCCTTTACAAGGAAGTCATGGACAACGGACTTCATGTGTATGTGCTGCCTAAACCGGGGTTTCAGAAGACGTATGCCACATTTGCAACGAAATACGGATCGGTGGATAATCATTTTCGCGTCGAAGGGCAGGAAGAGATTACCGTACCTGACGGAATCGCCCATTTTCTTGAGCACAAAATGTTCGAAGAACCGGAGGGCGATATTTTCGCGACTTTTGCCTCGAACGGAGCGTCCGCCAATGCGTTTACCAGCTTTGAGCAGACGGTTTATCTGTTTTCGGCTACGGAACATGTAAAAAAGAATTTGGAAACATTGATCAATTTCGTGCAAAATCCTTATTTTACGGATCAGAATGTAGAAAAAGAAAAGGGCATCATCGGCCAAGAGATCAATATGTATCTCGATAATGCGGATTGGCGGGTTTATTTCGGCTTGATTGAAGCGATGTACAAAATTCATCCGGTTCATATCGATATCGCTGGCACCGTGGAGTCGATCGGCACGATTACCAAGGAAACGCTTTATACCTGCTATAACGCATTTTACCATCCGAGCAACATGCTCTTGTTTGTGGTGGGTGGCGTTGATCCGCAAGAAGTATTTGATTTGGTCCGCGCTAACCAGGCAGCCAAAAACTATAAGCCACAGGGGAATATCGAGCGTATTTTCGCTCCCGAGCCGGTGGAGGTTGCCGAGAAGCGCCGCATTGCCAAGCTGGCCGTTTCCATGCCAAAATGCCTGTTCGGCTTTAAGGAAAAGCAGGTTGGAGCCGCCGGTTGCGATTTGCTGCGCCGCGATCTGACCACTAAATTGATGTTGGACCTGCTTTTTGGTTCCAGTACGGAGCTTTATCAGAAGCTGTATGACGAGGATCTGATTTCTGACAGCTTCTCCCATGAATACAACAGCTCGGGTCAGTATGCATTTTCGGCCGCAGGCGGCGATACGCCGGATCCCGATAAGCTGCTGGCCAGAGTGCGGGAGGAAGTCGACCGGATCTTGCAAACCGGATTTAATGAAAATGACTTTGAACGTGCGCGTAAAAAGAAAATCGGCGGTTATCTTCGTCTGCTGAATTCGCCGGAAAATATCGCTCATGAGTTTACCCGTTACCAATTCCGCGGCTGCGATTTCTTCTCCGTGGTTCAGGTATACGAAGCCATTACGCTGCAGGAGGTCAATGACCGCCTTAAGGAACATGTGGATTGGAATCAACTGGCAGTATCGATTGTGGTGAATCCTTAATGACCATAACGGGAGAGGAACGTTTCGAAAAAGCTTTAAGCGACACAACGGTTTTGGTTACAGGCGCCAGCAGGGGGATCGGTGCGGCGATTGCCGAGCGTTTTGCATTGGCCGGGATGAATGTCATTATCCATTACGGCTTCTCGCATGAGGCTGCCAATGACGTGGCCCGCCGCTGCATGCAGCATGGCGCCAAAGTGCTGACGGTTGCGGCGGATCTCAAAGACAAACAGCAGATTATCCGTATGTATGAAAAACTGGAAAGCCATGGGTTGATGCCTGACATCCTGATCAATAACGCCGGCATATCCCATTACGGAATGCTCGCGGATGTGTCGGAGGAGCAGTGGGATGAAGTGATGGCCGTTAATCTCAAAGGTGCGTTTCTTTGCACCCAGGTGTTTATGCCGCACATGATTTCCCAGCGGTACGGCCGCATTATCAATATTTCCTCCGTATGGGGAATATCCGGCGCTTCATGTGAAGTGTTGTATTCCACGACCAAAGGAGGCATCAACGCATTTACCAAAGCATTGGCCAAGGAATTGGCCCGGTCGGGCGTTACGGTTAACGCGGTTGCGCCGGGCGCGGTGGACACGCAAATGCTTGAGCATCTCGACGCGGAGGAGAAGCGGATGCTTGAAGATGAAATCCCTGCCGGAAGGCTTGCGACCCCGGATGAGATATCCTCCCTGGTCTATTTCCTGGCACTGCCTGAATCCGGATATATCAACGGTCAGGTGATCAGCCCTAACGGCGGTTGGATTACCTGAAGGCTAAAGCTGGAGGAATCCGCCTTGTATAGGCTTAGGCACCTGAGGTTATATTACAGATGTTGATCATTAATCTCATGCGCCATAGCCAAGGGAGGATTCATCAATGACCGTAATCAAAAATTTCGATACCTGGAAAAAGTTTCTTGGGGAACGCGTTGTACAGGCTGAAAAGATGGGGATGAGCGAAGAGACGATCACGAACCTCGCTTATGAGATCGGTGATTTCCTTGAGGCCAAGGTCGATCCGCAAAACTCGTCAAATCGCGCTCTTAAAGAGTTATGGGACGTCGGGAACAAGGAAGAGCGGCGCACCATTGCCCGCCTGATGATAAAACTGGCCAAGAAAAACGTATAGCCGGTTCAATTTCCCGAAGAACGAACCATTCGCAAGAAGTCTGAATGATTCAGGAAAAAGCCCCCAATCGGGGGCTTTTCTCCAATGGTTACAGTATTGAACTTGTTTTTCACCGACATTTTATATATCATTAACGTGACCCAACATTACGGCAGTTTTCAATTCAAGCCTCTCCCGAAAGGGCAGCAGGTTTATTTTGTCGAAATGCAGGGGAAAAGCTCAGATGGGGTGTCAAGGTGGAAGCAAATCAGAAGAAGCAAACGAAACAGTGGTATATGGAGTACCGGATACATAAAAATCGTCCGGGGCTGCTCGGGGATATTGCCTCCCTGCTTGGTATGCTGGAGGTTAACATATTAACGATTAACGGTGTCGAGGGCAAAACGCGCGGCATGCTGCTGGAAACGGATGACGACGAAAAGATCGCCCTCATGGGCGCCATGCTGAAAAAGGTGGACAACATTACGGTTTGTGCGCTGCGTGAACCTAAACTTGTCGATATTTTGGCCGTTCGCCACGGGCGCTACATCGACAGGGATTCGGATGATCGCAAAACATTCCGCTTTACCAGAGACGAGCTCGGATTGCTTGTCGATTTTTTGGGTGAATTATTTAAGAAGAGCGGTAATCAGGTGATCGGACTTCGCGGAATGCCGCGGGTCGGAAAAACCGAGTCCATTATTGCCGGTAGCGTATGCGCCATGAAACGATGGACTTTCGTCTCTTCGACGCTGCTTCGCCAGACGGTAAGAAGCCAGCTCTCCGAGGATGAAATGAATCCTGGCAACGTGTTTATCATCGACGGCATTGTCAGCACGATCCGCTCCAATGAGCGCCACTATAATTTGCTTCAGGAGATTATGGGAATGCCTTGCACGAAGGTCATCGAACATCCGGACGTATTTGTGCAGGAATCGGAATACACGTACGATGATTTCAACATCATAGTCGAGCTCCGCAATAACCCGAATGAAGAAATCATATATGATAATTTTACCACTTCTTATAATGACGACATATAATATAACTTTGGATGAGGAGGTGATGGCATGTCCGAACTGGGGCAACAGCTAAAAGAAGCCAGACTGCAAAAGGGCATGAGTCTGGACGACGTACAAGAAATGACAAAAATCCGCAAAAGATACTTGGAAGCCATCGAAGCAGGGGATTACAAGGTGCTCCCCGGGAGCTTTTATGTGAGGGCTTTTATTAAAACATATGCTGAAACGGTAGGTCTGGACCCGGATCTTCTGCTTGAAGACCATAAGCAGGAAGCGCCGGCCGAACCCGAACCGACGATGGAACCGGTTATCCAGAAACGGAGCAGCGCGCGTTCCTCGGAGCGCAATGTCAAATGGTTGTCGACCACGCTCATGTGGATTTTCCCGATTTTGATTATCGCGGTTATTTATCTGTATGCGAACAATGCGAGTCATCCGAAGTCGGAAAAGGTTGATTCGTCGAAGGTTACCGAGAAACAGCAGGATCCGACGCAAAAGACGGCTGAGACCACTCCGCCAACGGATAATACGAACAAAACCGCCGAAGGCAATACCAACAAGCCGGATCAAAAAGATACGGCCGGAGGGAATGCAGGCGGCAATCAGACCGCGACTCCTCCAGCGAAAGACGGTACGAGCAGTGAAACGACCGATAACACATCCGGCAATACGACGGATAACGGTACAACCACAACGACTACCACTCCTGCGGACAATCAATCCGTTGCGGTTCAGCAGGACGGCAAAAAAGGCAAAGATACAATCTTTAAGGTTTCCGCTCCTCAAGGTACGACGGTTAACGTGGAAATCAAAGCGACCGGCAAAAGCTGGCTTGAAGTGTACAAAGGCGAAAATATCCATGGGGAGAAGCTTTCTTTCGGAAACACCAAAGAAGGCGATACTCTAAGCTTCCCGCTTGATTCTACAGGTCTGTACATTAAATCCGGGTATTCTCCGGCCACGAAAATTACGGTAGGCGGTCAGACGGTTGAAGATGGAAAATCAACGTCCCGCATCCGACTGAAGCTCGCCGATCCCGGCAGTATGAGCACCAGCGGAGAATCATCCGGCGGCTCCGATGCTAACGGTACGAATACCGACGGTTCCACCAACAATAACGGCTGATTTCCGCCGTGCACCGAGCGTCTGAATTTATACGAAAATGTGCTTTTGCGTTTTGAGACAAAACCCATAACATTTTCATCGTTGGTGGTGACCGTGAGGTCATGTGAGCTTCTAACGGACACAGCGGCTGTTATAGAGAGTAAAAACGAGCGTTTTGAATTCTAACGGACACAATGCGGCTATTTTGCGGAAAATCCCCTATTGAGGTTGTTTTGGGAGCAGATAAGCGCTGTGGTGACCGTTACATTTTAAAAGTTGCCGTTTTTAGCGAAATAACCGCAAAGGTGTCCGTTAGAAAAAGTCCATCCATTTATCCGCCGTGTTCAGACTGTTAGAAGGTGAATAAACCTGCAGCCTTGCGGAGATAATAGGACTAGTTTTATTGCAACTCGGTCTTATGAATCTCAATGAAATGAGGTGCATGGAAGATGGCAATCAGCTGGATCGTAACCGGTCTCGGCGTCGTTGTCAGCCTTCTCGGGTACTATCTGACCCCTAATCCATGGGGATACGGAATATTGGGCTTTGGACTGGCATGTATCGTACTGGGAATTGTGAACATGTTCAGACAACCTGTACATGAACAATAACACGGAGAATTTATTTGCCCATAAGAGACATTCCTGAAAAGCCGAGCTTCGGTCAGGAATGTCTTTTTTGGTGCCCTTATTCGCGCTTCGCAAAATCGATTAGACTTGTCTGCAACATTTTCATATAATATGACATGAAGTTTTTTAAGGAAAGGACGTGAGGCAATGAGTTCGGAAAACTCATTCGATATCGTTTCTAAATTTGATTTGCAGGAAATGAATAATGCGATCAATCAGGCAGAGAAGGAGATTGCTAACCGCTTTGACTTCAAGGGCAGCAAAAGCAGCCTGAAGCTCGAAAAGGAAGCGCTGATCATCGTTTCAGACGATGAATACAAGCTGAAATCGGTTATTGATATTCTGCAGGGCAAAATGGTTAAAAGGGGTTTATCGCTTAAAAACGTGGATTATGGCAAAATCGAACCTGCCTCTATGGGAACGGTCCGCCAGCGCATTGGGCTGAAACAGGGGATCGATCAGGATAACGCCAAAAAAATAAACGTGCTGATCCGTGATTCCAAGTTGAAGGTGAAGAGCCAGATTCAAGGAGATCAAATCCGGGTAGTAGGCAAAAGCAAAGATGACCTGCAGGCGGTTATGCAGCTTTTGCGCAAAGCCGATCTTCCGCTTGATCTGCAATTTACCAATTTCAAATGACGTTTTGCCGGGGGATTTTCCGCTGAAACGGCTGCATGCATGTTTTTGACAGAAAATAAAACGTTATATTATACTTGTGAAGAAGTATGGGAAGAACGTTGCTTACATATGTATGTTCCGATACAATGTACTAATCATATGATTTTATACTTCAAGTTTGTTTTCACCGGGGAGGGTGTACATTGAATTTGCCCAACCGTATTACCATTGCAAGAATATGTCTGATTCCAATCATGATGGTGTTTCTGCTGGTGGACTTTAGCTTCTATCCGGAACCTTTGGTTTGGAATTCTTACCAGCTGCCACTGAACCAGCTGATTGCGGCGATCGTTTTTATTTTGGCAGCCAGTACGGACGGTATAGACGGTTATTTGGCACGCAAGAACAACATGGTAACCAATTTAGGAAAGCTGCTGGACCCCTTGGCGGATAAACTTCTGGTGGCGGCGGTCCTGATTTCGCTTGTCGAGATGGGCAAATGCGATTCTTGGATCGCAGTCGTTATTATCAGTCGCGAATTTGCGGTTACCGGGCTTCGTCAAATTGCGCTTCTTGACGGATCCGTAGTAGCAGCCAGCAAATGGGGGAAAGCCAAAACGGTGGTTCAAATTATCGCCATTGTGTTGATGCTGCTTAACAACTTCCCGTTTGAACTGATCGGGCTTCCGCTTGATACGATTGCAACATGGGCGGCCGCTTTGATAACGATCTACTCTGGAATCGACTATTTCGTAAAAAACAAGCATTTGCTTCGGCTATCCAATGCATGAACGGCAATAGGATTAATCCTATTGCCTTTTCTTTCCATTATTAGTGTTTTTGGCTGTGCCAAGTTTGAAACAGGTTATATAACGCGTACACAAAGCGAATAAAGTGGGCTAATTTGAGGGGGAATAACAGCATGAAAGCGGAAATCATCGCAGTGGGGACCGAACTGCTGCTGGGCCAAATCTTGAACACGAATGCGCAGTATTTATCCCAGGAGCTTGCCGGCATGGGGATTGACGTTTATTTTCAAACCGTTGTCGGCGATAATATGGAGCGGCTTCGGCATGCCATCGAGCATGCGGCTCAAAGGGCGGATATATTGCTTTTGACCGGCGGCATAGGTCCAACCCAGGATGACCTGACCAAAGACGCGCTTGGGGCCGTTCTGGGCCGCTCTTTGCATATTGACCAGCAGGCTATGGACCAAGTGGAGAAGTTTTTTGCGGGCCGCGGCGTCGTCATGACCGAAAACAACCGCCGCCAAGCGCTTGTCATCGACGGAAGCACGCCGCTTCCGAATGAAACCGGCCTGGCGGTAGGCATCGCGATTGCCCAAAACGATAGATTTTACATCGTTCTTCCGGGGCCGCCCAAAGAAATGAAGCCGATGTTTGAAGCGCAGGCGAAACCGTGGCTGCAGCTGCATGCCTTGACGAACGAATTGCCGATTTACTCCAAAATGCTGAAATTTGCGGGGATCGGCGAATCGCTTCTGGAGGATAAGCTGCTTGATTTAATTCAGGCGCAAAACGACCCGACGATCGCGCCGTATGCCAAAGAAGGAGAGGTTTCGGTCCGCATTTCAACGAAAGCCAAAAGCGAATCCGAAGCCATGCGAAAGCTTGACGCGCTCGAAGAGCAAATCCAAAAGCGGCTTTCCCAAAATATGTATGCCAGCACGGATGTGCCGATCGAGAAAGTGATCGTGGATATGATGGCAAGCCGCGGGCTGACGCTCAGCGCGGCTGAAAGCTGCACGGGCGGACTGCTGATGGAAAGCATCACGGCGATACCCGGCAGCTCCTCGATGTTCCTTGGAGGTATCGTATGCTATTCGAATCAAATGAAAGAAAAGCTTCTCCATGTGCCTCACGCCCTGCTTGAAGGCGAGGGGGCTCCGGGGGCTGTCAGCCATGAAGTGGCGGAGGTTCTGGCCGAACACGTCCGAATGATTGCGGACAGCGATTTCGGGCTCTCCGTAACTGGCGTTGCGGGTCCGGCGCATTCCGAACGCAAGCCTGTCGGTCTGGTTTATATCGGACTCGCGGAACGCGGGAAGCAAACCGAAGTGTTCGAGCTTAGATTAAGCGGAAACCGGGATGCGATCCGGATCCGGACGGTTAAAACGCTGCTTTACCGTCTCTGGCAGAGACTTGCCGCATAGGCCTTTCGGGCTTTCACCCGGGCGAAGTTGTGCTGCAACTCTGAAAAAGGTATAATTATAGATATGCGGAAGAACCGTGCAAATCTGGATTTGCTGCGGTTCTTTTCTTTTCCCATGGAACTGCGGCAGCCTGTGGGGGAGGAGAATGAACGGAATAAAAAAACGAATGTATGTTCGAAAAAATGCTTGGCAAACGTTCCAAAACAAGGTATGATACTAGTAATGAAAGTTCAACCTCTTATAAACGGTGAAGGATGTGAGTTTATTGTCAGATCGTCGTGCTGCGCTGGAAGTCGCGCTTCGTCAGATAGAGAAACAATTCGGTAAAGGTTCAATCATGAAACTGGGTGAGTCCACTCACATGCAGGTGGAAGTTGTTCCCAGCGGTTCCTTGGCTTTAGATATAGCATTAGGTATTGGCGGCCTGCCAAGAGGCCGTGTAATCGAAGTATATGGTCCGGAATCATCCGGTAAAACGACAGTGGCTCTTCACGCCATTGCGGAAGTGCAGAAAGTTGGCGGACAAGCAGCGTTTATTGATGCGGAGCACGCGCTGGATCCGCTTTATGCCAGCAAGCTGGGCGTTAATATTGACGAACTGCTGCTTTCACAGCCGGACACAGGCGAACAGGCGCTGGAAATCGCCGAGGCGCTTGTGCGCAGCGGTGCCGTGGACATTATCGTTGTGGACTCAGTAGCGGCGCTCGTTCCTAAAGCGGAGATCGAAGGCGAAATGGGTGATTCCCACGTGGGCCTTCAAGCACGCTTGATGTCTCAAGCATTGCGTAAGCTGTCCGGCGCCATTGCCAAATCCAAGACAATTGCCATCTTCATCAACCAGCTTCGCGAGAAGGTGGGCGTTATGTTCGGCAATCCGGAAACGACGCCTGGCGGCCGCGCCCTGAAATTCTATTCTTCTGTGCGCCTTGATGTGCGCCGCGTTGAAAGCATTAAGATGGGCAATGACGTGGTAGGCAACCGGACACGGATCAAGGTTGTAAAGAACAAGGTCGCTCCTCCGTTCAAACAAGCTGAAATTGATATCATGTATGGAGAAGGCATTTCCAAGGAAGGCAGCATTATCGATATTGGTACTGAACTCGATATCGTCAATAAAAGTGGCGCCTGGTATTCCTATGAAGGCGAGCGTCTGGGTCAAGGACGTGAAAATGCCAAGCAGTTTTTGAAAGAAAACACGCAAATTTCCGAAACGATTGAAAACAAGATTCGGGAAGCAAGCAATCTTACGACTTTAGTTCCTTCTCCTACAGCCAGCGAGCTGGAAGCCGAGCAGCAGGAAGAGCAGGAATTGTTGGAGCTTGAATAATCATTAGCCTAATGATGAAGGCGCCCTGGTGAACCGGACAGGGGCGTCTTTTTTGTGAGGATTGCAGGTTTGTGAGGGGATTTCGTAATGGAAGGTTTGTTCCGCGCCGCATTTCCGATGAAAATCACAACCGCAATAAGCATATCAGAAGATGAAGATATCCAATTAAATAGAGCGTTGAAATATTATTGAAACACAACTATATAAGCTGATTGCCAGGAGTGTGCAGACATGCAGGAGGAAGATGTACGGAAGCAGGATCAATTAACGGATATTTCGCTTTTCCCAGGCGGCATAGACCTGACAATAACGGCCGTGGAGCGGGAGCCTAAGCAAAAAGGGCGGTATCTTATTTCTTTTGGTGAATATAAGCTGTCTGTTCATGAGGACGTGATGATCAAATTCCGCATGATGAAAGGTCAAGTCTTTACGAAGCAGGAGCTGGAGGAGATCGTGCTTGCAGACGAAAAGCAGCGGGCTTATGTCCAGGCACTTAAATATTTGGAAAGGAAACAGCGCACAAGAAAGGAACTGGAAGACCGACTGCGGCAAAAGGAATTCGGGTATGCTGTTATAGAGCAGGCCCTGCAGCGGCTCGAGCAGGAGGGGCTGGTTAATGATGAACTGTACGCAAAGCAGTGGGCGGAGCAGCGCATTTCGGGCCAGCGCAAGGGAAGAGCCTGGGTCAAGCAGGAACTGCGCCAAAAAGGCGTGGACAACCTGCTGATCGGTGAAGCGCTGGCGGAAGTGAGCCGGGAGCAGGAATTTGAGAGCTGTTTGATTGTCGGAAGAAAAAAATGGCATCAGACACGCGGCGAAATCATGGACAGAAAAAGAAAAACCGGGGCTTTTTTAATGAGAAGAGGCTTTTCCGGCGAAATGGCCAGGAAGGTCATTAACGAATGCATACGGGAAAACAATGAGGCGCAGGAGAATGAGGAACCTTATCCGTTCGATTGAGAGAAGTTAACATATTATGAAAGGGATTCTCTTGACAATATCTTTTCACAAATACTAAAATGGAATATGAATCTTGTATTGAAAAGAGTCCCTTTTTCCTTCCAAAAAAGCCTCATTTCCATAAGATTCATGAGCGCCAATTCATATGGATAATGCCCGTTTTTCACGGGTGATTAGAATCGTTGATTTGCGATTTGTGTATGATGATGAACGTGTTGAATGAACAGTAAAAAATCCCAAGGAATACCTTGGAGGAACCAACGAGGGGGTGAAAAGATGCCTTGGTGGCTATCGGTCATTCTCGTTGTTGCCGGATTGTTCTTGGGGTTCGTGATTGGATATTTTATTCGCAAATCTCTTGCAGAAGCTAAAATTTCTAGTGCTGAACACGCTGCATTACAAATAGTTGAAAATGCGAAGAAAGAAGCTGAAGCACTGAAAAAGGAAACGGTACTGGAAGCGAAGGATGAAGTCCACAGAATCCGTACCGAAGCTGAAAAAGACACTCGTGAGCGTCGAAATGAAATTCAACGGCAGGAAAGACGATTGTTGCAGAAAGAAGAGTCGCTGGATAAAAAGATTGAATCGCTGGAACGCAAAGAAGAACAGGTGGCTAACAAAGAGAAACGCATTGAAGAGACACAACAGCAGATTGATTTGATTTACAAGACTCAGGTCGCCGAATTGGAGCGGATCTCCAACCTCACGATGGAAGATGCAAGAAGCATCATTTTGAGCAACGTGGAACAGGAAGTAAGACATGAAACCGCACAAATGATCAAGGACATTGAGCAGCAGGCCAAAGAAGAAGCGGACAAGAAGGCGCGGGAAATCGTCACTCTTGCCATTCAGCGCTGCGCTGCCGACCATGTCGCTGAAACCACGGTATCTGTAGTCACATTGCCAAATGAGGAAATGAAAGGGCGGATTATCGGCCGTGAAGGCCGGAATATTCGCGCGCTGGAAACCCTTACTGGTATTGATCTCATTATTGATGATACGCCTGAAGCTGTTATTCTGTCAGGTTTCGATCCGATTCGCAGGGAAATTGCCCGTTCCGCATTGGAAAAACTTGTGTCGGATGGCCGAATTCATCCGGCTCGGATTGAAGAAATGGTGGAAAAATCACGCAAAGAAGTCGATGAACGGATTCGCGAGTATGGCGAACAAGCGACTTTCGAGGTGGGAGTTCACGGACTGCATCCGGATCTGATCAAGATCCTGGGCCGCCTGAAATTCCGTACCAGCTATGGTCAGAACGTGCTGAAGCATTCCATGGAGGTTGCGTATCTCACCGGTCTGATGGCCGGGGAACTTGGAGAAGACATTGTTCTCGCCAAACGTGCCGGATTGTTGCATGACATCGGCAAAGCGCTGGATCATGAAGTGGAAGGATCGCATGTTGAAATCGGCGTGGAACTGGCGAAGAAATACAAGGAACATCCGGTGGTTATTAACAGTATTGCGTCGCACCACGGGGATGTCGAGGCGACTTCGGTTATCGCGATGCTGGTTGGCGCGGCTGACGCGTTATCTGCAGCAAGACCTGGAGCACGCCGCGAGACGCTTGAAACGTACATCAAACGTCTGGAGAAACTGGAGGAAATCTCCGAGTCCTTCGAAGGCGTGGAAAAATCGTTTGCGATTCAAGCCGGACGCGAGGTTCGCGTTATGGTGCAGCCTGAGAAGATTGATGACGCGGAAGCTTTCCGTTTGGCACGGGATATTACGAAGACGATCGAAAATGAACTGGATTATCCGGGACATATTAAAGTTACCGTCATTCGTGAGACCCGAGCTGTTGAATACGCTAAATAATGATTTGAAAAGTGGCCGGAATAAGGGCCACTTTTCATCTTTTCGGATATACGAATAGAGTGCTTTCTTCAAGAGCTTGGCCAATAAGAAATTCATACACAACAAGCGGAGATATACGTCATTCGACGTTTTGAATACAAGGAGGGGAACGTTATTAACGTTTTATTTATTGGAGACATCGTAGGAAGCGTAGGCAGAAAAGCGTTAAAGGATACGCTGCCTTCTCTCAAATCGAAGTATGATCCCCACATCATCATCGTAAATGGAGAAAATGCCGCATCCGGCCGGGGCATTACCGAGTCGATCGCCAAGGATTTTTTTGAATGGGGCGTTCACGGCATTACGATGGGCAACCATACTTGGGATAACAAGGAAATCTTTGATTTTATC
Source organism: Paenibacillus azoreducens (assembly GCF_021654775.1). NCBI lineage: Bacteria > Bacillati > Bacillota > Bacilli > Caryophanales > Paenibacillaceae > Paenibacillus > Paenibacillus azoreducens. Next base: position 4,906,619 of record NZ_AP025343.1, on the reverse strand, counting down.
GACGATGAACCGCGTATGGTTCGTCCGGCGAATTTTCCTCCGGGGACACCGGGGCTCGGGCATACGGTAATCAAAGCGGGTGGCAAGGAACTGGCGATCGTCAATTTGCAAGGACGTACGTTTTTGCCGGCCATCGACTGCCCGTTCCGCATAAGCGATGAAATCGTCGATCAGTTGCGCAAAAAGCATAAATTCATTCTGGTCGACTTTCATGCGGAAGCCACTTCCGAAAAAATCGCCATGGGCTGGCATTTGGATGGCAGAGCTTCCATCGTTGTAGGCACGCATACGCATGTTCAAAGCAATGACGATACGATTTTGCCTGGAGGAACCGCTTATTTGACCGATGCCGGCATGGTTGGTCCCAGGGAAGGGATTCTCGGCATGGAGCGGGAAGCGGTGCTGCGCAAATTCAAAACGCAACTGCCTGTACGGTTCCAGGTGGATAAAGGAAAATGGCAGTTTCATGGACTGTTTGTCCAATTGGATGATGCCACAGGCAAAGCGAAAAAGATGGAGAAAATTCGTCTGCTCGAGGACGATTGGATTATGAACTGAGGAAACTTCTTTGAGATTATAGAAATCTATACTTCGAAAGCGGACTATTTGAACAACCTCTTATAGGGAATGAGATGGGGAAGCGTAAGACTATCGATCTGTTTTTAAGGGCGAAATTGACAAAAAGAAGGAATTATTTTGCCACTCCCGAATAACATCTAGTATGTGGAAGCTATCCATCACCATTCCCAGGGGAGGTACTTACTATGGAAGTATTAAAAGTTTCAGCAAAGTCCAATCCAAACTCTGTTGCCGGTGCTCTAGCTGGCGTGCTTCGCGAACGTGGTGCTGCTGAACTGCAGGCGATCGGAGCGGGTGCGCTGAACCAAGCCATTAAAGCGGTTGCCATTGCCCGGGGATTCGTTGCGCCAAGCGGAGTTGATCTGATTTGTATCCCCGCTTTTACGGATATCGTGATTGATGGGGAGGACCGAACCGCAATCAAATTGATTGTGGAACCAAGATGATATGATTTTCGGAAAAGCACTTGTTGTTGAAACCTGTTTATTGATATAAGCTGAATAAAGCCGGGATTTTCGGGGCAGCGATTGTCCTTGGGCTTGCATTCAGTTTATATGGGATAGACAGGTTTTTTTGACATTATTAAATTCATGAGTTTTTTGGGGTCCCGCAAAGTATTTGAAGTAAGCATCGAAGCACAGGCTGCACTCAGTACTTTTGCTTCGCAAAAGCGCCCCTCTGTGAGAGGCGTCCTTACTTCTTTCCGATCCACTCAGTACTTTTGCTTTGCAAAAGCGCCCTTCAGGCGTCGGACTTCTTTCCGATACACTTTGCGGGGTTATTTTGCATCCTTTACGGAAGTGAAGCTTAATTTTAAGGTTTTCGTGGGCATCGGATGTTCAAAAGAGGGAGGATCCAAAGTGAGCATACCTGTGATTGACTTTCATTGTGACGTGTTAAGTAAAATGAGGGAGGATTCGAGGATATCCTTTCAAAATGATCCAAAGCTTGATGTAACCTATGAACGGCTGCGGCAGGGAGAAGTATCGCTGCAGTGTTTTGCTATTTATTTGTCCGAGCACTGGGGCATCCCGCGTTACGAATATATTTTGGATCAGATCGACGCATTTAAATCGCGGGTGATGACGGCCGGAGAAGGCGTCCGTTGGCTGAGATGGAAAGAAGACGCTGCGGAGCTCCGACAGGCGATAGAGAACGCTAACCAAGCAACTATGCCCCGTCGGCGTCCTTGGGGACTGCTTTCGGTCGAAGGCGCGGATGGTTTTGAGGGCAATTTGTATTATGTGCGGATGTGTCATGAACTGGGTGTCCGTTTTCTGGGCATTACCTGGAATTACGCAAACTGGGCGGCGGACGGGGCGCTGGAGAGCCGAAATGGCGGTTTTACCGAAAAAGGCAAAAAGCTGATCGATTTATGCAATGAAATCGGGCTTTTGCTGGATGTTTCCCATTTATCCGAGGCGGGATTTTGGGAATTGACGGAACGGACCGCTCGCCCTTTTATCGCATCTCATTCCAATGCCAAAGCGATTTGCCCGCATCCGCGGAATTTGACGGACGATCAGATCCGGGCGATTGTGGCTATGAACGGACGAATCGGATTAACTTTTGTACCATGGTTTGTAAGGGAAGGCAAAGGGACAGCTGTACGGCCGGAAGATCTGCTGCCGCATATCGAGCATGTTTGCTCGTTGGGCGGGGAAGATCACCTGATGCTTGGCTCCGATTTCGACGGGATCGATTCATGGATAGAACATTTGGAGCATCCCGGCCGTTATCCGGCTTTTGCGGAACTGCTGTGCAAACATTATGCGGAAACATCGGTACGGAAATGGTTTGCGGGCAATGCATTGTCCTATCTGAATACCCATCTGCCGGAAAAAGGGACTTCAGGTGCCGGGCAGATATAATCGATGGAACGTTTACGTGGTAATTTTTCTTGGAATGTAAGGATACAGGTTTCTTGAAGTTTATACTTTTTTTGTATCATAAAAAACGCTTGCTATTTGTCCCGGTTGCTCATAAACTTTACATGACTATAAAGCCGTTAAATGTCAATGTGATGCCAGAGCAAATCACTGGCACGATGAGTGGGAGAAGGAGTGGGCCTTTTTGATCAGTCAATTGTCATGGAAAATAGGCGGGCAACAAGGGGAAGGCGTAGAAAGCACGGACCGGATCTTTTCGACGGCTCTGAACCGGCTTGGGTACTACCTCTACGGTTACCGCCATTTTTCTTCACGAATTAAGGGTGGACATACAAATAATAAAATCCGGATCAGCACGCAGCCTATTCGCGCGATTGCGGATGATTTGGATATTCTGGTTGCGTTTGACCAGGAAAGCATCGATTTGAACGCACATGAATTGCGCCGGGGAGGAGTCGTCGTTGCCGATGCCAAATTCGGACCGATGCTGCCGGATCATGTTGATGCGCGGCTTTTTCCGGTTCCAATTACATCCATTGCGGAAGAACTCGGAACGTCGTTGATGAAAAATATGGTTGCTTCCGGCGCGTCTTGGGCGCTGCTCGGCTTGCCGATGGAAGTATTCAACAAGGCGGTTGAAGAGGAATTCGGACGCAAAGGCGCTGCCGTTGTAGCCAAAAATATCGAAGCTGTACAACGTGGAGCCGATTATGTGCTGGAACTGGCCGGCGGACCGCTTGAAGATTTTAAACTGGAACCGGCGGACGGCAAGCAGAAGCTGTTTATGATTGGCAATGACGCCATCGGACTCGGGGCAATAGCCGCCGGCTGCCGCATTATGAGCGCCTATCCAATTACGCCGGCTTCGGAGATCATGGAATATTTGATCAAAAAGCTGCCGAAATTCGGCGGTACTGTCGTGCAGACCGAAGATGAAATTGCCGCCATTACGATGGCGGTTGGCGCGAACTATGCGGGCGTCCGTTCGATGACGGCTTCCGCCGGCCCGGGTCTATCGCTGATGATGGAGGCCATCGGACTCTCCGGGATGACGGAAACGCCGGTCGTCATCGTCGATACGCAGCGCGGCGGGCCAAGCACCGGCCTGCCGACCAAGCAGGAGCAAAGCGATATTAATGCGCTGATTCACGGTACGCATGGGGAAATTCCGAAGATCGTGCTGGCTCCAAGCTCGATAGAAGAATGCTTCTACGATATGATTGAAGCTTTTAATCTGGCGGATAAATATCAGCTGCCGGTTATTGTCGTAACGGATCTGCAGCTGTCCCTTGGCAAGCAATCCTGCGAGCAGCTTGATTATGACCGGATCAGCATCGATCGCGGCAAGCTGGTGGAAGAAGCTCCCGAAATCGAGGCAGGGGGATTGTTCAAGCGTTATGAACTTTCGGAGGACGGCGTATCGCCTAGAGTCCTGCCTGGCCAGAAACATGGTATCCATCATGTTACCGGCGTTGAACATGACGAAAGCGGCCGCCCGTCGGAAAATGCGGCAAACCGCAAGCGGATGATGGATAAACGCCTTTCCAAAATGGAGCAAATTACGGTGGAACATCCGATTCATGCCGAAATGCCGCATGAGCATCCGGATCTATTGATTATCAGCATGGGATCAACGGGCGGTACGATTGCGCAGGCTCGTGAACAGCTTGAGCGGGAAGGCATTACGACAGGCCAGATGATGGTAAGATTGCTGCATCCGTTCTCGGCGGAGGCTGTGAAGCCTTATGTTGAACAGGCGAAACGGGTGGTTGTGCTTGAACATAACGCAACCGGTCAACTGGCGAATCTGATCAAGCTGCATGTCGGCGGCAAAGAGAAAATATCGAGCGTGCTCAAATACGACGGCAACCCGTTCCTGCCGTCCATCGTGGCCGATGAATGCAGAAAAGTCTGTCAGGCAAGTAAGGAGCTGGTGTAATCATGGCAACATTTAAAGATTTTCGCAATCAAATCAAACCCAACTGGTGTCCGGGCTGCGGAGATTTCTCCATTCAGGCTGCTATCCAGCGCGCTGCCGCCAATTCGGGGCTTGAACCCGAGCAGTTGGCCGTTATTTCGGGAATTGGCTGCTCGGGCCGGATTTCCGGTTATATCCATGCATACGGATTTCACGGCATTCACGGCCGTTCCTTGCCTATTGCGCAAGGCGTCAAGCTGGCGAACCGCGATCTGACGGTCATTGCGACCGGGGGCGACGGAGACGGTTTTGCCATCGGTCTGGGCCATACCATCCATGCCATCCGCAGAAATATCAACATTACCTATATCGTAATGGACAATCAGATTTACGGATTGACCAAAGGACAGACCTCCCCGCGGAGCGCGGAAGGGTTCGTGACCAAAAGCACGCCGCAAGGCTCCGTGGAAACGACGCTTTCGCCGCTAGAGCTGGCTTTGTCTGCCGGCGCGACCTTTGTCGCGCAGTCGTTCTCCAGCGATATCAAAGAACTGACGACGCTGGTGGAGGAAGCGATCAAGCATGAGGGGTTTTCCTTTATCAATGTATTCAGCCCTTGCGTAACGTTTAATAAGGTGAATACCTATGAATGGTTTAAAGACAACATTATTCCGCTTAGTTCCTTTCCGGAGTATGATCCGTCGAACCGGATCGCGGCAATGACGACGCTGATGGAAACAAGCGGCATGGTTACCGGCCTCATCTATCAGGACAAAACGAAAAAGAGTTATGAAGATTCGGTGCCGGGCTTCCGCAAAGAGGCGCTTGTCCGGCAGGAAATGTCATTATCGCGTGAACATTTTGACAATCTTGTAGCGGAATTTAAATAAATGCTTTGAAAGGCGCCCGCAAATGCGGCAGCGCCTTTTAATTTTGAGGTGAAAGGATGTATAATGGTTTGGCGTACAGATAGATCATAGAGAAAAAATAAGGAGTGATCCACGTGAGTAAAACTGTACCTGTAGGCGTGTCGGCTAGACATATCCATCTTACCCAGGAACATATTGAGGCTTTGTTTGGAGAAGGTTATCAATTAACCGAATTTAAACCACTGTCCCAGCCGGGCCAATTTGCAGCCAATGAAACGGTTGCCGTGATCGGTTCGAAAGGACAATTCGATAAGGTGAGAATTTTGGGCCCAGCCCGCAAAGCAAGCCAGCTGGAAATTTCCCGCACCGACTCATTCGCCATCGGCGTCAAAGCACCGGTTCGCGAATCCGGCAACATCGAAGGAACGCCAGGCATCAAGGTAACAGGACCTAAAGGCGAAATCGAACTTGAGCAGGGAGTGATCGTTGCTGCGCGCCACATCCACTTCCACACTTCCGACGCAGAAAAATGGGGAATTGCCGATCAGCAAAAGCTGAAAGTCCGTGTTGGCGGAGAACGCGGCGTTGTTTTCGAAAACGTCATCGCCCGAGTCTCGGATTCCTTTGCGCTGGACATGCATATCGATACGGATGAAGCAAATGCATCCGGGGTTAAAACCGGAGATACCGCCGAGATCATCGACTAATACGTTTTGCAAACGTTCCATAGAGCGGGAGAATTCCAAAAGGAATTCTCCCGTTTTAGTTTACATATCAGAATGCTGTCTTCTGTGAGAGGATTTCCGATAGAGTTTTCTCATTTTTTTGTACAGCAAGTAGGCTTAACATCATAATTAGTGATTGACAAAAAGCGAAAGTAGCGGAGGGGACGGAATCGATCTGTAGAAGCGGCAGCGCTCGCCTAAAAGCTTTCCGAAGGAAAGCTAGCATCGGAAGCAAAAGCAGTCTCCGAATTGCTACCTTTATGAAAGGCTATATTCAAGAAATTTGGAGGCGGGCAGCGATCGGAAGAACGATCCGTAACCGCAGCGGTCACCTCGCATAATGTCAAGGACTAATTTGGAGTATTCAGCCAGCAAGGAAAGTAGCTAAACATAAGTAGTTCATGTTATAATTTATTGGAAATGCCTTTTTAGGCTTAGGTTTGTCCTAAGGGAATTGAAGGAGTGATCAGCAAGCATGGCGAAGGAAACAAAGGATTACTCCAAATATTTTGATTTTTCCGATGCCAAGGTTTTGTCCGAAGATGAGAACGGCAAGACCATACGTATTCGTGGCCGGGAGATTCATATTATTTCGGAGCCTAACCATAGACAAAGCAAAAAACGCCGGCGGGAGGACATACAGGTTCTGTATGATACCGAAATTCCAGCGGAACTGCGTGAGATCGGAAAAGGAAAACACTATATTGTTTATACGTACGGCTGCCAGATGAACGAACATGATTCGGAAACGATCAAGGGCATGCTGGAACAGATGGGTTATATGCCAACAGAAGACCGGAAGCAAGCCGATATTATTTTGCTGAACACCTGCGCGATCCGTGAAAATGCGGAAGACAAGGTATTTGGCGAACTTGGGCACTTGAAACATCTCAAGAAGGAAAAACCCGACATGCTGCTCGGCGTATGCGGCTGTATGTCCCAGGAAGAAAATGTGGTCAACCGCATTATGCGCAAACATGGTTTTGTGGATTTGGTCTTCGGTACTCATAATGTGCACAGATTGCCGCATTTGATTAAAGAAGCCTTGTTCAGCAAGGAAATGGTGGTTGAAGTCTGGTCCAAAGAAGGCGATATCATCGAGAACTTGCCGAAGAAGCGTGAAGGCCTGCGGGCATGGGTGAACATCATGTACGGCTGCGACAAGTTCTGCACCTATTGCATCGTTCCGGTGACCCGGGGCAAAGAACGCAGCCGCCGCCCTGAGGACGTCATTGCGGAAGTGCGCGAACTGGCACGGCAAGGATTTAAGGAAATTACGCTGCTTGGCCAAAACGTCAATGCTTACGGCAAAGATTTTACGGATATTTCGTACGGCTTTGGCGATTTGATGGATGATATCCGCAAAATCGATATTCCGCGTGTTCGCTTCACGACATCCCACCCGAGAGATTTTGATGATCATTTGGTCGAAGTTCTCGGCAAAGGCGGAAATTTGGTTGAGCATATCCATCTGCCTGTGCAGTCGGGTAGCAATGAAATACTGAAAATCATGGGCAGAAAATATACAAGAGAAACCTATCTGGAACTTGTCCGCAAAATTAAGGCCGCTATTCCGGACGTTGTACTGACCACGGATATTATCGTTGGTTTCCCGGGCGAGACGGAAGAACAGTTCGAAGAAACGCTGGCGCTTGTAAATGAAGTCGGATTTGATTCGGCGTACACCTTCATCTATTCTCCGCGCGAGGGAACGCCGGCTGCGGTTATGGAGGACAACGTGCCGATGGAAGCCAAAAGCCGGCGGTTGCAGCGCCTCAACCGGGCGATTGAGGAACATAGCCGCAAGAGCCATGAACAAATGCGCGGACAAATCGTCGAAGTGCTGGTCGAAGGCGAAAGCAAAAATAACGCCTCTGTGCTGGCAGGACGGACGCGCACCAATAAGCTGGTTCATTTTGAAGGCGGTAAAGAGCTGATCGGCTCTTTCGTAAAAGTCAGAATAACCGATGCGATGACCTGGTATATCAAAGGCGAGATCGTTAAGGAAGAAAATGAAGCTCATGCACTAACTCATTAGAACCAATTAAACGAAAATAGGGGTAATGTATAGTGAGAGAAAAGGGTCGTATCAACAGTTTGGGCATGATGTCTTACGACACAAAGGATCTAATCATCCGTGACGACATTATGGCAAAAGCCAAAGAACTGGCGGAGCTGATTTCAAGCAGCGAAGAAGTTCAGCAATATCAAAAGGCGGAAGAAAAAATCCGCGACCATGAGCATGTTCAAAGCCTGATTGCCACGCTTAAGAAGCGGCAAAAAGAGATTGTTGCGTTTGAGTCTTTTCAAAATCCGCAAATGGTAGCGAAGATTGAGAAAGAAATGGAAGCCATTCAGGATGAAATCGACAGCATTCCGCTCGTCACCGAATTCCAGCAAACCCAAAGCGATATCAACTATTTGCTGCAGCTGGTGATGTCGGTGATTCGTGACACCGTATCGGAAAAAATTAACGTGGTAGCGGGAGCGGATGAACCTCCTTCAAGCTGTGGATAAAATGAAACATTCAAGGCGGTGGATCATGTATCCGCGCCTTTTTTTGTGATTATAGAATTTATAATTTTTTGGGGTCCCCGCAAAGTATTTGGAATGAAGTATCGAAGCATAGGCATCGCTTTGTGGGATTATTTTGTGAATACGAAGAGGTAGAGAGGGAGATAAAGAATGGGAGAGAGTGCAGTGCTCAGACTGAAGCATCCCCAAGAGGAGCTTCCGAAAGAATTGCTGCTGCTGGCCGATCCGGACTGGGAGCAAATCGGGAAATATTTGGACCAATCAAGCTGGACGGTTGCGGAACTTGATGGGATGATCATTGGCGTTTGCGGTTTGATGCCTTTGGAGCCAGCGGTAGCCGAAATCATGAACGCTGCGGTTGATCCGGCGTATCAAGGCAAAGGTTACGGCAAACGGTTGATTCTAAGCGCTTTGGAACAGGCAAGAACGGATGGGTATAAGAAGGTTATTGTTCGTACAGGGAACTCCAGCTTGGATCAGTTGGGCTTGTATCAAAAATGCGGATTTCGGATGATCCGGATTGAGCGGGATTATTTTGTGAATAACTATCCTGAACCGATTTTTGAAAACGGGATTCAGTGCCGGGACCAGGTGATTTTGGAATGTACTTTTAATATTTAAAACTGACATATGACGACAGCTTTGGGGGGAAGAGAATTGAATGCATTGGAAGAGATGATTGCCCGGGGCGAAAACACGTTTTGGTCTTATCTGGGCTGTGAATTTGTATCTGCTGACGAAAAGGAAGTCGTGATTGCGCTCGATGCCAAGGAGCACCACACCAATTCGATGGGAATCATACACGGCGGCGTTTTGACATCGCTGATGGATCAGGCAATGGGGATGGCGGCGACTGCGGCCAAAGATCAGGACAACTGCGTGACAACCAATATCAATGTTCACTTTATGTCGCCGATGACGACAGGCAGGCTGATCGTTACCGCACGGGTTCTGCATATGGCGGGCCGATCATTGACGACGGAGGCGCGAATCCATAATGGCGAGGGGATACTCGGCTGTTTGGCGACGGCCACGTTCAGAGTCGTAAAGCGTAAATAAAAGGGAAATTTTCGTCTGTTATTTTTGCAAAAATGCTTGACATTTATTATCAATAATTCATAATGAAAGTATCAAAAAGATACTATGTGGTGATGATATGGACGAACAAGAGAAACAAGGTGAACGTTCCGAAGCGATGGCATATTCGGCTAAGGCTAAAAAATATCGTACACCGGATGGGGTGCCGGCGGATATCGTCATGTTTACGTTGACCAAAAAAGAACGGAAAACGGTGACCAAAACGCTTCCGATCCGCGAGCTGAAAGTGATGCTTATCAGGCGCAAATCCTGGCCGTTTGCTGGAATGTGGGCGCTGCCCGGAGGGTTTTGCCAAGAGAGCGAATCGATTTATGATGCCGCCAAACGCGAACTGAAAGAAGAGACCGGCGTCGATGGGGGCCATTTGGAATACCTGGGCGTATACAGCAAGCCGGGAAGAGATCCGCGCGGCTGGATTATCAGTCATGCGTTTTTTGCCCTTGTTGAAGAATGGATGCTTGAGAGCAGACAAGCTGCGGATGACGCGGGAGAAGTAGGGCTGTTTGGAATCGAGGAAGTGTTAAACGGATTGGAGCTGGCATTTGACCATAGGGAGATCATCCGGGATGCCTATCACCAGATTCAGAAGCAGATGCTTCATTCCACGATCGCCCGCCAGTTTTTGCCGGAACAATTTACGCTTAGTGAGCTGTACCAGGTTATCCAGACGGTTGTGCCTGAATTCAGCGAGCCCAACTTTATTCGTAAAATAACATCGACGCGCAGCAGACAAGGAATTCTGGAAGAGGTACGGGATGAGGAAGGCAAGCCGCTCAGCTCGAATCAATATTCCCAGCGTCCGGCTCAATTGTACCGCTTCACGGATTATGCGCCCCTTCTATCGATCTACACGTAAGGGCTGAACTACAAAGGAGGAAGCCTGCCAATGCAGACAGCAGGACTGGCATTACATACCGACAAATATCAGATCAATATGATGTATGCGCATTGGGTCAACCGGTCGCATCACAAAAAAGCGGTTTTTGAAGCCTATTTCCGCAAGCTTCCGTTTGGCAACGGTTATGCCGTATTTGCGGGGCTCGAGCGTATTGTGCATTATATCGCAAGTTTGCGGTTTACGGACGAGGATCTGAAGTATCTTTCCGAGCAGGAAGAGAATTATGACACGGCTTTTCTGGAGGAATTAAAACAATTCCGGTTCTGCGGCAATCTCTACTCCATGAAAGAAGGCGCCCTTGTTTTTCCGAATGAACCTTTAATCCGCGTGGAAGGAACGATCATGGAAACGCAGCTGGTCGAAACCGCACTTTTGAATTTCATGAACTTCCAAACTTTGATTGCAACCAAGGCTTCGCGCGTGAAGCAGGTGGCGGTTGGAGATACGCTGCTGGAATTCGGCACCCGGCGGGCTCAAGAAGAAGATGCTGCGGTATGGGGCGCGCGTGCGGCCTATATTGCCGGCTTTGACGCCACATCCAATATGCTAGCGGGACAGATGTTCGGGATTCCTACGAAGGGGACCCATGCCCATTCCTGGGTGCAAAGTTTTCCTTCAGAACAGGAAGCGTTCGATACGTATGCCAAAGTGATGCCCGATGGCGTAACGCTGCTGGTTGATACGTTCGACACGCTGAAAAGCGGCGTCCCCCATGCGATTGTTACGGCGAAAAAGCTGGAGAAGGCAGGCAAGAAAATGTCGGCTATACGTCTGGACAGCGGCGATCTTGCATATCTGTCCATACAGTCGCGGAAAATGCTTGACGAAGCCGGTTTGCCGTATGTCAAAATCGTTGCTTCCAATGATTTGGATGAAAATACGATTTTGGACCTGAAAGCCCAGGGCGCGAAAATCGATACTTGGGGCGTCGGCACCCAGCTAATTACGGCAGCGGACCAGCCCGCTCTCGGGGGAGTATACAAACTCGTCGAACGCGAGGTTGACGGCGAGATGATTCCCACGATCAAAATTTCCGGCAATCCGGAGAAGGTATCCACGCCAGGCAAAAAAGACGTTTACCGTATCGTGGACCGCATCAGCGGGAAAGCGATCGCCGACTACGTGATGTTCCCGGACGAAGAACGTCCGCATGACGGTATGCGGTTAAAGCTGTTTCATCCGCAGCATCCATATTTGCATAAATACGTAAAAAATTACGACGCCATTCCGATGCTGGAGCCTATTTTCAAAAACGGGCTGCAGGTTTACTCGCTGCCATCCTTGGGAGAAATCCGCAGCTACCATCGTGAACAGATGAATCTTTTTTGGCCGGAATATTTGCGCAAGCTCAACCCGGAAATATATCGCATTAATATCAGCGAAAAAGTATGGGAGCTAAAGCAAAAGCTGATGGCCGAATACATGCAGGTTGAGGAATAGAATAAGAGATCCGGTTATGGAGAGCATGGACTTCTTCATCCGGGTCTCTTTTTGCTTGGATGATTCAAATCCTATGGAAAGCTGAAGGCACTTATTATTTCCCGGGAAAGCGCAAAAAAGCCAGAACTCGAACCCGTCAGAAAAACGTTCATGTCTGCGGTTTTTAACAGTCTTTATTCATTTTGTTTTGTATAATAAGCATAAATCCGATGCATGAGAGGAGCAGTCTACAAATGGAACAATTTTTAGCATATATGGTTCGCCGCGACGGAGCGGAGTTAACGGGTCAGATTGAGAAAAGAACGCTTGATGATTTGCCGGAGGGCGATGTATTGGTTAAAGTCCTTTACTCCGGCGTCAATTACAAGGACGGGCTTGCCGTTTCGCCGGAAGGGAAAGTTGTTAAGGATTACCCGATCGTGCCGGGGATCGATCTTGCAGGCGAAGTGGCCAAATCCGATCATCCCGATTTTCGGGAAGGGGATTTGGTCGTATGTACGGGCTACGGCCTTGGCGTTTCCCATGACGGCGGTTTTAGCGAATATGCGCGTATTCCTGCTGATTGGCTCCTTCCGCTGCCGGAAGGTTTAAACCCGCGCGAAGCGATGGGGATCGGTACGGCCGGGTTCACAGCTGCGCTTTCCGTCGATAGATTGCTGCACTCCGGCGTTTCGCCGGAGTTTGGTCCCGTATTGGTTACCGGTGCGACAGGCGGCGTTGGCAGCTTTGCGGTCGATATTTTGTCCAAGGCAGGGTACAGTGTTACGGCCAGCAGCGGCAAATTGGAACAACAAAAAGACTGGCTGCTGAGCCTTGGTGCCGCTGACGTAATTGGCCGGGACGAAATCCAAGCCGCCATCGCAGGTCCGCTCGGCAAACAACGCTGGGCCGGTGTCATTGATCCGGTTGGCGGGCCGCATCTGGCACAGTTGTTCAAAAGCATCCGGTACGGGGGCGCGCTTGCGCTTTCCGGGCTCACTGGCGGCACGGGCTTTGAAGGCACCGTCTTTCCGTTTATTTTACGCGGCGTGGAGCTGCTTGGGATTGATTCGGTGTATTGTCCGAAGGAGCGGAGGCAGCGTATTTGGAGCAAACTGGGGCGGGATTGGAAGCCTGAGCGTGCTTTGGCCAAAGGGATCCATGAAGCCGCCCTGCAAGACCTGCCGGAGGTGCTTGAGACCATCCTGCAGGGGAAAGCAGTGGGCAGAACGGTTATTCGCCTGGCATAAAGCGGCATATCCGTCTGCTGCATAAAGCGTTTGTAATGTTGGTATTCTAACCCCATATCATACTGTCTTCCGCTTGAAGCGGCGTGAGGGGAAGGGATGAACCAACATGAACAAACGGTTAGCGCTGCTGCTGGCTTGCGTGCTGCTGGCTGCCACGGCCGGCTGTAACAAACATACCGTCATCAAGAAAGAAACCAAACTGTATAATTTCGATTCTTATTCCGAAGGCAATATCCGTGCGAAGTCCCAGGGTAAAGGTCTGAACGGGCAGCTGATCAACGAGATGAAGCAGATATTCAGGGACAAAAAAATTCCGCTGACCCATGAAACCTATGCCGAGGACGGGCGCGGCAATATCAGCTACATTTTTTATCTCAAGGGCAATCCCCGGCAGTATATTACCCTTCATGTGTTTAGCAGTAAAGAGGAACGGATCGCGCGTATTCGTAACTGGTATGGAGGAGAGCATCGGATAGATACGCCGAAATCCCGCACGACCATTTATAGCCACAGTCGGGCGTCCTTGATTTATACGTCATCGGGAAAAGACAAAGGTATCTACGAAAAACAGGTTCACGAGGTGTTTAATTCCTTGATTGGTCGCATGCAGTAACTGCCCAATGAGGTTATATCTAGAATGGAAGTCTCATGTGACACTCGAATATGCTCCTGTAAAGAAATAGCGGCACAGGGAATGAACCCTGCGCCGCTATTTTCTTAAGATTATAGAATTTATAAATTTTCTTGCTACGCTGAACAATTCTATAATCGCAAGAAAAACATCCGCTAAATGCGGTCTGTCTTCCTAGAAAGTACGTCGATAGACGTTTTTCTTATTAACAAAAAAATAAAATGGTGCTGCTCTGTGGGGAAGATCTTGCCGATTTTCAGTGGGTGTTGGAGCGTCACTTTCTCGGGTTATTTTTTGTAGATCTCCCGCATCACGTGGCGCAGCTCGGGTATGATGAGCCGCTCCATTGCCAGTCTAACCGCTCCCGTGGAGCCCGGTATGGAGAAAACCGCAGTGCTGCCGGATGTTCCGGCAATAGCACGGCTGAGGATCGCGGCAGGTCCGATATCTTCCGTAAAACTCAGGTATCTGAAAATTTCCCCGAACCCCGGCAGATGCTTGTCCAGCAGCGAAGAAACGGCTTCGTAGGTGGTATCTCTAGGGGAAATACCGGTTCCTCCCGTTAATATGACAGCTTCTACTTCCGGATTTCCCGCAGCTTCATGAATCAGCTCCCTGATGCCTTCATAATCGTCTTTGACGATGGTATAACCGGCAATCCGGTAACCGGCTTCTTCCAATAGGGATTTAGCCAACCGGCCTCCGGTATCGGTCTCCGGGGTGCGTGTATCCGATACGGTGATCACCATGCAGGATACGGTGTCAGGCGCTTCGCTGCGGTGCTGGTCTACTGATCTCATCTTGTTATACTCCTCTCCCTTTGAGTGTGTCTTTTTAGGATAGTCCTTTGCACGCCATCATGCAAATGGCAGGTCCTGAACCGCTGCTGTTGCGGCGAAGCCGGGGGTGTAGTACACTTTGCTAAAAACAGATGATTCATCAAAGCGATCTAGAGGAGAACGATATGACGAAGCAAAAGACAACGCCCATTTACATATTATCCGGTTTTTTGGGGAGCGGGAAAACCACCCTGCTTCAGCAGCTGGTATCCCATTGGCAGGCTCAGGGGCTGCTTCCGGCCGTAATTATGAACGAAGTTGGGGACGTCAATCTGGACGGGCTGCTTGTTCAGGAGCAGGTACCCATGACGGAAATGCTTAGCGGGTGCATTTGCTGCTCGATCCGCGGCGATTTGAGCATGGAGATTGCCGGCCTGATTGAGAGGGAAGATCCGGATGTGATCGTCGTCGAAGCGACGGGAATCGCAAATCCGATGGAAATTTTGGATGGGGTGACCGAAGCGGCTTTGTACTTGAAAATTGATCTCAAGGGCGTTATTACGGTCGTCGATTCGGCTCATCTTTTGGAATTGTATCAACAGCAGAAAGGAAAAACCTTCCGCTTGATGCAGGAGCAGATCCGCACCGCGTCCTGTCTTATATTAAATAAAACCGATCTGGTCAGCCCGGAAAATAAACAGCTGCTCGGAACCGTCGTTTCGCAGTGGAATGCCTATGCGTCTGTGCTTCCGGCCGTCCGCTGCGATGTCGATCTGTCTGCGGTTTTGGAGGCGCTTGAAGCAGAAAACCCGGCTGGGAATAACTCCGGCGCATTTTCGATCCCTGAGGATGGTTTGGAGCAGAACGCTGCAGAACATCATCATCCGGCGCATGATCATACGCACCATCATACGCATGACCATGTTATGGTCTATACCCATTATTTAAATGGTCCTGTCGATAGCGGAGAATTTGAGAACTTCATTGCGAAGCTTCCACGGGAGGTTTACCGGGCCAAAGGCGTGTTGACGTTCAGCGACACCGCAAGCCGCTTTTTGTTCCAATACGCCTTTCGGGAACCTGATTTTTTGCGGATTACGCCGCAAGGAAACGTGCCGGACGTGGTTGTTTTTATCGGGGAGCATTTTTCCAGATCGGAGCTGGAAGAGGGCATGCGGGTACTTGAACAAAGGGAGCAGTAAGAGGACCAGCCGCTTTCGGGTTTTTCTTCGCGAAAACATGGCTTGATTTATAGAGCATGGGATGTGTATAATATTGAAAATTGAATGTCTGGGATCGGGAGAGTAAGGAAGGGCGAACATGAACAGCGAGCCGGGGCTGGTGGAAGCCGGTACATGTTTCCTTCGTGAAGCGCACCCGGGAGATGGCGGGTCCAAAACTTTTGTTGCATAAAAGTCGGTAGGTTCGTCCGGATAACCCCGTTACAGGTTATTGAGGGAAATGCTAATAAGGACTGATGTGGTCTTTGTTTCGTTTACTTAGAGTGGTACCGCGGGAATATAAGCTCTCGTCTCTATAATATTGAGACGGGGGCTTTTTTGTGTAAGGGAAAGGGCTCAACTGTCCAGGACTAATTTCAGTATTGAGTCAGGGTAAGACCGCTTATTTTTCAAAATAGACAGAGAGGATGATCATAATGCTGCAACAATGGGCCGCAGATGCGCTCAAAACTTATGTACCGCTGGAAGCCGATCAAATTATGGGGCTGCTGGAGATTCCGCCTTCCGCGCAAATGGGGGATATCGCTTTTCCATGTTTTATGCTTGCCAAACAGTTTCGAAAAGCCCCGCAGGAAGTAGCCAAAGACATTGCCGGATCTTTCAGCCATCCTGCGATTACAGCCGAGGCCGCAGGCCCGTACATCAATTTGAAATTTGATCGTGCCCATTACATTCCGCTGATCATGGATGAACTGGCCACGGAAAACATTCCGGATACCGGAAAGGGGAGGAAGATCGTCATCGATATGTCTTCCCCGAATATCGCCAAGCCGTTCGGCATCGGCCACCTCCGCTCGACCGTGATTGGAGCGGCCATATACAATATGTATAAGCTCGCCGGTTACGATGTTGTCAGCGTTAACCATCTCGGCGATTGGGGGACACAGTTCGGCAAGCAAATTGCCGCCTATAAGAGATGGGGGGATGACAACGCTATTTCCGAAGACCCGATTGGAGAGTCCCTTAAATTATATGTTCGTTTTCATGAGGAAGCCGCTGAAGACGAGACGTTGGAGCCGGAGGCAAGAGAGTGGTTCCGCAAGCTGGAAGCCGGTGACGAAGAGGCACGGAGACTGTGGGCATTTTTTGTGGAAGTCAGTTTGAAAGAATTTAACCGGATGTATAAGCGGCTGAATGTGAGCTTTGATTATACGCTTGGGGAGAGCTTTTACAATGATAAAATGCAGCCCGTCGTAGAAAGCTTGAAAGAAAAAGGATTGCTGGAGGAAAGCGACGGCGCTCTGGTGGTCCGTCTGGATGATGAAGGCATGCCGCCATGCCTGATCCTGAAGAAGGACGGAACCACTATTTATCCGACAAGGGATCTGGCTACCGCGATCTACAGACATGATGTGATGGAGGGAGAACGCCTGCTGTACGTGGTTGGAAATGAGCAAAAGCTGCATTTTCAGCAAGTGTTCTCGGTATTGCGGAAGATGGGGATGGACTGGGCCGACAGCTGCATCCATGTGTCTTTTGGACTCATGAAATTCGAAGGCAAAAAGATGTCCACGCGGCGCGGCAAAATCGTTGTGCTTGAAACAGTGCTTGATGAAGCGGTGGCCCGGGCGCTGGCGATTATAAATGAAAAAAATCCGGATCTGGAAAATAAGGAACAGGTGGCGAATGCCGTAGGGATCGGCGCGATTATTTTCGGCGACCTCAAAAACCACCGTCTGAACGAAGTGGATTTCTCATTGGAGGAGGCTTTGAGTTTTGAAGGGGAAACAGGCCCCTATGTGCAGTACACCTATGCGAGAACACAAAGCGTGCTGACCAAGGGGGCGGCAATGGCTGGAACGGCGGGCATCACAGCGAATTCAGCCCTGCCCGGATCGGATGTGCTCGGGGATTCAGGCTGGGAATTGTTGAAGTTGCTGACCCGGTTCCAGGAGCAGCTTCAGCGTGGCCTCCGCAACCATGAGCCTTCCGTTTTGGCGCGTTATGCGCTGGATGTGGCACAATCTTTCAATCAATTTTATAATAAGGAAAGAATTGTAACAGACGAAGATCAAGTCAGATCCGCAAGATTGAATTTGACGCGTCTGGCAGGATTGTCCCTGTCGCGGACGATGCAATTGCTTGGAATCGGGACGCCGGAACGTATGTAAGAGAACGAATAACGGAAGGGGAGTCTTCATTGGTGCTTGAAGAGGTCAAACCTCAAAAACCCGAAGGTTTGGTAACAATCCAAAATGCGGATAAAGTATATGGACGGCGCAAGGTTCTGAAGGATATTTCACTGACGGTAGGCAGCGGGGAGTGCATCGCGCTCGTGGGCAAAAACGGGTCCGGCAAAAGCACGCTGCTGCGGCTGCTGGGAGGCCTTGCCCATCCGACATCGGGCATTCGGTCGGTTCGAAAGGGGAACCTTTCGACCGGCTATGTGCCTGAAAGATTTCCCCAACTACCCTTTACTCCTCGAGAGTTTCTAATGAGTGCGGCCGCGGTAGGGGGAATGGACAAGCCATCGGCCGAGCAAAAGGTATCAGGCTTGCTGCAGCAGCTTGATATGGAACAATATGCGGATGTGCGGATGAACCGGTTTTCTAAAGGCATGCTGCAAAAGATCAACCTGATCCAGGCGATGCTACAACGTCCGGATTTGCTGCTGCTGGATGAACCGTTGTCCGGTTTGGATGTGAAAGCGCAGGAGAAACTGCTCTATTTGCTTGCAGCCTTGAAACGAAAGGGTACCGCGATCGTGATGTCGGTCCATGAGTCGAAGTTGATCGAAGAGATTGCGGACAGAGTGTTGTTGATGAAAGACGGTCAGGTTATAAGGGAAAATCGCGGGGATCAGGATATAAAGGTGACCATTACGCGAATCGTTATGATTGGGCCCGACCCCGGCGCGGCCGCACTTCTTGCAGAGCATCCCGGCATTATCCATTACACGGCACATCTGGATACATGTGAGATAGAGGTTTTGTCCGATGCGGTTGATGAGGTGCTGCGCCGGATTTTGGACAGCGGCGGCTCTGTGATTTCGGTCATTCCCGCCGGAGGCATGGATGTGCATCTGGCGGAAGTGGCTAACGAATGAGGCAAGCTGAAGGAGGAATACTAATTGTTCGCTTTAACCCGTTTTTTACTGCAAAGTTATACGCGGAAGCATGCTTATTTCGCAGCATTTGCGGCAACCTTGATCTCCATGGGCCTGCTTTATAGCTATAAGCCGAATCCGGTTATGGACAGTTATGCCGTGACTTCCGTATTTTTGTTTATCGGTTCTGCTTGGATTGCGCTCAGTTTTCTGAATCATGCCGGTCCGCAGCAGGAACAGCTGCACATGATACATATCGGAAGCATGAGAAAGTATTTGCTCAGCCAGATTACGGCTTTGATCATTCCCGTTATTTTACTTACCTTCATTTTCATATTGTATCCTATTGTTTTTCGGATGTTTGGCGAGCCGGTCCGTTTTCACGAGCTTATGCTTGCGATATGCGGACATCTGGTGATGGGGATCCTTGGTTTTGCGCTGGCGCTTTTTTGCCAAAAGGGGCTGATGGCTAACGGAACGAGGGCGACATCGATTTTGCTGATCCTGATTATTGTGTCGATCGCGGCGAAATCCCTTACCGGTTTGCTTCCGGAAGCGCTGGCATGGCTGCGCTGGATTTTGCCTCCGGTATCGCTGATGATGAACGGTTTAATGAACAGAAAATCCATTCCGACTTATGAAGTTTGGGGGACGCTTGGTTACGGATTGTTCTACTTTGCGGTCCTGGTTCTTGTTTATACTGCAATTTCCGTTCGCAGAGATGCTAGAACTTAGGTTTTTAAGGGAACTGCTGAAACCAGAGACTCTTCCGGCCTTTAACGGTTGATGATTTACGGTGCATCCATTAACATGGAAGTAGAAGATTGTCACGTTGTGATGGACGGGAGGGGTATATGAAACAGACGCGAATTTTGGACAGCGATCATTCGAAAGAATTATTTGCCTATTTTGGACTTGCGGTGTATTATTCGCAGGCGCTTGAGCAGCAGTTGGTCAATTTACTGGTACTGATGAAAATTTCGCAAGGCGATATTCCTACCGAGGAAGACCTTGTCGATATATATTACCGGAAGTTAAGCAATTCACTGGGGCAGCTGGTCCAAGAAATACAACATCATTTCCCTTTTACTCCGGAAGAGACGGCACAGTTGAAAGATGTATGGAAGCAGCGGAATTATATCGTCCATGATTATTTCAAGGAGCGGATTCAGGAAACTTTCAGTCCCGCAGGACGGTCGAGAATGATCCGCGAATTGAGCAGTTTCAAGCGGCAGGCCCAGGATTTGGAGCGCAAGCTGCAAAAATACACGAATGAATTGTATGCCAAGCTCGGACTCGATCAGGAAGCGGAGGATATGACAGGCAAACAGCCGGATGTCTGAAGGGGGCGGCACACGGGTAGTTGAACAGTGACATTATGAAATTGATTCTCGAGTGGCTTATTTGATTTTTACAAAATCCTCAAACATACGAAACCTTTGCGAGATAATCCCCGTCTGAGAGGATGGAGGTGAGTGAGTATGGGAAGCAAGAAGAAATGGGCGGCGTTTCTGATTGCGGTTGGTTCCTTGACGGCAGCATCATACGCCGATGCGTTTTCGGATATTTTGGACCCGAATCAGGACCAAATCGCAACATACCTGCAAACGAAAGGCATTATTCACGGTGTATCCGAGGATAAATTTGCCCCGTCGGATTCGCTAACGGCTGCACAGGGGATTCAGATGCTCGTCAATGCGATGAACCTGCAGGCCAAACATAAAAGCTCGTCCGTATCCTCCGGCCATGAAGCCCCGAAAGCCTGGTATGCCGAAGCTGCGGGGATTGCCGCTGACAACGGCCTTACTGTCGAATCTATTCGCGACTGGAACATGAAGCTGACGCGGGAGCAATTTGCCGGGTTGCTGGAACAGGCGCTTTCGGCAGCCGGAATATCCCCGGTCGCCCACAAATCTGCAGCTGTGGCGGATGAAAGCCAAATTGCCCCCGAATACCGGAATGCGGTTCAATCTCTGCTCCTGGCCCAAATCGCAGCGACGGATGAGCAGGACCGTTTCCAACCGAAACGGTATATTACGCGTATGGAGGCTGCCGAAATGACGTACAATGCGATCAAGTATTATCATGGCTCCGATGATGGGCAGGGCTCGGAAAGCCAGGACGACGATGTTTCCGTTCAGGTGGAAAAGGTTAACGATCAAGTCAATAAAATCGTGTTGTTCAAATCCGACATGCCTAATCCGGGTTACGGGATCATGATTGACCGCATCGAATTTTTGCCCGGGCAAAAAGCGATAGCTTATTATCATTTTACGACGCCCAAACCGGGAACGATGTATCCGCAGGTCATATCTACCGCCAAAGCTTCATTTTATGTGGACAGCCAGTTCAAAGTCAGCGTGAAAAAGAGTTCCGGGCCGGATGGATCGCAAATATCCATTCCGGGGATCAATCCGATAAATTCCAAATAACATACGGGCAAGAGACCCTTTCTCCGGTTGCGGGGAACGGGTCTTTTTTTGAGCTTTGGGGTCCCCCAAAAATATTTGGAATAAACAATCGAAGTATAGGCCTCATTCAGTACTTTTGCTCCGCAAAAGCGCCCCTCTTTGAGAGGCGCCCTTACTTCTTTCCGATACTCTTTGTGGGGCTATTTTGAGGCTGAAGTCCCGTTTTGGCCATCCGATGTTATAAAATCTGTTAAATGTATCAGATTTCGTTGACGAAGCAAATAGTTTTTTCTCCTTGCAAACGATTACAATGTTTAGCAAGGAGGGGAGCATATGGCGCAGCTCGCAGCGATTACAAAAGAAAAAGCCGTCAAAAAAAAGCGGGGAGTCGCTTACCGGATGATCAAACAATGGGATATTCAGCTCATGGTCATTCCGGCACTGTTATTGATTTTTGTTTTTTCCTACATACCGATGTACGGTGTTTTAATGGCGTTTCAAGATTATAACCTGTTTGAAGGTTTTTGGGCGAGTCCATGGGTAGGTTTTAAGCATTTCAGCATGTTTTTTCACTCGCCGGAGTTTTGGTCCATCATCCGCAATACGATTATCATCAGCTTATTGAAGTTCGTCATCGGATTTCCGGCGCCGATTTTTTTGGCACTGGTTTTGAATGAAGTGCGGCATATGGCGTTTAAACGGGTGATCCAAACCGTCAGCTATCTTCCGCATTTCCTGTCCTGGGTTATCGTCGCAGGTTTTACGATGTCGATCCTGTCAACAGATAACGGGAGCTTGAACATTTTGCTGCAAAAGCTGCATCTGATCAACGAGCCGGTCGGCTTCCTCGGCAAAGCCGAATATTTCTGGGGCATTCTGGTTTCCACGAACGTGTGGAAAGAGATCGGCTTTGGTTCCATTGTATATTTGGCCGCCATCGCGGGGATCAACCCGAGCTTGTATGAAGCGGCGGCAATGGACGGGGCGGGGCGGATCAAGCAAATATTCATGATCACCATCCCTTCGATCATACCTGTCATTTCCATCTTCATGATTTTGGCGATCGGAAATCTGCTCAGCGCAGGTTTTGAAGACATCCTCTTGCTCGGATCGAATCCGGTGCTGCGGGATGTGGCCAACGTAATCGATACCTATGTTTATAGGGTGGGGATTACGAATCAGCGATACTCGTACGCGACGGCCGTCGGTCTGTTTAAAGCCGTTATCAGCGTCGGAATGCTGACTTTCGCCAATATGTTTGCCCGGAGATCCGGCAACAGTCTGTGGTAAGACTCATGATTTCGAAGATATGGCAGATGACAGGGAGGCTGCAAGCAAATGCATAGTAAAAGCTTTGGCGACAGGATGCTCGATGTGTTTGTATACGGTTTTTTGATCCTGCTGGGTTTCAGCACCTTTTATCCGTTTTGGAACGGGCTGGTGATATCGCTGAACGACGGCATGGATACCGCGCTTGGGGGCATTACCTTTTGGCCGCGGAAGTGGTCGCTTGAAAACTATTACGTCGTTTTCCGGGATAATCGGATTATGAACGCTTTTATGGTCAGTGTCGCGAGAACGGCGCTCGGGACCATCTTGTCCGTGCTTTGTACCGCGATTTTCGCATACGGCATGACGAAAAAGGAGCTGGTCGGCCGCAAGTTCTACATGGTGATGTGCATTGTCACGATGTATTTCGGCGGCGGACTGATTCCGACATTTCTGGTGATCAGAGGCCTCGGGCTGATGAATACCTTCTGGGTGTTCATCATTCCCGGTTTGATCAGCGTATGGAACATGATTATTTTCCGGACTTTCTTTATGGGGCTGCCGGACGGGCTGGAAGAATCGGCCAAAATCGACGGCTGCGGCAACTGGTCGACTTTTTTCAGAATCATTTTGCCATTGTCGGGTCCGGTTATCGCCACGCTTGGGCTGTTTACGGCCGTGGCGCACTGGAACGAGTGGTTTCTGCCAAGCATTTATATTACGAATGAGAAGCTGCTGCCGATCCAGTCCATGCTGCAGCAAATTCTCAGCACCAATATCATGACCGAGCAGATGTCCAAATTGGATTCGGCGGCCCAGAGCCGGATGACAGCGATGAAAAGCGTGACGACCAAATCCTTGTCCATGGCGACGATGATGGTGGCGACGCTGCCGATTATTGCGGTGTATCCATTCGTGCAGAAGTATTTTGTCAAAGGCGTGCTGGTAGGATCACTTAAAGAATAGGGTTTAGAGCCTTGCGCTTTAAACATCAGGATTCGCTAGAATTCTGACATAGATCGAAATTTAAGGGAAAAGGGGTTAGATTGGATGAAAAGTTGGAGACGATCGCTGATTGTGACACTGGTCTTCTTGTGTACAACGGCCGCCGCGCTTTCGGGTTGTGGCAGTAAAACAGAAGAGAACAAAACAGCCGGGGAGACAAATAACAATAACGTGAAAGCAGAAGAAAAAGCGGAAAACAAAGAAGGCTCCGGTTCCAAATTCGAGCTGGGCAGCGAACCTCTTGATTTCACCTTCTACGGCCATTACGACTGGTATACGATGCCGTCATGGGGCGCTGATGAAGCGAGCAAGTGGATTAAGGAAAACAAGAAGGTGAATATTACGGCCGTCAATTCCGGGGGGAATGCAGCCCAAAAATTGAACACGATGATTGCTTCGAAAGAGCTTCCGGACGTGATTTGGACGGACCGCGGCACCGATGTCGAACGGCTGCGCGCGGCAGGGATGCTGGTATCATACGACGAGTATTTGGATAAATATCCGAATTTGAAAAAATGGGCAGGCGATTCCACGCTGAACATGCTTCGCTCAAGCGACGGCAAGCTTTATCAGTTCCCGAACTGGTATACTTCCCAGCCGGCAGGCAATGCGGGTTACCTGATGAATAGTAAAATGTATAAAGAGCTTGGCTCGCCGAAGCTTGAAACAACCGATGATTTATACAACTATTTGAAGGCCGTAAAGGCCAAATATCCGAATGTCGTGCCGTTTGAACCGGATTTGGCCAAGGACGGACAAGGACTCGATGTTCTTTACAGCGCATTTGGCGAAGACCATCCTCCGGTATTCTTAAGAGAAAGAGCGATACCGAATGGCGATAAATTGACTTCGATTTTCCAGGATTCGGCATTCCGCGAGTCGATGCAGTTTGCATCGAAGCTGTTCCGCGAGAAGCTGATGGCGCAAGACGCGCTGACGCAAACGAAAGACCAGGTGCTCGAAAAAGCATATACGGGACGGTTTGCGATCGCCGCCGCCGCCAGCCCGACCGAATACGGAAGCAAAGGCGATGTGGAGCTGAAGAAAAAAGATCCGACCGCCGGTTATGAAATGATCTGGCCGGTGCATAAGGAAGGCCTGGACAAAAACAAGATTTGGACGGGCAGCTACAATCAGCTCGGCTGGAACGTCGCTTTGATTACCAAGTCGGCCAAAGACCCTGAGAAAATCTTCGCATTCCTTGACTGGCTGACAGGCGAGGAAGGAAGCCGCGTTATTATGTGGGGACCGGAAGGAATCCTCTGGAAAGGAACGGACGAAGAGGGATATCCAATCTTTACGGATACGTATACGAACGACATTGAAAGACGCGCGAAAATTATGGACGCAACGGTTAACCTGCAGTGGAACGGCAACACGGTCTATATCGACAAATCCAAAATGAAATTCGAAAAGACGCTCCCGCCGGAAAAACAAAACTGGGAAAGCCGTTATCAATCGGAAATCACTTGGAAAACGCAATATAACGCAACGGCATTCGTCAACCTGAACCCGATGCCGGATTCCGAAGAAGGCATTATCCAGCAAAGCGTAGATGAGGTTTACTCTGAAGCAAGAGCCAAAGCATTGTACGCGCAAAGCGATGAAGAAGTGCTGGCCATTTTGGATAAAGCGGAAAAAGACGCAATGGCCGTAGGTTACGATAAACTGCTGGCGTTTAAAACCGAAAGATGGCAGGAGAACTTGAAAAAGATCGGCGCGAAATAGAAAAAAATGGTATAATTGTTATGAAACCAAGCATGCAAGCCGTCCCTAGGGGCGGCTCATGCGTTTATGCGGCGAAATCCATGTACATTGGCAATTCACATTTTTGAGGTCAGGAGATGATTTCATGTATAAAACTTTAATTGTCGATGATGAAATCCTCGATTTGGAGGGGATGCGGACCTTCATACCTTGGAATGAGCTGGGCATGGAGGTCGTGGGTGCCGTCAATAATGGCTTCGAAGCGATGAATGTCATGGAAAGAGAAAAGATCGATGTCCTGGTTACGGACGTACATATGCCCAGCATGACCGGACTTGAACTCGTCAAGAAGGCCAAAGAATTGTACGGGCGCATCAAAGTGATTTTTGTGAGCGGATACCAGGATTTTAATTATGTAAAGCAGGCGTTATCGCTAAATGCGTACAGTTATGTCTTGAAGCCGATGGACGATATGGAACTGATTGAAGCTTTAAAAAAAGTGGTCAAAGAGCTTGATCTTGAAAAACAGCGCGAGCGAACTGAGCAGGCATACAGGCAAATTGCCAAAAATGAATATCTGCTGCTGCTGCTTGAGGGAATAATCTCGGAAGAGACGGCTTCAATTTTATTGGAAAATTACGGATTGAAACATGTGAATTGGCCGATCCGCGCCGCTGCGCTCGAAATCGACGATTGGGCCTGGAAACTGGACCCTCTGCCCGAACATTTGAAGCAGGATTGGATAAACCGGTTTTACGAATCGGCGCAAACAGTATTTAAGGCCGAAGGCATTGAGCATATTTGCAGAACCTCCAAACAACGGATATTTTTATTAATCGAAAACGGAATGAATGAGCAGAATCTTGAATCGGTAATTCAGCGCCTGCACGAGCTGCATCCGTTCTCCGTAACCGTTGGCCTGGGGTGCAAAGCGGATCATCTGCTTAAGCTGCGCGAATCCTACAGCGAGGCTCTTACCGCACTGGAGTATAAACTGATTGTCGGTAAGGGCAAGGTTATTGACCACAGCCGGCTGGAGTTCGAGGGCGAGACGGAAACACAAACGACGGAACTACCGCTTGAACCGCTTGTGAACGCTGTTCTTCATTACGACCTGGTCAAAATCAGCGATGAAGTGGACCAGCTGTTTACGGTGGCCGCCGGGATGAGGTCAAAGGTACAGATCCAGTTTTTTGTTTTGGATATTTGGATGAGGCTGGAGGGCCAGCTCAAATCGATCAGCGACAATATGTTCCAGGCACTTCAGCATGATGGATTAAGCAAACCCGATATCATGCTGCAGTATGAAACATTGGATGACATCCGTTCGTGGTTAAGATACAGGTTGTTCAGCGCCGCCGAAATCATCCAAAATAAAAAACAAAAGAAAAGCGCGAAGATCGTTGAGGAAATGATCCGTTACGTCAAGCAGCAGATCCATGATAATATCACGTTAAAGGAAGTAGCCGATCATCTGTCCTTTTCCCCCAACTATTTAGGCATGTTGTTTAAAGAGGTTACAGGCACGAATTTTAGCGAATATGTCATCCAGTTGCGGATGGAAAAGGCGGGAGAGCTGCTGAAGGACCCGCGGATTAAAATTTATGAAGTGGCGGATCGGGTAGGGTACCGCTACATGCCGTATTTTAGCCGCCAATTCAAAGAGGTGTTCGGAATGACTCCGGGCGAATTCAGGAGAAAGATGTAAATATGGACAATGACAACCGAACTGGCCTGAGCAAGAAAATGTTTTTGCCATTTGGCATGAAGCTGTTCATCTCCTATTTGGTTCTGATTATGGTTCCGATTTTTATTTTTGGATATATGGCCAATACGATCCTGTTAGATATGTACGAAAAGCAGATGAATTCCAATCTGAGCGGAACTTTGGCACAAATCCGCGACAACATCAACTACAAGCTTGCTGATACCCAGCGTCTGTCGGATATCCTTTATTTTGACGAGAATATGCCGCTTGAAATTATGAGATATGAAGAAGGTTGGGTCAGCTACCAGACCACAAAAAAGATGCTCATTCCTAAATTTCGGCAAACGGTGGATTCGACCAACCGGAAAATTTGGTTAAGCGTGTATTTGAAAAATGAAACGCTGCCGGAAATCTATAACAATGATGAACCGGATACAGATGTTCTTGCCAAAGGGAAACACTGGGAGCTGTTTCATTTACGGCGAATTGAGAACAAACCTTGGTATAAGCAGTTCCCGCAAGAGGATTATGGGAAAACGGTTATATGGCAGCAGGTGGAGGATGACAGCAGGTTCGGCAGAATCTCTTTGCTGCGCAGACTGGTAGATACGCGGAACCCGACCAAGCTCGAGACGATCGGATTTATGCGGATCAGCGTATATCTGTCCGAAATATTCGAAAGCGTAGATACGCGCAAAATCGGCAGCGGCAGCATGCTGCTTATTCTGGATGAGGACAACCGGATTGTTTATGGTTCCGGCGATCATGTCCCGGATTTGCATTCCGATTACAGGCTGATGGATACGTCGCGGTTTACGGTGCTCGGCGAACAAGTGCCCAAACTGAATTGGAAACTGACGGCGCTGGTGCCTGATACGATCATTCAGCATGAAACCCGGAGGGTCAACTTGCTGACGCTCGTGATTTGTTTGGCCAGTTTCGTGGTCATTTCGTTGGTGGCTTTAGGCGTATCGCGGTTTTTTTCCAAGCGGGTATCCAAAGTGGTTTCGATATTAAATCTGTTTCAGCAGGGGGATTTCCACAAACGGTTCCATTACAAAGGCAATGATGAATTTACGATGATCGCGGCTTCGCTGAATAAGCTGGGCGAGCAAACGGAGCATTTGATCAAAGAAGTATACGCGACGAACCTGAAGAAAAAAGAAGCCGAGCTGGAGACGCTGCAGGCGCAAATCAATCCGCATTTCCTGTATAATACGCTGTCTTCGATCAGCCGGTTGGCCAAGTTCGGACAAGTGGACAAGCAGCATCAGATGGTGATGAATCT
Organism: Paenibacillus azoreducens; assembly: GCF_021654775.1. Taxonomy (NCBI): domain Bacteria; kingdom Bacillati; phylum Bacillota; class Bacilli; order Caryophanales; family Paenibacillaceae; genus Paenibacillus; species Paenibacillus azoreducens. The sequence goes on along the minus strand of NZ_AP025343.1, from coordinate 4,878,354 downwards.
GGCGAAATTTTACCGTTTGTCCCTGAATGAAGGGCAGACGATTATCGCCATCCATAAAGAACTGGAGCAAACGCAAGCTTACCTGGACATTCAAAAGGTGAAGTACGGGGAACGGATGGAGGTCGAATTTCAAATTGAGCCGCAAATCGTGAAGTTTGTGACCGTAAAGCTGATTTTGCAGCCGTTTTTGGAAAATGCTCTGCAGCATGCTTGGCGTGGAGACCGGATTTATATCCGGGTCAGCGGATGGCACGATGCGGAGACCGATTCGATCGAATTCGAAATTATGGACGATGGCAACGGCATGAGCAAGGATACGCTGCAACAGGTCAACTCCGCCATGGATTCCGCCGGGGCGGTGCGCAGCTCCGGCAGAGGCAGGGGATACGGAATCCGCAACGTAAACGAACGCATCAAGCTGTATTTCGGCAAGGAATACGGAGTGCAGCTGTTCAGCAGGCTAGGTATCGGGACAACGGTCCGCATCCGGATTCCGCTCCGGCATGTCCAGCAGCAGCAATCTACCGAGCCGCCGGATACGAGATGGACCGGATAATGTTTGGGATATTTGAGAGATAAGCCGATATCGACAATAAAAGGACGGCCCCGTCACCCCGGATGGATATTCCGGGATGACGGGGCGTTCCGTCATGTTGGGCCTTGTATTTTCGTGCAGCAGTAAGCGGAATCCGTGAAGAAATGCGGCTCAGCCCTTTTGGGAATCCGAGGAAAGATCCAGCCAGTCCAGTTCCTCACGGGTGAGCCTGATACGCGAGCCTTCTAGGCAGGAATGAAGCTCGTCGGCGGATTGGGCGCCGATGAGGGCACAGGTCGGAAACGGTTGATTCAGGACGTATGCGAGCGCAATCTGGATCACCGTGACGCCGCGCTTTGTCGCCAGCCGTTTCGCCCGCTCAAGCCTTTCCCAGTTGTCGTCATTGTAAAAGACTCTGACCAGGTCGGCATTATCGCGGATTTCAGGCGTAAATCTGCCGGTAAAAAAACCTCTTGCCTGGGAAGACCAGGAGAACAGCGGGAATTGCTTGCTTTCATGCCAGGCGCAGGTTTCATCATCCGCTGAGACACAGCCCGGCCAGAACGGTTCGTTTGCTTTGGCCAGGCTCAAGTTAGGACTGCTGAAGGTGAAGCCCGACAGACCTTTGTCGTCCGCGTAATCATTGGCTTCCTGAATCCGCTTCCAAGTCCAATTGGACACGCCGATCGCGCCGACGATTCCGGATTTGACATATTCGTTTAAGATTTCGATAACCTCGCCCGCAGGCACGGAAGGGTCATCGCGGTGGAGCGCGTACATGTCGATAAAATCGGTTTGCAGGCGCGCCAGGCTCGTTGTGATGTCATGGCGGATCGACTCCTCGTCGACACGCGGGCCATGCTGGTCGTGATGGGCGCCTTTGGTCAGGATCACCCATTGATCCCGGTTATTCCGTTCCTTCATGTAGCGCCCGATGACTTCCTCGCTTTCGCCCCCGCAATAAATATGCGCCGTATCTAAAGAATTGCCGCCTCCGGCCAGAAAAGCATCCATATTCGCAGCGGCTTTCTCATAGCTGCGGTGAAAAAAGTAGTCCGTACCTTTCATAAGCCGGGACACAGGTTTTTTTACGCCTTGCACGGATAGATATTCCATGGATTTCCTCCTTGAATCTGCGCTTCCGCATGATAGAAATATGAGATAAGCCAAAGCATTCTTGAAGGTTTACGTTTTGATTTTTGTTACAATGTTACCCTGATGCGTTCTCTGGCCGACAGCAGGCAGGCGTCGATGACCCGCATATTCCGAACGGCATCCGCCGGCTCGAAACGGAGCGGGCTTCCGTTTATGATGGCATCGGCCAGATGGTCCGCTTGCAGCGAGTATGCATTGAGATGGGGGACTTCAATCTCTTGACGCTCACCGCCTGTGATCAAATAGAAGTTTCCGGTGCCGGCACTTGGCGTAACGAAAGCGGAAGGAACTTCAATGATGCCCTCCGTCCCGACGATCTCAAGCGGGTTCCGGAACGCCGTCCACATTCCGCAGTCAAAGGTAAGGGCAGCCGGACCATCGAATTCGATCAGGCCGGAAGCCATCATATCGACGCCGCCATGCTCCTCGGAGAAAAAGGCTTGGACCGTAACGGCAACCGGCTCTTGATCGAGCAGCAAACGTGCGGCGCTGATGGGATAACAGCCTATATCATAAATCGAGCCGCCTCCCCATTCTTTTTTGTAGCGGACATTTCCTTTATCCCCCGCATTATTGAAGGTAAAAGCGCTTCGAATCCCCCGAATGTCTCCGATGGCGCCGGTATGGATGAGTTCCTTGATCCGGTCGTAGCGCGGATGATAACGGTACATAAACGCTTCCGCCAAATATACGCCATTCTTAGCGGCGGCTTCAGCCATTTCTGCCGCTTCTGCCTCGTTTAATGCGAGAGGTTTCTCGCATAAAATATGTTTGCCGGCTTCGGCGGCAAGAATCGTCCATTCCTTATGGAGATGGTTAGGAAGGGGAATGTATATGACGTCGATTGCGGGGTCTGCAAGCATATCCTCATAACTTCCATAAGCAAGGGGAATGTTCAGCTCATCCGCCGTTTGTTCGGCTTTGCCGATATCGCGGCTTGCGACGGCGGCAACTTCATTCAACTCCGACTGCTGTATGCCGGGAATGACGGATCTTCTGGCAATGCTCGCGCAACCGAGGATACCCCATTTTAATTTTTGGCTCATCGGCTTCATCATCTCCTTCGTGTTTACGATTAGATTTTTCGAAAAGCGGCAAAGTTGAATGATTCCATGATGGGTGGGGATAAACGATAGGTTAAAGCGGTCAAGGTATGGCGGGAACTGCAGCATTAGGAAAAATATTGCTATTGCTATATTGTGATTATAAATGATCCGATTTGCAATGAACATCATATCATTCGATATCATTATATTGTCAGCGGGGAGCAGACATGCGGTTATAAATTCACTTTTATTACCTGATACCGGCATCGAATGATCAAGAAATAGCAATAGCTGCTTGAACAACGAATAAGATCTGCAAGATGAAAAATAAAACCCGCGGAAGGCTTCAATGAGCTTTCCCCCGCGGGTATCTTGCTGTTATTGCCGATGCACTTGAGGGTCGCTGGGCGTATCGGTTTTACGCGAGCGAAGGGGCAGCCGGCTTGGCTTGCGTGCCGTCGTTTGCCGGGGCTCCTCCTTGCTGAAGCTGATACATTTGGAAGTAGCGCCCGCCCAACTGCATAAGATCATCATGCGTACCGCGCTCGACGACTTCTCCGCGGTGCAGGACAAGGATCTGGTCCGCGCTGCGGATCGTTGACAGCCGATGCGCGATAATAAACGTTGTCCGGCCTTTTTTGAGCACTTCCAGCGCCGATTGGATCAAACTTTCCGTTTCCGTATCGATATTCGCCGTAGCCTCGTCAAGGATCAATATGGCCGGGTCATAGGCAAGCGCGCGGGCGAAGGAAATCAGCTGCCGCTGGCCTGCGGACAAGGTGCTTCCCTTTTCGACGACCGGTTCATCGAAGCCTTTCGGCAGATGGGCCAAAATACGTTCGGCACCGACATCGCGCAGCGCTTTTTCGATTTGCTTGCGTGATATTTTCTCATCGCCGAGGCTTACATTGGAAGCGATGGTTCCGGTAAACAGGTAAGGGTCCTGCAGTACGATTCCCATATGCTGGCGGATCCATTGTTTGGGCAGATCTTTGACGTCCTGCCCGTCAATGGTAATGGTACCCTTTTGCGGATCGTAAAAACGGAACAGGAGATTGATGATCGAGCTTTTGCCCGAACCCGTGTGGCCTACCAGCGCGACGGTTTGCCCCTGCATCGCTTCGAAATTGATATTTTTCAGCACGTAGTTTTCTTTTTTATATGCAAAAGACACGTTTTTAAACTCGACATTTCCTTTGTAACGGGGCATCGTGCCGTCCGTAACGTCCTCGCCGGGTTCATCCATCAGCGCGAAGACGCGGCCGGCTGACACCATGGAGGAGTCGAGCGCTGCCAGCTGGTTCACCATGCCGGTAATCGGCTGGAACAGGCGGCCGAGAACATCCACGAACGCATACAGCACGCCGATCGACACGGCTGTTCCGCCCGAAAGGGAACCGAAGCCGAAGTAGGCGAGCACGACCACAAAGGATACATTGCGCAATACGTTAACCAGATTATGTGATGTAAAAGCGTTCAAATTCAGCATTTTGTTTTGATGCTTCATATAATCATCGTTCAGAGCTTCGAATTCATCACGCGTTTGCTTCTGGCGCCGGAAGATGCGGATAATGGCCATGCCTTGGATCGATTCGTTAATAATGGCGTTGATTTCGCTCAGACGGCTCCGGATGACCGTATTGTATTTGGTAGCGAGCTTCCGGTACAAAATGATCCAGGCGATCAGGAGCGGAATGACGAACAGGCAGATCAGCCCCAGCCGCACATCCAGCAGGAAGAGGGCAATATAAACGCCAGTGATATAAATGACGCCGGAGCTGAAGTTGGCCAGTACAGCCACGAACAGATCCTTGACCGCTTCCGTGTCATTGGTTATTCTGGACACGACTTTCCCCGCAGGCAGCGTATCGAAGAAATAAACCGGCAAACGCTGCATATGCGCATACACATCGTTGCGCAGCTTTTGTATGACTTTATTGGCTGAAGACTGAAGCCAGTAAGTTTTTCCGAATTCCGTTAGGATGCTGATGAGCAGGAAAATGCCGTATAATCCGACCAGCTTCATGATGCTGGGAATTTCGGGTTTATAAAAGGAAAACAGCTCGGCGGCGGACAGCTTTTCGGCCGGATACTGCGATATTTTATCGCCGTATTTAATCTTCATCCGGCCGTTCTCGAAGCTGCGTTCGCCTTGCGTTGACGCCACCGGCTGGTTGATGATATAAAAACTGCGGCCGGACTGCAGCACCCGTATTTCGGCGCCTTTCGTCTCGCCAGGCGCGAAGCGGTCTTCCCGTTTGTAATAATGTCCTTTATATTCGGCGGCTTGAGAAGCCGCCGTCGTTTCGTAATAGGGGCGTTCAATGCCCAGCATATGATCATCGATCATCGTTTTGGCGATAAACGGCCCGGCCAGCTCCGCCCCGACGCCGATAGCGAGGGCGATAAAGGCGGCGATGAAGATGCCTTTTGCGGTCAGGGCATATTGTAATAATCGCCTTCCCGTTCCGGGATTAGGAGTCATGAGATGCTTCCTCCTCGTTAGTCAAATTGTTTTCGACCTGCTGGCGTTCATACTGCTCGCGGTACCATCCCCCTCTAGCCAGAAGCTCGCTGTGGGTTCCTTCTTCGATGATGTCTCCGTCGTCCAATACGACAATCCAGTCGGCATGTTCAATGGCGGAAAGACGATGGGTCGAAATCAGCGTCGTTTTGCCGGAGCGCTGGTTGCGGATATTTTCGACAATCCGTGCTTCCGTGCGGGCGTCAACCGCCGAAAGGGCGTCATCCAGAATCAGAATTTCAGGATCGGATATAAAGGCTCGCGCCAACGATACGCGCTGCTTTTGTCCGCCGGAGAGGGAAACGCCTTTTTCGCCGACAAGAGTGTCGAGTCCGTCGGAGAGCGTATGCAGGTCTTTATCGAATGCGGCCGTAGCGATCGCTTCCATAATCGTTTCATCATCCGCCTGGTGTTTGCCAAACTGGATGTTTTCGCGGACGGACTTGGAGAACAGGATTTGCTCCTGCGGCACGTATCCAATCCAACCGTGCAGCTGCTGCTTGGCAATCAGTTCGATCGGGGTATCCGAAATCAGGATTTCGCCGGTACCCGTCGGGTACTCATGCAGCAGCTGTTTAAGAAGCGTGGATTTGCCGCTTCCCGTACGTCCGACAACGCCAAGGGTTTGCCCGCGGCGGAGCGTCAAATCGACATGCTTCAGATTATCCACCGTAGAGGTGGGGTAACGGAAGGTGACATTCCGGAATTTGATCGACTCCGGCGAGTCAACATGTGAAGGATGGGGAACATCCTGCACATCGGGAGCGACCGACAAGGTTTCTTCAACGCGATCCAAAGAAGCGCTGCCGCGCTGCATGACGTTAATCAGCTCGCCGATGGCGAACATCGGCCAAATCATCATCCCCAGGTACATATTAAAGGATACGAGATCGCCCAGAGTGATTTGGTTTTTGAATACGAGGTAAATGCCAAAAGCCAGACCGATGACATAGCTGAGACCAACGCATAGGCGGATCGTAGGTTCGAAGAGAGCGTCCATTTTGGCAACGCGCATATTTTTACGGTACACATCGGCAGCGATGTCCCGAAAACGGCCTTCATCCGATCTTTCCTGCACATAAGCGCGGATGACGCGCACACCGGCCACCGATTCCAGCACCTGGTCATTCATGTCGCCAAAAGCGTCCTGCGCTTCCGTATAACGTTCATGAACCATCTTGCCGTAGATTTTCATGGCCAGCGCAATGAACGGCAGCGGAAGAATAGCCGCAAGCGTCAGCTTCCAGCTGATCAAAAATCCCATGGCGAACAGGATTACGAGCAGATAAGCTGTCGAATCGGTCATCACCAGCATGCCGAATCCGGCGGTGTTGGCTACGGCGCGAAGGTCATTGGTCGCCCGGGCCATCAGGTCGCCTGTGCGGTTCCGTTCAAAGAACGGGGGAGTCATGCGCAGCAGATGGTTCATGTAGCGGGAACGCAGGATACGTTCCACGAGATTGGCTCCGCCAAACAACTTGTGCATCCATATGTACGTGAAAATATAAATCAGTGCCACAGTCACGACCATAAGAACGATGTACTTCGCAAGCGAAGCCAAGGTAATCGAACCGCGGACAATTTCATCGATCGCAGCTCCAAGCAGCCTCGGCGGAAACAGCTCGCCGACGCCGCAAATGATCAGCATAAACAAACCGATCAAATAACGTTTCTTTTCCTGGCGAAAAAACCAACCCAGGTTTTTAAGAACGGAAAACAAATCTTTCACTTCCTCTCATGCTTAAGTCACTGCCGGCAAGTCACTATGGAGTGCAAAGAAATAAAATTACCCCACAAAGAGTATCGGAAAGACGTCCGACGCCTCTCGAAGAGGGGCGCTTTTGCGGAGCAAAAGTACTGAGAGTATCGGAAAGACGTCCGACGCCTCTCGAAGAGGGGCGCTTTTGCGGAGCAAAAGTACTGAGAGTATCGGAAAGACGTCCGACGCCTCTCGAAGAGGGGCGCTTTTGCGGAGCAAAAGTACTGAGTGACGTGTGGCCTTCGAAGTTGACTCCGATTACTTTGCGGGGGCCCCAGAACAGAAAAGGCATATCATCCGTATACGGACGATATGCCTGGCAATCCTATCCAGTATCATGTGCACGGTTAAAGTCGCAACCATGCCTGAAAGAATGGCGAAATTATTCAATGACTCCCTGAAATTCGTTTCCAAATCTCAAAAGTCGGTTCCACCAGCAGGGCTGCGCAAATATTTAATTGTCATTTGCAGTTGATGCGCATCAATCATATTAAACATGTTGCTCACCCTTTCCTTGGTAATAAATTGAATTTCAACCTCGTATGCTGAGAATTTTATCACCGCCATCACAACTCTGTCAATTTATATTTTCAGGAATCAGGTACTTAATGTTATGATATATTGTATGTAGGCATGAATATCGCAAAAAAAGAATGAAGGGAATGAAGCTCATGAAACTCCGGATCAGTAATGACGCGGCAAAATGGTACATCAGGGAACTGGGGCTGCAAAGCGGCAGCGCATTGCGCTTCTTTCCCCGTTACAGTTCGGGAGGGGGACTCCATCCCGGCTTCTCCCTCGGGATCTCGGTAGAAGCGCCGGATCGGCCGCTGCTTAAGGAAGAACGGGAAGGGATCGTCTTTTTTATGGAAGAGCAGGACGGCTGGTATTTGAGCGGTTATGACCTGGTTGTTCATTACCTGGAATCCCAGGATGATATTGAATATATTTATGAAGAGAACACCGAGAATACGACTTCAAACGCCGGGTAATGAGAAGAGAAGAAGTTTGCGTAAAGGAGGAGAAGCTTGTCTCATTTGAATCGGGATTTCCGCCAGTATATCAAGAAAAAGTCCAAAATTACCGTTCAGGTAGCCATTCTGGTCAAAAATAAAGCCGGGGAAATATTGCTGCAGCAGCGGGCGGGAGCAAAAGAATGGGGGCTTCCCTTCGGCAGCTTGACACCCGGTGAGTCGCTGGAAGACGCGGCCCGCCGGGAGCTCTGGGAGGAGACGTCTCTAACCGCAAAGGACATGACTCTGCTCAGCATGTTTTCCGGTCCGGAATTTAAAAAGGTGACCCAAGGCGAAGATGAAGAGTTTTTTGTGATTGCACTGTATGAAGCCGCAGGGCTGCAAAGCGAGCTGAACTTCAAGGCAGACGTGAACAAGGCGCTGCGTTTCTTCGGTGAACCGTCGCCTCCCGTGGATTCCGTTTCGCGGATTTTGCTGGAGCGTCTCCCGAACGATGGCGGAATAAAGTTCAAAATGTAGGTATGCCGCAAAAAACTCCTTTCCGCAGGAAAGGAGTTTTTTAAGATTATAGAATTCATTAGTTTTAAGCGGAGCTTAAGTCATTCTATAATCGTAAAATAACCCCGCAAAGAGTATCGGAAAGAAGTAAGGGCGCCTCTCAAAGGGGGGTACTTTTGCGAAGGAAAATTACTGAGTGGAACCTATCCTTCGATGCTTATTCCAAATACTTTGCGGGGACCAAAAAATTTATTAAGGAAAACATTCGCTAAATGCGGTCTGTCTTCTTAGAATGTACGTCGATAGACGTTTTTCTTACTGCTAAAAACCGCCGCGGCCCCGTCTTAAACATGGTGCGAGAATGGGCCTGATTCGACGGCGAATTGAAAGTCATCGATATCAAATACATGTACCGGCACCGAAGCGTCGATAATGCGGTGGATCAGCTCAGGCTGGTCCGTCAGAAGCGGCACTTGCTCCCGCTGGGAAACGAGCAGCAGTTCGGTTTCGACCGGATCGAAAAATTCGCCGTATGGAGCGGTGTCCATCGCATTAACGACTGTGACCCGCGTCGTTTCTCCGATGAGGATGTAAGAGCTTTTTGCCCATGGCATGTTCAGAGCCTTCTGGATTTTTTTCTTATTCAGCGGCTCTTCGAGATAGTCGATCAGTTCCCGAACTTTTTCTTTTACGTGCTGGTCATCTTCGGGATTGCTCATCAATGGCTCGTCGCTTGATATAAAATCATAAAGCTCAAGCAGACTGGTATACGGTACCATATATTCAACCGGCACGGGAGTCAGCAGCAGTTCTCCGTATATGGCCAGCATGACCGCTTCCGTAACGAATTGTCTTGACATTTGGGGCCTCCTAAAGATCCATGCCACTTTGAGGCAGGACTTTTGGTTTCAGTAGTTTTGGGTCCAAGATTCAATTTTCTTGCAACTTAAAATTATCTAATCATTGTAAAGGGGAAATGTCAACCGGGTGAACCGGGCCGCTTCTTTCGCCGGAAGGGAAGAGCGGGCGGATTATCCGCATGTGTACAACTTGAAAAAGGGGAGTAGCAATCATTTGAATCAGTGGAAAGCTTATTTTCAATTCGTAAAACCTTATGCTAAATGGATCGTGTTAACGCTTATCATCGGCATGGTGAAATTCGGAATCCCGCTTACGCTGCCGATGATTCTGAAATATGTCGTCGATGATCTGCTGCTGAATCCGGCTATGACGGTTTCGGAGCAGGTATCGCGGCTGTTTCTCATTCTGGGCGGAGCGCTTATTTTATTCGTCGTTATCCGTGGACCGGTTGAATATTTAAGGCAATATTTTGCGCAGCTGATTACCAGCCGGATTCTGTTTGATATGCGGAACAAGCTTTATGCCCATTTGCAGCGTCTGTCGCTGCGGTATTATCAGAATACCAAAGTCGGGGAAGTTATATCCCGTTTTATCAACGATGTCGAGCAAACGAAAAATATTGTGGAAGTCGGCATGATGAACATCTGGCTGGATATGTTTACGCTGCTGTTTGTGCTGGGTGCGATGCTGTATTTGAATCCGGTGTTGACGCTGGTGTCGATTGCGGTTCTGCCTTTATACGGCATCGCCGTCAAGATGCTGTACAAAAGGCTGAAAAAGCTGACCAAAGATCGTTCCCAGGCTCTCGCCGGCATTCAGGCTTACCTGCATGAACGGATTCAAGGTATCTCCGTCATCCGCAGCTTTACGCTTGAGCGTCATGATCATGAAAAGTTCAAACAAATCAACGGGAATTTCCTGAATAAAGCGCTGGCCCAGACCCGCTGGAATGCGCTGACATTTTCAATTATCAATACATTAACTGATATTGCTCCGCTTTTGGTTATCGGCTACGGCGGATACCGGGTTATTCATCACAGTCTTACATTGGGCACGTTTGTAGCCTTTTTCGGTTATCTGGACAGGTTGTATGCGCCGCTCAAACGACTGATTAACTCCTCGACATCGCTGACCCAGGCCAGCGCGTCACTGGAGCGGGTGCTGGAACTCATGAACGAGCCGTACGATATCACTGATGCGCAGGATGCCAAGAAGCTGAATGCGCCGGCACGAAGCATCACGTTTGACGGAGTATGGTTTAAATACAATGACCAGGCGGAATGGGTGCTAAAAGATGTGAATCTGGAGATCAAGCACGGCCAGACCGTGGCTTTTGTCGGCATGAGCGGCGGCGGGAAATCCAGTCTGGTTTCGCTCATTCCCCGGTTTTATGATATCCAGCAGGGCAGCGTGTCCATCAACGGCATGGACGTGCGGAAACTGACGCTGGAAAGTGTCCGCGGTTCGATCGGCATGGTATTGCAGGACAACTTTCTTTTCAGCGGTTCCGTTAAGGAAAATATTCTGATAGGCAACCCGGGAGCAACGGATGCAGAGGTTGAGAAAGCGGCGATGGCAGCCAATGCCCATGAATTTATCATAGGCCTCCCGCAAGGTTACGAGACGGAAGTAGGGGAAAGGGGCGTCAAACTTTCAGGCGGCCAAAAGCAGCGGGTCGCGATTGCCCGCGTCTTTCTCAAGAATCCGGATATCCTCGTCCTGGATGAGGCAACCTCGGCGCTTGACCTGGAGTCGGAACATTTGATTCAGCAGGCGCTGCAGTCGTTGTCCGCAAACCGGACGACCCTGATTATAGCCCATCGTTTATCGACCATTACCCATGCGGACCAGATTGTGGTCATGGAACATGGCATGATCACCGAGCAGGGGACTCACGCCGAGCTGATGGCAATGGACGGCAGCTATGCCAGATTGTTTAACGTTCAGCATCTCGAAGTATGACTTGGAGTAGAGCGATCCAATTGAAGAGCGTCCAATCAAGCCATTGAATTTATTATTTGAAACTGGATTGAGCAATGATATCAATAAAAAAGAGGTTGGCGGGAAACGCGTAAGTTTGCGTTGTTCCCTGCCGACCTCTTTTGTTTTTTAGATGATAGAATTTATGGTTGTTTGGAATCCCCGCAAAGTATTTGGAACAAGCATCGAAGCATAGGCTCCACTCAGTACTTTTGCTTCGCAAAAGCGCCCCTCTGTGAGAGGCGCCCTTACTTCTTTCCGATACTCTTTGTGGGGTTATTTAATCCCGTTCTTAAAAGAATGTGTTCACAGCGATAACGAGCAGCAAAACCCCGCTGATCAGCGTACCGAACTGCCCGACCGAAAAGGAGCCGATCCGGATATGGGCTACCTTGGCGCCAAGGATAACTCCGAGCCACACCGTTACGAAACTGGCAATCGAAGCGGTAATGGCGATATAAAGCGGCGGCAATCCGAGCAGTCCTGCCCCGAGCCCGCTGGTAAGCGCATTGGCGGAGAGGGCGATCCCGAGAACAATGGTTTCCGCCCAGCCGATGTCTCCGGATTGATCCCAATCCACCCGCTCGGGGTTTTTAAGTATTCCGCGCCATCCTTTCTTGGTTGTTTCGCCGTTTTCAGGCTGCTGTACATTTTTCGGACGGCGTGGAACCGCCAGCAAAATGATGCGAATACCGATGATCGCAAGCAGAAAAGCCCCGAGCAGTATCGGAAAAATTCCCGGAAGAACCTTGGAGACCCATTGACCGAAATAGATGCCGGCCGCGCTGAATAAGAAACAAATGACGGATATGACTACATTGGATAGAAAACGTATCCGAATCCCCCGAATGCCGTAAGTAATCCCTACTCCCAGATTGTCGATGCTGGATGAAATCGCTAAGCCAAGGACCATAAGCCAAACCATGTGCAAAAGCTCCTCTCTCATGCAAATTCAGTTCATACGACAGTATATAGGGGCGTTGAGAAAAAGTGCTTTTCCGATTTTAAATTGTTGAAAATATTGCAACAAGACACTTCATTTCCGCAGAGCCAAAAATGCATTTGCTCTGACCGTCCCCATTCCCGGCAGACGGGGAGAAATGCTTTAGGCGGCTGTCTTTCACCGAGAATCATATTAATGATCTGGACGGTTATTGTTGAGATTTGCTCAATGCTTTGTTGCATTTCCTGCACCTTTTTATTGCAGCCGAATACAGTGTAGAAAAAAGCAGCTGGAGGTAGACGAAATGCATAACTTGAAAGCACTTCTTTTCGGACTGTTATTGGGATTGATTGCGGTGATTGCCCTGCCGTTTCTTATTTTTAAATCGATAAATGAAAATAGGGAGTTTCCCCGCTCAATGGGCAATATTGCTGAAACAAAGAAAGAAAAGCTGAAGGACGGTTACGAACCGATATAAATTGCAATGAAGAATCGCGCGAACCAGGTGAAAGCAAAAACAAACCGGCGTCGATTTGAAGAATCGACGCCGGTTTGCAGTATGGGCGTTTGACACGACAGCTGAGCTTCAGGTGGGACAAGCTGCTTGTCAGCTCCTGCCGATAAGCAGCGACAGAATGCCAGCGGCAATCAACGGACCAACCGGGACGCCTTTGAAGAAGGCTACGCCGAGAACGGTGCCGACCAGTAAGCCGGCGACAATCGTAGGATTGGCAGCCATAAGCGAAGCGCCGCGCCCGCCTAAATAAGCTACCAGCATCCCAATAGCGATGGCAAGCAGCGACTTCCAGTTCAAGAAGGATTCGCCGAGCATCTGCAGGCTCATTTTGCCGCTTGCTACGGGGGTCATGACGCCGATGGTCAGAATGATGATGCCGAGCGTAAGGCCGTATTTTTCGAGCCAGGGGAAAGCCTGATTCAAATGCAGCACCCTAAGCAGCAGCAAAACAATCATGGCAACCGTAATGGGAGTGTTGCTGCTGATGATTCCAAGTGCCGCAAGCAGCAGCAGGATTAGCGAAGTCATATCCATGCGGCTTCAGCTCCTATCCGTCCGTAATCGTAAATCCCAAGCGAACCAGGCATATCAATCCGTCTGAGCGGTTCGGCGCGAAGCCGAAATATGCTCTGCAATCGCCAGGCCGTGCCGGCGTCCGGTTTCAATAAACACCTCGTTTGCGTTCCGGCCGGAAGCGATAACCCCGGCAACGTACAGTCCCGGCACATTGCTTTCCATGGTCTCAGGATTAAATACCGGTTTCTCCATATCGCCGTCAAGTTCGACTCCGCAGGATGTAAGGAGCTTGCGGTCAGGACGGAATCCGGTCAGGGCAAGGACGAAATCGTTCTCGATTTCGGTGATCTGCCCATCATGATTGCGGATCGAAATGCTATTCTGACGGATTTCCGTTACGGTGGATTGAACGTGGACCTCGATTTTTTCCTTTTGCACCATCGCTTCAAATACCGGTCGAACCCAAGGTTTAATGTTTTCGGATACCTCTTCGCCGCGGTAAATCATATCGATCTGCGCGCCGACGCGAATCAGCTCCATAGCTGCGTCGACTGCCGAATTGCTGCCGCCGATGATGGCGACCTTCATTCCTGTGTAAGGATGGGCTTCACGGAAGTAATGCGTAACCTTGTCGAGGTCTTCCCCCGGAACGCCAATATAATTCGGATGGTCAAAATATCCTGTGGAAATGACCACATTGCGTGCTTCGTATCGCTGCTTCTGACCGGAGCGGTCTACCGTATGTACGATAAAGGTCTGATCCGCCAGGCTTTCCACGGAAACAGCTTCTTCATATTGGGAGATGGACAAATTGTAATGATCCGCTACCTTCCGATAGTAGGATAACGCTTCATAGCGGAAAGGCTTTTCATTTGGAGAAGGGAAAGGAATATCCCCGATTTCGAGCAGCTCTGCCGTGCTGAAGAACTGCATATGGGTCGGGTACAAATAGATGGAATGCACCAGACTATGCTTTTCGATGATATGTGTAGAAAGGCCGCGGCGTTCGCATTCAATCGCTGCTGACAGACCGCATGGTCCGGCCCCGATAATAATAACGTCTTGCATGGTTTGCTTCCTCCTCTTGTTCTTTAAGGCAATTCTATATTCATCATTCATCGTATCGCAATTCACACGTATTATACAAGGATGAAGCCATGACAAATCGGCGGCGGATTCCTTTATGAAGAGAGGGCAGGGCTAAGTTAGACAGCAGGCCGCCTTGCTGGCTGGACTTATAATTCCGGTTTATTTTGCCCAAAATCGAAAATTTATGAAATGGATCCGCTTTGAAATTCCAATCGGGAGAAAAAAAGGCTTGACAATGCTTTGCTCATATGGTTATGATGTCAGCATATGACAGGAAAGGAGACGATAAAACATGAAAAACAAAACATTGCTTGTTACCATCGTACGTTTGGATTGTCAATCGGTCTCCTTTCATCGGGCTAAGCAGGTTCTCATGTTCTGATATGGACATGATGGAACCCTGTTTCAATATGCCGCGGAGACCATCGTTCTCCGCGGTTTTTTAATGCTTGCATGCACGCATGCATGGTACCCCGGAGCCGTTTGCTCCGGGGTTATTTTAGTTTTTTTGGCATTGAATCGTTGGATTGAACGGATGGGGAATGCGAAAGAAACATAACCGCTCAAATGCGGTTTGGCTCTCGGGAAGTACGTCGACAGACGTTTTCTAAATATATCAATACCTGATTAGGGGGATTTTATTTGAACAAATTGATGCAATACGGCTGGAGTGCCAATTGGGACCAAGCATGGAGCAAGGAAGATCGCGGGCTTCACAATCCGGGGAGAATCACTGCGGATTTCGGCCAGAAGTACAAGGTGATGACAGAGGAAGGAGAGATCTGGGGCGAAATGTCGGGCAAAATGAAACATGCCCTTCAGAGCGGAGGCGCTTATCCTGCAGTTGGCGATTGGGTTGAGCTGCAGCGGCTTGAAGGGGAAGAGCGCGGCATTATTCATGGCGTAATGGAGCGGAAAACGAGCATCTCCAGGCAAAAGGCGGGGATGAAGTCGGCGCAAGAGCAGCTTATTGCCGCTAACGTCGATATTTTGTTCCTCGTTACTTCGCTTAATGACGACTACAATCCAAGAAGGATGGAGCGTTATCTCATTATGGCCTGGAACAGCGGCGTCAATCCGGTTATTTTGCTCAGCAAAGCGGATTTATGCGATGATGCGGACCTCAAAGCCGCGGAAATGGAGCTGATTGCGCCGGGTGTGCCCGTACATGTGGTCAGCGCGCTGGAAAACATGGGAAAAGAGATGGTAACGGCTTATCTAAAGGATGGGGTAACGGTGGCGCTCACGGGTTCATCCGGTTGCGGGAAATCAACGATTGTCAATTGGATAGCGGAAAGCGCAAGCCAAAAGACGCAGGACATCCGCGAAGGGGACAGTCGGGGACGTCATACAACGACCCATCGGGAGTTGTTCCTGCTGCCGCAAGGCGGCCTGATGGTCGACACGCCGGGAATGCGGGAACTTCAGCTGTATGATGATGACGGCGGCTTGGAACAGGTGTTTACAGATATCGAGGCGATTGCCGAAGGCTGCAGGTTCGCCGATTGCCGGCACGAGGACGAGGCAGATTGTGCGGTTCGCCAGGCGGTAGAGAACGGTGAACTGGATGAAAAAAGGCTGCAAAACTACCGTAAAACCCAGCGGGAGCTTATGTTCCAAATGAAAAAGGAAGCGCGGGCACAGCGCAAAATGAACCGGATGGACCGCTCCGTAAAGGAGCCGGTTCGTCGCAAGTCTTCGTATTGGAATAAACGAATGCATGACGAAGGCTGAGAAAGCGCGGAAGCGGGGACAAAAATAGAATATTTTGAATGAAAGGGTTTTCCAGTGAGGTTATAATCGGGCTTGCCTCCTCCATATATAAAATGAAGGAAGCTGCGGGAGGTGGAGGTATGGGCTTTTTGCACTTGTTTTGGGGGTTTCTGTTTTTGATCGACATCCGCATTAACGGTTTTGACGTGCTCCCGGATGTGATCGGGTATGTTCTATTTTTTGTCGGTTTCCTCAAGTTGGAGGGCAAATCGGAGCATTTCCGCAAGGCGAAAAACATGTCGGTAATCTTGATCTTCTTTTCGGCTCTAATGTTGATTTTCACCTGGATGCCGCCCCAATCATGGCTGTTTTACTTCCTGCTTAACGTCGTGCTCTACTTCCTGAAGCTGTATCTTATATTTCAAATGTGTAATGGCATCAGCGAATTGGCGGGTCGCAAAGGTTTCCATGCATTTCAAACCAAAGCAATCCAGCGCTGGAGATGGTATTTTGTTATCGCAACCGCAACGTTTATCGTGGTGTTGGTCGCCCCGTTCGTTCCGCTGCTGGCTGTATTTCTCGCCATCATGCTGATTCTGGCCTCCATTGTCATTCACATTTTGATGATGATGTTAACCTGGGAGGCGGAGCGCGTGCTGCATCGATGAGACCAATCCTGAATGATTCGAAAACGGCGGTACGGGTAAATAAGATGGAGAGGAAAAATATTCCTGGGTGATATGAAAAGGAGATGATCGGCATGTCCATTGACCGGTTTATTTTGAGAAAACTGGACGCCTGCATGGAAGAGAACACGAACACGCGCGCCAATTTGCTGAAGCTGTTCCAACTCCGCATCCGCAAGGCACAGGAAGCAGTGAAATGGATTTAGCCAATAAGGACAGGGCATCCTCTGAAAACCAGGATATGCTCATAATATAAGTATGCTAACTGCAAGGGGCTTCGAGGTGAAGCTCCTTTTTTGACATATATCCGGGGTCCCCGCAAAGTAATCGGAATAAGCTTCAAAGGCTACTCTCGTCACTGAGTACTTTTGCTTCGCAAAAGCGCCTTTCAGGCGTCGGACTTCTTTCCGATACTCTTTGTGGGGCTATTTTCAGGCAAGAAAAAATCCCTCTTAATAGAGGGACAATGCCAAAGTGTCGTTTTCGCTTTTGCTGTGAAGGATCGCTTCGGAGCCTTCGATTTCGATGCTGATCAGTGAACTTAAGCACTGTTTCAGTGCTCTTTTACCGTTTTGAATTTTATTTTCCAAGGTGCCGCTGAGCAGCTTAAGTATTTTTTGAATGGATTGTTTGTTTTCGGTAGTAAAGTAAACTGGGACCAGCTTGTTCTGAAAATTAATTAACATTCTCATAGAAATCACCTCATTCGTGTTATTCCATAGTTGCATTGTAAACCCCGATTATTAAAAATACCTTAAAGAAAGCTTATAGTTTCTTAAATTGTGCAAAATTTTTCAAAGATTCATAACGAATGAGCTGCTGTCTAAACATAGAATATCATCGTATTATTTTTTCTTGAAAATGGTTTTTATTTCATGATAAGGAATATCAAATTGGATAAATGGTTCTATAAACCTATTCTTTTTTTGTTTTCAATGATTTAAAATAGTTATTTTGTCACAAATTGACATAATTATGTATGGGTGTTACATTATCTTAGTAGTTATTGTATCTTAAGAAGTATAGATTTTGAAGTGACCAGAGGTGTAAAATATTGATTCTTACCGTTATCAAAAGCCGTCAGGAGAGAGACTGGTTTGATATAGACGCTCCGGATGACTATCCCGTGCTTCAATTGAAAGAGATGCTGGGCATGAGGGTTTATGGAGAGGCGCCGCGGGCGGGTCAGCAATATATATTGGAAGGGAAATTTCCGGACGGGCTGTGGTTTACGATCCGTGACCAGCAAAATATAGCGGAAGCGGGTTTGAGGGAAGGCTGTCTGGTGCGGCTTCAGCGCGCTTTTTCCACGACTGACGAAGAGGCTCCAGTCTATGGGAGAAGGAACCTGTTTCAGGATGGTACGATTGAAGGGATAGGGGAGTAACACCGGGTGGTTTCTATCAATTTACAAAATACATAGCAATGTGTGGGAAAAGGGGAGGAGCTGACGCATCATGAATGTGTTGTATCAACGCTCACCAAGAATCAAGCCGACGCTGAAGGAAGACAGTATCGAGATTCCGAAACCTCAAAACGAGCCGAGCAAGCCGTCTTTTTCATTAATCTCGATTTTGCTTCCCGCCGTTATGACGATCTTTAGCATCGGGTTTTATATATACATGAATTTGACCGGCAAAACGGGCAACAGCAGTTACATGATGTTTCAAATGGTTTCCGTAATGATGATGCTGACATCCTATACGATACCGTTTTTTGTCTATTTGGGGAACAAGAAAAAATATAAAGAGCAGCTTAAGCAGCGGGTCAGACTTTATCATGAGGAACTGGACAAATATAGGGAACAACTGATTGCAGGGCATAAGGAGCAGGTGGACGTTCTTTTTGAAGTTCACGGCGATCCGGATGTCTGTTTTCAGGTTGTCAAAAACCGGAGCAGCGTGCTTTGGGAACGTTCCGCTCATGATGATGATTTTCTGCATACACGCATTGGCACCGGAAATCTTCCTTTTTACATTGAGGTGAAAGCGCCCCGGCCGGAAGGCTATGTCAAAGATTCGCTGATCGAAGCGGCGCAAGAGCTGGCAGGCGAGTTTCAAACGGTTGCGGATGCGCCCGTGGCACTGCCCCTGTTCCAAGCGAAGGTGATCGGGATTGTCGGAGATAAGGAAGCCGTCATGAATTCGCTGCGGGTGATGATCGCCCAGTTGGCGGTGCGCCACTCTCCGGATGAAGTCAAACTCGCCGCGTTTTATGAGGAAAAGGATGCTGAAGATTGGGACTGGATGCGATGGCTGCCGCATACTTGGGACGAGCACCGGAGCCAGCGCTACATGTCGGATCGCCGCAGCAGCGCGCATCAGCTGGCGGATGAACTTTTACAACGGCTGAGCCGCCGCAAAACTGCGCGTCATGAGCAGCGTAAAAAAACGGTCGAGCTTCCGGTGCAGGTGGTCCTGCTGTCCAGCGGCCAGCTGATTGAAGAGGAGCCGCTGCTTCCGCTCCTGCTGGAGGACGCCGCAGAGATCGATGCTTGCACGATCATTTTGTCGGAACGCAAGGAAACGCTTCCGATGCAATGCCATTTGATAGTGGATGTGGGCAAGGAAAAGGGACATTATTCATTGAAACGGGAGGATGGAACTTTCGAGCAAATGAGTTTTGTACCCGATAATCTGGGACTGGATAAGGTGGATGCTTTATCGCGTTACATGGCTCCAATACGCCTCAAACGTTCTTTGGCATCGGACATACCGGAGGTATTGACTCTGTTCGAAATGCTCAACATCAAAACGGCGGCGGATCTGGACGTTGAACGGCGCTGGAGAAACAACCGATATCCTGAAAGTCTTCCGGTTCCGTTCGGCGTGCGCGCGGGTGGAAAAAACGTTAATTTGAACATTCATGATAAAATAGAACGGCAGGGACATGGACCTCATGGTTTGATCGCCGGGACGACCGGATCAGGCAAAAGCGAGGTAATCCAGTCGATCGTCGCCTCCCTGGCCGCGGAATTCCATCCGCATGATCTGGCTTTTATGCTGATCGATTACAAGGGCGGGGGCATGTCCAATACGTTTGTTCATTTGCCGCATGTGGTAGCGACGATCACCAACCTGAGCAGCAGTCTGATGGAGAGGGCCAAGGTTTCATTAAAGGCGGAGCTGGTCAGACGGCAAAAAATATTAAATGACGCCGGCAATTTACAGCACATTGACGAATATTACAAGCTGCTCCGGCGCGAGGGCGGTCAGCCGCTTCCGCATTTGGTGATCATTATCGACGAGTTTGCGCAGCTCAAAAAGGATCAGCCGGAATTTATGGATGAACTGATCAGCATTGCGGCCATCGGCCGTACGCTTGGCGTTCATCTGATTCTAGCGACACAAAAGCCCGCGGGCGTCGTCGACGATAAAATATGGAGCAACAGCAGGTTCCGCATCTGCCTGCGCGTACAGGACGAGGGCGATAGCCGGGATATGCTCAAAATACCGAATGCCGCCTGGATCAATAAGCCGGGCCGCGGTTATTTCCAGGTGGGCAGCGACGAGCTTTTCGAGGAAGTGCAGTTTGCATGGAGCGGCGCGCCGTATGTGGAGCAGACCGATTCTCCGGGCCGGATTGTTCCGACCGAAATTGCGTTAAATGGAAAACGCGAAAATTTACTGACAACCAGCATGTCGGCCGCGAATTTACAGATGGAACAGCCGCCCAAACAGCTTCAGGTGTTTATCGACAAACTGGCCGAAGCCGCGAAGGAAGAAGGAATCCCGCGTCTGCAGGGGCCATGGCTTCCGCCGCTTCCGGATAGGCTGGAGCTGGAGGTTTTGCCTGGAATACATATTCATCCTGCTGCCGAAGAGCTCGAAGGCCTTGTCGGAATCATCGACGATCTGCCCAATCAAAGCCAAAGGCCGCTTCATATCCCGTTGCAGCAGGGACACTGGGCGGTATACGGCATGCCGGGGCTTGGGAAAACGACTTTCGTTCAAACGCTGCTGATGTCGCTTGCCCTGCGCTACCCTCCTCAGGCTTGGTATGGCTATATCGTGGATATGGGGCGCATGATGCGTGATTTTGCCGGACTGCCGCATATCGGCGGTGTGATGATGGCAGAGGAAGATGACCGGATCAAGCGCTTGTTCCGTTTTCTGATGAAGACGGTGTCTGTTCGCAAGGAAATGTTCGCCGAAACGGGCGTCAAAACGGCTGCGGCTTATCGCCGCTCGCAAGCCGGGCCCCTTCCGGAGATGCTCATCGTTATTGACGGTTATTTAAATTTTCGGAACTCTTATCCGGATGAGAACGAAATGCTGGAGTTTATATTGCGTGAAGGCGGAAACTTGGGAATCACTTTCGTGATCACATCCAATCGCATTTCGGATATATTTGAAAAAGTACGGAGCAATATCGCGAGTGCGGTCACCTTTGAATTGGCGGATCCATCGGATTATTATTACGCCGTCGGCCGGCCGGCGCGGAATCCGGGCTCCATGCCTCCGGGGCGGGGGCTGGTTAAAGGGAATGTCCCTCCGCTTGAATTCCAGGCCGCGCTGCCCGCGGCCGGAAACGACGAAGCCGAGCGTTCGCTTGCGCTCCGGAGTCTGATTCAGGGCATAACCGTAAGATATCCCGATGTTCATGCGCCGCTGATCAAAAAGCTGCCTGAACGGATCATGCTGCCCGAATTGATGCCTCATGCGGAAAGCTACAGGCCGGAGCGGGGGTTGAATGCGGCATTTAAGGTTCCCGTCGGTTTGTTTACGGATGATCTGGAGCCGTTTGAACTGGATCTGCGGGAAGGACCGCATTTTATCGTAGCGAGCCCGATGGAAGGCGGGAAAACCTCCTTTTTACTGACGTGGATGCTGTCGCTGGCTTACCATTATTCTCCGGACCATCTGCATATGTATACAATTGATTCCCGATATGGCAGCCGGGGGCTCGCGGAATTGAGGGAGCTTCCCCATGTGCAGGGCAGCGCATCCAAAGAAGAAGAGCTTGCGCTGTTGATCGGCCGCGTTTACGATCAGGTACAGCAGCGCGGCAGCGGAGAGGGGAACCCGGCTATTCTTTTGGCGATTGACGATGCAGACATATTGGCTAAACAGCTAAATGACTTTATGATAAAAGAACAGTTGGGTACGATCGTTCGTCTCGGTCGCGACCGGAATGTGCATGTTCTGCTTTCGGGAGTGCCAGCTGATTTCCCGACGTTCGGGGTTGACTGGTTCAACGATGTGAAGGCATGTCAAAGCGGATTTTTATTCGGGACTTTGGACCCTAATGATTTATCATTCTTTCGAATCCCTTTCTCGGAATCGGGAAATGCCTCGGGGGGCTTAAAACTTCTGCCTCCGGGTCAAGGGTACTATATTAAACGCAAATTCACCCGGGTAAAAGCCGCTATGCCGTTCGACGCCGAGTGGAGCGGCAATCGCTGGGTCACGGAAATTCGCGACCGATGGCATGTTGTTGTTTGAGGGGAGGTGGCTCATAATGTTGACGATTCATGCTTCCAAACAGGATATTATTACGCTTGATAATAAAGAGTTCTTTTTTCTGGCCGGCATATTAGGATCGGACCGTCTGCTGGGTGTGGAGGATCCGTTTCGAGGGTATCTGGCGGAAGAGATTTCCGACGAATGGGGCGTTGTCAAACAATCCCTTCTGGAAAAGGGCTACCTTATTGAGGAAGAAAACGGGGTTGAACTTGCTATGCCGCCAAAGGTTTTTTCGCGTGTGGCTATTGCGAGTTTGGCGGAACGTTCCTGCTGGATCAGGTATAGGCGAAATGATGAAATATTTGAAGGTTACCTGCATGCGACAAATGAACGTGTCGTGCAAGTATGCAAATCCGATAAGGATTTTCAATATGACTTGGATGAGCTTGGAACCGTGGAAGAGGCATGCAGCAGATTGGCTGAGGACATGGATTTGAAAGAGTATGTTACTGTCGATACGCCGGCGCTGCTGCTTTCCAAAAGGAAGTTCGGTGAATTATACAGCCTCGCTTCCGAGCTTTCGCTTGAAGAGCTTGGCGACGAGTTGGCCGCGGCCACGAATGATTTGGAAGGATCCATTGCGCTGGCCAGATGTTTGAAATTCCGCACGGTGGAAGGAGAGCTGCACTTGTCAACCTGGACGGGGAGCGGCTGGGAGACGCAAAGTGCCGCGTTTGTGGTGAATGATTCCATGAACTGGCTTGTCCGCATGAGCATAAGCGGAGACCAAGACTGGTTAACGGCCAGTCCTGCCAGTAAACAACAATTTCAAGATATGCTGCTTCTTTGGTTAAAGCAGTCTGCGTAAAACAGATGGAAGGTGATGATCCGTGCGTATTTCTGTTGATCCGGAGGCACTCCGGGCATTAAGTCGTCAATTGGAGCAGAGCGGTGAACAAATCAGGCAAATTACCGCTTCATTAAATCAGGCATTGGGATCTTTGATTTGGGAAACCTCTATCCGGCAATCTATCTTGAATCAGTGGCAGGCCGCTAACCAGCAGGGAGAGCAGATCCATTCGCTGTTAAGTGAAATGGGAAGACATGTGCAGAGCAAAGCCGGGCAGTTTCAAACTGCGGATGAGCAGCAGCATTCCATATTGGGCAGCTCCGCATTTTATGCTTCTCCCGTCGCGATGTTCCGGGCTGCGGCCCTTCCGGGAGAAGCTTCCATTCTTCCAGGTTACGGCGGTCGGAGCGTTCCGATCTCGAACCCGTCGTCGGCTGTCCTTGCGGTACAAGGTCAAAACGGAAGCGATGAAGGGCTGGACGTCGGCTGGGGTTATCAAGGACCGACACCGGCAGGCTGGGCTTCGCTCGGATACGGCGCATTGATGGTCGGCACGATGGTCAAAAGCGGATTTAATGTTAATATGAGGAATAACGGTACAGTCGCAACGATTAAGGGAGCTCGTTCCCCTTTTGCTCTAAATGAAGGCATTCGGGGAACTCGTTATACGCTTAATAATGCGGAGAAGAATCCTCAAGTCTGGAAATTCGTAGATCCGAAAATCGCCGCCAAAGAGGCTCTCTCCATCAAAGGATTGGGCGGCAAACTGGGGTATGCGGGACTTCTTTTTGACACCGGCGTCTCCGGTTTCGAGGATTATAAACGCGGAGGCGCTAGCCGTGCAGCGGCAAGCGTGATCGTAAACGGCGGTTTGGGGCTGGGGACGATGGCCAGCAGCGCAGCGATCGGGGCTGCCGTCGGTTCTGCGGTACCTGTAGCGGGAACGGCCGTGGGAGCGGTGGTCGGATTGGCCTCAGGCGTCGTTATCTCGGCTGTGACCGATATCGAAATCAATGGAAAATCGCTGAAAACCTATGCGGTGGACGGTGTGAATGCGGCGATTGACGGTAGCGTTGATGGCGTAAAGGCTGCCGCTGAGGGAATCGGACATGCAGCGGAGGAGACATTCCATGCGGTTTCGGACTCGGTAAAGGCCGTCTCGCACGGGGCCAGCGAACTTGCGGATGAAGTGAAAAATAAACTCGGGAAATTGGGGAAATGGTTTTCGTAAATCAAGGAGTGAGGTCTGAAGTGAACGGCAGCGACGCTCGGCAAAAGCAAAGTTTTATAGATGATTTTACCCATGTTTATCCGCTTCGGATCATACGGTCGCAGACGGTTAGTCTGCTGATTCTGCCCAATTTGCTGCTGCTTGTCCTTGCATTTGCGGATCCTTTCATACCGATGTGGGCCTGGCTGCTTCTGATTCCGCTGGCGATTGTCGATCTGCTGGGACTCATCGTATTGATTTCCCCCGGAAGAATGCAAGTATTCCATCTGCTTTTTCTAGGGATGCTCGGAATATTGGGTTCAGCTGCCTTTACGGCAGCGGCGAACAAACTGGCTTATGCGACGCTTGGCATGTCTTCGCCATGGTTTGGAATTTTGTCCGGCTCAGGGTATGTGATCGTTTTTGTGCTGCTTTACAGCATACATATCAGGCTTTTGCACAGCGGGCATTACAGCAGGGAAGAAAGCGGGAATGAAACCCGGGAAGGCCGGAAGCTGAGAAAATCGCAAGGCGTCATATTGGCCTGCTCCGGCGCCGGCGTGCTGATCGGAAGTCTCCTGATTAAAACATTCGGAGATTACAGCATCAAAATGATACTCATTATCGCGCTGCTTTTTTTAATTGCGTTAGCCTACATGATGCTTGTCGGCAATCTTCATAAATATTTGTTGTTCATAAGAAGACGTTAGCTGCTCTTTGGATCTGAGAAATTTGTATCTTTTGGCTTAGTATCAGCCGGGAAAAAGACGAAGCCCTTGCAGGTCTTCACCTAATGCTGAAAGGGACACATACATAACGTCAATAGAGAGGAAGGTTGAACAAACGATGAAGGAAAGGGAACACACGAAATCATTGCTTCCGCTCGGATCGGTCGTTCTGCTCAAAAACGCCCAGAAAAAATTGATGATTTATGGGCGCAAACAGATTCAGATGGAAAGCGGCACCTTGTTTGATTATTTGGGCGTAGTTTTTCCGGAAGGATATATTGACCCTAACTATACTTTTTTGTTCAATCATGAGGATATCGACAAGATCGAGTTTATCGGGTTCTCCAATGATGAGGAAGAGAGATTCCACAAGCTTCTGGAAGAGGTCTCGATAGGGTAAAAAGGGGTAAAAGGTCTCTGGGACCAGGGGCTTTTGTTATGACTGGGAAAATATAGTATAGTCTATTACGACAATAATCGAACTTTTAGGAGGATAATATGGCAGGACGTATTTTAATTACCCCCGAGCAGGTCGAATCGGTAGCAAATCAATTCAAACAAGGCGGAGAACAAAGCAATTCGATCGTTACCGGCTTGCAGCAGGCGATCAATGGCATGGAAGGACAATGGGAAGGGATGACCAAACAGCGTTTCTTCCAGGAATTTCAGGAAGCCAGCAAACAAATGCAGTCTTTCGTACAGATTCTGAACAATATCAGTCAGGAATTGACTGCGATTGCCCAGAAATTCCGGACGGTTGACGAATCCCGATAAATTGTTGCATGATAGGATTAAGATGTTCGAAGCAATCCAGATTTATGAATTGAATATATGCGAAGAGACCGGGTGTTTAGATGACTCCCGGTTTTCTTGCAGTCTATTACTGTTTTAAGAGGTTACACGCACTTTAAGATAAAGAGAGAGGGGATGTCTATGTCTTTCCAGCCTAATCCGGGAGATTCCATCCGAATTAACGGCAAAACCTATACGGTAGGCCAACATCCGGCGGCACCCGGTTTGGCATACGCTCAAGCCGGCAGGCAGGGGATCGTGTACCAGCTGCTTCCTGTGGAAGGCGGAATGCATGAGGCTAAGGCTTTAAAAGTTTTTTTTCCGAAATATCGCGTTCCTGCGATGGTATATCAATCTGAAACGATGGAGATCTATAGCGAATGCCCGGGTTTGCAGGTCTGCAAACGAGACGTGCTCACTCCGGAAAGAAACGGAGAATTGATTGCCGAACATCCGGATCTGCTGTATGCCGTGTTGATGCCCTGGGTATTCGGGGTAACGTGGTTTGACATGATCGCGGATCAACGGCAGCTGAAGCGGACAGAAAGCCTGTCGCTTGCCAAGGCGCTTTCCGGCATCGGTTCGGGGATGGAACAACGCCGCTTGGCCCATTGCGATTTGTCCGCCCCTAATGTGATGCTTCCGTTTTTTTCTGAAGTCGATTTGCCGGACAACAGCTCTGCAGTCGAACTTGTGGACGTGGAACAAATGTACAGCCCGAAGATGGACCGGCCTGATGTGCTGTTATCCGGGTCGCCGGGATATGCTGCGCACCGTACGGTGCAAAGCGGGCTTTGGAGCGCTTACGCCGACAGGTTTGCAGGCGCGATTATTCTGAGTGAAATGCTTGGATGGTGCGATCCGCATGTCGTTGAAAAGGCATGGGGCGAAAGTTATTTTGATCAGCATGAAATGCAAAATGCGTGTGAACGGTATTTTGTGCTTAAAAAATCGCTGGAACGGAATTGGGGCGCCCCTATTGCCGATCTCTTCTCGCGCGCCTGGGAAAGCCAGGATGTCAGCAGTTGCCCAACCTTTGGCGAATGGCTCGTTACTCTTAGTTCCATAGACGGAGAACAGATTCTCCAGGAGGAGATCGAAATATTCGCTGTGCAGCAGGAGGGTGAAGAGCAATCCGGAATTGGAGCAGGAGCTGCCGAAGCGGCCGCAGCCTTGCCGGCAGTCGATCCGGAAGCGAAGGAAACGCATGACGGGTCGTCGCCAGACAAACAGGATGACAAGATCGTTCGCCGTTTGTTTTTGCAGGCGCGGGAGTTGGAGGGAAAGGGGAATCTTGGAGGGGCACTTGAACTTTACAAGTCTGCGCACCATTTTGTCCCGGCCGGCTCGCCGCTGCAGATTGAGTTGGAAGCTGCCATCCGCGGGCTGGAGGAGACGCTGAACACCGGGCCGGTAGACAATGCAAGAAAGGTTCCGTTTTACCGTTCTCCCAAATGGCTGGCCGTTGGAGCCGCTGTATTGCTTTTGATCGGGGGTTCGGGCATCGCCGTCAATCAAATCTTGGCAGACCGAACTGAAAACCGGAAGGCGGCCGCTGAAGCGCTGCTCAAACAGCAGGAAGAGGCGAAACAACAAGAGGCAAAGCGGCAGGAGGAAGCAGAGCGGCAGGAAGAAGCCAAACAGGCGGCGCTGAAAAAAGAAAATGACGAGAAGAAGCTGCAGCAGGCGCAAGCGGAGAAAAAGCGGCAGCAAGAAGAAGCCCAAAAGCTGGCGCAACAAAAAGCCGAGAAGCAAAAACTTCAGGAAAAATATAATCAGCAGGCGAAATACGAAGCATATCTTGCCCAGCAAAAGCTGATTGAAGAAAAGAAAAAGGAAGCGGAAAGGAAACGTCTGCAGGAGCTGCAGGACAAACAGGCCAAATATGAGGCGGAGCAGAAGCGAAAGCAAATCGAGCTGGCGAAGAAAGAAGCCGCCCGCAAAGAAGCTGCAGTCAAAGCCAGGGAACTGGAAAAGAGAAGGGCAAAACAGGTGGTTCTGCTAATCTCTTACTATAATCAGGCATATAACGCGCAAATTGGCGGAAAAATGGACAAAGCCAGAACATACTCCATACAATTTACAAGTTTGTATGAGAAAGATGCGCAATATTTTAAAAAAGTGGGAAAAGTAGGTACGCGCGCAAACGCGATTTATAAATTTTTGTCCAATTATAATTATGATCTGCCAAACATCTGAGTTATAATCAACATCAAAAAGGGGAGTTAGACACAAAGATGAATTATACCATTCAGGCTTCCCAACGTACGCCGGCGCTCATTATTTATTTGATCGACATCAGCGCGTCCATGAATATGCTGATGGATCAAAAGCGGCGGATCGACGTGGTATACGAAGCTTTGTCTTTGGCCATCCGGCAGATGGTATTCCGGTCAACCAAAGGCAACCGGCTTACGCCGCGTTATCGGATTGCGATTTTGGCCTATAGCGACGATGTTTACGATCTGCTGAACGGGATTAAGGGCATTGACGAGATTGCGGCGGTTGGTTCGCTGCCGGATTTGACCCCGAAACGATTTTCGGACTCGGCCAAAGCTTTTCTTCAGGCAGAACGTATTTTACAGTCTGAATTGCCGCATATGCAGGATTGTCCGGCTCCGCTCGTATGCCATATGACCGACGGGGTTTCCACAGGGGATGATCCGGAGCCGATCGCCAAACGGATTATGAGCATGAGCGTTCCAGACGGCAACGTGCTGGTGGAAAATATTTTTATTTCCGATCACATTTTAGACCAGCCGATTCCGCAGCCGCGGCGCTGGAAAGGAATCCATCCTGAAACCGCGCTGCAGGACGAACATGCGGTCAAGCTTCGCAATATGTCTTCGCCTTTGCCGGAAAGCTATAGAGAAATGCTTGCTGAGGCGGATTATCTGCTTGCGCCCGGGGCGCTGATGATGCTGCCGGGGAATTGCGCGGAGCTGGTGTCCATCGGATTCCAGATGTCGGCAGCGACGCCTGTTAGAGCGTAGGGAGGGGAGTCTATGAAAATGAATACAGCCTCAACACATGACAAGTTTACTTTTATCAGTTCTCAGTCCTCCGAGCAAAACCTTTCCACGTATGAAGGCCGGTTTATTTGCCGCTATGCGTACGGACGTGCGATGGAAAGCCTGGTTCAGGGGGAAAAAGGGCAGGATTTCGTGGGAATACATATTGATGGGGATGCCTGCAATTTTGTGCTATGCGACGGGGTCGGCATGAGTTACCGAGGGGATTTTGCCGCGAGATTTCTGGGCCATACGCTGCTCGATTGGCTGGGGACGACCCGGGATTGGTCTTCGGCGGGATTCGCGGGTTTCATGCGCGAGATTACGGAAACGGCCTCCGAGCAGTTGAGGCAGCTTACGCCACCTGGAGAAGCGCCGTCATTGCTGCGCGAGGTGCTGGAGGACAAGCAGCGGCTGGGCAGCCAGACGATGTATATTTGCGGGCGTATAGAACTGCCGTCATCCCGCAAAAAACAAGGCCGAATCTGGATGGCGTGGCAGGGGGATTCCCGTCTGCGTTTTTGGAAAAAGAATGAGGAGATCAGCGAGTATTTTCGCGCGACGATGCAGACGAATCAGCGCTGGTCTACTTTGACAGGGCCTGTCGGCGGACCGCCGCATGTGTATCAGACGCGGCTCGAATATGATATACCGATGAGACTTCAACTGTATACGGACGGGCTCGATGACTTGGACCCGATCCGTGAGGTACTGCCAGACGAGCAAATCCAGGTGCTGCTGAACGCACCGCATACCGGCGGGCTGCAGGATGATGCGGCCTTTCTGGAACTGTACTGGTAAAATAGTGAGACTCTAGCACTAAATCGACTCAAATAGTGAGACTCTAGCACTAAATCGACTCAAACGCTATGCGCTTTCTGCATTAAAGAAAACGTATGGCGTTTTTTTAAAACTTCCGGGGTCCCCACAAAGTAATCGGAATACGCCTCAAAGGCTACACGTCACTTTGTGGGGTTATTAAAAATTTCCGGGGTCCCCGCAAAGTAATCGGAATAAGTGGGGTTATTTTGCGGGTTTGAGAGGAAATTTCCTGGCTCATGATATGCAGAAACCTTTTTTGGGTAATCTTGAGAAAAAAGCAGCATAATAGTGCGTGTTGAAAAAGGCCGGTTTTCAGCACCGAGAAGGTTGAATGAAGATAGGGACTGAGGAGCGGAGCGTACGATTTGGGTACGTGAGCACCGGAAGGCCCGGCTGAATTCAAGATTCGATGCCGAGTTCACTTCCTGATTCACTTCGTGATCAAAAGCGGACTTTTTGAACAACCTCTAATAGAACCAGGATACCAAAGGAGAGATCTGCATGAGCCAGGAGCAAATAAACAAACTGCGTTTTGCCGGAAAAACCGCGATTATCACCGGCGCCGGTTCCGGAATCGGCAAGGCAGCTGCCGTTAAAATGGCCACGGAAGGGGCCAATGTGGCATTATTCGATTTGCTGGATGACCGCACGGAGCAAACGGAAGCGGAAATTAACGCCATCCGGCCCGGCGCCGCGCGTGCTTTTGATGTGGATACTTCGGATGCCGCCAGGGTCGAAAAAGCGGTTCTCGAAACCGCGGAGCTGTTTGGAACGGTCGATGTCGTGTTTGCCAATGCCGGCATTAACGGCGTTTTATCCCCGATTGAGGACATGAAGTTGGAGGATTGGCAGCATACGTTAAGCGTCAACCTGAACGGTACGTTTTTGACGGTAAAATATGCGATTCCACATCTCAAAAAGCGTGGCGGAAGCATCATTATCACGAGTTCGATTAACGGCAGTCGGGTATTCTCCAACTTCGGCATGTCAGCTTACAGTACTTCCAAGGCGGGCCAGGTTGCTTTTGCCAAAATGGCGGCGCTGGAGCTGGCCAAATTCAAAATCCGCGTGAATGTCATCTGCCCGGGTGCAATTTCGACCAACATCGATCAAAGCACGGAAAAAACGGATGAGCTCAAAGAAATCGTCATTCCGGTTCAATACCCTGAGGGCAGCCAGCCGCTAAGGGAAGGGCCCGGATCACCCGAAAATGTAGCCGACCTGGTCGCATTTCTCGGTTCAGACGAGTCCATCCACGTTACGGGGGCGCAAATCATCATTGACGGAGCGGAATCGCTTCTGCGATAACAGTGCTTGTAAGAAAACCGTTTCCGCTTGCGGCGGAAGCGGTTTTTGTGCATTTGACAGGATCTTGCCGTCATGTTTTCATAGAGAAGTATGGAAATTTTTAAGAAGGGGAGGCCCCTTTACATGAGCATTATGTCATGGCTTGCTGAACAAAGAATAAACGAAGCAATGAACCGGGGAGAATTCGAACAGCTGGCCGGCAAAGGCAAACCGCTTGAGCTTGAAGAACTGTCGCATATTCCCGAAGACCTGCGGATGTCCTATAAAATCATGAAAAACGCGGGTTGCATCCCTGAAGAAATGCAGCTCAAAGGCGAACTTTTAAAGCTGCAGGATTTAATCCATGCATGCGAAAATGCCGGCGAAAAAGAAAAGCTGAGAAAAAGTCTGACCGAAAAGAAGCTGCGCTTTCAATTGCTGATGGAGCAGAGAGGTTTAAGCGGCAGTGCGGTCTTTCAGGAATATGGGCAAAAAATGCGCGAGCGTCTGCAAGATTCGTAAAAAGCCGATTTTAAAAACCTCCATCTTTCCTGAATGTTCAGCAGGAATTGATAGAGGTTTTTTGACATATCAAGTATAGACTTCCGGGGTCCCCGCAAAGTAATCGGAATAAGCTTCGAAGGCCATGCGTCACTTTGTGGGGTTATTTGCTGCTATTTCCTATCCATGCAGACGGGATAATATTTCATCGGTTATGATGATAGGCATGGCAGGCAGTTTATCCATTTGGAAAAGCGGGATACAGTCATAGGCGGATAAAGGCTCCGGTTTCCCGATCAATCCTGCGACCCACATCAGCCAGCCGAGCAGCCGTTCAGGCGCCGTTCCCGTTTCGCGAATCGCGGCGAGGCTTGTCCCACCATGCCGCTTGGCCAGCCGTTTGCCGTCAGGTCCCATAAACAGCGGAACATGAGCGAAGGAGGGAGCTTCCATCCCAAGCGCCTTATAAAGCATGAGCTGGCGCGGGACGGAATCCAGCAGATCGGCTCCGCGCAGGATATCCGTGATTTGCATCCGATGATCGTCGACGACGACGGCGAGCTGATAGGATATCATCCCGTCGGCTCTGCGAACGATGAAATCGCCGCCTGCAGCCGCATCGAAAACTTGCAATCCGGCTACGCCGTCTTGGAAAGAAATGATCTCGTGCGGGACCTTGAACCGTAGGGAGGGCTGCTTGTCCAGCGATTTGCGCGCAGCCTCCTCAGCCGTTAAATTGCGGCATGTTCCCGGATATGCCGGTCCTTCGGAAGAAAGGCCGTGGGGTGCGCGAGCGGCTGCCATCAGGTCGGCCCGGCTGCAGAAACAAGGATAGAGGCAGCCCATGCCGCCCAGCTGATTCAGGGCCTCCATGTAATATTCCAAACATTCGCTTTGGGTATAGGGGCCAAAGGGGCCGCCGACATCCGGTCCCTCATCCCAATCCAGCCCAAGCCAATACAGATCGTCAAGTATTTGCCTTGCCAGGTGGGGTCTGGATCGCTGGGTGTCGATGTCCTCCATCCGCAGCACGAAGATGCCGCTTGAGCTGCGAACTTGCAGCCAAGAGAGGAGTGCTGCCCAGGCGTTGCCGATATGCAGCTCGCCGGAAGGCGTGGGCGCGAATCTGCCCCGCATTGGACGTTTGTTATTTTGGCTCACGTTAAATCGTCTCCTTGCACAATAACTTCGTACATTTTATAGCAAACCGGCGTGGATATCCAGCCCTGTGGGGCCCTATAATGATAGAGACAAAAGAGACGAAAAAACGGGCCTAACATCCCTGAACTATACAACCGAAAGACATGGTGAGAAACGAATGAATGAGTTGCCGATTCAGAAGGTGCTTCCCGAGCTCAAGGAAAAACTGCGTACAGCCACATCCGCAGTGCTTGTGGCCGAACCGGGCGCGGGGAAAACGACGCAGGTTCCGCCTGCTTTTTTGGAAGAGGACTGGTTGTCAGGCCGCAAGATTATTATGCTCGAACCACGCCGTCTGGCAGCGCGTGCCGCGGCTGAATACATGGCCGGAAATTTAGGCGAGCAGACGGGGGAAACGGTCGGATATCGCGTAAGAATGGAAAGCCGGACCGGCAAAAAGACAAAAATCGAAGTCGTGACAGAGGGTATCCTAACTCGGATGCTGCAAAGCGATCCGGAGCTTGCGGATGTAGGCATGATTATTTTTGATGAATTCCATGAACGCAATTTGCAGGGAGATCTGGGGCTGGCGCTTGCTTTGGAATCCAGAGCTGTGCTTCGGGAGGATTTGCGGATTCTTGTCATGTCCGCCACACTCGAAGCGGAACCGGTGGCGGCTTTGCTCGGCGATGCAGCCGTGGTGAACTGTCCCGGACGCCAGTTTCCGGTAGAAACGGTATACAAGCCGCCTGCTGCCGGAATCAAACCCGAGCAGCATATGGCTGCGGTTATACGCGAAGCTGCAGCGGACCATCCCGGGGATGTGCTTGCGTTTTTGCCCGGAGCCGGAGAAATCCGCAAAGTACAGGCGGAACTTGAGCGAGGAGGCATCCCGGCTGGTTGCGTCATCCGGCCGCTGTACGGCCAGCTGCCGCAGCAGGAACAGGACGCGGCCGTGCGTCCGGATCCGGCAAGCAGGCGTAAATGGATATTGGCGACGTCGATTGCGGAGACAAGTTTGACGATTGACGGGGTCCGCATCGTCGTGGACAGCGGGCTCATGCGTACGCAGCTGTTCTCTGCGCGGACCGGCATGCCTTATTTGGCCACGGGCCAGGTATCCCGGGCATCTGCTGATCAGCGCAGAGGCCGTGCAGGGCGGACCGCTCCCGGGGTAGCTTACCGGCTGTGGAGCCGCGAAGCCCAGGATCATTTGCGTGAGCGGAATGCTCCGGAAATCCTCGAAACGGATCTGGCGCCGCTTGTTCTCGAACTGACGACGTGGGGAGTACGGGATGCGGACAAGCTGTTGTGGCTCGATCCGCCTCCAGCCCAAGCCTATGAGCGGGGCCGGGAACTTTTGCAGCGGCTTGGAGCCGTGACGAAGGACGGAATGATTACGGATAAAGGGAAACGAATGGCTGAGCTTGGCATGCATCCCCGGCTGGCGGTAATGATGCTTCAAGCTGCTTATCTGGGGCATGGGCGGCTTGGATCCACGCTTGCAGCTGTTCTTCAGGAAAGAGATCTATTCCGTGGGGCGGAGCGTGACGCGGATATCCGGAGCAGAGCTCAGGCTGTTTGCATGTGGGAACAAGGGGGAGCTGTCAGGGATGCCGATGAGTCCGCTTTGAAACGGATCGCCCAAGAAAGCAAGCATATTAGGAAACAAACTGGAATAGCTGCCAGTGAAAAGGTCGATCTTGAAAAATGCGGTTTGCTGCTTTCATTTGCTTATCCGGACCGTATCGGTCAGAACCGCGGAAATGGGAAGTTTTTGCTTACTTCCGGGCGGGGTGTCGAACTGCCGGGAGCCCAGCTCTTGAGCCGTTCAGCCTATATCACTGCAGCCGCAGTCGATGACCGAAAAGGAGCTGAAGGTAAAATTTTGCTGGCAGCACCGCTAAATCTTGAGGATATTCAGCGCTATCATGGGGACGAGATCGTGGATGACACGGTAGTGGAGTGGGATCGGACGTTAGGGAGCGTAAAAGCGCGCAAACAGACCAGCCTCGGCGCCGTTATTCTCCGCGAATCACCTGCGGAGCAGCCGTCCCCGGAACGGGTAGTCTTGGCCTTGCTGGAGGGGATTCGGACCGAGGGGCTCGGCATCCTCCCCTGGACCAAACATGCCAAGCAGCTGCGCCAGCGTTTGCAGATGATGCACCATGCGGATCCAGAGTGGCCGGATATGAAAGATGCCGCTTTGCTTGGGAGTCTGGAGGAATGGCTGCTTCCATATCTTTATGGCGCCAAAAGCCGCACGGATTTGCAAAAGCTGCAGTTAGCGGCCATCCTGGAACAGACGCTGGGTTGGGATAAGAAAACGCGCCTTGATGAGGAAGCGCCTACGCATATCACGGTACCAAGCGGCTCCAGAATAATCGTTGATTACAGCAATCCTATGCAACCCGTGCTTGCAGTGAAACTGCAGGAAATGTTCGGCCTGCGTGAAACGCCGCGGATCGGCCGCGGCAGAATTCCGCTGACGCTGCATCTGTTGTCTCCGGCACAGCGGCCGGTTCAAATCACGTCGGATCTGGCAAGCTTTTGGGCGAATGGATATTTTGACGTGAAAAAGGACTTGAAAGGCCGGTACCCCAAGCATTATTGGCCGGATGATCCGCTTGAGGCTATTCCGACCAGACGAACCCGGCCTCAAACATGATCAATGCTTCGGGGTGAATAATATAGGCTTCTGCCATCGGCAGAGGCCTTTTTAATATCGAAAACAAACATTATCATTTACCAAGTTTACTCCGGTAACATCGCCAATGCCTTGTGCGCCCATTTGACATCCCTGGAGAATTGTTCGGCAGCATCTTGATGCAGCCAGTCTTTGTCCAGGCAAAGCTGAAGCAGGCGCTGTTCAAGTTGAATGGAAGCGGTCAGCTGCGGCAGCA
Organism: Paenibacillus azoreducens; assembly: GCF_021654775.1. Classification (NCBI taxonomy): domain Bacteria; kingdom Bacillati; phylum Bacillota; class Bacilli; order Caryophanales; family Paenibacillaceae; genus Paenibacillus; species Paenibacillus azoreducens. The sequence goes on along the minus strand of NZ_AP025343.1, from coordinate 4,842,909 downwards.
GTTCATGGATTAGTTCCCGGCTATTAGCCGACTCCAAACATTGTGCCAGCATTTGCAGGCGAAGAAGATTATCCTGAAGCAGGTCTTCGGCGATGAATTGGTCATTAAAGGCTTTCATGCCCAGCAAGCTTTCCATCATGGGGTTCAATGCTGTCACCTCTTAGGCGAATATCTACGATTGATGGTCCGAGGAGTGCGTAAATCGTTTATGCGCAAGCTTTAGCAGCTGTCGGTTTAATGCGGAGCATTCTTTTGCAATATCCGCAAGTTCAGGGCTGGAGACCAACTGCATGAAGGTACCGGATTTAATTAAACGTAACGTTTCATGTCTTATAAGCATTTGCCAGTTCAAAAGATTAGCCTCAGGGACGGCGCTTGGTTCGGGACGGATGATTTCCATATACGGCACTCCATTTCTTTTCAAAATATTATAAGCGGGAAGGTAATAACCTATCCATTCAAACAAAAAATGAAAAAAAGTATTGACTAAAGTCTAAAAATCATATATCTTTATATCAAGATAAATAACGAAACACATGGGAGAGAGAATCATGATAAGATTAACGAAATATTAGAAAAAATTTTTTTTTGATAAATATCTTTAAATAAAGCTAAACAAAATTGAGAATAATAAAATGGAGGAAGATAAATATGGTTGCATGGGGTTTGCTAATTATCAGATTGATTGTAGGATTGACATTTGTAGGGCATGGAGCCCAAAAACTGTTTGGCTGGTTTGGAGGCTATGGCATTAAAGGAACGGCGGGTTGGTTTGAGTCGATTCATGTGAAACCTGGCGTTTTAGCGGCAATTGTGATTGGCTTGTTCGAGTTTGCAGGCGGACTGCTGTTTGCGGCAGGCGTGTTGACGCCTCTTGCGGCAGCGATGATCGCGGTGACCATGATCGGCGCAATCGTGACCGTTCACGGCAAAAACGGCTTTTGGGCCACGCAAAACGGGTATGAATTCAACCTCATTTTGCTTGCGGTTGTGGTCGGGGTCGCATTAACTGGGCCTGGGGCATATCACTTGTTTTAAATTTTCAGCCGCTTTTTTGAAGATTATAGAATGTATAAGTTTTAAGCAGAGCTTAAGTCATTCTATAATCGCAAGAAAAACATCCGCTAATAGCGGTCTGTCTTCTGTGAAAGTACGTCGATAGACGTTTTTCTTATTCCAATTCAAGGGGAGGGATGACCCGATGAAAATTCGTCTGTATACACCGGCAATGCAAGGAAAAGGGGTTTTTGATCACGGAAAAATCACCGAACAGAAGCCAATCGGCTTTTCTGGGGAAGGTTCTGTTATCAACCGTGTCGGACCATTGTTTTATTGGGCATGGGCCCATACGCCTTCGCAAGGGTATATTCCCTCACACCCTCACTACGGGTTTGAGATTATGACGTATGTATTGAGCGGAACGGCGGAGCATGGCGATTCTTTGGGAACGCGAAGCACTGTAGGCGCCGGGGGAGTTCAGGTCATCAAAGCAGGCAGCGGCGTCAGTCATGAGGAACGGTTCCTTGGACCGGATATGGAGGCATTCCAGATCTGGTTCGAGCCCGACCTGCAGGCGGAATCCCGGAAGTCGCCCGCATACGAACAGTATGAGTCTGGGGAGTTCCCAGTGTCCGAACAGGATGGTGTGCGTGCGGTCGATATTCTCGGCAATGGTTCGCCGATCCGTTTGACGGCCGAAGCGAAAATGCGGGACGTTGAAGTACAGCCGCATAGCGCATACCGTCATACATTGTCCGAGGGAACCACGGTTGCGGCGCTTGCTGTCCGGGGGGCGGGAAACTGGGAGTCAGGTGAAGGGCGGCACGAAGCCTTCCGGGAACGTGATTTCATGCTTCTAACCACCGCCGATGCCGAAAAGAACATTTTGCTTCGCGCGGATCATGAACCCGTCCGGATGCTGCTTATCGAAGTGCCAGATCGTGTAAACTATGGGCTAATCCCCAAAAAATATTAAAATGATTTGTCAAAGGAGCGCGTCAGATGATACTATTCTGGCTGGCGCTCTTTTTTGTTTTTCGCGCATAGCGGAGTGGTATATACAATAATAAAAGATTTTTGTGGACTGGAGATGAGGCGAATGCCCAAAAAGGAGCGGATCGGTGAAATCGAACTACTGCGCGGTCTGGCCTTTCTGGCCGTAGCGCTGCAGCATTCGATTGCCCACTATGCCGCAGTGGATGGAATTGGGCCGGCGGATGGGTTATGGATGACCCTTTTGGTGCTTGCAGCCAAGTTTGCCGTTCCTGTCTTTATTTTTATTACGGGATTGGTTCTGTTTTACAATTATGACGGTTCACTCCGGTATGGATCGTTTATAGGCAAACGGTTTAAAGATATTCTGGTCCCCTATATATTTTGGTCGCTGATTTATTTTATAGTAAACCAAGGTTTGGGCCATCCGTTTTGGCCTCAGTTCGGGAAATGGGCCATGATGCTGATCACCGGGAAAAGCAGCTACCACTTATGGTACATCGTTATGATTTTTCAGTTTTATTTGCTGTTTCCGCTGCTCAGGTATATCATGCGCGAGTGCGCCCGGCGTACTTCATTCCGCTGGCATGCCTGGACGCTGGCCGGTTTCGGCCTTGTTTGCCTAATGCTGCTTTATAATTTATTCCGAATAAGCGGATGGATGGCGGAGGCGGATATTCCGGTTTTGACCCCGTTTTTTACGACGTATGCGGATCGCAACTTCTTGTATTTTGCGTTTTATTTTATTCTCGGCGCTGCGGCAGGGATGAATCCGGACCGTTGGAAGCGGCTGCTGCTGAAAGGAAAATACGTTTACTGGCCAGCATTCCTGCTTTTGTTCGGGTATTATGCATATATTACGGTGCAAAGCTTCGGAACGCCACCTGAATATCATGTCTCGTTTAACATGCTTGCATTATTGCGCCCGCTTATTACGTTATTTCTTGTCAGCTCTATTTTTGTGTTTTATGCTAGCGCGAAAAAATGGACTGAAAAGTCAGGGCCAGGCAGCTTAAAGGTGATGAATGCGTTAGGCCGTTATTCTTATGGAGCGTATCTGGCGCATGCATTAATGTTGAGGAATAGCTACAATTTGGATCACTGGCTGTTTGCAGGGTGGAATGTGACCGTACGGATGATGATTTCTTTTCTGGTTTGCGTCGTATTATCGTATGCGGTGGCGATGGCGCTCTCATATCTGCCCTTTGGGAAATGGATGATCGGCGTGTCGTCGCTGCGTGCCAACAAACGAGGCAGGTTCCCTGCGCAGTCTTCAGTCCCGTCCCGGTCGGTTGAAGGCGGCTGATTTTACGTGATGTACTGTTAGGCCCGCTCTGTTTTCGAGATCGAAAGCAGTAGCGGGTCTTTTTTGTTAGTGGAGTCATTTTCATCATTCAAATTGGTTAAGTAGCATGGAGCTCGCCTAGGTTTTTATTCGATAATTGCATCATATGAAAAATTCATAGTAGGGAAAATGGCGATTTTGCATACAACCTGCTTCAAAGGGACTTTATTGCTGCTAACATCATTTCAAGCATTAGAACAAAGCGGAATGTGGATAAATATTAGCAACCTAAGAAAACAGGCATCATTTATTCGCTTCTCAGAGCCGCACAAATGACGCGGTGCAGATCTGCCCCTTATGAAGTGGTTCGGATCTCATGATGCAATGCAGATTCGGAGCTCATGATGCGATGCGATCTGCTATGATGTGATTCGCGCTCATGATGCGATGCGATTTGCCTACGATGCGGTTCGTACTCATGATGCGATTCGCAGAAAAATTTAACGGACACAGCGGCCGCTATTGAGGTCAATTTTGAGCATTATGATTTTTAACGGACACAGATGCAGCTATTTGGTGAAAAAACCTCTTTTGGCGGTGTTTCGGAGCAATTAAGCGCTGTGGTGTCCGTTAAAATTTAAAAATGGCTGTTTTTAGCCAATTAGCGGCCGTGATGTCCGTTACTATGAACTTTTACAGCCTGAGCACTAGGACGAGAGTAAATATGCGAGCGACAGCTGGTTTTTAAGCTTATCCGTGGGCTGGTTTTTAAGCTTATCCGTGGGCTGGTTTTTAAGCTTATCCGTGGGCTGGTTTTTAAGCTTATCCGTGGGTTGGTGACCGCATATATTGCCTGCGTGTTTTTCGTACGTCATCATAGCTGGAACATATTTGAGGTACCGATTCCTTATTGGCTTTCGCTTCCCAACCTGAGGAATTTCTTCCGGAAAGCCGCAGTGAATTTCAGTTGAAGATTTCATAATATGCATATTGAAAAATAGTTGTTTATAATGGAAAGTAAATTGGTTAATGAAGGAAATGCAAAGGGGGAAATGATGTGGCTTTTATGATTGCCCAGCGTGCTTTTATTAAAACGTATCTGATCACGATGGTTGAACAGCACCGGGGATATGGCTATCAGATGCTGGAGGAGATGAGAGCGGAATTTAAGAGCTTCGGTTACGCCCCGCCGCAAAGCGAAATTTATCGGGCGCTGCATGAATTGGTCCAAGAGGGGATTTTTTACCGGACCAAGCAGCTTAAGGGCAATGACCCACGCGTTGATTTTCAGGAGATTGTGTTATATCACTTTACCGAAGACGGCCATGAAAAAGCCAAGCTGTATAAAAAACAGGTGAAAACCGATTTGGACCGCTGTCTGGGCATGTTGAACAAGGCGGTTAAGGATAATTATTGATGAGTGAAGTGCGAAGGTATTAGAAGCGGCATCAATGATTTTATAATCAAAATTTTGTTTGCTCTAAATAGGGGGATAGGCGCTTGAAATGGCACATTTTCCAAAAATAACGATGAAACATTTTCATCTTGGCTCTGGTTATGATATAAAAAATAGAGGGGATGTATATAATGAAATGATCACCCGTTTGAGTAGCAACCGATTTGGAGGTAATGGCAATGGATGAACATATGCAGCGCCGACTGGATAAGCAGAGAAAGCTGTTTAAGCAGCTGGGTATACATTTGGATGCTCTTTCGATTCACGAAAAGGTCTTTAATACCAAACTCAGAGGGTATGATCCGGAAGAAGTGGACTCCTACCTGGATGAAATTATTAGCGATTATGAACGATTTTACGCAACGATTTCCGATTTGATGGATAAATGGCAGGAGCAGCAGGTCGCCTTGCGCGATATGAAATCAGGCTCCCGTTCCGAACCTGAACGTTTCACCATTGATCCGAAGCAAATCGAGGACATCGTGCTCAAAATGGAGTACAACCTCAGACAGCTCAAGACCAAGATCAGACCCGAACCTGATTTTTTCGTGGATTGATACAGCTACATAAATCAAGCAAGAAACTCCTCCGGAAACAAAGTTTTTGGGGGAGTTTTTTTACATATGAGCATTTGGCAAAAATCCAAGGAGCGGCTTTCAATCTAGCAATAAATAGAGCGAAACGGTTTAGTTCGTCTATATATTGTACCCGGGAGCGGTTGGAACCGAATTTTGCAAAATCCTGATATAAGAAAGTAAAAATTTCAAGAAGCCAATATCCTTACCGCGCCTGGCGCGATTTTTTTAGTTTTTCTTCAAAAATCCTTTTGATGGTGTATGGTAAGATAAGCATACGCGCAAACATAGATCAAATGAAGTTTTTTTATGATCATAGATTGATCATTGTTAAATTTATATGAGATGTACGTGTTATATGCTAAATTATTGCAAATACATAAGGTTGTCTGTGATTAAATTAGTTGTTTACAAGCAGATTTATGTAGACTATGATCGGTTTAATATTTATTTTGATCAATTTATGATTTTTATTGATTGTAAAATGATCATTATGTTAATATTCAAACAAGGAGATTGATGGGAAATGTCAACTGAAAGAGAGAAGCTCATTTTGGATTTATTGCATGAAAATTCACCTTTGTCCGTTGAAGAACTGGCTCAGCAATTGGACGTGTCTGAAGTCACGGTTAGGCGGGATCTTGCAGCGATGGAAAAGAAGGAGCTGATTTCAAGACGTAGAGGAGGGGCTGCCCTTCCCGATCAGGACAACGAACCGCTGTTCATCCAACGTGAGAAGAAAAACCATGACTTCAAGCGGCAAATCGGCCAATATGCAGCGAGTCAAATACGCGAAGGGGAGGTTATCGCTCTTGATGTGGGGACCACGACGGCGGAGGTTGCCAAAGCGCTAGTCAAGCGCAGAGGCATTACGGTATTTACTTCATCCTTTCAGGTCGCATCGATTTTATCCAAAAGCAATCTCCAAGTATATATGATTGGCGGGCTTATTCGTTTTAATGAAATGTCGATGGTGGGCAGTATTGCGATCGAAACGATCAAAAAGTTCAATTTTGACCGTTATTATCTCGGACTCGCTTCATTAAACAGGGAACTCGGATTAACGGATTACAGCGTGGAAGAGGTTGAAGTCAAGCAGGCCTTTATCTCACAATCCAAGCAAGTGATTGCCCTGGCAGATAAGACTAAAATGGGGACTTCATCGCTTCTCAAGGTATGCGAATACGATCAGGTAAGCGAGATCATCACCAATCGCAGCGATGGCGAACATCATCCGGTTTTTGACTTGGGGTTTAAGGGGAAAATCACATTGGTATAGTGCTGGGCCCGCTTTCCGGATTTGATGAAGCCTTTTAAGCGGGGGGATTTCAAAAATATGTCATATGTAATGGGGATCGACATCGGGACATACGAATCCAAAGGGGTGCTGGTAGATCCGCGGGGTCGAATCCTGACTCAGCATGCGGTTGCTCACCGGCTTGACATTCCCAATCGGGGATGGGCAGAGCATGATGCCGAGCTCACCTGGTGGCATGATTTTAAATGGCTGTCCAATAAGCTTCTGAAGGATGCCCGATCCAGGTACGGCATACGTTCCGAAGACGTGAAGGCAGTAGGAGTGAGCACCATCGCTCCCGCGCTTTTGCCGATTGACAAGAACGGGATACCGCTGCGCAAAGCGATTCTCTATGGAATCGATACCCGGTCCGAGCAGGAAATCACGGAACTGAACCAGCTCGGCGGGGAAGAAAAAATCTTTGAAATTGCTGGACAGTCCTTATCTTCTCAGGCTGCCGGCCCTAAAATTTTGTGGATCCGCAAACATGAACCCGAAATTTACTCCAAGACCTATCAATTTTTATGCGGTTCAGGTTATCTCGTTTATAAGTTAACGAATGAATGCGTCATAGACCGATATACCGCCATCAACTATGCCCCACTATTCGATATCCGTTCCCAAACATGGAACCCGGATATGGTATCGTTAATCACGGATGCCGACAAGCTTCCGCCCCCAGCATGGAGTACCGACATCGTAGGAAAAGTCACACTGAATGCCTCTATTGAAACAGGGCTTGCCCCGGGAACGAAAGTCATTGCCGGCACGGCCGACGCCATGTCCGAGGCAATCAGCATCGGGGCCGTACATGAAGGCGATCTGATGATGATGTATGGAAGCTCTACATTTTTTATCCTGACAACCGACCAAATACCCAAAACGAAACAGCTGTGGCCCAATCTGCATGTCATCCCAGGCAAACATACATTGACAGGCGGAACAGCGACGGCAGGTTCGCTTACGCGCTGGTTCGTCGACCAATGTTTGGGCCGGGATTCAAGCGGAGCGTCAGCAGGCATGACCGTTGAAGAGGCTTACGCTTACATGACCGAACAGGCCGGGCTTAGCCCTCCGGGAGCTAACGGATTGATCACGCTGCCCTATTTCAGCGGCGAAAGAACCCCTGTACATGACGCTTTTGCCAAAGGAATGATATTTGGTCTGTCACTGAATCATACGACGGCAGATCTATATCGTTCTTTAGTGGAAGGAATCTCCTATTCGATCCGGCATAATTTCGAGGCGATGAACCAGTTGGGCGCATCCATCAACCGGGTGGTCGCCGTCGGCGGCGGCGTCAAAAGTCCGCTGTGGCTGCAAAGCGTCAGCGATATATGCCAGGTTCGCCAGACAATCCCGAAGGTGACGGTTGGGGCTTCATATGGAAACGCTTACATTTGTGCAATGGCGCTTGGCTGGCATCATAACTTAAGCGATGTTGGCCATTGGGTGGAGATTGACCGCTCCGTTGACCCTCGGCGTGAGCATTTGGAGCTGTATGAACGTTATTACGATGTTTACCGACGGTTGTATGAGCAAACCCAAAGCTTGATGAAGGTTTTATGACTGAAAACAGCATTTTCGGAAAGCGGTTACAGGCAGAGGAGGTAAGCGGATGGAGCAAAAATTAGAAAAAATGAAAAATAGATTGCGGGAGCTGACATCGCTTCCGGCAGTTTCCGGTTATGAAGATCCGGTCATCCGGTATGTGCGGGCACAATTCAAGGATTGCGCTCAAGAAGTTCATGTGGATGCTCTAGGCAATGTGACGGTCAAAATGAACAGATCTGCGGTTCCCGAACCTTACCGGGTTATGGTATTTGCACATATGGATGAGTTAGGGCTTATGGTCAATAAAATCGAGGAGAGCGGTTTTCTTCGCGTGGAGCGCCTTGGCGGCATACCTGAGAAAAGCTTGGCCGGGCAATCGGTGATCATCGAAGCCGGCGGGAAGACTTGGAACGGGGTGATCGGTACCAAGTCCCATCATGTTACGCCAAGCGATGAGAAATACCGGGTCCTACCGGTAAGTGAAGTGTTTGCGGATTTCGGCTTCAAATCGCGGCAGGAAGCAGAAATGGCCGGAATTGATGCAGGCACGCCCATCATGTATCAACGGCAATTTTTTACCAACGGGTCCCGAGTATTCTCCAATGCGCTCGATAATCGGGCCGGATGTTTAGCGCTGCTGGAATTAGCAGACCTGGTGAAAGACAAGGAACTCTCATGCGAGCTGTATTTGGTGTTTTCGGTTCAGGAGGAATTCAATTTACGCGGCGTTCTGCCTGCAGTGAGGCGCATCAACCCGCAGCTGGCCATTACGCTCGATATAACCATTGCCACGGATACACCCGACTTGCTTAACAAGGGAAACATTTATCTGGGAGGCGGACCAAGCATCGGAATGTATACCTTCCATGGCCGCGGCACGCTTGGCGGGCTGATTCCCAATCCAAAGCTGGTTCAACATATCAAAAAGATTGCCGCAGCGCATCATATCCCTCTTCAGCCGGCTGTCTTTATGGGGATATTGACCGACGCCTCTTTCAGCCAGTTGGAGAATGAGGGACTGCCGATGGTGGATCTTGGATACCCTGCCCGTTATACTCACGCCCCCGTCGAGTCCGTGGATTTGGAGGATGTTCATAAACTGGTGCTGCTTTTGGAACGGCTTGTTTATACGTTTGACGGAAGCATTGATTTTAGCCGCGGTTAACTTTAATGCGATAATACTGCATTGATGCAATGAATGAAAAATATTCGTGTACACTACTATTTGGGAGAGGATGAGTTCATATGACATGGTTAAAGGAAGTGTTGGGGACAGAGAAAGCGGTTATTGCGATGTGCCACTTGATGGCTTTGCCGGGAGATCCTTATTTTGATAAGGAAAAGGGAATGGATTATGTCGTCGAAATGGCCCGGAAGGATCTGCACGCGCTGCAGGATGGCGGCGTGGATGCCGTGATGTTCTCCAATGAATTCAGCCTGCCTTATCTGACAAATGTGAAGACGGAAACCGTTGCCGCAATGGGAAGGGTGATTGGTGAACTTAAGTCGGAAATTAAGGTTCCTTTCGGAGTCAATGTGCTTTGGGATGCCAAAAAATCATTGGACCTGGCGGCTGCTACGGGCGCGCTTTTCATTCGCGAAATTTTTACTGGGGTGTATGCCAGCGATTTCGGCTTATGGAACACCAATGTAGGCGAAACGGTACGCCATCAGCAGCGGATCGGAGCCGAGCATGTGAAGCTGTTGTTCAATATCGTGCCCGAAGCGGCTAAATACGTGGCGGAGCGAGATATCGAAAGCGTGGCGAGATCGACCGTATTTAATAACCGTCCGGATGCGTTATGCGTCTCCGGTCTTACGGCCGGATCGCGGACGGATTCCCAGATTTTGAAACGCGTGAAGGACTCAGTGCCGGATACCGTTGTGCTTGCCAATACAGGCGTCCGCCGCGACAACCTGATCGAGCAGCTGACGATCGCTGACGGGGCCGTGGTTGGAACCGCTTTTAAGATTGACGGCAAGTTTGAAAATCATGTGGATCAGGCGCGTGTAAAAGAATTCATGGATGATGTGAACACATTCAGAAAGCCGAAAGTGGCCGTATAAAGACTTCAGGATTTTGCAATATTTCTCTAAAAAACAATTTGGGGAGGAAGCGAATGATGTTAAAAAAACGCTTAATGTCTGCAGTCGCCATGCTGCTTATCTTCAGCGTCATCGTTCTCACCGCTTGCGGTGAGAGCGCACCAGGAAGCAGCAAGGAAGGAAAAGGAACGGGCCAAGGGAATCCTGCTAGCGGCAAAAAGTATAAAATCGCAACGGTAGTCAAGTTGACAGGCGTGGCATGGTTCGACCGCATGGAAGAAGGCGTGAAGGAATTCGGCCAAACCACAGGCCATGAGACTTTCATGCAAGGTCCGCAGAAAGCGGACGCGGCGCTGCAGGTACAAATTATCGAAGATTTGATCGCGCAGAAAGTGGATGCTATCACGGTTGTTCCGTTCTCGGCCGAAGCGCTGGAGCCCGTGCTTAAAAAAGCGCGCGACAAAGGCATCGTTGTTATAACGCATGAAGCGGACGGCATGGCAAACACCGATTTTAACATCGAAGCATTCGACAATCTGGAATACGGCGCTTTTTTGATGGATAATCTGGCCAAAGCGATGGGCGAAACCGGAGAATACATGACGACGGTAGGGAGCCTGACCACCAAGTCTCATATGCAATGGGAGGAAGGGGCTTACAAGCGTCAGCTGGAAAAATACCCGAATATGAAAGCGGTTGCGAGACAACTCGAAACAAGTGATGATCAGAAAATAGCGAGCGAAAAGCTTCGTGAAACATTAAAAGCATATCCGAATCTGAAAGGGTTCCAAGGGGCGTCCGGCAATGATGCCGCAGGCGCGGCTTTGGCCGTCGAAGAATCGGGTCTCATCGGGAAAATCCATGTCGTCGGAACAAGCGTGCCTTCCGTATCGCAAAAATATTTGGAAAGCGGCGCGATGTCCATGATCGGCTTTTGGGATCCGGCGGAAGCGGCGAAAGCGATGAACACGCTGGCTGTGAAGGTGCTTGAAGGCAAATCAGGGGAAATTAAGGATGGATACAATCTGGGTGTTCCCGGATATGAGAAATTAAAAGTCGTGGACGGCAAATATCTGTACGGCAGCGCATGGGTTGGCGTGACCAAAGATAACGTGAAAGATTATGATTTCTAAGGAAAGGATGACCCCATCATGCCTCAAGCCCTCATTGAGCTGAGTCAAATCAGCAAATCTTTTGCCGGCGTTCAAGCTTTAAAGGACGTGTCCTTGCGCATCGAACGCGGCGAGATCCATTGTTTGGCCGGGGAAAACGGCTGCGGGAAATCCACATTGATCAAAGTCCTGTCCGGCGTGTATGCGCCGGACAGCGGCGAGATCTATATCGATGGGGAATTGCGCCCCCATCTTACTCCCATTGATGCGATCCATGCCGGCATCCAGGTCATTTATCAGGATTTTTCGATTTTCCCCAATCTGACGGTTGCGGAGAACATCGCTCTGAATGGCGAATTGGCGCAGCGAAGAAGATGGATCAGCTGGAACAAAATGCGCCAAACAGCGAAACTGGCGCTTGAAAAAGTCGGCGTCGATCTCGATCTGAACGAAAAAGCAGAAAACCTGTCCGTAGCCGATAAGCAGCTGATTGCGATTTCGCGCGCGCTTATGCAGGAGGCCAAGCTAATCGTGATGGATGAGCCGACAACAGCTCTTACCCAGAAAGAAGTACGGTCTTTATTTCATGTGATTGAAGGATTAAAGCAAGACGGCATATCCATCTTGTTTGTCAGCCATAAACTTGAAGAAGTGTCTGCGCTCTCCGAGCGGATTACGGTAATGCGAAACGGAAGGAATGTCATCTCCGACCAGGCAGGCCTGCTTGACCGCGAGAAGCTGGTTTTCCATATGACCGGTCGTCAAATTGACGAGAGTTATTTCGATTTCCGAAAGCAAACAGGCACGCCTTTGCTAAGGACCGAACGACTGTCGCTCAAAGGCTGCTTTGACAACATATCAATGGAAATTTATCCGGGTGAGATTGTTGGCTTGACCGGGCTCTTGGGTTCCGGAAGGACTGAATTCGCGGAGTCCCTGTTTGGTCTTTGTCCCGCAACCTCCGGCCAAATCTATCTGGAAGGCAAACCGGTGCGAATCGATTCCGTTCAGGCCGCAGAAAAACATCATATCGCTTATGTGCCGGAAGACCGCTTAACGGAAGGGCTGTTCCTGAATCAATCCATTGAACGCAATCTGATCGTTAGCGTCATTGATAAACAGACCGGCCGATTGGGTATGATTGATAACCGCCAAGTCAGACAGACGGTTCGCGGCTGGATCGAAAAGCTGGGGATCGCGCTTCATTCGCCGCTCGCTCCGGTGAAGACGCTGTCAGGAGGCAATCAGCAGCGTGTCCTTCTCGCGCGATGGTTGGCTAACGCTCCCAAAGTGCTGATTTTAAACGGGCCATCCGTTGGCGTAGATATCGGTTCCAAGGAGGATATTCACCAGGTCATTCGGGAACTGGCCCAGGAAGGCATTGGTGTCCTGATGATCTCTGATGACCTGCCCGAACTCAAACAAAATTGCAGCCGCGTGCTGGTGATGAAACGGGGCCGGCTCGTCGGCGAGGCGGAAGGAAGGTCTTTCACGCAAGAGAAATGGGCTGAAATGCATGACAAGGCAGATTCCGAATCAGGCAGTACGAATCCTGGGCCAGACCATGACAGGGGGAACACCGCATGAGAAAAAGATTCAAGACCACTGAGTTTTATGTTGCGATCATCATTTTGATTTTATTTACCGTCATTGGCTCTCAAAATGGCGCATTTTTCAGCTCTGCCAACATGTTCGATCTGATTAGAAGCAGTATCGTGCCAGGCATCTTTGTCATTTGTACGATGATGGTGATCATTTCAGGCGGCATTGACGTATCTTTTCCCGCCATTGCCACATTCAGCATGTTTACGGCTACGAAAATACTAATGCTGCTGCATTTTGAGGGGCCTGTTGTGGTTCCGTTCATTTTGGCAGGTTTGATCGGTTTATGCCTCGGTCTGATCAATGGGCTGCTCATTGCCTTTTTTAAGCTGCCCACTTTGATTGTGACATTAGGGACGTCCTCGATTTTCAGCGGTTTTCTGTTAACCTTCGTTGGCAGCCGTCAAATCAGCAATTTGCCCAAACCGCTAGAAGAATTCGGGAAAATGCAGTTTATCAAGTTCACCGATAGCGACGGTATTGTGATTGGACTGCCTATGTCCGTACTCATTACAGTGGCGGTTGTCATTCTGGTCGCCGTTATGATGAAATATACGATGATTGGACGCGGCATCTACGCGCTTGGGGGCGATCCGGTTTCCGCCGAACGCATCGGATTTTCACTTCCGTTTCTGCAATGTTTTGTCTACGGATTCGTGGGGCTGCTCTCCGGGATCGCCGGCATGATTCAAACGACGATGATGCGCAGTTCCAATCCGGTCGATCTGCTGGGGAGCGAGCTGTTGATCATTGCAGCCGTCGTGCTCGGCGGGGTGCGCATTACAGGAGGTCACGGCACGGTGCTGGGTGCGCTGCTTGGATTGCTGCTGATTGTAACGATCCAAAACAGCTTGATCCTGATCGGTATACCTTCGTATTGGCAGCGTTTTGTCATCGGCGCCCTGATTCTTGTCGGCACCGCGATTGCGGCATTTCAAATGAAACGGTCAACAGCCAAACAAACGTCAATCCTTATCTGAGGATTGTCTTTGAAGGAGGTATTTTATGTCCAACAACGCCTTAAAGCGTACGGAGCCCGATTTGTCCCATCATGATCTCTCTTTCTCATTCAGCCGATTTCTGAAATCGGATGGAAATTTGACGCGTCTGTTTATCATCATGGTTTTTGTCTTTATCATGATGTCGATTCTCAGCCCGCATACGTTTCTATCCATTGACAGCTTCAGCTCGATGGCTTTTCAGTTTCCGGAGATCGGCATTCTTGCATTAGCCATGATGCTGACGATGATTTCCGGCGGCATCGACCTTTCCATCGTGGGCACGGCCAATTTGACCTCCATTTTAGCGGCGATGGTGATGGTCAAGTTTATACCGCCGGATGCTTCTGCCGGGATCAGCATTCTATGGACGATGCTGGCTGTCATCGTTTCCATGGTTACCGGAATGATTTGCGGCCTGCTGAACGGATTTGCGGTTGGCAAAATCGGAATCCCCCCGATCTTGGTCACGCTTGGCAGCATGCAGCTGTATATGGGGCTGGCGGTCGTGCTTACCAAAGGCCAGGCAATTACCGGTCTGCCTGCAGCGTTCTCCGGCATAGGCAATGGCAGTTTGGCGGGCATCCCGGTGCCGCTCATCCTTTTTGCCGTTTGCATCGCCTTGATGTATATCCTGCTTAACCGCAGACCATACGGCATCAAGCTGCAGCTGCTTGGCACCAACCGGACCGCTTCCCGCTACAGCGGCATCAACAACACTAACGTATTGCTTAAAACTTATGCTATCAGCGGTTTATTGGCAGCGATCGCCGGACTAGTGATCATCGCGCATACGAATTCGGCCAAAGCCGATTACGGAACCTCCTACATTCTTCAAGCTATTCTCATTGCGGTCATGGGCGGGGTGAACCCAAACGGCGGCTTCGGCAAAATCGCAGGAATTGTCATGGCCGTTCTGACCCTGCAATTCCTCTCGAGCGGCCTGAATGCCCTGCATGTCGGTAATTTCTTCAAGGATTTCATATGGGGAATCGTGCTGATCCTGGTTATGGTTATCAATGTGCTTAGCCCAAAGATCAAGTGGGGACGAAGAAGGCACAGGATCACATAAAAAAATTAGCGAAGCAGATTGCTTGCTTCTTTTGTTGAAGTTAAACCAAGCCAGCCTGGAATGCATTCAATGCAAAGTGGGCTGGTTTTCATTATTTATAAATCTTACAGCCATACATAACGGAAAGTTGACTTCCGCATAAACGGAATATTATGATTGCATGTAAACAGGATGGATTTACAGATTATAGAAAGATAGATTCATATGAACGTGACCCCGATGCAGGAGCATTCGTGAAAATCGACGATTATGACTGGGATTATTATAACAACGGCTGAGTGGAGATGATCATATGTATAAAGCGATTATTTTTGACCTTGATAATACACTTTTAAACTACTCGTTAAGCGAACTGGATTCTATGAAAAGAACTCTCCGGGATCATCAATTATTCATAAATGAAGATGAGAATTGGGGCAAGTTCTGGGATGCATATACGGCAATTAACTTCAGATATTGGATAGATTTCGTGAATAAGCAGGGGCCGAATCAATCCATTGAGGAGGTTCTGAGCAGTTCCTTCCGGGACACGTTACATCTTAGTCCAGCCCAGAATGAATCGCTTTCCAATACCTATTGGAATTATTTTTGCAATACATGTTATTTTGAAGACGGAGCGGAGGAACTGCTTCATTCCTTGAACGCTAGTTACAAGCTGGGAGTTATTTCAAACGGAGTCAGCGTAGCGCAGCGGAAGAGATTGACTGCCGGTAATATCTATGACATGTTCGAATCGATCGTTGTTTCGGATGAAGCGGGAATCAGAAAGCCGAGAAAAGAGATTTTCGATCTATCGCTAAATGAACTCGGCTTATCCAATCATGAGGTGCTGTTTGTTGGCGACTCGATAACTGATGATTATCAAGGGGCCAAGAATGCAGGGATCGATTTTTGTTTCTATAACAGAAATGTTTTAACGCTAACGGAGGAACATCAGCCCAAATATGTGGTAAGCCAATTACATGAGCTATTGGAGGTTATTTAAATGCAAACTCAAGCTGAAAGGGGAATTTTTCTGATTACTGGAGTGATGGCATCCGGCAAATCCACGGTCGCGCAGCTGCTTGCTTAAAAATTTGCAAAAGGCGTGCATGTACGCGGGGATATGTTCAGAAAAATGATTGTGAGCGGAAGAGAGGAAGTGTTCCCAAATGCCGGGGAAGAAGCGCTCAGGCAGCTGCGCCTGCAATACCGATTGACCGCAGCGACGGCAGATGCGTACTTTGAGGCCGGGTTCAATGTGGTGCTGCAGGACGTTATCCTCGGCCCGATGCTTCAGGAAATGGCAGAGTTGATACGAAACCGTCCTTTATATGTTATCGTGCTGACGCCAAATCAGGAGGAAATCGCCAAAAGGGAGGCATCCCGGCCGAAAAAAGGTTATGGATTATGGTCAATTGGCGAACTGGATCGCCAACTGCGCGATGAAACGCCAAAAATGGGGATGTGGCTTGACTCATCGAGTCTGTCGCCCGAAGAAACGGCGGAAGAAATTTGGCAGCGCGTTTGGACTGAAGCGAGGATATGAACGAATGCCGATTTCCGGTCAATGCGGCCGGGGAGCGGCTTTTTTTGCTTGCGGAAAAGTAAGCACGAACAGTTGAAATATAAGTGAAGACTATGTGGAAGAAAGCTCTTTCCGGTTTGTTAACATGGGATATTTTACTAGATTTGAGATTGAGAAATGGAAAATGTTACATTAGGAGTAGGGATTATCCGGCTAAATGAAAAGTCCATTTTATTTGTAAAGGAGATTATTTTTATATGATTAATCAGCAAATATTGGATCAAGTCATCAAGTTATTAGGCGATCCTTCTGCGGATGCCAAGTTATTGGGAGGGTACTTCAACAATGTTTATGAGATCTATGTTTCAGGCACTCCGATCATTGCCAAGCTTTTTAAGCGTGAGGATGATCCCGAAGAACTTGTGTTATCCGAGATCGAGTGGGTTCAATTCCTGCATGAACATGGATTAAATGTAAGCGCTCCACTGCTGGTTGAAGGATCGTATATCAACAGCTTGCCGGAAGGCATGTTTTTTGTGGCCTACCCTAAAGTGGCGGGCAGCCATGTCGATATCCGCAACGAGAACGTGTGGAATAACCAATTGTTTTACGACTGGGGAAAAAGCATGGGGAAAATGCACTCGCTCTCCAGGCAATATAACCCAAGACATAACCGTCCGAAGTGGCATGAACATAAGCTTTACCATATGAACATGGATCAGTTTGACTTCGGGATTCAGAGGAAATGGAACCATTATTTGAATGAAATGAAGGCGATGGAGCAGACAAAAGATTCCTTTGGAATTATTCATGGCGATTTGCATCATCATAATTTGTTTTACGACGAGGGGAAGTTGACGTTTATTGATTTTGGGGATAGCGAGTGGAATTGGTTTGCTTACGACATCGCCATCGTTATCTATCATGCTTCTTTGCCGGTTAGGGATTCGTCCGAGCGTGCTCAATTTGCGGCCCGGTTCTATGAGTCGTTTATGGATGGCTACGTGACGGAAAATGTGGCGGACTCCATTATTAATCAAATCGATTATTTTATTAATTTCAGGCATTTATACTCCTGTGTGTATCATAATCAATATTTAGATAAGGAAAATTTAACCGAAGCCCAGCATCAATATTTGGAAAATATGAAAAACTCCTTGCTGGAGCAGGATTCGTTTTTAGGCATATCTTTAGCCGCTGAAAAGACAGTTTAGATGGCGGGGATATGCTTTTGGTCCATCAATATATAAGCTTAATTATATGTAAAAATGGAAAGTCAACTCGATTTGTGATACGGGAATGGAGAGTGCTACATTAGTAGAAGGGGTTCCTAAGTTTCAATTTTCCCGGACCCGTATCTCGCAAATAAGGTGGTATATTGATGCCAAATGCAAAAGCGCCAAAGCTGGATTTGACTGCAGCCGAGAAAACAGCCCTAAGGAAGCGCAAAATAAAAATCAGTGAGATTATCCATCATTCCGTCGATCAACTGTGTTCGCTGCTCGGCATTTCCGTTCAGCGGGCCAAAGAACTAAAGGCGCAGGCTGAATTTCAGAGCATCCCCTCGATTGGACCAAAGTTTGCGCAGGATCTCATGCAGTTGGGCTATTTTTCGTTGGATGATTTGATCGGGAAAGACGGGGCGATTCTAATGGAAGAATTAGAACAATTGCATGGAATCCGCATAGACCCTTGCGTTGAAGACCAATTCCGGTTGGTCGTGCATTATGCCAGTTACCGCGACAGCAATAAACAGTGGTGGGATTTTACCGAAGAACGGAAAAAGCACAGAGAACAAAAGGCGCTTGAAAGAAAAGGATGAAGAGACATTGCCTGAGAGGAGGCATCATTCAGTGAAATCTCCGGGAGGCTCAATATTCCCATATTATTACAAAGGAGGTGAAATACACTGCTTAAAGTATGGAAGCAAATATAAAAATGAAGCCAAGCTCATGGAACTAATGAAACAAGAAGAAGATTTTATGATCCAAATGAATAAAAAACTAAAGATTTGGGTTGATTTTTACAAAACGTCGATCACTGAGAATATACTGGATGAACTCATCCGTCAAATCCGGGATCTGGATCGATACATCGACAAATTATCCGTGGTTGGATTATCGGGATTTAACATTTGGAGACTAAAAAGAAAGCTCAAAAAATCAGGCATACATAAAAATATCACATATTACGCAGATCCCGAAGAGGCAAAAACATGGCTTGTTCATGATTCATGACAATGAAACGCGAAAGGAATATAGCAAGTAATTTCAACAAGCCAGGTCTACGTTATGAAACAGGAGTGTATTAATGAATCAAAATACTGAAAAACTTGTGCAGCTGTTGAGATCGAACCGGCGAATGGATGGCAGCATCCTTGCGGCTTATTGCCGCGTGACATCGAAATACGGAGATAACGATGATGCCGCGGCATTGTTTCGCGTTTTTGCGGAGCAGCCTTCGGATTACCGGCGTACGATGCTGCTTGATCCGATCATGAGATGCGGCGATCTGGCACTGGCAGAGGAAATCGGTTATTTTTGCTTTGAGCATGGGATGCTTAAAGAAGATATGCCAAGTGAGCTTTTGCATGTGCTAGGTTACATGGGTTACGAAAAATATACCGGCTATATGGTGGATTGCATTGGCGCAAACGACTATGATCTATCGCAAAACGCCTGCCTTGGCCTGCTGCATCTCCCATGTGAATCCTATCAAGAGCAGTTGGAAAAAGAGTTGGAAAAGGTATATGGGCAGGCGCTTTTTCCTGAATTTTTGCCGGCGCTGGGTTTTAAGTTTGCAGATGAGCGGATCATTCCCCGTTTGCTTGCATGGGGCGAGCAGGCATCCACGGATTGCAATGCGGGGCTGGTATTCGGCATCTCGATGTTTGGCGAGGCACAAAAAGATCAGGTCAAACGCATATTAATGAATCCGCATTGGGAAATGTACAGCACGGGGACGGGAAGCCATTGGTGGGGGTATATGTCCATGCAAACGGTCGGACTGACATTCGGTGAACTCGTCGCGGATTTCAAGGGTCGGTCTGAGAATGCCGGGATGGATAAACAGACAATGGAATACGAATTGGAAGTTTTGCATGATTTGCTGGAATTAAAGTTGGCAGGCGATCCGCATCCCGCGAGATTTTCTCCGCTCAATCCAGAGTCGGTCACCGATCTTTACCAGAAGGTATTTCAGTGGAGCAGCGAGCATAAGGATGATTCAGTTCCGGGCAGGATTAGCTCTTGTTTGGGATACAACCATCCGCTTCTGGATAAGTTCATGCATCTAAGATTTAAAATGGAGCTGGGCATGAGGCAGGAGTTGGAGCTGCAAGCCTTGACCAAGCATGGTTGAATAAAAACGGGACAAGAGACTGTTTCAAGGCTGCTCGGTCCCGTTTCTTTTTTGGTCGGCCGATTTTGCTTTTGATCATGTGGACGTATTCCGACTTGTCTACAGCCAAGCGATGGTAACACGCAATCCAGCGAGGATCAGGGAGACAACGCCAAATATGATTTGACCTTTAAGGAATCCGATAAAATGAAAAAGAACATCTTTATATCCTTTGGCTCCATGAGTACCCGGGATGATAATAAAGCGCGGCGTAATCAGGCAAAAAATGACCCAGTCGAGAACCACCAGATCAGACAGGCTTACCATCGTGAATACAACATAGAAGTGTCCAAACGCTGCCCGGAACGGAATCTGCTCTCCATCAAACATCAAGGACAGAATGAATGGAACGAGAGCAAAAGCAAAGATGACAGCTCCAATCAATTTAAACTGTTTTTGCTCCTTTGGGGTCTGCACAGCTGCTAGGTTTTGAATATCCTTGGGATAATCCTGCAGCCAAATTCGCGGATTGTATGCTAGCGAGACAAGTACGATGAATAAAAAGACGGCAGATAATATGAAGCCTTCAAACATCATCCGTGAAACATCCAACAATGCAATGTCACCTCCGGTAATATCGTTTTTGCACAAAGGTTACATTCAGTATATTTCAAAAGTTTTTACTCAACAACAAATATTTGACTCGGTGCAAAAATATTCCCCTTATATTGAATCAATAGATTTTCTAGATCAATCCAATTCATGTTAAAAGTTTGCCACGATTGTTCTAGAATTTGGTATATAATTAAAACAAGTTTTAAAAGGGGCCAAGGTCCGTTGAATAGGTATATGAATGATGACAGATATGCCGAAGATCAGCCTAAAATACAGCGTATGGACAAAGGTGAGGTTAAATACTGCCCTTATTGCGGTAAATAAATATTGGATCAATCTTATAGTTTTTGCGCCAAATGCGGAAACGAAATCAAACGTTAAAGAAAGTGGTGTATGCATAATGCTGCAAGAATCCGAGACTATCATCTTCAAAAAAGCCGCCAATTTATTTAGAGGTTTAGAAGCAGTCGGGGGATGGGTAACCTTGACAGATCAACGATTGATCTTTGAACCTCACCGCATCAATATTCAGACAGAACCGCTGGTACTGACTTATAAAGAAATGATCGGGATCGAGAAAAGAAATACGTTAAACCTGGTGCCGAACGGAATTAAAATCACGACAGAATCAGGGGGGGAATACAAGTTTGTTATATGGAAACGGACAGCTTTTATTAAATACGTCAATGAAAGAATCCGTGAATCCCAGCAGCAATATCTGTGAAAGCCTGATTGAAGCGAGGTTTGAAAAATGGCAATGCCAACGCATATTGTAGCGGCAGGCGGAATCGTGGAAGATGGGCAGGGGAATATTTTATTGGTGCAGACAATCCATGGCGGATGGGTATTTCCCGGTGGGCAGGTGGAAACGGGAGAAAACCTAATGGATGCGCTCGCCAGGGAGATAAAGGAGGAAAGCGGGATTGAGACTGAGGTTTCTATCTTGATTGGCGTGTACTCCAACACGGGAACTAATAAATGGCATGATAGAGTGACAGATATACCTACAAAGGTTATGTTGGATTATATATGCAGACCTGTGGGCGGAGAACTGGGCACATCGGATGAAACGTCGGAAAGCCGCTGGGTTCCAAGGGACAAAGTGTTGGAGATGATCACTTCGCCTGCGATTCGGACCCGGTATCAAGCATATCTGGATCTTGACGGTCATGTTCATTATATGGAATACGTTACGAAACCCGAGTTAGAAATCAAACGGAAGCGAACGACTTGAATTATTCGTGAACGATAAATTAAGGCATTCTTGGCATGCAAAAGACCGCCATTGTAAAGCTTCATAGGTATCTGTTATATTAAACTTATCGATTCTCATTTCATTTTTGGAGGATACTCTTTCATGCTAGGCATTACAAGCATGCAGTGCATCCAATTCATGCACAGCATCTCATTCACTCGTTTAAGAAAATAAGAGGTACAGAAACTTATAGACCTGTCATTATTTTGATAATGGCATAGGTTTATTTGTGCTGTACCTTTTTCATTTCTTATTACGAATGAACGAGGTGCTTTTTTATGTCCAAAAATGTTCCAAAACGTCATGAAAAGTCCAAGGTATCGACCAACTTTTCATCACAGCATTTGTTAATCAATGATCGTATAGTCCAGGATTTGATTGATCTGGCGAAAATCAATTCAACGGACACTGTATTGGATATCGGGGCGGGGACCGGAGCCATCACCTTCCCGCTGGCAGAGATAGCCGCGAGCGTACTGGCTATTGAGAATGATCCCGGATTTGTCCGTAAGCTTGCGAGTAAGATACAAGATAAAACGAATATCCGAATCCATCAGATGGATGTTTTGCAGCTGAATTTGCCGCGGAAGCCGTTCTCGGTGGTGGCCAACATTCCGTACTCGATTACCACGCCGATCCTCGGAAAGCTGTTAGACGTACCAACCGTGCACCTGCAGCGAGCAGCACTCATCGTTGAGAAAGGGGCGGCCAAACGCTTTACCGCAGTTCCGATCACGAACCCGCGCATTCTCGCATGGAGAATGTGGTTTGATTTTAAGCTCGTCCGATCGGTATCGTCAAGCCATTTCTCACCGCCGCCCCGCGTGGAATCAGCAATTTTAACGGTTAGCAGAAAGAAGAAACCTGCGGTTCCTCCGCATCATCATATCAGGTTTAAGGCGCTGGCTGCGAATGGACTCCGATTGCCGCAGTTACCCTTGGTTGCAGCCCTGGTAGAAGTCTTCACGCCTCCGCAAATCGCTAAGTTGGCGAGGATGTTCGGAATCGATCGGAATCAGCCAATCGGTCATCTTACGGAAGAGCAGTGGGGCCAGCTCTTTCTTGCCATGCTTCAGCACGTTGAATCCTACCGGTGGCCGAAGATACCGAAGAACTTTAGAACGCATAAGAAGAAGCGGTAAAGGATCAGCGACTTTTGATCAGAGAAAAGATAAATAATTGATTTTGTAGTAGATCCAAAGCAACTTCATAGCTGCCCTGTAAAGGGCGGTTATTTTTTATATCAAATTATAGTTTTCAGGTGCTATTGTGAAAGTGGATTTTCCCATGGTTACAAATAGGAATTAGGAGGTGATTACCACAGCACCATAATTCACCCATAAGACTATTCTAAATCCTAGTCATAGTAAGCTTGAAAGGAAAATTTTTTTAAATTGTTTTTGTCCTATATTAAAAGCAAGTCGATAGCATAATATAAAAGATGAACATCATCCGGTGTCTGTAATTTTGCATTGGTTAACGTTGTATGCTAAACGGATAAGGGGAGACTATGAAGAATGCATTCGTAGGAGATATTCACGGCAGAATATTTCATATCTTAGGGTTTTAGACTGTTTGCGAACCAGAATAGGCTATCAGTTTGACGCTATTATCCAAGTTGGAGTACTAGGCGCATACCCGAATCCTGATGAAAAAATGTAGAACTCGAAATTCGTGTTAGTGGATCAAACAGAAGAGGATTTAAGCATGTTTATGCATGCGGATGATACAATTTTATAAGAAGTCGATAGGAAAATTCAGGAGGTGAGGGTAATGCAGCAAGTTCCAAAACAGAAAGGCAACTATGGTATTGATGCTCCGATCGTTGTCCGTAACCTGTCGCTGATGGGAATCGGATTTCTAATGATTGGCGTGGCTGCCTTTTTTGTGTTCCCGGCACGGCTGCAGTGGCTGGGAATAACGATGGGTGTCGTATTTTTGCTTACCTGTTTGATTGGGACGGTTGAAGCGCTGTATATGGTATGGAGCAGCAAAGTGGGAAAGTTTCGCGAACGGGAGCGGCTGCTTGATCTCGTTGCTCCCCGCGGGGATGAGAAAGTGCTCGATGTCGGCTGCGGCAGGGGGCTCGTGTTGAATGCGGCGGCCCGCAGACTGACGACAGGTAAAGCTGTCGGCGTTGATATCTGGAACAAACAGGATCAGTCCGGAAATGACCCCGAAGTGACAAGGGCAAACGCCCGCATTGAAGGGGTGGCGGATCGGGTGGAGATCATTAGCGGCGATGCGCGAAATATGCCGTTTACGGACAACGATTTTGATGTGGTGGTCTCCAGCTTGGCGATTCATAACATTAAAAATTCGGTTGATCGCTCCCGGGCTTTAGGGGAAATCATGCGCGTGCTTAAACCCGGCGGGAGGTTCGCCATTCTTGATTTTCAGCATGTGGGGGAATATGCGGAAGTGTTTGTAAAGCTTGGCGCTCTTGATGTAAGGGTTGTCGGTCCGCATTGGCTGATCTTTCCCCCGGTCCGTATCGTAACGGGAAGCAAGCCCGGGGAGCGGGAAGGCTAGTGATACATGCGCGGTTTGCTGAAGCTGTTTTTACATCAGGATTTTGCAAAATTCTCACAGAACTGAAATAGACATTAAACGATCCGTTTCGGTTCGTCTTTATTATTTGAAGGGAGTGATGTGGTATGGAAAATATTCAGACAATGGTGGTTGCAGTAAGGAAGGTTATGTTTTAGGCACGGAGGAACGGCATATTTCCTCCGTGAATCCAAATTCAGGAGGAATGATCGATGGAAATTTCACTAAAGCCGGTGTCTGATGAGAACTGGTATGATTGCGCTCAGCTCAAAGTTAAACAAGAACAACTGAACGTGTTCCCGTTTCCCGTTGTGTTCTGGATCGCCGAATCGAAGTATGTGGAAGAGTTGGAATTGCGCGGCGTGTATTGGAATGACGATTTGGTCGGATTTATCGTTTTTTGTACGAAACCGGATGAGAACGGCAACTTCTGGATTCCTGCCTTAATGATTGACGAAAAGCACCAAGGCAAAGGTTTCGGAAAGGCTGGCTTGAAAAAAATGATTGAAGAAATGCGTATGATGCAGTGTAAAAAAATCATGATTGGACATAGGCCGAACAACGAAGTTGCCGGTGAACTGTATGAATCATTAGGATTCAAAAAAGTCAGCGATGAACTCGTGGATGGAGAAATCATACGTCTACTTGAAATCCCGTAATTTTCGATCTTGCGATCGGTTTTTACCTGCACATAAAAAGGACATATAGCGGCAAACCCCGGATGGTTCGAAAGGTGAATCCTCCGGGGTTTTTTAGATTTGGAAAACTATTTGACGGATAAGACTTGTCCGCCGGTCATATTGACGAGTTCATCCGGCGTTAATTCAAATACGGCTTTTGGATGCCCTGCTGCGGCCCAGATCGTGTCGAATTGCAAAAGGTCTTCGTCGATCAAGGTCCTGATCGGGTCAAGATGGCCTATCGGCGCAACTCCGCCAATAACAAATCCCGTACGTTCGCGCACGAAGTCCGCATCGGCCTTGCCGAGCTTTTCATGCAGTGTGTTGGCGAGATGTTTTTCATTGACGCGGTTGACGCCGCTGGTAACGACGAGCAGTGCCTTATCCGAAGGCTGGAGGCGGAAAATAATCGATTTGGCGATTTGCGCAACTTCGCAGCCGATTGCAGCCGCGGCCTCCTGGGCCGTGCGTGTGCTTTCAGGCAATTCCACCACTTGATGGGTATAACCCAATTCCGACAGTTTATCTTGTATGCGTTGTGCGCTTTCTTTTAACGGATTCACAGCATGATTCCCTCCTTGGTTTCATTCACGGCGAAAAAAATCAGGTTTCTGCATAATACATAATGACCTGGATGGTTGTGTCCTCATCCGACGGATTCATGTAACGGTGCTGCACATTGCCGGCAAAACGGACGGCGCTTCCCTCCTGCAAGTTGTATACCTCATCGCCAACCTGAAGCTTGAAAATACCCGAAGTGACGGTAATATACTCCTGGACGCCGTCATTATGCGGGGATGATATATAATTGCCTCCCGGATTCAGCACGATGGTAAACAGCTCCATGCGGGTGTGCGGATCAAACGGAAAGAGCATGTACACGCTGCATCTGCCGTCGTCTTCCGTGACATCAGGGATGTCTTTGCGTACTGAGATGGAGACGGATGCCTGGTCATCCTTCAGCAGCGAAGAAAAAGAAATTTGCAGTCCGGTGGCAATTTTCCATAACGTCGTGACCGTAGGCTGCGTATTCCCCCGCTCGATTTGATGAAGCATGCCTTTGCTGACGCCCGTCAGCTCCGCCATTTTATCCAGACTGAGGTTTCTTTGCTTTCGAATCCGTCCCAAATTATTTCCGATCCGGATATGGATGGAGTCCATCGAAAAGGTTCATCTCCTTTATGTCTGTATGTTATATTATACATTTATTATATTATAAAATACATTCAAGTCAATTTGATTTAGAGGAGATGACTCGATAACTCATACCGGGGTTCTAGTTTGATGTATAACCCGAACGGAAGAGCCAATGACTCGGATGCTAGTAACTAACTGTACCTTCTGGGGTTGCTGAATCAGTTAACAAAACTGAGAGACGTGGTCGAAACACTCGACTGCAGTCGCTCAATCGGCTAACGAAACTGAGAAGCGTTATAGCCACAAAAACGGGGCCAAAAAAAATCTAACGAAACACAGGATCGTTATTCAGGCGAAAAATGGCTTCAACACCTTCTTTTTTAGCCAAATAACGATTCGTAGTTTCGTTAAAATTTTTAACAGCCTAATTTTTCTCAAATAGCGATTCGTAGTTTCGTTAGAATCGAGCAGCCTTCGCAGTTTCGTTGGATCACCAACATGGTTGAATGCTCCGCCTTACCGGCGGCTCATAACGCTATACCAACGCTTATACCCGCTATAACGGCTATACCGGCCAGCTCATACCAGCCATAGTGTAACGGCCTGCTCATACTGTTATACCGACCGCACATACCAGCCATACCGTTACTGTCTGCTCATATTGTATATATCGACCGCTCATACCGCCTCACCGGCTTTCTTTACCTCAGATTTGTTTTTGAACACTAGTGCTTTCAAATTATCCAGGTTGATGACGATAATTCCGATGATAATCGTGATTCCGCCGAATACCGATACAACCGAAACTTGCTCCCCGTACAAAACAGCGCCAAGACAAAGGGCAATAAGCGGCGAGATATAAAGCCAGGTGGATGGAAACACCGGGTTGGTTTTGGCGATCAGCCAGTAGAAAATGGTATGTCCCGTCATGGAACCGACAATGATTAAATATAAAAGCGACATAGCCGCGTTTGGCGCCAGCAGATTCTCTAAGCGAGTATTTTCCGTAAATAGGGATAAAGCGAGCAGCAGTACGCCACCATACATCATTTGGGCCGCATTCAAGGCGATGGGAGATGTATCTTGAAACCGCTGCACGACACGGCGCGAATATACGGTACCGGCGGAATAAAAAACTTGGCCCAATAAAACCGCGATGCACCCAAGCATCCATAACTTGCTGAAGCTGACGGTAAGGCCGGGCAAAAGCAGCAAAACGACGCCGGCAGAACCTATAAGACAACCTGCCAAAGAACTGAGCGACAGCCGCTGCCGGGCAATCGCGGTTTGAAGCAGCAGAATCATGAGAGGCGCCGTCGCCGATAAAATAGCCGCAATCCCGGAGCTCAAATACTGCTCGGCCCAATAAAGCGGCGCAAACACGCCGAAAGTTAGTCCTATTCCCGTCAAAAACATCTCCTTGCGAAGCAATAGGGAGAATTTTGCTTTTCTTTTGGCAACCATCCATAACAATAAAATGCCCCCTGCAGCCAGAAAGCGGATGCCGGCCGAGAATAAAGGCGGCGTTCCCGCGTCGATCCCCACTTTAATAGCCAAAAAGGTCGTCCCGAACACCAGGCACATCAGTAAATAATTCACAAATATCATGTCTACTCCTCCTTGTATGATTAAGATGATAGAATTAAAAGTTTTCAGCGAAGCTGAACATTTCTATCATCGCGAGAAAACATCTGCTAAGAGCGGTCTGTCTTCCATGAAAGTTCGATGATTGACGCTTTTCTTATTTTATAGGGATAGAAATAGAACAGATTAAGAATGACAGAACAGATTTCCGGCGAATGATATATAATGTGGAGAAAGGGAGGGGAGCCATGAAAAAAGAACTTTTCCCGAATGCTTATTCGGATAAACTTTTTGAACAGGTTTACGACTATCTTTTGGAGCGGATCAGGCGCGGGGAATGGAAAGCTCACGATAAGCTCCCTTCCGTTCGCGTTTTGGCAGCGGAATTCGAAGTGCACCGACTAACCGTCTTCAAAGCTTATCAACTGTTAAAAGAAAATAACAAAGTGTACGTGAAGGATAAATCCGGATATTACGTGCAGCCGGGGAGTGTGCTGCCGCCTGCCGTGCAGCAGGACCCAATCGTCTCCGCTTACGTTCATGAAAGCCATCTTTCCGAAATCCATCAGGTGGAGGCCGTTTATCAGTTTTCCAAAGCGCTTTTAGATCCTAATCTTTTGCCCAACCGGTATTTTTCCGAATATGTAAAAAAGGTGTTTGATCTCTATCCGAAGGTGCTGGGAACCTACTCCACCACGCAGGGAGATGCGGAGCTTCGGGAAGCTTTAAGCCGATATTTTACGGATCGGTATCGCTTTGATTTGACCAAAGATGAAATTCTGATTACCTCCGGTTCGCAGGAAGCCATCGATCTCATCGCAAGAGTTTTGGTCAAACCGCGGGACGTTGTATTGTTGGAACGGCCTACTTATAGTCCGGCGATTGACGTGTTCAGGAGACAGGGGGCGAGCATTATTCCGATCGAGATCACCCCGGACGGTTATTGCCTGGAACAGATAGAAGAGATGATGCAAAATCACAAACCCCGTCTTTTTTATATGAATCCTACCTTCCATAATCCAACGGGATACACCGTTCCTGCGGAACAAAGGAAGCGGCTGGTCGATCTGGCGGCTGAATATCATTGTTTGTTGGTGGAAGACGATCCCTGTCCGGATATTTATTTCGGAAAAGCGCCGCCTTCGCCTTTTTTTGCCTACGATACATCCGGATACGTCATATATATCCGCAGCTTCAGCAAATATATTTCCCCGGGCTTAAGCATAGCCATGGTGGCATGCCGGCAGGGCATCATGAACTATTTGATCAAGGCAAAATCCTTATCCGATAACGGGACGCCGCTGCTCAACCAAAAGATCTTTTTGCATTACTTCTTTTCGGAACGCATGCAGCAGCATATGGAGAAGCTGCGGACGGCGCTGGCGATCCGCAAGGACATTATGGAAGAGGAATTGTCCGGCACAGGCTGGCAGTGGAGAAGCCCGGCCGGCGGATTTAATTTATGGATCAAGCTGCCGGAATCGGTCCTGATGGATGAGCTTTTGGGCAAAAGCATGGAGCAATCCATCACTTTTGTGCCAGGCACAATTTGCGACCCGCTCCGGGAGTTGAATTCGTGGATTCGGATGAGCTATTCATATTTGAACGAACAACAGCTGCGGGAGGGACTGCGGAGATTCGTAAGTCTCTTTCGGGAGTTATTTGGAGAGTAACGTCATATCTTCGATGCGGTTAATGTCTTTTGATCGGCTGCAGGTAAAAAAAACAAGTTATAAAAAATAAACGGCGAAGCAATGCAATTGCTCAGCCGTTTATTTTTTTCGGTACCTGAAAGTATAAACTTCATGGATATGCAACCTGATCTCAGACAAACTATCGTCTAAAAGCAATCTGTTGTCATAAAGCACGTCAATAGACGTTACTCTCAAAGCAGGCGTTTGACTTCTTCCAACGGTCCAAGGAAATTTCTTTTCATACAGCGTGCGGCTCCTTCAGCATCATGCGCTTCGAGAGCATGAATAATTTCCCGGTGCTCCTGGGCCGCGGTTTGCGACTCCCCTAAAGGCTTCTTCAGAAAGATATATTTGTATCTGCGGATATGCATCTGTAAGGAAGAACTGAAGGAAGCAATGTGGGGATTATCCGAAATATCCACGATTAAATTATGAAACTTTTCGTCATATTCAATCGCCTGATATAAATCCTCTTCGTCCATAAACTTGGCGAACTTGTCGTTTAGTTCATGCAGCTTCCGGATATGCTCGGGCTGAATGAGCGGAGCGGCAGTTTCCGCGGCCAACGCATGCAGAGCGGCAAGAGGAGCATATAGCTTCACAATATCCGCTTCTTCGATTTTCGTGACCCTCGTATCTTTGCCGGGAGACATCTGGACAAGCCCTTTCATCTCTAAAATCTGCAGCGCTTCTCTTACGGGAGTCCGGCTGACGCCCAAAGCTGATGCTAATTCCGCATCGTTTAATTTTTCCTCAGGCTGCAGCGTTCCTTCGATAATCCACCTTTGAATTTGGGACAGGGCCCTGTCTTTGGCAGATAGTCGGACGGGAGTGGAGTAATCGGTTGGAATCGGCATATGAATTCACCTCTTTGCAGGCAATATATCGTAAAAATGCTGCCAGTTTATCAGTATATAATATATCGCATTTTTTGTACGCAATGCAAATAAACTTAATATCAGTCACAGTGTCACTTTACAGTTATATCCATATTTTTTTTCATCAGCAACAACTTACGCATCACACTCTTCCTTTCTTAGGCATTCAATCCAGCTCATGACTTTCGAATTCCAAAATAATGGTTGCGCTACTCCATTCACCATAATATAATATGCAATATATTGCATTCCTCAGTGCTTTAATGTGGTAATGAATGAACATAAACACAAGCTATGAAGAGGAGCAGGCAGGGGCTCTTATGTCCAGAGAGCGGTGCAGCAGCTGGAAGCACCGTCGTAATCCCGACAGCCGACTCGCCTCTGAGCTATTTCCCTGAATCGGTGTTTGTTGGTAGGGGAGATCGGATTGGCACACGTTATCGTGCGGCGTCCGGCCGTGAGCTGGTCTTGAGGCTGCACAGGTTGTAATGCAGTGAAAATGGGTGGTACCACGTAAAGAGCTTCCAGGCTCCTTTCGTCCCTAAGATACGCATGAACGCGTAGGGGATGGAAGGAGTTTTTTCGTGTTATTGAGCAGAAGGTTGAGGGGATGAGGGGAAAATTCACGATCACTTCCGGGCTGATCTCCTGAACCCTCCGCTTAATAGCTTTGTCCTGCAAGCCGGGGGTCAAAGTGAAACGCGGCGGTAAATTAAGTGAAACCAAAGGGGGGAATCAAACAGGGGGATAACAGAAGCGGAGTCAAGAATAGTGCCAGCCGGAACGCATATCCGATGCGGGATGCCTTGGGTCAATGAAGCAAACTTAACCAAAAACAAGAGAGGCGGGATAAACATGAGAAAAATCTACGTTTTGGATACGACATTAAGAGACGGCGAGCAAGCGCCAGGCGTCAGCCTGACCGCACAGGAGAAGGTGGAAATCGCTCTGCAGCTCGAAAAGCTTGGCATCGACCGGATCGAAGCCGGATTTCCGGCAACATCGCTTGGCGAAGTCGAAAGCGTGCAGCAGGTGGCGGCAGCCATTAAAAACGCAACCGTCACGGCTTTTGGGCGCTGCCACGAACGGGACATCGATGCGATCAGAGAAGCGCTGAAGAGTGCGCAGGACCCTTGTCTCCATTTGTTTTTGGCGATTTCGCCGATCCACCGCAAATACAAGCTCCACATGGATAAAGCCAAGGTGCTTGAGACGGCTGCCGCCGCGATCCGGTATGGCAGAAAATATTTTGACAGGGTGGAGTTTTCGGCGGAGGATTCGAGCCGGACGGAACTCGATTTTATTTGCGAAGTCGTTGATATGGCTATCAAAGCCGGGGCTTCGGTCGTCAATTTGCCGGATACGGTCGGGTTTGCCATGCCTGAGCAGTACGGGAATATATTCAAGACGGTGAAAGAGACGGTGCCGGGCATTGAAAAAATCCAGCTCAGCACCCACTGTCATGATGATTTGGGAATGGCGACAGCCAATACGCTTGCTGCTGTGTACAACGGTGCCGATCAAATCGAAGGCACGATCAATGGCATCGGCGAACGCGCAGGCAATACCTCGACCGAAGAGGTGGCCCTTGCGCTGGAAACAAGAGGCGATTATATGAACGCCAAAACCGGCCTGGTATTAAACGAAATTTACCGCACCAGCCGCATGGTGAGCAAATACACGGGGATGGCCGTGCCCGGCAACAAAGCGATCGTCGGCGCCAACGCTTTTGTGCATGAATCGGGTATTCATCAGGACGGGATGCTGAAGGAACGGACCACATATGAGATCATTACGCCGGAAACGATCGGTTTAAAAGAAAGCAAGCTGGTGCTCGGCAAGCATTCCGGGCGGCATGCTTTCAAAGAAAGATTGATCGATATGGGGTATCTTTTGAGCGAAGAAGAACTGGGCGAGGCCTTTGCCAAGTTCAAAGCCTTGGCCGACAAGAAAAAGAATGTGCTGGATGAAGATATCCATGCCTTGATGACTAATAAGATTTCACCGTCATCAGGGATCTACAAACTTGAGTTTGTCCGGGTGAATTATGACAATCATTCGGCTCCTACTGCTCTTGTACGAATGGTCAAAGGGGACGGGAATGTGCTGGAGCAATCCGCCGAGGGCAACGGTTCGGTTGACGCGATATACAATGCCATCGATCAAGCAACCGGGGAGCAGGTTGAACTAGAGGATTATATGATCAAATCGGTAACCCATGGAAAGGATGCTCAAGGCGAGGTGCATGTCGTTCTGAAACAGCATGAGGAAACCGTACAAGGCCGCGGGATGAGCACGGATATTTTGGAAGCGAGCGCGAAGGCTTATGTGGACGCTTTGAACCGGTTAATCAGTCAAAAAAACCGCCGTCTCAGAGGCAATATTTCGATATCTTAATCGTAACCGCAAAAGAAGCTATCACCTGATTTGCCGGGTGATAGCTTCTTTTTGAGGTACGCCCAGCATGGGCGTCATCTCTAGGGTGAAAGTCCTGAACGGGGGCTGGCGAGCGCCTACCGTTAGCCAAGGGCAAGGGTGTCTGTCGCGAGGCAGAATCTGAAGGAAGCCGGAGGCAAAAGCACGGGCCAAGGTACACGAACTGGATTCGAGGCAGGGATAGCCGGATGAGTTGCCTTCACACAACGAAATCCCAAGCCGCCAAAGGCTATTCCTGTAAACTCCAGTGGTCGCGGGCGGAAAGATGACGTTCTTATCTGGGGAGACCTGCGGGAGAAAAAAAAATGCGAAGTCACTTCGTAACCACAGCCTTCCGGCTGTGCTGAACCCGCAGGAGTCAGGAGAGGCCATAGTACGCGAGTACGGGACACCGGAAAACGGAAGGGCCGAACCGAAAGGAGAGAGGAAACCGATGCGTTCGAGTGAAAAGCGAAGACAGCCGAATATCCCGCAAGGGAGCTTCCAGCAGAGAGAAGCGGTGAAGCCGCAAGGGTATGTTGGAGCGCCGAGCTCTTCACCGGCACAAGTCGCCCCTTCCTCTCGCGAAGACCAAAACGACCTGCTGGAGAACATGCTCGAAGGAGATAACCTTCGGCTCGCTTACAAGCGGGTGGTCCAAAACGGAGGAGGTCCTGGTGTGGACGGTGTAACGGTAGCCGAGCTACAAGCTTACCTGAAAACTCACTGGGAAACGGTGAAAGCCGAACTTCTGGCGGGAACCTACCGGCCGGCGCCAGTCAAACGGGTGGAAATCCCCAAACCCGGAGGCGGCGTACGGCTGCTCGGTATCCCGACCGTAATGGACCGCTTCCTCCAGCAAGCGCTTCTACAAGTGATGAATCCGATGTTTGATGCTCACTTTTCGTGGTACAGCTACGGCTTTAGACCCGGAAAGCGGGCTCATGACGCAGTGAAGCAAGCGCAGCACTATATCCAAAGCGGCCGAAGATGGGTCGTAGATCTGGACCTGGAGAAGTTCTTTGACCAGGTGAATCATGATATGCTCATGGCCAAGGTGGCACGGAAGGTGAAGGACAAGCGAGTGTTGAAGCTGATCCGAGCTTACCTGAGTGCCGGAGCGATGGAAAACGGAGTTTGCCAAAAGACCGAGGAAGGAACGCCGCAAGGTGGTCCGCTCAGTCCACTCTTGGCCAACATCCTGCTGGACGATCTGGATCGAGAGCTTCACCGGAGAGGATTGCGGTTTGTCCGCTACGCGGACGACTGTAATATCTTCGTCGCGAGTAAACGAGCAGGAGAGCGTGTGATGGAGTCGGTGACACGCTATGTAGAAGGAAAGCTAAAACTGAAAGTGAATCGGGAGAAGAGCGCGGTGGACCGGCCATGGAACCGTAAGTTTCTTGGCTTTAGTTTTCTGTCGAACAAGAAGGCTACGATTCGACTAGCCCCCAAGACGATACACCGATTGAAGGAGAAGATCCGGGAGCTCACAAGCCGCACCCGCCCGATAGCGATGGAAGAGAGGATTGCTCGTCTCAATCGCTATCTGATGGGCTGGCTGGGCTACTTTCGTCTGGCCTCAGCCCAGAAACACTACGAGAGATTGGACAAATGGATCCGAAGAAGATTGCGCATGTGCCTATGGAAACAATGGAAGCGAGTACGTACGCGTATCCGAGAACTCCGGGCCTTGGGCGTGCCAGACTGGGCCACTTTCATCATGGCCAACTCCCGCAGAGGAGCTTGGGAAATGTCCCGAAACATGAATAACGCCCTTCCGACATCCTATTGGGAAGCGAAAGGGCTGAAAAGTCTGCTTTCTCGTTATTTGGAACTTTGTTAACCTTTTGGAACCGCCGTATGCGGACCCGCATGTACGGTGGTGTGAGAGGACGGGGGTTCGTCACCCCCTCCTACTCGATTTGAAAATCCGGAGCTTCAACTTAAGCTCCGGATGTCGGGCATACTGGCACGTCCAGATATTGCATGCTTAGAGCGGATGTAACTGGATCCGTACATGCCCTTCCTATGGGCGATATTTTTCAAAAATTCGTGCCGTCGGTGACGGCGCCGGTCGAAGCGGAGGAAACTAGGCGGGCATATTTGGCAAGCGTGCCTGTCATGGCTTTAAGTTCTGGCCGCTTCCAAGCTTTGCTTCTGGCCTCGATCTCATCCGGCGCCACATGAAAGGTAATCGACTGCGCGTCACTGTCAATCGTAATCATATCCCCTTCCCGCAGCAGGGCGATCGGGCCGCCATCCTGGGCTTCTGGCGCCACATGCCCGATAACGAAGCCGTGCGAGCCGCCGGAAAACCTCCCGTCCGTTACAAGCGCAACTTTCCCTCCGAGACCTTTGCCTGTAATCATCGACGTCACGGACAGCATTTCCGGCATTCCCGGTCCTCCTTTCGGTCCGACATAACGGATCACGACGACATCCCCTTTGCGGATCTGATTATCCATGATGGCCTGCGTTGCTTCTTCTTCGCTGTCGTAAACCCGTGCCGGACCGGAAAAACAATGAACGCTAAGGCCGGACATTTTGGCTACGGAGCCATCCGGAGCGAGATTCCCTTTCAATACGACAAGCGGGCCGCTTGATTTCAAGGGGGCTTCCAGTGGCAGGATCACATCCTGACCGGGATGCAGGGGCGGGCAGTTCCGCAAATTTTCGGACAGGGTTTGGCCTGTCACCGTCATGCAATCCCCATGAAGAAGTCCGTGTTCCAGCAACAGTTTCATGACTCCGGGAACGCCGCCCACGTCATTCAAATCCTGCATCACGTATTTGCCGCTTGGTTTCAAATTGGCGATATGGGGGACGCGAACCCGGATTCTTTCGAAATCGTCCAGCGTTAGTTTAACCCGGACCGAATGGGCGATAGCGATTAAATGGAGCAGGGCATTCGTAGAACCGCCGAGAGCCATCACAACGGTAATTGCGTTTTCGAACGCTTTTAAGGTCATGATATCGCTTGGATACAAGCCTTTTCTTAAAAGCCCGAGAACCGTTTTACCGGCCTGGATGCATTCCGAGGCTTTTTCCGCGGAGACGGCAGGGATCGAGGAAGAACCCGGCAGCGTCATCCCGAGGGCTTCCGCTGCGGCAGCCATGGTATTGGCCGTATACATGCCGCCGCAGGCTCCGGCTCCCGGACAGGCGTGGCATTCGACTTGATGAAGCTCATGCTCGTCTATGATCCCCTCATGATATTGACCCACCGCTTCGAAGGCCGAAACGATATTCAAATCCTTTCCGTTCCATTTCCCCGGTTGAATCGTGCCTCCATAGACATAAACCGCCGGAATGTTCAATCTCCCGATCGCCATGAGGCAGGCGGGCGTATTTTTATCGCAGCCGCCAATCGCGACCAAGCCGTCGAAGCGTTCGGCATTGGCTACCGTTTCGATCGAGTCGGCAATGATTTCCCGGCTTGGCAGCGAGAAACGCATGCCTTCATGGCCCATGGCGATCCCGTCGGACACAGTAATGGTATTAAAAATAAGCGGCGCTCCTCCGTCAAGCTGCGCGCCTTCCTTGACCTTCATGCCCAATTTGTCAATATGCATATTGCAGGGGGTGACTTCACTCCATGTACTGGCCACGCCGATCATCGGTTTTAAAAAATCTTCATCCTTGAAGCCGACGGCTCTGAGCATCGCCCGATTGGGTACGCGGTTTACGCCTTCGCTGATGATTTTGCTGCGGATTCGCAAGTCTTTTGGATCTGACATCAAAATTTCTCCTCTCCGTTCAATAAAAGTGGGTACGTTCCCGCAGTTTGAAAATGTTTTGCAAGAAACAGTTGACACGTCATAGTCGCTCCACTAGTATGTAATATATCGCATATATATATTGTCCGCAAGCGTTAGATTGCAGACATCGATTGCCGTTAAGGCGATCCATATAAACCTGGAAGGAGGTTTTTTTATTTCTTTATAATTGATAATGATAATCATTATCGTTATATTATAGAGTAAAGGAGAAAAAGAATCCGGAAACAAAACGGGGAGACCCTTTGTATGACGATCCGAGAGACGAAATGAAAATCAATTCATGGAAAGAGGGGAAGAGAAGGATGCGGGCATTAGACGTTATGATGCAGCATGCCGTTAAAGTCAAAGAGGATGACTCCTTTTTGGACGTGATTGACAAAATGGTCCACCATCGTGTGAACACGCTGCCTGTCGTTAACGAGGGAAATGAAATTCTCGGAAGCATCAGCGTGAAGGACATTTTGCATTGGCTGGGAAGGCATCATGTTTTTTATAATATTTTTTACGCTTCCGGCGTGTGGCTCGATCAGGAACCGCTGGAATCCAAAATCAACAGGCTTCTGCAGCACAGCCCCATTGAAATCGCCAACCGGAAAACGGTGATCGTACCCATGGAAGAGGAAGCAGGCGAGGTAGCTTCGCTCCTGTGCAAGAAACATGCCGGATGCGTCCTCGTGGAGGGGAACGGCGTACTCAAAGGAATGATCAGCTCTCATGAGTTGATCCGCGGCCTATTTCGCAAGCAGCTATATCCAGTGGAATAAAGCCGAATCATGGGCAATCGCATCGGATGCATTTCTTTAATCATCAAATTTATATTCGTAGCAAAGAACAGGAGGAGTAACAATATGGCTAACTTGTTTGAAATTCGGGGGCTGAACTCAGTAATTGAAGGCAAGGAAATATTAAAAGGATTCGATCTTTCCATCCAAAAGGGAGAAGTACATGCCATCATGGGCCCGAACGGCACTGGCAAAAGCACGCTGGCTTCCTCTATCATGGGGCACCCGAAATATGAAGTGACCGAAGGCGAGGTTTATCTTGAAGGGGAAGACGTGCTGGAAATGGGCGTCGATGAACGGGCGCGTGCCGGTTTGTTTCTGGCGATGCAATATCCAAGCGAAATTACGGGCGTTACCAACGCCGATTTCCTGCGCAGCGCGATCAACGCACGGCGGCCGGAAGGCGATGAAATCTCCTTGATCAAATTCATTCGCCTGATGGAAGGCAAAATGAAGGAGCTCGAGATGGATCCCGAGTTTATGCACCGCTATTTGAACGAAGGTTTTTCCGGCGGCGAAAAGAAACGAAACGAAATTTTGCAGATGTTGATGATTGAGCCGCAGCTGTCTATTTTGGACGAGATCGACTCCGGACTCGACATCGATGCGCTCAAAATCGTCGCAGCAGGGGTCAACGCCATGCGCGATGCAAAGCGCAGTTTCCTTATTATTACCCATTACCAGCGTTTGTTGAATTATATCCGTCCGGATTTCGTTCATGTCATGATGCAGGGTCGGATCGTGAAATCCGGAGGACCGGAGCTGGCGGAACGGCTGGAGGCGGAAGGTTACGACTGGATCAAGGAAGAGCTGGGCATCGTCGATGAGACGACGGGCCGGGCCTGAGAAGGGGGTGTGCCAACATGAGCATGAGCAAATCAACCGCTTTTTTTGACCGTAAAGCCGCCGCTGCCATCGCCCGCAGCAAACAAGAGCCGTCCTGGCTTGTCGCTTGGCGGGAGGAAGCGGGCGAATGGGCAGCGGCCCTGGAACTTCCGAAACCGGAGAAAACTCCAATCGATCGTTGGATGCTGGATGCCCAAGGAGAATATCGTCCCGGACAGACCGTTTCCCTACTTTCGGAGCTGCCGTCAGAGGTCCTCGCCTTGCTGGATGAGCAGGTAGGCGGAGCAGTTATCGTACAGCATAATTCCTCTGTTGTATACAGCCGTTTGCCGGAGGAGTTGAAGGCCCAGGGCGTCGTGCTGTCGAGCCTTGAGGAAGCGGCCCGTACGCATGAAGAGCTGGTACGGACGCATCTCATGACGGCTTACGCCCGGGACGAGCATAAGTTGTCGGCGATGCATGCAGCCATGTGGAACGGGAGCGTGTTCCTGTACGTGCCGCGGGGAGTGGAAATTGCGGAGCCCGTGCAGGCCGTGCTTTATGCCGACGACGCGGAAGCAGCGTTTGTGCCGCATCTGCTGGTGATCGCTGATGAGGGCAGCCGCGTCTGCTTCATGGAGAATGCAGCTGCCTCGTTGGGTGAAACGGAGACCACCCTGTTCCATAACGGAGCCGTTGAAGTCTTCGCTAAAAGGGGGGCGCGGGTTCAATATGCTGCCGTGCATCATATGGACGATACCGCGATTGATATTTCGTTCCGCCGCGCCGTGCTTGCGGACGACGCACGGATCGAATGGCTTATCGGCGATCTGCATGAGGGCAACACCTTGTCGGATACGAAGACGATCCTGAAAGGAACAGGCTCGACATCAGACGCGAAAGTAATTACTGTCGGTACGGGGTCGCAGCGAATGAGCCTGACGACGGGAGCGGTTCATATCGGCCGCAGCTCGGAAAGCGATATGGTCACCCGGGCGGTCATAACTGACGAAGCGACCGTGATCATTAACGGGATCACGAAAATCGAAAAGGGTTCGGCGAAAGCGAACGGCCAGCAGACGGAGCGCGTGCTGATGCTGAGCCCGAAGGCGCGCGGGGATGCGAACCCGATTCTGCTGATCGACGAAGACGATGTTATGGCAGGCCATGCGGCAAGCGTGGGACAAGTAAACGCAGAGCAGGTATATTACCTGATGTCGCGCGGCATCGCGCGGTCGGCTGCGGAAAGGCTGATCATCTACGGTTTCCTGGACCCTGTCGTTTCCGAAATACCGGTCGAAGCAGTGCGCAAGCGGCTGCAGCAAATTTTGGAACGGAAGCTGGGATAACGCATAGAAATTGCAGCCGGCGGTTTGTAGATAGTGAAATGGATGACATGCCGAAGGGAACACTTTTCGAAAAATGAATCGGAATATATAAACAAGGAGGCAGATGATCATGGCGAAGCAAATGCCTGAACTGGAAGAATATAAATACGGTTTCCGCGACGAACATCAGGCGGTATTCCAATCGGGGAAAGGTTTGACGCCGGAAATCGTGCGCACGATTTCGCAAATGAAAGGCGAGCCGGAATGGATGCTGGAGTTCCGCTTGAAGTCGCTGGAGCAATTTAACAAGATGGCCCTGCCGCGCTGGGGCGGGGACTTGTCCGGCCTGGATTTTAACGATATCCAGTACTATGTTAAACCCGCAGAGAAACAAGGCAGGACATGGGAAGAAGTGCCCGCAGAGATCAAGGCGACATTCGACAAGCTGGGCATTCCGGAAGCGGAACAGAAGTATCTGGCCGGGGTTTCGGCTCAATACGAATCGGAAGTAGTTTATCATCATATGCGCGAAGACCTGGAGAGGCAGGGGGTGATCTTCCTGGATACCGACTCGGCGCTGCGCGAATATCCGCATCTGTTCAAGGAGTATTTCAGTACTGTCGTGCCGCCGACGGACAATAAGTTTGCGGCGCTGAACAGCGCGGTGTGGTCTGGAGGCAGCTTCATCTACGTGCCGAAAGGGGTCAAATGCGAAATCCCGGTGCAGGCGTATTTCCGGATCAACTCGGAGAATATGGGCCAATTCGAACGGACGCTGATCATCGCCGACGAAGGAAGCTTTGTGCATTACGTTGAAGGCTGTACGGCGCCGATTTACAGCACGCATTCCCTGCACAGCGCGGTGGTGGAGATCATCGTGAAAAAGGATGCCCGGGTGCGGTACACGACAATTCAAAACTGGGCGCCCAATATTTATAATCTGGTTACGAAACGGGCGGTAGCGGAAGAGAATGCGACGATGGAATGGGTGGACGGGAACATCGGCTCCAAGCTGACGATGAAATATCCGGCGGTTATCTTGAAAGGGCGCGGTGCGAAGGGAATGGTGCTGTCAATTGCGGTAGCAGGCAAAGGGCAGCTCCAGGACGCCGGGGCGAAAATGCTGCACCTGGCGCCCGACACCACGTCGACGATCGTGTCGAAGTCGATTTCCAAACATGGCGGCAAAGTCACATACCGGGGCATCGCCTCATTTGGGCGGGGCGCGGTTGGAGCGAAAGCGAACGTCAAATGCGATACGCTGATTTTGGACAACCAGTCGACAAGCGACACGATCCCGTATAACGAAGTGAAAAACGATAACATAACGCTTGAACATGAAGCCACCGTGTCAAAGGTATCCGAGGATCAGCTGTTCTATTTGATGAGCCGGGGGCTGAGCGAAGCGGAAGCGACGCAGATGATCGTGATGGGCTTTATCGAGCCGTTCACGAAAGAGCTGCCGATGGAATATGCGGTTGAGATGAACCGATTGATCAAATTCGAGATGGAGGGGAGTATTGGGTAACCTCATTTGCGAATCCGCAGATTAAATTCTGCGGATTTTTTTTGAAGCGCAGCGCCTTTAGCTTTGGCCTACCCCGATCTAGTTTTATATGAAGAGAATACCCCTTAGTACGCAGGCGGGTTGTCCCCAACAAGGCTTCCTTCTTGGCGCTTTATTTTTTTGGAGAATCATTAAAAAGTCCAATCTCTACAAGTCTTATTCTCATATGGTAAATCAGATTAGTTATTAATCAATTTCAAATTGCCCCTGGTTGCTGATTCAGGTTAGGTATAGATCCCGTACGATTTGGATTGTGCTATATCTAGCTTCAATGCACTCGAATGAACCCATTATGAAATTGATTTCTTATTAGGAGGGGATTTTGTGCCGAGAGTCTCAGTTATTATGCCCGTTTATAATAATGCCGCATATGTTCAGGAAGCAATACAGAGCATACTAAATCAGACTTACACAGATTTTGAACTGATTATTATTGATGATGGTTCAACGGACGGATCTGCTTACCTCGTTTCACTAGTTACAGATCCTAGAGTCAAAAAAGTGTTCCATCAAGAAAACAAGGGATTGGTATTCACACTTAATGAAGGCCTAGATATGGCAACCGGAGATTACATCGCTCGAATGGACAGTGATGATCATTCTGTCCCCGAAAGGCTAAGCATACAAGTATCTTATATGGATGATAATCCATCAATTGACTTATGCGGATCTGCTATTACCTACTCCATAGGAAGAAATGCTAAAATTAATCCGGTCCATCATGAAGAAATCAAAGCCTGGTTATTGTTTCATTGCTGTATCTGTCACCCAACAGTGATGATGCGAAATCGCATGATTAATCGGCTAGGAATTAGATATGATGTGAATTATCCCCATGCCGAAGACTATGAGTTGTGGGACCGATTAGCTTCGCAAATTCAAATGACTAACCTCCCCATAAATTTGCATTATTACCGCTTACATGACGGACAAGTATCCAATCAGCACAAAGTTATGCAAGCTTATTCTGTCGACAAGATTCATCAGAGACAATTTTCGCGGTTAGGTTTGCAGTTATCAGCTGAGGAAAATCAAATCATGCATGATTTAATACATTTTAGAGTCAATCATATGGATTATAATAGTTATACGAGAGCCCTTGGATTCGCGAATTGGGTGCTGGAGCAAAATCGGATACATCAAGTTTATAATCAAGAGATGCTGAATATGGTTTTCTCCAGATGTATATCCGTTCTTCCTTATTGAAGTTCAGAGGTGTTAGGGATCCCTGTAGGGGTTCTTTTTTTTGATGATCCTCGGGGAATGCCTTTTTGAGAAATAACGGAGTTATAGCGTAAAATAACCTTCCTTTGTTTGCTGGCAAACGATATCCTTAAGATGTATTCCATAGATATAAAAGGAGGCGGGAGACAGCATGGAAACGGATGAATGGAACGAATCCGATGACAAACTCCAGAAGCTTTTAAGCCGCTTACGGCAAAAGGTCGGCTTTGATCATGCCGAATGGCTTGATAAAGGCTACTCTGACGCGAG
Organism: Paenibacillus azoreducens; assembly: GCF_021654775.1. NCBI lineage: Bacteria > Bacillati > Bacillota > Bacilli > Caryophanales > Paenibacillaceae > Paenibacillus > Paenibacillus azoreducens. The sequence continues at coordinate 4,800,488 of NZ_AP025343.1, read as the reverse complement.
AAAGTTTATTTTGTATCAAGCGGATCAACCATTATATTTACTACGCGTGCACGTAGCGGATTCTTTTGCGCGGCGAGTGGAAGAGTTTCAATACCTGAAGCAGCATATCCAGCATGGTGTTCGCTGCCCGCAGCCGATTTTTGCGGAATGCTTTGACGATTTGGAACTTTGCTATTTGTTGGCTGCATATATCGAAGGAACAAGCGGGGAAGAAGTTTTGCCGCGTTTGCCTCCGGAATCTCAATTTTTACAAGGTTGGGAAGCGGGAAGAGAATTGAAGAAAATTCACCAAGTTGTTCCCAAAACACCAATCAACTGGACAGAACAAAGATATGACAAATACATTCGCAAAAAAACGACCGTACAGGAGCTGGGCATTTCTTTTTATAAGCAGGATTTTATTGAGAACTTTATTGAAAGCCATTTCGGCTTATTGAACAATTCATCGGTTTGTTTTCAGCATGATGATTTTCATCCTTCAAATCTGATCTTCAGGCATGGCGAACTGGCTGGAATCATTGATTTCAGCAGATTCGACTGGGGAGATCCTTGGGAAGAATTTTTTAAGCTGCCGAAGTACACCTGCGACATTAGCAAGTATTTTGCGTACGGACAGATTCTGGGTTATTTTAACGGCAAAATTCCCGATACGTTCTGGGCGAAATATAATCTGTTCGTTGCGTTGAATCAGCATGCGACGTTAATCGGCGGAGCCCAAAATCATAAAATACGAGAGACGCTCCACAAGATCAAACATACGGTCGATACCCATGATTTTGAAAATAACGGACCTCCCGAATGGTATCTGGAATGCGAAGCGCTGGGACATTCTTTTAGCATAGGAAAGGACTAAGGAGACGCTGAAGATGGCTATTTGCATCGAGTTTGAATTGGAAATCATCACCATTATCTCGTTCATGGGCAATATTTGAAAAAAGGCGGATATTATGCATGATTTTATCAAAGGATGTGAAGCAGCAAGCATGAAGCAAAATGTACAAGCCGTATTTATTGACCGGGACGGGACGATTGGCGGCAATGGCCATTTTATCCATCCCAATGATTTCGAGCTGTTTCCTAATGCGCAAAAAGCCATTCAGATGTTAAAGGAACAAGGAATTAAAGTGTTTGCATTTACGAACCAACACAGAATATCCAAGGGACAAGCGACGATTGGGGAATTCGAAACACAGTTCAAAACTTACGGCTTTGATGCAGCATACATTTGTCCGCATGAATTAAGCGAAAATTGCGGCTGCCGCAAACCCAAAGCAGGCATGCTGCTGAAAGCTGCTGAAGAGCATCGGCTGGATTTAACCGAATGTATCGTTATTGGAGATGTCGGAGACACGGACATGCTGGCGGCGCATCGGGTCGGAGCCCGGAAGATTCTTGTCAAAACGGGATGGGGCGAAGGGGCCTTGACACAGTACCGGGACAAGTGGAGGGAGACGGAACCGGATTTTATTGCGGATGATATCCTGGAAGCGGTTAGATGGATATTGGAATAATCCAAATAAGCTTGCGATCCGACCCGATGCGCTGCAAAGTATTGGACCTGCATTAAGAGGCGATGGTTCGTCAAACGGCTTACATCCCAATTTCATGTCATTTCGGGTTTTAAAAATGTGATAAAAAATCGGCTGTGCAGGAGTTCCTGCGACGGCCGATTTTTTTATCACATTCTTTTTGTCACAATCCGGATACTTAAACGGTCATCATAACGGGAGAAGATGTTATGAACCGACGCCGAATCGGGAGAACAAATGCCATATCAGCTCGCCGCGGCTGGTCACCCCAGTTTTGGAGAATATGGATTTGATATGGTCCTGAGCGGTATAGACGGAAATATGGAGCGCGAGTGCAAGCTCTTTAGTGGACATACCCCTGATGAGCGCGTCAAGGATTTGCTTCTCGCGTTCGCTCAGTTCGCAAGCTTCGGCCATCAGTCGTAGTGTGTCTGCGGGTCCGGCCTGCTCGAACGAAACGGCAAGCTGGGGTCCGTGTGCAGGTCCGTTTAATTTGCTTGCACGGATCGTCAAATAAGGATATCCGGGAAGATGGATGCATGACTTGGCCGGGGAAGGCACTGAAGTCGCTGACAATGCCCGGAAGCAAGCTGTTCTGACGGGGCGGGGAAGGATGCCGTCCCCGATTGCTTCCCATTCGCGCAGCCGGGACAACCACCGCTCTGCAACTTCGCTGGTTGATATAATTCGAAGTTGATTGTCCAGCACCAGGATGCCGGGTTCGGCTTCGAGTTCCGCCTTCATCTCTGCAGGCATAATGAAGCTGGACCTGCGCAAACGTATAGCGATGAATGGTACAAGCGAGGCGATGAAGCTTCGCTCCTTCTCGGTGAACAACGGCCGGCCGGAACAGCGGAATAACGTTAAATATCCCCAGCAAGCTCCTTTGTAGAGCAGTGCTGCCCGGAGCTCGTCTTGAAAGCCGGCGGGGGCAAGCACATGTCTGTAACGCGCGCTTTTCTCCAATTGTCCGCCCGTAGCTTGGCTTAATGTTGCGGTCGGGTCCGCTGATTTCACCAATTGGTGATAAGGAATGTAATCTTCCCTCATAAAATCATATTCGAACAAATCATTGTGAATGAGTTCAACCTCTTCATCTGCCACAGAACCCGTGGACAGCAATGTTTCGGGATCAACGGTCGTGCAGCATGCAGCATCGAACGGGACAGCCTGCCGCAGCATTGCCATCATCTTTTTCCTATAAACATGGGAGCAACTTATGCCTTCGGAAAGCTGCAGCAGCCTAATTCTGATGGATTCCATTGTAGTAGGCATATTTACCCTCCTGACGCCTTCCGTATTTTGTATGGTGTTGCTGCATCAACAAATCCCAGATTTGAGGGATAGAACTGACGCGGTTTCTCTTTATAATTGATAATGATTCTCATTATAAAAGATTAGCAGGGAGTTGGGAAGAGGGAATCGCAAGATTCGGTGGCTGTGATTCCGTTTCCCGGTCTAGGCATAGCGGATTCCGGAACTGCTGGCTGAGGCGGGTTTGAGTGGTCGCTTTCATTTTTTATCTTAAAAATGCCCGGGCTGCGGCCCGGAAAAAGGAGTGGAATTGATGTTACACGCATTAAAGGCTTTTTGGAAACGACCGACGACGATCATCGGATTGGTGACCGCGGTCATGTTCCAGATTATTTTTGCTATCGTTTGGATGACAGCTTACGATGGAGCGACAGAGGCTGACCGGTTAAAGCAGCTAAAAGTGGGCATTGTCGTGTCGGATCAAACGGCGGGGCGTGAGATTGCCGACAAGCTGGCGAAAGAACTGCCCGTCGGCACAAGGCTTGTCGCAAGCGGAGCGGAGGCGGAGCAGCTCCTGAACGAACGCAAGCTGCAGATGGTCATCACCATCCCCGGGAATTTCAGCGATTCTTTAAAGGAGCCGCAGCGTGCCGCGGTCATTCAATACAGCATCAATGAATCGAATCCGGCGCTGACGGCCAATCTGATGAATTCGATCGCCGCGAAGACGACTGCCACAGCCAACAAGGAGGCGGTCGCGCGGGGACTCAAAGCCGCATTTGTTCAAGGGAATCTGCCGGCAGCGGCAGCTGAACCTTTGTCTGAACGGATAACCTCCGAGTTTGTGAATGTGAATGAAATTCACGGAATGAATAATCAAATGGCGCCTATGATGCTGCTGCTCGCCTCGTATGTCGGTACGATGATCATGAGCATGAACATTGCCCAATCTTCGATGGCGCTGGCTGCGGCGGGGATGGGCCGCTGGAAGTTGTTTGCGGCCCGGAATACCATCAACGTGTTCGCAGCAGTATTCGTTTCTTTGATCGGCTCTACACTGCTGATGCTCCTTGGGGGGCAGGTAAAACACGGTTTCCTGCTGATGTGGGGATTCCAGTCCCTGTTCGTGCTGTCTTTCATCCTGCTTTCGCAGTTTTGCCTGATTTTGCTCGGTATGGGTGGTATGCTGATGAATATTTTGCTGCTGTCGATCCAGCTTGTTACGTCCGGCGCGATGCTGCCTCGCGAGCTTTTATCGACGTTTTACCATCGGCTCGGCGGAGCGCTGCCGGCTTCCTATGCGGTGGAAGGAAGCATGGACATTCTCTTCGGCGGCAGCGGGGCTGGCGCAGCATCTCTAATCCTGCTTTTGTTTATTGTCCTTACTGCGGGGTTAAGCGGACTTGTCACCGGCTTACGCAAGGGCCGGACCCAACCAGTCGTCCAAAAGTCGGGAGAACCGCAGCCGATATCCTAAAGGTATTCACCCTTCGCACGGTGTCTCACTAATGAGGCAGCGGCAATGATTTTGCAAATCAATCATCTCTCCATGTAGCGGAATAATGCACAATTGATGGGTTTGTGATTGGGTTTGCAGCAGCTAGGCAGGCCCAATTGGAAAAGGAGCGGGAATCCGCTCCTTTATTCTTCATTGAGCGCCGTTTAGCTGAATCCTATCACGAATCAGTGAAGCAAGCGCGTCGATATAGTCTGCCGAGTCATTCAGAAATTCGGTTGCGACAAATTCAAGTCCGCAAGCTGCTGCTTTGTCTTGGCAATCGATTTTGCAATCGTAAATGGCTTCCACATTTTCTGTGAGGGATAACAAATCACATACAATGACGGCTTTATAGCCTTCATGTGCCACTTTTTCAATGATGTCAAGTACATCCGGGGACAGCCATTTTTGCGGGGGCGGTCCCGCACTGCGGTAAGCAAGCGACCAACGGGAACAGTTCGCTTTGTCCGCAACCGATTCGGCCAATTCCGAAAAGGTTTGGATAAATTCCATATTGGCCTTTGGCAGTCCGGGCTGACTGTGCGCCGTAAACAATACTTTGGTATAGGGGCGATTGGCCGCAGAAACCCATGCCAAGGCGGTACGAAGCCGCAGGCTGATGGCTTCGGTTACGCCCGGATACTTATGCCAGTGGTTGATTTCAATGACCGGTATATCCACGCCAGCAGCGGCAAGTGCTTTACGGACACTGAAATGGTATGCTGCGGTGCCTGTCCGCGAGTACAACGGAGAGGTGGGAAACGAATAAATCTGGTCAACCCCGTCCGCAATCATTTGCCGAACCGCGTCATCGATAAACGGCGGCGTATGTTTTGACGCGAGGTATATTTTGATTTCAGCGTTTGGATCGGTATTTAAACGTTGCTCTAAAGCAGCCGCCTGCCTGGCCGTAACAGCCCCGAGGGGATCGGCGGTGCCGATTGCGCGGAAGCGTGCCGCCGCATGCTCCATATATTCGGGCGATGGGTTCAGGCCATGAAACAGATGTGTATAAAAAGGCGGCAATTCATCAATCGAATGCAAAGAGGCATAGGTTAACATCAACAAAGCTATTTTCAAAATGACAACTCCTTTGAAGCCTACATCTGGTTATCTCTGATCAAAACTTGTCAGGGTGAAGCCATTTGGCGATTTCCTCCAGTGTGTCAACATTATAACGATTAGGATTCAGCAGTTTTTTGGCTGGCATGCTCAAGACATGATTGTTTTTCACGGCTTTTAATGTGGACCAGCCGGGAGTCTGCATTATTTCATTCATATCATCCGTTTTTCCTGCCTGCCATTCGACGAGCAAAATGTATTCCGGGTCCGCTTTAATTATCTGCTCGATGCTTGCCTTGGTCGTGCGTTTTAAACCGAGGTTTTCGGCTGCATGTTCAGCGCCTGCAAGGCGCACCAAATCATAGGAGATATTGGAAGAACCTATTAAATAAGGACCAGTTCCCGGACCAAGAGGCGATACAACCAGTACGGAAGGGCGGCTCGCACCTTCAATGGCTTTGGTTGTTTTTTCAAGCTTAGTTTGCATATCTGCGACGATCGATTCGGCTTTGGCTTCCTCACCAACGGCTTGGCCGATAACCATAATATTGTTCATGACGGATTCCAGTGTACTCCATGACTCAAGCGTAATGATGGGAATACCGGATTGTTCCAAAATCGCATTAGCTTCCTTCTCTTTATCGTGAAGCTTGGTCATAATCAGCAAATCGGCATTGCTTGAGAGCACTTGTTCTGGATCGAGAGAGGTGGCTCCGGCAATTTTATTTTTCACCTTCTCTCCTTCGGCAGTACGGTAAGCAAGCGAACTGTTGGTAATGCTTGTTGAAACCAGCGCCATTCGTTCCGGGTCAACCAGTTCCAAAGCGGCATCGGCGCTATCCAGCGAAATGGCTGCAATTTTTTCGGGTTTTTTGGGGATCGTAACATCTTTACCGGCAACGGAAATCGTTTTAGGATACGAGGCGGCGTTATTTTGACTGGACGCGGGTACGGAATTTTCCGAGCCGGAATCCGCTGCGGTTTGTTTTTCGTTTCCGCATCCGGCTATCCATACAGCAGCTGCTAACAGCATTGCGCACATTTTATATTGTTTTTTCGGTGTTCTGGATGATAGGTGCATTGATTATCTCTCCTGTTCGTATAAATCCGTGTTATGTGATGGCGAAGTCAGGTTTGTTCAAACGTGACGAATGGGTCGATCCGCCCAGTGCCGTGACAGAAGGGCAGCCGAGCCATGGATCGGCAGTCACTCTTGCATAGACTCCGTAAGTTTTAAAAATAGAATCGGCGGTCAGCACCTCTTCAGGTTCGCCGATGTTGACCATTTCGCCTCTGTTGAGCAGTGCAAGCCGATCGCAGAAACGCGCGGCCAGATTAAGGTCATGCAAAGCAGCAATAACAGTCAGGCCTTTTTCGCTCAGGTTCCGCATCAATTCAAGCACATGCAGCTGGTAACGTATGTCCAAGGCGGAAATCGGTTCATCAAGCAAAAGCAGTTCGGGCTCCTGCGCAAGTGCTTTGGCGATGAATACCATCTGCATCTGGCCGCCTGACAGGCAGGACGCTGTCCGGTCCGCTAAATGCAGGGTCGCCGTTTGCTCCATGGCTGTCTGCGCCATGATCCTGTCATGGTGGCTCTCGGATCTGAACCGGGATAAATGGGGATGCCTGCCCATCATGACTATATCCCGTACTTGAAAATCGAATTCGATGGATGTGTCTTGAGGAACATATCCGATCATGCGGGCGAGCTCCTTGCTTTTGTAATCTTTCAGCGGTTTGCCGGCAATTCGCAATCTTCCGGATGCAGGCTGCGATAACCCGGCCAATATACGCAGCAGCGTTGATTTGCCGCTGCCGTTCGGTCCGATTAGACCGATAAATTCGCCCGCACCAACTTGGAAGCTAATATCCCGCAAAATGGGGAGCCGATTGATCCGGACGGATATGTTTTCGCCTTCGAGCATGTTCACTGAGCTTTACCTCCTTGACGTGATCGTAATATCAACGCGATGAACAGCGGCGCACCAATGCATGCACACACAACCCCTACTTGCAATGTGACCGGCTGCAGAACCATGCGTGAGACGACATCCGCGAGAACGAGGAAGATAGCTCCTCCCAAAGCGCTTGCAGGCAGCAGGAAACGGTGATCCGGACCGGTCGCAAGCCGGATGATATGGGGGACAACCAGTCCCACAAAGCCGATGATTCCGCTGATGGCAACTGCAGAACCCGTCATCAGGGAAGCAAGCGCAAGCAGGATATAACGTGTACTGCGGACGTTTACGCCGGAGGCAGCAGCCTGATCGTCGCCAAGCAGCATTATATTCAGGTGGCGGCCGAAGGATATCATGATCAGACATCCAGCCAGAATTGGGACGGCGACGAGCTGAACATGTTCCCAGGTTCGCGCTTCCAGGCCGCCCTGCAGCCAGAAGATGATGCTTCGCAGCTCCTGGTCGTTATTGGAGCTGGCGACCATAATGTTGATCAATGCGGACAAAAGCGCGTTGATGCCGATTCCGAGCAGGAGCAAGGTTGCTATCGAACGGCTCCGGCTGCCGCGCCATACCGCCAGAATGACGGCAACAGCAATGACGGCCCCGGTAAAAGCGGAAGCGGGCAGAGCCCATCTGCCGATTTGCGTCCAGCCGAAGAACAGGGCGCACACGGCGCCGAGTGCGGCTCCGCTGGATACGCCGATGTAGCCGGGTTCAACAAGCGGATTCCGAAACACGCCTTGCATGGCCGCTCCCGATATCCCCAATGCGGCACCAATCAAGGCTCCGCATAAAACACGCGGCAGCCTGATCTGGGAGACGATCAGCAGTTCTCGCTCGCTAAAATCGCTGCCCACATAGATATGGAGCTTACCGAGGATGATAGCGATCGTCCGTTCAAAAGGAATATGTACCGGACCAACGGAACTGGCGAATACGATCGCAGCAAGCAGCGTCAGCGATAGTCCGGCGATCGAAACAAGGAAACGCCGTAACCTGGGTGGAGCTACAGAAACGTGAGCCGCTGTCTCGGCTGAAGCGCGGGACATGCGAAAAGGGTTCATATGATGTTCCTTTCTTTGTGATTTTACCTTGTGTAAAATTTTTTCCCTAGGGCAAAAATATGTACGATGACATTCTACAACAGGTATTCATGTTTTTGCAATCCCGTTTATAATTTCATTCAACATGGATGTATAAGAATTTATTAACCGAATAACTCTTTTCATCAAAAGAATTGACTGAATGCAACATATTTTCTCTGTACCTGTACCAACCCCGAAAAGGTCCTGTTGGTGATGGCAAATAAAAATGGAACCTACCGTTAATAGAAGCTAATCATTGCGAGCAATCATGCGAAACTTGAATTCCGCGTGTTGAGATCCGAAGTGATTCATCAAGGGGTTGACATTATTGCCCGCTTGAAAACGGGGTGTGTTCATGAACAACCGGTCGAGCATTTTAACCATCGAAAAATTCTATTCCGCCTATCTGGATAATGAACGGGATCTATTCGTCTACCTGCCCCCCGGGTATCATCAGAATCTTGGCAAGTGGTACCCCCGTGCTTTACATGCATGATGGGCATCATTTCCCCGTATTTTTAATGCGTGGACCCAGTAACATTGAACGAATAGCCGCAGTTCCATACGTTTACTGGCTTGAAGCCGGTTTCCCGCATCTGGATCGATTTGGGCAGCTCTGAAGGGATTTTGGTGATGGAAAAGCATGTGCGCGAAGTCGCGGAGAAACTGGCGGATGCCGGATATGAACCGGATCATAAACTGCTGTACCTGAATGAACCCGGAGCGGGGCATCTGGAAAAGGATTGGGCCGCGCGGCTGGCTTCCCCGTTAATCCACTTTTTTGGAGGCAAAGGCAAGGAGTGCTTTTTATCCCTGGATGGCAGCGGTGAGGTTGGGATCAAGGGGCCGGCATGCCGGCTGAATCCGATTTTGGAGTCGGACCACGGTCTGCGCAGGACTTTGCTGCGGGTAAGCTATGAGGTGCAGGACGAAGCGGTTTTGGAGGTTAGGAATGCTTCGGCCCGGATCTCCGTCCGAAAGAAGAAAGGGATATGCGATTCAAATGTTAACACTGGCGCTCGAAAAAGCCGCGGAGCTTGGCATTCAAAAGGTGCTTGTAGTGTGCGATGAAGACAATATCGCTTCCGCAAAAACAATTATTCATCATGGCGGGATTCCGGATCAAGATTATATTGAAGAGAACGGAAATGTCGTTAAGAGATTTTGGATTGAGAACAGCTAGTTTGTCATGGGATACCAAATTGCAAAAAGGGGTTCTACGACGGGTTCAGCAATACTTTAGCTTCGCGTATGGACCCTAATCATACCAATTAATGCGCTTGGTGCTGGTTGGGCAGATTTTCGAGCGGTGAAGATGAATCGGGGTGATCCGTATCATAAGTAACGCGAAAAATTTATTAATCCGTGGTAGTGAAAAGAGACGTGAAGTGCCGTAACAGCCCCCAAACTCTCAGAGGGGTTACTCTCCACTCATCAGCAACGATAAATAGAATCAGTAGATTTGACGGCTAATTATTATATATACGAATAACGTAAAACGGGTTAAGGTGAGCTGGGGAATATCCCTATCCTAATCATATTGTTTCTGTATCGACAGGTGGATGATTTTTTAAAGGAATGGGCAGTGGCTACGAAAAGGACATTGCAAGTATTACAAGCCGTAACAGATGACAAATTAGGACAAAGTATCTTGGAGGGGCATAGTACACTAGGTTGGTTAGGCTGGAATTTAACGGAAACAACAGGTTATTTTAGTCATTTGGCGGGTTTAACTGTACCTATGATTGGTCAAGATGAACCTGTTCCAGCGACAGCAGGAGAAATTGTAGCAGCTTACGAAAAAGAAGCAGAGGCGGTCAAGAAAGAGGCAGCCAAGCTAACCGATGAGGACTTGCTAACGGAAACAGGCATTGCGAGTCTTACAACAAAAGGCGCAGTATTACGTTTCTTAATTGACCACCAAACACATCACTGCGGCCAAATGGTGGTGCTATTACGTCAAGCAGGCTTACCAGTACCGCCTGTGATGGGTCCAACAAAAGAAATGCAATAATGAATAAGTCCCTTCCTTGGTAGTATCTCCTTAAGGTTAGAGATTTTAGCGGCCGATTGGTTGGTTTGAGTTGAGTTCGGGATTGCATTAGACTTGGCTAGCCAATAGAAATTACAAGAATCACCCTCAGCGTACGTGAACCAATTCACCGTTACGCCTTCGTTTTTATTCTGTACTAAGGTAGGTGCGAACATGATCCAATTAACAAACCGCCAGGCACGGCAATTTCTGTTGTTGAAGCATGGACTCTTGGGCGAATACAAATTTAGTGAGAAGCAGGGCGTACTGGACTTCGTTCGGCAGGTCAGCTGTATTCAATACGACCCCATCGATGTTTGCGGGAAAAACGCCGAATTGGTGCTACAGTCGCGAATCAAGGGATTTACCAAGGGAATGCTCGCCGAGTTGCTGTATGAGGATAGAAGCCTTGTCGATTATCCTGACAAGAACCTGGCTATTATCTCTGTCGAGGACTGGCCGTATTTTGAGCGATACAGGCAAGCCGCTAGGCAACATGCCGAACGCTATCCCGAAATGGAAGCGTTGACAGCGCAAGTACGGACTCATATCCAAAATCACGGTGCCCTAAGTTCGGATGATTTAAAATTGGATGGAGATTTCTCATGGCGATCGGCCATCCACTGGAGCGGTGGAAACAATTCATCCAGGTCGGTGCTGGAACAGATGTATTCGACGGGTGAGTTGATTATCCATCATAAAAAAGGAACGCGTAAATACTACGATATAGCCAAGAAGTACATACAACCAAATCTGCTGAATGCATCAGAGCCGCTGGAGGATGAGCTTGAACATCATAAGTGGCGGGTACTGCGTCGAATCGGCTCTGTTGGCCTCTTATGGAATCGTGCGTCAGATGCATGGCTGAATATATGGGGGTTAAAAGCAGCACAGCGCAACGAGGTTTTTCGCCAGCTATTACATGAAGCTCGTATAGTTGCTGTTGCCGTGGAACAAATGAAGGATACGCTGTACTGCCGGGCGGAGGACTTGCCGCTTATTGAAGCCGTCCTGCAAAATCCGGAGCCGAAATTTCGCTGCGAGCTGATTGCCCCGCTGGACAATTTGATATGGGACAGAAAACTTATCAACGAATTGTTTGGCTTCGATTACACCTGGGAGATTTACACGCCTGCAATCAAACGAAAATTCGGCTATTATGTGCTACCTCTATTATATGGAGAGAGCTTTATTGGACGAGCTGAGATCATCGTAGAGCGAAAAACGGAAACTCTCGTTGTTAAAAACATCTGGTACGAGAACGGTGTGAAGCAAACCACGCAATTGCGAACAGCCTTGAACAGTTGCTTCCAAAAATTTGCGTTATTCAACGGGTGTGAAACGATTTCGGCAGAGTATTTGAACTGATATTTACCCTTCGCGCAGGAATTTTCAGAGGGGTAGCTGAGTAGTTCGGTAAGCTTCACGTTGAGGGGCTTTAGGGCAGCAAAATGCAAGTTACTTTAGTGGCCAGCAATGCCGCCGCGTGGCAGCACACTTAGGTACAAGTTTCGCTGCTTAACCCAGGCTAACAAGGCGGCTATTATTGAAAGAGCGCTTGTTCATTTTATTAAGCTAGAGGGCAGGATATTTTAACAATTTATACAAAAGACATGATAGAATGGTACAATAAAAATTGTTAAAATTGGTTCTTCTACCAGTCCGCTCTTTTGCTTATTTTTTGTTAAAAGATAAAATTTTTGAGAGGAGAAGACCATATGTATATACCTACGCATTTTAAAATTACGGATACATCAATAGCCTACAAGATTATGAGAGAAAATAGTTTTGCTACTTTGTTTTCTCAACATGATGGGACACCATATGCTACCCATTTGCCATTAATTCTCGATAAAAATCATATGTACCTATTCGGGCATTTTGCTCGTCCCAATCCTCAATGGAAGGATATTAAGAATCAAATTGTGTTAGCAGTTTTTCATGGTCCTCATTGTTATATCTCTCCTTCTTGGTATGAGACGAATAAGGCAGCTCCAACATGGAACTATGTGACCGTTCACGTATACGGGGAAGTCGAACTTATAGATGAGGAAAATGAGTTAATGGATTCCTTTAATGATATGGTATTAAAGTACGAAACCCCTAATAGTTCCTACAGGTTGGGGGATGTAGACCCTGACTTTCTAAGTGATTTGAACAAAGGAGTTCAAGGCTTTAAAATGAAAATAAACAGAATAGAAGGGAAAGCAAAGTTAAGCCAAAATCATCCAATACAACGACAGGAATTGATTATTCAACAGCTAGAGAAAATCAAAAATACAGACGAGCAAAAAATCTCCTCTCTTATGAAACAAAATCTTAAGTCATTAAGCTAACGGAGACGATAGTTAAATCACCGAGAATAAGGCCGCCGATTACTTCGGTGGCCTTCTGTGTATATTTATGAAAGTTCGATCATTGCCTTGAATTGAGCTTTGTTTAATTTTTAATGAGCAAAAACTGTCGGCAATCCTGTGCCGCGACAAGTTCCTTCCGCATTTTTCGCCGATAGATCCGTTAAGGTGAACCCTATCATAAGCCATTCGGGCGCCTTTTTAATTCGCTCTATATATGTTACGGGGAACCGTATCATAAGTAGAGCAAATTTTTGGCTTAAAATGGCCGTTACAGACAGCTTCGTCGGGGGAGAAATCCCCCGATTTTTGTTGTTTCTGCGTTTCCATCAATTTCTACTGTGTGTTTAGAGATTCCCTAGTGCTCAGGGAGGGTCGGGTCCGGGTCTAGTAACAACCGCATGTCAGGCGCGGAAACTTCCCCCTCTCCGAGTGTACGACTAGCAGTTAGTAATCATTTCTCGGTCTCGGGATGGAGGAATAAATCCATCATCAGACTGATAAATGAATCTGCCAATACCCTTTATACTACGGATAAAGGGTACCAGATAAGGGGGGCGGTGCTATGTTGCTTAAAGTGCCAGAATCTTTAGCTGAATATCCAGTAGGTCGGATTACCAATAGAGAGATTGACATAAAAATTCCTGCGAACGGTATTCGTCTTAAAATATTGGCGTAAAATTGTTGACTGAAATCCATGTGCCGGAAGAAACGAACGTAAACGTATCTGTCCTTGCAGGTATAGTGATCTTATCTGGCGGAACGGGGGAAGTATCGGTTAAGGGATTATCCGGAATTGGGTTTAAGTTACATCAAAAATAATCGTTCAAGTGAGGTGGAGTTGAGAACCATGAATGCAAATCAAAATCAGCCAATTCCCTATGCGGTTTTCGAGAATGAAGTTCAATTACCGATCCTGGATATTACTCATCCCCTTTTCAACGCAAGTATTGATGAACAGGCGTATCATTTGAGCTGTCTCAAGTCAGCCCGGAGCATTGAATCATTAAAGAAGATGCCTGGCTTTATCCGGAACATCTTTGTGAAAATGTCGAATGTTGACAATTCCTATCTTAGCGGCATGCGTACCTTGCTGTACAAACTTGGCCCCGACTTAAGCCGGGGGATAAAATTAGGTTTCCGGGACAAGTGGGCGGTGAAGCAAACCTCTTTCATGGGACTTCGGATCAGGCTAAGGGATCTTTGCCGGCGCCAGTCGGGAATTTTGCTGCCCCAGCTCAAGCAATTCCCTGAACGGAATCTTTGTTTCTTCAATATCGCTGGGGGGGCCGCAACCGACAGTATCAACACCCTGATTCTAATTCAGGAATCGGACCCGGAATTACTCAAGGGACGGAAGATTGAGATCAACATTTTAGATATCGATAACTACGGACCCAATTTCGCAAAACGGTGCATCGATGTTTTGAAGCAGCCGGGGGAACGCTTCCATGGCCTGGACATTACCCTCAATATCATTCATTATGACTGGAGCGGGCCGGAGGCATTACGAAAAATGAGTTTGGAACGTTCCGGCTGGATTCAGCTCTGTTCATCGGAGGGCGGTCTTTTTGAGTACGGTTCGGATTCAGATATCATCGAGAATTTAAACCATTTCTTTGCGGGCTCCCCGGCGGATGCCCGGGTCACGGGTTCATTGATTTTCGACCGGGCGCATGTAAATCCGGGATACCTGGGATTTACAGAGTTTATTGGCGTACAAATCCGATATCTTGGGCTGGAAGGATTGCAGCGAATTTTAACCCAAACCTCGTGGGTTTTGGAAGAATCCCATGAAATTGATACGATCTATATTCTATTTTCATTGAAGAAAGCGTGACTTAAGTCAAAGATATCTATTCATTCAATTCATTTTGTGCGCCATCAGGCAGGATTTCGGGCGGGCCCAAGGCCGGAAAAAGAAAGGTGATGAGTATGGCCGAGAGCTGAGGGATCAGTTTTATAAATGGAATGGTCGGACCGATTGGAATCGCGATGAGTTTCCTTGTCGCACCGCCAGATAAGCGCGACAAGCCGCTCCAAGAGAATTCGTTAGCAGAATTACCCCTATTACCACGTCGGCACAGCAAATTTTCACTTCGTTCTCGATTACCATTCTGACAGCCTATTTGTCCAATCAGACGAGGGGCATTTCTGTGCCTCCGGATTATGAAGCTATGAGTCGCGCATTTGGGCATACTTTCTCTATTCCATTAGGGTTGTCTGTAGTTGCTTTGATACTGAGCTTATTCCTAACCAAGCTCCAAACCAAATAGGATATAATAGATCGTGTAAGTAATTTGGAATTGGAGATGGAAAGATGAATACACCCAATCGCAGACCTCACATAAGTGAAGAGAAAATTACTACTGCCTCATGGAAGCTTCTCGAAAATCAAGGAATTGGGAATTTCACAATGAGAAACCTTGCCAAGGAGTTAAATGTTCAGGCTCCGACGATCTATTGGTATTTTAAGAACAAACAATCGCTGTTTCAGACGTTGGCCAATTTGGTTTCCAGGGAGATCATAAATGATCTTCCAAAGAACGGAAACTGGAGGGAAAGGTTGCAATTAAGCGCTACTGTTATTCGGAGCAAGCTCCAGCAATTCCCATGCTCTGCTCAAATTCTGATGAAGACAAGGCCTGAGGCAGATTATCTGCAATTGTTCGAGTCTCTATTGAAGATGATAGAACCGGCTCCTTTGACAGATGAACAAAAATTTTCCTACACCTCCCACTTGTTTAACTTTGTAATTAATTACGTGATTGATGAGTATGAGCAACGCATGTTAGCAGTGACGTTAATCGAGGAGAATAGCGAGGAAAGCAGTTTGGATCTGTCTCAATTTGAACTGCTGCAACGTATGCACGAAGCGGATTTGTTTAAGCTGATTGGATCGGATGAGCTGTTTTATTCCGGCATCGATTTATTGCTTGATGGAATAGAGAAGAGGGTGATGGCAAATGAACAAGGCAACTAAGGCGGCGCTGGGGTTATGCCCGAACGGCGCCAAAAGGAAGATTTACTATCGTGGCGTTACCCGGTAGGTGGATAGAGTGAGATCAAAGGAAGGGCTGTCTCGCAAAGGATGGCCCTAAAAATGACCAGGATGCA
This sequence comes from Paenibacillus azoreducens, assembly GCF_021654775.1. Classification (NCBI taxonomy): domain Bacteria; kingdom Bacillati; phylum Bacillota; class Bacilli; order Caryophanales; family Paenibacillaceae; genus Paenibacillus; species Paenibacillus azoreducens. The sequence goes on along the minus strand of NZ_AP025343.1, from coordinate 4,784,593 downwards.
TCTCGAGAGAGGTGCATTTTTTCGTTCTTAATTACAGCAAGATATGGAAAGTCGAGCGAAACCAGTTATGTTATTCTTTTTGCAGAAAAAGAATGATCAACATCGAGAAAAGAAAGGAGCAGACAAAATGACAGGCGGGCGCGTATTACAAATCAGAATCGGCAGGGAGTTTTTTGATAGGTGCATAGATATGGTAGGTCGAATCAAGATGGTGGACATCATCGAAAGCTTGAATGAGCTCAATATCGGTTTCTGCCGTTTCCTGCCTGGAGATCTTTAAAAATCTGGCATAGTCGCTTTTCAGTACATCCCCAATGTCAAGTAGTTCACCGCAATAGTTGAACATTGCACAAAAAATCTGCGGCACATCAACCGTGAAATAATAAGGCTTATCAATTTCAATGCTGCTTGGGATCCCGAACAGAACCTTAAACCGAGTTGAATCGGGTTGACAGTTTGAATAAATGACATAACAGGGATCATTTATGGTTTCATCAATGTGACTCAACAGCTTTTCTGAATGTGCGCGAATCTTCTCCTTGTAATCATCATGGGCTAAATCCACTTCAAAGGCGATCCCGCTGATACGGGTCTCCTTGAATTCGGTCAGGGTGAAAGCTGTGACGATATCGCCGTTGATGTTTTTTATGGGTCTTTTCACTACAGTAGGTATGGGAACCGGAGAGATGGTTGTAATTCCTGTTTTTAAAGAACTTGGAGCTACACCGTATTGTCGTTTGAAAGCACGAGTGAAGGAGGCTTGCGTACCGAAGCCCAGCTGATAAGCAATATCGGTTAGAGAACTGTTTTGGTTTTGAATAAAGGTTAAAGATGCATTCAATCTTCTGGATAGGATGTATTGGTTTAACGAACAGCCCATCATAGCAGAAAACAGTCGATGAAAATAGTATTTAGACATGTTGAAGGTATTGGCAACGGATTCTACGGTTAAGGACTGTTGCAAATGGTCCTCGATATGGATCAAAGCACGCTCGATGACTTTGTTATGGTCCATGATACCTCCTGATATCAAGTGATTGCAGGTCATTTTATTCTGAGTATACCATACGTCCATCAGCAAATAAATTTATTGTCTTAGGAGGAGAAAAATGAAGCGAGACCGAAGGAATGCAAGGATACTGGGGATTTTTTATATCCTTGCTGCAGTGACGTCAATCATAGCGGTTGTTTTGTATGGGCCGGTTTTGTCAGAACAATGGCAGATGGCCGTGGCAAATGGATCGGAAACGAAGGTCTTAATCGGTGTATTAAATGACCTCTTGCTTGTTGTGACGGCTGTTGGTACAGCAGTCATGCTGTTTCCCTACGTTCGGCATTGGAATGAGCATCTTGCATTAGGGTATCTGTGTTTTCGATTTATGGAAGCTGTTTTTATTGCGATGGGTCTCGTAAGTATATTGGGTTTGTTACAAATTAGTTCGTATTATGATACAGCTGACTTAGCAAGTAAAACCGGTTTTGCGCCTATAGGGCTGCTGCTGCAGGCGATTTACCGCTGGGCGGCTATGTTGGGTCCAAATTTCATGTTAGGCATAAATACGAGTCTATATAGTTATTTGCTTTATCGAACAGGATACGTGCCTAAACCGTTGGCGATATTCGGAATGATTACGGCGGTTATGGTTTTTATAGCTGGTTTGCTGCAAATGTTTGGGATCATCGGACCCTATTCGGCGGTAAAAGGATTGATGGCGCTGCCTGTGGGTGTTTACGAGATGAGCTTGGCAGTCTGGTTAATTGTGAAGGGATTTCATAGGGAGAACCTTGCAAAATTAAGAGCAGAAGTAGCTTCTTCGAAACTTTAGTTCATTTTATATAAAACGATGACACATCGTATTATGGAGAAATTGACGATCGCGACAGAAGTGTGAGGCCGCTGAAAGGATAAGTGCGAGGCGACTCGAATCGCATCGAGTCAACCCGATTCGATTCTGGAATTCCTTTATAGGTTTGAATCTGTCTAGCCCAGTCCCATGCGCAAAACTGACATAGGGTGTCTGATTTTCCACATCAGGCACCCCACAGTGTTCGTGTAGGATCACGCCGCTATTATCTAGTATTTACTATGTCTTCTTTCGTAAGTTCTTGGTATAGGGCAAGTTTCTCTTCGGCGAGAGAAATAATGTAATCAATTTCTTGCCGCTTGGCTTCCAGTCCCATCAGATGCTTCTCAAGGATTTCAATCCGTTTTGTTAATGTAGGAGTATAATTAGAAAGATTCTCCCCTTGTTGAATTTTATCCATTACACAGCCCTCACGAGTAAATTCCGTAATCTCCTCAAGCGATAAGCCCAATTTTTTAAGCTTATTTAGACATTGAATGTAGGAAACCTCGCTTTCTTTGTAGACACGTGCCCCTCCATTTCTACGCTTGGGTTCATGTAGCACCCCAATTTTTTCATAATAACGAATCGTATAAGGAGTTAATCCCGTTTTTTCTGACACTTGACTTATCGTAAGCATCCGATTTCTGCCCCCTTTTTTATGCTGATATTGAAAACTATTATACAGCTTGCAGTTAACTCTAAGTCAATATTTACAATCGCCCCTAACTTCGCCCTAAAAAACCTCTTGACTTCTAGTTGACTCTAACTTGTAAGTTGAAGTTACTAATGGCAATACAGGAAACAACGAACACTAAAGGGGGATAACAATGAACAACGAATATTTCACGATTCAACAAGCATCGGAAGGTATCTGGGGAGCTATTTCGGTTCCAGGCAGCGGTTCTCTGGGGAATGCAGCAATTATTGATCTTGGGGATTTAACCGTTGTAGTGGACACAACCAACCTACCGCATTCGGGTGCTTTGTTACGTCATACTGCTGAACAATTAACCAATAAACCGGTTAAATATGTAGTGAATACACATTTTCATGGAGATCATGTCAACGGCAATCAGGAATTTATGAAAAGCGAATTTATATCTACCGTTTGGACAAGAGATTTGCTATCTGATATGGGCGAAGTGAATATTGATCTCATACAACAAAACATTCAAAAGTTAATATCTAGCCTAAATCATGTACGTTCACAGCAAAAAGATCCCCACATGCTAACCGAAATCGACTATGATCTTTCCGTACAGCGAGCCCTGTATGATGCCATCCCTTCCCTTTGCAGGGTGATACCCACGATAACTTTTGAAGATAAACTCGTTATTCAAGGAACAAAGCGAACTATCGAAGTTTTATCTTACGGAGGCGGTCATTCTTTAAGTGATGCTGTTGTGTACGTTCCAGAAGAGCAAACTTTAATCGCAGGCGATTTAATAACGACGAAGACCATTCCGGTCATGCCATACGGTAATCCATACGCTTGGATACGCATTCTTAAACGCATTCAAAAAGACTTCAAGGTCGATACTGTCATCCCGGGACACGGAGATGTGTCTAATTCAGATCGAATCACGGATGTTATACGCTTTTTGGAGAAAACGATCGCTTATGTTTCTAGAGCTGTAACAAGCGGGGAATCAGAGTCTTACTGGTTGGAACAAGGAGTATTAAAAGGCTATGAGGATTGGCATCTGCCCCAGTATTTCAGATGGAACTTTCGCTGGCTCTTTAACAGTATGCTTGTTCAAAACAACAGATGAGACAGCACGCAGCACTGTTGGTAAAATAAATATAGAAAAGAGCCATTCCAGTAATGAAGTCATACTGCGGAATCATCTGCACCAAAATTCGCTCTGTAGATAATACGGTGAACCATACCATAAGTGACGGCGAAAAATTACAAGTGTCACCTATGGAATTGTTTCGAGATGAGCTTGCGGCTGATGATGATGCCAAGGCTCAGAGATAAATCCTTCGGGCTAATAAGTTTAGGTGAATTTTCTAAGGGGGGCCAACAGAAGAATGACCAAAATTCTTGTCGCAGACGACGATGCCCATATTCGCAAGCTCATAACCTTGTATTTGCGGAACGAAGGGTTCGATACTGTCGAAGCGGCAGACGGTATCGAGGCGCTCTCCATCATGGAGAATTCGACTGTCGATATCGTTATTCTCGATATTATGATGCCGCATATGGACGGATGGGAGTTGTGCAGGGAGATCCGTCGCCTATATCCGGAAATTCCGCTGCTTATGGTAACAGCCAAAGGAGAATCGGGGCAAAAGGTGAAAGGCTTTCAGCTCGGCACGGATGATTATGTGACCAAGCCTTTCGATCCCTTGGAGCTTGTGATGAGAGTGAAAGCGCTGCTGAAGCGTTATCGAATCGTTTCCTCCCAGATCGTTCAATTAGGTGGAATCGTGTTGGACCGGAGGGCCCACAAAGTGATCCGCGAAGGCGAAGAGCTTCTATTACCGTTAAAGGAGTTTGAGCTTCTATTCAAACTGGCCTGTCACCCTGGACAAATATTAACCAGAGAACAGCTGATCATGCAAATATGGGGGATGGATTACGAAGGCGACGACCGAACCGTCGATGTCCATATCAAGCGGATTAGGGAGCGTTTCGCCGAGGATGCCGGGCATTTCCGAATCGAGACGGTCCGCAGTCTCGGATACCGGCTAGAGGTGAAGAAATGACAAGGTCTTTATACGTTCGCGTCGTGCTAACGTTTTTGGCTGCCATGGGAATAGGCCTGATTGTCTCCGTTCTGGCGGGGCTCGCCCTATTCGAGGAAAAAATAGACCGAATCGGGCAAAATGATTTGATAGCCGCGGGCGAGGAGATCATTCGCGTCTACGAACAGACGGAGCCGGCAAATTTGGATCGGTTCATGCAAAGCATGGTGAAGCTGACCTCCTACTCCGTTCAACTATACGGCGGCTCTGAAGCCATGAAATCATTCAAGTTCAGCACCGGAACGGATGATCTTGCAATTTCGCAGGAATCTATTCGTAAAGTAAGGGAGGGGACGATATACCGGTCAACCTCCAATGATAAGGAGACGTTCATCGGGCTGCCTTTCCAAATCGGCGGCGAGCGTCAAGCTTTATTTTTGCGGCCCTCATCCAGAAACGAATCGACCATCATTCATTTGATGCTTACCATCCTTTTATTAGTTCTGGTTACGGGAAGCGCCTGCATTCTCATAGCCGCCATCTATGTTGTAAAACCGATCAAGACGCTTACTGCCGCGACTAGACGACTTGCGAGGGGCGATTTCGACGTGGAACTGGGAGTGAAGCGCAAGGACGAGCTGGGAACTTTGGCTCAGAGCTTTAACGAGATGGCAGTTGGGCTTAAACAATTGGAGCAGATGCGTCAGGACTTTGTCTCGAATGTGTCGCACGAGATTCAGTCCCCTTTAACGTCCATTTCCGGTTTTGCGAAAGCGCTGAAGGACATGAATTCGATTAGCGAAGACGAGCGCGCTCAGTACCTGGATATCATCTTGGCGGAAAGCGGCCGATTATCCAGGCTCAGCGATAATTTACTCAAGCTCGCGTCTCTCGATTCCAATCACCATCCTCTGGAGTACGCCACGTTTCATCTTGACGAACAAATCAGGCAGGTTGTCGTAAACTGCGAACCTCTATGGTCAGAAAAAAACATGGATATTGATCTGGATCTGCCTCAGGCTGCCGAAATAACGGCTGATATGGATCAGATCAATCAAGTATGGATGAACCTGCTTGGCAACAGCATCAAGTTTACGCCAGAAGGCGGACTCATCCATATTCAAATAAGGACTCGCATGGATGGATATACCGTGACGATATGCGATTCCGGGATCGGTATTGAACCAGAACAACTGGGCCGCGTTTTCGAGCGTTTTTACAAGACGGACCGGTCCCGGAATCGCAGCGGCGGCAATGGCCTTGGACTCGCTATCGTCAAAAAAATTGTCGCTCTTCACCAGGGCGATGTTCGTATAGAAAGCAAAGTCGGACAAGGTACGAAAGTCGTCGTTCATCTGCCCGCCATTCCGCCTGTCAAAGCATAAACCAGTTCACGCTCCGTTCATATTTCTCCCATACTCTTCTAAATGTATCGCAACAATTACAGGAGAAAAGGAATTGGAGGAGACGAAAAATGAGCGTTATCGGCATGATCGATTCGGTAAAATGGCTGACGGTTTATGAGTTGGTTATGTGCATCATCAGTTTATTCGTATTGACGGTTTACGCAGTACCTATTAAGAAATATTATAGAGGGTTTGATTTTTTACCCAGTGTGGGTATGCTTGCAGCCATTGCAAGTCTCCTGTCCGGGGACACGACCCTTCCGGCTCTGATCATCGATTCGCTGACGCTGCTCGTGTTTTTATGCACGATTAAGAGATTGTTTAAGCCTAGAGTATGGACGGCTCCGAAGAAGAAAGTAATCAGGATCGTTAGAAGCGTAATCTGCGTATGCGGAGTTGTTCCCATCGTGTTTGCGTTGGCGTATGCGGGAAATTTGCGGTACAACCCGGTAAGCGATTTTAGCGAAATGAGCTACTCCAAAGCTTTCGTGGCAATGAACGAGAGATTATCGCGGGAGTATCCGTTCGGGGAATGGAAGCAAATCGACTGGAACGAGCGTCGAAGCAAGTACGAACCTATATTCAAACAGGCCGAGCAAGGCAAAAACTTCGATTTGTATTATAAAACGTTAAGAGAATATCTGTTCTCCCTGCGGGACGGACATATCAAAATCGTTAACGATCATGTGTACGATGGGAACAGGGTATTTAAAAAGGAAGTTGGCGGCGGCTTCGGATTAAGCACCGTTCAATTGGATAACGGCAAAGTTCTTGTTAGTCTGGTTTTGAAGAATAGCCCGGCGGCCAAGAGCGGAATGAAGCTGGGTGCGGAAATCGTCGCATGGGACGGAAAAACGGGGAAGGAAGCCTTCGAGCAGACGACTTGGAGCGAGAACAACATGGCTACGGATGAGGCGAAGAGGTTCAATCAGGGACGATTTATGGTACGTGCGCCCATCGGCAAGGAAATACAAGTCGAATTTCGCAATTGGGGAGAGTCTGAAATTACCCGAACGAAGCTGACGGCTTATGATGATCAATTCGAGACGTTGAAGAAGACGAAAATCAAACTCACCCAAGCCGATCTGGATGCTTCCCCCATTGAAGGGGAAATTCTCGGCAGCGGCTATGGATATGTGAAAATCAAGCATTTTCTCCCCAATTCAAATGTCGTCTCACCTGAAAAAAGCCTGGCGAGCCTATTGGAAATGTTCCAGGACAAGCACGCGAAAGGCTTGATTATCGATCTGCGAAACAATCCCGGCGGGGACGACCAGCTTGCCGCCAATCTGGCCGGTTTCTTCGTCAAGGAGATGAAACACTACGAATATGTCAGTTATTACAACAGATACACGGGAAAGTTTGAACTGAACCGGAATGAAGTCGTCAAGGTCAAACCTGCAAAGCCTTACTTCGACGGCAATGTGGCCATCTTGATCAACAGCAGAACCGGCAGCTCGGGAGAAGGAATGCCCCTTGTTCTAAAAGGTGTGCCCAATGTCAAGATCGTAGGGTTCACCTCAACAGCCGGCTCGTTCGGAGTCATGAGCAGCCCGATCGAGATCAAGATGCCGGAAGGCTACGTCATCCAATTCCCAGATGGAAGGTCGCTCAATCAGGACAAAACGGTCCAGGGAGACGCCGACCAAACCGGAGTGGGGGGCGCGGTTCCCGATATCAAAATCCCCCTAAATGAAGATACGTTCAAAGCAAGCGTGATAGACGGGCAAGACGTCGAGTTGAAGTATGCAATCGAAGCGATGAAGAAATATTAGACTAGACGACCGGGTGGTTGGCCTTGGCCGTTAGCGATACCGCTTCAAACCTCTGTCCTGACAATGAAGGACGCTCAATCAGGGCGTTCTTCATTTCGCCCTGCAAATGTTACGGTGAACCGTATCATAAGTAACGGCTTCATCAATTGTCGGTGAGAAATGCCATATTATTTCTGGGTAGATTACTTCGGTGGCCTTCTGTGCATGTTATGAAGATCATATCCCTTTGAATCGGATATAAAAACGTTAGTAATCATGCACCGCGCAACTCCTTTCTGCATTTTTCGCCGATAACCCCAAAATGCTGCCACTTGAAAAGCACCCACCAAAGAAGCATCCGCTGATTTTCACATTGAATTTTGAACAATAAGCAAGCGCTATATTAATTTTTCTGGAACAAACGTTGAAGAAATTCGTTTAATTAGAAACCAGTCTAATAGCAATATCGCGAAACCTGCTATAAACATAATCAAATTGCTAAGCATCAACACCCCAGTAACTTGCCCGATGACAAGAAGAATGACCGAGGAGGGATCACACGATGAATTTAGCCGTCAAGTTGCTGCGAGAATTCAAAGACCGCGATACCCGGCATAAGCTGAAAGGCTATCGGGACAAAGCGGAGCTTATCAGGAAGCGGAATTTGGAAGGTTGGGACGATCAGCGGCTGCAAGCGGAATCTCTCCGGCTGAGAAATGAAGCAAAAGGGGGAATGCCATTGGACGAGCTCCTTGTCGATGCTTATGCGCTAGTTTGCGAAGCAGCGAAGAGAACGCTCGGATTACAGCCTTACGATGTCCAGATCATGGCTGCCATCGCTCTGCATGAGGGATTTTTGATCGAACAGCATACCGGCGAAGGAAAAACGCTCTCTGCTGTTATGCCTGCTTATCTAAATGCGCTGACCGGCGAAGGCGTTCATGTGCTGACTTTTAACGATTATTTGGCAAATCGAGATGCGGAGTGGATGGGCCCGATCTATCGTTACCTCGGGTTAACGGTAAAATTGGTTCAAGCGGGCATGAGCTTGTCCGAGAAACGGGAAGCGTACGCCGCGGATATAACCTATGTTACGGCCAAAGAGGCGGGATTCGATTATTTGCGCGACACGATCGCATTGGACGAAGCCGATACCGTACATCGTCCTTTCCATTACGTCATCGTCGACGAAGCGGATTCGCTGCTTCTCGACGAAGCGCGGGTGCCGCTGGTCATCGCCGGCGAGCCGGGCTCTTCCAAGAGCGACGGCATTGATTTCGCAGAAGTGGCTAGGCAGCTCGAGCAAGATGAGGATTACGACTTCGATGAATTCAAGCGGAACGTTTATTTAAATGAAGCGGGATCAGCGAAAGCCGAATCGCTGCTGGGATGCGGCAATTTGTACGAAAGCCATAATAGTCATTTGTTGATGTCGTTAAATTGCGCGCTGCATGCGGAATTATTATTGAAAAAAGACGTCGATTACATCGTCCGGAACGGAAAAATCGAGCTGATCGACGAATATACCGGTCGGGTGGCGGAGAACAGGCATTTGCCGGACGGGCTGCAAGCTGCGCTTGCGGCCAAAGAAGGGCTGCAGCCCTTATCCGGCGGGATCATACTCGGTACGATCACCCTTCAACACTTCCTTAGCCTATATCCGAAGATTTGCGGAATGACGGCGACCGCGCAAGCTTCCGCAATGGAATTCGAAGCTATTTATGCGCTGCAGGTCGTGCAAATCCCGCCGAACCGGCCAAACATACGGATCGACCACCCGCACCGGATTTATGCCCATAAAGAAGCCAAACTTAAGGCGCTTGTACAAGAAATCTCGTCCGTCCATAGGACGGGACGCCCAATTCTCATTGGTACGTCAAGCGTCGAGGAGTCTGACATGCTGGCGGAGGCGCTAGCGGTTGCCGGCGTACCTTGCCATGTTCTGAATGCGAAAAATGACGCAAAAGAAGCCGAGCTCATCGCCAAAGCGGGAGAAATCGGCGCCGTAACGGTGTCTACGAATATGGCGGGACGCGGCGTCGACATTCGGCTCGGCGGCGGCAACCCCACGCAAGCGGAAGCTGTTGCCAAGCTGGGGGGGTTGTACGTGATTGGTACGCATATGCACCAAAGCGTGCGGATCGACAACCAACTTCGCGGGCGTTCCGGCCGCCAAGGCGACCCGGGGGCTTCCGTATTTTTCGTAAGCTTGGAGGACGAGTTATTGCTTCGGTTCGGCATCGAAAAAGCGATTCGCGCTCCTAGACAGGATGAGGCTCTTGAAAATCCGATGCTCCGCAGCAAAATTGCGCATATCCAGCGCGTTATTATGGGCCAAAACTTCGATATCCACCAGGAACTGAACTGTTATTCGGATATGGTGGAGGAACAGAGGCGCATGCTATACGAGGAGCGGCTCGGAATTTTGAAAGGCGAAACGCCGATGAGTCCTTCGGAGCAGCGGGTACGGCTTTATTATATCGACAAGTTCTGGGCTGACCATCTGGCATACGTTTCTTACATTCGCGAAGGCATCCATTTAACAAGCCTTGTTAACCGCAATCCGATCGACGAATTTCATGCGCAAATCATCCAAGCATACGAGCAAATTCCGGCTAAAATAAATAGAGAGTCGGCGAAGATGCTTGAAAAGCTTCGAGGTTCGAATGATCCGGCGATGTGGGAAAAGTTCGGTCTGAAGAACCCTACCTCCACTCGGACTTATATCATCAATGATCAATACAAGGAGTACTTGCAGAATCCCAGTTCATGGAGCTCAGGAACGATCATCGCTTATTGGCTGCGCAAGATTTTGAGGCCGGTATTCGGGTGGTCAAAATTTTGATAGAGGATAACATCTGCAAGTCCTCCGTTTCCCCCAGGATGGCCGAATGGCAATTCGGCCGCGCTGCACACTATTGTTGAAATAGAAACATAAAGTAATATAATAATGTTAAGGCACCAACGGGTGGGAGGTCAGGCGATGAACAAACAAGAACAGGTCATAATGGATTTCAGGGACTTATTTAACAAGATGGCTTGGCTTAATAAGAATAAGATGGAAGACAGTCTTAAGGGTCATAAACCTTCTGAAGTACATTGTATCGAATGCATCGGAAGAAATGCAGATTCCAACGTGACTAAACTTGCGGAATCCTTATATATGACTAGAGGTGCCATAAGTAAAATAACTAAGAAGCTCATGGAAAAAGGCCTGATCGAAAGCTACCAGAAGCCGGATAACAAGAAAGAAGTCTATTTTAGGCTTACTGAGCAAGGGAAAGTAATTTATAAAATCCATGAGGAACTGCACAATGAGTTTAAAGAGCGGGATAAAGCCGTATTTGAGCAGGTAACCGAGGAACAATTTGACATGATGCTTAGTTTCATGGAAAAGTATAGCAGGCATTTGGATGCGGAAATTAAGAAACAGGGTATAGATATGAATTAAGCCGGAATAAATTTGAATAGCGAAAATGAAACCACAGGCAGCCGATCTCTATTGAGTGCAGGCTGCATTTTTATTGCTATGATTTTGTTGACTAGGAAACAAAATGACGATACAATGAATAATGTTTCCCGGGAATCAAAATCATAACTTTTTGAAGGGAGCATTTAAGTGTTCAAATTTAGATCACAAAATGAACAGAATACAGAACAGACCGTAGATAAACACGCTTTAATATTCGGTCTTATCTCTGTGTTTCTTTGTGGAATAGGCTTCAGTATCATAACGCCTGTCGTTCCATTCCTAGTGCAGCCTTATACAAGCAATCCGGGAGAACAAGCTGTAGTTGTTACGCTGCTGACCTCTGTTTATGCAGTCTGCGTGTTTTTTGCGGCCCCCGTACTTGGAGCTTTGAGCGATAAATATGGCCGTCGTCCATTGCTCTTAGTATGCCTTTTGGGTTCCGCAATCGGGTACTTTGTTTTTGGCATAGGAGGAGCTCTATGGGTACTATTTACCGGGCGCATCATCGAAGGGATAACAGGCGGGAGCATAAGCACGATCTTCGCATATTTTGCAGACATCATTCCTCCGGAACAGAGAACCAGATACTTTGGATGGGTGAGTGCGGTTGTAGGTGTAGGCACTGTCATTGGCCCGACACTAGGCGGATTGCTTGCCAAGTTTGGTTATTCTGCACCCATGTATTTTGGAGCGGTCATAACTTTATTGAATGTTGTTTATGGATTCTTTTTTATGCCTGAGAGCCTTAACAAGAATAATAGACTGAAAGAGATTGCTTTTGTCAGACTGAATCCATTTACACAGCTTGCAAACATACTTTCCATGAAAAACTTAAAAAGGCTGCTTGTCTCAGCGTTCTTGCTTTGGATACCCAACGGATCTTTACAGGCAGTTTTTTCACAATTTACAATGGATACTTTCCATTGGAAGCCTGCACTAATCGGGCTGATGTTTTCCATAATGGGCATTCAAGACATCATTTCACAAGGTTTCGTCATGCCAAAGCTTTTGAAAAAACTTAGCGATAAACAGATAGCAATTCTTGGAATGGCTTCGGAGATTATAGGTTACAGTCTTATTGCGCTATCCGCTTTGTTCTCATTCTATCCTCTTGTAATCGCTGGAATGTTTATATTTGGTTTTGGCGATTCGATCTTTGGGCCTTCATTCAACGGGATGCTCTCCAAGTCTGTCGATTCCAGCGAACAAGGAAGGATTCAAGGAGGCAGCCAATCTGTTCAGGCTTTAGCAAGAATGGTCGGGCCGATCATTGGAGGTCAAATCTATGTATCCATTGGTCATGCCGCTCCCGCTTTTATGGGTATGATCCTTATAGCAGCGGCAATAGCAGTTTTGAATAAGGGGACGCATGTAAATATGTAAATTAACTTGATGTTCTTTATTTATTTTAAGATTATAGAATTTATAAATTTTAAGCGGAGCTTAAGAAATCCTATAATCGCAAGAAAAACATCCGCTAATCGCGGTCTGTCTTCTGTGAAAGTACGTCGATAGACGTTTTTCTTATATTGCCTTTTTCTATTTATTTTCTGTTATGGGCGCGTGCTGGCGTGTAAAATAATAGAGGGATTCGAAAATTGTGTGCTTTTGAAAGGAATACGTTCCGAACGTGACGACATCAGCTGATGAAACACACAGAAAGGCGGGAGATGATGGATCAATTCCAGGAAGAAGCGTTCGAAGAGATGCAAACAGCCATCCATAAATGGTTTGACGAACAGGAAAATCGAATGGATATAGAGAGGTTGGGCAAACGTACCACGCTGCAAGCAGGCATCTTTAACTTTGTTATGCTGGATTATCGGCCTGGGAGGACCAGGGTGGATAGTTCGAAATCTGTGGGGAGTGCCGCAGGCAAAAAGTCGATGAAAGCTTCACCCTTTACGCGGGAGCAAATATTGCATGAGGTTCAGCCCCTGCTGGCAGAAATCATAAAGGAGAGGCTGGACAAGCTGTGAACTGCACCCCGTCAAGTAGACAGTACAAAAAATAAAAATCAATTAAGCGGCCTTTGTCCTGAATTCCATCGGACTGAGGCCGTTTAGTTTTGCTTGTAATCGTTCGTAATTGTAAAAGTGGATATAGGCCTGGAGGTCTTTTTCGAGCTCCTCAAAGGTATGGTAGGTGTGTAAATAATACTTCTCGCATTTTAGGGTTCCCCAGAAAGATTCCATTGGACCGTTATCGATGCATCGTCCAACACGTGACATACTCTGAGTCATTTCGTCATCGTCCAAGAGCTTCTTGAAATCCAGAGAGGTATATTGGAAACCCCGGTCGCTATGAAGCATGGGCTTGCTTCCTGGTACTTCTTGCAAGGCCCGTTTCAACGTCTGAAATACAAGAGGTTTGTTATTGGAATGCCCGAATACATAGGAAACGATGGATTTATCATAAAGGTCGAGAATAGCGCTTAGATACGCTTTTTGGCCATTGCCGTACTTGAATTCCGTCACATCCGTAACCCACTTTTCATTTGGCGCATCTGCAGTGAATTTGCGGTTCAGCACGTTCTCTGCCACCTGCTGTGGGGTGGATCTCGCATATCTCTTTTTCTTCCTCCGGATGACAGATTGAATTCCTTGTATCTTCATCAGCCGGTACACGCGCTTTTGGTTAATCGTTTTTCCCGTTTGGCGGCGCATGTGCAACGTTAATTGACGGTATCCAAAGGTACGCTCGACTTTCTCATAAATGGACATCATGACATGCGTTAACTCTGCATTCTCCTGCTCATGGGAACTGGGCTTGCGATTTAGCCACTTGTAATAGCTTGAACGTGAAATGTCTGCAATGTCACACAGCAGCTGAACGCTGAACAACGCTTCTTCCTGAAGCGCTTGAATAGTAAGATAGACGTTCTCATGACGGTATTGGCTTAGCTTCGCCTCCTTTGGAATTCCCGTAACTTTTTTAGAAATGCATTCTCCGCCCGAAGCCGCTCGATTTCATACTCCATCTTTTTCATCTCGAGTTTTTGGCGATCGGCCTCTGTTAGTTCCTCCGGCGCTTTCTTTCTCCCCCGGCCATCCTTTAACGCATCCTGACCGCCATTCTCAAACTTATTCACCCATTGGTAGACTTGCTGGTAGGAGACCTGAAAATGGTCCGCTGTCTTACGGTAGTCATACTGATGAGCAAGACAGTATTGCACAATATCGATCCGTTCCTGCCAAGTCGTCGAACGCCCCTTCGTCATTGCTTTCGCTCCTCCTGAGTAAGCTTTTAAGCTGCTATGACGATTATACTCCTTAATCCAGTTGGAAAGCTGCGTTCTGCTTGCAATCTTGTATTTATCGATGATCTGATATTGAGACAATCCTCCCTCTATGTAATCCTTCACCGCTTGGAGCTTAAGCTCAGCGCTATAATTTCGATTATGAGTGCGTTTCTCTAGCCCTTCATAACCATACACCTTGTAACGACGCCGCCATTTCGCCAAAGTCGTTTTGGTGATACCGTATTTCTCGGCTGCAGCTTTAACGCCAATTTCCCCGCTTTCGATTTCACCAATAATAACGAGTTTCTCTGACGCATCATATTTTTTATTAGGCATAAAAAAGCCCCCTTACAGTAGCAGGTTTTATTATTTCACCTGTCTACCGTAAGGGGAGCATATCACTGGCAACGTCGCCTTTGATCGACTACCGGTTTACCTTCCAAGGAGCCTTCGCAACGACGGACGGGCTTGTGGAATTAACAGTGCTGGAAACTGTATATGTAGAGAAAAAGCGGCAGCTTCTGGAGCAAATTCAGTCCTATATTGAGAAAAAACTGGAGCAGGGCACTTACCCGACAAAGCGGCTGGAAACCTTCTTTTTGGCGCGTCATCTGCTGGACCCGCATTTGTTTCCTGAACCGGAAGCCGCAAGAACGATCGCTTTATTTGACCGGATTCAGGAGTTGAATAAAGAACGGAGGGAGGCTCTCGCGGAGCATCGAAGAGATATCATTCGGGCTTTGACCAGTTGGGCCGAGAATGTATTCCTGCCGCATTATTACGACCTTACCGGTTCCGAATACAGATTCAATGAATATGTAATCAAGCCGGATGCTGTTCCTGAGAATCTGGATGAGCCATATCAGCCCATCGACCTTCTGTTGTACGGAGCGGTAATGATTATTCGTTACGAGCCGAACTTCAACAAAATCAAGGGCCAGAATTTTCTGGAGCTGGCGAAGCGGCTTGGCAGCGGCAAAGCTGCGCGTATGCTGAAGGAGGGCAGCGACAGCTTCTCGCAAGAAGACGTCCACTTGCGACATGAATTGGTCGAATGCAAGGCTAACGATGTTTTTTCTCTATTCACAATCGCTATTCGCAAGGAAGAAGCCGGGGCTTACGAGCGGGCAATTTCGTTTATTCTCTCCCTGCTCCGAAAGGACTTCCCTAAGAGCTACAAAATCAAGTTGAAATCCAGCGTGAGAGAGTATTTACCCATCAAGGGGCTGGCCAAATCGGACACGCACCGTTTTTTTGCAAATGCGCTGGCTTATTCCGAGCTGCATCCGTTATTGGAGAAATACGCTCGTGAGGCGATGGTAGAATTTGAATGGTATGAAGATACGGATGACGAAAAAAGCGTCATGCCGGGCAGTTATGCCGTGTTCGGGCTGGGACTTTCATCCGAGCGGTATTTTCCGCTCGTCGAAGCTTACATGGCTATTGTGGACAATGAACATCAGTTAGTACATGACAAGTTCACAGCCGTTTTTGCCGAAACCTACGGCGTAACGGAACGTTCGACTCCTGTCTTGATCGCCTGCCTGCTGCGCTGCCACGATTCGTTAAAGCTGAAGCTTCTGCCGGAGCTGGAGAACGAAGACAAGCTGTCGCTATTTGTACAGCATATAGAGGCTCTATCGGATGACGAGGCCGAGCAGGCGCTGTACCCGATCTGGGGCAAGGCGGAGAAGCTGGCTGCATTAGCGCGCAAGGCGCAGGAACCGCGTAAGGAACTGCTGCTTCGTCTGCTAAAGACGATGGAGGATGCCTGATGGTACGCAAGAAGTAGAAATTACAAAATATTACATAAAGCAGCCGAAGGATGAAGTTTTTACATTATCAATCTTAATTTACAGGTCATTGCCGATCTCGATTGTGCCGGAATAGGTTAAAGAAGGTGATTCTGGCGATTGGGTGGACATAAGGAGGATATTGGGATGAGAACGCCAAGCGATAGCGAACTGAGATTTTTATTCGAAGGAGACGAGCGACAACTTCAACAATTTATTGAAAAACACCATGATTTTTTCGAGAGCTATCAAGTGATGGATGATGTGAAAGAACTAGCGGACGAGCTTACGGTCGAGGAGCAAGTTCCGGTTGTGTTCTCTTTTGTATACGGCGTCGCCGTAGATTGGCGTGAGTATGACGAGGACATTATCCGATACTTCGGTGAAATGCTTCCGGATGGGACGGTCGAGGTGGAGTCTACTGACAAGGGGATGGACGTTACATACAATGGACAAGTGCATTCGATTGAACTTTCCTTTACTGGTAAAGATCGCTATATTACGATTCGCGGATTCCAGGAGATCATCAAGGACAAATACCAAATTCGTCTGTTTGAGTTCTCATATCTTTCCGATACCCACGAATTTTTGATTTTACCGAATCAGCGGTGGGAGGAACTGGATGCCCAGTATCCGGTGCAGAATAAGGAGATGTTCCGTATCATCGATGATGAGCTGGATTTTCCGTAACGAGTTAGTAAATAACAAGCTTTAGCCGCATTTAATTATTTTGTTATAATATAGAAAAAAGGGGTTAGATGCTGGATGTATCATTTATTAGTTGAAATATAACGTTATTACCGATCTATAAGAGCTCCGCCTTCTTCAAAGTCTGGACAGAAGAAGAGGAGCGGAATGGATTGAAAAAACGAAAATTGCCTTTGTGGCGTTTGCTGCTGGACCGGGGATATTTTGAGAACCGGAAGCAAGCAGCCAGTTGGATCATGTCGAACAAGGTGACGATAGACGGAAGACCCGCTGTTTATGAAGGGGAACAGGTTGCAGAAGATGTTGAGATAACCGTTAAGGGTTATGGACAGAAATATGTCGGAAAAGGCGGCCTCAAGCTGGAAGGCGCTTTGGACCGTTTTCAAATCGATGTATCCGGTAAAACAACTTTAGATACGGGAGCCTCCACAGGGGGATTTACCGATTGCCTATTGCAACATGGCGCTGCGAAAGTTTATGCGATCGATGTCGGATTTGGCCAACTGGCAGGAAAGTTAAGGCTTGATCCACGGGTCGTGAACATGGAGAAGACAAACATTGGAGCCGTTGCGAAGCTGGATCTACAGCCCGGACCGGAATTCGCTGCACTGGATCTTTCCTGGCTCAACGGATAAAAAGGGGCCGCCCCCAGATTCATGAATCTGGGGAGCGGCCCCTTTTAATACGAATTGTGTTAAGAAAGGTGTGACGTATGGCTATTTAGGGTCACTTCACAGATGGAACAGCCCCTATATCATTAAGGCGTCGACACCGATACGAGAAGCTCGTTATCCCCAGAGATGACCGTCACTTCAGGCGGTAGATTTAGGTCTTTCACGTAGCGTGTATCCCCGATTTCCATCGCGCTGATGTCCATCTCAACGGTAGATGGCAGATCTTTCGGGAAAGCTTCTACTTCAACATACGGGTCCTGGATTTGCACAACTCCTCCCGTCTTTGTTCCGATCGGAGTACCTATGAATTTCACCCCGAGTTTTGTACGAATGATCTCACCCGTCTGGACGAGCTGGAAGTCGACATGTACCAGCGCGCCGGTTACCGGATGCCGCTGAAGTTCCTCCAGCAGCACCGTCATGGTTCGCCCGCCTTGCATCTCTAGCTCAATAAAGCCAGATGCCCCTTGTTTCAGCCATTTTTCAAATTGCTTAGTGGAAATATGAATAATTTCGTTATCTACGTTTTTACCGAACACAACCCCCGGCAAACGCCCCTCCTGACGTAAATTGCGTAGTCCCGAAGATTTTAATCGCGGACGTCTTTCTGTATGAATGCATGTAGCCATGCTCTACCTCTCCTTTACATGAGTGATCTTAGCGCTGTAACAGCGGCCGTCGAACCTCCCCTGAACGGGGATCAATAGAGAAACATAGCATCCAGCCCTCCATCCTTTCAGATAGATAGTAATACATTAAATGTAAAAAACCCGCAAATACAGACGAAGGCACCCCACTCTGAAGGAGTGGAATGCCTATGGGTTTCATCTACCATATCATAGATTGGCGGATATTGATATAGGGTGTTGATATAGGGTGTTGATATAAAAGCCGGACGTACAAGCATTCTTACGTGGTCATGCCTTTTGTTTATGGAAGAATATTGCCTGCAGAACGGAAGATTTCATACCATTCTTCGCGGGTCAATGTGATTTCGCTTGCTTTGATGCAATCCTTCAAGCGCCCGATATTCATCGTGCCGATGATCGGCTGCATGTTTGCCGGATGGCGGAGAAGCCAAGCGATAGCGATCGTAGTGTTCGTAACGCCGTATTTGGCGGCGATTTCATCGATTTTTTGATTGAGTTCAGGGAACTTATCGTTACCGAGGAACACGCCTTCAAAAAATCCATATTGGAATGGAGACCATGGCTGGATCGTAATGTCGTTTAATCTGCAGAAATCGAGAATGCTGCCGTCACGGTTTACGGCGGCTGCATTTTCCATGTTGACGTTAAAGCCGCTTGAGATCATGGTGGAATTCGTGATGCTGAGCTGCAGCTGGTTAGCAACGATCGGCTGTTTCACCGCTTTTTTCAGCAGCTGGATTTGCATTGGATTTTGGTTTGATACGCCGAAATGGCGCACTTTACCGGAGGTTTCCAGTTGATCGAAGGCTTCGGCCACCTCTTCCGGTTCAACCAGCGTATCCGGACGGTGCAGCAGCAGCACATCCAGATAATCGGTTTTCAGTCTTTGCAAAATGCCGTCGACCGAATTCAAAATATGCTCTTTGGAAAAGTCGAACATCCCCGGACGGATGCCGCATTTGGATTGAAGAATGATTTTTTCGCGGATTTCACTGTTCATATGTATGGCATCCGCAAAAATTTCCTCGCAATTTCCGCCGCCATAAATATCGGCATGGTCGAAGAAATTCGCGCCTTCCTCGAGCGCCGTTTGCACGAACCGCTCCGCGCCGTTTTTATCGAGGGAATTGATACGCATGCAGCCGACTGCGATAACAGGGACCTCCAGCGTGCTGCTTCCCAGCTTGATTGTTTTCATGAATGCTGTCCTCCAGACTCATATTAGGATGATGTTTCTGCTCCGCGGCGGGATATCCGCATGGGAGTTTGCGATCTTGTGTGCGTTCACGATGGATGAATAGGGAAAGCAGACAGTCACACATCCATTTTTACACGTCAGTGGACAGGATTCAAGTCGAAATTGATCTGCCCGAAAAATAGATTGAATGACCGCCGAACTTTAATGCGGAAAATACCAAATGATTAGTACCAGGCAAAAATTTCTCAATGCAGCAATGACAAGATCACTTGGACGGATTGATCGACAAAGGAACGCTCGGGCCGGGCCTTCATCATGACGGTAAGCCCGATTAATGAAACGACAAGCGTTTGCGCCAAGGCTATGGCATCCATACTTTTTTGAAGCTCGCCTGAGCGCTGGCCCTTTTCGATGGTTTCCTGAAAAATGGCCGCGAGATACATCTCATGTTCTCTGGTAAGTATTTCGAATTTCTTATCATGCGGCGCCAGCTCGACGATTGTATTAATGCAAAAACAACCCCGGCTGCCCCCACCTGAATACTCTTCTTCCACCATTCCCTCAAAAAAACCGCGAATGGCTTCTTTCGCCGACGGATGACGCTGCAGCTTGGTGCGGATACTGGCGGCGTGAGCTGAAGTGTATCTCCGCAAGGCCGCTTCAAAAAGCTCTTTCTTATCCCCGAACGTTGCATAGATGCTTGGCCGCTGTATCCCCATGGCTGAGGTTAAATCGCTTAATGAGGTTGCTTCGTATCCTTTTTCCCAAAATAACTGCATGGCCGCATCCAATGCTTGTTCCACATCAAATTCCCGCTGTCGAACCATTATGGCACCTCATTTCTTATCGATCAGTATAATATGATTTTATTCGAATATTGTTATGATTGTCAAAATCAAGAGATTGGATTGTGTTGAAATGGCGGATGAACAATGAAAAAAGTGATGTTTTTTATTTGGCGAAATATTTAATTCACTATCCTCTTGACAGTTTTGCGCAAACAGAGTTATGTTTATTCCCATCATAACATACCAATCGGTATAATATACTCATCGGTAAAATATGTGGATAAGGGAGGAGTTTTATACATCATGGAGATTTTTGAAGAACAAAAGGCAGCTGCGGCAGTTCAAACGCTTGGAATAGATGGGGGAGAAGCAGCCGGCGCGAAAATGCCTGAATTTTCAATTTCTCGCCGCATGGCTTTGCTGTTTGCGGTTGCCTGCGGTTTATCCGTCGCCAACATCTACTATGCGCAGCCGCTGCTGGATGCTTTGGCCAATGAATTTGGCCTACCTCATTCATCCATAGGCATCGTCATTACAGTAACCCAGATTTGTTATGCGCTCGGACTGTTCCTCCTTGTCCCGCTCGGTGATTTAGTAAATCGGCGAAGACTGATTCCGGGCATGATGCTGTTATCCGTATTGGCTTTGATTGCTGTCGGTACGGCAGTCAGCAGTATCGTTTTGTTTGCCGGTTTGGCTGTGGTCGGACTGCTTGCTGTCGTAACTCAGGCGCTTGTAGCGTATGCGTCCAGTTTGGCAGCGCCCACCGAGCGGGGGCGTATTGTCGGCTTGGTGACAAGCGGCGTGGTGATCGGGATCTTGCTGGCCCGAACCTTTGCCGGGGTACTCACCGATATTGCAGGTTGGCGTTCCGTGTATCTTTTTTCCGGCGCGTTGCTGCTAGTCGTGGCTTGTATTCTACTGCGGATGATGCCTTCAGAAAACAGGGAAAAGCCCCCGCTCAGCTATCCGCAGCTGCTGCAATCGGTGCTAGCCCTATTCGTGCAGGAACGGATTCTGCGGATCAGGGCCATTTTAGCGCTGCTTATTTTCGCTTCATTCAGCATTTTATGGACTTCGCTTGTGCTGCCTTTAAGCAGTGCGCCCCTATCTCTTTCCCATACGGCAATCGGTTCTTTCGGTCTTGCAGGCGCCGCGGGAGCGCTTGCTGCGGCAAGGGCCGGGCGTCTGGCGGACCAGGGATTCGGACAAAAAACCACCGGCATCGCGCTTGCTTTATTGCTGCTTTCTTGGCTGCCGATCGGATTTTTGCGGCATTCTTTGCTTGCATTGGTTTTAGGCATTATTTTGCTCGATATGGCCGTACAAGCGGTGCATGTTACGAATCAAAGTTTGATCTTTAACGTTCGTCCCGAGGCAAGGAGCCGATTGACCGGAGGTTACATGATCTTTTATTCGATTGGCAGTGCTGCCGGTTCCATAGCTTCCACGTCGGTATATGCCTCTTTCGGCTGGAACGGGGTCTGCCTGCTTGGGGCAGCCGTAAGCGCGCTGGCGCTTTTGTTCTGGGCATGCACCCGCCGTTTGTGAGGAAGTAAATTTACCCCCCGTCGAAATTGTTCATTTGAACTGACGGGGATTTTTTTGTTTGTAAATAAATAGACGCCAAGATATCCGAAATTGTAATTGAGATCATTAGAAAAATGTGGTTCACTTGTATAAAGTTTTAATTAAATCTGTGGAGCTAGGAGGCGGTTCGCATGACGGCACAAGGAATCATTCCGATTTTTCGCATCTTCGACGAGAAGAAAGCAAAAGAGTTTTATCTCAATTACCTCGGGTTCAAGCTGGATTGGGAACATCGTTTCGAACCGGATCTGCCGCTCTATTTTCAAATCTCCATGCATGACATCCAGATCCATCTCAGCGAACATTACGGGGATTGCAGTCCGGGTGCTGCCATACGAATCGAAATGAAAGGTCTCGAACCATTCCATCGGAAGCTGCTCGCTAAACAGTACAACTATTCCAGACCTGGATTGGAAGAAACGCCGTGGCATGCAAGGGAATGCTGCGTTATCGATCCTTTCAGCAATAGAATCGTATTTTATGAGAATCTGGATGAATAAAGTTAAAAGAATTCACGATCGAAACCGAGCTGACATATGAATGTTGACAGGAACAAGCCGGCGGCCTGGCTGAAATCATGAGATTATTGAAAAGGCGTAGGAAGGGGATAAATATGGACCCAGAAACCCGTAATCCCGGCAATCCTGTTATGGAAACGGAACGGCTGATTTTAAGAAAATTGACGGCAAACGATGTCGGCGACGTCTTTGATTACTGCTCCGATGAAGAAGTACCGAGGTATGTCAGCTGGTATCCGCATCAAACCCTTGAAGAATCGAAACAGTTTGTGGATCATGTCATCCGGTTATATGAAGAAAACAGCGTAGCGCCGTGGGGCATTGAGGACATGGAAACCGGAAAGATCATCGGCACGGTTGGTTTTGTCTATTGGCATCCGAAGCAAGCGAGAGCCGAGTTGGCTTATGCGCTCGGAAGAGCGCATTGGAATAAGGGATTGATGAGTGAAGCCGCCAAAACAGTCATGCAGTATGGATTTGAAGCGATGAAATTAGTTCGGATCGAGGCGAGGTGCCTGCTTCCCAACATTGGATCCAGCCGGGTGATGGAAAAATGCGGAATGGAGTTTGAGGGCATTTTGCGAAAACATTTATTTGTAAAAGGAAAATTTGAAGATTTGAAGCTGTATTCCATGATTCATGATGGTAACCTTAAACTGCTGGAAGGAGAAGGCGAATAAGACACCAGCAAAGAAAGAGGCATAGAACATTGATCCGGTAAAACAAAAGAGAAAGTGTCATTTCAATAGTTTATGGACGGCGGGGGATATACTCCGCTTTTTTTTTTTGACATATCAAAACTTCCGGGGTCCCTGCAAAGTAATCGGAAAAAGCTTCGAAGGTCATGCGTCACTCAGTGCTTTTGCTTAGCAAAAGCGCCTCTCTGTGAGAGTCGTCGGACTTCTTTCCGATACACTTTGTGGGGTTATTTGTTGCATTAAAGGTTCTTACCTCTTGCTCGCTTCTTCTTAACACTCCGTTTACATTCAGTCTATATATCCGGAGTACTGTTGGGTTCAAAGGAGTGGTAAAGATGGCAAATCAAAAGACGAATGTAACATTGGTGCTTGTCGGCTTGATGTTGGGCATGCTGATCAGCACCCTGGACCAAACCATCATGGCGACGGCAATGCCGACGGTTGCCCGTGAATTGGGGGGCTTGTCCTTATATAGCTGGGTATTCTCCATCTATATGTTGACCTCGACGACCAGCATGCCAATATTCGGCAAGCTGGCTGATCTGTATGGCAGAAAAAAGGTATACGTGTCCGGTATGGTACTGTTTTTGCTTGGTTCCGTATTATGCAGTCTGTCGACAAATATGACGGAGCTGGTTATTTTTCGTGGTTTTCAAGGACTTGGGGCCGGCGCATTGATTCCCCTTGCCGTGACGATTATCGGCGACCTGGTTCCGCTGGAGAAACGGGGGAAGATGCAGGGCATGTTCGCTGCTCTGACAACGCTGGCCAATATTATCGGGCCTGCCGCAGGCGGTTTATTTGTCGAATATTTAAACTGGCAGTGGGTGTTTTATATCAATCTGCCGATCGGGTTGGCGGCACTCATCATTATCTTGGCGGCGCTTAATGAAAGCAAGCTTACCGTCAAGCGCTCCATCGACTGGTTTGGAGCATTGTCAATGAGCGGAGCGATTGTTGCGATTCTGCTTGCGCTTGTTCTGGGAGGCGATTCGAAATACCAATGGGGTTCGCCGCAGGTCATTGGGTTATTTGCTGCAGGAGCTGTCCTATTGGGCTTGTTTCTCTGGATCGAGAGCAAAGCCAAGGAACCGATCGTTCCGCTGCAATTGTTCAAGAACCGGATTTTATCCGTTGCATTTATAGTTGCTTTTTTGATGAGCGCAGGCATGTTTGCGGCTGTTACGTACATCCCGCTGTACGTTCAGGGAGTTATAGGGGTAAGCCCTGCCGTCGCCGGATATATTTTAACGCCGATGATGGTAGCTTTGGGGATATCCGTAACCATCGGCGGGCGTTTGATGCATAAATATGCCTACCGCACATTTAATATGCTGGGCATGGCGTTTATGGGGATTGGCTTTGGCCTGCTGGCTACCATGGGCGTGGATACTGCGATGATAAATGTCATTATTTATATGATTTTTGTCGGCGTTGGCATCGGTTTGATCATACCGACACTGAATACTTCAGCTATTGGGGCGATCGGCAAAGAGCGGCGGGGGATTGCGACGTCATTGGTTCAGTTTTTCCGCTCGATCGGCGGCACGATGGGAGTGAGTATTTTGGGGATTCTCATGACAAGCAGGATGGCATCGGGGATATCGGATCAAAGCGAAAGGTTTGCTGCTTTGCCTGCAGATCAGCTCAAAACATTAACCGACCCGCAGATCATGCTTGATGAAAGCATCCGGGCCACGCTCCCGACCGGGCTGCTGCATGAGCTTCAGCATTTGTTCTCCCAGGGAACAGGGCTGGTATTCGTGATCGGCAGCGCGATTGCGGCAGCAGGATTTATCGTGGCAGCTTGGATGGGCAATGCGAGAATGATGGAGTCGTCCGTCCCCAGCCCGTCGGCGCCGGCAGGAGGATCGCCGGATTCGCAAGCGCGTGGTTAATCTAAGTTTTCAAAACACCCGCCATTCCAAGTATCCATTATAATAGAGGCAAGTTCTTGAAGAGAGGAGGCGGCAGAAATGGCAAAAATCATGATCGTTGACGATGATCCCTATATCCGCAGGCTTGTAAAAATGATCTTGCGCGGCGAAGGTTTTGATGTGCTTGAGGCAGGCAATGGGGCGGATGCCTTGGATATGCTGGAATCGGTAAGACCGGATATGCTCATTTTGGATATTATGATGCCGGCTATGGACGGATGGGATTTGTGCAGGGAACTGCGCAGGCATTACGACGTTCCTCTGCTCATGTTAACGGCGATCGGCGAAACGGAGCAGAAGGTCAAAGGTTTTGAGCTTGGCACCGACGATTATATCGTAAAGTCGTTTGAAGCGGCAGAGCTTCTGGCCCGGGTGAAGGCGCTGCTTAAACGTTACCGGATTGCCGTTTCCAGGATTGTTCAGGTCGGCCGGCTTACGCTTGACAAAGCTTCTTTCGAAGCTGTAGTGGATGGGCATGGAATCACTTTGCCGTTAAAAGAATTTGAGCTATTGTTTAAACTGGCGAGTTACCCTGGAAAAACCTTTGCCAGAGAGCAGCTCATCGAATGGATCTGGGGTTACGATTACGAAGGGAATGAACGGACGGTCGATGTGCATATCAATCGCCTTCGTGAGCGTTTTCCGGCGGAAGACTCCGGTTTCCGGATTCAAACGATCCGCGGCCTTGGTTACCGATTGGAGCTATTGGAATGATGTTCTGGCAAAAAGCTTGGCGGATATTGGCGCTGATTATTGTTTTTTTGTTATGCTGGAGCATGGGTTTTCTTTTGGTGTTTTGGCTGAACGGTGGAGCCGGAACTTCATCTTTGGCGAATGATTATGTCCGGCAGGGCTTGGCGCTTGTTATTGGCGGCCTGTTGGAATTCATTGTGTTGCTTATCTACTTCAAGCTTAAACCCAAAACCCACCGGCTTTTTTTTCAAAATATGACGGAGGTGCTTCAGCAAATCGGCAAGGGTGATTACAAGGTTCAAGTTGATACGGATCCGAAAAGAATCGGACCTTATGAACCGGTGGCCAGCAGCATTAATCAAATGGCAGAGGATCTTGGCCGGCTGGAGCGGATGAGGCAGGAATTCATCTCCAACGTGTCACATGAAATCCAGTCTCCATTAACGTCTATCAGCGGATTTTCGCGTGAGCTGCTCGATAATGATACGCTGGATGATAAAGAACGTAAGGAAATTCTGGAGATTATTGAACTGGAAAGCAAACGTATCTCCAAACTGAGCCGCAATTTGCTTAGGCTGACATCGCTCGAATCAGAGCAATATCCGTTTGAGCCGAAACGTTACCGGTTAGATCGTCAATTACGCGCGGTTGTACTAGCATGTGAGCCGCAATGGGTCGAAAAAAAACTGAACATGGATATCGAGCTTGCTAGCGTCACCGTCTTTGCCGACGAAGATACGCTCAATCAGGTTTGGATTAATTTATTAAACAACAGCATCAAATTTACTCCGGCGGGAGGCACCATATCGATTTCGCTGCAGCAGCGGAAAAGAGGATCGGTCGTCATTTTCCGGGATAACGGGTGTGGAATTGGCAAGGCAGATATACCATACGTGTTTGACCGTTTTTATAAAGCCGATAAATCCCGCAATCGCGAGGCTGGCGGCAGCGGCCTGGGACTGTCGATCGTCAAAAAAATCATCGATATGCATCATGGCGGCATTACTGTGAACAGCAGCATAGGAGAAGGGGCGGTTTTTACCGTCACGCTTCCAATATCATCGTAACAAATATACCATTACCTGATTGTGCAGGTAATGGTATATTTGTGTATAGAATAATATGAGCGCGAAATTATTAATGAGGGTGGTGTTTGAAAATGAAAAGGAAAACGAAAATGAAATACGTTTGGGCCTTCCTGTTATTATGCTTCGCAATGAGTCTTTTGTCCGGCTGCGTCCCCGGCGACGGCACGAATACGCCTGAACATGAAGCCGGATTTTTTTGGGGGATCTGGCATGGTTGGATTGCGCCGATTTCATTGATTATCGGCCTTTTTAAGTCTCACATCCGGGTATATGAGATGAATAATTCCGGATGGTGGTATGATTTGGGTTTTTATATTGCAATTATTAGCGGATTTGGAAGCATCTCCATTTTCCGGCGGAAGAATTCGGACCGGGATTAACTTTGAATACGATGCAGCCCATTACCCAATGACTATAATGGAAAGAATAAAGGTAAGATTCATAAATCAAGATTAAAAACGAAATGAAGGGATGCATACGAGATGGAAAAGCCTATTCGTATTCCGGATCTGTCGGCAAGACCGTTATCTTTGCGCGTGGAGCGTGAAATGCAAACCTCGCCGGAGGTTCTTTATCAAGCTTGGACAAGGCAGTTCGATCGTTGGTTTGCGGCGCCGGGGACGGTTTTGATGGAGGGGAAAGTTAATACGCCTTTCTTTTTCGAAACGGTGTTTAAGCCAAGTCCCGATCGTGAAGAGAAACGTCATCCGCATTACGGCAGGTTTTTAAAAATGGAACAGGATCGTCTCGTTGAACTGACTTGGGTAACGGGCGAAGGGGGAACGAAAGGCGCGGAAACGGTGGTTACGGTTACTCTGGAACCTCATGGAAGCGGAACGCTCCTCAAGCTGACGCATGCCGGGTTCCCGGATGAAGAATCCAAACAAGGGCATGAGCAGGCATGGCCGTTTGTGCTTGAACAGCTGGATCAGCGCATGATGGGAACAGAAGCTTGACCGACGCATGGAAATATAAGACGCTGGGAGCATGGCTGCCCGGCGTTTTTTTACACGAAGTGAAATTATTAAAGACTGGAGTGAGGGCCCATGACCACCTTTTATCTAATCCGTCACGGTGAACCGGAATGGACGATTAATGAAAGATATAAGCTGCGGGGACACGGGCGGGATTTAGTTCCGCTTACGCCACTCGGAATAAAGCAAGTTTATGAAGCTTCCAGAGATGACAGATTAAAGAATGCCCAATTGATCATATCCTCGCCATACACTAGGGCCTTGCAAACCGCGGCTATTTTATCCAAAGAATTACAGCTTGAAATTCAGGTGGAATTTGATCTCAGAGAGTGGCAACCAGATTTGTCGTTTCAATACGATACAATGAAGCAGCTGCAAGAGTTGGGTGCGGATTATGATCTGCATAACGGGATTTATCCCGAAGGGGAGACGCGTTTATGGGAATCCCAACCAATGATGAAGGCCCGGATGGAAGGGGTTATCAGCAAATACCTGTATTATGAGCATGTGATCGTAGCTGGGCATGGTATGCTTTTCCGCACCCAGTATCCGATAGAGGAAATTCCACATGCTCATATTATCGAGCTGAACAAAGTAAGAGGGTGATAGGACTCCTCCCCTGATATTATTTTTACACGGTGGCGGAGTGAGCGGTTGGATGTGGGATAAACAAATTCAATCCTTCACCCATTATCATTGCATTGTTCCGGATCTGCCTGAACATGGGCTAAACAATGATGAAATGAATTTTTCAATAAAGGGAGCGCGGAAGAATTAATCAAATTAATCGGAATGAATCAAAAGTGTGAACGAATCAAAGTCTCAGGTGGCAACACAATTTATTGATTTTTGGGGGATGGTTGAATGTCAGGGAACATCATCAAATCCGATCAAATTTTGCTGCGCCGCACCCAAGCGGAAGATCTGGATTTCGTGCTCGACACGGAAGCGGTTGAAGACAGCCGCCGGTTTGTGTTTACATGGCCAAGAGAAAAGCATGAATTCGCCATGGACAACGATGACCAATTACATATCATCATTGAAAATATGGCCGGCGAAAAGCTCGGATATATCATTTTGGCGGGGCTGCGCAATGAACATCATTGCATTGAATTAACGAGAATCAACATGGTGAGCAAAAATAAAGGGTATGGAAAAGAAACCATCAGCTTGATACAAGACTTTGTTTTCAATAGGCTGAATGCACACCGTCTGTGGTTGGATGTGAAGGAGGACAATGCCCGGGCAAGGCATGTATATGAATCCGCCGGTTTTACTATGGAAGGGACATTAAGAGAGTGCATTCATACCAACGGGGTATATGAGTCTTTAGTTATTATGGGGATGCTCGCCAGTGAATATAAGCAGCGTCAAATGCTCGAACGTTAGTAAATGAGATTACAAAACATACAGGCGTTCTTTTTATTCGGCAATCGAATTTGGCGTCAGAATCACATAAAAACGCATGTGGAAAGTTTGATCGATAGATCGTAATCGGCAGCCATTTTTTTGCAAAAAAATGCGATGGTCAAAGTGGCAAGCTAATAAAATAGAAAAAGGAGGCAATGCCGTTGCCTTATGATGCAGTGATCACCCAAAAAGAGGCGGATCGTTTACTTCCTTACCTGGAGATCTTTCAAGATCCCGGCCAAACCTTGTATACGCAAGTGAACGGTTATATTTGTGAAGCGGAGCCTATTGGGGCTTTCAGAAAAGAGCTGGAGGAAACGGGTTTCTTAATGGTGTTCGATTGGAAGTCATGGATCAGGGAACATGAAATGTATAAAGATGTCCGCCAAAATATTCAACCGCACATCATGAGTTCCGATGTGGAGACGTTAAGGAAACTGCTGACAAGTTATGTTCGTGGAGACCGTTTTTCGGAGGGGCTATTTGTCGAAGTCGTCACAAACGGCAAGGTCGTTCAGATTCTGGAAAGATTAAAGGAGCTTCGAAGTTCATTGCCGGAATAGCTATTACCCTAGTTGAATGGCCAAACGCAAATAAGGAAAGGAGCGGTATCATGTATGGAGTTGTGCTCCATTTGGATTCGGATGCGGAACAGAAGATTGTCAAACTGTGGAAGGAACTTGACGGACTAGAAATCTCCCATTATGCGGAAGAAATCCCGGATCGGAGACCGCATATTACTTTAGCGGATTATTCGGAGCTGGACGAGAAGACTTTTACAGAGATGTTTCGTGCTTTTTATTCCTCAAAAACGAAATTCACACTGACACTCGGGGTGCTGGGTACATTTCTTCAATCAGGGACATTGTTTCTTGCGCCGACTCCAACGCTGGAGCTCATCGAGTTACATGCAGATCATCACGATCATTTCAAAGAATATACCGGATTCTCCAACTCGTTGTATGCACCCGGAATGTGGATTCCGCATTGCACCATCGCAAACAGGCTGAATGGGCAGAAGCTGGCGGAAGGTTTGCAGTACTGTACGGGCAAATTGCAGGTTTTGACTGCGGAAGTAGTTGAAATCTCTATCATTAAGCTGCTATATAAAGATAATCAATGCGTTAGCGCTCCCGCAATTTTTTCGCAAAAACTATTATGAGACCGGGTACCGGATTCGAAACAAAATCGATTAGAAAGCAGGGTTGTTATGGTTACCATCAGACACATCCAAGAAAAAGAGCTTCCGGCGCTTGGCCGTTTGTATGAGGAATTAATGGAAATCCACACCAACGTGGATCAGATGCGGCAGGTATTCAAATCTGCGGAGCGCAGCGGAAATTATCATCTAATAGGAGCTTTTTACGAAGGAGAACTGGCTGGATCGCTTTTGGGTATCGTATGTCTTGATTTTATCGGCGCTTGCAAGCCGTTTATGGTGATTGAAAATGTCATTGTATCGGACCGGATCCGCAGACAAGGCATTGGAAAGAAGCTGATGGAAGAAATCGAGAAAATCGCGCGGGAGAACGGCTGCGGCTATATCATTCTCGTATCCGGAGAGCAGCGCAAGGAAGCGCATGTATTTTATGAACAGCTGGGCTACCGGGATGAAAAGGTTGAGGGATTCCGCAAGCATTTGCATTAGGAATATGGAAAATTCAGTCATCAATCGACAGGATTTCGCAACTATCCGGGGACAAGCGGCGTCAATATAATAAATGAGAAAAATATGGAAAGGCCCGCATCAATTGGACAATGAACCTTCGAAAAGGCCGGCGCAATCTGTAGGTGAGGATATACATGAAAAGGGGAAGATGTTTTGGGTACGCTGACATTATTTCGTTTTAACGGTACGGAGACTCACAAGCTGGCTGAAGCCCAGGCTTATGCAACCCGCAAAGGAGAGGGCGATGAGCGGAAAATCATGTTATGGTTTGAAACGGAAACCGATCCGGAGCCACTGGTCCGTTTGCCCGACCCGGATGAATTGCAAAATAACCCCAGCGCCGAAATTACGGTTTATCTCGATCAGTTGGACCTGGAATGTTTTGGAGTCCGGGAATTCGAGATTGAATCAGGGTACAACGAAGATGGTACCAGTTTGGATGCAAGGCTGTATTATTTTTAACATCAGGAAGTTTACCATAACAAGGTGAGAATCGAATACAAGGGGAACGGTTTTTTCCATGTCCGCTGGAGCGGGCTGACGATGGACGTGAATTATTATGACGGCAGTAAGCCAGATACGCGGCTTGAATTGGAAGGGGATTTCTTTTTCGCGGAATACGATACAAGCAATCCATCACATGGCCGATAATGACATGAACGCATACATAAGATTCAAAATGGCGCTAACGGAGGATGTGTACTGGGAGAGATCACTTTGGATGCAGGCGCTTCAAAGATTGATTGGCATAACCGGCGCCATATGGCCCGGATCAGCCAAGCCTTGGGGCGTGACAATGTGTACTCATATAAAGGAGGATTTTAGATGCGGCGCGTAGACATCGTTTATTCCTTAATAACAAATGAAGACAGGACCAAAGTATTGATGGTTAATAACAAGGACAAGGATCAGGGGCGCTGGACCTTGCCGGGCGGTGCCGTTGAAGAAGGCGAGACGCTTGAAATAGCGGCGGTTAGAGAAGCCAAGGAAGAAACGGGGTTGGATATCAAGGTGCATGGCATCGTAGCCGTAAACGAGCTTTTTATTGAGGAATCGGATGAACATCTCGTTCTGGTTACGTTTAGGGCTGAAATTACCGGGGGGCGCGAGGAGATTGTCAGACCGGACGAAATATCCGAAGTGGCATGGGTCGAGTTGGAACAAGCGGATAAGCGGATGCCTTATTACATCGACGGGATTTCCTCCATTGCGAGAAATAACATTGAGATAAACTATTTTTACGAAGGCAAAATATAAGGCATGTAAAATGAGCTGTTGGGCGAGGAGATATGATGAGCATCGAATTAGTTCAAGTGAAGCGAAGCGAAAAACATATTTTGGAAAATTTGTACCAGCTGTATGAGTATGATTTCAGCGAATATACGAAACTTGATATCGATAAAGATGGCAGGTATGCGGTGAGCATCGATTATTATTGGGAAGGCGATGGCAGGTGGAGGCCATATTTCATTAAAGTATCTGAAAACGTGGCAGGTTTCGTTGTTGTACTTCTGGAAGATATGGATTTGAATCCGGATCCGGACCATGTTGTCTATGATTTTATGATTTTGAAAAAATATAGAAGACAAGGAATCGGATACACCGCCGCATGCAAGACGTTTGAGCTTTATCAGGCTAATTGGAAGCTTGCACAGATGGAGGCGAATAAGGGCGCCATTTCCTTTTGGAGAAAAGTGATTCATGATATCACAAATGGCAAATACACAGAAAACTATCGGGATGATAGAAAGATGTACTTTCAGTTCTTCAGCACGAAGTAGAACAGGCAAATCTCCTAACGACAATTTATGAGAAAGATGGTGGCTGATTTGAGAGGAATCGAAAAGGCTCATCAATTGCTCGAGAGCTGGGTTGCTGAGAAAAAAATACCTGGAGCCGTTGTAGACGTCCGGATCGGCGATCGGATGAAATGGCAAGCCGCTTACGGCACGGCCGCGCTTGATACGATTTTTGACGTTGCTTCGCTAACGAAAGTTGCCGTAACCTTGCCGGGAATCATGATGCTGGTAGAATCGTCCAAATTATCGCTCCAAGATCCGGTGCAAAAATATATTCCGGAGTTCCGTCACGGCGGAGTGACAATTGAACATTGTTTAAAACATATCTCCGGCCTTCCTGCCGGGATTCCGGATTTCGAGGAACGGTACAGCACTGTCGATGCGATGCAGCAGATTTTTGAAGTGGACCTTGAAGCGGCTCCGGGCGAACGGGTGAATTACAGCGATCTCGGGTTTATCCTGCTCGGCTGGATCATTTCCCGCCTTACCGGCCAAAGTCTCGATTCATTCGCGCAGGATGCGATTTTTACGCCGCTTGGTATGAAGGATAGTTGTTTTAATCCGTCTCAGGCTTTACATAAACGCATTGCGCCTACGGAATGGGATGGAAGCAAGTATATCCTGGGAGAGGTGCATGATGAAACAAGTTATCGCTTGGGAGGCGCGGTAGGCAGTGCCGGACTATTTACCACGGCTGAGGATTTGTCCGAGTATGCAGGGGCTTGGCTGTATCCCGAGCAATGTTCGCTATTAACCAAGGAGACGGTAGAAACTTGCATCACATCGGTTTTTGACGGGAGAGGTCTCGGCTGGCAGGTGCAGGGGAGTCCTGGCGTAACGCTTTCCTGCGGTCCGCATTGGCCGGCGGGAAGCTTTGGGCATACGGGATATACAGGAACCAGTCTTTGGATTAATCCTGTAGACAAAATGAGCGTCGTATTCCTGACCAATGCGGTGCATTACGGCAGAGAGAGCCTTAATGTCTTTAGAGAACTGCGGCCTATTTTACACGAGGCGGTTTTAGCTTCTAAGTAAATTTTGAAAGATGCAATTCGTATTTTATTAATAACCTGGCATTACCCATAGGAGGATTTGACCGATGTACATGTCCATAAAATTATCCAGAGAACAAAAAGCCGAAATCGCACAGCATGTTCAGGCCTTTTTTGAGGAGGAACGCTCCGAAAGCATCGGACAGCTGGGGGCGGAGCAGCTGATTGATTTTATGATCACGGAGCTGGGCCCGCATATTTATAACCAGGCGGTTGCCGATGCCAGAGCTTTAATAACGGAAAAAATGGCACAAATCGATGATGAACTGTACACGCTGGAGAAGCCTGTGCAGCATCCGAGAAGATAACGCTGAGCGGAATGAACATGAACCGCAAAAGGCTCAAAATCCTCGCCTGGATATTTTTAATCGGATACGGCATTTGTATATTGTATTGGATGTTTCGGGGATTCGGCCGGACCACGCAGACGGAATTCCGGGCGAATCCGGTGCCGTTCAAAACCATCTTCGGTTATATATTCAACATGAACCAGCAAAATATAGGAACGACGATCATTAATCTAGTAGGCAACGTTGGGGTTTTTATTCCATTTGGGATGGTGCTTCCCTATCTGTTTCAAAGGCTCCAAAGTTATGGTCTATTTATTGCATTCTTTACCGGTTCCATCGTGGTTCTGGAAATTTTGCAGATAGTCCTTAAGGTAGGTACGGGCGACATCGATGACGCCATTTTAAATGTGATTGGCGCATCCGCCGGATTTATTTCGTACCGCTTTTTTGCATCCAAAGCTTGAACGCACGCTATATCAGACTTGGCTTAGTGGAAGTGATCTGGTAGGGCATAAAAAATGTAAGAATTATTGGCGCAACTTTTGCAATTATCTTTGTTGGGCTTAGCAGTAGTCAATCGAGTGATCATCCTGACTTGGAAGCAGCAAGGTTATCGACATTTAAAAAGGGGTGTGCATAATTGTTTTTTCCGGTTTCTTATTCAACCTTATCAGATCAAGCAATCAATGAATTTTTAAAAAATCAGTATGGTCTTGACGGCACTGCGCGTACGGGGTATCTCCTTAGAGGCATGAATGATACATATTTGGTCACGACAGCCGGGCAGAAATACGTGTTCCGGGTGTATCGCGGAGATTGGCGGACAAACGAGTCGGAAATTGTTTTTGAGATGGAACTGCTGCAGCATTTGGACAAGCAGGGGATTTCTGTATCGTTGCCGATTCCGGACCGGCAGGGAAACATCATCCAAAAGCTGCAAGCGCCGGAAGGAACGCGGTTTGCCGTGCTTTTCACTTTTGCGGAAGGGGAAGAGCGGGGAATCGATTCGGAAGAGATAAGCGAACGTTTCGGTAAGGACGTTGCCGGCATTCACTTGCATAGCGCCTCTTTCCACAGCAGCAACACCAGGCAGGAACTAAATCTGGATTATTTAATCAGCCAGGCTTTGGACTTCATCCACCCGCGCATGACTCATCGCGAACAGGATTTCCGGGAGCTGCAAGGGCTTGCAGGCAAGTTGGAAGAATTGCTGCATGATATCGGGCTGGATACATTGGATTGGGGCGTCTGCCACAGGGATCTTCACGGAAATACGAATGTCAGCTACAGGGATGACGGTTCAATGACGCATTATGACTTCGATCTGTGCGGATATGGCTGGCGTGCTTATGATATCGCGGAATTCCGGCTGGCCAGGGAAGTGAGGCTGGGGCATGATCCGCAGCAGCTGGAGCTGCTTTGGAACGCTTTTCTTAAAGGCTACCAATCCGTCCGCACTTTGAGTGAAAATGATCTTCGGGCCGTACCGGTGTTTGTCGCGATCCGTCAGCTGTGGTTATTTGGATTATGCATGATGGACCCGCATATTATGGGCAGCATCGATAGCGGCGATGACTTTATTGACGAGAAGTTGGACTATTTTAAAAGCTTATCGATCTTAAAGGATGATATCAGCGCATAAAACCTAAGATCGTTATAGCGTATAAAGCTGATGAAATTGGATCGGCCATCCAGAATATTATCCGAAATTTGGATTCGAGCCTGCCGGTCCTATGGACTAAAATGTACCTAGTTCAATGTGCCGGATGATGTGTTTATGGTATACGAGCTTCAGGCGCCGCACTAAACCGCATTCAAGGGGAGCTAAGATATCCTGAGGTGTTTATGGGTTAATTGAGGAAGCATTATGGCTTATAGTTGGCCCCAAAGTGGTATTAGGTTTATCGTATACAGGCCATTTAATGGAAAACTGGAGGGCTTATGAAGATCAAATGGATTGGTATAATTCTTTTGGTTCTAGTGATGGGCTGCAGCGATGACAAACCGAAAGAAGTGGTAATTTATAAACAAAGTCACGTCGATTTTTTGAAACGGTACGGCTGGAGTATCGACCGCTTCGCATCGGAGACCAAATATGCTTCAGGGACTTTCCAGTCTTTTTCTCGCCATATGCAAGAAGTGAAGACGAAAGGCAAGGTTGATTTAGGTTCTTATACCGACCAGGAAATCATCGAAACAGGTTATGTTCTCCGGGAGTTCAAGCCCGATTACAATCAGATTATCGCATACATCTTTGAAAGCGGTGGCAGCATTGTTGGAAGCTACTTGGTAAACAATCAGCTATCAATGGATAAAAGTGGAGTCTATCAGATCGGTGACGGTTTTACGGATGAAATGGTTCAAAATTTGCAATCCGGTATTCCCGAGAAAGACTAGAGGTGATAATAAAATGATATTCGAAGTTGCTATTTTACAAGTGATTCCCGGACGGGAGACCGATTTCGAAAAAAAGCTTCGCCAAGGCCTCAGCAATCATCTCCGGCATAAAGGGATATATCGGGGATAAGCTCCAAAATGCATCGAGGAAGCTAATAAATATGTGTTGCTGGTGAAATGGGAGACGTTGGAGGCTCACACCGTTGATTTCAGGGGATCGGCGGAATACCAGGAATGGAAAGCTCTGCTGGATCATTATTACGACCCTTTTCCGGCGGTTGAGCATTATGAGCTTGTCGATGAAAATAGCATTTTGTGATCTAGCTTTTTACAAAATCATTCTATCAACTATGGGAGTGCGCAACGTATGATTAAGTATAATATTTGTTTTATCCGCCAAGGGGACCGGGTGCTTTTGTTGAACCGGAATAAGCCGAGCTGGATGGGCGCGTGGAACGGCGTCGGCGGCAAGCTGGAGCCCGGGGAAACGCCCAGGGATTCCATGCTGAGAGAGCTGAAGGAAGAGACGGGCGTTGTGCCTGAACGGCTTTATTTTAAAGGCGTGGTCACTTGGGTAACGGACGGTGTCAAAACAGGCGGTATGTACGTGTATGCTGCTGAATTGCCCGCGGATGCCGAGTATCCGGCGCCTCTCCCAACGGACGAGGGGATTTTGGACTGGAAAGAGCTTTCATGGATTTTGCATCCGGAAAACCGGGGTGTTGCTTATAATATCCCGAAGAGCATCGAGACAATTTTGTTTGATGAACATTGCTATGAACATATCTGCACCTATAAAAACGGTGAATTACTGAAACATGAATCCGTTCGAATCGAACCGGATATTGAAAACATGACCGATCTATCCTGTTCAAAGAGCGGATCTTGGCATACATATGGGGGAGAAAATATCGTGCTGCCTGAGGGTTATACGCTTGTGGAAAAAATGCCGACTTTAGAGGAATACATTCACCTTTGTACCGCGGTGGGGTGGGAAGAAGTGATGAACTTTGCTGCAGCGGAACAATCCCTTCGGCAGTCACTTTACGGGGTAACTCTGCTGCACGGAAACGAATTAGCGGGTATGGGAAGGATTGTCGGAGACGGGGCGATCTATTTTTATATACAGGATATCATCGTTGTGCCTGAACACCAGAACAAAGGGTTGGGCAGGGCCATTTTGGAATCGATCACCGGATATATACGCGGGCATGCGCCGGATAAAGCATTTGTCGGTCTGTTTGCTTCCCACGGAAAAGAGGATTTTTACCGAAAGTTCGGCTTTAACCGGCATGAAGGCATGACCGGGATGTTCGGCGTGGTGCATGTCGGAAAGATCTGGTAGATGATAGAAAAAGAAGCCGCAGCAAACGGATTATGATCAAATGTGGAAAAAGGGGACGAAGTTCGTGGGATACGAATTTATGCCGATGACCCAAGAGCAGGCGGAAGAGATTGCCTATCATTGGCATTACGAGGGCGAATACGCATTTTACGATATAACGGCGGATGAGGAAGATCTGAAAGAGTTCCTGGACCCGCTAGAGCGGGGCGATTCCCATTTTAGCGTGTTCATAGAAGGGGATTTAGTCGGATTCTTTTCATTCGACGCGAAAGAGGACGGAACGGTTGCGCTTGGGTTGGGAATGAAGCCGGGCAGGACCGGTCAAGGGGAAGGAATCCTTTTTCTTCAATCTGGACTTGAGTTTGCGGACAAAATATATGCCCCCAAACGATTTGTTTTATCCGTAGCGGCTTTTAATCAAAGAGCGATTCGGGTATATGAGCGTGCGGGGTTTCATAAAGTAAGGGAGTTTATTCAGGAAACGAACGGAGGGCATTACGACTTCATCAGCATGGAATTCAATCGTACAGTGGAAAGCCAGGGTGAGGGAACATGAAACTTTATCATTTTAGCGAGGAAGCCCGGATCGAAGTATTCCATCCGCGCGTTAAAGCCAACCGGACGGATATGTCGCCTGTCGTCTGGGCGATTGATGAAGAGCATCAGTTTACGTTTTTTGTGCCGAGGAATTGTCCGCGAATTGTATATACAAGACATGAGGGGATGTCGGAGGAAGATGAGATCCGTTTTTTCGGGCATACTTCGGCTGATATCGTTATGACGATGGAAACCCGCTGGTACAACAAAATGATTGAAACACCTTTATACCGGTATGAGCTGCCGCCGGAATCTTTTGAATGTTTTGATGAGATCGCCGGTTATTATATTTCCAGGGAAATGGTAGAGCCGGTCGGAAAAACGGAAATACGCGATTCTTTGCAGCGTTTATTAAGCTTGGGGATCGATTTCCGGTTTACGCCGGATCTTCATCCGTTAAAGGACGCAATCCTGAGATCATCGCTTAAGGATTTTGGCATTCACCGTTTTGAATATGCGATAGGCGCAGCAGAGTTTTAAAGTTGTGCCAGTTTCCGTGGTCAGATTATGAAGGAAAGCTAGCGGCTGTATTGTCTAGCACTGTACTGCTTAGCGGTTGTATTGCCTAGCGGCTGTATTGTTTGGCGGTTGTATTGCCTAGTGGCTCTACTGCCTAGCGGCTGTATTGCCTAGTGGCTGTATTGCCTAGTGGCTGTATTGCCTAGTGGCTGTACTGACTAGTGGCTGTACTGACTAGTGGCTCTACTGCCCAGCGGTTGTATTGCCTAGCGGCTGTATTGTCGCAGCTTTTTTTTCAGGATTATCTGAGGTACGATTCCAGGCGCTGTGCATTTACGATGGCATGAGTTTTGGTTATTATTCCACCTCCGGAGCGTCCGATGGCCTCAAATCGCTGCCACCATTTGCGCCTGCTCTATGCTGATATTTTTGGCCTTTGGGGAATCGTGCGAGAATATTTAACGGACATCATAGAGGTAATTTCGCTATAAGTACGGTTTTTAAAATGTAACTTCCCTCCTGAAAATTACTTCAGCTACATTCTAGCTATGATGAACATACGAAAAGCGACAACCCCTCCGTATTTGATTCTAACGGACACCACGGCCGCTAATTGGCTAAAAATAGCCATTTTGAAAATGTAACGGACACCACAGCGCTTAATTGCCCCCAAACCAGCGCCAAACGAGGTTTTATCACCAAATAGCTGCATCTGTGTCCGTTAAAAATCAAAATGCTCGAAAATGCCATCAATAGCGGCTGCTGTGTCCGTTAGAGTTTTGTGCGAATAGCATCACGTCCTTTTGATGGCCTATGCTCGTGTTATGAGTGCGAACAGCATCGCGTCAATGAGTGCGAATTGCACCTCATTATGAGTGCGGAGTTTACCTTGTGCGCTATAACGTGTTTTTGGATTTTTACAAAATCTTCATTTTTCAGAAATAAAGACAATAAACGTAGAAAAGTTCTGTAACTGAAAAAGATATATCGAGAATCGGGAGGAATACATGCGCTATATTAATGATACGGGATGTTTGCCGTCCTGCCACCGGAAGGGAGTGTCGCTTATCGGTAGATACGGATCCTTTTTGACTGAAAATTAAAGCGCTTTAATTATTGGGAGGAAGGGGTAACAAAATGAGGACAAGGAATAGAAGCAGAACCATGTGGAGCAAAGCGGCTATATTCATGACTGCTTTGGCGCTGCTTGCCTGGCCGCTTCAGGGGAATATCCATGCAGGCGCGGCGGATAAAAATGGGAGCGGCACGGTAAAGCAAAATGCCGTAGTTTTAGCCGAGTGGAAGTTTACGGACAAGGGAGAGCAAGGCGTTCATCTTGCCACCGGGGGACAATATCAGGTTTCTTCCTTTTTGCAAAACGTAGGGGGCACTTTCGAGAATTACGACGAAGACGAGCATCAGATCAGCTATCAAGGCTGGAATCCGGAGGAAGGAGCAAAATATTGGCTGGCTACTGTGTCCACGGCAGGCTACAGCCATATCAAGCTTTCGTCCGAGCAGAGCTCATCCGGTTCCGGTCCGAATGAATTCAAAGTACAGACAAGTACGGACCTGTCGAAATGGACGGATGTGCCAAACGGGATCGTGAAGATGAATACCGTCTCCAGCTATGATTGTCCGCAGCAGTCCTGCAAGCTTGCAGGTCTATCACTTCCGCAAGCCGATGATGATCAGGGAATCCTGTACATCCGGTGGCTGGTAAACGCCAACAAGGCGACAAATGCGGATGAGAACCCGGATGGCATCGGTGGGGGCGGCTCCAGCCGAATCCGTAATATACAGGTGACGGGCGAACCCATCCAAGGAAAGCAGCCTGTGACGCCAACGATCGATTTGACGAAATCGCCTGCGGAACAAGCCGTGAAAGTCCCTGCCAAAGAGCCGTTGAAGATACAATTCAGCAAAAAGATTAGCGTTGCCGACGCAGAGGCCATTTCCGTCAAGGATGAAAAGGGACAGCCTGCATCCGGGCTCAAGTGGGAAATTGCCGCTGGGAATACGCTGCTTATTCGGCATGATCCGTTTGCCTATAGCACGAAATACAAAGTGGCGATCGATCAAAAGGCTCTAAAAGGCGAAGATGGAATTCCGCTTGCCCGTAATGTAGCCTGGGATTTTACCGTACAGGATTCGCCGACGATGCCGAAGCTGATCAACATGACATTCAACGGGGATCCGAAGACCAGCCTTTCGTTTGCCTGGTATACGGATGTCATGACAGATACGAAGCTGCAGCTGATTGAAGCCTCACGCATGGAAGGGAAGGAGTTCCCGGCTGCCGCAGCCAAAGAATACTCCGGTGCCGCTGAAGAAATATCCACATTTGTGACCAAAGCGGATAGAGAATCGGGCAGCAAAACCGAATTTTACACCCACAAGGTTACTGCAAATGACCTGAAGCCGGGAACCGCATACAAATTCCGCGTGGGCAGCGAAAAGGAATGGAGTACAGTTGGTTCTT
The DNA here is from genome assembly GCF_021654775.1 of Paenibacillus azoreducens. Lineage (NCBI taxonomy): Bacteria > Bacillati > Bacillota > Bacilli > Caryophanales > Paenibacillaceae > Paenibacillus > Paenibacillus azoreducens. Next base: position 4,743,373 of record NZ_AP025343.1, on the reverse strand, counting down.
TCACAACAGATACAGCTAAGCCCGAACCGTTTCACTTTATTGTAGGATCGGACTCCCAAGCTTCCGTCAAAGCCGAATTTGAGCCTTGGGCCGATACATTCCGCAAAGCGATCAACCGCATCGGAAATCCGAAATTCCTTATCAATGCGGGGGACCTGGTGGACAACGGCGATCTGGAAGAGCAGTGGCAGTGGCTGCTGGGCGTCGCTCAGGATGAGCTGCTGAAAGTACCTTTTGTACCTGTGCTAGGCGGTCATGAAGTGCAAGACTGGGATGGGGATGAAACGACGCCTAACAATAACTTCTATAACCATTTCAATCTGCCGCGCAACGTTGTGAAAACTACCCATGACGGGTCTGTATATTCCTTTGAATATGGTGATGCCTTATATATGATCTTCAACTCTGAATTTGACGGCAAGCTGAAGGCCGACGGCACGGTCGACTGGGAAGACGACAAACGTGAGCAATTCTGGGATCAGGTGGATTGGATGCGCAATACGGTAGCCAAAAGCGATGCCAAATGGAAGTTCGTCACATTCCATAAGTCTCCTTATGCCGCAGGCGATAATTCCGCCCAATGGGAAGAAGGACGCGTAGATTTCTACAAGCAGAATTTGATTCCGGTATTTGACGAGCTTGGCATCGATATGGTGTTTGAAGCGCATGATCATATGTATATGAGATCCTTCCAGATGTACGGGGACAAAGTAATAGACCCGAAAGGACTGCAGAAGGATGCGGAGGGGAATGTCGTGAATCCGAAAGGGACGATCTACCTCATGTCCAATGCGCTTGGCAACAAATTCTATTATAAAAACAACCAGTATAAACTCGGCGCGGACGGCGAGCCGGAAGAGGTCATCGGGGCTAACGGCAAACCGATCCCGTATGACGACTATTTTGCAGCGATAGATGAGCAGCCCGAGAAAAAAATGTTTACCGACGTTTCCGTCTCGGATCAGGTTTTGAAATTTGATGCCATGACGGCGGCGGTTGAAGATGAAGGCAAGCCGGGGTACAGTAAAGACGGGCTTGGCGTCTATGACCATTATGGCATTAAGCGCACGGACGTTAAGCCGGAGCCGGTCAAGGAAGCCCGGGTCGAAATGAAAGACGGCAAGGCGGTTCTGACGTGGAAGGTCCCTTCAACGGGTACAGAGCCGGTTCGAGGTTTCCGTATTTATGAGAAGAACGATAAAATCAGCAAATATTGGAGCAAATATGTGCCTGTCCAGCCGAATAAGGATGAATACAGCTTGACGATCGAGAACCTGGATCCGGCGGTTCAATACCATCTGGTGATTCGTTCGGTAGGCACAAGAAATAATTCCGAGAAGGTAGAAGTCTCAACGCTGAAGTCCGCTTCCGCAAATGAACCGCCAACAGCACCGTCCGCACTGGAAGGAAAAGAGTTGACTCCGTTCAAGGTTGGCTTGTCATGGCTTGAATCGAGCGGACCAGCTCCCGCAGGATACCATATTTACCGGAACGACGTTTTAGTGGGAACGGCAGCAACCACTTCCTTTGAAGATGCCGGGCTGCAGCCGCAAACGGAATACCGATATACGGTGAAAGCTTTTGGCAAAAACGGGGCGGAGTCGCTTGCCTCAAATAGGATCACGCTGAAAACAAAATCGTGGATAAGCGGCGTCAAGGGAGCTTCCAAGCCGTTCCCGCAGCATACGGCGTATGCGGTCGGCTCGATCAAACCGAATCATCAAAGCCAGGCGCAAATCGATGCTACGGTTGCCCGGCTGTACGATGAGTGGACCCATAAATATTTGAAGGCGAATCCGTATTTGAAACCGGAGGAACCGGCTCAATATTATGTGTGGTATGCGGATGGCGACTGGTTTGAAAAAGAACATGACGATACTCTTAACGTGGATTATGACGCCATTACAGTTTCCGAAGCGCATGGCTACGGGATGCTGGTGACCGCTCTCATGGCAGGGCATGATCCGCAAGCCAAAATGTATTTTGACGGACTTTACCGTTATTTCAGGGCGCATCCGAGCAGCGTCAATCCGGATCTAATGGCATGGAAGCAAGGAGATACCGGCAAGGCGATTGTGGATGTGGACGGTGTAGACTCCGCTACTGACGGCGATATGGATATCGCTTATGCTTTGCTGCTGGCGGATAGCCAATGGGGCAGCGACGGCAGCATCAATTATTTGGCTGAAGCCAAAAAAGTCATTCAGGCCATCATGAAAAATGACGTGAATCATACCGAATGGACATTAAAGTTGGCGGACTGGGCGGAAGACAATGATGCCAAATACGGCAGCGCGACCCGTCCTTCCGATTTTATGCTACAGCATTTAAAGGATTTCGGAAAAGTATCCGGCGACCGCAATTGGGGTCTTGTCGTTGACAAAACCTATGCTATAAGCCGTGAGATATTTACTAAATTCAGTCCGAAGGCGGGGCTCCTCCCTGATTTTGTAGTGAAGAAGGGCGGAAGCTATGCTCCGGCCGATCCTGATTTTCTCGAAGGAAAAACGGATGGGGACTATAGCTACAATTCATCCCGCATTCCATGGCGGATCGGTACGGATGCGTTGATCACCGGAGACGGGCGGGCAAAAGAGCAGTTGAATACATTAACGGGCTGGATTCGCAAGACAACCCAAGATGACCCGTCCCGAATTTCCGCAGGTTATAAGCTGGACGGCTCCGCAGCGCTTGAGAACTACCCGGATCTGTCGTTTAGCGCGCCTATGATGGTTGCCGCCATGCTTGATGCTTCCAATCAAAGCTGGCTGAATCGTTTATGGGATTATAATGCGGCGGTCTCCACTGAAAAAGACGTATACTTTGGCAATTCCCTCCGGCTGTTGAGCATGATCGTGGTGTCCGGAAATTGGTGGTCGCCGACTCTGGGGGACGTGAATCATACGGTAAACCAATAAAATGAATGAAAGCCCTGATGAATTCAGGGCTTTCTGTTTTGGATTGTATGAGATTGTATGAGATTGTATGAGATTGTATGAAATTATGTGAAATTATGTGAAAAATAGAGACAGTCATCTGAGAATTCGTTTAAAATCGGCATCGAAAAATCTGTTCTTATGTATGAATTGGATGCTGCATCTCTATTCGATATCCTCAGGTTTTTTTATTTTCGGTAGCTTTACCGTAAAGATGGTCCCTTGATTGGGGGTGCTTTCGATCTGAATCGAACCTCTATGATTATGTATAATGTTTTGCGTGATCATAAAGCCAAGGCCTGTTCCCGTTTCCTTCGTCGTATAAAACGGCTGCCCCAACCGTTGAACCTGTTCGGCAGTCATGCCGCTCCCCTCATCCCGTACACTGATCAGTACCTCTTGTTCGTTGGAATAGGTGGTAACGGTTATGGTTCCGCCTGCCTCCATGGCATCCATGCCGTTTTTGAGCAAATTGATAAATACCTGCTTCAGTTGGTTAATTTCACCGATGATCCAGAGGGAAGTGTCGTCGGTATCGAATACGATCTCGATATCCTTTAAAGCCGACTGCACTTTCATTAAAGTGATGACCTGATCCAAAATCGGCAGAACATTCACGGGTTTGCTGACATGTTTGGCCTGGGGTTTGGATAAGACAAGCAGTTCATTCACGATCAGTTCAATCCGTTTCAGTTCGGACTCAATGATATCATAATAGTAGTCGGTGTTACGGTTAGAAGATCGCATCAGCTTCATAAACCCGTTGATCGAAGTGAGAGGGTTCCTGATTTCATGGGCGATCCCCGCTGCCAGTTGTCCGGCCATGGTCAATTTTTCGGACTGCATCATATGTTCTTCTTTTTGCCTTTGATCCGTAATATCCTTAAAGACCCCGACGGCTGCCGGTTCGCCCTCATAAGTTATAACGAGAGTGAATCCTTCCACAAATTTTTGCTGTCCATCCAAACAATTAATGAGGTAGCTCACGGCATCCAGCGACTGATCGGTAGCATAAACTCTCCTCCGATTCGTGAGCGTGTAATGAAAAGAAGCATCCACGATCGTATCGGTTACGAGGCCATATACTTCGCTTTGGTCCTTGGCATGGATCAAACGAAGGGCCGCGGGATTGACATACTGCACGACTCCCTTTTTGGTGATTAACACCGCAAGGGGCATTTTCTCCAACATTTGCCAGTATGAAGTTTGTATATCTAGCAGCATCGTTTCCGTAGCATTCATTTTCGTTTCCAGCTCGGCTAATCGGGTTCGATCCTCAAACTGAACCAAATAATGATCAGGATCATGATCCTCATTGGGAATAATGGCCAAATGGATGATAACCTGCAATTTCCGGCCGGAAACAAGTCCGATTTGTCTTTCGAATTTTCCGTTCGTTAAATGCTGCGACTGAAGTGATTCGCCATAGGTTTGAATATCGGAGAGCATTTCGCGATATGCATGGTCAAGATCCGGGGAAGCGGCGGAAATGAATTCGTGCTGCGGATATCCCAATAGATCATGTAAGGCGGTATTTATCTTCAAAAAGGTCCCATCGAGCGAGATGACAGCCATTCCATGCACGGCATGCTGGAAGGCGGGATCACTGCTTCGGACATGATCTCGTAGCACCGAAAATCTCCTCCCCTTTACCAAATATTTGTAGGATTTAACCATATTATAAGCATGATTGGGAACGCTCTTCAATGGAAGATTTCAAGTTTTTTAGCGTTTCCAATTGGAAGAAGAAGATTGTTGATGGAGTTTCCCCATTTCCACTAGAGGATTTTTTTGGAATGAGATCGAATAATAGAGACATCGTGTGAGGGTTTTGCCTGGTTAAGCTTGTTTGATTTTATGCCTAATGAAGCGAGGGGTGTGACGCTTATGTCTTTTGAAAGCATGGAAGTGCGGCTGAAAGCGCTTGGAATCGTTCTTCCGCAGGCTGGCGAGCCTGCAGCCAAATATGTCAATGCGGTGATTGTGAACGGACTTATGTTTGTTTCGGGCAAAGGTCCGGCAGGACATCCGAGCGGGAAGCTTGGGAGCGATTTTTCCACGGAAGAAGGCTATCAGTTTGCCAGGAGTACAGGGTTGGAGATTTTGGCTGTACTGCAATCGGAGCTTGGAACGTTGGACAAAGTGAAGCGGGTAGTGAAGATACAGGGATTTGTGAATGCGGAGCCTTTTTATGAGGAACATCACAAGGTGCTGAACGGCTGCTCGGACCTGATGCTGGACGTGTTCGGCGAGCGGGGCAAACATGCCCGTTCCGTGTTTGGAGCTGTGTCCGTAAGGGATAATCTGCCGATCATCATCGATTCGATCTTTGAAGTTGAGGTATAATCGGGATGTTGCCGCTGGTCCGGCATAAACAATAAAACATTATTTTTGACAATGGAAAGAAGGTTGCACAAGTGATTACCATACATGAAGCGGCATATGCCGATAAATCCACGTTGCGGAATTTGCTTGAGCTGTACAAATACGATTTTAGCGAGTTTGATCCGGAGGATGACCTGAACGAAAACGGACTGTATGAATATATGTATCTGGATCATTATTGGACGGAGGAAGGAAGGCACCCGTTCCTTTTCCGTGTTGATGGCAAACTGGCGGGTTTTGCTTTGGTCCGGGAGCTGGAAGCGAAGACGAAAAACCTTCTTCCTCTGTATGAAATGGCCGAGTTTTTTATTTTGAGAAAATACCGCCGTTCCGGTGCGGGACAGCAGGCGGCAATTGGGTTGTTTGACCGTTTGCCCGGAAGATGGAAGGTTGCCGAAGTAGAGAGCAATATTCCTGCGCAGAAGTTTTGGCGTAAAGTTATCGGACATTACACGAACGGGAAATTCGAGGAAATAAGCGAAAAGGGCTGGGACGGGCCGATTCAATGTTTTGAAACTGGTGGCCAGCCTGAATAGACCGGGGGCGAGGGAGATCCAAACGGTGTTTTATATGGTCAGACACGCGGAATCGCGGTACATACAGGGCGCAGAAATGACAAGAGAATTATCGGAGCAAGGAAAAGAGGATGCGCTACAGGTCAGCCGAATATTGCGGAACGAAGCGATTGAATTCTTTTATTCGAGTCCCTATCGAAGAGCCGTCCAAACGATAGAGCCGACCGCCCGCGAAGCCGAGAAAGATATCAGTATCATCTGGGATTTAAGAGAAAGAACGCTTGCGGGCGATGGATTTCAGATGCCTGAGGGGCAATTTTTTAATTGTAAACGGCAGCTTTATGATGATTTTAACTTTGCCCTGCCAGGCGGGGAATCGAGTTTCGAAGCCCAGCGCAGGGGAGTGGAAGCGATCCTGGGGCTGCTGGAAAGAGATCTTGGCAAAAGAATCGCCATCGGCACGCATGGGGATATCATGACGCTGATCATGAACTATTTTGACCCGAAATATGATTATGAGTTCTGGCGATCGACAATGATGCCCGATGTATACAAACTGGTGTTTGAAGACGGGAATTTGACGGAAGTGACGAGGTGTTGGACGGTTAAAGAAGCAGGATAATCCTGAGCGGGAACGTTCAAACGCATTGAATCAAGTCAAATCCGTCAAACGGAAGAATCAATATCTACATGGTATGACTTCGAGCAACCGGCGGCATTATTCGATTCGCGAAAGGAAGGATTGTTATCAGCACCATGAGCAGTCATGTATTTATGGATCTATCCTATTTGAAAACAGGCAATGCAAAGCAAAAGGAAGCATATGAGATACTGACCGACTTGGGCATTTTTGGGAAGCTGGCGGCATTCAGTCCTGTTCTTGCCGGGACGATCCCCATTAACATCGATATCGAAGGCAGTGATTTGGATATCATCTGCGAGATGCGGGAACCGGAAGTTTTGGCGCAAATCCTGAATGCGGAATATGGGTCGATGCAAGGATACCGGATGACCCGAAGCGAAACCGCAGACGGCATCGTGATGGTATGTAATTTCGCATCCCGCTCGTGGCCGCTTGAAATTTTCGCGCAGAACCGGCCCGTGACGGAGCAAAATGCTTTTAAACATATGGTGATCGAACATCGTGTGCTTGAGTATCTCGGTCCGGGTTTCCGCGAGAGGGTCAGAGCCTTGAAAAAGGACGGCTTCAAGACGGAACCCGCTTTTGCCCGCATTCTTCGCTTGGAGGGCGACCCGTACCAGACGCTGCTGGAGATGTATGATTGGAATGATGAAAAATTACACCCGTTCCTGGACCAAAACTGGCCCGGAAGATCATAAAAGAAGCTGCGCGGAAGCTTGCGACTCGCGACAGGCTTCTTTTTTTGCATTATAGAATATATAAGTTGGGGTCCCCGCAAAATATTTGGAATAAGCATCGAAGCATAGGCTTCACTCCGTACTTTTGAATCCGCAAAAGCGGCCCTCTTTGAGAGGCGCCCTTACTTCTTTCCGATACTCTTTGTGGGGTTATTTTGTTATGCGAATGATGCTGGAGAAAGTAAAGACGAGAAGCTATCATTTTTGCTAAGATATAAGAAAGTATAGACTTAGGGGGATTCGCATCCTGATATCGCAAGAAAAACTACTGCTAAAAGCGGTCTGTCTTCTTTAGGAGTAGATTAATCTTTCAAACAACTGCAAAGGGTGGATTGATGTTGAGGAAAACTTCCGGTGAACGTGCCGCATTGATTTTACGTTTTTTTATGCCTTATGCGCTTATTTTGCTCGGGTCCTTGCTTGTCGGATGGTTTGCGTATCATAAAACGTCGGCGCTGGTGGAAAGCGAAACGATGAAAAGCAACATGGAGGCGCTTGGCCAAATCCGTGAAGCGCTGGACGGGCGTTTTGCCGAGGTAGAGACGATTGCCGAGCAAATGGCCAGCGAGTCCAAAGTGCAATCTTTTCAGTTCGTCAAAGCCCCATTCGAAAGCACGAATCCGTTCCGGCTGTGGGATCTGGAGAAAAGCTTGTTTGATTACCGGATGTCGAACCATTTTATCGTGGATTATTTTATCGCGTACAAAAACAGCGGTATGTTTATTTCCCCACGCAAGGTATACGACGCCAAACAGTTTTACGGCCTGCAGCTTCGTTACGAGGATCTGTCTTATGATGAATGGTACGGCCAACTGTTTAATGCGTATTATTACAAGACCTATAAGCCGGGAATGCCGGTAGTATACGAAGGAAAGTCATATTCGGTGGTCAGCTATATGCAGTCCTTCGGCGCAAAAGACAGCGGCGGAGTCATTACCGTATTGATCAACAATCAGCAGATTCAAGAGATGCTCCGGCATATCGATTTGGAGCGGGGAGGGTTTGCTTATGTGGCCGACCAGAACGGAAATCTGATCAGTCATGTAGGGATGGATTCGCAGTCCGCTAATTTGAAAGCGCTTCCTATAAAGGCGGGTTTTTCGCAAATCCGGTGGAATGGGAAGAGTATGCTGGTCACGAAAACCACGTCAGGATATAACGGCTGGACTTATGTGTCGGCACAGCCGGAAGTGGTTGTTTTGGAAAAGGTGCATTATATCAAAGAGCTGACATTAACCGTATTTATGTTGGCTTTGGCTGCAGGCCTTTTGGCAGCCGCATTTTTGGCTTACCGAAGCAGCCGGCCGGTATTTAAAATGCTGCAGCTGCTTCCGCGGAATGCCGGCGGGAAAGAAAAGCGGCCGCTGGGCAACCTGATGGATGATATCCGCAGCTCGGTATCCGATCTGGTAGCAAGACATGACGCGCTGAGCAGCCGGTTGGAAGCGCAGGTGCCTTTGCTGCGGAATGTTTTTTTCGAACGGCTGCTGCAGGGTGGATTCGCGTCCGTAGGGGAAGTGGAAGCGGCCATGGATCATGCCCGTGTCGAGCTCCCGGGAAATATTCTGGCAGCCGCTGTTATTCGATTGCGGGGCTACCATGCGCCATACAACGAAGAAATGCTGATGGAGCTGGATATTGTCAAATTGCATATTCGTGATGTGATCGCTGCCATCGGGCCCGCAGAATCGGTGTCTGCGCAGATGCATGATTTGGGGGAAAACAAGCTGTCCCTGATACTGCATGGAGAAGCGGCGAGTCCGGCATCTTTTATGGAAAAGGTGAAGCAGCTTTTGCATCATTTGTACGGAAGTTTAAACCAAGCGAGCCATGCCGGGCTTCTGCTCGCCGTTGGGACCAGTCAAACGAGCCTGACGGAAGTATACCGTTCGTACGGTGAAGCGGAGTTTCTTTTGCTCCATGCATCATGGAACGAGCAAGAGCCGATTTTATTTTACGATGCCGCCGAAGTGCCGGTTCCCGCTTACTTCTATCCATCGGATGTGGAGCAGCGGCTGATCCAGCTTGTACGATCGGGCAACAAACCGGAAACGGCGCGTCTGATTGGGCAAATCAAGGAGAATAATGGAGATGGCCGGCAGGTGCCGGATTTTGCCTGCAAATTGCTTGCCCAAGAGCTGTGCGGTACGCTGCTGAAATGCTGCGAACCTTCCGGCTCCGGAGAAGATCCGTTGACCGAAGAAGTGGAAGTGGTGCTCAAGGTATCCGATCCGGCGCTGGCGCCTACCGAAGCTGTATCCATGCTGTTTCAAGCTTTACTGCAGCTCTGCCAGAAACACGAGGACCGTAAACGCAGCCATAATGATTCTTTGGCAGGCAAGCTGATTGCATATATTGACCGTCATTACCAGGACTCGGATTTGAGCCTTGCGGTTTTGGCACGGGAAGCGGGCAATTCCGAAGCGTATGTGTCGTATTTCTTCAAGGAACAGACAGGCATGAACTTTTCCGATTATTTGGAGAATGTCCGCATGGAGGAGGCGAAACGGCTGCTGGTATGCAGCGGAATGCCTGTCAGTGAAATCGCCGCCCGGACAGGTTATCTGTCGCTGAACACGTTCAGCAGAGCGTTTAAGCGCGCGAACGGCATCAGCGCGACCGAATTCCGGAAGGAGATGCAGGCCCGCGAGGCCTGAAGGTCGTGAAATATGAGCAAGCGATGCATTCTCGAAAGAACTTAGGCCACATTTAGAGGAAGCGGGTCTAATGAAAGCATGACGTTTTTAAAGCGTAAATATAGACTGATATCTAAAGAAAAGAATAATGCGTTAAAAACGGAATAACGCCTAATCTAAAACGCGGCATAACTGCCAAAACATGCGGATTTACTGATTAAAGCGCTTTCGTCTATACTTCAGTCACCGGCCGGAATCAAACAATGATCACAGGGGGGTGACGGGGCTGAATCTTTTGAAGGACATCGGACGCAAATGGCAGTTATACGCGTTGTTTGCTTTGCCGCTGCTTTACATCATTATATTTAAATACGTTCCGATGTACGGCGCACAGATTGCGTTTAAAGAATTTAACGTGACCAAAGGCATCGGAGGCAGCCCGTGGGTTGGATTTGCGCAGTTTGAACGTTTTTTTCATTCGCATGAATTTTGGAGACTTCTGCAAAACACGCTTGTGATCAGCTTTTATGCGCTGCTGGCGAGTTTTCCGTTTCCGATTCTGCTCGCGCTTGGTCTCAATTATGTAAAAAACAAACGCTTCAAGAACACCGTTCAGATGATTACTTATGCGCCGTATTTTATCTCATTGGTTGTGCTCGTAGGCCTGCTGCTGCAATTTCTTGACCCGCGGACGGGGCTGATCAACACGATGCTCGGATGGTTTGGGCTTGGACCTTACCATTTTATGGCGCAGGCATCCTGGTTCAAATCGATTTATGTATGGTCGCATGTGTGGCAGAATACGGGTTTTGCCTGCATCATTTATTTGGCGGCGCTTTCCGGCATTGATCCGGCCCTGCACGAGGCGGCGGTCATGGACGGGGCAACGAAAATGCAGCGGATGCGGCATATCGACCTTCCCGGCATTCTGCCGATAGCGGTGATTTTGCTGATTTTAAATACCGGGCAGATGTTGGAAACAGGGTTCGAAAAGATTTTATTGATGCAGAACTCTCTGAATTTGCGCGCTTCGGAAGTCATTGATACTTATGTTTATAAAGTAGGGCTTGTGTCGCAGGCCATGAATTTCTCTTATGCAACGGCGATCGGCTTGTTCAAAGCGGTAATCGGTTTTATTTTGCTTATCATCGTGAACCAGGTGGCCAAACAATTGAAGCAGGAAAGCTTATGGTAGAAAGGCGGCGGAAACCTTGCACAAAACGAAAATGAAAGAAGCCGGCTCTGACCGTCTGTTTACGATCGCGAATTATACGGTGCTGACTCTGATCATGATTATCGTGTTGTATCCTCTAGTGTATGTTGTAAGCGCTTCATTCAGTTCGAGCAGTGCCGTTCTGTCAGGGAGGGTATGGTTGTGGCCTGTTGAGCCGACGTTGGACGGATACCGCGCCGTTTTCAAGAACGGGATGGTTGTGCGCGGCTTCATGAATACGCTCTTTTATACGCTGGCGGGAACGGGCATCAACCTGCTGTTTACGGTTCTGGCCGCATACCCGCTGTCCAGAAAGGATTTTCGCGGACGAAATATATTCATGCTCCTGTTCGTGTTTACCATGATGTTTAACGGGGGGCTTATTCCGACCTACTTGCTGGTCAAAAATCTGGGCATGATCGATACGGTCTGGTCGATGCTGATTCCTGCGGCTTTATCGGTATGGAATGTCATCATCATGCGGACCTATTTTCAAACGACGATTCCGGGCGAGCTGCTGGAAGCATCCCAGCTGGACGGCTGCACGGATTTTCGTTTTCTGCTTCGGATCGTACTGCCGTTGTCCGGGCCGATTCTGGCGGTGATCGCCTTGTTTTATGCGGTGGGGCACTGGAACCAATATTTTAACGCGATGATTTTTCTGAAACGGGCGGAATTGTATCCGCTGCAATTGATTCTTCGGGATATTCTGGTCCAGAACGAGATCAATATCGACATGCTTGGGGACGCCAAAACCGCGGCCGCACGCCAGGGACTGCGGGAGCTGCTCAAATATTCGCTTATTGTCGTAACTTCGGTTCCGCTGCTCGTGGTGTACCCGTTTGTTCAGAAATTCTTTGTGAAAGGCGTTATGATCGGATCGTTAAAAGGCTGACATATAAGTACGGGGATATATAACCATTTTGAAAATCATGGAGGGGCGTTATGTACAAAAAAGCTAAAAAATTGGCCGGCCTGATCATAGCCGTCAGCATGCTGCTGGCCGGCTGCGGCGGCGCGAAAGAAGGAAGCGCGGATACGAAAGATAACAAAGAGCCCGCTGCCGGGACCGTCGAATTGACGCCGCCGGGAACGTACCCGCTGGTCAAGGAAAAAACGACGCTTAAAATCATGGTGCGCGGCAACCCGCTCGTCGAAAATTTCGAAACGAATGAATTTACCAAATGGTATGAGGAAAAAACGAATGTCCATATCGAATGGGAGGTGGTTCCGGAGCAAAGCATGCAGGAAAAGCTGAATCTGGTGCTGGCCAGCGAGGATTACCCGGATGTGATCATGGGCTTGAACGTGTCTCCTACCCAGCAAATGATATACGGCTCGCAAGGCGCTTTTTTGCCGCTGAATGATTTGATCGAGAAGCAGGGCACGCAAACGAAAAAGATGTTTGAGGACAATCCTGACATTAAAGATACCATCACCGCGATCGACGGCAACATTTATGCGCTGCCTGAGGTCAACGACTGCTATCACTGCTCCATGAGCCAGAAAATGTGGATTTACGAGCCGTGGCTGAAAAAGCTGGGCCTCGAAATGCCGAAAACGACAGATGATTTGTACAATGTTCTGAAAGCTTTTAAGGAAAAAGATCCAAACGGCAACGGGAAAAAAGACGAAGTCCCGCTGTCCATTTCCCAAAAGTCATGGCGCTCTTCCATCGACGCGTTCCTGATGAACTCGTTCATTTATAACCCGGTTTACGGCTCGAGCAGCAAGCATATGTACATTAAGGACGGCAAGCTTGACGTGGCCTTTAATAAGCCGGAGTGGCGCGAAGGACTGCGTTATCTGAACAAGTTGTACAAGGAAGGGCTGATGGCTCCGGAGTCCTTTACCCAGGATGATAATCAGCTGATCCAGCAGGGCGAGAACCCGGGGACCGTTATTTTGGGGGCTTCCACGGGCGGTCATCAAGGCGTGTTTACCCAACTTCTGGGCGAAAGCGGCCGCTGGAAGGAATACAAGGCGGTACCTCCGTTAAAAGGACCGGGAGGCGTGCAATATGCTGCCGTGGATACGACAGCCTTGACTCCGGGCGCATTCATCATCACCAAAAAAGCAAAAAATCCGGAGTTGGCGCTGCGTTGGGCAGACGGATTATATGAAAAAGAAATGACGCTTCGCAGCGTGTACGGCCGTCCGGATCAGGAATGGCGCGACGCCAAGGAAGGGGAAATCGGCATCAACGGCAAGCCGGCCGTGTGGTCCGAGCTGAAATCCTTCGGCACGGTGCAAAACGTGAACTGGGCACAAACCGGGCCGGCGCTGCGCTCCAACGAGTTCCGTTTGTCCGCCGTTGCAAAAGGTGACGACGATTTAGAGGTAATTCTATACAATGAGACGAAGAATAAGTATGAGCCGTATCAACCGAAGGATGTGAGCACGGTGCCGCCGCTGTTCCTGACCAATGAACAGGCATCCGAAGCCGCCGATCTGGCGAAGACGGTCAACGACTACGTGGATGAGATGATTGCCCGTTTCGTTATCGGTGACGCCAGCCTGGATTCGGATTGGGACAGCTACGTCAGCCAGCTGGATGCGATGAATCTGAATCGTTACCTCGAGATTTACCAGACGGCTTATGATGAGAAAAACAAAAAATAAACCAGCAAATGGAGGTATGACCCACATGAACCCGCGTTTTGCAAGAACGCTGCCGCTGATGGACGACCGCTTCGGTCTGTTTATCCACTGGGGGCTGTATGCCATCCCTGCCAGAGGGGAATGGGTGCGAAGCCAGGAGCGGATCACCAATGAACAATACCAAACCTATTTTGAAGAATTTAATCCGGTTTTGTATGATCCGCGGAGCTGGGCCAAAGCTGCAAAAGCAGCCGGACAGCGATATGCGGTACTGACAACTAAACATCACGACGGCTTTTGCCTGTTCGACAGCCAGCTGACGGATTACAAAGCGACCAATACGCCGGCAGGGCGCGATCTTATACAGGAATACGTGGATGCTTTTCGCGCGGAAGGGCTTAAGGTCGGCTTCTATTATTCCTTGATCGACTGGTATCATGACGATTATCCGGCATATGGCGACCGCCAGCATCCGATGCGCGACAATGAGGCTTTTAAGGATAAACCGATCGACTTTGACCGCTATCTTGACTATATGCATGGCCAGGTTAGGGAACTGCTGACCAATTACGGCAAAATCGATATTATGTGGTTCGATTTTTCCTATGATGACATGACAGGGGAAAAATGGCGCGCTACCGAGCTGATCCAGATGATTCGTTCCCTGCAGCCGGATATCGTTATCGACAACCGTCTCGGCGGCAACATTATGGCGGAGGAGCCTGAAGTGTACGCGGGGGATTTCTTCTCGCCGGAGCAGATCATCCCTCCGCAAGGCATCGTGAATTCGGTAGGCGAGCCGGTTCCTTGGGAAGCGTGCATCACGCTGAACGACCATTGGGGATATCACTCCACCGACCGCAACTACAAATCGCCGCGGCAGGTCATTCGTGCGCTTGTGGAATGCGTCAGCAAAAACGGCAACCTGCTTCTGAATGTCGGTCCGGATGCCAAAGGCGAAATTCCGGAAGAGTCGCTTGACATTTTGGCGGCGGTCGGCAAATGGCTGCACCGCAATGGCGACAGCATTTATGGCTGCGGCATCGCGGATCTGCCCAAACCGGAGTGGGGGCGTTATACCCAGCGCGGCAACAAGCTGTATGCCCATGTCTTCGACCGGGGGATTGGCCCGATCTACTTCCAGGGCTTGAAAGGCAAAATCAAAAAAGCCCGCCTGCTTGCGGACGGCAGCGAGCTGCATGTGCAGACGCCGTGGATGGCGGATCAATATTCGGACACGGATAGCGGAGCCTTCATCCATATCGATGGCGGAGATTTGCCTGACGAGCTGGACACGGTCATTGAGCTGGAGCTTGTAGAAGAATAAGATAGAGGAGGAAGCGGTTTTCAAGGCGGGTCTTGAAAACCGCTTTTTCTTAGTCTAGAGAGTGATTTCAGTTTCATTTCAAATTTGGAAAATCTATCGGCTCGAAGCGGATGTCTTAGCTAAACCGCATGCCATTCGTATGATGTTTGGGAATAAAAATGAAAATTGCCCCTTTTTCGATCAAGTTTGTTATATAGTATAGAAGCTTAGAATCCAGGAGGTAACGAACAGGCCTGGACATTATACATAATAAGGATGTGATCGTAAGTGAAATATGAAACCGTATTATTTGACCTCGACGGCACGTTAACCGATCCCAAAGTGGGTATCACCAAAGCCGTTCAATATGCGTTATCCAAATGGGGGATTCAGGTAGACGATCCCGATACGCTGATCCCGTATATCGGTCCGCCGCTCGCTCAGTCTTTCCGGGAAATTCACGCTTTTTCAGAGCTGGATTCAGTGTCGGCCGTTGAGAAATACCGGGAATATTTCAAGGATAAAGGAATCTATGAAAACGAGCTTTATGACGGGATCAAGGATTTGCTGGGAAATTTGACAGAGCAGGGCCGCAAGCTGATCGTGGCTACTTCCAAACCGGCAGTGTTCGCGAATGAAGTGCTGAGGCATTTTGGTATCGGCTCCTTTTTTGTCTATGTGTGCGGAAGCAATCTGGACGGAACCTTATCCGATAAATCGGAGATCATTGCCGCCGTTATTGAAAAGATGGACGTAAACAAGGATCGGGCTATCATGATTGGCGACCGCAAGCATGATATCATCGGGGCGCATAACAATGGGATGGCTTCCATTGCCGTCGGATATGGTTATGGAAGCGAGGAAGAGCTGACGGCGATCCGGCCGACCCATTATCTGAAAACGCTGCAAGAGCTGCAGGACTTTTTTGAAAATGATAAATAGAGGGGGACTGGCGGGATGGCTGATGCCAATTGGGACATGGAAGAACCTGTCCGCCTGGATCCCGTCACAAATTTAGGCGAGAGATGCTGTTTGCGTAGCTCAAGGCAGATGGCATCGGCCATCCGCCTGATGACAACCGGGATGAATTATACGCCTGTTAATGAGCTGGGAACTGATAGCAGCCGAAGCTCCACTGCAATACGAGACGGTGCGATTGTTCTCAGAACTGCTTCGAGTCGATTCGGGACTGGATTATGCGACAGGGATGAACATTACGTTTGAAACTTCGGAACATTAAAAATCTATTGCTGGACTGAAACCGCGGCCTTTTGGGCTGCGGTTTTGCTTTCTTTGAACATGAAATAATAGATCGCCGAGGCACTGATATACAGCACGCCGGTCATGCTGAACGTAATGGCGTACCCCCAGTAGGTTCCGTAAGTGGTCAGCAGAAAAGATTGCACCGGCCCCATCGTCGCCCATCCCAGCATAAATGCGGTTTGCGTCATCGAATTGGCAATTCCCCTGCGCGCGTCGGACACCCGGTCTACCATGATGGAGGACTGGATCGGGTTGGCGGCATTCATCAGCGCTTGCCGGAACAGAAACGTAATCGAAGCGACCACGAATAGATTCGTGAAACCCGTCAGCAGCAGAAACGGAAGCGACATCATTTGAAAAAGAACGACCGCTTTCACGGGTCCAACCCGGCGCGCCAGCGTCGGGCCGATCAGCATCGATACGATGGTCATCACTTGCCCCAAAGATATCAGAATGCCTACGGCCGTCAAGGAAACGGCGAAACGGTTGGTGAAATACAGGTTAAGGTAAGGCACGACGAGGCCGGATCCTGTCCCAACGATCAACTGGGCAAGCGTAAATTTGAGAATCGCTTTCCAGTCTTCTTTGGCTTGGACGGGAATTTTGACGGGTTGTTCTGCGGATTCCTTGGGAATCGCGGCTTCGGTCTGCTCTTTCTTCCTCACCGTTTTGGTCACGAACAGAAGGGGGATAAAGGCGAGCAAACTTGAAGCGCCCCCAACAAAAAGCGCAGTTTGCAGGCTATGTATTTTGCTCATGCCAGTTTGCTGCAGCAAGTCGGCAAGCAAACCGCCGCCGCTGCTGCCCAGCACCTGCGCCGCGAGTACCAAAGAGAAGTGATAGCTAAATATCTTGAGCCGCTGCGCCTTGGATGTATTTTCCGCGAGAAAGGGTACGGCGATAACCTGAAAGAACGCAGCGAATAAACCGGCGGCCACCGCAAGCAGCACCAGCCCGGATTCATCGCCGGCAAAGGCTCTGCCCATAAAGCTGAGCCCCGTAAGCATCGCGCCCAGCGAAAGCAGCAGCTTATGGCTGACGCGGTCAGCTATAAGTCCGATCGGTATGAACACCAGCGCCGTCGCCAACGACTGCACGCTGACGATTGTGCCGTTCATCGTATCCTGGTAGCCCAGGGCTTGTATGTATAAGTTGTAGAGCACCGAAAACATGCCTGTTCCAATTTGGTAAAGCACATTAGCCAGAAAAAAAAGCCGGATATTACGGCCAAGTTGTCTCCATCCTGCTGCTGCTGCATGCAGTACATGCATTTTGTCTGATCCCCCGTTATCGTCATAGTTTGTCTAAAGTCATTGTAACAAGGGAATCTTCCAGAGGGAAGCAAATCATGGAATATGTTTTACGGGAAGAGGACAGAAGGGACTCTTTCTGCTAGCGCTGAAGAGAACAAGTAAGGAGAGTAGAAAACTTTGTAGATAGAAAGGAATCAAACAAACATGTTGGGAAGTTTGATTCCTTGCACTTAAATAGAAGCCTGATCCCTTTATCACTACCTCAGAAAATGAATGTAGATTGAGAAAATAGAATATTGACTATCATTTTTTCATTAAGCTAACGGCAGTTTAGCTACTCTCAAGTTATCTTGTCCCAGTAAACTTTAACGACCGAATCGATATAATTCGAGTTCCTAAATTTGGAATTGTGGTATAATTAGGGGAACATTAATCGTGCTTTCAGGGAGTTGTAAATGTGACCAAGCCCAATGTATTTATTGGATCTTCACGAGAAGCAATGGATTATGCAAATGCGATTCATTCACAAATCAGCTATTTTGCCCAGGTGACCCCATGGTACGCTGGTGTATTTGAAGGCAATGATTATACAATGGAGTCCCTAGAAAAGCAGTTAGATGAGAATGATTTTGGGGTATTCGTCTTTGCTCCGGATGACGTCGCCCTGCATCGAGGTAAGTACGTTTTCATAACTCGAGATAATACTCTGTTTGAAATGGGGCTATTTTGGGGGAGGCTGCGGCGTCAACGTGTCTTTGCCATCGTCCCTCAAGAAGTAAAAGGGCGAGATGATCTCATAAAGGAAGAGAAGGTAAGTGATTTTCACATTCTAACTGATCTCCATGGTTTGACGCTGCTTCAATATGAGACACGTACTGATGAAAACTATGAGGCAGCCGTTTCCGTGGCTTGCCACTTCATTAAGAAGGTAATTCAGGTTGAAGGTAATTATCCAGACCCACTCAATGAGATGATGAAAATGGAAACTGAAATCGAACGCAAACGACGGATATTGCATTTCTTTTGGGCATACAACAAGAATGTTCCAGTAACCGATGAAAAAGAGCGTTACAATTCTTTGAGTGAGGCAATCCGAACATCCATTATTCCTCCAACAGAATTTATCGTTACGGGCGCAGCACTCTGGAAAATACAAGGAAGTGACGGAATTGGACAAGTAGGTGGAAACGTCGGAAGAGGACGCTTCTTCGCTTTTAGCGAAAATCAAGCACGAATGGAGTCTGGCCATCAACCGATATACGTTCTAGATGCATATCTGCATTCGAAGTGGTCTTTCTTTAATCGTCTTGAAGTTGAACAGGTATACATCTTATGCTATCCTTTAGGTAGTGAGCATGTTCTCTCCATTCATTTTTCAGGCAGGCGCACTTTGGATGATGACCAGTTGGGTGCTATCATCACGAATAACAATGAGCTCTTGCGAACAATCAATCTTCTAGTTGGAGGGGATTCTGTATGAAGCGCGACAAACGTAACCGTCGGCAAGGAGCCGCTCCAGGCTCTAAAGTCTCAAAGCAGCTATCTCAATCAATTCTCATCGAAACCAAGGGCGAGGTTCGCGTTGGTCGGAGAGCACCGCAAGTACTTGTTACAACTAAGAATGGTGGAGTCGGCGTCGTCTACGTTGGTCCTTCGGTTGAAGGTGGAGACAAAGAATATGTAAAAGTTCTTACCGGAGACGTTGATTTGAGAAAGCCATCCTTCGTTTAAATTTGAATGCATAAAATATACATGGAGGCCCCCATAATAATGGGGGCTCTTTTTGCTTCGGACTGCTCCATCCAGAAAGAACTTCAAAATTAATTATTATAGGGAACAGCCTCCTCCGTTGTCCTCCCATATCGAATCCAGACAAAGCGTCTTTTGTATTCTCGCGCATAAGCTTTGAGTGCAGGAGAATCGGCTTTTTTGCGTTCCCATTGGTTGAGTGCGCCGATTTCCTTGCAAGTTTTAGCAGGAACGGTAAACGGGCGACCACAATATTCAGCATTATTGTTGCGGCCTAGAATTAAATTTATTGCTTGTTGGTTTGAAGATTTAGATTAGCCTCCATGTTGACTATCAGAATAGATTACTTAGCCTAGAAGGTATGTTATCCTTCTAGGTTTTTTTAGATGTCAAGAAAGTATAAACCTCCGGAAAGTACATCCTGATATCGCAAGAAAAACATCCCCTAAACGCGGTCTGTCTTCTTAGAGAGTACGTAGATAGACGTTTTTTTATCGTTTTAATGTAGTTCTATAGTCCTTTCTATCTTAACAAACAAGAACCTTCGATCACGAATTTGACATTAAAATAAGCAACTGAAAGGATTTTATGGGGGCGAAAGCTAAAGATGTGGAAGATTGGTACCGATAAGAAATTTATACAAGGTATTCCGTTGTAATGATATGTGACTAATTTAAGCTGGGGGTTAATTTTATGTTTAAGAATTTTAGATTCAACATCCTTAAACGTGGCATTGGCAGAAAATTGTTTTTTTCCTTTATGTTGATGGTATTATTGCCGAGTTTATTGATAGGCGGGCTATCGTATACATCTTCGAGAAGTTCGTTATCATCGCAGTTGAATGAGTCGGCAAAGATCCAGGTTGATAATTTAAATTTCCTTGTTGATCGTGTAGTACAACCTATTATGCGAGATACGGATATTCTGACCCGATCGATCCGCCCTGACATGTACCAAGACTTGGTCTTTAACAATGAGATGTATATTTCGTCAAAACCAGAAATTCAAGCATTATTCAAGCAGTTTAAGTCTGTACATACGGATGATACGGAAGTCATTGGCCTGGAAACTGCCGATGGCCAGTTCGTTATGGAACCGCAAAGCAAACTTTCCAAGGAATACGATGGTCGAAAACGTGAATGGTACACGAAAGCAATGGCTAATAAAGGGAAGGTAGTTTTATCTGCACCATACGTTTCCCTGGCTTCCCAAAATGTCGTTGTTTCGGTTTCTAAAACAACAGATGATGGCAAAGCGGTGATGTGCGTTAATCTATCGCTTACCAAGTATTTAACTAGTGTGGCAAATGAAATGAATATAGGAAAAAACGGTTATACATACATCTTAGATGATCATAACAAAATTTTGACTCATCCCAGTATTAAAGCGGGAGAAGAGTTAACAGGTGAAAACTATAAACGGCTGTACGAAGAAAAGTCCGGCAAAATCAGTACACAGGTTGATGGCAAGGATGCAACGCTATATTTTGAAACAAACGCATTAACAGGCTGGAAAGTAGTCGGGGTATTGTATGATACGGAACTGTCGGACCTGGTCCGCAACACAGTGTTCATCACCTTAGCGATGATTCTTATTTCTATCATTCTTGCTTTGTTTATATCTTTGCGTATGCAAATTAGCGTTGCCGCTCCGCTGCAGAAAATCACTTCGAAACTAGGAGGCCTGGCGTCCGGAGACCTCACCGTTTCGCCTGTGGAAGTTAAATCGAAGGACGAAGTGGGAGAGATATCGGAAGCCTACAATGTATTGCTCACCCGTCTACGTACATTGGTTGACGAAATCTCTACTAGCGTTGGCAGTCTGAATGATGTAACTGGCGTTTTGGAAAATGCAACGGATGTGGTCGAAGACTCTTCCAGATTGATAGCCGAGTCTAGCCAACAAGTTGCGCAATCCTCTAAAACTCAGAGAGACAGCGCTGCTGAAGTATCTCATGCTTTGCAAGAGAGCGCAATTGGTATTCAAGCCGTAGCAACAAGCGCAACTGAGATTGGCGATATTTCGGATGTTACGTATAGAAAGGCAGAATCCGGTAAAGCGACTGTTTCTCAAACGGTTCATCAAATGGGAGGTATTTCGGATTCCCTGGGCAATCTGACAAAAGTCATTGTAAACCTTGTCGATCGCACAGCAAGTATTAATGAGCTTGTTTCATCGATATCAGAAATTTCAAATCAGACAACCTTGCTATCTTTAAACGCAAATATTGAAGCTGCTCGTGCAGGTGAACATGGTAGGGGATTCGCTGTGGTTGCCCAAGAGGTCAAGAAGTTGTCTGAGCAGACACAAGAAGCTGCTAAGGAAATTGTCCTTGTTCTTTCAAATATTACTAATGACGTTGAAACATCATCCCGATCTGTATCCAAGGTTCAAATTGAAGTGGATAGCGGCGTTGCGCTTATCAATGATGTTCAACAATTGTTCTCTGGCATCATGGGGGATATGTCTAAGCTTAATGATGAGATTCAACAGTTAAGCAGTGTTTCTGAAGAGTTAGCTGCTAGTTCCGAAGAGATTAGTGCGACTGTAGAAAATCTCTCAAGTAATTCAGAAGTCTCGGCTGACGAAGCTAATTCTATGATGAAGGCTACAGACAATCAGAAAGATTCTTTGTCCAAGCTAGTGGCAACTGTTTCGTCAGTTTCACAAACTGCAAATGCTCTCCGTTCGAACATTAAGCAATTTAAACTTGATAGTGAGGAGTAATCCTTATTATATAAAATTCCATCTGGAGGTTATACAAAATGAAAAAGAAACAAATCTTGCTTACTACTACTTTGGTTGCAGCGTTGTCCCTTTCTGCTTTGAGTGCATCTGCTGAACCAGCCAAAAACAACAAGCAACCTGCACAAGCGCCTGTAACGACAACTGCTAATAAGGTACAAGAAAACAAGAATACCCTCTTCCAGTATTCCACTATTAATGCCCTTATGAAGGGGCAGTTCGATGGCGAGATGACTCTAGGCGAATTGAACAAACACGGCGATACCGGCCTAGGGACGTTCAACGGGGTAGATGGCGAATTGACTCAGCTTGACGGAAAATTCTATCGTTATACATACGACGGTAAAATGGTTGAGGTAGGAAAAGATGCCAAAACTCCTTTTGCGGTGACTACCCATTTTAAAGTGACGAAAACAGCGAAAATTCAACCAGTGAAGGATATGACCGAACTTAATAAACAGCTTACATCGCTGATCACCAACAAAAACGACTTTTACGCCTTCAAGATCCATGGAACGTTTAAAACGCTTAAAACTCGTTCTGAAGAGAAACAAGTGAAGCCATATCCAACATTGCCAGAAGTTCTGAAAGATCAGTCTATTTTCGAAACCGAAAATGTTACCGGCACTTTGATTGGCTTTTATACGCCAAACTACGCTGCAACTTTGAACGTTCCCGGCTTTCATTATCATGTCATCAGTGATGACAAGAAAAAGGGCGGCCATGTGTTGAACATTTCGTTCGATGCCGCCACGGTTCAGATTGACGAAATCGGTAATCTGGAAGTTAAGCTTCCACAAACAAAAGAGTTTCACGATGCGGATTTGACTACGGTCGATCCGGAAGACGTGCATAAAGTAGAAACGGATCAACAATAATCTATTAGATCAACAATCCAATTTCGACTTTTGAAGTCATCTTCAGAATTCAAACAAAAATGAAGATTTACTGACAAACATGCGCCTGCCCGGGCGCATGTTCTCTTTTGTATGATTGGCTAGGGAATTTACACGCAATTATGGACATGATTCCTTTTTTCAGAGATAGTAAGTTCAGGTGCAAAAAAGCCCTCAACCAAAGAAACAATTCACTCTCGGGCTGCGTCACATATGATGAATGAACAGAAGAAGGGGGACGTATGATGAACCAAGAAATTAGAATCCGGAAAATAGAGTCCTTCGATGCAGAGCTGCTGCATCAGCTGTCAAACTTACTGATCGAAGTGGTTGAAGCTGGGGCGTCGATAGGATTTTTACCGCCGCTGACGATGCGGGAGGCGGAAGAGTATTGGGAGCAGGTGGTGGCGCCAGGCGTTCAGCTGTGGGTTGCGGAATCGGGAGAGAAGGTCGCCGGGACGGTGCAGCTTCATTTGGTGCTGAAAACGAATGGCTCCCACCGCGCCGAGATTGCGAAATTAATGGTATCCCCGGCAGCCCGCAGATGCGGGATAGCTCGGTTGCTGATGCAAACGGCAGAAGAAAAGGCCCGCAATGAGAACAGGACGCTGCTGGTTCTGGACACAAGGGCCGGAGATCCTTCGAATGTGCTGTACCAATCCATGGGTTATGTTGAAGCAGGCAGAATACCGCATTATGCCCGCTCCGCCGATGGACAGCTGGATGCCACCGTATTTTATTTCAAGGAATTGAATTAACTATTCAATTCAACATATGGTTAACGGAAAATCATCTCAAAGGAACTCTTCACTGCGGTGAGGAGTGGCCTTATGCTTACCATATTGAAGAGAGAAATCACCGGTTTCATGCCAAGGACGGCAAGAATTTCAGGGAAAATGAAATCTGGCGGCGGGTCGTGGACAAAAAACGGGGCTCACGTTAAAAGAAGCACTGTTGGTACATAATTATTCGGAGGTCAAATACGAAATCCCTGCGGCAAAGGCGGAAGCGGCTGCTCCGCAAGGCTCGGTGACAATGTAACTATTTTTACAAACACTCATAAAGGATGATGCCCATGATCACTATATATCAAGCTACCGTCAATGATTTGGAAGAACTGTCCGTTTTGTTTAATGAATATCGGATTTTTTATGAACAGGCATCGGATCTCGAGGGAGCCAAAAACTTTTTGTTCGAACGGCTTGCCCATAGGGAATCGGTTATTTTTGCGGCAAGGGACCAGGAGGCGAACCGGGCGGTTGGGTTTACGCAGCTCTACCCGTCCTTTTCGTCGGTATCGATGCAGCGGCTGCTGATCTTGAATGATTTGTTTGTATTGCCGGAGTCCCGCAAGCAAGGAGCGGCGCAGCAATTGCTTGATGCGGCACGAAAGTATGCTTCCGCCATTCAGGCCAAAGGCCTCGAGCTGTCTACCGCCTCGGATAACGCAAACGCCCAGCGGCTGTATGAACGATTGGGTTATAAAAAGGATACGGAGTTTTTGCATTATTTTCTGAGTCTATAACAGTATTCGCATTCAGAACAGGATTTTGACACTAGAGGAGAGAGAAGATGGAACAAACCGTAATTTGGAAGCGGCTGGATGATACCGGGATGGAATACTGCACCCACATATTGGGGGAGCGGACGGAAATCCATGGCAAAGTGATACGTTCCTTGCCGGAGGAAGCGTCTTTTGTGGATTATCGCGTGGTATGCAATCAAGACGGGAATACCGAGCAAGTAATCATTCAATACATACAGCAAAACAAGGTACAAACGATGCGGCTGCAAAAAGATGCAAATCACCGTTGGCTGCGGGACGGTATTCACCTTCCCGAGCTGGACGGACTGGTAGATATCGATATCGGGGCAACGCCTTCCACCAATCTGCTTCCTATCCGCAGACTGCGGTTGAACATCGGGGAATCGCAGCAGATGACGGCGGCTTGGGTCCGTTTTCCGGAATTCGACGTGCTGCCGCTTCAGCAGATATACACCCGGATGGGAGAGTTCGAATACGAATACCGGTCGCTCAGCGGATATAAGGCGCGGCTCCGCACCGATGCCGAAGGAATCATCCGGGATTATGAAGGCGAGTGGGCCGAAGTCATCAATTCCGGGCACTGAATGCGGCTTTAAATATAATGATAGAACCGTTTCCTAACTGAGGGAGCGGTTTTTTCATGCTTAAATCAACGCTTCACCAACTCTAGTACTCTCTTAAAAATTGTATGTTTAATCTATGGCAATCAACGGTTCATTTCATAGATTTCATCATAGAATACAGTATCTTCAAGAGGAAGGAGGTGATCGGAATGGCGATATTATTACCTCAGCAGTTTTTCAATCTGACACCGAATGTCGGCAAATCCTACTATGAAAATCTGGCAGGCGGAATCAACGCAGCCGTTACTGTTCAGAACAATTCCGCCAATCCGGTAAGTCTGGTTATAACCCGCGTAGACGCTCCGGTCATCACGTATGAGATTCCTGCCTTAAACAGTCTTACGCTGTCTGTGAATCTCTTATTGGTTGCCGCTTTGTTATCCGGCCCGGGTGCAGTATTCGGAACGATCCAAGTGGCAACATCCGATTTCTAAAGCAAATTTCGGATAAACGCGCAACATCAGCGGATGGGATTCGTTTTCGAATCCTGTCCGTTTTTTTTTGAGATATCAGAAAGTATAAACTTCCGGAGTCCCCGCAAAGTAATCGGAATAAGCTTCAAAGGCTACACGTCACTTTGTGGGGTTATTTTGTCATAAGCACAATGCACTCACAGATGAGAGACTTCTTAACCCCTTGACGATTCATATCGATCTATGACCGGCTTTTGAAATAATATGCTAGAATGACAGTATCGTAATCCTCGATATAGGAATGAGAAATGTTCGAGCGTTACGACGGTATCGCAGAAGCGGAGGGGAAAAGGATGACGCAAACAACATCGGCACCGGCTGTAGAGGTTGCTTTATATACGATGTGCCTTGTTCAGGACGGAGATAAGGTACTGCTCGTGAACCGGCCCAGCAAACGCGGGTTTCCCGGCTATATCGGGCCCGGCGGCAAAGTGGATTTTCCGGAAAGTTTGACGGAAGGCGCGATTCGGGAGGTGCGGGAGGAAACCGGGCTCATTGTCAAGGATCTCATCTACAAAGGTCTGGATGAATTTGTCGATCCGTCGCGGAATTTCAGATATATGGTCTTCAATTATTTGGCGACGTCATTCGAAGGGGAACTGCTCGCAAACCCGCCGGAAGGCGAATTGCTGTGGGTTCCGATCAAGGAGGCGACCTCGCTTCCGATGCAGGATTGGTTCAAACGCCGTTTTCCGCTGTTTTTTGACGAGGGGACGTTCGAAATTTATGAAGTTTACGACATGGACAGCCAGGTCACATTCAAAGAAAGCGTGAAAAAGCTCTAACCGCCCTTAAGAATAACGATCATGATGATGCTTCGGGCCGATTGACTTATCCATCGATAGAGGAAAAGGGGTCTTTTTATGGCAAATACCGTTTTAAAATTGATTACAGCTGAAAATACGGACGAATGCCTGCAGCTCAAACCAAGGGAAGACCAGCAGCGTTTTGTGGCCGCGAATGCCAACTCGCTTGAAAAAGCGAAAAAAGAACCGACATCGAGACCCTTTGGCATTTATGCGGACGACATCATGGTAGGTTTTGCTTTGTTTGACGTGGAGCCGTATCCGGAGGACGGATATTTTTGGATATGCAGATTCATGATTGATGAGCGTTATCAAGGAAAAGGCTACGGCAAAGCGGGTCTTGCGGCTGTGCTTCAGCATCAGAAAAACCAAACAGACTGCACGAAAATCCGGATATCCCATGTGCCCGACAATACGGCCGCGAACCGGCTGTACAAAAGTTTTGGATTTGCGGAAACAGGCGAAGTGATCGGAGGAGAAACGGTGCTCGATTTGATCGTTGCAGAATGAAAATAATCATGACAAATTTGTAGTTGTTTTCATATACTTTTCACACGACTTTACGATTTCTCTCACATGATTGGTTTGTAGTATATATACATACCCAATCGAGAGGAGTTTTGCAAGATGAAAAACACATGGACTAAAAAATTGATGATTTCCGGTATCACATCCGCCCTTTTGCTTGCTGGCGCAGGTACCGCTGCATTTGCGGATGCCGCTAAGCCCGCTGCTTCCGGTACGAAAGCGCCTTTGAAGGTTGAGCAAAAAGCCGCGCCCGCGAAAGCCGAAACAAAAGCAACCAAAGCACCTGAGGTTAAAGCAACCGTTCCAGCGAAATCGACTACTAAAACAGCTGTGACTCCTGCAAAATCCGAACCAAAAACAACGGCAAAAGCGCCAGCAAAAACAACGGCAAAAGCCGAGAAGAAAGGCGTTAAAACATCTGCAGTCAAAACAGCGCCTAAAGCCAAAAAAGCTTCCGCAACAAGCAAATCCGTAAAATCCAAAAAAGCGGCTAAAACGGTGAAACCGGCAAAACACGTAAAGGCAGCGAAAAAGGCGGTTAAAGCCAAACACCACAAACATCACAAACATATTGCCAAAAAACATCATGTGAAAGCAAAACATGTAAAAACACATAAAACCGCAGTGAAAAAATCCGTTCAAAAACCTGTAGTGAAAAAGAATAAATAAGCGGCGAAAAATCCGGGAAAGACGGGGAGACAACAGGTCTTCTCGTCTTTTTTCTTCGGGAGGAGTAAAATAAATAAAAAAACCGGGCGGGAGTGATGGAAATGGCCCATATTTTTGTCGTCGATGACGATTCCAACATATTGCAATTGATTACCGAATATTTGCGGAAAGACGGATTTACAGTAACGGCTTTTTCCGACGGCAGCGATTTGGTGGAGAGGGTGCATACGGACAAACCGGATTGTTTAATACTGGATATTATGATGCCGGGCGTCAACGGGCTGGCGCTGCTGACATCGATCCGCACTTTTACGGAAATGCCCATCATTATGGTTTCGGCCCGCGGCGAGGAGATGGACCGGATTATCGGGCTTGAGCTCGGGTGCAATGATTTCTTGCGCAAGCCGTTCCATCCGCGCGAGCTGATTGGCCGGGTCAAAGGCATGCTGAGACTCGTGCAAACCTATCGGCCGAATGAAGAGCAGGAAACCGGGAAGGGAATTCGTGTCGGCAACCTGACCTTGAACGAGGAATTCCGGTTGGTGGAGATTGATGATCAGGAGATATCCTTTACTTCCCGCGAATACGAGCTGCTTGTGTTTCTTGCCAAACATTTGGAGCGGCCCTTTAGCCGGGAGCAGCTCATCCAACAGGTATGGAAATATGACTTTATGGGCGAGTTGCGGGTGGTTGACGATCTGGTCAAAAGGCTCCGCAAAAAGCTGGGCGATGCCGGTGCGGCCTTAGCGATCGAAACCTTGTGGGGCTTCGGCTACAAAGCGACGGTGAAAGGCTGATGCGTACCATCCGGGGCCGGATTTTTACCTCATTGATTATTGTCATGATCTTTTCGGTGCTGACGACGGTTTTCCTCTTCAACCACCTGATTGACGAAATGCTGATGGACCAGGCACGAAACCAGCTGCGGCTGCAAATGACGAAAGCGATCGATATAATCGAAGGCGGAGATTTGGAAGATTTGAGTACGGAGGATCTGGAGCTGCGGTTCCGAGACCGGATGTTTTATGCGGATTTTTTTGTGGTGGATGCTTCGGATAAGATTGTAGCCGCCGGAGAAGATGATATGGTTGGCGGCAAAATTCACGTCTCCATGAGCCCAAAGGATCATTTTTTTACGCTAGACGGTCAAAAAATGATGTACACGCACCAGCGGCTGAACAAAGGATTGCGTATTATCGTGTACACGCCTATGGATATACTGAAGCAGATATCCGGCCGCGTGCTGCGCGTTTCGCTATTGTCCATCGTCATCAGCTTTGCCGTCATTTTCGTGGTAGGCTTATGGTTCGTTTGGAAAACCACCCGCCCGTTGCAGCAGCTGAAGGAGGCGGTCAGCAAATTCAATCCGAAACACCGATTCCCGGGGATTCCGCAGGGAGATACCTCGGAAATCGGGCAGTTGATCAATACTTTTTCCAGCATGTCCGAACGGATTCAGAAGCAGCATCAGCAGCAAATCGAATTTTTGCAAAATGTATCCCATGAGCTGCGGACTCCGCTGATGTCGATTCAGGGGTATGCCTCTGCCGTGAAAGACCAGGTCGTGACTGTGGAGCATGGTCTGCATGTGGTGACCGCAGAGTCGCAGCGTTTGATCCAGATGGTGGATCGGCTGCTGCAGTTGACGCGGATGGAAACTCTGCAGGAGGAATGGAAGCTGACAGAGGTTGATCTGCAGGATATGATGGAGCATGTGCATCAACTGATTGCCCCGGCGGCCGCAGACCGGAATATTCAGAGCGCCCTGAATGCGGCTTCGCTGGAAATGGCTATACCTGCCGAGCAAATTTTTCAGGTCGCCATGAATTTCATGCAAAATGCCGTGCGTTATGCCTCGCATGAAATTAAACTGAGTTTGGAAGAAATACCGGGTGGCTTTCGTATCTGCGTAGATGATGATGGGCCCGGCGTACCTGTTCAGGAACGGGACTCCGTTTTCGACCGATATTATACGGGCCAGTCCGGCATCACCGGCATTGGCCTGGCGATTTGCAAGCAAATTGCGGACCGGCTTGGCGCAGGGATTTCCTGCACGGAATCGCCTTTGGGCGGGGCGAGATTTTGCTTTGAGTACGGGCAAGGTGGTCATCATGCTTAAAAGAGGCGCAAGTCAAACTCAAGAAAGATATGCCGTTAACGCATATGGTGACCACGCTCATGCAATGCCTCGCCACATGTTGGGAGCTGCGTCCAGTGTTTTGCAATAGCCTTCCGGCAAGCCGGGGGCTGTTTTTGTTTTAACTTAAGAACATCAAGTTTTCCTTGATTTCCCTATTGGCAGAATTTATAGTCTAACATAATCAGTTTTGGGGAAATGATTTGTGGACAAGGAGATGAATTAGATGAGCAAATGGACGATCAGGGAAGCTGAAACCAAGGATATTCACGGCTTGGCGCAAGTCCATCTGAACAGCTGGCTGACGACGTACCGCGGGATCGTACCCGATACCTATCTCGACAACATGAAGCTGGAATCACGGATTGAATTATGGACGAGAGTGCTGGACCCATCCAATAAGTCGATGACCTTTGTGCTGGAGAATCCATCCGGCGAAATTGCAGGTTTCATTAATGGAGGGGCAAGCCGCGAGAAAGGTTTTGATATTGAAGCCGAGGTGTATTCGCTGTATTTGCTGAAAGAAGCCCAGGGCAAAGGGTACGGGCGAGAGCTGATGAACCGGATGATCGGTTATTTCGGGAAACAGGGATATCGCTCCATGCTGGTCTGGGTACTTGAAGACAATCCGGCGTTACAATTTTATCAGAAAATGGGCGGACGGTTTCTGACGCGGGATTTATTGGAAATCGGCGGCGAGCATGTGAAGGATCTGTGCCTGGAATGGAGGAACCTGGACGAGTTGTCTTAAACAGAAACACTAAGAAGTGGACCCTGTGGCGGAACACTTTCATGCGACGCCTCAACAAAGCAGCTGGGAGATGCGCAGAAATATGAAGGCGGTATTCCAAACGGTTATCTTAAAATTTTTACATATAAATACCAAATAAAGGCTTGAAGTGGATAAAAAATGGGATTAGAATAAGGGACAAAGTAAATAACTTGGTTACAGGCTGACGGGCAGCATAGCGGCTGTCCTTGATCAGACGATATGATGCGCGATCAAGAAAATAATAGACCAATCAATACCATCTCATCCTGGAAAGGAGGTGAAAGAGTTTGGTTTCGGCTTCGGGCGATGACAAGCTCCGGCCATGCGTTCAAATCCCGGGTTGGCGCAAGGAACCGGAAATTGAACCGAAAGAAGGATGAGACATGGGAGACGCAAAGCCATGGGGAAAGGGAATGTTTGCCGCTTTGCTTGGCCTGCTGTTATTGATGACAGGTTGGGGTCCTGGCGGAGCGGGAATTGGACAAGCAGATCCCGCAAGTCCGGCTTACAAGGTTGTCGGCTACTTCACGAATTGGGGGATTTATGATCCCAACTTTCAGGTGGAACATATTGATGCATCGAAGCTTACTCATCTGAATTACGCTTTTGCGGATTTGTGCTGGAACGGTAAACACGGCAATCCGTCCAATGATCCCGGCAATCCGAACAAAGCAACATGGAACTGCAAGGATGCCGGCGTGCCGACCCAGACGGGGAATGTTCCGAACGGCGCGATTGTGCTTGGCGATCCATGGGCGGACGTAAACAATAATGACGGCGTTCCGCTTGAATGGGAGGATTGCGAAAAAGGGAAATGCGGCAACTTCTACAAGCTCAAGATGCTGAAGCAGTCCAACCCGAATCTGAAGACGTTATTGTCCGTCGGCGGATGGACATGGTCCAATCATTTCTCCGATGTGGCGGCCGATCCTGCTGCCCGGACCAATTTTGCCAATTCCGCAGTGAATGTGATCCGCACCTACGGTTTTGACGGAATCGATATTGACTGGGAGTATCCGGTAGGCGGCGGGCTGCCCGGCAACAGCCAACGTCCGGAGGATAAGCATAACTTTACGCTGCTGCTGCAGGAAACGCGTGATAAACTTAGCGCCGCAGGAGCGCAAGATGGACGCACCTATTTGCTGACGATTGCCGGACGGGCCAATTCGTCTTACGCATTAACAACCGAACTTGGCACGATCGCCGGGATCCTCGATTGGATTAATATCATGACCTATGATTTTCACGGGGACTGGGAACAAACCACGAATCATAACGCCAGCCTATATTCCGACCCTAATGATCCGGATACTATCAATAAATTCAGTGCCGATTCTGCCATTACCGCATACATGAATGCCGGAGTACCGGCTTCCAAAATCGTCATGGGCGTTCCGTTTTATGGACGGGGCTGGAAAAATTGTGCGCCCGGACCCAATGGGGATGGACTTTACCAGACCTGCACGCCAGACTTTAACGGCAACTATATCCCAAACGGAACCTGGGACAACTATGAATCCGGGCCGACGGGAATGTTCGATTACGGCGACCTGGCGGCAGGTTACGTGAACAAAAACGGTTTTACCCGCTACTGGAGCCAGACCAGTCAAGTGCCATACCTATACAACCCTTCCTCCAAGATTTTTATCAGCTACGAAGATCCGCAATCGATTACCGCCAAAGCTTCCTTTATCAAGAACCGCTCTCTCGGGGGCGCCATGATTTGGGATTTGAGCGAGGATTGCCGGACAAGCCCCAAATATACCTGCACAGGCACGAAACTTCTTCAACAACTCGCCTCGGATCTGCATGCGGGTCCTACACTGCCTGATACAACCGCACCAACAACTCCAACCCATTTGAATTCGCCTTTGCAAACGGCTACGACGATCACATTGAATTGGGATGCTTCGCAAGACAATGTCGGCGTTATCGGTTATGACATCTATCAAGGCCAAACTCTGCTGACCCGCGTTACAGGAACCAGCTACACCGTTACGGGTCTTACGCCGCAGACAACTTATACGTTTACCGTGCGAGCAGTGGATGCCGCGGGTAACATTTCAGATGCCAGCGTCCCGCTTACCGTATCCACGCTCCCTCAGGGAACGGATACCGAGCCGCCGACCGCACCAAGCAATCTTTCGGTAACCGCTCATACGGATACGACCGTGTCTCTACAGTGGAGTCCATCCACGGATAATGTGGCCGTCATCGGCTACGACATTTTCAAGGGGAATGAGCTTGCGGGGACCGTGCCCGCAACTTCGACGAGCTTTACGGTTAGCGGACTGACGCCCCAAACGGCGTATACGTTCTCGGTAAAAGCCAGGGATGCGGCCGGGAATATTTCTCCTGCAAGCAACGAGGTGCAGGCGACTACCGATGCTTCCGGCCCTGTGACTGCTCCGGCTTGGGCACCGAATACGACCTATGCCGCCGGTGTTGAGGTGAACTACGGCGGAGTTATTTATAAATGCCGGCAGCCCCATACCTCGCTTCCTGGCTGGGAACCGCCGAACGTGCCTGCTTTATGGGCGAAGAAATAATGCTAAACCAAACTGATGTTTGAAAGAGAGGCGTCGCCATGTACATGAAAAAAGGTTTTTATGGGGTATGGCTTGTCATGCTGAGCCTGCTGATTGCGCTTGTTCCTTTTTTCCAGGGGGCGGCAAATGCCGCAAGCGCCGGGAACGAAGCAAAAGCCGCGGCGGACAGCGGGTATAAACTGGTTGGTTATTTTCCTTCATGGGGAATCTACGGCAGAAATTATAACGTTTCCAATATCGATGTATCCAAAGTAACGCATATTAATTATGCTTTTGCGGATATTTGCTGGGACGGTAAACATGGGAATCCTTCGACGGCCCCGGACAATCCCAATAAGCAAACCTGGCCTTGCACCACATCCGGGATTCCGCTGCAGCAGGGCAATGTTCCGAACGGCAGCATTGTGCTCGGCGATCCCGATGCGGATGCGCTTCGGCCGACTCCAGGCGGGCCGACGACAGGCTGTTGGGCCGATGCGGCATGCGGAAACTTCGGCGCTTTGCGCAGCTTGAAGGCGGCCCATCCGCAGCTCAAAACCATCCTGTCCGTTGGCGGCTGGACGTGGTCCAACCGGTTTTCGGATACGGCGGCATCGGACACCACGCGTAAAACCTTCGCCAAATCCGCAGTCGATGCGCTGCGGGCGTATGGATTTGACGGCGTGGATCTGGACTGGGAGTATCCGAATGTCGAGGCGATTCCGGGGAATAGCCATCGTCCGGAAGACAAACAAAATTACACGCTGCTTCTGCAGGAAGTCCGCAGCCAGCTGGATGCTGCAGGCGCCGAAGACGGCAAGCATTATATCCTGACCATCGCTTCGGGCGCGAGCCAAACCTTCGTGAACAACACGGAACTGGCAAAAATCGCGCAGATCGTCGATTGGATCAACATTATGACCTATGATTTCCACGGCGGTTCATTTGAAGCGACCACAAGCCACAATACCGGGCTTTACGGAGACCCCAAAGACCCGTACATCGCTAACAACTTCTTTGTGGACGGAGCGATCCAGGCTTATCAGAAAGCCGGAGTCCCAATGAACAAACTCGTTCTTGGCCTTGAATTCATGGGCCGCAGCTGGAAAAACTGCCCTCCCGGACCGAATAACGACGGCCAGTTCCAGACTTGTACAGCTGATCCCGGCTCTGTTTACAAATGGTCCCCGGTCGGCACTTGGGACGATTCCAATTCGGGCAATACCGGCGTATTTGATTATGGGGATATCGCCGCTAACTATGTAAACAAAAACGGATACACCCGTTACTGGAACAATACCGCCAAAGTGCCGTATCTTTACAATCCGAATACGAAAATCTTCATTTCGTACGATGATACGGAATCGATTGGGTACAAAACCGACTATATCAAAAACAAGTATTTGGGTGGAGCGATGTTCTGGGAATTCAGCTCCGACTGCCGGACCAGTCCGAAGTTCAGCTGTACCGGCCCGAAACTGCTCGATAAGGTGTATAACGATCTGACGACGGGGACGCCTCCGGTAGACAACATCCCGCCTACAGCCCCTACGAATTTGGCGGCATCAGCCGTCGGCGACAAGAAAGTTACGCTCGGCTGGACGGCTTCCACAGATAATGTGGGCGTGATGTATTATGACATTTATCAAGGCCAGACACTGGTGCAAACAGTCGATGGCGCAACGACGACGGCTTTGATCAAAGGACTTACCGGAAGCACCACCTACACCTTTACGGTTAAGGCAAGGGATGCCGCAGGCAATACCTCTCCCCCAAGCGCTCCATTAACGATTACGACCGCCCCGCCTGTCATTGATAATCAGCCGCCGACTGCTCCAGCCAACCTCGTTGCGATTGCCAAGACGAAAACAAGCGTTACGCTGAAATGGGACGCTTCAACAGACAATGATGATATTGCAGGCTACGATATTTACCAGAATGGCACGCTTGTGAAATCGACGCCTAACCTGAAGGAAACATTGTCGGGGCTGACAGCGGGTACAACTTACAGCTTCTATGTCAAAGCGAAGGATCTCTCCGGAAACATGTCTGCGGCAAGCAATGCCATCAGCGTAACAACGCCGACAGATCCTAGCTTCCCGGCTTGGCAGGCCAATACCGCATATGCAGTAGGTGCCTATGTGACCTATAACGGCAATTTGTACAAATGCACGTATGCGCATACCTCGATCGTCGGTTGGGAACCGCCTTCCGCTCCGACTTTGTGGCAGCTGCAATCCGCACCTCCGCAGGATACACAGCCTCCGACGGCCCCAACCAATCTTGCAGTCTCCGCTCAAACAGCCAATTCAGTTACATTAACCTGGACGGCCTCCACAGATAACATTGGAGTAACCGGATATGACGTTTACCAAGGAAACACGCTTGTAGGAAGCTCCACGTCCACAACATACACGGTGACGGGATTGACTCCGGCAACCGCCTATTCGTTTACAGTCAAAGCCAAGGATGCGGCGGGGAATGTATCAGCCGCAAGCAATGCGGTCACGGTAACGCTTGAAAACGCCGATACAACGCCGCCAACCGCTCCAGGCAATGTGAAGGCCGCGGCCAAAACATCCACATCCGTGACATTGACCTGGACGGCATCGACGGATAACGTTGGAGTGACAGGTTATGATGTATACCAAGGGAACACGCTCGCCGCTTCCGTGAATGGTTCTACGCTGACAGCCGTCATTACCGGACTCTCTCCGAATACAACGTATTCATTCACCGTTAAAGCCAAGGATGCCGCCGGAAATCTCTCTGATCCGAGCAGCACGGTTACCGTAACCACGGATGCTCCTTCGGAGGATACAACGCCGCCTTCCGCTCCGGCCAATCTCGCCGTTTCGTCCAAGACGGCGACCAGCGTCACGCTGACCTGGACAGCTTCGACAGACAACGTAGGAGTGACCGGTTATGAGGTGTATCAAGGTTCTGCGCTGGCTGCATCGGTGGATGGAACAACGGTTACAGCCGTCATTAACGGTTTGACGCCGAATACAGCTTATACCTTCACTGTTAAGGCCAAAGACGCCGCCGGGAATGTTTCCGCCGCCAGCAACGCGCTTACGGTCACCACGGATTCCGATGTGCCGGCTCCCGCCGCTTGGGTGGCCGGAAAGGCGTATGTTAAAGATGATGCGGTGACTTATAACGGAAAGGTGTATAAATGTCTGCAGCCGCATACCTCGTTGCCGGGCTGGGAGCCAGCAAATGTGCCGGCGTTATGGAGTTTGCAATCCTAACCATGAGCATGTGGGCATAAGCTTGACCGTTTCGGACGCTTGAACAAAAGCAAGAAATGAACAGCCGGCCCGCTTCAGAACTGCCCTTCGGCGGGCCGGTTTCATTCGCCTATTAACAGTACATAATTTATCGGTTAAAGACGTTTAAATCGGCTTAACATCCATAATTAGTTCTTGACAATAGGCGAAGTAGCGGAGGGGACGGAATCGATCTGAAGCAGCGGAAGCGTTCGCCTAAAAGCTTTCCATAGGAAAGCTATCATCGGAAGCATAGGCTGTCTCCGAATTTATACGACTGTGGAAAATATAATCATAGAAATTTGGAGACAACAGCGATCGGAAGAACGATCCGGAGCCGTAGCGGTCAACGTGCATAAATGTCAAAAACTAATTTCAGTTTTGAGCCTTAAAATCCAATGCTTTTATTTGGAAAAGGCATTATACTGTATATTAATTTGACATCAATAGCGGGAACAGGCGAAAGGAGCAGGCCTTGGAAGACTCATTGCAGAAGGAACGGGAAATCATGAAAGTCTGCTTGCTGGCAGGGCAGATCATGCTGCAAAGCGGGGCGGAAACGTATCGGGTCGAAGATACGATGATGCGGATTGCGTCATCCTACGGCATCGACCATACTCATAGCTATATGACACCGACAGGAATTATTTTTTCGTTGGAAGATCCGCAGCCGATGACCCGGCTCAGCCGAATCACGGAGCGGACCACCAATCTATATAAAATCGACCGGGTGAACACCCTTTCGCGCCAGATCAGCAGGGGGGAGTTATCTATTGCAGAGGCCTACCGGGAGCTCAAGGAGATTGAGCGAACCCAGGCCATTTATCCGTTATGGCTCAACGTTCTGATGGCCGCTGTGGCCAGCGGCTGTTTTCTGATCATGTTTCGCGGCACTTGGCTGGATTTTGTACCGGCTATGCTGGCCGGCGGCATCGGTTATTACTGCTCGGTGCTGCTGCACCGGCTGGTTCCGGTGAAGTTTTTTGCCGAGTTTTCCGGCGCTTTGATGATCGGTTTGTGTGCGGTGCTTTTCGTCAAATACGGATTCGGTCAAGCGCGAGACATCATCATTATCAGTTCCGTCATGCCGCTCGTGCCCGGGCTTTTGATTACGAATGCGATCCGGGACTTGATGGCGGGGCATTTGGTCTCCGGATTGTCCAAGGGAGCCGAAGCTTTTATAACATCTTTTGCGATCGGCGCGGGTATCGCGTTTATGCTGTCTATTCAATAGGAGGAGCTAATGTACATCGAACAAATCCTAACCAGCTTCATTGCTTCTGCCGCTTTTGGCATGATATTTAACGCTCCGAAGCAATCGCTCATCCAATGTGGCTTTGCCGGTATGGTGGGCTGGATGCTTTACATCTGGCTACAGGACATCGGAGTTCTGCGCGTGGCAGCAACCGTGGTCGCCGCTTATTGCGTGACCTTGATCAGCTCGATTTTTGCAAAAAAATACCGTAAACCTATCATCGTATTCAGCGTTTCAGGTATTATTCCACTTGTACCCGGGGGACTTGCCTACGATGCGATGCGAAACGCGGTGGAGAATCAATACGACCAGGCCGTACAATCGGGGGCGGCAGCGTTTATGATGTCGGGTGCGATCGCGCTTGGGCTGCTGCTGTCAGAAGTGACGAACCAGATCATCCGCAAAATCATGATTTCCAAAGCATCGTAAATCATTTTGGTATAACCACTTTCAGAAAGAAGCGGCCGGAATGGAGGGGGCTCTATGGAAAAAGAAATGACGATCCTGCTTGCTCCAGATTCGTTTAAGGAAAGCATGACCGCTAAACAGGTCTGCGCAGCCATGGCCAGAGGCATTCATAAGGCCAATCCGATAGCGCGCTGCATCGAAGTGCCAATGGCTGACGGGGGCGAAGGCACGATGCAGTCTTTGGTGGATGCGACGGGCGGAACCGTTCACATGCTTAAGGTGAAAGGACCGCTTGGCAGCGAGGTGGAGGCTTCATACGGCATCATGGGTGACGGGAAGACGGCCGTACTGGAAATGGCCAGCGCAAGCGGCATCGGGTTGATCCCGAAGGAAGCGAGGAATCCGCTGCTAACCACCACTTTTGGAACGGGGCAGTTGCTCCGGGCCGTGCTTGATCATGACATCGACAGGATACTGATCGGGATTGGGGGCAGTGCAACCAATGACGGCGGTGCAGGGATGCTGCAAGCTTTGGGCGGCAGGCTGCTTGACGACAAGGGCTGTGAGCTTGGACCGGGCGGTGCGGAGCTCCGCAAGTTAGCCCGCATTGACCTTAGCGATATGGATCCGAGAATGGGTAAGGTCAAAATTGAAGTAGCATGCGACGTAACCAATCCATTATGCGGACCCGCAGGCGCTTCTTATGTGTTTGGACCGCAAAAAGGCGCCACGCCGGGGATGGCGGCCATGCTGGATGCCGGTTTACGGCATTATGCCGATGTGATTCAGTCGCAGATGGGCAAAACCATTGCGGATGTCCCCGGAGCGGGAGCGGCTGGCGGTTTGGGTGCGGGATTGATGGTATTTTTAAATGGGGTTCTGAAAAAGGGCGTCGAGCTTGTCATTGAATATACAGGGTTGGAAGCAAAAATCAGGCAGGCGGACATGGTCTGGACAGGGGAAGGCAGCATCGATGTTCAGACGAAGTTTGGCA
Source organism: Paenibacillus azoreducens (assembly GCF_021654775.1). Taxonomy (NCBI): domain Bacteria; kingdom Bacillati; phylum Bacillota; class Bacilli; order Caryophanales; family Paenibacillaceae; genus Paenibacillus; species Paenibacillus azoreducens. The sequence goes on along the minus strand of NZ_AP025343.1, from coordinate 4,704,484 downwards.
AAACGCCTTTCGGCGTAGCCCAGGTGGCGCAAAAACACGCCAAGCCGGTTATCGCCTTTGCCGGCCATCTCGGTGAAGGCATCAGCGAGCTGTATGGCCAGGGGATCGACGCGGTTTTCGGCATTATGCCAGGAGCATGTACCTTGGAGACCGCATTGCAGCAGGGAGAGGTAAATATGGAACGTGCTGCTGAAAACGTGATGCGATTATTGATGACCCGGAAAAGAGAAAATTAACAGGTTTATTAATGACATGAAAAAGAGGAAACTCGAAATAAAAGGAACTGAAAAAGAAGGAACTGAAAAAAAAGGAACTGAAAAAATGGAACTGAAAAAAGAATGGGGCTGTAAAAAAGAAAACCGCAAAAGAGGAAGGTAGCTGCTGAAATGAAGTTGCCGTGAGAAGGTTCTGACAAAGGATAGTGCTGTCAATTGGTCGGATCGCCTAAATGAAAATGAACCTGGGAAGCACATCCTTTAAAACAAAAATCGATTTAAAACGCTCTGAGAACCCTGCTTTATAGACCGAAGAGGAATTTTAACCCGCCTGTAAAAACAGGGGGGTCTCGACAGCCTGAAATGTGCAGGCTTTTCCGGCCGTTTTAACCAAATGAGTAGATTCCCCTCGGAAAGGTAGCACATTGAATCAATTTTCATAATAAATAATATTACGGGTATTTGAACAGCGGCATTAATGATATGGATTCTTGAATACTTTTTGGTTTTAGCAAAATCCTACATACAAAAATGACAGACTGTTTCACCTGAAAAGTTGCAAAAGTGCACGCCTGTTGATTTACCAGCATCTGGGTTATGGCAATGCTAAATGGTGAGCCAAATAAACCACCCATTCGGGAGGCAAGGCCGCTAAGCTGATCAGTCGATCGAACTCTGCAAAAGATAATCGTGCACTTGGGTGAACCTGGCTATTTCCCTGCTCATACACGTACTGAAGCAGCACGTACACGATTAATGCGGTGTATAATTGTCCGTAAACGGCATTTGGTGTCTTCCCAAAAAGTTTGGGCACATTCAGATGCTGTTTAATCCATCGAAAAAACACCTCGATTTGCCAGCGTTGTCGGTAGACTTCTGCTATTTTCTCCGCCGAGGGACGGTGTAAGTTGGTCGCCAGGACAACCGGGTTGCCTTGGGGATCCTTTAGCTTTACGACCCGAAATCGATATCGGGTCAAAGACGCTTTTGTTCCGAGCTGACAGGTCAAATCTTGCTCAATCGTATGTTCGTAAGGGCGTTTTCGTTCACGATAAACCGGCTCATGCAGTACCGTATTGTTTCTCAACCGGATGACAAAATACTGCCGTTGCTCCTGCTCCATGTACGCATCAAACTGTTTATGCTTTCCATATGCACGATCCGCAACCAGAATGAAATTGGAGTCCGTTACCGCGCTGCACAGGGTCGAATCGTGCTGTTTTCCCGTCGATTCCGTAACACGATGGAGTTCGCCGGTCTCAGTCAACAAAGACACGTGCAGCTTAATGCCACTCTTCTCTCCTTTTACCGATGGAGCCCAAGGCAGCCGATTGTGACCGGCAGAAATGGTCGTGGAATCCACCGCCAGCGGCTCTTTTGGAAGCCGAAGACGCCTGCGCGTGGAGCGATTGCATTTGCGAATCAGTAGATGAAGCAGTTGCTTAAAGACGCTGAACGGAACTTCTTTCGCTTTTTTGGAGATCGTGGAGTGATCCGCCGGACGCAATCCACAGGCGACCATTCGCTTTTCTCCGTCTCGATAGCCATCCCACTGCCCAAGCGCCGCTTCAGCAAGAAAGATAAAGAGCTCGTAAACTGTAAATTTCCTTGCTGTATCAACATAATTGGCTTGCTGTAACAAAGGTTGAAGCTCCTCGTTAGGAATAAGGGATTGAAGAATAGGGACTAACATTGTACGATGGTTCATGAGACCGTCTCACCTTCCGTAGGGTTTGTAGGGGTACAAACACTTTACAGAAATGAGCGGTCTTTTTCTACCATTTTTTTGATAATCAACAGGCGTACAAAAGTGCATCTATTTTAACGTTCCAGGCAATGATGGCTAGAAAGCTTGCAAAAGTGCATCTTTTCCCCAGCTTTTAGGCTTAAACAGACGATTCATGATCAAATGGATGTACTTTCGCAACAATTTTGCATTTCACGCTATAAAATACCTGAAAAGGATGCACTTTCGCAACATTTTTCTGATCACATGATCAACTGTCTGAAAAAGCTTGCGCCCTGAATCCATTTCATAATTGATATCGAGTATTTGAACCTGAATATCGAATCATTTAATACTTATCGATCTATATCCAATCAGTTTCATAAATGGATGTATAACGAATGCTTGAACCTAGTATATTCGATCTACCAGCGGTTGGCATTATGAAATGGATTACATTTGCAGTAACTTCCTCATTCCCTAATAAAAAAATCTGAAAGAGATGTATTTTCAGGTTCCTTCTTTAAAAGTGGCGAGAGTGTTAGAAAAGGATGCAGATTTGCAGGCATTCTTCAAATTACATATGAAATAACCTACGTCCCTTTTAAAAGAGAATTTAATAATACCCCAAAATTATATGATCTGGAACGACTCCGCGAAATATAGATATACCATGACCGTTCTTCAAATTTCTATTGAAAGCTACTTTGCTAAACGCATTCGGAAGTGCGGATCAACTTTTTAACATAATGGACATGGAAAGGAAAGAAAGATCTCCTTTACCGATCAATTGCGGACCCGATCCAGGGCCAAAATCAAAAAAGCGGAGCAAGATCAATCATCTTGCTTCCGCTTTTTTCTGCTTATTTCACGCCGATTCTCATCCGATAGCTGAACAGCACTTCGAGCGTCCGGTCTTGAAAATGCTCTGCAACCAGGGCTTTGAAGCGTTCAATTTCTTCGTCCAGCTCGGAAAAACCAAGCTTCATCACCGTCTGGATTCCTCCCTGGCTAAGCGCCAGGCCGATATAACGCTCACTGTCGCAAAGCTCGCGGTTATGAAATACGATTTCCCGCGCGTACCGGAAAGCGCCGCTGCTGCGAATGTTGGCCAGATGCTTTTCTTTATCATGTTTGAGGGCCTGATCCTGCTTATTTTGCTTCGCGGAAAGCAGTTCGTCGGCATGATCGAGAAGCTCCACGTACGCCTGTTCAGCTTGCCATGAAGCGGTTGGCGGCCAATCGCAGTCGTATGCGGCAAAAACGCCTCCCGGCTTCAAAACTCTTGACGCTTCAGCGAGTGTGCTGACAGGTTCCATCCAATGAAAGGACTGAGAGCAGGTGATCAAATCTGCGGATTCATCCGGAAATTCAAGCCGATTAGAATAACCGCTCATAAAGCGAATTTTCACATCCCGCTGCTCATTCATGAGTGAATACAGCTTGCTCTCGGCTTTGCTTCTCATGTCGTCATTGGGTTCGATGCCGATGACTTGCCCGGCATGTTTATTCCAGATGAATGTGGATAGACCGGTGCCGCAGCCGATATCCAATACCAGGGCGGGTTTATAACCGAGATAGCCGTTCAGGATACGGATCACCTCATTCGGAGCGCCGGGACGATGCCGGTCATAGGTATCTTCGAAACCTGAGAAACGATCGACATTGCTCTGGCGATTGCCTTCAGGTATATAACTCATGCGCTGCGCCGCTCGAAACGTTGAACGATTTCGACAATCACTTGAACCGCCTTTAGCATATTGTCCACCGAAACGTATTCAAATTTGCCATGGTAGTTTTCACCGCCGGTAAAAATATTCGGCGTCGGCAGGCCCATGTAAGACAGCTGTGAGCCGTCCGTGCCGCCGCGGATCGGTTTCACGATTGGCTTGATGCCCAGACTTTCCATGGCAGCGTACGCGACATCCACGATTTCTTTTACGGGTTCGATTTTTTCCTTCATATTATAATACTGGTCACGCATTTCCAATACGATTCGTTCTTCGCCGTATTTGGCTTGTAGCTCCTTCACGATCCGTTTCATGTTTTCTTTTTTGTTTGCGAATTCCGTTTTGTCAAAATCACGGATGATATATTCCATTTTCGTACGCTCGGTGTCGCCGTTTTGGCTAAGCAGATGGTAGAAGCCTTCATAACCTTCCGTATGTTCGGGAGCCTGTTCAGCTGGAAGCATGCCGTTCAGTTCCATGGCGATTTTAATGGAGTTGACCATTTTATTTTTGGCCGTGCCGGGATGTACGTTGGTGCCGTGAACCGTAATGCTGGCTTTGGCCGCGTTGAAGCTTTCGTATTCCAGCTCGCCGAGCGGGCCGCCGTCCATCGTATACGCAAAGTCGGAGTTAAATGCTTTGACGTCGAATTTCTCCGGACCTCTGCCGATTTCTTCGTCTGGAGTAAACGCCACTCTTATTTTTCCATGTTTGATTTCCGGGTGTGCGATCAGATATGCCATGGCGGTCATGATTTCGGCGATGCCGGCTTTGTCGTCGGCTCCCAGCAATGTGGTTCCGTCCGTCGTAATCAGGGTATGGCCTTTATATCCGGATAACTCGGGAAATTGCTTTGGAGACAGCACGATTTTTAATTGCGAGTTCAGGACAATATCGCCGCCGTCGTAATTTTCCACGATTTGCGGATTAACGCCAGCTCCGGTGAAATCCGTAGCGGTATCCAGATGGGCCAGGAATCCGATCGTCGGCACGTCATGATCCGAATTGGAGGGCAGGGTAGCCATCACATAACCGTTTTCATCCATCGTGACTTCCTGCAGACCGACGTCTTTCAGTTCCTCAACCAACTTGCGGGCAAGATTCAGCTGACCCGGGGTAGAAGGACAAGTGGGGCTGTCCTCATTCGATTGCGTTTCGATTTTTGCATAGGAAATGAAGCGCTCCATGATTTCCTGTTTCATATTTGCTCAGCTCCCTTTTGGATTGTGTATGTAAGGATGTATCGGATCCCCGAAGTTTACTTCATCTGTTTCCTATGATATCACGGAGTGAAAATAAAATCACAGTGGAACGGGATGGGAATGGTATAATCAGGACTTTCTTGTTGACACTCACGTAACGTTATACTCTATAGTTGAAGTTGAAAGGAGGAGACATCCATGATGGTTAAGGAAGTCGCCGAACTATCGGGGATCAGCGTGCGGACGCTTCATCATTATGATGAAATCGGTCTGTTGCATCCAAGCCGAACGACGGAGGCCGGCTACCGGGTATATTCCGATGAAGATATTGCGCTGCTGCAGCAAATTTTGTTTTTTCGGGAACTGGGATTCCCCCTTAAGCAAATTAGGGAAATTATCAATCGTCCCGATTTTAACCGGCTGGAAGCGATGGAACTGCACCATAAACTTCTGCTGGACAAACGCGCCCGGCTGGAGCGGATGATCGAAACCTTGGAGCAAACGATGAAGCATGAGAAAGGAGAAATCAGCATGACGAACCAGGATAAATTTGCAGGGTTTGATTTTGGCAGCAACCCCTACGAGCAGGAAGCAAGGGAGCGCTGGGGAGACAAGGCGGTTGCCGAATCCAATGAAAAATTGAATAAGCTGTCCAAACGGGAGCAAGGGGATCTGGAGAGAGAGATGAATGCCATCTACCGGAAACTTGCGGATCTCCGGCATGGATCGCCGTCCACGGAGGAAGCGCAGTTAGCCGTCGGCGAATGGTACCAGCTGCTGAACCGGCTCGGGAGCTATTCGCTTGAGGCATTTAAAGGGCTCGGGCAGATGTACGTCGAGGATGAACGTTTTACACGGAACATCGACCGGTTTGGCGCAGGCCTCGCCGTGTTTATGCGTGACGCTATGACTGAATATGTGGACAGTCGACAATCCTGACGTTTATAATCGAGGGGTTGGAGGTGATTCCCTTATGAGGAAATTTCAGGATGTTATACAAACTGAAGAGGAATTGGAGCAGCTTGCCGGCAAACCGGGAGATTTGGTGAACCATAAAGTGATCGGCAAGCTGGATCATCATTGCAGGCATTTTATTTCATTGTCGCCGCTGGTTTTTATTGCAACAAGCGGCGAGAACGGAAGCTGCGACTGTTCTCCACGCGGCGATGCTGCGGGTTTTGTATACATCGTAGACGATCACACCCTCGTGATTCCTGAACGTCCAGGCAACCGCCGTTATGATTCGCTCCGGAATTTGCTCGCGAACCCGCATATCGGCTTGATTTTTGTCATTCCGGGTTTGGAAGAAACGCTGCGCGTCAATGGCAAGGGATATGTCATTCGCGACCGTGAACTGATGGAGCGAATGTCCGCCCAGGGCAAGGTGCCTGCCGCCGGCATCGGGGTCGAAGTGGAGGAATGTTTTATCCATTGCGCCAAGGCTTTCAAAAGATCCGGGACATGGAGACCGGAATCGTGGCCGGATAAGGAAGAGCTTCCTGATCCCGCTGTGATTCTGGCGGAACACGCGGGTAAGCTGCGTTTATCCTCACGGGAGGTACGGGCGGCGCTTAACGAAAGTTATGAAAAACGGCTTTATTGATAAAATGAAAAAGAAATCGGACGGTTACCTGGTATGGTAATCGTCTTTTTTTGTTAGTTTTTTTGGGGTCCCCGCAAAGTAATCGGAATAAGCTTCAAAGGCTACACGTCACTCCGTATTTTTGCTCCGCAAAAGCGCCCCTCTTCGAGGGCGCCCTTACTTCTTCCCGATACTCTCAGTACTTTTGCTTTGCAAAAGCGCCCTTCAGGCGTCTGACTTCTTTCCGATACTCTTTGTGGGGTTATTTTGCGATTTATACAGCAGTCATAAGCTGTACAGGGCATTTTACATAATTAACGCGATTAACCATCTCTTTACTTTGCATTAATATCCGGCAAATACATCCTTTATACAATGGAAATGTTGTGATGACCATGTGAAACGTAAAGGAGATGTAGGCCGCTTTGAACAGGAGTAAAGGAATCAAACGGAAGGTGTCGATCATCATGCTGAGCGGCATGATACTGATGGCAGGGAGCCCCACAGCGCTCATTGCTTCAGCCGATACGGAACCGCAAATATTGGTGAATGCGCCGCTCGGGAACGGAACGGAGGTTCAGGATCAAGTTCAGGATCAAGTTCAGGATCAAGTTCAGGAGCCAAGCAGCGTTCGGTTGCAGCATACGCCGGCCGCATCGATTCCGGCTCAGAAGAATTACACGGTTACCGCAAGCGTATACGGCGGCGGACAACCTGTGACCGGACAAATCCGGTTTTCGGTGGACGGGAAAGAATATGCCCCGGTCATGCTCCATCCGGAAGGACAACAGCCAGATACATATACGGGAGATATCCCGGGCGAGATGTTAAGTGGACATGAACTTAACTACATGATCGAAATCATGGATGCGGAAGCCAATATCGTTCAGTCTGCTTCCTATTCGGTCCTAATCCAAGCGGAAGCGTCCATACCTCATACAGCGGCAGCCCAATCCCCGGTTCCGGCGCTGCTCATTACCGAAATGGTGCCGGATACGGATAATTTGCCGGGAACAAATACGGACGCTTACGAATTTGTTGAGGTGTACAATAACTCCGATCAAGACATCAACTTTAAGGATTATGTTTTCTTTTACAATAACAAAGACACATGGGCGCCTGAAGCGGGGGCGGATATCATTATTCCTGCCCGGCAGCCGGTTGTATTCTGGATCATGAACGGAAGCAATAACCAGGAGACAACGGAGCGGTTTAACCAAAATTTCCGGACCAACCTGGTTGAAGGCGTAAATCTCTTCCGCATCGCAGGCGGTCAGGGTATGGCGAACGGCAGCCCCAGAACGCTTGCGATCAAAACAAAAAACGGTGAGACCGTTATATCGGCTGCTTATGAACCGCAGCATGTCAAACCGAATCAAGGCATCTTTTTTAAGCATCCGGCCGCAGGCGGCAATGCGATGCTCGTCATGGATTCCTCCGGCCAATTGGCGGCAACGCCGGGAACCATTGATCCCGATCAAGTTGTGCCGGCAGTCGTGGAAGAAGGCAAGCAAACTGAAATCAACCACACTCCGGCCGCGAGCATCGATGTCAAAGATTATGATGTGAATGCCCATATCGTCAATCCGGGCACGAATTCCGACGGTTCCAAAGCACCCGTCAGGCTGCTTTATAAAACTCCGTCGCAATCCAGGTACACGGTCGTTTCGATGACGGACTCCGGAAATACGGGAGACTACACGGCGAAGATTCCTGCAGCAGCCCTTGCCGAGCCGACGCTGCAATACCGAATTCAAGCCGGGCAGTTGGACAAGCCATATACAACGCAAGTTAACATGCCGTCATTTGACCCTTCCAAAGCACCCGTGCTGCTTGTCACCGAATTGGTTCCCAATACGACGAACGTTCCGGGAACATCGACGGATGCTTTTGAATATATCGAGGTGTACAACAATTCCGATCAACCGATCTCATTCAAAAATTATAAAATCTACTACCGTTATCCGGACAGCGGCCCTGAAGACGATGTGGAATGGGCTTCCGCCAATAAGGATTTTACCATTCCTTCGCAGCAATCCGTTGTCTTTTGGATTAAGAACAGCGCCAATACTTCATATACGACAAATGATTTCAACAGCTTTTACAAAACCGATCTGATCCCGGAGAAAACCCTGCAAACGATCCAAAGCGACGGCATGTCCAACTCCGGCAGACGGGCTGTAGTCATTAAGACCAATACGGGCAAAGAGATTTCCGCAGCTTATTACAATGCGGACCAGATGTACGAGGGCGGAACAAAAAGCGATGAAACGAAGGAAGACAAAGCAATTGTCTACAGCTATCCGGTAAACGGCAGCACGGTCATGATCAAGGCCGGTTCGGGAAGCGCCGGTCCGACCCCGGGAACCGTTGCTCCCGCACAGGTTCCGGCGGAGCCGGTACATATCGCAGCCGACACCGTACCGCCTACCGTGAAGGATGTAACAGACGTTACGGAGATGGATCAGTCCAAAGGACTGGAGATCAAAGCGGATGCGAAAGACGATCATGAGGTCACTTCCGTTGAGGTGTACGTCCGCTCGGACAAACAGCCTGAGTTTACCGGTCACCGTCTGACAGAAGATTATAACGATATGATGTATCATTACAAACTTACCTCAGCCGATTTGATCGGGCGGAAATACATCGAATACTATTTTGTGGTTTCCGACGGAATCAACGAGACGAAATCCAATACGGCAAAAGTGGCAATTACCGGGGGCATGAGCGATGCTCCGCTCCGTCTCAATGTGAAGGACAACGACATTCTTAAAGGGACTCATACCATTAAAGGTACTTCAGAAACAGCAGGTACAGGCGTGAATTTGAGTATTGACGGAAATAACCTGCCTGATAGCAGCACAGGTGCCGGTCTTGAACATGATGCTTATTTTGTTTTTGATGCGGTAAACGTTGACTATTATTTTAAAAATGCAGTGACGATGGGACCTCCGGAGCTGGAGGAAAAGACGATTTTGCATACCTTTATGGATCCGATTTCGACGTATACGACATTATCTTTCCCGATCAGCGCGGAGCGGTTTAACGCAGGCGATAATGTGATTTACATTCGCGCAGGCTCGAAAACATCGCCATTTGACAAACGTCCGGAAGAAAACAAAGATGATTTCGAGGTTAAAAACGTAAGATTGCTGCTTGCCGACGGCACCGAAATTTGGGATCCGAATTATGCCGTCAAAGAACAGCAAATCAAGATCGGCGATTCACCAGGCAAAAGGGAATGGATTGATTTTCATTTCAATTTGGGACCGGAGCATTTAAAGGCCAGAACCTATTCCTGGGATACGACGCAAGTGAAAGATGGCCCGCATGAGATAACCGTCTCTGAAGGAAAGCAGATAATTACTTCCCGTGTCGTTGTCGACAACACCGCGCCGGTGATCAAACCATCCGTAGAGGAAGGGAAAGGATATCGCGGCGAGTTCGTCATCGATGCAAAAATAGAAGACGAATCCGGCGTTGATAAAGTTACGGCGAAGTTGGACGACAAACCTGTTGAGCTGCCGTTTAAAACCTCATCCGGCCGAATGAAAGGCGGAACCCATAAGCTGTACATTCAGGCATCGGACAAGGTTGGAAACATTTCCGAAAGAACAGTCAATTTCAAAATTCCGGATGAGAACCCGCTTCCGCCGCAGCTGGTCGGACCGAAGCAGGGGCAAACCAATGTCGGTACAAATGCGAACCTGACGGTTAAGGTTCAAGATCCGAATGATGATCCGATGAAGGTTACCTTCTACAAAGGTTATAAGTATGATGGCAGCCGTACGGAAGGATTTACGGGATATACGAATACATCCGTGACCGAACCTCCGAAAGAACGCGTACCTGCGGGAGAGAAAGCTCTGAGTCCGGAGGATTACAAAAAAATTAGCGCTGTAGACGGAAATTATCTCGTTAACGATTCTGTGGATCAATTTCCTTACCAGCGTTTTGAAGTGAAACTCGACCCTTCCGTGAAAAGCACGGACCGTGTTGAAATCAATTGGAAGGGTAAATCGCTTGCGGGCCGTAAAGTCAGCTTATACGCATGGAGCCCGGCCAATCAGAAGTGGACACAGCTGGATCATGTCATTGCAGGTTCTGAAGACTTTGAACTGAATGCCGTCGTCCAAGCCGGGGATTATGCAAACGGCCAGACCATCGACGTGATGGTTCAAGACGAAATCGCGAATCAGCTGACTAACAGCGGCAGCAAGCCGACGCCCGAATCTGAGGATCCGTATGACTTCTCTTTTGTGTGGATGTCTGATACCCAGTACTATTCTCAAAGCTATCCGCAAATCTATCAGAAAATCGTAAATTGGATCGTGGAGCAAAAAGAGAAGATGAACATCAAATACGTGATCCATACGGGTGACGTTGTTGATAAATCCTATCAGGAATATGAATGGATCGAAGCCGACAAGGACATGAAGGTTCTCGAAAATGCCAATATTCCGTATGGCGTACTGGCAGGGAACCATGATGTCGATCACCAAAATAATGATTATACGAAGTTCAAGGAATATTTCGGCGAGGATCGTTTCAAAAATAACCAGGTATACGGCGGATCATACGATAACAACCGCGGGCATTACGATCTGGTATCCTCCAACGGCAACGATTTTGTGATTGTGTATATGGGTTGGGGACTCGGCGACAAGGAGATCGACTGGATGAACGAGATCGTCTCCAAATACCCTGAACGGAAAGCCATTCTTTGTTTGCATGAATATATGCTTGTATCGAACAACCGGGCACCGATTGCCGATCAAATCTTTGAAAAAGTGGTCAAGCCGAATAAAAACGTCATTGCTGCTTTGTCAGGCCATTATCATGATGCACAACTGAAAGTGGATCGATTGGACGACAACGGCGACGGCATTCCCGACCGAAATGTATATCAAATGCTGGCTGATTATCAAGGAGCGCCCGAAGGCGGTCTTGGATATATCCGTCTCATGCAGTTTGACATGAAAAACAACAAGCTTCACATCAAGACGTACTCGCCTTATTTGAATGATTACAACTATTACGATCCGGAAACATACAAAGACAAAGACGAATTCAGTCTCGATCTCGGACTTGCGGGGGCGACCAAACGGGTGGCCACAGACTATATCGGAGTCAAAGTATATACGGATCAGGTCATTGGTACCCGGTCCAACGTGAAAAGCGGTACGGAAACTTCTGCCGAATGGAAGGGGCTCGCTCCTGACAGCTATAATCAATGGTACGTCAAGGCTGAAGATGGAAATAGCGGCAGCATGTTATCCGACGTGTGGGGATTTTATACGGGCCGTGAAACCGGTGAAGTGCGTCCGCCTGAAGGTGGAGGCAATTCCGGAAATTCAGGTAATAACGGCAACTCCGGAGGATCAAGCGGAAATGGTAGCGGCGGGATTGGTGGCGGCGGAACTCCGGCAACGAATCCGGGAACAAATCCAGGTACCACAAAGCCGATTCCTGATGCCGGAAATGGGCGATTGGTTGTAAAACCGGGTACAGACGGTGCTTACCATGCGGACGCCGACGTATTGGACAAGGTGATTGCAAGTACCGGCAATGGCAAAGTGACCGTGGAGCTAAACGGGAAAGATGAGCAATCCGGCGGTTTTGCTTTATATCTCCCTGCAGCGTCGGTGAAAAAAGCGAAAGACAGCAACCTCTCGATGGTCATTTCCGCACCTGGCCTAACGCTTGCGCTGCCTGCGGCGTCCCTGCCGGAGTATCTGATCGATTCGGATATGCTGCTGCTGCGGATCGATACAACGATGAATGACGGCATCAGACAGCTGCTTGCCGGCAGCATCGGAAACTCAAAAGAGTATTCGCATGCCGGACTCGTCTATACGCTGCGTATGGCCAAGGTCAAAGGCAAAACCGAAACCGAAGTCACGTCCTTCGGCGCGCCGGTAACGGTAGAAAGAGTTCTGAATCCAGACCAGCAAAAGCAGCTTCAAAAAGAATATGCAGGTGTGTACCTGCTGGGCCGACAGCAAGTATATATTGGAGGAAGCTTCGGCGACAATACGGTAACGTTTGCGGCTGGACAGCCAGGCTCTTACGCCGTGCTTGAGTACCGTAAACAATTTAAGGATGTGCAAGGAATCTGGGCTGAGGAATATATAACGAAGCTTGCGTCGAAACATCTGATTCAGGGCATGGACGAAGAGCATTACCTGCCTAACCAGCAAGTGACCCGGGCGGATTTTATCACCCTTGTCATGCGTGCGGCCGGCGTGGATCTGTCTGCCGATTCTAACCGGCAATTTGCGGATGTGCCGGCAGGCGCTTATTATTCCGCTGCGGTTGCGCAGGCGTCGAAGCTCGGCATCATTCAGGGCAGTGATGGCAAATTCCGTCCTAAGGACCCGATCAGCCGCGAAGAAGCGGCGGTCGTCCTTGCGAAGGCCGGCGATTACTTGAAAGTGAAAGAACGCAGCGGGGCTGCGAATGCAAATTTTGCGGATATGAAGCAGGTGTCCTCTTGGGCCAAGGAAGCTGTAAGCCGCGTAAATGCGCTAGGGCTGATGACCGGAAAAGACAATCTCCGTTTTGATCCGCAGGGCAAAGTCACACGCGCGGAAATCGCCAAAATGGCGTATGGATTAATATCTCATTTTTAATCGGGGGATTTTGCAAAATCCTGATAGGAAAAACGTCTATCGATGTACTTTCAAAGAAGACAGACCGCGTTTGGTGGATGCTTTTCTTGCGATTACAGAATACGATTATAAATTCTAGATCTTTAAAAGGAGCCTCCCGGAGTCCATGGACTTTTGGGTTGGCTCCTTTTTGCATAGGTTCTTGTAAACATCTCGGTTTATAGGCTGGTGTTGGCATATTCTGCAGCTGTGATCATGTTATACTATCTTTGGATAGGTTGCGCGCCGTCGGGGATGATCCGAATCAACTCATATTCGAAACCGTCATCAGCATAAATCATAAATTTCGGGAACTGGCGGAGGGAACGCCGGCCTTTTCCGGCATAGGATAAATGAAAGTGACTGCAGCGGCAAAGCATTCGGAGAAAAAACGAAGCATAAATGCGGTTGAAGCCGGCTCGAAAATCTGCGCATCATGACATACAAGGCATAGATATGGATAAAGCAAATCAACCCATAACATACGAGGAATAGGATGTGCAAAGAAATGGATCGGATTAGAAAAATGAATGTTGAAGACGCGTCATTGATTGCTGGCTGGCAGTATCCGGAACCGTATGACTTATACAGCATGGATGGAAGCGAAGAAGATATCGCCGAATTGCTGAATGGCGACTATGTTTCCGCCAGAGACGACGAAGGGCGTTTGATCGGATTTTATTGTACCGGCATCTCGGCGCGGGTCCCCGGCGGTTATGAGGCCGGAATTTATGATGACAACACTTTGATCGATTTTGGACTGGGAATGAAACCCAAGCTTACTGGTCAGGGACATGGAGTCCGTTTTGTGGAGGAAGGCATGGGGTATGTGCAAACCGTTTTTCCCGGAAGGGGGATGCGGCTTGTCGTAGCTGCATTTAATGGGCGGGCCATCCGCGTGTATGAAAAAATAGGCTTCCGGTCAATCTGCTCATTTATTTCGCTGGTAAACGGCGTGGAAACGGAGTTCATTTGCATGGTAAACGATAATGCGCAGCTCGCTCCCAATACCCCGTGAGGGGAGTTTCAAGCGATTCGAGTGAGATGTATGATTTTACCACTATTCATTGCCTTGACATTTGGCAAAAATTTGGTTTTCATCATATAGAGGAAAGAAAGCAATGAATCTATAGAAAAATCAGGTGAACAACATGCGAATTGCGCTTTTTGATTCAGGGTTGGGCGGATTGACCGTACTTTCTGAAGCCGTAAAGCAGCTGCCTGGAGAGGACTTTTTATTTTTTTCCGATACCCTTCATGTACCCTATGGTACAAAAACCAAGCAGCAGGTGCAGGGCTTTGTGCGTGAGTCGCTGAATCAAATTTTGCGGGAAGACATCAAGGCATTTGTAATTGCGTGCAATACCGCAACCAGCGCGGCAGCGGCAGAGCTGCGCCAGGAATACGGCTTTCCGATTATCGGGATGGAGCCTGCGGTCAAGCCGGCCGTCGAAATGAACCGTGATACCGGCAAAAGGGTGCTGGTGGCGGCAACGCCGCTAACGCTGCATCAGTCCAAATACACCCAGCTTGTTTCGCGCGTGGATGACCACAGCATCGTGGATTCGCTTCCGCTGCCAGAGCTGGTGACATATTGCGAGTCCATGCAATTTGATCCTGAAGTGCTGCTGCCGTATTTTAACGAGAAATTTGCCGGCTACAATTTGAATGATTATGGAACGCTGGTTTTGGGATGTACCCATTTTCCGTTTTACAGGTCTCTGCTAAGCCAGGTTCTGCCTAAACATATCAACATTATCGACGGCAGCCGTGGCACCATCCGCAGGCTTCGTCAGGTCCTTGCGGAAAGAGGGCTTCGAGAAGGAAGAGACGGAGGGAATATCCGCTTTGCTTGTTCAAGCGGGGAACCTTCCTACCTGCAGAAGATGCGTGATGCGTTCGATTTATATCACAAGCGAGAAACCGTACTTGAAGGCGAAAAAGTGAACAGATAAATAGCAGAGCAAAAACAGAGTGCGGCCCAAAAACAGAGGGTGTACCAAAAACAGAGGGCGGCCCAAAAGGTGAGCTGCACCCCGACAAGTATCGAAATTGATGCAAAAGTGCATCTATTTACGACGCAACGGCTTGTTTTGTTAAAAAGCTTGCGAAAATGCAGGCTTTTTTCTTTTTCTGAGCGCAATTAGGTCATTCTTGGTCAAAAGGATGCACTTTTGCAACAATTCTGCCTCCCACATCACAAAACGCGGGAAAAGGATGCACAATCGCAACAATTCTGCCTCCCAACCACAAAACGCTTGAAAAGGATGCACAATCGCAACAATCCCAACAATCTCAAAATCGCAACAATTGCACTTCGGCTTCAACACTCGAGAATAGCGAGATTTACTGAAGATATAAGAAAGTATAAACTTCGGAGATCTCGCATCCTTAAATCGCAAGAAAAATTACTGCTAAACGCGGTCTGTCTTCTATGAGAGTACGTCGATAGACGTTTTTCTAACGCACTATATTTTTTATTAAACATGAAAAAGATCCCCTTACAGCAGCAGGTTTATTTATTTCACCTGTCTACCGTAAGGGGAGCATAACAATTGAAAATTAAGATTAGAATTTAAAAGTTATTTGGCGTCCCCCAAAGCAAAGAATTCGGAATAAGCATCGAAGCATAGGTCCACGTTGAGGGGGAGTATAGCGGGATGAATCTGGATAGATCAATAAAATGGCAAATGGATTACTCAGGTTTAACGAGAATTTTAACTTGGCTTTTCTCTTTCAACAGCGTTTCGAAACCTTCGGATAGAACATCATTCAGTGCAATGCGTTTGGTTACGAGTTTTTCAGCAGGGAAGTAACCCTGCTCCATCAGGCTGATTACAGCCGGGAATACATCGCGGTAACCGATAATGCCGTTGATGCTGCGTTCCATTAACACGACTCTGTTTGGATGGATTGGAGCTTCTTTTTCGAAGATGCTGACAATCATCAATTCTCCGCCCATGCGAGTGGATTCGAGCGCTTGTGTCAGAACCGGAGGTACGCCGGTAACTTCATAAGCAACATCCACGCCGCCATTGGTGCGTTTATGGATTTCTTGTACTGCGTCGTATTCTTTCGGATCAATAACGATGGCGCCGAGTTCAGCTGCTTTTTGCTTGCGTTCCGGAGACAGCTCAACGGCATAGATTTCAGATGCGCCGGATGCTTTCAGCGCCTCGATGACCAGAAGACCGATTGGGCCTGTGCCGAATACGGCTGCTTTATCGCCGACTTTCAGTTTGCTTTGGCGTACAGCGTGCAGGGCAACAGCGGACGGTTCAACAAGCGCGCCTTGTTCGAAGGATACGGATTCAGGAATTTTGTGAACCATAACTTCATCGGCAGCCACATAACCGGAGAATCCGCCGCCACCGCCGGCAAGACCGAGGAATCCCATTTTATTGCACAAGTTATATTTGCCTTGTTTACAAGCTTCACATTTTCCGCAAGCATAGATAGGTTCAACAACTACGCGGTCGCCAACGGCAACTTTAGTCACGCCTTCGCCGATTTCCACGACTTGTCCGGAAAATTCATGACCCATGACAATCGGAGCTTTTTCGCCTGTCAGCGGATGAGCTTCTGCTTGAGGGATGAAGATAGGTCCGGCAACATATTCGTGCAGGTCGCTGCCGCAAATGCCGCACCATTCCACTTTGATTTTCACCTTGCCCTTTGTTGCAGCAGGTTCTTGAATGTCGTCCAGACGCAGATCTTTTTGTCCATGCCATCTTAATGCTTTCATTTAAGTCATCTCCAATTTATATGATAAATGCTTAATATGTTTTGGATGAGCTCTTTTTCGCTCATTTCGGAAACGTTTCCGGAAACTAATATGTCATAACCATATAACATTGTCAAATTTAAAATGAGGAGATTTTTATATTGCAGAATTTATATATAATTTGTGCTTTTTTGCACTTGTAGAATTGGTGCGGGCTAGCGCATTTTTAGTTGGGGATTAAATGGTAATAAAAATTTTTTTTGTCGAGAGCAAAGCGGCACCATCAATTGGCATCGCTTTCAAACTTTAGAGACTAATTATAAAAAGTGATGTTTCTGTCAAGATCCTCTATATGATTTATCGAAAAAGCCTTTAATGGTATAATATAAGTATGATCTTATCGGAATGATTGTATAATCGGGAAACGGTTCCGAAAACACTCTGAAAAATGAATTGATTGAAAGGATTGGGATGGCTTGACAGACAACACAAAAGTAACCATCGAGGATGTGGCGAAAAAAGCGGGTGTCGGGATTGCGACAGTGTCCAGAGCCATCAACAATTCCGGCGGCATCAGCGAAAAAACGAAAGCTAAAGTGCTGCGGGCGATCGATGAGCTTGGTTTTATTCCGAGCATCGCGGCGCAAAGCCTGAAAATTCGGAACACGAACCAAATTGCGCTTGCCGTTCCGGATATCCGCAATGCCTTCATGCCCGAAATTGCGTGGTCGGTAGAGCAGGCTGCCAAGCAGCACGGATATCGTGTCGTTAATATTAATACTTCGGGAATCGGGAGTATTGAACTGGAGACCATTCGGGATGTAAAAAAGCTGCATGTCGATGGACTCATCATATTGCCGCTGGCGTACCCGAAATCGTTTGTGGAATTGGTCAATAAATCTCCGCTGCCCATTTCCGTGATCAATTACGGCAAGAAGCTTACGGAAAACATTAAGGCGGACGTGGTATGCTTGTCTCAACCGGAGGGCCGTCTTGCGATGGAGCATCTCATCGGCATTGGCCGCACGCGGATCGCTTATGCCGGAGCGCCGAGAGACATCATCGAAGAACGGTATAACGCCTACGAAAATTCTCTCAGCCATGTGGATGTATCGCTTGTGTATTTTGGCGAGGATTTTTCCTTGAACACGGGAGCGAAAGCTGCGGATTATTTTAAAAGCCTGAAAAACATGCCGGATGCCGTATATGCCGGTAACGATATGGTGGCGATAGGTCTAATCAACCGCTTCAAGGAGCTTGGGGTGCGCGTTCCGGAGGATGTGGCCGTCGTCGGCATCGACAACAATATTTGGACGACGATTACATCGCCGCAGGTCAGCTCGGTATCCATTATGGGGGTTGAAGTATCCCGATTGGCTACGGAACTGCTGCTGAAGCGGATTCGCGAAAACGTGCAGGGCGTATACGAACGGGTTCAGTTTGAACCCAGATTGATTGTCCGGGAATCCAGCGTCACCATGAAACGCAGCACGGTTTACTTGGAATGAAGTTTGCCGGATCGTCTCGCTTGAAAGGAGCGGCAGGATGAAATTACAGGGGATCAATCATTTTTGTTTCTCCGTTTCGGATTTGGAAACTTCGGTATCTTTTTACGAAAAAGTGTTCGGCGCCAAGCTGCTCGTGAAAGGAAGGAAGCTGGCATACTTCGATCTGGACGGGCTGTGGATTGCATTAAACGAAGAGGACGTTGAACGTGAATCCGTGCCGCAGACTTATACCCATGTCGCATTTACGGTTGCCGACGAGGAATTTGATCTGTGGCATCTGCGTCTTCGGGAGCTGGGCGTACGAATCCTGCCGGGGCGCGAGCGTGATGAAAGGGATAAGCGCTCGATTTATTTTCTGGATCCGGACGGCCACCGATTCGAGTTGCATACCGGTACGCTTGCGGATCGGCTGGATTATTACAGGGAAGAAAAAGGGCATATGACTTTTTTTGCCGACTGACACAGGCAGGGGGAAAACGCATGACGACGATTGGTTGGGTAAGGCATGGAAATACCGACTGGAATGCGGTGAGAAGGACGCAGGGACAAACCGATATCCCGCTGAATCTTACCGGGCGGGCTCAGGCGCGCGCGCTCGCGGAACGGTTTAAAAACGAGAGCTGGGATGTCGTATACACAAGCGATTTGTCCCGGGCCCGTGAGACGGCGGAAATCATTGCCAAGGCGCTGGACGTCCCGCTATATGCGGATGAACGGCTGAGAGAAATGGGCTTTGGCCGGATGGAAGGGACAACGGAAGAAGACAGAATCCGGATGTGGGGCGAAGAATGGAGAACGCTTGACCTGGGCCTCGAATCCGATGAATCGATGGTGCGGCGCGGAACCGAAATCGTTAAGGAAATTTGTCTTCGCCATCCGGGACAGCGGATTCTGATCGTTAGCCACGGCGCTTTAATTACGGCGATGCTCTCGGCGCTTGTTCCGGACAGAGGGGAGCGCGAGCATTTGCATAATACATCGGTAACGCTGATCCGCAAGCGGGATGAAGAATGGGTGTGCGATTTGTTTAACTGCCGCCGCCATCTGGATGCCATAAATTTATAACATTTCTCCCGGGCAGGGGACTTGGAATCATTGTACAATTTCAAAACTGCAGGTATACTTTGGGATATTGCCGATGTGTCCGTTTGTCCGAGGACACCCAACATCAGGTTTAGGACACGGATTACCCGGGGAACATCGAGATTACATAGCGGTTGTGAGCATGGATAGAATCAGGGCCTTCCCCGCGTCCGTCAAGCAGCTTTGACGCTCACATGACAAGCTAAGGATTGGATGACGGAAAAACATATGATTACGACTGTAACACTGAATGCAGCCATCGATAAAACATATTACCTTCCAGCGTTTCCGCTGGGCAAGATGTCCCGGGTCCAGCGCTTTAACGCCGCGCCGGGCGGCAAAGGCATCAATGTGGCCAAGGTGGCTGCGCAGCTTGGCGAGCCTGTGACGGCCACCGGTTTCGTTGGCGGGATGAACGGAGAGATCATCAAGCAGCTGCTCGACCAGATCGGGATTGCTCATGATTTTGTGTCCGTTGCAGGGGAATCGCGGCTTTGCCTGAATATTCTGGACGAGGCAAAGGGAACTTCCACCGAGCTGCTTGAGCAGGGACCAAGCGTTGACGAAGGGGCGCAAAAGGCGATGGAAACAAAGATTCGCGACCTTGCTTCCCGCTCTAGAATCGTCTGTTTCAGCGGCAGCTTGCCTGCCGGCGTTCCGAAGGATTATTATGTTGGGCTGGTTGCGATTGCCAAGGAAGCGGGAGCTTATGTCATTCTGGATGCCAGCGGCGACGCGCTGCGTTTCGGGCTCGAAGCCAAGCCGGATATGATCAAACCGAACGAGGATGAAGTTGCGGCGCTGCTTGGCATCGAGGTGGCCGATGAAGAGGCACTCCGGCAGGCTGTGGAAACACTGCTTCAAAAATACGATATGGACCGGATCAGCGTTTCTTTGGGAGGGGCAGGCTCCATGATTGCGGCCAAGACAGGTTGTTACCGGGTTAAAACGCCAAAAGTGGATGTGGTAAACACGGTAGGCTGCGGAGATTCCTTTGTCGCCGGGATGGCCGTATCCCTGGCAAGAGGTTCATCCTTCGAGGATGGGCTTGCCTTGGCTTCTGCGGCGGGAACCTCCAATGCGATGACGGATCAAGCGGGAATGATTGATCCGGAAGTTGTGGATCGGTTGCGGCAGCAGGTTCAAATTACGCGTCTGTAAACATGGTCCGCAGCATTTTATGTCTTACGAGACTTTATTAAAAACGCCCTGCATTTCATGTTTTGGGCCGGACGCCGAAGCGCGTTCGGCCTTGTTTACTTTCGGGGTCCCCGCAAAGTATTTGGAATAAGCATCGAAGCATAGGCTCCACTCCGTACTTTTGCTCCGCAAAAGGGCCCCTTTTTGAGAAGCGCCCTTACTTCTTTCCGATACTCTTTGCAGGGGTGTTTTGGGTTGGCTGGACAATTTAAAAAAGGGAATCCGCCCCGGACGGAGAACTGTTCCTTTAGGCTTTAATTACGACAATGAAAAGGTGAGCAAATTGATCAAGGCAGTAATTTTTGATTTCGACGGTTTGATCGTGGATACGGAAACCCCGGCATATCACGCCTTTTGCAAGGTGTACGGCGAATACGGCAGGGAGCTTCCGCTTGAAACATATGCCAAGTGCGTGGGGACTTCTTTTGATGCGTTTAACCCCTACACTCATTTGGCCGAGATGCTGGAGCACAAAGTTGATTCCGAAGTGATCCGCAAGCAGGTTGATGTGGAGTACCGCGAATTGCTGCGGCATATTCAACCGAGGCCAGGCGTAGTGGATTATTTGCGGGAAGCGGGCGAGCTTGGGCTGAAGGTGGGGCTTGCTTCCAGCTCTTATTTCAATTGGATCGAACCGTATTTGACGAAGTTTGATCTGCATGGCTATTTTGATTCCATCAATACGGCCGACCTGGTTCAGAAGGTGAAACCGGATCCCGAGTTATACCAACTCTCCTTGCAGCGGCTGGAGGTGCAGCCGGATGAAGCCATCTCCTTCGAGGATTCCCTGAACGGCTTTATTGCAGCCCAAAAAGCTGGACTCCATACGGTGATCGTGCCAAACGAGATGACGCGCACATTTTCTTTTGAGGATTATGACCTGAAAATTTCCGGAATGGATAGCATGCCCTTGCAGGACCTCATTGCGCGTTTGGAGAGGCAGAAGTGAATTTTGTAATATTTGAGCAATCGGTGGATTATTCCAAATATTAAGATTCAACATTTTACAATAAACGGATTGACGGATACGGGAGTGCCCATTTATGATAATGAATAATCAATCGGCAGGATCGGATTTAGGGTCCGCGTTTGAAAGGGGCGCTTCTTTTTTTTAATCTAAGACTTTAGCGCTTTCGAACGTAAAAGCAATGTAGAGGAAAATAATGGAGGGGGCTTTGATGTTCATGAAAAAATGGTTAGCGGTTGTAATGTCAGCGCTCCTCGTAACGGCGCTGGCGGGCTGCGGCAATCCGGACGGCAAGAAGTCGGAGGAGTCGCAAGGAGCGGGAAACCAGACAGACAAGAAGACTTATAAAATCGCTATTTCCCAAATCGTGGAACATCCTTCGCTAGATGCGACGCGGGAAGGATTTCTGGCGGCACTGAAAGATGCGGGGATTTCCGAGGGGGATAATTTGAAGGTTGATTACAAAAATGCGCAAGGAGATCCTACCAATAATTTGTCGATCGCGCAGACGATTGCCGCGGACAAGAATGATTTGGTACTGGCCATCGCCACGCCGTCGGCTCAAGCGATCGTTCAGCAAGTAAAGGATAAGCCGGTGCTGTTTGCAGCCGTAACGGATCCGCTTGATGCCAAGGTGGTGTCCAACCTGGATAAACCGGGAGGCAACGTGTCCGGGGTTTCCGATACCAATCCGGCGGCCGTGCAAAAACTGATGGATTTCATCGCCAAAAATTTCCCGAATGTCAAAAATGTCGGTATTGTCATTAATGAAGGAGAACCGAATGCGGTGGTGATGGCTAAAAATGCCGAGGAGGCTCTCAGCAAGCATAACATCAAACTGGTTAAGGCAGCCGTCACCAACACCTCCGAAGTAAAGCAGGCGGCAGAATCCCTGGTAGGGCGCGCCGACGCTATTTTCATTACGCTGGATAACATGGTGGTAAGCGGCGTGGACACGATTATCCAGGTAGCGAATAAAAATCATATCCCGTTTTTCTCGAGCGACCGCGATACGGTTGAGAAGGGCGCATTTGCCACCGTCGGTTTCAAATATTTCGACCATGGCTACCAGGTGGGACAAATGGCTGTGGATATTTTGAAAAACGGTAAAAATCCCGGCGACATGAAAGTGACGATGCAGGAGAAACTCGATTTAATCTTGAATCTGAAGGCCGCTGAGGCTCAAGGCATTAAGGTCACGGATGAGATGAAAAACGAGGTTCAGGATAAAGAGCAAAATATCATTCAATAGCATTGGGAAACGGTTGCAGGGGAGTGGCGAAATCCTTCGTCCACTCCTTTTATGTCATAGGGAGGTAGTTTTATGTTGAATTCAATCTTGGGTGCGGTTGAACTTGGTCTTCTGTACGCGCTGATGGCACTTGGCGTTTATATAACTTTCCGGATTCTTGATTTCCCGGATTTGACCGTTGACGGCAGCTTTACGACAGGCGGAGCCATTGCTGCCGTCATGATTTCTCATGGAGCGAATCCTTGGCTGGCAAGCTTCGTTGCGTTTTTGGGAGGGCTTGCGGCGGGGATTTGCACGGGACTCCTGCACACAAAAGGCAAAATCAACGGTCTCTTGTCCGGTATTTTGATGATGATTGCCCTGTATTCGATCAATATGCGAATTATGAGCGGGAAACCCAATATCGGAATGCTTGGCGTGGATACCGTTTTCACCTCCATAAATCCTTGGATTTTCCTTCCGATTCTTTCGATTGTCATTTTGCTCCTCATGAATTGGTTCCTGCACACGGATCTCGGGCTGGCGCTGCGCGCCACAGGCGATAACGACCGGATGATCCGGAGTTTCGGCGCCAATACGGATACGACCAAAATCATCGGCGTCAGTCTGTCCAACGGCGTTGTGGCATTATCCGGCGCTCTTATCGCCCAGCATTCCGGTTTCGCCGATATATCGATGGGAATCGGGATGATCGTCATCGGGCTAGCGTCAGTCATAATCGGCGAGGCGATTTTCGGGGCCAGAAACGTCATTCACGCCACGATCGCCGTTGTGCTTGGTTCAATCGTTTACCGGATCGTCGTCGCGCTTGCGCTGCGTGTGGAGTGGCTTGATACTTCCGACCTGAAAATCATTACGGCGGTCATCGTTATCGCAGCGTTGATTTTCCCGACCGCAAGCCGGGCAATCAAGCAGAAGAAACAGGCGCAGAAACGGACGGCCGAATTATCCGGGTTGCGGGACGTTTCGAACAGCCGGACCCTTGGAGGTGATCTGTAATGTTGGAAATATTCCATGTATCCAAGCTGTTTAACCCCGGTACGCCGGACGAAAAAATTGCTCTGAATGATATCCGACTGCGCCTTAATCCAGGCGATTTTGTGACTGTTATCGGCAGTAACGGCGCAGGCAAATCAACGCTTATGAATATTATTTCGGGCGTTATGAAGCCGGATGCGGGAGATGTTAGGATCGACGGCAAAGCGGTCAGCCAGCTTCCTGAATTCCGGAGAAGCCGCTGGATTGGGCGGGTTTTCCAAGATCCGATGGCCGGAACGGCCCCGCATATGACCATCGAAGAAAACCTCGCCATGGCCTATGCGAGAGGAAAACGGCGCGGCTTAAGCATCGGTATCAACACCAAAAGACGCGCGATGTTTCGCGAGCAGCTGCGGCGTTTGGGCATCGGACTTGAAAGCAGGCTCCGTGCCAAGGTAGGCATGCTTTCTGGCGGCGAACGGCAGGCGCTGAGCCTGCTCATGGCTACTTTCACCGAGCCGGAAATTTTGCTGCTTGATGAGCATACCGCCGCTTTGGACCCGGCGAGAGCCGAGCTCATCACCAGGCTCACGGACGGCATCGTGAGAGAAATGAAGCTGACAACCCTCATGGTTACGCACAATATGGAGCAGGCGATCCGCCTCGGCAATCGCTTAATCATGATGGACAAAGGCCGGATTATTCTCGATCTTGATGAAAAGCGAAAGAAGAACCTGACGGTTGAGGAACTGCTCGCAGAGTTTGAGCAAATCAGCGGCCATAAGCTTTCCGATGACCGGGTCGTGTTAGGGTAATACGCAGTAGAAATGCCGCAAAAAGTATGCAATAAATGTTAGGAGATGATATTCATGGACATCGCAACCGTATTGTCTTTTCTCGGGGTAGCCGTACTTCTTACATTGATTCCCGGCCCGGACAATTTGTTTGTGCTTGCACAAAGCATTTATCCTTCAGGCCATCGTCATTTTTGTGGGAATCAGCTTTTTTTCGGAGAAAGTGCGGAATCTTTTGTTGAAAAGTCCGTTTATCTCTAAAAAGCTAAACTATATTCAAGGCGTATTGCTAGGGATTATAGGATTGAATATTGCCTTTAGCGGAAACAAATGACGAAAACAATTCAGATGGTTTTCAAGAATTAGAGTTTGATGATCAAAAGAGACCAAGTGACAATGGCACGAATAGAATCGCGATTTGGAGAGCAAGCGGTAACGCTGGGGACTTTGAAGAGATTACAGCAGGAAAGCCGTCCGGAATGCCGGACGGCTTTTTCTTTATCTACTCGCATGATTGAAATATTCAATATCATTTTTGTAGACGTTGTACGCTTCGGAATACTCCATCACTCTGGCCACTTCCAGAATGAAGTCTTCTTCGTATCCGGCTCGTCTCAGCAAATGGAAGCCCATCTCCATGCCGGATGCGATGCCGGCTCCGGTAATGATTCTGCCGGTATCGACGATCCGCGCTCTGCTGATTGTACAAGCCGGTGCAATCTCGGCAAGGCGATCGATCGGCACTTTGCCCATTTCCGATGCTTCCAGCCGATCCGGTTCTTTCCGGCTTGTTGCGGGAAGACCGTCCAGCAGTCCCATGTTCCCGTAGATCCAGGAACCAGTGCAAACGCTGGTCAGCAGCGTTGTTTCGGGAAGTGATTTAATGTATTGATGCAGCCGTTTATTGTAAGTTTCCTGTCTTGTTCCGAAACCTCCCGGAATCAGAAACGCATCCATGTCAGGCATTTCATTGAAACTGTAGTTGGGATGTACAGTGAGACCGGCTTGTGTCTGGACGGGTCTTAAAGAATCCGCAACAAGAAAAACATCAAGTTCGGGGTCAAGCCTCCTTGCAACAGAAAATACGCCGTAAGGTGCCGCATAATCAACAACTTCAGCATCTTTGAAAACATAAACTCCGAGTCTAAAACCTTGTTTTTTACTCATAATTACTCCTCTCGCTTTCCCATCGAATTTTAAAATATATTTTTCATTTTCTTACGTGATTCATGATATCATGGAATCAGGTATCGTAGTCATGATAGTAATCGATATAATGTATTTAGTTTTTCGATATCAGGAGGGGTTCAATGTGATTGAATTGCTTGAAGGAAGATTCTTTAAAACTTTTATAGTCGTGATGGAGGAACAAAGTTTTAGCCGTGCAGCGGATAAACTGGGATATGTTCAATCCACCGTGACAACACATATTCAGCTTTTGGAGCAAGCTTGCGGGCAGAAATTGTTCCATCGATTGTCCCGTGGGGTCAAACCAACGGCAGCGGGTGAAAAACTCATGAAATATGCTTATCAATTTATCCACTTGGGGACTTCGATCGAAGAAGCTATGAATGAGATCGAGCAAGCCCAAGGCACGGTTTATCTTCGAATGCAGGAATCCTTTTTTCTGACGAGGTTCTCTTCGTTTATGCAGCCTTTCATGAGGGAATTCCCGAAAGTGAAGTTTCGGATTGAATCCGGGTTCCATCAAGATATTCTGGATCAAGTGCTGAACCACGCGATTGATTTTGGCATCGTGCCGCGCGACCCGCAGCGAAATGACATCCTGTTTTATCCTTTGGTTGAAGAAAAATTGATTTTTGTCGCATCGGGTGCTTTGGCGCTGGAAGTTGGGCGAGAGGGACTTGAGCGATTAAACCAAGAAGTCATGATCAGCTTCGGAACCGATTGCTTATACCATACACAGGCCGGCATGGCGCTGCAGGAAGCAGGAATCGACGTCAAGGAAGCAATTGAACTC
The DNA here is from genome assembly GCF_021654775.1 of Paenibacillus azoreducens. Classification (NCBI taxonomy): domain Bacteria; kingdom Bacillati; phylum Bacillota; class Bacilli; order Caryophanales; family Paenibacillaceae; genus Paenibacillus; species Paenibacillus azoreducens. The sequence continues at coordinate 4,677,892 of NZ_AP025343.1, read as the reverse complement.
CCGAGCCTGGAGATGATTAAGCAATCCGTCAAATGCGGAAATGGGTTTGCATTGGTTCCGGAAATCGCGGTGCAGAAAGAACTCGAAGATGGCCAGCTCAAAGTGCTTCCCATAAGTTCAGCAAACTATTCTATGCATGGATTGATCGTTCATAAAAACAGGGAATTAAGTTATCCGGCAAGATTATTTCAATCGGAGTTGGTCAAGCGATCGCCACTATCCAATGATGAATCGTTAATGATATGAGGTTACTTATTACCTGAGCGTCATACCGTGGCAAATTCCGGATTTTTCGGTGTCTAAGTATGAGAACCAGCTGCGCGAGCTGCATCGAATTTTGGAACAACAAGGGTTTTGGGATACGAGCTGCGATCGGTTTATCATTGCCGCGCGCAAAAAATGATTAGCCCGTGGATATTGATTCTCCAGTTCATCTGTGAAGGCAAGGAAATAATTTTTGACCTTCTAGTCAAGGATGACTATACTAGTAATAGCAATAGCACCGAAGGAGTCTTTGATATGGATGAACGCGAACTGCTTGTTTTGGGCCTGCTCATGACCCAAAGCCAGCATGGTTATCAAATTAATGATTTTATCGAGCGGAATTTGGGACAGGTGTCCGATATGAAAAAGGCGACGGCCTATTCCATTCTGAAACGGCTGGACAAACAGGGCTGCGTGAATGTAACGGTCGAGCAGGAAGGCAACCGTCCGCCGAGACAGATTTATTCGATCACGGGCAAAGGGGAGAAGCTTTTTTACGAATTGCTTCGTTCTTCGTTGGCTCATGCTGAAAACGTTACGCCGGCAGGAGATATCGGGCTGATGTTTATCGACCATCTCGAGCGGAAAGATGCCAGGGAACTGCTGGAAATCAAGCTCCGTAAGGTGGAGCAGTTTATTGAGATTTGTTCCTCGATCCCCACACATGAAGAGGGCATAGGGGTCAACCTTGCTTTCCGGCACCGGCTTGCTTTGCTTGAATGCAACAAAAAATTTCTGCTGGAAACGATCCGGGAGCTTGATCGATGGATGTAGCCATCTGAATAATACTTCTAACCATACAGAAAGACAAAAGGGGTTGTCTCGGATCGTCATGCTGAAATGACGAAGGAGGCAACCCTTTTCTATCAGAAAGTATTAACGGGGTCCCCGCAAAGTAATCGGAATAAGCTTCAAAGGTCATGCGTCTCCTATCTTTTTCTTTATAAAAGCCAAGACAAAGATCAAACCAGGTTTCAGTCATGGAGCGGCCTAATCCGGTATACTGCCAACTATCGAATCGGGAGAGAAGCCGTTCCCATGCTTGTGCGGTTTCCAACGCTTGCCCATAATCGTGATTCAAAATATGTAATTCCGCGATATCTAAAAGCGCTGACGATTTCTCCCGGGCGTCGTGTACCGGTTAATAATCATTCAACAATAAGCAGTCCCTTGCCGCGTACAATTTTACAGCCATCCTTTTTCATCGGCAATATTCACGGCCTGCTGCCTCGAGTCGGCTTCCAGCTTCTGAATCGCCGAGGACAAATAGTTCCGCACGGTGCCCTTCGTCAAGAAGAGGGCCTTGCTGATATCACTTGTCGTCATACCTGTTTTGGTGAGGCGCAGCATCTCCGCTTCCCTTTCGCTTAACGGATTAACTTCTTTCATTAAGAGCGCTGCCGCCAAATCGGTGCTGATCACCCGTTCCCCTGCCATGACCCGACGGATCGACTCAATCAGATATTCAATCGGTTCATCTTTTAACAAGTAGCCATTTACTTGAGCTTCAGTCGCTTTTTGTAAATAGCCGGGGCGGGCAAACGTAGTGACGATCATGATTTTGCAGGGCAAGCCGGCATTTCTGATTTGTTCAGCCAACTCAAGGCCGTTGATGAAGGGTATTTCAATGTCCAGCACACAGACATCTGGCTGATGCCGTTGAATCGCTTCCCAGGCTTGTATACCGTCCGGCACTTCAGCCAGCACTTCAATATCGGGTTCAAATTTTAACAATGAGGCGAAAGCGCCGCGCAGCATCTGCTGATCTTCGGCAATGACAACTCGAATCATGTGGCAAGTCTCTCCTTTCCGTGCTGACGAAGCGGCAGCTGCATAGAAACAACTGTTCCCCCGTCCGGTGAGCTGTCCACCGTGAAGGTTCCATGAAGAGCTTGCATCCGCTCCTTCATTGACTGAAATCCATTTCCGGCTGCTGCCTGCAACAGACCAACTCCGTCATCCGTTATCGATACACAGTACAGATTGTCCAACGTTTCCAGCCTGATTGTACAATGCTTTGCTTGACTGTGTTTCACAATATTGGTCGTCGCTTCCCGAACAGCGAGCGCCATCATCGTTTCCTCTACGCTTGCTAACAGGGGAGGCATTCCATCTTTCACGATTTCCAGTTCAATCCCTGCCGTCTGCAGCAGCTTGCGGGTATGCTCGATTTCATGCTCCAGAGAGATGAACTTCATATCGGAAACCAATTCTCTCACCTGCTTCAAGGCGACTCTTGAGGTGTACAGTATATCCTTCAGTTCTTCTTTGGCCTGCAATGGGTTCCTATCAACCCACTTCGAGGCCAGCTCGCTTTTCAGTTTAATCATCATGAGGGTTTGCCCCAGCGTATCATGAAGATCTCTCGCAATCCGCTGCCTTTCCTCCTGTTGAATGTACTTTTCAAGCTGTTGGTTGGCCGCATCCAACTTGCTCTGCAGGCGCTTGGATTTTTCCATAATATAAATACAGATCGGGAACAGCATTTGAACTATCATGACAGGAAGGAAGAGGAAATCGTCCATCCTTCCCCAATACACAAGGATAAACATGATGGCAATGGCTGCAATCGCAATACCAATATGCCGCTTGGAATGAGACCTTCCGATCTGGTCCGCAAATATAAAACCGTAGATTAAGAGTTTCGGATTTATAAAACTACTGATTACAGCAAGTGTGGCAAGACCGGCTAGAACGGCCGCTAGAAGATACCCATTGCGGTACCGCAATCCTATACAAAAGCAAGCAAGAAATATAAGCAGAAGAAGGAGGCTACCCAAAAGACCCAGCTTCGAACTGGAGCTGAGAACGTTGTAAATTAAATTTACGATCGCGATCACATCTAAGAGCAAATAATTTTTGATCAGATCTTTTGGGTAAATCTTGAATATCATGAATGACCTCCAGTTCGGTTATCGGGTTATCTGGATTCGATGATTCCTAATGCTCGTTTGCGTGCAGCTTCCATTGGCCCCAGCTTAAAGAGGCGAAGCCATGTTGAGGCAAACCATAGCTGGAATAGGGAAATGCCGATCCAGACCGCTATAATTCCCAGGGAATTCAGCTTTCCGCCTAAAGCAAAACCCCAGCCATAAAAAAGAACGGAACCTATAATATTTTGCATGACATAACAGCTTAATGACATTTTCCCGGCAGATTCAAGCAAGCGCCACAACCAGTTCCACTTCGTATATTGTATCATTTTTCCAATGAGCGCTATATACCCAAGTGAAAGAAATGGGGCAAATAAATAGCGTGCAGGCAGATCGAAGGCGCCTCCGGGGATAAAAATCAACAGGTTCAGCGGCAGTCCGATAAAGAGTCCCAATTTCAAGAGCTTTTTACGCTGCCTTTCGCCGTTTTCATCTTGCGCAAAAACCCCTGACCGCATGAGACGAACGCCAAGCAAAAATAAAAAGACATTCATGGGAATAACGAAAATGGACTCTGCGCGAAGCTGCAGGAAATGAGCCAGCCGATATTGGACCTGCTGCAGCCAAGAACCGTCTTGATAGAGAGCAACTACCTGATCGAAGCTGCCCAGCGACATATTGCTACCCATTAAAGCAAGAAGCAGGATCGCCAAGATAATGACAACATGGAAGCTGCCAATTACTTTCATCGCAACCGATATGAGGCGGTCACCGCCCCGAACGATGAAGGCTGCAATCATGCCAGTGATTCCGTAGCTCATTAATATGTCATACTCCATGACCAGAGTGAAATGAAGCAGGCCTTCCATAAACAGGATGATGAGGACCCACATATAGGCTCCTGGCCAAGTTTTTCCTGTGCGCATCGATTGCTGGTACTTTAATTCCAGTCCTACCCCAAACATAATCGTCAACAAGCCAAGCATCTTCCCGTTCACGAGGAATAACACGATCATTCTGATCAAATCATCGAGCTCCCACCAGCCGGTATAACTAGACGTCAAAATATAAGATAAGTCCCCCAATTGCGCGAATATCCAGATGTTTGTTCCTAGAGTTCCCAGAATGGCGAACCCTCGCAGAATATCAAGCAGACGAATTCTCCCTTTGTGTTGCTCCACATTGCTCCCCCTCTTCTCACATTTATTAACGTGGTTTTATTGTAGTTGTGAAAAGAGTGACGGAACATTCACACCTGTAATGAGATTTTTATGACAGGTGTCATCTCTGCGTGTTTTCTTGTGGAATACAAAAGGGACTTCCTCCATCATTGGTTTTTGGTTTGGCCCAAACGGAGTGAAGTCCCTTGATTATTTAAGTTTTAAGCGGAGTTTATTCTGAAATCGCAAGAAAAATTACAGCCGAATGCGGCCCTCGCTTTAATGAATCAATTTGCTCTCCTTGGCTTTCTTCACAAGACCAGCAGCTAGTTGATTGATGATGCCCTTTAAGGCAAGACCAACGACCAGCGTGATGGCGACGAAGATGCACATCGTCAAAAGATCACTCCGCACAATATCCCAGAGAATGCCCCCGACCGATTCGCGCATCATGCTGATGCCATACGTAAACGGGAGGAACGGATGGATTGCCCGGAAGAAGGCCGGCGTGGTCTGGATCGGAAAGGTTCCGCCGGAACCGGCGAGCTGAAGCACGAGCAGCACAACCGCCAGCGCTTTGCCGACATTGCCGAATACCGAGACCAACGTATAAACGATGAGGATGAATACCACGCTGTTGATCATTCCAAAGATGATAAACCAAGGTTTATCGACGACATAAGCACCGAGCAAGAATATGTCTCCTGATGTGACGAGAATCGACTGAAGCAGGGCAATCGTCAGGAAGGTTAGAAATCTGCCGAAATAAACCTCGTAGCTTCTGTACGATTGATCGCCGTGGACTTCCGTCGTCACGAGGGATACAAGCAGGGTAGCCCCGACCCATAACGCCAGCGTAGAGAAGAAAGGCGACATGGCAGAGCCGTAATTCGGAATAGGATACAGCTGATTTTCTTTCAGAACGACAGGTTCGCCAAAAAATTGGCTTTTCAGTTGGAAATTGTTTTTGAGAAGGTTAACCAATTCCTGCAGGCTGCCTTCGGATTCGAACTGCCGCATTTTTTGGGCGAGCTCGGATATTTTGGCTTCAACGACCGGGAGATCCTTCTGGATCTCACGAATCCCTTCGCTGCCGAGCGTCAGCCCTTTTGATGCGTCGCTTAAAATCTTTTTCACGTCCGGCACGCTTTTCAGCGCATCGTTTAAGACAGTTTTCGTTTTGGCCGCCGTTTGCCGAGCTTTGTTCAGACCGCTTAAGATCGCGGGTTCAATTTCACTGTCGTATCGGCCGATAATGTCGCCGAGGATTCGCGAGATGTCTCCGGAAACCTGATTCAGGCGGTCGACCAAATCCGAAGCGGGTTTCTCGCCGTTTTTGATGGCGGTGCTGATGCCACTGACAAGCCCTTTTTGCTGCTGCATTTTATCCTGAACCTGCCGCAGCTTTGAACTGACAAAACCGATGCGGTTGCCTGTCACCTTGTTTAATTGGTCAAACCAGTTGACAAGCTGGGATTGAACTTTAAGCCCGAGATCAATTCCGGATGATACCCGATCCAGCGTATCGGTTACGACTGCCGGATCCACGTTTGCGTCTTTCAGCACCGAAGTAAGCTGCTGCGCCGAAATCGCGGTTTGCTGAAGCAGGAGAAGGTCCTGCTTTACGTTTGGGGCGATGTTTTTGGCCACATCGGAGGACTGCGCCAAAAAGCTGTCCAAGCCGCTCGCCAATTGCCGTCCGTTTTCCGCGATTTGGGTCACCAATGGAAGATCGGTTTGCGCTTTGCTCACAAGCTGATCCGTTTTATGTATGTCATTCGCGGCGACGTTGACAATGTGATTGATCTCAGGGAAGCTTTTTTCCAATCTAAACACGAGGGAACGCACTTTTTCGATGGTCGGCAGCTGCTCCTGCAGTTCAATGCCAAGCGCATTAAATATTTTGAAAATGGTGCCATTGGCCGTTTCGATAAAGTTTTTGCTGACTTCATGAATGATACCGCTTGCGCCCGAAGAAGCGATCTTGGGTGAAATGGCGTTGATCTTTTCATTTACGTAATATAATATTTCGGCTTTGGTAGGATTATTGGTGAGCACGGTCGCGATTGTTGCCGAGAAGTTATCGGGAATGACGATGCTGGCATAATAATTCCCGTGTTTGACGCCTCTTACCGCATCTTCCTCGCTGACGAACCGCCAGCCGAGTTTGTGATTTTCCTTCAGGGAATTGATGACTTCATTTCCCAAATTGATGGGATTGCCGCGAATCGTCGTGCCTTTGTCATTGTTGGCAACGGCAATGGCTATGCCCCCGGTGTTGCCGTAAGGATCCCACGAGGCTTTGATGTTGAACCAAGCATATAAAGAAGGCAGCGCGATAAGCCCCAGAATGATCACCAGCGCCGCCCAGTTGGTAACGATATTTCGGATATCTCTGCCGTAAATGAGTGCAATATTTTTCATGAAGCTGCATAACCTCGCCTGTCTACGATTTTTTGTTAGTATTTCCTTGGTTGCCGCATGTTAACCGCTCGCGCACGGATTCGAAACTGCCTACCAATCCATCCGGCGGACCAAAGAAGTAATATGGGCCAGATGATGGCGGCCGTGCCAGGCGTAAAGGCCAAGATGGCGGTCGAGCCGGGTTTTTCCGTTGACGGGATGTACATAGGAGCGGTGCCAGTCATCTTCTTTTAAAGATTTGAAAAGGAGTGCCATACGTGCATGAATACCGTCCAGCATCTTAAGGGATACCTCTGGAGCGGGATTCACGGAATCAGGCAGTTCAGCCCATAATGTTTCTTCATAGGGTTTGATGACGGGTTCATCCTCAGTCAGCGCCAGCTTGACTCGAAGCAGCGCGTTCATATGGCTGTCGGCAAGATGATGTATCACTTGGCGCACCGTCCAGCCGTCGGGCCGGTAAGGGGTATCAAGCTGTTCCTCCGATAGTCCGCTGACGGCATCCCTTACTTGCCCAGGTAAAGCGCGAAGCTGGTCAATCCAATAGCTGCGTTCTGCCGGACTGATGGCTTGAGACGGTGAAAATTCCCCGATTGGATAACGTAAATCTGAACTCATTAGCATATTCCTCCCCCGCTAGCGTTTTAAGATTCAACTTTAGCTTGTTATAACTATATGTTGAATCTCGAGCAAAACGATATTTTTCACAACTTTACCATAAGATAGCTTAAATTTTACAGACTTTTTTTCGGATTACGAACCAAACGGTTATGCGATTCAAAGCGTATATAGAGAGTAACCAGGTAAGGAGGAAGTTCCAGTGGTGGACAATCACATGTTATCCGAAGAGGAGGCGCGGGTTTTGTATGAAGCCCATTCGCCTTATGTTTACGGAATTGCCCTGATGCTGACCCGTTCTCCAGCGATTGCGGACGACATCATGCAGGAGACGTTTTTGCGGGTATTCCAGAAATATCATACATATGATCCGTCAAGGCCATTAAGACCGTGGTTGTATCGGATTACAGTTAATTTAGTGAAAAGCACGATGCGCAAACAAAAATGGCTTTTGTTTCAGGATACATTACCGGAACGGCATGATGGGAATACGCTTGAGGATGGTATCGTGAGAAACGAAGGAGAACGGGAATTATGGGAAGCAGTCCATGCGCTTACTCCCAAAAGAAGGGAAGTCATCATTTTGCATTATTATGCCGGATTGACTTTACCGGAAGTGGCTTCCGTGCTGCGCATCCGTGAGGGAACATGCAAATCGAGGCTGCATGAAGCATTAAAGCAGCTGCGGCAAAGTGGTGTAACAACGGCAATGGGATTTCCTGTAAGGAGGAAATGCAATGAACCGAGATAGGATCTATGGAGATGAAAACTTGAGGCAGCAGGATGCTTTGCTGCGGAGCAAAACGCAGGAAATGCCGGATCGGTTGGGCAACTTGGTTCCTCATACCACGTTTCAAGCTGTGTGGGGCAAGCATCATCAGTTTCTCATGCAAAACGGAGTACGTTCCAAGCGCAAAAAACGATGGGGCATAGCTGCTTGCGGGCTTGTCATGGCAATAATTGTGGCAGGTACGGCTTTTTATACTTCGCCTGAAGTCCGTGCCGCGTTAGCCAAGTTTCCTTTTATGAAAATGCTTCTGAAAGACGGCGAATTTAAAGAGCATTATGGTCTCTCGCAAATTGAAAAGCAGGATCTGGGGGTCAAGCTCAACCGGTCCGTGACGGATCAAAATATTCGTTTTACAGTGGACGAGATTTTTTATGACGGAATTCAAATTGTGCTGAACTATGATGTGGAGTATTTGAATGCCAAAGAAAAAATCAATGAAAAAGATGCGAGCGTCTACTACAATCTTGCTATTATCGGAGCCGAACCGGATATGATGAGCACACATAAGTTTACGATTCTGAATGATCATTCTTTTATCGGCAGTACGCTCATTGATGCCTATCAGTATCTGGACGGATATCAGCTTCAAATGAACATCTCCCAGATCGGACAAGTGAAGGGGGATTGGTCGGTTACGATACCTTTATCCGTTTCCAAAACGGATCCCCACACCAAAACCTTTTTTCCGAACAAGGTATTTGAGATGGATGGCAAGAAAAGAACGGTGGAGCGCATCACCATGACGCCGGTAACGACACAGATTGTTATTCGTTCTGAGGATAAAAAAGAAGGAAGCGACCTTTCTTTTAATATAAGAGATAATTTGCAAACATTATTTTATAGCAACGGTGGGTTGGCAGGCAACGGAAAATATATCAATAACTTTGCCCCTCCTTCTTCAATTAACCCTTACCCCGAATATATCGAAATTGCCGTCAATAAAAAAATGAGGATGAATCATTTGGTACAACATGAAGAAACAGCTGCTTTGACGAACAAATTCCCGATTATCCTAAAAGGAGCGCATGGAGGAACCGTTTTAATTACGAAGGTGGAGTATAGCGAAGACGGTACGATGTTATATTATGAAGCGAGCGATGCGGAGAATCAGTACCCGATGATTGTGCTGATGGATTCAAAAGAGCATGTCAACATAAGCGAACCTGTCCGAATTGCCAAAGATCGGTTTGCGTTTAAAATGAAATACCCTAAATTGGACATAAGATCTTCCTTGAAAGCCAAGGTTTTTATTAATGAATATGAGCCTGGTTATAAACCGGAACCGCCGGTATGGGTCAAAATACCGCTGGACTGGTCGAAACCCTGAAACTGGAACCCGGAAGACGGCGGATTGATCCTATTAGATGGCTGGAAAACGCAGTGCAATCAAGGGTATGGTAGCGGGGGCTTGCAGACTCAGAAGTTTTCTGCGTATTTTGTTTGCTTGCTTTTGCCTGATCAATAAAAACGGCCCCACAAGGGGCCGATAGAGCTAAGCGAATGAGTGTACCAGCAGGATATCGATATTTCAGAAAATGTCTGCCGTCTGTCTGCCATCCGTTTGCAGTCGGAACCAGCTCGGCTGGTTTCCTGACTTTGCGGGTGCCTTTTACCGCTCAAGGGATATTGTACCGCGTAAGCTCGGAAACGGTGACGAAGCGGAATCCTCTCTTTTTCAGCTCCGGCAGTATTTTCTTCAGTGCATCGATGGTTTGCGATTTTCCTTCGACATGATCATGCATCAGCACGATATCGCCGTTGCGCGCATTGCCAAGCACTTTCTTTACGATTTTGCCTACTCCGGGACGGTTCCAATCCCGTGTGTCCTGATGCCAGGACCACATCACAACCAAATATCCTTCTTTTTTGGACGTTTCAATCATGCGGTCGCTGTAGAAACCACCCGGGGGGCGGAACAGATAGGATCTTTTTCCCGTGGCTTTGAAAATAGCCTCCTGCGTTCGTCTGAGCTGGTTGGCGATCGTTTCCGCGGAACTGCCGCGGTTGAAATAGGCATGGTCATAGGTATGATTGCCAAGCTCGTGGCCTTCGGCCACCTCTCTACGCGCGACCTCAGGATGTTTCTCGACTTGTTTGCCAACGACAAAAAAAGTTGCTTTGGCATCATATTGCTTGAGAAGATCCAAAATATGCGTCGTTTCTTCCGGATCGGGACCGTCATCAAAGGTGAGTGCTATCACTTTTTCTTTATTGGGGACTTCCCAAATGACGTCTCCGCGCTGTTCATAATATTCCCGGCCTCGATTGCCCGAAGGGGCGGCAGCGGCAGCAGGGGAGAGGACCTCCATGGCTAAAATGGCGGCGCATGCGATCAACAGCGTGCGGCGAAAATATACAAGCATGGCTTCGACCCCTCCTTCAGTGTGAAATTCCATATATAGGCCCGTCCGTAAAGTCCGTTGGTAGTATGCGACAGCGGATGCCTAAACATACATTGCGGGGAAGCGGCGGCATTTTTTTTAATATCAGCAAGTTTAAATACTTTACAGAACCAAAGCATAATTTGGGGTTATTTATTGGGGTCCCCGCAAAGTAATCGGAGTAAGCTTCGAAGACCACACGTCACTTTGTGGGGTTATTTATTGGGGTCCCCGCAAAGTAATCGGAATAAGCTTCGAAGGCCACACGTCACTCAGTACTTTTGCTCCGCAAAAGCGCCCCTCTTTGAGAGTCGCCCTTACTTCTTTCCGATACCCTTTGTGGGGTTATTTTCCGCTTCGCTTCATGCTACAATGTTGGAATTAAAGCCATTTTGGGGAGGGCGCTATGTCTTATAAGCAAATTAAATGGATGATCTTGATTGTCCCGACCTTAACGGTAGGGCTGTGGGAATATGTGCGCCATACGCTGTTGATGCCTTATTTATCGATGGAAGCGGGAAATTTTCTCACCCCTGTGTTCGTATTTTTGATCAGCATGACGCTGCTCAACCAGTTATTTATGCGGTTAGAGCAGGTGCAGGAGGAGCTGAATAAAGAAAGGGCGGAAAATGCGGCATTAGCAGCCAGAGATTTGCTTGCAAGGGAGTTACACGACGGGATAGCGCAGTCGCTTTTTCTTTTGTCAGTGAAAATGGACCGTGCGGAGCTACGGCAGAAAGAATCCCAAGAACGCTCCGATTTCGAAGAGATGCGGAAACTTGTGCATGAGGTTAACCGTTATGTGAGACAAGCCATCGCCAACCTGCGCTTCCCGACTCAAACAGATGAGAGGGAATATGAGGATTCCATGCGATCGCGAATCGAACATGCGGCACAGGAGGCTTTTATCTGTCCGGCCATTCATTGGAGCATTCCGGATTCATCCTTCACCGCCAAGGAAAAGGTGGAACTGCTGGCATGCATCCGCGAAGCGCTGCTAAATACTCAAAAACATGCTCACGCCGACCTGGTTGTCGTAACAGGCAGTGGGGATGAGCATTCATGGATTGTGCGCATTGACGATAACGGAAGAGGGGCTAAACAGGACCCTTTTCAAATGAAAGACAGGTATGGGCTGCGGATCATGAAGGAACGGGCAATGGAACTGAAGTGGCAGATGGAGTTTATCTCTTTGCCGAAGGGGAGCAGAGTAGAAATCCGGAAAGGGAAGGTGTTAACATGAGCATATTTCGGGTACTGATCGCGGATGATTCCGCCCATGCACGCGAAGCGGTGGTTGATATTTTATCTGCGGATCATTCGTTTGAGGTCGTCGGACTGGCTACAAGCGGCGAAGAGGCGATTGCGATGACGGAAAGGCTGATGCCTGATCTTATTTTGATGGATATTCAGATGCAGGGGATCGGCGGTCTGGAGGCAACCAGGCAAATCAAGCTTCAGTTCCCATATGTCAAAATCGTGATCATAACCGTATCGGACGATGCCTCACATCTGTTTGAAGCGTTGAAGCAGGGAGCGCAGGGTTATTTATTGAAAAATCTATCCCCGTCCACCTGGATTGAATACTTGCAGGCCATCATGAGTGACGAAGCCCCGCTGAGCCGCGAGCTGGCTACGCAAATTCTGCGCGAATTTCCGCTGACAATGAAAAGTCCCGAACATCATGAAACGCTAACCAATAGGGAGCGTGAAATCCTGAACTGGGTCGCCTCCGGACTAACGAACAAAGAAATCGCGGCGCAACTGCATATATCGGATCAAACAGTGAAAAATCACCTGAAAAACATACTGCAAAAACTTCATTTGGAAAACCGGGTGCAATTGACGCGGTACGCATTGGAAAAAGGGCTAGTAGGCCGGAAACCGGGATTATTCACCAAGCTCTGGAAGGAATGAGATGCAGGGGCAGATGAAGATGCAGATGTTCGTATATCGCATTTTTTGATGCTTTTCCTGCTCCTGGCTGAAGATCTGTGAAATGGAGTAGATAGAACCGGAAACCGCTAAAATTGGATTACAGGCAGCCGGTTTTATTCTAAGAATGAGAAATATGGCAGCCGTTTCAGTCTGAGAAGGAAAAAGATGCGAAAGTGCAGTTTTTATGGGTGAAAATCATTTACTGAAGCCAAAAACCTGCAAAAGTGCAGGCTTTTGATGGAGAATATTCATTTGTAGAAGGAAATGTAGGGAAAAGATGTATTTTTGCATTTATTTCGATGAAGTAATCTAAAATCAAGCAAAAAGATGCACTATTGCAACTTCCTACATAAACTGGCCTTTTCTCATCAGGAGTGGCATCAGAGGAAGACCAATGAAGATGCCATGCGTATATTGGATGCCAGTTTCAGCACGGACCGCTTGTTCGTTTAATGTTACCATTTATAATTCAGCACGACCGTTTGTCGGTTTAAGGTTACCATTTATAATAAAAATTTCAAAAAGCCCGTCCTTCCGTCAGCGGTGAGGCGGGCTTTTTAGTAGATGAGGTTTCTCTATCGAGATTTATGCTGCAGTTTTTCGAATAATAGTTAGAGCACTAACCGATAATAATTCGGCCTTCCGGATAATTGAAAGGTTCATTTTTCCGCAGCCGGGTCAAGGCATAAATCAAGGTTAACGGGCCAATCCGGCCAAAGAACATCAAGCATATGATCCATACCTTGCCAAGCGGCGTGAGTTGAGACGTCAATCCCATTGACAGCCCGGTCGTTCCAAAAGCCGAGGTGGACTCAAACAATATGGTTAAGAAATCCTGGTGCTCCGTAATGGATAAAAGCATGGAGAACACGATGACAAGCAATATGGACAATAATGTCAGCGTGATTGCTTTATACACGACGTCCTTCGCGATTCTTTTCCGGAACAAGATCACATCATTCCGTCCTCGGATCATGGCATGCACGGCACCGAGCAGAAGGACAAATGTCGTAATTTTTATGCCGCCGCCAGTTGATCCTGGAGCCGCCCCGGTAAACATCAATAAGATGAGCAAAAACTGCGTCGATTCATGAAATGCTCCGATATCAAGCGTCGAGACGCCGCCGGAGCGGGTTGTTACGGATTGAAACATGGAGGCGAGAAATTTGCCGCCTGCATGCAGTGGTTTTAGTGTATACGGATTGTTGAATTCCATGGCGAAAATAGCCACGGTGCCTACGACGATCAGAATCGTAGTCGCAGTCAGAACCACCTTGCTGTGCAGTGAAATTTTACGCGTGTTCGGAAATTCGATGAGATCCGACAGCACGATAAAACCGACTCCGCCGAGGAATACAAGCACCATCGTGATCATGTTGATAAATGGATCGGCAACGAAAGGAGCCAGGCCGCTAAAGGGGCCGTTTACGGTTCCCATCAGATCGAAACCGGCATTGTTGAACAGAGAAATGCTGTGAAAAATGCCAAAGTATAATGCTCGTCCCAGCGATAGATTCTGCATAAAGAAAAAATGAAGCCCCAGCAGCAGCGCACCCGCCAATTCCACCAGCAGGGAATACAGAATGACCTTTTTCACGAGGCGTACCACACCGTTAATTGTGCCATGATTGAGGGCTTCCTGCAGGATTAAGCGTTCACGCAAGGATATTCGCTTGTTCAGCGCCAGCGCGATGATGGTAGCCATGGTCATAAAGCCGATGCCTCCGACCTGAACCAGGACAATCATGACGATTTGGCCAAACAAGGAAAATTGGGTTCCGGTATCAATAACAGCCAGTCCGGTTACGCAAGTGGCGGAAGTGGCCGAAAATAAGGCATTCAGAAACGGAATCCGTACCCCGTTGGCAGATGCAATAGGCAAAGACAGCAGAATCGTTCCCAGCGTAATCATGAACAGGAAACCGATCACCAGCGTTTTGGCCGGAGTTAACAGATTTTTAGATATTTTTTTGGATTTTAAGATAATCATTTGTCACCTTCTTTACACTGCAGTCTTCCTATTGTACCCAATTATTCGCCGATTGTCTTGGCTGATGAACGGATGATAAGCTCCGAGGGCAAAACTACTTTTCTGGCTTCGGGGACGGCGCTGCCCTGAATGCGCTCAACCAGCAGCTGAATTCCCATGGCCCCAAACTGGTATGATGGCTGGGCTGCAACCGTCAGAAAAGGATCGAGCGCCGACGACAAGTCAAGATCATCAAAGCACACGACCGACATATCCTCCGGAACGCGAATTCCCCGTTTTCGCAGTGCACCGATGACTCCCACAGCCAAAAAGTTGTTCGCCGCAAAAATAGCGGTCGGCGGAGCCGGAAGGTCCAATAACCGGGCGAGCTGATCCTCATCTTTATATTCGCGGTAGCTTTTATGAATAACCAGATCTTCATCCAGTGCGATGCCTTGAAGCTGAAGCGCTTCGGCGTAACCCTCATAACGCAAGCGGGCGGTGGACACATCCAGCGAGCCGTTGACCAGCGCAATGCGGCGATGGCCGAGACTTACCAAATAATCGACGAGATTGCGGGCTCCCTGACGGCTGTCTCCTGAAACAATATCGGATTCAATGCCAGGCACGGCTCTGTCCAAAATAACAAAAGGGATGTTATGTGCGCGCAGCTTCTCGAGATTTTTCAGCGAGCCGTCTCCCGCCGGAGCAAACAATACGCCGTCCACGCGGGTCGATAGAATCATGTCCACATAATCCTGCTCCTTGATGTAATCTTCATCGCTGTTGCCGAACAGAAGCCGGTAGCCCAGCTTTTTGGCGCTGTCTTCCGCACCGCGGGCAAGGCTGGTATAGAACGGATTTGTGATATCCGTGATCAGCAGAGACAGAATCTGCGTTTGCTGCAGCACCAGGCTGCGCGCATTGGAGTTCGGGATATAGTTCAGATCCTCCATGACTTTTTTGACGCGTTTGCGCGTCTGTTCGCTGATTCGTCCCGTATTGTTGATGACCTTCGAAACCGTCATGGCGGAGACGTTGGCCTTTTGTGCAATATCGTATATCGTTACCATACGTAAGCCCCTTCTTGTATGTACTGTTACCCATTCTACAGGATTTTGGCGAAATCCTCATCACGAAAAAAAACGGATTGACAGCAACCGCTTTCATTGATATTTTAGAGTTATCGATAACCTTATTTGTACAAAGGTTTTGCAAAATGAAAATAACAATACTATGCAGCTTTCGTTTTATACGTGTCTTATGGAATTTATTTTGTTGGTCATATTGTTCATGTAAAGCGGAATAGCTGTTTATTTTTTTGTATTAGGGTTATCGGTAACCCTATGTTGTAAAAGCCATGTTTAACATTTTTATTTTTTCATGAGGAGGAAGAAACGATGACCAAAGATGCAAGATGGAAACAGGATTTTCCCAAAATCGGTATACGACCTACTATTGACGGAAGAAGAAAAGGCGTTCGCGAATCTCTTGAAGATATGACGATGAATCTGGCTAAGGCCGTGTCTTCTTTATTAAGCGAAAATCTTCGCTATCCGGACGGCTCGCCAGTGGAATGCGTTATTGCGGATACCTGCATCGGCGGTGTTGCCGAGGCTGCTGCCTGTGCGGATAAATTCGCAAAAGCAGGGGTAGGGGTATCGATTACGGTGACGCCTTGCTGGTGTTATGGGACGGAAACGATGGATATGGACCCTGCGGTACCGAAAGCGATATGGGGCTTCAACGGTACGGAAAGACCGGGGGCGGTATATTTGGCCGCCGTCTTGTCCGCCCATGCGCAGAAGGGGCTGCCGGCATTCGGAATCTATGGCAGAGACGTGCAGGATTTGAATGATCCATCCATTCCAGAAGATGTGCAGGAGAAATTGCTCCGTTTTGCCAGAGCAGGCATGGCGGCAGCGCTCATGAAAGGCAAATCGTATCTTGCGATCGGTTCGGTATCGATGGGAATTGCAGGTTCGATGATCGATCCGGATTTCTTCCAGGAATATTTGGGCATGCGCAATGAATATGTGGATATGTCGGAAATTACCCGGCGGGTGGAAGAGGAAATTTATGATCCGGAAGAATATAAGCTGGCTTTGGCCTGGGTGAAGGAAAACTGCAAGGAAGGACCGGACAACAACCCGGCACATATTCAAACCTCGCGCGAGAAAAAAGACAAGGACTGGGAAATGGTCGTTAAAATGACGCAAATCGTCCGCGATCTGATGGTAGGTAACCCGCGGCTTGCGGAACTTGGCTTTGCGGAAGAAGCGATGGGACATCATGCGATCGTTTCAGGCTTCCAGGGACAACGCCAATGGACGGATCATTTCCCGAATGGCGACTTCCATGAAGCGATCCTGAACTCTTCTTTCGATTGGAACGGCATCCGCGCCCCTTATCTGGTGGCAACGGAAAATGACAGCCTGAATGGCGTATCGATGCTGTTCGGTAATCTGCTTACCCATACGGCTCAAATTTTTGCCGATGTCCGTACATATTGGAGTCCGGATGCCGTGAAACGGGTGACGGGGCATGAACTGACAGGGATTGCGCAAAACGGGCTGCTGCATCTTATCAACTCCGGTCCTGCGGCGCTTGACGGCACCGGTGAACAGATGAGAGACGGAGAGCCAGTCTTAAAACCGTTCTGGGAAATTACCGAGGAAGACAAAAACAACTGCCTGAAAGCAACCTCCTGGCGTCCGGCGGCAGTGGAATATTTCCGCGGCGGCGGCTTCTCCTCCGACTTCCTGACCCGCGGCGGCATGCCTGTTACGATGTCTCGCCTTAATCTGGTGAAAGGGCTTGGGCCGGTTCTGCAAATCGCCGAAGGTTACACCGTGGATTTGCCGGAGGAAGTGCATGACAAGCTGGATCAACGTACCGATCCTACATGGCCTACGACCTGGTTCGCGCCAAACCTGACCGGAGAAGGAGCATTCAAGGATGTATATTCCGTGATGGATAACTGGGGCGCAAATCATGGTGCCATCTGTTACGGGCATATCGGCGCAGATTTGATCACATTGGCGTCTATTCTCCGGATTCCTGTCAGCATGCATAACGTCAATGCGGATCAAATTTTCCGTCCGCGAGCATGGGGCATGTTTGGCACAAATGATCCTGAGGGCGCGGATTACCGGGCATGCCAAAATTTTGGGCCGCTATACAAGTAATTCCGCTAGAAACGGCCAATGCCCGCCATTCCATTGGAAAACGGATTTGGCGGGTTTTTTAAATGAGGATGATGAGGTGATGGAGTGAGCACACAATCATTGCATATGATGGCGGTCGACTTCGGAGCCAGCAGCGGAAGGGCGGTAACCGGGGCTTTTGACGGGAGGCGGCTCTCCATTCAGGAGGTTCACCGTTTTGAGAATGAACCCGTACAGCTTGGGGATAGGCTGCACTGGGATTTCTTGAGATTGTTTCATGAGCTGAAGCGGGGGATTACGAAGGCCAGACATCAGCTTGGCGCTACCCCCGCCTCGATCGCCGTGGATACCTGGGGAGTGGATTATGGGCTGGTGGATCCGCAAGGCCGTCTGATCGGCAATCCGCATCACTATCGGGATTTGCGGAGCGAACCGGCCATGAAGGAAGCTCTGCGGCTGATACGCGAAGCGGATCTTTACGCGCGGACAGGAATCCAATCGTCGAGCATCAACACCGTTTACCAGCTGTTCTCAGAAGTGCAGCTTCGTTACGAGCAGAACGCGGATGATTGGCGAATGCTGTTTATGCCGGATCTATTCCATTACTATCTGTCCGGCGTGATGGCGAGCGAATACACCATCGCCAGTACAAGCGGCATGATCGATGCGGCCCACCGGAACTGGAGCACCCCGATTCTGGATGCTCTTGCGCTCCCGTCGACGCTTCTTAATCCGGTCGTTATGCCGGGAACGAAGCTTGGAGAGATTCGGCCGGATATCCGCGCAGAGCTGGCGATCGGGGCTATGCCGGTGATTGCCGCTGCCGGTCATGACACCGCGGCTGCCGTCGCTTCCATTCCGACCGATGGTGATGCTCGATATGCATTTATCAGCAGCGGAACATGGTCATTGATGGGGATTGAACTGGACGCCCCTGTTTTGACGGAGCAAAGCCGGCGGCTGCTCTTCAGCAATGAAGGCGGTGCCGATGGGAGAATCCGTTTGCTTAAAAATATTATGGGACTATGGCTGCTTCAGGAATGCCGGCGTTTCTGGGCGATGGAGGGAGCCGCTTTCGATTACGCGGAATTAACGGAAATGGCCCGGCTTGCGCCGCACAGCTCCAGTTATATCGATGCGGGTGACGCAGTATTTTTACCCCCGGGGAACATGCCGCAGCGGATCCAGGAATACTGCCGTGCAAGCGGTCAGGCCGTTCCGCAGTCCCGCCCGGAAATCATCCGGTGCATTTTGGAGAGCCTTGCTTTTAAATATAGACAGACCTTGGATGAAATCGAAGCATTGACCGGAGAAGACATCGAACAGATTCATATGGTCGGCGGAGGCATTCAAAACCGGCTGCTCTGCCAGTTGACCGCAAATGTCACGGGAAGATCCGTCATCGCAGGCCCGGTCGAAGCAACCTCGATCGGAAATCTGATGATGCAGGCGAAGGCGCATGGCGAAGTCAAACATTTGGCGGATATCCGCGAGGTGGTCCGGCAGTCTTACCCTCCCGAAATCTACGTTCCCGAAGATGCGGAAGAGTGGGAAGAACGTTACCGGAGATATGATCAGCTTCGGGCCGTTCAGCAAGCAAAAGGCAACTGATGCGGCTTGAATGGTCCGATTAAACAAAGGATAGGAGAGTGAATGGAGAGATGACTCGATCACTGGAACAAAAAATAAGGGAAGAACTGACGCTGTATGCCCGCAAAATCGTCGCCAAAGGACTTGTCGTTGGTCCCGGGGGCAATATCAGCGCGAAAGCCGGCGATTTGATGCTGCTGTCGCCAAGCGGTTTTGCTCTTGAGGATATTGAACCGCATGAGTGGATTCGCGTTGAGATCGGTTCGGGCAAAATACTCGATACGGAGGTCCGGCCTTCATCCGAGGTATTGATGCATCTATACGCATACCGCGAAAATCCGGCTATAGAGGCGATCGTACACACGCATCCCGCATACTGCATCGCGCTGACGCTTGTTGCCCAGGAGCTGCCGATGCTGTTCCCGGACCAGGCCGCGCTTGTAGGAGACGTGGGCTTTGTGCCGTATGTGCTGCCGACGACGGATCTGCTTGCTGATGCGGTTGCGGCCAAGGTAGGACAATTTAATTCCATCTTGCTGGAAAACCACGGGCTCGTTACGACAGGTAAAAACCTGCGCGAAGCCTATTACCGGACCGAGGTAGTCGAGGAAAGCGCCAAAATCTATCTCGCAGCCAAGGCGGTTGGCACGCCAAAAGCGCTGACGGATGCCGAGTACAAGGAAATTCAGTCGCTGGAAAGCGAAGCGTACCGCGTGCAGCTGCTTCAGAAGCTGCAATAAGAGCTGACTATCTATCAAATTTGCACATGAAACAGGCGAAGGTAGCGGAGGGGACAACAGCGATCGGAAGAACGACCCGAAACCGCAGCGGTTAATTCGCATAAAAGCAAAAATCCGTTTCGGATACTTGACATCATTCTTCTCTATCCTGTAATGTATGGAAAAACAAACCGTATGGTTTGCTGTCAAATGATGAAAAGCCGTGACCAAGACCAATGGTTCATTACAGTCCGTCCTGCGCCAGAGAAGAAACCCAAGGCTGAAAGGTTTCGCATGCGGCATGAACCCACCCATCTTGCGAGCTGTCGGAACTATCTGCGAGGATTGAAAATTCCGGCCGGGCAAGGGCCCGTTATGTGAACCATGAGGATGGTCTGTTTTGACACGCCAAAAGTCAGCCGGACCGTTAAATACAGGGTGGTACCACGAACACATTCGTCCCTATACCGGGATGGATGTGTTTTTTTTGTAGTTTATAGGGGCCCCGTAAGGTATTTGGAATAAGCATCGAAGCATAGGCTCCACTTTGCGGGGTTATTTTGTATTCACTAAAAGTGCGAGTTCAAAAAGGTCGGTTTTCAGCACCAGAGTATTTGCTTCCGATGTGCGTTTTTTCAAAACGCTTCAGTTGAATGAAGATAGGAACTAAGGAGATGAATGAGGATGAAACAAACAGAAATACTGCTCCCAACGCTGCGCGAGGCTCCATCGGAAGCCGAGGCGCTTAGCCATAAGCTGCTGCTCAGGGGAGGTTATATCCGGCAGTTGGCCGCGGGGATTTACAGCTTTCTGCCGCTCGGTTACCGCGTCCTTCGCAAACTGGAGCAGGTGATCCGTCAAGAAATGGATGCGGCAGGCTTCAACGAATTGCTGATGCCTGCCATGCAGCCTGCCGAGCTGTGGGAGCAGTCCGGCCGATACAACGAATACGGTCCGGAGCTGATCAGGCTTGAGGATCGTCATCACCGCGGCTTTGTGCTTGGTCCGACGCATGAGGAGGTCATTGCAACGCTTGTGGCGGCTGAGGTGGATTCGTATCGAAAACTGCCGCTACGGCTCTATCAGATCCAGACCAAATTTCGTGATGAGCGTCGTCCGCGGTTTGGTCTTCTCAGAGGGCGGGAATTCCTGATGAAGGATGCTTATTCCTTTGACGTGGATTGGGAGGGGCTCGACAAAACGTATCAATCAATGGTCACTGCTTATAACCGGATTTTTGAGCGGTGCGGCCTTCGGTTCCGGGCGGTGGAAGCCGAGGCAGGTTCCATCGGCGGTGAAGGCGAAACGCTGGAATTTATGGCCTTGGCGGATATCGGAGAGGATACGATTGTCACTTGTCCAACATGTCATTATGCGGCTAATTTGGAGAAAGCGATTTTTCAGCAGCCGGAAGAAGCGCCTCATGCGAATGAAGACATTCCATTGATGGAAGCGGTCCATACGCCGGATGCCAAAACGATAGAGGAAGTCAGCGCATTTTTGGGAGAGGCCCCTCGGGTTCTCCTGAAAACAATGATCTATATCGCCGATAATTACCCGATTGCGGTTGTCGTACGCGGCGATCATGAAGTGAATGAATTCAAGCTGAAAAATGCGCTGAGTGCGGCAAAGTTGGAATTGGCTGATTTGGAAGCGGTGGAGCGGTTAAGCGGAGCGCCGCATGGTTTTGCCGGACCGGCAGGATTGGACATTCCCGTTTACCTGGACAGGGAAGCAGCGGCCGTAAGAGGCGGGATTGCCGGCGCAAACCGGAAGGATTATCATGTTCGTCATGTTGCGGCGGGAAGGGACTTCAATCCAGTGCAAATCGGAGACTTCCGGAATGCCGAGGCGGGGGATTGCTGCATCCACTGCGGCAGCGAGCTGGCGTTTAACCGTGGCATCGAAATCGGGCATGTTTTCAAGCTTGGAACCAAATACAGCAAGCCGCTTGGCGCAGTATTCACCAATGCCGACGGCAAAGAAGAACCGATCATCATGGGCTGCTACGGCATCGGTGTCTCGCGGTTGATGTCCGCAGTGGCGGAGCAGAGCCTTAGCGAAACCGGCATCATTTGGCCGCTCAACATATCGCCGTATCAGGTTCACATCATCCCCGTGTCTGCGGCTGATGAGCAGCAGAATCAGTTGGCAGGGGAACTTTACCGGAAGCTTCGGAATGCTGGCATCGACGTCCTGCTGGATGACCGGGATGAACGGCCTGGCGTTAAATTTAAGGATGCCGATCTGATCGGGGCGCCGTTTCGGGTTATCGTCGGCAAAGCAGCTTCGGATCGTCAAGTGGAGTGGCTGGACCGATTGGGATCGGGCGAAAAAGAGTTGATCGGCATTGAAGAGGCATTTAACCGAATTGCCAAGATTTGTCCATAATTGGCAGGTGGACTATACTATAATAGAAAGTACATTGATGATCAGAAATAGTGGAGGAAATAACAACATGACAATTCGTGCAGCAGTACCTGGGGACGCAATACAAGCAGCCAGACTTCTTTATGACGCTTTGCATGATGTTGCCCATCAGCTGACGGGGGAAGAAAGCGAGCAGGATGCGGTTCGGATACTGGAGCAGTATTTTGCCGCAGAGAAAGGCCGTCTTTCCCATCAACAGGCGTTAGTCAAGGAAGTGGACGGCGAGGTCGCAGGAGTTATCGTTGTTTACGGCGGAAATGAAGCGGCTGAATTGGATCGGCCGATTTTGGAGCGACTGCGCGCAATGAAAAACGATCCGGAGCTCACATTGGATAAAGAAGCGGATGAAGACGAGTATTATATCGATACATTATCCGTCTCTCCGAAATTCGGCGGTCAAGGGATCGGCACCAAGTTGATCCAGGCGGCCGAAGAAAGAGCCAAGGAACGCGGTTATAAGAAAATTGCCATGGCTGTAGTCACCGATAACCAAAGAGCTTACTCATTATATCTTCATCTCGGTTACGAAGTGGACAAAGAGATCATGATTAACAATCATGTATATTATCACATGGTAAAGCCTGTATAAACGCAAAGCGAAAGAAAACCCGGTTCGGTCGAACCGGGTTTTCGGCTTTTATCAACCTCTGATTTTTAGGCGCCGGAGCCCAATTCTTTTGGCGCTCAGATGTCTCCAAAGGTTTCATGCAGGCCACACGGTCATCTGGATGCTCATTCGGAAACGCTACAAAAAACTTCATTTCTTTTGAGCTTCAAAGTCCTCCCGCGTTATCGCAAATAACTTATGATCCTCCCAGACTCCATGAATACATAAATATTTTTGGGCGAGTCCCTCGAGCCGGAATCCCGCTTTTTCAAGCACGCGCAGCGAAGGTGTATTTCGCGGCATCACGCCTGCCTGAACCCTGTGAAGGCCAAGATCCTCAAAAGCATATCGGATGCACAGCCGCACGGCCTAAGTCGTATAACCTTTTCCTTGATGCTCCCGGCCTATAAAATAACCGAGATTGGCATTTTGGAAGGGGCCGCGTGCGATACCCGTGAGCGCAATCCTGCCGGCAAGTTCATTCGTTTCTTCAATAAAAATACCGAATAGCTGGGATGAAATCCGGTCTTTATCGCCAATTCCAGACTGAATGTCCGCCTCTTGACCCTCTACCGTAAAAAAGGAAGCGTCGCGGATCGGTTCAAACGGCTGTAAATAGTGATGGTTGCGCAGTCTGAGATCAAGAAGTTCCCGGGCATGCTCCACCTGCAACAGCTGCAAGAAAATCCTTCCGTCTTTTGACCTAATCATTCCCATTTCCCTCCGAATCTATTAAAATATGCCGGAATAAGATTATAAAGCTCCTACCAAGTAAAGTTCAAATTTTTGAAGATATAAGAAAGTATAAACTTCGAGGATCTCGCATCCTTATATCGCAAGAAAAACTACCACTAAATGCGGTCTGTCTTCTGTGAAAGTACGTCGAAAGACGTTTTTCTTATGATATAGTCGTCCATTCCTACTTTACCATGATTTGGACATCTACCTCACCCGCTCTTTTTGATAGGATAGAAGAAGAGAAACGATCGAGTTTTGATATTCCGATTCTATTAAAAAGTGAGGCATTCCTTTGAAGAAGTATCGTAGATTTGCAGCCGCATGGACGGCATCCGCACTCCTGTTTGGAGCCTGTGGCAGCGTCGTTCAAGCAGTTCAATCCACTGGTTTACCATTTGACGACATCGCTGGCAGCTTTGCCAAAAAAGAAATTGTGGAATTGGTTAAGGAAGGCGTGGTGGACGGGACGGGTCCCCGCAGATTCGAGCCGAAAAAAAACGTGACCCGTGCTGAATTCGCGGCTATGACGGATCGGCTGCTCAAATTGTCACCAGTGAACGCTGATATGGCGTCTTTTGGCGACGTATCTGCGAAAAGCTGGTATTACGGATGGATCGAGGCGGCGGTTCAGCTTGGAATCGTTGAAGGAAAAAGCAAAACGCAGTTTATGCCTTCAGCCCAGATTACGAGACAGGAAGCTGCCGTTCTTATCGTGCGGGCATTGAAGGTTGATCCAGGCAGCGGCACAGGAGGCAAATTACCATACATAGATGGGGACAAAATTGCTTCTTGGGCGGCACCTTATATTAAAAAAGCCCGGGCATTAGGCCTTATGGACGGGGCGGACGGCAAATTCCGGCCTCTAGATCCGATGACCCGTGAGGAAACGGCGGCGGTGCTCGATCGGGTGCTACAAAACAAGACCTGGTCCGCAGCTATCCATCGCTTACCGGATTATGGCATTCAGATCGGATGGCAGAACGAATTAACGCTCTCCCAGTTTAAGGAGAAGATTAAAGCCAGCCATGTAAACACTATGGTTCCCCGCTGGTTTTTCCTCGAAAACGGGCAGGTGCCTCTCTCGAATTATGCGGATCCCAGCCTTTCCTCCTGGGCGAAGCAAAATGGCAAGGAGATATGGGCGCTCCTTGGCAATCATTCGGATGCGGCTTTAACGCATCAAATTTTGTCGGATAAAACAAAGCGGCAAACCGTCATTCAGAAGCTTACAGGGTATACCAAAACATATGGATTGTCCGGGATCAATGTGGATTTTGAGAACGTAAGTCCGGAAGATGGACCTTATCTCACCGCTTTTGTTTCCGAACTCAGTACAAGCTTGCACGCAATAGGGGCGGTTTTGTCTATTGATGTCTCTCCGGACCTGGGAACAGACTGGACGGAAGCTTTCGATTATGCCGCGTTGGGACATTATACGGATTATGTAATCCTCATGGGTTATGACGAGCATTGGGACGGCGATCCCGTCGCGGGTTCGGTTTCCTCGTTTCCTTGGGTTGAATCGGCGCTCAAACGTCTGCAGTCTGTCGTTCCGGCTTCGAAAACAATCCTGGCGCTTCCCTTTTATACAAGGGATTGGACGCTGCAAACAGGGGGCGCGGTGTCCGAAGATCTGACTTTGATCCAGCAGGGCCAGCGCATCCGCTCCGTTCCCTATAACCGTTCATGGGACTCCGGTCTTGGGCAATATGTCGTCAGCTATAACCGGCAAGGAAGCCAGCACCGGATTTGGGTGGAAGACGGGCGTTCACTGGGATTGAAAACGATGATGGCGGCAGAACGCGGCGTTGCAGGTTTTGCCTATTGGTTTATCGGTGCGGAAACCCCCGACATCTGGATAAGTTTGAGTAACGCCATACGTTACGCATCCTATTGAAATATTCGAACTCACAATCTGATGATGCATCTAACAAATAATTAAACCCCGTCTTTGTGGACGGGGTTTTTGCTGTGTGACGGGCAGTCGTAAGATGCTCTTTCTTGCTTCTTCACGAGGAAGGAATATAAAATTATTTTTGTTTACAAAAATACTCTATTAACATCAAAACAATTGCAACCAACGAAACTATCAATGAAAAAATGAACGGAATTAGTAAATAATTATCACTAATAAATGTCCATAATTTTCCATAAGACACGCGATATCCTGTTAAGTCTTGGGAGTATTTAAATCCATACCCTAATATAGTCAAACATACAATAGTCCCGCAATACAACAATGCGATACTAATAATGGTTCTCTTCATTTATTATCGTTTTATCTGTTCAAAATACAGTCCAACTGCTTTATGCAAATATTCAGTACCTAAATTATAGTCTAGTCCGTTTATCAATTCCCACATTTGGTAACTCTTTTTGTTGTAATTTGTGTAGAACAACTCAACACATCTCCTTTTTAAATTTTATTGTTCTTTTCATTTCAGCATCCCACTCCCATTTTATTGAAATGAAAACGATGTGCTTTGTGCCTCCTTTCTTTTCCCAATGAAACTCGTTTCATATATAAAGACAAAAGAAAATAAGGAAAGTTACACCAAAAAAAGATTTTTTTGCTTTTTTTATATTTTTTTTTGAGGAGAAGGAGAAATATTACGTAGCATTTTAACTAAAAGTCAGTTTCTGCAGAACAAAAGAAAAACCGCCCATTTGGACGGTTCAATTAGCAAGCTGTATTTAATTATATAAAATCCAATTATTCGTTTAAATTATTCTTTATCATCCATACTCTTCATTGACATGTTACCTATCTTAAAAACATGCTGCAAAATAATCAAAACGCTATCCATCTCATTGTCATTTTTATCGCTTAAAACGTCAATGATCTCATAAAGCCTTTTACTTTTAAATGTCAATGATCTCTCATGCCCAAATAATTCACTTACATCTACATGAAGAGCATCAGCAATCTTTAAAAGCATCTGGACAGTTATGTTTTGCTTCCCCCGCTCAATGCTACCAATGTATGGATCATCCCGGATTCCTGAGAATATATAAGACGATGCCCATCGACCCTTAGGTTCAAAAATAATGTCTGAACCCGAAAAGGGCGAGGAGACCATGGCAAGTAACATCGGGTAAATAAACATTAAACCACCTCTTATGTAATTATAGCGTTGGGATGGCTGATGATCAGGCGGTAAGTTTTGGACACAGCAGGGTTAAATTTACATTGATAAAAGAACGTACGTTCGCATATGATACAAACAAAACGTTCTTGTTTGAATCGAAGAATAAGGAGCGAATCCTATGGTCAAGTCCAAAAAACGTGTCATCATGTTGGCTGACTGCCAATCCTTCTATGCCAGTGTTCAGAAGGCTGCCCACCCCGAATACAAGGACAAACCTTTAGTTGTGTCAGGTGATCCAGCTCGCAGATCGGGAATTATTCTGGCTGCCTGTCCACTCGCCAAAAAATACGGTGTAACGACGGCTGAACGACTCGGAGACGCGCTGCAGAAGTGCCCGCATTTGGTTGTAATGCCTCCGAGGATGTCGGAATATATCCGTGTATCTTTGCATATCACGGAAATTTATCAATCATTTACGGATCTTGTAGAGCCATACAGTATTGATGAGCAGCATTTGGATGTCACAGGTAGTCTCCAATTGTTCGGCAGTCCTGATGAAATAGCACATAAAATCCAGCAACAGGTACAGCATGAGACAGGCATTTATGTGAGAGTGGGTTTAAGTGATTGCAAGGTTCTCAGCAAGATCGCTTGCGATATCTTTGCTAAAAAAATCCCGGGCGGCATCTTTACATTGGATCGTGAGAGGCTGTCGGAAACCCTATGGCCTAAACCTGTCAACGAGATGTTTATGGTTGGCTCGCGTATGACACGTCACTTCTACAAAATGGGCATCCATACGATCGGGGACCTGGCGCAAACACCACTGCCAAGGCTAACCAAGCGTTGGGGTGTAAATGGCGAAGTGCTGTGGAGAATTGCTAATGGAATTGATTCCTCACCAGTTACTCCTCGTAGTCAGCTGCAGCCGCAGAAGGGAGTGGGTCATCAAATGACGCTCCCGCGCGATTATACGAGCTGGGAAGAAATCAGGATAGTCTTATTGGAACTCTGTGAGCTGGTCGGACGGCGTTGCCGTGAAAAGGGGCTTATGGGGTCCGTTGTCAGTGTTGGTTGCCAGGGTGCTGATTTTGACCATCCCACTGGTTTTTCAAGACAAATGAAGATCGCTGACCCTACCAACATAACCGACGAAATATTCAACGCTGCTTCCGAGCTGTTCAGCTGCCACTGGAACGGCCTGCCCGTCCGAAAAATTGGAATATCCTTATCAGACCTTAGCCAGGACTCATTGGTCCAACTGACCCTATTTGGTAACCGTGAGCGGAAACGAGATCTGGAAAGGGCAACGGATAGCCTTAAGCGTAGATTCGGAGAAACAGTCATACTCCGAGCATCTTCACTTGATGATGCCGGTCAGGCTCAAGAGTGAGCTCTTAGGATTGGGGGGCATTACAAATGACCAAAAAACTCGAAGGCAACGGTTTGTTTGAATCATCCCGCATGATGCTGCCGGAGCCCCTCCTCAACCACTCTGGTGTGAGTTGAGAAGCCTAATCTAGGGCAACATCGCGAGGTAGTTGTCTGAAGGAGATGCGGAAAATCGAGAGACCCGTAGGCGAATGAGCAGACCCAAATGCGAAAAGCGTGAAGCACGCAGCGGCAGGATAAGTCGGCGACTGTGCGGTAATAACGGGAAGCCTAAAGAAAAAAAATCGTTGTCCAATGAACCAGACGGAGGGCGGTGGCTTATCAAGTGAAGGTGCTGGGTATGTTCAGAAGGAAGATACGATGACCCCGTGAGGTTCTCTACTTCCCTGAAAAGGATGATTACATATAAGGCTTCGCCGAAGTTGAAATCATGGTAGAGAACTCAGACGTTCTCATAGTACGGAAGTAGGCAGATGACTAAACGTTTGCCGAACGGAAGGGGAACGACCTCGTGGACAAACACTTGAATGTGGTGCCGAACAACCGTCACGCTACTGTGGTAAGAACGAACGGAATGGGCACGATGAAAGGTGGGCGATAGACTTGAATCAAGAACTGAAGTTAAAGTGGCACAGTATTTATGGGCAAATTTTGTTTGAACGAAAACTTCATGAAGCATGGTTACAGGTAAAGGAAAACAAAGGGGCGGGTGGAATCGACGGCGAAACCTTGGAGAGCTATGAGAAGAAGTTGGATGAAAATCTAAGCGGACTCTTGCAGAAACTCCGAGACAAAGCCTATGTACCATCCCCCGTACGCAGACAATATATCCCAAAGAAAAACGGGAAGATGCGTCCGCTAGGCATACCTAACATTGAAGACCGGATTGTGCAACAAGCCGTTGTAAACGTGTTACAGCCAAAGTGTGAGGAAAGCATAATGAGTTGGATTGGAAGTTGGAGAAGCACGGTATCCGCTTCGTGCGCTACGCTGACGATTTTCTCTTATTCGCGAAAACGGAGGAAGACATCCAAAAGGCGGCTGAAGTCACCCGAGAAGTATTAGCAGAGCTAGGATTGGAAGTCGCCATGGAGAATATTAAAACGGTAAACTTCAAGAAAGATGACTTCGATTTTCTGGGATTCACGTTTGAACACTGGCGGGAGCGGAAGAAGGATGGCAGGCCGTATTTCATCGCGAAACCCAAGGATTCCACGTGGAAAGACCTCAAGCAGAAAGTGAAGGCCAAGACACGGAAAACCCTAACGTTGAACAAGAAAGCATGGCTTGAACGTGTCAATCCGATTATTCGAGGGAAGGTAAACTATTTCCTAAACCTGTACAAGGCCGTAGAGGAAAACAAGCGATATGGACAGGAAAGAAAGTCGTTGTTTCTTTAATGCATGCAAAAACCAGCTCTTTGATATGGACGGGTATGTAAGACAACGACTGCGAGTCGCCATGATACACAACCATCCAAGCCAAAGAAAAGGACAGGCTATGAAGACGAAATGGAACAACGAATTCTTTGCCCGAATTGGATTGGTTCCGGCGTTTTGGCTATATTACAACACACAGTACGGTTATACATTGGAAAGCTATATCGACTACATGAAGAACAGACAAAAGACAAAGCATACCCGGAAGGTGCAGAAAACAAAGGAACGAGGACAAGAGTATTATACCCCTGAACTCGTTCGTAAGATACAATATGCACAACGTTTAGCGACATATTGATTTCAAGTTGAATCACGTTGGTGAGCCGTATGCCTTAGTAGGGCACGTGCGGTTCGATAAGGGGGGAGCCATGAGAGTGGTTCCCCTACTTTATCTGCTCAAGGCAACTGCATCTTAAGTTTTTTTTATGTTTTATTCGGAATTCTGTGTACTAAGTGAACATATTGCCTATGGACAGGTAAACAAAAGTATATGCAATGTAATTAATTATCTCTTTGAAGAAAGCTCCAAAGTACATACAGTAAGATTATTGAAAGTGCTTTCAAAATGAATATGGGGTGTATGACTTTCTTTAAAGGGGGGCGATAGCAGGTTCAACCTTAAGCAAGGAAAGGCTGCTTTACTGATTCCAGCAGTGTACTTGAATAACAGAAAAGGGAGCTGACTTTGATGAATTGGCATAAAAAATGGGGATCGATCCTGTTAAGCTCAGTCCTGCTGCTGACACCACTATCCGCGGTGCAAGCGAATGAGCAAGGCTCTGCAGTGCGAATCATGCAGGCAGAAGACACGGTGCAGGGGGGAATTCCGGAGCAGCCGAATACCGGTTCCGGGGATCCGGGGGCAGGCCCAGAGCGGCCGGGTTCGGATTCGGGAGCTCCAGGAAGAGCCCCAGGGAACCCGGGTTCGGATTCAAACAATCCGGGAACAGAACCGGAGCAGCCGCCTGTAAATACGGATGATCCGGCAGTGGATCCGGAGCAACCGGGGACGGGTGAGAAAGATCCAGCCAAAGATGCGGGAAATCCGAAAGAG
The DNA here is from genome assembly GCF_021654775.1 of Paenibacillus azoreducens. Taxonomy (NCBI): domain Bacteria; kingdom Bacillati; phylum Bacillota; class Bacilli; order Caryophanales; family Paenibacillaceae; genus Paenibacillus; species Paenibacillus azoreducens. The sequence continues at coordinate 4,647,250 of NZ_AP025343.1, read as the reverse complement.
GAAGCCCAAAAACCGGTAGATCCGGCAGCGGAAAAGCAGTCGGAACTTCGCAATCTTGCCGCAGGTCTTCCTTATGAATGGTCGGAAGGGCCGGAAGCATCCCATCCTGACGATGGTTATAAACTGACGGACGGAAAATACGGCGGGTTGGATATAACGGACCCGGCATGGGTTGGGCATCTGCATAAAAAAACGCGTGAAGTCATATTCGATCTCGGTGAAGAAAAGTCGATCGCCAGCGTAAAAGCCCATTTTCTGAAGGACTATCCGGCGAACTCGATCCTGAATCCGTTAACGGTTTCGATGTACGTCTCCGATGACAAACAAAATTGGGGGCTTCTGGCTCACAAGGCCACCGAAGTTTTGTGGGGAGATGAACCTATCAATCAAGAAACCTATGAATGGGATGGCAGCAAGGATGGCATCAAAAGCGGGAATTCGGATGCCAAGATGGCGTATGCCCGCTATGTTAAAGTAACCTTCACGATGCATCCTACGCAATGGACATACATCGACGAAATTGAAGTTTGGGGTACCGATGGCCAGGCTGACGGGGCGGTAACGGTTCCTGCCGAGCATCCGCAATTTTTGGCGCCGGGTGAAGCCACCGCAGGCATCCGCAATCTCGGACTGCTGTATAACGGAGTATATGCGAATGGTTTGGGGGATTGGAGCAAAGAGCGGATCATCCCGAACATCAGCTACGTCGATAAAGACGGCAACCCGAAAGATTGGCTGTTTGACGGCGTTTTGTATCTGGGGCTGAACTCTCCTCAAGGCCATGATTATGGCTTAGGGGAAACGAACCTGGATGAATGGAACTGGTATCTTGACAAAACGTTTAAAGCGGATGGAGACATGCAGCATTTAAACGAAGCAACCAAAGAGATAGCCGAAAAGCTGGGCCAGCCGGGTCAGAAGGAAAAAGTCGTGCTGATGGTACCGAATCCCGGAGAATCGATAAGAAACTTCGGTAACATTGACGGTGAAAATTTAAGTTTTAACGCTGCCGACGGCGGAGAAGAGAAGGCGTTTGCGAACCGGGTCAAGGCGATTCAGTGGTGGCTTAATGAGGTTGAAAAAAGATGGAGTGAAGCGGACTATTCCAACCTAGAGCTTGTCGGCATCTATTGGCTCGATGAACAGATCAGCACAAGTAAATCGGGTCCCAATTTGCTTAAGGAAACCAGCAATGCAATCCATGCGAAAAACCTGAAGTTCTTCTGGATCCCGCATTTCATGGGATACAAAGTGTTTATGTGGAAGGATGTCGGTTTTGATGCCGTTGCCTTCCAGCCAAACTATTTCTTTGAGGCGATGGATTACGATCATCTGGAGGATGCCGCAAATCTGGCGAAGCAATACAACATATCCAATGAAGTTGAATTTGATGACCGGATGCTTACCGATGGCGTATTCCGCGAGCGGTATATCGATTATTTGAACAGCGGCGTCGAATCGGGATTGATGCAAAACGGCTTCAGAGCCTACTACCAAGGCAATAATGCCGTGTTTAACGCAGCTGTCAACAAAGATCCCTCTACTCGCGTTTTGTATGATTGGTTGTATCAATATGTAAAAGGCGAATACAAAATCAACAATGAGGCTCCACCTGAGGTAGCCGTGCAAATAAATGGGCAGGCGCTTCAAAGCGGTGCAGTGGTAAATGAAACCCAGCCACTACAGTTTACGTGGGAACTGAAAAACGATGACGGATTAACAAAAGTTACAGCTCAGTTTGACGGCAAACCATACACGGCGGGTTCAACCATTGATCTAACCGGCAAGCCCGGAAAACATGAACTCTTGATCACTGTAACGGCGGGCAAGTCGCAAAAAACATCGTACATCATCGATGCGGCCGCCAACGCGGACAGCATGAAGACATTGGTCAACCGCTTTGTGGAGCAAAAAGAGTTTACGACTGCCGAAGGGCCGCGTTCTCTTAACAATTATCTGGAAATGATGAAACGTTACGAAGGAACGGATGCGGTCCAGACAGATAAATATTTGAGGGGGTTTAATGCGAAGCTGGATCTTTTGCAGAAAGATGGCGTAATGAAGGAGAAAGCGTACAGCTCGCTGAAAGAAGATGTTTACTACCTTATTGGAAACCTGGCGCAAAATAAAAAGGCGGAAGCATCTTCGGTAGAAGGCGGCAGCCCGAATTTACAACCGGGAAAAGCGGTGGATGGTTTCCCTGCGACAAGATGGGCGAGCGATTACGCGGATAACAGCTGGTTCCAGGTGGATCTTGGCGAAGCCAAGGAGATCGACACGGTACGTATCGATTGGGAATATGCCCGCGCCAAAACCTACAAGCTCCTTGTTTCAGAGGATAAACAGAACTGGACTTCTGCGGTCAAGGACCATGACGGCATGATTACGGCCCGTGACGGCAAAGAAACCGTTCATTTCGAACCGGTAAAGGCCAGATACGTCAAATTCCAAGGCATTGAAAGAAATACGGATTACGGATATTCCTTCTACGAATTTGGCGTATATAACCTCTCGGGGGCCCAGGAAGCAGCTCCGATCGATGGAGTTAAAGCAGCGGTAGATGCTTCGGCGAAAAAAGTAACGATCGACGGTCTCGTCATGAATGGCGATCTGGCTCAAGTGAATTTGAAAGTACTAGATCCGAAAGGCAAGGTTCAATACGAAGGCCAGACAACGGGCACGGCAGCCGGGAGCTTCCAATTTGCATTCTCGCTTACCAGCGTAGAGGGAACCTATGAAGCATTGTTGTCCTTGGATGGCATGAGCGAACCCGTTAAGGTTACTTTTGAATACAAAACTCCCGGGGGCGGAGATGGAGGCAATAACGGCGGGAATCCAGGCAGCGGTGGAAACAACGGTGGAGATAACGGCGGCAGCGGCGGTGGCAGCGGCAATGGTACCGGAAACGGAAATACTAGCGGCAGTAGCACGCCGAATCCAGTTGCTAATGCGTTCCAGTCGCAGCGGGATGGTTCAGTCAAAGCCGTTGTGAACGGAAAGCTTGATGCCGACGGAAAAACAGCCGTAGCCGCTGTGAACGAGCAGGAAATGCAAAAAGCGATGACTCAAGCGAAGGCTGGTCAGGACGGCAAGGTGAAGGTCGCTATTGAAGTCAAGAACACTGGGGCAGCGGACTATGCCGTGGATCTTCCGGCGGCGCTGATGTCCGGATATCCAAATTTGCAGGTTGAACTCATCACGCCAAAAGCTTCCGTTATGCTGTCCGGACAAATGCTGGCGGCATCCGCCCAATCTGGCAAGCAGCTGCGATTCGCCATTCGCGAGGTTGGCAGTAAGTCCCTGGGTCAAGCGGATCAAGAGATCGTAGGCAGCAGACCGGTGCTGAAGCTTGAGGTACTAGTGGACGGAAAGGCCATTGCCTGGAAAAATGAAAAGGCGCCAATAACCGTCAGCATTGCCTACGTAAAGGCAAACAATGAGGCGGCAGCTAACATTGGCGTGTTGGCAGAAAATGAGCAAGATGCTTCCACAGCCGTGACGGGGGCAGCTTATTCCGCTTCGGGCCAATTCATCCGGTTCCAAACGGACCATACGGGGGTTTACGCGATATTCTACAAACAGCCGGAAGCGACATTTATCGATCTTGATGGTTACGCGTGGGCCAAAGCTTCTGTTGAACGGTTGGCTGCTTCAGGCATCGTGAAGGGGACGACTGCCGACACGTTTAGTCCGGCCGATCAAGTAAGCAGAGCAGAGTATATTGTCATGCTTGTAAGAGCGCTTGATTTGAAGGCCGATGCAAGCGAAGCCTTTGAAGACGTGAAGCCGGAGGATTATTTTTATGTAGCCGTGACGACGGCGAAGAAGCTTGGGATCGTCACTGGACTTGATGACAAGCGCTTTGATCCGACTGCGAAGGTTACAAGACAGGACATGATGGTCATGGCGGACCGCGCATTACAAGCGGCAAAAGCCAAAGAGATTGCAGGCGCTCTCTCAGCGTTGAACGGTTTTAAGGATGCCGGCAAAGTATCGGCATACGCCGCAGGCAGTATCGCGGGCATGGTTGAGCATGGGCTGATTCATGGCAGCGAAAAAATGATTCGTCCGTTCGGTAATGCAACCCGGGCTGAGACAGCAGTTTTCGTGGACCGGTTATTAAATTTCCTATCAAAGTAATCGGAAGACAACAGGATAAAAAAGCTGTGGAGGCGCTTTCTTTTGACGGGTATTCTCAGCGGTGAAAAGATACACCCGGCTGTTCGTATTCGAGCAGCCGGGCCTTAGAGATCACTCATTTATTTCTCGGGCAAGCGCAATATTCGATGGCAGTCGACCTGTTTTCGTTGATTTCGGTCTTGGACGAAAATAGTTCATGACAAATTATGTCGCAGGTAATGCAAATAACATGCGGTGTACATTGTATTAAGTGAATAAACTTGGAATAATATTGGGTTTTCATAGGCCTTGTCAAGTTCGGATATGGCCTTTTTTTCGTACGAAAAAAATTGTACAGCGCACAAATTATGTTGCTTGCCTTCCCGTCAATCTCCTTTTATCATGAATCCGTGCGGAAGCATTTTCAGCCGTATCCCGAAATATAGGCCGGTGACCCGCTTTTTAGAATGGTTAATTGGAAAATATTCCTGCTATTTTGAAAGCGCTAACTTTTTTTGTTCGGGAGCATATTTTGGGAAGGCTGATACGCAACATGTTTTTACTCAGCATCTGACAACACTCACATTCGGGCTTTTGGGTGCCTTTTTCGAAAGTGCTGTCCCAATGGATTATGCTTGATGAGGCGAAAGGGGGATCGAAATCGGAAGTTCTCCAGAACAGGACAATGAATTTAAAGGTTTCTGGTTTATCTATACTCGGGAATAAAAGGAGCTGAAATTGATGAAATCAAATAAAAAATGGGGATCGGTCCTGATGGCTGCCGTTTTGCTGATGGCTCCGGTTTCTGCGGTACAGGCGAAGTCGCCTGTTTCGGCTGTGTCCATCACACAGACGGGTGATGCGGACCAGGTAGGAGGGAATGAAATGGAAAATCCGCAAGCTTTACCGGATCAACCGACGGATGCCGGAGAGCCGACAGCAGAACAACTGACAGCAGAACAACAGGCAGAGGATCAATCGAAAAATGAAGGGAAGCCGGGAGCGGATCAGGCAAAACAAACACCGGATGCAAATCAGCAGGCCGCATCGGCAGCAGGAGATCAGACGGAATTCCGTAATCTCGCGTCAGGTCTTCCTTATGAATGGTCTGAACAACCGGACGCATCGCATCCGGACGACGGTTATAAGCTTACGGATGGAAAATATGGCGCGCTCGATATGAATGATCCGGCATGGGTAGGACATGTGCGTGGCAAAGCTCGCGAAGTCGTGTTCGATTTGGGTGAGGAAAAGTCGATCGCCAAGATTACGGCCCACTTTTTCCAAGATTATCCTACAAACTCGATCCTCGTGCCGCTGGAGGTATCGATGTATGTCTCCGATGATAAGGAGAATTGGGGATTGCTTTCCCATAACGCCACTCAGTTGCTCTGGGGGTCAGGGCCGCCTAGACAGGAGACCTTTACATGGGACGGCAGCCGGGACGGAATCAATGGCGGGAAAACGGATGGCAAGCTGGCTTATGCCCGTTACGTTAAAGTCATCTTTACGATGCATCAAGAGCTATGGGAATACATTGATGAAATCGAAATTATGGGTACGGATGGCAAGGCCGACGGGGCAGTAACCGTTCCTACCGAGCAGCCTCATTTTTTGGAGCCAGGCGAAGCGACAGCTGGTATCCGGAATTTGAATTTGTTGTATAACGGACAGTATGCAAATGGTTTGGGGGATTGGAGTAAGGAACGGATCATTCCAAACATTAGTTATATTAATAAGGATGGCGAGCCTACCGATTGGCTTTTTGACGGCATTTTATATCTCGGGCTTGCTTCGCCTGCCGGTCGTGATTTCGGCCTTGGGCAAACGAACCTGGAAGATTGGAAATGGTATTTGGATAAAACCTTTGCTGCCACGGGGGATATGCAGAATTTGAATGAGGCTACCAAGGAAGTCGGAACCAAGCTGAACCAGCCTGATTATAAAGAAAAGGTTGTGTTAATGATTCCGAATCCGGGGGGATCCTTAACAGATTTTGGCGACGTTGACGGTACCGGTTCCTTGAATTTTAACGAATCCGTCGTCGGCAGAGATAAAGCGCTTGAAAACAGGGGGAAAGCGGTACAGTGGTGGCTGGATCAGGTTCAGCAAAGATGGCAGGCGGCAAACTATTCAAATCTTCAACTTGTAGGTATGTACTGGCTGCCAGAACAAATCGATGTAGGTGAAACGGGACCAGACGATGCACGAATGGTGACTGAAAAAGTGCATGCTATGAACTTGAAGGTATTCTGGATTCCTCACTCTTTAGCTTACAAAATGTATATGTGGAAAGACGTCGGCATGGATGCCGCTGCCTATCAGCCGAACTACTTCTTCGGTGGCATGGATGTTGACCGTCTGGAAGATGCCGCGAATAATGCAAAACGATATGGGATGGGGAACGAAGTCGAGTTTGATGACCGGATGCTGACGGACAATGTATTCCGCGAGCGTTTTATCGACTACTTGAACAGCGGCGCCACAACCGGCTTGATGCAAAATGGCTTTAGAGCTTATTACCAAGGAAATAATGCCGTTTACAACTTAGGGGTGAGCAAAGATCCAAGTTTACGTTTAATGTATGACTGGCTGTATCAATATTTGAACGGAACGTACGTCGCCCACAATAGCCCGGCTCCGGAGGCGGACATATTCGTCAACGGACAAACGTTAAATGGCGATATGGACATACCGGATACGGAAACCCTTCAAATTACATGGAAAATCAAAGATGACGATGGAAGCGGATTGGCAAAGGTAACGGTATTGATCGATGGCAATCCTTACACCGAGGGAACTCCGATTGATCTGGCGGGAAAACCGGGTAAACATCAACTGGCCATCACCGTGGCCGCAGCCCAATCCAAGACGACGACTTACATCATCAAAGCGGTGGCGACCGCCGATACCATGAAAGCTCACGTAAGCAAATTCGCCGAACAGAATCAGTTCACAACAGCGGAAGCCCCTCGTTCGCTGAACAATTATCTGGAACTGATGAAACGTTATGAAGGAACAGCTGCAGCGCAGTTTGACAAGTACTTAAAAGGCTTCAATGTGAAGCTGGATCAATTGTCTACAGACCATATCATTTCGGATACGGCGTATGCCGCGTTGAATGAAGAAATTTATAGCCTCGTTGGCAATCTGGCGGAAAATAAACCGGCAACTGCTTCTTCCGTAGAAGGCTCGCTTGAGAGATTGGCGCCGAAAAATGCTGTGGACGGATTCTCTTCGACCAGATGGTCGAGCGGCTATGTTGATGACACCTGGTTCCAAGTCGATCTTGGCGAATCCAAAGAATTCGATACGGTTAGAATCGACTGGGAGAATGCCCGGGCTAAAACCTACAAACTGCTTGTTTCCGATGACAATCAGAATTGGACCAGTGTGATCAAGGACAATGACGGAATTATTACGGCGTATTCCGGCAAAGAAACCGTTCATTTTGATCCGGTCAAAGCCAGATACGTCAAATTCCAAGGCGTTCAGAGAAATACAGAATACGGATATTCCTTCTATGAATTTGGCGTATATCTCCTTTCGGGAGGCGGTATAGTAACTCCGATAGATGGTGTTCAGGCTGCGGCAGATACTGATGCGGGGAAATTGACGATCAACGGTCTGGTGATGAATGGAAGCCAGTCCAAAGTGAATTTGAAAGTGCTCAATTCGAAAGGGAAAGTCCTGTACGAAGGCCAGACGATAAGCTCGGAAACGGGAAGATTCCAATTCACGATCAAGCTTACCGGTAATCTCAAGGGAACCAACGATGCCTATCTCTCAATGGATGGGATGTCGGCGCCCGTGAAATTTACATTCGAATACAAACCGCAGTGACTGAAGTTTTTTCCTGTGATAAGCGCATAATTCATGGTGTTCGGCTGATCTCAATGAATTATGACTTTGGATATAGACGCGATCCATAGCCATACTGACGCGGTGGGGAAGCAAATAACATGCGTTTTTGTATCATATTAAGAGAAGAAACACGGAATGATATATATTTTTATTGGCCCTGTCCTTTCGGACGAGGCCTTTTTTGCATGTGTTAGTTTTCAAGCTTCCTTCGGTGATCTGTCAATCACCCGGCTGGTCATATTCAATCATCCAGCAGGTTATATTCAATCATCCTAGTGCGTTTTTTAAAATTTGAACGCTACATCATCGCAGAAATTCAAGCCTCATCGCACAAATTCGGGCCGCACTTGGTAATGAACTTAGGATCCTCTCGCTAATGAACGAAGCAAACCGCCTACCAATGAACGTAGCATACCGGTCATTAATGTTACGTAGCACACTGCCCACCAGTAATGTAGCATACCACCCGCAATAGCGTCTAACGAAACTGGGAAGCGTTATTGTCTCAAAAACGGCAGCATTTTATTTTTAACGAAACTCCATATCGTTATTGGGGTGAAAATGGGTATGAACGCCAAAAATTTTGTTAAATAGCGATACCTAGTTTCGTCCCTCGTATTTAAGGTGTTTTCTCATGAATACTCACTTATTCGCAGAATTCCTTCGCCTTGTAAAACAGAACGAGAGCCGGAATGAAGAAGTAGACACCGCTTTTTTCGACAAACGGGCGTGCAAGAACAGAAGCTACGCTTATACGCACTTCGTGGGTGCTGGTATACTGCACGCTCCACTTGGCCCTTGGAGGTTCACCCTCCCATGTCTCAACGGATCATTGTCCTTCCATTCCTTCGTCATACCTACCCAAGGCGTGGAGACCGATAGCGTTTAGGTGACGGGTCTATGCCCTTGCGAAACTGGCACTCGGTTCTCTGTGCATATTAGAGATCCTGCGAATAAGACAATATTCGTAATACGACGGGGCGACAGGTGCTACGGGATCGATAGGAATCCTCGGGGTTAGGCGGCCTGCTTCACACCGATCTCAGGGCGATACGTTTCTCCACGCTGGACCATCCCGATGACGATCCGGGCCAGCTTGCCGATTAATTTGAATAACGAAGCCATCTTCTTCATGCCCTTGTTCAAGTTGTGTTCATGCCACCGTTTGAAGTCCGGGTTTTCACGCACCAAGGTGAGCATAGCCAAAAAGAAATATTTGCGCAGCGCACTGTCTCCGCGTTTGGAGAGCTTGATCTGACCTTTGTACTTGCCGGAGGTTCGTTCAGCCAGATTGAGCCCGGCGCGGCGCAAGAGCTGCCGTCCATGGGCATAGTGACCAAGATCGCCGGCGAATCCCAGCAAGGCTGCGATCGTGGTCGGGCCCATCCCGGGGATGCTCTGCAACTGTTTGGCCATGGGGATCTTCCCTAGCAGCGCTTCGACTTCTTCCTTCATCTCTTGCAGGTGGCTTGTAATCTGGTCGTACGCCGTCAGCAGGCGCTGCAGATCTCGCCTTGCCTGCTCCAATCCCTCGGTACGGCCAATGCTGCGTTTGGCCGCCTGGATGAGTTGGACCGCCTTCGCTTTCCCGGTAACTCCACCCGGGCGTCTCATGCCTTGTTCGTGCCAGCGCTGGATGACTTCATCGGCGTTCAGGTCCTGCAACTCGCACGGTAAAGGAAAAGCCCGCAGGGAAGCCAACGAGCGCTCGGCCTTCCAGTCTTTAAAAACAAGCTGGAACTCCGGAAAGTACATGTCGATCCAGCGGACGATGCGATTACCCAAACTGATAGCATATTTCACCCAGAATTCCCGATCACTCATCAGCGTCTTGAGTTGCTCCAATTGGCCTGCTTGCGGGGTAAACTCGGTATAGAAGCCGCGGCTGACCGCATCGGCAATGGTTAGGGCATCCTTGGCATCGTTTTTGGACGGGCTATTGTCACGGTTCTCCTTGTTGCGATGCGTCACGACTGGGTTCACCAGGACGACCTCGATTCCTTGTTTCCGCAGCCAATGGGCTAGATTAAACCAGTAGTGTCCGGTCGGCTCGAGGCCGACGATAACCGATGTCAATCCCTGCTTCTTCTGTACTTCTTGGGTAAAGCGCATCAGCCTCTCAAAGCCTTCGAGCGTATTTGCAAAGGTCAGATGCCGACGCGTGAGTACGATACCGCGGAAGTTGGTCACTTGAGCGACGTGCTTCTCTTTGGCGATGTCGATCCCCACGATAGCGTGCTGGGTGGTAATTCGTTCAATCCGTTGATTTGTAACTTCAATTCGAGTAAACTTCATAGTAGGCGCCTCCTGATAGGTTTTTAGGGCATTTGACCCGTCTCACCCCTATCATACGAGGCGCTCCTTTTTTTTTTCAAAGACCATTTTCTTAGCCTACACAGGAATGTTTAGAAAAATCAGAGGCTTTATTTTGCGGCAATAACGATTGTGAGTTTCGTTAGCACTCCGACACATCATCCTGACTCCCAAGGAAATCCGCTAAATCCGATTATTTTAAAAGTAAATAGCAGTCTATTTTCGATTTACTAATGATTTCGAATTAAATGATCTAATTACACAGAATTAAATATTCTAATAATATGAAATCAAATATTCTAATTTTATTGAGTAGTTTGTTTCAAATATATTGAATGCGATGTTATAATAATTTAGAATATAAACATGTGACGATGGAATATCTTAGGGGATTCGAGTGATGAGCTGGATCCCTGAAGTCGGTAATAAGATAGATTTAGATGCAGGAGGAAATGAGTTATATGAAGGTTGTAGATACGTCATTTAAAAGAAGTTCCTATCAGGTTGAGCTGTACAATTCGCTATTATTTGAAAGTGCTTTGGGGATCGCCGCTGCTACTTATCCCAAGCTGCATGCCGCCCTGGACAAGCCGCAATCTTATTGGCAGCATCTAAGGACATCAACTTCGCTTGAGCTCCGGCGGGAATTGGACTTCTGCCAGCGGCAGCAGACATGGAAAATGCTGCTTCAATTGCTGCATGCGCAAAATTTTGCTACTGCGGAGGATTTTTTTACATTTATTCAGGCTTTAGAAGACAGGGATTTCAACTTTCTGATCCTCCCGTATTTAGGGAATTGCCAAGAGAACAATCGGCTTCGAGCAGCCCAAGGGGATTTGGAAGCTGCACAAAGCATGATTCAGGCCTGTGAAGAACATCTTTTCTTCCCGCAAATGATCCGAACTGTCTGTGAAATTGGGGCAAAAGAACTGAAACGACACCTCACGGATATGCTCCGGCTATGGGAAGAAGAAATTGGCGGTGTTGATGCGGAGGAGAAAAAAGAGATCCTGGAGCGTGATTTGTCCATGAAAAGGAATTGGCTGCGCACCTGCACACCCGAAGAAGTCGTGCTAAGAGCATCAGGCATCGAATATAAACCGGAATCAAGTGTAAGCAAAGTGCTGCTGATCCCGCATGTCATCTACCGCCCTTGGACGGTTGAGGCTGATATGGATGATACGCGTATTTTTTATTATCCGGTCAGCGACGCGAGCATGCAGTCGAATGGCGATCCTTACGAGCCGCCGGGACAGCTTGTCCAATTATACAAAGCTTTGGGCGATGACAAACGGCTGCGGGCTTTAAAATTGATTTCCGAGCAGGACCGGTCTTTAAAAGAGCTTACCGACTTGCTCAATATGGGGAAAACTACGGTGCATCATCATCTTGCGATTCTTAGAGGAGCGGGATTGGTGCGCGTAAAGGACGGAAGCTATTCATGGAATCCGGGCTCCCTGAATCAACATGATCAAGAACTGCGCGATTTTCTGGGTCTGGGTGACGGGAGCCGTTGATATGACCGGGGAAATGGCTACAGCGGCCAAATCATGGAATAGAAACTTGGGCTGGCTGTGTGTCGATCAAATGCGTTCGAACCTTGCGGGAACATCGGGCACGTTTATTCTATCGTGGATGTTGTATACGCTGACCGGTTCAAAAGCGGCTATGGGTGGAATATGGCTGCTCAGCCTGGTCGGCCAATGGCTTGTCCAGTGGATCGCGGGTCCATATATCGACCGGTGGAAGCGGGTTACCGTAATGAAGTTGTCCGAAACGATTCGGGGAGCGGCCTTTTTATTTGTATGGCTGATGTGGATCGCGGGGCATAAGGAAGCATACATTATATGGATTGGCTCATTCGTTAGCTCCCTCCATGTTTATGATGCGGCTGCAGGTGCCCTTATTCCCAAACTGTCCGAATCGGACAAACTGGTCCGTGTTAACGCTGTCCTATCTGGTTCGGTGCAACTCGTTAGAGTGCTGGCGCTGCCAACCGCAGGCTTGCTGACGGGGATGCTTTCTGCTGAATTTTTATTGCCTGTTATGGCGATTTTGTTTTGGTGTGTATGGTTTCCCGCCTCATTCATAAACGAAAGGCCCCAATCAGCGGGAACCGTGCGCACATGGAAAGGCAGCTTCGTGCAGGGAATTCAAGTCTATCAATCGAATCGTATTTTATGCGGGCTTACGCTCCTTGTTGCGGTGACGAGTTTTGGCGTGTTTGCCACACAGGCTATGTATATCCCCTACGTAACAGAAACGCTTCATGGCGGTCCGCTCGCATCCGGTTTATTTTCAGCGGCTTTTCCGTTCGGATATGTGTGCGGCAGTATCATTGCAGGGTGGCTGCGTGAGCCTGGAACATATTTGTATGCGGTCATGAGCGCCGCGCTTTTTGCCGGCGGACTGACCTATATCATGTTGGGCATGACCACGAGCATACATACAGCATTGGTGATTGAAGCGGCAGCGGGGGTTGCAATGCCATTTTGGAATGTGTACAGCAGTACGCTGTATTACAGGATTGTGCCGGAAAGCGTTTTGGGGCAGGTTCTATCTGTCCGCTCGCTGTTAACAAAAGCGATGACGCCGGTTGGTGTGATGTACGGAACGTACTTGGCATCTTCTTTCGGAATGCCTGCGCTTTTTATGTCCGTTGGAGTTCTGATCTGCACCATTTCGGGAGCGGGAATTTTTATTTTCGGAAGGGCTGCAGCATTGCGGCAAGTCGGCAGCGTGTCGGCAAAAGAGTAAATATCAGGGGAAAGCTCCCTTATCATTCGCTTGTACCCGTTCTTGCCTTCGGGGCGCTTCCGCTGGCCTTATACCTACCTGCGATATTAGGGGGATGGCGGATCGTCCGAAAAGAGCAAGTTGACTCCGGACTGCAATGAATCGGGATATCTGCTGCAATCTATGGACGAAGAGAAAACATAGGAGCAATCTTATCCGGTTACGGATGAGAAAATATCACAATACAGTTGATGAAAATCCGTTTCTCCAAAAGCTTTTGGGGACGGATTTTTTCATTTCAATGGCGGTGATAACGAAAGACTCTGCAAATCAGGCATCCCGAATGTAAGCGTATTTATGGTCCTATTTTTCTCATTGAACTGGAGGATTTATCCCGATACGATGATATCAAATAAATAAATACTCCAAAGGCGAAAACTCGGCCTGGTTGCATTCTTTTATCCACCTCTCCGGGATGAATGAACCAGAAGTAACCTAAGGGATCATGGGAGCGGATGTCAGAATGCCTTTTGAAAACGTTTTCTAAAGGATGCGGAAAATGATGAAAAGGAGTTGATTGCTATTCGTTTAAAGAAAAAATGGGCAGTTTTCCCCGGGATTTATCTTACGATCGCATGTTTAATGCTGCAGCTTTTCATCCCGTCCGCAGCAAATGCAGAGGAGACCGCATCCCTTGCGAAACAACCCCAAGACGTAAATTTGGCATTAAACAAACCGGTAACCGTGTCCGAGCCGAATGCTATTTTCGATACGATCCAAGGCATAGGCAAATACGGAAAGGAAAGTTCCTTGGATGAAGCGGGAAAGCTGACCGACGGCCGTTATGGAGATATTGCCAACTGGGAGAACACGAAAGACTGGTTCGTTTTTTACCGCAAGCTGAAAAGAGAAGTTGTCGTCGACCTGGAGGAAATGTCCACTGTGAAGCGCATCGCAACCGGATTCGGCCAACGAAATGATGTCGGGATCGCTCCTCCGGTCGCCGTCCGGTTCTATGCTTCGCAGGACGGTACGGACTACCGTTATCTGGGTAAGGCCGCTCCGGACGAGCCGCTGTATTTTGCCCGCACGTTAACGGCATCGGATATGCACCGGAAGACTTACGTCCTGGACCGCCTTGCCGACGGTTCGCACCTCAATATTCAAGCGCGTTACATCAAGCTGGAATTTGCGATCAACTTTTTCGGGTGGATGGATGAAATTGAGGTTTGGGGGCAGCCAGGCGTTTCCGGAGAAACGACTCCGCTTCCCGAATTCGACAGCGAATGGGAACCCGGTCACTATCCGATGCCGGGAAGCGCCGAAGCGGCAGGAATCAAGGATCAATTTCTTTGGTATTCCGGCCCGATGAAAACCGGCAGCGAGTATTTCACCGACTGGACGAAGGAAAAAGCGGAAGCCTTTCTGGCTTACAAGGATATTTACGGCAACATTCGGGACTGGTTTTTTACCGATCTGCTTGCCCTGCCTGTTACCTCCATGGTGACTCCTTCCGGTTCGGATGCGAGCGGGAATGCGAGATTCGTCACGATGGATGACTTGAATGCGTATCTCGATTTTATATTCGCGCCAGGTGCGCAGTTGTCCGCCATTGACGAGGCTGCCGGCAGCATCAACCGATTATTGAAAACCAAACAGACGGTACGCGTTACCGTGGCTATTCCGCAAATCGAAGAAAGCTCCGACTTCGGCGATGTAAGCGGAAACGGCGAACCGTTTAGCCTGCGGGCGGCGGATTTTGCGGGAAAGGTGGACGACCCCGGGTCATATGAAGGCCTCAAGCAGATGAATGAACTCGCGTTCCGCAACAAAACAGCCGCCGTCAAATGGTATATCGATAAAGTCGGGCGGCTTTTCCAGGAAAAGGAGTTTTCCAATCTGAAGCTGGACGGCTTCTATTGGTATCATGAACGGATCGGTGAAACGACGGGCGAGGCTGAACTTATTCAGGAGACGGCAAAGCTGCTTCACGGCAGAGGGCGCACGTTCACGTGGATACCGTATATCGGTCCGGGATCCGCTTACCAGTGGCGCGATCTGGGTTTTGATGCGGCGTCGATTCAGCCGGGGTTTGCCTTCGGCGTGTCCAAAAAGGCGATCTTCCCGAATGTGGCGGAGCTGGCCCGCAAGACAGGGGCTTCCGTCGAAGTGGAGTATGACGATTACCGCACGCTTGCTCCTTATTTAAACCATGGCGTGTTCGAAGGTTATATGACCGATGCGCCTAATACGTACTACTTGGCGGCGATGCCGATTGTCGAAGGGGCTTATGCTTATACGCCGCTTGATGACCGGGCTCCGGATGCCATGACCTCGATCCGCCGTTCCGTGTACGACCGTTTGTATGAATATGCGAAAGATAGGTATGAACCGAGATTTACCGTAACGCTGGAAACGAACGTCGCGCAACCGACCGACATGCAGGTAAAAGCCAAAGTACCTCTTGCCGACGGCTTTACGGATGGGGAAATTTCGATTGCACACGTGCCGGAAAAAGCCAGGTTTGACCGGTATACGCTGCCTGACAACCTGAAGCCGTACATGGACGTTCAAGTGCAGGATAACGGTGCCGGGACGGTGAGCATACGGTTTCATACGGATGCGGCCCATGCGCTGGAAGCCGATTTGCTGGCCAAACGCAGTCCAATGACAGGCGCTCCGGAGCTTTTGACGCTCCATTTTACAGCTGCAGGCCATGCGGCTCCGACATCAAGGGACTTCATGCTCCGGCCGGACGGCGAGATGATGCGTAAAGACGGCACCCTTTACCGGAACTGGGGAGCTAGCGATATCGTGCCCGGTTCACCCGAGCATGCGTTGGTTTTGGGGGTAGAGGGAGTTAAGCGCTTCGAAATTTCGCATCTAAAAGAAGACTGGAAAAAGGCTAAGGATCAATTGAAAAAGCTTCCGAAAAGCCCCGTGAGGGAGCGGCTGGAAGCGCGGCTTAAACAAGCCAAACAACAAGCGGGCTTCACGGCATCAAACGCCGATGAGGAATAGAAAAAGAAATCAATCATTAAGGGGGATATTCAATGCGCCGGAAATGGAAACAAAAATGGATGCTTCTTTTCACTTTGTCGCTTTCGCTGAGCCTTGCAGCATGCGGGAGCTCCGGACCGAAGGAGGCCAAAAGCCCTGAACCGCAGACGAACCAGAAAGAGAGCGGCAAGGAACCGCTTAACATCGAATGGCTGACGTATCAGTATGGCCCGGTCGATGACGATGCACCGAACAAGAAATTTCTTGAAGACAAATTCAACGTCAAATTCAACATCTGGTACCTGGATGTAACGAAACGCGAGGAACTGCTCGGCGCCAAACTAGCCGGGGGACAAGTACCGGATTTCATGACGGTGTATTCGGGAGCCGACCTGCAGAAGTTCTTCAAGAGCGGCGTGACGACCGGCTTTACGCAGGAAGAGCTGGAACAATATATGCCGAATTATAAAAAGCTCGTCGATTCCATCGATCCGAAGATTTGGAATTATGCCAAATTTAATGGCCAATACATCGGAATTCCAAGCATAAACGGGGATGGGGAATACAGCCTGGCCACGGCATGGCGCAAGGATTGGCTCGATAAGGTCGGTATTAGCAAAATTCCCGAGACATTAGACGAGTTTGAAGAAGCGATGTACAAATTCCGCAACAACGATCCGGACGGGAACGGCAAAAAGGATACGTACGGCATGTCCCGCTCCGCGATGACAAGCATCTATGGCGCCTACGGAGTATATCCCGAGTTTTGGACCGAACGTGACGGCAAACTCGTCTGGGGCGGTATTTTGCCGGAAACGAAGCAGGCATTGGAGCGCCTTGCCAAGTGGAAAAAAGATGATGTCATCAGTCCGGAGTGGGTGCTGGAAAACGGAGAAAATACGGGCGGTTATTGGGCGACATCCAATGATTTCGTCAATGGCAAGATCGGCGTTTCCAATCATGGCATGAACTATCACTGGACTCCGCCAATCCCGGAAATCAAGTCCGACGGCGGCGTAAACTATGTGGAGACGAAAAAAGCAAACCCGAAAGCCGAGATCGGCTTCGGCAAGCCGCCGGTGGGGCCGGACGGCAAATTCGGCAACATTACGCCAGGGTATGTCGGCAGCACATATATGGCATTCGGGAAAAAGACGGCAGACAACCCAGAACTGAAACATACGATCATGAAGATCTGGGATGAGGTATACGGCAATTTCGATGTATGGCAGCGGATGAAATACGGCGAACTGGGGGTTCAGTCCGAGAAAGCCGAAGACGGCATCACGATTGTCTGGAAAGAAGAATATGCGGGCAAAAACGACATGCAGGCCAAAATCGGCGCCAACATCACGTTTGCCCCGTTCGACCAGCCGGAATTCCGCGCCCGGGTAACCAATCCGAAGCTGAAGGAAATCAATTCGAAGCTGTACAAATTCGAAGGTGCGGGCTATGAGAATGCACTTAAAACGGCTCTTCCATCCGAAGGGCAATATATGAACAGTTTGGTTCAGCTGCAAAAAGAGACTTTCGCCGCCATCATCAACGGCGAGAAGACGATCGACCAGTTCGACGCATTCGTCGAAGCCTGGAAACAGAGCGGCGGGGACAAGCTTACCGAAGAAGCGAACCAGTGGTATGAAAGCTTGAAGTAGGCCGAAACGAATGAGGAATTGGCGGTTGTCTCCAATTTGAGGAGGACCGCCTTTCTCCATCGTGCATGAATGAATGGAAAGGTGGACGTTATGAAACAACCGGGTTCTGTCACTATAAGCAAACGGTTCCGCAATCAATGGAAGTCTTATTACCGGCACCGGTATTTGCTGTTAATGCTGCTGCCCTGCATATTATATTTTCTCATTTTCAAATATTTGCCGATGTACGGCATTGTACTGGCTTTCAAAAACTATCAATTTCTGGACGGGATCCTGGGCAGTCCTTGGAACGGACTCGAAAATTTCAAGGTGCTGTTTTCCGGACATGATTTTCCGCGCGCACTTCGCAATACGCTGATCATCAGTTTCTATAAACTTTTGTTCAATTTCCCGGCGCCGATTGTATTAGCGCTGTTGTTGAATGAATTACGCGTCATTTTTTTCAAACGGTTCGTGCAGACGTTAAGCTACTTGCCCCATTTTCTTTCCTGGGTCATTTTGGCGGGGATCTTTATGGAAGTGTTTTCGCCGACGCGGGGCGTTGTCAATTATATCATTAACCTGTTTGGCGGAGATTCGATTTTCTTTTTTGGAGATAAAGAATGGTTCCGTACGCTGCTTGTCAGTACCGAGGTCTGGAAGAGCGTCGGCTGGGGGTCCATCATTTATCTTGCGGCTCTGTCCTCGATCGATCCGACGCTGTACGAGGCGGCTGTCGTCGACGGAGCGAGCCGGTGGAAGCAGATGCTGCATATTACTCTCCCGGCATTGGTGCCGGTGATTACCATCATGTTTATTTTTGCTGTAGGCGGCATTATCAATGACGATTTCGATCAGGTATTCAACTTCTACAATGCCAACGTGTATGAGGTCGGAGACGTGCTGAGCACCTATACGTACCGGGTCGGGATCAGCCAGATGGAATATGGCCTGTCGACAGCGGCGGGACTGTTTACCAATATGATCGCGCTCGTGTTGATTTTGGTCACGAACAGCATCGTCAAACGTTTCAGCGATTACGGAATTTGGTAGGAGGAGACTTTCATGTCGCTAACAGTAGGAAAAAAATCACCGGGAGAGAAAATATTTGATGCTGCCAATATTATTTTTCTTACGGTGTTTTCGATTACTGCGGTGTATCCGTTTCTTAACGTTTTGTCCATATCGTTCAGCACGTCGCAAGCCGCCAATGCTTACGGGCTGAAGCTGTGGCCGCAAGAAATATCGTTTGAAGGATACAGGGCCGTTTTTGCCAACAAGCTGATTTGGACGGGATATTACAATACAATTTTCCGTACCGTGCTCGGCACTTTGTTGAATGTATTATTTTCCGTCATGTGCGCTTACCCGCTTTCCAAAAAATATTTGCCCCACCGCAATTTGTTTACGGCGTTCATCGTATTTACGATGTTTTTCGGCGGCGGCCTGATTCCGAATTATCTGCTGATCAAGGAGCTGGGACTTCTGGACAGCCGCTGGGCGCTGATTCTCCCGGGGCTCATCGCGGCGTTTACGATGATCATTGTGCGCAATTACTTTATGTCGCTCCCGGAGGAACTTGAGGAAAGCGCCCGCATCGACGGGGCCAATGAAATCAGAATTCTTTTTTCCATTGTGCTGCCCATTTCGGTGCCGATCATCGCCACCATTTCGCTTTGGTACGCCGTTGCCCATTGGAACGCATGGTTCGACTCGCTGCTCTATATTTCCGATCCGCATAAGGCTGTGCTCGGAAACGTGCTCCGGAAAATCGTCATTGAGGGTTCATCCCAATTCCAGCAGTTCGATCAGGGCTTTAACCAAAACGGGCAGCCTGCGGTTACGCCGGATATTATCAAATCGGCAACGATCATGGTTGCGACCATTCCGATTATACTTGTATATCCCTTTGTCCAAAAATATTTCGTCAAAGGGGTTATGGTCGGTTCTTTGAAAGGATAGGTGGCGGATATGAATGCTGAAAAGAAACATGTTACACCGCCTTCGCATAATCCGAAGGGGTTTTATATCGGGGCAGAGCAGGTGGAAATCGCGCTGGAACAGAAAAGCCGTTTGGCCTGGGCAGAGCGGATGATGGAAGAGATGCGGCGGGAATGCGACGAGTTTCTGCAGCTGGAGGATTCTTTCGTTTATGAGGTGATCCTCAGCATGCGGGGGCAAACCTTCGCTTACGGCATCACGGGCTGCCCGGCCTGCGGCTCGGCATATCCGGCAAGGCCGGAGGAACTGGCCCTTTGCCTGTCTGGATGGGAGAGCTTTCCGGCCAAAACGGTCACATGTCCAGCCTGTCAAACCGTCGTTCCCAATAAAAAATTCCCTGATGACGGCAGCGGGTTTCAGTATAACGGTAAGGCGTATTACCCGATAGGTTTGTGGAACTTCACCGTCGCCGGCCATTGGCTGGGCGGGGTGCGCAATCATGAAGGTATGGTAACGAAGCTGACCTATCTCTATATGCTGACCGGGGAAGAACGCTATGCGCGCAGGGCTATCGTGCTGCTGGATGCGTTTAGCGCGATCTGGGCCGGAACGATGGGGCCCCGCGACTTTACTCCATTCGGAAGCCCTTTCGAGATCGGAAGGCTGCATCTTCTGACAAGCATTGTCTTTCGGGTTAAAGTATTTTTGGCTCATGATTATGACTGGCTCTCCGGCCTGCCGCTCATGAACGAGCTCTCCACAGGCTGCCGGCTTGCCGGAACCGGGGATAATCTGACCATTCGCGGCAATATTCTGCGGATGCTGGAGGACTATTTGCTGGATGAGCCCGGCGGACCGGTATACGATTTACGGGGAGGAAAGCTGACGCTTCTGAACAATCATGAGGCGGACGGCGTGCGGGCCATGCTGGCCGTCGGTTTGGCATTGGACATTCCTTCTTATTGCAAATGGGGCGTTCAGGCCGTGCGGGGGTTCATCTATAATGCCATCGGGCGCGACGGCATGTATTTCGAAGGTTCCTTCGGGTATTCCATGTTTACGATCGGAGTGCTGCTTGATATGGCTTTGCTGGCTCAGAAGGCGGCTTCCGCATACGGGAACGGCGCAGAAGAATTCCAGCCGTTCAACAGCAGGCGATTCTTCCGCTTCGCGGTTCAAAATCCGCTCGCGATGAGCTGCCAAGGACATTTGCCAAGCAACGGGGATTGGGGCAGAGACGTTTACATCGGCACGGAAATCCAGCCGGAAGTATTGTCCGTGGTCTACCGGTCGGCCCTTCATTTCGCCTATTACGCTACCGATGCGGGGATCCGGGAAGAGGCGCGGAGCGTGCTGGAACGCTTCCGCGATCATGTGGACCGGATGGGCGGAACGTCGGGAATCGAGCTGTTCCTGCCGCATCCCCAGGGAGAAGCGGCAAGCAGCGATGATGCCCGGCCCGCGAGCGGCATAACCTTGGCAGGACAAGCCGGGTATATCGTGTTGCGCGATAAATATGATATGACGCTGCTTACCCGCTATGGCCCGAATCTGACGCATGCCCATGACGATGTGCTGTCTTACCAGTGGTTTGCCGACGGCAGGGAACTTACGGCCGATTTGGGTTATGGCATCTACGGGACCAACAGCCATTTGGGCTGGGCATCCAAAACGATCGCTCATCCAACGGTCGTTCTGCGGCAGGATGAGCAGATGGAACGCGGGCAGATTTATAAGCCGTTTGCCGGTGGCGAAGCGAAGGCAATATACGAGCATGGCGGGTGGGCCGCCAGCGAATGCGAGGCTGCGGACCTGTATGGAGCGGAGCGTTACCAGCGTCTGCTGGCCGCAGTTCCGCTCAGCGGCTCCCGCTCTTATGTGCTCGATATTTTCGACGTTAAGGCAGAAGGCGGCAAAGACCTGTCATTTCATGCATTCCATGAAGCAAGCGAACTGGACGTTTCCGGATTTACGGCGGCACCCTGCAGTGCTTGGACGTTGGCCGGAGCGGCAAGCAAAGATCCGGGGGAAAGCTTGCAATACGACTGTCCGGGACTCAGTTTTGGAGAACGGTTAACGACAGGGGAGACGTTCGAAAAGCTTTTGCCTGGTGAAGAGGAAAGGCTTTGGACAACGCAGCCGAACAACGGCTACGGATATATATATGATATACGCAGGCTGCAACCGGACGGGACGCATGGTTGCGAAGGCGAATCCGTTCATGCTTGCTGGAGAACGGCGGATAGCCAAGTGCATCGGCATGTCCTGCTTGAAGGGGAGGAGAAGCTGTACACAGGGATGGGGCCGAATCTGGACGGCAGCTGCGTTCATCCCTTCCTCATTATTCATAGCGAGCGGGAATCGCAACGTTTCACATCGGTTACTTACGCGGGAGACGGCGTCTTTCTTGTCTCGGCGCGCAATGCAATGGTTCAAGGAACTAACGGCGGAACGGCAACCGCCTTGCGTCTGGAATGGTCGGATGGAACCCGGGATCTGTGGCTCTACAGTTTCGAAACCGACGTTTATACGTGGCAGGCGGCAGAAGGAAAAGTGACGGTCAAGGGCCGCTGCGGTTGCGTTCGTCTGGAAGGCGCCGCGCGGAAAACCATATATGTCCATGCCGTCGCCTCCCGTGAGGTTCATTTTACTCCCTGCTCGGGAGATGAGGCATACTTTGAAGGGCAATGGTCAGCTTTTGGTTTCGGACAAGAAGAATACGAGGTTGCCTGGATCGATTGGAAGGCAAGCAGGCTGGCCGTTCACGGCTTGAGTCCTGAAACTTCATGGGGTAGAAAGCCGCGTTTTATCGGACTGCGCGGAGCTTCCCGCTCCGCAGTTACCGTCTACCCGGCTTCGTTGGATGCAGCGTTGGAGCCGGGAGATTGTATCGTCAATCTTCTTGACGAAATGATCGTATCGATCGGAGTCGTCGCCGAAACGGATGAAGACCGAATCAAGACGGGCATCCCGCTTCCGTTTGCGGCCCCCGGAGCGGGCAAAAGCGCTTTTTACGGGATGAGGGTCATCGGCGTCAGCGGCGGAGAGGCGGTCATTCAAGATGTTCCTGATTTGACGACGCTTTCGGTGCGGATCATCCGGCCGTTACAAATCGGCGAATTCTTTGATATCGTGGATACCGATGATGTCATGTTTATCAAGTTGATTGGATGAAGGTCGAAGTCATGATCGTATAGAGGGCGATGATCACCAGGACGAACAGGAAAGGATGATGATGGCCTTGGTCAAGCTTATGCAGCAACTGCCCACAGAGATTATCATCGGTGTAATCGGGCCCTTGGAACTGCTGCCGCTTATTTTGCAGACGCTTAAAGCCTTTCCTTCCTTTGTTCCTGAAGTTAGGGTTTATCGTCATGAAGCGGAGATATTCCAGCAAACTCGTGAGCTGATGGATCAAGTTGAGGTACTGCTGTTTTCAGGGCCCGAACCATACCGTATCGCTAAGCAGCAGCTTAAATTAAGCGTGCCCGCATTTTATGTGCCGAACAGCGGGACAGGATTATACCGCGCTTTGTTCCACCTTGATTATAAAAGCGACATGCCGGCCTGCACGGTCGACTCCATTTCGAAGCTTGCCGTCGAACGGGTGTTTACCGAACTGGGCATGCATGGGTCCGATATGTTTTATTACGAAGGGGAGCCGCTGCTTTCGCGGGATGAGGTACTGAGGTTCCATATACAGCATTTTGAACAAGGGAAGAGCAACGCAGCTCTGACCGGCAGCAGGGAAATATCCGAGATGCTTAGCGTTCATGGAATCCCCAACGAATGGGTCATGCCTACGGAGCAGGATATCACGGTCAGTCTGGAGCGGGCCCTGCTTTCGACAGAAACGCGGCGCGGCAAAGAAGCCCAGTGCGTGATTGGTTATATTAGCATTGACTATACGAAAGAAGCAGGGGGGCGGCTTTTTCAAGACAAGGACAGGCAGCGAATCGATTTAGCGGTGAAAAGCTTCGTGGAATCATTGAATGGCCATGTCTCCAACCTGGACGAGCATGACTATTTGTTCATCACAACGCGGGGAATTTTTGAAGCCGTTACCGGGGGCTATAAATCGATTCAACTGGCCAAGGAAATCGGTAAGGAATACGGTATTCGGATGAGTATTGGAGCCGGATTCGGTTCAAGCGCATCCGATGCGGGGGCAAATGCCGGCATCGCATTGCGCCACGCCAAAGACGCAGGCGGAAATATATGCTTTATCGTACGGGAAGACCGGAGTATCATCGGCCCGCTCGAGATGGCGGAGTCGAACGAGTGCGACATGTCGCTGATCAATAACAAGCTGTTGAAGGAAGCGGAAGCTGCAGGGATGTCCCCGCTGCACCTGAGCAAACTTGTTGTCCAGGTTGCCCGCTCCGGAAGGACGGAATACAGCGCTTTTGAGTTGGCCATGATCTTGAGCATTACGGTCCGGAGTACGCATCGGCTGTTGTCGCTATGGCTGGATGCCGGCCTCGTGGAAATATCGCATGAAATCAAAGCTCCGTCGAAGGGACGGCCCAAACAAATATACCGTTTTCCGTTTTTGCAGGAACTTGTTCGGTGACGGTTGTTTGCTTGCCGGGACGTTAATCCGTGAATCCGCTTACACGCCCAGAAAGTATATATTTCCGGGGTCCCCGCAAAGTAATCGGAATAAGCTTCGAAGGTCACGCGTCACTTTGTGGGGGTTGAATTTCCGGGGTCCCCGCAAAGTAATCGGAATAAGCTTCGAAGGTCATGCGTCACTTTGTGGGGGTTGAATTTCCGGGGTCCCCGCAAAGTAATCGGAATAAGCTTCGAAGGTTATGCGTCACTTTGTGGGGGTTGAATTTCCGGGGTTCCCGCAAAGTAATCGGAATAAGCTTCAAAGGCTACACGTCACTCTGTACTTTTGCTTCGCAAAAGCGCCCCTCTGAGAGAGGCGCCCTTACTTCTTTCCGATACTCTTTGTGGGGTTATTTTGGGATAGATGCTTTTGCCGGGCCGTGATACAATAAGTTGTTGTGATCATTGTACCGGAAAGGAAACACCATGAAAAAAAATGCACCGATTCCAACCGCCATCCCTTTGTTCATCGGTATTATCGCCGTTTCGTTTTCATCGATTTTCGTCAAATGGTCCTCGGCTCCAGCATCGATCCAAGGCATGTACCGGCTCTTATTTACCGTGCTCCTGATGCTTCCGTTTATTCGCCCGCATCTGGCGGAGCTCAAGTCATTGACCGGGAAGAAATTTATGATGCTGTTTGCTTCGGGATTTTTCCTGGCGCTGCATTTTCTGCTGTGGATGGGTTCGCTAAAGCTGACGACGGTATCCAGCTCGACGATTATTTTGGCTCTGGAGCCTGTTTTTATTGTCATCGGCGCATTTTTCATTTATAAGGAACGCACCTCGCGTGTCGCCATGATTGGCATGGGCGTAGCGATTGCTGGCGCGGTTCTGATCGGCTGGGGAGATATCGGCGTGTCCAGGAATAATTTGATCGGCGATTTGCTGTCGCTGCTCGGAACGCTCGCGGTATCCGTCCATATGCTGATCGGTCAAAAAGCGGTGCAGCAGGTATCCTCATATATATACAGCTTTATCGTATTTCTGTCTGCAACGATCGTGTTTGCGGTGTACAACGTGGTGTGCGGCATTTCTTTTACGGCATATTCCGGCAATGATTGGGCGATGTTTGCGCTGCTTGCGGTCGTGCCGACGGTTTTTGGCCACTTATTGTTCAATTGGCTGCTGCAGTATGTGTCGGCGACGACGATCTCCATGAGCATATTGGGAGAACCTGTCGGTTCCAGCCTGCTCGCTTTTCTTCTGCTTGGCGAACAAATGACTTTGTTCCAGATTACGGGCGGGATGTTGGCCATTTCCGGATTGATCGTATTTTTGAACGCCGACCGTTTCAAAGGCAGCCCGAAAGGGAAACGGGCGGCTGAACCGTTAAAATCGGCATAAAATTTATAACATTACCTGCTTGCTGCGGGCACTTTACTTCGAAATTCGGGGCAACTCGATAAAAAAAGTGAAGTGCCCGTTTTGATGCTGTAAGCCAATGCGGCCTCCATGCAGCTCTACGATGTTTTTGGCGATCGATAGCCCGAGACCCGCGCCGGGGGATGCATGATATTCGTTACGCGACGGATCTGCCTTGTAAAACCTTTCGAACAGCAGTTTCTCCTGCTCCGGAGATATCGGCTTACCGACATTTTCAACGGTAAAATAAATCTGCTGCCCTTGCACTGCAAGCCGCACCGTAATTTCACCGGGTTTGATGGAAAACTTAAGTGCGTTCATCAACAGGTTGTCGATGGTGCGGACCATTTTTTCCGTATCGATATATCCATAGATTGGCTTCTGATCTCGGATGATATGGACTGTTAATGAATTTTCCAGGGCAATCGGTTCGAACTCGTTTATGATCTGCGTAAGCAAACCATCCATATCGACCTCTTTCCAGGAAAACGTTGCCGAGCCGCTGGTTAATCGCGTGTATTCAAACAAGTCGTCAATCAGCTGCTTTAACTGCTGCGATTTATTGTAGGCATTGCTGATATAACGTTTATGTTCCTCCAGGTTCGTGTAATCGTCGTTTTTTAGCAAATTCAGATAACCGATGATGCTGGTAAGCGGCGTGCGCAGATCATGCGAGACGCCCGTAATCAGTTCCAGTTTCGACTGTTCGATCTGGCGCTCGCGATTCATTTTTTCCTGCAGCTGTTCTGCCATGAAATTGATGCTTTTGGCGACTTCCCCCAGCTCGTCTTCGCTGGACGTCGGCAGCCGGTAATCCAGATTCCCGCCCGCTATGGTCATGAGGCCGTCGGCAAGCGTCCGTAAATAACGCACGATGGGCCTGGTAAGCAGAAAAAAGTAAAACATAAACGAAGCGATCAGGAACAAAACATCGCCGACAGCGCTTAGTTCCCTAAGGTCGAGGGACAAATACGCAAGAAGCCAAGACGTAGCCAGCATGAGGATGAAACTGATCAAAGCCGCCCAGAACATGCGTATCCGGATGTTTTTTTTTCCACTCAGAGCAGAAAGAAACTTCCTATTCAACTTTATATCCCACTCCCCAAACCGTCTTGATATATCTAGGCTCCCGCGGGTTGTCTTCGATTTTTTCGCGGATATTGCGGATATGAACCATGATGGTGTTATCGGATAAAAATTTATTTTCTTTCCAGACGCTTTGGTATATTTTTTCCACATTAAATACATGCCCGCGATGGCTGGCCATCAGTTCTAGAATAGAGAATTCGAGCGGGGTAAGCGATACTTCCCTGCCGCGAACCGTAACGATATGGCGGCTTCTATCGATGACCAGGTCGTTTATTTCGATGACATCTCCGATTGGTTGGGATTTCCCGTCATTGTCACCGCTTAATTTAAGCCTGCGGAGCTGCGCTTTGACCCGCGCGATCAGTTCCAGCGGATTAAAAGGTTTGGCGACATAATCGTCGGCTCCCGTCGTCAGCCCCGTTATTTTATCGATATCCTCGCCTTTGGCGGACAGCATAATGATCGGGATGTTTAATGCCTCGCGGATTTTGAAGCAGGTTTTAATTCCGTCGAGATTCGGCATCATGACATCCAAAATGATCAAATCAACCTCCTCGCGGTTCAAGATATTGAGCGCCTGCAGGCCATCCTCGGCCTCGAATACTTGGAATCCTTCATTGCGCAAAAATATATGAACCACGTCCCGAATTTCCGGATCATCGTCAACGACGAGTATTTTTGAGGTCAAAGTTTATCTCCTCCTTTTCGATTTTTGCTGATGCGAGCATAACGGATCCCGAAATATAAGCCCCCGAGCGCGAGCGGTATCCAGAGCAGCTTGATTCCCAAATGATAAATCAGTTCACCTAACTCCTGCACGTGATCAAAGGCAAAATGCCCAGTGGTAAAGAAAATGGCCGTCCAAACAAGCCCGGTTGTGAAGGAAATCAAAGCGTAACGCCATACCGCCATTTTGTTAAGACCGACCATGTATGGCATGATATGGCGTATGATCGGGAAAAAGTAACTGATGACTAATGCAAAACTACCATATTTATGCACGAGCTTCTCTGAAAAATCAATATATTTCCTCATTTTTTCTTTGCGGCGCAGCCGATCAAGCACAGATAGCCCGAACCATCGTCCAAGCGCATAACCCAGCGATAATCCGGAGACAACGCCTAAATAAGTTAAAATAAAGGCAGGGAGCGTGTGCAGAAGCCCGCTTGCCGTAACGGCGCCTCCGGTCATGACGACCACTTCATCGGGAATCGGCATGCCGACGATGCCGAGCCACAAGGCGAAAAATAGTGCAGCATAACCGAAATGCTGAATATACGACATCAGCGTATTATAATCCATGAGCCGCACGCTTCTCTCTGCCCGGCTTGAATATTTTGCGTCCGATCCAAAAATAAAGCATCTCCGCCAATACGATTCCTCCCACAACGTCCATCAATACATGCTGTTTGACAAACAGAGTGGAAAGTATAATGATCCCGGAGGTTGCGCAAACCGCAGCGTTTGCCAGCCGGCTGAGCTTGCATTGATAAGCCGCCTTCACAACGATATAGCTGGTCAGGACATGAATGCTCGGGAAGCAATTGTACGGCGCATCCATTTGATAAACGATGCCGACGAGCCAGTTTAATACGCCGTCTTGGCCGATTTCCGGCCGCGGAAACGTTGTTTGGTACAAATAAAAAACAAGATAGCATACGGCAAGCCCGACACATGTCAGCGTTAAGCTGCGGTAATAGACGTTGCGATCCTTCCGGAAAAATACGATAAACATCAGAAAGACGTACGGATACCAAATCAGGTATGGAATGATAAAAGCGGGCACGAACGGGATCAGGCGATCCCACGCGGTAATCAATTGGGCGGTGTCGGAACCGCCGCGGTTGAGAAAGCCATAACATATATTTAATACGGGAATGGACAGAAGCCAAGCCAGCGGCAAATAAGGGGCGAGCTTATTTTTCATGCGTATTCATCCCTTTTGCGGCAAACGTATACGAACGCCGGCGGTATATTCAACGGAACATAATGGATATGCTCGATATCGAACAAAGTGCTGAGCTGTTTTCTCATCTGCTGCGAATATTGAAAGGCGATAAACAAACCGCCCGGCTTCAATGAAGTTACAATTTGCTCCATCAACTGATCGCGCAGGTCTTGCGGGAAGTTAAAAAATGGCAGCCCGCTCAAAATGCAGTCCAGTTGCTCAATCTGCTCATTTTGGAGCGCTTCTGTCAGCTTGCATGCATCTTCATAACAAGAATAAGCGGGGAAGCTTTCCGCTATTTGGCTGCGGAGCAGAGAATCTTTTTCAAACAACAGTACATGCGCATGTTTCAGGTTTACCGCTTCGATATATTTGGTGATGGCCCCTGTGCCCGCTCCAAGCTCAGCGATGTGTTCGACCTGGTTCCAGTCCACCGATTCAAGCATCTTTTTAGCCAAAAACGCGGAACTGGGCGTAATACTGCCGATTTGTTTCGGCGCCTGCGAAAATTTGTACAGAAACAACACTTTCTCCTGAATACTTCTCATCATCACTCGATTTCTCCTTCCTCATTCCACATACCAGCATCTCAATACTAAGAAAGATTTCTTCGGAACGAGCAAAGGAAATTCTGAAGTATTTCTGAAGTTCAGCTGAATAAAAAAGGCCGTATAGGACGTTAACCAAAACCAGCTAATATATAGGAGCAACTTGCCTAAGCACTTCTTTCTAAAATGGCTCTTAGATCGAAAGAGATCAAAATAAATTCAACAACTGGCGATAATCGCTATCAGTAAGATAATTCTCCAGAAATTGAAGATCGAGATTTTTTAACTTTATAACGTCCTTGATTTTGCTGATTCTATCAAACTTTTTCATTTCATGATTTGAATGCAACTGTAGTTCCAATGGGACAACAGGAATAGACATTCCGTGATAATTTTCATATCTTCTGATTTCCCATACTACAGGGCTCAGTTCAAGGTACTCATGCGAAGCTGTGTTGGAAATTTCAATTTGGATCCCGTGAATATTCAATCGGGCATATGACCATTTATCCTTATCCCCATTCATAGAATAGACAGCAATTTCCTTTGTGGAAATCCAGTTTTTATTAAATATAAGGGGCTGGTTTGATTCCGGTAAAAAGTCCGTAAACAGATGGGCGATTTTATCTACGTCATCACTCCGCTTTACCAAGATATCAATGTCATGGGGTTGAAGATTGCACCCTTGAATTAGGGATGCTGCTGAACCTGCAACAATCCAAACAATATCTGTAACAGGCATACGATCATAAAAGATTTTTAAAACTTCGTAGATAGATTTAATTTTTGAAATCTCCTTTCATTTTATCGCTATTAGTATATAATTACACATATTAACATTTATGGATAGGTTGTATTAGGTAAATTGAAGGCGGGCAGCGATCAGAAGAACGATCCGTAACCGCAGCGGTCACTTCGCACAATGTCAGGAACTGATTTTAGTATTGAGCCCTAATTATATTAAAAAATGAGGTGTATCGCCCGTGATCCGTCAATTGGAAGAAATTATTGAAAATTATAATAGAGAAAACCTCTTATGCGGCAACATCCTGATTTCAAAAGAAGGAAAAGAGTTATTCAGTAAATCCTACGGTCATGCGAGCATGCAGTTAAATGTTGCGAATCATATCGATACCAAGTTTCATATTGCTTCCGTTACGAAGATGTTTATTGCCGCCGCGACGCTCAAACTTCACGAACAAGGGCTTATTCATCTTAATGAACATCCCGGCAAATACGTAGAAAAATTTAAGATACTTCATCCTGAAATCAGCATTCATCATTTATTAAGCCATTCGTCAGGATTGCAGGATATATATGCGGTACCTAACTTACGTTACGAGATGAGCAAATTAAAAGTCGAAGACGGAAATATTGCGGACTATTTAACTCAGCTCAATCAGGAGTTTCATCCGGGGGAGCGCTGGGGGTACAGCAGCACCGGCTTTATCATGTTAGGGTATATTTTAGAGGTTTTGACCGGGATGAAATATGAGGAAATCTTTGATTTATGGTTCTTTTCGCCTCTGCAGATGAAATCTACCGGGCCAGATAACCCGCGGAAAATCAATCCTGACCGTGCGTACGGACATGCCATGGAAAATGGAGAAATCACGAATGCCGACAATGATAAACTAAGCGATGTGGACGCGCCTGGAGAGCTATATTCAACCGTTCGCGATTTGGATCGATGGTGCAAAGCTTTATTTGGCGGAGAACTGCTTAAGCCTGAGACGATGGAAAAGATGTTTGCGCCATATTACGCGACAACGTTCGATCCGAACTTGAATTATGGATATGGATGGTTTTTGGGGTCCGATTTTCGTCTGATCGGTGGAGGGACGCCAGGCTTCCGGTCCGAAATTTGGCATTATCCGGCAAGCGACTTGCGGGTAATTATGCTGTGGAATTACGAAAAGGTCGATTCGCATCAATTGTTTCGCCAGATCAAACCGGTTTTAATAGATATTTTATAAGAAGGAGCATTTAATGAGCTATCATTTTACATCGGTCCGAAAAAAGACCAGAGGCATGAGCAGGAGGGCAAGGAACCTTCCTCACTGGGGGGCCTACCATAAGAAACTGGATATTGAGTCTTTGGTCAAGGATCAGAAGGAATACGTCAAGTTATGGATTAGTCCCTTTTACAAT
This sequence comes from Paenibacillus azoreducens, assembly GCF_021654775.1. Lineage (NCBI taxonomy): Bacteria > Bacillati > Bacillota > Bacilli > Caryophanales > Paenibacillaceae > Paenibacillus > Paenibacillus azoreducens. The sequence continues at coordinate 4,615,928 of NZ_AP025343.1, read as the reverse complement.
CTGCATCAAATCAATAAAAACGAAGTTGGCAAGAAAAATCCCCCTTATAAATTCAGAACGCAAGTGCTGGACCAGCTCATGGAAATATATCTTGAATGGGAAAAGAAACTAAACAACTTAAAAGAGCCCTATTATCTTAAAATTTGGGTGGGAGACCCGGAGTTTATGGATTCGCAAGTTGTAGCGGCTGTTCGTTCAGAAATCGAATACTACGAGCGGATTTTTATCAAAAATCCGGATCCCAAGCCATTCCCTTACAAATCCCAACATCCTTGTTTCGATCGATTCACATGGGAGAGATGCATCAACGGATATTATGTGTGGGAGAGCGATCTGGAAACGGAGGAGGAGATGGAAGCGGCGAAGCGAAAAGCCGTTCAAACCAATGAATACATGATCGATGGACAGATGGAAAAATCATACTTTATCAGTACGGGGGATATGTGGACAGGGGAACTGGCTCAGGAATGTGGTAAAGGAAGTGGCCTTTTTGATGTCAATGAGTGAGCAAATTCGTCTGTGTGATGTTTTTACATATTTACGATAAATGAAATTATGCTCCTTGACTCTGGAGTTACTCCATAGTCTATCATTCATTTTAGAACGAAAAGTTTCAACCGTACATCATGAAGATGGATACATAGGATAAACAACCAGTAAAGGAGATGTTGTGATGAAGCAGTTTAGAACCGTTGGGGAGTTTGAACAGCAAGAATCCGTCTTGTTGATCTGGCCGCCTCCTGCAAATGCGACGAGAAGCCTCAATGTTGATATCGTTAGTGTACAGGTTGTTCAAGCTTTGATGGGAGAGGTCATCGTACTGATATGCAGCTTTAACGAGGAAGTAGAGAAGCGAGCTCGGAAAGCACTTCAAGATCAGGGTGTAGACACTGCATGCATCCGCTTTGTGCGCTTTCCTGCGAGTGTTGTTTTCCCGCGGGACTTTGGGGCAGAAGTCATCATCAATGACGAGGGGGAGCGTGCACGCGTTGATTTTCGTTTTAACATGTATGGCTTCTTAACTGAAGAAGACGAGTTTTCTCGCTTGCATCGAGGCTTTGGGAAGTTTCAAGCTGAGCAAGTTGGCATCGAGCATACGATTCATGCGGACTTAATCAGCGAAGGCGGAGATCGGGAGTTTAATGGACGCGGCGTGATGATGTCAATACGAGAAACGGAAGTGGATAAGCGCAATCCGGAGAAGACATTTGCCGAGGTTGAAGAGGAACTGAAAAGAGTCTTTCGACTTGACCGAATCATTTGGCTTCCGCGAGCGACCTATGACGATGAGCATCCTGGTATGGGAGCGATACCTTCTGCAGATGGCACGTTCCGTTCGTATCGAAGTGCTTCTGCGAATGGGCATATTGATGAGATGTGCAGATTTGTCGGCCCGGATACGGTAATCCTCGCGCATGTGACTGAGGAAGAGGCCAAGAGCAGCCAGCTGCACGCTTACAATAAAGAGCGATTAGATCAAGCTTATGAAGCGGTAAAGGCTGCAACTACCGTTGATGGAAAACCGTTTACGATCTTGAAAATACCGATGCCAGAGCCAATTTATATTGATCTTTACCCAGAGGATCAGGCATTTCAGACTTGGGAGTTTATGAAGGAATCGTTGAAAGGGAAGGACACGCTGTTCGATGGCAGTCCATTCCCGACAGCACCGATCAATGTATTGCCTGCGTTAAGCTACTGCAATTTTTTAATAGCGAATGGGGTCGTTGTGGCCCAGAAATATTATGAAGAGGGGATGCCGGAAGAAATTCGCAAGAAAGATGAGGAAGCTTTAAAAGTATTGAAGACAGCTTTCCCTGATCGGAGAATTGTTCAAATCAACACATTGGCCCTAAACTTGTATGGAGGCGGTATTCACTGCCACACTCGAAATATCCCTGCTGCAACTAAGAAGGAATAGTCGTGCTTAACCAGAATGAAGGGGAAGATCATCGAGCGGGAAGGGACAGCTAGTCGCAGTCCTCTCACCACCTAGCATGCGGGTCAGCGCTAGTAGGTTTGCCAACCTTGAAGAATGTCGCAATTCGGTTCGGTTAAACTATTGAGTCCTCGGGATTGCCAATAGGCGATTCCGAGGAATTTGTGTAAGCGGGGAGAGCATGGAGTGTGCCAGGCGCCTTTTCGAGTATCGATTATTCGCATGACGAATTCTATGAACCAACAGGTTTAGAGCTTTTACAAGTCATTGGCTTAAGGATGGCAAACAAAGTAATTAAAAAGTAGGTGAGTGAGTTCATGCTAAAGGCGATCAGCGAATTTCCTGCCGATAAGAAAATTGCCGGTATTCATAGCGTCCCTGTTACGGATGATGGCATGGTTGTGATGGTATGGGATCGAAACGAAAAAGTACTAACAACCGTCGGCGGACGATTGGAAAATAACGAAGGGATTCATACCGCATTAGACCGTGAGACCATGGAAGAAGCAGGGATTACTTTAGATACGAATAGGGTTCCTATTGCTTCGTGGTATTGGGATCATACAGATACATATACGGTTTTTGTTGTTGCTAAAGTCAGGGAATTTACGGCATTACCAGATGGTTTTGAGACGACAGGCAGGGTCGTTATGAATTTTGAAACGGCTCGGCAAATGGTTGCGAAGCTTGAAGGCGACAGCCATCGAATCAAAGTGCTTGAATGGGCTGAGGAAGTATATCATAAATTTTTAAAAGAGAATTAGGTATGAAAAGTGAGGACAAACAATGATGCCATTTCCGGTTTCGACTTCTAGGGAAGAGAAACTTCAAATCGTAAAAGTTATAAAGGACAAGCTGCTGAATCTGCATGGTGACGACATCGTCGGGATCGGAATCTATGGTTCTACGGCTTTAGGAAAAGAAGGCCCGTTTTCGGATATTGAGATGCATGTGGTTTCCAGGGATGGGGTTCAAATAAAAGGCCAGGAATTCATTTATGACAAATTTAAAATTGAAATCAGCACTATGCAGGAAAATGAAATATTAAGTCAGGCGATGGAAGTAGATGATTCCTGGGCCATTAAAGCAGGAGTGTTTATAAACATCTTGCCTATTTACGATCCCGGCCATTTTTTCGAAAGGTTGTCGAAACTCCCTTTTCAGGTTTCCGAGGATGCCGTCAGATCCGCGATGAGAGAGTTTATGATTTGGGAACCCTATGAAACAATCGGCAAAATAAGAAATAACTATATAGCGGGAAACTTGAACTATCTTCCTTTGGGAGCTAAAGATTTAAGCTGGCAAACAGCTAAGCTGATCGGTCTTGCGAATAGGCAATTTTATTGCACGCGGGCCACGACATATGAAGAATCGTTAAAAATGAAATCGAAGCCTTTTGGATATGAGGAGCTCGCTATTTGCGTAATGGAAGGGAAACTAAGTGATAAGGAGCACATATACCAACTCTGCGAAAACTTATGGACGGGTTTGAATGATTGGTATAAGGAGCTTGGCATTGAATATATAAGTACTGAGCTTCCTTTTTAGACCATAGTTTACAGTATGAAACTCTTGTTATACCTTATATGTAAACTAATCATACCTATTCGAAAGGATGAATCCAATGAAGATCCAGGAACTCGTTTTCCCCACTGCATGGGATGTGAATGCCATCTTCAAACGATTTGAAAAGGAAAATGCCGCGACTTTGGTTGTAGAGTTCCCGGGAGCCCATTACAGCACCGAGCTGCCGCTTTTTCATTACACCCGAAAACTGGCCTTTCAATTCGGATTTGATGTGTTATCGCTTGAATACGGCTACCAAAGCGCCCGCTTAAAACCTGAGATGAATGATCAGCTTATAGAGTCCATAGTAACTGATCTTGAACTTGCTTTTAACACACTGGATATCCAGAAATATAAGCAAGTGATTTTTCTGAGCAAAAGCTTAGGAACATGTATCGCCGGTTTGCTGGACGAGAGATTAAGAATGGATGTAAAACATATATTTTTGACGCCGATTGCTAAGACCATTCCCTTCATCAATGAACATAACTGTTTAGTGGTTACGGGTACAGAGGACCCTGTATTCACGGAAACCGAAAGAAGCCAAATATCCGGCGCAAGATTGCTTGTCATCGACGGGGCCAACCACGGCTTGGAGTTACAGGATGCAATGAAATCGCTGGAAGTCATGATAGGAATACTTGAGCAGGTAGACCGTTACTATGCTGAGTTAAGTGGCGAAGCCGAAGATCAGGAATAGATTTAGATCAGAATATGAAAATCACGGTGAACAGATGTATAATCATGATAGGAGCTCGAAAACTAGAGTCCCAGACCTTAGAGAAGCGAATTCTCGGGCTGGGGCTTTTTAAGATTATAAGTTTTTTAGTCAACATGACGTGATGACGTGAACAAGGTTGTCGGAACTTTATCAAATGTTAAGAGTAGAATATTACTCTTTTATTGTGTTGAAGCTACAATGTGTTTATGATGCTGAAGATTCTTTTCAAGATTGGATTAGTGCACTGTATCAAGCAAGATCTCAGAGAATGCCAAACAATCCAGCAGCTTATGCAGTGAAAATGCTGAAGAATATCATCAGTCAATATGTAAAAAAGAAAGACAAACAAGAGAAGCTAGATTCCGCATTGAAGGAGATTGCAGTAACGCTAGGCACTGAGGGTGGTACTTATATAGGGTATGACATTATGAATATCACTGTCAGTCTATCCGTTGATATATTCCACGATGAATTGCAGGAATTGCTATATAAGTTATCTATAGTAGAGCGACAGTATTTAATCTTAAATGTGATTTGGGGTTATACGAGCAGGGAGATTGCTGATGCTTTTAATGATACTGCTGCTACTGTTACAAAAAGAATTCAACGAGCTAAGAAGAAAATGAAAGGCAACATACAGAATCTGATTGTCTAATGTGGATGGCGTCTAATTTGGAAGCGAAAATATTTATTTGTTGAAAGCAAGAATACTCCGGTGAGTACTAACCTCAAAGCCTTGTTACCACACCACAACTAATAGTACAATAATTCCGAGCCCAATCAGCCAGATTACTGGGTGACCGAAATTTAATCCCCAGCCGACTCCGGACCTTTTCTCGACGATTAGGTTTGAATCCTTGCGATTGAAATAAATCATACCTAATAGCCATTTATCATCATCATGGACAGGTCTGACATTGGAGAAATCGGCAGATCGCTCCATGCGGCTTCCGCCCTGACCAGCCCAGAACGATAAGGCGAAGGCGTATAGGATGACAGAGGCTATTATAATTAGGATAATGGGGATAGCGAAATTGATATCAAGCAGAGATATCATGTTTAGTTGCACGACGGAAAACAGGATAACTATTAAGAAGCTTGCTGTAATCATAAAATATGACCAAGTACGGCGGAAAGTTACGTCTTGTCTGATGGAACGGTTCGGATCATTGGGTCGAACCTGCTGCTTCACTCTGCGAATACTCCAATTCTCAAATATGAACAAAAGTGTTATGAACACTTGTATTATCGTAGGCATAAACACAGAACTATAAGATTTAGCTGCATAGCGGTCTACGTTCCAACTGCTGTTGTAATGGATCGGAATCTGATCAGGAATCAGATCGTAGTTGCGTAGCACAGTTACAATACTAACAACACTAATTAAAACATGAATGAGGAACCAATTACTAGACAAGCCAATGTTTCTTTTCCGAAAACCAGTGTCCACTGCCATGATCGATGGTTCCGGAGCAATAGGCAGCATAGAAAGTAAACTTTTCATTTTGAAATGATAGCTAATGTTTATGACTAGGGAGATTACGACCATGGCGAGTGAATAAGTGACAATGATCCAACTTTGTTGCTTGGAATGTTCATCACCGTATATTAGGCAGATGATACAAACAATGAATAGGATGGTATGCAAGGTAGCACTAATCCTAGCATATGACTTCCGCATCTGGCGCAGAGGCTCACTGTGGAATTGTACAGCGCTGACGGTGACCCCAAAACTAATCGTCTCTCTTGTTAAATAAGGCATGCTTACCATGAGTACAATGGTAGGTACAAATACAAAGATCATTACTATAACAGGCATTATCGTCATATCATTCGCCTCCTCTTATACATAAGTGTGTATTCAAAAACTCTATAACCCTTAGAGCATAGGCGGTTCATCACTATGCCTTTTTGCGTATGATTATCCTATTAACTTAGGATAGGTAATCGACTTGAACATAAATTTAATTATAATCGATTTTAGTGACTACATGGGTAAAATTAACATTTATCCAGATCTTTTTGCTACGCAGCGCTACTCATCTGACAACTGAATTATGGCAAGTACATCTGTTTGAAATTCTGTGTAGGTAAAGGACAGGTTTTCGTTATCCGAATTTTTTTTCGATGCTTAGCCACGAAACGATAGACAGGATTTCGGATGAAGGGTGGGATAACCAGCAGTAGCAAAATTGGGCGAAATGCTCGCCTCGTATCTGCAATGGCGCGGATTACTGCGTCAGAGTATAAATAAGTGCGTCCATGCTTAATATAGTACATGCTGTCCACACTTTCATCCAACTCCACATGTTCCTGTGTCCATGTGCTATGGAAGTCTGTGATGCGCAAGGCATCGTTCCGGCAACTCTTAACCATTTTCTGGATCAGTGAACTGCACATAGAGCATCCCCCATCATAGATGAGAACTTGCATGATGATCACCTGCTTTCAAATGCATCAATTGACGATAGACTGATCTAACTATACCAGCAATCATAATCGCAGAGAACCTCCACAGTCCTAGCAATACAGCAATTAATGCATGAAGCAGCATACCAATCCAAAAATACCACTTGTAGTGTTTGATCGGTGCCAACAATGCTGCTGCCAGAAGCAACTCTGCCACCGTCGTTCCCCATGTGATCACAAACACAAATGGTGATATAAGAAGGGGCTTAAACAGCGACAGCATTGTGTCATTAAAACCCAGCATCGCACTATTGAAGTAATAATACACGGCTGAGCCGTCTATCCATTCTGGATTTTTCAGCCTCGTAATACCAGCATTAAAGTAAATGACTGCCATTGTGGGGTTATTGACGGAGGGATGAACCATGGGGAACCTGATACATATTCGCGGAACCCGAATTTACATTGAGGAATTAGGTCAATCAAACGAAGAAGCGTTATTATATTTGCATGGAGGCCCCGGCGCAAGCTGTATTGATTTTACATACCATCAAGCACAAGTTCTTTCTTCATGCATTCGAGTAATCGCGATAGATCAGCGGGGAGTACTGAGATCCGACCCGATCCAAGAGGGTGATCCATTCGGCATTCAAGACATCATTGAAGATTGCGAAGAGATCAGAAAAACTCTGGGAATCGAGCGCTGGTCTGTTTTAGGCCACTCTTTTGGCGGATATATGGCGCTGTTGTACGCACATCAATATCCGAATTCGGTAAAAAAGGTAATTTATGAAGCTCCTATGTTTGACTCAACGCTTTCGATGACATCATTATTTCGATTCGCATTACCTCTGTTTGAACAAGAAAACCAGGCGGACTATTTCCAAGAATGCCAAAAATACATTCATGGTACATATTCATCTAGTGAACTATGGAATGCGTGGCTGCAAATAGGGAACCAATTGGGAGACAAACGGGATTATGTTTATTTTCATGGGATTGATCCACTTGAATACAATAAAATATTTGATAATCCGGAAGTCACCGAAGAGCTATTGAACAGAAGTTATATTCACGGCCGTCGATTGCAGGAAGAAGGGGCGTTTTTTGAAAGTTTACTGCCGCTTCTTCCAAGCATTCAGCAGCCTTCGCTGCTTTTGTCCGGAAAATATGATCCCGTATGCTGTGAAGAACAGACGCGTGCTTTTAAAGACTTAACTCCTAACCGGAGGATCATTCTTTTTGAAGGCAGCGGACATTTTCCAAGGATAGAAGAGCGCGAAAAATATACGAGTGAGCTGCTGAAATTTATATCGGAGTGACATCTGAAAGAAAGGAATGTCCGGAAAATACATCAAAGGGAAGGGAACACCTGCACCCACTTACCTGCATAAATCATTAATGTCAACACCCAGGATGCGGCATCAAAATTAAAGTTAACCTCTCATACTGAGCCCCATCTACCAACAAATCCGGCTCAATCACAGATTGAGGCGGATTTGTTGCAAAGTTCTGAATTTGTTTTTGCATCCATGAAATATTGCTGTCGTGAATAACCCATGGCATTCTTTTGGAGCATAGATTAGTCGAACAAGTCTCCGAACATGTCCATGACACTTTTTTTCTTTTTCTTGTGGGGCGAGTGGCCATGCTGTGGGTACTGCTGCTGAGGTGGATAATGCTGCCCTGAAGGTTGGTTTTCTCTCGGTGCTTGATGCTGGCTGGGGGGATCCCCGTAATACCATTCGTTGTAATCCTGGCGGACTTCCCTGACATCCTGCATCAGCTTGTCCAGCTCACCCCGATCCAGCCATACCCCTTTGCAGGTGGGGCAAATGTCGATAAGAATGCCGTTTTTCTCTACTTCTTTCATGCGAGAGCCTTCGCAAACCGGGCAATTCATCACTACTCCTCCTTTTTTATTCCAATTTCACCAGTAATACGCCGCAGATGCACTGTTGGTTTCTTCTATTTTTTGACGACCGTCTGCCGTTCGGTGCGAATTTTGATATGCTCCCCTTACGGTAGACAGGTGAAATAATAAAACCTGCTACTGTAAGGGGGCTTTTTTATGCCTAATAAAAAATATGATGCGTCAGAGAAACTCGTTATTATTGGTGAAATCGAAAGCGGGGAAATTGGCGTTAAAGCTGCAGCCGAGAAATACGGTATCACCAAAACGACTTTGGCGAAATGGCGGCGTCGTTACAAGGTGTATGGTTATGAAGGGTTAGAGAAACGCACTCATAATCGAAATTATAGCGCTGAGCTTAAGCTCCAAGCGGTGAAGGATTACATAGAGGGAGGATTGTCTCAATATCAGATCATCGATAAATACAAGATTGCAAGCAGAACGCAGCTTTCCAACTGGATTAAGGAGTATAATCGTCATAGCAGCTTAAAAGCTTACTCAGGAGGAGCGAAAGCAATGACGAAGGGGCGTTCGACGACTTGGCAGGAACGGATCGATATTGTGCAATACTGTCTTGCTCATCAGTATGACTACCGTAAGACAGCGGACCATTTTCAGGTCTCCTACCAGCAAGTCTACCAATGGGTGAAGAAGTTTGAGAATGGCGGTCAGGATGCGTTAAAGGATGGCCGGGGGAGAAAGAAAGCGCCGGAGGAACTAACAGAGGCCGATCGCCAAAAACTCGAGATGAAAAAGATGGAGTATGAAATCGAGCGGCTTCGGGCGGAGAATGCATTTCTAAAAAAGTTACGGGAATTCCAAAGGAGGCGAAGCTAAGCCAATACCGTCATGAGAACGTCTATCTTACTATTCAAGCGCTTCAGGAAGAAGCGTTGTTCAGCGTTCAGCTGCTGTGTGACATTGCAGACATTTCACGTTCAAGCTATTACAAGTGGCTAAATCGCAAGCCCAGTTCCCATGAGCAGGAGAATGCAGAGTTAACGCATGTCATGATGTCCATTTATGAGAAAGTCGAGCGTACCTTTGGATACCGTCAATTAACGTTGCACATGCGCCGCCAAACGGGAAAAACGATTAACCAAAAGCGCGTGTACCGGCTGATGAAGATACAAGGAATTCAATCTGTCATCCGGAGGAAGAAAAAGAGATATGCGAGATCCACCCCACAGCAGGTGGCAGAGAACGTGCTGAACCGCAAATTCACTGCAGATGCGCCAAATGAAAAGTGGGTTACGGATGTGACGGAATTCAAGTACGGCAATGGCCAAAAAGCGTATCTAAGCGCTATTCTCGACCTTTATGATAAATCCATCGTTTCCTATGTATTCGGGCATTCCAATAACAAACCTCTTGTATTTCAGACGTTGAAACGGGCCTTGCAAGAAGTACCAGGAAGCAAGCCCATGCTTCATAGCGACCGGGGTTTCCAATATACCTCTCTGGATTTCAAGAAGCTCTTGGACGATGACGAAATGACTCAGAGTATGTCACGTGTTGGACGATGCATCGATAACGGTCCAATGGAATCTTTCTGGGGAACCCTAAAATGCGAGAAGTATTATTTACACACCTACCATACCTTTGAGGAGCTCGAAAAAGACCTCCAGGCCTATATCCACTTTTACAATTACGAACGATTACAAGCAAAACTAAACGGCCTCAGTCCGATGGAATTCAGGACAAAGGCCGCTTAATTGATTTTTATTTTTTGTACTGTCTACTTGACGGGGTGCAGTTCATTTGCAGGATAGTCTTGCCCATTTTCTTTTACATCCTCCTTATAATCAACTAATATGAGCATAAAGCAAGGGCGTTCATATTTCTTGATCAATCATGCGATGATGAGGAGAATGCGGTATGGAGTACATCGAACGAATGCAAGAATTTAGTCAAATGGCATTGAAGGTAATATAGCCAAATTAGGGAGGGGTTTATCGTGATCAAACTTGAATATTTTGAAAGAAAAGACTTTAAAGAATTAATAGAGTGGAGCGGGGACGAGGCGTTTTTGCTTCAATGGGCAGGGACGCATTTTACATTTCCATTAGATGAGCAGCAGTTGGAGAAATATATCGAAGGCGCAAACGATATTCATCGTTCAGAGATCATGATATATAAAGCGGTAGACGATACCGGAAAGGCAGTCGGGCATATCACCATCGGCAGAATTGAGCGCGACAACAGATCGGGGAGGGTTGGAAGGGTACTTCTCAGCCCATCGGCGCGGGGGAAAGGGATTGGAACAGAGATGATGAAATGCGTCTTAAGGGTCGGATTTGAAGAACTTCGATTGCATCGAATCAGCTTGGGAGTTTTTGATTTTAACCACTCTGCCGTGCAATGTTACCGCAAAGCCGGATTTAAGCAGGAAGGATTGTTGAGAGATGCAAGAAAATATAGGGATCAATACTGGAATCTGATCGAAATGAGCATTCTAGAGGATGAATGGAAAAACATGCGCTGATGATGGTTTTAAAAGGTACGGAAGCATGGGTAAATAAAAATAGGAGGTGACTTTATTCATTTCATAGATTTCATTAGATTCTTGTAGTCGACACTTTGGAATCTTGTTTCATATGATATATAGAAATCAACGCGAAGGTTGGTTGGCAGGATATTGAAGTCAAACAACAAGGAGGTGACATCCATTGAAATATCCTTTTGATTGTCTCACAGATCTTGTTTTCGTGGAAGAAGAGCCCATTCTTCCGGCGGATATTATACTCGTTCCCGGGGGAAGTCACACGGATCCCATGACCATGGCTTCAGAATTATACCTCGCCGGTATGGCGCCTTATATTTTGCCGTCTGGCGGATACAATATGAAACTTGGAACAACCGAATGGGAATTTTTTAGAGACATCGGGCTTTCATTGGGCGTTCCCGAAGAGCGCATTCTCAAAGAAGATCAAGCCAGAAACACATTCGATAACGCCAGAAACTCCTGGCAGGTGATTCAGAAGAATAACATCGAAGTGAAGCGTGCCATTATTGTGTGCAAATCCTATTTTTCCAGAAGGGCGCTCATGACCTATCAAACGGTGTTTCCGCAGGACGTAACCATCCAAGTCATGCAAGACGATCTTCGGGTCAGCCGGCAAAATTGGTTTGAAAATGATGATGACATTCGATTGGTTCTGACGGAAGCCAGAAAAATATCGACCTATTTTGCTCAGCATATCCCGGATTGGGTGAAACAAAATGAAAAGGCTTCTGAATGATTTCTACAGCTGCGGAAATATAAAAACGCCGCTATCAGATACCGAGGTAGCGGCGTTTTGGCATGCTCCTAAAGATTTTCTCCAAATTGCTTTTCTTTCCACATGACGGTGATGATCAGGCCGATGCCCATAATGACGGCAGCGAATAGATAAGGATAATGGATATTAACATCAAACAAAATTCCGCCGATCGCCGGGCCGGCGATGTTGCCTAGGCTCGTATAGGTGGAGTTCATTCCCGCAACGAATCCTTGTTCTTTGCCGGCTGCTTTGGATAAAAACGTCGTTAAAGCCGGACGAAGCAGGTCGAATGCCAGGAATATAAAGGACGTGACAAGCAAAACCGCCAAAAAGCCAGAGATCATGGTTGATGCCACCGCCAGGATCGCGCCGACAATCAAACAAGCTTGAATCACTTTCTTTTCACCGAGCTTATTGACCATTTTTCCAAACATAAAGATTTGCACCACGACGCCGAAGATGGAGCTGATCGTAATAATGGCTGCGATATCCTTTGGCGTGAAGCCGAATTTATGATCGGAAAACAGGCTGAATACCGTTTCATAGGCGGATAAACCGAATGCGAGCACAAATACGATAATAAACGCAATAAAATAGAGCGGATGAAGCGATTTTTTCAAGTCGCCGATAAAGCTTGTTTGCTTTGCATTCGCTGCAATTTCAGCGAGCTCTTCTTTGCTCAGCGGTTCTTTCAAAATGAAGATGGAGGACAAGCATGCGACGAAGGCAATGACGGCCGCAAAGAAGAAAGGCACGCGTATCCCGTACTCCGCGATAAAGCCGCCGACGCCGGGGCCGATAATAAAGCCGGTACTGATCGCGGCAGAAACGTATCCCATCGCTTTCGGGCGCTCCTCAAGAGATGTAATGTCCGCCACGTATGCAGTAGCGCTGGGCATGACAAAGGCAGCGCTAATGCCTCCTAGAATCCTCGCCAGATAAAGCACCCATACATTGGTGCCGATCCCGAAAACCAGTTCGGACAAGCCAAAAAGGAATAGGCCGATGATGATGATTTTCTTCCTGCCGTAACGGTCAACCCAGCGTCCCGCAAGCGGCGAGATCAGCAGCTGGGACAAAGCAAAGACGGCGACCAGTGAACCCATCGTTTTTCCCGATAAATGCATCATATCCATAAAAGACGGCATTACGGGGATAATGAGGCCAACCCCCAGAAATACAATGAATACATTGCTTAGCAGAATCATGAATACCGCTTTTTGCTCTTTAATTGTTTTTTTCATATACATCAACATCACTTTCCGTAAGAATCATGGATGAGAAATACCTCTCCAAAACACGGTCCAGCAGGCTTCCAGTTTATCCTGCAGCCGTTTTTCGTCATTGTCGTAAACAAGGCTGATCATAATGGTATCGACAACTCCCACAAATGCAAGAGTCGGTATTTTTGGCGTATCTCCGTATATAGCCTTGGCATCGATCCAGTCCTTGAATTTTCTTTTCAGTATGGCCTGAATTTCCGTATCAATCTCGATGACTTCCTTTTCGATTGCTTTCGCAAGATGTGCCGGTGGAAAAAAAGTCATGCGCAGCCAAAACTTTAACTGCTCATTTTTTTGGAACAGGTCGATGACCAGTTGTAAATAACGATATAAATCTTTTTCGGGATCGGTTGAATCGGCATGATCGAAATATTCAATTTTAGAAGCCAGCTCCGCTTCTTTCGCATCCCGTAAAACCTGCAGGAACAGGTCGTCCTTCCCCTTAAAGTGAGCGTAAATGGATTGTTTTTTCATGCCGACTTCTTCAGCGATTTGGGAAAGGGACGCTCCTTCATAACCATGGATGGTGAAATATTTTAGAGCTGCATCCTTAATTTCATCTATTTTCAATTTAAAAGCACCTCCAAACTAACGAACGTTCGTCAGTTATATTAACAAATTAAAGAAATATTATCAAGTGTAAATATAATTTAATAATCGTAATTATTACGAATAACTTGCCAATCCGTAAAATATATGTTTTAATGTTAAACGTAATTAATACGAATAAGAAAAATAATGGCTAACAGACCGACCAGATAAGTATCTAAACAGTGATATATTTTTTTGTCCTATTTTAAATCGTAATAATTACTATTAAAAAGGTTCAAGGAGGTACATATGATTCTTTGTTCGCTGCGCGACATTGTTTTTGGATATGAAAATGAACCCGTCATCCGAAATGTGTCCGTTGATATACATGCCGGTGAATTTATTGCTGTCGCAGGACCAAACGGGGCTGCCAAAACGACGCTGTTAAAGCTGCTGCTCGGACTGGTCAAACCGTGGAGCGGCACAATTCGGTTCAGCTCTGAATACGGCCGGAGCGCCATTGCCTATGTACCGCAGCAGATATCTTCCTTTAATCCCGGCTTTCCGAGCAAAGTGATCGAGCTTGTCAGATCGGGATGTTACCCGGAGCTTGGATTATTCCGGCGGTTCCGTAAAGAGCATCATGAGCTCGTGGAAAAAACCCTAAAAGAAGTTGGGCTATGGGAGCTGCGAAATCGGAAAATCGGGGATCTATCCGGTGGCCAGAAGCAGCGGGCATGTATTGCGAGAGCGATGGTACAGCAGCCGGATTTGCTCGTTTTGGATGAACCCGTGACCGGGATGGACCCGGCCAGCCGGCTTCGTTTTTATAAGTGGATGCAGCAAGTGGTCAAAACGCAGGGCAAAACGGTATTGATGGTCACCCACGGATTGGATGAAGCGGAGGAATATCTTGACCGGGTCATTTATTTGGAAGGGAGGGAAGAGGGCGATCATGTTCCAGTATGAATTTATGCAGCGGGCGTTTTTGGCGGGGATGCTGATTTCATTCATAGCACCGGTTCTGGGCGTATATCTGTTATTGCGCAGACAATCCCTGCTGTCCGACACATTGTCCCATGTCTCGATGGCCGGCGTCGCCCTTGGCTCCGTTCTTCATTTGAATCCGGTATTATGCGGCTTTTTGTTCGCGATATTGGGCGGAGTACTGATCGAGCAGCTTCGAAGAAGCTACAAAACGTACAGTGAAGTGCCTGTGGCTATAATCATGACTTCAGGGCTGGCGCTGGCGATGGTGCTGATGAGCCTTAAAACCAATCTGAACAAGAGCTTCAGTTCCTATTTGTTCGGCTCCATTGTCGCCGTAAGCGAATCCCAGCTGATCATCATCGGTGCCGTCACGCTGATTGGGCTCCTGTTTTTTATGATGTTCCGCAGACCGCTTTACAGCTTAACGTTTGAAGAAGATACGGCTGCGGTGAGCGGAGTGAGAGTGAAACTGCTGTCTTTTGCTTTTGCGGTCGTTACGGGTATGACCGTCGCTGCAGCGATGCCGATTGTCGGCGTACTGCTGGTTTCATCTATGATCGTTTTGCCATCTGCGTTTGCTTTACGGTTCGCCAGAGGATTTGCTTCGGCTTCCATGATTGCGGTCATCACCGGAATGGCCGGCGTTTGCAGCGGACTGACAGCTTCCTATTATACGGATACCCCGCCTGGAGGAGCTATTGCTCTGATCATGCTTTTTATTCTCTTGTGCGGTATCGGTATTAAACATGCATTCAAGCTTGTGAAGAAACGTCGTACAAATCAATCGCGGACGATCATGCAGCATCAAAAGAGTCAAACCAATCAAACCATACCAGAAGGAGTTATCAAGTAATGAAAAAATGGATTCCTGCAATTTCGGCACTGACGATGGCTGTTTTTGCCGTCTCATTAACAGGCTGCGGCCAAAAGAAGGCTGAAGAGGCTGCAAAACCGGCCGTATCGGGCGCGGCTTCCGGCAAGCTGCAGATTGAAGCGAGTTTTTACCCGATGTACGAGTTTGCCAGCCAGGTGGCGGGTGATTTGGCGGATGTTCATTTGCTGATCCCTGCTAGCGTGGAACCCCATGACTGGGAGCCGACACCCCAGGATATCGGGAAAATAGAGCAGGCGGATGTTCTTGTGTATAACGGCGCCGGCATGGAAGGTTGGGTGGAGCAGATTCTGGCAAGCTCGAATTCCGGCAAACTGAGCGCGGTCGAAGCCAGCAAAGGGCTTGAGCTGATGGAAGGCGCGGATGATCATGAACATGCGGGCGAAGCTCATGATCATCATGATGATGCCGAAGCGAATAAAGACGGGCACGAGCATCATGATGAAGCAGGCGCACATAAAGAAGAGCATGACCATGAACATGACCATGACCATGACCATAATCATGGCGGACTGGATCCGCATGTATGGCTATCCCCTAAACTCGCTATTCAAGAGGTGCGCAATATTGAAGCCGCGCTGATTGCGAAAGCGCCTGAACACAAGGACCAGTTCACTAAAAATGCGAATGCTTACGCCGCCAAGCTGGAACAGCTGGATGAAGATTATCGGAAAGCACTGGAAAACACGAAACGCAAAGATTTTATCACCCAGCATGCCGCATTCGGATATTTGGCCAAAACTTACGGTTTGTCGCAGGTTCCAATCGCCGGGCTGTCCCCGGAACAGGAACCGTCCGCCTCAGCCATGACAGGGGTCGTGAAGTTTGCGAAGGAACATCAGGTGAAGACGATTTTCTTCGAAACATTGGTTTCTTCACAGGTTGCCGAGACGATCGCCAAAGAGATCGGAGCAAAAACCGATGTTCTGAATCCGCTCGAAGGATTGACTGAAGAAGATCAGGCGAATCATTTGGATTATATCGCAGTGATGCGCAAAAACTTGGAGGCGCTGAAGGCAGCGCTGAATGAATAGACAATTGGAAAGGAATGTGAAAAAAATGAGCGACAAAATCATACCGGTTACCGTTTTGAGCGGATATCTAGGCGCAGGCAAAACGACCGTGCTTAACCATGTTCTGAACAACCGCGAAGGCTTGAAGGTAGCCGTTATCGTAAATGATATGAGTGAGATCAATGTGGATGCGGCGCTCGTGCAATCTGGTTCGAGCTTGTCCCGCACCGAAGAGAAGCTGGTCGAGATGTCCAACGGCTGCATCTGCTGCACCCTGCGCGATGATCTGCTGCGCGAGGTGAAGAAGCTGGCGGAGGAAGGGCGGTTTGACTATATTTTGATCGAATCGACGGGAATTTCGGAACCGATTCCCGTAGCGCAAACCTTCAGCTATATGGATGAGGAATCCGGCATTGATTTGACGAAATCGGCCCGTCTGGATTGCATGGTAACCGTTGTGGATGCGTACCGCTTCTGGAAGGACTTTGCATCCGGCGAGACATTGCTTGATCGCGCAGAGGCTTCCGGCGAAAATGACGACCGTGATGTGGTGGATCTGCTGATCGACCAAATCGAAACCTGCGATGTATTGCTGCTGAATAAATGCGATCTTGTGGAGGACGAAGAGCTGAATCAACTGGAGGGCCTGCTGCGCAAGCTGCAGCCGTCGGCCAAGCTCATTCGCATCGTAAACGGGCAAGTGGATCCTACATTGATCATGAATACGGGTTTGTTCGATTTTGAAAAAGCAAGCATGTCCGCCGGTTGGATTCAGGAGCTTGAAAAGGAAAGCCATACGCCGGAAACGGAGGAATATGGTATCAGCTCCTTTGTTTACCGCAAGCGCGTTCCTTTCCATCCCGAACGTTTGGCTCGCATGCTGTCGAACTGGCCGGAAGAGGTCGTGCGCGCCAAGGGGCTTGTCTGGCTGGCGGTCAAGGATGACGTGGCTGCAAGCTTCAGCCAGGCGGGACCATCCATCCAGTTCGGTCCGGCCGGATATTGGCTCGCGGCCATGCCGGAAGCCGAGCAAAAGGATATATTGGAGGCGGAGCCAAGCCTGAAAAGCAAGTGGGACGATACCTGGGGCGACCGTATGAACGAAATCGTTCTGATCGGCATCGACATGGACCGCGAAGCGATTGAAAGCCAGTTTGACGCTTGTCTTCTTACGCCTGATGAGATGCGTATAGACTGGTCGACACTGCATAATCCGCTGCCGTGGGTTTCTATCGCCGAATAAAAGGGACGTTATGAATGAACATGCTGCTGATGGTCTGAAATGAAATATCCATTCTCCGGGCAGACTATTAAAAAAAGCCATGGAGGATAAAGGCATGAAAGCAGTAACGTACCAAGGCCGTAAGAAGGTTGAAGTCAAGGATGTCCGTGATCCCGGTCTGGAGAAAAAAGACGATATATTGGTTCGGGTCACCTCGACTGCGATCTGCGGCTCGGATCTTCACATCTATCACGGTCTGATCCCGGGCATGTATGATAACTACGTGATTGGGCATGAGCCAATGGGCATCGTAGAGGAAGTAGGTCCGGAAGTCACGCGCGTGAAAAAAGGCGACAAGGTGATCATTCCGTTTAATGTAGCCTGCGGCCAATGTTTTTATTGCCAAAATCAGATGGAAAGCCAATGCGACAATGCCAACGATGCCAAAGATACGGGAGGTTATTTCGGTTACTCGGACACCTATGGCGGTTATATGGGCGGACAGGCCGAGCTGCTTCGGGTGCCTTACGGGAATTTCACTCCCTTTGTTGTCCCCAAAGAAGCGGAGCTTGAAGACGAACAGATTCTTTTCTTGTCCGACATTATGCCAACGGCCTATTGGGGCGTGGATAACGGCGGCGTCAAACCGGGGGATACAGTGATTGTCCTTGGCTGCGGCCCGGTGGGGCTGCTGGCACAGAAATTTGCCTGGAAAAAAGGGGCGAAACGCGTCATCGCCGTCGATCATGTGGATTACAGATTGGAGCACGCCAAAAAATACAATCATGTGGAAACCTACAATTTTGAGGCGGTCGACGATTTAGAACGGCTGCTGCTCGAAACAACCAAAGGCGGGGCTGACGTGGTGATCGACTGTGTCGGTCTGGATGCGAAACGGACGCCTGTAGAAAAGGTCGAAACCATGCTTATGCTGCAAGGCGGTTCGCTGGGAGCGTTCGAAATGGCCGCAAATATAGTGCGCAAGTGCGGTACGATATCGGTCGTTGGCGTATACGGGCTAAAGTACAATATGTTTCCGCTGGGGCATCTGTTCGAGCGAAACATTACGCTGAAAATGGGGCAGGCTCCCGTTATCCATTACATGCCGGAGCTGTTCAAGCAGATCAAGTCGGGGGAGATCGATGCGACCGATATCATTACCCACCGGCTGCCCATGTCGGAAGCCGAGCGCGCCTATAAAATATTCGACAACAAGGAAGATCAGTGTATCAAAGTCGTGTTAAAACCTTAAGCTACCCTGCTGAACATGCAAAGCGGATGACCGTAAAAAAGCGGATCATCCGCTTTTTTAACATATCAGACATTATAAACTTCCGGGGCCCCCGCAAAGTAATCGGAATAAGCTTCGAAGGTCGGGCGTCACTTTGTGGGGTTTCATTTCCGGGGCCCCCGCAAAGTAATCGGAATAAGCTTCAAAGGCTACACGTCACTTTGTGGGGTTATTGTCCCGTACTAATACCGCGTGTGATGCGTTTCACGAAGCTAGTCTAACGAAACTGAGAAACGTTATAACCCTAAAAATCGGGCCGAATTGAATCTAACGAAACTGTGTATCGTTTTCCAATGTACACATGCGCTAATCTCCAATGAGTAAAAAAAAGATTGACTGGAAATAAAATATGAAATAAAGTATCAAATGATATCAAATATCAAGATATGATGAAGCGGGAGAGGTGCTAAGCAATGGGGAAAATGGTGATGGGATTTGCGGAAATGAATGCGGACGATCGCAGCGCGGCGGGAGGAAAGGGCGCGATGCTTTCCGCTCTTTATTGCATGGGATATCCCGTGCCGGAAGGGTTTGTGATTATGCCCTCGGCTTTTACGGGCGAACAATTATCCTCACAGGCGTGGGAAGATATAAAATACCGGCTGCATCAACTTAGAAAGTCGCATCGGGAACCGTTATTTGCGGTCAGATCATCGGCGCTCGGGGAGGATTCATCAGAGGCGTCTTTTGCAAGGGAATTCGAGACCGTTTTGAATGTCGGATCGGATGAGGATATCCTAAAGGCGGTGTATACTGTTCATCAATCCAAATATGCGCATCGGGTGCAAGTTTACAGTTCGGCCAAAGGCATGGACGCATGTACGCCGATCGCCGTTGTCGTTCAGGTTATGGTCCGTTCCGAAATATCCGGCGTGCTGTTTACCGCAGATCCGATCACCGGCAGCCGGAAAGAGATGCCGGGAAATTTCGTGTATGGTTTAGGTGAGCAGCTGGTATCCGGCGAAAGCAATGCCGAAACCTTTGCGCTGCTTCGATCCAAAGGAAAGTACTCCGGTCCCGAGTCGTTCAAAAAGTATGCGCTGCGTTTACGCAAATATGCGTGCAAACTGGAAAAAGAACTCGGAGAACCCCAAGATATCGAATGGGCGATGGCGGACGGAAAGGTGTATATTTTGCAAACCAGGCCAATGACGACCTTAAGCGCGGGGAATCGGGATGCGTACGAGATCAATGACGCTCTCACAGGCGACTTTTTGTGGACCAACACCAATGTCGGCGAATCGATATCCGGCGTGATGACTCCGTTAACCTGGTCCATTCTTCGCATGTTGGACGAAGAACATAACTTGCTGCCCGGTCATTATGTCTTATCGGGCAATATTTGCGGGAGAGTGTATTCCAATATCAGCTATTCTTTATCCATGTTTGCCGCTTTTGGATTTTCGCCTCAAATGATGCAAAATAAGATGAAAAGGGTGTTCGGCAATATTCCAGCAGGGATGGATATTCCGTTGTTCCCTTTTTCAAAGTGGAACCTGTTCAGGATGCTGCTGCCGAAGATTTTTTACAGTTTGCAAAGAACCAAAGAAGCGGTACGGTCGATTGACGATTTTATCGCGGAAACTCCCGGTTGGTGCAGGGAAATGACGGAACGGATCCAAGCGGCAGGCAGCCGGGAGGAGTTAGACGCTCTTTGGGTTACAGAGATCTGGCCTTATAACGTCAAAGGGATGTGGATTGCGCTAGAAGCGCCTTCGCAGGCAATGCAAACATTCGAAAAACTGTACGCCAAGTTAAGCAAAAGGGTCGGAGAAGAGGAAGCCGGTCTAATATTGTCCAACATCGAAGATTTGGAACTTGAAAGCTTAGGTCCGCTTCTTGGAATTCCCAAAGTCATCAAAGGGGAGATGAGCCGCGAGCAATATATTGAAAAATACGGGCACCGGGGGCCGCAAGAAGTTGAGCTTTCCGTCCCGGAGCCAAGTGAAGATCCGGCGTGGCTTGACAATCAAATGTCCGAATATCAGCAGATGCTTACGGACGGGGGCCAACTTCTGGAGAACAGGAAAATAAAAAGCGTGAGGGCATGGGAGCAATTTGAACGTCAATACCCCCGCATGGCCAAACGGCTTGCCGCAAAGATCGAAGCGGCTTTGAAAGGCCCGAAAATACGGGAAGCGGTCCGTTCCGAATGGACAAGAACGAGCCGGGTAAACCGCGTGTTTGCGCTAAAAGCCGGAGAGCTTGCGGGAATGGGGGACGATGTATTTTTTCTGTATTTGGACGAAATCCTTGCATGGCTGAAGGAGGGAACTTTGAATGGAATCGCTCATTTGCCTGCCCGCAAAGAAAATTACGCCAAATATCAGAAGCTGCCGCCGCTTCCAACCATTATACGGGGGAGATTTGAGCCATTCATCTGGGCGAAGGATCCGGAGCGCAGATTGGACTTTTATGATGCTTCGCTTCCGCCCGATGATATGCCGTACGACTGCCTGAAGGGCTTTCCGGGATCTTCCGGCAGAGTCAAAGGAAAGGTCCGCATTCTTGACAATCTGGATGACGGATATCAGCTGCAGCCGGGAGAAATATTGGTAGCATCTACCCTGAATATCGGATGGACGCTTATATTTCCGAAAGCAGCGGCGATCATAACGGATATTGGTGCACCGCTTTCCCATGCCGCCATCGTGGCCAGGGAACTCGGGATTCCCGCCGTCGTTGGCTGCGGCAGTGCAACTTCCGTATTAAAAACCGGGGACCTGGTCATCGTTGACGGCGGTCAGGGCATTGTCCAAATCGCGGCGGGATGATAATCTTGAAGTTGCAATGATGTTTAGCATTCGACCGGAAAGGAAGTGTGCGTCATTTCAACACATACGAAGCAAAGCGGAGGTCTCCGCGAGCGAAAAAAAGCCAAAGCTATGGCGGAAGTGCAAAAGCATGCCATGCGCTTGTTCCGTGAGCAGGGATATAAAGCGACCACGGTGGAACAAATTGCCGAGGCGGCGGAAATATCCTACAGCACATTTTTTCGCTACTTTTCAAGCAAAGAAGATATACTGACCCGGGACAATTACGATCCCTTGCTAAACGATGCTTTCGAGCGGCAGCCGGATGGTTTAAGCCCGCTGCAGGCGCTCAAAAACGCGATGGTTTCGGAAGCAGCCAAACTGTCGGAGGATGAACTGGCCACCATGCGTGAACGGAATGAGTTGACCATTTCGATTCCGGAGCTCTGGGCTGCCATGATGAACGCCAATACCCGGATGATGGAGTTGATCGCCGATATGGTTGCGAAGCGTATCGGCGGCCAGTCCGATGATTTTGCGATACGCACTTTGGCCGGAGCTGTTGTAGGGGTCAACATTTCCGTTACATTGCAATACGCGGAACATCCGGATGCGGATTTTGCCAAGCTGCTGGATGAGGCTCTGACCAGGCTTGAACAAGGTCTGCCGGTTTAGCATTTTGATTTGCAGGTAAACCTCCCCAAGAATGGGGCTGTCCTAAAAGTCGTTTAATGCTTTTTAAGCCCCCCGCCTTAGGCATGATTTCAAACGGAATAAAGAAGCCTTCAAACCCGCTGTTGCGGTGGTTTTGAAGGCTTCTTTATTCTAAATTTGGGACTGGTTCGTCTGTCGTTACCTTCAGGGGCAGACTCGTTTGATTTTTATTCGTCAGTTGCGATGTACTTTGAGGATGTGCTGCGATGTATGGGGCAATTTCGAGATTGTTGCAAAAGTAATCCATCATGCCAATTGTTGTTTGAAATCATGTTAGATAAAATCCATTTCATCATGCCAACCGCTGGTTGATCCAATAGGTTCAAGCATTCGACATACATCCATGATGAAATGGATTGGATATAGATCGATAAGTATTAGATGATTCGATATCCAGGTTCAAGTACTCGATATAAATCCATAATGAAATGGATTCAGGATGCAAGCTTTTTTCAGACAGTTGATCAAGTGATCAGGAAAAATGTTGCGAAAGTGCATCCTTTTCAGGCATTTTATAGCGTGAAATGGAAAATTGTTGCGAAAGTACATCCTTTTGACCATGAATCGTCTGTGTACTCCTAAAAGCTGGGGAAAAGATGCACTTTTGCAAGCTTTCTAGCCATAATTTCCTGGAACGTTAATATAGATGCACTTTTGCAACTTTTCAGATAGAACACAGCCAGTCATTTTTGTATGTAGGATTTTGCTAAATCCATTTCATAATGTCACTGTTCAAATACCCGTAATATTATTCATTATGAAATGGATTCAAAGTGCAGGTTTTTCAATCGCATTAGCCCAATTTCAGGAGAAAGCCTGCAAAAGTGCATCTTTTTACGTTGTTATACTTACGTTTATCCCTCGAACGAGAAAATAAATGCACTATCGCAACCACTTGATATTTTTTTGCAATTCGAGCTCCCAAAACTGCACTTTTGCAATTAATTGGAGTTCGCAGCCTATGAGGTCGGCTGCTTTCAAGACCAATTGAACCTTGCTTTTGGGCCAGCCCCATTTGCGTTTTGAACGCATTACGCCTGGGCCAGCCATATGGTCCAAGGATCTTTTTCAATAATAGGCCCGGAGCCGACGCTACCCATTTTTCCTGCGATATACGCGATAAGTTCTTCCAGTTCCGCATCCGAGAGTTCATGCAAAATCGAACGGCCTGTGCGGTGCCGCAAATCCGCATACAGCGCTTCCGGAGTGGCAAAGATGGCCCGCGTTTCCCAAAGCTTCAGTTCTTTGATTTGCCGGAACCCGCTGTCCCGAAGCGCCGCAGTTACACTCTCCGCGGGATGCCTCCGAGAAGTTTCGGTTTCGGCCAGACGGGGGAATTTTTCGAAAAAGAAGCCGCGCACATTGGTGTTTGATCCGGGCTTTAAGCTGTCTTCCGGGGTCCGGTCTTGGACGATCAGCGTCCCGCCAGGCTTCAAAATCCGGTAAGCTTCGGCAAAACATGGGCGCAAATCGTTCAGATGATGGATCAGCGCCCTTTCGAGCACGATATCCGCATGTTCCGCAGGCAGGGGCAGCCGGCAGGCATCCCCCTGAACGAAAGTTACGCGGTCCGTGGCACCAAGATGGTTTGCCGCTCCTTTCAGCATTTCAGCCGAAAAGTCCACGCTAGTGACATGCTTTGCCCCAAGCGTCAGCAGCGCCTCAGTATAAATTCCACCGCCGCATCCGATATCCGCAGCAAATTTCCCTTTTACTTTCAAATGCTCTGATATGAGCTGCAGCCAGGATTCGTCCGCTGTCCGCGTCGCATAACTAACCTGATTTTTGGGATCGTGAAAATTCATAGGCATGATGATGAGTCCCCCTTTAGTTTTATCTAGCGAAACATAGTTTTATTAAATGGGATTTTTATTATTATAAAATATAAAAGCGGAATTGACTATATTTTTTTGGCTCAACTTATATAGAACTAATTTCAGCATGGAGCCTTTTTTTCGGACATTATAAATTCTTTAGAATTGTCCCCTAAGATAAATCGCAGGAGGGGATCGAAATGAAGGTACTGGAAATCGAGGATATAACCAAAAAAGCCGGACGGCGCACCCTGGTGGGTGACATGTCCTTTGATATTATGCAAGGGGAGGTTTGCGGTTTTATCGGACCGAATGGAGCGGGAAAAACGACGCTGATCCGCATGATTACGGGGCTGATCAAACCTAATGCGGGAAGCATACGGATTGAGGGGTTCGACGTGCAGCGGGACCGCATGAAAGCTTTGGGGCAGGTAGGGGCGATCGTGGAGTCCCCGATCTTTTTTCCTTATATGTCAGGCAGAGACAATCTCATGAATCTGGTAAAGCTGCATGCGGGTATCCCTAAAGATAAACATGCATCCCGGGTGGACGAGGTGCTGGGCATTGTAGGTCTGCAGGGGCGTGGCGAAGATAAGGTTAAAACGTATTCGCTTGGCATGAAGCAGCGTTTAGGGATCGCCCAGGCGCTTCTTGGCAATCCCACACTCATTATTCTGGATGAACCGGCCAACGGGCTTGACCCGATGGGCATCCGTGAACTGCGGAATCTCATCCTTGAACTGAATGAAAAGCACGGAATTACTTTTTTCGTATCGAGCCATTTGCTTGACGAGCTGCAGCGGATATGCACCCGTTTCGTCATCATCAAGGAAGGGCGGCTTGTATGGCAGGGAACCCAGGAGCAGTGGCGGCAAATTGCAGGAAGCAGCAGCCTGGAAGATCATTTCGTGGAGATGATGACCTCATGATGGCATTGCTGCATAGTGAATGGGAACGGTTATGGAAACGGAAAATCGCTTGGTTGTCCCTGATCTCAATCCCGCTGATTATCTTGGCGACAGCCAAATATTATACGGGACATAATTTAACGGTTCCTTCGGGAAGCCCGGAATATACGACGGCGGAGAACTTCCCGGTCATGGCCATGATCGAGCAATTGATCGTCGTGTTCAACGTGGTGGCCCTGGTGCTTCTGACCATGTCCTTTACGGAGGAATACCGCTCGGGGCAGCTTCGGCTGATCATGCTTCGGGCGTACAGCAGCGGGCAGCTGTTTTGGGCGAAATGGCTGGCGTTCGCGCTGATGATGGCGCTTTTTTTCCTGGTCTATCTGCTTGCGTCCCTCGCCTGCGGTTATATATTCTTTCAGAGTTCGTCGCGGCAGATTTTGTTTTATTATGATCACAGCGTCGCAAGCGGGGAGATGGTTCTGTATACGCTGCGTTATTATGGCATGGCGTATGCCACCATTGTCGGTATGGCGTCGGTGTTTATCGGAATCGGCGCGGCAGCTCGTTCTTCGACTGCGGCTATCGGTTTGGGCATGGGTTTTCTGCTTTGCTCGCTCGGCTATCCCTTGATTTTTGATATGGCGAACCGCGTGCTTGGCCTGGAGCTGCCAGCCATGCTCAGATACCTGTCGCTTACGGAAATCCAGTTTAGCGGCATTGCCGTCATGATGTCGAGTACGGATGTGATCAAGGCAATGCATCCGGGAGGCTGGATGGCATGTATTCTGGCCTTGTACATGGTCGTATTTACAGCAGCGGCTCATTTGATTTTCACCAAATCGGACCGCTGGATATAAGGAGGAAAATCATATGCTTCAGCTAATGCAAAGCGACTGGCAGCGCATGTGGAAACGCAAGAAAAGCTTCGTCAGTCTGCTGATCTTTATATGTATCGTGATGCTGGACTGCCTTTTTTTGAAAATGATGCGCATAGGCGCTTTTGATAACATATCGTCGGTACCGCTCACGGCCCAAAACTTTTCGCTTTTTCTGCTGAAGGAGGTTTCCTTTTTCCTGACGCTGATCATTGGCCCGATCTTGATGATTGACAGCTTTAATGGCGAATATCATGCAGGCCAGCTAAGAATGGTACTGATCAGACCTATATCGGTTATACGGTTGTTTGCCGCTAAATGGATCAATCTGGCCCTATTTATGGCGATCCTGCTGGGCGCAACTTTTGTTGCCGGGGAAACCTTCGGTCATTTGTTCTTGCCCGGCGCCGATTCCGTCGCCTTTTTGAACCCGGACCGTCTCTACGGTCCCGCAGGCGCCTTTATGTACTGCCTGGAATCTTACGGCCTGTTTATGCTCATTCTGCTGGCGCAGCTAAGCCTGACCGCGTTTATATGCACTTTGCTCCCGAGTCCGATCATTTGCTATCTCGGCTGGATCGCGATTGCTGCCGGCTCGCTGTATGTTTCGAATAAATTCAGTTTTCTGCTCATGGGAATGGCGGCTATTTTTAAATGGATGGCCGGATACGGCGGGCATGGCTATCTTCTGCCGGTATTTGTTTGTATGATTCTTGGGTTTGCCGTTACAATGTTGTGGTGGGACCGAAGAAACTGGGTGAAGTAAGACCCTGTAACAGGAGAGTTGGACATGCGGGAAAAAATTCTGATTGTTGATGATGAAGTGGACATCGTATCGCTGATGGAGCAGGCTATGACGGCGGAAGGATATGAGGTGCAGACCGCCTCGGAAGGGACCCAAGCGCTTGAATCGCTTACGCCTGCGCCTGATTTGATTATACTTGATGTGATGATGCCGGGGATGAACGGCTTTGAGCTGTGCCAGATGATCCGGGATGAGGTGGATTGCCCGATCCTGTTCGTCAGTGCAAGGCAGGCGGAGGCCGACCGGATTCAAGGCCTTTCCATTGGCGGCGATGACTATATTACGAAGCCGTTTAGCCTGCGGGAGCTGAAAGCGCGCGTGGCGGCGCATCTCCGGGGCAGCCGGAGAATACGGGAAAGCTCCGCCGAGCGTTCGCTTCTTCGTTACGGCGTACTCCGGATCGACCTGAAAGGCCGTGAGGTGCATGTCAATCAAACGGTCGTCCCGTTGACGGCCAAAGAATTCGATATTGTGGAGATGCTGGCCCTGCATCCAGGTCAGGTATTCTCCAAAGAACAGATCTATGACCGGATCTGGGGGCTTGAAGCCAGCGGCGATGCAAGCACGATAACGGAACATATCAAGAAAATCCGCGCCAAGCTGGGCAGCCATGACCAAAACGGCAGCTATATATCCACATTATGGGGGGTAGGATACAAGTGGGAAAGATCGGACGGATAGAACGCCAGCCCCTCAAAAGACAGATGATCCTGACTTTCGTTTGGATCATGCTTCTAAGCGCCTTTTGTTCGATCATGACAATTGGTTTTGGCTTATGGTGGCTAGTGCAGAACAATTTTTTTCGTCCGGCCAATACCTACGAAAATAAGCTCCCTGCGATCACTTCCTATGTACGATTGCAGCATGAGGCGATATTAAACCCGAGTAACCGCGCTGAGCTGGAAAAAATGATCCCTGCTGAAGGAATCCGCTACCAGGTCGTAGGCTTGGATGGCAAGCCGCTATATGGAACGATTGCTGACCGAATGGTATCCGGTCGGGAAGCTTTGATCAACACACTAAACAGAACGGTTTCTGCAGAACCATCTACTGGGATAGGCGGACGTTACGTCAGGATTGATCCGGTGATTTCCAAGGCCGGGGAATTAAAAGGGGCCATATTGCTGAAATACAAGCTTGAGGTTACAAGCCAATATAACAATAACAATAAAGGTTTTAACTTGATTAACATTACGCTTATCGTTGTGCTCATTCTCTTGGTGATGTCTCCTTTTCTGTACATCGCAGTGTTTACCTATTTATTTGCTGCCCGACTCGGACGAAGAATCGCCAGGCCGGTTCATGAGCTTATTAAGGCCTCGGAGCGGATTAGCGATCAGGACCTTGATTTTACGGTAAGTTACAAGGCGGAAAATGAACTCGGATTGCTGACGGAATCATTTGAAAATATGCGGAGCGCCCTCAAAAGCTCGCTGCTCAGAGAATGGAAGCTGGAACAGGAGCGGAGGGACATGATGGATGCCATCGCCCATGATTTTCGGACGCCGATGACGGTGATTCAGGGGAATGTGGAGCTGCTGGCGGATACGCCCGAAATGCCGCGCAGCCAAGCTGAAAAACATCTGAAAGTCATCGAAGACAACATCCAGCGGGTCAACCGTTTGATTCAGGACGTACAGGTGGCATCCGAAAAGGATATCGAATATTTTCCGTTAAGGACCGGAGAGATCCGTCTGCAGCAATTCCTTCAAGATAAGGAACTCGAAATCGGCTACATTTGCGGTTCTCGCCAGGTAAGGCACTCCTTTCATGTTGAGGACTTTGCGCCGGGTGCTGGCGAGATCGTGTTGGTGGACGTGCAGCGGGTCAGCCAGGTTTTGGACAACCTTATATCGAACAGTCTTCGCTACCTGCCTGTGAAGGGGGGCTGGCTCGGAATTCGGATCGAGCGGCATGCATCCATGCTCCAGTTTGAAATTTGCGACAATGGCCAGGGGTTCAACAATAAAGACCTGCCGCATCTGTTCGAGAAATTTTACAGTGGAGAGATGGGGCAATCCGGTCTGGGGCTGTATACGGCCAAAATCATCGTTGAAAAGCATGGAGGCAGCATCCGCGCATATAACCGCCAAGAAGGCGGAGCCTGCATAACCTTTACGATCCGGCCCCAGGAGCCTGCCGCAAAAGATGAGGATATTTAAACCAAAACGTAACCCGGTTGTAACTTTCGTGGAAAGCTAATCTTCTAAAATGGAACTGTTCGTACATAAACAGTGACATGATATGATAGGAGAACTGAACATGAAGAAAAAGGTCAAAATAATGATTGCCGCCTGCTCCGCATTTGTGCTTATTTCAGGTTCGGCTTTGGCAGCGGCGGCTGTTCCGCGGATTTTTATCAACAAGGCCGAATTTGCGCAGTCGTATTTAAAGTTGAAAGAGGAAAACGGCACGACCATGGTTTCCCTGCGCGCGATTGTAGAGGAACTGAAAGGTGAAGTGACCTTCAAGGACAACGCCATTCATGTTTCGCTGCCGGAAGCCAGCCATTTAAAGCATCAGGTAGACGGATTCCAAAATGGGCTGCAGGCCCAAACGCCGGAGGAAGCGGCGGAAACCTGGATTCGCGGAGTGCAAAGAAGAAGCGGGCCGATGCAATATGCCGTGATGGCGCCTTCCTTGCAGAAGAGCACCAAGCAGGAATTTGAGGACAACTTCTGGGTGACCGGCGGCTCCAGCCCGCATATGGGAGATGTGGCAAAAAAGGACGTCAAGTCGCTCTCGCCGAATAAAGTGCAAATTTCGTTTGACTATCCGTTGACCGTTTCGACCGGAAAGATCGGATCGGGTAAAGCATCGTTAATAATCGAAAAAGTGAGCGGCACAGGAAACGACTACTGGGCGATCTCGGAGATTAACCTGGAAGATCCGGGCGATACCGGACTTATGATCGGAGCAATACCATTGCAGCCGCAAAAGGGGAAATAAAAGAAATCATTAGGGTATCCATAAGGTCTAAAGCCTTGAGGAATACCCTTTTTTCTTGTATATCGAAAGGTCGCCGTACGGATAGGTGTTGTGCCATCAGTTTGTCATCAACCATCCCTCCGATGCCTATGTTCGGTATCTTTGGCGCCGATAGGTTTTGCGGAATATTCCCCGCGGAAGCGAATACCATTTTACCTGGCTGTTCTTTTCTTTGTCGAGCTGAGAAATGATATTTTTTTCCTGTTCGATCCGACGTTTTTGATGATTATTACGGTCCGCCTGATCATATTCGAGCAGCTTTTGAAACGTGTATACATCCAACATGATGTTTCCTCCACTTCCTTTTTTTAATCGGGGAGGATGTGAATTCCGTTTTATCTCTTTAGGATTTTGCATCATCCTCGCTTTCATTATCTGCTATTCAAAAGGGGCAAAAAAGTGTATACTTTCGAAAATGGTTTTCCTCTTTTATGCCCAAAACCGTTGATAAGAGGGGGAGTTCAGTGCTTCTAAAAGAACAATATTTAACGCTGTGTACCCGGTTTTCGGAAGGGAAGGAGAACTGTACGCCGATTGAAGTCACCTTGGAGGAGCTGGCTTCCGCATTGTTTTGCACCGTGCGGAATGCGAAGCTCATTCTGCGCAAGCTGGTTGAGGAGCAATTGATCGGCTGGACCCCCGGCCGGGGAAGGGGAAATTATTCGCGGATCACGTTTTTGGCGGAGCGGGAGGATTTTCTCCTGCATCTGTCCATCATGCTTGCCGAAAACGGCGATTATAAGCAAGCCTTTGAAATGCTCAGTACGTATGGCAGCGGAACGCTGGCTAAGGAAAAATTCCTGGACTGGCTGAACGGCTACTTCGGTTACAAAAAAGAAGCGGGAGTGGAGGGTACGCCTGCCAGCGATACGCTCATTTTCCCCGTGCTTCAGGCTCCGCACACACTGGATCCCGCTGCGGCGGACTTTGCGTTCGACTCGCATCTGCAGCGGCAAATTTTTGACCGCCTATTATCCTTTGATGAGCAGCTTGGCCGGATTGTTCCCGGGGTTGCCCATCACTGGAAATCCAACGCGGACGCCACGGAATGGACTTTTTATTTGCGTAAAGGGATCCGGTTTCATCATGGCCAGGAACTGACCTCAAACGATGTTGTGTTTTCTTTCGAACGTCTGCGCGGAGACACGGAAAATCAATGGCTGCTTCGGGAAGCCGAAACGATCGAAGCGCTTGGACCGCGTGTCGTGCGGATTCGCCTTCGCAAGGCCAACCGAATCTTCGACCGTTTCATGTGTTCAGTCGCAGCATCCATTCTTCCGTCCGGCTTGGCAGGCAGGGGCGAAGAGGGCTTCTGGAATTTGCCGGTCGGCACCGGTCCGTTTCGGGTCGTATCTTATACGAAACACCGCATCAAGCTTGCCGCGCATCCGGATTATTATCAAGGCCGTCCTTATTTGGACGAAGTGGATATTGTCATCATGCCGGAGGATTGCGCCCCGGAATCGATCGGTTATCCGGCGGTACTGCATACTTGGAGCAGTTTCAGGCAGGATGCGCAGAAATCTGCGGCTCATCTCAATGAGAACGAGGAAAAATTAAGGCAAGCTTGTACGATTCTATCCTGGAATTTACGGCGGGAAGGGCCGCAGCAGTCTGAAGCTTTCCGTAGAGCCGTACGCATGATCATTCACCCGAGGGAGCTGATTGCGGAGCTTGGAGGGCCCCGTATCCTTCCCGCGTTTGGGTTTCGGCCCGACGAGAGCCAAAGCCGCGTCATTAATCCGGTCCGGCCCGAACGCGTCAAGGCTGCGCTTAAGGAGGCCGGATATGACGGCGCGGTCATTCGTTTGGCGGTGTATGATAAATATTTGGAAGATGCCAAGTGGATTCAAAAGCGTTTGGCGGTTTGGGGAATCCGGACGGAAATGCAGCACTATACCGCCTGGAAAGATGCTGATTTTTCAATCTCAAGCATCGTGTTTGCCGAAGATGAGGTTTGCGAAATCGAAACATATTTGAACCGGAGCAGCTATTTGCATCGGTATCTGGACGAGGGGCGGCTTAGCTGGATTAAGTCCCGGATCGACGATGCGATAAGCGCGGAGAGCGTAAAAGCAAGGCGTATGGTTTTACGTGAGATCGAGCAGTATCTTCGCGACGAGGCGTCATTGATTTTTCTGCATCACCGCCGGCTGAACGCATTTTTGCATCCGTTTGTCCGCGGAATCAGCTTGAATGCGCTGGGTTGGATCGATTTTAAAGATGTATGGCTGGAAAAACATGATTGACTAAAACCGTCTAAACAGGCGGTTTTTTGTTTAGGAATGCAAATTACGCAATTGCCCCAAACCCAAAACATCCCTGTACGGATTGAATCCGTCAGGGATGTTTTGTTTGCTTTGTTTTTTATGGCCGAACGCGATAAGGCCCATGAAAACTTTTAAAATTTGAAAATTTGAATAGTTTTCTGCAGCTGGAATACGGCTTGTCTCATCGCTTCGGTTTCCTCGACGACAGCTTCAATGGATTTCATCTGTTCATTCATCGAAGCGGACATTTGCTCGGTTCCGGCAGAGGACTGCTCGGTAATGGCCGAAATATTCTGAATCGCGCCGGAAATTTTTTGCGCGCTTTCGAGCATCACATCGCTTTCTCTTGAGAACGCGTTGATCTGCTCGTCTATGTATTGAACGCTCTCCACGATATTCGTGAAAATCTGCTCGGCTTCGCGGATCATTTCATTTTGCAGACGTACGACTTCTTCATTGACCTGGATATTTTCTATAGCCTGATTGATACCTTGCTCAATGCTTTTGACAAGCCCGAATACTTCCTTGGTCGAAGCCGTGGATTCCTCGGCAAGTTTACGCACTTCTTGCGCTACGACGGCAAAACCCAGGCCATGCTCTCCGGCTCTTGCGGCTTCGATGGAAGCGTTGAGAGAAAGCAGGTTAGTTTGCTCCGCCAGTTCGGAGATTGTTTTGGTGATTTTATTGATGCCGTAGGCATTTTTGGAAAGCGCGTCGATGGTTCTGGCGACATTTTCGGTTGCTTCCACGTTTTTGCGCATGCCATCAGCTTGTTTTTCTACCGATTGGCGTCCTTTTTCGACGAAGCTGAGCGTCAGATCCGACTGTTTCTTCATTTCCTTGGTGGAATGGGCATAATTTCCGACCTTCAATTCAATGTCCTGAATGGACTCGGTCATGCCCGCCACGTCTGCCGAGATTTCGCCTGCGCCGATCGCCAGCTCATTCGAAGCCGCCGCAACGGATGTCATCACCATTTTCAGCTCCGAATTTTTATCGGCAATGCCGCGACTGGATTCTATAACCTTGCGCGTTATGCTCGATACGTCATTCAAAATCTTCTTGAGCTTGTCGATCATGCTGTTGAACGAACGGCTGACATCTCCCATCGACCCGGATTCATCCACGCGATTGGTGAAGTCGCCCTTGGCAATGCCTGCCGTCACATTGGCTATGCTATCAAAAGAGGAAGTAAGCGTTCTCTCCACATAGCGTGCAAGAGGATACGTAAGCGAAGCCAGTACGACCACGAAACAGATTCCGATGATGATTTTGCCGATCAGGATGAAGATGACCAGTGCCGGCAGGGCGAAAAGCGCCGCGACCAAATAGCACCCGGCAATGATCCTTTGAGACAACGGAAGATTTTTCAACCACGACATAGGAAAATAGGCCTCCTTAATTTGTACTAATTATACCATATTATAGCACCGACCCGATTCAATGGTCTATAAAACGTTTACAAAATGATGATTCTTTTGACATAATTCGATGTTTTAGAGTAAAAGACAGGAAAAAAGCTGCCGCAACATGCGCCAGCTAGCTCGATATATCAGAAAGTATAAACCTCCGGGGTCCCCGCAAAGTAATCGGAATAGGCTTCAAAGGTTACGCGTCACTCCGTACTTTTGCTTCGCAAAAGCGCCCCTCTGCGAGAGGCGTCGGACTTCTTTCCGATACTCTTTGCGGGGTTATTTTGCCGACTGAAACCATCAAGCGAGCAGATAACGTCGCCGTCCGATCCGGAAAACCATACCGCTCTCATGCATAAAGTCTTCCTGGGCCGTATCCGGGTGCACTCCGGCATTGCCGGCTTCAAACCGGGATAAATAAAGGAAATCCGGATAGATCACTTGGTCGGTCAGATAGGCGGACACCGTGCTTCCCGGCACGCGATGCCTGTTCAGATTGTCGATGATGCCGCGGGCAGACACGATCCCGATGCCATGTCCGTAATACAGATCCTCTTCGATTTTGATCGTATTTTCCCCCTGCCACTCTATCTGCGCAGGATTAACTTCCGGATTTTTAAAATAGAGAACGTCGCCCGGGAAGGCCTGGGATGCGCCTTGTTTTTCGATCAGACGCAGATCGCTGTCATAATGCCAGTCATACAGGAGCAAACCTGCAAACAGCCTGTTGAAATCCTGTTCGTTGATGCACTCGAGCACGCCTTTATAAAGAACGATCACGATCGCCGTAGCGCATTCGAATCCGTACATGGGACCATTAACGAAGATATCCCGTATTCCATCGGCGGGGGTGATATTTTCCCTTAATTCAAAGCCGCCTTGCCTGTTCAAATTCCAAAATTGCGGATTGCAATGGGAATGCTCGAAGTCCTCGAACTGAACGCCGCTTCGCCGAAGCGCTTTGGCAGCCTCCACGATCGCCGTTCTTAACTTCAGCTCAAACTGCAAATGAGTCAAAGAAACATACCGATATTCGGTGGGACTGCTTTTCTTGGAGATAAAAACCTTTTGCCATAAAGCAGGCCACGTTCTCGTCTCCACCACGGCT
Source organism: Paenibacillus azoreducens (assembly GCF_021654775.1). Classification (NCBI taxonomy): domain Bacteria; kingdom Bacillati; phylum Bacillota; class Bacilli; order Caryophanales; family Paenibacillaceae; genus Paenibacillus; species Paenibacillus azoreducens. The sequence continues at coordinate 4,581,246 of NZ_AP025343.1, read as the reverse complement.
TCCTGACCGCCGATTAGTATCACTTTCGCCTCACGCTCCTTTTTTGAGCCTAAGCGCGATCAAAAAAATAATAGAGCATTCGATTTGCCGAAAGAAGCGTAATGACGTGCACTGTTCGTGTTTTTTATCGCGCCTAAGTAGATCATATGTATCGAACAATCCAAGAAATGTCACATTCGGTTATTTTTCGCAGGCCAAGAGCGCCAGAGATCCGGTTATGGTTGCCAGAGGCGGGGTTCTAATATAATATTTTGTGAGACGCTACAGATTAAATAGGAACAGACTGGAGTATTCGCTTATGAAGAAATTCAAGAAATTTTATGTCGAGCTGACGAGCCGCTGCAATCTGGCCTGTACCTTTTGTCCACCGACTCACAGGGCGACCCATTATATTACAATTGAACAATTTACCCATACGCTGGATGAAATCAAGCCGTATGCGGAGTACATTTATTTTCATGTCAAAGGGGAACCGCTGCTTCACCCCCATATCGATCAGCTTCTGGATATCGCCCATGAGAAGGGATTTAAAGTAAACATAACGTCCAACGGAACGCTTCTGCATAAAGCGGGACACAAACTGATGAACAAACCTGCGCTGCGGCAGATGAATTTCTCACTGCACAGCTTTGACGGGCATATCAGCTCCAAGAACAAGGATGAATATATCGCCAAGGTATTGAACTTCGTCAAGGAAGCGGTCCAGCAGTCGAATCTGATTGTATCGCTCCGGCTGTGGAATCTCGACATGGATAATGCGACGAACCTGGAGCAGAGCCGCAACCGCGAAATGTTGGCCTATATCGAGAAGGAATTTGGTCTGGATTATAAAATCGAAGAAAAGGTCGAGCCCGGAAAAGGCATTAAAATTGCGGACCGGATATACATCAATATGGACCATGAATTCGAATGGCCCGACTTGAATGCGGAAGAGGACTTTAGTCCGGGTTTCTGCCATGGTATGCGCAGCCAGGCCGGGGTGCTGGCGGATGGTACTGTCATCCCGTGCTGCCTGGACGGGGAAGGCGTCATTAATTTGGGCAATATTCATCGGCAGCCGTTTAAGGAAATCATTGAAAGCGAACGGGCCGTGAATATCGTTGAAGGCTTTTCGCGCCGTGAGGCGGTGGAAGAGCTTTGCCGGAAATGCGGGTACCGGAAACGGTTCAACTATAAGGCGAACGGATTTGCCGAGGAATCCTCTTCCGAGCCGAGGACAAGAACTTGTACCGATTACCGCAATGGACAAGAACTTGATCCGATTACCGATTTGACACATATCTAATTATAATTCGTCAGCTCTTTCATTTACCTAAAGAGGGCAGCATTCCTATTATGAAGAAATACGAGGATTGAGAAATAAAAAGACTCAACAAAAGCCAGTGGCTCCAGTTCTGAGTGTTGTCTCTGCGGATGAGACAACTGCAAAGCTTGAGTGGACACTACCTAGTGGATCCGCTTTGACCGATGGGTATTACTACAGGTTAAAAAATCTCACCAATGGGCAAGTGTTTGATATTCAATATCCAGACAGCACATACATCGACACCACGCTTGCCGGCGGTCAGAGATTCGAGTACCAGGTGCAGGCCGTTAACCATGTTGGGGAGTCAGAATGGAGCAATACCGTACGAGTCACCATTTCTCCGGTTGAGTCAGCGACATCTTACCGGATCGTGGCCCAAAATAATACAACGCAGCAAGAGGTCTTTAATTCAGTTGTCAATGACACCTTCTCACCAGTTACCTCGCTAGGGCCGGGCACGCTTTACGATACACTAGCCATGCGTAAAACCTAATATAAAGCGTCAGGAACTAAAGGGCGCACGAAAAAGTTTAAACTTTATCCAGAATTGGGTCTTCCCAAGCCAAAAAAAATTCTCCTAATGTGAAAGTGTGGCACATGTTATCCATCACACTCACAAAAGGAGAACTCCCAATGGATGGTGTTGCCGGTGAAGAGCTTCTTTGCGCGGTGTTTTCAGTTTTCATGTTAGGTTGTTTGCATGGCTAGTGTTTACGATATTGTTACTTCGGCAATTAATGAGAACGGAGAAGGAAAAACGGTTCACACCGGATTTTTAACTCTACCGGACCAGCCGGGTGTATTTACCCATCTGCAAATTGGGGAGAGAACTATCGATCTAGCATGGAATCGAGTCGAAACAGCGATTGGTTACTTGCTTGATCGAGAGCTTGAAAATATATATTCCGGAGATGATACTCATTACCAGGATGCCGGATTGGAATCTTGGATCGCCTTATAACTACCGCGTAGCTGCAGAAAACGATACGGGAGAAGGGGAATATTCGGAGCTTCATGATATTTGGACGCTGCCGAGTGAGCCTGACTCTTTTGACGTAGCAGAAGTAACCACCACCGAAATAACAGCCCATTGGTCGTCGGTACCCGGAGAGGAAGGATATGTCTTCCTCGTTAATGGAGAAGAAACGGAACAACTTCCAACAGGTTCTACGGAATATACAATAACCAGCTTAACCGCAGGCACCACCTATAAGCTTGGGATAAAGGCTGTGAACCGCAGTGGATCCGGAGCAGTGAAAATCTTGTCTGTAACAACACTTCCAGAAGCGCCAGTGGTGGTGGAAGACCCCCGTGGAGGTTCGAGTCCTCTCGACCGCATCACTTTATCAATGATAGGTTTCTGATCTGCTTTTTCTGGCAGAACAGGAACCTTTTTGTTATGTAATATCCTTAAGTAAACGGCAAAGCTGTCGAAAGGCAGTGCACGCAAAGCCCGCAGATCTTCTCACTGCTTAAGTGATGACCGCCGGTTTACTAACCTGCCAAGCACGGCCTATGGGGTCGTGTTTTTATTATTTGTTTGTATAGAAAACTGAGGAGAGCACGATGATATTCGAAGCAGATTTGCAGTGTGTACGAGGGCAAAGTCTGTATCGTGATGAATCCTTCGGAGTTCAAGAAGCTGAGAAAGGGGGATATTCTCGTTTCCACTTATAGCGCGCTGATCTGGACACCTTTATTTAAGATTGCCGGTGCCCTGTTACGAAAATTGGGAGCGCAACCTCCCATGCGGCGATTGTAGCAAGAGAATATAGTATTCCAGCTGTCGTCGCCATTGAGAATGTCACAAATACATTGAAAGTGGAGAGCGGATTAAAGTAGATGGTACGAATGGCATTATTACATGGTAAACATAAGTATGTTACCACAGTTACGCGGAGCGAAGGGCACGAAAAGGAGAAATAAATGAATTGCCGCAGCAGTATGTGTCGAAACTGTCTGCAATTTTAACGAACAGTGTACTTGACGAACGGTGTTCGTGATGGTATAACTGAGATGTTCCTATTGTAGTTCATTAAATGGTTCTTCTAAATTAAACAGAAAGAAGCGTGAAACATGCAGTCAACAAATAATTCAGGGAGTACGCAAGCCGCATTTTCATTGAAACAAATATTGCCGGTGTTGCTTGCTGTGGCTTCTGGGATGTTTCTTGTCATCTTGGATAGCACAATTATGAATGTCGCAGTTCCGAAATTGGTAAGCGCCTTTCATACGAATCTTAGCACCATTCAATGGGTAATTACTGCCTACACGTTGTCATTGTCGGCCGTCATTCCGCTCGCAGGTTGGTTCTCGGACCGTTTCTCACCGAAACGGATGTTTATGACGAGCATCGTGCTGTTCGTTGTCGCTTCTGTGTTATGTGCGCTGGCTCAGACGCCTGAGCAACTGATCCTATTCCGAATCATCCAAGGACTCGGAGGTGGCATGGTTGCTCCAATCGGGATTGCAACAACCTTCTCCATTTCTCCTCCTGACAAGCGAGGTTCAGTAATGGGTATTCTCGGCATTCCGATGCTGCTCGCTCCGATTCTTGGTCCCATTCTGTCGGGCTGGCTCATTGAGTATATGAATTGGCATTGGATATTTCTCATCAATGTGCCTGTTGGTCTAATCGCGCTCTTGATGGCTTGGAGGTATCTGCCTACAGCGAAGCCGCGGCATAACAGTAAGCTAGATGTAGTGGGCGCACTCTTGGCTCCGGTTTCCTTTGCATCGCTTGTGTTCGCAGTTCATCAAGGAGGTGAGAAGGGATGGTCTGATATATGGACGCTTGTTTCGCTTGTATGCGGAATTCTCCTGCTGGCTATATTTATCTGGCATGAACTGCGGCAAAAATATCCGCTTCTGGAGCTTAGGGTGTTCCGCTCTCCTGCATTCGTTCATGGGATTATCGTTGCTTGGCTCAATCAGATCGCATTGTTCGGTAGCATTCTATTATTCCCGCTGTTTTTGCAGCAGGCAAAGGGACTTTCGCCGCTTGAGGCGGGGCTGTATGTCATCCCGCAGGCAATCCTGTCGACGATCGGGATCAACGTCGGTGGTAAGTTGTTTGACCGTTTCGGAGTTCGCCCGGTTGCCTTGATTGGTATTCTGTCCTTATCCGGATCGTTACTTGCCTTGACACAAATTACTGCCCATACCAGTCCGTTGTACATCATGTGCAGCTTTGCCTTCGCAGGGCTTGGCCAGGGCTTAACGTTGATGCAGATCAATACCCATGTGCTCAAGTCGGCTCCGAAGGAATTAGTCAGCCGCGTGACACCGATAACGACTTCTGCCCAGCAAATTATGTCATCTTTCGGTGTAACGATTACGATGGCTTTTCTTTCTGGACAGATTAGAAAACTTCCAGTCGATCATACACTCGATCAGTTAGGGCATGCTTTTGGTTCTACGTTCTGGATTACGTTTGGATTTGCAGTGGCTGCACTTGTGCTCAGTTTATTTTTCGCAAAACGTACCGATACTACAACTGCGCGATCCCAGTCACCTCAATCGAAGTAGCTTTCACTAACGTAAAAGCCCATCTACTGCCTTAAACGAACGGTGTTCCTTAAGAACGTTGTTCGTATAAAATCCCATAATTAAGCTAAGGAGAGATTAAAATGACAACTACTACGAAAAATCAAAAGCATATCGCCATTATCGGAGGCGGCCCAGGTGGACTCACACTTGCACTTATTCTTCAACAACATGGCATTCCAACGGTTATTTATGAACGTGAGATGGCAGACAAGAGCCACGAGCGCGGGGGTTCTCTTGACATACATGAGGACTCCGGGCAGCAAGCGCTAAAGGAAGCAGGACTTTATGAGGCTTTTCAAAAAGTGGCACGATACGAAGGCGAGGACTTTCGGTTATTCGATAAGACTGGAAAATGCTTCATTGATGAAGTGGCCGATGAGGATGCTCCAGGAGGCCGGCCAGAGATCGATCGTGGCGTGCTTTGCGAATTACTTTTAAGCAAGTTAGACTCAGCGATCATCCGGTACGGATATAAACTGAACAAGGCCGTTTCACTCGCCAATGGCATGACCGAGCTTCATTTCGAGAACGGCTTCGTAGATACCGCGCATCTCGTAGTTGGAGCGGACGGCGCCTTCTCCCGTGTTCGTCCACTGCTTTCGGATACGGATGTCAGTTATTCGGGACTAACCATGTTCGAGCTAAATGTAGTGGACGCTGCTAATCGTCATCCTGATTTAGCAGCATTTAACCGTCGTGGTAAAGTGTTTGCATTGGACGATCACAAAGGCATTTTGGGGCAGTTGAATGGCGACGGGCGCATTAAAGTGTATGCGAGTCTGAAGGTTGATCGGGAATGGCTCGATACAATCGGTATTGGGTCTGAAAATCCGCAGGATGCGAAAGCAAAACTGCTAGAGCTCTTCCAAGATTGGGATGAATCGCTAAAGAATTATATCCGCTATGCGGCAGAAGTTGTTCTTCCAAGACGGATCTACATGTTACCGATCGGGTTTAAGTGGAACAGAAATCCCGGCGTTACTCTTATCGGTGACGCGGCTCATGTCATGTCACCTTTCGCCGGCGAAGGAGTCAATTTGGCGATGCAGGACGCAATGGAACTAGCTCTTGCGATTATTCGGCATGATGATCAAGCTAAGGCAATTGAGGAATACGAGGAGAAAATGTACGAATACGCTTCGGAAAAAGCTCGAGAGTCCAATGATAATCTCACCCTGTGCTTTTCAGATGATGCAGCGCCGAATCTTACTGAATTGATGAATTCATACCACGAGCAGTATAACGAAGCTTAATCTTGCCTTGACAAGTGAAATAATGAAATCATCTGACAACGAATTACAAAATTCTTGATCGTATTTAATTTTAATAAATACACACATGGAGGCTAAATTTAATATGACAAAAGTGATTATTGAACCAATCACTTTAAACATCGATGTGCCGGCTTTTCCAGGGGGGAAATGGCCGCTTAATCCTACCCTGATTACAAGTGAAAATGCTGTAATACTTGTAGACACAGGTATGCCAGATAGCGCAAAAATGATCGCTGCGGAATTAGAAAAATGTGATTTATCCATCGGCCAATTAACAGCGATCATTTTGACACACCAAGATATCGATCATGTTGGAAGTCTGGCCAAACTGCTTGAAGTTAATCCAAACATTGAAGTATTTGCACATGAGTTAGAGCGTCCATATATTGAAGGTGATCGACCTCTTGTTAAAGGATTACCTTCACCATTAGATGCCCAATTTAGTGAGGGTTACGTAGCTCCGACAACACCGTTTATAGAACGCACATTAGAAGGTGGCGAAGAACTAAATATTGCTGACGGCCTCATTACTATTCATACGCCAGGTCATACAGAGGGTCACATAAGCTTATACCATCCTGATTCAAAAACATTAATTGCTGGCGATGCACTGGTCATTCGCGGATCTAAATTTCAAGGTCCAAACCCGATGCAGACGCCTGATTTAGACAAAGCGTATCAATCAATAGCGAAGTTCGCTGCTTATGATATTAAACGTGTGATCTGCTACCACGGCGGGTTGTACGAATCTGAAACATTGAATGAAGAAATCGCACAAATTGCTGCAACTGGCCCGGTGAAATAACGAGTAACACTAGTACTGACATAAATTTACCACCAACAAAGACATTATATCATTTGTAGACAGGTTCAATTGACCAATACTAGACCAACTTTTATCTTACAGAGATCTGACAGCCCTTGAATTTAATCAGAGAGAAGTGGGTAAAATTTATATGCCGCTAAAAACAATGTAGGCATAAGTAAATCTAACAGAGGATTTACTATTTGCTTCCGGCATGATATAAGGAAAGTATGATGAAACCAAATCGAGAAATTATCAGTCGTCGGGCTCGTCCGGCCAAAGAACCGCTAAGTCATGAGATAATTGTGAAGACTGCCTATGAACTGCTGAAAGAGGAAGGCACCTCTGGCATGAGCATGAGGAGGGTAGCCAAAGCGCTGGATACCGGGCCATCGTCGCTCTATGTATACGTGAAAAATTTACAGGAGCTGAGCTCTTATGTGCTGGATTATGGTCTTGGCCAGCTCATCCTGCCGGAACTTACGGATGGTGATTGGAAGGAACAGCTGTTCCGGGCGCTGGATGCGTATGTAATGCTACTGATGGAGCAGCCCGGCCTTGCCGAGCTATCGCTTCAGGCGATTCCGATTGGAACCCATGCATTCCGGTTGAACGAATACTTGCTTGCGGTCTTGCAGAAAGGCGGGATCACGTCCACCTCCGCGGCATGGGGTATGGATCTGTTATTGCTTTACGTTTCCTCCGTCGCCTTCGAGCAGGCGGCTAGATCCAAGCACGGAGAAGAACATATGGCGGCCATCCAGCATTCCTACCAGGCTACGGATCCAGTTCACTTCCCTCTCATTCACAGTATGAAGGAGGAGTTGTTCTCAGGGGACATCGTTTCGAAGGAACGGTTCTATTGGGGAATTGAAGTGATCTTGAACGGCATTGTGCATGCAAATGGTTTAAATAGGAACTCTATAAGCAGCCGTAAGTAAAGGTCAACCACATACCAAGTAAAAAGCAGCCATTCACCGAGATGGTTGCTTTTTGCCATAAATCTCGATGACACCCGCAGCGCGCATTCCTTCCGAAATTGCGATATAAGTCAAATTTTAATGCTAGTCCGTTCAATCTGGGATTCTAATACATCATATAGAGCAAGTTTATAGTTTATTTTATCCAAGTTAAAATATAATTCTCTTATGCTTTTCTCAATTTCTTTTTTATGATGAAGCATCATCATTTTTCGTTCCGCAATCGTCGAGTCCCCTTCTTTATACAAGTATACATACTTCTGAATTTGAGCAATCGGCATTCCTGTTGCTCGAAGCGCAGTAACAAAGTGTATCCAGCTTAAATCTTCTTCGTCATATAACCGCTTCCCATTTTCATTTCTCTTCACATGTGGAAGCAGCCCCTCCTTTTCGTAATATCGAAGTGTGGGAGCCGCTATTCCTGTCATTTCAGTAACTTCTTTTATAGTCAACATAACTAAATCTTCACCGCCATCTGTTAAAGTGTACTTTAAATGAATACTTGGCAACATAAATTGATTCTTCCAAATTTAAGCTATGAAAAATAGAGAAATATAATGAAATCAGTGAATTTATCTGTTTAATTAGGCACTTATTATTATAATCAAAATAACCTTGACTTCAAGTGAACTTTATCTTTTATGATATCAATGTAAATTATAATGATCTCTGAGAGGATGAAGTTACAATGAACAATATCTCAATCGTCACTGGCGGAAGCCGCGGACTTGGTCGCAATACAGCCATCAGTATTGCGCGTCATGGCGGCGATGTCATCTTGACCTATCGCAGCAAAGCAGAAGAAGCAAAATCTGTCGTAGCGGAGATCGAAGCGCTGGGGCGTAAAGCGGTCGCTCTACAACTCGATGTTGAAAACATTTCCAGCTTTGCGGCCTTTGCTGAGACGGTCCGTTCGACCCTGCAGTCTACTTGGGGGAGCGAGACCTTCAATCATCTGGTGAACAATGCCGGCCACGGAGAAATGGCCGATTATGTCGAAACTACTGAAGCTCAGTTCGACAGCCTGTTCAATGTGCATGTCAAAGGCGTATTTTTCTTGACACAGGCCCTTCTGCCACTTCTTGCAGATGGTGGTCGTATTGTGAACTTCTCAACGGGTCTCACTCGCGTCTCTTTTCCCGGATTCTCCGCCTATTCTGCCGCAAAGGGGGCGGTCGAGATTCTAACCATCTATATGGCCAAAGAACTCGGTCACCGTGGTATCACCGCTAATACCATTGCACCCGGAGCAATCGAAACCGATTTTCTTGGAGGTTCTGTACGCGACGTACCTGCTTACAATGACACGTTTGCCGCGATGACTGTTCTTGGTCGAGTCGGCCTACCCGACGACATTGGTCCCGCTGTCGCCAGCTTACTCGGTTCCGACAATCGCTGGGTTAATGGGCAGAGAATCGAGGTCTCGGGTGGTCAGAACATCTGATCGCTAGTAATGGCCGCAAAAGTACCTTCCTTCTAGTTGTCAGAGGCCACTGCGTGGAGATGCGGCGGCCTCATAATATGTCTAAGGAAAGGAAAATACAATGCCAATGATTATAGTTCACGCACCTGAAGCTGTGTTCGATGTGAAGGCACGGCGATCAATTGTCGGAGAACTTACAGATTTTGCGCTTGAATGCGAAACCTTGCCAAAGTCACCCTTCGTCAAAAGTACGGTTTGGACCTATTTTAATCTTTACGATCAGGATACCGTCTTTATGGGAGAAGCAGAAGCGACAACGAATGTTGTCAGCGTGCAGATCTTCGTCATTGAGGGCGGTTTAGACAGCGACGCCAAAATGAGGCTGATCGAAGGAGCTACCACAATTTTCGGACGGCTGCTCTGCACCTCTGATCTCATCCCAGTCTATATCATCATTCACGAAGTTCCCGAGGAAAATTGGGGGATCTTTGGCCGGAAGGCGGATTTAGCAGCTTTCCGAGCATCACCAATTGACGCAGCTGCTCTGTAATTATCCGAGCGGCAATAACAACTTCAATTGCGACCCCGCGAACAATGCACTAGGCCGATGAGCCTTGCTGCATTCATCCGGTTATGCCCGGCGAGCACGCGGCCGTTCTCATACGTTTTGATCATATCGTGAGTATATTCCGAAAATTGACAAATGGAAAAGTCGTGATAAAATGTTTTTAACATATTGGGAAAAGTAATGAAGAGAAGAAAGTAGAAGAGCACTTATGTCCAGAGAGCAGAGGGAATGCTGCAACCTTTGCCTTAACCTCTTGTACGTAGTCGTCTCAGAACTGTTAGCCGAAACCGAATGAAGAGCGTTTCGGCAGTAATCTCAAACAGGTGCACCCGTTATCGTGCTGAAAGTAAGAAAACTTTACTTTGTGAGGCCGGAATCGCGAGATTTCTGGCAAATCAGGGTGGTACCGCGAAAATGAACCCCTTTCGTCCCTTTGTCATGGCAGTATGCCGTCAACTTGGACGAAAGGGTTTTTTGTTGATACCTTTTTACCCGAAGAAGGAGATGAGTTTTATTCTACATTTAGGAAATTCGAAGCAGTTATCTCCCGCGCTTCTCCTCTTAATGTCGGTGTCATGCGGGCTTGCGATTGCAAATTTGTACTACAATCAGCCCTTGCTAGCTGATATGGGGCGAACATTCGGTGTGGATGATCAGCATTCTGGGATCATTTCCATGCTTACTCAGGTTGGTTTTGCCATAGGTATGTTTTTATTTATCCCCCTGGGGGATATCTATGAAAAAAGGAAGTTGATCACGGTGCTTTTGCTCGCGGCCTTTTTGGCGTTGATTTTCCTGGCGACGGCGCAAACACTGATTTGGCTTTATGCAGCAAGCCTTGCAGTGGGTATCACTACCGTAACACCTCAAATCATAATACCGCTCGCGGCTGAGATTGCTGCTCCCAATGAACGAGGCAAAGCGATCGGGAGTGTGATGAGCGGTCTCTTGACTGGGATTTTGCTCGCACGAACAGTCGCACGTCCGGACTCCCGCGCCGCCGATTAAAGCCAGCTTCATACGAGTGCCTCCTTCTCTGTTTTCAATTATTAGTTTAGTGATGGAAGCGCTTTTAGTCTAACGATCCTTTGATTTAAAGTTTAGATATTTTTACTTTCCTTCCTTTGAATTTATGAGGTCGAGTGATCCGGCTGCTGTACATGAATAGAACGAACCCCCTAAAGGCGGTGGAGCCTTGAGGAGGCTTGTATGCATCAGGAAAAAAAGCATCTGTTCGTCGCGAATAAAATATGTTGACTAATAGGTCAGCAAAAGTTATATTTTTACTAACCGATCGGTCAGTAATAGAAACGGAGATGAAGAGATATTGCCTGTGCAGCTTTATGAAAGAGACAAGGTACTGGAAGACTGCTTGTCCGTATTTGCCCGTCACGGGTATACAAACACATCGACCGGGATGCTGGCGGAAGCAGCGGGTATTTCCAAGGCTTTGATCTTTCACCACTTCAGCAGCAAAAAAAAACTGTATTTCAGCTTGTTGGAACACTGTTTTGACAAGATTCAAGCGGGGCTTCGGCTGGAAGCCGTGCTGGAGCATGACGATTTTTTTGCAGCCTTGGATCAATTTAGCCGCTTTAAGTTCGACTATTTCCGAAAGTTTCCCGATGCCTATCACTTGGTATACGAAGCATTTTATTCGGCACCGGATGAGTTGAAGGAGGAGATTGAAGAAAAGTATGGTCAAGTGATCGCTTCTAAGAATCAGGTTTGGGAGAAATTATTCGCTAAGGTTCCTCTCCGGAGAGGCGTGGACCGCAAGCAGGCATTCGAACTGATTATGGTTATGCTTGAACATTTCGAGAAAAAATTTCTATCCGATGTTATCGATATCGACGACGTGGATGAGGAGTATGTACGCGACTTTTTCGATCAGATGAATACGTTTTGCAGCATGTTACGGCATGGAATTGAGTAATTGCCTATACTACTTTCAATGAGAATGAAAGGGGCGGTACAATGGAGGAGATCAGAGGTTCAGATTTTGCTTCACCGGAAACCATGCGCGATTTCATTTCGTTCTACAAGCGACTCTCTGGACAGCAAGAGCCTATATATCCCATTGATGATTTTTTCGGCATGGGGAAGGCTTGGGTCGCATTTCGGCATGACGATGTCGTTCAGATCCTGAAAGATCCCCGTTTCCTTAAAAATATGCGCAGTCTCGCGCCACAGCAAAATGAACAGAAATCTTTCGAATCGAACGATTCCGTAAGCCAAATCATTGAATGGCTGAACAATATGCCCAACATGCTTACGGTCGATCCTCCCGATCATACCCGCTTGCGGAGATTGGCTTCCAAAGCCTTTACCCCGCGTATGGTTGAGGAACTGCGTCCCCGTATTCAGCAAATTGCCGATGAGCTGTTGGATGCTGTGATGGAAAAGGGAGAAATGGACCTCATTGCGGATTTTGCCTATCCACTGCCCATTATTGTCATTTCGGAAATGCTCGGGATTCCAACCGCTGACCGGAACCTTTTTCGTGAATGGACGCACACGCTCGGGAATGCGGCTTTGATGCCTGGTCGGGAAGCAGAAGTTGCCGCAACATTTGAAGAGTTTACCCGCTATATCAAATCCATGCTGGCTGATAAGCGGAAGCATCCGGGCAACGATGTAACGAGCAAATTGGTAGAAGCCTATGATGAGGGGGACAAGTTAAACGAGAATGAACTTCTTTCAACCATTTGGCTGCTCATAACCGCCGGTCATGAAACCACGGTGAACCTGATTGGTAATGGCGTGCTTGCACTGCTGAATCATCCCGATCAATTGCGCTTGCTCCAGAGTGATCCATCCATCATTCCAACCGCTGTCGAGGAGCTGCTGCGTTATGTGGGACCGGTTATCATTACAAGCCGGGTTGCGGGTGAGGATATCACCATGCACGGCCAAGAGATTCGCAAGGGTGATATGATTGTCATTTCTTTGGGCGGTGCCAATCTGGACCCGAATAAATTTGCCAATCCCGAGGCTTTGGATATTACGCGGGAAGAGAACGAGCACCTTGCGTTTGGTAAAGGGATCCACCTTTGCTTGGGAGCCCCGCTGGCACGCCTGGAAGCACAGATCGCATTCGCGACGCTGCTGGGACGACTGCCTGATTTGCATCTGGCTATCGAGCCGGAACAGCTGAATTATCACTTAACTACGCTGCGTTCTCTCGTAAGCCTGCCTGTAAAATTCTAGGCTGGGACAGTCTGACACTTCCTACGGAAACAAAACGATTAAGTGATGAGCAGTCGGAGCTGCGAAGATCCAATCCAATATATATGAACCCCTCTATCCCCCTTCAGGGGGATTTTTAATTATTAAAACCGATGAGATCTTTCATCATCCTTAACTCAATGGAAGCGCCTGATTCAACATGGAGATATGCATATTGGCTGCGTCTGGGATCTTCCCGATAATTCTCAAAAGACTGCGATGACGGAAACCAGATGATATGAACCTCGTTGAGACGATCAGGGCTTTGGAGCCTTCTTTCTAATTTCGCACCGTGCTCATGAAGCAAAGGGAGTACATGACTTTCATATTCATTAAATTTTTCCGGGAGCTTGTGGCTTCCGATGGGAAGAACTGCTGAAAGTGAGCAGGCTTTGTCAGATCGACGTCCACACGCCGATTTGGCTATGGAGCCGGAGCAAATTTGCCGCAGCCCCCGACTCTAGGTCTCTTTTCTATTGGCAAGTGTACGTCTTAATACATCAAGCATCCTATTGCACCAGATGATACTTGCTTCTTCGATGGCTATCCCCATTTCAATAACGGAAATTGTAGAGAACAAGGGATCGCTGACGTCAGGGTCCTTTTCTTGGAAAGATGATATTTTCTCCTTATAATCCTCCAGCGTGCGTTCATGTTGTTCTTTATTCTTCTCTAAAAGCCCAATCAGTGCATCAGGTCTTACCAACCAAGCACTGTACTGCTTCAACAGAAAAGTATCATGATCACCAATCTCCGGAAGCTCCAGCACCCAAGCTTTTAAAGCATCAATGCCGCTAGTCGTGATTCTGTATATCTTTCGAGGCGGACGATAAGAATCTTGTTCAATGGCTTGCAATTCTATGAAACCAGCATCCTCTAGTTTAGACAAAGAAGGGTAAAGCTGATTGTTGTTAATTTTGTAGAAATGGGCAATTCGGTTGTTGATTTGTTGCTTCATTTCATAACCGCTCAAGGGTTCGCGTGCCAACAATCCTAATAATGTGTATTGGATATTATTCATGAAGTTCTCCTCTCTCAAATTCACGTACATACTGTCATTCAGATCCTTAGGTTAACTATAACATAAAATGATATTGACATAAAGAAATTGTAAGGTTAAAAATAACATAATATTGGAGAGTGGATACTGTGAAACTTATTTTCAATGATCAGACGTTTTCGTTCGAATTGCTTCGTACAATGGGCTATGCTGCTTTTGGAGGAGCGGACGTGGGGGAATGCCTGTCTACTGCCTACCAGTCTCGGAAAAATCCTGCCGCGTTCATTTCATCATTCAAGTTGGCAACGTTCCGAAGGTAGCCGAATTTTTTATGCGTCAATCGATGAAAAAAGAGCTGCCGCAAACCGCCGCCGGCTTGAGAGCAGTCCTGAAGGGCTGACAAAAAGCCGCATTTACGGAAGTGTTTTGCATGGTTTACGGGCGACCCGCCGGAACAGGCTTGCAGATTGCTATTTTAGCAGTTTGCGAGCCTTTTTTCGCTGACCCGATAAACCGTGTATGATTCGATGGCCGGCGCTCGGAAGCGGCTAGCGGATATCACACGCCATATATCGGCAACTTGAACAACAGTAGTTTTATTAGCCGCCGGCATTCGGTCTAGCCATTTCGCATCCCAAGCACGAGTTGACAAGGAAAAAAACAAAACTTAAAATAAAATTGTTTCATGCGAATAAATATTTCGATGAAATAACTGAGAACTCTGTAATTTTCGCTATTAATATTTATTCTTGAGAAACTAAAATGAAAGTTTAAGGAGGTTATAAATGGCCTGAAAAACTGAATTAACCGTTTCATTCAAGGCTAAAATCCTTTCGTTTTGCTCATATTGTTTCCAATGAAACTAATTTTGGATATAATGAGAAAAAAATGAGTCGAGGAGCTTGCCGAATCATGAATACGAACCAGATGGTCAAAATCGCGATCCATGACAATTTCATTCGATTCCTTGAGCAAAAGGAACAATATGAGAACCGGGAAACCGTCGTTATTCTTGAAGAACTTCGGAAAATAATCGAAGTGGAATCCACCCTAAACATGACGGATCTGCACACCATTGCATGCATTGGGGAGCAGGAGCCGATTAATGTCACTTCGATCGCCGAAAAGATGAACCTAAGCAAAGGGAACACCTCAAAAATTACCAATAAGTTATTGAACGCAGGCTGGGTACGCAAGACACAGCTCAACGACAACAAAAAAGAAGTGTATTTCCGGCTAACGACGGCCGGGAAAAAACTTTTTGCTCTTCATGATGAACTTCATCACAAGGAACAGCAGAGGATGTACGAGTTTTTGAATAAATACAGCGAATCCGAACTTGATTTTATAAAGCGGCTGTTTGGAGATCTGTCGGACTTCTATCGTTAAGGACAGCGGTGAAGGCGCCGATGGATCCATCCATGGCCTGACGAGGCCATCTTTTGTCGCTTTCATCTCCCGAGTTCGGGTTCGGGGAAAGAGGTCATTTTTATGGATTATGATGTGATACTGATCGGCGGAGGACCCGTTGGCATGATGCTGGCAGGAGAGTTGGCTTTAGCCGGCGTCAAAGTCTGCATTCTGGAACGATTAAAAAGCACCACGCCGTTTTCGCGCGCGCTTACCGTTCATCCGCGAACGCTTGAAATCATGGACATGCGCGGCTTGAAATCGAAACTGTTGGATAGAGGGCGCCGTTTGCCTATGGGACATTTTGCCTCGTTGGATACGCCCTTGGACTTTTCGGTTTTGGATTCTTCCTCTAATTACACCCTTTTTTTGCCGCAAAGCGAAACGGAAGAAGTGCTGGAACAATGGGCTCTGAACTTGGGCGTAGAAATACGGAGGGAAACGGAAGCTTTATCCGTGCATCAGGATGAGGAAGGCGTTGCAGTGCGCATGTCGGGCCCTCAGGGGGAGGGTACGCTCAGATCCGCGTACGTCGTCGGCACGGACGGGGCCAAAAGTTTGGTCCGAAAACAAGCGGGCATTCCGTTCGAGGGCCACGACGCGACGTTCATGGCTATTTTGGCGGATGCCGACCTTCCCGGCCTGCCTCCGATGAGCGTTGTCTCCCGCATGGCGGAAAAGGGAATCGTATCGATCTTGCCGATCGATTCGACGACTTATCGAATACTAATTCTGGATCCGGAAAGGTCGTCTGTATCCAAACACGGGCCGGTTACGATGGAAGAATTACGATCGTCGCTTATTCGGACAGCGGGAAGCGATTTTGGGCTGGCTGAAGCGAAGTGGATGTCGCGTTTCGGGAATGCCACGCGGCAAGCGAGCCGCTATCGGGAAAATCGACTGTTTCTCGCGGGAGATGCGGCGCATATTCATTTTCCCGCGGGAGGGCAGGGAATGAATATCGGCCTTCAAGAAGCGGTGAACCTGGGATGGAAACTCGCCGGAGCGATTCAAGGCTGGGCGCCGGAGTGGCTACTCGACAGCTATCACGCCGAGCGTTTTCCTTGGAGCACGGCGATGCTGGGCAATACGGAAGCGCAGTTTACGCTGATTGACACAAGTCCCGGCGTCATGGAACTCCGGAGCATCATGTCCAAACTTCTTCTTCATCCGGAGGTGAACCATCAGATGGCGGAACAAATTTCCGCTTTAAATGTCCACTACCCGTCCGATGACCGGGCGCCGCACCATGTTTTAAACGGAAAGCGTTCGGCAGAATTGATTCTGCGGCTGAAAAACGGGGATTTGGCCAGCTCTTATCAACTGCTCCGGTCAGGCAAGTTTCTTTTGCTGCATCTGTCTTCGGATGTGAACAACAGCGAGGAGTGGAATCGTTATGGACATCTTCAGGTGATCGAAGCTTCGTTGGCGGCGAAAGCGGCCCATTGGGACGATGTTCACACCGCTTTGATTCGTCCGGATGGCCATATCGCCTGGGCGGTGCCTGTGTCGGACCCGGATCCGGCAGGCACGATAAGAGACGGCGTTGTTCGTTGGGCAGGGGAATTGAGAAGCTTGACGGGCGATTCGTACGAACAAAAGCCGGGGGTAAAATAAAATGGATTTCAGGAAGACGATCCAGGAGCGTAGAAGCATCCGCAGGTTTCATTCATCCCCCGTGGACCAGGAGCTGGTGTTCACATTGCTCTGCGAAGCGCGGCAGCTGTATTCGTCCGGGGAAGCCGCGGCTTTTCGTTGCGTGTATGCGGGAACGGCGGATTCCAGGGAACGTCTGGCTGCCTGCATGCTGGAGCCTTTGGTAAAGAACAGGCTGGTCAAATGGCTTCCGGAGAAAGTGAGGGATTTTGTTCGGAAAAGGGTGACCGATATTCCGGGCCATCTCGCCGTCATTGCTGTCACAGGTCCGGACAGGAGAGAAAGCGACATGAATTATGCGGCAGTTTGCGGGATCATGCAAAATTTTCAGCTTCTTGCCTGGCAGCGGCGGCTTGGAGCGCTGTGGGATACGGAACCGATGATGCAAAGCAAAGAATTGTTCCATCTGCTCAATATGAGCCCGGAAGAAAGGCTTGTCGGCATTTTTCACCTCGGATACTTCGACAAAATTCCGAAAGCCAGGGCAAGGACGCGAGCGGAAAAGAAATGGACCGTTTTATCGGGAGGAGAGGGACTTGTTGAATGATGCCAAGAGCGGTTCCAAGGGGGGCCATTCACTAAGTTACAGCGATAAACCCGTTTCCGAAAGTTATGTGCTGGACTTATTAAATGTTGCCGTATGGGCTCCGAACGACGGCATGCGGGAGCCTTGGCGGTTCATATACATAGGTTCCGGCAGCGCAGGCCTCATGTCCGGGTTGCAGGATCAGGCTCCAGCCTATCTGGTATTGGTCATCAAAGAAGATCCTGACCTTCATAAAAGGGAAGAAGATTTTGGGGCGGCCAGCTGCCTTATGCAAAATTTTCGTCTGCTTGCGCGGGAGGGCGGCCTGCATGTCCGGATGACGATGAATGACTGGATTTACGACGGAGCTTATGCGGGGCGTTTGGGTGTTCAAAAAGACGAGAGGATCGTTTCTGTGCTGGAACTGGGCTATATTGAACCAACGTTTGAACCTGTGGCGGCGGGTATACCGGACTTTACCTTTGAGTTGTTGTAAGATTGCTATCGGGGTTCGGAGTTCGAGTCCTGTTGGCCGCTTCGATCGAAATAAGGCTCGCAAACGGCTGTTGTAGCTGTTTACGAGCCTTTTGGCATGTTCCGTTTGGACTTCCGGTCAACTTAGGTTAAAATCCGTCTTTACTTTTTCTCGGCGAATGGTATATATTGTTAGTAAGTTAGTCGAATGACTAACTATAGAAAAAGGAGAGCATATACATGGCTAAACCGAATGTCGTTTCCAAGCAGGAACTGATCGAAGCGGCCAAACAATGCATCGTGGAACAGGGCTTGGAGAAATTGACCTTAAAAATGGTGGCGGAACGCATCGGCGTCACGCAAGGAACGGTGTATTACCATTTCCAGACCAAAGACCGGCTGATGCTGGACGTCGTCAAAGATGTTTGCGAACGCTCATGGAATGAGTTCTCTGCTTTGCAGACCAAGGAGTTTGTCGTGTCGGAGGCGCTGGGAGCGGCAAAAGAACGGGGAGGGCCCGATTCCTTTTTTCACCGCTTGTTTCTATCGCTTGTCGTGTTCAGCCTGAAACATGAAGAAACGAGAAAGGAGCTGGGCGCCCTGATTTCGTTCGAAAACGGGGTACTTGCGGATCGGCTGCGGCACCTTGCGGGCGCGGAAAATCCGCAGCCTTCAAGCGAAACTTCCGGAAGCGGGGACCGGCCGAAAACGGATCCGCCGAACGGCGAAACTACGCGCCGCGGCCGTCAGGAAGCCGAATCCGGAACAGACGATGCGGATGATCGTCTTATGGGCATGTCGTTCGAGGTGTGGGCCGTCGTCATTAACGCCATCTTTGACGGCTTGGCCGTGCATAGCCTGGTTTCTCCCGCGCTGGACCGGAATAAAGTGTTTACCGAACTCGGCCGATTTTTTGAGCGTTTGCTGCGGGAAGCAAAACCCGAATAGTTTTGGACAATTCCGTGTGGAAAGGAGCTTTTGGCATGTTTTCTGAAAAGATGGGGCTGACGCTGCTGTTTTCGCTGCTGGTTTGGCTGGGGGCGACGCTGTTTTTCGTCTTTTTCGGACCGCTGGTGCTGGTCAGCCCGTACCGGCAACACTTTTTGCCGCCGTTTCTTTTGCTGGAGGTCGCGACGGGCGTCGTGCTGTACGTCGTATTTGTCCTTTTTCGCCGACTCGATCCGAGTCCCTACGCGGCCGTAAGGCTTGGCGTGGTGGGCAGCGCCGTCGGTTTAATCCTGGACACGTTTGTGATATGGAACAAGGGCGTCTTTTTTGCGGGGTTGCCCGATGAACAGCTGCTGGCCTTCGTCATTTGGATGGCGTTTGCTTACGGGTTGTATTTGCTGCTGCCGCTGCTGACGGGCAAAAAGGGGACGCCGTTTTGAGAGGAGCCAAGGACGCATGCTGCGGAGCAGGGACGATATTTTACGGGATATAACGGAATTAATTTTGCTTCATCAACAGGGGAAGCTTGGCGGCGAGAAGATGCCCGAGGACGAACACCCGCCTCTGGATCCATCTTCGGCGGCCAACTATCATTATTTTACGCTGCCGATGGCGCTGAATTACCAGCGGAATTCGTATGCGCTTTGGGAGAGCGCTCACCGGACGTTTAACGATCCGGACACGATGGACGTGTTTGATCCGGCGGCGGCCGCTGCCATGGACGCGGAGGAGCTGCGGGAAAAGCTGCTGAAACATAAGGTCGCGCTTCAACCGAACAAGCAGCCCGCCGTCTGGCGGACGCTGTGCGTCACGATCATGGATCAGCTGGACGGGGACTTGCGGAACCTTTTCCGCCAAAACGGGAATTCCGTCCGCCGGATCAAGCAGCATATGATGCAGCATAAAAAAAGCTTCCCCTATCTGGGCGGCGACAAAATCATGAACTACTGGCTGTACGTGATGAAACAGTACACGGATGCTGACTTTCCGGATCGGGAATGCATTACGGTGGCGCCCGACACCCATGTCCTTCAATCCAGCGCCAAACTCGGGATCATAACGGAGGAGGAAGCGGCCGGCCCGAAGGCAAGGGAGCTTGCGGCTTCCAGATGGGAAGAGATGCTGCAGGGCAGCGGGCTGTGCCCGATCGACATTCATACGCCGATGTGGCTGTGGAGCCGGAGCAAATTTGCGGCGCCGGTTTAGAAATGTCGGCATCACATTTTGAATCGAAGTATGGTGCTTAAGCCCATCGCGAGATTTACGATGAAAAAATACACGCAAGGCTAAGCTAAAAAAGTTAACGGTCATCTCCTTGCGGGGGTGGAGGTCGGTCTTTCTAACGGAACGGGTCCGAGCCCTTTTGCGTAATGTCTCCCGATACTCCGTGCTTCTCATCATCCTGCGAATGCATGAGCTGGTGAGGATAGATTGGTATTAGGCTGCCTGCGGGAAGACCTTGGCCGAGTCGTAAACTTCGTCGCTCTTGGCCAGACCAACAAGCAGGCGGGCGACTTTACCGCACAGTTTCATGATAGACTTCATCCGCTTTATTTTCTTTCCGTCAACATTATGGTGGTGCAAAGCCCTAACATCCGGATTGGTCATCACCATGCACATCGTCAAGAGATAAAGAAAATGCCTGAGACGTGGGCGGCCGCGTTTGCTAAGCACCATTTTTCCTCGCCATTTCCCGGAACTTGCCTCAGCTAGATTAAGGCCAGCATGCCGCAATAGCGCATTTCCGTGTGCATAACCGCTTAGATCACCAGCTTCACCGAGCACACCGGCTAGGCTCGTTGCATTTACACCTCGTATTTCAAGCAACTTTTTGGCATAGGGAATTCGTTCGAGGATGAGATGAAGTTCATGTTCAATCTGCTTCAACTGACGTTGTGCTAAGTCATATTCCTCAAGCAGTTGACCCAAGTGAAGCTTGTAGGCGTGAAGTGCCTGTGTGGTTCCAACACTGCATTTTGCCAGTGCAATGAGTTGTTCAGCACGTTTAACACCAGCATGACGTTTTACATATTGCTTCCAACCGGCAAGGACTTGTTCCGTATCTAGCCGACTGATTTCTTTCGGTAGAGGAAAGAGTCTGAGAGTTGCGATTGCACTGGTACAAGTAAGGATTTTAAAGACCTGGCGAAGTTCAGGGAAAACAATATCCACCCAGCGATGAATCTGATTAACCGCAGCGTTGAGGCGTTTGGTAACCGTCTCTCGATTTGCCATTAGAATACGCAATTCCTCGTAGTCTTCGGGATGAAAACGAACAGGGGGAGTAGTACCCATTTTTGATCATGTCTGCAATGACTAGTGCATCCTTGTGATCGCTCTTAGACGGTGTATTATCTCGGTTTTCTTTATTCTTTTTGACGAGATGAGGATTCACCAGAACGGGCTCTATACCTTGATCGAGAAGCCAACGTGCAAGACTAAACCAGTAGTGGCCGGTAGGTTCCATGCCAACGATAACGCTGCTAAGTTTGTAGGTTTTGAGCAGATCTCGGATCCACCGCTCGAACAGATTGAACCCTTCACGATGGTTACCAAACTCAAGTGGCGCTCCTAAAGATCCCGTGCAAACAAGATCGTACGCCATTTAATATTTTACTGGTACTTTTCGAGCTGTATGACGAAAGAATTAAAGTTCCCGAAATATGCTCTAAATATAATATCTGAACTAGTTAAGAAACTTCACAACGCTATCAAGCGCATTAAAGGGGATTCCTCATAATGAAGAACTCAACTCTGACGAAACGAGTCAAGAATAGAGTTATATAGATATTTACAATAATATCCTTTAATGTTATTATACATAGTATACATTCAAAATATGGATGTATATAAAAATATTACTGGAGGGGATTGTATCGTGAATCTTAAGTCCGTTTTCAAAGGAGCAGTGTCATCTGCTCTGGCAGTTGGTCTAATTACTGGAGTTAGTACTTTACCGTCTTTTGCGCAGTCAACTGAAAGTTCGTCGGAAAATTATGAAACTGAAAGTGGAGTAATTAAACCTTATGACATGGATATTACAAAAGGCACTCATTCAGGGGGAGCATTTCAGGCTACATACAAATTATCAAGTGCTAATGGGAAAAACGTAAACTTCTGGGTTAATAACACTGGGAAAGTAAGTGTGAAACTTACAATTAATGGAGGTTATGAAGCCACTTTCGCACCAGGTAAGAGTGGCCACATTAGTGCTCCAGTTGGTTACTTCGCTAGCGAATATAACTTTAAAGCTGTACCAACGCCGAACGGTGGTGATATTAGTATAGAATATAAGATTGCTCAAAGAGATTGAGAAATTCCTTGAATAGAAAAGCCGACTTTCCTGTACGTTAAGGAAAATCGGCTTTTATTAATTTAGGTATTTATTTTCCTAGCTTTCATCTATGAGCATTTTGTATAAGACTTCTCAAGTCTAGTACGTACTCTTTTTACTCTATGTCTGCACTGAATTACCAAATTACCATCTCGGATTCAGGAACCTTATAAAAAACTAAAAAATATCTTCAAGCATCAAATTTAATCTCTTTGAGCAATACGATAGTCTATACTAATTTCACCACCATTAGGCGTTGGTACAGCTTTAAATTTATATTCGCTACTTAAGGAACCAACTGGAGCACTAATGTGGCCACTTTTACCTGGTGCGAGAGTTCTTTTCTGATCTCCATTTATTGTGATTTTTACACTTACCTTCCCAGTATTTTTAATCCAGAAGTTTACTTTTGCCCCATTACTCTTTTTTAATGGGTATTTAGCCTGAAATTCAGTTCCTGAACGACTTCCACTTGTAAGAAAAGGTTTTATTACTCCACTTTTAGTTGCATAATCTTTCGACGAACTTTCAGTCGACTCCGCAAAAGCAGGTATAATACTAGTTCCAGCAATTAGACATACTGCCAGAGCAGTTGATACTACTCCTTTGAAAACGGACTTAAGATTCACGATCAAGCACTCCTTATTAAATTTATTTGTAACTATTCCGCCTATAGATAGTTACCTTTTTAAAATTACATGTCTGTACATTCCTGTTTCCGTAGAGGTAGTTCCGTAACGGAGTGCCTCTATTTGTGCTGTCTATCAAATAAGAACGTAACAGGCTGAACAGTTTTTTAATCCTAGCAACACAAATTCTTCTGTAATATTTTCGTATTAATTCATATTTTAGATATATATTACATTTAATCATATGGTAAAAAAGTACCAATATTAACTTTTTTTGATCTGAATTTCGAGTCTGGCTGCTGACGAACTAAACCGTTTCGCTATATATTGCTGATTGAATATAAAATAAATCGCATCGTTAAAAGGATTACGCCCACTCAAACAATTGTCAATTGAAGAATAAGAACAAGATGACTCGAATGACATTTGCAACGCATTTACGAGAGATATGAGTAAGACAATGGGCCTTCTGGAGTCGTGCACCGACGAAGAGATAAAAACAAGCCGGATTCTCCTTAGTGTACGGATTATTCGGCTTGTTTGAATAAATTTTCGCTTAACGTACGTTTTTTCGCATTTTGTTGGCGGTCAGAAAAAACCTAGTTGATGCTTCAATGTTATTTCTCATTTGCTGTCTATTAAGGCTCAGTTTAAGGATGAATATCTCTAAATAGTGTATGGAATATTAAGAAGAAAACTTTCGATAAGGATGCATGTTATGAAGAGATTGTTGATTTTCTCAGTAGCTGTTTTTATTGTTATTGCTTTCAATGTTTCAGTGGAAGCTGAGCCTGAATATGCAAAATGGGGTGCAATTGCAGTGAACGAAACACAAAAACGATTTAAAGCGGACATAATTGACTATAAGCATATTGGTCGTATCGAATTAACTCCAAAAAAATCAGAAGAGAAGTTCAAACTATGGCTCAGAAACAAAGAAGGTAATGAGTTCGGATTGTATGTATCTATCCAATTTGATCCGTCAACAGATTTAATCTATTCGATTCGGTTTTCTGAATCTAATCAGTGAGATAGAGAACCTCGCTTTATTCAGCTAACAGAAATTGGTTCTCTTTAGGGGCTGATTTTTTTTGTAATGACCTATCCTAGATGTAATAATGATGGGTTCTTTTGAGGGGAATATAATTTCTTGAGTGATACTTGGATCAATTGTGAAGTAACCCCATGAAGTTAGACAGGTATATCATTTGGTGATTTATTTGGCATCAGTTCGGTACTGTACCGGGCTCATGCCTTTTAGTTTTGCCTTAATGTTATTGTAATAATCGATATATTAGTAAGTCTTGTGGTCGCGTGGCTTGCGCTCGCCAACAATTTGCCGAAGTGGCAACTAAAAAGCAAAAAAAGTCGAGTTTAGGGACAAATGTAACCCTAACTCGACTTTTTTTAAATCTAGTGTCTGTCTCAGTTGAACCTCACATGGCGGTTTGCCATGGGAAGCATAGAAAAAGGCGAGAATGACACGCACGGCTGCATAGGCAGCGGATGACCGGGGCGTACCTCTTCTCGCCGTTTCCTACATTTTATGATCCAATCATAGGTTCTACACTTTCACCCGTAACATCAAAATTTGATGATGCCAAATACAAAGTCGCTAAATTAGCGACTTTGTATTTTTAGATAATTGTATTTGACTTAACATACATTTCCAAATAGTACATATAACGTAGATACAGACCGGGTAAAAAAGTACTGACATGATACTGTCAAAGAATGATGCCGATTTTATTCCTCCTGGTGGATGACACTGTGCCACCAAAAGTAGAATATTCCCTAACTGAACAGGGAAAAAATTATCCACTATCATCGATTCTTTAAGACATGGGGAAAGTCCATTACTTCAGTTAATTCAAGTGATTAATTGAAGGCAGTGGGTTGAACGTCGAATGTGAAATCACGACAAGATTATTCATTTACAAGAGAGCCTCAAACTATTGAGTTATGAAATTACATATGAATAATTACGAAATATCAGTTGCATTTCAGAGAAAGAAGACATACAATAATGACCATGTTAGTGATTGATCAATTACTAAACATCTATATTCAAATAACAGCCAAGTGACTTATCTTGAGGTGCGTGTCGTGTCTATATCTCACTGACTGATTTACTGGTTTTTTAAGAGACCAGACGATACTTGCGGGGAGGAAAGGCTTGTCTGTCATGTCTTGGATCAGGCGGTATTAACTATGTTCTGGTCGAGGCATGCGCTAGTTTTCAGTAATTGTAATTGATCAATCAATAACATAACAATATGAAACACAAAATGAGAGGAGATATCTCTATGAATCATTTGATCGTGTATGCCCATCCGAGAAAAGAAAGCTTTAACCATGCTATTTTGGAAACTACCGTTCGAAGCCTCCGTCAAAAAGGACACGAGATCATCGTCCGCGATTTATACGCTATGGAGTTCCAGCCTGTCATTAGCAGCAGCGAGATACTAGGCGGCGTAGGTGAAGACATTGAGCAGGAGCAGGAGTATCTGAAATGGGCTGAGGTGATTATCTTCATCTATCCGATCTGGTGGACCGGACTGCCAGCAATCGTCAAAGGCTATATAGAGCGGGTTTTTACTTACGGGTTTGCCTATCGTTACGTGAGTGGCGAGCAATTGGGAATGCTAAAAGGTAAAAAAGCTGTAATTATTAACACACAAGGGAAATCACATGCCCAATATGCAGCTAGCGGTATGGACAAAGCTTTAATGTTGACATCTGACAAAGGAATATTTGAATATTGCGGCATGGAGGTACTGCACCATGTATTTTTCGAGTCCGTGCCGAGCTCCGACGAGGCGACGCGTACGGCGTGGCTGAAACAAATCGAGGAGGTAGCGGGCAAAGCGTAAACAATATGATATTAGACATTATAATTAAACAACGCATCTCTTGATGCTTTCACTGTTTGATCCAATATGTAATGGAACAATGGATATGGCTGTAGACAGTCCTGTCGAGGGACAAGAACTTGTTCCGATTGTCAATTAGAGATTGCTCTAGGCATTAAAAGAGATAAGACAACTATCATTTCAATAGTTGTCTTATCTCTTTCGTATTAATTTTCACCAAGAATTTTAGTTGGATCAAGCCCTGGAGGGAATATTTCTTCAAAATGGTCCTTTTTCTCATAGAAATTATACCAAGCTTCAGCAATAACATCCGGGTCCCCTGCTGTTCCGGGTTGTATCATGGCTCCGATTGAAAGATGTCCGACAAACACACCTTTTTCTTTCAACGCATTGTGCAGGTTTGCGGCATAATTACGAATACCAGCCCCAACGATTCCGGCATTCCCGGCATAAGGTATAGGGAATATAGTAGATACGCCTGTTGTAAATAAAATTGCACCAGAACCGTTATTTATCATATCCGGTAGAACCTCATTAACGGAAAGAACGCCAGCCAGCAAATAGCTCTTCATAATATCTAATACACTTTGAGGCGTAGTTTCCAGCACGTGTGTGAACTTATCCTCCCTGGCATAGGGGCTAAATTCTAGTACATCAATCGAACCAAACTCTTTTTTAGCTGCTTGAATGGCTTGTTTTAAAGCAGCTAAGTCCGTAATATCCGCTACAAAAGACTGCGTTTCAATATTTAGTTTTCTAAGTTCACTCTCGAAAATGGCTAATTTCTCAGGATTACGTGCAATGGCCACTACCCTAAAACCATTCTTTCCAAATTTTTTCCCTAGAGACAAACCTAATCCAAGACCTGCACCAACAATGACAATAGTTTTCATTTTTCGTTAGCTCCTTATCTATGATATATTAAAAGAAACATGTGTTGCTTTAATGAAAACTATACAGCCAAAGGCTTAATGCAACAATCAACAACCCTGTGCGAATGTTGCTATAGCCACAAGAATAATAAATTGTTGGGTTAGAGGTGAAGGAAATGGCCACAAAAGCAAGGAATATACGAATGACACAAACGAAACAATCATTGATTAATGCTTTTTTCAATTTGGCTTCTAAAAAGGATTTTGAAAAAATTACAATAGCGGATATAACAAGGGGAGCACAGGTTAATCGGGCTACATTCTATGCACACTTTAATGATAAATACGATTTAATCGATTTTATTATGGGGGATTTCGCCTCAGCCTCTATCGAAAAGCATACTTCAGGTGTTGTGAAATTCGATCTGGATAGCATACATCAACTCATTTTAGCGGTATCTGATTTTTATCAACAACCGAACATTGAATGTCGCAGCAGCTATGGTGGCTTGGTCCTACCGCAAATGAAAGAAAAAATACTAAATGAATTGAAGGCATATTTATCGAAGAGTTTGGAACAAATGTATACCGATAACGAAAAGAACATGTTTGTATCGATTTTTGCGCAAATTATTCATGAAGGTGCATTGCAAATGACTCTTGGTAATCACACCATGAAAAAGGAAGAAGTAGCTAATAAGATTTCTTTATTTGTAGTTAATGGATCTCAGTCTTTCGAGGGGGCGTTACGTTAACAGGGAGCGTAGTTCTAAATATAGTCGTCTTATTTTTCTTTATTCACGGTACAATTTGCTGTACCGGTCTGTTCGGAAACGGCGAGGCTGTGCAAATGTTGACGGCCGGCATGGCTGTCCGTGGTGTAATGGACCCTTGACCCATGCTGATCGATCTTGATGGGTAGCATCCGGCATTGGCCGGGCTTTCCTGGAAGGTGAAATATAAAGTATTAGAGAGCCAATGTTTCTATTGTGTTAGCAGGCAAAATTCTTTGCGTTGTCCGTTAATTGCTTTCTCACTGGCGCGAAGATATTTCTAGATCATAACATTATTTCTTCTTTTTGGTCGACGGCATGGTTCCCAAGCTTTACATCAATTAAAAAATCATTATTCAGCATCTGGCGGTAACGGGGAATAATATCGCTGTCTGGCCATAGCTTTAAACAAACCCACCGTAGAGGTTGGACGCCTTCGGTGGGTTCTTCGTTAAGCTAATTTAACTTAACACCCCGTGGGTTTCCACAGCTTTCTGTCATTGGAGTCTTTGTCGTTCCCGTGGCGAAGGCTCTGAAACGATTTAGGATAAAATCAAGGATTTCTCTCTCAGTTGAATATTATCCGGATGGAGTTCCATTACTAAACGGACTTCCATCTTGGGGAGGAATTACTGGAAGGACTATCGAGAAAGGATCCTCTATGCTTTGAAGCTTTTGTTGAAAAGTATTCGCGTTATATAGCCGCTGTAGTAGCAAAAGTGGCAGGGGGGAGATTTATCCTTATGACGTGTAGGAGGTTACGAGCGATGTTCTCGTAAAGTTGTGGACAGACGGGCCAAAAATCCAGCTACGTGGGGATCGGCTGAAGCCATATTTGGCTGTAACCGCTCGTAACCATACCCTGAATGCGCTACGGAAAAAAAGCGAGTATCTTGAAGAAGCGTTGGAACATGATTACATAGTTTACCCTTCCGCGGAAGAACTGGCAATGATACGGCGCGAAAGGGATGAGATAAACGACTTGGTAAGGAATCTGGGAGAGCCCGACCGTGAAATTTTTATCCGCAGGTATTTTTACTTGGAGAAAGTCCGAGATATTGCCCTAAGGCTGGGTATGCAGGAGAAAGCTGTAACCGCCCGGATTCACAGAGCAAGGGAGAAACTACGCATCAATCTGGAGACCAGAGGTCCGTAGGAGTTTCATCATCAGCGGTGTCTGTTAAGATGAGGCATAAAAATAAGGAAAGGACGGATGCCAGGTGAAACGTCGAATTATAGATATCTTCGCTCACTTCTACAATCAGGAAGAGAAGCATTTCCTCCTCACGGAGGAAGAGGAGCGTCAACTGACACAGGAAATCGATCTTGATCGAGTAAGAAAGGCCATCCTGCAAAAGGATGGTCCCTAAAACTTGCCGTTACAAACAGCGCGGTGAACTTGATCATAAACAGAGGGGAATCGTGGGAAGGAAACGTTCTTTCTGTAAGCTAAATAAAACCACCATTAACGCAGAGTGTTTCATTTAAGTATTTTAACGATACAACTTTGACCGTTTCCATTCATGTTCCCCATCAAGATGGCACAGTGGAAAAAATGCAGCAGCTGTTAATTGATTATCAAGGCCAGCATTCAGGGCCGCTTGAATCTTCTCAAAGAGTTTAGTATGAGGCAACCGGTCTTTTTTAGACATGAATCAAGACACCCGAGTGGATGCCTTTTGATTTCGCATTATAGGTGATACGCTGAACCGTATCACAAATAACGGTAAAATTATGAATTATGTAAGGGTTAAAAACTCATTGTTCATGGGGAGCGGTTTGCCAGCCACATTATAGAATTCTTTCTTCGCCGGATTTTTTCCGGAACCCCCTTGCCCTCCTTTTGGGCCTATCTGCAGAAAAAGCTTCTATTATCTCACTAAAAACATTATATAGATGGGAGGCCATTTACAGGGGCGAAAATTGAATAATTTGTAGAATTATATATTAAGTATTAGTATACTTAATATGAGTTAGTACATAAAGTAAAGGATGAGTCAAAATTAAGAATGAACCGCTATATCAACAAATAAAGAATAAAATTAAAGAACAAATACAGTCCGGAAAGCTGCGAGTGGGTGACCGTGTTCCCTCCGAAAAAGAGTTAACAGAGATATATCATGTTAGTCAGATTACGACCAAAAATGCACTTGTTGGTCTAGCAGAAGATGGAATAGTAGAAAGAATTAAAGGAAGAGGAACGTTTGTTTGTGAGAGCTACCTTACATCTTCGATGAATCAACATGATAAGTCCGATAGGTTAATAGGGCTTATAGTACCTAGTATGAAAACCAAAATTGAGCAAGAATTCGTCAATTATATTGAAAAATATGTTTCAAAGAATGGATATGGTCTAATTATAAAAATAACAAGAGAATCTCAATTTGAAGAAGCAAATGCAATAGAGGTATATAAAAAAATGAAAGTAAAGGGAATGATCATTTTTCCTACTGAAAAAGAGAATTATAACGAAGAAGTGCTAAGACTTTCATTGGATAAATTTCCGTTTGTGTTAATTGATAGATATTTGCAGAATGTTTTAACTTATAGTGTGTCTTCAGAAAATGAAAATGGAACCCTTGAAGCAATTTCATACTTACTAAATAAAGGACATGAGAATATTGGACTAGTATCTCCGATCCTAACAAATACGGTTACTGAAGAGAGGGCTAAGGGTTTTGAAGATGCGTTTTTAAAGCGGAAAACCACAATTAATAAAAATCTTTGGTTAACGTTAGAATTTAATGAGATTTCTCCAAATAAAACTCCAAAGTTAATTAAAGAATTTCTATTGACTAAACCTGCAATGACAGCAGTGTTTACAATGAATGCTGAACTAGCTGTGTACACCCATTTAGCTATAAGTTTACTTAAGAATGAAACAGGTAGAGATATTGAATTAATAACATTTGATCCAACGGGAATATCCGGAATTTCGTTTATAAAGCAGGACATTGAAGAATGTAGTAAAAAGACAGTTGATCTCTTATTAGAGCAAATTGATGGTATATATAATCCTAGAAGAATTTATGTGCCTGTTAAACTTAACCTGTGTGAAGTTCCCTCTGAGTAATAAATTGATAAAATCCCACTTTGACATAATCTATATCAAAGTGGGATTTTATTTTTTTGCCATCTCTTTTTTCTACTATATTTATAAAATATATGATCACATTAGAAAAGGTATATTTTATACTAAATTTAATATATTAATGTTAAATCTATTGATGTAAAGTATGTTGTAAGCACTTTCAAGAGTTGAATGTACTTCGTGCTATTACAAGTTCCATTAAAGGAGATAAGTGGAGAGATGGAAAAAAGCATACCAAGAAAAGAGTATCCCCGGCCACAATTTGAAAGAAAACAGTGGATGAATTTAAACGGGGAATGGAATTTTAAATTTGATCAAGAGGATAGAGGTGAAAAGGAAAAATGGTATTTAGATCCACACTTTGATAAAAAAATTATTGTTCCGTTTACATATGAAACAAAAGCTAGTGGCATTGGAGAGGAAGTATTTTGTCCGAATGTCTGGTATCAAAAAAGCATTACTATTCCTAGTGAATATGAAAAAAAGAAAATGATTCTTCATTTTCAGGCAGCTGATTATATAACAAAGGTATGGGTAAATGGAACATTTGTTGGTAAAAAGAAGGGTGGGCAAATCGCTTTCTCATTTAATATAACTGATTATTTAGGTGAGAAGAATGAATTAAATATAGTCGTGAAAATTGAAGATAGCCAAAGTTGTTTTCAACCAAGAGGAAAACAAAGATGGTTGGAAAATAGCTATGAATGCTGGTATGTTCAAACAACTGGAATATGGCAAACTGTATGGCTTGAATTTTTAAATGAAGCACATATTGAAACGGTCAAAATAACACCTGATATTGATAAAGAATCAGTTGAGCTTGTGTATGAGGTTTCAGGTGACACGAATCAGTCCTTGGTGTTAGAGACGTCAATATCATTTAAAGGTGAGCAAGTAAAATCGTTCGAACTCACCGTAAGTCGTCCAGTACAGACTATTATTACGAATATTGCGAGTGAATTTCATCATTGGAGAGTCCTCCATTGGAGTCCTCAATCCCCAAATTTATATGATATTGAATTTACTTTATATATGAATGGAATAGAAGTAGATAGTGTAAAGTCATATTTTGGAATGAGAAAAATTTCTATTGAAAACGGAAATGTATTGCTAAATAACATTCCAATCTATCAAAAACTTATTTTAGATCAAGGGTATTGGAGGGAATCACATTTAACGCCCCCTTCTGATGAAGCAATTATTGAGGATATAGATAGAACGTTAGAGATGGGTTTCAATGGTGTAAGAAAACATATGAAAGTGGAGGATCAACGTTTTCTATACTGGGCGGATCAAAAAGGATTACTTGTTTGGTCTGAAATGGCTGCAACATATGAATTTTCAGATGAGGCTATTCAAAATTTCACAGAAGAATGGATAGAGGTTGTTAAACAGCATTATAATCATCCGAGTGTCATTACATGGACGCCTTTTAATGAATCTTGGGGTATTAAAAATATTTATACGGATCGTAAACAACAAACGTTTACAGAAGGAATCTATTATCTTACTAAAGCTATGGATAGTATGCGACCTGTTATCGTAAATGATGGATGGGAGCATACGATTTCAGACATTATTACTTTACACGATTATGAGGAATATGGTGATAAATTTTTAAATCGTTATAAAAATAAAGAAAAGATAGTTAATAATGAAATAGCTTTTAATCATTCTAAGCATGCTATGGCACAGGGGTATAAATATAATGGTCAGCCTATCATTATAAGCGAATATGGTGGGATTGCGTTCGATTCAGAAAAAGGTTGGGGATATGGAAACCAAGTAAAGAGTGAAGTTGACTTTTTACATCGTTATGAATCTATTACCCAGGGAATTAAAAATACACCATATATAACCGGGTTTTGCTATACGCAACTAACTGATGTGCAACAAGAGATTAATGGATTATTGAATGAAGATAGAGTACCAAAAGTAGACTTAAAGGAAATAAGAACAATTAATAATAAATAATTTCAACATTTAAAGGAGAAGTTGATGGTATTGCGACTAGAATATCCTCGGCCACAATTCGTAAGAAGCGAATGGGTTAATTTAAATGGCGAATGGGACTTTGAATTTGATGATCAGAATATAGGGTTAGATGAGAAATGGTTCGAAAAACATAAGGAATACACACAAAAAATAAATGTACCTTTTGCTTTTCAATCAAAGCTTAGCGGAATTAATGACTCTTCGTTTCATGATTGGGTCTGGTATCGTAGAGAATTTGCCATACCTGATACGATGGTTGGGAAACAAATCATTATGCATTTTGGAGCAGTAGACTATCAGGCAATGGTTTTTATTAATGGAAAACTTGTAGGTACTCACGAAGGTGGACACACTCCATTCTCATTTGACATAACGAATTATTTAATAAGTGGAATTCAGTCGGTGGTTGTGAGAGTCGAAGATCCTTCTATAGAGGAAACGATTCCAAGAGGGAAGCAAAATTGGCTTGATAAGCCAGGCGGGATCTGGTATACGCGAACTACTGGAATTTGGCAAACGGTTTGGCTAGAGGCAGTAAATAAAACTCATATAAAGAAGTTGAAATTTACTCCAGATATTGATAATGGTGACATTATTATAGATGTTGAATTATCAGGTGACTATGGTGAGAAAAGCCTTGAAATCGATATCACTTTTGAAGGAGAAAATGTAGCTAAAGATACAATAATAATAACGGATGGTTACTTAAGACGATCTATTAATTTATATAACAGAAAAATATTCAGAACCGGTTTTCATGATGTTGGGTGGAACTGGACTCCGGAAAAACCAAACTTATTTGATGTGAATATTCGTATGAAAGAACAGGATCAAATTCTGGATGAAATCAGCTCTTATTTTGGCATGAGAAAAATTCATACAGAAAATGGGATGGTCTATCTAAACAATAAGCCATACTATCAAAAACTAGTACTTGATCAAGGGTATTGGCCAGAGGGTTTACTGACTGCCCCAACTGAACAAGATTTAAAAAAGGATATCGAACTTTCAAAAGAAATGGGATTTAATGGATGTAGAAAACATCAAAAGGTAGAAGATCCATTATTTCTGTATTGGGCAGATAAATTAGGTTTCCTGGTTTGGGGTGAATGTGCGTCAGCTCCATCTTACAGTGAAGATGCTGTTGCACGTCTGACAAATGAATGGATTGAAATAATAAATCGAGACTACAATCATCCGTGTATTGTAACTTGGGTTCCTTTGAATGAGAGTTGGGGTGTTCCTCTCATATGTAATAATGAACAACAAAAGCACCACTCGGTAGCAATGTATCATTTAATACATTCACTTGACACAACAAGGCTTGTAATTTCAAATGATGGATGGGAATTAACAAAAACAGATATTTGCGCAATCCATAACTACAACCATGGGCAATTGAATGAAAATGAAAAATACAATGAGTTTCGAAATGCACTACTGAATAAGGAAAATTTACTTAACTCCAGACCAGCAGGGAGGAGGATATATACAGAAGGATTTAACCACTGTGGTGAGCCCATTCTATTAACAGAGTTTGGCGGAATAGGATTTAAACTTAATAATGAAAATGGCTGGGGTTACACTACGGTTAAGAATGAGGAAGAATATCTAGCTGACTATGAACGTGTTATGAAGGCGGTATATGAATCTAATTCATTACATGGCTACTGTTATACACAATTAACAGATGTTGAACAGGAGATTAATGGTATATTGATGTACGATCGTACTCCAAAGTGTGATTTAAAAAAGATTCGAATAATTAATGATATGTGGCATGTAAGTATTGTAAATAGTTAATACAATCCACTTTTAATTATGAAAATAGTGGGGAAACAAGATTTTTAGTTGGTAGAAAAGAAATTTAATGTGAAGCGAGGAGAATCGAAATGAGAAAAAAAGTGGTTTCAATGTTTTCTGTAATTTTGGTGTTATTAGTTGCTTTAACAGGATGCGGTACAACTTCTTCAAGTTCTGGCACAGCTAAAAACGAGATTCTATATTGGAATCCGTTTGTAGGTCCTGATGGTGAAAATATGAAACAAATTGTAAATGAATATAACAAGACAAATCCAAAATATAAGATAAAAAATGTATCATATAAAGATTCCGATATGTATAAAAAGATTCCAACTGTGGTGAACTCAGGAAAAGGGATTCCTGATCTAACCATTGTGCATGCTGAAAGAATTAAACAATTTGTTGATAATGATTTATTAACACCATATGATAATCTATTGGCTAATTATCCTGAAATTAAATCAGAAAACTATGTACCAGCAGGATGGAATATTGGTGACATTAATGGAAGTAGATATAGCGTGCCGTTAGACGTGCACAGTTTTGTTATGTATTACAATAAAGATTTATTAGAAAAATATGCACCGAATGCGCTTGATGATAATGTAATAACTTTTGATGAAATAAGAGCAGCCGGAGAAAAATCCAAAAAAGACAATATTACCGGAGTTGGTATAACTTGGACAAGACCGATTTTCTTATCCATTTACAATCAACTTGGCGGCGATATCACTAGTGATGGTGAAACACCAACTCTTAATACCCCAGAAGCTAAGGAAGCACTACAATTATTAAAAGGTCTAGTCGATGACAAAATTGCTAACAAGGATGGGGAAGATCCTGCTCAGTTATTTAAATCCGGTAAAGCTATATTTTATCCTGAAGGTATTTGGATGCAAAACAGTTTAAATGAAGCGAAAAATTTAAATTGGGGTTTAACTATTTTCCCTCAAATTTCACCTGATAAAATTGTGAACTGGACATCGTCTCATCAATTTGTCATGTTTAACGATAAAAATCGCTCAGAAGAGAAA
Source organism: Paenibacillus azoreducens (assembly GCF_021654775.1). Classification (NCBI taxonomy): domain Bacteria; kingdom Bacillati; phylum Bacillota; class Bacilli; order Caryophanales; family Paenibacillaceae; genus Paenibacillus; species Paenibacillus azoreducens. The sequence goes on along the minus strand of NZ_AP025343.1, from coordinate 4,545,695 downwards.
ACAAAGGGTATCATGGATTTCATTGATTACGTTCGAGAAAACTCTCTTCCATGGGCTCAAGCAGGGCAAAATCCTGCTGCATTAGCGATATTAGAAAGTCCAGAATATAAAAAATTACCACAAGCTTTCCTAATTGAAGATCCTGAATTACAGAAAACTCTCAAAATCTTCGATTATAAGTACAATGGCTTTGCAGCTGAAGAAATTGATAAATTGGTAGGGGACGCTATTTATGGAAAATTAGATATTGACAAAGGGTTGAAAACTGCTCAAAAAGCTGTTGAAGATAAGATAGCAACAAATAATAAAAAATAATCATATAGGAAATTAGTGGATATTATAGAGAAATCCTTATAAGTGAATATGGATTTCTCTTTCTATTCGATAACTAAAGAATAGGAGTTAAAATATATGATAAATGCTGGTGGAAAGAAATATAGAAAAAAACGATTGAATTTCTCTCCCTATCTTTACATTGGTCCACATCTCATTTTATTTACTATTTTCTTTTTAATCCCCACCTTATATGGTATTTATATATCCTTTACCAACTGGGATTTAATAGGTAATCCAGAATTTGTGGGATTTTCCAATTACACTGAAATATTATTTAACAAAGATTCTACATTTTATGAACAACTGCGTGTTGGACTCGGAAATACATTCAAATTTGTGCTTTTCACAGTTCCAGCTTGTATCATTGTTCCATTACTTTTAGCTGCAGGTCTTAATACGAAACCCAGGGGGTTTAAGTTTTTTCAGGTATTATTCTACATGCCTACATTGTTCTCAGTTTCAGCAGTAATGATTATATTTTCAATGTTATTTAGCGTTTCTTTTGGACCGATTAATCATTACCTGAATGTTGAGACAAACTGGTTAGCTACTCAACCATACGCATGGATTACATTAGTTGTTGTAACGGTGTGGTGGACAATCGGTGCAAATCTGATTATATATCTGGCAGCTCTTAACGGTGTTTCAAAAGATATATATGAAGCTGCATCAATAGATGGAGCAAATAGCATACAAAAGTTTTTTAGAATTACTCTCCCTAGCATAAGAGCTCAAATATTATATACTCTTGTGATTACAACAATTGCGCAATTTAACGTATATGGGCAACCACTCATGCTAACAAAAGGTGGACCTGCGAGCTCAACCTCAGTGCTATTAATGTACATTCAAGAAAACGCATTTGGTTCTGGAAATTCTATTGCAGGTATTGGATCAGCAATGGCTGTAATCCTTGGTTTATGTATTATGGTTGTTTCAGCGATACAATTTATCTTTTTAAGACAACGCGACTAGGAGGTGCTTTTTCCTTGGAGAAAAAAACAGTTTCAAAATTTGTTTCTATCATCTTTATATCAATAATGGCACTGATTTGGGTAATTCCACTATTGTATACATTCTTTTCTTCATTTAAAAGTGAAGCTGACATTCAATCAAATGCCTTCACGCTACTACCAATTAATTGGGTTATTGATAATTATCAAGATGTTCTTTTTAAAAACACAAGTGCTCCAGTAGCTAAATGGTTTATGAACTCGTTAACTATATCGGTATCACATACGGTGTTGGTTTTAGTCATTGTTTCATTGGCTGGTTACGGATATTCAAGAATGAAGTTCAAGGGAAGAAATGCTATCTTCGCCTTTTTAATGGCATCAATGATGTTTCCGGCAGTTGTAAACCTTATTCCACTCTATAAAATTATTGATACTTTAGGGTGGGTAAATAACTTTTTGGCAGCGATTGTCCCAGGCTCGGCAGCAGTTTTTAATATTTTTCTAGTGAGACAATTTATGCAAGGGATTCCTATTGATTTCGATGAATCTGCAAGAGTGGATGGTGCTTCCGATTTTCAAATTTTCACTAAGTTGATTTTACCGTTAATAAAACCAGTACTGACTGTTGTAGCGCTCTTCACATTTACAGGCTCATGGAATGACTTTTTATGGCCGACAATTGCATTTAATGATATTGAAAAAATGCCAATAACTCCAGGTTTACAATTGCTACAGGGAATGTATGCACTTGATATTGGTCACGCTTTAACCGGGGCATTGATAGCTATTTTACCAACATTTATTCTTTATTTATTTACACAAAAGTATTTCATGGAATCGCTTTCCTTGTCATCAGGAGTTAAAGGGTGATAGGGCATATTCAATAATAATTCTAGCAATTGCAAAAAATAAATCAATATCAAAGCTAGCAAACGATCAGGTGCAAAATGAATAGGGAGGGGATTTTTTTTTGAAAAAGATCTTTATGATGGCGTTTATAGCTATTTTTATTTTATCCGCCCCATCAACGTCCTTGGCCTATAGTAATCCATTTCAATTACCTAATTCGTGGACATGGAATACAGGCGTGTTTTATGGAGAAGGAGATCCCTTTATTTTAAAGTATAACGGTACCTATTATCTATATGTTAGTACCGTAGATGATAAGAGTGGAGTAAAAGCTTGGAAGTCAGAGGATTTGGTGAATTGGGAGTATCAAGGCTTAGTTACGGAGGAACCTACAACGAAAGCTGCATATGCACCAGAGGTTGTTTATTGGAATGGTGAGTTTTATATGTATACATCGCCTGGGGGAAATGGGCATTATGTGTACAAAAGTTCTGACCCGTTGGGTCCATTTGTGAAGCAAACAGAAAACCTGGGCATGGGTATTGATGGTCATGTGTTTATTGATGATGGCGGAAAATGGTATTTTTACAGTACAGGTGATAAAAGAATTGATGCACGTCCCATGTCGGATCCATATACCTTTGGTAAAGCATTTGACACTGGAGCAAAAATGAATGGTTGGACTGAAGGACCAACCATGATTAAAAGGAATAGTAAATATTATATGACCTATACAGGAAATCATGTATGGAACAAGGCGTATCGTGTCGACTATGCAAGTAGTGAAAGTCCGATTTCCGGCTTCTCTCATAACTTTGATCAAAATCCAATTTTGCTAAAGACTGAAGGGGAGAATGTGGGGCTAGGGCATAATTCAGTCGTTAGAGGACCTGATCTGGACTCTGAGTATATCGTTTATCACAGCCATGCAAATCCTGGAAGATATTTGAATCTGGATCGGATTGCATGGAATGGGGATAAAATGCTCGTTCTTGGTCCCACTAGCACAGAACAGCCTGACCCGGACTTACCTGATTTCAGTGAACGCTTTACCCAGTCTTCATTCGCAAAAAATTGGCAAAATATAGGCGGTGGAAGTTGGGGTATTACATCAGATATGTCTGGATGGCTTCAACAGTCAACAGTTGATAACACTAATTTATTTAAACAATTCACAAAGGAATCTACAACTTTTGATTACACGGCAGAGTTTAATATGAAATTAATTAAAAAAGGGCTGAGTAATGATCCTTACTTTGGTGCTATTTTTTCCTATAAGGATGAAAACAATTATGGTTTAGCTGTATTAAATCCTAATAAAAACCAACTAGAAACTAGCTTTATCGTAGATGGAGTTGAGCTAAAGAAGGAAGTAACAGACCTACCAGAAGACTATGATTATTCTAAGCTTCATCAAATTAGAGTAGAAAAATCATCTTCAACATTTAAGGTTTTTGTTGATGGAATGCATAAACAAACATGTGAGGTTGCAAAGCTGGATGGAGGGAAAATTGGTTACGCAACATCTGATATTCATGCCGCATTTGGTTATACTGCTTTTAGCAATAAAGTGAACGGAAGTAATGTGTTTGATGCGTACAAACCTTTACCGGGAAAGATTGAGGCAGTACATTTTAATTCAGGTGAGGAAGGCGCAGCCTATCATGATACAACCACAGAAGATGCTAATGGTAAGTATCGAAAGGAATCAGTTGATATAAAAACAAATTCCGAAGGTGGGTATAAGGTAAGCTTGAACGATGCCGGGGAATGGTTGAATTACAATGTTAATGTCGCAGCAGATGGTACTTACAATGTGGACCTGAGAGTATCCAAGTCAAGCGATCATGCACAAGTGAAACTGACGATAGATGGCTCGACTGATTTGACAGGTGTATTAAATATCCCAAAGACTGATGAATGGAAGACATTTTCCATTGAAGGTTTAGATTTACCAAAAGGCAAGCACACACTAAAACTTGTAGTTGTCAATGGAACATTTGACTTGTCTACGATGAATTTTCAAGAACATAAGCAGGTAAATGAAATTTCTTCAGATTTTAATAATGGAACAAGCGATGATTGGAACGAAATAGAAGGATTTTGGACTGTTAAAACAAATAAACCGAGTTCTTTTGATGCTTATAAACCAATACCAGGTTCAGTAGGAGCAGCCTACTATATAACTGGTGGAGAAGGGGTTGCTTACCATGATACAACCGCTGAAAATATTGGAGGTGCATTAAGAGGAGATTCTGTTGATATTCGAAATAACCCAAAAGGTGGTACGGCGGTTGGGTGGAATCAAACAGGAGAATGGTTTAAATACAATGTATCTATTAAAGAAACGGGTATCTATAATGTCCAAATAAATACTGCAACCACATTTAATGCGGCTAAGGTTCGATTATGGTTAGATGATGAAACAGATTTAACCGGCATCCTGGATGTTCCGAACACAGGGGATTGGAACAATTGGCAGCCTGTCATTAAAAGAGGTATTCATTTACCAGAGGGTGAGCATACGATTAAAGTTGAAATCGTAGAAGGAGAATTCGATTTTACTAGTCTTGATTTTTCGTCGTTTGCTATTCATAAGCCGGTGCCTGGAATCATTGAAGCTGAAGATTACAATCTCGGTGGTGAAGGTGTAGGCTATCATGATAACACTGTAGGAAATAGTGGCGAACGGTATCGTGATGATGATGTTGATATAAGAGCTGCTCTTGATGGTGATTACGCCGTAACTTCCAATCAAGCAGGAGAATGGCTGGCGTATGATGTAAACATTGAAGAAGAAGGCACATATGGTCTTGATCTACTTACTTCTGCAATTGAGGATGGAGGGAAAGTAAAGCTTTTATTAGATGAGAAAATTGACTTAACTGGAGAAATAAGCATCCCAAATACAGGGGATTGGAATAACTGGAGCAACGTTTCTTTAAAGAACATTTCATTACCAGCTGGAAAACACACTTTAAAGCTAATCACTCTGCAGGGTGGATTTGATATATCCAGATTCACACTTCATACGTTTGATAACTATAAGAAATTGCCTGGAAACATAATGGCTGCTGATTATATAACTGGTGGAGAAGGCGTTGCCTATCATGACAATTCTCCTGAGAATATTGGAGGCAAATATAGAAGGGATGCTGTAGATATTCGAAACAATCCTGAGGGTGGTTATAATGTTGGTTGGAATCAAGCAGGAGAATGGTTAAAATATAATGTCGATATTGAGAAAGAGGGAATTTACCAAGTAGCTATCAAAGTTGCAACAGAACTTGAGGGAAGTCAAATTAGACTTTGGCTAGATGATAAAGTTGACTTAACAGGTATCATTGATGTCCCTAAAACAGGAGGTTGGGATAACTGGGATAGTGTCATTATAGACAACGTATCATTACCAGTTGGACAGCATACGATAAAGGTCGAGATAGTGAAAGGTGAATTTGACTTAAGAAGTATTAACTTTACGTTAGAAAGCGGAAAAGAGCCGCCAGCAACTAAAGGGGAGTACAGCACAGCACCAGGTACCTTTGCAAAGTCTGTGATCGGAGATAGCAAATGGAGGGATTATACAGTAGAAGCGGATATTAACATTGGAGCTGGGACAGGTGACAGCGGGATCATATTTAGAGTGAATAATCCAGCCAATGGTATCGAGCTTGGTCAGAATAATCCAAACTTTATGCAAGGATATATTGCATATATTAATAAAGAAGGTCTTCATTTAGGGAAATTCAATTATAATTGGACTTACTTAAAGGGTTCAAAAATAAATGAACCGTTAAACACATGGCAGCATATGAAAGTGGAGGCGAAAGGTACAAATATTAAAATTTATGTTGGAGATATGAATACTCCTAAAATAGATTATACAGACAATAGCACCACCTCGTTTACTCAAGGAAAAGTGGGGCTTAGATCATACTATAATTCCACGAAATTTGATAACTTTATCGTAAGACCTATAGATATAACTCACGATTCAATCAACAATAATCTTGATATGATGTTAGAAGCGGGCAATGTTGCTCATAGCTTGTATAAAACACTTAGAAATAAGGTTGTTCAGTCAAAGCATCATTTTGATACAGGCAAATTTGCTCAATCTATTAAACACCTTAATGATTTTCGGGAATTTCTTGAAAAAGACAATCATTTATCAGAGGATGTAAGGGATGTACTTGAGTATGATGCTGTAAGACTGATGAAGAACATAGAGGATAAAAGTGAAGGGACTTAATGAATTATTCTTGACAGCTCAGCCTGTAGACCTGTTCCTTACGGAACTTTTTCTACAGGCTTTTTTGTCGAATAGGTAAAGAAGACAAGAACTTATACTCAAGTCGATTATGATGATTGTCTAATTTTAATCCGTATCATCAGCTTATTAAGCTAATTGGCAGTATAGTTAGAAAAAAGGAGAATATTAGTAACCACCGAATACTATAAATATATCTTAATAAATTCGGAGGCAAGGAGGTTGCTATTATGGCAGAAATAATCAAAATTAGAGGAAGCGTGTTTATCGGCGGTATGCTCTATCTGCCCCCAATTCAAGATCCGTCTACAGGCATGATTTATGAATATCAGGCGGATGCCAGGGAATTCACCCCATACGCAGTAAACACCGGGCGTTGCCGTGTGGAGCAGGAAGTCGTCATCGACTTCGTTAAGCAACGAATTACAACTTTTGCCGATACGGGTGTCACCGTGCTCAAATTGACAGCCTCAGACGGTTCCGTCGAATACAAACAAGGAAAATCGTCTACAGACGGTATTCGAGTAGAAGATGAAGTGTGGAACGGTGATTCGGTATCATTAACCATGCGAGCGAGTGCAAGCAATCCGCTTCGTCCTGATGCACCGACGGTAGACTACTCTCTGCAGATTACCGCGCATAAGGATGGCACCGTGCAGGTGAAGGGCAGCCATGATGGGTTTCCTTGCTTCGAGTTCTATAAACAATTGGATTTTGGGGATTTTCAACTCCTGTACGCCCATGACTTTCGGAAGACGGGAGATACTCCAACTGCAATGGCTGGGGATATGGAATATCATTTTGAAGCATGAGAATCAGAGACTTTTGGCCTTCAAAAGGATGGTACTATAAGCTTGGCTGCGGAATCGGGTCGGCTTCGGATGCGTCGGCGTCCAGGGAGCGATTGATACCGTAATTCGGGCGAATCCGGATTGCGTGCAGCTGAGCGTCGGACAAGCCCGCCAATATCAGCAAATTCCAGGGAAGTCGAAGCCCGGTCTCGTTCTGAGGACGGATGCGGCCAACATTTATGGAAAGGAGCTGCCGCGGCACTTGTTCAGCGAGTTGGTCGATCGGGCGATCTGGCATGCCGTGCGATTGGACGCAGTTGCCGTATGCGTCAATTTGCTGCTCCTTCCGGGCCAGCCGGAGCTGCATCATCAATGCGTCGCGAACATCTCCCGGCTGAAAACGGAATGCGAGCAATACGGCATTCCGCTCATGGTCGAGCCGCTGGTCATGCTGCCGAATGAAGCGCGCGGCGGCTATATGGTAGATGGCGACATCCATAAAACTACGGCGCTTGTCCGTCAGGGCGTCGAGCTCGGTGCGGATGTCATCAAGGCGGATCCTTGTGACGATGTATCAGAATATCATCGGGTGATTGAGGTGGCCTCCGGCGTTCCCGTGCTCGTAAGAGGCGGCGGCCGCGCAAGCGACGAAGAGATCGTGCATCACACGGCGGAGCTGATGAAGCAGGGCGCTGCCGGAATCGTATACGGACGCAATGTGATCACATCCGAATCCTGCCGGCATGACGGCTGCGTTAATGTCAATCGTTCATCAAGGCGCAGCGGCGGAACAAGCGCTTACGGTATTGAAGGGAGAACAGGCAAACACCTGACCGATCGATTCGCTACGGCAATATATCGGCTAATGAATGTTCAGTGAAAATAAAGTACTTTGAAAATAAAGTATTAGACTGAAAATTATCAAGACCTAAGCTAAAAAAATCAAATAATATAAGGGCTCTACATATTATGGATGACTAATATGTAGAACCCTTAATGTTTAACTATCTTTTCCTGTTAGCGATATAACTATAAGATTCTAAAGTACCGGATAATCTTCGCTGCTGAATCCATAAGCTCTGCCTACTCGTTGTGCTCAGCACAACGGCGTATGAAGTCTATTCGTTCAGCTCGGTTCACCGTACCAACCAACTCACTTGCCTTCATTTACGCAAAATGAGTTTGTATGGTTTGCTCAACGGTTTGTAACATTTGATTGCGTGCAGCATCATTTACATCTGGTACGCTGCCAAATAATAAATGATCAATAGCCTCAATTCCTGTAAAATCAAAGATGCCTGTATCAGAAGTGATCTTCAAACCATCAGTCATGCCAATTTGGTTATAAACCTCTTTTGGAGCGCCATGTGTATTAATAATCAGCCCTTTTTTGCCCTTCAATAATTTAACGATACCCTCTTCACCTGAAGCATAAGCAAAGCCCTTTGCAAATACCCGATCTACATACCCTTTAAGTATAGCTGGAAGCCCTGTCCACCAGATCGGAGAAATAAAGATAATCACATCTGCTTCAGTGATGTACAACTGCTCATTCTTAATATCCTCAGGAATCACACCCTTTCGCATCGAAGCGATATCGGCGGCTGTAAGAACAGGCTGGAAACCAAGCTCGTATAAGTCGCGTACAACAACGTCATGTCCATTCTTTTTAAGTGTATTTACTGCAGTATCCAGAATCACATGGTTAAAGCTGTTAGTACGTGGGTGTGCATAAACAATGAGATGTTTCATTGCAGGTACCTCCCATTAAGTTATTTTATTTTTCTGGAGAAATGAATTTTACTTACGCATTATCTTTCGGATATGAGCTGACCGCCTATACCTACATTCTCTTTTTCATTTTCTTTTAATAAAACGGTAAAAGCCTGTTCCGGTGTGTTCATGATTTTTGCCGCTGTTGCCGTTAATTCCTTTACTAATTGACCTTTTTGTTCTTTGCTTAATTTCGCGCCTTCCAATGTTATTACTGGCATATTATTTTTCTCCTTCGATGGATCATTTCATATTAATTTTTCCATTTTTGATATTTATGGTCCGGACCGTTTGAATATTGAATCAATTGATGTTATCATCTTACCAGTTATTTTCATTTGGACAAGTATGCACCTTTTTGTAATATACTACCCAAAATGATAGTTAGGAGATAATCATGAATCATGAAAAAATTTTTAATTGTCCAATAGAAGCACCTATTAGCTTAATTGGCGGAAAATATAAAGCTATTATTTTGTTTTACTTAATAAACCAAACGTTGCGGTTTAATGAATTACAAAAATTCATTCCTCAAGCTACTCCTAAAATGCTGACTCAGCAATTACGCGAGCTTGAAGGAGAGGGACTTATTACTCGGACTGTTTATCCGGTAGTTCCTCCCAAAACCGAATATTCTCTTACAGAATTTGGGGAAAGTTTAATTCCAATTGTAGATGCACTTTGTGACTGGGGAAAAAATTATATAGGTAATGGATGTAGTGGGCTTAGAGCAACCCCTTCTTAAGCTAGGAGTCGGCCCGAGTAATAAAGCGAAGGAGGCAGTGATGATGAATCACTCGTTTGTACTAAAAGCAGAGTGGGATGGAGGCCGGAACAGCGAAGGCAGAATCGAAGCCGGACAACTGAAAACCGCAATTTCCATTCCAAAAGAGATGGGTGGTCCCGGCATCGGCACCAATCCGGACGAAATGCTGCTGGGCGCGGCGGCGACCTGCTATCTGATCACGCTGGCGGCGATGATGGAACGGGCCGGGCTGCCGGTACAAAAGCTGTCGCTGGAATCGGAAGGGATCGTAGATGTTACGAACAATATTTTTACGTATGTCAGCATCGCTCATAAACCCTACATTTTGTTAGAAGAAACCGCTTCGGAAAAAGATCTGGAGCATGCCCGCAAATTGGCGGAAAAGGCGGAGGGTTCCTGTATGATCTCCCGCGCCGTCGCCGGAAATGTGGCGTTATCCACCATGCCGCGCATCGAAAAAAGCGAGAATGGGGAATCTTAGGAATGTAAGCTAGGGTTGTGATTGAACGGCCCGGTTTGAAGGTTGTCTAAAGACATGAAACTAAACCCATTTTATAAACGCTTTAAACGTTTTAAGAGCCTGATTTTTCAGGCTTTTTTTGATTGGTTGTTTTCATGCCGCATTGAGGAGGCGGAACCATAATCTTAGCGTTCGATGCTGCTAACGAAACTGTGACACGCTATTGCCACCAAAATGCCACTAAATTAAATTTAACGAAACTACATAACGTTATTTGGGCAAAATCAGGCTTGATTCCCGACTATTTTGATCAATAGCGATACCCTGTTTCGTTATAAAATATATAGGTTCTATTTTGCATGAATAACGATTGCAGGTTTCGTTAGAAGCCCACATGACCTCACGGTCACCACCAACGATGAAATGCTAAAGGTTTTGTCTCAAAAAGCCAAAGCATATTTTCGTATAAAATTGAACAATGCGAATAGAGCATACATTGGTTTGGGCTATTTACGGACAAACCAAACCACGACCGGCGGCAAAACGCATTGCGGTGGACCTTTCTTCCGCCAGAGGTTTATGCCAAGATAATACGTGGGGGGATTAACGATGTTCACCGATTTTAAAATTATAGAAGGCCGGCCGCTTACGGTGCAGGTTAAAGAATATTTGAAGCAATGGATTACGAAAGGCAAAGGCAGAGTCGATCAAAAGCTTCCGTCGACACGGGAGCTGAGCACGATGTTGGGCATTAGCCGCAATACGCTGGTCACGGTGTATTCGGAGCTTGAAGAGGAGGGATTTATTTACACGGTTCACTCCAAGGGGAGTTTTGTTTCCCGGGTAGGAATCGCCTCCGTTCCATCCTGGTCGACGGATTGGCGGCAGCGTCTGAACCGCACGGCGCAGCAGGCAGTGGAATACGATCTGATGAAACGGGATTTGCGCGGCGAAAAGGGGATGATCAATTTCGCGAGCATCGCGCCGGATGAGAAGCTGTTTGATCTGGCGAATGTAAAACGCGCCTTTCTGGACCGGATGTCGCTGGAAGGGGAAATCCTGCTCAATTACGGCTACGCCAAAGGCTACAAGCCGCTGATTCAATATCTGACCGGATATATGGAAACGAAAGGTGTGGATATGGAAGGAAAGGATATTCTGATCACCAACGGTTTTACCGAAGCCTATGACATGCTCCTGTCATCCCTTGAGGTTTCTTGCAAACATATTCTTTGCGAGAATCCGACGCATCACACTGCAATCAAAATCTCCAAGCTGCACGGCTATGATATTACCGGTATTACGATGGATCCGGACGGCATCTGTCTTGAAGAGCTTGAGCGAACGCTGCGGGAGCAGGAGTTTGGCCTTGCTTTTTTGACCCCGTCTTACCATAATCCTACCGGCATCGTCATGTCGGCCGAAAAGAGGGTCGAAGTTCTGCGCCTGCTTACCGAGCACCGCGTACCGCTGATCGAAGACGGATTTAACGAAGAGCTGCGTTATTCAGGTTCGCATATGGCGCCTTTGGCTGCGTTTGGCGGGGAAGGGAACAGCATTGTTTATTTGGGCAGTTTCTCCAAGATTCTCTTTCCGGGCATCCGGATCGGCTGGATTGCGGCGGACCGGGATCTGATCGATGCGCTTGTCAGCGTTAAACGCTCGCGGAATATCCATACCTCTACATTGGATCAAGCGGTGCTGTTCCAATATTTCCATAACGGAAATTTCGAGAAGTATCTGAAACGGGCAAAATCCGAATATAAGCGGAAACATGAATTGGCGGTCCGCTACTGTACGGAGCATATTCCTTTTAAACGCCTGACCGGGTCGGGCGGACTGCATCTGTTTATCGAGCTTCAGGACGGACTTAACGCAAGGGAGATTCTTGGCGAATGTTATAAGCAAGGAGTCGTTTTCACGTCCGGGGATGTGTTTTTTACCGACGGCGGCGGAGCCAATACGCTCCGGCTCGGTTTTTCACGGGTAAGCGATGATGAGCTGGAGCGGGGAATCCAAATTATCGGCAACGCGGTCAAAAAAAGAATGGAGGCATAATGATGAAGGTTGGCGTAATTATGGGCGGCATTTCTTCCGAACGTGAAGTATCGCTGGCGACGGGCAAAGAAATGATGGCGCATCTGGACAAAACCAAATATGAAATCATTCCCATCGACATTCGCCGAAAGCAGGATCTGTTAAAGCAGGCGCAGGGGATCGATGTCGCGCTGCTTGCGCTTCATGGCAGTTTCGGCGAGGACGGAACGATTCAGGGAGCGCTTGAAACGATGGGCATTCCGTATACAGGCTGCACGCTGCTTTCCAGCGCTTTATGCATGGATAAGGATCTGAGCAAAAGGCTGCTGCGTTATGAAGGGCTGTTTACTCCGGAATGGACGTTACTGCGCAGCATGGACGATCTGCGTAACGGACGCCTTTCCCGTTTCAGCTATCCGATGGTGGTTAAACCCAACGCAGGCGGTTCCAGCATCGGGGTCACGCTTGTCAGAAACGAAGAAAAACTGCTTGAAGCGCTGCAAACGGCTTTCGTTTATGGTGAAGAGGTGCTGGTCGAGGAATATATTGAGGGCGAGGAAATCACCTGCAGCATTTTGAACGGCGAATTTTTGCCGGTGCTCTCCATCAAACCGGGAGCGGAGTTTTTTGATTATACATCTAAATATGAACCCGGCGGCAGCGATGAGCAGGTTGCCGTATTGGATGACGAGACCGCCAAGCGTGTCCGCGAGGCTGCCGAGCGCAGCTTCAGCGCCCTGAAATGCTCTGTATATGCCAGGGTGGATATGATGCTGAAGAATGGCATACCTTACATCCTTGAGGTCAATACGCTGCCTGGCATGACGGAGACCAGCTTGCTGCCGCGGAGCGCCCGTGCCGCCGGTTATACGTTCTCCGCGCTATTGGACGCGATTATTGAAGGTTCTCTTGCTGTACGGCAGGTGTCGCAACCGGCTGCTTCGGAGCAGGCTCAGTCTCAGGCGGGGTAAGGCGGCAAGAAGATGAGGAACACATTGCTCTTGTGATTAGAGTTTAGCCATTCTTCAAAGGAAAATAGAATTACTTGGAGAATATACACAGTGGACTTTATCCTCTTTGTAGGGTTCGGATTCGACACCCTCCACAAATTGGGGTGAGGTCCTTTTTAGCAGAGCAAAGAGCCTAGCGGCACTATAAAGAAAATAAAGTAAAACGCTCATAAAGCAGCAGGCCGGGAAGATTGGGCACATTTTGTAGGAATGTGCTTTGAACCCAATTCCTCGATGAACGCTCGGTTAAAAGAAACATTTGTCAGATGATGATGGGAGAGATAAGAAATGAGCTATACAGTAGACCAGATAGTCCATAAAATAGACAAGCCCTTCCTTTATGTAGATTACAATGAACTTATTGAAGAAGATATCATTATGCTTTCAAAAACCGATATAAAAAATGATTATTTTGGAGCCCCTGTTTCGCTTTATGAAGGATTAGAGGTTGTTGGATTTCAGAAGGATGAGGATATAGATGGCAGAAGGGACGATATTATTGTTGAAGGTGTGTGTATTCAAAATAAAACCGGATATTTCAGTCATGTAAAATGGATGTTGAAAATAAATGACAAAGGAATACGGTACATAAGCGATTTTTTAGAGAATGAATGTTGAAACAATGAGAGCTGCCTCAGGTCGATTGACCATGTAAAGGCAGCTCTTTTGGTGTATTCATATCACCGATTCAGTTTGAAAAACAAACGATAATCGTAGATGTTTATTGGAATGATCTCCGACGAGAGCAAGTTTTTTATTGAAGTAAGAATGTATGATTGCTGAATCAAAATCCCAGTTCCCGGGCGATCAGATCAGCCAGCGCTTCCCCGCCTTGGGGCTTGAGATGGACGCCGTCGGGTTCGAAGTAAGATTTGCCATTGCTCGCGGCATGCCAGTCAAGCAGCGTTGTATTCGGGTAAGAGGCTGCCGCTTTTTTAATGGAAGAGTTGACGACACTTTCCCAGCCGCGGGGAACCCGGGCGTTGACAAGGACAATGCGGCGTACATCCTGCAAGGAATCCAGAAGCGACATCAACTGCTTGCGGCTGAAAGGACCGTTGGTTCCAAGCTCGATGACGAGCTGGCTGCCGAGTTTGCCTTCCGCGCGCAAAGACGCGATGAGATCCGGCGCTTCCGCCATCTGTCTGCCGATCTTGCCGTCGATAACGGCACCCGGCATTTGATTCTGCAAGTAAGGTTCGGCATCTAATATAACGGAATCCCCAATGATTGTAATCGACTTGCCTTTACCGGGTTTTGCCGCAGGCGGAGCCGATTTTTTGCCGTCTTTTGCGGCCTGAGGGTCTCCCGTCTCTTGCGGTTTCGTTGACTTGGCGGTCTGCTTGGATGCTTCCGTTTTGTCTGTTGATTCCTGCTGATCCGTTTGCGGCTGTTGCTGCCCGGCATCCATGGATTCGTTCGCGGACGATCCGGAGTTACCCCGGTCGCTTGAAGAACTGTCTGCCGGGTCTGCTTCATTCTCCCCTGCTGACATGCCGCCATCTCCGGCCTTTACAGCACCAGACACAGGAGCCTTGGTCACGCCGGAAGATCCGCTTCCGGTTTGGCCGGGAGATAACGGGTTTGCGGTAACCGGCGCCGTTTGATGCTCAAGCATGGAGGCACCTACTTGCGTCCGCATCGCAAAACCGGCGCATGACACAACCGTCATGACGAGCACCGAAGCGAAAGTGATCCACCTTTTCAGCGGAATGTGGGATAGACGGATATGTCCCTTAAGCAATTTGTTCCATGATTTGCCGATTAGCCCGCCCCGTATCGGTTCCTCTATGTATTTATAGGATAAGGAGGCCAGAATGATGCTGACCGCCGATTGGATCAATGCCCGCCAAACATTCGGTTCCGAGTTCGATCCGGTCGTAAGTACGATAACGGGATAATGCCACATATATATGCTGTAGGATCGGACCCCGAGCCAGCGCAGCGGCTTCATGCCAAGCAGCCTTCCGGTCAAAGTGGCGGGATGGGCGGCGGAAGCGATGATCATGGCCGCTAGTACCGACAACAGCAGGAATCCACCGGGATACAAAAAGGATTCGTATTCATTGGTTTGCCATACCATCATAAACACGGCTGCAATACCAAAGATGCCTATGGCATCGAGGGCAAGCCATGTTTTGACGGACACCCTGGCGGACAATTTCCGGCTGGGCCACAAAATGCTGAGCGCGGCGCCGATCAAAAGGGAAAAGGCCCGGGTATCGGTGCCGTAATAAACACGGCTGGGATCACTGTCTGGCTTATAAAGCAGCAGCATCGCGAACGCAGATAGCGCAGCCGCTCCGATAATGAAGAGAAACACCGGCCCGCGTTTCTTCAGCCGGCGCATGCCAAGCAGCAGCAGCAGTGGCCATAGCAGATAAAATTGCTCTTCGACCGCAAGGGACCACATATGTCCGAACGGCGATACCGGCCCGAATTTTTCGAAATAAGAAACCTGATGAAAGATCAGATACCAGTTATTTACGTAAAAAAGCGAAGAAACGACATCACCGCGCAGCACAGGGATTAGAGAAGGGTTAAATATCGTTACCCAGGCCACTACTGCAGCCATCATGACGAGCATGGCCGGAAGGAGCCTTCTGCATCGCCTGATCCAAAAATCTTTCAGGTCAATCGTATGGGTGCGGCTCCATTCCGAGGTTAATAAATCGGTAATTAAATAGCCGGATAATACAAAAAAGATACTTACGCCAAGCAGCCCTCCAGGCGCCCAGTTTACGTTCAAATGATATAATACGACAAAAAATACGGCCAGTGTCCGCAGACCGTCAAGACCTGGCATATAACGTTTATTAGAATGAAGTTGATTAGACATATATATAAACCCTGCTTTCCTGGCAGGATGCATTTGATAGGGCCCCAATTATGTAAATCGATGATTTCATTTCCCTTATATTCATTTCGATGATGCCTCCGTACAAGATGATGTTCGCAAGTGAAGTGGTCACAGGTACTTACTTTACCACATCGGCTTTCAGTTAAGGTTACAAAAAGATTGCGTTCCTATCACATTTTGTTCATGATAAACATGCTAGGCGATTTCTATTTCAGGGAAGGGAAGATGGGTATGGAAATTAAAAGATTCAGTGATTTTTCCGCTGCGCAGCTCACCCAATTATGGAATGATGGATTTAAAGGATACGCTACGGATATGACACTGAGCGTTGATGCTTTCATTAAGCGGATTCCGGATAATCATCTGTCTATGGAGGATTCCATCGTTCTATGCGAAGACGGCCAAGCCGTAGGATTTGTCATGAGCGGTTTCCGCGTGGTTGACGGCCGATTAACCGCCTGGAATGGCGGAACGGGCATCATTCCTGAATACAGAGGCAAAGGATACGGCAGGGCGCTCATCGGAGCGGCGTTGGACGTGTACAGAGAAAAAGGCGCGGAGATTGCTCTTCTTGAGGCGTTGAGCCAAAACGAACCCGCAATCAGGCTGTATTCGAAGATGGGGTACCAAATCATCGATAAATTGAGATTTTACGAACAAAAAGAGGGCTTTCAGCCGGAGGTATTCGCCTCAGACGCCTCTCATACCTATCAATTCCGCTTTGGCTTGCCACAGGATTTGCAAGCGCTCCGTCTTCCGGCCGAAAGCATGCCTTGGCAGACCCAATGGGAGAATATCGCGGGCGGAGAATCGGTTGTGGCTGCGGATGCGAACGGGCAGGTCGCCGGTTACGCTTTATATAAAAGAGCGTTTGATATAAACGGGGAACATAATGCAACTAACCTGTACCAATGCCGGGTGGTCAAGGCTGAAGAAGAGCAGGCTCCTGAATTGTTAAAAGCGCTGCTGGCTCATGTGTATGCACCGCTTGAGAAAAAAGTTTTGCGGCGAACCGTAAATCTTCCATTATCTCAGGAACCGCTCGTTCGAGTCTTGGAAGCCGCAGGGTTTCAGCCATGGATTGACCAAGTACATATGAAATGTGTACTGAAAGCGTAGAATAAAAAATATGGTAAAAATTATGAAAATAGTTTAAACTGGATTTGATTTGCTTAACGAAAGGCGGTGCTTCCATTGGTATAAGGATTTGAACTGCACAGACAATTGAATAGTTCAGCATACCTTGATCCCATGGAGGAACCGAAAATGAAAGAGATTCAGCAGATTACAGAACAACTGGACCATCTCCTTAGCGAATATATTTCGCTTGACCTTGCAGCTGCAGGATTGGCAGTTGGGATTGTCTATGATCATCAGCCCATCTATGCCAAAGGGTTTGGCCGCAAGAACACGGATACAGGGGAACCAGTGGACGAGCACACACTGTTTCACATGGCTTCCATCGCGAAGACGTATGTGGCCACCGCAGTCATGCAGCTCGCTGAGCAGGGAGCGGTCCAACTGGACGAGAAGATTACCGCTTACCTGCCTTATTTTCACCTGCGCGATGAACGCTGTCGGAATATTACGGTAAGACAGCTGCTTAGCCATACCTCCGGCATGCCTGACGAGGATGAATATGAATGGGATCGTCCGCAGTTTGACGAAGCTGCGCTGGAGCGTTACGTACGCAGCATTTCGGGGCGGGAGCTGATGTGGGATCCGGATCTCGGAAAATATGAATATAGCAATATCGGCTTTGAAATTTTAGGGGATTTGATCGCCAAGGCGTCGGGAATTCCGTTCGAACAGTACATGAAGGAGCATATTCTGGATCCTCTTCGGATGAAGACAAGCAGCTTTTTTAAGCCGGAGGTCGATGAGCGATTATTGGCGAGTCCCCATATTATGGGGATGAATCATTCATTCGGAGCGAAGGTAAGCGATATTTATCCGTATAACCGCGCACATGGGCCAAGCTCGACGCTGCTGACCAGTGCGGTCGAATCCTGCAATTATGCGATGGCTTATTTGAATCGGGGCTGTCTGAACGACGCGCGGATTTTAAGCGAATCCAGCGTGAATGAGGTCTGGCGGGAAGTTGCGCCGGCGGATGATTTCGGTTATTTCCGCAACATCGGGCTTAGCTGGTTCATGGGTCAGTATAGGGGTTTTGAAGCCAAAGCCCATGGAGGTTCTGATACCGGTTTCCGTTCCAATTTGGTTCTCCTACCAGAGAAAGGGATTGCGGTTACCATGATGTTCAACACGGATTATCTTGGACTTCATTCCGTCAACAATGCCATTTTGGATGTTCTTCTGGGCGAGAAGGTGAAGGCAATCCCACGCTCGCTAACGATGCATGTGGCGGGAGTGTTGGCAGCCGAAGGAATTGAGGCCGCTATCCATGAACACGCCGCTGCTTCGGACCGTGCAGCTCTGGGCTTCGTGCCCGCGGATATGGATTTCAGCTTCCGCTACATTGCTCAGCGCCTTTTTCATAAAGGTGAACGCGAAAATGCGGTCAAGGTGCTGGAGCTAGCCATGCGGCTGGAACCGCAAGCAGAAGAACTGCGCCTTATGATGAAGGAACTGACCTCGAAACCTTGACTAAAAAATTCCAACTTTCACATAAGCCATGGATGCATTTTGTCCATGGCTTCCTTGTTCGGGGGGCCCCGCAAAGTAATCGGAATTAGCTTCGAAGGATGCACGTCACTTTGTGGGGTTATTTTGACACGGGGCTCCCCGCAAAGTAATCGGAATAAGCTTCGAAGGCCACACAGCACTCAGTACTTTTGCTTCGCAAAAGCGCCCCTCTATGAGAGGCGCCCTTACTTCTTTCCGATACGCTTTGTGGGGTTATTTTGTTCCGGAAGCCCAGCAAGAAGGATGAATCTTATGAAAGAAGGTGCCGTACGTTGGATCTATATTTTAGGGATAACTTCTTTAACGCAGGTTATACGGAAATCATCAATGAAAGGCATGAGCCTGCAGGCAGTCTAGATTTAAAAAGCGCTTTGGGATCGTCGCTGGATGTGATTGGAGCGGATGGAACAGTGGCCTGCAGCGGGAGGTTCCGCATGATGTCGAACAAGTGGGAAGTCAGAGGCCCGGAAAGCCGCCTGCTCGGAGTGCTGCGTCATCAATTGAGCTTGATGTCCAAAAAGTTTATCTATGAGACGGAAGGGAGAGGAATTTACGAAATTTTTTCGCCGGCCTTTTCCAAGGAATACTCTATTGCCGATGAAAGCGGAGTTGCTGTAGCCCGCTTTGAAAAAATTAATGGATGGTTTGAGTCCGGAGCCTACTGTCTCCGCAACGGAACTGAAAGGCTGGGAAGTTATGAACTGATCGCCGTCGTCATGGGTGTTCATGAAACGAACAAACGGGAAGCCAATGTTCCTTATGCGAATATGCCGTAGGGCTTATTCCCTGCTTGCGAAGTGTTTTGACGTGAAGAGCTGTTATACGAAAGACGCTTGTATTGCTGCCGTAGGGCTGTTATGATATGTGCGTATTGAAATCGGTTACAACAGAACATTATCATTTTAGGGGGAAGCTTCATGGCTAACACAAGTATCATTCTGCGCGTTGAACTTGATCATGAAAAGGTCAGCTTTGGGGATGTGGCTGCCGCAATCAGCAAATCGGGCGGCGATATCACCTCCATTGACGTGATCAGACCTGGCAAGGATTTTTCCGTGAGAGACATTACAGTGGAAGTCGTGGATACGGAAGAGGAAAAGGTGGTCGAATCGCTTAGACAGCAGGATGGGATCAAGCTGATTAACGTTTCGGACCGGACATTCCTCGTTCATTTGGGCGGCAAAATCAAAATTCAGCCGACGGTTCCGATTAAAAACCGGGATGATTTGTCCCGCGTATATACTCCTGGAGTGGCCAAGGTTTGTACGGCTATTCAAGAGAATCCGGATAAAGCCTATTCGCTTACGATCAAGCGGAATACGGTGGCCGTTGTCAGCGACGGAACGGCTGTGCTTGGTCTCGGGGATGTGGGGCCTTATGCGGCCGCTCCCGTAATGGAAGGCAAGGCGATGTTGTTTAAGCAGCTTGCCGGCGTAGATGCATTTCCAATCTGTCTGGACACGCATGACACGGAGGAACTCATCCGGACCATCAAGGCGATCAGCCCGATTTTTGGCGGCATCAACTTGGAGGATATCAGTTCTCCGCGCTGTTTCGAAATCGAAAGAAGGTTGACGGAGGAACTGGACATTCCTGTGTTCCATGATGATCAGCACGGTACGGCCGTTGTCGTGATCGCAGGTCTGCTGAATGCGTTAAAGGTGGTCAATAAGAGGATCGAAAACATTCGTGTCGTTGTCAATGGCGTTGGCGCCGCAGGTGTGTCCATCTGCAAGATGCTGCTCAGCGCAGGCGTAACCAAGCTGGTGCCTGTAGACCGGGACGGTGCAATTGTTAGAGGTGGTACATATCCCTATCCGATGTGGCAGTGGCTTGCAGAACAGCCTCAGATTGAGGATGTGGAAGGATCGCTCAAAGACGTGATCAAGGGTGCGGATGTGTTTATCGGCGTATCCCGCGGGAATTTGTTGAATGGGGAAGATATCCGGGGCATGGCACCGGACCCGATCGTTTTCGCCATGGCCAATCCGGTACCGGAAGTACCGCCTGAAGAGGCGATCCCTCATGCCAGGGTGTTTGCTACCGGAAGAAGCGACTATCCGAACCAAATTAACAACGTGCTTGTCTTCCCGGGTTTATTCCGCGGCGCACTGGACTGCAGAGCACGCTGCATCAACGAGCCGATGAAGCTGGCTGCCGCGCGCGCCATCGCATCGGTTATCAGCGGCGGCGAATTAAATGAACTTTATATCATTCCAAGTATATTTAACGAGCAAGTTGTCGTGGAAATACGCAAAGCGGTTGTACAAGCTGCCATCCTGACCGGTGTAGCCCGGAGAATTCCGAAGGAATTCAGATAAAAGCACAAGATTCCGCTGCTTATACAAATCCCCCTGTCCTTATCTCATAAATCAAGGGCAGGGGGATTTTTTTGCGATTATAGATTTTATAAGATCTTTGGGGTCCCCGCAAAGTATTTGGAATAAGCATCGAAGCATAGGCTCCACTTTGTGGGGTTATTTAAATATATTATGAAAGGGGTCCCCGCAAAGTAATCGGAATAAGCTTCAAAGGCTACACGTCACTCAGTACTTTTGCTTCGCAAAAGCGCCTCTCTATGAGAGTCGCCCTTACTTCTTTCCGATACTCTCAGTACTTTTGCTTTGCAAAAGCGCCCTTCAGGCGTCGGACTTCTTTCCGATACTCTTTGTGGGGTTATTTTAGATTTATAAGTTTTAAGCGGAACTAAGCATTTATATCGCAAGAAAAATTAGCGGTAAACGCGGCCCCCGCTACCTAGAAAATACGTCGATGGACGTTTTCTTTTGGTTCCTCGGGTTAAGGAAGCATTAGAGCTTGGGGGTCGAATCGAGGGACAAGCCCTTCATCGGCTGCCCGGATCAGCAGGGAAGAGATTGCGGCGTAACCGTCTTCTCCCAGATTTGCGGTGAAGCCGTTGACGTAGAGTCCGATGTGGGCGTCGGCCACTTTGGGATCCATCTCTTGTGCATGGTTCAGCACGTATTCGCGCGACGCTTCAGGATGCGCCCAAGCATATTCGACGGAAGCACGCGCCCATTCGGATATGGCTTTCGGATCCAGCGTCCGTTTGGCGATGATGGCGCCAAGCGGGATCGGAAGTCCCGTATCCTGCTCCCACCAGCTGCCGAGATCCGCCATCAGCGTTAGGCCGTAATTCTGGTAGGTGAATCTGGCTTCGTGAATCACGAGTCCGGCGTCAATTTGTCCATCGCGGACCGCAGGCATGATTTGATCGAACGGCATGACGACAATCTCGCCTACACCGCCCGGAACTTTCTGGGCGGCCCACAGCCGGAACAACAAATAGGCTGTCGAGCGTTCGCTTGGAACCGCAATGCGGCGTCCGGATAAATCCGAAGCGTCTTTCGGAGCAGCTTCGCCTCCTGCTGCAAGCACAAGCGGGCCGCAGCCGCGGCCGAGCGCGCCGCCGCACGGGAGAAGAGCATACCGGTCCAACACCCAGGGAAGAGCTGCGTAAGAGATTTTGAGAACATCATAATCGCTGTTTTCTTGTGCGGCCAGATGATTGGTGATGTCGATATCGGCATAGGTGACGTCCAGCTCTGGCGCACCGGGAATCAAACCATGCGCCCAAGCATGGAAGACGAAAGTATCATTGGGACATGGAGAAAAAGCAATTTTCATTTAGCAAATACCCTCCTTAAAATGTTTCCGGCGGCTTCAAGCGCCGCAAAAGCCTCTTTCATGCGCCAAGCCTCCCGGTCCCTTGGTCCGACGACGTTGGAAATCGTCCGGATTTCAAGCACGGGCAGATCCCAAAGCTTCGCCGCGGTT
Source organism: Paenibacillus azoreducens (assembly GCF_021654775.1). NCBI lineage: Bacteria > Bacillati > Bacillota > Bacilli > Caryophanales > Paenibacillaceae > Paenibacillus > Paenibacillus azoreducens. The sequence goes on along the minus strand of NZ_AP025343.1, from coordinate 4,523,140 downwards.
GCGACCCCGAAGCCTTCCATGCCTTCGGCAGCCGCATCGCTGATTCTTGCGGATAAGGCGGCGGTCGTTTCCGCGGAGCCAGTTCCGGTCGTTACGGTCAGGATAGAACCGCGGCTAACGGCAATTCCGGCGGCTAGCATCGCATTGATTAACGTTTGCGTCAGATTCGGCTCAGAGACGATAACGGAACTGCCGAAGCCAAGCTCGTCCACGCTGAGGAATCCATCCGGCGTTTCCGCACCCAGATCGGCGGCGATAATCCGGTCGGCAACGACGGTCGAACCTACTTCTGCTTTGCCTGCAAAACCCCCGCCGATGCCTGCGCTGATGACAAGACTGTATGCGGATTTTGCAAGCTCGGCTGCAGTCCGGGCCGCGGCCGAAGCCGGGCCAAAGCCGGCCAGACGCACATCGAACAGATTCGAATCCCCGATTCCGCGCAAGACGGCCTGCTGTTCCGCTTCGACCGCCGTCATGATGAGAATTCGCCCGTCTGAACGGGAGCTGCGGGCATCTTGCCCGCCAAATACGGTATCCAAATCCGACTTCATACGCGGATCCTCCTCTTTGAATCTTTTTAGTTTTATATAGTTTAGATTATAGAATTTAAAAGGTCTCCAATATATAACCTTATCCTTTACGAAGCGTCATGTAAAGTGCAAGGACGATCGGGGCGCTGCTCCAAAAGGGCTCTATTTGACACAAGAACTGCAGCCGGACGATAATGTAAGGGCACAACATATTTGATTTAATTTCAGAAGGAGGCAGCGATATGCCGACAGAACGGGAAATCAAAACAGCGATGCAAGCCTATATCGATTACTTCAATCGGGATGACTTGCAGGGAATTCTGTCCCTCTACGCGGACGATGCTGTAGTGGAGGACCCGGCAGGTACCGCTCCGATTGAGGGAAAAGCGGACATCACGGAGTTTTATCGCAAAGTGGTAAACGGAAGAACACGAATTTATCGCCAGGAACCGATCAGGGGCTCGCACAGCAACTCGGGTGCAATGGCGATACATATTGAGACGCAAGCAGAGAATTCCCGTTTCGTATTTCACGTTATTGAGGTTATGACGTTCAACGAAGACGGATTGATCAGCAGTATGAAGGCTTACTGGGGACGTGGAGACATGGAGAAGAAGGAAGCGTCCGAAGCCTAAGGCCTGTCATTCATGGTTATATTGTTGGAGCTCCCACTCTAATGAATACTGCAGATGTAAATGTTTCGAACTTTTTAATCCGGATGCAGCGAAACTTCGCTGCTTTTTTGTTTTATATACGTTGAACTAAAGAAGAATATTGAACCAAGGAGAAAGATTTACGGAGAAGCTGAAAGCTTTTTGGTTTGATTTTTGGATGCTTTAGATTCGTATGAAATGACACATGGCGTTATGCCGAACGATATATTAGAATAGATAGGTCTACGTTTAATAAATGCAGGATGTTGCCATCCTGAATAATGAAGTTGAAAGCGAGAAGGAAACCTAATGCTGAATAACCGGATGATGTTTGAAGATTTATGCATGCGCAATGAATCGCTTGCCGATCATTCTTCTTATCAAATTGGGGGGAAGGCGAATTTCTTTGCCATGCCTGAAACCGTGGAGGAGCTGCTGACTCTCCTGCAGGGCTGCCGTACACACGGACTGGACTATTTCATATGCGGAATGGGCTCCAACCTGTTGTTCCCTGATAATCCGCGGGAAGACACCCTCTATATTTCCTTGAAAAAATTTGTTTATTGGGATATCAGCCCGTCCAAATGGTTTATCTCTTCGGGGACGCCGATGTCTATGCTGGCGATCACCGGACTTATGTTTGGCATTTCCGGCTATGAATTTACGTACCTTCTTCCAGGGGGGCTCGGAGCCGGTATTTACATGAATGCCAAGTACAATCAGCATCAGATCAGCGATATTATCAAAACCGTTTATTATGTTGATCTGTCTGATCCGTCCCTGGCCGTGCAATCCCTGGATGTGTCTCAGTGCAAATACGGCTATAAGCAGTCTATTTTCCAAATGAATCCTTGGCTGGTGCTCGGTGCGGATATGCTGGCTGTTCCGGACGAAAAGCAGATTGCTCCCGGCAATGAGCTTTTGGCGCGCTGGAAAGCGAAAAAGGGGATGTCTGGTTTAGCGTCCTTTTATACTTACATGGACGGGGAAGCCACGCAGCTGATGAAGCAGGGGCTTGCCATCCCGCAGGAGATGACGGATATCGCTGCTTACCGTAATGGCAAGTGCCATTTCACATACCCGTCTTGCGGCTCCGTGTTTAAAAATAACTATGACTACGGCGTACCTGTCGGTGCGCTTGTGGACCGCTTGAACATGAAAGGCCTGGAATACGGCGGAGCGATGATTTCCCCTCATCATGGAAATATGATTATTAATCATAACCATGCCACGGCGGAAGACATCAAATATTTGATGAATAAAATCATTGACGGCATCAATACGGCTTTTGGTTTTGAACCCGAGCCTGAAGTGGTCATTGTGAAATAACAAATATAAATATAGCTGAAGTGAAGTAAGGAGCTGCCTTTTCGGTCCAAGGACGGAAGAGACGGCTCCTTTGTCTATTTCCGGACGGATAATGAGTGATGGACTTAGCTGCTCGGCTTTCAGCAAGGCGGCTGCATCTTTGAGAAAATATTATGCAGATCTGCTTAAAGAAAAATTTTAACCAAAGTATTGCAAGTGAGAAGATTGAAATATATAATAAAAAAGTAAGTAAATAAATTTACGGAGGTAACTATACTAATGTCAAAAGAATTCTTCTCTGCAATTAAAGGTAGACGTTCCATATATGGTATCAGCAAGGATGTAACTGTTTCCGACGAAAAAATCCTGGAGATCGTAAATGAGGCAGTTAAACATACGCCATCTTCCTTTAACTCCCAAAGCGCCCGCGTGGTTGTGCTGCTCGGCGAACAGCATGACAAGCTGTGGAATCTGACCGAAGGAACATTGAGAGAGGTCGTACCGGCTGAAAATTTTGCTCCAACAGCCGAGAAAATGGCCGCTTTCCGTAGCGGTTACGGTACAGTATTGTTCTTCGAAGACAATGCAGTCATCGAAGGGCTTCAATCCCAATTTGCGGCTTACAAAGACAACTTCCCAATCTGGTCCCAGCAATCTTCCGGTATGCTGCAGCTGGTTGTATGGACTGCGCTGGAAGCTGAAGGTTTGGGGGCGAGCCTGCAGCACTACAACCCGCTTATTGACAAAAAAGTGGCTAACGAATGGAATCTGCCTGCAAGCTGGAAGCTGATTGCCCAAATGCCATTTGGCAAAGTTGCAGCACCTGCAAATGAGAAACAGTTCCAGCCGGTTGAAGATCGCGTTAAAGTATTCAAATAAGGCGAAAGTTCATACTTTTTGATATCTAAAAAAGGGACGCTCCTCTTCGGATTCATTGAATCCTGAAGAGGACGTCCCTTTCAACATATCAGACAATCATGCCGTTTCGCGGCACCACTTATGAAAGTATAAACTTCCGGGGTCCCCGCAAAGTAATCGGAATAAGCTTCAAAGGCTACACGTCACTTTGTGGGGTTATTTCAACGTTCTAAGAGCGAGGCTCCTGCGGGGGATTGCAGCGGGCGATGCTAAAGCTGTGGATCTCTTTTTCCAGAATGGAGCTTGCTTTGCGGATATACTGTGTAATCAGCTCGAGTTCATCGGCTGAATAGTCCGAGGCCAGCTCCGAAATGGCGTTCATCAGAGGGCGGCAGGTTTGCCCAACTTCATGTGTATGTTTATCAACGGGCACAAGAATCACTCGACGCCGGTCATTGGGGTCATGTTCCCTGCGGACATAGCCGGCTTTTTCAAGCCGGTCGATTAATGCGGTCACGCTCCCGGTGGCAAGGCCGGTGATCTTGGACAATTCGCCGGCAGTAATCGGTCCTCTTTCACGTAATATATCTACGGATTTCATATCATTGTAGTATAAACCGAGGGAAGCGGCGGCATGCTGCTGATATAACGCCGCGCGGGTCACCAACCCCCGCATGAGAGATGCGAGGCATTCATGCGGATTGCTTGTCGAATCCCGATCATGGCTTGACAAATGACGAACCTCCTCTTAAAATTACAATATCTCGATGATCAAGATATTAGATTGACGAGATAATCCAAACAGGTTCATTTTATCGAAATCATGATCACTTTGTAAAGGGGTTTAACATGGAGACTGCAAAAAGCAACATAAAATTTGTTGTGGCAGGCTTATTGCTTGCCATTTTTATGTCCGCCATCGATAACACGATCGTTGCCACAGCGATGGGGACTATTGTATCCAAACTTGGAGGAATGGACAAATTCGTGTGGGTCACATCCGCTTATATGGTTACTACGATGGCCGGCATGCCGATTTTCGGCAAATTATCCGATATGTACGGCAGAAAAAGATTTTTTATATTCGGTTTAACGGTATTCTTGATCGGGTCTGCGCTATGCGGGCTGGCACAATCCATTGAACAGCTTAGCATTTACCGGGCGATTCAGGGGATTGGCGGGGGCGCGCTTATGCCGATCGCGTTTACGATTATTTTCGATATCTTTCCTCCGGAGAAGCGGGGCAAAATGACGGGACTTCTCGGAGCCGTCTTTGGTGCGGCCAGCGTGGTCGGCCCATTGCTTGGAGCATACATCACCGACTATTTCGGCTGGGAATGGGTGTTTTACATCAATGTGCCGCTTGGCATCATTTCTTTTGCGTTGATTATGAAAAATTACAAGGAATCTCCGGTTCATACCAAGCAAAAAATCGACTGGTGGGGGGCTTCCACGCTTGTGATCGCCGTGATCAGCCTGATGTTCGCACTGGAGCTTGGCGGGAAGCAGTATGCCTGGAATTCGGCGCCGATTATTTCTTTGTTCGTTAGCTTTGCCATCTTTTTTATTGTGTTCTTTTTTGTGGAGCTGAAGGCCAAGGAGCCGATTCTGCCCTTTTTCCTGTTCAAACGCCGCCTGTTTGCGTCATCGCAAATTTTGGCTTTCCTGTATGGCGGTACGTTTATTATTTTGACCGTTTATATTCCGATTTTCGTTCAGGCGGTGTACGGCGGTTCGGCAACCAATGCGGGATTGATTCTGACGCCGATGATGCTCGGCTCCGTGGCGGGAAGTTCGATCGGCGGCATTTCCTTGTCGAAGACAAGCTATCGCAATCTGATGATCGTGTCGGTGATCTGCTACTTCGCGGGCATGTTCCTGCTTAGCACTTTGAATCCGGATTCTGCCCGTTACTTGCTAACGATCTTTATGATTCTTGTCGGCTTTGGCATGGGTTTTTCATTTTCGCTGCTGCCAACGGCATCCCAGCACAATCTTGAACCGCGTTTCCGCGGAACGGCCAACTCGACCAACCAGTTTCTGCGATCGCTCGGGATGACCATGGGGATTACGATTTTCGGCACGATCCAGAACAATCTGTTTACGAATAAACTGGCGGAAAGCTTCAAAGAAATGGGCGGCCATGCGAATTCCGCGATGTCTAACTTGGGCGACCCCAAACAGATCTTTGAGCCCAGCGTGCGCGTGAAAATTCCGGAAGCCATCCTCAGCAAAATTATTGATGCGATGTCCCATTCGATAACCCAGATTTTCCTGATTGCGCTTATTCCGATTGCGATTGCAGTTATCTTTGTGTTCTTGATGGGGAATTCGAGAGTGCAGTCTGCCAAAAAGCAAAATCAGCCGCAAGCTTAAGCCGGCCATCGCGAAAGAGCGCCCGATAATTCGGGCGTTTTTCTGTTGTACGCCCAGCATGGGCGCCATCTATACGGTAAAAGATCAACTTAGACATTTGTCCTGCTTAAAGCTTAAAAACATTTTCGAATAGGGGAAATTAAGCTCAAAACCGGACATGTGTCCTATATTGACAGCAGGTTTCTGCCCTATACTTAATGTATGAAATGCGGAGGCTAAAACGCTAACAATTCATAATGTAAGCCTTATCAATATATTGAAATCGTTTTAGCTCAAGCCAACATAAAGATTACTATAGTAATTAAAAAAAGGAGTGCTGCCTCTCATGGTCAAACATCCATTGTTTGTCATTATCGCCAGTGTAATTTGTATTATTGCGGGTCTCTATCTTGATTCTTCCTACATTGAGATCTTCGCATCTGTTATGGGCGTCATTAATGTGTGGCTGATCGCACGTCAGAAGGTCATTAATTTCCTGTTTGGAGCTATTGCCGTGGCTTGTTTTATGTATATTTACTTTACGACGGGCCTATATGCGATGACGATTCTCGCTTTGCTTCAGCTGTGGTTTAACATTTATGGCTGGTACTATTGGAACAAAACGAAAGGTGAAGAAGACCATTCACCGATTGCTCGCTTAACATTAAAAAGTAGTTTAATCTGGTCGATTGTCATTATTGCGACTACCGCCATATGGTCCCTTGTACAAATCCGGTTTACGGACGCGAGCAATCCTTATCTGGATGCATTTATCGCCGTAATTGGACTTGTAGCACAGTACTTCTTAAGTAAAAAGATTTTGGAGAACTGGCATTTGTGGATTCTTATGAACGGCATCATGTTAATTGTGTACTTCATGTCCGGTCTATATGTCATGATCTTGTTGACGCTGATTAACATGTTTATCTGCTTTGATGGTTTATTTGAATGGAACCGCGATTACAAGACTGCAATGAATAAACAAACGGTTACGGAATAAGGAGGAAGACACATGAGTTTTCATATAGAAGCCAAACCAGGAGATATTGCTGAAATCGTATTGTTGCCAGGTGATCCGCGACGCGCTAAGTATATCGCTGAGACGTATTTGGAAGATGCCTTTTGTTATAACCAAGTTCGCAATATATGGGGATATACGGGCATGTATAAGGGAAAGCGCATCTCTGTGCAAGGCACGGGAATGGGGATGCCTTCCATGTCCATCTATGCGACGGAGCTGGTTAATGAATATGGAGCGAAATATGTCATGCGCGTAGGGTCCAGCGGTTCGTTGCACCCCGACGTAAAAAAAATGGATATCGTGCTCGCTATGGGCGCTTGCACAAATTCCAATCTGTTCTCACATATTTTCCGCCAGTATTCCTATGCACCGCTAGCTGATTTCGAATTGTTGAAGACCGTTTACGAGCTAGGAGTCAAGCAGGGCAAACCTATAAGTGCAGGGCTAGTTTGTACGGATGACCATTTCTATGACAGCGATGAAGAAATGCAGCATGTGCTTGCGAAGCATCAGGTACTGGCTTGTGACAATGAGACTGCAGCTTTATATATGGTCGCAGCGCGTTATGGCGCAAAGGCATTATCTATCCTGACCGTAACGGATCAGATGTTGACAGGAGAGACGATTACCCCTGAAGAGCGTGAAACGAAATTGAACGATATGATTGAACTGGCGTTAGAAACAGCACTGCTGTTATAGATGGATCAAAATATCAAGAAGCGTTCCTTCAAGCAGTGCAGCTGCTGCGAGGAACGCTTCTGTCTCGTTCAACATCGCGTTGGTGACGATCGGGCTTCTTGTTTCGTTTCCAGCTCCAATCCCTTCACGTCGCGTATAAGCAGTTCATTTTTCTGAATATCGATAATGCCGCTTTCTCTAAGTTGAAATAGAATTCGATTAATGCTTCGCTGCGTAACTGCGAATTTCTGGCTCAATTCCTGCTTATTCAGTTTAATCGTTATTCCTTGCGGATACTGAATTCCACTTCGAGCAAGGTGCAATAAGTAGGCACATACCCGATGGTGAAGAGGATACAAAATGTTAATTCCCTCACGCTTAGAGATTGTGTAATTGTAGTACAATATCCGTCGTATAAAGTATTGATTAAAGTTACTGTCCAACTGAAGCCAGGTTAGAAAGTAATCACGCTGCAAACTCATTATCGTTACATCCGTCATCGCTTCCACATTACTGACAAATGGAATTAAATCGTAAATCTCAATCTCGCCAATCATATCTCCGGCAGAGTAAGTAGCTTGTGAGTATTTTTTTCCGTGCTCCCCAATGATGTTAATATCCGCCACTCCATCTAACAAAATGCAGAATCGATCGTACATCGCGTCTTGCTGAAACAACATCGATCCTTTGCTGTATCGCATAAGCTTCCATTGCCGTAATATTTCATACGGACAATGCTTAAGCATCCTATAGATTTCAGAATTCTCTTCCATATATTTCGCTATATGCTGGATGTCCACTTTGTTCACCTCAATTCTTTGTCATACCCATTCTATATCATACGATTGTTATATAACAATTTTTTACCAAAATACCGATATATATTTTATAAAGAAGGAGGGGATCTATATGAAGATTTTAAAACATCTAAAAGGAACAAAAGTGCTCGTAAGTCTATTAGTAAGTTTACATATGTTCGCTTATTCAAGTATTTCTTTCGCTGCAGGAAACGAACTCCATGATATTGATGCTGGAATCGCAAGCCTGAATTATGATCGCAATGCAGTTTTGGCGGTAAACGGCGATCAAATCAGCAGCTTTGTTCCCAAAGAAGGAATCCAATCAAATGGTAAATTTATTGTGGTTGAACGTGAGAAAAAATCACTCTCAACCTCGCCAGTAGATATCTCCATTATTGATTCGATGACGAGCCGCACTTATCCAGGCGCAATTCAGCTTGCAAATCGGGCTTTTACGGATAATCAGCCTGATGTGCTTATGGCCGCAAGAAAACCTTTGGATATCAGTATTGATTTGCCCGGGCTCCGGGGTGAAAATACAATCACGGTTCAGAATCCGAATTACGGCAGTGTCTCCGGCGCTATTGATCAATTGGTATCGACTTGGGCTGAGAAGTATTCCGATACACACACATTGCCTGCAAGGCTACAGTATGCAGAATCCATGGTCTACAGCAAAAATCAAATTGCCAGCGCGCTTAATGTGAACGGTCAACTGCTTAACAATACGCTCGGGATCGACTTTAATGCGGTCGCAAGCGGCGAGAAAAAAGTGATGGTAGCGGCTTATAAGCAAATCTTTTATACCGTAAGCGCATCACTTCCAAACCATCCATCGGACCTTTTTGCCGAAGGCGTGACGTTTGATGAATTGGTTCGTAAAGGGGTAAGCAATGAGTCTCCGCCGCTTATGGTATCCAATGTAGCTTATGGCAGAACCATTTACGTGAAATTAGAGACAACTTCGAAGAGCAATGAAGTGCAAGCTGCATTTAAAGCATTGCTCCAGAATGCCAACATACAATCGAGCGGACAGTACAAGGATATTTATGAAAACAGTTCGTTTACTGCCGTTGTATTAGGCGGCGACGCACAGACGCATAACCAAGTTGTATCGAAAGACTTTAGTGTCATCCAAAATGTAATTAAAGACAATGCAACATTTAGCATTAAAAATCCGGCTTACCCGATTTCTTATACCAGCGTCTTTTTGAAAGATAATTCCATTGCCGCTGTTCGCAACAACACGGAATATATTGAGACTAAAACGACAGAATATACTAAAGGTAAAATAACACTTGATCATAGCGGCGCATATGTAGCTCAGTTTGAAGTGTCCTGGGACGAAGTTACATATGACGCAAATGGCCAAGAACTCATTACCCATAAAGCTTGGGGAGGAAATTGGCAAGATAAAACAGCCCATTTCTCGACCGAGATTCCCCTTCCGCCAAATGCCAAGAACATAAGAGTATTTGCAAGAGAATGCACAGGCCTTGCCTGGGATTGGTGGAGAACCATAATTGATGAATATAACGTACCATTGACTAACAATATTAACGTTTCGATTTGGGGAACAACGTTATATCCGTACGCTTCCATAACTTATTAGTCATTCCTGAGAATCTTCCCATTCAATTGGGGAGATTTTCTTTTGGGTAAATTTGAATAGTTAACGGAAATGATCTTGGAAAAGCAATTTATGTTTTGCCTTGGCTCGTAATGGATAAACTATGATGGGCGATGTTTTGAAATACGACGTCAGAAAGAAGGGGTATAGTGAACAACGAATTAAACGCTGTGAATCAATGGCTGGAAAATCAGGTTGGACAAACGATTTTGATCCGCAAAGAGGAGCAGGGCGATCTGGACGAAACGCGAGTGCAGCTGGAAGCCGTGGAATATAGCGAGCATGTGCCGGCGAGGGACGAATATGCGGAGGGAAGCTCTTTGATACTTCACGGCCCGGGACATGTTATAAATGAAAAGGGGGACATTCCGCTGCCGCGGAACACGTTCCAGATCTATGTGGACGGGTTGCATGAAACCGAAACGGATGAAAGCCGTATAAACTTAACAACAGACCGGGCAAAATATCTCATTTTCAAATTACCATAATTTTTTTATATTAAAATTTTGCCATATCAAAAAAAACGTGATAAAGTAGTTATTGACCTTTTGACTGAATTTGTTTTATAGTCATGCGTGCGGCGCATGGTGTCTGATGGGAGGGGAAGAACATAGGAACGGTGGATCGAAAAAAGCAGGTACTTGAAGCAGCTTCAAGATCCTTTGCGTTGTTTGGTTATAAAGCTACGACAATGGAACAGGTGGCGAAAATCGCTAATGTGGGGAAAGGAACTATCTATACGTTTTTTGACACCAAGGAGCAGCTTTTTGATGAGATTCTGCATGAAGTCATTTCCGAGATGAAAAAGATCATTTTACGTGAAGTGGACCATGATAAAAACTTTTTTGAAAATTTGTTCCGCGTATTGGATTCTCTTCTGGAATTTCGCAGTGAGCACGAACTCCTCATGAAGCTGTCCCAGGAAGTTCGGGACGTAGGTACACCTCAATCTCAGGAAGCAATGGCCCGGATCGAAAGCGTGATTCTGAACTACATGGAAAAGGAAATTCGGCATGCGATTACGCGGCATGAGCTGCGTGAATGCGACCCCGGCATCGTTTCTTTTCTCATGGTGAAGATGTACGTTGCTTTAACGTCAGAATGGAATAAAAATCATGAACCCCTGACTAAAAATCAAATTAAGGAGCATATCCGGCTTTTTTTGGAGGATGGGCTCGCCGTGCATTAATCATTCGGTACGGCATTCACAACTACATTGGTAGGACCACTAAACCAAGGACACATACATGAGTATTTTGCAAAAGTCCGACGACCCATAAGTCGGATTATTGCAAAATACTTACATGCGAAACGGCTTCGAGCTTGCATTGACGGAGCTTGATTTTGTTTGCGCATGTATGACCGGATGAAGAATTCAGTCAAACATTCAAAGGCGATATTTTACTTGGAGAAGGGGGACTACCACTTACATGAAATCATTATCCGTGTTTTTCAAAGATTTAGCTGCAGCGTTGAGAAACCCGAAAGTGCTGATCCCCGTGATCGCCGTTATGTTCATTCCGATAATGTACAGCGGTGTTTATCTGGCAGCCTTTTGGGATCCTTATGGCCATCTGGACCGTCTGCCCGTTGCTGTGGTCAATAAAGATAGCGGTGCCGAGTTTAAAGGCAAGGAACTGCACATCGGTTCGGATTTGGTGGATGAACTCAAGAAAGAAAAAGATTTTGACTGGAAATTTGTCAGTGAAAAGGAAGCAGTGCAGGGAATCAAGGAAAACCGTTATTACATGAAAATTACGATCCCTGAAAATTTCTCCAGTCAGGCAACGACCTTGATGGATGATCATCCGCAGCCGGCAACGATTTTGTATGAACCAAACGGGGATTACAATTTTATCGCTTCCCAGATCGGCAATACGGCGGTTAAAGATATTAAAGCCCAGGTGTCCGCCAAAGTAACGGAATCTTATACGGAAAACCTGCTGGACAATTTTACGGAAGTTTCGGACGGACTTGCGGAAGCGGGTGAAGGCGCAGGGAAACTTCATGACGGCAGCGGTGATCTCGATAAGGGCGCAAACAAGCTGAAGGCAAACCTGAAGAAGCTAGCGGACGGCACCTTGGAAGCGAAGAACGGTACGGAGCCGCTTGCTAAAGGCGCGATGGCTCTGAACAAAGGCGCAGGCCAGCTGAATGAAGGTACCAGCAAGCTGGCCAGCGGCCTCGATCAGCTCTCAGCAGCAGGAAGCCAACTGCTTGGCGGTGCCGCCAAGGCACAGCAGGGCGGACACCAGCTGCAAACCGGGCTTGAAAGCTCACTGGACGGCGCCAAAAAATTGAATGCCGGCATCCAAAGTTCTGAAGCAGGCGCAGGCAAGCTCGAAACAGGGCTGAAGTCCGCTGAACAAGGCAGCGCGAATTTGGCTTCCGGTTTGAAGTCTTCCCTGGACGGAACCAATCAAGTGTCGGAAGGCGCGAAAAGCTTGGCGGCCGGACTTCAGCAGCTCGCTTCATCCAGCCCTGAGCTTGCGCAGAACCCGCAATTTCAGAAGCTGCTGGCAGCAAGCCAGGCTGTCGCTGAAGGCAGCGCCAAAGTAGCGGCCGGACAGCAGCAGCTCTCCGAGGGAGCGGAATCCTTGCACACCGCTCAGAAGCAACTGCTAGGCGGAGCAACCGATCTTCACAGCGGGCAGAAGCAGCTGCTGGAAGGCAGCGGCCAGATGGTTCAAGGACAGCAGCAGCTGGTCCAAGGCGCAGCTGCGCTGAATAAAGGCCAGACTGAATTGACTGCAGGTCTGACGACGTTCACTCAGAAGCTAAACGAAGCTGACGGGGGCAGCAAAGCGCTTGTAACCGGAACGCAGCAGCTTTTGGCAGGCACTACCGATTTGAAGGGCGGGGTCAGCAAGCTGACGGGCGGTTTGAATACACTTGCGGACGGATCGAAGAAATTGAATGATGGCGCAGGAGATCTTACCGAAGGAATCAAGAAACTGGATGACGGTTCCAAGGAACTTGCAACGAAGCTTAATGATGCTTCGGATAAAACTTCCGAACTGAAAAAGACCGATGCTTTGGTGGATATGTTTGCCAAGCCGGTGGATTCCAAAGAGAATGAATCCCGCAAAGTTCCGAACTATGGTACGGGACTGACGCCGTATTTCATGTCTTTGGGCTTGTTCGTAGGCGCGCTCATATCGACGCTTGTCATCTCACTCAAAGGATCGGCGGTAGCGGACGCATCCGGCTTCAGCCGTTTCGTCAGCCGTTCCCTTTCTTTTACGGGAATGAGCTTGTTCCAATCGGTAGTAGCCGCAACGATCATATTGTACGGGCTTGGACTTCAGGTTCGGAGCGTTCCATTGTTTTTCCTCTTCACCTTCGTCACAAGCTTGGCGTTTATGTTTATCGTGCAGGCTGTCGTAACCTGGTTTGATATGCCGGGACGGTTCCTCATTATCATACTGCTGATTTTGCAGCTGACGACAAGTGCGGGCACCTTCCCGCTGGAACTGATTCCGGATTGGCTGAAGCCGCTCAATCCATGGCTACCGATGTCGCATAGCGTGCTTGGATACAAAGCGGTTATTTCAAGCGGGAATTTTGATTTGATGTGGAAGCAAGCCGGAATTCTCGGAATCGACGCCCTGATTTTCCTGGCATTTACGCTTATTTACTTCCTATGGCGGGGCCGTCATAAGCAGCAGCCGACGGATCAGCAGCCGCTGGAAGCGGAAGCAGTCTAAAAAGAAATACAGTCCTGGTCCTGATCGGATCAGGACTTTTTCCGGATATCGGGGTATAATAGAGAGATCAGACAGGAATGAGGGATTAAATGATTACCATTAAGACAAAATCGCAAATCGCACAGATGAAAGAAGCCGGTGCCATACTTGCAGCATGCCACCGGGAAATCAAAAAGCTGATCGAGCCGGGAATCACCACAATAGAAATCGACCGTTTCGCCGAGAAATTTATCCGCAAGGCAGGCGCCACGCCGGAGCAGAAAGGATACAACGGATTCCCGTATGCTACCTGCACATCCGTTAATGATGTTATTTGCCATGGATTTCCGGGAAAATACGCTCTGAAGGACGGAGATATCGTCACCGTGGACATGGTCGTGAATTTAAACGGCTGGCTTGCCGATTCCGCCTGGTCCTATACGGTCGGCAATGTTTCCGAACAAGCACAGCGTTTGCTGGATGTGACGAAAGAATCTCTATACAAAGGTATCGAAAAGGCTGTGATCGGCAATCGAATCGGGGATATCTCGCATGCCATTCAGGTATATGCGGAATCGGAAGGGTTCTCGGTCGTGCGCGAATTTATCGGACACGGTATCGGCAAAGATATGCATGAAGAGCCGCAGGTTCCCCATTATGGTCCGCCTAATGTCGGCCCGCGCTTGAAAGAAGGCATGGTGATTACGATCGAACCGATGCTGAACACGGGAACTTACCGCAGTAAAATGGACAGCGACGGTTGGACCGCAAGAACCATGGATGGCGGCTTGTCTGCCCAATATGAGCATACCCTCGCGATTACGGCCGATGGCCCGGAAATTTTGACGGCACAATAATGAGCATTAGTGTTAAGACAGGAGCCTTTCCGGCTCCTGTTTTGTTTTTAGATTTTGGGGTCCCCGCAAAGTATTTGAAATAAGCATCGAAGCAGGCTTCACTTTGTGGGGCGTAGATTATTTCACACGTTCCTTGTATTTTCCCGAGCTTTCGATGCTGACTCGGATCTTTATGGATTTTAAGGAGTCTTCATCCAGAATAAATGGCTTCAATCGATGTAATTGATGCCATTTTTTTGGATACTTGCGATACAGCTGTTCATCGAGCATAAATACATCCGCTTTGCGCTGAAGACCTTTGTTATAGCTCATCCGGATTTCATCTTTGAGGACTTCACCGGCCATTTGTTCCATCTTTTTATGAGGTATATCTTTGGCAAGCTCATCGATATAAGCATCTACGGATACTTGAAGATGGAAGCGGGCTTTATCTTTTTCGAGGACGGGTTTGATATACAAATGGGGTTTCTCAAGGACCAATGTGGCAGCGGGCTGTCCTGAAGCCGGTATATTGATGGGAGACCGCACAAGCTCCCGTTGAACCCAGCGCGTACCCTTAAGCTCATCTTCCGTCAGATGTCCCCGAAATTCCTTGTTTTGAAAAAAATAGGCTCCGTTGATCCGGAACATCGGACGCTTGTTTTTATCCTCGTACCAGTCGTCTTCGTCAATCGTAAGGCAGGGGATCATAGCCAAACCGCTGGGCTCGTTGATTTGCGCGATGATCTTGAATCCATATTCAGGCAGGATAAACGATCTTTCCGCATAAAGCTCAAAGGGGGTATTCATAACGGTATCCAGCGGCGAAAGATTCAAGATTGACTTTTGTATCATGATTTCATGGATGGGTCGGTCGGTACCGTACATCAGTATGTTGTATCTTACTTCACGATAACGATTGAGCATATCATAGATTTCCATCATCCCATGCTTCATGGCTTTTTCGGACAAGATAACCGATTTCAGATGGCCCCAAAATACTCTGAGCTGTGAAGTGGAATACAAGGTCATCATTGATTCGGCCAAGGTTCTTCCTTCACCGGTCCCTAACCATATAGGAATCGGTTTTGATAAGGAGCTGGTTTCATTTTTTGCAATGTTTGAAAAATTCAAGATTTGAACATAACTTTTGTATTTTCCATCCTCAAAATCAATGCCTAATGCCGTGACATAAGCCAAATTTTGAATATCCTTGGAGTTCCAACAGCCGGGGATGAACAGCAAGACGATAAGGCATATGCCGATTTGCCCCATTTTTCTCATATTGGATTCTCCCCTTGATGATCCGAATCAACGGTACTCAGTACCGACGGTTTTTTGCGCAGCAGCTTCCAGGGAGCGCGCATGATGGATTTCAGAATATCTTTGGCCACAAGAGGTGACAGGGGGGAGAGATATGGAACTCCAAAGGTCCGCAGTTTTGACATATAGATCAACAGCAGAATAATCCCCAGGATCATGCCGTACATGCCGAGGACGGAGGACAAGAAAAATAGGGCCAACCGGACCACGCTTATGACGGAGCTTAAAGTTTGGTTTACCAGCGTAGCTCCGGCCACGGCGGTGATTGCTCCGACAACGACGGAGGAAGGAGAGACGAGTCCGGCGCGAATGGCCGCATCGCCGATAATAAGTCCCCCGATGACCGTTAATGTTTGACCGATGGAGCTTGGAAGCCTGATCCCCGCCTCCCGGAAGATTTCAAGCAGGATGAGCAGCAGAAAAAGCTCCATTTGGGCAGATAAAGGCAGACCTAGCCGGGTGACGGAAATGGTCGCCATGAGCCGGAAAGGAATTTGATCCTGATGGAAGGCAACCAGCGCTACCCAGAACGAAGGCAATATAGTCGATATGAGCAAGCTAATGCCGCGGATGATTCTGACAAAAGAAATATAAATATAGTTGAAATGGACGTCTTCAGGGGATTTCATCAGCAATGACAATGCACCCGGACCAATCAATACCATCGGGTTGCCGTCCACGACGATAATAAAACGTCCGTTCAGCAGGCAGGCCACGGCGTAATCGGGACGGCCCGTAAAATCAACCAGCGGGAGCAAAGAGTACTTCGAATCCGACAGCATCTCCTCTAACTGATTGATTGTATAAAGGCCGTCAACATCGATATTGTTCAGGCGCTTTTTGACTTCCTGCAGTATTTTGGGAGAAATGATATCATTAAAATACATCAGAGCGACTCTTGTTCTGGTTCGTCGTCCGAGTATAAGCTGTTCGCAGCAAAGGGAATTGCTGCGGATCCGTTTCCGGATCAAAGCCACGTTCGTAATTAAATCCTCCGTAAAACCGTCTTTGGGACCTTTTATCGATATTTCAACCGTCGACTCTTCAGGTGAACGTTTCGGAGCACTTCCGATATCCATGAAAAACAGCTTATTGGTTAGAGGGATTAGCAGCACCAGTCCCCCCATAAAAACCATATCTTCAATTTCCTGTGCAGATACTGGCTCCTGTAGTTCAACGAGCGGCAGGATGCCGCAGATCTCGTTGTCCTGCGTTATATTCAAACCGGTTTCCTGAAACAGTTTCTTAAGCTCAGGGAGCACCACGAGACTGATTTGCGATGAATCGGCCAATCCGCTGGCATATGCCAGAATCACTTCTGACGCGGCAGCCTCCTTGTCCAACCGGTAGGAGTTGATGACGACATCTACACTTTGGGCAAACAAATCTTTCATTTTTTTTAGGGTCCATACCGTATTTTCACTCTTTGGGGCTGAAGAGGTCATGAGGCTTCCTCCTTTTTCTTTTTCGGCAGGAATATCACGCCGGTCCATATCAAGGAAAACAATAAAAATGTTCCTAGAGTGATCGGAAAGTAATAGAAGTACAAAGTTTGGTAAAAGGTGTTTTGAGTGATCGGAAACATGGAAATCATGACATAGCTGAACGATATGGCCAAAATAAATCGATGCGCCATCACCTTGCTTTTGAAGGGTAGAATGTCGGCAAGCAAATATTGTGAAAGTGCGATCCGCATGGTAGCTCCGGCGAGCCATTGATATACGGAAAGGAAATCAACATGTTCTATATATTCGCCGATTTTGACAAGCCTCCACTGTTCATATGGCGATTCCGCTTGTTTTGCGGCTTCCTGCGGACCAAATTCCGAAATTGCGCCAACGATAGGCCCTAGTGTGATATAGGCGATAATCAAGCCGAAGACGACCAGATGCCAAGGTTTCACTTTGGTTTTAATTTGGTGCTGTAAAGCCAAAATGACGATAATTTCCACAAATCCTCCGCCAACATATATCATTCCATGCAGCGGGGGGATTATTCCGTTTTCGAGGATCGGAGTCAGCAAATTGAAATTTTTTTGCGGCGTGTTGGCGATGGCGACGAAAAAACCCAGTGCAATGACGATGGGAAGCAGGATACCCGCACCGATTGCGATGGATCTGAGTCCAAGCTTGGCCATGTAATAGCATAGGAAGGCCAAGGTTCCAATGAGAACGATTTTGGGGGTGGCAGGCAAATAGTTGCTGATCGTCCAGTTGGATGTATGGAAAAGCGTTATTCCGCCAATCAGGTACAAATAAACCAGCAGGGGCGCAACCAAAATCCATGATATTACCGGACTTGTTCTTGCCGCGAGCTCTTCCTGGAACTTTCCTTGTCCGGTTTTTCTTATGAAAAAGGCAAGCATAAGCATCCAGGGAATAAACGGAATCGTTGTGAAAATGACGGACAGCCATGAGTCGCGGCCAGCGGCGTCAAGCAGCAACGGGTTAATCATGACATGACTTGTCAGTCCGTTCATCAGCATCAACACCATACATATTTGAAACATATTTACAGAGGCCGATTTTGTCATTTTAGGATCCGCTCCACTCTCTGGTCAGTAATGATTGGCATTATTGTATTTTGGCTGAACGATGCCTAAAATATGCCAGTGATATATACAGGATGTCCTTTCCAATTTATAAAATCGAATATCTGAGATCAAAAAAAGCAATTTCACAAACCTGATATAATAATTTCATTATATGAAAAATTCACAATAGAAAAACACTACTAGAACTTTGCCACGCTTGTGATAAGCATACATTCACCCGTACCTAGCCATAAATCTAAACCGAAAAAACAAGTGCAACAAAACAAGCGGAAAGTCAAGATAAAATAACCCCGCAAAGAGTATCGGAAAGAAGTCCGACGCCACTCGAAGAGGGGCGCTTTTGCGGAGCAAAAGTACTGAGAGATGTGTGGCCTTTGAAGCTTATTCCGATTACTTTGCGGAAGTCCCGGAAGTTTATACTTCTGATATCTCAAAAAAAAGACAGCACTGTTTGCACACAGCGCTGTCCGAAATTGCGGGCTTATTCTTTATTCAGCAATTCCTCGCCGGCGATTCCCGGGTTGGTCATTTGATACGGGTCAAGAATAACGTTGAGTTCTTCTTCCGTTAATACATTATAGAGAAGGCATAATTCCCGGACAGGTTTGCCTGTCGTGATCGCTTCGCGGGCGATCCGCGACACCACTTCATAACCCAGATGCGGATTCAGTGCCGTAATGATGCCGACGCTGTTTTCTACGTATTCGCGGCAGCGCTCAACATTAGCCTGAATGCCCTCTATGCAATGCTCGCGGAATACACGAAAACCGTTATTCATAATTTCGAGAGATTGCAGCAGATTGTATACAAGAACCGGTTCCATTACGTTCAGTTCTAATTGCCCGGCTTCGGAAGCAAGGCAAATGGTGTGGTCATTACCGATAACCTGGAATGCGATTTGGTTAATGACCTCGCACATAACCGGATTGACTTTGCCCGGCATGATGGAAGAGCCCGGCTGTCTGGAAGGCAGCAGCAGTTCTCCGAGGCCTGCTCTCGGACCCGAAGCCATCAAGCGGATGTCGTTGGCGACTTTGGACATGTTCATCATGCAAATTTTGAGCGCGGCGGATACTTCGGTGTAGGCATCCGTGTTTTGCGTGGCATCTACCAGATGTTCTGCCGGTTTGATCGGGAATCCGCTCAGTTCAGCCAGCACCTCGGCGACATGCTCGATATAGCGGATATCCGCATTGAGGCCTGTACCGACGGCCGTCGCACCCATGTTGATATGCAAAAGATTTTTTTTCGTCGCGCCCAGGCGCTCGATATCTCTTTCAAGCACGCGCGCATAAGCCTGGAATTCTTGTCCCAGACGGATCGGAACCGCATCCTGAAGGTGGGTGCGTCCCATTTTGATTACCGAATCAAATTCGTTGGCTTTATTATGAAATGCTTGCCGCAACCCGCTCATGGTTGCAAGCAGCTTGTCGATCATGGTCAGTGTGGCGATATGGACCGCCGTCGGGAATGAATCGTTTGTCGATTGAGCCATATTGACGTGATTATTCGGGCTGATGTCGGCATAGCTGCCTTTTTCTTTGCCAATCAACTCCAGCGCACGGTTCGCAATGACCTCATTGGTGTTCATATTAATAGACGTGCCAGCTCCGCCCTGAATAGGATCAACGATAAATTGATCGAACCATTTGCCGCCTATGATTTCATCGGCAGCCTGCACGATGGCATTTCCTTTGGCAGGGAGCAGCCGTTTAATCTCCATATTCGCGATTGCGGCTCCTTTTTTAACCATAGCCATCGCCCGGATCAGTTCCGGATGAATTCTTTGGCCGGTAATCGGGAAGTTTTCCGCCGCTCGCATGGTTTGAATCCCGTAATACGCTTCATCAGGTACTTCTTTGGTGCCGAGAAAGTCTTTTTCTAATCTCATGGATACATTCCTCCGAGTTTAGTGAACTGGAAATAAGAGTCAGATGAGAACGCTTTATTTTATCGGACCCGCTACCATTATACGGTTAAAAGATAGGGACTGCTAGTCCTATGTCACAAAGAGTTCAAAAAAGGGCTATTTGTCCATCGGTGAAAAACAAGTGTGCATTCAGAGGCGATCGGATCATCAATCATGACAGTGGAGAGGGGAATAAAAAGCCCGCCGGTACGAAATTGATGCAAAAGTACATCTATTTACGACACACCGGCTTGTTTTAGATAAAAAGCTTGCGAAAGTGCAATCTTTTTCCTTTTTCTGAGCGCAATTAGGTCATTCATGGTCAAAAGGATGCACTTTCGCAACAATTCTGCTTCCCACACCACAAAACGCCTGAAAAGGATGCACAAACGCAACAATTTCACTTCGGCTTCAATACTCGAGGATATCGAGTTTTGCTGAAGCACGATACAGACAACTAACGGCATCATTCCATGCGGAGCTATATCAGCTTGTGCCGGAAGATCATCTGCTTCGCAAGATCAATGCTGTGGGTGGATTTGGGATTTCTACAATCAACCGTGGTCTCTTCCGCATACGAATACGTAAATGTAAAGCGGATGGTGAAACCCAAAGAGCAAAAGCAGCCTATCCCCGCGTGAGGATGAAGCTGCTTTTTCCGTTCCAGTGATTTTTTTCAGTTTCGATCCTTTACTACTGCAAGAACGTAGCTTTTGCACTGCTCGCCGATGCGGTTGACTTGTCTGTTTAAGAAGTTTAAATCGAATTAGGGACCTTCACGTCGGGATTCACATCGGCCTCATAATCGACGCCGTCGGTTTCAAAACCGAACAATTGGAAAAACTCGCGCCGGTAACCTTCAAGATCCGTCAGATCATAAATGTTGTCGGTAGTGACCTGCTCCCACGCTTTCACGACTTCGGCCTGCACATCTTCGCGCAATTCCCAGTCGTCGATGCGGATCCGTCCGGCTTCATCCACCGGCACAGCGCCTCCCGTGTACAAACGGTCCTTGAACAGGCGGTAGGTCTGCTCGATGCAGCCTTCATGAATGCCTTTCTCCTTCATGTCTTTGTACAGAGCGGAAATGTAAAGAGGAACGACCGGAATCGCGGAGCTCGATTGGGTCACAAGGCCTTTGCTAACGACCACATGCGCCCGTCCGCCGCCTGATTTCAGCTGTTCGTTCATTTGAAGCGCGGTAGCTTCAAGATGATCCTTGGCACGTCCGATTGATCCTTCGCGGTAGATCGCCTGCGTGATTTCGGAACCTATGTAGGAGAACGCGATGGTGGTAACGTCATCGGTCAGCACCTCTGCGGCCTTCAGCGTTTCGATCCAATCCTGCCAATCATCTCCGCCCATGACGGCTACCGTATCTTGAATTTCTCGGTCCGTGGCCGGCTCGATGGTTATTTCCGTCACTTCTCCGGTGTGGAAATTGACGGTTTTATTCGAATAAGGTTTGCCGATTGGCTTGAGTACGGAGTTGTAAACTTCACCGGTTTCCGGATCGGTTTTGCGTGCGGAAGCCACGCTGTAGACGACCAAATCGACCTTGCCGAGCTCTTTGCGGATCAACCCGACAGTTTTTTCCTTCGTTTCTTTGGCGAAGGCGTCGCCTGTAACGCTAAAAGATTTGAGACCGGCTTCCTGCGCAGCTTGTTCAAACGCGGCGGAATTGTACCAACCGGCCGAAGCGGTACGTTTTTCGGAGCCGCTGCTTGGGCGGTATACGCCAACTGTGTTGGCCCGGGCCCCGAAAGCCGCCGTAATTCTGGCCGCCAGACCGTATCCGGTCGATGCGCCGATGACGAGGACATTTTTCGGGCCTTGGATCGCCGGTTTGGACTCGACATAATCGATTTGTTTCTTCACCTGTGCCGCGCAGCCTGCCGGATGCGAGGTGGTGCAGATAAATCCGCGTGTTCTCGGTTTGATGATCATATTGTACATTTCCTCTCTTCCGTAAAATACATAATCCCAAATAAGACTTGCTCTAGATATACACCATACTATTGTATCAATTTTTTATGAAACGACAAACCTGCTTGTCATATGGAATAGAAGATAATAAGACTTTCTTGACAATGATAATCATTATCAAATATGATAGAAACTATATGAGATTAAGAGATTTATAACTACATAAGGAGGCGTTTGTTATGTTTATACAGCTTCGCAAAATCGTCGTTACGGCAGGCAACGCGGAACAGGTAGTGGAAAGATTCAGCCAAGAAAGCCCGGTCGACGGCATGGACGGATTAATAGATAGAACGGTTATGGTTACGAAGCTTGGCAGGGAAGAGGAAGAGGTAGTGGTGATGATTCGCTGGGAATCCCGCGAAGACTGGAAAAATTGGGAGAAAAGCGATGTGCATATCCAAGGACACCGGGATAAAAAAGGCCAGGAGCCTCCGGCTTATGTCGTAAGCACCAAAGTAAGCATGTATGAAGTACACCATGTTGCGCAGGGAAAAGCTTTTAAGGGTTAAACTGCCAAATATGCAAAATATACAAAATAAATCTCAAGCGGATGAGCGCGGGTACGATTTTTAAGCTCATTTGGCTTGAGGTTTTTTTATTCGAAAAGCTTAGATGATCCGAAAGCCATCAGGAAGCTCTCCAGTCAAGCGGTTCCGGCGAATTTGCGTTAACGCCAGCCGGGAGCTTGATGAGATGACAGATTTGACACCGCGCCCGAAAACGAGATCATCAAGATTGTGTTAATGGGTCATGCCGCGGAATACGCGGAAAGAACCTCGAAATCCTGTTCTGTTTAACAATACGAGCGTGGCGCTTCTGCTAACCGTCCAGTTTCTGCAGCAAAAAACACTTGATGTACGAACCGCCAAGTGGAAGAATGAGGAAAGAGTAAGGAGCAAATAAAATGAAAACGGCGGTGCGTGATGGAAAGCCAAACGAAAGCGAAATTAAACGGGAAACAGCTTCAAGCGATTATTGCCAAGCATTTTGGCAGCGATACCGTTATCCTGCAGCAGACGGAATTGCATAACGGTTGGTTTAATACGGCTTATGATCTAGCGCTCAGCAGCGGAAACAACGTCATTTTAAAGGTGGCTCCCGAGGCCGGCGTCGTGACGTTAACCTGCGAGAAGAACACGATGAAAAGCGAAGTGGGGATATTGCGGTTTCTCCGGAGTCAGGGTGTTTTGCCTGTTCCTGAGGTGTATGCGTATAACGCCAGTTTCGATCTGGTCCCGAGTGAATATTTTTTGATGGAGAAAATGGAAGGAGAGCCGTATAACCTGATCCGGGATGCCATGTCCGAGAGGGAACGGGAGCAGATCGAATACGAAATGGGGAGTTATAACAGGCAGATCAATGAAATTCAGGGCAGGCGATTCGGCGTTTTTTTTGAAGATGGGGGGAATTCATATGATACTTGGCGTGAGGCATTCGCCGCGATGATGTCCAATTTGCTGGCGGATGGCCGCGAACTCGGCGTCGTTCTTCCGGCTCCTTACGAAGCGATCGAAGAAGAGGTGGATATGCAGCTGCAATGTCTCGATGTTGCCCTGGAGCCCCGGCTTTTGCATTGGGATCTGTGGAACGGGAATGTATTTGTCAAGGAAGGGCATGTGAATGCCATCATTGATTGGGAGCGGGCGTTTTGGGGAGATCCGTTGTTTGAATTTTATTTTAGCCATATGGAGAACTCGGAAGCTTTTTACCAAGGATACGGCCAGAGGTTTGACAGTCCCAATGAACTGCAGCGCCGGAAGCTATACAATTTTTATATGGATCTGCTGTATGTCATCGAATGTTATTCGCGCCAATACGGGAATCCTGATCATTTGAAATGGGCTCATGAAAATGCGGCGGCAGGGTGGGCACGTTTCAAGTCTTAACGGGAATGGGGAACATGGCTGCGTTGGAAAATGGCGGACAGGCAGTACATTTTGAATATGCAAAAAAACGGCTGCTCACTGGAACATCCGGGAGCGGCCGTTATTCTGATATAGTAGGTATCATTGGGTGATGTGAATTTCATAAATACTTTTGCCGTCGAAATTGGAGTTTATGATGCTTCGCCTGCTTTTTTTCGCCCGTACATGCGGTAGAGCAGCACTCCAAACAGCGCGCCGATGAGCGACATGACAGAAATGGACAGGTACATCACATGCCCTCCGAAAGCTTGATACAGCGCGCCGCCTGCGAAGGAAGCAATAATGCCGGATACCCCGAAGAAAAGCAGCGCAAGCACGGTTTGCCCTGTAGCTCTCCATTCCACAGGCACGATGCTATACAGATATTGGATCGCGGCGGTATAGAACACCGGGAACGTAAACAGCTGCAGAAGCTGGATATAAGCAAGCCAATTCGGATCTTTGATCCAGGCGGAAATGAAGAAACGGATAAAATAAAACGCTCCCGCAAAAGCGATGATAGCCAGCTCTTTATTTTTGCGCAGCCACCAGAAACTTAAGGAGAACACCAAGATTTCGCTTCCTGCCGCCAGGAACCATGCGAGTCCCAGAAGATCGGGTTTTCCTCCCAAATCTTTGATATAAATGCCTAGATAGGTGTCATTCATTCTTGCCGGAATGGAACTGATAAACACAAGAACGAGAAACAGAAGCGTTTCTTTATTGCTCAAGAAGTTTTTCAGGCTTTGCATCGTTACCGGCTTTCCCGATACCGGCGCGTCAGGCATTAAGAAGGTCACGATCAGGCTGATGACGCCAAGTGCGGCAAACGTATATCCCAAGCTGCGGGAGCCGTATTCGGTCATCAAAAAGCCAGCAGCCAGCGACATCACCGCATAACCCAATGCGCCAAACGTCCGCAATGACCCGTAACTGATTCCCTCGGATTCGGCCACGCGGAAATTCAAACTCTCAATCAGCGGGTCGACCGGCATCAGAAAGAAGTACGTCAGCATGACGAACAGCATAATGAGAGCGTAGCTGTTAGAGCTGTACAGCAGGTAGCCCGTGGCAGTAGAACATATCACAAGAAACAAAAGGACTTTGCGGATGGTCCGCATCCGGTCGCTGATCATGCCCCACAGCGGCTGAGCTATGAGGGTGATGAACCCGCCGATGCCGATGATGGTCCCGATTTGTGTCTCATTCAGTCCTTGATCGCTGAAATAAAGAGGCAGAAAGGGAATAAACATCGACAAGAGGGCAAAAAAGAGAAAATTAAACGATTTAACGGTAAACGAAGATCTCATTTTTGTTCTATCCTTCTTTACATTTTTAAAGTTTCTGCAAAATACTCCTATGAAGCCGCAGTCTTGCTATTTTAACATAAGTGAAGGCCCTCGGGCAGATAAAATTCCATGAGTAATGCCATGTTTTGCCCCGTTCCTGCCATTTCTATATTGACTATCCTGCATAGAAGGACGACTTGTTCCTTTTATGGTAAACTATCAAAAGAATGTTGATAGTTTAAGCTTTTGCAAAAATCCCGAGATGGATAGCGGTAAGGAGAGTCGCGGATGAAGCTAGTATCATGGAACGTCAACGGCCTGCGGGCCTGCGTAAATAAAGGGTTTAACGATTACTTCAAGGAGACCGACGCAGATATTTTCTGTGTGCAGGAAACGAAGCTGCAAGAAGGGCAAATTTGCCTCGATTACGGGGAGGAATATGGGCAGTTTTGGAATTATGCCGAGAAAAAAGGTTATTCCGGTACCGCAGTGTTCTCTAAATTAAATCCTTTGTCCGTTTATTACGGCATGGAGGAAAACGCAGAAGCGGAAGGGCGGATTGTCACGCTGGAGTTCGAGCATTTATATCTCGTTAACGTGTATACGCCGAACGCCAGAAGAGATTTGTCGCGGCTGCCGCTGCGGATGGAGTGGGAGGAACGTTTCCGCAGTTACGTGTTATCGCTTGATGCCAAGAAGCCGGTCATTATATGCGGGGACATGAACGTCGCCCATCAGGAAATCGATCTGAAAAACTGGAAGTCGAACATGGGCAATTCCGGGTTCACGGATGAGGAGCGGGGCAAAATGACTGAGCTGCTGGATGCCGGTTTCGTGGACTCGTTCCGGCATTTTTATCCGGACCGTGACGACGCGTTTACGTGGTGGTCGTTTATGCCGAAGGTCAGGGAGCGGAATATCGGCTGGCGGATCGATTACTTTCTTGTCTCGGAGCGGCTTGTTCCTGCGCTGACCGATGCGCGGATCGATGCCGGGGTGATGGGCAGCGACCACTGTCCGGTTATTTTGGAGATCGACGAAGCCAAGCTGGCGCAAATCGGCTGTGAAAGCTGATCGAATAGAAGGATTTTTGACTTCAATGATTATGAAAAAAGGCAACCCAGACGCATCATGCGACTGGGCTGCCTTTTATTTTTTGAAGCTAGGCGCGTGACGAACGAAAGAAACGCCGGATCGCCGAACCGCGAAAGCCGTCATGGGGAAAATTGGCGCCGCCAATGTCCAGGCTTTCCGGCGGCTCTTTAATCCCGGGTTACCCAAACTCCGTTGCGGAATACCGGCTCAATCGTGCCGTCCGGCAGTTCGCCGTCGATCTCCAGCTCCTCGGAGCCAACCATGAAATCGACATGCGTCAGGCTGACGTTGGCGCCGCGCGCCAGCAGTTCTTCCTTGCTGAGCTTGGTACCGCCTTCGATGTTCACGGGATAGGAGCTGCCGAGAGCGAAATGGCAGGAGGCGTTTTCGTCGATGCCGGTGTTGAAAAATACGCGCTTCATTTTCGAAATCGGCGAGTCATATGGCACAAGGGCCATTTCGCCGAGATACGACGCGCCTTCGTCCGTTTCGAACAGAGACGTCAAATGCTCGCGGCCTGAATCCGCATCGTATTCCACGACCTTGCCGTCCTTAAAAGTCAGCCTGATGCCTTCGACCAGGCGGCCGTTCAAGTTGAGCGGGAATGTGCTGGCGACGGTTCCGTTCACGCCGGTCCGATGCGGCATCGTATAGATTTCCTCTGTCGGCATGTTGGCGACAAAGTAGTTTCCTGCTTCATTATGATCTCCGCCCCCAAGCCACAGGTATCCTTCAGGCATTTCGACATGCAAATCGGTTCCCGGGGCGCGGTAGTGCAGCGCTTTGTAACGTTTGTTGTTCATGTACTCCTGTTTTTCCTTTAGCGTACGGATATGATCCTGCCAAGCGGCAACCGGATCATTGTCCGCAGTGACGCGGTTCATTTGGAACACGGCCTCCCACATGGCGGGAACGCGCGCATCCTCCGGCAGGTCGGCGAACACCTTGTCTGCCCAAGCTTTGGTCGGGGCTTTGATCAGCGACCAGGTAACTTTATTGCTGCGTACATAGGCCTGATATTTCTCGCGGGCAACCGCAGCCGCTTTCACGGCTGTGGATACTTTGGAAGAGTCGATGCCGCGGAACAGCTCCGGATCAGGCACTTTGATATGTAATACCGCACCACCGCTTTCGGCAAGCTGCTCCATCATGTCGGCCTGCCACTTTGGATAATAGCCGAACGAGTCGTCCGCGGCTTTTTCGTAGCGGATACGGGTGACTTTCTCATCATCCCAATCTACCTGCACGAATTTGGCTCCGGATTCATAGGCTTTGGCAACGACTTTTCGGGTGAAATCCACGGTTTCCAAAGGCGCCTGCACGAGCAGAACCTGACCGGGCTGAATGTTGACGCCTATCTTGATGACAAGCTCGGCGTATTTTTCTAGCATGTGGTTGAAATCCTTCATCGCATTGCATCCTCCAGTATGATTCGAATCTTGTCTCTTGAAAAGCACATCTCCTATTATACTCCGAATTGCTGATCACGGAATTGCAAATCGCGCCCTATGGATTAACGTATGTGCCGAATATGATCGACTGCTGATCTAGACGTCAATCAGAAATGCCCGTATGACATCCATATTATTTGTTATATGATACTGCTCACCGAGAATATATAATGGTAATGATTGGCCGTATTATTTTAGTTCATGAGTCCAAAGTGATGATGTGAAATACTGACGCAAAGGAGAGAAGTAATTCATGCAACAGACAGAAAGATCGCTGCCGCGAAAAAATACGGAAGCATTAGGGATATCATCGCAAAAAGTAATCGAATTTCTGGATCATTTGAAAGCGCATCAAATCGAGATGCACAGCTTTATGCTTCTTCGACATGGCCAGGTGGCGGCGGATGGCTGGTGGGCTCCTTACGGGCCGGAACTCCCGCATATGCTTTTCTCGCTAAGCAAGAGCTTCACTTCGACGGCCATCGGCATGGCTCTACATGAAGGCATTTTAACGCTTGATGACACGGTTATCTCATTTTTTCCGGAAGACTTGCCTGTGGAAGTACCGGATCATCTTGCGGCCATGCAAATCCGTCATCTGCTCATGATGGGGACCGGCCACGACAAGGATACGACGGATGCCCTTCATGAAGCGGAGGATGGGAATTGGGTTAAAGCTTTTTTGCAGCTGCCTGTTCCGCATGAACCAGGCACTCATTTTCTGTACAATACCGGAGCTACATATATGCTGTCCGCTATTTTGCAGAAGGCTTCGGGACAACGTTTGCTTGATTATTTAAAACCCCGTTTGTTCGAACCGCTTGGCATTGAAGGTCCAACTTGGGAAACCTGCCCGCGCGGCATAAATACCGGTGGTTACGGCCTGAGCATTAAGACGGAGGATATTGCGAAATTCGGCCAGCTGTATTTGCAAAAAGGAGTATGGCATGGCGTACGGCTCATTGAAGAAGAATGGATCCAGGAAGCCACAAACAAGCAGATTTCCAATGGGGACGGCGGTGACAGCGACTGGTCGCAAGGTTACGGATACCAATTTTGGCGCTGCCGCCATGGCGTATACCGCGGGGACGGGGCTTTCGGCCAGTTCTGTATCGTGATGCCGGAGCAGGACGCCGTTATCGCGATCACCGCTGGCACAGGAGATATGCAAGGTATCCTCAATGATGTGTGGGACCATCTGCTGGATGCGTTTCTGCCTGAGCCCATAGAGGTGGATGAATACTCGGCTGAGCTGGACGAACGTCTTGCCAAGCTGCATTTGGATATGCCTAAATTTGAACCTGCTTCGGAACTGGAAACGCAAATCAATGGAAAAAGCTATGAACTTGAGGAGAACCAGTACTCGCTGCAGGGCATGCGTCTTCAGTTCGATAAAGAATCCGCCTGCCTAGTGCTCAAAAGAAATACGGAGGAAAAGATCACTCTGGGACGCCATAGCTGGATTACAGGACCATCGCATATGTTTGGGGGCAAAGAAAGCCTCCTGGCTTCGAGCTTCACTTGGAAATCGCAAGACGAACTGGTATTAACGATCCGCGGGATTGAAACTCCTTTCTGCATCACGATGGAGATCCAATTCAAGGGGGATACAATCGTCATAAACGATAGATTCAATGTGTCTTTTGGGATGCCGGAAGCAGTTATAATCCAAGGAAAAGCCAACTGAACCAATCATATGGGGTTAATCCCGCTGGGAGCCGATGAAGCTTCCGGCGGGCTTTTTTTTGTTCCGGAGTCCCCGCAAATTAATCGGAATAAGCTTCAAAGGCTACACGTCTCTCAGTACTTTTGCTCCGCAAAAGCGCCCCTCTTCGAGAGGCGCCCTTACTTCTTTCCGATACTCTTTGCGGGGTTATTTTGTTTTCATGATGGACGCGCATGGGTAAAGCATAATTAAGCATTTTTCCTGTTTACCCTGAATGAAACATAGACAAGCTGAATAAAGTTAGACCAATAGGGAGGTGGACTTCTGCCATGCATCGGAATCAATGGAAAATGAACTTGATTGCGCTGGCTGTTTTGCTTGTGCTGTCTACTGCCGCATGCGGAGCCAAACCAAAAGCGGAGGGGCAGGAGGTGACTGCTGTTCAGCAGCCGGAGCAGTCTGCGGAAGAATCGAAAGAACCGCAGCAACGGCAAGACCCTCCTCAGAAAGAGGATGTGGCGGTCAAACAAGGAAAAGGCAGCTTTACCGGACTTGCCGACCCGCATACTGTCGAAATTATCGTGGACGGCGAGCCGCAGGCTTTTCAATTCGGTGAAAATCTGAAAAAGGCTGTGGATGCGATCGAACCGGACCAGCAGGTTGAATTTAAATATGAGGAAAGACCGATTGAAGGGGAGGTGTCATTAAAGCAGCTCGTTTTAATCGACATCAAAAAAGCTGGCTCCAGCCATTAGGGATAACGGGAGAAATGCGACACTTCAAATCCGGCGTAACCGAAGGGAGGCCGCATCTTCCCATCCGCCGCTTTTCGCGGTTACTGGAAGGTTTGCGGCACCTGCCGGACCGGATGGAATCAATCACGGCGAAATTCACGACTTTAGCTGCAAGCATCGCGACTAAACGTTAAATCTCAAAAATGATATGTATTATTTATATCGAATCAGACATATGTACTTAACAAGCTATTGTCTAAAAGGAGTGGTGATAATCTGCAGTACTATACAGCCGCGATGGGAGGCCGAAAACGATGATAAAATTCAGGATGATGTTCACATGTTTATTGCTTGTTATTCTCATGGTTAGCGGATGTTCAAGCGGTTCTTCGTTAAATGATAAAGTGAAAACGCTTACTTTATGTTCGGCGGCTCCAAGCTGGTGGGCAATATGATGAGCATTACAACGGCGATTTCGCTAAATTCCGTATTGCTGGCAGTTGGTTTTTCAGCTTGCATCGGCATCGTTTTCGGCGTGTTTCCAGCCAGGAAAGCAGCCAAGCTGGATCCGATCGAGGCGCTGAGATATGAATAAGTTAATTAAGATATGAGTAATGTTAAATGAGATAGGAATGAAGTTAAAGAAGCAAGACAACATAAAAGCCTGCAATCCCAATGGATTGCAGGCTTTTATGTTGATGGCTGAGGCCTTCATACTGTCATACTGTCAGTAGCTTGATATCATGTTCCGTGCAATATTCTACATATTCCTCTGGCACATCATCTGACGTAATGAGCGTAGATACGCCGTCTAGAGGCCAGTAGGTGAGCAACGTGGATTTGCCAAACTTGGATCCATCTACGAGCAGAATAATTTCCCGCGCTTTGTCGCAGATCGAATGTTTAATTTCGTATTCAAGCGGATTGCTGTTGGTTAGTCCGCTAGCGGTGGTTACGCCTGTGGCTGCCATAAACGCCTTATTAATGTTGAAGCGGTGACCGTGGGGGTCGCCGTCCACATTCACGAACGAACGGGTATTGCCCTGGTAGAGTGAACCGATGACAAAGAGCCTAACATTGGGCATCTGCGTGCAAGCATGGATGACATCAAAGTTGTTAGTAAAGATCGTGCATGTAATGTTCGGATCAAGATACGGCATGATTTGCGACGTGGTCGTACCAGAATCGATAAAAATGATGTCATTGGGTTCAATTAAGCTGCTTGCCAGCTTTCCGATGGCCTTTTTCTGCTCATGTTGCATTGTGTCCCGTTGTTCAAATGAAATCAGCGTTGAGGTTTTCTTTGCGCGCACTCCCCCGTACACTTTTTCAATCGAGCCGCGCTTTACCAAGGTATCGACATCCCGGCGTATCGTATTAATGGAGACTTTAAAGATGGAGCATAGATCCTGAATAGTCACATGTTCCCGTTCCATGACCAACTTTTCTATATCTTCTAATCTCTGTATCTTCATACTAAATTCTCCTTCGATTATACTTATCTAATGATTTATTTTATCACAACCACTCACAAACTGATATACAAACTTAAATGAATATATAAACTTTGCCCACATATATACTGATAATTGGGTAACTTCATTCAGGTTTAAACCTATTTTGCAGTGAATATTTGCATATATGTTCTAAACAGTTAACAATTTTATCTTGAAAATAACAAAAACACGCATTAAAATATAACCAATAGTTATCCATAACATTTCAAAAATACAACAGTTTTTTGCTGTTGTTTATTGCCGGCAAGGAGGGATTTGCGTTGAATATGACCATTCGAACGGCAACCTATCAAGAGGAGTTGTTTAGAGATGATTTTGGTATCGATGAAAGAGATGCTGCAAATTGCCATGGATGGGCATTATGCTGTCGGACAGTTTAATTTGAACGGGCTGCAATGGGCGCAAGGGATATTGGAAGCAGCCGAAGAAGAGGAGTCCCCGATAATATTGGCAGCCTCCGATCGTTTGGTACCATTTTTGGGCGGTTATTCTGTCATCGCGGCGATGATGCGGGAAAGCGTGCAGGAAATGGGAATCACAGTTCCTGTTGCGCTTCACCTTGATCATGGGCAAAGCGTGGATAACTGCAAAAGGGCCATTGACGCGGGGTTCAGTTCCGTTATGATCGATGGCTCCCACCATCCGATTGCCGAAAATATAGCCATGACGAGCGAAGTGACAGCTTATGCACACGCCTATGGCGTGTCTGTGGAAGCAGAAGTTGGGACGGTTGGGGGGATGGAAGATGGCTTGATTGGTGGAATTCGTTATGCGGATCCCGAGGAATGTGCTGCTCTTGTGAAGGAAACGGGTGTTGATGCCCTGGCTGCGGCTCTAGGTTCTGTCCATGGACCTTACCAAGGGGAACCGGTGCTCGGGTTTGCCGAAATGGAGCAAATCTCGAAGCTTGTCGGGATTCCGCTTGTGCTGCATGGCGCTTCAGGCATTCCATATGACCAGCTCCAACGCTCCATCAAGCTTGGCCATGCCAAAATCAATATCAATACAGAATGTATACAGGCATGGACTGCCGCAGTACGGCGTACGCTGGAGGCCAACCCAGCACTTTACGATCCCCGCTCGATCCTGACACCTGGAACGGCGGCAATTAAGGAAACTGTTCGCGGTAAAATCCGCGAATTCGGTTCCGCAGGCAAGGCTTTTTGCGGTAACCGCTAATTGCCTAAAGAAAGGAAGATAAAAGATGCCATTACTGAGATTTGATTTAATTCAAGGACGTGATCAGGCCGGCCTCATGAAGCTGCTTGATACAGCGCATGAAGCGATGGTAGAAGCGTTCGGTGTACCAGAGAATGACCGCTATCAAATCGTCCATCAGCACCCCCCGGGGGAATTTGTAATTGAAGATACGGGACTCGGATTCAAGCGTTCCGATCAGTTGGTCGTCCTTAGCGTGACGACAAAGCAGAAGACGCAGCAGCAGAAGGAGAGGTTGTATAGGCTGCTTGCTGAAAGGTTAAAGGAGCGATGCGGTATATCCTCTGACGATCTGATGGTAACGATCACGGAGAATACCAATGCCGACTGGAGCTTTGGGCGGGGAGAAGCGCAATTTATTACAGGCAAGCTGTAGATGTCACCCGGCCCCTTTTTGTCGAATATTTTATGGATTGCTATTGATGGTGCAATTACGATTAGAATATGTCCAAAATCCGGTCGAAGGGTGGTACCTATCGATTGAGATGCATAGTGCAATTGCGTTGTTGGGTAAGTTTATATCTAAATTTAAATATATTGATTATATTATGGTTATTAAATGGGTGTATAATTGTTATCTTACATAAAGTTAACAATAAAATTTGCGAATGATGTTGACCTTATGATCAACTGAGGGTAGTATGTTGATAGAGGGTTAACAAAGAGGAGGATACCATTGATGAGTAGAAAAATGAAAAATTACATTAACGGTCAATGGGTTGAAAGCACGACTTCCCAATATGAATACGCTTACAACCCAGCAACAGAAGAAGTGTTATGCGAAGTCCCTTTGTCCACGAAAGAAGATCTTGAGCAAGCGGTGCTTGCAGCAGATGCAGCGTTCCAGACTTGGAGTAAAGTCGCTGTTCCGCGCCGTGCACGTATATTGTTCAAATATCAACAGTTGTTGATTCAGCATAAGCAAGAACTGGCGGAGCTGATTACGAAGGAAAACGGCAAGGCTCTGTTCGAAGCGCTTGGCGAAGTGCAGCGCGGAATCGAGAATGTGGAGTTCGCGGCAGGAGCACCGAGTCTGATGATGGGAGATTCGCTTTCGTCGATTGCCACTGACGTTGAAGCAACGAATTATAAATATCCGATCGGGGTCATCGGAGGCATCGCTCCTTTCAACTTCCCGATGATGGTACCGTGCTGGATGTTCCCGATGGCTATTGCGCTTGGAAACACCTTTGTACTGAAGCCTTCGGAGAAAACCCCGCTGCTTGCGCAGAAAATCGTGGAGCTGTTTGCGGAAGCCGGATTGCCTGCAGGCGTATTGAATATTGTTTACGGCGCTCACGATGTCGTGAATGGACTGCTTCAGCATAAGAAAGTCAAAGCGATTTCCTTCGTCGGCTCGAAGCCGGTAGGCGAGTATGTGTACCGAGAAGGCACGAAGAACCTGAAACGTGTGCAGTCCCTTACAGGCGCGAAGAACCATACCATCGTATTGAGGGATGCGAACCAGGAGGAAGCGGTTCAAAACATTATTGGGGCTGCCTTTGGTTCGGCGGGCGAGCGCTGCATGGCCTGTGCGGTATTGACGGTAGAAGATGCGATCTATGACGAGTTTATGGCTAAGCTGGTCAAAGCGGCTAAAGAGATTAAGATCGGCAACGGACTTGATCAAGAAACATTCCTGGGTCCAGTAATTCGTCAAGAAAACAAAGACAGAACATTCCGCTATATTGAGCAAGGTGTTGCCGAAGGCGCCAAGTTGACATTAGATGGACGTACAGGCATTCCGGAAAAAGGTTACTTTGTCGGCCCGACAATCTTCGAAAATGTAACGACTGAGATGATATTGTGGAAAGAAGAGCTTTTCGCTCCGGTGTTGTCTGTCATTCGCATCCAAGATGTGAAGGAGGGAGTAGAACTTGCGAATAAATCTCCGTTTGCCAACGGAGCATGTCTATTCACGAACAATGCAAGTGCAATTCGCTACTTCCGTGAACATATCGATGCAGGTATGCTTGGTGTTAATCTCGGCGTTCCGGCACCTATGGCATTTTTCGCTTTCTCGGGATACAAGGATTCCTTCTACGGGGATCTGCACTGCAACGGCAAAGATAGCGTAGAGTTCTACACTAGAAGAAAAGTTGTAACGGCGCGTTACGGAGAAAACAACATCTAGCATCTTGAACAAAAAAAGAAGAATATTCTACACGATTGCTTCATATCGCAAATTATATGGTCTATTTGGATTAACATTATGAGTAATGCTTAACAAAAAAAGCGAAAGTAGCGGAGGGAACGGAATCGATTCTTACGAAGCGGCAGCGTTCGCCTAAAAGCTTTCCGAAGGAAAGCTAGCATCGGAAGCATACGCTGTCTCCGAATATCTACCTTTTAAAAAAAACAAAATCAAGAAATTTGGAGGCGGGCAGCGATCGGAAGAACGATCCGTAACCGAAGCGGCTATATCGAAATAATGTCAAGAACTAATTTCAGTATTGAGCCTTCTATTTCATTAATAAAGGAAGCGTGCGACAAATATGGTACAACTCAAAAGATCGCCAATTCGTTATCAGGTAAGTGTTGGAGTAACTTTGCTCCATCACATTACCAAAGAAAATGCGCCGCTTAAGTTTATTGAGGCCCAGATGTACGCGCTGGCGGAAGGCGCGAAGATTGAGCTGGAACTAAACTCTCATGAGCTATGTATGGTGGCGCTGACAGGCAAGCATTCGATTACTGACGGCGAACTGGAATTTTTCCATGTGGGAACGAGAAGAAGCGTATTCGAGAAAGTGCCGACGGATAGTGTATATGTACCTGTAGGCAAAAAGGTAAGTATTACATGTGAACAAAAAGGAAAAGTGCTGCTGGCATATGCCCCTTCGGAAGATCGGACCCGCCAAACGACGCTGATCCCCGCAGGTGATAATCGCATTGAAGCACGTGGGAAACATCATAACCAGCGGCTTGTACACAACATATTAGATGATCAAAGCCCAATATCTGATAAGCTGCTTGTAGTCGAAGTGTTCACCGATAGCGCTAATTGGTCCAGCTATCCGCCCCATAAGCATGATCAGGATCATTTGCCGAATGAATCTATGCTTGAAGAAACCTATTATCATGAAATCAATCCGCGTCAAGGGTATGTTATGCAGCGTGTATATACAGATGATCGCCTGCTTGACGAAACGATGGCCGTATATGATGAAGAGATGGTTATTGTTCCTAAAGGTTACCACCCTGTGGGTGTGCCGGACGGTTATGAATCGTATTATTTGAACATTATGGCCGGACCAAAAAAGGTCTGGAAATTTACCAACGATAAAGACCATGAATGGATCGCGGAGCGTCCATAGGGGGAGAAGAATAAAATGGCAAAAAAATATGATGTAATCGCAATTGGGCGGGCATGCATTGATTTAAACGCAGTTGAATACAACCGGCCGATGGAAGAAACGATGACATTTTCGAAATATGTAGGCGGTTCGCCAGCCAATATTGTTATTGGTGCGGCAAAGCTGGGGTTGTCCGTCGGTTTTATTGGCAAAATTCCGGACGATCAGCACGGAAATTTTATCAAGCGATATATGGCTGATGCCGGTGTGGATACAGACGGAATGGTAATTGACCAGGAAGGCCATAAATCCGGATTGACGTTTACAGAAATCAAAAGTCCAGAGGAATGCAGCATATTGATGTATCGCGACGAGGTTGCCGACCTGTATTTGCGTCCGGAAGAAGTATCGGCTGAATATATCAAACAAGCTACCAATCTTGTTGTCTCCGGCACGGCATTATCGAAAAGCCCTTCACGGGAGGCTGTACTTAAGGCAATTGCCATCGCCAAAGCGAATGAAGTCCGTGTGATTTTTGAACTGGATTATCGTCCATATACGTGGACGAACGCTGAAGAAGTGTCTATCTACTATTCTCTTGCAGCGCGTCAGGCTGATATTATTATTGGCACCCGCGATGAATTCGATATGCTGGAAAACCGTCAAGGTGGAGACAATAACGCGACAGTAGCCGAGCTGTTTAAATATTCGCCTCAGTTGATTGTTATTAAGCACGGTGTAGAAGGTTCTTACGCTTACGAACGAGACGGTAAAGTGACCCGTGGATATGCTTATAAGTCCAATGTTCTAAAAACGTTTGGCGCCGGAGATTCCTATGCGGCGGCCTTTATTACGGCGCTTCATGCTGGAAAAGGCGTCGAAGATGCACTGAAGTATGGCAGCGCA
Source organism: Paenibacillus azoreducens (assembly GCF_021654775.1). Taxonomy (NCBI): domain Bacteria; kingdom Bacillati; phylum Bacillota; class Bacilli; order Caryophanales; family Paenibacillaceae; genus Paenibacillus; species Paenibacillus azoreducens. The sequence goes on along the minus strand of NZ_AP025343.1, from coordinate 4,485,937 downwards.
GCCGCTGCGATTGTTGTCAGCAAACACAGCTCATCGGAAGCGATGCCAACGATCGAGGCGATTGAACAAATAATGAGCGAGCAAGCAGCAACCTATGGCAGCTAATACATCCTTTACAAACAACACTTGGAGGTACGCACAATGAGTATCACACTTGGTATTGCACCAATCGCTTGGACAAATGACGATATGCCGGAGCTTGGTGCGGAGAACTCTTTCGAGCAATGTATCAGTGAGATGGCTTTGTCCGGTTTTACTGGCACAGAAATTGGTAACAAGTATCCCCGTGAACCGCAAGTGCTGAAGAGCTATTTGGAGCCGCGAGGCCTATGTGTTGCCAGTGCCTGGTTCAGCGCGCTCTTGACAACGAAACCTTATGCTGAGACAGAGGCCGCTTTTATGAAGCATCGTGATTTTTTACACGCAATGGGCGCCAAAGTCATTGTCGTATCGGAACAAGGCCAGAGCGTTCAGGGTCAGATGGACACACCTGTCATTGACAAGAAACCTGTTTTTACGGATGAAGAATGGAACAGACTCGCTGAAGGCTTGGAGAAACTCGGCGCGCTGGCGCGTGAGAAAGACATGCGTATCGTTTATCACCATCATATGGGCACGGGTGTCCAAACCACGGCCGAAATTGACCGCCTGATGCAAAACACGGATCCGGAAAAAGTATCGCTTTTGTTTGACACGGGACATTTGGTATTCTCCGGCGAAGATCCGGTGGCGCTTTTCAAAAAATATCAAGACCGCATTTTCCATATTCACTTCAAGGATATCCGTGAAGATGTTTTAAAACAAGTTAAAGTAGAGAAACAGAGTTTCTTGCAGGGTGTGAAAAACGGGGTCTTCACTGTGCCGGGCGACGGTATGATTGATTTCCGTCCGATCTGGGAGCTGATCGATGCCAGCGGTTATGAAGGCTGGATTGTAGTCGAAGCAGAGCAGGATCCCGCCAAAGCGAATCCATTCCTGTATGCTCAAAAAGCGCGCAACTATATTCGTGAAGTAACGAATTTATAATAAGAAAACCTCTAACGATGCTTTCAAGGATGATCGACGGCGACTCAAAAGTTAGTTTTCTTGCGATATAGAATTTTATCAGCGCAGCTAGATAACCTATAAATTCTATATGTATCGCATAAGGCATTTTATTCATAGTTGAAATGCCCAATTTCTCACTTGAGCCATAGAGCTCAAACCTTCATTCATCTTCAGCGGTGGTTCATAATTATGAATTGTGGATTCTGAAATATGAATACGGTTACATGAAATTAAGTTTAGGAGTGTGGGGAATGAGCAAAACAATCCGATTAACGACGGCGCAGGCATTGGTCAAATTTTTAAATGCGCAATATGTGAGCGTGGATGGGGAAGAAACGCCATTTGTTGAAGGCGTATTTCATATTTTCGGCCACGGCAATGTCCTGGGTATCGGGCAAGCTTTAGCTGAGGAGCCCGGCCATTTGCGCAATTTTCAGGGGAAAAACGAGCAGGGGATGGCTCATTCCGCAATCGCTTTCGCCAAGCAAAACTTGCGCAAGAAAATTTATGCAGTTACGGCTTCCTCCGGACCTGGATCGGCAAATATGTTGGTAGCATCGGCGACGGCATTTGCTAACAATATTCCGGTTTTGTTCCTGCCTGCGGATACTTTTGCCAGCCGTCAGCCGGATCCGGTATTGCAACAAATAGAGCATGAGCAGAGTCAGGCCCTAACCACCAACGATGCATTCCGCGCCGTTACTCGTTATTGGGATCGAGTGCAGCGCCCGGAGCAGCTTATGAGTGCGCTGATCCGCGCTTTTGAAGTGCTCACGAACCCGGCTGCTGCCGGTCCGGTTGCGATTTCCATCTCGCAGGATACGGAAGCGGAGGCCTATGACTATCCTGAGGAATTCTTTAATAAACGCGTGCATTATTTCGATCGCCGCCCCGCAACTCCCCGGGAAATAGGTGCGGCAGCGGCGCTGATAAAAGATAGTAAACGTCCCGTCATCATTATAGGCGACGGCGCTAAATACTCCGAAGCGGGTCCTATGCTTGAGCAATGGTCTTTGCAGTGCAATATTCCGCTTGTAAGCACGCATTCCGGCAAATCAACCATTACACATGATTTTGAGAACGACTTGGGGAGTCTGGGCGTGCATGGTACAAGCGCAGGCAATAAGGCTGTGCAGTCGGCAGATTTGATCATCGGGGTGGGCACGAAATACGATGATTTTACGACCGCTTCAAAGACTTTATTCAATTTTGAACAAACGAAGTTTATCAATATCAATATCAACCGCCGTCAGGCATATAAAATGGATGCGCTTCAGGTGGTAGCTGATCCTAAACAGGTTATTGAGCAACTGATGCCGGAACTTAAAGGTTACAAGTCTTCGTTTGGCATGGAAATCGCGGCATCGAAGCAAGAGTGGCTTAAGGAAAGGGAACGCTTGGCAGCCACTCGGTTCAACCGCCAGGACTTTGCGCCTGAAATCGCAGGACATTACACGCAAGCCCGGATGAATGAATATGCAGAGGTGCTAGGTACGGAACTGTCCCAGACTGAGGTGTTCATCAAGCTTAACGATCTGGCTGACGACGATGCGATTATTGTTGGCTCTGCCGGTTCTCTCCCAGGCGATATGCAGCGGTTGTGGAACGTCAAGAAACCAAACACCTATCATTTAGAATATGGTTATTCCTGCATGGGTTACGAGATTGCCGGCAGTCTTGGAGTGAAACTGGCGGCGCCGGATCAGGAGGTATATGCGGTGCTTGGCGACGGAAGCTTCCTGATGCTCCATACCGAACTGGTCACGTCGCTGCAATATAGACAGAAGATTAACATTGTCTTGTTCGACAATGCCGGTTTTGGCTGTATTAACAATTTGCAGTTGGCCCATGGCTGCGATAATTTCGGTACAGAATTCCGTGATAGCGACGGGCAAATCATGAATATCAATTATGCCGCAGTCGGTGCAGCATACGGGGCTAAATCGTATGAAGTACATACGATGGAAGAATTCGAAGCGGCCGTAGCCGATGCGAAAAAGCAAAACATATCGACCCTGATCCATGTCAAAGTTCTGCCTAAAACGATGTCTGCAGACTGTGAGGGTAGCTGGTGGAATGTCGGGGTATCCTCTGTCTCAAAACGGAACGAAGTCTTGCAAGCTTATGCGGCGAAGCAAGAGAAGCGTAAAACAGCAAGAAAGTATTAATTGGCCGCCCAAGATTAAAATGAAAGCGATAATATAGAATGCTAGTCGCTGTTAAGCCGTTTTTTCCATGTTTTTAACAAGGGGAGAGGTAACTGATGAATAAAATTGTAATATCATTGATTGGTTTTGGCAGAATTGGTCGAGTCCATTTGAAACATTTGCTTGAAAATAAACGATATTCCATCAAGCACGTCTGTGACATCAGACCAGCGGAAGACTTTGAGCAGCAGTATCCGAACATTAAATATGTTCAGGATTATCGAAAAGTGTTGTGTGATGAAGAGGTGGATGCAGTTCTTATCTGTATGCCAGCGTCGTTACAACCAGAAATGATTAAGGAAGCTGCACAGGCAAATAAGCACATTTTGTGTGAAAAACCAATTGGGTCGGACTTGGATAAAATTATGGAAGCCTATGCTGAAGTGAAAAAGCGAAATATCATATTCCAGCTTGGTTTTAATCGTCGCTTTGATGAAGATTTTTTAAGTATTAAAAGGCAAATTGATAAAATTGGCGTACCGCATGTGCTAAAAATTACCTCTCGTGACCCTGAAGCTCCTGGGCTGGACTATGTGAAAAATTCTGGTGGATTATTTATGGACATGGCAATTCATGACTTCGATATGGCACGTAACATGTTTGGTGAAATAGAAGAAGTGTATGTAAATGGGGCTAGACTCATTAATCCGGACTATGCGGAATACGGAGATATTGACACAGCAATTACTACTTTGAAATTCGCTAACGGTGCCATCGGGGTAATTGATAACAGTCGTCAGGCTGCTTATGGTTATGATCAACGTCTAGAAGTGTTTGGCTCAGAAGGAATGCTTCAGAATGCGAACCATTGTGACCACAACACTGTATTTACGTCGAATAACGGAGTTCAGTCGGAGAAGCCGCAGTACTTCTTCTTGCAGCGCTATATGAAATCGTACGAGACAGAAGCTAATTTCTTTGCTGATTCGATTCAACATGGAGCAGAAGTGGTATGCACAATCGTCGATGCGATTATGGCAGTTAAAGTTGCGAAAGCAGCACAGCAATCGTTAGTCTCCGGAAAGCCGGTTAAAGTAGAAAAGATGACAGACTAATTGTCTGTAATAAGTATATGGAAGTGTTTGTATTAGGCGGTCAGCAGCGTGTACATGCAATCTATTGAGCTTGCTGCTGCCGCTATTTAGGAGCGAAGTGATTCGTCCAATGAGAGATTCATATGTTGCAAAGTTGCTTTTTGCGGGGGGGGGAGGAACCGATGGCGAGTAAAAGCAAAGTGCTGCTGATCGCCTTAATCGTGACGCTTGGTGGATTGTTATTTGGACATAATACGGCTGTTGTAAATGGAAGCCTGAGTTTTTTGGTGGATAGCTGGAATATTAACTCATGGATGCAAGGTCTTATCTCATCTGCACTAGAATTAAGTGCGGCAATCGGTGCCCTCTTCGGTGGTGGCATTAGTGATAAGATTGGGCGCAAGAAAACACTACGCATCATCTCTTGGATATTTCTAATCGGTGCTGTCGGATGCGCATTAGCACCTAGTGCATGGTTCTTAGTTGGTGCAAGATTCTTCTTAGGTCTTGCAGTTGGTTCGGCATCGGCTATCGTACCCATCTATTTGGCGGAAATTTCAACCTCTGCTCATCGTGGAAGGGTTGTTTCTATCAATCAGGTTATGATTGTAAGCGGTCAGTTTTTAGCCTTTTTGCTTAACTGGTTACTCGGGCGTATGTTCATTAGCGCAGATGGTGTGATCGAATATAGTGATGCATGGCGTCTTATGATGGGGGTAGCTATTTTTCCAGCACTAGTGATGATTATCGGTATGACGAAAGTGTTCGAATCACCGAAATGGTTAGTCAAGCAGGGCAAGCTGCAAAAAGCTGTTGAAGTTATTAAATCAATCTATTCGCAGGATGAGGATCGAAAAGCGCAAATTGCTGAACTGCATGAATTGCAGATGAATCAACAGCAAGGTAAAGAGGTCAAGACACGCAGCAAAATTCCTGCTTGGGCAATACGTGTAGCTTTTATTGGATGTCTGCTCGGGATTATTCAGCAATTCGTCGGCATTAACGCAATGATGTACTATAGCACAAATATTATGGAGACTTTCGGATTTTCCAAGCAGTCAGCACTAATGTTTAACGTATTAAATGGTGTCATTTGTGTTGGCGCTGCGATGATTGGAATGATTGTGGTCGATAAGATGGGACGTAAGAAACTGGATAGCATCGGGCTTAGCGTTTGCGCTGCTTCTTTAGTGCTTGTCGGAATTTTATCGAATTTGTTAGCAGGTATGAGCTTTACTCCGTATTTGTTACTGGCGCTGATTTTTGTCTATATTTTCGCCTTTCAAGGTGCGGTTGGACCTTGTACATGGCTGTTAATTTCTGAGATTTTCCCTGCCAAGCATCGCGGTACTTTTATGGGAATTGCCACCTTTGTATTATGGACAGCGAATTTCCTTGTAGGATTTTTGTTCCCACCAATGCTTGAAGCGATTGGAATCAACGCGATTTTCTATATTTTTGCTGGCTGTGCTGTTGCTGGTTTAATTATCGTTAATACGTTGCTGCCAGAAACGAAAGGAAAAACGCTGGATGAAATTGAATCCTTCTTCTCCGGCGAAACAAAACAAGATGAGACAGTTGCGAAAGTTACAACAATATAAATGAATGCAAGCAAAAGGAGTGACTACTGACAATGGAAAAAGTAAAAGTTGGCGTCATTGGTCTTGGCCGTCTTGGCATGGTGCATATGGAACACTTAGTGACGCAAATTGGTGAAGCCGATGTAAAGGCAGTATTTGCGCTTGATCAAGCACAACTAGACTATGTTAAACAAAACTTCGGTGTAGCTACATACACTGACTATAAAGCGTTGATTGACAACGAAGATATTGATGCTGTATTTATCGTTACACCAACAGGACTTCACCCTGAAATGACTGTATATGCTTTGAACGCAGGTAAGCATGTATTCTGTGAAAAGCCTGTAGGCTTGCGTCTGGATGAAGGTGTACGCGAGATGGAGCGGGCGGTTAATGATCATCCTGAATTAACATTCCAACTAGGTTTTATGAGGCGTTATGATGCTTCCTATAAGCAGGCCAAAGAGCTTGTGCAAGCAGGTAAAATTGGTGATATCATTTATATCCGTGCTTACGGTATCGACCCAATTTCCGGCATGGAAAGCTTCACTAAGTTTGCAACAGATAACGACAGCGGCGGCGTATTCGTTGATATGTGTATCCACGATATCGACTTGATCCGTTGGTTTACAGGTTTGGAACCTGTTGAAACATGGTCTCTAGGCAATACTATTGCTGCACCGCATCTGGAGAGGATCGGTGAATTCGAAACGGGTGTAGCAACGTTACGTTTTGCTAACGGTATGGTAGCGACATTGATCGGTGGTCGTCATGCAGCACATGGTAGCCACGTAGAATTAGAAATTATGGGTTCTCATGGTTGGATTCGTGTAGCTCAAGAGCCAGAGAAAAACTTCGTAACATTATTTACGGATGCAGGCGTTGTTCGTCCTTGTATGCAAGGTTTCCCTGAGCGTTTTATGCAAGCTTTCCTCGATGAGAAGAAGGACTTCATTAAGCGTGTACAGGAGAAGAAGCAAGGAAGCATCACGATGGAAGATGGTATTAGAGCATTGGTTATTGCTGATGCTTGCAAAGAATCCGCAGCTACAGGTAAGCTAGTTAACATTTAAATAATAAATAAGTTGAACTAAAGGAAAGGACAAGCAAACCACTTTCGTAGAGGAACTGAAAGACTTCATCCACCGTGTTAAGACCAAGCAGCAGGGTAGCGTAACGTATGATTTTGCAAACCATAAAAAAATGCAATCACATAAAAAGCACTGCCCTTAGTATGATTGGGGAAGTGCTTTTTTAGTGAAATCATGGTAGCTGCCAAAGAGTTATTCAGACTCTTTTTTTGCCTGCTCGGTTGGGTTTTTCCACAAAATCACATGATGGGTTTTACTTAATTTCTCATAAAACAAAATATCTTTTCTGAACATACGGATCACGACATGTACGAAAAACCACGCATTCAGGAAGAAAACCACGATGCCCAGAAAAGCGCGCGAGATATCCGGAAGATTGTCAAGCGAAGCGCCGAGAAGGCTATTCAAACCGAAAAAGACCCAGTAAAGCAAAGCATAACGTTTGAACAGAGCCGCTATCGAGATCCTTTCGCCCATTTTCGTCAAACGGATGCGCACCATCCATTTTCCCGGCGTCACGCCATCTGTCAACCAGGGGATCAGCATAAAGTATATGCCTGTAGCGACCCAAAACGAAGCCGGGATATGCAGGTAGTGGCATATTGAGGCGAGAATGGGCCAGATGATGGAATCGATCAAAAATGCGATAGCTCTGCGGGTGTAGGTGACCCTTTTGGTGGTAAGATCGACATGCTCGTCAAGCTTTTCAATCCGGGGCAAAAATCTGGCCAACCATTCGGCTGCCAAATACCCGCAAATGCCTCCGAGCGTGTTCATGATCAAATCATCAACGTCAAATACGCGGTAAGGGTGGTCATACAGTCCGTAAATGCCGGTAAGCTGCGTTACCTCAAAAAAGAGGGACAGCAGGAACGAAAAAGCGAAGACACGCGCCCAGCCCGTTCGGAAATAATAACGGAGCATCATCCCGAAAGGAACCGTCAGCAGAATGTTAAAAATAACCTGGAGAAAAGCACGTTCTTTCAGCAGGTGCAAGTAAGTTGACGGCTGGGATGGGACCACGGAGGTTTCTCTTAGAATATCATTAACAAAATTCAGTGGAATAAGCTGCAAGGCCCCCGACGCCAAAGCGGCGTTATGTCTTGATGACGGCAAAGGCAAAATGACGAGGAAAAATGCATTCATCACATACAATAGAAACAGGTACAGCATAAAGGCCCGGACTTTATTGATGTATCCATATTTGCGATATTGAATGATCATAAAAGGCAGCGTGAATAGAAACGCCGCAAAAGGAAAAGCCATAAAGGCGTAGGAAATGGGGAAAAGATAGGAATGAAGCATCAGGTTATCGCATCCTTGTAATCATTGTTGTTTGGCTGTCTATGGCAGTCGAATATGATCATAACACAAACAGGGTATAATCTGGTTTAAATTATTCTTAAATTTTTCTTCAGAAAGGCATGCTTTATATTCACGTATCGGCATAATAGGTTATACTGTACAAGCATCAACCATTTACTCAGTCATTAGACAAGATTTTCGCATCAGGGGGACATGGATGGGACAAGCAGAGGGAAAGTTGCAAAAAAAATTAAAGCCCAGACACATTAGTTTTATGGCTATGGGCGGCGTTATTGGGACAGGGATTTTTAAAGGCAGCGCGGAAACGATTGGTCTTGCCGGACCGGGCGTCGTTATTTCCTATATTATTGCCGGATTGCTGCTCTTGGTCGTGATGGCCGCCATGGCGGAAATGGCGACGGTTTATCCGAACCGGAATATGAAGGATTTTGTGCGTGAAGCATTCGGGGAGAAGGTTTCCTTTGTGATGGGCTGGATGTATTGCTTCATGTGGCTGTCTGTGTGCATCATAGAGATTATTGCGGCTGGCAGCTTCCTGCAATACTGGTTTCCGGCAGTTCCGTTATGGGCGCTAAGTTTGGCCAGCGCGGCTTTTATTATTCTTATTAATTTGCTCAGCGTGGGCACATTTGGCGAGTTTGAATTTTGGCTGGCCGGGATCAAGATTGCCATGATCATCATTTTTATCGCGCTTGGGGCTGGCCTGATCTTTGGCATTATACCGAGCGAACATACGCCTTATCTGGAGAACTTCACGAAATCGGGAGGCTTTTTGCCGAATGGCTGGACATCCGTTTTTTCGGCGATGCTGGTCGTTATGTTTTCTTATGGGGGCTCGGAGTTGATCGGGCTCACGCTGACCGAAACGGAAAATGCGGAGCGCATTTTGCCCAAGGTGGTTGGCAATTTTATTTTAAGAATCATTTTGTTTTTTACGCTGCCGATTCTCGTGATTTGCGGACTGATTCCTTGGAACGAAGTAGGGCCGGAAAGCAGTCCGTTTGTGCAGGTGCTATCGTCTACGGGGCTTTCGGGCGCGGCTCACATCATGAATTTCATCCTCGTTACGGCCGTGCTATCGGCTGCAAACTCGGGAATTTACGGCGCATCGCGCATGTTGTTCTCGATGGCTGCGGCAGGGGAAGCGCCTCAAGCTTTAGCTAAGACAAACCGGAAGGGCAGTCCGGTGTATACCTTGTATTTATGCGCAGTGATTTTGCTTGCAGGCGCCCTGCTTGGATTTTTTGCGCAGGACCAGCTATTCCGGGTGTTGATGGCTGTACCGGGGTTCGTCGTGATGCTGGTTTGGATTTGCATCGCTTTATCCCAATTGAAGCTGCGCGGGAAGTATCCGGTCAAACCGGCTTTCAAGGTATGGGGATATCCCTATGTAACGGGTGCCGTTATCTTGTGTCTGTCCGTTATTGCGGTAATGTTCCTGTTTGACCAGCAGAACCGTTTGAGTATCGGGATTTGCCTGGCTGTACTGCTGGTGCTTATCGTCTGGTCCTTTATCAGGTTCCGAGGGCAGCGGAGAGCATAAAGAAAATGCGGAATTAGTATGTGGAAATTCGTCAATATGGGAACGAATGTTTCTGGAAACATTGACATTTTTTCCATTTGGATGTATATTCATAACAAACGAACGGATGTGCGGGTGAAGCACCTCGCAGGTTAGGCTAAATGCCTTTCTTGCGGGTGCTTTTTTGTGCTTCCGGTCCGAATGATGATGGAATAAGGAGATGATTGAATTGATCGACGGGCTGAATCGCAACAGAAGACGGAGCATAAATATAGTCGTTTTTATGGTAGTATTTTTGCTGATCATAAGCGGACCTTTACATGCCGCTGCTTCCGGCTGGGACGCCGCATTCTCGAACATTGAACAGCTGCATGATCGTTTTACCGCATTGGAGTCGGCGATTACAACTGACAAGCAGCAGATCACAGCTTTACGGAAGCAAAATAATGACAGGCTGCAGGAGATAAACAGGAAGGTGCAGCTTATTGATAAGGTTTTGGTCGAAAGGCTGAAATCGGAAGCGGAGCAAGCCAAGCGGAAATATGCCCCCATGCTTGCGGAGTATGCCGAGCTGGGGCGCAAAGCGGCGGAAGCAAGGAAACGAAAGGACTCGAAATCGGCATTATTGTTTGATTTGAAACGGAATCGGATCAAAGCTTCCGCATTAGCGGCAAAACAGGAGATCAAAGCAAAAAAAGAGGCTCTGGCGGCCGCTAAGAAACAGGCGAACGCGAAGGCTAAAGCGGTGAAGGCGGAATTGTTGCCGGTACAAGCATTCAAGAAACAAATCACTGTGGAAAATGCTAAAATCGCGGAGCTGAACAAATCAAAGCAGGAGGCGAATAAACGTTATAAAACAGCCGTGAAGCAGGGAGACGCGGTGAGTGCTGCGGCAGAATTAAAGGGGATGGTTGAGGCGTTAAACCGGGTTCAGGTTTCCCAACGTAAGATATTGGAATGGGAAGGGAACATCGCAAAAGCGCTGCGTTCTGCGGAAGCGAAAATTCCTGTTTAATCGGGATTACTGATTGAAGGTGCTTATATAAGTAAACCCGTCAAATTTCTGATTTAGGAAATCCGACGGGTTTTTTTGTTTCCCGAAAATCAGAAGCTCAATTGCCAAGAGACGCCGAACCTGTCTTGAACCCATCCCAATTTAGTAGCAAAAGGATAGTTACCCAATTTATCATGCAGGCTGGGTTTTCAATCAACTTCTAATTCGGTTACAATTACAGATTTCAGGTGCGAGAAAGCCCACTCCTTAAGGGGTGGGATGATAGCGACTTCGGACTGGGGCGTACCTTTAGGTACGTACATGTACGACTCTATCTAGCTCCTTTTCTTTTTTGTTTGTTTGCGTATGTTTTAATACCATACATACAATAAATGTGTTATACTGAAATCATGGAAGAATATAGAAGAACCAAAACAACTGTAAGTCTACTCAACTATCATTTTGTGTTTTGTCCTAGATACCGTAGGAAGATATTCCGCAATCAAGCCGTTGACGAACGCTTTAAAGAGCTAGTCCGTCAAATCTGTAAGGAACACGACTTTAAGATTGTTGCAATGGAAACTGACAAAGACCACTGCTACTTATTCTTAAATGTCCCTCCAACCTACAGTCCTGCGGACATCATGGCGAAAGTGAAAGGAGGCACGTCAAGAATACTACGTGATGAATTCGACTTTCTAAGCGCTTTACCAAGTTTATGGACTCGTAGTTATTTCGTATCCACCGCTGGAAATGTATCTTCACAAACCATAAAACGATATGTTGAAAATCAGAGAACGAGGTGAGAACTCATGGCGCAATCCTTGACAATCAAGATCAAGCTACTTCCGACAAAGAAAGAAACTGAGCTTTTGAAAAGTTCGTCTTTGCGCTATATTGAAACCGTGAATTTTCTCGTTTCTGAAATGGTTGCCGAACAAAAGACAACCAAGAAAACGTCTAAAGACGTTGCAGTTTCACTGAATAGTGCGGTGAAGAATCAAGCGATCCGTGATGCCAAGAGTGTGTTCAAAAGAGCAAAGAAAACAAAATTTCAAATCGTACCCGTCTTGAAAAAGCCAGTGATCATTTGGAATAACCAAAATTTCACGGTCACGCCAACAAGTATCTGTATGCCTTTTGTGATTGACGGACGCTCGAAGAAGTTAAGTATGAAAGCACTCATTGAACAACGAGACCTTAATCTGTTAGCCATCGCAACCAAAATCGGTACGCTGAGAATCACATGCAAAGGCAACAAATGGATAGCTCAAATTGCGCTGGAAGTTCCAACCGAACTCACCCCTTCAACGAAAGTCATGGGTGTAGACTTAGGTATCAAAGTTCCTGCTGTCTGTGTCACCGATGAGAAAGAAGTGAAGTTTGTTGGAAATGGACGCATGAACAAGTACGTTCGCCGATACCATAATGCTCGTCGCAAAGAGTTAGGTAAAGCCAAAAAGCAAAATGCGATTGAAAAGTCTCGTGATAAAGAGCAACGATGGATGAAAGACCAAGACCATAAAATCAGCCGTGAAATCATTGATTTCGCAATGAAACACAATGTCGGTGTGATCCGACTTGAACAGTTGTCGGGCATTCGGCAACAGACAAGAAAAAGTCGTAAAAACAATCATTCTCTAAGTAACTGGTCTTTCTATCGTTTAGCACAATACATCAAGTACAAAGCAAATGTAGCGGGTATTAAAGTGGAACATGTAAACCCAGCATACACGAGTCAACGATGCCCACAATGCGGACACCACAATCATGCGCTAGATCGTAGGTATACTTGTTCGAACTGCGGTGCTAGAGAACACCGCGATTTAGTCGGTGCATGGAATATTATTTTTGCACCTGTGATTGATGGTAACAGTCAATCAGCCTAGACACCTATACGGTCTGGTCTAGGATGGGGTAATGGCATACCCTTAGCTTAGGGCTAGTACAAAACAGAAATGGACTGCGTACAGTTTAGTACCTAAGAATCCCACCTCATGCCAGTAGGAATGAGGCTTGCGCCTTTAGGCGTGGGAGTGTCAAAGTCCTTTTGTTATTTATGCACATCAATAAAAAGGGGGAACCGCCGTCTAATGGCTACCATAAGAGAGCTTCTGTCAGATGCTGATTTCGAAGAAGCCGAGCGCAGGAAGCTTCCGATCCGAGTATTTCGCGACGATCTTTTGATCGATTCCGCTACTTATATCATCCGGTTTACGGATACTACGATTATTACCCAATCGGATGTCAGCGACGTAACATATCACTCGCGCCGGGAATGTCAATTTTATGAGCTGCGCAAGTGAGGCTCGGGAATAGCGCCATAATTCAGAAAAAGAATCAAACGCATGGAGGATGGCCGTCAAAGCGATCTTCCATGCGTTTTTCGTGAAAATACCTGGGATGGCGGGATTAAACGCTCTAATTCAAGTTACTTCACGGCATCGTGGCATGTGTATGATTCAATTCGATGAATGACCTCAGCGCTTTAGATATCCATTTCTTCGGATGTGTCACAAGCTGTAGGTGTAAACGTATATCCGGATGGGCAAACGGCAGCATCGTCAGCTTCCCTCTGCGAATCTCGTCAATGGCAGCCATTTCGGGCAGAAGGGAAATTCCTGAACCGGACATGACGCATCTTTTGATCGCTTCCGGGTTGCCGAGCTCAAGACCAATGATATAAGGGATATGATTCCGTTTTAGAACCTTTTCCAACATGATTCGATAATTACAGCTATCCTCAGGCATAATCCACTCCGCATGCGCGAGATGGTTCAGTTCGATTTTGTTCAATCGTGATAATGGATGATCCGGTCCGGCAATCAGAATAAGCGGTTCTTCCTTGACTGCTTGCCAGTTCAGAGAGGCATCGGTGGATTTATTTTCCAGAAGCAGACCGAGGTCCAGATCGCCTTCTTTAACCTTTTGCACAATATGATCTTCCCGGTCTGTATGCAGCCGAATTGTGAGAGCGGGAAACTGGTGCCGAAGCTGCTGCAAAACAGGCGGCAGAAAGTAAGAGGCAAGCGAGTCCATGGTTCCGATCGAGAGGGAGCCTCCTTCTTGCCTGCTCAGCCTTTCGACGGATTCCTGGTATAAGCCAAGTATTTGAACCGTGATTTGAAGCAGTTCTTCTCCCGCTGAAGTAAGCCGCATCCCTTTTCCAAAACGTTCAAACAACTGTACGCCATAGGCCTTCTCCAGTTTTTGAATCTGCGTGGTTACGCTGGATTGCGCGTATCCTAGTTCCTCAGCCGCCCGGGTGAAGCTCTGGCGAAGGGCAACCTCCCGAAAGGTGTGCAGATAAGTTAGATCCATATCGTTCACTCCATCAATAATATTGATAATGATCATCAACTATTATAGATAACTCTGATAACTAATTCTATGTTACATTAATCTCACCATAACGAACAGGAGGTCATCCAAATGTTGGATAGACGAGATATGAATGGTGTTTTTGTACCTGTGATTACGCCCTTTTTGCAAAGCGGGGAGCTGGATTTGGAATCCTATCGGAGTTATTTAGGTGGGCTGATTCAGCACGATATTCAAGGATTGGTTATCAATGGGACGACTGGAGAAGCGCCGACGGTGGCTTGGGAAGAAGTCCTGCAGCTTGTCCAGGCCACAAAACAGCTCATTGGGGGCAAGAAACAACGTATGCCGGTTATTATAGGCACCGGAACAAATGATACGGTATCAACGGTAAGGCGAACGGAAAGCGCCGCAGAAATTGGCGCCGATGCCGTGCTGGTGGTGGTTCCTTATTACAGCAAACCGTCGCAGGAGGGAATTATTAAGCATTTTCAAAAGGTTGCGGAAGTGGGAGTTCCGGTTATTGCTTATGAAATTCCATCCCGTACCGGCGTTCGGCTAACGATGGAAACAGCAAGAAGAATCATGGCCCTGAATGGAGTTGTCGGATTAAAAGACAGTTCAGACAGCCTTGCGCTGCTATCGGAACTGAACAGGCATGGAGCAGGACCGGTATTATGCGGCGATGATATCAACTATTATGCCATGCTGAAACAAGGGGCGGCCGGTGGAATATTGGCGTCCGCCAATGTCAACACTCAAACATTTATTGATGTTTACCGTCTGGTACAAAGCGGTGACGATCTCTCGGCAAAGCATTTCTTCGATCAACAGATTCCATTGATCCGTAAGCTGTTTCAGGAATCCAATCCCGCACCATTAAAATGGATTCTGGCAAGAAAGGGGATTATCGCCTCAGATCAGCTTCGCCTCCCCATGGCGCCGGTTTCCAAGGAACTTGAAGATGAACTGGAGCATTTGTTGCCTCATTTGAGTGTAAATTAAAATTGGCGTGGGCGGAGCGGTTGGGATAAGGACAGTGATCTCTTGACGGGAAAAATATATTTGATATATCAGTATAAATTCGTATTCAGAAGCTGAGGCCTGTTTGAATGAGAACAGATAGCGAATAAAGTCATGAGCCTATGAGATAGCCCCGTATTTTCGGCCGCTTGCGTTTAAATAGCGTAAAGGCTGACGCAGCCGTAATCGGAATACAGCGCCAAATAATCTTTCGTAAAGGTCAGGTTACAAGTTTTCACCACATGTTCAGGTTTGAATTCGAGGATATGCCGTAACGTGTGTGTATGATAAAGATGCACCTGTCCATAGCTGTACATCGCCAGCAGCGGTTTGCTCGGATGCACGGCAAAGCTTTTGACGTGATCGGTTTTCCACTCCGGGGCTAAGGTTGATGTACCCAAATCGTAACATTTAAGCTCCCATGACCCGTATTGCTCCTGGGTGAACAAATAACGATCATCCGACGAAAAACCCATAGCTACCGTCAAGGCGCTGATATCTTTGGCAATCGAATGCTCCATATGCGTTTCCAGATCGCAAATGACAATTTCGCCAGGCTGTGTGCAATAAGCGAAAACCTGTCCGCTGCGCGACAGTCCGCCGCATAGCTGCAAGCTGTGCCCGTTAACCTTTTCCGGAGCAACCCGGGTCTGATATATGATTTCCTGAGTCAACAAGTCCGTAACAACCAGGTGAGGGGCGTCATACCATAGTGCCCGGCTTCCGGACAAGGAAAGTGTGCTTTCGTATACAGCCCGAGTGCAGCAGCGAATGCTTCCGTCCGCTGCCAGTCTCGAAATTTGATGGCTGTCATTGATCAGAAGCTCACCGGTTTCCGGGCAATAAAACATGTCATAAATCAAATGATTCCCTTCTAATACCGAAGCGAGCTGTTTCTGTCCGTGCTCGTCAATAAGATAAATTTCTTCCTTTTCAAATTGGCCCACCACATACCCGGCATAAAACTGATTGGTTTCCGGAATGGCAGCGAGCGGCATGGAACCCGTGTAACCATCGCCGATGTATAGATGAAACAGCGGATTTCCCGGTTCCGCTTCAGTGCAGCTATAAATGAATCCCTTTTTTAACCTGCTCCACATTTCCTTTTCAGCGTATTTGGAGGCTTGTTCCGGACTGTCAAATCGTTTCTCCCGCTGTTTCCCCCCGTTATTGGACATGGCAACACGTTCCCCGTCGCATTCGATTTCCCAGGTTTTACGACTGTCTGGATTCAAAAATATTCGCTTCATCATTACCTCACTGAACTGAAATTTAATATTTTCTTCAATTGTATAGGGATTAAATCAGGAAGGATACAGGCCATTTTACCTACTAGCGGCGTTATCGTTACCTAATCGGATTGCAATCCCTTATAATATAGGATAAACACAGCTTGATTTAATCGGGTGAGCGGTTGATCGAAGCGAAGGAGATTATCGTTTTGAGAACTCAAAGAGAGCGGATTTTAGACCGGCTGCAGGGGCAGGTCCGGGCGGGAGAGCATATTATCGGCGTGGCGGCCGGAGCGGGGATTTCGGCCAAATATGCAGTGAAGGGCGGAGCAGACCTTATATTGGCGCTGAACTCGGGCAGATTCAGACAGATGGGGCTAGGTTCGATTGCCGGATTCATGCCTTTTGCCAACAATAATGATATGGTGATGGAATTCGGTTCGCGGGAAATTTTGTCCGTGGTCGGGGATACGCCTGTCATTTTTGGATTATGCGGAACCGATCCCGGCCTTGAACTCCCCTTTTATTTGAACCGCGTTCGAAGCAGCGGTTTCGCGGGCATTATCAATTATCCGACGCTTGGGCTCATCGACGGGCAGTTTCGCGAAGCGCTGGAAGAAGAGGGGATGTCCTATCTGCAGGAGGTGGAAGCCGTCCGGCTTGCGCATGAGTTGGATTTGTTTACGATGGCTTTCGTCTTTAACGCTGAACAGGCGGGGCTGATGCTGGAAGCGGGTGCCGATGTCATTTGCGCTCACCTGGGTGTTACTGCAGGCGGCTTGATGGGAACGAAAAAAGTGCTGTCCCTGGAGAAGGGGGCGGACATCGCCCGGCAAATATTTGCGGTATGCGATGCATCCGGCAAACAGCCGATCAAGCTTGTATATGGAGGACCGGTTCACAGCCCGATTGACGTGCAGTATATGTATGACAATACATCGGCCATGGGATACGTCGGCGGTTCCAGCTTTGAACGGATTCCGACTGAAGAAGCGATTGTGGAGACGACCCATCGTTTCAAGCTTACCGGTCAGTTGGAGCAGGACAAGCTGCTGATGGACAAACTGGCCCAGGCGGATGAACCTTATGATTATGTGGCGTTTGTCAAAGAATACATTGCGGAAAACTATATGAACAACATCTCGTTTACCGAACTCGCAGAGCGGATTCATATTTCCCGCACGCATCTGAGCGCTTTGTTCAATAAAGAGGTGGGCTGCAGCTTCCCGGAATATATTGCGAAATACCGCATTCATAAAGCACAGGACGTCATGAAGCATACCAAGCTGCCATTGTCGCGGATCGCGGAAATGGTTGGATATCCCGATTACGTCCATTTCAGCAAAACCTTCAAAAAATATGCCGGGATAACTCCGCAAGCCTACCGCCAACAAATATACAAAACATAAGACAAATATACATAAAGATCGTACAAGGATACGATCCTTTTTTTGTGAAAGCGCTGTATCATATGGACTGTAAAGAGAAAACATGAACAGCCCTTAAGGGGCGGCTGAGACAACCATAGAAAATAAGGAGGTTGTACGGGTGAAAACGATAGCTATTGCAGGAACATTCGATTCAAAAGGTGCGGAGTTTTTATATGTTAAATCCGTCATTGAAAGCCTTGGACTTCACACATTTACGATTCACTGCGGCGTATTCGAACCGATGTTTAAGCCGGATGTTTCCCACATCGAAGTAGGAAAGGCCGCAAATGCCGATATCCAGGAGATTGCCGCCCGCAAAGACCGTTCTGCCGGGACGGAAGTTTTGGCGAGAGGCATGGAGAAGATCGTTCCGAAATTGTATGCCGAAGGGAAATTCGACGGTATTTTGTCTTTCGGCGGTACAGGCGGCACATCGATTGTTACCGCCGGCATGCGGAAGCTGCCGATCGGAGTTCCGAAATTGATGGTTTCTACCGTGGCATCAGGCAACACCGAACCATACGTGGGAACAAGCGACATCATCATGTTTCCGTCGATCGTGGATGTGTCGGGTCTCAACTCGTTTTCGACGAAAATTTTCACCAATGCCGCCCACGCCATGGCGGGTATGGTTCAATTCGAGTCGGCGCCGCCGCAGGATAAAAAACCGTTAATCGCGGCAACGATGTTTGGCGTAACGACGCCATGCGTAAATTATGCAAGAGAATACTTGGAGGAGCAGGGATACGAGGTGCTTGTATTCCATGCGACGGGCACGGGCGGCAAAACAATGGAAGCCCTGATTGACGGCGGATTTATCGACGGGGTGCTGGATCTCACGACAACCGAATGGTGCGATGAGCTGGTCGGCGGAATATTGGCTGCCGGACCGCACCGGCTTGAAGCAGCCGGACGCTGCAAAGTTCCGCAGGTAGTTTCGACCGGGGCGCTGGACATGGTCAATTTCGGACCGTATGAATCTGTACCGGAAGCATTCAAAGGCCGGAATCTGTATAAGCATAATCCTTCGGTGACTTTAATGCGGACGACGCTCGCTGAGAACCAAAAGCTAGGCGAAATTCTCGCGGATAAATTGAATCAGGCGCAGGGCAAGACGGCATTGATGCTTCCGCTGAAGGGAGTTTCCATGCTTGATGTAGAAGGGCAGCCATTCTACGGAGCCGAAGAAGACGCGGTGCTGTTTGCTACATTGAAACAAAACATTAACCGCCAAAAGGTCGAACTGATTGAAATGGACACAGACATTAATAACCAGGTTTTTGCCGTCGCGGCCGCCAAGAAATTGATCGAGCTGATGAAGTAGAAGCGCTGGGCGAACACATCATGAACTATTCAATTAGAGGAGGAAAATATACGATGAAAACAAGACAAGAGATTTTGGCGCAGCTTAAAGCGGAGGTAGCAGCAGGCAACGTATTATTGGGCGCAGGCGCAGGTACCGGCATTTCTGCCAAAAGCGCCGAAGCGGGCGGAGTCGATCTGATTATCATCTATAACTCGGGCCGTTATCGCATGGCTGGACGCGGTTCGCTTGCCGGTTTGATGGCTTACGGGGACGCTAACCAAATCGTGGTCGATATGGGCAATGAAGTGCTGCCTGTCGTGAAAAATACGCCGGTGCTGGCTGGCGTCTGCGGCACCGACCCGTTCCGCATCATGGATATTTTCCTGAAGCAGCTTAAGGAACAAGGTTTCGCCGGTGTACAGAACTTTCCAACGGTGGGGCTGATCGACGGCGTGTTCAGAGCAAACCTCGAAGAAACCGGCATGGGATATGATTTGGAAGTTGAAATGATTCGGAAAGCGCATGAGCTTAATCTGTTGACGACGCCTTATGTATTCGACGTAGAGCAAGCGAAGAAGATGGCTGAAGCAGGCGCGGATATTCTGGTAGCGCATATGGGCCTAACGATAAAAGGGACCATCGGCGCGAAAACGGCCCTTACTCTTGATGACTGCGTAGATAAGATCCAGGCAATTTGCGATGCGGGCAAAGCGGTAAATCCGGACATTATGGTGCTGTGCCATGGCGGTCCGATTGCCGATCCGGAAGATGCGGAATACGTGTTGTCGAAAACGAAAGGCGTTGAAGGTTTCTTCGGGGCATCCAGCATCGAACGTTTTGCGACTGAGGTTGGCATCAAGCAACAAACGGAAGCTTTCAAGAACATTTTAAAGTAATGCAGAAGCAGTTTCTTGCATAGGATACATTGTTGCCATTTAAATAAGCGTTAGCCTGTCCGAGCCAAAGCCGGAGGCTAACGCTTTTCCATGTTTTGTAGGTGAAAAGGCCTGGCGGAAGGATAAACGGGTGAAAAGGCCCGCTGCCGGATGCATCGATGGTCCCGTGTGTTTCGTGAAAATCATCCATTATACTGGTCATAGGGGTGCTATCGCTGAAAGGAGTTTGTTTAGGAGCATGCTGTACAAAGATCTCTACTTGAAAGAATACAATGCTCAGCATTGGATGGAATTCGTGGAATTGTACCGGAATGAGTATTTGCTTGTGAACGCGGAACTGCGGGAGAAAGCTGGGAAAAGCCGCATTCCGGAAGATATCTGTATGGTGCTTTTGCCTGAAATGGGAGATTACCTGTTCACCTGGATTGAAAAAAGCGTCCCTGCGCTCGGGTCAGACAAACCATCGGACTATTTGAACAATGACGACGGGATAAAGGCATTGAAAGCAATGATTATGCGAATGCCGAGGTGAACCTAAGGAGGCTGAGGAATGCCGGAACGAAATCAAAAGCGGGAGAAAAATACTTAAACGCTATATGAGTGGATAAGAAGAGCCGAAGCCGAACGAAACGGTCGCCCTCCGAAGCGCGTATAACAAGAAGTACGCAGCCATGTACTTGAAAGGAGGTGATAACGATGAGTGTAATTCACATGCTGGTCGGCATTCCGGGCAGCGGTAAAAGCCATTACGCCAAAGAGTTATGCAGGCGGGAAAGAGCCTATCTTGTGGCGACGGATTCCATCCGGGAAAGATTGTTCGGGAGCGAGTCGAAGCAGAAAAACACGTACAAGGTTTTTGACGAAGCCTTTGCGGAGATTGAACAGGCGCTTGGATCGGGCCGGAATGTTGTATTCGATGCAACGAATGTCAGCCGGGACCGCAGGCTCAAGTTTCTGAAACGGTTTAATGACGCGACGGTCGAATGCCATGTGTTCGATACCCCATACGAGCTTTCGAAGGAACGAATCCTGGGAAGAAAACGCCGGATCGACGATACGGTGCTGACCAAGTTTGCCAAAAATTTTGAATTCCCCGTTCTTGGCGAAGGATTTCATGATTTGCATCTGGTTCATGCTTCAACAGAGACTGGTTTAGAGAGAAACAGGCTGGAGCAGCTTCTTGCGGAGCAGCCGGGGCATGACGAGCTTTTTGCTTATTTGGCAGGCTCTCCCCATTTTCAGGTCATGTTGGGATATGATCAGGAGAATCCGCATCATTCCAAAACCTTATCCGAGCATACCTTTGCCGTACTGGATTATATCAATGTCTTCTACGAAGGCGAAAATCTGCTCGGCATGCAGTTGGCGGCTTTATTCCACGATGCGGGCAAACCGTTTTGCAAAGTATGGAAGGAGGCGCGCGGGTATTATTCGTATTACGGGCATGAACATGTGTCTGCGGCAATCGCCTGCCATGTGCTGAAAGAGCTTGGGTATGAAGACGAATTTATCCTGCATGTCGTGAATATGGTCAGTTTCCATATGGAGATTTTGCATGGAGGGGATGCGGGAGCGTCCCGTATTTATCATTTGCTTGGCGAACATTTGCTGGCGGAGCTGTATTTTTTTGCTGAGGCCGACGCTTTTGCCAAATGAGTATTTTGAAAAATGCTGAAAGAAAAGAGGTGATTCACGATGAAAATGAAATATCCGAAAACGATGCATCTGCCATGGTCGCGGGGGTATACCGACGATGACAAAATTCTGCGGAATACCGATCATTTTAAGGGACGGGAAGTGGTCATTACCGAAAAAATGGACGGCGAAAACACGACGATGTACCCAGATTTCATCCATGCCAGATCGCTTGACAGCAAGGACCATCCATCCAGGCATTACGTCAAGACGCTGCATGGCGGCATCAAATACTTGATTCCGGAAGGATACCGGTTATGCGGGGAGAACGTGTTCGCAAAGCATTCGCTGTACTATTCGGACCTGCCAAGTTATTTCATGTTGTTTTCCGTATGGAATGAGCAGAATATTTGCCTTTCCTGGGATGAAACGATGGAATGGGCATCACGCCTGCATTTGGCTCCCGTTCCGGTGCTGTACCGGGGAATCTGGAGCGAGGAAGCGGCCAAAGCATGTTATACCAGACGGTCCCGCTGCGGTGGAGAGCAAGAAGGTTATGTTGTAAGGCTGGCATCCGCTTTTCCGTATGAGGATTTTAAACGATCCGTGGCCAAATTCGTCCGCAAAAACCATGTCCAAACCGATGATCATTGGTTAAGTAAACCGATTGAACCCAACGGGCTTGCCGGAACAGCGGTGGAATAATCGAATGTAAAAAAACATGCGTCTGCAAGCAGCAGCGATATCCAAATGAACAAATAAGAATAGAAAGAGGCGTTGATCATGTAATTCCGAGCAGAAAAACCCTATAAGTTGCAAATATCTCTTTACAAGATACAAGCAGAATAGAAGCTAAACCATACATAACGAGAAGGAAAATTAATTTGTAGGACTATGTTTTAAAGCTGGACGAAAGCGACGGCGTTCGGAAGAACGATCCGGCATCGCAGCGGTCAACTCGCATCATACCGAGGAATATTTCTGTTTTCAGTCTAAAAAGGAGGTGATCATTTTGTGCACAGGGGTTGCACTTTACGACACCGGTCATATTCGTCCGTTGGATGCTTTCCAGACTGGGAAGTCTTTTTTTGAAGCCATTGGCATTCCGATTACCGGGGCCACCTACTATGAGCATCTAAGCGATGGGGACCATGAAGGGGATCATGATATTTTCGAGGTATCTATAGATGAATTGCAAGAGAGAATTTTGAGCGGAAAAACTTCTTCTTTTTGGATATATAGCGATCTGCGTGGGGGGAAGCCCTGGGATGCCGCTTTTACCTATCAGACAGGCGAATTTGGAAATTTTGCGCATATGGGAGCTCATTGCGACATAAAGCCCGAGGAGGTTTACGGAGCGCTGACGGATTGGCTTGGAGAAGCTGCAGAGCGGTTTGACGTTCCATACGGAATTTTTTATACGGCAGACGATATCCCGGATGCGCTGCATTATGCGGCAGGCGAGAGCTGCGTTTTCATGTTCCCGTTTGAGGACTGCTTCGCTTTTATTCACGAAGCGCCGGGACGATATGGGGGACAGGGCAGGTACACGGAAAGCATGCTGAGAATGGTGTATCCGTACAATCTGCTTAATGAAAAGCATATGCAAATCAAAATAGCGGATCAAACCTTGAGGGATTGGATTCATGAAAGCGGCGAGCGCGGTACGCTTCGCCCGATCGCCAAAGATGGCTGGGTATGGGAAGTGATGGACAAGCATCTTGTCGCTGTCAATCAGGTTTGCGGCGAGGCGGGAATATTGGTGGCATGGCGGCCTGAAAGACCCAAGAAACGGGTCCGGAAATTGCCTTAGATTTAAAGATAAGAACAGCTATGTTATTTGAATGATGAGATCAAAACAATACATTGGAGGCGCTGTACGATGAGCGAAGAAGCAAACACATCCGGCTGGGATGCGATTGATCAGGAATTATCCAGAATTTACGGGGACCAGGAGCCAAAACATTATGGAACCATCCTTCCGTATTCGCTGGGAGGGCAAGATCCGCTCGACGGTCTCAGCGCATACAAAAGCGACACGCCCGTTCCGCACTGGCATTTTGTAACGTATGGATTTTCCGAATTGTATGAAAAAGAATCGGAAAATGCCGAGTACAGCGGGTATGGATTCGAATTGACGTTTCGGCTTGCACGGAGCGAAGAAGAGGAGGAGCCGCCGGCTTGGGCGTTGAATCTGCTGCAAAATATGGGAAGATACGTCTTTAATAGCGGCAATGTTTTCAGATCAGGCGATTATTTGGATGCCAATGGGCCGATTTGCTTGGGCGCGGATACGCTTTTAACCGCACTTGCTTTTACGTTGGACCCCGAGCTGCCTGCGATCGATACGCCCAATGGACGGATGGAGTTTATTCAAATGGTAGGTATTACGGGGGATGAGCTTGAGGCGATGCAGACCTGGAATACGTTAGGGGTGCTGAAAGCAGGCTTGGGGCAGTTTCCGGGTTATGTCACGGATTTATCACGCGATTCTCTTTTGCAGATTCCATCGGTTGCAGAGGCGATAGAAAAAGGAATGGAGCAAGAAGGCTCCAATACCGGCATTTTATATGTTGATCAGCTGGCCTGGGAGCCGGGGAAAAAAGGGTGGTTCAGCAAAAATCCGGACATGGTCAAACTCGGTGCGAAGCAAGCGGGAGTTATCGGTAAGCTGCTGCGCGGACGGATTTTGAAAGGGAAAAGCCTCATCCTGGTTGGCCAAGAGATCCGGGTTGTATTTGAGCCGGGCGAGAACGCCGGGTGCAGCACCGAGGATCATGAAGTCACCATCACTTTGAATGAGGCAGCCGCCGCCGAGCTCAGCCAAAGCTTGGTACCGCAGGAAAGCGCATTTGAGCTGTTCTCTTTACCGGGACTTAAGTTCCAAATCGTGAAAACCCACATTAAAGATCAGGAAGGAAACGTCGTCGAAACGATCGGATGACAAGGAGGAAAAGAACACTTTGAACCGGAATGTGAAAGCTTTTCTTGATGATGTATGGAGCCAGGTCACCCCGATTTATGAAAAAGAAAGCGAAAGAATCGGTGCACTAAAGAACCGAAGCCGCCTTCAAGCGGGAATCAAAGACTATTTGAGGGTATCGTGGAAGCAAGGAAAACAAAGCGGCGCGTATGGAATGATTTATATCGATCTGGATGAACCTTTTGATTGGAGTGACAGCTCCTATACTGTGGAAGCGGGCGCTTATATCGAAGATTTAATGGATTTAACGGATGAAGCGCTGCTGGATGAGCTTTTTTCTGCTTTGCGTTTGCAGGTGGATGCGGTTTTTCAATCCGATCAGTATGGCCCTGGCTTTTTCGATTACCGGTTTGAGCTGATCCTTGAAATTCAGCGGGGAGATTCCATGCTGCGCCGGCAAGAGCTGCTTATCAACGACAATAAACTTCAAGGGCTGAAAAAGGCGCTGGATACGTTTATCCAAACGAAAGTGATGGCGGAGCTGCCGGTACGGCCCAGTGAAAACGACGAGTTTTTCTTTGCCCGGCATTTGGTGAATTCGCTGTTTTTTGAGCAGGAACCGGATAAAATCGATCCACTGATCCGCAGGCTTAACGAAAAACATCGCGCGAACCGGAACCGTTTGGACCAGTGGGCTTACCACTACACCAATGCTTTCAGAGGGTGGGCGGAAGATCATTTTTTAAAGCGGTATTTTGACCGGAAAGGGAACTTTGGAGAGCAATGGGTGCGAAAAGAAGATGCCGCGCTTCTCAAACCGGAACAAAAAGATATGGATTTCTTTCTATATGTCGCACTGCAGATCGGTCATAAAGAACCGGCCACCCGCAAGGAATACCTTGAACTCGCAAAACAGCTTGGATCGGAGCGGGCAGACGGTTATTTGCGGCAGGGCAGCGGCCGCTATGAAAGCATGCGGCAAAGCAGCTTATTCCAAGGCAAGGCCAATGATATTTTGGGAACGATCGATATCCGGATTAGCGCGGAAGAGGAGACGGCTTACCGCGAGGCGCTCGATTATATCACCGGGCTTTTGCAGGAGGGTTTCCCGAAAGGCTACAAGCTTACGCTAAAAAGCAAAGCCAAAAACTATTTGCCAATTAAAAAGCTGGCGAAATCGCAGTTGCATCAATTTTTTGCGAATAGCCTTCAATATCCGGCCCTTTTCCCGCGGCTGGCGGAATATGCGGAAGCGGCTATGGAGGAATTTGCCTGGTACATGGATGTGGAGCCTGACGAGAAATCGGCCATGCCTGGAACCTATGCGGTGTTTGGGTTGGGACTGTACAGCGATGCGTATTTCCCGCTAGTATGTCGGTATATGGAGCTGGTCGATACGGAACATCAATCGGTACAGGACGGGTATGCGGAAGCTTTTATGGAAGCTCATGGGCTGTCGGCGGACCTGATGCCTGCGGTTGTCTCTATTTTGCTTGGAGGAAACCAGTCGGCCAAACCGGTCAAAAGCATGGAGATCAACTGTTCTGAACTAGCGGATGCGCTTTTCCAGGAGCTTGAAGCAAAAGAGGACTATCAACGCGAATATGTTCTTTATCGTATCTTCGGAAGCCGCAGCAAACTTGCACAGCGCGTCAAAAAAGAAGAACCCCCGCTAAAGGACAACCTTGAGAAGCTGCTGGCGTGGATGAGGTAAGAACGTGTAAATTCATATGTTTTTCCGGATCGTAGTTTGAAGATTCATTTTCATTAAGCTCCAAGCTTGATTTTTGTCTGAAAAGGAGAAGAGCTAGCACAATAGGCGAAAGGATCAGTACTATATAAGTTGAACTAAAGAAAAGCATAGGGGATAGGCAAAAGGGAGAAAGATTTACGGAGAAGCGAAGCGTTCGCCTTTGTGATCGGATTTCAACCATGAATTTAGTATAAATCAAAGAAATCCGGGAGCAACAGCGATCGAAAGAACATTTCACCCGGCTGCCTACATCCGTGCAAATCATTGGTTCAACTTATATAGAAAGGAGTGAAATCATGCACGTTAGACCCATCGAGGAGCTGGTAGATACTGAAAACGATTCTTGGATGGAATTTAAAGAAATGCTTGAAAAGGGCAAAAATTCATACACCCTTGTGCCGAACGAGGAAAACGCGGGAGAAGGCACACTATACCGTTTGCAGGTGAGTACAAAATCCTATTTGGGCAGTGTCGCTTATCGGACCGGAGGGGTCGTGTTTGATCACGGATGGGTTACTTTGCTCGGAGCAGGCGGAGCCGGAATATACGGCAGTTTGACTTCTTGGAACGGACTTCAGGAGAACGCCGAGGTTTCGCCCTTGGAAGGGATGCTGGTTGTGGCTTATGATGCCGCAGGCGGTTTTTTTGCTATGGATACAGGCCGGTTTGGATGTATGGGATATATCTATTATTATGCTCCGGACACGCTTGAATGGGAGTCGACCGAGCTGGCTTATTCCGATTTTATCGCATGGCTGGCAGATGGGGATTTGGGGCTTTTCTACCAAACCTTTCGCTGGGAAGACTGGCAGGAGAAGGTCCGGCAGCTTGAAGCGGGTCAGGTATTTGCTTATTACCCGCCGCTGTGGTCGGAGGAAGGAAGCGGGGAGAGCAGCAGTAAAACGCCGATCCCGATTAAGGAAGCATGGCTTGCGGCGATGGAGCGGGGATAATGCGGGTAAATAAAGATTATAAGATTGCTAAAAGCGAATAGTGCACAAAAGTGTCTAAATGGAGCACAAAAGTGCCTAGCCGCTTGATGCACTAAAGTGTCTAAACGCGAGCACAAAAGTGCCTAGTCGCTTAATGGACTAAAGTGTCTAAACGCGGGCACAAAAGTGTCTAGCCGCTTGATGCACTAAAGTGTCTAAACGCGATCACAAAAGTGCCTAGCCGCTTGATGCACTAAAGTGTCTAAATTCGAGCGCAAAAGTGTCTAACTGCTTAATGCACAAAAGTGTCTAAACGCGATCATAAAAGTGCCTAAACGTTTAACGGACATCACGGACGCTAATAGGCGTAAATCAGCCGTTTTCAAATTGTAACGGTCACAGCAGCACTTAATTTGCTCCGAATCGCGGCTTTTGTAGGTATTTACAGCAAATAGCAGCATCTGTGTCCGTTAGAAATCATCATGTTCGATTTTGACCCATATAGCGGCCGTGGTGTCCGTTAGAGTTTGCGTCGTTTGTATTCATAGCTGCGAGACTACAATTAGAATGATGAAATAGACTCTGATTACAAGAATTTCTTGCTTGAAAGTAATAGAGGAGGAGCAGCAGAATGACGCAAAGAATTCCATGCAAAAGCGAAGGCTGCGCCGCTACGATTTTGCCGAGGACGGCAGCCAAGACGGGCGGATACTGCATGCCATGCCATCAGGAACAGGAACGTCGGAAGCGGCAGGCCTATATTAAAAAGCACCGCAAAACGGTGGATCTGTATGAAGGGTTAAACGACCCGGTGGAAATTCTGAAAATAATGCACGCGCCCCGTCGATATGATCCGCTTATTGAATACATCCCGTATCCTTTGAGTAAGGAGCAGATATATGTTTCCTTGTCTCCAGGGGAAGCGGCAAGCCTGAAGGACTATGCGATGCATTTATTGGCGTCAGGGGATGAGGAGACGAGCCAAGAAATCCTGTCTTCTCTTGTATGTTACAGGAATGATTCTATAGCCGGATGTCTGCCTATCCTCATGGAGAACGGGGTGTATTATCCCGGAATTTTGTATAAAGACGCAGCGCCCGACATTCGGGATCGGCTGCTGGAGCAGGCGGAATGGGATGATGACAACCGGAATCATATTCTGGTTGCATTAGCTTGGATCGGGGATGAGCAGGTCATACACCGGTTCCATGAGTGGCGCATGAACCCGCCGCAATGGGCTGGGCAATTGTATGTCGCACCAGAATTGTACGCCCAAGAGGCGGGCTGGAAGCTGTTGGATTCCGGAGGACGCCAAGACCTGGTTCATGAGCATAGTTATGCCGTTGAGAGCATGGAAGGGCACCGCGTACCCGGCGCTCATGAGGCTGCTGTCAAGCTTTTAAGGCAGGGGACTTCGGATTGTCCATGGTGCAGCGGGAAACTGACAACGCTGATCGAGGTGGATACCGCCCATTCAGTGTTGGCCAAGTTGAACCTGTCTTTGGACCGGCTGCAGGTGGATACCTGTGTGATTTGCGGCTGCTATGACGTGATTTATATGGAACTAGATGCAGATGGCGTACCAAGCTGGAGCGGATATAACCGAAAACCGGATCATATGCCGGTTGTGGATATGGAGGAATACAGCGATGAATATTTGCGGGTTGGTCTAGAGTTGACGATATCAAACAACCCCCGCTCTGCTTTTTACGCTGCGATATGGGAATTATCCCAGCACGGCTCCCAATTGGGCGGACACCCAAGCTGGGTCCAGGATGCCGAATATCCGGCATGTCCATGCTGCGGACAGAGCATGTTTTTTATCGGACAATTGGATTGGTCGGACATAGAAAAGTATGGAGAGGGCATCTACTATATGTTTGTTTGTCCCAGGGACCGGTTGACGGCAACAACGTATCAGCAAAGCTGATTCGGGCCTTGACACCCGCAGTAGAGGAGATTTTTTTGAATCGAATTTTGCAGCAGGCCAAATGATGAGCTTAAAATAATGATTTGATTTGGAAGGGGGATATTTGTAGATCCAAAAGCAAAGAAAATCCTGTTCAAGACATTTTGGCATTCAGGGGTTGGAGAAGAGGGGGATATACATATACAGATGGAAAATTCCAGTATGCTAAAAGCCAGGGACTGATGTTTAACCCGCTTACCATCTCGCATGATGAGGGCCTCAACGTTCTGAGTTTCGAGCGGGTGAAGTGGGGCGGCGTTCGGTTAAACTAGCTGGTTAACTGCCGTGACGTGGTGATGGAGATTTGGGGATATGCGGGCATACTGGAATCCAAGGATGATTACCGTAAGGAGCGCGGGCGCAGTACCGATTTTATGTCAATGGGACCTGGAGAGGTGAAGATGGATATTCGCAAGAAAAGATGGAGTACTACTTCGGCCCCTATCTGTAAAAGGGCTTAGAGAGGAGATACTCCGATGAAGAAACATCCCCAAAAACCGTTAAAAATCGTAGATATTGCCCGGGAACCTTTAGAGAAAATACCGTACATTACCGCTGCTTCAAAAGGCGCAGGAATATCTTACGAATGGCTTCCCGTATATTGGGGCGAGATGCTTGGGCTGCCGGGGGAACTTGATGCGTTGATTATTGCTTCTGATTTGCAAGGCATCGCGGGGCATGAAAACGTAGGAGCCGAGGGAGTTGTGAAAGGTCCACAAAGGCTGCTGGGCGAGGAGCTTGCGGAAACGTTGGTGCTGCTGTTTCAAATTCATTTATCGGATTTGGACCCGGCCAAGGTAATGGTATGCTTATGCGGGGACTTGTACACTGATCCTGCCAAAAGGGGATCCAGCGGTGATCCGCTGCCGGTATGGAGGGCCTTTCAGCGGAATTTCGGGTTCGTGACAGGCATAAGCGGAAATCATGATCTATTGACGAATGATGGAGAAGCAGAATTAGGCTCTGCTGAAGGCATCCATTTCTTCTCTGAAGCGGGGATGATGATGTGCGGCGGGCTGGCCGTGGCAGGACTTGGAGGGATCATAGG
The DNA here is from genome assembly GCF_021654775.1 of Paenibacillus azoreducens. Classification (NCBI taxonomy): domain Bacteria; kingdom Bacillati; phylum Bacillota; class Bacilli; order Caryophanales; family Paenibacillaceae; genus Paenibacillus; species Paenibacillus azoreducens. The sequence goes on along the minus strand of NZ_AP025343.1, from coordinate 4,455,668 downwards.
CAGAGCCGATAAACCCAATCGGATGGCGGAAGCCGATTATATGAAGCGGCTGCGGCAGCTCTTAAGGCAAAGTCCCGACATCCTGCTGCTTCATGAAAGTCCGGAGGTTAAACCGCAAGGTCTGCCAGGCAATCCGGGCATTTGGAAGGAACTGCAGGGCGCTTCCAAACTTATGGTCTGCTGTGGTCACATTCATTGGGATATGCCACTCGCTGAACTGGATGACGGTCTGCAGATTTTAAATGCGGATGGCCGGGCTTTTATCTTCACGGCTGCGGCGTTAGATTAGAGGCGTTAGATTAAAATTGCCCATTTTTTTGAAGCAATAACGCTCCGTAGTTTCATTAGAAGTATGAGATATGGATGTGCCATTCTAATAGTGAGGGGAGTATTCACAATGGGATCATGGGGATACAAAGCATTGGAAAGCGATGAAGGTTTGGATGTGGTCGATTTTCTACAGGACTATATCCAAAATCATTTGCACTCTAATCATTTAAAGCTGCCTGAAATCGTGACTGTGATGAAAGATCGCGGTTTTTTTGGAGAGAACTTTGATGATATCGATTTTTTCTTCGACAACAGTGCAATGGCGCTTGCAGAGCTCTATGTCATGTATCTTGATAATGGGAAGTTATATGATGCTGAAGACGAATTTGGCAAAGTGAATTCATTTACCGCGGATGAAGAATCTTTGAAGTTCATATTAAGATGTTTGACAGATATCAGGGATGAAGTTCCGGATGCGGATGGTATGAGAGAAATCGTTGAATTACGGCGTGATTCCGAAAGTTGGACGGAATGGAAATCCAATTTGGAATTTCTTATTCATAGATTCGAACAAGAAATTGCCAGCCTTTCGCAATAAAATGTCATGTATCGAAGAGCTCTAGCTATTGCAGCTACTGATAAGAATCGGCATTTTACTTTTGTGCTTCATCGCAATGATCGTGACAGTCGGATACTATAAGAAAAACGTCTATCGACGTATTTTCATAGAAGACAGACCGCGCTTAGAGATAGTTTTTCTTGCGATTATAGAATTGTTCAGCGTAGCAAGAAAATTTATAAATTCTATAATCTTAATAAAAGCTGCGCACTTGGCGCAGCTTTTTAGATAAACTTCTGCTTTGCGTAATGGACTCGTGACTTCAGTCATGAGTTGTTGACGATGTTCTCATTATTTCAGCGGCAGCTGTTTGGACAATCGTTCGAATTCAGCGAAAACGGGAATCAGCTTCTTTTGGATGCTTTGCAAATATTTCAAATCTGCGTCTAATTTACGCTGTTCCGCTTTGGTGTCTGCCGGAAATAGAGTGTAGTATTTGTTGATGGAACCATTGCGATATTTGATGCTGAATATCTGCCCCGTTTTAAGCGAGGTTTTGATGCCTTGATTCGATCCCAACATTTCCAGAGTTTCGCTTCCGTTTTTGTAGGTGAAGCTGTAATCCGGATCTGCCAGGGCGTGAATCACATCGTAACCGTTCTGAAGCACTCCGTTTTTAAATGTACCGGTTTGGATTTCATTCGATCTGACCTCGCCGCCATCCATGATTACTTTATGGGTCAGAGTTCCTTTACCTTCCATTTTGTCTTGCTTCCAGGCGCCGCTATATACGACTATATGTTTTTCGCCGTCCTGGGTATATTCATTGATGTATTTGCCGCTGCCTTCGCGTTTGCCGTTAACGAAATCCCCGGAGTATTGTTTGCTGTCTCCCCAATGGATCGTGCCGCGCCCGTTTGGCACTCCGTTTTTGACTTCCCCGAAATATTGGGCATTTTCCGAAATCTTAACCGATTCTTTGGCTGCCGCAGCATGGGCTGTCGAATGAGCCGGGACGATAGACACAGCGGCTAAAGAAGCGCAAAGAGCTACGGATAGGGATAAAGCAGTCCATTTTTTCATGATAGTACATCCTTTCAAGTATGAGGTTATGTAATTGAAGAAGAGATGAGGAAATCCGCCACGGGGTCGGAGTGTTGCTTTCCGGATATCTCATGTTCTTAGACGCAAATGTACTCAGGAAAGTTTCTGAAAAAACGTGAAAATTCTAATTTTTTTGTTTATTTTGTACCATCGTATCGTCTGTCGTTTCGATGCCGGGGATCTATTTTATCAGCAGCTTGTTCAGCTCTTCCTCAGGGATGATCTTATTTCCGCCGTACACGATGTCATAATGAAAACCCCAATCGCCAAGCGCGACAAGATGATGCCGTTCATTTTTCTTTTTGATGAGAGCCCATGTTCCTAAATCTCCTTCAGTACTCGCGCTAAGCAGCATCCATCCGTTGTATCGAAGGACATCGTTGTCCCTGAATATCTGAAAAGAGTCCAAGCAGCCGCTCCCGTCGGACTCAGGCCATACAGCACAAGCGTCTTTCAATAAAATGACATTCTGAATTTTGATTTGAATCCATGCGCGATTTTCATCCTGTAAGAGAATCTGTTCAAAGACGCACCGCACAAACGCCGAAGAATCTATTTCGCCGGGATGTTCATCCCAGCCGTTAAAGCTGGAAAGGGCGGGCATAAACAGCATCCAGAAGCTTTCTCCTGCCGTCATTTGAAAAGGATAGTAGACTAACACGATCCGGCTGCTTCCCGGAAGAGGAGGTTCGCTGGACCTCATCCATATTTTTTCATCCAGGGAGGGAAGGTTATCTGCCTGAAAATCGGACCACTCCATTCCGGTTTCAAATGCGGCGATCTCGAAATTTTGGTTGTCCATCGTCATTTTCTCGGGTATCTTTTTACATGCCGGACATGGAAATGCAATACTGTTCTTGTTCATCAAAAATCACCGTTTCTTTTTAAAATGTATATCACAATAAAAGCGAGAAGGTTAAAGGTTCCTAAATATCTGAAAATGCAAAAGGAGCGATTTGAATTTGAAATATGAATTTTGGATCATGGCATCGATTACAGAGTTGGTTGATTACCCGGATGAGCAGCGTGATGAATACGTGCCGCATCCGAATTTCCAGGCAATTATGGATGCCCTCGGCATCCCAGTACCGATTAAGGAAATCTACGAACATTATTTTGATCAGCCTGTGCATAACGGCGATGTTTTGGTTTTTGCGAATAAACAGCAGCCGGATACATGCATTGTTCTGGACACCTACCGCGATCCGTTGGATCAGCTCGATATGATTCAGTTTGGATGGAGGCTGAGCTCTGATGACAGCAGCGTCCGTCAGCTTCGGCAGTTGTCACGGCGGCTGTATGACGATTGCGACGATGCCGTCCGTTACGAGGAAGGACAATCCGTACTCTATCAGGTGCTGAAGGAAGAACGATATCCGCGCAAATTTTACTATAATACGGTGTATGAGCAGCAAATTAAAAGGTACTTATTGTGAATCAAACGGTCATATCTTCGTCATTTGCGAGAGCGGTATGTCTTTACGATATACTCCAAATATTCCGCCTGGGTCAATCCCCGGTTTGACGATTAAACTCATCGTGAGTAATTTCCTCCGGGAAACCGAATTCCGCCAGCGCCTGTTTGCGTTCCTTTCGGGATAGTGGATGGTCCAGCGAATCGGACGAGGTTTGCTCACCGGCAGGATCGAACCAATCAGCACCGACACCGGCGTAGACGCTATCATTGGAGAAGCGGCTTGCGGTCTTGAAAGACGTAACCGTTTGTGAACAGATCGATCTCAACTCGGAAAATATATCCAGTGCTCCTCTACTAGATGCAGCCCGAAAAAGGGCCGAAGCGTATTTGTAAGCCAACTGTTGATCGATGTCATCAGCTTACCTCCATCATGTTCATTAAACCTCTTGCGACCGACTATTGCGAGATTCCTTTGTTGCGGAGTTTCAAAAGCCAATCTTTCTTAAATCCGTTCTTAACCGAAGCAATAGGATGGACCGGTGAACATGTCAAGTATACTTCATGCTCTTAGCAACGAAAATATCCAAGGTTCAAAACGAACGCAAAATAGGCAGTTCCGATTATTTGTGATAACTGCCCGGGATTAGAAGGTAGGAAAATCAAACTAAGCGGCATAGGCCCAAAGAATCGTTTGAAACCCCCGGAAATGATAGAAATTGATTGCAGAACTTACCAAGCCTTATACTGATTCTAAATAGGATGCGGGCCCTTCTTAATTCTTTTGTCATGAATGAGGGATGTTCCCGAAATGATCGCAAAAGAGAAAAGCTTCCATGAGCAAGGTGCAAGCAGTAGAACTGCTTATGGACGATAGGGCTGAAATACATAATGACAAGGAGAAGCGGATGAAGCTAACCGTGAAGGTAAAAAAGCCGGGAAAACGCAAAGAACTCGCAGCGCAAGAACTTGAACTGCCAACTGCCCCGCATACCCTTCGTGAACTGATCATTGGCGTTGTGGAAAATGGGGTGCGGAGCTTTACGGAGCGGCAGTCTGAAAAAAGCGTGATTCCCTACTTAACGGAAACCCAGATTGAAGAGAGCGCCGAATTGGGCAAGGTTGGTTTTGGGGCGGTTTACGACGACCGGCAGCCTGATGAAAGCCAGGCGGTGGAGGCGGCTTTGACGGCTTTCGGGGACGGGCTGTACCGGGTTTTTATCAATGAAACGGAAATAGAGGATTTGGATGCTCCGCTGGTAGCCCAAGAGGGGGACCATATCGTTTTTATGCGGTTTACGATGCTGGCTGGAGGCATGTGGTGAACATGGAGGGGAGAAAATGGACAATTTGAATCAGGAAGAACAGTATTGGTTTGTGATCGAACCAAGAGTTAAAGAGGCCGAAGCTGGCGGGGATACGTTAGTACGGAAATTTTACAATCTGATGCGCGAACCTTATGTCGATTCCGATAGCGATGAATACAAAGCTCTGTATGAAGAATTAAAGAAGTTGAGTGCCAAACGGCCGGAAAGTTTGTATGTTCCTCTTGCGGAAACCGTGTTTGCTCTCGTTGGCGGGAAAACAGCAGAAATCGTCCGGTATATTATTGAGCACGTGAGCGAATTTCCTTATGCGGCCGGTTATTACCGGAGACCGTTTCGGACCCGGCGGTTAGAAGTTCATTTTAGCATGGTGCTGAATAAAATTAAGGAGTTGCTCACTGCCGAATCCCTTCAGTTTTCGCTACGGGATTATTTGACCAAACCGGATTATACAATTGACCGCATGTATTGGCTTCAACGCGTGATTCCGGATCTGATCGCGTTCGAACTGGACCAGGGCGATGGTTGGGTGGAAGAGGCGCTGAAGGAGATCATCTACGGAGATAACCAGACCGCGCTTTTAAAACCGGAGATGATTAAGGGGATTATGCTAAGCCACCGCAAGGAATTATACGCCATGGTTGGCGAGCTTCTCATAGCGGCACGGCTGCAGGAAGGATTACGACAATCGATCGCCGAGCAAATGGATGCCGGTACGCTTGAGGCGAATTTGTATTTGCTGAAAATCATTTTGGACCATGATCTGTTCCGGTACACCTCTATTGTACGCGCGCTTGGAACTTGGACCGGCATGGGCCTGGAAGCGGCGAATCAGCGTGTGGCCGGCCAGCTTTTACAGCAGGCCTATCTTGCGCTTACCGATGAAAAACAGCGTAAGGAATGGCTCACTTCTGCCAATGCGAACCAGGTTTACATCAGCCTGTGGGCTTCGGCCGTGCATGAGGAAGGGGATTTGCCGGAAAAAATAAGGTTTCTGATGGAGAATGGGGAACGTTACCAGAAAATCGTGGCCCAATACGTACTGGCCAACAGCCAAAACAAAACGGTCAAATTCGAAATCGCCCGGAATAGTTTGGAGGAGAACGATCCGGAGCTGCTGTATTGGATTTTGCAGAACTATAGCTTTGATTATGAATATGAATGGCGCGTTGGCGGAATCGAAGACCGAGTGCTGAAAATCAACCGCACGCCGGCTCTTGAAAATAAAGAAACAAGACGGTTCGAATACGGGCGTTTCAAAGCGATTCTCGAAGAGGTTCCAGTGAAAGAGAAAACCGGCGTATCCGGCGTGCTTGATTTTACGGAATTCCGTTATTCTTCCGACTTGGTTCTGCGCAAAATGATGTATTTGACCGCTTATGATATGGACGAGGAGTGGATCGCCGAACTAATTGGATTGGCGGCGCAAATGAATCCGGATTTGCGGGGCGATTTGATTAACTATTTTACAGGTGATTCCGGGTCGGAGGAGCAGCGCGCCTTTATTTTTGCTTCTCTATCCGATAAAAGCATGACCAACCGCGAGCATGCGCTTCGCCAGGTGAAGAAGTTAACTTTAAATGAAGCAGAACTGCAGCAGGTTGAAGGTTTGCTAAAGTTGAAGACAGGCTCTCTACGGCAGAGCGCGATCGATATCCTTTTACATCAGCCTGAGGAAATGCTGCCTTCGAGTATGCAGCGTCTGCTCACGGCCAAAGGCGAATTGCAGCGGCTTGCCGGGCTGGAGCTGTTGACCGAGCTCAAAGAGGATCAAGACCGCGCGGATCAATTCGAGAAGCTGCGGCCATGGGCGGATCGTATCGCTAGTCCGACACCCAAGGAAAAACAGCTTCTCGCTAAATTGAAGCAGGACACCGGCTTTACCGCCGAAAACGGCTTTGGCCTTTACGATCCGCAGCAAACCGAAGATTGGCTGCTTGAGCGGCGCGACGTATCCGAGGTAAACCTGGGACGGATTTTTATGATTACAGAAGAACGCGCAAGCCAATTTCTGCACGGGCTTGATGAGCTTGTGCATGAATGGCGGGATACCGAATACGAGGTTGAATATTACAACGGAGCAAAAGAAGCCAATCTAATTGGAGCCAAGTTAAGGCAATTGTCGTATAAGTCCCGTCAGGATACGCTGGATCATGATCATTTTGAAAGAGAAAATGAATTGCATCAATATCCCCTTGCAGAAAAGTGGCAGCGTTATTGCGAGGAAAGCGGATGGAATGCACAAGAGTTGATGGGGCTTTATTATGCTATTTTGTTGAAGGATATATCGGGGACATTGTACCCATTCTACAGTTATTTTTCCAATGTCGTAGATTTCGATGCGATGAGGAGAACCCAATTGCTTGAGGGCGGGCGGAAGCAATTTTTGGAGCAAATGCTCCCGCTTGCGGGCATATTGAAAGTGCAGGAAATATTGGACGGGCTGCGTTACGGCGAGCAGGTTAAGACGCTTGTGTCTGCTTATTTTACAGACAGTGAGCGAAGCGATACGTTTGATATGGCTGAATCCGCCATGGTTAAGATTATGGCAAGCGACGTGAGCAAATTGGCTGAACAGGATAAACCGGTATGGTTTGTGGCGGCAGCCCCATTGTTTATGATTTTGCGGAGCCGGGTTTATGATGTGGAGTCTTTCCGCTCCTTCTTCCGCACGGCCTATCAATATGATTTGCTGAGACGGGAAATCGATAAAGACTGCTATTCGAGCATCAATGTGAACCAATATTTCAGGGCATTTACGTTGGGGTTGATCGGGGAGAACGAGCTGTGCAAGGAATTGTTTGGCCGGGATGCCCGTAATCACATGCGCGTACTGACATCGTCCGGGGATACGATGGTAAACCGAAATGATAAGCTGATTGAATTGCGAGAGCGCATCGTTTCGCGTCTTCTGGATATCGAGCTTGCACGGGGAGATTTGAAGACAGATGCAAGCATTTATACGATGTCATTTCAACGGATTTACGGAATGGAACCATTTATCCGCATTCTGACGAGCCTTGGCGGCGAAACGTTTGTCCGTGGTTATATTTACGGCTATAGCGGTCAGACCACCAAAAAAGAATCGCTCAGCCATCTCTTGAAGATCTGTTACCCGCGTGATGGAGAGGATGAAGAGAAGCTCAAAAAAATGCTGAAGGGAACGGAGATCTCGGAGAAGCTTCTGCTTGAAGCTGCCATGTATGCGCCCCAATGGATTGAAATTATATCCAAGCATTTGGGCTGGAAAGGGCTGCGCAGTGCCGCATGGTATTTCCATGCTCATATTAATGAAAGCTTTTCGGCGGAAAAAGAAACGATCGTTGCTCATTATTCGCCGATTACGCCGCAGGAATTCAACGATGGGGCATTCGACGTAAAATGGTTCGAGGAAGCTTACGGCACCATAGGTGAAGAACGTTTCCGTTTGCTGTACGACTGCGCCAAATATATCTCTGCCGGGTCCAATCACCGCCGCTCGCAGCTGTTTGCCGATGCGGTTCTCGGCCGCTTGCGTCTCGATGACATGAAGCGGTCCGTCATGGATAAGCGGAATAAAGAACATCTGCTGGCATATAGTTTGATTCCATTGGCAGCCGATCAAGAGAAGGATCTGCGGGAGAGATATGATTTCATTCAATTGTTTCTGAAGCAAAGCAGGGGATTTGGCGCGCAGCGCCGGGCCAGCGAAGGTACGGTTGGGCAGATTGCGCTAGGCAATCTGGCACGCAGCGCAGGATATGCCGATGTGATCCGGTTAACCTGGGACATGGAAGCGCGCATGCTTGAACAGTTGGGCAGCCTGTTTGAGCCATACGCTTTGGATGAGGATACGAATGTGCGCCTGACGGTTGATGAAGAAGGCAAAACCGAGCTTGAAGTGACCAGCAAAGGCAAGCTGTTAAAATCGGTGCCTGCAAGATTCAAGAAAAATGGTTATATTGAACAGCTGAAGCAAGCCAAATCAGAACTGACCGACCAGTTCCGCCGCGCAAAGCGGGAGCTGGAGCGTTCAATGGAGGAGCAAAGCCGTTTCCGTGCGAGTGAATTGGCGGCATTGGCGGCGAGTCCGGTCCTTCGGCCGCTGGTAAGTACGCTGGTATTTAAAGCGGATCAGCAACTCGGATATTTCACGTCAGCGGTGGACGGCACGTTACGGCTCGTAGAGCCGGGCGGCGAAGCTTGGGTGCTTGCCGGCAAAGACGGGCTGACGATTGCGCATCCGCTGGATTTGTATGAAAGCGGCGATTGGAGCGATTATCAGCGGGATTTATTCGAACGCGGAATCCGGCAGCCATTTAAGCAGGTGTTCCGGGAGCTGTATCTCGTGAACGAGGATGAGCGTGCAGGCAAAGCCGGATCGCGGCGTTATGCCGGGCATCAGGTGCAGCCGAGCAAGACGGTAGCCCTGCTGCGCGGACGCGGCTGGACGGTAAGTTACGAATCTGGCCTGCAGAAGGTGCATTATCAGGAAAATATCATCGCCACGATCTATGCGATGGCGGATTGGTTTTCGCCTGCGGACAGTGAGGCTCCGACCTTGGAAACGGTGGAATTCCTGGACCGGAAAACGTACAAGACGATTCCTGTGGATCAGATTCCGCCGATTTTGTTCTCTGAAACGATGCGGGATATTGATCTTGTCGTGAGCACGGCGCATGTGGGGGGCGTCGATCCGGAGGCAAGCCTGACGACGATCGAACTGCGGAAAGTCATCGTGGAAGAGTCCTTGCGTCTTCTTAAGCTGGACAATGTGAAATTGGATGGCAATTTTGCCCGGATTGAGGGCAAGCTTGGAGAATATGCGGTGCATCTTGGCAGCGGAGTGGCATATAAACAAGGTACCGGTGCATTAAACATTATTCCGGTGCATTCCCAGCATCGCGGGCGGCTGTTCTTGCCGTTTCTGGACGAGGATCCGAGAACGGCCGAAGTGCTGTCCAAAGTGGTGCTGCTGGCCGAAGACAACAAAATCAAGGATCCGCAAATTTTGGTGCAGTTATAGTCCACTGCATCATGCGCTATGGGTTGGCTGCTTGAACTCAGGCTGGATTTCGTGCTTGAATGCAGGTTTAACGGATGAACAGAATGGGATATAGATTGATATTTCCAGCTTCAAATATTCGTAGAATCAATCATAATTGATTCGCGTTAATATATGTGAATCATTGAGCATCCTATGTATTTTCCATAAAAGGCATTAGCGAAAACGCTCCGCTTCGATGATGAAGCGGGGCGTTTGTATGAGACAGGTGGGATGGGGATTAGTGCACAAAAGAGAGGGAGGGTTATGCGGGACGAGGAGGCATCAAATACTGTAAGTGCACAAAGCGACAGAGCAATCGTCAGGCGCGTTCATTCCAACATGAGCCGATCAAAGCGATCGGATAGGGATAAAGATGAAATGAGCCGAGAAGAGCATACAAAGAATGACGCTTGACGCGACTCTACACCACTAATTATGGACAAAACTCGATCCAGATATCGCAAACCTACGAATCCTAGAGCAACACTAAATCCCTAGTTACGCAATCGCTGTGACTCAAACACTACTATATATACTTAGTGTGACGCTGACACTGCTAACGTCGAACCAGTCGCGACCCGAATATCGCTAATTTCGAACAATCGCGACTTTAGAGGCTAACGAAACTGGGACACGCTATTGCTGCAAAAAAGAGGTCATTTTAAATCTTACGAAACTCCATATCGTTATTAGAGTGAAATACGGCCGAATCAGCTCATATTTAGCTAAATAACGATACCCAATTTCGTTAGAATTTTTAAGGGGGCATATTTTACCCAAATAACGATTCCAGGTTTCGTTAGAGCATTGCATTGTCTCTTGTTGCTTGCCACTTTCTGATCAAGAGGGCCAGATGATATATTTCACTGAAATAACGATAGCAGGTTTCGTAAGCGATATTGCAGTCACATGTTTCCACTCGATAGTTGCAAAGGTCTCATTTCCAGCAACCGTAGTCTTCGATCACGTAGTGGGTTTGGCACTTTCCAGGGAGCTGATACTCTAAAAGATTGTTTGTGGCCTGCGTGGATTTCGGTACGGTTTTATGAAAAGGGCAGATGACAAAATGATTACCAACGGCCTTCCATCAGGTTTTCTCGTTGCATGATTGGCAAGTCAATGTTAGGGCTGACGTCATAAGATCCGTTTGATTTTTCAAGAAGATAGAATTCTGTTTTCGGGGCAAACAGCAGACTTTTGGCATAATAGGTTATGAGAAATGTCACAGAGAAAAATAAGGAAAATATTATACCGATTATAAATGGGGGAACATGCGATCCTTGCTGTAAAGGATTAAATACCCTCTGTGAGAAAATTGGTTTGCATGGATGTCAGGCAACGGCGGCGGATCCTCCGAAATGACAGTAGTTAAAGAGCACATGGTACATAAACTTCCTGATCAAGTGAGTTATGAGCAAGGCGCCTTGGTAGAACCGGTAGCAGTAGCCCTTCATGCCGTACGTCAAAGCAAGCTGAAATCCGGCGATACCTGCGTCGTATTTGGCCTGGGTTCAATCGGTCTGGCTGTCATTCAATGCCTCAAAGCATCCGGCGCGGCAAAAGTCGTAGCTGTTGATATTACGCATGAACGTAGAGAAAAAGCTTTGAGTTTGGGCGCAACCTATCCGTAGATCCTTTGAAGGAAAATGTGACTAAAGTCGTACGTGCATTGACCGGAAAAGGAGCAGATGTCTGCTTTGAAGTGGCGGGTGTGGAACCATCGCTCGTAAGTGCCGTGGATTGCGTCAAACAAAATGATCAAGTGATGATCGTCAGCCTGTGGGAGAAAAACCCTTCCATCGCATTGAATTCACTCGTTTTCAAAGAAATCGATATCAAAGGCACCATTTGCTATCGCGACATTTTCCCTGCGGTGATCGATATGATGGCCGACGGAAGACTCCAGTCCGAAAAGCTCATTACAAACAAAATTAAACTGGATGATATCACGGAAAAAGGCTTTGAAGCGATCCTGAAAAATAAAAACGAAATCAAAATTTTGGTTACGGCGCAAGCGAATAACTAGAATATAAAACAAGCCATAGGGCGTCCCATTGTTTAAGATGGGGCTCTATGGCTTTTTAATCGTTGTTTCAATAACCTGCTCTGAATCATTCCTGCCTTGCGACCACAGCACTGGATTGCAATTTATTCCCGGCTACTCATTTTCTCCATGCAAAGCCCGGAATTCATCTTCAAGCAGCGACATTTCAATCATGTCATGGAATTTTCCGTCCTGGTATATGGCGTCCCGCTGTATTCCTTCTTGTTGAAAACCGATTTTCTTATATACATGAATAGCTCTCGGGTTAAAAGGATAAACGCCCAGATGGATCCGGTGCAGTTTTAATGTTTCGAAGCCGTGGCGGAGCGTGAGAATCATCGCTTCCGTACCGTGACCTTTGCCGCGATTGGATGAGCCTTGAATGCCGATTCGAATATTCGCGCTGCGGTTCGCAGAATCGATTTCGTTCAAAACGACCTCACCCAGCAATTCTTTCGTTTCCTTCGATATGATCATGAAATCAACGCGATCCGGATTCGGTTCTGCGATCTTTCGCAGCCAATCGGCAATGACCTCGCGGGTAAATTCTTGATTTGAGCCTGTTAGCTTTTTCGATTCGGCATCCTGCAAAAACGAGTAATATGCCTCTAAATCGGTCTCTTTCGCCATACGTAAAATAATGCCTTTTCCTTCGATCTGCAGCCCTTCTATTTGTTCCATCATGCTGCTCCTCTCCCTGTATTTGCCTATATCATATCATTTGTTCGTTTGAAAATATCAAATAACGCTTCGTTGAATTTCGTTTTTTGCTCAAGCATGGGGATATGGCCCGCATCCGGAATGAAATAAAACAGCTTAAGCGGCGCTTGTATGCTCAAGAAGAATTCCTGCGCCAGCGGATAAGGGGTTTGCCAATCCCGATCGCCATGGATATAAAAGACAGGTATTTTATAGTCAGTCCCGATAGTCGAAAGATCGTATGATTCCATTAAATATTTCCAGATGTGATCCTGCCTTCCGTCAGCTGCCCCGGAGATAAAAAAATATCTCGTATCTTTAAGAGTATAAAAGGGCGAACATAACGCATTCATGACAAGCTCTGGTGTTGGACCAGCCGATAGCTTATATTTTCTTTGAAATTTCCGTACCTGTTTAAGCTTCCGGATCATTTCGTCACCGAATGCAGGCGTAGGGTAAGGTTCCAAACGAAGTAGTGCTTGATAATGATGGTCATTTCCTGCCTTTTTCGCCGTTTCCAGTACTTTTTCATAACCGACGCGTTCATTGTCCCTCATATTGACAACCTGCCCAACGCCGATATAAGCCTGTACGAGCTCCGGATATTTTTTAATGAACAGGCTGCCAAGCACCGAACCCCATGAATGCCCCAGAATGAAAATCTTCTCTTTGTGATGCTTATTTCGTAAACCTTTTTAAATTAACGAAAATGCTAGGGATGCGCATTGATGTAAGCGGAATCAATAGAATGGAAATATAGCTGATAGTACAGTTTGAAGCGATAGTACGATTGATGCATGCTCTTAGATCGAGTAAAAATTCATGAAAAAGAATGAAAACTATGAAAAAAACTTAGATATTCGGCGAAAAGGAGGGGTTAAAGGCAAGAAATTCTAAAATTTGTCGATAGCTGCGGCAATTTCATGTGTTATATTGTAGGTGTTAGAGTTTAATAATTTGAATAATATTAAATTTATTCTTTCAAAGATATTTATTCATTAGGCATCCAGGCCTAGTGATGATATAAGTTCATAAGGTCATAAGGAGTGGGATGGATGGACGATAAATGCATATCGGTTGTTGTCCCCGCTTACAATGAGGAAGAGGTCATCCGGCAGTGCTACAGCGCATTAACGGACGTAATGATCGACACAAGTTATGCATACGAGCTTCTCTTTGTAAACGATGGGAGCAAGGACCGCACGATGAGCATTTTGGATGAGCTGGCAAGGGAGGATGACCACGTTCGGGTTATAAACTTTGCCAGAAATTTTGGTCATCAGGCAGCGGTTACGGCGGGCATCAACCAATCAAGAGGCGACTGTGTCGTCATTATCGATGCGGATTTGCAGGACCCTCCCGAAGTGATTCATGACATGCTGGAGAAGTGGAAGGAAGGATACGACGTCGTATACGGAAAACGAAGAAAACGTAAAGGCGAAACGCTGTTCAAGCTTGCGTCGGCTTCTTTGTTCTATCGCTTTCTTCAGCGTATGTCAGATACCCATATCCCGCGGGATACGGGGGATTTTCGTTTGATCGACCGCAAGGTCGTGCATGTATTTAACCGAATGACGGAGCGAAACAAATTTATTCGCGGGATCATCAGTTGGATTGGATTTAACCAGACCTTCGTGGAATATGACCGGGATGAGCGGGCCGCGGGTGAAACGAAATATCCGCTGCGCAAGATGATCGCTTTTGCTTCTGACGGAATTTTTTCTTTTTCGTCCAAACCGCTAAAACTGATCACCCGGATGGGGATGTTGACGGTCGTGCTTGCTTTTGTGGTGCTGGTATACTCCTTGTGCGCGAAGCTGTTTGATCTTCCTGCAGTAGAGCGGGGTTGGACGTCTATTATGACCGCCATTACTTTGTTTAGCGGTGTCCAGATGCTGTCGCTGGGCATTATGGGTGAATATATAGCCCGAATATATGACGAAAGCAAAAACAGACCTCAGTATATTATAAGAGAGACCCTCCACTACCCACATGATGAAATTCATAAACATGAGACGTATCCAAGAGAATACCGACAGTCTGAGTTCGTTTCCAAATAATACCCGGAAAAACGTGCCTAAAGCAGGAGGTAGGACGGTGAAAAATTTTTGGACATGCGGGATGAGCGTCATTTTGGCACTAAATGTTCTTACGGCCTGCGACAGTCCCACGATCCAAAATGGACAGCCGAAAAATTCGGAAAAGCCTACAGGTCCAGAAAATCCGACTGCTGCCCATAATACGCATTTTAGTGATCAGTTGAAATTGCAGCATCATCGCGAGGACACTGAACGTTTTGTCATGAGCAAAATGTACGGGCCATATGGAGCCTATACGAATTTTGAGGATAGCAGCGAGTCGGATACGGCTGCCACAGGTCACGAGATTTTGAGCGAATCCGCAGGCCTGTTGATGCGTTATGATGTGCTAACGAATCAGAAGGATGCTTTTCAAGCCGAATGGGAGCGCGCAAAGCAAATATTTGATCTTCCTTCAGGTTTTAGCTACCGTTTCAGTCCCAAGCAGGATAAGAAATACACGATCAATGCCGCCGTCGACGACCTTCGGATCATTAGAGCCTTGTATGATGCAGGGGATCAGTTTCATTCCAAGGATTATGTCGAATTGGCTGACGCCTACGGCAAACGGTTCTATAACTTTAACGTCAAGGACGACAAGCTTTACGATTTTTACGACGAAACCTATAAGGTTACAAATGATTTTGTGACGTTATGTTATATTGATCTAACGACATTGAAACGGCTGGCCATCCCTGCAAAGCAGCAAACCGCTTTGATCGAAAATATGCAGAAAATCATCCAAAACGGATATTTGTCGGACGCCTTTCCCTTTTACGAGACGAGATATCATTATGGTACGGATACATACCGTTCGGAAGGGATTAACACAGTTGAGTCGGTGCTAACGATCCTTACGTTATCCGAGGCCGGTCTTGAGCATCCCGAAAGCATCGCTTACTTGAAAGAACATGTGAAGAACGGAACATTGTACGGCCAATATGACAAAAACGGCATCCCGCAGAATCAGATCCAGTCAACCGCGATCTATGCCATAACGGCTATGATTGGTTCTGTGCTGGGTGACGTTGATTTGTATAAGGACAGCATACAGCAGATGGAGAAGTACCGGGTGACCGATAAGACAAGCCCGCTGTACGGCGGCTACGGGGATCCGGCGACGAAACAAGCTTTTTCATTTGACAATTTGATGGCATTGCTCGCATATGCCCACTAGAGCCGGGCGTTTGCGGAAATGAAAGCAGGTGTATAGCATTGGCAAAGGCTCTTTGGTTAAAAAAGCTCGGTTACAGGATGACTGTCCTCAGCCGCTATATTTCTCCGTCTCTGCTGGCAGCGTCGCTGGTGCTGATCATCACGGTTATCGCACTGTTCGTGCCGCCTTACATCGGGATGGCTGACAACGGGGACTATTTCCGTGTTTTGTACAGCAATGGGCTGTATTTCAACAACCCCGACTATGATAGTTTGTATCTGGGCCATTTTAATAAGCAATTCGGAATATTCCAATATTTCAACGAAAATGGAGCTACCTTAACGTCCTCGCAATCCCTTCTAATACGTTTATCGGTTTGGATCAATCAATTATTTAATCAGCAGGTATTTGACATCCGGGTTCAAGCGGCGCTATTGACGATATTGTATACGGTGGCCGTCTATTTGTTCGTTGAGGCATTAACCTGGAAAATGAAACCGAAATACGGTTATTTGGTAGCCGTTTTGGCTGTGTTTTTATTTGCGGATACCGCCTATACGGCTTTCTTCAACTCGTTCTTCAGCGAGAGTATGGTTTGGATTATGCTCATTTATTTATTCGCCTCCGGTTTATTGCTGTTCCGCAAAAGATACTCTGATTATGCGATGATGATTATCTTTTTTATAAGCGGCCTCTTCCTTACAACAAGCAAACAGCAAAATGCGCCTGTCGGCATCATTATCGCCGTGATGGGAATCATTTTTATTTTTGTGCGGAAGCAGCGAGGTTATCGGGCCATGGTGGCGTCTTCGCTCGCTTTTCTAATGCTTGCGGGCATTGCTACTTATGTGCTGATTCCAAAGGAGTTCGTCAACATCAACCAATACCATGCCATGACACGCGGCGTGCTGATGCAATCCGAAGACCCTGAAGCAACGCTGAAATCTTTTGGGATTAACAAGCAATATGCCGTTCTCAATGAAAGCATCTATTACGAGCCATACACGACGGTGGATGTGAATTCCAAAATTCTCGAGGACAATTTTTACAATCACTATGGCTTCGTATCCATTCTTGCTTATTATATAACCCATCCTGATCAAGCAGGAAAAATGATGGACCTTGCCGCTAAAAACGCGTTCACCATCCGCCCGCCGGCGATGGGAAACTATGAGAAGTCTGCAGGAAAACCCTTTGGGGCGCAGACGAAGTTTTTTTCCGGATATAGTGAGCTGAAAAAAGCGCTTGCTCCCAAAACATTCGGCTTCATTGTCATCTGGATGCTGGTCGTTACGGGGATGTATGCCCCTCATTTCGTCGCTGCGATGAAGGCCAGAGATGTACGAAGCATGGTTCGCTTGCCTTTGATACTCATGCTGATGTTCATGGGGCTGTCTGGAATCTTTGTTTCGATCATTGGCGCAGGGGATGCGGACTTGTCGAAGCATGAATTTTTATTTACGGCTGCTTTTGATTTGGTAACGTTCACCGCAGTCGCAGATGCATTGTGCCGGAATCTGTGGCAGAACAAGCCGGCGGCTCAAGAAAAATCAGTAGCGGTGCAGAATTAAATCGGAAGAAAGGGGGGCGATTCATTGAGACGAAAACATTCTTGGAATGTTATGGTGCTGGTGCTGCTCATATCAAGCCTTGTTCTTCCGGCAGTACCGGTACAAGCGGCTGATCATCCGTCTCTTCCTTCGGTTCTTATCGTGTATGACAGCCTGGGGATGGGAACGAAGCATGAAGGCAACGTGGAGGCTTTAAAGCGCCTGCTTGCATCATTTAGGGTTCAGGTGACGGCCGAATCCGTCGATTCCTATACTGCCGGGTCGCTTAACAACTATTCCAAACTTATCGAGGTGCGCAACCGTTCCGATCTTTTGGAGGAACAAAGTGAATTTTTCAAAGACCTGCAGTCTTATCAAGGAGATTTTCTCTACATTGGGGAAAGGCCGAGAGACAAGCTGGCACAAATGCTAGGACTTCAGGTTCAAGCCGTACAGAAAGTGGCGGATCTTTCGATCGGGCCGTTTGCAGAGAAATCCATCAGCGTCCCATATTTTTTTGATTCGAAACAAGCTGAGATTAGGCGGTACGGCACTCTAAAGGTACAAGCATTGGGTACAAGCTATCCCTACGCGGTGCAGAGGGGGGCATATGCTTATGTTCCTTTTATGGAGAGGGACACTCTAAGCGAGATTGCTGTGTCCTACGTACTTAAGGACTGGCTTCAGGAGGATCAAAAAAGTCACTATTTCCTTGTTTTCAAAGAGATATATCCTTTTTCGGACCTGAGCCTGCTGGAGCGAATGTCGGATGAGCTGTTTGAGGCGGGCATCCCGTTCATCGTAAGTGTACACCCGGTATTCAACAATACCGATTATCCTGCCATGAAGCGTTATATGAATACCTTAAAATATGTTCAGTCCCGCAATGGTACCGTCCTGGTTGAAGCGCCTGTCGTGGCTTCTACCATTCAGGACCTGGATCGCAGCTTGTACCATCAGATGGAGCATTTTATCGATGTGCTGGCACAAGATGGAATCGTGCCTTTAGGGATGGGAACCGAGATGTATTGGTCGTATGACGAACATTACGTTTCGGAAGGGATGGCGTTTTTTGACTCCGTGATTCTTTTTCCGGACGCGCGTCCGATCTATAAAGCGAAACGAAATCGGTCCGAAGCGTTCCCGTCCTCGCTTTACAGCGTGAATCCGGAGTTTCTGAAGCGCTACCTTGCCGATGACCGTTTGATCAAGCCGCTGCCGATGGATACTGCGATTACATTTAACTTTGTAGAGAAAGAGTCCGAACTTGAGAGTCTGGTTGATGGGCTCAAAAATAGCTGGATCACCTTTGAAGATTACAAAACGGAAGCCCACAGCGTAAAAACCGAAACCAACGAGTTGAAATCAGAGCGCGGTTCGCTTGTTCTTAATGGGGTCAACCTTGGGATTCAGGCAAGCCATGTGGAAACGAGTTCCGACTATGTATATAAACAGCATGGGCAAAAGAGTTTTGAGACCTGGTTTACGGTTCAGAACAAGATTTTTATCGTCATTATTTTCATTACCTTAGTCGTATTTTGCGGATTCCTGATTATTGGGTATCGCATGTACAAACGGAAATTTTACAAGTAAGGAGGCAGTCATGACCGCTGCAGACATCTTGATGCTGATTGCCGTCATCAGTATATGGTCGTTGCTTCTCGTTAATGTCGTGCTGATTATTTCCGGCTACCTGTACTATATAGAAAATGAAAAGCGAGAGGTGCCGCCGCTTCCTGAGGACGTCCCCTTTGTCTCGCTGATGGTTCCCGCCCATAACGAAGGCAAGGTCATTACGCAAACGGTGGAGGCGCTGCTTGCGCTTGATTATCCGCATGACCGCTATGAGATTATCGTGATTAATGACAATTCGAGCGATAACAGCAGCGAATTGCTTGCGAGGCTTCAAGCCAAGTACAAAGAGCGCCAATTGATCGTGATTAACACGGACCACGTTACGGGCGGAAAAGGGAAGTCGAATGCACTGAACATTGGTTTTAAGCAAAGCAGGGGAGAATTTATCGCCATCTACGACGCCGACAATACGCCGGAGAAGACGGCTCTCCGTTATCTTGTCGGGGAAATTACGCATGATCCCACGCTTGGGGCGGTGATCGGGAAGTTCCGCACCCGCAATCGTTTTGCGAACCTTTTGACCCGCTTTATCAATATTGAGACTTTGTCTTTCCAATGGATGGCTCAGGCAGGAAGATGGAAACTCTTCAAGCTGTGTACCATTCCAGGCACCAACTTCATTATGCGCCGGGAGATCATTGAGGCTATCGGGGGCTGGGACGTCAAGGCAATTGCGGAGGACACGGAAATCAGCTTTCGCATCTATATGATGGGCTACCGCATCAAGTTCCAGCCCAAGTCCGTAACGTGGGAGCAGGAGCCGCAAACGTTAAAGGTATGGTTCAAGCAGCGGACAAGGTGGGCGAAGGGCAATATTTATGTTATTGTTAAAAATTTGCCGCTGCTGTTCGACCGGTCAGCAAAACGGATACATTTCGATCTTCTTTATTTCTTATCGATCTATTTCTTATTGCTGACTTCGCTTATCATGTCTGACGTGCTGCTCATTTTATATGCACTTGGGCTTGTCCATACGACAATTGCCGGGCTCAGCTCATTTTTATGGCTGCTTGCCGTCATTTTATTTGTGACCGGTACCTTTATTACGTTGATTACGGAAAAAGGAGAAATGCGACTGTCGAATCTGTGGATCATCATGCTGATGTACATATCTTACTGTCAGTTATGGATGGTTGTAGCTGCTTACGGTTTATACAACTATATTAAGGATTTGATTTTTAAAAGGGAAGTCAAATGGTACAAAACCGAACGTTATTAAGACAAGGGGGAGAAACGTGAAACCAAGATCAATGATCTCCGGCATTCTTTGCTTTATTTTATTCGTGATTTCCTGCGGTCAGGTATACGCCCAGCCCGATGCAGGCAGCAATCGATTAACCTACGAGACATCGTTAACCAATGCTAATGTCTCATTATCCGGAGTTACCGCATCGCGTTCGATGTATATTCGGTTGGAGGATTACTGGAACGTTAGCGAACTGACGCTGCATTTGGATTATCAGGCGACTCAACTGGCAAGAAAGGAAGAGTCCAGTGTAACGCTGAAGATGAATGGCACCAAGTTCTATTCCTTCCGCCCCGCCCAGGATAAGAAGCAGAACTTAACCGTATCGGTTCCAAAAGATTTGCTGATTCCAGGGAGCAATACGCTGTCGATCGAAGGTTATATTTTGACGAATCTGCCTGATCGCCTTTGTGTGCCTACGGAGAAGCGGGACAATTGGCTGGAGCTGTACAAAACTTCATACGCCCAAATCAATTATACGAAACAAGACATAGGCAATAGCATCCGAAATTTCAATCAGCAGTTCGTCGGTCTGGATACGTTAAAAGACAAGCGGAGCGCGCTTGCGGTTCCAAACGACAGCGACTCCCAGGAGCTTGAAGCAGCTGTATACGCTCTTTCCGGCTTTGCCAAGAGCAACCGCTCGGAAGACAATACGATTCCGATGCTGTCTCTCGATGACAAGGCACTTGACCAGCACGAAACGGTTGTGATCGTTGCCTTATACAATCATCTGCCTGACAAGTGGAAGCAAGCACTGGGACAAGTCGACGTCCATGACAAAGCGCTGATCCGCGTGGCGAATGCAGGAGCAGGACCTGCGCTTATCGTGACGTCAGAGGATCCTCTCATGCTTAAAAAAGCAGGCCGTTTGCTCGGCAATCAGATGTTGGTCGACCAACTGGATGGACCTGAAAAATGGGTGGACGCGGACACGGACGTGGAAACACCGGCAATCAATGTGAGCCGGGACGTCACGCTTACGGAGACAGGTGATAAACTCACCGGCATGATGCATCAAGAGAAGAGCTACTTCGTGTCGCTGCCGGCAAACCGTTTTATTGCCGATTCAAGCAAAATCAATCTTGATTTTCGATATTCGGACAATCTGGATTTTGATCGCTCTCTCATCACGATTTTGATTAATGACACGCCGATTGGCAGCAAAAAGCTGACGAAAGAAATGTCCAATCAGGACCGGCTTACGCTGACGATTCCGAAAAATCTTGAGGTTTCGGGCAGTTTCACTGTCACGGCGGCTTTTGACCTGGAGCTGAAAAGCGCAGGCTGTATCGAACTTCAGGATCAGATGCCTTGGGCTTACATTACAAAGGATTCTCTTCTGCAGTTAAATACCAAAGACCGTACGGACTTATTGTTCAATAATTATCCTAACCCTTTTTTAAGAGATGCAAGCTACAACAAAATCGCGGTGCTGCTGCCTGAGAAGATGGATTCCTATGGTTATCTTACGATCGGAAATCTGTTTCATTTGCTCGGCAAGTATGCGGAAGCCAACACAGGTGAAGTAACCTTTTATAAAATTTCGGAAATACCAGCAGATTCAAAACTGCAGCAGTACAATCTCATATCGATTGGCTCATACAAGGACAATGCCTGGTTGCAAAAGCAAAACGGCAAGCTTTTCTTTCAATACAGTCCTGATGGGACTAGGCTGTTGTCCAACGAGAAAATGAGCATCGAAGAAAACTATGGCAAGCGGATCGGGACACTCCAGCTGATGAAATCTCCCTATAATCAGGGTTATGGCTGGCTCGCCGTGACCGGGGCAAGCTCCAAATACAACTATTTGGCTTCGAATCTGCTGGCTACGGATAGTGCGAAATGGAAGGTCTATGGGGATGGGGTTGTTACAGATGCAGATGGCAATACCAAGGCCTTCCGCTTCAAGAAACAAGCTGAGCAGGCTGATCATGGCATGATCGCTCAGATTACCGAACGAAAGGATGTCATGGGCTTCATTGTGGCGCTGGGGCTTACCGGCATTCTGGTAATCGTATCGCTAGTTCTCCTGATTCGTAAGTACAGAAAGAGAGCGGGTGGGGAATGATGAAGCGCTATCAGAATAGTTTGCTGTCGGATACAGCCTTTTTGCTGCTGTTTGTGATTTGTTTTATTCATATTGTGTTTACGGCGGGAGAACCGGATCACTATATGATCAATATGATCCTGCTTAATGTATCTTTTTTGATTGCGGTCATCACTTATTTTACCAACATCACCGTCGGGCTTATCCTTAATATCGTATTTATATTCGGCTACGGAACCTATACCATTTATCAAACCGTCGTTGTCGGGGAACCGCTGCAAAGCTACCATTATTACTGGTTAATCATGACGCCTGTTTTAACGGCGGTCATTGCGCTTCTGACCTTTGCCAACCGGCGTTTGCAGCAGGAGGCGGAGCAGCTGCAAAAAAGAAATGCTTCGCTCGCGACATTGGATGAACGCACAAACTTGAAAAACAGCCGCTCCTTTCAAAGCGACGCAACCATTTTTATGGCGCTTTCCAATCGTTATGAGATCCCGTTAACGCTGCTAGTGATGACGGTAAAACATTGGGATGAAATGAGCCGGATGATCAGCGAAGCCCAGGTCACGGAAATGATCTATGACATTTCGAGGATGAGCGAGACAAGCATCCGTATGAATGACTCCCTATATATGTTGAATGCGGATCATCCGACCTGGGGCCTGCTGCTGTTTACCGATCAAGACGGCGCAAAAGTGGTTGTGCAGCGCCTGAAAGAAAAGGTCGAATCGTTTAACACGATCGAATTCTCCAACAAGTACAAACTTGACATGAAACTTACGGTCGGAGCGATTCAGTATAACCCTGACGAGATTGAGGAACCGCTTGATTTTATCGCGAAAGCGCGCCAGAAGATGGAATATGATGTATAGAAGGTGAGGTCTGTGGTCCCTATGAAGTCTATGAATTCTAATGCGACACGTGAGTCCTTTCGCTCCTTTATAATCTTTGGCTTAGTAGGGATCTTGAATACTGGCGTAGACGTCGCTGTATTTACGCTTTTAACCTGGTGGCAACTGCCTTGGCTGGTGGCGCAGGTGTTTGCCTACGGCTACGGGGTGCTGAACAGCTTCCTTATGAACCGCAAATTTACGTTCAAACAGCAGGGGGCGATTGTAAAGGGGCTGCTTCGTTTTCTTCTACTGAATGTACTGACACTTGGAATTACTTCCGCTTGCATGCTGCTTTTACACGAACAGATCGGAATCTCGCTATGGATCAGCAAAGGGACAGCAACCCTTTTGGGAGTGGTGCTTAACTTTGCCGGAAGCCGCTGGTGGGTGTTTCGTGCGGAAACTCGCGGCAATGATGAAGCTATAAGACATGCTGGTAGCGGGATGTGAAATTGAACGCTATTAAAATAGGGTCGTTCCTTCGCAGATGAGTATCTGTAAGGGTACGACCCTTTTTATGTTTCCCATTTGATGGGTGAAGAAGGGGGGGACACAGCAGAGTGCGGTAGGATGAAGAAAGGAGGGGGACACAGCAGCGTGCGGTAGGATGACGAAGGAGGGAGAGACAAACAACGTGCGGTAGGGCGGATGAAGGAGGGAGAGACACGACAAAGTGCGATAAGATGGATGAAGAAGCAGAACACCATAACTTATGTTAAGATGAACAAATTATTTCTCTCCAGGACAAAGTGAGCTCACCCTTTGCGCTCTTTAAGCGGCGAACGGGGAGCCTAACCGGATCATACCAACGCCTAACGGACACCATGGACGCTAATTCGCGCAAAACAGCCATTTTCAAATTCTAACGGTCACCACAGCGCTTAATAGCATCAATCCGTCGAAAAAAGGGCATTTTACACTAAATAGCTGCAACTGTGTCCGTTAGAAATCAAAATGACCGAAATTAGCCCATATAGCGTCCGCTGTGTCCGTTAGAAATCGAAATGGTCGAAATTCCCCTCAATAGCGGCCCCCTGTGTTCCTGTGTTCATTAAAGGTTGAGCCCCGTTATAAATTAATTATCCTATTTAGTCTTAAATTACCCAATTAAGTGTAAATTCCACAATGAATGTAAATTCTTCGAATGCTTCAAATCATACTAATCCATTACCCGCGGCTATCCAAATTTTAGGCGACCGCGATATAATGGAGCTACATAAGGAGAAGAGGAGAGAAAAGAATGGCCCATATTGTAGTTGCGGATGACGACGAGCATATTTGTGAGTTGATCGGTGTTTATTTGGAGAGTGAAGGATTTGAAGTGACGTATGCGGAAGACGGCGCGGCGGCGCTGGCAGCGGTTAAGAGCGTGCAGGCCGATCTCGTCATTCTCGATATTATGATGCCAGGTATGGACGGCTGGCAATTATGCAGTGCGCTGCGCGCGGAATATCCCGATTTACCGCTCATGATGATTTCCGCCAAAGGGGAACCCGCGCATAAGGTAAAAGGATTTCGGCTTGGAACCGACGATTATATGACCAAGCCGTTCGATGCGTTGGAGTTGGTCATGCGGGTCAAGGCGCTGCTGAAGCGTTACCGGATTACGTCGACTCAGACGATTAGGCTTGGCAAGCTGCTTTTGAACCGGCAAGCTTATAAAGTGTTCCGCGGCGACGAGCCGCTCGCGCTGCCGCTAAAGGAGTTCGAGCTGTTGTACAAGCTGGCCAGCTATCCAGGGCAAATTTTCACAAGAGGTCAACTGATCGAACAAATATGGGGACTCGGTTACGATGGGGATGACCGCACCGTCGATGTCCATATCAAACGGCTGCGTGAACGGTTCGCGAGCGATGCCGACCAATTCCGGATCGAGACGGTGCGCGGAATCGGTTACCGCCTTGAGGTGAACGGATGATACGTTCATTGTACGTCCGCGTGGTTCTCATCTTTCTGCTTGCGGTTAGCGTTGGAATGACTATCGCCTTTATGTTCACCTGGACGATCTTTCAGAAACAGATGGCGAAGGAGGTCCATCAAGAGACAATGTCTGTCGCAAATGACCTTGTCGATATTTATGCCAACACCGCAGATCAAGGCGAGGAATCGCTTCGCAACAATGTGCGTGCCCTGCGCAACTACTCGATCCGCATCATCGGCCGCAGCGGTGACGTCTTCGTTCTTAACGCCGTACATGCGACGGACGGGATTCACGTAACGGCAGAGGAGGCCGCGCAGGTATTGAACGGGGAAACGGTCATATCGGACGGCGGAGAAACGGAAATCGTCGGCCGTCCCTTTGAACTGAACAGAGAAACGTATGCCTTGTTCGTTATGCCGGTATACAACAACGACGTTTCGCTGCCAAGGATTTTAATTACGTTCCTGCTGATCATGTTCGGTGTCGGCAGCCTCATCTTTTTGATCGCTTCCCGCTTCCTAGTCAGGCCGATTCGCAGCATGACCGACGCCACGGAGCGAATGGCCCGCGGCGACTTCGGCGTCGAGCTGAACCTGAACCGAAAGGACGAGCTTGGGATACTGTCGCGAAGCTTCGATCATATGGTGCGGGAGCTTAAGCAAATAGAGCAAATGCGTCAAGATTTCGTGTCCAACGTGTCCCACGAGATGCAGTCGCCGCTGACTTCCATTGCCGGCTTCGCCAAAGCGCTGCGGGATGGCGTTATCCCCGGCGAGAAACGGGAGCGGTACCTGGATATCATTGCGGGCGAAAGCGAAAGGCTTTCAAGGCTTAGCGACAATTTGCTCCATCTGGCCTCTCTGGAGTCAGAGCATCATCCATTCGAGCCGATGACGTTCGCGCTCGACGAACAAATCCGCCAAGTTGCCGTGGCGCTGGAGCCGCATTGGTCCGGCAAGCGCATCACTATCGAACTCGATCTGCCGGAAGTCTATATTACCGCCGATCCGGATCAATTAAATCAGGTTTGGTTGAATTTGCTAGGCAACGCCATTAAATTCACGCCCGAAGGCGGCAAGGTCAGTATCGGCTTACGCTCCACTACGAGCGGGATCGAAGTGACGGTCGCCGATACGGGAATAGGCATCTCTCCGGATCAGGTCAACCATATTTTCGAACGGTTCTACAAAGCGGACCGGTCGCGAAATCGATCTTCCAAGGGCAGCGGGCTTGGCCTTGCGATCGTGAGGAAGATCGTTGAGCTGCACGAAGGCCGGATTTTCATCGTTCGCAGCTCCCCCGGTACAGATACCGTTCTCAAAGTCGTTTTTCCCGGCAGGCGTAGTTCTAATTCTATAAGCTCTGCCAAGCAAAATGTATCGACGCTTAAAGCCTCTGAACGGAATTTTCCGTAAGGGGCTTTTTTACGATTATAGAATTTATAAGTTTTTTGGGGCCCCCGCAAAGTATTTGGAATAAGCATCGAAGCATAGGCTCCACTTTGTGGGGCTTTTTTAGATATCGGGAAAGTCAATTCCCTGGGAAAACACATTTAATGCAAAGTTTCAACCATATGAACCAGAATCCGGATGACTCCCGCATGGCGGAACCGTCAGGCCATCATCAACGCAAAATACCGCAGCGAAAAGCGCTCTGTCTTCGTCGTCATAGGTCAATAAAACGTTTTTTAATCCTGTTCATCTTCCGTTCATATTCGATTCACTGTCCATTCATAATCGCCAGATATGATCGTTGGCAGGAGGATGGGGGCATTGAGAATGCGGGGGCACAGAGTAAAGGCCATTACGCTAAAGAGGGAGGGATATTGCGAAAGCGACAAGCACGGGTCATTCTTTGATTCCTCCGCCGCCATGAAATTCGCTGCATCTTTGCGAAAGGCGCTCCTGCAGCCGGCGGGGATTTGCTTTTGAGGTCCATAAGGTCTGGCCTTATAGCGCGGCGAAATAATAGCTCCGAAATCCACATTACAACATAACGGGAGAGTTCAAGATGAGACTATTTGAGATTCTACTTCTTCTAACCAGTGCAGGTTTATTAGCTATAAAAATGTTCTGTAAAAAGAACAATGGAATGCCGTTATTTATTGCCAGCATAACCGGTACGCTGCTGCTGATCATCCATTTGATAGTAGAAGGCTACAGAATACAGCTTTTGTTCCCTTATTGCATCACCATCGCTTTTCTGACCGTCTCGGTCTTGGCTTTGTTCGATAAAACCGCTGCTTGGAAAATGCCGCGCTTCTTATCTATCACCCTCTTCTCGGCAGGAACGGCGTCGCTGCTCTTAACCGGAGCTCTTATGTATGTTTTTCCGGTATTCCAATTGCCGGAGCCGACAGGCAGCCTTAAAGTAGGCACGCAAACCTTCCACTTCGTCGATGAAGGCAGGAAAGAAATATTCGGCGATGCGCCAGGAGGCAAAAGGGAGCTGATGGTCCAAGTTTGGTATCCGGCACAAAATACGAAGGGGAAGCCGCTGCCTTTTATCTCCGATGCCGACAAGGTTTTAAAGGAAGAACCGGTGTCCAAGACGTTTGGAATCCCAACGATGTTTGTGGAATACATGAAAAACATTTCGAGCCATTCTTACGAAAATGCCGAGATATCCGGCTTCAGCCCGTCTTATCCGTTAATCATTCTGAATCATGGATATAGCTCTTCGAAAATATACCATACATCCCAGGCGGAAAATCTCGCAAGCCACGGCTACATTGTTGCCTCCATCGACCATACTTACAGCACGTCAGCTACCGTATTTCCGGATGGTCGAACAACGACGATGAAAACGGACGAAGATTTGATCGGCGAAAAACAATACCGCAACAAGGTCGGTAAGGTATGGACGGACGATATTACATTCACCTTGGATCAGCTTGAACGGATCAATTCCGGAGAAATTCCAAGCGAATTCAACGGAAAAATCGATCTTGGCCGCGTGGGCGTGTTCGGCCATTCCTTCGGCGGAGCCGCATCATACGACGCGGCCTATGATCCTAGAATCACGGCAGGGATTGATTTGGACGGTTCGCTTTACCTTTACGACAAAAAGCCTTTGTCGAAGCCGTTTATGTTCATGTTTTCTGAAATGGGTTTCGATCTTTTCAATAAAGTCAGAGAACATTATGTCTATACGGACGAAGAGTTGAAGGAGAAGGGAGTCACAAAAGAAGAGATCGAGAAGGACATCAAAGGAGCAGAAACCCAGGTTGGACATCTTGAACATGTGGCTAAAAATGGAGGTCAAATTTTATATATCGAGAATACAGAGCATTACAATTTAGCAGATTTGCAGTTCTTGACCCCGCTTTTCCAACAGTTCAAATTAACCGGCAAAATCAGCCCGGCAAGATCGGCCGCTATCGTAAACGCATATACGCTCGATTTCTTTGACAAATATTTAAAGCACAAAGGCGGAAGCTTGCTTGACGCCCCAAGCGGCGAATACCCCGAGGTGAAATACCTGACCTCGAAGTTTGCCGAGGAAAGACCATAAGTTTGGATGACAGGTTACTATAATGCGACACAGTATATTAACAAGCTTCATATCGCCATCGTCAATTAGGACGGGAGAGCTGGCAATCCATTCAAAATAAAATCATGAGTTCGGTTCCTTTTCAAGCGAAGACTCTCTACAGCGTAGAAGAAGCGAATAAAAAAATGGAGCATGGGGACTATTCGATGGTTGGCGTGATTCCCCGGAACTTCGCGGTCGGCCTCAAATCCGGTCAAGCGAAGCTGACCTGTTATATTAACCAGGGAACCTCGCAAGTTGCATCTACTGCGGCTGAAAAAAGCTGCTACTTCCATCACCGAAGGAATATCCAAAGCCATAGGAGGCCATACAGAAAGCACGCCTCTGCATGCAGAGATTATCAAAACCCATCAACAGGAAAACTTTGCTATAACCATGGTACCGATTTTGCTTGGCTTCATTTCATATATTGCTACGATGACGATGAATGTTCACTTAAGACTTTCATCGCTAGTGCTGAAGAAAAAACATGCAAAATGGAAAATATTTTGGAGCCGCCAACTTCTGTTACTGCTTGTTTCTATATTCATCCCATTAATTATTGTATCGATCATTCATCTCTTTGTTGAACCCGCTGCGCCTTTTTGGAAAATGTGGCTATTCGAATCCTGCGTCTTCTAGAGAGTATTTGCGTCACGCAGATGGGCCTTGCGTTGTTTGGCCATTTTGTGCCTTTTTTCAACCTGCTGTTTGTCCCGCTAATGTTAATGACAGGGGGAAACATTATTCCTTCCCCATTGTTAGCACCGTTTTATCAACATATTGGGCAATTCCTGCCTTCAGGGGTCCCTGGGTTTATGCAGCTCATATACATTGGACAGAATCTATGGAGCTTCGTGCTGCATTTGCTGCCAATTTCAATTATGACGTGGGGAATTAAGGGGAATTACCGTACTAAAGACAAATCAAGAAAAAAATGCACCTGTACCGGTCGCTTTAGGCACGACATGATCCGCAACGAATGAATTCCAAAAGCGGCTCGTAAAAGAGCCGCTTTTTTTTAATTGCACCCCATTTTTTTAAGATTGACAAAATCTGGACTTCCTCTATAATCATAATAGACCGACAGTCAGTCTATACAAAGGAGGTCCGAATGACGAGGATTTTAAAAGAACCGGAAGAGCGCAGAAATGAAATATTGGATGCGGCAGAACAGCTCTTTTTCACGAAAGGTTATGCCAAAACGACGGTAAATGATATTTTGCAGGCGATCGGTATCGCTAAAGGAACCTTTTACTATTATTTTAAATCCAAAGAAGAGGTCATGGATGCGGTTGTAATGCGTTATATCGATGCAGGGGTAGAGGCCGCGAAACGAATTGCCTCGAATAACGGGCTTTCGGTTCATGAAAAGCTGTTTCAAATCATCATGGCGCAAAAGCCGGACACGGGCAGAAAGGGCCGCCTCATAGAACAGTTTCACCAACCGGAGAATGCGCAAATTCACCAGAGCAGCCTAGCATTAACGATTCATAAGCTCACTCCCGTTTTAACGGAGGTGATCGAACAGGGGATCAAGGAAAAGCTGTTCCGGAATCCATATCCGAAAGAATCGATGGAAATTTTGCTCGCAGCCTCGCAGTTTTTGTTTGATGAAGGAATATTCAGCTGGGAATCTGAGGAGTATGCCCGAAAAATCGAGGCATTTATCTATAACATGGAGATGATGCTTGGCGCGGAGAAAGGGAGTTTCGCCTATGTATCCCGATTAATTCAGACGCAGCCAGAGCTTGCGGACAGCGATGGGGGAAAGGAGGCGGGCCGGGAAGGTGAGCAATAAATCGTTCGGAAAGTTTTTGGTGTTATGGACCGGAGAATGGATCTCCAGTATCGGAAGCGGCTTAACGGCTTTTGCGCTGGGAATTCATATTTACAAAATGACGCATACCGCAACCAGTGTCGCTTTATTGACCCTTTGCGCGTTCCTGCCTTCCATTTTGCTGAGCCCCGTCGGCGGAGTGCTGGCAGACCGCTTTGACCGGCGGCTCATGATGATCATTGGCGACCTGTTTTCCGCAATAGGGCTTATATTCATACTCATATCGATGCTGGTTGGCGATCCTTCTCCTTGGAAAATATATCTTGGCGTTACGTTCAGCTCGATTTTTGTTTCTTTGCTGGAGCCGGCATATAAAGCCACCATAACGGACTTGCTGACAGAGGAACAGTTTGCCAAAGCCAGCGGTCTTGTTCAGCTTGCCGCCTCCTCCAAGTATCTTCTTTCCCCGGTCATCGCAGGAATTTTACTTGGAATAATGGATATCAGGGGCGTTCTGATCATAGACATCTTGACCTTTCTGGTTACGATGCTTACGGTTTTTGCCGTGAAGAGAAATCTCAAAGCGCCTCAGCAAGAAACACAAAAACGACAATCGCTTCTCAAAGAGCTAAAAGAAGGCTGGGATACTTTGGCTGCCGCAAAGGGTGTGCTGCAGTTGACTGTTATTCTTTCCCTCGTTACTTTTTATGTGGGATTCCTCCAAACTTTATTTACGCCAATGCTGATGCCCATCACGGATTCTCAAACGATCGGGACGGTCCTGTCGGTAAGCGCGGCGGGAATGTTGATCGGCAGCCTGTTCATCGGTACATTCAGCATCAACAGCAAATACATTTATATGTTGGCCGCGGGCTTAGGTGTTGCGGGAGTCTTCTTTTCATTGATCGGCCTCACCACGAATGTGTATTTTATCGCAGGCACGGGATTTCTGTTTTTCGCCGCGCTGCCGTTTGTTAATACGAGCGCAGACGTCATGATCCGCAAAACGATTCCGAATGAAGCCCAAGGGCGGGCTTGGGGAATCATCGGCATTTTATCGCAGCTAGGTTATGTGGCCGCTTATGCCGTTTCCGGTTTTTTGGCGGACCATGTGTTTAACCCGCTCTTGCGGGAGGGGGGCGCGCTTGCCTCTACTGTTGGCGAATTGATTGGGATCGGCGAGGGACGCGGCATCGGCATGATGTTCATGATATTGGGCATTTTGGTGGTGCTGCTGGCGTTTGTGATTCCGCGGGTCAAATCTATTCGTACTTTGGAAAAGCACTAGCTTATCCGGAAAAGGGATAGGGGAGAGAGTATTTATTGTTGATGTACGCCGGAGCGCTGATGAGGCCGCAAAGAGCGGCGATATTCAATAAGGAAAAAAGGATCAAAAGTAAGGGAAAGAAAAGCTGCTTCCTGGTTATTGAATATGGGGTTAGAAAACTTAATCAAAGCAAATGTTTGATTTTTCCGAGTTGAAAGCGATAAAAGAAAACATGATTAAGCTAAATACCCTATGATCTGTGTTTGAATCGAGAAAACGATCACGATCTGATGAGTTGCTGCCAATACTTGAAAGCCCGCATTTGAAGCGGGCTGTTTTTGCTGTGCGACGGGCAGTCGTAACTTTAGAGAGTTAACGCTATGAGCATCTGTTAAGAGTGGCGGCTACGTTACCATAAATACGAACCGGGAGCTTAGAAGGATGCTTTTCAGAGGGGGAAAGTCCCTCCTCAACCACTCTGGTGTGAGTTGAGAAGCCTAATCTAGGACAACATCGCGAGGTAATTGTCTGAAGGAGATGCGGAAAATCGAGAGACCCGTAGACGGATGAGCAGACCCAAATGCGAAAGCGTGAAGCACGCAGCGGCAGGATAAGTCGGCGACTGTGCGGCAATAACGGGAAGCCTAAGGAAAAAAACGTTGTCCAATGAACCAGACGGAGGGCGATGGCTTATCAAGTGAAGGTGCTGGGTATGTTCAGAAGGAAGATACGATGACCCCGTGAAGTTCTCTACTTCCCTGTAAAGGATGCTTCCATATAAGGCTTCGCCGAAGTTGTATTCATGGTAGAGAACTCAGACGTTCTCATAGTACGGAAGTAGGCAGGTGACTAAACGTTTGCCGAACGGAAGGGGAACGACCTCGTGGACAAACACTTGAATGTGGTGCCGGACAACCATCACGTTACTGCGGTAAGAACGAACGGAATGGGCACAATGAAAGGTGGGCGATAGACTTGAATCAAGAATTGAAGTTAAAGTGGCACAGTATTTATGGGCAAATTTTGTTTGATCGAAAACTTCATGAAGTATGGTTACAGGTAAAGGAAAACAAAGGGGCGGGTGGAATCGACGGCGAAACCTTGGAGAGCTATGAGAAGAAGTTGGATGAAAATCTAAGCGGACTCTTGCAGAAACTCCGAGACAAAGCCTATGTTTCATCCCCCGTACGCAAACAATATATCCCAAAAAAAACGGGAAGATGCGACCGCTAGGCATACCTAACATTGATGACCGGATTGTGCAACAAGCCGTTGTAAACGTGTTACAGCCAAAGTGAAGGAAAGGATTTTCCATCGTTGGTCGTGCGGATATCGCCCAAATTATGGGGCAAAACTCGTCGTCCAGATTATCCTGTGGAACATTGAGACAGAGCATAATTTTATTTATGACTGTGACATTCGCGGCTTCTTCGATAACATTCCCCACAAGAAACTGATGGGGATCCTGACGAAGTACATCGCGGATGGAACGGTACTGGATATGATCTGGAAGTGGTTAAAAGCAGGGTATATGGAAGAAGGCAAATACCACGAAGTAGATGCCGGAACGCCGCAAGGTGGTGTCATCTCGCCTATACTAGCCAACCTATATCTAAATGAGTTGGATTGGAAGTTAGAGGAGCACGGTATCCGCTTCGTGCGCTACGCTGACGATTTTCTTTTATTCGCGAAAACGGAGGAAGAAATCCGAAAAGCGGCTGAAGTCACCCGAGAAACATTAGCAGAGCTAGGATTGGAAGTCGCCATGGAGAAAACCAAGATGGTAAACTTCAAGAAAGATGACTTCGACTTTCTGGGATTCACGTTTGAACACTGGCGGGAGCGGAAGAAGGATGGCAGGCCCGTATTTCATCGCGAAACCCAAGGATTCCACGTGGAAAGGTTTCAAGCAGAAAGTGAAGGCCAAGACACGGAAAACCCTAACGTTGAACAAGAAAGCATGGCTGGAACGTGTCAATCCAATTATTCAAGGGAAGGTAAACTATTTCCTGAACCTGTACAAAGCCGTAGAGGAAAACAAGCGATATGGACAGGAAAGTCGTTGTTTCTTTAATGGATTCAAAAACCAGCTCTTTGATATGGACGGGTATGTGAGACAACGACTGCGAGTCGCCATGATACACAAGTATCCAAGCCAAAGAATAGGACACGCAATGAAAACGAAATGGAACAACGAATTCTTTGCTCGAATAAGGCTGGTACCTGCGTTCTGGGTATATTACAACGCGCAGTACGGATACACCCTCGATGATTACATGGATTTCATGAAGAACAAGCAGAAAACGAAACAAGTCCAAAGAAAACGGAAAGCTAGCGAACGCGGAGAGGCCTATTACACGCCTGAACGTGTCCGTAAAATACAATATGCACAACGTTTAGCAACTACTTATTGATTTCTAGTTGAATCACGTTGGTGAGCTGTATGCCTAAGTAAGGCACCTGCGGTTCGATAAGGGGGAGCCATGAGAGTGTTTCCCTACTTTATTTTTCTAACCATATGTTTATTAGCACTGGTCATTACAACTATCCCAAGAAGTAGGATATTTATACTTAAGGGCGCTCAAGATAGTGTTGTCAAAGCTGAAATGATAGCATTTGTAGAATTTTGTAATATAATATCAGTAGTAAAAAAGATATTGGAGGATACGCAAATGTTAATTGGAGTATTTCTAAGGCACTATAAAATTTATCGAGGGCTATACTTCATTCCTATTAATTCAGATTATAATAATAAATATTCTGTGTATATTGGTAACAACGGGGCGGGTAAGAGTTCAATATTAGAGTCATTAAATACATTTTTCAATGGTGCTAATTGGAACAGAAATAAAGATGGTAAAAAGGATGACGCTTTTATTGCTCCTATATTTTTAGTGAGAAAAGAAGAATTTATTAATACATTAGAATTAGGTGATGAAGATATATTGTATTTTGAATTTTTAAGCGACTATTTCTGGTCATCTAACACTGAACTAGGATCAAATTTTTCTACAGATGAATTTAAAAAATTCTATCAATATAGAGATATTTTAAAGAATAAGTATGATAAAGAAGAATATTTTTTGTTTCTTGTTGGTATAGCATTTAACAACAAGAATGATGCTTATTTTATCACATTTAATGATAGCCTTTTGAAGAAAGTTCCTCTTGATTTAAAGGATTATAAATATCAAAAAATTCTT
Organism: Paenibacillus azoreducens; assembly: GCF_021654775.1. Lineage (NCBI taxonomy): Bacteria > Bacillati > Bacillota > Bacilli > Caryophanales > Paenibacillaceae > Paenibacillus > Paenibacillus azoreducens. The sequence goes on along the minus strand of NZ_AP025343.1, from coordinate 4,420,914 downwards.
GATCTTGTAAAAGAGTATTATACTTATGTATATATTCCGATTGAAGCGAGCCCAAGTGATATTCTCAAGATAGAAAATCGAGAAATGCAAGAATTAATGAACAGAGACATTTTAAACGAAATCGATAATATATTAAATCAAAAAAATATTAAAAATGGGAGTCGGGGTCACTATAGTGTGATAGAATTTTTAAATAATTCTTTAAACACATATATGGATTCTATAAATGATATTATAAGTAAAATCGATGAGCGATACGCTTATAAGGTTGAGGGGATGTATAAGAAAAATCTTAAATCCTCAGATGTGAGAAAGAAAATATTAGAAGCGTATTTTTCTATTCGAACGCTCAAAAAAGATAGAAAAGAGGTTAGTGAGCTTAGCTCTGGAGAACAGAGAACAGCACTACTTGATGTGGCAACAGCTTTTCTAATAGAAAGTTCAAGTGCTCATAAAAATGTAATATTAGCTGTTGATGAACCTGAAAATTCATTACATATATCTAGGGCGTTTAGCCAATTTGAAAGACTGAGGAATCTTTCTACTAAAAATCAGATTCTAATCACCACTCACTGGTATGGTTCTCTACCAGTTACTGATACTGGGGATTTACATTACATTGAATTAATTAGTGATAAGAAAGTTGAAATGCATTCATTTAAATTAAACAATTATTTTGAGAAACGCGGGAAGCTACCAGATGATATTATTATTAAAAGCTATTTTGAATTATCTTCCTCAATATTAAGTTCGATGAGATCGGAAGAGAAGAATTGGATTATATGTGAAGGTACTGACGATAAAATATATCTTGAATATTATCTTCGTAATGTTCCTAACCTTCAAGTCTTTGCAGTTGGCGGATGTGCTAATGTAGTTAAAATGTATAATTATTTATATCTACCTTTTTGCGAACGAGAAGAAAATAGAGCCATTAATAGTAAACTACTATGTCTAGTAGATACTGATGAGCACTTAAATATCATTGATTTCAATAGTAGTACAAAGGGAGAAAAACTTAAGATTGCAAGGATACAAATGAGTGACGATGATGTATTGCTATCTAAACTTTCATCTGGTGGGATTTATACACCGACTGAGATAGAGGATTGTCTTGATCCAGAGCTCCTGTATGATTCTCTCGTTCAATGTATTTCTAAATATGGAGATAGTGTTCAAAGAGATTCAATAGCAATGTTTTCCTTTAAGCAGGATATGAAAAACTCAAAGATAAAAGGTGAACAATCTATATTAGCACCTAGTTCAATTGAAGCAATAGAGCATAAGGAATTTATTTATCAATTTATTGATGATTATAGGAACAAATATTTGATTTCAGAGTTATATGTTAAAAATGCTATGAAGAGAGGGCATAAGATGCCATCTTTGTTTCGAAGAATAGAACAGTTTTTTGATGTGATTTGAAACACAAGTTATGTCTTATTACTGCATTTTATGTTGAATTCGATTTCTAGATTTGAAACAATTAAGAATTAGGAGCCACAGGTTGGCTCTTTTTCTTTTTCAAGTTTCTAGTTTTAAGGGGGAATTGAAGTTAATAGGAATAGAAATACAAGGTAGCTTCACATTATCTGACAACTACATTTGATGATTTAGAGTGAAAAAACGGTGCAAAAAGTAAGTTGAAAGGATAGAGAGAACTTCTGATAGATTCAAGAAAAAAGCTCTTCATAGAAGCGCTGTCATTATAATTATCACGATGGGACATGGATGATCGATTAGAGATATCGGTTTGAGTTATCGCTGTAACCGATTTTAGTAACTAAGGTACCTACAGCTGAAGCATTACTCCGCAGGTAATTCAGATGGCCCCTCCTTTGAGATTTATGCACATAACCTTCAAAGGATTTGTACATTTACCGTGGTCCTTCCAAACCAAGAGCTGAATCTAGCAATACTAATAGATATACTGTTCATGCGCTTTTGGCTTCAAATACAGGTAGAAGTGGCTTTGTAGTACACCTAACACTGTGCACGAGCTTCAACGGTGAAGTTGTCTTATTGTCTTGTGTTTATTCGACGCCCCTCTGGTCCTCCGTTAGTCTTTGCTCACGTTACTTCAATTCAAGAAAAGGCACTCACAATAAGAACACAAGATAATGATAGAGCAAATGAACTGGCATCTAGTAGCAGGTGTATGTAGTGGCGATCCTTGTTTAGGTATGCCTAGAGGAGAAGAAACCAACCTGAAAACGTAACCCCGCATTGGTCCGTGAAAGAGAGAGCGCCCTTTGCCTATGTGGCCAAGGACCTACACCGAGTAGCAAGATAGCAACTAATCCAAACCGTCACTTCATATTTCTATAAATACGGACGCAAACGTGAGGTACACATTTACAGGTACCTTAACAGATATACATCGTGAAAGCTTGCACCATCGGGATCGCAGAAGCTTAAGTCATTTTTTATCCCATGGGAAGTGGGATGAACAGTTCCTGAAGCAAGTCGTACGTAATATCGCCTATCAGCAAGTCAAATTCAGCGCCAAACACAATAACAGTCCGATTTTTGTCCTCGTAGATGATACGGTGTGTGTGATAAAACCAAACCTTCGTCACGGGCGGTTGACTCGATCCAGCGTTCAGCCTTTCACCACTCTCATCTCAAGGGCAAGAAGGTCTATGGTCATGCTGTAGTGGAAGCGATGCTTCGGGCGGGTGGTGCTTTGCAGCAGAACGTTATGAATCCAATAGCAAGAGTAAGATTGATCTGGCTTGTGACATGATCCAGCAAGTGCCCAAGTCTCATCACCGAACTTACGTATTAATGGATTCGTGGTATCCTTCAGCCTCTGTTCTTCAGGTGAGTAGCGAGCAAGGGTTCCAAGTCATTAGTGGTCTGAAGACCAATCGCATCATTTACCCCCAAGGGATTCGTCAATCCATTAAAGAATTTGCTTCGTTTATTTCCGAGTCTGATACCGATCTCGTGACCATCGGAGTAGACTCTTACCCTCGTTTATCGATACGAAGGAAAGCTCAATTTGCTGGATAATGGAGTCGTTCTTTTCTGCTGGAAAGAAGGAGAAGAACTGAACCCAAAGCAAGTAAAAGCTTTTCTAAGTACAGATGTTTCTCTAACCAACAAGCAAATTCTGAGCTATTACAGCAAGCGATGGTCGATTGAAACGTATTTTCGAGCGGCGAAGGTCCACCTCGGCTTGGATCGATATCAGGTTCGATCTACGAAAGCGATCGATCGCTACTGGGCGCTACTCTCTTTTGCTTCAATGTGCTGTATTTACAGCGGGCAAGGCAATCTTTTGGATGGGTTGCACCAATATCGATGAGAAAAAAGCAACATTGGATTGAATATGTTTATAAACAAGCTCTATTCGGAGTAGCTCTCGCTCAAATTCAAACACAGCTTAGAGCTGTTTAGGGATACTATCAGCTTTTTTGGATTTACAATTTCTTGAAGTGTTTATTGGCATGTACAGTAACTTATTGATTGTCTCTATTAATGATAATTTTAAAGAAACTCAGTACTGATTATGACATGTTCATACTGGATCGGCGTCAAGGATACTGGAGAAATAATTATTCACATCGATGTCACTATCCATCTTGTTTATTAGCATATTCAGGCTTTCTTCAAAAAGTAGAATTTTTATTGAATCATACTGATCATACTGCTTTCCAAATCGTGTGCATACTACTTGATCTAATTTAAGATTTCGTTCTTGAAGTTTCTTCTTACAATCTTGAACTACTCTATAACTGAAATTAATGATGGTGTAGTAGTAACCATTGTCATAACCCCAATACCAGTTATACGAATTGTGTTGCAATACCCGGTTGAAGAAGAAAAGAAGAATATCATTGCTAATAGTATTGTCAACACTTATTATAGCGCGGTCAATTGCGGTTTTCAGCATGGCATGCATAGTTGCAGCTACACAATTATATGAGTACTCAAGAGGAGACCCATGTCTTTCAGACAAACCTTTTGCAACAGAGAGAAAGTCTACATACCGATTATAATTCTTTGGTTCAATTGATAGATAATTAATAACACTATCTAAAACATCTTTAGTAAACATACTATGAAAAAGATTAGCCTTACTATTACGTAATTGATTAGACACATCCTTTTGAGCAACCTGGTAAGAACTAATTGTTTTGATACAATTACTAAAAATCTGAATACAAGCGGGGACGTAAAACTTGTAATAGTTAGATTCTTTAGCTGTTGAAAATGCTAAAGAATTGATATAGGGAACATTATTAATGCGACATTCTTTCATAACATCCTGAACAGGTTTAATTAGTTCTAAATGTTCTTCACACACATCTGCATATAAGCGTCTAATCGAACAATCTGGATTTTTATTAAATTTGATCAGCCTCGATAAGTAATCTTCCACTGAATCGATGGAAGTTATGTTTACCTCGTCTTCATTGATTGCATGTTTTCCTATGAATAACACGGGTAAGTGTTTGTAATCTTGACAGACTTTGATTAGGCCTTGTAGTATTACTGGAGATGGTGTTTCATTTTTCCCTACTATTATGATAGCGTCTGCACCCGCAAATGGGATGACTCTCTCAATGTCATCTTGATCTCCAAGCCCTCTAGTATCAACAATTCTTAATTCATCAATATCGTTTACCTTCATTTGAGTATATAATTCTTTATTTGCAGGCACTTGCATTGTTATACGATTAAAGAATGTATTTGGATTGTTTATTATGTCGAAAACTTCTTTAAGAGATTTACCGTTAAGATACTCTTTAGCATAGTCATTGATGAGTTGTTCATAGTTATCACTTGATCTATCCAAAGTTTGCATAACTTCAATATTGCTCAGAAATGCTTCAAATTCGGGATCCCCCAAAAAAACTAGATCAGAATCTTTAGAATATTTAATGTTACAAAAAACTGAATTAACCGTTATGTATTTATAATCTCCAAAAAGATATTCTATAGTTACTTTTGTAGTACCAGCATGTCCATCCTTAGATGAAGCATACTTAAGCTCGTTTGGGGATTCTGCCAGATGGCGGATAAGTGTGCTTTTACCACAACCTGATTCTCCTATAAAAACTATCTTTACTTCTTGTTGATTGTCCACATTCTATACCCCCTAGAAAATTTTCATTTATTGAAACCCTTTATATTGATGGAACTATAATCCAATTATCAATATACCATGACTATAGTCTTGCTGTATAGATCTTTAGTACTGATACATTCCAGAGAATGAGATTTAAAAACATTTCTTGATACATCAGCTACTAATAATTTATTTCTATATCAGAATCGTTATTAACGAAAATTCAAGAGCATTTTATATAAGCTGGTTATATTCGGAGAGAATGTGGGAAATTCATATGTAGTGATCACGTTGAAATGGTATTCGCATACATATCGGTGGGCTATGGGAAATCTGAAAAGATCAATTCTAATGTAAACAAAAGAGCATCTTCTTTACATGTTGCAAGAAGATGCTCTAAAGTCTCTTATTATGAGATTCTTAGTTTTATAAAGTAGGAAAGTAGTTACTTGGCGTTAATTTTCCAGCTTTTATTCTTCCCCGGTCGCGATCGGATTCTCGCTGTACGAAATCCAGTCGCTCCAGCTTCCCGAATACAGCTTTACATTTTCGTATCCCGCTTCTTTTAGTCCAATGAAGTTCGGGCAGGCGGAAACGCCTGAGCCGCAGTATACAATGATTTCTTTATCCTGAGGGAACTCTTGATAATGCTCCTGCAGCTGGTCCGCCGCCATCCATTTTCCGTTCTCATCCAGCAGCAGCTTCCAAAACTTGTTTTTGGCGCCCGGGATATGGCCGGCGGCTTTGTCCATTGTTTCTTCAAGTCCTTGATAGCGGCGGGGGTCACGTGAATCGATCACGATGACATCATCTCTGCCCGCTGCTTCCCGTACATCCTCCATGCTTGCAAGCAGTTCGGGATGAAGGGTATAGCTGTAGCTTGCCGGTACGCGGATCGGTTGATCCGCGGATACCGGGTATCCGGCGGCCTTCCAAGCGCTGAAGCCTTCGTCCATGACATAGGCCGGTCCATGTCCGAGATATTTGAGCAGCCAATACAAGCGGGAAGCATACATGCCGCCTTGATCATCATACGCGATCACCCGCGTTTCGGGAGTAATTCCTTTTTGGGCGAGGGTACGGCTGAGCTGCTCCGGATCGGGCAGCGGATGGCGTCCGCCATGTTCGCGGACAGGGGAAGAGAGATCTTTTTCCAAGTCCAGATATACGGCTCTGGGAATATGCTCCTCCTCAAAAGCCTCTCTTCCCGCTTCCGGCTGCCCCAGCTCGAACCGGCAGTCTACAATTGTTACATCCGGTTCATACATGCGGGCGAGCACCCAAGGTTTGCTTACTATTGCATTCATTCAAACACACCGCCTTAGCATAATTGGTATTAAGCGAAATCGATAAACAAATGAATATCCTCATTATATATCAGGGTATCGTAAAATTCGATTCAGACGCTGGCGGGAAGAATATTTAGACTCACTCAACTCTAACGGACACAGCGGACGCTATAGAGCGCAATTTTAACTAATATGATTTTTAACGGACATAGCTGCAGCTATTTAGTGAAAATTGTCCCTTTTGGGGTCGATTCACAGCAATTAAGCGCTGTAGTGACCGTTAAAATTTGAAAATGGCTGTTTTTTACGAATTAGCGTCCATGGTGTCCGTTAAGTTTAGCATGATCGAATTTCGGACTTTGTTTTCTGCTTGAAGGGCCAAAGGGTTAGCTCGCAAACTCTAAAGAACACATCGTCTGCTATGTTTGAGTGCTAGGTAAATATTGGTCATACGGCTAAGATCATAATTTGACTTGACATAATGCTAAAATCAATTTAAAGTAATACCCACGGGGGTATTTATGAGAGTGAAGAAACGGGATGGTTGCCCGTCTTGAAAAACATCCGCTACATGCGGCCCTCGCTTCTTAGAAAGTTCGTCGATAGACGTTTTTTTTATGGGCCCAATAATACCCTATGGGGTATAAAACAAAGAGGAGGCTGTCAACATGTCAAAACAAAGTTGGATCGATATCATGCCTGAGGAAGTGGAAAATTGGCTCCGCAATCCACGCCGGGATGTGCAATTCATTGATGTGCGCGAACTGGCCGAGTACCGGGAGGGGCATATCAAGGGAGTCAAGCTGATTCCGCTGAGCCAACTTGAGGTTCGTTATGATGAAATCGACCGCAAGAAAGAAACCGTTGTGATCTGCAGAAGCGGAGGCCGCAGCCGTCAAGCCTGTGAATTTCTATCATCTTACGGGTACCGCAAGCTTTACAATATGTCCGGTGGAATGCTGGCCTGGCAGAGTGAAACGGTAATAGATTAATCAGTGGCTTTTCGTTTTCGATACAACATGAACCATTGCTTTTTGCAGCATCTATACAATATTGAAGAGGTGAAGGTAATGAATATCAAAGTTGACCGGGTTGTGGATGCCAAAGGATTGGCTTGCCCAATGCCGATTGTCCGCACCAAAAAAGCCATTAACGAGTTAAACGCCGGTCAGGTGCTTGAAATCCAGGCTACCGATAAAGGCTCTGTAGCCGATATTCAGGCTTGGTCCCAATCGACAGGCCACCAATTTTTAGGGACGCAGATAGAAGATAACATCTACCGTCATTATGTCCGCAAGTCGGAGCCGGATGACATCAAGGAAGAAATTACGTTTTCGCATGCCATCCGGAATGAGGAGCTTGAGGAGCTGCTGGAGGAAAATGGTGACATTCTTGTGTTGGATGTCCGCGAGCCTGCCGAATATGCATTCGGCCGATTGAAAGGCTCCATAAATTTACCTCTGGGAGACCTGGAACAGCGCATGGGCGAGTTGAATCCCGGGGATGACATCTGCATCATTTGCCGGACAGGCTATCGCAGCAGCCTGGCGGCCCATTTTTTAAGTGAACAAGGATTCAAACATATTAAAAATGTCGTTCCAGGCATGTCCCAGTGGACAGGACCTGTAGAACGCGATTAGGAGGAAAATAAAATGGCAATGAAAGTAGCGATTATCGCAGCGAACGGTGGAATGTTTGACGCATACAAGGTTTTCAATATCGCAACCGCGGCAGCAGCAAGCGACGCTGAAGTAGGCATCTTTTTTACTTTTGAAGGATTGAACTTGATTCATAAGCAGGCTGTAAAACAGCTGCCGATGCCGGCTGGAGCCGAGCATTTTGCCGAAGGCTTTAAGAATGCCAATGTGCCTTCCGTTCCTGAACTTGCGGCTATGGCGCAAGAATTGGGCGTGAAAATGATCGCCTGCCAGATGACGATGGATGTCATGAGCTTGAAAGAAGAAGATTTTATGAACGGAATTGAAGTGGGAGGCGCAGCGACCTTTATCGATTTTGCCAAGGATGCCAACATTAGCTTATCGTTCTAATACCAATGAGGAGGAGAAACGATGACTGAAAAGACAACACAAACATCACTCGCAAAAATGACGGCGCACGAACTATCGCAAATTATCGCCGGCCGGGAAGAGCTGTTTATTTTGGATGTACGCAATTGGGCGGAATTTAACGACTGGAAAATCGAAGGCGAGAAGATTGAAATCATCAATATCCCATACTTCGATCTGCTGGATGATGTGGAACCGGCGCTCGATCGTATTCCTGCCGAAAAGCGGCTGCTTGTTGTGTGCGCCAAGGAAGGCTCATCCAAGTTCATAGCGGAACAATTGGTGGAATCCGGACGCGAAAACGTATATTATCTTGAAGGAGGCATGAAGCTGTGGAGCGAACACTTGGAACCCGTGAAAGTGGGGGACTTGAAGAATGGTGGTGAAGTTTACCAATTTGTCAGAATCGGAAAGGGTTGTCTCTCGTATATGATTTTGTCGGGGGACGAGGCGGTTGTGGTCGACGCTGTCCGCACCATTCAGCCCTTTGTCGATTTTGCCCAAAAGCATGGCGTACAAATCAAACATGTGATGGATACTCATCTGCATGCAGACCATATCTCAGGTGGACATGAACTTTCCCAAGCCACAGGGGCTTCTTATTGGCTGCCGCCGAAAGATGCCGACGAAGTGACGTACCCATATAACGAGCTGGTTGAAAATCGTGATATTCGGATCGGAAACGGCAAAGTAAATATCCATCCGATTTACACGCCAGGCCATACCATTGGCAGCACGTCCTTTTTGGTCGATGAAGAGTACCTTTTGACAGGCGACATTTTGTTTGTTGCTTCCATCGGTCGTCCGGATCTTGCCGGCAAGGCGGAAGATTGGGTTAGTGATCTGCGGAACTCCTTGTACGGAATATTCGGGGGGATGCCGGAACAACTGATTGTTCTCCCCGCCCACTTCGGTAAAATCACGGAGCTGGATCAAAAAGGAACAGTTTCCGCAAAACTCGGCGATTTATTTCATCAGAATCCGGGCCTAAACATTGCGGACGAAGCGGAATTCAGAAAAACGGTAACGGAAAATCTGCCTCCGCAGCCCAATTCATATCAGGAAATCCGCCAGACCAACATGGGGAAAATAAATCCGGATGAAGAACAGCGGCGCGAGATGGAGACAGGTCCAAACCGCTGTGCCGTACATGATAACTAAAAGTCAAGCAAACACTCCGGCCATCGGAGTGTTTGCAGTTATAATAATTAACTGGGATAAATGATTCTGACGTTAAGATGGCTGTATGTTTCCTCCGTGTAATGCTGATTCGGACAGCTCTTGATGCAGCGGAGATGATCCGATTCGGCAATGAGAGGTTCCGAACATTTAGGGCAGCGGTCCTGAAACAAATGTTTGATTTTGGTTAGCAATCCCACTCACCATCCTAATCCTATTGAATTACTGGGTATTATGTATATATTATAACTCCTCTTATTGATCATGTGTAGAATTTTTCGAAAATTGTTTTTCAAATTGATGAGCTTGGCAGAGGAGGTGCTTCTTAAATGGATGTATTCGGATATATCATCATGTTTTTAATTGGCCTGATAGGTTCTTTTCTCTCGGGTTTGCTGGGAATCGGCGGAGCGATTATTAACTACCCGCTGCTGCTGTATGTTCCGGGGCTGTTTCATGCGGGCGGTTTTTCTGCCAAAGAAGTTGCCTCGATCAGCATGTTTCAGGTTTTCTTTGCCTCGCTTGCCGGTGTTCTTGCTTACAGAAAGCAGAGCAGCAAAGAAAAGATGCTCATCCATAAGGGGCTGGTTGCCAATATGGGGATCAGCATTCTGATCGGCAGCCTGTTAGGAAGCGTCGGTTCGAGATATCTTCATAGCGATACGATTAATATCGTATACGGTGTATTGGCCGTCATAGCTGTTATTTTAATGATGGTGCCCAACCGGGGAAGCAGGGAAGAAGAGGCTTTGGAGTCTTTAGCTTTTAATCCGGTTGTCGCGTCAGTTGCGGCGCTTTTGGTTGGGGTTGTATCCGGTATTGTCGGAGCGGGCGGTTCTTTTATCCTTATTCCGATCATGCTGACGCTGCTGCAGATTCCCATCCGTATTACGGTGGCATCTTCACTGGCTATTGTGTTTATCTCGGCTATCGGCGGAGTTACCGGGAAACTGATCGGCGGAGGCGTACCTTTTCTACCGACGCTTTTTACGGTGATCGGCAGTATCTTGGGTGCGCCTATAGGCACGCGGGTGAGCCGGCATTTGAATGTGAACTACTTGCGGATCGCCCTTGCTGTTTTGATTGCGGCCACGGCTGTCAAGATCTGGTGGGGAATCATCCTGCCGTAAATACCGTAAGGATAGACACCTTAAAGCATCAGGTGCTCGTCCTTGCGGTATTTTCGTATGAGGACTAAAGCAGAATTTTCCGATACCAACGATTATTCAACCGTATAAACTTTTTTTCAACCATGGGCATGTGAAGTAAAAACGGCAGTCCATACGAAAAGATAACGATTGTCGTCTTGATCCTTCTCTGGGTACAATTCAATCACGCAAGACCAATCCATTACCAGGGGGGAATGCAAACATGAAGCAGGTTAAAGACGAAGGTATTCAGGATGCCGGCAGGTATAATCGTGAACCGCAGCTGACCCAAAAACGCTGTGAAGAAGCGATGGCTTTTATTTTGAAGCAGATAGACCGTAATCTTGAAACATTCAAAGGCACGTTTCCTTCCGAAGCCAGCACAAACAATGTTTACAGGCAGGTGGGCAATACGGAATGGACGCCGGCCTTTTGGACAGGGATGTTGTGGCTTGCCTATGAGACGACAGGTGATGAGAAATACCGTCTCGCAGCCGAACAGCAGCTGGGCAGCTACAAGCAGCGGGTGGAAGAACGGCGTTACACAGATACGCATGATTTGGGTTTTCTTTATACGTTGTCATGCGTTTCAGCTTACAAACTGACCGGCAACGAAGAGGCCAAAGAATTTGCCCTGGCAGCTGCCGAGCTTCTTTACATCCGCTATTTGGATAAAGCGGGAATCATTCAGGCTTGGGGGAATTTAAGCGATCCGAGGCAGCAGGGCCGCATGATTATCGACTGCTTGATGAATCTGCCGCTGTTATATTGGGCGAGCGAAGTGTCCGGGGACCGCAAATACGATGATGCCGCAGCTTCCCATGTCCGGATGGCCGCACAATATTTAATTCGGGAGGATGCATCCAGCTTCCATACCTTTTATATGGATACCGAAACGGGTGAGCCGAAATATGGCTCCACCGCCCAAGGATACGCGGATGATTCCTGCTGGTCGCGCGGACAAGCTTGGGGAATATACGGTTTTCCGCTGTCTTACCGTTACACGGATGATTTTGAGTTGATTGAATTGACGAAGAAAATTACGAATTATTTCCTTAACCGGCTGCCGCAGGACTATGTCAGCTATTGGGATTTGATTTTTACGGACGGCGAAGAAGAGAGGGACAGTTCCGCCGCTGCCATTGCGGTTTGCGGCCTGTTGGAAACCGCCAAACATCTGCCGCTGACCGATCCTCATAAACGGATATATGAAAACGCGGCCCTGCTGATTTTGGAATCTCTGATCGATAACTATATGACATGCGATACGCCGGAATCCAACGGCATTTTACTGCATGCGGTGTACAGTAAGCCGGGAAATACCGGCGTGGATGAATGCTGCATTTGGGGCGATTATTTCATGTATGAAGCTCTCGTCCGGGCCGCCAAAGACTGGAAGCCATACTGGTAGGAGGGAGCAGGGGCGATGGAAGAAGCAAACAGTGTACCGAATGCAGCCCATGCTGCGGGGACTAATGTAAGAGATCGGCGCACGGCATGGTGGACAGAGTCCAGATTCGGCATGTTCATCCACTGGGGGTTATATGCGATTCCGGCGCAAGGCGAGTGGATCATGTATGGACAGAAAATACCGGTGCATGAATATGAAAAGCTGGCGCAGCAATTCAATCCGACGGAATTTGATGCCAAAGCATGGGTGTCCCTGGCAAAGGAAGCGGGGATGCGGTATATCGTCATTACGGCCAAACATCATGACGGCTTCGCGATGTATCACTCGAAAGCAGATCCTTTTAATATCGTGGACAGGACGCCTTTCCGGCGCGATCCGCTGAAAGAGCTGGCCGAGGCGTGCCGGGAAGCGGGCATGGTCCTATGTTTCTATTATTCACATGTGATCGACTGGCACCATCCGCATGCCGTCCATAAAGAGCATAACAATACATGGGATTACAAGCTGGAGGAAAAGCGTTTCTCTGAATACTGGGAAGGCAAAGCGAAACCGCAATTGAAGGAGCTTTTGACGGAATACGGCCGGGTCGGTTTATTATGGTTCGATACGGCCGGGGGGTTGTCCGAAGAGGACAGCAAGGCAATCGTGCAGCATGTGCGGAGTCTCCAGCCGGACTGCCTGATCAATTCCCGGGTTTCGCATTATATGGGCATGGGTGATTACGTGTCCAAAGGCGACAATGAAATTGGAATGAGCGGCGAAGATACGAGGCCTTGGGAAACGCCGATGACGCTGAACCAGTCATGGGGGTATACAACCCGGGATCAAATCTGGAAAACGGCGGATGCATTAATCCAAAAGCTGGTGAATGTCATCGGAAAAGGCGGCAATCTGCTGCTGAATGTCGGGCCGACTCCGCAAGGGACCATCCCGGAACTTTCGGTGGAACGGCTGCGGGAAGTGGGAGCGTGGATCCGGCGCAATGCGGAAGCGATATACGGCACGGAGGGAAGCCCTTTCCCTTGCGAGCCGGATTGGGGTGCGATCACGGCCAAACCGGGCAGGTTGTATCTTCATATCCACAACACCAAATGGCCGGCGGACGGTTTGCGGCTGTGCGGCATCCGGAATAAAATATTGCGCGCCTATCCATTGGCTGACCCAAACCAAGCGGGTATTGCAGCCCTGCAGAGCTATGACGGGAACCTGGACCTGCATACATTAACACTTCATTTGCCGCCGCAGCCGACGGACCAGCATGTATCGGTCATTGTGCTGGAACTTGAAGCGGAAAATGACTTCGACCGTATGCTGACCCAAATGCCGGACGGCATTTTTCAGCTGGATATGCCGCATGCCGCAATCCATATTCTCCGGGAAGCCGACGAAGAACAAGGGCTTCCGGCGCTGCGGAGCGCGGGATGGACCTTTAAGCTGATTGAGCCGGGAACGTATGAATTGATGCTGGTCAGCTTCAAACGGTATGATCAACAATGGTCCGATTTATATCCTGAACCCCTCCTGGTTGAAACGGCCGGGCAAAATATCGTCAAAGATTTGATGGAAGACGCGGCGGATGAGCATTCACCGTCCTGCCAGCATCCGTATACCGCCGTTTTGTCCCGGATCGGACGCGTTACCTGGAATGAAGCGGGGATGCAGACGCTTGTGATCGGTTCATCCAAGATTAAGGACCCCTCACCCCGGTTTACGGAAATCTGGCATGCCGATCCGGTTAAGCTTCGGGCCGTTCGGCTTGTGCGTATAGAGGATGAGAGGGGTTATGGCGGCAGTTAAAGGCTGATGAAAGGAAGTGCGGAAAAACCGCGTCACGACAGGCTTTTTCGCCTGAATGAACATGAACGATCTTAAAAAAAGATAGAAAAACGAAAAATCGTCAGTCCCGAAATCTTACGAAAATACAAGGCTGATGAAAAGTTCGCTGTTTCTTGCGAAGCAGACTGTTTCCTATACTTTGGATACCGGCTTGATCGAAATAAAACCAAAGTCCGGCGATTTAGCAACAATCAAAAAGGAGGCGCTTACATGAAGGGGAAAGGCAAAAAATTAGGAACCATGTTATTAGCAGCTACTTTGGTTTTATCACTTGCAGCATGCGGAAACGGTTCCGGGAATGGCGAAACCAAAGGGGAAACATCCGCGTCGGAAAAACAGGCGGGAGAGGCGCAAAAGCTGACGAATCTCACTTATTGGGTTAGCATGCATTCCGCGGCAGCGGCACAAATGAAAACCTATGCCGAAATGGGGATGTACAAAGAACTTGAGAACATTACCGGCGTGAAAGTGGAATTCCAGCATCCGCCGACAGATTCGGCCCAAGCGCAAGAGCAGTTTAACCTGATGATGGTTTCCGAAAAGCTGCCGGATGTCATTGAAACCTCATGGATTGGATACCCGGGGGGACCCGAGAAAGCAATTCAAGACAATAAAATCATTAAATTAAATGATCTGATCGACCAATACGCCCCGAATTTGAAAAAGCTGCTGGAAGAGCATCCGGATTGGAAAAAGCAGGTGACGACGGATGACGGGAGCTTGTATATGTTTCCGTTTTTCCGCGGCGGCGAAAAAGTCCGGGTATTCTACGGACCTTCGATCCGCAAAGACTGGTTGGATAAGCTTGGACTGGAAGTCCCGACAACGATTGATGAATGGCATGAAGTGCTGAAGGCTTTTAAAGAAAAAGATCCGAACGGCAACGGCAAGGCTGATGAAATCCCGCTTTATCTCACCAAGGAAGACGTGAGTGTCGGCGCTCCTTTCCTGGGTGCCTGGGGTATCAATTATGGCTTTTACCAAATGGACAATCAAGTGAAATACGGCCCGATCCAGCCGGAATATAAAGAGTTCCTGACCACGTTGAACCAGTGGTATAAGGAAGGTTTGCTTGATAAAGATTTTGCGGCACCTAACGATAAACTGTTCGACGCCAAAATGACGGGCAACCAACTGGGAGCGGCCCCGACATACAATGGCGGCGGGATCGGCAAATATGCCAATCTGATGAAAGACAAAGACCCGAACTTCAATCTGGTGGCTGCCCCGTATCCGGTGCTGAAAAAAGGAGATAAGGCGATTTGGGGACAAAAGGATTTTGCCACTAATGGCGTAGGGGCTGCCATCTCGACAAGCAATTCGAACCCGATCGAAACGGTAAAATGGCTTGACTATGCATATGGCGAAAAAGGAGATCTGCTGTTCAACTACGGCAAGGAAGGCGAAGCCTACAAAATGGAAAACGGCAAGCCGGTCTTTTTGCCGGAAGTGCTGAATCCGCCAAGCGGAGTCAGTTTGCAGCAGTCGTTTGCCAAGCATAACCGTTCCACATGGAGCGCGCCGTTTGTTCTGAGCGACGATTTCCAAATGCAATATTTGGCTCTGCCGAACCAGCGGGAAGCGCTGGAGGTTTGGTCCCAGCCGACGGGTGAACGCAGAATGCCGCTCGTGACGCCAACCAAAGATGAAAGCTCGCAATATGCCTCGCTCATGACGGATATTAATACTTACCGCGATGAAATGTTCCTGAAGTTTATCATGGGCGCCGAGCCGCTTGAAAACTTCGATAAATACGTGAAGAAAATCGAGGCTATGGGCATTGAAGACGCAATCAAGATTCAACAGGCAGCCCTTGACCGGTTCAATAAGCGTTAATCATCAAGACAGCGTTTTTGAAGCCCGGGGGATGAACGCTCATCTCCCGGCTTTTCACAAATCGAGAATTACGACATGGAAAGGCAGGGAGACGAATGTGGCAGATATCGAATAAAAAGATGATGAACAAGCCGGCGAAAAGCAGCATGGATCTTTCCAAAGGGCAAATCATACGGAAGGATCTGCGTCGGAACTGGATCATTTACCTGATGGCGCTGCCTGTCATTGCCTACTATATAATTTTTCATTACGGTCCGATGTACGGCCTGCAAATCGCATTTAAAGATTACAGCCCGGCCGGCGGCATTTGGGGAAGTCCATGGGTCGGCTTTAAGCATTTCGACAGTTTTTTTAACGGCATCTATTTCTGGAGACTGATCCGGAATACGGTGCTGATCAATGTCTATGACCTGATTTTCGGATTCCCGTCAGCGATCATTTTGGCTATTTTGCTGAACGAAGTCCGGAGAATGATGTTCAAACGCGTGGTTCAAACGATATCTTATTTGCCGCATTTCATTTCGATCGTGGTTGTGGCAGGCATGCTGTTCGATTTCTTAAGCCGCGACGGCTTGATCAACCAACTGATTGGTTTTTTCGGGGTTGAACCGATCGACTTCCTTAAAGAGGCCGGATGGTTCCGATTTATTTTCGTATCCTCCGGTATTTGGCAGGGCGTAGGCTGGGGCTCCATCATTTATTTGGCTGCGATAGCCAATATCGATCCGACGTTGTATGAAGCGGCCAAAATCGATGGCGCCAACCGTTGGAAACAAATTTTCCATATTACGATTCCCGGCATCATGCCTACGATCGTGATCATGTTTATTCTGAACATGGGCAATCTGCTGTCAGTCGGCAGCGAAAAGGTTCTTTTGTTATACAATCCGCTCACCTATGAAACGGCAGACGTTATTTCCACCTATGTGTACCGCAAAGGTATTTTGGAGGCAAGCTACAGCTTTACGGCGGCGGTCGGTTTGTTTAATTCCGTCATCAGCCTGATTCTGATCGTGTCGGCGAATGCCATCAGCAAACGCGTGTCCGAAAATAAATTGTGGTAAGGAGGCTAAAGCGATGGGCGCACAAACAACAGGTGAAAAAATATTCAACGTCATCAATACCATATTGATGCTGCTGCTTTGCTTTGTTACGTTGTACCCGTTTTTGTATGTTCTGTTTGCCTCCCTAAGCGAGGCATCAAGTTTTATCCAGCATCGGGGCATGCTGCTGAGGCCGCTCGGATTCAACCTGGAAGCTTACAAAGCGGTGTTTGAAAATCCGATGATCACGAGCGGTTACAGGAACACGCTTCTCTACGTTGCGGCCGGAACGACGATCAATCTGTTTATGACGGCACTCGGGGCGTATGTACTTTCCCGCCGTAACTTGTATTTCAAAAACGTGATGATGTTCGGGATCGTACTCACTATGGTATTCAGCGGCGGTTTGATTCCGAATTATATTTTGATCAACAAACTGGGGATGATGAACACGCCGTGGGCGCTGCTGATTCCGGGTGCGATCTCGACGTTTAATCTGATCATTATGAGAACCGCTTTTCAGGGGGTTCCGGTATCACTGGAGGAATCGGCAAGAATCGATGGTGCCGGCGAGTTTACGATTTTGTTTCGCATCATTATCCCATTATCCATGCCGGTAATTGCGGTCATGATTTTATGGTACGCGGTTGGCCACTGGAACTCTTACTTTTCGGCGCTGGTCTATTTGCGCGACCGCACCATGTATCCGCTGCAGCTGGTTTTGCGCGAAATTCTGATCGCCAATTCGACGGATTCGATGTCAACGGGCGTGGCTGCGGACGACAAATACGCAATCGGTGAAACGATCAAATATGCTACGATTATCGTGTCCACGCTTCCGATCATTTGCTTGTATCCATTCCTGCAAAAATACTTCGTCAAAGGGGTATTGATCGGGGCCATCAAGGAATAAAATGGTGACTAAGCCCTGACCATTGCATTATAATGAAGTTATGGATGCGCTTTCATTCGTTAAATGCATAAAATTGGTAGGGGGTATTCTTGTTGAAACGGCTGCTTCGTCCGCTTGGATTTCAAAATTTGAGAAGTGTATGGATGACGATGCTAATCTCCAACCTGGTTCTGCTGCTGATCCCTTTGTCTATGGGGGCTTTCTTGTATACCAAAGTTGAAGCAAGCCTGCAAAATGGGGCAAACCGTTCCAATCAAGCGATGTTGGAGCAGCTCAAGCTGTCTTTGGACAGCAAACTGAACGAAGTGGAAAAACTTGCCCAGCAAATTATTTTTGATCCAAAGCTTGAATATTTATTAAAGCTGAATGAGGACCAAAACAGCCCGGACCGTTATAAATTTGTTGAATTTATGCGGGACACGATGTCCCGGCCGGGCAATATCACCAATTTTGTATTGGATTATTACGTGTATTTCCGCAATAGCGACCTGGTACTTAAGTCCGGTCTTCTAACAGACTCACGCAAATTTTACGATATGTATTATAGCTACCGGGGCATGTCTTACGAGCAGTGGCGGGAAGGGATGCTCACCTCTTTTCATACGATGGCGTACCTGCCCTCCGCTACACTGCTGCGGCGCGCGGAATATGATCCCATGCAAAGCATCGAAAAAACGCCGTTGAACGTGATTACGTTTACGCAATCCCTGCCCGGACGAGACCGGAGGGACATTACCGGCAGTTTTGTCATTTTGATCGATGAAAGCCAAATCAAAGAGATGTTTGCCCAGATTGAATCCGCAAGCGACAGTTCGATTTATATCGTTGACGGCGATGGAAGAACCATCATGGCGTCGGATAAGGACACGCTTCCCTCGCAGCTTTTGTCACGGATCGGCGGGAATGGAGGTTTGTTCAACCAAACCTTGAACGGGGACCCGAAGGTCATTTCGTATACCCCTTCCCAAAAGGAAGGCTGGAAATACGTGTTGGTCACGCCAAGAAGCGTATTTATGCAGCAAGTGATTTTGATTAAAAACTGGACGATCATTTTGTTTTCCTTATGTCTTGCCATTGGTTTGTCGGCCGCTTTTACTTTTACATACCGAAATTACAGCCCGCTGCGAAGAGCGGTGAACGCCATTCTTAGGGGGAAAGATTGGAGCAGCAAACCTTCGGTAAACGAATACGACTTTATTTTGCAAACCATTGAAGGTTCACTTCATGAAGAAAAAACATTGCGCAGCATGCTAGCCCGGCAAACTCCCGTCATTCGTTCCAATTATCTTTCGCGCCTGATCCGGGGGCAAATGGACGTGGATACTTCGGAGAAGGGCGGGCAAGCGCTGAAATTTATGGATATTTCATTTGTAAGCGATTACTTTGCGGTGATCGTTGTTCAACTTGACAGCATTTTAAGGTTTAATGAGGAGCAAAGCGAGGAGAAGTGGGCGCTCGCCAGATTTATCGTCTCCAACATCGGAATGGATATCATACAGGAGCCGCATAAATCTTTTGCTGTTGAGCTGGATCGTGACCGGGTGGCTCTGCTGAGCAACTTTTCGGCGGAACAGCCGGAGGAAGCGGACCAGGTGATCAAAGAGATGGCCGAGTCGCTGAAAAACCTGATCGAGCAGCGTTTCAAAATCGATATTACCGTGGCTGTCGGCCTGCCTCATGCCGGGGCAAAAAGCATTGGCGAAAGTTACGCGGAAGCGACGGCGGCGCTTGAATATCGCATCGTTAAAGGCGGAGGGACCATCATTTATTTTCAGGACATTAAGAACGTCCACTCGCACTACTATTATCCGATCGATATCGAGGTGCAGCTCATCAATTTCGTCCGCAGCGGGGATACGGAAAATGTGCTGAAACTGCTGGACACGATTTATATGATGAATTTTGAGTCGGGCAGCATCACGCCGGAATTCGGCAGATGCCTGTTCTTTAACATCACCAGCACATTCCTCAAGATCATAAACGCGACCGGGATAAACCAGCATGATATTTTGGGGCGGGATATTGATCCCGTGAAGGATATTTTTTCGTATGAAACTGCGGAAGGCATGCATCAAAGAATCAAAAAGCTGTATGCATTGCTGACGGAATCGCTTGTCACGGATCGAACCGATCATAGCGTTCAGCTTCTGCAGGAGATGGAGCAATTTTTGGAGGAAAATGTCACGGACCCGAATATGGGACTCGGGATGATGGCCGATCGTTTTGAGATGACGCCCCAATATGTATCGACTTTTTATAAGAAACAAAGCGGCATGAATTTGAGCGATTATATCGTCAGAAAAAGAATTGAACTTGCCAAACGGCATATGTGCGAGAAGGATCTTACGAATGCCCAAATTGCGCAGCTTGTCGGGTATACAAGCGATGTCGTGTTTATTCGCGCCTTTAAAAAACTTGAAGGAGTGACGCCGGGCAGATACCGCGAGAACATGCTGTCTTATGCTTCAGATGATGCCGGATAACGACCTGCAAGGGACCGCCCCAAAGCCGCTTGACCCAGGGTGGTCCCTTTGTCTGTTATAAAGGAGTGGGACGAAGTATTCCTCCAATCGCTGCCCACCCCGATTATCCTGAATTCATCTTTCGCCGGTGAGAGGATCGCTAACGGACACAGTTGCCGCTATTGAGCTCAAATTCATGCGTTTTGCTTTTTAACGGACACAGCGGCCGTTAACTAGCTAAAAATGTCCCTTTTGGCGATAGTTTACAGCCATTAAGTGCTGTGGTGACCGTTAGAATGTGAAAATCATTGTTTTTTGCGAAATAGCGTCCGTGGTGTCCGTTAAGTGTGTGAACACAAAAGTTGGATTGCAAAAACGGCGGGGTTTTATCGTTCCCAAGGGAACCCGACGCCGAATCTGGCGGCGATGCGTTTGCTTTCCGTTCGCCGAAGTCTTCTCGTCTCGGCACGTTTTGAAGCCGATTGGTTGAGTTCGATTTCTTCGGGGCTCTCCGGAATGACTCCCGGAACGGGCGTAGGACGGTCCAGATCGTCCAAAGCCACGAATGTCAGAAAAGCCGTCACGCAAACTTCACGTTCACCAGTGAGTAGATTCTCGTCGATAACTTTGACGAATACCTCCATCGATGTGTGGTGAGTCCAAGTTACGAATGCTTCCAGAACGACTTCATCATTTGCTTTGACCGGGGCAATAAAATCGATGGAATCCATGGAGGCTGTTACACAGGTGCGCCGGGAGTGCTTCATGGCCGCCCTTGCGGCCACGTCATCGATATACGCCACGAGTTTGCCGCCGAAAAGCGTTCCATGATTATTGGTGTCCGGCGGAAGGACATAATTTGAAAATACGGTTCTTGATTCTTTGCAATATTTATCCGTCATCTATAAAACCTCCATCATTTACCATTTCATTCCTTATTATAAACTAAAATCACTTTATGTATTGGATGAATCACATCTAAGTAATATCGAAGATTTATACAAGCAGGATAAACAATGAATCCAAAGAAAGAAGGCCCCGAAAACGAAGTCTTCTTTCTTAAAAGAATAAGCATTTTGGTCTTTTTAACCTTGGCTTTCAGTGACCCGATCAAGCCATTCCTCAACGGAAACGCTAAATATCCGGCTCTGTTCAATTTGAAGATTATGACCCGCTCGGTCCAGCATCACAAAGCTGGCTCTAGGGTACTCGCATGCAAAATTCCATTGGTTCCGGTATCCGACCACGTGGTCCTGTCGTCCGGCCATAATAAGGACCGGTCTATCGTAAGGAGTATCTAATACCTCAAGTTCCGGAGAAAGATCATACCGAAGACTGATCCGATCCAAAAAGGTTGTATCCGCTGCTCTTATGCCTGAAAGGATTTCCCGTTCAAAGCGGTTCCAGTTGTAATGATCCTGAACGACATGCATACTTGTGAATTTCTCCTTGTCTCTGTTCTGTAGCCGTTCAATAAAATTTTTGTCTTGGGCAATGATCGTAAATTCCGGCGCATCATGTCTGGCTTGCCCGGCTGTCGGACAAATTAGCAACAGTCCCTGAACCTGTTTGAAACGTTTTTTTAACAAGCCTCTTGATAAATATCCTCCGTAGGATTCCCCGGCCAACAAAAAGGGTTCTTGCTGAAATACCTTTTCTACAAAAGCGTCGACGATCTCAAGCATTTCATTCGAACTAAGGATATCATCTATTCCATTTGTCCTGCCCATTCCGGGTAAATCCATATATACCCGTTTCCAATGCGGACGATGAGTAAATATAGGTTCCATACATCCTGTCATTAATCTATGATCACATGAAAAACCATGCAGCATCAAAATGGGCTGTCCTGATCCGAATACCTCATAATGAACCGTCACCGAATCCAATTCGCACTTCATAATCACCCCTCCTCGATAATTCCATAGACATCTATGTAATTATCGTACTCGAAATTTACATAGATGTCTATGTATTAGTCGAAAAAATCAAAGCCGGGAAAAGATCTTCTCCAGCATTGATTCCAATTGCATCTGCTCGCTGTCCGTCAGTCCCCCATAAACGGCCTCATTCAGCCGGTTGGAAACCTCATGAAATACAGGTTCTAGCTGCTTTCCTTTTTCGGTTAAGGATACAAGCGTAATCCTATTGTCCTCATGACTTTTCATTTTGCGAATATATCCCAGCGAGTCCAGCTTATTCACTAGTACGGTAACCGTCGGCTGCGTTCGGTGGATCTTATCCGCTAACGTCTTAATTGGGAGTGCGTCGTGCTGATAAAGGGACCACAGAATGTCTCCATGTGATGAGACAATCCCTGTCACTCCGTGTTTCTCCAGTTCAGACACAATCATGTCGTTGATGGCGTTTCTTATTTTACTAAACATGGTAGCCGCATTATTTTTTATCATCAGTTCATCCTACTTATCATTAATGTCACGATATCAAGTTTGCCTGAAAAACGGGAATTTTACAATAAGAAACGTGATAGTTAACGCTCGGGGAATTGATATTGACTCCGGTTAAAGAATTCATTATGATGGGAATAACTTGTATAGGCGATGGAGTTCGCCATAACCGCCGTAAGGCTAATGACTCCTACCAGTAGAACTTTTCTTTACTGGTAGGAGTCTGTTTTTTTGGAAATTAGGGAACTGGAGAGAGAACATATGGGGTGGATTAGAACTAAACTTTATCGTTTTGCGGAAACGTCAACACCGGCGGCTATTTTGGTTACGTTTCTGAAGTGGATTGTCCTGGGCGGCTGTGTCGGCGTATTGGCAGGTACGTTGTCGGCGTTTTTTCTGGTCAGTTTGGAGTATGTCACCGGACTTCGCAATCATCATCCATGGCTCCTGTTTGGATTGCCGCTTGGGGGAGCTTTAGTCAGCTACTTGTATTTGAAATTCGGGAAAAACAGTTCAAAAGGGAATAATCTGATTTTAGAGCAGATCCATGATGGCGGCGAAGTCATCCCGCTGCGAATGACCCCGCTGGTTTTATTCGGCACTTTAGTCACGCATTTGTTCGGCGGCTCGGCGGGGCGTGAAGGAACCGCGGTGCAAATGGGAGGCAGTTTGGCGGAAACGTTTGGACGGTTGTTGAAAGTGAATAGCGTTGACCGGAAAATCTTATTGATCTGCGGCATCAGCGCCGGGTTCGGCTCGATTTTCGGAACGCCGCTCGCAGGAACGGTTTTCGGAGTTGAGGTGCTCGCCATCGGACTGATTTCCCATGAAGCTTTAGTTCCCGCTTTTATCGCCAGCTTCGTCGGAAATCTTGTCACAAGTTCGTTTTGGGGCGTCTCCCATATTCATTATCACATGGGTAATGTACCGGCAATATCGTTACCGGTTCTGCTTAAGGTGATTGCCGCTGCCGTTTTGTTCGGCTTTGCAAGCTTCCTTTTCAGCGAATTGACGCATTTTCTTAAAAAATGGTACAGCTCCGTCTTCAAAAATCCGATGATCAAAAGCGCGGTTGGCGGTATCGTCATCATCGCTTTGGTATATGCTGTAGGAAGCCGGGCTTACTTGGGCTTAGGCATTCCGCTGATTCAAGATTCCTTCGATAAGTCGGTGCCCGCGCTGGCATTTTTGTGGAAATTGGTTTTCACCTCGCTTACCTTGGGTGCCGGATTTCAAGGCGGGGAAGTTACTCCGTTGTTTGCGATCGGAGCTTCGTTGGGTCACACCTTGTCAGGAATATTGGGGCTTTATGCGCCATTTTTGGCAGCGCTTGGTTTTATCGCGGTATTTTGCGGGGCGACGAACACCCCGATTGCCTGCTTTATTATGGGGATCGAATTATTCGGATCAAGCGGCGCTGTGTATATGTTTATCGCCTGCATCGTCAGCTATCTGGCTTCGGGTCACACGGGCATTTACACCTCACAGCAAATCGGGGTCCCGAAATCGCAGCATCTTCGTTTTCCGTTAGGAACGACGCTCGGAAGCGTCAAGCAGTACAATAAAAAGAAAGGCGGCCGTAAGGAGTCGTAGGCAGAAGAATGATGGTGATCATAACAGGGGGCTCTCGCGTTTAAATATAATCAGTTATTCATAAAATCATAATAAAATGAATTGTACAGGCAAGGTCGCAAATCCGACGGAAAGAGGGATGGAGTTTGAAACAGTTATGGCGTTTAAGCACTTTAATGTTAGCCGTGATGCTTTTTGCCGGATGCGGAGCCGGAGCCGATAAACAGCAGACGGCAGAGCGGGGATCAGATGCCGCAAAATCTCAACAAGGGCAGGGCGGCGCTTCTAACTCCGGCGGGACAAGCCCCCCGGCGGAAGGCGGCGATAAAGGAACAGAGGATGCAGGCAAGGTTCCGAGCGATCCGGTGCTGGAGCAGCTGAACAAGTTGAGTACCGAAGAAAAGATCGGCCAGTTGGTTTTGGTAGGGATGGATGGGACGGCGAGCAGCGATGCGACCCGTGAACTCTTAAGCAAATACCATGTCGGCGGTTTTATTTTCTATAAAAACAACATCGAAAGCACGCAGCAGGCATTGAAGCTGTTTAATGATCTCAAGAAGGATAATAAATCGAACCCCATCCCGCTCTGGATGAGCGTCGATGAAGAGGGCGGGCGCGTTTCCCGTATGCCGAATGAATTCGTGAAAGTGCCGTCCAGCCGGGCGATCGGCTCGAAAAACAGCACAGAGCTGGCAAAAGGAATCGGAAATATCCTTGGCCGCGAGCTTGCGGGGTTTGGCTTGAACATGGATTTTGCGCCTGTGCTCGATGTGAACAGCAACCCGAAAAATCCGGTCATCGGCGACCGCTCTTTCGGCAATAAAGCGGAGTTGGTCAGCCGCCTCGGGATCGCCGCGATGGAAGGCATCAGAGAACAGAAAGTGGTTCCGGTGGTCAAACATTTTCCCGGGCACGGGAATACTTCGGTCGACTCCCATATCGGTTTGCCCGTCGTGAATCATGATCTGGCACGGCTCCGGCAGCTGGAGCTTGTTCCGTTCAAGGCAGCGGTGGAACATCAGGCCGATGTCGTTATGATCGCACATCTGCTGATGCCCCGGATCGATCCCGATCACCCGGCTTCTTTCTCCAAAAAACTGATTACGGATCTGCTCCGGGGCGAGTTCGGGTTCCAGGGCGTCGTAATTTCGGACGATATGACGATGGGAGCCATCGAAAAAAACTATGATATCGGTAAAGCTTCAGTCAACGCGATTTTGGCCGGAGGGAACATGATTCTGGTCGGCCATGATTACGAAAAGGAAAAGACGGCCATTAACGCATTAAAAAAGGCGGTCGAGGGCGGCAGGATATCGGAGGATATGCTGAACAACCGGGTATATGCCATCCTGAAGCTGAAGCAGAAGTATGATATTTCGGACGGGCCCGCCGCAGGCCCCGACGTGAAAAGCATAAACGACGACTTGAAGGCGCTGTTGAAGAAATACGGTTTGCGGAAGTAAAAGAATTGCTCATATGCCAAAAAGCCTCGCTTATGTAAATATATAAGCGGGGCTTTTTGACGGTTTAACATCTATTTGACGTCATGGATATGAAGCAGCGTTTGCCGTTTTCGTCCAGGCCATAACTTGCGGAAATCGATCTCGGAAAATGCAACGCCAAGAAGGACAAGGACTGCGCCGATATATCCCTGCAGCGTGATCGTTTCTTCCATGAAAGCAATTCCGCATACGGTCGCGACAACGGGTTCCAGTGCGAAGATAAGTCCGGTATGGGTTGGCGACGTATATTTTTGGGCAATAGCCTGCAAAACGAAGCCGACCGCGCTGCAAAACACGCCTAGGGCCAGTACCGACATCCAGCCGGAAGTCGTAGCAGGCAGTTCGGGTTTCTCGAACAGCAGGGAGAAGATAAGCCCGAAGAATGCGGTAAAGCCAAGCTGAAGAATGCCCGAACCGATCGAGTCGGTTTTCTTTGCGGCGTGCCCCGTGATGATGATATGTATGGCAAACAGCAAGGCGGCAAGGATGCACCAGACATCCCCGGACTGTAAGGCGGTATGCGGTTTTAATGTAAGCAGCCCAATGCCGACAACGGCCACTGCGATACCGGCGATGATCCGTTTCCCGGGTTTGTTCTTCATGAACAAGGCAGTTAATATAGGCACGAAAATAACCGTCAAGCTCATGAGAAATCCTGCGTTTGAAGTCGAGGTGCTGCGAAGGCCGACTGTGATGCAGGCAAAATGCCCAAACAGAAGGCTTCCCAGCAGCAAAGAGTAATGGATGGTTTTACGGCTCGCATGCAGTATCCTTTTATAAAATAAACAGCCTGCCGCTATAAAAGCCACGCCGAACCGAAGCAGGATCAAATTGAAAGGTTGCAGCGTATCCAGACCGATTTTCATAAATAAATACGAAGTTCCCCAAAACAAGGTGACCAAAAGAATGATTAAATCCGCTTTGTGTTGTTTCATCAAAAGTGTCCCAGCCTTTTTTCTATAATCAAGATTGTGCCTGAATCAGTATAAATGGTATTCTAAGATAAGAAAATTGAATGTTTATCATTGTTAACATGAGAAAAATTCATGTAAAAAGAAAAAAGGAATTTCAAGGGATGGAAACAAGACATGAGTTTGATCAAATATGAGATACTGCAGCGGGTGGTTGAGCTGGGCAGCTTAACCAAAGCCGCAGAAGTGCTTGGTTTAACGCAGTCCGGCGTCAGCCACGCGATTCGCAGCCTGGAGTCGGAGTTTGGGTTTTCTTTGCTCAGCCGAAGCCGGTCCGGCGTTAAGCTTACGGACAATGGGCAGCGCGTCTTGAAATATATCCGGGACATGCTTCTTGTTCAAGAGCAATTGAAGCAAGAGGTCTCCTTGATTAACGGAATTGAGATCGGTACGATCCGGATCGGCACCTTTACGAGCATATCGATGCAGTGGCTGCCGGGAATCATCAGGCAATTTTTAAGCCAACACCCGAACATTGAAATTAAGCTGTATGAAGGGGACTATCACGAAATCGAGGAATGGCTGCTTAATGGAGAAATCGATCTGGGGTTCGTGTCCCTTCCGACCATGGATTCCTTTCATATTATCCCGCTGCACCGCGACCGGATGTTATGCGTGGTGCCTCCCGGTCATCCGCTGGCCTCGCAGCCTTATGTGCGCTACAGCCAAATCGCCGACATTCCTTTTATCATGCCGAAGGAAGGGAGCGACTATGATGTCCGGCGCGTATTGCGCAAAGGCAGGATCAAACCGCCTGTCCCCTTTCAGGCGTCGGACGATTACGCCATCATCGCCATGGTAGAGAACGGGCTGGGTATCAGCATTTTACCGGAAATGATTTTGCAGGCAAGAACAAGCCCTATTGTCGCGCTTGAGCTGGAAGACCGAAGCTTCCGGTCGCTCGGCATTGCCTTGAACACGGCCAAAAGCAGCGCCCCGGCAACGAAACAGCTGATCCGCTGCGCCAAAGAGTGGCTGACAGGCTGGCAGCCGTCACAGCAAACGGGATCCGGATCGACGTAAAGCCCAGCCCTTCGGTTCAGGCTTCCCACCAGACCAGATCGGCGGTTGTGCCGACGACTCCGGTTACGGATAGGGAGCCGCTGACTGACATTGTAATCGTCTGTCCCGGCGGTACGACATAGCCTCCGGCTTCATCATAAAGGAAAGGACCGGCTTGCAGAGGAATGCTAAAGAAGGCAGTGCCTCCATTCGGCGCGGAAGTTGAGGAATGGACAGTCATAACGCTTGTATTGGTGCTCGCAAAATTACTGTTAACGGGAGTAAGTGTCGTCGGGGAAGTTAACGTTCCTCCTTTCGTGAGCGTCAGCGTGCCGGTAAAGGATGAAAGCAGGTTAAGCGCCACGGTAACCCCGCCCGCAATTCTGGAGACGTAAAGCGTTTTACCGCTGCCGGCTGGATTTGCGACTTGCAGGGTGATCGCAACAGTACCGCCTAGAGCAAGCGTCGCCGAGTTTGTGGCGCTTGCTGCATAAAGATTGCCGGCTGCTCCCGCACCGGTCTCCGGAAGCGCAACCGTTCCGGGCGATTTATACGTATTGGTAAGATTTGTGTAGACAGGCCGGCTGGATTTGTCAAAGACGAAATGATTAGGCATGTATTTTCCTCCTTATTGTTCGCCATTAGCTGCAGCTCTTAAGCTTCCCACCAGGAAAGATTGATCGAGCCCGTCAGCGCGCCTGTTCCAAGAGTGATCGTCAATGTTTGGCCAGGGGGGACGACGAGCGAACCGTTCAAACTAATCGAGTACAGTCCGGCCGTAACGGGAACGTTGATGTAAAGCACCGGGCTGCCGCCGAGGGTTCCGTTGTTTTGATGTGTCGTTACGATGGAGGTGATCGTGCTTCCAAACAGATTATTTTGAGGCGTAGGTGTCGTCCCTCCAGTAATCGTGCCGCCGGAATACACATTCACTGTGGCCGCAGCCGTAGACCCTCCGGAGATACTGGAAGCGTAGACCGTTTTACCGCTTCCAGCAGGGTTGCTGATTTGAAGCAGAAGGTTTTGCGAAATCGGAACGGTGACGCTGCCTGATGTCAAGGTAAAAGAAGCCCCGGCCGACGCGGCACTGGAACTTGGGAGCGAACCGATGCCGGGCGATGTGTACGTATTGACGTTTTGCGTGTACAGAGGCAGGCTGGATTTGTTGAAGATCTTGAAATTGACCATGTTGTCATCCCCTTCTTCCGCATCATCCGCACATCGCGGAAGCATGTTTTGCGCGTGCGAAGAACTTTTGTATATGATATGAATCGGTTGGCTGATTTGATATAAAAGAGATTCACAATCCGCGAATGGGGCGAGAATGGAGGTAAGACCGTGGATCAAGTGAAAATACTGATTATTGAGGACGATGCCAAAATTGCTTCTCTATTAAAAACGCATATTGAGAAATATGGTTATACGGCTTTCAGGGTGGCGGACTTTGCCCATGTTTTGGATGAGTTCAAAGAGATAGGGCCGCATTTGGTTTTGCTGGACGTGAACTTGCCGATGTTTGACGGATTTTATTGGTGCAGGCAAATCCGGTCGCTGTCCACCTGTCCAGTTCTGTTTATATCGGCCAGAGAAAGCGAGATGGACCAGGTGATGGCGCTGGAGAACGGAGCCGACGACTACATCACGAAACCTTTTTATTACGATGTGGTCGTCGCCAAGATCCGCAGTCATCTGCGGAGGGCATACGGTTCCTATTCCGCCAGAACGGAAGAACGAACCGTGGAAACATCGGGGCTGGTGTTGTATCCGGAACGGTTTATATTGACCTACCGCGGCGAAACGGTTGAACTCACGCAAAAAGAATCGGTGCTGGTTGAAGCGCTCATGAAAAAGACCGACCGCATTGTCAGCCGTGGGCGCCTGCTGGATTTAATGTGGGAGGACAAGCATTTTATCGATGATAATACCTTGAACGTATACATTACAAGAATCCGAAAGAAGCTGAGCGAGCTAGGATTAGCCGAGCCGGTGGAAACTGTTCGCGGTGCGGGCTACAAGCTGAAGCTGGAAGGATATGCTGAAAAATGAGACTGTTCATACGTGAGCAGCTGCCGCTGCTGCTATTTTACGCGGGACAGATGATGCTGATCGGCTTGTGGTATTGGCTTGCGGTCCCGGATCATGCCGCGTTTACCGTCGTTTACGGCGCTTTACTGAGCTTTGCCGTACTGCTGTTATATCTGGCCTTCCGTTACTACAGTCAAAGAAAATTGTATGCGAGGCTTGAATCATCGCTGGCCGAAATGGACCAAGCGCTGGGCGACCTGGGAGAAACGCCGATGGCCGCCGCCGTAACCGATCTGCTCCGCCATCAATTCCAAATGTACAAAAATGAACTGTATGATACGCGGCAGAAGCTGGATAATCATACCGCCTTCATCAACCGTTGGGTTCACCAAATGAAAACTCCGGTTTCCGTTCTTCAGCTCACGCTGCAGGATTTGGACATTGAAGATGAGGCGGCGGATGGAATGCAGGAGGAAATCGACAGACTGAGAAAAGGGCTGGAGATGGCACTATATACCTCCAGACTGGACAAGTTTGAACAGGATTTCAAGGTGGAAAGCATTCCGCTGCGGGATGCGGTGGAGCAGGCCGTTGCGGTAAATCGTCAGTGGTTTATCCGCAAGGGGATTTACCCGGAAATCAGGGTTCCTGCCGATCTAAGCATCATAAGCGATGCCAAATGGCTGGCTTTTATTCTTGGTCAGGTGATCGTCAACGCGGTGAATTATTCGATTGAGGAAGGGGGAAAAGTTGTTTTCATAGCTTATGGGCAGGGACCGCATACGGTTTTGGAGATCAGGGATGAAGGAATCGGGATTGCCAAAGAGGATTTGGGCCGGGTATTCGAGCCTTATTTTACAGGCAACCAAGGGAGACAATATCACGAATCGACAGGCATGGGATTGTTTCTGGTACGGGAAGTATGCTTGAAGCTGGATCACCAAATCGAGTTGGAGTCGGAACCCGGCGAGGGGACGACGGTTCGGTTTACGTTTGAAAAGTGAAGTATATGGATCAAAAGGGCGCTCTCGATAACGAATAGCGCTCTATTTAAGTCCCCGGAAAGTAATAGGAATAAGCATCAAAGCGCAGGCCCCACTCAGTACTTTTGCTCCGCAAAAGCGCCCCTCTTTGAGAGGCGCCCTTACTTCTTTCCGATACTCTTTGTGGGGTTATTTTATTTTGGCTGAGTTATGACATCATACCGAACAGAACCTTACAAATCTTTAAGGTTGGTTTAAGGGGAATCCATAGTAAGCAAAGCGCCAATGCTATAAAGTGGGATACATAGAGAAGCTATATAAGTTGACTAAAGAAGAGGAGAAGGAATAGGCAAGAGGGTTCGATATTCTAAAAAAGGGCCGCCTTCATCCGTATGACCATCGTTTCAACTTAATAGATACAGGAAGGAGAACGAGGATGAGTGATATTTTAAAAGTAACCGGCCTCAGCAAAGTGTATCCGGGCAAAGTGATCACAAGGGCCTTGACCGATATTGAATTAACGATTCAAAAAGGAGAGTTCGTAGGCGTGATGGGACCGTCCGGGAGCGGCAAAACCACTCTGCTGAACATGGTGTCCACGATTGATACGCCAAGCTCGGGTACCGTGCTGATCAACGGCAGCAACCCGCATGTTCTGAAGAAAAAAGAACTGTCCCTGTTCAGGAGACGCGAGCTGGGGTTCGTATTCCAGGATTTCAATCTGCTCGACACGCTGACGGTGGCGGAAAATATTGTGCTGCCGCTTACGCTGGATAAGGCGGATCTGCAGACGATGGAAGCGAAGCTGGAGCAAATCGCGACCCGGCTTGGCATTCAAGAGATTTTGAACAAAAGGGTGTATGAAATATCCGGAGGACAGAGACAGCGTGCCGCCATCGCGCGCGCCATCATTCCCGAGCCGTCGCTTTTACTTGCGGATGAGCCCACGGGCGCATTGGATTCGGCTTCCTCGAAGACGGTCATGGAGACCATGGAAAAGCTGAATGCCGACGACGGCGTAACGATGATGCTGGTGACGCATGATCCGCTGGCAGCGAGTTATTGCCATCGCGTGGTGTTCATCAAAGACGGAAAGCTTTCGGGTGAAATCCGCCGGGGCGACAGCCGCCAAACCTTTTTCCAGAAAATCATCGACATGCTTTCGTATTTGGGAGGTAACGCGCATGAGCTTTCTTCAGTTCGCGTTTAACAATGTCAAACGGAATTCACGCGCGTATTTTGCCTATTTTTTAAGCAGCTGTTTTATGGTCATGGTTTTCTTTACGTATGCGCTGTTTATTTTCCATCCGGATATCGACCGGACCGAGCTGGGGTCCAACGTGCAGATGGTCATGAGAATCATGGAATATGTCATCTACATTTTTGCATTTTTATTTGTGCTTTACTCGATCGGAATCTTTCTGAAGGCAAGAAATAAAGAATTCGGCATTTTGACGATACTTGGGGGGACTCGAGGTCAGATAAGCAGATTGGTTTTCGTTGAAAACATGCTGATTGGGGCTCTCTCGATCATCGCCGGGATGCTGGCAGGCCTGTTGCTCTCCAAGCTTTTTTTGACGCTGAGCGCCCGCATGATCGGCATCGAGGAACTTGGATTATATTTTCCTGCAAAAGCAATCCTGCTGACGGCAGGCTCGTTTATCCTTTTATTTGTAGTCATCTCGGCCTTTACCTTGTTTTTTATCAATCAAAGCCGCGTGCTGGAGCTGCTGAAAGGTTCAAGCAAACCGAAAAAAGAACCGAGGGTGTCCATTGGGGTTTCCTTGTTCGGCATTTTGCTTCTGGCGGCAGGCTACTATACGGTCGATAAAAACCTCGCGATCGCCGCAGCGACGGGAATTGCCGGAACGTACTTCTTCTACACGCAGATCACGGTTCTAGTGTTCCGCATGCTCAAAAAAAGCCGCCGCTTGACCTGGAAGGGTACCCGCTTGATCTGGATTTCTGAAATGGCTTATAAAATCAAGGATAACGCGCGGGTTCTGTTTATGGTTACCGTCGTGACCGCTATTTGCTGCATGGCTGTCGCTTTTGTCATGTCCGTGAATTTGGGCAACCTGAGGGCATACGAAAATAACCCTTATGCAATCCGTTTTTTCTTGAATGATCCAAGCCGGGGAGAAAATGATCTAATGGTGATTGGGCAAAAGTTGGACGAAACAGGCATCGAATATCAAATGTTCCGGACGGAATCTTTTGCTGCCAAAGCCTCCGGTCGTACACCGGAAGTTGCGATCGTTCCGGCGGATACTTACTTAAAGATTGCGAAGGCGCTTGGGCTGGATGCAGCAAGTTCTCTACAGGGTGATCAGGCCGTGCTGGTGCAATCCGATAATGAAGCGCGCAATAATCCGGATTGGGGCAAAAATTCCGCTGTGAAGCTTGCGGATCCGGATCTGCAGCTGCAGATCATGAAGGAGATCCGGACAAAACAGGAGGTTTCGCCCTTGTCCGGTACGAATATGCTCGTCGTATCCCGTCCGGTTTATGAAAAGCTGACAAAACAAATTCCGGAAAATAAAAGCTATCGGATCAACGACGTGTACATTTATATGGTTCCTGCCTGGACCAATGCGGGCAAACCGGGAAGAGAGGATCAGGAGTACAAGCTAGGCCTGGAGCTTCAACAATGGGCGTATAAACAGAATTCCGTAGAACACTCGGCCAATCTTCTGGATAGCCGCGGGGGAAGGTATGCCATGCAAGAACAAGGGGTAGCGATGATGAGCTTCGTCGGCGTGTTTATCGCTTCCTTGCTATCGGTCTGTTCGGCCAGCTTCCTCTACTTCAAACTTCATTCCGAACTCCGGCAGGATCAAGAGATGTACACCGCCATGTCCAAAATCGGCCTGCAGCCGGGCGAAATGGGCAAATCATCGGCGATTCAAATTGCGGTATTGTTTTTTACGCCGATAATCGTCTCGGCAATCCAGACACTTGTGGTGTTAAACCGGGTGCGGGAAGGATTTGGTTTGGATGACGTCAATCAGCCTGTCCTAATCGCTTCGGCGGCATTTCTTGCAGCCCAGACGCTGTATTTCCTGCTGGTCAGCACCAGATATATTCAAAAACTGAAAAGGGTGATGGTTTAGAAAGGTGATGAACGGATTCACCATGAAACGAATTGACGTCCTGGATTATTTGCGCGGATTTGCGCTTGTCGGGATTATCTTCATCAACATCTTTCAGATGATTCCTTATGAGCATATGCCGCAGGATTATGGATTTTGGAGCCAGCTTGAGGTTGGCGTATTAAAACTAATTGATTATGGGATATACGGCCGTTTTTATACGATATTCAGCTTTTTATTCGGTATAGGTTTTTACTTGTTTATTTCCCGCGCCAAAGCGAGAGGGGATAAAGCCTATCTCTTGTTTGTGCGAAGGCTGCTGATTCTGCTCGTATTCGGGTTTATCCATAGCAAGTTCCAGCCTGGAGAAGCGTTGATGCTGTATTCGATTTTGGGCTTCCTGCTGCTGCCGTTGTATAATTTGAAACCTGCAGTCAATCTGTTTCTGGGAATCGTGATCTTGGTTTTGGGCCAAAGTTTTGGAGCTCTCGGCATGAGTCTCAGCATGTTTGTACTGGGCCTGTGGGCGGGCCAAAGCCGCATATTTGAGCAGGTGGGCCAATATAAGAAGCGCTGGATCATTGCGCAGGTGGTTTCGCTGGTCCTCATCCCGTTCGGCTTATGGGCGCAGTATGCCATTATTGATCGAACCGGGATGCTCGATGTTGGGATGGCGGCGGGGGCCATTGCGGAAGATGTATTTTACGTCACGTCGCTTACGCTGCTTTTGCAGTATCCGTTCATGAGAAAGTGGCTGATGCCGCTGAATCGGCTCGGACGCATGGCGCTGACCAATTACATTATGCAGACCGTCATCATTTTAACATTGGATGCAGTGCTGGGCCTGAGCGGGCGTGCTTATTATTTGATCTTGGCCATGATTGCCGCAGAGATTCTGCTGCTCCAAATGGTGATCAGCACCATGTGGTTGAAACGTTTTGCTATGGGACCTCTGGAATGGATTTGGCGGTTAGGCACGTATGGTAAAATTCCTGAGCATTATAAATCTGAGGGGAAGCAGGAACGTCAGCTGAAAAATGATTTTCAATAGGACTTATAGAAAAATGATATTCCATAGAACATTTAGAATTTTTAAAGAAAATAAGGGTGCAAGTTTGCTTGAACTAAAAAGACGCGGGTAGAATCCGCGGGATCAAGCTGCCGGAATCGGTCCTCATGGATGAGCTTGAACCAAAAAGACGCAGGTAGAATCCGCGTCCTAGATTGCCTGAGAAGGGGCTGTCCTAAAAGTCGTTTATGCTTTTTAAGCCCCGCCACAGGCAGGATTTCAAACAATAAAGAAGCCTTCAAACCCGCTGCTGCGGTGGTTTTGAAGGCTTTGTTGTTCTAAATTTGGGACTGGCTCATCCGTAATTCCCTTCTTGGATAGACTTTTTTGATTATACTCGCCAGTTGCGATTTGCTTTGATGTACTGCGATGTGATGTAAAGGGAAAATTCGAGATTGTTGCAAAAGTGCAGGTTTTTCAATCGTATTAGCCCAATTTCAGGAGAAAGCCTGCAAAAGTGCATCTTTTTACGTTGTTATATTTACATTTATCCTTCGAACGAGAAAATAAATGCACTATCGCAACCATTTGATATTTTTTTGCAATTCGAGCTCCAAAAACTGCACTTTTGCAATTAATTGGAGTTCGCAGTCTATGAGGTCGGCTGTTTTCAAGACCAATTGAACCTTACATTTGGGGCAGCACCTCATTCCAAATCTTCAGTGAAATTCTGAGAAGTACAGAGCCAGAGCCGCAAAATGACACGATGCTGACCTGCGCAGAATTCTAACGGACACAGCGGACGCTATCGAGGATGATTTCGACCGTTTTGAATTCTAACGGACACAGACGCCGCTATTTAATCAAAAAGTCCCTTTGTGGTGGTGTTTTGGAGCAATTAAGCGTCGTGGTGTCCGTTAAAATTTAAAAAAGGCTGTTTTTGACCTCTTAGCGGCTGTGGTGTCCGTTAGAAACTCACATAACCTCACGGTCAACACCAACAATGAAAATGTTATGGTTTTTGTCTCAAAAACAGCAAAAGCATATTTTCATATAAAGTTTTAGAAGCTCTTTTTTGCTCGAATAACGATTATGTGTTTCGTTAGCCCATGCATAGACTGAGTTCCTCAATGCTGTTTGCAATCAACGACTTCAAATCCGAAATGCGGTTCGGCATGGCCGGTGTCGATCGGTTCAACAAATCGCAGAGAGCAACGAGATCCTCCAGTCTGGCAAGCATACGCCAGTTGAAGGGGAGCTGCCCTCCAGCTTCTACATAGCCCTTTATAAAGGCTTGTTCGAATATAGAGTCCGGTTTTTCGTATCGCAACATATTTCCAATATCGCAGAGCCGGCTGCCTGAATACGCGAACTCCCAATCGAGAACGGCCGATACGGCGCCGTCTTTGAACAGGATATTGAGACCGTTGTAATCGGAATGAACCAGCACCGGTTTACCGGCTTGCTCATCCAAGTAGGGGGCGAGTTTTGCGCAGCATTCTTGCAATCGGCGTGCAATGCCGCTCCCAAGATATTGGCCGGCGTTTTGCTGCTCGAGGCTGTCGTCGATAAAAGCCGTAAATGTGTCCGCATCCATCTTGATGCGTTGGGCGATATTCAGTTCGCTGCCAAAGAACCCCGGTTCTTCGAACTGATGGCTGTGGATTTGGGCCAACGCTGCCCCGGCGGAAGCGGCGCATCGGGAAATTTCATCGGCATCACCGTTTTGGAGTACATCCCGCAGCAGTTTTCCCGGCATCCATTCCAGTACGGCATAAGGTTGGCTTAACCGTGTGCAGCTCGCATCCATATATAAAATCTGCGGAACGGGCGCCGAATTCATTACAAGCTGATGAATAGCCTGTTCTTTTTCGGCAATCCATGCCCCTTCCCGATATACTCTTAGTATGTATGGAACTGACATGCCTGAAAACCTGATGACGTAGTTGGAGTTGCTGAGGCCTGTTCCAATTCGTTCAACCTGCAAGACCTGTTTTCCGGGAAATAAGTCCGAGACCAGTGCGGAAGCCTGGGTCTGGTTCATTGGCGCCGGAGCAGCCGGCCGTTCCCAATTCTCTTTCATGTGCACGCTCACCTCCAAGATATGACTTCATACATTAGTGAATGTATAATTAGTTAAGAAAAGGATGTTAACATTATTATACATGGATAGGAGAAATCATAAAATGAAAGAAGGTTATCAAAAAGGGAACTGGAAAGCGTTTGTCCACCTGGTCCGCCAAACCAAGCCATCCGCCTGGATGCTTTCTGTGGCGGCGGTTTTAAGCATTTTCTCCACTTTGGTGAGTCTTGTGGTGCCTTTGTTTACCAAAGGGCTGGTGGACAGTTTTACGGTGAACGACATCAAACCCGTTCAAATTGTTTTGCTTGTGGTAAGCTTCGTGGTTTCCGCCATTTCCGGCGGGGTATCGATTTATTTGCTGAACAGGTTGGGACAAGAGGTGGTTGCCAAGCTGCGCGACCGTCTCTGGAAAAAGCTGCTGAAGCTGCCCATTCCATACTACGACAATCACCGGACAGGCGATACGATTAGCCGGATGACAAATGACACTGCGGTGCTGAAGGGACTTGTGTCCGAGCATGTCACGGGATTTTTTAACGGCGTGATTTCGATGGTGGGGGCAATCGTCATTTTGCTGCTTCTCGATTGGAAAATGACGCTGATTATCCTTGCGGCAATTCCCGTTACGGCTGCGGTTTTGGTTCCGCTCGGCCGGGTTATGCTTCACATCTCGCGCCGTCTGCAGGATGAGACCGCCGATTTTACGACGATCCTGAATCAGGTCCTCTCCGAGATTCGGCTTGTAAAAGCCTCCAATGCGGAAGACCGGGAAACGGAAGTCGGTCAAAAGGCGATTCAGGGATTGTTGAGGCTCGGCATACGTGAGGGCAAAATCCAGGCTTTTATCGGTCCGATTATTTCTTTTGTAATGATGGGTCTCATGGTGCTTATTATCGGGTACGGTGGCTTGCGAGTATCAAGCGGGGCGCTGTCCGCAGGTGATTTGGTGGCATTTATTTTATATCTGGTACAGATTATCATGCCGATGAACCAGATTACGATGTTTTTTACACAACTGCAAAAATCGGTGGGGGCTACGGAACGTATTGTCAATATACTGGAAGATAGACAGGAAAACGTATCGGAAGGCAAAACGCTGTCCGGTCCCATTCAAACCATCGAGCTTGAGCATGTTCATTTTTCATATGAAAAAGGCGATACCGTTCTGCATGACATCAGTTTTACGCTGAAACCGGGGAAAGTGACGGCTGTTGTCGGACCGAGCGGGGGTGGCAAAACCACACTGTTTTCCGTCCTGGAACGTTTTTATCTTCCTGACAGCGGGGTCATCCGGGTCGGAGGAGAGGATGTCAGCGAATATTCACTCCAGTCATGGCGCAAGCAAATCGGATACGTCCCGCAGGAAAGTCCGATCGTGGCAGGGACAATCCGGGATAACATATGTTACGGCATGGACCGCGAAGTAAGCGAGGAAGAACTCAAACATGCTGCCCATATGGCGTATGCCGACATATTTATCGATGAATTGCCTGAGGGTTATCAGACCGAAGTTGGAGAACGCGGGATCAAATTATCGGGAGGTCAGCGGCAACGGATTTCCATTGCCCGTGCGCTTCTCCGGAACCCGCAAATTCTGATGTTGGATGAAGCGACTTCAAGTCTGGACAGCCAGTCGGAGGTTTTTGTGCAGAAGGCGCTGCAAAATCTGATGAAAGGGCGCACAACGCTGGTTATAGCCCATCGTTTGTCTACTGTCGTGGATGCCGACCAGATCCTGTTTATTGAAAAAGGGCATATAACGGGAAGAGGCACGCATCATGAAATGGTTGAAAACCATGCCATGTATCGGGAGTTTGCCAATCAGCAGCTGCGGATTGCCGATTCGATCTCACAAGGGTGATGAATAATTTTTGTTGATTTTTAGAATGAGCGCTTCTATAATGTTCTTATACCCCTCTGGGTATGTAATTACGTCGTTAAACAAGACACGGTTCAAGGAGGAACGAAATTGATACTGTGGATATTGTTTGCATTGTTTGCTGCCGCAACGGCTGTTGTATGGGTTGTTCGGGAACTGACCCCGGTTCAAGGTCTGACCTTTATTAGCAATGAAGATCTATATTCATATGAAAAGGATCGGCATGGAATGCAATTGCTTGATGTAAGGGATCAGGTAGATTATATAAAGCATCATGTTCCGGGTTCGATCAATATTTCCATAGGCAGACTGCCCTATGTTCATGAGTCGCAGCTTACATCCGAAGCGCCTGTGGTCATTTTGGCAGAAAACGTCCGCAAGACCAAAAAGGCGGCACGTATGCTGAAGAGGTATGGTTTCTTGAGGATATATGCTCCAAGCAACGTCAAAGCTCCTTGGAATTGCGGCTGCTGCTGCCGCTCGGTCGGTTGCTGATTTTTTAACGACTTGATGGTCGAGAAGTTGCATTACTGAAAGAACCAGGCCTAGCTTTGCCGGGTTCTTTCTTGCTATAAGGCGGGGGAACTGAAGGGCCTTGCGGTATACCAGCCTGGAACCGTTACAATCAATGAAAGGAAGGAGCCGTACATATTGCAGGTGATTATGATCGGTCCGATCATGCTAAAGTACTCATTGATTATGGCAATCATTGCTGCGTCCACCGGATATCTGGTCATTCTTTTCCGGACAAGACATTTGGATACCCGGCTTCGAAAGGCAGTATTGGACGATCTTATGGTTGCGCTTTTGATCGGCATTTTGATATGGAGACTCAGTCCGTTCGTTTTTAACGCGAAGGCAATGATGCATTCGCCGAAATCTTTGCTTTATTATACAGGCGGGACATCGGGAATTCTGCTGGCTGCTTTGGCGGCCGTCCTGATCATTGCTTACAAGTGCGTGAAACAGCATAAGCCTTGGACGGTTTACGCCAATACGGGACTGACCTGGCTAATTTCCGCGTATGGCATTTGGGATCTGCTGCGAATTTTTCTGGACGACGGGGGGTATCCCGCAGTCGGTACCGCCATTGTTGCAGCAGCCGTCGTTGTCTATCAATTCCGGCATCGGGAGCGGATCTTCAGCAGTTATCTTCTGGTTTGCACCGTGATGTGGTCAGCGATCGGCTTGTTTGCCGTATCGCTTGTGGACGAATCGGTAGAAGCGTTATGGCTGGGACTTGGCGGGATGCAGCTTATCTTGCTGTTCATGGCCATTATGGCTTTGATCATGAAAGTAATCCTTGAGAAAAAAGAATCCCAATGTACATAATTCTGCATGAACCGCGTATAAACGCGGTTTTTTTTGCCGATGATACTAATTTTAGGAGAGAGTGCATTGACATCTTCCCGGTAAAGTGAATATAATATGCTTAACAAGTCACATATGAACATATGCTCATATTATATCGCAGTTTAGATCGGAGGCTGTTTAAGATGGCTGAGGCAACCGGAAGAGTGAAACGCGAACTCGTGTTGGACGGCTTGGATTGCGCCAATTGTGCAATGAAAATTGAAGACAACGTCAAGAAAATGGATGGAATTCGTTCCTGCTCCGTCAATTTCGTCAAGCAGACGTTAATCTATGAAACGGATGAGGAAAATGAAGCACTGCTTTACGATGTGAAAAAGAAAATCAAAAAGCTTGAGCCGCATATTACAGTGATGGACCACCCATCTGCAGGGCATAAGAAACAAGGCGGTCACCATGACCATCAACACGGTCATGATCATGGTCACGAACACGGCCATGCACACGGACATGACCATGGAGCGGAAGGACATTCTCATGCTCATGATCATGGTAGCGGCGGAACGAAAAAGATGGCGATCCGTTTAGTTGTTGGCGCAGCTTTGACCGCAGCTGGATTGCTTATCGATGCCGGCCCGTATGTGGAGCTTGCGATCTTCCTTGCGGCATATTTGGTTGCCGGCGCGGATATCGTGCTTCAAGCCGTCAAAAATATCATCCGGGGTCAGGTATTCGATGAATATTTCCTGATGTCGGTCGCAACCATAGGCGCATTTGGCGTCGGCCAGTATCCGGAAGGCGTTGCGGTTATGCTGTTCTACCAGCTCGGCGAGATGTTCCAGGGAATTGCCGTCAACCGTTCCCGCAAATCCATCAGCGCTATGATGGACTTGCGTCCGGACTTTGCCAACCTGAAAGTGGGCAGCGATACGAAACGCGTGGCTCCGGAAGAAGTGCAGGTCGGCGATTATATCGTCGTCAAACCGGGAGAAAAGGTACCGCTCGACGGTGTGGTAGTCGAAGGAAGTTCGATGGTGGACACATCGGCTTTGACCGGCGAATCCGTTCCCCGCGAAATTGAAACAGGACACGATGTATTAAGCGGATTTATCAACAAAAACGGCGTTTTGACCATTAAAGTAACCAAAGGTTTCGGAGAATCGACGGTTTCGAAAATTTTGGATTTGGTCCAAAATGCGAGCAGCAAGAAAGCTCCGACCGAAAATTTTATTACGAAATTCGCCAGATACTATACGCCGGTCGTGGTGATCGTGGCCGTTCTCCTTGCGCTTGTGCCGCCGCTTGTAATCAGCGGAGCAGCCTTTTCGGATTGGATATACAGAGCACTTATATTCCTGGTTATCTCTTGTCCTTGCGCGCTGGTCGTTTCCATTCCGCTTGGTTTCTTCGGCGGGATCGGAGCGGCTTCCAAAGCGGGCATCCTGATCAAAGGAAGCAACTATCTCGAAGCGTTAAATGATGTCAAATATGTTGTTTTCGACAAAACCGGCACATTAACCAAAGGCGCTTTTAAGGTAACGGATATCCGTCCAACCTTGGAGGGAATGAATAAGGAACAGCTGCTGGAGATTGCAGCTTACGCCGAATTTCATTCGACGCATCCCATTGCCGAATCCATCCGTACGGCTTATGGCAGGGAGTTGGATGAAGGACGGATAGAAAGCTATAACGAAATCTCCGGACATGGCATTCAGGTGCAAGTAGACGGCAAAGCCGTGTTGGCCGGAAATACCAAACTCATGGATAAGGAATCTATAGTTTTCAAACAGCCGGAACTTGCCGGAACAACGGTGCATATCAGCGTGGATGGCCGGTATGCCGGATACATTACCATTTCGGATGAAGTGAAGGAAGATGCGGCGGAAGCGATCCGCACGCTGAAGCAGATGGGCAAGAAAACCGTTATGCTGACAGGGGATTCCAAGGCGGTTGGCGAAGCGGTTGGCCGCTCGCTGGGATTGGATGAGGTTCATGCCGAACTGCTGCCGCAGCATAAAGTGGAAGAGATCGAGAAGCTGGACAGCAAGAAATCCGCAAAAGAAAAAATCGTATTTGTGGGCGACGGCATCAACGATACGCCGGTACTCGCCAGAGCTGATGTCGGCGTGGCGATGGGCGGTCTGGGCTCGGATGCCGCCATCGAAGCGGCGGACGTGGTCATTATGACGGATGAGCCTTCCAAGATCGGAACGGCGATTCATATCGCAAAGCGCACGCGCTCGATTGTATGGCAGAACATTGTTTTTGCGCTGGGGGTTAAAGCAATCTTCCTCCTCTTGGGCGCATTTGGGATTGCGACAATGTGGGAAGCGGTGTTCTCGGATGTTGGGGTCACGCTTATTGCGGTACTAAACGCGATGCGGGTATTGAAGGCGAAATAACTAGAAAAGGAATAGCCTGGAAGAGTGGGGGCCAGGTATTCCCATAGGGACCATAGAAATGCCGGGAATATTAGATACTCCATAATGCAAAGAACGCATCTTACTCCAATGGGAGAAGAGGCGTTCTTTTTTATACGCATTGGAAAAACTTGTCCTCGCCACAAATCGTAAACCTATCTCATTCTGATTATAACTCCGCGATTCCCTTTATTTAAATACTTCAGTTGGAACCTGAATCTGTTTCAGAGTTAGTTAGAATTACCCTTCACTCATGAATGGTGCTGATGAATAATAGAGTTATTCAAAGAGCATCTATCATTTAAAGGAAATTGGAGAGGGGATTTATATCATGAATCAATCCGTACTCCCGGAATGGAAGGCTTCCTG
The DNA here is from genome assembly GCF_021654775.1 of Paenibacillus azoreducens. Taxonomy (NCBI): domain Bacteria; kingdom Bacillati; phylum Bacillota; class Bacilli; order Caryophanales; family Paenibacillaceae; genus Paenibacillus; species Paenibacillus azoreducens. Next base: position 4,378,028 of record NZ_AP025343.1, on the reverse strand, counting down.
GATTTGGGGATCCGGCGAGCCGAGCCCCCGGAATGAATGGCGCTGTTTCCGCCGCGTTTTCACTTCGGGGAGTTCCGTTCGTTCCGCCAAATTACGAATTAGCGCCGATTCCCGGTATGTGCTGTACATCGACGGCAAGCTGCTTGGACGGGGGCCTGTCCGCTCGTGGCCATCCGCTTGGGCCTATGACGAATATGAGATCAGCCATCTGCTGGAAGCGGGAAAAGAAACGGTCATTGCGGTGCTGGTCATGCATTACGGCATCTCTACATTTCAATACATACGAGGCCGTGGGGGGCTTTTGGTTCAGCTGGATATGCAAAATGCAGATTCAGGTTTTGCCTCTGGCGGTTCAAATCCTATCGATTGGAGCATCGTCTCGGATGCCTCTTGGAAAACAGCCATCCACCAAGGACATGACCCGAATTCCTCGCGCATTTCCTGTCAGATAGCTTTTACGGAAATCATGGATGCCGGGAAATGGGACGGCCGATGGGTCACCGCCGCATATGACGACAGCGGCTGGGAGCAAGCTTCGGTTATCGGGCCCGTTGGTGTGAAGCCATGGACGGAGCTGGTTCCTAGGGACATTCCTTACCTGACGGAGGAACCTGTCTATCCGTCAAGGGTGGAGAGTTTGCACGGCGTGAAGCCTCCTGCCTGGAGTGCGGTTATCGATTTGTACGGCATGATGTCGCCGGACAGCGGCTATCATGCCAATAATATCGCATTCTGCGGATATTTGGCGACAAGGATGATGCTGGAGGAGTCGGCCCCTTTTACGATCGGCATTCCCGATTCGGGGCGCATCGCTCCTGTTATTCGCATCGACGGGCACCAATACGAATCAGAGGACTATACCGGTGAAGAGCCCGAGCGTTATCTGAACGTATTCTTGGAAGCGGGAGAACATTTCCTCCTGCTGGACGTGACCGGCGTGAGCCACGGGCATGGTTTCCATATCGGCTTTGACTGCGAGGTTCCTTTCCAGCTGCAAGCCATAGATGTGACTGAGGCCAAGGCATTGGCGACCGGAGTATCGTCGGGGGAGGAGTCGGAGGCGAGTGCGGTCGAGGCTGCGGGATCGGCAGCGCAACCTTATCCGCCCGAGTTCAGCCTTGTCGGCCCATTTGATGCGGTGGCGATCATTGATCACCAGCCGACGAGACCCTTGAACCGCGAACATCCGGCCTATCAAGCGATTCGACACGCTGCATCCGCTTCCGGCCTGCAGCCGTTCGAAGCTTGGATACGTTCTGTTGATGCTCCATTCATCAATCGCAATGATGTCTTCGCGGCTTGCGTATGGAAAAAGGCCGAAACAGTGCAGCAGATGCCTGCGTCTTTGCAGCATGCCGTGACTGCAGGTCCGGATGCGGCCGTCCTGCCCGTGCTGCAGGGCATGGATACCGAAATTGTCATTGATTTCGGAAGGGAGTTGTCGGGATATATCTCTTTTGAGCTGGACGCCGCAAGCGGGACCGTGATAGACCTGTATGGCTTCGAGTTTATGAAGGATGGATGGCGGCAGCACACTTACCAGTTGGATAATACGCTCCGCTATCGCTGCCGAGAGGGGAGGCAGGTCTATACCTCGTTGATCCGGCGCGGGCTGCGCTATTTGGCATTGACCGCCCGAGGCGCCTCCCGGCCCGTCCGGCTGTTCGAGGTGAAGATGATTCAGAGCAACTTCCCGGTGGCGAATATCGGCAGTTTCCGCAGCAGTGACGCGATGCTCAATGAAATATGGAGAATCAGCCGGGATACGACCCGGCTGTGCATGGAGGATACGTTCGTTGATTGTCCGGCTTACGAACAGGCCTATTGGGTCGGCGATGCCCGAAATGAAGCGCTGGTCGGTTATTATGCATTTGGCGCAAAAGAAATCGTCGAACGCTGCCTGAAGCTTGTGCCGGGCTCCGATTTCCAAACGCCGCTGTACGCTGACCAGGTGCCAAGCGGCTGGAACAGCGTCATCCCGAATTGGACCTTTTTTTGGGTGACGGCATGCCTTGAATATTATCAATATGCCGGGCGCGATTCGTTTCTGAAGGAGATTTGGCCTCACGTGAAACGGACGATGGAACAATATTTGAAACATATTGACGATAAGGGACTGTTTGCGTTTGACGGCTGGAACCTGCTGGACTGGGCTCCATTTGAGCAGCCGAATGAAGGCGTGGTCGCCCCACAGAATATGTTTTTGTACAGAACGCTCAATCATGCAGCCGAGATCGGAACCATTGCCGGTGATCAGGAGAGCTCCGAGCGTTTTCGTGAAGAAGCCGCAAAGCTGAAAACCTCGATCAATGCGCATCTTTGGGATGAGTCGAGGCAGGCGTATGCCGATTGTATCCGTCGTGACGGCAGCTTCTCCGAAACGCTTAGCGCCCAGACGCAAGTTGCGGCTCATTTATGCGATGTGGCGGAGGGGGAGCGGTTAGAGAAGCTCAAGTCCTATATTCTCGATCCGCCGCAATCTTTCGTGAAGATCGGCAGCCCGTTTATGTCCTTCTTTTATTACGAAGCGTTAGCCCGGATGGGACGGCTGGATGTCATGGTCAACGATATGCGCGAGAGCTATGGCATTATGATCGAAAACGGCGCCACGGCGTGTTGGGAGATGTACCCATGGAGCGGATATTTCAAAGATCCGAGAATACTGACCCGGAGCCATTGCCATGCCTGGTCCGCTGGCCCCGCCTATTTCCTCGGAGCGCATATTCTGGGCGTTCAGGGCGCGAGCCCGGGTTGGTCCAAGGTAAAGGTTGCCCCTCAGCCATGTGGCCTGAAGCGGGCGTCAGGTTCCGTACCTTTGCCGGATGGCGGGCGTATCGATGTTTCCTGGCGGGTCGAAGGGAAGGATCAGCTCCTGCTTACCATTGCTGCGCCGTCGCAGGTCGAAATCGAGATAGTAGCGCCCGAGAGCTATAAACTAAAAGTAGAGTACGGAAATTAAGCGGTTTGTGGGCGGACAATTGCCGGTTTAGGAGTACAAAACAACAAGCGCCTGTCAAAAACACCATCATCTCCTGTATAAGAGAGATGATGGTGTATTTTTGGATAAATTGCGGCCAGCAATCATGAACCGACAGTGATTAGCTTAGGAACCGGATGCGACACGTGCCTGATCTGCATATTCCTCAAACGTAAGATCATTTTTGAACATGTCATCGGCCGCAGGCTGACCCACGTAACGAAGATGCCACGGCTCGTAAGTGTAGCCCGTAATGTTTTCTTTTCCTTTCGGGTATCGAATGATAAAGCCAAATTCATGCGCATGCTCCGCAAGCCATTCCGCTTCCGGCGTGCCGGCGAAACAACCCGTTGCGGCGCAGCTGCCGTCCGATTTGGTCACGTCGATGGCGAGGCCGGTTTCATGCTCGCTGGTGCCTGGATAAGCACTATAAGTACGCGCTTTTTCTTCGCCGTCCTTTTGGACGTATGCTTCAAACACCGCTTTTTGTCTTTTGTGGGAACGGTAAGCGGATACTCCTGCGAGCGGCAGGCCGTCCTTGTCCGCAGCTTTGAACAATTTTTCGAGAGCCTGCGCAGCCTCTTTCCGCATCATGCGCTTTTCGATCTTCTCTTTAAAGGTAAAGCGTACGTTCGGATATACGAGGTCGTCCGGCGCATAGTTCTCCGGCAGCTTATGCTGCTTGTTTACGAGCACGTCTGTGGAGGCGGGATTGGCGACGGTTTGGATATCGCCGATTCCATCTTTCCCTGAAGGGCTTGTCCCCTTGTCCGTATTACTCAAGTCGCTACTTCCGCTTTCGCTCGGAGTGGAGGTGGTGATTTCCCCACTGTTCTGAAGGGATGCTTCGCTGCTACCCGCACTGCTTTGCTTTTCCTTCTGTACGTTTTGTTTCACGACAGCCGTATCCGCAGGTTTGTCGCAGGCACTTAGAAGGCATGCCGCAGCGGAAAAAATCAGAATTGCTTTTTTCAATGTGTTCAATCTCCTTTTAAGGATAGTCGGGGAATCATGATCCCTCGCTGGTCATAACGGAAGTGTAAAGGAAGGATGTTTCCGCGTTTTCTGTCGATGTATCCGGAATACTGCCGACTTGTATCCAAAATGTAAAATCTCGGTGGACGCAGGCAGATCAATTGATTTCCGCCCAGGGAGACGTGCTAAGATAGGCAGGGAACTTCAATTGCGAGGGCGGAGGATGGATCATGAGGAAGCAGAAAGTATTCATTGTGGAAGACGAAGCTCCGATTGCGGAGCTGCTTGCATATAATCTGGAGAAAGAAGGGTATGTCGTTGCCAGTACGGGAAAAGGGGAAGAGGCTCTGGAGCTCATCCGCGCGAATCGTCCGGACTTGATATTGCTGGATCTGATGCTGCCGGATATGAGCGGCTTCGATATTTGCCGGATTGCGTCGACAGAGAATTGGAATATTCCGATCATCATGTTGACCGCCAAATCCGACATTGTGGACAAGCTGCTGGGGATGGAGCTGGGGGCGGATGATTACGTCACCAAACCATTTGATATCCGGGAAGTAATCGTGCGGATTAAGGCTATTTTCCGGCGGATCGAGCAGGTGATGGAGCAATCGGACTTGGACGGCGAAGGTAAGATCCGTATTTATGATTCGATCGAAATCGGCAAGAGGCAGCGCGAAGTGAAAAAGGAAGGAGAGAAAGTCGTGCTGAAGAACATGGAATTCGATTTGCTGCTGTTTTTGGCGGAGCATAGAGGCATTGTGTTTACGAGATCCCAATTGCTCGATCAGGTGTGGGGTTACGAGTTCGCAGGCGATACAAGAACGGTGGACATTCATGTGCAGCGGCTCCGCAAAAAGCTCGATGCAGCCATCATCGATACCGTCTTCGGCGTTGGCTACCGGATGCCATGAACCTAATCGGACGCATGAGGCTTACCATAAGGTACAAAATTCTACTCTCATTCACCTTGGTCATTTTTATCGGGCTCCTGTCCCTCCTGCTAGTATCCGTCAAAATTACCGAGCAGAACGTTTCGCGCCTCATCGACCGGGATATGGTGCAGACAAAAAAAACGGTAGACCTTTATTTGAAACAATATTTCCTGACCCGAAACATGGTCCTAAGCGCAGACTCTTTCCATGCGGAAGCGGACGGACTCGTCAAAGAGCTCGGCTCAGCCGTCGGCAGCACCGTTTCGATCTATGATTCGAAGGGGAAAAGCTTGTCAGATTTGAATGGTCCGGTACCGGACACATCGGATTTTCCGGGCGCGCTGCAGGGGAGAATCTCGTATGCCGTCAGCCAGTCCGGGACTGATTCCACCATCAGCTTATCCAGTCCGGTTCTGGCGAATGGGTCATTAATCGGAGTGATTCGCGTCGTTAAAGATAATGCGGCTTTGCATGATTTTACAAGCCGCTTTCTTTTTGCGGTGAAATGGATTGCGGTGGCAATTTTTGCCCTGGTCTTCATCACTGCCGTATTTTTGTCCAGCCGCCTGACCGGTCCGATCGGCAGACTGTCGAGAAGCTTGAAGGATTTTTCGAACGGGCGTTATGAACCGCTGCGACTGAATCACAGAACAGATGAAATCGGCGATTTGGCGAGGGCGTTTCACCGGATGGCCGAAAAAATTGAAGAGCAGATGGGCGTGATCAAAAGGGAGCGGGATACGCTTTTGAAAACGCAGAAAATGAGCAAAACGTTTTTTGACAACGTAACCCATGAGCTCAAAACGCCGCTGACAATCATTAGCGGATATGCGCAGACGATGATGGAGAACGGTTTTCGGGATAAGCCTTTTTTCGATAAAGGGATGAAGTATATTATGGATGAAAGCCGCAGGCTGAATGATAAGGTGGTTCAAATTCTGGAAGTGTCCACCGCTGTCTCCAGACAAACGGATTACCGGTATGAAGAAGTGAATTTGCCTGTATTGGTCAGGGACGTGTGCACAGATATGACCGTGAAGGCGAGAAAATACAAGATCGATATCCGGTGCGAAACCGGTGCGGATTTTGATTTTCGGGGAGACCGGGAAAAGCTGCGGGAGATGCTGATCAATGTCGTCGATAACGCGGTCAAGTACGGGGGCGTTGAATCGACAGTGACGGTTTCGCTGAAGAGGGCGGATACGGGCAAGGTGACGATTCGCGTATCTGATCAAGGCAAGGGGATAGCGGAGGAGCATATCGAACATGTTTTCGAACCTTTTTATCGGGTGTCAGGCGAGCCTCAAGAAGCAGAGCGGGGCAGCGCCGGGCTCGGTCTGTCCCTTGTCAAGGCCATCGCTGAAAAACACGGCGGGTCGGTGAGGCTTGCAAGCACGCTGAATGCTGGTACGCAAGTCATCATTGAAATAGGGGAGGGATGAGCATGTCGGCGTTGGAAAAGAAGCGGCGTTATCCCTTTCCCCGCATCGTTTGGCTTGCAGCGCTCATGGGGCTTGTCACGGCAGCCTTTCTTGGCATGATCGAGCTGTACACTCATTCGCTGAATAGGGAAAAGACCGTCGTTATGGATCCGGCTTTGTTCGCGGAATCCAAACTTGCCGGATTTCGCGTGGAAAGCGTGGTCAAACAGCAGATTTCAGAGCCCGTTAAACAGGCTCGGCTGCTGTCAAACAATGCGCTGCTTTACTGGTTAAAAGATAACCGGTCCGCTGACGGGACGGGCCTACACTTCATCGATTTGACAACAGGCAGACCGGAGGTCTATCAACCAAATGAGCCTGTGCAGAACGCTGTCGCCTCAGCGGACGGAACAAAAGCGGTATACACCACGTATTCGGCTAGTGATGCTCCGCAAATCGTATATTACGATATCGTTCAGAAAAAGGTCATCCGGTCCTGGCAGGATTGGTCGCTCCTCATCGCCATGCCGGATGACCGGCACAGCTTGGAACTGCTGGGTTTGGACATTTTGTTGCGGGATTTGAATACCGGCCAAACCCGTACCGTTGCCAGCCTGAACTCATCCGGCATGACCATCCCCAAAAATGATTTGAGCATGGTGAAATGGGTCGCCTCCCCGGACCAAAGCCGTATCTACGTTTCGCTGCCTTCGATCGATCAGCCGACTCAGGGCGTGCTTCTGTCGATCGTCCCCGCCTCCGGCGTCGTCAGCAAACTTGCAGAAGGGGAAGTGCACGACCTCTCCGTGCTTGGCGGCGGGTCGCTTCTCGTCTCCGGCCAAATAAACGGACAGGAAGGTTTATTTAAGGTGGATGAGCAGCAAGGACTTCGGCCGGTCAAACAGGGCTCCTTCCAAAACATTGCTGCAACTCCCAATGAGGATGGAGTGGCTTACTCCATGCGCACCGCGGATGGCCAATACAAGCTTATGGCCGCCAGAATGGAGGGGAATCGGCTTGTGGATGAAACGACCGTGTACAGCGATCCCGGTTATGTACGTATACTGCAGTGGAAAAAAGACGAGCCTGTCCTGGTTTGCATGGCGGAAGGCATAAGCGGGACGGACGTGTACCAGTTCCGCTTTGGAAGCAGGAAACCGTAGGACATAAGCGCTCATTTTACGACATCGAATAAAGCATTTTGGTCTCCGCTCTACGGATAAGGTATTGGGTTTTATCTATTTGGGTGTACCGGCGGAAAACGTGGCTGCGGAAGGAAAACGGAAATCATTTCAGGAACTTACGGTATGGGTGGATGAGGCAGGTCCGCTCGTGTAAACGAATATTAACAATCGAGGGCAGAAATTCGAAAGAAAAGTCCGTGCGGATGCTCGGGCTATAAATTCAGCCAAAAAAGAGCGAGGTTCGTGGTCCGTTTTCCATAAACCCTCGCTTCTTTTTGCTGCGCAGCTGCCTACTTTCAGTAAACTTTCATTTCATTGGCTCCTCTTTGTAGTGAACAGCTTCTCCGTTCGTACTTATACTTTACGACCGCATGTCCGGAATATAATGGCATCAATTAGGCAACAATTGTTCCATAGATAGCGGATAAATCGAGGGATTGCATATGGAGCATACAAATGAGAATTTTGGAGAAGGACAAGAAACCTCCCCGTCTTCGAAAGCCCCGGCGGATACCGCGGAATCCATTTCGGCTAATCTCCAACAAAATATAGATCAGGTCAAACAAGAGTTAGGAAATAGTACTGACATTATGATCAGAGAAATAGGGATTGGCAAAAAAGGTGATTTTAAAGCAGCGATCTTCTATACAGACGGCCTAACAGGCACTAAAGCTCTTGCAGATTTTATTATGGAATCTCTGTTATTGGATATGAAAGACGCCGAATTGGACAATATGGTCTCTTTCGAGAAGGATCTGCTGAATGTCCTGAAAGAACGTGCCATTACGGTGAACGGGATCACGGAAGTAACGAATTTTGAAACGTTTTATACGTCATTGCTATCTGGCGATGCCATTCTGTTATTCGAGGGACAAACGCAAGGTTTTGCCGTTGCCATCAGGGAATGGAATCAACGAAGCGTGACCGAGCCATCGACGGAGACGATCGTTCGTGGTCCGCGAGAAAGCTTTACGGAATCCATTCGGACCAATACCGCGCTCATTCGACGGAAAATCAAAGACCGGAATCTCTGGTTGGAGACCAGAACCATCGGGCGAGTCACCAAAACCGACGTAGGCATCATGTATATCCATGGCATTGCGAATGACAAAGTCGTGGATGAAGTGCGTAAACGGCTGGATCGGATTGATATCGACGGGATTCTGGAAAGCGGCTATATTGAGGAATTGATTGAGGATGAACCTTACTCTCCGTTCCCCATGATATACAATACCGAGCGACCGGACGTCGTCGCTGCAGACTTGTTGGAAGGTCGTATAGCCATTCTGGTGGATGGAACGCCATTCGTCTTAACGGCTCCAGCTTTATTTATTCAATTTTTTCAGGCTGCAGAAGATTATTACCAGCCTGCAGGGGCAAGCAGCTTGCTTCGCATGCTTCGTTTTTTCAGCTTCTTTATTGCCCTGGTCGGTTCATCGCTCTATATCGCTGTTTCCACATTCCATCAGGAAATGCTGCCGACGCCGTTATTGATCAGCTTGGCGGCGCAGCGGGAAGGCGTTCCTTTCCCTGCAATCATTGAAGCGCTGATGATGGAGACGGCTTTTGAAATTCTAAGGGAAGCCAGTATCAGAATGCCTCGGGCCGTAGGACAGGCTGTATCCATCCTGGGAACACTGGTGATCGGAACGGCTGCAGTGAATGCCGGAATCGTATCCGCCGTTATGGTCATTGTCATTTCGATTACGGCGATTTCGAATTTTATTTTTCCGGCTCCCAACATGTCGCTTTCCGTCCGGCTCATTCGTTTTCCCATGATGTTGCTGGCGGCCTCTTTCGGTTTATTCGGGATTATTGTCGGATTTATCGCGCTGGTGCTTCATTTGTGCAGCCTGCGCTCTTTCGGAGTGCCTTATACAGCTCCCCTGGCGCCATTCATCCTCAAGGACCAAAAGGATACGATCATTAGGATGCCGCGTTTTAGCTTGTTATCTCGGCCCCGGCTGATCAGTCAGAGAAATATAACTCGCGAGCAGCCTTCTCAAGGCCCCAAATCTCGAACCTGAAAGGGCCGATTGGAGAGGATTATTTTATGTTAAGAAAGTTATCGCTTGTGCTCCTTCTATGCACGCTCTTATTTGTGACCGGTTGTTGGAATCGTCGGGAACTCAATGATCTTGCGATTACTTTGGGAATGGGGATCGATAAACAGGGGCAAAAATACAAGGTTACCGTACAAGTTGTGGTACCGGGTGAAATCACTGCACAAAAGAGCAGGGGTGTATCTCCGGTTACCGTATTTAGCGCGGTAGGAGATACGGTTTTCGAAGCCGTTCGTAAAATGACGACAGTCAGTCCCAGAAAAGTATATATAGCTCACCTCCGTATTGTTGTGCTTGGTGAGGCTTTGGCCAGAGAGGGAATCGGCAAATCTTTGGATTTCCTGACCAGAGACACTGAGGCACGAACAGATTTTTACGTGACCGTGGCCAAGGGTACAACTGCCGAAGACGTGCTGAAGGTTTTGACAACACTGGAGGCCATTCCTGCCAATAAGCTCTTTAACTCACTCGAAACATCAAGTAGACAGTGGGCACCTACAGCTTCTGTCACCTTGGATACGTTGATCTCGGACATGACAAGCGAAGGGAAGCACCCAGTATTAACGGGAATCGTCGTCAATGGTAATCCGCAAGAAGGTGCAGCCCGAAAAAATGTGGAAGTGTCCAACTCACCAGCAAGGCATCAATACGCGACGTTAGGTGTCTTTAAAAAAGACAAGCTGATCGGTTGGTTAGACGTAAATGAAAGCAAAGGATATAACTATATCCTTGATAAGGTGTCAAGTACTGCCGCCGTGATTCCCTGCTCTAAGGGAGGTAAATTGGCCGTAGAGACGATTCGGTCAAAAACAAAGATCAAAGGAAGCATGAAGCGTGGAAAACCCCATATCGACATCGGCATACGCGGAGAAGTGAATGTTGATGATGTAGAGTGCCATATTGATTTAACCAAGACGAAGACGATTGCTGAACTGGAGAAGGCGGGAGAAAAAAGAGTAAAACAACTGGTTGAAGATGTTATAGATACCGTGCAGAAAAAATACAAGGTGGACATCTTTGGATTCGGGGACGCTATTCGGCGTTCCAACCCGAAGGCTTGGAAAAAATTAAAGAAAGACTGGGATCGGCAGTTTCAGCATCTAGACGTAAATGTGAAGGTAGATACCAAGATTCGTCAGATCGGTGCAGTAGGCAATTCATTCTTGGAAAAAATAAAGGAGTAAGACCATCATGTGGGTAATCACAGGGATTCTTGCCGCAGCTGCGGTTATCATGATGATTGAAATACCCTCGCTAATCAAAAGGAAATTGCGCAAGGAGTTATGGGTATTTACCATTCTGCTTATCATAGGGACTGGATTGAGTATAGCTCAGGGACTGCATTGGCCGATCCCAAGCCCTTTAGATCTGGTAATCGCGGTTTACAAGCCAATCAGTAATATCATATATGGTCACTTGAAGTAGAAGGGTGAATAATATGCAGGAGAACGGAAGGATATCCTTACGGCAATTCTCAATCTTAGTTATACTGTTTACGGTTGGCGATTCGATCTTGGTGCTGCCGTCGGCTACGGCGTTTGAAGCGAAAGAAGATGCATGGATCTCTACCATTATGGGCGTGGGTTTTGGACTGCTCGTCGTTTGTTTGTTCACGGTCATCGCGAGGCTTAACCCCGAAATGAACTTGGTGCAATTTAACAATAAAATACTCGGGAAAACGCTGGGAACGGTATTGTCACTGTTGTTTGTATTCTACTTCCTGCTATGTGCGGCAGCGAATGTCAGGGAAATCGGTGATTTCATGACCACGCAAAGCATGCCGGAGACGCCCATACAGGCGATTCACATCATCTTTTTGTGTATTATCGTGATGGCCATAAGACTTGGACTCGAAACGTTTGCTCGGGCAGGGGAGATATTTTTCCCGGGATTCGTCCTGTTTTTTATCCTGTTCATCCTGTTTCTGCTGCCCCAGGTACATTTCGAGAATATTCAACCCGTTCTCGGTGAGGGGTTCATACCAATCCTTCGGGGTTCCATTACATCGTCTACATTCTCTATTGTACAGCTTGTTGTATTTTTCATGATCATGCCTTATGTCAACCAACCGAAGCATATATTGAAAAGCTTTACCACCGGTGCGTTGATCGGCGGTATCGCTTTGATTCTGTTGATTCTGCTCTCGATTCTCGTATTGGGGGCGGACGCAACGGCGAGTAATATGTATCCAAGCTATGCTTTGGCGAAAAAGATCAGCATAGGAAAGTTCTTGGAAAGGATTGAAGCGATCCTGTCCCTCATGTGGTTCGTCACCATCTTTTTTAAGATCATATTGTTTTTTTATGGCTTCACCCTGGGTTTAAGTCAAATATTCAAACTCAAGGAATATAAGGTATTAGCCTTCCCCTGTGCTATATTCGTCATGGTGCTTTCGTTATGTATTGCTCCGAATATCACTTACTATAATAATGCGATCATGTGGTACTGGCCATTTCTCGATTTGACCTACAGCGTGCTGTTTCCGTTATTGCTGCTTGGTGTATACGTACTTCGCATGAAGGTATTCAAACCGCGGTGATACGTAAACTTGAAAAGGATGTCCCGAGAGATCCAAGTTGACCTAAGGGGCATCCTTCTTTTTACTGCCAAATTACCCGTGCTGGGTGTGCTGCAAGGTTTGAACAAAAATCTGTTCGATATGTGTATCATCAAGCGAGTAATAGACGGTTTTTCCTTCCTTGCGGCGTTTAACGATCCTGAGATTCCGCAAATAACGGAGCTGGTGCGAGACGGCGGATTGTCCCATGCCAAGCAGAAGCGTCAAGTCATGCACGCACAGCTCGCGCTGAAGCAGGGCATCGATCAGTTTTACGCGGGTCGGGTCGCTGAAAGCCTTAAACCAGTCGGCTACCTGCGAGGCGGCTTGATCATCGATCAGTCCTTCTTTGATTTGGTTGAGCTCCTCTTCCGAGCCCATGCAGGTTGCATCGCATTCTTCAATTGGATTGATGGACTGTTCCATGGATATGATCACCTTTCTATTGGTTCCGTGTTAAAACTGGCTAATTCAATTATAGCAAAAGTTAACCTTAAACGGAATGATTACAATTAAGAAAAGGAGGAATTCCGCCTAAAGGGGCAAACCTATGCAAAAAGAGGAATTGCATGTTTGCAAAGGATTCAAAATATGCTCTAGGATGGTATACTATATTTTAGGAAATTTATTGCTGCGATATACATTTGAAACAAAAGGTAGAGGAGAGATGATGTTGGGGAAAAAAACACGGATGACCATACTCGGAGTGATTCTTTCAAGCATGCTGCTGTCGGCTTGTGGTGCGAAGGAAGCCGGTGATTCGCATGAATCCGAACCCGCGACGGTTCATGTAGGCGAGCATCAGCAGCTCGCGGCGAACGGCGATTTGCAGGAGACGACCCAAGGAACGGACAAGCTTCCGGCATTTTTGGATGCGCTGGATCCTTCACTCAAAACCGCATACACCACAGCAGCCAGTGTGAAGGATATTCTCAGCTCCATCCCCTGCTATTGCGGGTGCGGGGAAAGCGCAGGCCATAAAAGCAATCTGAATTGTTTTATCAAGGATGCCAATGAGGATGGAAGCGTCGTCTGGGATGATCATGGAACCCGCTGCGGCGTTTGCGTGGATACGGCAACGACAGTGGCCGAACTGAACAAACAGGGCAAATCGGTAAAAGAAATCCGTGCGGTTATTGACGGAACTTACTCCACGGGGAAATATGCGCCGCCTACGCCGACGCCCGAAGTTATGTAATTGAATAAAAAATTTGATGCGAAAATGCGGGTACATCCCGCATTTTTTCTTTGTATACTGTAAAGAAACGCCTGAGCAGGAACAGGGAATGCCGTAAATAAAATCAACTTTTGTTCCGATGTAGTTCATAGTAGTTTAAAATATTGATATAGCAAATATATATAAAAGAATGGTGATTTTGATGAACATGAATGCGCGCGTACCTTTATATCAGAAAATACAACAATACATACTCGATCTCATACGTACCGCAGGACTTCGGCCTGGAGACCGGATACCGACGGAAAAAGAATTGATGCAGCAGTTTAACGTCAGTAAAATTACGGTTGTTAAGGCGCTCTCAGGCCTCGCGGACGAACAGATCATCGACAGGGTTCCAGGAAAAGGCAGCTTCGTCGGGCATGGGAAACAGCCGTCCGCAAACGATGCTGCCGTGGCTCCGCTGTTATCGTTGAAAGAAAAGAGCCCGAATCCGGATCAAATCGCCGGGCTGATCGGCCTGGTTATTCCTTCGATTCTCGATTATTTCGGGATCCGGCTTATCAATGGAGTACAGACAACCCTTGCCAAACACGGATACCGGGTGATGATCCTTTTGTCCGAGGGCGATATCGGAAAGGAGAAGGAGGCGCTAAAAACGCTAAAAGCGATTGGGGCCGAGGGCATTTTGATTTTCCCGATCGACGAGGAGCATTACAACGAGGAAATTTTGAGTATGAAGTTTAACGGATATCCGTTTGTGTTGATGGATCGTTTTTTGCCCGGGGTGGAAACCGATTATATCGCAGCGGACGGCAAGCTTGGCGCTGAGCTGGCTGTAGATTATCTATGGGAGCTCGGACACAGGCAGATTGCGATTTGCTCGGACTCCCCACTTCAGACCGTAACGGTGCAGGAGCGGATCGAAGGGTATATTACGGCTTTGAAAAATAAAGGCGCGATGATTAATCCGGCGCATATTATCACTGATTTTCAAATCCGCAGCTTGAAGGATGCCGAAAATCATCCGCTTTACCGGTACATGCGCAATCGCATGGCGACAGCGTACATTACCTTAAACAGCAAGCTTGGAGTGCAAATGTATCAGCTGGCCAGCCAGGCGGGGCTTGATGTTCCGGGCGATTTGTCGATTATCAGCTTTGACGAGCCGACATCCGTCGTGGAGGAATTCAGTATTTTTACGCATATCAAGCAGTTTGAATATGAGATCGGCTGCAAGGCCGCCATGACGTTGCTGGATGTCATCCGAAGCGGCGGGGGGCAGGAGCGGAAGTACAGCAAAATCCTGCTGAAGCCCGAACTTGTATCGGGGCAAACAACAGGCAAACCTCCGGCGGTGCAGTGAGACAGTACATGAAAACAGTTCGTTCGTCAGCTGTTGTACCGAAGGGAAACTGAATCGAATTTAGCAAAAATATCCTCAAAAGCGGCATAGGCAAATTCGCCTGTGCCGTTTTTTTTCTCCATAACATATTGAATATGTTTAATATATATTATATCATGATTCCAAAGTATGTAAAAAATGTTCAAGCATCAAAGGAGGGAACGAATGTCTTACAAACACCAAAAGGGGATCTAACATCCGAACCAGATAATGAACAAAATGCGAGCGCTTACTGTATTCTGGTTGGTTCCATCACAGACCATCAAGAAAGAGGTGAGGTTCATGAAGTCGTCCCTGATTTTGAAAAGGGTATGGCGTCACAAGCTGTTTTATCTGTTCATGTTGCCCGGTATCATATGGTTTTTCATTTTTTCTTATGTTCCGCTTTATGGGCTTCAGGTCGCTTTCCGGGACTTTACGTTTGTCGGCGGCTTCACCGGCAGTCCTTGGGCGGGATTAAAGTATTTTCACCAGTTTTTCGATTATTACCAATCGACGGCGATTATCCGGAATACCATCATCATCAGCTTGATGAAGCTGCTTGTCGGTTTTCCAATGCCGATCATTTTGGCCATTCTCCTCAATGAAGTCCGCAATCTGAAGTTCAAAAAAACGGTCCAAACCTTATCTTACCTTCCTTACTTTGTCTCCTGGATCGTCGTCGTTACGCTGATGCAGCGTCTTCTCTCCATGTACGGGGGGCCGCTGAACGACCTGCTCGGCTCATTCGGCGTACAGCCTGTCCAATTCATGTACAACACAACCTGGTTTTACCCGCTCATCCTCGGTTCTGACATCTGGAAAAACATCGGCTGGAACTCGATCATCTATATGGCCGCCATCGCCGGCATCGATCAGCAGCTGTATGAAGCCGCCAAGATCGACGGCGCCAGCCGTTTTCGGCAAATCTGGCATGTGACGCTTCCGGGAATCCGCAACGTTGCGGTGATTTTGTTCATCCTTGCGACCGGAAGTTTGATGAGCGCCGGCTTTGAGCAGCTGCTTCTGCTAAATGGACCGGCAACGGCCAATATCGGCAGCGTGCTGGATGTTCACGTCATTACCTCGGGCATACAGCAGGGTCGCCTCAGTTACGCGGCCGCCGTCGGGCTGTTCCAAAGCGGCATCGCGCTCGTTCTGATCGTGATCGTGAACTGGATCGCCCGTAAAGTCAGCGATGTATCACTGTTTTAAAAGGTTGTTCAAAAAGTCCGCTTTTGAACACGCACTTTAAAGGAGGGCTGGCATGAGAAAACGTATATTTTCCACATTCGATCTTTTCAATTACATGATGCTGATTCTATTCGGCTTTTTGATGATCTATCCGTTTATCTACATTCTCGTTTATTCGTTAAACGACGGTAAAGATTCGATGCTGGGCGCATTGTACTTTTTCCCGCGCAAATTCACTTTGGACAATTACGTTCAAGTGTTTGATAACAAGCAAATTTGGCAGGCTTATAAAATTACGATTTTGCGTACGGTGATCGGAACGGTGCTGCATGTGCTGCTGTGCACGCTGATGGCATACGCGCTTTCGAAGAAAACATTGCCCGGACGCACGTTTTTCACTTTCTATATCTTTTTGCCGACGATTTTTAGCGCCGGATTCATCCCTTATTTCATCACGCTGCAAAAGCTGCACTTGATCAACTCGTTTTGGGTGTACGTGATCCCGATGCTTTTCAACTTTATGCATATCGTCATTATCCGTACGTTTTTGCAGGGGATCCCGGAGGAGATCGAGGAATCGGCGCGGATTGACGGATTAAATGATTTTCAAATATTCATGCGGATCATTTTGCCTCTGTCAGGTCCGGTTATTGCGACGATCTCGCTGTTTATCGGAGTGGCGCATTGGAATGACTGGTTTACGGGCGCTTATTATGTCTCGAACAAAAATCTCATTCCGGTTCAAACGCTTTTGCAGCAGATGCTGACCGAAGCCGAGGCGCTGTCATCGGCAATGCAGAGGGCGGCACAGCAGGGAGGACAAACCATCAACGTCAACATGGCCGGCGCAACGCCGGAATCACTCCGAATGGCGCTGCTTGTGATTACGGTGTTCCCGATTTTATGCGTGTATCCATTTCTGCAAAGGTATTTTGTTAAAGGAGTCATGATCGGATCGGTTAAAGGCTGAGGATATGCAGCAGAAGCGGATACAGGTTCCCTTGTGGAACTTGATCATATCACTTTTATTTTTGGGGAGGGTTTTTATGGCTAAGTTGCGTTTCAAAGCGGTCTGTTCATTGATGGGGGTCATCATGCTGACCGGTATGCTGTACGGATGCGGCGGAGGTGGCGCAGACAATGGCGGAGGAGATACTTCAGGGGATAAGAAAACGACGCTGACGATTTTGAACAACTGGAACGGTTCATCCGGTCCGGACGGCGACACGACGCCGGTTACGCAGGCGATTGAAGAAAAGACGGGGATCAAAATGAAGATCGATTATACGAAAGGCAGCGAGGTAGAGAAGGTCAATCAGATTTTCGCTACGCAGGATCTTCCGGACATTTACACCGGACCCGCATGGGGAGGGGAGCTGGACGGGATCATTAAAGCAGCGAAGGAAGGACAACTGGTGGACCTCACCGATAAAATCGACAAATACCCGAACCTCGCCAAAGCGCTTGCCAAAGAAAATGTCCCGCCAGCGCTGTATGAAAAGGGAATTGGCGGTATCGACGGCAAAAAGTACATGCTGTATCAAAACCAGCCGGCGACCGGAAAAGACGTCAATGATTGGCTGTACGGTTTCTATGTGCGCAAGGACATTGCCGAAAAGGTGGGCGTAGACCCGCAAGCAGTGAAAACGAAGGATGATTTGTATCAATTCCTGAAAAAAATCAAGGATGCAAATCTGACGGAAAACGGCATGCCGGTCATGCCTTTAGGCGGATTCCATGACGGATGGGCGGTAGGGATCGGGAACACCATGTTTTATGGAACCAGCTACGTAGACAAGGGAGACGGAAGCCTTGAGAATGTGTTTTTTACCAAAGCCTATGAGGACTATACGCTGTACTACCGCAAACTGATTGCCGAAGGGCTGCTTGATCCGGAAGTGTTTACCCAAACGGACCCGATCGCAAACGAAAAGATTAAGCAGGGACGGATTGCCGTATTGGCCGCGCATTATCCCGCCATACTCGACGCGTCCAAAGATTACGTGAAGTCCCATCCGGGTACGGAGTATGTGCCGGTCGGCCCGCTGGAGCGGGCAGGCGCGGAGCCGAACCGTCCCGTGGACTTGTCGATTCAGGGCAATAACGTGACGGTCATTACGAAAAATTGCAAGGATGTCGACGCTGCGCTCAAGCTGCTGGACTTCCTCGCATCCGACGAAGGTTTCATGCTGGTGCGTTACGGCGTGGAGGGCGTGCATTGGGAAAAGGTCGACGGCAAACCGAAAGCGAAACAGGAATGGTTTGATAAATTCTACGAAGATTCGACCGGTAAAGTGAAGCGAAACGAAGGGATTGGGATCGGACTCGAAAACATGACCGGGCTGGACCGGATCAATTCGGTTGGGGGTGGAGATATTTGGGCGGATCAGGACCGCCTGGCCGCGATGGACAATGCGCGTAAAATATTGCGCCCGAACGGAATCAACATCATATCGGCTTTTAACCCGGGGGATGTCATTACCAAAGCTTCGAATTGGGAAACGCTCAAACCATCCATGGATCAGATGGGCGATGTTTGGAAGCAGGCGATATTCGCCAAATCGGACCAGGATGCATTGAAAGTGATTAACGATCTGCGTGATCAGATCAAAAAGACCGGCTACGACGAAGCGATGAAATATGTAAATGATCAGTTGAAAGGCAAGGAAGTCGTCAAGCTGGGCATGCCGAACTGAGGAGATCAAATACCTGTTCATTTTGCGTATGATCAGGAAACGGGGACCGTTTTTATCGAGCATCCGGGTTCTCCGCAGGGCACGGCCGTTTCGATCGAATGGGAATAAAAGCGTTAAATCCCCCTAAATGAGGTACTCTCCTTGTTTAGGGGAGCTTTTTTTGTTAACTATTCAAATTTGACTAGATTAAGATCGTTCGTTATACTAAGGCTGAATCCGATGAAAGGAGCGTCCTTAATGTCGACGGTAAGATTGCTTGTATTGGGATCGATTTTGCGAAGGGGCATCAGCCATGGTTATGCGGTTTATAATGACCTGACTTCCTGGCGTGCCGAAACCTGGACGAACGTAAAACCGGGATCTATTTATCATGCCTTGGAGAAACTTGAGGCGCAGGGAATGACTCGAACGGAAGCTTCAAACGACCAGGTCAAGCTGGGGCCTTCGCGCACGGAATACAGCATCACTGCTGTCGGGAAAGCCGAATTTAAATCCCTTTTGGAGTCGGCGCTCCAAAACTTTGAAATTCAGACGTTTGCCGTAGGCATCGCCTACATGGATATGCTGCCCCGGCCGCATGTCATACGCCTGCTTCAAAACCGAGCGTCCGCTCTGAAAGAATCGGCGGCATTTTTAACCACGCTGCCGACGGAAGAAATGCCAACCGATCCTTCGAAACATCCGGAACTGGTCGGATTGTGGAAAAACTATTTGGAAAGCGAAATTGCAAATACGCTCAGGCTGATTCACTCCATTGAATCAGGCAAATATGCGTTTGCAGACGAACAGCGAGGAGGGATAGAATCATGATTCAAGTGGAGCTGCATGATGGCAATTCAATCGATGTGATGATTCGAGGAGAAGGGCCAGCTCTGTTATTGCCCGTCAATCCGATTCCGATGGAAGGGGCTCAGGCGGAAGAGATGAGAAAGTGGGGGGCGGATCCCGCACTTGGATATACACTGATCCAGGCGCTTGGCGCAAAGTACCGCGTTGTCGCTTTCGATTATGAAGGGCATGTGCTGCAGGCACCCAAGCCCGACACTTTGACGCCTGACAACATCGCGTCCGATTTCTTATCGATTGCCGATGCAGCCGGGCTAGAGCACTTTGCTTATTACGGTTACTCCTGGCTTGCCCTAAGCGGTTTCCAGCTGGCAATCCGGACGGAACGTCTGGCGGCACTGGTCATGGGCGGCTTTCCGCCGATCAACGGTCCCTACGAGCAGATGCTGAAAGTTACGGAAGCGACCCATCGCATGTCGGTTGACGCTCAGAACCAGAACCAAAACAACCCCAATCCAGAAAAGCAGACAGGCGAGGATATCGATTGGTCCAATGTGGAAGTAAGCATGAACGAAAAGCAAACGCGCCAGTTCGCTACGCTGTATCGGCATTTGCGGCAATTCGATGATCGGCAAGCGCAGGCCCGTCTTACTTGTCCACGGCTTTGTTTTGCGGGCAGCGAAGGCAAAATCGCGTATGGTGAGAAGTGGGGAAATGTTCTGGTGGATATTGCGTCCCCGCTAATTCATCAAGAAGAAGAGCTGCGGCAGGCCGGTTGGGATGTTCGGGTTCTGGACGGTCTTGATCATACCGGAGCGATGCAGGCCAAATATGTTCTGCCAATTCTGATGCCTTGGCTGGACGTGAATTTGTCAGAGCAATAATAGCTCTCATCCGTATTTTTTCAAACTCGGATACTCTAACCATTCAAAATCAATATGTATTTTTTTACTTCATGGAGCTGGCAATAACCGCAAGTTCTTTCGGGGTGAACAGCGGTACAAAATGACCGTTTTTCACCTTGTTCGACATTAGCAAATATGTATATCCGTCTGCCTTCCAATACAGCGCGCTTGTCTGCGAATCGCTTTGTATCCAGGTTGGCGTACCATTTTGGAGTTTGGGGCCCGGTTTCCCTTTGGGCTCCGAATCGTCCTGCGAATTGCTTTCCACCAGAATGATTTGCTGTCCGTACAGCAGATCGGCGTAAGTAAGCTGAATCATATCAAACGGAGCTTTGATCACGCTGGCCGCCTGATGCGTAGGCGGGAAAGGAAGCTTGATTTGCTTGACTTCAAACGGCATCTGTTTCAATGTATCTTCAAATGACGGTGCTGTTTTGTCCACATCCCATTTCAGACCGTCGGAGGTAATGACCATACTTGTATGGTTAAGCTCTTTTCCATATTCCGCAGATTCAACTTGGTCGGAACCGCAGCCTGCCACAATCGCAAGGCACAGCAGCCATCCCATAAAGCTAGTAAGCTTGCGCATGAAAACACCTCTCTCTTAGTAAAAAACATCGCACAATACGTATGGTCATGGCGATTCCTGGCCAGTTACAAGCGTCCATCGACATACCCTCGTAGAAGACAGACCGCTTTTGGTGGCTGTTTTCCTTGCGAGATAAGGATATAGTCTTCTTGAAGTTGATACTTTCTTATATCATGAGGATAACTTGCAGCAGGAAGCGCTGTATTCATATAAACGCTTCATATAGGCAATGGGTTACGGGTAAATATAGGAGAGGCCCCAGATTATGGATCGAAACTTAAGCTTGTCAAACGAAAAAGGATGTGCTATTTTATAAGTGTAACCGGTTCCACATTGAGGAGAGAACAAAATTATGGCAACCATTAGAGACGTGGCGAAACACGCGGGCGTTTCGGTAGCTACCGTATCGCGGGTGATCAACGAGACAGGTTATGTGCATGAAGATACCCGCAAGAAGGTTGAAACCGCTATCAGAGAGCTGCACTATACGCCGAATGAGGTAGCAAGATCCTTATATAAGCGAAAATCCAGACTGATCGGTCTGCTTCTTCCGGATATCACCAACCCCTTTTTTCCCGAGCTTGCGCGCGGGGTGGAGGATGAGATGCAGGAGAATGATTTTCGGATTATTTTTGGCAACAGCGATGAAAATGCAAATAAAGAAAAGGAATACATCCAGACTTTCGTGCAAAATAACGTGGTTGGCGTGATTGCTTCTACCAATCATCCGGATACCGATACATACCGGAAGCTGGGAATTCCGGTAGTGTTTCTCGACCGGACGGCGGATAACCGTCCATCGGTATATGCGGATGGCCGCGAAGGCGGAAGAATTGCCGCCCATGAAATGGCTGCCCGCGGCAGCCGGCAGATCACGGTGATACAAGGTCCCGCCTCGATCCGGACGGCACTGGATCGTTACCAGGGTGCGGTTGACATGCTGAGCAGTCAAGGAATCGCCTTTAATGTGATCCAGACCACATCGTTTTCATTCACGGAAGCCGGAATCTGGGCGAAGGAACTGTTCGAGCGGTATCCCGATACCGACGGCGTTATCGCCAGTAACGACATCGTAGCGACAGCGGTGCTTCATGAAGCGCTCCGGCTCGGCAAAAAGGTGCCGGAAGACGTGCAGATTATCGGCTTTGACGATATTCCGCTCAGCAGCCTTCTGACCCCGGCGCTGACGACGATCCGGCAGCCTGCATATGACATGGGAAGAGCATCGGCAGCCCTTTTGATTCAATTGCTGGAAAATGAAAATATTGATCATAGGATTATTCAGATGCCCGTGACGTTTACGGAGCGGGAAACGACGAGGAAGGTGGAGCAATATGGCTAAAATTATTGTAGTGGGAAGCTCATCGATTGATTTGGTCGTCACATCATCCAAACGTCCGGGAGCCGGTGAAACGGTTCTCGGCGAAAGCTTCAAAACCGTTCCCGGAGGCAAGGGCGCTAATCAGGCCGTCGCCGCAGCGCGCCTCGGCGCCGAAGTGTCCATGATTGGACGCGTGGGAGATGACGCTTTTGCTGAGCAAATTTTGAACAATTTTAAGCACAATGGAGTTTGTATCGACTATGTGGAACCGGTTACACATATGGAGAGCGGAACTGCGCACATCATATTGGCTGAGGGGGATAACAGTATTGTTGTTGTTAAAGCGGCCAATAATGAAGTAACGCCGGAATATATCGATCGCTCCATGGGAGCTTTTGACGGGGCGGATATGGTGATGATTCAACAGGAAATCCCGGTGGAAACCGTGACCCATGTCAGCAGAGCGTGCAAGCAGCTTGGCATTCCTTTGCTGCTGAATCCGGCGCCGGCCCGTCCGCTTGATGAAGAGGTGATCGAAAATGCCGCATACATTACGCCAAATGAACATGAAGCGAAAATATTGTTTGCATCACTAAGCGTTTCCGAGGCGCTGCGCAAATATCCGAACAAGTTATTTATCACTGAAGGCAGCAGGGGGGTCCGTTATTTTGACGGCTTAAACGAAGTGCTCGTTCCGTCCTATAAGGTGGAAGTAGTGGATACAACAGGCGCGGGAGACACCTTTAACGCCGCTTTCGCCGTTGCGCTTGCTGAGGGCAAACCGATTTTCGAGAGCGTCCGTTTCGCGAACCGCGCAGCTTCTTTGTCCGTAACGAAGTTTGGAGCGCAGGGCGGCATGCCGCACCGTCAAGAAGTGGAGGCGCAAATGTAAAATGAAAAAACAAGGCATCCTGAACAGTCATATATCAAAAGTTTTGGCCGATTTGGGCCATACGGACATGATCGTCGTCGCCGACGTTGGACTTCCGATTCCGGAAGGGGTCAAGAAAATCGATCTGGCCCTGACGCTCGGTTCGCCAAGTTTTGAAGAAACCGTTAATGCCATCGCAGCCGATATGGAAATCGAGAAGGTGGTTATTGCGGAAGAAATGAAAACTCAAAATGAGGAAGCGCTCCATTTTATAGAAGATAAATTTACGGGATGCGCGATTGAAAATTGCCCTCACGAAGAGCTTAAACAATTGACACGCAAGGCCAAAGCCGTGATCCGCACAGGCGAGGCTAAACCGTTTGCAAATATCATTCTACAGGCAGGCGTCTATTTTGGTTGAAAAGCGTCAGCTTACGAAGCAAGTTTTGCTGCGAAGAACAATCAATATAAGTTGAACTAAAGAAAATGAAAAGGGATAGGCAAGAGGAGGAAATGATTCTGGAGAAGCGGGAGCGTTCGCCTTTGTGAGCGGATTTCTACCATAGATAGGTTCAAATCAAAGAAATCTGGGAGCAACAGCGATCGAAAGAACATTTCATCCGGCTGCCCCCATCCGTTCATAATCATTGGTTCAACTTATATAGGAGCTTTGCTCCACAAAACTAGGCGTCAGCTTACGAAGCCAGTTTTGCTGCGAAGAACGATCAAAGGAGCTTTGCTCCGCAAAACTAAGCGTCAGCTTACGAAGCAAGTTTTGCTGCGAAGAACAATCAATGGAGCTTTGCTCCGCAAAACTTTAAGGAGGACCCGTTATGCAAATTCAAATGCAAGGAATCCACAAAGCCTTCGGCAGCAACCAGGTATTATCCGGCGTTGATTTCGACCTGCGCGAAGGCGAGGTTCACGCCTTGATGGGGGAAAACGGCGCCGGCAAGTCCACCTTGATGAACATCCTCACCGGCCTGCATCCAAGGGATGAAGGAACCATCCTCATCGATGGCAAGGAGACCTATTTCGTAAATCCGAAAGAGGCGGAACGTCAAGGCATCGCTTTTATCCACCAGGAGCTCAATATTTGGCCGGACATGACGGTGGCGGAGAACCTGTTCATCGGCAAGGAGATGTCTTCATCATGGGGGCTTCTGAAGTCGAAGGAAATGAAGGCGCTCGCAAAAGAGCAGTTCAAAAAGCTTTCCGTCGACATTCCGCTGAACATCGAAGCAGGGCAGTGCTCGGTCGGGCAGCAGCAGATGATTGAGATCGCCAAGGCGCTGCTCACGGACGCCAAGGTTATCATCATGGATGAACCGACGTCAGCGCTGACGGAAAGAGAAATTCAGAAGTTGTTCGAAGTTATCGACTCTTTAAAGAAGGAAGGCGTATCGATCGTATATATTTCGCACCGGATGGAGGAGATCTTCGAAATTTGCGACCGGATCACGGTTATGCGCGACGGCCGAACGGTAGACACCAAGGCGATTCCTCAGACCAATTTTGACGAAGTCGTAAAAAAAATGGTCGGCAGAGAGCTGACCGAACGCTTCCCTGCCCGCAATCCTTCTCCGGGCGAGGTTGTTTTGGAAGTCGAGCATGCATCCCGTAAAGGATTGTTCAAAGATGTCAGCTTCAAGGTTCGTGAAGGCGAAATCGTCGGTTTCTCCGGCCTAATGGGTTCCGGACGTACTGAAATTATGAGAGCGCTTTTCGGATTGGATCGGTTGGATCAAGGCGAGATCCGCATGTTCGGCAAAAAGGCCGTGATCAGAAAGCCGGTGGACGCCGTGAAGCATGGAATCGGGTTCATCACGGAAGACCGCAAAGACGAAGGATTGATACTGGACTTTTCGGTTCGGGAAAACATGGTATTGCCAAGCCTTAGCGGGTTTACATCCAAAGGCATCATCTCAGCGCAAAAAGAAAAGATGTTCGTGGATGCACTGGTTAAGCGCTTGCAAATCAAAACGCATTCTTCGGAAACGGCAGCCGGCAATTTGTCCGGCGGGAATCAGCAAAAGGTGGTCATTGCCAAGTGGGTAGGCATCGGTCCGAAGCTGCTGATCCTTGATGAACCGACCCGGGGCGTAGACGTTGGCGCCAAGCGCGAAATATATCAACTAATGAACGAACTGACAGGCCATGGCGTTGCCATAATTATGGTTTCCTCCGAATTGCCTGAAGTGCTCGGCATGAGCGACCGCATCGTTGTTGTTCACGAAGGGCGAATCACGGGAGAATTGAGTAAAGAAGAAGCGACGCAGGAAAAAATAATGACGCTTGCGACAGGGGGACAGTAAAATGACAACCATTAATGATGCAAAAACAAGCAAAGGCTTTCAATTATCGCAAATCACGCAAAAGCTGGGACCACTCCTTGGTCTGATCATCCTGATTGTGATCGTATCCATTCTAGATCCGAGCTTTTTGGAACCGCTTAACATTTTGAATCTGCTGCGACAGGTATCAATCAACGCACTTATTGCGTTCGGTATGACCTTCGTTATTTTAACGGGCGGCATCGACTTATCCGTCGGCTCGATCCTGGCGTTATCAAGCGCCTTTGTCGCCAATATGCTCGTATCCGGCTTTGATCCGGTTCTAGCGATCATCATCGGCTGTTTGATTGGCGGTGTGATAGGTATGATCAACGGACTTTTGGTTGCTAAAGGGAAAATGGCACCGTTTATCGCGACATTGGCAACGATGACGATTCTCAGGGGAGAGACGCTCGTTTACACCAACGGTAACCCGATCACCGGGCTTGGCGACAGCATGACGTTCCAATTGTTTGGCCGCGGTTATCAATTCGGTATTCCGGTTCCCGCCATTACGATGATCATTACCTTTGCGATTCTGTGGGTGATTTTGCACAAAACGTCCTTTGGACGCAAAACCTATGCGATCGGCGGCAATGAAAAGGCGGCTATCGTTTCAGGTATTAAAGTTTCACGCGTTAAAATCATGATTTACTCTTTGGCAGGTTTGCTGTCCGCTCTGGCCGGGGCCATTTTGACCTCGCGTCTGAACTCGGCGCAGCCGACAGCAGGCACATCCTATGAGCTGGACGCCATCGCCGCGGTAGTGTTGGGTGGTACAAGCCTTTCCGGCGGTCGCGGACGGATTGTCGGTACGCTGATCGGCGTGCTGATTATTGGTACCCTGAATAACGGGCTTAATTTGCTCGGTGTTTCTTCCTACTATCAAATGATTATCAAAGGTATCGTTATTCTGATCGCCGTGCTCATCGACCGGAAGAAATCCGCATAAGGGAGAGGAGAGAATCACATGAAAAAGCTAACGTTTATACTGGTAGCATTTCTGCTCATTTTAACGACTGGATGTTCCCTAGAGCCTCCAGGTTGGGCCAAACCAAAGACGGGCGGGGACTTGAAGGATATTAAAATCGGTTTGTCCGTCTCCACGCTAAATAACCCGTTTTTCGTATCCTTGAAAGATGGCGTGGTTGCCGAAGCCAAAAAACACGGCATGGAAACAATCGTTATCGACGCGCAAAACGATTCGGCCAAACAAAGCAATGACGTCGATGATCTGATGCAAAAAGGCGTTAATGTTCTGCTGATTAACCCTACCGATTCTGCAGCTATCTCGACCGTCGTTCAATCGGCGAACAGCCTTGGCATCCCGGTCATTACTCTCGACCGCTCGGCGGATAAAGGCGATGTCAAAGCGCTTGTTGCTTCAGACAACGTCAAGGGAGGCAGAATGGCGGCGGAATTCATCGAGAAAATTGTGGGCAAAGATGCGAAAGTAGTTGAGCTTGAAGGCGTAGCGGGCGCATCGGCCACCCGTGAACGCGGTAAGGGTTTCCATGAAGTCGCCGACCAGAATTTGAAGGTTGTCGCCAAACAAACCGCGGATTTTGACCGTACGAAAGGTCTGAACGTCATGGAAAACCTGCTGCAGGCAAACCCTGACGTACAAGCCGTGTTCGCACACAATGACGAAATGGCGCTGGGTGCGATCGAAGCTATCAAGAGCTCCGGCAAAGACATTCCGGTTATCGGTTTTGACGGCAACGATGATGCATTGAAATCGATCAAGGAAGGCAAGCTGACGGCAACCGTGGCGCAGCAGCCTGACCTGATCGGACAGCTGGCGGTTCAGGCCGCATCTGATGTACTTCAAGGCAAGACTGTGGAAAAATCCATTCCTGCACCGCTCAAGCTGGTGACGAAGGAATAAGCTTAAGGATGTGGGAGCCGCAGACGAGAAAAACGTCTTTCTGCGCACCCTTCTCACCGCGCGCTGCTCCCAGCGCGCGGTGAGGCGTTGCATGACGGAGGTCCGCCAAAAGACCGCTTTTAGCAGGGATTCTGCTTACGAGATCAGGATGGTTTTTTCGAAAGGTATTCTTTCAGCCTGAAAGGTAACCGGATATTTTTCATTCCACAGAGTACCACAATGCAGCATGAACATTTAGCTTAGTTATACCCCTTAACGTGGACAGGGTTTATTTTAAGATTATAGAATTTATAAATTTTCAGCGAAGCTGAACAATTCTATAATCGCAAGAAAAACTATCTCTAAGCGCGGTCTGTCTTCTATGAAAATACGTCGATAGACGTTTTTCTTACGGCCTGCTCCGTTAAGGGGCTTTTTCTTTTGGGCGACTTGATGGGCATGCATTGGGGCTGTCATACATCCTATAATACGGTAGAGGACACGTCATTGCCCCATTGAAGCCATCGGTTCGATTTTCTAACGAAACCTTCGATCGTTATCCAAGCAGAAAAGGGCTATTAAAAAGTCTAACGAAACCTGGGAACGCTATTGCTCGAAGTTAATGAGGAATGAGCGCTACTTTGCCCGAATAACGATATGCAGTTTCGTTAGATTTGTGCGGTCCGTATTTTTGCGTCAATAGCGTGTCTCCGTTTCGTTAGCGGCGAATAGGCGATAGAAGCTTACATCTCCAAGATCATCAAAGGCCTTGCTTACCTGTTCTGCAATGCTTCTACCCACAAAATTACCTAACCCGCATTGACGTTTCGCTTAAACTGGGCTAACCTTGACTCAAAACAGGGGATAGACTTTAAGGAGGAGGATCAGATGGCTAAAATTCCTGTCATCATCAGCACCGATCCCGGCATCGACGACGCGGCGGCGCTCGGAATGGCCTTTTACCGGCCGGAACTGGATGTTCGCTTAATTACGACGTTGCATGGCAATGTGGATATTAATAAAACAACCGCCAATACATTAAAGCTGATCACATTTTATAGACAGGATACGCCTGTGGCGCGCGGTATGGAAACGCCGTTGTTTCAACCTGTAGTAAGTACGGACGTTCACGGGGAATCGGGAATGGACGGGTATGATTTTCCGGAAAGCACGCACCGGATCGTCGAAGAACATGCAGTCGAGGTTATGCGTTCATTACTGGAATCATCGGATGAAAAAATAACGTTCGTTTCCATCGGACCACTGACTAATATTGCCATGCTTTTTTTGATGTACCCTCATATCAAAGGGAAAATAGACCGCATCGTTCTGATGGGCGGTTCATTATCAGGCGGCAATGTTACCAGCGCTGCGGAATTCAATATTTGGGCCGATCCGCATGCGGCCAAAATCGTTTTTGATTCCGGCGTCGATATGGTCATGATTGGACTTGACGTAACCTTGAAAGCGCTTATAGGCCAAGAAGAACTGGATCCGGCAAGAAAACGCAGCCAAGCAGCGGAGATGTTTAACGCCACCTTCCGTCATTACCGGGATGGCGATATGGAGAACGGGGTCGTTATGCATGATATGTGTGCGGTCACGTATTTAACGAATCCGGAGATTTTTCATGTAGAACCGAAGCGGATCACCGTTATTACCGAAGGGCCGGCAAAGGGCATGACCATGGAAATAAACGGCGAGCCTAATATCCAAGTCGCTACCGAAATCGATCAGGCAGCGTTTAAAGCCTGGTTTGCGGAAACGTTAGAGCGAATGGAATAAGCGGTCCGCGTTGAGGATTGCAGGTTTGGTCTTGAATAACCCGAGGCAAGCGGCCATGCGGTATGACGGCGAATGTGATGTAAGCTGGATGCTGCAGCGGGAAACCTGTGTACGGTTGTTGTAAGACGGTTAAAAAGTATTGTGTACGATGACAAGTTAAGGTGGTTGAGACAATACCGTATACGACTATGCGCTTCAACATATTTCGGGTATCCGTTATGCGACTGACATTCGTATGATGGACGTGCATCGGATACACGATCGCATGCTGCAAGAAGCGCGGGAGCCGGAAGCACGATCGCATGCTGCAGGAAGTTCGGGAGCCGGGTGCGCGATAACATGCTGCAAGAAGTGCGGGAGCCGGGGTGCACGATAGCATGCTGCAAGAAGCGCGGGAGCCGAGTGCGCGATAGCATGCTGCAAGAAGTGCGGGAGCCGGGTGCGCGATAACATGCTGCAAGAAGCGCGGGAGCCGAGTGCGCGATAACATGCTGCAGGAAGTGCGGGAGCCGGGTGCGCGATAACATGCTGCAAGTAGTGCGGGAGCCGGGGTGCACGATAGCATGCTGCAGGAAGCGCGGGAGCCGAGTGCGCGATAACATTCTGCAGGAAGTTCGAAAAGCAAGTAAGCGAAAGCAAAGTAATCGAAGAATGAAAGGTCTTAAATGAGTAAAAAAGATGCGAATCTGCATCTTTTTTTGCAGTTTTTCTATCTTAGAAGGAAAAGCCTGCAAAAGTGCAATTTTTTACAGTATCTATGCCTTTATTCGGAGATTTTTACTGGAAAAGATGCACTTTGGCAACAATTTGGCTTAGAACACACTAGAGTGGAAGAAAAGGTTGCACTTTTGCATTTTTCCAGTGAAAGTAACTCCAAGTTATATCAAGTTACGAAGTAACATGGGAGAAGAGGGTGCACATGAGATCTCTTTCTCCAACAATGACATTGCGATTTACCGGATTGCTCAAACCCGCGCCCAAATTAAATGAATCATGCCGCCCCAGTACCGTTCCATCCGCTCAATCCGAAGACCGGAATTTTTTACGATCTGAACGATGTCGCGATTCCAGTGGCATCCGGACATTTTGCGGGCAATCGGATTTAGCAGGTGCTGGGCGGATTTTAAAAAAACATTGCCCCCAAGTCCATGCTCCAATAGGCAGATACGACCATCAGGTCGGCACCAGCTGCGGATATTGCGGAGAACCTGCTCAGGGTTGTCATAGCCGCATAAGGAAAGGGTAGAGACAACGCAGTCGAAAGAATGTTCCGGAAACTCCAATGTTTCAATATCGCTTTCGATCAAATTCACCTGCATATGCAGCTCATCCGCGATTCTGGCTGCGCGCTTCAGCATCATCGGGCTGAAATCGGCGGCTGTCAACCGCACCTGAGCCATATCATAATAAGGGAAGTTGGCTCCCGCACCAACTGCGATTTCAAGCACGTCCCCTTGTATACTTTCAACAAGGCGTTTCCGCCATTGTCCCAGCATGCGTTTGCGCGTGTTTTCCTCGTATATAGCCGACTGTTTATCGAACTTTTTGAAGATTATAGAATTTATAAATTTTAAGCGGAGCTTAAGAAATCCTATAATCGCAAGAAAAACATCCGCTAAATGCGGTCTGTCTTCCTAGAAAGTACGTCGATAGACGTTTTTCTTATAAGCTTTTGTTTGTTCATTTTATTTTGCTCCTCAATAAATCATCTTTTGATGTTTACTGCATTACGATTTATCGCTTTCGCAGTCAGTGGGTTTTTCCTTGATTACGCCTGCGGCGTATAGAGGACCACGGGCCGAGAGCTTGAACATGATCGACGCGATTTCCTGCGGCGACTCTTTACGCCCTTTCATCAGCCATTCCTGGATAATGCCGAAATGCGCCGACGCGATATAGGCCACAAGATATTGCGTCGGGACAAGCACATTTTCCTTTTTTATAAACGGAACCACATTTTTCTCGAACAAATGCTCCGACATCATGGCTTTAAGCAAAGAATGAAAAGAAGGATCTCCTTTGGGACCGAGGATCGTTTTCAAAAAGTCGGCATGTTCGCCCATGTACTCAATCACCTTCACGATGTATGGAAAAGACTGCTCCATATCCAGATCAGTTGGATCAAAGAGGTCAATCGTACTGAGAATCCCGATCAAACCTTTGATGAGTTCCTGCTCGCTTTGCTCTAGCAGATCGTATTTATCCCGGTAATGAAGATAGAAGGTTCCGCGGTTTATTTCCGCCCGGGTCGTAATATCTTTTACCGTCAGCGCTTCAAAGCCCTTTTCATCGATTAATTCGGTCAAAGCCTTGCGGATGACTGCCTTCGTACGCACAACCCGCCGGTCCTTCGCTTGCTCCATGATCATGAATCCTCCTATAAATCAACATTTATTGCAAAGCTGCCGAGTAATGATCACATTCCAAAATTCTGTTTATTGTAGTTGAAATATGCATTGATTATAATAAAATCACGATAGATAATCAACGCGGTGTTCATTAATTAAGGGGTGGGAAAATGGAAGCAACCGTCAAAGTGCGGCAGGTCAGCAAAAGTTTTGGCCAAAAGACCGTGCTGAACAAAGTGGATCTTCACATGGAAAAAGGGCAAATTTATGGGTTGATCGGCCCTTCGGGCGCAGGCAAAACGACGCTCGTCAAAATGATGGTCGGCATGGATGTGCCGGATGAAGGCCAGATTGAAGTACTTCAAACGAAAATGCCCAGCTTGCCCATGCTTCAGCAAATCGGTTACATGGCGCAATCGGATGCTTTATATACTGAACTGACGGCGGAGGAGAATCTGAAGTTTTTTGCTTCAATGTTTAAAATGGGCAGAGCTGAACAAAAGCAGCGGATCGCTTATGCAGCAGGTTTGGTGAATTTGACGGATGAGCTGAGGAAAAAAGTAGCTGTCTATTCCGGGGGCATGAAACGGAGATTATCGCTTGCGATCGCTTTGATTCACAACCCTTCCGTGCTCATTTTGGATGAGCCGACGGTTGGCATTGATCCGGAATTAAGACAGTCGATCTGGAATGAATTAATCAGGCTGAAGACCTCCGAGCATAAAACGATCATCGTGACGACGCATGTCATGGATGAAGCGGATAAATGCGATCAGCTGGCGATGGTGCGGGAAGGGGAAATTTTAGCCAGCGGCACGCCGGAGCAGCTTAGACAGCAGTATCATGCTGCAAATTTGGAAGAAGTATTTTTGCGGGCAGGAGGCGGGACGGCATGAGAATCAAAGCGCTTGTCAGAAGAATTTTCGAACAGATGCTGCGCGACAAAAGAACTTTGGCCTTGCTGTTTCTGGCGCCGCTGCTCGTATTGTCATTGATGTATTATTTATTTAATCACACCGGAAATGCATCCGACGCCAAAATAGGCGCTGCCCACATGGACCCGCAAATCATTTCGTTTATGAAGCAGCAGGGGCTGGATGTGGTCGCCTATGAAAAAGCCGATAAAGATACACTGGTGGCGGATAAGCTGGATGCGGTTATTGAAATGCAGGACGGGGAACTCCATCTCATTTTGAAAAATAGCGATCCTTCCCAATCCAAAGCGCTGCAGATGAAAATCGGCCAGATGGCGGAGGCTTTTACGCAAGCGGGTCAGAAGCAGGCAATGTCAGTCCCATCGTCGAAGCCCGGAATAACTACGGAATATGTATATGGCAGCGCGGACACGACTCTTTTTGATACGTTAAGTCCGATTTTGATCGGATTCTTTGTTTTCTTTTTCGTATTTTTAATTTCCGGGATCGGATTGCTGCGGGAACGCACGACCGGAACCTTGGAGCGGCTCATGTCAACGCCTGTCCGCAGGGGAGAGGTCATCACCGGATATTTGGCCGGTTACGGCATATTCGCGTTTATCCAAACCGTGATTGTCGTCGTGTATGCAACGATGGTGCTTGGCATCAATATGGCCGGATCGATCTGGTATGTTCTGTTAATCAATTTGCTGCTGGCCTTTGTAGCCCTTTCGCTCGGGATTCTGTTGTCTACCTTTGCCGCATCGGAATTCCAGATGGTCCAGTTCATACCGCTCGTCATCATTCCGCAAATCTTTTTCGCCGGGATTTTCCCGCTGGAGCATATGGCTTCCTGGGTGCAGGTCATTGCCAGAATCATGCCGCTGTATTATGGGGCCGATGCCCTTAAAAGCGTCATGTACAAAGGACTTGGTTTTGCGGATATCGCTTTGGATCTTTCGGTGTTGGTGTTGTTTGCCGCTTTGTTTATCATCCTGAATATTTTGGCATTGAAAAAATACCGGAAGCTTTAGCGCAAGGCATGCAATTTACGAGTAAACCATTCAAAAATACGGGAAACATGTAAAATAGAGCAGGGATGAATCGAATTCATTATGGTGTATGCGAGTGTTTGAAGCTGGATTAAGATCGATTGGATTTCGTAACGATTTTAACAGGCAAGAATTCAAACAGACGGCGCTATGATGAAATGGATTCACGAGTGCTCTATTTTTTTGTGACCTCATCGGCAAGAACCGTGTCTAATCTATGGAAACAATAATTGAAAGGGGGACGCCCCGTTTGAATATAGATCTTGAAACCGAAGTGAAGCGCGCACAGGAAGGAAATAAAGATGCTTTTATCGCACTGATCAAAAAAATCGAACTTCGGATGTACAACATTGCCAGATCCATCGTTAAAAAGGACGAAGACTGTGCCGATGCGATCCAGGAAACGATTTTAAAAGCTTATAAGTCGCTCCCGACGCTTAAAAATCCGGCCTTTTTTAATACATGGGTTTGCCGAATCCTTATCAATGAATGCAACACGCTGCTCCGCAAAAAATCGAGAATCATCGCGATGGCTGAGCCGCCTGAGCCTGTCTATACGCCAAAATCCCCGGATGATCGAATGGACCTGCGGGATGCGGTTTATCGTTTGGAGGAGGCGCAGCGGACGATCATTATTTTGCATTATTTTCAGGATTTGCCGATACGCGAAATCGCGGAGATGTTGGAGTTATCCGAAGGAACGGTGAAGACAAGGCTTTACCGTGCCAGAATGACGTTATCGCGTTGGTTAAATGAACCTGTACCAAGGGAGGTGAGGCTATGAAAGCGCTGGAACATGAAGATCTCCTTCAGTTGAAAGAAGAACCGGCACAGGAGCTGCCGGAATCCGTTCGCATGCGGCTGGACGAAACTTATTTCATGCTCGAAGATATGCCGATGGCCGAACCCGAAAAAAGGAAAAAAAGAAGCTGGGTCCGGCGGTCGATTTTGATTGTTTCTGGAGCTGCCGCAGCTTTTATGCTGCTGATCGGTTCCGGTTTTGTTTCGCCGGTAATGGCGCAGGCATTAAAGCAAATCCCATTTTTGGAAAGCGTGTTTAAACTGGCGGGAGACCGCGGCTTGCAGAAAGCGAGCGATGAAGGGATGACGGTCAAAACGGATCAGAGCGTGACTCATAACGGGGTTACAGTAACGCTGTCGGAGCTGATCTATGATGGAAGCCGTCTGAATCTGGTGCTGACCCGCGACAAGCTTCCTGAAGAGAACTCATCTGGAGAGGCAAGCGAATGGATTAAGCGTTCAACGCTTGGTTTGAACAATATTGATTTTTATGTGAACGGGTCATGGGTCAATACGGGGATGTCCGTCAGACCGGGAGGAAGTTCGGCGCCGCATTCGATCATTGTTACCGCTTTGGATTCCCCGGGGCTTCATATCCCGGATGAATTTGAGTTGAAGCTCCTTGTGAAGCTGGAAGATCAGCCGAAGCCGTTCGAGTTCAAGCTTCCGGTCAAAAAAGCGGAAAACAGCACGGTCATTACTCCTGATGAGTTTAGAGTTCTTGACCATATCCAAATGGGGATCATTAAGCTGGAAATCACGCCGGTTACGACGCAGCTTGAGGTAGAAATCAAGGGCGATCAAGGCCAGAGCCTCAGCGAAATCGAAAAATTGGTTCCGGAACAGTACAAGGTCGGTGGTTTCATGAATTTTGATTTCGATATCGCGGACGATAAAGGAAATCTGCAAAATACGGTTGGCGGAAACGGCTCAGGCGAAACAGACCGCTTCCGATATGTATACAGCTATGAGCCTTTTGAGGAAATTCCCGAGTTTGTGATGATCAAACCGTATGTGCTGACGCCAAAAACAGGAGAAAAGAAATATATTCACGAGCTTGAATTCAAGATTCAAGTAAAATAGGGCTGTCGGAAGCGATGGTCGGAGAGCGGGCAGACCTGGCGAATATATAATGGCATGGATATTTTTTGGTACTTCGGCAACAATAATGTCGAAAAAAACCAAGGAGGAAATATCAAATGCCTTTAGTGCCATATGAACCGTTCCGCCATTTGGATAACATACGACGGGAAATGGACCGTTTCTTCACGAATGATCTCCCGTCATTCAAAGGATTTCCTCAAAACTTCGGCCAAATGAATGTGGATATCTACGAGATGGAAAACGAGGTTATTGCGGCTTGCGACATCCCGGGCTTGGAAAAGAAAGAGGATGTCACTATCGAAGTTGACCACAATATGTTGTCGATCAGCGGTACCGTGAACAAATCAAATGAAGTCAAGGAGGAGAATATGCATAGACGGGAACGTTATTCCGGCCGGTTCCACCGTTTGATTACGCTGCCGTCTGATGTCTCCCCCGAAGGTGTCAAAGCGACTTATAAAAACGGGGTATTGGAAGTCCGTATGCGGAAGATTGACGGCGATAACCGGAAAAAGGTCGATGTGGAGTTTCATTAAAAAGCTTATATGCGGCTAAGGAATAAATCCTTAGCCGCTATTTTTTTGTGGTTTTTGATCAATTCGACGATCGCATCTCTCTAACGAAACTGTATATCGTTATTAGCCACAAAAAGTAGCCAATTCTAATCTAACGAAACACTATATCGCTATTTGGTCGGAAAAGTATCGAAACCCCATCAAAAATACTCAATAACGATTCCCAGTTTCGTTAGAAAAAAAGAAGCCCCTTATTTGCTCGAATAACGATTGTGAGTTTCGTTAGAGCTGCGGAGTGTGAAGAATGCCGAATGCAGCTTAAAAGACACAAAATCGCAAACGTAAAAACATACGAGTGCCTCTTCATCAATGCAAGTGGGTTAACGTTTTTGCCTGCGAAAAAATTACACCTGCAACCGATTTATATTATAATAAAAACCAGAACAAATATTCTATGAATGGTGATGTACAGTTCCATGAATTCATATAACAAGTCTTTGGACTTTGCGGAAATCGATATAAGCGGTGGCCAGGATCAAAACGGCTCTTCACTTCCGGAAATGATCATCCCTGAGCGGAAGAATCTCCCTGCACAAGAAGGCCCTCTTTTCGCCCAAGAGCTCTCGAAAGAGCGGAGGTTTGTGCAGCAAGCTAAGGAATGGGCCGATCGGGAAGGCGGTCCGGCAGCCTTTGTACCGTTTATGAGTTATTGGCCTACCTACGAGCATATGAGTGAAGCGCAGCGGGACTGGTATTTTTTCTGGAGAAGCGAGGTGAGGAAGGAGCAATATCCTTTTACTGATCTTTCCTATATTTTCGTTTATTCATATGAGCTGATTCATGGCATCGGTTGGGAGAACCCGACCGAGGGGTACGAATGGATGATGAAGTTATGGGATGCTTACGGCGAAAGGTATCCCAAGCTGAACAGTTACATGGTTGATTGGGTTAGCGATTTTGTGCTTGTGCATCGGCTGGAAATCCCTTTAATGGACATCGTGATGAGGTCTCAATCCGCCAAAACAGGAGAGCTGTTTGATTTGGAATTAACGAGGCTGTTCACATATGAACCTTCCGCGCTCCGCTTGGAGCACATTTTGACCCTTTCGGATTATGATTTGCAGCGGAGTAAATTTTATTTGGACGGCGGCCGCTCGCTGCTGGAGGAATATGTGCCGAAGGTGGTTGCCTTGGTCGATTCCTTTTTGCGGAAAACAACCGGAAAAAATCTTGTAGATACCTTTTACAAGGGACATGGGAAGAAAATTGAGAGGTACTTGTTCCGGAGTGCTGTTTATGATGCAGAACTGTATGGCCGAACGTTTCCTCTTCATATTTCACAATTGCGGAAATGCCCGCCGCTTCGTTATTACATGACACAGCTGGTGCGCTGTACGGAAAATAAATTGAGAGAACTGCAGCACTTCAAAGGCCGCCTGCGCGGCGTCACGCTGAAAAAGGAGACGGAAATGCTGATCGGGCGTTTTCTTGACAAAGAATTTAGACCTCAGAAACCGGTTGGTCCTGCTATATCTATTGATCCCGGAAGATTGGCCGAGCTGCAAAGGGATAGCGAAGATGTGCGTAATATGCTGACCGTTGAGGATATGCAGTTAGTGGAGAATGGGCAGGCGGTAGAGGATCTGAAGTTAGTGGAGAATGGACAGACGGTAGAGGATCTGAATAGACAGACGGCAGGGGATATGCAGTTTGTGGAGAAAGGGCGATCAGTAGAGGATGTGCAGTCGGCAGAGCCGCGGGGGAATACCGGGCAGAAAGCGGAGACAAGGGCTGCAATATCGCCAGATTCCACAAAGTATAGTGACACCGTGACTTCTGAGGTTCCTCTAGAAGTAATAGAAGCGCAGCTGCAGCTAGAGGCGCCTGATCATCAAGATGATCATCCCGGATCTGAGCAGGAAGTCGTATGGGATACTTCAAGTCTCGACGAGGATTGGATGCTGTTCGCCGCGCGGCTTGGGCAAGTTCATCTTGAAACTTTGTATGCATTAAAATCGGAAGACGCATCTACCGTATTGAATCAAATTGCCGAAAAATACGGAACGATGCCGGCGCTGCTGCTGGATGAAATCAATGAATTCGCGATGGAAACGATCGGAGATTTGGTGATCGACGGCGAAAGCATAGCAGAGGAATATATCGATTGTTTTGAATTATTGAAAAGGTGAAATTAATGAGGTGGAAAAGCATGGCGGAATTAAAAATGACGGATATAAAAATACCAAGGCGTTTGACAACCGCGCTTGTCAATTCATTAACAGCGGGCGTGGTGCCGCGGATCGGTCTAGAGCATATCGCCGTGGGACGGAAGCCGGAGGTTGAAGCCATCTTGCGGGATATGGAAAATATCGCCGAAGGCGGGGCGGCCATGAAGCTCATCACCGGTCGTTATGGCAGCGGGAAAAGCTTTCTGCTGCAAACGATCCGCAATTATGCGCTGGACCGGGATTTCGTTACGGCTGACGCCGATTTGTCGCCCGAACGCAGACTGGTCGGCACGAAAGGACAAGGGCTTGCAACTTACCGCGAACTGATGACTCATTTGTCCACACGTACGCGTCCAGACGGGGGAGCGCTAGAGGCCGTTCTTCAGAAATGGATTACCACGATTCAACAGGAAGCGATGAAAGAGGGCGGTTTACGCGCAGGGGACCCGGCGTTAACCCAGGAGGTCGAGCAGCGGATTTTCGCGGTTACGGCAGAAATGCAAAATTTAGTGCATGGGTTTGATTTTGCCCGGGTGCTAGCGGCGTATTGGAACGGATACAAACTCGGGGAAGACGGGAAGAAGCAGGCGGCTCTGCGCTGGCTGCGCGGCGAGTTCCCGAACAAAACCGAAGCGAGAAAAGAGCTGGATGTCGGCGTCATCATCGACGATGACAATTGGTATGACTATATCAAGCTGTGGTCGGAATTTGTGGCGAAAATCGGCTATAAAGGATTGCTGCTTTTTATCGATGAAGGCGTCAATTTATATAAAATATCGAACAGCATTGCCCGCACAAGTAATTATGAGAAGCTGCTGACGATGTTTAATGATACGATGCAGGGAAAAGCGGAGCATCTCGGCATTTTCCTGGGCGGCACGCCCCAGTTTGTCGAAGATGAACGGCGCGGCTTGTTCAGCTATGAGGCGCTGCGCTCCCGTCTGG
Organism: Paenibacillus azoreducens; assembly: GCF_021654775.1. Taxonomy (NCBI): domain Bacteria; kingdom Bacillati; phylum Bacillota; class Bacilli; order Caryophanales; family Paenibacillaceae; genus Paenibacillus; species Paenibacillus azoreducens. The sequence goes on along the minus strand of NZ_AP025343.1, from coordinate 4,339,098 downwards.
TGGAAGGCCGTTTTGCAGGCAGCGGCTACCGGAACTATACGGGCCCGATTCTCAAGCTGGACATGCTGTCGCATGAAGAGATATTAATTTTGCTGCAAAAGCTGCTGCAAATACATGGTTTGCATTTTGGTTATGCCCCATCCTTAACCGATGAGGATTTGGTTCAATTTATGGAAATGGCCGTCGGTAGGATGGGAGCGGACGAACTGCTTACTCCACGCGAAGTAGTTCGGGATTTCATGGATTTGCTGCATACATTGCATCAAAATCCGCAGGTTTCGTTCAATCAGCTGTTGGGTGAGCGCATGGCCGCACCTGCGGCGGCGGATCAAGAGCAGGACGATTTGGATGATTTTTTGGCGGAGTTTGAGTTATGAGCAGCGGGGCGAATCAGCTATTTTACCGTTTAGCTCCGTTCATTCAGGAATTTATTTACCGGAAAAGATGGGAAACGCTCCGCCCGGCTCAGGTGGAAGCGCTCAAAATTTGCATGGATACGTCCCATCATATGCTGATCGCGGCGGGAACGGCATCGGGGAAGACGGAAGCCGCTTTTTTTCCGGCATTGACCGAACTTCATGAACGCCCGTCCACATCCGTAGGCATTTTGTACGTCGGACCTTTGAAGGCGCTTATCAATGACCAGTTCGAACGGATCAAAGAGCTGCTGCGGGACGGAAACATCCCTGTCTGGCATTGGCATGGCGATGTTTCGCAATCGGAGAAAAGCAAGCTGATGCGAAACCCTTCGGGCGTCCTGCAGATTACGCCGGAATCATTGGAAGGGCTGCTGATGAACCGGCCCAATGCGATTCCAGCGTTATTCCATGATCTCAGATATATCCTTATTGATGAAGTTCACGCTTTTATGGGGGCGGACCGGGGAATTCAGGTACTGAGCCAGATCGCGCGGATCGAAAAAATGACGGGCTGCACGCCTAGACGCGTCGGGTTATCCGCGACTTTAAGCGACTATGAAGCTGCAAAAGCTTGGCTCGGGGCAGGGAGCAAACAGCCGGTGGATGCGGTATCCGTGCCCGGCGGACGCAAGCTGCGGCTCAGGGTAGAGCATTTTTCGTTTCCGGATGCCCGCGATGAAGAGCAGGCGGAGCATTTGCAAAATGCGCGGAAAGCCTACTACAACTTCGTATATGACAGCACGCATTTGAAAAAAGCGCTCGTTTTCACCAACAGCCGTTCGGATGCGGAATTAACGACGCTTGAACTGCGCCGGGTGGCGGCGCATCGGCATCAACCTGATGTATTTCATGTGCATCACGGCAGCATCTCGGCGATGCTGCGCGAAGAAGCGGAGGCCGCGCTGAAGCATGGGCCGGGTCCGGCCGTTGCCGCTGCGACGGTGACGCTTGAGCTGGGAATCGACCTTGGAGAATTGGAGCGGGTGGTTCAACTTGGCGCGCCATACAGCGCGTCGAGTTTTGTACAGCGGCTGGGCCGGTCCGGCAGACGCAATGATGCGCCTTCCGAAATGCTGTTTGTCTGTCCCGAGGAAGAGGATGAAGAAGCGATGCTGCCTGCGAGAATGCCATGGACGCTGCTGCGCGCGATTGCCGTCATTGAGCTGTATGTCCGCGACCGCTGGGTGGAACCGCTGGATATTCGGCAAATGCCGATCGGGCTTCTATATCACCAAACGATGAGCATACTGAAAAGCAGGGGCGAAGCGACGCCGGCCGAGCTGGCATCCGACGTGCTTTCGCTGCCTTCTTTCAGCCGTATCACTTCGGACGAATATAAGGTGTTCCTGAATTATTTGCTGCAAACCGACCATATTCAGTGGACCGAACAGCAGACTCTTATTATCGGCCTGACGGGTGAAAAGATCGTGAACAACTTCCGCTTCTACGCTGTTTTCAAAGATGATGAGGAGCATGCCGTGTACAACGGCACGGAGGAAATCGGCTCCATTACGACCGTGCCGCCCCCTGGATATTGTTTCTCGCTGGCAGGAAAGCTATGGAAGGTAACCGAAGTGGATACCAAGCACAAGGCGGTTTACGTGAAAGCGGCTCTAGGCAAAGTCGATACATTATGGCTTGGGGCAGGCGGGGATATTCATACTTTGGTGATGAGGAAAATGCGCGAGATATTGGCGGATAGTGCGATCTATACGTATCTGTCCCCCCAAGCCGTAAATCGGCTGGAGCGGGCCCGCCGTTTGGCCAGGGAAAGCGGGCTGTTGAAGTCGGCGGTTATTCCCGCCGGCGGCGACTCGCTGTTCATTTTACCGTGGATTGGCAGCAAGCAGTTTCGGACGCTCGAGCGGCTGCTCAAAAATAACCTTTCGCAGCGGCTATCGCTTCGTTCGATCGTGCCGATGGAGCCCTATTATTTTGTTGTGGCAGGCAAAGCGGACAATCAGGTGCTGTTGGAACAGATTTTGCGGGAATGTGCTTCCTGTACGGATCCGTCCATGCTCTTGGGGCCTGATGAAGCGCCATACTTGGGCAAATACGACGAGTTTGTCGCGCCGGAGCTGGTGCGTCAGGCTTTTGCCGTGGATGGGCTGGACATGGAGGGACTCAAGCAGGGCTTGAGTCAATGGATGGGGAAGTAAAACCTTACGGGAAATCCGTTCTGTCGGATATTCCCGTTTTTAGTACCGCATGATCATGGGGCAAAAATGCTTGAAATGCAGGCTGAATGCGGGGCTCAAGCGACGCTTGATATACTGATCTGCACTTTTCCGGGTACACTGAACCCATCAACCGATGAGGAGTGATTTGAAATGTTTGATATGATCAAAATCGGCAAAAACATTGCCAAACTGAGAAAAGAAAAAGGTATGACGCAGATGGAAGTCGCGGATCGCATGGGGGTAAGCTATCAGGCGATCAGCAACTGGGAGCGGGGCGAAACGATGCCCGATATCTCCAAGCTGCCGGATCTTGCGAATATCTTTGAGGTGAGCATCGATCAAATTTTGGATAATCAAAAAGGAACAAACATGGTTAAAACAATTATCAATAACAATACCTCGGAATTTCTGCAAAAGAACGAGGTTTCGATCGAGGAATTCTCATCCGTTGCGCCAATCTTAAAAACGGAGCAGGCAGACGAAGTTTTCGATCATCTGAAATCAAAGTTCAACATGAAAGAAATCGTATCGCTCGCCCCGTTTGTCAGCACCGGGATCATTGACGAATATGCAAAAAGGGCATATGAAACCGAAAGCCTCAGTGAACTGAAGTCGCTGGCTCCGTTCATGAGCGATGAAGTAATTGACGAATGCGCAAGGAAATCATTTGAGGCGGAAGGGATTGACTCACTAAAAACGCTGGCGCCGTTTATGAGTGACGAAGCGATTGACGAATGCGCGAGGAAGGCGTTTGAAGCCGAAGGCCCCGACGCACTAAAGTCGATTGCGCCGTTTATGGCCGATGAGACAATCGATGAATGTGCAAGGAAAGCATGCGAGAGCGGGGGGATCGACTCGCTCAAGTCGCTGGCGCCGTTTATGAGCGATGAAGTGATCGACGAGTGCGCAAGAAAAGCATATGAGAAAGAAGGGATCGACTCGCTCAAGTCGCTAGCGCCGTTTATGAGCGATGAAGCGATTGACGAGTGCGCAAGAAAAGCGTATGAGAAAGAAGGGATCGACTCGCTCAAGTCGCTGGCGCCATTCATGAGCGATGAAGCGATTGACGAGTGCGCAAGAAAAGCATATGAAGCAGAAGGAATCGCCGCATTGAGCTCGATCGCTCCGTTTATGAGCAAAAAAGCCATCGAAGAATGTGCCCGCAAAGCCTTTGAAAAGGGCGGGTTCGGTACCTTGAAGCCGATTGCCCCGTTTCTTGACGAAGACATTATCGAAAAATGGATTCGCGCCGGACTTGAACATACGTCATAACCGGGAAGACAAGAACTGCCACGGCTACAGAACTTTTAGTTCAATGCTGGTCGCTTCACTTCATTCATCTTGTTTAGGTCAATAAATTCGCCGATTTGAATAATTTTGTGGAATAGACCGCTTGGAATGAGCTAAGATAACAATAAATAAGGATATTGTGACAACCGTCCTCAGTACAATCATCTTGAGTGGGATTGCCCTTCAGGATCATGACTTGACCGAAAAAGTAACCCACTTTGGCGACCAACCTGCGAGTGGGTTACTCTTGTTTTTCGATGTCATCATTTTCGCTTCGCCCTGCAGTAGAAGTTGACCCTTCGAGCCGATACCCTTAGCGTTGTTCACTGCAGACCCTAAATGGACGTGCTTGATTGATGGGTCAATTTTTCATCTGTTGGATATGATGCAGGATAGCATGATATAAAAATTCGGCCAAGTCCCCGCTGCTAAATTGGTTGATGTAATTTTTAAACCGCTGGTCACCTTTATAGGTGCGTGCAATGCAAGACAATATTTCAGCGTCACATGCAAGGATCTGCTCCAGATTGTTTTTCCATTCTGTGACTAATTGCTGGACTTCATCTGAGTACGGAGATTGATGCATACAGGAGTCCATTTTTCTAAATACGTTTTCCATATTTTTTTCAAATTCAGCGCTAAAGCTGGCCCTTTCATCAGGTGTGAAGGCTTGCAGCTTCCTCTCAAAGGCCTGATATTCTTCCGTTTCCCCATAGATCCATTTCGCTTCATTCTCATATTGTGCGGGTAAAGACAAAGTGGAAGAATGGTCAAAAATGGAGATGTTGTAGAGATCCTTCCCTGATAAATAGTCGTTCAATGCGGTCATCATCATTTCTAATCGCTGTTTTCTCAGCAAGAGAGTTTGGCTGTGCCTCTTTAAGAATTTTCGCTGTTCTTCCTTGGTTAGCTGCAAAATATCTGCAATTTCTTTTAACGAAAAGTCCATTTCCTTTAAAAATAAGATCATCTGCAGCTTCGCTATACTACTCCTGTCGTAGAGCCGATAACCGTTTTCTGTGAAATGCGTTGGCTTGAATAAATTGATTTTATCGTAGTATTGCAAAGTCCTGGTTGTGACGCCTGTAATTCGAACGATGTCTTTAACCGACAATAATGGTTTCTTCATCCCAAAATCCTTTTACTTCATCGATGATTTGATCGGCAGGTGTTATTGTGGCTTCGAAAATACTTTTTCTTGTTTTCTCCAGGTAGAACTTGATCAGATAGTATCCGCAGGCATATCCTGCACAATAAGGCATTTGGACAGGTACAAAATGCTGAAGCCTAGCTAACTCGTCGCCATATAAATACGGCGCAATTTTATCAAAGCCCGTTAGTTGCAATTGATTCTTAAGGACAGGCTTAATTTGCTTGTTTAGTGTATTCGCATCTGTCTTTGATACCCAAGGTCCCAGAAACTCCTCACCGAAAATAGAAGTCGCGAAGTTTTCCGCCAAGCCTTCACTAACCAATAATTCTCCCAATGTAACGGTATGATCCCATTGAATAAACTGATAGCGAACATTGTGGTTGCACTCATGCGCTAAAGCCGCCTTCATTCGCGGCAGTGTGTATTCATTCGGTACAAGTGTACAAATGATATGGCCGGGAATCCCCCCGTCACCAGTATACCCTTCGTTCAACATTAGCGCAGGGCTTTTGCGGTTCCCCAGTAAAATGGTGAATAAATAATCGGAGACACGAAGCTTCACGCCGTGCTCTGTAAACATGTCCAAGCTTTTTTTTACGGTTTCTTCACACTCCTCCCAGAAAGAATCCGCTGAAATGGCTTCCAGATCCGATGAAATCGCAGGGGTGATATGTTCAGGTGAGATCCCCATTATATTATTTAATGTAATCACATCAAATCCATTTGGATCCGCAGCTTTAAAAGGAATATGCTGGATGTTCCATTTTTCCATAAAGGGGGCCATCATTTCTTGTCTAAATAGCTCAACCTTCTCCTCATGCGGAGCCTGCGCAATTTTGTGATAGATGCGATCTGAGCGTAATACATTTACTTTCATTACGTCACCTCATTGATTAAATTTGATTTAATTATGAACTACGACGTAACGTTATAGTCAAGCATTACATAGCCTTTGCTTAGAAATATGTCAATGAACTATCCAGGATACTATAATGAGGGAAGGCGATCCCTGCCGATACAGATTTACAGGAAGCAGGAATGAATATAAAATCATAGAAATCGGGAGCAACAGCGATCGGAAGAACACCTCGCCTGTCTGCACTCATCCGGTCCAAATCATTGGCTCAACTTATAAACAAATAATTTATTTTGAACGAATTCGTAATGATAAAGGTGGCAGAAAATGAAGTTAGAACGGCTAATCTCCATGATTTACATGCTGCTGAACCACGAGATTTTATCGGCTTCGGCACTCGCGGAAAAATATAATGTTTCCCAACGGACCATCTATCGTGATATCGAGGCGATCTGCGCTGCGGGCATCCCGGTAGTGTCCTATCAAGGGGTCAACGGCGGTTATGGGATTATGGAAGAGTATAAAATGGACAAAAGCCTGCTCGGCTCCCATGACGTTAATTCCATCGTAACACTTCTGCGGAGCATGTCCGATATTTTTGAGGACGAAAAAGCAGAGGAAACGATCCATAAGCTGCAGTCCGTATACCAGGCCGGGAAGCCAAGCATGTCGCTGGATATCGGCAGCTGGAGACCATATAACGAAACCTTGCGCGAGCTCAAAGACGCCATTACCAAGCAGCTTGTACTCCAATTTGAGTATGTGAGCGCCAAAGGCGAGCGGGTAAAGCGGTTTGTAGAACCGGTACTTTTGGATTATAAATACGATTCTTGGTATTTGCATGCTTTTTGCAGAATGCGAAGCGGGTATCGGGAGTTTAAACTGCCAAGGATTTTGTCTCTGGTCGTAACCGGAGAGCATTTCCACCCCCGCCAGCATGATCCGAAACCGGCTAATCCTTATGATCATCGCAAGAAGTATTCGGACAATGACAAGAATGTGATTGATGTAAGGCTGCGTTTTTCTTCGGCTTGTATGGCGCGGGCGCTTGATTTTTTCGTGGGAGCGGATAAGCAATTTAACGACGATGGTTCGCTGGAAATTTTGCTAAAGAAACAGAGCACCGACCTGTCGAAGTGGCTATTGCCGATTTTGCTCAGTTTCGGAGATGGTGCAGTGGTAATGGGGCCCCCGGAAGTAAGAAACGCCGTTCAGGCTAAGCTGCAAAAAATGATGGATAACTATCGGGAAGTATGACAGTCCGTTGTCATACTTCTTTTTTTAATATAGACGCAGGCCAAAGAAAAGAAATGAAAGAGAAAAGGAGTGGTCTGCAAATGAAACAGCAACAAGAAAGCCGATTGTCCGTCGTGATCGCGGCACTCTTGCTCGGCATCCTGATGGCGTCCATGGACAATTCGATCGTGGCGACGGCTATGGGCAATATCGTAGGAGAGATCGGAGGGATGGATAAGTTTGTCTGGGTGACCTCCGCATACATGGTTGCGGAAATGGCCGGCATGCCGATTTTCGGCAAATTGTCGGACATGTACGGGAGAAAAAGATTTTTTGTGTTCGGGATTATCTTGTTTATGATCGGCTCGGCGCTTTGCGGAACGGCTCACTCCATTACGCAGCTGGCCCTTTTCCGTGCGGTTCAGGGTATTGGCGGGGGAGCGCTGATTCCGATCGCGTTTACGATCATGTTTGATGCGGTTCCGCTTGAAAAACGCGGAAAACTAGGCGGTCTCTTCGGCGCCGTGTTTGGCATTTCCAGCATTTTCGGCCCGCTTCTCGGTGCTTATATCACTGATTATATCGCCTGGCAGTGGATTTTCTATATCAATTTGCCGCTTGGGCTTGCGGCGCTGCTTATGATCATGATGTTTTACAAGGAGTCTCATGAGCACTCCAAACAGCCGATTGATTGGGCGGGGGCCGCTACTCTGCTTGGCGCTGTTGTATGTCTGATGTTTGCGCTTGAAATGGGAGGGAAACAGCTGGCTTGGGATTCGATTGAGATCATAAGCTTGTTTGGAGGTTTTGTGCTGCTGACAGCCGTATTCCTTTACTGCGAGACCAAAGCCAAAGAACCTATCATCACCTTCGGGTTATTTAAGAACCGAATTTATGCCTCCAGCGTTGTGATCGGATTTTTCAGCGGTGCCGCATTCGTTGCTGCATCCGTGTACATTCCGATTTATGTTCAAGGCGTATTGGGCGGTTCGGCTACGAACTCCGGCATGGTGCTGCTGCCGATGATGGTCGGATCGGTTGTTACGGCAACGATCGCCGGAAATCTGATGATCCGTATTTCATATCGTTCGATCATGTTGTCCACGCTGTTTTTGCTGTTGGTTGGCGTATTGCTTTTGACTACGCTCGGCCCGGAATCTTCCCGGTTTGAAGTGACGATGTACATGATTCTGGTGGGACTTGGAATAGGCGCTTCCTTTTCGGTACTCAGCAATGCATGCATTCACGGTTTATCATACCGGCAGCGTGGAACCGCCAGCTCGACTTTCAACTTCCTGCGATCGCTTGGCATGACTCTTGGCATTACCATGTTCGGGATGATTCAAAACCATGCATTTACAGGACGGATGAACAAGCTATTCAGCGGAAGCGAAGGGGCTTCGGCATCCCTTCGGATCGACGATCCGCATGTGCTATTGTCGGAGCAGAGCAGATCGCTCATTCCAAATGAATTGGTCCATTCCGTTTCGCAAGCTTTATCTTCATCCATTACGCACACCTTCGCTTGGGCCGTTCTTCCCGTCCTGCTGGCCTGTGCGGCAACCTTGTTTATGGGCAGGGCCAAGCTTGACGCGTCCGGGGCTGCAACCGAAGGATCCACTGTCCTGGATGAACATGCGGCAAGCCCAAAAGAAAGGAAAGAATGCCAGGCGGTGCGTTAAACCCAAAGCTGCGGCTGATGCCGCAGTTTTTTGCAATAAAAAAATTAATAAAAGTTCCGGGGGTCCCCGCAAAGTAATCGGAATAAGCTTCGAAGGCTGCACGTCACTTTGTGGGGGTGTTTACCGTTTACAAATAGTTACAATTCCACTACAATTCACATGAATGGTGATAGGACACCCGTACCTCCCCATATAATGGCTAATGATCGATACAAGAAAGGAGGCTCTCTTATTCTAAGTACTCGTCACCGCCCATTCGCAGCAATGATACTTATTATGCTTTTGGGCTGGATCATCCCCGTAACTGTGCATGCGGACACACGGAATGCGGGCAGCGATCTGATTATCGTCAACAAAAAAACGAATAAATTGGCTTTTTTCCAAAATGGAACCCTGATCAAGGTATTCCCCGTAGCGACCGGCAAAAGTCCTTCATTAACGCCGGAAGGCAGCTTTGAAATCGTGAACAAGATTAAAAACCGTCCGTATTACAAAGAAAAAATTCCGGGAGGCGATCCAAGAAATCCCCTTGGCGACCGCTGGATCGGGCTTGATGTCAATGGAACGAGAGGAACGACATATGCGATCCATGGGAACAGCAATAAAAAGTCCATCGGGAAATATGTCAGTGCCGGATGTATCCGAATGTACAACGATGATATCCATTGGCTTTTTCCGAAGGTGCAGCTTCATACGACAGCCATCATTACTTCATCCAAGCTTTCATTCGAGGAAATTGCACGAAATTCAGGTTACCAGGTAGGCGAACAGAAATTTGAGGGGAGGCTGCTGGTCAACAATAGGGAATCGGCACTTTTAAGCGATATCGTCCTGTATGATTCCCGGATTTATGTTCCTTTACGGGCATGCATCGAATTGTTGGGCGGGGAGGTGTTGTGGAACAACCAAACGAAAACAGCGACCCTGACGATCGGAAGCCGGACCATTATTCATAAAGCGTTGTCGAGTCAAGCAAGCGTGAACGGCAAGACCATCAAAATTACGGCTTCACGGTATCGAAATGATGCCTTGATGCTGCCGCTTAGAGATTTCTCCCAGCTTTCAGGTTACTCTGTCGGGTGGGATGCTCCTTCAAATACGGTCTCCATTCAATCATCCCAATGATATATAGTCCTTAAATCCGCGGTTTCCGCGGATTTTTTTTGAAGATTATAGAATTTATAAATTTTCTTGCTACGCTGAACAATTCTATAATCGCAAGAAAAACATCCGCTAAATGCGATCTGTCTTCCTAGAAAGTACGTCGATAGACGTTTTTCTTATATCGGAAGCCGGGGTCCCCGCAAAATAATCGGAGTAAGCTTCAAAGGCTATACGTCACTCCGTACTTTTTCTCCGCAAAAGCGCCCCTCTGTAAGAAGCGTCGACTTCTTTCCGATACTCTATATGGGGTTATTTCGCGTTTTGATGAGATTTTTCGTGTTGACGAACCTTGGACAAGACTTATAAAATATAAGAGTTGTGTCTTTAATTAGGGTTATGTCTATGAATAATGAAAGCGGAAGAGGCATTCATGCTATGAAAAGAAAAATTGCTGACATTCTTTTGATTATCTTGGGTTCGTTTATTTTTGCTCTTGACGTCAACTTGTTCGTCATTCCGCATGATTTGTCCGAGGGCGGCGTGACAGGGCTGACCATCATTTTGTATTATCTGTTTAACTGGTCTCCAAGTATCATGAACTTGATTTTGAACGCGATTTTGCTTGTTGTCGGCTATAAATTTTTGGACAAGCAGACGACATTCTACACGATCATTGCCATCGCCTGCAACTCTTTATTCCTGCACTTGACCGAAGGATGGACCGTGAATTCGAACGAACTGCTCCTTAACGCGATCTTTGGCGGCGTGTTTGCCGGAGTCGGCATCGGTCTGATCGTACGTGCGGGGGGGACGACGGCCGGCAGCGTTATTTTGGCGCGGATCGCCCATAAATACTGGGATTGGAATATCAGCTATGCGCTGCTCTTTTTTGATTTGATCGTGGTATTTGCATCGTTTTTCATCATTGGCGCGCAAAGTTTGATGCTGACGATTGTCATGCTCTTCGTCGGTACGAAGGTGATGGAGTTTATTATCGAAGGGCTTAACCCGCGTAAAGCCGTCACGATTATTTCGAAGGAATACGATCATATCGCGCAGGAAATCAACAACACGATGGAACGCGGCGTCACCGTATTTCCGGGATACGGCTACTATACGAAATCACCGAAAGAAGTATTGTACGTCGTCATTAACAAGCAGGAAGTGTCCACGCTTAAAAAGATTGTAAGAGCAGTGGACAAGGAAGCCTTTATTACGATTCATGATGTTAGAGACGTCTTTGGGGAAGGTTTTATTGATCTGTCAAAATAATGGAATGGGGATTTTGATCCGGCATGAAAGGCATCTCGGCATTCCCAAAGCAAAGAATGGAACCGCAGCATGATCTTCTTAAAAAGAGGAAGGCTGCGGTTTTTCATTTGCCGATCAAGCATTGATTAATAATTTGAGCCTGTTTGTTCCATCAAATATTGCGGTCTGCCCGTTCAAACGCCTAAAATAAAGAGATAGATACAGCATGAAGGGAGATAAAGATACCGGTATGCATAAGCTCAATATGACAGCGATTGGGGAATCTGCACTGTTGGTCGAATTTGGAAACCACATTGGCGAGCAGGTTCACGAATGGGTTCAAGCAGCGGCGGCACGACTCGAAACCGACCCATTTCCCGGTTATCTGGAATGCGTTCCTTCATTTACGACGTTAACCGTTTATTATGATTTGCTTCAGGTGAAGAATGCCGAAGGAAACGGAACGGCTTTTGATTACGTGAGCTCGCTCATCGGCAAACGGTTTGAGTCCATCGTGGCAGACGGAACAAGGCCTCGCGAAGTGGTTGAAATTCCGGTTTGTTACGGCGGCGAATATGGTCCAGACCTTGCTTATGTGGCGGAAGTGAACGGTCTGGATGAAAAGGAAGTTATTCATATACATACCAGCCGGGAGCTTTTGGTGTATGCCTTGGGATTTGCCCCCGGATTTCCGTATTTGGGAGGCCTTCCGGACGGCATTAGCGCGCCCAGAAGGGCAACGCCGAGGCTTTGCATCCCTGCCGGATCGGTCGGCATCGCGGGCAGCCAAACCGGAATATATCCGCTTGAAACTCCGGGCGGATGGCAAATTATCGGGAGAACGCCGCTCGCTTTATTTCAGCCGGAGCAGGACCCGCCCGTTTTGCTAAAGAGCGGACAGTATATCCGGTTTAAGGTGATAGACCCATCCGAATATGAGCGATTGGCAGGTGGAAGCAGATGAGCATGGAGGTTGTGAAGCCGGGATTGCTTACTACCGTGCAGGATTTGGGCAGGAAAGGGTACGCCAAATACGGAATCCCTAAAACCGGAGCAATGGACGGTTATGCCCATCGTCTGGCGAACTGGCTTGTCGGGAATCATGCCTGCGAAGCGGCGCTTGAGATCACATGGTCCGGATTTTCGGTGCGTTTCAACCGGGATATGCTGGTTGCGATTACGGGAGCGAATTTGGCGCCGGTATGCGGCAGGATTGCCGTTCCGATGTGGCGTCCGGTCTGGTTTCGCGCAGGCAGCGAGCTTTCATTCAAACGTCCCGTCTCCGGATGCCGTGCTTACCTGGCGGCTGCCGGCGGGCTGGATGTTCCACAGGTGATGGGGAGCCGCAGCACTTATCTTCGGGCTAAAGTCGGGGGTTTGCATGGCAGATCTTTGCAGGCCGGAGACATGATTCCGGTTAAGCTTACCCGCCATGCGGATAAGCCCCTTTTTGTCGGAGCTGCGAATTCGGCAAGCGAGGTTTTTTGCGCTCCGGCATGGTCGGCTGCTCCCCGCGATGGCTATGGCGGAACTGACATGGTGGTCCGGGTCACCAGAGGAAGAGAATACGGAGATTTTCGGGAGGAAGCGATACAGCGCTTAATTGCGGAAAGCTATCGGGTTCAACCGGATTCGGACCGGATGGGATACCGGTTGTCTGGCCCGCCGCTGCTGCTGGAAACGCAGCGGGAGTATATTTCGGAAGGAGTGGCGGATGGAACCGTGCAGGTCCCGGCGGATGGCCAGCCGATCATCTTGATGGCAGACAGGCAAACGCTTGGCGGGTATCCGAAAATAGCGCAGGTCATTTCTGTCGATTTGCCGCTGGTAGCCCAGCTTCCGCCCGGAGGCAGCATCCGCTTTCGCGAGGTTTCAATTGCAGAGGCGGAGAGACTCTACTGTGAAGCAGCCCGGGAATTGAGGCTTCTGCGCCGAATGATAAACTACAAGTTAAAGGAGGACTGACGATGCTGCGGGTGGATTTGAATTGTGATATGGGGGAAAGCTTTGGGCGCTACCGGCTTGGGGCCGATGCAGACCTGTTAAATGAAATTACATCCGCGAATATTGCGTGCGGTTTCCATGCCGGCGATCCTTCTGTGATGAGAAACACGGTCCGGATGGCAGTCCGCAAAGGCGTATCCATTGGCGCCCATCCGGGTCTGCCCGATTTGGCGGGTTTTGGCCGGCGGCGGATGGAGGTTACAGCCGGGGAAGTTTATGACATGGTCACGTACCAGATCGGGGCGCTGCAGGCTTTTGTGAAGCAGGAAGGGACAGCCCTGAGACATGTGAAGCCGCATGGCGCGCTTTATAATATGGCAGCGGTGGAAAGACCGCTGGCAGAGGCCGTTGCGGAGGCTGTATACAAGACGGATGCAGCCCTTGTTTTATATGGGCTTGCCGGAAGCGAGCTGATCGCCGCAGGCAGAGCCAGAGGGCTGCGCACTGCAGCGGAGGTGTTTGCGGACCGGACTTATATGGAGGACGGGACGCTGATGCCACGGGGGATGCCGGGGGCGGTAATCGGCGATCCGGAACAGGCGGTGAAGCAAGTGCTTCAAATGGTCAAGGAAGGGACGGTAACTACGGCCAGCGGCAGAACCATCGCCATCGCCGCGGATACGGTATGCATTCACGGCGACGGCGAGCATGCTCTTTCTTTTGCACAAATGCTGAGAGCTGCGCTTGAAAAGGAAGATATAACGCTGTGTGCTTTTTAGCTATATAGTCATATTTTATTTTTAATCGGCCAGGGGAGGATATTGAAATGAAGATATTGATCACTGCATTTGAGCCATTTGGGGGCGATACGATTAATCCGACGGAGAGGCTGCTGGCAGACATCGGGAAAGAAGATATTGCCGGGGCTGAGATTCATACATTGCTGCTGCCGGTCGTTTTTGACGAATGCGCGGACAAGCTGCTTGCGGCGGTGGAAGCGATCCGGCCGGATGCCGTCATCTGCTGTGGGCTTGCTTCCGGACGAACTGCGATTACGCCGGAACAAATCGCGATTAATTTGAAAGAGGTACCAAAAGAATCCAGTGTTGCTGATAATAACGGGAATCGTCCCTATGAAGAGCGCATTAATCCGGACGGTCCTGACGGTTTGTTCAGCCTGCTGCCAGTGCGCAAGATGGTCGACGGCATGAAGGAACAAGGCGTCCCGGCTTCGATCTCTTATTCGGCAGGGACATTTATTTGCAATAATACGATGTATGCTCTTCTAGATTACATCCGCACCAATCAGCTTCCGATGATCGGCGGTTTCGTCCACTTCCCAGCTTCGGAAGAGATGTCTGCAGCCAAACCAAGTCTGCCTTCCTTGTCGCATGAGACTATGCTGAAGGGCTTGAAGGTTATGATACATACACTAATCAAAGGATAACGTGACAATGTGGTGGATAACGTGATAACGTGGAAAACATAACAATGTGATGACGCGGATAATGTGCGCCAAAGTCCGTTGTATGATTGATGCTGTCGTGCCGCTGCCGTGATATGATGGTGCTCCCACATGGTTACTGCTAACGAAACTAGGACATGCTATTTTTGCAAACTCGCGTCCAATTTAAACCTAATGTAACTACATATCGTTATCGGGCCGAAACATGGCTAGATCATCATCATTTTGGCAGAATAGCGATTCGCAGTTTCGTTAGAAATCGTAGAGGCTCCGTTTTGGCTGAATAGCGCTCCACTGTTTCGTTAGAATCCCGCGTGGATTAAACAGGTACCGTCAAGAGTGCGCAAAAGCCCCAATGTACCTGAATAACGCTCCCAAGTTTCGTTAGAATCAAACATCGCCTGACCGTCACGCGCCATATTTGATTCTAACGGACACAGCGGACGCTATCGAGGATAATTTCGACCATTTTGATTTTTAACGGACACAGGCGCCGCTATTTATTCAAAAAGTCCCTTTGGGGCGGTGTTTTGGAGCAATTAAGCGCCGTGGTGTCCGTTAAAATTTAAAAATGGCTATTTTTAGCCTCTTAGCGGCTGTAATGTCCGTTAGAAACCCGCATAACCTCACGGTCACCACCAATGAAGAAAATGTTATGGGTTTTATTTCAAAAACGCAAAAGCTCATTTTCGCATAAATCCCTTTGAAGTACGCTTTTCACATAAACGCAATGAAGCCTGACTCTACGTGTCAGGCTTTTCCTTTTTTACGGAATTGGTAGGGGGAAATATCTTTGTATTGTCTGAACTGCTGGATGAAATAACTGGAGCTAGAAAAACCGACTTCCAGCGCGATATCGGTCATGCTTTTATCTGTCGTAAGGAGAAGCTTCTCCGCCTCGGTAATCCGGATATAGCTCAAGTAATTGGTGAATGTTTTGCCCATAATTGCCTTGAATCTTCTGGAAAAATAGCTGTAGCTCATATTGCACAGACGGGCGGCGGTTTGGGCATTGATATCGTTCATATAGTTGTAGTCGATATATTCGAATACCTTTTGCAGCATCTGGTAGTCGCTGTCATTCAGCGAATGCGCCACCTCCCAGCTCCAATGCTGGTGACGTGTCTGGCGCAGGAACCATAAAAAAACGCGGCAGATGAGGGTACGCACGGCAAGCTCGAAACCGAAGCTTTTGGCGCTGAATTCATTGTAAATCTCCCAGATCATGCCGGGAATTGGCGTATCGTTAATTTCCGGCTCGGTAAAAACGCGCTGACTGCTGGATTCGGCTAGGGTAAACGGCAGAATATATTTTGATTCCAAAATGGTCCGGGAAGTCGAATACAGAATCTCGGGATCAAATTTAACGACGATATAAGAGACCTTGTCATCCAGGGAATAAATCGAATGCGTTTCATGGGAATGAATCAGAATCAGATCGCCTTGGCCGAGGACATGGGATTTGCCTCCCAAATAAACCTTGGCCCTGCCGGAAAGGAAATACAGGATTTCAATATACAGATGCCAGTGGGGTTCCACAAGGCAGCGCGGTTCTTTACCGAAGTGGATCATGCTTTCATACGGATAGTGGATCGACCCGGATTGGGACCGGTTGGATTCAAAATACGGCTCGGTCATCATTTCGGCACCTCGATTTACCATGACAAATATTTTATACTTTCGAATAGCTTCATTGTATTACTTCTGAGCCGATTTTGGTATCCTTACCTTACTTGTTAATGGGAGGAGGCATTTCAATGGAAAATGTAGCGCTGCAGCTCTATTCGATCAAAGAACTTACGAGCCGGGATTTTTTGGGCACGCTGAAAAAAGTGGCGGAAATAGGGTATGACGGTGTTGAGTTTGCCGGGTATTTTGGCACATCGGCAGCCCAGCTGAAGACGGCATTGGATGAATACGGACTGCGGGCGGCGGGAAGCCATATCGGCATGCCTGATCTTGTGGAGCGGTTGGAAGAAATGATCGAATATTCGCTTGTCATCGGCAGTCCCTATATAATTTGTCCGGGGATTCCCGAAGAATTGCGTGAAAACGCTGACAGCTATAAGCGGGCAGCCGAAATCTTCGATCGGATGGGTGAACGCTGCAAAGAGCAGGGCCTTCGCTTCGGCTACCACAACCACGGCTTCGAATTCCAAAAGCATGACGGCCTGACGGGCCTCGAATTGCTTGCAAGCAACACACGGCCTGAGCATATGTTCCTGGAGCTGGATACATATTGGGCTGAGTATGCGGGCTTTCGCGCCGCGGATTGGATTGAATCGTTCAAAGACCGCTGCCGCATTTTGCATATCAAGGATATGAAAAGCGAGCAGGATAAGCGGAATACGGAGATCGGCTCCGGTATCTTGGACTTCAAGGCAATTACGGCGGCCGGCAAACGCGGCGGTGTGGAATGGTACACGGTGGAGCAGGAGGAATACGAGATTCCCCAACTGGAATCGATCGAAACCAGTCTATCCTTTCTTCGACAAATATTATAAAGAAAATGTTTATCGAAGCAATATCACAGAAGACAGACCGCATTAAGAGGAAATTTTCTTTGCGATATAAGGAAGAAGGCTCAAGCGGCAAATTCATTCTTATATCTAAAAACAAAATGTTTATCGAAGCAATATCACAGAAGACAGACCGCATTAAGAGGAAATTTTCTTTGCGATATAAGGAAGAAGGCTCAAGTGGCAAATTCATTCTTATATCTAAAAACAAAATGTCTATCGATGCAATATCACAGAAGACAGACCGCATTAAGAGGAAATTTTCTTTGCGATATAAGGAAGAAGGCTCAAGTGGCAAATTCATTCTTATATCTAAAAAGAAAATGTTTATCGATGCAATATCACAGAAGACAGACCGCGTATAGAGGGAATTTTCTTTGCGATATAAGGAAGAAGGCTCAAGTGGCAAATTCATTCTTATATCTATAAAGAAAATGTTTATCGATGCAATATCACAGAAGACAGACCGCGTATAGAGGGAATTTTCTTTGCGATATAAGGAAGAAGGCTCAGATGGCAAATTCATTCTTATATCTATAAAGAAAATGTCTATCGAAGCAATATCACAGAAGACAGACCGCATTAAGAGGAAATTTTCTTTGCGATATAAGGAAGAGGCTCAAGCGGCAAATTCATTCTTATATCTAAAAACAAAACCAAGGAGATGACTAAGCCAATGACTACACAGGAACAAAAAATATTGCGTGTCGGCATTATCGGCTGCGGCGGAATCGCTAACGGCAAACATATACCAAGTTTGAGTGCCCAGAAAAACGTCGAATTGGTGGCATTCTGCGATATTATCGAGGAGCGCGCAATCGAATCAGCCCGTAAAATCGGCCGAGAGGATATCGCTATATATACGGATTATAAAGAATTGCTTAAAGATGAAAGCATCGATTTGATTCATGTGTGCACGCCTAATAAATCCCACTCCTTTATTACAATCGATGCCCTGGAAGCGGGAAAACATGTCATGTGCGAAAAACCTATGGCCAAAACGGCCCAGGAAGCCAGAGCGATGCTGGAAACCGCCAAACGCACAGGCAAAAAGCTCACCATCGGCTATGACAACCGCTACCGGCCGGATTCGCTGCTGCTGAAAAAGATAGCGGAACGCGGCGATTTGGGCGATATTTATTTTGCCAAAGCCCATGCGATCCGCAGACGCGCCGTACCGACCTGGGGCGTATTCCTGAACGAAGAGGAGCAGGGGGGCGGCCCGCTGATCGACATCGGCACCCATGCGCTTGATTTGACCTTGTGGCTGATGGACAACTATAAAGTGAAAAGTGTTGTCGGGAATGTGTACCATAAGCTCGGCGGCAAAAAAGACGCAGCCAATGCATTCGGTCCATGGGATCCGGAGAAGTTTACCGTCGAAGATTCGGCATTTGGTTTCATTACGATGGAAAACGGCGCAACCGTTGTGCTGGAATCCAGCTGGGCGCTGAACACGCTGGACGTAGGCGAGGCCAGATCTACGTTGTGCGGAACCGAGGCTGGTGCGGATATGCGCGACGGGCTGCGGATCAACGGGGAAGAGCTCGGCCAACTGTATACGAAACTGCCTGAACTAAATACGGGCGGAGTCGCATATTTTGACGGGAAATCGGAAAGCCAGGCTGCCCGCGAGTGCAGACTTTGGATCGACAGCATCCTAACCGATACCGAGCCGATGGTGAAACCGGAACAGGCGCTTGTTGTAACGGAAGTGCTGGAAGCGATCTACGAATCGGCGCGAACGGGGAAAACGGTCTATTTTGAATAGGGTTGAATAGGAAAAAGCTCACCTTATGATGTAAGAGAGAGTGAGCTTTTTCTCATCGGATCTGAGGGTTATTATAACGTGATACTCCAAATCTTAAATATTGAGGTGGCTGGAAATGATCAGAATCGGAAAAATCAGCTATTGGCATGTTCATGCATGGGATTATACCAAGCAGGCCCAAGCGCATCCCGATGCCGAAATCGTGGCGGTTTGGGATGAAAATCCGGAGCGGGGCAAAGAAGCTGCGGATCAGCAAGGTGTGGCGTTTTATGCTTCATTGGATGAAATGCTCGCGCAGGATGACATCGATGCGGTCATTGTGGATGCTCCAACCCGTATGCATCGCGATGTGATGTTAAAGGCGGCTGCGGCAGGCAAGCATATTTTTACCGAAAAGGTGCTGGCGCCGACGCTGCATGAAGTGAACGAAATATTGGATGCCGTGGACCGTAACAAAGTGAAGTTGACCGTGTCGCTGCCAAGGCTGAACGACGGCTACACACTGGCGATTCGCGACATTCTGGATCAGGAACTGCTCGGTCAGGTCACTCAGGTTAGAGTCCGCTTATCCCATAACGGGGCGACTGCGGGATGGCTGCCAGATCATTTCTATAAGCTGGAAGACTGCCTGGGCGGGGCTTTGATTGATCTGGGCTGCCATCCGATGTATTTGACAAGGCTGTTCCTGCAGCAGGATGTGGAGGAAGTGAAGGCGGAGTTTGGCTATGTTACGGGAAAAGAAGTAGAAGATAACGCTGTTGCAACGCTGTCGACGCTATCGGGGGCAATCGGAATTGTGGAAGCGGGTTTCGTAAACAACTTCTCCCCATTCAGTGTCGAAATTCATGGGACGGAAGGTTCGATTCTCTATGGTACGCCGGAGGAAAAGCTGTTGATCCGCACTTCACGGAAAGGAGAATATAAGGATGCTTGGGTAGAGCTTCCGGTTCCGGGACCACGGGAGAGTGCGTTTGAGCAGTGGATCAGTCATATTCAGCAAGATACTACGGCTGATGAGAATGTGGCTTATGCCGTTGAACTGACCAAGCTCATGGAAGCGGCTAACCAGTCGGCGCGCGAGCATCGCGGCATCCGGCTGTCCGAGCTGCAAGGCTAAGTGTATAAAAGCATAACGTATAAATGAAATTAGGGAATGTGCCTTATGAAAAACAGCTTTTGCGAAATCATGTTTCTGTGCAGGATCGCCTTGGAATAGCTTGCTTGAAAGGTACTCCTGAAAGAAATAGTGACATTTCGCATGCTGTATATTCATTCGGCTGCATTCCCTTTTTCAAAACATGGCATTAAGAAAAGATATAATCCGGCTTTCTGGCAGCACATCGGCAGGTTAGTGTAGAACATAAGAGCAGAACTAATATTATTGGAGGATGGCTAATACGTGAAAAAAACATTGCGAATAGGAATGATCGGAAGCGGGGGAATCGCGGGAGCGCATGTCCGTGCTTACAAAGGCATCGAGGATGTCGAAATTGTCGGCGTATCAGACATTTTGCCGGGACGGGCGGACCAATTTATCGAACGTTGGGATTTGCAGCAGGCTAAAGGGTTTGACGATCACCGCCGCATGTTGGAGATGGAACTGGACGGGGTAAGCATCTGTACGCCCAATGCAGCGCACTACCAAACAACGGTGGATGCGCTGCATGCAGGCAAACATGTCATGGTCGAGAAACCGATGTCGGTAACGCTTGAGCAGGCGGTTGGCATGGTTCAGGCTTCGAAGCAGACCGGAAAAATGCTCAATATCGGCTTTCAGCCGCGTTATGATCCGAATATGGAGCTGATCAAGGAGCTTGTGCAGAAGGGACAGCTGGGCAAAGTCTATTACGTGGAAACCGGCGGCGGGCGCCGCCGCGGCATGCCTGGGGGAACCTTCATCCGCCAAGAGATTGCGGGCGCGGGAGCGATGGCTGATATCGGCTGCTATTCTCTTGATTTGGCTTTGAATACGCTCGGGTATCCAAAACCGCTCACCGTGTCGGCTTATACGTCGAATTATTTTGGAACCAATCCGAAATACCATCCGGAGGCAGACCGCTTTGATGTAGAGGATTTCGGCGTTGCGATGATCCGATTTGAAAATGACCTGGTGCTTAATTTCAAAATATCATGGGCAATGCATATGGATACGCTTGGGGCAACGATGTTCCTTGGCACGGATGCGGGCATGAAGGTGCTGCCTCAAAGCAACGGGCCGTGGGGAGGCGTATGGGACGGAAATGTCGGTGCGGTTTCCCTTTTCCATGATATTCAGGGGCATCACACCGAAAGTGTCATACCTCTTATCGAGCACCAACTCAACGTGTTTGATGAGAAAATCAAGGATTTTGTCCGGGCGCTTCGCGAGGGAGGTCCTGCTCCGATCCCGGGTGAACAAATTTTGCGCAATCAGGCTATTCTAGACGGAATTCAGCGTTCGGCGCAAACGAAACGTGAAGTTGAAATCCACATACCGGACATCGGATAAGTTCTGTACTATATATGTCTGCTGCCTAACGGATCAGGTATGCACATATATTTTATTTCCAAGAAAATAATATTTTCATTACAAAAATTGTGTAATTGCAATTTGCAGATAAAGCATTCCCGAATGTTATCTTTTTCCGTTAATTAGGAAATCCTGTGGAAAGGAACCGAAAACATCTACAGGAGGAAGAATCAGCACAATGAAAAAACAAGCAATCTGCCTGAGCGTACTTGGAGCACTGGTATTCGGGACTATATCAATGAGTCCGGCAGCATGGGCCAAATCGGATGATCCGCAAATAAAAACAAAAATTATCGATTCCAAAGGGAAAGAGATTGGCACGGCGGTTTTGACGCAAAAAGACGACGTCGTCCATATACATGTCGAGGCGAAAAACCTCCCTCCGGGAGAGCATGGCTTCCACTTCCATGAAAACGGAAAATGCGATCCGCCGGACTTTAAGACTGCCGGAGCCCATTTGAATCCGCAGGGCAAGGAGCATGGATTCAACAATCCGAAAGGATATCATGCGGGTGACCTGCTTAATCTCAGCGTTAAAGCCGACGGAACCGTGAGTCAGGATCTGGAGAGCAAAACGGTCACGCTCAAAAAAGGTTCCCCGAATTCTCTGCTGAAGCCGGGCGGAACCGCGCTGATGATTCACGAAAAAGCCGATGACTACGTAACCGACCCAACCGGAAATTCCGGCGCACGGATTGCCTGCGCGGTTATCCGCTAAAATTCAATAAGGTTCCATAACAAGGCAGCTAAACCTCGGTTTGGCTGCCTTATTGCGTCATTATCTCGTTTTTCGGCAAATTTTGTTGACCGCAAACATAAGAATCAACCGATGATAAAAAAAGGAGTGATTCATATGTCCGGAAACATCCGCAAATCGAAGTTCCTATCAAGCAAAATAGGATTAGGTCTTCTGACGTTGATCCTAACCGCCGTCATTTTCCCAACCTTGACTTCGGCATCGCCTGTAACACTTAGCCCGATGGATGACTCGTATGTGCATCAAGGTAACCCTTCCGCGAATTATGGAACCTCCACCTCTCTCTATGTAAAAAACGACGTTGCAAACGCCCGCCAAACCTATTTGAAATTCAATCTATCCGAATTTTCAAATGTGACAGACGCCAAGCTCAGAATTTATGGAAGCTCATCCTATAATACCGTTTTATCGGCCTATGAAACCGCTGATAACTGGAGTGAGGGAAGCATTACCTGGAATAACAAACCGGCGCAGGGAAGTTTGGCCGGCAGTGTGCCGATGAATACGGCGCCAGCCTATTATGAACTCGACGTTACTTCTTACGTGGCGGCCGAAGCGGCCGGGGACGGCATCATTTCTTTTATGCTTCAGGAAAGCGCAGGCAAATATACGACGCTAAACAGCAAAGAGAAGGGGACGAATGCGCCCGAGCTTATCGTAACCGGCAGCGGGACGAATCCCGGCGGCGATCATCAGCCTCCTACCGTTCCAACGAATGTGACGGCAGTTGCGATCTCGGGGACGCAGATCAAATTAAGCTGGAGTCCGTCTACGGATAACGTTGGGGTAACGGGGTATGAAGTATTCCGTAATGGGGTTTTGGCGGCAGAAACGCCCGGCACATTCCTAAATGATAAAGATTTGAATCCCGATACGACGTACAGCTATTATGTTACAGCCAAGGACGCTGCAGGCAACCGGTCCGCTCCCAGCAGCACAGTGATGGTCAAAACGCTGTCCGATTCAGGTCCGGCTCCGGTCTGTACAAACGCGCTTAACAGCGCTGCCGCGATCCAGAATGCGATGAAAAACGCCGCGCCCGGGGATGTTATCTCCATTGCCGCGGGCACTTACACGGGAGTCCGGTCCGCGAGCGGAGATCCCGGAGGGCAGGGCTTGTTCTATTCCGGCAAAAATGGCACCGCTGCCAATCCAATTATTTTGAAAAGCTGCGATCCGGCCCATCCGGCTGTGCTGAAAGGGATAAATGCAAATGACGGCTCTTATGGCATACATTTGACCGGCGACTATTGGCAAATCAGGGATCTTGAGATCGATACCGCACAAAAGGGCATTGTCGTAGACCACGGCAACCATAATCTTCTTCATGGACTTAAAGTGCATAACATAGGCGATGAAGGGGTTCATTTTCGGGACGGCAGTTCTTACAACACTTTGGAGTATTCTACGATCTATGACACCGGCAAGTATCAGCCAGGGTTTGGGGAAGGGGCTTATGTCGGATCGGATTCCAGCTCGAACTATGAGCATTTGGTGTATGACAACGTGATCAGCCACACTGTATTTGACGGAGGGATTACTGCGGAGCATGTTGACGTCAAAGAGGGGGCGAGCGGGACGATCATCGAATATTGCACATTTAATGGAACGGGCATCAGCGGGGAGAACAGCGCGGACAGCTTCATCGATATCAAAGGCGTCAATACGATCGTCCGCCATAATCAAGGTTACCGTAATGGAAATGTGAATATTAAGGATGCGTTCCAGGTGCGGACCCACGGCATGGCGTATCCGACGGGGACGAATAATTCTTTTGATCACAACACGGTCAATTTGGACGATTCTGCCGGTTATGTCGTCTATGCCACAAGCGCCGCGACGGGAACAACAGCTCACGACGATGTCCGGATCGGCGGCGGGAACCTGTATAACAATAATGTCAACAAATAATCCATTTGTTTCTGGCGGCTTGAGATCAAGCTATATTTAATTCGATGTTCATAAACGAAAAATCCGCCCAGCAACGACGCTGCGCGGATTTTCATTTAAACATATCAGAAAGTATAATTTCCGGGGTCCCCGCAAAGTAATCGGAATAAGCTTCGAAGGCCACACGTCACTTTGTGGGGTTATTTAACCCGTCAATTATTCATTGTCCGTATCGGTAAATGCTGCCGGCTTGGCGACCCATTCATCGGCCTCCGGCTCGATATCGACGCCTTGCTCCATCTTCTCTTTTTCCTGCAAAGAATCGCCGGAAGGATCCAATTTATTCCTGAGTTTCGCTTCATCTTGGGCATGATCTTGATTTTGGCTTGTCATAGGTTGGTTCCTCCTGTATATGCAATATGCATTGTGATCTGTTTATTCGAATGTTTTTATTATTTTCAGAAAATGCAATATTATACAGGCATAAGATATCCTTGCTTCTAGCTTAAGATATGACACTTCATCCAACGTTGCAGTTCATTTTGGCACCAGCTTGGCACCGGTAGTACAAGATTTCAAAGTTCCACTCCATCATGCAGTTTCACCACAAAAACATCAAAAGTGCATCTTTTCCCTGTAAATTCAGTGCTCCAAATGAGAAAGGTTGCAAATCTGCAGGCTTTTATAGCGGTGAGAGACTAGTCAGTGAATTTGTCTTGGAAAGGATGCACAATTGCAATAATTTATCTATCCGCGCCCTAAAATGCTGGGAATAGATGCACTTTCGCAACCTTTTGCGACTGAGAACAGCTTAAAGCGGGCTTAAAGGCGCTTCTGCACACCCAAACAATCTTGGAGAGGTGTAAAAAGTAACTTTGATCCCCGGACCACCATATATAATCATCCCGGGCTGCATGCTTCCATATGCCTGTCTTTGCGAATCTTTACACTTTCTGGTTGAAAGCAAAGCGGGTATCCGCAGCTCCCAGCGCGCGGTGCTTCGCTGCATGACGGCGGTCGGATGAAGCGGCTTAGGATTTCATGGCTAATATCATATATCAGTTTTATTCTGCCATTCGGATTTTTCTTTTCATTCCTGGTGGATTCGATACAGCTGGATATACAGCAGGATACTAATGAACGCAAAAACGAGAATCATGCTGAATACGCCCATGGGCGGCAACCAAGCGGACATGAAAACAGTCACCGGGGCCAAAAACCTGCTGACCGTAAACTGCAAATTGTTGGCGCCCATATACTGTCCTCTGGCATGCTCCGGCGCATAGCGGCTAATGAAGCTTTGTGTCACCGGAGACCTCACGATTTCGCCAAAGGTAAAGATAATGGTAACGAAAAACAAAAACCATATATTTGTATTCAGCCCCAAGGCGAATGTACCTGCACCGGCGAGCAGCGAGGACAGGATAAACACATTCCGTTCTTTCCAATTCCGGAACCATTTCGTGACCGGAAAGACAAACAGGACGAATAGTAATCCGTTCAATCCCAATAACCAGCCAAAGATATCTTTACTGGACAGGACCAACTCATAGTCATGCCAACTGAAAAGCGTCTGGGCGGGGACATAATTGGTCACGTAAACCGCGAAATAAAGATCCAGCTGCAGGATGGTGACAAGCGCAAAGATACCTGCCAATATGTAAACTAGAAACACTTTATCCCGGAAAATAATGCCGTATCCTTTCCATTGTTCCTTAAGCATGCGTGGTATCGAAACCGAAAGGTCCTTGTGCTTTTCCAATTGCGGCACTGTTTCGTGAACGATAAAATAGATCGCGATAAAATAAAGCAGCAGTACAAATGCGCAGCTCCATAGCAGCTCTTGCCGGTAATGAAAAAAGAAAACGGCCCCGAAAGCCGGTCCCAGCACCGCGCCGATATTGTTGGCAGTCGTGAATGTGGCGAAGACCTGACGGAGGTCTTGGGGCGAAACCAGATCGGCGACCATGGCGGAACTGGCGGGTCGATATATGGCCCCTCCAATCCCGATGCCGATAAATGCGGCGTAATCGATCCAACGCGAAGGCGACAGTGCAAATAAGGCAAACATGAGCGTTTGAATCGAGGCTCCAAGCAGCATGACGGGACGGCGCCCCAGACGATCTGCCAAAGCTCCTCCGACCAGGCTGCCTATAATGCTGAAAATCGGCGGGGCCGTCATGAGAATGCCGGCAATTTGGTTGCCGAACGATGATCCGAAATAAACGGTTATAAAAGGGAAATACATCCAATACAGCATATTGAA
Source organism: Paenibacillus azoreducens (assembly GCF_021654775.1). Taxonomy (NCBI): domain Bacteria; kingdom Bacillati; phylum Bacillota; class Bacilli; order Caryophanales; family Paenibacillaceae; genus Paenibacillus; species Paenibacillus azoreducens. The sequence continues at coordinate 4,312,806 of NZ_AP025343.1, read as the reverse complement.
CAGCGCTTCGCCAATTAACCTGACTTTTAAATTGGTGTCCCATAATCGTAATTTCACAGGTTTTCTCTCTCCTTTAGATGCTTTGCAGCGTGACAGAACAAGCAGCTGCAGAGCGGATCCCGGCCGGGTATTTCAAACTTTAAAATAATTCCCGGGGAAAATATAGACTTATAATTTTTTTTGATTTATACTAATAATATGAAAGCCGAATATAGCTCGATCTAATTTCGATGACGCATAAAACGAACATTTGTTCTGAATGGTACAGCCGCTCCTTTGGGAGCGGCTTTTTTTGTTTACAGACACCAGCCGTATTTTCATCCAGCCATATTCCATATTGTAAGAGTTCCATCTGACAGGAAGGACAAGTCCCCTGAAGCCGGGAGTCATAGCTGATGCCGAATCAACCCAGGGTTTTGTGGCGTCTGCATGTTCCATACCCCTGAATTTTTGGAAAAATACTGAAAATTCTCCGTTGACCTCATGCCAATGCTGTGATAGATTCAAGAAAGTATAATAAAGTGGATGTATTTAGTCGGAATTAGAAGAAAAAAGCATAATGACGTGAGGTGGATAGGATTGGAGCTTCAGGTATCAAACAGCCCTTTTAATCAAGAGCAAGCGGACCTGCTGAATCGTTTGCTTCCGACACTCAGCGGAGTTCAGGCCAGCTGGCTCAGCGGTTATTTAACCGCGCTGCATGCCCAGGCAGGCGCCGTTCTTCCGGCGCAGCCGAATACAGATGCGGCAGCTCCGGCTCCGGCTTCGACGGCAGCCCGTGAAATCACGATATTATTTGGTTCGCAGACAGGCAATTGCAGCGGACTCGCCCGGAAATTGTCCAAGAAGCTGGCGGAGCAAGGGGGGCAGGTCACGGTTTCATCCATGAGCGATTTTAAACCAAACCATCTGAAGAAAATCGAGAATCTTCTGATACTTGTCAGCACGCATGGCGAAGGCGATCCGCCTGACAATGCGATTTCCTTCTATGAATTTCTCCACAGCAAGCGGGCTCCGCGTTTGGAGGGGTTATCCTACTCCGTGCTTGCGCTTGGCGACACGTCATACGAATTCTTTTGTCAAACCGGCAAGGATTTCGATAAGCGCCTGGAAGAGCTGGGCGGCAAAAGACTTGTACCTCGCGTGGACTGCGACGTGGATATTGATGAACCGGCGGGCGAATGGATCACTGAGGTTTTGCGGGCATTTCGCGAAGAAGGATCTCAATCAGCTCCATCTTCTCCGAGTATTGGGGCCACCGCGGCCAACGAAACCGATCATGAATTTTCAAGAACCAACCCTTTCCACGCTGAAATCCTCGAAAACATCAATCTCAACGGGCGTGGTTCGGACCGCGAAACCCGTCATATTGAATTATCTCTTGAAGGCTCCGGCCTTGAATACGAACCAGGCGACAGCCTGGGTATCTACCCTGAAAACCATCCGCAGCTAGTAGATGAACTCATTGGATTTATGGAATGGAACCCGGAAGAAGCCATTTCGATTAATAAGAAGGGTGAAAAAATGGCGCTGCGCGATGCGCTTTTGCGGCATTATGAGATCACGGTATTGACCAAACCGCTGCTGGCACTAGCAGCCGGGCTGTCTTCCGATGAGCGGCTGCAGGAACTTGTCCAGGCCGGGCATGAGCAGGAGCTTAAAGCTTACCTGGAAGGCCGGGATCTTCTCGACCTGGTTCAGGACTACCAATTCAAGGGGACACCGGCGCAAAGTTTTGCGGGGATTCTGCGCAAGCTTCCCGCGCGGCTTTATTCCATCGCGAGCAGTTCAAAAGGTTATCCGGATGAGGTTCATGTCACGATACGTAAAGTGCAATATGAATCTTATGGGCGGGACCGCTTCGGCGTATGTTCGGTTCAGCTTGCGGAGAGGCTGCGGTCGGGTGCTACCTTGCCTGTCTATATTCAGCATAATCCGAATTTCAAGCTTCCGGAAAATCCGGAAACCCCTATCATCATGATCGGACCGGGCACGGGCGTCGCGCCGTTCCGAGCCTTTTTGAGCGACCGCGAGGAAAGCGGGGCCGGAGGGAAAACCTGGCTTTTTTACGGCGATCAGCATTTCACCACGGATTTTCTGTACCAGACCGATTGGCAGCGCTGGCTTAAAGACGGTGTCCTGACCCGTATGGATGTGGCATTCTCAAGGGATACGGATAAAAAGATCTACGTGCAGCACCGGATGCTTGAAAAAAAGCGGGAGCTATACGTGTGGCTGCAGGAAGGCGCTTGCGTCTATGTTTGCGGGGATGAGAAAAAAATGGCTCATGACGTTCATGCCACGCTTGCGGCCATTCTTGAACAAGAAGGCGGACTAAGTCCGGAAGATGCCGCGGAGTATCTGCAGCGGATGCAGCAGGAGAAACGTTATCAGCGGGATGTTTATTAATCAGGCGGAATCCTTGGATGACGAGAGGAGAAATGCGAAATGTCCGAAAATAATCTGATGTCGAAAAACAGCGCTCCGCACAGTGACGTAGAGGATATCAAACGCCGGAGCAATTATTTGCGCGGAAGTTTGAGCGAAACTTTGACAGACCCAATCACCGGCTCGATTCCCGAAGACGATAACCGGCTGATGAAACATCACGGAAGCTACATGCAGGATGATCGCGATTTGCGCAATGAACGACAAAAGCAGAAGCTTGAACCTGCATATCAGTTTATGCTTCGTGTCCGCGCATCCGGAGGCGTAATGACACCGGAGCAGTGGCTGGTGCTGGACCGGCTCGCGCAGCAATATGGCAACGGTACGATCCGGCTGACCACCCGCCAGTCCATACAGTTCCATGGCATACTGAAGTGGAATTTGAAAAACACGATCCGCGAAGTGAATGAAGCGCTGTTAACCACGCTTGCTGCCTGCGGCGACGTGAACCGCAACGTGATGTGCAACCCGAATCCGCATCAGTCGGAGATCCATGCCGAGGTATATGATTGGGCTTGCCGCGTCAGCCGTCATCTGGATCCGCAAACGACGGCATACCACGAAATTTGGCTGGATGGGGAAAAAGTGATTTCCAGCGTGGAGGGCACAGAGGAACAGGAGCCGATTTATGGACGCGTTTATCTGCCGCGGAAATTCAAAATCGGCATTGCCGTTCCGCCATCCAATGACGTGGATGTTTTTTCGCAGGATCTCGGGTTTATTGCGATTGTGGAGGATGGCCAGCTGAAGGGGTTTAATGTCGCCGTTGGCGGCGGCATGGGAATGACGCATGGCGATCCCAAAACCTATCCGCAGATCTCCAAAGTGATCGGATTCTGCACGCCGGAGCAAATGATCGATGTCGCCGAACAAACCGTTACGATTCAGCGTGATTATGGAGACCGTGCCGTCCGCAAGCATGCCCGTTTTAAATACACGATCGACGACCGGGGAATCGGTTGGTTTACGGATGAGCTGACCGCACGCCTCGGATGGAAGCTTGAGGAAGCCAGACCGTTTCGATTCGACGACAATGGCGACCGGTACGGCTGGGTGAAGGGCAGCAACGCCAAATGGCATTTTACGCTGTTTATTCAAAACGGCCGCGTAAAGGATCTGGAGGATTATCCGTTAATGACGGGACTGCGTGAGATCGCCAAAGTTCATAAAGGAGATTTCCGCTTAACGCCGAATCAAAACCTCATTATTGCCAACATCGCTACGCAAAGCAAGAAAAAAATCGCAGCGTTGATCGAGCAATACCGCTTAATGGACGGCGTTCATTTTTCAAGCTTGCGGCGGAATTCGATGGCTTGTGTCGCCCTCCCAACCTGTGGTCTTGCCATGGCCGAGTCCGAACGATATTTGCCGTCTTTACTGGATCAAATTGAACGGATTCTCGAAGCGGAAGGTATCGGGGAAGAAGAGATCGTCATCCGTATGACCGGCTGTCCGAACGGCTGCGCTCGGCCGGCACTGGCGGAACTTTCGTTTATCGGCAAAGCCCCCGGGAAATACAACATGTATTTGGGCGGCGGTTTTGCGGGCAACCGGTTGAATAAGCTGTACAAAGAAAACATCGGCGAAGCGGAAATTCTCGAATCGCTCCGGCCGATTCTGGCGCATTACGCGGCGGAGCGGGAAGTAGGAGAGCGTTTCGGAGACTTCGTGATCCGGGCAGGGTATGTGCGGGAGGTTCGCGACGGGCAGGAGTTTCACGCATAAATCAAGCGCGGGTGTTTATTTCTCGCCAGAATGAATGAAAAGACGTCAACAACCCTCCCACCATGTTTCATGGCGGAGGGTTTTGGTTATTTTATGACATACGACTTCTAAGAGAAAGTGATCGCCGCCGTACATAAAGCATAATATTTACAGAAGGTATGATTTGAAACGGAATCTTTTTTCATGTTAAAATAAATATATATGAATTTTTCACAAGAGGGAGGGATGGGATGACGACACTGACAAAAAGACTACGTATGCTGCTTATCGTCGTACTTGGATGCGTCCAAATGTTCACTTTTCCCATCTCTTTCGAAGAGGAAGTTACCCACGTCTACAATAGCGAAACCGAGACGGTACACAGCCGCATCGATTCGCAAAGCAAACTGCTGACACGCAGAACCCCTGCTTTTATCCAAAAGCTGTTGATTGCAGCATCGGTCCTGCCGCTGCTGTTCGTGATTCCGCTGCTGTGGCTGCTGCGAATCCCCAAACCCCGATTGCCGTTTGTTCCGTACATTTTAGTCCGCAAAAAATACTTATTTCTTTTGCCCATTAAGTTCACCTCGAATTACGTGGTTTAATATTGCCTACCCATTGACGGTTCCTTTTTCGGCTGACCGCAGGCAAGTGTGTTTATGCTGAAAAAAATCCGATTCAGGAACGGTTTATTTCTCATACCCAAAAACGCATATTCAACTGATGATTTATCAAAAATCCAAGAAGCGGCTTCAAGCATATATCGAGCGAGACGGTTTCGCTCGTGTGTATATTGTTCCGCGAAGCGTTTGGAATCGAAATTTGCAAAAAAATAGAAGGTATTTGAAGTTTTTATGAGATCCGAACGTTATGTGAAAATTTTCCCAATATAATAATTAAAGTTCAGGAGGCAATATTTCTATGGATATTCGTGAGTCTTTTTTACCGGGGATCGGGATGAAATATCAGATGGACGCCGCGAGTGGCGACCGGATTGTTGTGGTGATCCATGATGACGGAAGACGTGAACTGTATCATTTTTCCTATGAAAATCTTGATGAGAGTATTTCGATGGTGACGCTGGAGGACCAGGAAGCGAGACAGCTTGCCGCTCTAATCGGCGGGATGGTCTATAAGCCGAAGCAGTTGGAAAGTGTGGAGATGGCGTTCGACGAACTTACGATCGAATGGTACAGAATCGAACCGCATTATGCGTGCGTTGGCAAAACCATCGGCGAGCTGAATATCAGGCAAAATTCCGGCGCATCCGTGATCGCATTGATGGATAAGAAAAAAGGAAAACAAAGTAATCCTGGTCCAACCGCGGTTTTAAATATGGAAGCAACGGTGATCGCCGTAGGCGAAAGGGAGCAGCAAAAACGTTTTAAACAAATCCTAATGAACGGAAGCGGGTGAAAGGATGGAGCATTTGGTATTTGAAATTGGTTTGGCGCTTGGACTGATTGCGCTTGGAGGGTTAATTTCGGCGAAGCTTCGCTTCTCCGTCATTCCTTTTTATATATTGATCGGGATGGCCGTAGGGCCGCATGCAATGGAACTTTGGCATTTTGATTTCCGCTTTATCGACAGCGCTCCCTTTATCGACTTTATGGGAAGAATCGGAGTCCTGTTCCTGCTTTTTTATCTGGGACTGGAATTTTCGGTCGGCAGGCTGATCAAGTCGGGACGTTCCATCGTGGTTGGCGGTTCGATATATATTGGCATTAATTTCACGTTAGGGCTGCTGCTCGGGTTTCTTAGCGGGTTTCCGTTGGCGGAGACACTAGTCATTGCCGGAATTACAACGATATCATCGAGTGCCATAGCTGCGAAGGTATTGGTGGATCTGAAACGCACGGCAAATAGCGAGACGGAAATGATACTCGGAATCATTATGTTCGAAGATGTGTTCCTGGCCGTATATATTTCCATTTTATCGGGGTTCGTGCTGAGCGACTCCAGTTCCTTGGGCGGGGTGCTGCTGTCCGCGTTAGTAGCTCTCGGATTTATGCTCGCGGTGCTTATTCTTGGACGTAAAGCTGTTCCTCTGCTGAACAAATGGCTGCGGATCCGTTCCAATGAATTGTTCGCTCTGGTAGTTTTCGGAACTTTGTTTCTGGTTGCCGGTTTTTCGGAGACCATCCATGTGGCTGAAGCGATCGGTGCGCTGCTGGTCGGATTGGTGCTGGCCGAGACGGAGCATGCCAAACGGATTGAGCATCTGATCATGCCGTTCCGGGATTTCTTTGGCGCAGTTTTCTTTTTCAGCTTCGGCTTATCCATCGATCCGATGTCCCTTGGCGGCAATGCGGTTTGGCTCGCGCTGGCTGCGGTTATCATTACCTTGATCGGTAACTTCAGCGCAGGGATGATCGCCGGACGTACGGCATCCTTATCTCCGAAGGCGTCAGCGAATATCGGCCTGACGATAGTGGCGAGAGGGGAGTTTTCCATTATTATGGCCAACCTCGGGAAGGATGGGGGATTAATGGAAATACTTCAGCCTTTTGCGGCGGTTTATGTGCTAATTCTGGCCATTCTCGGGCCGCTGTTGACCAAGCAATCCAAGCCGATTTTTATAATGTTGAACCGCTGGTTTAAGTTTAAAGACAGGCGCGTACAGCAGGAATAGGCGCTTTAAATCTCAAAAAGTCATGATGCTTCTGCTTCCAATTGCAAGGAGGGAAGGTTATGAATCGGATGATGAATGACGCCGCGAGGCCGACTAAAGAGCGGATGCGTTTTTACTCGAAAGGGAAAATGATTCTGCAGTCGGTATTGGGAGGGATAGCGGCATCGGCAGGACTCGAGTTGTTCCTGCATCCCCATGAGCTTATCGCGGGAGGCGTCACAGGGATTTCGGCTTTGGTGTCTTTTTACACGGAAAAGCATTTCGGCGTCCTGCTGCTGCTGTTCAATTTGCCGCTCCTGTTCTTATACTCACTTCTAGGCCGTAGACCGGTTCTGCTAAATGTGCTGCCGGGGCTGTTAGCTTTTGCGGGCTCGGCGGTTCTGCTTACTCCGTTACCCGCCATGAGCGGCGAACCGGTGATCGCAGCCTTGGCAGGCGGAGTATGCCTGGGAATCGGGGCCGGATTGGCGGTTAAATCGGGAGGATTGCTGGATACGTTGGGACTTGAGGAGAATTGTCAGGTCAGACCAATCGCGTTTATGCGCTTCAACCGGATATTTTTAATGAAACATCTGTTTCTCGTCTGTCATGGTGCTGTATTGATATGCGCCGGGGCGGCAATGGGATGGGAAAGAACTTTGTATTCGGCTCTGGCCTGTATAGCCGCATACGAGACATCCGCATTGATATTATGGGGGACGCGGAGATCGGTATGCGTGACATCCTCCAACCTGGAAGAGATCAGGCTTGAGATCAAGCGGAGAATACAGCTTGACACGGAAACTTCATTTCCGAACGTGGATGACAGAGACATAGAGCATGACGGTTTGCGGTACACTGTGCACGTTTTGGACATTCCGCGTTTTAAAGCGGTAGTGAAGCGGATGGATCCGGAAGCGAAAGTGGTTTTTGCCCGGCGTTTTGAGGTCGGCAGGAAAAAATAATTGCAATGACGAAGAGGCTCTCCCGAGCGGCGGTTGCCGGAGCCGCCGGGGGACAGCCTCTTTGTTATTTTAACCGCAGCAATGATCGCCTTCGCCGGATTCAACGGCAGACTTGAGGCTCACGAGGACTTGCTTCCAGGCTTCCACGTGCCAAGCTTTGGCCTCCTGCCAATCCGAGGAAGCTCCCCAGCCCGAATGCTTCATTTGAAGCCGGGTTGTATCTCCTGCACATGGCTTCAGCATAATTTCTACCCAGGTCAATTGGCCCGGAATATTCATGACGTCTGCAAATGGATCGGGTCCTTTCCATTCAAATGCAAACTGATTGGGGGCATTCATAGCGATGATGCGGCAGCCTGCCGTATTCATTCGTTTTGGATCAGCCGGGTCAAAATAAAGCTCGAAACGCCCCCCAACAACCGGCTCAACACGGGCTGCCGGAGCAAACCAAACCGTAATGAGATCAGGGTTGGTCCATGCGTTCCACACGGTATGGGGGGAAGCATCAATATGTATTTCCTGTTTGATCGTCATGTCCGTATCCTCCTTACACAGAGATTAAAAATGATCGAATCGAACTCACGCAAATATTCATCTTACCTGTTTTCTCCGCTGAATGTTTTATTTTCAGCTCGTATTATAACCGTGATAAGAAGGGACAAGTTCTTCTACTTTGCTGTGTTTCGTTCTTTTTGCTCGAAAAGGAGCAGCGGCAAATTGATGACGATGGGCGGATCAACGTCGAGAGGTTCCCGAAGCAAAATATGTACATCCAGGTTGGAGTGCCCCGTGACTTCAATTGCAGTAAGGGATTTACCGCGCAGGGAATGGGTCAGAACAAAATAATCCTTCGGATTCAGACTTCATGGAATGCCGGCAGCTAATGCATAATAAGTCCCCGAAGGAACATCGGTAAACGAGCATGTCCGCTTCTTCCGGTTCAAGGCGGTCCCCGCCGCGGGTTTTTGATCTGGAATTGGGTGCGTAAACAAGCCGACGAAAATAATGCCGCGAAAATCAGCGGGTGCTTCGATATGGCAGCGGATTTGCTGCGAAACGCTCCGATTGGACCTATGCTCTTCCAATTGCAGCTCTTCATGTTCGTATTGTCTGACATAACTGGATAAAGATAGCGAGTCAATGCTGAACTTGCGCGGTGACATGCCGACATTTGGCTTGAAGCGAGTATTGAAGGAGCCTGGACTGTGGAAGCCGACAGAAAGCAGTATTTTCATCAGCAGCGAGGGATCTTGCAGCAAGGCCGTTTTTCCCGCTTCCATCTGGAGGGCGGACAGGAAATGACGGGGCGAAATGCCTGTGACGTTCTTGAAGATCCGTACAAAATGAAAAGAACTGTAGCCAACATAAGAAGCAAGAAAACCGGAGGTAATATCCTCATCCAAATGATCTTTCATATAACGGATCGCTTTTTCTACTACGGCGGTATGCTCTTTATTCACTGCAGTCCAGCTCTTTTATGAAATATGCTGCTGCCGTAATCCGTTTTTGGTATATGCAGGTATCTAATTTAAAAATTGAGATTCGGCATATTCTTCCATATATACAAGTATGTTATCATAAATTAACGATCAACATGAAGGGGTTGCGGAGACCTTTTGCAGGCCCTTTTTACGTATGCGGAAATGCGATTGGCATGTTTCATACCGATGGGGAGAGTGGAAAGGATGGGAGCGATACAAAAACCGGTGCAGCGGTCCAAATGGAGACTTAAGCTGGGGACGACGTATTACAGGGGCAGGCGGTATTTGGAGTGGATTTTCGGTGGGGATCGGTTTGCAAAAACAAAGAATGATGAGCTTCTGCCTTACCGGATTTCCGAACACCGGACGCCGATGCTCAGACAGCTGAAAGACGTGGATATGTGGCTGCAGCATAATAAAATCACGAATCTGAAAATCGCGATGGAACGCCTGCAGGGCATTACGATCATGCCGGGAGAAACCTTTTCCTACTGGAGACTGATCGGCAAGCCTACCCGCAGGAAGGGATACGTTGATGGGATGGTTCTATTTTATGGAGGTTTCAAGCCGGGAATCGGCGGAGGTCTCTGCCAGCTCTCCAATTTGCTGTATTGGATCACGCTGCACACCCCGCTTGAAGTGATCGAAAGGCATCGCCACAGCTATGACGTTTTTCCCGACTCGAACCGGACGCAGCCGTTTGGAAGCGGAGCGACATGCGCCTATAATTATTTGGATCTCCGCATCAGAAATAACACCGAAGTGCCGTACCAGCTTCGGCTCGGCATGAAAGAAGGCGATTTGACCGGGGAGTGGAGAACGATGGCGCCGCTGCCGCACCGCTACGAAATTTATGAAAAGGAACACCGCATTTCCCAACTTTATTGGGGTGGTTATGAGCGTTACAACAGCATCTACCGTAAAGTTTTTAATACAGATGGAGAGCAGATTGCGGATGAGTTTATTACGGAGAACCGCGCGCTGATGATGTATCAGCCGTTGCTTGAGTCCGGGAATTAAAAAGTTCTATTTGCATCCAAACAAAAGAATAGAATGTTAACGATTGATTCCTCAGGTGGAAAATGTTAACTTCGAGTGTGCGGCAATTTCTGAAATTCACCAATAAAGTTGTTGTATAAGGACAAGTCGAATCAAGTTTATCCGATTCACAAGGAAGGGGACAAGCTATGAGCTTATATGGCGATGACCTGTTTAAGGGGACTGCCTCTTACTACGCCCAGTACCGTCCTGCCTATCCGTCTTCGTTGATCCGGTTTATCGTCGATTTCTTCAGATTGGACGGACAAGGGCGCATGGTGGACCTGGGCTGCGGAACCGGCCAGCTGGCGATGCGTTTCAGCGATTGGTTTGAGGAAATTATCGGTGTTGATCCGGAGGAGGAAATGCTGATGCTTGCCAGGCGCCTGTCGGATATCAACCGGCTGACGAACATGAACTGGATTCATGGCAGGGCAGAGGAGAAAGCTGCGGAGCAATCTTCCTTTCGGCTGGTCACTATTGCCAAGGCATTCCACTGGATGGATCGGGAAGCTGTATTGAATGCAGTGTATCCACGCCTTGAAGAAGGCGGCGGCATTGTCATAACTGACAATGATCAACAGGACAAGGAGCCGCTCGTTTGGCAGCAGCGCGTGGATGAAATAATGAAGGCATATCTGGGTCCGCAGAGAAGGGCGGGACAAGGTACATACACCCCTCCCAAGGAAAAATATGAGGATACGATCAGCAAATTCCCGTTTCGCAGCGTTAAGAAACATACCCTCCCGGAGTATACGCATAACTGGACGATTGAATCCATACTCGGCAATATTTATTCTACATCGTATGGCGCAAGGCATTTTTTCGGGGAAAGAATCGAACAATTCGAAGCGGAAATGCGCTCGGCTTTGCATGAGATTCATCCGGAAGGGATTTTTGCTGAACAGATTTCCGTTCAAACGATTGTGGCGCTGAAATAAAGGTGCAGCGGAAACTGGCATGGCGGCCGTCATTCATCCGGCATCAAAGCCTCTCGCCCAAAGGATTGTGAGAATGCTTTGTTTCCGTTCGCTTGCCGAGTATAATAGGGAATAAAGGTAAAGGAGGCGAGCCGATGAACACGATGCCGGAAATGATGGATGAGAACATGGAACAGAAGAAGGAAGCTTGCTGCGGCGACCATTCGGAACGGAAAAGCCATCACTCTGACAAGGTTAAAAACAGTCTTATCAGCCGTTTGAACCGCATCGAAGGTCAAGTGCGGGGCATCAAAGGCCTGATTGAAAAAGATACGTATTGCGATGATGTTCTGAACCAGATTGCCTCCGTACAATCCGCTTTAAATGGTGTGGGGAAATTGCTGCTCGAGCATCATATGAAGAGCTGCGTGGTGCAACGGATACAGGAAGGCGATCAGGAAGTGCTGACGGAACTGATGACCACGATGAACAAATTAATCAAGTAACGTATGGAAGGCCGCCGCAAGGCGGCTTTTTAACGATTACAGATTTTATAAGATCTTTGGGGTCCCCGCAAAGTAATCGGAATAGGCTCCAAAGGTCACGCGTCACTTTGTGGGGTAGAATTTCCGGGGTCCCCGCAAAGTATTTGGAATAAGCATCGAAGCATAGGCTCCACTTTGTGGGGTTATTTAAGCATGTATTTATGCTGTACAGATGAGCTTTTTATATGCGGTTAGCATAGGATGTAGTGCATATTATAGCTAATTATTCAAGGAATGGAATATTTCGCAATTAGAATAGGGTACAGGGGTACTGTAAAATATATTGACGAAATATAGGGTGAGGGGGTATACTAAAAACAAGCAAGACAATGGAAGACATTGTTAATGCGATGATGGATTCGTTTATAAAAACTTTGATCATATTGGAGTGAATGATGATGGAGGCAGCTGCTACGAAACAGCAGAAGCAAACGACGCTGCAAATTACCGGCATGACTTGCGCGGCATGCGCGAACCGGATTGAGAAAGGCTTGAACAAACTGGAAGGCGTTGATGGTGCGAACGTGAACTTCGCTTTGGAAAGAGCGAGCGTGACTTATGACCCCGAACGGATCGGACCGAGCGATCTGGAAGCAACCATTCAGAAGCTCGGTTACGGCACGGCGAAGGAAGTAGCCCATTTGAAGCTTGAAGGGATGACCTGCGCGGCATGCGCAACCCGGATTGAAAAGGGACTAAGCAAGCTGTCGGGCGTATCCAGCGCTTCCGTTAATTTCGCAATGGAAACCGCGACCGTGGAATATGCTCCTGGTGAAATCTCCGTGGCGGATATGCAAAATAAAGTCAAGCAGCTTGGGTACAAAGCGATCACCGCGGAAGAGAAAGATGAGCAAAAAAACGGCAAGGACGACGGAATCCGGAAACAAAAACGAAAATTGCTGATTTCGGCCATCCTGTCCATTCCATTACTTTGGTCGATGGTCGCTCATTTTTCCTTTACTTCATGGATTTATTTGCCGGATCTCTTCATGAATCCATGGTTTCAGCTGATACTGGCAACTCCGGTGCAGTTTTACATCGGGAAGCCGTTTTATGTGGGGGCCTACAAAGCGCTCCGCAACGGCAGCGCCAATATGGATGTACTGGTATCGTTGGGAACTTCGGCGGCGTATTTTTACAGCCTGTATCTGACGATTGATTGGTACGCTAGCGGAGGCGGAATGCACAACGGTCCTTCCATGTATTATGAAACGAGTGCCATTCTGATCACGCTTGTTATTATGGGTAAATTGTTTGAGTCACTGGCCAAGGGGCGTACGTCAGAAGCCATCAAATCCTTGATGGGACTGCAGGCCAAAACGGCGCGGGTGATCCGAGACGGTCAAGAGCTAACGGTTCCGGTAGAAGAGGTCATTGCCGGCGATATCGTCATGATCCGGCCGGGGGAGAAAGTGCCGGTGGACGGCGAGGTGCTGGAAGGCGAATCATCGATCGATGAATCCATGCTGACCGGCGAAAGTTTACCGGTGGAGAAGAAGGCTGGCGATCCGGTCATCGGTGCGACGCTGAACAAAAACGGCGTGTTAAGAATCAAGGCCACCAAAGTGGGCAAAGAAACTGCACTAGCCCAGATCATCAAAGTTGTAGAAGAAGCTCAGGGCTCCAAGGCGCCGATTCAGCGGATAGCCGATATCATCTCCGGTATTTTTGTACCGATTGTCGTCGGCATCGCGGTCGTGGCATTCCTTGTCTGGTACTTCCTCGTTACGCCAGGGGATTTTGCCTCTGCGCTTGAAAAAGCGATTGCCATACTTGTAATTGCCTGCCCATGCGCGTTGGGTCTTGCCACGCCAACCTCGATCATGGCCGGCTCCGGGCGCGCAGCAGAGCTGGGCATCCTGTTCAAAGGCGGAGAACATTTGGAACAAACGCATAAAATCGATGCGATTATTTTGGATAAAACGGGTACGGTCACGAAAGGCAAACCTGAGTTGACGGATGTCATAGCCGAGGGAGATGAGCAGGAATTCCTCAAACTGGTCGGCGCGGCAGAGAAAAATTCGGAACATCCGCTTGCCGAAGCGATTGTGGCTGGCATTCAGGAGCGAGGACTCTCGCTTCCCAATACACAAACGTTTAAAGCGATTCCGGGTTATGGCATTGAAGCCGCAGTCGAAGACAAAGGGCTGCTGATAGGCACCCGCAGATTAATGGAGAAATTCGGCGTCTCGGCATCCCATGCTTATGAAGTGATGGCACGTCTGGAGGAAGCCGGAAAAACAGCCATGCTTGTCGCAATAGATGGCGAGTATGCCGGTATGGTAGCTGTCGCCGACACCATTAAGGAAACTTCGAAAGAAGCGGTCAGCCGCTTGAAGGCAATGGGGCTTCAGGTCATCATGATTACCGGTGACAACGAACGTACCGCCAAGGCTATCGCTGCACAGGTCGGCATCGATCATGTCCGTGCCGAGGTACTGCCGGAAGGTAAAGCGGAGGAAGTGAAGAAACTGCAGGCGGAAGGTAAAAAGGTAGCCATGGTCGGTGACGGCATCAATGACGCGCCCGCTCTTGCAACAGCGGATATCGGGATGGCGATTGGCACAGGAACGGACGTGGCGATGGAGGCAGCGGATGTCACGCTTATGCGCGGCGATCTGTCGAGCATTCCGGATGCCATCTACATGAGCCGCAAAACGATGGGCAACATCAAGCAAAACCTGTTCTGGGCGCTTGGTTATAACACGCTGGGCATTCCGGTTGCGGCACTCGGACTGTTGGCGCCTTGGATCGCAGGTGCTGCAATGGCATTGAGTTCCGTCTCCGTCGTGTTGAACGCCCTTCGCCTGCAGCGGGTTAAGATTCGATAATCATCCGGATAAGGGTAAATCGACAAATTAAAATACGGTACTATCCTATTCCATCCGTAATGCCAAGATTAGACAAGGGAGAATTGCCATGGCGGAAAAGACAAAAATTGCGGTGTCGACACCTATTCAGATTGGCGGGAATGTTATTACTCCGGATCAGCTCGCGGCGATTGCTGCGGCTGCAGGTTCGGATGCCCACATTGAAATCACGCCATTCAGACAGATTTATATCGAGATTCCAAGCAGCGAGACTGCACGGATTGAGAAAGAACTGCTTCGGGCTGGACTGGAGATTTACCCGGCAGGATCCGTAATCAAAGGCTTGATCGCCTGTCAGTTTTGCAATGGCGCCGAATCGGCGGGCCTGCGTACAGCCCAATCCATTCATAAGGCGGTGGCCGGCATTGAAACGCCGGCTCCGCTGAAGATCGGTTATGCCGGATGCGCGCTTGGAACAAGCGAACCTTTGCTTAAAGACATTAGCGTTGTCAAAATGAAAGACACATTCAGCTTATACATTGGAGGAGAACCGAAAGGCATCAAAACGATATTCGCCGAACTTCTGGTTTCGGGGCTGGAAGAAGACGAAGTCATTCCAATTATCGAAAAAATCCTTGATTTGTATAAGTCGGGTGCTAAAGGCAAAGAGAAGTTCAGTAAATTCGTCCACCGGATGACGGTTGAAAAGATCAGGGAACTTGTATGCTGATCCCGTGATTCCGCTTGAAAGGAGGTGTAAAACTATGCAAAATGCTACGATTAAAGTTACCGGTATATCCTGCAGCTCTTGCGTCCGCAAGATTGAAGGCGCGCTTGAAGAAATCGGCGTTAAGGGCAGCGTGAATTTGTCCGAAGGTCAAGTGGATGTATCTTATGATGACGCTAAAGTCAAGCTGGCCGAGATTGAAGATGTCATTCGCGGCAAAGGATATCAGGTTGCTCACTGAAGGGGCTAAAGCCAACGAAGGAGTGAATGAGATGCAAAGATCTGTTAAGATCTACACAATATCTACGTGCAGTGATTGCCATCAGGCCAAACGTTATTTCAAGGAACATAACATTGATTTCGTAGAATATAATTGCGAAGAGGATACGGTTTATGCCGAGGAGGTCCGGGAACTGACCGGTATGCAGACTGTTCCGACGATTGTGATCGAAGACAGAGTGTTTGTCGGCTTTGCTGAAAATTTCAAGGAAATCACGGCACTGTTAAGTTAAGATATCCATTTATCTTGAACATATATATAAATCGGCCGGTTCGTTCGCCTATGAGGGAGTGAACCGGCCGATGTTGTATGCAACACTTTAAAGCCGCATGCTGCCCGTTCATGTTAAAATAAAGTTTAATGACTGTTAACACACTATACATACATGAAGGAGAGCGGTGGAAACATGGGATTTACGCAGCAGGAAATCGGCATCATCCGCAGCCAATCGGTGCAGATGGAACGCGGGGGAGCAGTAACGCCGGAAGTTTTGCAATACATATACGATAAAAAATTATTTCATTTGTTTGTTGCGGATGATCTGGAAGGGAACATGACGCCGCTGCCTGAAGCGATCCGCATTTTTCAGGAATGCTCACGCATCGACGGTAACTTCGGTTGGATCGTGACGATCGGTGCAGGAGGCGGATATTTTGTCCCTTTCATGACGGAAGCGATCGGGCGCAAGGTTTATGCCCGTTCGGAAGCGGTGATCGCCGGTAGCGGCGCAACGACGGGAACGGCCCGCAGGGCCCTTGGCGGTTATGTCGTGAATGGCCGCTGGAAATATTGCAGCGGTTCGACGCATGCCACGACGTTTACGGCGAATGCGGTATTGGAGCAGGAGGGCCGGGCGATATCATCGGAATCTCCGCAGTTGGTCACTCTGATCATGAATCCCGATCAGGTACGGATCGATCACGATTGGAACAGCTTTGGGCTTAAAGCTACCGCTAGCCACAGCATGGTGGTGACCAATGCCTTTGTGCCGGATGAAATGACGTTTTCGTTTTCGGAATACCGCTCGCATCAGGATGAATTGCTGTATAAATACCCGTTTTTGGCATTTGCTCAGACTTCCTTCGCCGGTGTAGCCATGGGGCTGGCGGATCATTTCCTGGAAGCGTCCGAAGCATTGCTGCGGGAGCGCGGAAATGAACGCGGGCTGGAACAGCTTTATAAGAAACAAGAGGATTTTGCGCGTCAAAAAGATGCATTTTACAGCGTGTTGGACAAATCCTGGGAGGAGCTGGGGCGGAAAGGAAGTTTGCCGCCTGAAATGGAGCAGCGTATATCAAGCGAGTGTATTGCCGCAGCCAAAGCCTCTTTGGATTGCGGGTTAAGCCTGTTCCCGATGCTGGGGTTGTCGGCATGCATGGAAGACACGGAAGTTAACCGAACCTGGAGGGATCTGCAGACGGCATGCCAGCATGCATTGCTTAGAGGATGATTTCGCTTCATTAAATCTTTCTTTTACAAATTATGCCCATACACTTAACGGACAAATGATAATTGCCTCTTATGATGTTAATAGGAAGAAATCACCCGTATGGGCGTAAAGGAGAGAAGAAAGATGAGATTGGCTTTGGTTGGGGATTTGCATTATCACGAGATCGACCGGTCGATTCCGGGGCTGGCGGAGGCCCGGACCGCTTTCTATCGCCATGTGTTGGATCAGTTTCTGGATTTGGATGCGGATTTGTACATTTCGCTCGGAGACCTTACCAATTTTGGCTTAACATCGGAGCTTGAAGAGGTATATGCGCTTTTGGCGCGCCAAGGCAAAAAATTCATCCATGTTCTCGGCAATCATGATCTCTACGGCCAGCCGCGACAGGAAGTGCTGCGGATTACGGGACAAAAGCGGTACCACGTGCTGGATACGGAAGAAGCCATGCTCGTGTTCCTTGATACGGCCAAAGAGATGGATTTTAAGGATTGGGGCGGCTGGCTTGATTTTGAGCAGCTGGAGTGGCTGGAAAGCATGGTCGTCGCGTCCCATGAAAAGCCGCTTTTGGTGTTTGGACATCATCCGGTATACCTAACCACCGCGGGTTCGGAGCGGGAAAAAGGCTCGATTCATCCGGCTAACGATATGTGGAGCATTCTGAACCGTAACAAAGGCATCGGCATTTATTTTAACGGACATACGCATATGGACTCCATTGCACAGCGGGAGGAATGGTCATTCGTGCAGCTGTCCGCCTGCCTGGATCAGCCGGGATTCCGGCTTGTGGACATCGGGAATAAAGCGATCCGGATTTCGGCGGTGGATGTTAGCAATCCGGAAGTGCTTGAACATGCGCAGCTGCTCCATCAACATATCAAGCATTTTACTCCGACCTTAAACGCCCGCGGGCAAGATCGGGACAGGGAACTAGTGGTGCAGCTATTAAGCGAGACGAATGTACTATAATGCGAGAATCGTAAAGTAAGACGTAAATATCCCTGAACTCATCGGCATCGATGGGGATCAGGGATGTTTTCTCTATGAGAGATGATGGCTTCGTATAAGAAGGGGCGAAATCTTACCGGAGTTTTTTAAAGAAAGATCTGATGTTCCCGGCCACGAGCTGCGGCTGCTCAGAGGCGACGAAGTGCCCGCCTGTATGCAGTTCTTCCCAGCTTTGGATGTTCGGGAATAATCTTGCGACATATTCCTGGGGCGGACGTTCGTTTGCTTGTGTGGCATTTAGGGAAACGCCGATAGGAATTGACGAGATATCATCCGGACCGGGCCACTTCGTATGTTTGCCTTCAAAATAAAAGCGGTTCGACGAATTGATGGTTTGGGTATACCAATAGATGGAAACATGGGCCATTAAGTCCTCTTGACTAAAATGCTGCAGCAAATTCCCGCTTGGCGGGCTTGTCCACAAATACCATTTTTCCAATAAAAATGCAGCCAGTCCGGCAGGAGAATCATGTAAAGAATAGGCAATCGTCTGAGGTTTCGTGCCAAGGATGTGGGCGTATCCCCCTTCCTCGCTATACCACTGCCTGCAAACGTCCAGGTACTTTTGTTCGGCAGCCGTTAACTCCGCGCCTGGAGCAATAAAAGGACTCGGATTGCCTGGTGAGGTCGTATGGTACCCAATGACATTGTCCGGATAGTCAAGGCACAACAAACCTAAAATGCTGGCGCCTAAATCATAGCCGTGGGCGGCAAAGCGGTCATATCCCAGTTCTTGCATTAATTTGGCCAGTATGCCTGCAGCCCGCCTGTCTTCGAAAGCCGGAGTTAACGGGATCTGCGAGAAACCATGTCCCGGTATCGAAGGGATCACCACATCAAAAGAATCTTCGGGATTCCCGCCGAATTCCTCCGGATGCGTCAAATAGGGAATGAGATCGAGCATTTCATAAAAAGTGCTTGGCCATCCATGCGGAATCAGAATCGGCAAGGGATTGGCGCCATTTCCGCGGGCATGAACGTAATGAACGTCCAATCCGTTAATGCGGGCGATGTAATTAGGATAAGAGTTGATCTTTTTCTCGATTTGCCTCCAATCGAATTCATGCCTCCAATAATGGACCATCTCTTTCACAAACGGAAGCGGAATACCGTATTCCCATGTTGAACCAGGGATTTGGTCAGGCCAACGCGTGAAATCCAAACGGCGGTTAAGGTCCTCAATTTCTTTTGGGTCTATCCGGATCGTAAAAGGTTTAATTGGCATGCGCATTGCTCCTTAAGTTTTATTTGAAGAAATCGTATGTACTGGATATCGCAGCGTCCGCTCTGATAAACTGTAAAACGTCAGAACATGGGCAATGATTCCGCTGCAGTGAAGTGTAATGATGTAAATAGAGCGTTTTTCTCGCAAGTCTGTTGCGGTTTAATAATGACCATTAAATATATTTTAATAGTCATCTAACCGTTAAACGTATTTTAAAGGTTATGGATAGATTGGTCAATAGGAGTGTTAGGATGGGAACTGATTTTGAAGAACTGGAAATGATCGCAGATTTCTATAATACTCATGATCGGCGTATGCGTTTTGAGAATGATCCGGGCGTCGAGCATTTGAATCGGCCTGAGGATCTCAAGCGTTGGTTGGAACGTTACCATCTGATTTCAAAAGAGGACGAAGTGAACGACCAGGATCTGAATATAGCGATTCAACTTAGAAATGAAACAAGGAAAATGATTGTAAATAATGTGTTTGACGGTCAGGGGGATGCGGCAGATACGCTAAAAGAGCTGAATGAACTGTTAAACAGCTTCAACTTTACTTTTCGTTTTACCGGAGAGCATGAGGAACTGCTGCCACTGCAGCGTGGGGGAAGGAAAGGGCTTGGACATCTGCTTGTTTTGATCTTTGAACTGAGGAGGCAAAAGATGTGGAACCGGATTCGGGTATGCTCGGCGGCGGATTGCCAATGGGTGTTTGTGGACCGGTCACGGCCAGGGACGGGAAAATGGTGCACCATGAAAGCCTGCGGGAATCGGGCGAAAAATAAAGCATACAGGGAGCGAAAAAAGACAGAAGGGCATTCATGCTAACGAAATTGAGACACGCTATAGCTTCAAAAACGAGGTTAAATGAAATGTAACGAAACTACAGATCGTTATCTTGGGGAAAAACAGCGTATTTGGCGTTAAAATGGATCAATAGCGATACCCAGTTTCGTTAAAAATTTCTGAGGTTTGTTTTGGCGTAAATAACGATTGCTAGTTTCGTTAGCGAATGTTTGCAGTACGAAAGAGCATCCTGCGAATCGAAAAATGGATGAATAAAAATAACGCTTTCAGAAAAAATGCATGACGCCGAAATAAAAATCGATAACGGAGTTCGGAAATCAAAAAAGCAGAGACTATAACTCTGCTTTTTTGATGTTAATGAAGCAGCTTGCCGTAATCCTTGATGCGGACATGAACCTGAACTGAAATGTCCGCATCCGCGTAAACCTTTTTCCAGTCCAATTTGCTCCATGTTTCATAGGGGATTTTATTCCGTACATATTGCCCGATTCCGAGCGCATCGGAATGTTTCATCTGCATCATATGCAGCAGCGATTCGCATTTGGCCTGGATGGCATCTCTCATTTCTCGCTCCAGTTTGCGCTGGTCGGCTTGCTTTTTCATGTCCAGATCTCCTATATATTCGAGCAGGGAGCCTTCAAGTTGGATATGCAATGACGCTTTCAGCTGCTTGTTGTTTGCCAGTCCTTTGGCGGAGAGAATCTCAACTTTCCGGCGGCTGCTTAAAAACTGCAATGCCGCTTGTTCGCCGTCATCATGATTTTTCTTCAAATCGATATATAAGTCTCCGGCCTTGACATTATGATGCAGCAGTCCGAAATACATGCGGTCATCAGGCCGGATTTTGCCCACAAATCTGTCGCCGTCAAATAGGGCGATGCCATTGATCATGAGGCTTTCTTTTTGTTCCTTTAGAATCGTGGTCACCGGATCAATGCCGTCATCATAATAGTCTCTGGAGAAAGAATATAGGTCCGAATTGGGGATTTCCCCGTTGGCCGATTCCGTCCGGATCAGCGCATCGATGTATTCACCTGCTGTCGGTCCCTGAGGATAATCGTTCCGCTGCAGCAGATGATGAGGATCCGTTTCGGCAACAATAATATGCAGCCTTGAACCGATAGAAGGGTCCCTAATTAGGGAATCCAGGTGTTTCCAAATCCCTTTTTCGGCGAGTTTTTCCCCAAACAGCACCTGACGCAGCTGTCCGTTTACAAGTTTGCGGTTGTTTTGCCTTGAAAAATACATTTTGGCGTTTTTATCCGATTTGGAAGCGGTCGAATAAACGATGGCATCCTTATGATTGGATTTGGGAATGCTGATGGTCACCCGCAGCAGGTTTCTATCTTCGTCGCCTGCCGAATCATAGGCAATGGTCCGGATAAATCCCGTCTGTTCCAATATATGTTCGTCCTTGCAGCCGCTTAACACGAGTAAAAGCGCCAACAATATCAGCCTAGCTTTCATTGTTCGGCATCTTTCCTTTCAGCTTGAGATATTGAAGAGCGCAAATCAGAACCGCCGGAATCGAGAAGGCCAGGATCACTTCGATGTACAATACTTTTCTTAGCAGCAGCTCCGATTGCGCGAGGTATTTGGGGAAAAATCCGACAATAAACACCATCAGGACGATGGCAAACTCAATCCCTTTTCCTTTGGCACGGGGTAAAGTTTGCTTCAGGGATGACAGGGCCGCAAAGCAGAACATGAGGGTGACGATCAGGTTGCCCAATACAAAAATAACGAAGACGAGATTCTCGATCCGGTTGATAAAGGAAAATTCCATAAAACCGAGCAGATCAAGCACGGGATACAGCAGCGACTGAATTTGATCAAAACTGAAAAACCCGAAAGAAACCACAATCAGCAGAAGAAGGGCGGACGTAATCATCCAATGCCCAAGATAAACCCCGCGAAACAGCTTGCTTTGCTTATTGACATAAGGGAAAAGAAACAGGCAAAATTCATAACCGACAAATGAAGTGTAAACTTCGAGCCAACTGTGCAATGAATGGCCTTGTTTCGCGTCTTTGAACAGATAGGTGGTGAAGCGCACGCTTTCCCATTCCCTAAAATGATAAAAGGCCAGAAATACAACCCACACTGACATATAGAAAAAGATGGTGTTTGCTTTGCTGATGCTGTATATGTCTTTGATCAGCAGATAAAACAGCATCAAGCAGAATAGCAGAAAGATCAGCATCGGGTTGGTTGTCTGAAACGATATCATCTGGAAAATCAAAAAAAAGTTTTTGCCTATAAACGATGCCGTCACGATCCAGAACAGGGCCAAAGCCCAATATACCGGGTAGGTTACGGTCTTCGGGAGCATGCTATCCATGATTTCAAAGGCGGAAGCGCCCCGGCCCATTTTATAAACGATCTGATACAAGAAAATATTGAACGTGGCTATAACCGCCAGCCCCAAGTAGCCGATCCATCCATTTGTTCCGATATTTTCGGCTACGAGCCGGGGCAGATTAAACAAGGTGATGTTCATTTCCGTGATGTAAATGAGCAAGGTGATGTGGAAAACATTTAATTTTTCTTTCATGTGATTCACCGCTATTTTCGCATTTTATTCGTTGACTGATTTTCGGTCTTAACGATGGACGGCCTTTTTCTTAATCCCCAGAACGGACCCCTGATGAAGGTATCCAGCAAATCGGAAAAATTCATCGGCGCTAGCGGTGTCAAATAGGAGGTTCCCAGATTTCTTATGCCGGCCAGATGAATGATCACGAGACCGATCCCCATGATCAGCCCCAAATTCCCGAGAACTCCCGCCAAAATGATAAGTCCGAAACGGATCAGCCGGATGGATGCGCTCATAATATAGCTCGGAATGACGAAGGACGCGATGGCCGAGGTGGCGACGGCGATAATCAGGATGTTGCTTGTGAACCCTGCTTGCACCGCGGCCTGACCGATCACGATGCCGCCTACGATCCCGATCGTTTGCCCGATTTTCGTAGGGAGCCTTGCGCCCGCTTCTCGCAGCAGTTCGCTGGTCGTTTCCATCAATAACGCTTCCAGCAGCGGCGGAAACGGGACTTTGGCTCTGGATTCGGTTAAGTTAAGCAGCATTGTATGCGGAATCATCTCGTAATGAAAGGTCGTCACTGAGACGTAGAATCCCGTAAAGCCTATGGTGATCAGAAAACCGATAAAACGAAGCACTCTTAATGCCGAACCCAGCAGCCAACGCTGGTAGTAATCATCTGCAGACGAGAAAAAATCGAAAAAATTGTTCGGACAACAAAATGCGGCCGGGCTGCCGTCCACAAATCCTATGATTCTGCCGCCGATGAGCTTGGAAATAATCGAATCCGGCCGTTCGGTCGTCATGAATTGGGGAAAGATCGAATTCGGATTTTCCTCAATCAACTGTACGAGCATATTGGAGTCCGTAATGGCATCAAATTCGATATTTTCAATCCGCCTGGCGAGCTCGTCCACCAGTCCCTGATTGGCGATCCGGTCTATATAGGCTAACACGACCTCGGTTTTGGCGATTTCCCCGACCTCGAAACGGATGATTTTCAAATGGGAGCTTTTGATTTTTTTGCGAAGCACGCCGATGTTTTGGGATATATTTTCGACAAAGCCATCATGGGGACCGGAAATGACGCTTTCCGTCTCCGATTGCGAAATCGTCCGGCCGACAGGCTCTGAAATGTCAACCAGGTACGTTTGCTCCTGGAAAAAGATCGCCGCTTTGCCTCCCAATATCCCCTTGATGCATTCTTTCGAATCGGTAACTAGAGTGTATTGCGACCGCTTTAAAATCTTTGCGGCTTCCTCTTCGCCTGCATCCGAAAAAGGGAGGATGATTTCACGCATGATTTGATCCGCACCGGCCAAAAAAGTCAGATATACGATATGTATTTGACACTCGGGGTAGGTGCGCTGCACCAGGTCAAAGCAATTTTGAAACTGGTCGAGCGTATGCTCCAACGTAGGTCTCTCGTTTTTAATTTCTGTTTTGACCGTTTCCCTTTCAGTCGCATGATCCTGAGTGAACAAAAACTGCGATAATTTCTGCATAAAACCCATATAAACACCTCGAGGATAACTTTTCCCGGGGCTTTAGCAAATATGCATTTTTTTGAAAAAGAGAGGGCGTATAAAATATATTTACACGGAACATATGTTCTTGGTAATATGAGAATTGATAGATAAAAAGATAGTACACCAAGGGACGACAAATCATGAATAGGGAGGATTGTTTCATGCAGAACAAAGCATTACTTGTGATTGATGTCCAGGCAGGCATGTTTCCGGAAAGCGATCCGGTATATGAAGGCGAGGTTCTTCTGGAGAGGCTGCGGACGCTGCTGCATAACGCCAGATCCTGCGGTGTTCCCGTGATTTACGTCCAGCACAACGAGGGACCCGGTGAGCCTTTGGAAACCGGAACCTCAGCCTGGGGGATCCACCCGTCCATCGCACCGGCGCCGGAAGACGCCGTTATTCAGAAATTCGTGCCGGATTCGTTTCATGAAACGAACCTGCAGGAAGTGCTGGCAGGAAAAGGAATCGAAAAACTTGTTATTGCCGGAATTCAAACGGATGTATGTGTTCAAACGACCAGCCGCCGTGCCAATCAATTGGGATACGAAATTACCGTCGCCGAAGATGCCCACAGCACTTGGGGACAGGAAGGCCGCACTGCCGCGCAAATCATCATGGAATACAATGAACTGTTCCGTCAATTTGCCAAGGCGGTCAAGACGGAGGAAGTCGAATTTTGCTAGTACATGCTTTACGATGAAAAACCGCAATGCCACAATCTTGCTTTTCTATTCCCAAAATCATTCTTCATGGCGATAAAAGGGGTATACTGTGCTTGAAGAGGTGATCCTATGAGGCATGTAGACGAGAGCGAACCGCTGACGGAGGAAAAGTGGGAGGCGATCATCGGCAATGACGAGTCCTATGACTTCAAATTTTTTTATGCGGTGAAATCTACCGGGATATTTTGCAGGCCTTCCTGTAAATCCAAGCCCCCCAACCGGGGGAATGTACGGATATTTATGAACGCCGAACGGGCGATCAGGGAAGGGTTCCGCCCATGCAAACGCTGCAAGCCAACGGGAGAACGTCTGCCTGACCATGAGTGGATTGAAGTGATTACACGGTATATGGACCACAACTTCGCCGAACCGTTAAGCCTTCATTTGCTTGCCGAAATCGGCCATGGAAGCCCATATCATTTGCACCGGACTTTCAAGAAAATCATGGGCATGACGCCGCTTGAATATTTGCAGCGGATTCGGTTGGACCACGCCAAGGCATTGCTGAAGCAACCCGATCTTTCGATCGCCGCGATCGGAAAACGGGTCGGATTGCCTAACACCTCCTATTTCATCTCGTTATTCAAACAGAATTTCGGGTATACCCCGTCCGATTACAGGCGGCAAATAATGTAAAATCAGGATTGAGCCATGGAGGTTTTTTATGATGAAACATGATCAGAAGCAAACGATTTATTGGTCCGTGCTTGAATTTGAAGACTGGAACCTGCATCTAGCTGCGACGGCAAACGGACTTTGTTATGTGGGTTCGGCCAACAAGCCGTATGAAGAGATGGAAGAGTGGGTCCGCAAGCATTTTAAAGCCTTTAACTTGTTAAGGGATGATAAGGCGTTAATGCCCTACAAAGAGGAATTGGCGGCTTTTCTGGCCGGAAAGCTTGTCCGTTTTTCGATGCCATGCGATTTGCTGGGGACGGCATTTCAACAGTCGGTGTGGGAAGCGCTTTGTAAAATCCCATACGGAGAAACATGCACTTACTCCGACATCGCGGATTTGATTGGCAAACCTGCCGCGGTTCGGGCGGTTGGTACAGCCATCGGCGCCAACCCGGTCCTGATGTCGGTGCCTTGTCACCGCGTCATTGGCAAAAACGGGACTTTAACCGGCTTCCGCGGCGGGCTCGACATGAAAACAAGACTGCTGGCGTTGGAGAAAAACGCGGTAGTTTCCTTGACGCAAGAGGCTGGCCGCCATGTCTAAAGGTTTGCCTGAGCGAATCGTTGGCATGGATTGGTCTGCTGTACAACGAAGTTTGGATGAGCAGGGATTCGCCGTTTTTCCACCGATATTGGATACGGAGGAATGTGATGCTCTGATCGCGTCTTATGATGCGGACGATTTGTATAGAAAAACCATCGACATGAAGAGGTACCGGTTTGGAATCGGGGAGTACAAATATTTCCATTCCCCGCTTCCCGAGGTTTTGCAGCAGCTCAGGGCGGCTTTTTATCCACAGCTGGCCGCGGCTGCGAACCGCTGGATGGAGCGGCTTGGCAAGGAAGCTTCTTATCCGGCCTCGCTGCCCGAGTTTCTGGATAAATGCCATCAGGCAGGGCAGAACCGTTCAACGCCGCTGATTCTGAAATACGAAGCCGGCGGATATAATTGTCTTCATCAGGATTTGTATGGAGAGGTGTTTTTTCCGTTTCAAGTGCTCCTAACATTAAACCAGAAGGAAACAGATTACGAAGGCGGCGAGTTTTTGCTGGTAGAACAGCGCCCGCGCGCACAAAGCCGTGGACATGTAATCCGGCCGGAGCGAGGCGGCGGCGTTATTTTTCCGACAAGCTTCCGGCCTGTTCAAGGCATGAGGGGATATTACCGGACTACGCTGCGCCATGGGGTAGGAACCGTTACGGCGGGCACAAGATACAGTTTGGGCATCATTTTTCATGATGCAAACTGAGCTAGGAGTTATGATCGTTCAAGATCAAAAGAGGAGGGGCTGCATGGTCTATACGCCTGAATACAAAACACCCAAATCGATGCTGAATAAAGGTACAGGTTTTCTGTCCGGATACACGCATTCGCTAAATCCCTATGCAGGCTGCTCATTTGGCTGCTCTTATTGCTATGTGCGGCAGATGCCGGTGTCAACCTTTCGCGGCAAACCTTGGGGTACTTGGGTGGATATAAAACAAGGCGCGGCCGATGTGTTTCGCAAGGAACTTCGCAAAGCCAAGAGCAAAGGTCCTGTGACGATTTTCATGTCTTCCAGTACGGACCCGTACCAACCGGAAGAAGCCAAAGCCTGCGTCACCCGTTCTCTTCTTGAAGTCATGACGGAAGATCCGCCGGATTTTCTGCTCGTCCAAACAAGAAGTCCCCTTTTAAAAAGGGATATCGATCTGCTGCTCCGGTTGGGGGAGCGGGTGAGAGTCAGCATGACGGTGGAAACGGACCGTGAGGACATTCGCCTGCGTTTTACGCCAGGAACGCCTCCGATTGAAGCCAGGCTTCGGACTTTAAAACAGCTGAAGGAAGCCGGCATACCGGCTCAAGCCACGATTGCCCCGGTACTTCCAAGCTCGGAAGAGTTCCCGGTTAAGCTGCGTCCGCTGGTTAACCGCATCTGCATTGACGATTATTTTATGGGGGATGGCAGCGGAGGCAAACGCACGCGAAGTTTAGGGGTTGAGCGGATTTATCAGGAACTCGGCCTTGAGGAGTGGTACAGCCGGGAGGCATACCGCATGGTTTATGAACGATTTATCCGGGTTTTTGCGGAAAGTGACGTGTATATCAGCCAAAAAGGTTTTGAACCTTAACATTTTACGTTCAGATTAATCAAGGAAGAAAGGCGGAGCAGGGGAAATGCCGCTCATCGAAACCTCGTTTTTTAAGTATGGCAAGACAGAAACGGATGCGCTGAAACAAGCGGACCCTGTCCTTGGCGATGCCATTTCAAGGTTAGGGAAGGTGGAGCGCGAAACGATGCCGGACCTGTTCCATGCATTGATTTATGCGGTTGTCGGCCAGCTGATTTCGGTCAAAACCGCAGAATCGATTTGGCAGCGGATGCAACACCATTTTAAAAGCATGGATCCCGTTACAATTGCCGGACATTTCCCGGAGCAAATTCAAGCCTGCGGATTGACCCGGAAAAAAGCCGAATGTATTCACCGGATCGCCGCCAAAATCTCTTCCGGGGAACTAGATTTGAGTGAGCTTCATCATCTGCCTGATCAGGAAGTTATCCGCAGGTTGACCGCGCTGGACGGCATTGGCCAATGGACCGCCGAAATGCTGCTGCTCCATGCCCTGGAACGGCCGGATGTGGTGAGCTTTGGAGATGTTGCGATCCGTCGGGGAATGATGAAACTGTATGGACTGGACAGCATGACGAAAAAAGAGTTTGACGGGTACAGGGAACGCTATTCTCCCTACGGTTCCGTCGCATCCATCTATCTATGGAAAATATCGTTTGAATAAGAATGTTTATTGCTGATTTGCAGCAGATATTAGGAAGGAGTTTATAAAGTGACGACAACCATTCGGGAGGAATTGCTGGAGCTTGCAGAAGAAGATTATCAGAAATTCTCGGCGTCATTGATCCCGGGGGTTACCAATCTGCTCGGCGTACGGATCCCGGAGCTTCGGAAATTGGCCAAGAGAATCGCCAAAGAAGACTGGCGCGCTTATCTAGAGCAGGCGGAATGTGATTATTTTGAAGAAATCATGCTCCAAGGCATGTTGATTGAATATATTAAAGCAGACGTGAATGAGAAGCTAGGGTTGGTGGCTGCATTTATTCCGAAGATTGATAACTGGTCCGTATGCGACAGTTTTTGCACAGGTTTGAAATTCGCCAAAACCCATCAGGAGCTGGTGTGGGAATTTCTGCAGCCCTATTTGCAATCCGACAAGGAATATGAAATCCGGTTTGGCGTAGTCATGCTGCTTGATTATTATGCGAATGAAACCTATATTGAACGTGTGCTGCATATTCTGGACAACATCCGGCATGATGCCTATTATGTCAGAATGGCTGTAGCCTGGGCGTTATCGATCTGCTACGTAAAACAACCTATTCCGACCATGGCCTATTTGCAGCATAGCTCTGTCGATGATTTTACGTATAATAAGGCGCTGCAAAAAATAACGGAATCTTTGCGAGTCGATGCCGAAACCAAGAGACTAATCCGCAGTATGAAGCGGAAATAGGGTTTGGCTTATCAATTTAGGTTGGCAAATCATAGAATTATAGTTAGCAAATATACACTTCTGGACATTAGGATGACGGCCTCAGCGGAACTGAAGGCGCATCCTTTTTTTTTGTGATTTTAGAATTTATGAGTTTTTTGGGGTTCCCGCAAAGTGGCTGGAAGCAAATATCAAAAAGTATGGACTCCACTTTGCTTTGTGGTTATTTTTGTTATATCCCGGAATTAAAGGATTTCACATGTTATTATAAATAGATATGGTAACTTCGAAGATTTTAATCTATTTTTAAGATTACTGTCGTATACTATTCGCCTAGAAAAGATGGGAGAGGATATTTGTGTTTCAGTATTTCAAGCCATCGAAGCGGCTGGGAGCAGCGCTGCTCTCATTCCTCCTCGGCGGCTTTGTGTTGAATTTCATCATGCAGGCAGCTTCGCTGAATATGGATTTCGGCAGCGTTTTTGCCTGGATCTCGCAATATTGCTGGCTATATATTTCCGGTAGTTTGTTTTTCTTTTTTATTTTGCTCGTATTTGCGGCGGTTATTCCGAATATGTATTCGGGCGCGCTGATTGCGTTTTTGGTTTGTTCGATTCTGGCGTTAGCCAACTACAAAAAACTGGGGACAACCGGAGAACCGCTTTTTCCTTGGGATTTGATGCAGATTAAAAATGCCAAAGAAATGAGTAAAATCACCAAAGGGATGATATCGCCGATTGCGGTGGTTGCGGTCATCGTTCTGATTGCGGCGCTGATCTACTTGATCTGCAAGCTGCCCAAAATCAAAGTTCAACTGCCGCTGCGTTTAACGCTAGTGGTCGTTTCTATCATGATGATTGCCGGTTTCATCCAAATGGTTGGCGGACAGCATGTGCTGGCCACTTCGATGAAATATCAAAGCATTCCTTGGAACCAGAAGGTGAATTATTCGCAAAACGGATTTGTGTATGCTTTTACAGGCAATCTGAATCAGAATTTGATGGACAAGCCGGATGGGTACAGTGAGGAAGCGATCGCTGAAATTGCCCAAAAATACAGCGGTCTGCCGGATACGCCAAGCGGAAAGGCCCCAGCTGAACAACCAAATATAATGTATTTGATGGACGAGGCTTTTTTCGATCCGACCCGAATGCCGACGTATACGTTCAGTCAAGATCCATTGCAGTTCATCCATCGGGTGCAGAATACGACGCCATCCGGATTTATGCTGTCACCTGAATTTGGCGGGAATACGGCCAATATTGAATTCGAAGCTTTAACAGGATTATCGATGTATTTTCTGAAAGACGGCTCGATTCCGTATCAGCAGCGGATCGTCAAAATGCCGTCACTGCCGTCGATTGTCAGCATCCTCAAAGAAAAAGGATATGAGGCCAAAGCGCTCCACCCGTTTGACGATACCTTTTATAACCGCAACCGGGTGTACCCGATTCTTGGCTTTGACCAGTTTACAAGCGAAAAGGATATGCAGAATGCCGATCGTTTCACGCCAAACGGATACATCTCGGATATGTTTGCCGTGCAGGAAGCCGTTAGCGAGCTGAAAAAAGCGGACAAACCAACATTCCTTCATTTGGTAACCATGCAAAACCATTTTCCGTTTACCAAAGGATTGAATGGCGAGAATACCATTACGGTGGGCGGCGTAAAGCAGGAATATAAAGATGAACTTGAAACGTACGTGCATGATACCAAATTGACCGACGATGCGCTTGCATATCTAAGCAAGGAAATCAAGAACATCAAGCGGCCGACCATCGTCGTATTTTGGGGAGATCACCTGCCGGCATTGTCCGAAGGGATTTACACGCAAACGGGCTGGAACGATAACCCAAGATTAAAGCACGAAACGAAGCTGCTCTACATGGCGAATTTCGATATCGGCAAACAATCAGTGGGAACGCTGAGCCCTGCATTTATCGGACCGACTGTTTTTCAGTTAAGCGGACAGAATATGCCGCCTTATTACAGATTGCTTGAAAAAGTCAAATCGGAAATTCCTGGGCTTAACAAACAGGTTCTGATTGGTTCTTCGGGCGTCATCTCAGGACTGAATCCGGAGCAGCAAGAACTGGTTAACGATTACAGAATGGTAGAGTATGATCTGTTGGAAGGCAAACAATACTCGGTGAATCTGCTTTTTAATTCATGATTATTAAAACCCGTCTAAATGGCGGGTTTTTTGCTATGCATACAAATTTTGAGAATTTGGGCAACCGCACTTCGTATTTCCCCATCTAATGGTTAAAAGCAGAGAGAGGAGACGTGCTTTGATTGAGCAGCATACAAACCGTGCAGGAGGCCAGAAGCGGCTCGCGCGAAGCTTTTATTTGCCTGATCCATGAAAACGAGCAGATGATGTATGCAATAGCCAAAGGATTTTTTAAGTCGGATGAAGACGCGGCTGATGCGATCCAAGAGACCATCCTTAAAGCCTATAAAGGAATAACCAAACTGAGGGAACCGGCGTATTTTCGAACCTGGCTCATCCGGATTCTCATTAACGAATGCAGGCAATTGATCAGGCAAAAGGGCAAAGTGATTCCGCTGAAGCACATCGTTGAGAGGGCGGACCCATCCAATCGCATAGAAGCTGCGTCGCAGCTTGAACTTTATGATTTTCTATGCGGTCTGGACTTCGAACATAAGGAGGTTGTCATGTTGTATTATTTGGAGGATTTTCCCGTAAAAGATATAGCGCAAACATTGGGGATTTCGGAATCCGCAGTCAAATCGAGGCTGCACCGGGCAAGGGCAAAATTAGCCGTATTGTTCAAAGAAACGGAAGGGGAGGCGGAGCAGCAATGAAGCGAGCGGTCCTGGACGAGCGGATTAAAGCGAATATGGAAAATAGCCTGCATCCCATTCCGGATGTGGTAAGGCGGCGCATCGATGACACATTGAACCGGCTGCCTCATGATCCAACACATGAACGAAGGGATAGATTACGCATGGGCAAAGCGGCTGCCGGATTCGTGGCGTGTTTGCTGTTGGCTTTTTCCATCATAGCTCTTTCCAAAAGCACCTTTGCCGACGCCATCAAGCCATGGGTGCATTCCATTTTCTCATGGATGGGAGATCGGGGGCTTGCTTCAGGCAAAAACGATTCAGGGGGGACCGTGCTGCCTGTGCTGGCTCAAAAAGAAGATCAAGGTTATATTTTAAAGATTCATGAGACCAGATTCGATGGAATGAGACTTTCCTTGAGTTACAGCCTTGAGAAAAAAGATAATGTAATGTCCAAGGATGTCCATGTCATTCCGGATTTCAAACTGGACGCGACCATCAAACAATTGGATCCCGCAGTCTTGAAATCGGATTCCGGAGGTGTGCTGAATCAGGGCAAAGCGGGAATCGTCAACTATTTCTTTCAGGGTAAACTTCCGGAAAAATTCAAGCTTCTAGTTCATGTTCCTGCGCTTGGAGTGATGGACACGAGTACAGATGCAGCGGGGCAGCAAACGGTACAGGGGAACTGGGATTTTGCCGTTGATATCCAACAAACCGGAAACGGCGTTGCAAGCGAAATATATCAAGAGAGCGCAGCCCGCGATTTTCAGCAAGTCCGGTTTAACGTGGTTCAAGCCCGTTTTTCGGATACTGCTTCCGAATGGAAGCTTCACTGGGAAATACCGCAGAGCATGATTGCGGCTAACCAGAAAGCTGAAAAGACCTTTTACGGCATCAAATATTTGATCAAAGCGGAAGGGCAACCCCTTAACATCGTGACCTCCGTGGACTCCAGCCGGATCAAAGACCGCAAGCTCCCTGAAGACCAGTGGAGTCAACTGAAAGATGTGCGCTTATATGCCGAACCGATTCCGAAAGAAGCCAAGAAGGTTATCATTGTGCCTGTCCTTATGAAATTTCCGGTGCATCCCGAGGATGGGGATTATACCGAACAAGAGCTGGATCAGCTGGCGGTGGAGGTGGAGGTCAATAGAAACTAGGGGAGTTCAAAAGTAGAAATGGCATCCGGACTAGTGATATAGTAAATCTAGTAATCTATGAGTTGAAATATTGCTAGTTTTACAAGGAGAGCTAACTATGAAAATAATAGGAAAAATTATTTTGAGTTCCGCGATCCTCGCCGGATCATTTGCCGCCATTCCGTCAGCGGAAGCCGCTTCGGGCAAAGTCGGCATCATGCTTGATGGCTACCCGCTGGCTTTTCCGGTGCAGCCGACCGTCATGAAAGGAACGACCATGGTGCCTTTCCGCGCCATTTCAGAGGCGCTGGGGATTGCCGTGGTATGGAATCCGAAGGAGCAGACGATCACGGCGACCAAAGCAAGCAACGGAGAAACCAAGAAGGTGGTACTCACCATCGGCAGTAAAAATGCCCTGGTCGACGGAAAGTCCGTCCCACTCGCCAACGCACCGCAAACGATCCAAAACAGCACGATGATCCCGCTCAGCTTCTTCAGCCAGCAGTTTGGGGCAGAGGTAGCATGGGATCAACCGACACAAACCGTATCGATCACCTCGCCGCAAAAAGAAATGTACACGATGGGTTTTTATGCGCTTTCTTCCTTTGATGAGCGGGCATATATCCCTTCGTTTAATTCCGTTGCTTTTGGCTGGAGCCGGATTGATGCGAACGGGCAATTCACGGTTGAAGGCAAGGAATACAAATGGCCGCAGGCAGCGGGCGACATCACGCCTGAATCGATTATTCAGGATGCGGCCCAGCAGGGGACGGCGCCATACCTGATGGTCTACTCGGTTGATTCCAACCATGAGCTCACGAAAAATTTGGAAGATCCTGCACTGCAGGCAAATACGATTTCGCAAATCGTGAAGACCGCATCCGAAAAAGGATTCAAAGGCATTGCGCTCGATCTTGAAGGACTGGGTCTCACCGGGGACAAAAACAAAGTGAAATCGGATTACAACGGATTTATCAAAAATCTTTCAGGCAAAGCCCATCAGGCAGGGCTTAAGTTGACTGTAGTTCTGCATCCGCTGAACAGCTCTTATTCCGGATACGATTACAAAACATTGGCGAATTTGGCCGATGACCTGGTCATTATGGCATATGCATTCGAACAGGAAAAAGGGCCTGAGCCGCTGAACAAAGTGGATGAAGCCATCCGTTTAGCGCTTAACGAAACAAGCAAGGACAAGCTGATCTTGGGAATTTCGCTAGGAAGCGAGAAGGATACAACGGTAAATTCCAAAATCGGCCTGGCCAAACGATATGATCTCAAAGGCGTTGCGTTTTGGCGTTTGGGGCTCTTCGGCAAGCCGGCCTGGTCGCAGATCAATCAGTCGCTTGAAATGAAATAAGGTGCACGCAAAAAGAAGCTGTCCACGGTAGGACAGCTTCTAAAATTCATTATAAAATCGGCGAAAGCAGACGGGAAACGGACTCCTTGAGTCGAATCCATCTCGGACGCTGTTCGTATTCATGCAGCGTGAGCTGCCTGGAAACACGCAAATCCTCATCGAACACTTCGGTCAGCTTTTTCGCAATTCGTTCATCATACAAAAAGGCGTTAACCTCAAAATTCAGCTTGAAACTACGGAAATCGATATTGGCCGTTCCTACCGACGAGATTTCCTCATCGATCACGATCGTTTTGGCATGTATAAATCCATTATTGTACAGATACACGGTAGCCCCGGTTTTCAGGAGCTGGCCAATGTATGAATACGTTGCCCAGTATACAAAGATATGATCCGGTTTATCGGGAATCATGATTTTCACCTCGACGCCGGACAAGGCGGCAATCCGCAGCGCATCGAGCAAACTTGCATCCGGGATAAAGTAAGGCGTCTGAATATAAATTGATTTTTTGGCTGACGATATCATTTTGATATATCCGTTTTTGATATGTTCGAACTCGCTATCCGGGCCGCTGGTTACGATCTGCATCCCAATTTTTCCTGCATGCTCCACGCGGGGGAATAAATTGGGGGTATATGTAATGGAATGATGATGCGACGCTTGGTTCCAATCCAAAATAAACCGGATCTGCATAGCATATACGGCCGAACCGGTGATCCTGAGGTGGGTGTCCCGCCAATATCCAAAACTTGAGTTGAGCCCCAGATATTCATCACCTACGTTAAATCCGCCGACATAACCGATATCACCGTCAATAATAACAAGCTTGCGGTGATTACGGTAATTAAGCCGCAAATTGATGAGCCGCAGCCGCGAAGGGAAAAAAGCCTCGGCTAATCCGCCGGCAGCGCGGAATTCGCGGAAAAATCTTTTTGTCAATGTTTTGGAACCAAGCTGATCATATAATACTCTGACTTTGACGCCTTCTTTTGCTTTTTGCGTGAGAATGCCAATCAGTTTTTTGCCCAAGGCATCATTCCGAATGATGTAGTATTGGACATGAATATAATTTTTTGCTTCTGCAATGTCTTTGAACAGCCGGTCGAATTTTTCCTGTCCGTCTGTAATGATATCGACCGCATTTTCCTCCGTAAAAATAGAATGGTTGTTATTCAGATGCATGTAAATCAAATCGCGGTTTTTGCGTGCCGATTCGTTGCGGAATTGATAGTTTCCATTCTGCATCTGCTCGAGCTGCTCCAGCAAAGTCTCCTCGACGCCAATTTTTTTGAGGTCCCCCCAATGAAACAGACGCACATGCCGGAAGTTCTGGGCGAACAGCAGGTACAGCAAAAAGCCGGCAATCGGAATAAAAGATAGAACCAGCAGCCAGGCCCAGGTTGTACCGGCGTCCCTGCGTTCTTTAAACACAACGAATAATGCAAATATAAAGTTAAGGAATAGAATTAATCCTAGAATAAGGGACGAAAAATTCATTGCTACAAGCTCCTCCTCGGCTTTGCTTCCAATCTAGATTACATCATTTGCCGCAATTCGGATATATCATGTTTCAATCGTTCGAGAAAATGGCGGGAAATGGTCGATGGCGTACGGTCTTTTCGCTGGATCACTCCCAAATATACCGGGCTTTGCTGCGGAAGATCCAAATCCAGGATTATGGTATCGTCTTCCGGAAATAAAGGCTCCGTGATGAAGGAATAATTGAGTCCCAGCGTTACCGCCAAATAATTCATGCAGGCACGGCTGATTAAAGCCCGATTATTGGTCGTGTAGACAATGTCGGCATTTCCGTACTTTTTCTGAAACTCATCCATAAACCACTTTACATAATCATCATTATACAGGACAACCGGTTGCTGGATAAGCTCCGCCGGCGTAATTACCTTTTTAAAGGCGAGCGGGGAGCGGAGGCTTGTAGCCGCCACCATCTTTACTTTTAACAGGCGCTCGAATTCCAGGTCCATATGCTCAATCAAACGGTTTTTAAATAGAATGATAATGCCAAGGTCGCTTTTATCATTCAAAATATCATCGATGATGTCCTGCGATCCTTGCTCGGCGATTTCGACTTTAACCTGCGGATGTTGTTTTTTAAAATCAAGCACGGCTTGCTCCAAGAGAAACACGGGACCAGGGATGGTGGCTACCCTCAATCTTCCCTCAACCGTTTCGGAATAACCTAACGCTGCTTCTTTTAACTCATTGTACTTTTGCAGCAGCTCAATAGCTTTATTAATGATGACTTCTCCTTCGGGGGTAGGGATAGCGCCTGTTCTCGACCGCTTGAGAAGCGTAACTCCCCATTCTTCCTCCAGGCTTGAAATGGATTGGCTGATTGCCGAGATGGTCACATGAAGATTTTGGGCAGCTTTAGACAAGGAGCCTGTTTTGGCAGCTTCAACTAAATACTCCAATCTTTCGATATTCATGATGATCCGCCTCCTTGGTTTAAGTTGTTCTTAAATCAAATTAAAAATAATTAAATTTTTTTTAATTAATTTCGATGATACCATAGAAGTAAAGTTTGGGGGTACCTTTGAACTAAAGCTGGAGCACTGCATGCCCCTTAGTTATTGATTATGATCTGCCACAAAGCAATGGATGGAAAGGAAGAGGTCGCATGAGATTGGAAGGTAAAGTCGCACTTATTACAGGCGCGGGAGCAGGCATCGGAAAAACAACGGCAATTCGATTCGCGCAAGAAGGCGCCAAAGTCATCGTTACGGATATCAGCTTGGAAAGCGTAAGCCAGACGGCGGCGGAAATCGAAAAGGCGGGCGGTACGGCCCTGGCATTCAAACATGATGTAAGCAACGAAGACCAATGGAAGAGTATCGTTGAGGAGTCATTAAATCAATTCGGTGCTATCGATGTGTTGTTCAATAACGCCGGTATTTACTTTATTAAACCGATTGCGGAGATTGGCTTGGATGAGTGGAACCGGATGATTTCGATCAATGTGACGGGCGTTTTCCTGGGCTTGAAGCATGTCCTACCGGTGATGGCCAAACAAAAAAGCGGTTCGGTTATTAACGCTTCCTCTATTGCCGGTCTGATTGGAGCGTCGGGACATTTGGCGTATGGAGCAACTAAAGGCGCGGTACGGACGATGACCAAAGATGCGGCGATTGAATACGCCTCTGCCAATGTTCGGGTCAATTCCATCCATCCGGCATATATCAACACCGCCATGGGTGATTATGCGGCACAAATGAGCCAGATGTCCGAGGCAGAGCTCGGGAAACGCGTGGCTCCAATGGGAAGGTTCGGTACCGTCGAAGAAGTATCCAATCTGGTTTTGTTCCTGGCTTCCGACGAGTCGTCTTATTCTACAGGCTCCGAATTTATCATCGACGGCGGCGCCACGGCAAACTGATAGAACAATATATAACATGCCTAATATTAAACCACCATAAAAACAATCGAGGTTGAAGCGAACAGTACAAACCACTTTTTTAAAATTATTCGAAATGTTTAATGCAATTTGTGTACGGGGAGAGAGAAAAGATGAGATTTGAAAATAAAGTAGCAATCGTAACGGGCGGTGCAAGCGGAATCGGTGAATCCACTGTTAGACTGTTTGCGGCGGAAGGTGCAAAGGTCGTCATTGCGGATTTTGCGGATCGCGGACAAGCTGTTGCGGATGAACTGAACCAGCAAGGATTCGATGCGTTATTCGTCAAAACCGATGTAACGAAGGAGCAGGATGTCATTCGCTTGGTTGAGCAAACCGTGGAGAAATACGGAAAATTGGACATTTTGTTTGCGAACGCGGGCATTGCGCAGGATGCGCCTGCGGATCAACTGTCATACGAAAGCTGGCAGCGGACGATCGACATTAATCTGTCCGGAGTTTTCCTTTGCGATAAATATGCGATCAAGCAAATGCTGGCGCAAGGGGCTGGCGGCGTGATCGTGAACTGCGGCTCCATTCACAGCCATGTCGGCAAATCGAGAGTCACCGCTTATGCGTCCGCCAAAGGCGGCGTGAAACTGCTGACCCAAAGCTTGAGCGCTGACTATGCTTCCCAAGGAATACGCATTAACGCCGTTTGCCCAGGTTACATCGATACGCCGCTAATTCAGGGCCGAACCGAAGCGTTGAACAATCATCTGATCGGGCTTCATCCAATGGGGCGCTTGGGCAAACCGGAGGAAGTTGCGAAAGCCGTCCTGTTCCTTGCCAGCGACGACGCATCGTTCATCACCGGCACAAGCCTGCTTGTGGATGGCGGATATACTGCTGTCTAGATGGCGGATATACTGCTGTCTAATTGGGGGAATCCGAAGGGGCAGCAGAACAAGGTGCCTAGCAGCAGGTGTGGTAAAAGCCTGCAAAAATCAGGGTGTCGAGAATGTCCAGCGGACTTTTCGGCACCCTATTTTTTATATGGGGGAAGCAGGGAAGCATATCTTTTAAAATAAAAATCGATTTAAAATGCTCTGAGCACCCCACTTGAGAGACCCGCGAGGCAATTTAAACCCCGTGAAATGAAAGGGGGGGAGGTCTCGACAGCCTGAAAAATGCAGGCTTTTTCGGCTCAAATACTCGATATCAATCCAATATGAAATGGATTCAGGGCGCAAGCTTTTGCAGACAGTTGATCATGTGAAAAGGAAAAATGTTGCGAAAGTGCATCCTTTTCAGGCCTTTTATAGCGTGAAATGTAAAATTGTTGCGAAAGTACATCCATTTGACTATGAATCGCCTGTCTCTGCCTAAAAGCCGGGGAAAAGATGCACTTTTGCAAGCTTTCTAGCCATAGTTGCCTGGAACGCTAAAATAAATGCACTTTTGCAACTTTTCAGATGGAACAGCCCGTCATTTTTGTATGGAGGATTTTACTAAAATCCAAAAAACGAATTCAAGAATCCATTTCATAATGCCACTGTTCAAATACCCGTAATATTATTCATTAAGCAGGAATTCACTGATTGCGCAAGCATCGAGCGTGAAGAGGATGTTCTTTTGCAGGAATTCATTGAATGCGCAAGCATCGAGCGTGAAGAGGATGTTCTTTTGCAGGAGTTCATTGAATGCACCAGCATCGAGCGTAGAGAGGATGCACTTTGAATCAATTGCATTCCTATCGTTCAAACCACGCTCAAGACCACGTGCCAACGCCCCTGAAGAACGTCGAGATTTTTTTCTATTGGCGGATGGCTACCGAGGGAAAATCGTAGTTAGCCGCTATCAGCAATTTTCGCATAGATCTGCTATTTCCAATAAATCTATTGATCTATGAAAACGCTTTTTTTGCTGCGGCAGGGAGGAGGTGGACGCTCCGATATGGAAGACTACAGAAGAAGAATTGATATCGATGAAGGTGAGGTACATCGTCCCATGAATTCATTCCATTCGCAAATCTCGCAGCGCGCTGCCGCTTATCTGGAGCGGATCGGGTATACCGGAGCGATCGACCGCTCTGCGTCCACACTGGCAAGCCTTCAAGAACATCATATTTATGCTGTGCCGTATGAAAACCTGGATATCTTGCAGGGGATACCGCTGTCCCTGGAGTTGGATGATTTGTACGATAAAATCGTGCTGCGCCGCCGCGGCGGATATTGCTTTGAACTGAATGCATTGTTCGGCTGGTTGCTTGAGGAGCTTGGTTTTCAGGTTACCCGCTATTTCGCGAGGTTTTGGCGTGACGAACCAAATCCGCCGCCGATGCGCAGACATCATGTTTTACGGGTAAAGGCGGAAGGGCAGTCCTATATTTGCGATGTCGGCGTTGGAGGCATTGTGCCGGCTCGGCCCTTGCTGCTAGTAGAGGGTCTTGAACAACAGCTGGGCGGGGAATGTTACCGACTGGAGCTCGACCCGTTTTACGGCTGGATGTTGAGTGAACGAAAGCATGGGGAGTGGAGCCGGATTTATTCCTTTACCGAGGAACCGCAGCTGCCGCAGGATTATGAGATGGCCTCCTATTGGTGTCAGCATGCTCCTGACTCGATCTTTACGCAGACGGCGATGGTATTTATCCGTACTCTGGAGGGGCGGAATACGGTGGCGGGAGATGAATTCAGAATTTTTACATCAGCGGGGGCGCAAACATTTGTTCCACGCTCTCCGGATGAATACCACAAGGCATTGCAGACCTATTTTGGCATAACCCTTCCGTTTTCCGGTGAATAAATAAAACTGCACCCCAATTTGTTAGGCGTAACTAACAATTGGGGTGTATTTCGTAAGGGACAATGTGTTAAGATGCTTCAATCAGCCGCTAAATTGCGGGCCACCGATCCGGAAATTCATAGAGCGCGCAATTCTACCCAGGGATTTGGAGAACCATCTGGATTTCCAATTGCGAAATTATTAAGAGTTTATCAGCGGATTGGTTTTTCCAAGAGGCGATTCTCGATTACAATTTCTCCTGATAGTACTTTCGTTTCAAATTCGTAAATACACGAGGCTAATTTACTTATAATCTCTCCGGTTTTATCCTCGGAAAATAAATGCATCGGATATAGTAGAAAAGCTATTCTCGTTCGATCCTCTGGAGTCACTTTAAATTCTGGCACAATACTAATTAATGGAATTTCCCGTCCTTTATTCGTTTCGTTCCAACAATATTGAATGAATGTTTTGGCAATTTCGTTCGGATCAAAATCGGAGGAATATGATTGAATCCGGTTAAATGAAATCGTAAAAACAATTTCCCAGCCGAGTGAAGCAGTAATAACAGACACGCCGCTTAGATTTTCTAATTCTTTTTTAAACAATGAACTTAATGTATGTAGTCGGACCAAATATTCTTGATAGCCTGTTTTCCCTAAACGATTCATTGCGACCCAGGCAGCGGCGATGCCGGTAGCTGGCCGAGAGTTTTCAATAGTATATCGATAGGCGCGAAAATTGCCAAATTCATAGTCATTTTCTCCGTAAGTATATGAACCATCATTCAAGAGATTAAAACATTCATCTGTTTTTGAAACAAAAAAGCTTGTTGAATACGGACATAAACCATTTTTATGCATATCGACACCAAATGAATCAAAATGAGAGACGCCTTCCAATTTTTGTGCCACTCGCTTAATTTTGAAGCGGATTTCAGGATTTTCAACCCGTTGTTCCCATTCTTCTTCACTTAAACCCATAAAATTAAACCACAACCAACCGATAACGCTATCCAGATGAAAATATGGGAAATACGTTTGGTTCGTTTCTTTAAAAACCTGCTTTACACATTGATAAACTTCATTTGTATCATCACAAGCGAAATTAATTGTGGTTCCGCCGCAACAAACAATGGCTGCGATACGCTTACCTTTGGCTAATTGATCGTGAATAACCTGTTTTAGTTTATCTACGTCCATTCGCCAATCTTCTTTTGTTCCAATACGAATGCATTGATTCGCCCCTAATCCAAGTATTGAACATACATGTTCAACGCAATAATGCGCCCCCTCATTTGTTAAAACAACGAGATCCTTTGGAATGCCTTCACGTCTTGACTCAGGAACGATTTTTGAAATGGCTGATTTAATGGCATAAAATAGGGTTAATTTACCGCCATTACAGGAAATTCCATGCGATTGATCCCAGCCTACTAAACGACCAATGGCCCTTGCTATACGTTGTTCGAATAATATGGTTTTGCCGCCAAAGGTATCCATTAGACTATTTGAATTGTATAATTGCGTCATTGTTGTTGCAGCCACTGTATCCAGTAAGGGGGATGGAAGCATATTAAAGAGAGCATATGGTGATTGTGGTCGCATGCTTCCATCAAACATTTCAGATAAACTTGCAAACACCCCCTCTGTATTTACTCCGGTTTCAGGCATATAACTCTTTTCCAACTCTTTTTTATAAAGAAATGTCTCTGAAGGGAATTTAGGGTTAAGATGATTGTTGGCTTTTAGCTGCTTTTGAAGGAGGGCAGTCTTGTTTAATAACGTTTCTAAATTATCTTCTTGGGAATGTAGAAATTCCTCTTCTACAATGGCTTTTTTATTCATGTCTAATTCTCCTTATTATTTTAAAAATAGGAATCTCCGTCAATGGGGACGCCTTTTATATCCCGAACCAATAGCTCCAGGCCGCACCACATGGGGAAAGCGGTTACAATCCTGGAGTTGGATACTTGGATACCGGCTTGGATTTCTCCGATGATGGCGTAACTCCCGGCTCTGCAAATATAGGAGTAGTGTGCAAGGGAATTACTAGTAGAATGGAGTATACGCCTGCTGTATGGGAAAGAAGTTTTGTCTGTTTGTTATAATATACTTGTTTTGTATAATATTGTATAGAATAGTAGCAGTGTTTGCAATCATTAGCTTCACTTTCGTGTGGGGCGGACGTGATTTTTTCCTGCTTACGGTTCTAACATGAAATTCGTCGCAATATGAAAAAGTAAGCGCTTTATTCCTACGACAAGCTTCTGCATTCAACGCATTTTGCCTGTTCCAGTTATCATGTCAAAGGTCTTTCACGTGAGATGAAGGGAAGTGAAGGGACTTATGGCAATAAAACAAGGGAAGGTTAGGAACCGGACCCGAAAGAGGATGACAGGTTATGTATGGCTGAATCGTTTGGTTTTGTCTTTTGTTCTGGTATTTGTGCTTGTTTCGCCTTTGCCTGCTGCGGCTTCCCCGCAAATTACGATCAACCCTCCGGATACGAGCGAACCGCTTGAAGCGGGGATGCTGCATTTGACCGGATCGTACGCAGGAGTTTATGACGTCCAAATTGTGGTTAACGGCGATTCGCTGACAGACGCCCATATGGAAGGCATAACTGCCGGTACTTGGTACGCAGACATTGATTTATCGATGTATGATGGTCAGGTCGAACTGGTTGCAAGGGGGCAGGATGCGGTTACCCGTTACAATGCATGGTCATCTTTTATACAAATCGAAGTGAACCATCCTGCTGCAAATGTACCGGAAGTGCGGGTGATCAGTCCTGCGGAGCAGGAGGTACTGCAAGGGCAGGTAACGGTGCAAGTAGGAGCATCAGGTAAAAACGGTATCAGCCATGTTCAGGTTAGAATTAATGGTGGGAAGTGGCAGGATGCCGATCCAACCGCCTCAGGTTATTTGCTGCGCTGGAATATGGGTCCATTTTCAGGGCAGATCATCAGTCTGGAGGCGAAAGCCGAGGATGTGAATGGAAATGTCGGATACAGCCAAACCGTGTATGTCAAGGCTGGGATATCAACGGATGTGGGGAATCATGGAAGCGATGCCACTGGAACGTATGATGGGATTAGGGACGGAAATGGCCAAATAGAAGACGACAACAGGGGCGTTATGGAAGAAGATGCAGTTTCAACGATGAAACATGAGGTACGTCCGCAAGACAGAGCGATGTGGATTTGGGAAAATGATTCTTATCC
Organism: Paenibacillus azoreducens; assembly: GCF_021654775.1. NCBI lineage: Bacteria > Bacillati > Bacillota > Bacilli > Caryophanales > Paenibacillaceae > Paenibacillus > Paenibacillus azoreducens. Next base: position 4,269,151 of record NZ_AP025343.1, on the reverse strand, counting down.
CTTGATCCTGAATCCCGGTTCAAGAACGGTGCTGGATGCCATGTCATCAGATACTGACACTTTCGGCCAAGACCCAATCCGCACATGGTATTTGGCGGTGGGGAAATACAATGGCATCCGGATGCTCGAAGATATACGGGCTGAGGTTCGTGATTTTATCCGTTGGGCCCATGACCGCGGTTATCAGGTGCAAGCGTTAATTGCGGGCGGAACAATTCCGCCGTATTTCGGAGCGTATGAACGATACCGGAAACAGGCCGTTGCCGAATTCGAACAGATTTTAAACTATAACCTATCCTCCAAAGAACGCGAACGTTTTGATGGGGTCAATATGGATACCGAGCCATACAGTTTGCCTGATTTTAAAAACGCCAAGCCTTCCGTCCAGATTCAATATCTTGATATGCTAAAGAATCTAATGGAACGCAAGCAAGCCTCCGGACTTTCGCTTCAGGTCGGGGCGGCGATTCCCCGCTGGTTTGATACCTCTGCGGACGCGACCGATATTTTATGGAACGGTTCCATAAAACCTCTCTCGGAACATGTGCAGGATACGCTCGATTACATTTCCATTATGGATTACCGCGATCAGGCTGACGGAAGCGTCGGAATCATTGACCAGGCGAAGGGCGAAATGGAGTATGCGAATAAAATAGGAAAGCCATATTCGGTTATTCTTGGCGTTGAAACAAAAGATATAGCGGATGGAGGCGATCCTGAGAGCATTACCTTCCACGAAGAGGGACGGCTGTACATGGAAGCGGAGCTAGATAAAGTGTACGCCGCATTTGACGGCAACCCCGCCTTCGGGGGAATTGCGATCCACCACTATGAATCCATCCGCAACCTTCCGCCTGTTTGGGGACCGGAAGCGGTCTTCTGGCAAGGGCCGCCGGACAACGAGCCGCCGACTGCGGTGACGGCTGATCCGCAGGCGAACGTATTCGATTACCAGCGGATTGATATCACATATGGTCCCGCTGCGGACAATAGGGCTGTTGAAGAATACCGTATTTATCGTGGAACCGAACCGGATTTTGCACCCGATGAAACGCATCTTGCCGGAATTTCCAAAGGATTAAGCTTCCGGGATATGGGGCTGCTGCCGGATACGAGCTATGTTTATAAAGTTGCGGCCGTCGATACCTCCGGGAATGAGGGACCCCCGAGCAATCCCGTCAAGGCTCATACAGAGCCCACGTCGCTTAAGCCGATGATCGTATCGAAGATGAATCTTGGTTTTGACGGCTCCAAAGCCACGGTTACGCTCCATGTCGCCGATCTGAAGACCGGAGCGGGAATCGCCGCCAGTGTATCCGGACGTTTCACGTTCATGGCCGGCAAATATGTAAACGGCACAGCTGCAGCCGCCGGATCCTTTACTGCCAGCTCCGAAGCGGTTTCCGCCCCGTCCGGGGAGATCGGCTTTGCTGCAAGACGGATTACGGCTGACGGGTATTATTGGGCGCAGGCCTATGATGCGACCGATTCATCGTCCATTCGCTGGGGAGATTGAAATCGTTTTATAAATTCATTTGCGATTTTCGAATTTTTTTTTGGGAAGCTCCAAACTTTTTCATGCTCCTCTTGCGTCCTAGTCCATGAGTGTGGTCAAAAGGCACTTATCTAGAAAAGCTTGGAGGATAAAAGACATGAAAAAGAAAACTATGATGATGTTCAAAATGAGTGCGGTATGTTGCGCGGCCATCTTGGGCTTGAGTGCGACAAATCTTCCGGTGCATGCAATGGCCCCGGTTCAATCTCAGGCAGTGCATACGAAGGCGCTTGTTATGAAACCTGCGGCAGCTGGCGTGAAAGTGCATGAGAAGGTGCTGACTACCGCCAGCAAATACCTGAACACGGAGATTAAAGTACCGCAATTGTCTGGAATGCTGGATAAAAAATATCAGGAAGAGTTGAACTATATTATTCTTTCCCATGCGGAGAAAGATCTGAAACAATGGGAGAAGGACGCGGCACAAGCAGCGGCGGAAGCCAAAGCGAATCATCAGAAACTCAATCCATACGATCTTTATATCAGCTACAGCCTCAAATCGGATGGAACGGGAACTCCCGCGGGCATCGTTTCTCTGGAAGTAATCACCGCAGGTTCGACGGGCGGCACCGGCATGCCAAGAATCGATACTTACAATGTAAAAAATAAAGCAGCTGCGGAACGCGTAACTTTGGCCGATCTGCTCGGGAAAAATTACAAAGAGAAGCTTGACGCCGACATTCTGGCACAGATCAAAAAAAATCCCGACAAATATTTCGTAGAGGACTACAAAGGGACTTCAACAGAGCAGACGTTTTACATCGAACATGGCGAGCTTGTTATCGTTTTCCCTAAATACAGCATCGCTCCAGGTTCCGAGGGTTCACCCGAATTCCGTTTTAGCCTGAAGGGGCAGTCCGCGGACAGTGCCAAACCCGAAGCACCCAAAACGGGGAAGGACGTGAAGTTTGATCTGAAAAAAGCGGGCAAATTCCAAAACCGTCACGGCATCACTATGGTATCTTTGCGTGACGTTGCTCATCAATTGAATTTTGAATTGACATGGAACAAGGCGGCCAAAAGCGTCGAACTTCATAAAAATGCAGTGTGGACGCGAATTGCCATTGGGAAGGATACGTATGCAATCGCCAAAATGGCTCCTAAAGCTTTAGGCGCTGCTCCTGTAATCCATAACAACAAAATCTATGTTCCTGTACAATTTGTGTCCGAAATTTTGAATGCCCAAGTGCAAAAATAATTTGGAAGGCAATTTGTCCATTGTATTCTGGAAGGTGATTGACCGGCTAATCCGGGAGGGGCGTTTTTCCGGTCTGAACATGGCTTCGCCTTTTTTTACAGGTTATACGTTTCACGATAAAGCCCCCATTTTGCTTAGAATCATCAATTGGGATAAATAATTCTACACAGCATTCGTCAATTTGGTACGCGAGAGCCGTATCAGGTTGGCGATTTTTTTTATGTCGCAAAAAACCATTTTGAAGCGGGATGGTGCGGAATATTACGCCTCGATTCTCGTTAATGCCATCAACACACTGGGGCAATAAAAAAATTTATTTTTCGCAAACTTTTTCCCCGTATTCATTCGTCTTACTCCTGAAAAACAGGGTTACCAAGAAAATCCTGACACCAGCCACTATACAGAGAAGGGTAAAACGACATGCTGAATAGGAAAACAGAGAAATTGCTAACACGCTGTATTACGGAACATAAAGAGAATGTTTACCGGCTTGCATACAGCTACGTGAAAAATAAAGAAGATGCGCTTGATATCGTACAAGATTCCATTTATAAGGCTATGACCAATATTGAAATGTTAAAAAATCCGGAAGCCGTCAAAAGCTGGTTCTACCGGATCGTCGTAAACACCGCATTGGATTTTCTGCGCAGGAATAAAAAGGTTCAGTCTATGGACCATGAAACGATCGAGATCTATGCGCCTGGCGCAGAGGATGTATATACAGACATTGATTTGAAAAGAACGCTTGATGATTTGCCGGTGAAATACCGAAGTGTCATTATACTCAGATATTTTGAAGACATGAAAATAGATGAAGTGGCGGCAGTGCTCGGTGAGAATGTCAATACTATCAAAACAAGGCTCTATCAAGGACTGCAGATGCTGCGGGTGAAGATGGTAGACGAATCCTTAAAGGAGAGTAAGTAAAATGAATATGCAAATAAACCAGTTGCAGAAAGAATACGAGGAAATACCGATTCCTGAAGAGCTGGATATGATCGTAGGCAGGGCCATTAAGCAATCCACCAAGGCCCGCAGAAATAAAAACGTCAAATACAAATGGGTCGCCGGCGTTGGCGCGGCTGCGCTGATCTTCCTGGTAACCATTAATACGAGTTCGACTGTGGCGAATGCTTTATCGACTATCCCCGGTGTTGACCGGATCATCAAGGTGCTTATGCTGAAGGAATACGTGGTGGATGAGAAGAACTATAATGCGAATATAAAGGTGCCTGCCATCACTCATCTCGACAACAAAGAGCTAGAGCTTGGATTAAACGAGAAATATCTCAAAGAAAACAAGGCTTTGTACGATAAATTCCAGGCGGAAATTAAAGAGATGAAGAAACAAGGCGACGGCCATTTGGGGCTGGACGCAGGTTATGAGGTCAAAACGGACACCGAAGAAATCCTCGCGATTGAACGGTATGTCGTAGAAAGCGCAGGTTCATCATCCGAAGAAATCAAGCTGGATACCATCGACAAAAAGAACCAGGTGCTGATCACATTGCCGATGTTGTTTAAGGATGACCGGTATATCCAGCTTATCAGCGAAAATATCAAAGAACAGATGAAGGCGCAGATGAAAGCTGATCCGGATAAAGTGTACTGGACAACGGGAACTCTCGATTTGCAGCCGACGGATGAATTCAAATCCATCAAAAAAGACCAAAACTTCTATATCAACCAAGACGGCAAGCTTGTCATCGCATTCAATAAATACGACGTTGCGCCGGGATACATGGGAGCCGTGGAATTCGTGATTCCAACCGAAGCCATATCGGCTGATCTCGTTAGCCACAAATATATTAAATAAGAGCCTAAGAACCGGTATACAGGGGAGATCTGTGCCGGTTTTTTGCGTGTCTTTCCGAGCATGCTTGCAATTATAGATTAATCGAATATAATGTATAAAGCGGATATTCTTTATCCACTTTTAAAATAAGCAAGACAAGGTGAATCTGCATGCATATGAAAACAGGCGTCGAACAATCCGTATATGCGATTCTGATATTGAGCATGCTGCCGGAAAAGGCGGTTTTGCCGGGCGAAGCGATCAGTCAGCAGTTGTGCGTGTCAGCCACTTATTTTCAGAAATTGCTAAGAAAACTGGTGAGCGCCGATCTGATAGCTTCCGTCCCGGGGATTAAAGGCGGCTTTAAGCTGAAAAAGCGGATCGCGGATATTCGCATTTACGACGTATACCTCGCCATTGAAGGAAGGCAGTCGCTATATTCTTCAAGCGGGATTTTGAACGACATGCTTGAACTGTGCGAGCAAGACCGATGCTGCTTATTGTCGGAGCTGATGGATGAAGCTGAAAATGCCTGGAAATCCGTCCTCAAACGGAAGACTGTTGCGCATTTGGCCGAAGAGATGCAGGCGGAACGTTTTACACGGCAATTGGAGGCATTGCAAGCATGGGTGCAAGAAAAAATGGTTGTTAAATAATCGTTGAACAATAAATTTTAGAAATGAGGGAAACGGATGATTCCGATTTTGGGACGTATTAATGAACTTGCCAAAAAAGAGCGTGAAGTAGGATTAACCAATTCCGAGCGGGTGGAACAGCAGGTTTTGCGTGAAGATTATTTGCGCGAAATCCGCGGGCAGGTGCTGAAGTCCTTTCAGGGATTAACGATCGTAGACCCGGAAGGAAACGACGTGACCCCCGAAAAGGTCCGGACGCATCAAATCAACGAAGCACGCAAACGTCTTCACTAAAGCGAGGTGCATAGGATGGACACAACAAAAAGATTGAATCAGATCACTTACTCCGTTTTGGATCTTGCCCCGATAACGGCGGGAAGCACCCCATCGGATGCTTTCCAAAACACGCTCAGCCTTGCGCAGCATGCGGAAAAATGGGGTTATCACCGTTATTGGCTGGCTGAACATCACAATATGCCGGGCATCGGCAGCTCGGCCACCTCAGTCGTGATCGGATATGTGGCCGGAGGAACAAGCAGGATCCGGGTTGGTGCCGGCGGCATCATGCTGCCAAACCATTCGCCCCTGGTCATTGCCGAGCAATTCGGAACGCTGGAGGCCATGTACCCGGGCCGGATCGATCTGGGGCTGGGACGCGCTCCCGGCAGCGACCAGCTGACAGCCATGGCGCTCCGGCGTGATGTCCGGGCAAATGGGGAAGAGTTTCCGGAGCAGTTGGAACAGCTCAGAGCTTACTTTCATCCGGATTCGAAATATAATCGGGTGCGGGCTTTTCCGGGCGAGGGACAGGACATTCCGATCTGGCTGCTTGGTTCCAGCGGATTCAGTTCCGCGTTGGCTGCACGGTTAGGGCTTCCTTTTTCCTTTGCAAGTCACTTTTCTCCCGAATATACCATTCCGGCGCTGGACCAATACCGAAGCAGCTTCAAACCATCGGACGTGCTTGATAAGCCGCATACGATGGTTGGCGTGAATGTGTTCGCTGCGGACACGACGGAGGAAGCCGAATATCTTGCCACATCGCATCAGCAGCAATTTCTAAGCTTGATCCGGAATAAACCGGGACAACTGCCTCCGCCGGTGAAGTCGATGGAAGGACTGTGGACGCAGCAGGAGAAATTGATCATCATGAAGCAGTTGGCCACCTCGATTATCGGCAATCCGGAAGAAGTGAAACGGAAGCTGCAGGCTTTCCTGAATGAAACGCGGGCGGATGAGATGATCATCCATTCTTCGATCTTTGATCATAAAGCCCGGCTGCGTTCATATGAGATTGTGGCGGAAGTCGCGGGGATAAACCAATAAAAGCCTACCTATGCTTAAAAACAGAAGACCGGCCGCGGGGTAACCCGGATCGGTCTTTTTGTTGTATGAATCATGAATATGATGGCTGATTGAAATACCAGATCAGGCCGATAACGATAAGAATGCAAAAAAGGGTAAAAAAGGTGATTTTCCAGGCGCTGCGCGGGACCTTGCCGCTTATGCTGCCCGTTTCGCCGTTGACCATGTATTGATAGGTTTTATTCCTATAGGTGTATGTCGCATTCCATAAAGGCAATAAGACATGTTTGTATGTTTTATCGTAATAGTCGGTACAGATCCGCAAATTCCGGATTTCGTCGCCGCCGATTTTGCTGCGGATTCGGCTCTCAAGGTCTGAATCGATCTGCGTTTCGGCCTCATCCCAGCCATCCCGCAGCGAAACATTATAACGTTCGGCGATATATCCGCTCAAATATTCAGGTTTATAAGGAGAGAGATCGTTCAGATCGAAATCATCGAACTTGCGGATCAGTTTGCTGTCATGCAGGCTGGAGGCAGGAATCAGCACATCGTTATAAAACAGGCTGTATGATCCGCTTGTGGAATGCCAGACCGTATACCGGACCTGCTCCGTATAGGTTTCCGTCTTGCCGTCAACGGTTCGCGTGCGCGTTTCGGTACGGTAATGGTATATGCCGACCTCAGCCGAATAATCGGAGTCGGTTTGCGCGTCAAAGGTCCAAAACGGCACATAAATTCCCGTCACATTTGAATTGATGTGCTGCTTTTTAAATGCGTTCGGCACAAACCATCTTTTCCTTTTCCACTTCAGAAAAAGCTCGACGGCTTTTTCCTTCGTGATATGGAAGGGAATCAAGGATTCGGGTCTGATGCTGTCATCGCTTCCTTGCGACAGCACTTTGGGCGAACCGCAGAAAGCGCACATGGCCGCCGTCTGCAGGACCGGGATCAGCATTTCCGCGCCGCAGTTTTCGCATTTGATGACCTGCTGCTCGGTTCCCCAATCTCGCAGCGATTCATCGCTTTCATCTGCAAAATCCAGATCATGTTCGACCGGTTCCTCATAGTCTTCGGGAACATCGATAGGGGCCGTATTGCCGCAATATGAGCATTTAAGCTGCTGGCTGTCGGCGTCAAAGACCATCTGCGCGCCGCAGCCGGGGCAAGGGAAACGGATAGGGGTCTCAACCGTCATATCTGCTCTCCTTTACGCCTTGTTGCCGCAGCTCGGACAGAATTTCATGCCGGGCTCAAGCGTACCGCCGCATTCGGAGCAGAATTTCTTTTCGGGTCTTGGCGTACCGCATTCCGGGCAAAATTTCTCATTAGGCTTAAGCCCATGTCCGCAGGAGCTGCAGGGTTGCGTCGATTCGGCGGCCGCCGGAGCTGGCGCTGCAGGAGCTGCCGGTGTCGGGGCTGGATTTGCTGCAGCCTGGTTCATCGCTTGCCCAAAGATTTGGCCCATGGCCATTCCCGCCCCCAGTCCGGCTCCGGTTCCGGCTGCCCCGCCATCAGGATTGTTTGCGGCATCACGCAGAGCTTCGGCTGCCTGAAATTTCATGTATTGATCCAGATTCCCGGCGATATTCATCGACGATTTGCGGTCGATCATCTTTTCGACCTCTTCAGGCAGCGAAATATTTTCGATGAAAAATCCTGATAAAGATAAGCCCATACCATTAAATACAGGCTCAAGCTTGGCTTGAGCTGAGGAGCTAAGCTCATCATAATGTAGCGCAAGGTCCATGATTGGAATCCGCGCTTCGCCAATCAGATCGCTTAGTCCGGAGACAATAAGGGATTTCAGGTATCCGCCGATCTGATCGGCAGTAAACGAAGACTGGGTTCCGAAGATTTCCTTCAAGAAAAGCGCCGGATCCTGCACCCGGAATGCATAGCTGCCGAACCCCCGCAAACGGACGGCGCCAAATTCAGGATCGCGCATGATAATCGGGTTGGTGGTACCCCATTTCTGATCAGTGAAATTACGGGTGTTCACAAAATACACATCCGCTTTAAACGGTGAATTAAACGCGTATTTCCATGATTTCAGTGCTGTCAGAACCGGCATATTTTCGGTGCTTAATATGTATCTGCCAGGCCCGAAAACATCGGCAATTTGTCCTTCATTCAGAAAAATAGCGGCTTGGGACTCGCGTACGGTCAGCTGCGCGCCCATTTTGATCGCTTTGTCATATACCGGAAACTGATGAACAATTTCATTGGTATTGTCGGTCCATTCAATAACTTCAATAAATTGGCCTTTAATAAAATCAAACAATCCCATGGTATGTCCTCCAATCGACTTCATCAATGCTTACAGAATTTCAAACGCGGTCTGTATTTCATACGTGTAAGTCAATAAGCGTTTTTTCCTATTATACGTGAAATATGCCGGATCGTCCCAAGAAAAATGGCTCTTTGTCCCGATTTTTGCGGATATGAGCAAAATGGTGTCCTAGCAATGACTTCATTGATATAATAATTAATAATGTTATGAGTGCGAGTTCAAAAAGTTCGGTTTTCAGCACCGAGAAGATTGGACGAAGATAGGGACTTCAGGAGCGGAGCGTACGTAGTGGGTACGTGAGTACCGGAAGGCCCGGCTGAATTCAAGATTCGATGCCGAACGCGCTTCCTGGTTCACTTCGTGATCAAAAGCGGACTTTTTGAATTACCTCTATAAGGAGAGGTGGAGAGACAACCCGATGAATAATTCCAACAACATGGACAGCTATCTCTATGAACTATATCCAGTCCCTCAAGCGGTCATTCCTGCCGGCGGTGAAACCAGGCTGAACGAAACTGTGCATATCGTCGTTCAAGCGGGCTTGAAACAGGCCACTTTGCCCAAGCTGCAACAAGCTTTACGGGACAATGGTTATTCTTATCATGTCTCCGATCAGTTTACGGCAGGACAATCCCACATTGTTCTCGTTTCCAATGAAAATGCGGATTTTATTGCCAATATCGGCGCGGATCATGGCCGGTTGGTTATGCAAAGAGAAGGATATATGTTGATGGTCAGCGGTAATGAAGCCGGGCAAATCGCGATTCTAGGGAGCGACGCCGACGGAATCCATTATGGTGTGGTCACGTTGTCCCAGATGCTGAGACAATCCCCGGAGCGTCGATTAAAGAGATGCCGGATTGAGGATTATCCTGAGATTCTCTACCGGGGATATGTTGAAGGTTTTTATGGTTACCCTTGGAGCCATGAAGACCGGATGGACCTGATGCGGTTCGGCGGTGAACAAAAGCTGAATACATATATTTATGCGCCCAAGGATGACCCTTATCATCGCAAGCATTGGAGAGACCTGTATCCGGAGGATAAGGCCCGGGAAATTGCCGGGCTTGCCGCAGCCGGACATGCCAATAATCTGAACTTCGTTTGGACGATCCATCCGGGGGACTCCATTGATTTATCTTCCGAAGATGATTTTCACTCCGCGATTCGCAAGCTGGAACAGCTGTATGATCTTGGCGTACGCCAATTCGGCGTTTTGTTCGACGATTTGGTGGGAGTTCCGGACGGGAAGCAGCAGGCGGAATTCATCAACCGGATCGACAGTGAATTCGTGAAACCTAAAGGCGACGTGCGCCCGTTGATTACGGTGGGTACGCGGTATTGCGAAGCCTGGGGGCCGTCAATGACTGAATATTTCAAACCTTTCATGGACACGCTGCATGAGGATGTCGAGGTCATGTGGACCGGGGCGGCCACCATGTCCAATATTTCCAAGGAACAATATGATGCGCCCAAACGTCAGATCGGCTCTGACCGCAATCTCTCCGTATGGTGGAATTACCCGGTCAATGACTATTGCGATTCGAAAATTTTGATGGGCAAGATTGAAAACTTAAGCGCCGATCTGGACAATGTCAACGGCTTTTTCGCGAATCCGATGAACCAGGCCCAAGCTTCCAAACAAGCATTATTCTGCATAGCCGACCATAACTGGAATACGGATGCATTTGATGCTGCACGCAGTTTTTCCGCTTCATTCAAGGCGCTGGCGCCCGAGGTTGCGGAAGAATTGGAGATTTTTGCGTCAAACTGCAGCTATTTGAAAGATGACGGCGGCGCAAGCGGGGATTTTTATTTTGATGAATCTTGGGATATTAAACAAGACATGTTAGCGGTGCGGGAAGGATTTGAAGCCGGACGGGATATTTCGGCGCCTGCTGCCGCTTTGCTGGCAAGTTTTGAACGTATGGAAAAGGCAGCGGAGCAGATTGAAAGCCATTGCTTGAACAGAAGACTGCAACAGGAGCTGGCGCCATTCCTGAAAGCTTTTAAGCTGATGGCGGAGGCCGGGCAGCATGTCATTTGCGCGATCACTGCGATGAATGAAGAAAATGTGCTTCAAATGGAGCGCCACAACGAAGAAGCTCATAAGCTGCTGCTGGCGATGGAAGAGTGTAAAGTGAATCGTCTGAAAGAAGAGCATCCTTTTGATTTTACGGTTGATGTCGGCACCTTGTTGATCAAGCCGTTTATTGCGGATATGATCGTGAAGACAGCCGTGAAGGCTGGAACCGAACAGGCGCCGAAAGCGATGAATTATAAACGGAAGAACTTGGCCCTGTCTTCGCTCGGCGTAACAGCGACCGCTTCCAGCAGCGTAAACGATATCGAAAATGCCTCCAAAACGATTGACGGCGTCATCGGCAGCGGCAAGTGGTGTTCCTCCGAGCATCGTCCTCATTTGACGGTCGATTTGAAGGAAGCGAAGTCGATCAAACAATACCGGCTGGTCAATTGCGGGCATCCGGAAGCAAAGGAAACGAAATATTGGAACACCATGCATGCCCAGATACTTGCAAGTCAGGATGGAGAGTCCTTTACTCTAATCGATGAATTTACCGGCAATCAAGCCGACGTGGTCAACCGAATCCTTCCGCAAGAGGTTAAGGCCCGCTACATCCGGCTGCAGATCATGGAACCGGCGCAGACAAGCGTTGAGGGAAGCGGACATACGCGCATCTATGCGTTTGAATTGTTCGATGAGCTTTATCCGGAGCCTTCGGATAAAGTATTTACGGAGAACATTCAATTGGACGCATCCGGCAATGTAACCATTCGTGAGGTCAACAAGGGCGATGTAATCTCGTTATTTGGTTCGCTGCAGGCGGATACCCCGGTGGCCGTGTCCAAGCCGGCTGGGGAAGACCGTGGAATGGTTATCTTTGAAGGAATTCCGCTGCAGGAGTATGGTAACCGGATTTTCGTTGAGCGGACGAGCGGACCGCTGCTGCCAAGCGTCAGAACATCGAAAGGGATATAAGTACCGATTTTTACCGATAGATAACAAAAGACACTTCCTGCCCTATGACGGCAGGGAGTGTCTTTCTTTTTGACGTTAGGATTGATGGCTCAGTATATTAATAAGTTTGCCGAAAGGATCGCGTACATAAAATCTCCTGACGCCCCAAGGTTCGTCAGCGGGGCCGTATTCAATCCTGAATCCGGCCTGCAGCATGCGGTTGTATGCTTCTTCCACATCATCCACTTCGATGGATAGATCAGGTGTCCGGGTACCGGAACCGCCTTCGGAGGCGAAGCTGATCTGCACGCTCGTTTGCTCCGAGGAACCGTACGTGGCGATCCAGCCGTGATCCATGAGTAATTCCAGGCCGAGGACTTCCTCATAAAACCGCCTCGCCTCGGCCATTTTCTCCGTATGTATATTGGTGACGATACGTTTGACCTTCATGCGGAATTTCGCTCCTTTTTCTATTCTATTTGACATGGTTCCTTAAAATTCATAATAGATGACTTTGGCTTCCAGCGCTACTGCACGAGGAATCTAGCGAATACGCGCATGTTCCTTAAAATACTCCTCTATAAATCGCTGAATATGTTGGACTCCCAGTCGGATTTCATCGGGTTCCAGATGACCGTAGCCAAGCAGAAGCTTGTCGGCATGCCTTCCTTTCCGCATGCAGTGATGTTCCAGCGGCACTGTGCGTATCCGAGCCCGGCGGGCTTGCTCCCGAAACGCCTCATCAAAGACCATACCGGTAAATTCGACGGCCAAATGCAGCCCTGACGCATCTCCCCATGGACGCCAGTGCTCTCCAAAAAAGTCCCTTAGCGCATCGAGAAGAGCCTGGCGCCGTTCTCTGTATAACTTCCTCATCTTTGCGATATGCCGGTCAAATTTCCGGGTACGCAAAAACTCGGCCAGCGCCGCTTGTTCGAAAGGTGGATTCTGCACGTCCGTATAGGTTCGCAGCCTGCTCCAGCGGCTTTGAAGCTCGCGGGGAACGAGCACATACCCGATCCGAAGGGCAGGAAATAGAACTTTGCTAAACGTACCGATATAAATGACCCGATCCGGGGCCATCGCATACAAAGGCGTCGCCGGTTCGCCGTAGTATCGGAATTCGCTGTCATAGTCATCTTCAATGACATAGCTGCCGCAGCGGCGCGCAAAGCGAATCAGGGCGGCGCGCCTTGCGGCAGGCAAAATGCCTCCAAGAGGAAACTGATGCGATGGTGTAACGTAAATCGGCCCGCGATGGTCCATAGATAACGCATCCGTCTGTAGCCCCTGGGCATCCACGGGCACTGGCGTCACCGTGTATCCCTTCTGAATAAAGGTTTGGATCATTTCAATATTGCAGGGATCCTCAACCAAAATTTCCGGATGGTCCGCATACAAAAGGTCGGCAACCAAGTGAAGCGCCTGTGTGGCGCCCGCGGTAATATAAATGTCACGGGCATCAACGGCCAGTCCTTTGCTGCGCATAAGCCAAGCGGCAATCTCTTCACGAAGCTGCGTCAGACCTTGAGGGCCGCTATAGCCCAGAAGCTCCATCGACATTTCGCTCAAAGATTTCTGGGATATCCGCTGCCATACATAGCGCGGAAACTGGCGCAGATCCGGCTGGCCTGTCTTGAAATCCGCCAGGAATGTAGGAACAGAGGCCGGTTTCTGACGCTGCAGGGCCGCACTCTGCTGGGCTTGGGCCAGAATCAAACCTCTTGCGACCCGGGACGGTGCCCCTTGCCGGGTCTCCACATACCCTTCGACGATCAGCATGTCATACGCTTCATTAATGGTATTCCGTGACACGGAAAGCGTCTTGGCCAATTCGCGGGTAGAGGGAAGGGAAGCGCCCGCTTTTAGGGTTCCGTTTATCATTTGATCCCGCAACCTTTGATAGATTTGCCGCTTTAATGAAATGTCCAGGCTCCGATCCAAATCAATTCCCCACATGGCAATCCTCCAACTGGTTAGTTTGATTTCGGGATGAACTGGTACTTTTCCGTACCAGTTTGTTCCTCTATGATATAACAATCTTTTGGATAACGAAAATACTGTATCGGGGATGTGCTAAGAATGGAACGAATCAAAGGTTATGCTTACCTGTTATGCGCATTTGGGCTCGCCGGCACCTCTGTCGTTGCGGCATCGTTTGTGAGCGGAAGGCTAGGGACATTTACGATCACTTCAATGGGCCTCTTGATCTCGCTGGTTTGTCTGCTGCCGTTTTGTGGGTCGAAGCTGCTGAGAACGATTCGCTTACTGACGCCAGGAGAATGGCTGCTGCTGTTCTGCCAGGCTTCGTTTGGCGTTCTGCTGTTTCGCATGTTTCTGCTCTACGGACTCAGCCGTACAAGCTCGGTGGAGGCCGGCATCTTAACCGGTGCGACTCCTGCGATAACTGTTTTTTTGGCTTGGCTGGTGCTGCGTGAAAAGATGAATGTTGCCCATATTTTAGGCGTCTTCGGCACGGTCTGCGGGATATTGTTGATCCAGGGCGTGATTATGCCGGAAAGCCGTTTTTCCAATGAACATATCAGCGGTAACATTCTGGTCCTGTGTGCTGCCGGCTGCGAATCGCTGTTTAATGTACTTTCCCGCGCAGCAGCAGTCCAAAGCAACATGAAAAAAGAGGCCATTCATCCTGTCGTGCAGACGACGATTGTCTCCGCAATGGCATGGCTGATCAGTTTGATTCCTTGCCTGGTTGAGCAGCCTTTAGCGGCTCTCTCCGGTTTGGGATGGCAAGGGTGGCTGGCCTTGGTATGGTATGGTCCCGTCGTGACCGCCTTGGCATTTATTTGCTGGTATGCAGGCATAAGGCGCTGCCGTGCGTCGACCGCAGCCGCCTTCTCGGGCATGATGCCGTTCACTTCCCTGACTCTCTCGGTTTGGCTGCTGAAAGAACATGCCGGATGGCTGCAATGGGCAGGGGGCTTGCTGGTCATTGCCGGCATGATCTTGATCGGGATCGAGCGGGAGCCTCGTATAAGCAGGGCAAACCCAAAGTCGCGCAGGTTTATCTAACACTACGGATAGCTTAAAGGGAGGGAACCAGACAGCAAAGGTTTTACCTGTACAAAGTCAAGCATTAATTTTCGTATTTCGGACGTATAAAATTACGATTTTTTTTGTGAGATAGGCCGCGATTTTCAGGCCCCGGCATCATACTGGATATGGTATGCTTGTAAAGAATAACTACGAATATACATATGAGACAGATAAGTAATCCGGCTGTACATCAAAGTTATGGAGAAGAGAAGGAATGCCATGAGCATATGGGTGAAAGAAACGTCATTTTACAAAACTTTTTTCAGGTTGACCTTGATGATTGCGCTGCAAAATATCATTACCCTTGGCGTGAATCTGTCCGATAACCTGCTGCTCGGAGGCTATAGCGAATCGGCATTATCCGGCGTGGCACTGGCCAATCAGCTTCAGTTCATTTTGCAGATGCTCGTGATGGGGGCGGCGGAGGGACTGGTGATTTTATCCTCCAGAAGCTGGGGAGCAAAAAACATGGAGGCCGTAAAAAAAGCGGCAAGCATTGGCATGCGGATCGCGCTGCTGGTTAGCGTGGTGATGTGGATCGTCGTGCTGCTGCTCCCGGAAGGCTGTATGTCGCTGTTTACCAATGAGGAGCGGGTCATACAGGAAGGGGCGCAATATTTAAGAATCATTTGTTTTTCTTATGTGTTTTTTGCGGTCACGAACATGCTGCTGGCATCCTTGCGCAGCGTCGAAATCGTCAGAATTGGCTTTATCGTATCTTTATCCACGCTGATTATTAATGTTTGCTTGAATTATGTGCTGATTTACGGCCATTTTGGGTTTCCGCGAATGGGGGTCAGCGGCTCGGCCACGGCCACGCTTGCGGCCAGGATCATCGAAACCTGCATCGTCATCGTATTTATCAAACGTTTCGACCGCAGGCTCAAGCTTAAGCTGAAGGATTTTTACCGCGTCGACAAGGAGCTGTTCAGGCAGTACTTGCGTATCGGCTCGCCGATTTTGCTGGCGAATGCTTTATGGGCTTGCGCGATGGCTACTCAATCCGCCATTTTGGGGCATATGGGAGAAGCGGCGATTGCGGCGAACAGCGTAGCGACAACCGTCTTTCAACTCGTAACCGTCATTACGTATGCTTCGGCAAGCGCAACGGCGATCATGATCGGAAAGACCATTGGCGAAGGGCATGTATCGAAAATTAAAACCTACAGCAAAACGATGCAACTCTTGTATCTTTTGATCGGGCTCGGCACCGGACTGGTCCTGTTTGTTACGAAGGATTATGTCACGGGACTGTATGCAATCTCCGATGAGTCCAAAACTTTGGCTGTTCATTTTATGACGGTATTGTCGATCACGGTGGTAGGTACCGCATATCAAATGCCGGCTTTAACCGGAATCGTTCGCAGCGGGGGCGATACGAAATTCGTATTGTATAATGATTTTATTTTTATGTGGCTTGTTGTGCTGCCTGCGTCCGCGCTTTGCGCATTCGTTTTTAATTTTTCGCCTCTGATTACGTTCATCTGCCTGAAGTGCGACCAAATCTTGAAATGTTTCGTCGCCATTGTCAAAGTGAATCGCTTCAAATGGATTCGGATGTTTAATAACGAAGCGAATTCGGCGGATTCTTCACAAAACGCGGCCACATAGGCTGCTGCAGTTCATGAAAAATGAATAAGGCGGGGCAGGATAGATTCCTGCTCCGCCTTGCTGCGTTTTTCGATTATAGTTTATAACGGTCTATCATTTGGCTGAGTGTTTGCGCCATCTGGTTTAACTGCTCCGCATTTTTAACCAATGCAGCCATATCCGACAGCTGCCGATCTGCAAACTTCACCAGATCCACGGCATGTTCCGAGTTCTTTTCGGCGATATGGGCGATTTCATTCACAGAAGCCAGCACTTCTTCGGATCCGGCGGACATTTCTTGTGTAACAGCCGAAGTGTCCTGGATTTGAGCCGACATTTCCGTAATATCCGTTAAAATGCGCTCGATGGTTTCGCCTGAATTTTGGACTTTATATATGCCGTCCGCGACGTTATGCCGGACAAGCTCCATTGATTTTACGGTCTGATTGACATCCTGCTTTGTCACGTCAATCAGCTCGGCGATTTCATGTGCCGATGCGGCCGAACGTTCCGCCAGCTTTCGTACTTCTTGGGCGACGACGGCAAAACCTCTGCCTTGCTCGCCGGCGCGGGAAGCTTCAATCGCGGCGTTCAGGGCCAGCAGGTTTGTTTGCGAAGCAATCTGGGTAATGACATCGACGATATGAGCCATCTGTTCGGAGCGCTCCTCCAGATTTTGAACCATTTCCCCCGAGTTTCGCACGGATTGGGCGATAGAATCCATTTGCCGAACGGCCTCCTGAAGCAGCATATTTCCTTGATTGGCCTGGTGGGTTGTATCCAATGACGTTTCGGAGATACTGGCTGCGCTCTCCGCAATATGTTGAATGCCGGTTGCCATCTCTTCCATCGCTTTCGAACCCTCTTCCGTACCCCGCATTTGCGTCTCGGCACCGGCTGCGACGATTTTGACGATGGAGTCGACTTCTTTAATTTGCCGCGTGCTTTCCGCAGTATGTTCGGACAACTGTTCAGATGAAGCTGCCAACGTCTTGGCGGTGCTTCGCACCTCCCCAACCAATTGGCGCATCGAGTTCTGCATCGCTTGCAGCGACTGGCCCAAAATGCCGATTTCATCTTTTTTCCGTAAGACGGAAGCAGGGACCTCACCCGTAAAATCGCCAGCGCTAATTTCTTTCAGCTTGTTAACGACGACTTTAATCGGCTTCGTAATGCTTGATGCAACCCCAAGCGCCAGAAGAATGGACAACAGGGCGCATATTGAGCTGGTAATAAAATTGAGACGCCCGAGCTGGTTAGCTTCGGCGGTCAATTCGCTTTCCTCAATGAAGGCTAAATATTTCCACCCGGTGAGCTTGGACGAGAATAAATTCGCCATATAATCCTTGTCATTCAGATTGATTCTGAAATAATCCGCCGATTTATTTTTAATGTCAGCGAGTTCAGGTACGCCGATGTCGGCAATGTTTTTGGAGATGAGCTCCGGCTTCTGCGGATGCGCCAGAATCGTTCCGTCGTTGGACAGCAGCACGACATACCCGGTCGACTTTATATTGATGCTTTTGAGATGCTCCGCCAGCTTGCCCAGGGTCGTATCCAGTCCGATCACGCCGATCGTTTTGCCATTTTGATCCTTGACGGCAGACACGCTGCTCATGTGCAGTTCTCCTGTTACCGAATCCACATACGGTTCGGTTAGAGTTACTTCATCCGGTTTGGCAAGCGCATCCTTATACCAAGGACGAGTCCGCGGATCGTATTTGGCGGCCATTTCTTTCTCCGGCCATTGAACGTAACCGCCGTTGCTTGTGGCCATGAACACGGAGGACGTATTGGGATGAGCTTTGGCGAACCGTTCGAAATCTTCAAAAAGTTTGCTTTCGATGCCGCCATTTTGAGCGAAATGAGATTTTTGCTTTTCCGTTTGGTTCATGTAGGTGGTGATCGTGTTATCCGCTTGATGGACAATCGGGGTATCCGCCAGGTATTTTACATTTTCTTTCGTCGTATCGAAAAATAAAGCCATTCTTTTGTCCACCTGCGAAATTTCATCGGATGTCGCCATCACGAATGTATCGGTGATTTCTCTAACCATGCTTTTGTGAACGATGACGCCAATGATCGTAATAGGGATCAAGATGGCTGCCAGGAAGGCTAGAATCAGTTTCATTCGAATGCTTTTTAACATTGCTGTTCCTCCTCTATGATGTGAATGATATGATTCGACAATATGAAGTATAATTCGACATACCGTCATCTTATATATCGAATAAAAACTCATATTCTTAATACCTTTACCCTATATGTCTTGATTTTGGCAAAATCATTTTTGTGAATTTATGAATCTTTGGATGGAGGACTTTAGTCATGATTTCAAACGTTATTGATTCGGCGGCATCTTTATGGATTCGTCGAGCAAAAAAATTATTGCGAAAATAAATTTTTATCAAAAAAGGTATTGAAACCGTTTTATTTTTGTAATACAATCTTATCAAGATAATAAATTATTATAACGATAAAATTTTACCAAGATAAGGAATGGAAAGGAGCAAACGTTATCGATGAGCGAAAACCGGCAGTTCCTTGAAAAGTTTTTCCCGATTGCATCCTTCATTGCGGCCATTATCGGACCGAAATGCGAGGTGGTTGTCCATGATATCAGCGACCCCGAGCGTTCTATTATTTTTATCGAAAACGGCCATATCAGCGGACGCCAAGTTGGCGATGCATCGACTGACCTCGTCTTGAAGCTGCTTAAAGCAGAGGCATACCATGAAGAACAGTTTATTGCCAACTATAAGGCTTCAGGCAAGCTTGGACAGAGTTTCAGATCATCCACATATTTCATTAAAAATGACAGCGGAAAATTAGTCGGACTCATGTGTTTGAATATCGACATTACGCATATGGAAGCTGCGGCCGAATGGATCCAGCACATTTTGCAGGGAGGTTCGCTTGTTCCGCCCACATCGATCGATTCGCCGCAGGAAGACAAGCAATCCAAGGAGTATTTGCAAGGCAATGCGGATGACCTGCTTCAGCATGTGATCACTACCGTGCTTAGCAAAACAAGCATCCCTCCGGACCGTTTATCCTCCAAAGAGAAGATCGAGATCGTGAAAGAACTGAACGAGCAGGGGGTTTTTCTGCTGAAGGGCGGCGTTT
The DNA here is from genome assembly GCF_021654775.1 of Paenibacillus azoreducens. NCBI lineage: Bacteria > Bacillati > Bacillota > Bacilli > Caryophanales > Paenibacillaceae > Paenibacillus > Paenibacillus azoreducens. The sequence goes on along the minus strand of NZ_AP025343.1, from coordinate 4,249,617 downwards.
CGCAGGTAGCAGCGGCATTGTCCATATCGGAACCGACGGTATACCGGTATTTGCAAAAGCTAAAATAATATCGTTTTAGTTCGTGATCCCAAATGGACTTTTTGAACACATCTTTTAATACGGTGATTAAGGATGGTGACACCATGAAGTATAATTTCGATCAAATCATCAGCAGATACGGAACGAACAGCGCCAAATGGGACGGGATGGCCCAGTCATTCGGAGAGGGGATGATTGCCCTCTCGGTTGCCGACATGGACTTGCAAGCGCCTCCCGTTGTGGTGGATAAAGTGGTGGAGATGGCCCGGCATGGAATATACGGGTATACGGATCCTTTCCCGCCGTACTTTCAGGCAGTAAAGCAATGGCTTGCCAAAGCTTACGATTGGCATGTCCCTGCGGAATGGATCGTGTTTTGCCCGCGAATTGTCCAAGCCGCATCCATAATCATTCAGAAGTTCACGGCTCCGGGCGACCGCATTTTGATCCATACTCCTGCTTATCAGCCGATTGCGAAAGCGGTTACGATCAATGACCGGAGATTGGTGGAAAGCCCGCTTCGGCTGGTTGACGGCCGGTACGAGATTGATTGGGAGGATATGGAGCGCCAAATGAAGGAAGGGGTCAAAATCGTGCTTCTGATTTCGCCCCATAACCCTACAGGCCGCGTCTGGACGAAAGAGGAGCTGGAGCGGATTGCGGCACTATGCGTTCAATATGATGCGCTGATCGTTTCGGACGATATTCATGCCGATTTTGTTCACGAAGGCCATAAGCATACGGTGATAGCCAAATTGTCGGATGAGGCCGCAGAACGTTCGATCATTTGCACCTCACCAGGCAAAACCTTCAATCTTGCAAGTCTTGAGATTGCTAACATTGTCATTCCGAATGAACGGCTCCGGGAACTTTTCAAGGAAGGGCTGCAGCAGGCGGGAATCCATAATCCGACTTTTTTTGCGGTCCCTGCTCTGGAGACGGCGTATACGGCTTGCGATGATTGGCTTGAGGAACTGCGGGCCTATATCACGGAAAATATCTCTTTTACGGAAAAATTTATTGCTGAGCACATGCCTGAATTGAAGGTAATTAAGCCTGAAGGGACCTATTTGTTGTGGATCGATTGTACGGGCTGCAGCAAAGATGAAAGCGATTTAGTGGAGTGGATACAGGAGAAAAGCAGGGTCAGCGTCAGCTTTGGGTCTACATTCGGAGCCGCTGGCGAAGGTTTTATCCGCATCAATGCAGCTGCTCCGAAAGCGCTTTTAAAGAAAGCGCTGGAACGTTTGGCGGAAAGGTACCCATTGCGCAACGATTAGCAAGAATTCATTTTACTCCAGGGGGAATACAAAATGGCTAAACCAGCGAAGGAAAAAACCATCAAGAAACCGACATTGTTTTTAGCTTTAGTTCCGATCATCACCATGGTTGTGCTGCTTAGTTTAGGTTATGTCATGTTTGAACTGCCGCCCGAGCCGCTTATTATCGCTTCGACTGTGGTTGCGGGGATGATCGCCATAAAGCTGGGCTACAGCTACGACGACATTATGGGGTCCATCGCCCAAAAAATAGCCAAGACGATGCCGGCCATTCTTATTTTGATTACTGTCGGATTTATGATCGGCGCATGGATGGTTGGCGGAACGATTCCGATGATGATTTTTTACGGACTGAAAATCATTAATCCGCAATTTTTGCTCATCACCGCTTTCCTTGTTACTTCCGTCGTGTCCATATGTACAGGGACATCCTGGGGATCGGCGGGAACGATCGGGGTTGCGTTTATGGGAGTCGGCGCAGGGCTGGATGCCAATTTGGCTGCCGTCGCCGGAGCGGTCGTAGCTGGCGCTTATTTCGGAGACAAGCTGTCTCCGTTATCGGATACGACGAATATTGCATCCTTGGCTACAGGCGTTAACCTGTACGAGCATATCGGTCACTTGCTGTATACGACATTGCCGTCATTTGTTGTCGCGGGTATCGCCTATGTCATCACAGGTTTGAACATGAATGCTGCCGGCGTCGCCATTCCCGAAAAGGTCGGCACGATCCTGGATACGCTCAGCACCATTTATGATTGGAATCTGCTGCTTGTCGTGCCGGTGTTGATCGTGTTATACGGCTCAATCACCAAAAAACCGACGATTCCCATAATGCTTATATCTTCAGCCGTTGCCATGGCCAACGCAATGATTTTCCAAGGTTTCACCCTGCATGACGTCGTGAGTTCGGTATTGAACGGGTTTGACATTGCGATGGTTCATGCAAAAGGTTTTGATGCAAGCGCCGTTATTCCGGACATTCCGAGACTTCTTAACCGGGGCGGCATGAATTCTATGATGGGCACGCTGTTAATTTGTTTCTGCGCCATCACGTTTGCGGGCACAATTTCACTTACCAAATCGCTTGAACTTATCGTAAATAAAATTTTGAAATATGTGCGTTCGACAGGTTCGCTGATCGTTGCAACGATTATTACCGGCTTGACGATGATTGGGGTAACGAGCAACGGCCAAGTATCGATTCTGATGCCGGGCGAAATGCTGCGCGAAGCTTATATCCGCCGTGGTCTGCATCCGAAAAACCTCGGCCGTACAATCGAAGACTCCGCGACCATCATTGAACCTATCTTGCCTTGGACGGCGGCGGGCGCTTACATGGCCGGTACTTTGGGAGTCGCAACACTGTCCTATTTGCCATGGGCGATGCTGTGCTGGACAGGTATTATTTTCGCAACGATTTGGGGCTATACCGGATTCGGAATCGCGAAGCTGACGCCTGAACAACAAAAAGAAATGCTGAAGGAATACGAAAGTTCGGACGCCGAAGAGCTGGGGCAAAAGCAAGGTGCATAGGCATGGTGCATAGGTAAGGTGCATAAACCCGTTAAGAGCGTGCACCAAGTTCTACTGCCGGAAGGTCATAATATGGGGCTAGCCCCAAGGTTTCTGAATTCCACAATGGTCGGAAAACGCTATCGATCCCGGTCAATGCCTACGTGAAGTGTGAGAATTGTTAACGTTATTGCAAGATTTATTATAAATATAAGCGCAGAAAAAAAGCGCGAATGGGGAGAGAGAAAATCATGACACAACAAGAGAGACTTACGATTGCAACGAGCGAAGCACCTGGGGCCATCGGGCCTTATTCCCAGGCGGTCCAAATCGGAAACGTCCTGATCACATCCGGACAGCTCGGCATGAACGCGGCAGGCGAATTCCCTAAAACTGTAGAAGAACAGACCGAGCGGTCGCTGCTTAATGTAAAGGCCATCCTGGAGTCCGCCGGTTTCGGGATGGAGAATATCATCAAAACGACGGTATTTTTGCAGGACATGAATGATTTTCAGAAGGTCAATGAGGTTTATGCGACGTTTTTTGCTGAGCCTTATCCGGCACGCAGCGCGGTCCAGGTAGCCAAGCTGCCGAAAGGCGGCCTTGTCGAAATTGAAGTCATTGCGGTGAAATAAAGATCCACGATTAGGAGTTACAGCGAAAAGCCCGGCCAAAGCCCGACACGGTCGGGCTTTTTCAGCTTGGCGGGAAGAAAATCGGCTAACGAAACTGGGGAGCGTTATAAGCGCAAAAACAGAGCCGAATTAACTCTAACGAAACTGCAAATCGTTATTTGCCCGAAATACGGCCGAATGAACCTCTATTGGGCTGAATAGCGTGTCACAGTTTCGTTAGGTTGAAGCGATACGGTTTTGTGGATAAACTGGATATATGCGGGAATATGAACATGGAAATTATACGCCGATAAAGATTCTAAAACTTTGCACAGAAAAGAGAGAGACTTATGAGTTTGTACATCAGAGAAATTAATCAAGATAATTGGCGGAACGCCACCGCTTTGTCCGTTGCCCCGGAGCAGCAGCATTTTATTGAAAGCAATGCATTTTCCATGGCGGAGTGCTTTTACGAGAAAAACGCCGTATCCGTGGCCATGTACGACAATGACACCATGATCGGATTTGCCATGTACGGCTGGCCTTCCGCCGAAGATCAAAGCGCTTGGCTGGACCGGTTTATGGTTGATCGCGCCTATCAGGGGAAAGGCTACGCCAAACGTTTTTTGCTATTGATGATCCGTCATATCGAACAGCAGTACAACTGCAAGAAAATCTACTTAAGCATTCATCCCGACAATGCCCATGCCCAGAAATTATACGAGTCTACAGGGTTTCGCTTGAACGGACGAATCGATAAGGAAGGAGCCGTTCATGGTTTGGTAATGGAGCTCGATTTGAACTCTCTCCCTCTCAACTAAATCTATCGTAAACGGGGCCCGCAAGAACGGGCCCCGTTTCTCTTTTCTCTATAACTTTTTCATATCTCCGTTATTTCTTCCTAGGCGCGGAACAATGAAGCAGGAACTTTGGCGTCCCATGCATCCGGCTGCCGAAGACCCAAAGCATGCGCCGCAATCGCCGCGGTATCCACGATGAACATCTCCGGCAAAACCGTACCGGGCGCAACCCCGGGGCCGACGCATCCCCAGAACACATTCTTATCCATCGGATGATCGCTCCCGTGGTCATAGCGATCTTCACCGCCGCCGCCATGGTCGGTAAGCAAAATGACGAGGCTGTCTTCCAGCAGCCCATTTTTTTCGATGGAGCGGAGCACGCGTCCGATCAATTCGTCCATGCTGGAAATAGCCTCTAAATATTCCGGTGAATCCGGGCCGTAACCGTATTTATGCCCGGAAGCATCCGGCTCATCCAGCTGCATGTAAAGCAGCTTAACATCCCTGTTTTTGTCCAAATACGACTCGATGGCGCTTACGAGTTCCGCTTCCGGCATGGACTCTTTATGTATGCCAAGCTCTTCCTCGATTATTCCGCTGTTAATCGGCGTCCAGCTCGAAAAGGCTGCCAGCTTTGCTTCCGGCCAAGCTTCCCGCGCCAGTCGAAATATGGATGGATAAGGGGAATCGGCAGGAAACGTCCCGCTTGACGCTACCTTGTTATTTAATTGGTGTTTTTCCGGCACGACCCCATGCAGAATGGATCCCCAGCACTCCGCACTGATGGTTGGGGACTGCGCTTGGGCGTTATAAGTAACGGCGCCGTTTTTCAAAAAAGCATCGATATTCGGCGTCGCCGTATGTTGAATGAAGTTTCCGGCCCCGTCCATCCCTAGAATGAACACCCGTTGAATCGTTCTCGCGTTACCCATAAAACTGAAAACCTCCCTAACAAATGTATGAAAGCGCTTATGATGCCCCCCTAGCATAATGAGTCTGATGAAAGCTGTCAATCTTTGCCGCAAAACTGTCTAAAAGAAGTCATGATCGTGGTATCGGAAAGTCATCATGATAGTGGCCTGGCTTATTGCAGCGTTTTAAAATTATTTTTGTAAAGGTTTACATCACGGGTTAGCGAAGGGGCTGGAACATGGGGAAATTATCGCATTTCAGGAGAAGTCTCAAAAAGTACAAGTGGCTGCTGCTCATGACATTGCCGGGGATTGTCTATTTGTTCATCAACAACTATATCCCGATGTACGGCGTGATTCTGGCATTCAAAAACTACAACTTCGTGGATGGCATATGGGGCAGCGATTGGGCGGGATTGGACAACTTTAAATTCTTGTTTAACTCGCAGGATGCTTACATCATTACGCGGAATACCTTCCTGTACAATTTTGTCTTTATTTTGCTGAATTTGATCCTTTCCGTATTTGTCGCGCTTCTGATCAACGAAATCAAGGAGAAAGTGATCAGCCGGTTCTATCAGAGCACGTTTTTGCTGCCGCATATCATCTCAATGGTTGTGGTTGCGTATCTGGTCTACAGCTTTTTAAATGCGGACAGCGGGCTCGTGAACAGGCTGCTCATCAAATGGTTTGGCTCTGAAGGCATCTCATGGTATGGGGAGCCGAAATATTGGCCTTATATTTTGGTTATCGTTAATGCATGGAAGAACGTCGGATATCTGTCCATCATTTATTTTGCGTCGATTATCGGCATCGACAAGGAATATTATGAAGCCGCCACGATCGATGGCGCAAGCAAATGGAAGCAGATGACCCGGATTACGATCCCGCTGATCCTGCCGGTCATTACGACCATGACCCTGCTGGCTGTAAGCGGCATTCTCCGGTCGGATTTCGGTTTGTTCTATCAGGTGCCGATGAACACGGGCGCGCTGATTCCGACGACAAATACGATCGATACGTTTGTCTATCGCGCCATGATCCAATCGGGGGATATCGGCATGTCGACGGCGGCCGGATTCTATCAATCCGTGGTTTGTTTCGTACTGATCTTGGTCGCCAATACCGCAGTCAGACGCATCAATAAACGGGATGCATTATTTTAATCCGGGGGAGGGAGAAGAGACAATGAAGGAGCTTAAATTGACGAAATATATAGGTCCATCCCTGATCCATCTGTTTTTCTGGTTGTTCACCATCGTGTCTTTAGTGCCGTTTATCCTGGTTTTTATGGTGTCCATCTCCAGCGAGGATTCCATCCTACAGAACGGATATTCCTTGTTCCCGAGCCATATCAGCTTTTCGGCGTATCAATTTTTGTTTAATGATTTCTCGGAAATCGCCAAGGCATATGGGGTTACGATTTTGACTACAGTAGTCGGGACGGTGGTAAGCCTGCTGATTACGGCTTTGTTCGCATACCCGCTGTCCAGGCCGGATTTGCCGTTCCGACGCACGCTTTCCTTTTATATTTTTTTCACGATGCTGTTTGGCGGCGGAATGGTCCCTTGGTATATCACCTATGTCAACATGTTTGATTTGAAAAATACGATTATGGCGATGATCATTCCGAATTTGCTGTTAAGTGCTTTTAACGTGCTTTTGATGCGGAGCTTTTTTGCCTCAAGCATTCCGGAGTCCGTCATTGAATCTGCAACGATTGACGGCGCAAGCGAACTGAAAATATTTTTCAGCATCGTGGTTCCGCTCTCCCTGCCGATTATGGCGACGATTGGCTTGTTCAACACGCTATCTTATTGGAATGACTGGTACAACTGCATGCTGTTCATTGATAAACCGGAGTTGTATAACATCCAGTACCTCATGACCAAGACGCTTACGAACATTCAGTATTTGCTGATGAAATCCAACAGCTCGGCCCAGGTCGGGGACCTGCTCGCCAAGATGCCGAGGGAAACCGTCCGCATGGCGCTCGCGATCGTCGGAATTGCCCCTTTATTGTTCGCTTACCCGTTTTTTCAAAAGTATTACATCAGCGGAATTACAAGCGGCGCAGTGAAGGGTTAAACCAAGCGGCTTTTTAACATATCGGAAAGTAAACATCACTGCCTTGTTTCATGAGTTTATTGGGGGTCCCCGCAAAGTATTTGGAATAAGCAGCGAAGCAATGGCTCCACTCCGTACTTTTGCTCCGCAAAAGCGCTCCTCTTTGTGAGGCGCCCGGACTTCTTTCCGATACTCTCAGTACTTTTGCTCCGCAAAAGCGCCTCTGTGGGAGGCGTCGGACTTCTTTCCGATACTCTTTGCGGGGTTATTTAAAGGAGGTGGGGCTGGCAGGGTTGACGGAAGCTCCAATAAAGCTTGCCCAAGTTAAAAATTGAGAGGAGAACACCGGAAAATATGAAAAAAGCTCATCATTTGATACTTATGATCATGTTATGCGGCATGTTGGCATTAACCGGCTGCGGCAAGGGGGATTCAAACAAAACGGCAGACCAAACGGGCGGAGCGGACACCAAAACGGAATCCGGGGCGAACGGAGAAAAGTCGGATTCATCTTCGCTGAGTCCTTACAAAATTACATTGGTTTATCCGGCCTCAGCTCCCAAGGATCTGCAGCTTGTCCAGGATGAAATGAGCAAATACTTGACGGAAAAAATCAATGCCACGATCGAACTCAAACCGATTGAATGGGCGTCCTGGGATGATAAAACGAATTTGATGAAAATATCCAATGAACCGTTCGACCTGATGTTCACGGCAAGCTGGTTTTCATATCCTAAAGATGCCGCCAAAGGGCAGTATCTGGAGCTGGACGACTTGATGGCCAAGTACGGCAAAGATATTCCGGGAATCCTCGGCGATGATTTTATTAAAGGTTCCCGCATCGGCGGCAAGCTGTTTGCGCTTCCGACCAAAAAGGAATTCGGGCAGGGCTTTGGTTTTCTGCTGGACAAGAAGCTTGTGGACAAATACAAGTTTGATACAAAAGGCGTCAAATCGCTGGAAGACATGGAAGCGATGTTCAAGACGATTAAAGAAAATGAACCCGGGGTAACGCCAATCGTTTCAAGCAAATTTACGAATATTTGGGAAGCGGCCAATTATGACGGCATTGTGGCCAACCTCGCCATCCCGCGCGGCAGCAAAGAAATTAAAGCAATCGACACGCTAGAGGATCCCAAGTTTATCGAATTTTATAAACGCATGCACCAGTGGAATCAAAACGGCTGGTTTGACAAAGATATTTTAACTTCGGACTCGGACCAAGGCATGAATATGATCAAAGCCGGCAAAGCGTTTGCAGTAGCCCAATCCTTGAAGCCGGGCAAAGACAAAGAAATGAGCTTGGGCTTCGGGGTTGATGTGGTTCAGGTCGAAACGGCAGAGCCGTTTACGACGACCGGCGACGCGCAAGGCGCTATGCTCGGCATTTCGCGTACTTCCAAAGATCCGGCAAGAGCGATGATGTTCCTGAATCTGCTGTACAGCGATCCGAAGCTGCTCAACATGCTGGATTGGGGCATTGAAGGCAAACATTATGTCAAGAAATCCGAGAACGTCATCGATTTTCCGCAAGGGGTAAACGCCGACAATCAGACCTATCCGAATCCGGGAGGCTGGATGTTCGGCAATCAGTTCAACTCCTATCTGTGGGCCAATGAAGATCCGAACAAGTGGGAAGAATTCCAGAAGTTCAATGAGCGGGCCGAGCATTCCATCGCACTTGGATTCGCGTTTAACCAGGAGCCTGTCAAATCGGAGATGGCTTCGCTGGCGAACGTGGAGAAGGAGTTCGGAGCAACGCTTAGATCCGGAGCCGTGGAACCGGAGAAGATCATTGAGAAGTGGAAGGAAAAACGCAAGGCTGCAGGCTTCGATAAAATCAAGGCCGAAGTGGAAAAGCAGCTGGCGGAATGGGCCCAGACTCAGAGCAAGTAAGAGATGATTCGAAAAAAAGGGAATTCGGAAGCCGGGACTGTTCATTGAAGGTCCTACGCAGGGATTCCCTTTTTTTTCGTGAATATCTATACTCAAGTTATGAATCCAGGAAACACTGGACTTTCCTATAAGTACCTATGCATCGCGGTCGCTCAACCTTGATGTTGCCTCCATTAGGCTTTCTTATCAAACGCGGACTTTTTGAACAACCTCTATAACTTTTAATAAAGCCGGGGTCCTTTTATGAATATGTTGAATATTAAACATTCGCTTCGCTTCAAGTTAATCATCGGTTTCGTGACGATTGCGGTTCCTCTGGTAGGGCTTCTGCTCTACAACAATTATTATGCATCCAATACGATCCGGGAGCAGGTGGCGGATTCGAATAAAAACTCAATGATATTGTATTCCCACCAGATCGAAGCGGCTTTGAACAAGGAAACGAATTTTCTCTATAATATCGCCGTGGAAGATCCCAATATCGCCGCCCTTTCGCAGCTGCTTCACGATCCCGACGAATATTACCTGGCCAAAGCCAGGATATTGAACACATTCACGAGGTACCACCGGTTCGACAACAGCGTCGATCTGCAATTTATCTATTCAGTGCAAAAACAGGATTTATTCACCACGCCGATCAAAACGAAATCCTATGAAGAGTTTATGGCCATCAAAACCACCATTGAGAAGCTGGTCAAGGAGGTCCGTCCGGAGAGCGGTTATTTCCGGGAATGGAAAGCTACCGAGTACAGCCGGGGGAAATACGCCTTAATCCGGCTTGTTGATACGGGAGACAATTTCTATCTTGGGGCTTTTGTGGAGCTTGAAAATTTAATGATCCCGCTGGATCTGATCCATTTGGAGGATGGTTTTGCCGGTTTCGCGAGTTCTGAGGGGGAACTGATCACGAGTTCGCCTGGGATTGGTCCGAGCCGCCTGGACCCCTCGCTTGCACCTGAATCCAATGAGGTATACCAGGTTGTAGAAACGGATGACCGCAAATATATCGTCGTTATGAATCAGATCCAGGGAACGGACGTCATTTTAAGCGCGTTTATTCCGGAGTCCCAGATGCTGAAAAATTTATATCATTTCCGCAGAGGGATTCTGATTATTTCCGGGATTGCGCTCATTATTTTGTTCATTTATCTGGTTTATCTCAATGATATTATCCTAAAGCCCATGAACAATCTGGTTCGCGGGATGCGGAGAATTAAACATGGCGACTGGGATACCCGGCTTCAATCCTCAAAGTCAAAAGAATTCGCGATCATCAACGAAACCTTTAACAGTATGGCATCCGAAATTCATCGGCTGAAAATCAGCGTGTATGAAGAACAGATCAAAGCGCATAAAGCGGAACTCAAACATTTGCAGCTTCAGATCAACCCTCATTTTCTATTGAACTCCATCAACATCGTATACAATCTGGCGGAGATTAAAAATTACAGCGTCATCCAGCTCATGTGCATGAACTTGGTAAAATATTTCCGTTTCACGACCAAAACCAACCAGGTGGCAGTGACGGTTGCGGAAGAAATGGAGCATATGGAGAGTTATATCAAAATCCAGCAGGTTCGCTTTCCGGAACGCATCACTTATGAAATTCGTATTTCGAACGGCGCGGAAAAGGCGGCGATTCCACCGCTGCTGATTCAGCCTTTTATCGAAAACGCCATCAAATATGGCTTTGATTTCATGGACCATCCGTTCCATATCGCCATTGACATTCGCTTGTTTGAAGAGGAACAGGTGGAAATGGTCATATGGGACAACGGCAACGGCTTTTCCCAAGAGGTGCTGGAGCAGCTGCAGTCAGGGGGTTATAAGGAAAATCAAAACGGGGAGCATTTGGGGATTTCCAATGTACAGTATCGGCTAAAACATATATTCGGGCAAAAAAGCCAGCTTGAATTCGATAATGCACCAGGCGCAGGGGCAAGGGTTCGAATCGTACTTCCTTTCCGGACGGTAGAGCAGTTCACTTCATATTGAATGGAGGTAGTGCTATGTATAAGGCATTGATCGTCGACGATGAGATTTATGCGGTTATGGGAATCAAAAGCGGCGTAAAGTGGCAGGAATTGCAGGTATCCGAGGTATACGAGGCCTACAATATGCGGGACGCGCTGCGGGTGTTTGAACGTACTCCGGTTGATGTGATGATTTGCGACATTGAAATGCCCAAAGGAACAGGTATCGAGCTGTTGGAGCGGGTGAATGAGATCTCGCCCGAGACGGAGACGATTTTCCTGACAGCCCATTCCGATTTCGATTTCATGAAAAGAGCCATTCAGTTGGATGGCTTCGACTATCTGTTAAAGCCGATCGAATTCGATGTACTTCAGGATACGATTGCCAAGGCCTTAAGATCGATCAAACAGGAACGCGAATTACATATGCTCCGTGAGCAATACAAGCCGTATTATGAGAGATGGCGCAAAAAGAAGTCTCTTATTACGGATAAATTTTGGAATGATCTATTATCAGGCAGAGTCGTTTGTTCGCCGAACAATGTCGTCGGCATTTTGGAAGAGCATGAGCTTATGGAACTACAGCATGCGGTATTCCTTCCCATTCTGGTCAGCGTGGAATCCTGGCTGCGTGAGTTCAGTACCAAAGATGAGGAGATCATGGAGTATGCCATTCGCAAAGGCGCATCCGAGATGCTGCTTCCATCCGGAAAGGGCGAGGTTATTCAGACCAAACAAGGCGTCAATGTCGTGATAGCCTTCGGAGAGGATGGGCAGGCAGATGGCGATTTTGATATCCATGCACGCTGTGAAAAATATATCCGGAATTGCCATCATTATTTTGGCTGCAACCTATCGTGTTATATCGGCAAAAGCTCGTCGATCTACGATATTGCGGATACGTACGGGCAATTGCTGGAGATGGAATACAATAATTTGAATAAATCCAATCAAGTGTACACCTTGGCGGCGCAAGGCACGCAATCCATCAAAGCAATGATCCCGCGGATTTCGACGTGGACGATTCTGCTGGAACAGGGCAAGCTGGAGGAACTGCAGCGGGAGATCCGCTCTCGGATAACGGAGATGGGAAAGATGCCAGGTCTTTCCCTGAATGAACTGGAGGGATTCCGTCACGAGTTCATGCAGATGGTACATTATATTCTCCATAAAAATGGGCTTTCCGCCTTCGAATTGTTCCAGGATCAAGAGGGACTTCTCTTAAGCGCCCAGCCGCGAAATCTTCAGCAAATGGAAGCCTTGTCCCTCCAGTTGGTCCGGATCATCTACGATCAATTGCACCAAAACCATTCCGTCATCCAGCGGGTGAAATACTATATTACGGAGAATCTGGGCGAGCAGATCACAAGGGAACAGCTTGCCAGTTACGTGCATCTCAATCCGGCTTATCTATCCCGCCTGTTTAAACGCGAGGTAGGCGAGTCCATCACGGATTATATCCTGCATGTCCGCATGTCGCTGGCAAAAGATCTCATCACGACGACAAGCATTCCGATTTCGGATGTGGCCAAAACCTTCGGCTACCATAACTTTTCTCATTTCTCTAAGATGTTCAGAAAAGTATATCAGGTTTCTCCGCAGCAGTTCAGGCAGCAATCCGCCCAAATTCAGTAAAGTTATGAGCGCTTTGGTTTTCTGACTGGGCCGCTGGCTCGGCCGATCAGATTCGTAACGGCAAAAGCATCGCCCGCCGCGCTGGGTTTACCGGGAATCGAGGTTACATTGTTGTTCTGCAGCATGGTGCCGCGATTCTCCGGAGTCAGCATCGGATTTTTGCCGTTTAACCGGCAGCCGGTAAAATACACCTTCGAAATCCTCGCCAACTTCGAAATGCTGGCCCCAACTTGGGGTGCTTCTACGATCCACTCGGCCGAAGCCTGCGGGCCTCTGTACCGTTTGATTGTGCGAAAAACCCAGTTTCGGCTTGTATTGCGGAGGCTGATCAGCCAAGTGCTGCCTTTGAGTTTGGAAATAACCGCTTTCATGTGGTCACCGGGGTGAACAGGCTTCGGGATGAGCGTCATCGTTTGGGGGAGGATTTCCCACCATGCGTAATAATGGGCTTTTCCATTGACGAAGTCATGCCCGGTTCCCGTTTGGATCAAGCTGCTGTTTCCGAAACCATCGATGCCAATCCAGGCGGAAGAATAAGAATTATTTGAACTCGGCCGTACAAAAGGCACAGTCCAGTTCGCTGATATTTTACGAAAGGCGTTTTTCCGTCCCGAAACGGCATAACCGCTCCAGTTGGAGGAAACCCAGCCTAAGTTATTCGATTGCTTGACATTGGAATTTTTGACGAGGCATACTCTATTCAATCTGTTCATCAATCCACCACCCCTATCGATCTTTACGCTATTCTATGCCGTGTTTGATAGAAGAGCGTGGGGGAATGAAGATGACGAAACGCTTGTTTTTGGCAATAGAGCTGCAATTTTTATAAGATAGATGGTAACTTGCTAGGTGTATTCATCGTTTTATAGTAGGGCCCGAATGGCGAAGAATGGAGTGGAAGGATGGAAAATCAAATGGATATTTTGGATGAAACGACCGAACACATTCCGTGGCAGCGATTAACGACCGCCTATGGCAGAGGAACGGATATTCCGCGGCTAATCGAGACCCGGCAGTACAAAGTACAAAGCGTTAGCGGAATTGATCGAACATCAGAGCACCTTGTGGCAGGTGACGCCATGGGTACTGCGTGAGCTATTGCGCGATCTAAAGCGGCGCGCGGCGAGCCCTGAAAATATAACTCTGGATGAAATCGAATTATACATAGCGGTAGCATCATCCTTTTCCGGGCAGCAAATCGGATCGGGGCCTGAGGGAGAGATAAGGATGAATGAACTGCTGGATGAAAGGTATCTGTGGCCGGAGGATGAGGAAGAAGATGAGCTGCAGTGGGAAGAGGAAGAGCCCCCTGGTTACGGGCCGGAGCCGTTTTTCGGCTATTATTATTTCAGTTATTTGCTGCTGAAGCAGGCGGAGCCTGTATTTGCACCGATTCTGAACAGCAATCAGGAGCTAGCTCCGGCGATACGCGAACTTCAATCTTTGCTCCATGAGGCAGAGGCGGATTGAGGGAAGGGTTGTATGTTGAGATTTGTCCCGCTCCCATGGTCTATGATTGGCATAAACGGGAAAAGTTGCGAAAGTGCAGGCTTTTCAAGGCGAAAGGGGCTTTTTAAGGAAAAGGTTGCGAAAGTGCAAGTTTTGAGCGCGTGATCTCGGTATGACGAGGAAAATAAGTAAAATTATTGCACTTTCGCATCAATTTAACGTATGTATGGTGAGATTCGAGCAAAAAAATGCAGAATCGCAACTTTTTGCTCATCATGCTAGAGATAGTCCCCGCCTGTCCCACATTTATCAACATTATCCCCTTCAATAATCTCGTAAAAACGATCTGTCTTCCATGAGGATGCGTGGACAGGCGTTTTTTTTGTGTGTAAAAATTTGTATTTACTTTTAAAGGTATATATATTACTATATAAAGTAATTACAGGAGGTGGATAAATATGGATGAACTGCATCTGAATGTAGCTCTGCTAAGGGCCCGCGTGCCGAATTTAACGGTTGCTGCCCGTACAGCGGGGCTGCGTCCAGCTACGGTATCAAATCTTTGCACAGGGAAAATTCCGGTCGGAAAGGCGGAGGTTCGGACATTGGCCATGCTTGCGGATCTTGCCGGCTGCACAATGGACGAACTCATTATCCGCGGCAAACCGCTGGAAATGCTTGAAACGGGAATCAAGGTTTTGGATTTATTGGCGCCGGTCGTTAAGGGAGGCATGGTCGGATTAGTGGCCCGTCCGGGCACAGGCCAGATGGCTTTGCTGGCTGAGCTCATAAACCGATTCAGAAAAAAGGATTTTGCAACGATCTTTTGGAAGCCCAGCGAGCATACGGCGGGGGTTGATGAATTGCTGCAAGAGTCTGAGGATGTTTGCTTAACGGCTGAGGAAATTTTCGGCCGGATTGTTCATCATGCTGAACGAAGGGATGTGATCTTGGGGGCTGATCGTTCTATGGTTTTATCCGGCGAGATGGATGATATGAAAGAAAAGCTCAAGTCTTTAGGCGTTCGCCCGGTTACGACGCTTCTCGTTGATGTCAGCGGTGATGCGGTGGACGAAGAGATGCCATATGGGCCATTAGATACTTTCCTTAGATTTGATACGGAGCTAACGACAAGGCGACTATTCCCGGCCATCGACCCGATCGTTTCAACTTCCGTCCTATTGGAAGGATCGCAGTTGGAGCCCCAGCATCTGTCCATTCAGCAGCAGGCCAGAAAATTAATGCGCCGTTATCGGGAGCTGCGGCCTTTGGTTCAATTCAGGGGGGCAGCGAAGCTCCCGGAAACGGATCAATTGTTATATCTCCGGGGAGAAAGATTGGAAGCCTATCTGTCACAACCTTTTTATATTGCCGAGCCATACACCAAGAAAAAGGCGGAATGGATTCCTTTCCACGAAATGTTGGAGGACGTGAGGATCATCCTGGATGGCGGGGCCGACCATGTTTCAATCGATGAGCTGTATTTTACGGGACGATTAAAAGTTTAATATTGATTCCTTATTGGAGGCGGATGATATGGCGGTACATGAAATTCGATTATGTCGAGAAGCTTTGATCGGGTGTTTTACGAAAGATACCGAGCCGTTAATCACTGTTTCATCGGGAGATTCGATTCGTTTTCAAGCCCCGGATGCGGCCTGGGGGGGAGGACCTTCATATAAGGAGCGGGTTAAGCCGTTTGCCAGAAGAGATAAGCTGGATGGCGGCCATGCTTTAATCGGCCCGATCTGTATCGAAAATGCCAAACGGGGAATGACTCTGGCCATTCAGTTCAACCGGATTGTCCCCGGAAAATATGGATTTACTTGTGCGGGACAATATCCCAATTGGCAAAATCAAAAGCTGCATCTGACGGAATACCAAGAAATCACTATAGATTGGACGTTGGATAAAGAAAACATGGAAGGCAGCTGCCGGATGAACGACGCGGCTTATTCTGTACCGCTCAACCCTTTTATGGGCGTAATTGGCATGCCTCCTGAAGAGGAGGGGATTCATTCTACCTGGCCGCCCCGTTTTTGCGGAGGGAATATCGATTGCAAAGAACTTGTAACCGGCAGCACATTGTATTTGCCCGTACCCGTAGATGGAGGATATTTGGCTATAGGCGACGGGCATGCGGCGCAAGGGGATGGCGAGGTGAGCTGCCAGGCGATCGAATGTCCGATGGATGAGGTTGAAGTCACCATTCATTTGCTGGAAGATTTGCGTTTGGCATATCCGCGGGCCGATACGCCTGCCGGGTGGCTTGCTTTTGGTTTCCATGAGGATTTGAACGAAGCGACGGTCTATGCTCTTGACGGCATGCTTGATTTGATGGGAGAGTTATATGGTTTGGACCGGGTTCAAGCGATGGCTCTGGGCAGCGCTGTCATTGATCTAAGGGTCACCCAGATTGTAAACGGCGTGAAAGGAGTGCATGCTTGTCTGCCGCATGGAGCAATGAAGCGGGTTCAAGTTTAACCTGACCGGGAAATTTTGTTATTATATATTTATACTTTTTACCGGGAAGGTGAGTTACATGGCTATCAGATGGGCAGAAAACAGCGATCTGCCATGGATTAATGAGCAGTACGAGAAGATCGGATTTGTTCCAAGCAGTCTGGAGCGCGAAGAGATCGCGATCGTAACGCATAATGGACGAAACGCCGGTGTAGGACGACTAGTTCTCCTAAACGAGAAGGAAGCCGAGATGGGCGGGATCTATATCCTTGAGCAATTTCGCGGGCTTTCTCTTGCGCATGAATTGGTCGGCTGTTTGGTGGATAAGTCCCGAAGCTTAGGTTTGGAATCGGTTTATTGCATTCCGTTTCGGGAGCTGGAGCATTTTTATGAAAAATTCGGGTTTGCAAGAGTGGATCCTTCCATCTCATCGGTAAACCAAAAGGTGTTGGAGAAATACAACTGGTGCATCCGGCAATATGAGAAACCGGTTATTTTGCAAAAATTAGCCTAAGGCAGGCTGTAAGCCAAACGCTTGGAGAGAATCTCCAGGCTTTTTTTGTATTCTACCTAAGTCTTTTGTAAACAAGTAAAAAAATTATAAGCGAAAGTAAATGAATTGAAATTGTTAGCGTTTACAATCGGGTCTACAATGGAAAGACAATCCATAATAATCGACATATCAGTGCAGGAGGCGGGGGAGATCATGGCGGAAAAGAAGCGTCTGCGGGTCAAAACTAAATGGACGATTGCGGGCTTGCTTGTTCTCACCGTATGTACTACAGCTGCGTTCGCGAAAGGGGGGCTCAAGGCCGATGAACAGGGCGACGAGGTCATGGCGACCGTTGACGGAATTCCAGTGACTGTGCCGGAATATAACAGAGCTATTCAAATGAACAAGTCCAGAATCATGAATTATTTTCACGAGAAATACAGTGCTGAACAGACCCCCTCGTTTTGGACAACCTCTTTTGCCGGCGAAATCCCTTTGGAAATATTGAAAAAAACGGCTCTGAATGAAAGCGTCAACATCAAGGTCAGACAAATGGCTGCTAAAGAGCAAGGCGTGCTGAAGGATATCAGCTATCGGGGATTTTTGAATCAGCTTGAGCAGGAAAATGAGCGCAGGACGAAGGCTGCCGCTAATCATCAGATTATCTATGGGCCTGTTCAATATAACGAGGATGCTTATTTTGAATATATCATGACGAATGCCGCAACTGCCGTAAAGCAGAAGCTGGATAAGAAACTAAAACCCGGCGAACAGACATTGAAGTCCTTTTATGATGCACATAAAAAAGAGCTTTACCTAAATCCAGGCGATGTGAAGGTTCTCAGTATATCTGCTTCGTATTTGGATTCCAGGCAGCAGATCGATTTGGGCAAGAAAGAACAAGTTCGAGAGAGGCTGGAGGAAGCGGCGGTCAGGCTGGCAGCCGGCACGTCTTTTGCGGAGGCGGCCAAAGCTTATTCCGATCAGGGAACCGAGCAGGAGCTTGTTTTCCATCTCGGAAGTGAGCGGCAAAACTCCAGAAGCCCGGTAGCGGGAGCTGCGGCATGGATGAAGCCCGGGGATATGAGCGGCATCATCGACGAGAACGGCAGACTTTATCTGCTGAAGTGTGTCGACAAAACAGAGCCGGGAACGGCATATCAAGCCTTTGGCGAGAACAAGGAGCAAGTCCGTAAAGATTATATCGATAACGAATATGAGGAAATCATCCGGAACAAGCTGTCCGAAGCGGACATCCACGTGAATGAAGAGCGGTACAACGCTTGGAACTTCAATCACATCCAATAAGCAAAGCTTCACATTTATGTAAACGCTTCACAGAATGCCTGTGGTGCTATTACATATGGCGGATACAGGGAAACAACTTGGATTTCCGCCAAAGAATCCAAAAAGGAGGATCAGGCATATGTTGAAAAGGACAGCAAGAAAAATGATGAGCATGATGTCGGCGATCATTTTGTTGTCAGGCATTACAGCGATCGTCCCATCGCCAGCCAAAGCCGAGACGGCGCGGGGGACAACGTATTATGTGGACAATGTAAGCGGCGACGACGGCAATGCCGGCACGAATCCCGATACGGCCTGGAAGTCGCTTGCCAAAGTCAATGCGACGACCTTTGCGCCTGGGGACCATATTTTGTTCAAGGCTGGAGGCTCCTGGCAGGGCCAGTTGTGGCCTAAGGGCTCGGGTATGGAAGGCAGTCCGATCATCATCGATATGTACGGGACAGGCAGTAAGCCGCTTATCGCTGGCGTCACCTCAGAGCTGCAGACGGTTTTCCTGAAAAACCAGGAGTACTGGGAAATCAGTAACCTGGAAGTCACGAATCCCTCATCGGAACCGTTCACAAGAGATTGGAAAGGCAAGCGCGGGGAACGGCGCGGCGTTTATGTTTTGAACGAGGAAAAGGGCATTTTGAACCATATTTATATTAAAAATCTTAATATCCACGACGTTGATGGCGTGTATACAACAAGATCCGGCGGTATTATTTTCGATTCCGTGGGTTCATGGGTGCCGAGCGCGTTCAACGATGTCCTCATCGACGGCAATACGTTAACCGATGTGGATGCTTACGGGATTTATATCAGCTCGAACTGCATTCTGCGTTACGGCATGGGCGATTTGTGGGAATGGGTGCCCAAACCATACGGACCTTGGACCCCTTCTACCAACGTGAAAATTTCCAACAATACCGTCGTACGGGCGGCAACGGGCGGCATTGCCTGGAATGTGACGGACGGCGCGGTGGTGGAACATAATACCGTTCAAGAAGCCACCTATTTGGCTACGAACGCTTCGATCTGGTGGGCTTATGCGGATAACAGCATCGTTCAATACAATGAATCATTTGCAAGCCGCAACGGCTCGGAGGACGGAACGGGGTTCGACGTAGATGCCGGTAATCTGGGCTCGTTGGTGCAATACAATTACAGCCATGACAATGCCGGCGGGTTTATGCTCTATGTCAATGATACCTATAACACGATCAATACGATCGTAAGATACAACATCAGCCAAGACGACAAGGCCCGCATCTTCCGCTACAGCGGTTCGATCGATACGGTGCTGAACTACAACAACACCATTTATGTCGGCGCGGGTTCGGGCAATCCGGTCATGAGCGATTACTTCACGAAATCTTCCGGCAGTCCGAAAAATATATATAACTATAACAATGTGTATTACAGCGTGGGGGACAGGGGCTGGAATTTAACCGGACAAACCTTTGACAGCAACGCTTATTACGGCGGTAAAACATTGGTGAATGCAGATGCCCATAAAGTGACGGCGAATCCGAAATTCGTGAATCCGGGCAGCGGCGGAACAGGTATGGGTACCGTGGATGGTTACAAGCTGCAAAGCGATTCTCCGCTGATCGGGGCAGGCGTGCCTATTGCCGATAACGGGGGAAGGGACTACTTCGGCAATCCGCTGTACAACGGCGACCCGGACATTGGAGCATTCGAATATCAAGGAAACGTGCCTCCGGCAACCGGAAAACCGCCGATCGTATATACGCCTGCGCCAATTAAGCCATTACCGACGCCGCCTGGGCCGGAACCCGGCAATTTGGCGCCGCTCGCGACAGCATCGGCTTCTGTAGCGACTTTGTCCACCAGCTCCATCAAAAGCCTGACGGACGGATCGTATGACAAAGCTTGGTCCAGCGTAGACAAGGGCGTGACGTTTCCGAACTATATCACGCTTGATTTCGGCAGCAAGCAGGTAACCGTCAATCAACTGAAAATCGTAACGAGATTCGGAACGGGGCAAGGTGTCACGAAGTTTGATCTTGAATATTTCGATGGCGCAAACTGGCTGCCTTTGAAGACCGGCGTTGAATGGGTATGGCAGTACAGCGATCAGACGAACGAAGCGAAGACCCTCGATTTTGACCAGACCACGGCTGCGAAATTCAGGCTGAAAATTGGTGCAGCGAATCTGAAGTGGGGTAACTTCGCGATCAATGAGCTTGAAATGTACAATCGACGCTAGTCAGCCATTTTTCGAGATATAAGGAAGCTCCTCTTATTCGAAGCCTGCCCTTTCTTGTATCTTGGCAAAAAGAGAATCTCCCCATAGGGATGGTTCTTTTTTTGTTTAGCACTATACTAAATTCTATATATGTTGAATTCAAGAAAAGGAATAGGCAAGACGGAGAAATGATTCTGGAGAAGCGAAGCGTTCGCCTTTGTGAGCAGATTTCGACTATGGCTGAGTTCAAATCAAAGAAATCTGTGAGCAACAGCGATCGGAAGAACATTTCTCCTGGCTGCCTTCTACGTTTCAATCATTGGTTCAACATATATACCAACACCCATCATGATTCGAAAACGGGGGGAAGGCATGAAACTTCAGGCCGCGGGAAAAGCAAAATGGTTCGTATACCAAAAAATAATCATTGTTTTTGTCTTGTTTTTGGTTCCGCTAATTTCGATGAATATTTGGCTGAACTACAAAGGCATGTCCATCACGAAGCATGCGATCCTGAATTCTTCATTGGCGGGAGCTTCTTTTTATTCCAAGCAGTTGGATAAAGAAATGTATTTTATACGGAATTTACAGCTGCAGCTGCTTAATGACAGAGACCTGCAGAAGCTTAGCTTCCGCGGCAGCATGCTTGAGAATTATGAGGAAGTGGAGCTTATCGATCAGGTCAGGGACCGTTTGGCTACGCTGCTGGTTTCCAGCGAATATGTAGTGAACGCGGGCGTCTATGTCGAGGCGGTGGGTAAAACCATTTCAACGATGTCGGGCGTAACCGCGACGCCAAATGCGGAAATGCAGCTGATTACCTCCATGATGACCGTCAAGCCGAAGCCGTCTTTCTATCGCAGCGGGGACCGGATTTTTCTGATTGAAACCGAGAATAACGGAGGGGTGTGTTCATACATCGAGCTTTCCAGACCGAAGCTGCTTGAGGCCTTGGGTCAAATCGCCAAGCTATATGAGGAGTCGGAGGTGCTGCTTGGAAGCAAGGAATTGGGCACCGTGCTGACGACGGCGAGCGATCGGCAGGAATCGAATGCCATCTTGGATCTGCTTGACAACCAAAGCATTCCCGACCCCAATGTGCCGGAGATTAAACGGATGAATGGAATCAGCTATTTTGTCGTCCAGAACGAAGTCAGTTCGCTGCAGTTATCCCTGATCATGTATGTGAACCAAAATGAGATCACCCGGCCTTTGAGCCAGTTTACGACCTGGTTTTATACGCTGTTTATCATTGCGGTTATCGTTATGGTGCTGTATTCTTTTTCCGTCAATTTGATGATTCACAGGCCGCTGTCGAAGCTGGTCAAAGCTTTTCATATGATCGAAACCGATAATTTGAATATCATGATCGAATCGAGGACAAAGGACGAGTTCCACTACGTGTTTAACGGCTTTAACAATATGGTCCAGAAGCTGAAAAATTCGATTGAGGAAAACTATGAGCAAAAGATCGCATTGCAGCATTCCCAGTTAAAACAGCTTCAGTCCCAAATCAATCCCCATTTTTTGTATAACAGCTTTTTTAATATTTATATGATGTGCAAGGTCGGGGACTCGGACAGCGCCGCGGAGTTATCCCAAAAGTTGGGGAACTACTACCAGTACATCACAAGGAGCGGGTCGGATGAAGTGCCGTTTTACAAGGAATACCGGCATGCGCTGGATTATTGCGAGATTCAGTGCATCCGTTTCTCCAACCGGATTGCTTACGAATATGAGGAAATCACGGGAGTTCCGCCTTCCATTTCCGTACCGCGGCTGATCATCCAGCCCTTGGTCGAAAATGTGTTTGAACACGCTTTCGAAGATGGTATGATGGAGGGCATGGTTTATATCGCTACTAGATATGAGGAAGGAAAATTGCGCGTTACGGTGGAGGACAACGGTCATCTGGCCACGGACGAGATGATCGAACAATTGCGGGATAAGCTCGCCAAAGATTCGAAGCATATGGAAAAAACGGGATTAGTTAACGTGAACAACCGGCTGCAGCTGAAATACGGGCCTGAAAGCGGGCTGTTCGTCTCGCGCAGTTCATACGGCGGGATGAGGGTGGATCTGATCATTAAGAGTGGAAATGAGGAGGTACAATGATGTACAGACTGCTGATCGTAGACGACGAACCTGTCATTGTAAACGGCCTGGTTCAACTTTTTCGGGAGAATGACCAATTCGAACTGGATGTGTGCAAAGCGTATTCCGCCAAAGAAGCGATTGAGATCGCGAAAAAAATGAAGCTGGATATCCTTGTGAGCGATATCCGCATGCCGCAAAAGAGCGGGCTGCAGTTGATGGATGAGATCCTCTACTATTGGCCGCTGTGCCGGGTTATTTTTTTGACCGGATACAGCGAATTCGATTACGTTCATGAAGCTATCCGCAAAAACGTGGACAATTACATTTTGAAGACCGAGGGCATCGATCCTATTTTCGAAGCCGTGAGGGAGGCAACAAACAAGCTTGATACGGAAAACCGCCGCAGAATTCAAGAGGAGCAGGCGAAACTACATTTTGAAATCGCGGAACCGCTGCTGCGAAGCGAGTTGGTAGACAGAGTGTTGAATGGCGAGCCGATACATAAGCTTTTGTCCGAACCCCGGTATGAAGGGCTTAATTTTCATATCGCAGCCGACCGGGCCGCATTTTATTTGATCGGTAGGATTGAGTGCAAGGAGGATGGGAATACCCGGACTCTGATTGCATCCGTTCAAAGAGCTTTTCGCAATTACCTGCCAGCTTCGTTTGCTTGCGAGCCCGCTGTAATGGAAGAAATGCCTATATGGCTGCTTCAGCCCGGGGAGGAGCTTCTTGCGCGTTTTCAAAATCCTGAGTCTGCCGGAGAACTGAATTGGAACGGGATTACGGTCTATATGAGGGGGATACTGGAGCTCATTCAGAATGAATGTGAAGAATTGCTTGGCGCTTCCGTTTCTTTCGGCATATCGGGCAACCTGAATGGACGCTGGGATACCGCCCGGCAGCAATTCGAGACACTGCGGTCCATGCTGCGGGGCAGGGCTCTATTAGATCAAAAGATGGTCATTGTCGACATCGAAAAGAAAAATATGCATGAGGAGGCTTTGTATGAGCGGGGCCGGATGCAGCAGGATGAGATGAAGCTTTTTGTCATCGACCAGATTCACAGGTACATACTCGAGCATTTATCAGGTGACCTTTCGCTGACGGCCATCGCGGAGGAGGTCCATTTCAATCCGTCTTATCTGTCTCGTTATTATAAGCAAATGACGGGACATAATCTGCTCGAATACATTCAGACGAAAAGGCTGGAAGGAGCGCTTCATCTGATGCGGGAGACGAACCTGAAGCTGAATGAAATCGCCGCCCGGGTCGGATTCGATTCGCATTCCTATTTCACGACGTTTTTCAAGAAAAAGATGGGGATTTCTCCCCAGGAATACCGCAACGCCGGAATGAGTTCCATAGTTGGCCGACAAACAAGTCAATAAAGTGAAAGCAAAGTAAAAAACTCAAAATTGATAGCGTTTTCTCCCTGAATCTATAATTAATTACATGAAGTATAAGCAGCACAAATAAAAGCGTATAAGGGGGAAAGGATTCGATGAAAAGAATCAAACCATGGAAGATGATTTTGCTGGCCACGATGGCGCTTT
Source organism: Paenibacillus azoreducens (assembly GCF_021654775.1). Lineage (NCBI taxonomy): Bacteria > Bacillati > Bacillota > Bacilli > Caryophanales > Paenibacillaceae > Paenibacillus > Paenibacillus azoreducens. Next base: position 4,225,330 of record NZ_AP025343.1, on the reverse strand, counting down.
CGTTGTTTACAGCATGTTCCAGTCAAGATGAAAACACGACTGCAAGTTCCGAAACCCCGTCCAAGGAGGAAGCAACCAGCAGCACGCCACCTGATCCGATGGGCAAGTATCCTGATACGGTGACGGTGACAGAGGTGCTCGGGTATAATCCTCCGGAAGATCCGCGGACAGTGCAAGGCATTACGCCAGAACAGAATGCTTACCTCAAAGATTTGAAAGACATGATGAATATCGAAGTAAAATACAAATGGGCGGTTCCATCCAGCCAATTCGAGCAAAAATTTTCGCTAGCCATGGCATCGGCCGATCTGCCTGACATCATGGAACTAGATCAGAAAAACTATGAAAAGCTGAAAAATCAAGGCATGCTCGCCGATCTTACTTCAGCCTATAATGATTACGCTTCTCCGGTACTTAAGAAATATATGGAGTCAGATGGCGGATTTGCGATGAAGACATTTACTTCAGACGGCAAACTGCTTGCGATTCCTGCATTCGAGGATCCGTTCCTGTCAACGCAGCTGCTCTGGATCCGTAAGGATTGGCTGGACAATCTCAAACTGCAGCCGCCAAAAACAATCGACGAACTAGAGAAAGTGGCGGAAGCCTTTGTTAAAAACGATCCGGATCAAAACGGCAAAAACGATACCTATGGAATCGCTCTGCAAAAAGATATATTCTTCTGGGGGTTTGACCTGAGAGGTTTGTTTAACGGCTTCGGCGCTTATCCGTCCATTGGGGACAAACAATCGGCATGGATCAAGGACAGCAGCGGCAAGCTGGTCCCTGGCCTCATCCAACCTGAAGTCAAAACAGCTCTTGGCAAGCTGCAGCAATGGTACAAAGATGGGGTTTTGAATAAAGAGTTCGCGCTCAAAGACGAAAACAAAGCGGTTGAAGACATTACAGCAGGCAAAGTGGGGATATCCTTCGGCGAGTGGTGGTATCCGAACTGGCCGCTGAACCTCAATGTCGATAAAGATCCGAAGGCGGAGTGGATTGCGATGCAAATTCCGGGACTCGACGGACCGGGAAAATCGCTTGTGCCAAAGATCCGCAGCAACAAAGTGTATGCTGTCAACAAAAACATGAAACATCCGGAAGCGGCGATCAAAATGATCAACTTCTATATCGAGATGGGCAATAAGAAATACATGGATAAGAACAAGCCTGAACAAGGTTATGTTTACAACTGGTTTAACCCTCGGATTTACAATCCGGCCGATATCGAAACGATTTATACGGAAGTAAACAAAGCGCTGGATGCGAACCAAACGGAAATCACGCTGGATGATGAAAATTACAAACACGTCGCAGACGTGTTCAAGGCTACCAAGGATTATCTCGCGGGAGATACGAAAAATGCCAGCAAAGGCATAAATTGGGGTCAATATTTCAGCCGTGCGGCCAAAGATGGCGGCTGGGGATTGACGCGCCAAATCAAGGAAAGCCAAGCCTTTGTTAACAACGAATTTTACGGCCTTCCTACCCCGACGCAAGTGGAGAAAGGTCCGCAGCTTGATAAGTTAATGCAGGAATCCTTTACCAAGATCATCATGGGCGCTCCGCTTGATGAATTCGACAAGTTTGTTTCCAGCTGGAAATCCCTTGGTGGCGATCAGATCACACAAGAGGTTAATGACTGGTATAGTGCGCAGGCTGTGAAATAAACAAGATGATGAAACGGGAGGATAGCCTGATGCAGCTGGCAGTTCCTCCCGTTTTAAAGCTAAGCGGGGAGGTACATCTGTGAAAACGCTGAAGAAAAACTATGTGCTTCATTTGATGCTGTTGCCCGGAGTGATCGTGACGCTGATTTACGCCTATGGCCCAATGGCTGGTTTGGTCATGGCGTTCCAGCAGTTTGAGCCGTTGTCAGGATTTTTTCACTCCAAATTTGTCGGTTTGGATAACTTTCGGTATGTGTTTAATCTTCCGGATTTCAAGCAGGTGCTTTGGAATACGATCATCATTGCGGTTTTCAAAATGGTGCTGTTTTTGTTAGTTCCTCTGATTTTGGCTTTGCTGCTGAACGAAGTAACCAAAAGATGGTTTTCACGTTTGATTCAATCGGCCGTCTTCCTGCCTTTTTTCCTGTCCTGGACCGTGCTTGGCGGTGTCATCATTGAGCTGTTCTCGCTGAATGGCCCCGTGAACGGACTGCTAAGCTCGCTGCATTTAAAGCCGATCATGTTTATGCTGGACAATAACTGGTTCCGCGGTATTGTCATCGGATCCGACGTGTGGAAAGGCATGGGCTACAACATGATTGTCATGCTGGCCGCGATTACAGGGATCAATGCTACGCTTTATGAAGCAGCCGAAGTGGATGGCGCGGGAAGATGGAAGCAAATGCTTCACATTACCCTTCCGGGGATGGCTCCAATCCTCATTTTGCTTGGCGTATTGAGTTTGGGCGGTATCCTCAATGCAGGTTTCGAACAAATTCTGATCATGTACAACCCTACGGTATACGAAGGCGGGGACATCATCGACACATTCGTTTACCGGCTGGGTATGTTTAGCCAACAGTTTGGACCTGCCGCCGCTGTCGGACTCTTTAAATCCGTGATTTCTCTGGTTATGGTGTCCGTGACCTATTATGCGGCTTACAAATACAACAATTACCGGATCTTTTAACCAGGAGGTGGAGACATGCACAAGCTAACCATGAGCAGAAGGGTTTTTATCATTTGCAATACGCTTCTGCTGAGCGCGATCACCTTGCTTGGCGTTATTCCGTTCATTCATTTGCTCTCGATCTCGCTCAGCTCGAATACGGCGGCCATGGCCGGCGAGGTTAAACTGTGGCCGGTAGGCTTTAATCTCGATGCTTATCGTTATCTGGGGGAAAAGGTTGAGTTTTTTCGGTCGCTGTGGGTTTCCGTGGAGCGGGTTGTGCTTGGAACGGCGGTAAACATGTTATTGGTGTTTATTACAGCATTCCCGCTTTCGAAATCGACAGACCAGTTTAAGCAGAGAACTCTATATGTATGGTTTTTCGCGATTACGATGTTTTTTGGCGGCGGATTGATTCCGACCTACATTATCGTCAAAAATACGGGACTCATCGATTCGATCTGGGCGCTGATTTTGCCTGGAGCCTTGAACGTATGGAATATGGTACTGATGCTGAACTTCTTCCGGACCATACCGAAAGAGCTGGATGAAGCGGCAACGATTGACGGAGCGGGGCACTGGCGGATTTTATGGCGCATATATTTGCCGGTATCGCTGCCATCGATCGCAACCATCGGTTTGTTCACCATCGTTGGACATTGGAACGCATGGTTCGATGGAATCCTTTATTTGAATTCGCCGGAAAAATACCCGCTGCAAACGTATTTGTCAACGCTGATCATGTCGCTCAACTCGCAAATGACGTCAATTTCAATTGAGCAGATCCAGGCGATGGAGAATCTCAGCGAAAAAACGCTGCGGACGGCCCAAATCTTCATGGGAGCGCTGCCGATCATGGTCGTGTATCCATTTTTACAGAAGTATTTTGTTAAAGGGATGACCGTAGGAAGCGTAAAAGAATAAAGATCTCTATGTTAATATTGAATGGGGATAGCTCCCATCCATGAGAGAACCTGTAGAGCATGCTTGCTCGTCAGGTTCTTTTGCTGTACGCCAAAAAGTAAAATTCGTTTCAAAATGCACATTTCTCTTTCTTTGATGATTATCCTGTTGTACGATACTTGTCTTAGAGCGTATCATGGAAGGAGCTGGACATCGAGCTGATCGGTTGTTATTCGAATGGCCTTGAAGCTTGGGAAGGTAAACGAACCAGAATTTTATCGAATACGTCCATATGGTCAAGCTCCAAAAGGCCAAGCAGCTGTTGCAGCAGTCCAGTAAAACGGTGGAAGAGATATCGGATTATTTGGGTTACGCCAACAAAAGTTATTTTATCAAATTATTCAAGAGGGAAATTGGCATGACGCCCAGCGAATATGCTTCCTGGAACTAATTTTAATTCAGAAGGGAATTACAGAACATGCAGCAAACAGGCAAAAGAACACAAGTTAATTCATTACAGACGAAGGCCGATGTTCAGCAGGCAGTTCTTGATACTTTGGAACCTTTGAAGCAGCATTTTACGGAAGGCAGGGCTGGTTTGGATCTTGGAGCGACGGCCGCGAGCCATAATGAAGCCATTGTACTTATGGAAGCCTTTTCGCGCCCGCTATGGGGCCTCATCCCGCATGCCGCAGGCGGAGGCCAATCCGACCTATGGCAGGAGTTTCTGGAAGGAATCATCAACGGTACGAATCCCGAACATGAAGAATATTGGGGAGATTTTGTTACCCAGGACCAGCGGATGGTTGAACAGGCCGTGTTTGGATTGGGCCTCGCCATTGCCCCGGAAAAGATTTGGGAGCCGCTAAGCGAAGAGGAAAAGCAGCGGCTGCATAAATGGTTGAATCAGATTAATCTGGTGGACCACTCCAACCCTAACAATTGGCTTATGTTCACGGTCCTTGTGAATGTGGGCTTCAAGAAGGTGGGAATGCCTTATAATCAGGCCCTCATGGATGAATATTTGGAAGCCATCGATTCTTATTATTTGGCGGATGGATGGTATTCGGACGGAAAAACGGACCAGCGCGATTACTACATTCCGTTCGCCATGCACTATTACACGCTGATATACTCCAAGTTGATGGAAAATGACGATCCGGAGCGCGCCAAAGTTTACCGCGAGCGGGCGAAAACCTTTGCGGAGCAGTACATATATTTCTTCTCCGAGGAAGGGAGCAGCATTCCGTTTGGACGGAGCCTTACGTACCGTTTTGCGCAAGCATCTTTTTGGAGCGCATTGATCTATGCAGGCGTCGAACCGTTTTCGCTTGGAGTCATGAAAGGGATCATTAATCGGCATTTGCGCTGGTGGTTCGAACAGCCGATTTTCACGTCAAACGGATTGCTCAGCATCGGATATGCCTATCCAAACTTGATCATGGCCGAAAGCTATAACGCTCCGGGTTCGCCTTATTGGGCTTACAAAGCTTTTCTCATTTTGAGTTTGCCGGATGACCATCCGTACTGGACGGTGGAAGAGGAACCGCTTCCGGCTTTGAAACCGCTGCTTCCTCAGCCGCATGCAAGAATGATCATTTGCCGTCCGGAAGACGATGGCCATGCTGTCGCGTTGGCATCCGGCCAAATCGCGAATTGGGATATGTCGCATAACGCGGCCAAATATGCGAAATTTGCGTATTCTACGCGCTTTGGCTTTAGCGTTTCCAAAGGGAGTTACGGACTTTCACAGGGAGCTTTTGACTCCGTGCTTGCACTTAGTGAAAACGATGGGTATTATCGCGCCCGGTTTCAGTGCGAGGAGTTTCGTATCGAAGAACATGCCGTGTACTCGCGCTGGCTGCCTTGGAACGACGTTGAAGTGAAGACATGGCTGATTCCGGCGGGACTGTGGCATGTACGGGTTCACCGCATCCGCTCCGAACGCAGTTTAACTGCCGCCGATGGCGGGTTTGCCGTGGGCAGGGGGACCCATTTTCCCTTTAATGAAGCGGATCGGGTCCGCACGGCTGATGATCGTGTAGCGGCCATGATGCCGGGGGGAATCAGCGGGGTCGTAAATATACATGGATTCGACGATGCGTTTATGGTATATCCGGAGGCCAATACCAATCTGTTAAAACCGAGCACGATGATTCCTACGCTTTCCGCGCACTTGGAGCCCGGCGAACATCTGCTCATCTCTGCGGTATTCGGCGCTTCTTGCAGCGAGCGGAATGAACGGAAGTGGACTATGCCTCCGGTGGTGGAGCAAACCGCGAAAGGGCGAATAATCGTACAAGATGCGGAAAGTGGAGATATTTATTCCGAAGTAGAAATTGATAAAAGTCAATCTCATCATTAGTGCTTTATAGGTCAATGCAAGCATCCTATCAATTTAAGAAGAGTGGGAGATGAACAGTATGTGGAGCCTTGCCATTGAAGATGCGCTATCCAAATTAAAGCAAAACATCGTGAAACATCCGGGCAAGCTGCCTCATATCGCCGACGGGCGGCGGTATGAATGGGGTGGAAACGATGATTGGATCGAGGGTTTTTATATCGGCATGATGTGGCTTGCCTATGAATATGGCAAAGACCCTTTTTTCAAAGAGTCGGCGGAAGCCTTCCTGGGGAATTTCAAGGATCGTCTTGACCGGCACGTGGCTCTGGACCATCATGATATCGGCTTTCTATATTCGCTCTCGGCAGTTGCGGAGTGGCGGGTCACCCGTAATCCGGCCGCCCGGGAAACGGCGCTTCAGGCTGCGGACAAGCTGCTTATGCGCTGGCGCCCCAACATGGGAATCATTCAGGCTTGGGGGAAGGAAAATGATCCTGAAAACGGGGGACGGATCATTATCGACTGCTTGTTGAATCTTCCGCTCTTATTCTGGGCACATCAAGAGACAGGCGAGGCCAAATATTATGATATCGCCATGCAGCATGCATTGAAGAGCCAGAAATTCCTTGTGCGCGGGGACGGCTCTTCCTATCATACTTTCTATTTCGATACAGGCAGCGGAAACGCGATCCGGGGCGGAACCCATCAAGGGTATCAGGATGGTTCAACCTGGACGCGCGGACAGGCATGGGGCATTTACGGTTTCGCCCTTGCTTACAGATATACGAAACACGAGGCGTTTTTGGACGCATCCAAACGGCTGGCGCGTTATTTTATCGAGCATTTGCCGGAAGATGATGTCGTTTATTGGGACTTTGATGTTCCGGTTGAGGCTGGAACGCCGCGCGACAGCTCGGCATCGGCGATTGCGGCTTGCGGCCTGCTTGAACTGCTTGAACTCACGGATGGGTCTGGTGATCCGGAGCGCCAAATGTACGAAGATGCATTGAAACGGAGCATGAAATCACTCATCGAAAACTATGCAACGGTCAAGGAGCCTGAGGCTGAAGGGCTGCTGAAGCACGGATCATACCATGTAAGGGGGGATAGGGCGCCGGATGATTACATGATCTGGGGCGATTATTTCTATCTGGAAGCGCTGCTCCGTCTCCAAAGCGGGATTAAAGGATATTGGTATGAAAAATAGATTTGGGTTTTGAGCATAGGCTGTCTCAGGGTTAAGTCCCTGAGGCAGTTTTTTTGGCAGTATAGAATTTATAAGTTTTTTTGGGGGTCCCCGCAAAGTATTTGGAATAAGCATCGAAGCATAGGCTCCACTTTGTGGGGTTATTTTGTGGAATCATTCCTCGATACTCAAACCGAATAGAATGAACCAAATCGGCCAGTCATGATCGATCTATTATGACGTATTTTTGCGTAAAGTAAGCATATAAAATGCATAACACCCTTTCCTTATTTTGTTTTAATGCACATATTTAGAAAATTATCGATATATAGTGCATATTAATTATTGATAACACTTCCAATATGACGTATTATATAAACGAGTAAAGGAGGGGTTGCGATATATGCAGAAAAGAATCGGTATTAGCGGGACCGGAAGAATTGGACGATTGGTTATCCGCAGCATGGTTATGTGTGGAGAAGGATCATCGCTCGCGCTTATTAATTCTTCATGCGCACCCGACCAATTAGCGCATTTGCTGAAGTATGATTCGATTCACGGTCGTTGGACGGAGGATATTAAGGCAGGAGAACGATGCCTTTTTATTCGTGGACATCGCATTCCGCTAGTGAATGAACGCGATCCGGAACTTTTGCCGTGGCGGGACTACGGCGTCGATGTCGTCGTGGATGCCACGGGCAAGTTCAAGAGCCGCCCCGAAGCTTCCAAACATTTGCAAGCAGGCGTGAAGCGGGTGGTCGTGACGGCTCCCGGCAAAGATCTGGATTGTACCATCGTCATGGGCGTAAATGAACATGTTTATGACGCGGAGAAGCATTCGCTTATATCGATTGGATCCTGTACGACAAATTGTCTGGCTCCGATTCTGCATGTTCTTGATCAAGAATTTGGCGTTCATAATGGATGGATGACTACTGTTCATGCGTATACGAACGACCAGAAGCATTTGGATAATGCCCATTCCGATTGGCGGAGAGCCCGGGCATGCGGAAGTTCCATCATTCCGACATCGACGGGTGTCGGTAAAGCATTAAAAGAAATACTTCCGCATCTGGCAGAGCGAATTCAGGGACTCTCCTTGCGTGTGCCTGTGCAAAATGTTTCGCTGGTTGATTTGACCGCCGAGCTTCAACGGGAGGTAACAAAGGCCGATATTGCCCGCGCCTTTAAGAACGCAATAGAGAAAGATATGGGGCCGTATGTGGAATATAACGAAGAACCGCTTGTATCTAGCGATTACATTGGGAATAGCAAATCTGCAATTATAGACGGCTTATCGATTCAAACAGCGGGACATCAAGCGAAGCTCCTGGCCTGGTATGACAATGAATGGGCTTATGCATGTCGAGTAAAGGATTTTATTAAGCATATGTTCTCCCAATCAGGGAAAGAGGAGCCACGATGCGTAACCCAATCCGTGTAGTCTTTGCTGAATATGTAAAAGCGAACGGTCCAAGTACGTTTATTAACCGCTATTGCGATAAAACCATTGATGCTTTGCATACCAAAATCGTAAAAATGAATGATAAGGTCTGCGGCAAACCAGAGTGCCAAAAACAGGAGGGGAATGCTTCAGTATGACAATACGAAGAGTGAATTCGTTCCGGAATGGCGGCAAGGAGGATGTAGGGCTTCTAGGCGGCAAGGGTGCCAACCTTGCAGAAATGACCAATACGGGGCTCCCGGTCCCGCCCGGCTTCACGATCACGACGGAGGTATGCCGGGAGTTTTATCGCAGCGGGCGCCGGCTTCCCGCAGGATTATTGGAAGAAGCACTCGCTGCTTTGGTCGAGTTGGAAGAAGAGCAGGATCGAGTGTTCGGCCATGTAGAACGTCCATTGCTAGTGTCCGTACGTTCGGGAGCGGTAACGTCGATGCCCGGGATGATGGATACGATTCTGAATCTTGGTTTGAATGACGAGACGGTGGAAGGTTTGGCGAAACTGACGGATAATCGCCGATTTGCCTATGATTGTTACCGCCGATTTGTCCAAATGTACGGTTCAGTCGTTTATAACATCGAAGCGGTTCACTTTGAACGGCTCATCCAAAAGGAAAAGCAGCTCACCGGCTGCATGGAAGATCAACAGCTTTCCGTTGAGTCGTTGATGTCGCTCATAGAGCAATTCAAGAATTTAATCGAGATACGCATCGGCCGATCTTTCCCGCAGGATGTGAAGCAGCAGCTTCAGGGGGCTATCGAAGCGGTATTCTTATCCTGGTCTAGTCCGAGAGCGAAGGTATACCGCAAAGTCCACCACATCCCGGAGGATCAAGGAACGGCAGTCAACGTGCAGTCCATGGTATTCGGCAACATGGGCGAAACGAGCGGAACGGGCGTTTTGTTCACGCGCAACCCTTCTACGGGTGAGGATGTGATGTTTGGCGAATTTCTCATGAATGCGCAAGGGGAAGACGTTGTTGGCGGTACAAGAACGCCATGTCCGATAGCCGAACTGCAAGAGGCGATGCCTGACGCATATAAAGAGCTTTCCCTGTGCGCTAAACAGCTTGAGCTGCATTATCGCGACATGCAGGATATCGAGTTTACGATTGAGAACGGGAAGCTGTATCTGCTCCAGACCCGGAATGCGAAGCGCAATGCAAGAGCGGCGCTGAAGGTGGCGGCGGATCTTGCCCGGGAAGGCCGAATTTCTAAGGAAGAAGCACTGATGCGCATTGATGTGCAGCACTTGAATCATCTGCTTCACCGTTCGCTCAATTCAGAAGCCGGGCATGCCGTCATGGCGACTGGACTTCCGGCTTCCCCGGGTGCTGCCTGCGGTCAGGTCGTATTTGAAGCCGATACGGCGGAAGAATGGAAACGGGCGGGTAAGGAGGTTATCCTTGTTCGCTTGGAGACGACGCCTGAAGATATACACGGCGTTATTGCTGCGGAAGGAATCGTTACGCTGCGCGGGGGGATGACCAGCCATGCTGCGGTTGTAGCCCGCGGAATGGGTAAGCCTTGCGTCTGCGGCTGCGAAGCAATGCAGCTCGATGAAGAGCAGCAGCAATTGACAGGGAATGGGATCACGATCCGCGAAGGAGACTGGATCACCATTGACGGTGGCAGCGGGCAAGTCATTCCAGGAAAGTTGGAACTGCGGGAAGCGGACTTGTCTCCGGAATTGATGCTCATCTTGGGCTGGGCCGATGAAGTACGTTCCATGAAGGTAATGGCTAATGCCGATTCTCCTGTCGATGCACGCAAGGCTAGAGAATTCGGTGCGGAAGGAATCGGATTATGCAGAACGGAACATATGTTTTTCTCGCAGACTCGCTTATCGATTGTGCAGCAAATGATCGTGGCCGAGAAGGAAACGGATAGACAGGCGGCGCTAAACCGATTGCTGCCGATGCAAAGATCAGACTTCGAGGAGATATTCCGGGAGATGGATGGATGTCCGGTTACGATTCGGCTGCTTGATCCGCCGCTGCATGAATTCCTTCCGAATATCGAGGAGCTGACAGAAAGGTTAACGGCGCTGCGCTCCAAAGAAGGCGACACATTGAATGAACGCATGGAGCTTGAGCGGATGATTCGCCGCGTCCGTGACCTGCAAGAGTCCAACCCGATGCTTGGCCAACGCGGCTGCAGACTGGGCATCATGTTCCCGGAAATCTACGAAATGCAGGTTGAAGCGATATTCCAAGCTGTGCTGCGCTGCATCCGGGATGGCATTTCTGTACTGCCGCAGGTCATGATTCCTCTCGTTGGGCATGTCAATGAACTGCACCTGCTGCGAAACATGGTGGATGAGGTAGCCGAGCAGGTGATGGGAGAGGAAAGACGTTATTGTTCCTACAAAGTCGGCACGATGATCGAGGTGCCTCGTGCAGCACTTACGGCAGGTGAAATTGCTCGTTCCGCCGATTTCTTCTCCTTCGGTACGAATGACTTGACGCAGATGACATTCGGTTACAGCCGAGATGATGCCGAAGGCAAGTTTCTGGCGCATTACGTCGAGAATAAACTGCTGCCTCACAATCCGTTTCAAGTATTGGACACGGAAGGGGTCGGCAAGCTGATCGAAATGGCGGTTGCGCAAGGGCGGGCACGGAATCCGATGCTTACCACCGGCATTTGCGGGGAGCATGGCGGCGATTATGAATCGATCATGTTCTGCCAACGAATCGGACTGGACTATATTAGCTGTTCGCCGTATAGATTGCCCGTAAGCCGGATTGCGGCGGCTCAAGCTCATATCCGTATGCAATCGGAGGTACTGCCCCAAGAGGGGGACACTCAAAAATTAGCCTAGGAAACGGCGGTCTGACTCGTGAATTCGCATTTGATATGAATGGGGGCCGGGTGGAATATTCATGCTCTTGCGTAAAAGAGAGCTACGAACATACCGCCCGGAATGCTATAATTTTGTCATATCGGATACTGAAGCTGCCGAGCCATGGTGTTGATGAAGCGAGCTATGCGGGCAGAAGCGGGAGGGTTGCGCTATCGAACTAACAACAAGACAAATGGAAATTATAAAAATCGTCAAAAAACATGCGCCCATCACGGGAGAACAAATCGCGGAGATGCTAACGGTAAGCCGTCCGACCATACGTGCGGATCTGTCCTTGCTTGTGATGCTGGACTATATTGCGGCAAAGCCCAAAGTAGGCTATTTTCTCGGGGAGAAGGCAGAAAAGAAGGAATCGGATTCGTACGTTCTGCGTGATATGAAGGTGGGACAGGTTCAAGGCATGCCTGTCGTCGTGGATGTCAAGACGACGGTGCAGGATGCGGTTGTGACGTTGTTTCTGGAGAACATCGGCAGTCTTATTGTTACAGATGAAGTCGGCAAGCTTGCAGGAGTCATTTCACGTAAGGATCTGCTCAAAGTGACGTTAGGGAACCCGAATGCTTCGTCTATGCCTGTCAGCATGGTCATGACCAGACAACCGAATATTGTAACCATTACTCCAGAAGAATCCGTGTTGGAGGCGGCACGCAAGATGATTCACCATCAGGTAGACAGCCTTCCGGTAGTTTCTTACCCGGATCATTCGTCCGACCCGGAGCTTAACGTCGTTGGTCGGATCACGAAGACAACAATCATCAAGCTGCTGCTCGAGAAAGTGGAGCGGGATTAAGCAGGGGGACGAAAAACGTATGGGGAAAGCGTCATATACGATAACGGTGTGTTCAGACTCTGTCGGAGAGACGGCGGAAGCAGTGGTTCGTGCGGCCATTCGGCAATTTGAAGCACCGCAGGTTAAGATAAAGCGGCACATGAATGTACGAAATGAAGAAGAGCTTCGTCAGGTGATGGAAGAAGCCGCCGATTCCGGGGGGTTTGTCGCATACACACTCGTTCAGCCTGAATTGCGAGCGGCCATTAAGGAACAAGCCATTCAATTGAATGTGCGGGTAGTAGATGTAATGGGGCCGATGATTCAGGCTTTTGTAGATACGTTCGCGGATCAGCCGAAGCGCATGCCCGGTCTTTTGCATCGCTTGGATGCGGATTATTTCCAGCGCGTCGAAGCTGTGGAGTTCGCGGTAAAGTGCGACGATGGCAAGGATTTGAATGCGATCTTGAAGGCGGATATTGTATTACTCGGCGTATCTCGCACATCCAAGACGCCATTAAGCGTATTTTTGGCTCATAAGGGGAAAAAGGTAGTTAACTATCCGGTTGTGCCCGAGATTCAGCCGCCGGAGCATCTGTACCGCATTTCCCCAGGCAAAATCATCGGACTGACGATGAATGCCGAACATTTATTAAAGGTTCGTTCCGAAAGATTGAAAACGATGGGACTGCCCTTGTTAGCAAGGTATGCTTCTTTGGATCGCATCGTTGAGGAATTGGAATATGCCCGCTCGCTGTTCGATCGTTTGGGTTGCCCGGTCATCGATGTCACGGACAAGGCGATCGAAGAAACGGCCGGCATCGTGATGGATCTTATAACTTAGTGAATTGAATTCGGATAATTGTTGTTCCATATTTTCTTATTTAGAAAGAAAGGGAGGGGAGCTGGAAATGGATCGTCAGCTAGCTCTGGAAATTGCGCGCGTTACGGAGGCGGGAGCCCTGGCTTCAGCCTCCTGGATAGGCCGGGGTGACAAGAACGGTGCAGATTATGCCGCCACCTCTGCCATTCGGGAAATGTTCGATTCGGTTCCGATCAATGGAACGGTCGTAATCGGTGAAGGTGAAATGGATGAGGCACCCATGCTATATATCGGTGAGAAGGTTGGAAGCCTGAGCGGTCCGGAAGTGGATGTGGCCGTCGATCCGCTTGAAGGAACCGAAGTTGTTGCTAACGGATTAAATAATGGGATGTCGGTCATTGCCATAGCGGAGAAAGGAAACTTATTGCATGCACCGGATATGTATATGCAGAAGATGGCCGTTGGCCCGGCTCTCGCCGGCCATGTCAGCCTCGATGATCCGATCGAATTGACGCTGGAGAAGGCCGCATGCAGACTTGGCAAATCCGTAAAGGATTTAACCGTCATGATTCTACAGCGTGATCGCCATAGCGAGCTGATACAAGCGTTAAGAAGCAGCGGAGTTCGCATTAAGCTGCTTGATCATGGCGACGTAGCAGGGGCTATCGTCACCGCTATCCCTGAATGCGGCGTTGATCTTTATATAGGTTCCGGCGGCGCTCCGGAAGGAGTGCTTGCAGCGGCAGCATTACGCTGTTTAGGAGGGGAGATGCAAGGTCGCTTGATGGTGCAAAATCGTACTCAATATGTTCGTTGCACGAAAATGGGAATCCAGAACCCGGAGAGACTGCTGGGTATGGCGGAGCTTGTTGGCGGCGGCGATATCATTTTTGCGGCGACGGGCATCACAAATAGCGACTTGCTCAATGGAGTCCGCCATTTGCCTGGTCAGCGAGTAGAGACTCATTCGGTCATCATGCGTGCCAATACCGGAACCGTGAGATATATTCGAAGCGTTCACAACATTCCCACAAAATTGAAATACGCGGCTGGTATGATTTAAGGCCTGCAGTTACGTCTGCCTCGTTTAGTGTGAATATTTACATGGAATTTTGCCTTAATTTCGGTAAACCAATACTCATGTTCGAGTTCGTGTGAAGGGATCGCTTGCTGCGCATCCCCCATTACGCGAATCATCATGAGTTTTTTTGTGTTTTTATGCAAAACTCCCAAGCGGGAAATGAAAAAAAGCAGGGATTCATTTCCTTAGGGATGAAATATAGTGTAGATCCGAGCGTCTTTTTGTTCAAAAGGATGAGAACCATTTACTGTAATCCAATAAATTGATAATTTGTCATTAGGAATGTCGATTTGTCCGAATCGTATTCGCTGTTTATGTAGAGGCTCCAATTGAGGTTTGCAATGCAACGGGTAACGACACATAATGCAATTGGGAGGGATAATATGAGATTTATGATGATTGTCAAAGCAACAACGGATTCCGAGGCTGGCGAGAAGCCCAGCGAGGAGCTTTTGGAAGCGATGCTCCGGTATAACGAAGAATTGGCGAAGGCCGGGGTACTGCTGGCGGCGGACGGTTTGCAGCCAAGCTCCAGCGGAGTTCGGATTTCTTATCCGGAGCCTGGAGGCAAGCCGAAAATTGTCGATGGCCCGTTTACGGAAGCCAAGGAAATTATTGCGGGCTACACCCTGATCGAAGTCAAGTCAAGGGAAGAGGCGATCCAATGGGTGCTGCGCATGCCGGACCCCCATGGAAAAGGGCAAGGAGAGATCGAACTCCGGCAGATTTTCGAGCCTGAGGAACTATCCGTAAATGAGGAAACACGGGCAAAGATCAAGGGGCAATTCGGGTTGTGAATAAGTCCCAAACAGAACGCATAATTGATGCCATTTGGCGAATCGAATCTCCAAAATTGATCGCTGGGCTGACACATATGGTACGCGATGTGGGACTGGCGGAAGATTTGGCCCAGGACGCCCTGGTCATTGCGCTTGAAAAATGGCCGGTAGCGGGAATTCCCGACAATCCGGGCGCATGGCTGATGATAACGGCAAAACGGCGGGCCATTGATCTGCTGCGGAGAAAAAAGCGGCTTGACGAGAAATACGAGGAGTATGGCCGTGGCGCAGCATTGTATTCGGAGCAGGACCTTGCGAGTGTGATTGAAGATGAGATCGAAGACGATCTCTTGCGGCTTATTTTTATGACCTGTCATCCCGTTCTGTCACAGGAAGCGAGAGTAGCCCTGACTCTTCGTCTGTTAGGAGGTTTGACGACAGATGAAATCGCACGCGCGTTTCTTACGGCCGAGTCCACCATCGCTCAGCGGATCGTCCGAGCCAAAAAAACGCTCCGTACCAAGCAGATTCCCTTTGAGGTTCCGGTTGGCGATGAACTGAAAGAGCGGCTTTCAACGGTGCTTGAGGTCATATATCTAATGTTCAATGAAGGGTATTCAGCCACCGTCGGTGAGAATTGGATTCGTCCGCTTCTTTGCCAGGAAGCGCTAAGGCTTGGCCGCATGCTTGCGGAAATTGCACCCGGCGAGCCTGAGGTGCATGGATTGGCTGCTTTAATGGAGTTTCAGTCATCCCGGTTGAAGGCACGGGTGGGTGTTGACGGCGATCCGGTCCTGTTGATGGACCAAAACCGGGCACGATGGGATCATTTGCTGATCAGGCGCGGTCTGGATGCGCTTGAACGCATACGGCAGCTTGGACGTCCCTTTGGGCCTTATGCGCTTCAGGCTGCGATTTCAGCCTGCCATGCCCAGGCCCGCACGCCCTCTGAAACGGATTGGCCAAGAATTGCCGCGCTATATGAGGCCTTGTTCCGTTTGATGCCTTCCCCGGTTGTAGAATTAAACCGTGCAGTTGCTGTCTCCAGGGCATTCGGTCCTGAATTCGGCCTTCAAATCGTGGATGAATTGAATGAAGAGGCTTCTCTTAAGGAATATCATCTTCTCCCTAGTGTCCGCGCAGATCTTCTGTTTAAATTGGGACGGTTTGCGGAAGCGAGAAAAGAGTTCGAACGTGCGGCAGCACTAACGCGGAATATGCGTGAACGTGAGCTTTTGATGAAACGCGCTGCGGAGTGTACATAGCCGACCATTTTTGCTCGCGATGTCGATTTAGCGCACCTTCACTCGTTGTGTGAGTAATTATTTCACGATGCTAACATCATCGAGTTGGAAAAGAAATTACGGAGCAAATTTGATATAGATCTAAAAAATCCGAAAAAAATTACTGGGCTCCTGTCGATTATGTTGTTTCCCATTCGTCGATAAGATAGAAACGGTATTCAAGTATTTGACTTGAACAAGTTTCTGACTCAAAACGAGGGGGGATTCGCTTTCCGTTCGAGCTTCAGCCATGGGGATTTTACTACGGAAAAGTTACGGATCGGTTCGTAGTTACATGGCAAATCGCTAACATGCGATGTTGGAATTTAATAATCATATTTTATTAGGGAGCGATCGTATGAACCAGGAAGTAACCGATTTTATCAACGCGATAAAGGAACCTTGGCAAAGGGAACTTACAAGCAATCTGCGAGAGGTTGTTTACCAAGCGATCCCGGAAGTACAGGAACGTATTCAGTATAAAAAGCCCCATTTTTTAAAAAACGGAAAGTATGCCGCAGTCATTTCGACTTCGAAGGATGCGGTTAGTTTCACGATTTTTAACGCAGCTGATCTTGATCTTCCGGAAGATGTTTTTGATGGTCCTGCAGAACGGAAAACATTGAAGCTGCGCCAAGGGCAGGCGTATGATCATGAATTGCTAAAAGGCCTTGTAAATAAGGCTTCTTCGGCGTTTTAGGCTGAATATTTATGCAGTGTGTGAATGTAACATGTATATAACATTAAGTTGGCATCGCGAGATGTTTGCGGTGCTTTTTCTTTTGAGAAAGTTAAACTTGGCTCTTGACTTTATGATGTGGTTGTGATTTATAATAACGTTAATTCAACATTTGGCTAAGATCAAAGACATGATTTCATTCACGAGCGGCCCAGAGAGAGAAGTCCCGGCTGAAAGCTTCTCCAGAAACCGGTTTGAAGTTACCCCTTTGTAGCCGTGGCGCTGAACCCGCACCTTGGTATGGAGCGGCAGTATGCGGCACCGGATTATCCCCGTTACCGGATACCAATGAGAACCTGCATCTGCAATTTTGGCCATGGGCCAAGGTTGGATTGCTGCAGGTTGAATTAGGGTGGAACCACGAGCTTGAACGCACTCGTCCCTTGGTGGAGAGATGCGTTTTTTTGCGTTCACAAATATATAAATTTCAAGAAACGGAGGTAAACATGATGGAGATTCAAGTTTCGCTGCCAGATGGTTCTATGAGGAGGTATCTGAAAGGCACCACAGTCGAACAAATTGCGGAATCCATCAGCCCAACGCTGAAGAAAAACGCGGTTGCAGGTAAAATCGGTGGCAAGGCTGTCGATCTGAATCAACCCATCGAAGCGGATGCAGAGGTTGAAATCATTACGCTGGACAGCCGTGAAGGATTGGAGATTTACAGACATAGTACGGCTCATTTGATGGCTCAAGCAATCAAACGGATCTATGGAAACAAGGCCGTTAAGCTGGGAATCGGACCGGTTATCGAAGATGGATTTTATTATGATATCGACATTGAAAAGCCCTTATCTATCGAAGATCTTGCAGCCATCGAAAGGGAAATGGCCCGGATTGCGCAAGAAAATTTGCCGATTATCCGCCGAGTGGTCAGCAGGAAGGAAGCGATCCGAATCTTCGAAGAACTTGAAGATCCGCTAAAGCTGGAACTGATCCGGGATTTGCCGGAAGATGCGGTGATCTCGATTTATGATCAAGGTGAATTTTTTGACCTGTGCCGGGGGCCGCATCTGCCCTCCACGGGCCGCATAAAAGCGTTCAAGCTGTTGAATGTGTCGGGCGCATATTGGCGTGGGGATTCGGACAATAAAATGCTGCAGCGGATTTACGGAACGGCTTTTCCCAAAATAGCGCAGCTTGACGAGCATCTTCATTTCCTGGAAGAAGCCAAAAAGCGTGATCATCGCAAGTTAGGCAAACAGCTCGAACTGTTTATGTTTTCGGAAGAAGCGCCTGGGATGCCGTTTTATTTGCCAAAAGGAATGACGATCCGGACGGAGCTTGAGAACTTTGCACGCGAACTTCAAAGGCGGCGGGATTACGAGGAAGTGCGGACGCCGCTGATGATGAATAACCGCGTGTGGGAGCAATCCGGCCACTGGGATCATTACAAAGACAATATGTACTTCACGAACGTCGACGAAACGAAATACGCGCTGAAGCCGATGAACTGCCCGGGACATATGCTGATTTTCAAAAACAAACTGCGTTCCTACCGGGATTTGCCGCTCCGCATTTCGGAGTTCGGCCAAGTGCATCGGCATGAATTTTCGGGGGCGTTGAACGGGATGCTGCGGGTGCGGACGTTCTGTCAGGATGACGCACACCTCTTCGTATTGCCTGAACAGATTGAGGATGAAATCGGACGGATCATTGAGTTGATTGACCATATGTACCAAGTGTTCGGCTTTGAATACAAGATTGAATTATCGACGCGGCCGGAAGATTCCATGGGTTCTGACGAGTTATGGGAGCAGGCAGAGAAATCGCTGCAAAACGTGTTGGACCACCGCGGCATCGATTATCGCATTAATGAAGGAGACGGCGCCTTTTACGGGCCTAAGATTGACTTTCATATTTTAGATGCGCTGAAGCGAAGCTGGCAGTGCGGCACGATCCAGCTGGATTTTCAAATGCCCGAGAAGTTCGATCTCACTTATGTCGGCGAGGATGGTGAAAAGCATCGTCCGGTCGTTATCCACCGCGCCGTGTACGGATCGATTGACCGCTTCATGGGTATGTTGACAGAGCACTACGCCGGTGCATTCCCGCTCTGGCTGTCCCCGGTTCAGGCTAAACTGTTGCCTGTTTCGGATAACTACATCGATTATGCGTATCAAGCGAAAAAATCGCTTGAAGAAGCGGGCATCCGGGCTGAAATCGACATCCGCAATGAAAAGCTGGGTTATAAAATTCGGGAAGCGCAGCTTGAAAAAATCCCTTATATGCTGATTGTCGGAGAAAACGAGAAAAATTCCGGCAGCGTATCCGTAAGAAAACGGAACGGAGAAGATTTGGGCATGAGCAAAATGAATGAAATGATAAACCGGATATCGAATGAAATTGCCGCGAAACAATAATTATTGGAAATAACGGTTCACACCTCATTTTGCTTATGAAGTAATTTGGTAGGATCAAAATCCCCATTGCTTAGGTGATTCAATTCACAATTCAATGGGGATTTTTTTTGTTTGCTTTGTGAAACAATAGATCAAAAATCCAGTATGTTGGAGGAATGATTTCTATGAAAAAAATAGTTTTGTTATTTACCGCAATTTCTTTGCTGCTCATCCCGTCAGGTACCGTTCTAGGGGAAGGGAACCAAGATTGCAGAATTTTCGAAAAAGTGTTTAATACGGACATCAAGCAGGAGAATGGCGTATGCAAGTTGGGCATAACCCGCAAAAATATCCCGATCTCGAACTTGGGAGTGCCGCTTTCTCCGGAAGCGGTCGAGCTTTCATTCGGTGCAAATTTTGAAAAGGTTGGCGATAAAACTGCAGTTATCGGGGAGTTTGCGCTTCTCGGCAGCGAAGTCACCCCAGTAATCGATGCGCTGCGCAAAGGGAACATAGACATATCAGCACTGCATAACCATCTCATCGGAGAGCAGCCGCGCATTCTGTTTCTTCATTTTCAGGCGCTGGGGGATGCGGAAACTCTGGCCAGAACGGTCAAACAAGCAATCGACGCAGCCGGCGGGAGATAAATAAAGAAGGGGATGAACCCCTTCAAAGTTGTCAGGAACCCCTGTCCTTACGCTAACGAAACCGGGGAGCGCTATATCAACAAAAACGATGCTGATTTAGATCTAACGAAACTATATATCGTTAAAGGGCGAAATACAGCTGAATGAAGCTTTATTAACATGCATCGCGTGTCATAGTGGACTTCTGTCAAGATAGTGGAAACACATGAAGTGAAAAGTTATTTTTGTCATCCAATTTTTCAACGTTCCTGCTGGTATGTTCATTTCATCGGCGATCTCCGGTCTTAGTCTGTTCCTGAACATAATTCTAACGGACACAGCGGACGCTACCCGAGGATAATTTTGACCATTTTGATTTCTAACGGACACAGACGCCACTATTTAGTGAAAAAATCCCTTTGGGACGGTGTTTCGGTGCCCTTAAGCGCTGTAGTGTCCGTTAGAATATATAAACAGCTGTTTTTAGCCTTTTAGCGGCCGTAGTGTCCGTTAGAAACCCCCATGACCTCACGTTACCACCAACGAAGAAATTGTTTGGGTTTTGTCTCAAAAACGCAAAAGCACAGTTTCGTATAAAGTTCACATCGCGCGCAGCTCCAAGCGCTCGGTGTGGCGCTGCATGATGGAGGTCTGCCATATTGGATTGACGCTTTGAACAAGTTACTGGTATCGGATACCTGAAGGTTCCGGGTCCCTGAAGTTTCCTGGATGCCTGAAGTTTCCTGGATGCCTGAAGGTTCCGTATCCCTGATCAATAGAACCCTGCAATAACCCCGCCTGCGGCACCTGTCAAGACGATAACCCAAGGGGGCAGCTTCCAAAAAACGAGCATGACAAACAGGATGGATGCGAGAGCAAAATCCTGCGGGCCCATAATAGCCGTCGTCCACAGCGGATTGTATAAAGCGGCAAACAATATGCCGACGACAGCTGCATTGATCCCCGTCAGAGCGCCCTGGATATGCCGGTTCTGACGCAGATAGTTCCAGAAAGGCAGCGTTCCGATCACAAGCAAAAAGGCAGGCAGAAAGATAGCCGCCGTGGCAACAAGCGCTCCGGTTATTCCTTTGGCCATGGCGCCTAAATAAGAGGCAAAGGTAAACAACGGTCCCGGGACGGCTTGTGCCGCCCCGTATCCGGCAAGGAAATCTTCTTTATGTACCCAACCCGTCGACACGACCTCCTGTTCAAGCAAAGGCAATACGACATGGCCGCCGCCAAAGACGAGGGAGCCTGAACGATAGAAACTGTCGAAAAATGCAAACCAACCGCCGCCGGAATATCTGGAGAGCAATGGCAAAGCGAATAAAAGACCGAAAAATATAATCAGACAACCGGCGGCAAACGTACGGCTGACAGGGACGGACAATTTCGGAGATTGAGGAGGTTCTTTTTTGCGGTACAGCCATGCGCCCGCGAAGCCGGCTGCCGCAATCAGCAGAACCTGGCTCCATGCAGTTTGCCATAGAATGGTGACGGAAGCGACAATAACCGCTAATGTAATGCGGCTTCGGTCCGGTGTGAGCTTTTGTCCCATTCCCAATACGGCTTGTGCCACGATGGCGACCGCGACGATTTTTAAGCCATGGATCCAACCGGCGCTTCCGATATCCAAACCTTTCAGAACAAAAGCAAATAGAATCAGCAGAATGACCGAAGGAAGCGTGAAACCGATCCACGCGGCAAGACCGCCAAGCAGACCTGCGCGATATACCCCGATTCCGATTCCGACCTGGCTGCTGGCCGGTCCGGGAAGGAGCTGGCAAAGCGCCACCAGATCCGCATAATTTCGTTCGTCCATCCATCGCCGTTTTCGTATGTATTCATTGTGGAAATAACCGAGATGAGCAATCGGTCCCCCAAAAGAGGTTAATCCTAGTTTTGTTGAAACTCCCAACACTTCAACCAATGATCTGATTTTGTCCGGATTACGGCTCATATCAAGCCTCCTTGAGGATAATTATGTAGTTATGCATACAGGGGTGAAATGATAGAACAAGGCTTTTCAGAAAATAGTTTATCGCATGGGCAAGGTCGCGGTAAAGAGAATAAAGAGAATATCTATTTATACCGGGCAGCTTATGAGGTTAGCATATCCTCCTTACGGGCAATACCGAATTTCTTCCGTTTTTTTTCTTGATGTTTTTCGTTCGGGACATATGTCCTTTCTTTCGGAATGGTATGTATTATTTAATAATGCCAAACAGATAAAACGAAGGAGTTACGACAGATGAGAGGAATTATTTTTGCATTGTTAGGGGGCGCCTTCATTACGCTGCAAAGCGTGGCCAATGCCAGGATCAGCCAAGGCATCGGCACATGGCAGGCGGCTGCGCTGACCCAATTTACCGGCTTTGTGGCAGCATTGATTATATTGCTTTTATCGCGGAATGCCGATTGGAAGGACTTCAGAAAAGCCAACCCCTTATATTTAAGCGGAGGCGCGTATGCCGCCGTTATTATTTTCAGCAATGTAACTGCCGTTCGGCATATCGGCGTCACGCTTACCGTGGCTTTGGTATTGATTGCCCAATTGGCTTTGACTTTTCTGATGGATCGATTCGGATGGTTCGGGCTGAAAAAACAACGCATGAAGCTTCCTCAGTTTATCGGTCTCGGAATGATGGTTGCAGGTGTGGTGATCCTGAAATTTTAAAAGTATAATTAACCCGGTATACCCACACTCGAAAGCCGGAGGATATTATATGAAAGAAGTCAAGGACCGACAGCTGCTGGCCGAATATATGGAACTGCATCGGTTGGATTCCGTTTTTAACGAGCAGTTGATTCAGCATATGTGCCTGTACAGTTTCGACCCAGGAGAGCTTATTTGCTCCCAAGGTGAGACGCCGCAATATTTATACGTTTTAGTTAAAGGCAAAATCAAAGTTTACAATACCTCTCCCGAAGGAAAAACGCTGATGATCTCTTCCAAGACCGCCCTCGAAGTGATCGGTGATATTGAGTACATTCAGGAGGCGGAATTTATCAATTCGGTAGAAGCAGTGACTCCGGTGTGGATGATCACGATTCATCATCGGTGGCTAAAAATGTACGGGAAGGATCATACGCCGCTGCTTCAATTTTTGCTGAAAATTATAACAGAGAAGTTTTACAGGAAATCGAACGCGCTCAGTTTCAATCTCATGTACCCGGTCGAGGTAAGGCTCGCGAGCTATATTCTATCGGTTTCTATTGAGGCATCCGATGCTATGTTCAGCGGGGAGCTGAGAACATCCGATCTGCGGGATGCAGCGAATCTGATCGGAACGAGCTACAGACATCTTAACCGGGTTATACAGCAGCTTTGCCAAGAGGGAATTCTCGAGCGCAGTAGAGGGATGATCTATATTAAGGACAAGGAACGGTTGATGACCATCGCAGGTCGCAAATAAACTATGAATAAATAATGTCAAAGGAGAGCTGAGATCATGATTTGGGGATTACTACTGGCGCTGCTGGCCGGCTCGCTCGTCAGTTTGCAAAACATATTCAACAATAGGGTAAATGTGCATGTCGGAAACCAGGCGACGACAGCTTTGGTTCTGGGCCTCGGGTTTGCGGCATCTTTAACGTTAGGCTTGGTGTTTGAGGGAACGTCGCTGTTCCATCTGGAGCATATGAAGTTATGGTATTGTTTTAGCGGATTGATTGGGGTGGGGGTTGTCACCTGCATGGTGCAAGGGATGGCGCGGCTTGGTCCCACTTTTGCGGTTTCGATCAGCATGTCTGCACAGCTTGGCCTGGCATTGTTATTTGACTCCATGGGGTGGCTGGGGCTGGAAAAAGTCGATTTTACGTTGAAACAGCTGATCGGGGTGCTCGTTATTGTAGGGGGCATTATTATTTTTAAGGCTGGGGGCCTGGATAGGGCAAAGGGAAAAAGAAGCCAGCCGAACACGATGAAAGCTTGACGCCGCGAACGGCTGATTGATTTGATTGGAGTCAGGCGATTCCGGTTTTCGTTCCATCGAATAAGCTTTTCCGAAAAAGGGTAACGTTATAGTGAACCTTACTCTATGACCCATGCAAGGGAGACTTTAAGATGGATCAAGCTCTAAATACAAATCAACCAACCGGATTGACTCCGGCAAAGACGCTGGGTGAATATCTTTTTGATTGCTTGAAGCAAGAAGGCATTACAGAAATTTTCGGCGTACCGGGCGACTATAATTTCACCTTGCTGGATACGCTTGAACGATATTCGGGAATTCAATTCTTCAATGGACGGAATGAGCTGAATTCGGGTTATGCCGCAGATGCTTACGCCAGAGTCAAAGGAATGTCTGCTCTCATCACGACGTTTGGCGTCGGGGAAATGAGCGCTTGCAATGCCATTGCCGGAGCGAGCAGCGAACATATTCCGATTGTTCACATCGTTGGCTCACCACCCGATATGGATCAGAAAGAACATAAATTGATGCACCATACCTTAATGGACGGAGATTATGACGTATTCCGAAAAATGTACGAGCAGATTACGGCTTATACCGCAGTGCTTACCCCGGAAAATGCCATGATCGAAATCCCGAACGCCATTCACATTGCAAAAAAGAAGAAGAAACCGGTATACCTGGTCGTTGCCGACGATTTGGTACTAAAACCTGTTATAGTCCGCGAAACAACCCCCATGCCAAAAGAAATTACGAATCCCCAAACACTTCAGGCGGCCTTGGACCATATCAAACAATTGTTAAGTCAGGCCCAAAACACGGTGATCCTTGCAGATGTGAAAACAATCCGATTCCGTTTGGAAAAATATGTCCGGAAATTAGCAGAAACAATGAACGTACCGGTTGCTTCCACCATGTTCGGCAAAGGCGCTTTCGATGAAAGCCATCCATTATTTATCGGGATGTACGGGGGAGCTTTTGGCAGCCCGCAGGTTCAAAACATGGTTGAAAACGCGGACTGCGTCATTGCGGTTGGACTGGTATGGGCAGACGGCAATACGGCTCATTTTACGGCAAAATTGAATCCTCTCCGGATCATCGAAATTCAACCCCACAAGGTAAAGGTGGGTCAGGCGGAATACCCGAATGTAATGGCCAAAGATATTCTGCTTGCTTTGCAAAATGCCGGGTACAAGCAGCAAGGAACGGTTTCCAAAGGGCCGAGCCCATATGATATGCCGACGGGTAATCCTGACGATCCGCTGTTTGCGGCATTCTATTATCCGCGTTTTCAACGGATGCTTAAAGAAGGGGACATCGTTGTCGCTGAGACAGGGACTTTTTATTATGGCATGGGGCAGGTGAAGCTGCCGAGTGGCGTTACCTATATTGCTCAAGGCGGATGGCAGTCCATCGGATACGCAACACCTGCGACCTATGGGGCATGCATCGCCGCTCCGGGAAGACGGACATTCCTCTTTACGGGAGACGGATCTCTCCAGCTTACGGCTCAAGAAATCAGCTCCATGCTCTATTACGGGTGCAAGCCGGTTATCTTTGTACTCAATAATAGCGGATATACGATCGAAAAATATTTAAATGTAAAAACGGAAAACCAAACGTACAACAAAATTCCGAACTGGTCTTACACCAAACTGGCCGAAGCATTCGGAGGCGGCGCATTCACTGCAACAGCGAGCACCAATAAGGAGCTGGATGAAGCGATCACCCGTGCCGAAAACGAGTGTGGACAAAGGTTATGCATCATCGAAATCATGGCAAGCGATCCGATGGATGCTCCGGATTATATGCTCAACATGCGCAATTATATGGAGGGGCAGGAAAAGCTGCGAAATTAACTTTTTAGAAAAATCTCAGAGGGTCGTTCCTTAGTCATCTATGATGACTTTTGGGACACCCTCTTTATTTTTCAGGAATATCTTGACAATGAGGAAATAGATAAGGGATAATGTACGCGCGTACATTCATATTGCATTAGATTTGAAATACCTGAATTTCAAGGGATTTGAAGGAGGGAGCACGTATTGTAACTCGAAAATCGGTTGCGGAAATGGCAGGTGTATCGGAAGCGACTGTTTCCCGTGTGTTTAATAATGTCGGGCCGATCCGGGAAGAGACCAGATGCAAGGTATTGGAAGCCGCCGACAAGCTCGGCTACTATCCCAATGCGATCGCACAGAGCTTCGCCCGGCGCAAAAGCGGTAATCTGGGGGTGATTCTTCCCTATGTTCCGAAAGTACATCTCTTCTCAACCTACTATTTCTCGGAGATTCTGAATGGTATCGGAGAACAGGTGCGCGAACTTAGATATGATATGCTTCTGATATTTCGCAAACCCGGAGATGACAACGGTTACATTGAGCTATTTCGGTCACAAAAGGTAGATGCTTGTGTTTTGCTTGGAACGACAGATACGCCTAAGGAAAGGAAATCCCTAAAAGCGTTGGAAGAAGCGGGTTACCCTTTTTGTCTCGTAAACCAACATTTTGAAGGCGAACATTTTTTGGAAGTGGATGCAGGACATGAACGAGGAGCTTATGAAGCGGTAAAGCATTTGTTGGATGAAGGCTTCCGCAAGATTGCTTTTCTGAACGGCCCAGCTGAATACTCCAACAGCACGGATCGCTTGCGGGGATATGTGCGGGCGATGACGGAAGCGGGAAGAATTTCCCAGGGTGAAAAATTAGGGAGAGCTGTGCCGCCGGAGTGGCTGGATACAGGCAATTATAGCAGAACGAGCGGTTACGAAGCCGCTTCGCGATTTTTCCATAACAGGCAGCAGATCGACGCTGTGTTTGCTGCGAACGACCGGATGGCCATCGGTTTGATGCAGGGATTTAGGGATCTTGGCATTGCGCCTGGCAGGGACATCGCGATTGTGGGTTATGATAACTCGGATGGAGCGAGAATCACGGATCCGCCGCTGACAAGCGTGGATGTGCCTTTTTATCGCATGGGAGCGGTAGCAGTCCGACTGCTGCTTCAGCCTGATCAAGAGCCGGAAATTTTGGCTTCCGAACAAGGGACACTCTATAATGGCCGCCGGGTTCAGATGGAAACCAAGCTGGTCGTCAGATCATCGAGCAAGGGTAACCAAGCATAATTATGTATAGGGTCATATGAAAAGGAGGCGTAATTCAATGAAGCGGATTCGAGTGGGTATGGTAGGATACAAATTTATGGGCAAAGCACATAGTCATGCATATCGTGACATCCCAATGTTTTTTCCGAATGCCATTCTCCCTGTCATGCAGACAGTGTGCGGGCGTGACGTGGAGGGGGTGGCCACCGCCGCGAAACAGTTTGGATGGAACGGCTACGTGACCGATTGGAAAGAGCTTGTACGCCATAACGACATTGACCTCATTGATATTAACGCTCCTAGTGATATTCACAAAGACATTGCTTTGGCTGCTGCGGAGGCCGGCAAACATATATTTTGCGAGAAACCGCTGGCCTTGACTTTGAAAGATGCCCGCGAAATGCTGGCTGCGGCGGAAACGGCGGGGGTAAAGCATATGATTGGCTTCAATTACCGCTTTGCTCCGGCCGTGCAGCTAGCCAGAAAGCTGATTCAGGAGGGCCGGCTGGGACAAATCTATCATTTCCGCGGCTGGTTTCTGCAAGACTGGATTATTGATCCGGCGTTTCCGCTGGTATGGCGATTGCAAAAGAAAATCGCAGGATCGGGTTCTCATGGGGATCTGGGGGCGCATATCATTGATCTGGCTCATTTTCTGGTAGGGGACATGCGGGAAGTGATAGGAATGAGCGAGACCTTTATAAAAGAACGGCCGCTTCCGGATTCAATGAGCGGTTTAAGCGCGAAAGGAGACGAAAACGCCGAGAAGGGTCCCGTTACCGTAGATGACGCAACCTTGTTTCTTGCGCGTTTCGAGAACGGAGCTTTAGGCAGCTTCGAGGCAACGCGATTTGCGGCAGGCCATCGCTGCACGAATGCTTTCGAAATCAACGGCAGCAAGGGAAGCGTGAAATTCGATTTCGAGCGGATGAACGAACTGCAGGTGTATTTTACGGATGACAGAGAGGATGTTCAAGGTTTTCGCCGCGTGCTGGCAACAGATCCTGCGCATGCCTACGCTGAAGCATGGTGGCCTCCGGGACATACGATCGGTTTTGAACATACGTTTATTCATGAAACGCTTGAACTCCTGCAAGCCATAGCGGAGGATCGTCAGCCTGAACCTAACTTTAGGGATGGCGTTAAATGTCAGCAGGCGCTCGAAGCTGTAGATTTATCGATTGCTGAAAAGCGTTGGGTCAGACTAGAAGAGATGTAGGGAAAATGCAATAGAGGGAGATGTTCTTCACATGAAAAAAGCATTGATCGTCTGGGGAGGCTGGCTCGGACATCAACCGGAAGAAGTATCGGCTTTATTTCGGAAGGTTTTGGAGGCGGAAGGATTTGAAGTTGAACTATCCGATACGCTTGCGGCGTTTGACGATGAAGCGAAGCTGAAGTCCCTGGACTTGATCATTCCGGTCTGGACGATGGGCGAAATCAGCCAGGAGCGCGTGAATCATGTATCGGCTGCCGTACAAAGCGGCGTTGGGTTGGCGGGATGCCATGGAGGCATGTGCGATGCCTTCCGATCCAATGTCGACTGGCAGTTTATGACGGGCGGGAATTGGGTGGCTCATCCCGGTAATGACGGGACTTCACACCGCATCAACATCGTTAATGCTTCAAGCCCGTTAGTGGAAGGCATTGAGGATTTCGACGTGGTGACGGAGCAGTATTATCTGCATGTCGATCCTGCCATTGAAGTGCTTGCCACGACCCGTTTTCCGGTTGCCGAAGGGCCGCATGCGGCCAATAAAGCTGTCGATATGCCTGTTGTCTGGACGAAGCGCTGGGGACATGGACGTGTCTTCTACTGCTCGCTTGGACATCAGGCGGATGTTATCGAGATGCCTCCCGTTAAGGAAATCATGCGCAGAGGACTTCTATGGGCGGCAGCAGGCAAAGAAACATTTGGAGTGAAGCGGGAACAAAAAGCATACACCGGAATGCAGGATAGCCAGGCTTAACTGACCCTACGGAGGAGGACCCTCATAGATGAAGAAAACGAAAGTCGGTATTATTGGATGTGGGCAGATCAGCGGAATTTATCTGGAAAATTTAAATCGGTTTCCTTCTATTGTTGTTGCCGCCTGCGCGGACCTCAATGTAGAACGAGCTAAAGCGAAAGCCGGAGAGTTTGGAATACCAAAAGCCTGCTCGGTGGCAGAACTGTTGGCGGACCCGGCTATTGAACTGGTCGTCAATCTTACGATCCCGGCAGCTCATAGCCAGGTATGCATGGATATCCTAGAGGCCGGCAAACATGTTTATGTTGAAAAGCCGCTTGCCGTCACAAGGGAAGAAGGGCAAGCCATTCTCGCTAAGGCAGAGGAAAAGGGGCTTCTAGTCGGCAGCGCCCCGGATACATTCCTTGGCGGCGGCATCCAGACCTGCATCAAGTTGATCCAGGACGGATGGATCGGCACGCCAGTAGCTGCAACGGCATTTATGATGTCCCGCGGACATGAGCATTGGCATCCGGATCCGGAATTCTATTATGCTCAAGGCGGGGGACCGCTTTTTGATATGGGTCCGTATTATTTGACAGCTTTGGTTGCCATGCTCGGCCCCATCAAGCGGGTTGCGGGAATGGCCAAAATCTCGTACCCGGAACGGACAATTACAAGCCTCTCAAAATATGGACAGGTCATCCACGTGGATACGCCTACTCATGTGGCGGGGGTGCTTGATTTCCACAGCGGCGTCGTTGGAACGATGATCACTTCCTTTGATATTTTCGGTGGAAGCCGCCTGCCATGCATCGAACTTTATGGAAGCCAAGGAACGCTCAGCGTGCCTGATCCGAATACGTTTGACGGGCCCGTGCTGTTGAAGCGTCATGATAGTCCGGATTGGAAGGAGATCCCGTGTTCACATGGGTATACCGCTAACTCCAGAGGAATCGGTGTGCTCGACATGGTGCATGCGTTCCGCAGCGGACGAATGAACCGGGCAAACGGCGAGTTAGGTTATCACGTGTTGGAAGCCATGCATGGATTTCATGATTCTTCCCGTCAGGACCGTTACTATATGATGAAAAGTACCTGCGATCGACCAGAGCCCATGCCACAGAACATGCAATTTGGAGTATTGGATTAAACAAATGCGAAAACGCACCTTTTTAGAATATCATGGGAAGGCATTGAGTGATTCCGATGTATTCTAGGGGTGCTTTTTTACTTCATTCGGTTGGATCACAATTCGTAATCTTATGGACAAAAGGCACAAGAATTATTCCCAAAACTAGAATACATTAATATCTAAGCAAATGAAGGGAGAGGTGAAAAATGGCCCATAAAAAAAGAAAAAGACAAAAGAGTCAATCGGCGAAATGGCAGGGAAAACCCGTTATCGTCGTATTGAAGGACGGAAGAAGTTATATCGGCACTGTCAGCAGTTATGACCGCCATGGCGTTACATTATCGGGAATCCAGGCAGATCCTAGAATGACGACATCCATATTGGAAAGCCAAGATAAAGCTCAAGTGTCCGGTTTGTTAAGCGCCCTCTTCGGAGGAGGACTTTTGGGCGGTGCAGGTCCAGCTGCGGGAGCAGCCCGGGCAGGCGGTGGAGGCGGGATGTTCGGATTTATTGGACAGATCGGGAAGATCATCCCGCACATCCGCGTAGGCATGAATGTGATGCGCTCAATTATGCCGTTGATGGGATTCCTGAAATAAGGATTGCGCAAAATCCCTAAATAGAAGCCAAACTGGCCAAACTTCATTTGTTTGCTTTAGAAGCATCCGAGATGGCGGATTCACTCCGTTACCTTTGGGTGTTTTTTCTTTAGACAGCAGAAGTAAGATGGAACATTCATGGTACGATTCCAGCTTTTTGGGATATTTATCAAGAAAGCGAATCATACTAAATTATCATGTGTGAGCCAGAGGGTGACGATATGCAAGGCATGAGCGGAAATGAGAACTCCCAGAATCGTCTAGAGGGCCAGTTAAGCGACATCATTGAGAAAGTAGCCCAAGATCTAGGAAACAGCGTTGATTTAATCATAAAAAAAATCAGGTGCATGCAGACGCATCCCGCATTGTTTTTGTACATGGAAGGCTTGGTGGACCCGCATCTCCTGCATACTTCTGTTCTTCAATCCCTTTTAACCCCGGGTGAAGGCGTGCTTGCCGCCGAGGAGAATCCACTGGAATATTTGCAGGAAAATATACTTATTGCAGCACATTCGGACATCTTTCACACCTACCAAGTTCTCTATGACCGGCTGCTATCCGGCTGTGGCATCCTTTTGCTCGAAAACGCCAAAGAAGGATTGTGGATTGATATTATCGGCGGGGAGGAACGCAGCGTTGGAGAACCTAAATCCCATACGGTGGTCCGCGGGCCGATGGAAGCATTCACCGAGAAACTCCGGACCAACACGGCTTTAATTCGAAGACGCATCCGTGATCCTCGCCTCTGGATGGAGACGAGACAAATCGGAGAGGTAACGCATACAAATGTGGCATTCATGTACATTAAAGGAATTGCCGACGAGGGGGTTATTGAGGAATTAAGGGAAAGGCTTGACCGGATTGACATCGATGGGATTCTTGAAGGCGGATATATAGAAGAACAAATTCAGGACGAAATCAAAACCCCATTTCCCACCGTGTACAACTCGGAACGGCCGGATACGATCGCAGCCGGTTTGCTTGAAGGGAGAATCGCCATCATAGTGGACGGCACGCCGTTTGTTCTTTTGATTCCGGCATTGTTCGTGCAGTTCTTTCAATCACCCGAAGACTATTACGAGCGGGCGGACATCGGTACCCTGATTCGCTTGCTTCGTTATCTGGCGTTTTTTATTGCTCTGCTTGCTCCGTCGATGTACATCGCGCTTTCAACCTTTCATCAGGAGATGCTGCCAACAAATCTTATCATCAGCATTGCGGCTCAGCGGGAAGGCGTGCCATTCCCGGCGTTTATTGAGGCAATGCTGATGGAAGTGACTTATGAAATTCTGCGTGAGGCGGGGGTTCGCATTCCCAAAACGATTGGACAAGCCATTTCCATTGTCGGAACTCTAGTCATCGGACAGGCTGCGGTTGAAGCCGGAGTTGTGTCCGCAGCGATGGTTATTGTCGTGTCGATTACGGCAATATCCAGCTATGTGATACCCGAAAACGGTTTATCCATTGCCGTCCGGATTCTTCGATTTGGTCTCATGCTCCTTGCCGCTTCGTTCGGGCTGCTTGGAATATGGATCGGCCTGATGGCTATTTTGATCCATTTGACCACCATAAGGTCATTTGGAGTTCCATACATGAGCCCGTTTGGTCCCTATATTGCCCCGGATATTAAGGACAGCCTGTTCCGTTTCCCGTTGAGACGGATGACGACACGGCCAAAATATTATTCAAAGGAAGAGCGTTTGACGCATCGGAACGGCAAGAGACAACGAACAGGACGCTATTCCCCTAGGAGAAGAACATGACTTCAAGGATTCTGCTTATCGCCATCTCCATTTTTATGATGATTCCGCTTGGAGGCTGCTGGGACCGAAAGGAACTTAACGAGCTTGGCATCGCGGTCGCCATTGGCGTGGACACCGCCCCGAGGAATCAACTTAAAGTCACAGCTCAAGTCGTTGTTCCTTCCAAGGTGGCTCCAGGCCAGTTATCCGGCAAAGTCGGGACGAGCGTGACGGTGTATGAACAAATTGCTCCAACGTTTACGGAAGCCATTCAGAAAATGACGGTGGTCAGCCCGCGAAAAGTATATTTGGGACATATTCGCATGCTCGTTATTGGCGAAAAATTTGCCAGGAAAGGAATCGCCAGTGTCGTTGAGACGCTGATTAGGGAACCGAGTTCCCGGGCTGATTATTACATTGTCGTTGCAAAAGAGCAATCCGCCTCCGATATATTGAAGATCACCACATCGCTTGAGAAGATTCCCGCCAACAAGATGTTCACATCGCTAAATATATCGTCGGATACCTGGGCGCCATATACCAAGGTGACGATAGACGATCTGATGAACACGCTACTGGATGCTTCGGGATGTCCGGTGCTGACGGGGATACATGCATACGGAACGAATCAGGACAAGTCCGGAGAAGGAGTAGAAAACATTACGAAGACGGAGCCGACGGTAGAGCTGAAATTTGTCGGATTGGGAGTATTTAAAAAAGACCGGTTGGTCGATTGGCTGAATGAAAGCGAGAGCAAGGGCTACAATTTCATCCGCAATCAAGTGAAAGAGACGAGGGAGCATTATGATACAGGGAATGGGGTACGTATCGGCTTCCATACATTTCGAAACAAAACGGAAGTGAAGGCAGCCGTAGTTCAAGGCAATCCGCTCATACGGATCAATGTGACAAGCGAAGGCGCGTTATCCGAAATTCAAGGCGATGCCCAGGTTTTAAACAGCTCCGAGACGCTTCATCAACTGGAACGGCAGAGCAGCAAAAGGGTTGTCGAGTTGATGAAGCAGGCGGTGGATTCGGCGCGTCAAAGGCATCATGCCGATATTTTTGGCTTTGGCGAACTGATACATGAAGAGAATCCTAAAGCCTGGAAAAAGCTGAAGAAGGATTGGGAGCGAATGCTTACGGAATTAAACGTGCATTACACCGTGGACACAAAAATCAGCAAAATCGGGACTCTGCTGGACACGTTTCAGAAAAAAATGAAGGAGTGACTTCAATGCTTGCAGAGCTGATGATCCTTTTTGCAGCCGGAGCTGCCGCTTGGAATGAATTGCCCAAACTGTTCCGGCAGCGTATGGGAAAGGAAATAGCCGTGTTTCTTATCATGCTGGCAGGAGGCACTATTCTGAGTCTGATGGCGGTCAGTGAGCGTAAATTTCCAAGTCCTTTAAAATTCATCGAGGTCTTGTATGGACCCATAAATCACTGGTTCGATCAATGGCTGGGCTAGAGCGGGGAGGGATGAACGGATATGCTGGAAAAAGGTAGACTGGCAACAAGGCAATTGGTTGTGCTTGTATTTTTATGCACGGTCGGCGATATGTTTCAGCTCTATCCTTCCGACGTCGCCTCGATATCGCGTCAAGATGCATGGATTTCGGCCTTGCTTACGATAGTCGGCGGTGTTGTGATCATCATAATTCTGCTTATTATTGCACGAATCCAATCCGATAAATCATGGATCGAATCTTGCATCAAAGTCCTGGGCAAATGGCCCGGGACTGTTATTTCCATATGGTATCTTCTGTATTTTTGGATGGTTTGCGCTTATCTGGTGCGGGAGATCGGGGACTTCATGACAACGGAGATTTTTATGACTACGCCGCTTTTGGTGGTCCACTTTCTAATTATTTTGCTTATTTTATGGGCAGTGAAGGCGGGGTTGGAGTCGATCGGCAGAAGCAGCGAGATTATGCTGCCAATGTTTTTGCTGGCGGTGTTCACCCTCGTTGTGAGCCTGTTCCCTCAAATTGATTTGCATCATTTAAAACCGATTGGAGAACAAGGCCCCAAGACCATTGTTCGCGGAACGATCGTCGGTACTGCCTTCCCGTTCGGGGAGCTGTCCGTTCTTCTCATGCTGACCCCTTATGTAAATAAGCAGCCCCACTGGGCCAAAGAAGTGCTGCTCATCGTGATTGCTGCCGGAACATTGTTATCGTTGACGACGGCGATGTCTTTGCTTGTGCTCGGGATCGATTTGACCGCATACAGCGTTTATCCTATGTATGTTCTCGCCCAAAAAATCAACATCGGAAATTTTTTCCAAAGGATCGAAGCGATTATGGCCATAGCCTATTTGATCACCACCTTTTTCAAGGCGGTTGTCTTTTTTTATGCTTTTACTTTGGGCACAGGGCAGCTATTTCGCCTTAAATGCAAACGGATTTTATATCTGCCGGGGGGAATGCTGGTCTTTGCCATGGCAATTCTCTTTAGCGGGGACGCAGTCTATTATTTGAAAACGCTGGTGATGCCATGGATGTTTTGGGATTTGACTAACGGGGCGGTAGTGCCTCTGATTTTTGGGGCTGTGTATTGGATAAGGAAAAAATGGTTTAAAAGTGATGCCTTGAAATGAAATGAACATAAAGGAGGGCGGAAGGATGCTTGAGAAAGGCAGAATCAGTACCAGGCAATTTGCGGTTTTGATCTTTTTGGCATGCGTTGGAGATATGATATTGCTGTTTCCTTCGGCGATATCCTTCATGGCGAGCCAGGATGCCTGGATGGCTTCATTAATCGGCGTACCGGCAGGAGTCCTGGTTCTTTGGCTAATGCTTCGCGTTTCTTTTCTTTACCCGGACAAAACGCTGATTGAAATCAGCAGGCTAGTTTTGGGAAAGTGGTTGGGAACGTTTGTGAGTTTATGGTACTTGTTTTTCTTTTTTATGTTATGTTCCTATGTGATCCGGGAAGTCGCGGACTTTATGTCATCGCAAATTTTCATGAACACGCCGATTCCTATCATATATCTGCTCTTTTTGCTGCTGATGGTTTATGCGGCACAAGCCGGTTTGGAGTCCATAGGCAGAAGCAGCGAAGTTGTTTTGCCTATTTTTCTTTTGTTCGTGATTGGATTTATTTGTTTCCTTCTCCCGCAAAGCAATGGCCATTACCTGAAGCCTTTTCTGGAAAACGGAGCGGTTCCCGTGCTGCATGGAGCGTTATTCAGCGCTATTTACCCTTTTGCCGAGCTTATCATTTTTCTTATGGTGATTTCATCTGTCAAACGCAGCCCTCATTTTCGGAGGGACGTTCTGCTTGCTGCAGCCGGAGGGGGATTGATATTGAGTTTGATCGTATTGGTTTCCTGGCTTGTGATCGGCAGCAATCTGACGGTCAGCAGTACATATCCCACGTTTACGCTTGCGCAGAAAATCAACATCGGCAATTTCCTGCAGCGGATTGAATCCACGATTGCCATCGCTTGGCTGATGTCTTCATTTTATAAAGCCGTAATTTGCTATTATTCGTTTGTTTTGGGCGTGGCCCAGTTAACGGGACTCCGAAATCATAAAGTGCTATATTTTCCCGCGGCGATCATGCTGTTCGGGATGGCGCAGCTTGGCGCGCCGGATATCATTTATTATTTGAAGCATCTGATTCCATATTGGATGGATTGGGACATTACCCATGCGGTTGTCATTCCCTGCATCTTATTAGCGGCAGCAGCTTGGCGGAAAAGAAGAAAGGCTAAGCATTCGTAGAAGGCAGCTTTTGAGAGCTTTAGCGATTGCTTCTTAGCTCGCTGCACGGGCGTTTATTGAGTCGTTATAAATGAATCAAATTTTAAATTATTTTCATGTAAGCCTTTTCAATGTTGTTTAAATGTGATATCTTTGAGATAACCTAAATGTGTCTAAATTGTGAATTGATTCGAAGTTAGAGCGTATGATAAAGCAATAATCGGAAAATGAGGAGGGGTTATCCATGACCACGATGATTCTTATATTGTTTACCGCAGCATTAATCGGTGTTTTGATTTTTGGGAAAAAACATGAAGTACTCATCGCTAATTCCATGAATGCCGTTTTACTGATTGGATTGGCTACAGCGTTTGGACTGAATATGAATACGAACGGCGCATTTTATCTGACTCTTGTGTTTTACTTCGTGATCCCGATGTATGGGGTTATTGCCTTGTTTGGAGCGATGAAGAAAAGCCGGGATAAGAAGCAGGACACCTTAGTCTAAGAATCTTTGATTTGTTTTGCGGAAAAAAAGTTCATGCGGCGCATGATCGCAAACCGACTCTTTTAGAGCCGGTTTTTTATATTTTCTGCAAATCTTAAAGAATTCTCTAAATTAGAGCGGTTTTCAACGCCAACGCGGCCGGATGACATCACTAGTAAATAATTATCGATTCCTAGTGATAAACGGGCTCCAAATCGATCAAAATAAATATAAATTCGTCCAAATCGTTTAGTGAAGTATGATGCAAGCGTATTTGCGAAAAGGAGTCGGAGTGGCAAATGGAAATTTTCCTTATGGTTCTGGTTTTGTTGATCCTTATTGGCATATCCAATGTCGTTAATCATTTCTTGCCGGTCATTCCGGTTCCGCTCATTCAGATCGCACTTGGCGTGGCTATGACCTATGTGCCGGGAATGCATCATATTCCGCTGGATCCGGAGCTGTTCCTGCTCCTGTTCATTGCTCCGCTGCTTTTTAATGACGGTAAAATGACGCCGCGAGACGAGTTATGGCAGCTTCGCTCCAGTATTTTGCTACTTGCTCTTGGCCTTGTTTTCGCCACCGTCCTTCTCGCAGGCCCTTTCATTCACTGGATGATTCCCGCTATTCCGTTATCCGCGGCTTTTGCGCTCGCAGCTATTCTTTCGCCTACGGATGCGGTCGCGGTCGGTTCGTTATCCGGGAGAGTGAAGCTTCCCGGCAAAATCATGCGCCTGCTTGAAGGCGAAGCTTTGATGAATGATGCTTCCGGGCTGGTGGCGTTTAATTTTGCGATAGCCGCAACGGTAACGGGCTATTTTTCATTGCCCAAGGCTATTGGCAGTTTCATTGCTATTGCGATCGGCGGGATCGTTGTGGGGGCGCTGCTAGGTTTCATGGCGATCGGGTTGCGTTTGCGGCTGCGGCGGCTCGGGATGGAAGACGTAACGCTGCATATGCTGATCATCATTTTGACGCCGTTCATTATTTATTGGGTCGCGGAAGAATTTCACGTTTCCGGCATTTTGGCGGTTGTGGCCGCCGGGGTAACGCATGCCATTGAGCGTGATCGGATGACAAGGGGCTCCGCGCGCCTGCACATCGTTTCAGCCAGCACTTGGCCGGTCATTCTTTTCTGTCTGAACGGACTTGTTTTTATTCTGCTCGGACTTGAAATACCGGGGGTCATCTCGGAAGTTTGGAAGGACCCCGCATATAATAACGGGCAGGTAATCGGATATGTTCTCATCATCACGGCGGTGTTGATCCTGCTTCGTTTCGTATGGGTCTGGGCGGCCAACCGGCATTTCCGCTCAGCGCTTCTAACGGCTTTGTCCGGCGTACGCGGGGCGTTAACGCTCGCCGCTGCTTTTTCCATTCCGATGACGCTTGCCGACAACAGTCCGTTTCCGGAAAGGAGTCTGATTCTCTGCATTTGTTCAGGGGTAATATTGTTAACCTTGGTCATTGCGAGTGTTCTGCTGCCGATCCTCACGCGCGAAGCCAAAGCAGATCCCGAGGAATTGGCCGAAAATGAAAGAAACGCCCGTATCAGAGTGCTTGAAGCCGGCTTAAATGCGGTTCGGGAAGAAATGAATGACAAGAACAGCCAGGAAGGGATGAGGCTGATCTCTTCATACACCCGCAGGCTGCAAATGGCGAAGCTAAAAAACAAGGCTGAGATGGGCAATGCATTGAAAGAAGCTGTGGACATCCGCTTGGAAGCTCTAAAAGCCGAACAGCAAATAGCGGAAAAATGGGTACGGGAGGAACGCATCTCCCCTAAACTGGCGGACAAGTTCCTAAGCTCGATCAGCAAAGTGGAAATGCTGCTGACAACAAAACACAAATGGACGAAGCTGTTGGTTTTCGGTTGGGAGGCACTGCAGCGGCTGCTGCGGAAATCCAAAAAGAAGGCTAAAAAAATCGATATCTCCCATCCGCAATGGGGCGTATATAGAGAGCTTAAGCTGGAAGCGATCCGTGCCGCGATCCGTCAGGTCAAAAGCTTGGAAACGACTGACAACAAAGATACGATCCAGGCGATTCTAGCGGATTACCGCGGGTTGGAACTGCAGCTGCAAAGCGGTAGCTATCGAAATCCGGCAGCGGATCAAATGAGCGCTGAACGCAGGGAGATTGAACTGAAAGCGATCCAGGCGGAACGGAATGAAATACAAATCATGTTCGAAAACGGGGAAATCAGCCGGACGCTCGCGAACAATCTTCGGCTGGATGTAAATTATCATGAAGGACATTTATTTGAAACACAAACGGTGCATGACGAGGAAGGGGAGCATTAAACAGGAGTTGCTGTCTGGATGGCAAATAGGTACCATGGAAAAATAATCTTGGTTTACAATTGGAATGGTTGATGATAATATTTACCAAACAGTAAACGCTTTGAAGAGAAGAGTAGATGAAATCATACTCCCCGCCAGAGAGCTCCGGCAGCTGAAAAGGAGCGGGAGCATGTTCATTGAACCAAGCCTCTGAGCGGCGCATCGGAACTTAAAGTGCGTGTTCAATGTCGAACACGCTTCCTGATTAAAAGCGGAATTTTTGGACTACCGCTTATAGGGATGGTGCGACAGGAGCTCCTGTTACAGAGCTAGGGTATGAGCGATCCGAGCGCGACTGCCGTACCCGAAGAGGCGGAATATAGCGATATATCCGCGAATAGGGGTGGCACCGCGAACCAAATCTCGTCCCCAAGACTTCGGTCTTGGAGGCGGGATTTTTTTGTTTTTTGGAGCACTTATTTAAATGAAGGAGGAGATCAAGCATGTATTTGGAAGAGGAGAAGGAAAAGGCTCTTGATTTTTTAACGAAAGTGGTTGAGGATGACGTCAAAAATGGCGTATATAACAGGCCTGTCGCTACGCGGTTTCCGCCGGAACCCAATGGTTATCTGCACATCGGAAGCGCTTATGCGATCTACATCAATAATTCGATAGCACGAAAGTATAACGGAACATTCAATCTGCGTTTTGATGACACGAATCCTTTAAAAGAAGACTTGAAATACGTGGAAGCGATCCGCGAGGACGTGGAATGGCTGGGATTTAAGCCGCCCGTTTATTTTGGCTCGGATTATTCGGAGCAATATTATGAAGCCGCCGTGAAGCTGATCCGCAAAGGAAAAGCGTATGTATGCGATCTGACTCCCGAACAAATGACGGAATACAGGGGGACATTAACCGAAGCGGGCAAGGAGAGCCCTTTCCGGAGCAGGACCGTACAAGAGAATCTGAACTTGTTCGCGCAAATGAGAGAAGGCATCTTCCCTTCATCCTCTAAGGTTCTGCGCGCCAAGATCGACATGTCATCACCGAACATGAATTTGCGTGACCCGGTGTTGTACCGGATTATCCATGCCGAACATTACCGCACCGGAAGCGAATGGTGTATTTATCCGATGTATGATTTTGCCCATCCGATTCAGGACTGGATCGAAGGCATTACACATTCGCTTTGCTCCGCGGAATTCATTGGCCATCGTCCGCTGTATGAATGGGTGCTGAGTGAGCTTGGGGTTTCAGAACCTCCGAAGCAAAGAGAATTCGGGCGGCTAAGCATATCCGGTTTCGTGACAAGCAAAAGATATTTGCGTGAATTGGTTGAAGGCGGGTATGTGGATGGTTGGGATGATCCCAGGCTGCCGACGATAAAAGGATTGAGACGCAGGGGCGTAACCCCTGAAAGCATACGAAGTTTTTTGGAAGAGATCGGTGTGTTCAGGCAAAACTGCATGATGGACTCTGCGATGCTGGATCATTGCATTCGGCAGGATTTGAAGGAAAAGGCCGTCAACGTTATGGCTGTACTGGACCCGCTAAAGGTGATTATTACAAATTATCCGGAGGACCAAACCGAAATG
Organism: Paenibacillus azoreducens; assembly: GCF_021654775.1. NCBI lineage: Bacteria > Bacillati > Bacillota > Bacilli > Caryophanales > Paenibacillaceae > Paenibacillus > Paenibacillus azoreducens. Next base: position 4,184,986 of record NZ_AP025343.1, on the reverse strand, counting down.
CTAAGCCTTAAAAATAACGAAAATAACGATACGCTAGGAAGCAGGGAGGTGCCTTTTTCCAGAGAGCTGTTTATTGAAAGGGAAGATTTTATGGAGAATCCGGTTCCGGGTTTTCACCGTTTGTCGCCAGGCAAGGAGGTTAGGCTGAAGGGCGCTTACTTCCTGAAATGCGAACATGTGGTGAAAGACCCGATAACGGGAAAAACGACCGAGCTGCATTGCACATACGATCCGCAAACCAAAAGCGGCACGGGATTCAATGCGAGAAAGGTGAAATCCACCATTCATTGGGTGTCGGCCAGACACGGAATTCCCGCAGAGATCCATTTGTACGACAAACTGTTAAAAGAAGATGCTTCGATTATGGAATCGGAGAATGATTGGGATGCCATCGTAAATCCGGATTCACGGATCAAGTTGGAGCGGGCCATATTGGAGCCGATTCTGCAAGATGCAATTCTTGGGACGACCTATCAATTCATCAGACACGGTTATTTTTGCCTGGATTCCAAACATTCGGACGGAGCCAAAGGGGTATTCAACCGGATCGTTTCGTTAAAGGATTCATGGAAAAAGAAATCATGACAACGGCAATATATCAACAAACTTTTCTGATATACTCATGAAGGAATGGAATCAAGAATTCATAACTAACGGATGTGATAACTTCATGGGGGGCATTAAGAAAACCATAGGGCTGCTTGCTCATGTGGATGCCGGAAAAACGACATTCGCCGAGCAGCTGCTTTATCATACGAACAGCATTCGAAGCCGGGGAAGAGTCGATCATCAGGATGCTTTCCTGGATAGCCATGAGCTGGAAAAGAAACGAGGCATCACGATTTTTGCGGATCAAGCGGTAATGTCTTACGGAGACTCCAGCTATTATTTGATCGATACCCCGGGGCATGTGGATTTCTCTGCGGAGATGGAGCGTGCCGTGCAGGCGATGGATTATGCTGTCATCATCATCAGCAGTGTTGAAGGAGTCGAAGGGCATACCGAGACGGTGTGGCAGCTGCTGGAGAAATACCAAATACCCGTTTTGTTTTTTATCAATAAAATGGACCGTGAAGGGGCCGACGCTTCAGCCGTACTCACCCAGATTCATCAGCAGCTGACTAAGGATGCTTTACTTATTACTGGATCTTTGATGGACGGGATCGGCGAGGAAACGGCCGAGTTTGCCGCTGAACGCGACGATAGTCTGCTGAATGCTTATTTGGAAGGACAGGCTGATTTGCCTTTCATTGCGAAAAACATCGTCTCTTTGGTGCAGCAGCGCCGCTTCTTTCCTGTCATGTGCGGTTCGGGCTTGCAGGATGTGGGCATTACCGAATTTTTGGCCAATCTGGAGTTTCTGACGACAACCGCATACGATGAAAGAGGGGTATTTGCCGCACGTGTATTCAAAATCCGACACGATGCCCAGGGTGTGCGGCTGACCCATTTGAAGCTTTTGCAGGGGAAACTGAATGTTAGAGACGAATTGACATATGCGAGCGGAAAGGGAGAACAACTGCAGGAGAAGATAACTTCAATCCGCGTGTATAACGGGGAGAAATATGTCACGGTTGACGAAGCAATTGCCGGACAATTGGTTGCAGTGACCGGATTATCTGCGGCTCCGGCGGGCGCCGGTCTGGGGGCGCTGCAGGAACGGATGCCTTACGAGCTGGTGCCCGCTTTGAAATCGAAGGTGCTGTTCGACCCGTCCGTACCGGTTCGTGAAGTGCTCCGCTGCTTTCAAATGCTGGACGCGGAGGACCCGTCGCTTGGCGTCCGGTGGGATGAAGCGCTGCAAGAACTCCATATTCAGGTCATGGGGGTTATACAGCTCGAAGTGCTTGGACAGGTGATGTTTGACCGTTTTCATCTGCGGATTGCTTTCGGGAAACCGGAGATTTTATACAAGGAAACGGTGGGAAGCGAAGTGGTCGGATACGGGCACTTTGAGCCGCTTGGCCATTATGCCGAGGTTCATTTGAAAATTGGGCCAGGCCCCGCCGGCAGCGGCGTGACCTTCGTAAACGAATGCCATCCCGACGAACTGAGCACCGGTTTTCAGAACTTGATCGGACAACATATCACGGAAAAGGAACATCGCGGTTTGTTGACCGGATCCACATTGACCGACATCGTGGTAACGCTTCTGACCGGCCGCTCCCATAACAAACATACAAGCGGCGGTGACTTCAGGGAAGCGTCGCTGCGCGCGCTGAGGCAAGGCCTTGAAAAGGCTGATAACATTTTGCTGGAGCCGTACTACGAATTCAAACTGAAGGTAGCGGCTGATTTGATCGGCAGAGTGATGTCGGATATTCAGCAGGCTCAGGGCAGCTTCGAACCTCCGGAAATCCATGAGGGAGCGGCCATACTTATAGGGCAAGCTCCGGTCGCGACGTTTATGGATTATGCGGCTGAGCTCGCCGCGTTTACGAAAGGCAAGGGGGCAATATCGCTGCGACTGGGCGGGTATCGGCCGTGCAGCAGCAGCCAGGATGTGATCGCTGCCAAAAATTACAACAAAGACGCAGACCCTGAATACACATCCGCCTCCATTTTTTGTTCCAAGGGCAAAGGATTCAGCGTTTCCTGGAATGAAGCAGAGAATTTTATGCATATAGAATTGCATGAGTTTGAATCGTAAACAAGCGGAGAAGGCGGATTTTACCGCCGTCTTGAGGAAGCGGATCGGAAGCGCCATATTCGTTGGCGGCTCCTCCGCTTTTTTGCATACACAACGATGAAAAGTTTCTAAGGTGCCATTGGCGGATAACTGGTCGTCAAAATGCAAGCACATGGTCGGTAAATGAGCAGACAAGTGTGCAAAGGAGGGGTAAGATCAAGTCAAACTCGGGATATGTTTCATTTTGGATGGCCGCATGTGGTGGACCTCCGTCATGCAACGCCACACCGCGCGCCGAGTTCAGCATGAATATACAACGACTGGTAGGAGGAGCTTATTTTGTTTTATGCCGGCCAATGCAACGGACGGACAAGAGAAGAGGGGAGCTTAGTGGCCGCATTGCCTTTCGCTGCATTGATCTGGGCTTGGCTCAAAAATAGGCTGCCTGTCAGATCGGCTCCGCTTAGATCAGCATCACGCATATCGGCTCCAATCAAATCAGCACCCCTTAAGTCGGCCCCCCGGAGGTCTGCCGCGATAAGATAAGCTCCGCGCAAACTTTGGTAACGGAGATCCGCCCCTTTTAGTTTGGCTCCGATCAGATCCGCCCCACGGTCAGGAATGTTTTTTCGCCCCGTTTGCCCCTTCCGCTTGCGACGTCCGTTTTCCCTCACAAGTTCGCTTGTCTTAAGAAGCAAAACATTCACATTTGCGCGATAGGTCCACATATCCACTCCGAAGATAGACTCGGGGTCCAGGCGGGTAAGACGAATGGTTTCTTCAAGCGCGGTTTGAAGTTCATCATGTATGGGATGGGCGGGCTCCAATGATCTTGCTTCGGTTAAATACCAGAGCAGTTCATGCAGCTGCCACATGATCGGAAATACATCGAACATTTGGCGCGCATTGTCCGGATCCTGCCGCCAGTCTCGTCCGCCGTAAGTCACTTGCGAAACCTTTTGCCCCGCTCCAAAGCAGTCATATACGGTACATCCGCGCATGCCCCTGCCTCTGAGGCTGTCGTGAACACCGCAGCGAAAATCCGGTTTCAAATGCTTGCAGGGTTGTCCGCCGTCCTTATCAAATGCAAAATCAGCCGAAGCCGAGTAGGGGAGGGCAACGCAGCAAAGCCCAAAGCAACGTTCACAGTCGGCCCGCAGTTCGGCGCGGTTAAATAGATTTGTATTATTTTCCGTCTTCGACATTGTTATCTCCTTAGATTTCAATCTTTGAAATTTATGACCAGGTATATCTCTTCTAGAAAAATGGTGGTAGGCTGTGAGCTGCGAATGAACCCTTTTATTTTACAATTTTTACGCGGATTCATCTACTTTCCCGGCTGCCATTCCGATAGATTGAAAGGAAGGATGGGCAAAAGAACCTGAATTCGTTATAATAACGAGAATCGTTATCAATGTTGAATACAGAAATCGGGGTGAACATGATATGACAGAAATCGATTTTCATCATAACTTTAATTTATTTTTCGATGGGCTTAAGCTGTCGCGGCAAAATGAGGACCGAACCGAACAAATGAAACTGTGCCCACAGATGGGGACGGGGCTCATCCGGCGTTTTGTCCCGCGTTTTGATATTGACGTGGTTGTGTCGGAGGTCACGTTTCATCAAGATTGCAGTTTGCCCCTGATTACGGAAACGCCAATGGTTGAGCTGAACTATTGTCTGCAGGGAAAAAGGGAGCTCACCATCGATGGGGTACAGCATCAATTCGGTCCGGGAAGCTGCACGCTGCAATTAATAAACGAAGTAGGGGCCAGATTTGAGTTTAGCGGAAATGAGCCGTATGTCATGGTGGGTGTGGGCATTCCCGTTCCGACCTTCCATCACTTCATGGAAAATGCGGGTGGCGGGAGATCCGTTGATTTTTGCGGTATATTGGGTCAGAGGCCGTTCCGTCTTTTTCAGGAAAAAACAGATCCGGCAGCGTTGATTACGCTGCAGCGGCTGCTAAAGCCTATCCGCAATAAGGGTATGAACAACCTGGAGATGGAATGTAGCGTTTTGGATTTGCTGTCCAAAGGCTTCCGGTCTTTTTTGACGGAGGATGCAGCGGGATCAACCAGGTTGTCCAAAAGCGACATGCAAAAAATCCGGGAGGCAAGGGATATCATGATCGAGCGTATGGTCGATCCGCCATCCTTGATGGAGCTGTCCCGCCTAATCGGGATGAACGATTTCAAGCTGAAGGTCGGATTCAAGGAAATGTACGGAACTACGGTATTCGGTTATTTGCGCGATAAACGGCTTGAGAAGGCATTGGCTTTGCTGCAGCAGGGGCACCTGAATGTGAATGAAACCTCCTGCGCGATCGGTTATTCCAATTCAAGCTATTTCTCGGAGGTGTTCCGTGAAAAATACGGAATCAACCCCGGACAGCTCCTTAAACATGCTGCTGCGGGCATTTCCTTGGAACAATGATATATGATGGAAGAGATTTAATGAGGCTGCTCTTTTCGGAGCAGCTTTTTTAACATGATAGAATTTATACGTTTTTTTGTGGTCCCAACAAAGTATTTGGGATAAGCATCGAAGCATGTGCTCCACTTTGTGGGGTTATTTTATTGGCCGATACTCCCGCTAACCAGCAAACTTCTCCGTCCAGAGGTAGCAGGGGCGGTAAAGTACGTTGTATCATTAATTAGTTGATAATAGTTCTCATTTAGGATGAATCCTTGCTGGCTGGTCGGCCTCCCAAGAGAAAATGAAACGACAATGATAAATGACAAAGGAGACGTGAAATAGATCATGTCCAATGCACTGGCATTTTTGCTGCGGTTGGCTGGAACTGAGCGTATTAGGCTGCTGTTATCATGCGTATGTTCTGCCGTTAGTTCCTTATGCGCCTTGATTCCGTTTGTGGTGGTTTACAGGATCGCGGAGCTCGTTCTTGCAGATTCCATTGATGCCGCAGCGATAGGAAGGCTCATATTAATTGCTCTAATCGCCGTTTTGTTCAGGTTTGCTCTGATGGGTATTTCTTCGATGCTGGCGCACGCCGCTGCCTTTCGTGTCCTGTATGATTTACGAGTCCGGCTGATCGATAAGTTGGGCAAGCTGCCGCTTGGCTTTTTCGGCGAGCAGCATTCCGGGCGCCTTAAGAAAGTGATTTCCGATGACGTTGAGCGTATCGAGTCTTTTATTGCGCATCATCTTCCCGACCTTACTGCATCGGTCGTAACGCCCATAATAACGGCGATCTATCTGTTTACGGTAGATTGGCGGCTGGCAATTGCGGCTTTACTTCCGGTACCTGCGGCATTTGCCGTACAGCTGCTGATGGCGGCTCGGGGGAAACGGAGCGATGATATGAAAAAAATGCATGATCTATCGGAAACTATGAACGGGGCAATCGTCGAATTCGTGCACGCGATGCCTGTCATTAAATCATTTAACCAAACTGTGCATTCCTTTGCCCGCTACCATGACTCCGTTGAAAATTATGCAAGTTTGTGGACGCATATAGCACGCAAAAATACGCCGCTCTATGTGCTTTATTTGCTGCTGCTGGAATCGGGATTGCTATTTATTCTGCCGGCCGGACTTTGGATGTACGAACGTCAGGCGGTGACGCTTCCCGTTCTGCTGCTCTTTCTCCTGCTGGGTGTGGGTCTGACGACGCCGCTCCGCCAGATTTCCACCCTCAGCCACATGATGCAGAACAACCTGGAAAGTGTTCGCCGCATCGAGGCTGTGCTGGCAGAGGAAGAACAGAAGGCTGATGAAGCTGGTTTTCGGCGTCCGGAGCGGTATGACATCGACTTTCGGCAGGTTCGTTTTTCCTATGGCAGCCGCGAAGTGCTGAAAGGCGTCCAGGTTAAGGCCGAACATGGAAAGGTTACGGCTTTTGTTGGACCTTCGGGCGCAGGCAAATCGACTGCCGCTCAATTGATCGCGCGTTTCTATGATCCATCCCATGGAGAGATCAGGCTTGGGGGAAAGGATATTCGTTCTTATGCACCGGAGCGTCTGATGGATATGGTGTCTTTTGTATTTCAGGATGTACCTGTCATCAGCGACACGGTTTTTGCAAATCTGCGTATGGGTAAACCCGACGCGGAGCTTGGCGAGCTGATCCACGCTGCAAAAGCCGCTCAGGCCCATGAGTTCATCAGCACGCTCCCGGACGGCTATGATACGCTGATCGGAGAGGGAGGCATCTCATTAAGCGGCGGGGAACGGCAGCGGCTGGCCATTGCCCGCGCCATTTTGAAGAATGCTCCGGTGCTTATTCTCGACGAAGCGTTTGCGTTTGCCGATGCGGAGAATGAATCGAAGATCCAGGAAGCCTTAAGCCGTCTGCTGCAAGGAAAAACCGTCGTGGTTATCGCTCACCGGCTCTCGACCATTGCCGACGCGGATCATATCGTTGTGTTCGACAACGGGCATATCGTCGGAGCGGGAACCCATGCGGAGCTGCTCGAGCATTGTTCGCTTTATTCAAACATGTGGCAGGCTCATCGGGAAGCAGGCGAATGGTCGTTGACCGGGGAAGGAGGCAAGGTATGTTTAACATGATCCAGATGATTACAGGTCAGTCTGGCAGGCTGTTGTCACGGGCTGCATGGTATACCGTTTTGGAAATGATCGCAAATGCCGCGCCTGCGGGCCTTTTATTTTTTGTTTTGGCTTCATTATTTCATCGCGAAGTGACGGGCAGGGATATATTGATATGGTCGGCATGCTTGATCGCGCTGTTCGCATTGCAGGCGCTGTTTGCCAGCCGGGGACAGATCGAGGCCCAAAGCACGGGCGCTTCCATCATGAAGGATGTCCGGCTTCGTCTTGGAGAACATTTGCGAAAGCTGCCTATGGGTTATTTTTCGCGGCGTGATCAAGGAGACATCAGCCATACGCTATTGGCTAATGTGGATGAAGCAGAAATGATCTTGACCCATCTCTTCAATCAAGTGCTCGGCTCGGTCATCCTGCCGGTCGTCAGCGCGGTGTTTTTGTTGTTTGTTGACTGGAGGCTGACTCTGGCCGTCCTTGTATCCGTGCCGCTAGCGGTTCCCGTTTTGTACTGGTCGCAAAACCTGATGCGAAAACAGAGCGGAAAGCGCCAGGAAGCCGCGGCCGCCGTCAATTCGCGGCTGCTGGAGTATGTGCAGACGATCCGGCTCATCAAGGCACATAATCAGACAGGCCAACGGTTTACCCGGTTGGATGAGGCCATGGCGCGTCTCAGGGATGACAGCATTCGCGTTGAAGTGGTTACTTCACCCGTCGTTATGATTTTCTCGATGATTCTGGAGCTGGGGTTCGTACTTTTGCTGTTGATCGGCGTTTATCTTGTCGAAGGGGCGGTTATCGACACGTCCGTATTTCTGATTTTTCTTGTCGTAAGCATGAAGTTTTACCAGCCTTTGCGGTCGGCGGGCACGGCTTTGACACAGATGCGGTACATGGCTTCCGCAGGAGAACGTATCCGCGAGTTGTTCGCCGAACCGGAACTGCCGGAACCCGAGCATCCGCGTCTGCCTGCCGCCTTTGACATCGAACTGGAGGGCGTTCAATTTTCCTATGGCGATAAAAGAATCCTGCATGATGTATCTTTTCGCGTTCCGGAGCATCATTTGGTCGCATTGGTGGGACCCTCGGGAGCAGGCAAGTCAACGATCGCCGGGTTGATCTCGCGGTTCTGGGACGTATCGGCCGGGACAGTGAAAATCGGCGGCGTCGATGTGAGGGATATGCGCAGCGATGAACTGCTGGGGATGATCAGTACGGTGCAGCAGCAGCCGTATCTGTTTAATGAATCCATCGCGGCGAATATACGCAAGGGAAAACCGGAAGCCTCGATGGAAGAGGTGATCGAAGCAGCCAAAGCGGCGCATTGCCACGATTTTATCGCCAACTTGCCGCAAGGTTACGACACGATCGCAGGAGAGGGAGGAGCCGCGCTTTCGGGAGGTGAAAAACAACGGATTTCCATTGCGCGCGCGATCCTTAAGGATGCTCCGGTTATTATTCTTGATGAGGCGACCGCTTCGCTTGATCCGGAAAACGAAGTGTATCTGCAGCGGGCAATCAGCAAGCTGGCGTGCAGCAAAACGGTCATCATCATTGCCCACCGTCTGAAAACGATCCAGGGAGCGGATCAAATTCTGGTCGTGGATCAAGGGGGAATTTCTGAAGCAGGCAAACACGACGACCTTATGGCTCAGAGAGGTCTATATCATACATTGTGGCAAGAACAGCAAAAAATCGGCGGCTGGAAGATTAAGAGTGGTATCGAAACCGGGAGCAGCGCATAAGAAGTTATCCTCTTCTGCAAAAATCCAATAAGCGACTTTCAAGAATCCATTTCTAATGTCACCGACCCAATACCGAGCAACCCTTTGCGCCAATTAGCCACACTTAACGGACGCCATGGACGCTAATTCGTAAAAACAGCCTTATTCAAATTCTAACGGTCGCTACAGCGCTTAATTGCTGCGGACAGTCGGCAAAAGGGATATTTTCACTAAAATAGTAGCAGCTGTGTCTGTTAGAATTGAAAATCGTTGAAATTACCCTCTGCCGCTGTGTCCGTTATATTATGTCCCGTGAGCGTCTGGAATCGAATTTTTGAAAGAATCCTGACATACGAAAATGTCGGTAGCAAACCTGCTTGATTAGGATGCTGCCGGCATTTTTTTGAGTCTGGAGGCTTAATATGCTTAACGCTTGAAAACCAATCTGCAGAAAATCGAACCGATTGGGACATGTTTGGAAAGAAAACCGAAAGCGCCTTCGTTTGCCTTGTGGGAACCCTCAAGGTTTTTTCTTTTGCAAAAAGGCGAGGATTCAGAAAATTATCCGTTTGACATTAAGCAAAAAAACAGATTAAAATTACTTAAGTGTTTAATGATTAAGTACTTATATATTATGAACTTATCAATTAAATAATAATTAATTTATTTTGCAATATAATAATCAATAGGATCAATTCAAGGGGGTTTTTATTTTGCGTAAAAGTGAACAGCTGTTTGAGGTAACAGCCATGTTCCGTTCAATATTGAAAAACATGTCGCAGGAATGGAATAAGATCACAAAGGGATACGATCTCACGTTTCCGCAGTTTCAGGTGCTTTTTATTCTGAAAAAGCAAGGTCCCCAGAAAGTTTCGGATCTTGCCGAAGCCCTTTCTTTAACATCCCCGGCCATTACCATTCTTACGGATAAATTGATTGATTTAGGTTATGTGCAGCGCGAACGGGCGGAAACGGACCGCAGGGTGGTTTATACCAAGCTCACTGAAAAGGGCCTTGATATCATTGACAAAATGACCGAAGACCAGAAGGAAGTCATTCAATTGTTTCTCGGAGGATTGTCGGAAGAAGATATACAGCATCTGAGAAGAATTTTCTCTTCGATGCTTTTAAATATAGATCATACTGAATGTTAGAGGTGAAGGGATAGAAGATGGAGCATTTAACGCTTAAGCGCAAAATAACGATCATGATCGCAGTCATGGCGGCGATGTTTTTTGCCGCGATCAACCAGACAATTACCAGCACGGCGATGCCGCGTATTATTGCGATCCTTGATGGTATGGATTATTATACCTGGACGATCAACATTTATTTGCTGACATCCACCATTGCAACCATATTGGTCGGCAAGCTGTCAGACATGTTTGGCCGCAAACCTTTTTTGCTTGTAGGTATATTAGTTTTCATGCTGGGAGCTTTTTTAACGGGTACATCTACAGATGTTTATCAGTTTATTTTTTACCGCGGGATTCAAGGGATCGGCGCGGGGATTATCCAATCGACTGCTTTCACGGCCGTTGGCGACTTGTTCCCTCCGCGTGAACGGGGCAAATGGATGGGCCTTATGACAGCCGTGTTCGGATTTTCCAGCATTCTTGGGCCGACACTTGGCGGATATTTGGTCGACCACATAGATTGGCATTGGCTGTTCTGGATTTTCCTTCCTTTGGGTATCGTTGCTTTTATCATGATCATGATGTTATTTCCAAAAGTGGACCGTAAGAAAGGGCAAAGCATCGATTACTTGGGTTCGCTTTTCCTGACGACGACGATCGTTCCGCTGCTGCTTGCCTTCTCTTGGGCAGGAACGGAATATCCATGGGGATCGTGGCAAATTCTTGGTTTGATCGCGGCTTCCATCGTATCGGCACTCATCTTTATTTTTGTCGAAACGCAAGTGAAAGAACCGGTGCTGCCGCTGCATTTATTTAAAAATAGCGTCGTGACCATTTCGAATATCATCGGTTTTATTATGAACTTTGGCTTGATGGGAGCCATGATTTACATTTCGTTTTATGTTCAAGGCGTGCTCGCGATTTCCCCGACCTATGCGGGGTATGTGACCCTGCCAATGTCCATATGCATGGTGATCATGAGCGCGATTACCGGACAATGGATCGCCAAAACAGGCAAATACAAACGTTATGCCCTCATCGGGATGCCGGTGATGATTATCGGAATGACGATCATGATCTTCATGAACAACCTGACATTAACCATTATCAGTCTAATTGTGTTTGGCCTTGGACTCGGTCTCGGGATGCCTGTATTTTCCCTGGCAACGCAAAATGCGGTTTCGCATAAAGAGCTTGGCGTCGTGACGGCATCCTCGCAGTTGTTCCGCAACCTTGGAGGCACGATCGGAATTGCGGTCATGGGCACGGTCATGTCCAACAGCCTGACCAAAAACCTGAAAGAAGCTTTGCAGTCATCCGGCGCTCCGGATTTCAGTAAGCTGGACCCGAAGATGGCGCAAAACATGCTTTCGTTTGCCAATCCGCAGGCACTTATGAACAAGCCGCTGGTCGACAAGACCGCAGAAAGCCTGCCGCCGGAGGCGAAAACTTTGTTCATGCAGATGATCGACAGTATCCGCGACGCGCTTGGGTCTACGCTCTCAACGGTGTTCCTGACAGGCACGCTGGTACTTGTTGTGGCGCTGGTATTGGTATTCTTCCTTAAGGAACTGCCGCTTCGTTCCTCGAATCAGGCTCCGGAAGCCGGCGCTACTAATGACAAAACCGACATGCGCCATGGCAAGACCCTGACCGCCGAGTAAAATAACCGAATAGTGTTTGAAATAACCCCACAAAGTGACGTGTAGCCTTTGAAGCTTATTCCGATTACTTTGCGGGGACCCCGGAAGTTTATACTTTCTGATATGTGAACAAAGCCCTGGGCAGCGCTGCTGCTTGGGGCTTTGTTTTATGAAGATTTTTCATTTGCGAAGCTGACTGAACAAGTCACTATTTCAACAATCGGGTCTCTTTTATTAATAGAGCGCTTTCATTCCCTCTTCCACCGCAAGGGTCTGGCCATGTCCGATGTGTTCGGATCCGGGATGCGGCCTCCGGCAGGGAGACAGCAATGGAAGGGCTGGGCGCTGCGCGTGGCGGGTGAAGGCATCGATTATCTGGAGCGGTACGGCGCCTCTTCCTCCGCGTTGATCCGAAAGATCAAAGCGTATGTCCGGGAGCATTTGGACGGTCCCTGTACTCGAGAGGACATCGCCGCGTTCATGTACCTCAACCCAGCCTATCTGTCACGCCTTTTCAAAAAGGAGACGGGCATAACACTATCGGATTACATTGCGGCGGAGCGCATGAATAAGGCTAAGAAACTTCTGGTAGAGACGCAGCTGAAAATCGTGAATGTTTCGGAGGCCGTCGGCTATGCGAATTTCTCTTATTTTACGCAGTCGTTCAAGAAGATCGTCGGCATGGTGCCGCAGGAGTACCGGAAGAAATTCCTAGGCTAGGTAAGGAGCATCAGCAGATCATCCGGTCCTCTTTTTCGATTGAAGCAATCCAGCTAATTGTCCTTTTGTCAGATTAAGCGGGTATCGGGCGACGAAGGAGCTAACGAAAATAATGGATGAATTGAAAAATGATATAAGCAATTTTTATGCGTTTCTGACAACATACAGCGAAAAGAAGATAAAGAAACTTTCTTGGTTGGCCAATTCACGGGCTGACTTCGAACAATGGAAAACGACGGCCAAAGCGCAAATATTTGAGCTTCTGAATTATGATCCCGAGCCGGCGCCATTGGACGCCAAAGTATTGGGCGTAATTGAAAAAAATGATTTCTTCCAGGAAGAGATTGAATTCAATACGGCAAAAAACGTAAGGGTGAAAGGAACCCTGCTAATTCCTAAAGCGAACGGAAAGACATTCCCGGCAATTATCGGAATCCATGACCATGGGGGATTTTATTACCTGGGAAAAGAAAAAATAATTGCTCAAGAAGAAGAGTCAGATCTATTGAAAAACTTTAAAAAAACATATTACGGCGGTCGTTCTTGGGCAAATGAAATGGTCAAAAAAGGTTATATTGTACTCAGTATCGATGCCTTCTACTTTGGATCGAGAAAACTTGACATCAATCATTTAACGGATGAAACGCTGGAAAGTTGCCCATACAAGTTGAGTGGCTTGACGCCGGGCACGGAAGAATATATTCATGCGTACAATAGAATTTGCGGTTACTTCGAATCTCTGCTCGTAAAACATATCTTTATTTCCGGAACAACATGGCCAGGAATATTGTTTGATGATGACAGAGCATGCGTCGATTATTTATACACCAGAAAAGAAGTAGACATCGAAAGAATCGGCTGCTGCGGTCTTTCCATCGGAGGTTTCAGGGCGGCGCTTGATTCAAGAATAAGCTGTACGGTGGTTGCTGGCTGGATGACCTCCTATGATTCCTTGCAGTGGAATCGCTTAAGGGACCATACTTATATGATTTATATTCCCAATTTAACCTCCTTCTTGGATTTGCCGGACGTAGTAAGCCTTACCGCACCCAATCCTTTATTTATTCAGCAGTGCTCCCAAGACCACTTATTTCATCCGGATGGAATGTATAAGGCCAACTCCCAGCTCGAAAAAGTTTATCCTATATTAGGACATTCGGAAAAATTTAAAGTAAATTTTACAGATTTCAGGAGCGAGAAAGCCCACTCCTTAAGGGGTGGGATGATAGCGACTTCGGACTGGGGCGTACCTTTAGGTACGTACATGTACGACTCTATCTAGCTCCTTTTCTTTTTTGTTTGTTTGCGTATGTTTAAATACCATACATACAATAAATGTGTTATACTGAAATCATGGAAGAATATAGAAGAACCAAAACAACCGTAAGTCTACTCAACTATCATTTTGTGTTTTGTCCTAGATACCGTAGGAAGATATTCCGCAATCAAGCCGTTGACGAACGCTTTAAAGAGCTAGTCCGTCAAATCTGTAAGGAACACGACTTTAAGATTGTTGCAATGGAAACGGACAAAGACCACTGCTACTTATTCCTAAATGTCCCTCCAACCTACAGTCCTGCGGACATCATGGCGAAAGTGAAAGGAGGCACGTCAAGAATACTACGTGATGAGTTCGACTTTCTAAGCGCTTTACCAAGTTTATGGACTCGTAGTTATTTCGTATCCACCGCTGGAGATGTATCTTTACAAACCATAAAACGATATGTTGAAAATCAGAGAACGAGGTGAGAACTCATGGCGCAATCCTTGACAATCAAGATTAAGCTACTTCCGACAAAGAAAGAAACTGAGCTTTTGAAAAGTTCGTCATTGCGCTACATTGAAACCGTGAATTTTCTCGTTTCTGAAATGGTTGCCGAACAAAAGACAACCAAGAAAACGTCTAAAGACGTTGCAGTTTCACTGAATAGTGCGGTGAAGAATCAAGCGATCCGTGATGCCAAGAGTGTGTTCAAAAGAGCAAAGAAAACAAAATTTCAAATCGTACCCGTCTTGAAAAAGCCAGTGATCATTTGGAATAACCAAAATTTCACGGTCACGCCAACAAGTATCTGTATGCCTTTTGTGATTGACGGACGCTCGAAGAAGTTAAGTATGAAAGCACTCATTGAACAACGAGACCTTAATCTGTTAGCCATCGCAACTAAAGTCGGTACGCTGAGAATCACATGCAAAGGCAACAAATGGATAGCTCAAATTGCGCTGGAAGTTCCAACCGAACTTACCCCTTCAACGAAAGTCATGGGTGTAGACTTAGGTATCAAAGTGCCTGCTGTCTGTGTCACCGATGAGCATGAAGTGAAATTTGTCGGAAATGGACGCATGAACAAGTACGTTCGCCGATACCATAATGCTCGTCGCAAAGAGTTAGGTAAAGCCAAAAAGCAAAATGCGATTAAAAAGTCTCATGATAAAGAGCAACGATGGATGAAAGACCAAGACCATAAAATCAGCCGTGAAATCATTGATTTCGCAATGAAACACAATGTCGGTGTGATCCGACTTGAACAGTTGTCGGGCATTCGGCAACAGACAAGAAAAAGTCGTAAAAACAATCATTCTCTAAGTAACTGGTCTTTCTACCGTTTAGCACAATACATCAAGTACAAAGCAAATGTAGCGGGTATCAAAGTAGAAAATGTAAGCCCAGCATACACGAGTCAACGATGCCCTCAATGCGGGCACCACAATCATGCGTTAGATCGTAGGTATACTTGTTCGAACTGCGGTGCTAGAGAACACCGCGATTTAGTCGGTGCATGGAATATTATTTTTGCACCTGTGATTGATGGTAACAGTCAATCAGCCTAGACACCTATACGGTCTGGTCTAGGATGGGGTAATGGCATACCCTTAGCTTAGGGCTAGTACAAAACAGAAATGGACTGCGTACAGTTTAGTACCTAAGAATCCCACCTCATGCCAGTAGGAATGAGGCTTGCGCCTTTAGGCGTGGGAGTGTCAAAACAATCCGCATGAGTTTAATGTGGACATGCAAGAAGACGCATTTTCCTGGTTCGATCAGTGGTTGAAGTGATCACCTTCGTATCGGTTTGATGGAATCTTCCATGAGCTTAGAATATACTTCCCCCTATAGAGTAGAGTTACTAAGCCTCCCTAAAATATCCCGTCAGCTCTGGTCTTCCGGCCAGAGTCTATTTGTGTTTTAACAGCTAATACTTCTTTAGACATACCTGGGCTGGCTTAATTAAAATAAATGATGGAACATAATGGTTGACAGCGGCATAATTTGTGCATATAATACAATTAACAAAACGTTAAATGTTAATTGAAATCATAGAGAAGTGGTGAGGCGTATATGTCAAATGAACAAGCGCTGAAGCAATACGATGCAAAAAAATATAGGACACCGGACGGATACACCTCGGATATAGCCGTATTTACCATTCTGTCGGAGAAGGCAGAACCGTTCAAACCCCCTGTTATGGATCTTCACATCATGCTGATCAAACGGAGTATGACAGACAGCGAGGGACGCCCCAATATCGAAGCAGGGAAATGGGCGCTGCCGGGAGGTTTTGTTGCTCCGGAGGAGAGCGCTTTTCAATCCGCGCAAAGGGAGCTTCGTGAAGAAACAGGCGTGTCGCAAATTCATCTGGAGCATTTCGGGGTATATGATACTCCGGGACGCGATCCAAGAGGCTGGATTATTTCCAACGCGCATTACGCCATTGTTCCCGAACATCATCTCGCAAGCCGTGAGGCCAATGATGATGCCAGCGAGGTAGAATTGTTTTCCGTGAAGGATGTTCTAGAGCTTGATTTGGCATTCGACCATGCGCAAATCATCCGCGATGCCATCGAAGTTATTAAGCAGAAGCTGTTGGAGACGACGGCAGCCAAAGAATTTTTGCCCAAGGAGTTTACGTATTCCGAGCTGCAGGCGGTGCTGCTCACGGTAACGAACGACTCCGCGATTGCTTTGGACGCCGCTTTTGCCAGAAAAATCAAATCCCTGCCATTCATCCAAGAGGTGGAGGGAAAGAAAACAACCCGCACATCCAAAAAACCGACGCAACTGTACCGATTTATTGAAATTGAAGTGAATAACTCGATCTATCATACCAAGAAGCAGTAAGGAGGAAACAAGAATGGACCGTACAAACAAACGCGCTTTGATCAATATTGATTACACGAATGATTTTGTGGCAAATGATGGAGCATTAACCTGCGGCAAGCCCGGGCAGGCCATTGAACAACGGATTGTAGAACTTACGAATGAATTTATTGCTGGTGGCGATTATGTGGTGTTTGCCATTGATCTGCATCAGGAAGGGGATACTCTTCATCCCGAAACCAAACTGTTTCCGCCGCATAACCTTGAAGGCAGCAAAGGGCGCAAGCTGTTTGGAGCGTTGGAGGACGCGTACCAAAACCATAAAACGAAAGATAACGTCTACTGGATGGATAAAACAAGATACAGCGCTTTTGCCGGAACGGATCTTGAGCTTCGGTTGCGGGCGAGAGGCATTACCGAGCTGCATCTCGTAGGCGTCTGTACGGATATTTGCGTGCTGCATACCGCCGTTGATGCATACAACAAAGGATTTGAACTGGTGATACATCAGGAAGCGGTAGCGAGTTTTGATCCGGAAGGCCATGAATGGGCTTTGCGGCATTTCAAGGGTTCGCTTGGCGCCAGAGTTCAATAAGCAAAATCGGATTTGAAAGGGAGGCATTCTGATATGACACATCCATCGGCGAGTATTCCCGAGGCTCCTTATGCCGACGACAGTCTTGGACTTCATACAGATAAATATCAAATCAATATGACCGAAGTTTACTGGAGGGACCAAATTCACCAGCGTAAAGCAGTGTTTGAAGTCTATTTCCGGAAAATCCCGTTTCAAAACGGTTATGCCGTGTTTGCGGGATTGGAGCGGGTGATCCGCTATCTTCACGATTTCCGCTTTTCCGAGAGCGATCTGGCTTTTTTAAAGGAGGACGGCTACAGTGAAGAATATCTCGAGTATTTGGCATCGCTCCGGTTTACCGGCACGGTTCGTTCGATGCGCGAAGGGGAACTGGTATTTGCCAATGAGCCGATCATGCGGATTGAAGCACCGCTCGCGGAAGCGCAGCTGATCGAAACGGCGATTCTGAATATCATTAACTTTCAAACCCTGATCGCGACGAAAGCTTCTCGCATCAAGCAGGTGGTACGGGATGAAGTCACGATGGAATTCGGCTCCCGCCGCGCGCAGGAAATGGATGCGGCCATTTGGGGGACGCGGGCCGCATATATAGCCGGATTTGATGCGACCTCGAATGTTCGAGCCGGGAAACTGTTTGGCATTCCGTCCGCAGGTACGCATGCCCATGCCATGGTGCAAGCATACCGCGACGAATACACCGCTTTCCGCAAGTATGCCGAATGCCATCAGGATTGCGTATTCCTCGTGGATACGTACGATACGCTTCGCTCCGGCGTTCCGACGGCCATTCGCGTTGCCAAGGAAATGGGCGACCGGATCAATTTCCGGGGTATCCGTTTGGACAGCGGGGATTTGGCGTATTTGTCGAAAGAGGCCCGGAAATTGCTCGACAAGGCCGGATTTACTGACGCAAAAATTTATGCCTCCAATGATCTTGACGAACACACCATATTGAATTTAAAGGCGCAAGGCGCCAAAATAGACGTATGGGGGATCGGGACCAAACTGATCACGGCCTATGATCAACCGGCGCTTGGCGCGGTTTATAAATTGATTTCGATTGAAAATGAAAACGGGGAAATGACCGATACGATCAAGATCAGCTCGAATCCCGAAAAGATTACGACACCCGGCCGGAAAAGAGTGTTCCGTATCATCAATAAATTAAGCGGCAAATCCGAAGGGGATTACATCGCATTGGAGCGGGAAGAACCGCAAGATCAGGACCGGCTTAAAATGTTCCATCCGGTTCATACTTACATTGCCAAATTCGTAACCAATTTTGAAGCCCGTGAACTGCATCATGCCATTTTCGAGGATGGCGAATTGGTGTACGAGATGCCGGCGCTAAAGGAAATCCAAACTTTTGTTAAAGAAAACCTGGATGTGTTATGGGAGGAATACAAGCGTATTTTGAATCCTGCCGAATATCCGGTCAATTTGAGCCAAGCATGCTGGGACAATAAAATGAAGCTGATCGGGGAAATCCAGGAAAAAGTAAGCCGGCAGGTTCAATCCTAAGGAGGAGAAGATGGCGAAAATCGGAATATACGGTTCATCCTTTGATCCTATTACGAACGTTCATCTTTGGACAGCAAGCACGGTTGCCCATCGCTGCAAGCTGGATCGGGTGATTTTCCTGCCCTGCTCCAGTAAGAGGCCCGACAAGACCATGAGTATCAGCGATGAGCACCGCTGGAATATGATTGAAATGGCGATCGAGGGCAATGCTAAATTCACTGCCGATGATTATGAGATGAAGCAAGCCGGATGGGAGATCGCAACGTATTTGACGCTACAGCATTTCAAAATGAGGTTTCCGGATGATGAAATCTATTTTATAATGGGAGCCGATCTGCTGCTTGATATCGGCGAAGGCAAATGGAAAAAATCCGAAGAGCTGATTCAGGAAAATAAATTTATCGTTATGGCGCGGGATGGGATCAACATGCTGGCCGCGATCAGCAGATCGCCCATCCTGCGGAATGCGGACGATGGGCATACGTTCCATCTCATCGATAAAGGACTCGCCATGGAGATCAGTTCAAGTTATATACGGGACGAGTTTAAAAGAGGCGGCGAGCCGAGATACCTGATGCCCGATCGCTGCTATGACTACATCCAAGCCAATCGACTATACAGATAAAGGGGAATGAGTGATCATGAGCACACAGGAACAAATCATGCAAGATTTGAATGTCAAACGAACCGTCGATCCGAAGGAGGAAATCCGGAAGCGGATTGATTTTCTTAAAGCCTATTGCAAAAAATCCGGAGCCAAAGGTTATGTCCTCGGAATAAGCGGGGGGCAGGATTCCACGCTTGCCGGACGTCTGTCGCAGCTGGCTGCGGAAGAGCTTCGGGCAGAGGGATACGACGCAACCTTTTATGCCGTCCGTTTGCCGTTTGGCGTTCAACAAGATGAAGACGATGCGCAGGAAGCTTTGGCTTTTATCAAGCCGGACCAGTCATTGGTTTTTAATATCGAAAGCTCGGTCAAAGCGCTGGCAAATACGTATCTTGATTCAACGGGAGAGACGCTCTCCGATTACCATAAAGGCAATGTGAAGGCCAGAATGCGGATGATCGCCCAATATGCCATCGCCGGGGAACGCCAATGCCTGGTTGTTGGAACGGATCATGCCGCCGAAGCCATTACAGGTTTCTTTACCAAATTCGGGGACGGCGGAGCGGATATCATTCCGCTTACCGGGTTGACCAAGGGACAAGGACGTGAGCTGCTGAAGGAATTAAACGCCGCACAGCGTCTGTATTTGAAAACGCCGACCGCAGATTTGCTCGATAATAAACCGCAGCAGGCGGATGAGACGGAATTAGGCATGAATTATAACGTCATCGACGAATATCTTGTTGGCGATCAAGTGAATCCGGAAGACCAGGAGAAAATTGAAAAACGTTATAAAAATACCCAACATAAACGCGAGCTTCCCGTGACGCCATTTGACGAGTGGTGGAAATAATTAAATAATTTTGAAAGTAATTTAAGAGCTGCTTTTTGGATGAGCTGCAATCTTCGGCATCATCCTTGAAGGCAGCTTTTTTCATTTTCTTCCCTGGTGTTGTCGTTTCCTAAGTTTACCTGCTGCGTGCTTACACAAACTTCTTGACGCTACCACAGTTGATCATGTGATCAGGAAAATGTTGCGAAAGTGCATCTTTTTCAGGCATTTTATAGCGTGAAATGGAAAATTATTGCGAAAGTGCATCAATTTGACTATGAATCGTCTGTTTAAGCCTAAAAGCTGGGGAAAAGATGCACTTTTGCAAGCTTTCTAGCCATCATTGCCTGGAACGATAAAATAGCTGCACTTTTGCAACTTTTCAGATGGAACAGCCCGTCATTTTTGTATGTAGGATTTTGCTAAATCCAAAAAGCGAATTCAAGAATCCATTTCATAAGCGGTCTGTCTTCTGTGAAAGTACGTCGATAGACGTTTTTCTTATGGTTGATCACTTTGCCCGAGAAAGGATGTATTTTCGCAACTTTTTATACTAGAGATGGAATTTTATCGTCTTTAAAGTTAACTGCAATTCTTTCATGTTTGCTTTGGTCTGTTATACGAGCTTCATGGACTGTATTTTGCCTAGTACCTTGCAATGCACAGTACTATGTGATATTATAATAGCGAAAGGAGGGGACAGTTGCATGGAAATGACGGAGTGGACCTCTCAGGTTCGCAGGGGCATATTAGAGTTTTGCATCCTGCAGCTTATCGGCCGGGAGCCTAGATACGGATATGAACTGGTGACCCTGCTCGACCAATGGGAGCCGCTTTCTGTAACGGAAGGAACACTGTACCCGCTTTTGCGCAGGCTGCTAAAAGACAAATACATAGAATCGTTTTGGAAGGAATCAGAGTCCGGACCGCCGAGAAAGTATTACTGTCTCACCAATTCCGGACGCTCATTGATGGATATGATGTCGGTAGAATGGAATAAAATCAGCAGCAGCGTCAATCAAATTCAATTATTTGAGGGAGAGAAGTTATGATCAGCTCATATGGAAGGGATTATCTAGAGAAATTAAACAAATATTTGGAGAAGCTGCCGGATGAAGAAAGGTTGGATGCCGTCATGGAAATCGAAAGCCACATCGCAGAGGGTATAGCCAATGGTCAGCCGGAAAGGGTTATCCTTGCCCGTCTTGGCGATCCCCGCAAGTTGGCAAGGGCATACCGGAGCGAACATATGAATGGACTAAAGGGAGTCAAATCGATTAAAGAACTGTTCACGATCATTGGTTTTTATTGCACTACCGGGCTGCTGAGCGTCATGGTGATTCCAGTGCTGGCAACCGTCGCTTATGGTTTCGGATTTTGCGCGATTTTGATCGGAATTGCCGGTGTCTTACGTACATTGGGCGTACCCTGGATCAATATGATGATCGCACCGGGCATGGAAGTGCCGAGGGAATTCAGCATGGTATTTGCTCTGGTTGTGGGGGCGATTATCGGAGGTATCGCATACTTTTCCTGGGTAGGTTTGAAAAAATACCTTGCGTTTTTGTCCGAGCGATACAAACAGGCCTTGCCCGGCAATCAATCGCTAAATGGTTAACAGTAAAAAAGGAACAAGATGAAGCCTCCGTCCAGGGTATGGGAAGGAGGCTTTAATCGTTCATCGGGAAGACCGGAACAAACAATCACCTTTACGCTTTGTTTTGTTCTAGGCGATAACCGCCATGAAATACAGGTCCGACATATTCGTTGAACGGATATCCGTTGCGAATCGCCGCCGATACGAAATCTTTCGCTTTGGCAACAGCTTCACGGACAGATAAACCGTTAGCCAAACCGCCTGCAATGGCTGCGGCAAATGTACAACCCGCACCGTGGTTATGGGCAGGCTCGATCTTTGCGGATTCAAGCACCGTAAAGTCTGTACCGTCAAAAAATACGTCAATCGCCTGCTCGCCGTCCAAGGCTTTCCCGCCTTTGACGACGACATTTTGGGCACCAAGCTCATGAATTCGGCGGGCAGCTTCCTTCATATCCTCGATAGATGCAAGCTTGCCAAGACCGGAAAGCACCCCTGCTTCAAACAGGTTAGGCGTAATGACGGTTGCCAGCGGAAGAAGCAAGTCGCGGATTGCTTCGGCACTTTCAGGATTAAGCACTTCATCTTCGCCTTTGCAGACCATGACCGGATCGATCACGACGTTGGTCTGCTTGTTGTCTTTGATCGCTTGTTCCGCTACGCGAACGATATCCACGCTGCCGAGCATCCCGGTTTTCATCGCATCGACAGGGCCGCCTGCGAAAACCGTCTTGAGCTGTTCCGCAACAAGCGCGGCGTCAACCGGATACACGTTGTGATGCCAGCCGTTGTCCGGATCCATCGTGACAATAGTGGTTAAAGCGCTGAAGCCGTATGTACCATACTCCTCAAAAGTTTTGAGGTCGGCTTGAATGCCCGCTCCTCCACTCGAGTCGCTGCCTGCAATCGTTAAGGTCTTGATGATTTTAGACACATTCATTTCCTCTTTTCCTGCAATAAGATATATAACACATAAATCGAGTTGATTATATCAAAAAACGACAATCAGGTGAATCAAAAAGAGTTCCCTATATCTCCGTCGGAATCAAACGAGCAGACTTGCCATCTCACTTTTCAACGGCTTTTGAATTCAGGTTCACTCCATTTGGTAGAAGCAGATTCGGCTCCCACCGGATTCTCCATACTTTCCTGTCTCCGCTATTTTCCTGAATAAGTATAAGTTTATCATTTTCCTGCAGTTCTCCGGCAACAGTGTGCACCTCAGCGGTATAGTCTACCGAATAATCCGATGTTGATTCCATATAAATCGGTGTTCCGGCGTTAATTTCAATGTGGGAGACGCCCATGCCTACGAACGCGGATTTATATTTTTGTACGAATTGTTCGCGGGTCATACCGGATTGCTCCAATGATTCGATGGACATCAGGTTATACAGCCGATCAAAATCCTGATCCTTCAAATGCAGAAAATAATTCTCGACGACCGCCTCCGGCTTTTCTTCCAGACGATCAAAAAAATATACATACATGGCAAGTACGCTCGCAGCCAAAACCGACATCAGACCGTACATTATCGTTTGAGTTCGCTTCACTGTTAAAACCTCGCTTTGAAAAATCTTTCACAGACTGATAGTATATGTTGGAGAGAAAACTTTACTCTTTGACTATAAAACCTGCCTGAAGGGCAAACAATGGAGCAAATCTGATGATTTTATCATTATTGATAACAGGATAAGGAAAGTGGGAGATTGAATTTGCCGGAAATCATAAAAGTTATCGTAGATACTGCCGGCCAGAAAGGCCATGGTTCGTTTCTTTACCTGGAGCCGGGCAAGCGGATTACGATTGGCAGACACGCAGGCGCGGGACAGGATGTTTTGACTATTTATAACCAGCTCGTATCCAAACGGCACTGCTGCATTTACCGCATACATAACGAACTTTATGTGGAGGACTTGGGCAGCAAAAACGGTACCGAACTTAACGGCCAGCGTCTGATTCCGCATCAAAAATATCCGCTGACAACCGAAGACCGGCTGACACTTGTGAGCGGGCTTGTCGGATTGCAGTTGGAAAGCGAAAGCGACTTCGAAGAGACGCGGGAATACAAGATTTCGGAGCTCCTCGACCGTGAGGTGCAGCTGCATGATCATCTGCAAAGCATTCAGGTGGGGCGTGAACATGTGACATTATCAAAAAAGGAATATCAGCTTTTTAAGCTGCTGCACAGCCGCCTGGACCATTTTGTGACCAAAGAGGAAATCATGCAGTATGTGTGGCCTGAACGCTGCATTGAAGATGCCGAGCTGGTCGGAGTCGATGAAGTGAATTCGCTGATTTACCGGACCAACAAAAAATTAGAATTCGGCTTTGTCATCAAGTCCGTCTATAAAAAAGGCGTATACATGAAAAGAGAAGAAAGCGCCTCTGAGCCGCAGATGCATATGCTTCAAAAATAAAAAAGAGCCGCAGGTTTGCGGCTAAGGATTACCGGGAAACCCGTTCTTGCCATAAGAATCGGGTTTTTCTTGTGAAAAGAAAACCATACGCTATGCGTATGGTTCAGGAGAGCTTCAAGCGATGTATCAAAAAAAATTCCTCCCAATGTTACAATAAATTTGGTTCGCCAACCGAATTTATCGAACATAAGGAGGAATACAGATGACATCTGATGTGAACAGTTTAGCACATACAAAATGGAATTGTAAGTATCACATTGTGTTTGCCCCAAAGTATAGACGCCAGGTGATCTATGGGAAGTTAAAACAAGATATCGGAAAAATATTGAGGCAATTATGCGAAAGAAAAAACGTAGAAATCATTGAAGCAGAGGCGTGCAAGGATCATATTCACATGTTAGTGAGTGTTCCACCCAAGTTAAGCGTGTCCGCATTTATCGGATATTTAAAAGGGAAAAGTAGCTTAATGATATTTGATCGACATGCGCATTTAAAGTATCGGTATGGAAATCGGAAATTTTGGTGCAAAGGTTTTTACGTGGATACCGTCGGAAGGAACAAGAAAGTAATTGAAGAGTATATCCGAAATCAATTACAGGAAGATATCGTCGCGGAACAGATAACGATGATGGAATACATTGATCCATTTACAGGAGAAGAAACCAAAGAGAATCGAAAGAAGAAGAAATAGAAGAGCCCCTTTAGGGGTAGCCGGAAAAGTAGTGCAGTTGGCGAATCATTCTATGCCCTTTAAGGGCTGGCCAGTACCAAAGGCTTTCAGCCGCAGAGCAAACCACCCGTTATACGGGTGGTTTTGATTTTTCATTTCAACGACTTATGAGTACTTCTCCTTCAGAAAGGCAATCGAGAATATTTTTACTTCAAATGGGAAAATTACCAATAATAATTCGGAAAGACAGGCGATTTCTCATGAATAAACCATCTCAGACGCTTTTTCCCCGTTTAGATCAAAATATAGGATTCGTGCAAAATGCTTTGTTTCATTCCCATGATATGAAGGTTCGATATTTCCCGTTCGAAGAGACACCGGCGGCGTTAGTGTATTTGGAATCTCTTGTCGATCCGATGTTAATCGAGCGGAATATCATCACCCCCATCAGCTTCGGCAAAGGCAAAAGTATTACCGAGCTTATAACGACGCTCCAGATGGAGGAAATCCAGGAACTGAACAAAGCAATTGAGGGACTTCTGCAGGGGAACTGCTTGTATATTATCGAGGGCGAGGATAAGCTCTATACTCTCAAAACACCGTCACAATATAACAGAAACATATCCGAACCGGATAACGAAGGGATCATTCGCGGCCCACATTACGGTTTTATTGAAAATTTGACCGTAAACCTGCACTTGCTCCGGCAGCAGAATAATGTGCCCGAACTAACGGTACGGTATTACAGTGTCGGCAATACAGTCCCAAGACAGATTGCGATGGTCTATATGCAGGGGCTCTCAGATCCCGAGTTGGTTAAGAAGGTTGAAAAAAGGCTTACCGATATTTCAATTGACACCTGCATGTCAACCGGGTTTATTCAGGAATTGATGGAGGATAATCCCTATACGATCTTCCCGCAGCATTTGAATACGGAACGTCCTGACCATACAAGCTCTTACCTGCTTGATGGGCATGTCGTTTTAATGCTGGATGGCGATCCGACCGCTCTCGTCGTCCCGGCTTGTTTCTTTACATTCTACCAAACGCCGGATGATTACAACAACCGATGGATGATCGCCTCCTTTGTGAGATTTATTAGGCTTATCAGCTTTATCACGGCGTCTTTGCTGCCTGCGATCTATATCGCGGTCGTTTCTTTCCACTCAAACGTGCTTCCAATTCAATTGTTTTTTACGGTCCAAGGTACGTTAACCCGGATTCCATACCCGCCGCTGGTGGAAGCTTTATTTTTGGAGCTGATTTTCGAGCTTCTGCGGGAGGCAGGGCTTCGTCTGCCCAGCCGCGTCGGCCAGACAATCGGGATCGTTGGAGGTTTGGTCATTGGAGACGCGATCGTCAAGGCGGGACTCGTATCTTTCACGATGACGATTGTCGTAGCATTAACGGCCATATCTTCGTTCCTTATTCCGTCCATTGAGATGAGCTCGGCGATTCGAATGGTCAGATTCCCGCTAATGGTCGCATCGGCATTGTTCGGTTTTATCGGAATATCGTTTGGATTGGCCATGTTGTTTATTCATCTGTGCAAACTTGAATCCTTCGGCAAGCCGTATATTTATCCGATCGCCCCGTTAAGGATCGGGGGGTTCAAAGATACGTTCCTGCGCTTTCCGATCTGGAGTATTCGCAAAAAAAAGCAGGGATCTGAAAAAAATAACTGATGGACCGATCATGATGAAGGGAGGGCCCTCATGGTTCAAGCAAAAAAGATATCACTCAGGCAGCTGTTTTTATTTATGATACAAGCCCAAATCGGAGTGGGGGTTCTCTCGTTGCCTTTCAAACTTGCCGAAAGCGCGAGGGGCGGCGAAGGCATCACAGTCTTAGTAACGGGGGTCATCACCCAAATCATTATCTTTATATTTTGGACGCTGCTCAAGAAATTTCCCGGGCTTAATCTGTTTCAAATCTGTCTCCGGCTCTGCGGTCCATTCATTGGCAATCTGGCCATCGCCTGCTACATTGGATATTTTACCTTGCTTGGGGCCAACGTTATGCTTAGCGCAGTAGAAATACTGGAGCGCTGGATGATGGAGGCTACTCCGAAATGGGTTTTACTGTTGTTGTTTGCCATCGCGACATTGTACCTGGCGAAGGAAAAGCTGACCGTGCTGGCCCGGTTTTTTACCTTGTCGTCCATGTTGTTCATTCCTCTGTTCATATTTGTAAGTTATGGCTTAACGCAACCCCATCCCGAGTACATGTTTCCGCTTTTCGAGGCAGGTATCTGGAATATTCTGAAAGCAACGAAAGATGCGACGATTTCCATGTACGGATTTGAGATCATTCTTATCATTTTTCCGTTGATTGACGCTTCGGACAAAAAGAAGCTGTTCGTGGTAAGCATGTCGAATCTGTTCGTCACGCTTTTTTACACATTTGTCGTCGTTACATGCCTTATGGTTTTTAATCCCGGTCAGCTTCGGGTCATCCCTGAACCCGTCATCTATTTGGTCAAGTCGCTTAACTTTTATGTCGTAGATCGTGCGGACGTGCTGTTTCTTCCGATTTGGTCGATCACGATTGTGTGCTCGATCGCCAGTTATACGTATGCCGCTTCCGTGGGCCTGACTCAATTGTTTAAACAGCAAGATCACCGTTTGTTTACGCCATACGTCAAAATAGCGATGTATATCATCGCTCTGATTCCGGTCACTCCAATTGCAATCCGCCTTCTGGATACGATCGCGGAATATGCAGCTTATCTGTTTATTGGCATGATTCCGCTGGTATTGATGATCGGCTCGCTTTTTGTCAGAAGGAAAGAAGGAGGAACCGTATGAAACGGCCAAACGCTGCACTGTCGATGATCATTGTGATTGCCATGCTGACGGGGTGTTGGGACCGCGAATATTTGAAGGATTTGAATCTTGCCTACAGCATAGGCTTTGATCTTACGAAGGACCATAAAATAAAGGAAACGGTCGAGCTGATCATTCCCCCTGAATCAGAGCAGACCGCCACCAAAAATGAAATCCATAGCGGTGTTGGGCTTACTTCGCGGGGCGCCAGCAACGAAATACGGAGCCGGGTCCGGGGCAATATGCGTGTTCTCAAAAACGGGATTCAACTGATTAGCAAAAGTTTGGCCCTTGATGGCATCATGGCTCCAATGGACGTGAATTTCAGAGATCCCGGCAACCCGATCGCCAATGTGCGTATGGTTGTTACCGAACATGAAGCAGGCGAAATCATTAATCAAAAAAAAGTCGGCGTGCTTAAAATAGGGGATTTTCTTACGCAAAAAATCAATAGTTTGGAAAAAATGAGCCTTTTTTATCCGCCGGAGACGGTGGATTCGGTGTACAGAGCCTTATTGGATCCGGGACAGGATTTCGCGCTTCCTTACATCACCAAGAAAGGGGAAGAGATCATTGCCAAAGGCGTGGCTTTATTCCATGATCAGTTTTACAGCGGCTCGCTGAATACGGATGAATCCATCGTTCTTGTATTGCTTAAAGGGCGCAGGGGAGACAGTGCACGCTTAACCAAAAAAATCGATATCAATCCTTCCGATTCGACTCACGGCGAAATCAGCTTTAATGTCGGCAAGAAAAAGATCAAACGGAAATTTAAGGTGTACGTATCCAAAAACGGAGACGTGCATGTCAACTTGAGCATTAAACTCAAAGCCATTGTCGAGGAATATACCGGGGCAACCCCGCTGAATGATAAGGCAATTTCGAGGGTGAATAAGGAACTGTCCGACATTCTGACAAAAGAAGCCCAAGATGTAATACGGAAGATCCAGAAGGCGAACTGTGATATATTTGGCGTGGGCAGACATCTGATCGCATATCATAATCATGTATGGAAGCAAAAAAATTGGGCGAAAGATTACCGCGACGTTCAATTTCATACGAAAGTCCAAGTTTCCGTCATTAGTACGGGCGTTATCCAGTAGTCTACAGGAGATGTGGGAGATCCCCGCGGACCGGCATTAGAAAGCGTCTAACGACATACTCTTGAAGAAGACAGACCGCATTTAGCGGATGTTTTTGACCGCACCCGGAACATTCCGGGCAGCGGTCATTTTCAAATTTTACAGCCAATCTCCGAACTTGCGGATATACAATTTTTTCACGACTTGAGTCATCAGACAGTAGCCTAGCAGTATCGCGATCAACCATGGAAAATATGCCAGCGGCAGCGGCTGCAATCCCACGCTCGTTCCGAGCGGCGAGAACGGGATGCAGATGCCGATTGCCATAATCAGACTGGTCAGCATAACGACAGGGGTGCTGGCCGTGCTTTGAATAAACGGAATTTTCTCCGTGCGAATCATGTGAACGATCAGCGTCTGTGACAGCAATCCTTCAATAAACCAGCCTGACTGGAACAGCCCCTGTGAATCCATGGAATTGGCCGAGAAAATATACCACATCAAGGCGAAAGTAGCGATATCGAAAATCGAGCTGATTGGCCCGATGAACAGCATAAAGCGGCGGACGGATCTGGCGTCCCATTTTTTCGGCGTGCTTAGATATTCTTTATCCATCCGGTCCCATGGAATCGAAAGCTGTGAAATATCATACAGCAGGTTCTGAATGAGCAGATGAATCGAAAGCATAGGCAGAAAAGGGAGAAAAGCGCTGGCGACGAGCACGCTGAACATATTGCCGAAATTCGAACTTGCCGTCATTTTGATATATTTGATCATGTTGCCGAAAATCTTGCGGCCTTCCATAACGCCTTTTTCGAGTACCATCAAACTCTTCTCGAGCAAAATGATATCCGCGGATTCCTTGGAAATATCCACCGCCGTGTCAACGGAAATGCCAACATCGGCTTCTTTGAGCGAAATCGCGTCATTGATGCCGTCGCCCATAAATCCGACCGTATGGCCATTGCTCTTAAGCGCGCGGACGATTCTCGCTTTTTGCATCGGGTTCACTTTGGCGAAGACGTGGAATCTCTCGGCCGCATCGGCCAGCTGCTTATCGCTTAACGCTTCGATGTCGTTTCCAAGTATCATCTGATTGGCGCTTATGCCGACATCCCTGCACACTTTCAAGGTAACTGCCGCATTATCACCCGTTATGATTTTAACGTTTACGCCAATTTCCTTTAATGCGCGGATGGCTTCCTTGGCCGTATCTTTTGGCGGGTCGAGAAAACCGATATAACCGGCAAGCACAAGATCTTGTTCATCCGAGACGCCGTAATGATCTTGGTGATCCGTCAACTGCTTCACGGCGACAGCGATGACGCGTAGACCGTCCGCATTCATTTTGTTCACTAGACCCAAGGCTTCTTCCGAAATATCAGATGTCATGGGTGCGATTTGTCCGTTATCCTCGACATGGGAGCAGATGCTGATCATTTCTTCGATGGCGCCTTTGCAGATAAGCAAATGTGAGCCATCCTGCTGCTTCAGGATGACGGACATTCGGCGCCGGTTGAAATCGAACGGAATTTCATCGATCTTGCTGTACTTTTTATCGGCCCTGCGCAGCGTATCCGAAGAAGCGGCTTGTTCCAAAACGGCGACATCCAGCAGGTTTTTTAGTCCTGTTTGATAGAAGCTGTTCAAATAAGCCAGAGTCAAAGCACGTTCATGATCACGGCCATGAATATCGAAGCTTTTATGCAGCACGATTTTGTCCTGTGTTAATGTTCCGGTTTTGTCTGTACATAAAATATCCATTGCCCCTAAGTTTTGAATGGCGCTAAGACGTTTGACCACCACTTTGTCACGGGCCATGCTGGCTGCGCCTTTGGCGAGATTGCCGGCGACGATAACCGGCAGCATTTCCGGCGTAAGACCAACGGCAACGGAAAGACCGAAGAGCAGGGCGTCCCACCAATCCCCCTTGGTGAAGCCGTTGATCAAGAAGATGATTGGAACCATGATCAGCATGAAACGGATCAGCAGAAACGTAATGCTCTTAACGCCCTTGTCGAAGCTGGTCAATGGCGGTTTGGAGAGGAGCGTGCTGGCCATCGATCCGAAGTAGGTATTTGCTCCGGTCGAAAGAGCTACACCCGTAGCCGACCCGCTGATGATGTTGGTTCCCATATAACATACGTTGCTCAGTTCAAGCGCATTGGCAGGTTTCGTATGCAAACGTCTCCGGCTCATTTGCTGGATCCCGCGCGGCAATGTGTCCATTTTTTCTACGGGCATGGCTTCTCCGGTTAATGCCGATTCCCCAACATGAAGATCCTTAGAGGATATGAGGCGCATGTCTGCCGGAACCATGTCTCCCGCAGACAGATGGATGATATCGCCGGGCACGAGCAGTTCCATATCGATTTCCTTTTTTTCCGTGATCCCATTGGGATTGCGGCGGCTTACCGTCGCCGTTGCTTTGACCATCGCTTTGAGCTTCTCGGCGGTCCGGGCCGAGCGATACTCTTGCGTAAATGTGATGATGGTGCTGACGGCAACCATGGTTGAGATAATCGATACGGCTTCAATATCATGATCGACGACATATGAGAAAACCGCAAGCGACAGCAAAATAAGAATAAACGGATTTTTGAAGCTGGAAAGAAGCTGGATATACCAGGCCGGCGTTTTTTCGTGGGCGATTTCGTTTTTGCCGTGCTGGAGCAGTCTCTTTTTTGCTTCCGTTTCGCTCAGTCCTTCCGGGCTTGAGGCCAGATCATCCATCAGATCTTCCTCGAATGTGATCGATGCCTGGATCAGACGTTCGGCGATTTCTTTGTTGAATTTTTCAATGTTTTTTTTAGGTTTCATCATGGGTAATACCTCCCGGTTCGGCAAAACTTCACTTGTGATAGCTGCCTGATTCATTTTGCATTAAAGTGAAGTGAAGTGGACGCAAAAAACGCTCTCCCCGCAACCAGAGAGAGCGTTTCGTCCGAACCGTAGGCAAAGGGCGGGCATGTCAAATAAGCATACTTAAATACAGCCCGATTGGTAGGCTAGAATCGAAAGTATGGGGAACATGCATGAGCGAAAGCATACGGCGCTCTCTCTGTATAGTTACAGGAATCAGATTTTTCGAAAATATACTATGACTCGGTCCACTATCCATTGAACATGTTCCCCCCTTTATGATTACAACTAAAAAATCCCCCCGAAAGACCTGGAGGGATCGAATAAACGCGCACACAAAAAACATTGACGTTTTCCCCCTGGTCGAGTTTTGGCACTATACAACGTAAAGAGATGCTTTCATCTCTTAGCCACTTTATGAAAAGCCTTAATCCGGCAATCCCTGTTCTACCCATGGGCATCTTTCGATATTTCTGGGCAGTGGCCTGTGTTTATATAGGAGCCTCACCTAACGAGGACTATTAAATTACTTCGCAAGCTTAATCCTAATTTTGAATCTTGTCAAGTGTAAATTGCATTTATTTCGGAAAGCTTGCCATGTCTTACTACCCATTTTCAATATATGCCGGACGAATTGGGAACGTACCGGGGATATTCGTTGATATTTTGCAGTATCATGCTTATCGGCTTTGAATGTTCAGTTCGGAGCGCGTGGAATCCCATTTTACGTCAAAGCCCATTTCTTTGAGCAGGGAAGCGGGGATCATAGTTGCACCGTTCTCCGTGTAAACAGGCATGGGCAAAGTAATACTCCTTCCATTCATTTCAGCTTCAGTTTGTGATGACTTGAAAGCCACAGTGACTTGCTTATATTTGAGACAATACGTGCTTCCGTATGCGGAAGAGGTGACTACAAGATCGGCATCAAGCGCTTTTGCAATGTCTTTAACCGGTATGCTGACTAGATTCTTATCCATGATGGCGGGAAAAGAGGAAACGAGCAAATTGCCGTTGACTTTTACTGTAACCGGCGTTCTGACCTTTTCGGGTAAATACACCATCCCATCGGTTTTGTTTTGTGGCACGCCGACCTCATACCATTTATTCCCTCCCCAGCCCCACACTTGCCCGGTGGAATCAATCGCCAAGCTGTGGTATTCTCCGGCGGCAATGGAGTTGATTCCTCTCAAGCCGTTAACTTTCCCTTCCTTACCTGCAGGTTTCTTCCCATATGTCCATACATCGCCCCGTGTGGTAAGCAGTACGGCATAGCCGTCCGCAGCCTGGATTTGCTTTACCTTTAGTTCTGGAAATATTTTGGAAGGTTTGGCAGATAGTTTCAAGACCGATGAAGACATGTCGAGTGTGCATTTCCAGGCCGTTCCGGCGGCATCAATTCCATACATTTGACCGTTAGAGGCAGTGGAGATCTGTTTAAATGCCGGAATGCCGGCAAGTCGGGCAGGAGGTGATAATTTCAACTTGTTATCTTCGAATTTATTGGAAAAAATCCAGAGAACACCTGCCGAATCAAGAGCATAAACCTTATTATCAGCGACACTGATGCTTGTAATCTTCGCTAATCCTTGCACTCTCACCGGCGTGCCGGGCTCGTATGTTTCTTGATTTCGTGTCCATGCCCATACTGTACCATCACGTTTCAAGGCATAGTTAACGCTCCCCATAGCCGAAACCTGGGAAACATCCGTTAAAGCGGGAATTTGGCGGGGGGTTTGCGTTTCTGTAGAACTATCAGATTTTTTTCCCCATTCCCACACGGTTCCGTCTTGCTTCACCGCAAGCTGGTAACCGGAGCCGCTGGTTGCAATCGATACAA
Source organism: Paenibacillus azoreducens (assembly GCF_021654775.1). NCBI lineage: Bacteria > Bacillati > Bacillota > Bacilli > Caryophanales > Paenibacillaceae > Paenibacillus > Paenibacillus azoreducens. The sequence continues at coordinate 4,151,654 of NZ_AP025343.1, read as the reverse complement.
TGTCTGTGAGATGGTTCAATCGTACAGGGGCGCTTATGCTTGCGACTGCTGCATCCGGCAGGCCAAGTTCACCAAGGAGGTTGCGTCCCCATGTCCATACGCTTCCGTCTGCCCTCAATCCGACAGAATAGTAAGTGCCGGCTGTTACTTGAATAAATGCGGTTCCGGCAGTGGATTGACGAATGGAAGCGGATGCTGCCGATCCCGAAGAAGTAACGGAAGAATCTGCAGAAGTAGTGGAAAAAACATCATTAACAGGCAGAGCACCTGCTGCGGATAAGGAAGTTCCTCCTGCAAATATTGCCAAACCGGCAATCAAAACCGCAGCTGAGCGATGTCTAATAGCTGTAGAAGAATTATAATATTTGTGCATGTCCAAGTCCTCCCGAAAACCATATATTGGTTCATTGATGTCGTTTCAAATTACATAGACGGTTTTGCTTGCTAAAAGTTACTGAGGTTTATAAAAAAAGACTTACGTTACAAATTTCATATTCTCTGAGTGAACCGGCATGGGACTCACAATAAACCTCTGAAACTTCTCAACAAATCTCTAAAACTATACCCTGTTTCGGTAGAGAATGACTCAGAGCTACCTGAAAGTAACTATTAGACCAATAATCCGGGCGAACCCGGACCAATGGTTATTCAACTTTTTCCTGTTATTTTAGCACAAATAATGTATGGATATTTCTTACCCGCCCAAAAAAGTTTCTCTGAGCAAACCGCCTTGGCTGTGATACAATAGATAAGTTGATTTTGGAGAAGCATGACCGTGATTGGGGAGGAAGGCATCATACATGAAACGAACGCCATTTATTGCTGTTGAAGGTCCGATCGGAGCGGGGAAAACGACGCTGGCTTCGATGCTGGCGGAGAGAATCAAACTGCCGATCATCAAGGAAATCGTAGAGGAAAACCCGTTCATCGATAAATTCTATCGGAACATGGATGATTGGAGTTTCCAGCTCGAGATGTTTTTTCTCTGCAATCGGTACAAGCAGTTGAAAGAAACCGCAAGCGAATATATCAATCAAGGAAAACCTGTTATTTCCGACTATCATATTTATAAAAATCTCATATTCAGCAACAGGACCTTAAGCGGTATTGAGAGGGAAAAATACCGGCAAATATATCATGTCCTGACGGATGACCTGCCAAAGCCGAATATCATTTTCTATATCAAGGCCAGCCTGGATACGCTTCAGCAAAGGATTGCCAAACGGGGGCGGACTTTCGAAGATGGGATGGATCCGGGTTATCTGCAGCAGTTGATAGAGGATTATGATGCCGCAATGGCAGACCTTGCAACGCGCGAGCCTTCCACCGTTATCATTGCGATTGACGGAAACGCAGTCGATTTTGTCGAAAACAAAAAACAATTTGAAGAGATCGTCTCTCAACTGAAGGAGCATATGGAATGAACCAATATCATATCCCGGAGAATGCCATTATTACGGTGGCAGGCACTGTCGGCGTCGGCAAATCAACCTTAACGGCTGCTTTGGCGGACCGGCTGGGCTTCAAAACTTCGCTGGAGCAGGTTGAACATAATCCGTATCTGGAAAAGTTTTATCATGATTTTGAAAGATGGAGTTTCCATCTGCAAATTTTTTTCCTGGCGGAACGGTTTAAAGAACAGAAAAGGATTTTTGAATTGGGCGGCGGATTTGTTCAAGACCGCTCCATTTATGAAGATACCGGTATCTTCGCCAAAATGCATGCGGATCAAGGCACCATGTCGGAAACGGATTTTGAAACCTACACTAGTCTTTTTAAAGCCATGGTGATGACTCCGTATTTCCCGCATCCTGACGTGCTGATTTATCTTGAAGGCAGCCTGCCGTCGATTTTGAACCGGATCAAGGAACGCGGCCGCGAGATGGAAATTCAGACGGACGTTTCGTACTGGGAACGGATGTATGAGAGATATTCGGCCTGGATTCATGAATTTGATGCATGTCCGGTACTGCGCTTAAATATCGATGATTATGATGTGCATGATCCCGAATCCATGTCCGGCATATTGATGAAGGTTGGAGAAATCATCCGTCGATCATAAAGGAACAGGAATAAACGAAAGCTGGCGAATTATACTGCCCGCTTTCGTTTTGTTTTAACAAGCAAATAACAGCCCTCGAATTTCCAATTCGTACTTCTGACTGATTGTCCTCTCAAAAAGTTCGCTGTACAGTGGATCTTATACGTTACGCATGCAGCGAAAGGGTGATGGGATGAAGCCGAACGTTGGGGACGTTTATTGTGTATACATCGAAAAACTGCGCCAGTATACCGCTTGCCAGATTACGGGGGTTAAAGCGGAGGGGAAGTCCAAATCGCATGACCTGGTGGCGCTCTTGGAACTGGATTGGACCGGGGAAGAGCTGCCTCGCGAAGACGAACTGGGGAAGATGCAGCCATTGTATGGCGATTTCTTTTTTTGGGACAAAAATTTGGAACTCAGCTATGTTGGAGGAAACGTGCCGAAGAATTATATAAAAGTCGGCAATATTCCTCCGATTACAGATGGCAAAACGAATAGTTACGGAACATGGAACGTCGGGGACAGCATATACAGGCAGCTGAGATGGGAAGCTATCCCGGAAGAACGCCGAAAGGCGTTTAAGGAAGCAGCCAATGACAATTCGATGGTCGAAGTGGGAGGACGGAGTCTGCAAAGATCGACCCACTTCATTGACGATGAAGTTTTGCAGGGACTTGATGATTGGTCAGAGCTGGACAAGCTGCCATGTTTGACCCGGATCATAGCCAAAAAACCTTATGATTCCCTGTTGTCGTTCGTGAACCGTAATCCGTTCATTAACGAACTGCAATGGGAGAATCATGGATGTAGGGTCATCGATGTAAAGAGCAGTAATTTGGAGAGAATCATGTTGCAGGTTGAATTGCTAGAAGAATTGCATCTGAATCCAAACGCCGGCCAGCTTTCTTTATATGGTTCTGATTCAGCCGGATTAACGATTTACGCCTATGAAGGCGGACGATGGATGACGGCCAACTTTTCTGAAGGAAAACCTTTCGGCCGCGGCCTTGAACGACTTGGCGCCCTCCATTTGAATGGCATCCAAGAGCTGGATATGCGGCAAATCGTACAATGCTACCCGGCTCTTAACGAATTGCGCCTGTGGGGAAAGCCGGGAATGGTCACGAATATGGAGAGCCTTGCCCAACTTGTCGGGCTGAAATATTTCAGCACATTCGACCTCTTTGGATTTACCGGCGAACAGTTTCCTGAACCCGATCAATTCCCGCAATTGACCTGGTTATGGTTGACCAGTCTGCCTGCGGATACGGCCAAAGCGGTTAAGGAAAAGTATAAAAAAGAAATCGGCAAAGGCCTGGATCTTTCTATTACCAAACCACGCAAGCCGGAGTGGTTAAGGGAAAATCTGTTGAATCCTTTCCGTGACTGGGACGGACGGGAGCATATTACCGCCGCCAACGCGAAAAAAGCGGCTGACGTCTACAAAAAGACCATTGCCGCTATTCATTCCGTCGTAAAGCAAACGCAAGGCGGTGCAGCCGATATCGAGAGATTGAAGCAGGAGCTGCGATCGACCGTCTTGAATTATACGGAAGCTTTCAACAAAATGGACCGGCGAACCGGCTTTATCGAAACGGTTGAGCGCGAAGAAATTTACATGGTGTTGGCCGATTTGCTGCAAACCGCCAAACAGCAGCTGGAATCCGCCGGCGTCAACATCGATGACGAAGTGTTGTTCCGGCCATTCCACGAGCTGCGGGAATTTTGAGGCTGCCAGGATGCTGAAAAATACATCTAAACGTGAGAAAATTATGTTGATCAAGGCGCCTCTCTGTAGGCGTTGCAAATGTAACGATTTGATTCTTAACGAAGCTGCAGCTCCGATAAAGGAAGAGCCGCTAAAGCTTCGGTTTCGCAAAACGTCCGAGAATTTCCGTGGACAGAACCACATTCATGAAAGCATTAGGGTCGGTTTGGGCTACCGTTTTTCGGACGGCTGCCAGTTCATAACGAGTGGTTACCGTCATAAGCGTGTAGTTTTCTTGCTCGCTGTACCCGCCCTCGGTATGAATGCAGGTTATTCCATGGTGCAGCTTTCGCAGCTGACAAAGCATCTGATCTTTTTGCTTGGTAATGATGAAACAGGTGACTTTGATATGCCCGACATGGATCATGTCAACCACTTTTCCCTTCACAAACGTAGACAGCATGGAGTAAAGCGCCAGGTCCCAGCTCCGGAAAAAGCCAAGCGCCAAAATCACTATGCCGTTCATGAGGAACAGGATATTTCCCATCGGAACGTCCCGTTTGCGCGTTACGATGGAGCCGAGGATATCGAAGCCGCCGGTAGAACCGCCGACCCGCAGCGAATAGCCGATTCCCGCCGCCGAAATGATGCCGCCGAATACGGCGGCCAGAATAGGGTCTTTGGTTACCCGGATGACGGGAATTAAAGCCATAAACCAAGTGGTGCTGACGACCGAGACGCAGCTAAGGACGATATATCTTCTTCCTATGGCCTTCCATCCCCAGAAGATAAGAGGAACATTCAGCAAAAAATAAACGATGGAAATATTCCATCCGGTTATATAACCAATGATGGAAGCAACCCCCGTAACCCCGCCGGATAAAAGCTGATGGGGGATCAGGAATAAATTGAGACCGGCGGCCACAAGCAGGGAGGAAAAGAGAATGACGCCGACCTCCTGCATTGGTTTGAATATCGATTTGATCGGATTACTGATAAAAGGTAAGTGTTGATTTTGATTCATGGCCCGGGCCTTCTTTTCTCTCTTTTTAGGTGAATATTTTGCAATATCCTAAGTTATAAAAAAATCTTATCAGTTTAGATTATCATTTTTATCGCAATGCCGGACTATGACAAATATCGCTACATGCATTTTACCGAAAAAAGGATATGTCATTTTTGCTGCAGCATTGAATACACCAGGGCATAACGCCACTGACAGCCTTAAAAACGACATATTCACACGAAAGGTCAGATCGTTTATACTTGCTGGGCAGGGAAAGGGGGGACATTTTATAGGCTGAAACGAAAGCGGTTCCAGATATTCAGAGAGAGGTGTTTTATGAAGAAAGAGAGTCCGTTTTTCCGGCTGTTAAAATATATGGGCAAATATAAAATGCTCTATGCCGGGTTAATCACGACCATGCTGGTGGGGATCGCGCTGGAGCTTTCAGTTGCATGGTTTTTATCGCTGATTACAAATGCCGCCGTAAAGTTTGAAGTTGAACGTTGGCCCATGTTGATTCTGATGGGTGCCGTGATATTGGTTGGCAGCAGCTTGACCTCGTTTTTTGATACATACCTGAAACAAAAAGCTTCGCTTAAGGTCAGAAACGATATCCGTCTGGATACGATGGACCATGTTTTGCGGTTTCCGCAGACCTATTATGACCAGACTCATACCGGGGATTTATTGGCTAGGTTCACCAGCGACAATCAAGCCGTTGGTGAGGCGGCCGGCAACATTATTATGGGATTGCTCAAAAATCCGCTGCTCGCCTTATGCGCATTTATCTACCTGCTGAATATTCATTGGCCGCTAGCATTGATCACGATCTGCGTCGGACCGCTGATGATTCTTGTAGGCAAGCTGTTTGGCGAGTCGATGCGCAAGAAAGGCACACGTCTGCAGGAAGCAATGAGCAAAGGAACCTCCTTTTTGCAGGATGTGCTTGGAGCCAGTGTGTTGTACAAAATTTTTGGACTGGAGAAAAAGATTTCGAAGCAGTATCGGCAATACAGCACGGAAATTGCGGCGATTGAACGCAGTCAAGGGATGACGCAAGGTGCCGCAGCTGCGGTGTCGGGTGGAATTGCAATCATCACGATCATGATCGCAATATTGCTCGCCGGATTTTTTGTGGCCAAAGGCAGTTTGGAGGTTGGTGCTATGCTTGCATTTATTCAACTGATGAACTATTTGGTCAATCCGTTTTCAGTCTTGCCGTCGTTATGGTCCAGCATGCAGCAGGCTTTGGCAGGAGCGGAGCGGATTTTTCAGGTGATCGATACTCCCAAGGAATATGCAGAACTCCCGTCGGAAGGCCGCGCCAAAACATCTTTTAGTGAGCTCGCCATGTCTTCCGTCGGATTTTCCTATACAGACTCTGCTGATGCTCCGGCTCTTCATGATGTCGGTTTTCATGTGTATGCGGGACAGACGGTTGCGATTGTCGGCGCCAGCGGGGGTGGCAAGTCCACCTTGTTCAAACTTCTCCTGGGTCTATATCTTCCGACGACAGGTTCGATCAAAATTGACGGCAAAGATGTAAACACGCTCGGTTTAAGGGAATATCGGGACTATTTCTCTTTGGTTCCGCAGGAATCCGTTTTGTTGTCGGGAACGATCCGGGACAATATTTTGGACGGCAACCGGTCGGCGGGGGAGGAGGAAATCGTAGCGGCTGCGAAACAGGCCAACGCTTACGATTTTATTATGAAACTGCCGCAAGGATTCGATACCGAAATTGGCGAGCGCGGGTCCCGGCTTTCCGGCGGACAAAAACAAAGAATCGCAATCGCCAGGGCGATCTTGCGCGACGCGCCGATTTTGCTGCTGGATGAAGCTACCGCTGCTCTGGACAATGAGTCCGAAAGGATTGTACAGGACGCGCTGACGAAGCTGATGGTCGGCAGAACGACGCTGGTCATTGCCCACCGCCTCTCTACGGTCCAAAATGCCGATTTGATCCTGGTAATGGAAAACGGAGAGCTTGTGGAAAAGGGCACGCATCATGCGCTGCTCTCGGCTGGCGGGCGATATCATGCCCTATACCATGCACAGCTTCAGCAAGAAGAGCAGGCTGATATGGAATGCCAAACTTTCAATTGAAAAGAGTAGGAAGCAAAAGCCGCCAACTAGAATGGCGGCTTTGCCTTTGTATACGTGTCTTATTCAAGAACGGGGAACCACATGCGCAAGACGGTTCTAGAAAAACGTCCTCAGCCTCTCCATAAATGTTTTGGCCGCCCGGCTTACATATTTATCGCTGCGGTAAAACATTTCCAATTTCCTGACCGGAGAGTCCTGGATCGGAATGGCCCGGATTTGTGGGGATTCCAAACTTTCTATGAGCAGGCTTGGTTGAATGGTAGCCCCCACCCCTTCGCGGACTAATCGGATTAAGGATGTCGCGGATCCCGTCTCCATAATGGTGCGGATCGTAATTTTATGTTCCCTGCACCAGTCTTCGATCAACTCACGCCCATAAAAACCTTTGGGATACATGACGAGGGGAATATGAGCGATATCTTTAGCCGAAACACTTTCCGCCTCTGCCAATTCATGCTCCGCATGGACATAAAGGCTGTACGTTTCCGTATAAAAAGGGATGCGATGGAGCCGCGTATCCGGTTGGATGGCCAATCCGACCCCTATATCAACCTCGTTATCCAGTACTTTGTCCAGAATATCGATGGATGGAATAACCTGAACTTTGGTATTTGGGAATTCACGATGAAAATCGATCAGTAGAGACGTGAGCCGGTAATCCAGATCCGACGGCAAAACCGCGATCCGTAGATGCCCGGCATCCAGACTCGTAAGATCGGCAATTGCCTTTTTGGCATTGTCAAGCTGCTGAATGATCTGCAGTGCATAACATTCCAGCAACTCTCCAGCTTCGGTCTTAACAGTCTTTTTTCCAATCCGGTCAAATAGCGGAACGCCCACTTCATCTTCGATGACCTTGATCTGCTGGCTTAGCGTTGGTTGGGAAATCCCTAATTTGGCTGCAGCTTCAGAAAAATGCAGTTCATTGCATAACATCAGGAAATACTGTAATTGTCTGATTTCCATATGCAGAATCCTTTCATTCTATCTATAGAATCATACTATCGTTTACATAGAATAAATAGTATGGATCTATTATAAATGTGATTCTATAATGGAATCAAGCAACAGCAACAATGAGTGAGGAGGAAATGAATATGAAGTTAGAAGAAGTTATTCTGCAAACCAACCAACCGGATGCGATCAAACAGTTCTACGGAACTTTGCTGGGTTTGGATGTATATGAGGATAGTTTATCGGGTATATCATTCCGGACAGGCAGTTCCAGGCTTTCGTTTACGAAGGCATCTGCAGAAGAAAAAGCGTACTACCACATCGCATTTGCGATTCCATCCAATAAGTCCGAAGAAGCTAAGCAGTGGGTTAAGGAGAAGGGAGTCGCGTTATATTCCAAGGATGGCAAAGATGAGTTCTTTTTTGAAAATTGGAATGCGACGGCATTTTATTTCTATGACCCGGACGGCAACCTGATCGAATTTATAGCCCACCATACGGTAGACCATGCGGTGGATGAAGGGTTTGGTCCTGAGCATCTGCTCCGAATCAGTGAAATCGGCCTTCCTGTCGAAGATGTTCCGGAAGCGGTCCGCAATCTCATCGGCACATTTCAGCTTAATGAGTGGGGCGGAGATGGACAACAGTTCGCGCCTTTGGGCGATGCGGGGGGAGCACTGATTGTCGTGAACAAGAATCGTCCTTGGTTCCCGGACGGACGTCTTCCCGGCACATTCGCTACAGATGTGGTCATAAGGCATTCGGATTCCGCACATCTTCGGCTGCAAAATGATTTGTATCAATTAAGTACAAGCAAGAAATAAAAAGAAGCCGGTTCTCTGTTTAAACAGAAAACCGGCTTTTGTTAATTGTTCCAAGAGAGGCTACTTCGCTCCAGGGCGGGTAATAATCTGTGTGCTGACAAGTGTCATGAGCGCGGCCAGGATTAGAAAATAAACCGGCATGGCGACTAAGGAACCGTTATGAAGGATGCTCATGCCGCTGGTAATCAGGCTGACTACGACATAGTAGCCCAATCCGAGCAGAGCGCCTGCAGTTCCAAGAACATCGCCGTAATCGACAAGCGCCAGGCTCAGACAGTTCGGAATCATCATGCCGATGCCGAGCAGCAGTACGAAAATAGAAGCCACCATACAGACCAATGAAGCCATGGATGGCGTCATCCCTAAAAGCGTAAAGCAGGTAAGCGATAACGCCCCAATCGTGGTTACAATAGAGCCGATCAGAATGATGGTTTCCGCCCGAAATACGGGCAGCAGTTTCTTCGAAAGCGTCGCCCCGAGAATGGAGGACAATGCCACGAAGATCCCGAAAAAGCCAAACATGCCCGGGGTCATCCCGAAAAATTCGATAAAAATAAACGGGGCTTCGGCATAATAACTGAACAATATACCGTTGGTTGCGCCTATTAAAAATAAAAAAGCCCAAATTCGTGCGTCTGCCATGAAGCGTTTGGCCACAGAAAGCGTACTAATGCTTGCATTCGAAGCCACTCTCGTCTCAGGCAAAGACGTAAAGGCATGGATGAAAATAGCGACGCTCATAAAAACAAGCGTGAGGAACACAGCCTTAAAACCGAGCGTTTGGTCTACCCAACCACCAATCAAGGGACCAAGCGCCGGAGTAAAGGCAAGAGCAGCCGAAATTTGGGCAAACACCGCATGGCGTTTATGGCCGTCAATGCTTTCCCTTAAAATCGTCTGCGTAACCACTGAACCGGTGCTGGCGCCAAAAGCCTGAATAAACCGGCTTACCAGCAGCCATTCGACCGAACCGGACAAATAACAACCCAAGCTCCCCAAACCATAAACAAAAATTCCCCACAGCATCGCCGGCCGCCTTCCGATAGAATCGGAGAGCCTTCCCCAGCAAAATACGCCAAATGCAAAGCCGAGAAAATAAATGCTAAGCGTCAGTTGAATCATGTTGCTGCTGGCTTGGATATTTTTGGCGATATCGGGTAAAGAAGGCGTATATATCGTTTCGCTAATTTGCGGAAAACCCACAAGAATAATGAACAATAACAATGACGGAGTTGAGATTTTTCTTTTCACCGTAATTCCCCCTATAATTTTGAAAATCTCAGATGTCTACACGAAAATTACGGAATAGGGGGTTTGCATTTAGATAATCTGGAAAATGAAAGCATGATAATCACCATTCATATTTAATCTTGAGTATATAGGGGGATACATACCAAGACATTATACATAAAAATGCATAAGATTTCCAAAGTTTAATTTTAGAAACGATGAGCTTGAATCCGGCAGTCGACAGAAGACTCCTGTTTTTATCATTGGAAAAAGTTGATTTTCAAGTTGATTCATGAAGTTTCATTGCGTTGGACAGTATAACAGCCAAGAATGATGAATAGGAGGCGGCCCAGAAGTTTATGCGAAGATGCAAATATTACTTTTCAGCGCTGATCACCGGCATTGGACTGGCTGTAATATGTACGGCGGGGGCATTTGCGGGGGAAACGCAAAAAACAGATAACAGAGCGCCGTCCAGCCAGGCATTTTCCCATGACCAACATATTCAGGGGCAGGAGCGCAAATCGCATTTTGCAGCGGGTAATGGATATCACCTGATTATGGTCCAGTTCGAATCGCTCCAAAACTTCGTGTTAAACACATCTATCGATCATCAGCAGATTACGCCGGTTTTAAATGCATTGTCCAAACAAAGCCTGTATTTCCCGCATGTATTTCAGCAAATCGGAGCCGGCAACACATCGGACGCCGAATTTGTGAGCAACACCTCGATCTATCCGGTTGGCTCTTCCCCGATGTCCCACAAGTACGGCAACCGTAAGCTATCCAGTTTGGCAAAATTGATGCAGGGGAATGGATATGTTGCGAGTACCTTTCACGTTAATGATGTGAGCTTTTGGAACCGGGATCAGCTCTATCCCGCTTTGGGGTTTGACAAGTATTATGATAAGCCGTATTTTGACGGAGAAAAGTTTAACCGTTTCGGCCCTTCGGATGAAGAACTGTTTCGCGTTGGGGCAAATACAATGCAAGAAATGGATCGACGCCATCAAAAATTTTTTAGCCAGTTCGTGACGGTATCGAGCCATTCGCCTTTCATCGTCCCGAAAGATAAGAAACGGTTGAATCTGCCCCAGCATTTGAAGGGTAAACTGCTTGGGCATTATCTGACCGCGATCAACTATTCGGATTATGCCTTGGGAACGTTTATCGATCGATTGAAACAAAGCGGATTATGGGATAAAAGCGTGTTCGTCGTATATGGCGACCATTTCGGCTTAAATAAGAAACTGCATGACCCCAAAAAAATCAGCCGGGCGTTAGGCATTCCTTATCATAAGCAAATCAGTACATTTAATGTTCCGTTCATCATTCATTTGCCGGGACAACTTCGCGGGCAAGTCGTTGACCGGGTCGGAGGCCAGATCGATTTTTTGCCGACCATTGCCAATATCATGGGGATTGATCTCGAAGCGGAAGGATTTAAGGCTTTTGGCCATGATCTGTTGAATGTGGAGCGCAACATTATCGGAATGCGGTATTACTTGCCGACTGGAGCGTTTTTTAATGACGAAGTCTTTTTTATTCCTGGAAAAAAAGGATTCGAAGACGGCACTGCCACCTCCATCCGCACTTTACAGTGCATGAAAGACATCTCGAAGTACAAACCCGATTACGATTATATTAAGAAATGGATGAAGGCATCAGACCGTTATGTCAAGCAGCTTCCGGTCCGGGAGGACACGATCCGAAAATAATGCTGAGGATGCAAACGCGGCTAGTATCACATTTCACCTGCTGCCTTTATCCGGTACAAATCATTGATTCAACTTATCTAGCTTGTATAAGAAAAAGAGGCCTTCCGTAACACCGGAAGCCTCTTTTTTCGTTAAACGAGTTCGGCAATGATTTCCTTAAGTTTGTTAGCCGATTCATGGAACTGCTTCAATTCCCCGTCATCCAGTTTGAGATCAAGGACTTTCCTAACGCCGGTGCGATCAACAATACATGGAACGCCCAAATAAACATCCGATACGCCGCAATAGTCTTGGAGCAGCGTTGAGACATTCAGAACCGAACCTTGATTTTGCAATATGGAAACGATGATCCGGTCAAGCGCCAGTGCAATCGCATAACTGGTTGAACCTTTGGCATTGATGATTTCATATGCGGCGTTTTTCGTCCGATTGAAAATATCTTCGCGCTCTTCATCGGTGAATTCAAGTCCGATTCCGGCCACGTTGGCGATACTCCAAAGCGGAAGCTCCGAATCCCCATGTTCGCCGATGATATGGGCATGGATGCTGCGCGGGTTGATCTGTTTGCTTTGACCGATCAAATAACGGAAACGAGCGCTGTCCAGCAGAGTACCCGATCCGATGACCCGGTTCACGGGGAAACCGCTTTTTTTGTATGAAACATAAGATAAAATATCAACCGGATTCGAGGCGACGAGAATAATCCCGTGATTATTGTATTTCACGATGTTTTGAATGATATCATCAAAAATCGCGGTATTCCGCTTTAATAAATCGATGCGGGTTTCGCCTGGACGCTGGTTCGAACCGGCGGCAATAACGATGATATCCGCGTCTTTGCAATCGCTGTAGTCGCCTGCCCATAGCTTAACTCCCCCCGTAAACGGAAGGCCATGGTTCATGTCGAGCGCTTCGCCCAACGCTTTTTCATGATTGGCGTCGATTAATACAAGCTCGGAAACCCGTTCCCGCAAGAACAAGGTATAAGCGGTTGTGGAGCCGACGGCTCCGGTGCCGATGATGACGACGCGCGTAGGGCGATTGGTTCCGATGGGTGTCACTAAATGATCTCTCCTTTGATGTCTATTGTGATTTTGTTTAGTAATGATGCCGCCATATTCTGATATTATCATAATGCATGGATATTTTTCCAAGGCGATTATACCATCCATAATCTTTGTTAATTTCACCCAAGCAACCCGTTTTATACATTCAAATGGAGGTGGAGGGAAATATTAACATGTGATAAAATGGAGGACAAATACATATAGGGAGGTTCTTTATTTGATAGGTCGCAGTGGCAATCCCACACTCAAAGAGAAGACGTTCGAAAACAATGAGTATTATAATGGACAGGAGACGATGACGGTTGGCGGTACGGTGAATAAATCATTCATCACGCTTGCGCTGCTTGTGGGGTCGGCGATCGTCTCTTGGACGATGTTCTTCAACGATTACGACATGTTCCCTTACATGATCGGGGGAGTGATCTGCGGTTTGATTCTGGCATTGATCATCAGTTTTAAACCATCGACAGCTCCGTTTCTGACCCCGATTTATGCGATTGCGGAAGGCTTTTTCCTCGGAGCTTTGTCGGCCAATTACGAATACGTATATTACGGCATCACGCTTCAGGCGGCCCTGCTGACGATGTGCGTGTTCATGGGCGTTCTGATCGCCTACAAGACTGGATTGATCAAAGCTACGGAAGGTTTCAAGCGCGGTATGTTTGCAGCGACGGCGGGTGTTGCGCTTGTATATCTTATTAGCATGGTATTGCGCCTGTTTGGCATTACGGTACCTTATTTGCATGACAGCACGCCGATTGGCATCGGCATCTCTGTTGTTATCGTCATCATTGCCGCTTTGAATTTTGTGCTGGATTTTAACTTCATCGAGAAGGGGGCGCAGCAAGGCGCTCCGAAATATATGGAATGGTACGGCGCATTCGGTTTGATGGTTACTCTCGTATGGCTTTATGTGGAGATTATTCGTCTCCTGTCGAAGCTGGCAAGCCGGGATTGATCACGAGTGTAGTCCGGTTGGGATCGCAAAGGAGGGTTCGCATTGGTTTGGGTTATTGATGTTCTGCTCGGCAAGCTCCATGCAAAGTCTACATTATAAACAATGGCGGTTTATATTGCATGGAGCTGGATTAAGAAGAACCGCAGGACAATTTTATTTTTTTAATCGACATTGTTTATAGTCTAGGCTTTGCTCCCTTAAAATCAAACATTTTAAGGAGCGTGAGCCCGGATGAAATACATCAATGCTGATGAAATTTTTCCAAGCGAGCTGTTGGAGGAAATCCAAAAATATGTGCACGGTAAGACGATTTATATTCCCAAGGCAAAAGGCAGCCGGAAGAAATGGGGAGAAAAGAACGGAAATCGTGCTCTTTTGCAGCAAAGAAACGATCAGATCCGCGAGCAGTATGCCGTAGGAGCTTCGATCGGTGAGCTGGCAGCCCGCTTTTACCTTTCGTATGAAAGCATTCGGAAAATCATCTATTCCAAATAGTATGTTAGCAACATATGCAAACAAACCAAGGACATGTTCGGCTTTAAGGGCCGGCATGTCTTTTTTAATTCCTAATTGTTCTTGGCACGTTGGCGGCGGACATTCCTTCTATAATGGGACTTGTAACCTTGGAGCAAGAGCGATCGAAAGAACATTTCACCCGGCTGCCTTTATCCGTACAATCAATTGGTTCAATTTATGTAAAGTATAGGGGGGATCAGCATTATGAAGGAAATAGATTACAGCGATTATTTTTGGCAGGATGATATGATCCGGCTGCGGGGCATCCGTCCGGAAGACTGGGAAAGCCAATATTTGGGCGGGTTCGAAACCTCTGCACGACTGAAACTGGAATGCGCAATGGAGCTCCCGCCCACCATGTCCGCCGCGCGGACATTCGCAGAGGAGAATGCCGATTTTAAATCTACGAACGGCCGGATCATGTTTACCATTGAGAGTTTAAGGGGGGAAAGTTTGGGCGGGATCAATTTAAATAGCATCGATGAAAGGAATGGAACATTTAGCATCGGGATTGGCATTGATAAAGCTTCTCGCGGAAAAGGCGTGGGTACGCGCGCGATGACCATCCTTTTAAAATATGCCTTTTTTGAACGAAGGCTGAATAAATTCAATGATTATGTGCTTGCAGGCAATGAGGCATCCGCCAAAATGATGTTGAAGCTGGGATGTGTTCAGGAAGGAATACGGCGCCAGATTTACTACATCAACGGAGAGTATAAAGATGCGATTTTGTTTGGGTTAACCAAAGATGAGTTTAGCGCGAAATTGAAAGAAAATAGCAAGGAGCATGAGCGGATATGAACATTAATATAGAAGATATCGTCAACCAGCCCGAACAGCCGTTTTCCGGATCCATATGGATCGGGAGTGGAGGGCAAGCAAGCTTTGAGATGGGTTACGGCTTCGCGAACCGCAATGAAATGATTCGGAATACTCCACTTACGAGATTTGGTGTGGCATCCGGGAGCAAGATTTTTACTGCCGTTGCCATTTGCCAACTCGCGGAAAAAGGCCTTCTCCGTTTCGATACTTTATTAAAGGATTGCCTTGAAGGTACGTTTCCGGATTTCGATCCGGCAATAACTATCCATCATCTGCTGACACACAGTTCGGGGATACCGGATTATTTCGATGAAGAGACGATGAGCGATTACGGCGAGCTTTGGAGATTAGTGCCAATGTACGGTTTTACGTCTCCAGCCCATTTTCTCCCGTTATTTAAAGATAAGCGCATGAAATTTGCTCCCGGCGAGCGGTTTTCGTACAGCAATGCAGGGTATATCGTGTTAGGTTTGATTATTGAAAAAGTAACAGGAATAAGTTTTCAGAGATATGTAGAAGAAAATATATTTCGTGTTAGCGGGATGAAGGATTCCGGATATTTCCGTCTGGATCAGCTGCCCGAGCGAACGGCACATGGATACATTGATAATGATGGTGAGTGGAAAACAAACATTTATTCCATACCGGTTATCGGCGGAGCGGATGGCGGCGCATTTACGACAGGGCAAGATATGAACAGATTCTGGGGCGCTTTGATGGAATACCGTCTGTTAAGCAGGGATTACACCGAAATACTGCTGTCGCCACAAATAAAACAAAATGAGCATATTCATTACGGGTACGGTGTCTGGATTGTAGTCAAGCAGCAAAGAATATTCAAATATTTTGTGATGGGCAGTGATCCCGGAGTTGAAATGCATTCTTCCGTGTATCCGAAAACAAGGATGCGGGCCCATATTCTGGCTAATGTAGAACATAGCGCCGGAATGATTGCCCGAAGGTTGGACGAAGTTATTTTTTCTAGCGAAAATGAAGAACATGCGGAGCAAAGTCAGTTATAATAAGAAGAGCAGTATCCGATTTATGACTATTGATATGAAATGAATTTAGAGTTTCCTATCGGAATGAAGGCTTGTGAGAAAATCCTGCCACAGTGATGCTGGCGGGATTTTTTTATATTATGGAAATATCATATAAATTTTCAATTTAAAAATTCCCGTGTCACAAAATCGCATTTCGGGATTGTTATATAGACAAAGAACAAAGGAGGTGAGCTCTTGCTAGCAACCATCCCCGGGGAAAAGGAAGAAAAGAGAAACTATATTGAAGAAGTAGTCGAGAAGGTTAAGGCAGGAGACAAGCAGTCATATGAAGCGATTATTATCCAGTTTGAACGGCAAATGTATACCTACTGCTATTACATTTTGAAAAATCACGCGGAAACGGAAGATGCCGTTCAGGAAATCTTTATCCGTGCGTATGAACATCTACATCAGTACAGCAGACAGGTGTCTTTCTCAGCCTGGTTATATAAGATGGCCTATCATCATTTGATCAATATGAAAA
This sequence comes from Paenibacillus azoreducens, assembly GCF_021654775.1. NCBI lineage: Bacteria > Bacillati > Bacillota > Bacilli > Caryophanales > Paenibacillaceae > Paenibacillus > Paenibacillus azoreducens. Next base: position 4,135,174 of record NZ_AP025343.1, on the reverse strand, counting down.
AGAAGCAAAGCCGCTGGTTCAAGCTGATTGAACATTATAAGGAGCATCAGCCCACAGCGGAATTACCCCGACAAGAATCGGAAGTTTATGAGCTATTAACCTGCCTTACTGCGGAAGAGCGTCACATTTTGCTCCTGAAGGCGGTAGAACAGTATACCTTTGAAGAAATAAGCGAAATTATGGACCTCAAAGCTGCCACCGTACGGAAAAAATATGAACGTTTACGCCGAAAACTGATGGAACGAAGAAGCAAAAAAGGAGAGATCGCCAATGGGACATTTGCCGGACAAAACGGAACTCGCTGAAATGAATGCCATCGAGCAACAGATCCGCGAATCGGCACCGCCGAAGAAAATGTTGAGTTATCAAATCATGAACAAGATCGGAGAGCGAGAAATGTCAAGAACAAGAACGAGGACTAAAGGGAAATCTAGTTTTATGAAAAGGACCGCAATCGTCGCCACCACCGCAGCAGTGCTTGGCGTAGGCGTGATCGGCACGGGATTCGTGTCCCCGGTTATGGCTGATACGTTGAAGAAAATTCCGTTTCTTGGAATCCTTTATCAGAATACCAGCGAAGAGGCTCTGCAAACGGCTATTAAACAAGGTATCGTAAGCGAACCGGATACAAGCATCACCCATGACGGTGTGACGCTCCGACTGGCCAACCTGCTTTACGACGGCACACGGCTGTCCTTTGTATTAGAGCGCAAGGGGGAAAATATGCCGCCGAATACGCCTTCTCCATATCTTAAAGAGGGTGAAAAGCTCGAAGGTACGGACAGTGAATACGCTAAAACCGCAAGCACACCTGAAAAAGACCAGTTGAAGGGTTATATTGAAACACCAAAAATCCTTGTCAATGGCAAACAAATTCAAGCATTTGGCCATTATGGGGATCTTCCCGATTGGGAAGGTGCGTATCAGGTTGAACTGAGCAACGGCATCAAAGGTCTGCCGGATGAATTTGAACTGACGATTCAAACGAAGGTGACGAAGGTCAATGAACCGTTTGAATTCAAGGTTCCGGTGAAGATCGATAATAAAGCGATCGTGCTCAAGCCGAACGCTACCAAAACAAGCGGCGATTTCACTTACACGGTCAAAGAGCTGAACATCACGCCGGTTTCGACGCGACTTGTTTTGGACAGCAAAGGTCCGGTTCCAAAATCGCCTCAGCAAACGGGAGATTATACCGCTTCGAAGGTATACTACGAGATCGTGGACGACCAAGGACGCGAAGTGAAACCGGATATGTTCGGATATTTCCACAGAGAACCGGATCTGGAATATCATGTGGATGATTTGTATTCGCCATTTAAGGATACGCCTAAATCCATTACGATTAAGCCGTTTACATTGACAATGAAGAAAGCGGACTGGTCTGTCGTTGGCTCAGGTAAAGACAGTCTCGGAGAACGGACATACCTGAAGGATCTGGAAATGACTATTCCTGTAAACCAGTAAATCAGTAAAACAGGTGAATAGGCAAGCGGGGAATTTGTAAACTGACAGAATAACAAATGAGTTCGAGAACCTTGGTTCGGCGCCGCCGGACTAAGGTTCTTTCGTTTGCGGTGAACAATTGAGTTCCCAAATCATTCATCGATTGCCGCATGGCCCTGACCAACCTCCAATAAAATCATATGCTGTGATGTATCTTATATCCAAGGAGGGCATGCACATGAGTGAAGTTGTCGGAGGAGTTGGCGCAGGATACGGTTACGGCGTTGGCGGCTTAGGCGGAAACATCGGAGCAATTCTGGTTCTGTTCATCCTTCTGGTTATCATCACCAGAGCGTTCTTGTACTAAATGATGAAACCCTGTCGGCTTGTGCCGGCAGGGTTGTTTTTTGATATTCCATTTCGCAGTTTCATAGTATAGTGATTCGAGATATTTATTTTTTAATCGTTTTATGGTCACAGCAGCCACCAACATATGGTACAATTTTCATGTTCAAGTGGTTTATGCCTGAGGTGGGGGTTCATGTCGTTTGAAACCGAATCCATCATTTAACGTAGGTATATTAACGATGGACACCGGTGAAGAAAATGGTCCGGGACATGGAAATAGGCGCCAAGTTTCAAATTTATTTTGAAAGATCATATCGGGGGAGGAGGATGATTAAAGCAAATGAGATACATAAAATTTTTAGGGTTGGTTCTAGGGGTACTGGCGATAAACATTCTGGTTCTTTCTCCCGGTTTTTTGGGAGTTGAGATCGGAGGCAGCGCGTTATCGACGGCTTTTGGCGTTACATTGCTGGTGGCCAGTGCCATCCTTCTGCTCTACGCGAGTTACGTTTTGTTTTTTAAGCAGCCTGAGGTGCGGCCCGTAAAGCAAATCGCGACTCATGAGGACTATGTGGAGGCTTTGAATCGGTACAAACATGTCAAATCGCTTGAAGAGTACATCAATCTGGCTTTGGAACAGCTGGAGCGGATGCTAAAGAAAAGAGCCACCTTGCTGAATGTGCTGAATCAAAGGTTTGATGCGCAAGAGTTAAGCTACAAAAAGTTTTCTTCCGTCACCTATGAAGTCGAAAAGTTGTTTTATCTAAACATTAAAAGCATCTTGAACAGAATCAGCGTTTTTGACGAGTCGGAGTTCTTAAGCGTTATGGGCAAGAAACAGTCAAAATTTTCCCAGGAGATTCTGCAGGAAAAAATGAATTTGTATAACGATTATCTGTCTTTCATGAAAAGCTCGCTTGGTACAAATGAAGAAATTTTGCTTAAGCTGGATAAGCTTATGATTGAAATATCCCGCCTTGACAGCTTTGAACCGGGGGACATCGATAACATGCCGTGCATGCAGGAAATTGATTCTTTGATCAAGCAAACCAAATTATATAAACAGTGAGTATCGAAAGAAGTCCGACGCCTCTTATAGAGGGGGGCATTTGCGGAGAAAAAGTACTGAGAGAGGTGCAGTGAATGGCGAAAAAAAGTAAGTTTTTTGTTGTATCCGGAATCATTTTGGTTATCGTTTTCGCCCTGGTGTATGTCGGGGTTAACCTGACCTCGAACCTGGGAAAAACCAATTTGCAGATATCTGCGGAGGACGCTGCCAAGCGCCTAAAGAAATTATCTTCGAATATCGCGGTAAGGACCGATACGCCGGTCAAGGGTCAGATTGACCTGAACCCGATCGATGTGGCGGACTCTTTGCCCGATATCGACAAATTCCCGATTACCGTGAACAACACGACGGATCAATTCGTAGAGATTTTCTCCTCGCCTGAAAAATCCGGAACAGACGTGGACGGCTGGTTAACGGATGTGGCCAGCGAATTCAACAAAGCCAATATTATGGTCAATGGCAAACCGGCATCGGTGAAAATCCGCAATATTGCTTCCGGGACCGGCGTGGATTTTATTAAATCGAAAAAATACATTCCGGATGCATTTACGCCTTCCAATGAATTATGGGGGGAAATGGTCAAAGCCGGCGGCATTAAAATGCAGCTTGTATCCAAACGACTTGTCGGCAACGTTCCGGGCATTATTTTATCCAAAACAAAATACGATGCTTTAGTGCAAAAATACGGGGCCGTGAATGTCAAAACGGTTACTGAAGCAATCGCAGCCAACGAATTTTCGATGGGATATACCGATCCGTTTGCCAGCTCGACGGGCCTGAATTTTCTTGTGACGGCGCTTCATACGTTTGATAAGTCCAATCTTCTCGGAGAAAAGGCGGTTCAGGAATTCGAGAAATTCCAAGCCAATATTCCGTTTACGGCATCAACGACGATCCAGATGCGCGATGCGGTCAAGTCGGGTATGCTTGAAGGATTTGTTTTGGAGTACCAGACATACGTGAATGCGCCGGATCTCAAGAGCGGGTACGTGTTCACGCCATTTGGGGTGAGACATGACAGTCCGCTGTATGCCGTTGGAGATTTGCCGCAGAACAAGCAGGAGATCATCAAGAAGTTTGCGGATTTTGTCGCACAAGATAAATATCAAGAATCGGCAAAGAAAAAAGGCTTTAATAATCTTGATGATTATAAGTCCGAGACGCCGGTCGTGGACGGAAGTACGCTGACAGCGGCCCAAAAAGTATGGAAAGAAAAGAAAAACGGCAATAAACCGATATCAGCCGTATTCGTGGCAGACGTATCGGGCAGCATGGCGGGCGAGCCGCTGAACCGCTTGAAGGAATCCCTGCTTAAAGGCCAAAAGTATCTGGGCAGAGACAACAGCATCGGTCTCGTATCCTACTCCAATGATGTCACCATCAATTTGCCGATCGCAAAATACGATACCAATCAGCAGTCGCTATTCGTAGGAGCGGTGAACAGCCTGCAAGCCAACGGAGGAACGGCTACCTTTGACGCTATTGTCATTGCGCTGAAAATGCTGCAGGAGGAATTGGCCGTCAATCCTTCGAGCAAGCCGATCATTTTTGTGCTTAGCGACGGCGAAACGAATGAAGGGCATACGCTGAAAGACATCAAAGGATTAATAGAAGCTTACAAGGTTCCGATTTATACGATCGGTTATAACGCCAATATTGAGGAATTGGAGAAAATATCCAACATCAATGAAGCGGCAAGCATAAATGCGGATACGGACGATGTCGTCTACAAGATTGGAAATCTGTTTAACGTTCAAATGTAAAATCATCTTAAAGGTTCAAGGGGGATTTATATGTCGTTTTCGATGGAAGTAGCAAGTCCGGAAGAAATTAAAGCAGCAATCGAAGAGGAAGTGAAGCCGGTGCCCGAGGAGGTCGCCAAGCTGCAAGAGCTTGCGGATTCCAATGTCTCGGCCATTATGGAGCTTGATATCGATTCGCTTGAGAAGAGAAAAGAAATTTTGCAATCCATCGATAATTTTGGCCTGAACACCATGCGAATGTCCTCGGACAAAAACAACATGCTCCAGGTTTCGGTAGGGCAGCTCTCCAAAACAGGCGACGAAGGCGGCCAGGTAGCCAAAGGTTTGGCTGAACTGCATACGCAGCTCAAAGATTTGGACCCGAGCATCATTGACTTTACCAAAACTGGACTTCTGGGCAAGCTGTTTAATCCGCTGCGTGCTTACTTCCTGAAATACGAAAAAGCGGACAGCGTGATTGCAGATGTGGTCGTTTCCCTGGACAAAGGGAAGCAGACGCTGAAGAACGACAATACTACGCTGGAGATTGAACAGCAAACGCTCCGCGATTTGACGAAAAAGCTGCAAAAGGAAATTCAGCTTGGCGGCATGATGGATGCATCGATCGAAGCGCAAATTGATGCTGCCAAGGCGCGTAACGAAGATCCGGACAAAATCCGTTTTATTACCGAAGAAGTGCTGTTTCCGCTGCGTCAGCGCGTGATGGATCTGCAGCAGATGCTGGTCGTGAACCAGCAGGGGATTATGGCCATCGAAGTCGTCATCCGCAATAACAAGGAACTGATTCGCGGGGTAGACCGGGCGAAAAACGTTACGGTCTCGGCGCTTAAGATTGCCGTTACGGTTGCGAGTGCGTTGTATAATCAAAAGATCGTGCTCAAGAAAATTGAATTGCTGAACCAGACGTCCAACGAGCTGATTGCCGGTACCTCCCGAATGCTGAAAAACCAGGGGGCTGAGATTCAAAAACAAGCGCTTGAGGCAAGTATCTCGGTGGATACGATGAAGCAGGCATTTTCGGATGTGCTGTCGGCACTGGATTCCATTAGCACCTACAAGCAGGAAGCTCTGCCGAAAATGCGCGATACGATTAATCAATTCCGCGAAATGGCGGATAATGGCGAGAGACAGATTCAAAGATTAGAAAAAGGACATAAGCTGGATATCTAAACAAGCATGCAAAACCCGCTTGTATCCGTTTAAGAAGCAACCGCCTTCAAACAGACATTAACTGTTTTGAAGGCGGTTGTTTTTTAGCATTATAGAATTTTAAAGTTTTTGGGGTGAGTATTAGCCAGTGAATTCCTGTACCCACTCATTGTTGTAAAATGCGATCCCGATTTTAGTATAGCTTTTATTCAGGATGTTTGCTTTATGTCCAGGGCTGTTCATCCAATCTTTCATCACCTGGCTTGGAGATGTTTGACCTTTGGCGATGTTTTCACCAGCCGTATTATAACTTATCCCGTACTCCTTCATCATATCGAACGGGGAGCCGTGCGTAGGGGAGTTATGGTCAAAGTAATTGTTGTCATACATATCTTTTGCTTTGGCCATGGCCATGTTTGATAATTCATCGTTCATGCTTAGAGCGTTTAATCCGGCATTAGATCTTTCCTTATTCACGAGGTCCAACACCTGCTGGGCGAATTGGGAGGAATCTTTGCCGCTGGCCGGCGTTTGTCCTGTAGTACCCGCAGGGGTTTTTGTTGGCGTACCCGTTGGCGTGCCAGTAGGCGTCCCGGTTGGTGTTCCAGTAGGCGTACCCGTTGGTGTTCCTGTCGGTGTTCCGGTAGGTGTACCCGATGGTGTTCCTGTAGGTGTTCCTGTAGGCGTTCCTGTTGGTGTTCCCGTTGGTGTTCCGGTAGGTGTTCCCGTCGGCGTTCGACCTCCCGGCGCTTGGATCAAGTCAAGCAAATCCGCTGGAAGATCTTGTGCGCTTTTGGCGGACATGGAATGCCGGCTCCATTTGGTCGATGTGGAAGAAGCTTGCGTTACGATGGCAGGCGGAACTGTCGAATGGGTCCTATAGGTATGGGTATGAATTTTTGTGTCATGGGTTACCTGCTTTGGTGTCACATTGTTAGCGGCATGATAGGTATTACATCCCGCTACCAAGATGAATGCCGCCAATGCGATATATCTGATTCTGCTCATATGCTATCCTCCAGGTCGATTCATTATATTTGAAGTTTACCGGATTTATCATTTCCTGCAGTCAGCTTGTCTATTCTTCGTTTTCAATTTTGATCATTAAAACATAAACCACATCGTCTGGTCAGCTGGCGTCCAGAGCAATAAGTCATCAAAAGAAGAGAATTCGGTCATGAAACTGGTAGCCGGGGCATCTTTTTGCCGTTTATAATCGTCGCGTAAGCATGCATACAAAAAGAGAGGGGGAGACCTAGGCCTCAAAAATGAAAGGAGTTATGGCCTTTCACGGATTGACCATTCCTAAATCAAAGGTGGTTTTGTTATGAGGACAAAGATGATAAAAAAACGGATGAGCACCGTATTGAGCGCACTGCTTCTGACGTTTCTGTCCGTGCCTCTCACCGCGTTTGCTGCTGCGGATGTCAGCATCAACTGGAATGACGTGAAACAGGAGATTGACGGTTTCGGGGTCTCGCAGGCCGGGTGGTCCGGCGCGATTTATGATTTGCAGGAACCGGCTAGAAGTCAAGTGATGGATTTATTATTTACACCGGATACCGGGATCGGACTTTCGATTCTCCGCGGCGCTTTATTCACTGAATACAACCCCGCGCCGGGCCAATTTGATTTCACGGCAAGACCGGACCAACTTTGGGTCATGCAGCAGGCCAAGGCGAGGGGTGTCGACAAGTTGATGGCAAGTACCTGGAGCCCGCCGGCCTGGATGAAAACCAATAACTCCACCACGCATGGCGGATATCTGAAGCGGGAAAACTACGGTGATTACGCGCTTCTCATGTCCAAATTCATCAAGGAGTATAAGCAGCAATTCGGTCTTGACCTATACGCTGTCTCCATTGCCAATGAACCTAACTCCATGACCTTTTTATCTTGGGATTCATGCGAATGGAACTCAACGAATTTTCAGGTGTTTCTAAAAGATTATTTGAAGCAGGCCATGATCAATGAAGGAGCAGCTTCGACCAAAGTGATCGCCGGCGAATCATCTTGGTGGTCCGAAGATTTGATCAAGGATTCGTTAAATGATCCGGCCTCGGCCGAGAGACTTGATATTGTTGCCGGCCATAATTACCCGATCCCGATCATTAATACGGAGCTTCCGACAACGCCGTTCGCAACGTCCGTATCCAAAGGTAAAAAAGTATGGATGACCGAAGTCTCTAAGGTAGATTCCTATGATCCTGGCATGGACTCTGGTCTCAAATTCGCCAAACAAACCCATGACTTCATGACGAAGGCGGGCGTCAATGCCTGGATGTACTGGACGGGGGCGATCCCTGGGGACAATGATGAAGGATTGATAAATGTCGATAAAAATACCAGCACCTACAAAATGACGAAACGTTATTATACTTTCGGAAATTTCAGCAAATTCATCAAACCGGGATATGTACGGATTGGAGCGACAGAGAACCCTAAAGCAAGCGTATATACTTCAGCTTACAAGGATCCGGCTACAGGCAAGTTTACGATCGTAGCGATCAACAACGGCGACTCTACCGCAGAAGTCAACCTGGTGCCTAACGGCTTTACGGCCGGTTCGTTAACGCCTTATACCACCAATGACCAACTGAATTTGGCCCAGGGACCTGCTGTATCTTCGACCAACGGCAAATTTCAAACCGTTATCCCTCCCAAAAGCGTCGTTACTTTCGTCGGCCAAAACGGATCGGCGCCAACTCCTCAAGAACAAACCCTCAACGATGATTTGAATGACTGGTCCAAAACATTTTCCCATACGAACGGTCTTGTAATGGATTCCACCAACAGCGGATACTTCAATGGTGATACATCCAGGGTTAAACGCCTTGACGGCACAACGGAAAGCTTTATTTATAATCTCCCGAACATCACTTCGTTCAAAGCGGATCTGTACCAATTTAATGTTTGGGATGGCGTAGCATTTTACGTTTCCTCCGACCAAGAACATTGGACCCAATTAGCTCATACGAGTACACCGGGCATCTATACCGGGAGTCAGTGGTACAAAAAGACATATTTCTCTACGGAATTGCCGCCGGCAGGAACCCAGTATCTGAAGGTTGAACTATCGGGGAGCGATTCTTGGGAAAAGCAGGTGGCACAAATGACCATCAATTACTTATCTTGATGATGGATTGTTGTAAATGGGGAGGGCATGCGTAAATGCATGCTCTCTTTTGTTATTTTTCGGTGGAATCCCGGATTGTCAAAGCAGCGAACGCTTTTCCTTGATCACTAATGAAATAAAATCGCGGACAAACCCTTCAAGCTCATTTTGTTGATGGGAACAAAGCACGATTTCATGGGTCAACGGCTCTCCTTCAACGTTTACCATAACAAGTTCTCCGCGCCGGATATACTGGCTTGCAACGAGGGAAGAAACATAGCTAACCCCATAGCCGGCAACCACAGCCTGAATCGTTTCGTTTAGACCATTAAATTGCAGTTCTATGTTTGGCGGACTCATCTGATGGATGCGGCATAATTCCAAAAGCCTCTTTCTCGTTGTACTTCCTTCTTCCCGCATAATAAACGGCTCCTGCATCATCTCTTCCATAGAAACGATCTTTTCCGCATACTTGTGATTTGGAGCCGACACGAATATGAACTCGTCCCTATAAAGTGCTGTGCAGTGAAGGAAATGTGAATCATGCTTGGATATTTCACTATTGCCGATGATGGCGACATCCGCTTCATAATTCATCAATTTATCAAGTGCCAGCTGCGAATTGACTGTCGATATTTGCACTTCCACTTCGGGATTTTGCTGTTTGAACAATGAAGCCCATTTGGGGATCAGCACGCTTGTTGCCAGATAGTTGCCCGTGATCCGCAATTTCCCTTTGGGATGACGATGATAATCTTCGATCATGATTTCGATTTGCTCCGCCAATTGGAATAAATGCTCGGCGGGTTTTAACAGCTTTTGGCCAAATGGGGTCAGGACAAGGTTCCTGCCTTTTTTTTCGAATAAAAGCACTTGATACTGCTTCTCAAAGCTTCGAATTTGGGCTGAAATGGCGGGTTGGCTGATATTCAGTCTTTTGGAAGCTTCCGTGACACTGCCGGCAAGGGCGACATGATAAAACAACATCAAAGCATGCAGATTAATCGACAATTCCATCACCATCCATATATTTTATAGATATATTATGCAAAACATATATTTTTATTTTATACATAACGGCTATATACTTCAACTGAACACGAAAAGGAGGATGCAAAATGACAAAAACTACATTATATCTGGTTCGGCACGGTCAAACGGAATGGAACTTGGAACAGAAGCTGCAGGGCCATATGGATTCGCCTTTAACTCTCGATGGCAGATCACAAGCGGCTAGTTTGCGGGAACGGCTGAAAAATGCGCGGTTTGACGGTGTTTTTTCAAGTACCAGCCCGAGAGCCGTCATGACAGCCCAAATCGTTTCAGATTGGCAGGAGGGGAGCATTCAGCAGCTTGATGATTTGAAGGAGATCCATATGGGGCTTTGGGAAGGACAAAGCATATCCAAAATACAAAGAGACTACCCCGATCAAATGAAACATTTTATCGAAGAGCCTCATTTATACCGGCCGACAGGCACGGGAGAAACATATCAGGAGTTATTAAAGCGGGCGGTGCGCAGCATTGAAGGCATCATTTCTTCCTGTAACGGTGGAACCGTTCTTATCGTAACCCACCGAATGACTTTGAAAACGATTATGAACTACTACTCCGGCAAAACACTGGAAGAGATGAGAGCAGTGGCAGACATTCCCCCGGCGAGTTTAAGCAAAATTTCGATCCATGATAGTCATCCGTGTATTGAGCTGTATGGCGATACCACGCATTATGAAATGCTGGCAAAGGCGTAAGCAAGAGGAGAAGCGATGAATATTGCCAAGAGAGGAACGATGTTTTCTTATATCATGGCTTTTGCATTGATCACCATGATGGTGGTGGCCTGCGTTCTCTTTGATAATCATGAGTTCATCCTTCCGGAAATTGCCGCCATGGTCATTGCCATGTGGGTATACCGGGATCCGAATTGGCTCAGGTGCCCCCTTCATATATGCTTTGCCCCGACGGCTACTTCCGTTATTGGATTGACGGTAAATCATCTGCATTTCGCCTATCTCTGCAAAGCAGGCATCGCATTTGCATGCATTATGATCTTTCTACGCCTGATTCAGTCGAATTTCGCTCCGTCTTTGGCCACGGGTCTGCTTCCATTGATCACAAATGCGCATGATTGGAAGCTTGTCTTGATCGTCTTTATATCTACCTTTACGCTCATGCTTGTCGTGCTTGTATTCCGCATGAATGCAGGACTTGATAAGAGAGTGGAGATCCGCTATAAATACAGCTTTGTTTTTCTGGCGCTAATCTTATTTTGGATGGGGATCTGCTGGGCGGCGGGTTTTGAACAAGCGGCGGTAATTCCGCCCATCATTGTGGTTGCCTACGAGTCGCTGCAAAAACCCAATTACGGCGGAAAGGCAGCGCTGAAGCAAGGTATTGCATTAACGGTATCCGCGACCGTTGGCACGCTGCTGTTTTTTGGCCTGAATTCTTGGATTATGGTCACTCTGCTCAGTTTATTTTTCATGTTGATAATGGAATGGATCATGAAGATACGCATGCCCGCCATTTACGCTTTCCCGCTGCTCCCGTTCATCTTCCCTCCGGATGTTGTACCCGCACTTCCGCTTGCAACTCTCATCACCAGCCTGTTTGTGTTTACCTTTGTGACCATTTATAAAAAAATGGAGGGCTTGGCGCGTGATCGGGCAGAGAATACAGAGGTTTCGATGTAAAAAAGAAAAAGCCCTTTATCCGCTTTTATGGGAAATCGTTAATTGTCAATAGATGAATATCCCATTTTTCGTTTGTTTGCATATCCTGTAAGCATAAAGGGAGAGGAAGTGAGGATTTGGCAAAGCTATCTTTGGAAACGGCAAAACGCCTGTTGGCTGTGGCCGAACAAAAATCCAGGCAAATGGGGCTTGCAAGCAATATTGCTATTGTGGATGATGGAGGAAATTTGATCGCATTTCAGCGGATGGATCATGCCCGGATTGCCGGGATTCGCATATCCCAAGATAAGGCCTGGACCAGTGTGAGCATGCAGATGCCAACGACGAATCTGACGCAAGCCGCACAGCCGGGAGGGCCTTCTTTCGGAATTAACACGACCAATCACGGCAGAATCGTCATTCTCGGCGGGGGGATACCATTAAAGAAAGGCGACCATATCGTAGGCGGAATTGGAGTCAGCGGTGGAACCAGCGTGCAAGACGCCGAAGTTGCTAATAGCGCGGTGCAGGCCTTTGAAGCGATGCACGAGAACCCTAATCCGAACATCAATGCCCGAATCGGCAATGTGCGATTCTAAGTTTAAATCTGATGTTGAGTTGAAAAATGCAAGGACCGCCACATAAAGGCGGTCCTTTTGTCTGTCAATGAATATGTGAAGAAGGATTAAACCATCAATAAAGTTTCATTAGCTGTCATCAAATGACCGTCGTTCCGCGCGGTCAAATGGTTAAGCTCCGATATCGGCAGACGAAGACGATCGGAACGGATGTGCCGGCGCTGGGCCAGGAGCCACTTGAGCGGCGCCGGATTGGGTTCAGACAACAAAAACTCAATGAGCGGGAGCAGTTGATCGAATGCCTGATGCGACGCTTCGATGCTTCCGGCTTGAAATAATTCGTAAACCTGTACAAATTGGTCACTGTCCAAATTGGCGCCAGCCAGAATTCCGCCCTGGGCTCCGCAGCACAGGGAGGCGAAAAATAGCTCATCCTCTCCGCACAGGACCGGCTTGGACATAGAACGGGAAAGTTTAAAAACATGGCTGAGGTTGCCGGTGCTTTCTCTCAGCCCGATAACGTGATCCATTTCCATAATACTCCTGATGGTGCCGAGGTCGAGGGAACCTCTGCCGGGATGGGGAAGATCGCAAAGAACTATCGGAAGTTCAGCTTCGGCTAAGGCCCGAAAATGCTGAATAATGCCCTTATCAGAATAAGAGTCAAGCGGAGTGACAACAAGCGCAGCATCGGCGCCAAGGGCTTTGGCTTGAGCTGTTCTTTTCACAGTTGAGGAGGTCTTATTCGAACCTGTTCCAACAATCAGCGGAATGGCGCGGGTTGCATCGATGGCTTGCCGGGCTGTCATGATCAGGGCTTCGAGTTCCCCGGAATCCATTAGCGGCGTTTCTCCGATGGTTCCGTTTACGATCAATCCATGTATTCCTTTGCCCACCAAACGCCGGGTCAGTTCATCGAAGGATCTAATATCCAAGTTCCGGTTTTTATCAAAAGGCGTCACGACAGGGACAAAAACACCGTTTAGGGACTGTGATGTCAGCATAGTTTTCAACTCCATTCCTAAGTTGTCGAAAAAACTGTGACTAAATATATAGCTTTTTTTCAAAAATGTAACCAGCCAATTGGGACGGAAATTGGGTCAACCGCTTCAAATTTTAAATTGGTTGGTTTGCGAAAATTGTGAATGGATGGTTACGGGCTCGTGGATACCCGTTATATTCGACTTTGACTTCAGGAGAGGAGACGGGGGGACCCAACCACGAAAACGAATAACGGAAAGGACTATTTAATCATGAATCATCACAATACACCGTTATTTACGGCATTAATGCAGCATGCGGAAAGCGATCCGGTGCAGTTCCATATTCCGGGGCATAAAAAAGGAGCGGGAGCGGATCCGCAGTTCCGAAGTTTTATTGGGGATAACGCGTTATCCATAGACCTCATTAACATCGTTCCATTGGATGACCTCCATCAACCGGCAGGAGTTATCCAGGAGGCCGAACAACTTGCAGCTGACGCTTTTGCCGCGGATTACACGCTTTTTTCCGTCCAAGGAACGACGGGAGCCATCATGACCATGATCATGTCGGTTTGTTCTCCCGGAGATCGGATCATTCTTCCCCGGAACGCCCACAAATCCATTATGTCAGCCGTCATTTTCGCTGGCGCGGTTCCCGTATGGGTCAATCCGGAAAAGGATGACCAGCTTGGCATCGATCACGGGGTTACATTAAGTTCGGTTCGGCAAGCCTTGAAAAACAATCCATCGGCAAAAGCGGTCCTTCTGATCAATCCAACCTATTACGGGACAAGCGTAAATTTACTTGACATGGTTGAGATGATCCACAGTTACGGCATCCCGGTTTTGGTCGATGAGGCGCATGGAACCCTGCTTCATTTTCACGACGATTTGCCGATGTCGGCCATGCAGGCAGGGGCGGATATGGCCGCAACCAGCGTCCATAAGTTGGGTGGATCCATGACGCAAAGCTCGGTTCTGAATGTCCAGGGAGACCTGGTGGACATCCGGAGGGTTCGCACATTTATGAGCATGCTTACGACAACCTCGACTTCATATCTGCTGCTTGCTTCATTGGACACAGCCCGCAGACAGCTTGCTCTTCATGGAAAAGCATTAGCTGAACAGACCATTCGTCTGGCTGCTGATACACGGCGGCAAATTAACGGGATTTCGGGCATGTATTGTTTTGGCGAGGAAATCTGCGGCGAATCGGGCGTGTTCGCTTATGATCCAACCAAGCTCTGTATTCATCTCGGCGGACTGGATATCTCGGGCTTCGCTGCTGAACAATGGCTGCGGCAGCACCATAAGATCGAGGTGGAGCTCAGCGACTTGAAAAATATTTTATGTCTGGTCACTCTGGGCGACACGGAGCGGGAAACCGGTCTGCTGTTAAAGGCATTACGTCACTTGTCAGAGACATTTAAGAGCCGGGAAAATAAATCTTCTCAAGAGCCTGCTGCTGTCCCTGATTTTTCTTCTTTCTCTTTAACGCCGAGAGAAGCCTTCTATGCATCTGCGGAAAGCGTGGAGTTACGGGAATCCTGCGGCAGGGTCATCTCCGAATTTGTTTATGTATATCCTCCGGGCATCCCGATCCTGGTGCCGGGCCAGCTCATTACTCCGGAGATTGTGGATTATATCCAGCAGCATATCGAGGTTGGGCTCCCTGTAAAAGGGCCGGAAGATCCCGATATCCACAAACTCAGGGTCGTTGCTGTTCCTGAGCGGACAGCAGCCCAATAATTTGCGCTCATGATGAAGACAGAAAAGGGGATGATGCAGTTGAAATCGACCCGTTATCGGATCCTGGCGTGGGCCTCATTTATCGGTATGTTTATTGTCCTGATCGCCGGCGCGATCGTGACCCAGACGGATTCGGGAAGAGGCTGCGGAAGCGACTGGCCGCTCTGCAACGGCAAGTTTATTCCGGCTTACACGCTGGAGTCCATGATCGAATATTCGCACCGGATGATCACTGGTGTAGTCGGCCTGCTGGTAACCATTACGTTTTTTTGCACTTGGCGGTACCGTAAGCTGTATCGTGAAGCTTTCGCGTATGCGTCCGGCACGCTTATCTTTACAATCATTCAAGCGCTGATGGGCGCTGCAGCCGTGATGTGGCCGCAGCAGCCGGCCGTCTTGGCGCTCCATTTCGGCATATCCCTGCTTGCCGTTGCCAGCAGCATGCTGCTGGTGGTTTGGCTTCACCGATCGCGTAAGCTTACCCCACCGCCTGTGCAATCCACGCCTGGTCTTGCCGTTTTCGCTTGGTTTATCTGGCTGTTTTGCTACGTGGTCGTTTATCTAGGGGCTTATATCCGGCATTTAAAGGTCGGGGGAGGCTGCCGCGGTTGGCCTTTGTGCAACGGAAAAATCATTCCCGATTTCACCAAGGCGTCAGAGGTGGTGTTTGCCCATCGGTTAGCAGCTATCGTATTGCTAATTCTCATTTTCGTTTGGTTCATCAAAATGCGCCGGTTTGAATCGCGCAGTAACATACACGTTATGAGCAAAGCAGCAGCGTATACGTTGTTCTGCGTCATTTTGCAAATCGTAAGCGGCGGCTGGCTCACGACTACATTTCAGAACGCAAACGAGTTCTTTTTTGCCAGTCTCGTTCATAACACGCTGGTCACCATTTTGTTCAGCCTCTTGACGGATAACGCCATCCGTTCCTGGAAGCATCGCAGGAAGTAAGCAGGCCGCTTAATCCTGGTGTCCAGATAGAAATTGTATGTAAGAAAGTCGATACAAGGAGTGAGAAAACATGAAACTGCCCAAAAAGCTGCGATGGCTGGCCAGCTTATCCATGCTGGTTTGCCTGCTGCTGGCCTCCACCGGATGTTCGGAAAAAATCATTGTACTGAATCCCAAGGGGCCGATTGCTGAACATCAGCGGGATTTGATGCTGATTTCCACCGTGCTTGGCTGTTTGGTCATTATTCCTGTGCTTATTCTAACGGCCTTTATCATTTGGCGGTATCGGGATAAGCCGGGCAGAAAAGCAAGTTATTCGCCTAATTGGGCTCACAGCACCAAACTGGAATTGATATGGTGGGGGATTCCGATCATCATTATAGCAACGCTTGGAGTGATTACCGCCCACGCGACGTACGCT
Organism: Paenibacillus azoreducens; assembly: GCF_021654775.1. NCBI lineage: Bacteria > Bacillati > Bacillota > Bacilli > Caryophanales > Paenibacillaceae > Paenibacillus > Paenibacillus azoreducens. Next base: position 4,118,927 of record NZ_AP025343.1, on the reverse strand, counting down.
TTGGAGCCTTCCAAACCGCTGGAGTCAAATGTCAAGCCGATCACGGTGCAAGTGACGTCGCTCAACTGGAAATGGCTGTTTCAATACCCTGAACAGGGAATTGCGACCGTCAATGAATTAAAAATTCCTCAAGGCGTCCCTATCCGTTTCGAGGTTACGGCCGATTCTCCGATGAATTCCTTCTGGATTCCGCAGCTTGGGGGACAAATCTATGCCATGTCCGGCATGGCCATGACGCTTTACCTGCAGGCGGATGAGCAAGGGAAATATTGGGGATCAGGGGCCAATTTTACCGGAAAAGACTTTGCCAAAATGTATTTTGACGTCGATGCCGTTGGGACGGATGAATTCGACCAATGGGTCAAACAAGTTAAGGCAGACTCGCCCGAACTAACACTGGACGGATACAAGGAGTTGGCGCAGCCTTCGACCCTGAAGACCCAAACGTATTCCGCCTTTCCGAAAGGATTGTTTGAAATGACCGTGACCAAATATGCGTCATCTCATCATCATGGTTTGTCCCAGAAAGAGATGAAAGACATGCCTGCATCGCATGACCCGGGTTCGACTCATGAAGATATGCCGGCATCGCACGACCACGGTTCGACTGATGAAGATATGTCCGAGTCACACGACCACGGCTCGACTGATGAAGATATGCCCGGAATGGATATGGGCGATTCATAGGAAAGGAGAGAGGAAAGCATGTTCGATCAAATCAAAGAGTTCGCTTCAGGCTTTTTTGTTACGGGCGATCCATTGATATACGGGGCAGATGTCAGCATTCTGCTGGTCACGGCAGCCATTATATTCACGTTGACGTATTTCAAAAAATGGCGGTGGCTTTGGAGAGAATGGCTGACCAGCGTCGATCATAAAAAAATAGGCATTATGTATATTCTTGCGGCGTTTCTCATGATGTTCCGGGGCGGGGTTGACGCCCTCTTGATGCGTGCCCAGCTTGCTATTCCAGGCGCCGATTTCTTGCAGCCGGATCACTATAACGAAGTTTTCACGACTCATGGCGTCATCATGATTCTGTTTATGGCGATGCCGTTTATGTTCGGTTTGTTTAATATCATCGTACCGCTGCAGATCGGGGCAAGAGACGTGGCGTATCCGATTCTGAATTCGCTTAGTTTCTGGCTGTTTTTTGCCGGTGCCATGCTGTTCAACTTGTCGTTTGTTATCGGCGGCTCCCCGGACGCCGGCTGGCTTGCCTATCCGCCTTATTCGGAGCTGATGTATAATCCCGGCGTAGGTCAGGATTTCTACATCTGGGGCATTCAAATATCCGGGATCGGGAGCTTGATGACGGGCATTAACTTCCTTGTGACGATTCTAAAAATGCGGGCTCCGGGAATGAAGCTGATGAAAATGCCATTGTTTCCCTGGTCCGTATTGTCCAGCTGCATAGCCATCATTTTCTCGTTCCCGATTTTGACGGCAACGCTTGCGCTGCTGTTTCTGGACCGCTATGCGGGCGCGCACTTCTTTACGCTCGACGGCGGCGGGAACCCGATGATGTACATCAATTTGATTTGGATGTGGGGGCATCCGGAGGTCTATATTATCGTGCTCCCTGCATTTGGTATCTTTTCCGAAATCGTATCGACCTTTTCACGCAAAAAACTGTTCGGATACCAATCGATGGTGTACGCCATGATCATTATCAGCGTTTTGTCGTTTCTCGTCTGGGCGCATCATTTCTTTACCATGGGTTCGGGTGCGGGCGTGAACACATTCTTCGCTCTATCGACGATGCTGATCGCGATTCCGACGGGCGTCAAAGTGTTCAACTGGCTGTTTACGATGTTCCGCGGAAGGATCACGGTCAAAACGCCGATGCTCTGGACGATCGGTTTCATTCCCTGCTTTATCGTCGGGGGGCTTACCGGGGTGCTTTTATCGGTAGCGCCTGCAGATTTCCAGTTCCATAACAGCTACTTTTTGATCGCGCATTTTCACCAGGTTATTATCGGCGGCGTTATATTCGGCTATTTTGCGGGACTTTATTATTGGTGGCCGAAAATGTTTGGTTTTACCTTAAACGAACATATTGGAAAATGGGCCTTCTGGTTTTGGAATATCGGGTTCTATGCATGTTTTATGCCGCAATACGTGCTCGGTTTGATGGGCATGACGCGGCGGGTCGTCTCGTACGGCTGGGACAAAGGCTGGTGGCCTTTAAACTTCGTCTCGACCATTGGCGCTGCATTGATGGGGATCGCTTTTGTGCTTCAAGTTTGGCAAATTATCCACGGCGTGAAGCATTACCGCAAAAATTTGGATACGACAGGAGATCCGTGGGACGGACGTACTCTCGAATGGTCGATTCCTTCGCCTGCGCCGCACTACAATTTTGCGGTTCTGCCGCAGGTTGAGGAACTGGATGATTGGTGGGAGAAGAAGCAGCGCGGAGTGCATAAACAATTGAATAACATCGCTGAAGAAAAGCTGGAACCGATCCATATGCCTAAAAACTCAGGGATGCCGATCATTATGGCAGGCTGCTGGTTCTTGGCGGGCTTCGGCTTCGTTTTCCACTGGTTATGGCTTACGATTCCGGGACTTGCCGGGGTTGCGATTTGCATGCTTGCCCATTCGTTCAACTACGATACGGATTACTATATCCCTGTCAAAGAAATCAAGGAGACGGAAGCGGCTCTAAGGAAGGTGACTATTTCATGAATCCATCCAGCCTAAAAGCGAAACAGCTGCATCAGACGGACTCCGGTCACAGTCATCCCGATATGGAAGAGATGCGCACGTTCGGGTTTTGGATTTACTTGATGACCGATATTATGATTTTCGGCACATTTTTTGCGACATATATCGTTCTGCGGCATAATACGAATGGCGGCCCGGGGCCAGCCGATCTTTTTGATCTTAATGGTGTGATCCTGAGTACCTTTTTGCTCTTGACCAGCAGCTATACCTGCGGTTTAGCGGTTCTGGCCATGAATAAAGGGAAAAAACAGGCTTTGATTGGCTGGCTTGCCGTTACCGCGATTCTAGGCGCGATTTTTATCGGGCTTGAGATCAACGAATTTGCCCATATGGTCCATGAAGGAGCAACGATCAGCCGCAGCGCGTTTTTATCGGCATTCTACACGCTGGTCGGCACGCATGGTCTGCATGTGACGATCGGACTCGTCTGGATGATCGCATTGATGATTCAGCTATCTTCCAAAGGAATTACGCCGGTAACGAAACGCAAGGTGAATGTGATCAGCTTGTTCTGGCACTTTTTGGACGTCGTCTGGATTTTCGTATTTACGGTTGTTTATTTGATGGGGGTGAACTGAGATGGCGCATGTTGATGGGACACATCCGGTGGAGGAAAACCACGGGTCATTGAAGTCATACACCATCGGTTATCTTTTCTCGATCGTGCTGACCATCATTCCGATAGCGATCATTCTCGGAGGATGGCTGCATGGAACGGCGAAAGCCGTCGTTTTGATGCTGCTTGGGGTGCTGCAGTTCATCGTGCAGCTGTTCTTCTTCATGCACCTGCGCGAGGAAAAGAAACCGCGTTATAATCTGATCTCGCTGATTCTAGGACTGGTGATTCTGGTGGTCATTGTCGCCGGATCGATGTGGATCATGCTGTACAACATGGTGGAAACGTAAACCGCCGTAATATGGTGAAAATATCATAGAGGCAATTTATATATTTTTTCGGAAGCGGCTCCCCCGTCTTTATAGACGGTGGGGGCTGTTTTGCATATATTTGATCTTTCTAAGAGCAGTGAGAGCGGGCCCCCGATCACACTGCTTTGTTTCTCTACAATCAGGAAGGCATTTTTATTGCCAACCTTGATCGTAACCGGTTCAACGAACCAACTCCATGAATTTCGTGGCTGCGGTGGAGAGCGGCATATTGCGCATATTCATCACGCCTACCTTGGAGGCAGGAATCCCAACATCCAGTTCAATCTCGAATAAGGAGCCTTCCTTTAGTTCCTTGGATACGAACTCGCGTGTGACAAAGGATATGCCAAGCCCCCTCCGTGCAAACTCGATGAGAAGGTCGACGCTGCCCACCTCGATATCCGGCTTCAGCTCATATCCGTATTTTTCGAAAAGCTCCGTGATTGCCATTCTCACCCGACTGTTGCGCGAGAACAAAATGATGGGATATTCCATCAGCTCTTCCATGGTCATCGTCTGCCCTTTAAGCTCCGCATAACGCTCGCCGGCGACGAAGCAATCCTGAATCCTGGTGCTTTCGGTGACTTCCAGATGGGAGTCCACGATCGGCATACGGACGACCCCCAGGTCGATCCGCCCTTCCTTCAGGTATGAGATGACCTCAGGCGTCGTGCCATGCTTCAAATGCAGCTTAATGCTTGGATACCGCACGTGGAAGTCTTCCAAAAACGGAAGCAGGTAATGCTTGAACAATGAATCGCTGCCGCCGATCCGCAGCTCGCCGCTTTCGAGATTTTTCAGCGCCTCCATTTTTTCTTCGGCTAAAGTGATGAGGATCTGCGACTGCTCAATATATGAAAAAAGAATTTTGCCTTCCTGAGTCAGCGCTACGCCTTTGGCATTGCGGTAAAAAAGGGTGACGCCCATCCGGTCTTCAAGCTGCTTGATGGCATGGCTGACGCTGGGTTGGGTCAGGTACAAGGCCTTGGCTGCTTGTGTCAGGCTTCCTGCTTTGGCTGCCCAATAAAAAACCTTATACAGCTCATAATTATTAGTCATAGACATGGTCTATATCTCCTCGGAAATATATTAATTACGTGTATGGCACTAATTTGTATTATAGTGAATCCAAGACATAGAAACCAGAGTTATCATCGAAAGAAGCTACCATTTTCGCAATGAAGCTCTGAAGGAAGGGAGAAATTGGAGTGAATCATACTACTTTTGTATTGTTTGGAGCAACAGGAGATTTGGCCAAACGAAAAATATATCCTGCTTTATATCATTTATATATACATGGAAAACTGCCTGAGTCTTTTGCCGTGATCGGACTCGGACGAAAAGAACTGTCCGATGAGACGTTCCGGGCCCATGTCAAGCAATCCTTGCATGATTTTTACCGGTTGGAGGTAAAAGATGATGAAACGCTGCAGTCCTTTTTAGGTTTGTTCGGTTTTAACATTCTGCACATTGATCGCCAAGCGGACTTTGTTCAGCTAAAAGAACGGGTGGAACGCCGGGAACAAGGAGTGGGCGGAACGTCGAACCGAATGTTTTATTTATCCGTCGCTCCAAACTTCTTTGGTACGATCGCGTCCCAAATCGAGCAAAGCGGACTTGGCAGCGTAACGGGCTGGAAAAGACTCGTCATCGAGAAGCCTTTCGGGCATGATCTCGTTTCGGCGCGGGAACTCAACAGCCAGCTCAGCCAGGCATTTACTGAAGACGAGATCTACCGGATCGACCATTATCTCGGCAAACCGATGGTCCAGCGGCTTGAAGCGCTCAAGCAGGCGAACCCCGTCATTCAGGCGCTGTGGAGCAGCCGTTATATCGCCAATGTTCAGATTACGGCCGACGAAACCGTTGGCGTGGAAGAACGCGCCGGTTATTACGATCAAGCAGGGGCCGTCCGGGATATGTTCCAGAATCATATGCTTCAGCTGCTTATGATGCTGTCGATCCATGTGTCGAATGGCAACGCCAAAGCCGTTAATATTAGATCGAAGAAAAAAAACGTGCTTGAATCATTGGAGCCTCTGGCAAGACAAGATGTACACCGCCATATCGTGAGGGGGCAATATGCTGCAGGCGCGATTCAAGGGAAAGAGGTCATAGGTTATACTTCCGAATCCGGCATCTCTCCTGATTCGATGAACGACACGTTTATCGCCGCCAAGCTGCAAATCGATAATTATAACTGGCGGGGCGTTCCTTTCTACATCCGGACAGGCAAACGGCTGAAGTCCAAAAATACGCGGATCGTGATCGAGTTCAAAGAACCGCTTGGCTCTTCCACCCCTGCAAAGGATTCGAGCGTGCCGAACCTGCTTGTTTTCGAGATTGGCCCGAATGAAGGAATTACGCTTCTGTTAAATACAAATGACCCGAATCATAAGGGAGAATTCAAGCAGGTTCATATTGATATGTTCCCGGACCGAATGGAAGCAGAGGAGGCGTATGAAACGCTGATTCATGATGCGCTGAACGGCGATTCGACGTTTTTCGTTCATTGGGATGAAGTCGACCTGTCCTGGCAGTGGGTTCAGCCGATCCTTGAAGCTTTTGCAGCAAAAGAAGTGCCCCTGTATTCGTATGAAGCAGGTTCAAACGGGCCGGAAGCCGCAAATGAGCTGCTTGCCCGGGACGGTTTCCACTGGTGGTTTGATGATGAACCGTCCGAATATGCCGCACCGGGTGTGGTAAATGCGGAAGAGGTTGAAAAGCAGCCTGTAGAGCATGTCACCGCCAGCTGACGATTAAGCTTGCATGATTCAGATCATGCAGCAAATATGAAAAGTAAGTCACAGGAGGTTTTGTTGATGAAATTTTTTATTGATACCGCCAATCTTCATGATATTCAATCCGCCTATAAAATCGGGGTTCTGTCCGGCGTGACGACAAACCCTTCTCTGGTCGCTAAAGAAGGCGTTAAATTCGAGGATCGCATCGCCGAAATTTTGCAGGCGGTTCCGGAAGTCGAATCGGTCTCCGCCGAAGTGACGCCGGATGCGGAAACAGCGGAAGAGATGATTGCGCAAGCGGATGAACTTATCAAGATCAACAACCATGATCCTAAAGTTACGATCAAGCTGCCGATGACCCTTGCAGGGTTGGAAGCCTGCCGTTATTTGTCCCGTAAAGGGGTCAAAACGAATGTCACGTTGATTTTTACCGTCAACCAGGCGCTGCTTGCGGCCCGAGCAGGTGCAACATACGTATCGCCTTTCCTGGGGCGGCTGGATGACATTTCGGAAGACGGGGTTCTTCTGGTGGACAAAATTGCGCAGCTGTTCCGCACGCATAACCTGGATACGCAAATTATTGCCGCATCGGTCCGTCATCCGGATCACGTGACCCGTGTAGCGATGGCAGGCGCCCATATCGCCACGGTGCCGTTCGCCGTCATTGCGCAGCTTGCGAAACATCCGCTGACCGACCAAGGTCTTGCCAAATTTGCGGCCGACTGGAAAAACAGCGTCAAATAATCGGCGGTTACAGGAATATGGAAAAAAGGCAATCTCTAACGGAACTGTCCATGACAGACCAAGAGATTGCCTTTTTTTTAGATTATAGAATGTATAGGTCTTAAGCGGAGCTTGAGCATTCGATAATTGTAAGGAAAACTACCGCTAAACGCGGTCTGTCTTCTTAGAAAGTACGTCGATAGACGTTTTTCTTATTTGAATTTAATGATTCCCGTCGTATGCAAAAGCACAAGAAGAACGAGAATCGGAGCGACATATCGAAGCATAAACAGCCACACCCGGAACCATCCGGACTTGAGGCCCGCCGCCTCCGCAGCACCTTTCCAGAAGTAACCCGCAAACAGGGTGGTGATGAAACCGCCCACCGGCAGCAGGATGTTGGAGGTAATAAAGTCGAGCCAATCAAAGAAATTTTTGCCCCCCATATCCGTAAAGGCCGGTACGATGCCGAAGGACAGCGCGGATGGCAGGCCTAGGAGCAGTACCAATACGCTGATGATCAGGACAGATTTCGTTCGGCTCCAGCCCCAGCGGTCCATCGTAAAGGAGACGGGAACTTCCAGCAGGGATACCGACGAAGTAAGGGCAGCGATCGCGAGCAGGATAAAAAACAACCCGCCGAAAATCGCTCCGAACGGCATGGCCGAAAAGGCCGCCGGCAGGGCGATAAACACGAGGCTTGGCCCCGAGTCAGGTGCGATCCCGAAGGAGGCGGTTGTCGGGAAAATGATGAGCCCGGCAACAAAAGCATAAATCAAGTCGCCGGCCCCGATGGCGAGCGTCGCCGATCCGAGCGATTGGCGCTTGTCCACGTAAGCTCCATAAGTCAGCAAAATGCCCATGCCCAAAGACAGGGAGAAGAAGGCATGTCCAAGAGCGACCAAGGCCGATTCCGCATTCAGCTTAGAGAAATCGGGTTTCAGGAAAAACGATACACCTTCACCTGCCCCCGGCAAGGAAACGGCACGGATCATCAAGACGATCAGAAGGATGATCAAGCCGGGAATGACGATCTTGTTGAATTTTTCGATGCCTCCGGAAATTCCTTTAATAACGACAAAGCCCGTTATCAGAACGGCAACTGCCTGCCAGACGATCGGCATATAGCCGCCGATAAAGTTGTTAAATTGTCCTTTGAAATCCGCGTTGCTGTACAAATGTCCGCTGAAAGATTGTACCGCATAATGGAGCGTCCAGCCCGCCACAATGATGTAAAAGGTCAGGATGAGAAAAGGAGCGATGACCTGAAGCAAACCGAGCCGGCCGAAAATTTTGGAGCCGCCAGCTTTGACGAAACTTGTGGCTGCGCTGCCTCTGCCTGCGCGCCCGATAGCCAATTCAGCCAGCAGCACAGGTAAACCGATGATGATCAGACAAACGATAAAAAGCAGAAAAAAAGCTGCACCGCCATTTTCGCCCGTAATGTACGGAAACTTCCACATGTTTCCAAGTCCTACGGAACTTCCGATGGCGGCTAAAATAAACCCTGCCGAAGAAAAACGATCGTTTTTTCCTGACGCCGCTGGGTTTTTTCGCGGTGTTGTCATAGATGTTCCCCCAGTTATATTTTTGAAAGTTCTTTCTATTATATTTCATTTTCCCGACAATGGCATATTAAATTCTTCCAAATAGGATATTAACTTCTGATGACAGGGAGATTGCAGGTTTCAAAAGATCAAATTGGATGGTATGAAATAAAAGGTAATGGATGGTGACATATAGGTGGACTTTTCATTATAATAAGACGAGCTTGATTAGGAACCCATTTAGGAGGGGGAACAACATGCTTGGGTTACTCATTCTGGCCATTGGCGTGTTAGTGGTCGGTCTTGTCGCCACTATTATGATTGGAGAATCGAAAAGCAATAAAAAGACGGACCCAACGTATTTTAAGTCTACAGGGAAAAATTGGGCGCGCCTCAGCGGAATTTATGTCGGCTGCATCGTTGTGCTGGCTGTCATCATGATTGTTGTTTGGAAAATGTGAATGAAATAAAAAAGATAACCGTGAAAGCAGATTTCTGCTTCACGGTTGTTTTTGTATTTTGAGAGACGATTCCGGGATAAGGTTAGTGGATCAATTCCCGCAGGGCTTTGGCAAAGCCTGCAATGCCCGGTCCGATATCCTCCGCTTTGGCGCGCGCAAACGTAAATCTTACGAAACCGGAATCCGAGCCGTAAACGCTGCCAGGCACGAAAACAACCCCGTTTTTGATGGACTCTTCGAGCAGCTTGGCGTCATTGACCGCAGGAACCAGCTTGCACCACAAATGATGTCCCCCTTGCGGGATATTAAATTGAATCAGATCCGGAAGCTCTTTCTGCAGCGCTTCGATGAGAAGATCGCGCTTATACAGGAGCTGCATCCGCAGACGGTCGAGATGAGGCTCAAAATGTTCCGATTTTAAAAACTGGCCCGCGACCTGCTGCGGAATGACGCTGAGCCCAAAATCCATCTGCTGTCGGGCATCCGCCAATCTTTCCACAATGGAATTCGGGGCTACCATCCATCCGATCCGAAGGCCCGATGCGGCGATTTTGGAAAATGAACCTATATAAATAATGGACCCGGTCGTATCCATCGATTTGAGCGGAGGACGGGGGACACCTGCGTAATCCGTCAAGCTGTACGGATCATCTTCGACGATCGGGAGCCCCAATTCGGCGGCGATTTCCAGCAGTTTGTTCCGCCTCTCATCGTTAAGCACCGTTCCCGTTGGATTTTGAAAGTTAGGGTTCGTAAAAATCATCTTGATGCGGTGTTTTTTGTATAAGTTGCGTATTTCCTCCGGCTGAACGCCATCACGGTCTACAGGCAGCCTGAATAACCGGAGCCCCGCCGATTGGAACATGGGCAAGGAATAGCAATATGATGGGTCTTCGATCGCCACGGCATCTCCGGGAGACAGCAGGCACTGCGTAATCAAAAATAATGATTGCTGCGATCCTGACGTGATCAAAATCGACGATTCCGTCGTTTGGATATCACGGTATTTGACGAGATACTTTTCAAGCGCTTGTCTCAGCGGAGTATATCCTTGCGGATTGTCATAGCCCAAATAGGAGGTGTAATGATGGCCGCGCATCAACGAGGCAATTTCATCCATCGGAGCCAGATCCGCCGAAAGCTCGCCGCTCGCAAAATCAACAAGTGTGGGGTTCTGGTTCAGGGCTTCCCGGATTCGTCGCAGGAAAGGCACATTCGGAAGAAAGCTGCCGCCTTCGGCATATCTTTTCCAGTTCGGCGTATGTTTGGGGGTAGCGCCCCATTTATATTGGCTTACGCGCGTTCCGCTGCCGGAACGGCTTTCAATGATTCCCAGGGACCTAAGCTCGGCAAAAGCTAAAATCACCGTACTTCGGTTCACGCCCAATTGTTCGGCAAGCTTGCGTTCGGAAGGCAGCAGGCTGCCGGGCGGAAATTCGCCGTAGGAAATTCTTTGTTCCAGATGATCGGCAATTTGTTCATATAGTGGTTTTTTGCTCTGACGATCAGGCTTCCACATAAAATCACTTCCTTGACAGCAAATAAATGGTTTGTAGTGATTTTTATCATAGCATTAATTTTCAGAAAAAATGGAGCGATTATGATATTAATATTGACAAAACTTTATCCATTCATTGAACATGGATGGTTTCCGCGGTCATGAATTGGATGGTTTGTTTTGATTTATTTTCGTTTATGATTATGATCAAGCCGGATTCGGCAGGAATTTCAAATTATGCGCTTACATTGGAGAGGAGGGACAAAATGGAAAAAAGACTGGTTAAAGTAGCCGTTGTTCAATCGGCGCCGATTTTATTCGATAAGCGGTCCGCGATGAGTAGAATCGACAAGATGACTAGAGACGCAGCTGCGCAAGGCGCACAGTTGATCGTTTTTCCAGAGGTGTTTTTGCCGGGATATCCAAGAGGTTTGTGTTTTGGATCGCGTGTCGGAAGCCGTAATGCCGAGGGAAGACTGGATTTTGAACGTTATTGGCAAAATGCGATCGTAATTCCGGGTGAAGAGGTCGAAACACTTGGTGAATTAGCCGAGGAATTGGGCGTCTATCTGGTTGTCGGCGTAGTCGAGCGAGATCAGGAATTCAGCCGTGGAACGTTATACAATACGATCATTTACGTTGGGCCGGACGGCACGCTGCTTGGCAAACACAGAAAACTTGTTCCGACAGCCTCCGAACGGCTGCTGTGGGGACAAGGAGACGGCAGTACGCTGACGGTCATCGATACGCCATTTGGTAGAGTGGGCGGGCTGATCTGCTGGGAGAATTATATGCCGCTGGCCCGTATGGCCATGTATGCCAAAGGCATTGACATCTATGTCGCACCTACGGCGGATGCCCGTGATACTTGGCAGTCGACAATTCGCCATATTGCCTGCGAAGGCCGCTGTTTCGTGGTTTCCTGCAACCAATACGCCACCAAAGCAACGTATCCCGAAGATTTGGCTTGCTATGATGACATCAAAGCGGATGATGAGATTTTATCCCGTGGGGGAAGCGCCATCGTCGGCCCGCTTGGGGAGTACGTCGCTGAGCCGCTCTACAATCAGGAGGGGGTTCTGATTGCCACGCTTGATCTTCATCAGGTTCCGCAAAGCCGGTTCGATTTTGACGTTACGGGTCATTACAGCCGCCCGGATGTCTTTCAGCTTAATGTTAACGAGAAAAAGCAGGATGTTGTCCGCGCTGTAGAAAGTATCTGGATGTAAAAAGCAGAGAGTGATTTCTTGTCTGCCAGCTTAAGGAGTTCCTATAGCAATTTACCATTCAGGATGCCATATACTTCAAATATAAATGGACTTGGGTTTTATCCAGGTCCATTTTTTGCAATTTTAAGCGGCTTAATCTATATATCCCGATATTGTAAATGTATAATAGTAGAAACGCTTAAAGTCACCGCTACTGTAAGAAGCACGCAGAAAATGAATAAGCTGACCCATGCCAAACCCAATCTCATACTAATGCTGATTGATTATGATGATGATGATGACCTTCTGAGAAAAGAACTCCAAAACTCTGTATTGCTTGTTGAATCCATTTCATAATGAGTAGATACGAGGATTTGAAAAGTGACATTATGAAATTGTTTCTTAGAAGTCGCTTTTAAATCCTGGTGTGTTTGGACACGCCGAGTAAGGCCTGTCAGCCGCATAACGACACCATTTTCTAACGGACACCACGACCGCTAATTGGCTAAAAACAGCTATATTAAAAATGTAACGGACACCACAGCGCTTAATAGCTCCAAAACAACGCAAAATGATGATTTTTCATAAAATAGCAGCATCTGTGTCCGTTAAAAATCAAAATGCGCGAAATCGACCTTCATAGCGGCCGCTGTGTCCGTTAAAGTTTTGCAGTCGCAGTTGGGCCTCCATCGCGCAGCTTCCAGCGCACGGTAGTGCGTTGCATGAGCGGGGCAATCTTTAAATACTATTTTGAGGGTGAACCAATGGAACTCCATAAAATCTTAAATGAACTCATTTCCTGGGAAACATTACATCAGGGCTCCGCCGAAGATATCGTTAGCGAAATATGCATGAATCTTTATTCGGACAGAGGCATTCAAGCGAGAACTTATTTTGAGCAGCTCCCGATGTGGTTGCAGGATATTATACTGATCATTGATTTTGACACGGAATTAAATATGAACGGAATTATCGGCTTTCTCGAAAACTCTTCGGGTCAATATCTCGATGAAACGATAGACAGCCTGAAACGGATCGGTGCCGATCAAGACTATTTAACGCTTCATAATATTAAACTGATTCTGATGAGCAGCGGCATTGATCCAAGTTTGTTAAGGGCTAATTTGAATAACCAAAGTGAATATACAATCTCCAGCAGTCAGATGATCCATGGACTGGATTTTGATGAAGTGTTGGATGAAGCAGAGAATTTATATCTAAACCAAGACAGAAATATTTTTGAAAATTTATTTGAATATGTAGAGATGAATCGTTCTTTATTCATTAGGGAGATGGAGGAATGTTAAACAATCGAACGGAGAACAAAATGATAATCACTGTAAGTCTGACCGATCCAAGTACCAAATTTATTATCAATAATCTGTACCCATTGTATTTGCATGATCTGTCAGAGATTTGGGGATGGAAACCGAATAAGTATGGGGTTTATGAAGAGGATGAAACATCGACGTTGAGTGAGCAAAATAAAGTTTTTGACATATGGTGGTCCAATCCCTCCGTACTGTTCCCATATTTGATTAAAGTAGATCATATTCCAGCGGGATTCGCGCTAGTAGGTACGCCACCATATACGCCACATGGCAGCGATTATTATTTACATGAATATTTTGTGTTGAGACCATATCGCGGCATGGACGTGGCTGAAAAGGCAGCAGTTGAAGTGTTTAATCAACATTCAGGCACTTGGGAGCTGCAGACGAACCCGAAGGAAACGAATAAAAGAGCACAAGCTTTTTGGAGAAAGACAATTAATCATTATACGGAAGGCTCCTATTACGAAGAGATCTCGGAAACGAAAAATGACGGAATCAAGTTGATTTTCAGATTTGCTAATAATGCTTCTACATCTTCTCTAAATCCATAAAAAACTCTAGGAGTTGCATATCATGAGACAAATCATAGCCATGGGCGGCGGCGGTTTTTCGATGGAGCCTGAGAATCCCTTATTAGATCAGTATATATTAGAGCAAGCCCAATCCAATCGTCCTAAAGTTTGTTTCATTCCAACCGCTAGCGGAGATGCAGATGGATATATACAGAGATTTTATCATTCATTTGAAAATCATCCTTGCCGGCCCTCGCATTTATCTTTGTTTAAGAACACTCCCCACGATCTTGAGGACTATATTCTTGAAAAGGATATTCTGTATGTTGGCGGCGGGAATACTAGAAATATGCTGGTGTTATGGCAGGAATGGAACCTGGATCAATACATAAAAAAAGCCTGGGAGAATCACGTCATATTAGCCGGACTGAGTGCGGGAGCGATCTGCTGGTTTGAAGAAGGGGTTACGGATTCGTTGCCGGGTGTACTAACGCGGTTGGAGTGCCTGGGGTTCCTAAAGGGAAGCAGTTGCCCTCATTATGATGGGGAAGCGGATCGCAGAACCAGCTACCATCGACTATTAAAAAACAAAGAAATCAACGGCGGAATTGCCATGGATGATGGAGTGGCGGTTCATTACCAGGATGAGCAGATTTTTGATGTTGTTAGCTCAAGGCCTCTGGCCAGGGCCTATCAAGTTACTTGTACTGATCATGAGGTCACGGAAACCGAAATGATTCCGACGTATTTGGGATGTGAATAAAATCTAAGATTCTGAGAGCATTCCGCTTCCTGACCAGTAAGTAACTCCTGTTAAAATAAGTCCTTCTGTCCGAAGCATGTAATTCCCATTCAAAGGAGACTTAAAATGAATTCAATGACACGTGATAAAGCTCTGCAATATGCCAGGTATCGGCTGCCGTATTCAATAGAAGCCAGTAAATTTGTCATTGAAACGGCAAACGTTAGTCAAGGAATAATAGCTGATATTGGTTCGGGAACCGGACTTCTCACACAGCATTTTGTAGGTGAAGTAGAGAAGGTATTTGCAATCGAACCCGAATTTGAAATGCGCAAGATTTCATATGAACTAATGAAGCAACGAGAAGGCATTGAATATATAGATGGAGTAGCTGAGGAGACTAGCCTGCCTGATCAGTCCATTGATTTAATAGTTGCGGCAAATGCCTATCATAGATTTAACCCGGAGGCTGCAATCAAAGAATTTGCAAGAATCCTTAAGCCCCAAGGATGGTTGGCGATATTTTCCTATTATGATGATCACAATTTTTTTCGGGATACAATGCTCGTATGCAACATTGCACAATATAATGAACGGTTAGCAGCAACAAGGCATCAGGAGCCAGTTACATATTTTTATGGAGATTCAGCGCCTCATAGATTTCTATTTAAGCAAGAGCATTACGAGACATGGGATGAATATTGGGGAGCGGTAGTTTCAGGCATGGAGGCGCCAGACGAAAGCGAGGACTGGTTTGAGATATTTCAGGAAGCCCATAAACAACGTTTTAATAAAATAGCGTCCAATGGCCAAATCACAGTAAGGTATAGTACGGAAGTATGGCTCGGTCAACCCAAATATGGATAATAGACTGAATTCATGCGCATGAATCCAATCCGAGAGAATAGCTGCGTATTGTGTTGATGTTAAATAAATGACATTTATTTTTTTGCCGACCGTATGTCTCATTGAACGTATGGACGTAATGAAATCATGAAAACTACTTAATGTGAGGGTGCATATGAAGAAGATTAAAGGGATCATTTTTGACATGGACAATACAATATTGCAATCGAGAATTGATTTGGAATCGATGAAAAAAGAGACTTTCGGATATCTGGTTTCACGGGGAATACTCCCTGCTGATCTCGATATTACTAACCATACATCATCAACCATCATTGCGGAAGCCACAAAAACAGGCTTAATGACGGATCAATTAATTAAGGAAATGTGGGAAATTCCAAAGAGATTTGAAGTTATTGGCATGAAAGATGCCGATCTTGAGTCAGGAGTTACTGAACTTCTTAAGGAATTACATGATAGGTTCTGCATGGTAGTTGTTACGAATAATTCGATTGAAGCTGCCGAAGTTGCGTTAAGAGATAATGGCATTCTGAACTATTTCGATTGCGTTGTCGGCAGAGAAATGATGAAGTTAATGAAGCCATCCCCTGATGGATTTCTTTATGTATTGAAACGGTATGGGAATATTTTGGCGGAAGAATGGATATCAGTCGGAGATTCTTGGATTGACGGCAAGGCATCGACAGAAGCTGGGGTGCGTTTTATTGCGTATCAAGGAGATGTTGAATTGATGAACAAAATGGGGGTTTATCCAAGTGCAGAAATAACGGATATAGGAGAATTAAAAAGATTTATTTAGTTTTTGAAAAAATGATTCGTTATCTGATAACAATGCGTATAAGCACGGACTTCGTTCAAGCGGACACTTAGATCCCCAAAAGTTGGGGCAGTTCATGGGGGATCTAAGCTAGCACAATTATTTTCTTTGAATTCCACTTCCGTCAGATATCACTAAGCCCCGTCGATTTCACACAATCGTTCTTGTCTTGCCTTCGCAATAGCGTCTTCGCGATTTCGGACGCCAAGCTTGGAGTAAAGGTTGGAGCAGTAGTTCCGGACCGTGCCCTCCGATAAAAACATCTTGTTCGCAATGGATTTGTAACGCAATCCGCTTGTCAAATGAAGCAGTATGTCAAGCTCGCGTTTCGATAATCCGTAAGGATATTCCCCTTGTTCTTTCTGTGGCTTGCTGCCTTGCAAATTTTGCTGCTGCCTCTGCTGCTGCTTGATTTCCTTGAACACTTGAGCGGCCATGCCTTGATCGATCCACGTTCCCCCATTGTAAACGGCTTTTAATGCTTGGCATAATTCATGCGGATGGGCCGACTTCAGCAAATATCCTTCCGCACCCAACTGAAGCGAAAGAGAAGCCTGCTGCATATCGTCAAAAGTGGTAAGCATGACGACCCGTATTTCCGGCCAATTTTGTTTAATCTGACGAAGTGCCTCGAGCCCGTCCAAGACAGGCATCCGCACATCCATAAGCACGACATCGGGGCGATGCAGCTCACATTGCTTAATCGCTTCTTGACCATGTGCAGCTGTACCGACGACCGCAAAACCTTGCTGCTGCTCAAGAATACGCTGCAAGCTTTCGGTAATGATCGGTTGATCGTCAACAAGCAAGATCGAAATTTCCTGATTCGATGGTTCTTTTCTGAGCGGTATCGTACATACAACCAAAGTGCCGATGTTTGGCGTGGAGTGGATTGATAAATGGCCCGCAAGCTCTGTGAGCCGTTCCTTCATTCCGTCCAATCCAAAACCATGATCGATTTGTTCCATGCCTTGGCCGTTATCCTCGATCTGCATTCGCAGCTCATATTCATCAAAGAATAAATGGATTTGAATCAGGTTTGCTTTGCCGTGCCGGACAGCATTCGTCAGTGATTCTTGCAGGCAGCGATGCAGACAAAGGCTGATACGCTTGCTAACCTTCACCTCATGCCCGAAAATTCGGAAATGCACGGCTACTCCGGTGGATTGGGCAAAGTCTTCAACCAACTGCTGCAGTGATTCTGTCAATATGTTCGGAAGAGGTTCCGAAAGATGATGCAAATGTTTGCGGATATCCTCGAGCCCGTAACGAGCGAGATTTGCAATGGTTTCCATGCGAGCATCCAATTCTTGAGGGCATGACGGCCGCAATGACTCAACGCCAACAATGATAGAAGTGAGGGTATGGCCAATGGTGTCATGAAGCTCATGTGACAGCCGATTACGTTCCTCAATTAGTGTGAGTTGTTCTACTTTTGCCAGATGCTGCTCCAACACACGGCTTTGTTCCTGGATAATCTCGTTCTGCCGCTGATGAAGCACGAATAACTGCCATCCGTATCCCAGCGCAAAAGCGATTGCGTGATTGAGCGTATAAGTAAACCAGATATCATACCGAGACTCGTTAGCGGCCCAAGCGATTGCGGCAGAAATCATTAACACAAGCGCAAGCGCTGCCCAGCGGGTGGTTTTATTGCGGCAAAAGAAAGCGATCATGCAGGCAAAAATGATAAATTGCCATGAAAATTCGGCGTTTTGTCCGGCTAAATAAATGCTAAACGAACCTGCAAGACCGATTTCTGCCGGCAGATACCCTTTGGGATACAACTGGTGCAGCAGGAGCGGTATGATAAACACTAACACAGATAATGTAACAACCAAACCTATTGGCGAATGAAACAGCTCAGGTTGGCGCCATGCGAGAATCATAATATGACTTAACCATAAAATGCGCATCAAAAATAATATCCAATGATACCAATGCCACTGCTTCTTAAAATTGAACATGATGGGCTCCTTTCTTGCATTTGGATCCATTGCTGCAAAAGACCATACATCATTATTAGTTTAGGGGGGGAATGTCATTTTGACCAGTGACTTTTTGTCATATGATATTTTGAAACGAAGTTGTGACATATCATCACTAGTCAAAATGAGACCCGCTCAGCTATCGTAATGGCTGGAAGTGCAATGCGGAAGACATAAAATCCGTTGAGCGCTCATGATGCCATTATGTATTGAAGGAGTGGAAACGATGGTTGGAAGAAAAATAGGTTTGATGGGTTGTACGGCGCTGCTGGCAAGTGCGATGGTCATTCCGACGGCGGATCACGCTATCGCAGGATCGAGCGCAAAAGGAGGGAATGCGAAAGTGGAGCAAAAATCTGCTGTTCAGAATCAAAAGGAATTGGCAAACCCCAATGTTCAGAAGGAATTGGACAAGCTGCTAAGGCCGGATGTACAAGGCGCTATCGCTTATGTATATGACCATGGTAAATATCAGGGATACGCGTCCGGCATCGCAGATGTCAACACAGGACGTAAAATGGAGGCGGATTATCGCTACCGGATCGGAAGTTTGACCAAGACATTTATAGCGACGGTGGTTCTGCAATTGGCTGGCGAAAACAAGCTGAATCTTGACGATCCGGTTGAAAAATGGGTTCCGGGCTTGGTCCAGGGCAACGGCTATGATGGGAATAAGGTGACGATTCGGCAGTTATTGAACCATACAAGCGGGTTGAATGATTATTCGATGGATCTGTTTGACGGTTCAGGAGCGGATATACTGAAACGAATTCAGGTGACATATTCACCGGAGGAGCTTGTAAAGAAAGGTCTGAAGAATGATCCATTGTTTGAGCCGGGTAAAGGTCTGATGTATACCAATACTAATTATGTTTTGCTTGGCATCATTGTTGAAAAAGTCACGGGATCGACCTACGCCCAGCAAATCGAAAGACGCATCATTGAACCGTTGAAGTTGAACAACACGTTCTGTCCGGGCGTAAACCTGGTTGTACCGGGGGCTAATCATTCCAAGGCATATTTATATCACAATAATGAGAGATTTGACGTTACGGATTTGAACCCGTCCATCGCCGGGGCTTCCGGTGAGATGATTTCGTCGGGAAGAGATCTGAGCACCTTCTTTTCTGCTTTGTTCGGCGGAAAATTGTTGAAACCGGAGCAAATGAAGCAAATGTTCACCACGGTAAAATCCGGGTATGACGAAGTGCCTTATTTTGGGCTTGGTATTTATCAGATGAAAATGCCGAACGGCGAGCTGGTATGGGGACATAGCGGCGGCATTTTCGGATCGGTAAATGGCGTTAGGGCCTCACGCGACGGACAGCGTGTCGTTGTAGTGAATATGAATGTGTATACGGAATCCACCGGGGGCGAAGAGTATTTTAACGGAGTTTATATGGCGGGATTAGGACTGAAAAAGAAATAATTTATGAGAAGGTTGCTCGGCACTTCAGCGGGCAGCCTTATTTTTTGCCCCGATAGATTTTGAAGGGTGGTATTCTTGCTGCAAAAAGAAAAATCCCTCCAGCTTGGGTAAACGGGGGGATTACAGAGTGCTTAATTTACACGTTCCGATGTCTCAAGGATTGATGGGACATTATGCTACCGCAACCCTTTGATTGAATGCATGAGATTATACCGAACGCAAGGAGTATGCAAACACGGTGTCGAAATATTTATGTTGCCTAAAATCGTTTTGATGCGTTTCTATTTATATTCGCGAAATTGAGGTGTTAGATCATGAACCAACCAAATATCAGGGAAATCCAGATCATGGATTACCATGATATTTATATGCTGAACCTGGACTTTAATCCTAATCTACATGCATTTTCGGAAGAAAAAGTAAGAAAGAAAATCGAAATTATTACCAGCAAGACAAAAGATATTATTTTCGTTTATGAGCAAAACGACAAAGTGATCGGCTATATTCATGGAAGTCCATATGAGCTGCTTACTGCTGATTCTCTTGTGAACATCTTAGGTTTTGTCGTTAAAGAAGAATATCGAAATCATGGCATAGGAGGTATGCTGATGGAAAGCCTTGAGCAATGGGCGATGAATAACGGCTACTCCGGCATTAAATTATTTTCCCACCCAAGTAGAGTTAATGCACACAGGTTCTACGAACGACGAGGATTTATTTTTACCAAGGACCAAAAGCACTTTATCAAAACATTTGATAAATTTACGTCTCAATTAGAGAGCTTACAGAAATGAAGAATATTCTTGAGAGTATCTCAGGATCATGACAACGGAGGTTATATGCAAACAGTTATTTACATGGTCAGACATGGAGAATCCCCAAAAACCGAAGGAAATGAAAGAACGCGTGCGCTGACTGATAAAGGGATGCAAGATGCCAAAATAATCACTGAGCTGCTAAAAGATGAGGGAATCGATACGTACATTTCAAGTCCATATAGACGAGCCGTTTTAACCATTGAGGAAGCAGCCCGGTCTGCAGGTAAAGAAGTATTGGTTATTGAAGATCTTAAAGAAATTGTTTTTGCAGGAGAAGATAAAATATTGCAGGATCACGAGGTGTATCCGTTAGTAAAAAAGATGTTTGCTGAACCTGAATCTTCGCTGCCTGGCGGAGAGTCCATGACGATTGGCCGGGAACGGACCGTAGCCGTATTGAAAAAAATCCTGAAAGATTACAAAGGGCAAAAAGTGGCGATAGGAACTCACGGAGCAGTGATGACATTAATGATGGGATACTTTGACAGCCAATATGACGTTGAGTTTTTGTTCACGACATCCAAACCGGATATTTACAGGATGGAATTTGATGAAGATAGATTAATAGACGTGACGAGATTATGGGGGTGAAAGATTAACATGTATATCGAAGAGCTAAGAAACCGGTCGGGAAATTTGCCGCTGATTATCGTTCGCCCGACTTTAATTCTCTTAAATGATGAAGGTTCTATATTAATGGTTAAACATCATGACAATACATGGGGGTTACCAGGAGGGATGCTTGAACCTGGTGAATCAGTGGAAGATGCATTAAAAAGAGAATTGCGCGAGGAGCTTGATATCAAGATCAATGTTAATGATTTAAATCATTTTCAAGTGTTTTCTGATTCTAGATTTTATATATCCCAGCTAGGCGCCGACACACATTATATTGCGATCACTTATTACACAAAACAATTCAAAGGTAAAATAAAACCGGATCAGGTTGAAGTTACGGATTTTGGATTTTTCAAGCCGGATGAGATGCCCGACCAAACCATGAACATGATAAAAGTTATTGTGAAGCAATTCGAAACATCAAATCACTATAAAGGCGTGATCTGATACAAAAAAGGCGGTCGTACTTAAGACATGAAGATATCTATAGAAGAAATCGACAATAGGCAGGATGAAGAAATCATCATACGATGTCATGAGGTCAATGAAGAGATTTTAAGCCTTTTGCGCCGGATCAAAGCTAAAAACAAGATGCTTATCGGCTTTAATGAGGATACCATCCACCAAATCAATTTCAGCGATGTGTACTATTTTGAATCGGTGGACAACAAGGTGTTTGTATACTGCCGGGATCGGGTCTTTGAATCGAAACAGAAGTTATATGAACTCGAAGAGTTATGCGAGGGAAGGAAATTTTTCCGCGCATCGAAATCCAGCATTATCAATATCGCCAAAATATCGTACATCAAGCCCTCCATTAGCGGCAGATTCGAAGCAAGAATGGATAATGGGGAAAGCGTGATGGTTTCGCGTCAATATGTGCCGGTACTCAAAACGATGTTGGGAATATAATAGGAGGGCGTGGGATGAGATTATCCGAATTTTTAAAAAGACTTGCAAGAGATTATTTGCTCGTATTAGCTGGTATTGTCATATGTATTGTTTTGCTTAATCAGATTTATATACTCATATATGAACTGGATGCATCTAAATTTTCTCTCGGCTTCCGTCAAATTTATGCGTTCATGATTTGTGCATTGGTGGGAGTTTTACCGAGCCATATCTTTGATTTTTTTGCAAACCCAAGCGAAAAGGGCATGCGGATACGGATACTGATTCATTTTATCATTGTCGAAGCGGTGATTATTGTTTTCGCTAACATGATGGGTTGGGTTACAGGGGTATCTGCGAATGTGATCCTCGCCTTGGAAATTGCCATTATATTCGGCATTGTCCAACTGCTTGTTTGGAAGAGTGACCTCAAAGTCGCCAATGAAATCAATGAACAACTAAAAAAGTTAAAAGAACATGTTCAATAAGGTGGGGGGCAACTTACCCTGTCTTTTTTACAACTTACCGTACCCATACTGCAACATACCCTGAACCATATTTACGCTGCAAAAAGGATTCGTTATGCTGATGCTGCAAGGCAAACGCAGAGGAGGCGCAGAATGGGAATGGGAATATTAATTGTGATGATCGCAGCAGTTTTTGAAGTAGTCTTTGCAGCATTTTGCATATGGACGCAATCGAATCAGCAAAAAATCAGGGGTATGGTGAGGATAGGCGCGTTTGCAGTATTTGTAATTTTCACGCTTGTTTCGGTCATTGAGTGGGGTTTTCAGTGGATAGCGCTTGCTTTTCTGCTGCTAATCTGGGCATTGCTTGGTTTGTGGACGTTATTACGACGCAAGGAGAAGCACAAAGTTTATAAGTGGGGTCGAGTCATCGGACGTGCCGTTATCATGTTTATCTTGGTCATCATTGCGGCTGCACCCGCGATCGTATTTCCACAGTATAGATTGCCTCAAGTTACAGGGGAGTATGGGGTCGCAACGAAGACATACACCTACATAGACAAAAACAGAAAAGAAGAGTTTACAGATACAGGAGCAAACAGATTTGTGAATGTGGAGTTTTGGTATCCCGAAAACGCAAACGGAACCTATCCGTTATTGGTATTTTCGCATGGAGCATACGGTATTAAATCTAGCAACACCTCTACATATCAGGAGCTTGCAAGTCATGGGTATGTCGTGTGCTCGATAGACCATCCCTATCATTCCTTTTATACTACTTCAGATGATGGGACGATTACTACGATTAATAGCGAATATTTGCAGGAATTCAATAATTCCAACAAATACGGCATTTACACGATGGAGCAACTCTACGGACTCCGTCAAAAATGGATGAAACTGCGAACAGACGACATGAATTTTGTCATCGATACGATTCTTGAAAAAGCGAAAAGCGATAGTGACAAGGTCTATCAACTTGTGAACCCTGAGAAAATAGGTGTATTCGGTCATTCTATGGGTGGTGCGGCGAGTGCGTGGCTTGGCAGAGAACGTCATGATGTTACGGCGGTTGTCAATATTGATGGTCCACTGTTCAGTGACATTGTTTATAACAAGGAGAAGAATAATTTTGAATCGACTCACCAAGCTTACAAGATCCCGCTTCTGAATATATACTCGGATAGTGTTTGGACGCAGCTTGATAGCATCTCTACTTATGCAGGTAACAAAACGGTTGAAGAAAGCGGCGGTGAGGTTTATAAAGTTTATATTCGAGGAGCAAAACATATGAGTCTTACGGATCTGTCTCTATTTTCACCGATGCTTGCCGATATGCTGCAGGGTGGAAAGGCAAAGATTGATAAATACAAATGTCTTGAGACGATGAATCGGATCATATTGGAATTTTTCGATAGTTATTTGAAAGGAGAGGGCAGCTTCACATCAGCGGGTACGTACTGATCGCAATGCATTTTGCCAATATTCCATCCCAACTTGTTGTTTTTAATCTTAAACAGTGACTATATAAGTTGAACTAAAGAAAATGAAAAGGGAAAGGCAAGAGGGGGAAAGATTTACGGAGAAGCGGAGCGTTCGCCTAAAAGCTTTCCAAAGGAAAGCTAACATCGTAAGCATATGCTTTGTGAGCGGATTTCTACCTAAGATAGGTTCCAATCATAGAAATCTGTGAGCAACAGTGATCGAAAGAACATTTCACCCGACTGCCTCCTTCCGTTCATAATCATTGGTTCAACTTATATAGTTCCATTATTGAATTAACGGGTAGAATTTGCTACAATTTCGAGGATATATTTGGAAGGAGGCCTACCTGTGCCTACAACTTTGTAATGGTTTGATCTGAATATGAATTTTACAATTACAAGGATGCAAGGCATAGTGTGTCTGGATCGCATGATGCGGTGAATCCTTGGGGTTTGCTGCGTATTAGCAGGAATTTGATGTCCCTTGCTTTGTATTCCTTCTATATATTAGGAGGATATAAATGAGTCAATTACAAAATCACAATTCAAACCTGTTTACGATCGAGTGTGAGGATATTATTTTGCGGGAGTATCGCTTTGAAGATCTGGACGATCTGTTCCACCTTACGTGG
Source organism: Paenibacillus azoreducens (assembly GCF_021654775.1). NCBI lineage: Bacteria > Bacillati > Bacillota > Bacilli > Caryophanales > Paenibacillaceae > Paenibacillus > Paenibacillus azoreducens. The sequence continues at coordinate 4,094,490 of NZ_AP025343.1, read as the reverse complement.
CAGCCGCACTTTTATGAATTTTTGTTGGATTGGAACGTATCAAAAGAGCAGCGGGAAGAATGGATTCTAGATTATGAAATACCTGATAATAAACGCTTCCTGGATGCTGTTGCGAAAGATGGGAATATTGGTGAATTGCGTTTGCGGCTTGGTATCATATCCAAAGATAGCGGTGAATTTATCGGCGTTTGCGGTACGGGAATACTGGATAAAGTGTCGCCGCCAAACAGGGAGATTTATTAATTAGCCGAGAATACTCGTGACTTAAGTCATGCAGATGAATCGGCTTCAGTTGAGGCATAGCTTTAGCTATGTTAATCAACTGACGTATGTTAAGCTTAAAACGAATAAGAAGTGAGGTGAATGCCATGCTTCGACATAAAGCTTATAAGTTTCGGATCTATCCAAATCAAGAACAGCAAATATTAATCGCTAAAACTATCGGTTGTTCCAGATTTGTCTACAATCACTTTCTAAATATGTGGAATACAGCTTATTCAAATACAGGAAAAGGTCTATCTTACCCTTCTTGTTCTGCTATGCTTCCCAAAATGAAGAAGGACGTTGAGACTTATTGGTTGAAAGAAGTCGATAGCATCGCACTCCAATCCTCTCTTTTAAACTTAGCGGATTCTTTTTCTCGTTTTTTCAAAAAACAAAATAAAAGGCCTCAATTCAAAAGTAAAAAGAATCCCGTTCAAAGCTATACTACGAAGAACGTGAATCAAAGCATTGAAATCAAAGAAAGCTACGTGAAGCTACCTAAACTCGGATTCGTAAAGTTGGCTAAAAGCCGAGAACCGAAAGGACGTATACTTAACGCTACCCTTCGTAAAAATGCGAGTGGAAAATTCTTCGTCTCCATCCTGTGTGAGGAAGAAATCGATGAACTACCGAAAGTGAATTCCGCGATTGGTATTGACTTAGGTATCACAGATTTTGCAATTCTATCGGATAGTCAGAAGAAAGATAACCATAGATTCACTGCCCAGATGGAAAAGAAACTGAAACGAGAACAGCGTAAGTTGTCACGTCGTGCCTTCCTGGCTAAAAAGAAGGGAATCGACCTTTTTCAAGCAGAGAACTACCAAAAACAAAAGCGAAAAGTCGCTAGACTCCACGAAAAAGTGATGAATCAACGTACCGATTTTCTAAATAAGTTAAGTACAGAAATCATCAAAAACCACGATGTGATCTGTATAGAGGACTTAAACACAAAAGGTATGTTGCGTAATCGTAAATTAGCGAAAAGCATCTCTGACGTATCCTGGTCTAGTTTTGTAGAAAAGTTACAATACAAAGCCGACTGGTACGGTCGTCAAATTGTAAAGGTAGATCCATGGTTTCCCTCAAGCCAGATTTGTTCTGAATGTGGACACCTAGATGGAAAGAAACCGCTCCACATTCGGGAATGGACTTGCCCCATTTGTCATACCCATCACGACCGTGATATCAATGCGAGCAAAAATATCTTGATTGAAGGATTGAGAATACAAGCTCTATCATAGACCAGACACAAAGAACCGTAGGTACTACGGGGATAGCTTGGTAAATAAGAGAAACCGCTGATTGTCGTGTATGCCACGATCGATCAAGTATGCTCTCTTCCCAAGAATCTCGTGACTTTAGTCATGAGAGGTTCAATACGGAATCTCAAATGAACACAACACATAGAAACAAGGGCTATACGACTCAAGCGGCCAAAGGTCTAATTAAATATTTGTTTGAAAATACCAATGTCCAGGAATTGATTGCAATCGCCCAAACTCGTAACCAGCCGTCAAATAAAGTGCTGCAAAAATGCGGTTTTGAACCGCAAGACGATATCGAAATTGAAAATAGGGAATATCACGTGTACAAACTTCGAAAGTCAGTCAAAATTTAAGCGGAATTAAAAGGGGCCCATGCGGCTCCCTTTTTGAAAATATGAAAAAGTATAACTTCGGGGAAAACGCATCCTGATATCGCAAAAAAAACATCCCCTAAACGCGGTCTGTCTTCCCAGAGAGTACGTCGATAAAGCGCCTCTAACGAAACGGAAAAACGTTATTGTGGCAAAAACGAGGCGAAATAAAACGTAACGAAACACCATATCGTTATTAGGTCGAAATCCGGCATTCTGAACTTCACTTTGGTCGAATAGCGCTCCCTAGTTTCGATAAGATTTTGCAAGGCATTATTTTGCTCCAATAGCGATTGGTGGTTTCGTTAGAGTGCATAGACGCGTTATTGCTCAAATAACGATTACTTTCATTAGGAACTAAGCAAACGAAACACATTCTCTCACTCTTCTAGAGGAATTTCCCCCGCGATTACTGTATATTCCCCCTTTTGTGCCAATAACGTTTTCTTGATAATGAAAGGGGTATCGACATCGACAAGCGAACATGAAATGACCATCAAGCGAACATGATATCTTCATCAAGCGAAGATGGAATGCCATTAAGCGAACTTGATAGCTCCAGCTAACGAATTCGGTAATTTTGGCCAAATGCCAGCAGTTCTTCCAAGATATCCACCAGGCACAGTGCATGAAAGGGGGCGAGAAGTCGCTGATTATTTGATTCGAATCAGTTTGCAAGCGCTGTCATCTTGTCCATCATGAGGAGGGGAACCAAGAATGGGCGTTAATCATTTTACATTTCGCAAGCCAAGGGCAATTTCCATTATTGTGGTCCTGATATTATCACTGCTTTTATTCGGGTCGTTTAACACGCCGAAGGCGCATGCAGCGGTAGCCAATAAAACGATTGTAGGCTACTGGCATAACTTTGAGAACGGATCGGGTTTTATTAAGCTGCGCGACGTGTCGCCCAAATTTGACGTAATCAACGTTTCTTTTGCGGAGCCTACGGCAGGCGTTACGAATGGTGCCATCGGGTTTACTCCGTTTAATTACACCGATGCGGAGTTTAAGGCGGACGTTGCATACCTGCAAAGCCAAGGGAAAAAAGTCATCATCTCCATCGGAGGCGCAAACGGTCAAGTCCAGTTGGCCAGTACGGCGGCCCGTGACAATTTTGTTTCCTCCGTAACGGCCATCATTGAGAAATACGGTTTCGACGGACTGGATGTTGATTTCGAAGGGCATTCGCTTTACTTGAATGCGGGGGACAGCGACTTCAAAAATCCGACCACTCCGGTGATCGTCAATTTGATTACCGCTTTGCGGACGATTAATGATCACTTTGGTACGGATAAGTTTTATCTGACCATGGCGCCGGAGACCTTTTTCGTGCAGCTTGGATATTCTTTCTATGGCGGCAGCTGCATCAGCTGCGACAACCGCTCAGGCGCGTATTTGCCGGTCATCTATGCAACACGCGATATTCTCGATTGGCTGCAGGTGCAGAACTATAACTCCGGTCCGATCACGGGGCTTGATGATCAATACCATAATATGGGGTCCGCCGATTTCCATGTCGCGATGGCCGATATGCTGTTGACGGGCTTCCCGGTCGCCAAAAACCCGAATAGCTTCTTTCCGGCTCTCCGCCCGGATCAAGTGCTGCTCGGTTTGCCGGCCAGTCCCAATGCGGGAGGGGGATTCACTTCCGTCGCCGAAGTGCAAAAAGCGCTTGACGCCTTGATCAAAGGCAAGCAGCTGTCCAATTACCAAATGCGCGGCAATGCAAGCGGATACCCGAATTTCCGCGGCTTGATGACATGGTCCATTAACTGGGATAAGTTTAACCATTTTGAATTTTCGGACAGTCATCGTGCTTATTTGGATGCGCTAAGTCCGTCGGTTCCGGATACGCAGCCGCCAACGGCACCGACGAATGTCACGGTGACAGCCAAATCCTCAACCAGCGTCTCCTTGAGTTGGACGGCATCGACAGATAATGTGGGCGTTACGGGTTACACCATTACTTATGGAGCGAGCAGCGTTAATGTATCGGGAACAAATACGACGATTAGCGGGCTTGAGCCAAACACCAGCTACCAGTTTACCGTGACAGCGAGGGATGCAGCGGGCAACATTTCAACTGGGACCACAATCAACGTGACAACCGATGCAGGAGGAGGCGGAAACTCCCAAGGCTGGGCTGCAAACGTCAGCTATAAAGCAAATGATGAAGTCGCGTATGGAGGCAAAACCTATATTTGCCGCCAGCCGCATACATCGCTTCCGGGTTGGGAGCCGCCTAATGTTCCGGCACTTTGGCAGGTAAAACAAATTTAAACACTGATATGATGCATCCTCTTTATTCCGAAGCAATTCGAATGAAGGGGATTTTTTGCTGATAGTCAAAATTACGCCCATTCCCCGTCAAAATACTCCCCCATATGACCATAACAATCCACTATCTTAAGTGAAAGCGATGCTACTATAATTAAAATCATCCATAAAAATCATACCTTATTAGAATGACGCACATTTGTTTATTGAAGAATTGTGACCTTTAACCAAAGAAGGGGGAAGGAAGATGGGCAGTAATTCATGTAAATTCATCGAACTGGAGCCTGCAAAAATATGGACGGAGGCATTTCCAATCGGTAACGGCCGCTTAGGCGGCATGATTTTCGGGGGAACCCAGGCGGAAAGGATTCAATTGAATGAAGATTCCCTGTGGTACGGCGGTCCGAAAGGAAACGACAACCCCGCCGCACTCGGGAAGCTGCCGGAAATCAGAAAGCTGCTGTTGGAAGGAAAACCGCAGGAGGCCGAACGGCTGGCTCTTTTACATATGACTAACGCCCCGCATTATTTTGGCCCATACCAGCCTTTGGGCGATGTATTGCTTCGCTTGGAAGGGCAGGAGCAGGCCGCAGAATATCGGCGTGAGCTCGACCTTCAAACCGGTATTGCTGCGGTCACCTATAAGATGGGTTCTACGGAATACAGCCGGGAAGCATTTGCGAGCGCGGCCGATCAAGTGCTGATTATTCGTCTCACCGCTTCCAAACCGGGTGCGCTTTCTTTGACTGCAAGGTTAAGCCGGAGGCCATTTGACGGCGAAGTCACTAGAAGCGCAAGCAGTATTGGCATGAGGGGGCAATCCGGGCCTGACGGTGTGCAGTATGCCGCGGTGATTCATGCCGTAACCGAAGGCGGGGAATCCGTGGCGGTCGGTAACTATCTGGATATCCGCCAAGCAGACTCGGTGACGTTAATTGTTGCTGCTCAAACATCATTCCGGCACAGCGATCCTTTTCGTGAAACTGTACAACAGGCTGAACTTGCCGCTGCTATACCTTATGCCGAGCTTAAGCAAAGACATGTTTATGATCATAGGCAATTATTTGACCGGGTTCATCTGGAATTAGAAGAAGAGGATATGGGGCAATGCCACTTGCCAACGTCGGAACGTCTGGCGAAATACCGGCAAGGTGGGGCGGACAGAGGGCTTGAAGAATTGTTTTACCATTATGGGCGCTATTTGCTGATCGCAAGTTCCAGACCCGGGTGCCTGCCCGCCAATTTGCAGGGCATATGGAATGAAAGCTTTACGCCGCCTTGGGAGTCCGATTTCCATCTGAACATTAATTTGCAGATGAATTATTGGATTGCGGAGACGGCGAATTTGGCGGAATGCCATGAACCGCTTTTTGATTTCATTGACAGACTGATCGTGAACGGACGCAAAACGGCCCGGGATTTATACGGCGCGAGAGGATTTACAGCCCATACCATGAGCAATATATGGGCCGATACCGGAGTGTTTGGGGCATTCACATCCGCCAACATTTGGCCGACAGGTGGCGCATGGATCGCGCTTCATTTATGGGAGCATTATCGATATAACGGTTCTGACGCATTTTTGCGCGACCGGGCCTATCCTGTACTAAAAGAAGCGGCTCTATTTTTCCTGGACTTTTTGGTGGAAGATTCATCCGGACAGCTTATCACATCACCTTCTTTGTCTCCGGAAAATCGTTATATAACGGAACAAGGAGAAGCCGGTTCATTATGTTACGGCCCCTCCATGGATTCTCAAATCGTGTATGCGCTATTTAGCGCCTGTATCGAAGCTGCGGAGCAATTGGGACTTGATCAACCGCTTCAAACGGAATGGACGCAAGCCCGAAGCAGACTTCCCAAACCGCAAATCGGGCGGTACGGCCAGATCATGGAATGGTCCGTCGACTACGAAGAAGCGGAGCCGGGGCACCGCCATATTTCGCAACTGTTTGCGCTGCATCCGGGAGAACAGATCATTCCCCATCGTATGCCGGAACTAGGAGCTGCAGCAAGACATACGCTAGAGCGGAGATTGGCGCATGGCGGCGGGCACACGGGATGGAGCCAGGCTTGGATCGCGAATTTTTGGGCAAGGCTGGGCGATGGCGGCCAGGCATACAGCAGCTTGCAAAATCTTTTGCGTAAAGCCGTCCATCCCAACTTATTCGGCGATCATCCGCCATTTCAGATTGATGCCAATTTTGGCGGGGCCGCGGCCATTCAGGAGATGCTGCTGCAGTCGCATGCCGGGGAAATTCGCCTTCTTCCCGCATTGCCGAAAGAATGGCCAGCCGGCCGGGTGACCGGATTGCGTGCAAGGGGAGGTTTTGCGGTTGATATCCAATGGTCGGAGGGGCGGCTGCATGAGGCCAAGATCGCTTCCCAGCTTGGAAAGGAATGCGTGATTTACAGTGAAATACCGCTTGAGTTCCGCGATTTCCGTGGTGCAGCGATTCCGGTTGATCCAGAGAACCATACCTATCGTTTCAATATTCCGGCCGGCAGCGTCTTCCGAATCGGATTAAAAGCAAAATAAGTACGGTTTCGAAACAAAAAAAGTCAAAATATTGCACATCACTGCAAAAATTCAAACCCATTAGGATTGCCTTTTTTCGATATGATGATGTTAATTTAGGATCGCTAAGGTGAAAAAATGGGGAGGAATTAGAGTGGATTGGACAAAGGCGATAGAAGACGCTTTATCAAAAACGTTAAAAAATATCGACAGGTTCGGAGCAAAATTCCCTCATGTGAGTCAAAACGGAACATACGAGTTGAACGACAATACGGACTGGACTAACGGCTTCTGGTCAGGCATGCTCTGGTTATGTTACGAATATTCGCAGGATGAACGGTATCGTCAAGCAGCCGAAGCCACGGTGGCGAACTTCCGGAAACGCCTGGATAACCATGTGGTACTGGATCATCATGACATTGGATTTTTATACTCTTTATCCTCGAAAGCGCAATGGATTGTCACTAAGGACGAGCAGGCGCGGAAGCTTACATTGGAAGCGGCAGATGTGCTGTTGAGACGCTGGCGCGAACCTGGAGGTTACATTCAGGCCTGGGGCGCAAAAGATGATCCCAAGGAAGCGGGAAGAATCATTATCGACTGTTTGCTGAATCTTCCTTTGCTATATTGGGCAAGCGAGCAAACGGATGATCCGTCCTACCGGTATGCCGCCATCAAGCAAGCGGAGCAAACCCGGCGTTACCTGGTTAGGGGAGACGATAGCTCTTACCATACATTCTTTTTTAATCCTGAAACGGGTGAACCGATTGGCGGGGCAACGCATCAAGGTTTTTCCAACGGTTCGACATGGACGAGAGGACAAGCGTGGGGTGTGTACGGCTTTGCCCTTTCATACCGGTATACGAAAAATCCGTTATTCCTGAACACATCGAAACGGGTTGCCCGTTATTTCCTTGAACATCTGCCGGAAGATCATGTGGCGTATTGGGATTTCAATGCTCCGGCAGGTCCTGACACTTATCGTGACAGCTCGGCTTCCGCCATTGTGGTGGCAGGTTTGGTCGAATTGATATCCCATCTGGATGCCGGCGACCCGGACCGCAGCTATTTCGAAGAGATGCTTGTGAAATCCATGAATAGTCTGGTTGAGCGGTATTCCACAATTGGTGAAGATGATGCCGAAGGACTGCTCAAGCACGGATCGTATTATGTCCACGGAGGTTTATCGCCTGACGACTATATGATCTGGGGCGACTATTTCTATCTGGAGGCTTTGATGCGGATGGAAAAAGGAATTCATGGATACTGGTACGAGCGGGAATCTAAATAAGTTGAACTGAACAGAAGGATAAAGGATCAAGCAAGTGGGTTCAATATTCTAAAGAAGAACCACGTAAGAATACTGAACCTAAGGAAAATGATTCTGAAGAAGCTGAAAGCTTTTTGAAAAAAAGCTACCTCGGAAGCATAAGCTGCGTTCGCCTAAAAGCTTTCCGTAGGAAAGCTAGCATCGTAAGCATACGCTTTGTGAGCGAATTTCTACCATGAATACGCTTGAATCATAAAAATTCGGAGAGAACAGCGATCGGAAGAACATTTCTCCGAGCTGCATTGCAGACTCATTTATTCAACTAATATAGCGGCTCAACATCATGATTAGTGCTTGAAAAAAAGCGAAAGTAGCGGAGGGGACGGAATCGATCTGAAGAAGCGGTAGCGTTCGCCTTTGTCTCCGAATTTCTACCTATAAAAAACAAAATCAAGAAATTTGGAGACAACAGCGATCGGAAGAACGATCCGTAACCGTAGCGACCACCTCGCAAAATGCAAGGTTCTTTTAGTTCTGAGACGGATTTATTTGAATAAAGTCAATGACAAAAGAGGATCTGCCGATATACGATAGGAAGGCATAAATATCATAACAGCAAGAAAGAGGCTGAGCTTAGGGTGTTCAAATTGACTTACTACAAGAGAATACAGCTGTCATTCCTATTGTTCATCATTGTTCCGATCATAACCGTATCGGTGATCTCTTTTGTTTTGATTAAAGAAACGATGGTAGAAAAGCTTCAATTAACAAATGAGAACTTTTTGAATGTCATGATTGATGAAATCGGAAAAACGATCGATGATGTTACGTTTGCTTCCCATTTTATCGTTAACGATACGAGCTTCAGAACCTATTTGAAGAACTTTGCGGATACGGACAGGCTGCGCACATACGATGATTATACGAATTTTACGCAGATTAAAGGCGTCTTTTCCCTGATTACCACCAAACCGTTAAATAACAATACGCGCATGTATCTTGTGAATCGAAAGCGCTTCATTATTCCGTCGGGCGAAGATGATCTGTCAGCCATGCATAAAAGCTTGGACGCTTTATATCAAAAAATCAATTTCAATCAGCCGGAAACGCTGCAATGGTTGGGAATGATGCGTGATGAACCTGGAAAAGAAGGAACATATTACATCGCCAGAATCATTTACGACGACCATGAAAAAGAATATTTATCGGTTCTCTTGATCGGCATCTCGGAGCCTTATTTTGAAAAACTGCTGAAGCCGGTCGAATTTGGCAAAGTTGCTCTTTTTGACGCCAAGGGCAGCAGGATTGCGGGAAGCACGGAGCTTGCTCCGCCCAACACGGCCTATGCCCACTCCAACCTTCATTCGGAAATGACGCTGGACAAAACCGATTGGACTTTGGTATACGAAGCGAGCAAAGAGGCTTTTACGGGTAAAATTTCTAGAACATTTTATATGGGGATCGGCGGTGTTATCCTGTTTTTCATTATTTTCTCGATATCCTCGATGTTTATTGCGAAAAGGTTACATAGGCCGATCCAAAAACTGCAGCGGGTCGTTCGCCAATTCGGCATGGGCAATCTGGATGCGAGACTTGAGGTGAAGGGCCGGGATGATATCGCCGAACTGAGCCGTACATTAAATACGATGCTGGACCAGCTTCAAGGCTTGATTCATGATATCGAGCGGGAGCAGGAACAGAAAAGGGTTATGGAACTTGAGGCGTTGTTCATGCAAATCCGCCCCCATTTTCTGATCAATACGCTGAATTCAATCAAATGCAGTTTAATTTTGCAGAAGGATTATGTTCACAGCGGCATTATCGACTCCTTGATGAGTTTGCTCCGCGCCTACATGAAGTTTAATGAAACAGCGACATTGCAGGAAGAATGCGAATTGATGCGGCATTATATCGATATTATGAAGATCCGCAATGAAATTCCGGTCCAGCTGACAATCGATTTGGAACCGGATTTGAAGTCCTGGAAGCTTCCCAAACTGATGCTCCAACCCATAATTGAAAACGCCATCGTCCATGGATTCGTGGACCACCCGGATGCGAAGGTTTGGATTTCCGCCCACAAGAAAGACGACTGTATTCGGATCGAAATCGAAAATAATGGTGAAGGCATGGAGGAAGAACAGCTGTGCCGGTTAAATGATCTTCTGCTGAACTGCGATCGCGAACCGGATCCTTCATACCAAAGGGTCGGACTGATCAATATCGCTCAAAGGCTCAAGCTTTCATTCGGCCCCGAGGCCACGCTTTCGCTGGGTACAAATATGCATAACGGAATCACGGCCCGGATTCAAATTCCAATTCATTCGACCAGGCTTTCTTTGCAATAAAGAATTTATTAATGATAAGGGGGCTCCCCGCAAAGTAATCGGAATAAACTTCGAAGGCCGCGGTTCACTTTGTGGGGTTAGTTTTGCAAGGAGGAATGCAATGTGATGCATAAAGTAATGCTGATTGATGATGATGTCCCGATGCTTAAAGTACTGCAGCAAATGATCGAGTGGGAAGCGCTTCAGCTGAACATTGTTGGAACGACTTATTCCAGCGCCAAAGCGCTGCATCTTTTTAAAGAAACATGGCCTGATATCGTGATTACGGATATCGGATTGCCGCAGAAAAACGGAATCGAGCTGGCGGCGGCTTTTCGCAGCATGAAGCCCGATATCCGCGTTATCTTTTTGACCTGCCACGAAGACTTTCATTACGCGCAACAGGCGGTTAAGCTGAATGCGGATGACTACTTGCTTAAAGATCAATTGACGCCGGACCAACTGGAACAAAGCTTAAATAAATCAATTCTCTTTTTGCAGAAGAAATCCGCCCCTATGGGGCAGAAAGCATCGCATTATAATAGAGAACTATTCAAGCAGGGTCTGATCCAGCGAGTCATTGACGGAGGGCATCCCGAGTCAACGGTAGAGTATGCCGCAGGGATCGGCATTTCCTGGGGATACCCTTGGTTTATGCTGGGAGTGGTCAATCTCCACTATTCTTCGTACGAAACGTTGTACGTCCGGAACAATTTGTCACTGATCACTTATGCCATTTACAATATCGCGGTGGAGCTTTCGGCAGCGTATGAAGGAATCACTCCGTTCCTGGATCAGGACAACCTGATCGTGTTATACAACTACCGGCTGAATCTGGCGGATAATGTCTGCCCGTATTTTCAAAGATATATGGATGAGCTGCGGTCAAGAACAGCGCAATTTTTAAAATTGCAGCTGAACATCGTGACGGTCAACGATAAAATGGATTTGCGGGCTGTCGGAAACTGCTACCATCAAATCATTCATCACAAACATGGGTTCTACGAGGGCGACGATCAGAAGGTGGCGGATATGCAGCTTCATATGCAGCGTGTATTCCTGCCGTTTCCTCATGGGTCATTGGATGCCTATAAAGCGGACTTGGAACGCGCGGTCTTAAAAAACGACGTCCATTGCATCCACGATATGATAGTTTCTATTGGCGCCAAAGTCCGGGAGAAACGGTTTGAGCCAAATGAGTTCGTGCAAGAGGTCACTCTTTTTTTGCGCGGCGTCGCTATGATGTTTTCGGGAAGAAAAGCGGATGAAGCGAGATACAGCTATCTTTCCGCAGCCAGAACCTTGGAGGATGTGCTTGAGCTTGCCGAAAGGCAGCTGGTTTTTATTGCCCAAAATAAACAAGGGAATGCCGTCTCGTCCGCACAAGAGCCTAAATTGCAGCAGATCCAGCAGTTTATCGATCAGCATTTAGCCGATAATATCACGTCCATTGACATGGCGCGTTATTTATACCTGAACTCCAGCTATTTTTCGCGTTATTTTAAGCGTTTGACTGGCGTCAATTTTACGGATTACGTCCATCAATACAAAATGACCATCGCCGCGAAGATGATGAAAACCTCGGGCCAGACGCTCGAATCGCTTGCGATGGGGCTGGGGTATTCGGATCGGACTTATTTTTCCAAAGTGTTTAAGAAATACATCGGCATGACGCCAAGTGAATATAAAACAAAGTATGCCGTCAACAAATACGCCCGATAGATTGCCTTTGGCAATTATTTGATGCGGGGCCGTTTCTTCCGATCCGATCTGAGGATTGAGGGGAACGGTCCCGTTTTCTTTAAGAGGATGTTCAAAAAGTCCGCTTTTGATAAGAAAACCAATCGAAGTAACTCAAGGATGAGCGACCGCGATGCATAGGTAGGTTTTCTTGCGATATAGAATTTCATCAGCGTAGCTGATAACTTATAAATCCTATATCTAACACGAAGTGAATCAGGAAGCTGGAACGACATCGAATCTTGAATTCAGCCAGGCCTTCCGGTGCTCACGTACCCACTACGTACGCTCCGCTCCTCAGTCCTTAGCTTCATCCAACCTTCTCGGTGCTGAAAACCGGCCTTTTTGAACACGTACTTTATGGAGAGAAAAGTCAAAATTTTACCCGTATCAAGTCAGAATCCGTCCTTTGTGGAAACTTCGTTTACTTTATGATTAAGTCAACTAATTCATGTTGAGGTGATGCGAAGTGGAAGCTGCTAAACCGAGTTACCCGACGGAGAAGCTTCAAAATCCTCGAAAATTTTGGACTCCGAAACGCAAGGAAGCATTAGTCGGCTGGTTATTTCTCGCCCCGGAAATTGTCGGGATGCTGCTGCTCAATGTATTTGCGCTCGGCTTTTCTCTGTATTTGAGTTTTACTTCCTGGAATTTGCTTTCAGGGATGTCGGGCATTAAATTCGCAGGACTGGAAAACTACATTCACATGTTCCAGGATCCTACGATTATGAAGGCCTTGAAAAACAACCTGCTCTACACGGTGCTGACAGTGCCTGTGCCAATTGCGATCGCACTCGTCCTGGCCGTAATCATTCACAACAAAGTATTTTTTAAGGATTATTTTAAAGTCGTATTTTTTATCCCTTATATTTCGTCTATCATTGCGGTTGCAGCCGTATGGAGCGCATTATTCCATCCATCGCTTGGACCGATTAACCAGTTCCTGATGGACATCGGAATTTCCAATCCGCCGAAATGGCTCGTGGATCCGAAGACGTCTCTGATCGCGATCGCGATCATAAGCGCGTGGGCAGGACTCGGATATACGATTATCATTTATTTGGCCGGTCTGACGAACATCTCAAGCGAGCTTTATGAAGCTGCGGAGATCGACGGCGCGACCGGGTTGACGAAATTTTTCAAAATCACGGTTCCTTTGCTTCGCTCTACGACCTTTTTCTTGCTGATAACGATGCTGATCGGTTCATTTAAAGTATTCGATATTATCTCCTACCTGACAGAAGGCGGACCGGATAATTCTTCGACGGTAATCGTGTTCCGGATTTACGAGGAAGGATTCGTGAACTATAACATGGGTTATGCATCCGCTATATCCTGGTTGTTGTTTGCCATTATCGGGATCATTACGGCAGCAACATGGAAAATGAGAAGAGAGGATTCTTAAGGGAGGAGATGACATTATGCTGTTTATCCGTAAAAACTTCACGAAAATAATCACTACAATTTTAATGGCTGTATTGTCCATTTTCTTCTTGATTCCGTTTATATGGATGCTGTCGTCAGCCTTTAAATTCGAAAAGGACGTCATGCGGTTCCCGATTGAGTGGATTCCCAAATCCATCAATGTGGTGTACAATTTCAAAGCGGTTTGGATGGGGAAAGTACCTTTTATACATATATACATGAACTCCATCAAAGTCGCTATAATCGTGACTTTCGTTACATTGCTTGTGTCGACGATGGCGGCATATTCGTTCACGAAGCTGAAATTCCGCGGGAGAAACATCGTCTTTACGGCACTGCTTGCTTTTATGATCATTCCGGATCAGGCTACGCTCATTCCGCGCTTTATGCTGATCCGCTGGTTGGGCCTATATGATACCCATGTCGCGTTGATTTTGATGAGTATGTTCTCGATCTACTTCACCTTTTTGCTGCGCCAATTCATGGTTGGCATCAGCGACGAATTTATTGAGGCGGCAAAAATCGACGGCGCGGGTCATTTAAGAACGTTTTTCTCGGTCATCGTTCCGCTCTGCCGGCCTGTGCTGGCAACCGTAGCCATCATCAAATTCATTTGGTCCTGGAACGACTACCAAAACCCGCTGATCTTCCTGCAAACCAAGGAATTGTATACGATACCGCTCGGCATGACGCTGTTCCGGGATGACTATACGACCAACGACGCGATTATGATGATGGCATCGCTTTCCGCCATAATTCCGCTGCTGATTGTGTTCGTTGTTCTGCAGAAACAGGTTATCAACGGTATTGCGCTTGGCGGCGTAAAAGGCTAAGACGCAAAAGGTCAAAAAAGTTATCTTTTTACCTCAAAATTATGCACGTCCAAGCAGTGCCCAATTATTATACTGAGATTGCAAGCGAGGACAACTTCCATGTAGGGGGCAGAAAAATGAGAAAGAAAAGCAAACGCAATTTCTTGGCTTCGACGTGTCTGCTGTTATCTTTGTTCACAGTGCTGAGCGGATGCGGCGGCAACTCCGATTCTGCAAGCAAGTCAAGCGATGATGCAGGGAAATCAGGGGACCAAATCACCCTGAAGTATTACAACTGGGATAATGCGGATCAAGAAGGAAACACAGATGCCATGCTGAAGGAGTTCGAAGCGCAAAACCCGGGCATCAAAGTTGAGCATGTCGTGCTTGTTCCGGGTAATTCCGTCGAAATGATGAAAAAATTGGACTTTTTGATTTCTTCGGGTGAAGCCATCGACGTCGTTAACTTGCCAAGCGCAGGTGGCGTAGTCGAAAGAGCAGCAAGAGGCGCATTTGCTCCATTGAATGAATTTTACGACAAAGAAGGCCTGAAGCCGGAAGATGAATATTATGTCAACCCTAAGGTCGATGACAAATATTACGGCATGCAAATGACGGCCGGCTATCAATTCATCCTGCTCAATAAAGATGCTCTGGATGAAGCCGGATTGGCTGTACCAAAGTTCGGCTGGACCTGGGATGACTTCCGCGAGTACGCGAAGAAGCTGACCAAAGGCGAAGGTACCGACAAACGGTACGGAACCTATTTCCACACTTGGGAGCTATACGTGAACGCTCCGGCACAGACTGTCATGAAAGATCCGTATCGCTATGATGACGGAACAACGATCTTGTCCGACCCGACCTACAAATATTTCTTCCAACTCCGCAAGGATATGGAGACCGTGGACAAGTCGGCAAAAACATATGCGGATACGCTGGCGGCCAAGCTGAACTACCGAAGCGAATTCTTCAGCGGCAGCGCGGCAATGCTTCTTACAGGAAGCTTCATGATTCCGGATCCGGGCAATGTCGAGCAGTACCCGCATGATTTCAAAACAGCATTCGCACCGGTACCTCTTCCTCCGCAAAACGCTCTGCCTAAAGATTACGAAGGCGGAAAATATTTTGTAGGCGGCGGACAGCTTGCAATGGGCGCAACATCCAAACATAAAGAAGAAGCATTTAAACTGATGCGCTTTATGACGACAAACGACTCGGATGCAAGACAAGAGTTCTCCGGCTGGAAAAAAGCGGATCAAAACAAATTGCTCGACCGCTTGATCGGCAAAAACACGGATAAATATGATGTGGAATCTTTGAAAAATACTCTGTTTGGCCCAGATATCAAATATTTGGATGCTTCCAAAGTGGTTACAACTAGCGGTTCGGACCTTACCAAAGTCATTGATGACGGTTTCAGTAAGTTTATGCTTAGCAACGAACCGATCGATCAAGTGCAAAAATGGATGGTCGATGAAGCAACGAAAATTATTAACGAAAAAGAATCCAAGTAAGGCTAGAAACAAAGCAATATGAAATTGATGAGCTTTGAAGAGTCCGCCATGGCTCTTTAAAGCTCTTTTTTTCTTTACCACAACATACTCAGGAGTGAGCTAAAATGACTTTGCTGGAAATCAAGGATGGACAATATGTTTTGGACGGGCAGCCTTTCCGGATTCTGTCGGGAGCGATTCATTATTTCCGTGTCGTTCCGGAATATTGGAAAGATCGTCTGCAAAAGCTGAAGGCCTGCGGTTTTAATACGGTTGAGACTTATATTCCCTGGAACTTTCATGAACCTAAGGAAGGCGAATTTGTGTTTGACGGCATGGCCGATGTCGCTTCGTTTATCCAACTGGCGCATGAAATGGGACTTTATGTGATTGTAAGGCCAAGCCCATACATTTGCGCAGAATGGGAGTTCGGCGGGCTTCCGGCCTGGCTGCTGCAGAACAGCGACATGGGCCTGCGGTGTTATGATCCGGCTTATTTAGCCAAGGTGGACCGGTATTATGATGTGCTGATTCCTAAGCTGGTTCCTCTGCTATCGACCAACGGCGGGCCGATTTTGGCTGTTCAAGTCGAAAATGAATACGGAAGTTTTGGTAATGACACTTCTTACCTTGAATATCTTCGCGATGGTCTGGTTGCAAGAGGTGTGGATGTACTGCTCTTTACCTCCGACGGTCCAACCGATGAAATGCTGATTGGCGGTACGATAGACGGCGTGCATGCGACGGTGAATTTCGGATCCCGCGTTGCCGAATCCTTTGCCAAGTTCCGGGAGCATAGAGAGCATGATCCGCTAATGGTTATGGAATACTGGAATGGCTGGTTCGATCATTGGATGGAACCCCATCATGTCCGGGAGGCTTCTGATGTTGGCCAGGTGCTGGATGACATGCTGAAGGCAGGATCTTCAATCAACATGTACATGTTCCATGGCGGTACCAACTTCGGGTTCTACAACGGGGCGAATCATCCGGAAAAATACGAACCGACGGTGACAAGCTATGATTATGATGCGATGCTGACCGAATGGGGAGATTTAACAAGCAAGTATGAAGCCGTAAGGGAAGTGTTCGAGAAACATGGCATCAAACCGGGATGTTCCCTGCCTGATCCGATTTCCAAATGTACGTATGGACAGGTGACCTTGTCGGAATGCAGTCCGTTGTTTGATGAGCTGGACACATTGTCGACACCGGTAAAGCAGGCTTATATTCAACCAATGGAGAAATTCGGACAATCTTACGGGTTTATCCTGTATTCAACTTGGGTTAAAGGTCCGCGCAAGGGGCAAAAGCTTTATATTCAGGATGTCCGCGACCGGGCTCAGGTTTTCTTGGACGGAAAGCTGCTTGGCGTGGTGGAACGCTGGAATCCGCAGCCACTGGATATTTCAGTGTCGAAAGAGGGTGCTAGACTTGACATTCTCGTTGAAAACATGGGCCGGGTAAACTACGGACCATTTCTCCGGGATCCGAAAGGAATCATGGAAGGCGTGCGCGTCGATAACCAGTTCCAATACGGATGGACGATCAGAACGCTTCCGCTGGAGCCTGCTTCCCTGTCTGAGTTGAGTTTTACCGAAGGCGGGGAGCAAGTTCAAGGTCCGGCGTTTTACCGGGGTTATGTCGATGTGGAAAGAATCGGGGATACGTTCTTGAGAGTTGACGGCTGGAAAAAAGGCGTCGCTTGGGTGAATGGATTTAACCTAGGTCGTTATTGGGAGGCCGGTCCGCAGCAAGCTTTGTATATTCCTGGGCCATTGCTCCATAAAGGGCGTAATGAAATTATCCTGTTCGAGCTTCACGGCACGCCGGAAGAGGCGATCATTACGCTGGTTGACCAGCCGGACCTCGGAAGTACGGCTTTGCTGGACGAACGGCACTTGAATTTCGTGGTGGAGGATGAATCCGTCTAGGTAAATACGATAGCATCTCCATGAAAATCCAGCTATAGCCTTCAGCTATAGCTGGATATAGTTTATTACAGTTACACTATATCTCGGAATACATGTTATCTTTCTTGTAACAGAATGATGAAGGAGTTGTTACAAGGATGGCGATTAGCAGTGTTCTTGGGTATCCACGTATTGGTGCGGAACGTGAATGGAAGAAAGCGCTCGAAGCATTTTGGGCCGGAAAGCTCGAAGAAGCAGAGTTTCACGGGCGTCTTCAGGAAATCCGCTTGGATCATTTACGCAAACAGCAGGCAAAAGGCATTGATCTGATTCCGGTGAATGAATTCAGTTATTATGATCATGTTTTGGATACGGCGGCGATGTTCGGGCTGATTCCGAAACGTTTTGCATACAAAGGCGGTATTGTGCCCCTGTCCGTATATTACGGTATGGCGCGGGGGACGAAAGAAGCAACGGCTTGCGAGATGACCAAATGGTTTAACACGAACTACCATTACATCGTTCCGGAACTGGACGGGGCGGAACCGGTGATTACCGAAAACAAGCCGTTGGCGGCTTACCGCGAAGCGAAAGAAAAGCTCGGGATCGAAGGGAAGCCGGTGATCGTAGGCCCGCTTACTTTCCTCAAGCTGTCGAAAGGGTTTGCTCCAGAGGAAACGGACGCTTGGCTGAACCGCCTGCTGCCGTTGTATATACAAGTTCTTCAGGATCTTGCGCGGGAAAGCGTTAAGTGGGTGCAGCTGGATGAACCGGTACTCGTTACGAAATTAAGCGATGCCGACCGCGGGCGGCTGAAGACCATTTATGATGAATTCTCCACAGCAGTGCCGGGTCTGAACATTATGCTGCAGACGTATTTTGAGTCGGTGGAAAATTACAGTGAAATCATTCAGCTGCCTGTCAAAGGAATCGGGCTGGATTTCGTACACGGATTCTCCGGAAATTTGCAGTCGGTCAAAGAGCATGGTTTCCCGGCAGACAAAGTTCTGGGTGCGGGCATCGTCGATGGGCGCGGCATCTGGAAGGCTTCGTTGAACGAGAAGCTGGGACTGTTGGAAGGATTGACCCAATTCGTAACGGACGATAGGCTCATCGTGCAGTCATCCTGCAGTTTGCTGCATGTTCCGGTTACGGTTAAGAACGAAACGAAACTTATAACCGAACTTAAGAATGCACTGGCTTTCGCGGATGAAAAGTTGGACGAGATCGTCAATCTGACAAAAGCCGTTTCTTCGGGGAAAGATGCAATCGCAGACGAACTAGCGGCAAACGAGCGCGATTTGCAGGCGCTTAAGGAATCCGCCGAACGCAATCGCAAAGACGTTCAAGTCACGGTCGCTGCGATCAGCAGCCAGCAACCGGAACGCCATTTGCCATTCTCCGAGCGCCATGTTGTTCAGCAGCAGAAATGGCAGCTGCCGATTTTGCCGACAACGACGATCGGAAGCTTTCCGCAATCCGCAGAAGTGCGCAAGGCCCGTCAATTGTGGCGTAAAGGCGAATGGACCGAAGAGCAGTATGAGAGTTTCATTCGTGAGCAAATCGATCTCTGGATCAAGCTGCAGGAAGATATCGGTCTGGACGTGCTGGTGCATGGCGAATTTGAACGGACGGACATGGTCGAATTTTTCGGCGAGAAACTTGCGGGTTTTGCCTTCACCCAGTTTGGCTGGGTTCAATCATACGGTTCCCGCTGCGTGAAACCTCCGATTATCTTCGGGGATGTGGCGTTTGAGAAAGCGATGACCGTCGAGGAAACAAAGTATGCCCAATCGAAGACCCGGCGGCCTGTAAAGGGTATGCTGACGGGACCGATCACGATTATGAACTGGTCCTTCGTTCGTGACGATATCCCTCGCGAGCAAATCGCTTACCAGCTGGCATATGCGCTTCGTCAGGAAGTGGAGGCGCTTGAACAAGCAGGTATCGGCATGATTCAAGTGGATGAGCCTGCGGTTCGCGAAGGGCTGCCGCTGAAGGAAGAAGAGCAGGCGGAATATCTGGCATGGGCCGTCAAAGCATTCCGCATGACCACATGCACAGTTCAAGATACAACGCAGATTCACACGCATATGTGCTACTGTGAATTCCATGATATGATCGATTCGATCGAAGCAATGGATGCGGACGTGATCTCGATCGAGACATCGCGCAGCCATGGCGAACTGATCCACAGCTTTGAGCAAAATACCTACAAGCTGGGTATCGGTCTAGGCGTATATGACATCCACAGCCCACGCGTTCCGGAAGTAAAGGAGATGACCGGCATGGTCGACCGTGCTTTGCGCGTGCTGGATCCGAAGCTTTTCTGGATTAACCCGGACTGCGGGTTGAAAACACGCGGTAAGGAAGAGACAGTGGAATCCTTGCGCAACATGGTTGAAGCGACGCGGATTTCGCGGGAAAAATATGCCTTGAAGATATAACTGGACAAAAGAATAAATGGACAAAAGAATATATGACAGAAGAAAAAGCAGGCTCCGACAGCCTGCTTTCTTTTGCATCGAATCCCCTAATGAAAGGGGGGCTATGCGATTGGGATTCCATTGGCCGCGGGCTCATCAGATGTTAAGAGAACCACATCCCCCTCCTCCGGAACAATTTCGTTAAGAAAAGAGTTATTCTCATTTTGGACATTTGAAATCATCATATCAAAATCATTGGATAAAATGAATGAAAAAACGGCGGCGCCGTCATAGGCAAACCACCGTTTTCCACATTTCGAACAATATCATTTAAGCGCCAATGGATTACTTGCCAAGAAAACTTTTGATGAAGAAATCCAATTGATAGTCCAGACTGAGTGGATCGTTGAAATAAAACGACTTCGCATCGACTTCAAAAACATGATTGTTTTTGACGGCCGGAATGTTTTTATATGTTTCAGTTTTTTGGAAGGAGCTGTCCTCATCCGCATTTTTGCTTAAGATCACGTAGTCGCCAAAATAGTCCTTCAAGACCTCGGTCGACAGGGCCAAGTAACCGTCTTTTGCCGTCGCTTCCTTAACCTTTTCCGGCATGCCAAGCTTAAATTCATTATAGAGAATCTCGGTGCCGCGCCCGAAATTATAACCGTAGACATAAAGCTGCTTATTAAATGTTTCAACAACTGATACGGTTGCATCGCTGCCTATTTTCGCTTTGATTTCTTCGCCGGCTTTTTGGGCACGTGCTTTAAAATCATCGACCCATGCCTTAGCTTCTTTTTCCTTATTCAGCAATTTGCCGATTTCAATCTGCTGCGTTAAATAATCGACCTTGCCGTATGTAAAGGTTACGGTAGGGGCGATTTGCTTCAACTTGTCAATGTTTTTAATGTTGGATAATCCAACGATGAGATCGGGATTCAGCTCGATGATTTTTTCGACGCTTTCGTCGGAAACCGCCTCGACATCTTTTAGTTTATCCTGAAACCTTGGGTTTTCGATCGACATTTCATCTGCGCCCACGACCGGGACCCCAAGCGCCATCACGTTGCCTGTCAAAAATCTCGTCAGCACAACGACACGCTGCGGATTTTTTGGCACTTCGACCGGCCCGTTTTCGGATTGGTATGTAAAGGTGTCGGATTTCGCAGCGGAATTTGAAGCGGATGCCTCCCCGGAAATCTGGTCCGCGTTTTTGGCGTCATTCGTTTGACCGCCGCCGCAGGCGCTTAGCAATAAAACAAGCAGTAGAACTGGCAAAGAAAAATACTTTTTCATATGACTCTCCCTTAGCATAGGCTATGTATTTTGAATGATGATCATAATTTGCCCGATAGGGCAGACTCGATAATGATAATCATTATCATTTATTTTAAATGGAACACATATTTTTTGTCAATAGTTTAATCATCTAGGTTCAAATACTATCAATCCATTATGAAATGGATTCAGGGCGCAAGCTTTTTCAGAAAGCTGATCCTGTGAAAAGGGAAAATGTTGCGAGAGTGCATCCTTTTCAGGAATTTTATCGCGTGAAATGGAAAATTGTTGCGAAAGTGCATCAATTTGATCATGAATCGTCTGTTTATGTCTAAAAGCTGTGGAAAAGATGCACTTTTGCAAGCTTTCTAGCCATAGTAGCCTGGAGCGCTAAAATAGATGCACTTTTGCAATTTTCCAGATGGAACAGCCAGTCATTTTTGTATATAGGATTTTACTAAAATCCAAAAAACGACTTCAAGAATCAATTCATAATTCCACTGTGTAATCACCCGTAATTGTTCATTTCTCTTGAAGCGATTGTGAAGTAACTGGCCATTTAGAAAGGAGTTCCTACTGTCAAAGGCATAGGAAAGAAATATAATTAATAGATTGACGGACAACACAGGAGGACAAAAAAAGATGATCATTAGACCAGCCAAAACAGATGAGATTCAAAGATTAGTGGAAATCTGGATTTCCGGTTCACTGAGAGCCCATGATTTTATTGATCCGGAGTACTGGATGTCGGGTAAAAAAGAGATGGCCGAGAAATACCTGCCAATGTCGCGGTCATACGTTATTGAGCAAAATGGCGTGATCGCCGGTTTTGTATCGATGGTTGACGATTATCTGGCGGCATTATTCGTAGATGAAGCCTATCAGAAGAAAGGATACGGAAAGTTATTATTAGACTACATAAAAGAAAAACATAAAACGATTCAACTTCGGGTCTATAAGAAAAACACGGCGGCCACCGGGTTTTATCATTACAATGGCTTTCAAGTAGTTGAAGAAGGCGTTGATGAAGATACGGGCCAACAGGAGTTTGTGATGGAGTGGAGTAAAAGGGGCTGAATTTTCGATTCGAGTTACTATTACTGAATTGGATTCACAGCCTGAATAAAATAGAGCAGCATAAAAAACCGTCAATCATGCGATGGACTGCACCTCCAATGTTAGATCGTGTCTAACATCTGAGAGGCAGTTTATCATCGATTGGCGGTTTTTACTGTGAAAATTAACATTCGATCATGTATTCAGGCATACTCACTCCTAAATCGGACGGATTGCTTGCACATAAACCGATTCGCCTGAAAAACTGAACATTCCGCCGGCTTCATGGGTCCGAATGCGGAAGAAATCTCTAATTTCCATCGAAGCCTCAAGCATGTTCTTCTCCAGAATTGCTGCTTCTTTTTCAGGGAGGGCTGAGCGTTCACACCAATCTTGGAATTCAAATGTTTTCGGAAACGAAACCATCATCTCCACATGAAAACCCGTTTGCTCCAAAAGGCTGATCCATTCCGTCTTTTTCCATGCCCGGACGTGGCTCGGATCTCTATGCTTTTCGATGGCATTGTAAAATTGATCCAAGCTTTCGTTTTCCGGGGCCACATTATCAATAAGGAGCAGTTTGCCGCCAGGTTTGACAACACGGAATGCTTCGTGAACAAAAGCGGGAATATCCGGAAAATGATGAGCGGCAATTCTGCATGTAACCAGATCGAAAGAAGCATCGGAAAAAGGTAATCGTTCCGCATCGCCTGCGATGTAACCGACGTTAGTATGGCCGTTCCCCCGTATAAATGCGGCTGCTATATTCAGCATCTCCTCGGTCAGATCAAGGGCTGTCACATGGCGAACGAGTGGGGCAAGAGCATTGGCTACATGTCCGCCGCCCGTTGCAATATCGAGTACATCCATAGTTTCATCCGCTTTGGAACATGTAACAAGCCATGCCAAATCCTCTCCTTTGGCATGGCCGCTGCTCTTGACGTATTTCTCCGCATTTCTGGCGAATTGCTGTTGCACCTGATTTTTGATTGAGTTTTCCATGGACGTATCCTCCCATCTACTTCATTTAACATTTTTGTTTCGTACAGTGAAACTAAGTATCGACATATGAGATACTACAAATTTACCATACAATATTTCGGCTGTAAATGGGTGGAAAGAGGATCATGAAGTATAATGCTGTATCACTTAATCGCTTCTCCCGAACAAGATGACTTTTTGTTGATAGGAATGCTGGGTTTTATGATCCAAACGATAGCTGATCCAGGTCAGAACAGCGGCAGCTACCGCTACGAGTCCGCCGGTCCAGGAGACATCGATCAATTGTTTGCTTGTCGTGACGAAACCGCCGAGAGCCGAACCCAACGCAATACCTACGTTGACGGACACGGGCGTTAATGACGATGCCAAATCTCTGGCAGACGGAACATGCTTATCGGCCAAATCAATGAAATACAATTGCATGGTGGAATTCATCACGTAAACGAGCAAAGTAATCAAAGAGATGCTGACTAATGCCCCTGCGAGCGAACGGGAAGAGACATATAACGAAGCCAAAATGACGGCTTGAACGAGAAACATGAAACGTAGTTTGCCGATTCCGTTATTGGCCGCGATTTTGCCGCCAATAAACGTGCTGAAGACGGAGACGACGCCGTAAAGCAAAAATACGAGACTGATATACCGGTCAGGGACTGCTAGAACATCATGCAAAATAGGAGTGAGATACGTATAAACGGTATATGTCGCCCCGTTTGTTTTACTTTTTTGGGAAAGTGCAGGGAAACGATAAGCCAATCCCGAATGGAAAGATTGACCATTAAAAAGGGTTGTGATACTCTCTAAAATATCACGGTAAAATATATTTTACCGGTAAAAAATATGGAGATGTTAAAATGAATATGACTGGTGTCTACAAAATCAAAACGCATGATCAGCTCAAAGCCATTGCCGATCCTCTCCGCACGAAAATACTAATGAAACTGGTAAAGGAAGCTTACACCGGACAGCAGTTGGCCGAAATGCTGGGTATCCAGCGCAACAATATTTATTTCCACTTAAAAGAGCTGGAGAAGCATGGCATCATTCAAGTGGTACGCAAGGAAGAGAAAAACGGAATCGTTCAGAAGTATTATCGCGCGGTAGCCGGCCGGTTCATACCGGAAGATCATTTGCTGCCAAGCGCGGATTTGGTGGAAACATCGCGGCAGGTATTTATGGAGACGCTTGAGGCGACTCGTACCAAAATCGAAAACGCGCCGGCCGAATCTTTTGCCTTGGACAGCAGGAATGAGACCAGGCGAAAAAATATCGCCTCGACTTATCGTTTTCATGCAACCGAGGAAAGCTTCCATGCTTTTGTGGAGGAATTCCGCCAGCTTATGAACAAGCATTTCACAATTCAGACGAGTGAAACCGCTGATTCTCAAGAATCAGTAGAAGAAAAAGGTTACTACTTGTCCTTGATTGCGTTTCAGGATGATGACGAGAACATTACCAATTAATGAATTTGAATATTTTGGAGGGAATACATATGCAACAAAACAATCCACACCCGATCATCATTGATGATGCTTGGTTTACCGTATCAAAGCTTGATGAAAGCTCATTTGCGATCAGCGAATACGGACATTGGGAAAAGGTGCATTCGTATTTGCTCATAGGGGAAGAGCGCGCTGCCCTGATTGACACCGGGCTCGGCATTGATAATATGAGACGCATGACGGACCAGTTGACCGATCTGCCCATTATGGTACTGACAACGCATGTCCATGCTGATCATATTGGGAGCCATGGCCAATACGATGAAATATATGTGCATGAGGCTGAAGAGGATTGGCTGGTAAACGGGATCAAAAAGCTGTCGATCGAGCAAATCCGCAAGGATATATCGCGTGATATCACAAGACCTGTACCAGCTTCATTTCATCCTTCAACTTATACCCCCTATCAAGGAAAGCCAACCGGCTTGCTCCGCGACGGGGATGAGATCGAACTTGGCTCGCGGAAATTAGTCATCTATCATACTCCCGGCCATTCTCCAGGGCATATCGCAGTCCATGATACGAGCAGGGGGTACTTATTTACAGGCGATCTGCTGTATGATGAGACGCCGGTATATGCCTTTTATCCGACCACCAGTCCGGGAGATCTCGTAAATTCGCTAGAAAGAATCACGGGAATTGCCGGAGTGGGGAAAATTTACGGCGGCCATAACCGCCTTGGTCTGGATCCGGTACTGCTGGACGTGGTGAAAGAAGCGGTAAAGGAATTGCGGGAGAAAAACTTGGTTCGTTTCGGTACAGGCATACACCGTTTTAACGGGTTTTCGGTTCAATTCTGATCATGAAGCCGAGTCGTCGATTCGCATCTGCATGTAGTTGTTTTTTTGCAGGGAATCAATCATGTATTGAGATTATCGTTCGGATCAACATGGAAAGGGGGAGAACATTAGGCAATGAAGTATATTCAAGCGCGCGGGATTGAAGAAGATGAATGGTATTATTTTGAAATTGATGAAAAGGGAACCGCCTACCGCCAAATTGTCGTTACGGGCGAGAACAGCTGCCAGATTTCCACTACCCCCGATTTTATGTTGAGCGATCAAGAAGTGACGATGTACGACGGTGACGTGGAAATAGATGCAGAAGCATTTGAGAGCATTTGGAGGCAGGCTACCGAACCTAATCGTGCACCATGGAAGATCACCAAGCAGCAATATGCGCCGGGGAACCGGGTCAGCGGAGCGATTGCCATGTTTTATCCTCAAGGAATCATCATCCGCATCAACGAACAGACTTATGCAGTTACCGATGACGAAGAGCTTAGAAAGCGTACGCCATGGAATTTCTTATATCCGGATTATCGAATCGAAGGAACCGTAACGGGTTATGATGAAAAAAATTTCTGGCTTGTGCTTGAAGATTGCGTTATATCGGGCGAGAAGATTTGAGGATATCCCCTTAGAAACTCTGACCTTGAAAAAGGTATGGGGTTTCTTTTTTTTCTATCCATATTAAAAAGATTTGGTTAAAAAGATACTTTCCCCCGTCTGAAATTTAAGGATTATTTAATATTTACCCCACATCTATTTAAATAGTATTTTTTATTCTTAAGCATGTAGAAAGGTTGCAGAGCTTTGAGAAGGAGGTTTGGATAGACTGGAATTTTTATAAATTGTATACACCTTAGCATCAGGTAGTGAAAGGATGGACAACCATGAAATACTGGCTCCGTAAGGATGCATCAGCGGCAATGATGTTCCTCTTGCCCAGCGGCGTCGGATTCGCGATGTTTTACCTGATCCCGTTCGTTATGGGCGCATTTTATTCCTTTATGGACAATACAGTAGGCGGGCATTTTGTCGGGCTTAACAATTACCGCGAGCTGCTGGCGAGCGAATCCTTCCGCAAAGCGGCGTCCAACACGTTTTATTTCAGCGCGGTTAGCGTTCCGCTGATGCTTGCCCTGTCATTAGGATTGGCGCTGCTCTTGAACCAAAGTACATATCTTCGGAAATGGCTGCGGACTGCCTATGTGATGCCGCTGGTTGTACCCGTTGCGTCGATTATCATGATCTGGCAGATGCTGTTTGATTGGAACGGATCTTTAAATGCTTGGCTCAGCCACTTCGGGATTGCCCGCGTGGATTGGATGAAGACGGATGCTGCCCGGGTTGTGGTGGTTGTCGTGTACTTATGGAAGAACATTGGCTATAACGTCATTTTGTTTTTGGCCGGATTACAGCAAATCCCGAAAGACTACTATGAAACAGCACAGATCGAAGGAGCGGGACGATTACGCCAGTTCAGGAGCATTACGCTGGTTTATTTAACCTCCACCATGTTTTTTGTCGTCATCATGTCGATCATCAACTCGTTTAAAGTGTTCCGGGAGACGTATTTGATCGCAGGCGATTATCCGCATGACAGCATTTATATGATGCAGCACTACATGAACAACATGTTCATGTCGCTGGACATACAGAAGCTGACTGCGGCGGCAAACTTGATGTTTTGCTGCATTTTGCTGGTCGTGATCATCTTGTTCACACTGGAACGCCAGCATCGACGCTACATGGAATAGGGGGTGAAATCAAATGCCACTTGCCAATGTGCTTCGAAAAAGCGCATTAACACTCGTGATGAGCGTAATTGCGATCCTGTTATTATTTCCTATTGTGATTACGTTCACGAATTCGCTGACGACAGCAAAGGAAATCGAAATCAATTACGGGCCTATTGGGAAAATAAACGAAGCGTCTGCCGATAGAACGGCTCCATTCGTCAATTTGAAATTGCTGCCGGATAAAGTGTCCTTAGAGCAATATGGCAAGGTGTTTGTGGACAATCCCAAATATCTCACGATGTTTTGGAACTCCGTACTGCTCGTGGTGCCGATTATTGCCGGTCAGACGGTGGTCAGTGCGCTTGCCGCATATGCTTTTGCCAAACTGAAGTTCCGCGGCAGGGATCCTCTATTTCTGATCTATGTGTTAACGATGCTGATGCCGTTTCAGGTAACGCTTGTGCCCAATTATATTATGGCGGATAAGCTTGGGATTCTGAACAGTGCCAATGCGGTTGTTTTGCCGGGGATTTTTGCGGCATTCGGCGTGTTTATGCTCAGACAGTTCATGCTGGATATTCCCTATGTCTATATTGAAGCTGCGAAAATAGACGGGGCCGGACATGGGCGGATCTTTCTTAGAATCATTCTGCCGATGATCAAGCCGGGATTGGCTGCGCTCATTATTTTATTGTTCGTCGATTATTGGAATATGGTCGAGCAGCCGCTTATTTTTTTGGATGACCCGTTCAAGCAGCCGCTATCGGTTTATTTATCCAGAATCAATGACGGGGAGCGGGGAATCGCATTTGCGGCTTCCATGCTGTACATGACCCCGATGGTGCTGCTGTTCCTGTATGCGGAATCGTATTTCATCGAAGGGATTCAATTGTCCGGCATTAAGGGTTAATCGTGAGGTTTTAGGAGGAGAAAGACGGGATATGGAGCTTGGAAAAGAACAGGCAGACCAAAAACGCAAACGAATCATATTGCTCGTATTCGCTTTTTTTGTGGGGTTGCTGCTGTTTTTTACTTTTTTCAGCAACACGCTGCAATCGTTGACTTTACCGAAAGTGGGGACGGAGAAACCGGAGAAAGGAAGCATTGCTGTTACGGTTGAAGGCAGCGGCGTCCTTACGCCCGTATCTGAAGTCAAACTGATGAATACGACGGGGTGGAAGGTCAAAAAGGTCTTTGTAAAAGAAGGAGACCATGTGAAGAAGGGACAGAAGCTTATCCTGTATGACAGCATGACAGCAGAGCAGGAGCTGAATGCCGAGATCACCAATTTGGAAAAGCAAAAAGTCGAACAGCAAAACACGCAAGACCGATACATTGAATCAGCGCTGGAAGAGGACGAACTCAAACTCCGGAACGCTAAACGTGAAATCGAAAAGGGAAAACTTGATATCGCGGCGCAGGAGCGGAAAATCGACGAGATGAAGACGAGTCTAGCCAGTAAAAACCAGCTTACCGCTCCGTTCGACGGAATCGTTACAAAAGTGAATGCTATGGAAGGCTTTGCCCCAGCGGGAGATCCGGATGTCGTTATGATCAACAGCAGTCTGGGATACCGGTTGAAAATATCCGCAGATGCCAAGTTATTGCTCAGCTTAGGGATAAAGGTCGGTGAAGAGATCGATGTCGATGTCGATAAGGCAAAAAGTCAGCAATCCGAAACCATATCCGGTGTGATCGAGGACATCGTCAGTGCAGATGCACGTTATGAGGACTCATCCGGCGAAGAGACAGTGAAAGCTGAAATGATCCCGCAAAAAACACTTCGCATCAAGGTGACTGATCCCGGGCTAAAAGGCGGCGAGCAGGCGTCGGTCAAATTCGAGAAAAACACGCTTGATGATGGATTGCTTGTTTCCAACAAAGCGGTCCATGAGGATCGTGAGGGCAAGTATGTGTTCAAGGTAGAGGAACAGCGGGGGGCACTCGGCAATGCGTTTATCGCACGTAAAGTCAAAGTTGAGACTGGCGGCAAAAACGATAAAGAAACGATGATTACGCAGGCCAGCATTTATGATGATGACGTCATCATCTTGGAGAGCAGCGAACCTTTGCAGGACGGGGACCGCGTTCGATTGCAATAGGCAGTTATAAACAAAATTGGTTCAATATCATAATTAGTGCTTGCCATAAAGCGAAAGTAGCGGAGGGGACGGAATCGATTCTTACGAAGCGGGAGCGTTCGCCTAAAAGCTTTCCGAAGGAAAGCTAGCATCGGAAGCATACGCTTTGTCTCCGAATTTCTACCTTTTTGAAAAATAAAATTCAAGAAATTTGGAGATGGGCAGCGATCGGAAGAACGATCCGTAACCGCAGCGGTCACCTCGCACAATGTCAAGGACTAATTTCAGTATTGAGCCAAAAAACATGGGAGGAAATCATACGATGAAAAAATGGCTTTTGATGCTATTGATGGGGGCAATCATGACAACCGCAACGGCATGCGGATCGGGAAGCGATGCAGGAAGCAATGGAAAAGAGCAGGCCAAGGAGAAGCAGACCAACAAAGAGGGGAAAACCGTCGTTACATTATCCATTCAGGAGCCAGGTCCGTTCTACGAGGCTCTGAAGAAAAAGTTCGAAGAAAAATATCCAGATATTGACCTGCAAATCCAATCCTATAAAAACGCGGGCGAAAAATGGGATCCGGGCGATTATGAAAAATACAAAAAAACGATGAATACGGCCCTGCTGTCAGGCAAAGGTGCGGATATCTACGATTTGGGAAGCCTGCCAAACGAAGAGTACGAACAATATGTAAGCAAGCAGCTGCTTTTGAACATGAACGATTACATGCAGCAAGATCAAACGTTAAATAAAAATGATTTGAAAATGAGTATCTTAGATGCGTTGAAATTAAAAGGCGGGTTATACACAGTTCCTTCCGGTTATTTCATGAGACCTTTCGTCGGTGACGGAAATGCCATTCAAAATTCCAGCGTGAAAATCGATGATAAGACCTGGAACTGGAAGACTTTTGATGAAATATCAAGGCAGCTTATACAGCAGGCGAATAAGGGCGGCAAAAAGCAGTTGTACGCCTTGGCGAATAATCCGCCGGAAGTCACGCTTCAGGAAATGGTCGTGGACAGTTATTCGGAATTTGTGAATCGCGAAGCCAAAAAGGTACAGTTTGACTCGCCGGCATTCATAGAACTGCTGCAGCAGGTCAAAAAAATGTATGATGCAAAAGTCATCACTTCCGATGAAGCGAAAATGGGCAATCAATTGTTTTATTCCTCCGTGATCATGTCGCCGTCTGACTTGATTGACGGCCCGTATTCAGCTTTCGAAAATCCGGTGCTGCTGCAAAAACCACATTCGGGACAATCTGGAGGCATACGGATCATTCCAACATCCCAGTTTGGGATTCAGGCTAAATCCCCGGTAAAAGAAGAAGCCTGGAAGTTCATTTCGTTTATGTTATCTGACGAAGCCCAGTCGCTGAATGAGAGGGAAGGCTTCTCGTTGCTCACATCCGTAAACAACAAGAAACTGGACGAACTTCAGGAAAAGGTGAAAAGCGGAAGTTACAAACTGCCAACAGGTAAGGAGGCCAAGGTACCGGACGAAGCGTTTACGAAGTTTAAGCAGATCGTTCAAGATGCGGATCAATATGCGGGTCTGGACGGCAAAGTGATTTCCATTGTCGGGGAAGAGTCTGCGTCCTTCTTTGGCGGTCAAAAGTCCGCCGAGGAAGTCGCGAAGCTGATCCAGAACCGGACAACAACTTTTATCAACGAATAGGATGGCGCAAATGTGAAGAAGCAGCCCGCTCGCGTGTGCTGCTTCTTTTTGGAAGATGGAGCAAGGAGGAGATTTGATGTACAAACCTGTTAAGACCTATGCAGTAATTCTGGTTAGCACACTATTGTTAGGCCAATCTTTCGGATATGGCGCTTATGCAGCACCAGCGTTGTCCGCTCCAAAATTAACTGCGGCAGCCGCATTTACACTTGATCGCCTTGGATCGGTTGCTTTAAAGAGCAAAGTCAGCGTAAAGCTGACGGATATAGATATTTTTGCACAGCCAAGCGGCAATATTTTGACCTATACGCTTCGCTACAACAATGACAGCGGCAGCAGTGTGGCTCTCATCGATTATTTTTCCAGGATAACCACGTCAGGGGGGACGGTGGTACAGGGTAAACCGGTTACGAGCGACTCGTCCATAAAAAGGATACCCGCTCATAGCAGCCAGTCCATCACCTATTACGCGAACATTGGCAAGGCGGCCAAAGTAGATGGAGTAAAAGTGTCCATATTCGGGTGGGATTTCAGCAGCACCGATTATCAGAAAAGGCTGGGCGTATTCACGGTTCCAGACAAATATTCAACGGTCGTTCCCAAGGGGCAGAGTCAGAAGATCATGATGAACGGCCTGCCTGTAATGGCGAAAGCGGAAAGCCTGCAAAAAATCCAAATGAACGGAAAAACCTATCTCAAGGCGGGCATCAGTCTTGTCAATCAAGGTGCAAAGGCGCTTAGCGATCCCGGTTATAAAGCATACCTAAAGTCGTCCGGCGGTTCAGTATTCGCTCTCTCGCTTACTGATGACAGCAGCAACTTTAAAGTACAACCCCAAGAAAAGAAAACCATCTACTATTTGACGGAGATGCCTTCTTATATGAAAACGGACAATATGCAGCTGCAGTGGGCGCTGGAAGATGAAGTTTTGAAAGTAAATCTGCCTGTGAAATCCTTTCATCTCCCTGCGGTAACCGTTTTGGATTCAACGGTGCCTAATTACGCCGTCAAGAAATTGATGATTGCGGGTAATGCGGTTGAAACTCAGCTGAAGGGCGCCACTATGTATGCGGAAAATGGTTCCGCCAAATGGAGCCTGCAATTTCGCTTTAAAAATCTTGGAAATAAACCGGTAACGCTTCCCGCTTACGAGTTTGCCGTCAAAACCGCCGAAGGATACAGCATTCCGGTGGACGCAAAGGCGCTTGCCAATCTGGCTTTAAAGCCGCTGGACGAGAAAATCATTGATCTCGGCGCGGATGTACCGTTAAAGCTGAACCAAGGGTCGCTGCAGCTGCAAATGAGCGAACCTCCGGCGCAGGATAAAATCATTTTTCCGGCAGCCCGTTACGCTATTCCTTATTCCCGGGAAAACAGCAGCGTGCCGGGGGTTGAAACCTTGTTTGAAAACAGTCATGGGACATTCGCGGTCAAGCTCAGCTCTTATCAGCGCGTGCCTTGGGAGGACGGCGATCAAATCACAGCCAAAGTCGCAATCCGCAATGCATCGTCCCGTACGGTGCAAATGCCTTCACTGAAAGCGTTAATCAAAACGGAAATGAATGATCTTAGCGGATCGGCAAAAATGTTAGGGCAGAATGGGCCGGTTTCTCTCGCTCCGAATGAAACGGCGGAGATGTATGTGCTTGCGAATGTGCCTTATTCATTGGGTGTCGATCAGTTAAGAATCATTCTGCAAGAAACCATCGGGGATGAAGCGAAACCGTTCCTTGCCTTGAATGCTCATTCCCTAAGCAGTAAGATAAATACCGCTCCAGCCGGCAGTACCTATCATATTCAGACAGCGGGTAAAAAAGCGGAGATCCGCGAACGCAAGTCAACCGTTTATGGCGAAAGCAATTCGAATTTGATATATACAGAGCTTGAAATGACGAGCGAAGAGGCACGCCAATCCAAACCGGTCCGGCTGGTCGCTTTCTACAAAACACATGATAATCAGTACTATGAGGCTACCGTGAGCCAGTCATCCAATATCGTGAGTCCTAAAGGCAAAAACCTGATTACCGTCTGGAGCAAACTTCCGCTCAGCGTAGATACATCAAAACTTGTGCTTTATCTAGGCGCGGGCATTGAAGAAGGGAAATTGGCAGAGGCAGAAGGAACAATAACCGGGTATGTCGATGCGTTTGGATTGTCGCTTAGCCCTTCGGGCAAACCTCCGGTTTCAAACCTGAAAAACGTAGATTTGTTCCCTTATAGTCTCTCGATCAACAAAGCGGAATCAACATTAAATGAAGGTGAGGATGTCGTGGAAACGCTGATTCGGTATACATTGACCAAAAACGGGGATTTCGAAACCGGAACGTATGAGCATAAAATTGTTTTGGAATTCATCGATCCGCTTGACCAGTCGACCGAGATCACTTTGACGCCTGGGACAGATTGGACCATCGGGAATAATAAATCATATAACACAACGCTAAAAAACAGCCTTTACCAAAAACTTGCAGGCGGAAACATTCGCGTGAATCTGTACGATGAGTTCCAGGGACGGAGAATGCTGCTTGGCACGGAGTATTATCCGATCCAATATATTAAAACGGAAACAAAGGACAACGAAACAAAAGAAAGATAATCGTGTACTCTTTACTTGGGCGTTTACACATATGGTAGAATCGATCAGGAAGCAGGCGGACGAGGTTTGCGCCATTTCTTTGCAGGGGGCTGCATACTTTTCGCCGCTTTTTTAATGTCGCTGAAAATTCAATAGGATTGATTGTCAAAAGCATGGATCAAGTGATCATAACTCTCGTTAGGCCGCGTTAAATCGCGGCTTTTTTTGCTATATAAGAACTTAAAAATTTCCGGTTGTGGGGTTATATCTAGCAACATCATGATAATTTCATCAGATTTATTCCATTGTTTGTCTTTACAGTAAATTATATTATTTACTCCAATGCTGGGTTACAGGCAGGAAGGAGGATTATACATGAGCGATTACAAGTCGGAACACACACAGGAAGAAGAAGAGAACAAGAAAAAGAACTCACGTCTAAGAATAAATCTATTTTTCTTCAGCACGTTTATACTTTTCTGCGTCATGATTATCAGGCTTGCCGTTTTGCAGTTTGTTGAGGGGCCGACGTTAACGGAAAAGGAAGCCAGCAACATCGTTAAAAATGTGCCGCTTCCGCCGAATCGCGGAACGATTTATGACGCTGCGGGAGTCAAACTTGCTTACTCTGAGCCTACTCATTCCCTGTACATAACACTTATGAAGGATTACAGCCAGAAAAATGGGATGAAAAACCGGCCAGAAGCCGAGAAAATCGCCGATGAACTTTTGGCGGTATTTAATAAATCCGGCAGTCCGGATCATGAGAAATTGACAAAGGAAGAACTGATCAACGCTATGGATTTGGATTTCAAGAAGTATGCAGGTTACATGCCCCGCCGGATCAAGATGGATCTGACGGATCAGGAAATCGCCTACTTTTCAGAGCATAGATCGGATTTTCCCGGTATAGCCATTGAGGAAGAAAGCGTGCGCCGCTATGACCCGGATACTGTTGCCGTACAAACGGTTGGATATATTCGAACGTATAGCGGGTCCATAAGTTTGGATAAGTACGGAAAAATCGATGAATCAGAGCGGAGCGATCAAACGCAGGATCCGGGACTGATCTACTCGGAGCCTGAATTTGTTGGTTATGACGGCCTCGAACTGATGTACCAAGATGAATTGCGCGGTAAAAACGGTTATAAAAAAGTCACGATAAATCCCCGCAATATGCCGGAAGAAATCGAGGATATCATTCCACCTGAGAAAGGTTACGACATTCATTCCACGATCAACAAGGAGATCCAGCTAAAGACCGAACAAGCAATTACCGAGCAGTTGAACTGGCTCCAGACCCATCCGGTTGCAGGCGGCACTCATCCGAATGCAACGACTGGTTTTGCAGTCGCGATGGAAGTGAAGACGGGGAACGTTGTGGCCATGGCCAGCATGCCTGATTATGATCCTAACATTTGGGAGACCGGGAGCGTAACGCCGGCAAACTGGAAGCAGATTCAAAACATCTATCAGAATGGCGCGATCCGTTCATTTAATCCAGGTAAGCAAGGAAGCCATCCTGAATCCGTCGTATTGTTAGGTTCGGTTATCAAACCGCTCAGCGTATTGATTGGGCTGGAGGAAAAATTAATAGGACCCAATACGTATTACACGGATACTGGCGCGACATACTTTGGCAAGGAAGGGCACAAGACTCGCGTGCAGAACGCACAAGGCCATGCTTACGGTGGAATGGATCCCGCGCGTGCGCTCGAGAAATCCTCCAATGTGTTTATGATCGACGAGATTGGATTAAAGTTATATCAAAAATACGGCTCCAAGAGTATTGATGTTTGGGATCGTTACATGACTTCATTTGGCCTGGGCATTAGCACAGGCAGCGGCCTGCCTGGAGAATGGAAGGGACGCAAGGAATACATTAACGTGAAGCAAGCGGGCAGCGTTCAATCTGCCATGGCTTATGCTTCCTTTGGGCAGCAGGGGAAATATACGACCCTTCAACTGGCCCAATATGCCGTCATGCTGGCGAATGAAGGCAAACGTCTGAAGCCGCAGCTCGTGAGCAAGATTACCGATCATCAGGGGAGAATCATTAAAACATTCGGGCCGGAAGTGTTAAGTACGGTCAACTTTGATAAAACCTACTGGGATGTCATCAAACGCGGAATGAAAACATCCGTATCCTCATTTGAAGGCTTTCCGTACAGCTTTGCCCGCAAGACAGGTACATCCCAACAAAGCGTTGGGGGTAAAATGATCGATAACGGGGTATTTATTGCGTTTGCGCCTAAAGAAGATCCGGTTCTGGCAATCGCGGTTGTCATTCCTGAAGGTGGTTTTGGATCTTACAGCGCCGCGCCGATCGCCCGCAAAATGTTTGACGCCTATGATCAGGTGTATGGTCTCGCTGGCGTACCAAAGGGAAAATCCAGTGAAGAAACGCAGGGTGGAAATTGATATATGGCA
The DNA here is from genome assembly GCF_021654775.1 of Paenibacillus azoreducens. Lineage (NCBI taxonomy): Bacteria > Bacillati > Bacillota > Bacilli > Caryophanales > Paenibacillaceae > Paenibacillus > Paenibacillus azoreducens. The sequence goes on along the minus strand of NZ_AP025343.1, from coordinate 4,058,245 downwards.
AAATTCAAAGCAGAATGAATAGCCAGGAGGGGGGGCTCAACCTCTCTTTTTTTTGCGGGAATGTGCCAGTAATTATGAAAGAAATCATTTAAATTTAATATTAAATAATTTGACAACGGCCGTACAAAGTGACATTATATCTCTGGGAGAGATATTGAGTTTTAAGTAGGCAGCTTTCCGTACAAAATAAAGTCCGCGGAGATTGGTTTTTGCATTTGACGCTACCGGGAAAAATTCTTGCCTTCGCCGACATCAGGACGAAAGCGGCATTGTGCAAAAAGGAGGGCTTATATGAAAATAGCCAAGCGAATAGTGTTAATGATTCTGGCCATCATGATCATTCTAGTAGGTGGCGTATTCACCTATGCCGCGACCCCGTTATCAACGTGTAAATTTTCTTCCAACGTCGTTGCCAATATTTCATCGGAAGGCGTTGGACCGTCCGATTCCGGCACGGGAAACCGACTAACGTCGGATCATGTTCAATATGTGGAAGCAACAGATCATTTACGTCTGGCTTATCGTAGATATGTTCCTGCCAATCTCAAAGCAGTGGTCATTTTTTACCACGGATCGGGAGCAAACAGCGGAGCCGGTTATGAGCCTATCGGGCAGCAGCTTCAACAATACGGAATAGCGACGTTTTTACCGGATATCAGAGGGCATGGTTTGTCTGCGGGGACTCGCGGGGATGCGCCAAGCGAACAACAAGTTTATGATGATGTCAGCCGGATGATCGATGACGCGCATCGCCAATTTCCAGGAGTGCCCGTTTTTTTGGGAGGCCACTCCGCCGGGGCTGGACTGGTAGTCAACTATATTCATTCCCCGAATCACCAAAATGTAAAAGGCTATCTATTTGTTGCGCCGGACTTTGGCCCGAGCTCCAAAACGATGAAAGAGGACAAAGGGAACTTCGCAACCGTGTGCGTCAAAGCGATTGTTGCCCATAAACTTACCGCCGGCTTGTTAAAAGGGCATGCGACAGCTGTCCGCTACAATTATTCGGAAGAGCAGATGAACTCCGGTTTGGGGCTTGTTCAAACCAACAGCGTTAACATGGCATTGGCATTAAACCCGACGAAACCTTCGAAGGAAGTCGCGGAAATCGACAGGCCCTTTGGACTTTGGATTGGAGCTGACGATGAAATTATGGATGCGCCCAAAATAGTTGAATTTTCCAAACTGGCGACCAAGGTGAGCCGAAAGTCTTTTACCCAAATCGTTCCCGGCGAAAAGCATCTACCGATACTGAATCAAACTGGCGAACTGATGGCACCGTGGATTTTACAGTCGATAGAAAAACTGTAGCCATGCATGAGGCGCAGAATTTTTAGTTTTGGCCGCAATCATGGTAAATTAAAAAAGCAATAAGCTGGTCATTAGCTGGCGTATTGCTTTTTTCTTGCTGCAAAACAGCAATCCGACAGGGTTTTATTCGAGTTATTAATTTCCAATAAAAAAATTTCAATCTATTTTACGGTGAGCCACGTCTTACTTATGAAAATAGCTATTGAAGAACATGGATTCCATGACCGAATTGACATCAAGAAAGGGGGCGGGGGGATGGATCAGACGATGGCGGACGTTCATGTTGCCGATACAAGCCAGATGGATGAAGAGACTTTTTTCAGATACTTGTCGGCTGAACAGCGCAGATTGTATTCGATTGCCTTCAGTTATCTGCGGAATGAGACGGACGCATTGGAAGCTGTGCAGGAAGCGTCCTGCAGAGCCTGGATGAAACGCAAAAAGCTAAAAAACGAGCAGGCTTTTACGTCCTGGCTGATCCGGATTACCATCAACTGCTGCATGGACGAGCTCCGGCGCAAAAAACGCGTGCAGCCTTCGGAAAAGATAAAAGAAGAAGCAGTACAAGAGATGAAAAGCGGCGATCGGATCGACCTTGAACGGGCGATGGAGCGGATGAAAAAGAAATACAGGCATGTTGTGATGCTGAAATATTACCAGGATATGACGACGGCGGAAATCGCCAAGGTGCTTCAGAAGCCGGAAGGAACGATTAAAACATGGCTGCGGGAAGGCCTGAAGCAGCTTCGTAAATATATGTAGGTTAAAGGAGGCGTGCGAATGATGTTGGACAAAGAAGAACGCGTTCTGATGACGGATTCCGATAGGGTCAAAAAACAAGCCGGAGAGATTCGGGATATGAAGCTTGCTAATGCCGTAAGGGCTGGGATTTCGAAGGGGAGGAAGCGTGAAATGAGGCGAATTTATTCATATGGGGCAGCAGCTATAGCGGCTGCGGCAGCCGCGGTGTTCATTGTATTTTCTTTTACGGGATTTCCGGATGCGGGCGGGAATGAAAAAATGGTGCAAACGGCCAGTCCCAAAAGCGTTACCGATATTGAATTGTTCCGCCAGGCCGCTGCTAGAGACCAGGGGTTTGCGGCCGCGCTGGAGCAAGGTCTTGTGAAGCCCGTCAAACTTGGCGTGGAAAAAAACGGTTACCGCATCGACGTAGCGGGCGCCGTTGCGGATGGGCGAACTGCATATATTTTGTATAGTTTACAAAATCATACGAAAAGTGCTGCCATTCCTATTGAAAAATCGCTTGAATTCGGGGGTGTGAAAGCACCGTCTGAATGGGCAAAGTCGATTGCTACCCTAAATCGCTATAATGGTAATCACTATATTGGTAATGAAACCCCAGCGGGGGATACAGGCTACTATGTATACGCAACACATCTATTGCCGACCGCCAAGTACAATAAAGACGCGAAGCTCAGCATTAAAATATGGGACACCGCGACAGACAAAAACCAAGAGGAGTTTGATGTTACCTTTGATTTTGACACCAACATGCTGAAAGATAAGGAAAGAGCCTATTATCCGGACCGAACGCTAACGATCGCAGGGCAAAATATCAAGGTGCGCCAACTGCTTTATACACCGCTTCAAACTTATGTCGATCTGGAATACGATCCGGCAAATGAGAAGCAGGTTTTTAACTTGATCAATCCGGTTCTGATCGGGAAAAGCGGAGATCAAAGCGAAAAGATCTATTATCCAACGGAGATTTTAAAGGATAAATCCCAAACGACGCTGCTTTACAAGCGCAGCCGGCTTGAGCAGCCGGACAAGGCTTCGTTAAAGGTTTTTGGCATTTCCGCCGTGAACAAGGATCAATTAAAACTGGTGATTGATTTGCAGAAAAAAGAGATTGTAGAAGCGCCGGATGATCTACTGCGCATCATTGCGCCTGAGCCTGGTGAAAAATCGGGGGCGGGAGAAATTTTTCTGGAGCGCAAGCTTGAACATGTGCAGGCCGCGGAAAGCTTCGACATGTCGCTGGATGACAGCTTCACGGATGCCAACGGAGAGACACATAAAAGGTTACCGTCGGAAAACGTAAGTCATGGCGGATTAACTAGATCAAAGGATACCTTCAAAGACGAAAAAACTTATAATTTCGGCAAGGATGCGCTTGATTATCCGCAGCCCCTTACCATCAGGTTGGAAAAATACTGGATTCCGGTGATGGATACGCAAAGCGTCGAGTTAATTGCGAAACAATAGGCGTCGTCTGGGCAGATGTAGATAGATAAATGGCTGTAAAGGGATGTAGATAAACAGATGTAAAGGTTAGGACGCACGGATGAAATAAGGGTTCGGCTAGGTGGATGACAAGGGTTCATCATCCACATGGCATAACAGAAGCCCCCATCCAAATCACTTCTATGATGTGGTTTGGATGGGGGTTTTAAGTGTTAGTGCAAAGTAGAAGCATGAGCAATCGAAAACCACCTTCTATGAGGTTTGGTTTCATTATTTTTTCTGTGGAAGTATGCTCATCAAAGGTAACGCTAACGAAACTGTGACACGCTATAATCGCAAAAACGAGGCCAAATCAAATCTAACGAAACTACATATCGTTATTAGGCCGAAATATGGCTCAATCACGGTTATTTTGGCTAAATAGCGATACCCAGTTTCGTCCCTCGTATTTAAGGTGTTTTCTCATGAATACTCACTTATTCGCAGAATTCCTTCGCCTTGTAAAACAGAACGAGAGCCGGAATGAAGAAGTAGACACCGCTTTTTTCGACAAACGGGCGTGCAAGAACAGAAGCTACGCTTATACGCACTTCGTGGGTGCTGGTATACTGCACGCTCCACTTGGCCCTTGGAGGTTCACCCTCCCATGTCTCAACGGATCATTGTCCTTCCATTCCTTCGTCATACCTACCCAAGGCGTGGAGACCGATAGCGTTTAGGTGACGGGTCTATGCCCTTGCGAAACTGGCACTCGGTTCTCTGTGCATATTAGAGATCCTGCGAATAAGACAATATTCGTAATACGACGGGGCGACAGGTGCTACGGGATCGATAGGAATCCTCGGGGTTAGGCGGCCTGCTTCACACCGATCTCAGGGCGATACGTTTCTCCACGCTGGACCATCCCGATGACGATCCGGGCCAGCTTGCCGATTAATTTGAATAACGAAGCCATCTTCTTCATGCCCTTGTTCAAGTTGTGTTCATGCCACCGTTTGAAGTCCGGGTTTTCACGCACCAAGGTGAGCATAGCCAAAAAGAAATATTTGCGCAGCGCACTGTCTCCGCGTTTGGAGAGCTTGATCTGACCTTTGTACTTGCCGGAGGTTCGTTCAGCCAGATTGAGCCCGGCGCGGCGCAAGAGCTGCCGTCCATGGGCATAGTGACCAAGATCGCCGGCGAATCCCAGCAAGGCTGCGATCGTGGTCGGGCCCATCCCGGGGATGCTCTGCAACTGTTTGGCCATGGGGATCTTCCCTAGCAGCGCTTCGACTTCTTCCTTCATCTCTTGCAGGTGGCTTGTAATCTGGTCGTACGCCGTCAGCAGGCGCTGCAGATCTCGCCTTGCCTGCTCCAATCCCTCGGTACGGCCAATGCTGCGTTTGGCCGCCTGGATGAGTTGGACCGCCTTCGCTTTCCCGGTAACTCCACCCGGGCGTCTCATGCCTTGTTCGTGCCAGCGCTGGATGACTTCATCGGCGTTCAGGTCCTGCAACTCGCACGGTAAAGGAAAAGCCCGCAGGGAAGCCAACGAGCGCTCGGCCTTCCAGTCTTTAAAAACAAGCTGGAACTCCGGAAAGTACATGTCGATCCAGCGGACGATGCGATTACCCAAACTGATAGCATATTTCACCCAGAATTCCCGATCGCTCATCAGCGTCTTGAGTTGCTCCAATTGGCCTGCTTGCGGGGTAAACTCGGTATAGAAGCCGCGGCTGACCGCATCGGCAATGGTTAGGGCATCCTTGGCATCGTTTTTGGACGGGCTATTGTCACGGTTCTCCTTGTTGCGATGCGTCACGACTGGGTTCACCAGGACGACCTCGATTCCTTGTTTCCGCAGCCAATGGGCTAGATTAAACCAGTAGTGTCCGGTCGGCTCGAGGCCGACGATAACCGATGTCAATCCCTGCTTCTTCTGTACTTCTTGGGTAAAGCGCATCAGCCTCTCAAAGCCTTCGAGCGTATTTGCAAAGGTCAGATGCCGACGCGTGAGTACGATACCGCGGAAGTTGGTCACTTGAGCGACGTGCTTCTCTTTGGCGATGTCGATCCCCACGATAGCGTGCTGGGTGGTAATTCGTTCAATCCGTTGATTTGTAACTTCAATTCGAGTAAACTTCATAGTAGGCGCCTCCTGATAGGTTTTTAGGGCATTTGACCCGTCTCACCCCTATCATACGAGGCGCTCCTTTTTTTTTCAAAGACCATTTTCTTAGCCTACACAGGAATGTTTAGAATCCTCCGTGAACTAACAGGCGGCGCAAACAATTTCTACGCCTTATCCTTGCGAAACCTCTGGCAGCTGTTCTTTGCTGCCGAGTACTCCTTTTTTCAGAAACCAGCAGATGAAGAATGCGGCAACAATAAATCCGCAAGCAATCAGGAATATATTGTGGAATGCGTCCACAAAGACCGTCTGTACCTTTAGCAGAAGCTCCGGCGCCAGGCCTTTCGGAATGCCGCCCGTGGCCATATGCTCGGCGCTTCCTGCAGGCAGCAGGTCAGCGACAGACGACACGCCATCTTTCACATGTTTGGCCAGCATGCTGCCGAAAATGCTCAGTCCGATGGTTGTCCCAAGGGATTGAACCAGGCCCACCGTACTGATCGCTATTCCGCTGTTGTCCTTGGAGACGGATTCCTGAATGATCAGGTTGTCCCCGCCAAACAACACGCCTAGCCCCAAACCGAGAATGAAAAACGCAGCAACGATATAGACGACGGATACATGGACGCTGAGCTGAGTCAGCATGATGATCCCGATCACCGGCAGGATGAAGCAGATGATAAACAGATTGCGGTACGGCACTTTGGTAATCAGAAAACCGTTAACGATGCTTGACGGAATGGCTCCCGCCATAAAAGCAAGCATTAGATAACCCGATTCTGTCGGAGTTAAGCCCATCACGTTCTGGGCAAAAAACGGGAATGTCGCAATGCCGCCCATCAGTCCGAGCATCAGAATAAATACGATCAGCGACATCACGGCCACATTCCGGTTCCGGAACAAATGCAGCGGAATGATCGGTTCTTTCACGCGCGTTTCAATCCAGATGAACAGCCCAAGCAGCAGAACACCTAGAATCAGCATGCCAACGATCAGCGGGGAAGACCAAGCCAACCCTTGATTATCCACCATGACGGGCGACATCAGCAGCGACAGCAAACTCAGAGTCAGGACGGAAGAACCAAGCCAATCAATGGATTTTTTCTCATCGCTGCGGGATTCACGCATCCCAATGCCAAGCACGAGAGCGGCAATCAAACCGACAGGTATGTTAATCAGGAATACCCAATGCCAGTTGACATGGCCGACCAGATAACCGCCCACCGTAGGCCCAAGCAGCTGCGGCAGGATCATCATCGGTCCAAACAAGCTTTGGATTTTGGCCCTCTGTTCAAGCGGGTAAGCATCGCCTATGATAACCATGGCAAGCGGCATAAGCCCGCCAGCCCCAATCCCCTGAATGCCTCTACCGATAAGCAGCACGGTCATCGATGGTGCAAGCCCGCAGATGATCGACCCCGTGATAAAAAGCCCCATACAAGTTAAATAAATGATCTTACGGCCGTATATATCGGCCAGCTTCCCAAGGATCGGCATGAAGATGGTTGCCGCCAGCATATAAACGCCGGCCACCCATCCGTATAAAGCGAGCCCATGCAAGTCCCGGATGATGGTCGGCATCGCCGTTGACACAACCGTTTCATCCAATTCGGCAAAGATGAGGCCGATGATGAGACCTGTTAGAATTAGTTTATTGTGTTTCGATTTCACTCCAAATTCCCTCATTTCTTTCTAGTCTTTAGTGGAATGAAACCAAGATTACATGATGTTTATGAACTCAATATGAACTGGTTTGATTTATCGTTTCTCCCTAAATTCCGGCTAGCCGCTTATGATAAAATACATGTGTATTATACTGGGGTTGATCTCATTCCTGGAGGGGAAAATGGACAAAATCCAATACTTATCGCAGTTTAACTTGCTGCATGCATTATCTGAGGAAGATTTAATCGTAATGGATGAACTCACCTCAATAACGACATATCCGAAAAAGACGTTTATTCAAACCCCGGAATCTTTTCGTGAAAAGTTGTACTTCGTCAAAAAAGGGAAGGTCCGTCTATACCGAATCAATCCCGAAGGGAAGCAATTTACGCTTGATCTATTGAGCGAAGGCAATGTTTTTGGGGAACTAAACGGCATCTCGCTAGGAACCCGGAACGTATTTATCGAAACAATTGTAGAATCCGATATCTGCATGATCGATCAAAAACGATTCGAAAATTTCCTGGTCGAACATCCGCGTTTTATGTTGAATATGCTTAAAGTTTTAAGCGAACGTTTGGCGCATATGAGCAGTCTCGCTCAAAATCTGGCGCTCGGGCGGCTTCATGATAAAATCATGCATGTATTTCAAAAGCTTTCCCGCCAATTTGGCGTCCAGCGTGACCAACTCGATGGCGATTACTATAAGATCGATATCCCATTATCCCATCAAGAGATCGCCCACCTTGTTGGTGCATCAAGGGAAGCCGTCACGCTTGCATTACAGGAACTTGCGGAAGCGAAAGCGATCAAGACTGATTTCCGAACGATTTATATACACTGCGAGCAATTGAACATGGAGCATCAATAAGTTGTTATTCACATTACATCTTTTTATATGGAAAGCGGGTATTCTTTGGAAAAGAAATAGGCTTGGCAGCAGGCCAGGCTGCAGTGCCGTTAATATACCAATGCAGAAGGCAGGTGCATCACCATCGATAAAAATCAATCGCTTCCCGACTCATGTGCATACATAGGCAGAAAAGGAGCGAAAAAGGTTAGCGACATTCCTGAAGAATTACTTCAATTACTGCAGCAAGGACGGCTCGAAACGGTAAACCTGACTGAATGGCTGGCAATCGACCATATCACCCTGCTGCTCCATGTCCTGAACGAGCTCGGGCTACAACAGCATTCAGAGACCATGTTAGCCGAATTGGAGAATATTCCCGCGAAGATCATGAAAACCATCCCGGCGATTGCGAGTGAATGGCTTCGACTGCTGTACCAAATGCCAGAGCCCAAACGAACCGAGATTATGGACGTGCTCTCTACTCATCGTTCGGATAGCGTCAGATGCTGGGCTGCCTACATTGTAGGTTTGGATCAACTTACATTAGATCAGAAATTGCAAAGAATCCGTTTTTTTGCTGCCGATGAACATTTTGGCGTGCGTGAAATCGGATGGATGGCTGTCAGGGAATCCGTTGCGAAAGAGATCAAGGAGTCCATTCGAATACTATCCGATTGGGCCCGTGACGATAACGCCAATATTCGAAGATTCGCCATTGAAGTGACGCGCCCGCAAGGAGTGTGGGCCAAACATATCGCAGCACTGAAAGAAAATCCGGAGATGGCGCTGCCGCTGCTTGAGATAGTCAAATCCGATCCGTCGAAATACGTTCAGGATTCGGTTGGAAACTGGTTGAACGATGCCGGGAAATCGCAGCCAGAATGGGTTCTCCAAGTTTGCCGGACATGGGAGGAAGAATCCCGAACGAAAGAAACCATGCGCATCCTGAAACGCGCACAGCGTAGTTTGACCAATAAGTGACTGCCTAACAAGCCGCGTTGGATCATCCAATGCGGCTTGTTCAGCATATCAAAGATAAACTTCCGGGGTCCCCGCAAAGTAATCGGAATAAGCTTCAAAGGCTACACGTCACTTTGTGGGGTTATTTCAATAGCTGTATATCTTGTTTTATTCTTCCGGAATGTTCACAATAATGTAGTTTTGATTCACTCTTGCCTGCGGCAGGGATGCATCTTTGAAAATGGCGTTTTCCCAATTGTCCTTCTGAATCAGGCTGTATCCGGTTGAGCCGGCTTGTGGCATATAGCGGAAAGAGGCGAATTCCGTACTATCGAATGAAGGAAGCACTCCTGTTTCGTTGATGAGGTTTCTTTTAATAAAATAAGGATTATTTTCGGTGCTTGTCTCATCTCCGATCAAGGCCTGCCATTTCAGGAAAGCGATGTTTTTCGAAACCTGGTAATAACCGATGGAGTTATTGTTCACCTCAATAAAACGATCATAGGCTCCTTTGGGAAAATAATATTGCATGCTTGCCGCTTCCCAAGACGGCTCAAGACTTTTTGTCAGTTGGGATACACGTGGCAGATTAATGGCTGCGCTTCTGGCGATGCTGAGCGATCCGCTTTGAACATCCGAAATGAGCTTAGGGCTTGCCTTTGCAATAAAGACGGTGTGCGTGGAAGTATTCCAAAACACCGAGCTGTCAAACGCTTCCGAAACAAAACGCAGCGGAACCATGGTTCTTCCGTTATGGATAAATGGCGCAGCGCCCAGTTTGATGGTCTCGCCGTTCTTGTGAGCCGTCACTTGATTGATGGTCAGCAATAAATTGGTATTACCATCTTTGATAAATATTTGCTTTGAGGCATTTTTCCACGTTATGGTCAGGTTACCGAGTCTTTTGGCTTCGGTAAGGCTAAAGTACACCTGATTGTTTTGGGATATTACATCCGCCGCAGCTAATGGGAAGTTGTTGATGACGACTTTGGGTTCCGGACCGGTCTCGGCCGAGGCGATGTTGATTGCCGGGAACAACCAAATAACGGCACATAAGCAAAATAATATGGCTTGTGAGCTTTTTTTCATCTTTGCACCTCCTGTGTTATATAACGCTATAAAGCTAGTAAAGTTGGATAAAAGGAGATTGTCAACAATTCATGACTGATTTCATAAGTACGTTGAACGCAAAGCATGAAAAAATATATTTACCTCCGGGTGATTTTTTATTATTATAATCATTAATATCAAATGCGATGAAGAGAAGAGTAGGTAAATGCGTTCTTTTCCAGAGAGCTCCCCTACGCTGAAAAGGAGCAAAGAATGTTTTATCGAAAAAAGACTCTGAGCAGCACATCGGAACCGATTTATAAAGGGGATGATGTGCCAGGAGCTCCTGTTACAGAGCTAAAGTATATGCTATCTGAATGCTGTACTTGAAGAGGCTGGTATGGCGACATATTGGCGAATCCGGGGTGGTACCACGAGAATGCAGATCTCGTCCCTGAGGCTACGGTCTTGGGGGTGGGATTTTTTTATATGATCAAAAATGTGCGTTATAATTGAATTTAGGTACACCCATTTCTAATGGTTTGAATAGTTATCTACAGAGAAGGTTTTGGCCATTGGCCCGTATGGGCGGATGCAAACAAAATGAGATGCCATCAACGAAAGGATTGGAGCTAACATGTCAGAAAAGCTTAAAGCGGGTATTATCGGAGGAACAGGCATGGTTGGGCAGCGCTTCGTGCAGCTGTTGGATGAACATCCATGGTTTGAAGTGGTAAGCATTGCGGCCAGCAGCAAATCGGCAGGCAAAACTTATGAAGAATCCGTCCAAAATAGATGGAAAATGTCTGGCCCGATTCCGGAGAAAGTTAAAAATATTATCGTTCAGGATGCCGCGAAGGTAGAGGAAGTTGCGGCTGACGTCGATTTCGTATTTTGCGCCGTGGATATGAAAAAAGATGAGATCCGGGCCTTGGAAGAAGCTTATGCCAAAACGGGCACGCCTGTTATTTCCAACAATTCGGCTCATCGCTGGACGCCTGACGTTCCGATGGTCATTCCGGAAATCAATCCGGAGCATATTGAAGTCATCGCCGCACAAAGAAAACGTCTCGGAACCAAAACCGGTTTTATCGCCGTGAAGCCGAACTGCTCCATCCAAAGCTACGTGCCTGCGCTGAATGCACTGCTTGATTTCAAGCCGACGCAAGTAGTTGCATCCACTTATCAAGCCATTTCGGGAGCAGGCAAAAACTTCACCGATTGGCCTGAAATGCTGGATAATGTCATCCCGTATATCGGCGGGGAGGAAGAGAAAAGCGAACAGGAGCCGCTGCGCATTTGGGGCCATGTTTCAGGCGGGGAAATCGTCAAAGCCAGCTCGCCGCTGATTACGACTCAATGCATTCGCGTCCCTGTTACGGATGGTCATTTGGCTACCGTTTTCGTATCGTTCGAAAATAAACCTTCGAAAGAAGAAATCATTGAGCGTTGGCGCCAATTTGCGGGCCGTCCGCAGGAATTGGGTCTGCCAAGCGCACCGAAGCAGTTTATTACGTATTTTGAAGAAGAAAACAGACCGCAAACCAAACTGGATCGCGACATTGAGCGCGGCATGGGGGTTTCGGTAGGCAGACTGCGCGAGGATTCATTATACGATTATAAATTCGTGGGATTGTCCCATAACACATTGCGCGGGGCAGCAGGCGGAGCCGTTCTGATCGCTGAACTGCTTAAAGCGGAAGGTTATATTGTGGCGAAATAAGGATTGGATGAAGAAAACTTAGGGCATTGGGAAGAGCAATTTGCAAAATGCATACGTTTGATTTGCCGGCCGTAGATGAATGTATTTCATTTGCGGCCTTTTTCATGGCGCTTTCAATTCATGTACAGAGCGAAGTGATCGAGTTGGAAGAGGGTGCTGCGTTTCATTCCAAGTAAAATAAATGAGAAAACCGCCAAATTTCTGGCGGTCTTCTTGCTTTTTCAAACGTAGCTTTCGCTATAAACGATAGATGATCTGTCTATTCATAATATCCTTCAGTCGATTTTCTCAAATGGCTGAATTGATCCGCATCATGCCCGAACCACACTTGGGAATTCGTGCGGGTTGCCAAAGCCCGGATTTTCTCAACCGCGTTCCGGTAGCCGATCGTATCATAAATAATGCCGGGAGGCTTAACTGGAGGACCGTAACTCTCCGCCGTATAAATGGCATCGGAAGCGAGGATGATCCCGCCCGTTTCCGGCATTTCAATATGGAGGCCTAACATTCCCCAGGCATGGCCGCTTCCAAAATTCAAGATTTTGATGCCATCCACCAGATCCAGATTATCTTCGCCAGGTTTGACCGTTTTCCACTGCAGCCGATTTTTGATCCATGCATCGATGTCTGCCCAAACGTAGGCGCCTTCTTTTTCATTACGGGCGTAGGATTGCAGCGTTCCGTTAAATTCATCCTCATGGACGATAATGGTCGCGTTTGTGAACATTTCGAGGCATCCTGCATGGTCCAGATGCAAGTGGGAGGCAACGACGTATTTAATATCCTCAGGCCTTACATGCAGCTGTTCAAGCCGATTATGCAAGTAGCATTCTTCGCTTGCTACCCAAGGAGACGACAGTTGAGTCGATTGGGCCCAGCGTCCTTGGTCGCCCATGGAATTTGGATTGCAGGCTGTATCAAACAAGATTTTTCCTTCAGGATGATCGATCAATACCGTATAGATCGGAAATTCCACGAATTGCGTCGGGACGTTCGGATTATTTATTGTAGCCGGATTATGCATGGCGATGATCCAGTTTTTATCCATGCTCATTCGGCCGTTATCCAATACATACAATTTGGGACGCGTTTTAATTATACTCGTCATGTTTCATTACCTTCCCATCGATTAAATCTAGTACACGATAACCCTTATCGGGTGCGTGTCTTCCCGCTCTTGGAACGTCCGGATCGCCCCTCGGCGGTGCCTTTGCCATGGCAGATCTTGCGCAAGCTGCTGCTATGCTGGTATAGACATACCTTAATACAAAAATTAGAATGATATAAGTAGGCACTTTAAGGTGTCCTGGATACTCTAAGGCGCACGGGAGGGAAACAATTGCCATCTTCATCGAAAGCAAGAAAACCCGATATTTCGTTATCCAATTGCGGTTATAGCAAAGTTCTTGACATTATCTCCAATAAGTGGACCGCACTTGTTATTTATGCCATGGAAAACGGGAAAATCCGATATGGAGAAGTACTCCGGAGGGTCGAGGGGATTTCCAAAAAAATGCTGACCCAGACGGTACGCAAGCTGGAGCGCGATGGGCTGGTTCAACGACACATAACCCCAACAGTTCCTCCAAGCGTCGAATATTCGCTAACCCCACTCGGGGAAACGCTGCTTCAGCCGATGAAAGAGCTAAGGCAGTGGGGAAGAGTGAATTATGATCAAGTTGTAGAGTCGCGGGCCAGCTATGACTCTGCTTATGCCACTGATTCCCGCGGGGCTGACAGCATGAACGAAATATAGATCGAGAATAAGGTGGATTTTACTACAGATGAAAAATCGCGTCCTTCAAATCGTAATAGTGGTTATCATTGTGCTGCTCGGTCTTTTTGCCATGAACAGATCCGTGATACGCTTGTCAACGCTCATAGGTATATTGTGGCCGCTATCCCTTATAGGCATTGGTTTCATCATTTTTATGGAGAACCGTTCGCCGCAAAGCACATTGGCATGGTTTTTAATATTAGCGTTTCTGCCGGCGATCGGGGTTCTGTTGTATCTGCTTTTTGGAAGAAGCCGCTGGAGACGAAAAAAGCATTTGCACCGGGCGGAAGAACAGAGGAAGTTATTCCGGGAGATTTTGGCGGGAAGGCGTTTGAATTTGGCTCCATCATCTTTATTAAGCGAGAAGTCGGACTATTTAACCAAGGTTATCCAAAGATTCGGCGGCGGTCCGGTTGCAACGGATACAAAAACCGAGCTCTTGACCAACGGCGACAAGACCTTTTCAGAAATTTTGCAAGCCATTGAAAATGCCACGCATCATATCCATATCCAATATTATATCTATCGTTCAGACCAGATCGGTACAGCTATTCGGGACGCATTGATACAAAAAGCGGAATCTGGCGTGATCGTGCGTTTTCTCTTTGACGGCCTCGGAAGCAATAAACTGCGCAAACGTTTCTTGCAGCCGATGAAAGACGCCGGAATCGAAGTAGTCGAGTTTGATCCCATTTTTTCGCCTTGGCTTCTCGAAACGGTTAATTACCGTAACCACCGCAAAATCGTCATTGTTGATGGTGTGATTGGTTTTACAGGCGGCCTTAACGTTGGCGATGAATATCTCGGCCGTTCCAAAAAATTTCCTGTATGGCGCGACAGTCACTTGAAAATCGAAGGGAAAGCACTCTATAAACTGCAGGCTATTTTTCTGGAAGACTGGCTTTATGCGACAAGCGGCAATAGCAATTATTCCTGGGATGGTTATATGAACAGATCCTATTTTCCGGATCATGGGGTACAAACAGAAGGTGCCGTTCAGATCGTGGCCAGCGGCCCAAGCTCGGATGATACGAGCATCCGCAATGCCCTGTTAGCCGTTATGACATCTGCGAAAAAGTCTCTCTGGATCGCGACGCCATATTTTATACCGGATCAGGAAACATTAACTTTGCTGCGGTTATCTGCAGCGGCCGGAATCGATGTCCGTATTTTATATCCGGGAAAAAGCGACAGCGTGATCAGCGACCAGGCTTCTCAATCCTATTTTACGCCGCTCCTCAAGGCAGGGGCCTCTATCTATCATTATAAGGATGGGTTTATGCATGCCAAAATCGTGCTGGTTGATGATGAAATCGCCACAATCGGCACAGCCAATATGGATATCCGCAGCTTTGAGCTGAACTACGAACTGGCGGCGGTACTGTATGAATCCGAAACGGTTTTGGATATTAAACGCGATTTTGAACAAGACTTCAACGACTCCGTACGCATCACATGGGACTCCTTCCAGAAACGAAGCATTCTCAAACGGATATTGGAATCCCTAATGCGGTTGATCTCACCGCTGTTATAAAAAATACACTGCAAAAAACGCTGTTCACCCAAAAGTTTGGGCGCCAGCGTTTTTGGTGTTTGGCATAGTGGATAGCTGCTAGCTATCTTTTCTCGATAGAAAAAGAGTGAAAACGTGTTTCGAAACCGCCATCCTGGGTGGGGCTGCAGCAATAAATGCCCACTTTAACGGGAGCAGCATCAAAATCTTCATGCAAATGGGCGATTCGGATCTGTTCCCATTCGTCAGGATTACGGAGTGTCTTGGCCAATACGGTATAATCGCCTTGCTTGCGTTCGATCCGGAATGCCAAAGGTTTCAAGACATGCGCGTTGTCGTAATTTTGCGTGGACCAATCCGAATAACCATGATTCGTAACGACCGCCCCCAAATGCGATGGTCCATCCGGTATGTATTCAAGCGATGTTTTAAGCCAACAGTTCTCCGACACAATAACAAACAATCCGGCCTGGTCATAGGTTGACCGGGGTGTCATACTAAGGGAAACTTCTGCTGCGAAGTCTGTTTCAGTCGTTTCATAAAAGACATGTCCGTTCATGACTTCGAAGCCGTAATGGGTCTTTAGCCAGAAATCCGTTTCGGATTGCGTCCGAACGAGCAGATCATCTTCCGCCACACTCCAATGCTGCGGTTCATTCATGATCGTTAATTTTTCGACAGAAGCAGGTATATAAGATGTTTTCGCCATAGGATAACAACCCCCAACTTATGATTTCGTTTGCAAAGATGTATGTGCAACGACTCAACATTACTACACTTTCAAAATCATGGCAATGAAGGGGTATAGGTGAATAGAAGACATTCACTTTTTAGATTGACTTTTTAATCAATAATCAATAAGATTGCCTTATACATAGCATTGACCACAAGGAGGATGTGCAATATGTCTCCCAGAGTTGACGAACAGAATCAACAGATTCGGGATCGACGCAAACAGCAATTGCTGGCAGCCGGAGCGAAAGTGTTTGGGGAACGAGGTTATGCGGGTACGAAAATCAGCGATATCGTAGGGGAGGCCGAGCTCAGCCACGGTTTGATTTATCATTATTTTTCTTCCAAAGAAGACATTTATATCGAGTTGGCGAAGACTGCTTTTATGACCTCCTATGAAACGATTCGGCGCGCTGTGCAGAGCAGCGGCAGTCCATATGAACGATTAAAAGCCATGACGGAAGGGATTTTTGCGACCCCAAGGGAAAGCGGTCATTTCTTTCTGATTGCGCTGCAGACCAATACATCCAAGACGGTACCGGAGGAAGCTTTAGCGATTTCGAGGGAATATTCGGCCAAAACTTTGGATTTGCTGAAAGATCTGTTTCAGGAAGGTCAGAAGCTTGGCGAATTCATTCAGGAAGATCCGATGGGGCAAGCATTGATGTATTCCTCGCTGCTGAACGGTGTAGTCTTTACCCGCTTGACGTATCCGTCGCTGGAACGATTTCCGCAAATCGGGCAAATTTTGAGAATGTTCACGGATACCCGTTTCGTAAAGGAGTGAAGCAATGGATACGAAGGTGTTATCTATATTTAAAAACGATGAGAATAAAGCTCGCTTTACAGCCGCTTATGACCAGGCGCTTACCGAATGGCCGGTTCCTTATGAATCCTGCTTTGTCACAACCAGTTTTGGCATGACTCATATCATCAAATCCGGGGATGTGTCGAAACCGCCTTTGCTGCTCATTCATGGCATGACCGCGACTTCGCTGATGTGGAGTCCCAATATCGCAGAGTGGTCTGCCTATTATTACGTGAACTGCATTGAGGTACCGGGGGATTTTGGCAAAAGCATGCTCTTGAAGCAGATGTCAAGCAACGAAGCAGCCGCAGAGTGGCTTCAGGAACTGGCTGCGGAGCTGCAGCTCAATGACTTTCATCTATTGGGACATTCAATGGGTGGTTTTTTGGCTTTGAATTTTGCGATGGCCTATCCGAAACGGTTACGTTCGCTTGGGCTGCTTGCACCCGCAAGTTCTTTTGCGCCGCTGTCCAGGATGTTTTATTTCCATATGATCCCGGCCGTCATGTTCCCGACCAAGTATATGATCGATCGCGCGTTTACTTGGTGCATGTCTCCGCATCATAACCTGAATCTGCTGCCTATGTCCTACAGAGCTTTGATTACGGCCAGTTACAAAAATTGCAAGCCGAAGCTTGGGCTGCTTCCGACTGTCTATTCGGATGAAGAACTGTCACAACTAAAGGTGCCTACCTTGTTCATCGTCGGGGAAGATGAGGTCATTTACCGTGAAGCTATCCCGGATGTTCTGGCAAAAGCAAGCCGTATTCCCGATATTACGACCGCAACGGTCCCTAGGGCAGGGCATTTTTTAAGTATCGAACAAAAAGAAGAAATTAACAGGCTTGTCCTTGATTTTTTGGCGAAACATCCGACTTCGCCCGGGCATACATAGAATCAACATGTCAGAAATGAAAGGATTTATTGATATGGAGAAATTATCGATCGGACGCATGGCTGAATTGAACCATACCTCTGTGCAGACGCTGCGTTATTATGCGAAGCTTGGGCTATTACAACCTGAATATGTCGATGAAAATACGGGATACCGCTATTATGGAATCAAGCAATGCGCGAGGCTGGACATGATTAATTATATGAAATATTTAGGCATGTCCTTGGACCGTATCAAAGATTGGTTCGACAAGGAGGACGTGGAATCGATCCCTGAAATGCTGCGTCAGCAAGCGGACCTCATTGAACGAAAAATGACGGAACTGGATCAGATGAAAAAGGCGGTCCAGGTCAGCATTAAAAATTACGATACTTACATGAATGCGCCGGAGGACGGGTTAATCACCTCGCAGCATATTCCCGCGCGTAAAATTTATTGCTACGACAGCAAAGTCAATATTTATGAAAATACGCTCGAAACGTATGAGTATATACTGCGGGAGCTGCGGTCCCAAGCAATCGTTAATCATTTGCCAATGGCTTATTTTTGCAATGTCGGTTCCATTATCCGTCAGAAGACGATGGAGCAGGGGCTGTTTGAATCGACAGAGGTTTTCCTGTTCGTAGACGACGATTTTGATATGCAGTCTGGCGTTGAGATCATCCCTGAGCATGACTATTTGTGCATATACTGCGACAGCTTCTTTCGCGAACGTGAGTATGCGCATAAATTATTCGATTACGTGCATGAGCATGGCTATGAAATCATCGGGGATTATATTTGCGAAGTAGTGGTGGAACTGCCGATTTTTCATCATGATGAACGCAACATGTTTATGAAACTGCAAGTACCGGTCAAAAAGGCTTGACTCTATAGTTACTATAGAGTTTATGATAAGGACATAGGAGCTCCCAAGATTCATCAAAGACATAGTATGTGAAATAAATAACAATCTAGGAGGTTGTCCACATGAATGAAAGAATTAGAGTGATTCAGTATGGCTGCGGTAAAATGGGTCAGGTTTTCCTGAAATATTTGCATGAAAAAGGCGCGGAAATCGTAGGGGCAATTGATATGAATCCGAGTGTTGTCGGCAAAGACGTAGGCGAAGTGGCAGGACTGGGCATGAAGTTGAACGTTCCCGTCCGTTCCGATGCCGAGCAAGTATTCAAGGAATGCGACGCGCACGTATGTATCATCTCGACCACCAGTTTGATGACGGATACGTACAGCGCTTTTGAATTGGCTGCCCGTCACGGCGTCAACGCAATCAGCACATGCGAAGAAGCATTTTATCCTTGGACGACCTCCCCGGCGCTGACAAATCGCTTGGACCGGCTAGCCAAAGACAATAACTGCACTTTGAGCGGTTCGGGGTATCAAGATGTATTCTGGGGCAATTTGATTACCGCACTGGCGGGAGCAACGCATCAAATTACGAGAATCGAAGGCAAATCCAGCTACAACGTCGAAGAGTATGGCATCGCGCTTGCGGAAGTTCATGGAGCGGGTCTGACGCTGAAGGAATTCGACGAAAAGATTGCCAGCAACAACGATCTTCCGTCCTTTATGAGAAACGCCAACGAATGGCTGTGTTCCCAGTTCGGCTGGACCATCAAATCGATGGATCAACAGCTGGTTCCGATGACGCATGAAAAGGATCTCGATTCGGCTACGCTTGGCAAAACGATTCCGGCCGGCGATGCTACAGGCATGTCCGCAGTGGTTACTACCGTTACCCATCAGGGACCGGTGATCGTCACGGAATGTATCGGTAAAGTATATGCCGAGGACGAAGTGGACCACAACGATTGGGTCATTAAAGGCGAACCTGAAACCGTCGTGAACATTACGCAGCCGGCAACAGTAGAGCTGACCTGCGCAACGGTCGTCAACCGCATTCCGGATTTGCTTCAGGCACCGGCAGGTTTTTACACTTCCGAGAAAATGCCTCCGGCGGCATACCGCACTTATCCGCTTCATTACTACGTTAAATAAAATGATAGATTCATTTTAAGGGGCTGTCCAATAAGTCCCCCAAATAAAAAGTTGGTCGGGAAAACGTCATGTTTTCCGTCCAACTTTTTTTGTTCTGTCGCTTTTGCAGGAAAGCAGCGGTGCGGATGCCCGCCACCTTCGGTAGATTGTGGGCCAAAGCCACAATCCCAAACTCGGCGTGGACCTTCTCTGGCCCTCGCAAGGAGAAACTCCGGAATGACTGTTGCCCTAGGAGGTTTTCTTGCAGCAGCTTTTCGATGCCACGGCAAAAGTAAACCATTTGCGGGTAAACGTAAAGGATCACTTTGAGCATCATTTTGGGACAGTATGAACTGCGGCCTCCGCCTACGCTTCCGATTCTAACGGACACCACGACCGCTAAATGGCTAAAAACAGCTATTTTAAAAATGTAACGGACACCACAGCGCTTAACTGCCCATAAACACCATCAAAAGCGAGTTTTTTCACTAAATAACTGCAGCTGTGTCCGTTAGAAATCACAATGGTCGAAATTGCCTACAATAGCGTCAGCTGTGTCCGTTAGAGTGTTGTGTGACTTCGCAATGCGTCGATGCAGAACAAGCTCTGCTCGTCACTTTTGGGTTACCCAACCGTTTCTAATTCGTCTGATCAGCAAACTACTAACCTACTTTGGGGACAGCCCGGTTTTCGCTATGTGTATTCATTTCTTCAGCATGTAAAAACACCATATATGTAAACTTATAACATTGACTCATTGGTTCGTATCGTATATAGTACCCCTGTGCTTCTACGCCAAAAAGCGAAAAAGCCAAAAAGCAAATATGAAGCATCATCTTATTTTCATTAGCGGATCGAGGATATATAGCTGCATCCGCAAAACAATGCATAAGGGAGTCTTTTTTCATCATGGAACGACAGCTTAGTTTTACCAAAAGTATCATTCTCATCGTTTTTATTCTGGCATTTTTGTTTCTATCCATCTTTCTATTAAAAGCACAGCCGCATCTCCCGTTGCTGGCAACGACCGTTGGTACGGCCGCTTTGCTGCGCATCTATGGATTTCCGTGGAAGAAGCTTGAATCAGCAATTATTCAAGGCATCCAAACGGCCATTATGCCGATTCTCATCCTTTCGCTTATCGGGATTCTGATCGCCGTATGGATGATGAGCGGAACGGTGCCGACGATTTTATATTACGGATTGGATTATATTGAACCGCATTATTTTGCAATCAGCGCGTTATATGTCACCATCGTTGTGTCGATGTTTACCGGCAGCTCGTTTACAACCGTCAGCACCGTTGGTGTCGCTTTTATGGGAATTGCCATGACGACGGGCGTTTCGCCGACCTTGGCAGCCGGAGCGATCGCATGCGGAGCTTGTTTTGGCGATAAAATGTCGCCTTTATCCGATACGACGAATTTTGCCCCTGCTGTGGCAGGCGTTTCCATTTACACTCATATCCGCAACATGATGTACACAACCGTGCCGGCGCTTGTCGCAACCACCGTCTTTTTCTTGTTTGCGCCCAAGGCCGATAACGTCGATCTAACTTCAATCGATCAGATCAAACTTGCTTTGCAAGGCGGCTTCCATATCCACTGGCTGACTTTGTTGTCGCCGTTTGCCGTTATTGCTTGTTCCTTCAAGCGGATTCCGATTCTGCCGACACTGATTACCGGAATCGTTACCGGACTCCTCGTGACCGCGCTTATTCAGCATCAGACGGCCGTCGACGTCTGGTTTAACGTGATGCAGAATGGTTACAAAAGCACGATTGCAAACGAAACGGTAGCTTCCATCGTTAACCGTGGCGGGTTGCAATCGATGATGTGGTCCGTATCCCTGATCCTCATTGCGTTATCACTGGGAGGTTTGCTGCAGCATTGCGGCGTTATCGAAGCTTTTTTCCGTAAACTCGTCGAGCCGTTGAAGCGGAGCAGCAGCATCGTCCTGATGACAGGCGCGTCATCGATCGCGGTCAACGCCATGACAGGCGAGCAGTATCTTTCAATCCTGCTGCCTGGCCAAATGTTTAAGGATGAATATGCCCGCAGAACTCTTCCGGCGAAGACATTATCACGGACGTTGGAAGACTGCGGCACGCTGGTGAACCCGCTGATTCCATGGGGCGTGAGCGGCGCCTTTTTTGCTGCGACCCTTGGGGTACCGGTTGTCGAATATATACCTTATGCAACCTTTTTGTGGCTAAGTCCGATATTTACGTTTGCCTATGCCCTGATTCCACGATTGCAGAGGAATTCGCTTGGCAGCGAAAAAGCGATAGCAAAATAACATATTGATTGCTGCGAAAAAGCCTTGTCATCTGGATTTTCAGGAGACAAGGCTTTTTTTGTTTCCTTGGGGCATGCATTGCGCATCCGGCTCACATTCAGGAAATCTTGCGCGAAGCATGAAAAACTCCCCGAATGCCCTAGGCAATCCGTTTAATAATGCGGGTATCATTCGTTCCGATTTTGCTTGCGAAACGTGCTTGGCGTTATGCCCGTTTCGCTTTTGAACGTATGGAAGAAATGCGAGAGATCGCCAAAACCGGCGGCGGAAGCAACCTCGGTCACAGGGAGTGGTGTATCTACAAGAAGCCTTTTGGCCTGATTGATACGATATATCGTTAGATAACGGTTTAAGGAGTAGCCGGTTGACTGCTTGAATTGTTCGTACATATGCGACCTCGAGACATTAAAGCGTTCATGCAAACGGCTGACCTCAATCGGGTCGGCATAATGAGCGGATAAATAACTTAAAATGCGCTCAGTTAAATGAAACGCGGTGTCCTCATGATCGTTCGCACTGGAAGTGGAATGCTGTTCTCTTGCCAGCATGACGAATAATTCGGCAAGCAGAGAAAGCATAGCTGTTTCGTAAAAATCCGGCCGTTCGGTAATCTCCCGGGCAAGCTGCTGCAGAATCCTTCTTGCTGCCAACATTTTCTCATCACTTAATTGCCAGAAGGGCTGCGGTTCGGCGAACACCATGTCAACGCAGCGCTTCATTCCCGGCAACGGGTCGAATGTCTGTACATAATGTTCATCCAGCGCAAGCACGACTCGGTGCAGAGGTTTCGTTCCGACAACAGATGGCCGATGCAGAACATACGGCTTGATAATGGCAACGGCGCCTGGAAGCAATGAGTACATGCGATCTGTGACCAGCAGCTTGCCATAACCCTCCATGCAAAAATAGAGCTCATAGCCCCGATGGGCATGCATCTTATTTTGGCCGATCATACCGCTGCGAAAAAAACAATGGACAGGAAAATGATCCAGAAAGCGATTTGTTTCGTCATCCATTCGATAGTCAGTAGGGATATAACTTGAGTCCATGATATGAAGTCTCCTGTTCCCAAAATAAGATGATAGACATGGTGAACCGGCATCGTGCGGCGCTTCAAATCTCACTTGCTGGGAGTAAGTAAATTTTATCATGTTTTATGCGAAAGCTCTCCCGAGTTTATGGAAAAATCCCCATAATTTCTGTACAAGAAACCAAGCCTGGCAGGATCAAATCCTTTACATTTAAATCAGGCGCCATTAATTGAAGCGCATTAGGTAGTTAATCTTGGTTAGGGAGTGGGCAAATGAGTATGAAAAATCAATTCAAGGAATTGGCGGAACGCGTATTTCACCGGATGATCGATGCCCCGGCAAGCGACTGGGGAATGGATATTGAAAAATGGGACTGGGTACCGGGGGTCGGAGTTATTTCAATCCTTGCCTACGGGCAATTGGCAGGCGATCCCAAAGCGATTGATTATTTGCGGCAGTGGACGGAGCGCAACAGGCATAAAAGCGATCAGGTAAAAGTCATCAATTCGATGGCGCCGTATGCGATCTTTCCGGCATTGTACCGGATCACCGGGGAACGATGGTATTTGGAATCCGCAACGAAGATCGGAGATTGGATGCTGTCGGAAGCGCCCCGCACCCGTGAAGGCGCCTTTGAGCATACCGTTACGGAGGAGGCCCAATTTTCCGAACAAGCATGGGCGGACACCTTATTTATGGCGGTCATCTTTTTGGCCAGACTTGCAAGGTTGACCGGAGACAGCAAATACGCCAAAGAAGCGGAATTCCAATTGCTCGTCCATTTGCGGCTGCTTCAGGATCCGGAGACGGGTGTGCTGTTTCACGGTTGGAATGGCGCCGAAGGGAATCATATGTCTGCCGCCCGTTGGGCACGCGCCAATGCATGGGTTCTCCTGGCTAGCCCCTGGATTGCCGAAGAAATCAATGATCTGACCCAACTGTCTGAGGAAATCTTAGAGCGCTATCAACAACTAGCAGCAGGCTTGAGGCAATACCAAAGAGAAAGCGGTTTATGGAATACTGTATTGGATCAACCCGAATTTGCCGAGGAAACGTCCGGCAGTGCGGGGATTGCGGCGGGATGGTTAGCCGGTATTCGAAAGGGCTGGTTGGATCATACGTATAAAGAAGCTGTTCGGAATACGCTGCAAGGCGTGAAGAAGTACATCGATCTGGAAGGAACAGTGCAAGGCGTTTCCGGAGGAACGCCTGTAATGCCGAATATTCCGGCCTATAATCAAATTCCGTGCTATCCGACGTTATATGGGCAGGGATTAGTGCTCATATTGTTGTCGCTTGCGCATGCCGGCCAGGCCGCTGAGTGATTACGGCTCAAAGCGGTCTTCCCTTTGAATACGCATAACAGTTAGAATGAACATATGTTCAAATGGTTGAATCGCAAATATATTCAAGAGCCGGAGGTTAAAACGTTGGAAAATGACGATCAAGTTTTTGCAAAATCAAGCCGTTTAATGTTAAGGAGATTTCGAATGGATGATACGCAGCCTTTTTATCTGTACCGTTCGAATCCGGAAGTCGCCAAGTTCCAGTCATGGGAGAATTACCAATACGACGAAGCGGAAGCGTTTGTAAAGGAACAGATCCAACATCAGCCGGATATTCCCGGAAGCTGGTTCCAGTTTGCGATCGCTTTAAACGAGACTGATCAACTCATAGGAGATTGTGCGCTTCATACGTTGGATGAACCACGCATCGTTGAAATCGGCTTTACACTTGCGCCAGAGTATCAGGGGCAGGGTTATGCGACTGAAGCTGTCCGCATGCTTCTGCATTATCTTTTTGATTCACTTTCAAAACATAAAATCATCGCCTTTACGGACGTCCGGAACCGCAAATCCGCTGCCGTGCTTGAACGTGTGGGTATGAGAAGGGAAGGGCATTTATTGCAAAACTATATGTCGAAAGGCCAATGGGTGGATGAATATCAATATGGGATTTTGAAGTCGGAATGGGCAAGAAAGGATGCTTTCAATGAAAGATGAAGACATTTACGGTATTTTAAACAGGTATGATCTTCATCAGCCTGTGTTAAATTTTCTGAGGCATAACGAGAATCGAACATACAGGGTGGATGACGCTGAAGGGAACTCTTATTTGCTGCGGATTCACCAGCCGGTCAAAGATGGGATGGCAGGGTTACAGCATACATACGACGGACTGCACGGGGAACTGCAAATGCTTGAACAATTGGCATCCCGAAGCGGTGTTACGGCTCAGCAGCCGCTGCGCAATCTTGATGGAGAGTTGATTACAGTCATCGAACAGAATGGAGTCCGTTTAAATTGCTCACTGTTGACGTGGCTGAAAGGAAGGGATCTGAACAAGGAAGACTTGATCGAACGTGAAGTGGTCAGAAAACTTGGTCATCAGCTTGGTGAGCTCCATTCATTTTTCCGCGAGTATCCACATGACGGTTTGGAGAAGCGACCTAGCCAAGGGATCCCCTATAACAATCAGATGGTCAAAATTATTCATAAGGGGCTGGAGCGGGGATTATTTACGTCTGCGGATGTTGCGATCATTGAACAAACGATTAGGCTGATTAACTCCCGGCTTGAGGAAAAAGGAAAAACGGCCGAAACATGGGGACTTATTCATGGCGATCTGGGTATGGGCAATGTGATCGTGACTGCTGAAGGAGAAATGAGCTTTATTGATTTTGGCTTTTTCGGTACAGGGTATTATTTATTGGATGCCGCTATGGGTGCGCAAATGATTCCTGCCGACCATCGGGACATCTTTCTTGAAGGATATTACGGGCACAGCGGCATGCATACAGACGACAGGGTATTGATTGAAGGTTTTATGCTGGTTGCGATCATCGGATATTATGCCTTTCAGATGGAGAATGAATCCGTGCATGCCTGGATGCGTGAACGGATGCCACGGCTATGCGCCAATTACTGCAATCCTTTTTTAGCGGGTAAAAGCATATTTTATATCGCTTAGTCGATCAAAAAGACAGGGCGCGAAAAAAAGTTGACACGCATGGCTAGAGCTTGCGCCCTTTTTTTGCAGCCTTGCGCTATCCGTTTTGCTGCTCTTGTTTTTTATCCAGATAAACGCTTCCGTCGCTTTGCAGCTCGGCAAAAAATACTTCCTGAACGGAATTCGCCCCTAACTTTTTAATTTGCTGATCAAGCCAATCGTGATCGAAATGCAGATTCTTTAGGTTCTGCTCCATGATTTTGCCATCGACAATAAGCTTAGTAGGGAGATATAAGCGCTCTTGGGTAGGGATTTTCATATCCTTTTTGGTTGGATAGTCGTTTTCCTGCTTCTTTAAGACACTGAGTTGTCCGTTGGGTTCCAGAATCGCATAGTCAACTTCCCGAATGGAAAAAATGTCCTTTTCCCTAAGCAGCATGCTTAAATCGTCCATATTTAATTTGCTCAAAGCCATGGCTTTGGTTTGTATTTTGCCTTTCTGGATGACGATTGCCGGTTCCCCATCGAGTATATCCCTAAGCCAAGGCGATTTAAGGCATATTTTCTCTATGAAAATCGTCAGTATAGTCCACAATGTCATTCCGGTAATACCGGCATAGATCGGTATATCTTTATGGACGATCGTATCACCGGCTATATTGCCAAGCGCAATGCCTGTAATATAGGTGAAAAACGTCATATGACTTAATTGCTTTTTTCCAGAAAGCCTGGTTAATATCAGCAAAATCACAAAACTTAATAAGGTCCTAACAGAGTATTCCCAAATGCTATCCATGATTCATCTCCATATGCGCAAATGATTCCTTATACAGTCATTTCCGAAAATGGATTTGGATAATCACAAAAACTGAATTTGTCATAAGGTTTTTCTTCAACTATCTTGGTATTGATTTTACAATCGAGTGTTATACTAGGTCTTGATTTGAGAAAGTAGAAGCGAAAATATATTGGGAACATAGGAGGTTGTTTGGCTGTGGCTGTTAAACTGATACCATATTTCGTTATGAACGGTAATGCAACTGAAGCGATTCAATTTTATGAAAAGACATTAGGTGCCAAAGTTGCTTTTAAACAAACGTTTGGAGAAATGCCGGAAAACCCTGAAATGCCTTTACCGGCGGAAGCCAAAAGCCTCGTATCACATGCAACGATACAAATCGGGGAAGATGTCATTATGTTTTCCGATACATTTCCCGGTCAACCACATCAATCCGGAAACCAGGTCACCATTTGTATTTCATCCAACGACAAAGAACAGTCATCCCAGTTCTTCCAAGCCTTGAAAGAAGGCGGACAAGTTGAAATGCCTCTACAAGAGACGTTTTTTAGTCCTGCTTACGCCATTGTAATCGATAAGTTTGGCGTTACCTGGCAAATTTTTACCGATTCGCACCAATAATGTTTTTCTAAATTCATAGGGTGCAATGTCATCCATGAATATTGAAAGTGCAAAAAAAACCGTTCCTTTGGATGGGCATTCATTTCCAAAGAACGGTTTCTTTTTGCGCTTGTATTGTATTTTGGTTAATAAGGACAAATCGTTCCCCCATATTAATAGTCTGAGGAGTAATTGAATTGATCTGTTTAATTCAAGATCCAAGGAGGGAGCCATGGACCGTTCATCAGTCGGAAAAAGCGTTCCGAGGAAGGAATCATGGCAAAAAGTGACCGGAACGGCCTGCTATGTGGACGATATCACAAGGCCAGGGTTACTGTATGCCAAACTCGCGGCCAGCCCGCATGCTCACGCCAAAATCAAATCGATTGATTCCTCGCAGGCTTGGAACATTCCCGGAGTAAGAGCGATTATTACGGGGCAATATTTTCCGGTATTGACGGGGTCCCCGCTGGAAGACAGGCCGCCGATCGCCATCGACAAAGTGAGATACTATGGCGAGCCTGTCGCTGTAGTCGTCGCCGATTCGGAATATATTGCAGAAATGGCCGCTTTCCGAATCAAAGTCGAATACGAACCGCTGCCGATCGTGCATTCCCCCAGCGAAGCTTATCAGAAAAATGCCCCCCTTATTCATGAACATCTCGCTACATACCATGGAGAAGAAGCAGTCTACCCCGAGCCGGGCACGAACATCGCCAACCGCACCAGGATCCGCAAAGGAAATATGGATGAAGGCTGGAAGCAAAGCGTACACACCGTCGAAGTTCATGTCCGTTTGCCGCAGTCCGATCATGCCGCCATGGAAACGAGGTGCAGCATCGCGGAAATCCTGCCTGATGGAACTGTGAATATCCATTCCGCTTCGCAATCCCCCTATATCATCCGGAAGCAAATCAGCCATTATTTTCGTATCCCGCTTCACAAAATCAATGTCCATACCCCGTTGGTCGGAGGAGGATTCGGTGGAAAGGCTGCAATCCAATTGGAGTTTCTCGCCCTTTTGGCTTCGAGGGCCGCTAACGGCAGACCTGTAAAACTGGTGAATTCCAGGGAGCAGGATATGGTCTCGTCTCCGGTTCATATCGGGCTCGAATCCAGAATCAGGCTGGGCTGCACCCGGGACGGCAAAATTGCCGCCGCTGAAATTATGCATTTGTTTGACGGCGGAGCTTATTCGGACCGCGGAGTTATTATGAGTCGGGCGGGAGCCACCGATTGCACAGGGCCTTACCGTATCGATAACCTCCATTGCGACTCGTTATGCATGTATACCAATCACCCTTATTCAACCTCCTTTCGGGGATTCGGACATTTGGAGCTAACGTTCGCGATGGAAAGAGCCATGGATGCCTTGGCCCAAAAAGCGCAGATGGACCCTTTGGAGTTTCGTTTTCATAACGCGATTGGGCCAGGAGATACGACCCCGACGCAAACTTTGTTGAACCGAAGCAAGGTGGGCGATTTGCCCAGGTGCATAGCAAAATTGCATGAAATCATCCAGTGGGATGACAGGAGCATCGTGGAATCCAAAGGCTATCTCATCAAGGCGATGGGAGTGTCCTGCTTCTGGAAAAACTCGAATACGCCGGCGGATGCCGGGGCAGGGGCTGTCGTAATATTTAATGCCGACGGAAGCGTGAATTTGCTGTGCGGAGCCGTTGAGATCGGTCAAGGCACCCGAACGGCGCTCACGCAAATGCTGGCCGAACGGCTGCGAATGGATGAGCGAAAGATCCATATTTCAACCGACGTAAATACCGAAACCGAACCCCAGCTTTGGAAAACCGTGGCGAGCCGAAGTACCTTTCTGGTTGGCAACGCGCTGATGAAGGCGGCTGACGATGCGATCGAACAGCTGAAGAGTACGGCTTCATTTGCGCTGAAGCGCCCGGCGGAAGAATTGGAAGTTGGAGGCGGAAGGGTCTATTGCAAGGATGCGCATGACATCGGGATTGACATTGAAACGATCGCCCACGGATACAAGCTTCCGGAAGGAGGAACGGTAGGAAGCCAGGTCATCGGCCGGGGAAGCTATACGATGCGCGATATTACAGAACTGGATCCTGAAACGGGTAGAGGGAATCCCGGACCGGAGTGGACCGTGGGCGCACAGGCGGTTGAAGTGGAATTGAATACAAGGGATTTTACCTACCGGATCATCAAAGCGGTTACGGTCATTGATGCCGGGAAAGTGATCAATCCGGTGATGGCGCGCGGTCAATTAACAGGAGGCATGAGCATGGGGCTCAGTTTGGCCAGCAGGGAAACGTTTCTGTTCAACGATAAAGGCATCGTCTCAAATACGCAGCTGCGAATCTATAAGCTGATCCGGTACGGGGAGCAGCCGGCGTATTTCGTTGATTTTGTCGAGACCCCGCATTTGGAAGCGCCATATGGACTGCGCGGAATCGGCGAGCACGGCATTATCGGCATGCCAGCGGCATTGGCGAGTGCCTTGTCCGCCGCCGCCGGCACCGAACTTAACGAGCTGCCCCTAACGCCGGAAAGAATCTGGAGGAAGGTTCATGATCCCATTTGATTTCGAATATTATCGGCCGGCTTCCGTCATGGAGGCAGTGGAATTATTCCAGCATCTGCATACACAAGGAAAGAGTCCTGTCTATTATTCGGGGGGAACGGAAATTATCACGCGGGCCCGAAGGAATTTAATTCAACCTCGAGCGGTAGTTGATTTGAAGTCCATACCGGAATGCGGCGTAATGGAATTCCATAAAGATCAGCTGGTTGTTGGATCCTGCGTCACGTTGTCGGTCTTATCCGCGGCAAATCCGTTTCCGCTGCTCAGCGAAGCTTCACAGGGTGTCGCCGACCAAACGGCGCGAAATAAAATTACGATCGGGGGGAACATCTCGGGGATCATTCATTATCGCGAGGCCGTTCTCCCGTTATTGTTGGCCGACAGTCACGTGCTCATAGCGGGTCAGGAGGGAATGAAAGAGGTATCTATTCATGAGGTGTTCAAAGAACATTTAAAGCTAAATAGCGGGGAATTTCTTGTGCAAATCAAAACGGACCGGGTGTATGTATCCTTGCCGTACTTTCATGCCAAAAAACGGCTGATCGGCAACGTCGCTTATCCCCTCGTTACGTTGGCTGCTTTGAGGAAAGATGATCAGATTCGCGTGGCGTTTAGCGGCGTTTGCGCCTTTCCTTTCCGTTCCGCCGCAATTGAGCAGGTGTTGAACGACCCGACGCTGTCGCTAAAGGAAAAAATGGATCGGGCCGTCGCAAAGCTCCCGGCGCAGGTTGTGTCGAATGCCGAAGGATCCGCCGCGTACCGGGAATTTGTGCTGAAACTAACGCTGGAAGAAGCCTTGGATACATTGGGAGGGAGGTGAAGCATGCCTGAGAACGTTAAGAGTCTGTATTCAGTCGAAATGCGAATAAACGGCGAAAAGAAAACGATAAGGGTCCGTGCGTCCGAAACTTTATTACATACTCTTCGGGATCACCTTGGATTAACCGGATGCAAACCCGGCTGCGAGAATGGCGATTGCGGGGCATGCACGATTATCATGAACGGATTGCCGTTCAAATCCTGCATTATGCTTGCGGTGGAAGCTGAGGGACAGAACATCACCACCGCCGAAGGCCTGGTCGATTCACCCGTACAGCAAGCTTTTGTTCAAAAACAAGCTTTCCAATGCGGTTATTGCACGCCCGGCTTTATTATGAACTGCCAAGGATTGCTGGATGCCCATCCAGGTGCAGATGATGAAACGATCCGGTTATGGCTTGAATCGAATATTTGCAGATGCACGTCCTATGAAGAAATTCATGAAGCGGTCATGTCCGCTTTTACGTCCGAAAACGCAGAGAAACTGGTACCCGGCAAGCTCGGGAAGGAGGATGGGGTTGGAAGACATTCATCGCATACTGGAAGCCATGGAGCGTAACGATCAGCGAAGCGTGCTGGCAACCATTATCCATGTGAATGGCAGCGCCTACCGCAAAGAAGGGGCTTCCATGCTGTTTTTTGAAGACGGATCGCAAATTGGGATGCTCAGCACAGGCTGTCTTGAAGCCGATCTAGCAGAGCGAGTGCCGGAAATATTGGAAACGGGCGAATCCCGCATTTATGAATTCGACATGCAATCTTCCGACCCATTATCATGGGGCGAAGCAACGGGCTGCGGCGGTATCGTTCACGTAGCGATGGAACCGGTCAATGACGTTTTCGGCACTCATTTGCGTAAATTGAAGGAATGCTTGGATCGGCAACATGAGGTCATTCTCATCAAAAAAATCAACCCGGACCGTTCGGTTTCCGGGTATGGCTTCTTGACCGACGACCGCTATCTGTTTGGCGAATGGAAAGGTGATGTTCCTGAGGAGGATCTTTCAGCCATGGCGGCTTCCGGCGGTATGGGGAAAAGCGGGATGAAGGCGCTCTCATCGTTGGAAGAGGAAATATTCCTCCATACGTATGCGCCGAAACCGAGATTGATCATTTTCGGTGCGGGGCGGGATGCCAGGCCGCTTGCATCGTTTGCCGCAGCCACGGGTTTCTCCGTAACTGTTACCGATTGGAGGCCGCTTTTATGCGCCCGAAGTTATTTTCCGGATGCGGAAGCGCTTATACTGGGATTTCCGGAAGAAACGGCGGGTATGTTTCACATTACAGCGAGCGATTTCGTGGTTGTCATGACCCATAATCTTAGGAGAGACCGGCAGCTGATCCGTATCCTGTCCGAGCTGCCGCTTGGTTACCTCGGTATTTTGGGTTCGAAGCGCAGAACGGAACTTTTGTTTGACGGCAGGGCGATTCCGCAGTTTGTGCACTCTCCCGTAGGAATGCCGATTGGGGCAGACGGACCGGAAGAAATTGCCGTAAGCATTCTTGCGGAAGTCATTCAGAGGTATAGAACCCAAAGAAAGAGTCGCTGCAGCTTATGAGCCAATACTCGGTTATCGGTATCTATTTGGCTGCAGGCCGAAGTACACGAATGGGTTCGGATAAGCTTGGGCTGCCGCTGGGGCCTATGCGTTTAGGGAATTACGGTCTGGCTGCGGCACTTCATTCTAAATTAGATTATATTTTGGTCATTTCCGGTGAGGCCCAGGCGGGTTGGGTCGACGACTCATTTTATGAGAATCAGATCTTTCGCAAATGGTCATTGATCTACTGCCCTGATGCTCAATCAGGGCAATCTAGCTCCCTGCGGTGCGGCATACGGGCTGCAATGGCAATGGGAACAGAAGCAGCGATGGTTCTTCTGGCGGATCAGCCTTTGATGACAACGGGGATGATCGATGAATTGCTCGATCGTTATCATAAGCAGCAGCTGCAGGACAGCATTCATTACGCAGCTGCAGGTGCGGATGGTTTGGCAAAACCGCCGGTAATATTTAATCATCGAATGTTTCCGGATCTTCTTCGGTTACAAGGTGATGAGGGAGCAAGGCGTTTAATCCGCAAGGATAGTCCGGGAATTTGCATCGACTTCAATAACCCGGACTTGTTTTTGGATGTGGATACAGAGAAGGATTATGAGTTTTTATTGAAAAAAATGTTTTTTTGGAAATCTTGAACGACTTGTTCCGCATTCATATACAAAGCAAGGGGGTATTGTTCGTTCGCCATATGCGCAGGTGCTTTGATCGCCAAAGAGGCCGAAGTTGGTTCGAACATTGTCTGCTTGGAATCATCCAACATGGTTTTCCAATTTTTGACGAGCAAGCCTAACGTATTCAAGTGATCCCCCCAAATCCGCCCATCTTCTTTCGAAAAATTGCCGCTTTTGGACCATTTGATGAATATACGAATCATGTCCGAAAGATTCGCAAAACTTGAACGAAGCTGGTCCATTTGACGGGTCAGCTCATCGATGGCAGCGCGTTTTTTCTGAGCTAGCAGGTTGTAACGCAAACTTTGGTTAGCCTTATCTAAGTCGGTAGTCGCTTGATGAAGTTTCTGAAATAAGGTTTGCAATTCCTTCTCGATTGTCGGAGCCTTACTCGTAGAGCAGCCGTCTTCTACCCACTCTGCAGTCTTAAAAAAAAGAACGGTTAAATGATCCGCAAAACGGATCATTTTTTGTTTGGCCGTATTTATGGAATCGGGAGGGAACAGCAGTATGTGAATCAGAACTGCAACAACGGCGCCGATTACAGTATCGCGAATGCGGTCATACGGATAGCTTGGCATTTTGCTTTGAAAATACAGCACCAATAAAATGCTGATGGCAACTTGGATCGTAACAGCATGATCCAAGTTCATCCGCCACACGATGATGGATCCAAGCAGCATAAGAAGACCAATACTCCATCCGTTTAAGCCGATATAAGGCGCTATGTACGAAGTCACCAGAACGCCGGCTATCGTTCCGATAACGCGCTGCCAGGCAAATTGAATGGACTTGCTGACCGTTATCTGAATACACAAAATGGCTGTGAGCGGAGCCAAGTAGGGATGGTTAGATCCTGCCCATTTGGCAGCTTCCCATGACAGTGCTGCAGCAAGCGGCATTTTCCATACAATACCGTTATTTCTGATGAAATCTGCGATTTTGGTCTTCACTTATTTAACCTCATTTTATAATTGTTTTCGTTATTGTTGCCGGGGAATGAGGCTGTTAATCAACTGGCACCGAATTTTTGGGAGCGCCTTTTTTTCGATTATATTCGTTTTCGGTTTCGGGCTGAAGAATGAAGCGTAGATCCCCGCTTTTTGGATATAGTTCTGCTATCCTGTGCAAATGCAGAATGTCGGCCTATAGAGTCGTGATGGCGCAGACGCGTTAAGCTTTTTTCCGGACGTGATGCACGCTGCTGATGATCTTCGGATAGGAATGGTTTGATCTTGAGCGCTTTGAAGTTGATCGGGATGATATCAAAGGCTTTGATTACTCGTACAACTTCCTGATCGGCGAACACCGATAGCTCCCGTTCGCGAATGTCCGTCCACTCGGAGATCGTTCGCAGAATTTCGTCTACGTGTCCAGGATGGCATACAATCTCGGTAATGCCCTCTGGAAGAGAACGCAAATAATGAAATAACCGCTCCATGGCTTTGGCATCTCCGTAGGTATCAAGGAGGATTGAATCGGTCATCCGCGGGGATGCCAGATCCGGGAATGGATGAACAATTTGCGATCTTCGGAGCGGAACGTTTTCCTTCACTGCTTTTGTGGCCATGACCTTATAAATAAAAGGATCATTTTGGTGAAGTAAGTGATGGGAATCCAAATGAGTGGGGAAAAGACTGGTTTCCACAAACCGCTGCCACTGCGCTTCGAGCTCTTTTTCAACATCGGCGACATCCCGGTTGCATATGCTTTTTACGTCATGGAATGAGCCGTCCGGTCTGACTAGCGAAGGTACGCTTCCGGGATCGGAAACGGGAACCCCATAGGTCAGGTTAAAATGCAAACCAACCCCGAGGCCCGGCAGTAAGCGGGCAAGTCGCAAGGCATCCCCGAAGCCCGGCATGTTGACCATCATGGAAGTACTGGTAATGCCGCCAGCCTGGTAGGCTTTCACAATTCCGCTGTTGACGGCGGGCGATAGGCCGAAATCATCCGCATTGATAATGACTTGCCTGCTCATGGCTTTCCTCCTTACTTTTTGTTATGTATGTTGTTATAGTCTAATACTGCCTTTCAGTAAACGTAACGAACAGGCGCCTACAGAGCGAGAAGATTTTAATGCTGTCAATCCTTCGGTTGCAAGCAGCCTTATCTAAAAAAATAAAGCGAATACATGTTTTAGCTGGCTTAATGGCGATGATATGCGATAAGATGGAGATGCAATCCAAATATATTACTAGATTAGGAGAATGCTACATGACTCAACTTACGCTCGAAGTTCAAAGCGCGAATGGTACGGTACAGGCAACCGCCTCGGATCAGGGACAAGCTCACCTGGTGTATGAGAAGGCTTATGAGCCTGGGGACCAGATTGTTTTGAAAAGCGGAAATGAAAACTCATATCTGGTTATACAGCTTGATGATGCAATGGATCCTGCATTTGTTTTTTTGGCTGGAAAAGAGTTCCGGTTCGTCATTCCTTTTGATGAAAAAAAGATATCTTATTCCCCAAAAACATTTATGGGTGATTTACATACGCTTACTGCACGTTTAGCCACAGAAGACGAAATCAATGCTTATAGAAACTTGGCGCTTAATGTATATGATCAGCATGAAAACGCGACTTGTTACCCTCATGCTTTCGCCAACGTGGAAACTCGCGGCGAATCCGTATTCGCAGCCCGAAATGCAATCAACGGGAACTGCGTAAACTTCTCCCACGGAAAATGGCCGTTTGAATCTTGGGGCATCAACCAAAGAGACGATGCGGAAATGACCGTGGATTTTGGCAGAACCGTAGAAATCGATAAAGTTGCATTGACGATCCGGGCGGATTTTCCACATGATAATTATTGGGAGCGGGTTACGTTAGCTTTCTCGGACGGCAGTAAGGAAACGCTGGATTTGGTAAAAACCCATCTGAAGCAAACTTTTAAGCTTGCGCCACGAAAAGTGGAGCGGGTAACCATAAAAGAACTTATCAAGTCGGATGATCCTTCTCCGTTCCCGGCTTTGAGCCAAATCGAAGTTTTTGGCCGTGAAGCCGCGAATTAGCGAGGAAGTTATTTTGAACTGCCTTCATCCGTTTAATCATTAGTTCAACTTTTATAGTTTGTCGGATGAATAGCTTTTGAAAGGACAGATATAGACATTGAATACTGAAAGAGCGCCAAAAGTCGGCGTTGGAGCCGTTGTTAAAGATGAGCATGGACGCATTTTGCTCGTGCTGAGGAAAAGAGCGCCTGAGGCGGGGTACTGGAGCTTGCCCGGGGGCAAAGTTGATTACATGGAAACGATAGAAAATGCGGTAATACGCGAAATTAAAGAAGAATTAGACGTCGAAATCGGACTTGATCAATTGCTTTGCGTTACCAATCATATCATTCCATCGGAAGATACGCATTACGTGGCGCCAACATTTTTGGCCCATATTATAGCCGGAGACGTGCAAAATAAAGAACCTCATGCACTTGGCGACGTGCGGTGGTTTCCGATCAACGACATGCCTGACAAAATCACGATGACGACAGCGTATGCCCTTAAGCATCTCAAGGAATCTGATACAAGCGAGAAAAATTCATTCTAGGAGCCGCCTGCGAAGGCGGTTTTCCTTTTGCTCAAAAGATTTTTTCATTTTGCGCTACATCTGCTTATTCCACTCTGTTACAATACTGTGTAACTTCATTATCATTTCAATTAACTTAGAAGGCGAGCGTGAGAAATTTTGCAAATACGACAAGCAAATCAATCTGATTATCCTGAACTTAGAAACGTATTCCTTGCATCCCGGCGACAAAGTTTCTATTGGGCGAATCAGGAAGGCATGGCTTTGGAAGATTTCGATAAACAGACCGCGGATGAATACATCATTTTGGCAGAAGATGATGGTCGAATTCTTGGTTTCTCATCTTTATATTTGCCCGATGATTTCATCCATCTGCTATTTGTTCATCCCGAGGTTTCCGGCCAAGGTGTCGGCAAAGAACTGCTGTCTGCCTCGATCGAGAAAATGAATCGGCCCGCGCGTTTGAAATGCGTGTCCGAGAATCACAAAGCGTTGAAATTCTACGAGAAAAATGGCTGGAAGAAGGTAGTGGAAGAAGAGAAGGATGGGGAGAAATATTGGGTCATGGAATATTGATGACAATCTAACGCTAGATGGGAGGAGCAGATCATGGAAATTAAAAATCTTTTGAAAAAATGGAATGCGGATTTACCTGACGATATAATCGATGCCCTGAAATCGCATGTCATAAAGCAGCAGGACAATGACTTTTATTTGAGAATCATGAATACAGACGAGATTACCGAACTTATGGAATTTATGTCTGATATTGAAGAGTTTCAGAATATTATTCCGCTATGGACTGATGATAACTCCAATTATGTTGGATTTTATTATCAGGGACCGATTAAATATAGAGTTTGTTATGTCAGCCATGAAGAAACCGACCTGTCTCCGGCCTTTAGAAGTTTACATACATTTATTGCAGCGCTTGAGCAAAATGCGGATCTGGATTGGGATGAGCTGACAAAAGACTACCCGACAGGATCTGAAGCAAATCCTCAGGATATCGATGCAGACGTACAATGCATTCAAGAACTGAATCAGTGGCTGTTTTCCGATCAACCGAATGATGACCCCAGATGTCAGATGATGTTCTCCATCATGGCTTTAACCCCCGCCAATCAACTGGATACTTTAATTCCGTTTCTGGATGATGAAGATATGTATGTGCAAGAAAGGGCTTGCGAGATTTTGGGATACCATAGATATTTACCGGCTTATGACAAGTTGGTAGAGGTATCGCAAAACGGAATGCCGAATGGGAGAATGGCTGCGAAAAAGGTGCTTTCAAACATGCGAAACAGAAATTAAAAATTGAGGAGGCTGAAGGTTCATGAGTTTGATTGAAGTTGAGTCGCTAACCAAAAAATTCAAAGTGCCAATCAAAGAACCGGGCTTAAAAGGTGCCATTAAACATTTATTTCGTCCAGCCTACCGCGAAAAAACAGCCGTCGAACAAATCAATCTGAACATTGAGAGCGGTGAGTCCGTAGCGTACGTCGGCCCCAACGGGGCCGGGAAATCTACAACAATCAAAATGCTCACAGGCATTTTAGTTCCCACATCCGGCAAAGTCATGGTCAACGGGAATTCCCCAAGCAAACACCGGATTGAAAATGCCAAAAACATCGGAGTTGTCTTCGGTCAACGAACGCAGCTGTGGTGGGATCTCCCTGTAATAGAATCTTTTTCATTGATCAAGGATATTTATGAGATTCCGGCTCCTATGTACCGGCAGAACCTGGACCGCTTCGTAGAATTACTCGGACTAAACGAATTCCTGCACCTATCCGCCAGAAAAATCTCGCTTGGGCAAAGAATGCGCGCCGACTTGGCTGCCGCCCTTTTACATAATCCCCAAATTGTTTATCTCGACGAGCCGACCATCGGGCTGGACATTGCAGTCAAAGAACGCATACGCCGTTTCGTAAAAGAAATGAACAGGGAGCAAGGCACAACCATTATGCTTACAACGCATGACCTTGAGGATATCGAAGAAATATGCAGACGCCTGATTATCATCGACCATGGACGGATCATTTATGACGGAGAGCTTCAGGAGATGAAGGATCTGTTTGCCCAAGAAAGAACGATCCATTTTCAGGTTGACGAACCGATCAAGGATTTGCAAAGCGTAATATCCAAACTGCCTGGCGTTATTCTCGAAAATGATGAAGGAACAAGTTTTTCGGTCCGTTTTAACAGGTTTCAGATTTCAGCGGGGGAAATTGCAGGCTATATGATGCAGAACGGGAATGTAAGCGACTTTCATATCGATGAACCTAAGATTGATCATGTGATCCGCAAGCTATACGATGGCGAGCTCGTCATTAACGAGGGCAGGTGGGCATGATGGCCTCAAAAAAATACATCAAACTAGCCCAAGTTTCGATGCAAAATGTAATCGCTTACCGTTTTACATACTTTATCAGTTTGCTTGGAAGTTTGATTTTTGTTATTGCAATGTTTTATTTATGGCAGGCGATCTTCGATCAAAGGGAGCAGCTTTCCGGATTTACTTGGGAGCAAATGAAAGCTTATATTTTTATTACATACCTTACGAACTCCCTGATCTCCTGGTATTCGGAAACGAGCATTTCACGAAAGATAATTAAAGGCGACGTAGCGATGGATCTGCTCAAGCCCCTGGATTTTCAAAAAGCGCGGATCGCCGAAACGGCTGGCGCAAGTTTGATGGAAGGATGCATTGCGGCAATCATGATCGCAGCGCTGCTGCTAAGTACGAAAAGCCTGGTGATGCCTGATTCGCTTCAATCCGGAGTTTTGTTTATTTTGAGCCTGGCCCTGTCCGTATTTATTAAGTTTGGCATTATATATTTGGCCAGTCTGTTCTGTTTTTGGACAGCGAACGGAATAGGTGTGGCCTGGATGAGGGCGGCACTAACCAATTTTTTCTCGGGAGCTTTGATACCGTTTGCATTTTTCCCGGAGTGGCTCGCGGGAATCAGCAGACTATTGCCTTTTCAAGGGATTGTACACATCCCGGCATCGATTTATCTGGGCAAGGCGATCGGACTTGAAGCCTGGGGACAGATCGGCATACAGATCTTTTGGGGAATTGTTTTATGGACCTTGGGAAAATGGCTGTGGGTCTGGGCGGTACGCCAAGTTACGATAAACGGGGGATAATTGGGGGGAGGAAATAAATGCGGCGAGCTAGGTCGTTATATATCTATTACCGGCTTATGAGCCAACAAATCAAAGCGATCGTATCATACCAGGCGGATTTTGTTATATCTTTGTTTGCGGGAACGGTCACGCAGTTATTAGGTATCGTCTTTCTCTGGGTCGTGTATCAAAAGATCCCGAATATTCAAGGCTGGGAGTTTTGGGAAGTTGCTTTTGTTTATGCCGCCGTCTTTTTTATTGAAGGCGTTCAGTCACTATTTTTAAATGGTATGTGGGTATTAGGAGGTTTGGTCAATAAAGGCGAAATGGACCGTATTTTATTTAGACCTATCTCGCCGATTCTGCAGGTGTTTACGTCAAATATCGGGATTGGCGGCATGGGTTCTATCATCGTCGGCGGAGTTATTATGGTTCAATCGCTGCAGCATATTCATTTGGATTGGACGCTCAGCAAGGTGCTTATAAGCCTCTTATTTTTAGCGTCTGCCGTCGTCATACGTGTTTCCATCTTGTTTGCGGCCAACTGTCAAACCTTCTGGACCGGAAGCTCGAATACTTCCTTTGCCCACACCATCCATACCCTCGGCCAACTGGCGCAGTATCCGATCAGTATCTACAACATTGGGGTGCAGCTGCTGATTACGATCATTGTTCCATTTGCTTTTATCAGCTTTTTCCCGGCCTCTTACTTGTTCGGCAAAGGGAGCTGGGCTTATTGGGGCATGTTGACCCCTCTGGTAGCCGTATACACGGTTATTTTGGCAGGATGGATATTTAAAAAGGGGCTGAGTAAATATGAAAGCGCAGGGAATTGATTGATTGCGTTATTTTGCGTATTATTTTTCTAATTTTATATTGCCAAACGAGTCGTTTATGCTATAATGATGTCGAATGGGCTTCCATTCACGTCATGTACAATAGAAAAAGTTATAGGCAATGGAAGTTTGGTGCAAATCCAACGCGGTCCCGCCACTGTGATAGACCGAATGATCGGTCTTAAGTCAGGTCTTTTGTCTAGTAACTTTGGAGAGACCAGTCATTTCGAGGCGAAAGTGGCTGGTTTACAAGTCTAGTGACGATCCGCCTCGCTAGGCTTTTTTATTTGCTGCAAAGGCTGCCGACAATGTTGTTGGCCACAGCCGGGTGTTCGCCAAACCGAACATGTACAATGAGGTATTGCCCGCAAACGGGGGGATTCTCCAGTGACGAAGAATCATATGCACAATGGGGTGCATGTCCCTTTTTTTAATTTATAGAATTTTTGCCGTTATTGTGTCTGATCTAAGGACAAGTTCCGGAAGCGGTTGACGAAGATCGGAATGACGGTGTACAGTATAAATGCAAAATTTAATCATACGAAGCTGCACAATGGCGTGCACACATGATAACAAGCAAAGAGGCTTTTGAAGGGGAATTCCCTTTGAACGGCCTCTTTTTTTGTTGCAATTACTTCTTGGAGGTGCTTTACATGGATAAACTTTCGATTAAAGCCGACCTCTATATGGGGCAAGGCGCAATGGATCGCCTATCGGAATGGCGAAATAAACGAATGTTCATCGTCACGGATCCGTTTATGATGAAGTCGGGAATGATCAACATGGTGTTTGATCGCCTGCACAGCAGCAACGAGCAGTATATTTTCAGCAATATTGTCCCGGATCCGCCGATCGAAGTCGTCACGGAAGGCGTCGAGGCACTCCGCTCCTTCAACACCGATCTGATCATTGCCATTGGCGGCGGTTCGGCCATTGATGCGGCTAAAGCGATGAAGCTGTTCGCGCAAAAGCTGCTTGACCAGCGCGATATCCCGTTCATTGCTATCCCGACAACAAGCGGAACGGGCTCGGAAGTTACTTCATTTTCCGTTATTAGCGACAAACAGAAAAACATCAAGTATCCGCTTGTATCCGATGACATGCTGCCGCAAGAAGCGATTCTGGATCCCGAACTCGTCAAAAGCGTGCCGGATTTCATCACGGCGGATACCGGCATGGATGTGCTGACGCATGCGATTGAAGCGTATGTATCCACCAAAGCCAATGATATATCCGATGCGCTGGCCGAGAAAGCGATGAAGCTGGTCTTTGCTTATTTGCCGCGTGCTTATAAGGACGGAAATGATCTTGTGGCGCGCGAAAAAATGCATAATGCCTCCTGCATCGCTGGGATGGCGTTCAATATTGCGTCGCTTGGGCTGAATCATGGGATTGCGCATGTGGCAGGGGCCAAATTCAAAATTGCCCACGGACGCATGAATGCGATTCTCCTTCCGCATGTCATCGAATTTAATGCCGATTACAAGCCGGGTTACGGTAAGGAGGATAGCAATAGAGCAGCGGTTCGGTATGCCGATATTGCCAAAAGCTTGGGGTTATCCGCACCAAATGCGAAGAGCGGCGTCCGGAGTCTGGTGCAGGCGATCAAACAGCTGCAGAAACAATTGAATATGCCGCAAACGCTGCGGGAATGTGGCGTGGATCAAGCTTTGCTTGAGGAAATGAGAGTTTCGATCGCCGAAGGCGCGCTGAAAGACGGATGTACTGCAACAAATCCACGCGTTCCTACGGCAGAGGATGTGCTTCAAATTTTGAACAAAATGTTTCAATTCTAAAACCGAGTCGAATTTTGACGGATTTCGTATTGACATCGCTTGCAATATTCAAATATAGTAAAAGTAACACAACGGCGTGTTGCATACAAATCAAAGCAAAGTGGCTTCTTAAAAATTCCGCGTGGACTTTTAAGGGGCTTTTATTGTTTTTTGCAGTGACTTTTTGAAGATTATAGAATTTATAAATTTTCAGCGAAGCTGAACAATTCTATAATCGCAAGAAAAACATCCGCTAAGCGCGGTCTGTCTTCTATGAAAATACGTCGATAGACGTTTTTCTTAACAACCTCTTTTAGTGTTTTTGATAGAGAGTGAGATGAGGAGTATGGAACAAGGAGCCGAGAAACAACGTGTGATTCAGGAGTATGTACCTGGCAAACAGGTCACTTTGGCTCACATTATTGCAAACCCGAACCCGGATATCTACAAGAAGCTGGGACTCGGAAACGAAGAACATCAGTCCATCGGCGTCATGACGATAACGCCAAGCGAAGCTTCCATCATTGCAGCGGATATCGCAACAAAGGCGGCCGGTGTCCAAATCGGTTTTGTCGACCGATTCAGCGGTTCACTCGTCATTACGGGCGATGTATCATCAGTAGAATCTGCAATCAGTGAAGTGCTGCTGGGATTGCAGAATATATTGGGCTTCTCGGCTAATACGAATATTACAAAAACGTAGGAGAAGCTTATGAAGAAAATCATTTTTGCCGGGAGTACAGGATCGGGCAAAACCACGTTGTGCCAATGGCTGCACGGCGAGGAAATTGCCTACAAAAAGACGCAAGCCGTCGAAACATTCGACCAGGCGATTGATACGCCGGGAGAATGCATCGAGAACCGGTATTTATACAAAATGCTGTTAGTTTCCAGCGTAGATGCCGATGTCATCGGGCTTGTTCAGGATTGCACGAAAGAAGACAGCTATTTCCCGCCGGCCTTTGCGACGGTTTTCGCCAAGCCGGTTATCGGAGTGGTCACGAAAGTCGAACTGGCCAAGTCGCAAGAGGAACTCGCGCAGGCCAGAGCACATTTAGTGGCGGCAGGCGTGGAGCGGATTTTTGAAGTCTCGACGATCGAGAATGTGGGAGTGGATGCCCTTCAAGATTATTTGAAGGGGTAGACGACTGGGATTATAGTACAGGCTTTATCAGACAAGCAAATAACGACATACAATGAGGTGCATGACGCATGAATGGAAAAATTGTAATAGTCGATGACGAACCTATTACAAGAATGGATATTCGTGAGATGCTCGAGGAGGCGGACTACAATGTAGTAGGCGAAGCTTCCGATGGCTTTGAAGCTATCGAATTATGCAAGAAGCATCTGCCCGACCTCGTCATCATGGATGTTCAAATGCCCATTTTGGATGGGCTCAAGGCGGGTAAACGAATTCTTTCAGAGCAGCTGGCGGGCGGGATCATCCTTTTAACCGCCTACAGC
This sequence comes from Paenibacillus azoreducens, assembly GCF_021654775.1. NCBI lineage: Bacteria > Bacillati > Bacillota > Bacilli > Caryophanales > Paenibacillaceae > Paenibacillus > Paenibacillus azoreducens. Next base: position 4,014,641 of record NZ_AP025343.1, on the reverse strand, counting down.
GACAAACAGACGATTGAAAAAGCATCCTCTGTCGGTGCGCTTGGTTATCTGGTAAAGCCGCTTGATGAAAAGTCGTTCATTCCTATGGTGGAAGTGACGATAGCCAAAGGCAAGGAAATCCGGAAGCTGGAACAGGATCTCTCAAAGCTGACGCAGAAGATGGAAGAGCGCAAAGCGGTCGAGAAAGCAAAAGGCATATTAATGAGAGAAAACGGCTATACGGAAGAGGAAGCCTATCAAACCCTGCGCAAACTAAGCATGGATCGGCGATGTCCAATGATTGAAATTGCAAGCACCATCGTCATCTCCTATGATTGATTTCAAAGAGCGGATCAGGCAGTTGTGCAGCCTTCATACCGGATTGTCGGATGGGGATATAGCCCGGATCTGCGAAATAGCGGAGTCATTTGAAATGACCGAGGTGGAAGATGATGTGTTCATCGACGTTTTGTCCTGCGTGGCGAACGAAGCCGTCGTAGTCTATCATCGCAGCCCGTGCCAAGGCAGATCGGTGTATCAGTTTCCGGTAACGGGAGAAAGGGCGCTGCGCGAGAATGAACCTGGCGTTCTGCGGACGCTGGAAACAGGCATTATGTCGCAAGGGCTCGTTGCTAATACTCAGGAGAACCATCTGGTTAGGCAAACGGTATATCCTATTAAAAATCAATCAGGTGTCATTGCCGTCCTGATCTATGAAAAAGATATCAGGGACAATATACAAGCCCACTTCAATATGCAGCGGACGTCATTGGTGGATGGGGAAATGTCTTCCATGCTGGCGGCAATGCTGCAGTTCAAGGATTCGATTATCAATCAATTGGAGGACGCCGTTCTGGTGTTCGACAAATATGGATTTTTGAAATTGAAAAATGAACGGGCGGATGTATATTACAGGCAACTCGGTTATTTGGAAGATATCCAAGGTCTGCATTACGATAATTTGTCGCTTGATCAGACAATGTTCTCCGAGGTCATGAGTCAGCATTCATCCTCGCCATGTTGTCCGCTTACGGTGGAAGTGAAAGCCGCCGGACGTTACTATCAGGTGAAACGCTTGTTCATTGAGGAAAAGGATTTATGCGTAGGCGTTATTTTGCATGACATGACCGAGATTAAAAACAAGGAAGCGGAGATCGTTTCCAAATCGGTTGCCATCCGCGAAATTCATCACCGGGTAAAAAATAATTTGCAGATGGTAGCGTCTTTGCTGCGTATTCAGGGACGGCAGTGCAAAAGCCCCGAGGCAAAGAAATGCCTTGATGACAGCGTCAGCCGGGTACTCGCGATCGCGGCAACCCATGAATTGTTATCGACGGAGATCCAAGCGGAAGTGGATCTCATGGATGTGATCCGTTTGATTGCATCCAATATCGAGCGCTGTTTTGTTGATTGCCATGCCATCAAGATGGAAATCGCTTCGGAGCAAAGCATCTGCTTGGACAGCGATCGGACCGTAACCGTCGCATTAATTGTTAGCGAACTGCTGCATAACAGTTATGAGCATGCGTTTGGCAATTGTTCGGAGGGGAAAATCACCGTCAAGACAAAAGTTGAAGGCGGGCTGGTGACGGTCGTCGTAGCGGATGACGGAGCCGGGTTCATTGCCTTGGAAGCTTCGCATAAAAGCTTGGGGCTGTCGATTGTCCGCAGCTATGTCAAAGACAAGCTGAAAGGAAAGCTCTCGATCGTATCCGGCGACACGGGTACAACAGTGACTTTTACGTTCAAAAAATAATCAATTGGACTACAAGGGCGTAGTCTTTAAAGCGATGAGGCTTAAAGTAAACCTTACCGGTATATCCGGGAGGTTGTCACTTTAAGCCTTTTTGCATTCTTTAAGAGGTTGTTCAAAAAGTCCGCTTTTGATAAGAAAACCAATCGAGGTCGATCCAAGGATGAGCGACCGCGATTCAATGGTAGGTTTTCTTGCGATATAGAATTTCATCAGCATCCGCTGATAACGAATAAATTCTATATCTAACACGAAGTAAATCAGGAAGCGGGCTCGGCATCGTATCTTGAATTCAGCAGGGCCTAAGCAGATGCTTACGAAGTATGTTTCCTCCGGAAACATTTCAGGTGCTCACGTACCCCAATGTACGCTCCTTGCGTCCCTATCTTCATTCAACTGAAGCGTTTTGAAAAAACGCACATCGGAAGCATAAGCTTCGGTGCTGAAAACCGACCTTTTTGAACACGCACTTTAAGTTGTAGTCCGATTGATCAGAATCAAGCCAGGGGGTGAACAAAATGGAAGAGCAGTTGCTCAGCGTTGGCATCGATATGGGAACTTCGACGACCCAGCTAGTGCTGTCGAAGCTTCATATTCAAAACATGGCTTCTTCGTTTTCGGTGCCGCGTCTGGTTATCACGGATAAAGAAGTCGTCTATCGAAGCGACATTTGCTTTACGCCCGTGCTGGAAGATAACCGGATCGATATGTTGAAGATTCAGTCCTTCATACAGGAGCAATACGAGAAGGCAGGTATCTGCAAGGACGATATTCAGACAGGAGCGGTCATCATCACGGGCGAGACTGCACGCAAAGAAAATGCCAATGAAGCGGTCTTGTCGCTTAGCGGCTTTGCCGGCGATTTCGTGGTCGCAACTGCAGGGCCGGATTTGGAGAGCATTATTGCCGCCAAAGGAGCAGGTGCCCATACGTATTCCAAAGAGCATTCCACTTCCATCGTCAACATCGACATTGGCGGCGGCACAAGCAATTTGGCATTATTCGACGATGGCGATCTGCTGGATACGGGCTGCCTGGATATTGGGGGGCGGTTGATCAAGGTGGATCAAAGTACGCATGAAATCACGTATATCGCGCCTAAGATCAAGCAACTTGCCGAGCGTAGGGGATTCCGTCTAACTATAGGTCAGCGGGTCACCCCGGATGATCTCCAGCCGATTATCGGCGAAATGGTCAAGCTGCTCGAAGAAAGCGTCGGCATCAGACCACCCGGAGACTTTTATGACACCATCGTCACAAACAAAGGCCTGAAGCTGGACCTTCCGATCCCATGCATTTCCTTCTCCGGAGGGGTTGCGGACTACATTTATCATGAAGCCACCGGAGACGTATTCGAATTCGGAGACATTGGTATTTTGCTTGGAAGAGCAATCGCCGCTTCCTCGCTTACCCAGCAGCTTACCGTTGCCCGTTCAACCGAAACCATCCGGGCAACCGTTGTCGGAGCTGGATCCCATACAACTGAGATCAGCGGGAGTACGATTACCTATACGGATGAAAGCTTCCCGATCAAAAATATACCGATCCTGAAGCTTGCTGCAGCCGACGAGTCGGGAAGCAGCGAGCAGTTGGCGAAAGCCATCGCCGACAAGCTGGAGTGGTTCAAGCTGAACAGTGATTTGCAGCGGGTGGCCATTGCGATTGAAGGAAAGAAAAATGCGAGCTTTCAGGAGGTTCAGAAATACGCCCAGGGTTTGCACAAAGGGATGTCTGAACTGCTGGAGCGGGAGTATCCGCTGATCGTAATTGTTCATTACGATCTGGCGAAGGTGTTGGGGCAAACCCTTTACAGGCTGCTGGATTACAAGAAAGATGTCATCTGCATCGACAGCGTACAGGTGGACAACGGCGATTATATCGACATCGGCAAGCCGATTGCGGATGGCAAGGTACTGCCTGTCGTTATTAAAACGCTTGTTTTTCACTAAAAGTCTCACATTAACGATTCGAGTTTCATCAATTCGAGCTGCATTTGGAAGGAGGAGCTTTTGTGATTTTAAAAACGAAACTGTTTGGCCGAGTCTATCAATTCAAAACGCTCATGGAAGTGATGGCAAAAGCCAACGAAGAAAAATCGGGGGATACGCTGGCCGGATTGGGAGCTGCTTCGTCAGAAGAACGCGTAGCCGCCAAGGTGGTTCTTTCCCAGATCAAATTGTCGGACCTGCGCAATAATCCGGCGGTTCCATACGAAGAGGACGAAGTAACCCGCATCATTCAGGATGCCGTGAACGAGCGCATTTACAGTGAAATTCAGAACTGGACCGTAGAAGAGCTGCGGGAGTGGATTTTGAACGAGAATACAACGGAAGGCGACATCAAGCGCATCTCCCGTGCACTGACAGCGGAAATGATCGCTGCGGTTGCGAAAATCATGACGAATCTTGACCTGATTTACGGGGCCAAGAAAATCCGGGTTACGGCGCATGCCAATACGACGATCGGGCGTCCGGGCACGCTATCGGCACGGCTGCAGCCGAATCACCCAACGGATGATCCCGACGGTATCATGGCTTCTCTGATGGAAGGCTTGACTTTCGGGATCGGGGATGCAGTGCTTGGCCTCAACCCGGTCGACGACTCCGTGGAAAGCGTGACGCGTGTCTTGAAACGGTTCGAGGAGTTCCGGCAGAAGTGGGAAATTCCTACGCAAACCTGCGTGCTCGCTCACGTTACCACCCAGATGGAAGCTGTTAAGCGCGGTGCGCCAACAGGACTTATTTTCCAATCGATCGCAGGTTCGCAGAAAGGGAATGAAGCGTTTGGTTTCAATGCGGCCACGATCGAAGAAGCACAGCAGCTTGTGCTGCAACAAGGCCAGGTCGTTGGGCCGAACGTCATGTATTTCGAAACGGGGCAAGGTTCCGAGCTATCTTCGGAAGCCCATCACGGCATCGACCAGGTGACGATGGAAGCGCGCTGCTACGGCTTCGCGAAGCGGTACAATCCGTTCCTCGTCAATACTGTCGTCGGATTCATCGGACCTGAATATTTGTACGATGCGAAGCAAGTTATCCGTGCCGGCCTCGAAGATCACTTCATGGGCAAGCTGACAGGCATCTCGATGGGTTGTGACGCTTGTTATACGAACCATATGAAGGCGGATCAGAATGATTTGGAAAATCTGGCGGTTCTTCTGTCTACTGCAGGCTGCAACTTCTTCATGGGCATCCCGCATGGCGACGATGTCATGCTCAACTATCAAACGACCGGATATCATGAAACGGCAACGCTGCGCGAATTGCTGGGCTTGCGTCCAATTCGGGAGTTCGAACAGTGGATGGAGAAAATGGGCTTTATCGAAAACGGCAAACTGACCAAAAAAGCCGGGGACGCGTCAGTATTTCTCAAGTAAGGAAAGGAGGAAGCTCATATGAACGAAAAAGATCTGAAATCGATGATTGAATCGATTTTGAATGAGATGGTTGGAAACAAGGCAGAGCAAGAAACGGCGACGCCTGCAGCAGCAGTGGCAGCCGGATCACCGGAACATGAAAACAACGTGGAGCCGAAAGCAGATGCCAAAGAAGCGAATGTGCCTGAAGAGGTACAGGTTGACGACGGCGAATGCCTGGACGATATTACGGAAATTAACCTTCGCAAGCTGCTGCTTGTGCCTGATCCGGAGGACCGCGAAGGATATATGAAAATGAAAGCAAAGACACCAGCCCGTCTGGGCGTATGGCGTGCAGGCCCGCGGTATAAGACGATTACATCGCTGCGTTTCCGCGCTGACCATGCCGCAGCCCAAGATGCCGTATTCTCCTATGTATCCGAGGATTTTGTAAAGGAAATGAACCTTGTGCCGATTGTTACGATGTGCCGGGATAAAGACGAATACATTACGCGCCCGGACCTGGGACGCCAGTTCTCGGCAGAAACCATCGAGTACATTAAGCAGCATACAACCAAACAGGCAAAGGTACAAATTATGGTTGGGGATGGATTGAGTTCGGCAGCAATCGAAGCCAACTTGCGCGATATCATTCCTTCCATTACTCAAGGTCTCAAAATGTACGGGATTGACGCAGGCAATATTTTATTCGTCAAGCATTGCCGGGTTCCTTCGATGGACGTGATCGGCGATGTAACGGAAGCGGATGTCGTATGTCTGCTCGTCGGCGAGCGTCCTGGACTTGTGACGGCAGAGTCCATGAGCGCCTACATTGCCTATAAACCGACAGTAGGCATGCCCGAAGCAAGACGTACCGTTATCTCCAACATTCATTCCGGCGGTACGCCTGCGGTAGAAGCAGGGGCGCATATTGCCGAACTGATCAAGACAATGATTGACCGTAAAGCATCGGGGATCGACCTGAAATTATAGGGAAGGGCTAGGAGGTACGTATGAGAAACGATCCGATTCATGCACAGGTGCTTGGCGTGAAGCTCATTTCCAACGTAAGCCTGGATATGGCAAACAAGCTTGAGTTGAAGCCGCACCATAAGAGTTTAGGTATCATTACTGCTGATATTGACGATGTAACTTATGCAGCCCTGGATGAAGCGACAAAAGCAGCCGCTGTAGATGTTGTGTATGCAAGAAGCATGTATGCCGGATCAGCCAATGCTTCGACGAAGCTGGCGGGCGAAGTCATCGGGATTTTGGCCGGGCCAAATCCGGAGGAAGTGCGGAGCGGATTAAATGCCGTCGTTGATTTTATCGAAAGCGGAGCTTATTTCGTTAGCGCAAACGACGATGGCAGCATCACTTATTTCGCTCATTGCGTATCCCGCACAGGCTCTTATTTATCCGAGACAGCAGGTATACAGGAAGGGGAGGCGCTGGCATACCTGATCGCTCCGCCGCTGGAAGCGATGTATGCCCTCGATGCTGCGCTGAAGGCCGCCGATGTTACGATTGCCGCCTTCTTCGGCCCGCCTTCCGAAACCAACTTTGCCGGCGGACTTCTGACAGGAAGCCAATCGGCCTGCAAAGCGGCATGCGATGCCTTTGCGGACGCTGTCCAGTTCGTCGCGGACAACCCGACGAGTTATTGAGGTAACAGCCCATGAGACATAGCGCATTAGGGCTAGTCGAGGTCAGAGGGTATTTGGGTGCAGTCGCCGCAGCGGATGCCGCTTTAAAGGCGGCAAGCGTTACCTGCATCGGCGTGGAGATCATTCAGGGCGGATTGGTGACAGTCAAGCTGGATGGTGATGTTGGAGCTGTGCAAGCCGCCGTTGAAGCGGGAGCGGAGATGGCAAAGCAATTAAATGTGCTGCTGACCCGCCATGTGATTGCCAGAATGCATGAGGAAACGGCAGCTATGGTCGAAGGACAAGATGATGCTGACGAAAGTCCGCGTCAAGCAGTCGCAATTATGGATGTACAGGAGCAGAAACCAATTGCGAAAACAGCTGACGACGATGCTAAACAAATCGCAGCGTCAGACGGCGCTGCCGATGAGGCCATACACCAGGCTTTGAAAGAAGCTGCTGCTTCTAAAGACTTGGTAGTATCCGAAGGAGGGGCAAGTGCTGAAGACCTCACAGCGGCAAATGCGGCTCGGCCCCAGGTACTGAAACCAAATGCAGCGAATGCTGCTGAAGCCAAGCCGGAGCAGAAACCTTCATCAACGGAGAGGATTCAAACCCAACCGGAGGAGAAATCCGCATCCGCCTTCAAGGAAACAGAAGCTATAAAAGCCGCGGTGAACCTGGTTCCCGAACGGAAGGATGCCGTTGATAAGACAACAATACCGGATAAAAAACAGGCCGAAACGCTTAAAAGCAAGCGTAACGACAGTAAACCACACGTGCAGAAGAAGCAGGTATCGGCAGCCAAATCCGGAAAGAAGTCCAAAAAAGCAAGCTCGTAAATCGGAGCATGCAGAATAAAACTGACACAATTGAAAACAGATAGCATCTATCGATGTAAAAATGCAGTAGGGAGAAGGAATATTGATGGAAACATTGGATAAAGACCTGAGATCCATTCAAGAAGTCCGTGATCTGATCAAGAAAGCCAAGGATGCGCAAGTTAAGCTCGCCGCCATGACGCAAGAGCAAATCGACGCGATCGTCAAGGCGATTGCCGATGCCGGTTACGAGAATCGCGAGAAGCTGGCGAAAATGGCTAATGAGGAAACAGGCTTCGGCCGTTGGCAGGACAAGATCATCAAAAATGCTTTTGCTTCACGGCAAGTTTACGAGTCCATCAAGGACATGAAAACTGTTGGCATTTTGAAAGATGACAAAGAGAACAAGTTGATGGAGGTAGCCGTTCCGGTCGGCGTCATCGCCGGTCTGATTCCGTCCACCAACCCGACTTCGACGGTGATATACAAAACGCTTATCGCGCTTAAAGCTGGAAACAGCATCGTATTCTCCCCGCATCCGAATGCGCTGAAATGCATTTTGGAAACGGTGAAGGTTATCGGCGAGGCCGCCGTACAAGCTGGATGTCCGGAAGGAGCCATCGGCGTCATGACGGTTCCGACAATTCAAGGAACGGATCAATTGATGAAGCATAACGATGTCGCCTTGATCCTTGCAACAGGCGGAACGGCGATGGTTAAGGCCGCATATTCGTCCGGTACGCCAGCTATTGGCGTCGGTCCGGGCAACGGCCCTGCTTTTATCGAGAAAAGCGCGAATATTCCGCTTGCCGTTAAACGCATTATGGACTCCAAAACTTTCGATAACGGCACGATCTGCGCATCGGAGCAATCCGTCGTCGTCGAAGCATGCAGCAAGGAAGCGGTTGTGGCCGAATTCAAAAAGCAAGGCGCTTATTTCCTTTCCGCAGAGGAAGCCGAACAGCTTGGCAAATTCATTATGCGGGCCAATGGCACCATGAACCCGCAAATCGTGGGTCGCAGCGTAGAGCATATCGCCAAGCTGGCAAAACTGAATATTCCTGCTAGAGCTCGCGTGCTGATCGCAGAAGAAACCCGCGTAGGACGCAATGTACCTTACTCGCGCGAGAAGCTGGCCCCAATTCTGGCCTTCTACACCGAAGACAGCTGGGAAGCTGCATGCGAACGCTGCATCGAAATTCTGAATGGAGAAGGCGCGGGCCATACGATGTGCATTCACTCCGAAAATGAAGAGATTGTACGACAGTTCGCCCTGAAAAAACCGGTATCCCGTTTGCTCGTCAATACGCCGGGCACGCTTGGCGGTATCGGCGCAACGACAGCACTTGCGCCGGCGCTTACGCTGGGATGCGGCGCGGTAGGCGGAAGCTCCACATCCGACAACATCAGCCCGCTGAATCTGCTCAACATCCGCAGAGTTGCTTATGGACTGATGGAGATGGAAGATTTGGCGGAGGAGAAGGAAGAATCGCAGCCGAAAACGGGATGCAGCCTTCCTCAAGACAAAGAGCAGCTTATCGACATGATTGTGGCACGCATTCTTGAAAAATTGTAAGTTTTCGCAGTCTTCATTGGCAAGACGAACAACCCATTATAGGTAACCCCAAAATTCAATATAACTACAAATTATTAGGAGGAATTTTATCATGGCAAACGCAAACGCATTGGGAATGGTAGAAACGAAAGGTTTGGTAGGAGCAATCGAAGCGGCAGACGCAATGGTGAAAGCAGCGAATGTTACGTTGATCGGCAAAGAGCAAATCGGTGCAGGTCTCGTAACGGTTATGGTTCGCGGCGATGTGGGCGCAGTCAAGGCAGCAACCGACGCAGGCGCAGCAGCGGCAGAACGTGTTGGCGAATTGCTGTCGGTGCACGTGATTCCAAGACCGCATGCCGAAGTGGACGCAATCCTGCCGAAGACAAAGGCAGAATAAAACTAACCCGGACAAGCCGGATGAGGAAGACAGCAGAATGCGGGCGTAAGAGCCCGCATTCCGCTTCTGGCGAAGGCGAATTGCCACGGCTTGGAACGGTTCGGACGATCGCGTAAGGGAATATGATCACGCATTCGCCTTAGAAGGATGTGAAAACATGGCTGTGATTACGGAAAGCGAGCTGCGAAAGCATTTTCGATATCGGAATTTGAAGGATGTTGCGGTTTATGAGGCAGCTGTTGGAACAATACTGACACCATCGGCCAAAAGCTTTTTAACCGATCATCAGATTGAACTGCGGTATGTGAAAGCTTCCGAGACGGATAAGGATACAGCGAATGATCCGGTACCGGCATCGGTACCAGCGCAAGAACCGACGCCGCAAAAGGAAGTTAAGCTTCAAATTACGACCAACCTTGATGTTGAACCGGCAACCGGCGGGAAAAAGCGATTTCGGACGCTGTACGGCGGATTTTTGGAAGCGAAGCCTGAGCATATGACTCATTTATATGGAAATATGCTTGTTTTTAAGGATCACCCACGGATATTATTCCGCGGCAAGCTGGACTCATTGGAAACGAAAATATTGGAAGCGCAAATCAGCTGCTTCAAGCTGAATATGACCAAGCTAGTCAAGGATTTGGAAGAGATTTTGCAATTCGTCAGGCGGATCGTACGGTGCGAAGTGCTGAGCGAAAGCATTGAGGAGTTTCATTTGCTTGGGCTGAATCCCAAGGAACTCAGGGAGCAATCCCATTTTCCCAAGAAATACTTTGGACTGGAACATTTTCAACCCAGCTATGATATGGGCGAAGCGGTTGTTGTCATAAATGCGTTGCGCACATTGACGAGGGAGACGGAACTGCTGGCTTATCAAGCCTTTAAGAAGGAACACGGAGATGCAGAGCGCGAAGATATCATTCGTTCACTGAACAGGCTGTCTTCCTTGTTCTGGATTATTATGTTCCGCATCCGTGTTGGAGAGTACAACTGATGAGGTGACTAAGGTGGATAACCAACTGGTAGAGAGCATCATTAATGAAGTAGTCAAGCGGGTACAGGATGAAACCTGCTTCGAAATCGAAGCATCCGGCAAACATGTCCATTTGAGCCGGGAAACGATCGATGCCTTGTTCGGCACGGGATATCAACTGACGAAAGCCAAGGATCTTTCCCAGCCGGGGCAATATGCCTGCAAAGAACGCGTGACGCTGATCGGGCCAAAGGGCTCTTTGCATAATGTCGTCGTGCTTGGGCCGGAACGTAAAGAATCGCAAGTAGAGGTATCGCTCACGGATTCGGTCGTGCTCGGAATACCCGCGCCGGTGAGAGAAAGCGGCAAGCTTGAAGGAACCCCGGGAATCGTCGTCGCTTCCGGCAGCAATATGATTCGGCTGGAACGGGGACTTATCGCAGCACAGCGCCATATTCACGTTAAAGCGGAAGACGCGGAGAAATACAACGTGAAAAACGGTGAAATCGTACAGGTAAAAGTGTATGGCAAACGTCCGCTTATTTTTGACGATGTGTTGGTACGAGTGAGCCCGAACTATGAAACTTACATGCATATCGACTATGACGAAGCAAATGCATGCGGCTTTACGAAAGGCACGAAAGGGAAAATTTTGAAGTAGGGCATCCAGGTTTAGGAGCGTGAAAAAATGAACATAGAAGCTCTGGATCGGGCCGCGATTATCGAAGCCGTAACGGCCGAGGTGATGAAACGGCTGGGACTGGCGGAGGGGAAGCCGATGGCATCCAAAAAGCAAGCAGTACTTCTGACTGCGGAACCGCTGCCGGAACTGGAAAAAAAGCTGAAGCCATATTATGAGGTGCATTATTACGATGAGGCGCTCAGAGATTGCGATGTGCTGATTATTCCTACCATATGCATTCAGCTTTTATCCCACCTTGCGAACGGCATAAGCGCTGGCCCGCGTGAACGGTTCGTGCTGACGATGCTGCTGAAAGGACGAAAGGTAATTGCGCTCGAAGAAGGTTTGCTTTACCGCAAATACAAGTCAACGGCGCCTGTTTTGCTGTACAAGATGTACGATGAATTTGCGGACAAGCTGAGCAATTACGGAATCCGGATGGCCAAAGAAGCGGAACTGCTTTCGGCTTGTATGGACGAAGGCCGGCCTATGGACATGCAGGCTGATCCTCATTCCAAATCCGATAAAGTGCCGGATGATCCGGAAGTATTGAACCGCAGGGTCATTACCGAAGCGGAAGTGAAAAAGTACCGTCTGCAGAACCGGACAGAAATCGTGATAGACCGGCATAGTATCATTACGCCGCTTGCTCAGGATTACTTGCGCATGCAGCGGATGCAGGTACGAAGAAGATAACGGGCGAGGTGAAACTATGATCATGGGACAAGTTATGGGAAGCCTGTGGGCTACCCGCAAGGATAATAAGCTGAACGGGATGGCCTTTCTCGTGGTCAAACCGTTATCATATGCCAATGAATCCGTCACAGGCGAATATTTTGTCGCTGCGGACAATGCCGGGGCAGGCATAGGGGATACGGTGCTGGTTACGACCGGAAGTGCGGCACGGACATCGTTTGCCAATTCAGACGTACCCGTTGATGCGGTCATCGTGGGAATCGTCGATTCAATCGAGGTGACACATGATTAGTGCAATAGGTGTTGTTGAGATGCGCAGCATTAGCAAAGGCTACGAGACGGCGGATCGTATGCTGAAGACTTCGCCTGTTGAAGTGCATCATATGAAGCCGATCTGTCCGGGAAAGTTTCTGATCATCATGAGCGGCGATACTGCAGATGTGCAGGCTGCGATGGAGACGGCTAAGACGGAAGCCGGCGAGTTCCGGATCAGCGACTTTGAACTGCATGGCGTTCATACCGATATTATCGATGGATTGAAACGCCGTTCATCTTCCCAGCCTGTGGATGCGCTTGGAATTGTGGAAACAGCGACGGTGTCTTCCGGGATTTTTGCGTTAAACGAAGCTTTGAAGCAATGCGACATTCATGTGAAAAAAATGAATTTAGGCATGGCGATTGGCGGCAAATTCCTCGCCGTGTTCACGGGAAGTGTCAGCGATGTCGAGCAGGGGATGAAAGTGTTTGTATCCTCCATGGATCCAAAGCGGATTATTCATCATACGGTGCTTCGTTCCCCGTCCGAGGAAATCATACAACACTTCCGGTAGGGAGTTTCCAGAGCAGTAAGATAATCGTTTGCTTTGGATCATATAGCGAAAGAATGGGGGAGCATGTACGTGGAGATTAATGAAATTATCATTTACGGCATGGTTATTTTCATGATTCTCGGTGCGATTGATAAGTGCATTGGGTACAAGTTCGGATTGGGGCATCAATTCGATGAAGGGATTATGGCCATGGGGTCGCTTACGCTCGCCATGGTGGGAATCATCTGCCTGTCTCCGGTCCTGGCTAAAGTGCTAAGTCCGATCGTCGTTCCTGTATACAGCGCATTGGGAGCAGACCCTGCCATGTTTGCGACAACGCTGCTGGCGAATGACATGGGCGGCTTCTCGCTAGCCCAAGAACTGGCGCAGAGTCCGGAAGCGGGTTTATTCGCGGGTACGATTCTGGGGGCTATGCTTGGCCCTACGATTGTATTTATCATTCCGGTCGCGCTTGGCATTATCAAAAAGGAAGACCAGAAATATTTGGCTACCGGCGTTCTGGCTGGTATCGTAACCATCCCGCTCGGCTGCTTGATCGGCGGTTTGGTTGCCGGTTACTCGATCACAATGATTTTGTCCAACCTGGTTCCAATCATTTTGTTTGCTGTACTGATTGTGCTTGGATTGTGGAAGTTCCCGCAAGGCATGATCAAAGGGTTTACGATCTTTGGGCAATTCATCGTCATTGTAGCGACCTTGGGACTCGCAGCGGGCATCACGCAGCAGTTGACAGGGATTACCATCATTCCGGGGCTTGCTCCGGTTGAAGACGGAATCAAAATCGTTGGTGATATTGCCATTGTACTCGCCGGCGCTTTTGCTATGGTATTTGTGATTACGAAAGTGTTTAATAAACCGCTGATGAAGCTGGGCAAGCTGCTCGGCATGAATGAGATTGCGGCAGCCGGCCTGGTTGCTACGCTTGCCAACGTCATTCCGATGTTTGGCATGATGAAAGACATGGATGCGCGGGGCAAGGTCATCAACGTCGCCTTTGCGGTGTCGGCCGCGTTTGTATTCGGCGATCATCTTGGCTTTACGGCCGGGGTTGCGAAGGAAATGATTTTCCCGATGATTGTCGGGAAGCTGGTCGGCGGAATTACGGCGATTGTCGTAGCCGTATTTTTGGCTAAGAAGATGACTCCGGAACCGAAGGAAGAGGTACTGGAGTCGTAATAGCAGTTTTTTTCAGAATTTTATTTTTACGCATGCAGGTTTCTATCTATCCTCTCGTTTGAACCCATCTTGGAAAAGGTGGGTTTTTTAAATATCGGTCTGTTAAAACATGCGGCCGTCTCTTTTCTTTACAATAAAAGGGAAAAAGCCTCCTGAAGTCGAATAAATGAACTTGGGAGGGAGGTTATGATAAAAGATCTGCTGCTGGATATACTTGATATCTTGATTCCATTATTGTTATACCAATTGATCTGCATTACAAACCATAACTTCTATAAGAACGAACATCCATCGACATATCCTGAAAGAAGACCGGCCGCGGCTGATGGTAGTTTTTCTCGAGATATAAGGAAATGGGCTTTTGAAGCTTATAAACTCTTATATCCTAAAAAAGATCAGCGGCGGCAGATGCTTCTGGGGCTATGCTGCGGAATCGCAATTGTGTTATCCATGCTTTTCCCATCGAATATTACGAATGATTTTGACGGCGATCTCAGAAGCATACCGTTAATCATTGCTGTTTTGTATGGGGGTAATGTGGGCGGCATCATTTCCTTTATTTCTTTTGTTATGTGCCGTTTTTTGATTGGTTTGGATGATTTTTTTATCGGTTTCATAGCCTCACTCTTGATCTGCGCTGCTGCGTATCCTTTTGCCGCCCGTTTTAACCAAAAATCTCCGCAATTCCGATTTATTACTAGCATCTTGTTAACTACTGCTGCTTTTATCGTTTCTTGGGGCGGATTCATCTTGACAAAACAAATGAACGAGTCTTATTCCGGCTTCTTTATGCTGCAGGTTTTCTTACTGCAATTGGTTACGATGAGTTTGGCTGTTTTTTTAATGGAAGTGACCATTAAAGCGATCTGCATGCAAGAACAAATTATCCGGACTGAAAAGTTGAACGTAACCAGCCAATTGGCGGCATCCGTAGCGCATGAAATTCGTTCTCCGCTAACTTCGATCAAAGGCTTCCTGCAGCTATCGATGCGGAACGCGGAAGGGAAAAACAAAAAGTATCTGGAAATATCGATGATGGAATTGAACCGTATGGAATACATCATTAATGATTTCCTGAATTACGCCAAACCGCAGCTGGAGACGATTGAAGTGTTCCCGGTGTCCGTTATTTTGGGCCAAATCAAAGAAGAAATAGAACCTGCCGCGCAGGCGAACCATGTGGATTTGGAGATGTTAGCAGAAGATGATTTATGGATTCAGGCAGATCGGTCCAAAATAAAACAAGCACTGACCCATATCATCAGGAATTCTATCGACGCGACTTCAGCGTCAAAAGGACGAATTTCCATCGCTGCCTATCGGCATTTTCATCATGTGTGCATCCGAATCCGAGATAACGGAGTAGGCATGTCGCCCGAACAACTGTCGATATTGGGAAACCCATTTTATTCGACCAAGTTGAATGGAACCGGGCTCGGACTGATGGTGACCTTTCGGATTATCCAGGCGGTTGGCGGAAGTTTGGAGTTTCAGAGCGTCAAAGGAGAGGGAACTACCGCCCTTGTCACGCTTCCGGCGGCTGCGGATTTGCAATTAAAAGCCTAAGACCACAACCAGGTTCATATTTCTACTTACAGTCCGCGCCCAAGCGCGGATTTTTTTTGACATATCGAAAGTATACACTTCCGGGGTCCAAGCAAAGTAATCGGAATAAGCTTTAAAGGCTTCACGTCACTTTGTAGGGTTATTTTGAATTTCTATTCATAATTTGTCTTAAAATAACGCTGTTTTCGTATAGATTGTTGCTAAATTGACCTAAGGGAATCTGGCTTGATAAAATCCATTAAGTGAGGTGTTCAGCATATGCATCCCTGAACCTAAAGAAGAAAAAGGAAAAGGTTAATTGGCTCGATCTGAATTTCAAAGCGTATTTTGAGCATACATTCCTGGAAAGCGAATAAATGTGGAAGTCACCACTTGGTAAGGAATATAATAAAGTAGCTACTTTTACCGAATTGGGGGAATAAAAATGTATCCTACAAAACAGCAGTTGGAAAATTATGCGGAGCTCGCCGTCAAGGTAGGTGTAAATGTACAGCCCGGCCAGACCGTGGTCGTGATGGGACCGATCGCAGCAGCCGACCTGATCCGGCAAATTACTCTGCATGCTTACAAGGTAGGCGCCCATAATGTCCATGTGGAATACAACGATGATCAGTTGTCCAAGATTAAATACCTGCATGCACCGGAAGAAGTGTTCTCCGAATATCCGGAGTGGCGTGCCAAAGCGATGGAGGAATACGCGGAGAAAGGCGCTGCTTTTATCCAAATTTATTCGCCTGATCCGGATTTGCTGAATGAAGCGGATCCGTCGCGGATTGCGACCGCTGCCAAAACGGCCGCCGCCGCATTAAACAAATACCGCAGTTATCTGATGTCCCACCACAATGCCTGGACTTTGATTTCCTATGCTACCCCTGAATGGGCAAGCAAGGTGTTCCCGGGCGAAAGCCAGGAAACGGCGATACAGAAATTGTGGGAACGCATTATCGATGCAACGCGGATTGACCGGGAAAATCCGGTTGATGCATGGGGCAAGCATAATGCGAAGCTGAGCGAAATGGTAGCTTTCCTGAATGACAAACGTTATAAGCAGCTGCAATATGAAGCTCCGGGCACATCGCTGACGATTGATCTGCCGGAAGGACATCTCTGGCTTGGCGGAGCCAAAGAGAATACGCGCGGAGTTTGGTTTAATCCTAATATTCCGACAGAAGAAGTCTATACGCTCCCGCACAAAGACGGCGTAAACGGGACCGTGCGCAGCACGAAACCGCTTAACAATAACGGCGTCATTATCGATGGATTCTCACTGACGTTCAAGGATGGCAAAGTCGTTGACTTTAGCGCTGACAAGGGAGCCGAAGCGCTGCAAAAACTTTTGGATACCGATGACGGGGCAAAATATCTTGGTGAGGTAGCACTGGTTCCTCATGATTCCCCGATTTCAAACTCGAATGTCATTTTTTACAATACTTTATTCGATGAGAATGCTTCCTGCCACCTTGCGCTTGGCCAAGCTTATCCTGTAACCCTTGAGGGCGGTACCGACATGGATGGAGAGGAACTGGCGAAGCATGGGGTCAATAAAAGTCTGACTCATGTCGATTTTATGATCGGTTCCGCAGAGCTTTCCATTGACGGAATTACGCAGGATGGCCGAAAAGAAGCGATATTCCGGAATGGAAACTGGGCGTTTTAAACCCTGGATCGATTAAAGGCGATTAGCGGATGAAAGCTGGAAATGCTTAAGCTAATTTGCTCAGATAAAGTAAAAAATAAATCGTTCTTTGCTGAACTGGCTGCTGAAATGCCGGCCGTTAGGCAAGGAGCGATTTCTTTGTTTGCTTGAAGTTATCTTTGAGCGTATATATAAATGGGGATAGGCTGCTCAACTCTTGCAGGGAAGCGTCTATACTTTATCTTCGGTCGTTAACTATGGCTCTGCCAGCCACTCTGCCGGTAAATAAACAGCCGCCAAGAAATGTGCCTTCAAGGGAACGGTATCCATGAACGCCGCCGCCTCCAAAACCGGATACTTCTCCTGCAGCATATAGGCCTTTGACGGGAGAACCAGCGGAATTCAATACCTGGCCGGATAAATTGGTTTGCAGGCCGCCGAGCGTTTTGCGGGTAAGAATATTTAGGCGGACAGCGATTAACGGACCATTTTTGGCATCTAAAAACCTATGAGGCGCGGCAACTCTAATAAGCTTATCGCCGACATACTTCCTGGCTCCGCGCAGGGCCGTGATTTGCAGGTCTTTCGTAAACTTGTTCTCCATTTCCCGGTCTCTTGCGATGATTTGTCTTTCGATTTCTTCAAAATGAAGCAAATGGTCACCGGTAAGCTTGTTCATTCCGGCAACAAGATCCTGAAGTTGATGGGCAATAACAAAATCTTCGCCTTGATCCATAAAAGCCTGCACAGCGGGAGGGGGGCCGGGCAATATCCGGGATAGCACTTGCCTGATGCTTTTATTCGTAATATCAAGATTTTGTTCGCTGCCGGAAAGAGCAAATTCTTTTTCTATGATTTTCTGCGTCAGAATGAACCAGGAATAATCGTAGCCCGTCCGTTGGATGGCCTCAAGCGTGCCGAGCGTGTCAAACCCGGGAAAATTAGGAGCGGGAAAACGCCGGCCCTTGGCATCAAACCATAGCGAGGAAGGTCCGGGAATGATCCGTATGGCATGATTGGCCCAGACCGGATTCCAATTTTTAAGTCCTTCCGTATAATGCCACATCCGATCCCGATTCACGATCAGGCCTCCGGCCCTTTCCGTAATCGCCAGCATTCTTCCATCTACATGCTCGGGAACGCCGGAGATCATATGCTTAGGTGGCGCGCCGAGACGCGAAGGCCAATGATCGCGAATAAGATCGAAATTAGCGCCAATGCCGCCGCTCGATACGAGCGTAGCTTCGGAATGGAATTCGAAGTTGCCAATTTCCACGCGTGAGCTTTTTTCACCACGTTCAGCCTTGCTTGGTTCAAGCATAGAACCGCGAACGCCGACGACCGAGCCGCCAACAGTCAACAGTTCATCAACGCGGTGGCGCGGCCGGTAATCAACCAAACCTTTTTCAATCGCTGCACGCACTTTATATTCAAATGGTCGAACTAACCCGGGACCGGTTCCCCAAACAATATGAAATCTCGGTACGGAATTGCCATGTCCTTCCGCAAGATATCCTCCACGTTCCGCCCATCCTACCACCGGAAAAAAACGAACACCGAGACTGCGCAGCCATTCGCGTTTTTCGCCGGAAGCAAACTCAACATAAGCTTTGGCCCATTGCTTCCCCCAATAGTCTTCATCATCCCGGTCAAATCCCGCTGATCCTATCCAATCCTGCCATGCCAGTTCTTTGGAATCCTTGATGCCCAGCCGGCGTTGTTCGGGGGAATTCACCAGGAACAGCCCTCCGAAAGACCACCATGCTTGTCCTCCCAATGAGGCTTCGGGTTCTTGGTCCAATAACAATACTTTTTTGCCGGCATCCGCCATCTCAGCTGTTGCCACTAGACCCGCAAGTCCGGCCCCTACGACAATCGCATCGTAAACCACAATTATTCACCTCTCTTTTAAAAAAAATCGAAATTCGCAAACAAGGGTATAATCGTCTCGTCTGTACACAATGAATGGCTCTTCGAACATCCGCGTTTGATTTTTATTTTAAAGAATGGATAGGATAGGAAGGGAATATATGGTATATAGTAATTTATACATCGTATTATATCTTTTTTGCTAGAATTCAATGTAATGTACGCAAATTTTAAGGAGGATATGACTCTTATCCCATAAAATACAAATTTATATTGTTATAATAAAGGGGTAGTCATAGGCGATTGCACTGAAAAAATATATCTAGAAAGGACAAGCATACATATGGCATACCTGGAAATTACAAAAGAAAACATCGGACATGAACATATCTGCTGCGCTCTCGGGGCCAAACAATATGAGCAGGCTGTACAGGAAAAGAAACAGTGGTTATGCGAGCGGATGGAGGAGGGATTAAAATTTCACCGGCTTGACGAACGCGCCAAGGTTTTTATCGAATATTTGCCTGCCGATAAGGCATGGGTGCCGATTAATGCTCCAAATTACATGTATATCAATTGTCTCTGGGTTAGCGGGCGTCACAAGGGCAGCGGTCACAGCAAAAAATTGCTCGAACAATGCAGGAAAGATGCAGAATCGCTGGGAATGGATGGAATCGTTCATATTGCGAGCTCGAAAAAGATGCCTTACCTGAGCGATAAACGCTACTTTGAACATATGGGATTTACTGTGGCGGATCAAGCCGATCCTTATTTCGTATTGCTCGTCCAGAAATGGAATGAAAATGGCGCCGATCCAGCGTTTATACGTTCAGCCCAACCCCAACCGGCATTGAATGAGGGGATTTGCATTTATTATACGGCGCAATGTCCGTTTGCCGCAGGAGTGCTGGATGATCTCCGACGTGTTGCAGATCACAGAGAAATTCCTTTTCGTACCAAGCGCATAAGCACAAGGGAAGAAGCGCAGGAATCGCCAGCGATATGGACTACATTCAGCATGTTTTATAACGGAAAGTTTGTGACCCATGAAATCATGAGCCCCGGCAAATTCGAGAAAATGCTGGACTCCTTAAAATAGTCATTTTACATAGCTGCAATACCTGGGCTGCCCTTTTGAATATTTGGGCGGTCTTTTTTTAATTCTGATTTCTCTATCAATATATCCAATTTCATTTCGGAGGAAGTCTGACCATACCAATCTATCATTTTCCGCATAAAGTGAATGAGAGAATGGCTGGGAGAATGTTTCGCGTTGAATCCCCCGGCTTTTCCGGATTAGAAAGGAGAGATGGTAGTGGGCAGAAAATCAATTATGGAGCTTCAAGCCGGTTATTCTAAACATTGGTTTACTCCGTATGAAGTCACTAAAAACTATTTGAAACGGATTCGATCCAAAGACCCTGTGCTGAATTCATATATTACAGTCGCAAAAAAACGAGCGCTTAATGAGGCAAAAATCGTGGAAGCGAAGGCGAAAGCAGGTGAACAGATCGGACTTCTGTACGGCATTCCCCTTTCCTATAAAGACAATATTGCGACCAAAGGCATTCGTACGACAAACGGCTCATCGATCGATGCGCAGCATATTCCACATAAAAATGCGGCGATCGTACAGCAGCTTCTCCTCCAAGATTCCATTCTGTTGGGTAAAAACAACCTGCACGAGTACGCGCTTGGGATCACCTCCAACAATCCTCATTATGGTCCTGTCCATAATCCCTGGAATCCGCAATATACGCCCGGCGGCTCAAGCGGAGGATCTGCAGCCGCCGTAGCGGCCGATTTAACCGTTGCCTCAATCGGCACGGATACCGGCGGTTCCGTACGGATTCCGGCAGCCTCCTGCGGCATTATCGGTCTGAAACCAACCTACAACAAAGTTTCGACCGCAGGTGTGTTTTATGTGTCATGGACATTGGATCATGTAGGTCCGCTTACGGCCAATATGACGGATATGGCGATTATTGCCGGGGTTATGACGAAGCAATCATATCTGCAGGAGTTGAAACGGGATATTCGCGGTCTGCGCGTTGGCGTGCCGACCAGTTATTTCAACGAGCATATCGATCCGGAGACCTACTTGTTGTATCGAGATTCTTTGGAGGCCCTGGAGTCGCTTGGCGCGATTCTGATCGATACGGACGTTTCCTTTATCGCAGGCAACGCCGATGTTTCCCTAACCATTGCCGCATCGGAAGCGGGTTTTATTCACAAGAGCCGGATGGCATGCTGTTTGTCCCAGTATGGGGAGGATGCAAGGGCTCTTCTGGAATCCTCGCTGAAAATAACAGCTTTGCGGTATATAGAGGCTTTGAAGAAAAAAGAAATGTATATAAATGCCTTCGACAGGTTGTTCAGGGAAAGCATTGATGTGTTGGCTACGCCTACGATCCCGCTTCCGGCAAGAAAAATTGGCGTCAACGAGGTGCATTTTGGCTCATACACCGAGAGCATTTTCGATGCGATGACCCGATATACCGGTATTTTTAACATGGCGGAAACGCCTGCCATATCCATTCCATGCGGCCTAACTAGCGAGGGCCTCCCCGTTGGCTTGCAATTGGTAGCCGCTAGGGGTAGGGAAGATCTGCTGATCCGAGCCGGTTACGCTTATGAACAGGACCAACTTGGCGATTTCTACCGTCAGAGGGATGTTATTTGCGCTGGATATTAACTTTTTGCAGTGATTCCGGGGGACTGTATGCAACCATGCTGCAGTTCCCTTTTTTGCGATATCGTTAGGCCGAAAGACGTTTTCCTTTGACTTACACAAGGGATGTATTGCTGGCGAAACAGTCTATGGAACAGAAAAATATTGAAAATATACCGAATTTTCCATTTTTTTTAGAACATACTAAAGTATTATCGGCAGATGGGTGGGTCATATCCAACCTTGAAGCCAAAGTTTTTGATGTAGCTGCTACGGAGGGGAGTGCCCGATGCAAAACAACAAAGAAACAGCCCTTTCTACCCGGCTAAGTGAAAATATGGAGCGACTTCAGGAAAAATATGAAGATTGCTTTGACGTTGTATTTCATGATTTCAATTACGTCAGAACTCCTTCGGTAGTAGTTTACACAGTCGGGATGACAGATACCGAAGCAATGAATCAACATGTTCTTGAACCGGCCTTGCGCGAGACGGCGGACGAAGGCGGTGGACTTGATAGCTTGTGTGCACGATTGTCCATCTCGTCCTTTTATCAAGTGAAAACCATTGAGCAGGCAATTGCTGAAATTGGAGACGGAAACCCTGTGCTGCTGATGGATGGAGAGGACAAGGCGGTATCGCTTTGTTTGTCCAAATGGGAGAAACGTTCGATTACGGAACCGGAAGCAGAGTCCGTGGTACGTGGTCCGCGTGAAGGATTCATCGAGACGCTGCTTGTTAATGCGTCCATGGTTCGCCGGAAGCTTAGATCCCCCTCTTTAAAGATGAAATCCATGCAGATTGGGCGGTACTCCCAAACCGAGGTCGTGATTGCTTATATACAAGGGGTTGTTAATCCGGCGCTGATTTCGGAAATTACAGAAAGGCTGGGCCGCATTGACGTGGATGGTATTCTGGAGAGCGGAAATATTGAAGAGCTGATCGAAGACAATCCTTATTCACCCTTTCCCCAGATGCAGACGACGGAACGTCCGGATGTAGTTGCGGCTAATCTTTTGCAGGGGAAGGCAGCCATTCTGATCGAGGGAACGCCAATTGCTTTGATTGCGCCTACAACCATATTTTCGTTTTTGCATTCTCCCGAAGATTATTATCAGCGCTACTTCATCGGATCGGCTATCCGTTGGCTCCGGTATTTCTTTGCTTTCCTCGCCCTGATTGGCCCGTCCTTTTATGTTGCCATCGTTACATTTCACCAAGAAATGATCCCGACAACTCTCCTGCTCAACATGGCAAAATCCAGGGAGCAAATCCCGTTTCCTGCGCTCGTGGAAGCTTTATTGATGGAAATTATGTTTGAGGCTTTGCGCGAGGCTGGGGTAAGGCTGCCGAAACAAATCGGCTCGGCTGTAAGCATTGTGGGAGCGCTGGTGATAGGACAAGCCGCGATCTCGGCGGGACTTGTTTCGTCGCCTATGGTGATGGTCGTGGCGATTACAGGCATCGCTTCTTTTTTGATCCCGCATTTTGATTTTGGAATCGCCATCCGCCTGCTAAGATTCCCCATGATGCTGCTGGCAGGATTTTTGGGATTTTTTGGATTGATGATCGGCATTACGCTTATCCTCACTCATCTGTTTGCGTTGCGGTCATTTGGAGTACCGTATGTCACGGTGACCAGTTTTACGCATGTCAATCAACTGAAAGATGTTCTGGTTCGTGCTCCCTTCTGGAAAATGAACATAAGACCGAGAACGGGATACTGGAACCGGCAACGTCAGAGTTCAGGCCAACGCCCTGGGCCGGATCGGAGAGGACGCAACTCATGAAGCGGATCGGAAAACTTATTCGGACGGCTATCCTGCTTCTGATGATCCCACTGCTCGGAGGCTGCTGGGACCGCACGGAAGTAAATGATCTGGCTTTGATTATGGCAGCTAGTCTTGATGCCGGTAAAAACGGAACCATTGAGCTATCGGTGCAGGTATTTACGCCGAACCAAACGAGCGGAGGGGGATCAGGCATAAATAGCAGCGATTCTGGCAGCGACACGTTTATTGTCCAGAGCGCGAGCGGAACCGATTTTGCCGATGCATCTTCAAGGCTGCAAGAGCTGCTGCCGCGCAAAGTTTTCTGGGGCCATGGCGAAGTATTTGTTTTCGGTGAACAGCTTGCTAAAAAAGGTATCATCGACCAGATGGATTTCCTCTTCCGCCATCCGCAGCCCCGCGAGCGGGCATATGTCTTCATCAGTAAAGGAAAAGCCAAGGATATTCTGAGCATGAATACGCGGATTGAACGGGACAGCGCCGAGACGCTTCGCGAAATGGCCACCCTTTCGGTTGGAACCGGCGTTTCGCTCAGGGACTTGAACGATATGCTTACAGGTAGAGCCAAAGCCGCAATGGTTCCGCTCATCGAAAAGAAAGAGGGACCGGGCGGCAATGTTTTTCCCTATATATCCGGAGCAGCCGTGCTAAAGGGAGGGAAACTGACGGCTCAATTTAGCGACATGTTGAAGCGGGAGACGCAGCTGATCCGTGGTGAGCTGAAAGTGTTCAACGTTACGTTTCCAGTGAAAGAAAACAAAGGCCGGGAGGACGGACTGATGTCCGTACGTGTCGTCAAGTGCCGCACAAAACTCATCCCCCGGATCGACAGAAACCGCTGGAGCGTTACCGTGCGCGTAGAAGGGGAAGGTGGCGTGCTGCAGAACGCATCCCGTGCGAATGTAATGAAGCCGGCAGAACTGCCGCGTTTGGAAGCGCAGCTCAATCAGGAAATCGGCCAGCGGATCGAATCGGCATTTCGTTTGATTCAAAGAGAAGCCAAAGCCGATGTATTCGGGGTAGCGGATGCCTTTTGGAGAAAATACCCGAAACAATGGACCAAGGAGCAAAAACGCTGGAACGAGATTTTTTCGGAGATCGACATACATGCTGAAGCAAACGTAAAAATATTATGGCCCGGTTTTTCCGGAAAAAGCTTTAAATGAGGGAAGATCAATGATCGTATTAAAAATAATATTGGTCACGTTGTTGGTCGCGGTAATGTTCCTATATGAATTTCCGCGAATGAAATCCGGGAAAATGAAGGAGAAGGCCGTATTTACGGTGGTTGCCTCGGCGGGATGGGGACTTGCTCTTCTGCTGATGTTTGTCCCCGGCTTGCCTGGGCCGACTGAACTGATCAATGACGTGTTCCGGCCGATCTGGTCGATGTTTAAATTTGTGGAATAGGGGGCAGCCGGGATGAATAAAGAGCAAATTTCAAGCGTGCAATTAGGGTTGATGATGTACCTGATGGTTGGAGGCACCTCAATCCTTGTCGTACCCTCGTTTACAGCCATGTTTGCAGGCCAGGATATGTGGATTTCGCCGATACTCGGATCCATTTTCGGTGTAGTTAATGTATGGATAGCATGGCGGATTCATCGCATGCATCCGGGCAAAACATGGATACAGCAGGTAAAAGGCGTATTCGGCCGCGTATTGGGAAACGTTATTTGCGCTATTATTATCTTCTTTCAAATCGACGCCATCGGATTAATTACCCGGGAGTACGCCGAATTTATCGTACAAGCTTTTTTGTCCCAAACGCCGCTGGTGATGATCATTGCCAGCATTGTGCTGACATGTTCGTTCGCCGTGCGGTCAGGCGTGGAAGTGATCGGCAGGTTCGCGCTTATTTTCGGGCCGATTTTCTTTTTGTTTGTGCTGGCCATTTTCCTGTTTTTAATGCCGGAGTATCGCTTTTCGAATATTCTTCCGGTTTTCGGCAGAGGGATCAACCCTGCATTAAAAGGTTCTTTGGAGCCTTCATTATGGTTTATGGAGTTTTGGTTTATTTCCTCATTCTATCCGCTCGTGCGAAAAGAAGATAACGGCCTGAAAGCGGGCATGTTTGCTGTTTTGTTCATGATGCTGACGATGGCGCTTACGAACTTTACGTGTTTGTTTATGTACGGGGAAGCGACAGCCAATTTGACGTTTCCTTTTCTATCTGCGTCGCGTTACATCAATATCTCGGATTTTTTTTCGCATGTGGAGGCCATTGTGATGGCGTTATGGATATTGGGCGGATTCGTCCAAATTTCCATGTGGTATTTCACGCTTGTGCAAAGTACGTCACAATGGCTCAAGCTTAAGGACTACCGTTTGCTTGTGTTTCCGGTCGGTTTGCTGATCGGCGGATTCAGCATATGGGTCGCGAAAAATTTTCAGCAGATGCTGCAATTTTTTCCGACGGGAGGGGCGGGATACTCCATTTGCTTCTTGTTTCTTTTTCCGATTCTGCTGTTGATGGCCGCCTGGATCCGGCGCAAAATAGCATCTTGACGAATGATTGGTTCGATAGTGAAAGAGTAAACGACTCAGGGGCTCTAACGCTGTTCCTCTGCCTCTAGGATTAACTTGGAATGTTCCAGCACTTTGATGCGATAGGTGTGCCCTACTCTGATGACCACTTCCCGACTTGCGATCTCGTATTCCTTGCCTTCGCTTGTGCTGACTCGATCTCCTCCCCTTTTGGGATCCCACATGTCCACAATTTTGACTACTCTATCGATCGGGCCTTGGGCTATATCCGCCGTGACTTTGCCGAGCATGATCAGCGGAAATAGGGACAATAAGACGAGGAAGATGAGGAACATCGAATCCATTTTGGTCATGCCTAATTTCCTTAGGCGCATTCTGCTAACTACATATGTAAAAATATAGCTGAATACGAGCAGAACGCCGCAGTAGCCAGCAGTACTGATCCATAAATATTCTCGTTCGCCGGATGTATACTTCAAAAAGGTGACCAGCATACCAACCAGGCACATCAGGACTATTGCGATCCGAAAAATGTTTCTTTTTTTCTTATACCAAACCCGGTCTTCGGGCGAAAAAAGGTCCAAAACCGAGATTAGCGGGAATGAAGTGAAGCGGGTAT
The DNA here is from genome assembly GCF_021654775.1 of Paenibacillus azoreducens. Classification (NCBI taxonomy): domain Bacteria; kingdom Bacillati; phylum Bacillota; class Bacilli; order Caryophanales; family Paenibacillaceae; genus Paenibacillus; species Paenibacillus azoreducens. Next base: position 3,988,138 of record NZ_AP025343.1, on the reverse strand, counting down.
GCTTTTTCATAGGCAGCAGTCCTTCCAAAGATCATCATGACAAGATTATAATCAATCAGCTGGATGAATAAAACGGATTTTTTACACACAAATTCTATTAGGAAATAAACTCTACCCAGATCAATTGAATGCATCCTGCTATAATCAACTTGACTTGAACGAGACTGGGGAGGAATATTTACTGTGGCTCTGAATTCACATTACGTATTAGATAACGAGATCGAGATCGTAAAAGCCGACTTAAAAGAATTTGCAATCCACTATACTATATATCGGGAAAATATATTTTTCAGACAGAGCTGGGAAAGGCGGATATCGATTTTCGCTGAGGATGCTCCTTGCTATTGGATTACATTCAAGAACCGTCGGATCGGTGGGGTATGCATCGAACCCAACTTATTATCGTCTTTTTTCTTGGAAACGCCTTTTCAGGATATATTGCGGGTTTTGATTCCATTAAAAAAGTTTCTGATCCACTGCTCTGATCCGAGCAAGCCAATAGAAGCATTCGGGATACTGCCGTATGAAACTGAGCATTTTTTGCGTTTGGGCTTTTTGCCTTCAGAATCAAGGCGCGTTATGATCAGACCCACGGAAATATTTGAGCCGCAAGAGTGGGGAGAGGAATTTGAAGCTGTCGCACCCGGCATGGATCAGATCGATCGAATTGCTGAAATGCTGCATGAATCCTATTCAGACATCGATCGCATCGGTTATCCTGGAGATAATACTATCGACAGTCAGAGGACCGCACTTGAATATTACTTTGTACATAACCAAGATGAGATTTTGAAATCGGCGTCCACCATTATTTATGACAAGCAGCATAACAACATCGTTGCGGTGTGTTTGATATCGTTATGGGAAGATCTTCCGTTAGTATCGAATATTGCCGTCATGCCCCAATACCGCAGCAGGCAGCTCGCGACAAAGTTATTAAAGAAGGCTGTAACGGTATTAAAGGAGAAATATGATGTTATTCGTCTTTTCGTCACTATTGGGAACTCGGCAGAAGCTTTATATTACCGCCTTGGTTTTTATCCGGGGTTGGAGCAGACGACGTTTCATCTGCCGCTTCGAGATAGATCATTCTAGAATTTAAAATGCTGCCAAAGAAGGACGCTCCTCAAGGACCTGAGACGAGGGGAGCGTCCTTCTTTTTTTGCGTGAAACCGCATGAGCGACGTCGCAAAGCTCATCGATGGGCAGCGCACGAATCTGCTGCTCGGTAAGCTGCTGCTGGAGGAGCCGGATGCGCTGCTGCTCAAACGAGCCGACCAACTATCTCAATGTTGCGCATCTCAAATGGCTGACCGCCGCCTGCTGCTGAGTGGTTCCGAAGCGTTTGCCAAGTCGTTTCCATCATTTACCTCCCCGCGATTAAAAGTTATACTAGGAGTGAACGCTTTTTTGCATAAGCTTAAATTGACCTTTGGTAAGTTTCTTGGAAATCGCAAGAGCGGTTATTTTTAAAGAGGGGGAATCGACGTGGAACTTTTTCAAACGATGACGCTGGACGGATACGAGCAGCTTGTTTTTTGCCAGGACAAGAAGACGGGACTCAAAGCGATCATCGCGATACACGATACGACGCTTGGGCCTGCGCTGGGCGGCGCAAGGATGTGGAATTATGTATCGGAAGACGCCGCCATCGAAGACGCGATGCGCTTGGCCAAAGGGATGACCTATAAGCATGCCGTATCTTCGCTGAACTTTGGCGGAGGGAAGAGCGTCATCATCGGCGATCCGAAAAAAGACAAAAGCGAAGGCAGTCTTCTCGCATTCGGTCGTTTTGTACAGAGCCTGAACGGTCGGTATATTACTGCGGAGGATGTCGGTACGACGGTCGAAGACATGGACACCATAGCTAGAGAAACGAAGTATGTAGCGGGCAAATCGGGCCAGGGTTCTTCCGGGAATCCTTCACCTGCAACCGCTTTCGGAGTCTATCACGGCATGAAATCCGCCGCCAAAGAAGCGTTCGGTTCCGACTCACTAGAGGGGAAAACGGTAGCCGTCCAAGGCGTAGGCAATGTTGCCTTCCATTTATGTAAGCACCTTCATGAAGAAGGAGCGCAGTTGATCGTGACCGACATTAATAAAGAGGCGGTTATGAGAGCCGTCGAGCAATTTGGCGCCAAGGCCGTCGATCCGAACGAGATTTATGACGTCCCTTGTGATATATACGCCCCATGTGCGCTGGGTGCCACAATAAATGATGATACGATCGTTCGGCTGCGGGCGAAGGTGATTGCCGGGTCTGCGAACAATCAGTTAAAGGAAGCGCGGCACGGTGAACAGCTTCATAGCATGGGCATTGTGTATGCACCAGACTATGTCATCAATGCAGGAGGCGTCATTAATATTGCGGAAGAATGGCATGGTTACGACCGGGAGCGGGCCTTTCTTAAAGTAAAAGAGATTTACAATACCCTCACGCAAATTTTCGATATCACGAGACACGAAGGGATACCATCGTACTTGGCGGCGGATCGCCTCGCCGAGAACCGCATCCGTTCGCGGCAAATCGTTCAAGCTTAAGCTCAGCCCAGATATCCAGCCGTATGAACGCCCGGCGATAAGCATCTCTTTCTGACACAGTTTGAAAGGGGACGATATCATGGACATTCGACAGTTGAGCTATTTTCTCGTCATTGCCAAAGAAGAGCAAATTACACGCGCCGCCAAAGCGTTAAATATGGAGCAGCCGCCTTTGAGCCGGCAGCTTAAACTCATGGAGCAGGAGCTCGGCGTCACGCTGTTTGACCGCAACGGCAAGCAGATGAAGCTGACTCCGGCCGGAGAAAGCTTGCAGCGGAGAGCGGAAAGCCTGCTGCATTATTTCAACGAAACGATCAATGAAGTGAAGGATATTGAAAACGGGCTGCAAGGAACATTATCCATCGGCTCCGTTTTTTCCTGTATTTCATTGATTCCGCAAAAAATCGGCGACTTTCGCGAGAAGTATCCGCGCGTCCATTTTAAGATATTGGAGGGCGACCATTACACGCTCGGTGAATATTTGGAAAACCGGAGCATCGAGCTCGTCATTACGCGCCTTCCGTTCGAGTCGAACTACGATCCCGGCAAATATTCGGTTCTGCCGCTGCCTTCGGATCCGTTCGTCGTCGTGATGCCCAGGCAGTGGGAGGCTTACAATGCGCAAACCTCCCTTCCGATGAAGGGGCTTGCAGACATGCCGCTGCTGGCCTTAAAAAGCGATAAGACGATCCGATTGCATGAAAGAATCGTAGACGAGTGCAGGCGCTTCGGGTTCGAGCCGAATACGATCTGTGAATGCTCCAGCGTGGCCATTATTATCGCGCTTGTCGTCGCAGGCATCGGCGCAACGATTTTGCCGAAGTCCGTCATGTCCTCTTTCCCGATATCAGAAATTAGAATGCTCGATCTCCCGGACACTTCTTTTCAATCCGAGGTCGGCATCGTCTGGCTGAAGAACCGCTACCTTTCTAAAAGCGCGCAAGCACTTATCGATACGTTTAGACCGCTCTAGGAGCAGTCTGTAACTGCCTCGAAACTCAGTGATAGCGAACTCCCGTGTGACATATAGGTTTCCTAAGCTCAAACATCTCGCAGGAAACCTATATGTTCACACTCCGTCGCCACAAATCGACCTTCGAGGGCAAACGAAGACTACTGAGACCACTCATAGAGTGGTCTCAGACTGTTATGAAAGCCAATAAACCATCTCTAAGCCAATAAACCATTTCTAACGAAACGAGGTATCGCTATTAGCGCCAAAGACGGCCATTGAAAATTTTAACGAAACAGGGTATCGCTATTAGCGCCAAAAACGGTCACTGAAAATTTTAACGAAACAAGGTATCGCTATTGAGCTAAATAAATCGCCTTTATGGCCGCTTTTATCCAAATAACGATATGTAGTTTCGTTAAAATCGACTTGCTTTTGTTTTTGAAGCAATAGCGATCTGTAGTTTCGTTAGAGATACTGGAGATACGGTAGAATACATAAGATATGATAGAGAGACGAGGGAGATACCGTATAGATCGCCAATATAGGCAAGTATATAAATCATCTCTAACGAAACGAGGTATCGCTATTAGCGCCAAAAACGGTCACTGAAAATTTTAACGAAACAGGGTATCGCTATTGAGCTAAATAATCGCCTTTATGGCTGTTTTTATCCCAAATAACGATATGTAGTTTCGTTAAAATCGACTTGCTTTTATTTTTGAAGCAATAGCGATCTGTAGTTTCGTTAGAGATACTGGAGATACAATAGAGATACGATAGAAATACAATAGAGATACGATAGAGATACGATAGAGATACGATAGAGATACGATAGAGATACGATTATGATTCGAGACGGAAAGCCGGAGGGATTCTTTTATTTGGATCACCGTACGGTTGATCCGAAGTACAATATGATTACAGATGTACATGTTAACCCAGGAAATGTACATGATTCCACGCCGTATTTGTCATGTTTGGATCGCCAACAGGAAAGATTTGGCTTTAAAGTAGAAGTAGTTGTACTTGATTCTGGTTATTCTGGTTATTTAACTTCACCAATCTGTAAAGGCTTGCAGAAACGAAAAGATCGCGATCCGCCTGGATCGCCTCGAAAAACGGGGGGTGACACCCTTTTTTCTTAAATTTATGCACACCTTAAAAATGCGAGAAACCCTGTACCTATAAAAATGGACGGGGTTTCTCGACAATCTGAGACCACTCATACAGTGGTCTTTTTTACATTGTAGAATTAATAAGCTTTTTGGGGTCCCCGCAAAGTATTTGGAATAAGCATCGAAGCATAGGCTCCACTTTGTAGGGTTATTTTGGAGTATAGAGTTCCATGTCCCATCGGCACCGTCCATGCCATTTCCTAATATGCTAATATGCATACCTAAATAGCATGGTTCCGCATATAAAACGGGTATTTTATAAAGTTTTTTTATAGTGATACCATAAAAATGTGACAGCGCTTACAAATTTAAACAACTGAACATAGATGAAAGGAACGTAGCGATGGCAGGGAACGAGTTTGATTTGGTTGTATTAGGCGGGGGGATGGGCGGTTATGTAGCCGCTATTCGCGCGAGTCAATTGGGTATGCGAGTAGCCGTGATTGAAAAAGACAAACTCGGCGGAACTTGCCTTCATCGGGGTTGTATACCGAGCAAAGCGCTGCTTCGTTCGGCGGAGGTGCTCCACACCGTTGCCCAAAGTCATGCATTCGGCGTGAAGGTGAGCGATTTTTCGATTGATTTTACGCGTATGCAGGAACGGAAACAACGCATCGTGGATCAACTGTATAAAGGCGTTCAACATTTGATGAAAAAAGGAAACATCGAGGTGTTCCATGGTGAAGGCCGGATTATGGGACCGTCGATCTTTTCCCCGCTTGCCGGTGCGGTGGCGGTCACTTGTGCGGATGGAGAGTCCGATATTTTGGTGCCGAAGCACCTGCTTATCGCAACGGGTTCGAGGCCCCGCCAGCTTCCCGGGCTGGAAGCGGACGGCATGCACGTGCTGACGAGCGATGAAGCGCTGCAGTTGGAACGGCTGCCCCGCTCGGTACTTGTGATCGGCGGCGGAACGATCGGCATCGAATGGGCTTCCCTTTTGAGCGATTTGGGCGTGGAGGTGCAGATCGTCGAGTTCGCGGAGCGCATACTTCCACTGGAGGATGCCGACATCAGCAAAGAGATGGCGCGCCTCTTCAAAAAACGCAAAATCGCCATTCACACAGGCGCAAAAGTGCTGCCGGATACGCTTCGGAAAGTAGGGGATTTAGTAACGATTCAAGCCGAGCGTGACGGAGGACCGATCGAATTGCAGGCGGAAAAAATACTGGTTGCGGTTGGTCGTGCGGCGAACGTTGAGAACATTGGCCTCGAGAACACGGAGGTAGTCGTTGAACGTGGCACGATTCAGGTGAATGCGCATTTTCAAACGGCTGAAAATCATATTTATGCCATAGGAGACGTGATTGGAGGCTTGCAACTGGCGCATGTGGCGGTTTCTGAGGGTATATCCGCCGTTGAGCATATGTCTGGTCTCGCCCCGCTTCCGGTCGATTATACGCAAGTTCCGAAAGCGACGTATAGCCGACCGGAAATCTCTAGTATCGGTTGGACGGAACAAGCAGCGAAGGAAGCGGGATTTTCCGTGAAAACAGGCACGTTCCCGTTCAAAGCGCTCGGAAAAGCGTTGATTTACGGGGAGAACGATGGCTTTGTGAAGCTTGTCGTCAATGAAGCGACGGACGACCTGCTCGGCGTTCATATGATCGGCCCGCATGTGTCGGATTTAATCGCAGAAGGCGCACTCGCTAAAGTGCTTGATGCAACACCATGGGAAATCGCCCGCACGATCCATCCGCATCCATCGCTCGCGGAAATCGTCTGGGAAGCGGCTCTGGCTGTCGATAAACGAGCCATTCATGTATAGAGGTCAAGAAAATGAAGGAGGGCATTGCGATGGAGAAAGGAATGTTGAACAGGCATCACGCTTTGGGTTTGACGGACCAGCAGGCGCTTGGCATGTACCGGGACATGTTGCTGGCGCGAAAAATCGATGAACGGTCATGGATCCTTAATCGTGCCGGCAAGCTTCCGTTCGTCGTCTCTTGCCAGGGACAGGAGGCGGCCCAAGTCGGTGCGGCCTATGCCATGGATAGAAAGAAAGATTACTTGTGCCCCTATTACCGGGATATGGGTGTAGTTATTCCATTCGGGATGACGGCGCGGGATCTGATGCTTAATGCATTCGCCCGGGCGGAGGATCCAAATAGTGGAGGCAGGCAGATGCCAGGCCATTACGGCGGGAAAAAATATCGGATCCTATCGGGGTCCAGCCCGGTAACGACCCAAGTGCCTCATGCCGTAGGCCTGGCGCTTGCAGGGAGGATGGAAGGCAGGGATCTCGTCGTGTTCACTTCGTTCGGCGAGGGCTCCAGCAATCAGGGCGATTTCCACGAAGGCGCGAACTTCGCCGGGGTTTACAAGCTACCTGTCATCTTCTTTTGTGAAAATAACCGATACGCCATTTCCGTCCCATATGACAAGCAGGTCGCTTGCAAAAGCATTGCCGACCGTGCCGCCTCGTACGGCTTTCCAGGCGTCAGTGTCGACGGGAGCGATCCGCTTGAAGTGTACGCGGCTATGAAAGAGGCGGTAGCCCGGGCGAGAAGAGGCGAGGGACCGACGCTGATCGAAGCGCGCTGCGCCCGCTTTACGCCGCACTCCTCGGATGACGACGATCGCCATTATCGGCCGAAAGGCGAAGTGGAGGAAGAGAAGAAGAAAGATCCCGTTCTTCTTTTTACCCGTTATTTGAGAGAAGCCGGAGTGCTGAACGATTCCATCGAGAACGAAATTCATGATTGGGTCGCGAAGGAAGTGGATGAGGCGACGGAATATGCTGAGAACGCACCGTCTCCGGCGCCGGAATCGACGCTGAAGCACGTTTATGCCGAATAAGGAGGAGAAACGATGGCGGTCATTTCATATATCGATGCGGTAAATTCAGCGCTTCGCGAGGAAATGTCTCGGGATCCGAAGGTGTTCGTGTTGGGCGAGGACGTAGGCTTTAAGGGCGGCGTGTTTAAAGCAACGCAAGGGCTGTATGAACAATTCGGGAAGGAGCGCGTGCTGGATACACCTCTTGCCGAATCGGCGATAGCCGGCGTGGCGATCGGTGCTGCGGCTTACGGATTCCGGCCTGTGGCGGAGATGCAGTTCGCGGATTTCATCATGCCGGCCGTTAACCAGATCGTGAGCGAAGCCGCCAAAATGCGTTATCGTTCGAACGGCGATTGGAACTGCCCGCTGGTCATCCGGGCGCCATACGGGGGCGGCATTCACGGCGCGCTCTATCATTCGCAATCCGTGGAGGCGATGTTTTGCAACGTGCCCGGCTTAAAGGTCGTAGCTCCCTCCACTCCGTATGACGTAAAAGGCTTGTTGAAAGCGGCGATACGCGATGAAGATCCGGTGCTGTTCTTCGAACACAAACGCTGTTACCGCATGATTAAAGGTGAGGTGCCGGAAAGCGATTATGTCGTGCCGATCGGAAAAGCGGATATCAAGCGCGAAGGCAAACATTTGACGGTGATCTCGTACGGGATGACGCTGCATTTTGCTCTGCAGGCGGCGGAACGGTTGCAAGAGGAAGACGGATATAGCGCCCATGTTCTTGATTTGCGTACGCTCTATCCGCTTGATAAGGAATCGATCATAGAAGCGGCGCAAAAGACGGGAAAAGTGCTGATCGTGCACGAGGATAATAAAGAAGGCGGCCTCGGAGGGGAAGTGTCGGCCGTCATAGCGGAGGAGTGCCTGTTCGACCTCGATGCGCCGATCAGGCGCCTAGGCAGTCCCGATGTTCCTGCCATGCCTTATAACGGAGGGATGGAAAAGTTCTTCATGCTGAATCCGGACAAAGTTTACGAAGCGATGAAAGAACTGGCTGAATTTTAAATAGACTGCGTATTCACACAGTGCGTATTCACAAAGTGCGTATTCAAAAAGGCCGGTTTTCAGCACTAAAGCCTATGCTTCCGAAGTGCGTTTTATCAAACCGCTTTAGCCTATGTTTCCGAAGGAACCATACTTCGTAAGCATATACTTGGCCCAGCTGAATTCAAGATTCGATGCCTTGGTTACTTCTTGATTTGCTTCGCGATAGATATAGACTTTCTAAGTCAGCTATATAAGTTGAACTAAAGAAAGGGCTAAGGAATAGGCAAGAGGGTTGAAAATTTATACGAAATCGTGGTGTCCGTTAGAAGCCCACATGACCTCAAGGTCACCACCAACGATGAAAATGTTATGGGTTTTGTCTCAAAACGCAAAAGCACATTTTCGTATAAAAATAATTGAGGTAACTGTCGGGGCTAGGTCTACAAAACAATGAAGTGTACACGTTACAGATGTACTCTATGACGCGATGCTGACGAGCACAACGGACCCATTGCAAAGTTACACAACATTCTAACGGACACAGCAGCCGCTATTGTGTGCAATTTCAACCATTATGATTTTATACGAAAAATAACTTCGCGCATTAAAGTGTGAAAGCGCGCCAAAGCAAAAAAAGGTTTCTGTTTGATTGAACTTCCAAAATATGGGTCTATGTTAGATTCAGCTCATGAATCTCAACTTTATAGCCCATCTGGTTGATTTTACGAATCCAGTACTCAATAGTCTTCTCGCGTTTACCCAAATAGTCTGCACCCAGTTCCTCGTAAGGCACTTTGTCGCGAAGGACGACGTAGATCATGCGTAAGAGTAAATGTGAAACCGCCATAATGGCCTTTTGTTTGCCCATACGTTTGACCAGCCTGTAGTACACCGCAGCGATCCGTGAGTCTTTCTTACGTATCGCTGCCCAACTACATTGGCAGAGAACCGATTTTAGCCCTCTACTTCCTCGTTGGTTCTTTTTTCTTTTTTTTTACCGTTACTTTCATGATTGGCTGGGCATACCCCGGCCCATGAAGAAACGTGCCCATCGGATGGAAATTGAGACATATCTGTACCCAATTCGGCCACGATGCTCGCCGCTGCATCATGGTTGATCCCAGGAATGGTGTCCAGCAATTCCATTTCCAAGTGATGAGGCGTAAGCAGAGAATCGATTTCCGCTTCCAGTTCCACAATCTCCTTCTCGAGATACACAATATGCTCCAGATGTCTTCGGATCATATTACGGTGATGGATGCGTAATCGTCCATTCAACGACTCCATGAGTTTGGGGACCTTACGCTTTAGTGTCGACTTGACCATGTCTCGAACTTGCTTCTCATCGAGCACCTCGCCATTGACAATGGATTCAAGCAACGCTCGACCGGAAACCCCAAAAATGTCGCTCATAAAGGTGGTGAGTTTCAAATTCGCATCTTGCAAGATCTTGTGAACCCGGTTCTTCTCTTGGGTCACATTCTGGAGGAGCTTGCGCCGATAACGAGTCAAGTCACGCAAATCGCGAATGTCTTTATGAGGTACAAAACTCTTCTCGATTAATCCGCTGCGATGCAACCGAGCGATCCATTCCGCATCGTTGTAGTCGGTCTTCCGGCCTGGAACATTCTTGATACGCGTTGGGTTGGCTAAGGTCAACTCACACGTGTCCTCCAAAACGTTCCATATGGGTTTCCAGTACACGCCTGTGCTCTCCATAGCTACATGTGTGCATTCCCGAGCCAGAAGCCACTCTTGCAATTGCAGCAATTCTTTCGTGGTCGTCCCGAATGTTTGAATTTCTTTCGATGGCTTTTTCTCCAGCGGACCGGAGAGCAAGCAGACTACGATGTTATCCTGATGAACATCTAGACCGGCACATCGTTCCAAAATTGCATCCAAGAGGAACAACTCCTTTCGAGGTTTCAAGATTTGTACAGACAGATCATGCAACCTTGTACAAGATGACACTTTATACGCGTACTCGTAGTAACAATCGGCGATTCTCGTGGTTGCAATGGGTCCGATTCTAACACGGAGTGTGTCTCCAAAATATAACCGACCTCTGATCCATCTATCTTAAGTACCTCAAAAAGTGGGCAAGAACGCAAGTCCCATTTTTCATATATGGTGGTGACCGTCAGGCCATGTTTGATTCTAACGGACACAGCTACAGTTATTTAGTGAAAAAGCTCGCTTTTGATGGTGTTTATGGGCAGTTAAGCGCTGTGGTGTCCGTTAGAATGTAAAAACGGCTATTTTTAGCCACTTAGCGGTCGTGGTGTCCGTTAGCATCGTAAGTATTTGCTTTGTGAGCGGCTTTCAAACATGGATGAGCATATAAATCCGGGAGCAACAGCGATCGAAAGAAACTTTTACTCAGATGCCTTCATCCTTGGTAAAATCATTGGTTCAACTTAACTTGTTTACGCTGATGAAATTCTATACCGCAATAAAAACCTACCTATTCATCGCGGTCGCTCATCCTTGAAGTGGCTTCGATAAAGGTTTTCTTAAGATATCAGACAATCATGCCGTTTCGTGGCACCGCTTATGAATGAAAGTATTAACATCAAAGGAATCTGCATCCTGAAATCGCAAGAAAAACTAACTACAGCTAAAGGTGTCTGTCTGCTGTGGTAGTACGTCAGTAGACGTTTTTCTTATCAAAAGCGGATTGTTTGAACTACCTCATAAAGTAAGTAAAGGAGGCAATCATGGCAGAGCCAGTGGTTATGCCCCAACTTGGGGAGAGCGTAACGGAAGGCACCGTTTCCAAGTGGCTGGTTAAGGTTGGGGATCGGGTCAAGAAGTATGACTCGATCTGTGAGGTGACGACGGACAAAGTCGTTGCCGAGGTGCCCTCCGTGGCCGCAGGGACAATTGCGGAGATTGTCGTGCAGGAAGGCGAAACCGTCGCGGTGCAGAGCCTGATTTGCTACATTGCGACGGATGAGGAAGCGGCGCCGGCGGAAACGGCGGCGTCTGGAGCGCCGAAGGAGTCGGTTCCGGCAGCGCAATTGCCGCCGGTTAGGGAAGCAGCCGCTGCAACAGCCCCGGCGGAAACGAAGCAGCGCTTCTCGCCTGCCGTAATGAAGCTGGCCCAGGAGTACGGCATTGACCTTTCCCTGCTCCGAGGCACGGGAGCCGGGGGCCGGATTACCCGACTGGACGTTCTGGAGTTTGTGGAAAACAAGAACAAGGAGCAGAGACCCCCTGTGCCAGAGACAGCGGTTCAAAAGATGAAGCCTCTAGCCGATTCAGCGCCAAGTCCATCGAGTCCACCGAGTCCGTCAGTTCCGTCGGGTCCATCGAGTCCGAAAAACGTCGTTAACCAGCCTAATCAAGTAGAACAGGATGATAAAGTTATTCCGATCACGTCCGTACGTAGAACGATTGCGAACCGGATGGTCCAGAGCAAGCATGACGCGCCGCATGCATGGATGATGGTCTCGTGCGACGTGACGAATCTCGTTCGGTTCCGCAATCAAATCAAGGATGATTTTAAGAAGCAGGAAGGCGTCGCTCTTACGTTTATGCCGTTTTTTATCAAGGCGGTTGTAGAAGCGATCAAGGAGTTTCCGCTCATGAACTCGCAGTGGGCGGGCGACTGCATCATCGTGAAGAAGGCGATTCACGTCTCGATCGCAGTGGCTTCGGAAGACGCCCTATTCGTCCCGGTCATCAAGGACGCCGACCAGAAGAGCATATTAGGATTAGCCAAGGCGGTGGATCATTTAGCCGTCAAAAGCAGAGCAGGCAAGCTGACGATGGAGGATATCTCGGGCGGGACGTTTACGGTCAATAACACCGGTTCCTTCGGGTCCGTCCTCTCTGCGCCGATTATTAACCAGCCGCAAGCCGCCATCCTGAGCTTTGAAACTATCGAAAAACGGCCCGTCGCCCATGGCGACATGTTCGCTATCCGCGATATGATGAATATTTGCCTTTCATTGGATCATCGGGTGCTTGACGGTCTCATTTGCGGCCGTTTCCTGCAAAGCGTGAAGTCAAAAATTGAAAGCTACAGTGGAGATACAAAGCTGTATTAAAAGAAAGGGGGCCTAAGAGGATGTCCAAAAACAAAACGGTTATCGTCAGCGCCGCCAGAACACCTTTCGGGAAATTCGGAGGCTCCTTGAAAGACATGCAGGCCGTTCAGCTCGGCGGCATCGCGATTCGCGAAGCGGTGTCCCGGGCCGGGCTTCAGCCGAGCCAGGTGGACGAAGTCATCATGGGCATGGTTTTGCAGGCGGGCGCCGGTCAAATCCCTTCCCGCCAAGCAGCGCGTCTAGCAGGCTTGCCGTGGGAGGTGCCTACAGAAACGATTAACAAGGTTTGCGCATCCGGGATGCGTGCCGTTACGCTGGCGGATCAGATCATCCGCGCGGGAGATAGCGACATCATCGTAGCAGGAGGGATGGAAAGCATGAGCAACGCCCCCTACGCGATGCCGAACGCCAGATGGGGAGCACGTATGGGTGACACTGCAATGAAGGATCTGATGGTGCACGATGGGCTGACATGCGCGTTCAACAACGTGCATATGGCCGTTCACGGCAGTACGGTTGCAGCGGAATACCACATTCATCGAGCCGACCAAGATGCTTGGGCGCTGAGAAGCCACCAGAGAGCGATCGAAGCGATTGAGGCCGGTAGAATGAAAGACGAGGTTGTCTCCGTTTCGATTCCGCAGCGCAAAGGAGACCCGATCAATGTTGATACGGACGAAGCGCCACGGAAAGATTCCACCATCGAAGCGCTGGCGCAATTGCCCCCCGTATTCGTAAAGGACGGCACTGTGACGGCAGGCAATGCGCCAGGCGTCAACGACGGAGCGGGCGCGCTTGTGCTGATGTCGGAAGAGAAGGCTCGGGAGATAGGCAAACCATGGCTGGCTACGATTATCGGGCATGCGGCCATTGCGATGGAGGCGCCCTATATAGCCGTAGCATCGGGCTTAGCGATCCAGAAACTATTGAAGAAGACGGGGTATGCCTTGCAGGATATCGATTTGTTTGAAGTCAATGAAGCGTTTGCGGCGGTTACGCTGACCAGCGGCAAACTCGTAGGTTGGAATCCTGAAAAGGTAAATGTCAACGGCGGGGCCATTGCCCTTGGCCATCCGATCGGGGCGAGCGGAGCACGCATTTTGATGACTCTCATATACGAGCTGCGCCGGCGTGGCGGAGGACTCGGCATCGCCGCGATTTGCAGCGGGGCTGCGCAAGGCGATGCGATATTGGTCCAGGTTGATTAGGGGAGTGAGAGGGAATTATGTCGATTCATAAGCTTATGGTAATAGGAGCGGGACAAATGGGCAGTGGCATCGCGCAAGCTGCGGCTGCTGCAGGCCTGCAAGTTGTGCTGAACGATACGAAACCGGAATTTGTTGAAAAAGGCTTTCAGACTATACGGAAGAACCTTGCCCGTGATGTGGAAAAAGGCCGCAAAAGTCGGGAAGAGATGGACGCGATTATTTCCTGTATCACACAGTCTACAGACTTGGCGGACGCAGGCGACGTGGATTTTGTCATAGAAGCGATCACCGAGAATATGCAGTTGAAATCGGGCGTTTTCCGCAAGCTGGATGAAATCTGTCCGCCGCACGCCATTTTGGCAAGCAACACGTCTTCGCTGCCGATTACGGAGCTTGCCGCCGTTACGAACCGTCCGGCTAAAGTAATCGGCATGCATTTTATGAATCCGGTGCCGGTCATGAAGCTGATCGAGGTCATCCGTGGCTTGGCAACCGCAGATAGCACGTATGCGATAGTGGATGACCTCTCGAGAAAAATGGGCAAGACCCCGGTTGAAGTGAACGATTTTCCCGGCTTCGTCTCCAATCGTGTTCTCATGCCGATGATCAATGAGGCGATCTATTGCGTGTTCGAGGGAGTCGCCACGCCTGAAGCGGTTGACGAAGTGATGAAGCTGGGAATGAACCATCCGATGGGGCCGTTGACGCTGGCCGATTTTATCGGATTGGATACGTGTTTGTATATCATGCAAGTGCTGCATGAAGGACTGGGCGATTCGAAATACCGGCCATGCCCGCTGCTCCGCAAATACGTCAAAGCGGGCTGGCTCGGGCGTAAATCCGGTCGCGGCTTTTACATCTATGAATAAGTCATAAAGTGCGTGTTCAAAAAGGACGGTTTTCAGCACCAGAGCATTTGCTTCCGATGTGCGTTTTTTCAAAACGCTTCAGTTGGATGAAGCCAGGGACGCAAGGAGCAGAGCTACACGGTTTCGTAGAAAACGACTTCGTAAGCAGCTGCCTGTAGTGGGTACGTGAGCACCTGAAATGTTTCCGGAGGAAACATACTTCGTAAGCATCTGCTTAGGCCCGGCTGAATTCAAGATTCGATGTCGAGCCAGCTTCCCGATTTACTTCGTGTTAGATATAGAATTTTATTCGTTATCTAGCTACGCTGATGAAATTCTATATCGCAAGAAAACCTACCTTTGAATCGCGGCCCTTCATCCTTAATTGGCCTCGATTGGTTTTCTTTAGATATCAGAAAGTATAAACTTCAAAGGGATTTGCATCCTGATATCGCAAGAAAAACTACAGCAAAAGGTGGTCTGTCTGCTGTGACAGTACGTCAATAGACGTTTTTCTTTAGATATCAGAAAGTATAAACTTCAAAGGAATTTGCATCCTGATATCGCAAGAAAAACTACAGCAAAAGGTGGTCTGTCTGCTGTGACAGTACGTCAATAGACGTTTTTCTTATCAAAAGCGGGACTTTTTGAACAACCTCATAAAGGAGGAGCTAACGTGGGTCAGCATCTGAGAGACGAGCAAAGCATGATCCGCCAAATGGTGCGAGATTTCGCCCGGCAAGAGATTGCGCCTTTTATTGAACGGATGGAAGAGCATGACGAATTCCCTTTGGAGATCGTGCGAAAAATGGGCGCGCAAGGTCTGATGGGCATTCCGATCCCGGAGGAATGGGGCGGAGCGGGCAGCGACTTTACTTCATACATTATCGCCATCCATGAAATTTCAAAAGTAAGCGCAGCGGTAGGCGTTGTTTTATCGGTGCATTCCTCCTTAGGAACGAACCCGATTCTTTATTTCGGCAGCGATGAACAGAGGCGGGCATTCATCCCGAAGCTCGCTTCCGGAGAGTATCTGGGAGCATTTGCTCTGACGGAGCCGGGCGCAGGCTCGAATCCTGCAGGCATCCGCACATCAGCCGAGAAGCGCGGCGACCGGTATATTTTGAACGGGTCGAAAATGTTCATCACGAGCGGCGGATACGCCGACGTATACATGACGTTTGCCGTGACGGATCCCAGCCAAGGAACGAAAGGAATATCGGCCTTTATCGTGGAGAAGGGTACCCCCGGCTTAACGATTGGCAAAAAAGAGAAAAAAATGGGCCTGAACGGGTCCAGCACGACGGAATTGATATTCGAGAATGCCGAAGTGCCTGCAGAACATTTGTTGGGCCGCGAAGGGGAAGGGCTCATGATTGCCATGGGCAATCTCGATGCGGGACGAATCGGCATCGCCGCCCAGGCGCTGGGAATCGCGGAGGCCGCTCTAGAAAGCTCGGTCAGCTATGCGAAAATGCGCCATCAATTCGGCAAGCCGATTGCGGACAATCAGGCGATTGCATTCAAGATAGCGGACATGGCCACGCAGATCGAAGCAGCGAGATTGCTCGTCTACCAAGCCGCCGATTTAAGATCGCGCGGGCTCAAATGCTCCAAAGAAGCGTCTATGGCGAAGCGCTTTAGTACGGATACCGCAATGGAGGCGGCTATTGAGGCGGTTCAGATCCATGGAGGCTACGGATATTCACGGGAATACCCGGTCGAGAGGCTGTTCCGTGATGCGAAAGCGACGCAGATCTATGAGGGAACAAACGAAATTCAAAGAATCGTGATTTCGAAGCATGTTCTCGGCGAGTAAGAAGGGGGATTGTAAAACATGCATTTTCAATTATCGGAAGAACATCAAATGATGCAAAACATGCTGAAGGAATTTGCCGAGAACGAATGCGGCCCTTCGGCTGCGCAGCGCGACGAAGACGAGTCCTTTGATATGGGCATTTGGCATAAAATGACCGAGCTCGGCATTTGCGGCATCCCTTGGCCGGAGAAATACGGCGGCGCGGGAGCGGACTACTTGAGCTATGTGATCGCAGTGGAAGAGCTGTCCCGCGTGGATGCGTCCATCGGGGTCACGCTGTCCGCCCATACGTCATTGGCCGGATGGCCGGTGTATAAGTTCGGCACGGAGGAACAAAAACAGAAATATTTGCGTGCGATGGCCACCGGAAAAAGTATGGGCGCATACTGCTTAACCGAGCCGGGCTCCGGGTCCGATGCCGCCGGCATGAAGACGACGGCGGCGCTGGAAGGCGACGAATGGGTGCTGAGCGGTTCCAAAATTTTTATTACGAACGGCGGTTATGCCGACATTTTTATCGTGTTCGCTCAGACGAATCCGGAACTCCTGCACAAAGGGATCGCCGCTTTTATCGTAGAAAAAAGCTTCCCGGGATTCTCCGTGGGGAAGAAGGAGAAGAAGCTGGGCATCCGTTCGTCCTCGACGACGGAAGTCATTTTCGACGGTTGCCGCGTACCGAAGGAGAATCTGCTCGGTAAGGTCGGCGAAGGGTTCAAAATCGCCATGATGACGCTCGATGGCGGCCGAAACGGGATTGCGGCGCAGGCGCTCGGCATCGCGCAAGGGGCATTGGATCACGCGACCGCATATGCGAAGCAGCGCGTGCAGTTCGGCAAGCCGATCAGCAAGCTGCAGGCGATCCAATTCAAGCTGGCGGATATGGCGACGAAAATCGAAGCTGCGCGATTGCTGACATATCAGGCTGCGTGGCGCGAGGACCAGGGCGTATCCTACGGCTTACAATCGGCCATGTCGAAACTGTTCGCCAGCGATATTGCGATGGAGGTGACGGTTGAAGCGGTTCAAGTGTTTGGAGGCTACGGATACACGCGCGAATATCCGGTGGAGCGTTTTATGCGGGATGCGAAAATTACGCAAATCTACGAAGGCACGAATGAGATTCAACGTCTGGTCATATCCGGATATTTACTTAAGGATTAGGGGGAATGCACGTGGAAACTCAGGTTTACCGCCCTGTTTGCAAGGTGCGTTTCGTTACGGCCGCCGGTTTGTTCGACGGACATGACGCGTCGATTAACATCATGAGACGCATACTTCAAGCATCCGGCGCGGAAGTCATCCACTTAGGCCATAACCGTTCCGTCGACGAGGTCGTGAATGCGGCGATTCAGGAAGATGTGCAGGCGATTGCCATCAGCTCGTATCAGGGCGGCCACGTCGAGTATTTGAAGTACATGTACGACTTGCTTCAGAAAGAGGAAGCGGGCCATATTAAAATTTTTGCCGGCGGTGGAGGTGTCATTATCCCCTCGGAGATCAAAGAATTGATGGAATACGGCATCGCCAAAATTTTCTCTCCGGATGACGGACGCAAGCTGGGATTGCAGGGCATGATCAACCATATGCTGCGGGAGTCTGACTTCAAGACGCCGAAACAGATGGATAGCATACAGGAAGGCTTGAAGCGTAAAAACTGGGGAGCGATCGCGAAGTTGATCACTCTTGCGGAGGACAGCGCGGATAAGTCCCGCCTGGATGCGGATTCATCCTTTACGTCGATTATGAAGCAATTGCAAGCGGACATCCCGAAAGTTCCTGTGCTCGGCATCACGGGAACCGGCGGAGCGGGTAAAAGCTCGCTCACCGATGAGCTTGTAAGGCGTTTTCTCGAGCAGTTCCCCGAACGATCGGTCGCCATCATCTCGATCGACCCTTCCAAGATGAAGACTGGGGGCGCACTGCTCGGCGACCGTATCCGTATGAACGCGATTAATAACCCTCGCGTATACATGCGGAGCTTAGCGACGCGCGGATCGAAGACCGAGCTCAGCTCGGCCACGAAGGAAGCGGTCGCCATCGTGAAGGCTGCCGGTTACGATTTCGTCATCGTCGAAACGAGCGGCATCGGACAGGGCGACTCCGGCATCGTCGAGCTTGGCGATGTGTCAATGTATGTGATGACAAGCGAGTTCGGAGCGGCTACGCAGTTGGAAAAAATCGATATGATCGACTATGCCGACTTGATCGTCATCAACAAGTTCGATCGTCGCGGTTCGGAAGACGCGATGCGTGACGTACGGAAACAATTCAAGCGCAGCAGGGAGCTGTTCGACGTGCCGGACGAAGAGCTTCCGGTGTTCGGGACGATCGCGAGCCAATTCAACGACCCGGGCACGAACGTGCTGTTCGCGAATCTGATGCACATCGTCGAGCGCAAAACCGGCGGCAGCTGGTTAGCAGGATACCCTGATAAGGTTCAAAAGGTCACGAAGAAAAACATGATCATCCCGCCGGAGCGCACCGGTTACTTGGGCGAAATCGTACAGACGGTCCGCCAATATAAAAAGGACATGGAAAAGCAAGTTTCGATCGCCCGCAAGCTATTTCAACTGAGGGGCACGAAGAGATTGGCAGAGTCGGAAAACGGGAGCTTGCTGCCGCAAGCGGAGGCGGCCGATTTTATCACGAAGCTGGATGCGATGATCGCCTTGTATGAAACCAAGCTTCTTCCGGAATGCCGGGCCAAGCTGGAAGAGTGGCCGAGGCTCCGCGAAGCGTACCAGCAGGACCAGCTCGTCACCAAGATTCGGGATCAAGAAATCGTCACCGAGCTGTACACCGAAACGTTGTCCGGCAATAAAATTCCGCGCGTCAGCTTGCCGCAATACGAGGATGACGGAGAAATCCTGCGCTGGCTCCTCAAAGAGAACCTGCCCGGCAGCTTCCCCTATACGGCGGGCGTATTCCCGTTCAAGCGGACAAGTGAAGATCCGAAGCGCCAGTTTGCCGGGGAAGGAACGCCGGAGCGAACGAACCGCCGCTTCCATTACTTATGCCAAAACGACGAAGCCAAGCGACTGTCTACCGCCTTCGACAGCGTCACGCTGTACGGACAAGACCCGGATTACCGTCCCGATATTTACGGAAAGATCGGCAACAGCGGCGTCAGCGTATGCACGCTCGACGATATGAAGAAATTGTTTGCCGGCTTCGATCTGTGCCATCCTTCCACGAGCGTATCAATGACGATCAACGGCCCTGCGCCGATGATTTTGGCGATGTTCCTGGGCACAGCGATCGATCAGCAGATTGAAGCGTTCGCCGCGAAAAACGGGCGGCAGCCGAGCGCCACAGAGTACGCATCGATTAAAGCCTACACGCTGCAGACGGTGCGCGGTACAGTTCAAGCGGATATTCTCAAGGAGGATCAGGGGCAGAACACTTGCATTTTCTCAACTGAATTCGCCTTAAAAATGATGGGGGACATCCAGCAGTACTTTGTCGACCATCAGGTGCGCAATTACTATTCAGTCAGCATCAGCGGCTATCATATTGCCGAGGCAGGAGCGAATCCGATATCCCAGCTGGCTTTTACGCTCGCTAACGGCTTTACGTTCGTGGAGTATTATTTAAGTCGCGGCATGCACATCGATAGCTTTGCGCCGAATCTGTCGTTCTTTTTCAGCAATGGCCTCGATCCGGAGTATACCGTTATGGGGCGGGTTGCGCGCCGGATCTGGTCGACGGTCATTAAGGATAAGTACGGCGGCAACGAGCGAAGCCAGAAGCTGAAGTACCATATTCAAACGTCTGGCCGCTCTCTGCACGCGCAAGAGATGGACTTCAACGATATAAGGACGACGCTGCAGGCGCTGATGGCGATCTACGACAACTGTAACTCCCTGCATACGAACGCTTACGATGAAGCGATCACGACGCCGACAGAGGGGTCGGTACGGCGGGCTATGGCCATCCAGATGATCATCAATAAGGAGCTCGGGCTCGCGAAAAACGAAAATTCGCTGCAAGGTTCCTTCATTATCGATGAGCTCACCGACCTTGTAGAGGAGAGCGTGCTCCGCGAATTCCAGCGCATTCATGAGCGCGGAGGCGTATTGGGAGCGATGGAAACCCAGTATCAGCGCGGCAAAATCCAAGAGGAATCGCTCTATTATGAACACAAGAAGCATTCCGGCGAACTGCCGATCATCGGCGTGAACACGTTCGTCAATCCGCATGCCGACGAAACGTCCTACGAAATCGAACTGGCCCGATCGACGGAAGAGGAAAAAGAGACCCAGATTGCCAGCCTTCGCGAATTCTGGTCGAAGCACCAAAACGAATGCGCCGGTGCGCTCGATCGCTTGAAGCAGGTTGCGCTTAAGGGTGGGAACATTTTCGAGGAACTGATGGAAACGGTGCGGGTCGCTTCCTTGGGACAGATCACGAATGCGCTGTACGAGGTGGGCGGGCAATACCGCCGCAATATGTAGAGGTTTTTTCTTTTCAAAGGGTACGGTCCAGGAGATAACGCTAATTGACGAGTCAATGTGGACTCAAAACGCTATTATAATTTGTATGCACATGAATGACAAACACGGAAAGCCGTATGGGGGAAAACCTCAAGTACGATTTGATAAGGAGGGGCAGAAATTCTCTGCCCTCTTTACTCTAGACTAAACATGCCCTCCAGTTTGACCCGACATTGCCATCCCCATTGCTTTTCCTCTCTCTTCTTGCGGGAAAACTTCCGCCAGTAATGCTAATCCAGCCGTACATAGAATTGCCGCAGCGAATCCTTGCAGAAAAACGCGTTAATATAAGCACCCACTAAATACTCCGACTTTATTTGAGTTTTTCAAATAACGGCTCTGCATCGGGAATTTTGCTGCTTGACACAAAGCCGACTTTAAAATATAGTAATCCCATCGGAATTATAATTAACTGACTCGTCAGTCAAGTGAGAGGGGCGATGAGTGCTGGCTGCCACACCCAAACAAGATCCGGAACGCCGGATTCAACTTATCGAAGCTGCTCTGAAGATATTAGCCTGCAAAGGATACCACAGCACGAAAATATCCGATGTGGTCAAAGCTGCAGGCGTGTCGCAAGGAACCTTCTACTGGTATTTTCAGAGCAAAGAACAGCTCGTTTTGGAATTAATTGAAGACGGAAAAGAGAAGCTAATAGAAGTCATAGCACAAGGCTACCGCAAACATGCAGGTACGGAAGACGATATGGTGAGGTCGTCATCGCGGCTGCTCACGCATTTGTTCACATTCGCCGACCGAAACCGGGAGCTGATGGCTCTGCTTCTCATCAAAGGACAAGGCGCCGATACTCCAATACGGGAAGCCGTCTCGCAAACATGGATTGCTTTCGAAGATGCGTTCAAAAGCAACATTCAACGGGCGATGGAGCTAGGCATGCTTCCCCGCACGAATGATCTGCCGCTTCGGGCTAACATACTTGTCTGTTTAATTACGGGCGTATTATCCAAATGGCTGTTTGGACCGATGAATGATGTTGATTTCAAGTCTGTCTATGCTCCGTCTGAAATAGCTGAAGAAACGGCGAAGTTCGAATTCCGGGGACTGCTCGGATAATTTACTTAATTTAATGAAGACCTATACATGGTCATACACAAATGGAGGATGCTATCAATGTCTGTTAAACTGCAAAAATTCGTCAAAGCCACTTTGCTGCTCACTGTTCTCTCCCTTGTACTCGCTGCATGCGGAAGCAAGACGGCCCAAGATGGCGCGAATTCGCTTGAGAAAATCAAAAAGGCCGGAACGATCAGAATCGGGCTTATGGGCACCTATGCTCCGTATAACTTTCTGAATGAAAAACATGAAGTCGACGGTTTCGATGCGGATGTTGCCAAAGAAGTGGCCAAACGTCTCGGCGTGAAGGTGGAATTCATAACCGGTGAATTTTCCGGGCTGATCGAAGGACTTCAAAAGGATAAATACGATGCGCTTGTCAGCCAGGTAACGATTACCGATGACCGGAAAAAAACGATGGACTTTTCGACGCCTTACGTGAAAAATGCCGTGAACGTAATCGTGAAAAGTGATAACACGGCGATTAAAAGCATCGATGATTTCAAGGGTAAAAAGATTGGCGTTGGGCTTGGAACCAACGATGAGAAATATTTGCGCGACGTCGTGATGCCAAAGGTCGGCAATTTCAACATTGCCACGTATAACGATGTCATCACCTCTCTGAAGGATCTGAACGTCGGCCGCATCGATGCAACCATTAATAACGTTTTCGCTATCAAGCCGCTGATTGAAAAAAATCACTTTACGGTAAAGGCGGTCGGAGAGCCGATTAAAGAAGATTTTGCCGGCATCGCAATTCGCAAAAATAACCCTGAACTGCTGGATGCCATCAATAAAGCGCTCGACGAGATGAAAACCGACGGCACATTCAAAGAGATTTTCCATAAATGGTTTGATGTCGATCCTAACATCTAAAGAGTAAGAGGCGGGAGGATTCTGGCAATGGAACTGGTTTTCAAGAACTTCCAATTTCTTTTGACGGGTGCGTATTACACACTGCTGCTTACGGTGGTTCCCATGTTTTTCGGACTCATTATCGGAATCATCGTTGCGATCGCCCGTTTAAAAGGAAATGTGCTCGTTCGCAATCTGGCTAAAGGTTACGTCTCTCTGATTCGGGGTACGCCAATTCTGGTGCAAATTTTCATTGTCTATTACGGACTGCCTGATTTCGGAATAACGCTTGGACCGCTCACGGCGGCCTTCATTTCACTAAGCATTAACGTCGGGGCGTATTTGTCCGAGACGTTCCGCGGTGCCATTTTATCAGTGCCTAATGGACAGTCAGAGGCTGCTTTTTCCCTGGGCTTGACGCCATGGCAAACGATGCGCCGGGTTGTGCTGCCGCAGGCGGCCCGCGTTGCGATCCCGCCGATGGGCAATACGTTCATCGGGATGCTGAAGGAGACGTCGCTTGTATCCATCGTTACCGTAACCGAACTGCTGCGCTCCGCACAACTGCTCGTTGCCCAATATTATGTCGCCATGCCTTTTTTTGTGGCTATTGCTCTGATGTACTGGGTCATGAGCGTGTCTTTCTCTTTCATTCTGAACCGTATCGAGGCCCGTTTAGCAAAAGCATATTAAGGACGTGTGATATACATGATTGAGGTAAACAATCTCGGCAAAAGTTTCGGTGAACTAACTGTATTCAGCGATATCAACCTGCATATCGATTCCGGTGAAATCCTGGTTCTGGTCGGACCGAGCGGTTCCGGCAAAAGCACGCTGCTGCGCTGCTTAAACGGGCTGGAGGTCCCGGATGCAGGATCGATCCGGATTGGGGATGCCTCTTGGGACGCTTCGATGAGCGAGGCAGCCAAAAAGGCGGCGGTGCGGCGAGTACGGACCTTAACCGGCATGGTGTTCCAGTCGTTTAATTTATTTCCCCATATGACCGTACTGGAGAACGTCACTATGGCGCCGATGATGGTGAAAAATATGAATAAAGCCGAGGCAGTCGAAATCGGAGAATCGCTTCTCACCAAAGTCGGGCTGCTGAATAAAAAGGATGAATACCCCTCCCGGTTATCCGGCGGCCAGCAGCAGCGGGTCGCGATTGCCCGGGCTCTCGCCATGCAGCCGCAAATCATGCTGTTCGACGAACCCACATCGGCGCTGGATCCCGAACTGACGGGAGAAGTGCTTGCGGTCATGAAGAAGTTGGCCAGGGAAGGGATGACGATGATCATCGTCACCCATGAAATGAAATTCGCGCGTGAAGTGGCGAATCGGGTTATTTTTATGAGCGAAGGAAAAATTCAGGAAGAAAGTTCGCCGGAGCGGTTTTTCGATCAGCCGCAGACGGAACGGGCCCGCAAATTTTTGCGGCAGCTCGCGAGCGAACCGGAAGCGGAATAGCAAATGCGCTTCGAAGGAGTTGACAAAATGGTTTACGATAAGAAGAAGCATTTGAAAAATGTTGCGGAACGTGCCCGAATGATCATGGAGCGGGAGAACATAGAAGCGATCGTGGCATCAAGCTGCGAAAATTTCTATTACTTGTCTGGGCACCCGAGTACGTTTATGTATACATTGCGCATGAGTGAGGTTGCCCTTGCGGTCATGTTTCGAGATCCATCCCGCAGCACGGTGATCATCATGAATGAATTCGAGGCTGCGGGCATATCGGCAGATTTGCCCGGATGCGAGCTGCGAACGTACCCGACCTGGGTCGACGTTGACGATCCGTTCGGACTCCGAGGCGCGAGATACGAAGGCAAACGGCCTGATAAACATCAAATCCATGAGATGTTCGGGCTGCTGAGCGAGGTTCTGGCTGAGCATGGAATTACCAGCGGCAAGGTAGCCGTGGAGCTAAGCTCCATGAGGTGCCCTGCCGTAAATGCGCTGCGTGAAGCCGTTCCGGGACTTGAACTGACGGAAGCCGGCTTGGTTCTGACTGAGCTGCGGGCGCGCAAGACGCCTTGGGAAATCGATCAGCTGCGCCAAAGCTGTGCTTTTGCCGAAATCGGCATCGCCGAAACGATCAAGGGAATCCGTACCGGCAGCTCGGCGGCCGAGATTGCCGACGCTTTCCGGCTTGCTTTGCTGACCCATGCGGATGGGGCACCATCCCGGTTCCACATGATTTCCGTCGGTGGAAATTTCGCTCCGGCGCATATTTTTGATACTCGTCCGGGGGAACCCGGCGACTTGATCAAATTCGATGTCGGCGTCGATGTTGCCGGTTACGGTTCGGATATCGCCCGCACTTTCGTGCTTGGATCTCCCTCTGACACGGTGAAGCGTATTTACGGCGCACTGCGGGCCGGACATGACCGATTATTGGAACTCATCGAACCGGGCCAGCCGATGAAGCGAGCATTTGACGAAGCCATGCATGTGATCCGCAGCTCAGGCCTTCCCAATTACAACCGCGGTCATCTGGGACATAGCGCAGGTTTGAGTCTCGCGGCCGAAGAAGCCCCGTTCTTGAGCCCATCGGAGGAGGGCGTTTTTCATCCGGGGATGGTTATCTGTTTGGAGACGCCATATTACGGCTATGGCATTGGCGCCATTATGATCGAAGATATGGTGCTTGTTACGGATAACGGCTGCGAGCGGCTGAACAAGCTGTCTCGTGATTTGATTTCGCTGTAGGACCTTGGTCGATAGATCGTTCCTAAAATAATGCTGAGTTATAAAAATGACTTCTGTTACGTTACATAAGAGGTCATTTTTTTGCATTGGCATCACTTGTTTTATGGAAAACGGGGTTGTAGGCGGGTCGGATATGACGGATTGAAGGGATGAGGGCCGCTGTTTTTTTTGTTCATATTCATGCTTGATGACGCAATTTAATCCTACATGCAATGAATCCTGTGGTTGACATCCAGTATCTTGCATCGCCTATAATAATAAAGCTTTAGGCAATAAATTTCAGCAAGGAGTACTGACATGTGGTTTATGTTTGCTTTACTGACCGCTTTTGCTTGGGGAGGTGCGGATCTATTTTACAAAAAAGGCAGCGACAGCGACGACAGGTTCAGCCATATTAAAATCGTCATTATGGTAGGTCTGGTAATGGGGATTCATGCCACGGTTTATATGCTCGTCAAAGGAATAAGCTTCGATCCTATCGATTTATTGCGTTATTCGCCCGTATCCGCACTTTATATTTTATCGATGACGATCGGATATATAGGTTTAAGGTATATGGAATTATCCATCGCTTCGCCTGTGCAAAATTCCTCCGGAGCAGTGACGTCGATCCTGTTGTTCATATTTTTCACCCATAAACTTGGCGTCGTTGAAGTGTTGGGCGTGACGATTATCACTTTGGGCGTGATTGGAATCGCCATCCTGGAGAAAGCTGCTGAACAACGAGCCCTAAAAGCGAGTTCCGAACAAATCGATAAAAAATATCAAATCGGCATGATGGCGATCATGTTTCCGATTTTGTACTGCATCATTGATGGGCTTGGGACTTTTGCCGATGGGATTTATTTGGATGAGCTTAAGCTGATCAGCCAAGATTCGGCCCTGCTCGCATATGAATTCACCTTTTTCTTGTGTGCCGTGCTGGCATATACATACCTGAAATTCGTCAAAAAACAGTCGTTTCATCTCTTCAAAGAACGCGTCAAAGGGTATGCTGCGGTTTGCGAGACGATCGGACAGTTTTTCTACGTATTTGCGATGTTCAGCAACGCCATTATAGCAGCGCCTCTGATTGCTTCCTACAGTATCTTTTCGGTGATCTTATCCCGTATTTTCCTCAAAGAGAGACTAACCAGGACGCAGTATGCGGTGATTGTCCTAGTAATTATCGGGATTGCGCTGCTTGGGATCGCGGATGAACTTTGATTCGAATAGACATTAGAAGCTGCGTGTACCGCGGCTTTTTTTAACATATCAGTATAAACTTCCGGGGTCCCAGCAAAGTAATCGGAATAAGCTTCAAAGGCTACACGTCACTCAGTACTTTTGCTTGGCAAAAGCGCCCCTCTGTAAGAGGCGCCGGACTTCTTTCCGATACTCTTTGTGGGGTTATTTTAGTAGGACGGCTAATTTACCTGAAGCATTCATTCGTTGATGTCGTAACCGATTTATTATTCGCACCTACATCAGTAGGCAAGGATAATCTAATCAAAGAAGGCTATAATAGCGAACATATCTTTATCACAGGGCAAACTGCCGTAGATGCTGCCATATACACCAGCAAGCCGGACTACGAATTTAATGAAACGAAACTGAACAGCTTGATCCAACATGAAGGGAAAATCATCACGGTAACAGCACACCGCAGAGAAAATTATGGATTGCCAATGGAAAAAATGTTTGCTGCCATACGGCGCATTGCCGATGAGCACCCCGATGTCTCCGTCATTTACCCGGTTCATTTAAGCCCAACTGTGCGTGAGATTGCATTCAAAAAGCTTTCAGGTCATGACAGAATACATTTGCTTGATCCGATTGAATACCCTGACATGATTAACCTGATTTCGCGATCCCATCTTATCTTAAGCGACTCTGGCGGTCTTCAGGAAGAAACTCCGGTTTTTAAAAAGCCGCTTGTGTTGATGCGCGATACGACGGAAAGACCGGAGGCTGTTACGGCTAATGCTGTATATTTAGCGGGAACGGAGGAGTCTTCTATTTATGACATAACCGCTCGGCTTCTTAATGATTCAAGTTTATACAATAGGATGGCAAATGCAGGTAATCCCTTTGGGGACGGACAAGCATCAAGGCGTATTGTCGAAATCCTTGCACACCACTTTGGTTTTATTGCGAATCTTCCGGGTGAGTTTGAGGGATAGTCTAAATTATCAAGTTTAATTACTAAGCTGCCGCTAAGTACCTCGGCGGCTTTTTGCTGCTTCACCAACTTAATTACATTTTCAAAATAAACTTTAAACAAACTTTAAACGAAATCTCCCCACATATTAAAGTTCACCTAGTATGCTGAAACTATGAAGATAACAAGACATTCATGGAAGGTGAATCAAATGATCGGTTGGAAAAGGAAATTTGTGATGAGTGCAGCTGCACTGGTTATTGTATCCTCATTATTGTCAGGGGTTGCGGGGGCTGCAGGGAGCAACACCGGTAACAGTAATAAAGCATCTGTAACGGACCAAGGAAACATCGACTTGTGGAAGCAGTGGGTCAAGAAAAATGCGAAGGCCATTGCCATCGCCGCAAAACCGGAGTTGACCGGCAATCGGAACAGCTCAGCGGATTCCTATCCTGATTTGCAATTTCTTAAGTCCCTTCTGAAGGATAAGCGGATGATCAGTCTTGGCGAAGCATCGCATGGCGCATCGGAATATAATTTGGCCAAGGTGCGTTTGGTGAAATTTTTGCATGAACAAATGGGGTACAGTGTACTGGCCTTTGAATCCAATTTGGCGGATGCATCTACTGCGTATGCGCAAATTAATCATGATAAACCGCAAGATACAATGGAAAAATCGATTTTTGGCGTATGGCATGTACAGGAAAATTTGCCGCTATTCGAATATATAGCTGAGCAAAGCAAATCAAAGCATCCGCTGATTTTAACCGGAGTGGATGTGCAGGGGACATCCAATTCGTTTATAACCTTCGTAGAGAAATGGTTTTCAAGTATAGATCAAGGGAAGGCCGCAGATTTTGGAGAAGCGGAACGCTGGTATGTAAAAATGCACTCGTACACTGATCTGAAGCAATTCAACCGCGAACAAACGCAGCTAATCGAAAAATATCGCTTGATCCAGCAATTCGTTAAAGAAAATGAAACGAAGCTGCAGCAAGCCTACCCGGCGAATCCGGAATTGGTTCCGTCGCTCGAACGCGTCCTGCAGAACCGGATCGATATGGTGGATACGTATATAATACATATGGTAAAGCTGTTTGCTCAGATAGAACCGGAAAATCAAATCAAAGAAGCCAGTTATATTCGTGATCAGCAGATGGCCAATAATGCGGCTTGGCTCGCCGAACGTTTATATCCGGATAAAAAAATCATCTTTTGGGGACATAATTACCATGTGCGGAAACATAACTCCACGATGATTACCGAACATGACGGTTTTGATTTTAACAATCATCCTTATCCGACGATGGGGGAGATGCTGCCGTTTTCGCTGAAAAAAGAACATTACGTCATCGGGTTATATGCATATCAGGGAAGCTCCAATTTGAACAATCAAAAAGTCGAGTCCGTTTCTTTACCTCACCAAACAGGCAGCATGGAGGATATTTTAAAGGCGGGGGGACATCCGTTCCAATTCATCGACTTGAGCGGGGCCAAGTTGGAACCGTCAACGTCATGGATGTTTACACCCAGAATCGCTAAAGCATGGGGGAAGTTGGAGGAAAAAATGATCATCCGCGATCAATATGACGGCCTGCTGTTCATCGATACGATTCATCCTTCCAAGCGATCGTCAAAATAGAAATTGCGAAGCCGTCCCATGAGCGGGGCGGCTATTTAAACGTATATTTTCATGTATTCGAGGAAACTTGGGGAAATCCTCTATGTCGCGTGGATGGGTTTCTCGGCAATAACGCGAATTCGCTTGTAGTCGGCATATACAGCATCATCATGCCATAGCTTTGAATTAACCCTCCGGCTCACGATACGGCAGATATGACTGATTTCTCCGGCTGTAAATCCCTGAAAAAAATCATCCCCGAATTGAGCCAACCAACTGAGCAGACCTTGTTCGCCGTCCTGAAGTTTCGTGGGTCTGTCGAAATAATGGGCCAGACGCACCGTGAATCCCTGGCGTTCAAGCAGCGCGCAGTATTCGCCGATACTTGGAAAATACCATGGGTTTCGCGCTGCGGCGTCGATCCCATATTCCTCTGTAAGTACATCGATCATAGCGTCAACAATCGTTTTTACATTATCTTTTCCTCCGAACTCCGCAACAAATCGCCCCCCGGGCCTTAACGCATGACATACACTCTGGATCACCCCATTAGCATCCTTCATCCAATGAAGCGCAGCATTCGAAAATACGGCATCATAAAGCACTTCGGTATGAAACTGCTGCCCATCTGCAATATCGAAATGAAGGGAAGGGTATTTATCTTGTGCTTTGCGGATCATATCCGCGGATGCGTCCACACCATGGACCTTGGCACCCGATAAGGAAATTTCATAGGTAAGGTCACCCGTACCGCAGCCAAGATCCAATATTAGCTCATTCTTTTGAGGATTAAGTAACGTAACGATCTCTTTGCCATACTCCGAAACGAATCCAAGCTTTTGGTCATAAACTTCCGGCTGCCATTGATTGATCGAACTCATCATCATCACTCCCGTTATCGGTATTACGACCATTATCCTTCATTTGATCTTATTAATAAAATATATATAAAATATAGATGTTATAGTTAATACCTATTAACAATCCGATTACTCAGTCCGTATCAGAGCAAAACATGGATGAGCAGCGGAATATTTGAAGATCCGTTTGGAAACCGGCTTGGCATGGACTTTTAGTCTAGATTAGAAGAAGCATTTACATCAAAAAGGACTCTCCCCGGGTCAGGCCGATTGGCCAAGATGCATACGAATGCAGGGAAAGTCCTTTTTCTATCCTTTTGATGAGAGTTTGAACATACAGTTTCTAATATGAAAGGTTTTCGTCTTTATGTACCTTCTGTTAACCGAAGGAAGTGAAGACGCTCTGTTCAACGATTTCTCTGAGTTCCTCCTTATGTGCGGCATACTGTTCAGCGGTAATGTTGCCACTGCGCAGACGTTCATCCAACTGCTGCGTAAGCTGAGCCATCTGGATTTGGATGACACTCGCGATGTTTCCGCCCTGTTCGGACGCAATGTCATTCAGGGACTTGCCTTCATACAAGGATTCATATAATTCCTCATCGGACGATTGATTAAGTGCTTCCAACAGATCATCTTTATCTTTGTCTGCAATGCCAGTCGAAGAAAACTTTGTTGCAGGACTTGCGCTTGTGATGGAGCCGCTTAACGCGGTGCTTCCGAAAGACATAATAACTACCATCGTTCCGACAATCATCACTCGCTTTATGTTCATGGTTAAAATCCTCTTTTCCTAATTTTTAGTGCTTGTCATATGCGATCGTTACGGGAGGTAAGGGTTTCAGCCTAGTCATATTGTAAACAGCCAACCTGAAAGGAACCTTAATTAATCTTTAAGATACTCTAAAATTTGGATGCATTTTTCTTTGACCGGATTACGAAATACTTCAAGGCATTACTAAAAGCAGGTTAACTGCCGATATAACAATACCGTTTGGTCTGCTTTGAGCTGGAAGTTAATGAAGCGCATCAATTAGGCTTCCGGATCGCTTCCGTATACTAAAATCCAAAAATAATTAACGCAAAGTGAGAAGTATAAGAGACTTGTGGAGTTATTAGATTGAGATGAACAACAAGTCAGGAGGAAAAGTATGGATTCACAACAAGAGGCGGATTTGATCCGGCGCATCATCGATCATGATAAGCAGTTGTTTTCCGCGCTCGTAGATCGTTATAAACATAAGGTCTATGGAGTGATCCGCGGGATGGGGGCCGATCATCAGGATGCACAGGATTTAGCGCAGGAAACATTCATACGTATGTACAGGTTTCTCCCCCGTTACCAGGAGGGAAGCAGCTTAAGCGCTTGGGTATACACTATAGCAGTTAATGTAACAAAAGATTTTTTGCGAAAACGCAGGCCTATCCCGGTTGATGTAGTGGAAGGAATGGAAGAAACGGATAAAGGAATTACACCGGAGCAGAGTGTTTTGGAAAAAGAAATGAAGCGGGATATTTATCGTCATTTAAAATGTTTGCCTGAAAACTACCGATTGGTCCTGCTTCTCAAGTATACAAATGAATTATCTTATGAGGAGATTATAAAAATAACCGGATTCAGCATGGGACAAGTCCGGAATGCGCTGCATCGCGGCAAGCGGCGTCTGAAGAAAGAGTTGGAAAACAAAGGAGAGTTGGCATATGAAATCTTTTTCTGATCAAGAAGAACAGACTTGGAGCGATGTCTTATTCGCTGAAGGCCCGGATGCCGATTTCACAAGCCAGGTCATGCAGAAACTGGAGAACGTCGAGATGGTACGCGGCACGGATGAAGCGCAGATATTTGATCATATTACAGCAGCACGAAGCAAGCGCAGAATAAGGGGATGGATTGCGGGGACAACCGCGGCAGTAATCATCTTGGCGGGAGTTTCGGCGATATGGCAGACTCAGTTCCAGGATCAGGCTATGAGTGTGTTTCAACCAAAGCCGAAGACAGCTGAAGAAAAGAATCCGCCTGGAATGGAGGATTGGGTTTGGTACAACGACTATAATATATCGAAACCGCTTGGGTTGATAGACACTCCGGGCATTAAAGTTGAGGACAAAGGTTATACATTTCAAATTGAGAATGTGCTTTTCGACCGTTCGCGGATCGTGATTTCGACGCGGCAGACGGCTCCGGACGGAAGCAGATTGCAGTCGCCCTTGCGGGAAGGTGATGACTTCCATATTACGGACTTTCAGGGGAATGAAGTGGCCCGAAGAGTAAATGCTTTGGGAAACTCCTATCCAGGGATACAAGAATATACGTATTTATTCACAGGACCTGTGCCTGACACCATCGTTGTAAGAAGTGACATAGATCAAATTGAAATTTTTACAGAGAAGAATCCGACCCGAGAACCTATGAAGGTCAATTGGCATTTTCAATTCGATCTTGATATGCGGGAAGCGAAAAAATGGTCCGTTGAAAAAAATGTGAATCAGCAATATACTTCACCGGATGGTCTGTCGATCACAGCCAAAAACGTAATCCGAACGCCAAACGGGATCAGGCTCGATTACGCTGCTTCAATGGATGACAAGCTATCCAAACTTGCTGCGGATCCGTCCGGTAAGCAAATAGGTATCTTTTATCATTTGGAAACGATGAATGCGCAAGGGGAGAAGGAGGAATTTGACTTTGGTAAAACGGGGGCGATTGAGCCGTTAATAAAAGCAGCAGAAATGAATGAGGGCACCAAAGAGAAGAATTTTACCGATTTGATTCAGCCCCTCGTTATGTCGCCGGAAAGCAAGGACATTCGTTTTGTACTCGACGGATACTCTTTACCGATTAATAAAAAGGATTCCGTTGTCATTAAACCTTCTCAGCTGATAACAGAACCGGCGGTCTTTATAGGAGAGGGTGACAAGGTGATATTCTCGGGCTATGAGCTTAAGGCATCAAATTCCCCAGGCACCAAAGAATTAACTCTGAAGTCAGATGGAATATATGCAAATCAAGTCGAAAATGAAACGTGGGTAGCTGTTGATGAAAAAGGGCAGGAATACCCCGTATCGATTCAGTCGATGAGCTATAATCCAGCGTCAGCCGGAAACATGACCATCATTCACGATTCAGAGTTTTACATTCGCGGAATGGACCATGTTCCCTCCAAGTTGACTTTAACACGTACGGTCGTTAATAAAGTATTCAAGGATGTTGATTGGTCCTTCGAATTGTGGGGCGATACGAAACTCCCTTGGGAGGCAAGAGATTAAGGGGATTCCTTGTCGGAAAACGATAAATGACTAAGCAAAATGAAATGATAGGGCTGCAAAATTAGTTTTATATAACTTTTGCAGCCCGCTTTTTATTTGGTTACGGATTCAGCATTTTCATTTGCAGTGGCTTTGAAAGTTTGAACATTTGGCATATGATTACGCTCCTTTTCCGTGTGAGTTGGCGTTTATGTAAAATTCTAAATCTCAGTAATATACATGGATTAGTATGGATTATAATTCCACGAACTATATTCTGTCAATATTAGATGGGTATTGTGAATGTCTTGTAAGTTTCTCCGGATAAAGGAAATATTGCGAGATTCCTAGAATAAGAGTTAGAAGAAATAGTTGCAGATCAAAGTTTATTTGAGGTGACACATGTATTTCAAATGGGTAGAATGCAATGTGGATAAAGCAAAAGAAGACGTTTTTTCGACCAGTCAATCTAGGTGGGAATTACTTTCTCATGTTTCTGGTTTGGTTGCACAATTTGGGGGTTGGGAACGCACAAACAGTTTTCTGAAGGCTCACATTTTTGGAATATGGAGAGATAGGGAAAGTTATAACAAATTTATGGATGATATTCATGATGAAATATTTAAACATACTCAACAATATGGGACGTATGAATCATTAGTGATTCGGTTCGGAGAATTGGAAGAAAATAAAAAACATTTTGATTTAGATTCTATAGATAGGCTGATTGTCGAAATAAGGGAAAACAAAGCTTTTTATCGGATGTACAAAATAGGAACAGTGGTTTCAGAAGGTGAAATATTTATGATGAATGATATGAATAATTGTACTTTGAACATTGAACTAGAGTCTGTATGGAATGTAAAGGGAAACTAGATTAATCAATTTGGAAGCGCAATCAGCCGGAAACATCCCTCTACCTAACCGCATCGCGGCCGCCCTTCGTTATTTGGGGATTGGCTGAGAAAATCCAAGAAAATCCCGACACATATGAAAACGTAATAAATTAGAGCTTGTAACTGTAGAAAGTTAGGTGAAACTAGGTGGAAACAAATAACATTCCAGCCTCAATTAAACTAAGACAATTAACTGAAGATGATTATAACGATGTCCTAATTTGGAGCAAGGATGACTCTTTTTGTTCAGCAAATGGATGGGAGAAAAATAGAAGCCCCAGTGAATTATATAAATGGTGGCTGAATTGCGTAAATAATATGTCTGAAGATTTTATTCGAATGGGAATAGAATTCAACGAGAAGTTAATTGGATATGCTGACCTGGCCTGTATTAAAGGTAATTCTGCTGAGTTAGGGATTGCAATTGGTGAGAGTACGTTGTGGGGAAAGGGACTTGGATTTCATTCAGCCAACTCTATGATAGACTACGCTTCAAAGAATTTAGGGATTACTGTTTTTGACGCAGAAACACACGAATCGAATATTAGATCCAGAAAAATGCTCGAGAAAATAGGATTCAAAGAGGTTAGTAGAATTGGTAGTGAAGAATACTTAGGAATAGACAACCAACTTATACAATACAGACTTAATTTAGAGAAATTGAATGTGGACATGGGGCTAACACAAGCCCCGACCTAAGACAGTGCTATCTAAGGTTGGGGCGCGTCATAGATGCGGGGACGCTATAGGAAAATCAATGATTGCTTGTAAGAGAGGCATAAATAAAATAGGGAGGGGTAATGAACGAATGAAAGATAAAGCACTTGAATGGGCAAATTTCGCAGATAAGGCAGTTCGCTTAGCCGGAAAAAAAATCACCGAACTACAAACAGAGTCTCATATAGAAGTTACATATAAAAACGCCGGAGAACTTGTAACTTCGGCAGATTTTGCCTCTGACCAGATTATTCGTGAGGCAATTACTAGCGCTTATCCGGATCATGGTATTCTTTCGGAAGAAACCACCGATGGAGTTTTGACTGAAGATCTCTTCGAAGGTCCTCTTTGGATTATTGATCCTTTGGACGGAACGGTAAACTATGCACATCGACTTCCTCATTTTGCTATTTCCGTGGCCATAGCCGTTGATGGCATAGTTTGGGCAGGGGTTGTGCATGCTCCAAATTTGGGTGTTACCTATGTAGGCATTCGAGGAGAAGGAGCTTTATGTAATGGTGTAAAGCTTCAGGTTCCTCGAATCGGCTCCTTGTCAGATTCGATAATCGGTACTGGTTTCCCGCACGATAAAGCAAAAGTACATTCGGCTCTTGCCAGAGTCAATCTCTTAACTACACACTGTAGGGACATCCGTCGTTTCGCTGCTCCAACAGTAGATATCTGTTATGTAGCATCCGGACATCTAGACGCACATACAGAAAGTCTAGCTCCATGGGATGTCGCAGCAGCAGGTCTCATCGCGCGTGAAGCTGGAGCAATGACTGGCCATGTCGGAATAGTACCTACGGGTTATCCGCCTGAATTATACGGAGAAGAAATGGTTTGTGCAAATCCTGGTATATATGAAGAGCTTCTTTCTTTACTTCGTTCAAGAATTTAATTGTGTTTATTTTTAAGGAGTGTGTATATAGATGACAGAATTGTCTAGTAACAATAAAATAGCTATAGTAACTGGAGCGTCAAGGCTCAATGGTATTGGGGCAGCGATATGTAAAGAACTTGCATGTAAAGGTGTTGATGTATTTTTTACTTATTGGAGCGCATACGATATGGAAATGCCATGGGGTATGAACACGGATGAACCCGCTATTTTACAAGAAATGATACAAAAATACGGAGTACGTTGTGAGAAGCTGGAAATTGACCTTTCAGACTCAAATTCACCTGTTAATTTGATGAATTCGGTTGAAGAAAGGCTTGGGAAGCCTTCTATTTTAATCAATAATGCGACCTATTCTATTGATGTCAGTTATGAAGATTTATCGGCTGAGATACTTACTAAACATTATCAAATTAATATCCAGGGAACGATGTTATTAAGTGCAGAATTTGCCCGTCGTTTTGACCGCTCTAGGGGAGGCAGAATAATAAATCTAACGTCGGGACAATCACTTGGGCCGATGGCGGGGAATATTGCTTATGCCTCCACCAAAGGTGCAGTTGATGCCTTTACATTAACACTATCCGCTGAAGTCGCATCTAAAGGTATTACTGTAAACGCGGTGAATCCTGGTCCAACGGATACGGGTTGGATGAATGATGAGATCAAAGCTCATATTTTGACTAAATCTCCAAAGGGAAGAGTTGGATTACCTCAAGATGCGGCGAAATTAATTTCTTTCCTTGCAAGTGAAGAAGCTGAATGGGTCACAGGACAAATCATTCACTCAGAGGGTGGATTTCAGAGAGGATAGTTTAAATTTGGTCCACGGTCCGGCAGAGTTAGAAGCGGGATTCGGAGATACAGCTCAGTTACAGGGAAGAGTATTCATCCGGACATATCAGGACAGATTTAAAGAAACTTCATCGCCTTAAGTCGTAGGACGTCATGAATACAATAACGTTAGGTGAAATCATCTGCAAGATTAATAAAAAGGAGCATATTTCGTGGTTAAGTCAGATGATGTATTTATAACTTATAAAGAAGTTAAAAGATTCAGCTACTGGATATGGCTGATCATAGCACCAATTTCTATCCTCATGTGGGTTGGCGCCTTTACTCAGATCATTATGGGAAAACCTTTTGGTTCAAAACCAGCCAATGATATTACACTACTGATATTGTGGGTTATATTCGGAATTATTTTTCCGGCAGCATTTTACTCGATCAAATATAAAATTGAATTAAATAGTGAAAGATTACTTATAGGTTTATTGCCTTTTTATAAAAAGAAAATTAGGTTGGATGAAATTGGAAGTTGTAAAGTTGTATCAATTAACCCCCTACTAGAATTTGGCGGCTGGGGCTTAAGATTTAATGGACAGAAAGTAGGCTTAATGGTTAAAGGGAACAAGGGCATCGAAATAATATTAAAGAATAAAGAAATTTATGTAATTGCAAGTGAGAGAATGGAAGAACTGTATGAACAGCTGAATTTAAAGATAACTAATTGAAGGCAGACGCAATTCATAAAACGATTTTCTGTAAACAATTATTTATGTACACTTAGTCATCACGATATCAAACAATTAGGAGAACTAACATGACAGTGAGTAATAAAATGAATCCCAAGGTTGACGCAGTTGTAGGTAGAGCCACAAAGTGGCATGAAGAAATGGAGAAATTGAGAACGATCCTGCTTGACTGTCAGCTGACCGAAGAATTGAAATGGGGTAAACCTTGTTACACGTTCCAGGATAGTAACATCGTGATCATACAAGGATTTAAAGAATATTTTGCGCTTCTGTTTTTCAAAGGTGCTTTGTTGACTGATCCCCATGGCATTCTAGTCAAAACGGGGGAGAATACGAAAGTAGGACGCCAGATTCGGTTTAACAATACCGAAGAAATCGTTCAGATGGAACCCGTATTAAGAGCCTATATTGATGAAGCCATTGAAGTGGAAAAAGCCGGTTTGAAAGTAGAAATCAAAAATACAGAACTCGATATTCCTGAAGAATTTCAAGATAAATTAGATGAAAATCCTGCCTTGAAAACAGCCTTTTACGCATTGACGCCGGGGCGGCAAAGAGCATACGCTATATATTTTTCTGCACCTAAGCAATCCAAAGCTCGGGAGTCGAGGGTTGAAAAATGTATTCGGCAAATTCTCGATGGAAAAGGATTACATGATCGGTGAATTTGGCAAGAAATAAGTGAATCAAACTTTTAGTTTCAAAGATGCATTTTACACTAAGAAAATGTAGAATTCATATAATCCCCCAAGTCCTTTTATATACTTAAAATGTTTGATGTCGCAAATCAAAAGGACTAGGTGGCGATTAAAATGATAAAAAAACGTGATTTGCATGAATGCCATTCACTGTATAACTTAATGATGGATCCTGTAGTTTTTCCTTATGTCCGCTATAAATGCCAATCTTACGAAGAATATTTATTTATGACCAAGCAGCTGATCGTTGAAGAAGAACAAGGGACATGTATCTCTAGAACAATTCTTAATGAGATGGGACATCCCATCGGTACCATTGATCTATATAATATTGATAATCAAACGGGCTTCTTGGCCACATGGATTGGGGCTCCTTATTTTGGAAAAGGTTATAACCAACGAGCGAAGGAATCTTTTTTTGCCGAACTGTTTCTTGAACATCATATCGAAACGATATATTTGAAAGTTCGAAAACAAAATATTCGATCGAAGAAAGCGGTAGAAAAACTACAGTACGTCAAATTAGGAAATGATATAAAACAGCAAGTATATAAATCGATAAATAATACGCAACACAGCTATGATTTGTATTATGTGGAGCGGTCAGGCTTTTTAGAAAGCAGCGAAGACATGCAGCATGTGATTGCTACGTAACATACGGTTGTTTTCAAAGAGATTTTTCGCGATCCAACCTAAAATAGGAGCTATCTAAGCTGGGACGTGTCGTCAACATCAGGAGCTATCATTCATATTGAGAAGAGGAATGACACTATTGGGTATTACCCATTGTTCACGAAGACCGTGCTGTTCGCATCGCTGGCAGGCGGTCTTTTTCATTCAGGTGCATTTGGCGCTGTGGAACTGTTTTGTAGTAAGCTAGATTAAAGAAAATTTAACCTGGAACAGTGAGGACATGAAGATGACGAAGAAATTATATTACGAATCCGCTTATATCCGGGAGTGGGAGACACGAATCACACGCAAACTGGAGCGGGAGGACGGAACATATCTGGTAATGGAGGAGACAGCCTTTTATCCGCACGGCGGAGGGCAGCCCTGTGATCTGGGGTGGATCGATAAAATTCCCGTTCTCGATGTCGTTCAGGAAGAAGGAGAAATTCTGCATAAAGTCGAGCGTTCTCCTGAGAAGGAAGAGGTTGGCTGCCGTTTGGATTGGGGTAGGAGGTTCGACCATATGCAGCATCATAGCGGCCAACATCTGCTGTCAGCCATGTGTCTGGAGGCATGCCGGGCGGAAACGCTCAGCTTCCACCTGGGTCAGGATTATGCCACCATTGATATCGCACGATCTGATCTGCCTCAGGACGAGCTGATGATGTTGGAGCTGGAAGTAAATGATCAGATTTACCTTAACCGAAAGGTAACGAATTACTTTGTGAGCCGGGAGCAGGCTGCCGTCCTGCCGCTGGTGAAGCAGCCGAAGGTAACCGAAGATATCCGGATCGTTGAAATCGAAGGTATCGAATACAACGCCTGCGGCGGCACACATGTCTCCGCAACGGGTGAGATCGGAATGATCAAACTGTTGAGGGCAGAGAAGCAGAAGGGACATACGCGTATTTATTTTAAATGCGGCTATCGTGCGTTAAAAGAATTTAACACTGGAATGGACATTCTCGGCAGCCTGTCGGCCAGGTTCAATACCGCAAAGGAAGAGATTATGGACCGGATTGCGAAATGGGATCAGGAGCAGAAACAGCTTCAGGCTGAATTGAACGCCGTGAAGGCCGAGAATGACGCGTACCTAGTTGAGAAGCTGTTGGCGGACCGTCAGGGCAGCCTGATCAAGCACTCATTTGCGGATAAGCCGCTGAAGGATATGCAGAACCTGGCAGTCAAGCTCACCGACAAAGCTGACGTTATCGTACTCTTCGCGTCCAATGCGGACAACAAAGTGCTCCTCGCCAGAGGAGAAGAGAGCGAACTTGCCTGCGGTGCTTTTTTTAAGCAGCATCTAGCCGATTATCGCGGCAAAGGCGGAGGCAGCGACAAGCTGGCACAGGCCGGTTTTGCCAATGGGGAGGATGCCATGGCGTTTTACCACTTTACGGCACAGTCATTAAAGCCGTATGAAATGGAGTAAGCGATCCAAAGCAGAAAACAATTAAGCTGCTTCTGCAGCACGCTTTTTATGCTGATGTCGAGCATGAGCAGGGAATTCATATATTATATGTAGGGAACCGGGGAATCAACGAACTTAGTTTCCTTAAGCATACCAGACTATACCATCGGGGCTCAGCCAACATTGGTACAAGCTGAGCCCCTACACGTGTCCTACTCTTTAAGATATTAACTTTGAAGAGTGATATCCTTTAACAACCTATTCACATTGCAAGGCTATCGACCCTTGCTTGCCGGATGTATAATCGGAGAGGCTCAGACAACAAACGACCCAGTCTAAGATAAGAGCTATCTAAGGCTGGGTTGTTTCGTGAATACCTAAACCTAATTGGGAATTCATGTAATATACTTAGTTAGGGGGATTTAATGATGCATATTGATCATGGATAACATCACATTAACGCAGAGTCTCTGCCGCTTCTCGGTCTGCTCAAGTTGAATCAAAATAAATTATGAAAGGGTTAGAGATAATGGCAGAAAAATATAGCTCAAACTCATACATTCCTAATCTGGTCATCTTATGTAAGAAATTAGCTGAAGAGAATAATTTTATTAATTCTTGTACAGATCATTTTGGAAAACTTTTATGTACATTAGTTGGTCAAATTACTCATGGCAATATATTGGAGATTGGAACAGGTTATGGAGTGGGTACAGCTTGGATAATTTCAGCCTTATCATCTGAGGTGGATTTATATTCAATTGATATAAGTAATGAGCAAATTGACAATGTAAGAGGTGTGATAGACCAATCAAACGTACACTTCATATGTGATGATTGGAAGGCTGTCCTCGATAAGGGACCTTTTAAACTTGTTTTCGTTGATGTAAAGAGTGCAAAACAAGAAGAAGCAGAATTACTATATAACCTTATCGAATCAAGAGGGCTCTTACTCATTGATGACTTAACACCAGAAGAATATTGGCCAGATGAATGGAAGGGAAGGCCAGATCCAGTAAGAGATTATTGGTTGAACCATCCCAAGATGTTTGCTAATGAAATATTATTAACTCAAAGAGAAGCATGTATTATAGCAACAAAGATAGAATAATTATCTTTCAGTCCAAGTTGACCTTATATACCCGAACTTAATATAACAGTGTATTTACGCACCAGGGCTTACACCTCTTGGTTGTCAGATGTATAATCGTGGAAGAAAGCTCAGGCAACAAATAACTCAGCCTAAGATAAGAGCATCTATATGTAGTTTCGGAAGGTTAACAGGGCCCTTGGTTCCAGGGGGGAGTAAAGTAGTAAGTTCAAAGAGACAATCTTGCACTGATCAAGACTCCAACCCTGCTGACGAACATTGTGCTGTACGGTTGGAAGCTTAAGCCAAGCAAGGATTTGTGATTGCACCAACGTTATATGAACCATCACAACAAAAATACAAAAATACGTGGGGGATTAATTTGAAGGCACTAATAATGATTCTAATAACGTTATTTCAAACATTATTGACAGGGAACAATTCTGAAGTTGTTGTAAATGAATTAACGAAGGAAGAAGCTGTTAGACTAGCTATTGAAGGTGAGAACCAATTATCTTCTATTGTAGTTTTCGGTCGATTGGATCCCACAAAAGAGATTCATGATCAATGCGGAGGGATTAATTCAAATGATCATTATTACTCTTATATTTGTGATGCAACAACAAGCACTGATATAACAAATAAACTTAAACCATATTTCACTCAGCGATATATGGACGAAATGATAGAACAATTTAATATACATAATGATCAAGAAGGTGTCCTTGTCGAGTTGTTTGATGGAGGATACAATTCAAAATCAGAAGATTCCATTCAAGATGTAACAATTCAACAGAATGGAAGTACGGCAAAGGTCAAGATCCAATTTCATTATGAACTTGATGGTGTCATTATAGACGGATCCCCGATTCTTGATTTTGAACATACAAGTCAAGGATGGCGAGTTGCATCAAATGGATTAATATTTTGGTAAAAAAGTTCTCGGGTTCGTGAGTATAAAGAATGTTATCAAAAATCACGTGCAAAACATTAACCAACAGAAAAGGAGGAGCATTATTTTGGCTACTCATGAGCAGATTTATTTAAATCAAGCAGACGCATACGAATTTATGATCAGTAAACAACCAGATTTATCTGAATTTATTGGTGAAATAAGGCCACTTCACGGCTTGGATATTCTGGATTTGGGGGCAGGATCAGGGAGATTGTCAGTTTTTCTTGCCAAGGAAGCAAAATCATTGGTTTGCACCGATATTTCTTCTTCTATGCTTGCTCTATTAAATAATAAGTTAATGGGACAAGGAATAGCCCGTAATTGGAAGACTGTAATTGCAGATCATAAACAATTGCCAATATCAGATGAAGCATTTGATCTTGTCGTTTCCGGATGGAGTATTAGTTATCTAACTAATTCGGGCAATATGAATTGGGAAGAAAATTTAGAAATTATTATTTCTGAAATGAACCGGGTTTTAAAGCCGGCTGGTACGATTGTGATTATTGAGACCCTAGGCA
Organism: Paenibacillus azoreducens; assembly: GCF_021654775.1. Lineage (NCBI taxonomy): Bacteria > Bacillati > Bacillota > Bacilli > Caryophanales > Paenibacillaceae > Paenibacillus > Paenibacillus azoreducens. The sequence continues at coordinate 3,945,366 of NZ_AP025343.1, read as the reverse complement.
CTGGTACCGAATCACCCAATCCGCCTGAGTTTCTAACCGACTATTATAAAGCACTTCAAGAGAAATATGGATTTAATAAGAAATGGATACGAACAGACTATAAATTCAATAGTGTGGAAGAGGCGAGGGAAAACACCGCTTTTTTCTTTGGAGATGATATTGCAGAGAAGATCTCGGTTAATCAATGGTCGACTGTTCCAGAGTGTGCAGGTATATGGTGGAAACATCTATAAAGTTAGGCAAAGGAAGGCACATGACATCTGATAACTGAAAGTGTATTATCCGGATGTTGAAACCGAAAGATCACGCTTCGGGGGAAACTATATAAGTTGAACTAAAAAAATGAAAAGGGATAGGCAAGAGGGAGAAAGATTTACGGAGAGGCTGAAAGCTTTTTGAAAAAAAGCTGCTTCGGAAGCATATGCTTCGTTCGCCTAAATGCTTTCCACAGGAAAGCTAGCATCGTAAGCATTCGCTTTGTGAGTGGATTTCTACCATTGATAGGCTCAAATCATAGGAATCTGGGAGCGGGCAGCGATCGAAAGAACATTTCAACCGGCTGCCTCCTTCGTTCATAATCATTGGTTCAACTTATATAGAAGAGGGTTCGAGGCATTGCAGTAGCGAAGAAGCGACTGATGGTGTTTCAGTAGACAACCTACCTTTTTTTGATCCTAAATGAGAAGGAAGTTTATCTTTATGAGAAATGATCTCGTAATGGAATTTAATGATGAGGGGTATTTAATCTATTCCAACAGTTTTCCTGGAGCGTTTGTAAGGGGTCGGACCCGGGATGAAGCACTTTCAAAGTTTCCGCAAGAAATTAAAAAATACTGTAAATGGGCTGGCATTCAAATTGCTAATTATAACCTGGGAGATAAAATTGTTCAGAAAAAAAAGAGCAGTCTAAGAATATGCGATGCTGATTCCGATGTTATTTTTGAAACTGAAAAAGAACCTTTATCTGAAGACGAATACATAAAATTAAAATTACTCGGAATAAAATCAGCGCAAGATTTTTTGTGTATGTATGAATCGATACCGAACAAAGACATAACTTCTTTGGATGAAAGAAAGACATTCTATGGAGCCATTCCCAGAACTGCAAAAGAGATGTATGAGCACACGAACAATGTCACAAGTTATTATGTTGGTGAAATCAAAGTAGCTTTAAATAACATTAGTAATATTGCGAACAATAGAAAGAATGCATTCAAGGCAATTGAATCGATGGACGGATATTTAGCTAATCCAGTATACAGGGGAAGTTATGGTGAGGAATGGTCTTTAAGAAAAGTGCTTCGAAGATTTATATGGCATGATCGTATACATGCGAAAGCTATGTATAGAATGGCAATAAGATTATGGGATAAAGAAACGATTGCAGACCCATTTTTCTTTGGAACGTGATACTGCCAAATCCACCGCTATCGTGACTGACGACATTAAAACATATCAAGTGTTTTGAACATGAAAACTCTAGATCAAATCCCCAAAAAAAAGGAATATAAGTATGACATATTATTTATATCACTATTTTGAAGAAGAAATGGGACCGTTCAGGAATCTTTCTAGTTTAACAATCGAAGAAGCATCTAAAATTTCAAATCAAATTAAATACGAAGGAAATACTTTTGCCAGCAAAAGATCTGATGATTATTTAATGATAAGAAGAGAATTAGAGGAGGTCGCCCGTAATAAATTCATTGAAAAAGGTGGGAAACCAACAAATTCTTTTCCTCACTACATGACTTTAGAATCCTGTGATTGGCTTAAGACTTGGTATAAAAAACCTAGTAGTCTCGCAATTGAATGGAATGAATTTTTTGATGAATCTATTAGTTTTACATATGGGGATTTGTTTCCCACAATGAGATATCCGGACAACAAGCCATATCGAAAACAGGTATATACCAAAAAAGAAATTAGAAAGATTATAGAGGAATTTGGATTTCCGCAAGATTGGAATAAGATGGGGGATCAAGGACCGGAAAGATACATTGAAGTTCAAATATGGGGTGAAGAAGTAATTAAGAGATATATTTTGTAATTTAAAAGAAGTGGAAGCTCAGAGAAGTGGAGTCAGGCGAACAACCAAACCTGCTTTCACCCTTTGACTGTTAGATGTATAATCATGGAAGATACTCAGAGCACCGAGCCAGCCTAAGATAGAAGCTATCCAAGGCTGGCTCGCGTTGTGAATGCGAGAGGCCAACTTATATTCTTTGGGAGGATAAATGAAAAATTGTAAATTTGATTTTCCAGTCTTGGAAAGAGTCTATAAGAAGACACATAGGGATTTATATTTATATGTTTTTGATCGAGATGCAGAAGCGAAGCATCGACCAGCTTTATTATTTTTTAATGGTGGGAGTTTTAAAAAAAATCCGATAACCCCGATTCAATTTCAACATCAAGCCAATTACTTTTCGGGCAAAGGAATTGTAAGCATTTGTGTTGATTATCGGAATGGATCTGATAATGATTTTACACCGATACAAGCAATATGCGATGTTAAGTCAAGTATACGTTGGGTAAAGGATCATTATCTTGAATTGGGGATAGATCCTAATCGAATTATTGTTTGCGGTGCATCGGCTGGAGGATATATTACCATATCTGCATTCATGTTCCCTGAGATTGAAGATGAGGTAAATGCAACAAATGACTATAACGTGAGTGAACTTATTATTTTTGCAGCGGGAATGGATGCAATTGATATTATGACTAGACTTTATCCTAAATTAGTACAGATGTCAGCAACGATCTCACCTAAACATAATATCAAACATTGTTTGCCACCCACGCTTTGGATGTGTGGGACAGAAGATGAGCTGTACGAACAGAATAAAGATTTTATTAAACAAATGCAGGAAGTTGGGAATGAAATTCGATTTCTGATTTATGAAAATATGGAACATGGTTTTTTTAATTATGGAAGGCATGAAAACACATATTTTGAGAAAACCAAAAATGATATTGAGGAATATTTAAAAGAGAAGAATTATATGGAAACAACATAGTAAGAATACGAAGAAGGATCTGACATCTTATAAAATCGTATGTAAGCTGTAGGCTTTGCTTTTGGTACTCAAGAAGAGACCTAAAGGCATGTTAGTTATTTTGGTTTGGAGGTGGTTTCAATGGAATTCATATTTATTCGGCATGGGCATGGAGAACATCTCCTCGACTATCCAAATCAGTTAAATACTTCGCATCCTGGACTTACAGAATACGGTAAAATGCAGGTCCATCAACTACGTGAACAAATAACATTTAGTGCTGACGACTTGATTCTTGTAAGTCCAACAAAGAGAACAATAGAAACTGCAATGATGCTTACGGATAATATCAACTTCATAATTACTCCGCTTGTTGGTCCAAGAATGTTCCCTCAGTCTGCTGGGGCTCCCTTTTTAAATTGTGATCAAATCTATTCAAAAGTTGAGATCAAGGATTTGTATGGGAACGTAATGATTCTTGATCTAAATTTGAATTGCTGGGAAAACGGAATTAATAAAATTGATCAAGATATATTTGAGGAGTATGCAAGGCAACTTATAGATTGGATCGAAGATAAATACAAAAGAATTTTTGTTATTTCTCATGATGGAACAATAACAAATTATCGAATAATACTTGGAGAAGAAGGATTGTCGAGAAACGATTTTCTTGGTGAAGGAGGAGTATATAGGATGAATTTGTGCAACAAGTAAGATTAACCGACGCTGCCTTAAACTTTTTGGACATAAAATAAGAGTTAATAAAAGCTGAGAAGATCAAGTATCTCGTACAGGACAAAACCTCTCTAATTTCTAGGAGGGAAATAGGGGGGATTATTCTTGATTATTAGAACGGATTGGATAGGTGAAGCTCGGCATGAAGAAAATCTACATCACTGGCATTGTAGCTAGTGGTAAAACGACTCTGGCGAGACAATTATCAAAAAAGATGAATATACCATGGTATGAACTGGACAGCATAGTGCATCATCAAACAGCAGAAGGAAGAAATAAACGTACACCAGAAGAGCAAGTTGCGGTTATTAGAGAAATCGACAGTAAGGGGCAATGGATATTTGAAGGAACAGATAGAGGGTCGTACCGATGTCTTTTTGATATGGCAGATACCGTCATTTTTCTAGATCCACCTTTATGGAAGCGTAGAATAAGGATTTTTACCCGGTTCATTAAACAAAATCTTGGTATTGAGAAATGTAACTATAAACCCGATATGGAAATGTTGAAAATGATGTATAGATGGACAAAAGATTTTGAAAATAAGAGAGATGCTTTTGAAGCCAGGTTGAATGTATATAATAATAAACTTATTAGATTATCAGATAATAAAATATGCAAATCGCAAAAGGATGAGACCGATGAACGAATTAGCCAAGGCCATTAAACTTAGAGAAACCGGAAAACTTGAAGAAGCCCAGACATTGCTGCTGGCTTTGACTGAACAGGATCCTCAAAATCCATCCGTTTGGTACCAATGTGCATGGGTGCATGACGCTATGGGACAAGAAAGCGAAGCGATCCCTTTTTACAAAAAATCATTGGAATTAGGGCTGCAAGGAGAAGAAAGACAAGGCGCATTATTAGGGCTGGGAAGCACTTATCGCACTTTAGGCATGTACATAGAATCCAAGGAAATATTAGAAGAGGCAATGAATGAATCTCCGGAAAAAAGAGAATATCAAGTCTTATTGGCAATGGCCCAATATAACCTTAAAGAATACAACAATGCTATGGAAATTTTATTAAGGCTGCTAGCTGAAACAAGCAATGATACAGGGATTCAGTCATATAAGAAAGCTATCGAATTTTACTCAGACAAATTAGATCAAATATGGGATTAGGTAAAAGCTCTTTTGTAATTCAAAAAATAGGGAGATGAAACTTTTGGACTGGCCGATCGCTCTTAACAATAAATTTGCTTCTTTGATTTCTTATACCAAAGAGGCCCAAGCCAAATATGGCGCTTCAGCATCATCGGTAATAGTGATTCAAGACAATAAGATTGTAACGGAATGGTACGAAGGGCAGCATCATTTTAAAAGCGGGGCAATTCAGGCTACGGCACCGGAAAACTATTTAGAGGATCAGACTCAATTCAACGAGACACTTTACGAATCCCTTAAATTCATATGATTGTTTTTAAAGTGAGGAGTGCCTGAATCATGCAAACCATTCAATTGACTGAGCTGAATCATGAAAATATTGAAGAACTTAGCGGATATTGCTTAAGGAGTAAACCTCATGCAGATGGATATAAAAATAAAAACAATTGGTTAAAAGACCAGATGGAATACGGATTAAAATATATAAAACTTTTGGAGAATGGAAAGCAAGCCGGATTCATAGAGTATACAGCCTCAGAAACTTCATCCAGAGTGATTTATGCAGACAATTACCTGATCATCCATTGTTTATGGGTAAATATTGCCGGAAAGGGTTATGGAACGGCACTTCTAAATAAATGCATTGAAGATGCAAGAAAGCAAAATAAATATGGTGTTGCGGTAGTTACTAATCAAGGTACATCCTGGCTCCCAAGCAAAGATATTTTTTTGAAAAATGGTTTTTCTACCATTCAAGAAGCTCCGCATGGATTTGAGCTGTTAGTACATAAATTGGAGGCTGCTGCTCCGTCTCCTTTTTTTCCAAATGATTGGGAGGAAAGATTGAAAGCATCCAATGAACTAACAATATTACGCACGAACCAGTGCCCATTCGTGGACATAGCGACAGAGAATGTTTTGGAAGGTGCCAAGGAACTAGGTCTTGATGTTAAAATCATGGATCTGAAAAGCAAAGAAGAATTAATGGAATTATCCCCGACTCCGTATGGAATTTTTGGGGTTATTTATAAACGGCAGCTGGTTACTTTTCATAGACTTACGGTTCACTCGGTAATCAAACGGCTTAAGGCGATTATGAAGGAAAATTTATAAGTTGATAGGGAGAAATGAAATGATGAAAACAAAAATCATGTTATCGACTCTAATCATGACAGCACTGGTTGGATGCACAAATACGGCAAACGAGGATACAACGGAAATTTCTTCACCGCAAATTCATAATAAAGTACAACAGACTAAAAAAGTTTCCTCCAATTCGAACATTACCGCATCAAAGAACAATAAGATTGAAAGTAAAGAGAATTATTCGTATGTTGATTCAAGGGAAAGCTATGGCTCGTACGACTTATCGAATGAATTTACGAAGCTCATCCAATCCAATCCTATTGACCGCGCTTATAATAAAGAAGCGGATGAGGTTTATGATTCCCCAAATTATTCAACGCACAAAGGGATTCAATTAGAGGGAAAATATGCCGACCTATGGGATAAAGAATTAAATGCAATCTACAAAAAACTGCTGGCCAAACTGAATCCAAAAGAGAAAAAGTTACTGATTGAATCCCAAAAAGGCTGGCTTCAGTATCACTTGAAAGAATCCGATTTTGTGCAAGAGACTTTTCAGGGGAATTCCCTCAACAATATCGGATCCCAGGGCCTAATTAACATGCAGTCCGCAATTAAACATAGATTGAGAGACCGGACGATTCAATTGTTTGAATACGATTATATGCTGGGGGGAAATGCAAAATTTATTTATCGTAATTAGGTCAATGATGAAATGAAGAGGTGATCTAGGATGAATATAAGGAATGTGCAATCTTCGGACTATAAACTGATAATTTCGGTCCTCAATGATTGGTGGAATGGCCGCCAAATGGCTGATATGTTACCGAAGCTGTTTTTTGATCATTTTCAAGATACCAGTTATATCGTCGAAGATAACAAAGAAGTAATAGGCTTTCTTATTGGTTTTATATCCCAATCGCGAAACAAAGAAGCTTATATTCATTTTGTTGGCGTGCACCCGCAGTATCGTGAGCATGGGGTTGGTCGAAGACTTTATGAAACTTTTTTTAACGCGGTAAAGATTAGGGGTGTTGAAAACATCCGCTGCGTAACTTCTCCAGTCAATAAGAGCTCGATAGCTTACCACAAGAAAATGGGGTTTGTGATCGAAAAGGGAGATAAAATCGTGGATGGCGTTGATATACATCTTGATTATGATGGCAAGGGAGGAGATCGGGTATTGTTTATGAAAAGATTATGACCAATGAATGCCCCTATGTGCTTGATACAACCCTTTGGAGGGAGTCATGAGCGAATACATAGAAATTAAAGGCGCCAACATCCATAATTTGAAAAATATTGACATCCGCATTCCCCGCAACAAACTCACGGTGATCACAGGAGTTTCGGGAAGCGGAAAATCCAGCCTTGCCTTTGATACGTTATATGAAGAAGGGAAGCGCAGGTATTTATTGTTTTCGGAAGCGCAGTTTATGGTCGAGGCATCCCCGGGTTTCGAAAGCATTACCGGCCTTTCTCCAACCGTGGCGGTAGAACAGCGGGTCATCCGGCAGTCGAATCCAAGAAGCACGGTTGGAACCCGGACCAAGATTAGCAATATGCTGGCCGTTTTGTTTGCATCCTGCGGTCAAAGGGAAAGCGAATACGATGATAATCTCCCTTTGACGATGGAAATGTTCCAGAAGAATTCGCCTAAGGGCATGTGCGTTAAATGTCTGGGTACGGGGCGTTACCATCTGATTGACGAGGAAGCGATCGTTCGGCCGGATATGCCGATCCGGGATCTGTTCGATGGTTTTTTGATGAAACACCGGCATCACCGGAGCAGTTTCAAGAAGTTCTGCGACCTGCATCATATCGATGTTGACCAAGCCATCGGCTCACTTTCTGAGGAACAGCTGACGGTGTTTAAGTACGGCTGCCGGAAATCCGGATTTGTCGGGGCGGTCGTTTTTTTTCATGAAATGCATAAGCACTATACAAGTAAGAACATGCGGCATAACTCGGAAGATAAAGAAATTATTTTATGGGGAATCAAGGCGGAGCATATCACCTGTCCCAAATGCGGAGGCAGCTGTCTTGGCGAACAAGCAATGCATACGCGGATAGGCGGCAAAACGATCACGGACCTTGAGCAAATGTACATTAAGGATCTTCTCTCATTTTTACTAAATCAGCTGCAAAATGTATCAGGACAGCATTTGATACGGGAGATCGTGACTAAACTTCAATGTTTGGTCGACATCGGTCTGTATCATTTGTCACTATCAAGGCAAGTACCGAGTCTTTCAGGTGGAGAAATCCAGCGCTTGTTTTTGGCTTCTTTCATTATTGCTGAACTAGATTCGATTATATTTATTTTTGACGAGCCAACTATAGGACTGCATGAAGCGGAAAAGGAATCGCTGATCCGAATCATCCGCCATCTTGTGGAACGAGGGAATACGGTGGTCGCCGTTGAGCATGACAAGCATTTTATGGAAGCGGCGGATTATATCATCGATCTTGGCCCGGAAGCAGGAAGAAACGGAGGAGAGCGTATTTTCCAGGGAACACTGCAAGAGTTTATGTCGTGTACCTTGTCCAAAACGGCCCCTTTTCTGGCGGGGAGCAAGAGATTAGCAGCGAAAAAAAGCTATAAGCCGGTCGACCGCAGCAAAATGCTGATCTTAAAGCATGCAAATCTGCATAATTTGCGAGATGTTACGGTATCGATTCCTATCGGGTTATTCGTGGGCATTGCCGGCGTTTCCGGCAGCGGTAAATCCAGCCTGATTCAGGATACGCTTGTTCCAAAGCTCAAACAGATGCTCCAAAACAAAATGGTTTTTGAAAATGATGGTAGTTTGCCATTGATTGATGATAGGGCTGAACTGTCCGGTGCTGAACATGTCCGCAAATGTATAGTTGTTGACCAGAGACCTATTGGCAGAAGCCGCACTTCCTGCCCAGCCACTTATACAGGAGTTATGGATCGGATCCGCGCCAGCCTGGCCAAAACCCCTGATTCACAAGAGCGGGGATACACTCCCGGTTTGTTTTCGGTAAATTCCGAAGGCGGGTGCCCGACTTGCAAAGGCGATGGTTATACACAGTATCATGTCGGTTTTGGCAATTTTATTGAGCAGGAGTGCGAAGCATGCGGGGGAACGGGTTATGTGGAAGAAGCGATGACCGTGAAGCTGGACGGCAAAAATATTAAAGACATGATGGCGATGAGCGTAAGCGAGGCGGTTACCTTTTTTGGACGTAAGGATTCTGTGGCATATGACAAAATGATCGTGAATGTCCTGTCGACTCTTGAAAGGGTAGGCATGGGATATATTACATTAGGCCAGCAGACTCCGACGATTTCGGGGGGAGAAGCACAGCGGATCAAATTAGCCAAGGAGCTGGCGAAGCATAGCGGTGCCGGAAACGTGTATATTTTGGACGAGCCGACGACTGGACTTTCCTTTTCGGATACCGAGCGTCTATTGGAACTCCTGAAAGAGCTTGCGGACGCAGGCAATACGATCATCGTCACGGAGCATGACCCGGCCATCCTGGCCAACTGCGATTATCTCATTGAAATGGGACCAGGCGGGGGCAGCGAAGGAGGTTCTGTGATTGCTGAGGGCAATCCGCGGGAGTTGGCTTCCCATCCGGATTCCGTGATCGGGAAATATTTAAATGAGGTATGGTGAGCGGCATGGAGTGGGAACAGTCAACGCCGGAAGTCGAAGGAATGGATGCAAGTGTGTTAGAACAGCTGGATCATTATATGAAGCAAAAGCGTTACCGCTTGGTAAACAGCGTACTGGTTGTCAAAAACGGCAAAATCGTATTGGAGAAATATTATAACAAATTCAATGCAAATAGCAGAAACCGGATTATGTCCATTTGGAAAAGCATCATCTCCATCGCAGCCGGGATATCATTAGACCAAGGATGGATCAAAAGCCTCGATGAACCGGTTGCGGCATACTTACCCGAAATGGCGAAAGGAACTCATCCTTATCATAAGCATATCACCATTCGGCATCTGCTAACGATGTCATCCGGGATCTATTGGAACGGCGGGGTGCATTATCATTGCCCGATGGTTGTGCAGATGATGAGAACCAAAGACTGGATATCGCATATTGCCGATATCGATATGGAGCATGTGCCCGGGATGAAATATCAGTATAAAGAATGGGATATCATGCTCCTCTCTGCGGTCATTGGCCGGGCTTACGGCGGAACCGCTTATGATGTGGTTAACCAATATTTATATGAACCGCTTGAAATTCTTAGTGGAGAATGGCCATCGAGTCCATGCGGGTTCTCCTACCATGCCATGATGAAAGGGGAGGAACAAACGGATCTGTCCGCAAGAGATTTGGCAAAGATTGGACAGCTGTTCCTTAATCAGGGGTTGTATATCGGAAAGAGGATCATTTCATCCGAATTTGTGAAGCAGGCGATTACCCCTTCTTTTCATGAAGCGTCTTTTGTCTCTACTCCGGGAAGCTGCAGTTACGGGATGTTGTGGTGGATTTCTCCCGAAGGATATGGAGCAAAAGGTTATGGCGGACAGGAACTCATTGTGCTGCCGGAGCACCGGATGGTTACTGTTATTCAAGCTACTCCCACCCCCTCAAGCAAGTCTTATCCTGATATCTATACTCAGGTGATTAGAAGAGCGCTGAGTTGATATTATTTATCGTTAACACAACGAATAGGCCATCCCATAAAGGATGGCCTTCATTAGTTCAAGATTATTGTCCAAGCCAATCTCCGCAAGTATCGGCAAGCTCTTGTAATTCATTCATAAATACCGCTGCATGATACCCATCGCAAACTGCATGATGTACCTGAAGGGAAACGGGTAACAAAACGACCAAAAGTTAAAATTTTGCGGATAAACATAAACGAATCTATGCTACAATGGGATTTATTGGTATAACTTTATTGCTCAATTCATAACAAGGGAGAGGTGCATAGCAGATGCCGAAAATATTGACCCGGGCGGAAGTGGATCCCGAAACAACATGGAACTTAACGGATCTTTTTGAAACACAAGAGGCATGGGAACAAGAATTGACCGCCGTTCAGGAGGACATCTCTTCTGTCACGAAGTATGAAGGAAGACTTGGGGAAGGAGCGGATATGCTGCTCGCCTGTCTGATCGCGCAGGAAGAGCTGCAACTCAGAATCAACCGTGTAGGAGCCTATGCTTATCTGCATCAATCCGGAGACAGCATTAATCCTGAGAATCAGATGAATGCTGCAAAAGCGCGTGATCTTTCCTCTATGGTGAGTTCAGCACTTTCCTTTATCAAATCCGAAATTATCGGGCTTCCAGATGGGACGATTGACCGGTACATTAAAGAACAGCCCGAACTTCAAGTCTTCGAACGCAGTCTCCATTTGCTTCTCCAGACCAAGCCGCACAGACTGTCGGCAGAGACGGAAAAAGTTCTTGCTTCCTTTGGCGAAGTTTTGGGAGCGCCTTATCGTATCTATGAACGCGGCAAGCTGGCAGATATGACCTTCCCGTCCACCCAAAACAGCCGCGGGGAAGAGGTTCCGGTTTCGTTTGCACTCTATGAGAACAAATACGTTGAATCTCCGGACACCGACTTGCGCCGTAATTCATTTAAGGTTTTTAGCGAGACATTGTACAAATACCGCAATACGTTTGCTGAAGCCTACGGCACCGAAGTGAAACGCCAAGTGATTGAATCGCGACTGCGCGGATATGATTCCGTTACGGATATGCTTTTGACGCCGCAGCAGGTGACACCGGAAATGTACAATAACATTTTGGATATTCTGCAGGAAGAGCTTGCGCCACATATGCGAAAATATGCGTCTCTGAAGAAGCGGGTGCTTCAATTGGACGAGATGACATTTGCGGATCTGAAAGCTCCGCTTGATCCCGATTTCAGTCCTGGCATTACTTTTCAGGAAGCAGGGGAACTGATCAAAGAAACCTTATCCATATTGGGTCCGGAATACGGTGAAATTGTATCGGATGTTTTTAAAAAACGCTGGGTGGATTATGCGGATAACGCCGGGAAAAGAACGGGGGCATTCTGTAGTTCCATACCGGGAGTCCATTCCTATATTTTGATCAGTTGGGCTGACAGCATGAGAGGCGCCTTTACATTGGCTCATGAAGTGGGGCATGCCGGTCATCTGATGCTCGCGGACAAATATCAGCGTTTGGCAAACTACAGACCGTCACTGTACTTCATCGAAGCGCCATCAACGATGAACGAGCTCCTGCTTGCAGATCATCTGTTGGCACGTTCCAACGATCCGCGAATGCGCCGCTGGGTGATCTCCCAACTGCTTGGCACTTATTACCACAACTTTGTTACCCATTTGCTCGAAGGGGAGCTTCAGCGCCGGGTCTATGACCTTGCCATGAAAAATGTACCGATTACGGCAGTAACATTATGCGGCTTGAAGGGAGACATCCTGTCTTCGTTCTGGGGAGAGGGTGTAGTGATTGATGAAAACGCCAAGTTAACCTGGATGCGTCAGCCGCATTACTACATGAGCTTGTACCCTTATACTTATGCAGCGGGCCTCTCCGCTTCGACGGCGGTTGCCAAGCTGATTCGAGAAGAAGGTCAGCCTGCGGTGGATCGTTGGCTCGAAGCATTGAAAGCCGGCGGCTCCATGAGCCCGCTCGATTTGATGAAGCTGGCCGGCGTGGACATGTCGAAGCCGGATGCGATCCGCAGCGCTGCAGCCTATGTCGGTTCATTGATTGATGAGTTGGAGAGCTTGTTTTAAATCTCAGAGCGGTGTTGAACACGCTCAAGCTGTCGAGAATGTCTCGACAGCTATTTTTATGGCGGCCCCTCTATGATAAAATCATATCAATTTAATAGAGTGTATCTCTTAACAAAATTCAATTTGATTCTTGGAGCGGATTAATGACGATGACAACATCTTTTTCTTCCTTTCCAAACGAACTCTCCGGCATGTTAATAGAACTGCGACCCGAATTGCTGCGATACTGCCGGTCATTGACCGGCAAGGAGTGGGAAGCCGAGGATTTGGTGCAGGAGACCTTGTACCGCGTTCTGAATCGCTATGACCATACAACCGGGTTTAGCATAAGTAAGCCCTATTTGTTTCGAACTGCCCGAAATCTTTGGATCGACCGCTGTCGTTCCGGCAATAGGCAAATATCCGTATCCTTCGAAGATTTGGATTCAGCCGCGGTTTCGGCTCCTCCCGCCGATCCGGACGCTATCATCACGCGAGAACTGCTGGAAGAGCTGATGTACCGACTGACGCCCAAACCATTTGTCATCGTGCTTTTGTGCGACATATTCGGAATGACCGCCAAAGAGGCGGGGCATTGCATCAACATGGCTGAAGGAGCCGTGCAGGTTGCTCTTTCCAGAGCCCGAAAACGACTGCGATTGCTTGCTCTACGCGAACCCGAGGGTACGGTTGACGCCGCTCGCAAAGCCCGTCCGGACGAAGGCGGGTCGAGCGCCAAGCTGTTATCCGCCGTCACTGCGGCATTCCGCCGCCATGATCCCAAGCTGATCTACGAGGCTTATTTGAGGTTGTTCGAGAATGGCTGCCGTATTGCGGAGATCCGCTCGCGGAATGGCCGGTTTTATTTTACGTTTTATGATCCGGACGGAAATCTTCTGATGGTCACCGAATAATTTTTTACAATATAGATTGAAGGTGTATGGTTTGGTTCATCTGTTTCGTTAATTAGATGTAATAGGAGACTATGCTTAAGAGGAGGTCATTTTCATGCCATCGGGGCTGAATGCATTTATGCGCATCGATAGGGTTATTCTACCGGTTCCGGATGTCAGGCTGGCGGCGGAGTGGTACGTTCATGAGTTTGAATTCCAAATTGCAAGAACGGGCAGTAAAGAAATCGACCTAAATGTGCATGAAGGCGAAACCCTGCTGACGCTGACGGAGTCTGCGGAAAATCAAACGTTTCGACCGCTGCCTCATTTGGATGCTGAAGGACATGTTCCTTGTTTCAATTTCTATACGCATTGGGAGGATCTTCACGGCGGGTGGTTTGAATCCCGGGGAATCCGGATTACCGAAATGATGCAGACACCTTACATGAACGTTTGCGAAATGACCGATCCTTTTGGAAACGTAATCGGGATTTGTCATGAAAAATCGAATTCGCTTTTTTACACTCCCAGCTCGGGACCGATCCCACCGATGTTCCACCGGGTTCTCGCTGTATTTCTTCCTGTTAGAGATCTCGAAAGCTCCATCCGTTGGTATTCCGATGTTTTGGGCTTTAAGCTGCATAACCATTGGGGGCAGGGGGCGGACCTGGTGATTGGAGCAGGCGAAACCGTCGTCACGATGATCTGTATGGATGAGAAGCCGCAGCGCCAAGCTATTCAAGCTATGAAAGGCAGAGCTTATTATTCGCTGCAAACTTCCGACATTCACGAGGCTTACCGGAAGCTATCCACAATGGGAGTAACGGACGGTCCATGCCGGCAACAGAACGGCGTGAACATGTTTCACGTAAAGTCACCGGAAGGATTGACGATTCGTATCTCGGAAAAGGAATTGATTCAAGTTGGCTAATCATGAAAGCGTTTTTTATTCTACCACCGAAATCCCGCTCGTGAACCGGGTTGCCAGTGTGTTTGTGCACATGACGGATTTGCGCCGATCAGCGGAATGGTATAGCCGTTTGTTAGGCTTGCCGGTGATGGAAGAGCGGATGAACGGAGGACCCGTCTATTGGTTTGATTTTGCAGGCACGCATTTGATACTCGATTCGAAAAAACCATGCCGAAACAAATCAGCAGTGGCATGAAATCTTCGTCTTCTGCGGGGATGAAAGCGGGATTTCGTATAACCCTTCCAACTTTAGCCAAAAATAATCTATAGTACTTTGGATCAATAGGAGGGTATACATGAGAATCATAACTGTTCTGTTCTTTGCGGCAATTCTCTCATCTTCCATTACAACGGTAAGTGCTGCCGGTGACTTATCGGAGCCCGAGAAAAGGGTTTTGCAGCAATTAAAAAGAGAAGCTGGGGCAACATTCGCAATACATTGGCATTCAAAGACCAATACCCCATCGCTGATTACAGGCCAGTTAACAAAACCGTCCAAATATCCACCTGAATGGATCGCCTATAAGTTCTTGAATCAAACGAAGGCGTTATATGGTTTGAGGAATCCAAAAATAAATATGCAAATAACAGAAATAAAAGAAATACCTGATAACACGGTACAAGTGCGACTTCAACATGTTCTGTATAAGACTCCTGTATGGGGAGATGAGCTAGTTATTCAAATGGATGATCAAGGGGTCATCAATCGTGTTGAAGGTAAATTAACTCCGCATTTAGAGGAAAAAACTTTTAATCGTCCGATGTATGCCGCTATTTCTAAAAAGAAAGCGATAGCTATCGCACTTGCTTCTTCGCAGGCGGGCAGTATGCAAGTTGAAGATCCCAAGGTAGACATGTACTATCATCCAACGATTGCCGGAACGCCATTAATTTATGTCGTGAGTTTGAAAAATAATGAATTTGAACATAAGTATCAAAAAATCTTGATTCATTCCCTTTCGGGACGGGTTATTGAACATCGTAATTTATGAAGTGGATTATCGCTAGCTGAATGCTTCATATATCAGACACTGATGAAATATAATGTTAAAAGAAGAAAACCGCGAATATCGCGGTTTTTTGTTGTTTAAGGAGATAAAGTTTGCTTCCGTTCAAGGTGAAGATTTTGTACCGTATGCCGATTAAACAATGCAAAAAAGGAGAGCATAAAATATCTGAATAATTTTTGGCAAAAATGTTAGAGTGTCAGGGAGTATTCCTGCCGATAACAATAAAGCTAAGGTGCGTGGATGACATTGAATCAATGGTTAGTTTTCTTGTGTATCGCTGCAACCCTCATATTAAGTGCTTGCGGCGATTCAAATAACACGGTTAAATCCGACTCAGCAAGCGAATCTTCGCGAATAGGGACGACGGGTATGCATTATTCCGATTCAAATGAAGTTCCGAAAGGTTTAAAAGCAGCTGAGGATCCGATGTACCATGTAGGAAAAGATGTTGTGATTCACGCCAAACGCGTGGAAGGTATGGATGGAGCAACAGGAACCGTGGTGGGGGCATACGATACCATTGCTTACTCGGTTACGTATATGCCTACCAATGGCGGTAAACCTGTACCTAACCATAGATGGGTCATTCAAGAAGAAATCAAGGACGCTGGCAGTGAGCCATTGAAGCAGGAAGAAATGGTTACGCTGGAAGCTGATCATATTGAAGGTATGATGGGGGCTCAGGCAATGATCGATACTGCGAAAAAAACGACAGTCTACATGGTTGACTATATTCCGACAACAGGAGGACCTCCCGTTAAAAACTGCAAATGGTTTGTGGAGAGAGAACTTTCCATAAGACATTATCGAAGATAAGCAATAAAATTGTTTTTTGCCAATATATGATCTTTCTGGACGGTGCAGCAGAAGCATTATCATACCCTGGCGGAAACAAAGCCCAAAAAGGCGACTATCTGATGATGGCCGCCTTTTTATGCATTCAACATTTGTCATTACCTATATGTTTTTGCTTTGGGCTTTCCGATACCGCAGCAGAAGCGGGTAGAACAGAATGCCGCTGACAATCAGCGCAACTCCTAGCAGGAATGTCTTGAGGTTTGCGGTACCCGCTACGATGACCCACAGCGAGTAGATGGCAGCCAGAGACGCAATGATTCCCTCGGTCACCCGCTCTTTATAGAGCGAGTAAGTTTCGCCGGTCCAGATCAGCTTGAGGTGGTATATCGATGCGACCAGGTAAGGCAGCAAATAGGCGAGTGTAGCGATGTAGATGATAAAATCAAACGCTGCCGAGATGGAACCCGAAATCGTGGAAAGCAGTAAAATCTGGCCGAAGGCATTAGAGATCCAAAGCGATATCTTGGGCATTCCCTTGCTATTTTCTTTGGCAAATGTCGGCAGGAACACACCCAGCTTGGCCGCCTGAAACGGTACTTCGCTGCTTAGTAGCACCCAGCCGATCGTGGAGCCGAGCAGACTGATTAATCCGAGGCCGGCAAGCAGTTGGCCGGCGACGGGGCCCAGTACGTTAGTGATGCCATCCACCAGAGGATTCTGGGAAGCTATCAGTTGGTTCTGCGTGAGCAGCCCCATCGTCAAGACGCTGATACCGACATAGAGTACGATGGCAATGAGCAGCCCGGCAATCGTCGCCCGGCGGATATCCTGCTTGCGGCGGGCGCGAGCAGCGAATACCATGGCGGATTCCACGCCGATGAAGGCCCACAGCGTTGCAATGGCAGCAGCATTAACCTGAGAGAGTAGACCGAGCGTCTTCCCGCTGGCATCAGTGCGTGGCGCCAGAAATGGCCCGATGTTGCTCTTTTGGAATGCAAACAGGGCAATGATGATGAAAAGAGCAAAGCCGATGACCTTGGTCGCGGTGGCGATAAAGTTTAGTCTTCCTGCGCCTTTCATACCTTTGAGGCAGATAGCGTGCGTTCCCCACAACAGTATCGAGCAGATGAGAAACGTTAGGACATTGCCGGCTTTTAACGTAAAGCTTCCGAAGTTTAACCATACTTTATTGCTGGTGAGCACCGGGAAGAACGCAGACAGGTAGCTGGCGAATGTCGTGATTACCGCCACAAAACCGGCGATATTGCCGATCCAATATCCCCAAGTGGCCATAAAACCGGCCAAAAGGGAACCATGCGAACCTTCGCGAAACAGCTCCTTGGCATAGATCTGCGGGCCTCCGCTGAGCTCGGGTTTACGGACAGCCAAGCTGCCGAAGACAAGTGCCAGCATGAGTACTCCAAGTCCAGTTGCGGCCCAGGCCAATATGACCCCGGCAGGACTTGCCGCTTCCGACAAAGACCGGGGCAGCATGAAGATTCCGGAACCGACCATATTGCCGACCACAAGTGCGGTCAGGACCCAGAACCCCAATTGATGTCTGTTCATGATGATGAACCCCTTTTGCATAATATTGAAATTTCCTGATATCTAAAGAAAAACGTCTGTTGACGTACTAAAATTACCTGACAGGTTCCTATCATACACTTTTTTATGGTAAAGCGCCAGAGCGAATTTTAGGACAATGATGATTTGCCGTTGCACCAATGGGATCAAGCTTCCATCAGGCGGGCTAATGGAAAGAGTAAACCGGATCGAACTTGTAACCTTTTCTGCATTCGTTTTACAATGGAGGGGGATTTTTCAAATGATCAATCGAACTTCCCAAAGAGAGAGATACTTTAATTTGTCTATAGTTCTCAATTTATGAAGCGGCTGGATCAAACACCCTCATTAGGAAGGATGGGCGTTATGAATCAGCAGGCGTACCCATGTTACATACTTGGTTTGATGGATGAGGGAACGGACGATGGGGAGATTGATCAAATTGTTATCCTTCCGCAGGGTGAATTGGGCAATACCGGATGCCGTACGAGCCGCTGGCGCATGAAACATTGTTTGAGCTTGGGAGTGAACATACGAATTATGATGAAGCGATTGAAATTCGAAGTGTGGCATTCTATTCAATCCCATGCGATTATTGGACTTCATAATGCAATCAAAATGTTTGTCTGAGGAGGGTTCCGAATGATGGATATAAACAGGATAAAAACGGTACTCAAAGATCATTACCACACCGGACATGTAGACGTCATACCGCAGCAGGGCGGTTGGGCCGCATTGGCATATAAAGTGTTTGATGATACGCATACTTATTTCCTGAAGGTTTATGAAAAAAGCAGAACTTCTACTTCAAAATGGACGGCCCTTATTGATCATTATTTGCCGGTTACGATTTGGCTTCTGCAAAATAGCAGCCTGAAAGATAAAATACCTGTACCGATCTTAACCAAACACGGCGAATATAAATGCGAAAGTGAAGATGCAATCTATCTTCTATATCAATATATTAATGGGGAAACCATCGGCAATCGCGATTTAAGCGAAGAGCAAGTTTGCCGACTCGCCGAAATCATGGCGGAACTTCATTCTTTCGGTGAAGAAATCCCCGTCAAAACAGAAGCTTTAATGGAGGATTTTTCTGTTCCATTTTTGCAGCAGTTGAGGAGTACTTTAGATAAGGACCAGTGTAATGACACTATGACGACTGATGTCGCGGAAATCATAGAACCCTATGCCGAACGAATCAAGTATTTGATGGATACCGTTGAACAGCTTTCTGCCCGTTTGAAAAACGGCTCTTTACGAATGGCTTTATGCCATACGGATATCCACAATTGGAATCTGATGCAGTCCGAAGGGCGGCTGATACTTATTGACTGGGAAGGGCTGAAAATAGCGCCAGTGGAAGCTGATCTGATGTTCTTGGTTGATAATCCGCACTATGACGCATTTCTAAGCACCTATCTGAAATTCCATAAAAATTATATGATCAATGACGATGCTCTTAAGTTTTATCAGGTGAGACGAAAGTTGGAAGACGTTTGGGAATTCATCGAGCAGCTTTTATTCGACAAACAAGATGAGCAAGAAAAAGCGGAAACCAAAAACCTCTTAATAAAAGAGTTAAAAGAAATTAACATCTATATAAGTTGAACTAAAGAAAATGAAAAGGAATAGGCAAAAGGGGGAAATGATTCTGGAGAAGCGGAGCGTTCGCCTTTGTGAGCGGATTTCTACCATAGATTAGGTTCAAATCATAGAAATCTGGGAGCAACAGCGATCGAAAGAACATTTCACCCGGCTGCCTCTTTCCGTTCGCAATCATTGGTTCAACTTATATAGTTTTTGAATCCCTTAATTTTTTCATAACCCTTTCTGTTTCGTAGTGAGATATGATATTGATCGCACCTACATTGAACAATAGTCGGGGGTTGTATGAAAAAATACATCATCATCGGTTCCATAGTGTTATTGTCTTTTATTCTGATCGGGGTAGGGTATTCTTATTATATTTATCATGCGATAGAAAAAACGGTAGATAAAATGCAGATCACATTCGAAGAGCCCGGACAAAATGAGCTGGTTAAAACCGAAGAAACTCAGGACGTGCTAACCTTTTTGCTGCTCGGTATCGGTGATCGGCCCCAAATCGGCGATGCCGGTCGGGCGGACAGCATTATCGTTGCATCCGTAAACCCGAAGGCAAAGAAAGTGCTGATGTTTAACATTCCGCGCGATTCGCGGGTTGAAATCGTCGGCAAAAACAAAATGGATAAAATCAATCACGCTTACGCCTATGGCGGAATCGAAATGACCAAAAAGACGGTCGAGCGTTTTTTGAATCAACCGATAGACTACGTCCTACAGACAAACATGGAAGGCTTGACGCAGCTAGTCGACGTGTTTGGGGGCATTGAAGTAAATAATGAATTTGCCTTCGATCAGATGGATCAGTACGGAAAAAAGAATCATCATTACGATAAAGGGCTTATCCAGCTTGACGGAGAGAGGGCGCTTCATTATTCCAGAATGCGCAAGTCCGACCCCAAAGGCGATTTGGGACGAAATGAGCGGCAGCGTCAGGTGTTAACGATCTTGCTGAATAAAATGGCTTCGTTATCCTCTGTTCTAAAAATGGAAGAAACCTTGAACATCATGGGGGATAATATTAAAACAAATATTACGTTTGACAAAATGAAGAGCTTTTTTCTGCAGTTCAAACGGGATTGGAAGGAGTATCAAATTCAATCGGAAGAGATCATGGGTTCCAATCAAACGATTCACGGCGTATATTACTATCATGTCCCTGACAAAGAACGAGAGCGCATCTCGGCTTTGTTAAAAGAGCATGCGGCGCTTGGCGCAATCGGCAACTGAAATATATTGAATAATCTACAAAGGACAGCATCGCTGCCGGCGATGGCTGTCCTTTGTGTGCCTTCTCCCAGGCTTTGATTGATATGGGGAGTTATGTAGCTTTTTTGACCTTGGGCTTCCAAGTCGAGTCTCGGAACTCGGCAGGCTCCTCGATAATGGCCATGGCTTCGTCGTAGTGCTTGCTTTTAAATAAATGAATGATGTCCTCAAGATCCTCCCGGTCCAGCAGCTTGACACCGTTAACGGCCGCTAAGATGCGGGCCCCTTCAGTATATCGGCCTGAAGTCAGGACTACAGCGCGTTCCGCCTCGTAATACCGCATGGAGGCATAAACCTCCTGGACGGCACCTAGCCCAACCGGATTGCTTTGTCCATAACGTTTGGCCTGCAGCACATTCCGTCTGCCGTCACGGTCTTTAAACACCAAATCGGCGCCGAAATCACGGCTGCCTGTCGTCTGATAGACTTCATCATAGCCAAGCTCATAAAACAACCGGAAGAGGTATAGTTCGAATTCCGAGCCATCTGCCATCAGATCAATATCTTTAAGGGTGATTTTGCGCGGATTGGCTTCGCAGCGGATCCGCCTTCTTCTGCTGCTGACCAAACGTACAACCAGAAGAATGAAGAGCAAAGCGAGCAGCGCGACGATCACGATGGTTGTTGTATCCATAGAAGTTGGCATTGCGGTTACCCCTCACCATTCGAATGTATGTTCCTATATCATATCAGACTCAGCGAAGATGTGGAAGACCTGGAGCATATCGTGATTGGCGAGCCAATATAAGGATAAAATCAATGTATTGATGCTCCCGGGAAAATCAGCTGCGGAGCTTCTTGCCGTCAGAAATAGCGAACTCCACCTTGGCTTGCAGCATTCTGCTATACTAATACATGGCTTACACGGAACGCTTGAGGAGGAAACATATGTACCGGATCTTTATTGTGGAGGACGATCCTAAGATTACCGCAGTGCTGAAGAGAACTTTAGAAAAATACGGGTTTCAAGCATCAGGCGTATCGGAATTTCGCGATATTATGCCTGAACTTGAAGTATATGAACCACACTTGGTTATGCTTGATATCAACTTGCCGTACTACGACGGTTATTATTGGTGCAGACAAATTCGAAAAAAATCCAACTTGCCGATCATTTTCATATCCGCAAGGGCGGGGGAGATGGATCAGGTGATGGCCATAGAAAACGGCGGCGATGATTACATCACGAAGCCGATTCATTTAGATCTATTTATCGCAAAGATAAAAAGCGTGCTAAGGCGGGTTTACGGGGATTATGCCGTGTCAACCGGACTTGCCCCGTCGCCTGAAAACGAGTTAAACATACAAGGCTTAAGGCTGAACCTTAGCCGCAACGAACTGATCTGGCAAAAACGCAAAACCCAGGTTTCGAAAAATGAACAGTTGTTAGCGGAGTGCTTCATGCAGCAGTACGGAAAAACGGTCTCGCGAGATCAGCTCCTGGGAACGTTATGGGACAATGCACAGTTTGTCGATGACAATACATTGACCGTCAATGTGGCAAGATTGTGAAAAAAGCTTGAGGAACTGGGGCTGCCAAATGCAATCGCGACAGTACGGGGGATGGGGTATAAGCTGGTTCTTGATTCTACGCAGGAGGAGACGAGCTGATGAGAGTTCCGCCCGCAGCATTGTTTCTCCGTGATCGGCTTATTTATGTGTTAGTCGCTTTCGCAATGATCGGTATCGGCATCTGTTTAATGCTGCTGGAAAATGCGCGTTATCCCGGCATGATGGATGCCAGCACGATTTATTATTTTGCGGCTGCTGCTTCGTTCTTTTTCATACTTGGACTCGTCGTGGATTATATTCGCCAACGCGAGTATTACAGACAGCTGAAAGAGAACGTGCAAAAGGATTCTGATGAAATTCTAGTTGAACCCATCATACGGGCTGCAGTAACGAAGGAGCAGCAGCTTGTCGCCAGATTGCTTGAGCAGCAAAACAGCGCTCATTTGAATAAGCTCGGCGCATATCGCCGGCAACAGGAGCTTCATAATCATTTTGTGCTGCAGTGGGTGCATCATATGAAGACGCCTTTGTCGGTAATCGATCTGCTTCTGCAAGAGACGATGAAGCAGACGCCAACTTCCGAGGTGGAGCAAAAAGAGCTTGCACTTAGCCTTACTGAGGAAGCGGATCGCATGTCGAGAGGTTTGGATATGCTCCTCCATACGGCGCGCCTCGACAAGTTCGAAATGGATCTTCATCTCGCCAAAACGCCGCTGCACGAGGTCATACGCGATGTTCTGATTGCGCATAAACGCCTTTGTATCCGTCATAACGTGATTCCGCAAATCGATGGCGAGGCGTGGACGGAAACGGATAAAAAGTGGATGACGGTCGTTCTGAATCAAATCGTCAGCAACGCGATCAAATACAGCAAGGATAAGCACGGCGTCAAACATCTTATTTTTCGCTTGGAGCAAAATGCCGACACTGGCAGCAAAGTAAGTATCACGGATGAAGGAAGCGGCATAGCGCCGCATGATCTGCCACGGATATTCGATCCTTTTTTTACGGGTGAAAATGGACGAACTGCGGGCGAATCAACGGGTATGGGGTTGTATTTAGCGAAGCAAGTGTGCAGCAGACTCGGCCATGAACTGTCCGTATCATCGGAGACCGGTGTTGGTACGACATTTACAATCGCTTTTCATTCCAATAGTTTACATCTTTTTGACACCCATACGAACAAGAACATGCGCGCTTTGTGACAACATTGTCATGTTCAAAGCGCGATTTTTGTTATGTAAATCGATGGGTTCGTTATTTATTCCCCGCTATACTAACGTTGTTACAGGCTGCAGACGAAAATGAAGGAAGGAGGAGATGGAACGATGAGTGTACTTAAAGCGCATGGGCTCAATAAGATCTATAGTTCCAAAGGAAATGTCGTAAATACGGCTTTAAATGACATTGATCTACAGGTGGAATATGGCGAATTTGTCGGCGTTATGGGTCCGTCGGGAAGCGGAAAGACGACACTGCTTAACCTGCTGGCGGCTATGGATCGTCCGACATCCGGCCATATTGAAATCAACGGTACGAATCCGAATAAACTCAGCGAGAAAAAATTGGCGTTGTTCAGAAGACGCGAGCTTGGCTTCATCTTTCAAGATTTTAACCTGCTGGATTCTTTGACCATCAAGGAAAATATTATTTTGCCGCTTGTATTGGAAGGTACGGCACCCAAGCTGATCGAGGAAAGGCTGAATCCGCTAGCCGAACGTCTGCAGATCGCCCATCTTTTACACAAGCGCACATATGAAGTGTCAGGCGGCCAAAAGCAGCGCGCGGCTATTGCCCGCGCCCTTATCAATGAACCGTCAATATTGCTCGCCGATGAACTGACTGGGAACTTGGATTCGAAGACTGCAAAAGATGTGATGGAGTCGCTAAAAGAGCTGAACGAAAGGTTGAAAGCAACGGTTTTAATGGTGACTCACGATCCATTCTCTGCAAGCTATTGCGGGCGGATCGTGTTTATTAAAGACGGCAGAATCTTCTCGGAAATTCGGCGCGGCTCGAATCGGCAAGCTTTTTTTCAACAGATATTAGACGTGCTGAGCGTGCTGGGAGGGAACTTTAATGACGCTCCGTTCGCTCGCGCTTAGCAACATTCGCGGCAATTGGCGGTCATACAGCGCGTTTTTTATGAGCTGCGTATTTTCTGTCATGATCTTTTATATGTATGCCGCTTTTGTTGCTCATCCCGACCTGACAAAAGGTTATATGATCGGAACTTCGAAGGTAAGACTCGGTATGGTGCTTTGCCAATACATTATCGTCATTTTTTCGTTTCTGTTCGTGCTTTACTCCAATTCCGCATTTTTAAAATCAAGAAGCAAGGAATTCGGTCTGCTTTATATGTTCGGAATGACCCGTATGCAGCTCCGCAAACTTATCGTGTATGAAAGCATGGTGATCGCTGTTATGGCGATAGCCGCCGGCATCGGACTGGGGATACTCTTCAGCAAACCGTTTTTTATGACGCTCGCGGTGCTTCTCGGCATGAAAGATTCCATTGCTGTTGTTGTGCCGCTGCATGCGCTATGGATGACGGCGGGAGGATTTTTGATGCTGTTCACGCTCATATCTATTGGGACGGCCATGCGAATAGGGCACACAGAAATTGTTGAATTGCTTAAAACAAAAAACAGCTCTGAAGAAGAAATCGTTTATTCGCCATGGCTTGCCTTGCTCGCGATCACTTGTCTGGCTGTCTCTTACGGCATGGCTCTCAACTTAAAAGCAGCAAACTTCCATATCCTTGCGCTAATGATTTTGCTTACAGCGATCATAGGAACTTATCTTTTATTCACGCAATTCAGCGTATTGCTGCTGCATTTAATTAAAGACAATACCAAGGTCTACTACAATCGAACGAATCTGCTCGTATTCGCCCAACTGGGTCTTAAACTCAAGAAAAATGCGCGAATGCTGTTTATTGTGTCCATTTTGAGCGCCGTGATTTTAACGGCATCCGGAACGGTATATATGTTGGGGTTGGCAGTACGGCTCAACCATATGCAGACGCAATATGAAGATGCCCAAGGCGTCATTTCATTAGTGATGTTTATCGGCCTGTTCATTAGTTTACTGTTTTTTATCGCATCCGGCAGCATGGTTTACTTCAAATTGTTTGCGGAATTGCAGGAGGATCAGACCCAATATAAGGCACTATACCGAATCGGCATGACACAAGCCGAGCTGCGGAGAATCATTTTTAGACAGATCGGCATTTTTTTCTTTGCGCCCTGCCTTGTCGGGATCGTGCATGCGCTCATCGCGCTGAAAGCCTTGAATAATCTGCTTATGGTGTCCAACTGGATCTATTCTTTTGTCGTCATCGGCATTTATCTGGCCATGCAAACGATTTACTATCTTCTGGCCTGCAGCAGCTACATGAAAAGCATAAATTTAACCAAGGGGAATAGGTAATGAAATCATCTGTAAAAATAGGGCTGTTAATGTGTGCAATGATTTTGGTTGTTAGCGGTTTTACACCGAATATGGCTGGCGCCAGCTCAAGTGAAAAAATTCAGAAGATCGAACAATATGTCGAAAAGCAAAAAAACATAAGCAAAATACCCGGATTATCATTGGTTGTTGTCGAGAAGGGGGAAACCGTTTATGAAAAAAGCTTCGGATACGCTGATCTTAAGGCGAAAACGCCCGTAACATCAAAGACATTATTTGAAATCGGATCGACAACAAAAGCTTTTACGGGTTTAGCCATCTTGCAATTGGAAAAGGAAGGGTTGTTAAAACGGACGGATGACGTTCGAAAATATATTCCATGGTTGGAGTTGAAATATAACGGCGAGCCGCAATCCATTACGATCGATCAACTGCTTCATCATACCAGCGGGATCCCCTCGAATTCGATAACTCAAATTCCTGAAAGCAATGCGGATCATGCGCTTGAGCTGACTGTAAGAACATTGCTGAACCAACAGTTGGACCGAAAGCCAGGCAGCTCTTTTGAATACGCAACAATCAATTACGATGTATTGGGACTTGTTATCGAGGTTGCATCGAAGCAGCCTTATGATATGTATATGAAACAGCAGGTTTTAGAGCGGATCGGGATGAACGACTCATTTGTTGGGCTGCATCAACTAGGGTCTAATGAAATGGCATCCGGCCATAAAATCGGTTTTATGGAAGCGCAGGCATATACGCCGCCCATTTATCGAGGGAATATACCCGCTGGTTATATTGTCAGCAATACGAATGATATAGCAAAATGGATGAAACTCCAATTAGGAAACGATCCGGGAAGTGCCATTGATCAAAAGCTCATTGAAGAATCGCACATTCCCGATCTGTCGGTAGAACCTTTCGATAAGGATACTTATTATGCCGACGGCTGGGGAATCATGAAAAAACACGAAAAACAATATATTTTTCATGCCGGTGAGAATCCGTCATTTACTTCGTATTTCATCATGCAGCCTGATGAACAACTGGGCGTAGCTATTCTTTCCAATATGGATACGAGCTTTACGACAGCCATAGGTCAAGGCGTGATGGATCTATGGGAGGGAAGGGACGCCGCAACGAACATTTCTGATAAATATCAGAAGATAGATCGAATCGTGAGCATCCTATGTATCGCGGTCATCTTTTTCGGTGCAATATTTATCCTGTTATCGATAAGGGTCATTAAGAAACTTGCCGGAAAACAACGCGTTGGGACAAAGTTAAATGTAAAAAGAGCTTTGCTATTGTCCATTCATACGTTAATTGCAGCTGCAGCTTTGGCACTTACGATCATGTTCCCGAAAATATTATTTCAAGGGGTGCCTTGGACATTTATTAAAGTATGGGGCCCAATGACGATCTCCGTATTTCCTTATAGTGTCATAGCGGTAAGCATCATTTATTATGTATTTGGACTATTGCTTATTTTCACCAAAAAGATAAAAGTGAATTCAAAATAAAGCAGTGCCCGTCTTTTCCTGCTCTTCGTTAGACTTCCAAGATCAATGGAAAACTTATCTTCGAAGCCAACTAAATTTGGAAAATCGAAAATGATTAGAATTTAATACATGACTTAGTACCAGGCATCCCCTTAAGCGGGGTGTCTTTTTTTGAGCGCTTTTGGCGCATTCCTATTTATCACTTTTAAAATCTTGCTTTTTTATTCCAAAAAACCTTCCGTCATCTTCATAAACTAGTTATACTATCAAACATATTGTGAAAATGAGATCACGGGTTCACAAGAAAATACTTCAAAGAAGAGAGGCTTTGTATGCATTCATCACGATCCATCACATTTAGCCAGGGCGTCGCTTTGTATATGGGGGCGGTTCTTGGCTCGGGTATTCTGATTCTCCCTGGGTATACGGCCAATATTGCCGGGCCTTCATCCATTGTGTCGTGGGTCATTTTATCCTTATTAAGCATTCCGTTGGCTTACACTTTTGCGAGACTGGCTTTAAAATACAAAGATTTTGGCGGAATCTCGACGATCGTTCAGAAGGCTTTTGGTTATAAGTGGAGCGCAATCGTCGGATGGTTCTTTTTTGCTTGGGTGGCTACCGGGCAAGCCGTCGTAGGAATGACAGGGGCGGGGTATATTGTTCATATATTTCAGCTGTCAGATATTTATCTGTATTTGCTGGGTTTCTTTTTTCTCTGTGCGACCTTCATCATCAATATAAGAGGTATAAAAACAAGCGGGTTATTTTCCCTTTGGTTAAGTGGCGGAGTGTTGCTCCTCCTCATCGTAACGATTATCTTTGCATTACCTGAAATAGACCGTAATCATTTTTCACCGTTCGCTCCTAATGGGTTGACTGGAATCGGACAATCCTGCGTATTGATTTTTTGGGCGTTTTTTGGTTGGGAAACGATTACGCATCTTGTTCCGGAATTCAAAAACCCTGAGCGTGATGTGATGCGCAGTACCTGGGTAAGCGTAATTCTAATCGGCTTGGTCTATACGCTTTTATCGATCGTTACAGTGGGTACCCATACATATGGAAATAATACCGGAGATGCGGCTCCCCTTGCCGTTCTGATGAATAAGACCTTAGGTTTGAATGCCGGTGCGGCTACAGCCATTGTTTCCTGTGTCGTTTGCTTGGGGACGCTGAATGTTTTTCTTGCCAGCTCCTCTCGGTTGGGATATGCACTGGCCAAGGAAGGGAAATTTCCGCAGTGGTTTCATAAAATGAGTCGTCGCCATGTCCCATACCGGGCAGCGTTTTTTCTGTTTCTCTCTAACTCTTTAACGATTTTGGCAAGCTATGTCTTCAAAATTCCTGTGGATGAACTCATTCTTATTCCTACTACCTTAGGCGTTTTTGTATATATTATCGCTTCCATGGCCTGTCTAAAGCTTTTATGGAATGACCGCATCGGGAGAATCTCCGCTTTACTTTCGGTATGCTGCTGTGTTGTGATTGCGCCGTTTGCTTTTTCTTATCTTATCGTGCCAGTTATTATTTCCGTTGCGTGCTTGCTTTTTCTGAGACTAAAACCGCATCGGACAAAGTCTGATGTTTAAATAGAGCCTGAGGGTACAAGTAAGCAGTTGAATACAATTATCTCATACTTGAATGAACTTACAGAAATGGAATCATAATAGCAGGAGGAACAGTAGACCGAAAGAGCTCAGGCTCAAAACTAAAGTGCATGGTTCAAAAGTCAAAAGATGATCTTAATGAAAGAGTGATGATGCTTGAAGTGGACATCCATGGCCTATCTCCTGCTAATACTTTTGCAAAACCAAGATGGCGAAAAGGCTATAAATGATAACCTGACCATCACCCAAGAGGGGAAAACCGTTTCCACGATCAGCCGGAATGCCCATACTTTTCCCGTGTTTCCTTTGCTGGATATGGACAAGTATAACAAGTGGGTTAACGAATTAGACCGGAAAACATTCAGGGAACCAGCCAATGCCCGCTTTGACGATAATGGACTAATTGTGTCCGGGCAGAATGGATCCAGGCTTAAACGTAGAGAGTTCTTGAAACGATATTATGAATATCTCTACAGCAGTGGCCCGGCTTCGGTCGAAGTTCCTACGTATCCGGTATATCCCAAGGTGGATGCGGAGCTTCTTGCATCGCTGCGATCCAAACAGATCGGCTATTATGTGACTTATTTTAACTCCAACAACAGGGACCGTTCTCATAATATTGCTTTGGCGGCCAAAGCGATCGATAGTGCGGTCATTTTTCCGGGAGAAACCTTTTCCTTTAACCAGGTGGTCGGAATCCGCACGACCGGGAAAGGATACAGAAGGGCGGGAGTCATCGTGCGGGGCGAATTATCCGAAGGCGTAGGCGGGGGCATCTGTCAGGTATCTTCCACATTATTTAACGCGGTCGATCGGGCTGGGCTAAACATTGTAAAGCGGTATTCCCACAGCCGCCATGTGCCATATGTTCCGCCGGGCCGTGATGCAACCGTAAGCTGGGGCGGTCCGGATTTTGTGTTTAGGAATGCCTACAACCAGCCGGTTATGATCCGGGCATTTGCTGGTGAAGGAAGCATGGCGGTGTCCGTTTTTTCCTCTGATGTGATCGAATTTTCCCCTAGAAGGGTACCGAGCACGTCCAATCGGCTTCCGGAAGAAATCAATGACCCTTCTCCCAAACCTGCTAACGGTAAAAAGTAAACTGCGGTTTAGATGTCTCGGAATTTTCAATATTTGATTTTCAGAAGCTCCCGGGAACAAAATATAGACGAACCAGCTCATTTCGATATATTGCTTGAGGTCGATTTTTGGATTTTTGCAAAATTCGCATCTACGAAGATCTCCTGTTTCTCTTCATTGAGGAAAATGATGTCACAAAATAACTTGTTGACCTTGTTATATAAGTGAACACACTCAGAGAGGAGAAATAACAATGAACACAGGAATGAAAATCACGATCGCTGCGCTGAGCAGTATGCTGCTGCTGGGAGGCTCGGCAAATTTCGTAGCGGGGGCAGCACCGGCGGCGCCTGCCAAAACAGCGGAGCAGCAAACCAAAGCCGCGAATAAAGCGGACCAGTTAGAAAAAGAGGAAATAGCCCGTATTAACAAATTGCTGGAACAAAATCCGGATGATTCGTATATGGTTTTTGTCAGCAATGAATTAACGAAGAAAAAAGGCCTTGAAACTTTTTCGATGGGGAATATTATGCCTGAGTTCAATACCTACGAGGACTATCTGAAAAAGGCATCAACCCTGGAAGGTACGGTGCTCCAGCAGCCAACCGGCCTTCCGGAAGGATACAGCTTTTCAATAGGGAAAATAATGGGACCTTACAGCAGCGCGTTTACCGAAGAAATGAGAGCCGAAGCCAAAAAGCTGGGCAAACAGATTTATTCGAAAAAGGTAAATTGGAAGCATGCTCAGTACATTAATCTGGAATATAAAAACGGGAATGATTCGATTATTTTTGGTTATCACAGATTAGATGAGAAGGAAAACCAAGAACAGAAGGGTTACAGCTATCAAACCGCTGAAGAATTCCTCAAGAAATATCCGAAGTTCGACAAAAACGAGGTCAAAAACACGCTTGTCTGGTTTGAAAAAGGGAAGCAATTTACGATCAAAACCAATCCAGGGAATCCGTTGACGAAAGAAGATCTCATCAAGCTGGCCGAAACCATGGTTAAAAAATAAATCTGCTCTAAAGTAAAAAGCCCGATTTTCCGGAAAAGCCCGATTTTCGGGCTTTTTTTCTGTTTTTGCGCTGTACGTCCAGTAAAATTCATTTATAAATGCTCACCGGTGATAAATAGCGTTTTAGTCGTGACACGTATTACGTGCTATTGGCCTCTACACTTCCTTAAATAAGGCGATTTGCCGTTCAAACTGGAGATTGAGATTGGTTACTCTATCTGGAAATTGATGCGAAAGTGCATCTATTTGCGGCATAACGGCCTCTCTTAGATGAAAAGCTTGCAAAAGTGCAGGCTTTTTCCTTTTTCTGAGGGGAATTTGGTAGCGTCAAGAAGTTTGTGTAAGCACACAGCAGGTAAACTTAGGAAACGACAACACCAACGTAGTTGAATGATTTTTTTGTGGTGGTGAGAGGACATAGCCCAAGCGAAGGCGCGGGAGCTTGGTTTTAGGATTCATCTTCCATGGACGAAGGATACCGCTCCTCAAAAAGACTCCGCAGTTCCTGTTTCGTGTCCGGGACACCAAAGCCTGGGATAATACGGTCCGCGTAACGCTGGTTGTACTCCACTACATCCAGGTACACAATCTTCTCTACAGCGTCTAGATTGGTTAAGCTGTTCATTGGCTTCAGACGCTTCCGGATTTCTTTGTTCATCCGTTCGATGGGATTAGAAGTGTAAATGGCTTTTCGAATGGCGACAGGATACTTGTAGAAGGTTAACAGCGTAGGCAGATTATTCTCCCACGACTCGATCTCCCTTGGGTATTTCTTGCCCCATCTGGCTTTGAGTGTATCAAAGGCGGCCATAGCCAGATCGTGGTCAAGGGCGTTATAGACAGTCTTCAAGTCGTCGAGAAATGCCGTCTTGTCTTGTACACGGATTTTTGGAAACGTCGACCGCACCTTATGAACCACACAATGCTGCACGTCGGCCTGAGGATAGGTTTCACGGAAGGCATCGTCCAGTCCAGGAAGGCCGTCAAATACACCAAGCAGCACTTCCTGGGCACCGCGTCGGTACAAGTCTTTCAAGACATCACGCCATCCATTCGAACTCTCATGTCCGCCTACGTAAAACCCGAGGATCTGGCGGCGACCTTCGTCGTCAATTCCCATGGCAAAGTAAACGACCTCGCCGCTTACCGTACTACGCTTGAGCTTCACATACAGGCCATCCAAGTAGATGACAGAGTACCGCTTGTTCAATTTTCGCTGATGCCAATTCTCGATATCCTCCAAGACTGTAGCGGTGATGTTGCTGACTGTTGTCGGCGAATAGTGGCTGCCGAACATGCTTTCAATGAAACGGGCGACATCTCGGGTACCCATGCCGCTTTTGTACATCTGAATCACGGCTTCTTCCAGCCAACCGTCCCGTCTTTGGTAGGGCTCAAACACATGCGTTTGAAAATCACCGTTACGATCTCGGGGCACTTGCAGGTCTTCTAGGTTTCCGTACTTCGTGTGCAGATTACGCTTGTAGTAACCATTGCGACTATTGCGGATCCCTTCTTGTTCATTCTCCATGAACTGTTGGATTTCCGCTCGCATGATGGTTTCCAGATTCTCTTTTACAAATTGAGTGACAAGATTTTCAAATAGATTGTTGAGTATGTTTTCGGGTATCATATTCATTGAGTAGGGTTCCTTTCTTGGTGACTTTCGCAATCCCGAGAATACCCTACTTTTTTATGTTTTGGATAGACTCCAAATCATGGTACACAACTTATTTTACGCCGCCGGGAATTTGGCGATTCATGGCAAAAGGATGCATAATCGCAACAATTTTGCTCTTTACCCCATTTAACTCCTGAAAGGACGCATAATCGCAACAATTTCACCTTAGTACGCTCCAAAATGTAGGATGACTCCTGAAACTGTTTTTGAAATAAAGGTGTTGACATTAAACGACTACAAATGTAGTATATAAACACGAACTACAAATGTAGTATTAAAAAGTACATAGAGGAGCAAATAACATGAATGTAAAAAAAGCAATCCTAGCGTCTATGATCGTGTCCGGTATGTTGGTTGCTGTGGCAGGACCCATTCCTGCAGGAGCCGAGGCTGCGCAAGAGCAGAAGCAAACGGATAACAAGAAAGTTCAAATCGACAACAAGCTGGCCGCCAAGCTGCAAAAAGCAATCAAACAATATGCGGGGAAAGAGATCAAGCTGAAAAATGTCGGCGAGAAGATAGAATCCTCTCCAGATGGTGCAAAGGTTGAATCCGTAGACGGAAAATACGCTATCCTCTTTAATGTTGGAAGTGGTGGAATATGGGGAATTGAAGAAATTGTCACAATCGATAAAATCAGTAAAGAGGATCAGGAGAAAGTCCTGAAAGTGTTGAAAGGAGCATATGCAAATAAAACATATAACTTTAATAAAGAAGTAATTATGCATCGAGGTTATGATGGTGATAAAGAAAAGCTAGGTGTGACTTTGTCGTATAAGTTGACAGGGAAAGACTTTGAGGTATATTTCTTCAAAGAGAATACTCCTAAAATGCCAAAAGATGAGGTTAGTGCATTTGAAATAAGGTTCACCAAGGAAGAGCTCGATCCGAAGCTCCTGGAAACGGCAACAAAAGCGGTAAAAACGGCATTCAATCATGATTTGGAAGTTACAGCCGCTAATCTAAACCGCTTTACATGGACACTTAAGGATAAGGACGTATCGCTTCAAATGGAGAACGGAAAGGTCACTAACATATTACATAAAACGCGGAAAGCGGTAACGACTAACAAAGAAATTACGGAAAATGTGGCTAAAGAAGTGGTTGCTCCGCTTGCCAAGGAATTATTCAATATGGACATTGCGGGATTGGAAGTGAAGTGGGACAGCACATATAAAAATTACTACTTCCTTAAAGGCAAACAAATAGAATTGAGAGTAGCACTGGACGCTGATAAGAACGTAGTGTTCATAACGTCAGGTGTCAGTGCGTTATATGGAACACCGATAGGAAGGTTGTAGTGTTCTTAACAGCAGGTATTGGAGCGTTATATGGATTCTAAATAGAGCGGGTTTAAAAATAAAAGAGTTATTGAATTGCATAAGGCAATTTGATAACTCTTTTAAATTGAATCCCAATACGACATTTCGCTTGTCGCTCGGAAAACATGAATCTTTAGATCCAGCAATTGGCCCTATGCTTGCATGTAAACCAAACGGGATGATTTCTCCACAACCAGGTTGACATTGCTATACCACAAATGTAGCATAGATATAACTACATATGTGGTTCGCGATATTGACTTTGGAGGTTTCATGCATGAATCAAAAAGCACAGATTACGGAGGCAGAGCTGGAAATTATGCGTGTATTGTGGGAAAATCCGAATTGCCCTTCAAGTAAGGTCGTAAAACAAATGACTGATAAAATGGGCTGGAGTCCGAATACGACGCGAACGCTGCTGAACAGATTGGTCCAGAAGGAGGCAGCGGGGGCCAAGCTGGAAGATGGGTCGAAGCGCACCCAGCTTTTTTATCCCCTCATCAGCGAGCAGGAGTATTTGCGGTCGGAAACCAAATCCTTTATGAAAAAACTGTACGGCGGATCATTAAAGCCTATGCTTGCTAATTTTTTAGAGGATAAAAAGCTGAATGCGCAGGAAATCGAGGATTTGAAGGCTTTATTCGATGAAAACAGCGGTGTCGGCAAAGAAAAGGGAGAGCCTTGATGAGTCCTGCACCATATGCAAGCATAATATTGTTTTTTGACTGGGTGATCCGAAGCTCGCTCATGGCCGGCATACTGGTTGTCCTAGTCCTGATTCTGCAATTTCTGCTAAGAAACAAGCTCGAAGCCAGATGGAAATACTTACTGTGGCTGCCCGTGGCGATCCGTTTGCTGCTTCCATGGGCACCGGAATCTTCGCTCAGTTTGTACAATGTTTTATCTCTTGAAGCTATAACGCCTGGCATTCATGAGCAAAACCAAAGTCCGACAATTAAGAAGGAAGCGGAAAGATTTAGCGTGGCGCCGGTTCTTTCGGAGCGGTCTTTAACCCTAGAAACAAACAGGATTGAGGAAGAATCGGCCCTGAATCATGAGGCGGAGACCGTACAAGAAAGCCGCTTCTGGTGGAGCGGGTTCAAGCAAATAGGCTTCTTCAATTTCTGCATGCTGGTTTGGCTTGCGGGCGTACTTTTTCTTACTGTGAAAACGGTGTATGACCAGCTTCGTTTGAAACAAGCCCTGCGTGAGGGTCGCACTATTGAAACACCCCTGTTATCTTCATTATTTCATGAGGAGAAGCAGCGTTTAGGCGTAAAGCGCAAAGTGCGGTTTGTAGCCAGTGAGCGCATTCCCGGACCTTCCGTGGTCGGTTTTAATAAGCCTGTGATCGTTATTTCACCAAGTCTGCTCGGCACATTGCAAAAGGATCAGCTTCAATATATTCTGGCACATGAGTTTGCCCATATCCGGCGCTGGGATGTGGCAGTGAATTGGGTGATGCACATCATTCTGATTCTCCATTGGTTTAATCCGTTATTATGGCTTGCCGTACATAAAGCAAGAGAGGGCCAGGAGATGGCCTGCGACGCATGTGCGCTAGACCGGCTGAGTCCGCAGCAAAGCAGCGCCTACGGGCAAACGATCATCCATGTGCTGGAGTATTTTTCAAGCAACCATCATCAACCGGGGCTTGTTGGATTATCCGCCACACATAAACAAATGAAAAAGAGATTGCTGATGATCAAACATTTTCATAACAAATCCTATCACTTGTCCATTCTGGGAATGACAGTTATTCTCGCACTCGGCAGCGTCACACTGGTTAATGCGAAGGGAAGCGATGCCGGG
Source organism: Paenibacillus azoreducens (assembly GCF_021654775.1). Lineage (NCBI taxonomy): Bacteria > Bacillati > Bacillota > Bacilli > Caryophanales > Paenibacillaceae > Paenibacillus > Paenibacillus azoreducens. The sequence continues at coordinate 3,909,661 of NZ_AP025343.1, read as the reverse complement.
CAGGCGTTACAAACAGCTTCGGATCAAACGGATCTGGAGTCGCAAGTAGCGCTGAGTCATGGATCGGATCAGGGGAGTTCCGGGGAAATCCAGGTTTCTTCGGAATACCTTGCGGCACAGCAGCAATCCTATGAGGAAGTAAGGCCAAAAGCTATAAAAGAAAGAGACGAACTAATCAAAACTGTACCTGCAGAGGATAAAAAGTTTATTGAAGATGAGATCAATAGAGTGAGGGAACTAACCGAAAAGTCAGGTGACACGTATGTCATGTATCATAAATATGCAAAGTTGAACAGAGACGGACACGATCTTAGCTTTTCGGGAATTGCAAATCATTACTCAACATATGAGGACTACTTCAAAAAAGCTTCTGCTTTAAATGGCTCCATTTTGCAGCAGCCTGCCAACTTGCCCGAGGGCTATCGGTTTTCCAAAGCGACCATTAAAGGTCCACTCGGAGGGGAATTCTATGATGATTTGAGAGCCGAAGGTAAAAAGAGCGGGGAACTGGTGTACACCAAAAAGTTTGATTGGAATGAGGCAGGACTCATCTTGCTTGAGTATACAAATGGAAAAGAAACGTTAATGCTATCGCAATATAAAATTTCGGATGGAGAAAGAATTGGAATGGAAGGCCTCGAATACGAAAGTTCGCGTTATGGAAAACGTGTATTTGGGTCTGATGGGAAGCAATATAAATACTCTGTTTATACCAAATCGGATATAACAAAGGAACAGTTGATCGAAATTCTAAAAGCAGCGGTGAAAAAATAAAATATTAAGTTCGTCATAAGTTTTGACAGACCCATGCCGTCCTGAATATAAGATGGCATGGGTTCTTTTGTTGAACCTGATTACTCAAAAGTGCCGCGATCAGCTAACCAAAGACGAGCTGGAAGTGCAACCATTTGTATTTTGGGGTCAATGTCTGCCACGTTTGAAAGAAGCACATTCTGCTATCGAATTAAGGCGTGCGATTGGCCGCTCAATTTGGAAATTGATGCGAAAGTGCATCTATTTACGACAAAACGGCAACAATTCCGCGTTCCGCTCCACCTAACGCCTGAAAAGGAGGCACAATTGCAACGTTTGGACCTTAGCCCGCTCTCAGAATAGGCATAGAAAAAACGCATCACCCCCTTTTTGCAAAGTAGCGAATGAGTTTATCTTTGAGGATCATTTTCACTAGCGATACAAACCAATTTGCGAGTAACAATAACAAGAAAATTTGTATAACAAAAAGATGTTGACAAAATAAGACTACGACTGTAGTATATAACCATAAACTACAAACGTAGTCTATAAAAATAGTTTGAGAGGAGCATTACAAAATGAATGTAGTATCAAAAGTAGCCATCGCAACATTAAGCAGTGTTTTATTATTTGGTTCTTCGGTGGGTTTTGCGGCAGAGGAACTAACCTATGAGCAAGCCATGGAGAAAGCTGTAAAACAAAGAGAAGAAGCGCTCAAGGCTCTAACCGCAGAAGAGAAAAAGTTCATGGAAGATGAAGAGGCAAGACTTAAAGAGCTGGTCAAAAGTTCAGACGACACATATGTTACCTATCATAAATACAAAAAACTGAATAGCGGGCTTGATCTTAGCTTTTGGGGAATGTCAAAGGAGTACTCTACATATGAGGATTACTCTAAACAGACTTCTGCCCTGCAAGGGCCGATCTTACAACAACCTGCTAACCTGCCGGAAGGATATAAGTTCCTCAAAGCGAGAATTGAAAGTCCAACCGAAGGGAAGTTCTTTGATGAATTAAGAGCCGAGGGCAAAAAAAGCGGCAAACCGGTTTATACGAAAAAGTTGGATTGGAAAGAGCCGGGAAGAGTCGAACTCAGCTATACGGATGGGAAAGACGAACTGATGATCAACCAGTACACGGCGGATGAAGAGTTTGCCAAACTGAAGGGTACCGAGTTTTCAAAGCAGGCCGATGGTAGAAAATACTTTTTTCAATATGGAACAGGTAAATACTATTACGGCATTTCAACGAAATCCGATATGTCCCAAGAAAAGATGAGCGAAATTCTGAAAGCAGCGATGAAAAAATAATATTGTGAGTTACACAGGTTTTATCAAAACAATGACATAAGGGAGCATTACCAAATGAAAAATTTAGCATCCAAAGCAGCCATCGCGGCGTTAAGCAGTATCTTATTATTAGGTTCATCGGCGAACTTTGCGGCGGAGGCGAAATCCTATAAGCAAGCTCAGGAAGAAGCTGTCAAAAAAGCAGCAGAGGCAGCCAAGTCAGTACCTGCTGAGGCCAAGAAGGCTATCGAAGATGAGGAAAATAGGCTTAAGGAGTTGACCAAGGAGTCGAATGATACTTATGTGATGTATTATAAATACAAGCAACTAAACAACGGGCTCAAAACCTCTGTTTATGGATTCCGTTTTAATTACTCTTCATACGAGGATTACTTAAAGAAAGCTTCTACCTTAAAGTCTCCAATCCTGCAGCAGCCATCCAATTTGCCTGGCGGATATAAGTTTTCCAAAGCGTTCATTGAAAGTCCATACCAGGGAAAGTTTTTTGATGATTTGATTGCCGAAGGGGTTAAGAGCGGGAAGGACTTTTATACGAAGAAATATGATTGGAAAGAGCCGGGAAGAGTCGAACTCAGCTATACGGATGGGAAAGACGAGCTGATCATCAATCAGTATACGGCGGATGAAGAGTTTGCCAAGCTGAAGGGTACCGAGTTTTCAAAGCAGCCCGATGGTAGAAAATACTTTTTTCAATATGGAACAGGTAAATACTATTACGGCATTTCAACGAAATCCGATATGTCCCAAGTAAAGATGAGCGAAATTCTGAAGGCGGCAGTGAAAAAATAAGCAGTTTTGAGACCAGCTCGATATGCCCATGCACCCAAGAAATGGGTGTATGGGTTCTCTTTTTGAAACATATTTCGATAATTAAATCATATATTCTGCGCAAATATGTTGACATTATCAAACGACAATTATAGCATTTATACAGACTACGTATGTAGTTATTAGATCAAAATTGGAGGTTCAGGCATGACCCAAATACCACCCATTACGGATGCGGAACTTGAAATTATGCGCGTATTATGGACAAATCCGGATTGCACTTCCAATTGGATCGTAAAACGATTGACGGATCGAATGGGGTGGAGCCCGAATACGACTAGAACTCTCCTGAATCGTTTGGTGCAGAAGGAGGCAGTGGGAGCAAAGCAGGAAAAGGGTTCGAAGCGCAACCAGCTATTTTATCCCATCTTCAGCGAGAAAGAATATCTGCGGTCGGAAACTACATCTTTTATGAAAAAACTATATGATGGGGCTTTAAAGCCGATGTTGGCTAATTTTTTAGAGGATAAAACGCTGAATGATCAGGAAATCGAGGACCTGAAGGCTTTATTTGACGGAAACCGTAAAGGCGGCGAACCGGAGAAGAGGGATAGCTAATGGATGCTGCACTACATACAAGTTTACTATCGTTTTTCGGTTGGTTGATCCGTGGATCATTTATGGCCGGCATTCTGGTTCTACTTGTCCTGATCGTGCAATTTCTATTAAAAAACAAGCTTGAAGCCAGATGGAAATATTTGCTGTGGATGCCTGTGGTGATCCGTTTGCTCCTTCCATGGGCGCCGGAATCTTCACTCAGCTTGTATAATGTTCTGTCTTTGGAAGCTATAGTGCCTGGTATTCATGGTCAAAGTCAAAGCCCGGATGTTGGGAAGGCAGCGGATCGTGTTACCGAGGCGGCGGTTTATGGAGAGCGGTCTTTAAACTTGGAAACAAGCGGAATTGTAGAGGTATCTGCTCCAAATCGCGGATCCGGAACAGAGCAGGAGCGCCGCTTCTGGTGGAGTGAATTCAAGGAAATGAGCTTCATCAATATACTGATGCTGGTATGGCTTGCGGGCGCGCTGCTTCTTGCGGCAAAAACGGTATATGACCAGCTTCGATTGAAACAAGCCTTGCGCGCAGGCCGACCGATCGACATCCCTTTGCTGACAGCATTATTCCATGAAACAAAACAGCAAATGGGCGTAAAGCGTCAGGTGCGGTTTTTAGCCAGCGAGCGCCTCCCTGGACCCGCCGTGATCGGATTTCGCAAACCTGTGGTCGTCATTTCCCCAAATCTGCTCAGTACGCTGCAAAAAGACCAGCTTCAGTATATTCTGGCACATGAATTTGCCCATATCCGGCGCCGGGACGTCGTAGTGAATTGGGTGATGCACACCATCCTGATTCTTCATTGGTTTAATCCATTCATATGGCTTGCCGTGTATAAAGCAAGGCAGGACCAGGAGATGGCCTGCGACGCATGTGCGCTGGATCGGCTGAGTTCGCAGCAAAGCAGCGCCTATGGTCAGACAATTATCCATGTGCTGGAGCATTTTTCAGGAAGACATCATCAACCCGGACTAGCCGGACTATCCTCTACGCACAAACAAATGAAGAAGAGATTGCTGATGATCAAGCATTTTCATAACAAATCCTATCATTTGTCCATCCTGGGCATGACGGTCATTCTTGTGCTTAGCGGCGTGACGCTGGTGAATGCGAAGGGAGACGGTGCCAGAAGCGAACCGCAAGCAGGTTCCATTCAATTGAACCAGGATTCCCAGGAAAGCGTGAAGGACGAGCCGGATCAGAGCAGTTCCGGGGAAATCAAGGATTCTTCGGAGAAACTAGCGGCAGAGGAACTGACCTATGAGGAAGCCATGGAGAAAGCAAGAAAGGAAAGAGAAGAAGCGCTTAAGGCTCTAACCGCAGAAGAGAAAAAGTTCATCGATGATGAGAAGAATAGACTTAAAGAACTAGTCAAAGATTCAGACGACACGTATGTCACGTACCATAAATACAAGAAGCTGAATAGCGGGCTTGATCTTAGCTTTTGGGGATTGTCCAAGGAGTACTCCACATATGAGGATTACTCTAAAAAGACTTCTGCCTTGCAAGGGCCGATCTTACAGCAGCCAGACACTCTGCCGGAGGGATATCTGTTCTCCCATGCGAGAATTGAAAGTCCAACCGAGGGAGAATTCTTTGAAGAATTAAGAGCCGAAGGCAGAAAAAGCGACAAACCGGTTTACACGAAAAAGTTGGATTGGAAAGAGCCGGGAAGAGTCGAACTCAGGTATACGGATGGGAAGGACGAGCTGATCATCAATCAGTATACGGCGGATGAAGAATTCGCCAAGCTGAAGGGTACCGAGTTGTCAAAGCAAGCCGACGGCAGAAAATACTTTTTTCAATATGGTACAGGTAAATACTATTACGGCATTTCAACGAAATCCGATATGTCCCAAGAAAAGATGAACGAAATTCTGAAAGCAGCGGTGTTAAGGAATAACCATTTCAGTCAAACTTGAAATTGATGCGAAAGTGCATCTATTTATGACAGAAAGGCTTGTTTTTAAGGGAAAGCTTGCAAAAGTGCAGGCTTTTTCTCTTTTCTGAATGCAATTAGACGACTCAACATCAAATAGATGCACAAACGCAACAATACTGCCTACCAGACCACACAGCTTCTGAAAAAGATGCACAATCGCAACAATTTTGTGTTTCGCCCCACAGAACTCTCGAAAAAGATGCACAATCGCAACAATTAGACTTAGCCCATCGGTTGATGATGGCTGCAGCCATGTTAGCTGCTATGAAATAAGCGAAAACCTCTAGCATCACGCTTAAATCGCGGGTGTTTGAGGTTTTTTTCTTTCAACGAAAAAACAACGGTCCGTATATTAAGATGGATTTTATAAAAAAGGGGTTGACATTAGTTAACTACAACTGTAGTATGTAATTAAAGTTAACTACATATGTAGTCAACGAAAATAATCCCAGGAGAGGAGCATAACAAATTGAACGTAGCATCAAAAATTGCCATCGCAACATTAAGCAGTGTACTACTGCTGGGTTCATCAGCGAGCTTCGCGGCTGAAGCGAAATCCTCAAAGGAAGCTCAACAAGAAGCTGCTAAAAAGGCAGCCGAAGCGGCTAAATCTGTACCAGAAGCCGACAAAAAGTTTATCGAAGCTGAGATCAATAGAGTGAAGGAGCTGTCCAAAAAGCCAGGCGAGTCGTATGTTCTATATCACAAATATCCACAATTAAATAGCGGGCTTGCTCTTAGCTATTGGGGACTGACAGAAGAATTTTCTTCTTATGAGGACTACTTGAAAAGAACTTCCACATTGGAGGGTTCGATCCTGAAGCAGCCTGCCAACCTGCCGGCCGGATATAAGTTTTTGTCAGCGACCATCGAAGGTCCAACAACAGGGAAATTCGTTGATGAAGTAAAGGCCGAAGGCAAGAAGAGCGGCAAACCGATCTATGCGAAGAAAATAGATTGGAAGGAGGCGGTGGATATCCGTCTCAAGTATTCGAACGGGAAAGACACGCTGACTTTCTCAAAGTATACAAAAGATCCGGAGGGAAGCAAGAAGCAAGGATTTTTTAACGATAACCTACCCGCGAATGTCTATCCAAAATCCGTTTTCTGGTATGACGGCGGCAAATACGAATACGGTATTTCTACCTCAACAAATATACCAAGAGAAAAGAAAATCGAAATGCTGAAGGCTGCGGTAAAAAAATAATAGGTGTGAAAAAGGGCGCGGATTTCTGCATGTAACAATAATGAGGAAACTTTTCTCTATGAAATATGTTGACATTACCTCACTACAACTATAGGATGGATTATAACTACACGCGTAGTCAGGGTAAATTAACTTTGGAGGTTTACATGCATGAAGCAAATACCGCCGATTACAGATGCAGAACTAGAAATTATGCGGGTACTATGGGCAAATCCGGATTGCCTTTCCGGAGAGGTCGTAAAGCAGCTAACGGACAAAATGGGCTGGAGCCCGAATACGACGCGGACGCTTTTGAACCGATTAGTGCAGAAGGAAGCTGCAGGGGCAAAGCTGGAAGAGGGTTTGAAGCGCACCCAGCTATATTATCCAATCATCAGCGAGCAGGAATACTTGCTGTCCGAGACCACATCCTTCATGAAAAAGCTGTATGGCGGGGCATTAAAGCCGATGCTGGCCAATTTATTAAAGGATAAAAAGCTGGATGCACAGGAAGTCGAAGATCTGAAGGCTTTATTTGACGAAAACCGTGGCGACAGCGAACCGGAAAAGAGAGATAACCGATGAGTCCGACATTGCATGCGAATTTATTGTCTGTTTTTGGTTGGGTGATTCGTGGATCATTTATGGCCGGCATTTTGGTTCTGCTAGTCCTGATCGTGCAATTTCTCTTAAAAAACAAGCTTGAAGCCAGATGGAAATATTTGATTTGGCTGCCAGTGGCGATCCGCCTGCTGCTCCCTTGGGCGCCGGAATCTTCGCTTAGCCTGTATAATGTTTTGTCTCTTGAGGCCATAGCGCCCGGAATTCATCAGAAGACCCAAGATCCCACGGAATGGAAGGGAGTGGGGAGATCAGGCGAGGCGGCGGTTGATGGGGAGCGCTATTTAAAACCGGAAACAAGCGGAACTTCGGAAATAGCTGCTCTATCCCCCGAATCGGGAACTGTGCAGACGCACGGCATTTGGTGGAATCAGATCAAGCAACTTGGATTTACCAATGGGCTGATGCTGGTATGGCTTGCGGGGGTATTGTTTTTTGCTGCGAAAACGGTGTACGACCAGATTCGATTGAAACAAGCCCTGCGTGCAGGGCGATCCATCGATACTCCATTTTTATCGGCAGTGTTTCAAGACACGAAGCAGCTGTTTGGCATAAAGCGTAAAGTGCGGTTTGTCGCATCGGAACAGATTCCCGGACCAGCCGTAGTCGGTTTTCGTGAACCTGCGATTGTCATTGCGCCAAGTCTGCTCGTTACGTTGCAGAAGGATCAGCTTCAATATATTCTGGCGCATGAATTTTCGCATATCCAGCGGCGGGATGTGGCAGTGAACTGGATGATGCACATGATCCTCATTCTCCACTGGTTTAATCCGCTCATATGGATCGCCGCACATAAAGCAAGACAGGCCCAGGAGATGGCCTGCGATGCATGCGCCTTGGATCGGATGAGGCCGCAGCAAAAAAATGCATACGGGCAAACGATTATTCATGTACTGGAACATCTTTCGGTCAGTCATTATCAGCCGGGGCTTGCCGGTTTATCCGCTACACATAAAGAAATGAAAAGGAGACTTATCATGATCAAACAGTTTAATAAAAAATCCTATCGTTTATCCATACTGGGTTTAGGGATGATTCTCGCGCTTGGCAGCGTGACATTGGTTAACGCAAAGGAAAGCGGCGCAGAGAGCGCATCGCAAAAGCCTTCCGTGCAATCGCAGCAAAATGCAAAAGCTGCTGTGGACAAAGAGGATGATATTGTTTATCCCGAGGGGAATATAGACCGCGAGCTTTACAAAAAAGAACTGGAAAAGGCTCGAAAAAAAGCAGAGGAAGCTGCCAAGGCTCTAACCCCGGAGGAAAAGAAATATATCGAAGATGAGACCAATCGAGTGAAGGAACTGAGCAAAAAGACAGGTGATATGTACGTTCTGTATCATAAATACAAGGATCTGAATAGCGGACTCGACCTCAGTTATTTGGGAGGGCTAGAGGAATTCTCTAATTACGAGGACTACTTGAAAAAAGCTTCCGACTTGGAAGGTTCCATCCTGAAGCAGCCTGCCAACTTGCCGGAGGGGTATAAGTTCTCCAAAGCAAGAATCGAAGGTCCGACAGAAGGGAAATTCGTTGATGAAGTCCGGGCCGAAGGTAAGAAAAGCGGAAAACCCATCTACGCGAAAAAGATAGACTGGAAAGAGGCGGCAACCATCCGTCTTGAATATACGAACGGGAAAAACACGCTGGCCATTTCTAAATATACGTTGGACGCAGAGGGAAGTAAAAAGCAAGGATTCTTTGAGGATGACCTCCCGGCGCAAATCTATCCAAAATACGTTTTTTGGCATGAAGGCGGCTTCGAATACAGCATCTCAACGACATGGGATATGTCCAAGGAAAAGAAAATCGAAATTCTGAAAGCTGCGGTAAAAAAATAATACGTCAAGCGATCCATCAGTTTATGCAACCGGCCCATGCTGTCCTGTTCACACAGGATGGCATGGGTTCTTTGTTGCCGCCATAAGGAGCCGAGGAAAACAGTAATAACAAAAAAAATCTGGGAGCGGGCAGCGATTCAAAAAGAACATTTCACACGGCTGCCTCCATCCGTTCATAATCATTGGTTCGACTTATATAGATGTTGACACAAACCAACTACAAATGTAGTATTGATTATATAACTACACATGTGGTTTTTGCAGTCGAGCATACTCATATGAGAGGAGCGTTACAACATGAACACGGCAACCAAAGCGGCGATCACGGTACTGGGCAGCATTGTATTATTGATATCTGCCGTGAAGTTCACGGCGGCGTTCCCGAAAACAGCCTCAAGTGCGATTGCTGAAGAATCACTTGACTACTCTTCATATGAGTTTTCCCAGGGAAGTCTAAAAAAAACGGCTCAAGGAAACTTATTCGGTGAAATGAGCCCGGAAGTTACGAAGCATAGACATACGGATTACGCGAAGAAAACTGGCCGGACCCTAGCGAAGAGCATCCACCTCGAATATACGGTCGGAAACGACAACCTGATCATATCCCGGTATACGACGCCAGATGAGGACAATCCGGATAGTGTTGATGAACAGCCTTACACTTCCAGACCCAGGTATGTCTATTGGGATGATAACGGCAAATCCTTTTACAGCATTTCTACTAAATCGAATATGTCGAAGGAACAGGTGCTCGAAATTCTGGAAGAGGCTGCAAGAAAATAATATTTTGGTATAATCTTATGTTTCAAAAAGGCCCGCCGGGGGGGCCGGTCTTATTCACGCTTTTGCCACATTTACAGGGAAATGATGGTCTTATACGAACCGTATATAAAGTAGAACCATCTAAATTATAGAAAAACAAAAGTAATACGAGAGGAGCTTTACAAATTGAAAACAGCATCAAAAGTAGCAGTAGTAGCGCTAAGCAGTATTTTATTATTGGGTTCTTCCGTGAATTTTGCTGTGGAGGCAGCGCCGAACAAGTCTGCAAATGCCGCAGCAGAGAAGAAGCCTCAGGCAGAAAATAAGGGAGAGCAACTGCAAAAAGCGGAAATCGACAGAATCAGCAAGCTGCTGGAGGCCAACCCGGATGATTCTTATATGGTATTTGTCAGCAATGAACTGACGAAAAGAAAAGGCATGGAAACTTTCGCAATGGGTAACACCATGCCTGAATATACCTCGTACGAGGATTACTGGAAGAAAGCCTCAACTTTAACAGAACCGGCGCCGAAGCAACCGGAGGGATTGCCGGAAGGTTACAGCTTTGCGGGAGCAAAAATTGTAGGCCCGTACAGCGGTGATTATGACAAAGAAATGAAGGCAGAAGCCAAAAAACTGGGCAAACAGATTTATTCCAAAAAAATCAACTGGACAACCACGAACTTTATTCAATTGGAGTACAAAAACGGGGATGACTATATTCTAATCTCAAGCACACGTCTTGATCCGCAGAGCAAACGGCATAAAGGGTATGTCTATGAATCCGCCGAAGAAACGAGAAAGAAGAATCCTAAGCTGGAAGAGGAATTTGTAACAAACTCCGTCGTATGGACCGAAAATAACAAAGGACTCGCTATCCAAACCAATCCGGGAAATCCGATCACAAAAGAGGAACTGATTAAACTAGCCAAAACAGCGTCTAAGAAATAAAACGTAGATTCATCTGCTTTCAAAAAAAGTATATATAAAGGGGCATCAGAGGGCAATCCGTTAACCAAGGAAGACCTCATAAAGTTGGCGGAATCGATGATCGTGCGGAAATAGATAATAGATCAGTCGCCTGACAACAAGGCCCGGGAAACCGGGCTTTTCACATCTTTTGCATTTTTTGCACAGTAGCAATGACGTTGAAAGAAACATTCTGCTATTGAATAAAAGGCGATTGCCCGCTCAGATTGGAAATTGATGCGTAAGTGCATCTATTTACGACATAACGAGTTGTTTAGATGAAAAGCTTGCAAAAGTGCAGGCTTTTTCCCTTATTAACGCGTAGATAGGCGATGTACTGTCAAAAGGATGCACAATCGCAACAATTTTGCAATTCTGGTCCACCAACGCCTGAAAAGGTTGCAGTATCGCAACAATTCTACGTTCAACTCTACGCAACGCATGAGAAGGTTACATCGATGGATGATATTTTATGATTTTCATCAATACCAATTCTGGTAAAAGCTCACCAAAGAGGAACTGCTTAAACTAGCCAAAACTGCGAATAAGAAATTAGATATGGATTATCGATTAAACGAGTGAACCGGGGAGGGCTACCCTTAGTACAAAAAGCGGAACTGAGTCTATTCACATCTTAAAAAATTTTTTTCGCTCATGTCGCAAAAGCTTCGATTGATATTGTTATATAGATGAGGATTTTTTTAAAAAGGAGACAGAAGAAATGAAAACAAGAATGAAAATTACCGTTGCTGCGTTAAGCGGCGCTCTTCTTTTGGGATCGATGGACTTTGCGGCTGCTGCTGCTCCATCCCATACTGTTAGCAAAATAGGTATGAAAACGACAGTCCTTAATACAAAAGGCGAAACTGAAGGGGAGAAGCTAGAGAAAGCTGAACAAGAGAGAATAGCCCAGTTACTTAAAAAGAATCCGGACGCTACATATATGGTATATGTCAGTAAAGAAGTAACCAAGCAAAAAGCCGATAAAGTGTATTCCATGGGGAATCCTTTTCCAAAGTTCGATTCCTATGAAGCTTACCAAAAAAAGGCGTCAACTTTGAAAGGCACAGTGTTGCAACAACCAGCCGCCCTGCCAGAAGGTTATAAATTCGTCGCTGCAGGAATCGCAGGCCCATACAGTACGGAGTATACAAAAGAAATGGAGGCTGAGGCCAAGAAGCTTGGGAAGAAGATCTATTCCAAGAAGGTCGATTGGACAGATGCGAACGAAATTACGATAGAGTATTCGAATGGGAAACATACTTTAACATTGGGATATAAGCGGCTTGATCCGAAGCAGCCAGTAAAACAGGAAGGCTATGTTTATGAATCCGCCGATGAAGTACGGAAGAAATATCCGAAACTCGGAAAAGAGTATATCAACAATACGCTTTCTTGGGCCGTAAAAGGGAAACAATTTGCGATATCGACCGATTCGGAAAGTTCCCTAACCAAAGAAGATCTGATCAAATTGGCGAAAACCATGGTCAAAAAATAGAGCATACGCCTCAATATTGCGGGCATCGCATCTTGTTTCCAATGCTCATCATACGGTTGCCCATAACAAAGCCCGGGAAATTTCCGGTCTTTGTTATTTTTTAGCAAATCATTGAACAGAGTTATGTCGCTGTTCATTTCGTTTCATCCATGAGACAAAGCGGAAGTTTCTTTAGACGTTCCTCATCTTCCTTTATTGTGGGTTTATCGCAACTATTTCCTTTTTGAATCGTCTAATGGTTCGGATAACCAATTCACATTGGAGGACGGATTCATGCCTTATAAAATTCTACTTAAATCACGGCTGTATATGCTTTTAGCCGCGACTGCAATCGCATCAGCCATAACCAACCCTGTTCCCACGCTTGCGGCAGCTGGAACTAACGCCACCGACGCGCCCGCGAAGAATGGCATCAGAATAACGATGAACGGCAAGGAGTTTCAGGCAAAGTCAGCCCCGTTCGTAGATCATGGCACCATATATTTGCCTTTGCGAGATGTAGGAGAACTTCTTGGTACCTTAGTATCCTGGAACGGTTCCGCAAAAACCGTTACGATGAACTATCCGGATCTTAAAGTAAAACTGGAATATGGTTCGCTCCAAGCGATGGTTAATGGAAAGCAGTTCTCACTGAATGCGCCTCTCCGCATGGTTGATGGGAGGTTATTTGTCCCCCTGCGTTTCTTCTCAGAGGCTACTGGAGCGGATGTCAAATGGGAGGACTCTATCAAGACGGTGAACATTACGAAAGAGGATGATTTCATCAAAGCACAACCGTGGAGCTCTGTATGGTTAAATCGTAAAACCAGCGATTTATATATGGCTCGGGACGAACAATCGCCAGCCATCCATGTCGGCAAACTGGATACTGAGATACAAGGGGACGTCTCATTTCATGACGGATTAAATCAAGGCGGAAATACGGTTTTAACCATCGTGGACCATTACGGAGATTCTCGCAGCCATTATGATGTTTATGGTCTTCTCATTCGCGGCAACAAGATCGTCGCCCAGAAGAAAGCGAACTATGAAAAGCGTTACGAACCGAATACAACGTATTTCCAAGTTTACGATCCCAACGGGTGGATTGAGTATACGGTGCTGACGGATGGCAAAATAGTAACTATATTTAATAATCAAGGAAAAGTGGTAAAAGAATATGATCTGCCAAAACTATCGGGGACAGACGATGTATTTTCCGTGCTTGCGGTCGGCGAGGATTATTTGGTAGTACGGCCGAACCAAAGCGGCCTGCTGACACTGATCGACTTGAAAGACCATTCCACCGTTGTTCTCGCCGATAAACTTCTCACAGGCAAGGACTTGGAATACGCCCGCAATCATAAAGATCCTTATCCAGGCGACACGTTAAGTTATGCCGGTGATATGGGGCATGGCGTGCTGGATTTCTATTATGCCAGTCCGTTTAATGGCAAGGAGCAAAGATCCGTTCGATTAACATATGAGCGTCCATCCTATGAAGATGAGCGAAAGGCGCTGCCCAAAGGCCGCAGCATCAAGGAATTGGCTTCTGTATGTACCCCTAAGACAATATCGAGCATAGAGATGCAGGATGGGGATATGATGTATGTCCCATTGATTGGGGCCAACGAGAAAGACAAGGATTCCATTCGCACGGTTTGCAGCATTCTGCAGAAATTCGCTGCCAAGGGGGTAGAGGAAACATTACCCTATGATTCCCCCCAGACGTTTTTCCATGGGATGTATGTTAATTTCACGGAAGGCGAATCGATCTCGATGTATCAATACGGCGGAAAGTTAGCCCTTGGTTCAGCGTTTGGAGGAAAGACCATGATTCTGGATGATCACCAGTCTGTTCAGGATTTTAATCGTCTGAAAGTTGTTCCTACATCAACATTCCAACCTAATCCGGTCCATATTGGAAAAAAAGTACATTTCAAAGGGAATATCGGAGGTTACAAAGAATCGGAACCGCTCATCATATCCTGGGCACCGGACCTGAATAAATACTCGAGCCAGGATCCTGATCGCTCACTTGTCATTTTTACCGGAACGATGAAGTTCGGCAGCTATGATGTCCAGTTCACGATGCCGGCTTATGGTAAAGCGGCTGACGGCAAGATGAAGCTGCTGCAACCGGGAAAGGGAACAATAAAAATATCCAACGGCAGTTACGGAAATGTAGAAAGTACCTCCATCGAACTTCTTCCTGAAAGTAAATGATTGGTCCCCCAATAGCCCCTTTAAACGAAAAGGCAACCCATGTGGGTCTCATATGGGCTGCCTTTTTATATGAATATCGATTTATATCAGATAACGCAGGTATACGTAAATACTCGATAAAACAATGGAAAGCAGCATTAAAGGAAATCCATATTTCAGGAATTGCGCGAATTTGATCGGATGTCCCTCTTTTCCGGACATACCGGCTACAATCAGGTTAGCACTTGCGCCAATGAGCGAACCATTTCCCCCGAGGCATGCCCCGAGCGCAAGACTCCACCATAATGGCTCAAGGTTGCTCACTCCCATTTGTCCCATTTCTTGAATCATTGGAATCATTGTTGCGACAAACGGTATGTTGTCCAGGAAAGCAGAGGCGATAGCGCTCAGCCATAGAATAAGCATGGAAGTTGCTACGGGTTCGCCCCCGGTGAGTGCGATTGCTTTCTCGGCTAACATGGCGATGACCCCTGTTTCAATCAAACCGGCTACCAATACGAATAAGCCGACAAAGAAGAAAATGGTTGTCCATTCAACCTTGGTGAAAGCTTCTTCCATCATATGCTCTCCGGTTAGCAGCAGCAAGAGAAAGGCTCCGGCCAGAGCGACTGTGGCTGATTCCAAATGCAGCAGCTGATGCGTAAAGAATCCTATGATCGTTAATGCCAAAACGGTTAAACATTTACGTAAAAGCGTACGATCTGTTATCAGCTCTTTTTCTTCCATCTCCATAATACTGCGTTTCAACTCATCCGTCGTTTGAATGCTTTTGCGGAAAAGCAGAATGAAGATGGGGATATACACTGCCATCACTACAATCGCTAACGGCGCCATATTGATGATGAAATCCATAAAGGATAATTCCTTCACAGCGCTCCCGATCATAATATTCGGCGGATCGCCGATCAAAGTCGCAGCGCCGCCCACGTTGGAAGCAATAATCTGCGTTATAAGAAAAGGTACGGGGTTCACGCGAAGCTGCCTAGTAATGCTGAAAGTAACAGGGACCATGAGCAGTACTGTCGTAACATTATCCAGGAAAGCAGAACCTACCGCTGTAATCAGGGACAGCGAAACCAGGATGCGGACGGGTTCGCCTTTGGCTTTCTTGGCGGCAAAAACGGCAATGTATTTGAACAGTCCTGTTTCAGCTGTTATACCTACAATAATCATCATGCCGATAAGAAGTCCAAGGGTGTTGAAATCGATATGATGCAAAGCAGTCTCTTGGTTCACGATACCAAAGACAACCATTAATGTACCGCCAATCATTGCTACTATGGTCCGATGAATTTTCTCCGCAATAATGAATCCGTAAATGACAAGAAAGATACCGATGGCTAAAATAGCTTGTTGTTCCATGAGCCCTCCCGAAAGTGAATTTTTTTGTATATTACCCAAATTATGGACTAACTATGAAGGAAATCCCTTTCGGTGGGCATAAAAAGGCAAAGAGGAGCCCACCAATGGCAGGCTCCTCCGGTAATCCACATATTTGGTTAGATAATATTATACTGATGACCTAAATGAAAGTAAAGATTTTTGTCGAATTTTAAGAAGAAATAAAAAATCCAACTTTCGAAATAATAACAATTTATACATAGTTCAAATATGTTAAAATCTTCATGATAAAAGACGTTAT
Source organism: Paenibacillus azoreducens (assembly GCF_021654775.1). Classification (NCBI taxonomy): domain Bacteria; kingdom Bacillati; phylum Bacillota; class Bacilli; order Caryophanales; family Paenibacillaceae; genus Paenibacillus; species Paenibacillus azoreducens. The sequence goes on along the minus strand of NZ_AP025343.1, from coordinate 3,893,552 downwards.
TACGTCATTGCTGTATTATTAACTATTTTCAGTAATGGATTAGTAGCGCTTATAAACAATAGGGGGAAGACATCATGCTAAACAAGCTACAGAACAAACTTATACTGATTTTTGCAGTATTGCTCATTGCTGCCATGGTTATTTCGCAATTGGCAACCGGCTCGCAATTGACTAACACCTTTAAACAGGATCTAGACGAAACAGGATTTGATGAAGCAAAAAACTTAACACAAATTACGGATTTGCGTATTAATAACTATGCAAAGGATATTTTGCATTTCAGCAAGAAAATGGAAATGATTGATATTTTCAAAAATATAAAAAAACTGACTCCGTCCATGATTCAAGAAATAAAGTCCTACACCAAGATTAATCCGGAAGTATCGAATATTTATGGGGGGGATCCATCCAAGCGCATGTATGATCCCGCAACGGTTGTAGATAAAAAAGATTATAATCCCCTTATTCGGCCATGGTACAAATTAGCTAATGACGATAAAGACAACGTGAAATTCAGCCCGCCTTACAGAGATAGCATAAGTCAGAAAATGACAATATCCATATCAAAAGCCGTTGTGGAAAATAACAAGGTTTTAGGTGTTATCGCACTCGACGTGAATCTGGAAGATATCACAAAACAGATTAAAGAAACCAATGTTGGATACAATGGTTTTGGATTTATTTTGGACTCTGAGGGAGATCCTGTCGTGCTTCCTGGCTCAGACGAGAAGAATCAGCATGACAAGCCGTTTGTTGAAAAAATATACAGTGAGGGCAAAGATTCAGGTAAGATACAGTATACCGACCAGGGAGTAAAGAAAATTTTGTATTATACGACATCACCTTTGACAGGTTGGAAAATCGGCGCTGTTTATGAAGAATCAGAACTATTTAAACTTACGAACCATATTCTGAACATGAATTTATTCATTACCTTATTCGCCATTGTTATTTCGGGTATCATTATCTATTTTGCCGCCCGGTTCTTTACGAAGCCAATTATTCAGCTGACAAAACAAGTACAATTAATGGCGGAGGGAGATTTGACGGTTCAAGGGACGGTAAGATCAAAAGACGAAATCGGACAGTTAACAGGCCACTTCAATCAAATGGTTCAAAATATGCGGGAGCTCTTATCCCGGGTAATCGCTTCATCCGAGAAATTGTCGGATTCGGCTGTTAACCTAAGTGCGGTGTCTGAAGAGACAAAAGCAACAAGCGAAGAAATAGCCCATGCGATGTCGGATGTCGCGCAAGGGGCGGCCGAAAGCGCCACTAATCTGGATGGAATGCATCAGGTCACAGGGCAGCTGGCTTCACAGTTTATTTTGGTTGAAGAAACGATGAACTCCATGCAGGAGAAATCAAACGACACCCAGCAGGCTAGCATAAGCGGCAGAGAAACATTGGCTGAGCTGCAGACGCGCTCGGATGAATCCTTCCGTGAGATTCAATCGATTGAACAGGTGTTAGACTTGCTTGTGAACAAAATCAGTGATATCCAGACCGTCGTTGAAATTATTAAATCCATTTCGACCCAAACCAATCTGCTTGCATTGAATGCGTCCATCGAAGCGGCAAGAGCCGGGGAGGCTGGCCGAGGATTCTCGGTCGTAGCCACAGAAGTGCGTAAGCTTGCGGAACAATCCGCTGCTTCAACCGAACAAATTCACGAAACGATTCAAGGCATTATGGAGGAGGCTATCCGTGCCACCGAAGCCATGGTCCGTACCAGAGAGATCTCATCGGAACAAAATGAAGCGGTACAAGCTACCGGGGTGGCATTTTCAAGCATTCAAGAATTAATGCATCAAGTCATCGATTCCATCAATGGAATGTCCAAAGAAGTACAAAAAATGTCCGCATTAAAGGAAAATGTAGTCCAATCCATCGAGAGCCTGTCTGCTATTTCGGAAGAGTCTGCGGCTGCTGCCGAAGAAGTCAGCGCTTCGTCGCAGGATCAATTAAAAGCTATTGAAACAGTCACTCAATCGGCCGAATTCCTCAGCCAATCAAGCAGCGAATTGGAATCGCTTGTCAAACGATTTAAAATTTAGAGCAGCAATCCATGATACGGCGGTAAGCACGGACCATCTCTGGTCCGTGGCTGCCGTTGTTTTTGGATTCTGGATCATGAACTGATTTGAATATTGCTCAAATGTTATGTTCTGCTTTTACTGCAACTCTAACGAAAAATTCTATAATGTCATGTATTGTTCGCTATAATGGGTACAGTGATTAAGAAAGGAATGTAGTCATGAAGAAATTCATCGTCATTGGTTCGGGAATTCTTGGGGCATCGACGGCATACCAGTTAGCGAAAATGGGAGCAGATGTCCTAATGATAGACAGAAAAGATAAAGGACAGGCTACAGATGCCGCTGCAGGCATTATCTGCCCCTGGCTGTCGCAGCGGCGCAATCAAGCGTGGTACCGTCTGGCAAAGGCTGGTGCAAGTTTTTATCCAGGGTTGATTGAAGAGCTTAAAAAAGAGGGGGAGACGGAAACGGGTTATGCCCAAGTTGGCGCCCTTAGCATTCACCATGATGTGGAGAAAATCGGCAAGATGGAGGAGCGGGCACATTTGCGTAAAGCAGATGCACCGGAAATCGGCGAAATAACCCGGCTTAACGAGTATGAGACCCATCAGCTTTTTCCTTTATTAGACGAAGGTTATCATTCGGTTCGAATTAGCGGTGCCGCCCGTATTGACGGCCGCGCGCTGCGCGATGCATTGGTCCGGTCAGCGCAGAGAAATGGAGCCGTCCTTATCAATGGCGATGCTTCGCTTCAGTTTCAATCGAACTGCGTAACAGGAGTAACTGTAGGCGGAGATAATTACTTGGCCGATAAAACCATTGTTTGTGCAGGGGCTTGGGCGGGGAAACTGCTGCAGCCTTTAGGCATCGACTTTAACGTTCGTTTCCAAAAAGCGCAAATCATGCATTTACAGATTCAGGACAATCAAGACACTGGCACCTGGCCTGTCATCATGCCGCCCTCTGACCAGTATCTTTTGGCTTTCGATCAACAGAAAATTGTTATAGGCGCAACTCACGAAAATGAAATCGAAGGTTATGATACAAGGATAACGGCAGGCGGAATGCAGGAAATTCTGAATAAAGGGTTGGCATTGGCGCCTCGTTTAGCAGACGGCTCCTTTGAGGAAGTAAGAGTTGGTTTCCGTCCATTTACACCCGGTTTTCTACCGGTGATCGGCGCTGTTCCTGGTTGGGATGGTCTTCTGGCAGCGAATGGGCTTGGAGCGTCAGGATTGACGATGGGGCCTTTTATCGGAAGTCAGTTGGCAAAGTTGGCATTAGGCATGGAATTGGACATCGATCTTGATGATTATGATATTGGAAAAGCGATGGATCGGACGAATCTTTCATCGGAATGATGCCTTTTAAAATAGGTACGGCAACAGTTCCCCTGTTATTGGGATTTAAGCTGGAAAAACGGACCGCTGTCATTCAGTGGTCCGTTTTAGATAAGGTTTATACGTGTAATTTTTTCGATGCTTGCGAGCAGCCCTTATAGGTCCCAACTTTATCCCTTTAATAGCTGAAGAAAATATGATTTTAAATCGACGACCCGCAGGAACTCCGGTTTCTGGTCTGTTCCGGCAATGATGAGAGGAACGAGCGACTCCGTTTGGCTTATGCCGCCGTGGCCTGCGCCTCCTTTATGGGTAGGGGAGCTGTCATACTTCAATTCATATCCCGGCTTTGCAGTGACTACCATATATTCGCCAGGATGTGAATTTAAGGCTGAATGCAATCGCCGTAAAACATCGGGATAATGTCCATACTCCAAAGTATGCTTTTGGGAATTGATTTGTAAATCCAACACGTTCGGGTCTTTGTCCAATGTCCACGTTTGTTTATAGGGATCAACCATGTCTCCTTGGGATTGATAGGCGAATTCTTGGGATGATCCCGCCCGAACAACGCGAATCCAACCTTGATCTTTCCATGCCAGGACATCGATTCTCTGATCCGTCTGCAGAGTCTGCGCTATTTGTTCAAATGAATATTGGGATGTTAGTTTATATAGATAAGCCATTCTGTCATTGATGGCAAGAATAATTTCGGTTTGGTCCGATACCGCGGATCCCGGCCGTAAAACCTGATATCCCTTCAAGGATTGGCCCAAATCGATGATCGGTTGTTGATTTTTCGGAAGAACATGAGTCATTCCGTTATCTCCTAAAATAATGATCACTGCTTTTTTCAAAGCTTCCTCCCGTGAATCGAAAGCTTGCAACAAAGCCTGTAATTGTTCATCCGTGCGGATCACGTAATCCAAGTCCGAAGGCCCTTTTTTATGTATCCTTCTGTCCAGATCGGGGAAATAGACATACAGAAAATCGGGTAATTGCTCGTTCTGAATGAGATGCTTTACCATTTCGAGAGAATACCCATTGTTAAAGCCAAATTTGCCGATTGGGCCAACCGGCAATTTTTTTACGCCTTCTAGCGGATTCGAGAAAGCAGCATATGCCAACAAATCCGGGCCTTTTACCTTGAGTTTTCGGGGTAACACGGTAGGCATATGAATCCAAAAAGGAAAAGTCAGCTGGTGATCGGAGCTCCCCCGGTAAATTAAACCGTTAATAGACCCTGATTTTAATCCTATGCTGGCCAATTCCTCATAAATCGTTGGGGTGTGCGGATTCAAGTGGCTCCCGTTCATATGGATTAATGTATCGCTCAGAAATTGATTGATTCCGTTCCTGCATATTTCCATAAATCCGCTGCCATAATTAATGAGCTTCTTGTCTTGCATTGAATACCAGACCAGTCCCGGCACGCGATGTTCATCCGGATATGTTCCTGTCAGCAGAGTACTGTCAATCGACACGGACATCGTCGGAAATGAGGTCACGACATTTTTATAGTATTGACCGTGTTCGATCAAATACTGAAAGGTTGGAAGCTTCTTTTGCTCGATTCCCTTATCGATGGACTGACTCATTAAAGTATCGACGCAAATGAAGATGATTTTGGGTGAATCCGGATTGGTTTTGGAATGGATTCGATCACTTGCTTCAGATAAGAAAGGTTCCTTCTTTTGCTGCAAATTTTTCACCTGCCAATCTTTTCAACCAGTTTATTCTTAAGCCACATTATTTGCTTTCACTGGCCAAATTATTCGGCAACAATAGGAAAACGAGCTGCTGCTAATAAATACACGAAATCATTTGGAGTGAATTATTGGCGTGGGAGCTATGAAGATCAACCAATCGCAGCATCAGACAAGCTTTTCTTTTGTATGATTATGGAGGAAGATTTGCGATTTTGTAGAATAGAAGTTTTAGGATGTTAGCGCAAAGGAATTATCCGAGGGGATGCATAATTTATTTAATGGAAGCAATCTGGAAGTAGATTCAGGCGCACTCAAAAATACAAATCGAAACGAGTGATCTTATTTTGATCAAATTAACACCTGCGACAAGAGAAAACTGGAAAGATTCATTAGAGTTGCAAGTTCAAGTTCATCAAACTCATTATGTTCCGTCAGTTGCCGTGTCTCTAGCCAAAGTACACATTCGTCCAGATGGTGATGAGTACGAATACCTGCCTTTTTGCATATATAATGATGAAAATAACTTAGTAGGTTTTGTGATGCTCACATTAGATGAAACAACAACTTGGTCATATTGGATGAATGGTTTCATGATTGATCAGAACTATCAAGGCAAGGGGTATGGAAAGGCAGCTATAGATTCAGTGATTAGATATATAAAAGAGAACTATTCCCATAGTGAATGCTTGAATTTAACGGTATGTGCAGATAATATAGCCGCCAGAAAACTCTACGAAAAACTTGGATTCACTGAGACTGGCGATGTATACGATGATGAAGTCGTTTATCGATTGGTTTTTTAAATTAGTAAATAACGACTGACATAAAATATAATATGAATAAAGAAACGGAGGACGTTTAATGAAGCCAAGAATTACTGTACTTACGTTGGGTGTAGATGATTTGGAAAGAGCATTGAAGTTTTACCGGGATGGCCTTGGGTTTCCATCGGAAGGAATCGTTGGTACAGAATTTGAACATGGAGCTGTGGCGTTTTTCGATTTGCAAGCAGGTTTAAAACTTGCGGTTTGGCAACGAAAAGACATCGCACATGACACGAAACTAAATCAAACCATGCCAAGTCCTACGGAATTTACTATTGGTCATAATGTAGGGAGTAAAGAAGAAGTCGATTCGGTTATGGAACAGGCTCAGAAAGCGGGAGCCGCGATAACAGTAAAGGCACACAACACTTTTTGGGGCGGATATTCGGGTTACTTTCAAGATCCGGATGGGCACTTGTGGGAAGTCGTCTGGAATCCTCAATGGGAAGATATAGGAGATTCTAATTAATGGTTGAAAGGAGAGATTCTGTGAATATTCGATTGGCGGCCCAGGAAGACTTTGATCAGCTTATTCGGATGCGATGGGATTTTACCAATGAATATAAGGAAATTCCGATTAGCGAAGATCAATACGATGATTTTTATCTGGAGTGTAAATCTTTTCTTGCAGAGGCTATTGAGAGTAACAGATGGTTTATTTGGGTGGCTGAAGAGAATGGACAGATACTTTCACATGTTTATTTAGAGATCATCAATAAGGTTCCTCGACCTGGAAGAAAAACAAACCCATTTACATACATGACAAATGTATATACATTACCCGCCCATAGGGGGAAGGGAATAGGGGGTCAAATTCTTAGGCGGATTGAAGTATGGTCAAAACAAAAGGAATATGAATTCATCATCGTTTGGCCATCTGATTGGAGCGTGGAATTTTACGAACGAAACGGGTACAAACCATGTAAAGAAGCGATGGAACTGATATTTTGAAATGGAGTATCACAACTTCATGGATGGAAGGTGAAAAAAAATGGCAGCCTCTAAAAAAGACTTAAGAACTTGCGATAAAGGACACCAATATTATAAAACCAGCGATTGTCCAATCTGCCCGATCTGTGAGCGGGAGCGCAAACCTGACAATGGATTTCTTGCCCTTCTCACAGCACCGGCAAGACGAGCCTTGGAAAACAATGGAATTACCTCTCTCCAAAAGCTTTCGGAGTATAGCGAAAAAGAGATTTTGCAATTTCACGGCATGGGACGGACATCGATACCTAAACTTCGGACTGCTTTGCAGCAGGAAGGTTTATCATTTAAAGAATAGGCGATGTTTTAATGTTGAAATTAAATAACTTTTAAGGGAAGCCATTTTGGCTTCCCTTAATTCGCTTTTAAAAAAGATTATACATCAATCATTTATTTAACATATATATGTTTTTTCAGCCATTGTCTGAAATATTGCAACTGTTCCTCAGTATGGAAATAGTGTTCTCCATTCTCCATCACTTGCAAATTACAGTTAAAACACTTATTAAATTCAGATACAACGTCAAATTCACATAAGTTATCTTCTGAACCATAGAGAATTGAAGTTGGAATATTCCAAGCAACAATAGGATGTTCTTTCACATAACAGTAGTAATCCCAATAGAGAGTTTGTCCAATGGGTGTAGAAATTTCTTTCTCTATTTTTAGTCTACTCTCACTTACGTTAAACCATGTCATCATATTATTTATGATACGTTCCATATTTACCACAGGAGAGAGAAACAAGCACTGCTTCAACGGCTCATGGCTATATTCTAATAGACTAAAATACGCTCCCATGCTACAAGCAAAAAGGCTTATATTATTTGATAACGATTTTGCATAGGTCATTATTGTATTAAGGTCTTGAACACAGTTTTGAACTTTGCAAAGATAAGCATCATCCTTACGGTCACCATGTTGAGGTAAATCAAAACTAAGCACTTGATAACCTACTGCTGTTGCTTCTTCTGCAAATACAATAATCGAGTCATCTGCCTTATTTGACATGTTACCATGCACCACCACAAATAACTTATCTGATTTGTCACCCCACAAAATCGCTGGAATATTTTCTATTTTAAAAATATTTTTTATCATTACAATTTATCCTCCAAGAAATATAAATCATTCGCCATACCAAGGTCTATGTATATTTGGCTTAATTATACAGTATATCTTCTATTTAATGTATCGATTTTCAACTCTATTTAAAACATAGCCAAAGAATAACATTAAAGGCTACGAGCGCCTCACTGTACGAGCAATAAAAAAAATGAAATAATTAAAGAAAGCGGGAGGGCAGATAAATGGAATTAAGAAAAAAGGAACTGCTTGAATTAGTTGAAAAAATTATGCAAGCGGATGGCAGTGAACAAGAAATCGATGAAATGATAGACGTACTTGAGAGAAATGTTCCACATCCTCAGGTAAGTGACTTAATATTTTGGAACGAGAAAGAACTTACGCCGGAAGAGATCATTGAAGAAGCTATGAATTATAAGCCGATCATAATCCCTCCTTTGTTATAAGGATGAATGGACCTGTTTATGGCCCTGAATAAAACAAGCTGCTACATTTGATCCGCGGGCTTCGCGGGTTTTTTAATATGTAAGGGCATGTTCAGAATCGTGGAAAATGATATCATGAGCTCTAGAGTACAGATTGGATTGACATCTGAAAAAAGTGCAATTATAATAGTCGCAGCAACTATAATCATGTCTATTATAAGGAGGATGACCTTGGAATTTGAAAAATATATTGGCGTTAATGTGCAGCGGGCGGCTTTGAAGCTGAATAATTACTATCAGAAAGTGGTCAACCCATTTGATATTACAGTGGACCAGTGGGAAATACTGGTTATCCTTTGGGAAAAAGAAGGGATTACTCAGAAAGAAATTGCTGAAAGACTGGATAAAGATCAGACGAATATTGCCCGCATGCTGTTTAAGCTGGAGAAGAAAGGTTTTATTTATCGCGTGATCCATGAAACGGATCGTAGGTCTTTGCGCGTTTATTTAACTCCTAAAGGCCGTGAAATCAAAGATGACATTCTTGATCCATCCATCGAAGCTTATAAGAACACGATCAAGGGGTTGTCTGAAGAAGAGGTCGAAACATTCAGAAGGATTCTCGCTGTCATGTATAACAACGTAAAGGATTTATAGCTTCTCTGTTATGCTAATAGATACATTCATCTCAGGAGACAATGTGGGATAAATTGAAGCAAACACACCTGCTTCGCAGCTTGAATTGTATCGATGCATAATGAAGAGGAAGCAATGATATCCCATATAGTTGCTATGACTATTATAGACAAAGCTATTTTATAGATTTTATCTTTCGCAAAACCACAGGTCAATCTAACTTCCATTCAGGACCGATGATGCTTATATGGTTGGAATGTGATGCGAATAAACAGGTATTATAGTTGCTACGACCATTATTTTTGGATTGCGATTATCTTTTATACGGAACTGCAATAACATATCAAATACTTGCTGTGTCAAGTAATGACATGGCAACAATAAGAAGGAGAATGAAGAATGGAGACATCCACTAAGGAAGCTGGAATTTTTGGTCCCCGATACAGGGCGCTAACGATCGGTATCATTCTTGCCGTGACTACCGTGGCTTTTGAAGGGCTGGCTATTACTACGATTGCTCCGAGTCTGGCACAAAAATTGAATGGCCTTCATTTATATGGCTGGATTTTTAGCGCTTTTCTATTGGCGCAAATTGTTGGAACGATGGTAATAGGCCAGCAGATTAACAAAAGTGGCGTGTTCGCATCGTTTATTGCGGCGATTCTCATATTCGTCGTCGGCATTGTCATTGCGGCCACATCCGTGAATATGGTTATGCTGATCATCGGAAGATTGTTTCAAGGTTTTGGCGCCGGATCTATTATTACATGCGTTTATTACAGCATTACTTTAGGTTACCCCGATCAGCTAAGAACGAAAATACTTGCCATGTTTTCAAGCGCATATATTTTGCCTGCGTTAGTTGGTCCATATATCGCTGGGCTTTTAGCTGAACTTTTGTCTTGGAGATTTGTTTTTTGGCTGGTGCTTCCTTTCATCGGCTTGGCTGTCGTGCTGACGCTTCCCGCTTTCCGCAAATTTTCAGTGAAAGATAAAAGTGCCTCCAAAGGCGGCCGTAAAGAAGGATTGGCGGTGCTCCTGGCCATTGGAACGGGCATGCTGCTGAGCGGATTAGGTTTTATTACCGATTGGAAGGGAATGGTGCTTTCGGTGGCAGGGGTGCTTATCATGATTCAGCCATTGCGCAAGCTGCTGCCTAAGGGGACTTTTAGCGCAAGAAAAGGTTTGCCTGCAACCATTGCTTCAAGAGGTTTGTTTGTTGCTTGTTATAATGCCACCGAGAGCTATGTTGTTCTGGCATTGACGGAAGTGAAAAAATTGCCTGCGGATTTGGCGGGATTAATTGTGGCTGCGGGCGCATTAAGCTGGTCAACGGCGGCTTGGCTCCAGTCCAAGCTTGATGCCAAGGACCATGGAACGGGCCGGAATAAACGGGTAACGGTTGGTATTTGTTTCATGATTATCGGGGTTGCTGCGGTGATGCTGTCAGTCGGTCTGCCCGAGGGGGGAATCGTATATGCGGTTATTTCGCAAATTTTCACCGGTTTTGGGATCGGTTTGGCCCATCCGACCACGGGAGCGATTGCTTTGCAGCATGCCAGTGAAGGTGAAGAAGGAGAAATATCCGCGAGCCTTCAATTTACGGACGCATTCAGTCCGGGTTTAAGCATCGGGATCGGCGGGGCGCTTATTGCCGTGAGCCAGACGCTGGAGTGGGGATTGTTAACGGGGATTTTGTTGGCTCTATCTCTTCAGTTGCTTTTCGTTCTCGTGAGCTGTGCGGTTTCCTTCCGTATACAACAAGCAAAATTAAATTCCCAAAGCGAAGTTTCTACAAAAGCATAATATAAAGTAAACCTGTTAGTTAGTACTTTAGTTGGGAAGCAAATAACGTTTGACCGTGTTATCCTACCCTTATCAAAATAAGACAAGGGATTTTTTTATCTTATGGGGAGGTAACGAACGATGAACTACAGAGTTTTGCCTTTTTCTGATGTGAAACATTTGCTGCCAGCGGACAGTTGGGCCTATGCTCGCAATGAACGAAACGATGGCGAATTCGAAACGGAATCCGTCATCTTATTCGAGGAAGATACTCGGCTCGAAAATCTGAATCTAGGTACACCCTTTGATATGGAAGACATCTTCCTCATCCTGGTGGATGGCAATCTCGTCGTTGACTCCTATATTTATAACGAAGAAACAGGCGGTGCGACAGGGCTTATCTTGACACTCCCACGCCTAAAGGCGCAAGCCTCATTCCTACTGGCATGAGGTGGGATTCTTAGGTACTAAACTGTACGCAGTCCATTTCTGTTTTGTACTAGCCCTAAGCTAAGGGTATGCCATTACCCCATCCTAGACCAGACCGTATAGGTGTCTAGGCTGATTGACTGTTACCATCAATCACAGGTGCAAAAATGATATTCCATGCACCGACTAAATCGCGGTGTTCTCTAGCACCGCAGTTCGAACAAGTATACCTGCGATCTAACGCATGATTGTGGTGCCCGCATTGAGGGCATCGTTGACTCGTGTATGCTGGGTTTACATTTTCCACTTTGATACCCGCTACATTTGCTTTGTACTTGATGTATTGTGCTAAACGGTAGAAAGACCAGTTACTTAGAGAATGATTGTTTTTACGACTTTTTCTTGTCTGTTGCCGAATACCCGACAACTGTTCAAGTCGGATCACACCGACATTGTGTTTCATTGCGAAATCAATGATTTCACGGCTGATTTTATGGTCTTGGTCTTTCATCCATCGTTGCTCTTTATCACGAGACTTTTTAATCGCATTTTGCTTTTTAGCCTTACCTAACTTTTTGCGACGAGCATTATGGTATCGGCGAACGTACTTGTTCATGCGTCCATTTCCAACAAACTTCACTTCATGCTCATCGGTGACACAGACAGCAGGCACTTTGATACCTAAGTCTACACCCATGACTTTCGTTGAAGGGGTGAGTTCGGTTGGAACTTCCAGCGCAATTTGAGCTATCCATTTGTTGCCTTTGCATGTGATTCTCAGCGTACCGATTTTGGTTGCGATGGCTAACAGATTAAGGTCTCGTTGTTCAATGAGTGCTTTCATACTTAACTTCTTCGAGCGTCCGTCAATCACAAAAGGCATACAGATACTTGTTGGCGTGACCGTGAAATTTTGGTTATTCCAAATGATCACTGGCTTTTTCAAGACGGGTACGATTTGAAATTTTGTTTTCTTTGCTCTTTTGAACACACTCTTGGCATCACGGATCGCTTGATTCTTCACCGCACTATTGAGTGAAACTGCAACGTCTTTAGACGTTTTCTTGGTTATCTTTTGTTCGGCAACCATTTCAGAAACGAGAAAATTCACGGTTTCAATATAGCGCAAAGACGAACTTTTCAAAAGCTCAGTTTCTTTCTTTGTCGGAAGTAGCTTGATCTTGATTGTCAAGGATTGCGCCATGAGTTCTCACCTCGTTCTCTGATTTTCAACATATCGTTTTATGGTTTGTGAAGATACATCTCCAGCGGTGGATACGAAATAACTACGAGTCCATAAACTTGGTAAAGCGCTTAGAAAGTCGAACTCATCACGTAGTATTCTTGACGTGCCTCCTTTCACTTTCGCCATGATGTCCGCAGGACTGTAGGTTGGAGGGACATTTAGGAATAAGTAGCAGTGGTCTTGGTCCGTTTCCATTGCAACAATCTTAAAGTCGTGTTCCTTACAGATTTGACGGACTAGCTCTTTAAAGCGTTCGTCAACGGCTTGATTGCGGAATATCTTCCTACGGTATCTAGGACAAAACACAAAATGATAGTTGAGTAGACTTACGGTTGTTTTGGTTCTTCTATATTCTTCCATGACTTCAGTATAACACATTTATTGTATGTATGGTATATAAACATACGCAAACAAACAAAAAAAGAAAAGGAGCTAGATAGAGTCGTACATGTACGTACCTAAAGGTACGCCCCAGTCCGAAGTCGCTATCATCCCACCCCTTAAAGAGTGGGCTTTCTCGCTCCTGAAATCTGTAATGCTTTTTTGTGTACGCTTCTCAATGTTACAAGTTTGATTCTGTTGTTCCACCGTCATTCCATCGCTGTTCCTCTATTTTATGGTGGAACAATTTTTTATACATTCTGTTTTTGTTTCTCAAAGTATTCATTTTGCAGAAGTCCCATATGAATAATGTCATGCCATTCACCATCTCTAAATAGACATTGTCTGCTGCTTCCTTCCTGTTGAAAGCCGATCTTAGTGTACAAATGAATAGCTCTATCATTAAATGAAAATACACTAAGAGAAACTCGATGAAGATTCATTTCGTAAAAAGCGTAATCCAGCAGTAATTTCAACCCTTCTGAACCATAGCCTTTTCCCCAATATTCCTTTTCCCCGATGTCAATAATACATTCAGCATTTCTATTTTTATAATCAATGCCGATCAATGATACAATGCCGATGGGTATTTCATTTCCTTTTTCAACCATGATGTAGCTTTTAGCTGCAGGAGCTCCCAAAATAACATGATCTACAAATTCTTTAGTAGCCTCCATCGAATAAACATCTAAAGATGGGTTGGTGGAATGCATAACATCCACATCATTTCTCCACTTGTGATATAGCTCTGTATCTTCCTCTGTCATCTTTCTTAATCTCACTCTCGATGATTCAAACAACATAATGATCGCTCCTTATTTTGCGGATTTTGGATTAATTAATTTTTCTAAAGAGAAAAGAAAGACGGATAATTGATCCTTTACTTTTGTCTGTTCATGTCCCAGTTGAAACGTGTCCAGCATTAAACCGTTGATAAATGATAGGATATACCTCGCAATGGAATGAGTAGATTGTTGAGGGCTAAATTCTCCTTTACGAATACCTTCATTTAATACTTTTTCTATAGCATCAGTGGTTTGATTGTAACGTTCAGAAATGTAAGGGAAATTGTCTTTATTATTTGCGTAATTGGATGTTAAAAAAAATTCCGCCATTGCATAGACCAATGTTTGGTTAATTGCCTCAATATAAATTTGCTGTTCTTCAACCCAGTTTTTTAATTGTGGCCATAGTGGACCTTCATTAGATGGCATAAAATATTGCATGTCTTTTTGGTCATCATATTTTAGAACTTCGATAAAAACATGTTCAATATTATCGAAATAACTATACAATGCACCTCTGGATATTCCAGCTTTGTCCATAATATCTTGCATAGATGTACGAACAAATCCTTTCTCGATAAACACCTTCTTGGCTGCTTCTATCAACTCTCTTTCTCTCTCTTTTTTATATTCTTCACTAACTTTTGGTGCCATAAAGCCACCTCCATAATGAATGACAAGATGCATGTAATAAAATATACACTGTTGTCGTTTTACATGATAGATTATACCGACATCAGTGTATAGTTTCAACCTTTGTATTAATAAAATGGGCAATCAGTCAAAAAAATACAATTTATAACATTTTCTGACCGCATGAAAAATGACATGAATACATGGTTATAGGTGCCTGATGAACTTGGTTCTATCCCAACTAACAAACTAATCGTAAACCTTAAAAAATATTTATGGTTTACAATTGAAATTGATCAGTCTATAATTCCTATTACATTAGATGTCGACTCTAGCTGTAATAAGATTGTTAACCTGATCGGAGGTAGTCTATTGAAGACAAGAGAAATGGTATTAGCCGCATTATTCGCAGCATTCATAGGGGTATTGGGATTTATACCGCCCATACCGTTAGGGTTTATCCCGGTTCCCGTCACCGCACAAACGCTTGGCGTCATGCTGGCGGGATGCTTTTTGGGAAGGAAAACCGCAGCGCTCAGCGTAATTCTATTGATCGTATTGGTTGCTTTGGGTTTACCTTTACTATCCGGAGGGCGGGGAGGTCTCTCCCACCTAATCGGTCCGTCCATAGGATACATCTTTAGTTGGCCCGTCGCCGCATTCTGTATCGGATGGATGACGGAAAAGGTGTGGCCAAAGTTAAAAACATGGAAAGTCATCGTCATCAATTTTGTTTTTGGAGTTGTTCTTGTCTCTCTTATCGGCGCTCCGGTTATGGCCTTCATCACGCATACACCGGTCTGGGCCGGACTCGCGGGAGCTGCCGCATTTTTACCCGGGGATTGTATCAAAGCGGTGCTCGCCGCCATCATCGCAGTGCAATTAAAACCTATCAGTCCAATTGAAGAAAAAGTGCAGAACACGTAATGCACGAATTTTGAATAGGTGTGGATGAAAATGAATCTAACTTTATCTTTAGTACGACATGCTGTGCAGCATCCGGATAAAATCGCTTTATCCGACAACCAGACAAGCCTAACTTATTGCACATTGGTGCAGAGGATGAAAAAAATTGCCCAGGGACTGAAGCGGGATGGGCTCAACGATGATAAAGTCGCTATTTTATCTGCGAACCGCACTGAATTTGTGGAGGTTTTTTTAGGAGCTGTATATGCAGGATGCGTACCTGTTCCCATTGATCCACAATGGAGCAAAGCGGAAATGAACGCCATTTTACAGCTGTGTCAGCCAGGCATGATTTTTACGGAAACTGAACCTGCAAAAAACCTGGACATCCAGGAGCGGGACATCCGGATTCTTTCTTTTTCGGATGAAGAAGAGGCTGGTTCCTATGACGACTGGCTCACTGCTTTACAACCGGAAGCCGAAATGGATGACGGCAACGAATTATTATTTATCGGCTTTACGTCAGGTACGACCGGGAAACCAAAGGGGTATATGCGAACGCAATTGTCGTGGATGACAAGCTTTGAGGCGACAAACGAAGCCTTTCAGTTGGACAGCATGGATCATATTGCAGCCCCGGGCCCTTTCGTTCACTCCTTATCGTTATTCGCTTTAATGCAAAGCCTGTACAATGGGGGAACGTTTCATATCGTCAGACATTTTGATGCCGGGACGATGCTGGAACTTTGCAAACGGACTCCCGATATGAATTTGTTTGTCGTGCCGACGATGATTGAATCGATGATACAGCAGGCTATCCCTGGTCAAACGCCAATTCAGGCTCTGATCAGCTCTGGCGGAAAATGGCCGGAGGCATCGAAAAGAAAGTGCAGAGAGGTATTTGGCGGGGTTAAGCTGTACGAATATTATGGCTCGTCGGAAGCGAGCTATATCAGTTATATGGACGTCATTGCCGAAAACAAGCCCGATTCGGTAGGGAGACCCTTCTCAGGCGTAGAGGTATCCATTCGCGATGAACATTTCCGGGAGGTACCTGCCGGGACGATCGGACAACTTTACATCCGGAGCGGCATGATGTTTTCAGGGTATTATCATTTGCCCGAAGAAACGGCCGCCGCGTTTCGGGATGGATGGCTCAAGCTTGGAGACTATGCATTCTTGGATTCAGATGGCTATTTATATATGGCCGGCCGCTCCAGAAATATGATGGTATCCGGCGGTCTGAATGTTTTTCCTGAGGAAGTGGAGTCCGTGCTGCAGCAAATTCCGGCGATCCGGGAAGTCATGGTCCTCGGGGTGCCTGATGCTTATTGGGGTGAACGCATTACGGCAATCGTGAAATGGAGCGGGGAACAGCAATTAACCCTGGATGAGATAAAAAATTATTGCCGTCGTTTTTTGGCAAGCTATAAAGCGCCAAAACGGCTCATCACGGTGGATCAGTTCATTTATACCAGCAGCGGAAAAATTGCCCGCCATGCGATGAAAGAATACGTGAATAGAGGGATGATATGACGGAAGCCGTCATTGTCATGGCTAAACGCACACCGGTCGGCAGGATGGGCGGCCAGTTCAGTGAGCTTGAACCGGAGGAATTATTAGCGCCGCTTATCCGGCATATCGTCTCCCAAACGAACCTGCCACAAGACTCCATTGATGATGTCATTATAGGCAATGTCGTTGGCCCAGGCGGAAATATTGCGCGGGTTGCTGCGCTGGAGGCCGGACTCCCGGTCACGGTGCCTGGCGTTACGATCGACCGGCAGTGCGGTTCAGGTCTGGAGGCCATTAATATGGCGGCAAGACTCGTTCAGAGCGGCGCAGGCGAGGTATATTTGGCAGGCGGCGTCGAAAGCGTGAGCCGGGCGCCGTGGAAAATGGCCAAACCGCGAACGCTAATGGGGGTTCCGCAGCTTTATGCACGTGCTCGTTTCACCCCAAGCGCTTACGGCGACCCGGATATGGGGATAGCTGCGGAAAATGTAGCCCATAAATTCGCAATTTCCAGAGAAGAACAAGATCAATACTCCTTGAGAAGCCACCAAAAGGCTGTTCTTTCACAGCAAACGGGAAGATTTCATCAGGAAATCGTTCCTCTGCAAACCGATGTTGGATGGGTTACTGCAGACGAATGTCCAAGAGCCGATACAAGTCTGGAAAAGCTGCAAAAACTGCCGCCTGTTTTTTTGGATCAAGGTACCGTTACTGCCGGAAATGCATGTCCGATCAATGATGGTGCCGCACTTGTTCTTATCATGTCGAGACGAAAATGTCTGGAGCTTAGACTGCAGCCCATTCTGCGTTTCGTGGACGCCCAAGCGGCTGGAGTAGATCCGCGGTATTTGGGCATCGGACCTGTTCCGGCCGTCCGGAGATTGTTAACCCGACAGCATCTAACCATTGACGATTTGGATATCGTTGAGTTTAATGAAGCCTTTGCCGCACAAGTATTGGCCTCATTAAAGGAACTGGAAATCCCGCAGGACAAGGTCAATCCAGGCGGCGGCGCGCTGGCTATTGGCCATCCTTATGGTGCATCCGGCGCAATCTTGATGACGCGTTTATGCGCGGAAATGCTGCAAAAACCGTATAAGCGCGGGCTGGCCACGCTTGGTATTGGCGGCGGAATCGGCATTGCCGCCTTGGTTGAGGCAGTCGAATGAATAAGCTCCATCAAAGGATTCATATTCGCGCCGATTCAATTTTGCAGTATGCGAAAAGCATTGAAGCTCCCGTGCAAATGTTAGACGGCGTTCTGATCGCTCCGGCAACCATGCCCATTATTTTCTGGCAGGCATCCGATATTCCTTGGTTTCCTGCGAACGGAACATTGATTCACGGTTCCCAGCATTTTTCTTATGAGGCACCGGTCGTGGCAGGAATGACTCTTGATTGCGAGTTATCGTTAACGAGAGTCGAGCAAAAAACGGGCCGTAAGGGGCAGCTGATCCTGTACACCCAAACCCTGATCTGCAAGTGCTGCGGCGACCTCATCGTTACGGCAGAAACTGTACTTATTTCGGTAGGTGACGAAGCATGAAAAAACGAATTACCGCAAGTGCAATCCGGCAATACGCTGCTGCTTCCGGCGATGCGGCTGCCATTCATCTGGATGATAAAGCCGCAGCTGAGGCTGGGTATGAGCGGCCCATTGCACACGGGATGTATATCATGGGGCTTGCTCAGTCCTTGTATTTGGCAGAACATCGGTCACATTGGATTACAGCTTGCAGCATGAGATTTCAAAAGCCGCTTTTAGCAGATACGATGGCAAGTTTTGACTTTAAGGAAAGCGAAGACCAAATCCGCGTGACGGTTACCTCAGAAACGGGCGAGGTGATCGCAGCGGGAAGTTTTTCGGTGAAAGAGAGGTTCTGATGGTTAAAACAGCCTTAATTACTGGCGCGACCCGGGGCATTGGCCGCTCTATCGCATTGCAGCTGGGGTAAAAAGGGATATCAAATCATCGTAAATGGCACGAAACAAACGTTAGTTGATGAAGTCGTGCAGGAGATTCGCCATATGGGAGGCGAGGCTTTAGGGTGCTGTGCCGATGTCGCGGATCCGTCGGCCGTAACGTCGATGGTAGACGCTGTTATAGCGAAATATAGCTGTATTGACGTATTGATTCATAATGCCGGGATTGTTCGCGACCAAAAATGTCTGCTCATGAAGGATGAAGAATGGCATAGCGTTCTGAATGTGCATTTGAACGGCGCTTTTTATTGCATTCAGCGGGTACTGCCATATTTTCCGGAGGGCGGGGGAGACATCCTTTTGATGACATCGACAGCCGGATTATCCGGTTCCGCCTACCAGGTGAATTACAGTGCGGCCAAAGCAGGGATGCTCGGCATCGTATGGACGCTTGCAGCCGAACTGCGGCGCAATCGGATACGGGTGAACGCCATTTCGCCTGCCGCTTTAACGGATATGACGCGACCTGTCATCGAGTATCTTAAGGAAAAATGCGCGAGCCGCAATGAACCGTTTCCTGAATTTTGGAAAGTGGGTGAAGCGGGCGATGTCGCCCGGTTTGCAGCTGCGCTGCTCGCTCAGCCGGATCAGGAGTTGACTGGCGAAATCTTCGGGGTTAACGGTTCGAAGGTTACCAAATGGCAAAAACCGACGATGGCATTTTCCGAGAACGGTCCGGAGGCATTTTTTGAAACATGGCGGCGGGAGCGGGAGGGCAAAGAAAATTAGATGCTTACATTCGATCAAGTACATTTTTATTATAAGAAGGGCGAGCCTGTCATAGATAACATGAGTTTTACAATTAAAGAAGGCGAGTTTGTGGCGGTTGTCGGAGCGAATGGCTGCGGGAAATCCACCATTGCCAAATTAATGGACGGTTTGCTGCTTCCGAAAGAAGGACATGTGAAATATAGGGAGTTTGATACCTCAGAGCCGGCGGATGTTGCCAGGATTCGTGAGCAAATAGGTTTTGTTTTTCAAAATCCGGATAACCAATTCATTACCACGACGGTCTTGGATGAAGTGATTTTCGGCTTGGAAAATATTCGCGTGCCGAGAGAGAAAATGCGCATTCGCGCGGAACAGGCTTTGCAAGCCGTTCGAATGAAAGACTATGCAGAAGCAGCGCCGCACCAGCTATCCGGCGGGCAAAAGCAGAAGGTCGCGATCGCCGCGATACTAGCGATGCGTCCCCGCATCATCATTTTCGATGAAGCCACCTCCATGCTTGATCCGCAGGGAAGAAAGGAAATGCTGTTCATTATGCATGAGCTGCACCGCCAGGGGATGACGATCATTCACATCACTCATCATATGGAGGAAGTGCTGTCTGTTGAACGTGTGTTGCTTATTCATCAAGGACGGCTTGAGTTTGATGGTGATCCATTACCCTTTTTTGAAGCGGTACCTGCTGCCGGCTATCTATTGGATCAACCCTTTGCCGTACGTTTACATAAAACACTGGGTTTAAGGGCGCCGCTGATGGCAGATTGGAAGGAGATGTTTCGTTCCCAATGGTCTATGAGCTAAAGCAGGTGAGCGTGAACTATTCCGATCGGACGGCTTTGCAGAACGTCAGCTGTACCATTCGCGAAGGCAGATGGATTTCCATTATTGGTCAAACGGGGGCGGGCAAGTCCACATTCGCCAAAGTATTGAAGGGATTGATTCCTGCCTTTAACGGTGAATACCGGATTGATCAGCGCTCTGTTCCCAGGGACTCCAAAGGACGGATAAGGGTTATCCCTGATATAGGTTTTGTTTTTCAATATCCGGAGCATCAACTGTTTGAAACGACCGTTTACAAAGAACTTGCTTTCGCTCCTAAGATGCTTGGGTTTTCAGGCGAACAAATCGAACAGGATATTGATCGGATCTTGCCGCAGGTGGGTCTGTCCAAGGAGATCCTATCATGCGCTCCCTTTCAATTAAGCGGGGGGCAAAAGCGCCGCATCGCAATCGCCTCGGTGTTGATGCTGAATCCGAAACTGCTTATTTTAGACGAACCGACTGCAGGTCTTGATCCGTTAAGCCGAGTGGATTTGCTGCGGACGTTAAAAGAATGGCAGCAGCAGGATAACCGCACCCTTCTCTTCATCTCACATCAGATGGAGGACGTTGCGGAATATTCGGATGAAGTCATGGTATTCCATAAAGGATGCTTACTGGGACATATTGAAGCCCGTACCTTGTTTCTCGAGAAAACGGAATTGATGGAGGAAGCCGGATTGCCGCTGCCTGAACCTGTGCAGCTCTTAAAGCTGGCGGAGGAATTATCCGGTCGGAAAATCGAAGTCAGGAGCTGCAAGGAGCAGGATATTTTTCAAAGCATTCTGCCGATTTGGCGTGGAAGAGGTCTGCTTCGTAATGAATAACATATTATTAGGACAGTATTTGGAAACCGATTCGATATTTCACCGCTTGGATCCGAGAACAAAGCTTTTAGCCGCGATTTCTATCATGCTGAGCTTTTTGATGCTGGGAACGTTTATCAGCTACGTGACTGCAGCCATCTTCGTTTTGATTATTTTAATATCGTCAAAAATACCGCTTCATATGTTTGGGAGAGGGTTACGGCCGATTTTGTGGATTTTGGCGTTTACTTTTGTTTATCATGCGCTCACTACCAAAGGCGTCATCATATGGTCCTGGTCATTCATCCATGTGACAGCGGAAGGCCTGCAAAACGGGACACGCTTTGTTTTTCGAATCGTTCTGCTTGTTTTGCTCGCTTCTGTGTTAACGCTGACCACCAAACCGCTATCCCTGGCCCATGGGCTGGAAAAGCTGCTGTCGCCGCTCTCCAAATTAAATGTGCCTGTAGAACAGTTTTCGTTAATGATCGCTATTGCAATTCGTTTCATTCCTACTATTATGCAGGAGCTGGATCGTATTCAAGAGGCGCAGCAGGCAAGAGGATATGATATCACGTCCCTCAAAATGCCAAAACGCTTTTTCGCTTATATTCCCATTCTTATTCCGCTCATCATTGCAACCGTTCAACGTGCCGAGCAGCTAACCATGGCAATCGATGCGCGAGCTTATGGCAATGGCAAGGGAAGAACCGTTTATAAGCAGCTGAAATTTACGCGTATTGATTATATAGCAGGGGGATTAGCTATTGTATTTGCAATGACATTGCTGTTGTTAAGATAATAGAAATGATGAGTATTCAGCGGAGATGGAGGGGAACGACGATGAAATGGAGCACGCGTCTGACGGAATTACTGCAAATTAAGTATCCCATTGTTCAAGGGGGACTCGCTTATTTAGCATACGCGGATCTTGCGGCGGCAGTTTCGAATGCGGGAGGTTTGGGGCAAATCACGGCCATGAGCCTTCCGGACGCCAATGCCCTGCGTACAGAAATACGGCGGGCACGCACGCTTACCGATAAACCATTCGGAGTCAACTTTGCTTTCGGGATGCATGGCTCCGGTTATGAGGATCGGGTAGAGGCGGTTATTGAAGAGCAAATACCCGTCGTGACCATTACCGGAGGCAATCCTACCGCGATTTTAAAGAAAATGCAATCCACGGATATTAAAACGATGGTGCTCGTTTCTTCGCGCAGACAGGCGCAAAAAGCGGAACAGCTTGGCGCCTCTGCCGTCATTGTCGTCGGGCAGGAGGGAGGGGGGCATTTAGGACGAGACGACATTGGAACCATGGTACTCGTGCCTCAGGTCGTCGATGCCGTGCAAATCCCCGTAGTTGCCTCAGGCGGTATCGGAGATGGCCGCGGATGGATGGCGGCTCATGCCCTTGGAGCGGAGGGGATCGAAATGGGGACGCGTTTTATCGCCACCGTTGAATGTGTGGATGCCTCGGCATCTTATAAAAATGCCCTGATCGAAAGCGCGGAGACAGATACAACTGTCATCAAGCGTTCAATCGGCGCCCCTGCCAGAGTATTGCGAAACGCCTACGTCGATCATATTCTGGCAATCGAGCGCGCGACGCCTACGTATGAGGCGCTTAAAGATTTTATTAGCGGCGAAGCCAACAAACGCTGGATTCACGACGGGATCAAGGAAAAAGGTTTTGGCTGGGCGGGCCAGGTTACGGGCATGATTCACGACATTCCGACGGTAGCCGAATTAATCGAAAGAATGGTGAACGAAGCGGAATGTATCCGCTCAAAATGGGGGTGATTTTCGTCCTCATTAGCTCAGCGGACCGGAAAAATATTATGCGAAAAATTTCCCTGAATCGATTGCCGACTTTGTTTTCTTGTTATATCTTCTTTTACCTGCAAAAAAGAAATACACGCTTACCAGAGAGACGCAGCCCATAAAAAGAAACATAACGGTTCCATTGTACCGGGTTAAGAGCACTCCTCCAAACCATGGTCCAAGGAAATTGCCAAATTCATTTAAACTTTGCGCGCCATAATACGTACCTCTTAATTCATTTGGAGTTATTTCATCCACCTGAGCATATTCAGCCGGTATGACAAGGATTTCGCCGAGTGTGAAAATGAACATGGAAACGATGAACAAAGCCCAGTTAGAAGAAAAGGCAAAACCAATTTCCCCGCATGCGAACAAAATGCATCCAAGCAGAATTCTATGAAATAAGCTGTATCGTTCCGACCATCTCGACAATGGAAGTTGAAAGAGAATGACCGTGACCCCATTTAAGCTCATTAGCAGAGCGAACAAAGTGACCCCATCCATGAAATGGTCTTGCAAATATTGCGAGAGTGTGACTGACATTTGGCCATGGACCGTAGTTAACAGGATGCCTCCGATGATAAAAAGCAGCAAAGGGACATCACTTCGCAGGACCTTCCATAAAAGAGATGGATGAATGCGTTCTTCGTCATGAACCTCTGCTTTAGAACCGCTATTAGGAACGGATTTTAGCATCATCATTAAAGACAACGCGTAACCAAAGTAAATGACCGACGTCAATACAAAAGCAATCATATTGCCGCCGATTCCGAGCAATGCTCCGATGACGGGACCGGCTGCAAATCCCAAATTGGAGGCGAAATAGCGGTTGGAGAACATCCGAAATCTTTTGGATTCCGGAGTGAAGTCAGCCATTAATGCTTTGGATATGGTCCCGAAAAAGGCTTGGGAAACCCCTCTAACGATACTAAAGCTAATTAATAAACCAAGGTTGGAGGTAGAAATAAAGCCTATGAAAGCAACGCCTAATCCCAGCAATGAAAGAATTAACAGTTTATTCCTTCCGATAAAATCGGACAATACCCCTCCGATCAGGCCGCAGAAAGTACCGGCTAATGAGCCTACACCAATAATGAAACCGATTTTGGAGAAACTGAGTTCTTTAAAGCCGCTTAAATAGATAGCCAAAAAAGGCAGACTCATCGAACTTGTTAACGAGATCAGGACTGTTCCAAATATTAAACTGTGTACGATCGGATGGTATTCTTTTAAATAACATTTTAGCTTTTTCATACCTGAGCTTCCCCATGATTCTCAAACAATTTTGTAAAATCATCTGAGAATTTCGAGATAAAACTCTTTCTTAAGCTGTAAAATGCAGGCGTCGAGCTTCCCATGAAATGACTGCGAATTGCTCCTTCACGCCTTAAATGGGCAATATGATGATGAATTGTACTTTTGGCTAACCCGAAATGTTTATGAAGATCGATCAATGTTCGGGGCTGCTCCGCCACATACAGTAACATTTTCAGCCTTGTTTCGTCTCCCAGGCATTGCAAAGCGCTAATCATTTCTTTGGTTGGGTCAAATTCAGAAGGATTCCTTACGGGATATAGACATGTCGCGATGCCATTGAAAAAATCCAAAATCGTGACGGGCGAGCAGTGATATTGCGGGATTAGTACAACCCGGTTTAACTGGTCCGACTTTTCGATTCTGAGTCCATTTGTGGCCTCTTCAATGAGGTCGATGGGTTGATAAGAACCGACTTTGCCATGTTTGTCTTTGGCATCTTGTTTTAATAAAGCATGGATCGCAGGCTTAACATTCTTAAAGTAATATTCATTCCATTCATGAAGAATCTCCACTGTTTTATCGCGGATCGTTCCCAAATCGGTCGAAATCGTATCCACCCAAGGGGCTAATCTTTCATAGAGCTCACCTGCGGAAACTCCTTCAAACCATTTTAAAAAGGCATCCACCGTTTCTTTTTCGCTGCACTGCGAAATTAATAACACAATGCGGTGTAAAACTTCCCATCTTTCGTCTTCCAACTTGCAGATTAAATGGGGCGGTAAATTTCCTTTGGTTTCTTTGACCCATTGGTCTTTTAAGTCGATTGTTTTCAGCTTGCGGTTGTAAATGAATGTATACAAGCTCACAATTAACTCATATGCCGGATATTGTTCTATGGATATAGAATAATTATTTGTCATTCGATCACCATCTAACGTTATTTTGTTATGGATTATACAACAAGTTGATTTTGAATGAAAGGCCCTGGCGAGAATTTCTAGTTATTTCTCTGTATGAAGGGATTTGGAGCATGGAAAAAACATTGCTAAAATAACCATCCCAGATTTATCCATTAGAGGATATTTCTCGAAGGTTGCGAATACATAAATTAATAGGTCTTGAATACATAAAAAATTAAATTTGGTGCCACTCGTACGGAGGTTATATGAAATACACGCAAAAAATAAGAAAAACGTCTATCGACGTACTTTCTAGGAAGACAGACCGCATTTAGCGGATGTTTTTCTTGCGATTATAGAATTGTTCAGCGTAGCAAGAAAATTTATAAATTCTAAAATCTTAAAAAAGGGGCGTTTTCCATGGAACTTCAAGAAATCATTCCCGAATTAAAAGAAACAAGAAACGAGTTACTAGGAATACTTAGTGGATTGAGTGAAAACGAATTGAACACGAAGAAAGACTCATCCAGCTGGAGTATAAGTCAGGTATGTCAACATCTGTCTAGAACAGAAGAGTTATATGTTGCGGCAATACGAAGAGGATTAAAGAGCAAAGAAGATTCACTTATAGAAAATAAACCATTAGATTTTCTGCTTGATCGAAGTAAAAAGTTAGAAGCTCCTGACATCGCAAAACCAACGGATGATATTTTGGAATATGAAGAAATCATTGCAAAACTCAATCATTCCAGGCAGAAGTTATTTGACATGTTAAACGCGCTCGAAGATCCATCAGCGTTAAGTCGAAGACATTCAATGCATCCAGTCTTTAAAGAGATGTTATTGATTGAATGGGTTAAATCACTTTACTTGCATGAACAAAGACATATTAAACAAATTCATGAAATTATAGATGGGTTTAAGTAAACATCGGCCTTTCCCAATCTTGAATGATACATCTAATCAATTTAGAGTTTTTGAAACCAAGGATGATGCGGAGAATTGGATTTTGAATCTTCCAGTTTGACTTTTTAAAATACGCGTGTTGTAATATATATAGTCATTTGCGGGGGGACTGTTCGCAGTTGAGAAGGTAAAACCTGACCCTTTGAACCTGTTGGTTAATACCGGCGTAGGGAAGCAAATCATTTACATACGTCTATTATATGTATTTGATTAGAGCGCTTTCAATGAACCTGGGGAAGCGCTCTTTTTTATTTCAATCAGCTAAAACTGAATATGACTATTTGTTTTGCGGGGGGACTGTTCGCAGTTGAGAAGGTTAAAACCTGACCCTTTGAACCTGTTAGTTAATACTGGCGTAGGGAAGCAAATGACACTTGGATCTATGTTGTTTTACCCTTGCCCAAAATTGGACAAGGGCTTTTTTTAAGATTATAGAATTTATAAATTTTCAGCGAAGCTGAACAATTCTATAATCGCAAGAAAAACTATCTCTAAGCGCGGTCTGTCTTCTATGAAAATACGTCGATAGACGTTTTTCTTATTTTATAGAATTTACAAGTTTTTTGGGTCTCCGCTAAGTATTTGGAATAAGTATCGAAGCATAGGCTTCACTTTGCGGGGTTATTTAATTTCAAACGGAAAAGGAGTTTTGGTCATGAAAAAAGTACTCAGTATTGCCGGTTCGGATTGCAGCGGGGGCGCCGGAATTCAAGCCGACTTAAAAACCTTTTCGGCTCATGGCGTTTTTGGAATGAGCGTCATTGTGTCGGTGGTAGCGGAAAATACGAGCAGGGTCA
This sequence comes from Paenibacillus azoreducens, assembly GCF_021654775.1. NCBI lineage: Bacteria > Bacillati > Bacillota > Bacilli > Caryophanales > Paenibacillaceae > Paenibacillus > Paenibacillus azoreducens. Next base: position 3,866,749 of record NZ_AP025343.1, on the reverse strand, counting down.
TTGACCTTCAGGACATCAGGCCGGATATTATTGAAAAACAAATCGATGCCGTTTTTGAGGATATAGAAGTGGATGCCGTGAAAATAGGCATGCTCCCGCAGCCCGAATGCATGGAAGCTGTAGCAGAAAAGCTAAAACAATATGCTCCCGCCAACATCGTTATTGACCCGGTGATGTATGCGAAAAACGGCTGCCCGCTGATGAACCCGGATGCAATAGACACGCTAATCAAGACGGTCATACCGATAGCCGACCTGCTAACTCCTAATATCCCTGAAGCCGAAAAAATCTCCAGCATGGAAATCCGCAATGTCGAAGATATGAAAAAATCGGCGATGGCGATTCATGAAATGGGCTGTAAAAATGTCCTGGTCAAAGGCGGTCATGCTGCAGGAAGCGCGCTGGATATATTGTTCGACGGGAATGAATTTTATGCGTTTGACGCGCAGCGAATCGAAACAAAAAATACACATGGCACAGGCTGCACTTATTCATCCGCAATTGCATCCAATCTCGCGCTGGAGTTCGGATTGCAGGAAGCGGTGCGACAAGCAAAGGAGTATGTGACGATCGCGATACAGCATTCCTTATCGATTGGAAAAGGGCATGGGCCAACGCATCATTTTTATGAGCTGTACCAAAATGGATTAAAGAAGGAAACCGGGATAACTCGACAATGATTTAAAACTCAAATATTAGCGGTGTAGCATTGCAAATCTGCAATATTGTACTATACGGGTAAGAACGGAAAAGAGTAACATTCATAAGAATACAGGAGGTATTTTTATGAACATTACATCTTTTTTGATCTACTGCTTTATTGTTACATTTACGCCTGGGCCGACGAATATTGCGATCTTGTCCATAGCGCATCATGCCAGGTTCAAAGAGATATTTCGGTACATTTTGGGTGCAAGCGCGGCCTTTGGCATATTGCTGGCTGTTTCCGTTTTACTCAATAGTATGCTGGCATCCATTTTGCCGAAAATATTGGTTTTTATGCAGATTATCGGCTGCCTTTATATGCTGTACCTTGCTTATCAAGTATACAAAATGAACGTATCGGGGGAGACGTCGGGCCAAGCTGCCACCTTTATCTCAGGATTCCTGATGCAATTCGCAAATCCTAAGATTTGGCTGTTTACAATGACAGTCATTCCAAGCTATGTTATGCCTTACTATAAGTCGTCGTTTATTTTGCTGATATTTGTTATCGTGATTACCATCATTGCCTTTTTGGCATTTGGCACATGGGCATTTTTTGGTACGGTGTTTAAAAGATTTTTGAAAAAATATCAAAAGGTTACGAATATGGTCTTAGCCGGACTATTGGTTTATTCAGCAGTCGAGGTATCGGGAATCTTGAAATAATCAGAAGTAGATGGATGAGGTAGATGGATATGGACAAATTTATTTACAAAAAATCGGCAGGAATTACTGCTCTGTCTGCGAGTCTATCTGAATTTCAATATGCAAAACACAGCCATGAGGAATATGCTCTGGGCGTCACTTTACGCGGCGTCCAGCAGTATCATTTGGATGGAAGTTTTCAGTCGTCCTATCAAAACGGGGTGATGCTTTTTCATCCGGAACAAGTCCATGATGGAAGGTCGCAGGATAAAACAGGCATTGATTACGTTATGGTGTATATCAAACCTGCCTTATTTTTGGAGCTGGTCGGGAAAAAAGACGTGGTCAAGTTCTCTTCTCCCGTCGTGTATCATCGTGGACTTGAGCAAAGCTTATTAAACCTGGCCCATGCGGTATTTAGCGGTAAAGACGAAGCTCTCTGCAGCGAATTGCTGCTAAACCTTGCGGATCATTTTTCTCATATTGAAATGAGCAGCGCGTTCAGAAAAAGCGATATGCTCATCAATAAAGCAAAGGAAATGATCTACTTCAGTTTAGACGGCGTATTAAGGCTGGATGAAATTTCTACCGAGCTCGGAATGTCAAAATATCAATTTATCAGGGCCTTTAAAGCGGACACCGGAATTTCCCCGTACCGATTCTTTTTAAACAGCAAAGTTGAACATGCCAAGCGGCTGATCGAAAAAAACAAGGATATCTACGCGGCGGTCACCGCATGCGGATTTGTCGATTTGTCTCATTTAAACAGGCATTTTAAAAACGTATACGGAACAACGGCATTGGAATATATATCAAACATAAGTTCATCTCAAAATATCCGGAAATAGGTTGGACTAATTTTTATCAAATATTTATTGTTGCGATTTTGCGAAACCTTTAGGTTTGCGGGATGCGGCTCTTGCAGCAGACAAGGGCACTATTGTAATATGAGAATGAACGTTCATTCCGCATACGGGGGGGGATCGAAGTGACAACAAACAAGAAAGAAGATATTATGCAAGCTTCCTTGATGCTATTTACAGAACGCGGGTTTGATGCGACGACGGTTCCGATGATTGCAGAGAAGGCACAAGTTGGCGCAGGCACGATTTATCGCTATTTTGAAAATAAAGAGGTGCTGCTCAATTCATTATTTCGGGAATGCGTAGGACAGATTATTCAGGCATTGTCGGACGGTTTTCCCGAATCGGCTTCAGTGCGCGAGCAGTTCCATCATATTTTCCACCGGTTGACCCGCTTTGGCCAGGAAAATAATGAAGCGTTAACGTTTATCGATTCCCATATGGACCCGCGCTTATTAGATGAAGAAAGCCAAAGCAAGTTTATTGAGCTGCTCGATTTCCTGCGCCGCTTTTTAAAGAGAGGGCAACAGCAAGGCATAATCGTGCAACTTCCGCCTGATGCGCTGATTCCGCTTTTTTACGGACCAATCGTTAAGCTGTTTCTAGTGATCAGAGACGGCGATTTGAAGCAAACAGACGAACTGTTCGCCGGTGTTGAGGAATGCTGCTGGAATGCGCTTAAAGTCCATTAGAGATGGCGGATCTGGCACAGCTAGTACGGCAATATAGTCAATATCGCCGTACTATGCCGAGATCGGAATGAACGTTCATTCCTATAATATGACGATTGGGAGGTATAGTTAGTGATGACGATCGCGATTCCACAACCTAAAACATACGGACCGCTTGGGAATGTTCCGCAAATCAATGCCGACACGCCGCTTCAGTCATTTATGAATCTGGCTGATGAGTATGGCGAGATTTTCCGTATGAAGCTTCCGTTTGGCAATTTCTACATTGTGTCCGGTTATGAGTTGATGAAAGAAGTGGGCAACTCGCCGCGGTTCGGTAAAGTGGTGGAGAAGACTACGTTGGAAAAGGTACGTGCTTATGCAGGAGACGGATTATTTACGTCCGAGACGAATGATCCAAACTGGAGCAAAGCTCACAATATTTTGCTGCCGAGCTTTAGCCGGACGGCGATGCGCGGTTATTTTGACATGATGCTGGATTTGGCGATGCAGCTTATTCAGAAATGGTCGCGGACAAATCCGGAGGAGCAGATCGATGTACCTGAGGATATGACGAGGCTCGCCCTCGATACGATCGGTTTATGCGGTTTTAATTACCGGTTCAACAGTTTTTATCGCGAGGAATCCCACCCATTCGTCACAAGCATGGTGAGAGCGCTGGATGAGTCGCTTAGTCAGGCGCAGCGTCTCGGCATCCAGGACAAATTAATGGTCAAGACGAGAAGACAATTCAATCAGGACATCGAATATATGTTTACGCTGGTGGACAAAATCATTGCCGAACGCAAAGCCCGCGGTTCGCAAGGAGAGGCCGATTTATTGGCCCATATGTTGAAAGGCAAAGATCCCGAGACAGGCGAAGCTTTGGATGATGCGAATATTCGTTATCAGATTATTACTTTTTTAATAGCCGGACATGAGACAACGAGCGGCCTGCTTTCGTTCGCCCTCTACTATTTGTTGAACCATCCGGATAAACTGCAAAAAGGGTATGAAGAGGTGGACCGGATTCTCACAGATCCAGTGCCGACGTTCGAACAAGTGAAAAATCTGAAATATGTGCGGATGATTTTGGATGAATCGCTGCGTATGTGGCCTACCGCTCCGGCATTCAATCTGGAAGTGAAAGAAGATACGCTGCTGGCAGGCAAATACGATTTGAAAAAAGGTGAGAATCTGCTGGTGCTTGTTCCACAGCTCCATCGCGATGTTGCGGCATGGGGAGAAGACGCCGAAATATTCCGGCCGGAACGATTCGAAGATCCGAGCAAGGTGCCTCATGATGCCTATAAGCCGTTCGGACTTGGCCAGAGGGCCTGTATCGGTCAACAGTTCGCTTTGCAAGAGGCTACGCTGGTGCTGGGACTTATTCTGAAAAATTTCGAGCTGATCGACCATACCCGTTATAAGCTGAAAGTTAGAGAGTCATTAACGCTGAAACCTGACAATTTTAAAATAAAAGTTCGTCCCCGCAGTATACAAAAGGGGTATTTTGTCGTGGGAAGCGGCAATGATTCGAAATCACCGGCTCAAGCGGCAGCAGAGGAAACGGCGAATGGCCAACAAGAGATATCCGCGGGTGACCTGCATAACACGCCGTTATTAGTTTTGTATGGATCGGATCTTGGTACAGCCGAAGGGATCGCGCGGGAACTTGCCGATACCGGACGTAATCAAGGCTTTAAATCCGTGGTCGCGTCATTAAACGATTATGCCGGCAAGCTGCCGAAGGAAGGAATCGTATATATGGTGACCTCTTCATACAACGGGCAACCTTCCAACAATGCTCGTGAATTTGTGCAATGGTTAGAGGATATACCTGCCGGCGATTTGGCGGGAGTCCGTTATTGCGTCTTTGGTTGCGGCGACCGCAACTGGGCGAGCACTTTTCAAAAAGTACCGAAATTGATCGATGAACTGATGGCTTCCAAAGGCGCGCAGCGAGTAGCGGAACTTGGCGAAGGCGACGTGAGCGGCGATTTCGAAAATCAGGTTGAAGCATGGCGGGAAGAGTTGTGGCCGACAGTAATGCATACATTGGGGTTGGCTGTTAATGAAACGGCAAAGAAGACATCCCCTACTTTATCGCTGCAAGTTGTGGATGGCGAGATGGAAGCGCCTCTGGCTGGTACCTACAATGCCTATTATGCGAAGGTTGTAATGAACAGAGAACTGCAGCGAGGGGCGGAAGAGAGAAGTACCCGACATATTGAAATTAAATTGCCTGCAGGCGTGACGTACCGTGAAGGCGATCATTTAGGGGTATTTGCGCGCAACCGAAAGGAACTCGTGAATCGAGTTCTACAACGCTTTCATTTGAACGGCAATGATCATGTTTTGCTGACGACGACTGGGCTGAGCATGGCCCACTTGCCGTTAGATCGTCCTGTCAAATTGTTCGAGCTGCTGAGCTGCAGTGTTGAACTCCAGGATGCCGCGACTCGGGCCCAACTGCGGGAACTGGCTGCCGCGACGGAATGCCCGCCTCACAAGCGTGAACTGGAAGCATTGCTGGAAGAAGAGGCTTATCGTGAACATATTTTGCAAAAACGTGTAACGATGCTGGATTTATTAGAGCAATATGCAGCTTGCGAATTGTCGTTCGAGCGATTTCTAGAGCTGCTTCCGCCGCTTAAAGCGAGATATTATTCGATCTCCAGTTCGCCTAGTGAACAGCCCGAGCAGCTTAGCATAACAGTCAGCGTCGTACGTGAGCCGGCCTGGAATGGCAAGACGGAGTACCGGGGGGTGGCTTCGAACTTTTTGGCCGGCACGGAAGAAGGAGATTCGATTCTGATGTTCATCCGCACGCCGGAATCGGGCTTTCAACTGCCGCCCAATCCGGCAACGCCGGTCATTATGGTTGGACCGGGCGTTGGAATCGCGCCCTTCCGCGGGTTTTTGCAGGCACGGAGCGTGCTGCAGAAGGCAGGGGAGCAGCTTGGTCAAGCATGTCTTTACTTTGGCTGCCGCAATGAGACGGACGATATTTATTCTGAGGAATTGGAGCAATACGAACAAGAAGGCATCGTGAACGTCTATAAGGCTTATTCCCGAAAAGAGGGCCAGGGGAAGACGTATGTGCAGCATGTGATGGGGCAGCCGGAGCGGGCAGAGGAGCTCGTTGCCTTATTGGATCAGGGCGGTCATTTCTATATATGCGGAGATGGAGGCAAGATGGCGCCGGATGTTGAGCAAGCATTGCTCAAGGCATACCGGACGGTTCACGGCATGAGCGAGTCTGAGGCTTCGGAATGGCTGGACCGTCTCGGAGCCGAAGGCCGTTACGCCAAGGATGTGTGGGCCGGCGGCAAGCAATAGCTTTGGCGTAGTACGCAAAGGCTATCCGAAGAAGATGCTCATCATGAGTCCTAAACTGCACCATGCCAAGTAGACAGCCCCAACAACAATTAAGCGGCCTTGGTCCGAAAATTTAATCGGACTGAGGCTGTTTAGTTTTACTTGTAATCGTTCGTAGTTGTAAAAGTGAATGTAACCCCCTCAACGGCATTGGAATATGTATCAAACATAAGCTAACGGTTATGATTTGATATAGTCATAGATTCGTCTATACTTAAATTAAGTTCTTAAAAGGAGTGATTGTGCAAGATTATTTTCTGAGCGGAAAATGATCCAAAAACGCATGATTGCGTCTGACCACTCCCGACAGTAGCCGGGCAATCGATATATGATAGTTAAATTTTTAACCATTTGACAAACGGAAAGGATTGAAGCTTGATGGGTATGCACGAAATAGAGGGCGCGGTTGACGGCGCTGTTCTTGTTTTGGACGAGAGCCCTCTCGGCAACACATTGGATATGCGTTCCATATATCATTCCCTGGCTCGTTTTGTGGGCAGATGGGACGCTTCGTTCCAACATTTTCACGTTCTTGCTCCGCTGTTGAAACACCGGTATACATATGCCTTTCCGGTAATGGAGCATCCGGAATACGAACGGCATAAGGAATATTTTGACGGATTGAAAAAACAGAAGTACATGCTGCGTCATCCCGACAGGGAGTGGGACGAGGAGACCAACCCCGAGGTAGGTATCTATTGCCATCCGATGGAAGCTTGGGGACCGAATGATATAGATCAGATCCCCGATCATCTGCAGCATGTCGGCATGCTGTATTTTGATGCAGGCAGCGAGCTTTGGCAGCTATTTGTAAACGCCGGCAAATTAACCGGACAGGATGCCGAGCCGCCTCGCGAAATTCCGCTCGAAGAGATCATCAACATGATGCTGCCGGAAGCGCGCAAACAGGATGCGATGATTCTGATCAGCATATGGTATCCGATCATGGCTGCCTATGCCATCCTGAATGCGCTGGATACGGAATGGCAAATGAAACGTTCGGAGGCCGGGATGGAGCAGGTTACCTATAGCCCCCAAGAGGTCATGGCAAATCCATATTTTCAGGCGATACGAAGCCTGGTCATAGAAACCCGCGCTTACGAATATAACAATGATTACGGTCTGACCCGATTGCCTGCCGAGGAGGAATTTGAAACGGGGTACGAAGTGCTCGACAATAGTCTTGCGGAGCAAGGGTGGGGGCAGTTTCTTGATTGGTGGTATGAACCGGTTAAAAACAGTTATGCCGAAAAACGGAATCAGATGTAGCGATGCATCCAGATCAACACGGAGATGCCGAACGGGGGACTTATTTTGACTGAATATGATAAGCTGCGTGCAGCGGTTACCGTACAAACCATCGAAGATATTTTGACATTGCCGCTCGTTAAGGAAAATTACAACGATTATTATGATATGGACAAAAACGGTTATTGGGATGGCAGGCTGTTTTACGGGTTTCGCCTCCCGGAGCAGGGCCCGGCCCGCCTCACCGTTGGAGAAGAGAGCACCAATGAAAACGGCGAGGAGGATATGCTCTTTTTCCATTATGATATTGACGTTGACGAACAGGGAAACAAAACGGTCGGTTTGTATTGCCAGGAAGGCAACGGTCATGAAAAAGCTGTCAAACCGCTATGGCCCGGCGACACGAATACACTGAAGAAGGCTCTTCGTTATTTCGAGCGCCTTAATGCAAAGGTGCGGTATGATAACAAACAATACGTTCAAGAGAGAGAGCGGCAAAATGCCGAGAGTGAGGCATTTAAGAAGATGAAGGAACAGTATATGCAGGCGCTAATGCAGCAGGAGGACCTTATTGATCGGACATGCACGCTGCTTGAGCATACTTTCCGCATCATCACTGTCAAACAGGCGGACAACCTTTTGAACGCGATCGAACATCCCACGCGCGATACTCCATTGTACGACATCCTTAACGGTGCTTGGCTTCATCTTATGGATGAGAAGCCGGCGTATTATTTGCTTTCGGAAGAAAACGTGCATTTGCAGCGGCTGGATATGGCTCAGCTTATGGAGGAAGCGGACCGACTTAACTTTACAATTGCAGGCTGCATATTTGCCGCGAACTTAATGGTAGACACCTTTATCGAAGCTTATGATACCGATTATTCGCCGCCAATGGTTGTATTTGGCGACCTGACCGGAAGGCACATCGCTTTATGGGGCGCCACCTTTTTTGTAGGAGGGGATGTGAGCTGCGAATGCTTGTACGGATTTTACAACCATGGCCAGTTGGTCGTGGCCGGCACATTGAAGTCCGGCGTCATCATTGCCGACGATTTCGAAATGTATTTCGGGAAAATCGGCAGTAATGTATTAATTTCAAACAACGATATTTATGGTATCGACAAGTTTCAAAATGAAAGCGGTTCGATGATCGAACAATGGACGCTGTACCCTTCGACCTACCGGGCCAAAGACGTCCTGCATGACGTTATGGTTGATTATGATGCCTCGCCGGACGGTCTTTGGCCGGATAGAAGCATGCTCGTTCGCCGTTTTGAGGAAGGGGGGCCGGTCATTGACTGGGAAAGACTGGAGCAAACCTATGAGAATTTTGCCGAAGAACTTCCCGCTGCGTTTGATGAGATATTCCATGGTTGGGAGCAGGAAGGCGAGAGACTTTACAAAATCAAAATGGACGATTCCGGGAGCTGTTTTTTCTTCCAAAGCCACGAACAGGAGTGGAAGCAGGCAGGATTTATCGACGGCACGCGATATTACATTTTGAGGGTTTGTTGGTATATAACGGAACAATCGTGGGAGATGCTGTACGATGTCTACAATGAGCAATGGGAACTGCAGTACCAATTCCAAACCGCTCCGGAGGATCAATATACATCAACGTTGGCCGTGAAAAAAAGGTTCCGCGAAGCGCTGCAAGCTCTGCGCCGCCAGAGAAGGCCGGGCGGGAAGTTGCTTGACGTCCTGAGCATGGGGGAAGGACATCCTGATGTGCAGGAAGTCGTTCGGGCGTCTGATTTATACATACCTTCCGGCAGCATCGTTGCAGCCGATCCGTTGACAAACATGGAAAGACCGGCATTTGTCCGCAGGTCGCCTGTTGGAACATTTCCAGTCTATTTATATATAGAGCGGCATTATGGCCGGATCTGCTGCGCGGAAATCCGCTTTTCCGAAGATGAGGTCGCGACTTGGGAGATGGCTGTTCTGTCCGGACAAAAGGTTGAAGAACTAAAGGTCGGCGAAATATTTGGCTATCCGGTCGATACAGGACTTGGCTGCTTCATGGACGAAGAAAGCGCGCGTCAGCTTATAATGCACCAACAAGAGCTGGGAGAACATTATTATGACGACTATCTCAGCGAGCTGCTGGAAGGGGATGAAGCGATCAGTTCGGATTACTGTACGGCGGTCCCTTTTCCGGCTCAACCGCATAATGCCGCCGTATTCAGAGCCGGGTGGGGCGACGGTTTCTATGCTTCCTACTTCGCCCTGAACGAAAAGGGGCAAGTCGTGCGCCTCATTACCGATTTCAATTGTCTGGATGAACACTGTTAATGATGAAGACCAGGAGGGAGGCATTAAAAAGCGTCCGCGCTATGCTCATTAGGCTTGGAACACAAGTACGGATACGCCGAACTGCTTGGCTCACTCATAGAAAAACACGCTCGCTTTTGACGACGGCGTGTTTTTTTGCGTTTATGGCAAAATGGCGAATGACCGCACCGGAAATCCGGATGCTTTTTCAGGTTTGGGCACAATGTTAAAAATGATGGCGCCTGTAGCCGGCACTTTATCCAAATTCTTCATCAACTCGACTTGATAGGCGTCTTGCTCGAGTACGAAATACTCGGCTAACAGAGCGCCATTTTTTTGATAGTCGATGCTCGCATCGGTATCGAACGTTTCATGGCCGACCGCTTTGATTTTTCTTTCCTGAATTGAACCTCTCATGACTAAAGTCACGAGATTCTTGGGAAGAGAGCATACTTGATCGATCGTGGCATACACGACAATCAGCGGTTTCTCTTATTTACCAAGCTATCCCCGTAGTACCTACGGTTCTTTGTGTCTGGTCTATGATAGAGCTTGTATTCTCAATCCTTCAATCAAGATATTTTTGCTCGCATTGATATCACGGTCGTGATGGGTATGACAAATAGGGCAAGTCCATTCCCGAATGTGGAGCGGTTTCTTTCCATCTAGGTGTCCACATTCAGAACAAATCTGGCTTGAGGGAAACCATGGATCTACCTTTACAATTTGACGACCGTACCAGTCGGCTTTGTATTGTAACTTTTCTACAAAACTAGACCAGGATACGTCAGAGATGCTTTTCGCTAATTTACGATTACGCAACATACCTTTTGTGTTTAAGTCCTCTATACAGATCACATCGTGGTTTTTGATGATTTCTGTACTTAACTTATTTAGAAAATCGGTACGTTGATTCATCACTTTTTCGTGGAGTCTAGCGACTTTTCGCTTTTGTTTTTGGTAGTTCTCCGCATGAAAAAGGTCGATTCCCTTCTTTTTAGCCAGGAAGGCACGACGTGACAACTTACGCTGTTCTCGTTTCAGTTTCTTTTCCATCTGGGCAGTGAATCTATGGTTATCTTTCTTCTGACTATCCGATAGAATTGCAAAATCTGTGATACCTAAGTCAATACCAATCGCGGAATTCACTTTCGGTAGTTCATCGATTTCTTCCTCACACAGGATGGAGACGAAGAATTTTCCACTCGCATTTTTACGAAGGGTAGCATTAAGTATACGTCCTTTCGGTTCTCGGCTTTTAGCCAACTTTACGAATCCGAGTTTAGGTAGCTTCACGTAGTTTTCTTTGATTTCAATGCTTTGATTCACGTTCTTCGTAGTATAGCTTTGAACGGGATTCTTTTTACTTTTGAATTGAGGCCTTTTATTTTGTTTTTTGAAAAAACGAGAAAAAGAATCCGCTAAGTTTAAAAGAGAGGATTGGAGTGCGATGCTATCGACTTCTTTCAACCAACAAGTCTCAACGTCCTCCTTCATTTTGGGAAGCATAGCAGAACAAGAAGGGTAAGATAGACCTTTTCCTGTATTTGAATAAGCTGTATTCCACATATTTAGAAAGTGATTGTAGACAAATCTGGAACAACCGATAGTTTTAGCGATTAATATTTGCTGTTCTTGATTTGGATAGATCCGAAACTTATAAGCTTTATGTCGAGGCATGGCATTCACCTCACTTCTTATTCGTTTTAAGCTTATCATACGTCAGTTGATTAACATAGCTAAAGCTATGCCTCAACTGAAGCCGATTCATCTGCATGACTAAAGTCACGAGTATTCTCGGCTAATTGATAAAGTTCTTCCACATATCCGTTTTCCTTTCTTCATTTTCATATAGTTTAAAGAAATGAAAGATCCGTTATAGTTGATTTAATTGGCTAAAATACCCATTCTAAGACTATCATAAGTAACTTGAGTTTAGAATAAGGAGTTCGATTGTTAACAACATAGCAAAACCCGCAGTTGAATGTTTTTATCCATTCTGCGGGTTTTCTTCTTAATAACGTTCCAACACCAGATTAGTCTTGAGTGAGTCGGCAGGCACCAGCCAACCTTTGGCTTCCAGCAGCTCCATAAGTTTAGTGCGACTGGACGCTGCCGTCTGATAGTCATCGGTTTTGAACGAGATTTCAACGACGTTCTCCGTTCCAGTGCCGTCCGCGCTTACAATAGGCCATAGCTCAATATCCGTTTTTAGCCCATCAAAGGTTCCCGTATATTTGCTTACTGAAACAGGGCCATGCGCGTAGGCTTGTTTCAATGCGGTTGTTCCCCACCCTGGTGTATTTGTCTTATCGAGCTTGCCTGGAATGTTGCTCACAAGCAAATCGAGCGCCTCTTTTTCACTTGGGAGCGTCAGCCCTTTAGGAGCAGAAACATCCTTATGATTCGAGAAGCTGAGCGTCTGTTTATGATAACTCCAGTCAATCTCCGCCTCGTAATTCGTGTCAGCCGCACTGAATCCTTCACGATTGGCTTGGTCCAAAGCAGCGTTTATATCACCGTTAACAACTGCGTACCGTTTTTTGTACGTCATTTCGTATTTCTTCTTGTCTTCTTTTTTGCGGAAGCGCGCATTCCAGCCCGAATCGTTCAGCGTCAAGGACTTTGTATCAAAATATTCCACCAGCATCTTTGCAGCCGGCTCCTCAATCTGAAAAGCATTCTCCACCTGATCTTGTAAGGTAAGACCATTACGCAGGACTTTATCAGCGTTCAGCAAAAATTTGACTTCATAAGACGGAACTGCATTGGCTGCGGCATTCGCTTTGTCAGGGGACTGCCAACCGGTAACCAGCATGACTGCACTTAATGCGGCAATGACGAATCTTTTGGTCGACTTGACTTTAATTTTCATGAATTCAGCTCCTTTGATATGGATATATGTTTCGTTACCTAACTGTACGGGGACAGTGTCAAACCCAAATCAAAAGAATGGAGCACTCCGGTTAAAAAAAGAAAAATTTTTTCTTGGGTAACCAAGAGAGGTTATTGAAACGATAGCCGCCACCGATCCAGCAGCTCAATGAAACGGCTGCTCGTTGCTGACATATACCGGTCCTGATTGGTAACGACAAATACTTGGCGATCGGCGGGCTGGTCCGGAATCGGCCACATCTTCAGCAAGCCTCGGGCTACCTCGGATTGAACCGCCATACGCGAGATGAAGGAGATATGCTCTCCGAGCATAACCGCCTGCTTGATAGCTTCCAAGGAATCGAGTTCTAGCTTGGAGAAGGGACGAATGCCCTGCTCATCCAGCCACTGATCCGTGATACGCCGAGTACTGGATGCCTCGCCATGCAGCACGAAAGAGGAGGCGGCAATCAATTCCGTTGTCCATTCCGCGGCTTCCGCAAACGGATGGGAAGGGGAGCAGACCAGAACAAGCTCGTCATTGCATAACGTATGAGCTTTTAGCGGCGCTTTATGAAAAGGGCCGGTTGAAATGATGCCGATATCGATCTGATGAGACTGCAGCATTGTGGTGATGACCGGAGCGGTTTTGACGGATAGCGAGATGTGTATGCCCGGATAGGACTTGGTAAAAGAATCGAGTACGGCCGGTAAAATATACGTCGCAGGAACATAGCTGGCCCCGATGGATAACGCTCCCTGCCTGAGCGTATCGAAATCATTTACGACCCGCTTGGCTTCCGCCGCAAGCGCATTGATTTTGGTTGCATAGTGAAGAAGGGCATATCCGGCGTCAGTCAAAATAATTCGGCCCATGCGGGCATCGAATAACTTAACCCCGAATTCACGTTCAAGACTTTTCATATGAAAAGTAACCGTAGGCTGCTTGAGTCCTAACAGGTCGGCAACTGTGGTGATTTTATGGTGTTTCTCCAGCAGCTCGACAATTTGAAGCTTCATTAAATTAAGATTCATCATCTGAAATCCCTGCCTTAATCTTTATAAACTTGCTTATAAAGTAAATTTCATAATGCCAACCGCTGTTTGATCCAATATCGGGGCTCTAACTCTCGATTTAATTCCATGATGAAAATGACATATATATAGATTTAATCTATGAATGTAAATGCAGTTCATCGAAATAATTAATTTTCATTTTACATTACCGTAATACTGGCTTTCATTCCCACAGTTACACTAGTTGTTGTAGGAACGATAGTAGCAAAAGACATACCAAATGCAAAAAGCAAGGAAGGGAATCATCAGATGGATTTGAACATACGCGGTCTGGGTAAAAGCTTTGACGGCAATATCGCGCTTCACCCGACTGACTTAAAGATCCGCCAGGGAAAGTTCACGACACTGCTCGGCCCGTCAGGCTGCGGCAAGACCACCTTGCTGCGCTTGATCGCCGGTCTGGAGCGCCCGGATACTGGGAGCATCAGCTTTGGTGAAGATATCCTGTACAACGGGACGAGAGAAGTACCGCCCCATCGGCGCGGCTTCGGGATGGTGTTCCAGGATTTTGCGCTGTGGCCTCATATGACTGTCTTCGAAAATGTAGCCTTCGGATTTCGGGCCACCGGTCGCAAAAATGGAATTCATGACAAGGTTATGGAGGCATTAGACAAGGTCAAGCTGGCCGGTATGGAGCAGCGGTATCCACATCAGCTGTCGGGCGGGCAGCAGCAGCGGGTGGCATTCGCAAGAGCGGTTGCGACACGTCCGCGACTGGTGCTGTTCGATGAGCCGCTTAGCGCGCTCGATGCGGTATTGCGTGATGAGATGCGCCTGGAAATGATGTACTTGGTGCGTGAAATGGGATTAACAGCCCTGTATGTAACGCATGACCAAATCGAAGCCATGTCCATGTCGGACGAGGTAATTGTCATGCATAGCGGACAAGTGCTGCAAAAAGGTTCGCCGGAAGAAATCTACAATCATCCGGAGCATTCGTTCGTTGCTCGGTTTATCGGGAAGTCCAACTGGCTGGCGGATGGGCAATCCATGTTCAGACCGGAGCATATCCGATTTGATCAGGGTGAGCAGAAGGCCGAGTCCTATGCCGCCGTGGTTACGCAGGTAAGCTATATGGGCGACCGGTATGAGGTCAAGCTGAAAACAGACGAGTCTCCTGAACCGTGGCTGGCCTATCATCCGGAGCGGCTGAGAGAAGGGACGGAAGTCATGGTCTACTTGCCGCAGCAGTGCATTCACCGGTTGAAGGAGAATTGAAAAATTCGAATCAAAAAAACAAATCAAGGGGGAAAAGATGAAATGAAGATGGTAAATATGACACGCAATACATGGAAAAAAGGGAGCGCTTTGGTTCTGGCATTGACGCTTGGAGCTGCATTGGCCGGCTGCGGAGGCAATAAGGCCGTTGAAGATACAGCTATTGCTGCCGGAGAGAGCAAAACGACGGGGGCGGCGGATAAGACGCTTACCGTATATACGGCAGGTCCTGAAGGTCTGGCGAACAAGCTCGTCAAAGAGTTTGAATCCCAATCCGGCATCAAGGTGGAAACCTTTCAGGGTACGACAGGGAAAATTCTGGCCCGCTTGGAAGCGGAGAAATCCAATCCGGTAGCGGACGTGGTTATACTCGCCTCGCTGCCATCCGCCCAAGGTCTTAAAAAGGAAGGGCTGACGCTGCCATATCCGGGAGCCAAAAACGCGGACAAGTTGAACAAGGATTGGTCCGACCCGGAAGGTAACTACTTCAGCACCAGCGCATCGGCGCTTGGCATTGCCTATAATACGAAACTGGTAACCACACCGCCTGCCTCCTGGAGCGATCTGGCCAAACCGGAATACAAGGACCAAATTAACATTCCGGATCCGTCGCTGTCCGGTTCTGCGCTCGACTTCATCACAGGTTACCTAAGTGACAAAGGGGATAATGGCTGGTCCCTGTTCGAGCAGTACAAAGCTAATGGCGTAGCCATGGCCGGGGCCAACCAGGAGGCGCTTGATCCCGTCATTACAGGCGCTAAGAGCATTGTTGCCGGCGCGGTCGACTACATGACTTACAAAGCAAAGGCCAAAGGCGAGCCGATCGATATCGTCTATCCGCAAGAAGGTACCGTTGTCAGCCCGCGTCCTGCCGCGATTTTGAAGTCTACCAAACATGAAGAGAATGCGAAAGCATTCATTGATTACCTGCTCTCCGATTCGGCGCAGAAGCTGGTTTCCGATGCTGCGCTGCTGCCGGGCCGCACGGATATCAAGGCCGAGAACCGCGCCAATCTGGACGAGATTCCGCTTCTTAAGACGGACTGGGGCTGGATGGGCGAGCATGGCCCGGATGTAACCGACAAATTTACGAAGCTGTTTAAATAACATGAAATATTTTTTACAACAACGACAATTCAAAATCTGGTCGATGGTACTTGCGCTCCTGGTCCTGATCCTTCTCATCGTTGTGCCTTTGGCCGAAATCTTCATCCAAAGCGTATACCGGAATGGGCAGCTGCAGTGGTCAGCCCCATTCCGCACTCTGGCAGATTCCGATATGGTGAGTGTGCTGACAGCCTCGATCTGGCTAGGTGTGTGTGTCATTTTGGGAACGACAGTGCTTGCCCTGCCGCTTGCTTGGGTGATGGTAAATACCAGACTGGGACAGTGGCGGTGGCTTGAGATCGTGTTCCTGATTCCCTTCATGACGCCACCTTACATCGGTTCGATGGGCTGGATTCTATTCATGCAAAAAAACGGCTACCTGGAGCAGCTGGCTCCGGGTCTCGCCGGGCTCGGGGGAGCTTTTTTTTCCTTTGGCGGGATGGTTGCGATTATGAGCCTGCATCTATTTCCCTTCCTGTATTTGCTGCTGCGAGGGGCGCTGGAGAGAATCGGCGGGAATATGGAAGAAGCGGCTGCAGTGATGGGAGCACCGTTTTTATACCGCTTTCGCCGGATCGTTGCCCCGCTGCTGCTATCGGCCTTTGGCATGGGGGCGATGCTCGTCTTTGTCAAAACCATTGCAGAATTCGGAACGCCAGTTACGTTCGGCAAACGTATCGGTTACGAGGTCATGACATCTGAAATTCACAAATATATTTCCAGCTGGCCGATCGATTTTGGCAAAGCAACTTCACTGGCGTCGGTGCTTCTGACTACTTGTCTCCTGGTTTGGTACGCCCAATCCTTGGTGAACCGCAAATATACTTATGGCCTGGTCGGGGGAAAAGGCGTGCGCCGTTCTTCCATGCGCAGCAGCAACTGGTTGCAATGGTCGGCGGGGATTTACGTGTTTCTGCTTCTGCTCGTATCGATCGGTATCCCTTACTTCTCCATTGTGGCGGCTTCCACAATGAAACTGCGGGGAATTGGGCTGGCATGGAACAACTTTACGCTCGATTTCTATAGAGAGCTGCTGAGCTGGAATTCACCAAGCATGAAAGCTTTGATGAACAGTCTCTGGCTGTCTTTGGCCGCTTCCACTATTGCGGTGTTCCTTGGCACTTGGTTCGCCGTCTTGATTGAGCGGTCCAGAACCCGTCTGCAGCGGACGATTGATCTGTTCAGTCTGCTGCCTAATACGGTGCCGGGAATAGTACTCGTCGTAGGTTTGATCCTGCTATGGAATTCGCCATGGATTCCGATTCCGCTGTATAACACCTATGGCATGGTCATTCTCACCTATGTCGTATTATTTGTTCCTTATACGGTACAGTACGTCAAAAGCGCCTTTACCCAAATTGATCCTTCACTGTTTCAGGCCGGTCAGGTGTTTGGCGCAAAACCGGGTTACATTTTCCGCAGAGTACTGCTGCCGCTAATCGTTCCGGGAATGCTGGCCGGATGGATGATGACTTTTACGATTGCATCGCGTGAGCTTGTCGGTTCCCTGCTGATTATGCCCCCGTCCGTACAAACCTCTGCGACGTATATCTATGCCCAGTTCGAGCAAGGACAAGTATCGCTCGGCATGGCGATGGCCGTGATCTCGGTTGGATTAACAACCATTTTGCTCATACTGCTGGAAGTCCTGGGCTCCAAAAGAAAGCGTAATGCTTCATGATGGAATTAAAAGTATGGGGCGGTGCCGGCGAGCATGGCCGTTCTTGTTATGTATTGACAGGAGATCAGCATCGGATCATGTTCGACTGCGGTGTAAAGAAAGAGGGGACGGGAGAGTATCCCTTGCTTCAGGAAGATCTAATTCCCCAGCTGACGGCTGTATTCCTGTCGCATGCGCATGAGGATCATTCCATGGCCTTGCCTTTGCTCTACAAGCATGGTTATCAAGGGGAAATATGGACAACAAGACCGACGGTATTGCAGCTTGAACTGTATTTTGCCAATTGGCGTAAATATGTAGCGGGTCGAGGCGGTGATCTGCCTTATGATCTCGCCCATATTTCAGCCATGCGTTTCCGTATTCTGGAGGAAGAGGTGGAGCCAGGCGGCTGGCTTCAACTGAAGGAAGGAATGAAGCTGCAGTGGGGGCGGAGCGGCCATATGCTCGGTTCGGTCTGGCTGCGGTTGCAAATGGGAGATAATCATCTATTCTACTCGGGGGACTTCAGCCGTGAATCTGCGCTACTAGCCGTGGATTTACCTGGAGATTCTAACTTCCACCATCCATCCGATAATCATCCGTTATTGCAAGAAACATCTTTATCTATTATAGATAATGCGTACGGCACGGACGAGGAATCGCAGGATCAAAAGCTGAATGCGCTTAGACGGTTCATTCATGGTGTAGGGGAGCGAGGGGGCCATGTACTGCTGCCGGTTCCTGCTTTCGGCAGGGGGCAGGAGCTGCTGATATGGGCGATAAATATATTTCCTGGGCAACATATACTTGTCGAACAGGAGATCCTTGATGGTCTTCATCAGATCGCTGACTGGCAGGACTGGGTCCGGCCGGAGGCTCTTCATTATATCGAAGAAGCCATGAATTCCCCGCATGTCCATGTTCCGAGCAGCCAGGATGAGCGCCTTCGCCTGCTGCAGGGAAAGGACCCGTTAATCATCTTTACTACGGATGGTATGATGGAGTCCCCCCGCGCCCGTTGGTATGCAGAACGTCTCTCTTCTTCAACGGACAATGCTATTGTTATTACGGGCCATGCGAGTGAAGGTACTTTTGCCCGACGCCTGCTAAAGGGAGAGACGGAAGAGTCATACTGCGAAGTGGTACAGATGGGGTACAAAATCCATCAGGGGATCAATGATGTAAGGCTTATGCTGCAAGAGGTTTCCAGCCGGAATACAGTGCTGGTTCATGCTCCAAAACCTGAAACCGACCGCGTGATTGCCCGATTGATTGAGGAGGGGCATCGGAGTATGTTTTCGCTAGAACCCGGAGCAGTCTTAAATATATAAATTATCGTAATCAGTTAATCCCCAGTCAGGCGTTATGCCTGACTGGGGATTTTGAATGCTGCGATGATAATATTTTTAAAAGTCCTCCTTTACAAAATGATGCTGCCGGAGCCAATTGGCGCAGCATCCGAGCCATTGCCGGCATAGCGAGTTCCCTTCGGACATGCCCAGACCATGAGGGCCTTCCTCAAATACATGCAGTTCAAAAGGAATGCCTGCCTTGGATAACGCGCCTGCAAACAGCAGGCTGTTCTCCACAGGAACAACGGCATCATCGGAGGTAGTCCAGATAAAGGTCGGCGGGCTGCTTGAGTTTGCCTGACGGTTGGATGAAAAGGCCTGTATTTGATCAGGCCCTGGGTTATCGCCCAGGAAACGCTCACGGCTTCCCTGATGCGCAAAAGGCTCCTCGAATGTAATCACCGGGTAGCCGAGGAGCAGAAGATCCGGTTTAACGGTACCCGTAACGGCAGCGATGGAAGCAAGATGGCCTCCAGCCGAGAATCCGATCATGCCGACTTGCTGCGGGTTTACCTTCCACTCATGAGGAGTCTCCCGAATCCAAAGAATTGCATCCTCGACATCCCGAATCAAGGCCGAAGGCGTAATATGGTCAAGTTGATAATGAAGAACGCCCGCATGAATGCCCAGCTCATTGAACCAGCGGGCAATAGGTTCACCTTCATGCGGAGCAAGCAGATAGTATCCGCCGCCAGGCAGAACCAATACGAAGGGAAGTGCTTCTTGATCCTTGCCTTCAACAGGGTATAGTGTTAGAAGCGATGTGTTTGGCGAAACCTCAGCTTTTGAAACTCCTTCAGTGTGATGACAAATCTGCAGCATAGTCTGACTCCTCCTATGTAATCGGTTTCAATTCAATGAGCGACAGCTATTCAATGGGGCGATTGGACATCCGGCATGAAATTTAATTTGTTTTCATTTTAGATTTTGTTTGTAATCGAGTCAATATAGATAGGAGGAATTCATTTTCGGTTGTCGAAACAACTCTAACATTAGTGATGTCGTTTCGGAGATCCGGTTTCTTTTTAACTCCATTTCTCGAAAAACAGAAAGCCTAGGTGGAACGGATGAGCAAAGTATCTGGCAAGCTGTATATTCCATACACATACAAGATGATGATTCCCTATTTGATTCTGGTCTTGCTAACGGATGTGGTAATCGGTTATATTTCCTACACGATGCTCATCAAATCAAGGACCGAAATGGCCGAAACCAATATTCGGACCGCTCTTGAGCAAACAAAAAACAACATGAAATACCAAATGGATGAAATTCAGCGAATGTCCAACACATTGTTCACCAGCATTTCTTTTCAAGACGCCCTTCAGATCCAAGGGGAGCCTTTGAACATTATGCTTAAAACAAGGGATGAAATTGTTCCGCAAATGAAAGCGCCGCTGTTATTATTCGGGAATAACATTCGCCTGGCACTCTACACGACAAACACAAAGATATACGAAATTCCCGGCGATGACATGTCGAAACCGATTACCAAGCGGGATTATTATATTCTTTCCGCCCGCAGCATCGAAAACAGCGAGTGGTTCAAATCATTGCAATCCTCGAGGAAAGACAATTTATGGCTTCAGATTGATTCGGACCGAGGACTAGGAAATATTTCTCATTTCCGCGCCAGGTCATGTTCATCTTTGGTCCCGTACCAAGTGTGATAGGAATCCCGCGAGTTCTTGATACGGAGCTGCCACAGGGTGTAACGGCGCAACTTCGAACAGATGGCGTGCAGGATTTCGTATTCCTGCTCAATTTTACCGACCGTCTACAAACAGTTCAGCTGGATGGGCATAAGTACACATATGTACTGAGCGATGAAGGAGTCCATCAATCTATTGAGCTTTCAGCATACGGGGTAGCGGTTCTCAAGCGCAAGAAGACGGAATTCGGTCCATACTCCAATTTATGACGTCAGTATTCGGGGCTATAATTTTATTTCATTCACGAAACCGAAGACAAATAATTGAACGTGCAAATGATCTCCTTGAAGACGATCCGGATGAATCATTTGCACTTTCCTGGTTAAAATGACATACGGCCAACGTACAAAGTTTGAACCTTAAACCCCTGTTTTAACGGCCAGCCCGCTAAAAGAAATCGGACCAACCACATCAGCTCGGGTATTCGCGGTTACATTTTCTGCGGTTACGGTGTAAACATGAGTACCTGGTCTTACATTTTTATCGATCGCCTGGAATGTGACAGCATAGTTTTGCTCGGAGCCGGCTGATTCAATACCCTGCTGCGTGTTAAATATTTCGATTCCGTCCCGGAAGATTCTAAAGAGAATTTGAGCAATACCGGTAACTCCTCGAACGCCAATTGTTGCAACCAATTCAACTCTATTAGGTTGGGCATTTACAGCAGGTATTCTTAATCGAATAGTTGCTAGGAGGGATCTTCCCGGCGAGCGTCGGATCGTAAATGAATTTGCTGGATTAAACCTGCGCCGCGGCTGAACGGCAGCTTTATCGAGAATACGTGCCACAATATCATCTCCCCTTATTAGATATTCACAATATATGTGTGGATGAAAGGGAGTGATTGGGCGTTTCATATAAACACTAAAGAGATCTCATCAGTTTTTCGAAAAGAAAGGTTATGACGAATCTATCTGCAGGGACTTCAAAAATATCTGTAGAGAAATTATATGTTATAGTTAGTATGGCCAGAATGAAATAATTAACCTGAAACAATAGAAAGGGATGTCACCTGTGTTTAATCTAAAAGATTGCATCGGATTCATTACAAATACAGCTTCCAAAAAAATATCAGACGCATTTAACGCGCGATTAAGAGAAAATAATATAACGAGAGTCAAATGGATTGCCTTGTTTTTTATTGGCCAAGAAAAGAATATCTCTCAGAAAGAATTGGCTCAAAAGATGAATGCTAACGAATCCTCCATAGCCAGACTGCTGGAACGGATGGAAAAAGATGATTTATGCGTAAGAACAAGAGATACGTCGGATCGCAGAATTATTAGAATTAGCTTAACCCCAAAGGGAGAGCAATTAAGATCTGAGCTGTTACCTTTAGGGCAAGATTTTCATGAGGATGCTACGAAAGACATTTCTCCGGCAGAGTTGGAAATTTTCAAAAATGTATTAGAAAAAATGGTCTCGAATTTAACAAAATAAGGTTAATAAAAGCGGGCATATTTAGGAGGAGTGGCTTTTTTTTAATTAATACTTTACATAGCAACCAATGCAGTGTAAAGTATTAATAGAACATAAGTGAATCAATTCACAAAATAAGGAGCTGGTTCAAATGAAGAAAGACGTTAGACAAATGTTGAATGATTTTACAGGCGGCCTGCATGAATTGTCCGGAACACATCCGGAGAGCGTCAATGCATTTATGAATTTGCTTGGAACCAACTATGCGGATGGCGCCCTGGATACAAAGACGAAAGAGTTGATCAGTGTCGGGATCGCTGCATACAACCGCTGTGAATATTGCATTGTTTTCCATGTCTATAAAGCTCTGGAAGCAGGTGCAACCCGTGAACAGATTATCGAAGCGGCTATGATTGCCGTTGCATTTGGCGGCGGACCTAGCATGGCTTATTCCGTAACCTTGCTTAAGGATGCCATCGATGAGTTTGAAAAGGACTTTAAATAATCCTAATCGCGGCAACCTTCTGACTGGTGCAGGAGGTTGCTTTTTTTCAAAATGCACCGTACAACGTATAACCGGAGGAAAACATGATGATTATTAAGCTGGAGCAGCTGACAGGGCATGACAAGAAAACGAAAATCGGTAAGCTCAATGTTGCCGAAGGAGATCAGGTAGAAGTTGGACAAACTTTACTGCAGATGGAAAGCAAGAAAGGGAATTCGCCTTTATTATCTAAATATAAATGCACAATCGATAAAGTGCTGGTCGAGGAAGGCCAGGAAATTGAACTCGGACAGAGCTTGTTCGAAGTGACTGCGGATGAGGCCAATCAAGAATCTTCTAGTAAATCTGCACAGCCCAAACCGAAGTTGGACTATTTCGGCGGGCTTCTGCGCGGGAAGAAGGAGGAGATGCAAGCCGAGTTGCTCATTATCGGCGCGGGCCCGGGAGGATATGTCGCTGCCCTCTACGCAGCCAAAAAAGGAATCCAAACCGTGCTTGTGGAAAAGGACTCCATGGGCGGAACTTGCCTGAATGTAGGCTGTATCCCGACCAAAGCCTTGATTAAATCGTCCGAGGTTTTTCATCAAATGATGCATGCCGATGATTTCGGACTAGCCGTCAAACAATTGGAACTGGATATGGCCAAGGTGATTGATAAAAAAGATGAAATCAAAGGCACACTGGTATCGGGAATCGAATACCTTCTCAGTAAAAATGACATTCGGGTCATCAAGGGAACGGCTTCTTTCCTAAGCGATAACCAGGTTCTCGTCAAGAGCGGAAAAGATGAATACACCATTGAAGCTAACAACACATTGATTGCTACAGGCTCCAAAATCTCTGACATCCATTTGCCGGGGATCGATCATGATTTTGTTTTGAACAGCACTTCTGCTCTAGCATACAAAGAAAATATAAGTTCAGTCACGATTATTGGCGGCGGCGTGATCGGTATGGAGTTTGCCTTCCTATACTCCAATTTCGGAATACAGGTCAATGTACTGGAGTTCTGCGACAGGCTGCTGACGATGGTAGACAAGGACGTCTCGGAAGAGATTGCTCATATTGCCGCTGAACGAGGGATCGGTGTATATACGGGAGCCAAGGTGACAAGAATTGAGCAAGACCAAGCGGGGAAAGCGATTGTTATTTTTGAACAAGATGGCTTGGAAAAGTTTATCACGAGTGAGAAGGTTTTGGTGGCGATCGGCAGAACGCCGAATCTGGATGGGCTGGACATTGAGAACACGGACGTTAAGCTAAATGACAACGGGAATGGAATTGCTGTAAATGAACATCTGCAAACTTCCGTCGATCATATTTACGCCATTGGGGACGTCACCAACCGGATTCAACTGGCACATGTGGCTTCTCACGAAGGGATAGCAGCCGTGGATCATATTTTGGGCATTGACGCTCATGTCGATTACGGGATGGTACCGAACGTTATCTTTACTTCGCCTGAAATTGCTGCGGTCGGATTAAATGAAGACCAAGCCAGACTCCTGGAGAAAAACATTCAGGTGAGCAAATTCCCTTTCCAGGCCAATGGCAAAGCATTAACGATGAGAGAAGGAAGAGGGTTCATCAAATTGGTCAAAGACCTGGACAGCGGCAAGATGATTGGCGCCTCGATCATAGGTCCGGAAGCTTCTGCCTTGATCAGCACATTGACGGTAATGATCAACTCCAATATAAGCGAAAAAGAAATTACGCATACCATTTTTGCTCACCCGACAACGGGCGAAGTGATTCATGAGGCTGTTTTGGGCCTAAGCATAGGGGCTTTGCATTTCGATGAATAGGATTGTTGTTTCTGAAGAGCGAGATCCTTACTATAATTTGGCTTTAGAAGAAGATTTGCTGAGAGGCGTCCGCCCGGATGAGGTTATTCTGTATCTGTGGCAAAATGAAAAAACCGTCGTCATCGGCAGAAATCAGAATCCCTATCTTGAATGTGATGTCTCGCAATTGACGGCAAGCGGCGTTCGCTTGGCAAGACGTATCTCAGGCGGAGGCGCGGTTTATCATGACTTGGGAAATCTGAATTTCACCTTCATTTATCATGAGAGCCGTAAAAACTTGGACAAGCAGCTGAATGTCATTAAAAAAGCGGTTGAAGCTTTGGGGGGTGTTACGGTTGAACTTTCCGGCAGGAATGATTTGACGATACAGGGCCAAAAGTTTTCCGGACATGCATTTTATGCGGAGGATGGTCACGAGTTCCATCATGGGACATTAATGGTGGATGTGGATTTAGGTCAATTGGAAAATGTGCTGAAACCTTCCAAGCTAAAAATGCAGGCGAAAGGGATCACTTCCGTGAAGAGCAGAGTCGTTAATTTAAAAAAACTCAATCCTTCCTTTTCAGTGGACAAATTGTCATATTTGTTAAAGGTCTATTTTGAAGAAGCCTATGGGGTTACTTCCGAGCCTTTAAAATATCATAGCATACATTATACGCCTACGAATCTGCATCAATACAAAGATCCTAAATGGGTATATGGCGAGAGTCCAAAGTACGATGTGATACTGGAGAAAAGAGCATCTTTCGGCATTATTCAAGCCCTTCTAAACGTAGAGAATGGTATAATCAAAACTATAAAAATCCATTCCGACAGTCTTAGCATTCTTCATTATGAGCCGTTAGAACATCAATTGACCGGTATGGAATTTAATCCGTTTTTCGAAAATAAATTATTTGATGAAATTGATGCTATGAGCAACTTCCCAAAAAATCGAAACCTTTAATCTTCTGATTATAGGTTTCGATTTTTTTCGTCAAGCCGGAAGGTCTGCCCTTCACATCCTCATGAGGATGCCCTGACACTTCAGGGAGCGACAACATTAATTGGATGCAAGGCCCCGCTTATGGCAAACGATGCTTGACCCGTTTCCTCAGATACAACAAGGACAAGGGCATCACATTGTTCGGTCAGGCCGATCGCTGCACGGTGTCTCGTTCCCAATTTTCTGTCAGAAACATTAATGTCGGATAAGGGAAGAACATTTGCGGCAGACACAACCGTTTCGGAGCGAATCAGAACAGCGCCGTCATGCAGCGGATTTCCCGGAAAAAATATCGATTCGATCAGGGAGTGGGATAAAGTTCCGCCAATCGGAATGTTGGATCGAATGAGAAGTTCAAGCGGATCCTTTCGTTCCACGACGATTAGCGCGCCATGCTTGCGTTCGGATAAGTTTCGTATACATATAGTCAAATCCTCGTATTTAGATGTGTAAGGAGATAAATAACATTTCAAATAGTAAGACGCCGCCGTTGTGATGATATCTGTCATAACGTTCCTCATACTTTCGAACTGCTGTACGAGGCATACATTTTCATTCCTTAATAGTTCAATATTATGTTTTGCCAATGAAGAGATGTCTTCAAGCCGTCTTTCCAAATGTTCTTTTAATGAGGAAGAATTGCAATTATTATTGATCATTTCGAACCTCGATTCGGCTAATGGTATTTATTACTTTTGCCATAAAGGGGATTTAATATTCTAATGCCTAATTAGCAAAGATACCTTATCTCCGAATCCCGAAAAGCCTGATATGTGTAAATGATAATCAGATGGCAGCCGATGAAACTTTAAGCCATTAAATGCGTAAACAAACGGGGACAAATTATCAAAATAGAAGTGAGGATGAAACATTTGAAAGCTTTGAAGTACGTGTTGTTTGTATTGTTAAGCTGTTTATTGCTTCTGACCGGATGCGGATTACAAGAGAAACAGGCGAAATCAGAAGGCTTAACTACGTTCGAAAGTGTCGCAGACTACATAAAGACCCATCAAAAATTACCGGATAATTTCATTACGAAAGATGAAGCGAAACAACTCGGTTGGGACCCGCAGAAGGGTAATCTTGATAAAGTAGCGCCCGGCAAAAGCATCGGCGGCGATATTTTCCGAAATCGCGAAAAAAAGCTGCCTGTTAAAAAGGGAAGGATATGGTACGAAGCGGATATCAATTACAAATCCGGCCGTCGGGGGAAAGACCGAATCCTATTTTCCAATGACGGTTTGATATACAAGACGGAAGACCATTATGAAACGTTTCAACAAATAAAGTGATGTATCGGAGGAACGGAACATGCGAAATATTATTTTGGATGGCAAGAAAATAGACAATAGAGCTCAACTGCACGCTGTTTTGAAAGAAGCTCTGGAACTGCCCGACCATTACGGCAACAATTTGGACGCTTTATGGGATTGCCTGACCGGGTGGGTCGAAATGCCGCTTACGATCCGTTGGGTGCATGTCCAAGAAAGCGATAAGAAGCTTGGAGAATACAGCGGACAGTTGCTGCAGCTTTTTAAAGAAGCGGAAGACGAAATTGAAGGTTTCCGTATAGAGATAGAATAAAAAGGTGTTCCTTTCGTAGTTCACAAAAAAAGCTTTCCACGACAAAGGGAGCTTTTTTTAATATGGTTTATTTGGGACGAAACGTAAAATTAACATGAAATTTGACGTCTTTGTATTGAAATCATGACTTCAACATGCTTATAATAGGTCGATTATATAAGAAAAAGGTGTCTATCGATGAGCATATTAAACGTTGAAAATTTGAGTCATGGTTTCGGCGATCGCGCCATCTTCAAGGATGTATCTTTTCGGCTATTAAAAGGCGAGCATATCGGATTGATCGGCGCCAACGGCGAAGGCAAATCCACCTTCATGAACATCATTACGAACAAGCTGCAGCCCGACGAAGGCAAAGTGGAGTGGTCCAAGCGCGTACGCGTCGGCTATCTTGACCAGCATGCGGTTCTGACGAAAGGCATGACGATTCAGGACGTGCTTCGCAGCGCGTTCCAATATTTGTTCGATCTTGAGCAGGAAATGAACGACATGTACAACAAAATGGGCGAAGTCGGCCCGGAAGAGCTGGAAAAGCTGCTGGAGGAAGTCGGAACCATCCAGGATACGCTGACGAACCAGGATTTTTACATGATCGATGCCAAGGTGCAGGAAACGGCCCGCGGGCTCGGCATAACCGACATCGGTCTTGACCGGGACGTTAACGATTTGAGCGGCGGTCAGCGCACGAAAATTTTGCTGGCGAAGCTGCTGCTGGAAAAACCGGATATTCTGCTGCTTGACGAGCCAACCAACTATTTGGACGAGCAGCATATTGAATGGCTGAAACGCTATTTGCAGGAGTACGAAAATGCGTTCATCCTTATTTCGCATGATATTCCCTTCCTGAACAGCGTTATCAATTTGATCTATCACATGGAGAACCAACAGCTGACGCGGTATGTCGGCGACTACGACCAGTTCCAGCAGGTATACGAAATGAAGAAGCAGCAGCTGGAAGCGGCTTATAACCGGCAGCAGCAGGAGATCGCGGACCTGAAGGACTTCGTTGCCCGCAATAAAGCCAGCGTAGCTACGCGCAACATGGCGATGTCCAGACAGAAAAAACTCGACAAAATGGAAGTCATCGAGCTGGCGAAGGAAAAGCCGAAACCGCAGTTTAATTTCAAGGAGGCCAAGGCTTCCGGCAAAATGATTTTCGAAACGAAGGGACTCGTCATCGGATACGACAGCCCGCTTTCCAGACCTCTTGACCTGCAGATGGAGCGCGGCCAAAAAATTGCCCTCGTCGGTGCGAACGGTATCGGTAAAACGACGCTGTTGCGAAGCATTCTGGGTGAAATAACTCCAATCTCGGGTTCCGTCGAGCGCGGCTACAACCTGGAAATCGGCTATTTCGAACAGGAGATGAAAGAGGGCAATTACAACACTTGCATCGAGGAAATTTGGGAAAGCTTCCCTTCGTTCACGCAGTTCGAGGTGCGCGCGGCGTTGGCCAAATGCGGACTGACTACCAAGCATATCGAGAGCAAGATCGCAGTGCTGAGCGGCGGCGAGAAAGCCAAAGTTCGCCTGTGCAAGCTGATCAACAATGAAACTAATTTGCTGGTCCTTGACGAACCGACGAACCATTTGGACGTCGATGCGAAAGACGAGCTCAAGCGGGCACTGAAAGCGTACAAGGGCAGCATTTTGATGATCTCGCATGAACCGGAATTTTACAGCGATATCGCAACCGAAGTTTGGAACTGCGAATCGTGGACCACGAAGGTTTTCTAAGACCCGTACAAAGGGTTGTTGAAAGAAAAAAACGGTTGAAGCCATTGGCTTCAGCCGTTTTTTCAGTAGTATGGGGCCATCAACCGGCGCAGTATTGGAAAGACGGTGAACTAATCTTCCCATACGTTTTGAAGAGGAAGCCCATGCTCTGTTCGAGCCAAGTCAACAACACGCTGGATAAAGGCAGTTTTTCCCCGCGTATAACCGTCAGGGTCTGAATGATATTGTTCAGCCAACGACCGTTTTAGTTCCCCATACTCCTTTACGAAATCGGGATGGGCCCGAAGGTAATCGCGAAATAGCAGTTCATTTCTTTCGTAAAATCCATCAAGCGGAAATATATGCAAATGATGCGTACGTGCTCCTGCATGTTCCTTTACAAAGAAGTGTCGCCCGGTCATGCCAGTTTCAATATAACGATAGCCTGAATTGCTGAGCAAGTTCCCATAGGTCTGTTCATCAAGCAATGTATGAACTGCAGCGAAAATATCGATAATGGGCTTAGCGTCTTGATTGGGTATGGAAGTACTGCCAGTATGTTCAATGGTAACAACGTATGAGGCCAGTATTTCAAGCAATCGCTCTTTCTCCTTCTCAAATTCCATAGACCAGTCAGAGCTATAAGGATATACTTTGACTGAATAATGCTGCTGAGCGGACATTTTTTCACCCTCCCTTTTTTCTATTTCAAGATTACATTGTTAAAAAAAGTATTGTAGATATTACCACTTCATTTTTGTATTGTCAATGATTTCCTTTATTCGATTCCATAATGATCAGATTCCGGCCATTGGCAGATAAGTCGTAAATACGGTTGCTTCATCCTTAACAACATTTAAATACGAGACGATTGACAAGAAAGCATTGCTAAAGATCAATCCTTTTATATTAACAATGATGGCAAACTTGTCATTTCCTTCGATAAATACGAAGTTGCGCCAGGTTATATGAGCGTGCTTGAATTTATCATACCGACCCATGTGATTGCCGATTCATTAGTAAGTCATGTATATATAAAATAATCTGGAAAAATTAAAAAGGATGCTGCCCTAGAAGTACTATCAGTAGGTCCCTAACTAAATAGAGTAAGGGTAACTCGCTTTCAACGGAGTTGCCTTTTTTTCTTTTGCAGCGAATTTCAATCCCGGTTTCGCTCCGTTTTTTTAAGATTATAGAATTTATAAATTTTCAGCGAAGCTGAACAATTCTATAATCGCAAGAAAAACTATCTCTAAACGCGGTCTGTCTTCTATGAAAATACGTCGATAGACGTTTTTCTTATATCGTTTAGCTAGATTTGCCCGTCTCTTTGGTCTGTTTGTCATGGATGAAGACTTGGCCTTTTGCCACTTGTTGGCAGTGGGGGTTGCCATCCATAATGGATCTTGTCCCATAAACCAGACCAAGGAGCTGATCATTGATGTTTAAAGCAAAGAGTCAATCGAAGTTAAAGTATGACATCCGAAAATGGTTGCTAGTGGCAACCGCATGTACTTGGTGTATAACGACGGGAGGTAACGTAAACGCAGAGTCGTCTGCCGTAAAACCTCCGGAAATGCTGTTCTACAAGGACCTGGATGCGAAGCATGAGTCAGTATTTGAACATGGGGAAAATCGTATTTCTTATGCAGCACTTCAAGATGATCAAGTCATTATCAAAACCATTGGCGCTTACGGCCAGATTAAAACCGATATCGCTTTCCCGAGGCGGAAGCTCGAATCTATTTCGGAGTTTCATCATACCCAAGACAAAGGTTACATTGCGGGTGGCGGCACGCAGATTTTAAAGGTTAATGGCAAAGGAGAAAAGCAGTGGGAGTATACGCTTCAGCTAGAAGGCGGTTACATTACTTCAGTGAATCAATTGAAAGACGGAAGCTATGCGGCCGTGGTTGATAAGCCAAGCAGTCAATCTAATGCCCATGTGCTGCATTGGATTCAATTTTCATCCACTGGAGAGGTGGTTCATGAAGACGATCTGCAAGGTGTTGTCTTTGACCGGATTCATTCTATTCTAATCACATCGGATGGAGGATTTGTTGTATCTGGAGTGAGTTGCCAGAATGAAGAGAGCGAGCATGTTTTTCTTGCGAAGTTTGATAGTTCTGGACATGTGGAATGGCAGCAGTCCTTATCCCCGGCTGAAGACTCCCAAAGTGTTGGGGTGATGTCTACCGCAGAAGGAATTGATGGAAGCGTCGTCGCGGCCGGATATTACAATCATCCGAACCCGAACGACAGCCGTCTGCTTTCTGTGGATCGAAGCGGTTCGCAGAAGTGGATTCGCGTACTCGACTCTGCTTTTGACAGAAGTATGCTGAACGATATCCAACCAACTTCCGATGGCGGTTTTATCGCTACCGGAAAGGTAAACGAGGATTGGCACGGCACCGTGGCACGGCAATTGGTATGGGGTATCCGCGAAAACGGGGACTCGGATTGGACCAAGATCATCAATCGGGGCAATTATAATTCCGGGGATGTTGTACAGCCACTGCAAAACGGGGAGGCGTTGCTGATCGGAACAACGGATGGATCTTATAAGCTTATAAAGCTGGGAACCGTGAGACGGAATTAGTGGATCAGATGAGCTCCCTGCTACAATCTGCTGCAGAAAGACGGGATTAATTTAGCGGCCAGGGAGAAATCCCTGCGCTGCTTTTTTGTATTCTTTTAAACCCCATCAATCGTATGATAAGTTTGAACATGATGCATATGTCAAAAATTAACCACTTTTACTGAGATAAATGACCTCTCTATATAAAAGGCATAAATATTGCCATATCATTCGATAAATTTATGTCTCTCCAAAGCCGGGTGTTTTTCCTATAATATATTGTAATCGCTTTCTTAACGAGGTGGCTTTATTAATTCGTATGAGACGGGATGTTTTACGTCAAAAGGAGACGAAATTAGATGAATGATACAACTTCCTACGAAAATCTGGTATCAAAACTGAGCGAGGAGATCCCTGCTACAAAAAAGAGCGGATTCGATTTTATCGTCAAGCCGATTCCAGATTCGAATGCGATCGGTGAATTGGATCCTCGGGTTCTTCAAGTAACTTTGCAGACAGCGGAAAAAATGGCTTCGTTGGAAATACAACCGCCAGATCCAACAGATATGACCGGTTTTGTAATGGGAATGCGGGCGATGATGGGTTGGAATAATGAAGATGTTACGAAAAGCAAAGTTGAAACCACATATAAGACGATTGAGGGGACGAATGGTTCTATTCCTCTTCGGATCTATACCCCTATGAAAGAAGGAATACTTCCGGCGGTTGTCTTCATCCATGGCGGAGGATTCATCGGCGGAAGTGTCGATGTTGTGGAAAATCCATGCAAAGCCTTGGCAGAAAAGGCAGGCGCCGTTGTCGTTTCCGTTGATTACCGTTTAGCGCCTGAGCATCCGTTCCCGGCAGGGCTGACCGATTGCTTTGATGCCGTGACATGGGTCTATAAACATGCCGAAGAAATTAGAGTCAATCCAGAGCAAATTGCCGTATCTGGAGATAGTGCAGGCGGCAATTTTTCTACGGTTTGCGCGCTCATGGATCATGAGAAGGGAACAGGGATGATTAAGTTTCAGGCGCTTATTTATCCGACAGTGAATATGGCCCGCGTTCAAACAGAGGATTTCAATTGGAGTCTTGACCAATATGAGATTCGCAACCATGCAGAGCTAATCACTCCAATGATTTCAGCGCTTGGTGAAAGCGGAGATCTCCTTTTTCAGCTTTACCTACAAAATAATGTGGATATTAGAGATCCTCATGTCTCCCCGCTTTTATCGGTTAAGCTAAACGGCATGCCGCCAACGCTGATTGCGATCGCCGAATATGATTATTTGGCTGTAGAATGTGAAGCTTATGCGGCGAAGCTTGCTCGCTGCGGTGTCCCTACGAAGCTTATTCGGTATAATGGTACAGACCATGCTTTTATGGATAAAATCGGTCTGTATCCGCAAGCAGAAGATTTAATGAATGAAGTAGCAAAAGAAATCAAGCGAGTATTTGCCTTATCTAATTAATTTGATAAAAGGCAGTATATATGTTTTAAAAGTCCGCATGAATTGCGGGCTTTTTTTTCATCCAAATTATAACAAGTTACAATTTTTTAATTTTTCTCATTGAATTTTCATTTTCGTCGTTTATAACTGTCTGTGTAGGGCGGCGTGTCCCTCGCTCTCTCATTTCGTTTTCGATTTTAATAGTTAGGCTCATAGGGACACGCCTTAATTTTACTTCAGGGAGGACTTTATGAATAACAACACGAACAACATCAAAAAAAACCGAGTCGTCAAAGTATTGACCGGAGTCGGTCTTTGTCTCTCCATTGCTTTCTCCGGAAGCGCGCTGCTTCCTGCACAGCAGGTTCATGCTGCTTCAGTTTCGTCCAACAGTTCCATTGCGGACAATATTATAGCGACAGGCAAACAATTTATGGGCGTTCCTTATCATTTCGGAGCTTCATCGGGGCGGACAGATGAGTTCGATTGTTCTTCGTTTACCCAATATGTATTCAAACAAAGCGGCATCCATCTTCCGCGGTCTTCGAGACAACAATCCACCGTAGGGACGCCGGTTTCCAAAAATCAACTGCAGCCGGGAGATTTGGTTTTTTCGGATACGAATCATGATGGCGTTATTAATCATGTCAGCATCTATATCGGTAATGGTCAATTGCTGCATACCTATCGTGTCGGCATTGGCGTTACGATTTCCAACTTTGCGGGAAGCGCTTGGGACCGAGGTTTCATGACCGCACGCCGCGTCATTCCTGGCAATGTACAAGCTCGCGCAGTATCGCAGTCGGCGAATGCGCAGTCTACTGATTCGCAGTTTGCAGATAAGCAGTCCGCGGATATACAGTCTACAGATGCACAGTTTGCCGCGGATTCGCAGGCCACAGACAAATGGCCTCAAACAACCAAGGTCTCTCACGTGAAAAAACATAATCATGTTTCGAAACACGGGAGAACTTTCGGAAGATCGGATTCAGAGAACGAATGAGACGAAGAATATCTGTATAAGGGCAGAGCCTCGAACGAGGTTCTGCTTTTTTTGACATTTCAGACAATCCAGACAATCATGCCAGTATAAACTTCCGGGGTCCCCGTAAAGTAATCGGAATAAGCTTCAAAGGCTGCACGTCACTCAGTACTTTTGCTCCGCAAAAGCGCCTCTCTTCGAGAGTCGTCGGAATTCTTTCCGATACTCTTTGCGGGGTTATTTTATATAATATTAATCTTTGGAATAATACATCACGATGCATTTCTCGGGTACCATAAAGAGCGGAAAGGATTTCTCATCAATTTCTCATGGATTTCCTCTAGAATGGTATCCAGGCATCATTATTGTTAGAGGAGGAGAAAATGAAACGGATTCTTATTATAGATGATGAAAAAAGTTTGGTGCGCTTCATACAGCTAGAGCTTGAGCATGAGAATTTTTTTGTGAAAGCGGCTTATGATGGAAACAACGGTCTGCAGATGGCTTTGTCTGAAGACTGGGATTTGATATTGCTGGATATTATGCTTCCAAAAATCAACGGGGTTGACGTATGCCGCAGACTCCGCACGGTAAAAAGCACGCCCGTGATCATGTTGACGGCCAGAGACCGATTGGAGGATCGGGTATCGGGGTTGGATAATGGAGCGGACGACTATATCGCTAAACCATTTGACATTGAGGAACTCCTTGCACGTATGCGGGCGTTATTCCGGCGAATGGATCTTAAAGCACATCAGGAGCATAAGGTATTGACATTCAAAGAAATAACGATTGACCTCGATGCAAGAATAGCAACCCGCGGCGGTAACGTCATAGATCTGACCAAACGCGAATTCGATCTTTTGGCGGTGTTCATGAAGCATCCGAACCTGGTACAAACCAGAGACATGTTATTGGATTTAGTGTGGGGTTATGACTCGCAGGTAGAGACGAACGTGGTTGATGTTTATGTGAGATACTTGCGCAATAAACTTGATATGCCAGGTGAAGAAAGCATTATTCAAACCATCCGCGGCATGGGATACGTGATGCGATAATGAAGCGAATAACTTATTTGTTAAGGCGCCTGCCGGTTATATGGAAGCTGATGATTGGAGCAACGCTTCTCATTTTCCTTGTGTTTGCTACGTACAACTTTGCCCAATACCTCGTGCTGAAGCAATGGATGATGAAACAGGAGCAAGACACGCTCCATACCATGATGACCCAGGTCCAGGCTTATTTGAATGATAAATCCGATGCGGCAAAAACCTTGATGCTCCCTGAGACCAAATCTTATATGAGAGATATACTCGGCAAAGACCAGATGATCCGCATGATCGACCCGAAGGGGAAAGAACTGCTTCTTGTCACGAACCACTTTGATCCGAGCTGGATTACACCGGTCCCAACTGCGGGAAAAATTTTGAAAGATGTATGGCACGGTGAAGATCATATCCTGGTATACAGAGGCCCTTTCGCGCTGCAAGCCGAACATGGGACCATCGAAATTGCGATAAATCTGGAGACTTTCGACCATTTTAACGATACCCTGCTTTGGGTCATGGTTATTGGAGGGTTTTTAGCCGTCTGCATCAGTGCTTTAAGCGGATGGGCGATCGCCAAGCAATTTCTGCGTCCGGTTAAGGCCCTTGCAGGCACCATTCAAAATGTAAAACAAAAAGGCCTTCAAGAACGGGTTGCCAATATTGAAAACAGAGACGAAATATCGGAACTTGCCAGCTTGTTCAACGAGCTGATGGATCAACTTGAGGTGTCCTTCCGGCAGCAAAAACAATTCGTAGACGATGCGTCGCATGAACTGCGGACTCCAATTACGATTTTGGAGGGCCATTTAAATTTATTGAACCGCTGGGGAAAAGACAACCCTGCCGTACTTGAAGAGTCTCTTACTGCATCACTGCTGGAGGTTCGCCGGTTAAAAGGTCTCGTACAAGGTCTGCTTGCTTTAACACGTGCGGAAACTTCTTCATTAACCGATCATATCGAATATATCCAGATCGATGCTTTTCTTGCCAAGATTAAAAGCCGGGTGGAGACGCTGTATCCGGAATTTTCGTTTGAACTGACCTTGGAGCAAAAGGGAAGCTTGGTCAAAATCAATCCGCTCCATTTGGAGCAAATCGTGTTCATTGTGATCGAAAACGCAGTCAAGTATTCAGGTGACAGCAAGCTGATCAATATCACTTCACGCGTGAAACAGAATGAAGTCTATATATCCGTACAGGATCACGGCATCGGCATTCCCCCTGCAGAGCTGCAATATGTATTTGACCGCTTTTACCGTGTGGATAAAGCCCGAAATCGTGAAATCGAAGGAACAGGCTTAGGTCTGTCGATCGCCAAAAATCTTATTGAGTATTATCATGGGAAAATTAAGATGACCAGTGTTGAAAATGAAGGCACGCGGGTTACGCTCACGCTTCCGGCCGCGCAGTAGAAATAAAAAAATGTTTAGAGGCAATTCTCATAAATTTCTCATTTTGATGCTGTAAGGTAAACATACCTGGCCTGCTCAGGCCGGCTTAGAATCTTCAGAAGGAGAAAGAATGAAAATGAGTATTGACCAAATCGACTATCAACTATTTCATGCCATCAACGAATGGGGAAGATCCGCTTCATTTTTAAATCCGTTCATGCGTTTTTTCGCAGAGGATGCTTTTTATCTGTTTTTTGCAGGGTTTTTGATTTATTGGTTTGTAAGAAATGAAAATAACCGAAAAATGGTTATACAGTCCGTTATATCGGTTTGTGGTGGACTTGCTGTCAGCTGGCTGCTTGGTCATCTTTTTTACCGGGACCGTCCTTTTGTTTCACACGCAGTCATTCAACTGATTCAGCACGCGGCTAACGCTTCATTTCCCAGCGATCATGCCATTGGGGCTTTCGCGATTGCCGCCTCTTTTGCCTTGTACCGGAAGAAGGAAGGCATAGCGTGGTTGATTATGGCGGCTTTAATTGCATTTTCAAGAGTATGGACAGGTGTGCACTACCCGACCGACATTCTTGGTGGAGCCTTGATCGGGGTCATCGTGGCGGCAGTCGTTCACATGCTTGTGAACCGGTCCCAAACAGTATCCAACTGGTTGAATGCAGGGTTGAATTTTTATGAAAAATACGAAATGAAAATTTTGCCGCGGTATGCGAAAAAAGAAGCCCAAATTTCTACGCATAGGAAGTGATCGACCTGCGAAAAGTACCGTTCGTTTTGATATTGCTTATCGTCTTGTGCTCCTGTACGGGGGTGCAAGGCGTAAGTCCGACAGAAGCGGAGAAAAGCAAACCTGAGTCCCAAATCGCTAAAACTGGCAGCCGTTCTGTCAACGTAAATAAACAGGCTGCCGCAGCTCCAGAGCATGTCGTGATCGTCATGGAGGAAAATCATTCCCAGAAAAAAATTATCGGAAATCCATCAGCTCCTTACATGAACAGCTTGGCTAAGCAGGGGGCGTATTTCACGCAATCCTATGGTACGGATCACCCCAGCCAGCCTAATTATCTGGTGCTTTTTTCAGGATCCAACCAGGGCATCCATAGCGATTCCTGCGGGCACACATTAAACGCGCCGAATTTGGCTAGTGAGCTGATTAAACATAAGTATACGTTTGCGGGATATTCGGAGGACTTGCCCTCGATCGGTTCCAAAGTATGCACCCATAAACAGTACGGAAGGAAACATAGTCCGTGGGTGAACTTTACCAACGTCCCGGAATCCGCTCATATGAGGTTTTCAGACTTCCCAACCGATTACCGCAAACTTCCGACCGTTTCTTTTGTCATTCCCAATCTGGATCATGATATGCATGACGGAACGATTCAAAGCGCGGACAATTGGCTGAAAAATAACCTGGGACCTTATGTAGAATGGGCGAAAAGCCATCATAGCTTACTGATTTTGACTTGGGATGAGGACGATTATGGAAGCCGCAACCATATCCCGACCATTATGGTAGGCGAAAATATCCGCCCAGGAAATTACGATCAGAAGATCACGCATTTGAACGTGCTTCGGATGCTGGAAGACATGTATCATTTGCCGTATGTGGGCGCTACTTCAAAAGCTGAGCCAATTAACAACGTCTGGACAAACAATAAATAATTCTCATGTATTCATCCTGCATTGAGAAGGGAAATGAGTCGTGTGAATGACTTGGCGGAACTGCCATTCGATAGCCGTGTACTGTTTGATCGTGATCCGTGTTTTCATTTGCATTGGGAATGGTGCTTTGACCCGCTTTCTTGTAATAATCATACCACAGGCCTTTGTTATACTCTTCCGGATCGATAAGCCCAATCTCTATACATAAGCGGCAGTACATGGAATCGATGGGCATGACATCCGATACTGAAAACTTCAACATTATGGGTTGCCATAAACCCGATCCTGCCATAAACTGAATAAATAGACTTAACAAATAGGGGCTGACCCGTCGCGGATTGATGCAGACGAGGGAAGCTCTTTGTGTTTCTTATGTACTATTAAAAAGGGGGACAAGTGTGGATTGCTATATTCGTGGAAATAAGAGAGAGGCCGAGAGTCATTGAAAATAACATCTGAGAACATCGAAAGGAATAGAGGATAAAACAGTGTCTGAGAACGTTCAACTAAATAAACATGAAATTGATGTGGGCGAAGAGAGCTTCTTGCAAGGCGTCAAAGATTGCATACCAACATTGTTAGGTTACTTGAGTATTGGATTTGCCGCAGGCGTTGTAGGAAAAACTTCCGGCCTATCCATAATGGAAATCACCTTGATGTCATCAATGATCTATGCCGGCTCCGCTCAATTTATCATGGCGGGCATGATTGCGTCTCAAGGATCGGTGACAGCTATCATTCTCACGGTTTTTATCGTGAATCTTCGCCACCTTTTGCTTAGTGCGGCCATATCGCCATATTTCCGCCAACTTTCTTCCTTTAAAATGACTTTAATCGGCTCATTGCTTACGGACGAAACATTCGGGGTTGCAATAAATAAAGCGATGAATCAAAAATCTATCAGCGAAAAGTGGATGCATGGCTTAAATATAACGGCATATCTCAATTGGATTATCGCCACTTTAGCCGGAGCGTTTTTCGGACAATGGATTACAAATCCCGAAAAGTTCGGTTTGGATTTTGCGCTGACTGGCATGTTTATCGGTCTTCTGGTTCTCCAGATGATAAGCAGAAAAATAATCATTAAAGATCTGGTTGTTGCAGTTAGCGCCGTTTTGATTGTGCTGGGAACAAGCACTTTCCTATCCGGAAGCATGGCAGTCATTGCAGCCACAGTGGCTGCGGCAACTATCGGAATGGTGGTGGAAAAATGGAAATAAGATGGCATATCCTGTTGGCAATCATGGGGGCATCCATTGTGACGCTCCTTCCAAGGGTGCTTCCGCTCGTGGTACTTAGCCGGATCCAATTACCCGATTGGACCATGCGATGGCTAAATTATGTCCCCGTTGCCGTAATGGCTGCATTGATTGGACAAGAATTATTCATGGCGGATGGGAAAGTTGATTTTATTAAAAAATATATTGAGATCTTAGCGGCTATACCGACATTTGCGACAGCTATACTTACGCGAAGTTTATTAGGAACGGTTGTAGTAGGTATCCTTTCGATTATCGTTCTGCGTTTTGTGCTTTAATACTCCTCATTCGTTTATTGGCTGCGGAGGTTTCCCTGCTGGCGGCCTCATATTCATCAGACAACTTTTTAAGTTAAAAGGCGATATAGTCTTCTTACAAATCATAGGACTATATCGCCTTGTTTGTGTTCAAAAGGATGTTGAATTTACGCCAGGCCTTTCCCTTATAACCATTCGTTGAATTTGCGGATGTACCATTTTTTCACCAACTGCGTTAACACGCAATAAGATAACAGCGTTGCTGCAAGCCAAGGGAAGTAAGAGAGCGGGAGTGGTTCCAAACCAATGCTTGACCCAAAGCCGCTAAAAGGAAGATAGATGCCGATTGTCATAATCAAACTCGTCAACAGGACGACAGGAGCACTTGCCGTGCTTTGAATAAACGGTATTTTTTCGGTACGTATCATGTGTACGATGAGCGTTTGCGAGAGCAGACCTTCAATGAACCACCCGGATTGGAACAAAGTTTGGTGATCGACCGAATTCGCCGAGAAAATATACCACATTAAAGCATACGTCGTGATATCAAAAATCGAACTGATCGGCCCGATGAAGATCATAAATCTGCTAACGGATTTGGCATTCCATTTTTGCGGTTTTTGCAAATATTCTTTATCCATCTTATCCCAAGGTATGGAGAGCTGCGAAATATCGTAAAACAGATTTTGAATGAGCAGATGAATCGGAAGCATGGGAAGGAACGGAATAAACGCGCTTGCGATCAATACGCTAAATACATTGCCAAAGTTGGAACTTGCGGTCATTTTGATGTATTTAATCATATTGCCGAACGTGATGCGCCCCTGAACGACGCCTTGTTCCAAGACCATCAGGCTCTTTTCCAAAAGAATAATGTCAGCCGACTCCTTAGCAATATCCACGGCTGTATCAACGGATATGCCGACATCCGCCTCTTTCAAGGAAACCGCATCATTGA
The DNA here is from genome assembly GCF_021654775.1 of Paenibacillus azoreducens. Classification (NCBI taxonomy): domain Bacteria; kingdom Bacillati; phylum Bacillota; class Bacilli; order Caryophanales; family Paenibacillaceae; genus Paenibacillus; species Paenibacillus azoreducens. The sequence goes on along the minus strand of NZ_AP025343.1, from coordinate 3,826,340 downwards.
TTCCATCACCCATAAAACCAACGGTATGTCCCTTAGTCTTCAGCACTTTAACGATTCTTGCTTTTTGCAGCGGATTGACTTTTGCAAAAACCGTCGTTTTTTCCGCAATTTCAGCCAATTGTTCATCTGTTAAAGCATCAATGGAACTGCCAAGTAAAATATCATTAACCTTAATCCCGACATCCTTGCATACTTTACGGGTAACCGCAGCGTTATCGCCTGTAATGACCTTGATGTCGACGCCGTTTTCCTTCAGCGCCCGGATCGCCATTTTTGCGGTTTCCTTAGGAGGGTCTAGAAAAGCAAGATACCCGACAAGGATAAGATCATGTTCATCTTTCACACCGTAAGCTTCATCCCGGGCTTCCGTTTCTTTGATGGCAACCGCAAGAACGCGCAAGCCGTCGTTGTTCAAATGGTTGACAAGGAGTTGGACTTTTTCGGTGTAATCCGCCGTAAGGGGGATGATACGTCCGTTGACAGACACATGTGAACAGATGCCGAGAACCTCTTCCATGGCTCCTTTGCAAATCAGTGTATGGCCATTACCTATTTTTTCAAGAACGACAGACATTCGTCTGCGGTTGAAATCAAAAGGAATCTCATCTATTTTCGTATACTTTGTCTCAACTCCTGAGACGTGGTTCAGGTCGGCATACTCCAGTACGGCCACATCCAACAGGTTTTTGAGCCCGGTCTGGTGATAACTGTTCAAATACGCATATTCCAGCACCTTGTTGTCTTCTTTGCCTTGAACATTAAGATGTTTTTCCAAAATGATTTTATCCTGAGTCAAGGTTCCGGTTTTATCCGTACATAAAATATCCATGGCTCCAAAGTTCTGAATGGCATTCAGGCGTTTGACGACAACCTTGTTTCGGGCCATGGTCGCCGCACCTTTAGCCAGATTTCCGGCTACAACCACAGGCAGCATTTCCGGCGTCAGACCGACAGCGACCGATAAACCGAATAGAAGGGCTTCCCACCAATCTCCCTTCGTAAATCCATTAACTAGGAAAATAATCGGAACCATGATGAGCATGAAGCGGATCAATACGAAAGTTATGCTCTTGACTCCTTTGTCAAAGCTGGTAAGAGGGGGGTTCCCAATGAGCGTACTAGCCATCGAACCGAAATACGTATCGGCTCCGGTGGAAACGACGACCGCTGTAGCTGAACCGCTGATAACGTTTGTACCCATATAACACATATTGTTTAGTTCCAGGGCATTTATTGGTTTATTCTGCTTCGCGCCTGCCAAATCCAATACGCCGCGAGGAAGAGTGTCCATTTTCTCAACGGGCATCGCTTCTCCTGTGAGAGCCGATTCTCCAACATGCAAGTCCTTCGATGAGATGATTCTTGCATCAGCTGGAACCATGTCACCGGCTGAGAGGTGGATGATATCTCCCGGTACCAGAAGTTCCATGTCGATTTCTTTTTGCTCCGATTGACGGCTTACGGTTGACGTTGTTTTAACCATCGCCTTGAGTTTTTCCGCCGTTCGTGCCGAACGGAATTCTTGTGTGAACGTGATCATAACGCTGATGGTAACCATGGTCGTAATGATGACAACCGCTTCGATATCATCGTCCATAAAGTAGGAGAATCCGGCTAAAAAAAGCAAGATCAGTATGAACGGATTTTTGAAGCAGGAGAGCAGTTGAATGTACCAAGCCGGCGGTTTATCATGGGCAATTTGATTTTTTCCGTGTTTTTCAAGCCTTTTCTTTGCTTCGTTTTCGCTAAGACCTTGAGGGCTGGTCTTTAAATCCTTCATCACATTCTCTTCCGGGGTTACGGATGCTTGAATGAGACGCTCAGCGATTTCTTGTGTCACTTTTTCTTTATCTTTTGTTGATGTTTTCATTTGTCCATCCTCCTTAACACAGGTTCAAAATTAAAACCTGCTTTCACGATTTCATTCAGTTCAAGGCACAAAAAAAGCTCTCCCTGTTAGCCAGAGAGAGCGTGCTGAACTGTTTTCTTTTCACTCACAGATCAAATGCGCATACTTAAATAAACCTCCGCTTGGTTTCTTTTTTTGGGAAGTAAAGTATGGACAAGATTGGAGAGTGAAGAAGTTTCGGTTCTCCCTCTGAATTAGGTCTTGATTATTTTGACACGATCGATAACTCGGACTACCGTCCATAATGTAATTCCCCCCTTTACAAAATAAAAAATCCCTCTAGTTCTCCTAGAGGGACAAAAAAGCGCACGAAAAAAACTTCGTTTCCCCCTAGTCGAGTTTTGGCACTATATAACGTAAAGAGAATAATGATTCCCTTAGCCACATTATGAAAAGCCTTAATCCGGCAATCCCTGTTCAACCCATGGGCATCTTTCGATATTTCTGGGCAGTGGCCTATGTTTATATAGGAGCCTCACCTAACGAGGACATATTCAATTCCTCTGCCATCTTATGTCTTGTTTTTGGCTTTGTCAAGAGGAAAATGGATTGCACCATTGACGAAATGGTTAGCAGCAACAGCCGTTAAAATAAAAAAATTGCTTATTGACAAAGGGGATTTTTGTCACTATGATGAGTTGGTAATTGAATATGAACCTCGTTAGGTGAGGCTCCTGCATGGAGAAATGCTGCTGCCCAGAAACGTCGACAGACGCCAATGGGTCAACAGAAACCATCGACATAAGGTGGTTTTTAATGTAGCTGGACATAAGTTCCTATGCCATGCAGTGCTAAAACTCAACGAATGGAGGTCACCGTTATTGTTGTTTTCAGTGCACCCTATTTGTTGAGGGTGCTTTTTTTGTGCTTTGAAACGTGTGGCAGGGAGGGATACAAATGGTCCTGGAATTTGAAATGATGTTGAAGCTTACTTTGGCTTTATTATTTGGACTGCTTATTGGGGTAGACAGACAAATTAAACAGAAACAGCTTGGAATGCGACCGAGCATGGTCATTTGCATTGCCAGCTGTTTAATCACGATTGTATCGATCGAGGCATTCGGGAAATTTGCCGGCGCCAACCATCCGAATATGGATCCGATGCGTTTGGCAGCGCAGATTGTAAGCGGAGTCGGGTTCATCGGAGCAGGAGTCATTCTGCGAAGAAGCAATGAGGTTATTTCCGGATTAACTTCCGCAGCTCTGATATGGTCAGCATCGGCACTTGGAATTACGATCGGAGCTGGGTTTTACGCGGAAGCCATATTCGGAGTTACTCTTCTCATTGTGGCAGTGAATGTTATTCCTCTGCTGATTAGATTCTTTGGACCTGAGAACCTCAGCCGGCATGATGTGGCGCTTAAGATTGTGGTTGAGCGGAATTATAGAATGACCGAATTGATTAAAATGATTGAACGCAAAGGGCAAAACGAAGAAACCAAAAAAGGCGAATACAAAATTCGGTATATGAAGTTAAAAGATCTCGATACGAACTGCCAGCTTATTGATTTGACGCTTTCTGTACCTGACACCCAATACACAACGGAAATCTATTATTACATCAAAAAAATCGATCATGTACAAAGCGTAGAGGTTGAACAGTTATAAACCGAAACGAAATAACTAAAGGAGAGTTGGAAGATGATCAAACTGAATCAATACGAATATAAAGAAGAGTATACCTACTATATGCTGCAAGCATTAAGAGAAGGAGATAAAGAGGTTTTCCGCAAAGATTTTTTGAATCTGCATCCGACGGATCAGACGGAATTTTTTCTGAGTTTGGATGATAACAGACGTTTACGAATTTATTCTTTTTTACATCCAACCGAGTTTAGTGAAATATTCAGCGAGCTGAATCCGGATATGCAGAAAAAGATTATCGTTGAGCTCGACCGGAAATATGCGATAGATATGCTAAATGAGCTGCCATCTGATGATGCGGCTGATTTTTTCGGTCTGCTCACGCACAAGGAAGCCGATTTTTTCCTCACTCGCATGGAAAAAGACGCCTTTCTTTAACCGCAGGAATCCATATTTTTTGCAGTTGACTTTGCCCTAAGGGCAAGGTGTACGGTTGATATTGAATAAAGTGATTAGAGCACTAGTCCCTAAAAATATGAAGAATGGAGGTGACCTTTTGCTATCGATTGGAGAATTCTCAAAGATATGCGGAGTATCTACAAAAACGCTTCGCTATTATGCTGAGATTGGATTGATTAATCCTGATGAAATAAACCCTGAAAACGGTTATAGATATTATTCCATCAGGCAGCTAAAAAAGATGCTCTTCATCAACCGTTTGAAATCCTATCATTTTTCCCTGGAAGAAATCAAAACCATTATGGAATGGGAAGACGATCAGTCAGAAGAGAAGCTTGGTATTGTCCTTAATCGCAAAAGAAGGGAGATACAGGAAAAGCTAAATGCTTTTGAATATACTCTAAAACAAATGAGTAATGATATTTTAAATCTAGAGAAGGGCATACCCATTATGTCATACCTTGGCGATATAGAAGTACAACTTGTTGAGATCCAGCCAATGAATATTCTATATATGCGTCAGATGATGACTAGCGATGACTATGCTCTAGGATATGGAACGTATTTTGGCAGGCTCTATGAAAAGGCCGCTACTGAAAAACTCACTTTGCTCGGTACGCCAATGACCATTTATCACAGCCCTGAGTATAATCCTGCCGGCAACGATACGGAATTTGCCATCCCGATCAAAGAGCCTGTAAAGGGAACAAGAGATTTGCCTGGCGGGCTTTGTGCGAAGTCCGTTTTAAAGGGGCCGTATTCAGAATTGACATCGGTATATGCCAAGCTGAGGGAATGGGTAGAAAATGAAGGGTATAAATTGGTGAGCTCACCATATGAAGTATATGTAACTGATCCCAATCAAGCGAGCGCAGCCGAGGGTATGATTACCGAGGTGTATTTTCCCGTTAAGAAAAAATAGCTCAATACTCCATTTTCCTTTTGAACTGGGTAGACAAAACAGAAAAATGTATTGAGAGAGGTGTCTATAATGCAAAGAGATTACTGGCCAACTATAGAATGGCGCGACACAGACCCGAAAAGCTTGGGAATGGACCCTGAAAAGCTATCAGAGCTTGAACCTGTGATAAAATCCGAGTACAGCAATATAAATGGTATTGTTATCGTGAGAGATGGATTCATTGCTTATGAAAAATATTTTAATGGCTGCGGTCCGGATGACGCGCATCATGTAGCATCTGTAACGAAAAGTATCATGTCCGCCCTTATTGGCATTGCCGTAGATACGGGATACATTAAAAATGTGGATCAGAAGGTGCTGGATTTTTTTCCCGAATACGTTCCCGATGCAGCCGATCGGCAAAAACAAGAAATCACGATACGCCATCTTCTCACGATGACTGCTCCTTATCCATTTGCTGACTGGCAAGAACCGCTGGACAAATTGTGCATGCAGCCCGACTGGGTAAAATATACGCTGGATATGCTTGGCCAAAAAGGAACTATTGGAGATTTCAAATATTCAACAGCAGGGGCGCATCTACTTTCAGCCATCATCACTCGCAGCACAGGAAAAAGTGCCCGTGAGTTTGCCAACGAACGATTATTTAAACCGATCGGCATGAAAGAAATCCCGGATTTTGAAATGAAATCATTTGGGTTTGACGATTTATTCGGAAAAAACGTGAAAGGATGGGTTAAAGACCCAAACCATAATTCCACAGGTGGATGGGGACTTACGCTCAGCCCACGTGATATGGGACGTTTTGGATTTCTATATATGAACCGTGGCATTTGGGACAATCATCAGGTTATTTCGGAGACATGGATCGATGAGTCAACAACGATGACTCCCAACAATTACGGTTACCTATGGTGGCTGCGCGAAGAGGACGGAATTTTTGCATACGTGGCACTGGGAGATGGCGGTAATGTCATTTGCTGCATTCCAAACAAAGATCTGGTCATAGCCATTGCGTCAGAATTCATCATGAATCCCAAAGATCGATGGACATTGATTAAGGAATATATTTTCCCGGCTATTATGGACTAAGTATATGATCGCCCAAGTCAACACCCGGCCAACGAAGGCTGGGTTTCTCCATTACTGGCTATCGAAACAGGTCAAATTTTATGGAACAGAGCGGGATATACTGAAAATGAATTTAACCTTATGTAGTACTTGAAAATCAATATGACTACATCGCTGCGTGAATGAATTCGTCTAGTGGAATGGAATTGCAGCCTCTGGACAATTAAACTATAATAAAAAATAATTGATTCATCACTAATAAAATAAGAAAGTGAAGGCAGATAAATTATGTCCAAGCATGAAACGTCATCCGTCAATCGCAAAGAAGAAATCATTTCAGCGGCGATCGAAATTTTTGCTGAAATTGGATATTACCGTGCCACTACGGCGCAGGTAGCGGAAAGAGCCAAAATTTCACAACCTTATATTTTCAAATTTTTCCCGACGAAGGAAGCTTTATTAGTTGCTGCCTTAGGAGCATCTTGGGGTAGAATCGTTCAATCATTCCTACGGGTTGTGGACTCTCGGCCCATGCAATTAGAGTCTGCGTTAATCGAAGCCTATGAAAAGATATTGGCGGATCGTTCCAATGAAATGCTTCTGCAAATGCAGGCCCAGACCATTCAGTCAGAGGTCATCCGGGAGGAGATGCAAAAAGGATTCCGAACGGTTCGCGAGCTTGTACTGGAAGCTTTTCGAAATGCTGCGATTCCGCATCCGGAAGAGCGCACTTTGTTGTTTTTGGCAAGAGGAATGTTATGTAATATTTCCATGGCGCTGGATATGCCGGAATTAATGGAAAGTTAGGCAAATGACGAACGAACCGTATTTTCAAATTAGTTATTGACTAATCACTAACAGGGTAATAAAATGATAACAAATAGTGATTGATCAATCACTAACTAAACAAATCGGATGGAGATGATTTTCTTGCAAACAGCAATCGTATTAGGGGCAACCGGTGGAACAGGTGCAGTTATCACAGAAGAATTGATCAGGAGGGGAGTGGCTACCATTGCGTTTGGACGTTCCCGGTCGAAATTAGAACGGCTTGCCGCGCAGCTCGGTAGTCCGAAACATCTGACATTATTTACAGGCGATGCTTACCGGCCTCAGGACATTGCGGCGGCAGCTGAAGGGGCTGATGTTCTATTCCATTGCGCGAATGTGCCTTACAATGAGATGGTTGATAAGCTTATTCCTCTGGGAGAATCGGTGATGGAAGCGGCCGACCAGCGTAGATTGAAAATTGTAGCGGTAGATGGCATTTATCCTTATGGAAGAAGACAGATGGAGAAAGTAACCGAAGAACACCCTAAACAACCACATACGAGAAAAGGACAGACACGGCTTGCTTTTGAGCAGATGATATTTGATGATCGTTGGGGTCATGTACAAAGAATGATCGTCCGGTTGCCGGATTATTATGGCCCTACGGCCAATGAAGCATCTTATCTCGGGGCGACGCTTGCAGCGATCGCAGCAGGGAAACCGGCATTTTTTATCGGTAATATGAAAGTTCCCCGGGAGTATGTGTATTTGCCTGACGCAGCGAAAATGATTGTTGAACTTGCGAGCCGAAACGACACTTACGGCCAAAATTGGAACATCCCGGGAGCAGGGATTATATCAGGTCGGGAAATTGTACGCCTTGCACGGAAAGCAAGCGGGATAACGAAACCCGTTGTTCCACTCGGAAAAATGAGCTTGTCATTGCTGGGCATGTTCAATCCTGTCATGAAGGAAATTGTTGAAATGCTGTATTTAACTGAAGAACCGTTGACATTAAGCGGAGAGAAGTATAAACGGAGAATCGGCCCGATCCCAGCAACCGATTTTGAGAAGGGTATTACCGAAACGATCCATACTTTGATGAACCGCGGGTAATCAATTGCATGTATGTGATTGACTAATCACTAACAAAATAGTTTGAACAGAAATAATTTTAAGGAATGTCAGGATTCGCAGAGCCATTAAACATTTGCGTGCTGCTAAAAGCGGTATACAGAGTGTAATTAAAAGGCTGTCGATTTCTCGACAGCCCGGGCAGAATTACTTCTGCTGATCTTGTAATTTCAAATGTAAAATGGGATAAGGACGGCCTGCTCCATCCGTCAAGTCCTCACCGGTTATTACGAAACCGCTTTTCAAATAAAACCTTGTCGCATTCTCATTTTGCTTATTCACGTCAACGGATGTGATCCCAAAGTCATCGATGCATGATTGCATGATTTGTTTCCCATACCCTTTGCCAATTTTATCGGCATCGAGAAACAACGCTTCCAAGTGATTGTCATTGATAGCGGTAAAACCAATGATAGAGTCATCGGTGTACCAGAGACGTACATCAAGATGAGGAAAATACGTAGGTAATTCTTTTTTGATTTCCTCTTTATCCTTGAAACTCAAAAAATGATGAGTGGCCATTACCGATCTTTCCCAAAGTTTTATAATCATATCATAGTCACTAACGGTTGCTTTTCTGTTTTGGATCATTTTGTTCTGCTCCTTTTTTTTAATTTATCACGCTCCTTCCACCGCTTTTTTGTAGATGGTTATCGTATATCTCCAATTGATATATGACTTCATGCTTCCCACTCTTTTCGGTATTATATTAATCGATTTGCGGTCAAACAGATTTCAATTTACTTACTTAGAATATCATGTTTTGGATAGATGAACCACCCAATTGGCTTATCCCTGCGCCGTTTATCCTCTACGTCCTTTTGCAATGGCCGCTTCGGCTGCCTCCATCACGATTTCTCCCAATGTTGGATGGGCGTGGATCGTAAGGGCAATGTCCTCCAAGGTAGCGCTCATTTCGATGGCTAGTGCCAGCTCGGCAATGAGATTGGATGCTTCTGACCCAACGATTTGGGCGCCGATGATTCGCTCGGTTTCTTTCTCCGCCACGATTTTCACGAAACCTTCGCTGGCCCGCAGCGCCAAAGCCCTGCCGTTGATGCCGTAAGAAGCTCTTCCTGTCACGACTTCCATACCACGTGCCCTGGCTTCCGTCTCGCTCAACCCGGCACTCGCTACTTCAGGATCGGAAAAGACCACAAGCGGCAATACCTTATAATCCACTTTTGCATGGCGATGAGTCAGCGCGTCTGCCGCTACCTTTGCTTCATAGGAAGCTTTGTGGGCTAGGGCGGGACCGGCTACGATATCTCCAATGGCGAAGATGTGGGGGATGTTGGTCCGGCATTGTTCATCCACGGGGATTAGCCCGCGATCCGTTAGCTGGATGCCTATACGTTCAAGCCCTAAATTTCCATCCGTATTCGGACGACGCCCAACGGTGACAAGCACGAATTGTGCCGTGACATGGCGCTCATTTCCGTTTTCTTTGAAATGAACGGTAACCTGATCTTGAAGATGCTCCACCCGATCGGCCAGCGCGCCGGTATAGATGTCAACATGGTTTTCTTCCAACTTCTTTACAACCGGCCGGGTCATATCGGCTTCAAATCCGGGAAGGATCTGATCGGCGCCTTCCAAAATCGTCACCTTGGATCCGAATCTGGCGAATGTCTGTCCCAACTCGATGCCGATGTACCCGCCGCCGATGACAATGAGGCTTTCCGGCACCTGATTTAAATCGAGCGCCTCTGTAGAAGAAAGGATTCTTCCTCCATAAGGGAAAGCCCTCAATTCGATCGGACGGGAACCGGTAGCGATAATGCAATGCTCAAACCGGATATGGATTTCCGAATCCATGTTATCGACAATCGCTTTATGATCATTGATAAAACGCGCTTCACCATGAAATACGGTAATATTTTTGTTTTTTAACAGGAATCCCACGCCGTTTGATTGTTTATTGACGATAGCATTTTTAAAAGATTGAACTTCCTCAAAATTGATGTTCGATTGGCCTCTGATTTCAAAGCGATGAGCTTCGGAGATCAACGCCTTGGACGGAATGCACCCGACGTTGGTGCAAACGCCCCCGATCCGATTCCGTTCCACGACTGCCACGTGCAGCCCGGCATCCGCAGCTCTTTTTGCGGCGGTGTATCCGCCCGGACCGGAACCGATGACCAATACATCCACTTGTCTTGCTTCGTTTTCAACTTTCATGACATTCACCTGCTTTGATCGAAATTTTGATTTAAATGAAATTCCTGCTCTTTTGTTTGACAGAAGGGTGGATTCCTTTGTAAAATGAATGAGACGGGTCTGTACCATTACTCAGGATTATCATACAGACAGATCTGTACAGTGTCAATGGGTTTAATCAGAAGGGATAGGTCAGAGATGAACATGAAGAAGAAAGAAACAGCCAAAGAGCGGATATTGCGTACGGCAACCGAGTTGTTTTACAAGGAGGGTGTGAGAGCCGTCGGAATCGACCGGATCATTGAGGAATCCGGCGTGGCAAAAGCAAGCTTTTACCGGAGTTTTGCCACAAAGGACGATCTTGTCGTGGCCTATTTGGAGAAGTATTACCACGCTTTCATGAAACCTTTCGAAGAGGCGGAGCAGCGGCATCCTAAATCACCGCTTGACCAACTGTATGAGGTGATAGAAAGTCTGAGCTCCAGAATAGAGCAGCCGGGTTACCGCGGGTGTCCGTTTTTGAATACGGCGGTGGAATTTCCCGATGAAAACCATCTGAGCCATGAGCCTGTCGTGACCTATCACCGGGAGATGCGCCGCCGTTTGAAGGAAATCGCTGAACGCGCAGGAGCAAAAGATCCAGATGCGCTTTCTGCCCAACTGCTGATGCTGTTTAACGGAGCCTTGATGTCGGCGTATCTGGAACGGGCTTCATATATCCCTGATCATTTTCGAAATGCCGCAAAGCTTATGATTGAACAGCAAACATAAGTAATCATAACCCAATCGAAACTGCGGAAGGCAAAACGGTAGGGCATTATTTTTTGTTCTCTCCGCAACAGGCAAGAAATGATGTGAGATTTCGAAGCTTGTTTGGTAAAAAGCCAGCTCATCCTAATAGGATAAACTGGCTTTTTATGTCTATTTTGACCGAACGTTGATAGTGATTTATCTTGAGCTCGAATCCCCTATATAAATCTCATTCAGCAGTGGATCGCCCCATCGTTCTGATCATGATCGAAGGAATAACCAGCAGCAGTATGATGGAGCCGTAAAGGCCAATAGTGTAGCTGGTAACGTAAGTGTATCCGAATCCCTGATGAAAAAGGGAGGAGATGAGATGAATCAACATATTCGTAAAACAAAAGGCGTAGCTCCGAATCATCCAGTTCCGGTGGCGGGCGATCCGTTTCTTTTTGATTTGGACAAGTGCGGTGATGGTTATAATCAGCCATATGATATTCAGCGCATTGAAACCCATACTGGTTATTTTTCCTCCGGTGGCATAAGGCGCCATGTATCCAGAGGTCAGCACGACGAGAAATACGGACACTAAATAAACATATCCGTTTATACGATGAAATTTACGGTTTTTATTAAAAATACGATTTGAAAAGTTGAGAAGCCCTGCAGCCATGGCGATGCAGGCAAATGCAACATGAATATACATCATGTTAAGCCATACCGGGAGGTTAAGTTCGCGCTTAAGGCCGGTTTTATGGCTTAAAAATCCCTCGGCTCCGGGATGAATCAAATAGTTTTCTACCAAAGCGTACAGGATAAATAGAATGGTTACACAAGCCAAAAGTGCATATAACGTTTTTCGTTTTAACATGTGATCCAAAACCCCCGCGGATTCATAAGTATTTTGTTATGCGATAATGAGTTAAGAAACCCGCTTGCCTGTTAATTTGGATGCCGGTAGTACTCCGGCTTTGGCAACTCCGGTCATATGATCTCCGTCCGCAACCACTTCGAATTTCAAATTTAACCGCAGCGGTTTCGTGATTCGCAGCGACCAGGCAAGCTTGTCGTCCTGAAGGACGGGATTCATGAACTTGACCGTTTCGTCCCCTTGCGTAGCCGTTCCTTGGATTATACCATCTTTTGTTGAAATTGAGAGCTTGACCTCCAGTTTCCCGACCGGCGTTGCGATTGTCGCATCCCAGTCCCCATCGAAAACGGACCCATGTGTGACTTCGTTATGTGAAGCGCCGCAGCTCATCGCCGCTTGGTTCGCCACGATGCCAGATTCGTCGTCCGTCCATTCCTTATAATTGCCAGGCGCCATTCCTTTTTCCCGCCAAACCGTTCCCCTCCGTTCAAACTCGAACAACCGCTCTACCGCGTGTGCGATACGAGGTCCAAGCTCACGTTCCAACAAATACAAAGCCACATCCAGTCCAGAAGTTACGCCCCCGCCGGTAACCAGGTTGCCGTCATCCACTACGCGTGCAGGGACGGGGACAGCCCCGGTTGCTCCCAGTAAATCCATGCCCATATGATGGGTTACCGCCGGTCTGCCTTCCAACAGCCCTCCCATAGCCAACAACAAGGAACCGCCGCATACCGCGGCTACGATGACTTCTTTTTGCCCGAGAGCCTGCTCCATCAGCCCGGTTAATTCTGTATTCACTGCTTTGCTTAAAATAACCGGGATCGAATCGGGACCGTCTCCATCGACGTTACCGGAAGCGCCAGGCACGAGAATGATCCCCGCCCGCTGCGGATTCAACTTTCCGCTTGCTTCGATTTTTAACCCGTTGATGCCGCTGACCACGGATCTAGGCCCTTCGGCGGTGACGAATTCCACGCTTAATGCGTTTTTGGCACTCATTGCTGCGGCGCAGAAAACTTCATATGGTGCAATAGCATCCAGAAGGTCGAAGCCATCAAAAAGAACGATTTGAACCGTTAACATAAATAAATCCTCCCTTATTAAAATCGTTACGGCAAATAAACCTATGCCGGTCGTGTTCTCCGCGATTTTTGCCGGCTGTTCGCAAATAGAATCGTAACTACGCAATTAGATCGTAACAAACGAATATCTCAAATAAAGCTATAAAAAGGTCACAAAACAATCACGAAATATCACAAAACATTTGAATGCGTCAGTTCATGCAGAAAAAATGATAAACTAGGGTGCAAAGGTGGGATCTTTATGAGCGCAGTAAATACGATATTGGTTGTAGACGATGACCAAAGCATCGTCGAACTGTTAAGAGATTTTTTAGAGAACGAACATTTCAGCGTGATTACCGCATGCGACACTACTCAAGCATGGGCCTTGTTTCAGGCGAGTACAATTCATTGCATTGTTTTGGACATTATGATGCCGGGTCAAAACGGTTTTGAGTTGTGTCGCAGGATTCGGGCGGAGAGCAACGTTCCGATTCTTTTCTTGAGCGCTCGCAGCGATGATGTGGACAAGATACGGGGGCTGACGCTCGGTGGCGATGATTATATCGTCAAAACAGCTTCGCCTGGAGAAATTGTTGCCAGAGTAAAAGCCGTATTGCGGCGTTCCGCTTCCCAGCAGCATATCGAGGGAAGGATTTTGGATTATGGCCGTATCAAAATAAACCTTTCCGCAAGAGAAGTGACAGTGGATGGAAGGAACATCATTCTTACACCAAAGGAATATGAGTTGCTGCGGTTATTTGCCGAAAATCCAAGACATGTTTTTTCATATGAACAATTACTTGCAAAATTCTGGGATGGGGTGGGCGACAGGCATACCATTCGGGTCCATCTCAGCCGGCTACGCGAGAAAATCGAATCCGATCCGAATCAACCGCAATGCCTTGTCAACGTATGGGGAGTAGGGTATCGCTTCGAGGGAGAATAAAAATGAGAACACTTCGAATTCGCACGTTTATTATGCTTTGTTTCTTCTTCATCACTTTAGTTCCGTGGATCTTTTTTGTTACAGCCCATTTCATAGAAACAAAAACGCTTAGCTTAGCAAAAAACCAGCCGCAAAATGAGATTCTGCAAGGGAAATTGACCGAGACGATTCATCTGATCGAAGAGGGGGCGGCCCAATGGAGGGATGCAAATTGGCAGAACCAATTGCATACCCAATTGCGGCAAGCGAAGATGGATGCGGTAATTCTATCATCGTCCGGTCAGGAAATATTCCAGTCCAATCCGGATCGAGGCGGCTCCCTATCGTCAACCGAACGCTTCTCCGTCATAGAAGACGGTCATTTGCTTGGAAGGGTCATCATTTACTTGCCGAAGTCAAATGCGACTCAAATGATTTCCACGATTGCCGGACTATCGCTGGCTATTTTTATCATCGGAGTAGAAATGCGGAGATTCCTTCTTAAACCGCTGGAGAAGATGAGCTTTGCAGCCAGACAAATTGCGGCAGGAGATTGGGATGCGAAGCTGCCTTCGTCCAGGATCACGGAAATCGCCGAAGTGCGTGACGGATTTGAAACGATGGTGAACGGGCTTCAGCAATCTTATCAAAAACAAGCGGAACTGGAAAAAGAACGCCGTTTTGTAATTGCTGCGGTCGCGCATGATTTACGGACGCCGTTGTTCGCCTTGCGAGGTTATTTGGACGGCCTGGAGCAAGGAATTGCACAAACACCGGAGAAAATAGCAAAATATGTGGCGGTTTGCAAGGAAAAATCGGTTCAATTGGATCGATTGGTAGAAGACCTGTTCACATTTACAAAGATGGAGTATTTGGAAACGCAGCTTAACGACAAGACTGTTGATCTTAAACTCATACTCCAGAAGTCGATAGACAGCCTAAATCCGCCTGCCCGGCAAAAAGACATTTTGATCTCGAATCATTCGGCTGGCAATTGCATCGTTAAAGGCGATACGCATTTATTGGAGCGTGCCATGAACAATCTTTTGGATAATGCCGTCAGACATACGCCATCCCATGGGGAAATCATTGTTCAATGCTGTCAAGATGGTCACAAAGTAAAGTTTGCGGTACGCGATACAGGTCCAGGCTTCAATTCGGAAGAGTTGGAACGGGTTTTTGAACCTCTATATCGAGGCGAAGCATCCAGAAATCGTTCAACTGGAGGCAGCGGATTAGGTTTGACCATTTCACAAAGAATCATTAGACGGCACGGAGGCGAACTCGCCGCAGACAACCATTCGGGGGGTGGTGCGCTGCTAACAGGATGGATGCCTGCAGCTGATCCTGACTGACAGAAATTGATCTTCATAGCAGCCTGCTATATAAGTTGAACCAGTGATTATGAACGGATGGGGGATTGTCAGCAGCTCTTTGCATTTTTCCGCACGGGCATGAAATTTGCTTTGCTGCATGTTGGCCAACTAAATAATTTTTCCAGCATTACCGATAATTATAGTAATAAGAATGTGGGAGGTATGTTCAATGAATATAACGTCACCTGCTATGAACAATGTTTCCTTAACAACACGTTCAGAACAACAAAAAAACAAGATAACCACTGATACTCCTTTGGTTGGTTTCGACAAAGCCTTGTCTGCCGCCACCGAAAATGAGGCGCAAGCCATTTCAGAAAAATACGGCCTTACGGTTGGGATTGAGAACATTCCGAAGAATGAAAAAGAGATCGTCAGACGCGGCAGAAGCGGAAGCTTGCAGGATGTGACTATCGCACCAGGTATCCTGCAGAAAATGAAGACGGATCCCGCCTTGAAAGAGAAAGTATACGGGTATATTAACTATTACACAAATGAGGATCAAAGAGCGTTTATGCAAATGGAGCAAACGCGTGGTGTAACCACAGTTGGCCGCAGATTGATTATTCATGAAGACGGTACCTATACCATATGGTCGGCCTGTATAACGTCTCCAGAAGAAGTAGAGAAGGGCAAAAAAATCGAGGCCGAGAAACAAAAAGAAAAGGCGCAACAAGAACAACATCAAGCATTATTGGATGCTGAATATACATCCTCGCTTCCGCTACATTTCATGGACATATTGCCTGCTCAAACGATAAGTTCTTTGAATTTTTATTCCAAGGAAAACATGTCAACTCAGGATTGGGTACAACAGAATTTGCTTTTAAAGATGAATAAGATGAATAGATATTAAAAGGGAAAAATAACGATACGATCATTAATTGCGAATCTCGCCAAATCATATAAACCAGTCGCCGGACAATTGCCGATGACTGGTTTATATGCTGATATCATTTTGTTTTCACAATCCTCCATAGGCTTCCCGTTTTGGGCTTCGGATTCCTCCCGGTTTGCAAGGTTCCCATGATTCCAAAATCGACAAGGTAAAGTTCATTCCCTGCAGGATTAAATTTGACATCAATCGGACGTACAGGCCCTCTCGTAGCGGAGTCACCCTTGGGATTCGTGAAGAAATCCGATATTTGCCCTGTATCCAAATCCACTCTAACAACTTTAAATCCAGGCAATTCCTCCGTTTTTTCAAAACCCGACTCGCCAAATTGGGCAACAAAAATTTCCCCTGGACGGCCGAAATCCGTATTTGTACAGAAATCGAATTTCATCGAAGCGCTGTGTGATTGGAGTCTGGCAAGCGGTTGAGAAGAAAGATGAGGATGCCCCTTCAACAAAAAGGTTGGTTTTGCTTGCTCATCGGCATGAAAATGGGGGAGGGTAGCAGGCAGGCCACTGAAAAAATCCGGAAAACCATGCCAACCATACGGAACTACCTCCCAGACTTTATCCCAATCCAACCGAATTTGACGGCTGCCCCGCGGGTCAGCGCCATGATCTATGGCAATCAATTTCCCGCTAAACGGGGAGAATTTTAATCCAAACGTATTCCGAAACCCATCTGCGACAATTTGCAAATTGGTGCCATCGGGATTGCAACAATAGATGACCCCGTTGGCTAACAGTCGACCGCTAATCATTTCACCTTCGTAGCTGGATTCGCCAAAAGGTTTATATGCCCCCGTAACCGCTACGTCCTGTTGTTCCGATAATGGATTCCTAGAGACGAAGTTGGTCCCGACTAACTCGATATCTCTGGCCGGCGTATCATGAAATTGTGGATGATATTTCAATATCAGCATATCATCGGTACCCACAACTGCAGAATTCGTAGCGGTTCCAACCGAGAAATATATCTTTCCGTCTGGTCCGAAGAGCACATCCCCTGTAAAATGGTCTCCGCAAGTTTTAAGTCCGGTAACGATCGTTTCCTTTGTTCCGTCCAACGCTAATCGAATAATCTGACCACATCCTGCCCCATGTTCTTCTCCAATATCCCCGGCAGCCACATAGAGGTATCCATCATGCCAGGCAATTCCTGTCACGGGTCCGCCAAAACCACCCGCAATTTCTGTAAAGGAACCGTTCGGCTCAATTCGTACCACACGTCCTTTTCCCGGTTTGGTTCCGTACGCGAAACCAGCTTCTGCCACATAGATGTTCCCTTGCAAATCAAAGGTCATTACAGTGGGAAAAGTTAAACCAGATACAAAACGCTCTAATCGATATCCTTGCTCTATTAAGTAATCTGGTTTTTCGGTGTTGTTTTCTTCTTTTACAGGGGTGGAAAGGGCTTGTTTTAAACCAACTAATGTATTCACTTGAGAGAGCTGACTATTTATGAGGTCGAAATTGTTGTTGTATCATCCCATTAGGAATGTACTCGTTCATTATGAACCCTCCTTTGCATGTTTAATTTTACATAAATAAAGCAGCACCAAAATTCCGAGAAAAATCGATACGGATCCAATCAGCACGGATGGCTGTAATTTATATTCCATTGACCGTTTCATTAGAACAAAAAATGACGGTGAGCCTGTAAAGCGCTGCGATCCGGCTGGATTGCTGCAAGTTGATCTAGACTGACTAAAATCATGCCATATGATTGGGATTACAAAGTCAACTTCAGCCCATGAATGCAATTTTCTAAATCGTATTTACAAATGATTCGTTCCAAATTATAATTAAACCAGCAGTCGGTTTATTTATAGGAGGGAGGATAAATGGCTAGAACAAATAAAGATTTCAATAACAAAAGAAATGAGTTGCTAGAAAAAATATGGAACATATTTATTACAAACGGTTATGAAGATACAACGCTCTCATTTATTATTAGGACATTAAATATTTCGAAGGGCGCATTTTATCATTATTTTTCTTCTAAAGAAGAGTGTGCGGATGCAGCTGTAGAAATGTATGTTAAACGCTGGTTTAAGGAAATAACGGAGCAGGATGTAAAAGAATTGAAATCTGATGAAAGACTTAAACAAATTATTTTAATGGGGATACAAACTGCCAGTAATAATAGTGAGCAGAACGAAAAAATTAATTCTCCATCGAATGCAATATTTCATCAGAAACTGATAGTTAGCATTGTTAAACAATTTGCGCCTTTTTATGCAGAAATCATATCGCAAGGGGTTGAAGAGGGGATTTTTAATGTAACTTATCCGCTTGAGACAGCCGAAATGATTTTAACGCTTTCTAATTTTTATTTGGATATTGATTTATTCAAATGGAGTGAAGAAACAATAATTTCAAAAGTTACTGCATTTGAGGAATTGCTCACGCGTAGTTTGGGTGCTGAAAATAATACATTTAGTTTTGTAAGTGAATTCTTTGGGTTGAGGTGAAAATAATGAAGATATTAATCGTTGGTACAGGTGTAATCGGGACGCTTTATGCCCATGCACTTTCAGAGCATCATGAAATTACTCATTTGGTTCGTGAGAGCAAGTTTAACATTATGAACGAAAGAACAATATCATATGACATCATAGATGAACGTGAAGATAAAGAAAATATGTATACAATCGGAGAATATACTTATAAATGCGCACTTCATGCAGAGGGTAATTATGATTTAATCATTGTACCTGTCAATTCATTTCAATTAAATGAGGTTATTGAAACGCTTATAAAACAAGCGCCTAATGCAAATTATTTATTATTTACCTTAAACTGGGATGGAACAAGAGAAATCGATAGTATATTGAAAAAAGAACAGTATATTATGGGATACCCAGGAGGTGGAGGTACCTTTAAAGGTAACTTGCTTTGGGGAAATATAGGGCAGGATGTGAAATTAGGCGCAGTATATGAAGAACAAAAACCTTTACTGGGCAAAACGATCAAGATGTTTGAAGAGTGTTCTATTGTTCCTGAAACTCCTGCAAACATATTGCATGCATTATGGATGCATAATGTAGGAGCGAGTCCTTTAGGGGTTGGTCTTTCGAAATATAATGATATTGATAGATTTTTGAAAGATGAAAAACTAGTGGAAACTTGCTTTAAAGCAATGAGCGAATGCTATAGCCTATGCGAAAAAAGAGGAGTTAATCTAAGCGAATATCCTGAAGCTGAAATGTATAACATGCCATTTTCCGTAATATATCCCATGTTTAAAAATAATTTAGAAGAAAATCCGATTGTTCAACGTTTTACAGCTCATGCATTATTAGCAATTGATGAAATGAAAGATAACTTTAAAAAAATGCTCCAGTCAGGAAATGAAATGAAGATGACTATGCCTAATATGCAGATACTTGATAAATTGATTTAATATCTTCTACTTATTTATTTGCTGAAACATAATGATAAGCCGTTTCTTCCTTCACAGGGGATCGGCTTTTTGTGTTACATTTATTGATACATCAGGTGCTTATCTTTGAAAGAACTAGGGATTAATGATCAAGTCATTGCTGAAGTGAAAGAGGTGGAGGGATATTTTGACTGAAAAAGAAGAAGTGCTGCATGGCGGGAATGTCAGTGAAGTTGTACGAATTGGCGATACTGTACGCCGAAGTGACAAGAATAATCCATATGTGAATGATCTTTTGATTTTCTTGGAAAAAAACGGGTTCGATAAGACGCCTCGTTTTCTCGGCATGGATCAGCAGGGGCGAGAAATACTTACTTTTATCCCGGGTGAAGTTCCCGGAAATGATTATCCTGATCTAGATCCTTACATGTGGTCGGATGCATCGCTGATAGAAATAGCGAAATTGCTGCGGCAATTTCACGATGCAACAAGAGGTTTTGCTTCCGAAGCTTTGCCCCAAAATGCTTATCCGGATCCAACGATAAATGAGGTCGTCTGTCATAACGATGCCGCGCCGTACAATATCGTCTTTAGAGACCGGCGTCCTGTGGCCTTGATCGATTTTGACATGGCAAGCCCTGGCCCTCGTATTTGGGATATTGCGTATACACTCTATACTACCGTTCCGCTCGCCAGCTTCGAGCCAGCTCTCATCGACTCATCGACGATTCCCTATAGTACTGATCTTCATGCTGAAAATCGGCGCCGGAGAATCGCATTGTTTTTGGAGAATTATGGCATGGAAATTTCGGATCAACTTAAGCAATGGATTATTAAGCGCCTTGAAGCTTTATGTGTAACCCTCTCGCAAGGTGCTGCCGATAAGGTAGAGGCGTTTGTGAAAATGGTTGAAGATGGTCACTTAGCGCATTATCAGAATGAAATAAAATTTTTAACTTTGCATTTCGATGATTGGGCTAATACATAACCGTGGCAGGCTTAGCGGTGATACAAATTGAGATGAGCAATAAACTTTAGGAAAAGAAACTGGGATGCCAACAGAATTGAAAAGTAAAAAAATGGGGTGAACGCGAAGATAGATAAGCTCCTGCAGTCATACTCATCATAAACGCAAATCCGGGCAAAATTTCATTAGAAAACAATGAGAATGTTTATTTTTAATGAAATTCTCACATACCAATTCTATACTAAGTACAAGTCGAAATCTTTTCAGACCGATAAGCTTACAGGAGGGATCATTGTGAACATCCGCCATCCTCGAATTCTGATTATGACAGCCGGCTATGGAGAAGGTCATTTACAAGTATCCCACGCCCTGAAACAAGGTTTCCTGTCTAAAGAGATCTACAGTCTGCACATTGTTGACCTCATGAAGGAAGCGCATCCGATCTTAAACTCGGTATCTTCCAAACTGTACCAAATGAGCACCTACTCATCCCAATTCGGTTTGGATTATTACGGATGGAGTTATTACATGACGCGGGATACCAATCCAATTGGGTCCGTTAATCGGTACTTAAACGCCATTGGAAAAAGAAAAATACTGGAAATGATTGAAAACGCGCGGCCGGATGCCATTATTAATACGTTCCCATTCGGCGCAGTCACGGAAACAAGCAGGAACTTCTCCATTCCTACCTCTACTGTCATTACCGATTATACCTTGCATTCACGGTGGATCCATCCGGATACCGACAAATATTATGTCGCCACCGAAGCGCTTGAGAGTGAGCTGATAAAGGACCACGGGACGGCTCCGGATCGTATTTGCGTGACCGGAATTCCGGTACGTGCCGCTTTTTACCATACTGCGACCGCGGCGACGATGTCCAGCCCAGTTGAACCCCGCATGGCTCGCAATAGAGTCCTGATCATGGCGGGATCTTTTGCCGTATTTCATCATATTGTGGAGCTTGTGCAAATGCTGTTGGAGAAGGGGAACTGCGACATTGATCTCGTATGCGGGCGGCATGATAAAATGGTTATGAAGCTGCGTTCGCTGTTCCCGGATCGTTTGGATGTGAACGTATTAGGTTATGTAGAGCAGATGCATGAGCTGATGGCGGCGTCATCATGTATCGTGACCAAAGCAGGCGGAGTTACATTATCCGAAGCTCTCGTTTTGAAGGTTCCCGTCTTTATTTTAAAGCCGTATGGCGGACAGGAGCGTGAGAATGCACAGTTTTTCCAACAGAACGGCCTGGCGGATATCGCTTACGATACCCGGGAGCTGGGAGAAAAAATGATCCATTTTCTTCATGATCCAGCTGCTTCGGAACGAATCAGAAACAAGATGGCTTCCATGGATAGAGGAGAGGCGGCTAAGCAAATCGTTGAAGATACGCTGCTGATGATTGACGAGCGTCAGCGTCTTCGCGGA
The DNA here is from genome assembly GCF_021654775.1 of Paenibacillus azoreducens. NCBI lineage: Bacteria > Bacillati > Bacillota > Bacilli > Caryophanales > Paenibacillaceae > Paenibacillus > Paenibacillus azoreducens. Next base: position 3,804,667 of record NZ_AP025343.1, on the reverse strand, counting down.
CTTCCCCTGTTCGCCGTAAGAAAATGATGAATAATATGAAAGGAAAGAAAAATGAAGGAAATATTGTTCAAGTACATGACTAAATTTACATCCCTTAGCGAAGAAGAACAACAGGCTATTCTTGAGGATATCGTTATTGAGGAATATAAAAAAGGAACAGTTCTCCTTAGACAAGGAGATGTTCCCACTAAATGCTATTTTGTGTTAAAGGGATGCGTAAGACAGCATTCGATTAATGAAACGGGAAAAGAGGTCACATCCAATTTCTACACCGAAGAGCAAGCCATCTCGATTTTCAATTCCCATAAACAAGATAAGTCATCCGAATATACCTTTACTTGTCTTGAAGACTCCGTATTGGTCGTTGGCGACCTTGCGATTGAAAAGAACATGTATAACAAATATGAGCAATTGGAATCGATGACACGCAAGATGATCGAGGAAATGTTCGGCCAGGTCCAAGATGAATATGCCGCTTTTATCGCTTCAACACCTGAAGAACGCTTCAAGTCGCTATTACAGAACCGCCCTGATTTAATCGATCGCGTGCCCCAGCACCAATTGGCAAGTTATCTCGGAATTACGCCAGAGTCATTAAGCCGAATCAAGAAGCGGATTCATAAAGAAAATGGTGAAGCAGATATCAGGTCGTTATAGGGGCTTTCCCGCCTTTGAACAACATCCATAAACCAAAACCCAATTCTCCTGCAATCATTGGCACCGTGAATATAAATTTCAGTGTTGTAATGATCCCGTCGAATTGCGGAAGAAACACGTTACATAAATGAATGAGAACATAGCCTATACCGGCAATCACCAATAAAATGCTAATAATTTTAGGTATTATGTCTGCTTTGAAAGTTATACAACCGATAATCAGCAGATGCCCGCCAAATATTATTAAACCAATAGACCACATGGACTCAAAAGCTCCCAAATACAGCAGAGCTTGTGCTTGAAGCTGATCGGATAAAGACAATTGATCCATACTATTCGAAAGCAGCAGCACAAATAATAAATTCAATATGGCTATTCCCAACATAGCCGCATAGATAAGACGGAACCATGCAGCGAGCAGCGAAAGGCTTTGATGAATTGGCTTCAGGAAAATATAGAAAGCCCAGGCGACCACGATGTCACAAAGCAGGATGATGACCCATCCAAAGATTTCGGCTTTGAAAAGTGAACTTGATGAAATGATGTTATGAAATGTGGAACTGGCATCTCCCTGTACCACAAGGCTTGCGTGGACAAATCCATACGAAAAAAATGAAGCAAGTGTCATCATGATCAGCGATATGCCTGCAGTCAAAGCAGTTTTTCGCTGATCCTTTTGTTGTTTTCTTTCGGTAATCATCAAGTAACCTCCTAGAGTTCTGTAATTGATTTTATTGTAATCGGGAGGTTATGAACGTTCATTGACTTAAATCAAGGGAAAATATGCAGCCGAACCACATGCTCGCTGCATTTTTTTAAAAAGTGGCGTCGAAACGTCTATCTGGAGCGCGTGTTCCGCAATGATCCGGATGCATCGCGCATTTGACAGCCTTTTCGGGAGTCGAGTAGTCTAGCTATAGAGAACTCCAAGGAGGTATTGGGTTTGAAATATTTTACTATATTTGCTTCCAGGAATAATATTGACGATCTAGGCGAAAGGATAGCGAATGTGTTCGCGGGTGACCATAAAATCGAGAAAAACGGCAGCGATTATATCGTGCAAACCAATTCGCTATTCAAGAAACGCAAGATGGCGATACGAGTCTTGACCGAGGATACGAATCCCGATTATTTTGCGAGCAATATCCCCGGGATGATGGGGTTTTACGATCGCATTGCTTTTGCTGACGAAAACCGCAAGGGATTGGTGCTAACGCAAATTTCCGTATTCAATACGGTGGTTGCGCTGGAAGCGGACAAGGAGTTGGACGCAGGACAGATCCAACTGTGCATGGCATTGCTGTCCGGAATGGAGGGAATCGGTTTCTTGCAGGACGGAACGTTGCTCGACAGCGACGGACAAGTCATTGTTTATCCGGACGGAACCTCGGGTCCTGCCGACTTCAGCCCTCGGGCCTGCACCAATAAAGTCATGGGGCCGGAAGTGAAGTCCGAGGAAGGCGAGCGGAGAAAGCGAGCGTCCATCGCCTATATACGGGAACGCAATATCCCGCATCTCGAGACGTTGCCAGAGCTTCCGCCCGCGGCGGATTGTTTGTGGAAGTCGGAAGAGGATATTGCCAGAAGGGCCGTTGCACTGCTGATCGTGATCCAGTACGCTTGCGATGTGGCCCAGGGCGGGGATCTTGCGGCATCAAAAGATTTCGTGACAGAGATGCTGCGGAAATTCGGCGTGGAACGTCACCTGACCGACAACGAACGCGAGCTTTTGCAGGACGAAAATCCGGCAGGTCAGGCAGCTGTTAATATAGCTTGGCAGTACGAAGCTTATTGGGCGCTTATCTGGGCGCTCGGTCTAGTGGAATCTCTTGATTTTCCCGACCGGATATGCGACTGCGACTATGCGATTCAGGTCGTCTCCGAATGCGATTCATTCGAAGAGTTTTATCGGAAGACCGCTATGCGCAGCCGGGAGGAAATCATGGACGAAGCCGACAAAATCTACCGTCTTCATTGGGCGTGCGTGAATAACAGGATCAATGGGCAGGAAGCGCCGGCCGGCATGAACGAGAGTATCGTCGTCGAAAGACGAAGAGGGCTGTTCTGGATGATCGGCCGCTTCGATGAAGCATGGGACGATATATCGATGGATACATAACTTCGCTGTACCCGGTCAGGATCAGCAGCGATGATGACCTCATTATATTCCAGGCTCCAAGTTATAAATCAATGGCGAAAGACGGGTCAAAGGGGGCTTACAGTTGTTTACGCCGCTAGCCCCCTTGATCACTCTTGACCGGTTATCGATAAGAAAAACGTCTATCGACGTACTTTCTAGGAAGACAGACCGCATTTAGCGGATGTTTTTCTTGCGATTATAGAATTGTTCAGCTTCGCTGAAAATTTATAAATTCTATAATCTTAAAAAACTGTCCTAGTTCCGCGCTCAGACCTGGAAAGAACAGTTTTTAATATCGTATAGATCATATATCGTACTATTTCACATCACTGTTGGTAAAATAAAGCGTCTGCGGTCCAGCGGCACCGCCGGTCAAGCTCAGCTCGGCCGCTACGGTTTTGCCTTTCTTGTTGACCGTAAACTGTGTAAATTTCCAAGCCATCTGGTAATTCACGAACGGAGACCGGAACAGATCCTTGCCCCAGCGGATCACATAGTGGCCCGCGCCGCCGGAAGGGTTGTCGTACACCGAAATGACTCGCTTCACGTTCTCTTCGTTATTAATGGTCACGTTCAGGTGGTACATTACGCCATAGTTCCCGTTGTTGATAACGGCACCGCCGTCAACCGCGTTCCAACCTTCCTCATATTCGCCCGGCATGCTGTCGCTCCATGGGCCGGCGGCAGCAGAGGAAATGCGGATCAGCGAGTTGCCGCTGGACGTATTGTACTCAAGCGTACCCGTCCGGTCTGCATGCGGGAAGGTACCGCGTACGTGCATATCTTTCGTCAGAACCGGCACGTCGAGCGGATTGGCAGGTTGCTCTTTGTAGCCGAGCGTCGTTACCGTCACCATGGCGTCCCGATGTCCTTTTTGCGTATAAGCTGTAAAATTCGCGATGCCGCTTGCGGTATACGTATTTTCCGTGAGTGCGGTCAGGTAATAACTTTCGCCAGGCTGCAGAATTGCTTCCTTCTTCTGGGCCGCATGATTGCTCATGAAATCGGCCAGCGCCACCTGTCCGGCGATATCCGGATAGTAGTCGGTCGCCAGTCCGATTCCATTAGAGAACAGCATGACGGGCTCGTCGGATTCATTGGTCACGGCAACCGCGACGGTCAGGGGCTCGCCAGTCATATTTTGATGATGCCAGAACACCCGGAACGATCCCGTTACCGAATCCCGGTAATATGCACCTTCCGTTTTCGGAGATTCCGGGGAATCGCTCAGAATCAGGGACCCGCCGGTTCCTGTCAGTATCGGCTTGACCATCGGAACAGCGGGTTTCAGCGATTCGATCGGTACAAGTTCCGCTTCGTCAGCAAGCGCCGTGGCCGATCCGGTAAGAAGCAGGGCGCCCATCAGCCCAATGTGAAGCAGCGATTTCGATTTTTTCATGCTCATTCCCTCCTGAATTTATTGTGGCATCCTTCCAGGTGGCGATCATGAGATGTCATATACGGATGGTTATTCTTTCGCTGGCATTTCGCATATTCCTTTATTTTCGTTCTGCGGCGAAAGGCTCATTTCTTAAAGACAACCCGGTATCTCATTTATCAGTTTTATTGACGTGTCTATGGTTCTACTGTATTTTCATATGTGTTGCATATTATAGGCGGATATCCGTTTTCGAGAGAACAGAATGCCTATTTTCGGGAGATAGAAGAAAAAACTTCGAAAAAAGCACTCTTTGAAGATTGCGTATGTGGAGGGTTACTACATGCTAATAAGAGAGATAGAAGAAAAGGATAATAAGCAAGTTGAGGATCTGATTAGAACCTGTTTGATAGAATTTGGGGCGAATAAGCCGGGAACCGCGTGGACTGATCCGAACTTAGGAGATTTCTATAATCTGTATAAATCCGAGGGCTCTAAATATTGGGTTGTTGAGGAAAATGCAAAAATAGTCGCTGGTTGTGGTATCGGACCCGTAGAGGGCATACCGGATATTTGTGAACTGCAAAAGATGTATGCTTTAAAAGAAGCGCGCGGCACAGGAATTTCAAGCGAGTTACTTAGGTTAGCCCTGGATTTTGCCAAAAAACATTATAAAAAATGTTACCTGGAAACTTTTAATAATATGGTCGCGGCGAACAAGTTCTATAAAAAGAACGGATTCATGCCATTAGAAAAACCTTTAAATGCAACGGAACATTTTGCTTGCGATGCATGGTATATTAAAACTTTATAACGAACATCAAAGCACAATAACGAAAACAAAGATGCCCAGGGAATTATTGAATTATGAAAAGTGAAGCAGATCGGTTATAATGTAGACTTCACAGATCTACGATGTAAACAAACTTTTATGAAAGAAGGAAGCAAACATGCAGTTCTCCAAAAGCACCGATTACGCCCTGCACGCCTTAATTCATTTGGCTCACTCGGAGCATCGTCAAAATGTTGGTATCAAGGAACTAGCTGCAGCACTTGGCGTTTCAGAAAGCTACTTATCCAAAATTATGTCCAAGCTGAGACAGGATGGAATCGTACGCGCAGTACCAGGAGTGAATGGCGGTTATGAGCTTGCTTGGCCAGCCGAGCAGATTACATTTCTTGATGTAATTCAGGTGATCGAAGGCAGGCAGCAGCTGTTCGAATGCTCGAATTTGAATTCGCAGCAGCATCGGATGTTGGCTGAAGAAAAAGCTTCGCAAACGGATCGGGATTGTCACGGACAAAGCGAATGTTTGGTTAAAAGAGTAATGGATGGTGCCGAACAGCATTTGTATCAATACTTGAGGGAGCATACGATCCAGTCGGTGTTGGATGCGGCTTCCAAAGATTGCAGGCATGCCGTAAACAAGAAGTGATATGCTTCTTGTATTTTAATTATGGATATTAAGGGTCCATGGAGGGTTTGAGTGGTGGAAAGTCAATTTCTTGAAATGGAGTTACTTTCAGAATCGTATTCTTAAACTGATTGATCCTCCTTGCCAAATTTAACTGATTAAACTACAATCTAATTAGATATATGTCTAATTAGATTGTAGTTTTGATGCTAAAGGAGAAAGAGAATATGATGCCGCAATGGCCTATGAACTGGGAGACAGATCGATGCGTTATTCGAATGCTGCAGTATGCGGAGGAAAAGACCCTTCAGGACCTGTATGAAAGATCCGCCCCGCTGCCCAAATGGACCGGACAGTCTCTCAACCCGCTCTATATTTCCAATATTTTAAACGGTACCCCTGGGCTTCCTCCGGGCGGAAGCCCGGATCGGGTAGTGTTTCAGCACGCCGCTCATCGGGCAAGCGGGTCGGATGCCGACCCTTCCGCTTTTTTCGAGCTTTACCAAGGCTACCCTGGAGAACGCGATCTGTACATCGGGCTGTTCGCCGTCGATCCATCTTGGCGCGGCCAAGGGTACGGAAAGGAACTCGTTAACGGAATTATCTCGCTTGCCGCCAAGCTTTCTTATGAAACCGTAAGAGCGGCGGTCGATCTCAAAAATTGGGGAGCTCTCCGTTTCTGGATCGGCTGCGGATTCAAGGAGGCTATGAAGGTCAGCGGCGACCGGGAGCATAGTGAAGACTCCTTCGCCAGCATGGAACTGGTATATCGTCTATCGAAATGACGGGCAGCATTATAACCGGTGGAGGATGACTTTAGACAGCGCATCCTTACTTTTTTTGGGCGGTGCCCTTTTAGATGATATGTAGCGTCGATTTGGTGACATCGGCGCATCTGGATGTTTCCAAGTTATCACGAGCATAAATCTCGTCCCTAAGACAAAAGTCTTGGGGATGAGATTTTTATTTGCATAGAATTCCGATATTTAAAATTTCAATTTCTCCATCGTTTCCACATAATTTCTGGTTACAGTATGAAATATCAGAATATGAAGTGGAGGTTGTGTGATGAAGAGTAAGAGCAAATTAAAAATATTCCTTGCAATTGGTATAGTTAGCATCATAATAGCTGGCTGTGCTAATTCTAATGATTTAGATATGATGAAGGGAATGGATCATTCCAAAATGAACGTGGATAGCATCCAGACACAGAGTTCGAATAATACGGGCAGCATCTTCACGGATGAAACAACAAGGGTAGATGGCAAGGAATATACCATTACCGCACAAGCGAGCAATTTGAAGGTATCCAAGGATAAGACTCTGCCTGTATGGACATTCAATAATTCTGTTCCAGGTCCAGAGATTCGCGTTAAAGTTGGAGAAACGGTTAAGATCAAACTAAAAAATGAGCTCGAAGAACCCGTTTCCATTCATTGGCACGGTTACCCTGTACCGAATGAGATGGATGGGATTCCGGGCGTTACACAAGATGCTGTTGTTCCGGGCAAAACTTTCACGTATGAGTTTAAAGCCAGCATTCCAGGTACCTATTGGTACCATTCGCACCAAGATAGTGTCAATCAACTTGATAAAGGCCTCTACGGTGCTCTGATTGTGGAAGATCCGAATGATAGCTACGATCGTGATTACACCCTTGTATTAGATGAATGGATGTCATTCGTTTGATCTTCTGATATTGGATGTGATGATGCCAGGCATGGATGGTTGGCAGGTTTGCAAAGCCATTCGAGAAACGGAAATGATACCGATTTTGATGCTTACGGCTCGATCTGAAACCAAAGATAAAGTCCATGGACTGGGGATCGGAGCCGATGATTATTTAACGAAACCATTTGAACCTGAAGAGTTATTGGCACGTGTCTTTTCGTTATTGAGACGCTCTATGCTTAATCAAGCGCACACGGTTCAAGGATCGACAATAACATTGCATAATCTCCAAATAAATGCAGAAGCTCGTGAAATTCACATTCACGGGGAGGTCGTTGATTTCACGCCTAAAGAGTTTGATTTACTGCTCTATCTGGGTAAGCATAGTCAACGCACTTTTTCGCGGGAAGAACTGATTGAAAGATTATGGGGGTATGAATATATGGGCGATGCCCGTGTCGTGGATACCCATATCAAAAATATTCGAGAAAAGTTACAACGCGCTGGACTAGGTTATGATCCGATACAAACGGTATGGGGTGTGGGTTATAAATTCTCGCCAGACGGAGGAGATCGATGAGCCGGAATAGGATTGGGATGAGACTCGGACTCGTCATTGCTTCGATCGTTTTTATCGTTCTCCTTTTTCTGGGCTTGAGCTTGTATCAAATGTTTTCCAACTTCTATCATGCCGAGATGAGAAAGGAGGTCACCGAGATGACCTCTCATTTCAGGGCAATGGCGGAGACAACGGAGTCGTCGATGGAAGAAATGATACTGACATTTGCGGATTTTTCGAATGTAAGTATGTTCTATATTAACGCATCAGGTGAGATCACCTTTCATTCAGGCGGACATAACGCAGCGGATCGGTCTTTTATTCGGACAGAGGATATACAGCAAATTTTTTCCGGGAAGTCCATCCATTTGGAACACGAAGATCCGTTAGGCAATCGTTATATGGTCATTGGCCAACCGATCTATCAAGATAGTCGGATTTCTTCTGCTATTTATGTGATGGCCTCCATGCAAAGCATGGATAAGTCTCTTATTACAGTGCGAAATCTTATACTCCTTTCAGGTGTCGGGGCTTTCTTACTCGCTATTGGAATCACATGGATTATGGCACTGGTATTTTCGCGACCTCTCATTATGGTGCAAAAAGCGACGAAGAAAATCGCTATCGGGGAACTGGAAACTCGATTAGATATCCATACCAAAGACGAGATTGGTGATCTGGCAGCGGCCATTAATAACTTGGCTTCCGATCTGCAAAGATTTCGAGATACGAGGCAGGAATTTTTCGCTCATATCTCCCATGAGCTGAGAACTCCAATCACTTACTTGGAAGGTTATGCAAAGGTCTTGAAAAACCGTTTATATGAAACGGAGGAAGAAAAGGAGCACTATCTGGATATTATTTATCAAGAAGGTGTACGGATCCAACACCTGGTCGATGATCTATTTGAACTTGCGAAGATGGAGGAGGGACAAATCAGTCTATCCATGGAGCGGGTGGACTTGAAGGATGTGATAAAGCAAGCTGTAAGAATGGTTTCGTTAAAAGCAAAGGAGAAAGGAATCGAACTCATCGTCCATCCTGTCGCATCTGTACCATTAATCCGTGGCGATAGGATGCGCATGGAACAAATTGTACTCAACCTGTTGGAGAATGCGGTTCGTTATACCGAAGACGGAAGGATTGAAATCCATCTCCGGAGCACTCCTGACTCACTCTTATTTTCGATAGAGGACACGGGGATTGGGATCCCTGAGGATGAGCTGCCATATATTTTTGATCGCTTCTATCGGGTAGAGAAGTCAAGATCGCGGAAAACGGGTGGTACAGGCCTAGGGTTATCCATCGTGAAGAAATTGGTGGAGCTGCAAGGAGGGACGATTCAAGTAAGCAGCAAGAGGGAGATTGGTACGCGCTTTACGGTTACATTCACACTCCCGACCATGCAGGAGGAAAAAGATGAGAAAAGTTGACTGGCTAATTGCCGCGTGCTTTATCGTCATCGGGTTGATGTGTTTAACCGTGTCTGCTTTATACTATCCAAACAATTCTTCTTCGGGTGGATGGAGCGTTTTCAAATCCGTTTGCATTTGGATGGCGGTAATTGGGGTGGTCATCTATACAATTTATCGAATCGTTCAGTTCAAACGACGGCAAGGAAAGAGAGAGTGACTTCGATGAGGGGGTCACTTTTTCGTCTACATTGCGACTGCGAGATTGGTAGAAAATTGACTTCCTTTGTGCATAACAACTCGCTCGAAAACCATTATTTTACATAATAGAAATTCAGTGTTATTATATAATATGGTAATAATTACTAGTATTACTATTTTTGATTATCAGATCTGGCTGCTTCAAATCATTGTTTCTCTATTGCTGATTGGTAACATGAAAGTTAAATAAGCATTCGGGAGGAATCGGAATGAAAAGCATGAAAATACCAGATTATATTGAGAGCACTCAACAACAATGGGATGAGGAGTACCGCTCCAGAGTATGGGACTATTTGGCCGATATCACGGAGTATGCCAGATACTCCATCGTGTACGGCTACATCCGTAAATTCCTTGCCAAAGAAGGCATTCTCGACATGGGATGCGGTACAGGCATATTGTTCGATATGCTTCTTGGCGAGGAAAAGGAAGGTTATCTTGGCGTGGATCTTTCGCAGGAAGCAGTCCAAATAGCTGCGGCTAAGACGTCCAGGAATATTTTCCGTTGCGGTGATATTAACCAGTATGTACCCGAAAAGCTATATGATGTAATCGTGTTTAACGAGTCTTTGCAGTATGTGCCCCATACTTCTGACAAGTTACTTGAATATTCCCGATTTCTTACTCCAAACGGCGTTATCATCTCATCACTATATTCCCATAAAAATACACAGGACCCGGACTTTGCGATGATTGAACGTAAAATCGAAGAAATAGAGCAGTCTGGATATTTTGACGTTGTGGACAAGGTTAGTCTATTCAATCACAATGCAGGCTTGAAGTGGTATATTCATCTGATGAAAAGAAAAAGCATGTAAACTAAAAAATCAGTCCTTTTATAGGGCTGATTTTTTTCTTGAAAAGACCGTTATATGATCGTCGCTATTTTCTTGTGGTTATGAGAATGGCTCTGTCATTTCAACCTTCAAGTACCAACTCATTCCTCATTTGAGTGGTGTAACTATGTTACAAGTGGATTTTTCAAACGAAGCGTTACTTATCTATTACAAAATACAACTTACCGGCATTTAATAGAATATCAGAAAGTGAGGTGATGAAACATGTCATGTTCATGTGGAAGCAATAACTCTCAAAAGAAGGGCTCCAAATCGTCTAATAGCGGTCGCAGACGCCGCCGAATAAGTAGAGATATTGTCATTCTAAGATTCATTGATGTAGCGGCAACGATCACCGACTTCTCGATAACGGGAAGCGCGGAACCATGCACTCCGTTAATCGCTGTAGGAAGAAGGGTTAGTGAAGCCAGACATTGTCTGCTGTTAAGTGGTTTTATTATACAGGAAAGAACGCCAAGAACATTGGTGTTTGTTCGAACCAGATTAAGAAGGAATATAAAGACTACTAAAAAATAACCCAAACACTGTGAAAGTGAAAGTTCAACATTGAGACGCAACGAAGCAGCGGGGAGAACGAAGCCAATCCGTAAAAAGCGGTAGCGGTCGCCTAAGAGCTTTTCGACGAAAAGCTCACATTGAAAGCATAAGCTTGTCCCCGATATATCTTCCTTTAAGATGAATTCGGGATATTCGGGGGCAACAGCGATTAGAGGAATGCTTCGTTCCGCAGCGTCTCATAACAGGCAAAAGGGCCATCAGGGTGCCGATCAAGTACAATTTGATCGGCTCATTTTGTATGATAATGGAAAGAATGCATGGTCATTGTCCCAAGCAGGAGTTAAAAAGTCTTAAAAATGTATAAACGAAAGGAGAGGGACAGGTTGGAGCAGCAAACAGAAGAAAGAAAAGTAAGTGGGGTAGGAAATAGGAGAGCCATGCGATCTCCTTTGTATACGCTTTCACCAGAGGGCAGGACAACCAGAATCCAGCGAATGATTTCATTGAGGGGAATCGGGATGAGAACAGGGCTTGCATGTTTATTGATGCTGCTTGGATGCAGCGGAAATACAGGGAAAATGGAAGTTGCGGACCAGAAGTCAGATATACCGAAGATTACTGTCGTATTGAATAGTCTGGGCATTGGCTTCCCCGATCCGCTGACGGAAAATGACAATCCATACTTATTCGATATCGAGGCGAAGACGGGCTTGCGGGTGGAAGTCATTATTCCCCCATCGCATCGGTATGAGGATCGCGTCGGCGTCATGATGATGTCGAACCATACGCCGGATCTGATCAGTATTGCAGATGCAAATTGGGTATCCTTCTACGCGCGCAAGCAGATGCTGACGCCGCTCGATCAGCTGCTTGCCCGATATGCACCGAAGCTGAAAGAGCGTATTCCGCCTGAAATATGGGAGCAGGTATCATTTAACGGACAAGTGTATGCTCTCCCAAGTCTGAACGAAGGAATAGGGCTGGAGATGATGTATATCCGCAAGGATTGGCTGGATCGCGTCGGCCTCAAGTCCCCGACTACGCTTTCGGAAATGGTGAACGTCATGCGCGCCTTTTCATCGCTTGATCCGGACGGCAATGGCATACGGGATACATACGGAACCAGCTTCATTGAAGAGCTGGGGCGTTCCTCGCCATGGTTCGGCGCGTTTGGGGTGCAGCTTAACCAATGGATGGATAAGGACGGCCAGCTCGTATATTCCAATGTTCAGCCAGAGATGAAAGAAGCGCTTGCCTTTTTACGAACGATGGTACAAGAGGGGCTCATTGATCCGCTTTTCCCTATTCAAACGCAGCAAGGATTGGAAAGACAAGTTATCGAAGGGAAGCTGGGGCTGTTCACGGGCACATGGTATGATACCCGCGGCGTGCTGGAGAAGAGTAAAGCCCACGATTCACATGCGGAATGGGTCTCCATCCCTTTCCCGAAGGGCCCTCACGGGAGTGGAACCTATGCTTTGCCGCCAGTCCGGACTTATCAGGTGATTCCCGCTTCTAGCGCCCATGCCGTGGAGGTGCTGAAGCTGCTGAACTATATTGCGGGAGAGGGACGCGATACGCTCAAGCTAGGATTCGAAGGAGAAGTATGGACATGGGAGAGTGGGGAGCGGGTAACGGATATGGAACGTCATAATCAGGATCATTATCGCGGGCTTTATGCCAATCTTGCAGATATCCCGGATGAATCCTATACCCGTTCCCGGCTTGATTCAATAGGCCAAGAATACCATTTATACGATAATCTCCGGTTTGCTTCCCAGCATGCTCGCCAAAGCTCTTACCGTTCCCTGCCGACACCAGCCATGACAAGATACGCCCCTCTTCTGTTGAAGAAGAACGATATGCTCATTGATATTGTACTTGGCAACCGGCCGCTGGACGACTTCGAGACGTACGTGTCTGAATGGATGAATGAGGGCGGACGTGAAATGACGAAGGAGGTCAATGACTGGTATCACTTGGGGCGCAATCAGCCTGGTGATCAGCAGCAGCGTCAGTCTGTTAATGGACAAAAGAACGGAGGGTGAGTGCGTGATGCTGAAATATGTATACAATCGAATTCGCCAGCGGATCCAGTGGCGGCTGACCATTTATTTCGTGCTGATCCTCATTCCTTTGGTGTTATCGGGATGGTTCCTCAACAAACGCTCGCAGGAGCTGCTGTTGTCAGAGACAACCGCACGTACCGAAAGTGCGATGCATGCACTTATGGACAATATTGAGCTGACGCTGCAGAACGTAGAAGAGCTGTCCGCGATGTTGTCGACCGATTCAGAGATGAATGATGTACTGTCGAACGCCAAGCGGAAGCTGGAGGCAAAGAATGTCATGGCGCTGGCGAAGATGAAGCGCAAACTGGCTAATTTTCTGTCGATCCATCCGATGTTCTCTCAAATTGCTATATATCATGACCATTCCAATTCGGTTATTTCGACACTTCACGGGGTTCTTCCCGTTGAACGCGCGGATGAGCGCATTTGGTTGCGCCAACTGCTGAACGGTCTGGGAACAGGCATGATGTTCATTCAACCGGATGAACGAATAGGCGCAGGGAAGCCATTTGGTCAAGCGTTCGGTGCTGACAGCCTGGCAGTCGTTCGGGCGATGGACATATACAACCCGAACCGTGAACGGCACGCATTGATTATTAGCTTGAATATGGAACGCTTGCAGCAATACATACGTTCCGTCAAGCCTTCGGAACAGGCCGAACTGCATTTGTATACGGCTGACGGCAAGTGGGTAGCAGGCACGGCTCAGCGTCCCGACTCCTATCAGGATTATATGGCCAGAGCGGAAGCAAGCAATCAAGTGCTGATTCAAGCAGTATCGCCATATTATGGCTGGACACTGACCTTATCCCAGCCGAAGAAGGAGTTGTTCGCTCAGTCGCGTCAATTGGAATATTACGCGGTATTCATGATCGTGCTTAGCGTCGTGCTTGCGCTCGTTATGGCGTACAGCATCTACAAGAGCATCGCGGCGCCAATGCGGATGCTGGCTGTCGGATTAAGAGCGATAACGGGCGGCAAGCTGGATGTGCGGCTTAATTCGACAAGACAGGATGAATTCGGTCTAGTCACACATTTATTCAACCATATGGCATCTCAGCAGCAGCATCTCATTCATGATCACTATGAACAGAGTCTGCGGCTTGCCAATACGGAGTTGAAGCTGCTTCAATCCCAAATTCATCCCCATTTTCTGTACAACACGCTTGATTCGATCTATTGGATGGCCAAGCATTCGGAAGCGGAGGATATTTCCGAGATGGTGCTTCATCTGTCGCAGTTTTTCCGTCTAAGCCTAAGCAAAGGCAAGGATGTACTTACCGTAAAGGAGTGTGTGGAGCACTTGCATGCTTATATCCGCATTCAACAAATCCGTTTTATGGACCTATTTCGTGTTGAATACGATATCGAGCCGCGCGCAGAGAAGCTCACGCTTGTCAAGCTGCTTGTGCAGCCAATTGTGGAGAATGCGATTATCCATGGCTTAGAGAAATCTTCACAGGATCAGGAGATGCTGCTGCGCATTACAATACGGCTGGAGGTAAGTGAAGGAGGAGAAAGTCTCATCATTGCAGTTAATGATACCGGCACGGGGATGACCGAGGAGACGCGTGCGCGATTGCAGGCGGAACTCTCCGCCGTATTACGGCAGCCGGCGGAACATAGCGTAACGGCAAGCGGAGATACGGGAGCCGGTTATGGGCTTCGCAATGTCGCCGCGAGAATGCGCCTAAATTACGGACCGCGCGCGAAAATTCAAATTGACAGCATATGGAGGAAGGGGACCACGGTAACGCTCGTTCTTCCCTTGTCTGAACCGTATTCGGTAAGGCACCAGGCAAGCTAGGCCTTGATCCGGAGTTCTTTTGCCGTGATTTTAGCTCAAGCGGTTAATTTGCAGATGATGTTGTAGATGTCATTGATGTTATCCAATCTACACCCGAAATTTATGTCAGCTTCTGAAGGAGGGGCCAGATGAACCTGTTAATTGTGGAGGACGAGCTGCGGCTGCGGCAAAGTTTGACGGAAATGATGCCTTGGGAGCAGGCAGGCATCACGGGAGTAACCGCGGCGGCAACCGTAGAGGAAGGAAAGCGGTGGATGCAGTTGAAGAGGCCTGATATTCTGCTCGTGGATATCCAGCTGCCAGATGGAGACGGCTTGGCCTTGTTGAGGCATGCGATAGAATGGAATCCCGAGGTGAAGGCGGTGGTGCTTAGCGGTCACGATCATTTCCCTTATGCGCAAGAAGCGCTGTCTATTGGAGTGAGGCAGTATTTGTTGAAACCTGCCGGACAGGATGCGATTCTGCAGGCGGTTACAGACGCCGTCACTGAGCGTCGCCGGGAAATTCAGCGCAAGCATGATTATGATATGCTTCGTCAGCAGTGGCACAGCCACTTGCCCGTGCTGCGCCAGCGCATATTGCGTCAGGGGCTGGACGGAACCTTATCGGTGAAGGCCTTGACGGAGCGAATGGCAGAGCTGGGCATCGTCCTGAACGAGGATGAACGTTATGCGGTTATGGTGATCGACCCCGATCCTTATCCGCAGGAGCGTGTGAAAGCATTCGGGGGAGATCGCGGCCTGATGCATTTCTCGGTCGGCCAAGTCGTGGAAGAAACGATGACCGGGATGGAATATGGCTCCGTGCTTGTCTGCCATGAGGTGGATAGACCGCTTGTGATCTTATTCCGCTATCCGCCAGAGGAAAATAGTCAAGGGCGAACGGCGTTGATGCCGAGTGATGCTGCGGAAGGTGATGGACATTGCAAAATGTCCGACGGCGATGTCATGATCGGCCTTCATGCCCTGGCGGGTAAGATGCTTGAATACATCAAGGCATCATTGAAGCTTACTGCCAGCGCAGGCATCAGTTCAACCTGCGGGGGACTTGCCGATGTAGCGCGCCTGTATAAGGAAGCGGAATTCGCCCTCAGTCAGCGTCTCGTGCACGGAGGGGATATTGTTATTCCATATCGCAATAATGTTCTTGCGGAAACGGGAAAGCCTTCCGCTGTCTTCATATGCAGCGAGCAATGGGAACGGGAATTGGATATCGCTTGGAATACTGCCGATGAACAGCTGGCAATGGAGGTGGCCGTGGCCTGGATCAGTGCGGTGTGCAGCATTCCGGAGGCGGAAGTGTTCAAGGAGCAGATGATGATCCTGCAGTCGTGGATTATTACCTGGATGCGCAAGCAGGGATGGTCCCCATCAGGGGTCTTAGGGGAAGATGCTAGATGGTTCCTCAATACAGCAGAACTGCGAACGAATCAGGAATGGAGCGAATGGATGCATAGTGTCATGCGTCGGATTAGCGAGGAAGCATGTATGGTGCGTCGCCGCGGCGGCAACCGCTTGGTGGCAGAAGTGAAGGAACTGATCGAATGTGAGCTTCATACAGAGCTGACGCTTCAGGACGTTGCGGATCGGCTGTTCATCAATGCTTCATATTTGAGCAGGCTGTTCAAGCAGGAGATGAATCAGCCTTTCTCATCCTACCTACTTGCGCGACGCATGGAACGGGCTAAGGAGGCGCTCTTTCGAGGGGAACGGGTATATCAAGCAGCGCAAGCGGTGGGATTTCGCGATGTAAGCTATTTTACGAAGGTATTTCGCAAACATTGGGGCGTTACGCCGAGCGATTGGAAGCGGAGATGAATGTAGCAGGGTATCGCCCAGCTTTTACTTCCATATGTTAGATATCATTTTACCAGAAGAAGTCATGGCTTTCCCGTGTTCGAATTCGGATGGATGCCGTACGCTAGAAGCAGGCAGAGGCAATGCAAGGCAAGTCAAGGTGATCACGAATATAGGATGGGTGCTTGCTTATACCAAAGAAAGGGTGGGAGCTATGGCTAGGCTGAAATTGGACAATGCTCCTCGCTTGCCTTCGCCGTCATATTGGCGAAAGCTGCGGGGCGACATTCGGAAGGATTGGGACTTGTACATCGCGCTTTTGCCCGGGATTGCCTTTCTTCTTCTGTTCAAGTACACACCAATGTATGGCATCGTCATTGCGTTTCAGGACTTCAATATTTTCAGCGGAATCGGGGACAGTCCTTGGGTAGGGTTCGAACATTTCGAACGGTTGTTTCAATCGCCGAAGTTTGCACAGGTGTTCTGGAATACCTTTATGATTTCCGTACTTAAAATCGTGCTCCTCTTCCCGCTGCCGATCGTGCTTGCGATTCTGCTGAACGAGCTCACAAAAATGTGGTTCAAGCGCCCGGTGCAAACGATTATATACATGCCTCACTTCCTGTCTTGGGTTATCGTCAGCGGGCTGTTCATGGATCTGCTCTCTGTCAATGGCGGGCTGGTGAATCGGATCATCGAATGGATGGGAGGAGAACCGATCAAGTTCTTTCTCGACAACAGCTTCTTCCGATGGCTGCTTGTGAGCACAGCGGGTTGGAAGGAAGCGGGATGGGGGACAATCGTATATTTGGCTGCCTTAAGCTCTATCGACCCGCAGCTGTATGAAGCGGCAAAGATTGATGGGGCGAACAAATTCAAGCAAATTCTGCACATTACGCTTCCGGGGCTTGTGCCAGTCATTCTGCTCATGTTTATTCTTCGTCTCGGTAGTATTTTGGAGGCCGGAACAGAGCAAATTCTCGTCATGTATAATCCTGTCGTCTACAACGTGTCGGATGTTATCGGAACGTATGTGTATCGTACCGGCCTTGGCGAGCAGAATTACAGTTTCGCGTCTGCTGTTGGGCTGTTCGAATCCGTTGTTGGATTTGTCCTTATCGTGGGCGGAAATTATATCAGCCGGCGTTTTCTGAATCGAGGCATTTGGTAGTTTGACATTTGACAGGAATCTGGAAATTGTAACTTGCACTCCTCGCAGAGAGCATACGCTTCATGTTCCTCAGTCTTCTCAGTGCTGAAAACGGGTCTGTTTAAACAGAAACTTAAGAAGAAAGGAGGTTCGGCGTAAGGATGGAACGTCAATGGATTACTGCGCGGAGAACGAGATCCGCCATTCGAATGTCGGTCGGGGAACGGATATTTCATGTGTTCAACTATCTCTTTTTTGCCTTGGTATCATGGACGACATTGTTCCCGTTCCTCAATTTGCTTGCCAAGTCGCTTAGCAGTGAGGAAGCTGTCATGTCAGGAAGCGTATCCTTGTTCCCGGTCGACATTCAGTTTGGTACATACCTGTATGTATTAAGCGATTCCCAATTCATGAGGGCCTTTCTCGTCTCGGTGACGATCGCGCTGGCGGGAACGGCGCTCGGTCTGCTCATGACTGCGCTTGCCGCTTATCCCTTGTCTAAACCTAGGCTGCGCGGCCGCAAGTTTTTTATCCTGATGTATGTATTCACCATGCTATTCAGCGGCGGCCTTATTCCGACGTATTTGCTGATGCAGCGGCTGAACCTGGTCGATACGTTATGGGTGCTCTTTCTGCCGAGCATGATAAGCGTGTTCAACATGCTGATTATAAAAAATTACTTCGAATCATTGCCGGAAGAACTGGAGGAATCGGCGAAAATGGACGGAGCGTCCAATCTAACGATTCTGTTCCGCATTACAGTTCCGCTGTCCTTGCCGGTATTCGCTACGATCGCGCTCTTCTATGCGGTTGGATTCTGGAACGATTATTTTGCCTCCATGATCTATATCAACACGTCAGAATTGAAACCGCTTCAATTGTACTTAAAGGAGCTGCTCGTCCATTCCAATATTACGTATCAGGACGGGGGCCACGTGACGAACGTCGATGCGGTCATGAACACGACGCCTCAGGCCATTCAGGCTGCTTCGATTCTCGTTGCTACTTTGCCTATATTACTCGTATATCCATTCCTGCAAAAGTATTTCGTGAAAGGGGTGCTGATCGGTTCCGTAAAAGGTTAGGTACTGTGATGCAATGGTGTGGGACAAAAAAAGAGCGGAGGAATGTTCATGCAACGGAAAAAGGTCTGGGTTACGATCATTGCAATGACGCTGGTTTTATCGCTTCTTGGCTGTAATAACACGAAGTCGGAACAAGGCGCGAATGGCAGCGAGGGGGGCGGCAAGCAGCTGCGCCAGCTGATGCAGTTCGACCGCTTCGAACCGAATGGCGATCCGGTCGCTTTGTACTTGAAGGAGAAGACGGGGTATTCGGTCAAATATGAGATGCTCCCAGCGGAAAATGCGGACGAAAAGTTAAATCTGCTCATGGCCAACAAGGAGCCATATGATGTCATGAAACTAGGTTCTGCGCAGTATTATCAGCTTGTATCATCCGGCGCGCTGGAACCGCTTGATGATCTGATCGAGAAGTACGGAACCAACATGAAGCAGGTTATTAGCCCGGATTCCTGGAATGGCGCCCGATATGAAGGCAAAATCTATGCGATTCCGGAAACCGGAAGCGGCGCAACGTCATCAAATGCCCTTGTGGTTCGTCAGGATTGGCTGGATGAACTGGGCCTTAAGATGCCGACGAATCTGGATGAGCTGGTCACGGTGCTGCGGGCATTCAAAGAGAAGAAAAATGTCATTCCGCTGACGGGAGGCAAAGTTCCGGTACACTCGGACATCGCCAGTGTCTTTGGCTTGACGACGCCTTGGCTGGAGCGGGACGGGAAGATCATTCACTCCGTTGAGGCCCCGGAAATGAAGGAATACCTGACATTCATGAATACACTATACAAAGAAGGTCTCATTGATTCGGAATGGGGCATTAATACGGCAGACAAATCGATCGAAAAGATGGCCAGCGGCAAGGCCGCCATGTACAGTCCGGGATGGTGGATAGCTCCCAATTTGGAGAATGCGCTTGCGAAGAACTTCCCGGACGCAAAGCTTGCGATCGTGCCGGTGCTGAAGGACAAATCGGGTAAGGCGCGCGTTGGCTCGCCTGGCAATACCATCAATTATTACATTGCGATTCCGAAGTTCTCGAAGAACAAGGAAGAGGCAATGAAGTGGCTCGACATGAAGTTCGACAAGGATATTTTCAAGGGTATTTCCATCGGTGAGGAAGGCGTGCATCATAAGTTCGAAAATGGTGCCTACACGCCAATCATGCCGAAATTCGCTGATGAGCGTACAAATGCAAGTGCCTTCTTAACGGGCGTGGACGAGAAGAACTATCCGACATACTGGCAGGCGAGACTAAAGAAGAACCCGTTCGTGGAGAGCTACTTCAACACATTCCAGAAAAATGCGGAGGGTCTCATTGAAACAGATCCACTTGGCTCCGCACCTCCTTTGCCGGAGATATCGAAAAATGTGCAAAAGCTGAACAAATACGAAGAAGACACATTCATCAACTTCATCAGCGGAACGGAGCCGCTCGACAATTATGACCAGTTTCTTGCAGAATGGCGCGCACAAGGGGGAGCGGATATGGTGAAGGCGGCTAATGATTGGTACGCCAATCGTTAGGACGATGAGCATAAAATGGATTTTCCGTCTTTCAACTTATTTCTGTATCCTTTGAAACATAGGTATAGTGTCGGCGTACCTTCGTTCGATATTTGATGTCGACGGCTCATGACCTGGAATGGCCCTAAAATAATTCGAAACGCTGAAGGGTTAACAAGCCGCAAAGCAAATTAAGCAGCGGGGCGCTTATGACAACTAATGTTTGTTTTTTGTTAAGCTCAACAGGATTAAATACAAGCGGAAGCAGCCATTTCAGCGAGATGAGGAGCCAGACGGCTTGGAAGATGCCAAGGATCAAGAGCTTCATGCCGTTTTGCCGGGCCGATTCCGGTGCCAGCTCGGATGTAAATGCCAAAATTCCAGTCGTACGAGCGCTTTCAAAGGAAATAAGGAGTATAACGAGTAAAATACCAAGGGTCGAGAAAATCTTAATCAGATCTCGGCGGGCATCTTTGCCTTTTATAAGTTCAGAAAACTTAGCATCGTGAAAACCGATCAGAAAGAAGACAAAACCGACGACAATGAATACTCCCATGGAGAAGGAAAGAATCAGGTTTACGGCCATATTCAATAATTGCAGCAAGAGTAACATTTCTTTTTCCGCCTTAGATTAATGTTGATAATTACCATCTTAATGGAAAATAAGACCCGAGTCACGGAAAAAATGACCTGATTGCAGTAAACGGCAGAATTATTAGGGAATGGCTCTTTTATGCGATCGATACTTTTATTGTATAAGTTAAGCCGTTAGTCTTTTACAAGTCGAGAAGACAGCCTGGAACATTCCAGGCTGTCTTCTATCTGGTACTATAAATCATATGCTGCCTGAGGGAGAAGGACATAGGTGATTAAAAGTCCGCTTAAATAGTGGGCTTTTTATATTTTGTGGATATAAGTTCTATCGATGGGACGGCAGTTCTCAGATTCGAATTATAGTGGCAGCAACATCATTTCCGCGATGTGACAAAACTGAAGTTTCGGTCATCGCCAAAATGGGCCGGGCATCTGCCGCTGCAATACGTCCTCGAAGTCACGTCGTTTGTGCACCTAGAGCGAGCAGGGAGGAGACCGAATTTTTTTTACAATATAAACGTATTGCAAAAATCTCCTTTTTACAATATGATCATATTATAAAAAGGAGGGGGAATATGCCAAAGAAAGTGGACCACACAGAGAGGAAGGAACAGATCGCAGCTGCGGTCTGGCGCGTTATATTAAAACACGGAATCGATAAAACATCCATCCAGCAAATTGCCGAGGAAGCGAACATCTCGGTCGGACTTGTACAACATCATTTCGTGGCAAAGGATGAATTGATTTATTATGCGATGAAATTAGTATTGGACCGGATGGGGGAACGAGCCAGGGCTCGTACGAGCGCTTTCACAGGTTCGAATGAAGAAGCAGTGAGAAGGCTAATGAGGTTCATTATCCCGATGAACAATGAAGAAGTAATGGAGGCGAAGGTTTGGCTCTCTTTCCTGGGCAAATCTTTCAGTAATCCTGAACTCCATACATTGCAACAGGAGATGGATAACTATACAAGGCATTTGATGGGGATGATTCTATCTCTAATGGAGGAGCTAGGTTATCTGACAGCGGAAAGCAATAGGGAATTTGAATTAGAGCTTCTCTACGGCTTCCTTGATGGATTGGTCATTCACGTTCTTCAGTCGCCAGAACACTATTCTGAAGACAGGGTGGATCAACTTATTGATTATTATTTAGCGACAAAAAAAGGGGCGGGATCGCATGCCTAAAATCGCTATTATTGTTCTTGGGATCGTTATTATATTGATCATCCGACAGCTAATCCCTAAGAAAATCGATAGTTTCGATCTTCTTGGAATGCCTATAATGGCCTTAATCAGAACATGGATAGGGCTTCCAGATGGATTTGATACTGTTGTAGCGCTGGAATTCATTTGTTTGCTGGCTTTGGGAACGGCGGTCGGATATTTTCAGGCTAGAAAAACGAGGGTTTTCCGTCGTGAGCGAGACAATCAATTATGTTCGGTTGGTGGGTATGCCTACATTGTCGGTTGGGTTGTTATGCTTTTGGGAAGAGTGATCATATTGTTTGGATTTCATTTTGCTGGGTTAACTGCGGCGTTTCATGAGGGGAACGAACAGTTTATTAATGAGATCATTCGTATTTTATCTCAAGCGGGAGATTGGCTGGTATGGTCAGCAATCCTTGCGTCTTCCATCATATATACCGCTACTTTATATAAGAAATATCCCGATATCAAGGGTTTTGTTCATCAGCGAATCAAACAGATAATACATGACACAAATCGAAGAGGCGACTGGAGATGAAGAAGAATCGATGAATCGATGACATAGGAACAAAATGCCGTTTGAGAAACTCAACTAACGGAGATTTACACAAAATCGACAGATGAAGGCTGTCAATCCCGTTCATATTCAGTTCATAAAAGTGTTTTATCATCCTCTACGTAAACAGTTAACAAAAGAGAAGCATGCAGGGGCGATTGTTGTGGTCTGCAGAGAGGTGACATGGATAAATCAGTCCCAAGACGGAGAACATTTTCCGGCGCGGGCCCATGTTAGAAATAGCGAATGACCATTACAGTAATACGGAGAGGGAGGGTTTTCAATGAAAAATATGAACGGAATTGAAATGAATACGGCGAGTGCTGAATGGGCAGTTGAAGCGCGGGGGCTCGTCAAAAATTTTGGGGATAATCGTGCGGTGGATGGCGTGGATTTGAACGTGCGTGCAGGCACGATTTACGGCGTGCTTGGTCCGAATGGGGCAGGCAAAACGACCACGATTCGCATGTTGGCAACCTTACTGCGGGCGGATGCAGGTACGACGCGCATTTTCGGGTATGATGCGGCGAAGGAGCCCAATATCGTACGCCAGCTGATCGGAGTGACCGGTCAATACGCTTCGGTGGATGAGTCGCTTAGCGCTACCGAGAATCTGGTTATTTTCTCCCGTCTCCTGGGCCTCAGCCGTGCAGAAGCGAAGCGCAAAGCAGAAGAATTGCTGGAGGAATTCAGCTTGACGGAAGCCGCGAAGCGCCCGCTCAAAAACTTCTCCGGCGGTATGCGCCGCCGGCTGGATTTGGCGGCAAGCCTCATTGCGCAGCCGCCGCTGATCTTCTTGGACGAACCTACCACCGGACTGGATCCACGGACCCGTAACCAAATGTGGGATACGATCCGGCGCTTGGTTAAGACGGGATCGACCGTGCTGCTAACGACGCAGTACCTGCAGGAGGCGGATGAACTGGCGGACCGGATCGCGGTAATCGACCGCGGCCGGGTAGTCGCGGAGGGAACCGTGAATGAACTTAAAGCGTCCGTGGGCACATCTTCCCTGCACTTGAGCATCCAAAATCCGCAAGACATTCAAGATGCCCGCCGGACGGTCGAGCGGGTGCTCCAAGTCCAATCTGCGGTATCGCCGGAAGGCGGTCGGATTACCGCTCCGATGGCAGATGCCGACCGGGTTACGGATCTGCTTATCGCTCTTCGCGAGGCGGGAATCCCGCTGGCTGAGATGAGCGTACAAAAACCGACCCTTGACGAGGTCTTCCTGACCATTACCGGTCATGGGGTTCAAGGGGACGAATCCAAAGCTCACTTCCATGAAGCGAAGGAGGTAAGAGTATGAACACCAATACCATGACGAAGATTGCCAATCGTAAACTCCGCAGCAGAACGAGCTTCAGCCAATCGGTCCGCAACTCTTTAACGATGGCTTACCGCGGCCTGCTGAAAATTCGGCGCACACCTGAACAGCTGTTTGACGTTACGCTTCAGCCGATCATTTTCACTTTAATGTTTACCTATATTTTCGGCGGGGCGATTTCCGGAAACGTGCAAAATTATTTGCCGATCATCATTCCGGGGATTCTTGTCCAGACGGTCATTACAACCTCCATTGTTACCGGCGTTCAGCTTCGCGAGGATATGGATAAAGGAGTATTCGACCGGTTCAAATCACTGCCAATCGCTCGCATTGCTCCGCTTGCGGGAGCTTTGTTGGCAGATACGATCCGGTATACGATTGCGACGGTCCTGACTTTTACGATGGGATACGTTATGGGTTATCGGCCTGAGGGGGGGCTGGGCTACGTCGCCCTTGCCGCACTGCTAGTTATTGCGTGCTCGTGGGCAATGAGCTGGATCTTCGCCTTCTTTGGCGTCATTGCGCGTACGGCTTCAAGCGTACAGGGCATTTCGATGATCGTGCTGTTCCCGCTCACGTTCCTCTCCAATGCTTTTGTACCGGCGGAGACCCTGCCTAACTGGCTCCAATGGTTTTCGAAAATCAATCCGATTTCGCATCTCGTTACTGCCGTCAGGGATCTCGCCAACTCCGGCACCGCAGGTTGGGATTTAGGAATCTCCCTAATCGGGGCCGCTGTGATTGTGGCAGTGTTTGCACCTATCACCGTGCGTGCATATATGCGCCGGACATAATGAATCATCGGCAGATGCAGATAAACAACCTGTTGAGATAATGGGTGTTAAAGAACAGAGCCAGGGAAGGTTTATAAAACGTTATCGCGAACCCGCAAACACGGCGGCGTGGGGCCCGGGCTGTCGATTGCCAGTCCGATCATCGAAGTCCATGGCGGGTCGATCGAGGTAGAAAGCCGCAAAGGAGTCGGCTCCGTTTTCTAAGTCATCCTGCCGGCTGAAGGAACTGCTCTCAAGCTTCCGCCAACATAAAGGATAAAGGATACATCTTGGCACGAACAGAGAGTTGGAATCGGATCAGCGAAAAAAGAGGCTATCCCAAAAGGGACAGCCTCTGCACGTTATGGGATAGCCTGATACGTAGTTCAGTCATCATTTTCTTCTGCATTCACCGACGGCTTTCGTACCTTCTCGACATCAGAGGCTTTCACAAAGGCAAAACGGTGATTGAAATATATTCGGTAGAACTCTTCTTTGCCCTTGACCAGCTTATTGGTCGCATAAGGGTCATTCGTGAATACCGGAGCATAATAATAATCGCTTTTGTCTTTGTCCACGGCAACGTACGACTGTCCTTGCGAGATGGTGTACTGCAGTGGAACCAGCACATTAGGCGTGATTTCGGCAGGATATGCGGCGGCTTCCGGATAAGCTGCCCCATAAACCGGAATGGAAGCTGCGCCGGCTTTCGGAGTGATCAAGGTTCCCTTGCCTGCAACCGTATTTTTTCCTTTCGGGTTATAGAACCAAACTTTCTGTCCTCCGAACCAGATCGCAGTCCAATCCCCCTGCTTGTCGGCAAGCGAGAAGGTTTGCCCTACGGTAGCCTTGGCTCCTACGCTGAACCCGTCTTTCTTGTTCTGTGAGACAAGGGCGGGATCATCAATCAGCTCAGCGTTAAAGTCGGGCTCTTTATATAAGTAAAGGAAGTTAGACGGCTGAGAAGGCGCATCATTGATTTCCGGCTGATTGGTCTTAAAATCAGGTTTGATTGTCACAATGCCTTTGATACCATGCTTGGAGCGGATCGGCGATCCAACCAAATCCATGTAGTGCTCCCAATCCCAGAAAGGGCCGGGATCCTGATGCATAACACTTTGACGTGCAGGAGTTAAACCCGGTACTTCATTATGACCGATAATATGGGCCCGATCGAGCGGAATATCGTATTTCTCCCCTAAATATCGAACTAATGCAGCAGAAGAGCGGTAAAGTCTCTCGGTAAACCAAGTCGCTCCCTCCATAGCAAAGCCCTCATGCTCTACGCCAATGGAATGCATATTGAAATACCAGTTGCCTGCATGCCATGGTACATCCTTATTTTTGACCATTTGCGTGATCTGGCCGTCGGACGAACGGATAACATAGTGCGCGCTGACATTCGAATTTGGATTGGTAAATATATTAAGCGTATCCTGATAAGTTTCTTCGGTATCATGAATGACGATATAGCGGATAGCAGGACCAAATTTGGGACGGTCGGCAAGATCATAATTGGAATAATCCGACGGGTCATCCCCGTTCTGCTGATAGGCTGCTGGAACAAAATTGCAATGGAGATTGCGAGGGCACTCGGCGGTATCGGGTTTCGTTGGACGGAGATGAAGCGTTTGAACGGTATCAAGGTTAGGCTTTACCTCCTTGGATGGAAGATTGAGCGTCTGTCCATCCGTAGTTTGCCGCGACATTCCCTGCTGAATCGTATCAAATACATTATTGGCAAACTTCAGGGCGGCCCCCGAATCTTGAGAACCGCTGTATTTGGCTACGGCACCATACCAATCGGATTCCGATTCCGGCACTTTGCCGAGGGTTTCCTGCGCGTATTTCGCCAGCAATGCGGCTCCGCCCCGAATATTGCTCACAGGATCCCGCTTCAGTATGTCCAGATCGACATCCAATAGCTGCGCTGCCTCAGACAGTGTATGAAGGCTCGGATCATTCGACAAAGCCGATGTGTAATCTTCGTCGTCGGTTCCCTTATGGTCTTCGTTATCCTGCTGCGGCAATTCAGTCAAATGCATGATACCGTATCCGCCTGAAGTACTGGGTTGGCCATTATGATGTTCCCATCTGGAAAGATTGTAGGAAACGGACATCAGAATGCTCACAGGTACCCCAAACTCCTGAGCAGCGGATTCGAAGGCTTCTTGCAGCGAATTCGTCTTGACTTGCTCTGCATAGACAGAAGGTGAGACCTTGAATGAAGCAGGCAGTCCGGGTGTGAACCCAGCAACCGCCAATGAGGCGACTGTGAGCGCGAGCGACAGCTTCTTCCATTGGATTGTTCGCAGTAATTTCAATAAATTCCCTCCCCGGAAATAATATGAAGACTCCGATTAACTTCAAATGACTAACGGTCTTCTGCTGTTTTAGACTATCCCCTCAATCACCACACTTTCCATAAAATGGTCCTGCATCTCTATTATATTATTTTAAAATATAAATTCCAATAAAATTTAAAATTCTGAAATATTATTTCGGAATGTACACTTCCGCTCATTCGGGACTGTAACGAGTAATAGAGGTCATTGAGATGAATTGAATACTGATTTGGGATAAGATGTATTTAAAAGATTTAGGATGGCTCACCAAGCAAGAATTTAGGCAGTTATATTTATTTTGGGGCGGGGGTACTAACTTGGAACAGGTAATATATTTACTAAGGCATGGGGAAACAGAATTGAATACCCAGGGAAGATATCAAGGAGAACTTGACTCATCGTTAACCGCAGAAGGAATTGAACAAGTTAAAAATAATTCAAGGTTGTTAAAGCTGTTAATTAATGATCCCAATGAGTGGGAGATTATTTCAAGTCCATTAGGCAGGGCAGAGCAAAGCGCGAAAATAATATGCGAAGCAATTGGATATGATTGGAAAAAGGTGACTACTGATGATCGATTAAGAGAAGTTTCCGTGGGTGACTGGGCGGGTTTAACGATAAAGGAAATTGGAGATTCTTGGCCAGAACTTATTAAAAATACAGATAACTATAACTGGTATTTCAATTCTCCAAACGGAGAGAGTTATGACTCTGTAGTAGAAAGAGTATCAGATTGGCTAGAGAGTATTAAAAATAAAGAAAAGGTCATTGCTGTGTCTCACGGACTTACAGGGCGGGTATTAAGGGGAGTCTACAAAAATTTAGAAAAAGATCAAGCATTGAAGTTAGAAGTATCTCAGAACACTTTCTTTAAATTGAGCGGTCAAAATATACAAAGGTATTGTTTGGAATTTGATGAATTTTAAATTGAACTAAATTGAACTAAAACAACTCGGATATTTTAATCTGATCATTGATTGCCACAAGTCAAATAGCATTAATCTTTTTGAAATTAAAAAACTGCAATGCCTAGAGCATTGCAGTTTTATTTGTTTGTATGTACATTTTCATCATATCTTAATACAACTAGGGTGTCCTCGTCATCCATAATATTATTATAATCGCTAGAAAATTATAAGTCTATATTTTCTCCAGTATTTTCCGTAAATTATTGGGTATCTAACGTCTATGTATGTCAAACCAATAAACTTGGAATCACAGGGGAGGTAAGTCATGATTTGTTTTAGAAATATGGAGTATTGTGTGACTTCACGGATCGAAAGTATTCGAGTACTTGTTAATGAAATGCTACAAACAATGGACAGCTCAGTTGAAAAATCAAATGCCTGTGTTTATCTTTACGGGGTATCAACTTTTGCATCGATGCTTGCTATGAAGAGAGGACAAAATTCAGAACTCGCTGCAATCGCGGGATTGCTTCACCATTATTATTTCTATAAAACCGGAATTGCTGAATTTCCTGGTCCCAACAGTTCAGAGGCGGTGAGGCCATTAATAAGAGATATCAAGATTTTTTCGAATGAAGAGCGGATGATCATCCTTCAGGCAATATTTTATCAGGATGACAGAAAGCAAATTCATGGACCGTATGAAGAAATCATTAAGGATGCCATTGTGCTTCAGATGTTCTTTCAGACTACTGGCAGTCAAACATACCATTTAGATGCACACAGACTTCAAAATGTGTTAGACGAATTGGCAATTCCATGTGAATTTGAAGTGTCAAGAATAGATAAAGCATCGATACCCGAAGATACTGGCGATAGACGTCGTAAATTGGCCGATATATCGGAAGCGCTCGCGGGGAAAAACATTATCGGTATACCGGGAGACGAGCAGTATCGGGAAATCTGCATGTATTGGCCAGATACCGGTATATATAAAATACTCAGAGGCAGCTGGTGCGCAGCATTTGTCTACCACTGTTGCAGACAAGCCGGAATTTTATTGCCAATTCGATATCCGAATGGCATCTATCGATTTGCTGGAGTTGGCGCATGGTTAGAGTGGGCCCGGCTACCTGAAACGGGATTTTTCCATATTGATGGGCAGGAAGGCTTTTCGCCGCAGCGAGGTGACATCGTCATCTATGAAAAGCTTTTATCCGAAAACTCTCATGATCATATCGGGATTATACTAGCTTGTGATGAAAAGGAAATTTTAGTTGCAGAAGGTAACCGAGACAATATGAACTACTCTAGTGTGTTTCGCAGAAAGCGGTATCATTGCATTCTTGGATATATCCGCATAGACAATGATTACCAATTTAACTTTAATGGTTACTTACAATCCGATTTTTTAGTTGAGTGAAGCCGCTTAAAAAACAAAGGGCCAATGCGTATAACGTATGGCACTAAATATGTCCGAGGACAAGAACGGATATACATGAGAAGTCGCCTGATTGGCGGCTTTTTTCGGGTGACAAATTGAGTTTCAGAAAATTTTTAAATTCGTTTAAAACCTTTGGGCCCCCTCATGTATCTAAAAAGCGGCTGATTTACTATGACACCTGAATACGGTTAAAGGAGCAGAGAAGAGTGAATGTAAAACAAGAGGTGAAAAAAGCAAAGAAGGGGGATCATGAAGCATTTATCCGGCTTGTACTTGAGATCAAGCTGAAGATGTACGGGCTGGCTTTTTCGATTCTCGGCAGAGACGAAGATTGTGCGGATGCCATACAGGAGACGATTCTCAAGGCGTACAAATCGCTGCATACGCTGAGAAAGCCGGAGTTTTTTAATACCTGGATATTCCGTATTTTAATAAACGAATGTCATCAGGTGTTAAGAAATAAAAAACGATTGGTCCCAGTGGACAATTTGGATGAAATAGATAAACCGAGACCACCAACCGATTACGATGCAGTCGATATACGGGATGCTGTTGAGCAGCTTGAGGAGCAGCAGCAAATTGTCATTCAGCTATTTTATTTTCAGGATATGCCATTGCTGGCTGTAGCTGAACTGCTCGGAATAACGGAAAATGCAGTCAAAGGGCGACTGTTCAGGGCACGCCGGCAGCTGCTTCAAATACTGGGCGATACCCCGGAAAGGAAGGTAGCGCATGAATCTAAATGATATTGAAATGAAGTTGTTGGATCGCCGTGCATCAGTTCCGGACGAGCTACCGGAGATTGTAAATGAGCGGATGGCTGAGGCATTTCGTGAATTGCCGTCCTTAACCGTTAAAAGGAAAAGCAAGTGGATGTATATTTATGGCTCGGCTGCCGCCGTTTTAGTGCTTTGCTTAGCTCTGTTGGGTTCAGCGTTTGTTTCGCCGGCAATGGCCAAATCGCTAAAGGGGATTCCTTTCTTCCAGGATCTGTTTGAACTAACCCATTACATCGGTTTGCAAACCGCCGACGAGAAAGGCATGATGGATGAGCCCAATGTGAGCGTAACTCATCATGGGGTAACGCTGCGGATACCTAAGCTCGTTTATTCAGGATCAAACATTTATTTTGTGCTGGAACAGGATACCATAGACCATCAATTTAACAATCGAAACTACAGTGTCGGAGGTAAGGTCAACGGGGAGAGTGTCGATATGACCATATCCCAGGGGACGATGAAAAATTGGGGACGTACAGGCACTCCTGCGGCAGCAGTAGTGACAATCAGCCATTCCGATTATAGCTCCAAGGATGGTACTCCCTACCGCTTCCCGAATGAATTTATGCTGAATCTTAAGATTACCCTGGTAGGGATGGAGAAAGATACGTTTGTTTTTGATATCCCCGTCAAGAAAAATGAAACGGCGACAAAGGTCGTGACATCGGACGATCCGCCAAAGGAATGGAAAGATTTCAAAATCTCTCTCGGAAGGATTGAAATCACGCCCGTCATGACCCGGCTGACCATGAATGAGGATTACAGCAAGCGGGATATCACTAAACAGAGGGACAGGCTGTGGTATATACTTGAGGATCAGGACGGCAATCAGGTAGATTCCACCAGGGGCGCATTTGGACGCGGCATTCCCGGTACGACAATGGTTGCAATGAATATGGATATGGACCCGTTTGAGCGGATGCCGAAGAAAATCAAGATCATTCCATACTTTTATTCTAGTGAAACCGATAAGATAACGATTATACCAGAATTGATCTTTACGGTACCAGTCAACCAATAATGAGGATACTGCAATCCGGCAAATCGTATTCGACAAAAGGGGTACGTTATAGAGTAAGAGCATATATGTATAAAAAGTCGCCCAATTGGCGGCTTTTTTTGCAGGCAGACGAGGCCCTTTCTCACCAAAAAGGAAGGATCGTGAGAATAACTTGGAGAATTCATTTTAAGGGGATACGACTCTGTTTTATGCATATGGAAGTAATAAATCAAAATATTTCTGGAGGTAGAAGATAAATGTCAATTTATTTTATTAGGCATGGTATAGATGATGAAGGCTTTAGAGGTGGTTGGAGTCAACGGGGGCTTGTAGTTGAGGGTTTTAGACAATCGGAGAAGCTTGGCCGTTATCTCAAGGAAAACCAAACCGACTTTAACATAACTCGAATCATTAGTAGCGATTTGCAACGCGCTATAGATACATCAAACGAGATAGCCAGAGAGATTGACTTGCCTGTTGAAAGCAGCGACTGTTGGAGAGAAACCAACAACGGCGTAATAGCTGGGATGCCTCACGAAATAGTAAATGAACGCTATCCAGGTCTATATTTCTCGGCCTTACAGATGGATGAAAGATACCCTGGGGGAGAAAGCCCGCTTGAGTTTTTCACGCGAATAAGTGAGACGTTTTCGAAATTATGTAAAGAGCAGGAAAGTGCACATCATGCTGAAAATGTAATTGTCGTAACTCATGGTGGGGTAATAAATGTCATATACCATACCTTAAAAGGTTTGATGTGGACAAATAAAAGCATCAAATTTCCGGCTTCATATACTAGTATACATAAAATTGAGTATCAAGATGGTAAATGGGGTTTTGCATTTGAAAATCTTGTTCCACACATATAGAGCGATTTAACGGGAGCGGTTCATAAGCAGTTTGGATAGGGTATTGAGATCCGTAACGGAAAAGTTAGTTTAATCGTTTGATTGCAAAAATAAATGAACCCGCAAGATGGACACTTTGAAAAAAGCGAACTTCTTGCGGGTTTTGTGTTTTCATTCTTATTTATTCGACCCGTTTAAGATACTGAGCGAATCGTTAAGTGCAGATTTACTTTGGTTAGCATCAGGGTTTCCTGAACGAATTGATGCTAATACCACGTCAATCGTTCCATCAATTTGGGTCCATGTTTTGCCGTCTATTTTCCTAAGTTTAGGCTCAGATGTGTCCCATTGATGTTCCAAATTGTCAGCGCCTTTTTTGGCCGAAGCAAAATCATTTGAGTTTACGTCGTTTAGCATATCACTTTCAATTTTAACGAAATCTGTTAAATGACCAGCTAATGTAGCTTGCGTTGAATCGCTCTGTGCCGCGATATTATTGTTTAGCCCAACATAACCGCCTATACCAGTAACTAAGAAAATACACAGTGCAACAACGGTTTGCATCAAAACATTTTTCTTGCTTCCATTTGCCTGGTTTGTTTCCGCGGTTTCGCTTTTCGCCGTTGCATCAAATTTTGTAACAGCAAGATAAACAATGATCGCTAAAATAGTTATAAGAAAGATGACACTCGTTACTGTTGTCCCCAAACCTAACGCGCCATTATTTGTTGGTTGAGATAGGTAATCCCCTAATGATGCTCCGAGCGGACGTGTAAGAATGTAAGCAATCCAAAACGCTAATATCCCATCCAGTTTCAAGAATTTATATGCCAAGAATACGCAAGCTATTATAATAACGACTGTTATTCCTGTAAGAAGATAACCTAGACCGAGTTGTTCGGAAAATAAATCGCCGACGGCTGTTCCAAGCGCAAATGTGAAAAGAATGGTGAGCCAATAGAAAACTTCTCTTTTTCTCGTATAAATCGAGTGTATCGAGAGTGTTTTTTCACTGAGATACCAAAAAAGAAAAGTTAATCCTAGTAACGCGGAGAAAACTATTGTACTAGTCTCAAGGGGTATGCCGACATTGTCTGTCAAATTATCAGTTACCAACGTCCCAAATACGCTTATAAGCACAACCGTTAGCCAATAGATGCCTGGAACATATTTGTTTGCTCTAAACTGAAAAAACAATACAAGGAAAAACGCAATTCCCATGATGATTGTCGTGAGAGTCAAACCAAATCCGAGATTGAAATTGAGGAAATCGGCAAATGTTTCTCCTACAGTTGTGCATAAAACCTTAATGATCCAGAAAAAAATAGTAACTTCAGGTACTTTGCTAAGTAAAATTTTCAATTTGTCTTGGTTCGCTTCCATACATATTTTCCTTTCTTTGCAGTTGTTTTCCACAACCTTATTTCTCTCCCAATCTATAAAACATATCTGTTTTTTTAAGCGTTTTAGTGAGAATAAAACAACAGTAATATAGTAAGATTAAAATCACATTAGAAGGATACTGAAAAAGTTGAACTTTCAAGTAAAAATTTCATTAGGCTTTTATCTATAAAATCGGAATCCGCTTCATGTTGACCAATGCCGGCGCAATGCCCCCAATCCAATCGATGTGGAGGAAGTGCGCATTTGGCATAATTTGTGTCTTAAATTAAATCGTATGCTATAAAAATAACTCATCATAATATATGTTATGTTAACTACGAGTAACTACGGAAAATAAAGCGCCGTTCGCTGGCAGTCTGATTTGACGGACATTCATCCATGCCGCCATTGATCGCGCACGTGAGCTTGGCGCAAAATCGCTCTTTTTGGGCAGTAGCACCAAGCTGCCGAACGCCGTTTATCTATACGAATCGGTTGGGTTCAAGCACGTTCCGGTCGAGCAGATCGGGCCAATGCCGTATGTAAGAGCAGATGTGTTTATGGAGTTGGAACTATAAAATGAACACAGAAAAAAAATCGACACAACGTTCCAGTTATAAATAGAGTAAAGCAGCTTAATAAAGCGGCGGCGTCTGGTTCATAGAAAGCGATTAAAATGAAAGAAGTTCATTCTAGTCAGGTGGAACTTCTTTTTTTGTTCTGATGGCTGTGTTGCGTGTATCCTAGGTGGTATTCCAACTATTTTAGTGTCGTCTCAAAAAAATCTTTTTGAATATGTTTGGTTTTTGCTGAAATAATCGTTTCTTAATATGTAAGGAAACAATTAATGAAAGGATGATTGAGATGTCGGGAATTCAAGGAAATGCTTTAAAGGCAGTTTGTTCGGTTTACGTGCCGGTTAGAAATCCGTTGAAGTCGGCGCAATGGTGGCAGCGTAATTTTGGATTAGAGTACGCGGTGCCATATAATGCAGCAGAGGATCAAGCTATATTGAAGTTATCTGATGGCCAATGGCTGCACTTGGTAGAAACGGTAGGGGCAATTGATAATCAATTCCCCAATAAAGCTGGTTATGAAATGTTCAGGCTAACTTTTGAAGTGAGGCAGATCGAGGTATTGCATGACCATCTGAAAAAAAATGATGTGAGAATCGAAGAACTTCAGGATCGCGATAGTTGTGGAATCAACTTTGTATTTTACGATCCGGATGGTAATAAATTTGACGTAAACGAATGCGTAAATGTGCATCGAACATCCGAGGAAGTGCATAAAGTAAAGGCTCATTTATTCAATCTTGTCAGATAAGGTAAACAAGAAGTGTTTGAATTCATAACCTAGAAGGAGTGAGCAGAATGAATAATGACTTTCTAACAAAATTAGAACACATGCAGATTCCAGTCCAAGATCTAAATGAATCAATCAATTGGTACGTATCGAACCTCGGTTTCCAATTAACAGGTAAGTCAGAAGAACATCATCATGCATTTTTAACATTAGAAGAAGGTCCAATGTTGATGTTATGGGAGACCAAAGAAGATACAAATGCAAATTTCATATTTAATGGGCAGACAATGCCGGTTTTGCTCTATAACACAAAGCAAGTACATAAATTACACGATCACTTGAAATCAATTGGAGTAGAAATTACCTTTTTTCAAAATGAAGGATTTGGATGGGTTCTAAAATTCCTTGACCCGAATGGGAACATGTGGGGAGTAATTCAATTAAGTTAAAAACAGCTGATTTTAAAGGTTGGGTTAGCGCGATTAATAAAATTCCTGTAGTTCATGAATTCATGCTTGACAGAGGTTCCAGCTTGAATATAGAATTAATGAAACTTTTGGAAGGAAATGCGGCGAAGAGGATACTCAGATCCAGATATGCTGTACAGAGAACTGCTGGTTGGTGTGAAGCAGTCGGCATCGGATTTCGAGAGGTCACCTCTGAGCAGGTCTGTCGAAATATGTACGCAGACACGGAGTCCAACCGTTATTGTGGAGCGTCATTGCTGGATGGCGACTAAGCGGGTGTTGCTATTAAACACCAATTAGGGTGGTATCGCGGATCAAACTCCGTCCCTTACGGGATGGAGTTTTTTGTATTTTTTTAAGATTATAGAATTTATAAATTTTCAGCGAAGCTGAACAATTCTATAATCGCAAGAAAAACATCCGCTAAATGCGGTCTGTCTTCCTAGAAAGTACGTCGATAGACGTTTTTCTTATTTTCATTTAAATGGGGGTAAAGTTATGTACAATGCAGAAAAAAGAACGATAACGACTGAAAGACTGACGTTAAGACCTTTTGAATTATCCGATGCGGATCGTGTATGTGAGTTCTGCAACAACTATAATATCTACAAAAGCACGTTAACTCTGCCTTATCCATATCCTTTGGAATCTGCAATATCATGGATTCGAACACATGAAGATAATTTTAACAATAATGAATCATATGAGTTTGCCATAACGGATAAATATACAAATGAGCTGTATGGAGCCATCGGACTCACAAATAACAAAATACATAGAAATGGCGAACTTGGATATTGGATCGGTGAGGAATATTGGGGTAACGGATTTGCAACAGAAGCAGCAAAAGCTGTTATTGAGTTTGCTTTTTCAGAAAAGCACTACCACAAAGTATATGCGAGATATTTTGCCTCAAATCCCGGTTCCGGACGAGTAATGGAAAAATGCGGCATGGTGAAGGAAGGTCTTTTACTACAGCATATTTATAAGGAAAATAAATTTGAAGACCTTATTTATTATGGAATCGTGAACACTGAAGTGTAGCATTATGCCGTTCGCTTTATACTGTGTTTAGAAGATAGATACCGTATCGCTTGCTTATTCTCCGCACTTCCCAACAGGAAGTGCTTTTTTCATATTACCATCATTCCAATTCTCCATCCTTTCCATAAATCGCATTTGCACAAGTAACACGTCCCTCCAAAGAATCACACACTAAAGCCCAACGGGAATATGGAATATTTTGGGGTTTGATTTAGTAAGTATATAACATTTCAGCATACTATCCGGTCAGTATGTTCCGGTTGAAGGGGGAATATCAGTGCATTTTGATTATTCGGCAAAGGTGAAGTCGCTGCAGCGCTCGTTACTGGAATTCATGGATGAGGTAGTGTATCCAAACGAGAAAACGTATGAAGAACAGCTTCAACAGGCCGACAGCAGGTGGACGGTGCCGCCGGTTATGGAGGATATGAAGCTGCAGGCCAAGCAGGCCGGGCTCTGGAATCTGTTTTTGCCGGACAGGGAGTATGGAGCGGGGCTGACGAATCTCGAATATGCTCCGCTATGCGAGATTATGGGGCGCTCGCTTATCGCGCCGGAGGTGTTTAATTGTTCGGCGCCGGATACGGGCAATATGGAGGTGCTTGTCCGATATGGAACCCGAGAGCAGAAGGATCAGTGGCTCCTGCCGCTGCTCGAGGGGAGCATCCGTTCATGCTTCTCCATGACCGAACCGGATGTCGCTTCCTCGGATGCGACGAATATCGAGGCAACGATCAAGCGTGAGGGAGATGAGTATGTCGTAACAGGACGCAAATGGTGGTCTTCGGGTGCAGGCGATCCGCGCTGCAAGGTGGCGATCGTGATGGGGAAGACGGATCCGGATGCGCCGCGCCATGAGCAGCAGTCCATGATACTGGTTCCATTGGACGCGCCCGGGGTTCGGGTCCGCCGTATGCTTCCCGTGTTCGGTTATGATCATGCGCCGCATGGTCATGCGGAGATCGAATATGACCACGTTCGCTTGCCGGCTGACTCCATCCTATGGGAAGCGGGCAAAGGCTTCGCCATTGCGCAAGGGCGGCTCGGCCCCGGGCGTATTCATCATTGCATGCGCCTGATCGGTGCGGCGGAGCGGGCGCTTGAGCAATTATGCAAGCGCGTGAGAAAGCGTACGGCGTTCGGCAAGACACTTGCCCAGCAAGGGGCCGTTCAGGATTGGATCGCCGGGTCGCGAATTGAGATCGAACAAGCGCGGCTGCTGACGCTGTAGGCGGCTTATATGATGGACACAGTAGGGAACAAGGCCGCCAAGGCGGAAATTGCGATGATTAAGGTCGTCGCTCCCAATATGGCGCTGCGGGTGCTTGATCGGGCCATTCAAGCATTTGGCGCCGCAGGCGTGAGCGAAGACTTTCCGCTAGCCGCACATTGGGCCAACGCAAGAACGCTGCGCCTGGCGGACGGACCGGACGAAGTGCATCAAGCTGCCATCGCCAAGCTGGAGCTTCGTAAATACGACGATAAATGAAAGCGATTGCGATCCTTATATAATGGATTTCTGCCATCCGATTAAGGGGGAGATAGGAATGAATGTCAGGCAATTATTTGACCTAACGGGCAAGACTGCAATCGTCACCGGCGGCGGGCGGGGGCTTGGGGCGCAAATCGCGCAAGGCCTGGCCGAGGCGGGGGCTAATCTGGTCCTGTGTTCGAGGAAAGTGGAAACATGCCGTGAGACGGCCGTCCGCATCGAGCAGGATACGGGCGTAACATGCCATGCGATGGCTTGCGATGTCAGAAATCCGGATGATGTACGGCGGGTGGTTGAAGAATCCGTGGAGAGCTATGGCCGCATCGATATTTTAGTCAATAACAGCGGGGCCTCATGGGGAGCGCCCGCCGTCGAGATGCCCTTCGAAGCATGGAACAAAGTCATCGATATTAACGTGACGGGTACTTTTCTCATGTCGCAGGCGGTCGGCCGGATGATGATCAAGCAGGGCGGAGGCAAGATCATCAACATTGCTTCCGTGGCGGGGCTCAGCGGAACCGATCCGCATATGCTGGATGCCGTCGGCTACAACACGAGTAAAGGAGCGATCATTGCGTTGACCAAAGATCTGGCCGCCAAATGGGGCAAGCATCAGATTCGCGTCAATGCAATTGCGCCCGGATTTTTCCCGACTAAGATGACCCGGGATGTCATCCATCATGGGGGCGAGCAAATCCTCCGCCGTACTTCGCTTGGTCGGCTCGGTTCGGAAAGTGATCTCAAGGGAAGTGCCGTATTTCTGGCGTCGGACGCTTCGAATTACATCACCGGAGTCATTCTGCCCGTAGATGGAGGTATGTCAGCGACGTAGCGCCCAAGGCAAAGCCAACAAAGAATCATTATGCCGGGATCAAAGGGGAATAGAATTGGTACGGAAAAAGGGGGATTTTAAAACGATGTCCAAACAAAAGTCAGTTCTTAAGGATACGATTCCCGTGCGTCAGGGCGAAGAGGTGAATTTGAACGCGCTTGATGTATATATACGGGATCACCTCGATATTCCGGACGGTGGTCCGATTCAGATCGAACAGTTCGCGGCAGGACATTCAAACTTGACCTACTTGATTCGCTCCGGAGAGTGGGAGGCAGTTGTCCGACGGCCACCGCTTGGTCCTGTGGCGCTGAAGGCGCATAATATGGAGCGCGAGTACACGCTTCTTAAACAGCTCCATCCATTATTCCCGCTTGCGCCACGTCCATATTTATACTGTGGGGATCCTTCGGTTATCGGCAGCCCGTTTTTTGTGATGGAGAGACGGCATGGAATCACTCTAGACCGGGATTTCCCCCCGCAGGTGGAATATACGCCCGCGCTGGGCAGGGAGATTTCCGGCACGATGGTGTCCACACTCGCCAAGCTTCATGAAGTGCCCTATGAAGAGGCGAACCTGCAGTCGATCAGCCAACCGGAAGGTTTTATGCGCCGTCAGGTCCAAGGCTGGGTCGAACGCTATGAACGCGCGAAGACGGAGGAGATTCCGGAAGCGGAACGGCTTCAGAGGTGGTTGATCGATACGCTGCCCGTTTCGCCAGCCCCGACCGTCATCCATTATGATTTCAAGCTGAATAATGTGATGTTCTCCCGCAGCCATCCAAGCGAGGTAACCGGCGTGTTCGACTGGGAGATGGCAACGGTCGGCGATCCGATGGCCGATGTCGGCGCGGCGCTGAGCTATTGGTTCGAACCGGATGATCCGCCGGAGCTGCTGCGCGGACTGGGGCATTCGCCATTGACGGTGAAGCCGGGCTTCATGACGAGGGAGGAATTTCTGCAAGCTTACGCGGCAAGGAGCGGACGCGATATGTCCGGTATTTCGTATTATTTGACGTTTGCTTATTTCAAGCTTGCCGTTATATGTCAGCAGATCTATTACCGCTATAAAAAAGGACAGACGGACGATGAGCGGTTTGCCCGCTTCAACGACACCGTCCGGGCGCTGATTACGCATGCTTGGCGGCAGACGGAACGAGGCCAGTTCTAAGCGCTGACTGTACAGTTTCAAGCTTTTAAC
This sequence comes from Paenibacillus azoreducens, assembly GCF_021654775.1. NCBI lineage: Bacteria > Bacillati > Bacillota > Bacilli > Caryophanales > Paenibacillaceae > Paenibacillus > Paenibacillus azoreducens. The sequence continues at coordinate 3,764,903 of NZ_AP025343.1, read as the reverse complement.
CATTCGTAACCTTGAGGAGGAGATTCAGTTGACACGTTCCCATTTTGCGTTTTGGCCTGCACGCATGCCGGTTACGCTCACGGTGCCGGATACGACGCTGAGCGACAATCTTGAGGTAACCGCCCGCCGGTACCCGGACCGGACGGCGATCATTTATTATGATCAGATCATCACCTACCGGATGTTGATAGATGAAGTGAACCGTATGGCCGCTTATTTAATGCATCTGGGCGTTAATAAAGGCGACCGCGTGCTTATCTATATGCAAAACAGTCCGCAATTCATCATATCCTACTATGCCATTTTGCGGTGCGGCGGCATTGTTGTGCCGATCAATCCGATGAATCTGACGGAAGAGCTTTTCTTCTATATCAAAGACGGCAGCATCAGGATCGGCCTAGTCAGCCAGGAACTGTATCCGCGCATCGAGCCGCTGCTGGCAACGAGCTGTCTTGAACGCATCATCCTCGCCGCTTATTCTGACTATTGCGTTAATCCAGGCATGGATGCCCCGGACTTCGTCAAGGCTCCACGGTTGGAAGCGGGTTCTCCTCAAGTCATCCCGTGGATGGAAGCGATGCAGACAGCCGCCGAAACGCTGCCCTTCCCGGAGACGGCAGGAAGTGATCTCGCGGTGCTCCCGTATACATCCGGGACAACCGGCGAACCAAAAGGCTGCATGCATACCCATAAGTCGGTGCAGGCGAATGTGGTTTCGGCGGCATTGTGGGGAGAACTGACGACGGAATCGATCGTGCTGTCCACGCTTCCCTTGTTTCATGTGACCGGTATGGTTCACGGCATGCACGCGCCGATTTATATGGGAGCTGCCATCGTCATGATGACGCGGTGGGACCGCCTTACAGCAGCTCGATTCATCGAAACCCGCAAGTGTACACATTGGACGGGAATCAGCACGATGGTTGTTGATTTTCTCTCCAATCCCCAGCTTTCGCAATATGATCTGAGTTCGCTTATCGTCATTAACGGAGGCGGGGCCGGTCTGCCGGAAGCGGTCGGTGAGAAGCTCTATCAGGCCACCGGCCTCCGGTTCGTAGAAGGTTACGGTTTGTCGGAAACGATGGCGCAGACGCATTTTAATCCGCTCGATCGCCCGAAGCTGCAATGTCTCGGTGTTCCGTCCTTTGACGTAGACGCACGTATTATTGACCCGATAACGTTGGAAGAGAAGGGGCCCCGCGAAGAAGGGGAAATCATGGTGAACGGCCCGCAATTATTTCAAGGCTACTGGAACAACCCGTCAGAGACAAAAAATGCCTTTGTCGAGATAGACGGCAAACCATTTTTTCGCTCCGGAGATATCGGCTATTGCGACGAAGAAGGCTACTTCTTTTACGTCGAGCGGCTGAAACGCATGATTAACGCTTCCGGATTCAAAGTGTGGCCAAATGAAGTGGAGTCGATTTTGTATAAGAATCCGGCGATTAAAGAAGTCTGCGTGATCGGGGTGCCAGACAAGAGGAAAGGCGAAGAAATCAAAGCATACGTCGTCCTGCAGGAAGACAAGCGCGGCTCGGTAGAGGCGGATGACATTATTCGCTGGGCGCAGCAGCATATGGCTGCCTATAAATATCCGCGCTTGGTTGAAATCGTCGCATCGCTCCCGATGACCGGCAGCGGCAAAATATTATGGCGCAAGCTTCAGGAAGAGGCCAGGAAACAAGCGAACCGGGAAGACTAGAGGGCTTGCCCTTGAATCGTGCCCGGAATTGCTAGAAGGAGAGATTATACTTGGAGCCGTTCATGAAAGAGAAGATAATGAAGCACAGCATAACACTATTTGAATCGAAAGGGTTTAGCGAAGCCTCTATCCGGGACATTGTCAACACGCTGGGCGTGACCAAGGGGACCTTCTATTATTACTTTTCGAGTAAAGAAGAACTGTTGACGCAAATTCAACTGCAGTATATTGATTACATGCTGGAGGAACAGCAGCGCATCATCGAGCAGCCGGATCGAACCTGGAAGGAAAAGTTGTCCGGGATCATCCTTATGACCATTCAGGCAATCGAAGGCCGGGGAAGCAGCGCGCGCATCTTTTTCCGAGAACTTCTTCATATTTCGGGTGATAGTCTTGCTGCGATCAAACAGAAGCGGGACCGTTTCCGGTTAAATGTACAGTCTGTCATCGAACAGGGAATAGAGAGCGGTGAATTTCGGGATGATCTGCCGCCTGAAATGGTAGCATTCAGCGTCCTAGGGGCCTGCAACTGGTGCTATACCTGGTTCAAGAAGGGCGGATCGTTGTCCGATACCGAGGTGGCGGCTGTCTATACAGAGATGTTCCTAAATGGGATAAACACAATTGGAAACAAGTGCTAGATAGAAGAGTAAAGCCGGAGGGAGAAAAAAGATCTCCTTGCGGCTCTTTTTGTAGTTCATTTTGAAGATCGTAACAAGGCGGGGAAAAACGAAATCGACTTTCGCCTCATTTCTGCGCCGTATGCCGTATCGTACCCGAAATAGCCTTTAAGCCGAGACCGTTGGTTGACGTTTAATACAATTGTATTATATTATTTTATAGTACATTCGTATTAAATAAAACATAGGAGAGGAAAAAGCTGTATGAACACGGACACGACGACAGTAACTGTACAAGCAAGAAAAAGAAAAAGGGGCTTATGGAAGAGAGTTGTTCTTATCGCTTTAGCTCTGGTGTTGCTACTCATCGGGGCAGGGTTTGCCTATGAAGCGATTGCTTCCGAGGCGGGAAAGCGGGATTATCCAATGCCGGGAAAGCTGGTAGATGCGGGAGGATATAAGCTGCATCTCAATCAACAGGGCAAGGGCTCCATCACGATTGTGCTTGAAGCGGGCAGCGGCGAGACGAGTCTGTCCTGGAAGGACATCCCGGAACAGCTGGCTCCATATGCTAAAGTCGTCAGCTACGACCGTGCTGGTTATGCCTGGAGCGAAAAGGCGGATACAGAAAGAACCGGCGCCAACATTGTCCGCGAGCTTCACACGGCTTTGCACAAAGAGGGACTTCGTGGGCCATACCTCTTCGTGGGCCATTCCTTGGGTGGAACGTACTCAAGGTTGTTCGCCCAAACTTATAGGGATGAAGTAGCGGGGTTGGTGCTTGTTGACGCTCGTCCGGAAAATGACGAGAAGGACGCCGCTCCGATTACTGCTCGAGAGAAGTTTACGAAAAAGCCGCCGGCGGCAGAGTTGACGCTGCTGAAACAATCGGGAGTGCTTCGGCTTTTTCAGAACTTTTTACTGGAAGGTTTGGTTCCGAAGGAGGAACGAAGCCGTTTTTTGAACATCGTTGCGACGCCTGGTTATTTTGAAGAGGCCGAAAATGAAGGGAAGTTAGTATATACGTCGGAGGATGCCATCCGTGGGCAAAACTTGGGGAATCTTCCTGTACGGGTCATTGCACGAGGATTGCCGCAGGATTACGCCGCATTCGGTTTTTCCAAAGAGGGAGGCGAAAAATTGGAAGAAATATGGCAGAACGGTCAACGGAATATGCTGGGCATTTCGAGCAAGAGCAAGTTAATCGTAGCGGAGAAAAGCGGCCATATGGTCATGGAAGATCAGCCTGAGCTTGTGACGAAGGTGATCCTTGATCTTTTGCAAGATATAACAACACCTAGATAATTGTCTCTACCCGCAAACTAGGGAATTGCATCGTAAACGCGCAGTGAAGATTATACAAGATCAAAAGGGAATGGACGAAGGATAGACTTTGTTCATTCTTTTTTTAGATTATAGAGTAAAAAAGTTTTAAATGGAGCTTAAGTGATTATCTAAGCGCAAGAAAAACATCCGCTAATGCGGTCTTTATTCTTGGAAAGTACGTCGATAGACGTTTTTCTTATTCCCGAATTTGAACTACTAAAATCCGCTAAGAAGCATGGCCGTATAATAAACAAAAGAACACCCCTATCGTCATTTCTCTGTTATGATTGCTGTGGTATATTATGGGAAGCACCTCAGTGAATGTCATAATGTGTAACGACTAATTTTGAAATCTTTGCATGTGTATTATCAAAAAATGATTATGAGAGGAATGTTTCTTGGCAGTGATTCGCCAAATTACCCCATGAAAAAGAGCCATATTTTTTTAATACTTGGACTATTGATAATCATTTTATCCAGCTTGCGCATGTTGTGGATGGAATTGTTTCCTGATCACAAACAGATGTCAATACAGAATGGGCAGTTAGATTTGCGTGATTGGAATGCAGAAGATGGCGGTGTTCTTTTGCTTGATGGGGAATGGGAGTTTTACCCCTCACAATGGTTGATGGATGGCAGTCGACAACAAGCAATAAGCGAAAGTGAGCCAAGGCTAATTCAGGTTCCGGGAGGATGGAATAAAGCTTTGCATGCTGGTGAGTCAACTCCATATGGTTTTGCTTCCTATCGCTTGCGTCTTAATGTAAACCCGGAAAAGGATATAAATTATAGCATTCGCGTACCCAGCGTGCGCACTTCATCAGAATTATACATAAATGGGCGATTGCTTGCTAAATCCGGGCGGGTAGCGAAAACGAAGGATGATTATATCGCGAAGAACCTGCCTTATTCCACAACTTTTACCGCTGATGAAAACGGAGTAATCGAACTCGTGATTCAGGCCGCAAACTATGTGGATAGTCGAAACAGCGGCATCATTCGATCCATTAAATTTGGATCAGAAGAAGCAATTACAAAAGATATGAAAATCTCCGTTTCTATGCAGCTTCTGGCAGCGATTATATTTCTTATGCATTCTGTCTATGCGTTTATTCTGTTTTTGTTAGGAAATAAGGAAAAGAAGCTGCTTTATTTTTCTTTACTGACACTATGTGTAACGCTTACTAGTCTATTAAGCAATGATGAGAAATTGTTCCATCAATTGTTTTATATTGGCTATCGTTGGGATTTTCGGCTATCTAACGCCGCTTTTATCATTGGATGCTACGCTTTGCTCCAGTGCACGAATCATCGTGAACTCCCTTATTGGAGAAGGATATATCCTGTTTATACTGTAATGAATTTAGGTACCGCTGGCATTACGTTGCTTTTGGCCCCCTATCAGGTGATTATGCTCTTCCCGGTGTATATTCTTTTGGGTGGTATTGCAGCTGTGGTCACGTTGATTGCAATCTTTAAAAAAGTTATTGCAGATATAAAAAGCCATCTTTTACTGCTTTTTTCTATACTTGCGCTGATTCATCATTTTCTTTGGTCCTTAATTTGGCGGGAAAGCGGATTGAGTGTTGTCCACTATCCGTTTGATATGATTATTTCGATGGGGTGTTTAGCCTCTGTATGGTTTAAGGATTATTTTAAAATGCATGCGAACACCAAGGAGATTGCCGCAACATTGCAAAGAATGAATGACCATAAGGATCAATTTTTGGCGAACACTTCACATGAATTTAAAAATCCGCTCCACAGCATCCTCAACCTGTCGCAATCAATTTTGAAAAGGGAACGGCATTTGTTACAGGAGAGAAGCATCAAAGAGCTTGAAACGGTTTTATCCGTAGGACGTCGGCTGACTTTGATATTAAACGATTTGATTGATGTGATGAGTTTACGGGAAGGCAATCCGCGTCTTCAGCAAAAAGACATATGGATTCAGCCAATCGTGACCGGGGTGCTTGATATGCTGCAATTTAATGCGGAAGTGAAGTCCGTCAAAATAACAAATCAAATTCCCGAAGATTTCCCTTCAGTAATCGCGGACGAAAACCGGGTTATCCAAATCGTTTTCAATTTGCTTCATAATGCTGTGAAATATACGAATGAAGGGGTCATTTCGATCCAAGCTTATACACGGGAAGGAAGAGCTTATATTGTGATTACCGATACCGGGATCGGAATGGATGAGGACATGCTTAAGCGCCTATTCCGTCCTTATGAGCAGGCGAGCACTAGCGAGACCATGATTGAGGGTGGCTTTGGGTTAGGTTTAAGTATAAGCAAACAGCTGGTTGAGCTTCATGGAGGTACGTTAGAAGTGTCCTCTGTTTTAGGGGAAGGTTCAAAGTTCACATTTTCGTTAAAGCTAGCAGGTCTTAGAGCAGAGGAAGAAAATGATTTTTCTAACTCATTTGAACCGTTGGCATCGCAATCTATGCTGATTCAGGAAGAAGTCGCAGTCAGTTTGGAAAAAGCGGAAATCCCGCCGGCTGCGAAACCAACAACTACTCCAATAGAAATGAATCGCGATCGTCCGCTCATATTAATTGTTGATGACGATCCGGTCAACCTTCAAGTGCTTGAAGCAATACTCCCGTCGGACGAATATGAAATAACGATGGTAACGAGCGGGAAAGAAGCGTTGGCTGTTCTGGATGCAAAGGAATGGGATCTAATCATCTCAGATATTATGATGCCGCAGATGTCTGGCTATGAGCTGACACGAATCATTCGTGAGCGGTTTACGCTCACAGAGCTCCCGGTTTTGCTCCTTACCGCCAGAAGCCAACCGAAAGATATCCAAAGCGGTTTTTTAGCTGGGGCAAACGATTATGTGACAAAGCCAGTGGAACCATTAGAAATAAAATCGCGGATAGAGGCGTTAACTACGGTTAAACAAATCGTCCGGGAACAATTGCGATTAGAAGCGGCATGGCTGCAAGCCCAAATCCAGCCTCATTTTTTATTCAATGCATTAAATGCCGTAACAGCTTTAAGTGATATTAATCTGGATAAAATGCGCGATTTGCTTAATGAGTTCAGCAATTTTTTGAGGAATAAATTTAGTTTTCAGAATATGGATGGACTTGTTCCGATCGAAGAGGAGCTAAGTCTGGTGCGCTCTTATCTATATATCGAAAAGGTTCGGTTTGAAGAAAGGCTTCAAGTTGTTTGGGAGACGGATGACGACTACAAGGAATTAAAAATCCCGTTTTTATCGATCCAGCCTTTAGTTGAAAATGCGATACGACACGGCATTATGAAGCGCGCTCGCGGAGGAAAGATCATTATTCGGATTTCTGTCTATGAAACGCATGCGGAGATAACCGTTGAAGACGATGGAATCGGAATGGACGAAGTTCAATTGCGGCGAATATTGGAAAGAAAAGCAGATCGTAGTTCAGGGGTCGGATTGATAAATACTGATCAGCGTTTAAAGCGGCACTTCGGAACAGGAATTCATATCATAAGTACATTAGGCACAGGGACAAAGGTTTATTTTGTTGTAAAATGATTGCCAGGGCATTAAATTCTATATCCAAGGATTTGGAAATGTTTTATCAGCCAGATTCTAGTAGTATTGAAAGTGAAGAGTTGACTTTATTAGGAGATCAAAATTTCATATGCTGGAAGAACATCGTAATATTAAAAAGCTGGCCCAAGCGGCCAGCTTTTTAATGTTTATCTTTGTTTTTCTATTGAAGCTTAAACGATGGAATGACTACTCCATTTTCCCTTCATAAACAAGCTCATTCAGCGGGCGGCGGCTATTAGGCACTTTATTGACGATTGCTTGAACGTCGCTCATATATGAATATCTCCTTTTGCATAAAATTTACTTTTACAGTATCAGTATATGTGACTTACTTAAACTTATCAACTTACATAATATAATTATGATTAAACATATGCGAAACGGGTTACCTTTAATTTTTCCGATTCAATTGTGAGCTTTCGCTTCTGGCCTATATATGACATGATTTGTCATAAATGAGGTTTATAATGAGCGGGAGATCATAAAAAAGGAGTGACTGATTCATGAAGCCTTTAAATGGAAAAGTAGCTTTGGTGGCAGGTGCAACAAGGGGAGCCGGGCGAGGTATAGCTATTGAATTAGGAGCCGCTGGAGCCACTGTGTATGTGACTGGACGTACGACACGAACGAAGCGGTCCGATTACAATCGGCCTGAGACGATTGAAGAAACCGCTGAACTTGTTTGTGACGCGGGTGGTAGAGGTATAGCGGTTCAAGTGGATCACCTCGATCCCGATCAGGTTCAAGCTCTTATTGCACGCATCAAGGACGAGCATGGACGACTCGATATCTTGGTCAACGATGTATGGGGAGCTGAGAATTTGGCAGAGTGGAACGTGCCTGTGTGGGAGTATTCGCTTGAAAAAGGGTTCCGTATGCTTCGTCTTGCCATTGACACGCATATCATTACAAGCCACTACGCACTACCCCTGTTAATCGAAAGTAATAACGGACTAGTCGTTGAGATAACGGACGGAACCGCAGAATATAACGCAAAAAACTACCGTTTATCACTGTTCTACGATCTAGCCAAGACTTCTGTCATTCGTATGGCCCAGTCTTTAGCCCATGAACTATCCCCATATCAATGTACCGCCGTTGCCGTCACTCCGGGTTGGATGCGCTCGGAAATCATGCTTGAACACTTTGATGTAAAGGAGGAAAATTGGCGGGATGCTGCTGCTAAAGAACCTCATTTCATCATTTCAGAATCTCCCCGTTTCGTAGGGAGAGCCGTTGCGGCGTTAGCTGGAGATCCGGAAGTTGCACGGTGGAACGGTCATTCCGTTTCGAGCGGTCAGCTCGCACAAGTGTATGGTTTTTATGATATTGACGGCTCACAGCCAGACTGCTGGCGGTATCTTGTAGAGGTACAAGATGCAGGCAAACCAGCGAATGCTGATGGTTACCGATAGGTAATCAATAAAAGACCGCTAAAAATGATGCATTGAACCGACGAAGAACGTTAAGAAATAGTTGATGGAGATAGATAGGCATTTGACGAAGTTGCGCATAAGTCGAATTAAAAAACCCGGCAAATCTGCCGGGTTTAAATATGTATAAATAAGTTGCGCACATAGAAGCACTATGATATGATTTAAAAACCACTCATTTTATAAAAAGTCATAAATGTTCCATCTTATTTACAATTTAATCTTACCACACGGCATTACGGTTTGTCAAACATTCTTTTCCTACAAATTTGAATGAAGGAGTGCATGCAGGAATATGATCAACGCAGAGGACTGGAAGCAAGAACAGGACCGACTGGATTTGGTTATGGAGAAGCTGCAAGCGAGAATCACCGAACTGGAACCTGAGGTGACCGGGCTGTATGAGCAGGTGGCGGACATTCGCAAACTATTTTGGCAGGAAGTTACCGTAAACACGGGCACGGACGAAGATTTTGAAGAAACATTCTATAGCATCAGGCAGCAAGAAGCATTATTGTCCGAACGGGAACGAAGCCACCGACAACGCGTGCAGCAATGGAAAAACATGAAACGCTTGCTTGCATCTCCCTACTTTGGGCGCATCGATTTCCACGAGGACGGCTTGAGCTTTAGCGAGCAGGTCTATATCGGTGTATCATCCTTCGTCGATTCTGATGGCATGAGTTTTCTGGTTTATGACTGGCGTACTCCGATCGCGAGCATGTACTACGATTATTCCCCGGGAGCTGCCGGATATGACACTCCAGGCGGTAACATCTCTGGAACGATGAAGCTGAAACGGCAGTATCAGATCCGTGAGGGGCAGCTGCAGAACGTGTTCGACACGAGCTTAACGATCGGCGATGAATTGCTGCAGCAGGCGCTCGGTAAGGGTGCGGACAATCAGATGAAAAGCATCGTCGCGACCATCCAAAAGGAGCAAAACTCCATTATCCGCGATGACAACAGCCGAATGCTCATCGTGCAAGGAGCGGCCGGCAGCGGGAAAACCTCCGCGGCGCTGCAGCGGGTGGCGTATTTACTGTATAAACACCGCGAGCGGCTCAGGGCTGACCAAATCGTTCTTTTCTCGCCTAATCCGATGTTTAACAGCTATGTATCAACCGTTCTTCCCGAGCTGGGCGAAGAAAACATGCAGCAGACGACCTTCCAGGAATATCTTGACTATTGGCTCGGCGGGACGTTTCGTCTTGAAGATCCATTCGATCAGATCGAATACGTGCTGACAGAAAAATCAACGCAAGGGTACAAGGCCCGGTTGAACGGGATCCGATACAAGGCATCCGTACATTTTCTTCAAGCTCTCCGGAATTATGCGCAGTGTTTGGAGCTGGAGGGCATGCGATTCAAAAGCATTCGTTTTCGGAATCGCGATTTGATCACGGCCAAGCAAATGGAATCAAAGTTTTACAGCTATGACCCCTCCATTCGCATGACCAATCGTATCGCTTTACTGCAAGAGTGGCTGCTGCATGAGCTGACATTACTGGAAAGCAAGGAACGTGAGGCGCTCTGGGTGCAGGAAGAGCTCGATTATCTCGACAAGGATCAATACGCCGAAGCGTATCATAAACTGCACAAAGAGAGGGGCGTTTTTGACTTTGCCGAACAATATGAAGAAGCCCGCGAAATGATGAACAGCAAGCGCAGGCCGGACGAGGGCGATTTCGACTATGCCGAGCAGGAGGAGGAGCTGCTGCGCCGGATGATCGTGAAAGAGCAATTCAAACCGCTGAAGCGAAGCGTGAAGCGGATGTTATTCATAGATATGGTTGGGTTGTACGTTCAGCTATTCGAAAATGGCGCTGCCTTTAAAAAGATGATGGATGAAGCCGAAATCCCTTCCCTCTGGCCGGAAATCTGCCAACAGACCAGGGATAAGCTCAGCCGGCTCGAATTGTTTTATGAGGATGCGACACCTTACCTTTATTTAAAAGAGCTCATCGAGGGCGTTCGGACGAACACGGAGATACGGCATGTATTCGTTGACGAAGGCCAGGATTATTCGATGTTTCAATATGAGTTCATCAAAAAAATGTTTCCCCGTGCCCGCATGACGGTGCTCGGCGATTTTGGTCAGGCCATCTATACGCAGTCAACGGAATTGTATGGTGAGGATTCACCGCTCATCCGGCTATACGGCGAATCTGAAACAACCTTGTTTCATCTGGTTCGCAGTTACCGGTCGACTCGCGAGATTGTGGAATTCACGAAGTCTCTTTTGCCGAACGCCAAGGAGATCATCCCCTTTGAACGTTTCGGCAAGAAACCGCTTCTCACGGAGAATGGCAGCGTCGAGCAACGGGTTGAGAGAATGACCAAGCACCTCGAGGCCCTTCAGGCGGAAGGCTTCGTCTCTATCGGCGTCATTACGAAGACCGCGGCGGAAAGCAAAGAGGCTTATGATCTCTTGACGTCCCTGGGATGCCAGGGGTTAAAGCTTGTAACGAAGAAAACGCCTACCTTCGAAAAGGGGGTATTGGTAATCCCCGTGTATCTCGCCAAGGGCGTTGAATTCGACGCCGTTCTAATCTACGACGCCTCTTCGCAGACGTATCAACGGGAAAGCGAGCGAAAGCTGTTTTATACGGCATGCACGCGTGCCATGCATCGGCTTCTGCTCTACGCAACAGGAGAATGGACTCCATTCATTCAGGCATTGGATACGTCCTTGTATGAGGTAGAGCAATAAGATAGGGGTGACGGTTGGTCACGTCAACATAAAACTTCTATGAAGGCAAAGGCTCCCGGAAGGGAGCTTTAATAATTCGTATTTGTATATTTGCGGCACTTCCATTTATTCAATAAGCAGAGGAAGGCAGCTTAGCGTTATTTTTGGAGTACTTTCCTTGTATCTGGAGATTCTAAATCATAATTGAGCAAAAACAGCTCATCGATGATTGAATATGGAGTGACGTAAAATGACCTTAGCTTGGATAAATGGCTACATGATGAATTTTATTGATCGCGGAAAAGGAATCCCGATCCTTTTTATTCATCCGCCCGTACTTACAAGTTTGACTTTTTTATATCAGATTCAAGGGCTTTCCCCTCATTTTCGAACTATTGCTTTTGACATCAGAGGACACGGTAAGAGCCAACCTTCCCAACAAACAGTTACTTATCCTTTAATTGTAGAGGATATCAAGCAGTTGATGGACCAGCTAAGCATCGAAAAGGTTTTCTTGTGCGGATATTCTGCTGGTGGCTCGGTTGTGCTCGAGTTTCTCTTGTCTCATCCCGATCGGGCATTGGGAGGTATCGTAATTGGCGGAATGTCGGAAGTGAACGAATGGCGTCTCAGAAATAAAATATCTTTGGGCGTCGTTTTCTCCAAAATCGGAGCCATAGGCACGATCGCTTTATCCACTGCCTGGACACAAGCTGAAAATATTACATTGTTCCGTGAGTTATTCCATGATGCGAAAAGAGGAAATGCCAGTAATGCGGAGCAATATTACAAGTACAGCTTGAAGTATAATTGTACGTCGAAACTTCGGGAAATCGAACTTCCCGTCCTGCTTATTTATGGGGAAAAAGACAAGCACTTCCATCGTTACGCCACATTGTTACATCAACAATTGCCAATGAGCGAGTTGGTTTATATTCATGAAGTCGATCACCGGATACCGACGAAAGCTCCCCAACCGTTGAACGAACGAATAAAACAGTTTGTGAGCCAATTCAACACATGACTATCTTCAGATAAATATTCTTCATTATGAAGAAGCTGCACTTCCATGGTAATTGAAGTTGCCAAACGTAAAAAATGCCAATATAATAATGTATGTCAACATTTTAACTCAAGGAAAGGTGGTATCCAGTTCTAACATGCGCTATCTGATTGCTTCCTAATCCCTAACAAAAGGATACGGAATGCAGACGCTACCCGTTTAGGAGGTACGTCGTAGGGGATGGTGTGTCCATTCCCGGTTGATCAGATTACTCATGTTGGAGTCACAAGACTGGAAAACCACGATGAACTTTGATTTTTATTTGATCGTAAAGTCCAAGTTCATTCTAGGCTTTTTTGTTATGTTAAGCTGTGGTGTTTTAAGGTCTATCCGGCTGTGAGTGCGTCTGCATTCGCAGCCTTTTTCGTATAGGGATTACCGCAACCATCGTACAGTTCAACGAGGAGGTAAACCTTATGACGATCCTATCTTTTCATAGTGTGAGTAAAAGTTATGGCGACCATCAAATATTGGAACAGGTATCTTTTGCTGTTCATTCCGGCAACCGGGCTGCGCTTGTCGGCGCTAACGGAGCCGGTAAATCAACCATTTTGAGATTAATCATGAATTTGGAGGAACCTGATGAGGGGGAGGTTTCTCTTATAAACGGAATCACGATCGGTTATTTGCCGCAAACGCTGAAAACCAGTGAATCCATATCTATCCGCCAATATATTTATGACGCGCAGAAGGAACTGCATGTTCTGCAGCGGCGAATGGACGAACTGACTGATATCATGACAACCGCTAAAGGCACGGAATTGACTGCGTCTTTGGCCGAGTACAGTAGGGTGTCGAGTCGTTTTGAGCAGCGCGGCGGCTACGATATTGAATATCGGACGCGCCTTGTGATGGAAGGGCTCGGAATTGGCAATCTCCATGAGGAACGTCGTCTCGCTACCCTTTCGGGCGGACAGCAAACCAGAGTAGGTCTAGCCGCCCTCTTGATAGAAACACCTGACCTGCTGCTGCTCGATGAACCGACTAATCATCTGGATGCACAGGCTTTGAACTGGTTGGAGAACTACCTGAGCGAATATCCCGGAACGGTTCTGATGTCTTCCCATGACAGGCAATTTCTGAACCGTACCGTTAATCTGATCATTGAAGTCGATGATTGATGAAGGATTGGCAAAATATCATGGTTATCGAAAGGTTCGCTTAAATAGGATATTGGGGATACATGTTCTTGTCCAAGCCTTGGACAAACATGTATCCTTAACCATGGCAAATTTTATTAATCGGCCAAGGAGATGTAGTGATTTGAAGAATAATATCATTGAATACTGTTTAAAGAAGAAAGGGGCGACTAAGGATTATCCCTTCGGACCCGATCCATTGGTGTTCAAAATTGCAGGTAAAATGTTCGCCCTTATTTTTGATAGTAAAGGGAATTATTTATACTTAAACCTAAAATGCGACCCGGTGATTGCCGAAAATTTGAGAGAACAGCATGAGGCCGTTCGACCAGGTTACCACATGAACAAAGAACACTGGAATACAATTATAGTGGACGGTTCTCTGGCAGAGTCAGATGTCTTTGATATGATTGACCACTCTTATGATTTGGTTGTCAAAAATCTTCCTAAGAGCCTCCGAGAATCAATACCGAAATAAACTAATGAGTCTTTCAGAATTGACCGATTGAAAATATGCGACATCGGCTGTGGCCAGGGGGATGCACGATAGCGACTAGCATACGTTACCAAGGGAAATCAAAAAATGGAGCAGCCTCTTTCGAAAACTGCTCCTCGTTTCGTTCAACTTTCGTACTCGTTAACAATGAAAGGCCATTTTCTCTTTTTTCAATCGATTCGACGGATGATGTGGATAGATTAAGGAGATACGGCCAATCCGCTGAAAACAATCGGGCCAATAACTGTTGCGGTGGTACCAGCCGTTAAATTCTCAACTGACAGCGTATAGGCGTGAGCACCCGGGGTTACATTAGGATCGACCATTTGAATGGGAACCAAATAAAATTGTTCGGAGCCCGCGGATTCGAAGCCTTCCCGTGCGTAGAATATAACTTGACCATCACGGAAAATCCGGAATAATAGACTGCCTGTGTTAAAATCTCCGCGAATACCTACCATCGCTTTCAACTCTACAAAGTTGGGGACGCTCGGAATTACTAAGTTGAATTCGGCAATTCCTACACCCGCCGGAGTAAGTGGAATCGGAATCGCAGCACCATCGGTAACCCGTGTTGGCTCGCTTACGTTATAAGCTAGAATTTGTGCCATTTTTTATCAACTCCTTTATATGAGATACTGTAATCTATGATTAAGAGATATAAAATGATACGGACAGGATGCCCCATTCTACTAAAAAGGTAAATAGCTGAATACCAAAACCAAAAAGTCGGTAATCCTTAGCACAGGAAAACCGACTTTTCTTTTAGAGGCGACAAGAACATATATCGTATTGATACCACACAAATGTCTGCTGACACAAAAGTGAACACATTATATCTTTTTACCGATATTCTTATTGGCTGGCCAAAAACGAACTATAACTGAATCTCGTTGCTCAATAACTACTAGATCGTCAGTATATAACTTCACAGTAGATACCGTATATCCATTTTCGGAAAAATAGTCTCCAAATTCATGCCCGTATCTATGAAATATGGCTGCGATTTTCTCGGATGATAACGGAAGTTCCTCATCGTGTTGGTAATTATCGTTCCCGTAGGTTATCGTTGATTTATGTATTGTAAAAGGAATTCGCTCTCGGCAAAGATTAGCTACCTGATCTGGTAAAGATTCAAAACTGAATTTCTGGATTATTAAAGTTTCTGATTCTGTTGAATAATGAATTGAAATCCCCTTATCTTTAAAACTCCCTGCTGGATTCTCTGGAATTAGTACCCACCAATTTGGATTGTTTGGGTCAAACTTAGATTTTATTTTGAAATATAGATGTCTTAATTCTAAGCACGTTGCGTTATCTACAAATAAAGTCCGTTCATTCTCTTGATCGGGTTCTTGATGGAAAACAACTGACAGAAGATCCAAACTACTATTCGTGAAGAAACCTTTTCTTTTGGATTCAATTATTTCTTTGAATTGAAAAAGGTATCCTCTGATAAGAGTTAAATCATTACCATAAAGCTCAATATCTAGTTCATCCTTATTTTGAATGCCTAGATAGGCAATTACATGTTTTGGAATCGTGATTTGGCCATTTGCTGAAACCCGATAAATATCTTGGAATGGAAGATGTTTTTTTTGGATTAAATTTATCCTAACACGCTTGCGTCCACCTGACTCGAACTCCTCATATTCAAGTGTAGTTCCTGGTTCGATACAAAGTCTTTCTCTTAAACTAATAGGGATCATGAATACAATTTGAACTATATCAACCATAAAAAACCCCCCCATAATTTGGTTTCTACAGGTATCTATATAAGTTGAACTAAAGAAAAGGATAAGGAATAGGCAAGAGGGAGAAAGATTTACGGAGAAGCGAAGCGTTCGCCTAAAAGCTTTCCGAAGGAAAGCTAGCATCGTAAGCATATGCTTTGTGAGCGGATTTCGACAATGAATTAGTTTAATCAAAGAAATCTGGGAGCAACAGCGATCGAAAGAACATTTCACCCGGCTGCCTGCATCCGTTCAATCATTGGTTCAACTTATATAGTTAAAGAAATACCTGCTGATTTTATCGAAAATATTGCCTTTTATCGTTTTCTTTTACGGATACTCTTAGTTTCCAAAGTTCTTTAGCCAAGTGAAAAGCTTCTTTATCATCTCTAAGTTTTAATATAACTTGCTTTTATTTAACTGATCAAGGCATGCCTCCGGCAGAATAAGCCAGGCTAAATTCTCCATAATAAGGGAGTATACCCAAGAAAGAAGGGAGGAAAGAGCATATGCTGGACAATCTCGAAAGTAGCTACGACTGCTCACATGCGGGGGATGATTTGCATCAGTTAAAGCTGGAGGTCGACTCGCTGCGAGATCTGGGGAGGGAAGACCAGGCGACACAGGAAAAAATCAACCGGCTCGAAAATCAGATCGCTTTTATTATGAACAAATGTGGCATTAACCACTAATTAAGCAAACCCTCGTTATCCGGCTAACAGCCGTAGCTAACGGGGGTTATTCCATCGCTAGGTGATCCATAAGCCGGCTCGAAGGACAAGACAGAAATGCTTAATAGTCCGCGTCTAGCGGGCTTTTTAATTTTAAGAAATATAAAGTTCTTGTGCTTTTGCTGCAATGTCACAAAAGTATCGTCTTCATTGTCTTCAATGTCTTCCATAGGCCGGACCCGAGGTTGTGACAATAACCCGGAGCGTGCAAAATACCCATGTTATGAAAGGTATGGGCGCTCGCGTGCTGTTAGCCAATATATCCAACGTGGCGTACGGGATTCTCGCAAAGTCTGGCTTCCAAATAATGTGTAAATATTATGCGGCATCTTCATTATTAATCTTCAAAAGAATGCATAAAAATCTAAATTTAGCAAAATATATGTCAGAATAATACGAATGATCGACGTGCCATTTCGGTTTGAGGAGGACTTGGTGTGCTGCTTGCATCTTTGTTGGATAGTTTACTTATCAAACAAGTATCGGGAGATACCGACAAGGTAATCACAGGTATTACAGTTGATTCCAGAAAGGTAAAACCCGGAAATTTGTTCATATGCTTAAAGGGCTTTCAGGCTGATGGACATCGTTTTGCATGTGATGCGATAAGTAATGGGGCTACAGCCCTTATAGTCGAAACTGAAATTAAAGATGTTCCGTCTTCTATAACACTTGTAAAAGTCCCCGATACCCGAAGAGCAATGGCTGTTTTATCTGATTTTTATTATGAACAGCCCTCCAAACAATTAAGACTAATCGGCGTAACCGGCACGAACGGTAAAACAACAACAACTCATTTGATCCACAATATTCTGAATTGCTCCGGAAGGAAAACCGGATTGATCGGCACCATTCATATGATATGTGGTGATTATTGCGAAAAAACGGTAAATACAACGCCAGAAGCCATTGATTTACAGCGTTATTTACATAAAATGGTGGATGATGGAGCCCAATATGCGGTTCTTGAGGTATCTTCGCATGCATTAGCCATGGGGAGAGTAAGGGGAGTTGATTTCAATACCGCAGTTTTTACCAACTTATCGCATGATCATCTGGATTACCATCAATCAATGACTGAATACGCTCGCAGCAAAGAGAAGCTTTTTTCTCAATTGGGTAATGCGTATGGTTCGGATTCCAAGTACGCGGTACTTAATGTCGACTGCGAAACATCAACTCTTCTTGCCGAGGCGACAACAGCCCAAGTCATCCGTTATGGAATTCTTAACGAAGCCGATGTAAGAGGGAGATATATCCGGCTTCATCCGGAAGGTACAGATTTTGTTGTAGAAACATTTAAAGGTACTTTTCAATTACATTTAAATATTCCGGGAATGTTCAATGTCTACAACGCGCTTGCTTCAATTTCGGCGTGTATAGCAGAGAATATCCCATTGGAACAAATCAAAGAGGGGCTGGAATCGTTTAAGGGAGTTTCAGGCAGATTTCAGCCCGTTCTTGCCGGTCAAGATTTTAATGTCATTGTAGACTATGCCCATAATCCGGACGGTCTGGAGAATGCATTGAAGACCGCAAGAGAATTCACAAGTGGAAGGCTATTATGTGTCATTGGCTGCGAGGGAGACAGGGATCATTTAAAACGGCCAATTATGGCCCGCATCGCATCCCGATATTCGGATATTGCCATCTTTACTTCCGATAATACTCGGTCGGAAGATCCCGAATTGATAATAAAACAGATGGTTGACGGAGTTGAAAGCGGTTTGACAAATCGCTATGTTACAATCGTTGATCGAAAGGACGCGATTCGTTATGCGCTCGAACAAGCAACTAAAGCGAACGATTGCGTCATTATTGCAGGAAAAGGCCATGAAACGCATCAAATAGTTAAAAATGTGGCGATTTCATTTAACGATATTGAAGTTGCAGAAGAATTAATAAGGCATAAGCTGGTGAAAACCAGATAAAGTTGGGAGCGGTCCGCACAGCTTCATGAATGAACGGAACCCGGGAATGACAACATAAGGAAGTGGTATACATCTCAAATTCCAGAGGAGGATATCTGTTATGGCTCACCAGAAGAGAAGGAAAGAAGCTGCCTGGAAGTCACGAAAGCAAGAACAGCATCCCCACGGTAAAATCAAATCGCTCAAGGAGTTATCCAGCGAATAGGAATGAGGGGCATACTACTTGGAAGAGAAAGACTGCCGGAGAAATTTACCGGCAGTCTCTTTATACGATAAGTTAAGTTCATTTTCCTTTAAGCAATTCGTAATTAACCTGAAGCTACACGGTGTTTTATTCCAATTTTGAGACTTTCAATTATTGTTCTATGGTAAACTTAATTCAGTTATTTGTTTCGAGCGATGGGATGGGGTGTGCCCCTTACACTACATAATTTTACAGAACAGTATGCCAAAGGAGTGGTAGAAATGGCGCGTGTTTTATTTATTAATGGTGGATCAGAGGGACATATCAATCCAACGATTGGGGTTGTGCAAGAGCTTATTTCGCGTGGAGAAGAGGTGGTGTACTTTTGTATAGAAGCTTTTCGGGAGCGTATTGAGGAGACGGGAGCAACAGTTCGAACATTTGACGATCAAAAATTTATAAAAGCCTTTGTCTCAGGCGGAAGAAATTATTTACTCGAAAGGATCAATGGGCTTTTACATACAGCAGATATCGTGGTCCCAAGTGTTCTTGAACAGATCGAAGGGGAGCATTTTGATTACATCATCCATGATTCCATGTTTGGTTGTGGACGTTTACTTGCTCAAATCCTTAAGCTTCCTGCAATCAACTCTTGTACTTCTTTTGCACAGACAAAAGATTCATTCGATGATATGATGGAGCCATTTTTCAAAAATATCCTTACAGAAATAGTTAAACCGATAAACGACACATTTCAAAGCCTGACTGAAAAAGTGAGCGAAAAATATAATGTGGAGATCCAATCACCTTATGAAGTGTTTTGCAACCCCGCGCCACTTACAATCGTTTATACAACAAGGGAGTTTCAACCTGATGGAGAAGCATTCGACCCAACTTATAAGTTTGTAGGTCCATCCATCTCTTCACGATTAACTCAAAAAGACTTCGACTTTACTGAAATCCAGGGGAAAAAACCAATTTACATTTCACTGGGAACAGTATTTAACCATGCAATTGATTTCTATAAGCTGTGTTTTGAGGCATTAGGGAACACGGATCATGCGATCGTCATGTCCATTGGGAATAAAACCCAAGCTTCTGATTTAGGGGAAATTCCTGATAACTTCATCGTAAAAAACTATGTTCCGCAAACGGATATCCTGCAATACGCAAAATTATTTATTACACATGGTGGAATGAACAGTACCCATGAAGGTCTCTATTACGGGGTTCCGCTAATTGTAATCCCGCAAAGCGCGGATCAGCCGGTCATTGCAGAGCAAGTCGCCAATATCGGAGCAGGCATTAAATTACAAATGCAAAGCTTGACTGCAAATCAACTGCGTGAAGCCGTAGATCATGTGTTGAGCCTCTCATCTTTCAAGAAAGCTGTTGCAAATATTAGTGAATCTTTTCGAAAATCAGGGGGGTATCATCAAGCTGTTGATGAGATTTTCAAATTTAGAAGTCAATATCATATCTAAAAATAAAATTTTTTAGCTGCTTGTTCGAGTCGCTCACCCTCCTGACATAGCCCTACGACTCTTCAAGAAAAAAACGGAGTAGCGAATCGAGGACTGATACATACCCAGTACCTATAACTGAGCCTCCGTAAACTGAATCATCTCCTCGATTGCACTCTTTTAGGGATAGAACAGTACTACCTCGATGCGTTTATATCTGCGGACGTCCCTTTTTCCTGCGGATGAAGAGGCGATCAATGAAAAAAGCAATGAGCAAGGACAGGACGCCGAGCAAAACCGGTATGCCAAACGCTTCAAAAGAGAAGGAGTTGCCTTCCAGCTTCAGGTGGTCGGTAGCGCGATATTCGAGCCGCTTGGCGGCAAATTTCGCCGTCTGGATATCCTCCTGTCCGGCCAAATCCTCGAATGCGGGGTCCATTGCAAACCGATTCTCTGCGTTGCGGTGCAGGAACAGCAATTTTTCGCTGTTGCCGCTGTTCTTCCATTGGTTGACCTCTTCGGCAGCCGTAGACTCGGCATCGGCACCGACAACAATCATTTTCGCCAGCTTCGGCACATTTTTTATCTGGTAACGCGCGACTAGGTTCAGGCCGTGCTTTGTTACGATCGGTTCATCCGCGCTGGAAACGGTCAACGTTGTCGTCGTGCCGGAAGCGGCGTATGTATCGAATGCAGCGGCCAAATCCAGTTCATCGGTGCCATTATATAGCAGCACGCCCGCTTTTACTTTGTTCCATTGAAAAGCGTTGTTCAGTACGTACGTTATATCACTCAACCCGGCAACGAACGGTTCCATTTGCGGGTTAGTCACGTAATCGTAAGAGGGATAGTTCATCTCTTTCGCTACTTTCTTCGCCGCCGGCTCGCCCAACTGCCGGGAGATGACGTACAGCGTAGCGTCGATCCCTGATGTCAGACCGGCAGAAGATACGATATTGCCTTCTGGTACGTAGCGCCGATCTTTCACCCACTGGATTTCCGGATATTTGTTAATGAGCCTGTTGATGTCTCCCCAGTGCGTCGCGGCCGATTTGCCGTTCAACAAGCCGGTATCCGCTAGGTTTTCAGCCCCATTGCAAATAGAGATCAATGTCGTCTTGGCGCCTGAGTGCTTCCGAATCCATTCACGGACGGGAGCGTATTTTTTCTCGTCCAAAATAGGCATAAACGGAATAACGATAATGTCCGGGCTTTTGCCGAGCATCGCATCTATTTCGTCAAAAGAATAATGCGGGACGACATCAAGTCCGTCAGTTAGTGATTTAATTTCGCGATCGGGGGCAACGCCATATACATTGTAAGCTTCCGTCATCGCAAACATCTCGTACGGGACGAGGAAATCGAACACTTCGGTCACTTCGTTTGCCAGCAGCACAGCCACTGTCGGTTTGGTCGCGTCAAATTTCGGTACCTGCAGATCCGTCAATGCAGGGGGGGCTTTATCGTAAACCGACATTCCCGCGTTCATCGTATTGATGGACCCGACCGTGCCTGCTCCCCCCACGACGACGATAAAAACGATGAGATAGATCATGATGCGTAATACAGTTTTCACCTGCTTCGCTCCTTCAAAATGGACTGGTTACCCATTAAATTTAACAAAACAAAATGAACATATCTTCTGTCCGTGGTCTGGTGAAGGGCTGGACTAACGTTGGGGCGGTCACTGGACCCTGGTCTGTTTCTTTTTTTAGCATGACTCGATAGGGCTATAATTTTAACAAAATGGTGACAAACAGGTTGCCTCCGTTTTCACGCATTTATGATCGAAAAAACAAAAAAACACAGGCAAACGCGCTGCCTGTGTTTTTTGTTTTTTCATTGACCCATCAGGAGGTTATTGGTTATCGCCAAACCAAATGTTTTCAACCCCTGTCCGAGTGTCTGTCCAAACGGTGACAAGCCGACCAGTCTGCGGGACAACCGCATTTCCAATATAGTCTCCAATTAAAGTAAGGCCCGCAACACTAAACGAAGTTGTCGTAATGCGGGTATTGGTAAACGTATTTCCCCCATCCCTGGATGTAGCAAGAAAAACGTCAAGCTCAGGCGGATTGACTCGATTGGTGTAGTAGGAAACAAAAACCGCTCCATCCGTTGGTGAAACGGTGATCGCCGGGAAAAAGTTCTGGGTACCCGCCGGACTGTTTGCAATGGGCTTAGGCGTGCTCCAATCTACGCCAAAGTTTGTCGAGACAGACATAAAGATATCGGAATAACCTTGCCGAAAGTCCTGCCAGACGGCGTAGACATTTCCTCGCGTCGTGGGGGCGTTTGAGGTGTCCCCTGCTAAGGATGGGAATGTCAGGCATCTGAATTGATATCCCGGTAATGGCGAAGGTGCAACAACTACGGATGTAACCATAGTCTCGGGTCCGAATGTCGCCCCACCGTCTTGTGATGTTCGAGTATTAAAACTGCTGCTGCCGGGAGGTTGAGTAATCCATCCAACGATAACAATTCCATTTAATGTGATTGCAATTCCGGGAAATTCTTCAAATTCGTTGACTGAAGAGAGGAGAATTGGACCCGAATACGTATTGCCCCCATCTTGGGAACGATTAAAGAATATTGTATTTCCCGGTATAAATTGCGTGTTGTAATCATGCGTATAGCCAGTGTAAATGCTTCCCAAAAATGGGCTGGACCCAGCCTTATCGGCGATAACAACCACTTGGTCGTCATTGACAAACTGTCCAAATCCTTGGTTTACAATGACAGGCGGTCCGAACGAAGATGCGTTGTCGTTGGAGGTATAAGTTACGATTGTTCCGCTGAGACCGTCGGCGTCAAAGGCGTGTGCTGCCACGACGAATGAATTGGGAAAAAAATAATCAATATGTGGCGACTCTATGCCGGCAAATCCGGTTGGAAGCGGGAGTAACGTGGTGCTCCATGTTGCGCCTGCATCGATTGACTTGTACAATCCAATCAATGCAGGCCCTGTTCTAAAATCGACTGCCACCGCCACCATAACGGAGGGATTAAGCCAATTGACCGCGATGGTTGGCTCAAACTGGTTACTCGTACTTGGCGAGATTTGTACGTTCACCACGGTTTATTCCCCCTTCATAATAGCTGTTACTTATATGTATATGAACTATAAGTCCATGTTGAATGGACCAAATAAACCAGAAGTATATGGAAATTTCAAGATTTTTAGCGTGGTGTAATTGATGGTCATTACCATCACAGAGATGGCCCCTTAAAAAAATAGAATAGCTAAATAAGTATGCTTAAGAATGCTTCAGCCGCCAATGATGGAGACGATTGTTTCCTGACAGCTACACCTATACTTTGGTCGGGTAATGGTACCTCCATTTTTAGTTCCAATAAGGAGCCTTTCATGATTCGTGAAGCCACAAAAGCTCGAGGCAAGATAGCTACCCCGTAATCCCGCTCGACGAACTCTGCTAGCATCTCCAAACTGTTAAGTTCGAAGTCAGCGGCTACTTCCAAACCTTGTGACTTGAACCAACCTTCGATGAATGTGCGCGTTGCGCTTCCCGGGGAAAGCATTAAAAGGGGGAGTTCGGCCAGTTGTACAGTCGGCAAGGGGGCTTGCGCCAAATCGGAAAAGGATGTTCCCGCAACCACGCAATAGGACGATATAAAAGAGCTGACTATCTTGATTTCCTCATCCCCAACTGGAAGATAAACGTATCCCAGATCAAACAATCCCTGCTTTAACTGCTCCAAAATATGACCGGTCTTTTGCTGCGACAATTGGATTTTAATGTTGGGAAATTGGGAACGGAAGGTTTCAAGAGTAGGAAGAATATAGTCTTTGATAATAGCGCCATTCGCACCAATCCGCAACCGGCCTTCGTTCAACTGTCCTAACTTCTTCATGTAATGTTCGGCATATTCCAATTCTTCGAACACTTGTCTTACGTGGTGATGCAGGGCATATCCTTCCTGTGTTAAAAGGACGCCTTTAGATAAACGGTCGAATAATTTGACCCCAAGGGCATCTTCCAACTGCTTAATTGCATAACTAACGGAAGGCTGTGTCATATTGAGACTTTGTGCAGCTTTTGTCATATTTAAGGCTTCGGCTGTATGTAAAAAAATACGGTACCATTCAGTGTTAATAATCAAATGCTATCAATCCTCTCTATGACAAAGGTTTGATATTTCAATTTCATTTATTACAAGTATACCCTTAATCTAAAGGAGAAGGACATCTTATTAATAAAATAGGGGGAATATCTATGTCGGGAAGTACGTTTGGTGAACGTTTTAAAATGACTACATTTGGTGAATCGCATGGAGAAGCAGTAGGCGTAATTATTGAAGGCGTCACTCCTGATATTGAATTGAACGAAGAGTACATTCAAATTCAGATGGATCGCAGAAAGCCGGGACAATCTTCCGTCACAACTTCACGTAAAGAATATGATAGAATTCGTATTTTATCAGGAGTTTTCGAAGGCAGAACAACAGGGACGCCATTGAGCATAATTTTGAATAACACGGATATGCGTCCATCAGCGTACGACGACATCAAATTCATGTTTCGTCCAGGACATGCGGATTTTTCCTACGTTAAGAAGTATGGTTTTCGTGACTATCGAGGAAGCGGTCGGGCTTCAGGCAGGGAAACTGCCGCTCGCGTAGCTGCTGGAGCGGTGGCACGGAAGTTGTTGGAACGGCGAGGAGTCTCAGTAGTGTCATATACGACTGAGATCGGTGGCATCCGTTGCACAACATTCGACCCAGATGCCATTGAGCGAAACCCTGTTCGGGCATGTGATCTTGCAGCGGCGGACAAAATGATTGAGCGGATTGAAAAACTTGCAGCGGAAGGCGATAGTTGTGGTGGTATAGTAGAATGTCGCATTAGCGGAATTGCTGCGGGGTTAGGGGAACCCGTGTTTGATAAGTTGGATGCTGAGCTGGCAAAGGCCATGTTGTCTATAGGCGCAATCAAGGGAATTGAATTCGGAGCGGGCTTCCGTGCGGCATCCATGCTGGGAAGCGAACACAACGACCAGATGGATGAAATGGGATTTCGAACAAACCATGCGGGTGGCATTCTTGGAGGGATCAGTACGGGGGCGGATATTGTCTTCCGGGTTGTCGTCAAACCAACCTCCTCAATATCCATTCCACAGCAAACCATCGATATGGATGGAAACGAAAGGAATATAACAACAGTTGGAAGACACGATCCTTGTATCTGTCCCAGAATTGTGCCAGTAATTGAAGCAATGGCTTGTATGGTGATCGAAGACCACTATAAAAGACAGGCGGCGTTGCTGTACTAATAATTGGCTCATGATAAAATTTTATCTACATGAATACCGATAAGTCACAATACGAATTCTCCCCATTCATGAAGACTTAATGATTCATCAAATATTGGTTTTGTGAAGTTTAGTCGTCAATATTTACTGTGCAGACCTGGTGTATGAGGTTTATCGAAATAATATTCTCCTGTCCATCCACAATATGGTATAGTAAACTAGCGAGTTAGGTCTATTGAACCATACGCTTCGCTAAGGACCTGGCTTTTACATAGTACTGCGTACATCATCGCCGGCTAGGTGGAAAAAAGGACTCTGGGGGGAGAAAGGTGTATTGTCATCAGTGCGGGGCAAAGTGTGCCTCGGAGCAGAAAACATGCAGTAAGTGCGGTGCAAAATTATTGACGGAAGAAGTGCGCCAGGCCGTTCTGGAGGTCGCGGCGGGCACCGAGGCACTCCAGCGGTCGAACGCCGCGGCAGGTAAGCCGGGGGAAAACCTGCTTCCAGAGAATCAAGCAGTCATCTCCAAGAGAGGTAGCAAACGCGCGTTCCAGTGGATTATTCCGCTGCTGCTTGCCGGGGTCGTTGGCCTGGGGCTTACGCTTTATTACAAGCATGAGCAGTCCGTGAATCGGGAGGTGATGGCTCTGCAGCAGCAGGCGAAGAAAGAAGCATTGGCCGGACGTTACTCGGATGCCGTCCAGCTGCTAGAACGGGCCGAAGAGAAAAGGCCGCGCTATGCCGTGCTTGCTCGGGACCGGGAGCTCGCGTCCAAGGCTGCTCGACTTCAGACTCAGCTGGCCGACGTTTCCAAGCAGCTGAAGTCGCAGAAACTGGGTGAAGGCGAGAAAACGCTGAAGGAAATTGCGGACATGATAGGCAAGCGGGAAGAACCGTTGTTCGCGCCGCTTCAGAAGGTACTTGCGGCGGATCAAGTTATGCTAAAGGTACTAAGAATCAAAGGCGAGCTGGACAAGCTGAGCACGGTTGATGCGCTTGCAGACAAGTTGGACACGGTCCGCGGCCTTAGCGGCCAGGAAGCCGAAGCCGTCAAAGTACAGATTATAAACAAAATTACCGGTCTTAGTTATTCATCCGCCGAAGCGAAGCTGCGAAAAAAGGATTTTGCAGGAGCGCTGGCGGAAGTGGACAACGGACTGTCTTATGATACGGGCAACGAGAAACTGACGGCGTACCGAAAGCAGATCGCGCAAGCGAAGCGGGAATTCGAGAAAGCCGAGGCGAAGCGTATACAACTGGCCCAGCAGAAGGCGGCCGAAGAAGAATTGAATAACCGGACGGCGGCGGTGAATGTGTCGAACCTTAAAGCTGTTCTTGACGATTACGGCGATCTATCCATTACCGGGACGATCACGAACGGCGCGACTCGCCCGATCTATTCAATCAGCGTCAACATGGAGATTTACAGCAACTCCTCGGGAGCCTATATCGGCAATGTCTATACCGACGTTTCTCCGTTCAGGCTGAACCCTGGAGAATCAGGGGTCTTTTCAACCTCGTATTATGGGGTATACGAACAGGCGCAGGTTCAGGTTACCAACGCATCCTGGTATCTAGAATAGGAGGCATGGAACATGAGTAAAGGATTTTGGATGAGTACACTGAGCTGCCTGATCATCATTGGCTTGGGAAGCGGAGGCGCGTATATCATTCACCGGAGTGCCGAGAATCAGCTGGCAGGGCAGCCGCTACTAGCGGTGCAGACTTCAGCGAAGACGGTCACGCCGGTTGCAAAGACGAAGCCCCAGAAGACCCGCAAGGAGATTATCGAAGACAGCCAGAAACGGGTCGTCACCATCGAATCGGGAAGCGGACTCGGATCAGGATTTCTGTACAACAATGAAGGTGACCTGCTGACCAACGCCCACGTCGTAGCCGGGTCGGCGCAGGTGACAGTACGGACGCTGAATCACAAAGAATATAAAGGGAAAGTCATCGGTATCGGCACGGATATAGATATTGCTGTGGTCCGCGTACAGGAGCTTAAGAAGCTCGATCCGCTCCCTGTGGCTGAGCGCTACAAGCCGGAGATCGGGGACGAAATCCTCGCGCTAGGCAGCCCACTGGGACTGGAAAATACGGTTACAACCGGCATTATCAGCGGCCTTGGACGAAGCTTCGACATCGATTCTTATACATACAGCAATCTATACCAGATCTCTGCGCCGATCACCCATGGTAATAGCGGAGGACCGCTGGTCAACGCTGAAACTGGCGAGGTGCTGGGCATCAATTCGGCGGCCGCCACCGAGGAGTCGGGGATCGGATTCAGCATCCCAATCTCCAGCATTTTGCAGCAGGCAAGGGAGTGGTCGAAGACGCCGATGACCAAGCTTCCAGCCATAGCCGATGGAGATGAGTATGGTACGGACAGCGGCGGAGCGGTAGGGGACGAACGGGATATTGTCGCGTACTTCTATCAAAGCCTGAGCAACGGCGATTATGTCACTGCGTATTCCCTCCTGGGCAGCGATTGGCAGAGCGGGATAAGTTACGAAAATTTTCGAGCGGGATATCTGAATACCGGTTACATTACGCTAGACCACCTGTCGCTTGAAGAGCAGGCCGACGGTGCTATGGTCAGGGTTGAAATTACGGCCGAAGAGCGGCGCAAGAGCGGTACCGTCTATCAGAGTTACCGTATGAGCTACACGGTCGGTTATGAGAACGGAGAATTGAAGATTCTTCACGGCAAGGGGAAGAAGATTCAGTAAACCTGCGCTTATATAGGAATGTCCTTCATCACAAAGCGCTCAACTTCTGCACCTGTTCATGTGCGGAGGATAAGCATGAATCTCACGACGCACCTTCAAGAAGGGATAGCCGCAAGGCAGCTGCTGAACTGAATCATGCATAATGAATGCAGCCCTCTGCTTGTTCTGAAAGAGTAGAGGGCTGTTTGCTTTTAGCTTTTTTAAATATGAACCCTATTTTTCAGCGACGATCACAAACATGGGCCTATGACGGTTTAGGATTTTTTCTCCTGTACTGTAAAAGTTAGAATCGAATCCTTCATGAACTTGAATTTTACTAAAGCCAATAAACTTAAGCATTTCGCGGTCCCATTCGGGTCTTCTTACGTAGGTCAACGGTAAGGTAAGCGCCAGTTGATCCCCTTCCTCAATGTCTTTCTCTTCGCGGTAAGGCAAGAAACCTTGCTCAAAAGCCTCCTTCTTCGCTTGTCGATAGAGCGCTGCTTCCTGGGGATTACTCAAAAACAAATTCCAATTCGCATCGAAAACAATAACTTGCCCCTCGTCATTAAGCATCCTATGCCAATTTTGATAAGCGGCAACAGGATTATATAGGAACCAGGTTACATTTCTGGAAATGATGATATCAAATGTTTTTTCAGTTTTATATTCTATGATATCCGTCTCAATGACCTTGATATTGCAGTTATATTTTTCCGCATTCTTTTTAGCTTTGGCTATCATTTCCGGCGAGGAATCGATGGCAGTAACCTGATGGCCCATACGACTAAGCAAAACGCCAAAAAATCCGGGACCCGTTCCAACATCCAGGATCTTTAGATTTTGTTTGCCGGATAAAAGGTTATTCAGGATCGTTTTCCAATGATCATATGTATCCGTTTCAAATTCTGTATCTACGATTTCATCATAGACAGCTGCTCCTTTGTCCCAATAATCACGATATTGTTGCGCAAATTGATGCTCCGTCATGAAACATAGTCTCCTTTAGTAAAAAATATCTTGCAAATCGTAATGATTACGATTAATAATAAACAAAGATTACTCCGTATGCAAGTGTTCCTGTTTATTGCAGCAGTTTAATCACAAACATCGAAGGAGAGAAGTAGGAGGAGTAGGGATGTATAGCAGATATTGTTTCAGTGTTGTGGTTGTTTTGACGTTTTTGTTAATTATGGGGTGCTCACAAACAAAAAGCTCGACTTCCAGTACTGTCCAAGAAGCGAACAAGCAAATCGTTGTAGCGGTCACACAGGATACGGAAGGGGATAAACTTGATGCGACGACATACAATGGAACACGGCAAACGCATGCCGCCGTATATGATGCGCTTGTGGAATATGAAGGAGAAGGCAAAATCGCCCCGAGCCTGGCCGAATCATGGGAAGTCTCCGATAACGGAAAGACCTATCGTTTTCATCTAAGAAAACAAATCAAATTCTCGGATGGCAGTCCTTTGAATTCAGCAGCAGTTAAGTTTTCTTTGGAGCGAGCGACGAGCAGAGAAGAGAATGCTGGGCTTGAAATATCCCGTTTGCTAAAAAAAATAGAAGCTCCTGATGATAACACCGTCGTACTTACTTTTAAAGAAACCGCAACACAAGTATTGTATGAGCTTAGTCAAGCAAGGCCATTTCGAATTATGAGTCCAAACTCGGTCATTCCTGTGGGGGATGTGAATGGAACTTTTGACAAAGCGATCGGAACGGGCCCTTGGAAAATAGACAGCTATCATCAAGGAGTTGAGACGGTTCTGGTTGCAAACGAGCATTATTGGTTAGAGAAACCTTCAGAGTATTCTCTTGTTTTTAAAGTCATTACGGATCCACAGGCAAGGGTGTTAGCACTGCAATCCGGAGAGGCGGATCTTGCAGGCGGGGAACTTGGCAATATTCCAGCGGAAAGTCTAAGTGTTTTTCAAAATAAAGACAAGTATGTGGTTGAAACGGGGACCAGCACCATGTCCTATTTTTTGGTCATTAACCAAAACAATGCATTTCTATCGGATAAAAATATACGACAAGCCATGAATTATGGAAATGATACGAATAAATATGCAGATGGAAGCAGTGATCCAATCAAAGGATTGTTTCAAAAGAACGTCGCCTTTGTAACGGACGACAATCAGCCTTTCTATCCTTATCATCCCGAGAAGGCCAAACAACGGATTGAAGCCTCGGGCTACAAATGGAATGAGAAAAAGCAGCTATATGAGAGAGACGGACAAATCTTGCAGTTGCGATTGGTGATTCAAACGGAAGAATATCCGGAGTGGAAAGAGATGGCTGAAATTTTTCAAGACAACATGAAGCAAATAGGAATCCAAATTAACATCGTGAATAAGGAACGGGCAGCTTACTACGATACGCTATGGAGCAGCAAGGATTATGACCTGTTGATGTATCGAACGTATACCGATGCTCAATTGCCATATCGATTCTTGTCCTCTTTATTCTACAGTTCGCCGTCAACGCCGGGAGTTGCTTATCAAGATCGTCCATTGTCGGACTTGCTGGATCAGATTGCTTCTACGGTCTTAGCAGAAAAGCAGCAGGCGCTATTTGACCAAGTGTTTTTGCGCATGCACGAGGAAGCGATGTCAGTGCCGATTTACTACGCCAAGCAAACTTTTGTTCATTCGCGCGAACTTGTCGGCTTTACTTTCAATGCAATTGAAGACGATCCGGTGAAGTGGCATCGCTTAAAGAAAGAAGCACAATAATGCTGCGTTCCATGATCCATCGTCTGTTGATGCTAATGGTTACGCTTGTCCTATTTTCATTGTTCGTCTTCACACTAATGCGTCTGGCGCCGGGTGATCCGGCGTCGATGATACTGTTACAAATTGGAGTGGTACCTGAGCAATCGTTGGTGGCTCATTTACAGGAGCAGTGGGGCCTTGATCAATCGTTTATTCAGCAATACATAGCATGGGTACATCAGATCTTCCGAGGAGAATTAGGAAATTCTTTTATGTCTGGCGAACCGGTGTTAAATGAGATGATCGACCGCTTAGATCCGACGTTCAGATTGATTACAGGCTCCTTTTTACTTACGGCGTTGATTTCCATACCGGTTGGCATTTGGTTAGGATTAAATGCAGGCTCGATTCCGGATCGGGTTATTTATTCGGTAACCATTTTAGGGTTGTCAGTACCTTTATATTGGCTCGCTATTCTAATCATGTATGTTTTCGGTGTTATATGGCCTATTCTTCCCGTTGTCGGGAGCTCTTCCGCACTGCATTATGTGCTTCCAATAACGGCGATTTCCATCGCGGAAAGTGTTTACTTCATTCGGATGGTACGATCATATACCATTCAATATAGTAAATTCTCCTATATTGAGGCGGCAAGAGCCAGAGGCTTGCGACCATCTATCTTTTATCCATCTTATTTATTCCGCTCCATGTTCATTCCGATACTGACGCTAATCACGACTAGCTTGCCAAGCTTTTTTGGCGCATCTATCATAACCGAAACGATTTTTAGTTTTCCAGGGTTTGGAAAATATATGCTCGAAGCTATTTATCGCCGGGATTTCCCTGTCATTCAAGGAAGCGCGCTTTTCGTGGCTGCTTTTATATTTGTGTTTAATTTCGTAACCGATGTCCTATTTTTTTTAACCGATCCGCGTGTCCATCTTGACAAACAGAGGTGGGAACTATGATGAATCTCGTTCGAGCGAATAAACTTCCAACAACAGCCTTGTTATTTATTGTCTTGCTCATGGTTGCAGGACTCACGGCATCATGGATTTCACCTTATGACCCATTCCAAACCAATCAACAAGAAAAGCTTCTTCCGCCAACCCTCTCTCATCCGTTTGGAACGGATTATTTAGGCAGAGACTTGTTTAGTCGTGTGATTCATGGCATCGGCGACTCCGTGTTCCCTGTATTCGTAGTTCTCAGCGTTGTCATGTTGATCGGACTCTTCGTCGGCACGATAAGTGCCTTTTTTGGAAAAAAACTTGACATGTTGATGATGAGCTTGACGGATATATTTACGGCCATGCCGAGTGTCCTTCTCACCATCGTGATTGTCGGTTTCCTTGGTTTTGGCATGGAGAATGTCTATTTCGCAGTTATTCTTTCCTGGTGGGCCAAGTATGTAAGATTAATTCGTGGTTTGATCCATGATGTTAAAAAGGAGCCGTATATTATGGCGAGCAGGGTAAGCGGATCATTTGGAATGAGAACTATAATAAGGCATATGATGCCGAATATCGCCCCTCAGATTGGAACTATGTTGATTCTGGATGTAAGTAAGGTGATTTTGACTTTATCCGGTTTATCCTTTTTAGGAATTGGTGCTCAGCCTCCTTCGCCTGAATGGGGCGTTATGTTATTGGATGGGAAAAATTATTTGCAAGTTGCGCCATGGATGGGGTTTTTCCCGGGTTTTATGATTTTCCTGACAGCCTGTTCGTTCCAAATCGTAGGCGAGCGACTCAGGAGGGAGATGTGATGGATGCCATACTGGAAATAGAAAATTTGAATATTCGAAACGCATACGGTCAGTCGCTTGTACATCACAGCCGTTTTTCTTTGGAATCAGGGAAAACTTACTGCTTATTAGGGGAGAGCGGAAGCGGTAAAACATTAACAAGTAAAGCTATTTTAGGGATGCTTCCCGCTGATCTGCACATGACAGGTGACATCATGTTACGAGGCTATAAACTGAATCGTCTAACTGAAAAGGACTGGCGAAAAATCAGGGGGAAACGTATAGGTGCCATTTTTCAGCATCCTGAACAAGCATTGCATCCGTCGATCCCGATCGGCAGGCAATTCAGTGATCTGATGCGCAGTCATTTACCGATTTCGAGGCATGAGGCGGAAAAACAAGCGGAAAAGATGCTGGGACAAGTTCTTTTGAAAGATTCGGCTCATGTCATGAAAAGTTATTCTCATGAGCTAAGCGGCGGAATGAATCAACGTGTAATGATCGCGATGGCGCTTTGTTTAAAGCCTGAAGTCGTCATAGCCGATGAGCCTACGAGTGCACTTGATGTCACGACACAAGCGGAAGTCATATCTTTATTGCATCATCTCATATCGGATCTACACATGAGTATGCTGTTTATTACGCATGATGTACTCCTTGCGAGTTATCTCGCGGATACGATCGGTGTAATGCGTGATGGAAAAATAATCGAGCAGGGAAGCACCGAAAGGGTATTAAGGCAGCCTGAGCATGAATATACCCAGCAATTATGCAGGTATCGATCTCAGAGGTTCCTGAGCAAAGGAGGTGTTAGCCCCCGTGCTTCAAGTTCTACAGCTGTTCAAAGAAATTAATGGAAGGCAAATTCTGAACGACATTAGCTTCGAGATCGAAAATGGAGGCTCTCTGGCCA
This sequence comes from Paenibacillus azoreducens, assembly GCF_021654775.1. Taxonomy (NCBI): domain Bacteria; kingdom Bacillati; phylum Bacillota; class Bacilli; order Caryophanales; family Paenibacillaceae; genus Paenibacillus; species Paenibacillus azoreducens. The sequence continues at coordinate 3,731,477 of NZ_AP025343.1, read as the reverse complement.
TTATAGGCGAGAGTGGCAGCGGTAAATCAACGCTTGCTCAGTTGATTATGGCATTACAACAACCGACATCGGGTCAAATTATGTTTAACGGACGAAGCTTACCCAGCAAAAGAAGCAAATCATACAAAGAATGGTATCGGGATATTCAGATTGTGTTTCAAAATACGGCATCAATATTGAACCCGGCGATGAGCTTGTTTCAGTGTTTGGAAGAACCGTTAGTTAACTTTACCAACTTGAATAGATTGGAGCGCAAACACAGAATTCTAGAGTATTTAGACAAGGTGGGTCTTCGCGAGGACCTGCTTAGAAAACGCCCGGGTAAATTAAGCGGAGGGCAGTATCAAAGGGCGTGCCTAGCTAAAGCACTATTGATTAAACCTAATCTATTGATTTGCGATGAAATAGTTTCGGGCCTTGATATCGTACTGCAACAGCGGGTGATCGATCTACTGAAGTCCATCCAGAAGGAACAAGGGGTATCTCTTCTGTTCATCACCCATGACCTCTCGCTTATATCCGGACTTTGCAACGATATTTTAGTTATGAAAGGCGGGAATAAGATCGAGCAATTTCATACTTCTGACCTCCATAATGAGAAAAACCGGGATGCCTATACAAACATGTTAATCAAATCCACGCAAATGCTCGAAACCACGTGGGAGTTATAAATTACAGGCTCAAGTCAAGTGCTTGAGCCTGTTTTTATAATTGCATCTTTGAGCTCGCGAAGCGTGCGAAACCGATTTTAAGGTAATGTTTGTGTCATTAATACCGAGACCGCCAGCATGCTAACGCCGCACCGCGCTTCGTTAAAATGTTGGCGGAATCCCTAATAAAAAATTTTAGTTTCAATTCCGACTATTCTGATGTACAATAACTGAAATGAATTTTATGGAGATCTGAGTACATCGAAGTAATAGGAAGGGTTGGGCATTATGATTTCTCTATCTAATATTAATGTTACTTTTGAATCTGGCTCTCAGCCGGTGCCAGCCGTTCGGGATGTCAATCTGCAGGTTGATGCTGGTGATGTATATGGCATTGTAGGCTACAGCGGGGCCGGGAAGAGTACTTTGGTTCGCGTCATTAACCTGCTGCAGCGACCTACATCGGGAAGTGTTGAAGTGAACGGACAGGATTTACTGTCCTTGAATTCCAAAGAGCTGCGCGCGGCTAGAAAGAAGATCGGCATGATCTTCCAACATTTTAACCTGATGAGTTCCAGAACGATCTTTGATAATGTGGATTACCCTTTAAAAAGCTCCAAACTTTCCAAGCGCGAAAGAGCCCGGAAGGTCAATGATTTGCTTGAGTTAGTAGGATTATCGGATAAGCGGGAAGCTTATCCTTCTCAATTATCGGGTGGACAGAAGCAGAGGGTAGCCATTGCCAGAGCGCTGGCGAATGACCCGGAGATACTCTTATGCGACGAAGCAACCAGCGCTCTGGACCCCAAAACAACGTTATCCATCCTGAAATTGTTGAAGAAATTGAATCAAGACCTCGGCTTGACAATCGTTATTATTACGCATGAAATGCAGGTGGTGAAAGAAATATGCAACAAAGTAGCAGTAATGGAAGCCGGTCGGATTATCGAGCAAGGTGATATCGTCTCCATCTTCAGCAATCCGCAAAATGCGCTAACCCGCGATTTTATCAATACGGCGACTCATGTTGAGCAGACGCTGGAAAAGCTCGCGCTGCATCCGTCATTGGTCCATCTGAAGGATAATGATATCTTGTGCAAGATTTCTTATATTGGCGATAGTACAAGCGAGCCGGTTATTTCAGCGCTTACCGCGCGTTATCGGGTGACGACCAATCTTTTATTCGCGAATGTGGAAATTTTACAACAGACGCCGATCGGCAATTTGATCGTTGTCATGTCGGGCGCCGCCAGCGATTTGGAAGCAGCTCTGCAGTATTTGCAGGCGGTTAACTTGACCGTCGAGATGATCGACTCCCGTCTGTTACAGAACAGTAAAGCAGGTGATCCGGTATGAGCGATTTTTTCATGAAATATTTCCCGAATATATGGAGTTTAAGAGAGGATATACTCTTGAGCATCTATGAAACGATTTATATGGTGGCGGTGACCTCATTATTTTCCGTGTTATTCGGCATATTGTTTGGCGTTACCCTAGTTGTGGTAGATAAGGGAGGTATTTTGGAGAACAGGCTGATTTATAGTGTCGTGGAAAAAATCATTAACCTGTTCAGATCCATTCCGTTTATCATTCTCATCGCCGTTGTCGTTCCGCTTACCCGTCTAATCGTAGGGACATCGATCGGCATGCATGCAGCTATAGTGCCTTTGGTAATCGGAATCGTACCTTTCTATGCCAGACAAATACAAAATGCGCTGATAGAGGTGGATCCCGGGATAATTGAAGCGGCTCAATCCATGGGTTCGGGGCCGATTGAGATTATTTTCCGTGTTTATCTGAAGGAGGGCTTGGCAGGAATTATCCGCGCTTCTTCGGTTACGGTCATTAACCTGATCGGACTGACGACGATGGCGGGCGCTATTGGCTCGGGAGGATTAGGCAGTCTGGCTATTAATAAGGGGTATAACCGATTCCAGACGGATATCACGCTTGTAGCAACCATTTTGATCCTGATTCTGGTGTTTGCGTGCCAATTCATCGGTGATTATTTTACCAAGAAGGCAACGCATTAACATCAAGCCTGCAACGGTTTATGCAGTATCTGCCTCCGGGTACGTACTGAAATAAATATACAAAACTATAAAAAAGGACTGAAGTACAATGGCAAAAGTAGAAAGTTTCCAATTGGACCACACGATCGTAAAGGCTCCTTATGTCAGAGCGGCAGGGATCGAGCATGACGAGAAAGGCAGCACCGTGCAAAAATACGACCTGCGCTTCCTGCAACCGAACAAAGATGCAATTCCGACGGCTGCGCTTCATACTCTTGAACATCTGTTGGCTACATATATGAGGGATGAGATTCAAGGAATCATCGATATTTCGCCTATGGGGTGCAGAACGGGGTATTATTTGATTCTCTGGAATGAGCATGAACCGGAAGAAATCGCATCCGCATTGGAAAGAACGCTCCAGCGCGTATTGGAAACGACGGAGGTTCCGGCTGTATCTGCGTTGGAATGCGGCAATTACAAGGATCATTCGCTGTTCTCGGCGCAAGAATACGCGAAGATTGTACTGGGTGCCGGAATCAGCAGAGATCCATTTGAAAGGGTATTGTAATTCGTGATGATTACGCTTGATTTATCGCATCTAACGGCGGTTGTAACTGGCGGAAATTCAGGCATCGGACAAGGTATCGTGCAAATATTGCTGGAGGGCGGGGCTAAGGTTATCTCAGCCGATCTCGCGTATACAGATGATTATAAGGATATTGACGGTCGGTTATATGAGTCTAGACTGGACTTGTCCCGACCGGAGGATATCTATCGCTGGTCAGATATCCTGTTGGAGCAGTCAGGGGTTCCGGATATCGTTGTAAATTGCGCAGGCATTTCCACGATGGATTATGTGATTGACAGCAGGCTGGAAGATTGGGAAAAGGTATTCTCCATCAATTCCACCGGGCTATATCTGGTATCCAAAATATTTGCGAAGAAGATGGTCGAAGCCGGGAAACCGGGCAGAATCATTCAAATGGCATCACAGGCCGGAAAAAACGGATATCGGGCCATGGGCGGATACTGCGCGTCCAAACATGCTGTTCTAGGGTTAACTAAAGTCATGGCGATTGAACTGGCGCGGCATAACATTCTGGTCAATGCGGTATGTCCAGGTATTGTGGAGACGCCGATGAAGCATCGAGAACGTATTGAAGGCGGATTAATCCGCGGGATGACCGCAGAGGAGATCTATGCAGAGGATTGTTCTCAGGTTCCGCTGGGAAGGACCGCCGAGGTTCAAGATGTTGCGAATGTCGTGTTATTTCTGGCTAGCCCATTATCTTCATATATGACAGGACAGGCCATTAATGTAACCGGCGGCATGACGATGCATTAGGGTAATGATATTTTTTTCATCCAGGGGGGGCGAAGGCATATGAATATAAAAAAAACGTTGAGCGGATTAGCGCTTGGATTGACATTACTACTAGCGGCCGCAGGCTGTGGCAGCAAAGCAGCGGGCGACGGTGAGAAAATCGTTATCGGTTCCATGGGTTCCGACGCCCAGATTTGGAAGCATATCGCGCAATCTCAGGCGGCCAAGGATGCCAAGCTCAATATTGAAGTCAAGGAGATCGATGGCGGTGTCGTTACAAATAACGCAACCAAAGAGGGAGAAGTTGACGTGAACGCCTTCCAATCCTGGGGTTATTTGGTCAGCTACAATAAAGAAAGCAATGCTAATCTTGTAGCGGTAGCGACCACGTATCTGGAGCCGATGGGGATTTATTCTCAGAAGATCAAGAACATGAATGATGTCCCGGATGGCGCTCTCGTCGCATTGGCAGATAATCCGGCTAATACGGCCAGAGGATTAAAACTGTTGCAGGTAGCCGGACTCATCAAGTTAAAAGATGGTTTCAATGAGGGAACAGGTTCGGTTAACGATATCGCCGACAATCCCAAACATCTAAAATTCAAGTTGATCGACGACACGACCGGTCCGCGCGTGATCCAAGACGTGGATCTGGTGTTGATCGGTAATACGGTCGCAATGGAAGGCGGATTAAACGTATTGAAGGACTCCTTGTTCCATGAGGAAGTATCCGTCGACACAAAAAGCAGTATCAACGTGCTTGTGACCACCTCTGATAAAAAGGACGATCCTGGCATCTTGAAATTAGGTGAATTGTATCATAACGACGATACGCAAAAATATATAGAACAAGAATTCGGCGGCACGAAAGTGCCCGTAAATAAGCCGGTTTCATTCCTGGAAGAATAGAGAGGCTAACTATGAGAATTGCAATTATAGCTGCAATGGCGGAGGAAATGGCTCCGTTTCGCAGTGAATCCCGAATACAGGCAAGGTCACAGGTGGGCAAGGTCATCGTTGAAGAAGCAATTTACCGGGATCAGCCTATAATTTTGGTGGAAAGCGGTATCGGCAAAGTCAATGCAGCTGTTGCGGTTACGCTGCTTATCGAACGTTATAAACCGGATTTAATCATCAATTCAGGTTCCTCCGGTGCATTTGCCGATGGATTAAAGGTTGGCGATGTCGTTGTCGCTACACAGTACAGGTATGGCGATGTCGATGCGACCTGCTTTGGATATGAGCATGGTCAGGTTCCGCAAATGCCGGTGAAATATGATTTGGACGAGGAATGGGTGGATGTAGCCAGACAAGCTGCTGCAGTAGCAGATAAGCTGCCGTATTCCCTGGATTTCGGATTAGTACTGACGCTGGATTCATTCATGAGCGAATCGGAACGAGTCGAATGGATTAAATCGACCTTTCCTTCCGTCAAGGTATCGGACATGGAAGGGCTGGCGATCGTGCAAGCTGCTGCCCAATATGGCATTCCGGTGTTAGCCATCAAGGCGGTATCGGATATTACCGGACACGGTGGCGATACGGCCGACAGCTTCGATGATAATCTGGATGACGTTGCCAAGCATGCTGCACATTTTACTGAGCTGCTGGTTCAGCAGATCCAGTCGAGCGCCGTGTAGCTATATAAAATAATTCCGACCCGCAAGCGGTATGCCTTTGATAAGACATGCTGCTTGCGGCTTTTTGTCGTTGATTTATTAGACACATGACAACAAATGTTGAAATTTTGTACATAGGGCTTTTACTGTCTATTTTTATTCCATTTATGTTCCTATACAGTAAAGGTGTCAGGAACACTTATATTCCAATACAGTTAAGTGTCAGGAACATTAAAGGAGGTTGTTATGATGTATTACAGCAATGGAAACTACGAAGCTTTTGCCCGTCCGAAGAAACCACACGGTGTTGATCAAAAATCCGCCTATCTAATCGGCGCTGGCCTAGCATCACTGTCCGCAGCCGCATTCCTGATACGCGATGGCCAGATGAAAGGGGAAAACATTCATATTTTGGAGGAACTCGATATCTCCGGCGGCGGATTGGACGGCATCTATGATGACGGACGAGGATTCATTATCCGCGGTGGCCGTGAAATGGAGAACCATTTCGAATGCCTTTGGGATCTATTCCGCTCTATTCCTTCCTTGGAAACGGAGGGGGCATCGGTATTAGATGAATTTTACTGGCTCAACAAGGAGGATCCTAACTACTCCTTGCAGCGTGCTATCCTCAATCGTGGTGAGGATGCACATACCGATGGCAAATTCACACTTAGTCAATCCGCTTCGATGGAAATCATCAAGTTGTTCTTTACTCCAGAAGAAGCTCTTGAAGATATGAAGATTACAGATGTCTTTTCGGAAGATTTCTTCAACTCGAATTTCTGGCTTTACTGGCAGACGATGTTTGCGTTTGAACCATGGCACAGCGCGATGGAAATGCGCAGATATATCGCTAGATTCATCCATCATATCGGCGGATTGCCAGATTTCTCGGCGTTGAAATTCACCAAATACAATCAGTACGAATCCCTTGCGCTGCCACTACTCGAGTATTTGAAAAGCCATGGTGTTACCTTCCAATACGCAACGACCGTAACCAATGTCGAGTTTGACATTACGGAGAACAAGAAAGTTGCCAAAAAGCTGGTTTATGTTCAAAAAGGACAAGAAAAACATATTGACCTGACTGAAAATGATTTGGTATTCATCACCAATGGCAGCAATACCGAATGCTCCTCTTTAGGCGACAACAATACTCCTGCAGTTATGAACACATCCCTCGGGGGAAGCTGGGAGCTTTGGAAGAAGATCGCGGAACAAGATCCTGCATTTGGCCGTCCGGATAAATTCTGCGGCAACATTGCGGAAAGCAATTGGGAATCTGCCACCATTACAACGCTGGATGGCCGCATTCCGCCTTATATCGAGAAGATCTGCAAGCGCGATCCATTTAGCGGCAAGGTCGTTACCGGCGGTATCGTGACGGTAAAAGATTCGAAATGGCTGATGAGCTTTACGCTGAACCGTCAGCCTCACTTCAAATCCCAGCCGAAAGACCAGCTCGTCGTATGGGTATACAGCTTGTACTGCGACGTGCCGGGTGACTACATCAAGAAACCTATGAAGGACTGCACGGGTATTGAGATCACGGAAGAATGGCTCTATCACATGGGCGTACCGGAAGCAGAGATTCATGAACTAGCGGTAAATTCCGCGAACTGTGTTCCTTGCATGATGCCTTATGTAACCTCGTACTTCATGCCAAGAGCTGCGGGAGACCGTCCGAATGTAGTCCCTGATGGTTGCGTCAATGCCGCCTTTATCGGCAACTTTGCCGAAACACCGCGAGACACGGTGTTCACTACAGAGTATTCGGTACGTACAGCTATGGAAGCTGTGTACACGCTGCTTGACGTTGATCGGGGCGTGCCTGAAGTATTTGGATCCGCCTATGACGTCCGTGTATTGATGGATTCCACAGCCAAGATGATGGACGGTAAGAAACTAACCGAGATGGAGCTGCCTCCAACAGTGCAACTAGCTGCGATGACAGGCCTAGAAAAGATTTCCCGTACCAGAATCATGCAGCTGCTTAAGGAGTATAAGTTAATCTAAACGATTCCTTTATGCAGGATAGTTGATACGAAAAAATCGAACTTTCTCAATTAAGGGAAATCGGTCTATGTCGAAAGCAACCAATCAGTAATGACTGTTTGGTTGCTTTTTTATACCAGAAACCATTTGTAACTTCCGCTATACGTTGCAACAGCCCCTTTCCTTTACACGGAGAGGGGCTGTTTGGTATCTCAAACACAGAACCAAGGGAATTCTCGCGGGGATATAGGAGTTTCCCTAATTGGAACGGATTAACGCGGTACTCATAATAAAGACAGACGAATGGTAGACACAATTGATTCCCCAATCATTGTTGTTCTCGCAAAGGAGTTGAACTATCCAATGAAACGAAAATCAGGACTGAAGTTCTTTAAAAGATTGGAGAGCTATTCAGGCAACTGGTCCGTGCTAGAAGAAAAAAGCAGGGAATGGGAGGACATGTACCGCAAACGCTGGTCTCATGACAAGGTCGTGCGGACTACACATGGCGTGAATTGCACAGGCTCCTGCAGCTGGAAGGTATTCGTCAAAAACGGAATCATTACCTGGGAAAATCAGCAGATTGATTACCCTTCATGCGGACCGGACATGCCGGAATTCGAACCACGAGGATGTCCGAGGGGGGCTTCGTTCTCATGGTACGAGTACAGCCCGCTTCGTGTGAAATATCCTTATATGCGCGGCCGGTTATGGAAGATGTGGAATCAGGCGTTAAACGAACAAAGCGATCCGGTCGCTGCCTGGGCCAGCATTGTTGAAGACCCGGAAAAATCCAAATCTTATAAACAAGCCCGCGGAAAAGGCGGTCATGTACGCGTAACCTGGCAAGAAGCGACGAAGCTGATCTCCGCCCAGTTAATATATACGATCCGCAAATACGGACCTGACCGGATTGCCGGATTCACGCCGATTCCGGCCATGTCGATGATCAGCTACGCTTCGGGGGCAAGATTTATTTCCCTGCTTGGGGGCGAGATGCTCAGCTTTTACGATTGGTACGCCGATTTGCCGCCAGCATCTCCGCAAATCTGGGGCGAGCAGACCGACGTTCCGGAATCAAGCGATTGGTACAATGCCGGTTACCTCATTATGTGGGGTTCGAATGTCCCTTTAACCCGGACACCGGATGCTCATTTCATGACTGAAGTGCGCTACAAGGGTACCAAGGTAGTGTCGGTCGCGCCGGACTATGCTGAAAATGTGAAGTTCGCCGACAATTGGCTGGCTCCGAATCCGGGTACGGACGCGGCAATTGCCCAGGCGATGACGCATGTCATTTTAAAAGAATTTTACCATGAGCGTCAGGAGTCGTTGTTCCTGAATTACGCCAAACAATATACCGATATGCCCTTCCTCCTTCTGCTGGATGAGCATGAGAGAGGGTATAAGGCAGGCCGTTTCCTGCGGGCGAGCGACCTTGGAGATACTTCGCAGCATGCCGAGTGGAAGCCGGTAATTATAGATGAAACGACCGATGAGATCCTGGCTCCGAACGGGACGATGGGCCAGCGCTGGGAGCAGGATCGGAAGTGGAACCTGATTCTCAAACGTGAAGACGGTTCCCGTATCGACCCCGCGTTGTCTGTGGAAACTCACGAGGCTGAATGGCAGACGATTTGCTTCCCTTTTTTCGATAACAACGCCAACGGTACGTTCGAACGCAAAATTCCCGCGAAAAAGATAAAGCTGTCCGATGGAACGGAGCGTTTAGCGGTGACCGTCTATGATCTGATGTTGAGCCAATATGGCATCGGTCGCGCGGGAAGCGGGGCTGAATCAGCAGGATATGAAGATGCTAACTCTCACTACACGCCTGCTTGGCAGGAACAAATAACCGGCGTGAAAGCATCGGTCGTGATTCAGATTGCCCGGGAATTTGCTCAAAATTCCCTGGATACCGGTGGACGCTCCATGATTATCATGGGCGCAGGGATTAACCACTGGTTCAATAGCGATACCATCTATCGGTCCATTTTGAATCTGGTCATTCTGACGGCTTCACAAGGCGTAAACGGCGGAGGCTGGGCGCATTATGTGGGGCAGGAGAAATGCCGCCCGATCGAGGGCTGGTCTACGGTCGCTTTTGCCAAGGATTGGCAGGGGCCGCCTCGCCAGCAAAACGCGACCTCGTTCTTCTACTTCGCCACCGATCAGTGGAAATATGAAGAAATGGGCGCCGATTCCTTGAAATCGCCAACGAGCGGGGATATCCGCTACAAGCACCCCGCCGATTATAATGTGCTTGCCGCCAGACTGGGCTGGCTTCCGTCCTATCCGCAGTTTAACAAAAATAGCTTGACGTTTGCGGAGGAAGCAGCGAAGCAGGGAAAAACCGCGAATGAAGACATTGTGAAACATTCGCTGGAGCAAATTGTCTCTGGAGAAACCAGATTTGCGGCCGAAGATCCGGATGCGCCGGAGAACTATCCGCGTTCGCTTTTTGTATGGCGTTCGAACTTGATCTCAAGCTCGGCCAAGGGACAGGAATACTTTATGAAGCACTTGCTGGGCGCAGCGGATAGCCTGCTTTCGACGCCCAATGAAGATGAAAAGCCGGAGGAAATGGTCTGGCGCGAGGATGTGGAAGGCAAACTGGATCTGCTCGTTGCCCTGGACTTCCGGATGACGGCCACTCCGATGTATGCCGATGTAGTTTTGCCGGCGGCCACCTGGTATGAAAAGACGGATCTGTCTTCAACGGATATGCATCCATTCGTCCACCCGTTTAATCCGGCGGTGGATCCGCTCTGGGAATCACGCTCGGACTGGGATATTTATAGAACGATTGCCCAGACCTTCTCGGAAATGGCAGAAACCTATTTGCCTGGGGTGTATAAAGACCTTGTCAGCACACCGCTTACCCATGACTCGGTCAATGAAATTGCACAGCCTTATGGCGAGGTGAAGGACTGGCGTAAAGGCGAAATTGCAGCCATTCCCGGCAAAACGATGCCGAATCTGACGGTTGTCGAGCGCGACTTTACGAAAATCTATGAGAAATTCATCACGCTTGGCCCCAATTTAGCTACGGGGAAAATCGGAGCCCATGGCGTCAGCTTCTCGGTTGCTGAAGAATATGAAGAGCTGAAGCGCATAAACGGGACTTATGAAGATGATACGATTAAAAATGGACTGCCCAAGCTTCGCACTGCCAGAAATGCGGCAGATGCCATTTTGAATATCTCTTCGGCAACAAATGGAAAGGTATCTCAGCGGGCATGGGAATCTGCGGAGCAGGATACCGGTGTAGAACTGAAGGATATTTCCGCAGACCGCGCGGCTGAGCGTATTACATTCCAGAGCATCACGGCCCAGCCGCGGGAGGTCATTCCAACCCCGGTGTTCACCGGCTCCAACAAAATGGGGAGAAGATATTCTCCCTTTACAACAAACATCGAACGGCTCGTTCCTTTCCGGACGCTGACCGGGAGACAGCATTTCTATATCGATCATGAAATTTTCCTGCAGTTTGGCGAAGCACTGCCAGTGTACAAACCAACCCTGCCGCCGATGGTATTCGGACCGCGCGACAAGCAAATTACCGGAGGCAAGGACGCGCTTGTGCTCCGATATCTTACGCCGCATGGCAAATGGAACATTGACAGCACATACCAGGATAACCTGCACATGCTGACTTTGTTCCGCGGAGGACCCACCGTATGGCTCAACAACGATGACGCGGCGGCTAACGATATACAAGATAACGACTGGCTCGAAGTATACAACCGTAATGGGGTTGTCACTGCCCGCGCCGTCGTCAGCCACCGGATGCCCAAAGGCACGATGTACATGTACCACGCCCAGGACAAACACATCAATGTACCGGGTTCGGAAATTACAAAGGATCGCGGCGGCAGCCACAACGCACCGACGAGGATACATGTGAAGCCGACGCAAATGGTCGGAGGATATGCGCAGCTCAGCTATGGATTTAATTACTACGGACCGATCGGCAACCAACGGGATGTGTACGTGGCTGTCCGCAAAATGAAAGAGGTGGATTGGCTTGAAGATTAAAGCGCAAGTCGCCATGGTAATGAATTTGGATAAATGCATCGGCTGCCACACATGCAGCGTAACCTGCAAGAGTACATGGACGAATCGCCCTGGAGCGGAATACATGTGGTTCAACAACGTGGAAACAAAACCAGGGATCGGGTATCCCGTCCGGTGGGAGGATCAGGAGAAATACAAAGGAGGCTGGACGCTAAAAAAAGGAAAGCTGCAGCTGAAGTCCGGCAGCAAGCTGTCCAAGATCGCGCTCGGCAAAATTTTCTACAATCCCGACATGCCTGAAATGAAAGATTACTATGAGCCGTGGACCTATAACTATGAGCATCTGACGAATTCCGGAGAGAAAAAACATCAGCCTGTAGCCCGCCCAAAATCAGCCGTAACCGGCGATACGATGAATCTGGAATGGGGCCCAAACTGGGAGGATGATCTTGCAGGTGCGCATGTAACGGGTCCCAAAGATCCAAATATTGAGAAGATTGAGGAAGAGATCAAGTTTAACTTCGAGCAGGCGTTCATGATGTATTTGCCCCGTCTTTGCGAGCACTGTCTGAACCCAAGCTGCGTGGCATCCTGTCCCTCTGGCGCTATGTACAAGCGAGACGAGGATGGGATTGTCCTGGTGGATCAGGAAGCCTGCCGCGGCTGGCGGTATTGCATGACCGGCTGCCCTTACAAAAAGGTATATTTCAACTGGAAAACGAACAAGGCGGAAAAATGCACCTTCTGCTTTCCAAGAATCGAAGCGGGTTTGCCGACCGTATGTTCTGAAACCTGCACGGGGCGCATCCGGTATCTGGGCGTCTTGCTGTACGATGCGGACCGGGTGCTCGAAGCAGCATCGACACCGAATGAGAAAGATCTATACGAGGCACAATGCAGCCTCTTTCTAGATCCGCATGATCCGGCTGTAATCGAGCAGGCGCGGAAAGATGGCTTAACCGAAGAGTGGATTGAGGCAGCTCAGAACTCTCCGGTATACAAGCTCGCGATTGAATATAAACTTGCCTTCCCGCTTCATCCGGAATACCGGACCCTGCCGATGGTCTGGTATGTTCCGCCGCTTAGCCCGATCATGAACTATTTCGAAGGCAAGGATTCCATCGCGAACCCGGATATGATCTTCCCGGCCATTGAAGAAATGCGCACACCGATCCAATTTTTGGCCAATCTGCTGACGGCGGGAGACACCGTTACGGTGAAAGAAGCATTGCAAAAAATGGCTATGATGCGCTCGTATATGCGCTCCCTGTCGGCAGGAACCGAATTTGATGAGCAACGTCTGGCGCGCGTCGGTCTGAATTCTCAACAGATCAAGCAAATGTACCGTCTTCTGGCCATCGCGAAATATGATGACCGGTTTGTCATCCCGACATCGCATAAGGAAAGCCATATGGACGTTTACCGCTCACAGGGTTTGGAAGGATTCGGCACAGGTTGCAGCGGCTGCGGTCCGGCCAGCCCGCAAGGCAAAACGGGCAAGGAATTATACGAAGAAAACTTCTATGGGGGGATCTGGCGTGATTAATCTTGGAAGGCTGCATGATTTTAAAGATGTGTTTGGCTTTTTCGCCCAGCAGCTTACCTATCCGGAAAAACTGGACTTTCATCCGTCCGTTATCGAGAAAGCTCTGGGGTCCTCCCATCCTGCCTATGAATCTGTGAAAACATATTGGAATGCCATGCATGAATACAGTATGGAACAGATTGAAGAGATGTACGTTCAAACCTTCGATTTTCAGAAAAAAAGCACCTTATATATGACTTTTTACAAATTTGAAGATAGCAAGGAACGGGGACAGATGCTGGCCAGACTTAAAGAAACGTATCAGCTTTTTGGTCTGGAAATCGCAAGCTCTGAGCTGTCGGATTATTTGCCGCTCATGTGTGAATTTTTGTATGCGGCGGATTGGCAAGGGCATGAGAAAGAAGCGGCGGAAAGCCTAAAGCTGATGATCGCCGTCATGGAGGACGGGACTTATCATCTGTTGCAGGCTCTAGAAAAAGCCAACAGCCCTTATTTTTATCTGATCCAAGGACTTCGCAGTACATTTAAAGCCTGCATCATTCAGGAGGCTGAAGCGCATGAGCATGATTGATCAGTTTTTATGGGTTATTTTCCCGTATATGTGTATGGTGGTTTTTATTGTCGGCCATATTTACCGTTACCGGACGGACCAATTTCATTGGACTGCAAAATCCAGTGAGTTTATTGAGAAAAAAAGGCTTAAGGCGGGAAGCCTGATGTTCCATCTGGGCATCATCCCGGTCATCGGAGGCCATGCGGCGGGACTGGCCATCCCTCAATCATGGATGGAAACATTGGGAGTCAGCGATCATATGTATCATATCGGAGCTGTATATATCGGCGGCTTCTTCGGATTTATAACGCTGGGCGGCATGATATTACTGACATCCCGGCGGTTCACCATCAAGAATGTAAGGCAGCTCAGCTCGGCTTCGGACATGATTGTTAATGTCCTTCTGCTGTTCATTGTCATCATGGGAATGTACAGCACGCTGGTTACGAATGTTGCGCAGCCGGATTTCAATTACCGGGAAACGATTTCGGTTTGGTTCCGGAACCTTTTTCTTTTGCGTCCTGACGCTTCGCTGATGCTTAATGTACCGCTGTCTTTTAAAATCCACATCCTTGCGGGTTTCGGCATTTTTGCTTTGTGGCCGTTTACCCGGCTTGTACATGTGTGGAGTGTTCCATTGAATTATGTTGGGAGAAGATATATTCTGTATAGAAAGCATCGTAAAATATGAATCGTAGAAGAGAAGGCTTAAGTAGCCTTCTTTTCTACATCAGAGGAGTTATGAAGATGAAGGATCAGCCGAACAATTACCAAGATGAAATTGACAAGCTTAGGGCCCGGTTTCAATTCGACTTCGTGTCCATGGCATTGGTGCAGCCGGCTGAGGACCGCTTTGTATTAACTTGGCAATATGCTTCGGGAAATATTAATGAGCGCTATAAACGTATCGTCCTGCATTCCGGTAAAGGGATCGCTGGGATGGTATTTAAAACCGGCAAGCCCATACTCATTCAAAATGTAAATAAGGATATTCAATCTTCAGACTTATATAATTATCCGATTATTATCGCCGAGCAGCTGAAGAGCCTTGGTGCCGTGCCTTTGTGGGAAGGTATGCGGGTGATGGGGGTATTGCTGGTAGGATACCGCGAGAAGGACCGGCTTGGTGAAGCTGCCTTTAATCAATTTCAGAAAGAGCTCGGAACGGATTTTGAAACTTTTTTGGCCAAGGTGGTGGCGCAGCCTTGAAGCAAATGACGGATAATCAATTAGGCGAAATGCTGAAAAAGATGTATATGAACAGTATGGAGGCGATCTTCTTCATCGATGAGAAGGGGGCGATTGTCGCCATGAACCCGGCTGCAGAGGAAATCCTTGACATTGAATTGATCGAACGGATCCATTCCGGCGCCGATGGTTCTTTTTGTCAGGTTTGTGAGGGATATACGGATGAACAAGAGCTTATGTCCTGTACCAAATGTTATTTGGATTACCCGAAGGGAGACTTCTCTTCATTCCAAGTGTATCTTAAAACCCGAGGAAAAGGGAACGTTCCCTATGCAGCCAGCTACCATACCATCGATGAAACGCGGGGTGTCCGGGTTCTAATGCTTCTCAACCTGACCAAGCAGCAGCAGACCCAGGAGATTTTGCAGCGTACGAATATGCTGAAATACGTCATCAAGGCACAGGAAGACGAGCGCAAGCGGATCTCGCGCGAGCTGCACGATAGCGTAGCCCAGGAGCTACTAAGCTCGCTTGTTGATCTGCGCGTCGTTAAATACATGAATGTCGGGGAAGACGTGCTCAAGAAGCTGCATCAGACCGAGGTATCCTTAACGCGTCTGCTCGACGATATAAGGCATTTGTCGGTAGAACTCAGACCTGCTGCACTGGATGATCTGGGACTTGAAGCGGCATTCCGCTCGCATTTTAAATGGATTGAGAAAAATTACGGATTGCTGGTCAATTTTTCAGCCGAGCTGGCAGCCGCCCGCTACAACAGTGAGGTTGAAACCGTAGTATACCGGGTCTGCCAGGAAGCGGTGCTGAATGCCTTGAAATATTCCGGCACAGATGAAGTTCATGTACGTTTATGCGAGGAGGAAGGAAATCTTCAACTGACTGTTAAGGACTATGGGCTCGGATTTAACATAAACGATGGGGAAGCCCAAGGTACCGGATTGGGTCTGTATGGCATGAGGGAGCGTGTCGAGCTTGTCAGCGGGCAGTTTATTCTCCGCTCCGCTCCTGGATCGGGAACAACGATTCAGATCCGGATTCCGCTCAATCAAGGGGAGGTGAATGCGCCATGAAAATTGTTATTGCGGATGATCATGCCGTCGTCAGAAGCGGGTTTTCGATGATTTTAAATTATCAGGAAGACATGGAGGTCGTAGCCACGGCGGCTGATGGCATCGAAGCCTACGCCATGGTGGCCAAACACCGTCCGGATTTGCTGTTGATGGATTTAAGCATGCCGCCCGGAGAGAGCGGACTTATAGCGACAGGCAAGATCAGCAGCGATTTCCCCGAAACGAAAATTCTTATCCTTACTATGTACGACGATGACGATTACCTGTTTCATGTACTCAAAAACGGCGCCTCCGGTTACGTGCTCAAAAATGCGCCCGACGAAGAACTTCTCTCGGCAATCCGCATGGTATATAAAGGAGGAACCTACATCCACCCGCAGATGGCAACCTCACTAGTTCGCGAATTTATTAAGAAAGACAACGAGAGATCGAACAATGATCCGTTTAACAGCTTGTCCAAACGGGAGATTGAAATTCTGCCGCTAATCGCCAAGGGATACGGCAACAAGGAAATTGCGGAGAAACTGTTCGTTTCGGTTAAGACGGTCGAGGCGCATAAAGCCAAGATCATGGAGAAGCTCAATTTGAAGAGCCGGCCGGATCTTGTAGAATACGCGCTCAAAAAAAAGCTTCTGGACTTCTAATCGGTTCCCTATAGGAGGGAGGAGCGGCAGTTGATATTAGGGAAGTTCCCTGATAAGGTTCAGGGAACTTCCCTATTACCTTTGTGAATGTACGCACTTAGAATATGTGATGGGGGATCAAGTAACAACCATTCATTAAGTGCAGAAAGGTGATTGGGATGATCAAAAAAATGCAGCTGCCGCTGCAAACAATGAATCTGGTTCTTGGCTTTATGGTGTGGGTCATCATATCCGCGCTCTTGCCGTTTATTAAGGAGGACATTTCCATTCCGGCAGACCGGCTTGCAATTTTGACCGCTATTCCTGTCGTGTTGGGATCGATCCTGCGGATTCCTCTGGGGTATTATGCAAACGTTATTGGGGCAAGGATTGTTTTTATTGCCAGCTTTATCTTGCTTCTTTTTCCGGTATATTTTATCAGTACGGCTTCATCCTTTACTCATCTTGTCATCGGAGGTCTATTCCTCGGGATTGGCGGCGCCGTGTTTTCGGTAGGCGTAACCTCGTTGCCGAAATATTATGCCAAGGAAAAGCTGGGTTTGGTGAACGGTATATATGGCATGGGGAATGTGGGTACAGCCATAACCACCTTTGCCGCGCCTGTGATTGCCAACCAAATTGGCTGGTCAAGAACCGTTCAGTTATATTTGATTTTGCTCTTGTTTTTTGTTTTGCTGAATGTCTTTTTGGGCGACCGCAAGGAAGCAAAGGTCAAAACGCCGATTATGGAACAAATCAAAGGCGTGTACAAAAATGAGAAACTATGGTTTTTCTCGCTGTTTTACTTTATCACATTCGGTTCATTTGTAGCCTTTACCGTTTATCTGCCGAACTTCCTGGTGTCGCATTTTGAGCTCGCGAAGGTGGATGCGGGAATACGTACCGCAGGCTTCATCGTGGTGGCGACATGCTTGCGACCTGTCGGCGGCTGGCTTGCGGATAAATTCAAACCGCTATTTTTGTTGATGGGCGTTTTTATCGGACTTACAATTGCCGCTATTCTGCTGGCTTTTTCGCCATCTATCGGCTTGTATACGGCCGGATGCCTGACGATTGCCGTCTGCGCCGGACTTGGCAACGGAATTATATTCAAGCTCGTACCGCTGTATTTCAACAAGCAGGCCGGCATCGTGAATGGCGTCGTATCCATGATGGGAGGACTTGGCGGTTTCTTTCCTCCGCTTATGCTTTCTGTTATTCATTCGATCACAGGTCAATATTCCATCGGATTTATGGCTTTGTCGCAAATAGCCCTTGCCAGTCTCGTCATTGTGGTATGGATGTATTACCAGGATAAGCTTTCGGTGTCCTCCGAAGTGTTTAACTCTACGGGCCAAGGGATTTTGGTAACGGATCTAGCCGGGAAAATAACCGCGGTTAATCCTGCATTCACCAAGTTGACGGGCTATAGTAAAGAAGAGGTCATTGGCAAAAATCCAAGCGTATTGAAGTCGGGCAGACAATCTCCGGAATTTTACAACCATATGTGGACCGCAATTCAAGAACATGGCAGCTGGCAGGGAGAAATCTGGAACCGCAGAAAGAGCGGCGAGGAATATTTGGAGCTGTTAACGATCAATGCCGCAAAAGACGATTCGGGAGACATCATAAATTATGTAGGCACTTTTAGCGATATTACCTCTCATACGCCATACAGTCGAGTCGGCAGGGGGGACAACAAGATTAACTCCGCTGCGAAGCTACAAGGTTAGAACTGCAGCAGAAGTGGTATGAAAGGAAGCGGGAGAAATGGCTGCGAATCCAATAGTAGACCAATTGGCAAGACCGATGCGGGATCTGCGAATTTCGGTGACGGACCGCTGTAATTTCCGCTGCGCTTATTGCATGCCCAAAGAGTTTTTCGGGGACGATTATGCGTTTATGCCCAAAGAGAAGCTGCTGTCATGGGAAGAAATTACCCGCTTGGCCGGATTGTATGCAACATTAGGCATTCGGAAAATCCGACTGACCGGAGGGGAACCGCTCCTAAGACGAGGGCTTCCGGAACTGATCAGAATGCTGTCATCCATCCGGGGCATCGAGGATATTGGTTGCACGACAAATGGGCTGCTGCTCGGGCAGCAGGCACAAAACTTGTACGACGCGGGGCTTCGGCGGATTAATGTGAGCCTTGATGCCCTTGATCCGGATCTATTCGGCAGAATCAACGGCAGGGGGGTTACGTCCAATACAATTCTCCGAAATATCGATCTTGCCAGTGAGATCGGACTTCAAGTCAAAATAAACATGGTTGTGCAAAAAGACGTTAATGAGCAGGAAATTCTCCCCATGGCGGATTATTTTAAAAAGAGGGGAATCACGCTCTGTTTTATTGAATTTATGGATGCGGGTAATACCAATGGCTGGAGTCTTAAGAAGGTTGTCACGAAAAAGGAAATTTGGGAACGATTGGGTGGGGCCGATGCCCTTGTGCCGGTTCAGCCCCGTTATCCGGGTGAAGTTGCCAAGAGATTCCGCTATAAAGATGGACAGGCAGAGGTCGGAATTATTTCGTCCGTATCAGAGGCGTTTTGTTCATCCTGCACCAGGGTGCGTTTGTCTTCGGACGGGAAGATGTATACTTGCCTCTTTGCATCAAAGGGTTTCGATCTCCGGGCGCTGCTTCGAGGCGGCGCTTCGGATGAGGAGCTTCTTGCCGCGATTCGCAAGACATGGGAACAAAGAGGGGACAGATACTCGGAAGAGCGTACGGAGCATACGGCCAAAAACTTCAATAAAATCGGGATGTCCTATATCGGTGGTTAAGAGGATCATGAATTCCCAAAAAGGGGGAGGAAGTGCAAATGAAAAAGACTAACGTGGTCATTCCGCGTGAGCATGGCGGCTGGGCGATGGTCGTTTTGCCTTATGTCATCGGCATGATGGCAGTCAAGCCGGTACTTCTGCACCTCCCTTTGTTTTTGGCCTGGCTGTTTTTGTACTTATCTTCTTATCCGCTGCTGCAATCCTTAAAAAAGACCGCGAAACGAAAAACTTGGCTTTCCTGGGGGATTGGATATGCCGTCTTTGCGTTCGTATGCTTAGTTCCCGTACTGCTAGTAAAGCCCTGGTTGTTAGGGTTTGCTCCTGTCCTTATATTGCTGATTTTGATCAACAGTTGGCATGTCCTTCAAAAGAAGGAACGGGCCCTGTTAAACGATGTTTGCGCAATTCTGTTATTTTGCACCGGGGGTGCAGCCGCTTATATGCTGGGGGGCGGCGGATTCGACGCAAGACTTGCTGGCGTGATATTGTTCAATTTCTTGTATTTTATGAGTACTGTATTTTTCGTCAAATCCGTCTTTCGGGAACGAAAAAACACACGCTGGACAGTATATGCGAAAATGGTTCATATGATGATCTTTATATTGCCGCTGCTCTGCGGGTATCCATGGATGTGCGTGCCATTTTTTTATCCGTTCGCAAAAACCTTCCTGTATGCCGGGAAATCACTTAAACCGATGAGAGTTGGGATCATGGAGATTATTGGCTCTGTACAGTTTTTGCTTCTGACATTGATGTTGTTTTAAGCTATTGCGCTGTTCTGATTTCATGAGTTTATCGGCATAGCGATATGAAAAAAAGTTCCCTATATTGTTGGTCTATGCTATCTGTGTTTTTATATATTGATTAAATTCAACTATGAGTCGCCTATTAGGCGGCTTTTTTGTTTTAACGATGTAAGTTCTAGTATTACATAAGGAAAACCCAGATTTTTCGCTAGTGTGCAGATCTGCTTTGTAATGCAACTGACAGATTTGATGTAGAGTTTAAAAGTGTTGTTGACATGACACTAAACGGTGTCCTATAATCATATCGCCACCAAATGGTGTCCTATTAAGAGTTAGTCATAATTTTATCACATAAGTTACAATTGCACTGCCAGCATTCGGTGTGGAGAGCGGAGTTGTACAACCCTAGCATTCACCTCAGATGAGCTGCGTTCAAAGAGCGTATACCTTAAAGAGGCGGTGAAATTAACGGTTGTCCATTGGTAATAATACTTAGGAGAGGTTGTTGTGAGCGAGAACAACCAGTTTCGGGATGTGTTCGACGCGATTGCAGATCCAACGAGGCGGCGACTGATTCAATTGTTGGCAGAGGCTGAGGAGACACCGCTTCATGAATTAACGGCACAGTTTCAAATGGGCCGCACAGCGGTATCCAAGCATTTGACAATCCTGAAAGAGGCCGGACTGGTACTGGACCGAAAAGTCGGCAGAGAAACGCGATTTAGGCTGAACGCTTTTCCACTCAAAGAAGTTCAAGATTGGGTGGCTTTCTACAGCAAGTACTGGAGTACGAATATGGTGCGCTTGAAGCAATTATTAGAGGAGGAAGAAGAATGAGTTTATCATTATCTATGAATTTTCAGTTCACCACAACGATCGAGAAGCTATGGTCCGCTATTACCGATTCCAACAAGCTTGCCAAGTGGATCGCGGAAAATGATTTTAAGGCCGAAGTAGGGCATCGTTTTCAGTTTCGTCACCAGCCGTCCGAATGGTGGGATGGAATCGTCAATGGCGAAGTCCTGATCGTGGACGAACCAAACCGGTTGTCCTATGAATGGGCCGTCGGACAAGAGAAGCAAACGGTCACCTTGACGCTGCAGGACTTAGGGGACGGTAAGGTGAACCTTCATCTCGAACAAACCGGCTTCTCCAATGCCCAAGGACTTGAAGGCGCCAAGTATGGTTGGAGCAGTTGGGTCGTTGAGCTTGAAAAAATGTTGCAACAATAATCGCATTGGAGTGCAAAGCGGCTCCTTCCTGAGTATAAAAGGCCGGGAACGACCGTTACACTTCGTTTCATCCGAATCAGCATAAACCGGCTGCATAGCGTATGCAGCCGGTTTATGTCGAATTCGGAAGATCTGACAACGTCTTTTGGGTCAGTTGTAGATAAAGCAAATATATCATCTCCCATTTGAATTTTGACTAGAAATGAACACGATCGAAAGGATGTTAGCCTTGAGCGAATTGAATCAGGAATATATCATCATCTCGGCTGCGCGGGAGAACAATCTCAAGAACGTATCCTTGCGCATTCCCAAGCGGAAGATCACGATATTCACCGGGGTATCCGGGTCCGGCAAGTCCTCGATCGTCTTCGATACGATTGCCGCCGAATCCACGCGTTTGCTGAACGAGAACTTCAGCATGTTCGTGCGCACTTTCCTGCCGCTCTATCCACAGCCGGATGCGGACGCAATCGAGAACCTAAGCATGGCTGTTATCGTGGATCAGAAGCGGCTGGGCGGCGGCTCCCATTCCACAATGGGCACGATTACCGATATTTCTCCCATTCTCCGTCTTCTCTTTTCACGAGTAGGACAGCCCTATGTTGGAGGAGCGAATATGTTCTCGTTTAACGATCCGCAAGGCATGTGCCCCGAATGTAACGGGATCGGCCGCAGCATGTGCGTTGACATGAGCAAGGCGGTGGACATGTCCAAATCGCTCAATGAAGGGGCGATTATGCTGCCGGGCTATACAGTGAAAGGCTGGGAATGGAACATGCTCGTACAATCGGGTTCCTTTGATCCCGATAAGAAGCTCAGCGATTATTCGGATGAAGACTTGGAGCAGCTGCTGTACGGCAAGGCAAGGAAAGTGAAGATGGATTTCGCCGGGAAGGCAACGAATATTACCGTGGAAGGCGTCATCGAAAAGTTCACTAACAAATACATCAAGCAGGACGTGAAGACGAAGTCCGAACGCACGCAGCAAACCGTTGCGCCGTACATCTCTGAAGGTCCATGTTCCAGCTGTCATGGTGCAAGACTGAGTCAAGCCGCTCTGGGCTGCAGGATCAACGGCCACAACATTGCGGAGCTGTCCGCCATGGAGGTCGGGCATCTCATCCGAGTCATTCGGGAGATTGACGATGCTGCCGCCTCGCCGATGGTCAAATCGCTGATAGAGCGGCTGCAGCATCTGGTGGATATCGGGCTTGACTACTTGACGCTGGACCGTGAGACCGATACCTTATCCGGCGGCGAGTCGCAGCGCGTCAAGATGGTAAAGCACCTGAGCGGGAGTCTGGTCGATGTCACTTACATCTTCGATGAACCCAGCGTTGGCCTGCACCCCCGTGATGTACACCGGTTAAATGAATTGCTTCTGAAGCTGCGCGACAAGGGCAATACCGTGCTGGTCGTCGAGCATGATCCCGATGTAATCAAGGTAGCGGATCATATCGTCGATGTCGGGCCTTACGCCGGCAACCACGGAGGTAATATCGTGTATGAAGGAAGCTACCAAGGTCTGTTGGAGTCAGGTACATTGACAGGCACTCATATGAAGCGGCCACTACAGCTAAAACATGATTGCAGGCAGCCGTCCGGCAAGCTGTCCATAAAAGATGCCAAGCTGCACAACTTGCAGAACGTGAGCGTAGATATTCCAACCGGAGTGCTGACGGTCGTTACCGGAGTCGCCGGCTCGGGCAAAAGTACGCTGATTAACGACGTATTCCTCAGCCAGCATCCAGATGCGATCGTCATCGATCAATCGGCGGTAGGCGTATCGACGCGATCGAATCCCGCGACCTACACGGGCATACTGGATGATGTGCGCAAAGCGTTTGCTTCCGCGAACAAGGTGAGCCCAAGCTTATTCAGCTTCAACTCCAAGGGAGCTTGCGAGAACTGCCAAGGGCTGGGCGTCGTATATACAGACCTTTCCTTCTTCGAAAGCGTGAAGATGCCCTGCGAAGTATGCGGGGGCAAACGATTCAAGGAAGAGGTGCTTGCGTACAAGCTGAACGGCAAGTCCATTGCAGAAGTGCTAGAGATGACGGTGGAGCAGGCATTGGAATTTTTCCAGCTAAAAGAGGTTGTTCGCAAACTCCAGGCGATGAGCGATGTAGGTCTGAACTATATTACGCTCGGCCAGCCGCTCAGCACGCTCTCAGGCGGAGAATGCCAGCGAATCAAGCTGGCCAGCGAGCTGCACAAGAAGGGCAGCATCTATGTGATGGACGAACCGACGACCGGCTTGCATATGTCGGATATCGGTCACCTTCTGGAGATCATGAACCGCCTCGTGGATGCCGGCAATACGGTGATCGTTATCGAGCACAACCTTGAAGTGATCAGCCAAGCGGACTGGATCATCGATATGGGACCGGACGGAGGCAGCAAAGGCGGCGAGGTGGTGTTCGAGGGCACACCTTCGCAGATTATCCATGCGGAGCAGTCGATCACGGGAAGGTACTTGATGTAATCGTCTAATCAACTTTAGAAATATATGGGCTTTATAATTCTCGGCATGACAAGTAGATCATATGAAACGTTAAACTTACGTATGCTTAACAAGGCTGCCGGCGGAACCGGCAGCCTTTTGCTTAAGTAGCGGACATTTATATGAATCTTTACGGTTTACTAAAACCCAAGGTTGCGTAGAAACGAAGCTTTCTAATCTTCCATAGAAAATATGTTACTTTCCGACGCCCTTACTTCGATGATCTGGATGGACAACAACGTCGGCAATATAACATTCCCCAGCTTGCGGTTTATGGTCTAAGAAAGATAACCCTATTAACATTTTAAGAAAGTTCCATTTTCCAAAGCTGTTAAAGCTTTTCCACGAAGGAAACCTTTTGCTTTTCTTGTTTCATGTTTGATCATGCCCGGAATATCTCAACGATACACTTTAGGTCAGACCTAAGGTCAAGCGTTTGTATATAACGATCTATTAAACCTGAACATTCAGTTCTCATGATAGGTGGATATAATGTAGAGGAGCCTGCTCCTTAATACCGCAAAGGATTAGCAATCCAGCAATTTCACGAAGGCATTTGCAAGAATTATAGCTGCAATCCAAGCGAATATGTAAAACGCATCAACCAACTGGATTGGGAGCGAAACAGCCAGCAGAACGGTTTGGACTAACACAAAGCTTCAAGCAGGCAGGACATATTATTTTTTTAGATACATCACTCTGGAACAAGATGACGACCATTCATCATCCTCTTGAAGGATCAGGCTGTTTATCGCGAATATTGAAGTCGATAAAATTGATGGATCAGGCATGCGGTGATTTACGAAGTGACGCCGATCTTCTTAGTTGACTCTCACGTATACGGTAGACCTTATATTTAAAAAGAAGGAGGTATTGATCATGTACAGCATCGGCCAATTATCCAAGAAAACGAATATTTCGATCCGTGCGCTGCGCTATTACGATGAAATCGGCTTGCTGAAGCCAGCCAAGATATCGGAGTCCGGCTACCGTTACTATTCAAACGAAGAAATCAATACGCTTAGGCACATTACAGCACTCAAGGAATTAGGTTTTACGCTTGCGGCGATCAAGGATATGCTATCTGCCGAGGAGCATCCCAAGGAGCAGCGTCTGCGTGTATATCTGGACTTTGAGCTGAAGACGATCGAAGCGGAAAGAAAACGGCTGAATGAAATGGAAAAGCTGCTGCAATTGGCTCAGTATGGGCTGGAGATGAACGGGGAGCTGCAGCCGGAAGATATTTTTCTGTTCATTAAGGCAATGCAGACGCCGCCTTCTGCAAGATCATCGTTTCTCCCTGACAATTTCACGGCGTCTGAAGTCGAAATCATTAAGCAATTGCCGGGTTTAGGCGACGATCAATCGCAGGCGATGGAATGGGCAAAGGTTGTTCGAATGGTCAAGGCCAGCTTGCATGAGCCGCCATCCTCGGAAATTTCTCGTCTGCTTGCTGCCCGCATTATTGAGCTGTCGATGGAATGGTTTAAGGAGGATGAGCAATTAATTTCTAAATATTGGTCGCTGATTCGCCCAAATAGGGGCGAGGATGCCAAGGTATTTGGGCTGAGCAGAGAGGTTATGGATCATATCGACTGCATCGTGGACTGGTATTTGGAACATGAACATGAGCAGGAGGGGGAAGGTCATGAGTGAATCAAAAGCCTGGAGCTATGTCGTGCTGGGAGGGCTGCTCGAGGTCGTGTGGGCCAGCGGGTTCAAATATGATGAAATCCCGCCGTTCGTCGTCCTCATAGCGCTGCTGGCCAGCTTTGATCTGGTCATTCGGGCTGCGAAGGTGCTGCCGATCGGTACGGCATATGCGGTATTTGCCGGAATGGGGACGGTGGGCACGACCATCGTAGAAATGATTTGGTCGGGCGGGGCAATCCATCCGTTGCGAATTGTATTTATATTGACTTTGCTGGCATGCATCATTGGATTAAAGCTGACAAGCAAAGGGAGTGACGGATGATGGACTGGTTGCTGCTTATTTCAGCCGGGTTAATGGAAATTATCGGTGTGATTGGTTTAAAGCGCGTTGCCCAAAACAATAATTGGAAGAATAATTTGATTCTGATCGGCGGATTTGTGATGAGCTTTCGACTGCTTGTGCGGGCAATGGAGACGATCCCGCTGGCAACCGCTTACGCGGTCTGGACGGGCGTCGGCACGGTCGGAGCCGCGATTGTCGGCATGATCTTCTTTAAAGAGTCCAAAGGCTGGCTCCGCCTCGGCTGCATACTTGGCGTTATTTTGTCCGTGATCGGTTTAAAGGTGATCGGTTAGTTGAACTCAACATAAGCAATAAGCGGCAGTCCGGTACTGGCCGAAAAGTTGCTTTTTGATATAGGAGCTGAACAACTCCGAGTAATCGGATTCGGTGTGTGTGGAAATATCTTGGTACAACAAGGATTTAACCTGCTTTTTTATGAACTGCGTGGGAATTCAGGTTAGGACTTGAGCTTAGGAGAGGTGCTAGACTTGGTAACCTTTAAAATACAAGATATGTTTATTTTTAACGAAAAAAAATACGTAAACGTTTTAGACGACGAGGATCATGTGATCGCAGAAGTCATGAAAACATCCATTTCAGGAAATGAGAAAGGCAATACCTTCGTCTTAAAGCGAAACGGAGAACAAACTGCTCTAGGCATCAAAGAGGGGCGGCTAATTTTCGCCAGTTACAGATTTCAAATAAATGGCGAGGAATTTATTCTTAAGGATAACACCGTCAATAGCATTCTTTATTTCTGTGTGGACGGCATGTTACACGGGAAGAAGCTGCGGTTCGAAGAGAATTGGGATCACAAAATTGAAGTGAAAGTGGATGGAAAGAAGGTTGCGCTCATTGAACCGAATGCCTTTTCTTTTGGAGCAACGTTTTTTATGGACGAGAAAGCTTCACGCGATTTACTTCTGTTTTCGTTAACATGTATGATGTACTTTATGTTTAAGATTTATAAGGATGAAACCGAGATCATAGAAAGCATGTTTGATGGGGAACTATTCTGAATCGTTCCAGCACGCCTTTGTAATGGGCGATGAATTTCTTTGGGACTGAAGCGTTTGGTAAAGATCCTCAGGGTGCGGTCGGCATAAAATAAGCCGCCCACATTAGGGCGGCCCTTTGCATCCCGATCATTTTCGCTTCAGTACAGGTACCCACACTTCCACTTCCGCGTCTGCCGGATTTCCATTCAGTAATATTTCCGCGACAGGTCCGCCGGAATATTCCCACTCAAACGTATCGGTTAAGAGGGTTTCAAAAGCCTGGTCCTCCAGCTGATCGAAGGCCAGACGCGACAAGCCGCCGCTGCCCGATAGTATCAAATACTCACTTTCCGGAAACCATACTTCTCCGGCATGATCCGGCAAAGGCTGTGAAGATTGGACGCCCGAGTAATAAAACACGGTTTCTTGATCCTTGGTCACCGCAGCGTAGCCATACGGATTTTCTGCCAGTGCACGGAGCGTCGCCATTTGCCCGTTGTCAATCATACTTTTGAAAAACGCTGTTTTTTGACTTGAAAAATGCGGCGAGTGGATGCTTGTCCCATCTGTCAATGCGGTTTTGAATCCGATAATTCGAAAAGCTTCTTTTCTTTCTACTTTGAAATTGTTCATTCTAACTGCCTCCCGATTTGTTTAATTTTGAATTCGTGTTTATCGTAGCATGTCAAATATGACACCTGTGTGGCATACTTGAGGTGGAGGTGCGGCATGAAAATTGATCGTTTGATTGCAATTATTGTCATTCTCTTGGAATATGAGGTCATTAATGCTCGAGAGTTAGCTGAGAAGCTGGAAGTTAGCAGAAGAACCATCTACCGCGATATTGATACGTTAACGTTTGCCGGGCTCCCCATCTTTACCCAGCAAGGAGCATCGGGAGGCGTTGGTCTCATGAAATCGTATAAAGTTGACAAAAAGTTGTTCACACACCAGGATATTCAAGCGCTGGTGACCAGTCTGAAGAGCTACAAGCAGCTTTTCAACCATAAGGATATTGTCCATGTGCTGGAGAAATTAAGCGCTATCGCTTATGACGGTGGAACTTCGATCCCTGAAGGAAAGTTTGTTGTCGATTTATCATTGAATCAGGGCAATGAATCATTGCGCTCTTTGCTTAGCCACGTGGAAACAGCTTTAAATGAAGAGCGATATCTGAGTTTTGATTACGTGGATAGTGCAGGCCATATTAGTTCCAGAAAGATCGAGCCTTATCGGGTCGTTTTTAAAGAAAGCAGTTGGTATTTGCAAGGTTACTGCGTTGAAAAAATGGACTATCGGATATTTAAATTGGCTCGCATGAGCAAGTTGCAAGTTTTGCGGGAAACATTTGAGTCACGGAATTTCTCGCCGCTGCCTATGGATGGAATGGATTGGATGAATCAAGATTGGGTTGAGGTTACGATCCGCATTGATTTATCCGTAATGGATAAAGTGATTGAACGATTTGGCGAAGGAAATGTAATAAGCGTAGAAGGGAATACTTGCTTGGCTACGTATCCAATCATACACAATGAATATGGCTATGACACACTACTCAAGTTTGGAGATAAATGTGAAATTGTTGGACCCTCTGAGGTACGGGAAGGTTTCATAGACTATGTTGGTAGAATCTTAGCTAAGTACGAGAAATGAGTTTTTTATCAATTAGCCGAGAATACTCGTGAATTTTGTCATGCAGATGAATCGGCTTCAGTTGAGGCATAGCTTTAGCTATGTTAATCAACTGACGTATGTTAAGCTTAAAACGAATAAGAAGTGAGGTGAATGCCATGCCTCGACATAAAGCTTATAAGTTTCGGATCTATCCAAATCAAGAACAGCAAATATTAATCGCTAAAACTATCGGTTGTTCCAGATTTGTCTACAATCACTTTCTAAATATGTGGAATACAGCTTATTCAAATACAGGAAAAGGTCTATCTTACCCTTCTTGTTCTGCTATGCTTCCCAAAATGAAGGAGGACGTTGAGACTTGTTGGTTGAAAGAAGTCGATAGC
Organism: Paenibacillus azoreducens; assembly: GCF_021654775.1. Classification (NCBI taxonomy): domain Bacteria; kingdom Bacillati; phylum Bacillota; class Bacilli; order Caryophanales; family Paenibacillaceae; genus Paenibacillus; species Paenibacillus azoreducens. The sequence continues at coordinate 3,702,576 of NZ_AP025343.1, read as the reverse complement.
ATCGCACTCCAATCCTCTCTTTTAAACTTAGCGGATTCTTTTTCTCGTTTTTTCAAAAAACAAAATAAAAGGCCTCAATTCAAAAGTAAAAAGAATCCCGTTCAAAGCTATACTACGAAGAACGTGAATCAAAGCATTGAAATCAAAGAAAACTACGTGAAGCTACCTAAACTCGGATTCGTAAAGTTGGCTAAAAGCCGAGAACCGAAAGGACGTATACTTAATGCTACCCTTCGTAAAAATGCGAGTGGAAAATTCTTCGTCTCCATCCTGTGTGAGGAAGAAATCGATGAACTACCGAAAGTGAATTCCGCGATTGGTATTGACTTAGGTATCACAGATTTTGCAATTCTATCGGATAGTCAGAAGAAAGATAACCATAGATTCACTGCCCAGATGGAAAAGAAACTGAAACGAGAACAGCGTAAGTTGTCACGTCGTGCCTTCCTGGCTAAAAAGAAGGGAATCGACCTTTTTCATGCGGAGAACTACCAAAAACAAAAGCGAAAAGTCGCTAGACTCCACGAAAAAGTGATGAATCAACGTACCGATTTTCTAAATAAGTTAAGTACAGAAATCATCAAAAACCACGATGTGATCTGTATAGAGGACTTAAACACAAAAGGTATGTTGCGTAATCGTAAATTAGCGAAAAGCATCTCTGACGTATCCTGGTCTAGTTTTGTAGAAAAGTTACAATACAAAGCCGACTGGTACGGTCGTCAAATTGTAAAGGTAGATCCATGGTTTCCCTCAAGCCAGATTTGTTCTGAATGTGGACACCTAGATGGAAAGTATTGCCGCTTGGCGAAAAAGCAAGTCATTCGCGCTATGCCCGGAGATAAAAAAGCGTTCGTCCTGAAAAAAAGTCGCAGAGTACCGGCAGTTTGCCGATGCCCTGCGACTTTTCGTCGCGTCTTAGTTCAGTTGCCCTCGTCGGCCGAGGGACCATAGAGACCCGGCACCGGAATATCGAGGAGCCGCAAATAAACTCCGAGCTGCGCCCGGTGATGGATCATGTGGCTTAATCCGAAGGTGCGGAGCGCGATCGCCCGCGGTTGGCGCAGGATGATATGGTCGCCGTTGCGCAAGGTCCATTCTTCGCCGAGCGTTTTCTCGTCGCATTCGGCTAACAACTTTTCAAGCTTGATGACGTTCGCGTCGAATTCCTCCAGCACGTCTTCGCGTCTTTCCAAAGGTTCCCGCCGATGCGGCACGGTCGAAAGATCGAATTCCGGGTAAAGAAAAATCGCGACTTGCCAGTTCAGCAGGTTGATCAAGTGCGTGGCCAGCCCGCTGAGTGTCATTGATTTCACGTGCGGCTTCCACGTCATATGCTCCTCGGGCAAGCGCTCAAGGATGCGGCGAGTAGTGGCCAGTTCATTCATGGCGTCTCCGACGATCAGTTGTTTCACCATTGATTCCATCTCCTTCCTTATATGGCTAGCATACTATAATCCTGGTCGAGTGGAAAAGCTTTTTCTTGGTCGTTCGGCATCGGGATTCAACCGATCGGTCCTCTTACGTAGGAGCAGTGGGGGCAGCGTTTCAAGAGAACGAAGCAAATTTTCATGACGGTTTATTTGTTGCTCGTTACAATGGCTTAACAGTAGGCTTTCTTTACTTGAATAATTATAAGCGGGGGCGAGGAGCTGGAACGACGATATTTGTCAGCAAGGAATACAGAAGAAAGGGTATTGGTACCAAACTTATTAAAAAAGGCTGATAAATTGCTTTCGCAATACGACGTAGTAGAACTGTTCGATGGGTGCATGTATTGACGGAGACCGCTCTTCTTTGCAGTTTTTATACAAGAATGGATATTATGTGGATTATTCTATGTACTATATGGAGCGTGAAGGTGAACTTCTCACTGAGAGTAATTTTTCAATTAGACAATATGAAGATAATGAATATCTTACATAGCATAATATTAGCCAAATGGCTTTTTGCAAAATGCGTGAACACGTGGGTATTCTTCCTTCATTTTATTATGCTTCTTCAGAAAGTGAACGGAAGAGGGACTCAAGCTGGAAAACGGAACAACGCCGTTCTCGGATGTAAAGACTTCGGATTGGTACAGCAGCGCGATTACCACGGCATATGCTTATCAACTGATCGACGGTTTTGAAAACGGTTACTTTTCGTCCGAATGACCGAATTACCCGGGAACAAGCGATGGTGATAATCGCCAAAGCGATGAAAATCACGGAACTGAAAGCCAAGCTTCCTGCCCAGGCGACAGAGGCAATGATTCGTCCGTACACAGATAAGGCAGATGCATCCGAGTGGGCGCAAAACAGCATAGCCGACGGTATTCAAGCAGGCATCGTATCGGGAAGAAGCAATAGCCTTCTCTCACCGAAGGCGTACATTACAAGAGCCGAAGTTGCAGCAATTATACAGCGACTCCTTCAGAAGTGTGACTTCATTTAATATCAGTGTCACCAGGAGGGTTATTCCGACAACAAGGGCCATATTCGGATGATGAGAGTTAGGAATGTATTTACGGCATAAACTAATCTCCGATTTCAAATACTACATTTAACTTTCGCAGCAAGAAATACGGTAAATAAACCTTGGCCCAAATTTGGCAACGAATACCTGCACCCTTTATCTGGAATAAGCATTAGGGTATGAAAACAGGGTCAGGCGCTCAAGTTATTTTGAATGGAGGTGAACGTCATGGCTGGAAGAAACAACAAACCGAAGAACAACGGACCTGCCTCTTCTCCTGGACGCCTGGATCAATTCGGTGAGAAGCTGACAGAAGATGAAGGAAATAAACCGATGAACCCGGGTAAAAACAGCGGAAAGAGCTGCTGAGTGACGAGCTTTAATTTTTTTTCGTAGAAACTTCAAAAAAGAAACAGGCCGCCGCCTTTTAACAACGGTTGCCGTTTCTTTTTTATTCGCTTAACAAAGAGATATTCGGGACTGAACAGAGCCTATACTGTATGGAAGATGCAGCGTATCGCCAGGTCTTCATAAGGTTAGGGTCACTATGTCACCAATCCAATGTTTATAAATGGTTGTTTCTAAGTCTGCCCCAATCCAAATTTTCCAAAAGCTTCATATACGCTCTTCAGATTTGTAAGGAATAGGAAGGTTCCATAAGCCATATTGTCCGAAATCGATTTTAATTGCTCCGCTTCAGTTAAATTAAAAACAAAAAGGCAAGTGTTCCTAAAGAGAGTGCTAAAGCGCCGGGGAAAAATTGAGAAATAGTAACCGCTTTTGATTTGGTTTCTGGTTTTGTTATTTTCGATCTACATGTTGCAGTTTGGGGACTTTTACCACCTAAAACTAAATGGCCGTCACGTACATCCGTGACTACACCGTAATAATAAGTCCCATTACATAGAACAGCACAAACTCTTTTACCCATATGTGGTCTTATAGTATCTTCTGAAATTGGATGAATGAATTGCAAAATTGATCCACCTCCATAAGAATTGGGTTAAATCCAATTTTATTATATGGGACTAAGCGTATTTATCTTGGACATTTTTACCATATTTTTATAATTAGGCGAGTACAACTCTGTATTGGAAGAGATTTGAAATTTGGGCATTTTACCCCCCAACATGCGTTTGTCCGAACAAAATAATGTTGTGACCGGAGAACACACTGTAATTAATCCTCTGTATAAAATCGGATACTTCACCCATAATAAGACAGCCCGTATTATTTCAGAGTTACAGAGGAGTAGATGAATATGAAAAATAAATGGTTGCTAGCGTTGCCGTTAACCCTAGCGCTTGTTATTAGCACGACGCCAGTAGCATCCGCGCAAGCGAAGGTAGATCAGGAGAAGGTTTTGGTTTGCCTCAGTCCCAAAATGGTGCAGCTGAAAACCGATATGCAGAAGGTTTGGATTGACCATACGATATGGACGAGAAGCTTTATTGTCAGCGCCGTTTCCAATCGACCGGATGTGAAGGACGTATTGGACCGGCTTTTGCGAAACCAGCAGGACATAGGCAACGTGATCAAGCCTTATTATGGAGAAGCCGCCGGCAATAAGTTGGCTGATCTTCTGAGAGAGCATATTCTGATCGCAGGGAAAATTGTAGCGGCGGCCAAAGCGGGAAATCAGGCGGATGTAAAAAAGTTAGAGGCGGATTGGCATAGAAACGCCGACGATATCGCCAAATTTTTAAGCGCAGCGAATCCGAACTGGCAGTTTAAAATGCTGCAAGATATGCTGTATACGCACCTTCAGTTGATTACGGAAATAGTCCTTGATTGTCTCAAAGGAGATTGGAAAGCGGATATTGCAGCAACCGACAAAAACGAGATCCATATGATTCATTTAGCGGATATCCTGACAGAAGGCATCGTCAAACAGTTTCCTGAAAAGTTTTAAACGAAAGCGATAGACGCTGCAAAGCAGAAAAGCTTTTTATACGCCCGAAAGGGTGGCTATGAAAAGCTTTTTTGTATGAGATATTATAAACCGGACTTTCGATTGAGCAGACCACCAAGCGATAATTATCATAAATTACAGGTTTGATCTCATCAAGGTTTTCAATATGCTCCCCGGCGACATAAACGGAGTAGGCTAATGCTTCCTGCTGGATACCTCTTTTCCTTATTCATTTCCAATTTTTAAATCCTAAATATAACATGTCCAACGAATTAAGTTCGTATAACTAAAGCGGTTTTTTCCATTTATCAAGCTAGGGTAAGCCAAGCAAGTAACTATTCCATTTATAGTAATGGGTTTTAACTATGAGAGGAAAACTTCATAAAGGGGCTGGATAGCCCCTTTGGAATTTACTCTTCCGTCCATTCTGTTCGCGTTCGCTGCTTTTTATTACGGGTTGTTTTTTTGCGTAATTGCTTCGCGATTGTATAGCCGATGAGATATGCAGCCGAAGAGGTGTTTCCATCGACTGTAAAAGGGATAATGGAAGCATCTGCAACGATCAAATCCTTGACCCCATGCACATTTCCCCTAGAATCAACGACTCCCCCTTTTGACAAAGGAGCCATTCGCAAAAACCCTTGCTGATGATGATTATGATCGAAATTTTCTTTAATGAATTCTTCGAGCTTCTCATCATCATCAATTATATCTAATGTAGGCGAGAGGAGCTGATATGAAGGATCGATTCGTGATAGCTCCTGAGCGATATTCTTGATATAAATTCGATAAATCCTTTTTACAGCCTCCATGTCGTCCGGATCAGAAAGAAATCCTTCGTCTGCCAATACAATGTTTAGCGGATCTTTGCTCTGTATGCGGATATTCCCTTTGCTCCTAGGCCGTAAATACAGAATCGCTATTGTCAATTGTTCATCGGCTCCGATACCGAGCAGTTGAACGGCCCGCTCTTCTGGATTATTACCGGATGGATCCGGTAGAAAAGCTCCTCCTGTATAAAGTGCATTAGAATCTTGGACAGGGAGGGGACGATCATTTGAATTGACAGCAAATACAGCGAAGTTTAACGTGTGATTTTTTAATCGCTGCCCTACGTTTGGATTATTAAAAACGACAGCGATACCTGACTTTTTTAACATTTTAGCGGATCCGATCCCGGACAGCATCAAGATCTGCGGGCTGTTGATTCCTGCCGATAAGATAACCTTTTTACGCGAATACGCACGGGTGCATTTACCATCCTTCAAAAATTCAATTCCAATGGCACGTTTGCCGGAAAAGAGAATCCGAAGAGCCGTTGTCCTGAACAATACGGTTAGTTTACGATTATTAACCCCTACGCCTGAAGGCGTCATAATATCCGAAGATAAAAAGGCTGTAGATGAGCTTTCCCTAAGGCCGTCAGGTTGTTGGTATAATTGCCAGCGTGTGAACGGTCCAAGGGGGGTATCAGGATCATTATAGTCAAGAATTATAGGATAACCTGAAGCCCGCTCGATTGCCGTTGCCAATTTTTGAGCCATTGATGTTGGATTTTCGGGCGCTTGCCTGATATCCACTCTTCCTTTATAACCATGCGCAGCCCGATTTGTCGTTGATCCATTGAAATTTTCCAACTGTTTGAAACGCCGTATGGCTTTATCAGGTGACCATAGAGGCCCAAGCAGTCTTTCCCATTTTTTGAGTACAGCTGCTGTCGGACGCACATATTGCTCTCCATTTATAGAAGACCCGCCTCCTGAGAGACGTCCCGTAGTCCACTCGAATGTGCGGCCATCCAGGCCTTCTAGGGGAACACCTTCACCTTGCCAAAAATAATTTGGGGAAAAGCTTTCTTCAAGTTCCGGTGCAAAAGTGGAATCCTTGATCGGTTTATCTTTATCATGGTTTCCCCCCGCTTCCAAGACAAGTACGGAGGTTCGTTTGTCGTCAGAAAGCGTCTTCGCGATGACAGAACCTGCCGGACCCGTGCCAACAACAATGTAATCATAAGTTAAGTTCTTTTTCATTAGGGCTCTCCCTTTAGTAAACTAATGTAGAATATTATGTCGTTCTGAAAAAGGTGCCTATTTCTGCACCAGACCTGCTCATCAAACCGGGAAGAATGCGACTCTATCTTCTGGTCCCAAATGACTAGTCCCCTTATTAAATAAAGGTACACTGACGAGCAAATCTCTAAATAGAGCTGTATTCCGCTTAGGCTCTTTTACAAATAGTTTTTATAATATGAATAGTCATCCAAGTCCGTTTATATCTTTCGTCATAGGATAAACCGAACATGATGAAAGGGAGGATTTATATGGCACAACAAGTGAAGGTAAGCCCACAATTCAAAAAGCTTTGTACTCAATTTGGAAGAATATTAGGCGGCGTATCGGAGGTTGATGAAGGTCCGGTTTGTTTTGTCACGCGGATGACGAACCTAAGGGAAACGATCTTGGGAAGAAGAACGCGTTCCCCATTAGTCCAAATGCAAATGTTTTCGTTTGAATCTCTTGATAAGTCGGGTCGCGCGCTTTGTTTGGGTGAGACTGCCGTACACCAAAATCAGGTTAATCGACTGATATCGAATCTTCGTAAACGCGGGATTAAAGTGACTGCGGTCCATAATCACTGGCTAAATGAAAACCCCCGGTTAATGTATATGCATTGGGAAGCCACTATGAATCCTGTCGTGTTTGCTAGAAGAACCAAAGAATCCATCGCATTCTTAGGTTGATGCGGCCCGAATTGAAGGTGTAACGATCATTTAATGAAAGGATGATAATGTATGTCTGAACAAGCTAAAGCAAGTCCCCGCTTTATAAAACTATGTAATCAATTTTCAACCATTTTAGGTGGAACAGAGCATTCCATTACAAAAGGTCCGGTTTGTTTCGTTACCAGAAATAGGAAATTTAGAGCATCTGTTTTAGGAAAACGTACCACATCCCCATTGATCCGTTATCAGCTGTTCTCGTTTGAATCATTGGACAGTTCAGGACGCGCACTCTGTTTAGGGGAAACGGCTCTCTTCCAAAACCAAGTGAATCGATTACTGTCAAATCTTCGAAAAAACGGGATTAAAGTAACGGCTGTTCATAATCACTGGCTGTTTGAGGAACCTCGTCTTATGTATATTCACTGGGAATCGATCGATAATCCCGTTGATTTTGCAAGAAAAGTAAAACGCTCTATTGCTTTTTTGGGTTAAGGTTTAAATTCAGCTTTTTGTATCAAATCGCATCATAAGGAAAAGATAAGTTTTACGAAACATTCGGATTCAAAGACCATTCGCCTGGAATGACAGGGATGTTTATGGTCATGGACAATTAGTTGATAATGCAAATAAGAAAAACGTCTATCGACGTACTTTCTAGGAAGACAGACCGCATTTAGCGGATGTTTTTCTTGCGATTATAGAATTGTTCAGCGTAGCAAGAAAATTTATAAATTCTATAATCTTCAAAAAGAGGCGGCTACGATAAGCCGCCTCTTTAAATTTTGTTAATCGATATTTATATTGTAAACTACGAATGGGTAAATGGGACAATCTGTAATAGTTTTTATTTACTTCATCACCGTTTAGATCTTTTCTTTTTGCGAAATAAAATGATGATAGCAGGTAAGATCGTTATGGCACAGATCAAGGAATACAGTGTGTCGATAACCGTTGTTATCCCAAATGATCGGAGTACAGGGAAGCTTACAAATAGTAAAGTAGAGAACCCGATCATAACGGTTAGGCCGGATACAGTAATCGCTTGCCCAACTTTGGATAAGGATACGGTTATCGCTTCTTTTGTAGATAATCCTTTCGATTTTTCTTCTCGATATCTTTCCATGATCAGAATTGTGAATTCGGTTCCTATGCCTAGGACTAAACAGCTTAGCGCAATTGTAAGCGGGTTATAGGATAGGTCCAATACATGCAGGGTACCTGGCGAAAATCCAAGGACTAAGACAATAGGCAGTAAAGAATAAAGGGCGTATTTCAAACGTCTATAGACCAATAATAAACCTATGAAAATAATCGATAAACCTGTAATCGTGATTAAGTTATGATTCGCACTCACATTATCTATCCCATGCAGCATCATGACTTGAGTACCAACTGGGCTCACCTTAATCCCGTCGCTGGCATCAATATGTTGTGTAATGGTATTCATTAGCGCCAACTGCTCAGACGATGCCAAATCTTTATTTATTTTAAACTGGATCGTCGCATAATGCTTGTTTGTAGTAACGATAGATTTCAGCAGAGTAGGAGGCATCTGCTCAATTAGATTCGCAATTTCTTTTTGGTCATTGGGTAAATCGCGATTTCCATTCATTTGAAGCATGAGCTTTGGTAAGCTAGTTACTCCTTCCACATCTTTATATTGAGTCACAACCTTGTTTTCAAAGCGATTCATCCAATTCAACGTATCCGGATCGGTTACATCTTTCGCTTCGACCAAATACGTAATATAAATTGTAGAGCCTACAACGTCTTGCAGGGAATTTGTATCTTTCAATGCCTTCAAATCCTGCGGGATCATTTTCATCAAGTTCGTTTCTGTCGGTATAGATGACTCCGTGGAGAAGCCGATGACAGATAGAATCAAAGCCACGAGTATAATGGGAACAGGCATTTTGCCCACCCAATGGGTATATTTTTCGAGAAATCGCGATAGCCACGTACTATCTTTTACTGATTTCACTGGTTTCGTATGCTTATGATCCAGTAAATGAAAGGTCGAGAACAGCAGACAGATCTCTATGATATAGCAGAACATGACACCAATCGCTAACGTTAAGCCGAATTGCTGCATCATCGGAGCTTTGGACAGCAGCATCGTTAAAAAGCTTAAGGACATAATAAATACGGCAATACCAACGGACGGCCCCATATGCTTGATGGATTTCGCAACGGCTGCTGTCGCATTATAATTGCTAATTTTCAGTTCCTCTTCATATCTATTGTGGAATTGAACGCCGAAGTCGGTTCCCAGTCCAATGATGATGGGCAGTGTAGCCATGGTGGCAACTGTGATCGGGAGACCGGCCCACCCCATAAATCCGAACGTCCATATTAAACCAACTAATACGAATGCGAGCGACAAAACCCTTCGGCGAACCGGGAAGACAAGGAATAACACGACAATCATTAATACCACGGCTATTGCAAGCATGATTGCCATGGTGGATATTACTTCATCCTTCACCTCGCCTAGAACGACCGGCATGCCGCCGGCTTTGACGGTAATCTTCGATTCGAAATTGCTGCTATCAATCAGTTGATTGAGTTCTCGATTGATACGTGAATAGGTGAGGATGTCTGTATTTTTGGATGTATTCAGTACGATTAAAATATGTTTGCCATTATCGGGGATCATAGTCATAAGTTGAGAAGGAATTTTCCCCTTATCTGAAAATACGAGCTGCTGCAGCAAATTGTCATCCATATCTTGCACAGCAGGCAATGCTTGAACTACTTGGCTGGCCATAGCCGATTGTTGCTGCGGCGTAAGCAAGCCTTGAGCGTAGATCGCAATCGCATCGTTTTGCTGTTTGGTAAGAAGACCGTTTAGAATGGCGTTTTGCTGTCCAACAGTATTCTTCTCACCAAGATTGGCCATTTTTGCCGCGAGCTGTTGTTGTTGATTCTTTGTTAATTGGCTGAGCGTGTAATTTTGCAGATCTGTTCGCTGCTGATCTGTTAAGTTCTTCATCATGGATTGCTGAATGGACCGCTGATCCTGCTCGCTGATGGCAGCCATGATCGTGTTAAGCAGCTTTGAACGACTCGCTTCATCTTCACCCAAAGGCAGGGAAGGATGCTCCATAGCAAGCATTTCATTCATTAAGCTAATATAGTGCATGCTGCCTGTAATATCCTCGATTTGACCGGCTTTCTGGGCGAAGCGAACGATTTCCTGTGAAGTTCTTTGAGAGATGAGAACTTTCGGATCGCCGCTGATCATGATGAAGATCGATTCCCCGCCAAATTGCTCCTGATAGGTTGTCGTGCGTTTGAATACATCAGACGCTTCATTTACGAATACATTGTTGCCCATTTGCATCTCAAGCTTCGGAAGACCTAAAGAACAAAACACGGTCAATATCGTGATCACGATGATCGTGAGTTTGGAACGTCGTATGATGAAATCTCCGAATTTTGTAAATAATCTCTCCAACTCATGCTCCCCCTTCATTAGTGTATGACGAATATAGCAGAGGGGCAGTGGGGATACGACATTCAATTTGAGATATATGATTCAAAATGAGACATTTGTCGCAAATTGTGTTGTTATTCCATTAATTTCTGGAGCGTTTCAGTTAATTCTTGTTTCGAAATTTTGTAATTTCCATCAACCCAATTCTTAAATATCTCGATCAGGCCACTCATGTAAAAGTCGCATGCAAGCTTGGAGTAGTTGGAATGGCGAATTTTTTTGGAGATCGGATCATCCATTACTTTTGAATTTTCCATCAAAAATCTGCTTCCTATTTTGACCAATTCATTGTATACATCATTCGTAATGTTAAGAAACGGTTGTTTGTGTTCATCTACATAATCCAGTATTTGTTCATAGAAGGCATGTGACGACTCGTGATTACTATTCACATTCTGAAAAAGATCATTTCCAATACTGGTTGTCACTTGGCTAAGCAAATCGTACTTGTCTTCATAGTAACGATAGAAGGTACTGCGGTGGATAAGCGATTTTTCGCAAATATCATAGATTGTAATGGATGAAAAACTCTTTGTCTCTAGCAGTTCCATAAATGCATTGGTAATATCGCGCTTTGTGCGTATATTTGAATTCCTGGTCATGATGGGCATCCTTTCCGACAGGGAGTGAAAAATGAATTTACGGGACAATACATTTATTATGAAGATGGATTCCAGCGGACACAAGCTGTCCCTTTGTAGTTTACCAAATGAATATCATTGTTTTCATAGAAACTAGATACTAAAATAAGATTAGCGCTTACAAAATAAAATTGGCGTCTACTTTATCATTGTGAGATTCTGCAACTTGTTCAAATGAACACCTAAAAGAAAAGTAGCAGAGGGGGAAACTGCAATGGAAAACAATGAATTAAAGAGGGGGCTCGGAGCCCGTCATATTCAGATGATTGCTTTGGGCGGCACAATTGGTGTCGGGTTATTTATGGGCTCTGCAAGCACGATCAAATGGACGGGTCCATCGGTGATGCTTGCGTATGCAATTGTGGGGATTTTTATATTTTTCATCATGCGCGCAATGGGAGAAATGCAGTACGTAGAACCAAGCACGGGGTCATTTGCGACCTTCGGCCATAAGTACATTCATCCTTTGGCAGGGTATATGACGGCTTGGAGCAACTGGTTTCAATGGGTTATTGTCGGGATGGCGGAGATCATTGCCGTTGGGACATATATGAAGTACTGGTTCCCGGATTTGCCTGCTTGGATTCCAGGGATCATCGCCATGGTGATTCTCGGCGCAGCCAACCTATTTTCTGTGAAATCATTTGGCGAATTTGAGTTTTGGTTTGCGATGATTAAAATCGTAACCATCGTATTGATGATCGTTGCGGGATTTGGCCTGATTTTCTTCGGAATTGGCAACGGCGGGAATGCGATCGGATTTTCCAACTTATGGCAGCATGGAGGCTTTTTTACCGGTGGATGGTCGGGCTTTTTCTTTGCTCTCTCGCTGGTGACTGCGGCCTACCAAGGTGTCGAACTGATCGGGATTACAGCAGGTGAGGCAAAAAACCCGCAAAAAACGTTAATGAGGGCGACCCAAAGTATTATATGGCGGATTTTGATCTTCTATATTGGCGCGATTTTTGTGATTGTAACGGTCTACCCTTGGAATCAATTGCAAGCCATCGGGAGCCCGTTCGTTGCAACATTTGCTAAAGTCGGCATTACTGCAGCGGCGGGGATCATCAACTTTGTCGTCATCACCTCTGCCATGTCGGGTTGTAATAGCGGGATTTATAGCGCAGGACGCATGCTTTATACATTAGGAGTCAATGGACAGGCACCGAAGATATTTACGAAACTGTCCCATAGCGGAGTGCCCCTGCTGGGAACAATTGGCGTGCTCGTGGGATTAGGCATTGGCGTAATCTTAAGTTATATTGCACCGGAAAATCTGTTTGTGCACGTGTACAGTGCCAGCGTACTTCCCGGTATGGTGCCGTGGTTTGTCATTCTAATCAGTCAAATCAAATTCAGAAAAATCAAGGGGGATACACTAACTCATCATCCGTTCAAAATGCCTTTCGCCCCAGTGACAAACTATCTGACCATCGCCTTTTTGCTTATGGTACTGGCAGGCATGTGGATGAACAATGATACGCGCATCCCCCTGATTATCGGCATTGTTTTCTTAGCTATTGTTGTGATTAGTTATTACGCTTTTGGGATTGGAAAGGCCGTTCCAATAAGTACGCAATCAAATCATGAAAATAGCAAAAAATGAATTGGCAAAATATCCATTTGATTAAACCAATAAACATCCCACTCTCACCAACAGAGAAATGGGATGTTGTTTTTTTCAATTAGGGGTCCTGCCAATATTTTAAGGTTAAACGGGGTCTTTTAAGAATATTTCTCTATCATTTTATTTAAATAATCCCGAAAGTCTTCGACATATGTTTTGGGCTCTACTATTTCTAGATTTGTACCGAAACTAGCTAAAAATTGAAACCCTATACTGTTTTGAGGAACATAGATTGTTGCCAAGAAAAGTTCAGAACTATAGTCTTCGATACTCTTCCGACCGTACCTTTCAATGAAATGATCTTTTATGCTGGGCGAGATCAACGCCTTTACAGCGACTAGTTCCGGTTGATAACTTGCTTCAAGTTTTTGTTCCGATAAATAATCTCTAGGGTTAAATGTCTTTTCATCTATATGAAGATGATCAATCCGGGATAATTTAAAAGTTCTATATCTCTTACGATGCAAACAGAATCCTTTCAAATACCAACTCGTTTCACTAAAATGGAGCTGATATGGCTCGACCGTTCTATTCGTTACCATGCCATTTTTATCAATATAATCAAATGAAATGAACCTTCTCGCTAATATTGCTTCCTGACATGTCTTCAAGGTTTGAAGAATTTCAGACCGGCCCTCCCAATCATAAAATGACAGTTGGATTGAACCTTTCGAAGCTAATGGGCTAACCATGGCTTCTATTTTTTTAATCGTCACTTCAACTTCTTCACTAATTAGGATTTGTTCCAATCCGCCGAGCGCAGTTAATATATTCTCTAGGTCGGAGCTGCTTAAAAGACGTTTATCCACCTTGTATTCATCCATAATACCGTAGCCGCCGTTGACTCCATTGACAGCATAGATAGGAATGTTTGATAAACTTAGTGTTTCCATATCTCGAAGAATCGTTCTTTTGGAAACGTCAAATAATTGTGCGAATTCTGTGGTTGAAACAACATCCTTTTTCAGCAATATCATGATGATGGATATTAATCTCTCAACCTTTTCCATATGTTCTCCTTCTATTCTGCATTTATTTTTAAACGGTGACATACAGATGTCACCTCTTATTCATTATACTACATATATCACAAGAAGGAGGTTTTACTTTATGTCAGCTGTTGTCTATTTAAACTTTGATGGGGTTGCAGAACAAGCGATTGATTTTTATGCGGAGGCTTTGAATGCGAAAGGAGTTAAAAAAGTTAAATTTAAGGACATCCCGCAAGATCCAAACTACCCGTTGCCGGAAAATGAGTTGAATATGATCATGGAGTCTTCAGTAGAATTTGCAGGCGGGAAAATCATGATGTCGGATGTTCTACCTTCGATGAAGAGTGTAATGGGCGAGTTGGTTAAAGGCAATAATATGCTGATTAGTATCGTTAATGATGATAAACAGACACTGGAAAATTACTTTTCTAATTTGTCTGTGGGTGGTTATGTGATCATGCCGTTATCCGATACGCCTTGGTCTTCGTGTTTTGGAATGCTGGTTGATAAGTATGGAGTCTCCTGGAAATTTAATAGTGACGCAGATAAGTTTCTTGATAACGTAATTTCAAACAAACAGTAACTCATTCTAAAAAAATGGTCTTGCAATTGAAGGCCATTTTTTTAATGTATCCTTTATCTGAAAAAGGTATATCTGGATACATTTAGATGATCGGTGTGTGGCGAGTTAATATAACGCAAACCAATGGAGGCACTTCTATGAAAAATATTCACTCTTCGCTAATCTTTTTTCTTGCTTTGGGTATATTTGGCATCATTACAACGGAAATGGGCATCATCGGAGTTCTTCCCCAAGTCACTCAAAAATTTCATATAACTCCCTCGCAGGCTGGGTACCTTGTAAGCGCCTTTGCTTTAATTGTTGCTATTTCAGGCCCATTTCTGACGTTACTCGCATCCGGTACGAATCGAAAAGTTATTTTGCTAGCCGCTATTCTTATGTTCGCCATCTCTAATATTGTGTACGCCTATACTACCAGGTTCGAAGTTATGTTGGCTTTCCGGATTGTTCCTGCTCTTTTCCATCCTATTTTTTTCTCGATTGCGCTTACGACCGCCGCCAGCCTTGTTCCTCCCGAAAGGAGCGGCAAAGCGGTCACCCAAGTTTTGGCCGGAGTAACCGTTGGATTCGCTTTTGGTGTGCCGATTACATCATATCTCGCCACAAAAATCTCACTGGGAGCTGCTTTCCTGTTTGGAGCTATGGTGAGCGTGATTGCTTTTGTAGGCATACTTGTCCGGCTTCCTTCTATGCCTGTTAGGGAAAGAATGTCTTTCGGCAAGCAACTCGGCATATTGCGCAAACCTCAATTGTGGTTAACGATCCTGATCGTTGTGATGATCTTTACAGCCATGAGTTCAGTGTATAGCTACTTTGCCGAATATCTCGGAGAAGTCACCCATATGAACGGTACATGGATTAGCGTGATGTTGATGATCTTTGGTGTCACCATGATTGTAGGGAACTTTTTATTCGGGTACTTTTTAAACAAAAATATGACAAAAACAGTTATCTTGTTTCCACTCGTATATGCGGTCATTTACTTCTTCACTTATTATTTTGGTTCTTATTTTTGGCCGATGGCGATCATCGTATTTGTTTGGGGAGCTGTGCATTCCGGGGGACTTATTCTAAGTCAAGCCTTGTTGATGATTGATGCGAAAGAAGCTCCCGAATTTGGGAACAGTTTATTTGTATCCTTTTCGAATGTTGGCATTACGGTAGGGACATTGATCGGTGGCTTGTTTATTTCTCAATTGGGTGCGCATCAGCTTATCTGGAGCGGTATAATGCTTTTGTTGATTGCTTTCTTACTGATCATGCTAAAAATAGCAATTACCAAATCAAATGTCGAGGAAGCAAACATGAACTACCGCAGAGAATGAGTGCATAACGAAAATAGTCGGTAATCTTGTTTATAAACTTGAGGAATCGACTTTATTACTGCTTTACATTTTTTAGCTTGCTATATAAGTTGAACTAAAGAAAATGAAAAGGGACAGGCAAGAGGGGGAAAGATTTACGGAGAAGCGGAGCGTTCGCCTTTGTGAGCGGATTTCTACCTAAGATAGGTTCCAATCATAGAAATCTGGGAGCAACAGCGATCGATAGAACATTTCACCCGGCTGCCTCCTTCCGTTCATAATCATTGGTTCAACTTATATAGTATGGGAAATATAATCAATTATGAAAGGATTATTGTATTATCTATGGAAATTGAAAATTTAATTCCAGTGAAAACGAGAGGAGATTTGAGGATTTGGCTGCAGGAAAAAGGTCAGATTGAAAAGTACTGCTGGGTATTGGTTAGTATGAAGCCTACCCCTGATATGTTGTTATATTTGGATGCGGTCGAGGAAGCTTTGTGCTTTGGATGGATCGATGGAGTCAAAAAGAAAATATCCGAAACTCAGCTGGCGCAGAGACTGTCTCCCAGAAGTAAAAAAAGTTCTTGGACGGAATTAAATAAAGAACGTGTCCGCCGGCTCGAAAAGCTGGGGTTGATGAGTGAGGAGGGAAGAAAGGTACTTCCTGATATGGATCAAGATTCTTTTAGAATTGATAAGGAGATAGAGCAAAGGTTAAAAGAAGACGAGCAAGTATATGAGAATTTCTTGGCTTTTCCGGATCTTTATAAAAGAGTTCGGATCGACACGATACAGAGCGTTAAAAATCAACCGGAATTATTTAAGAGCAGATTAGACAAATTCATAACAAACACGAGAGAAAACAAAATGTACGGACAATGGAATGACAATGGGGCCCTGTAGCCGTAGCGAAAACCACCCGTTCTGAAAACGGGTGGTTTTGATTGTGTGATCTCTTCTAGTCTTATAGCTGCCTTGATACGCGCCCGCTTGACTGTCGGAACATTGGCTCATACGGCAGCAAAATTTTGATAGGCAGCGGATACGGGGAGAAAATGCACTGCAGCATCGTTTTGGCTGCAACAACTCCGATCTCGAATGTCGGGATATGGATGGTCGACAGCGGCGGCACCGTATAGCGGGACGGCTCGTTGTCGTCAAAACCGACAATGGCGAAGTCCTGCGGGATCCGGTAGCCTTTTTCCGAAATGGCTCGCATCGCAGCCATGGCCATAATATCGCTGGCAGCGAAAACGGCTGTCGGAAGCCTTCCCGGGGGCTGGTCGAGGAATTTAAGCATAAGCTGGTAAGCATTGTCCGGTTCCCACTCTGCATTAAGCACATGCTGTGAATGTATAGGGAGACCTGCCTGCTCCAGTGCGGTCTTGTAGCCGCGGTACCGCTTTTCACGCTCAAAGTTGCCGGAGAGGCCGGTTCCACCGATGAATATAATATCGCGGTGCCCTTGGTCGATCAGATGCGCAACGGCCAGACGGGCTGCTTCAACCCGGTCGTAAGAGATCGTTGGAATGCCCGGGTCGGACACATCGATACCGACGATATGTTTGATGTGTTTTTTTATGTGATCGTAAATTTGTTTGTCAATGCCTTCAATCAGAATGATCCCCTCGATCTGCGGATCCTCCGTAACTTCCCGCAAAATCTCCGGTCTTTTCAGATCCTCCTGAGTACGGGTAAAAGCGATTTTGTAGCCATTTCTTGTCAATTCCTTGTCAATTCCATCGAGAATAACGGAGAAGTAGGGATGGTAATATCGATCCTGCATCGTCGATACGATGCAACCGATTCCCTTGACCGCCGAAGCGGGTTCTTGAGCGCTCGATTTGATGGGATAACCTAGATCCCTGGCGACATCCCAGATTTTTTGCTTGGTTTGGCTGTTGACCGAGCGGTTGGATTCATTGGCCAGCACGCGGGACACGGTGGAAATGGAAACACCGACGCGTTCAGCTATATCTTTTAATGTGGGCATAATGGATAACCTGCCTTTTCACGATGTCAGTCATATTTATTTCCTAATTTTGGCGATAAACCCCCACATCCTATGATAAGTAAAAAGAGGAGCAAGGTCAACTACGTTTTGCGCAAAAATATAGAAAAAATAGATTGTATTTGCGGCAAATATATGAAATAAAACGATTGACTGGCTCCAATGAATGCGCTATATTTTTTCATGTAGACATGAAGAGCTTGGAGATGATGTTGAAACAAGGATTAAAAGGAGGAGGAATGATGCGTTTCGCGAGGATTGCGGCAATAATCATGTGTTTTTGCATTGTTTTTGCAATTTCAGGATGTTCGGGTGGAGGCAACACAGACTTGGCTGCTGGCAAAGGCAAGGTTAAGCTGGTTTTCTGGGCCCATCAGGAAGACGCTTTTGTCGAAGCATACAAGAGGCTCATTAAAGCCTACCAAAGGGAACACCCCGACATAGAAATCAAATTTCAGTCTTTTCCTTATGACATTTACAACCAGAAATTAAAGGCTTCCTTCTCGGCGAGGACCCCTCCCGATATCGCTGAAATGTTCGGTACATGGGTGCCCGAGTATTCGCGGAATGGGGCACTTGCGGAGCTTCCGAACGGAGAAGAACTGAGCAAGGAGTACTACCCGGCTCCGATCGGCGGCTACATGTTGAATGGCAAACTGTATGGTTTGCCGATGGAGTACAACATCGAGAACGGCGGCATGCTCATTCATCCACAGATGCTGAAGGAGAAGGGAATCGACCGACCGCCCGCTACATGGGACGAACTCGTTGACGCAGCGAAGAAGTTGACTGTGCGAGACGGCAAAGACATTAAAGTGAAAGGTTTCGACTTTGCATCCTTAGATAATATCACCTTTACGTTTCTTTCGCTTATTTTGCAGCAGAATGGCGATTTCTGGGGAGAAAACGATCATGTAAATTTCCAAACCCCGGAAGCGGTCAAGGCGATGACGGTACTTAAGACGCTTGTCGCCGACGATAAAGTGACGGATTTGACAACCTTGGGCAGCCAGTTGGACACCTCGGATTACTTTTTTCAAGGTAAATCCGCTATGACTTACCGCGGGCCATGGACGATCGCGGCGGGTTTGAACAACTATCAGGTGAAGGATTTTGATTATGTGCCCATACCGTCGTTCACCTCGGAGAAACCGGTCTTTGCAGCGGAATCTGGTTGGGGGGCGGTTGTCGCTGAAAAAAGCAAAGCGAAAGCGGAAGCGCTCGATTTCATTCAATTTATGGCACAGAAGGATCATCTTAAAGCATGGAATCTCGATACCTTCACGGTTCCGGCCAAGAAGGAGGTTGCCGCCGACCCGGAATTCGTCAAGGGAAATCCGTATATGAAAACATCGCTCTCCATCCTTCAGTACGGTCAATGGATCGGTCCTATAGCGGACCGCAATTATTTCTTCAAGCAAGTGAATGACCATTTTCAATTGATCGCGATGGGGAAGGAAAGCGTGGAAGACGGTCTCAAAACCATGGAGAGAGCGATTAACGATAGTCAGGACAACCATAAATGATCGGAGTGTCTGGAAAATGAATGAAGCGACCGTAATGAGCGATAACAAGCGGGCAGGATTACAAAAGAAGCCTGTCCGATTCCGGAACGAACGACGGTTTGTATTCGCTTTCTTAACGCCTGTACTGCTGTTGTTCGGCGTATTTGCTTTCCTGCCCATTGCATGGGGCCTGATTTTGTCCCTATTTCAATATAACCCGATGAGCGATCACGGCCGGTTTGTCGGGGTGGCGAATTATGTGCGAATGTTTACGGACGAGGTTGTCCTTAAATCGCTATGGGTCACATTCAAATTCGTCTTCATCACCGTAATCTCCAATCTTGTCATTACGCTTTTGATTGCGATGGCCATTCAGCGAGTGCGGGTACGCTGGCTCAAGGATTTCTTCCGCTCCGTATTTTTTCTTCCGACCATTGCTCCTCTCGCCGGGACGGCGATCGTCTGGAGCACGATGTTTAGCTACCAGAACGGCTTGTTCAACATGATACTCGAACAGTTTCACATCGCACCCGTTCAATGGTTGAGCGACCCGCATTATGCTCTGCTTTCGGTCATCATAATGACGTTGTGGGCGGATATCGGCTACAATATCGTCCTCTTTATGGCGGGCCTTGATTCGATCCCGGATATGTACTATGAAGCCGCCATTTTAGATGGGGCGAATCGCTGGCATTTGTTCCGCCATGTGACACTGCCGCTGTTAAGCAGATCGACGTTATTCGTCACGATTACAACCGTTATTTCTTATTTTCAGGCATTTCCGCAGTTCCAGATCATGACCAAGGGCGAGCCTTTCAATGAAACGAGGGTACTTGCGCTGGAAATTTACGATCAAGCTTTTTCCAATTCGAATATGGGCTATGCTTCGGCTTTGGCCACCTTGTTCCTCGTTATTATTTTAGTTGTCACTTTGCTGCAGATGAAATGGAGCCGCACGCAGTGGGAATATTGACAGGAGGCTGAAAACGTATGCATCGTAAAAATGTATGGCTTGATACTACCGTCACGATCATGCTCGTGGTGGCGGCCTGTATCATGCTAGTCCCTTATCTGTGGATGGTGCTATCATCGTTTAAGGGCAATATGGACATCATGTCGGGCTCAAGCGGCTTCTGGCCTAAGCATCCCAGCCTGGACGGCTATCGTACGGTGCTGCAGGATGCCCCGTTCGGCACTTGGCTCTTGAACAGCGCCGTCACTTCGGTCATCATCACGGCCGTTACGCTGTTCACAAGCGCACTTGCCGGATATGTTTTCGCCAAACATCAGTTTCGGGGCAAACGAATCTGGTTTCTTCTCATCCTGGGGACGATGATGATTCCGTTTCAAGTCATTATGATTCCGACATATTTAATTACGGCCAAGCTTGGGATTGTCAACAATCTATCCGCGATCATTTTGCCGAATCTCGTCAGCTCTTACGGCGTGTTTCTGGCAAAGCAGTTTATTGAGGAGATTCCCAACGATTTGCTCGAGGCCGCCAGGCTGGATGGGGCTGGCGAGCTGAAGTTGATGGTCCGCATTATCGCACCGCTTATTTTACCGATGTTGTCTGCGCTTGGCATATTCACATTTATGAATGCGTGGAACAACTACTTATGGCCGCTGATTGTGTTAAACGATACCGAAAAAATGACGGTTCCGCTGGCGCTGGTCTATTTTAACGGCACTCATATCGTCAATTACAATGTCGTCATGTCGGCAGCTGTCTTAATTACGATTCCCGTCATCATCGTGTTTCTTATTTTCCAAAAGCAGTTCGTTAAAGGTTTGACGATGACCGGCATGAAATAAAAAAATATGGAGAGATAACTTATGACGAAAATAACGATTATCGGCGCAGGCAGTGCCTTTACACAAGAAATTGCCGTGGATATTTTGAATATTGAAGGTGTGGAGGGCGGCATGATCGCGTTGGTCGACATCGATGCGGATCGGCTGGAAATTGCCCGGAAGCTCGTACTGAAGATCATCGAGATGACCGGGAAACGATGGGATGTCATCGCCTCCGTCGACCGCAGAGAGGTGCTGGCCGGATCTCAGTTTGTTATCAATCAGATTGAAGTCGGCGGGCTGCAGACCGTTCGGTATGAATACGAGATTCCATTGAAATATGGGGTGAATCAATGTATCGGCGATACGCTTGGCCCCGGCGGTTTGTTCAAAACGCTGCGAACGCTTCCGAGTTGGATGGATATTGTGCGGGATATCGAGGAGTTATGCCCGGATAGTATCATTCTGAACTATACGAACCCGATGTCGGCCGTGACGCTGCTCACGTCCCGGATTACCGAGATCCCGGTCGTCGGGTTATGTCACTCGATCCAAAACACGTCCAGCCAGCTTGCCAAATATGCGGGTGTTCCTTACGAAGAGATGCAGTGGAGAGCCGGAGGCATCAACCATATGTCCTGGTTCGTGGAGCTGACGCATCAAGGCAAGGATTTATATCCGGTGCTTCGCGAAAAAATCAAGGACCCCGATCTGCTGAAAAAAGATCCTGTGCGTTTTGATGCGATGAAGTATTTAGGAGCATTCGTCTCGGAATCAAGCGGACATTTCTCCGAATATATTCCGTATTACCGCAAACGGCAGGATTTGATCGACCAGCATTGCAGTACAGGTTATAATGGAGCGACCGGCTTCTATGCCAATAACTGGCCGATCTGGCGCAAGGAAAACGACGAGCAGATCTTGGAGAAGCTTGAAGGAAAGCTCCCGATCAGCCTGGAGTCCAGCAATGAATATGCGGCGATTATCATTGAAGCGATGCTGAAAAACGAACCGAAAGTGATTTACGGCAACGTGCCGAATGAGGGGCTTATCCATAATTTGCCGCAAAATGGGGTTGTTGAGGTTGCATGCATGATCGACCGAAACGGCGTAAACCCTTGCCGATTCGGCGAGCTGCCGGGGCATTTGGCCGCGCTCTGCCGCTCCAATATGGCATTTTTCGAACTGGCCGTCGGTGCCGTGCTCGAAAACGACAAGGAAATGGCGCGTCATGCGCTTATGGTGGATCCATTGTCTGCCGCCGTATGTTCTCTTAAAGAAATTAGCGATATGTTCGAGGAACTTTACGAAGCGGAGCGGGATTTCATCCCGGATTTGCGATGAGCAGAGCGGGAAAAGGGGGGACGGCCCCTACTGTCGTCATCGTCGGTGAATTGAACGTGGATGTCATCGTTACGGGCAGCGACGTTATACCGGAATGGAATCGCGAGAAAATCGTCGACGGCTTTCGGGTCGTCCTCGGTTCTTCGTCGGCGATCACCGCTTGCGCTCTTGCCAGCCTCGGGGCGGACGTGAGGTTCGTCAGCGTGGTTGGCGACGATGATTTCGGGTCGTTCTGCATTTCGGAATTGAAGCGCATGGGGGTGGATACAGAGCATGTCATCTCCTTGCCCGGCGTGCAGACAGGCGTCACGATGTCCTTCTCCACGCCGTCGGACCGCGGATTGCTGACTTATCCGGGAAGCATTCCGCTTGTCGGACCGGAGCATGTCCCGGAAACGCTGCTGATGGAAGCAGACCATCTTCACTTCGGCTCCTATTATTTGCAGGACGGAATGAGGCCGCATTGGCCTGATTTATTCAAGCGGGCGCAAAGCCATGGCGTCAGTACCTCATTCGATACGGGCTGGGACGTGAGGAATTTATGGGACCGCGAAGGGATACTTGCGTTGTTGGCCCATACCGATTTGTTTATTCCGAGCGAGGAGGAGATTCTGCATATTTTCGAGTCGGCGTCTCTCGGCCAAGTGTTTGCCAAAATCCCTCCGATCGCAGGCCGCATTGCCGTCAAACAAGGGTCCAAAGGGGCTTCGCTGCGCGAACCGGACGGTACGGTTATGTTGGCTGAGCGATACCGCGTCTTGCCTGTCGATACGACGGGGGCGGGGGATTGCTTTAATGCCGGCATCATCTATGGGTATTTGCATGGAAAAACGGCTAAATCGCTGCTTCGCTACGCCAATGCATGCGGCGCTTTGTCGACGCTTGGCGTAGGCGGCACCGGCAGCCTGCCGACGGTGGAGGGCGTTGCCCGCTTGCAAGAGGAAGGATAGCCTATAGCAAAGCAGGCAGCCATGCAAAGCTCTCTTGGCTGCCTGCAAAAGATGCATTTGAGTCCATCGGGAAGTGGAAAAAGCTAGTTTTAAAAAACTAATATTAAAGGAGATGACAAAAAAACATGTTGAAATTCGGTATGATTATTGGTTTGAGTATTGCCTTCCTAGGGGCATCCTTTGGAGATGCTGCTCCGACGAAGGTTTTAGCGGAAGGGGGAGAGTATTATGTATCTCCAAGCGGTAGTGATTCGAATGCCGGAACGATCGCCTCGCCTTGGAAAACGCTGCAGCACGCAGCCGACGTTGCCGTGCCTGGCAGCAAGATCTACGTGCGCGGAGGCGTCTATAACCAAAAGTTGAAAATCACCCGTTCCGGGTCTGCAGAGCAAGGAGCTATCACGTTTTCGAATTATGCTTCTGAAGTGCCTATTATCGATGGTACCGGGCTTACGGTAAGCGGCTCGGAAGGAATCGTCGATCTGACCGATGCTAAATACATCACGATTAACGGCTTTGAAATCCGGAATTATACTACGACAACAAACGGTGTCATGCCGGTCGGTATCTATGTGCATGGTTCGGGCAGTTACATTACCTTATCGAATAATAAGGTCCATGACATTAAAAATACGGCTACTCCAAAGGGATCAGGTTTGTCAGGCAGGGACGCCCATGGGATCGCCGTATATGGCACCAAAGCGCCGGAATCGATCAACAACATTACGATTGACGGCAACGAGCTATATAATCTCGTACTTGGCTCCAGCGAATCGCTTGTGGTGAACGGCAATGTCGACGCGTACAAAATCACGGACAACGTGATTCACGACAACGACAACATCGGGATCGACGTAATCGGCTTTGAAGGAAAGTCTCCGAACGCCGCTTACGATCAGGCACGAAACGGACTTATAAAAGGCAATAAGGTCTACAATATCACGTCCAGTAATAATCCATCCTACGAGAAAGGCAGCACGGAAGCAGGCGGGATTTATGTCGATGGGGGCAAAGACAGCGTCATTGAGCAAAACTACAGCTACAATAACGACATCGGCATCGAAATTGCATCCGAACATGCCGGCAAGTCGACAAGCAACATATCCATACGCAGCAATTTGATTTACAAAAATCGCTTGACCGGCATTGCCATGGGCGGATATGACACGAAGCGCGGCTCCACCGTCAATTGCAAAATCGTCAACAATACGCTTTATAAAAACGACTCCTTGGGCGGTGGAAACGGCCAACTATACGTTCAGTACGATACGCAAAATAACGTCATTAAAAACAACATCATGGTAGCTGACTCCTCCGATGTCCTCATTTATAATGAATACACTAAAAATACGGGGAATATCGTCGATTACAACCTTTACTTCGCGCCTGGCGGAAACGCCAATGCATCCTGGACGTGGAAAAACAAAGAGTACACCGGCTTCTCTGCATACAAAACGGGAACAGGCAATGATGCACATTCCATTTTTGCCGACCCTAAGTTCGTTAACGTTTCGTTGAACGATTTTCACCTTCAGCCTACGTCGCCGGCGATTGATGCCGGCTCGACGGACACCGCGATCATTGGAGAATATGATCTTGACGGCAATGCCAGGGTGCAGGGTGCAGCCGTTAATATCGGAGCGTACGAATAAAGATATGTCATGTCCAATTGAATAGGGTTCAATGCTTTGCAAAAACATCGCCTTCTAAGGAAGGCGATGTTTTTTTTGATATAAGAAAAAGTATATGTTTCGGAGCCTCCGCATCCTTAGCGCAAGAAAAACTGCCGCTAATCGCGGTCTGTCTGTGTGAAATGCATGATAAAGAACGCGATGAATAAGTTTCAGTTTTGTTACATATTGTAGGACAAATAGATCTTACGAACTTGATGAAGAATCGAACGCGTATAACATCATAATCACACATTCATCACTTTACTAGGAAGAGGTGTGTTCATGCGTAAAATATTCAAGCAACAATGGTTCGTATATGTGATTTGTATAAGTATGCTACTTACTATCGGTATGGATTTTTTGCCGAGTCGGGTCGCTGATGGGCAGAAGCACGATAAGTTGGCAATGTCTGTTCAAGAATCGAGTCCGCCCGTTATTTTTCCCAACGTGTTGTCCCCTGTATATTCGCCTACCGTTCCCCATGCTCCTACATCCTCGCCATCCCTGCAGGCCGAAGCTTTGAATTCTGAAAAATTACATATGCGAAAATCCATGCGTGCATTGAATTTATCCGGGACGGAACAACCGCGCACGTATCAAGTGACTGCGACTTATTTGAATGTTCGAAGCGAGCCGACTGCGGAATCCCGGATTCTCGCGGTACAAGAGCAAGGCAATATGCTGCAAATCGACGAT
Source organism: Paenibacillus azoreducens (assembly GCF_021654775.1). Lineage (NCBI taxonomy): Bacteria > Bacillati > Bacillota > Bacilli > Caryophanales > Paenibacillaceae > Paenibacillus > Paenibacillus azoreducens. The sequence continues at coordinate 3,676,866 of NZ_AP025343.1, read as the reverse complement.
GTGACGGAAAACGGATGGCTTAAGCTTAAGGTTGGTGGATACGTACATAGTGGTTATGCGAAAAAAATTGAAGGGCAGACGTCGACATTGTTACCGGATTCTGCGACCATGACGAAACGCCCTGCGCGAACAATTCCGAAGACTTCGGTCAAGCCGGCTGCAAAGCGGTCCTCTGCCAAACCTTCGGCACCGTCGTCATCGATTCGTTCGGTTTCGGGATTGGAAGCATCGCATATTAAGGAAATCTTCCGCGGAACGGCGCTTGAGGGACATGAACTCGAAGAAGCGGTGCTCGAAATCGAAGATAAGTACGGCATTAATGCCTATTTCACAATTGCGGTCATGAAGCTCGAGAGCGGCAATGGAAGAAGCAAGCTTGCGAGGAAGAAGAACAATTTGTTCGGGCTGAACGCAACAGGAGGTTCGAACAAGAACGCGTTCTATTTTGATTCGAAAGAAGATTGCGTGGAGAAATTCGGCCAACTACTCTCGAAGAATTACGTGAAGAAAGGCTATACCACCATTGAGAAAGTCGGGAAAAAGTATTGCCCAGCGAATCCGAAATGGCCAAGTCTGGTGAAAGGGATCATGAAGATCGACTATAAGAAAATATAAGAAAAAAACGCTCAGCCCAAGGGATCGCCTTAAAGCTTACCAAGCATGCAGACCCCTGCAAGGTTTGATTTTACGTTGCGTCATGGTTAGGCGTTACAGTACCTAAAAAAATCGGGAAACAAAAGATAGTCGTCTTTCAATTATAGATTTTTACGGAGTCATCGGTTATTTTCTGCGCATTGCTGGGAATGCTATTGGTATATAAGCATAATCTCTCTTGTAAACCTTCTAGGACTTCTTTTGGCACTTCCCTGACCTTGATATCCCCACCTAGGAAAAGCAGCCAATTTGTTATTTCGGTTAATTCTTCTGAATGATTGACATTGATAAAAGTCTTTAGAACGGCTGTGGTTTGGTAAGGATTCGTATAGGAAATTGAAACTTTTAAAGGATGGTATTTTTTGAACTGGGCAATCGCCTTTGGACCAAGTTCAATGACAAGGTTGATGACTTCTTCCTGCTTACTTAGTTTTTCTAGAATCTTTTTCTTGCTTACTCTTTTTTTCTCAGGGTAAGGTTCTACATCGGCAAGATCATCAACAGGAAAAATCCTTCTTTTTTCTTCCTTCAAATCAAAGCCTTCAATCAGCCAAACGCTTTTTTCGCGATAAAGGTGCAAGAGATAAATTGGATAAGACTTTATTACTTTCTCTTCTTGGATGGTAACTAGTAAATAGCTGTCCAAAAGAAGGATTTGGATAAGTTTTTCTAACATGGGATGGGGTAGGTCCGACAGATCAAGCAGATCGGGATTATTGGGGTTAGTCCCTTCAAAAAGCAATATTTGATTTAAAAGAACAAGGTCATCTTGCTGGTTTTCTGAGATGAGGCCTAGTAATTTTTCAGCTAAAGACTGACGGCTCTTCAGATAAGGGAGTTGTTGATTTCTTGTGGCCATAAAAGCAATAAAAAGAGCTTTAATCTCATTATCGGTAAAACGAACCGTGGGCAGGACTGAGTTATTCATAACAAAATAACCTCCATCCCTCCCAACTTCAGCGACAAGCGGCATCCCCATGGCTTCAATTTCCCTGATATCTCTAATAGCTGTCGAACGAGAGATGTTAAATTCTTGCATGATTTCGGTAATTGTAAAGTGAGCGCGGTTGTTGATATAGCGCATGATAATATTTATCCGTTCAACTTTTTTCATGGAGCCTCCTAAACAGTATCATTTTTTGACATGATTTAAGGCTATTATAAACCCATCAAGTGAAAAGACAAATCATTTGGTTCATTTAAAAAGGAGGATTTTGAAAATGGCACAATATAAGTTGGAGGAAAAAGACAGTTTTACCGTTTTAGGTATTGGAACCGAGCTTAAGAGCGATTACACTGACTATGCTGGCATAAACAAGGAAAAGGCTGACTTTTGGTCAGCCGTCAAACAAGATGGTACGCTTGACAATTTAAAAGCCCTAGCCACAAATGATTATATTTTTGCCGTAAACGAAGCAGTGAATGGCAAGATGATGCACTATGCTGGCGTCATGACAGAGGCATCGTTACCAGAAGCGACCAGAGTAATCCAGTTTCCTAAAGGGGAATACCTGGTTGTTAAAGGGGAAGGAAATACCGCTGATGAGTTGAGTAATAAGCTTGCCGGCATTGCCTTTGGTCAAGTGCTGCCAGAGGCAAAGAATTTTGCCTATGTTGGCGGGCCAAATGCAACGGTTGAGATGGGGCAGCGAGACGGCTTAGTATTTGGTGAAATGTGGATTCCTGTCGTTAAAAAATAGAAGAGATATGCGAATGCTTCCGATGCGAGTTTTGCTCGAAGTATGCTCTAAGATGTAACGCTCGCAAAACTTTTAGGAGGAACAGAAATGTCCTATATCGTTGATTTTAAAAATGTGTCCACGATTGGTTTAGAATCTTCACCTGTCGCAGAAGCGCTTGCCGGTTTGCGCGCGAATGAAGCCCGTTACATTATGAACAAATACAAGCATGAGTTTACGGTTGTGCCCGCCAGCGAAAGCCGGGAGACCCTTGAGTATGTGAACCGGATTTTAAAAGAAGAACGTGATATCGAGTTTGCGGCCAAACCTTTGGAAACGTCGCGTTTTCAAGCGGAAAATATCCAATTTACCTACGTCTTTTATGAGGATGGTCTGGGGCTCAATGTGATGTATACGATTGATGACCCTAAGAAGCGGGCCGTTGGTTTTAAGCTTTCTGAGGGGATGGAGGTACCCAAAGAATTAGAAGGAAAGTTTAAGTTCGCTAGGCAGAAGTCTAAATTAGCTGGAACAATTCGGGGTTCGTTTTTTGTAATTAAAGGCGAATATTAAGTCTGGAAGAAAAGTGTCTAATGACACAAGAGCGGCAACAACTCCGGTAATATAAAACCATGATTGATCAAAATAGGGCAATAGACAAGCGAATGATAGAGATAAGAAAAACGTCTATCGACGTACTTTCTAGGAAGACAGACCGCATTTAGCGGATGTTTTTCTTGCGATTATAGGATTTCTTAAGCTCCGCTTAAAATTAAATTCTATAATCTTCAAAAAGAACCTGGACAATTTGGCCAGGTTCTTTAATATTGCACATAAATAGACATGATGATATAATCGGATCACCACTGTCAAATTAAATATGGACATAAGTATTTCATCTTACATCTTAAGTGTAACATTCCGGTTAAACTCTTGTCAAATGTTTTTTTCTCAATCTAATGGTTAGGGAGATGGTCGAATGAGTTCATTGGTTCTCGGGTTTCAGGAAATCGAAAAATCGCAGCTTTTTCTCGTTGGCGGAAAAGGATTAAATTTAGGGGAATTATCAAAAATTCAAGGAGTACAAGTACCGGAAGGATTTTGTATTACAACAGCGGGATATCAAAAAGCCATCGATCAAAACGAAACGTATCATGCTTTGCTGGGGCGACTAACCATGCTAAATGCAGATGATCGAGATCAAATTGGTGACATTAGCAGGAAGATTCGGCACATCATTTTAGAAGCAGACATACCTTCCGATGTTGTGGAGGCAGTTACTCACTATCTCTCCCGGTTTGGCGAGGAACATGCTTATGCCGTACGTTCTAGTGCGACTGCTGAAGATTTACCTCATGCCTCATTTGCTGGTCAACAAGACTCTTTTTTAAACATCATCGGCGTCGATGCCATCTTGCAGCATATTAGCAAATGTTGGGCTTCCCTTTTTACAGATCGTGCGGTCATCTACCGTATGCAAAATGGATTTGATCACCATCAAGTGTATTTATCCGTGATCGTTCAAAGGATGGTTTTCCCGCAGGCTTCAGGAATATTATTCACCGCTGATCCGATGAGCGGAAACCGGAAGCAACTGTCCATCGATGCCGGTTTTGGACTTGGAGAAGCGCTGGTCTCAGGCTTTGTATCTGCCGATTGTTATAAAGTACGGGAAGGGGAAATCGTCGATAAGAGGATAGCAACCAAAACGTTGGCGATCTATGGACGAAAAGAAGGCGGAACCGAAACCCGGAAGATCGATCCCGATCAGCAAAAGGCTCAAACTCTGACCGATCAACAAATTTTACGACTAGAACGCATCGGAAGACAGATCGAAGCTTATTTCGGCCAGCCGCAAGATATCGAATGGTGTTTGGCTGATGATACATTTTATATCGTCCAGAGTCGGCCGATCACGACTTTATACCCGATTCCTGAAGCGAATGATCAAGAAAAACACGTCTATCTATCCGTTGGTCATCAACAAATGATGACAGACCCCATCAAACCATTGGGATTGTCTTTTTACCTGTTAATTACTCCTGCACCTATGCGTAAAGCCGGCGGAAGGTTGTTTGTTGATATTGCACCTAGGCTGGCTACATCTGTCGGACGGGAAGCTTTATTAAAAACCATGGAATCCGATCCGCTCATAAAAGGCGCACTCATGACCATAATAGAGCGTGATTTTATAAAATTGTTGCCAAATGAACAAACAGCACCGATTCCGGGCAGAAGGAATACAGATAAGCTGGCACAATTCGAGAACGATCCGACCATCGTTTCCGATTTGATCAAGCGTACTCAAACCTCGATAGAAGAGTTAAAACAAAATATCCGAACGAAATCAGGGGCGGATTTATTTGACTTTATTCTGGAGGATATCCAGCAATTAAAGAAAATCTTGTTTGATCCGCAAAGTACGGCTGTGTTTATGTCTGCGATGGAGGCTTCATTATGGATCAATGAAAACATGTACAAATGGTTGGGTGAAAAAAACGCGGCAGATACGATTTCTCAATCCGTACCAAACAATATTACTTCGGAAATGGGTCTGGCGCTATTGGATGTCGCGGACGTAATCCGTCCTTATCCGGAAGTGATTGATTATTTGCAGCATGCAAAAGAAGATAACTTTCTGGATGAACTGGTTAAGTTTAAGGGCGGACGGGAAACCCGTGACGCGATCTATGATTTTCTCGGCAAATACGGAATGCGGTGTACCGGAGAAATCGATATTACGAGAACTCGATGGAGCGAAAAACCAATTACTCTAGTCCCGTTGATTCTTAGCAACATCAAAAACTTTGAGCCTAATGCCGGCAGCCGGAAATTTGAGCAAGGGCTTCAGGAAGCCTTGGAAAAAGAACAAGAGTTAATAGATCGATTGAAGCAATTACCGGATGGCGAACAAAAAGCCAAAGAAACCAAACGAATGATCGACCTCGTTCGGAATTTCATTGGGTATAGGGAGTATCCCAAATACGGTTATATTAGCCGCTACTTCGTTTATAAGCGGGCTTTAATGAAAGAAGCCGAGCGACTCGTGCAATTCGGCGTTATTCATGAAAAAGAGGATATCTACTATCTGACTTTTGAGGAGCTTCATGAAGTCGTACGCACAAACAAACTGGATGATCGGATCATCAGCAAACGCAAAGACGAGTACAGATTATATGAAAGACTTACTCCCCCGCGTGTCATCACGTCTGATGGTGAAACGCTCTCCGGTGAGTACAAACGAGAAAATTTGCCGGCAAATGCGATTGCAGGTCTACCTGTTTCTTCTGGAGTGATAGAAGGAAGAGCGCGTGTCATTTTAAACATGGAAAATGCCGATCTGGAAGATGGGGATATATTAGTCACCTCCTTTACTGATCCTGGCTGGACACCATTATTTGTATCCATCAAGGGCCTAGTTACCGAAGTTGGTGGGCTGATGACCCATGGCGCAGTTATCGCGCGTGAATATGGCTTGCCAGCCGTTGTTGGAGTAGAAAATGCTACCAAACTGATAATAGACGGGCAACGAATTCGCGTGCATGGGACAGAAGGGTATATCGAAATATTGTAATAGCTGATTACGTCAATAGAACCTCATCATAAAAAAACAGCATCATATTAACAAAAAAGGATGAGCAAGATCCACAATTAGTGATGGATCTAAGAAAAACGGCACCCGTAACTCGGCTCCAAGGTCGAGTGGAGACAGATCAGAAGCATTGCTTTCCCATTGATCATGCCTGTAGTTACAGTGATGACACTGCTGCCAGATCGGAGGGATTTTTCTATTCCGATTTCGGATTATTCTATCAGGATACACATGCTTCAAGAATGTGATGATGTAGCCAAGTAAGCCAACAGATGAAGTTTTTCATTCGGAACGTGATAGCGTAAATAGCTGCCCGGATCCTTCGTGCAACCAAGCGGCTCGCACTCGGATAACTCCATGCCGATACGGAAGAAGTTCTCATTCAAATATTCTGGATAATAGGTCCGCTCATGCGCTTGCGGAAACAAATGACGAATCCACGAGAGCGAAGCCGCTGGCGGCTGGTAATACAAGTACTGTCCAAGCACTCGGGCGTCCGGCTTAAGATAAGGCAGCATCGGGAGAAGCGGAAAGAGCCGGTTTTCCAACGAGAAATCGTTGAACGAGAAGCTGTCGACGATCAAGTCGACGGTTGCGGGAGCAAGAGGAAGCTGCCAATCGCCGTTGACGATGTAAAGCGCCTGCAAATTTTCATGACTCTGCGTAAGCCGCTTTTGGAGTCTGATGAGCAGTTCGCTTGACGTACCGCAAAAAACATACATCGTTTCCGGTGGGAGAGACGAGATATATCTGGGCAGAACCGCATACACGTCAGCGTTGGCTTCCACAATCAGCCGATGCTTTGCAGACTCGCTTATAAGACGTCTTGCCATCCACAGGTTGCCCTTTTCCGTAAGGCCGATAAAAGCGGAGGAGATCAATTTAAAACGCTCGTGGTCATAGCCATAGGCATAGGTAGAGCGTGCGTTTCTTTTAGTCGAGGTAAGCAGGATGCCGTTCCTGATTTCCGCCCGATAAGAGCAGCAGCAGCTCAACTGAGCGCTAAGCATATATTTTCCCTGAAGGCAAGCGTTACGGATCTGCAGCGGGATGCGGCATGAGGGACAGTAGAGCAAAGGCAAAAAAGAGTAAGGAACTCCAATCTCCGCGTCCGATCTTGTTTCGTCTTGCAAAGCGAGCAATTTGTTTTCGAGCCGCCGAAGCGAGTTTTCCAGTTCCTCTTTTTCTCTCTTCAGCTGCTGTTTTTTTTCGTCCATCCAACGAAGATAATAGCGGTTGACGTCTTCGGCGACGGTAAAATCGGCAATTCGCTTCAACAACAGCATTTGGCGGATCTCTTGAAGAGTAAAATGATATTGCTTCATCTCATTGATAAACGCCATATCGTCTACGCACGAAGGAGTAAACTCGTATTGGGCGCTTGCCTTTTTATCCGGTAGCAGCAGCTCCAACTCAATGTAGTATCTGACCGTATCGACGGAGACGCCAAACTTCTTGGCGAATGCCCCAATTTTCATGCTATATACCTCCATTTCTTACTTTTATATAATAATAAGCCATTTTTATGGGTGCCCTCTAGATTTTTTTGGAAAAACCGGTTTAAGGCGGGCTTGATCTCAAGGATGCTCCACCTCTTATGATAAGCGCATAACCAAGAAAGAGGTGAGTGCAATGAAGTTATACGAATATGCGAGATATGACGGACTGGGACTGGCTGAGCTGGTCAAGCGCGGGGAAGTTGCGCCTCGGGAATTGACGGCGTTGGCTTGCGAAGCCATCCGGCTGGTGAATCCGCAATTAAACGTAATAGCCGTTTCCATGCAGGAACTGGCGATAAAGGAAAGCGAGTCTGTTTTACCGAAAGGACCGTTTACAGGTGTTCCATTTTTATTAAAGGATTCGACTCTGCATGCCGCGGGAGTGCCTCTCAATAGCGGCAGCCGGTTGGGGGAAGGAATGATTTATCCGTACGACTCCGAGCTGATGAGACGGTTCCGTCAGGCGGGTCTGGTGGCGATAGGGTCTACCACAGCGCCGGAATTTGGATTCAATGCAACAACGGAAGCAGTCTTGTACGGGCCGACGAGAAACCCTTGGAATCCGGAAAAAAGTCCCGGCGGTTCAAGCGGCGGCTCGGCCGCAGCCGTAGCGGCAGGCATCGTGCCTCTTGCCCATGCCAATGACGGCGGCGGTTCTATCCGCATTCCGGCGTCTTGCAACGGTCTGGTCGGCTTGAAGCCGACACGTGGAAGAACGCCCAACGGACCGGACAACGGAGAAGTCTTGAGCGGCCTTGGTGTTCAGTTTGCCGTGACTAAAAGCGTTCGCGATGCAGCTGCGCTGCTGGATGCGGTAGCAGGTCCCGATTCGGGAGCATATGCTTGGGCGGAGCGCCCGGGTCGTCCCTTTTCGGCAGAAGCAGCTGCGGAGCCGGGGCGGTTGCGGATTGCGTGGACGGGAAATCCGTTATCGGGCACGCCCGTTGATAAGGAATGCTTGCGGGTATTGCATGAAACCGTCGGCTTATGCGAGGAACTGGGGCACGAATTGGTGGAGGCCCTGCCGGAGGTGGATGACGAGGCATTGTTCGAGGCAACCATGAACCTTTGGGCGGCCAACACCTACCATGGGATCGAGCGGCTCTCGAAGGCACTGAACCGGATACCTTCGGAACATAACCTTGAAGCAACGATCCTGAAAACGTACCGGTACGGCGCTTCCTTGTCCGCCCACGATCTGCTGACAGCACTCGATATCAGCGCGAAAGCCGCTCGATCCGTCGGCCGTTTTTTTGAGCAGTATGATGCACTGCTTTCCCCGACGCTCGCTTCTCCGCCGCTTCCGCTCGGCGTGCTGAACGCCAACGATCCGGAAATCGACGTAAGGCGCTGGTTGGAACAGGTATTTACTTACGCTCCGTTCACAAGTCTCTTTAATACGACGGGCCAGCCCGCTATTTCGCTGCCGCTCGGTTGGAGCTCCGACGGCTTGCCCATTGGGATGCAGTTTGCCGGACGCTTCGCCGACGAAGCAGCGCTGTTGCGGCTAGCTGGTCAATTAGAAGCCGCCCGGCCATGGAATCATAAGCGTCCCGGCATTTATGCGGCAAACTTCCAATAAGCTGTCAATTTCCCTTAACAGGCAGAGAGAAAACCAGGTCGTCTTCTACCAAGGAGATAGCCTGGTTTTTATAAGGCCATATCGTATTAATCAAATGCACACATCGGAAGACAGATCGAAGCTTATTTCGGCTCCCCTCAAGATATCGAATGGTGCTTGACCCATATTACAAAACTCGATTTTTCGCGCTTGCAATTTGAAAAGGACATCGCTTCATATAGCGGCGGTCAGAAGAAGAAGGTTCTGATTGCGAAAAGCCTCTGCGAACGCGCTCATTTGCATGTTTGGGACGAACCGTTTAATTTTATCGACAGATGTACTTAGCGATGATGTCCGCAAACGCATCGTGGTTTTTCATGCGTAGATGGTTAATGCATGAAAGCGCCGGATGACGGTTGCTTTTTTGCATTATCTCCGGGGGGAAGGGGAGCTATGAATCACCGGCTAGGAGCGAAAACATTAGCAGTACGCGTTCATTTATTTATGGGTTCAAAGAACATGTGCTATCGCCCATGCATACTGTAGCGTAACGATATATTTCGATCCTAATAAGAGAGAGTGTGATTTATGAATACCTATAGAGCACTCAGTCCATTTTTGCCTTTTCCAATTCCATCAACGCCAGGTGGTGTGCTTCCCACGCCTGGATTTCCGGGACCAGGGGTAGGGCCGGGAGCGGGATTACCTCCAGGCATTACGCCACCACCGCCCCAATTGCTGGGTGCGTTTCAGCAGTTATCCCAGTCCCCAGCTCAAGTGCAGAGCTTTGTATCCCAGTATCCGATCCAAGGCGTTACGACATTCGCTGCAGGCTGTCAGAACCGATGGACACTAATTGTGACCCGCACCTTTAATGTTTTTCTTATGTATGTCACATCTACTAATCCGTTTGGTTTTACACAAGGCTTCATATTTCCGACGTATTCGTTTGGAACATTTCCTTCATCCGTTATTTTATGGTATACCTGTTTCTAAAAGAATATAGCAGTGAACAGGTCTCCTTATGTCATCCTAGTGTGGACCTATTCCATACCATTTCACAAAATGGATAAGCAACGGCTATCACAGGACAAAGGTACGGAGCCTTTTCTTTAAGAAGGAAATTATATGCCATAACTAACGGGCATGTTAGTTCAATAAACCGGCGGCAGTCAAAGACTACCGCTGTTTTTTATTGGAGCAAGCGTGATCTTGTCTTGAAAGTAGATTTTCGTTATATAAGAACTTTCCCTAGATTTTAGCTGGTATTTCCATATAGAATATCAAATAGAAAAAGCCGAGAGGGTGACGTATCAATGTTAAACAAGGTGGTTATCATTTAAGTCCATAATATTGATGAAGGAAGGTGCACAGAAAGATTGCAAGCTAAAGAAAATATGAATATGTTGAATTTTAACGAGGTTGTTAAAATCGTGGATGCATATTTGCTTCCATCAATATCAGAGTTGTTCGGATTAGAAGGTTATGAAATTCAGCTGATTCCGGCACATGATGGAGGACGAAATGTCGTTTATACCTGTGAGAAAGAGGGCGCAGACGCCAAAATACTTAGAATCGCCTTCTTACCTGACAGAAACCGGGAAGATTTTCTGGCCGAAGTGGAGTATATCAGGTATTTATTTGAGCATGGCGGAAGTGTCTCGAATGTAGTCAGCTCCCGCAAGGGGAATCTGCTGGAAGAGATCACGCATAATGAGCATACCTTTTATATCTGCCTGTTCGAAAAAGCCAAGGGAAAAATGCTGGCAGAAAATAATTATCGGTACCGGGAGGGAGCTCCAATTACCGAATATTATTATAATTCCGGTAAAGTCCTGGGGAAAATGCACCAAATATCGAAAGGGTATACTCCTGTCCATCGCCGGTATAGTTTTTTTGACAAATACAATGCCGAATATATCGATAAGCTGATACCTGGCTCCTTATCTCCGCTTAAGGAGAAGCTGGTAGAGCTTCTCAACACGTTAAAGGGATTGGACAGGAACCAGGAGACTTTCGGCATGGTCCATTTTGATTACAGTGATGGGAATTATATGATAGATTTTGAAACCGGGCAAATCACCGTATATGATTTCGATAATTCATGTTTCTGTTGGTATATTTATGACCTGGCAAATCTCTGGACACACGGAGTAGGCTGGATACAATTTGAACCAGACGCCGGTAAACGTAAAAATTTTATGGATGATTATTTTGAAACAGTCCTCGCGGGATACAGATCCGAGACTGAGATCGAAGATTCGATGTTGGATACGCTACCCTTATTCATTCAGGTAACGCTCATGGAAAATGTTGTAGATGCATTCGAGGTAATGCGGAACAACGGCGAAGAGCTAGAGTGTGATGAGGAGTTATCGTATCGTATAAAATGCTTGGAAGACGATATCCCGTATTTGGGATTTTTCCATGAGATTTACTCATGTGAAGGACCATTTGAGTATGAGGAACGAAACATATAGTCTTTTTAGGGATTGCTAATTGCGACCAGCCGGCTCATTGGGACGGCTGGTTTACTTTTTTATCGCCGCTATTGTCCTAGAAATGAATGATTTGACGAAATCAACATACTTTTTTAAGATATCAGAAAGTATAAACTTCCGGGAAGCGCATCCTGATATCGCAAGAAAAATATCCGCTAAACGCGGTCTGTCTTCCTAGAGAGTACGTCGATAGACGTTTATCTTAAGATATCAGAAAGTATAAACTTCCGGGAAACGCATCCTGATATCGCAAGAAAGACATCCGCTAAACGCGGTCTGTCTTCCTAGAGAGTACGTCGATAGACGTTTATCTTAAGATATCAGAAAGTATAAACTTCCGGGAAACGCATCCTGATATCGCAAGAAAGACATCCGCTAAACGCGGTCTGTCTTCCTAGAGAGTACGTCGATAGACGTTTTTCTTATGCTACAGGTAACTTTTTCATCCAGATGCAACGATGCAAGATTATCGGCACAAAGCATGCGAGGAGATATTCATGATAAAAATTCTTGTGGTAGATGACGAGAGCAGCATCCGGTCGGCTTTAGCATACGCGCTGCGCAGAGAAGGTTATGAGGTGGAGATGGCTGCGGACGGTCAGGAGGCGCTGGACAAGGTGAAGACGTTCCTGCCTGCTGTTATGGTGCTCGATGTCATGATGCCTCGTGTAAGCGGTTATGACGTATGTCGCAAGCTGGATGGACAACCGCGGCCTGCGATTCTCTTGCTGACTGTCAAGGATGATATTGTCGATAAAGTGCTGGGACTGGAGCTGGGCGCCGACGATTACATGACCAAACCTTTTGATATGCGGGAACTGTTGGCCAGAGTCAAGGCTCTATCACGCCGGGGCGGTTATGTGCAACAAATGCAGCAGGAGCAGCAGGATGTGCTGAGACTGGGAGAGTTAACTGCAGAGATGTTCAGCCGCACGGTGAGTATTCAAGGGGAACTGCTGGATTTAACTCCTAAGGAATTTGATCTGCTGGTTTTGCTGATGCGAAATCCGGGGCGGGTCTATTCACGGGAGATGCTGCTGGAGAAGGTGTGGGATATGAATTTTGCGGGCGGCACCCGCACCGTGGACATCCATGTGCAGCGTCTGCGCAAAAAGCTGGGCAATCACCATGGGCTCATTCAGACTGTGTACGGAATCGGTTATAAAAGCACGGGGGCACCCTAATGACAGGAAAATTCCGGCTGGGCCTGAAGGGGAAAATGTCTTTGTTGCTCGCCCTGCTGCTCGTTTTTGTCGTAACCTGCCTGAGCGTGCTGGTGCTCAGCGGCATCCGTGAGAACCAGCGAACCTTGCTCGAGCAGTCTTTTACCCGGCAGGCAGAAGCTGCCAATCTGCGCGTGCGGGAGGAATATCTGACCGAAGGCAGGATGCCGCCGGAGCGGTTTATGAAGCAATTGGGTCAGCGGCTGGCCGTGGATTTGGGCGCACAAAGCGGTATGGCGGTGACGCTGTATACGGTGGATGGCTCCATTGCCGGCACCTCGCTGCCATTTCAGCCCCGGGCCGATGTGCAGGATGCTCTGCAAATTACAGCCCAGGGACAGTCGGCGTATATTACAGAAGGGGATCAGCTGTTGTTTCTCGCTCCCCTGTACAATGCCGAGCAGCGTCTGGGGACGGTGCAGTTTCATGCTTCACTCGCCGAGCAAAATGCTTTTTACGCCCGAATTCGCCGGCTGTTTCTTCTTGTCGGAGCCACCGTGCTTGGTATTGGTTTCCTGATCGGATATGTGTATGTCCGGCGGCAGGTCAATATCATTGATCGGCTGAACAGGGTGGCATCGCAAATTGGTCGAGGTGATTACCTGTCAGCCCCTTCGGTAGTCAGAAAGGATGAGCTAGGTGAACTCGCACAAGGAATCTATAAAATGAGCAGAAGCATCTCCACTTCAGTCGGTGCTTTGCATGAAGAAAAGCAGAAGCTGCTTGAAACAGTGGGGAGGCTGCGGGAACTGGAGCAGCAGCAAAAGCAGTTCATCGGCAATATCAGCCATGAGCTGAAGACGCCGTTAACTTCGATTATCGCGTACTCCGACCTGTTGAATATGTACAGTGATGATCCTGCCCTGTTGGATGATGCCGGCAGGCGCATCCATGAGGAGGCGCAGAGGCTGTACAGCCTTGTGGAAAAGGCGCTGCAGCTGTCAGCAATGGATGTTTACGAGTTTGAGACACATGCGAAGACGGTTCCGCTGCGGCCTTTGCTGGAGGAAGCTGTAGCCCGGCTGCAAGGAAAGGCAGACAGCTCTAAGGTTACGATCCATACTTCACTTGTTGCAGGTGAGGTGTGGGCCGATCCAGAGAACGTGATGCACATAATGCTTAATTTACTGGACAATGCGGTAAAATATAATCGGCCAGGCGGACAAGTTCACCTGCTTAACTACACTGCAGCGTCAGCAGACGAAGCACACCGGATGATCATCGAGGTTGCCGATACAGGATTCGGTATTCCGGAGGATGCCGTATCCCGTATTTTCGATCCGTTTTATACGGTCAGTAGAGACCGATCAAGAGCCAGCGGCGGAACAGGACTTGGATTAGCTCTTGTTCGCAATCTGGCTGAGAAGCAAGGGGGAACGGTACAGCTTTCCGAGACGGGACCGAACGGGTCGCGTTTCAGGGTTGAGCTTCCATTAGATGCTTCCGGTTGCAAAGGATAAAATATACAAAAATGACGAAGGCGAAGCCCGGAATGAACGAGATCATCCGGGCTTTTCGCCGTGATTTGAGCCGACTTTCGGCTTCCTGGATTGTTTACAAGTTCGTTACAAGCCAGATATGTTTGCGCAATATTGTCTCTTTATACTAAGGGCCATGGGGGAGCTTGCAGCCTGTTGAAACGGAAGAAAATAACAACTGGATCAAGCGACCTGGGTCTGAATAACATTTTTGAATAGGAGGACCCCCGATGAAGATCAATAAAGGGAAATACATCGCCGGACTGCTTGCCGCGACCTTGCTGTCAGCCGGCATCTTATCCGGCTGTAACGCAAAGCAGGAGCGCAGCACGCCGGATACAACAGGCCAAACTAGAGCCGAGACGGGAGGAGGAAAACGTGAACTGACAGTAGTCAAAGAGAGCAAACCGCCTGCCGAGCAGGGAATTGCCGTTCAGCGCATACACCGGATTGATGGCGCAAATATCGAGAAATGGCTATCAGACCATGAACTGGAAATCCAGGAAACCACGTTGGAGAAACAGGCCACGGCTACGAAGGAAGGGCAATATAGCTACCGCCGGTTCCGTTTTGATCTGGAGACGGGAAAGCGGCTGAACATCAAGGATCAGGCAGAAGCGGACCAGGGAGAAGTCATCAAATCTTTTCCATCGCCGGATGGGAAATACAGCTTCATTCAGACCTGGAAGAATAAATATACGGCCGTGAATACGATCAAAAATATCGCTACAGGAGAGCTGCGTGAAGTTGCAATCGACAATTATATGGAAATGGGCGGTTGGCTTAATAATGACTCCTATATTCTTGCAACCGGCTCGATGAAGGACCGGGGCGAGATATGGAACATATCCGTGGACGGTAGCCGGAAAAAGATTGCGCTGCAGGATTCCGACATAGAGATCTTCACCGAATTTGCTGTGGGCAACGGGAAGATTTATTACACGGATGCCAAAAGCCGCCTGAAGAGCTTCACCCCCACACAAACTCGGCCAATCCAACTAGCAGAGGATGTCTCCAGCTTGAGCCTGTCTCCTGACGGGCAGCGGATCGCCGTCTCTACCGCAGGAAACGGCGGGCAGGAAGAACCGCGCCTGCTCATCTACGATACGGGTGGTCATGTGCAAGGCTTGCTGATTGGTAAAGGTGATTTGCTGTCCTATCCATCCTGGTCCCCCGATTCCTCCAAGCTGGCTTTCGCGGTTTATACCGAGGATAAAGGTGGCATGAATGGTATCTATATTTTTGATACTGTATCCGGCAAGGTTTCGCCGCTAGGGTTATCGTATCAGCCGGTTTATCCGCTAAGCTGGAATCCTTCTGGCACCAGGCTGGGAATCACGGTGGATGACAAAGAGAAGCTGATCGTAACACATATCGTCGATTTCAAAAAATGATTTTGTTCAGAAAAAAGAGAGAGATTCGTTATGAAAAAGGAGAGATTCGTTATGAAAAAAACACTTTTGTCCGTTATCGTATTGGGGATGACTATATCGGGAGCCGCCGGTGTGTATGCCGGAAGCAAGCTTGAGAAGATCAACGCATATCTGAATCACGGCATTATCTTTAAAGTAAACGGAACCGTTCAATCCTTAACAGATAGTAATGGCAAAAAGCTGGTGCCGATCACCTATCAAAATACGACGTATTTACCAGTACGGGCCATTTCCAACATGGCTGGAATCAATGTAGAGTTCGATGCCGCCAGCCAGCAGATCCGTCTGGATACGAAACAGGCCGGCGATAGCCAACCCGTAGGTAAATTGACAACCGTCAATTACAGTGAAGCACAGATCAAGGCGATCAAAAAGGCTTACGCCAATTTCGATTCCTTTGAGACGGCTTATGCTCCAAAGCAAATGGCCAATAACGACAACTACGTTAAAGCAGTAGGTACGAGTGATGGAGTCAATCTGGTCTTTAAGCATATGATTGTTAATGTGTCGCCACGGGATTATTCCACTGGCTATGAATCCAAGAAGGTTAAGCTGGCGGGCGGCGTCAGCGCGAAGTGGTATTCACCTTCAGATACGCCGATGTTGGGTTTCCAACTGGACGACCGGACAGTGACGATCAGTTCCCCTGACGGTTCTCTGAGCAGCAGCCAAATCGAACAGATCGCTGTTAGTGTAGCTAAACTGAAGTAAGTATTGAACTGATAATTAACAAAATGCCCCCTGATGAATTTGAAATCAGGGGGCATTTTTAATCCATGAATCGTTTATTTAGCAAGATCAATAATAAAGGTTTTGATTTCGTAAGGCTCTAGCACAAAGGAAATAAGAGAGTTATGCTGCAGTTCGCCTTCCGGCTGTTCCATCAAATTGCATGCCTGCCAGGATACGAGGTTAAAGTCGCTTTCCATGTTGATAACATTTCGGCTGCCGGAAAAGTCGTGAACACGAACGATCACTTTATTATCGTCTTCGGCTTTCTTCACAGCAGAGATCATAGCTGTATTTGAAGACAGCTTGAACATGGAGCGCGTTTGTACCTCTGCGCTTCCTTGGCTGGCCTTAAGCGGATTATTGAGATCCCAGGCATTGCGGACAGTATCTCCTTGCAGCCATGTTCCCTTATGCGGGAAGAGGGAATACGTGAAACGATGGTAGCCTTGATCTGCTTCGGTGTCTGGGTGAATGGCGCATTTAATTAGTGAAAGACGCATCACGTTATCTTTAATGTCGTAACCGTATTTGCAATCATTCATCAGGCTTACGCCATAACCTTGATCGGATAGATCAGCCCATTGATGTCCAACCGTCTCAAAACGGGCCATATCCCAGCTTGTGTTCCAATGGGTTGGGCGCTTTACATTACCGTATTGAATGTCATATGTCGCCTCTGTGGAGCGAACGTTAACCGGGAAGGCTACTTTAAGCAGCTGCTGCCGTTCGTGCCAATCTGCTTCCGTTACAAAATCGATCCGGCGGCTGTTTCCGTACAAAATCATTTGCTGAGACAGCGTGGATTGTCCGTATGTCCAGGCAAAGCTGACGACGGTTCGCAATGGACTGCATTCTTCAACCTTAAGTTCAGTCAAAGCGTTGATTTCCCGTGATTTTTGCTGATAGAAAATATCAATATCCCATCCTTCGTGGGCCAGCGGCTTGTCTTCAAAAATTTGCAGAACGTTCCCGCGAGCCCCCTTCGCCAGCACCTCGCGCTGCTCTTCAATATCATAGATGCGAGTTAACTGTCCGGCTTCATTCCACTCCAGCTTGTAGAAAGGTGTTTCAACGCCGTGTGCGGTCAATACAAATGGATTTGTGCTGTCTGCCTCATACGCATTATCTTGTTGCTCGAAGGTGATCGTTGTATATCCAAGCGAAGGCACGTCCTGTACCTCTACAAGCCAACCGTTGTTGGTCTTCTCCGAGAGCAGTTCCACCCCATGAATATCCTTCCAGCGTCCTTTGGATGCTCCGTCCCATGTTGGAATTTCAACCAGTCCGGTCCATGCCCAAGGCGAGGAATTCCAAACCGTGAACTCGCCGTTATTTGCTGCTTCAGCAACAAGGGCGGTCTCGGCTTGCTGCCAAGCCTGTTTACCGATTTGCTCCGCTTCGTCATATTCAACACGACTGTCCTCGTATACCTCGCGGATGGACGAGCCCGGGATAATGTCATGGAACTGGTTGCGCAATATAATCTTCCAGCCTTCATGAAGCGAACTGCCAGGATATACGCTCCAGTCGCCGCCAATGACACTGTGCATCGCATTTAACCATTCTGTTTCTCGATACAGCAGCTCAAGCTTGCGGTTCATCAGCTTATTATGAGCCTGACTAGTATAAGTGCCACGATGATATTCGAGATATAACTCGCCATCCCAAGTATGGACATAGCTGTCTGTTTTAGCTACAGTATCGTTCAGCCTGCGGAAAAACTCATCTGCACGTCCTGTCTTCAGTTTAGGCATTCCCGGCAGCTTATCGAGTCTGCGCCGCATTTCCAGCATTTCGCGGTTGACGCCGCCGCCTCCATCGCCAAAGCCGTATGATAGCAGCAGTTCCTGGTTCATGTCTTTGTTGCGGTAGGCATCCCAGCTTCCCTTGACGGTCTTCGGCGTGATACGACCATTATAGGTGTAGAACCATGACCCTGGCTCCGACCATGGCTCTGTTGTCGTAATGAAATGGGTCAGAATTTCAGTTCCGTCAATCCCGCGCCAGTTGAATGTGTCATGCGGCATCCGGTTGTATTGGTTCCAGCTGATTTTGGTGGTCATAAACGTATTGATTCCTGACTTTTTCAGAATTTGCGGCAGGGACCAGCTGTAGCCAAAGACGTCAGGCAGCCACAAGTAATCGCAATCCGCTCCAAATTCCTGCTTGAAAAATCTTGTGCCCACCAGCAATTGACGCACAAGGGATTCCCCGGAGGTCAGGTTGCAGTCGGCTTCCAGCCACATGCCGCCGCCAGCTTCCCAACGTCCTTCAGCAGCCCGCTCTTTGATCTTTTCATAAAGCTCAGGGTAATCATTTTTCACATATTCATACAGCTGCGGTTGAGTTTGCAAGAAAATATACTCTGGGAATAACTCCATTAATCTCAAAACAGTCGAAAAGGAACGAGCGCATTTCTCACGGGTATGCTTCAGCTGCCATAGCCATGCAACATCGATATGGGTATGGCCGATGCAAGTAATCTCCACCGGAGTTGATTTTTCCATAGCTTCGATATGCTTGGCCAAATCATCCCGAGCCTCATAAAGAGTTGTGTAGAACTCAGGTGATCCTGGGTGACTCCAGTCGATCAAAGCCAAGGATTGATCTGCGTATTTCAGCAATTGGGCCCGCTCGGCCAGATTTGGATCAAGTACCTTTACAGTTTCCGCTACAGCCAACAGCGAGAAATAATAGTCATCAGCGATCTCATCAAGCCAGCAGATTTCTGCCGCGCGTATGCCGTGTGTCTGGTTCTTGCGTGGTCCTCCACCTTCAAGACCGGACCAGAGGCGGAACAGAAAATGCTGACGGGTTCCCGCGAAATCCTCGTTCAGAAAAACTTCGGTATGATTGGAATCCACGCCTTGGTAAGGCTGGCCATCCAAATAGAACAGGGACTCGAATCCGGAGTTGTTGCCGGCGCCAGTCTCTCCAAAATCAAAAATGCCCAGCACTTTTTTGCCAGTCCAATCAGATGGAATATCAATATGGGCGGACAACCATAAATAAAGGTCGCGACCAGTCCAGGTTTCACCCGTACGAAGCGGAGTCCAGGATTCGTTGACCTCGGGAATTTCAGGATTAATTTCTTTGCGCTTATCCTCCAAACTAAGGAAGGATGGAATAGAAATGCTATCACGGTAACGATAACGGGATAATTCATGAATACGCGCATCCAGCTTTTGTGAAGTAAGAAACATAGAAAAACCCCCTTGATAGATTTGGGGGGCGATGTGTATATACAGGAAACCTGGTTTAATGGCATTGATTTGCACATGACCAAGCATAATAATGCGGGGATCTTAGGGGATCATCGTACATTATAATCATGAGCCACTCATTTGTAAAGGGTACAAAAATCATTTGCTCCGTTTACAGATGCAGTGTTAAACTGGGGGCGAAGTGACCATATACAAAACAGGGTGTGTTTCATATTTCCAGAATACGTCAGTTTTATTTAAATCATGTGAAGCGGAAGATGTTCAATAAAATCGTGGTGCTGTATTCAGGGGTCATGATCGTTTTGTTTGCAATCGCAGCAGCCTTGGTGTACCAATACCAGACGCAGCGGATACTTAGCGAGCAAACGGATGACAATCTTAAAAGCGCGCAGGTTCTGAATATATATCTTAGCAGGCAATACGAAAACATCCAGAATGTATTCCAGCAGATTTACGGCGATGCTACATTAAGCGATGATCTGCTCTACTTTCTCAATCATGACTACGAGGATTATTTAAAGCATCGCCTGGATGTGTATAGCAGAATGCGGGAGCAGCGGCTGAGCTCCTTTAAGACGCTCTTAATGAATTACCTGGAGCAGGATTCAAGCGCCAAAAATGTGTCTATTTACAGCTATCCTAACGATGTACATATGCAAATCAGCCGAACTAATCAACAATTGTTTAATGGCTCTAACTCTGCTGAAGGCAAGGAAAGCTGGTATGCTGGCAGGGAACAGCACAGCTGGGATACATTGCCGCTTGAAGAACCTGGAAAAGTGCAGGAAGGAAAAGCTTCCAGGGCTTATGTATACTCCAGGGAAATAAAGGATCCGTGGACCCTGCAGCGCGTTGGCATGATGACCGTAGAGTTTGATGCCCGGCAGTTTACCTCATGGCTGGAGAGCCGTGCTGCTATTACCGGCAGGATTCTGGTGCTGACCGCAAAGGGATTGGTCATTTATGATTCTAAAGATGAATATTTTGGTCAGACTTATCCGTACCGTCTTGACACGGAAAAGGCAGGCGAGTGGGTAGAACTGAACGAGCCTTCCAGAGTCAGCATTCTGAATGTCGGTAATGCCGGTTTGTCTGTCGTGGGAATTGTATCCCAATCCTCGATTAGGGAAAGCACGCAAAGCTTGAGAACAGGACTTATCCTGGTAACGCTCGTATTTGTCGTCTTCAGCTTTGTCATCACATCTTCAATCATCAGAAAATACTCCAAAAAAGTACAGCGCATCATTCGGTCCATGAACCGCATTGGTGAAGGGGATTTGTCCACGCGGATTCAAATGTCGGGAGAAGATGAGCTGCAGCAGATTTCGCAAAGATTTAACGATATGGGTGATCGTTTAGAGCAGTATATCGACAGGATGTATGCTTCGGAAATCAAACAAAAAAACGCGGAGCTTGTAGCCCTTCAGTCTCAAATTAACCCGCATTTTTTGTATAATACACTGGAGTCTATTCGTATGAAGGCCTATTTTGAAGGCGTTAAAGATGTAGGGCAAATGATTTATAGCTTATCGGTCATGTTCAAGAGCATGGCCAAAAAGAGCACGATTGTGACGATTGAAGAAGAAATTGATATGTGTTCGGTTTATTTGGAATTGTTTTGTCTGAGGTATGAAGGACAGCTTAGCGCGAACATTGAGGTTGATCCGGATATTCGTCAGTGCAGTATTATCAAGCTGCTGGTTCAGCCAATTGTGGAGAATTATATTGTGCATGGGTTCCGCTCGCAGGAGCATGACAATCGCATTACTGTACAAGCACAACGTTCAGGAGAGCGGATCGTGATCACTGTTTTGGATAATGGAACAGGAATTCCGGAAGACAAACTCGCACACATCAGGCAGACGCTGAACAGGACGCTGGATCCGCCCGAGAAGGGTTATCGTTCAATTGGACTGATGAATGTACATGAACGGATCATCCTGAATTATGGCAGTGATTATGGTGTAACGATTAACAGTAAAGTAGGGCAAGGGACCGAGGTACGCATGGAGATACCGATGCTCATAGGAGGGGGATCTGCTTGAGAAAGGTATTTATTGTGGATGATGAGCCGCTTATTGCTAAAGGACTTTCAACCATTATGGACTGGCGCAAGTATGAGCTACAGATTACTGGTTCGGCCAATGATGGTCTGCAGGCACTGGAAAAACTGCTCCATGAACCTGTAGACCTGTTGATTACAGATATTATGATGCCAAACATGAATGGGCTGGAACTGATCAGAAAGGTAAAGGAAATGCAACCTCATACTAAATTCATCGTATTGAGCGGGTATGATGAATTTGAATATGTGAAAGTGGGAATTACACTCGGCATTCAGAATTATATTTTGAAGCCGATCAACATTGAGGAACTGGAGGCCACCATCAAGCATATTAGGGGAGACTGGGAACGCGAGGAGCTAAAACGGTTTCGCTCCGAGGAGGACTGGAAGATTCTTCGAAGCAATATTTTGCAGCGATGGGTAAACGGCGACATTGAGAGCCCTGAACTAAAGCAACGTGCCGAGCTGCTTGGAATTCCGCTTAACTGTGCCTCTTATCAGGTATATGTATTACGGCTTATCTCAGATGATCGGCCGATGTCTTACTTATATCACTTGACCAACATGGCGGACGAATTTTGCCGCGTATTGTCGGAGGAATTAGAGGACAGTGACGAAGTAATCTGTTTTCCTGATGTCGACGACGACATCGTTGTGTTAACAGCAACGATGAGTGAGGAACATGATACTGCGCAAAAAATAAGTATGGAAAATGCGATGCGCAAGCTTCACGATCTGACCGGGTTGCGTTTATGGTGCGTGGAAGGCAGTTCCGAAATCAATGATTTTAAAGATATTCAAAAAGGCTATAAAAGGGCCAAGGATCATTTTGCAGCCTATCTTATCGCTGGAGAAGATATGCTTCTTTACAGCTCATCTTCGTCAAATGAGCCTGTTCAAGGCAATTCGTCTGACGTCCGCTCGGATACCTTTTCCAGACTCCTTATTGAAGGAGAAATTTCAGCAGTTCAGGCTTATATTGCCTCTGCACTTCATGTCAGCGAGGGCAAACAGATCATACAGCGCGGGCCTCATATTAATACTGCTGTTCAGCTAATGGTCGATGTGAAGGATATGGAGAAGAACCCGGACTATGCCGAGGTGTTTGGCCCCATACCCCACATTAACACATTGCAGGGACTGAAGCAGCATGTATGGCGTATTGCTGAGCGGGGGTTGAAGCGCCGGCAGGAAGCGGAACAGGGATACAGCGCGCATGTTTCGTTTCTGGTTGAACAGGTGCGGCATAGCTACCCTGAAGAGCTTTCCTTGAAAACGTTAAGTCAGCGGCTGCAAATGCACCCGAATTATCTAGGGCAGCTCTTTCAGCAGGAGGTAGGGGCGAACTTCTCCGATTATTTGAACCAATATCGCATTGAGAAAGCGACGCAACTCCTGCTGCATACCGATCAGAAAACCACGGATATTGCTTTAAGCGTCGGGTATACGGACAGCTCCTACTTTTACAGACAGTTCAAAAAATATACAGGCGTGTCTCCCACGGAGATGAGATCGATGTACTCTAATCCGAAGTAATCGACGTGCGAGAGAAAGTCATGCCAAAGTTGGCTCTGGGCGATTCGGCCCAGGGCTAGTTTTTTTGCTGCCGAGGGAGGGTATCTTTGATTTATCCATCTCATTCTAGTATTTTTCAACTTGAGAGCGGTAACGCTTTCTTGGCACAATTGAATTAGTTAAGGGCGAGTGATACGAAAAGCGGGCGGCTCCCTTAAGGAGCCGTGTTGAAATCAGGATCATGGGGGATTTCTGATTGCAGTTAAGAGCAATGACATCACTTGATTTAACAGTATGGGGAGGGATGCTTATGTCAGCATTCATCAAAAAGGTTATTCGCAACCGATTTATGCTGCTGATGATACTGCCAGGAACAATCTGGTTTTTGATTTTCGCCTATATGCCGATGTTCGGCACGGTTCTCGCTTTCAAGGATTTTCGAATTCATCCAGATGGTTTCTTTGCAAGTGTGTTCAGCAGTAAGTGGGTTGGTTTGAAAAATTTTGAATACTTGTTCACAACCAACGATGCTTATATCATTACGAGAAATACGATTTTGTATAACCTGGCTTTTATTATTTTAGGTCTGATTATAGCGGTTGGCTTTGCCATAATGCTAAATGAGCTTGTGAACAAGCGAATGGCAAAGGTGTATCAGACAGGCATGTTTTTGCCGCATTTTTTATCCTGGGTTATTATCAGTTACTTCGCATTTACCTTTTTGAGTGTAGATAAAGGTACTCTCAATCACATTATTACCTTCTTTGGAGGAGAACCGATCAGTTGGTATTCAGAAGTGAAATATTGGCCGTTTATCATTATTTTTGTTGGGATTTGGAAAGGCGTCGGATACAACAGCGTCATTTACCTGGCGGCAATTACAGGCATCGACAAGTCCTATTATGAAGCTGCGGTCATTGACGGGGCTACGAAGTGGAAGCAAGCACGGTACATCACCATTCCACTGCTAAAGCCGCTCATGATCATTCTGACGATATTAGCCATCGGCGGTATCTTCCGTTCTGATTTTGGTTTGTTTTATCAGCTTCCGAAGGATTCAGGCGCATTATACCCTGTAACTAACGTTATAGACACGTTCGTTTATCGTGGACTGATCAACATGGGTGACATCGGTATGAGCACCGCAGCGGGTCTTTATCAATCCCTTGTAGGTTTGGTTCTGATTCTGATCGCGAACTATATCGTTCGTAAAATTGAAAAAGATCACGCGATCTTTTAATCCAAAGGAGGCGAATCTCATGACGCAGACCACAACGCAAAGCGTTCTTCAGCCGGGAAGACGGTCAAAAAAAAGAGACCATAACGCCATCTCTCCTTTATGGAATACGATCTTTAATATCGTGATCGGCTTGTTCTCATTTTCTTGCATCTTTCCTTTTTTGTTCGTTATTATTATTTCTTTAACCGATGAGCAAACTCTGGCCCTGGAGGGTTTCAGGCTGCTGCCAAGCCAGTTCAGCCTTGCGGCTTACAAATACGTATTTCAATCTAGCAACGAATTGTTGAACTCATTTGCTTTAACATTATTGGTTACCGTGCTGGGTACATTGATTAGCTTGGCTTTGGTAACGACTTACGCTTATGCGCTTTCCAGACGGAATTTTGAATTCCGAGGTTTTTTCAGCTTTCTCGCTTTCTTTACGATGTTGTTCTCGGGCGGGATGGTACCTGGATATATCGTCATGACTCAGTTTTTGCATTTGCAAAATACAATTTGGGCGTTGATATTCCCTTTATCCCTAAGCGCCTTTTCTATTATAGTGATGAGAACCTTCTTCCAGACTACGGTACCGGATGAAATTATCGAATCAGCCAAAATCGATGGTGCCGGCGAGTTTCTGATTTTTGCTCGGATCGTCCTGCCGATTTCATTGCCAGGGATTGCAACCATTGGTTTGTTCAGCTCATTGGGTTATTGGAACGACTGGTTTAACGCCTTGCTTTATTACAATAATCCTCAGTCAACTCCACCTCTTCAATTTTTGCTTATGCAGATTGAAAAGAACATGGACTTCCTGACTAAAAACGCGCAGAATCTGGGGGCATTTGATGCCGCTGCCGGGCTGCCGACCGAAACGGTCAGAATGGCAATGGTTGTACTGGCTACGCTGCCAATTGTTATGGCGTATCCGTTCTTCCAGCGTTATTTTGTGCAAGGTCTTACCGTAGGTTCTGTCAAAGGTTGATATTCAAGGTTGAAACCGCAAGTACACATCGCCGGAGAAATCCGGCTTCGATGCATCGGGTGTGTAAGCGGTATCAATAAATAATTTACTACTAAGCGACATAGGGGGAAAACTGCATGTTCAAGAAAAAAGCTTCGTTAATATCCCTTGCCCTAGTGCTTTTGCTATCAGTCGTTTTATCGGCTTGCGGCAGCAATGAAGGCGGGAAATCCAGCAATGCTTCAAATGAAGAAGCTGCTGTTCAAAGTGATGGTACCATTGACGCTTCCAAGCTGGACCCGGTTAAACTAAAAATGTACTTGATTGGACCTAATCAAAAGGATCTTCCAAAAGTTCAAGAGGAGATCAATAAATACTTAACCGAAAAAATCAACGCAACTATTGAGATCAACATGATTGACTGGGGTGACTATAGCCAAAGAATGCAAGTAATCACCAGCTCCGGTGAGAATTATGATATTGCCTTCACCAGCTCCTGGGCTTTTGATTATCTGCCAAATGTGAGTAAGGGTGCATTTAAACCGTTAAATGATTTGCTTGATAAATATGGAAAAGGCATCAAAGAGGAGCTGGACCCGCGTTTCTTAGAAGGAACAAAAGTAAATGGCGTGAATTATGGCGTTCCTGCGAACAAAGAGTTGGCGCAACAGTTTGTATGGCGTTTTAACAAAAAATATTTGGACAAGTATAAACTCGATATTTCCAAGGTAACAACACTGGAAGATTTGGAGCCGCTGCTGAAAACAATTAAGGACAACGAGCCTGCGGACATTACACCATTAGCGGTACCAAAAACCTTCAAGCCTTATCTGCCGGTTGCTTACCCGCTTGGCGATGAAATTCCAATTGCGATGTATCTGGACACCAAGGACTTTAAATTCATCAACATTCTCGAATCGCCTGAGTTGAAATCCGCTTTGACCACCATGCGGAAATATTACACAGCAGGATATTTACGTGAAGATGTTGCCACATTGGAAGGCATTGATAATATCAAAACTGGAAAATGGCTGGTTGACCGTGAAATTACACAACCATACGCAGAGCTTGGCTGGTCCAGAAATGCTGGCTATGATATCGTCACAAGACCAATGCAAGATCCTGTCATTTACACCAGCTCTGCTGCAGGCTCTATGATGGCGATCTCGGCGTATTCCAAAAATCCGGAGCGGGCGATGATGTTCTTGAACCTGCTGAATACGGATGTTAAGCTGCGCAATATGATTCAATATGGTTTGGAAGGCGTCCACTACAAAAAGCTTGAAGATCCATACATCGAAGATATGCCTGCGATGCAAGAAAATTATGCTATGCCAGGTTTCGCACTGGGCAACATGTACCTGACTTACCTGCACGAAGGGGAGCCTAAAGACAAATGGGAAGCATTTAAGAAATTCAATAGCTCCGCAGTAGTTGCTCCTACATTTGGCTTTAACTTCAATACAGATCCAGTTAAAACCGAGGTAGCAGCAATCACGAATGTTGCCAAAGAGTTTATCCCTGCATTGTACACTGGTTCAGTTGATCCTGGCGAATACTTGCAGAAAGCAGAGCAGAAATTCAAGGATGCCGGTATTGACAAGGTCATTGCTGAAGCACAAAAACAATTCGATGAATGGAAAGCGCAAAATAAATAATACTTCTTATAACCCTGGTTTTGGATCAAAAGGAGGAACGGCTTGAACTCTCGGCCGTTTCTCAGGCTGTCGAGAGAGTCTCGACAGCTTTTTTAAGATTTTAGAATTATTAAGTTTTCAGCAGAGCTGAAGAATTCTATCATCGCAATAATAATAGCCGTTAAATGCGGTCTGTCTTCTTTGAAAGTACATCGATCGAAATTTATGTTTTCTATCACTGCAAAATACGAAGGATTATGTGATAATAGCTATTGTGGCAAAAGCCTAAAAAAGCTAACCCCGCATCAGCAGCCCGAGTACGGCTCAATTAATATTAAAGGAGAGTGCACCTATGAGTACTATTATCGGAGACAAACTTCCCAACATCCCTTGGCAGGAAAAGCCAGAAGGCACGCATGCGCCGGTATGGCGGTATTCGCAAAACCCGATCATCGAACGACATGCCATCCCTAACTCGAACAGCGTCTTCAATTCGGCCGTTGTGCCGTTCGGCGACGGGTTCGCAGGGGTGTTCCGCTGCGACTCGCGTTCGGTCAGCATGGACATTTTTGCCGGATTCAGCGACGATGGCATCAACTGGAACATCAACCATGAGCCGATCACGTTCGAAGGCGACGAATATGTGACGAAACGGGAATACCGTTACGATCCGCGCGTATGTAAAATTGACGACCGCTACTACATTACCTGGTGCAACGGCTACCATGGTCCGACGATTGGCATCGCCTACACATTTGATTTCAAAACATTCCATCAGTTGGAGAATGCGTTCCTACCTTACAACCGCAATGGTGTGTTGTTCCCGCGCAAAATCGGCGAGCGTTACGCGATGCTGAGCCGTCCGAGCGACACGGGACATACTCCTTTTGGCGATATCTTTTACAGTGAAAGCCCGGATCTGACCTTCTGGGGCAAACACCGCTACGTGATGGGCACGATTGGCGGCGACGAATCGGCCTGGCAGTCCAAAAAAATCGGCCCCGGCCCGATCCCGATCGAAACCGACGAGGGTTGGCTCCTGATCTACCACGGCGTCATTAACACCTGCAATGGCTTCGTGTATCGGATCGGCTGCGCACTGCTGGATCTGGATCAGCCGTGGAAGGTAAAAGCGCGTTCGCGCAACTACATCCTTGGCCCGGAAACGCTGTACGAATGCGTAGGCGACGTACCGAACGTCACGTTCCCGTGCGCGGCGCTGACTGACTCCGAAACCGGACGCATCGCGATTTACTACGGCTGCGCCGACACGGTAACGGGCCTGGCCTTTACAACCGTAGATGAATTGCTGAAATATATGAAAGAATATCCGTTGGAGTAGCTGTAACTTTGAACACCCGAATTTGATTCTTTGCATCTTTATGGCCTCAACGGGTGCATAATACTTTTAAATTAGTGCTGAGATAATTTCTCGGCACTTTTTTTGTGATTAAACGAGTTGATACTGGAAACCGCTCCAGACATTTGAAATTTTATGATTTCAGCTCGGAAAGAGCATAAAAAGGCGCAGGCCAAGCGGCATGTTCCGAAAAACATGACCGTTCGGCCTGCGTCTGAAGCTTAATAGCGGATTCGGACTTGAATGTCCTGCTCGTAGTTGCCGAAGTGCTTGCCGAACAGGCTGACACCGCCGGCATTTCGCGCATCCTCCGGCGAGAGGATGCGAAACCGTATTTCTTCTCTGGGCAGGATCGGAATATCCTGTATCGATACGTCGGACATCCGCATGCCGTCCATATACGTGCCGAACGAGTTCAGCAGCAGCGTTTTCAGCAGCCCGTGCTGGGTGCTTCCGAGCTCCCACCACGAAGGGGTCAGTTTCCCGCGCACGCTGCCGTAATCGCCTGGAGACGTCCAGACGCACACGGGGATGTCATTGAGCAGAAACGTGATGTCCGACGGCCAATCCTCGGCGTAGCCGGGCGCTTCCGAACCGATCTCCAAGGAGATGCTCAGCTCGCTGATGCTGTTTTTACCGGATACGTAGTTCGGAATGCTGTATTCCACATAACCGCCGGCGAACCAGATATGCTGGGCTTTGACATGCTCAGGCTCGGCGAAATACCGCGGGTCGTCGCGCATGCCGATCAGCTTCGTTTCGGAGGCCAGTCCACAAGTGGGCTTCACCTGCCAACTGTAATATTGTCCGACGGGGATGTTCACGTCATAGCCGTCCTGATGGGGCTCGGACGGGCGGACTTCGTCGGTTCTGAAGACCAACGAAGCATGCTCCAGACGAAGGGAGCACTGCTTCTGCATGCCGCGCTTGCCCGTGGTCATTTCCGTGCGGATAATGCCGGCTTCCTCCAGCTGCTGTACATGCTTGGTCACAATCGCGGAGGAGAGATTCAGCTTTTGCGCCATTTCTCTGATATTGAGATTTTCCTTGCCGAGCATTTCGATCATCCGAATGCGCGTCTCCGAAGCTAATGCAACGAACAACAGCAAATTTTCCTGGTTTACCTTGATTTCCATAAAAACCCCCGATGTGATCTAATAGGTCGTTTTTATCTATTGTATAACTATTTGATTAACTAAACAAGAAAAGCATTGACTAAATACAACGG
Source organism: Paenibacillus azoreducens (assembly GCF_021654775.1). NCBI lineage: Bacteria > Bacillati > Bacillota > Bacilli > Caryophanales > Paenibacillaceae > Paenibacillus > Paenibacillus azoreducens. The sequence goes on along the minus strand of NZ_AP025343.1, from coordinate 3,647,299 downwards.
TTATTTTAATATCTACGTGAGATCTCAAAGATTAATCATTAACTCGATAGTTAACTAAATGGAACGAATGACACATGGAGGAACAATGAAGAAAAGTTCCGCCGGGCCGTATATTACGCTGCGAAGTTGCGGGTAAACGGCCTGCTTACCTACGACAGTCGGCCTAAAGCGCCGCTGGAGGGAATCAACCGCATTGTGGAAGGCATCCCCGAATCATCCATTAAATTCATGCGAAAAGGAGTTTTAAAAATGGAATCCAATCTCACGATCCCTCGTCCCGAATACCCGCGTCCGCAATGGGTGCGGGACCGCTGGCTGAATTTGAACGGCTCCTGGCAATTCGAAATCGATCACGGCAAAAGCGGAAAGGAACGCGGCTATCACCAGCCGGAGCATGTTCTAGAAGGAACGATTACCGTTCCGTTTTGTCCAGAAAGCAAACTGTCCGGCGTGGAATACAAGGACTTCATGGCTGCGGTTTGGTATAAGCGGGAATTCACTTTGCCAAAGGACTGGACAAACGGCCGGATCCTGCTTCATTTCGGCGCGGTCGATTACGAAACTGAGGTGTGGGTGAACGGGACCTCTGTCGGCACGCATCGCGGCGGGTACTCCTCGTTCAGTTTCGATATTACCCCGCATGTCACGGAAGGTGTCAACGCGGTGGCCGTCTACGCGGAGGACGACGCACGCTCGGGTCGCCAGCCGCGCGGCAAGCAGAGCGGGCGCTTCCATTCGCATGGCTGCGATTATACGCGCACGACGGGCATTTGGCAGACCGTATGGCTGGAGCAGGTGCCCGACGCGTATCTGTGGGACATGAAAGTGGTGGCCGACCCGGCCAATGCTTGCGCGCACCTGGAAGTAAAGGTCAGCGGCAATGCCGCCGGAGCACAGTTGAAGGCCTCCGCCTTCTATGACGGCAATGCCGTCGGCGAGGCTGTGGCCGTAGTGCAGGGGCCTTGCGTCAAAGTGACCGTGCCTTTATCGGAAGTCCATTTATGGGAAGCGGGCAACGGTCGGCTGTATGACCTGAAGCTGACGCTCGAACGGCCGGACCTGGAGGCCGATGAAGTCGATTCGTATTTCGGGCTACGGACCGTGCGGCTGGACGGCATGGCGTTCCGGATCAATGAAAAGTCGGTGTTCCAGCGGCTTGTGCTGGATCAAGGCTTTTATCCGGACGGCATTTATACCGCGCCCACGGACGAGGATCTGCGGAGGGATATTGAAATTTCGATGCACCTCGGATTCAACGGCGCCAGATTGCATGAGAAAATGTTCGAGCCGCGCTTTTTGTATTGGGCCGATCGGCTTGGATATCTCGTCTGGGGCGAGCATGCCAACTGGGGGCTCGACATTACCACCACTGCAAGCTTGTCGCGGTTTTTGCCCGAATGGATGGAAGGCGTGGAGCGGGATTACAATCATCCGGCGATCATCGGCTGGTGCCCGTTCAACGAGACTTGGGACCGGGACGGAGCCAAACAGGACAACGAGGTGCTGCGCATCGTGTACGAGACGACGAAACGGCTGGATCCGACGCGTCCGGTGATCGATACCAGCGGCAACTTCCACGTCGTGACGGATATTTTCGACCTGCATGATTACGATCAGAATCCGGAGACGTTCCGGGCCAGATACGAACCGATGAAAACCGGCGGGGAGGTGTATAACACGTTTCCGGATCGGCAGACGTACGGCGGGCAGCCTTATTTCATCAGCGAATACGGCGGCATTTGGTGGAACCCCGACCAGAAGGACGACAAAGCCTGGGGCTACGGCGACCGGCCGGCATCCATCGATGCGTTCCTGCAGCGATACGAAGGGTTGACGAGCGCCTTGCTCGATCACCCGATGATGTTCGGATTTTGCTATACCCAGCTGTATGACGTGGAGCAGGAAGTAAACGGGCTGTATACCTACGACCGACGACAGAAGTTCGATCCGGAACTGATTCGGCGCATCAATACCCGCAAAGCGGCCATTGAAGATTAAGGGGTGGAAGAAGATTACGTCATAAGCTTGCATTTACGGCTGGCAGGAACGGGCGCACGTGATTCGCTTCCAGCCGCCGTCAATACGACGTTGGATGGCCGGCAACAGTGCGGACGCCCCGCCGCTGAATCCGCTCGGCGGAAAGCTTGCCGCTGGAATCGCTGGAGCTCAATGCCTTACGGCCGCGCCAAGCAGCGCATCGCCGATTTTCCGCTCATCAAGCAAATAACCCATAAAGCAGTCCCCCGTCCCATGCGAACGGGGGACTGCTGTTTTTAAGCATCATTAAATGATAAGTTTGCGGGGTCCCCGCAAAGCACCCGGACATGCTTTTATCGATTTTGGTTTCTTGTTCTTTAAAACAGAAAGAATGACTACCCGAAGGCATTTGTCTAGTTTTTGAAAACATGTTACGATCCAATTTAAACGCATGCCGGTGTTTCGAATAGTTTAAATTCATGCATTACTAGAAAACTGTTGAGAGGTTGTCCTATGTCAAAAACTATATTGATTGTAGAAGATGAGCATATTTTACGGGAAATCATGAAAGATTATTTGCTGAATGAAGGATATGAAGTGCTTGAAGCGGACGACGGAAAAGTTGCTCTGGCGTTATTTCAAGATCATGAAGTAGATCTGATCATTCTGGATATCATGCTCCCTGAACTAGACGGATGGTCTGTATGCAAACGGATCCGAAAAAGTTCGAATGTTCCAATTATAATGTTAACTGCACGTTCAGACGAAGACGACACATTGCTAGGGTTTGAACTAGGCGCTGACGACTATGTAACCAAACCGTACAGTCCTCCGATCTTGCTGGCACGGGCGAAGCGGCTTTTAGAGAGCAGACAGACCCGGGAACAAGAAGACGATATTTTGTCCGGCAGCGGTATTTCCATCCATTTTCCGTCCCGAACCGTTTCGGTCGATGGGGAAAACTGCAGTTTGACGCATACGGAATTTGAAATTTTGGCTTATCTGATGAAAAACAAAGGAATTATTATAACCAGAGAACAGCTGATTACAAAAATCTGGGGGTATGATTTCGTCGGCGACGATCGAACGGTCAACAGCCATATCCGCAATTTGCGTTCCAAGCTGGGGGAGCATGCCAAGCATATTGTCACGATCGTTCGATCAGGTTATAAATTTGAGGAGCAATCATGAAAAAAGGCATTGTTCTTAAGTTGTTTCTATTAACGACGGGATTATGCCTGTTCATTCTTGCCGTTATTTTTGCCTTGCAAACCGTATTTTTCAAACAGTTTTATGTTCATCAGAAAGTGAAGGACGTGAACGCGGCGCTTCAGGCTTATAAACAAGAATACCTGAAAGCTGCTGTGGATACGCAGGCGACGGCAGAGCTGGAGCAAGACTTTTATCAAAAGCATAACACCTGGATCACGACTCTGGACACCCAAGGTAATTTAAAGTATACCGACGATTTCTTCATGGAGATCAAGCTGGAGCATTCCGATGAAGCTATGTTTTCCAATAAAACAATAACCATCCCCCTATACAGTTTTATCAACGTAGAGGACTTCAGCAGCGATAATCAGTTCCTCACCCCTTGGATTCAAGAAGGGGAAGAGATCGCCATGGAAGGCTTGATCATGAACAACCAGCCGATGATCCAGCGGATGGGGAAGAGAGAATCCAATCTAAGGGACGAATCCCATCTGGAAAATCGGCAGATGGTGAAGAAAGAGTACGAGGTCGTCAATCGATATGCGAGCGGGAACCAATATCATGAAAAATATCCCACATTTCTGGTTAAAGGAACCATTACGAAAGTCCGTATACCGAAAGGCGCAGAAGTTTCGCGTTATACGAATCACTTGTTGCTGGAACGTGTTAAAGCTTTCCAAGCGGATCTCTTGTACGGCGATTTGAAGGATAGCAATAACGCCAATCAGGCCATAGATTATGAAGAAAACCATGTGGACTATAAAATTTTCGTGGACCGCATTCAAGATCGCGACGGTAATCCGGCATACTTATTCGCGATGACGTCACTCCAACCTGTCAGTGAAGCTGCAGGAATGATCAAAGATTACTATGTGTACATCATTATTGCCACTCTTCTTCTCGCAGTGCTGGCATCGTTTTATTACTCCCGCCAGATCGCTCGGCCACTGCTGCGCATCAATCGTACCACTCGGCAAATGGCGGACCTCGATTTTTCGGAGAAAATCTCGATCACAACGAAGGATGAAATCGGAGACTTGTCGCGCAATATTAACGAGCTCTCCGAGCGCCTGCACTCCCATATTCTTCGGCTTGAGCAGGACATCGAGAAAGAAAAACAGCTGGAGCATACGCGAAAAGAATTTATATCCGGCGTATCCCATGAGCTGAAGACTCCGCTAAGCGTCATACAGAGCTGCCTGGCCATTATGAAGGACGGGGTGGCAAGCCATAAACGGGATTATTATTTTAAGGCGATGGAGGACGAAATCAAAAGAATGGATCTGCTGATCGCGGATATGCTGGAATTGGCAAAATATGAATCCGGAACGTATACGATGGATATGGATTCTTTTTATATCGACGCCGTTATCGAACGGGTATGCGCAAAATTGGCTGCGGATATCGAGGCAAAGCAATTACACCTTGATGCGTCACTGAAACCGATCGAAGTGGTGGCGAATGAACGACGAATTGAACAAGTCGTCGTCAATTTTCTCAGCAACGCCATTCGCTATACGCCGGAGCAGGGGGCCATTCTCGTCAGCATCTTAGAAGATCAGGACACAGCTAAGATTTGCATCGAAAATAAAGGAACTCACATTCCGGATGAACAACTGGAGAAGATCTGGGACCGGTTTTATCGCGGCGAACCTTCCCGAAAGCGGTCGTCCGGAGGTACCGGACTCGGTCTCGCCATTTGCAAAAAGATTCTGGAGATGCACGGGGTAGCTTACGGCGTTACCAATACCTCCGATGGAGTTTTGTTTTATTTTCAATTGAATAAAAAGGCGTAGAGATACGGAATAAAGCGCAGACCTCGGTTCTGTGCTTTTTCTTTTTTTAAATGGCGTTGATTTCATCTGCACTTCTTCTTCATCTTTCCCTATTAATCTTTCTTATAGAGAAAGAGAGGGGATGGATTGAACATGACAGCAGGAACGAACTTGAATCGGGGCCGAAGCGAAAGGAATTCCAGGGCGAAAAGACGCATATTGCGTTTCATGCTGCTGGCTGCCGTTTGTCTGCTTGGTTTTTGTACTTTGAGATGGGTGCTGTTTGATCGAGCGGCGATTGCGGAGCAGCAAGGAATAATCATCGCCGGCTGGAAGTCCGCGGTAAGACAGTCCGCAGTAACACCGGACAAGTTCACTCCGGTAGAAGAAGATGCCAGACCAACAGGAAAGATCGTGTATTTAACGTTTGACGACGGTCCAACCGAATGGACGGGGAAATTTTTGGACGTTTTGGAGCAGCATGGGGTCAAAGCGACCTTTTTTATGCAAGGAAGCCAGTTGAAACGCGAAAATTTACAAAGGTTCGTAAAACGTGCGGTACAAGAAGGCCATTATGTCGGGGGACATAGCATGAGTCATCAATATAAAAAGCTGTACGAAGAGGGAGAATTCGTGTCCGAAATGAAAGAAAACTTGGCGCTCATCCATGACATCACAGGCGAAAATCCCCATTTGGTACGGCCGCCTTATGGCTCGGCCCCTGGGCTAAATAATAAACAGATCCGCGATCAAATCGCAAAAGAAGGAATCAAAATCTGGGATTGGACGATCGATTCGAATGACTGGAAGTTAAAAGATCATCCGGAACAAATCGTCGAAAACATCAAAAAAGCGACAAAAGTCGATCTGGAAGTAGTATTGATGCATGAAAAACCGCAAACGCTGCAGGTTCTTCCGGAGATCATCGAGTTCTTTCAGAAAAAAGGCTACCGTTTCGGCGTTTACAACGACTCAGGGCATTTTCATCTGAATTTTCAAAAGGATCATCGTTTATAGTCGCAGCGCGGCACAGGATCAAATTTTTGGAGGAGAGAGCTGTCACGAGGCCCATGCGGATCTCGGTTGGACGGCTCTTTTTTTCTATCATTGCTGCACGAATCTATAAATTGATTTGATATGATCTGCACTTGATCTTGATCTCGCGCAATTAAACTTTTTTTCGGAAGGAGGAGAGAGAGAATGAAAAAAAACATACTGATCGTAACGTTCGTGACGGGATTCAGACCCGGATCGCAAGCTCCATTCTGGACGGAATCAAAGAATATTTGAAACTCAACTAAAAAAGGAAGATGAACAATGAACAAAAAAATCTATTCAACTTTACTAGCGGGAAGCATTGCCCTGGCGTTAGGGGCATGTGGAAACCAATCGGCGGCAGAGCAGCCGCAGAAGCCGGCGTCTCAAGCACAGAGCCAGGAGGCGTCAACGGGAGCGATCGAAAATTCGTATAAATCGACCTTCCAAAACAGCGTTTTTCTAGGGGATTCGATCACGGAGGGGTTGTCCTTCCATGATGTCCTGAATGTGGAGAACGTGCTCGCAGGCGCAGGAAAAACGGCGGAGTTCGCGCTTGAGGATATCAATGAGTTAACCAAGCGAAATCCGAAACACGTCTTTATTCAATTAGGCTCGGACGATATTTTATGGCCGACGGATGATCCGAAGGCGTACTCCATAAAAAATTATTCGAAGCTCATCGGCATGATCAAGGAAAAAATTCCGCAAGCCAAAATTACGCTGTTGTCGGTGACGCCGGTAACGGAGGATGCCATCAAACAGGAACCCCGCTATCAAAACATCGGCGATTACAATCAAGCCGTCAAAGAGCTGGCGAACCAGGAAGGTGTCGGTTTTATCGATTTGTCGCCGATCTTTTCAAAAGGCTCCGATTTTTACGATTCGGACGGCATTCATTTTAAACCGGATTTTTATGCCCGGATGCTGGAATTGCTGAAGGAGCAAGTGAAATAACATGCCGACGGATCTGCCTGTTTTGGAGGTGACAAGGGTTGGTCTTTAGCAGTCTTATCTTTTTGTTTCTTTTTCTGCCGGTCACCCTTCTGGTTTATTTTGTATCGCCCAGGAAGCTGCGAAATGCCATCCTCCTTGTCGCAAGCCTGATTTTTTACGCATGGGGCGAGCCGCTGTACATTTTGATCATGATATTTTCGACGGTGTTTGACTATTTCAACGGACTGCTGATCGACAAGTACAGACATCGGAAGCGGATCGCCAGAGCGGTTTTTATCGGTTCGATGGTCGGCAGTTTAGGCATTCTCGGGTTCTTCAAATATGCCGGTTTTGTGGTGAACAATATCAATCAGTTGTTTGGTTTGCATCTTCAGGCGGCCGATTTGCCGCTGCCTGTGGGGATATCCTTTTATACGTTTCAAACGATGTCTTATGTCATTGACGTCTACCTGGGCAAAGTAGCGGTACAGAAGAATTTCATCTCTTTTGGGGCATACGTGACGATGTTCCCGCAGCTTGTTGCCGGTCCTATCGTCAAATACAGTGACATCGCAGGGCAGCTCGTTTCCCGTAAGGTGACCCTGGACCGTTTTGGCGAAGGGTCGGAGCTGTTCATCAGAGGACTTGCCAAAAAAGTGCTTTTGGCCAACAACATCGGACTTTTGTGGACAAGCGTCAAAGCGACTCCGATGGAGGAATTGACCGTACTATCCGCCTGGCTTGGCATTATCGCATTTACGCTGCAAATCTATTTCGATTTCAGCGGGTATTCCGATATGGCCCGCGGACTTGGCAAAATGTTCGGCTTCGATTTTATGGAAAATTTCCGTTACCCTTATATCTCCAAAAGCGTGACGGAATTTTGGCGCAGATGGCATATTTCGCTTGGTACCTGGTTTCGGGAGTACGTTTATATACCGCTAGGCGGTAACAGGGCAGGGCTGATGAAGCAGCTCCGGAATTTATTGATCGTATGGTTTTTAACAGGCTTATGGCATGGCGCCAGCTGGAATTTTATCGTATGGGGTTTGTATTTTGGATGCTTCGTTATGATCGAGAAGCTGTTTCTATTGCGATGGCTAGGGCGCTGTCCGGCATTTCTCCGCCATTTCTACACGCTCCTGATCGTAATCCTTGGCTGGGTTTTGTTCGAAATGGACCATCTGGCTTCTGCTTGGCGTTTCATCGGTGTGATGTTCGGTTTCGGTGGGCATGGTTTTGCGGACCGGCAGGCGCTCTACGATTTGTCTACGAATGTTGTATTACTTGCCTTATTGGCATTCTGCGCGACTCCGCTTCCAGGAAAGATTTTAACCTTCATGCAAGAAAAATGGAGAATTGCCGGCATGATTACCGTTCCGGTTATATATTTTATATTCATGGTTCTATCGACGGCTTATTTGGTCAATGCAACCTATAATCCGTTTTTATACTTTCGATTTTAAGGGGGGCGGCTATGGATAAATATATCAAAATCACCCGGAATTTGCTGGCCCTATTGCTGCTGCTATTTATAGGAGCGATCGCCGTTCTCAATCTTGTGGCGCCGGATCGTACCTTTTCGGAATCGGAGAACCGGATGCTGGAGCAGCTGCCGCATTTCTCGCTGAAAAAATTGGTGTCAGGAACATTCACTTCCGATTTCGAGAAATATGTGTCCGACCAATTTGTTTTTAGAGACGTATGGATCGGGGCGAAAACCGACACGGACCGCATGATGGGGAAAAAGGAGAGTAACGGAATTTACATCGGCAAAGACGGGTATCTGATTCAAAATTTCGTCCCCCCGACAGAAAGGGATGTACAGGAGAAGGTTGATGCCATTCATGCGTTTGACCAAGCAACGCCCGGCTTGAATAAATATGTGATGCTGGTGCCAACGGCAGCGGCTTTGTATATAGATAAGCTCCCGAAATACGCCATAGTCGGCGATGAAGAAATATATCTGGAAAAAGTGCGGCGCTTGCTGCATTCCAATATTCGTTTTGTCGATGTGTTTCCCGCTTTATATGCCGAACGGGAGCAACCCATTTATTATAAAACCGATCATCATTGGACGACCCGAGGCGCTTATGTCGCTTACCTGGAGCTTTGCAAGCAAATGGGGCTGACGCCTCAGAAAAGGCAAGATTTTAATATCCGGCAAGCAACCGGTGAATTTTACGGATCACTATATTCCAAAAGCGGGTTTAGACATTTGCAGCCAGACAGCATTGAACTGTATCTGCCGAAGGATCCGGAGAAATATGCGGTAACGTATATCGATGAAGGGCAAACCACAGATTCGTTGTATGCGATGGAAAAGCTTCAACTGAAGGATAAATATGCGGTGTTTCTTAACGGGAACCATGGGCTTATTCAAATCAGAACGGCTCAGCCGAACGGGAAAAAGCTGCTTGTGGTCAAAGACTCGTACGCCAACAGCTTCATTCCTTTCCTATTAAAGCACTTCAGCGAAATTGATGTGGTAGACCTTCGGTACTATGAGGGAGACTTGGCTTCATTCGTGGACGAACACGATATCCATGACATGCTTTTGCTTTATAATGCGAATACGTTTTTTGAAGACCCATCCATAAAATATCTATCGGAGTGACTTATATGAGAAATCAATGGAAACGGAAAAGAAGCTTTTTACCTATAGTTCTTGCATTTATCGCCGCGATCGGCGTTTTGACTGGATGTTCGGGTAAGGATGACAAGACAGTTGAAAAACTGTCAGCCGCCCAAATTGGAAAAAGAATCGAACAGGCGGTGAGCTTGAAGGAAATGAAAGAGGGAGATCGGAATAAGCTGCAGAAATTGTATAAAATGGATGCGGACAGCGTGGATGATTTTTTTCTTTATACTTCAACTTCGAATGTGAGAGCGGACGAGTTGGCGATCATCAAGCTAAAGGATTCTAGTCAAACCGAGAACGTCAAAGAGAAAATAGAGCAGCGAATCGATGCGCAAAAAATAAAATTCAAAGACTATCGCCCAAACGAATATTTTCTAGTCGAGAATCATGTGTTAAAGACGAAGGGAGCTTATGTCTTCTTCGCAGTTTCTAAAGAGGTTGATCAAATGGAACATTTGTTTGACGAAGCATTTTAACACAAAGCCTTAAGAATATAAGCTGTGTTTGTTTAACTGTTTATTATTTATTCTTTATGACTTCTTGATATAATGTCTCCAAATGCTGCTGAACACTTCGAAGTTCATCTTTTCCGCTCAATGTAATATCGTATTGGGATCCTTTGTTAGTAAGATAACCTTCGTTCGTCAGATGATCCAGCCCTTCTTTAATTTGCTGCGCACTAAAATGATAACCGTGGCTGTTAATTTCGGGTTGGATTTCCTCAGGTGTAATTGCATTTACATTCGCATGATACAACAGGTGAATTCGAGTAAATGAGTTTTCGAAATCTGAATGCATAGTGAAAAATCTCCTTCTCAAAATGGTATCCAATCACAGTTATGATTGTTTTTCTGTTCCCGCATTATGCATTCCCCGTAATTAAATTGTATTCTAACCCACATAAGTAGTGTTGCTGGCCTTACTTTAATTAATGAATACACTGGAAATGTGGTTGTCCTCAAACAGGCGAGGAAAACATCTGGTTTGGCGATATCCAATAAACAACCCGCCCTTAACAAGGGCGGGCAGATTGTACGATTATTGGATTTGTCCGGTTTCCCGCAAGTGTTGTTCGACCGGTTGATCGATCGGCATGTTTCGGTTCAGATCGACCACTACCCGACCAATGGAATGATTTTGGGAAACACCCGCAAGGCAGTACGATAAAAAACATCTTCGTGATAGGATTCGGGAATCAGTTCCTGCACGAATTGCAAATAAGGTCCTACCGGGGCAAGCGGCCAGTCGGTGCCGAACAGCATTTTTTCGTACTGGCCACTGTAAGCCAGCGCTTGGCGCAAATGGGCGAAGACGAGCGGCGAATCTTTCTGCCGTGCGCAATCGGCGGCATCGCCGACGATCAGACCGGACAGATCGGCGAATACGTTGCGATTTTTATATACGACTTCCGCTCCGTCGAGTACCCATGGGTCGCCCAAATGGGCCATCATAAAGTTGACTTCGCGATGATCGACGGCCACTTCGTCTATCGTCAGCGGGTGCGCATATTTTAACAGGCCGCGTTCCGAATATGTGTCGCCCGTATGGAATACGACAGGCACTTTATATTGCTTCGCCAACTCGTATACCGGTTGATAGACGCTGTCATAGGCGTAGAACGGATAATACCCGAGGTAAATTTTGATCCCGACCGCCTCAGGCCGCTGCAAAGCCTGTTCCAGCTCGTCCAGTCCGGCAATGTCCAGTTTGAAGGGATTAACCCCGGGACAGTAAACGACTTGCTCCGGAAAGGATGCTGTTATCATATCGAGCCCCATTGGGGTCGGTGCTTTCCGGTCAGGGAAGCCTTGCGGGACGGATTCCGTAAGTCCCATTCCGATGCCCAGCACTACGCCTTGCATGGCGTATTCGCTAAGAAGACCTTCAACGGAATAATCAACGAATGAACGGGCAGCCGCTGTTTCTTTAAATGAGTCAATATGGGACAAATGTACATGTGCATCGATCACTTTCATTCGTTCTGCGCTCCTTCCATGTCATTAGATTCATTTACAAGAGGAAACGAGATCCGACGTAAAGCTTCCAGTCCCCCGGCCGGAATCAGCGCCTCCGGAAAGACGTAAAAAACCGGCGCCGAACGGAACTTGTTTCCATGTGGCAAGCGAATATTCCGCGAGAATGACAGGCAGCAGATGTCCTTGTTGGTATAGAGCGAAGGGCGGTTGACTGTTTCATCAGTCACAATCTGCATCACTCCGGCGCGGCCGTCAAATCCGAAAGCGTAGTCTTTGGTTTCGCGTACGTTAAGTTCGTCTTTGCCAATAGTGTAAAGCAGCATTTTGCCGTCAGGCGCGAAAGTTCGCAGCCAACCGCCCCCCGCCTCGCGAGACTCGGCGAACGGTCCGGAATCGCCAGACCTGCCAGGCGCTGCTGAATGGCCATTCTCGCCGGAAGACCCTAATTCGCCAAAGCGAAGGAACAGCTCGTTAAATGCCGATTTCTCCAAATAAGCACCTGTGTTTTGATGGATATCGGTCATAAAGGCAAGTACCGGCGATCCAGGGAGCAGTAGGTAGTAACTGTCTACGATCGTTCCCTTGTAGATGTCATGCCGTTGAATGGACTGGCGGATTCGGATGCCTGACCAGATGTTGCCTTTATCGTCGGCAACGTGGACGAAGCTGGCGGAATGTTCTTCCTTGCGAACAGACGCCGGGCTCATGTCATCAAACTGATCGGTTGAACCGCCGATCCACGGATTCCACCAGGACCTGACCCCGTATTCCGGAAATCCAGAGGCAAGCCATTCCTGACCTTGCATCGAAAGCGTCAGGAGAGAGGGGTAATAATCCGGCGCGGCGGAGATCCGTATCATCCCGTTGTCAGATTCATATACCGGGTACTCCGCTTCCGTATTCGTGGTACAGCGAACGGGAACGGACGACACCGGGAATAGGGCGCTATAGTACGTCTCTTGCTGCGGGCCAAGCCGTGCATCCAGCTGAATGACGCTGCAAGAGGACGACGGGTACGGCAAAGCAAAGGAGGCTTCTGCGGTTTCTTCGTCCGCAGATAGCACCCTTTGGGCTGCCGGACGGGTTTCGCCTGCATAAGATACGGACAATTCGCCTTCCCAAACATTCTGTTTGACATCATGCAGCTCAACCGTTACTTCCTTCACATGGGGAAGCACGAACGGGTTTCCTTCATTGGTCGTCAACTCCATATGGCGGAACGACGGGGTGGGCGTTTTCAGCTCTTCCAGTTTCAAGGCAAACGCCCGAAATTCGTTCCAATCATCAAAACCGCCTATGGACATAAATATCGTTTCCGAAGCTTTCGTTTCTCCAGGTTCCAACGAGCCGACGACACTTTCCAGCTCCACAAACCATTCTCCGAAACGCATTCGGTGGCTGGCGGACCAACAGATGCCGTATGCGGTATGGGCGTTGCGGGCAAAGAGCCACGGTTCGCTGAACTTGGAGCCATCCCAATATTCATGATCGTTCCCGTGGGAATCGGTCATTTCGACAATGCCGCCATCGTAAGGTAATACCAGTCGGTACAAGTCCGAACGGATACGTTGGGATATCCAGATCTCGCGGGCGACAGGGGCCTCGGAGCTGTTTTCCAGCTCATGCCACAGCTTCACCGTTCCGTCGGCGTAGAGCAGGGTGCAGAGATGCAGCAAAAGTTGGGGGAAAGCGTCCGACCGGTACGTTTGGCGATATCCGATCGCGCCGCGCTCTTCGCAGATTTCGACCCGCAACGGTTTCTTGCGTGTAAATTCACTCGAATACGGTTTGCCGATGGATGGCGGCAACAGCATAATTTCTTCGTCCTTCCGGCTCACGGTCCGAAACGACATACTGTTATGATCCTTGTCGCAATGGAGTGTATACCCGCCGTTCCAGGCCATCCAGCCGCTATCCGTCTCTCCTGCAACCATCGCGCCGGGACCGCCGAAAGCGCCGCCGACGGTAGAAGTAAACAGCACCTCGGGCCCATTGTCCGGAACGGCCCGAATTTGCGGCCGAGCATGGTAGAAGCCGTAATCCAGCAAGCGGTAAGGAACAGCCAGCGAGACCCGCTCTTTCGGTTGCAGCCTTGTTTCGAAGGTTTGCTGTTTCAGAGCAAGCCAGGCGGTACCAGGCAAGGTGAAGGAAAACGTGGCCGGCTGCGCAAAATGATTTTGCATATCTATATATAACGTATAGTTACCGCCGGTCGCATGCCTGACTACGGGAACGCTCATTTTGACGCTTGCCGGAAACTTCGGCACAATACCGACTTTCAGCATCGCTTCGGAACCATTAATACGAACCCGGGTCTGTACAGCTGGACAAGTGCGCCATTCGCTTTGCGGTTCCTCGATCGCACCCACGAAAAAGCTTGCCGAGATTTGCCGCTCGTCTTCCACTTGCAGTTCGTCCTGCCAATCGAAATTAATGTTGCAGTCCGATTCGCCCTGGAGTTCGATTTTGAGGGGCGCGCCCGATTTGTTGACAATACGGTATTCGATTCTGTAATGGTTACCAAATACCGGTTCAGATTGCTCTGCCGTTGCAGACAGCAAATAATCTTCCGTCTCAATGAGACAGATGCCGCGGCTTCTGCGTTCGATATCGACGCGCAGCGATTTGCCGTCGTTGTTAGCCCAGGCGTAAGTGTACGTCTCGAAGCCGTTTTCCTTATGACCGTCCGGTTTGATTTCGATCGTCCGCATTAGGTCGGCATACCAGTCGAATTCCCGAAAATAGGGGTTAAGCGCTTCGCATGCGGCTACCTGGGGGATAAAATTCATAAAATGCACCGCGTCTTCGCGGTCTTCCCAAAAGAATCCGCATCTCTTGTACAGGGGCACGGCCTTCAGATTAGCTTCCCAAGTATAGAGGTCGACGCGCGGCCAGCCCAGGCGGATCGTTTCTTCAACCGCACGCAGCACGAGCCGTTTGCCAATTTTGTGGCCGTGAAAATCCGGCCGAACGTTCAACAGTTGAATATACAGCGCACCGGTATCTTCGCGATATTCCCCCAGGCTGCAGTATCCGACGACCTCATGATTGCAGGTGGCAAGAAACACCGCGATTGCATCCGAGTTTTCCTCGCTCTGGCGGACTTGTTCGGCTGAACGGACGGAAGACCCTCCACCCCATTCGTCGTTGCTACGGTTCCACATATCGGCTACACTTTCTGCATAATCGGGATGATAAGGCACAATTTCTACAAACGTCATGTATTTCACCTCGGTTGGAGTAATAAATAGAAGATAATGGATATACGTTCAGAGGCGGACAAAGTTGCAATTTTCGAGAAAGCGAATGGGGGGGACAAGGGGGGGCATCTAAATACAAGAATAAATTTGACGTTCATTTATTTATTGGTCAAGAACATGTGCTAACGCCTATGCATACTGTAGCATAACGATATATGTCGATCATAATAAGAGAAGGTGAGGTTCATGAATAGTTATAGAGCATTCGGTCCATTTTTGCCTTTTCCGCCAGGTGGGGTACCTTCCATGCCCGGAATTCCGGTACCAGGGGGTGGTCCTGGAGCGGGGCAGCGAACGTCGAGTCATTACCTATCAAGCATCTTAAACGAAATACGGTAATAGACAAAAAAATGCCATGATTCCTTATGGGATCAGGCTTTTTCGAGGGAACATGATGCTGATATTGTATTCCATAAAAAAAATTGTTAAAATAAAAATACAATTATGAGAGGACTGATGGATGGACAATGATTAACTAATCTATATTTTTATTTGAAATGAATAACTTCAAACTACAAAATATAGGTTTAGTCTATCCATTTTTATAAACAGTTTACATGTCATATTCCGATGGCAAAAAAAGAAACTTATTTAGTATAAGTGACAGACTAATCCTTCCAATTAGAAATTGGGAGGATTTTTTATTCTCTCATGGACAAGATTTATTTTTTAATCTATAAACTGTACATGCCAATAAACACTTCAAGAAATTGTAAATTCAAAAAAGCTGACAGTATCCCTATGCAGCTCTAAGCTGTGTTTGAATTTGAGCGAGAGCTACTCCGGATAGAGCTTGTTTATAGACATACTCAATCCAATGTTGCTTTTTTTCTCGTCGATATTGGTGCAATCCATCCAAAAGATTGCCCTGACCGCTGTAAATGCAGCACATCGAAACAAAAGATAGCAGCGCCCAGTAGCGATCGATCGCTTTCGTAGATCGAACCTGATATCGATCCAAGCCGAGGTGGACCTTCGCCGCTCGAAAATACGTTTCAATCGACCATCGCTTGCTGTAATAGCTCAGAATTTGCTTGTTGGTTAGAGAAACATCTGTACTTAGAAAAGCTTTTACTTGCTTTGGGTTCAGTTCTTCTCCTTCTTTCCAGCAGAAAAGAACGACTCCATTATCCAGCAAATTGAGCTTTCCTTCGTATCGATAAACGCGATAAGAGTCTACTCCGATGGTCACGAGATCGGTATCAGACTTCGAAATAAACGAAGCAAATTCTTTAATGGATTGGCGAATCCCTTGGGGGTAAATGATGCGATTGGTCTTCAGACCACTAATGACATGGAATCCTTGCTCGCTACTCACCTGAAGAACAGAGGCTGAAGGATACCACGAGTCCATTAATACGTACGTAGGGTGATGAGACCTGGGCACTTGCCGAATCATGTCACAAACCAGATCAATCTTGCTCTTGCTTTTGGATTCATAACGTTCTGTTGCAAAAGGATATACGACATCACCCGCCCGAAGCATGGCTTCCACTACAGCATGACCATAGACCTTCTTGCCCTTGAGATGAGAGTGGTGAAAGGCTGATCCCTGGATCGAGTCAACCGCCTGTGACGAAGGTTTGGTTTTTTCACACACCGTATCATCTACGAGGACAAAGATCGGACTGTTATTGTGTTTGGCGCTGAATTTGACTTGCTGATAGGCGATATTACGTACGATGTCCTTCAGGAACTGTTCATCCCACTTCCCATGGGATAAAAAATGGCTTAAGCTTCTGCGATCCCGATGGTGCAAGCTTTCACGATGTATGTCTGTTAAGGTACCTGTAAATCCAGATGACAACATGCCATCTACAAAGTGAGTGATGTGACTCATTACAGATTTGGAAAAATACAACGGGAGTTTCCATTGCCGAAAGATATTGTACCAATTGCGATGCTGTGTTAACGTATACGTATGAGACATTTCTTGTTCTCCTCTGCGTAGAGTGGTTGGTCGCACTTCTATTTTACACAGAGAGAATCAAGGATGTCTCTTTTTACATTTCATTACAGTGAATTTTGGCATGTACAGCTATAAAGTAAAGGAGAAAGAGAAATGAGTAGTTCAGACACTATTGTTACGCATGTAATGCTCCGTATAAGTCGCTGAATCCATCAAACTTATACGGAGCAAATTAGAATAGATGGATGTGCCGACTTTGTATAAAAGTAAGTGTTGATATACAAAGGAGGAATTATCATGTCAATGATACAAGTTCAAGACTTAACTTTTTCTTATCCAGGCAGCTTTGACAATATTTTTGAAGGTGTAAACTTTCAGATAGATACGGATTGGAAACTTGGATTTATCGGTAGAAATGGGCGAGGTAAAACAACATTTTTTAATTTATTATTAGGGAATTATGAGTATAGCGGGAAAATCATTTCTTCGGTAGAATTTAATTATTTCCCTTATCCGGTTTCGGATAAAAACAAGTACACTTATGAAATCCTTGAAGAAATTTGCCCCCTAGCAGAAGATTGGGAATTTCTTCGTGAAATCTCCTATCTAAATGTCGATGCCGAGGTTATGTACCGACCATTTAAAACATTATCCAATGGAGAACAAACAAAGGTGTTGCTTGCCGCGCTATTTCTGAATGAAGGCCAATTTCTGTTAATTGATGAGCCAACCAATCATTTAGACACTGATGCACGAAAGATTGTCTCTAATTATCTAAGGAAGAAAAAAGGGTTTATTTTAATTTCACATGACAGAATCTTTTTAGATGGATGCGTTGACCATATCCTGTCGATCAATAGAGCGAATATTGAAGTTCAAAGCGGTAACTATTCTTCATGGAAGTTAAATTTTGATAGGCAGCAGGAACATGAAGAAGCAACGAATGAGCGTCTACAAAAAGACATCGGGAGATTAAAGGACTCTTCAAAGCGTTCAGCAGGTTGGTCTAATCAAGTGGAAGCTTCAAAAAATGGGACAACGAACTCGGGTTCTAAGTTGGACAAAGGGTTTGTGGGACATAAAGCGGCAAAGATGATGAAGAGAGCAAAGAACATTGAATCAAGGCAACAAAAAGCTATAGAAGAAAAGTCAAAACTTTTAAAAAATGTGGAAAAAACCGAGTCGTTAAAATTAGAACCATTGGAATTTCAGTCAAAAGAATTGGTTGTTATGGCTGACGTGTCTGTTAAGTACGATGACCAAATCGTGAATAAGCCAATTAGCTTTAAAGTTGAACAAGGTGACCGAATTGTACTGGATGGAAAGAATGGAAGCGGAAAGAGTAGTATTCTAAAACTAATCTTAGGAAATCCGATACAACATACAGGCTCGATGAATTTAGCTTCCGGACTTATCATTTCCTATGTTGGGCAGGATACTTCTCATTTGAAGGGACTTTTATCGGACTTTATTGAAGAGCATGAGATTGATGAAACGTTATTTAAATCCATCCTACGCAAGATGGATTTTGACCGAATACAATTTGAGAAAGATATATCTCATTATTCTGGTGGTCAAAAGAAAAAGCTGCTTATAGCCAAAAGTTTATGTGAACAGGCTCATCTGTATATTTGGGATGAACCGTTAAATTTTATTGATATTTATTCGCGCATGCAGATTGAAGAGCTTATTAAAACATATAACCCAACAATGGTTTTTGTAGAGCATGATCAGGCATTCCAGCAAACAGTTGCAACAAAAACTATATATATGTAGATGAATATGAAGAATTGAAGATTCGCTACACGCCCCCGATGAAACAGCCTGACCCGATATTTATTCCACAAGAGGAGTGTTTAAATTATGATCAATAAAATTGGCCAAGTTATGTTGTATGTGAATAACCAAGACGAATCCAGAGATTTTTGGACAGAAAAACTAGGATTCGAGGTCATAGCGGAAGAAACCAATGGTCCGATGAGATGGATCGAAGTCGCTCCTAAGGGTGCAGCAACCAGCATTGTTCTTCATAGTAAAGAGTTCGTTGCCAAAATGAACCCTGAAATGAATCTCGGAACACCATCTATCATGTTTTACGCTGAGAATTTTGATGAGTTATACAGCGATTTGAAAAACAAAAATATCAAAGTTGGAGAAATGATGGAACTTCCCTCCGGCAGAGTCTTTAACTTCGCAGATAATGAAGAAAATTACTTTGCTGTATCGGAAAAGAAATAAAATAGTTGAATAAGTTAAGATGGCAGGATCTGGAGCCTGAAGATGTACTCTTGTCTGATTTTGATGATTGGCACTGTATCCTGAACAACAACTTTAATGCTGTAAGTGAAGACGAGTGGCCAATTATAAAGAAAGTGCATAGAAACACAAAAGTGCGATTATTGCGCAGATGAAACCGCCTAATCGAATAGACACAATATAAACGAATGAAGGATCTTCTGCTCCTTCTGATTTCCATTTTTCAGTGATTGCCCAAATATACTTTGGTTTAACCAACATGATTAGCCCGGCCACGATGAGTAATATACCTAAAAAAAGAAGCATATACATTCACCTCTTTTTAATTCTTGTTCGTTATCATAAGTAAGGAAGGAGGTTAAAAAACCCCCTTCGGGCATAATTAATAAATCTGAGCCGGGAAGCTTGGATTTAGTCAGGATTATAGAATGATCTTAAATCAAAGGGAGAAGCTGATTCGCATAAAAGGCAAGCTCGCTTTCTGACTCCAAATCTCGAAGGAGCGCAAGCTGGAGGAAACGTCTTGGTTGTTCCTGCGCGGATTCCTCTTGAAGCATTGCGGCGACCTCCGACAATTCTTTCTTTCTCTGATTCGGAACGGCGATATCTGGAATGATGGACGATATTTTGAGGATCAGCGCGTCTCTTCGCCCTTCGCGGGAGGCATACAGCCCATTGAGATCGACATGGGAATATTCCGTCATGTGCTCATCGATAAGGAGTGGGGAAGCCGATCGTTTTTTCAACCCTTCCACGAGATCGTCCATCCGTTCTGCGATGAACAAAGCCAATTCTTTTTTATCGATGGGCATGAACCCGAACAACAGGTGAAACGTATATTCCCGGATGAGGCCGTTAAGCAAAGCGGTGGCATCCCATTTCCATTGGTCGATGTCCGCCCCGTACTGCCTTGTCAGCATATCTTGATAATACAGAAACATGCTTCTTCTCATCATGCTCAGAACGTTTTCGATTTTATCGTTGTTGACGGGAGGGAGCTCGTTATGATCGCGCGAAATATAATAGCCGTGCTCCACGTAAAAATCGAATTGGTAGGCAAGCTCCTCCAAGTAGGTTTCCCTTTTGGGCAGCTGCATTTTTCGGATTCGATCCACCGCATCGATCATGTCCCGCTGACGCCTCTCCAAAATACTGATGTACAGTTCTTCTTTCGAGCTGAAATGCTTGTAAAGCGAACCCTTGGCAATGCTGCAATCATCGGCGATATCCTGTATGGATGTCGCCTGATACCCTTGTTCCGTAAACAGCCGAATCGCCGACTGCAAAATCTTCTCCTTCAGCACACTCATCCGTGCCGCCTCCTTCAGTGACGTCTAATAAGAATTCATATCAAGCTTAGGTATGTTTCCGAACACAAGGTTCAGGTCAAAATTTTTTGATACATCGAATCTATCTTAACGCTTTTTGCCTATGTCATCACTACTTCCGATCATCTAAGTCTGGATTTGCGGAAGGGAAGCATCTGCATTTTGTCCCAGCGATCTAAAGATTGGAGGCATTCCGTTCATGATTCGGCTGAATCAAATGAATTTGCGGATACTTCTTGGACACTTCGTTCATCTCTGAATGGCCTTTACCTTTGACATATTGGTCAAAAAAGGCTAGGCTCACCTCGTTGATGATTCGATGCACCTCACGTGGTTGTTCTTTCTTACCGGATAGAAGCGGAGAAAACAGATGAAAATCCGTAAAACTCATATGGGACGTATTCGGGATCGTCATCGTGTAGCCGCCGCTTTGCAAGGCAAGGTTCCGGCGTCTTACGGTCTCATCCCAAAACGCTTCATAGGATCCCCTGGATTTTCCGCTCCGCGCGATCGCCTTGTCCAGCGACCTTTCGAACACGGACTTATCGATGCTTTGTTCTCCATTCATTTGCAAATATGGCTTCGTCATACCGCTTTCAGGAGGTGGACCGCCATAAAGCGTTCCATCCATGTTGATAGCTGCCAATATGCGCGAATCCTTCAAGAGCATTTGTGCCGCGGCGGCGCCGCCGTAGGAGTGCCCAAACATCCCGGTGCGGGTCAGATCGAGGCGGTCTTTGAATTTCCCTTTGTACCCATTGTTGTTCAGGTTTTGCAGTTGGTTCAATACAAAAGTCACGTCGCCGACCCAAAGGGGCATATGGCGGTCAAAATCGCCGAATCCGCTCAAGTTGCTTTTCTTCATCAAAATTTCCCTTCCGTCCGGATAAACGGTCGCCGCCGCATCATATGCGTGATCGATGCCAACCACGATATATCCATGGCTGGCCAGCTCTTCGACCTGAAACGTATTCTGGTTTCGAAAGCCCGTCATGCCGTGGGAAAAGATCAAGACGGGATACCGGTTCTCGACATCGGACAAAGGGGCGTCCGTATAAGCATGCGACTGTACAAGACTCAGGTGTTCAAGCGTCCACGACTGAAAGGAAAGGGCGCTTTCGAGTCCTTGGGTTACGGCCTTCACGTGACGGATATAAGGTTCAATCCGCATAGAATCTGTTGTAGCTGCAGGATACCATAACTGTACCATCAGCTCCCGATGCGCATTAGAATCAGATGCGTTTTCGTCCTTCCGGCCAAAATCCGTCCAATGCAATACCGTCGTCCCCACCTGATAGGGGCCGGTCGGATTTTCAAAGGCGAAAACGGGCATAAGCATTGGAGGAGCAGCCATAACCCCAAAGGATATAAGAACCACGATTGTCCAAAGGGTGGCTTTCCAACCCCTCCGGCTGCTCTCGGCTCGCTGCGGTTTTCTCCAGGTTATGCATAGGATCAGTATCATGACAATTGCAGCTGCATACGCAGGGACCATCTGCAATCGGTACCCATCCACAACCATCTGTAAAATCAATGCAGCCAAAAGCGAAGCAAACGCAAACGATCGGGATATTTGGACAAAGCGTGGTTTCCATATGAACAGCATCGGAAGAAAGAAAATCAGCAACACAAGAATAATTTCGAAAAACCTCAAAGTCTTCCATCCTCCAAGTTATCGTATTTGTAGTCATTGCAAAAGTCAAATGACGACGGCATTGTAGAGCAGATAGAGATGGAGCAGCCCGCAGAAGTAGATTCCCCAGACCGTTTTGAACTCCAATTTCTGCAGAAGCAGCGCGATGGCCATCAGCACCGGAAAGATATACAGTCCAACATACTTATTAATGAACCGATCGGCATGTCCACCGTTAAAATGAATCGGAATGTGAAGGGGACAAAAACCCATCACGGCAATCGATAATAAAAAAGAAAGGACAACAACGACAGTCGTTACCTTGAATTCAGCAAACGGACTCATGATCCATCCCTCCAGCAATTTGAATTTCCCGACACCGGATCCGCATTGCATCCCATCGCCAATCGGGACAAGGGGACACTCATGAAAAGCATCGTATTCGCACGGAACCCTTTCAGGCCATCTCGGGCTCGGATGCTTCTGCCGGAACCGGCTTGGGTTTGCGGATAAAGAAGCTTAGGACAAGTCCAGCGCACGCGATGAATGCAGCTGCAAAAAAGGTCTCTCGGAAAGAGGCTATGCCAGCTTCCAGCATGCCTTGCTTCGCCGACACCCGACTTAGATGGACCGTCATCCGTGATGATAAGTACCCAGTAAAGCCTGCGATGGCAAGCGAAGTCACGACCTGCTGCGAAGCGCTTGTCAGGGGAGTGACCCGGCTGACCAAATGACGCGGAGTCGCGTTCAGCACATGGGTGTTCAATGACATCATGGACAGACCCATCCCCGATCCGAGTAAGAACAAGGTCATCATCATATATGCCAACGGGGTATCGGACTGCAGGAAAGACATAAAGAACAGCCCGCCCGTAATCAACGTCATCCCGGCAATCAGGGGTGGACGAGCCCCCACTTTATCAAAAATACGGCCGGCGAGCGGCATGAAAATCATCGAACCGGCAGCCTGTGGCAGCAAGATGAGCCCCGTTGCCAGCGGCGAGTAGTGCTTAACCTGCTGAAGCAGGAGCGGAAAAAGAAGCACCGTACCAAACAAAGCGGTTTGCATGATCCACGAGGCCACGATGCCGCGGGTGAAATCCAAAGATTTAAACACCCTAAGCTCCAGCAATGGCTGCTCTTTGATCAGACACGATACGATAAACGCTGCCAGTGCGGCACCTCCGATGATGAGACCGGACAATGCCCGGTCCGATGTCCAGCTGACGCTTCCTTCGCTGATGCCGAACGTGATCAAGGCAAAGGCAATCGGTCCTAAAATCATACCTAAAATATCCAAATGCGGTGCCTCATGCCCCGGAAAGTTTGGCAAAAACTTGTTTCCAATCACAATGCCGAGAATGCCGATAGGCAGATTGATCAAGAATATCCACTGCCAGCTAACGTATTCAACGAGCCAGCCGGATAAAACGGGCCCAAGGGCGGGAGCCAGAAGCATCGGAATTCCGAACATTCCGATAATTGTGCCTCTTTTCTCCGGAGGCGCAATGCGGTAAACCATGGCCATTCCGATCGGAGATACCATGCCGCCGCCCAGCCCCTGAAGAATACGGAAAATGATCAACTGGGAGGGAGTTTGAGCAAAAGCACACAGGACCGAACCGAAGGTAAACAGGCCGATGGAGACCAGGAATACGCGTTTGGCACGGAATTTATCCGACATCCAACCGGCAAGGGGAATAACGGCGGATAAGGACAGCGTATAAGCGGTTACGGACCATTGAATGGTATGCAGCGTACTGTCAAAATTGTCGACCAGCGTAGGAATGGCGACGTTCACGACCGTGCTGTCAAGAATAACCATGAAGGTGCCGATCACGACGGCAAGAAGGGAGGCGACGATTCTCTTCATTGAGAACCCTCCCGGCTCGTTAAGGGTTTGAGCTGCGAATTTGTTTGACATATGTTCACCCTGCTTTCTGTAAAATCATCGGGCGGAAAGCCTTTTTCCCCTTGAGAAAGGCACGCCCAACTCGAAATGACCTATTAGTTTTATATAAAACTCATCAGTCATTCCAAATTCATTCTATCGAGCCGGCAGAAATATGTCAAATCAAATATCCGTAGGGTCAGCGTCCTGTCTTCAGAAAAGAGACCGATCCATCAAATCATTCACACTTTGGGCCCATATTCGTTAGCAAGCGGAAAAGTTAAACAAGGATTTTTACCATTTATTCTATTTTGCAAAGTTGTATATATCTCATCATTTCTGATATGCCATTCATTTGCTTTTCCAATTGCTCATTCAGCTTCTGAAGAGCTACTTTAAAGGAGCGTTCAATCGTAGTCAGATCATGTGTCTCTAAAGCCTCAAGCAACTGTTTCATGCTTTCAATGAAAAAGACGGTTTTCCTTAAACTGCTCAGCACAATAATCTTTTTTAATTCCCGCGATGTAAAGACTCTATATCCGTTTTCCGGATTACGCTTAGCACGAATAAGCCCCTCCTTTTCCCAATGTCGAATAGCGGATGGGTTTACACCAGCGATAACGGCGACCTCCCCGATTTTCAATTCATCCGTGACCTGAATATTCCTATACATCGAGAAATCAGTTTGATGAATGAGACTCATGACCTCCTCGACACGTTGTTTCTCTACCTGAATGTTGTACTGTTGTAAATTGATCTTCCAAAGTGCTTGTTCGACGCGACCTTTTTTTAATAAGCTCATGACTTCGTAGGCGATAGGCAGTTCGAATCCTTTGATCAAGGATCGTAAAGCTATGAAAGCTTGAGCATGGATCGCTGTATAATATCTTCTATTACTGGATGTCCGAGGTACGTCAGGCACCAAATCGAGGCTTTCATATCTTCGCAAGGTCGTGGTGCTGACATGAAGTCTTTGGGCCATCCGTTTCGGCGTATAGGTTTTGTCCATCTGCAGGCACCTTCCTTAAAGTCAAACTATAAAGTACGGCAACAACATTATAGGAGACAATAGCCGACCACACAAGGATTCCTGGTATATCAAACGAAATCTTGCATGAATGTTATATGATCGAAGTTGAAATAAAAAATCGAGGAGGAAAACTTAATGGAAAAGGGTCATTTGGCTTTAACGTACCGTAACCTAAAGCCCGGCGAATTCATTACGTTCGGCACGTATCCGCAGTCTGTTGACGGTAAAAAACTGGCGATTAAATGGCGTGTTCTTCAAAATTCAGGAAGCGAGCTGTTTGTTTTGAGTGAGTATATTTTGGACTGCAAGAGGTATCACGGCAAGAACGCGGATCTGAAGTGGCGCGATAGCATGGAAATGACGTGGCATGACTGCGATTTGCGCGAGTGGTTGAATGATGTATTCTATAACGCTGCGTTCAGTGACGCCGAAAAACAATTCATAAAGACCACTCATTGCACGGACAACGGAGAGGGCTGCCCGGATACGGAGGACAAGGTCTTTCTGCTTAGCGCTGCCGAGATAAAAGATTTATCTGAGATCCACGGCAAGGATTTGAGGCGCGCGGTTGGAACCGATTTTGCCAAGACGAAAAGGCCCGATGGATGCAGCTTATATGTATATGATAAAACGAACAAAGATAACTATCTCATCAGAGACGGCGAAGAAGTCGGCTGTTCCTGGTGGTGGCTGCGAACACAAGGAAACAAACCTTCACGTGCGTTTTTTGTAGGTACAGATTGCAGTATCCGCAGCTATGGAAACAACAGTATAGACGGTTATGGTGTGCGTCCTGCTTTAAAAATGAATCTTTCACGATAAAGATGGAAAACGAGAAAATACCCAGCCAACGATGATTGTAAAGTGAAGGAGTTAGGTCTTGATTTCAAGGAGGTAAGACATGGATTACATTACACCGAAAGAAGCGGCGTTAAAGGCGAAAAGGTGGCCCAAAAATACCATAGCGGCGGGCCGCCGTCATACCATTGCTCTTAAATCGGACGGTACGGTGACGGCCGTGGGTGATAATAAACATGGCCAATGCGATGTAAGCGGCTGGCGCGATATTGTAGCGGTCGCGGCGGGTAATGTTCATATGGCGACAAACACGGGTAATGCTCATACGATCGGTCTTACATCTGACGGCACGGTGGTGGCTGTGGGTTGGAATAAGCATGGCCAATGCGAAGTAAACGACTGGTGCGATATTGTAGCGGTTGCAGCGGGTTGGCGTCGTACCGTCGGGCTTAAATCGGATGGCACGGTGATGGCTGTGGGTCGAAATAATGAAGGCCAATGCAATGTAAGCGACTGGCGTGATATGCTGGCGATAGCGGCGGGTGACTGGCATACCGTCGGGCTTAAATCGGACGGCACGGTGACGATTGTGGGTAATAATCGGTATGGCCAATGCAATGTAAGCGGCTGGCGAGGTATTGTGGCGATAGCGGCGGGTAGTCATCATACGATCGGCCTTAAATCGGACGGCACGGTAGCGGCTGTGGGTTGGAATAAGTATGGCCAATGCGATGTAAGCGGCTGGCGCGATATTGTGGCCGTTGCGGCAGGTTGCGCTCATACTCTCGGACTTAAATCGGATGGTACGGTGGTGGCTGTGGGTTGGAATAAGCATGGCCAATGTGATGTAAGCGGCTGGCGCGATATTGTGGCCGTTGCGGCAGGTTGCGCTCATACTCTCGGACTTAAATCGGATGGTACGGTGGTGGCTGTGGGTAATAATGAATATGGCCAATGCGATGTAGGCGGCTGGCGTGGCATCCAACTGCCTGGCAACTAGTTTTCAATATGAATCACACATCTGCATCCAATATTGATCTCGTATGCAGGCCAATGCCATTGCCCCGAGAGGCGCGTTGTTTATCCAGTGTCTACAGAAGAAAACTTTGTATTTTACGATCCGGATGGTAATAAATTTGACGTAAATGAATCGTAAATTATGTGCGAAGGATTTACTTGCAGTTGGTAGAATATTATTACTTTACTATGGAAAGTCTTAAATACAAAAGAGGAGCTGGTAGAATTGAAACCTATTATAGTAGGAATTGCAGGCGGTTCGGGCAGTGGGAAATCAACTTACTGCGAAATTTTAGTTAAGGAACTTAAAGATTATCAAGTAGCTGTTATCTCAACAGACGATTTCTATAAAAAAGATTTGCCAAAGATGATATCGCCTGTATCAAATGTGGAATACGACGATTTTAACCATCCAGATGCATTGGACTATAACAAATTAGTGGAATACATAAACAACTTACTGAGTACTGAAGTGCATCCTGAAGTAGTTATCTTAGAAGGCATTTTCACACTTTACTTTGAAGAGTTAAGAAAAATGTTAGATTTAAAGATCTTTGTTGATCTTGATTCAGACGAACGCATGTATCGTAGGATAAGCAGAAATATGAAAAATTGGGGGGTAGGTCTTGATGAAGTTGCAACATATTACTTAGATGCAGCAAAACATAGAGAAGTCGAATTTGTACTGCGTACTAAAAATTTTGCCGATATAGTCATTAATGGTAAACATCTAGAGGGCATATCGAAAAATATTATCAGTTGTTGGATAAGTAATATGATAAGAAAATGAGTCTTTCCTGATATGAAGCAACTCATATTTCGTACCTACAGAATCGGTGTATTTGAATTTGCAGAAAGGGTTTGGCTAAAAAACACTTGTGTTGACGCAAACACACCTTTATGGAAGCGGACAGTGAAATATGCAACGGCAAAGGCAGCGATCACTTTGATCAGCTGCCTTTATTCAACTAATAAAAAAGGACGCACATGCTGCGAGCGAGGTAGGGAAGTGACATGAGCTGCTCGAACCTATGGAAGCATTTTAGCAGGAACCTCCAGACAAGCTCATCAACTCATTGAAGCGTTAAGGCACTTGGATTAGAATGGCCTACTTTTTCAAGAAATACGCAGGTATGGTTTATCCTTGACGGAATGAAACATAATAGTTATTATAGATTTATTAAGTCTGTGTTTGAGGTGATTACGTAATGAAGTTCTCCAAGGCTACCGATTATGCCCTCCATACAATGCTCTTTCTTACTGCGGCGACTCCTCAAAAACCAATAGGTGTACAGCAGTTGGCGGAGCGACAAAATGTGTCTCCAACCTATTTGTCCAAAATACTGACCAAATTGGTGAAGGCGGGCATGATTGAATCGATAACGGGGGTAAATGGCGGCTATCGACTCAAACGAAATTGGGAAAATATTTCGTTCCTAGATATCATTCATGCGATTGAAGGCTCGGCCTCCTTGTTCGATTGCAGTTTCGAACATGGACCAGGATGTCCGATTCAAAAGGTAGTGTTATCGGCAGAAGAGAAGATGGAAGAAGAGTTGAGAAATCAGAAGATGTCTGATCTTGTGCGGGATCTGAATATAGTCATATAATACCTCTTTTTTTAAGCCTATTAAAGATAACCAATATCTTTAAACTCGATAATCGATTGATATGCGGATATTACAGATGAAAGAATGTACACCTTATTATCAAAAGGAGAGTGAGAAGATGAATGTATTCGAGAGCCAATTTCATCATAGAGGACAAATTGTAAAAATGGGCAGGCAACTCGGGTATATCCCGCCGAAAATGAACCTCGTTAAACCTTAATGATTTCATGGAGATGCGTTTCAAAGTTTGAATCAACCCCTGATGGGTACGGCAACGATTCCTGTTTTCAAGGCCTATGCCCTCCATAGATGCTCTTTCTAGATGCGGCTACTCCACAAAAACCAATGGATGTAAATCAGTTGCGGAGCGGCAAAATGTATGAATGCTTATATAATATTTATTTTTTCGCTTATTAAGGATATCTAATGCCTCTAATGTCTATATTTATCTTCTGTTTGGAATGCTATATATCCAGAATATATTGACGATTACCAAGCCGTTCTTGGTACCAAGGCCCTTGTCTTATGAGGAAATTCTCTCGATTATTATAAAAAAACAGGTGATAAATATAACCAAAAATGAACTGTTTGATTCGGCGGTATGGGGAAAAAGCCTGGAAGGAAGATCCGTACACGGGAGTAAACAAGCTGAAGAGGGCAGGCGTCGATCCAGCGCATTCATTTGATTCATCAGCCAAGCCGTTCGATAAGGAGGTGTTTAGCGAAGAAGGCAGGCGAAGGGCTAGATGGATTATGAACTGGCTGAAGGACGTTGGTGGCTCGGGAAATGAAAACAACGACAGTCAGCATATGTACGACAGAGAAGACCGTATCCTGCGGTCGCCATAAATAACGAATAGCATACTAACGAGGAGGTTTAAATATTTATGAACAAAGTGGATGTAGCGATTATCGGGGGAGGTCCCGCCGGTTTGAGCGCCGGACTTACGCTGGGACGGGCGAGGAAGCAGACGATTGTCATTGATGAGGGACGTCCCCGCAATGCCGTGACCCGGGAGGCGCACGGGTTTTTGACGCGGGACGGAATCAGCCCGAGTGAATTCCGACGTATTGCGAAGGAGCAGCTGCGCGCCTATCCGTCGGTTGCCCAGGCGGAAGATACCGTAGTGTCAATCTCGGGGGAGGACGGATACTTCTTACTGGAGACGGCCACAGGGGTGAAGATCGCCAGTAAAAAGCTGCTGTTTGCCGTAGGCATGAAGGATCGCAAGCTTGAGATTCCGGGATTGGCCGAGGTCTACGGAAAGAGTGCGTTTGTTTGCCCGTATTGCGATGGTTGGGAATTAAGAGATGAGCCACTGGTTGTCATTAGCAGAGGAGCGGCACTCATGCATTTCGCTCCATTGTTGTCGGGGTGGACGAAGCGGTTTGTCGTCTGCACGAATGGCCCCGATGAATTGAGCGAGGCTGAACGCGATGAATTGCGGGACCATCATATTCCGCTATTCGATGCGCCGATTCGTGCCATTGTATCCCGCGAGGGTATGGTGAACCATGTTGCGCTTGAGGATGGGACAGAAATTCCGTGTACGGGAATCTTCTTCAAGTCGGAACTGGTTCCGGGAACGGATTTGCCGCAGTCCCTTGGCTGCCGCATATCGGATTCGGGGGTAATTGCCGTCGACGAATTTGGAAAATCCAGTGTCCCTGGCGTTTACGCAGCGGGTGACGCATCTTCACTAATGCATCAATCCATTGCGGCAGCCGCATCAGGGGCTAAAGCCGCGGCAGCAATAAATGGAGAATTAAATCTGGAAGCTTGGCAGAATACACAATAAATGATCCAACCATCGGCTAGCGGCTCTGGATTTTGTCCAGAGCCGCTATTTTTTGGGAGGGAAATCCTGCACGTTAGTTGAAAAGGTATTCGATCAGCTTGCAAGCCGGATTGCTCAAGATGTCTAATGACACAAACGTGCCTACATTGTAGGATCATGATACAAAAGCACGTTAAAATAGAAATATGACCGCAACGTGGCCAAAGGTTCGCTACCTGTTCGAAAACAAAATTATCACGTTTTGATTGATGAAAATAGGAAGATAAGCTATCGGATATTATAGTTTTCTTGCCTTGATTACAAAAGTTACAGGAAGCATCTTTGCTTTTTTTGCAAAATCGCTGATATCGTCCCGCGATTGCATCATATCATCATCCGATTGCTCAATCATTTGCTCAATGACAAATCCCGCCTTTGAGAGCGCATTCACATAGGTTGATAGTTTACGGTCCGATAATGTTAGCGTACTTTCGGCAAGAGATACCGAATACCAAGATTCATCGAAGTAACATTTTTTAAAAACAAGCATATCATTTTCTGCAACAACACATTTATGTATGGGGTGAGACCAACTGAAAATAAATACGCCGTCTTTTTTTAGGTAAGAAGCAATCCGGGAAAAAGTACCCTCAAGGTCGGTTGTCCAGCCGATGGCATAAATCGAATAAACAAAGTCAAAATAATCCTCCGGTATGCCACATTTTTCTTCCATGGGAGAACAGATCAATTTTGCTGAAAGACCGCACGCCGTCAAATGTTGCTTTGTTTTTTCGAGTTGGTTTTCCGATATATCCATACCCCATAGTTCAGATGCGTTGCGTTCCCCCAGATATTGCAAAGATCGACCGCTTCCACAGCCTATCTCCAGCATCTTTTTCCCCGTGACATCGCCAAAAAGCTGGCATTTTTCTTCTGAGACAAATGCTCCATAAAGAGGAAGTGAGGTTGCTCCCAAAACATCATTTCCTTTTGTATCCCAAAATAAGCTGTTTGTTTTATGAACAACATTCTTATCCATGTCGACCGAGATGGCGACGCCAACCTCGCCAGCGCCTATAATGTTTGTTCTATAAACAGAATTTTTGTCCATGCAGACACCCTCCCCAAATATAAATACTATGAGAGTGAACGTATATCCCGAATTGCGCGTTTTCCCAATAACACATATCGAACACGAACATCCGCTCTATTAACCCCAACATAATATACCTTTTTTCTTTCAACTAATCAACCCAAAATTATCCATCCAGCGTCATATAAGTCCAATCCTCTTCTCTCTTGTTGAATAATATATATTACTCAAAATGAGAGGGGAGACATATATGGCTATTACTGAATCTCTTTGTCGGCGTTTAGCCCAAATCCTAGGTGGAAAAGGGCAGCACGAAAACAACGAGTGCTCAATCATGGTAAAACGCAATCTCAACGCAAAGATACTAGGCAAAAAATATGACACTGAGCATGAGATCGTGATCCAATCCTTAAAAAATGGAAAATCCCTGAATACAGGCGAAATTACTTTGTTGCAGCGAGAAGTTCAGCAATTTATACGGCAGGCAGCTAGACTTGGGCTAAAAGTAACAGCGGTTCACAACCATTGGTTATTCGATACGCCTCGTCTCATGTATGTACATGTAGAGTCAGTAGAGAACCCAATAGTATTTGCCAGAAAATTGGCGTCCATTATTAAACGGTTAAAACCCTAGAAGCAGCATGCAAGTATCATCGAGCATTAAACTAAAGAGTACGATAGTTGAATAACAAATATTGTTGAACAGGCAGGCTACCGCAACCTGCTATTTTTATTATGGTTTAAGCCATAATAAAAGAGGTCAACCAGTAAAAACTGGCTGACCTGATAATTCGAAGGAGTAAGATAGTTCAATTCTTTGATCGCACATGGCACCAAATAGGAAGAGGGGACGCAGTCGCTCCCTACCCTTGGCCGAATGTAAGTTCCTTCACTTTGTTTTTATCCAATCGTTTGATGACTTCGGTGATCAGCTTCACGGCGTTTTCGAAATCATCGCGGTGGAGAATCGCCGCATGCGTATGAATGTATCGCGTTGCAATCGAAATCGCAAGCGACGGTACGCCCCCGGCTGTCACGTGAATGGCGCCGGCGTCGGTGCCGCCTCCTGCGACATAGTCGAATTGATAAGGAATGCCGAGCTCATCCGCTGTGTCGGTAATGAAGTTGCGCAGACGGCGATGCGAGATCATCGATCCGTCATAAATGAGAATTTGCGGCCCTTTGCCCATTTTGGCCAGGGCGTCCTTCTCGGTCACACCCGGCGTATCGCCGGCAATTCCTACGTCAACCGAGAAACCGATATCCGGTTGAATGACATTTGCGGCCGTTTTCGCTCCGCGTAAGCCGACTTCCTCTTGAACGGTGCCGACGCCGTATACGGTATTCGGATGCTCGACGTCTTTCAGCTGCTTCAGCACATCGATCGCAATGGCACAGCCGATGCGGTTGTCCCATGCTTTGGCCATCAGCATCTTTTCATTTTTCATCACGGTAAATTCGCAAACCGGTACGATGGAGTCGCCCGGGCGAACACCGAACTCCGTAGCTTGCTCTCTGCTTTCCGCGCCGATATCGATGAACATCTCTTTTTTGTCAACTGAATTTTTGCGGGCTTCCGGCGATAAAATATGCGGCGGTTTCGAGCCGATCACGCCGGGAATGTTCCCCTTGCGCGTCATGACAGTCACACGCTGCGCTTGCATCACTTGCTCCCACCATCCGCCTAGCGGTTGAAAGTATAGGAAGCCATTGTCGTCGATCCGCGTCACCATGAAACCGATCTCATCCAAATGTCCGGCTACCATAATTTTAGGGCCGTCCGGAGTCGTGCCCGTTTTTTTGGCAATCAAGCTGCCGAGATGATCAACCGTCACTTCGTCAGCGTAAGGAGCAATGTGCTCCCGCATAACGTCGCGCACTTCGTCTTCGTGACCTGGTACGCCGTTGGCGTCCGTTAGAGCTTTTAACATTTGCAAGGTAGAGTCCAAGAATATTCCTCCTCCATTATTAATGACTATCAATCTATTATATATAACTATACAGATCAAGTCATTAACTGGAAAGAGATCGCCTTATTCCCTGCGCACGATCCCAATTCGCTGTCTTGCCTCGGCACGTTTTCGAAGAACGGATGGGGTTACATGCCCCGGGACGGCCCGTCCCCGAATCTAGATCATCCAATTAGGATGCTCCAGACTGTCGATAAAGTCGGCAGTTTTTTTGTCTATCTTCTTTATCGATGTCGGTAAAGCTCCACGTACATGGCGAACTAGGTGACAAGATCAGTTTCGGATACCGATTTACCCACTATGAAAGGTTAGAAAACGGACGCTTAAGAGTGTGGTTCGATAATGGGGAGCATATGGATGCGGATGTCCTGGTCGGTGATGACGGTGGAGGATCCAAAGTCCGGCATCAGTACAAACCTGAGGTGAAAACTTTCGATACTGGGGGCAGGGCTCTTTATACCAAGGTATTTCTGGATGATGAGCGGAGAAAGGAATTGAACATGCTCATTGGGGATGGCAGCATGAGATGCCTTATAAATCCAGAAGTAGATGCTCCGTT
Source organism: Paenibacillus azoreducens (assembly GCF_021654775.1). Classification (NCBI taxonomy): domain Bacteria; kingdom Bacillati; phylum Bacillota; class Bacilli; order Caryophanales; family Paenibacillaceae; genus Paenibacillus; species Paenibacillus azoreducens. Next base: position 3,613,615 of record NZ_AP025343.1, on the reverse strand, counting down.
TTCCCTTCTTCTTGAAGACATAGCTTTCAAGCCGAATATTGAACAATTTCCGGAATCCATGTCCCTTAATGTGAAAATTTCTCCTCAACAGGATTACCTGTATGCTGTATTTGCGTGCTCGCCTGAGTGGTTCGGGATTCCTGACGAGCAGCTCTTCCAATTGAAGGTTTTGAATTGTTGTCTTTTGCTCAAGCGAAAACCAAACATTGGCACCCACAAGTAAAACGGATGCTGGAATTAGCGGAGCCTGAGAAAACGGCTGTTTATCACCTTCGTAACGTTCTGCCGTATAAGCCTTGGAAAGAAACGACCAATCTGGTTTTGCTGGGAGACGCCCTGCATCCCATGACACCGGCAGAGATCGGTGGGAATGCGGCTCTCTTTGATGCCTATGAGCTCTCGAAGGAATTAATCAAAGTGAATAACGGGGAAAAGGAACTTTTGGCCGCTTTTCGCGATTATGAAGTGAGTGCCATTGAACGTGGGATGAGGGATGTTCGGCTTTCCTCGAAAGCAGGAGAAAGTATGTTCAACCAGAAGCCGTTGCCCACTGAAGATGTAGAATTGGAGGAATAACTAAGTTTATTTTTTAATTTCGTTTGGAAAATAATAGCAGCCCCATGGAAGCTTCTCTCAGACCAAGGAATCGAAAATTTCACTATGAGAAACCTCTCCAAGGAGTTGAATGTTCAAGCCCCCACGATCTACTGGTACTTCAAGAGTAACAGATCAGCGCAACTGTTATTCGGAGCAAGCTTCAGCAATTCCCTTGTTCCGGTCAGCTTCTGATGAAGTCAAGGCCAGAGGCTGACTTTATGGAATTGTTCGAATGTCTATTGCAGATAATCGAACCTACTTCATTGACGGATAAACAAAAATCTTCATATACAACCCATTTTTTTAACTACGTCATCCATTTTGTCGTTGAAGAATATGAACAACGTATGTTGCAGATATCATTAGAGGAGGATCATAACGAGAATACCCATGAGGATCTATCGCAATTTACATTGCTTCAACGGATGCACGAAGAAGATATGTTTAAATTGATGGGTTCTGATGTACTCTTTAATTCCGGAATTCTCTTATTACTTGATGGAATAGAGCAGAGGGTTAGAAATGTTTGAAGAGAATGGTCATGGTGGGACTAACCACTTGCATCAAAAGGCCTTTAATATCCTCGGGGTTACAGACACATGATTAGGAACGAGGGCCACTCTATCGGAGTGGCCTGTTTGTCGTAAACAACATGTCGTATACGAAAGCGAAAAAGCATAGGGAGATACAGAGTATCGTAAATCAAACAGTAATCTCTCATCTTATACGAAATATTGTTCATTGTCCCTACCATAGCAGCCGGGTTTTAATAACTTTTTTTCAACACGGTACCCGCCTTTTGTCAAGGACGGATCAGAGCATCCATAGTGTACACCCCTCTTCCGATGTTACAAAACAAGTCAGTGTTAACGTGTTATTGAGAAATCGAGTCTTTTAAAAAGTCCGCAAAATTCACTGGGGATCTGCCAATCAGGTTTTCCAAGGCGGGATTGGTTTGCGAGAAATCTCCCTGTCGGCTTGCCTGAAACATCCCCGTAAGCATGCCGACCATCGCTTCCGGGAGTCCTCGGGACAGTAAGCGGTTCCGATATTCATCGTCCGACACGACCATTCGCCGAATCGGTCGGTCCATGATCTTGGAAGCAATCGATGCGATTCCATCCATGTCAATCGCTTCGGGAGCCGTAAGGTTAGGAGTTATACCGTCATATCTCTGCTCTGTCAGGATGACCGCTGTGGCTTCAGCCAGGTCGGAATGGGCGGTCCAGGCAACAGGACCATCTTCCGGAGCAATCAATTCCCCTGTTTTCAAGGCATCCCCCATCCACATGATCGCTGATGCGGCATAAAAGCCGTTTCGCAGCGACGTGAAAGGCATTCCCGAAGATTTTAGCAACTCTTCTGTAGCAGCATGAACGTCCATGGGAGGAAAATGCGACGTTGCAGGCGAAAACATTTGGCTAGTGTACAGCAGTCGACGAACACCGGCTTTCTTTGCCGAGTCAATTGCGGTTTGATGATGACGAACAGCAACTTCTCCCAAGGAGTGGGACGAGATCATGAGAACCTGAGAGGCTTCCTCAAAGGCGTGAAGAAGACTTTCGGAATCATCGAAACTTCCTTGCCGAACACGAACTCCGAGTTCTTTTAGATCCTGTGCCTTGTGCACATCACGGACACTTACGCCAATATCTCCGGCAGGAACACGTTTGAGAAGTTCCTCTACGACCTTCCGACCTAATTTTCCATTCGCTCCTGTAACAACAATCATTTCTACTCATCCTTTCGTTTGCAAATCAGATCATGAGTTTCTTGCCATACGATTTGGTTTGTGCAATCATAACCGTATAAGTGCGTGTTCAGTGACTTTTTGAACAACCTCTTATGTAAAAGATAAAAGGATTGAGTTATGCGAACAACCTGCAAAAAGCTGTTTTTGTTGTGTTCCCAACATTTTTGTCCTTTTGTCTGTTATTGGAGTTCAAGAGAAAGAGGGGATAAAATGTCGGTAAATCCCGAGGATCCGCGTGTTAAAAGAACCCGTCAATTGTTCGTGCAGGCTTTTAACGATTTGGTTGGGAAAAAGAGAAACATCTATTCCATTTCTGTGCATGATATCACAAATCAAGCAACCGTAAATCGCACAACATTTTATGCGCATTTTCAGGATAAACATGACTTTCTTGAATATTGGATGACGGAAAAGTTCCAAATGACTATAAGGGATAGACTGCCGGAAGAAACAACATGCAATGCCGACAATTTGCGAATCCTTATTCAAACCATATTCGATTTTCTTTTGCAGTTTCAACAATGTCGTACGCCCGGAGATAAGCAGTTTGAAGCGATGTTTGAAAATGCCATGCATCAGGATCTTCATCGGCTTCTGCTTAAACGGGTAAATGAAGTGGACACACAGGGCTTTTCGCAAGAAAAATTGGAAGCGATGGCACTCGTTATCAGTTGGGGCATATTCGGATCGGCTTTGCAGTGGAGCCGGTACCCTCAAAATCGCTCAGTGGAAACGATGTTTGAAGAAGTCATTGAAGTTATATCCGTCCAGTTGGCCCCTTTTTGGGAGCAAACAGCCAGCTAAAATATTTTGTTGCTCTTTCGCCACCTGGAACGAAAAGCGGCAATGCGGGCTTCCCACTTCTTTTGTATATCTTCTGGCCATGAATAATATCCTCCCTGAATGGATTCTGAGGAGGATTATCTCATGATTATTGCAGGAAAATTACGCAATTATCGCTCTTTATCAAATATAAAAAAATTCCCATTCTCCAAAAGCAGAATGGGAATTTTTTAGTTAGAAGGATAGGCGACTTACCTTAAGAATGGATGAACTTCTTGTTTTGGCGGTTAAAGTTACGCTACATTATATGCATCGGTTATTCAAAACGCTCCAAAAAAACAAATAAATCCCGCCAGCATAAGCTAGCAGGATTTAAAGAACAATGTTCAGTCCATTTTCACGAAAAATTTACTTACCAGCAAAAAGCTCTAAGAATGATAACCAGCAAAATGAAGAGAACCAGAATCGCTCCAATATTTGTGCCAAAACAACAATGGCCATAACCTACTCCTGCAACAGCTCCACTCATTTCTTACTCCTCCTTAAATTAAATTACAATTTATCTTATGGATTAATTAAATTTTGGTAAGGGCATTTCGGTAAAAACCGGAACAGTTGTCCATGGTTTCTCATTATCTCCAATTTTTCCGCATGGAAATTAAAAAGGCCAATCCTACATTTTTGTAGGACGGGCCTTTTCTAAATTGCTCAAGAGATTTAAGAATGCACTAACTGATTTGTCATCCATCCAATGAATTGTCACTCCGTATCTTTTTTGATATCCGAAAAATCTCCAATTGAATGATATTTAGGCTCAGCCACGCCCCACCAAATACATAACCAGAAACAACATCACTTGGATACTGTATGTTAAAGTAGATGCGACATATGCCTACAAGCAAACATATGAAAACAACAAAGAATATTGCTGCTATCCGAATTAAAGCATTGCCATAATGCCGAATTTAATAAATAAGCTGCAAATCCGCATACCGTCATAGATATTAATGTTTGCTCGCTTGGAAAGGTATAAGGCGAATTAGAGCCAATGGAGGCAGGTCCAATGCGATGAAACAGCAAACGGAGTCCTTCATCCAGCGCTTCTCCACCTATTACCACCCATGCGAATGATGTTAATTCCAGCAGACGATCTTTTCCCATAAACAAAATCCAAATGCTTGTTTTGTTAATGGCTCTTTATACTTCCGATACAGATAGAAAATAATGATGGCTCCTGCAGCGATAAATCCGGCAATAAGCATATACCTGTTAAATTTATGATGATACAGTTCCCATTTTGGACCCAGCACTTTACCGAAGGAGATAAAGGTAGTAGTCCAGAAGAAAGCGCCGCTATAAGCAAAAAGAGCATATTTTCGAAACGAAATACGTGTCACACCGGAAAAATAACCCGTGATATGGCGAACTCCAGGAATGAAAAAGGCAATGAATATGACCTTGTTTCCGTACTTTTGAAACCAGCGTGAAACTTTATGAAGTTTATCCGTTCCCAAATGAACGTATGAGCCATATTTTTCGAAAAATGAAGTACCTAATCGAGAACCGATTCAATAGGCTAATGTCATTCCGGATGCAGCACCAAGACCAGAAGATAAAATGGAGAAGAACCAACTCAACTTCCCCTGAAAAACAAGAAGCCCCGCATAACTCATTAATATTTCTCCTGGAAGCGGTAAGGCTAGCATTTCAAGAAAGAGGCCCAAAAAAGAACAAAGTATCCGTAATGCTCTAACCAGTTGACTAGATGTCCCACAATTAGATTCCTCCTGTTTGAAAGAACTACCGCCTGTAATTAATCATTTTCACCTATTTCGGTTTTCTTGTTCCCCATTGATGAGTTACATCGTGTAAATAAACAAAGGGACAAGGAATACGACGAATTTTTGGAAGGATGCAATCTGTTTCTGAATGAATTGGAGAACGAAACGCAAAAGGGAAATTTCACATATCACGAAGTGGAAGAAGATGAAGCTGATCTAATGAAATTAAAATGATGGTTTCGCAAGATCGAAAAGAGGGATTTTTTCAAAAGTGCTCATGCTCCTTTGGCGAGAAATCAATTAGATAATTGTGAGATCAAATTAGCTCATTTCACAGACCAAGTATACCGATCTGAAGGAAAAATTGAGGGTGAAATATTTCATGGCGGCTCATAGCTGCCATCGTTAAGCAAACGGGCAGAATTGCTCAGCAAGCACGACCACATAAAAAGAAGGTCAACCAGTAAGTTCCGGTGACCTCATAATAGATCGGGGCAGGATAGTCAATTCAATTTGTACTAAGCGCCAACAAGCGTTTTAAGTTGTCATCAATAAATTGATTATCGGCACTGTTGATTCCGCGACCGGCAAAATGGCCCCAAATCGACTCGATAGGATTAAAAACAGCATTAGGCATAAGCTTAGCTTCGTATTCGTTATCGTCCGCCGGGCAGAAGATATCCGTGCTCCCTGGCATGACGCAGGCAAGCGCTTTAATGCTTCCCAGCGCCTTATCGAAATCTCCGTTATAAGCGGGGTTTGCACTAATATCTGCATTTTGGCCTGTCCATAACATGGCCAGGACATTGTGCGGATCCATCTTCATAAAGCTCTCTTCCCAGACGCCAACTATAAAATCTGCCAATGAGTCAAATCCCAGCTCACGATAAAGTTCCTCTCTGTAAAACGCGTCCGATACGCCCCATCCCGCATAGACACGGCCGACGGCGCGCATGTCCGCAGAAGTCAACTGGTTTAGTTTACTTGCATCGAAGCGGGCTGCAGCCATGAGCGGAGCTTTCATTCCTTCCAGGACCACATACGTTTGGGGCCAAGTCTTGGCTACTCCGGCGAAAGGTGCAATACGTTCCACCATATCTGGATAACTTGCTCCCCATTGGAATGCTTGAATGCCTCCCATGGACCAACCAACGACGAGAGCGATTTTTTGAATACCGAATTTTTCGGTCATCAGCCGATGCTGAAATTTAACGTTGTCATAGATGGTTACCTGCGGAAAATTAGCCCGGTCGAATGGGGGAGGCGTGTTACTGGGAGACGAAGATAATCCGTTGCCCAGCAAATTTGGAACGATAATGAAATATTCTCGCGGATCTAGTGCCATGCCGTTTCCAATCAACCATTCATTCTGAACATGCTGGTCGCCAAAAGCAGTTGGATATACGATGACATTATCTTTCTTTTCATTCAATCTTCCAAAAGTCTTGTAAGCAAGAAAAGCGCTCGGTAAAGTCACTCCTGATTGCAAGGTTACGTCACCCAAATCAAAAATCTCATAATCCATCATATTGTCTCTCCCTTCAAAATCAAACCATACATTAAGAATGTATTTCTTGTTGTTAGTATAGATCTGTGCTACTCTCAATAAAAGTGAATAATATTCAAATCAGTATTCAATAATATTGAAAATAAAGGGGGACCGTATGATGGAATTGCGCCAACTGATTACGTTCCGCACGGTTGCATCAACATTAAATTTCAGTCGGGCTGCGGAAGTGCTGAACTATGTTCCCTCCAATGTCACGATGCAAATAAAAGCATTAGAGGATGAGCTTGGTGTCCGGCTTTTTGACCGCTTGAGCAAACAGCTCGTTCTCACAACGGAAGGCAAGCGCTTTTTAACTCATATCGAAGACGTTCTAAACAAATTGGATGAAGCTCGTAGCGTCGTACATGACAATGAAAATTTAAGCGGCACCCTAACGATCAGTGCCAATGAGGTTATTTGCGCTTATCGGCTTCCAGCTGTCTTTCAACGATTTCGTTCGCAGCATCCGGGAGTTCGTCTCATCTTCCGCTCCGTCCCCAATCAAGAGCTCAAGCAAACACTCTTTGAGGGAACTGCGGATGTTGTCTTTATGTTGGACGAGCCCATTCGCTCGAGCGGACTTGCAGTGGAATCGTTGGTGGAAGAAACTTTCCGCTTATTCGCTGCTCCAGATCATCCGCTCGTAAAACGAAATGTGCTACAGCTTGAAGATTTTCATGGAGAAGTATTCTTGACGAATGAAAAGGGTTGTCCCTATCGAACCATGTTTGACCGGTCATTTGAGAAAGAGGGCATTGATAGCATTACGTATTTAGAGTTTCAAAGCGCCGAAGCCATTAAACAATGCGCAATTTCGGGAATCGGTATTGCCTTTCTTCCTCAAATCGTAGCGGAAGCCGAAGTTGAACGGGGCGAACTTGTTGCCCTTCCGTGGCAAATTCCGGACTTGCACGTGTATACACAGATGTCATGGCATAAAGACAAGTGGCTTTCACCCATCATATTATCTTTTATAGAAGCGGCAAGGGAGGTTCTCGCTATAGAGGAGGAGAATAAACAAGTGACCGGAAGTCTGCTGAGGAAATAGTCAACGGACTGGGGGGATGGTATAAACCATGCCTTCTGGTTTGGTGCTATTGTTGCACTCGTTGTGATTGTGCTTGCTTTGTTCAGCCGAAAAGAGAAACCTGCGAAAACGGAAAACAGAGGCGTCAACATGAATGTCTGTCCAACAAGTCTCCGGCTCCTCCGGCATCTGGTAGGAATTCAGGATCTTGGAAACTTCCAAAAGACTCTCCTTGAGGAAGGAAGAGGCTCCGTCGTTGTAAACAAAGAGGTATTAGATAAATAAACGAGTTTCTTCCCTTTACAGTCGAAAGTTGAACTGTAAGGGGTTTTCTTCTCTTATTGGAAAAACTGTACAATATGCAGGATGATAAAACGTAACAATAGGGAAGGAAAGCTATGAAAAATATCGGTATCGTTTGCCAGGCCGATATCTGCCGAATTGTACTTCCTATAGAACTCCGATGGAAGAGGAGCTTGGAAGAATAAGACCCGGTTGAGGTATACGACAAGAACATATATCGTTCACTCTGTTCGAACGGGCAGGGGAACGAGGAAAAGTAATAATACCTTCCCTGAATTGCGCTAACGGGACACGTTAGCTTATATGTTCGGATCTTCTGGAGCATAACCAGGGAGAGATCCGAAGCAATTCAAGAAAAACATAAATCGGCCCTTTCACAAACATGCGAACAGCGGCCGATTTTTTTGCTTGAAATCTGGAATTTAAATAAAAAGATTGAATTCTATTGTTCGGTCAATATAATCGGGCCATCCGCAGTAATAGCGATCGTATGCTCGTACTGTGCGGAAAGCGAGCCGTCAGCGGTTCTGGCGGTCCATCCGTCGGCATCAACCGTCATGAACGCTTTTCCGGCATTGATCATCGGCTCGATCGTAAGAACCATCCCTTCCTTCAGGCGGAATCCTTTGCCTGGATTCCCGACGTGGGGATAATTCGGTTCCTCGTGCATCTCTCTTCCTACGCCATGTCCGAGCAGATCGCGCACCACCGAAAATCCGTTTCGCTCGGCGTGGGATTGAACCGCGTGCATCACATCGCCGATCCGGTTACCGACTACCGCTTTTTCGATGCCAAGATATAAGCATTCCTTCGTTACCTGCATCAGATTACGGGCTTCTTCCGAGACTTCGCCGACCGGATAACTCCAAGCAGAATCGCCGACCCAGCCGTCCGCTTCCGCTACGATGTCGATGGTGACAATGTCGCCTTCCTGGAGCGGCTTCCGGCTCGGAAAACCATGCGCAATGACGTCGTTGACTGACGCACATGTTGCAAACGGATAACCGTTGTAGCCTATCGTATAAGCCTTGGCGCCATTCTCCTTCAGGAACCGTACCGCAAACGACTCGATATCGAGCGTCGTGACACCCGGCCGGATCATGCCTGCGATGGCTTGATGAAAAGCAGCGACGATTCGGCCGGCTTTTTTCATTTCTTCAATTTCAGCTTTTGATTTCAGGATGACCATTCCATTTATCTCTCCTTTGCCTGTATGCCTGAAAAGATCATATCGACGATGCCTTCCACATCCATCTCGCTTTGCATATTGTGGTGGATGTTCAATGCTGTGCAGCCAACAAGCGAGCCAAATATCAGATTAGCTGTTTTCTCCGGTGATTTGGAACCGATTCCTTCACGAATCAATTCCACAAACGGCAAATAGATCCGTTGCTGAAAATTGTCAGACAGCTTGATGAACCGGTTTCCCGGGAAGTGATGAAAATTATCCGCAACCGTTTTAAGCAAAATAAATACGGAAGGATCCTGGATGCACATCCGCAGGAGCAGTCTGGAGAAAGACTCAGCTTTATGCAAACTGCCGCCGTCCTCCGTCAAAGCGGGCAGTACTGCCGACTCCGTTCGATATAGGGCATCCCACAGTAAATCTTCCAAAAGCATGTGCTTATTTTTGTAGTAATGATACACGGTTCCGTAGCCGAGCTCTGCCTTGACCGCAACATCGCGTATTTCCAATTGAATGCCCTTCTCCAAATATACTTCCGCAGCCGCTTGCATAATTTGGTTCATCCGCATCTCCCGGATCGCTTCATTCTGTTCTTTGGTACGTGGTGACATGGCTCCTCCTTTTTTAGACCTGCAGTAATGTCAATGTAAAATTAATATACATCATCTAGAAGTAAGGATCAAGTACTTAGAACCGCCTGTTTTTTCGGATAGAGCTTTATTCAGCAAAGGAAAAGAGTCGGGGAAAATTGCGCCTTATGACGGACCAATGAACAGCACGGCGGTACACAGGAAGATTATCAAGAGATTGCGTGAGTGCTTCAATCAGCAAAACCTGTAGTATAATGAAATCACTTGGAGTTAGAGGAGGGATCGCTTTCAATGGTTGGCGCTGAGATCAGCTTAATGGAGTATTTTACGGAGCAAAACATCGAACTCTTTTTGGAGCGTTTTCGCTCGCTGGGGCCGCTGCCCGGCGTGCTGCTGACTTTTCTGAAATCATTTGTTCCGCCACTGCCTACCATCGTGATCGTTGGGGCTAATGCCGCCATCTATGGGTTGTGGCTGGGTTTTTTATATTCGTGGATCGGGCTCGTCATGGGCAGCTTGCTTACGTTCTGGCTGATTCGCAAAGCGTCCAATACACCCTTTATTCGGCGCTGGGCGGCCAAGCCGAAAGTACAGAAAGCCATGGTGTGGGCGCAGAGGAACGGGTTTAGCTTCGTTTTTCTCTTAAGCCTGTTCCCGATGGGGCCGTTCGTCGTCATTAACATGGCAGCGGGATTAACGCGAATGCCGACGCTTTCTTTTGCGGCAGCTGTAGCTCTAGGCAAAGGAGTCATGGTATTCTGCGTTTCCTATATCGGAACGCATCTGTCCGATTTTATCGACCAGCCCATCAAGTTTATCGGAGTGGCGTTTTTTATCGCGGTTTCCCTATGGTTGAACCGGAAGTTGCAAGCATATTTTACGTCCTCGGCGGCTGTGACGCCCGAGCCCGCGGACACCATGGAATAAGGCGCGGAGAGAACTTGGAGTTAATTTATGTAAAAGAACAATGATGATTACGCTCCCTGGCCGTTCAGCCAGGGATTTGTTCTATATTTCTCCTATTTACCCGAAAACGGGATGAAGGAAAGAATAACGTGACGTCATTTATTATCAAGTATACGGCTGCTCTTCTGTAGATGGGATTGAGAACTTCGTCCTAACTTATTGCTTATCCTTTAATTTTTGAGTATCTTAGAATCCTATTGTACATCGTTTTGTTCCTCAAAGTGTTAAAAATGCTCATATCAGGCTTGGTATTAATTTCCAATACCCAGGGATTCATTTTATTATCAATGGCTATATCAACTCCGAATGCTCGTTTACTTCTATAACTTTTACCAAGGACCGTGCTTGCATCTTTCCCTAATCTCTCAAGTGATTGAATGTACTGTTTCCTTGATTCGCCATTCAGATGTGATTTGAGTAAGGTGTTAATAGATAAGGGAGTTCCTCCAGAATGAAAATTCGTTACTACTTTATTACGCTTCGCTTGTCTTCCGATAATTCCGGTGACATCTAATGTTCCTTTTCCATTCTTTTGTACCATAACTCTGATATCAAACGGACGATTATTGTGTTTTAACAGTTCAATCCCTTCTTGAACAACATATTTATCCCTAATTAGAATACTTTGAATTGAAGCATATAAGTCATTTAATGAGCTAAACATACGTGAATTCGAACCAGTGCGTAAAACAAAGCTGTTCTCGCCCCTGTTGATTTTATATATCCCATGGCCGCCTGTTCCCTCATCGGGTTTTAAGTAAACTGATCTATACAACTTCAGCATGATTTTAAGGTTTGACAGAGTTGCTGTTCGAGTGTCCGGCAAAAATTTGCGTATCATTTTATATTTCTTCATGAATTTATATTTTCCTAATTTCCCCATTTTATATTTTTCCTTCTTCACATAATCTACCTCCAATTGCTTCGCAGAAGTATAAAAATCATTCATATTTCTAGCCCTAAGGCTAAAGAGAAATGAAGTTATAGAAAGAAAGCAAGCTTATTATGTTTCCAACATAGTTCAGATCGGCTCCCGTCACAGTGGCTCGGTGAATCTTGCCTAACAAATTAATCTAAGCAATGATCCGGACTTCTGTATTCACATACATACGCTTCAGTCTCTGCTCAGGATTGTGCGGATACCTAAGTCTCCAAAGAAGTACCAGTATTAAATTCGCAGATGGATTTTAAACAATGGAATGAGAGAAGGCCATAGTGGATGCCTGGAAAATGGGAGATTTATGATGATGCGGGATCGTCATGATCGGTGGCTTTATACAAGGTATGCTGGCAAAAGTAGCGGGGAAGATGAGTATTTTCACGAATGTTCATCGCGGTGTCGCAGTTAATGTCCAATGAAACAAAGTTACCTACATATTAAATGTTAAGAAAGCCGGAACTATGGTATTATTCCCTCATGATAGGCAGTGAAAAGAGGGGTCATATTAAAATGAATTCAACACTGTAGAATCGAGGGGAGAGTACTTGCGGTACTGGACGATACAAGCTTTAGAATCTTGGGAAGAAGCCGAAAATTCCGGATATCTGGAGGGCAACAAAGATTACCTAATGTACCCTGAAGAGTATAAATGGATGATTGCTCGGATGAGCAAGCGCCTACCGAATTACGATGGTAGTTACCCTGTGTGGGTTTGGTTAAAGAAGCCTGATATGAGGGGAAACAACCATTTTGAAGGTGGTGGAAAGTGCGTGCGCTTAACTCTGGATCTGGATCCTGAAGATGTCCTCTTATCTGATTTTGATGATTGGCACTGTATTTTGAACAACACTTTTAACGCTGTAAGTGAAGACGAATGGGATAAGTTTTATGCCGGTGAGCTACAAATGACTAAAGAACAAAGCTGGGAAAGAATATTCGATCTGGAGCTTCAGCGAGACCCCATCTGGTCGGGGGATGCACCAAGGGTACTGCAAGGAGTAACTGGCAAAGTGACTTTGGATAAAGTTAAAAAAGTTGAACACTTTGTGGCCCGACAACAGCCAAAATGGATGTAATGAAACATAACTACATCTTTAACGTATATCCCTTTAGTTTCATAATTTTAACAGAGAAAACGATAGAGAAACCTATAGACTATCGTAGAGGTCACGTTATGTCGGTTTTGAAAAAACGAAAGTGGATTTTATGGTTGTCAGCCTTACTCCTTATCGTTGCAGTTCCAATAACAATTTTCATGCAAATAATCATTCATTCTAATGTACCAGAACTTGCAGAAGGAAGCATTGAGCAGCGGTATGCACAGCGAGGAAGCTATCATGTAAAGGTAAAAGAAGTTAAGAATGCGAGCGGAGAGGCCTTATTTAGAATATACTACCCGGCATTTCAAGCAGACGAATCCTATCCTGTTATTTCTTGGGGGAATGGAACTGATGCCACGCCAGATCGCTATGATGGGCTCTTAACTCATCTTGCTAGCTGGGGATTCATTGTAATTGATTCCTATAGCAAGACAACGGGAACAGGCAAAGAAATTGTGGAGGCTATTGATTATTTAAAAAATGAAAACCAACTAGCAAACAGCTTGTTTTATCAAAAAATACAAATGGAGCAAATTGGTGTAGCTGGACATTCTCAAGGGGCTACCGGGGTCATTAATGCCCATACCAACTATACAAGTGGATCGTTGATTAAGACGGTTGTATCCATTGCTCTCCCGAATTTGAAGTATTGCGATCCAGAAGATGTGTACGATACAGCACGTATTACCGTTCCTTTCCTCATTATGGGCGGTACACGAGATTTTCTAATCTCACCGGTATCGACGAATCAATTAGCCTTGCATAATACTAACGCAAGCACGCCTGTTATGATGGGGATGGCAAAAGGTGCAGCACATACAGCGATTGAAGGTGATGGTGGCAATCATAGGGGTTACTTGACGGCTTGGATGAGATATCAGCTGCTTGATGATCAGGAAGCCATAAAGGCATTCTATGGGGATTCTTCCGAGATGATGCATAATACAAATTGGGTGGACGTTATACAAGCAAATATGGAAATCATTCAACGTTGAAGAATGTTCACAAAAAAGTTCAGGTTTATCTATTGTAAATAGTTATGTAGAGGATAAACTAAAATGGAGCATGTAATTTGAATCTACAGCGTGTGGAACAACAGTTTCATTCACGTTTAAAATGTAATAGAGGACTACAAAGGCGTAGTCTTTCTAAAGCAAAGAGGCTTAAGGTTATAGCATTCCTACTTGATAGGAAGCGGTATAACTTTAGGCCTTTTTGTGTTTATTTTCTGGAATGGGCGATGAGGAAATTTTTAGCCGAGAACAGAATCGATGTTCAAAAGTGTATCACAGCTGTAATGGTTGCTATGCTCATTGCAAGTAAAATGGTTCCAAAAAACTGCACCTAAGAGGTAGAGGAGGGTACCCATGAGTATCGATAAAAAGATGATTGAAGAGATGGTTCGTAAAATCATCATGGAAAAAGTAGGGGCTGATGCTATTGAACAGAACATTCATAGAGGTCCTGGGGGGATTACTTCTGTTAAAGTGCCAAATATGAAAGTAACAGAAGAGGATCGTCTCGATACAGGCAACCCTAATGATGTCGTCTATTGTAAAGATCTTTTTTCGCTAAAGGAAAGTCCAAGACTTGGCTGCGGTATCATGGAGATGAAAGAAACAACCTTTGACTGGACACTTAACTATGATGAAATTGATTATGTGATTGAGGGACATCTGGATGTTATCATTGATGGTACAAAGGTGTCAGCTGGTCCAGGAGAAGTGATCCTGATTCCGACAGGAAGTAAGATTCAATTTTCTGTGCCAGAATATGCACGATTTATCTATGTAACATATCCGGCTAACTGGGCAGAACAAGCGTAAACATTCTAATCACTTCTCGCCGGAGGAAAGGTACAGATTTACGTTTTTAGACCGAGACCCAAGAAAGCCGACATGATTGTATAGATTTAACTGTAAATTAAGTCCTATTAGAAAGTCGCTAATTTAGCGGCTTTTTTGTATTATCGGAACAATTGTCCCGATTGCCGTAAAGGACAAGAATAAATACCTTGAGATTTATTGAGAATAAAGAATTTGTCTATTCGGATAGTTTCTGATCGGGTAGGATAATGTAGTTTCAGTTATAATAGCTGTTAGTAAGAGTCCAAATGATGCAGTGCAGGACGTATTTTTAGGGTGTGCGACATGCATCCCGAACGTTTGGAGGAGCCGAAGGCGTATTCATGCAAAATGGTAACCAATCGCTGCCCCGATAATCTGCAGAAGTCGGCACGAAAGAATAGGGAAAGTGCACATTGGCCCGTGGCTCCCCGAACCGATTCGGTAATGAAAAGGGGGACATCTGTTTTGGAAGCGCAGTTTCTAGATTTATTGGCCCAAAAATACGATACGGAAGAAAAAGTCATAACAGAGATCATCAACCTTGAAGCGATCTCCAATCTTCCCAAGGGTACAGAGCATTTTGTCAGTGATTTGCACGGGGAGTTCCAGGCTTTTCAGCATGTACTAAGAAACGGTTCGGGTAATGTCAAAGAGAAAATCAAAGACTTATTCCGTGAGGTTTGGACGGATAATGAAATCAATGAATTTGCGGCGTTAGTTTATTATCCGGAAGAAAAAATACAGCTTGTAAAAGCAGACCTGTGCAATAACCAAGCCTTGAACCGGTGGTATAGACAAACGATTGAACACATGCTTAAGCTCATTTCTTATGCCTCTTCCAAATATACGCGCTCGAAATTGCGTAAAGCTCTGCCGGAGCAGTTTGTATATATTGTAGAAGAGCTTCTATACAAGACGGATTCGACCAACAATAAGGATCCTTATTATGAGGAAATATACCGGCAAATTATCTCCTTGGGCCAGGCGGACAAGCTCATTATCGGCCTTGCTTATACGACCCAGCGTCTGGTGGTTGACCATCTTCATGTGGTCGGAGATATCTATGACCGCGGGCCTGACCCCGATAAAATTATGGACACGCTGATCAACTACCATTCCGTAGACATTCAGTGGGGAAATCATGATGTCCTGTGGATAGGCGCCTATGCGGGCTCCCTGGTCTGTCTTGCGAATATTATCCGGATCTGCGCCAGATACGACAATCTGGACATCATCGAAGACGTATACGGAATCAATCTTCGCCCACTGCTGAACTTGGCGGAGAAGTACTATGATGATAATCCGGCCTTCAGACCGAAGCTGCAGCAAGGCCATAACGTATCAGAGCAGGAAATCCTGCAGATTACCAAAATTCATCAAGCCATTGCCATGATCCAGTTTAAGCTTGAAATCCCGATTATAAAGCGACGGCCATATTTTAATATGTCTGAAAGGCTTTTGCTTGAGAAGATCGATTACGACAAAAATGAAATCAAGATACGCGGAAAAACTTACCCGCTGGAAAACACCTGTTTCAGGGCCGTAAATCCGCAGCAGCCTGAACAATTGCTGGATGAAGAGCAGCAGGTGATGGAAAAGCTGCTATTCTCCGTTCAGCATTCCGAAAAGCTGGCCAGACATATGAATTTTCTTATGAAGAAAGGCAGTTTTTATTTAAAATACAACGGGAATCTGTTAATCCACGGCTGTATACCTTTGAATGAAGAAGGAAACATGGAAGAAATGCAGATTGAAGACAAGACGTATTCGGGCCGCCAGCTGATCGATGTCTTTGAGTATTATTTACGTTACGCCTTTGCGCATCCGGAGGAGACGGATGATCTGGCTACGGATATGGTATGGTACATCTGGACAGGGGAATACTCCTCGCTCTTTGGAAAGAGAGAAATGACCACCTTTGAACGGTACTTTATCCAAGATAAAGAAACCCATAAGGAGAGAAAGAACCCTTACTACCATTTGCGTGAAAATGAAGAAATCTGCCGGAAAATCCTGCTGGAGTTTGATTTGAATCCGGATTATGGACATATCATTAACGGCCACACTCCGGTTAAAGAAATTCGTGGAGAGAACCCGATTAAAGCTAACGGGAAAATGCTCGTCATTGACGGCGGTTTTTCCAAAGCCTATCAATCCACAACGGGCATCGCCGGATATACCTTGTTGTATAATTCCTTTGGGATGCAGCTCGTCGCCCATAAGAAATTTAATTCAAAAGAAGATGTGTTATGTAACGGAACAGACGTATTGTCTGTAAAAAGACTGGTGGACAAAGAACTGGAGCGGAAGCTGGTGAGGGAAACCAATGTCGGGGAGAAGCTTCTGCAGAAAATCTCAAATCTGAAGAATCTCCTGGAATATCGCTACATGAAATGAAGCAGCTGCTAAAGGTATAAAGAGCCGCCCAAGGGCGGCCTTTTATTTAATTTCTTTTCATCGCCCGCTCCGTGACCACGATCCGTGCCTGAATGCCTGTCGGAGGGACAAGAACCCGTAATCATAGCCGAATGGGTATTATCTTATTTTGCTTTTCCGGCGTAGTAGGAGTGGTGAGTTGGCAACAGCTAGAATCAGTATGAGTAGAATAGCCCATTGGGCAAGAGCATTCATAAAAAACTCATATAAAATTAAGGGAATATTAATGGACATTGGTAAAAAAGGTAATGTATATTTATGACACAGCCCAGAATATCCCAATTAATTCCACTATTGGGAGGTGTTCGGCCAACCTACGACATTCAATTTGAAAGCGAATTCGAAACGTAAAAGCCATCCGCCTGGTACAAAGAAAGTGCTTGTCGAGTTCACTCTATAATAAAAGGAGCTTGAGATGGGATGAAAAGAAAAATCGTGTCTATCGCTTTCATGCTTGTTCTGCTGTTCAGTTTTGCTTCTACTGGTTTGGCGGCCTCGAGCGGACCGGGTACAGGCAACAATACTTGGGCGCCGGTCCAAGCCCATGGCAATATTTATATCGAAGGCAACTTCATTAACAACGGGCAGATCAGCGTCGGGGTTAATTTTAATCTGTACCGGGTTACCCCAACCGGAGATGTGCTGGTAGGAAGTAATTCAACGAGTACCATTAAGGCCGGTCAATCTGCACGTCTCAATGTTCCTTTGGCTTCGAATCAACCCGACGGACAGTATAGACTTGTCCTGGACTCGCCGGGTGATTTCACCGTCGTTGCCTATCTGGGCTATAATTAAACGTTAAAACCTCCACAGCCACTTTGCTCCTTACGGTGGCGATGGAGGTTTTTCATTCAACAGGCAAGTTGAATAGACGCCATTTTTGTTTAGCTAAGAGACAGGAAAGCGCAATCATCAAGAGTCTACCGTTCTTAATAACGGAGGCTCTATTTTTATAAAGGCTCACATTATTCAATCGAATAGAACAAGCTTCCAACCCATATATTGTTACAGGCAAGACCGAATAACGATTCACGGGGGATGCAATGAGAACAATTCGTATTGGAGCAGGGCAAGGTTTTTACGGCGATACCCTTCTACCTGCAATCGAAACAGCGGAGAGAGGGGGTATTCAGTATCTTTGTTTTGATAGTCTAGCGGAATTGACGCTTGCCATATTGCAAAAGGATAGGCAAAAAGATTCAACGAGAGGGTATGCGGCAGATATCTCGCAAACCATGCGAAAGCTGCTTCCTTATGTAAAGGAGAAAGGGGTTAAGTTGCTGACCAATGCAGGAGGCATGAACCCTATTGGTGCGGGGCAAGAAGTTATTCGAATCGCGCGGGAGCTAGGTTTAGAAGGATTGAAGGTAGCGATTGTAACGGGGGATGACGTGCTTGATCAGTTAGATCGTTGGAGACGGCAAGGAATACCCTTGACGCATCAAGAAGATGGAAGAAGCTTCGAGCTTGTGAGCGACAAAATCCTGTTTGCAAACGCATATTTGGGTTCTGAACCTATCGTAACAGCGCTGCGTCAGGAAGCAGATGTTGTGATAACAGGCCGGACGACTGACTCTGCACTTTTCCTTGCTCCGCTCATTTATGAATTTAATTGGCGGCCAGATGATTGGGATCGGCTTGGGCAAGGCATTCTCATGGGACATTTGATGGAATGCTCGGGGCAAGCATCAGGCGGCAACTTCAGCGGCGATTGGGCATCCATCGAGGATATGGATCGCATAGGCTTTCCAATTGCGGAAATGCGTGAGGATGGGGAATTCGTTCTGACCAAAACAGAAGGAACAGGGGGCCTTGTCTCCGTTGATACGGTCAAGGAGCAATTGCTGTATGAAATCCATGACCCGTCTGCCTATTTAACTCCTGATGTCGTATTGGATCTGCAGCAAGTAAATCTGACGAATATAGGATCGAATCGTGTTCTTTTAAAAGGTGCAAGGGGAACGAAACGGCCCGATGATCTAAAAGTGGTTATGGGTTATGCAGACGGCTGGCTCGGGCAAGCCATATGTGGTTATTCGTGGCCGGATGCTTTAGCCAAGGCACAAGCAGCGGATCGAATCATTCGGAGGCAGATTGAGCGAATCGGATTACAGGCAGCAAAGGTGCAAACAGACTACCTCGGTTATAACTCTCTGCATGGACCACTCGCTACAGAACCTGCGCAAGAATTGAACGAAGTCTATTTGCGGCTTGCTGTACGGACGGATAGCAAAGAGGAAGCAGCCAAGCTAGGCAGACTATTTCCGCCTCTCATGTTGAACGGACCACCATCGATGGGTGGTTTTCTCGGTCTCATGAAACCGCGTGAATTGCTCGGAATGTGGTCATGTCTTGTACCTCGAGAAGTTATTGAATCAAATGTCAAGGTAACGGTTTCGGAGGTGCGGCTATGACAAAGGTACGGCTCCGCAATCTGGTGCAAGCGCGTTCAGGCGATAAAGGAAATACGGTGAACATCGCAATATTCGCACCCAATAAGCAATTGTATGATACCTTACTTCTGGAAGTAACTCCTCAGAGGGTAAAAGAACATTTTAGCGGACTCGTGAAAGGTGAGGTCATTCGATATACCTTACCTAATTTATATGCGATGAACTTTGTGTGCAAAGATGCGCTTTCTGGCGGAGGTTCAGCAACGATGAGGTTGGATAATCTCGGCAAATGCTTCGCATCCAATTTATTACGCATGGAAGTCGAAATAGATGACAGCGTTGATCTCCCCAAATCCTAAAAGTGCGAGTTCTAAAAGAAAGGTTGTGGAGTGATGCATTTCGATCTGACAACAGAACAGCTGATGATTCGGAATTTAATCCATGAGTTTGCAGACGAAGAAGTAGCGCCGGGTGCGATTGACAGAGACCGAACAGGCAATTTCCCGAAAGATATCTGCGATAAATTAGCCAAACTGGGGCTGATGGGCCTGCCTTTTCCAGAAGCATATGGAGGCGGAGGGGCGGATACG
This sequence comes from Paenibacillus azoreducens, assembly GCF_021654775.1. Taxonomy (NCBI): domain Bacteria; kingdom Bacillati; phylum Bacillota; class Bacilli; order Caryophanales; family Paenibacillaceae; genus Paenibacillus; species Paenibacillus azoreducens. The sequence continues at coordinate 3,593,774 of NZ_AP025343.1, read as the reverse complement.
ATTAGTTTCGCCATCGTGGTAGAAGAATTGAGTCGGGTTTGTGCATCGACAGGGATTACGTATTCCGCTCACATTTCTTTGGGAGGCGCGCCACTTCATTTATTTGGAACCCATGAGCAGAAAGAAAGCTACTTGACAAAAATATGCAGCGGTGAATCGCTAGGCGCATTCGGACTAACAGAGCCCGACGCAGGATCGGATGCGGGAGGAACGCGCACAACAGCCGTGTTAGATGGTGAAGAGTGGGTTATTAATGGCACAAAATGCTTTATTACTAATGCCAGTTATGCACGACATATCGTACTTACCGCAGTAACGGACCGATCCCAAGGCACGAATGGGATTAGCGCCTTTATTGTACCGTCAGATACGCCTGGATTTACAGTGATAAACAACTATGAAAAAATGGGACTGCATGCATCTGACACAACCGAGCTGATATTTGATCAGGTTCGCGTGCCTAAACATAACTTGCTCGGCACCCTTGGCAACGGCTACAAGCAATTTCTCGCCACGCTTGACGGAGGACGAATTGGCATCGGCGCGATGGCTGTTGGAATCGCCCAAGGCGCTTTTGAGAAAACACTTGAATATGCCAAGCAGCGCAAGCAATTTGGCCGAAACTTGTCGGCATTTCAAGCGATTCGATTTAAGCTGGCGGATATGGCAATGAATATCGAGCTGGCCCGCAACATGGTCTATAAAGCGGCATGGCTCAAAGATAAAGGAAGATCGTTCAAGAAAGAAGCAGCTATGGCGAAGCTTTTTGCAACGGAAATGTGCATGAGTGTATGCAATCAAGCTGTGCAAACGCATGGAGGATATGGCTATATGCGGGAGTATGAGGTCGAGCGATTCTTTCGTGATGCAAAGCTGCTTGAGATTGGGGAAGGCACTTCGGAGGTTCAGCGAATGGTAATCGCAAGTCAAATTGGATGTTAGGCGGATTTAGTTATGGAACAAACCGTTCTGGTTTCAATTAACAGTCAGGGTGTCGCCATCCTGAAGTTGAATCGCCCACAAGCTGCCAATTCATTATCCAAACAGATGCTAATTCAACTGCAAAGTGCTATAGCCGAGTGTCAATCAAATCCGTCTGTACGCTCTGTCATTCTCATCGGAGAAGGGGATAAGGTTTTCTGTGCTGGAGCGGACTTAAAAGAGCGAATGGACATGAGTGAAACGGAAGTGTATGCTGCCGTTACGCTCATTCGCGATACAATCAACCAGTTGGAATCACTTGCGAAGCCAGTCATTGCAGCCATTAATGGCGCTGCATTCGGCGGAGGGTTAGAAATAGCGCTCGCCTGCGATATTCGGATCGCAGCGCAGACAGCCAAGCTCGGTCTAACCGAAACTTCGCTTGGCATTATCCCAGGAGCAGGCGGAACACAGCGCCTGCCTAGGCTTATTGGCACAGGGCGTGCCAAAGAGCTGATCTATACAGCGCGCAAGATCGAAGCCGAGGAAGCGCTTCGCATCGGTCTTGTCGAATATGTTACGCCGCCTGAAGCTTTACTCGAACGGGCGCTTGCTATCGCCGAACAGATTGCAAGGAATGCCCCAATTGCGGTGTCGCAGGCAAAAATCGCAATTGATCACGGATGGGGGAAAGACATTCGAACGGGGCTTTCCATTGAACAAATAGCCTATGAAGTTACTGTACCTACGAAAGATCGCTTGGAAGGATTGCGAGCATTTCGGGAGCGGCGCCGCCCGATTTTCAAAGGGGAGTAGATGAAGATGACAAGGGGTTATGAAGAGCAGGAGGATAGATTACGGCAACGTATAGAGCAGATTGAGCAAGGCGGTGCTCCCAAGTATCACGAGAAAAATTCAGACCAAGGGAAATTATTTGTTCGTGATCGATTAAAATTGTTATTTGACGATGATTGTGAATTTGAAGATGCGCTTTTTGCGAACTGCACGGATCCCGACCTGCCAGCAGATGGTGTCGTAACAGCGATCGGCAAAATAAATGGACAAACGGTATGCGTTATCGCCAATGATTCAACCGTCAAGGCTGGCTCTTGGGGTGCTCGAACCGTTGAGAAAATGATTCGCATGCAAGAAACGGCAGAGAAAATGCAAGTACCGCTGCTTTACTTAGTCGACTCCGCAGGAGCGCGAATTACGGATCAGGTGGAGATGTATCCGGGACGCAGAGGTGCGGGGCGAATTTTCTATAATCAGGTGAAGCTTTCGGGCGTAATTCCACAAGTGTGCCTCTTATTTGGGCCCTCTGCAGCAGGTGGAGCTTATATACCAGCGTTTTGTGATATTGTCATCATGGTGGATGGGAATGCATCCATGTACCTGGGTTCTCCTAGAATCGTTGAAATCGTTGTCGGTGAAAAGGCGACGCTTGAAGAGCTTGGCGGAGCCAAAATGCATTGCTCTATTTCCGGGTGCGGGGACGTGCTTGCCTATAGTGAAGAAAAAGCTATTGAGCTTGCAAGGGACTATCTCAGCTATTTGCCTTCCAATTGCAAGAATAAGCCTCCCGTATATGAAGCACTACCGATTAAAGAACATGAGCTAACCATTGAAGAAATTATTCCAGGCAATCAGTATACTTCTTTTGACATGTATGAATTAATTGATCGTCTGATCGATGAGGGTTCTTTTTTTGAAATCAAAAGGCTGTTTGCCAAGGAATTGATCACAGGATTTGCGCGTTTAGATGGAAAGACGATCGGAATTATTGCGAATCAACCACGTGCCAAAGGAGGTATCCTGTTTCACGATTCTGCCGATAAGGCAGCCAAGTTCATTTGTTTATGCGATGCCTTCCACATACCGCTGTTATTCCTCGTCGATGTCCCAGGATTTATGGTCGGCACCAAAGTCGAACAGGCAGGGATTATTCGTCATGGCGCCAAAATGATCGCGGCGGTTTCCGAAGCTACTGTTCCCAAAATATCGGTTATTGTCCGCAAAGCGTATGGCGCTGGCTTATATGCAATGGCTGGACCTGCATTTGAGCCTGATTGCTGCCTTGCATTGCCTTCAGCGCAAATTGCCGTTATGGGACCCGAAGCTGCGGTAAATGCGGTATATGCGAATAAGATTGCCGAGGTAGCAGAGTCTGAACGTGCAGAATTCATCGCCGAAAAGCAAGAAGATTACCGTAAAAATATTGATTTATATCGACTCGCTTCTGATATGGTAATTGACGGAATTATCCCTGCAGGGGAACTGCGAGAGGAGCTGATCAAACGGTTTGCAGCCTATTCCTTGCGTGGGGCGGTATCTGCAACACGTAAACATCCAGTATATCCTGTATAAGAAACAAACAGTCAGCTCTTGTCCTTAGGCAAGAGCTGTTCTTCATTACGATTATTTAGAATAAACTTATTTAGCGCTGAACCAAGCATTAGATACAAAATTAATTATAAACCATCAAAAAGGAGAGATTTTTCTTCTTGTGTTGAGTTATCTGATGAAATCTACAGTGAGAATATAAATTGTTTCAGAGCTATAGACCGGTTGTCTAATAACACATATGCAAGCCTATAGCCTCATTCGAGCTGGAGATAATATGAGTGAATTAAGTCGTGTTTCTCCTGAGAAAATGGGGTTATATCGAAAACATTATTTACAAATGATCAACGGATGGCAAGATTATTCATGCAACTGCGAACGATCCAGTTCGAATAAACGCATTGTTGAATACAGATCAAGGAGCACGATATTTTGGTGAATTCGGAATTGGTCTGAACCCCTATATAGAGAATCCGATGAAAGATACTTTATTCGATGAGAAGATATTTGGCAGTTACCACTTTACTCCGGGTTGTGTCCCTTTTAGCTCGCCTGGAAATGATAATTGGTCGGAACTACACTGGGATATTGTGAATATTCAAAGACCTGAATATGGTGGAGGAGAGATGTGGTTCGATGATATATTAATCCGCAAAGATGGGATATTCATTCCTGAAACTTTGCTTGGACTAAATCCTGAGAACTTAAAATAAAATGAATTACGCTAACGGGTATGATAGCTCAATAAAGACATTTGAAGGCAGCCGGCTTTTTGATCGGCTGCCTTTTTTCAACTAACGGACAGGAAAGTTCAACACTTTCTTTTGTGTTGCCCCCAAATCGAATAACAGATGAAAGGGGCGTATTTAGTGGAAGAATATGCATTTAGTCGTTTTTCGGATCTAAGATTAAAGCGCCGCCACAATCTTCTTCAGGCATTCCAGCCCTGATTCGTCAAGCTTCTTCGCTTAAGTAACTGATTATATGGAGGGTTCACATTTACAAATGATTAAGAGCGCCTATTTCCATTAGCAAGTAATGATAAGATTGTGTTAGAAGCTAGCATCAGAGCGAGTTGCGTCGCATGTTTACTTGCAGTGGACAAATCGTAAGTGAGACATGTAAATTAATCTCTATGCTTATTGCAATCCTAGCTTACATATTCCCGTTAAACGTAACGCGTTTCTTACCGTCATAGATTACTGCGGACCTTGCCTTTATAGTTTCATGTCCATGCTTCAAGTCTTTATTAGAGAAGTTCACAATGACCTTCAAGTTTGGACCGTACTCTGCGGATTGTAAAAGTCGATCCGGTGTCAGTACTTTAAATGCCGTCATCTCCTGCGTTACGGCTTTGGCATGGAACGGTGACCAGACTTTCAAGTAGGAAGAAATCAGTTCCTTGTGATTATCCCATTCCTGACTATCCAAATGGTAAAGAGGTGGAACATTATAGAGTAGCTCGTAGAGCATACGTGAGCCGACTTCATCTTTAATCTTCAGACTCCCCCATTCCCAGTGATGGGTCGTAATAACTGAATTGTTGTATACAAGTTTGAACAGCGGCAGTGAGTAGGCAGGATCGAGGTATACATGCTGATACAACTCTTTAACAGGTACCTGTTTCACATATCGTTCAGGTATGCTCCCTTGGGCTGCGCCATACCCGCCGACATAGTACGGGCTTTCCTTGTTTTCGCGCATATCTTTATCGTTCCATTTGATCACTGGCGTCTCAATGCCATGGGCAAATGCGATCGTGCTGCTCGCGAAGTCATGACCACCTTCCGAACCGATGACCATATGCTTCTCTTTCGCGATATAGTCCATTCGATTCAAGCGTGCTGCCTCATCTTGCTCCTGTGTTGTAATGTGGTCTGGCGTATAGTCATCGTAAACCTCTCCTGTTGCATCGCAATCAATAAACCATGAGTTGTAAAGGATGCCGTCCTGCAAAATATCCTCAACACGCTGCTTCACGCTTGGAAGTGAAAAAGTAGGATTTAATTTCCGCCCCCGATCGAGGAAGCCGCCGATTTTCACTCCTTTCTTATTTGAGATCGTTGCTTGTTCATAAAGTGTCGAGTCCGGGAAAAATGCTGTGTTCCACTCCTTATCCTCATTTTTCTGGATAGAGTGGTAAGAATCATACGGCCCAATTAGGTATCCTTGCTTATTCGCCTTCGCGACGAAAGCAGGATTCATCAGCCCATTCGACCAGTTCGGTAGGCCAATCCATGCCTTCTCTATGCCCATCTGACGCATTTCCTCCAACACATTAGACTGGTCACGTCCCCATTCCTCAGGATCATCAATAGCGTCCTGGAAAACGCTCTTGAGTAGGTTTTTATTCAGCTCGTATAGCTTTTGCTCACTTAACTTCTCCACGCCGCCAGCTACAGCTTGTTTGGCAGCATCGTCAAGTACAGGAAAATAGTCTGAAAGGTAGAGCTGCTTTAGCTTCAATACTTGGTTAAGAGTATCTACAATAATTCGTTTTTGGTAGTTGTTCGCGAATTGCTGTTGTTTCATTTCATTCAATACGCTGTCTAATTGTTCGGCTTCACCTCCAGCATAACGTTCAGCAAGCTCCGCGATCCAGGACCAGATGGGCTCATTCAGCTTATTCTTTATCTTCTGCCAACGAATATTGCCTGACTCTAGAGCTTGGTTGTTCCACAAGTATATATGCGGAGCTCCGAACAGCTTCTTGATTTCCGGATTATCCTTCGCCTTGTCTTCTAATGACTTAAAGCCTTGATGTTCCTTTACATATTCTTTGTACTGCTTCGCGACTGCCACAGGATCGTTGTCAGTTATATACAGCCGGAAGCCATACTCCTTTTTCGGATTGATAGATGGAAATTCGTGCTCGAATGTCATGCCGATCTTCTGCTTCGTCTGGAACGATACTTCATTGTTGAACGGATTTTCAATGATAAAGAGAAGTGAGTAATGCTTTTTGTTCAAAGCCATGAAATTCATTGAGAACGATTCGCCCCATGTCATCTTCTCCTCCTTCAGAAATTGCTTCCAATTCTTATCGTTGGCAGGAATCCGTTTGCCTTCCCCAAGTGGAAGCATATAGTTGTCGGCTTGCACAGTTGGCCAAGCAAATTGTTCCGCTCCAATAGACTGAATGCGGATGTCCAAATATTTATTATTCTTTTTCTGAACAATCACTTTTACCTTGTCATTCGGGTACGTCCATTCAATCCGATCTACTGTCTTCTTCACATCGCGCACGGCCCGGGGCTTTAACGGCACAGATACATGTTCCTTTATTCCTTCTCTTTCGACCACGATATCGAAGGTGGTCGGATCCACCTTATATTTGAAATCATGGTACGCAACAGATGCGCTACTCTTCACTGCTTGTCCTGTCCATGCTTTTGCGGCAAGAGTTTGACTGCTTCCGGCGAATAAACTAAGCGCAGTCGCGATTGATAGTACGGTCAATAATGTCTTTTTCATGTGCAACCTCCAAAAATGAGTTGTTTGTTCCTGAAGATAAGATGATTCTCAAGTTAGTACTTCCATACTGGAATCAACTCAGGAATGCATGATAATCATAGTGACTATCTGTTACACCAGTGTTACAAGGCTAAAATCTCAAATTGTCACACTGGTGTAACAGAACGAACTCAAGATAGTGGTGTCAGATAGGAGCAAGTTATGGAGGGGAAAAAGATGACAAATAAAACGATTTTAATTACAGGCGGCACTGGCTCGTGGGGAGTGGAACTAGTCACGCAGCTATTGCAAAAACAACCGAAGGAGATTCGGATATTCTCCCGGAACGAGTCGCTGCAAGTTCAAATGCATCAAAAAATTGGGGATCCCAGATTAAAATTCATAATTGGCGATATTCGGGATAAAGCGGAATTGGCCCTTGCCTGCAGCAGTGTAGACGAGGTTTATCACCTGGCGGCGCTAAAACATGTTCCGATTTGTGAGAATCAGCCCGAGAGTGCGCTCAAAACAAACATAATTGGAACGCAAAATGTGATCGATGCAGCAATTGAAAACCGCGTGCGGAAAGTGATGTATGTTTCAACTGATAAAGCAGCCAACCCAACAAACACTTACGGTATGACGAAAGCGATCGGAGAGAAGCTTATCATATACGCTAATGGAAGATCAGCTACAAAGTTTGCTTGTTTTAGAAGCGGCAATGTTCTCGGAACGACTGGAAGCGTTGTGCCTTTATTTAAACAGCAACTCAAAGAGGAGAGAGATCTCAGCGTAACTGATCCAAGAATGACGCGTTTCTTTCTTACTTTGGAGGACGCTGTTCGAATTTTGCTGACATCGATGGAGAACAGCCTCGGGGGCGAAATATTCGTTGCAAAAATGGCAGCTTGTCGAATAACGGATCTTGCACAGGTATTAATTAATCACTCTAATTCAAAGCACATCAAAATTCGTTACGTAGGCATTCGTTCGGGAGAGAAACTTCATGAAACATTGATTACGGAATCGGAGAGCAGTCGGGTGAACGATATTCATGATCAATACTTTATGATTATGCCCGAAGACTCAAAAGACTCGCTAGGGGTGAATGTAACTCAAATCTGCGATGCCCGTCGAGGTTATCATTCGGAGGATTGCATGATGTCACTTAAAGAAATCGAACAACTGCTTCGGAAAGGGGGGCTTATAGGATGCAACGGAGAATTGTGCTAACGGGCGGCGGATCCGCCGGTCATGTCACAGCTAATCTTGTACTAATTTCTCGCTTGTTAGAGGAAGGCTGGGATATCCACTACATTGGCTCCAAGTACGGTATCGAGCGCGAACTAGTTGCCTGTTTGAAGAACGTTCGTTATTACCCGATTAGTACGGGGAAACTAAGACGGTATTGGGCATGGGCGAATGTAACGGATCTATTTAAGCTTTTGCTAGGTATTGTACAGGCGTTCCTACTCCTTTTTCGGATTAAGCCAGGGGTTATGTTTTCCTTGGGCGGATTCGTCGCAGTTCCCGTCGTGGTAGGTGCCGCCTTGAACGGAGTTCCGGTAATCATTTTTGAGCCTGATCTCCACCCCGGGCTTGCGAATCGGATATCACGAAAATTTGCGCAAGTAATGTGTACAACCTTCAATAAGTCTTCTGCTTTTGACCGGAATGTTGACGGGAAAATGGTACACGTCGGTCCGATTGTTAGGGAGGAGCTGAAGCTGGGCAGTCGCGCACGCGGCATCGGAATTTGCGGATTCAACGAAGAAAAGCCAATTCTTCTGATCATGGGAGGCAGTCAAGGAGCAGAGCGAATCAATCGCATTGTCAGGGAAGCACTCCCGAAGTTGTTAAAGGGTTATCAAGTCGTCCATATTTGCGGAATCGGGAAGATGGATCTTTCTTTTGGTCACTATGCTGGTTATAGACAGTTGGAGTATGCTCGTGAAGAGCTTCCTGATCTGATGGCGATGGCCGATATAGTCGTGTCGAGGGCGGGTTCGAATGCGATCCATGAATGGCTGCTTTTACGAAAACCGATGTTATTGATTCCACATGCCATCGGCGGAACTCGAACAGGGCAAACATTAAATGCGGAATATTTTAAGGACGCAGGGTATGCAGAGGTATTGTATGAAGCTGATCTAACGAAAGAAACCTTTCTCAAAGCAGTGGATGTTACTTACAGTAATCAGAAATCATTTGTGGACGCGATGAAGGCTAGCAAGATGGATGGGGCAGTTGACAAGGTGCTGACACTCATTGAGATGGCGGTTCATAAACAGAAGGAGGGGACAGGGGGTTGAGGTTTTTTCCTAAAATACTACTTGTTGCTTACGCTCTGCTCGTCCTGATTCTTCTTATTTTGGCTTATAATAATAAGCTTGGCAGTGTTTAAAATGAATCCTTAGTTAATCAGTCTGCACTCAGTAAATCTCATGGGCTTGTCCATAATGTATTCTTACACCTATGTAATAATAGGTAATCGAATTCAAATTAATGAATTATTTTCCTATGCTCTCCTTAATTATATAAACATGATCAACAAATGGAGATAAAAAATGCGGAAAATAGTACATTTATTTACGATTGTAGCACTCTTATTCGATTTCTATTTCGCTTTTACATTTAAAGAAACTAGAAACGGAATGCTGATGATTGGCGAGAAACAAGGACTGCTAGATATAAAGAAGGAACACAATGGCACTTATCGTCAAGTCCATAAACAGCCGAAATGGCCAAAGTGCTCTCCCGCTTAATGAGAGCTGATTCGATGACATGAAGCCATGAAGGAATTTGAAGGTAGAAGCAGTTATTATAGAGAATAACGATGTTTCAAGACTTAAGAATCAATTAGGATAAGGGTGATTGCTGTGCGGATATTAATTGCAGACGATGAACAGGATATGCTGCGGATTTTATCGGCGTACTTCAAAAAAGAAGGTTACGAAGTGTGTACGGCCGAAAACGGCGAGGAAGCATTGGATGTTTTTTATCGTGAGAAAGTCGATCTTGCCATTCTTGACTGGATGATGCCGAAACAAAGCGGGATAGAAGTATGCCGGGAAATCAAAGCGCGTTCGGACAAAAAAGTGCTGATTTTGACAGCAAAAAGCGAAGAAGAAGATGAACTGAAGGCGCTCAGCATCGGTGCGGACGAGTATATCCGCAAGCCGTTTCACCCGAAGATTCTCGTTCTCCGGGCCAAAAAGCTGCTGGGCGACGAAAAGGGACTGCGCTATCAATCCCTGCGAATCGATCCGGAAGGCAATAAAATATATAAGGACGGTATAGATTTGCAGTTAACAAAAACGGAATTTGAGCTTATGTGCTCCCTTGTCCGCCACAGAGGCCAGATTCTGTCTCGGCAGCAGCTACTGGACTTCGTGTGGGGGCTCGATTATTTCGGTGATGCAAGAACGGTGGATACTCATGTTCGCAGGCTGCGAGAGAAAGTTGGCGAAAACATGATCAAAACGCATCGGGGACTTGGCTACAGCGTGGAGGCCGGCGATGAATAAGCTGGGACGCAAACTGTTTACAAGCATAACGGTTGCCGTCCTGCTTATTTTCGTCATGTTCGTACTTCTGGCGAACCTGTTTATGCCGAAATATTATATATACAAAACGAAAGAACAGCTCGGGGAAGCCGTGAAAACGATTTCCGCCCTTCAGGAAGCTAACTGGGCAGTTGCGATCCCGCAGCTTGAGCAGCAATACCGCGTGACGATTGTGTATGACAATTTGCGGAAGTCGGAAAATGATCTGAATGAATCGTTCAAACAGCAGCTCGCGACAAAGAGAGTGACGCTGAACAAGTTCTGGATTACGGACGAATCGCTGTTGAAGGTTAAAGCAGGTACCAGGGTCAATATAATATACGATCAAGGCAAGCTCAAATCCAGCTTTTACGCAAGTTTTATCCCGAAGGGCGAAACCATCGTCCTGATCGGGCTTTCGATGGCTTATATCAGCGATACGATCCGGATGATCAATGAATTCATTTTGATCCTGGCGCTTTGTTCGGTGCTGATTATCGTGTCGGTGGTCTGGCTTTTGTCATATCGGATGACCAAACCGCTGAAAGAACTAGGGCAGGTGGCGAAGGACATATCGGAGCTTCGTTTCCGAAAAGCCAGAGTCGATACCCGGGATGAAATCGGAGAGCTGGCGGAGAGTATCAACGCCATGAGCGACAAGCTGAGCGCTGCGCACGCGGATTTATCCAGAAAAAACGTGAGCTTAAAGCGGTTTATGTCAGATATGACGCATGAGCTGAAAACGCCGGTTTCACTCATTCAGGCTTATGCCGAAGGGATTCAAGACGGGCTTGACGACGGCAGTTATGCGGCTACGATTTTGCGCCAGAATGAGAACATGGCTAGGCTCATTGACGAGTTTTTGAATTTTTCGAAAATCGAAAGGGACGAGCTTGAACTTAAGCCTGTTGCCGTGAAGGATTTGTTCCATGAATGTGCAGAAAAATTCGGCATTGAGCTGAAGTCCAGGCATTTGCAGTTCGTGATTCGCGATGAGCTACCAGGGAATCCTCTGATTGAAGCGGATCCGGACAAAATCCGGATGGTGTTTCATAACCTGCTCGGCAATGCGGTAAAATATGCGGCAGGCGAACGGATTGACGTGCATTTCGGGAAGCAGGATGAGGAGATCGTATTTGCGATGAGCAACCACTTTGCGGGAGAGATCGCCGATGCATCCCAGCTGTGGGAGCCCTTTTACGTGGAGGAAAGCTCGCGGCATAAAGCGGTGTCTGGCACAGGCCTCGGGCTTGCGATTGTCAAAACGGTTCTGGAACGGCACGGCTTTCGCTGCCATATAGAGACAAAGGATCAAACGATCCGCTTTTACATCTATTTCAAAGAAAACAGCCCTTATTCTACATGAAGCAGAATAAGGGCTGTTTTTTTGGGAGTAAAACGACTTACACTTTCCTGAACGAGAATTCAAGCTGCATTTTAGATATTCGGTGTACGGAAGGTCGTCACCTTGGCGCCGTCTTCGATCACGGCCGATTTGGCTGGAATTGTTTGCTGCTTATACGCAAAGTCTTTGCCTGAAAAATTGACGGTAATCCGCAGTTGATCGCCGTAGGAGGTGGACTTACACCTTCAGATTACCCGTAATTAATTTCTTGTTCTTTTTCCAGCTGTCCTGATCAATATGATAAAGCGGCGGGACGTTGTAGAGAAGCTCTGAAAGCATCCTGCTTCCGATTTCGTCCTTTATCTTAAGGCTTCCCCATTCCCAATGATGCGTAGTGATCACTGAATCGTTGTAAACAAGCTTATATAACGGCAAAGAGTAAAACGGATCGGTATAGATATATGGTCATAACTAGTAGGGGGAACACTATAGCCCTCAGGATCAAGTTCCACGGGCGGTTACGTTCAATCCGGCTACCAGAAGAAGTCTGCTGGGTTCTTTTTTATTTGGTAGGCGGATGTCATAGGAACACTAGTGGAATTAATTTCATAAATTATCTAGTCGAGAAGGGGGGATGGGCTTGTATGCCGGTCGGATCCAGATCTAAACATTCTCGTATAACAATTGTCCCATGCAGGGAAATGAATGATTCGGAGGGTATAAAATGAACGATTTCCAGAAGGATCTGCAAAACTTGAATGTCGGCCAGTTCAATTCGACGGGGATGACACCTACGTCGGGGCAAAATCAGTACTATCAGGTGGATCCCCGTTTATGTGTTGGTATTTGCTTTTTTTGCGCCGGCTTTTGCGGCGGGTTTTGTTCATGCAGCAACTGTGTCCGCTGCAGTAGCTGCTTCAACTGCGCCAGCTGCAGTGGCTGCGCACGTTGCGGAAGCTGCGCACGCTGCCGTTGAGCACCGAAAAGCTTGCTTGGCGATCCGCAAAACGGTATGCCCCTGCAAATGTCTCGTCTTGCAGGGGCTGTTCCTTTTTTAGTTTTAGAGGTTGTTCAAAAAGTCCGCTTTTGATCACGAAGCGAATCAAGAAGTGACTCGGCATCGAATCTTGAATTCACCCGGGACTTCCGGTGCTCACGTACCTAACGTACGCTCCGCTCCTCTGTCCCTAGCTTCATCCAACCTTCTCGGTGCTGAAAACCGACCTTTTTGAACACGCACTTTTAGGCATGACGGACAAAACGCTCTACATAACTTAAAAATGAGGGAAAACCGAAAGCCTGCGTACAATGCGGTTTTCACCGGCAAAAATTTAGTTTTTACCTACGAAACGGTTTTGCGTCCGGCAAAACTTTAAGGAGGAATAAAAACTTGAACCCTTCTATGCGTCTGAAAGTGAAAGGGGATACGTTCTTTCTCCCCGACTCGAATGGAGGCGTCTATTTTCGCAACAATACGGGTTCGTTCCGAATGGAAGGTGACATGGTCGATCTGTGGATCGAAAAATTGATGCCCATGTGGAGTGGGGATTATTCCATGGCGGATCTGACGGACGGGCTGCCAGAACCGCACAGGGTACGGGTTTATGAAATAGCGGAAGTACTGCTCAATAACGGCTTTGTCCGGGATACCAGCCAAGACCGCCCACACAGCCTCCCGGAAGCGATCGAACGGAAGTATGCCGCACAGATCGAATTTCTGGACAGCTTTGGCGGTTCGGGCGCTCACTGCTTTCAAGCCTATCGCCAGGCTAATCCGATTGCCGTCGGTTCCGGTCCGATATTTGTCTCGCTCGTTGCGGCTTTATTGGAATCTGGATTGCCTCGGTTTCGTATGCTGATCATGAACCGGGCGACCACGGATCGCCAGCGGATCTCCGAGCTGACGGCGACCGCGCGTCTATCGGACCACGAGATCGAGGTCGAGGAGATCTTTCCGTCGAATGACGGCTTCCCCGATTGGCCGGAGGTCGTGCGGCTGGCGGATTCCGTTCTCTACGTCGCTCAGGATGACGATCCCGGAGAGCTTAGAGCACTGCATGCGGCCTGCAGGGACGCGAAGAAGCTGCTGCTGCCTGCCATCTACTTCCGACAGTTGGGCATAGCAGGGCCGTTGGTGCACCCGGATTCGGACGTCTGCTTCGAATCCGCATGGCGCAGGATACACCGAACCGCCCTTGGCGATGCGGATCGGCCGACTGCCGTCTCTACTACGTCGGAAGCCATGCTCGCGAATGTGGTCGTATTCGAATGGTTTAAGACCGTTTCGGGGGCGACGGTTTCCGAATTGAATGGAAAGCTGTTCCTGTTGAATCCGGAGACGTTAGAAGGCGAGTGGCATTCGTTCCTTCCCCATCCGCTGGTCAGAGGTCTTCGTCCGGCTGAGCCTACGGACCCGTTCGAACTTCCAGTCGATCGGCATACAGAGAAACAGGAGACGGAGCGTCTCCTCTCGTATTTCAATCGCTTGACTTCGGCGGAGACCGGTATTCTTCACTGCTGGGAGGAAGGGGACTCGAAACAGCTTCCGCTCTCACAGTGTCGCGTCCAGGCAGTTGACCCGTTATCGGAAGGCCCCGCCGAGCTGCTGCCGCAGATCATCTGTTCGGGAATGACGCATCATGAAGCCAGGAAGGAAGCGGGCTTGGCTGGCATCGAGGCGTACGTGTCGCGACTGGCCGGGGTTCTGAAGGCGGCCAGTCCTGCGCAGCCGGATACCACAAGTCCGACCGAGTCTCAGCCACATGAATATGTAGGGATTGGAGCGGGAGAGACGGTAGCGGAAGCGGTCCTCCGCGGACTGCAGAAATGTCTGTTCGAGGAGCTGAAGAGCCGTTCCGAATCCAGCATGCCCTCCATTTATCGAATCGAGCTCAGCGAGGTTGATGATGGTATCACACGCTATTACTTGCGCGTATTGAGTACGATGCGGGACGCCCCGGTAATCGGTCTGGGTCAAGAAGCAGCGGGTTTTCCGGTCGTCTGGGTCGGTACTAACGGGTACTGGTACGGCGGGGTCGGAGTTAACCGCACGATGGCGCTACGAGAAGCGCTTCGACAGGCGCTGATGAGGACCCAAAACGATGCGATGGACATCCAAGGCCAAATCCTGGAGCGCTCTTCGGTCAAGGTGGAAGATGCCTTGCCGCAGAACCTGACGATTCACAGCTTTGATCAGTCGGAATACGGCATGACACTGCAATCCGTCCAGCAGATCCTGCAATCGAACCGTAAGAGGATCGCGGTCGTTGATCTGTCGACAGAACCGTTTATGCAGGAAGAACTGGCAGGCGTGTTTGGCGTATCGCTGCGAGAGGAGGAAACGCTTTGAACGCGATCGTGACGGTCATCGGGGAAGGACAGCTCGCGGATTTGGTAAGCAAGTTATTGTCTGCGGATGACCGCTATCGGCTGATCCGGCAGAAGAGCATTGAATCTGGAGAGGCGACAACAGGAGACTTGGCGCTGATGTTGAACGATGCATGGGATCCTTCCGTTCATGCTGCTGCGGAGGCTCGGTTCCGACAGTCGGGAACGCCCTGGCTGCGCGGTTTTGTTGCATTCGGTGAGGGGATTGTCGGTCCGCTGGTTCGCCCGGAGGGGCAAGGGTGCTCGCAATGCGCGGATATCCGGCTCCTGCTGGCTGGAAGCGACCGAAGGGAATCGTGGGACCTTCAGCAAAAGCTGGCGTCGCTTGGGGGAATCGCCCGGGACGCATGGGCGTCGCGTACGGGATTATTGCAGGTGGCGCACGTTGTCGCGGCAGAAGCCGTTAAGGTGCTGTTGGGCATTCAGCCGGAGATTGAAGGCCGGATGTACTTGATCAATCTGCGTACGATGAAAAGCTCATTGCACTTCTTCCTGCCCGATCCGCTATGTCCGATCTGCGGGCGATTGCCGGAAGACGATGCGGAGACGGCCCGCGTTGCGCTGCAGCCAAGCCTGAAAATCAGCGTCGAAACGTATCGCAGCCGTTCGATGGATGAGCTGAAGGATGTTTTGGCCAAAGAATACCTCGATGCCAGGACCGGTTTACTGAACGGGAAAATGATTGACCTTGTGTCTCCTTTTGCCGATGCGAGCATCAATTTGCCCTTGTTTGGCGGAGACGAGGCTTGCGCAGGTCGGACCCACTCCTATGCGGATAGCGAAATGACGGCCATTCTGGAGGGACTGGAGCGTTATTGCGGTCTGTCGCCCCGCGGCAAACGATCCGTCGTTCATGACAGTTTCATCAATGTGCAAGACCAGGCGCTCGATCCACTCCGCGTAGGCGTCCATGCGAAGGAACAGTATGAACGCTCCGGCTTCCCGTTCAAACCATTCGATCCCGAACGGCCGATCGATTGGGTATGGGGTTATTCGTTCCTGCAGCAGCGTCCGATTCTCGTACCGGAACTGCTGGCTTATTACAGTGCGGGCTGCGGACACGGATTCGTCTACGAAACGTCCAATGGCTGCGCGCTGGGCGGCAGTCTGGAGGAAGCGATTTTCTACGGGATGCTGGAAGTGGTGGAACGCGACTCCTTCCTCATGACCTGGTATGCGCGGCTGCCCCTGCCGCGTCTGGACCACCGTTCGGTACAGGACCGGGAAATGAGATGGATGATTGATCGTATAGAGGCCTTGGCGGGCTATGACGTGCATTTGTATAAATCGACAATGGAGCACGGCATACCGAGCGTGTGGGCGCTCGCGAAAAACAAGAAAGAGCGGGGTGTGAATCTCATCTGCGCGGCGGGCGCCCATCCGGATCCGATCCGCGCGGCCAAGAGCGCGATCCACGAGGTGGCGGGCATGCTGCTCACGGTCAGCGAGAAATTCGAGGAGAACCGTCAGCAGTATGAACGGATGCTTCTCGATCCGTACCAGGTCCGTCAGATGGAGGACCATTCCATGCTGTACGGGTTGAAACAAGCGGAGGAACGGCTCGATTTCCTGCTGAATGACGATCGTCCGATGCAAACGTTCGACGAAGCGTTTGAACCGAGGGACTGGAACGCAGATCTGACCGATGATCTGAAGGGCATGCTGCATGTTTTTCGCCAATTGAATCTTGAAGTGATCGTGATCGACCAGTCAACCCCGGAGACGCGTCGCAACGGACTCCATTGCGTGAAAGTGCTCATTCCCGGCATGCTGCCGATGACGTTCGGGCATCATCTCATCCGTTTGACGGGACTGGATAGAGTGCTCAGGGTCCCTGCAGAGCTGTCTTATTCGCTGAAGCCCTTGTCTCCCGAGCAGCTTAATCCATACCCGCACCCGTTCCCATAATCACGGCTATGGGCGGCGCAGTTGAAGACAAGGAGGAAAGCGATGAGTCTTATGAATTTGGACGTTTTTCTTCACCGTTTGCAATATGATCCGGATAAGGTCAAGCCCTTGGATTGGGAGACGGATTGGGATGACGCACCACTTCCTTACAAGCTTTATCGCGGTTTGCCAATGTTTCCGCTATCCAGGGAAGTGCCGGCAACGCTCGAAGGCAGGGATACGACCGGCGTGCCTATCCTTCGCGATATCGGACATTTCCTTTACTATGCATTCGGGCTTACGCAATTGACCCAATCCGTCATGGAACGGGAACCATCGAAAGAATCGGTAGGCGTCTTGCAGATGTGCCGGCGCTTCGTTCCTTCCGGAGGAGGGCTATATCCGAGTGAACTGTATCTCTATCTGAAGCTTGGTGAGTTGCCTGCCGGCATATACCATTATGATGCGGCGCATCATCGGTTGGCGTTGCTGCGCGAAGGAAATTTCGATGATTATTTAGCGAGGTCGCTCGGGAATCGCCGCGACACGAACGGTTGCTTCGCAGCCGCGTTCGTATCTACGGTTTACTGGAAAAATTTTTACAAATACAATAATTTTGCCTACCGGCTGCAGGGACTAGATGCTGGCATTTTGATCGGACAGCTGCTTGAAATCGCGAAACGATTCGGATTTTCGTCTAGCGTGCATTTTCAATTTCTCGATCAAGCCGTCAATCATCTGCTCGGACTATCAGAACAAGAGGAGAGTGTGTATGCGGTTATCCCGTTATCGACTGATCCGGTGATCCGGTGGATGGAAAGCGGGAACGAGGATGAGGACACGGTTTCCGCCTCCGAGCTGTGCCGGGAGTTGTCGACTGTCAGGCATGATCACTATGTCAGGTCACGGAGAATCGCAGATTATCCGTTGCTGCTTCGAATGAGCGAAGCGTCCCGACTGGATTCGGCGCGATCGTTTCGAGAGTTCGTAAGGGATGAACAAGCAATCCCGGATCAAGCGCTCGCACTGCCTCTGCCGCCTGTAGAGCGCTTGTCGTATGATTTGGCGACGGTTTGCCGCAACCGGTTCTCGCCCGAGACGGAATTTATCTTGAAGCCGATCGCTCTTTCCCGGCTTGCAGCTCTGCTTCGGGAAGCGACGGTTTCCTTCTCGTATCGCAATGACCTGGATGGCCCGCATGAGCGGCCGGAACCGCGTGTATGCCTATATGGCTGTTTCTATGGAGTAGATGACATTCCGGATGGCGCTTATCGGTACGATGACGCCGCGCATGCGCTGCAGCCGGTTAGTCTTGGAGATCACCGGCAACGGATGCAGGAGGGAATGTCGCTGCCCAATATCAATTTGTTTCAAGTGCCGCTCAGCTTTCATGTGGCTGGGAAGAGGAGTTTCTTTCAATCGCAGCTCGGCAAGCGGGGATACCGCATACAACAAATGGAAGCAGGGATGCTCGTGCACCGATTATTGCTGGCGGCATCCGCCCTCGGGATGGGAGGACGTCCGCTTCTCGGGTTTGACGCCAATTCCAGCGATGCGCTTTATCGGACGGCTTCTCGGGATGAAACGGGGCTGATTTTTATACCGGTCGGTCCCTATCGTCAACGTTTGCGGTTGGCGGGTAGTTTGAGCCGTTAAAATAAAAAAATCATTGCTAACGACATTGACGCAAACGGTCATGTCGTCAGGAAGTTAAATGGACGATGCAGATTTTTGCATAGCCTTATCAGCAACCTTATAACACTCATATAAAAGTCTAAACCTTACCCATTGGCTTTTTGCCAATGGTTTTCTCTATGATCTATTTATAGGTAGGTATGCAGAAAAAATAAAGACAATTTCTGAACTGTTGAGAACTGTCGGAATGAGTTTACATATATGAATATTGACGAGGATGATTTTTATACTTTCCTGGATAAACAGTATTCTTCTCCAGAAATAAAAAAGAACTATGGGGAGGCACTTCCAAATCCAGCGCTTTTGAAGATGAAGCTTTTGAGTGTATTGATTGCATCTATCTTCCTCATCCATTCATGACGCTGCCTATCAAAGCTTCGATTCTAACGATCGTTTGCCTGCCATCTCTGTTCCAACACTGATCATTCACGGAGAAGCGGACTGGATTTTCACCCCCGCCCACGCAGAAACTTTGGCTCAACGCATCCCGGATGCCCAGCTCTTAATGGTGCCGGACGCCGGACATGGAGTATTTTTGCAGGCGCATGAGCGGATCATCGAGCGGTTGGATCGTTTTTTGACCGCATAGACCGAAGCAGGCCGAAACCGATCATGACCGGGCATACAACGAACCCAGAATAATAATAAACAAAATATAGGACAAACAAATACCAATGCCATAGGAAATGCTATAAACACCGCAACGAATGCAGCTCAAAATGCGATTAAATCGACGACGGATGCCGCGAAAAATGTCGCGAATAAAACTCAGAAAGCAACTCAAAACATCGTTAATCAAGTTACGAATAATAATAACTAATAATACAAAAGTATTTAGATGACAGGCAGGGTTCGGCAACAGCAAATTGCCAATAGGAAAATACTGGGAAGTCGACAATGATCGAAAAAATGTTGTGTGACAAGAACTATATACTTAAAAGTCGCGTAGTTGCGGCTTTTTCGTATTATTAGGTCAGCCAGAGATTTCTGGTTGGCTTATTTTCGTAGGTGCTTTAAGATGGCGGTAGCCGGGAGAACGTGCGGCTTTAAGGGACAAGATCCCGTAACAAAAACTGTTCTCCCACCTGCTTCCAATGACCATGTTTTGCCGTAAAGGACAAGAACATTGGTTCTATTACCGAATAGACCCCAAGCTTTGGGGAGATTGTGCGCAGGCATATGAAGGTCTTCTGAAATCATCGGGGCGTTCTTTAGCAACAAAGTAAAGAAGTATCAAATGGTATACAAAGTAAAAACTTGTAGATGGATTGCGGCCGAACGGCGGGCTTATAATCATTATGAAAGCGTATTCATTAGAGACCTAATATTATAGGGGGTATTCAAAGTGGGAACATGGCTAAAATCAATGACTTTCGGCATCATGTGCAGCGCGCTTGTCCTTGTAAGTGCGTGCAGTAACTCCAGTTCCGGCTCGAAAGTGTCGCCAAGCGATTCATCTTCGGCATCGGCGCCGCCGTCCGATTCCACCAAAGGAATCGTGGAATTGACGACGGTTCGCTCGAACCCATCCGACATCAAGTGGGATCCAGGGGAGTCGATGGACAAGAATGCCGTATATGACGCCTATGAGAAAGATTTGGGCATTCACATCAAGAACCTTTGGGTAGCCGACTCGAAACAGTTTAATCAGAAGCTCAACATGATGATCGCGTCGAACGACATTCCCGACTTCTTCTCGGTAGGCGACCAGATGCAACTGCAGCAGTTGATCGACTCGGATATGATTATGGATATTAGCGACGTATTCGATAAATACGCCACTCCGGAAACCAAAGCCTGGTTTACGAAAGACGGCGGGAACCAGATGAAGTCGGCGAAATCTGACGGCAAGCTAATGGCGATTCCGCTCGCGGACAGTCCATATAACTCTTCCTATTACTTATGGGTGCGCAAGGATTGGCTGAAGAAGCTCAACTTGCCGGAACCAAAAACGATGCAGGACGTGCTGAACATTTCCGAGGCATTCGCGAAGCAGAACCCTGGAGGCGCAGCGGGCAAGTCTTTCGGAATGGCGATGAACAAGGACTTGTACGGAACATACGGACTAACCGGCTTCTTCAACGGCTATCATGCTTATCCGCAGACGTGGCAGAAAGACGCTGACGGCAAACTGGTCTACGGCAGCATCCAGCCGCAAATGAAAACCGCGTTGAAGCAGTTACAAGACATGTATAAGTCGGGTCAAATCGATCCGGAGTTCGGCACGAAGGATGTGGACAAAGAGAACGAACTGGTTGCCGGCAACCAAATCGGGATGGCCTACGGTGAATTTTGGCTGAGCGCATGGCCGCTTGAGAAAGCGGTGATCAAAGACGGCAAGCAGGTGCAGGAATGGGAAGTGTACGGCCTGCCGTCGATCGACGGATCGCCTGCCAAATCCCAGGTCGGTCTCGGTTTGAACGGGTACGTCGTCATCTCGAAGAATTGCAAGAACCCGGAAGCCGTTATCCAAATTTTGAACCAATGGGTTAAAATCAACTCAAACGGCGTGACGGATGAGCGGAACTTGTACATGAACGGCAAAGGGCTGAAAGAAAACGGGAACCTGTACTTCAAAATCAACCCGATCCGCCTCTATTCACAGGACGGAAACGTGCAAGCCGGTGCCGTGCTGCCGAAAGCGATCCAGGAGAAAGATCCGAGCCTTCTGAAAGGTGATCCGGATTGGACGAACCGGTATGATACCTCGCTGCACTACTTGAACGGCGATGTGAGCGGCTGGTTACACTGGATGATCGCTAAACCGGGCGGTTCATTCTCGATCATGAATCAGTATTTGCAGGAAAATCGGTATCAGCCAGACGAGTTCTTCGGCGCGCCTACCGAGACGATGCAGGACAAAAAGTCGATCCTCGACGCGAAGGAACAAGAAACGTTCACCAAAATCATCATGGGCCAAGTGTCCATCGACGAGTTCGACAAGTTCGTGGCCGAATGGAAGAGCCTCGGTGGCGACAAAATCACGCAAGAAGTCAATGACTGGTACGCGAAGCAGAAGTAAGAATGGCTTTATGTGGCAACACAGGCGGTCCGACATAGCAGGGGGGTTATCCCTCCTGCCGTCTTTATCCTGTAACATGTGGTGGTGGAAGAATGCTAAAAAAACGATGGATAAGGGAATGGCCTTTGCATCTAATGATTTTGCCGAGCGTGGTGCTTCTGTTTATTTACAGTTACATTCCGATGGTCGGCATTACGATCGCTTTCGAAAAATTCATGCCGGCCAAAGGGGTTTTGCATTCTCCGAAGGTCGGTTGGAAAAATTTCCAGCTGCTCCTCGAATATCCCGATATCGGACGCATCATGTACAATACAGTCAGCATCGCGATCATGAAAATGATCGTCGGCCTGATCGTGCCGATCGTCGTCGCCATTCTGCTGAATGAAATTCGGAAGCAATTGTTCAAGCGGGTGTTTCAAACGCTCGTCTATTTGCCGCACTTCCTTTCGTGGGTGCTGCTCGGCGGCATTTTGATCGATATTTTGTCGCCGTCGACGGGGATCGTCAACCAAGCGCTCAGCTTTGTCGGCATCAATCCGATCTATTTTCTTGGGAGCAATCATTGGTTTCCGGTGGTTATCGTGTTTTCCGACGTATGGAAGGAATTCGGCTTCGGCACGATCGTTTATTTGGCCGCGTTGACGAGCATTAATCCATCGCTGTACGAAGCTGCTGAAATGGACGGTGCTAACCGGTGGAAACAAACTTGGCATATTACGCTACCTGGAATTATGCCCGTAATCATCTTGCTTGCGACCTTGAGTCTGGGGAACGTGCTGAACGCCGGCTTCGACCAGATTTTCAACCTGTACAGCCCGCAAGTGTACGAGAGCGGCGACATTATCGACACGCTCGTTTACAGATTGGGCCTGGAACAGTTTCAATATGGCTTGGCGACGGCCGTAGGACTATTTAAATCGGTCGTGTCTCTCATATTTATTTCGTTGTCTTATTTCCTCGCCTACCGATTCGCCAACTATAGAATTTTCTGAAGGGGGATGCCCATTGATAACCCGCACGACCCCGGGCAGGCTGACGTTCACCTTGCTCAACTACCTGTTTCTCGGCGCTCTCTCCTTGATGTGCATCTTGCCCATGATTCATATACTGGCCTTGTCATTCAGCTCGGGCTCCGCTGCCGCCGCCGGGAAAGTGACGCTGTGGCCTGTCGAGTTTACGACCGTCGCTTACCAAAATATTATAAGCAAGCCGCAATATATTACAGCGTTCATGGTGACGCTCAAACGGGTGGTGCTCGGTACTTCCATCAGCATGCTGCTTACGGTGCTGGCCGCATATCCGTTATCGAAAGAAGCGTCGCAATTCAAATTCCGCACCGCCTATGCCTGGTATTGCGTCATCACAATCTTGTTCAGCGGGGGCCTCATTCCGTGGTACATGACGATCAAGGCGACCGGTCTGATGGATACGATCTGGGCGCTTGTCCTGCCGGGCGCCGTACCGGTGTTCAACGTCATTCTGCTGCTCAACTTTTACCGCGGGCTACCTAAAGAGCTGGAGGAGTCGGCGAAAATCGACGGGGCGAACCATTTCGTTACGCTGTTCAAAATTTATTTGCCGTTATCGACGCCGGCTCTGGCTACGATTGGATTATTCACGATTGTGGGACACTGGAACAGCTGGTTCGACGGGCTTATCTTGATGAACCGTCCCGAGAATTACCCGCTGCAGACGTTCCTGCAGACCATCATCATTAAGAAGGATTTTCGGTTCATTTCCTCGGATGAGCTGGATATTTTGCGGCAGCTGTCCGACCGAACGAGCACGGCCGCGCAAATTTTTATCGCCGCTTTTCCCATTCTGATCGTCTATCCCTTCCTGCAGCGGTTCTTCATTAAAGGGATCGTCATGGGGAGCGTAAAAGAATAAAGTGCATAAAATAACCTCACAAAGTGACGTGTAGCTTTTGAAGCTTATTCCGATTACTTTGTGGGGACCCCGGAAGTTTATACTTTTTGATATGTTGAAAAATAAGAGGTCCCTTCCTCTTATTTTGTTTTTTTGTTTGCTCTGATGTCCATAAAATGTTCCCTTTGCCGAAACCGCCTAAAATGTGCAACTATTAAAGAAGACAATATCTAGACGGAGGCGGTGCAACGCAAATGAAGCTGATCGAGAAACTGAAAAATCCTTCGATTTTTTTGAAGCTGTTTCTTACGTTTTTCCTCGTGATCGCACCACTGTACTTGATCACGCTCAGCATTATCAAAAAAGGCTCCGAGGGCATCCGGAACGAAATGACCGAATCGATCAAGGCGCGCACCGACTACTTCATGAACATGCTGGAGCGGGAGATCGACCGGATTTCCGCCTCTATGCCGGAATATGTCGTCGATCAAGACCTGCGGAAGCTGAGCGCGATCGGCAACCAGATCAGCGAATACGAGCGGCTGGAGCTTGTCAACGCCTTACAGAGGCGACTCTACTTGATGAAATACTCGAGCCTGTTCATCGCCGACGCCAAAGCCTACATTCCGCTGATCGGCCGAACCGTCTCCAGCACGAACTACGATGCAAACATCGATCTGCCGGAATTCGAGGCGCTGCAACGACAAAAAAGCGGCGGGCCGCTCATATATTGGGATAATCGGCTGTTCCTCGCCCTCGACTATCCATCGAACGCGAAGCGCAAGCCGATCTTCGTCCTCGGCATCGAGCTTTCGATCAAACAGGTCAACGACATGTTGGCTACCGTCGTTACCCCGGGCGAAGGGAGTGCAGCGCTGATTAATCTGAAGCAGGATTGGTCGGTTTCTAATTATGTTAGCGCTTCCAATGTCGAGGAGTTAAAGCGATTTTTGCAAATCCACCAGGACAAAGGGGATCGGAACGGGATGTCGACGATGTCCATGGACGGCAAGCGAATGATCGTCTCGTACCGTTTTTCGCCGGCGATCAATTCTTATTTGGTCACGTTCACACCCGAAACATACGTGCTGGGCGCTCTGACGACGCTCAAAAAATGGTTCTGGGTCATGTCCGCCGCTTCCGTGTTGATCATCATCCTGTTCTCTTATTCGATCAACAACGTCATTCGTCGACCGATGAACAAACTCGTCCGCACCTTCAATAGAATGGGGGACATGCCGACGTACCCGACTTTGCCGGAGAATCGGAAAGACGAATTCGGGTTTTTATACCGGGGCTTCAACGACATGGTCGAACGCTTGAAAAGCCTGATTCAGGAAGTGTACGAGCAGAAAATTCGCAGCCAACGGTCCGAATTGAAACGGCTGCAATCACAGATCAACCCGCATTTTCTGTACAATTGCTTTTTCGTCCTGTGCCGGCTGATCAAGACGGTTGACACGGAGCGGGCATATCAATTTTGCACATACATGGGGAATTATTTCCAGTATGTGACACGTGATCGGGTCGATGAAATTCCGCTCGCGCTCGAGATCAAGCACGCCCAAACCTACCTCGATATCCAGTCTGTCTGTGTCGGGGAGCGGGTTCGGGTCGAATTCGAGGTTCCCGACTGGCTGGACGAAGGCGGAACGGTCATCCGTCTCGTGCTACAGCCGATTATCGAGAACGCATATAAGCATGTATTCGAGAAGCAGGAGCATAAAGGCTTTCTATGGATTCATATGGAGAAGGATGGAGACGTTTTGTTCGTGCACGTGGAGGATAACGGGAGCATGCTGGACGACTGGACGATCGAGCGCTTGAACGGCTGGCTGGGACAGGGCGAAGACGAACTTGGGGAATCAAATGGCATCACGAACGTTCACCGGCGCATACAGCTGCGGTACGGGGAAGACTGCGGCATCGTGTTCGACCGCTCGCTGCTTGGCGGGCTGCACGTGCAAATTAAACTAAGGCCATGGTATGAGGAGGATGCCGATGTACCGGTTACTGATCGTTGACGACATGCCGATCGTGGCGGACGGGCTTGAGGGACTGCTGCGGGGAGCAGTTCATCTGAACGTCGAACTGTATAAGGCGTGTTCCGGCTCGACGGCGCTTGATATTTTGCGGAGCAAGCGGATCGACATCGTGCTGAGCGACATAAGGATGCCCGGTATGGAAGGGATCGACTTGCTGAAGGAGATACGGCTCCACTGGCCGCATTGCAAAGTCGTCTTCCTAACGGCATACGACGATTTCGAATATGTCCGCAGCGCGATGTCGCTGGGCGGGTTTGAATATATTCTCAAGGTCGAGGACGACCGAAAAATCATCCGGACGATCGAAAGGGCGATCAATAGCCTGAATGAAGAAAACGTGGCCAGAAGCTTGATTCAGCAAGCGTACCGGGAACTGCTGGATGCCGACGGAGGGGGCGCCATGCGTGACGTGCCGTTCGGGTCGGAAGCTGTCCGCGGCACGCTTCGCGAGCTGGGGCTTGCGGCCGAGCGAAAGCAAGCCGGCTCCACGGAACCGATAGCGGAGGAAACGTCTGGACAGGCGGGCAAAGCCTATTTTCAGTTGCATAAAGTTCGCTTGCTGGGCGACTACTTGGAGAGCGGGCGCGAAGCCGAGTTCGATAAGCTGTTCGGCGAGCTGAGCACGTTCCTGCTCGGCGACGAGACAGGGTATATGCACAAGCTCGAATGCTTGCATGCGCTCAACGTCGTTTACGTCCCGAGCCTGGCGGCTTGCGGGCTGCAGAACGAGTTGACCCTACTACGGGCGCTGTACAAGCGCATCCAGTCTGGCGAGGAAAGCTCGTGGAGGACGATCGAGGGCCGCTTTCGGGACTTAGCCGCGTCGATTTTCGAGTTCAAGCGGAGCGCGATGAACGTGAATGCGCATGATTTTATCGACAAAGTCCATGCGTATATCGAAACGCATCTAGCGGATGATTTGTCCTTGGCCACACTGGCGGCGCACGTCAATTTCAATCCGTCCTACTTCTCCCGATTCTATAAGCAGACGACGGGAGAAGCGTTGTCGGACTACATCGCGGACATTCGGAACGCAAAGGCGAAGGAACTGCTGCAGCGGCCCGCGATGAAAATTCAGGATATCGCAGAGAAGACGGGCTATCATTCCAGTATGGCGTTTATTCGCTTTTTCAAAAAGCAGAACGGCATTACGCCCGAGGAGTACAGGCGGCGGAGCCTGATCGGTTCCCGCCGTAAGGAATACAATGCGGGCGTGGATGAACTGCGTCCTTAAATCTGGAACACTAGCACCCGAAGGAGATCGAGTCACGGAAAGAGCGCTGCCTACCCTGTTGACGTTCTAAAAGTATATGATCGCTGGACATGTAGACTGGAACCAATCTAAACCGGCGCTTATTCGATCGTTTCCACATATACGTTCAAATGGAGCTGCTTTAACAACCGTTCCAAGAGCACCGCCGCTTCCAACCCCAAGAGCGCAAATGGATCAGCGCTGCGCCCCTAGGCCTGGGCACCGCGGGACTCCGGCTGGTTGCTATTCAGAAAGCGCGTGTCAATTGCGACGAGCCGTTCGCTCTATGCCATCAGCGGTTACTTTATACAGTTGGTGCGGCAGGTCGTGTCCCATGCCGTCAATCAACATTAGCTCGGCGCCCGGGATGGCAGAAGCCGTGTCCTCGCCACATGCTGGGACGAACAGGGGATCGTCCGCCCCATGAATGACAAGAGCTGGTACTTTAATGGTCGCCAGCCGTGGACGACGATCACCGGAGACAGCGATCGCAGCAATTTGTCGCCCGATACTGCCTGGATCGTAGGCTCGCTGGACTTCCTCCAGAATGAGCGTACGATAAGCGTCTTCTTCAAACGGATAGCCAGTGCCGGCGATACGTTTGGCAAAAGAGAGACTGTGCGCCAAAAATCCAGCTTCATCCTCAAAGGGGTTCGGCGCCGGTGTAGTCATCATCGCCATGATTTCCTGGGAAGCTTGCGGAAGGGCGGGATTACCGGAACTAGACATAATGGAGGTGAGTGATAACACCCGTTCAGGGTAACCACTGGCTGCAATCTGGGCGATCATTCCGCCCATCGACCTGCCAACGAAATGTGCCCGGTCAATTGAAAGGGCGTCGAGCAGTCCGATAGCGTCGGCTGCCATGTCATCGAGAGTGTAAGGGATGTCCGGTCGCTTTCCCGACATGAGAGCAGTTGCCAGTGCGTCAAAATCCAGCGCCGGATAATGGCTAAAATGTGTCGAGCAACCTACGTCCCGATTGTCAAAGCGAATTACGCGAAAGCCCCGCGCTGCTAATATCCGACAAAATGGACCCGTCCATCGAATCATCTGGGTTCCAAGACCGGCGATTAGGATAATAGCCTCGTCAGTTTCGTTACCGAAACTGTCATAGGCCAATTCAACACCGTTAACTTTCAGAATGTTCATGGTATTTTCTCCTTTAATTAATTCGGTTTCGGAAGTTCTGCCATAGGCAGAAGGCGTGAATCTTCTATCGCTGCAGTCCGGTGACCGATACCGGCCAGGTAGTCTTGATGACTTGAAAAAGCTAGAAATGACTGCGCGCTGCACTGGCGGACAAGCATGACAAGATCCCATTTCTCGTCCTCGGGTCCGATAAGAAACTCTCCGCCATCGCCAAGAAACACGATTTCACCTCCGCTTTCACGGAGAAATGGGAGGGTGTGCTCAATATAGTGGTTGAATGCTTCGGCACCGCTAATTGGGACTTCCGGTGTTAGTTCAGGATTGGCTGTATATCAAATGGAACGCACCCAGCTACCGCTATCAAGGTGAGGACCGCGTGACATTCAATTTGCGGGGGAAAGACGGATTTCTACTCGTGTTTCACTGCGGAGCGAAAGTGAAGGAACGGGCGGGCAACGAGCCTTTGATTGACGATACGACAGGTTTGCTGAAATGGGCCGCCGCCGACCGCGCAACGGTTAAGCTGAAAAATATGGCGGATGTGATAGCCAAGAAGGAGCAGCTTGCCGAAGTGATCCGCAAGTGGCTGGAAGTACGCTGATTCCCGTGCATGCAACGAGATACAACCGCGTCTGACGGATGCGGTTTTTTTGTCATAAGCGGCGAGTAAGAAATTTTCGGAATGGACTATCAAGTATGGATAAGGAAACGGAGGTCTGGCTAATGCTACGAATATTTTTGGTTGAGGACGATAAGGCAATCGCTAAAAACCTTAAGCTCCCGAAACAAATGGCAAGCCGAAGATGGAACAGGGGCAAAACGTAAGCATTACGTTTGTCGAGATCGTGCCGTCTGATACACTCCCGATCCTGGGCAACTCCGGGTCGAAGAATCCCTCGCAATCAGTGGCTAAATCCCAACGAATTGTTATTTCGCATCTTTTTTAAGTATCCGAAAAACTTCTAATTGAATGATATTTAGGCTCAGCCACGCCCCACCAAATACATAACCAGAAACAACATCACTTGGATACTGTATGTTAAAGTAGACGCGACTTATGCCTACAAGCAAACATAGGAAAACAACAAAGAATATTGCTACTGCCCGAATTAAAGCATTGCCGTAATGCCGAATTAATAAATAAGCTGCAAATCCGCATACCGTCATAGATATTAACGTTTGCTCGCTTGGAAAGGTATAAGGCGAATTAGAGCCAATGGAGGCAGGTCCAATGCGATGAAACAGCAAACGGAGTCCTTCATCCAGCGCTTCTCCACCTACTATCACCCATGCGAAGGATGTTAATTCCAGCAAACGATCTTTCCCCCTAAACAAAATCCACAGACTTGTTATGATGATTATTGGTACAAACACGTAGTAGGTTCCTAAAAGGGTGAAATAATTCATCCATGCGCCCCAGCTTGGACCAAATATACTGTGAATGATGAAAGTAGTGATTTCATCAAACTCGCTAAACTCCTTCGCTAAATAATCCTGAATTAAACCGATCATGAGAGAAATACAGGTAACAAATAAAGTGAACATGGCCAGAATAAAAAAGCGAATTTTACCTAAGGATTGAAATCGTAGAAGTCCCTTTTCCAAGGCATTTATCAATTTTCTTGTTAACGACTCTTTATACTTCCGATACAGATAGAAAACGATAACGACGCCTGCCGCGATAAATCCGGCAATAAGCATATACCTGCTAAATTTATGATGATACAGCTCCCATTTTGGACCCAGCACTTTACCGAAGGAGATAAAGGTAGTAGTCCAGAAGAAAGCGCCGCTATAAGCAAAAAGAGCATATTTTCGAAACGAAATACGTGTCACACCGGAAAAATAACCCGTGATATGGCGAACTCCAGGAATGAAAAAGGCAATGAATATTAACTTGTTTCCGTACTTTTGAAACCAGTGTGAAACTTTATGAAGTTTATCCGTTCCCAAATGAATGTATGAGCCATATTTTTCGAAAAATGGAGTACCTAATCGCGAACCGATCCAATAGGCTAGTGTCATTCCGAATATAGCACCAAGACCAGAAGATAAAATGGAGAAGAACCAACTCAACTTCCCTTGAAAAACAAGAAGACCCGCATAACTCATTAGTATTTCTCCCGGAAGCGGTAAGGCAAGCATTTCAAGAAAGAGGCCAACAAAAAGAATAAGGTATCCGTAATGCTCTAACCAGTTGACTAAATGTCCCACAATTAGATTCCTCCTGTTTGAAAGAATACCGTCCAGTAATTAATCATTTTCACCTATTTCGGTTTTCTTATCCCCATAAATGAGTTGCATCGTGAAAATAAATCATCCGCTACAGCAAATAACAACAGAAAGGGAGCCTTTAATCAAGCTTGGACTGTTTTCTAACCGATTTATAATGCTATGGGTATCATCGGCAGTTGTTTTTCTCATTTTCCGAAGTGCTAATGCGCCTTTGGCGAGAAATCAATTAGATCATTGCGAGATCAAATTAGCTCAATTCACAGACCAAGTATACCAATCTGAAGGAAAAATTGAGGGTGAAATACTTCATGGTGACTTGAATTAAACGAACATAAAAACGGGGCTGTCCAGAAAGTCAGTAAAAGCTGATGCTGGACGCCCCGTTTTTGTTGGATGTTAAAAAAAGGAACAAAAAAAACGCCAATTCTTGTAGAATGGAAGTTACCACACAACCAACTCAGGAAAGGGCGATTTTTTTGCGTAATCTAACGACTACTACCGAACAGTATACCATGCAAGTGACACTTCCTCTAGAGGATGTGGAAGAAAAAGTGATACCTAAACGAAATCTTGCCCCTACCTTCAAGCCGTACGATAACAAGCAAGCTCAGATGATTCTGAATTTGGAACTATTCATTCCTGACCACCATGTGGCACATGTCATTGATGAAATGATCGAATCCATTCCAGATCAGCAACTGTTTGCCCACTACACAGGCGGAGGCCGCAGTCCCTACCATCCCAAAATGATGCTCAAGGTGATCCTTTACGGTTACTCGCAAAAGGTTTACTCTTGCCGAGGCATTGAAAAGCTGCTGCAAGAGAACCTCCCGGCGATGTGGCTGGCGGCGATGCAACAGCCCGACTTCCGTACCTTGAACGACTTCCGTGGCGTGCGTATGAAAGCATTTATGGACGAGCTGTTTGAAACAATGATCCAAAAGCTCATCGCAGACAATTACATCACGATGGAGAACTACTTTTTAGACGGCACGAAGATCGAAGCTGATGCTAACAAGTATTCTTTTGTGTGGAAAAAATCCACCCTTCACTTTGAAGAGAAGCTCAAGGAAAAGGTACAGGCGACCCTTGCGCATATTCATACGCTCACACAGCAAGAAGCCGACGAATACGCGGCGGCAGCCCCGGATGAACTTCCTGTAAGACTCGAAGAAGCAGCCGCCCTACTGGAAGAAAAAGTGGAGGATTTCACCGAACAAATGGCTCAGGCAAACGACAGCGGAGCGAGAAAAGCCTTACGCAAAGAGCGCAGTGCCCTGAAGCAGCCACTGAAACAAATTTGGGAGGACTTTCTTCCGCGGCTCGCCAAGTATGAGCAGCAGAAAGCCTGCTTTGGCAATCGCAACAGCTACTCCAAAACTGATCCAGATGCCACGTTTATGCGGATGAAGGAAGACCACATGAAGAATGGTCAACTGAAACCGGGTTACAATGTGCAAATAGCGACAGAAAACCAGTTCATTTTGTTTTACAGCCTTCATCAGCGACCTACAGATACACGTTGCTTCATCCCCCATATGGAGCGATTGGCTGCGTCTGCTTTGCCGATGCCGAAAACGGTGATTGCCGATGCAGGCTATGGCAGCGAGGAAAATTACTTGTATGCGGTGGGCGAAGAAAAAGAGCCTCGTTTTGATTTTCTCATTCCTTACGGCAGTTATATGAAAGAGAAAGCGCGTCGCTACAAGAAGGACATCCGACATGCCTCCAATTGGACGTATGAAGAGCAAGATGACCGATTTATTTGCCCGAATGGCCAGTACGTTCGCTTTAAGAAATACCAAATGAAGAAAAACGCGTCTGGCCTGGAGCAAAGCTTTAAGATTTATGAATGTGAAGATTGCAGTGATTGTCCACTCAAGGCAAGCTGCACCAAGGCCAAGGGGAACCGCCAGGTACACTGGAATACAATCTGGGAAGAGTTAAAAGCAAAGGCCAAGAAAGCCCTTGAGGATGACGAGAGATCTGCGATCTATGCTCGGCGTAAAGTCGAGGTAGAAAGCGTATTCGGTCACATCAAGGGCAATCGCTCGTTCCGTCGCTTCTCCTTGCGAGGGATGGAGAAGGTTCACACCGAATTTGGGATTGTGGCTTTGGCCCACAATCTACTGAAGGTGGCGGGCATCCGCTCAGCCACTTTCCTGCAAAAGCGACAGAACAAAAAAAGTTGGACGGAAAACATGACGTTTTCCCGTCCAACTTTTTATTTTGGGGACTTATTGGACAGCCCCTTCGCAAATATCTGTATCATGGATGATTAAATCAAAAATGATCGCTTTTCATTGGAGGCTTAAAATGGCTTTCTTATTACTTTGATGATGCGTGCACCGCCTCGGATAAGCTTATTTGCTTCGTCACGGTTTATTCTTACTAAAACAGAAACGTCTGTCGAGTTTTCAACGTCAAAGACTGAAAAAATCCGATTATTAGCAAACAATACGCCTTTCAACTCAACTTTCTTTCCAGCACTCGGTTTTGGAGGCGTATCTCGAAAGATGGTCCGCATCACGCCTGCACGAATGAGGCTCGCAGCTTGTTTGGCAGTCGTTCGGACGGCAAATACCGGGTCAATTTCAACCCCAGGTGCCTTAGCCTCCACTTCAACAATTAGGAAAAATTGGTTGCCGATCTTTGCAATACTATTCGCTCCAATAGTTATCGGCTGTACAGTTTTCGCCATTCACGTCACCTCCCTAGGGGCATTATATGGAGGGTGAAATGTAATCGACAGCGATAATCGCCTCAGACTTCGATTTTTGGATGCATGCCCAATCCCACTTTCGATTCGCCGACTGGAGTGCCTCACGTCGTTCTACGACATCACCAGCAAGCCGCCGGCGACGATCGAATGGGAGTAATGAAAGAATTCCGAAAACCCACTACATTCAAGGGTTTTCGGAATTCTTTTTTAGAGTCAACCCTGCGCAGGGCTGTTCTTCATTTCATAGATTTTTTGGAGCGTATGGACATGCTTCGTCTTCTCATCATCGTCCTCTGTGTGGAGATACCACTCCACAAGCCTGTACCCGAATACGAGAAGAATCATCTCGTAGACGCAATCATCGGCGATTGGGGATACATCCGCATACTCCGAAAAGCCTTTGTAATACGCGGGGACACATCGCTGGTAGTATTCGACCATGTGATCGACATCCGCTTCATCCGCAATCAGGCTTGCGAGATCTTCGCCCAGGTAGCCCCATCCGGATGTATCCCAGTCGATGATCGCGATTTTTCCGTCGGCATAGATCAGGTTGGTCACCCAGAAGTCCCGGTGGCATAGCACGAGGGGCAATTTTTCGATGCGGGCGAGTATCTCGTCTGCGTGCTCATCGATGTCGATGAGCATTTGCCGCACGTGCTGCGGGAATTCGCAGTCCTCCGAGCGTATATAATCGTAGACGACCGGCCATGAGCGGTAATGCAGATACGTATTCTTCATGAGATCCGCATGGCTCAGGTTGTTCAGGCTCTGCAGCACATCGGGCTGCTCCGCATACAGTTTGCCTTGATAGCGTCCTAACTCCAGCGCGGCCTGTTCATACATGTCACCGGTCAAGTCTAAACCGGTTACGCCATCGATATATTCCAGCCACAGCTCGAATTCTGTTTCTTCGGCATTGATCTCGGCGTGATAACATGTCGGCCAGCGGAAGGTATCCGAGAACGTCGCTTCCAAGTCAGACGCATAGAGATCATATTCCCGTCGCCATGAACCCGGATCGCCGTAACGCTCCCATTTCTTCTGGATTTTCAGCACGATGCGGTACGGCAATTTGTCGCCATCCGCGGTTTCGGCGATCCCCGTTACCAGTTGCACATTTCCCACAGTTCCGCCCTGTAACGGCATGGTTTGATAGTCTGCCGAGATGATATCCTTCTTGAATCGTCGGCTTAAGGCATTGATCAGCGTTTCGAATTTAATATTCATTTCTTCCATCCTCCGTTTTTCTTCGTTTGCTTGCTCCACATGGCGATCGTCTTGTTTCGAGCCCTCTTGTCGATAAGGTAGCTCGTTTTATCCTGGACATACTTGTTCTCATGCTGCTGGGCAACATAATGCTCCCAGCGTTCACGCGGCAACGAACCGTCGGCAAGTGCGGCAAGAATGGCACAGCCCGGCTCGGCTTGATGGCGGCAATCCGTAAATCGGCATTGCAGGAACCATTCCTCCACATCGGTAAAGCTTGCACGTATGCCTTCGTCGGCATCAAAAAGCCCAAGCTCACGCATTCCCGGCGTATCGATGACCATCGCACCGGAGGGGAGCATGAACAGTTGACGGTGCGTTGTCGTATGCCGCCCCCGGCTGTCGACCTCCCGGATCGCCTGAACCTTCATTACGTCCTGTTCTATCAACGCATTTAGCAGAGACGATTTACCGACGCCGGACATGCCGAGAAAGACGACTGTTTTACCAGGCATCAAGTAGGGAGCGAGTTCGTTCATCCCTAGGCCCGTATGACTGCAGATCGCGTGAACCGGCACATCAGGGATGCTTTGCGTGACTTCTGCGAGCGTGAGATTATAATCTGGGGCGAGATCAGCCTTGGTCAGAATGATGACCGGCTGGCCGCCACTCTGCCTGGCTTGTGTCAGATACCGCATGATGCGGGTAATGTTGAAATCCCAATTCAGAGAAGAAAGGATGAACACATAGTCAAAGTTGGTTGCAACGACCTGTTCCCGCACGGTTTTGGCATAGCCTGCCGCATGCCCTGAGTAATCCGCGCGTGAAAACTTGGAGCGGCGGGGCAGTACCCTAACGATGAGAGAATCTCCGCTCTCGTTGTAGTGCAGTAATACAAAATCACCGACGCACGGAAAGTCTACGCGCGTTTCCGCGCTGTGATAGAAGGCTCCTTTGAGCACAGCCGCTACTTCGCCGCGCTCGGTCATGACCGTGAAGCGCTCACGCCGAAGCTCCGTCACCCTGCCAGGCAATAATCCGCCTTGAATTGCTTCTATTTCTGTGTAGCCATAGGTTTTCAAATCCATCATGGTTTTTTGTTAGCTCCTTTAATGTTGTTTTTTGGACGCAAAAATGCCGCGGACAAGCAGCCTCTAAAGAAGCTGCTGTCGCGCGGCATCAGGACGCAAAAAAAGATACGACCTTCATCGTATCCTGCAAACAGCAATATTCACGAAAGGTTACTTTGGATGGCATACCAAATAATACGGGCGTTTTCCCGCTTTTTTTCGCGTATGCCTGCTATTCAGTTTTAAGACCAAACCACCATATAAGTAGTTGCCATTAAAACACATCTCCCTTCGTGTCAGGAACTTGCTTATCACTAAGCTGTCTATAAAATAACCTATTTTGGTAAAT
The DNA here is from genome assembly GCF_021654775.1 of Paenibacillus azoreducens. Taxonomy (NCBI): domain Bacteria; kingdom Bacillati; phylum Bacillota; class Bacilli; order Caryophanales; family Paenibacillaceae; genus Paenibacillus; species Paenibacillus azoreducens. The sequence goes on along the minus strand of NZ_AP025343.1, from coordinate 3,558,273 downwards.
AAATCAATACTGGACAGGAAGATTGTGTCAGCCAGCTCCATCGAGTCTGCCGTTGATAAAGAGAACTCGCGAGCATCAAAAGCCATCGTGAGTGCTTCCTCAAGTTGTTTGAAGGAAAAGGCGTCGATGCCGTCCTGTTCTTCGAACGACTCGGAAAGAGCCAATCAGTTAGACGTGCCTCTTTTTTATGAAACTCTATTAACGAACGATAAAACTGTCTTAACTGGAAACCATTTTTTAGATTATGTTAATCTGTCTAATAGTGAACTCAATTTAGAGAGAGGGAAGTTACTTGAAAAGAAACGTATTATATATTGAAGATAATGAGAAAATAGGCAGCCTGCTAAAAGAAGAATTGGAACAGCGAGGATTTTCAGTTCAGTGGCTGCTTTCTGGTGAAGGAGCCGAAACAGAAGTACATCAGCATGAAATCGTTATTTTGGATATCATGTTACCCGGTTTAGACGGATTTACAGTGGGAAAACGATTAAAAAAGGCAGCTCCTGCTGTTCCTATATTGCTGTTATCTGCCCGAACATCGATAAATGATAAGGTAGATGGTTTACAATTTGCTGATGACTATTTAACGAAACCATTCCATACGGATGAATTGGTTGCAAGATTAGAAGTATTAATCCGTCGAAGTGGTGGAACACAATCCGAACGCATTTCATTAGGAGATCATATTGAAGTAGATCCGGAAGTCCAAATGGTATATGACAAACGCACGGGAGAAGAAATTATATTGACAGGGAAACAACATCAAATTTTAATGTACTTCTTACGGCACCCTAATCAAGTTTTACCAAAAGAACAAATTTATGAAGCTATTTGGGAAGAAGCTTATATAACGGGTGATAAAACATTAATGGTGCATATCCATCGACTGCGTCAAAAGCTGGAACGTCATCCAGATTCCCCAGAGATTATTGAAACGCTGAAGGGAATAGGCTATCGGGTGAAACTATGAAACAGAACAGATCATTATTTCGTCGTTTTCTAAAAGGACATTTTCTATTTATCTTTCTTCCGCCCATTGTGCTTATTTTCTTGAGTGCGTTTGTTGGGTTTTCTATCAATGGAGATTCTATCAATAGTGAAGATCTAAATACGTTACATCTATTTTACGTTACCTTGCTATTGTTTGGTTTTATTATTGTCGCATTTGTTATATTATCTTGGCTGTTCTTCTTGAGACTTCGTAAACGTCTTACACGCTTACAGGAAGTCATGTCATTTTCAGCTAAAAATAACTCATATCCTAAACCTATATCTGTTCAAACGGATCGTATGGATGAGATAGACCAGTTAGGAAGTTCTTTTAATTGGATGATTCAGCAGCTTGAAGACAGTCGCAAGCGAGAATATGAAGAGGAATTATTACGACATCGTCTCATTGCGAATCTATCTCACGACTTACGAACGCCACTTACCATTTTGAGAGGACATATCACCAGATTAAATAAAGAATCAATGAGTTTAGAAGGACAAAACTCATTAACAGAGATGAACCATACGATTACAAGAGTCGGAGAGCTAATGGATGACTTACTTTCCTATACATTGCTTACATCAGGGAAACATCCTTTTCATCCCGCTTCAACAGATATTGGACGTTTAGTAAGAGCGTCTGTTGCTGCGTGGTATCCTGTATTTGAAGAAAAAGAAATTCAGCTCGATGTTGATTTACCGACAGAGGAGACTTTTTATTGGGAAGCAGATCCTAAATGGATGTCACGGGTTCTGGATAATTTATTTCAGAATATTGTTCGCCATGCAGCAGAGGGGAAATATGCAAACATTGTGGTTGATGTAGAAAAAGAACAGATCATTGTTGCAGACAGAGGCCCAGGTATGGATAACTCTTCCTCTGAGCGTGGGGCGGGGATTGGTTTGTCGACATCAAATTTTATGTTGAAAAAAATGAAGCTGAAAGCTGACTTTACATCTAATGAAAATGGCACGAGAGTAGCTATTGGTAGAGCTTAACCTAAAGTTAACCCAGAAGTAAACAGGTTGATAACCGAGATGTAACTTTGCTTCTTTATAATGAGAACCATAACAGAAAGGAAGTGTTATGGTTGCTTACCATTCATAACTTAGTCAAACATCGCGGAACTGGGGAAATCTTATCAGGCATCAGTTTTCAAGCTAGACCGGGAAGAGTAACTGGTTTTTTAGGTCCAAATGGGGCAGGTAAAAGTTCTACGCTTCGCATCCTGCTTGGATTAGATCGTGCCACCTCGGGGAGTGCACTAATTAATGGAAAGCCATTCGCAGAATTACATAATCCTCTAGCAACAATAGGTGCCGCACTTGATGGATTTGGAGCTCATCGTATGCGAACAGGGCGGGCACATTTACGTTGGATTGCTCGTGCCGCAGGATTGCCTCGCTCACGTGTAGAGGAAGTTCTAGAAATGGTAGGTCTTACGAATGCAGCTGGCAAAAGAGTTGGAAGTTATTCCCTCGGTATGGGGAGAAGACTTGGAATGGCAGCTGCACTACTTGGTGATCCCGAAATATTGGTCTTGGATGAACCCGTAAATGGGCTCGACCCACAAGGAATTCGCTGGATTCGGACATTTTTACGTGAACGTGCTGCGTCTGGTAACACGGTGTTGCTATCCAGTCATCTCATGGGAGAGCTTGCAGAGACGGTTGATGATGTGGTGATTATTAACCATGGAAAAATCGTTGCAGATGGAACATTGGAAGAAATAATAGGTAACCATTCTACGCTGGAGGAAGCCTTTTTTGCCCTGACATCTGAACATGCAGGTGATGTTGTATGAGAGCATTCAACGCGGAACTATCTAAATTGTTCTCCCTGCCGGGCATTTGGCTTGCCTTTCTTATTGGAGCATTTGCCCCAGCGGTCATTGCAGCCTTGGTCATTACACAACAAAAAGCGGAGATTATAGCTACAGGGTTATCGGAAGCCGGCTATGATGGATTAGGTTTTGGCGTGCAAGGTGTCATTATTCTTGGTGTGCTTGCTGTCAGCAGCGAGTATTTGACAGAGAGCAGTGAATCTGGTGGAGGGCGACAGATTACAACAAGTTTAACTGTTGTTTCATCAAGGCTTCATTTTTTGCTGGCAAAAGCAGGCGCTGTGACCGTGATCAGCATACTGCTTTGTATTATTGCTATGATGACAACTGCGTCAGCAACGCAGCTTATTCTTGGTGAATACGCCCCTGTATTTTTTGAATGGTCTAGACTTATCGGCGTGGTTTGTTACTGGACATTCAATGCTCTTTTAGCATTTGGGATGACTGTTCTAATGAAGAATGGCATTATCCCGCTTGCTGTGCTCATCATAAATTCATCCGTTGTATCATTTAGTGTCCTGCTTTCTAAGGTTACAAAGTTGGCGTTTTACTTACCAGATCGGGCTGGTCTTGAAATGTTTATGTTTTTTAACGACAGATCTCACGGCATATTCGACAAATTTTACACCCCATTCACAGGCGGTTTAGTCATGTTTGCCTGGGTAGTCGTTCTTTTCATTGCTGCAGCTATTGTATTCCATAGGAGGGACGTTGCATCATGAGTGTCTCTTCGAGTAGAAAGATAACCCAAATCCTTGGTGCTGAACTGGAAAAATTAGTTACATTACCATTGATATGGCGCACTCTTATTGGTACATTCATTCTTAATTTAGTTTTAGCCGCAGCTTTTACTTCGGCTGGTCTGCAAGGGGCAGCAGGAACGCAAAATATACTGAATATAGGACTTGCTTCTATGGGATATCTTCAAGCAGGGTTCATTATTCTTGGTGTTTCAGCTACTTGTTCGGAGTATACTGGCGGACAGATTCGAACTACTTTAACTGCGATACCCTGGCGTGGGATTCAATTATCCGCGAAGCATTTGGCATTGGCAGCGATAACCATTCCAGCGGCTTTTATTATTGCTGCATCAGGTGTACTTTATACTTTTATTAGGTTGAGAGACACAGCGGTAGGGTTTGAAATAGACATAATGATAAAAACATTAGTAGGTGCAACAGGCTATCTAACATTAACTACACTTCTTAGTGCAGCTATTGGTGCTTTATTAAGACGAACCACTCCTGCTTTAGTGATACTGCTTGGTTATTATTACATTGTCAGTCCATTGACGAGAGATTTTCTACCTAAATATTTGCCGGATACGGCAGGATCTTATATGTATATGCCGCCTTCCTCTGATGAAATCAATGTCCTTACACCAATGCAAGGGACAGGCATTTCAATGTTATGGACACTGATCTTTATTACAGCAGCTATTGTATTTTACCGTAAACGAGATGCTTAAGTTTAGGATTTATCATTTTGACAAAATAAGGAAATGAATTTGCCCCTCTGGAAAAGGATTGCCTTAAACCGATTTATGAAGAGCAAAAGCGAAGAACTTTTGAGTTTGGAGTCAGCATAACTGATGAATTGTTGAAAAAATACCATTTAGGTCTATGGAATCTATGAGGTGTTCAATCCAAATTGTAGGGGGAGAAGACTTGAAAAAAATTGCAGCGTTATTATTGTCCACATCATTGCTTCTGACCGCGTTGCCGACATCCGCGCTGGCACAACAAACCAAACCGAACAAAATGACACGGGGAGAAGTTGTAGAGTTTTTGCTGAATGCCGCAGATTTCTACAATCCGGGCATCAAAAGAGAAGATATTTTGAAAGGTTACGGCAAAGGAGAGGCGAGAGAAGATCAGGAAGTTTCCAGAATTGAAGCTTTGATCATGCTTGGCCGCGCGTTTTCGGACCTGCCTGCGCCAAAAGGCCATGATTTGCGCGTAGCCAATACCTCCGCATCCTTTACCGACGTGCCGAAATGGGCACAAGACGAAATCGGCAAGCTGATCGCTTCTGGTGTGATCACCGGTTATCCGGACGGCAAACTCGGCGTTTCCGATCATCTTACGAAAGAACAACTGATTACGCTGACAAAACGTTTCATGGCCCTTGAAGGCACGAATCCACGTGATGATTATTATGAATACGTCAATAAAAAATGGCTGAACGACTCCAAGATCCCGGCAGGCGAAAAGTCCAACGGCGCGTTTAAAGAGCTGGCAAAAGCCAACGAGGACCGGATTAAAGCAATCATCGATGAACTTGTAAAAAAACAAAACCCAGCAGGCTCTAAAGAGCAAAAAATCGCCGATTTCTACAAATCGGTATTCGATATAGAAAACCGCAACAAGCAAGGAATCAAGCCGATTGCACCTTATTTGGACGCTCTGGACAAGGCTTCCTCCGTCAAGGAATTATTTGCTGCCAGCATGAAGATGGAGAACGAAATCTCGAAAGGCGCTTTGTTGTCTTTTGCCGTGCTAGGCGACGCGAAGGACAGTAATGTCAATACGCTGTATTTCTTTGGCCTTAACACGAGCCTTGACAAAAACAGCTATGTCTCCAACGACGAAAAGACCAAAAAAGTGTACACGAACTATCTAGCCAAATTGTTTGTACTGTCCGGTACCGACGAGAAAACGGCAAAAGCGCAAGCCGAAGATGTGTATGCATTCGAAAAAGAACTCGCTGCATCCACTATGGACCCACAAATTCAGGGAAATGTGGAAATTTCCTATAATCCTTACACCAAAGAAAAATTCGTTCAGCTCTTTAAAACGATCGATATGGGCAAATATATGAAAGAATTCCAAGTCGATAAAGCAGACAAAGTGATTGTAACCGACGTTGGATTATTAAATAAAACAGCGGAAGTTTTGAACGAGAAAAATCTGGACAAGCTCAAAGCCTACGCCAAAGCCACTTTGTTGATGAATGCCGGCGGCAGTTTATCGGAAGATTTTCTGAAATTGGCAAATGAATTTGAAGCCCAACGGTTTGGAATTGAAGGCGAAAAGACAAATGAAGAAATGGCGGTTATGACCACCCAAGCCGTCATGAGTCAGTATCTCAGCCAGGAATTCGCAGAAAAATATTTCACGAAAGAGGCCAAGAAAGACGTTGAACAAATGGTTAAGCAGTTCATCGAGGTTTATAAAGAACGGATCCAAACGCTGGACTGGCTGTCTGAAGCAACCAAAGCTAAAGCCATCAAAAAGCTGGATAAAATGACGATCAAAATCGGATATCCGGATCAGTGGAAAGATTCCTTGAAGGATGTTTCCATTAAAACTTTTGCGGACGGCGGATCGCTGTTTGACAACATGGTGGCAATCAATAAAGAAGCCAAAAAACAAAGGATCGCTTCGCTTGGAAAACCTGTCGATAAGAGCAGCTGGATGATGAGCGTCTATGAGGTCAATGCTTATTATATTCCGCTGAATAACGAAATTGTGTTCCCGGCGGGTATTCTGCAAGCTCCGTTTTATGATATCAAAGCCAAACATGAAACGAATTTGGGAGCGATCGGCATGGTCATTGCGCATGAAATCAGCCATGCTTTTGATAATTTAGGTTCTGAATTCGATGAAAACGGAAATGCGGTCAACTGGTGGACTCCGGAAGACTTTAAAAAGTTCCAGGAAAAATGCGATCAGGTTATTTCCTACTATGATCATGTTGAAGTGATTCCTGGCGTGTACAATAACGGCAAGCTGACAGTAGGCGAAAACATCGCCGACCTTGGCGGTATGGCCGTATCGCTTCAAGTGCTGTCCAAAATGGAAAACCCAGACTTCAAAGCCTACTTTGAAGGTTATGCAACGATTTGGCGTATGACCATGAGTAAGGAGTCGGCTGCATATCGGTCGACAATCGACCCACATTCAGCTAACAAAGTACGCGTAAACCGTACCGTTTCCAACTTCCCGGAGTTCTATAAAGCATACGAAGTAACCGAAAAGGATGCCATGTACGTCGCTCCTAAAGACCGCGTGAGCATTTGGTAAGCTGCAATCAATAAGCCTTCTATTTTGCCCCGATTAAGGGACAATGAAATTAACGAAGCTAAAAAAGCTGGCTCCGGAAACCTACCGGCGCCAGCTTTTTTACTATATTACTAAATCTGAACTAGCTGATATGGTCATTAAACTAGAAGAATATATCGTACAAACAATGACATTTGAATAAAAGAAGTTTTTGAGCAATTCAATGAATAAGTATTTCATCTAAGAACGGACACCAAAATGAGTATCCGTTTTATTTTCAAGGAGATAGCTGACGGGATCAAGTCCCACGGGCAGGATAACGTAACAAATTAGTTCCCCTTTCGTTTTATAATATGTGAGCTTCATTAATACTCGAGGGAGGGATTCCAATAAAAAGAGTTCTAATCTGTTTATGTGTGGTTATTTTTTTATCTGGATGTTTAAATAGCTCCTTAATTTTATTTACTGGTGAAAGTAAGAACTGGTCAGCAAGCTATGCCGTTACAAACCTCAATGGTGAGTATCATACTAACACATTGACATTAACATACAAAGGGGATAACCCTTCTGAGGTAGGTAAAGTCAAATATAAATTTTCTGCAGGACCAAATGGAGGAAGTGGAGAAACAGAATTATCAGAACACAAAGAAATCATTCATAAATCTGGAGGTAATGGTGCCGTTGCGCAGAAAGACGAAATAATCAATGTTACTGTCGAATGGGAAAATATTGAAGAAGAGCTACAGCTTTCAACTAACGGGAAACGATAGTTCAATCGGGAAACCGTAAGTTTAAGTAATCGATGAGACGAAGAGGGGGAAACCGAAATGAAAACGATCAAGTGTATGATGGACCACCTATACTGGGCGAACGCACGCATCTTGGATGCGCTCGAGGAGAGTGAAACGAAGAACAAGGACCTTCTGAAGCTGGTTCGGCACGTCGCGGTCGCGGAACGAGTCTGGCTGTCCCGATTGCAGGGCAAGGGCAGCGCGCAATATTCGTTGTGGGAGGAAGCGGAAGACCTGACGGCGATCCGGACGATGTTCGAAGAAAACGCCGCGCAATATCGCGTCTATATCGAAGGGCTAGAGGAATCCGAGTTGGACGAGATGATCGACTATGCGAACCAGAGCGGGGTTCCGTTCCGAACGTCCGTACGGGACATCCTGTCGCAGGTCCTCTTACATGGGCAATATCACCGGGGACAGATCAACCGGGCACTTCGGATCGAATCGGCAGAGCCTGTCCAAGTCGATTACATCACGTTTGCGAGGCTCTAACAGGGCCTAAGAATCAACATTACTCGGAATGGGATTGGCATTGACCTAACGGAACACGATAGCTCAATAAATAAACTAAAACACGGCTGCCAGCATGGATCGGCAGCCGTGTTACGCTATCGGTCTGGATTGTTGTAACTTGAAAGGAATAAATCATTCGCTTCGAGAATTCTACACTATTAGGTAGTAACTTTTGTGTCAGACCCTAAAACTTTTCCAAAGGAGATAAGGGTTATGTATTTTTCAGATGTATGTCTAATTACAGAGGATGTAACAACTTTAACTAAGTTTTATGAAGTTATTTTACATGCAAAAGCCGAAGGGGATTATGTCCATGCAATAATTTATACGGAAGGTACTGGATTGACGATATATTCGAAAAAAGCTGCAGAATCAGATATGAAATTTGATTTTTCAAGTTTTTGGGGATCGGGCAATATTACACTGAGTTTTGATGTTGATGATATTGATGTGGAGTATGAGCGACTAAAAGCATTTGATGTTAAATTTGTAACTGTGCCTACAACCTATCCATGGGGAGTCAGGTCCGTACATTTTCGAGACCCTGATGGCAACATCATATGTTTTAGAAGTAAATCAAAATGATTAAGATATTGAGAACATCCTTTACCGTAAGCTTTAACCTCTCGTATGTTAGCGGTCAATGTGCATAGTCATTATCTGCTGACTAAGCGGTTGCTCGACATCCTCCAAGAAAGCGGACCTGCACGCGTCATCACAGTGTCGGGCAACCCTAGATTTTTGAAGAATTCCATCATTAACTTCGATGATATTCAAATGGAGCACCAGTATAGCACGATGCGTGCAACCAGCCAGTCTCTGTTCGCCAGGACGATATTTGCTTTCAAATTGGCAAAGAATTTGGAAGGAACAGGAGTGAACTCCAACTCTTTTTTAGCCGGGGGAGGGGGTAAAATCCAATCTCGCGAGGAACGCCCATTGGTATTTTTCAGGGTCGCTGCACCTCTCGTGAACGCACGTGTCAAAGCAGAATGCGGGATCGGGATTATCTGGCGTCAGCGAAAGAAATAGGGATTATTTTGACACTTAGTATTTTTAATAGGGAAAAATGTCGAGGGTCAAGAACATGGACCCGTTGATAGTCGATATTTTCGCGGCTTTTTTTGTTTTATCGGTACAAAATATATTCCCTTTACTTAAACAGTGATCGAGGCGTATAATCCGTTAAGACATCGGAGTGAGGAGAGGGAAATTGATTATGAACAATGGATTGGTCAATGCTATTATCGCGTATATCATGTGGGGGGTTCTCCCGCTTTATTGGAAGTTGTTTAACGATGTGCCGGCAGGCGAGATTCTGTCGCATCGGGTTGTCTGGTCGTTCGTCTTTATGGGAATTCTCGTCGCCGCCCAGCGTCGCTGGGGTGACATGAAGCGGATTGCTGCTAGCCGCTCGCTCCTGTTGGCGCTCACCGCTAGCGGACTGCTGATCGCTGCTAATTGGCTCATCTTCATCTGGGCGGTCAACAACGACCATGTCGTCGAGACAAGTCTCGGCTATTATTTGAACCCGTTGCTGAACGTGCTGCTTGCGGTTGTCTTCCTTCGTGAGAAGCCAAACCGTGGCCAATGGCTCGCCATTGCCATCGCTGGCGCCGCGGTGCTCATCATCGCCATCGACTACGGACGGTTCCCATGGATCTCAATCTCACTGGCCGCAACGTTTGGCTTGTACGGCCTCGCGAAGAAGAAAATCGGACAAGATGCTTCTGTAGGCTTGCTGTCGGAGACGGCTGTAGTCCTGCCCGTTGCGCTCGGCTACTGGATCTATTTGGCCGCCGTGGGAAAGACGACGGCATGGACGCTACCTGTGTCCACGTTCATCGGACTGCTCCTTTCCGGCGTGGTCACAGCGCTACCGCTGCTTTTCTTTGCACGAGCGGCCGCCCGGATGACGCTGTCCACGCTCGGCTTCGTACAATACATCGGGCCGACGATCATGCTGTTACTGAGCGTATTCGTGTTTAAGGAATCGGTCTCGCCGGTTCTTCTCAGCGGCTTCGCGCTCATCTGGACAGCGCTTGTCGTATACGCTGCGGCATCGGTTCGCGGCACGAAACTCGCGAAGGCGCGTTGAAGGCAATCTCATCCGCCCGGTACCGTCATAACAGCCATTTCCGTCCGCTGGGGAGGAGATGGCTGTTTTCTGTTTGAGGTTATGCTAACGGAATACGCTAATTGAATGCAGCAGTTTAAAACCTTCTATTATTTATCCACATAATAGCTGTGGGGACGATTGGGAGACTCAACGCCAGCACATAATTATTTGTATGATTATATGATATGCTATTTGTACTTCAATAATTGGCTTAGGAAGGATGTTCACAATTGTCAGATGAAAACAAAAAAAATGTAATTTATCTCGTTTCAGGTCCAGTCGGGATTGGAAAATCTACTACATCAAAAAAACTTGCTCAAGTAGTGAAGAAATGTGTTCTTCTTGAAGGTGATTCTATCCTGCAAATGTTTGAATACGGAGCAGAAACATCTTGGGAGAAGCGCCTAAGTCTAACGTGGGATAATATTCTTACTTTGACCAGGAATTTAATTCAAAATGACTTCAATGTCGTCGTTGACTTTGTAGTAGAAGATGAGTTTGACTGGTTTTGTAAACATATATCCGATTTGCAAGTAACATTGAAATATATCGTATTGAGAGCAAGTAAAGAAAAACTAATTGAACGCATACGTATGAGGGGGGATATTGATTCAACAGAACGCTCTTTGTTTTTGTTAAACAAACTAGAATCAACCCCCTCGAATCAACAATTTCTGTTTGACACCACTCTAAGAAATTCAACAGAAATAGTAGAGGCAATAATTAATGACACTGGATTTATTGTTAAAATTTAATCCAGTATTCAGTTGTACGATTTGAACGACGTGAAGTGTCCTGCATCATCGTGGACATCGACATGATCTGCCTCAAGGAAGGGGATGAGAGACACTGGATTAAAGGACTGGAGTTACAATAAGAGCACTGGTCAAAATGAGAAACTGGACCAAGTCAGGGCTGCTATGTGATCCAGTCTTTACGAAGTTTATTGTTTAAAGGCACATCTAACGTAAGGAAAGTGATGCGGAAGAGGTTGAAAAGTGCTTAACGTTCAAGGGGAGTAATAAACGTGGAAACATTCCAGGGACCGCAGCGCTGGTTTTATCGGTTTGTATAAATTGATCCTTAAATAACCACCAGTTAAGTAGCAAACAAGCTATCTTTTGCTCTTTTTCAATATATTTAAGATAAGATCTATTAGTGGTAATACACCCATGATAACAAATGATATTAAAAAAAAGTAGAACAAGAAAATATACTCATCTTTAAAATCTTGTCTTAAGAAAACAAGTAAAATCCCCATAATTGATAATCCAATGTTAGTGAAGCGTGGCTTGAATTGATAACGAAACAACTGATAAATTGTTCCGAGCAGAACAATAAACAAACTGATCATAATTAAGATATTCATGAGATTATCCAGTCCTTTCTTATGTAATCTGTGGGATGTGATGAAACGAAGAGGGGGAAACCGAAATGAAGACGATCAAGTGCATGATGGACCACCTGTACTGGGCGGACGTACGCATCTTGGATGCGCTCGAAGAGAGTGAGACGAAGAATAAGGATCTTCTGAAGCTCGTACGGCACATCGCGGTCGCGGAACGAGTCTGGCTTTCCCGATTGCAGGGCAAAGCCAGTGCTCAATATTCGTTGTGGGAGGAGGCTGAAGACCTGACAGAGATCCGGACGATGTTCGAAGAAAACGCCAAGCAATATCGTGTCTATATCGAAGGGCTCGAGGAATCCGAGTTGGATGAGATGATCGATTATGCGAACCAGAGCGGGGTTCCGTTCCGAACGTCCGTTCGGGACATCCTGTTGCAGGTCCTTTTACATGGCCAATATCACCGGGGACAGATCAACCGGGCACTTCGGATCGAATCGGCAGAGCCTGTCCAAATCGATTATATCACTTTCGCGAGGCTCTAACAGGGCCTAATAACGTGTTATTATTTCAAAAAACAAGGGTACAAAGGTAAAAGCTCCTGACAGCTACTCTTGGATGGTTAATATTGATACACCTGGCTCTTATTAAATGCACTTGGCAAACTTAGTGTGAAAGAGAATCAAAGTCCCTTCAAGGGATGGCTGGTATTAAACGCCCCCCTTCAGGGGTAGGCAAAAGTGGCAATGGCATAGTAGCTTGTACGAAGTGAAAGAGCTAGCGCCTTTAGACGCGAGACGGCAATAAAGGCTCATAGCCTTAGAGCAAACCACTCGTTTGACGAGTGGTTATGATTCTTATACTTTTTTTAGATTTTAGTAGTTTGATTTGCCAAATCGAAATTAAAGAAGGAAAGAAATATATGAAAGTACCAACTTATTTAAAAAAGTATATAAAAAATTATGAAGACAACGAGCTGGCAACTATGACATTGTGTTCTAATGGTTGTAAAGAGTTGTTTGAAATATGGTATTATGGGCATTTGTTTTTAGTGAAAGATGAAGAGCAAAATTACATTGTTAATACCGATCAAGCACCTATGTTGATTGTGGCAAAAGTGCCAGATACGGGAGAAGAAATTATACTCTTTGATGGAAGTAAATATGGTTATAACAATATGTTTTGTGATGTACATGATGCAGAAAAGCTCTCCAGTCGAACTTTACAGAAGCTTGATATTCAACCCTCAAAAATCATGATAGAAGTAGGGTATAGTATAAACTATGAAGAAGAAAAAGAAGATTACGATTTTGATGAAAAAGGTTTGGTAATTTTAGTTGATGGTCGACGAATATCATGGGAAACGGTTTTGCTTGATGGCTTTGATTGTATCGCTATTTCGTATATTGACGAGACGGGGCGGAAAATACAGTTTGTTGATGAAGAATTAGCTTAACAAATTCAAATTATCTGCCTACAAAGAAACGATTGTAGTTAGTTCTGTCAATGAGAACGGCTATCCTAATTCAAAACAGAAAACAGATGTTCAAAAGTGCGCACGATGGATTAAACAAGTTTTGGTTTTCGACCAATACGTCTTCGTTACGTACTAAGCAATTTGTGGAAAATCCGAAGGCCAGCCTTTATTTTGTTGGAAGAAATAATGACTAATGCTTATTGGTGAAATGAACGTTTGTCTGGATCGGGAAAGCAAAGAAATGCTTTGGGCTGAAGATGATGAGAAGTATTATCCTCTTGGTGTTAATGATCCGGACTATTGTGTATTCGAGTTTACTGCAAAGACATGCAACCATTACTTCAATTTGGAAAAACACATCTTTAAAATTAAGGAGTTGAGTAGTGATGCCATATCTACAATGTAGTAACTTGGAGATATATTACGAGCGCATGGGCGTCGGCGATCCGGTGTTATTTTTACATAGCGGCTTTTCTCGAGGGATACTGGCTTTTGCCAGTCAAATGCTCGACTTCCAAAGGAAGTATACCTGTTATTTTCCCGACTTCAGAGGGCACGGCAGAACAAGATGTGAAAGCCTGGAGTGGTCTACACCTCAAATTGCCGATGATGTAATTGAATTTATGAATCAAATGGATATCTCAACCGCTCATCTGGTCGGTTACAGCTTAGGAGCAAATGTAGGACTTCATCTTGCCGTTGATCACTCGGACAGAGTAGCTTAGCGGGAGCCATAGACCGCATATGTTAAGGGAAAACCCGACATTAGTAAATGAAATGATTTTTAAGTTTTTGCGCGGCTTTTGAAAAGTGAACCATCGGCATGTCGTCTTCACCACCGACGAAGGATTACGTGAAGTATTTTTATGACGAAAGGATTCTTACGAATGAAGTCTGAAAGTATATCAAAACATTTTCAAACATTAACCGAGCAGAGAAATCAATTTTTGATCAAAATACCATACCTCTCGCAAGAAAAGTTATGGAATCGAAACGAAGAGGGGAAATGGTCTGTCGGGGAGCATGTATACCATTTATATTTAATTATGAGAATGGTTAAAATCGCAACAAAATGGTCATTTGTGCTGATTCCATATGCCAAAATGAAAAGAAACAAACCGTTTGCGACTGAAATACATGATATTTACACAGAATTTAAAGAAAAAAAAGGAAGAGGGATGAAAGCTCCTTGGATTCTAATCCCGCCTAAAAAGATTCGTTATGCTATGGATGGACGAGAATTGGTGCAATTGCTGTTGAAGGAGACAAATGAAATGCGAGCATTAGTAGGCAATATTGAAGAAGATATTGCGGGACATATTGTGTTTTTGGATCCGATTGCCAAGTATCCTAACCTCATTCAGGCCGTTCAGCTCTTGGCGATTCATGAGATGCATCATTTTAAGATAATTGAAAAATACTATCATATTGATGCTTGTATCGAGCGAGTTGCTTCTGTTTACTGACAGGAGCAGCTTTTTTAAGTTACGGTTAAAATTGGCGATGCAATTTTGTAGGACTTGAACAGTAATTGTATCTCAAGTAATGTCCATGAATAGAAAAACTGTTTTAGTTGTATCGCTTATTTAAACAGTTTTATGTTCAAAACCAACTTATTATTTTGCATCTGAAAAAATGGGGAATATAATATGACACGGATCATACACCCGGCAGTTCCCAGGATACAACTCAGAGATTGCAATTCTTCTTATCTTGGGATCGGTCTCGCTTTTAGCCTGTCAATTAGAATCGAAAATAACGAAACTCCGGCGATGAGTCTTGAACATGATACGATTTCATTTGCCAACAGAATAAAGGCTGAGTTTGACTTTGATCTTTATATTTATTAACAATGGAATAAGAGGTAAACTAGGGAGTAATTAAGCACATGGAAGTACTTTTTTCCATATGGTTTCTTTGGCATATTATCGTTATGACGGTGATGGACTGCTGTATGAATGGAACGAAGGAGACGAGACTACCCGCTAGCTTTTCTACCTTTTATTTTCCATGTGGTAGTGTATACTTATTTTTGGAGAAAAATGAAGAAAACATTGCAGGTGGGGGATAAACTTGAATTGTCAATCAAGCGAAGAATTACAAGCATTAGTGGATGAATGCAGAGTTTATGCAAAACAAGGGAAGGTGGCAGATTATATTCCCGCTTTAAAAAAAGCAAAACAAGATGATTTGTCAATCTCTATATTTTACCCAGATGGTCATGGATTTTCAGCTGGAGATTGCCATCAATCCATGACGCTGCAAAGTATTTCAAAAGTGATAAGCTTAGCACTTGCAATCATGGATAGAGGTGCTGAATATGTTTTTGAAAGAGTAGGCCAAGAACCAACGGGAGATCCGTTTAATTCGATTGCAAAATTAGAAACGAATAAACCTTCGAAACCGTTGAACCCAATGATTAATGCAGGTGCTTTAGCTGTTACTCATATGATAAAAGGTGCTAATATAGAGGAGCGATTACTCAGATTAATGACCTTCATACATGACATTACAAGAAATGATCAAATAAAAGTAAATGAAGAGGTCGCTAGCTCTGAATTTAAGACAGCCAACTTAAACCGTTCGCTTTGTTATTTTTTGAAACAGCATAATGTCATCGATGAAAACGTGGAGGATTTGATAAACCTTTATACTAAGCAGTGTGCTATTGAAGTAACTTGCATGGATTTAGCAAAAATCGGTTGCGTTTTAGCGATGGATGGGTTTGAAATGTCTACCGGGAGGCAAATAATTCCCAAAGACATTGCCCGCATCTGCAAGACATTTATGGTCACCTGCGGAATGTATAATGCTTCTGGCGAATTTGCAATAAAAGTTGGTATTCCGGCAAAAAGCGGTGTTTCAGGTGGGATTATGGGTGCAGTACCCGGAAAATGCGGGATCGGATTATTCGGTCCATCATTAGATGAAAAGGGGAATAGTATAGCTGGTATTAAGTTATTGGAGAAGATGTCTCATAAATACTCCTTAAGCATGTTTTAAGTTATTTTTTCATCCCTTCAATAGGACGATACACATTCTCAAGGATAAATACATAGTTCGTTTTTTATGTCATGTTGTTTAATCCAACGAAAGAAGACCTCTGCCTGCCAGCGGGCCTTGTATATTTGAGCAATTTGCTCGGCAGTTACTTGCAACAAATCGGTAACCACTCGAATTTCACGACCTTCAAGGCTTTAAAAATCACGACTCGATTCGGATCGGCACTCAGGCGCTCCAAGCTGACAAGTCAGAAATGGAGGTTTAGGAAATGAAAAATCAATATGCAAAGAAAATCCCTCTTTTAGCGCTGGCAAGTTTCATTTGTGCAGTAAGCATGAGTGCGCCTCAAGTTTCATTTGCAAAAGAGGCAACATCAGCCCCAAAAGCATGCGTCACTTTATAATGAACCGCGATAAGAGAAGAGTATTTCGGTTATAAAAAACTCGATTTCCTGTAGTTAAGGAATATCGAGTTTTTTACTACATAGAACTTATGTTGATATTCCCACTATATATGGAACCGAATGTAACTTTACAGTTATATAGAAATAAATGGAAAAATCAACTTTAACAATAATAAAAACTTTTTGTATCCACTCTTTCGTCCTACTTATATACAACGAAATCATGGGTAAGGACTGAACTAGAATGATAGACAACACGAGGCTGTTCAGACAGCAAAACTTTCATAGAATGTCATCTCTTCAGCGAACAAATAGTAAACGTTATATGCCGGGAATCGATGGCCTCAGAGCTTTGTCCGTGCTTGCCGTCATAGCGTACCACCTGAATTTGAAGTGGGCGCAGGGAGGACTTCTTGGCGTTGGGATCTTTTTTGTCATTTCAGGTTATCTCATTACAGACCAAATCGTAAACGAATGGAAGAAGAACGATAGTCTCGACCTGATGAATTTCTGGATCCGTAGAGCCCGCAGACTGCTGCCGGCGATGATTGCCATGCTGCTATTCGTGGCATTATGGCTGCTCTGCATAGATGCTTCCCGCCTGGAAGCATTAAAAGGAGATTATCTGTCATCCCTGTTTTACTTCAACAACTGGTATCTCATTTTTCATGAAGTATCTTACTTTGAAAGTTTTGGACCGGCTTCGCCGATTGGCCATCTTTGGTCGCTGTCCATAGAAGAGCAATTTTATGTGGTTTGGCCGCTGCTGCTCGTGTTTGGACTCAAGCTCACACGCCGTCGGAGAAAACTG
The DNA here is from genome assembly GCF_021654775.1 of Paenibacillus azoreducens. NCBI lineage: Bacteria > Bacillati > Bacillota > Bacilli > Caryophanales > Paenibacillaceae > Paenibacillus > Paenibacillus azoreducens. The sequence continues at coordinate 3,540,973 of NZ_AP025343.1, read as the reverse complement.
GTCCTAATGATTTTGGGTTTGGCGGCTGTATCCGCTTTGGCCATGGCTATCACCTATGTACCCGGTACGGATCCAAGCAGAGTTTATTACGGAACGGACACCCGCGCTTTCGCCCTTCTGATCGGTGCAGCGCTGGCCATCGTATGGCCGAGCCAAAAACTCAGCGAGCAAGTATCCGGCGTAGCCCGCGGCGTACTTGATATCACCGGGGTGCTGGGGATTGCAGTTCTTTTGGTCCTGATGAACCGCATTAATGAATACGATGACTCGCTTTACCGCGGAGGGTTTGTGCTCGTTTCCTTTATTACTGCGGCGGTCATTGCCGTGCTTGCGCATCCTTCCAGCTTCGTGGGCAGAATCATGGGCCTTAGGCCGCTGCGCTGGGTCGGAATCCGATCTTACAGCCTGTATATCTGGCATTATCCCGTTATTATTCTAACGAGCCCTGCCGTCAATACGGACGGTATCAGCGTGGGCCGAATCATATTGCAGCTCGCCGCCAGCCTGATCCTTTCGGCTTTATCCTTTAAATATATCGAAGAGCCGCTGAGACGCGGGAGATTCAGAGAATCCCGGGCCCATGGGTTCCCGGTTCGCCGTCGCCGTCACCGTCGCCGACTTCGTCCGGTTATTCTCGCGGCGATATTGCTGGTTATTTTCATTCCGCTTGCTTGCAATGCGAATTTGTCCAATTCCAAGGCACCAGTTGAAAACGAAGAGGCTGGCGAAATACAGCAGAGTTTGGGGTCAAATGAAAGTAACGCAATGCATCAACAAATAGAAAGTCCCAATAAAGGGGAAACTTCCAATCCATCAAAATCCACTACAGAGATAAACGAAACCAAGAAGACGGAGGAAACGTCCGTATCTTCTGCATCAGACAACCCGCATCGGTCTGAAACCAAGAAGTCCATCACAGCAGGGATCCAATCCGGAGAGGGGATCACAGCCATTGGAGATTCCGTCATATTGGACGCAAAGCCGTTTTTGGAAAAAATGCTGCCGGGTATCGTCGTGAACGGTAAAGTCGGTCGCCAAATGCGGCAGGCCAAGGATGTCGTTGACCAATTGAAAGCCGGAGGTAAGATGGGGGATCGTGTCATTATTGAGCTTGGTACCAACGGACCGTTTAATACCAAGCAATTACGGGAATTGCTCCAATCCCTTGACGGTGCCAAACAGATTATATTGGTCAATTCCCGTGTCCCCAGAAACTGGCAGGATACCGTTAATGCAGCGATTGAAAAAGTTTCCAAGGAATTCAGCAATACGACGGTAGTAGATTGGTATTCGGCTAGTGAAGGAAAAGATGACTACTTCTACCGCGACGGAGTACATTTGAAACGGGAGGGGGCGGAATTTTACGCCACGATTCTTGTTAATGCCATCAGAGGGAAGGAATAATAAAAAAAGATACTTTGATAACACCAACTTTCCCTCTAATTTAAACATGCTACTCCTGTAAACACATGTTCGGTGATTAATAAGACTCAATCAGGGGACGTCAGATGTTATGAATAAAGATGAAAGTCCAATCCTTAAAGGAGAGCAAGTAAGATGAACAATCAAATCTATACCATTTTCAAAAATAATGGGGAATGGATCGGGTTAGCGTGGCAGGCACTTCATCTCCTCTTTTAAGATCAACTTGTAAAAAAATAAATTTTTCTCCAACTCGGAAACAAACTTTTTAGGTTACCTCATTCGTCTTACTTATGTAAGGGACAAACAAGAATAAACGGAGGTCTGTAAGATGAAAAAGCAGATTGCAAAAAAAATTCCATATTTAGCCCTGGCGGGTTTCATTTGTGCGGTTGGAATCGGGTCGCCACAAATTTCATTAGCAAAACAGGGAAACGCAGCTCCAAAAGTGGTGAATCAGCAGTCTCAAAAAACACTGCAGAAAATAGAAATTGGTCAAAAAATTAGAGTGCCCGAACTTAAACTGAAGGAAAATACGTATGCACTTGATTACAAAATATCCGATGTTACCGGGGATTCCGTTAAAGATCAAGTGATATTGGTCGGTACAAAAGAAAAGATTAACGGAAAACTAGATGCTTATGCGAGTAATTTATCCGTCATCGTGCAAGATGGGAAAACCAAAAAATACGTTAAATATGATTGGTTGTCCAAAGGAACTGACGGAAAATTGTACGGAGAGCTTGGAAGAGAACCGAATTTGATTATTGGTGACTATACAGGTAACAAAGTGAACGATATTATCGTAACTGCCCCTCAAGGAGGAAATGGCGGATACGTGGATCATCTGATCTTAACCTGGGAGGGGAATAAACTTAAAGATGTTTTGGCAAAAGGCGTTGTGGCCGATAACCAAGAACTATACGCGAATTCTCAGGCCAACTTCAGTTTGAAATTGCCCGTTTCATGGAAGGGATATTACAAGGCAAACCAATATGCAGGAGCAAGCGCAAATAAAATCATGCCATCGGCTAAGCATGTGGTCCAGTTCGATTACAAGGGGAAAAATGGAAAAGACAGTGAGATGTTGCTGATGATCTCCGTATTTTCCAAAAATGATTGGAGTCGCCTCTCCAGCGAACAACAAGGCCCGCCTGTAGGCAGCGTAATTACGGAAGCCAACGGAATGGTGTATGTGTATACAACTCCGCAGTCCAATCCGTTTGATCCACAATCGAAAGACGGCAAGCTGTTTGACCAACTCTATCGTGATTTGAATATTAAAAGTTCTTTCAAATTGCTAAAATAGATTTTTGCAGATTCAAGAACCCGATAATTCAATACTTATCATAGAAAAGATATGAAAAAGGATCTATACAGATATAAAACATAAGATGGAGATAATTGGAATTGCATGAAAAACTCGATTTCCTTAAGATAAGGAACATCGAGTTTTTTATTCCGTCGGCACTTTTAGCCGTTTCTATTTACACTTGGGAATGTATTTTACTTTGCGAGTTGAAATTGAACTTGAAATTTTTACATCTCATACTCATTAGACGAAAACAAACTTTTTTAGGTACCATCCACGTCTTATTTGTATAGCAAGGAAATGATATGCGCATATCAAAGGGAGAGTCTTTATAATGAATAAAAAGTTTGAAAAGTTACTCATCCATTTTATCACGGAAAATAAAGAAAATATGTATCGCTTAGCCTTCAGTTATGTAAAAAATACTGAAAATGCACTGGATATTGTTCAGGATACGATCCATAAAGCCCTGACATCATCAGAAACCTTGAAATCCGATGGTTCAATCAAAAGCTGGTTATATAGGATACTGGTGAATACATCGATCGATTTCCTAAGAAAGCATAAACGGATTCAATTTGTAGATGACAAGACCTTGGAATTGCACAGCCCTACAGGTGAAGATGCCTACCCTGACATGGATCTGGAGAAAGCTTTGGAGGAATTGCCCCATGCGTTTCGTACTGTGATTGTTCTTAGATATTTTGAAGATTTAAAAATCGACGAAATTGCGGAAGTCATGAATGAAAACGTCAATACTGTCAAAACACGATTGTATCAAGGGCTCCGCAAACTCCGAATCAAAATGAGCGATGAAATTTTAGAGGAGGTAAAATAGGAATGAACGAACAACTGGAACAGTTAAAAGACAAATATAAAAGTACGCCTATCCCTGATGAACTTGACTTCGTTGTCAAGAAAGCCATTAAACAAAGCAAAAAAAGACATGGTGGTTGGATGAAGAGTCTCGTCGGTGTCGGGGCAGTGGCGATTATTTTTGTAACAGGGATTAATGCCAGCCCGGCCTTCGCAAAAGCCTTATCAGATGTGCCATTGGTCGGTTCACTCGTCAAGGTGCTGACTTTCACGGAATTTAAAGTAGATGAGGAAACTGCGAATGCCGATATCAAAGTACCTGCCATTACAAATTTGGAAAATAAGACGTTAGAAGCTTCTCTTAATAACAAATACCTGCAAGAAAGCAAAAAGCTGTACAGCGATTTCACGGCTGAAATGGAGGAATTAAAGAAAAATGGCGGGGGTCATACAGGGGTAGAGAGCGGCTATGAAGTCAAAACCGACAATGATCAGATTCTGGCCATCGGCAGATATGTCGTCAATACGGTTGGTTCATCGTCGACAACATTTAAATACGACACGATCGACAAGAAAAATCAACTTTTAATTACCTTACCAAGCTTATTTAAGGATGACAGCTATATCAAACTGATCAGTGAAAATATTAAAGAACAAATGAGACAGCAGATGAAGTCAGACCCTGACAAGACATATTGGACGAAAGATATAGATGGGAAGGGTGAGTTAGACATTGACCCTATCAAAAAAGATCAAAGCTTTTATATAAACAATGAAGGTAAACTTGTCATTTCCTTTGATAAATACGAAGTCGCTCCAGGGTACATGGGCGTGGTCGAGTTTATCATACCGACCCATGTGATTGCCGATGCTTTAGTAAGTAATGCGTATATAAAATAATAATTCAGAAGAAGACATTAACGTTTTGTTAGTGTCTTTTTCTTTTTTCTGAAAGAAGCCAATTTACAAAACTTTTACAGCCCGTTGATTTGTGGTTAATGTTGCGAATTCATAATTAAAGTGTCATTAAAACCAACATAAACAAACATTTTACCAAAATCATGAAGGAGAGAACAACGTGAACAAACAACATTCATGGAAATCAGCCTTAGTTATTAGTGTAATGGCTTTGGGTATTTCGGCATGCGGTTCCGCTCAGCAAGCGGCTCCTGTTTCAAATGACAACGCCGCGCCTGCCAAAGAAATGACGTTAGACGAGATAGAAAAACAAGCAAAACAAGAAGGAAAGATCGTTAGTGTCGGAATGCCTGACAACTGGGCCAATTGGAAGGGAACCTGGAGCGACATTTCTGCCAAATATGGTTTAACCCACTCGGATACTGATTTGTCCAGTGCAGAGGAAATCGCCAAATTCGAAGCGGAAAAGAATAACCCGACGGCCGATATCGGCGATGTGGGCATTTCATTCGGACCGATCGCAAAGGACAAAGGGGTAACGCTGCCGTACAAGCCTGCTCACTGGGATGAAATCCCGGACTGGGCGAAAGACAAGGATGGACACTGGATGGTTGGTTATCAGGGAACGATTGCGGTAATCACCGATAAAAATCAGGTGAAGAATCCGCCGAAAACCTGGGACGACCTGCTGAAAGGCGATTACAAAGTTTCGATTACGGACGTCACCAAAGGAACGCAGGCACAAATGGCCGTATTGGCGGCAGCGATGGCGCATGGTGGCGACGAGAGCAACATACAGCCTGGTTTGGACTTTTTTGCAAAATTGGCTGAGCAGCATAGATTAACGACATTAGAAATCAACACGGGGGTTTTGGAAAAAGGGGAAGTGTCCGTTGCATTATTGTGGGATTTTAATGCTTTGGGCTATCGCGACCAAATCGATCCGAACCGTTTCGAAGTGAGCATTCTTCAAGAAGGCAGTGTTGTCAGCGGATATACGACAATCATCAACAAGTATGCGCCACACCCGAATGCGGCCAAACTTACGCGCGAATATATTCTGAGCGACGAAGGACAGATTAACCTGGCGAAAGGTTATGCCCGTCCGATCCGCGAGAGCGTGAAGCTGCCGGATGATGTAGTCAAGAAGCTGATTCCTGCCGAGCAATACAAAAATGCGAAGCCGATCAAAGATTACAAGGCGTGGGAAGAATTATCCAAGCAATTGCCCATGATGTGGCAGGATCAAGTCTTAATTCACATGAACTAAACTTTCATAGCTTGACGGAAGGACAGGTGAGGGTTATCCGAATGAATCGTAAGGTAACGCTGTTTGCTATCATTGCGCTGCTTCCGTTTGCCCTGCTTGTCGTCGGGTTCTTGATGCTGCCATTGTTCGCCATGATCCATGACAGCTTCCTCGCCGCCGACGGCAGGACATACACGCTCGAGCAGTATATTGCCGCTTTGACCAGCCCTTATTATTCCAAAGGCATCGTCAACAGCTTGAAGATTTCGCTTTATTCCAGCTTCATTGGCATGGTGATCGCATTCGTTGTCTCCTATTCCATTACGCGAATGTCTAAAAAGATCCAGAACTTTATGATTACGTTTTCCAATCTGACGTCTAACTTCTCAGGCGTACCGCTGGCGTTTGCATTCATTATTCTTCTAGGCAACAGCGGACTTTTCACGCTCCTGTTCAAAGAATGGGGATGGAGTATGACGGATGCGTTCAGTCTTTACAGTTGGAGCGGACTGGTCCTCGTCTACGTATATTTTCAAGTCCCGCTGGCCATTTTGCTGCTTTATCCGGCATACTCAGGCATTCATAAGCAATGGCGCGAATCGGCCGCATTACTCGGAGCGTCGAATCTCCAATTTTGGACGCGGATTGGCATTCCCGTGTTATTGCCAAGCATCGTCGGAACTTTCAGCATCCTATTCGCGAATGCGATGGGGGCCTATGCAACAGCTTATGCCCTTGTAGGAAGCAACTATAATTTATTGACGATACGTATCGGTTCGCTGATTGCGGGGGACGTAGCCACGCAGCCTCAGCTTGGAAGTGCACTTGCTGTTATTTTGGGACTGATGATGGTTGCGGCGATGTGGATCAATGAACGCCTGATGCAGCGGTTCAGGAGAGATTTGCGATGAAAAATAAAAAATGGTTGTCTTTACTAATTGTTTCCGCAACATTGATTTATCTTGTATTACCTCTTGCAGCAACCTTTATGTATTCAATTGCCAAGGAATGGAGCCATACGGTGCTCCCGATTTCGTACACGCTCGACTGGTACAAGGAATTGTTTACTGATTTACGCTTTTTATCGGCGGTTGGTAGAACGCTAACTGTATCTGTTATCGCACTCGTGGCTAGCGTTGTCACAATGTCGGTGACGGTGTTTGTCGTATATATGTATCTACCCAAACTGGAGCGTTATCTGCAAGCTATTACGATGATCCCGTTCGCCGTTCCAGGCGTGGTTGCCGCCGTAGGATTGATTAAAGTATACTCCAGCGGTCCGATCGTGTTGTCCGGGACCATTTGGATCCTGGTCGGCGCTTATTATGTGTTGATTATCCCTTATATGTATCAAGGCATCCGCAACAGCTTGCGTACGATTGATGCCAGAAGGCTGATGGAAGCCGCCGAAATACTCGGGGCAAGTAAGATGAAGGCATTTTCTCGAATTATCGTGCCCAACATCATGAACGGAATTATCATTTCCGCCCTATTATCGTTTTCGATCTTGATCGGAGAATTTGTCATGGCCAATTTTCTCGTCGGCGGCAGTTACGAAACGATTCAAATGTATTTGATGCGGCGTTTGAATGAGAACGGACATTTATCGAGTGCCATCGTAATTGCCTATTTCGTCATCGTGTTGATGATTTCCTGGCTGATGCTGAAGCTGGGCACACGTTTCAATCAGAAAGAAGTGAACAAGGAGAATGCAGCATGAGTTATGTACAAATTGATCAGGCCTTTAAACAATTCGGGAAATCCGTTGTTTTGCAGCAGGTGTGTCTCAGCGTAGAAAAAGGGGAGTTTGTTACCTTGCTTGGACCCAGCGGCTGCGGCAAGAGTACACTGTTACGCTGCATAGCTGGATTGGAAACAATAGACAGCGGTACGATTCGCGTAAACGGCAAGGATATATCTCAGCTTCCTCCGCAGCGCCGGAATGTGGGTATGGTATTTCAATCCTATGCTTTGTTTCCCAATATGACTGTCTTCGACAACATCGCTTTTGGTTTGAAAATGAAAAAACTGGCTCGCGAGCAAATCACAGCAAAAGTGAATCAAGCGATTGAACTGGTGCATCTGTGCGGCAAAGAGTTATCCTATCCGCATCAGTTGTCCGGGGGGCAGCAGCAGCGCGTCGCTCTTGCCAGAGCGCTTGTCACGGAACCGGATATTCTTCTTCTGGATGAACCGTTAAGCGCACTGGATGCCAAAATCAGAAAAAGCTTGCAGACCGATCTTCGCAGCATTCAGCGGGATTTGAAGATGACGATGATTTTCGTCACGCATGATCAGGAAGAAGCCATGACGATTTCGGATCGGATCTTGGTTATGAACGGCGGCAACATTGTTCAGCAAGGTAAGCCGGAACATATCTACGCCTCTCCAAAAAATGAATTTGTAGCCCGCTTTATCGGCAGCTATAACGTTTTGACCGATAGAGATTTGATCCGCTTGACGGGACATTCGATTAGGCCAGGAACGTATGCGATCCGTCCTGAGGTCATGGAGCTGTATCCGAACGGCGAGGAGCATTCCTCTTCGCAAAGACAAGGACTATGGTTGGAAGGGGTTATTTCGAGCATAACCGTCCGCGGCAATGTGCGCAGATACCAGGTACGGACACAGGATGTGATCTTGACGATTGATGAGCTGAATGTTCCGCATAAAGTCGTTCTCGACGAGGGATTGTTTATCCGTGTGCGAATTCCAGACGAGGCATATACTTTATTGGCGTAGAGGAGGGCTCTTGATGTCATTCTTGTCCGTAGAAAGAAAAACCGCAATTCTTGATAGGCTGCATGCGAATGGAAAAGTAAATGCGGCCGACTTGGCCCGACTCCTGGATGTATCGATGGAAACGATCCGGAGGGATCTCGATGTCCTGGAAAGGGAAGGGTATCTCAAGCGCGTACATGGCGGTGCCGTGAAAGTCAATTTCCAACTGGGCGAACCGCCGTTCGTTCAGCGTAGACAAGTTCGTCAGAAGGAAAAGAAAGAAGTGGCGCAACGGGCTGCACAAATGGTCAAAGACGGCGATACGATTGTGATGGGTGGTGGAACGACTATTCTGGAAATGGCTCATTGTATTCGAGGCGTCAACAAAGTAACCATGCTGACTAATTCATTGCCTACGGCCAATGCATTATTGGATTCGATGAATCAAGGTTTATTTCATGGTAAAGTGATACTGCTGGGAGGGGAGTTAAATGAGGAACAATATTCGTCTCGCGGTACCGCGTGCGAGAACATGTTGGATTTGTTCTGCGTCAATAAAGCATTTATTTCTCCCGGCGGAATTTCGCTTGCCGGCGTGACGGAATATACCTTGGAAGAGTCCTCGATTTCATCGAAGATGATTCAGGTCGCCAAAGAAGCCATCATTCTCGTGGATCATTCCAAAATCGGCTTAGAAGCATTATGCAAATTTTCGCAGCTGGATCAGGTTCACGCGATTGTGTGCAATCAGGAGGAGCCGGCATCATGGAAGCCGTATCTGGAAAATATCGATTGGATCAACGCGGACGACAAAGCGGCAGAGTGAACATAATTAACAAACAGAAATCAACAGAATGGGTGAATAGTGTTGCAGCAAATCAAAGGCATTTTGTTTGACAAAGATGGTACATTAATGGACTTCTATTCCGGTTGGTTCCCGGTAGGGACGCAAATTACCGATCTACTGGTTGAGGAAGTGTGCTTAAAAGATGATCCTTCAACCAAGGCAAGTTTGCTTGAAGCCATTGGTCTGCATGGAGATAATATCGATCCGGCAGGGATACTTGCAGCGGGCACGACTCAGGAGATGTCAGAAGCGTTCGTTCGCATACTGCGGGATAAGCAGGTGAATCCGGAGAAACTGGAACATCTTGAGGACTGGCTGACCAGGAAGCTTCACCAATTGACGTTGTCCAATCGGCATAATTTAAAGCCAACAGCGGATTTGCACTTTTTGCTAGGGCAGCTTCGCCGCCATGGGTTGAAACTCGGCATTGCAACAGCGGATGACCTCGAATCGACGGAATTTTTCTTGGAACTTGCGGGAATCGCTGATTATTTCGATTTTATTGGCACATCGGATTGCTACGAGAAGAAGCCAAGTCCGTGCATGCTTCAAGCTTTCTGCGAGGTTGGCAGTATGAGTGCGGAAGAAGTAGCGGTTGCAGGCGATACCGTGACGGATATCCGGTTTGCCAGAAATAGTGCAGCCGGTCTTGCGATTGGCGTGCTATCAGGCGCGAGCGGCATGTCTGAATTGCAGGATGCCGATTTTGTGATCCCCACGGTTGCCGACATCGTTCAGGCAGACGGACGATTCATCTGGCAAAATGACTAGCGGAAAGTGAAGTACAGTTGGAACGTATGTACGAGCAGGAATTTGCTATTAAGACGGCAGCCAGACTATATGTCATTGGATTCTTGAAGGAGAGAATAACATGAAGATTGGTTTGGAGACTGAGAGCTATCATCTGCAGTTTATGACAGGTAGAATGGATATTTTTCAATTTATCAAAAAAACGGCAGAGCTGGGCTTGGACGGAGTCATGATCAATATCGTGAAATGGCCGGATCTGCCCGGGTGGGGTACGCTTGCATCGTTTGAACCAGAATATTTAGAAAAGGTGAAGGCGGAAATTCAGAAATACGGATTCTTCGCTGAAATTGACACGAATGGCACGGATCCGGCGCATTTGAAGCAAGTCATTGAGGTCGCCCACCAAATCGGTGCCGATGTTATCCGAACCTATACTTGCCTTGGCACATATGATCCAGAAAGACTGAAGCAAGCTCCCGATAACATCCGGCGAATTATTCCTTTACTGCAAAAATACAGAATAAAACTTGCTGTAGAAAATCATGAGGAAGAGCTGACGAGCGAGGTCATTCGTATCATTGAGGAAGTCGATAGCCCTTGGGTACGTGCGCATTGCGATATCGGAAACAGCATGATGGCATGGGAAGACCCGGTTGAAGCTGTCAAAAGATTGGCGCCTTATGCATTCACAACCCATTTCAAAGACCATATTATCGTTCATGACGGGGACGATTATCGGGTATGCGGCGTTCCTGTAGGGACTGGCAACATCGACTTGGAGAAGATCTTTCAAATTCTTGTTGAGCAATCGACGTTGACACGTATTAATGTAGAAATGTGCTTTCCTTATGCGACTTCCTTCAAAAGGGACCCGGGAACAGGCGGTGTGTTCGCTGTTGGCGAAGGTGCGTTCAAAGTCGAATCACCTCCGTACGACTTGTCTGTCATCAAGCCGCTTGATTACTATGATCCGCCGCAGGAGCTTTTGGAGGAGATGATTGAAGATCAGGCAAAAGGTGTCGAGCAATCTGTCAAATATACGCTGGCTTTAAGAGATAAATTTTGCAGGTAACCTTCGCACGGAGCTACCCGTACATCGTTCAAACGACAAATGTTTTCTCTTGGCAAGTTGGAATCATTTGTCGTAATAAAGGTGGCGGATACACGTGGAGATTTCCAAAATCATGTGTGTCCGCCACCAACACTAAGAAAGCTATTAAGTGCGTTCCAAGTTTTAAAGCGCAATACATCAAATCTTCTAAGGAACTTTGTTTGATTGACATGATAATCGTTACAAGAAGCGAACATTCCAGCGCATACGAACTCAGTACGTGTAGCAGATAACTGCTCTCATGCACGCTTCGGTAACATATGTTTTTTAAGCGTAACGACTGTTTTCGTGTTCCATAAACCGAATTCCTATGTCTTGTGTTTACCCGCTTTCACGAACTTCAATTGCGCCACAATAATGACGCTGATGATGACGAGCAGGAACCATGAGCTGATTTTGCCAAAGCCGACGGGCTGCCATATTTCTTGTTGGTTGGGATATTTCCAGGCGCCGAAAAATGTTGCGATGTTTTCTGCCAACCATATGAAAAAGCCAACGAGCAAGAAGGCAATCGTTAGCGGCATCCGGTAAGTCTTTGTACGAACAGTGTAATGAATCCAAGTTTTCCAAAAAACAATAGCCACGAGCGTCATGAGCCACCAGCGAAAATCAGGGATAAAGTGGTGAGTGAAAAAGTTTAAGTATATCGCAGCTCCAAGCGCGGAGGCAGGGACCATTCCCGGCCAGCCGGTCATATCCATCTTGAGCCGCCTCCACACTTGGCACATGTAACTCGCCACACTTGCGTACATAAAACCGCTGTATAAAGGAACCCCGAACAATTTGCTATACCCCTCTTCAGGGTATGACCAAGAGCCCATTTGCACTTTATAAAGTTCCAGAGCCAGACCGATGATATGAAACACGCAAATGACCTTGATTTCGTCAAGCGTCTCCAATCCGCTGCGGTACATCAAGTACTGCACGGCAATCAGCACCAGCAAAATGAGATCGTACCTGTAGATAAACGGGACGTTAAGCCATTTAGAGATAGCCAACGTTCCGAATATCGTCACTGGGAATATGCAGCTCATCGCCTGTTGGTACCCGAAATGAAGTAATTGCATGAGTGCTTCCCCACAAAGAATTCGGCGCCGCTTGCTTGATCCAATCCTCTTTGGTTGTTCTATTTGCATTCGCGCCTCCCAAGCTAAATTCCATAATCATTTAAAAGACTTTTTAGTCTTACGGGAAAACGACACAATACCGACTGTAAGTCCGATTATTATACCGAGAGCCGCAAGTAAGTATCCTACCGGGAGAAGAAAAAAGGGTTCGATAAGAATACCGTCTGAACCGATTTTGGCACCGATAATACTATGGGCAATTAAACAGCCTATTCCTACAATAAATAACAATAATGCTGGAAGATATTTTAATTTCATATTGATCACAACCTCCATATAAATGTTTAGAAAATATTTCTTTACCTTCAATTCTTTGGCTCTACTTTGTTATTCATTTGTTGTCGAATCTTTTGAATACTCCAGTATATCCCCGGGTTGGCAATCCAGCACTTCGCATATTTTATCCAAAGTAGATAGGCGAATCGCCTTCGCTTTTCCGTTTTTCAGTATGGAGATATTCGCCATGGTCAGTCCCACTTTCTCCGAAAGCTCCGTAACGCTCATTTTCCTTTTAGCCAACATGACATCGATATTGATTATGATCGCCATATAAGCACCTCAGATCGTCAAATCATTTTCTGATTTGATTTCAAGTGCATTTTTTAATAATTCCTGTAGAACAGCTGCAAAAACCGCGACTGCCGAAGTTGCGAAGATGACGACTGCTCCCATCATTGCGATTGAAGAATGCAAATCGTTCAGGAACCACAGGAATATTAAACCTATTACATATAGCGTGATGATCGCAATGGCACAGTATCTTATGTGTTTCAAAGACTCTACCGCCAATTCAGAGAAAGCATTTTTGCTTTCGATATATTGCAATAGTTTTAAAGCCTGATATAAAGCCATATAAAACGGTACCGCTGTAATATACACGAAAATAAGCAAAGGATATCTCAAATAAGTGTAATCAGGATTCGTCTCTACTGAATTTCTGGAATACTCCGGCAACCAGAATATACAGGACAGAAGAGCAATAATGCCAAGAGTCACAACAGCCAACTTCAGGAAAGTAGTTTTGCCTTGTTTCATAGAACACCTCACAATTGAATGTTGGTAACAGATTATCACGGAATTTATCGTAAATCAATAAATAATTATTGTATTTAGCGAAATATATATTGAAAAGGTGAAGGGACCAGCCGAGAACACCCCGAGGATGAAAGAGATTTTATCGCTACCGGAAAGGTTAACGAAGAGTGGCACGGCACCGTGTCCCGGCAATTGGCATGAGGAATGCAAGCACTTGACTGTAATTCAAACTCAGGTGCTTTTTATAATGTAAAACTTTCATTTCGTATTACCAGCCAAGTAAATAGCTGTGAATGTTACTAATCAGCATTTTTAAGCGATTTAAATCCGCTTGCTTCTTAGTCGTGGAGTTCGTTGATAGAGTGCAGAAATCGTTGCTAAATGAAGTATTTTTGCAGGTTGATAAACGATAAAATATGGATTAATTAAGGGGGCTAATGATGATGCAATATTCGAATCTCAGTAGAAGTACATTGAATTTTAACAAAGACTGGAAGTTTCTTCTCGGGGATACAATGGGGGCTGAAATGAGGCACACGCCCGACGATGAATGGGAATGCGTTTATTTGCCGCATACGCCTCAAATAGAACCCCTTCATATTGATCTGCACTATCAAGGTTTTTGCTGGTATCGCAAGCGCTTCCTTGCGGATGAAACGTGGAAAGGAAAGAAGATTTTCATCGAATTCGAAGCAGCGATGCATGAAGCCCATGTATGGATGAATGGGGAATCAAAGCTGGTTCATAAAGGTGGTTATTTGCCGTTTATGATCGACATCTCCGAAGATATAGAGTTCGGGGCGGAGAATGTGATTGCTATTCGGCTCGATAATCGCAACAACGGTTCCATACCGCCTGGCAAGCCGCTGGAGAGCCTCGATTTTTCATATTTCGGCGGATTGTATCGCAATGTGAAGCTTCATATCATGGAGAAACTTCACGTGACGGATGCGGTATATGCGGGCAAGCAGGCGGGAGGCGGAATCTTCGTCAAATATTCCAACGTCTCGAAAGCATCTGCAACGCTCGAAGTTCAGACTCATGTGCTGAATGATCACGATCAGGTCAAGGATGTCAAAGTCGTATCAACGATCCTGAACAAGCAAGGAACAATCGTGGGGACGACCGAAAGTATGATCGAGAGCGTTCAGGCTGGCCGTGATTACACATTCACACAAATGATTACGCTTACAGATCCTCACCTTTGGCACCCGGATCATCCATATTTGTACACCTTGTTGACGGAGATTATCGATGGTGAATGCAGAAAAGTTGATGAACTTCGCACCCGCATCGGAATCCGCACGATTTCGTTCACCAAGGCGAACGGTTTTATGATCAATGGGGAAAGGTTGGTCATCCGCGGGACGAATCGCCATCAGCAATATCCTTATATCGGAAATGCTGCTTCGAACAATGCCCAATACCGCGATGCGGTAAAGTTGAAAGAAGGCGGATTCAATTTCGTACGGCTCGGCCATTATCCACAATCTCCGGCTTTCTTGGACGCATGTGATGAGCTCGGACTGATGACCGTTGAGCCGGTTCCTGGCTGGCAGTATTGCGCATTGGGAGAATTTCAAGAGATCGCCAAGCAAAATATTCGGGATATGATCCGCCGCGACCGTAATCATCCGTGTATGATCATGTGGGAGGTCAGCTTGAATGAAACGTACAACAAACGTGGAGGCGCAACAGATGAATTTTTCCACGAATGCCATCTGATTGCCCATGAAGAATATCCGGGAGACCAAATGAACACGTCGGGAGATACGATCGGAAGGGAAAACCCCGCTTACGTCAATTTCGATGTGCCTTATACGATCTGGGAAGATAGCACCATGTCCCGCCCGTTGGAGGATGTTCTGCCAGACAAGGCAGGATTTGACAGGGAGTACGGGGATTATGAATTTGGCGGTCATGAGAGTACTAGCCGCGTACCTCGAGGCGCTGGAGAGAAGAAGCTGCTGCTGCAAGCGTGGAATTATCAATGGTCGTTGAATCGGAACCGCAGCAACCGCTGGTCACTAGGGGACGCCTCGTGGGTCGGTATTGATCATAATCGGGGATGTTATCCCTGGGTGGCGGAATGCGGAGCCTTGGATACCTTCCGCTTACCTAAATACGTATATTACTTCTTTCAGAGTCAGAGAAAGCCCGATGTGATTCACGAGCAAATCGATAGCGGACCCATGGCCTTCATCGCGAATGAGTGGACGGAACGAGTCTCACCGGCCAAGATAGTCGTTTATTCAAACTGTGATGAAGTCGAATTGTTTGTGAACGGTAAATCGGTAGGCTTACAAAAGCCTGATCAAGGACCCGACACGGAATATGGTGAGCGCATCACAGGTTATGAAGTCGATTACTGGCTGACCGACGAGGAACAGCATAAGTGGAAAGAAGGTACCATGGAGTCTAGAACCGATGCCGGCAGCCTGATGGTGTCTACGTATGATGGTGGGAATTGTCGTAATCTGGATAGGGCGCCGTTTACTTTCGAAGGAGTTGTGTATGAGCCCGGTGAACTGAAAGCGATCGGACGAATCGCAGGCGTGGATAAGGCCGAGTTCAACGTACGTACCCCGCTTGAACCTGAAAGGCTCTCTATTCGGATCGATAAAAGCGGCAGGGAACTTGTGGCAGACGGATCGGATTTTGTCTTCGCTTACGCCGAAATACAGGATGTCAATGGCACTGTCGTGGTCTCAGCCAATCATGAAGTGACTTTTGAAGTTGAAGGTCCCGCTGTCATCGTGGGTGAGAATCCGGTTCAGGCGGAAGCGGGCATCGCGACGGTATTGCTAAAGTCGCGTCCGATACCGGGTAAAGTGAACGTCACTTGCCATGCAAGAGGGCTGAAATCTGCTACCCACAAGTTGACAATCACATCGTAATCATCAACTTGATTGATAGAATCCGCTTTTCGTTGATAGGATGCGTATTTTTCAGCCTTGTGTACGGCTGCAATTTCGTTTTAAGAGAGCAATCAGGAAGGAAACTAGGAGGGGAACCGGTTAGCCAAACGATTTATTCGCCAGTGGGATCTACAGATTATGGTTATCCCTGCGATCATTATGATCATCATATTTTCGTATATCCCCATGTGGGGGATTCTCACAGCGTTCCAGGACTATAGTCCGGCGAAAGGTTTTTTCGGAAGCGGGTGGGTAGGTTTCAAGCACTTCAAGATGTTTTTTAACGCACCGGAATTTTGGCAGATTATGCGGAATACGATCGTGATCAGCCTTCTGAAGCTGTTCATCGCGTTCCCTGCACCAATCATTCTTGCCTTGATGCTGAATGAAGTAAAAAACGCGTTCTTCAAGCGATTCGTTCAGACGGTCAGTTATTTGCCCCATTTCATTTCATGGGTCATCGTGTCAGGATTCGTCATCTCTTTGTTGTCAGTAGATAGTGGCAGTGTGAACATCCTGCTGCAGAAGCTTGGCATCATCGATGAGCCTGTTCATTGGTTATCCATTCCCGATTACTTCTGGGGGATTCTGATCTCATCAGGGATCTGGAAAGAAATTGGCTTTGGTGCAATCGTATATTTGGCGGCCATTACGGGAGTTGATCCCCACATGTATGAGGCGGCTTCGATTGATGGCGCTGGACGGATGCGGAAGTTGATATCCATTACCATTCCGTCAATAGCACCTGTGATCATCATTTTCCTCATTTTGCAGGTTGGACAAATCTTGAATGCGGGCTTTGAAGAAATATTGCTGCTTACCAATCAGGGCCAGAACGTCGTACTCCGGCCGGTGGCGGAAACGATCGATACGTATGTCTATCGTGTCGGGATCGAAAACTATCGTTTCTCATATGCGACGGCAGCTGGTTTGTTCAAGGGCGTGATCAGTGTCGGTATGCTTGTGATCGCGAACTGGATCGCCAGAAAACTGGGGAACTCCAGCTTATGGTAACGGCATCATGAAAGGAGGCAGCTTGTGAAACGTTCACTCGAAGATAATATAATCGATATCGTGGTATATACCATCTTGTTGTTGCTTGCCGTTGTCACTTTGTATCCATTCTGGAATTCATTGGTTATTTCCTTCAATGCTGGAAATGATACGGCGACTGGGGGCGTTACCCTATGGCCAAGAGAATTTACACTACAGAACTACAAATATGTTTTCAAGGACGCACGATTAATTAACGCTTTATGGGTCACGGTTGCTAGAACAGTTACAGGGACGGTCTTATCCATTCTATTTACCTCCATGTTTGCGTACGGGATGTCGAGGCGTGGATTGGTCGGCAAAAAGTTCTATATGATCCTTTGCGTCATTACGATGTACTTCAGCGGCGGTCTTATCCCAAGTTATCTGTTAATCAAGGATATTCACTTGATGGACACGTTCTGGGTGATGATTATACCCGGTCTCATCAGCGTCTGGAATATGATCATCTTTCGTACCTTTTTCCTAGGACTCCCAGATGGACTGGAGGAATCGGCCAGAATTGATGGATGCAATCATATGAATACGTTTTTCCGAATCGTTTTGCCGGTATCGGGACCAGTCATCGCGACGTTATCGCTGTTCACTGCGGTAGGTCACTGGAACGCATGGTTTGACGCATCGATCTATATTTCGAATCAGAAGCTGCTGCCATTACAAGTGATTCTTAATCAAACGATACAATCGATCTTGTCATTCGAAGCCTCAACGACGATCAGTGCAACTAAACAGGAATTTCTGCAGAACGCGCAGAGCGTCACGCATAAATCAATCGTGATGGCGACAACGATGGTAGCAACTATACCGATTGTTATGGTATATCCATTCGTTCAGAAGTATTTTGTTAAAGGGGTACTTGTCGGCTCATTGAAAGAATAGGTAGATGTTATGCGCCTGCGAGGCGATAACATAAAGAGATTGTACGAGAGGGGTAATCGATGCAATGAATAAGAAAAAATGGCTGACCTGTATGCTGACCGCGGTTCTAACTTGCAGTACACTGCTAGCTGGCTGCGGAAGCGACAAAGACGAGAAGAAAGCAGCAGAACAGAATGGGAATGCAGGGGAAGCTGCAAGCAAGGATCAGCCGCTTAAGTTTACGATGTACAACTTTGACGACGGATGGCAGCCTGCTGCTTGGGGAGAGACGGTAACCACCAAGTGGATTCAGGAAAACAAGAAGGTAACGGTTGATTATCTTCCGACAAACGGCAATGCAAAGCAACGATTCAACGCGATGTATGCGAGCGGTGAGCTGCCTGACGTGATTGCGCTTGGACCGGGACCGGAGCTCGACCGGCTGATCAGCGAAGGCCAAGTGGTGGAACTTGATTCGTACCTTGATAAATATCCGAATCTCAAGAAATCTGCTGGCGATATGATCCTTAATGTCAACCGTTCGGATGACGGTAAATTGTATATGGTTCCAGACTGGTATGTCGGTGGTGATCATCTAAACGGAAACGGCGGTTATGCTGTAAACCGAAAAATCTACAAAGAGATGGGTTCGCCGAAGCTGGAGACAACAACGGATCTAGAGAACTACCTGAGAGCAGTCAAAGCAAAATATCCGAATGTGATTCCACTTGAAGTCGGCGGTCCTTACGATATCAAGATGTTGTACTCAGCATTTAAAGAAAACACCCCGCCGTATTTTGTGAGCAGAATGTTCTATCCAGACGGCGACATGGTGAAGCCGATTACAGAAGACCCAGCTTTCAAAGAGTTCATTCTGTTTGCCAGCCGATTATATCGCGACAAGCTGATGACACAGGATGTGTTTACACAAAAGTCTGATCAAATGATAGAGAAACTAAGTCAAGGAAGAGTAGCTGTTGCCCTAAATGTGAACTTATCGGGAAGAGCCCGCGTTCCGAATTCGACCCTCCGCGCCCAAGATCCTGAAGGTGGTTACGAATTTATTTGGCCAGTACACAAAGAAGGTTTGGACAAGAACAAAATTTATCCTAACTATACCGGCAGAGAAGGCGGAGGGAAAATCGTCATTACAAAGAATGCGAAGGATCCTGAACGTATTTTTGCGTACCTCGATTGGGCTACAAGCGACGAGGGGCAAGCAGTTCTCTTCTTCGGACCCCCGGGATTCCTTTGGGATAAAAAGGACGAGAATGGATTTCCGTTGCCTAACGATAAATATAAATCGATGGACAAAGCCGAACTGGACAAGCTGCAAATTGCCGATAATATAATGGCCGGAAATGCGACATGGGTCGACAATGCCAAAGTGGCCAGAGAAAACCTTCTCCCTGAGGCGGAGCGGGATTTCCAAACGATGGCTCAGGTGAATGTCGCTTGGAAGACGTCGATGGACATTACGCCTTTTGCGAATACAGACCCGCAAGGGGATTCGGATGAAGGCATTATCCAGCAGTCGGTGAAGGATATTTTTGATGAAGCTTTTTCCAAAATGATTTATGCCAAGAGCGACGAGGAAGTGGTATCGATTCTGAACAAGGCGAACGAAGACATGAATAAAGCCGGCTTTCCTAAAGTGCTCGAGTTTGTAAAGAAGAAGTGGCAGGATAATCTGAGTAAAGTGAACGGCAAATAACTTCAGGTTTGTGAAAATGAAAGAATATACCTTTATAGTATACTCTTTCAATTTTTGGATTTGGAAGTATTTCGGCTGTTATGAAATTGGTTTGTACTTGCATCGGCTGTGCAATTGAAGCTAGTTGTCCATATTCGGCGCCACGCTTCTACTTAGGCGAAGGGCAAGCTTGGGCGCGGCATTTTACCGAAGATCTTACGCGGGAAAACATTGTGAAGGGCTTAAAGGAAACAAATTACGGTCGTTGTGTCTACAAGAGCGATAACAATGTAGTGGACCATCAAGTCGTCAACATGGAATTCACAGGCGGTGCAACTGCAACATTCAGTATGTGCGGATTTACTCGACATCAGGAACGGCGCATTCAGATTATGGGTACAAAGGGTGAAATTCGCGGCGAGGAAGGCAAAATCAAGGTTATGGATTTCGTTACCCACGAAAACACTGAGATTCAAATCCCAGAGCAGACGTCGGGGCATGGGGGCGGAGACAGCGGCATTGTTCGGAGCTTCCTGAAGGAAGTGTGCGGCTACAATGGTAGCGAGGGCCTAACGTCCGCATCGGCTTCGGTCCGCAGCCATCTTATGGCGTTTGCAGCGGAACAGTCCCGATTAAATAATGGCCAATCGATCGAGCTTGATGATTTCTATAAGAAGCTACTTGTCCAAGTTTAGTTGAGAACTGTAGGGATGCATCTGATGATTAGACTGCGCATCGAAGAATAAAATGAACAGCAGATAACTTCATTTTTTTATAAGGACTGATTGCCAACTCTTATTGAACTATGTAATGATTCCTTATAAAATTGGAGGTACTTTGAACGATGAGAAGAAAAGTTACGGATATTACGACTCCTACATGTACATCTACGTATGGATGGATTGCTGACAATGGAAATGGTACCTATACTAATCCAATAATGTGGGGCGACTATCCGGATAATGATGTTATCAGAGTTGGTGACACATACTACATGTCTTCAACAAGCATGCATTTATTTCCGGGGTGTCCCATTATGAGTTCCAAAGACTTAGTGAATTGGGAATATGAAAGTTATGCCGTAGATCGAATGGAAGGCGACAGATACGACCTTATCAACGGCGATGTGTACGATGAAGGTCCATGGGCAACAAGCTTACGGTATCACAACGGTAAATTTTACCTCATGTTTAATATCAATGATGATACCGCATATGTAAGTATTGCATATTGTGCGAAAGGGCCTTGGACACTGTTTAAACTGGAAGATGAACTTTATGATCCAGGGTTATTTTTTGACGATGATGGAAAAATCTATGTCGTACATGGTCAAGGAGAACTCTATCTTAGTGAGTTAGAGATCGTAGACGATGAAACAGGGCAGCTATCGATCCTATCCAAGAGAGAACCTGGTGCCAGAAGAAACGGTAAGAAGATCTATTCTTATCCATGCCCTGGTCATCGTTACAATGGATATAATGAAGGCGCACATGTATATAAAATCAATGGCTTCTACTATATTCTAACAACGCCAATTTGGAAGCATGGTTCCAAAAAAGAAGTTGCCATTCGAACAAAGGACTTAGCCAATGGACCTTATGAAGTGGAAGATATCATGACAAGCTTCATGAACTTCTGGGGGAACGGCATTCATCAGGGAGGGATTGTCGATGTTCCTCAGGAAAATGGGGCTTCAGAATGGTGGGCAATCATATTCCAAGATAGATCCAAACTGGGAAGAGTTCCTACACTGCAGCCCGTGACATGGAAGAATGGTTGGCCATACATGGGGCAGGTAGATGGGGAGAAGGCTGTTGTTACACATCGAAAGCCTAATATTCCCAATTTAGAGCCTGCCCAACCCAAAGCGCTGCAAGCTTCGGATGACTTTAGCACGAATAAGCTCGGGTTGCAATGGCAATGGAATCACAATCCGGATAATGGGAAATGGTGTCTCGATGAAAGACCAGGGTATATGAGACTTAAAACTTCAAGCGTAACAAATAACTTAACCTACGCAAGAAATACGCTTACACAGAGGGTAGTGGGTCCTGATTGTATAGGGACTGTTAAGCTAGATGTGAGTTTTATGGCCGATGGCGATACGGCAGGTCTATGTTTAATACAAAAAGGTTTTACCTTCATCGGGATCAAAAATGTGGATGGTCATAAATCGATCGTTATTCATGATAATTTGACAGAACATGCATCCATGAGTCTATCTGCAGGGATTATAGATGTGTGGTTGAGAGCTGAGACTCCAAGACATGAATATCGAATGGAGTTCTCATATAGTCTAGATGGTATTCACTTTACTAGACTTGGCGGAAGATACGATATGCGTTACGGAACCTATGTCGGAATGCGATTTGGTATTTTCAATTATGCAACAATAAAGCTTGGTGGATATGTAGATGTTGATTCCTTTGAACTGACAACGACAGAACATCAGGGTAACCTCTTTGGATTAAATAGAAAAATTGATGCTGAGCGCTATGACGATCAAAAGTTTGTTTCAGATAAGGAACTGCAAATCAACTCAAAAACAGAATGGACATGTGATGATCCGAACTGTGACTATAATTTAAGTATATCGAATCTTAAAGACGGAGATTGGCTGCAGTATGATCAAGTTGATTTCGGTGCTGGTGATGCAGCATGGTTTAATGTGCGAGTAGCAAGTTCCTTAACAGGAGGCACGATTGAAGTTAGACTTGATCGCATGAATGGCGAGTTAATAAGTACACTTCATATTCCAAATACGGGTGATATCGATCAGTATGTCAATGTGAAGAGTGACCTTACTAAAAAAGTTGCTGGAATCCAAAAGGTATATCTTGTGTTTCATGGTGCATGTCACAATATGTGCAAACTGAACTGGTTTATGTTTGGTTCAGGAGAATTCCCTCAAATATCTCCCATTCCAGAAAATTTGACTGTTGTGGCTGAAAATGCATCCATTCTAAATATTAAATGGGATGATTCACCAGGAGCACTACAATACGACATGATGTTTGATGACAGAGTGATAAGTAATGTTACTAGTGATTTCTCGCAAACAGGTCTTGCGCCGCGCTCCAGCCATACGGTAAGGATAAGGGCTAAAAACTTTGCTGGTTATAGTGAGTGGAGTGATGAAGTGAAGTCTGAAACCGTTTCTGATCAAGACTAATTCCATACAAAAGTATGTGTTCATTTAGATCTGAATGAAGAGGATTTACAAATGACTTTAGGTTTGTCGAATGGAAGAGCAATGCTATAATTTGAATACTCATTCATTCATATAAGGACTGATTGCTATGAATAACGTATTGCTTGTAGACGATGAACAGTTGGACTTGGAAGTATTGCAACGTTTTACGCCATGGGAACAGCTTGACATGGTCATCGTTGGAACCGTGCATGGGGGAGGGGCCGCCTTGAACCTGTTGCAGGAAAAGCATGTGGATATTCTGATCACCGACATTCAAATGCCGATGATGTCCGGATTGGAGCTGGCCGAGCAGGCAAGAAGCTTGTTTCCCCATCTGAAAATTATTTTTATTAGCGCTTATGACGATTTTCAATATGCGAAAAAAGCGATCACAATGAATGCCAGTTCCTACATTCTAAAACCAGTGGATGATCAAGAGCTGCTAAACACATTGCAGCTTGTCAGAGAACAATTGAAATACGAACGGGAACAAATGAAAAAGGAAGAGGAAATGGACTCATCAATTCCGCTGCTGCAAAATGAAATGATGTATCAGTGGCTGCGGGGAACGATCGAATACAGTAAGCTCTACCGTTTTCTTGAACAATGGGGCTTCTTCTGGCATGGCGGACAATGCTGCGTCAGCATTATTGAATTGGACGATATGGCGTGGAAATTGAAGGCGTTTTCAGACGATCAGCGGAGATTTGCTATTGATCATGTATTTCGCTTGATCAGCGATTTTATTCAAGTAAGGCAACTGGGGATTTATTGCAAGACGGGAGATGATAAGATCGTTATTGTTATGGGAGGCTGCGAACTCGATCCTGCGGAAACGATGCAGACTTTGGTTGATCATGTCCGCAGCCATTCCAACTTGACCATCACGGTTGGACTTGGTTCAACGGTCGATTCCCTGCAAGATGCTCCTCACTCTTATCTAAAAGCCAGTGAGGCGCTTGCAACGAAAATGTTTATCGGCAAATGCCGGGTAATTACGATGGAACAGACGGAGGGTGAAATCGTCAAACAATCGCTGGACCTTGAGCAAATCATGGAGAAAATGTTCGCGGCCACCGTCAATTACGACCCAGTCCTCATTCATGACAGCCTGGAACAGCTATTCATATTGGTGCAAAGTCTTAAGGACAAGCTGTCTGCTTACAACTTCGCCTTGTATGCGATTTCAAAGACTGATTTTTTCCTGCAGTCGCTGAACGTCAGTTTGTATGATTTACTCAGCATCGACTTGAAAAATTTGAACGTGCTTTATGATTTTGAAACGATTGACGATATCAAGTCATGGCTGCGCAGGCAAGTGTATGAAGTTTCCGAGCATCTGCATAACAAAAGGAAAAATCCGAACCGAAAGCTGATTGATGAAATTGAAAGATATGTTGAAGCGAATCTTGAGACTTCACTGCAACTGCGGAATGTAGCAAAGGTGTTCGGATTTTCGCCCAACTATTTGGGATATTTGTTTAAAGAGGTAACCGATGAACAATTCGGTGACTTCGTAACGAGGAAACGCATGGAAAAAGCTCGTCAGTTTCTTCAGGATCCGAAGTTGAAAATATTTGAAGCGGCCCATCTCGTAGGATATCAGAATCTGACCATGTTCAGCAGGCATTTCAAACAGAGTTTCGGCCTTCCGCCGGCCGATTACCGTAAGCAAGGTCAGGGCAGCAAATGAAACGTTTCTCCTTCGGATATAAATTAATGGCTTCTTATGTACTGCTGGTCATCGTTCCTGTCATTTCTATCGGTTATTATGCGTATTATACTTCCGTACAATATGTGAAAGAACAGACCATACAAAATGTCACAAGCACGTTGAAGCAGGTTCGCGATAACATCGAGGGAAGAATGAAAACGGTAGAACAGGTCGATAATCAGCTTTATCTGGACCAATCGCTGCAGCAGGCATTAAACAAACGGTATGAGCCCTTGGAAAGTTATCAGACCGTTAAGGAAAAGATCATTCCAAAGCTGGAATCAGCATTGAACTTGTCCTCGAATAACGTCGTGATTGAATTGTTTTTGCATAATGAAACCTTACCAGAAATTTATGATACAGAGACCGGCGAGGACCCGCTCTTGAATGGCAAACGGTATAATCTGATTCATTACCATCAAATCGAGCAGTTGGATTGGGTGAGGAGATTTGACGACATGCCTGTAGACTCCATATGGATGCAGATTGGTTCGGATTCGAAGTTTGGGAATGTTTCTTGGCTTAGGAAAATGATGGACTTCCGGACCATTCAGCCAATTGGTACGATGCGGATTACCGTCAAAATGGATGATTTATTCGGAAACCTGAATTATAGCGACAGCGAAGACGGCATTCCCGGGTATTTTGCAGTAATCAACGAGCAGAATGAAACCGTTTACGAGAAAAGGAGCAATCCGCTCCCGCAAGATTGGAAGGCGAAGGCGGAAGCTTACATGCAGATTCATGAGTCCATCGAAGGCATCAACTTTCGGATTATGGCACTTGTTCCGCTTCAGGAGCTGGAACATGCTGCGCAGAAAGTAAGAAATATGACATTGCTCATCTGTGGTGCGAGTTTTTTGATACTCGTGGCGATCGGCGCGATTGTTTCCAATACATTTTCGAAGCAAATCTACAGGATTGCCCGTTCCCTCAGAGCATTTCAGGATGGGAATTTCGCGAAGCGAATCCAATATACCGGCTCGGATGAGTTCGCGCAAATTGCTGTTGCGTTCAATGAGATGGCCGAGAATATAGAAGACCTCATCCAGGAGGTCTATGTTACCAACTTGCAGAAGAAAGAAGCCGAGCTGGATGCGCTTCAGGCACAAATTAATCCGCACTTTCTGTACAATACGTTATCTTCGATAAGCAGGCTAGCCCGCTTAGGAAAAACGGAGAAGCTGCACCAAATGGTTAGCGAGCTGGCAACGTTCTACCGTCTGACGTTAAATCAGGGGAGGTCGATCATCCCGATTCGCGAGGAAATCCAGCAGGTCCGATCTTATATTGGCATTCAAAAGATAAAGCATGTGGACAGGCTTGACGTTAGCTTTGATATTCATTTCTCTGTCTTGGAATATGATACAGTGAAACTGATTTTGCAGCCGTTTGTTGAAAACGCTTTGAAGCATGCCATGTTTGAAGAGCCCCTTCATATCCGGATCGTTGCCCATCAGGAGGAAGGGACCATCGTGATGAAAGTCATTGATAACGGAGTCGGGATGAGCGAGGAAACGATGAGTAAAATTTTGGGATCTAAGGATCAGAGTATTGGTTATGGGATCCGGAATGTGAATGAGAGGATCAAGCTGCAATTCGGAGAATCGTTTGGTGTAACAATTGAAAGCGAGTTGGGTAGGGGGACGACGGTTCGGATCGTCATTCCTTTATACCGGGAGTTGTCTGTTCAAAGTGATGTCAGTTAAAAGCCTCATTGTCGTTTAATGAACAATATGTTCAACATGACTGTCGATGAGCACTTGATCTGACCTATTCATACAAATTTAAATTCATAGATATACGGAGGGTTAATCATTTTATGTCTATTTTTGCTGTGGAAGGAAACCAATTTGTATTTAATGGCGAACCGATCAGAATCATTTCAGGCGCAATCCATTATTTTCGCGTCGTTCCCGAGTATTGGCGGGATCGTCTGGTGAAGCTGAAGGCCTGCGGCTTCAATACGGTCGAAACTTATGTTCCGTGGAACTTGCACGAACCAAATGAAGGCCAGTTCAACTTCGAGGGTATCGCTGACATCGTCAAGTTTATCGAGACTACAGGCGAGCTTGGGTTGCATGTCATCGTTCGCCCGAGTCCGTACATTTGCGCAGAGTGGGAGTTCGGCGGATTGCCGGCTTGGCTGCTGGCTGATCCCGGGATGCGTCTTCGCTGTTACCACCGGCCGTTTCTTGACAAAATTGACGCCTACTACGACGTGTTGATGCCGAAGCTGGTTCCGCTGCTCTGTACAAACGGCGGACCGATCATCGCGATGCAAATCGAGAACGAATACGGTAGCTATGGCAATGACACGCAGTATCTTGAATATTTAAGAGAGAGCAAAATCAAACGCGGTATCGACGTGCTGCTATTCACCTCCGATGGACCAGGAGACTTTATGCTGCAAGGCGGCATGGTGCCGGGGGTGCTCGAGACTGTCAATTTTGGTTCGCGGCCGCAGGAAGCATTCGCTGAACTGCGTATTTACCAGCCGGAAGGTCCGATCATGTGTATGGAATATTGGAACGGCTGGTTCGACCATTGGTTCGAGCAGCATCATACCCGCGATGCTGCCGATGTGGCAAAAGTATTCGATGAAATGCTGGCGATGAATGCATCGGTTAACTTCTATATGTTCCACGGCGGAACGAATTTCGGCTTCTGGAGCGGCGCGAACGACGACGGTACATATATGCCGACAATTACAAGCTACGACTACGATGTACCAGTCAGCGAATCCGGAGATTTGACGGACAAGTTCCATGCTGTGCGCGAGGTCTTGTCCAAATACGTTGATCTCGGTCTGCTCGAGCTTCCGGAACCCATTGCGAAGAAAGCGTATGGACAGGTAAACATGACACAGCAAGCGCTGCTGTTCGATTCTCTTGACAAACTTTCTACGCCGGTTCAGAGAACATGCCCAGACCCTATGGAGCTGCTGGGACAGAACTACGGGTTCATCCTGTATACAACTCGGATCTCAGGACCACGGGAAGAAACGAAGCTGAATCTGCAGCATGTGCGTGACCGTGCGCAGATCTTTGTCAACGGTGAATTTAAAGGCGTCGTTGAGCGTTGGAACAAAGACGCGGAGCCAATTAAGTTCAGTATCCCGCCGGAAGGCGTAACCTTAAGCGTGCTCGTCGAAAATATGGGACGGACCAACTACGGTCCACACTTGCGAGACATGAAAGGGATTACGGAAGGAATTCGCTTTGGGGCGCAGTTCCTGTACCATTGGACAATCCATACGCTGCCAATGGAAGATTTGTCGAAACTGGAATATACCCTAGCGGCAGTGAAACGTGATGACAAGCCGGCCTTCTACAAAGGGACGTTCCAAGTGGATGAGATAGCCGATACATTCCTCGAACTGAAAGGCTGGAACAAAGGCGTTGCGTATATCAACGGCTTCAACCTTGGCCGATATTGGGAAACGGTAGGTCCGCAAAAAACGTTGTACATCCCTGGCCCTCTCCTCCGCAAAGGAGAGAACGAGCTCGTGCTGCTGGAGCTGCATGATGCCAAAGAGCTGGTCGTTACTCTTCGCGAAAGTGCTATTCTTGGATAAATAATTTTGATTGAAATTCTAGGCTTGTGGGCACGTGGAAGGCTGTCCGACTTCGGTCAAAAATGAAGTAAAGAGATAATGATAAATAGCGAAAAAGGGCGTGAGCATCAAGCTTCCGCCCTTTTTGCTTTCACAAAAGCTACTTTGAAAGCGCCAATGCTACTAAAAGAAAGGGAAATTCCTTAACAGAGAATTTTGGCTTTGAGTTTTCACCTTCCGAGAGCCTATTCAATTTCGGGGAAACCCCGGACAAGATGTTTGAAGTTGCAAGACAATCCCTTTCCTAATGAA
Source organism: Paenibacillus azoreducens (assembly GCF_021654775.1). NCBI lineage: Bacteria > Bacillati > Bacillota > Bacilli > Caryophanales > Paenibacillaceae > Paenibacillus > Paenibacillus azoreducens. The sequence goes on along the minus strand of NZ_AP025343.1, from coordinate 3,512,368 downwards.
ATGGACCTGAATTTTACAACGATAAACGATATTTAGGTCTGAACTGCTGAGGCGAAGTGCCGGTCCAACGCTTGAACTGCCTGCTGAAATGACTTAATGACGAGAACCCGAGCCTCTCAGCAATGACCTCGATAGTCATATCCGAATCGATGAGCATCTCTTTCGCCTTGGTCAGCTTTAGCGACGTGAGGTATTGTCTGGGAGAGACGCCATAGATTTTTGTAAACACTTTTGTACATTGCCCTCTGCTTAAACCGACGTTGTCGGCAATATCTTGAACGGAGACGACAGTATAGACGGAATTGTTTAACCATTCCGCGATTTTGTGGGCTAGCTCAACATCTAATGGGCTTGACTCCCGCTGAAGCCGCTCTTGCTGTTCCTTGTTATCCTGTTCGAAAATGCTCATGATTTCCTTCAAGATGAGAAGGACGATCGCTTGAAGGCTGAGGTTATCGCTGCTGGATGTATGTATCGACAAAGAACTTTGAGTTTTAGGCGCTTGTATAAGGATGTTTTGGACGACCACTTCAAGTTGATCAAGAAATTGGGGGAGCAGGGTCCGTTCGGCCGTCTCCTTCGATACCATGTCCGAGACGGAGGAAGTTAATGTTTTCCTGATTATCGGATCGTCGATATCGAAGTGGATGACAACAAGCGTTGAAGGTGAACCAGATTGGTTCATCGTGCGGTGATTGAGACCGGATTTGATCAGCAGCCAATCGCCCGCTTTTAACCGGCAAGGCTTCTCCTGAATCCAAACCGTTGTTTCCCCGGCCCAGCAATAATTGAGCTCAAAGAGGGGATGATGCTCGTTAGGGTAAAAATATCCAGGCTCCAGGACAATTACATGAGAGCTTCGTATGTATAGCGTACTCGTCAGATCAGGAAACTTGATGAAAATTCTCATCGCCTCAACTCCTGTATGATGGGTTTGGGATATTATACCATGCATTGACATTCCTGAATACAAATGGTCAAAAAGAGGAGCGATTTTTGTATGGCATAAGCAACGATATTTTGGGAGAATAATCGCATGTCATGTATCCGCTTACATAAAATGAGATGGTTCATGACCTGACGCTCATCTCGGCCGTTTGCGGTTAGACCAAAGTAGTTAATTTGACGCGTGATATTGAAAACAAGTTTTAGACTAAGCCTGTGTCATATTAGCCTGAAATCTATTTAATGCTTACCAAGATGGATATGCCAGCATTTAAATGCTGGCTATGCATAAATCTATTTTTTAGGAGGATATGATGAGAAAACTTAAGAAGTCACTTCAGGTTTTATCTCTAATGGTGGTAACAGCAGTTGTAGTAGTTGTCCCGCCATCCGGGGTACTAGCCCAAACTTCAGAGACAGCCATTACACAGCAAAGTAACCTTGTTGTTCAGCGAAATTTTAAAGTAAAAGCGCTTGGAGATATATGGGCGGAAGGCGAGCGAGAGCGTAGATTCATAAATGCTCGAAAAATATATCAGCCAACAGGTTTATATGCAAAAGCCAATGAACAAATTGAGATTGTAGTCTCAGGTAACAAACCAATTACAGCGGTTATTGGGGTACATCGTCATGATAAAGAGTGGGCGATTAGTTATCCATTAAAAGCAGGTAAAAACACAATTTCCTCACCAAATGGCGGTTTGTTGTTTTTTGATAACAGCAACAATGAAGGTAGTATTAATGTAAATGTAGTGAGTGGGGGGAGTCCGGTTCCATTCTTTGTATTAGGCAAGAATACAAAAGAGGATTGGCAGGCAATGATGAATGCTTATCCTAATGCACCTTCTGTTGTTCTTCAATCAGAAAGAGCTCTCTTTGTCTTCTATTATGCTACTGCTAAAGATCATATCTTGAATCAAGACCCAATTCCTGTTTTACAGACTTATGATAAGTTTATTACAGCACAGGATCAAATATCTGGACTATCTAGTTCTGATTCTGATCCTAGACATCGGTTAGATAAGCATTTGATTGGCTTTGTTGAATCAGAAAACACCATACCAGGAGCGTACGCATATGCAAATTGGGATGGGGCAATTATGCCTAAAGATACTGGAGCAAGTGCCGATACTTTAGACCTTACAAGAACGGGTTGGGGGCAGTATCATGAGGCAGGTCATTTGAGACAACAAGCACCTTGGAATTGGGATGGGATGACCGAGGTGAATGTAAATATATATTCTATAGCCGCTAAGAAGGTTCTTAAACCTACTGAACCTGCAAGGTCACAAGGCGAGTACTTAGCTGCTTTCACGTTTGTAGATCAGCCAACCAAGAATTTTGCAGACTCTAATTCAAAATTAGAAATGTTGTGGCAACTTAATCTTGCTTTTGGGGATAACTTCTACCCAGAGTTACATCGATTATATCGTGAGATGGCAGAAGCTGATCTGCCAACTACTGATGATCAGAAAAAACAGGCATTTATTCTAAGCACTTCAAAAGTAGCTCACTATGACTTGACGCCTTTCTTTGATAAATGGGGTTTGACTGCAACAGAAGAAACACGAAACAAGATTAAATCATTGAATTTACCTCTTCTAACTGCACCAATCTGGTTTGGGTCAGACTATAACATCATTAAACCGACTGATGGAATGGATACGGTAAAAGGTATTGGGGGTATCATTGCTGCAACAACAAATAGCGAAGAGACATCAAGTAGTAATAATGCCGCAGCATATGCATTTGACGGAGATACAAATACTATGTGGCACAGTGAATGGAGTAAACCAAATCAGTTTCCTTACAATATTACAGCAAAGTACCTAAATCCCTCAACATTCACCAAACTAACCTATCTACCACGACAAAGTGGAGAAAATGGCATTATTACAAATTATAGAATCCTAACTAGTCTTGATGGGGTATCCTTCAATGAGGTTGCTACAGGTACTTGGGCAAAGGACAATACAGAAAAGACAGCAACTTTTACACCTACTCTTGCTAAATATGTTCGACTTGAAGTACCTCAAGGTGGTGGAACAAATGGTTTTGCATCTGCAAGTGAGATTAAAATCTTTGAAACCGATCCAATAACACCATAACCTGTTTCAACGTATCTCAGCGACATTGATTGGTTTTCTGTCCCGAATGGGTAAATGCTCGTCTTATCAAATAGTATTGCATGGTTAAAGCACGTCAAAAAGAGAGGGGGTCATTCCCTCTCTTTAGTTTTAGGGTAGATTGACAATTTGTAACTTTAATAGTAAGCGTCAAATAGCCCACACCTTGTTATCAAGATGTGAGCTATTTTGCTTTTAATCCGCCTTAAATCCCCTGCAAGTTAGTGCAGCTTCCCGCGAAGCCCTCAAACGAACAGCTTAAACCAACTTTTCGGATCGTATTCAGTAATAATTGCGAATGGCTTTGCGATTTCTGCGATGTCCACCGGCTGACTTTTGTTAATTGATGAGGAGATACAGTTCAAAATACCGGACACATCGATTAATTGATCAATCCCGCGATCTATTACACGGGCTTGGACAGCCAGGACTTCGGCCGCGTCAAACGAGGGGGATTTCAGTATCGTTCGAATTTCCTTAAAGGAAAAACCGAAAAACTGCAGGAAAATGATGATCAGCAAGGTAATCAGTTCCTGTTTTCTGTACAACCGATAGTTCGATGAATTGCGTTCGTAAGGCTTCAATAATTGTGTTTTATCGAACCATCTGATCTTACGGACAGAAACGCCTGTCCATTCCGACAACTGACGCGTCGTGAATAGTTGATTCTCCTCAACCAACCAAACCTCTCCTTTATCCATCGATACGGATGCCCATATTTTTGGCCGTACCAGCGATAATTTTCATAGCGCTCTCTAGACTGGTCGTGTTCAGATCCGGCAATTTAATTTCCGCAATTTGCCGAAGTTGCTCCTGCGTGATAGAGCCAACTACCATTCTTCCGGGTTTTGCAGCACCTTTATCTACTCCGGCGAACTTTTTCAGGAGGAAAGAAGCAGGCGGAGTTTTCAACAAAATTTCAAACGAACGATCTTCGTACACCTTGATTTCGGCCGGGATCACTAGTCCCGGCTTGCCTTTGGTCATTTCATTGTACTGCGTACAAAACTGCAATAAATTTATACCTGTTGGCGCCAGATCCTTACCTACTCTTGCCGGATTCGCTTTTCCGGCTTCCAATTCCAGTTTTACGATTCGTTTAACTTCTTTATTTTTGGCCATATTTTCTCACCCTTACCTTGGATTATGAGTATTGAACGCCTTACAACGTGAAGTATAAAGTATCACGTTGCGTAAACCTCAAGATATAATCTAAAATAAGGCTTCAAACCATGATTTGAACTGCAGGGAACTTTAACAAGCTCCATGTAAAACAAGCAATTCGTCCAATCTTATTGGTATAGAACATAACTATCAAAGCATTTATAAGGGCATGCATAATTTGATATACTTGTAGTTCAACTTACCAAAGGAGTGTTACAGTGATGGAAACGATTTATTTGCTCATCATTACCTTACTGCTCATCATTATTCTGCTGCTGCTCCGCTCCAAAAGCCGTGAGAACGGTGCTGATCCATATCGTCGTCAGGATCTGCGCACGAATAGCGAACCGCTCGAGCTGAGTCCGGAGCTGCAAGCAAGATTGTTAAATTTAATCGCCGAAGAAAAAAAGATTAAGGCCATTAAAGAATTGCGTGTAGCAACTCATTTGAGCTTAAAGGATGCAAAAGATTTTATCGACAATATGGAGAAACAGTACAAATGAAAAATAGAGCAAAGGTGCAAACTCTCACCTTGCTCTATTTTTTTCTTTATTCATGATACTCCATAAAGGGGAGCCGTCAAATGACGGGACCCCTTGAAGAGCTTAAGTAATTTAAATATTTATCAGATACGGCCGGGGCGCGGGAGAAAAACTCTTTCTCCCAGGTCATTCGCATGTGGATAAAAGCACAACGTCTCGGTTATACATAGCAGCCGGCGATGCCCAACAGGAATATAACGAGGTCATCAATAAATTTCCAATTTAATGACATCCTCTTTGCCCATGGTGACAGCTACAATGGTACTACCCCAGATACTTGGAGAAATCATCGCTTAGTTTTATTTTCATAGGGTGCAGTTGCAGCATCGTTAGTTTTACTCTTCTCATGGGGTGCAGTTGCAGCATCATTAGTTTTACTCTCCTCATGGGGTGCAGTTGCAGTATCGTTAGTTTTACTCTCCTCATGGGGCGCAGTTGCAGCATCGTTAGTTTTACTCTCCTCATGGGGTGCAGTTGCAGCATCGTTAGTTTTACTCTCCTCATGGGGCGCAGTTGCAGCATCGTTAGTTTTACTCTCCTCATGGGGCGCAGTTGCAGTATCGTTAGTTTTACTCTCCTCATGGGGCGCAGTTGCAGCATCGTTAGTTTTACTCTCCTCATGGGGTGCAGTTGCAGCATCGTTAGTTTTACTCTCCTCATGGGGTGCAGTTGCAGCATCGTTAGTTTTACTCTCCTCATGGGGTGCAGTTGCAGCATCGTTAGTTTTACTCTCCGCTACAGGGGGTACATTGCCGGAAGCCCAAACCGCTGCTGATGTGCTAGCTACGGCAACTAAAAAAACAGCTGTTACCGTAAGATACAATGTTTTCTTTTTCGGCTTTTTCACATTAAGCATCATCATTAATCTCCTTTTCAATTGTTTCCCGTCACCGGATAAAGTAGAGCAAAAACTGACAGGTAGTCCCCTTGAACCAATCATGACGTTCAGGATCGTTTCACCGTATCTTTTCCGTTCTGCATAAGACATTTCTTTCACGACTTCTTCATCACAGGAAAACTCGCTCCATGTATGGATGTCCTTGCGTAGTAGGTGAACGAAGGGATTAAACCAATGTAAGGCGCTGATCCACACGACGAGCATTTTTATCCATAAATCTTTTCGTCTCAGGTGAATAAGTTCATGTTGAATGACCATGCCTAAGTCCATATCCACCTGACTACTCATGGGAATCAATATGGTTGGTTTCAGCAACCCGACAAGAACGGGGCTTCTGACATTAGAGTTAAATGCAAGCTGTACGGTTCCATTTATCCCAAGCGCTTGTTTCCTGGAAGCAAGTTGTTTGGCTTCTTCACCATCCTTGGGCACAGGCACGTTTGTACTTTGGATTCTTTTGATGAATCTGTAGTAACAATAGACCTGCCAACTTATAAAGGATAAAGCCCCAACACCCCATAAGCTCAACAATACCAAAGCCGTTTCAGCGGAGATGGACTGTCCCGAAACCCACTCCGTTATGCGTTCAGTCGATACTTCTTGAACAGGCGCAGAGGCCATTCCGGGCGTAAGAACGGTCAAAATCGGTTTTGAAGTAAAAAGCTCCATGAGCTTCTTCAAAACAAAGGCCACAGGCAATAAATAAAGCCATACGGCCATTTTTCCAATTACGTAACGCCATTTTGCAGGAAATATGGTTGGTGAAAAGAATCGCAGCAACAGTATACAACTTACGACGGTACTACCCGCAATCGTAAGCGTGACAAGCAGTTCGAAAAAATGTCCCATAGGCAGCTCCTACTTCTCCGAGAACCATTGCTTCAGTTCTGCAATGTCATCATCCGATAGCTTATCACCATCATATAGCGCGGAAATCAAATTTTTTACTGAACCCTGGTACAACCCGTTTAATACGTTTTGTGTTTCCCATAGTTTGTAGTCTGCGGATGAAAGACGGGGGACATAGGAATTGGTCCGGCCATGCCGCGTAGCGATTAAAGCGCCTTTTTCAACTAGCCGGGATAAAAAAGTAGAGATCGTTTGTGCTTTCCATTCCTTACCCTTACGAGCGAAAATACCCAATAATTCGGTTGATGTTACTGGATGCTCACAATCCCATATTACCTCCATTAGTTCCATTTCCGTGTCCGATAATTTTTGAACATGTTTCACGGTGCACACCTCTTTACTCTTTGTTATGCGTCCATAACAATTCTAATTACTACACTACGTAGTGATTAGAAGTTACTACACTATGTAGTGAATGTCAAGCCGGCTTACCTAGGCAATTACTACGTATCGTAGTATATAATGGAGTTATAACCAAGCCTTCGATCTCGTCTTTGTCTCGATGAGCCCGGTCGTTCACAATTGGGAGAGCGTGGAGAAGGTCTCCAGAGAAGCGGCGTTGCAGGAGGCAATGACTTGGCTTGGCCATCACCATCTGCCTGTTGAAAGAAGCGTTGCGAGAAGACTTATTAAAACATATGTCTCCATTGGGATGGGAGCATATCAACTTTCTTGGAGAGTATCCGCTTCGATTCTAAAGGAGTAACCACCTTAGAATCATTGCGGCCGCTGAACCAAGGGTGGCATAAAGCCGGTTACACCCTTAACGTGGTGAAAACCGGCTATTATTGTGTCCACAAGTCCTTAACGTTGTAAATCTGCGTTTTGCTGGCGGTACCCCTATTAAACCATGCACATATACATTCCTGAATACAAATGGTCAAAAAGTGGAGCGGTTTTTGCATGGCATAAGCAACGATATTTTGGGAGAATAATCGCATATCATGTATCCGCTTACATATATGAGGTGGCTAATGTCCTGATGCTCATCTCGGCCGTTTGCGCGCATTTTTCGTGCAAATAAACTAACGAATGTGCGCTTTACGAAACAATTTTGTGTATGGCACAAAGAGGGGGAATCCGGTGGTTCGTACATTTCGCAAACAAATACCGAAGCTATTGCTTGTTGTAATCGCTGTTGCGTTGTTCACCTGGTGGTTTTATTCAAGAAAAGCGGATTATACGGCACTCGCGGATATTCCCCAGTACAGCGATGTCGACACACAGTCGATATTGGCTGGGGAAGACATCAAGTCGAAGCTGGAGCCTTCTTATTTGAAATACATCAAGCAAATGAAAGGTGAAGGAAAACAGGATGCCGAAAACGTGAACATCGTCATTCAGGGCGCAGATTACGCGGCAGTTAGCGATTTTGGCGTGAGCAAGCAGGATTCTATTGGTGGCCGTGCCGGAACTGCACTCGTCCAAAATGACGAAAACAGCTGGGCTGAATACACCTTAGACATTCCGCGGGATGGGTTTTACCAAATTGGCATGACCTATTATGCGATCCCTGGCAAGAGGGCGTCCATCCTGCGCAGCCTGCAAATCGACGGCAAATATCCGTTTTTCCAGGCCAAAATGATCGATTTCAAACGGATGTGGAAGGAAGCCGGAGAGCCGTGGAAAGACAATCAAGGCAATGAATTCAATCCGCGCCAGGAAGAGGTCATGGGCTGGCAATTCCAGGAGTTTCAAGATGCCGAGAGTAAGGTATCTGAACCTTTGCGGTTTTATTTAACCCAAGGAAAACATACGATTCGGCTGACGGTGATTCGCGAGCCGGCGGCGATCGGGGAAATTCACGTCTTTTCTCCGGATAAGCTGCCTTCATATGCAGATGTACATAAGCAAGATTTGCAGCAAGGACGCCAGGAATCGAAAGACAAACTGCTGAAATTTCAAGCGGAGCAAGCGGTACTGAAATCCGACCCAACCTTGCGCAGGATAGAGGACCGCAATCCGGCATCCGAGCCGTATGACAGCAATAAGAGCGTTCAGAACGTATTCGGGGGCTCGGGCTGGCGCAAAGGCGGTCAATGGGCTGAATGGGAAATCGACGTTCCCGCATCGGGGTTGTACAACATTGGCGCCCGGTATTCAAATCCTTACTTGAATGGCATTCCGGTACAGAGGAAGGTTTCGATCGATGGCAAAATTCCGTTCGCTGAGATGAACGCGGTCAGCTTCGATTATGGCAGCGGATGGCAAATCGCCGGTTTCGGGGGCAAGGAGCAGCCGTATGAATTTTATCTGGAGCAGGGAAAGCACCGCATTCGGATGGAAATGCAGATCGGCTCGCTCGGTGAAGTGTTCGAAATCGTCCAGCAGGTAACGCAGCACATGTCGCTGCTGCAGCGGGAAATTTATCTCGTGACAGGAACGAATCCCGATCCAAACCGCGATTACGAGCTTAAGAAAAGCATCCCGAACTTAATTCCGAGACTGAATCTGATGGCGAAAGATCTCCAGGACGGCATGATGCTGCTCTATTCGCTTGGGGTTGAAGAGGACAGCTCCCAGGTCAGTACACTCGGCATGGCATGCGACCAACTGCTTGATTTGGCCAAGAAACCGGAGACGATTACGGCAAGGCTCGATCAGTTCTCCGACAAACAGGCGGAGCTCGGGACATGGATGACCTCCCTTACTGGACAAGGGCTGCTGCTCGATTATTTTATCGTAAAGTCGCCGGATCAGCCGTGGCCGGATGCGAACATAGGCTGGGCTGCTCAAAGCTGGAATTCGGTGAACGATTTTCTACTCTCGTTCCGCAAAGACTACGGCGGTATCGGGAATCGGTACAGCGAACAAGACAAAGTGCTGAACGTCTGGGTAGCCCGCGGACGGGAATGGGCGAATATCATCAAGCGGATGACGGACGAGGAATTTACGCCGCAAACCGGAATTAAGGTGAACATCAATGTCATTCCGGCCGGAGCGATGCATCTGCTCATGCTGTCAAGCACCGCCGGAATGGCACCAGACGTTGCGCTTGGAGTACAAGCGGATATTCCGATCGATTACGCGGTCAGAAACGCCGTTGTCAACCTGGGTGAGTTCCCGGATTATAACGAAATCGCTGGACGGTTCCGGCCAGGGGCGCTCATTCCGTACCAATTCAATAACGGGCATTATGCACTTCCGGAAAATCAAAACTTCAGCATGCTGTTTTACCGCAAAGACATTTTGCAGCAGCTTGGCGTCAAGAAGGCGCCCGAGACGTGGCAGGACATTATGGATTTGATTCCGCTCCTGCAACAGAACGGCATGGACTTTTATTACGGGCACTCGCCGGACGACTTCACCCCGTTCTTGTTCCAGAATGGCGGCGAATATTACCGCGAGAACGGCAAATATTCTGCGCTCGATACGCCGGAAGCTCTAAAGGCGATGAAGATGTGGACGGACTTGTTTACGAACTACAAAATCAACAAAAAAGCGGACTTTTACAATCGATTCCGCACCGGTGAAATGCCGATCGGCATAGCGGACTACTCGACGTATATTTTGCTGTCCACGGCGGCGCCGGAGTTGACCGGATGGTGGGAGATGAAGCCGATGCCAGGCATTCCGGGCAAAGACGGTACAATCAACCGTTCAACAGGGGGGGCTGCGCAAACCGCGGTTATATTCAAAGATACGAAGATGAAAAACGAAGCTTGGGAATATTTGAAATGGTGGACCAGCGCCGACGTGCAAGAGCAATTCGGTTCGGAGCTTGAATCGGTTCTCGGCGTCGAAGCGCGCTGGAACACGGCGAACGTAGAGGCGCTTAAACGGCTGCCATGGTCTTCCCAGGATATTCATTCCGTGCTGCAACAGTGGGATTGGTTCAAGGAACGCGAGATCGTACTTGGCGCTTATTTCACGACACGCCATATTACGAATATGTGGAACGAAATTGTGCTGAACGGTAAAACGGTACGTGAAGCCGTCGAAGACGGCATTAAAGAAATTAACAAAGAGCTGCGGAAGAAACGTGAGGAATTCGGGCTTGACGTAGAGGGACAAGAAGGAGACGGGAAAGGGGGCGGCAGCTGATGAGTGAAATATCGGTAGAGACAAAAACGAGCGAACGGGTACGCCCCTTGAGGGCGGACTCCAAGCTTAAGGGGCTTTGGACGGACATCGTGCGAAACAGGGTATCGTATTATTTTCTCGCTCCATTCATGATCCTGTTTCTGGTGTTTACGATCATTCCTGTTCTGACGGCATTTGGGTTAAGCTTCACTTATTTTAATATTTTGGAGCCCCCCAAATGGATTGGCCTATCGAATTACCGGCTGCTGTTCATTGACGATGACATCTTCCTGACGGCGCTTGGGAATACGTTGAAATTCGCAGTCGTTACCGGACCGGTTGGTTACGCTATGGCATTCTTGCTTGCTTGGCTGATCAGTCAAATTCCACAGAAATACCGGTTCTTCTATACGCTGTGTTATTATACGCCATCGATTGCAAGCGGAGTCGCAATGACCGTCGTCTGGCAGTATTTGTTCTCCGGCGACCGCTACGGCTTGCTAAACTATTGGCTGCTGAAGCTTGGCTTGATCAATGAGCCGTGGCAATGGCTGGAGGACGTCAATACGATTCTGCCGATCATTATGATCGTTTCGCTTTGGATGAGTATGGGAATCGGTTTTCTCGCCTTCCTGGCGGGGTTGCAGAACGTACCGCGCGATATGTACGAAGCAGGCGCCATTGACGGCGTCAAATACCGATGGCAAGAGCTGTGGTACATTACGGTTCCGGCGGTGAAGCCGCAGCTCCTGTTCGGTGCGGTCATGCAGGTGGTCGGAGCGCTCAACGTATTCAGCGTCAGCGTTGAGCTGGCGGGTATGCCGAGCCCGTTATATGCCGGACATACCATTTTGACCCACCTGCACGATTACGCGTTTATCCGCTTTGAGATGGGCTACGCATCGGCGATCGCTGTTGTCTTATTCTGCATGATGGTTGGTCTGAACCGATTTATTTTCAAATGGCTTGGAAACAAGGAGTGATCGTTGTTGACAATTTTATCGGGTTCCATGGTGAAAGGCAGAAGAGTGGACTGGGGAGGGGTAATTCTTTATTTATTCCTGTCTTGCTTCGCGATTCTGATGGTGGCTCCACTCGTTTATCTCGTTTCGACCGCGTTTAAGCCGCTGGAAGAGCTGTTTTTATTCCCACCTAGGTTTTTCGTCATCAACCCGACGTTGAAAAATTTCAATGATCTGCTGATGATCACGAGCGCGTCTACGGTGCCGTTTTCGCGGTATATTTTTAACAGCTTATTCATTACGATCGCCTCTGTCAGTCTGGGAGTCGTCATCTCGGCGATGGCGGCTTATCCTCTAAGCAAGCATCAGATGCCGTTTCGCAAACAGATCTTTTCCATGATCATTCTTGCGCTGATGTTCGCTCCGGCGGTGACGCAAATCCCTCAATATCTCGTTATCACCAAACTCGGTTTGATGAATACGTATTGGGCCATGATTGTTCCCGGCTTGGCGGCGCCCGTGTTTTTGTTCCTGACGAAGCAGTTCCTGGATCAAATCCCGGATGCGCTGCTGGAGGCGGCTAAAATCGACGGCGCGAGGGAATGGGTTATTTTCTGGAGGATCGTCATGCCGATGCTGAAGCCCGCCTTGTCTACGGTTGTGTTGCTCAGCTTCATCAGCACCTGGAACGATCCCGGGCCGGCGATGCTGTTCACGACATCGGAAAGTATGAAAACGCTGCCGTATGCGTTATCTACGATCAGCGGAGGGACGGGAGTGATCGCCCAAGCTGGAGCCGGTGCGGCGGCGGCATTGCTCACAGTGATTCCGAGCATCGTCATGTTCGTCATTTCGCAGCGCATGGTTCTCGAGACGATGGCCCATTCGGGCATAAAAGATTAACGGGTAAGGAGCCGGATTTCATGAAACGATCGACTTCGAAACGAGCGATGGCCGCGCTTCTGATATTGGTGATGCTGGCGATGTTTGCGCTGCCGAATGAGGCTGCGGCCAAAAGCCCGTATAAAGGTTATACCTATAATCAATCTGAGGAAACGCCGGTTTCGATCAACGGATATTTGTATCGGGATTCGATCGACGGCTATGACTGGGACGCCGGTCCGTTCAAGGAGCCGGAGGATCTGTTCGTCGCAGAAGACGATACGATATATGCGGTCGACGGGGGCAATAATCGGGTCGTTCATTTCGACAAGAGCAAGCGTTTGCTCGGCATGTACGGCGATTCGGAAGGCAAAGGGCAGCTGAACGGCCCGAAAGGCGTTTATGTCACAGGAGACGGCGAAGTATTCGTTGCCGATACGCTGAATCACCGGATCGTCGCGTTCGACCGGGAGGGCAGGTTCGTCAAGGAATTTGGGCCCCCGCAAAGCCCGCTGCTTGGCACGGATTTCGTCTATTCGCCTTCCAAGCTCATCATCGATAAACGGAATTATATGATCGTCGTTAGTGAAGGAGCGTACCAAGGCTTGCTGCAGATCGATCCGAATGGAGCGTTCAAAGGTTTTTTTGGCGCCAACCTGCTTGGCTTCAGCTGGGAAAAAACGATCGTCAAGTTCATGGCCACACAAGAGCAGAAGGAGCAGTTATCGAACGAAAAGCCTCCGGAATTTTCGAACCTGATCCAGGATCAGGAAGGATTCGTCTACACGACGACGCTCGGCATTCCGACAAGTCAGGTAAAGCGGCTGAGTGCCGTTGGCGTCAATACGCTGACTGACATCGAATACGGGGATCATCATATGGCCCGCCGTAACTGGGAGAGATTGTTTCCAACGTTTGTTGACGTAACTGTGAACGATAATGGCGTGTTTACCGCGTTGGATCAAACGACAGGCAGAGCGTTCCAATACGACAAACTCGGTAATTTGTTATTTATTTTCGGTGGCATCGGCGAGCAAAACGGGCTGTTCAAGACGCCATCCGCTATTTCGGAGACGTCGGACGGCACGATTTATATCGCAGACCGGACGCGCGGACGGATCGACCGTTTTCGTACGACGCCTTTCGCGGACAAGGTGCACGAAGCGACGAATTTATACGTGGACGGAGATTACGAGAAATCGGCCGAACCTTGGCGGGAAGTGCTGGACATGAACAGCAACTACGATTTGGCTTATAAGGCGATCGGTAAGGCACTTTACAAATCCGGACAATACCGCGAAGCGATGGATTATTTCGAGCTAGCCAAAGCGCGTGATGATTATTCAGCTGCGTTTCTGGAATACCGCAAGCACTATATGCGGCAGCATTTTGCCTGGATCGCGGGCGGTGCGGTTGCGCTTTACATCCTGCTCAAAATCGGATTCCGCTTGTACCGGAAATGGAGAAGCAAACGCAGCAAATCAAAAATCGCGGTATCCGAAGGGGGAAGTGCTTCATGAATACGGTGCGACTTGCAAAATTGGCGCTGCTTCACCCGATCACATTTTTCGAAGATATCCAGGAGCGGGCGAAATGGCACTATGCTTTCGTCATGATCGGTCTGGCGATTTTGGCTCATTATCTCTCCTTGACGTTTTCCGGATTTTTGTTCCAGACGCGGGAGCCTTACCAAATTTCGATTTTGATCGAATCGACGTGGATCGTCGTTCCTTGGCTGACCTGGTCGGTCACAAATTGGGGTGTCAGCTCCATCATGGACGGAGAGGGCAAGTTTAAACAGATTTTCGTAGGCAGCGCATTTACGTTGATACCATATATCACCTTGTCCGTGCCGGTGGCGATAGTCAGCAATCTTCTCGCCAAATCGGAAGCCATGATGTATAACGGGCTGGAAGTGTTCATATTCGTTTGGGTCGTCTACTTAATTCTGCTGCAGGTCAAAATCATTCACGATTTTACGTTCGGCAAAATGCTGTGGATTACTTTGCTGACGATCATCGGCATGTTCATCATTTGGTTTATCGGGATGCTCTTGTATGGGCTGATCAACCAATCGATCCAATTCGTGATCGGACTTTATAAAGAAATCAATTACCGCTTGTAGGGAGGAGAGGACAATCGATGACGAATAAAGCCAAAAAAATAGCGGTTCTCGCAGTTTTAGCAATCCTGTTCTTTACGTCAACCTCCCCGTATTTCTCGCAAGCGGAAGACGGCGGGGCTGGGCAGCAGGCGTCCTCCGATACAGCGGGACAGGGATCAGACCAGGCTGTGTCAACCGCGGCAATGCAAAGTGCAGGTACAGCAGGTACAGCAACAGAGCAGACGGCAGCGGAGAAATCAGTTGCGGTGACGGAAGAGACTGCGGCTGATCCCATATCCTATAAGCAGACAATGGCCAAGAAGAAGGTTGCCGAAAATTCGAACTTCAAGCTATATATTGACGAAAAAACAGGACAAATACGTCTCGTCGGCAAACGCAGCGGCAACGAATGGGGAGTGCCGCCGCTCGACAAAAAGATGCCCCCTGCCAATCAGAAGTTTGTCGAGTCGCCGGTTCACATTCGCTATACGGAAGGCGGAGACGTGCGCCAGACGTATCCTTCCAAGGAGAAGGGGACAAAAACGACCGTGAAAACGACCGATCAAGGGGTGTTGGTGCAATACGAGCTTAAGGAGCTTCAAATTGGTTTTGCCCTGGAATATAAACTGCTTGACGAAGGGATTGAAGTCCGCATTCCGTTTCAATTGATCCATGAGCAGGGCAAAGCCAAGCTGATCAGCTTGGAGCCAGCTCCATTTTTCGGGGCAGCACCTCAGCAGTCCAAGGGCGCGATGTTCCTTCCTGACGGTTCGGGAGCGCTCGTCAAGTTCAAAGCGAACCATCAGACTTATTTCGAACCGTACAGCGAGCGTATTTACGGCGGAGACTACGCCTTTATGACGACCGTGTATAAGCAGGTCACCTACAACAAGAACGAGCTCGAAAGCTACGGCCCGCATGAAGCGGCAGCGCTGCCGGTATTCGGCATTTACAAGGACGATACCGCCTTTCTTGGAATCGTAACTGATGGCGACGCGGACGCCAAAATCAACGGAACGCCGACCGGCCTACGCAATATTCCGCTGTATCGGATTTCGGCGGAATTGATTTATCGCAACAGCGACATCGTGTTTATCGGCAGTTCCGGGGAAATTCCACTCATGCAGCGGGAGATGATTCCCGGAGACCGGGCCGTACGGTTCGTGCTACTTGAGGGCGAGCAGGCGGATTATGTCGGCATGGCACATGCCTACCGTGACTATTTGGTTCGCGTCAAAGGTGTTAAGCCAGTTGAGACCAAGCGTCCTGCCTTCCAGCTGCAGCTGCTCGGAGGTGTGCTGCGCAAGGATATGATCGGCAGTACGTTTGTTTCGATGACGACGTTCAAGCAGGCGAAAGAGATTTTGGATGGATATGCCCAAGCGGGTATCGATTCGCTTGAGGTCACTTACGAGGGCTGGTCCAAAGACGGCATTTACGGTAACGCACCGGATCATTTCCCGGCCGAAAGTAATCTCGGCGGCAACCGCGGCCTCGAAGCGCTGGCCGATTACACCAAGGCGAAAGGAATCCGGCTGTACTTGAAAACGAATTACGTGAAGCCTTATGAGGGCAGCGATGCATTAAAACCTTCACGGGATTCGATTCGCGGACTCAACAAGGAAGTTATGGAAGTCAGAGATCCATGGGTGACGACGAATCAACCATCTTCGAAGCTGTTTTATTATTTGAAGCCGGACCGCGTGTATGACAAGAATATCGCCAAAGAAGCAGGCAAACTCGCCGAGCTTGGCGCAGGCGGCATCCATTTACAGTATATGGGCGATACACTGTATTCGGATCAAAGCTCAGATACTCCGTTCAACCGGAAGCAAACAATCGAAACGTGGACGAAGGCGATGGATTTGATGCGCTTACAAACAGGGCGTGCCTCGGTTGACTACGGTTTCGCTTATGCGCTCGGCCACGTCGACCGGATCGACGGTGTCCCGCTGGATTCCAGCCATTACGTCTACGAAGATGGTTCCGTTCCCTTCTACCAAATTGCCGTACGCGGCCTTGTTCCTTATACCGGCGCTCCGTCCAATTTGCAGGACGATCCCCGCATATGGAATCTCCGGCTGCTCGAATACGGAGCGATGCCAAGCTACCTTCTGACGTACGAGGACAGCTCGCTGCTGAAACGAACGATGGTCGACGGCTTGTTCAGCTCGAACTACGGCAAGTGGCTGAAGCCGTCAATCGACCAATATAAGAAGCTAAACGAGGTGCTGGGTTTGGTGGAGGGACAGGAGATAACCGACCATGAGCAGCTGGACACCTACGTGTATCGGACAACGTATGGGAACGGTGTGCAGATTACCGTAAATTACGACAGCGAAACGGCCCACGTCGGGGACGATGTCATCCAGCCTTATGACTACTTGGTGCGGAAAGGATGAAGCTTACGATGAAAAAACGACTCGGCCTTACGATGAGAGCACGGCATATCGTTCAAGGATATTCATTCATATCGATTTGGATCGTTGGCTTCTTCCTGTTTATGGCTATTCCGCTGTTCAAATCGCTGATGTACTCGTTTCAGGATTTAAAAATCATGTCGGGTGGTCTGGAAGCGACCCAAGTTGGGCTGAAGCATTACAATAACGCGTTTACAGTTGATACGAGCTTTGTTCCGAAGCTCATCACGTCATTTACGAACATTGTCATTCAAGTCCCGCTTACGCTCGTCTTTGCGATGTTCAGCGCCCTATTGCTAAACCGCAAGTTGTTCGGCCGTATCGCATTCCGCGGTATTTTCTTCCTGCCTGTCATCATTGCATCGGGGGCCGTGTTGAAGAAGCTAATGGGGGAAGGGGCGACAAGGCTGCCGATCTTCGATCAGGTGGACCTTGTCGGCAAGCTGATCGATTACGTGCCGGGGCAAATTTTGTTCCCACTGTTGAAAATGATGGATGCAATCACGCTTATCATGTGGGATTCCGGCGTCCAAATCCTGATTTTCCTAGCCGGCCTTCAGAGCATCTCCACAACGTTGTATGAAGCGGCGAAATGCGATGGGGCGACCCCCTGGGAAAGTTTCTGGAAGGTGACGTTTCCGATGATCATGCCGATGATTCTCGTCAATACGCTGTTCAGCATCGTAAGCTCGTTCACGAAGGTGGACAACAGTGTGATGGATTATATCCAATACATCGTGTTCAATAAAAACGATTACGGTTACGCTTCCGCGCTCGGCTGGATTTATTTTGTATTCATTTTTCTCGTGATCGGCGCCGTATTTTTGATATTCCGTCGTGCTTCGGCCGAAGAAAGGAGGTAACGGTATGGCGATTAACAGAGATACGGTCACGACGCACGTCGCCACGTTCAAACGGATCGCGGCGGACAAAGAGGCGGCCATGGCGCCACTGCGCCTTGCGGCCGCACGGCGGGCGAAGACGTTCATATCCCAGCTGTTCATTTATTCGGTATTGCTTAGTCTCGCGTTCGTATTCATTTATCCGGTTTTGTTTATTTTCAGCAGCTCACTTATGCAGGCCGGCGACGTTACCGATGCGACCGTCAAATGGATTCCGAAGGAGCTGTCGTTTACCAATTATGCTTACGCCTTTCAGCAGCTTGATTTTTGGAGGAGCTTCATGAACAGTACGATCATCTCGCTTGGCAGCGCCGTCGTACAGGTCGTAAGTTGCGCCGTTATCGGCTACGGCTTTGCCCGTTTCCGTTTTCCAGGCCGTGGTTTATGGCTTGCACTCGTACTGTTCACATTCCTTGTGCCACCGCAAACAATTATTGTTCCGCTGTTTTTGCAATTCAGTAATCTGGGCTGGTTGAATACTTACTTACCGTTTATAGTGCCGGGGGTGTTCGGCCACGGGTTAAAGGGCGCGTTGTTCGTTCTGATTTTCATCCAATTTTTCCGCAAGCTGCCGATCCAGCTGGAAGAAGCGGCGCTTATCGACGGGGCGGGAGCATTCCGTACGTTTCGTTCCATCATGTTTCCTCTCGCGCGTCCGGCGATGCTTGTCGTATTTTTGTTTTCGATCGTATGGCATTGGACCGATACATACGAGCCGACGATGTATTTGATGGACTCGGAGAAGTTTAACTTGACGCAGCAATTATCAAAGATGAACGGAGAAGGACAAGGCGAAGGGGCTAAACAACTCACAGAAACCAAATCGGTCATCGGAGAACCGCCGACGAAGGTGAATCGCGTTATGGCAGGGGCGCTGCTGTCGATATTGCCGATCTTGGCACTATATCTGTTTGCGCAGCGTTATTTTGTGGAAAGTGTTGAACGAACCGGGATCGCCGGCGATTGAAACCGCTATTACACGACCGCCAATGGGAGGTAATAGCTGCTCGGCTAGAGCAATTTGCTGATTCAACATGGTACATATGTTATCAATTGAAAAATGGGAGGGTACTGAATGAAAAAGATGTTTTTCGTTACAATCATTCTCGTTTTAACGTTAGTCACCGTATTAACTGGATGCGGTGGAACTAGCAATGTATCTGGAAATAAAGATACGGGCGCGCAAACAAATACTGTAGATAATGCAAAAACAAATGACCAAACTTCGAAGGATGATGACGCAAAAACAGCTAATACGAACTCTCCCGGCGATGCAGCCAAAACAGATACAGTCAATACGGAACTGTCTGGCGAAATTACACTTTGGCATCATCTTGGAGAATCCGACAAGTCGTTTGAAAACGTGATTGCAGGCTTTAATAAAAAATACCCTAACGTTAAAGTGAAAAATCTTAGAAACGGCGCTACTTACGAAATCGCTGACAAATTGAAAACGGCGATTGCCGCCGGATCGGGTGCGCCGGATGTCGTTTTGCTGGAGCAAAGCTACTTCAGCAAGTTTAATACGACCGACGCTTTTGTTGATTTGCTGCAGCCTCCGTTCGACGCAAAACGGTATGAAGGCAATTTTCCGGAGAACGTATGGAAGAAGTTCCACACGCTAGACGGCAAAAAGCTGATGGCGATTCCGGTTGATGCTCCTCCGGGCGTCATGTACTACCGGGCCGACATTTTCGAAGAGAACGGATTCCCTTCCGATCCTGATGAGCTGGCCACTTATATGGAGAACCCGGACAATTTCATGAATATGGCCCAGACGTTAAAGGCTCAGGGCAAATATATTCTTGAGTATGATACCGAAATTTTGGATATGTTGAGCGACTCCAGATTTTTCGACAACCAATTGAATTACAATCGTACGGGCGACAAGTATATTCAAGGGCTGGATTTGTCCAAAAAAGTGAAGCAGCTCGGCCTTGCCGCCAATTTCAACGGCGACGCATGGAATCAGGCGATGAACAACGGCAAGCTGGCGATGACTTGGAGCGCTTCCTGGTATGTGAACTACATTAAGGACGACTCCAAAGACAATTCGGGCAGATGGCGCGCGTGTCGCCAACCGCTGAACACGTATTCGGTTGGAGGAGGATCCGCTCTAGCCATTCCTTCGCAAAGCAAAAACAAAGAGGCTGCGTGGGCATTTGTCGAATATACTTTGCTGACGCTTGAAGGTCAAAAAGAACTTATTAGGTATAACTCGCTTCCCGCGTTTAAACCGGCGTTAAAGCTGCCTGAAATAGCCGATAGCACGGATGCATTTTTAGGCGGGCAAAAAGCGAATGAGCTGTTTGCTTCGTTAGTGGATAAAATTCCGCCGGACTACCCGTCCGCCCTGGATGGTACAGCAAGTAAAATATGGAACAAGGGTATTGAAAAAGCAATGAAAACGAACCAGGATTCAAGGGCGGCGCTGCAGCAAATTGCTGACGATGTTGATAAGGCGGTTGCCAAGGAAAAAGCGGACCTGTTGAAATCAATCGGGCAATAACATAAACGAAATCATTGTTATGAAGAGGAAGTGAAGGGAACCATGATCACTTCCTCTATTTCATCTAAACTAGGAGGCTGTTCAAAATGACCATAACCAACGCAATATTTGTAGACCAGCAAAAGGATTACGAACGTTTCCATCGTGATGTTACAGCACTTCCCGCATTTGTGAGAAGCGGCGGGGTAACTGCGATCGGAGAATCCGCATTTTCGGTATGGATAAATCCTGAGTCGAACCCGATTATCGCAGCGGCTCGTTACGGCAAAGGGCGCGTTGTTGCTGTCGGCAACGAGTTGTATTTTAATTTGCTCGAAACGGAGCAATCGGAATGCGGTTTGCTTGTGCGGAACATATTGCTTTGGCTGACGGAAAGAGGCACGGGGGCAGATGGAGGTGCAGCAGATAGTCTTTACCAAGATGCGCTAGACGGCAAAGGAGCACTGAAGCTTGCAACAACATCCGACACGCTTGCGGCAGGTGCTTCGTTTCCAGTGGAGCTGGTCAAAGTCGACCGCTGGTCGTCTTTTACGCTAGATCCTAAAGAATATCCGGTTGCATATGTAGATGCATCCATCGACGATGCCGACGTGCCCGTTCTCGAAGCGTATATCCAGCAGGGCGGCAGCGTTGTAGTTGCGCAAAGAGGATGGTTGCTCTGCTCCCCGCCGGCGGAAGCCTTTCAAAGCAGGGCTCACGACCGTGCGGTGCGTTTGGGTGATTATCCGTTGCAAAAGTTGCTGAACCTGGTTGGATTATGTTTGCTGGACAG
The DNA here is from genome assembly GCF_021654775.1 of Paenibacillus azoreducens. Lineage (NCBI taxonomy): Bacteria > Bacillati > Bacillota > Bacilli > Caryophanales > Paenibacillaceae > Paenibacillus > Paenibacillus azoreducens. Next base: position 3,491,210 of record NZ_AP025343.1, on the reverse strand, counting down.
CGTCGCGCAGTGGTATGTGCGGCCAGGCGATACGCTGCCAGAGCAGACGTTCGAACAGGTAAAAGCTACCCACACACTGCAGTTGTTCGACCAGGCGATGGCGATTGAACGCGGCGAATTCTCGTTCGATGACCTGAACGTCGGCAAACCAGGAGCAAGCGTAGAGGACAAAGTCAGAGTAATCACTGCCATAGTGGAAGGCACGATTCGTTCCCTTTCGGAGGAATCACCGCTGCTGAAAGTCATCCAGGACGAGGCGAAAAAAGCGAAGCCGATGCCGATGCCGTTCGACAAAGCGAAGCAGCCTTATACCGCGGCGGTGTTATCGTATATGTTCCAGCAAGTTACGCTTGATCCGGACAACGTCAAATCGCCGTACGTGGACGTATTCCCACGGAGCGTTGGAGAGCAGGCCAAGCCGGTGTACGATCAAGTTGTTGAGATTGATTTCGGCTACTTAGATTTAAGCTATATGCGCATGCTGAGCGCCCCCCTAAATTGGCGCAGCACCGGACTGTACGCAGCGGCAGGTAAAGTCGTGACGGTGGATGTGCCGGAAGGGACTGAATACTTGGACGTGCAAATCGGCGTACATACGGACAATTTGTGCGACACCCCTAAATGGGACCGAGCCCCGATCGTTGCGCTGAGGCAGCGACTAAAGCCGGGAACCAATCGAATAAACAGCCCTTACGGCGGGTTGATTTACCTGATTCCGGCTAAGCCGAAGGCAGGCGCGAAAGTAAATGTGACGATCCACGGGGCAGTACGTGCGCCGTATTTCGTGCTCGGTCAAACGACCGAGCAGGAGTGGAACGAAACGATCAGGCATTATCCAGTGCCGTGGGCCGAGCTGCAGAGCAATCGCATCATCGTAACTGTGCCGGCAGACAATATCCGCGAGTTGGACCGGCCGGAGCAGCTTATGCGTAAATGGGACGAAATCGCCGATCACTACGACAGACTTGTCGGCGTTGCGCCGGATCGGCCGTTCCCACATCGGAGTCCGGATAATCCGCAGCGGTTTGTCGCTGACATACAGATTAGCGCGGGATGGATGCATTCCGGTTACCCGATCATGTTCTTTGAAGGGGTCACTGCTCAAGAAGCAGTCGACGTCGACGTGATTCAGAAGAATGCTTGGGGGTTCTGGCACGAGCTCGGGCACAATTACCAACAAATCCCTTGGTTCTGGGATCCGATCATCGAAGTAACCGTCAACCTGCATTCGATTCATATCCAGTCGTTGTACGGAAACCGCTCCCGTTTGTTCGAAACTGGCAAGGATGGCAAAACGTATTACGATCGGGCGCTTGAATTTACGAATAGCGATTATACGAACAAAAATTTTGAAGATGTCGGCTTTTTCGAACGACTTGTCATGATTAAGCAGCTGCAAATGGCCTTCGGATGGAAGTTTTACACAGATTTACATATCGCTTACCGCGAGCTTCCGCTTGATCAGGTTTCCATGGACGAAGAAGATGACGAACCGCAGAAGGTCGATCTTTTCGTGTTCATGACTTCCAAGGTGAGCGGCCGTAACCTGCTGGAGTTTTTCGATCGGTGGGGGCTGCATTTTTCAGAGCAGGCAAGAGCCGCGGTGGAAGCGCTTGGCCTGCCGCAGCCGGAAACGGAAATCTGGAACGCAATGGAAGCGAGCTAAACGATTAGGGAATAAAATGGTTTGGAGGCAGAAATGATGAATTTCTATACAGAGGGAAGAAAAACTTTGAATTTTAACAGCAACTGGAAGTTTATTCGCGATGACCTGGCAGGAGCCGAGCAAAAGCATGTTTCGGATGAAAATTGGGAAACCGTCTGTTTACCGCATACGCCGCAAATCGAAACGGTTCACGTCGATCTGCATTTTCAAGGGATATGCTGGTATCGCAAGCATTTTACCGTATCCGAGGAAGATGCGGAAAAAAAGCTGTTTATCGAATTCGAAGCCGCTATGCACGTGGCTGATGTATGGATCGACGGAAAATATAAGATGAACCATAAGGGCGGTTATTTGCCGTTTACGATCGATATTACCAACGACGTTAAAACTGGGGTTGACCATGTCATTGCTGTCCGGCTGGACAACCGGGATAACGGGAAAATCCCTCCCGGAAAACCGCTGTCCAGCTTAGATTTTTCCTACTTCGTCGGGCTATACCGTAACGTGCATCTGCATGTGACAGACAAACTGCACGTCACCGATGCGGTTTATGCCGGAATCAAGGCGGGTGGCGGTGTCTTCGTCTGGTATGATGATGTATCGAAAGAGGCAGCAACGGTCCGAGTGCAAACTCACGTAGTAAACGAACATGACACTGGAAAACGCGTAAAAGTGGTTACATCGCTTTTTGACCAGGAAGGTCGGGTGGCAGCATCGGCAGAAGGCCAGGCCGAAACTGTTGCCCCCGGTTGCGATCACGCGTTCACCCAATCGCTGACGGTGGTGGATCCGCGGCTTTGGCACCCGTACAGCCCTAATTTATACAGTTTGCGGACTCAAATCTGGAATGGCGATCGGATCGCTGACGAAAAGTATACCCGGATCGGCATCCGAAGTATCTCGTTTAGCAAATCGGGCGGATTTACGATCAATGGCGAGCGGCTTGTCATTCGTGGAACGAACCGGCATCAGCAATTCCCTTACATCGGCAACGCGGCATCGAATAATGCCCATTATCGCGATGCAGTGAAGCTGAAGGAAGGCGGGTACAACTTCGTAAGGCTCGGTCATTATCCGCAATCGCCGGCTTTTCTTGACGCGTGTGACGAACTGGGGCTTATGGTTGTCGAACCGGTTCCCGGCTGGCAATATTGTGAGGAGGGGGAGTTTCAGGACATCGTCCGGCAAAATATTCGCGACATGATTCGGCGCGATCGGAATCGCCCCTGCGTGATCATGTGGGAGGTTAGCCTGAACGAAACATACCCTGGTCGCAGAGGGGCGACGGATGAATTTTTTCACGAATGCCATCTGATTGCTCACGAAGAATACCCGGGGGATCAAATGTTTACATCCGGAGATACGATTGGACGGGTAAATCCCGCTTATGTCAATTTCGACGTGCCGTATACCATGTGGAACGATGATAACTTAAGCCGGCCGCTCGAAGAAGTCCTGCCGGACAAAGGCGGATTCGACCGGGAATACGGAGACTACGAATTCGGCGGCCATGAGAGTACGAGTCGGGTACCGCGCGGTGCGGACGAGGAGAAGCTGCTGCTGCAGGCGTGGAACTATCAATGGTCGCTCAACCGCAATCGCGGAAACCGCTGGTCGCTTGGCGACGCCTCGTGGCTCGGTATCGATCATAATCGCGGCTGTTACCCGTGGGTAGCCGAATGCGGCGCACTCGATACGTTCCGCTTGCCGAAATATGTTTATTATTTTTACCAGAGCCAAAGAAGACCGGATATTGCTTATGAGCATGTGGACTGTGGCCCGATGGTATATATCGCAAACCGTTGGACTGAACGGACCTCCCCGGCCAAGGTTGTCGTTTTCTCTAACTGCGATGAAGTGGAGCTTTTCGTAAACGGGCATTCGGTCGGCGTAAGAAAGCCCGATCAAGGACCGGATACGGAATATGGCGAGCGTATTACGGGGTACGAAGTGGATTACTGGCTTACTGACGAAGAACAGCATAAGTGGAAGAATGACGGTGTACAAGGAAAAACGTATGTTGGTGACATGAGGGTATTCCCGTATGACGGAGGCAATTGCCGTAATTTAGAGCGTGCGCCGTTTACGTTTACCGAAGTAAAGTATGAACCGGGCGAGTTGAAAGCAATAGGACGGATTGGCGGTAAGGAAGTAACGGAATGCGTGGTGCAGACTCCTACGGAGCCGAAAAAACTTAACATTCGTTTCGATATAAGTGGTAAAGCGCTTGCCGCCGACGGTTCCGATTTTGTCTTTGCATATGCCGAGATTTTGGATGCTAACGGCACCGTGGTGCCTTCGGCTAGCAACGAAGTTCTCTTTAAGGTTGAAGGCCCTGCAGTCGTTGTTGGTGAGAATCCGGTTCGTGCAGAAGCCGGTATCGCAACGGTATTGCTGCAATCCCATTCAGCGCCCGGCAATATTGCCGTGACAGTCGTTTCCAAAGGGCTTGAATGGACTGTCGGCCGAATCGCCAGTGTATAAACTGATCGTAGTCCTTCGGTTATAACGTGATAATTTATTCGAACTAGAGCGGCGGCATCATGCAAAGATGTCGCCGCTCATTTTGCACCGATACTGCTTTCCTATTCTTGACAATCCAATTCGGTGAGCGAAAGAGCGGTGCTTGCATCTAGTGCGGCATAAGAACAGGAGAGTTGTAACTCTGAATGTGGCTAGTGATAGGGTATTTTGATTTCTCCAGCCCTTTGGTCGGTTTGTTATGGATGAATAGCCGGAGAAGTATGCTGAACGATATCGAACTAACCTTCAGCGGCGTTTTTTTACTTCCTAGCCTCAGCTACACCCTATAGCTTCACCGTCAAAGCAAAGGATGCTGACGGCAGCAAAATATTCGACAGCGGCATCATAAATAATGCCAGCTCCCCTCAAGCGATAGACGTCAGCGTAAACGGTGTGAACGAATTGGTGCTGACGGTAACCGACGCAGGCGACGGCATCAACAGCGACCATGCGGATTGGGCCGATGCGAGGCTGCAATAAGAAAGTAAAGCTCTGGTTCAAAATTCCTGAGGTTAGGTATTCCCCTGTATAAAGCAAACAAAATAAGAAGACAAAAAACCAACGATTGTTGGTTTTTTGCTTTTTTAATGAATTGGAGAGAGCGAAAACAGAAACCGACGAGCCAAGATAAAGCCTTTCATAATAAAAAATGAAACGATAATATTTAGTAAATAAAATTCATTAAATTCAGTAAATATTGCGAAACGGAGATATTGAAATTGATATGCCGAGCACCGTTTCCAGATCTGAACGATAGTATTATCAAAAACAATGCCAACTTTAGCAACGATTTTTTATTTTTATTTATCCATAATTTCTATTGATTATGCGAAATGACGATGGTAAAATAACCTCAATAAATTTACTAAATAATACAACATAAAGGTTTTGTATTTAGTAAATTTAGTGATATTTAGATCATTCATAAACTGAGGTGATGTCAGCAGAGTACTATGAATTGTGTTGTAATATTTACTCTAACAATAGTTTTGTAAGCGGATTCAAATTGAGGGAGGTCCATTTGTGAAGAAATCCTTGATGCTGTTATTTACCGTTATTTTTTCATTGTCAGCGCTTGCCGGATGCGGCGGATCAAAGCCGGAACAGGAAGCAGATGGAGATAAGCAGACCGACACGGGCCAGAAGACTGAAAAAAAAGTCAATGAATTCGGTTGGGAGGTTCCCGAAAAAACGATCGAGATCAATTTCTATTCCGGACAGGATAATCCGGATAAAGTCAACAAATACCAGGCGGGGCTTCAGAAGTACATTCTCGAGAAATTTAATGTAAAACTGAACAATATCGTATACGATGTGGACCAAAAGGAAAAAGTGAACCTCATGCTTGCAAGCGGCGATTACCCGGAAGTGATTACGAATCTGACCGAGTCACAGGCTCAGCAGTGGGTTAACCAAGGCAAAGCAGTGGAAATTGGACAATATATGGACAAGTACGGCGGCAACATCAAGTCTCAGCTGGAGCCATGGTTCAAATCGTATTTTAGTCAAGACGGCAAGCTTTACATGCTGCCGAAGTTTTGGGGAATGCTGCCGATCCCGGATTTTTCGGCCCATATTCGGAATGATTGGTATACGGCCATGGGATCGCCGAAATTTGAAACGCCCGAGCAATATTACGACATTTTGAAGCAAATGCAGGCTGCGCATCCGAAGAACGCAAAAGGCGAAAAAACGTATGCGCTTTCAGGAATAGCGCCCGTTACAACGAATATGGTACCGACGCTTGCCGGCATGTGGGGGCTTCAGAACGGTTATAAAGTCAGTCCGGAAGGAGATATGACTCATTGGGTAAATACGCAGGAAGGCCTCGAGCTGACGAAATTCATGAATCAAATTTACCGTGACGGCTTGCTTGATCCGGATACGTTCGTTAACAAATTCGATGAATGGAAGGCGAAATTCTCTTCTGAACGTATCATGGGACACATCGGATGGTGGTGGCAGTCGTGGAACGCGGGGCATGAAGTATGGCAGAAAACGAATAAGGATTGGAAAGAAGACCAGCGATACTTGCAGGTGGCCTTGAAAGCTGCTGGTGTAGAAAAAGCCTACTTATCCCCTAAAAATGCACGCGGCGGTACATTCACGATTATTACGGATAAGGCGAAACATCCGGAGGATATCGTGAAATGGATGAACTTTTCGATTACGGACATGGGGACACGTCTGATTGGTTGGGGCGCCCCGAACCAGCCTGATTCAGTTTGGAAATTCGAAAATGGCAAATGGAGCTGGGTAGAGGAAGCTAAGCAAGCGATCATTAACGCGACATGGAATTATGAAAAAACCGACATGCTGGGTCAGGTGTACCTGATGTTGGTTGAAGGCCAAGGGACCATGAAAGACGACGGCAAGAGTACCCTCTGGTTCGACCAGAACTTTAACGACGAAGCCAAGTGGAAGAAAATCATGAACGATAACTTGAAGGATACGATCTACGATAACTCGATGGGCTCGATTACGATCCCGGCGAATGATCCGCTTCTCATCACGAAGCAGCAAATCGACGACCAGTTAGAAACGCTGTGGGCAAAAGCCGTTATGAGCAAAACGGAGGATGAGATGACGAAAAACTTTAATGATATGAAGGAAAAACTGAATAGCGCTGGACTGCATGACATCGAGAAATACAGATCCGACGTGTATAAAGATCGCATGAAGAACTGGAAATAACGCAAATGAGCCGGGGGGAAGGAAGCCTTCCTCCCGTTTCGGAAAATTTTTGACTTTAGAAAGAGGGTGGCCAGGATGAACGCCGGAGTCGTACATACACCAACACAACGAAAATCGCGATTCGATCTTATCAAGCGGACCTTATATAAGGAGCGCCAGTTGTGGTTGATCAGCATTCCCATGATCATATGGGTGGCTATCTTTTGTTATCTGCCGATGTATGGAATCATCATCGCTTTTATGAACTACTTTCCCGGCAAACCGATACTCGGGAGTGAATGGGTAGGTTTTTTGCATTTTAAAACATTTTTCCACTCTCCCGATTTTTGGCATGTGCTCCGCAATACGCTGGCAATCAGCGGGCTCGGCATCGTATTCGGTTTTACGGCGCCCATCGTATTGGCCCTGCTGCTCAATGAACTGCGGGGAAGAATCTTTAAACGCTTTGTTCAGACGGTATCGTATTTGCCGCATTTTATTTCGTGGGTAGTTGTAGCCAGCATTTTGTTTGCCACGTTGGGCAATGAAGGATTCGTGAATGACATGCTGATGAGGCTTGGTTTTATCGACAAACCGATCGCCTTCCTGGGCGAAGGCAAGTACTTTTGGGGCGTGCTGACCACAACCAATATATGGAAGGATGTCGGTTGGTCCACGATTATATACTTATCCGCGATCGCCGGCGTGGATTCCGAACTGTTTGATGCGGGTAAAGTGGACGGTCTGGGGCGGTTCGGTATGGTGTGGCATATTATACTGCCAAGCATTCGTCCGACCATCGTATTGTTGTTTATTCTCGGGATCGGCGGCATTTTGAATGCAGGCTTCGAGCAGCAGCTGCTGATAGGTAACTCGCAAACAAGGGAATATCACGAAGTTATCGATACGTATGCCTATAAGTACGGAATTCAGCTAGGCAATTATTCGTACGGCGCAGCGATCGGATTATTGAAGGGCGTCATCTCGCTTGTGCTAGTGCTCACTGCGAACCGTATCAGTAAAAAAGCGCTGGATACTTCGATTTTATAGGGAGGCGGACAACAGTGAATCCGACAACAGTAAAGCCCGGCATCGGCAGTCGTATTTTCGATGCGTTTAACATTGCATTTATGATTGTGTTTATGTTTCTGATGTTGTATCCGTTTGTAAATTTGCTCGCGATCTCCCTGAATGACGGAGTGGATGCCGCTCGGGGCGGAATCTACTTTTTTCCGCGGGTTTTTTCGCTGGATTCCTATATGTTCTTGCTGAAAAACGAAAAGCTGTTTTCAGGCTTATGGGTTTCCGTCTTACGTGTAGTTGTTGGAACCGTCACCTGTGTATTCATGACCGGACTTCTTGCGTACATCGTTACGATCCGCAACTTTTCCGGAAGAAAATTCATGCGCATATTGTTCCTGATCACGATGTATTTTGGCGGCGGGTTGATTCCTACTTATTTGCTGATGGTTAATCTCGGGCTGACCAATACGTTTAACGTATATTGGATACCTGGCCTTCTCAATGCGTATTACATGCTTCTGATGGCATCATACATGCAAGGTTTGCCGGAGTCGTTGTTCGAGTCCGCGCGGATTGACGGCGCTTCCGAACTGCGCATTTATGTCAATGTCGTGATCCCTATTTCCATGCCGGTATTCGCCGCTATTGCCGTTTTCAGCTCTGTTGGCCACTGGAATTCATGGTTTGACGTAATTTTGTACAATTCGAACGGGAAGTGGGATACTCTCCAAACGTATCTCCGCAAACTTCTGCTTGAGGTGGAGGCATTGCAGCAAATTCAGGACGCGCAGGCGGCTTATTCGAAATATCGCAATATATCCAGCAATACGCTGCGTGCTGCCGTAACCATGGTCGTTACGCTGCCGATCGCATGCGTGTATCCATTCTTGCAAAAATATTTTGTCGGCGGCATCACGCTGGGGGCCGTGAAAGGCTAGTAAACATCAAATCAAGAAGAAAAGTGTAAAAATGGAGGGGACTACTGTGAATCTAATCAAGATAGAACAAAGCAGGTTAAATACCGGGACATATCAATTTTCGGTTCTTGGCGAGGATCATCCGTTTCAAATTTCATTGTCATCTCAAAACTTCAGCGACGGTATCGAGCTGCTGCATATTCGTTTGGAAGCGGATGCTCCAGTGCAGCCGTCGCCCGTTGAAATCGTATGGCATATTCCCGCTGTTGACATTCATGGTTATTGGCATCCAGCCGCATACCGGAATCGGCGCCTTCATGTGGATTGGGAGCGTGAGCTTGTCTCTAAGGCAACATATTCTGCTCCTGTGGGCTGCCTGTTTAATACGATGGGCCGGAACCGGTTGACTTTCGCCTATTCCGATGCGTTAAACGCGGTTGGAATGTTGGCGGGGGTGCATGAGGAAACGTCGGTATTCAAGTGTTCGGTGAAGCTGTTCACGGAGCCGATGGCTCCGATCCGGACGTATGAAGCCGTTCTTCGCCTGGATGCGAGAGATATACCTTATTATGAAAGTCTCAATGAAGTACAGCGCTGGTGGGCATCCCTTCCGGGATTTGAACCGGCACCCGTTCCGGAAGCGGCAAAGCTGCCCGTATATTCCACATGGTACAGTTTCCATCAAAAACTGAATCCCGAGGAAGTTGAAAGGCAATGCCGCCTTGCACAAGATCTTGGATGCAGGATGGTCATTGTCGACGACGGATGGCAAACCTCCGATAACGCCAGAGGGTATTCGTATTGCGGGGATTGGCTTGTTTGCGCAGAGAAAATTGCCGATATGCGGGCCCATGTCGAACGCGTGCATGCGATCGGCTTGAAATACATGTTATGGTATTCCGTACCGTTTGTTGGAATGAAAAGCGATGCCTGGCACCGGTTTGAACATAAAATGTTGACCGTGTTTGAAAATCTTGGTGCCGGAGTGCTTGATCCAAGATATCCCGAAGTTCGCGAATATACGATCGGACTTTATGAAAAGGCCGTTCGCGATTGGGATCTGGATGGATTTAAGTTGGATTTCGTGGACAGCTTTTATGCGACGGAAGAGACCAAAGACAAAAGGGATCCCGAGATGGACTTTACTTCCGTACCGGAAGCCGTTGACCGGTTGATGAGCGACGTGATTACAAGGTTAAAGGCAATCAAACCGGATATCCTGATTGAATTCCGCCAGAACTATGTCGGACCATTGATGAAAAAATACGGGAATATGCTTCGGGCTACCGATTGCCCCAACGATGCCGTCGAGAATCGTATTCGGACGATAGATGTCAGACTTCTCAGCGGCGACACTGCGGTCCATTCGGATATGATCATGTGGAATCCGAATGAGCCATTGGAAAGCGCCGCGCTGCAGCTGATTAATATATTGTTTTCCGTACCGCAAATTTCCGTAAAGCTGGACCAAATCCCGACAGAGCATTTGGAAATGGTATCCTTTTGGTTGTCTTTCTGGCATGAGCACCGCGATGCCTTGATTGAAGGAGAATTTAAACCGGGCAAACCGGACTCGCTGTATGCTACCGTCTGTGCGGAAACGGCGGAGAAACGGATTATATGCGCATATGATGATATGGTGATCCGCGTCGGAGTTCAAGTCCCGGAAAGTCTTATTGTCGTGAACGGCACGTTTCATGCGCGGCTGGTTCTTGAGATCGCCGAAGATATGGGAGCGGCCGAAGTAGAAATCCGCAACGTCCGTGGTGACGTGGTCGATTCCTACAAGATGAACTTCAGCGCAGGCATTCACAGCCTTCAGATTCCGGGTGCCGGTCTTGCCTTGATCAAAAGAGAGGTGTAATAAATGAATACGCTGCCCATCGGCCATATCACTTTCGATTCCTCCAGCTCCGAGTTAAATGAAACCTTTGAATGGGCTAAAAAGCAAGCCCTGTTGTACGCCCATGCCGATGATCCGGTCGGACCATGGTATGAGGCCGCTTTGCCCGGGAGGGACGCATTTTGTATGCGTGACGTAGCTCATCAAAGCACTGGAGCGCATTTGCTGGGATTGCGGGAACATAACAAGAACATGCTATACCAATTTGCCAGGCATATTAGCGCAGACAGAGATTGGTGCTCCTATTGGGAAATTACAAAGGATGGAGTTCCTGCACCTGTGGATTATGAAAATGACGGTGACTTTTGGTATAATTTGCCTGCTAACTTCGATTTGGTCGACTGTTGTTTACGGCAATTTCAGTGGACTGGAGATAAGGATTATATTGAAAAACCCGAAATGCTCTACTTTTATGACCGTTCGGTAACCGACTATGTTAGATGTTGGGATAAAGATGGCGACGGGCTGCCAGAACATTATGTCCACTACGGCCGAAGAGGGATTGCTTCTTATGTGGAAGACGGCCTTCATCCGCTTGTGGGCGGTGATCTCGTGGCGGCGCTTTATGCCGGGTACCGCGCGTATTCTCAAATCCAGACGCTGCGCGGCCATCAAGATCTTTCACATAAATATACCCAAAAGGCTGCACATATCCGCGAGAAATATAATCAAGAATGGTGGAATGAGAAGGCAGGACGTTTTAACGGAGCAATAATGCAGGATGGTTCGCCTTATACGGCATATTACGCTTCAGCCCATTATTTGCCTTTATATTTCAGTTTGGTGAAGAAAGGTGTTCGGATGAATTCCGCGCTGCTCGATGTAGTCAAACATGGCGGAAACAATGTAGAGGAACGTTCTTATTTAGCGGAAATCTATTACAACTATGGATTGCATGAAATCGCATACTCAATGCTGCTGGATCTCTCCTCGCCACATACGTCGAGACGGTCATATCCTGAAGTGTCCTACAGCGTTATCTCTTCTATAATCACCGGAATGATGGGCATGGCTCCGAATGCGGCTGATCGGGTATTGGTGACTTTGCCGCGTATAAATCCCTTAGAATGGGCTACGGCGATGAATGTTCCTTTATGGGAAAATGAAATTCACCTGACGCATAGAAACAACCAGGAAAGCATCTTGGTAAACGCCTCCGGTTCGGGATTTGTTTGGGAAGCCCGTTTTCCGGGCGAATGGGGCGCATTGTCCGTAGATGGCACTGAATGTCAAGCGGAGGTTCAGCATGTTTATGGCTCTGGAACCGTCAGTTCAATTCGCCTCTGCGTGGAACCGGGCCAGAAAATAGTCGTAGGGGTAGTGTAGTAACCCCAAGGAAAGTGTGTGATTCTTATCGCCACCATAAAAGAAATTGCAAAAATAGCAAAGGTATCGAGTTCCACCGTTTCACGGGTCTTAAGCAAGGATTATTCCTTCAACGTATCGGAAGAAACCAGAAGAAACATCCTCGAGATCGCCAAATCATTAAACTATCGTCAAAGACCAAGCAAAAAACAAAACGAATTGAACATAAAAAAGAACTGGAAAATCGGTTTGTTAATCTGGTGCTCCGAGCAGTTTGAATTTTCCGATCCTTTCTACATGTCCATCCGGCAAGGGATCGAAAAGGAATGCACCAAACAAAGCGTGACGATCCAACGAATATACCGTTGGATTGATGATACCAGCCCTGAAATCGAATTTTCGGATATAGACGGGTTGATCGTTGTCGGCAAAGTCGAGATTAGCCTGGATCCAAAACGGCTTCGCCCGAATTTCCCTATCATTTTCGTGGATTACAGGTCCTCCGATGAGCATGATTCCGTTCGGTTTGATATTTCCGAGGCAGCCCGTAAGGCGATGGAGCATCTGCTGAAGTTAGGGTACACGGAAATCGGTTACATTGGAGGAAGAAGTTACATCAAAACACCGGACGGGATTGAGTTTTACCAAGACGAACGGCAGAAGACATATCAAATGATGTTGGAAGAACGCGGGCTGTTCAAGGAAGAGAGCATGTTCATAGGCAGTTGGGGAGCAGAAGAAGGGTACAGGTTAATGAAGGAAGCCATAGAAAAAAGCAATCTTCCAAGGGCTTTTTTTGTGGCCAGCGATCTCATGGCAATCGGCGCTTTGCGGGCACTGCATGAATCGGATATTAAAATTCCGGAACAAGTAGGGATAACCAGCATAGACGGAATTGATGTATCCAAGTACGTCAATCCTCCACTTACAACAGTCAAAGTGTATACGGAAGAGATGGGATGCACGGCCGTGAAGCTGATGATTGACCGCCTGACTGGCAGGGACTATTCATTGCATGCGAATGTAGCTACAGAGTTGATGGTTCGGGAAAGCTGCGGGAAACTCGTTTGATAGTGAATGGATTAGTCCGCTGCTAATCTGAAAGTATAAAACCTGTTGATCTAGTAGAAACTAGATTAACAGGTTTTTTTATTGGCTCTGTTTAACGTTGTTGTTGATATTTAGATATATTTCCAATACGTCAATGCGCTGCATTCCCGATTAAAAAACTGGATAGAGAATCCGTTCATGTAAGTTGGCGGTATTTAACATGGGGTTCAAACTACAATTATGTGACTTTAACTTGTTAAGATTGCATGACAAGGTTTCTTTATCATGCAACCATAAAGTTGTTTATACTTGACAGGCAACCTTTGAGTTGCTTATACTCGATATATGGATAGAAACAAAGACGCTATATTCAAAGCACTTGGCGACTCGACTCGGCGGCTGATGTTAGATGAGCTATCCGAACGCAGCGAGCTGACGTTGTATGAACTTACGGCACGACTCATTATGAAGCACGACCTTTCCATTTCGCGACAGGCGATTGCTAAACATCTTTCTGCATTGGAAGATGCAGGGCTCGTAAAATCAAAAAAAAAGGGAAAATATCGAGTGATTATATTCAACAACGAACCACTTAAAAATTTGCTGAAAGGATGGGTAGAGTAATTTTAATTAAAATTTCCGAAGAATGTATGGGTTTTTCTGATTGGAGCCAGATTGTTAGCAAAGCACCAAAGTCGCAAATATCAAAGGAGGCAAAACATTATGAAAATCATTGTTACCAGTATATTCGTTCAAGATCAAGACAAGGCATTGGAGTTTTATACAAAAACGCTGGGCTTTGTAAAAAAGCATGACGTTCCCGTCGGAGAATTTAGATGGATAGCGCTCGTTTCTCCCGGTGAGCAAGACGGTACCGAGCTTTTACTCGAACCGAATGACCATCCTGCAGCCAATGAGTATCAAAAGAAGATATTTGCCGATGGCATTCCGGCAACGATGTTTGGCGTTGCAGATATTAATAAAGAGCATAAACGATTATTGGAAAACGGCGTGAATTTTACAATGGAGCCAACAAAAATGGGCGAACTCACAATAGCTGTCTTCGACGATACATGCGGCAACCTTATTCAGATTGTGCAGAAGTAACTTCATGATGAAGTATCTTCGTGCTAAACGACTTTATTGGCAAGTTTTAAGTTCGGCGAAGTGTTCTTTATCAAAAATCAAACAACTTTATCTTAACCCTGTCCTATTTTTAGGATGGGGTTATACATTTATAAGGTCTTTAATTAAATGAGATTTGTTTAAAAAACGGAAATTCAAGCCATCCAATTGAGGTGGCTCATTCTTTGGAGAAAATCAACAATAACTATTAACAGAGCCTTTTCTATTCATAGAAGCTAAAAGTTTTCAATTGAGCTGAACATTCTATATTCGCAAGAAAAACTACTGGAACGCTGCCTTCGCTTCTTGGCAAGATCGTCGGTAGATGTTTTTCTGACATGAAAATATCGGCAATTCAGTTCGCAACTTGGAATTTAAAAAGGTATAATTAATGATGTACATAGGAGTCCATATCCAGGAAAGACAATTCCGGGGATACAGTTTGAGTATAGTGATGGAAAGTGTGTGATTGAGATAGCTACCATTAAGGACATTGCCGAATTAGCGCAGGTATCGAGCGCGACTGTTTCCAGAGTGCTCAATAACGATCTTTCTTTTAATGTGCCGGAAGAGACAAAAAATAAAGTTATTGAAATTGCCAAGAAACTGAATTACCGCAAAACAGAGCGTAAGCGTAAAACTAAGGAGCAGCCTGATATTAAAGTGGGTCTCCTTATTTGGTGTTCGGAGCAGTTGGAGTACTCCGATCCGTATTACTTGTCTATCCGCCTCGGCGTGGAACGGGAGTGTCTCAGACGCGGAATAGAGATTCACAGAGTATTTCGCTGGGTCGAAGGTTCAAGTCAAGATATGGATTTATCCGATTTGAACGGTATGATCGCAATTGGAAAAGTAAACACTTCGTTTATTACGAATTCCAAGGACCCGAATTTGCATGTGGTTTCCGTGGATCATATTAGCTCCGATCAATGCGACGCCGTCGTGTTTGATTTGGAAAAGGCGGCAAAACAGGCAATGGAACATCTTTTTGAACTGGGTCATGAAAAAATCGGTTACATCGGAGGAACAAGTTACGTCTTCTCTAAAGATAATAAGCAGCATTATATTGATGAACGGCAACAAGCGTATCGTTTTCTAATGATGGAGAGAGGTTGGTTTCGGGACAAAGATCTCCATACAGGGGGATGGGGGACGGATGCGGGATATCAGCAAATGAAATATGCCATCGAACAAGGCGATATTCCTTCAGCCTTTCTAATTGCCAGCGACCCGATGGCTATCGGAGCGCTTCGAGCTTTGGATGAGTTCGGTTTAAAAGTTCCTGAGGATGTCGCAATCGTGAGTATCGACGACATAGATATAGCACAATATGTCAACCCTCCTTTAACGACAGTGAAAGTCCTGTCTGAAGAGATGGGGACGACCGCGGTAAAGCTTTTAGTAGACAGAATCGAAAGTGGTAGAGAAGCAGCACTTCACGTTACCGTTCCTACCAAGCTTGTTATCCGCAAAAGTTGCGGGGCTAATTCCTGATTGTTGGAATGGGCGTATTCCCTGTCTTGTAATACTCTGTTCATGTTCCGATCACATTGATGCCTTAACATCATCGATGAGGCATGGTCGAACACTGGTAGTGGAAAGTTTGAAGTTCGCAACAACTGTTGGTGAAGGAACGCAGTCAACGCAGTCATAATATTTTTCCTTATGATGTTTGTCTTTACAAGTCCAGAATTTTGTATTGATTTGAAAGGGGCAATTTATATGGCTGAAGTATTGCCGCCTAAAACATGTTCCATTGATCGTCTAATCACACGAAAAGAAGATGTCGCTAAGGTGGAATTCCGCGAAATCGAAGGGAACTGAATAAAGCTTGGGGGAACCCAAGCTCTTGGTCATATTCGGCTATTAACGTGTCGCACCTTTTTTTCGTTTGATTTATAAAGTGATGGGATAAAATTGATCGCTTTCGGAAGAAGCTTTGGCCTGCAGACACACAAGGGCGCTGCGGATGCCGTCTTTCAGAGGGGCAACGGATTGGGTGGTTTTGCCTTGCATCAGGTGTACAAAATTGCGCATGAGTACAATATCACCGCCGCCATGACGCGAACCTTGATCATCAAGACGCACGGCGGTTACTTTGTTGCTCATGTGGTCAAATACCTTGATTTCATTCGTGACAAAATCGAATTCTACGGTGCCTTTGTAGCCGTACAGCCTCGCACCACGTCGCCCGGCGCCTTTGCGGGCAAAGAAGTTCTGCGAATACATGGCGTGCATGCCGCTCGCATATTTTACAATCATGCTGCCGGAGTCTTCGTTTCCGGTGTCTACTGCAAAGCCGCAATAATCGCTGCGCGGAGTGTCATTGCGCAGATTTATGATATTGTAAGTGCTGTCCATGCAGGTTTCCCATTTGTCGCATTCGCTGCAGCGCAGGCCTGCTGGCATATCGCCTTTATAAATCTGTTTGGACTTCATGGCACAAACTTTTACAGGTTCTTCACTGAGCAGATAGTTGATGACATCGATATCATGCGTTGCCTTTTGCAGAAAAAGTCCCTTCGATACAGACTCATCGCGGTACCAGTCATGGAAATATACAAAACCATAGGTTACATCGTTGAACGCCTGTACATGTTCCACCTTGCCAATCGTGTCAGCATCGAGAATGCGCTTTACTTCCTGAACCAGCGGTGTGACACGCAGCGGAAAAGAAACAACCGTCGGAACCGTTGCTTTCGCTTCGCACTCGGCTAGAATTCTCAGATCCTCCATCGAAGTAGCCACCGGTTTTTCCAAAAATAGCGGCAGGTTGCGATTCAGCACTTTTTTAGCGAAATAAGTATGCGTGCTGCAGTTCGTACCAACGATCACGCCGTCCAACTTCTCTTTATCCAGCATTTCGTCTGCATCCGTATAAAAGTTAATGGTATCTGGATTCATTTCGCAGCTTCGCATAAGTCCGTCGATTTTATCGATTTCCATGTTGTGCATCGTTTCTTGTGAGCCGTCTTTTTTCATCAAAGCCCGCACGCGTTCGTGGTTGGTATCCGTTACTGCCTTGATGCAGACTTCATAAGGCAGTGCGAACAAATCGTCCATTAACATGTCGATCCGCACGCCATATCCGATAATACCAATATTCAACATAAGAAAATCCTCCTGCTATTTTTTCAGTTCAAATTGTATCCGTTGTCCGGCTGAAAGTGGAACGGTTTTCATTTTTTCAAAGTAGTTATGCGTTACATGCTTTGTGTCTGTACGTTCGTCAGCAAGCAATGTGACCATTGTGGCGTATGCCGTTGGGTTATACATTTCGAGCAAAACAGAATCTGAATTCCACTCTGTAACATAACATTCGACATGGTCAAAAACTTGCAATATACGGCTTGTAAAATCCACATAGACGCCCGGTACTTCCACAAAGGTAAGCAGCATGGAAACCTCTGGCCAGTTGGAACCATAGAGGAACTCCCCAACGGTTTCTTTACCTTCCCAGTCACTTGTCTGCACGCGCTCGTTCATATAGCCTGCAGGCAAATATTTCTTTTCGAGCGTATATTCCGGGTTTTCAGCCAGAGATACAAACTGCGGTAAACTGTGGGCAATGGCGCAAAGTTGGTGCAGATATTTCACGCTGCCCGTAAAGCGGTACAGCTTGAGGAGACTGTTGCCTGAAAGGGTGCAGATTCCCGGCGCAGAGTGTTTATTCTGTGCGTTGGCAAACACCGTGCCGCTGCTGTGCACACCGCGCTTTGCAGCGGTACTGTGCACAGGGAACACAAAGTCATAGCTCATCACCCAAGTCATGGCAATTTCGCAGGTTTCCTCGGCATAAGCGAGCCAAATGCTTTTTTTCGTCGTTTCAAACAGCTGTACGTAGCTTTCCAGCATTGCGAACGCCGCCTCGCTGTCCGGTGCCTGACAGATTTCGCCGGGACAGCCGTTCAGCATCCCTTTTTTGACATAGTTGCGGTAATAATACTCACCGAGCTGCTCTGCAACATCGCGATATTCCGTACATTGAAAATATTCGCTTGCGAGCGCCAGTGCGCCAACAGCCATAGATGCTCCGGCAGAATTGCCCACCAATATTTTTTCTGCAGCAATATCAATAAACTGTCCGAGCTGGCCGTGTTTTCGGAACAGCCGCACAAATGCATCGCAAAGGGCCTTTACTGGCTGCCCAAACTCTATCGTGGAATGTCCGTTATTCGAAAGCCAGAATAGTTGTTTCAGCACGAAATAAAGCAAATCGGCATTTTTTCGTACCAGCAAAATAGTGTCAAGATTAATGTCGCCGCCGTCGCCATAAAATCTTCCGTTTCCATACATGCCAAATACCCATCCGCTAGGATGCTGCAAGCGTGAAAATATAAAGCGGAGAGTTGAAAGGGCACGCTGCTGTGCCTCGGACGTATCTTCCACTAAAAACGGATAACAGTTGATGCCTCCGCCAATCCAGCCAGCCTGCCAACACTGTTGAGGTATATTCCAGTCGGTTCCTACAGAGTAATATCCTTCTTTTGTAAAGTTCTCTCTTTGGTATTTTTCTTTGATACTTGTATATGCCTTATAAAACGGTACGTTATAAAAATTCGTCGGGTTCTCCAGAGTGATTTTTGCGCCGTTTACCAGCTTAAAAAAGTCCGATAAAGATATTTGATGCCAATGAAAAATGCAGGCAGTCAGAGTAAACGTATCACCTTGTTTGAACAAAGCGCCAGTATCATGCGAAGGAGCTGAGGCGTCTGGACGAAAGCCTTTTCCATCATTTTGATCCCCGAAAAAATATGCTTTAGTTTCACGTACCCCCGGAACAGAAAGCACAAAAGAGGCCTCACGATCGGTTTGATTTTCATGTACTGTAAAGCCCGTATAATAACTGCTGCATTG
Organism: Paenibacillus azoreducens; assembly: GCF_021654775.1. Classification (NCBI taxonomy): domain Bacteria; kingdom Bacillati; phylum Bacillota; class Bacilli; order Caryophanales; family Paenibacillaceae; genus Paenibacillus; species Paenibacillus azoreducens. The sequence continues at coordinate 3,472,168 of NZ_AP025343.1, read as the reverse complement.
ATGTTCTCCCAATAAAACCGAACCGGATTGGCGGTTAAAATCATAAAACCCGCATAAAGGAGATGCCATATCACCAGAGAGTAAGGAAATTTGAGATTGCATCTTCTCAAAATCCAGATGGGGGATACTCGTAATGACTTCGGCATCCGCATAAGAGCAATTTTCCGCAGGTTGATAGTAAGGCGGATATTGAAGAGGCATGCTTACAAAGCGATTGCCGTTATAAACCGCGCCGGGCATCAACACATAATTGTCTTTTTTCCATTGCTCCGTTTCCATAGAAAATGAAAAATTCACCGGATCGGTTGTATCTTTATGAAAAGACAAGGTAATATCCACTCGTTGCCCATGCGGAAGTAGTTGCGTTACAATCGAAGCACTGCAAGGAACCTTTGAAAAAGTATATTGATTGTTTTCCAGATTCACCGAAACTTTTTCACAGTCTAACACTTCACTGCCAGTAAAAGATTTACACATTAGAGAATAGCGCATACCGGATTCCTCTCAATCAGTCATATTAGAATAGAAATCCGGTGTACTTTAAGACGCAACACACCGGATTTCACAAGGAAATGGGAAATTATTTATTTGCTCTCCAGGCGTCATATTGAGCCTGCTTCTCTTTGATGATGTCCTCCACGCCGGCAGTTTTCAGGCGCTTGAGGAATTCGGGTAATGCTTTAGCGGGATCTACCGAGCCGGAGCTGAGTGCCGGAATAATCTCACTGGTAACTGCAGCGCAGTTTGCAACCTGAGTTTTGACAGGAGTAGGGTCGAATACAAAGCCCGTTACTGGTGAAATCTCTGCTGTTTTGTCAGCTTCATAGACAAATTTTTGGGTCTCTTTTTGAGTTTCACCATCTTTGTTCTTGTCATAATTAGCACGGTTGAAATTAGGGCTGTAAGATTGACCCATTTGCCATTCGTTAAAGTTGAAATTGTATTTTCCTTCAATCATAGTGAACTTGCCATTTTCATCGTATTTGTAGTCAACGCCTTCTTCACCGAGCGTAATCAGTTTGTACAGTTCATCGTTGGTGTTGAGCAGCTCAACCAGCTGCAATGCTTTTTCAATGTGTTTTGAGTTGGAATTGATCGCAATAGCTGCAGTAGAAGCAGCGCCCGCAGGAATCATAGTGCGAGTGGTGGAAACGGACACTGCAGGAGCATTACCTGCGCTTTTAGTCATAGACATATTGCTGGCATCAGGGTTACCTGGATAGTCGATACTGTCCGGCCAGCTGCCAGTTTTCTCAGCGACAAATTTGGCTGCTTTACGGTCAGGAGAAGTATCTTTTACCGTGGCGCCATCTTTACGCACATAACCTTTGTTATACCAGTCGCGCATAATTTCACAGTATTTAGCGAATTCCGGGGTCTCAAACTGGTTGATGACGGTGTCTGGTTTGTCAAGATTAATCCAGCCAGGGATGCTAATATCCCCTACGGATTCCATGTTCCATAACAGCGGATTGCTGGCATACAAGCTTTCAACGGAGCTGGTTTCAAACCCGATCATTCCTTGGTGTTTTGCCAGAGCATCGCCAAGGAAAGGTCCGATCTTTTCGAGTACCTCAATTGTAGGCTTGCCTTTTAAGGCTTTCCAGTCAAAACCTGTTTCATCTACAAGATCAGAACGGAATTTAAAGCCCTCTCGTTTGGCAGTGCCCCACTGTTGATAGTTCACGAGTCCATAGATCTTGCCATTTACTTTAACGCCTTCCCACAGTCCTTTAGGGATACGTGAATAAGTTTGCGGTGCATATTTAGGAAGGAGGTCAGTCAGGTCGGCATAAGCTCCTTTGGCGGCGTTTTCAAAGAAGTTGATGCCACCCCAGTTTGCAGTGAAGGAGAGATCCCAATCGTCGCCTGAATTGATCATTAGGTTCATTTTCTCGGCATACGTACTGCTGTCTACCAGAACCAGATTCAGTTTTGCGTTGATTTCTTTGGTAATGATTTCGTTAGCTTTCTTCATGACGCGGTCAAAATCATTGACAGGGCTGTTCATCATGTAGAAGGTGAGCTCAACCGGTTTATCTCCTCCTGTGTCGGTTTCTTTCTTGGAAGAGCCCGAGTCTTTCTGTCCGCAACCGGCCAGCATCACTGTAAACAGCATCGTTACAGACAACAAAATCGCGGAAAATCTTTTCATTGTCGTTTCCCCCTATGATTTATTTAATTTTCCGGGTTGGTTTCCGGTAAAATTACTCTTTCACAGCGCCTATGGTCAGGCCCTTTTCAAAGTACTTCTGCAATAAAGGATACAGCAAAATAATCGGACCGATGGCGAGTACGCAGGTTGCCATGCGCGCGCCTTCGCTTGGCAGCATGCCAAGAGCTGACTCCATCGACTGTGAAGCTTGCGCGTTCGACTGTAAATATCCGATATTGTTCATTAAAGATTGAAGCAGATATTGCAAGGGGCGTAGCTTAGGTGATTCGATGTACAATGAGGCGGTCATCCAGTCATTCCAGTATGCAATGGCTACAAACAAACCGATGGTCGCCAGCGACGGTTTGGACAGCGGAAGCGCAATCTTGAAAAACGTGCGGATTTCACCCGAACCGTCTATACGCGCCGACTCAATCAGTGAATTCGGAATCGTGCGGAAGAAGTTTTTCATAATAAGCACGTTAACCGTCGACACCAGATAGACGATAATCAGCACCCAGATGGTATCCTTCAGATGCAGGATGCGCGTCAGCAAAATGTACTGCGGAACGAGACCACCGTTAAACAGAACCGGAAGATATACAAAAAAAGTGAGTGCTTTGCGATAAGTCACTTCGGGACGTGTCAATGAATACGACAACATGGAAGTAATCAGCAGATGCAAAAACGTACCAACAACGGTCACAAAAATCGTAACTGCATATGCATTTAAAATGGAGCTCGCTCCGCTGAATACATACTTGTAAGCTGCTGCGCTGAACTCTTTGGGCCAGAAGTGATACCCGTCCAGCATCAACGATTTTTCGCCAGTAAACGATATGGATACAACCAGAAGCAGTGGAACAATGCAGGCCAGGCTCAATATAATGAAAATAAGATGAATTGCTAGTTTTGAAAAATGTAGCTTTCTCAGAAGCATGGATTTCCCTCCCAAGTAAAAACGGCGTTAAGTCTATTTTTTAGACATCATCCGTTTCTGCAGATCGATCAGAAACTGCAGACTCCATCCCTTCTGAAGATATCAGAAAGTATAAACTTCGCGGAGTCGGCTTCCTGATGTCGCAAGAAAAACTTCCGCTAAATGCGGTCTGTCTTCTTAGAGGTACGTCGATAGACGTTTTTCTTATCGATTAAAATAGTGCACTGTCGGGATCTTTCTTTTTAATGATGTAGTTAGAGATCAACACAAGGAAGAAACCAACTACCGATTGATATAAACCAACTGCCGACGCCATACCGTAATCATTCACCTTTTTCAGCGAGCGGAATACAAGTGTATCGATCACGTCTGTTGCTGGGTAAAGAGCACCTGCATCATTCGGAAGCGTGTAGAATCCATTCCAATCGCCTAGACCACCATTGAATAATTTACCAACCCAAAGCAGTGAAAGAACAATGATTGTCGGTTTCAAAAGCGGCAATGTGATGTGCTTAATTCGTTGCCAATTTGAAGCACCGTCTAGCTGGGCAGCTTCATAATAATCAGGGTTAATCCCGGCAATCGCCGCTACATACAGCACCGAATAGTAACCAACATTCTTCCATAGGTAGGCAATTGGCATGATGATGCGCCAGTAAAACGGCTCACTGTACCAGTAAATGGCTTCTCCGCCGTTTGCGGTAACCATGTTGTTGACAATACCACGGTCAACGCTCAGCAAGCTGAACAGAATGTACTGGATAACAACCCATGAGAGAAAGGTTGGCAGCAAAATCGAACCTTTATAGGTAGCAGAAACGACTTTGTTTTTTACTTCACTTAATAGAATAGCCAGTGCCAATGCGCAAAGCGTAACAGTAACAGCCTCTAGTAGATTGTAAAAAAGCGTATTGAAGGTAACGGTTCGTGCTGCTTCGGATTTAAAGAAAAACTCAAAATTTTTGAACAGCGGATCCATCCATGGACTTCCGAAAATACCATCGCGTGGATTATAATTCTTGAAGGCAATGATAACGCCAGCCATCGGAATGTAAAATAAGATCGTTATAAAGATTAAACCCGGCGCCATCATGAAATAGAAAGGTGCCTGACGACGCGCGCTGCGCAATGCTCTGTAGGATTTACTCTTGTGAGATTTGTGAGATAGATTTGTAATCGCCTTCATTTGTTTCCCCCCCTTTCTTTGCATTGTTAGCATGTCTGATATCACTGTAGCCAAGAGAGGGAAGCTTGCTCAACAAACAAATATGTTATTCTTTTTGTTTTTCAACACAAGGCGTCTCTAAAAACTAACGATTTCTACAAAGTGTTATAAATCGTTGAGCCGCAATTTACATAACATTATAATAAAATTTAGAAAATGAGTAGGAAGTTAATACTAGGAAGTCGTTGCTAGGAGGTCGCAATGAAGCTCTCAAATCAAAAAACTCATCGTACGAGCTTTCAGCGGAAATCATTTATTTCTTTTTTAATTATCGCCATCATTATTACTGTTTTACTTACGTTATTTTTGACGATTACGTATTTGCGGACCACGATTACGATGATTAATCGGTATAACGACAAATTGATTGCGCAATCGAATTATAGTATTACCTATCTTGATGAGGCCGCAAAAAAATTAGGCAATGCCCTTTATAGCGACAAAGATATCATCCAATTTTTAAACATGAATGAAAGTGATGAGCGTGTGTCTCTTTTAGCAAGTAAGGTCATAGACAAGCACTTTCTAACACTGAATAACATCGATAGTGTGTATCTTTACAATGCGGGGTTGGATTTGTTTTATTCCTCACGAAGCGGCGAACGTAAGTCAGCATCTGCATTTTCAGATCAGACGATTGCCAAGCTGTTAACAGACAAACATTTTGTAGCTGAGTATCGTGGTCGCCCCATTGTGGCATCTGTAAATGAAGCAACTCAATCAGCAAATGTATGCTCATATATATTATTTGAACCTGGCGCCACTGCAGTTGGTTTGAAAAATGCCATTGTTGTCAACATTCAAACGAAAGCGCTTACTGATTCTATCCAAGCCATCAATGGTCATGATCCTGTACCGGAAACGTCTTTTTTTGTGGTAGACACAAACGGTTCTATATTAAGTATGGCGCTCTCACCGGAGTTCGGTCATGACATGACTCAAGTGCGCGCACTAACCCAGAAAGCACAGCAACTGGACGGAAACATCAATCAGGTGCAAAAAATTGACGGGATCAGATACCTTGTTTCGAGCAGCAAAAGTAATGCAAACAACTGGTACATCATGGGTGTTACACCCGTCAGAAAGATTTTCAAAGATGTCATTACTGCATCCATCGTTGCTACAGGTATAGTAGTAGCCGTATTTATTTTTAGTGCGGTGATATGTCTGTTTTTGGCACGCAGGCTGAACAGTCCTATTCAAGCAATGACGAAAATTATTAACGGGGAAGTTCCCGAAAAAAGTAATCCTCTTGTTTCTGGAACGGAAGAGTTTCAAGTTATTCTGTCTGTATTTGAATCCATGAAGGAGCAAAACTTTCAGCTCGATAAAATCATGCGTGAAACAGGTTATGCTGCTAAACAAGATCTTCTAAATGCTCTGTTAAGCGAAAGTACAACGTACTCAATGGCAACAGTGCGGGAAAAACTGCATGACTTGCATCTGGATTATATCGTCTCCAATCAGCTGTGTATGTGCCTATTTAAAATTGATAATTACAGTCAGTTTATGTCCCAAAATAGTCAGAAGGAACGTTGGGCATTGCGGTATGCGATAGTGAATATCGCAACGGAGATTGCTGAGAATTACGGTAATTGCGAAATTTTCAGCTGTGATTCCGATAAATTTGTGATGCTTATGGATTGTGACACTGTATCGCAATATAAATTACTGCAGGATAAAGTAGAACGTTTTTTACGCGAAATACAATGGAATACGCAAAAGTGTCTTCATATTTCGCTGTCTATGGCGTACAGCACAATGTTCCAGGGGCTGGAGCATTTACCCAGCATGTATAATAATATGAAAGGCTCGATTCTCTTAAAAATGCGCTATGGACATGGTTGCATCATTACTCCCTACATGATGGATGAAATCAATACCGATGATTTCCACGTTTCAGCCAAAAAGGAAGAACAACTTATCGAAAAAGTGCTGGAGGGTGACTATGAAGAAGCCAGTGCGATCTACGATTCTATTAGTAAACTGCTGTATCAATATACCTATAACGATATTTTGTTCTGCATTGTACATTTGATATACAGAATCTATTCGGGCGTGCTCAGTAAAGTGCCTGCCATAAAGGATAATCAGGATTTAACTTTGCAGGAGTTTTTGCAAGATATACAGCATGCAGAAGTGGGAGCAGAAATTGATATTTTGATGAATGCGTTTTTACAAAAGCTCAGCAATAAGATAACGGCGATCAAAAACACATCCAATAGCAACGACCTTCTGATGCAGCGCATTATTGAAATGGTGGAACAGGAATATTCCAACACCGAATTGTGCCTCAGCTCCATTGCCGAAAAATTGCGCTTATCTCCGAACTATGTCGGCCATTTATTCAAAGCAGCACACGGGCAGTCGATTGCGCAATACATTTTTGACTACCGCATGCAAAAGCTGGACGAATATATGCGCAACACCAAACTGCCTTTGTCGACGATCATCGAAAAGGTTGGTCTTGAAAAAAACAATTATTTTTACACGCGATTTAAAAAGCATTTTGGCATGTCCCTCAGTGAGTACAAACTGCAGCTTGGAAAAGAAATCGATGTTAATTGACCAGCTATGTTGCATAAAAAGCAGCCTTGCTATTCGAAGACGAATGCATGATTCGGGCGTACCAGTCCTTGCAATACAACTGGTTCCCGGTTGGTCAGCAGCGAAAGGTTCCGACTTATGGCCGACATGAAGGCGCGAAGTTATTTGGCGTTCTAAATTACGAGACAGGGCAGGTACTTTACCGAGACGGTGAACGGTACGATGCCCACGCTTTCATTCAGTTCCTCGATTCTGTTCTGAAGGCTTATCCCAAGGGCAAAATTGTGATGGTTCTGGATAACGGCAAAATTCATCATGCCGCACAGGTGCAAGCCTATTTGCAAAAGAATAAGCGGCTGCAGTTCATTTTTCTGCCGAATTCACCTGATCTCAATCTGGTTGAAGGCCTATGGAAATGGCTCAAGAGCGATGTCGTCCACAACGTGTTTTACAAGAAGTTTTATCACATTCGAATCAATGTCCCGCCTTCATGAACCGTGTCAATTCCAGGCCGATGGAGGTCAATGCTCTAAGCCGGTTTTTGCTTCGCGAAAGTTGAGTTATAATGTATTCAGTTCTGGATCATAACTCACGATTGAAAGGAAGGATATTATGATTATAGAAGGCCAAGTTTGGCTCCATGCAAAGCCAGTAATTAGCGATGCTTGCATGGAGTAATAATAATCGCTAACAATTACACTGGCTTTGCTACTTGATTTTTATAATCAAGGAGGAAGCCTGTATGAAATATGTAAATGCAAAAGCAATTCTTCCCGATGCATTACTTAAAGAGTTGCAAGACTATATCCAAGGAGGATATATCTATGTCCCTGCTAGTCCCAGGCAGCGAAAACGTTGGGGAGAATTATCCGGTTATCGGATAGAATTACACCGAAGAAATTGTAAGATATTACAAGAATATAGCAATGGATTTACTATTGAAGATCTTGCTAATAAATATTGTCTATCCGTTTATACTATTCGGAAAATTATATATCAAAAGTAATGGCAGGGGGTTGCAGAGATGCAACCCCTTATTTTATACAAAATACCACCGAAGTGTTTAGGATATTGAAATGAAAAATGACGACAAGTATCATTTAGACGAGGCTCATGTAATCGTATAATTAAAATTTCTCGCTTATATCTGAGAATAATATGGTTTTTATCAGTGGAGGTGGAGCAGCTATGGTGGAGCATATAATAAAAAGAGTCGCAACTAAACTGCAAGAATGTCCATTCGTAAAAGGCATTGCTTTAGGGGGTTCCAGAGCTACAGGAACGGCAACAGAAATTTCCGATATTGATATCGGGATCTACTACGAAAGATCGATTGATTTTGATCAATTGAACAATATAGCAAAACAGTTAGACGATACCCATAGAGAAAACTTGATATGTCGCGAGGGAGAATGGGGAAACTGGGTGAACGGCGGCGGGTGGCTCATCATAGACGGATATCACGTGGATTTTATACTGCGCGACGTGGAGAGAGTGAAAGAATGTGTTGCTCAAACAGACAGAGGGGTAATATCTTCTCATTATCAGCCGGGTCATCCTCATGCGTATATAAATGTTATGTATCGTGGAGAATTGGCGTACGGCAAAATTCTTTATGCGAGAGATCACGATATTACAGAGTTAAAAAGCCAAGCGGAAATTTATCCAGACAGTTTAAAAGAGGCCCTCATTTCTTTTTTTCTGTTCGAAGCTAAATTTTCCTGTTCGCTTGCAAAAAACTATTCGAGGGATAATGATCTATATTATATAATTGGACACTTATTCCGATCTATATCCGCATTAAATCAAGTCTTATTTGCTGCAAACGATATTTACTGTTTGAATGAAAAAAAGGCGACTTTACGAATTGGCAGTTTTACAATAGCTCCGATAGATTATCGCAACCGAGTAAATGAAATTTTCTCTTTGGCATCTGAGGATATTATAATGTCCATTTACAAATTGGAACAATTATGTAATGAGGTTGAAAAAATGGTTAATGGTAAATAATTTTTCGTGGGTGCGGATCTATGTCAGATGAAACCTTGACATGCGTTAAGCCGCTCTTTACTCGTAGCGCCCTGTTGCGGCTCATCGCTCCCCTAGTCGGCTGTGTTTTTCCTATTCCGCTATAAACAAGGTAAGTGGAAGCGCATCAAGGTCATTCGATGACCGAAATAATTAAAAATTAATTAATAAGCTTTTATAAAAGAGGAGTTAACTTGATATGGAAAAAGCGATATACTTAATTACAGGCGTCATGGCCTCAGGGAAATCAACGGTAGCGGAGCTTCTGGCTTCCAAATTGGGAAAAGGCGTTCATCTGCATGGCGATGTATTCCGCCGAATGATTGTTTCCGGCCGTGAAGATATGTCCGCTGAGCCGTCCGAAGAGGCAATCCGCCAGCTATATTTGCGGTATCATTTAACTGCACAGGCAGCTAAGACCTATTATGACAATGAATTTTCTGTTGTTTTACAGGACAATTACTATGGAGAGGAACTATCCTATATGCTGGAACAGTTAAAGGGATATACGGTCCAGTTAGTTGTGCTGTGTCCAACGGTTGAGGTAGTAAAAGAGCGGGAAAAATCACGAGGAAAAGTCGGGTACACTGGCTTTACGGTAGAACAATTGTATTCTGATTTTTTACAAAAAACTCCTAAAATCGGATATTGGTTGGACACCTCAGAACAGTCGCCGGAGCAATCGGTTGATGACATATTACTGCACTATCGAAAATATGAATAATGCCCGTATCCATCACGCCAAACTAATGTGTTCTATCACACTGTAGATGACATCCGCTAGAATTTATGGACAATATTATGCTAGATCCGATGAAGATCATTGATCGACTGAACGTTCGGATGGAATCGAGTCAATTAGCAAATCATTAGTTCAACTTATATAGCTGTCAAGAGGAGTTTTCAAAGGTACAGTGCTTACATTTCTTTTGGGGGTGGTCTGATGAATAACACAACAAATGGGGCAAAACTATTCACAGGGGATAGCGCCTTCTAGCCCAAAAACCAGCGTATTTCCCCTCAAAAAAGGGGTATGGAGATGAATAATCTATTTCTACCGTCTGACCTTGAACTTATGGAAGCCCAAGCAAGCGTCCTGTTTAACTTCAATGAGGTTGGTCGCATGACTACAATTAACGAACCTAGTGCTAAGAGCGCACCTCGATTTTTCATGGGTATCACCAAGCAAGGTAATGTTGTAAGGTACCATGAAACTTTGGGTGAAGACATTAAAAACGAACTGGAACGGTTTGTGGAAAACGCACCTTGGCTGGATGCTCCAAATCGAGTGAATATGGCTGATATGATACGTATTTTAAGTCAGGAGAAACCCGTTGATCAAGTCTACATGGGACCAGCCTATGTATTCCCTGATATGAGAGGTCGTTCTACGCAAGCGATAAAAATTACTCAGATGAATATCGAACTTATAGAACCGTATTTTTCTGATTTTGTCGATGATGTTACCCATGGTCAACCCGTTTTCGCCGTTGTCCAAAATCAAGCTGTTGTGTCCTTGTGCTGCAGTGCCAGAAGCTCATCGACTGCTGCTGAAGCGAGTCTGCACACCGCTCCGGATTTCCGCGGCAGAGCCTACGGGATGGAGGTTACGGCAGCATGGGCAGCCGAGATCCAAAACCAGGGGCGCCTCGCTTTATATAGCACCGCATGGAATAATTTTGCTTCTCAAGCGGTAGCGAAAAAGTTGAACCTGAAACAGTACGGTATGGATTTAAATTTTAGCTAGAATCTTGTATGAGCATCTTCAGTTTTAGGTGCTTTGGCTTTAAAGCAATAAGTGGGTACGATAACCTAATGTCCCGGCTTCTTCATGCTAAGGAATGCCGGGATATTTTTTTACAGCAGTAAGAAGTCTCGGTGTCTTGACGGTAAAATGTGATTATGTTTTAATGTGAATGAATAAAAAATATATTCATTCAGGAGGTGGTGAAATTCTACTAGCCTATATCGATACATCTATTGAAGACATTTGGATCCACGTTTTTTCCGCCGCTCATCCAATTCTATTCGGGAGTTAATGCAGGAAAGGTGGAAGGTATTATTATGTCCAAGAATGAATGAACAAAATAAATATTCATTCATTTTTTTAACGTAATCATTCTGAAAAATCGCAAACACTAGGCCGAGATCATAAAAGTGAAAGGGATGATAGAGTTGTCGAGAAAAAGAGATCGTGAAATCCTCGTTCTTGGCGCCACCGGAACGATCGGGAGTTTGGTCGCCAAAGAGCTTGAGCCCATAAATGAACTTATTCGCTTGGGAAGCCGTTCCAAACCGCAATATTCGGAAAACATGGAGCATTTTATCGTTGATGTCATGACTGGTAAAGGTCTTGTCGATGCATTGGCAGGCATCCGCAAGTTGTTTCTCATCACGCCCGACATGATGGATCAGCTCGGCGCCGAACTTCGCATTGTCGAAGCAGCCGTCAAAGCCGGTGTTGAGCATATCGTGAAGGTCTCCGCGTTTGGCGCCGCAAGGCAAGATTATATGATTGGATGTATTCACCGGTCTGTGGAGATGGCAATCGAATCGTCAGGCGCTACATGGACATTTTTACGTCCCACCGCTTTCATGCAAAACTTCTCCACATACTACTTACCTTCGATAAAGTCGGCCGGAGTTGTTCGATTGCCTTGCAGAGACACGCCTGTCAGCTTCATCGATGCTTGCGACATCGCTACCATTGCAGCGGATTCACTAGTCAATCCGGCTTATATAAACCACTCATACGAAATGTTCGGCCCTGAGGCTCTTAGCTATTCTCAGGCGGCCCAAAAGTTGTCGAAAAGCATTGGGATGGAAATACGATATGAAGCCATCGGTGATGCTGAATATCAAAATGAAATGGGTATTAGCTCTGCTCATCGTTTATTGGATCTTTATCGTTACTATCGGTCAGGACATGCAATGGGCGAGCCTTTCGACATGGTGGCTCATAAAGGCCGTGAGCTTCGCAGGTTTAGTGATTTCGCTGCGTCTAATCGAGAAGTGTTCGTTTAAAAGCCAATCAATGAATGATATTTGGGGGACGAGAGTATGAGACCGTTCGAAGTATTTTTATTATTTGCCAATCTTCTGGCATTTTTGATGCTCATCGTTCCGCGGCTTCATGCCGTTCGCTGGAAGGGGCTTGTAATGCTCACCACCCTATTTATCGCAATTATGCAAGTACTAATAGAGGGCGCGCGATGGCAAATGGCTCCAGCTTACGTGCTGACATTACTTTTTTTGTTCGTTTGGTTGCTGCAGAGCTATGCGCAAGCGGGAAGGAGCGTTAAACGGATCGTCATGAAGCGTTTTGTCACAGTTTTTTCAATCACACTGGGCACCATCGGTTTGGGAATATCGGCAGCGCTACCGAGTATTTTTCCTGTATTTCATTTCCCCCGCCCTAACGGACCCTATGAGATCGGTACAGTAACCTACCATTGGACTGACATAAGCCGCCACGAAGTTTTCGGTTCAGATAAACATGCGAATCGTGATTTGATGGTACAGGTATGGTATCCAGCCAAGAAGGACTCAGCCTATTCGAATGTACCATATTTACAAGACTACGACGCAGTTGCAACAGCTCTGGCCCGGTTGCACAATTTTCCAGGATTTTTTTTGAAACACCTCAAATATGTGACCACGAATTCTTCTTCGTCAGCTCCCATAGCGGATGATAAGCCCAACTACCCGGTGCTTGTTTTTTTGGAAGGACTCACGGGTTACCGCCAAATGAATACCTATCAGGTTGAAGAATTGGTCTCACAAGGCTACATCGTTGTGGGCATCGACCAGCCAGGTGTTGCAGCGTCGGTGAGATTTCCGGATGGACGGCAAATAGCAGGACTTTCAAAACCAAGGATGGATTATCTAAGGGAACATGGAACTCCTCCTGAAGGAACGACTCTCGTGAACACTGAGGAAATCAAGGATGGGGTTATCCCGTATTTTGCGAAAGATGTCAGCTTCGTTCTTAATCAGCTAACATCTATAAATAACGATGACCCGAACAATATTTTGACTAGGAGGCTTGATCTGCAGCGTATGGGTGTGTTTGGCGTATCATACGGCGGTACGGTTGGTGCCGAAGCCTGTTTAAAAGATCCGCGCCTTAAGGCCTGCCTCGTGATGGATGTTGATATGACCGCAGATGTCGTTCAGAACGGATTGCAGCAACCAGGCATGTGGATTACCCGGGACGCCGACACGATGCGGCTTGAAAGACAAAAAGCCGGCGGTTGGACGGAGAAAGATATCGAGGTAACTCAGACCACTATGCGCGCGGTATATAATAGCTTGCCGGGAGACGGTTACTTCGTGCAGGTACCTGGGATGTTTCACGCCGATTTAACGGACCTAACCCGGATATCCCCGATTTCTTCGAAATTCGGACTCGGCGGGCCGATCGGAAAACGAGCGCATGATATTATCAACGCCTACACTGTTGCATTTTTCGATAAACATCTAAAGGACACTGCGATCGCACTGCTCGACGGACCGTCAAAACAATTCCCGGAAGTAATTTTCGAAACACGCCAACCTTAGTCAGTTGCTTTCCGAGTGTAAAATAACCTGTCATTCAACCCCGCTCCTTGATAATTTTCATACTAGATCATGTTTTAAAAAAATAACTGTTTAAGTTTGTCGATTCTATCGTTTCCCGTTCGTTGTACTAGTAGAAGCTGGGCCAAATGGAGCTCCGGTACCGGCTTTCAACCAATATACTTAGGAGGTAAAAAAGTTGAGAAAAATTATAGCATCTGAATTCGTGTCATTGGATGGTGTCATGGAGGAACCGAATTGGACATTCCAGTTCAATACGGATGAACAGAATCAATTTAAATACGAGGAACTGAAGGCATGCGACACGCTTCTAGTGGGTCGGGTAACCTACGAAGGTTTTGCAGCGGCGTGGCCAAAAGTGAAAGACACCGTAGCCAAAGGCGTTGTGATTCCAGATGATTTTGCCGATCGAATGAACAACTACCCCAAATTTGTTGTTTCTACGACCTTGCAAGAAGTTTCATGGAATAACTCCCAGTTGATTAAGGGAGATCTCGTGGAAGAAGTTACGAAGTTAAAGCAAATGCCCGGAAGAGATATTTTGGTAGCCGGCAGCTGCCAGTTAGTTAACACGCTGATGCAGCATGATCTTATTGATGAGTATCGAATCATGGTATTCCCTATTGTGGTAGGGGAGGGTAAACGCCTTTTTAATGACCACAATGATCGGAAGATTTTACAACATGTTGAAACCAAGACGTTCCGCTCAGGTGTTACTGTTTTAACTTATAAGCCTCAGCGGTAATCATCTGAGAACAGCCGCTCAACGTTGAAAATTAGTTTTGGGTAAAAGTGGTGGCAGGCCTATGCGAGAGTGTAGCGCCTGCTTTATTACAAGTGATCTTCGAAACGCGAAGGTCTTAGTGTGATGCGTTCCACAGGAAACAGGAATTGGTTATTTGCAATCGAAGGTTGGCAATCTATGAATTACTACGAAGCGACAACTATGCTTCTAACTTATACGGACACGATTAAAACAAAAGGAGAGTTACATTCATGAAAAAAATTTTATTGCTCCTTGCGAATGGCTTTGAAGCGGTGGAGGCAAGCGTATTTACAGATGTCTTTGGCTGGAATCTGTCATCGGGAGATGGTTCAACTAAGCTGGTAACTGTTGGAACCAGAGACACATTAAAATGTACGTTTAATTTCACCGTTATTCCCGAAATGACACTAGATGAGGTTGATGTAGATGAATTTGACGCCTTAGCCATTCCGGGAGGATTTGAAGAAGCCGGGTTTTATCAGGATGCTTATAGTGAGGAATTCCTGAATATAATTAGGGAATTTGATCAAGCAAATAAGATTATCGCCTCGATCTGTGTCGCATCCCTTCCCGTCGCGAAAAGCGGCGTGCTGGATGGTAGAAAAGCAACCTCATACAATTTGAAAGATGGAATAAGACAAAAGGAATTAGCGACGTATGGTGTCCATGTAGTTAACCAACCGATTGTAATCGATAAGAACATTATAACTTCCTATAACCCGTCTACAGCATTCGATGTAGCATTTAAACTTCTGGAACAGTTAACATCCGAAGAAAATTGTAACTATGTAAAAAAAATAATGGGATTCTAAAAATGCAATAATATACTATACCCCCTAAAATTTTTAGATATATATTTGTATGCAATTGGTGTAACCTTGCGTGGTATTCAACATTGTATGTTTTTCAAGCCCTATTGTATATGATTATAGACCTGAATAAAGGAAAAGTACTTAAAATACCTTCAAGTCGTTACGAAGATCTCTTCAAATACCATCAGTTTGATGCTATTCGTTTACGGTGGGGCTAATATTATTGGAAACATTTTTGCAGGGAAATTACTTACGGAAAGTGCCATTAAAACTGTAGTAGCTTTTCCCTTTGAGAGAAAGAATAGCATCGTTTATCAATCGTTAAAAAAGAAAGGTGGAGAGTAATCATGGAATTTGATACCAAAATTAAAATTGTTTTAAGGGACGACCTTGAAATGTGGCAAAAATTAAACGTAACAGCATTCCTAATGAGTGGAATTGCGGGAACTCAAAATATTATTGGACAACCCTATTTAGATAAGGATAGTGCTCAATATTTACCCATGTCACAGCAACCAATTGTGATATATTCTTCTACTGGCGGACTTATGAATGAGCTATTACAAAAAGCTCTAACAAAAGACGTAGTTACTACAATATACACCAAAGAATTGTTTAATACCTATAATGATGAGGATAATCGTGCAGTGGTCGCAAAATTCAAAACAGATGAACTGAATCTTGTTGGAATAGGATTACGAGGCAAGAAAAATCAAGTAGATAGATTACTAAAGGGTTTTGATTTGCATAAATAACCGTTATTCCTTGAAATGACTCCTATATAGACGGCACTAAAGATTTATATTTGAATACAAAGCCTGTCTACTGTTTCCATTGGTGTTTTGTTAATCTCTGAAATAAAATTTTGGACGGCTGTACGAATTTCTGCAACGGTGTGGTAAAAGACATTGTGGATCACAGATTTCTTTAGCCATCCCCAGAGTCCTTCAATTAAATTGAGTTGCGGGCTATAAGGCGGGAGGAACATCAGTTGTAAGCGACCAGAGTGTTCATTTAAGAAAGGTTGAATTAATTTGGCGTGATGAATTCGGGCGTTGTCTAGGACCATCACAATCTTTTCTCCGGGATAGCGAGCAACTACTTGCTTAAGGAAGGCTAGAAATACATTTGCATCGTACTGTTCTTCTTCGATGCAAAATACTTCGCCGCTTTCATAATCTAGCGTACCTATCAGTTTGACACCGCGATGCTTGCCGTAAGTAGGAACTATCTTTTGTTGTCCCTTAGGGAACCAAGTATGGGCTAGTGCCTGATAGTCCCGAATCATTGACTCATCTTGAAACAGGATTCGATCAATTTCGCGCTGAATCAATTTTTTTACCGTCTCAAAGTCTTGCTTGAATTGTTCTTGTTTTTCGGAATCAGCAAGAGCTAGTGTATACGTCGGTTTTGTAAAGCTGAAGCCAAGCAGATGCAGCAATTTGCGCGTTCCGTGCTCTGAATACTTTATGTTAAACTTACGCTGGATCCAGTCCCGAAGCAAAGGAGCTGTCCAATTCATCTCGCATGGAAATCCGACGTCGGAAGGCCTATGGTCCACAAGAAGTTTACGTACCTGTTCCTCTTGTTCCTTCGTCAGAAATGAAGGACGACTCGGAGACTCACCAAGTTCCAGACCACTCAGACCCTTTGCACGGTATGCTTTTACATAGCTGCCAATTGTAAATCCTTTAGTGCCATCTATATAGCCTAATCATGGTTTAACAAGTAGGGGGGATGAACAGAATAGCTTTCGGGATCTGAGTCCCACGGGCAGAAACGTTCGATCCCCGGCTACCTCAATCTTATGACCACACAAAAAGGAGGTCGACCAGAAAGTTCTGGTGACCTCATAATACGAACGGGCAGGATAGCGGAGCAATACAGAGGAAATAATTGACATTATTTACACCTATGACTACAATTATTATAGAACAAATGTTCGTAAAAACGTATTAGGAGGACGAGTTCAATGGATTTGATTATTGAAAAAACCAGAGATATTAGTGCAAGTAAGGAAGTTGTTTGGAACGTATTAACTAATCCTGATTATATTAGAGATTGGCTAGGTGTACATATTAAAACAGATTGGAGAGAAGAGAGTCCGATCACATTTTCATTTTCATGGGATGGAAAAAACTTTACCGATAAGGGACATGTATTGAAATTCAAGGAACTGGACACTTTTTCTTATGATTATTGGAGTGGGTTTTCGGGAACTCCAGACACTCCAGAAAATTACTCAATTATTTCGTTCCAATTATTTGATAATCATGATAGTACATCACTTACTTTAACACACCGTAACTTTTCAACACCAACGATGTATGAGCACTCGGATAAAAACTGGGAAGAGACTTTAGACAAAATAAAGCAATTAGCAGAAAAGTAATAAAGATGTATTCAGCTAACGGGACACGATAGCTTAATAAATAAACTAAAACACTGCTACCGGCAAAGATCAGCCGCCGCATTGCGCTAACGGCGAACGATAGTCAAATAGATTAGGACCTTCCATATAGATGAGGACCTTCCATATAGATGAGGTTGATGAAGATGAATTTGATGCCTTGGCCATTCCGGGAGGATTTGAAGAAGCAGGTTTTTATCAGGATGCTTATAGCGAGGAATTCCTGAATATGAACAACATCCCGCCCTAGCTTATAACGAGAATCATGAGTCCGTAACCTGCGATATGCTTTTAAGCTTATGCCTAAAGTAGATGCAACTCGTTTGGTCTTAACAAGCATTTGGTCTGAAGTCAACCCAGGGTATGAACATGCAAAGGCTGAGTTTCTTGATTCTTTTTATATGGATGCGATCAAGAGGTTTGCAGCCTGATCTTTAGGAAATAGCGATCATTTTGGATTTTAGTGACCGTGTTCCTTCAATAACAAATCTTGATGCTACAAGTTGTTAACATATGAGTAAACTGTCACTTACGATTTAATGATATAGGATGTGTCTGAATGAATTTGCGTGTCTTATTGCTAGCCGCTGTCGCCTTTGTCGTCGGTACGGTCGAGCTTATCGTAGGAGGGGTATTGGATCTGATAACTGTGGATTTGCACATTTCCGTTAGTGCCGCGGGGCAGTTTATTACTGCGTTCTCCATGGCGTTCGCATTATCGGCTCCGATTCTTATGAATCTTACTGCCAAGTTGGAACGAAAGACGTTATACCTCATCAGCTTGGGAGCATTCTTATTATCTAATTTGATGATTGCTTTTAGTTCGAGTTACCACCTTATCTTATTCGCTCGCGTATTGTCTGCCATGAGTGGAGCGATCATCATTGTCTTGTCCATTACGCTAGCCCCTCGGCTTGCGTCTCCTTCACACAAAGGTCGAGCGCTCGGCATTATTTATATTGGCATCAGTGGCTCGCTCGTTCTGGGAGTTCCAATCGGAATGCTAATCGGCAACGCATATGGCTGGCGGGCTCCTTTTCTGCTGATTGCTGGCATGAGTGCCTTAGCGATCCTGGGCATTACTGTATTTCTGAAGAAGCTAATGTTTACTGCCTTATCGAAAAGGCGGTTTTCATTTTCGGAAAAGTTTAAATCCAATTGAGAAAGGTGAATTTGATGAAAGAATACATAATTGAAAAACAAACGGGGCGAGCCTTTGAAGTACAAAAAGGAGAGACTATTTCAGTCATTGATATTGAGGGAAAACAAGTTGCAGATTTTTTTGCAGTTAACGCTAACAATTATAATGAGTTTTTCTCAGCAGGAGTAACTGTTGATTGTAAAGAGTCATTACTTATTACGAAAAATGATACTCTATATACAAACTTGTACCGACCTATGTTCACCATTATACAAGATGATGTCGGTGTACATGATATGATGTTTCCTTGTTGCAGGCCGGAAACGTACGAATATTTTTTCAATAATGGAAAAAGGCATAGCAATTGCTTCGATAATATCAATCAAAATTTGCAGGAGCTTGGAGTTCCCTATTTTAACACTTTGCAACCAATGAACATTTTTATGAATACAAGCGTTACTTCAGAGAAAAAGATAATGATAGAACCGCCGCTGTCAAAACCCGGTGATCGAATTATTCTAAAGGCTGAAATGGATGCTATTGTATGTATATCGGCCTGCAGTGTTAGTGAAGGTCCATGTAATAATTGGGAATGCAAACCAGTCAAAGTAATACTAGAGAGTAGCGTAAATAGGGACACCTGAGTTTGAGGCCGGACATCGGTCTAACCCCCGAATAATGGACACTGAACCTCTTATCAGATCACCAGAAGGCGATAACGAATTGGGAGGGAATAGAATGGATTATAGTGCTCGATCGACACCCGGATAGCGAAACCAATTTCCAAAGTTTTTGATGCCGTCGTAAATCCTGTTAAACTTTGTCACTATTTTACGGATTATGCAAACGATCGGCTAGAACCTAACAGAATCGTCCAATGGCGTTTTGATGAGTATGAAGTTTCGCCAGGTTATATGGGCGTGGTTGAATTCATCATTCCAACCCCTGTGATTACCGATGCGCTGGTAAGTAATGCTTATATAAAATAAATCCCAGAAATAAAAGGATGCAGCCGTTTTTTGATCACAAAAGGAAAAGTGGTACGGAAACAATCATATCTAAGATAAGCAAGCTTGCCATGATGCTCAAAAGCCAGTTCACTCCTGTTTCAGCCAGTATCGTGGCCGTCTTGTTGCTCGCGATTATTGGTCTTGTAATAGTGAATGTGCAAGGGAAAAATCGCCATGCCGAAAATATCCCCATTGAAATTTTAACGGCCATTCCCTTAAAAGCAGCCAATCAAAGCTATCCAGGAACAAAGGTCAGACTTTTGATCAAATCGGCATCACCGTCGAACCGGACGCCAACAGCAGCCAGCCAAGGGGAGGAAAAATAGCCGGATCATAGATGATTCAGGCGGAATATTTAATGAATGAAATTGCAAAGAGGTCGGGCACGGTTATTTACCTGATCAGAGAATCTTAATAAATGTCAAGTAACATGAATGTATTTGTTTAAAAGTCCGCATGAATAGCGGGCTTTTTAATTTATGATCATAAGTTCCTCCCTTTTAAATTATGCATCACGATTTATTTCTCGAGCTTTGTCTTTTTAGAGAGATAAATAGGTTCGGGATGAACATCTGCATTTCTTTACGTTGGCATGAATATTGCTTTGTTGATGAAAAATACCTGGATCACGGGAGGGATGTATCATATGCAGATGGCATATCGACTGAATCAGGAGCAGCACGTAAAACTGTTCATAACCCCCGAGCTGAAACAGTCCCTTCATATTCTTCAGCTAGCTGGAATGGATCTTGCTCCATACCTTCAGGAGCAGGCCGTAGAAAATCCTTTTATAGAGATTGAATGGTTATCCGAGTCATTCTATTCCGGCTCCGGCGTCAAAAACATGGAAAAATCTAATTTCAACCCGCTTGACACTTACGGTACAAAGGCTGCAACAAGGGATACGCTGGAAAACTGGGTGATGCACCAATTTCGAATGACGGACTATTCCTTGGAACAATTTAAAGCGTTTTCCTATTTGGCCGGTAACTTGAACGAGGCTGGTTATTTGGCAGTAAGTATGAAGGAAGCTGCTCAAAAGCTGAATTTGCCGAGCGATGTTATGGAAACCGCGCTCAGGACGCTTCAATCGTTGGACCCCCCTGGTGTTGGAGGGAGAACATTGCAGGAATGTCTAACGATTCAAATAGAAAGGGATCCGCAAGCAATAAAAGGGGCATTGGAGGTGGTTTCAGGTTATTTGCAAGACCTTTCCAAAGGCAGAACCGACAAAATTTCCAAAGAGTTAAACATCGAACCGTTGCAAGTGTCTAGAATCCTAACATACATTCGCACACTCAATCCACGTCCCGGTCTAGCGTTTGTAGCGGATGAGGAGCAAAACATCATCGTCGATGCCCATGTCTATATGAACAGCAACCAGTTTGTCATCGAGCTGAATCACCGGGATCACGTAAAAGTCAGCGTTAATAAAGAATATCTTCACATGGTTGGCGGTCTTAACGATATAGCGGTTTCTCGCTTTTATGAAGAAAAAATAAAGGAGGCTCATTGGCTGCTGCGCAGCTTGAACCAACGTAATCAAACGCTGTTAAAAGTAATTACGGCCATTGTGGAGGAACAGGCTGGTTTTATGAATGGAACGGCGTCGGGAATTAGACCGATGACTTTGAGAAACATCGCGCAAAAGCTTGATTTACACGAGTCCACAGTGAGCCGCGCGGTTAAAAATAAGTACATTCGTACGCCAAGAGGCATATTTGAACTGAAGTTTTTTTTCTCAATCGGCATTCAAACCAACGGAGGTGAAGACATCTCCGCTCAAAATATCAAATGCATGATCAAGGAAATGATTCACCGGGAAAACAAGAGGAAACCGCTATCCGACCAAGATATTACGAATAGGCTCAATGAAAAAGGAATCTGTTTATCGCGCAGAACCGTTGCCAAATACCGTGAAGAGGAACATATCTTATGCTCCTCCCTGCGAAGACAAACGGATGAGACCCTGAATTATGGTTAGGAGGGATGCGTACTCGAACATACTTTGCGACTTGTGCAAGAATCAGCATAAAAATTGAGAGGAGAAAACGAAAAATGAGTAGATTTCCAGGGATTTATGTTGCAACTGTAACACCTTTTACAGTTTCTTATGAAGTTGATTTCAAACGTTTGAAGGAGCATGTTGACTGGTTGATTCAGGAGGGCGTCGACGGCATTATTCCGACAGGATCGCTCGGCGAGTATGCCACTCTGACAAGCGAAGAACGAGCTCAGGTGATTACGGCAACCATGGACGCAGCCGCGGGACGTGTACCGGTAGTTATCGGCGGAGCAGCACCATCCACCAAACAAGTGGTCGAACTGATCCAGTTTTCCAAAGAGAAAGGCGCAGAAGGAGTAATGGCGCTGCCGCCGATCAATTATAAACCTACTGAAGATGAGGTCGTAGCCCACTATGAGGCGGTTTCCAATGCGGGATTGCCGGTTATCGTATATAACAATCCTTATGATTATCCGGTTGATTTGACGCCTCGCATCCTTCAGAAGCTGTCTAAATTCGAAAACATTGTTGCTGTCAAAGAATTTTCCGGTGACGTGCGCCGGGTTTACGATATTCTTCGAGAGACCGATTTGGAAGTGATGATCGGCGTTGACGATCTTGCACTTGAAGGTGCCTTGGCAGGGGCTACCGGTTGGATTGCCGGATTCGCAAATGCATTTCCGAGAGAAAGCATCACGGTCTTTAACATGACAAGAACGGGCCGTGTGGACGAAGCGCTTGAACTTTACCGCTATTTATTGCCTTTATTCCATTTTGATGCCAATCCGCGCCTGGTTCAGGCGATCAAATACGTAATGGATTTAGTCGGTCAACCGGCTGGACCGAGTCGTCCTCCTAGACTGCCGCTTCCTGAAGAAGACCGGCTTGCAGTACAGGAAGCGTACAAATATGCTGTCAATCGGCCCATTAGAATCGTTCAAGAATAAATAAGGTAGGGAGATTTTTTTATGTTAGAAAGCAGAAACTGGATTGGCGGGGAGTGGAATACACCGACGGAAGGAAATCTTATCGTCATGAATCCGTCAGATCTACAGGAACAAGTAGGCGTTCTTCATCTTTCTGGCAAGTCCGATGTGCTTCAAGCTGCGCAGGCCGCACGCATGGCATTTTCAGGTTGGGCGGGACTACCTGCTCCCAAACGCGGGGAGCATCTTTTACGCCTTGCGGTGGCGCTCGAAGCTAATCTCGAAGAATTGGCTACCCTGGCCAGCCGTGAAATGGGAAAACCGATTACGGAGATGAAAGGTGAAGTCATACGGGGCGTAAATTTGCTAAAGTATTATGCAGCGGAAGGTGTGCGTTCGTTCGGAAGCGTGATTCCGGCCTATGATACGAACATTCTGCAATATACGAAGCGTGTTCCGTTAGGCGTTGTCGGTCTGATTACACCATGGAATTTTCCCGTGGCAATACCGATCTGGAAATTAGCCCCCGCCCTGATTTGCGGAAACACGGTCGTATGGAAGCCGGCGGAATATGCGTCTCTAACGGCAACCAAAATGGCGGAGATATTCCATTTCGCCGGACTGCCAGACGGCGTGTTGAATCTCGTCATCGGTAAAGGGAGCCGAATTGGCGACACGCTGCTGGAGGAATGCGATCTGAATGCCGTCAGCTTTACCGGATCAACCGGCACAGGTCTGCGTGTTGCATCCGCGTGCGCGAAACGCAATATCAAATACCAGACGGAAATGGGCGGGAAAAATGCAGCCGTTGTGCTGAAAGACGCGGATTTGGACAAAACGGTCCCGGCGATCCTGAGCGGGGCATTCCGTTCGGCAGGGCAAAAGTGTACGGCAACCAGCCGCATCATCGTGGAACGTGAAATCGCTCCCGCGTTTACCGAAGCGATGCAGAAAGCGGTCCAGTCGCTAAACATTAGGCCGGCGCTAGATCCCGCTGCATATCTAGGGCCTGTCGCTTCATCTTCACAATTTCAAAGCGTCATGTCATACGTGCAAATGGCCTGCGAAGAAGCACAAGTGATCGCCGAATGCCGCCAAAAAGTGACCGAAAGCCAAGGACATTACGTTTATCCACTGCTTGTTAGGGGCATCGAGAGCAATCATGCACTTGTTCAAGAGGAAATTTTCGGTCCACTTGCCGTCATGCTGGAGGCCGACAATTACGAACATGCGGTTGATTTATGCAATCAATCGATATTCGGATTAAGCGCATCAGTGTTTACAAGGGATTTATCGAACGGCCTGCGCTTTCTCGACGATGCGCAAGCCGGTATGGTTCGAGTCAATCAAGAGACGGCAGGCGTGGAATATCAGTCGCCTTTTGGCGGAATGAAAATGTCAAGTTCGCACTCGCGAGAGCAAGGGCAAGCGGCGCTGGATTTCTATAGCGATGTGAAAACTTGCGGAATAAGTTATACGTAGTTCATAACCAAATAACCCCACAAAGTGGAGCCTATGCTTCGATGCCTAATCCAAATACTTTGTGGGGACCCCGAAACACAATACCCCACAAAGTGGAGCCTATGCTTCGATGCTTATTCCAAATACTTTGCGGGGACTCCGAAACACAATACCCCACAAAGTGGAGCCTATGCTTCGATGCTTATTCCAAATACTTTGCGGGGACCCCGAAACACAATACCCCACAAAGTGGAGCCTATGCTTCGATGCTTATTCCAAATACTTTGCGGGGACCCCGAAACACATAAATTATCTAAAAAATTCGGCCGGGAATGAGTTATTCCCGGCCGAATTTTTAACTGAAGTTTTCGCTGTATATCGACTCCAAGCGCTGCCGTCCTTCCGCGACTTGAGGGTGAAACTGGATCGAAGCCTTCGCGCGAGTTATGCGAAGATTTTGAATGGATTCCCGCAGATCTTCTTCAGTTCCGCTGACTTGATGGAAAGCCGCGATCGATAAGCCGGCAACGGTACCTTGAGCAGCAGCGATCTTGGCGCTTTCAATGCCGGTAATATTGCCGGCTACGAACAACCCTGCGAGCGGCGTCTGCATTCGAGCATTGTGAAGCGGAATATGTCCCCCCAATTCAGGGATATACCGGAAGGGGCAGCCGGCGACTGCCGCCAGTTCGGCTAAAGGATAAAGGCCTCCAGCCATGCACACGAAATCGACCGGCAAGCTTCTAGAAGTGCCCGGGACAATATTGCCGTCCGGCGACAAATTCGCCACACGTACGCTCTCCACTTTCTCAATGCCTTCAATTTCTACTGCAGCTTTGCGCAGCTGGACAGGAATCCCCCAAACCTTAAAACCTCCTTTGGGGTATAAGTGAAGTCCCAAGGATTGCAGAGGGGTATAGCGCATTAAGCCGCTGCCAAGGCGAAGTAGGGGAGATGGCGCAAGATGACCGAGGCGGACGATGGACTGCATCACTTTTCTAGGATCCCCCGCATCATGATTGATCATATTTTTAGCGGGAAGCACCATGGCGGCGATCCTGATGCCCGCGAGCTCAAGTTCTTGCGCAATCGCCATCGACAGCACATTGATCCCTACAATGACTCCACGCATACCTACGCGGACTCTGTGTACATTCGTCATCACTTGAGCGGCGCCGATGGACATGACACCCGGCAGTGTCCAACCCGGAATAGGACAAGCCGTTTCTGCCGCGCCTGTCGCAAGTAAGAGGGCCGGCGCTTTAAGGATACCGGTCGATGTATAAACCATCCAGCCGTCGTCCGAATGATTTAAGTCGATAACGGATATGCCAAGTTGAAGCTCGACGCCTAGTGATGCAGCCTTATCTTGAAGTTTGGCCGCTTCTTCGATCCCGTTCCACCAAGAGCCGTCCGGTTCCTGATACAACTGACCAAGCAATCTGCCTCCCGGTCTCATGAATTCGTCGATGACTTGAACCTGCAGCCCCCTTTCCGCACAGGAAATAGCAGCAGATAGGCCAGCAGGACCAGCGCCGACGATAAGCACATCTGTCATTCTTAATGGACTCCTTTCTTTAACGGGGCAGGAAGCGTCTTACCTGAACGGATATTCATACCATCCTTCAGCACAGTAAGGCAAGCTCGTTGTCCGGTTATCCCATCGATTGTCACGCGGCATTCGAAACAGTGTCCGATATTGCAATAAATGCCGCGGGGCGTGCCGGTTTCTTCATGACGGCGAAGTGTGCGCACACCATTGGCAAGCAAGGCTGCCGCGATTGTTTCCCCCTCGAAAGCTTCGAATTCTTGATCATCAAACAAAAAGCGGAGGCTTTCTCGTTCGTCTAAAGTCCCCAAAACGGGATGATTCGTAACGCGACCATATTTCATGAAAGGCCTCCTCCCAAGTTTTGAAATGTGACAGGTCGAACAGGCGGCTGATGTTTGAGCGGTATTTCATTGGATGCCTGCGTATCTGTAAGCTGCTGTACAATCGAATCGACAAGCAAACGACAGGTCCGACCGCCGCAGTACCCCATGCCTGCCCGTGAACGAAGTTTCAATTCGCGTGAAGAGCAGGAGTACCGTTCGGCCGTTTCAAGCAATTGCTTCAAGTCCACTTCTTCACATCGACAAACGATTACTGATTGCGTTTCCATTAGATTCCATCCTTTCCGGTTCTTCATTCAGTCAAGATTTAATACTTCTCTAGCAAATATCTCGCCAACGATAACCGGGACAAAAATAAACAAGAGTCCGATTTTTTGCGTCATTCGAACTCTAATTTATACACATACAGCATTCGCTGTGTTAAGAAAGCTGGACAGAAGCCTTTTTCATTGCAGATGCATCATACCGTTTAACTGGCATGATTTTTGCTGAATGGCAGGATGAGAAAATCGTTCAGGATTTTGCAAAATTCGATTCCAGCCGCTCCCGGGTTCAATATATAGACGAACTAAACCGTTTCGCTCTATATATTGCCGATTGAAAGTCGCTCCTTGGATTTTTGCAAAATCCTCAGTTAAAAAGGAGGTTAAGAAAAAATGAACTCTATGTATGAACAAAGATTAAACAGATTGCGGGATTATTTGAAGCGTGAGCAGATTGACATTGCCCTCATTACGAATCCAATGAATATTTATTACTTTAGCGGCTTCTATTCCGATCCGCATGAACGGTTCATGGCGCTGGTCGTCGATGCCGAACGCGAGCAAACCTTCATGATCGTTCCAAGTCTGGATCTGGAAGCGGCGGAACAACATTCTGTCGTTCGTGACATGATTCCTTGCTCGGATACCGATAATCCGTTTATTCTGCTGAACGCCAAAATCGGCGGCAAACGGATCGGCACGATCGGTTTGGAAAAGAAAACGTTCAGCGTTCATAGGCTGGAGCGTCTGCAAGAGCTGTTTACCGGCGCCAATACCAACGACATTGAAGAATTCATCGCTTTAGAGCGGTTGATCAAGTCCGATCATGATCTCGTGCAAATCCGCCGCGCGATAGCAATCACGGAAGAAGCGCTTGAGACTGCATTACGGCAGGTACGCGTCGGCATGACGGAGCTCGATCTGACCGCTGAGCTGGAGTACAGGATCAGGAAACTCGGCGGCGATAAGCCGGCGTTCGAAACGATCATATTAACCGGCAAAAGGTCATGTTTGCCCCACGGCAAACCGGGCCCTTATCCGATAATGGAAAACGACTTTTTGCTTGTTGATTTTGGCGTTTATGCGGGCGGATTTTGCTCGGATATCACCCGCACCTTTGTTATTGGGGAAGGGACCAAAAAACAGGAGGAAATTTATGAGATCGTGCTTGAGTCTAATCTGGCGGCAATTGAAAAAGTAAAGATCGGCACCCCTTATGGACATATCGACCGGGCGGGAAGAGAGGTCATCGCTGCGCGGGGGTACGGAGCTTATTTCAACAACCGGATCGGTCACGGCTTAGGTCTGGACTTCCATGAAATCCCTTCGATTCACGGGGAAAATACTCAGGTCGTTCAGCCGGGCCATGTTTTCACGATTGAACCGGGTATCTATCTGCCTGCCATTGGCGGAGTACGAATCGAGGACGATATTTGCGTACATTCGGGCGGCAAGGTTGAGATTCTGACAACATATCCAAAGCAATTACGCAGATTATAGGGTCATTCTCGCCAAAACGGCATCATGGGCAAAATGCCTGCGTTCCCGGTTTGGAAAACTTATGGAGGTAGGTTTATGGGGAAATACATTGCAGGAAGAATTGGATATATGATCATCACCTTTCTTGTAATCGCCACGTTTACTTTCTTGCTCATGCAAACGCTGCCAGGATCGCCGTTTAATGACGAGAAGCTGTCCCAGACCCAAAAGGAAGCCTTGTATGAAAAGTATGGGCTGGATAAACCTGTTGCCCTTCGCTACGTCAAATACATGGCAAATATATTGAAGGGAGACTTGGGAGAATCGTTTCAATTTGAAGGTCGGCCCGTCACCAAAGTCATAAGTGAAAGAATCGGGGCATCTGCAGTGCTCGGCGGTCAGGCTATCATTCTGGGGACCGTAGTGGGACTGCTCCTCGGGATGTTCGCCGCCTTAAAGCAAAACAGCGCTCTGGATTATTCTTCGATGATCATATCCGTACTTGGCGTATCTATTCCTTCTTTCGTATTTGCCGGTCTGCTTCAGTACTGGGTCGGCGTCAGACTTCAATGGCTGCCAATTGCGTTTTGGGACGGGTTTGCGAGCAGCATTTTGCCGACGATCTCAATGGCTGTCGGCGTCATTGCAACGATGGCCCGGTTCATGCGCACGGAGATGATCGAGATTCTTAGCCAGGACTACATCGTGATGGCCAAAGCAAGAGGATTAAGCGGTACTGCCGTTTTGTTCAGGCATGGACTGAGGAACGCCCTGATTCCAATCGTCACTTTGCTCGGACCGATGACCATTAACTTAATGACGGGAACGCTGATTATCGAGCAAATATTCAGCATTCCCGGCCTTGGCGAGCAGTTTACCAGATCCATCATGACGAACGACTATCCGATGATCATGGGAACAACCTTATTTTACGCCGCATTGTTTATCGGAATCGTGTTCGTCGTCGATCTGTTGTACGGCGTCATTGATCCGAGAATACGCCTGACGGGAGGAAAGCAATGATGAGCACTCAAATCAAAACGTATACAGAGGATTTGTTTGAAGCGGCTGAAAACTCGATGGTAGGGCAGGAGGCAGTTGCAGGCCGAACGTTAACGTATTGGCAAGATACTTGCAAGCGTTTTCTTAGAAATAAAGCCGCTTTAATTGGATTAATAATTATTACGATTCTTGTCATTATGTCGATTATCGGCCCTTCGATGAGCAAATTCGGATTCGATGATCAGGATCTGGTACGCTCTAAGCTGCCCCCTAAAGTGCCGGTTTTAGAGAATATAAGCTGGCTTGGTTTTAGCGGCAAGGATATGAACGGAATCGACCAATATGCCAGAAAAGGCGTTACCGACTATTTCTGGTTCGGCACGGATGAGCTCGGCAGGGACCTGTGGACACGCGTCTGGCAAGGCACCCGGGTATCCCTTTATATTGCTCTTCTCGCAGCGGCCATCGATCTGATTATCGGGGTGGCCTACGGCGGCATATCCGCATTTTACGGCGGAAAGGTTGATAATGTAATGCAGCGGATTGTCGAAGTATTGGTGGGAATCCCCAACCTGATTGTCACTATTCTGTTGATTCTGGTATTAAAACCGGGCATTATGACGCTCACGATCGCGATGGTTTTAACCGGTTGGATCGGCATGGCGCGGATCGTGCGCGGTCAAATTCTCAAGCTGAAGGATCAGGAATATGTACTGGCAGCCAGAACGCTTGGCGCTAAAGACTTCCGGCTTTTGTGGAAACATCTTATACCGAATACGCTGGGACCTATCATCGTCACGTCCATGTTCACCGTTCCCGGCGCCATCTTTACGGAAGCCTTTCTCAGCTTCATCGGGCTTGGCCTTCAACCGCCGGTCGCATCGCTTGGCACACTTGTTAATGATGGATTTAAGATGATGCGGATTAATCCGCATATGATGATCTCATCATCCGTCATTATTAGTTTGATTATGATCAGCTTTAATTTGCTGGGTGACGGTCTTAGAGACGCGCTGGACCCCAAAATACGCAGATAGGAGGAAGCCTGAATGGTGGAAAATTTGGTTATAAAAGATTTGGCCGTCACTTTTAACACGTATGCGGGAGAGGTTCAAGCAGTTCGGGGCGTCTCGTTTCAATTGCAAAAAGGGGAAACGCTCGCTATTGTTGGCGAGTCTGGCTCGGGTAAATCTGTCATGGTTAAAAGCATCATGAGACTGATCGATAAATCTATCGGCAGCATTAAACAGGGAGAAGTATGGTTTGAGGGAGAGGATCTGCTTCAAAAAACCGAGAAGCAGATGCAGGGCATTCGAGGCTCATACATCTCGATCATTACGCAAGATCCGATGACTTCATTAAATCCGACGATGACGGTCGGCAATCAGATCATGGAGTGTATCCGAAAGCATCAGCGTGTCAGCAGGAGCAAAGCCAAAAGGGAAGCGATAGAGCTGCTGGAAATGGTCGGGATTCCGAATCCGGAACTTAGAATCAAGCAGTATCCGCATCAATTTTCCGGCGGTATGCGCCAGCGGGTGTCCATAGCGATCGCCCTTGCGTGCAAACCGAAAATATTAATCGCCGACGAACCTACAACAGCGCTGGATGTGACGGTTCAAGCGCAAATTCTGGAGCTGCTTAAGAATTTGCAGAGCAAACTTGGCATGTCGATCATTTTCATCACACATGATCTTGGTGTCGTGGCTGGCCTGGCCGAACGTGTCATCGTCATGTACGCGGGCAAAGCGGTGGAGGTAGGGACGGTCGACGAAATTTTTTATGACCCCAGACATCCATATACTTGGGGACTGCTCGGTTCCATGCCGGGGCTCCATGCAGAAGAGGGGACATTATATTCCATCCCGGGAACGCCTCCCAATATGATGTCGCTGCCGAAAGGGGATGCTTTTGCGCCGCGCAACAAGTATTCGCTCAAGATTGATTTTATGGAAGAACCGCCAATGTTTCAAATTTCCCCCACGCATTATGCTGCCACCTGGTTGCTGCATGAGCATGCACCAAAGATTAGCCGTCCGTATGTATCCCCAAGCCAACGGGAGCTGCATCTTCATGATCCTGACAAAGCGAAAACGTTGCAGGCTGCCCGGGAGAAATTGGTGGCCGTGGAGAATCTGAAAAAATACTTTCCACTAGGCAAAGGTCAAATTCATAAAGCCGTCGACGGTCTTACTTTTGATATCTACAAAGGCGAGACACTTGGGCTTGTGGGGGAATCCGGCTGCGGCAAATCAACGACCGGAAGAACCCTCATCGGTTTGTACACAGCCACGTCAGGCAAAGTTCTGTATGGAGGCGAAAACATATCCGGGCTGAATTCTCTGGAAAAACGCCAGCAAATGAGCCGCCGTATGCAGATGATTTTCCAGGATCCTTACTCAACATTAAATCCGCGGATGACTGTAGCGGATATCATTGCCGAAGGGGTGGATATCCACAGGTTTGCCAAAGATGCCGGGCAGCGGCGGGAATTTGTGTATCAGTTGCTGGAGGCGGTGGGGTTGAACCGCGATCATGCGAACAGGTATCCTCACGAGTTCAGCGGTGGTCAGCGTCAGCGGATCGGCATCGCCCGCGCATTGGCCGTGAGTCCGGAATTCATCATCGCTGACGAGCCCATCTCCGCGCTGGATGTATCCGTGCAGGCTCAGGTCGTGAACCTGCTCAAGCATTTACAGAAGGAAAAAGGGCTCACGTATTTGTTCATCGCACACGACTTGTCCATGGTGAAGCATATTAGCGACAGGATAGCCGTCATGTATCGGGGACGCATTGTGGAATTGGCAGACAGTGCCGAGCTGTATGAAAATCCGCTGCATCCCTATACGCGATCTTTACTTTCGGCTATCCCCGTTCCCGATCCTGTCGTGGAACGTAAACGCAAACGAATCGTATTTGATCATGCTATGTACGCAAAAAATGATGCCAGCCGCGTCTTCCGGGAAGTGGAGCGGGGGCATTGGGTTGCTTGTACGGATGAAGGTGTAGAGCCTGCGCTGCGGCAGCATCAGGCTCGAACTTAGAGGAGGGAGGCAATGGAAGCAAAAGATTCTTTGTTCATGGAACTTGTCAATCTTTTATCGATTATCTCTTTGCTGCTGCTGATGGCGGGGGCCGGCATGTTGGTGCTGCAAGGCGGGTTGTTCAACGGGTTTTTGCACAGCTGCAGGCGGTTTTTCCAACACTCGACCAAACAGGGAGAGTATGCGTCCCGCTTTCACCGAGAAGAAAAACGATGGAAGGAATGGGGCAAGTTCAGGTTGACTTATCCTTTATTGCTGTCGGGAGGAATTTTGTTTATCTTCACGTATGTGTGTTCCATCTTGATGCATTGAATTCATTTCACGGCCATTTATCTGCGCTGCATGCGAAGGAATGGCTGTTGTTTTTTTCCAATTATTTTGATCCTTCGGCGTCATTGAACTGTCTAAATTGTTGGATGCATGTTGCGATCTGTTCAAAAAATGGACACATTTTAGCCGCTAATCCGGTGTAAAGGTTGGAATGCATTTTGCATGTTGGGGAAGGTATCCGGTAAAAAGAGGAGGGAAAACCGTCATGTAAATTTAAGGTGAGCTAACGCTTTTGGTTCGCTCAAACGATCAGGATCCGACTGTAAGACGTTTGGAGATGATCTGCTACCAATTTTGAAAGGAAGTGTGTGCAGTATGGGCTTAATGGGTCGTAAAATTGGAATCTGCATTGTTACTAGCTTGATTACAGCTTTGGCAATGAATGGTTTGGGAACGACAATTCTGGCACAATCACCAGATGTATCGTCCCGGATGCTGCAGACAGTAAGTCTGAATGCAGACCGGACAGAAAGCAAGGCTGCAAGTAAGGCACCAAGTCAGAATAGAGGTCAGGAGGCAGAAATGCATGCGCCAAAGGGTTTAAATCCTCCCGGTAAATTGACGGAGCCCAAGGGAACGGATGAGCCTCTTTGCGACCTCGGAGGAGACCGCTCTCCAAAGGACCCTGCAGGCATTGTTCCTGAAGGAGCTCCGCCACAAGTACAATCGCCGCATCAAAGCCAAAGCGCGCCGTTTCGTGATACAGACGTGCAAGGGAACCAAAGTCAGCTAAAGGCCGTCGAGATAAGAAATTATACAATGGCGGAATTAAATAAAATGAGCTACGCGGACTTAACTGCCCTTCTTCCAAAGCTGCGATGGACCCATATTCCCGAATTATTCGCGTATAATAACGATACTGCGGAATTTTATGGCGACAGAAACCGGATGGAGGCGCTTATCGCCGCTTTGGCAAATGCCGGAAGAGATTATACGAAAGACGACAGCAAAGGAATCGATACACTCGTGGAAGTGCTCCGATCCGCTTATTATCTTGGTTACTACAATCGGGATACCTTGGGTTACATCAATGAGTGGGAATATCGGAAGAAGATCATCCCAGCTTTAATCGCCATTGAGGATAACCCTAATTTCGAAATCGGTACGGCAGAGCAAAATAACGTCATTGCTGCATTTGGCAGAATGATTGGGAATACCGCTGTCAATGCGGAAGTGATCAATGGAGCCACGAAAATTTTATTGCAGGCGGAGCAAAAATTTGATGCTTACAATCATGCAAACGGAGGAGAATTCTCCGCTGTATATGAACTTTTAAAAGGAATAAATTTTATTCTAAACAATGTTTTGGACGAACAAAATGTTCCAAAGCAACCGGATTATATCGGTACATTTGACCCCTTTATTGAAGCAATCGGCAAACTCTCCCTTCACACAAATTACTCGCCAAACCACCAATGGTTTCTCTATAACACTATTTATTACTCCGGACTGTTCAGTAAATTCAGCAGTAACCCTTCCTCAGTGAATGAAATCTTGACGCGAGATATGGAGATTTTCCCCCAGTACAGCTACGCTTATATGCAAGCGGCAAGCTCCATCAATCAAATTTTTAACGGTATGAATTCAAAAGGAATCGCGATTCACTATGACCAGCTTGTGAACGAAGCAAAACATTTTTATTTTCCAAAACGCTATACCTTCGATGACGGCCAAATGATCATGTACACTGGAAAAGACGTAACGGACGACAAAATAGAGCGCCTGTATTGGGCGTCAAAAGAAGTTAGAGCGCAGTTTTACCGAATAACCGGCAGAGATGTTCCATTAGAGCAAGGCCATCCTGATGATATTCTCAGCATCTATATTTACAACAACAAAGAAGAATATAAGATCAATCTACTCTTGAACGGTCTTGAAACTCAAAATGGCGGAATTTATATTGAATCCCAGGGCACTTTTTATACGTGGGAAAGAACCCCTTCCGAAAGCGTTTACACTTTGGAGGAACTGTTTCGGCATGAATTTACCCATTTCCTGCAAGGCCGTTACCTCATTCCGGGTTTTTGGGGAGAAAGCGAAATTTATCGGAATGACCGAGTTACATGGGTGGAAGAAGGAGGTGCGGAACTGCTAGCAGGTTCAACAAGGGAAAACGGTATTTTGCCTCGCAGGTCCATGTCCCAGGGGTATTTATATGATCCAGTCACTTCATGGATGAATGCGAATGAAGTCGTCCACGCGAAATACAATGGATTTCGATTCTATACTTTTGCTTATCAGCTTCAATATTATCTTTATGAAAAGCGGCCGGATGTATTAGAAAACATTGCAAACTTGGTCCGCAGCAATGACGGAACGGGTTATGATGCATACATGAACGTTTTGGGGCAAGATGAACAGCTAAATAAGAATTATATCGACTCGGCTATAGATTTGCGCCAAAGGGCAGATGCGGGGCAATTAACGATACCGCTTGTCGCAGAGGACTATTTACTACGCCATCCTGTTCGACCGCGTTCAACCGTTTTGAATGATATCAATCAGGCCATCAACTTAACCGACATCCGGACGGAAGAGCATTCTTCGGAACTGCTTAATACTTACGTGGTCCGGGGAACTTATACCGGAGGGATAAGCAAGGGGATCATTGAAGATCGAAAAGCCATGAATGAAATCGTTGACAATTCATTAAAAGCGCTTGATCATTTGCCATGGAGCGGCTATAAAACCATCACGGGATACTTCGTAAACCACCGATTGGATCAAAATAATCATTTTGTTTTTGATGTCGTATTTCATGGTGTATCGCCGGATGACTCAAGTAATCCCACACTCCCGCCAGTGGTTGATATCCATGGACCCTATGAGGGAACTGCCGGATACGCTTTGCAATTTAATAGTGAAGGAACATTCTCGCAAAACGGGACGATCACCAATTATGAATGGAATTTCGGCGATGGCACAACAAGCTCGCTGCCTAATCCCACTCATGTTTATAAAAAAACTGGTACCTACAACATTAGCTTGAAAGTAACGGACAGCAATGGAGTAACGGAAGAGCAAACAACGACGGCTGTGATTCGTCAGCTTGACAAGGAAATAAAGCCCAACAACAGAATTGAATTGGCAAACGGTCCGCTGCCATTTGACTTCAATTTTCCTGCGACGATGGACCAATCCGATACGGCAAGCTATTTTTACTTCGAGTTGGAGAACGCCGGAAAGGTCCACCTCGTTGTCACCCAACCGAACGGCATGGATTTAACCTGGGTTTTGTATAAAGAGAGCGATCTTCAAAACTACTGGCAAGATTCGCGGAGGAATGGAAATCTTCAGGAGAACACATTCGATGCACCTGCAGGTAAATATTATCTGCTTGTATACAAGAATTCAAATACGCCAAGCAATGTCGGAGCATATAATATTAAGGTATCCGTTGACGAAGCGAGTCCAATTGAAACGCAAAACAACTGAATAGTCCCATAAAAGAAAAACAGCCATTTCCCCAATTGATTTCAGTTTAGGGAAATGGCTGTTTTTTGTCGGCGTATTATTATTTCTTTTTGCCTTCGATATAGGTCCATTTATAGCTGGAGTACACGCCAAAGGGATGCGTCACATAATCTTTCACATAAGATTTGGACAAGCGGGCGATTGCTTCTTGATACATCGGGATGATTGCCGCATCTTCTTCAAGGAGAACGCGCTCTGCTTCTTGCATCGTTGTCCAGCGTGCGGCAGGATCCGTTGCATTTCTTACATCATCAATAAGTTGATCGTATTTGGCGCTTTTGTACTCCGATTCGTTGTAGGGCGAGTTTGACGTAAAGTTCTCCAGGAATGTCATTGGATCCGGGTAATCCGGTCCCCAGCCGGAAGAGCTTACATCATAATCTGCCTTTTTTTCCAGTGCGAGTTTTTGTTTTTGCGGCTGCTGGTTGATCGTAACGGTAAGACCGGGAAGGTTTTTCTCCCATTGATTTTTCAGGTATTGGCCGATGGTCTTGGATACATCGCCTTCATAGTTCAACAATTCAAGTTTGATGCTGGTTTCGCCAAGTTCTTTAAGACCCTGCTCCCAATATTTCTTCGCTTCATCCATTCCGCCTGTGTTGAAACCCTCTTCATGCTTGGCCCTGAAGTCCTTGCCGTCCGGTCCCATAACAAAACTCTTCGGAACAAGATAGTTGGCCGGAGTGGAGCCGTTGTTCAGGATGACGTCGGTCATATCCTGTCGGTTCCACCCCATCGTCAATGCTTTGCGTATATTGATGTTTTTCAAATATTTATTTTTTTGGCTCATCCGCAAGAAGCGCATGCCAGGATCAGGATAGGCAACGTATTCGGGAGACCCTTTGTACTGCTCGGTATATTCGGATGTTAAGCCGGTCATATCCAGTTGGCCGGCTTCATAAAGGTTCATTCTAGTGCTGTTGTCTTTGACGATTTTAAAATTGATCGTTTCCAATTTCACCGTCTGCGCATCCCAATAGTCGGGGTTTTTCTTGAGAACGTAGCCTTCTTCGTGCTTCCAGGAATCCAGCACGAACGGTCCGTTATAAATCGCTTTATCCGCTTCCTGTCCGTAGTCTTTTCCTTGGCCCTCCACATACTCTTTGTTTTGCGGCAAGAAAACAGGAGCTGTTATCAAATCCAGAAAATAGGGGACGTTCTTGGAAAGCGCGACTTGAAACGTATGATCGTCAATGGCTTTTACGCCAAGCTCTTCGATTCCCTTCTTTTTGTTATGGATATCCAAGCCGTTGACGATATCGTCAAAGAAGGAGGCATAGGGGGATAAATTTGCCGGATCGAGGGCTTTTCTCCAGGCATAATCAAAATCTTTGGCCGTAACCGGTGTTCCGTTACTCCACTTGGCATCGCGCAGATGAAAGGTATACACTTTCCCGTCTTCACTTACTTCGTAAGATTCGGCCATACCTGGAGTCGGCTTGCTTGTCTTATCCAGCCGATAAAGGCCTTCAAACAAGTTGTTCTGAATCGCGATCGTAGGATTGTCGATGAGTCCGAGGCTGTTGAGCGTCGTAATTTCTTGTCCCGCCGCCAGATTAAGGGTCTGTTCCTCCTTTTGGGCATCTTCCGTTGCTTTCACTGGCGGATTTGTTTTTGACTCCGTCGTTGGAGCAGACTTGTAGGTACACGCTGTTGTCATTAAGATTGCAAGGCTTAAAGCCAGCAATAATGATTTTTTTATTTTCATGAATCGATCACCCTTCTCATCATTGTGAATGAATATTGGGCCTGACCGTGAAGATGACAGCGGTTTCAATTTTTGTCTACAAAACAATAAGCTCTCTTGAAGCGGTTGTGATTATTTCATGTCCCGAGTCGGTGATCAATACATCGTCCTCGATTCTGACGCCTCCGAGGTTAGGGATGTAAATCCCGGGTTCGACTGTTACGACCATACCTGGAGCCAGAATTTTTTCTGAAGTTGTCGAAAAGAATGGTTCTTCGTGAATATCCAATCCGATTCCATGACCCGTGCCGTGACCAAAGTAATCGCCATATCCTAGCGATTCGATGTAATGATGCGTAAAGATGTCTATTTCGCTGCATAATGTCCCCGGTTTCAGTAGGGCGATACACTTCATCTCTGCTTCCAGCACAATCTGATAAATATCTTGCAATTGTGCATCGGGCTCACCGATGGCGATCGTTCTCGTTATATCGGAGCGGTAGCCTTTGTAATATGCGCCGAAGTCAAGCGTAAGCATATCGCCGTTTTCAATGATTTTCTCACTGGCCAAGCCGTGGGGAAGGGCGGAGCGGTGGCCGGAAACGACGATTAAATTGAATGCGGAGCTGTCAGCCCCATGCTTGCGCAAAGTTGATTCCAAGGTATTGGCTATTTCTTTTTCGGTAAGTCCGGGACGGATATATTCAAGAATTTCGGCGAAAGAAGTGTCAGCGATTTGCGCGGCAGTGCGCAGCAAGCCGATTTCAGTTTCGGATTTAACCATACGCAGGTTTTCTAAGACTCCGGCAACAGGGACCAACTCGGCAGCGATCTCATTTTGAAATTTCTGATAAGTACCAAAAGTGAGATGTTCTTTTTCGAAGCCCAACTTGGTCATGTTCATCTTCGATGCTTCATCGGCAATTTGCTGGATCATCGAAGCTTTAGACCCCCGAACGATTTCAAATCCGGCTTCTTGAGCACCGGCCTGCTCGACGTAACGAAAATCAGTGATCAGCTTCGCTTGATTTTTAGAGATCAGCACAGTGCCTGCGGTACCGGTAAATCCGGTGATATAACGGCGGTTGCTTGCGCTCTCGATCAGCATGCCGTCCAGCTCGAGGGTTTCCATAACCTCCCTAAGCTTTTCAATCCTAGTTTGCACATCAATTCCTCCCAATCTGTTTCAAATTGATTTCTACATTTATTTTCCTTGCAAAAAAAATGCCAGCTTTATGCCAACGCAAAACAATATTATTTGTGAATGTCAGTGTCTAAAATTTGAAATGACAGCCGTGTTTTGTATAGAGAATTAGACATGATATGTCGTTTATTAGCGCGAAACGAGTTGGAATGTTCTTTGCATTAGGAAAGGAAAGGGGGAAAGCCCTCTACTCATAAACAGAGAGGAAGGAGATGTCCATGCTATTTTTATCTTCGCATGATCAACGCAAAGTAATCAAAATGGGGGAAGTCATTGACGCGGTCAGCGT
Source organism: Paenibacillus azoreducens (assembly GCF_021654775.1). Lineage (NCBI taxonomy): Bacteria > Bacillati > Bacillota > Bacilli > Caryophanales > Paenibacillaceae > Paenibacillus > Paenibacillus azoreducens. The sequence continues at coordinate 3,433,499 of NZ_AP025343.1, read as the reverse complement.
TGCTTTGTCCGAGTATTCAGGGCAGCGCGCTATCACTCCCATCCGTACAGCACTCTATTTGAAAAAATCGGAGGGAACTTCGTTATTTATGCCGTCATTTGTTGAAGCGGCAAACAGTTTGGGCGTGAAGTTCGTTTCGGTGTTTCCGAACAATACAGCCATGGGAAAAAAGACGATTTACGGTTTGATGGTACTTGCAGACACAGAAACGGGGGAGCCGCTAGCCATCCTGGAGGCGTCTTATTTGACGGTAATCCGGACTGGTGCCGCATCAGGGCTGGCCAGCAAACTCATGGCGAAGGAAAATGCGAAAGTGCTAAGCGTCATTGGAACCGGGGCGCAATCCAGAGGAATCATTCAAGCAATAAGAGAAGTACGTCCCATCGAGGAAATACGATTGTATAATCGGCATGCGCACAAAGCCTATGAATTGGCGCACGAACTGATGGAATCCGCCGAAGCGGAGCAAAGGATGCTGGAGATAACGGTTGCCAGTGATGCAGACCAGGCCATAAGGGAAGCCGATATTATCGTCACCGCTACGAACTCCATACATCCTGTTTTCAGCAAAGAAGCGGTCCCATCGGGCGTCCATGTGAATGCGGTCGGTTCCTTCCGTCCGGATATGCAAGAACTGCCGACTCATCTGATCGCCCATGCCGACAAAATCGTCGTTGAATCCAGGGAAATGGCATTAGAGGAGTCGGGCGACTTCATTATCCCCGAAAAGCAGGGCCTCTTTGATCCGGCCTCTATTTACGCAGAATTAGGGGAGATCGTCTGCGGATTGAAGCCTGGCCGCGAGCGGCATGACGAAACAACGGTGTTCAAATCAGTAGGACTGGCTGCTATGGATGTCGTCGTTGCCAAAGCGATCTATGATCGGGCGTTGTCTGCTGGCGTTGGCATGCAGATCCCCATGACATAAGGACTTGTTAGTTTGAACCTTAATCGAATATACCGAACTTGTTCATTTTGTTGTACAGCGTTGCCCGCGATAGGCCAAGCCGTTTGGCGGCAGCCAGCTTGTTTCCGTTTTCCATTTTCAGTGCATACAGGATGATTTGCTTTTCATGCGCTTCGAGCTCCTCTTGCAACGTTTGAAACGCTCCTGTAGTTGGTACAACCTGCGGCAGATCCTTGCCGTTTCTGTTCGATAAGATCGATAACGGTAAATAATCCCTTTCTATCGTGCCATCAGATGAAAACACGACTAATCGCTCAATCGTATTCCGTAACTCGCGGATATTGCCCGGCCAATGATAATGGAGCAAATCCAGGAGAACTTCCTGCGGAATGTCTTGGATCAATCGGTTATAGCTTAAGGCAAACTCGTTAAGGAAACAATGAGTCAGTTCGATTATGTCCTCTCTTCTTTCCCGAAGCGGGGGGACAACTAATGTAACCACATTCAACCGATAATACAAGTCTTCGCGGAAGTCTCCTTTTTTGACCTGCTCTTCCAAATCGCGGTTGGTAGCGGCAATAACCCGGAAGTCGGCATTTAATTGCTTGGTTCCGCCTACCGCATAAAACTTTTTCTCTTGAAGCACACGCAGAAGCTTGACTTGCATCTCCAGAGGCATTTCACCGATTTCGTCCAAGAATAAGGTACCGCCTGCGGCCAGCTGGATTTTTCCCTTTTTGCCATTAAGATCAGCCCCGGAGAATGCTCCCTTTTCATAACCGAAAAGCTCGCTTTCAAACAGGGATGGCGGAATAGCACCGCAATTGATGGCTATGAAAGGAGCGTCAGGTTTCTCCCGAATATCATGAATAGCCTTGGCAAAAAGCTCTTTGCCAACTCCGCTTTCACCGAGAATAAGCACGGTAGCCTTGGTCGATCCGATTTTTCTGCACATATCGACTGTGCGCTTGATAGCTTTGCTTGTTCCTTTGATCTGGCTGAACGGATCGGATGAGGGATTCAAGTGAGCCATTTGCTGCTGGAGCTGATGAACCTTGGATGTTGCGTTAAACAATTCTTGATTCAATCTGACCTCGCTGGTGATGTCGGTTTCCGCAACGACGGAACCGATAATTTTCCCATTGAGCCGAATCGGATTCGAGTTGATCAGAACATATATGTCTGGCCGCGGCTGGTGCAGTTTTTGGAAGACGCCTTCTCCGGTCTTGTGCGTCTTTAAGATTTGCAGCATATCGACGGGGAAAAATTCAGGCATCGGTTTCCCTAAGATATCCTTCGCCTTAATTGAAAAAATTCGTTCGGCTCCTGGTGTCCATACGACTGTATTTTCCTGATCATCGATCATGGAAACCGAGGCATCCATCGTTTCGATCATGGCTTCAAAATAAGCTTCCAAGTATTGGTGTGACTGATAACAAGCGGCAAGTGCGTCCGCGGCGGTAACATAACCGACAGGATGGCCTGTCAATTCGGTCACCATGATGTAATCGCTTTCTTGAAAGAGCGGAATGATGTCATTCATCGTCGCTTCTTTGCTGACCGATCTTGCAGTTTGCCAAGGGATGCGATCGAGGTCCATTCCGTTCGACCCATCACTTTCTGGATCAACATAAAGCTGATTTCCATCCCTAAAAAATAGAATCATATCTCGGTCCGATTGCAAGGAAGGTAAATATCGCTCCAAATGCTGACTGGTATCGTCATTATTTTCAATGAAACAATAATTGGTTCGGATAAGTTCGGTGACGGCAGGAGCTTTGTGCTTCATTGGGCTTACCTCGCTTTATATGGGTTAACATGTTGGTTAAATTATACACGCCGCCCTATAACTTGTAAATTTGCGATCTTCCTTTAAACATCAGACCGGATCATTCTGGTGTGGCATAAAACTTGCTACTTGAACATGAGTTTGAAGTTGATGATTCTACTGGAAAGGAACGTGGTTATGGGTGTGAACCATACCGAGGTCGTCATCATAGGTGGCGGGATTATCGGTGCAGCTATTGCATACTTTTTGGGCAGGGAGGGGGTGAACGTCATTGTGCTTGAAAAAGGAGAACTCGCCAGCGGAACCTCATCGCGATGCGACGGCAATATACTCGCTATTGACAAAGACCCTGGATTTGACAGCCAAATGTCGCTTACCAGCCAACGCATTATCGATGAACTAAGCCGGGAGCTCAGCAGTCCGTTCGAGTACAGATTGCCCGGCAGCATCCTCGTCTGTGAATCGGATGAGGAAATGGAGGCGGCTAAGTTATGGGTAAACAGGCAGAAGGCGCTGGGGCTTTCATTCCGGATGCTGGATCGTGGGGATATACGGCAGGAATCGCCGTACCTTGCGGACGACCTTCCTGGAGGATTAGAGTGTGGAACGGACTCCACCGTTAACCCGTACCTGCTTACCTTTGCCCTATTTGACGATGCGCAAAAGAAATATGGGGTTCGTGTCTGTTTAAATACCGAGGTTAAGTCGATCTTGAGAAATCCATTGACGGCAGAATTCAAGATTTGCACAACGCAGGGTGATTTTTCGGCCCGAAAAATCGTGAACGCAGCGGGGGTATGGGCTCCAGTTATCGGACAAATGGTTGGCATAGATATCCCGATCGTGCCGCGTAAAGGACATTTGATTGTAGCTTCCCGCCAAGTACCCGTCGGTATGCGCAAAGTGATGGAGTTTGGCTATTTGATCTCCAAGTTCGGTGGTGAGCGTAAAGTCGATCCATTAACGGAGAAATACGGCGTAGCTCTCGTATTTGAGCCCACGGAGAGCCAAAATTTCCTGATCGGCAGCAGCAGGGAGTTTGTCGGTTTTGACACGACGGTCAATATGGAAGCGATTCGTACGATGGCGAGAAGAGCGCTCCGCTTTTATCCAAAAATCGGCGATTTCCAGATCATCCGTACCTATACAGGGCTCAGGCCATGGACGCAGGATCATTTACCGATCGTGTCGGCAGTCGATGAGGTTCCCGGATTTTATATTGCTGCAGGTCATGAAGGAGACGGCATCAGTTTAGCTGCGGTAACGGGCAAATTGATGACCCAAATTTTAACGGAACAGTCGAATACGGTTATTCCAACCGAGCCATTAAGATTCGAGAGATTTCGGAAGAAGGTGAATCACGCATGAAAAGCAGGAAAGTGTTTATGACCGTAGATTCGCATACCGGAGGAAATCCGACAAGAACCATTATCAGCGGCATTCCCAAGCTGTCTGGAGCAACGATGTCGGAAAAAATGCTTCATATGAAAACCGAACACGATTGGATTCGAAAAATATTGATGTACGAGCCAAGAGGACACGGCGTAATGTCGGGCGCAGTACTCGTGGAGCCTTGTCGGCCGGATGCGGATATAGGGGTCATCTATATCGAAACTGGCGGCTATTTGCCGATGTGCGGACACGACACCATTGGTGTATGCACGGCGATGGTTGAAACCGGCATGATTACCGTTACTGAACCAATAACGTATGTGAAACTCGACACCCCAGCCGGACTGGTAGAAGCGGAACTTTCGGTGCAGGATGGAAAAGTGCTGAAAGTGGCTTTTCAGAATGTCCCTGCTTTTTTATACAAACGACTGAATGTGGAAGTGGAAGGAGTAGGGGGCGTTGATTGCGATATCGCCTACGGTGGCAATTTTTATGCGATAACGGATGCCAGAAAATTGGGCATCGAGTTGGTTCCATCCAATGCGGACGATATCGTGGCCAAAGCGGTGAGCATACGCAAAGCAATCAATCAATCGATCGAGGTCATGCATCCCGAAGCGCAGTACATGAAAGGAGTAACGCATGTTGAATTTTATTCAGACCCGTCGCACCCGGAAGCGGACGTAAAAAATACCGTCATTGTCCCGCCTGGCGGCATTGATAGATCTCCCTGCGGTACGGGAACTTCAGCGAAACTTGCCGTTTTGTTTGCGAACGGGGAAATAGGCATCAATGAAGAGTTCGTTCATGAAAGCATCGTCGGCTCGCTCTTCCGGGCTCGTATCGTGAGCACAACGCAAGTCGGCCCTTTTCCTGCAGTGACGACGAAGATTGAAGGCTCCGCCTGGCTGATGGGAATGCACACATTTTTTGTGCATGAGGACGACGAACATCCGGAAGGATTTTTATTAATTCCGCCAGCGGAAGACCATGGGTAATCAAATCATAGGAGGTCATCGAAAATGGAACTGAAACAGTACTATACAACGATTGACGCGCATACTGGCGGAGAACCACTGCGCATTATTACGGGAGGCATTCCACCATTAAAAGGCGATACTATTCTTGCCAGAAGAGCGTATTTCCGGGAACATTACGATTACATTCGCAAAGTGCTCATGTATGAACCGAGAGGACATCATGGAATGTATGGTTGCGTCGTTACTCCGCCGGTGAGTCATGACGCCGATTTTGGCGTCTTGTTCATGCATAACGAAGGCTTCAGCACGATGTGCGGCCATGGCATTATTGCCGTTGTGACGGCAGCTCTCGAATTGGGGCTTCTCCCGGAAACCGCAGAACGCTCTCAAATTGTCATCGACAGCCCTGCCGGCAAAGTGATTGCGCATGCAGATCGCGAAGGAACGGAAGTGAAGTCGGTATCGTTCCAAAACGTTCCTTCTTTCGTGTTCGCTCAGAATTATCCAATTATAATTGCGGGCAAATCCTTTACGGTTGATATTGCCTTTGGAGGCGCCTTCTATGCGATTGTCAAAGCGGAAGACATTGGGACATCGGTCGATATTGCCGAACTTCCGAACCTTCAATATTGGGGCTCTGTGATTAAAGCATACATTGAAAGCACGCTTACAGTAAGGCATCCATTGGAACCGGAACTGCAGGGTATTTACGGCGTCATCGTCTCCGATTCGCCACGTAAGGATGGTTCGCATTTGCGTAATGTGACGATTTTTGCGGATGCACAAATCGACCGGTCCCCCTGCGGAACGGGTACCTGCGCACGAATGGCGGCATTGTATGCCCGTGGGGATCTCGACATCGGCGATGATTTTGTCCATGAAAGCATCGTGAATAGCCAATTCACCGGACGAATCCTAGAGAAGACGTATGTGGCCGATAAGGAAGCCGTTATTCCCGAAATTAAAGGAAGAGCTTTCATCACGGGCACACACCAATTTATTGTGGATCCTGCTGATCCGCTCGGAGAAGGATTTCTTTTAGGGTGAAAAGCATAATAGTAGATGCAGGGCATTTTTGATTGAGACCTAAAAGATTTCGGTCATAATCCCCCTGTACTCAAACGAATTACCCTACATTGCGACTAAACCGGTACAAGGACGGGGAACTGAAACAACATACCAACAGAAAGAGCGCCTCCGCCTGCCGGCAAAGACGCTCTTTCTACTTCTTTGGCAAGCTGGCGAAGAGCCTGAGGACATAAACACTGCAGTAATTCTTCAAACAGGAGCTTTAAATCATCTGAAATCGAAAGTTTCGTCAAGAAGCGTTATCCTTCCTTATTAAGATTCTATAGAATGAATAGCTTTTTTCCGTTTTGGGGATATACATTTATTTTAGCTTGATGGGCATGTGGCGGGACCCCTATTCGAATTAAGGGAGGCAGGAGAACGTGTCGAACACCGACAAGGAGAAACAGGTCCTGGGGAAAACCAAAACGGTGTATGAAACAGGCGACATCATATTCCTTCTTCCATGACTCCTGCTGGTCATATAATATGACATTGGCCAAACGATCGCTTCGGCTCGAAATAAGCATTGGACCTCGTTATTTATTGACGGAGGGTTGAGGGTTTCATAAAATGAAACGAGAGAGGCGTTTACGCATCCTGCTGAACTGCTTCAATGGGAGACAGTCAGTTGTCACCAAGAGTCTATGAAAGAATCGTCAAGAAAGAGGATGTAAAACATGGAAAACAGTGAAAAGGGCTTTGTGATCAGTATGGATCGCTTTAAACCTCACACATTTCAGGCAGAGCAGGGTGAGGGCCTCTTCATGTCACATTCTCATGAATATGATGAGTTGACTCTTATTTTGGAAGGGGAAGGGTACTATAGCTCTTCTGAACAGAATATCAAAGTAGCTGCTGGCGATCTGATCCTTATACCTCCCCGTCTTCATCACGGCTTCGTTTGTACGAAACCCTGGCAGGGGATTTCCGTTCATTTCTTCCACGATAAGCTTCCGGCCCATTGCCAATATCTCTTTCATGAAGCAGAGTGTGAACCACATCGGATCCGCAGCGCACATCTCCACGATGACGATATGCGATGGGCGGAAATCAGTTTTTTTCAGTTGGAGAAAGAATGGAAATCCGAGAGACAGGACATCGACTCCTACAACCTTATGAGGATTGCCTTTGAGACAACACTGCTATTATTCCAACGTAATAGGGAAACGTGGATGCCAATAACAGGTAACGATCATGTAGTAATAGAAGAGGTATTAAAAGAAATTCATAGCAAATATCATACTCAAATCACGGTAAACGAACTCGCAGCACGTCATTTTATTTCCGAAAGCAGCCTTCGCAAAAAGTTCTCGGAATCTTTCGGTGTCTCTCCTAAGCAATATATCATCAGCCTTCGTTTGATGGAGTCAAAACGGTTATTACAGCAAACAAATAAAGCGATTGAATCGATTTCCGCCGAAGTGGGCTTTACCTCTTCCAGTCGGTTTTACGAGTTCTTTATCAAATCGACTGGAGTCACACCACTCGAATGGCGTAAGAAAAATCAATGAATAGAATGATTTATGAGGACCGTCCAACAGGGCGGTTCTTTTTTTCGACCGTCGAAAATGACTTGATAACGCTTTATTTCGCGTGTGTGATAAAGCGTTTTCATTATTGTTTGTCATGAAATAGTCCCGGATAATTAGAGATGGTAGAAACAAATAAACCAAAAGGAGTGTCGAAAAGATGAGTCTGTTCAAAAGTAGATACGGCAAAAGCTTTCTTATGTTCATATCTTTCACCCTGCTCATGGGCAGTTTGATCGGATGCGCCAAAGGAGACTCAGGACCTGCGCCGCAAGGATCCGGCAGTGAATCGAAGTCAGAAAGGGATGTCGTGATCCAATTTGCAGGATGGGGAGATCCGTCTGAAAAAGAAGTATTCACCAAACTGATCAAAGCATTTGAAGAGAGAAACCCGACGATCAAAGTCGACTACTTACATATTCCAGGTGATTATGTCGGTAAAATGAATACCATTCTTGCAGGAGGAAATGCTCCGGATGTGTTCTATGTGCCGGATGGAGATTTTGGAAGATGGGTCAGTCAGGATCTGCTGCTACCCATTGAGGATTTCGTGAAGAGTAGCAAGATCGATACTGCTGATATGTGGAGTTCGGGTCTTGACCGGTATCGTTACAATGGCGCGGCTAATGGAAAAGGACCGCTTTATGCACTGCCTAAGGATATCGGGCCAACCGTGCTTTTTTACAATAAAGATTTGTTCAAGAAAATGAACGTCCCATTTCCTGATTCGGAAACACCCATGAATTCGGAGCAGCTGCTTGACACCGCAAGGAAACTGACCGTCAGCAACAATGGCAAAACAACGCAGTACGGCATGGGACCGATTTGGTGGGAGGGCTTCATCTTGGCGAAGGGTGGTAAGTTCCTCAGCGATAACAAGCAGGAATTTGTCGGCAATAGTCAGGAGACGATCGATGCGCTGCAATATATATCAGATCTCACGAATAAACACGGAGTCGTTCCAAGTTCGGCAGCTTTAAAGGACTTAAATGACAGTCAAATGTTCAAAAGCGGCAAGCTGGCCATGATAATTACCGGACGGTGGATGGTGCCGGAATTCCGTAAACTGGGCTTTGATTGGGACGTTGCCCCGTTGCCAGCCGACCATTGGGGAGGAACGAGCGGCTCTGTGGGGTTGGGCATTTACAGCAAGACCAAGCAGGTGGACGCTGCTTATAAACTGGTTGAATTTTTAGGCGGGCCGGAAGGCCAGAAAGAACAGTCACTGATGGGCTTCTCCATCCCAAGCTTCAAATCAATGGCCAACACCGATGTATTCTTGCAGCCTGACCAAAAACCGGAGCATGCAAAGGTATTTATCAAGGCAGCTGAGACGCAGGTTGCGGGTCCATGGACAAGTCTTCCGAACGCGAAGTGGTTTGATATGCTCACTCAAGGACTGGCACCTGTGCGTGAAGGTAAAAAAACCGCTGCGGAAACATTAAACGAGCTGAAGCCGAAAATTGATGCTGCCATTAAGGAAGGGAATCCCAAATTATTCAAATAAACTTGAATGAAACCGACGAAGGAGAGTCCGGTATTCTCGCGCATTTCATTCGTTTTTACGTAACGGAGGACAATGATGAAACGTAAAGAATATATTTGGGCGTATTTATTCGTGGCTGCGCCAATTCTCGGATTCATGTTGTTTGCGCTTATTCCGCTCAGTTATTCCGTCTATGTGAGTTTCACAGATTACAGCGGCTATACAGCGCCCGTATTTAACGGCGGGGATAACTATGTGAAACTCGTCAAAGATGAACTGTTCTGGAAAACGCTTCTGAATACTGTTATTTTTCTTTTCGCAAAAGTACTTCGTTGAAGGCATTACCTTGACTGGAATGAAGGGATAAAAGGAGAGAGAACATGTTAAACAACACTACAACGTTTTGCAATCCAATCGTAGCAAACGCAGCCGATCCTTGGGTGCTGAAGCACACAGATGGCTGTTATTACTTTATGTCAACACAACCGGGTTTCCTGGAACTTACCAAATCTTCCAGCTTGACCAGACTTGCTGAGGGCCGAAAGAAGACAATCTGGTCTCCGGAACCGGGAGGTCCCTACAGCTATAATATGTGGGCACCGGAAATACATTATTTGAATAACAAATGGTACATCTACTATACCGCTAACGACGGCGGAGGAGACGATTCGCGTCGTTTATGTGTATTGGAGAATGAAAATAGTGATCCGCTCGAAGGCGAGTGGATTTGGAAAGGGGCGCTGAAAACTCCTGTCCCTGGATTGGACGGCACTGTAATGACGGTAAGGAACCAACTTTATTTTCTGTATGCCGGTTACGGGCATTTTCCCGATTATGGATCTGCTATCTATATTGCGCAAATGGCTGATCCTTGGACATTGACAGGGGAACACAACTTGCTGACGGCTCCAACACTTTCTTGGGAAAAACAAGGCGGAATGGCAATAAATGAAGGTCCCGTCACGTTGTATAGGAACGGCCGCATTTTTTTGATTTATTCAGCCAGCACCACCTGGTCTGAGGATTATGCTCTAGGTATGCTGACGATGGATGAAGATGCCGATCCGATGGATCCGTCTTCATGGCAAAAATCGATGCAGCCTGTATTTCGCAAAAGTAGCGAGAACGGAGTCTATGCGACCGGCCACAACAGCTTTACGAGATCTCCGGATGACACTGAGGATTGGATCGTATTCCATGCGCTTCCGGCACCCGATTCCGATACGAGCGTCCGCTCGACACGTATACAGAAATTTGGTTGGAATCCTGATGGTACGCCTGATTTCGGAATTCCTTGGAGCGATACGCATCGTCTCCCCGTGCCATCAGGAGAGTGATCAATGAATTCAGTGATCAATGAATTCTATGAGCATGATTGCATCGAGTCACCAATTATTTATTTTTGGGGGGATCGAGATGAAAAATAGGTTGAAACGCATTGGGCTGCTTGCAGTAACCGTTATGCTGCTCATGTCATCTATGGCAGTACCGCTTGCACAGGCGGCTGCAACTGGTTCGGTCGTATTTAGTAATCCGGCTGAACCGGAGCCTTACTATGTAAGAGCGGTCAAGCTTGATAATGGCGATATTCTGACCACCTTCACACCCCGGTTTCCCGGAAACGCAGGATGGAGCGGAATGAAACCCTTTCCCTTTTACAAGAGCACTGACAGCGGATTAACCTGGTCCCTATTCAGTGAAATTGATCCCAATGATTATGGTCTGAACCGGAGTCAGCAAGGTATGACAACACTGTATGTATTGCCGCAGCAGGTTGGAGATTATCCGGCAGGAACCTTATTATTCGCATCTACAGATTGGGACAACTCCGCATCGTATACGATTCATATCTGGAGAAGCACAGACAATGGCGCCACATGGCAGTTCCACAGCAACTTGGCGGCAAGGGGAACCGCAGGAACCCAGCGTACGTGGGAACCGGAGTTTGCGGTAACAGATGATGGCCGATTGATCTGCTATTACTCGGATGAACGCAAGCCAGGTTATAACCAGGCGATCGCGCAGGAAATTTCCAGCGATGGCGGTCTGACTTGGGGGGACTACAGCATCATTGTGGGAAATCAGGCAGATTGGAACTGGCGTCCGGGGATGCCCCGGGTATTACAAGCGAAGAATGGAAGCTATTTCATGTTTTTTGAGATGCTGGGGGCAGCTCCTAACTTTGCAGTTCGCTTCAAAACCTCACCCGACGGCATCAACTGGGGAAGTCCGACGGACCTGGGGAACGTTGTAGGAACGGGGATATATCGCGCATCCCAGACCCCGGAGGTTGCCTACATCGATGATGGAACAGCCAATGGCAGATTTTACGTTCGGGGCATGACGGACGTGGTTTCTTCTGCTAACAAAATGTTCACGAGCGGAGATTACGGAGCGACCTGGACAGAAATGGACGCGCCACTAACCGTAAAAGGGACAAACCAGAGCACGCCGGCAGCCTGGAGCGGGACGCTGTTGCCGCTTAATCCGTCATTGCTCCTGGAAGTTAATACCGTAAAAGTGGGGAATCGGAATGAAATCCGTGCTAATGTAGCCCAGGTGGACAAAGAATCCTCCATTGTTTCCGGTGGGACCTATAAGCTGATCAATCAGAACAACCAGCTCCTTCTGGATAATGCCGGCGGCGGCTCGCCGGCCGGGACCAAGGTCATCCAGTGGAACGATCTCGGAGCGGATACCCAGTGGTGGCGATTGGATTACAGGAACAGCGGCTTTTTCCGGGCCATGAATGTAAACAATAGCCTGATCCTGGATAATCCCAACGGGTCCACGACGCCGGGCGCGAACGTCATTATGTGGACGAATAATGAATTGGACACACAGAGGTGGAAATTTGTGTACAAGGGCAACGGATACTACACCAGCATGAACGAACACAGCGGATTGATGCTGTACAATGCGGGAGGCGGATCGCCAGCTGGCACCCAAGTGATCCAATGGACGGCCAATGGTTTGGATACGCAGAACTGGAAGACGGTACGTACGGATGTGGATATTCCCGTTAATCAGTTGGAAAGTTTCAACATCGGGAATAGTTTTGTTCGTTATCATGATGGCCGAGGAAAGATTGACGGAGGGCAGTACAGCGCCGAATCGCAATGGAGAATCGTTAAAGGACTGGCGGATCCATCCGCAGTCTCCATCGAATCCGTGTCCTTTCCAGGCCAATATCTAAGGCATCGTGACGGTAAGATTTGGCTTGAGCCAAACAATAATACCACTTTGTTCAAACAGGATGCGACTTGGAAATTGCGTACCGGTTTCTCGAGCCCATGGGCGGCTTCCTTTGAGTCGTTTAACATGACCGGGACATTTATTAGACACCGGGACGGTATGTTAGAAATCTCTCCGGTTTCGACTGATTTGGATCAGAAAGACGCTACATTTTACGTAAAGTAATATATATGAAAAAGTTCCACTACTTGTTCGGTAATTGGAGTAGATAATGAGGTTTCCATTGGTCAAAGGGTCTGAGCATCAGACTTAGTCAACGATCGATTAGAGGAGTGAACGACATATGACAGAGCTAAGCAGCATCCCCACACCGCGTCCGGAATATCCGCGGCCTCAGTTTGTTCGCCAGGAATGGTTAAGTTTAAATGGAGAATGGGATTTTTCTTTTGATGATGAGGTAGTTGGTGAAAACGAACGTTGGTATCTTGGGGATATCATCGCTCCATTCACCCGGAAAATCAATGTACCTTTTACGTTTCAAAGTAAATTAAGCGGCATAGAAGACCCTTCTTTTCACGATGTCGTATGGTATCGCAGAACCTTCGAAATCCCGGAGAAGTGGAATGGAAAAAGGATTGTGATTCATTTTGGCGCAGTTGACTATTCAGCAAAAGTTTGGGTTAACGGCCAACTTGTGGCAATGCATGAGGGCGGACATACGCCGTTCCAGGCAGATATTACACCTTCTCTCGTAGAAGGCAGCAATACTATAGTACTTCGGGCGGAAGATTTCAGCCGCGATGTGACCTTGCCGCGGGGTAAGCAATATTGGCTTGAGAATTCCGCAAGTATTTTCTATACTCGCACAACTGGAATATGGCAGAGCGTTTGGCTAGAGCCGCTGGCTACTGTGCATTTAAGTAAGGTAACGCTCACGCCGGATATTGACCGTAATGAAATTCGGATTCGGACTTATTTAGAGGGCTTCAAGATCTCAGATAATCTTAAGCTGCAAATGACGGTATCGTATAAGGGTGAACAGGTTGCTAAGGATCAATTTACGATCAGATATGTGGAAGAGCTCCGAACAATCGGATTGAATGATTTCACGGAACATGGTCTTGGCCGTTTATGGAGTCCCGAGCATCCGAATCTGTATGACATTCAATTTCGACTCATTCGGGACCAAGAGGTAATTGATGATGTTGTGAGTTATTTTGGCATGCGGAAGGTTTCGATTGAAGATGGTAAGCTCTGTCTGAATAACCGTCCATATTTTCAGAGACTCGTGCTGGACCAAGGATACTTCCCCGAAGGAATTCTAACGGCACCAACGGACGATGCATTGAAACGCGATGTTAAACTGGCGAAGGACATGGGATTTAACGGAGTGAGAAAGCATCAGAAGACCGAGGATCCACGGTTTCTATATTGGTGCGATAAACTGGGCCTGCTACTGTGGAGCGAGGCGGCGAATGCATACGATTTTTCGGAAGAATATGTTGGTCGTTTCACTAAAGAATGGCTGGAAATCATCGAGCGTGACTATAACCATCCATGTATTGTTACATGGGTTCCGCTGAATGAAAGCTGGGGGATTCCGAATGTTCAGGTCGATAAGCGTCAGCAACAGCATGGACTAGCCATGTATCATCTGACCAAGTCCCTGGATGAGACAAGACCGGTTGTGTATAACGATGGATGGGAGCAGATGACAACTGACCTGGTAACCATTCATGATTACGAGAGTCGTCAAGAAGTGTTGGAAGACAGATATGCTACAGCAGAATCTGCGGTGCATGCGATGCCTGCCAACCGCCGAATTTTTGTCGGCGGAGCCTCCTATCAAGGTCAGCCCATACTCGTATCGGAGTTTGGCGGTATTGCATTCAAGAAGAGCGAATGGGAGGGCTGGGGTTATTCAGGAGCAGAGAATGAAGAGGATTTTCTGCGCAAGCTCAAGGCAGTGGTTGATCCGATGTTATCATCCCCGGTGATCAAAGGATATTGCTATACGCAGCTGACGGACGTCGAGCAGGAAATCAATGGCTTGCTTACTTATGATAGAGAACCCAAAGCACCGCTTGGGGCCATTCGAAACATTATGATGGGAAAATGAGATTCCCTAATATACTTGCCTTTCCGATGGAGGAGAATCAAGTATGAAGGAGGAAAGGGAGGCTGATGATTCAGGGCATACCTATGCTATTTCCTCCAAACCGTTTTGAGGATAAAAATTCCCATGGAATGGAGGGGTTCATCAACATACCGGGAAGAAGCAACGGGTCATTATTTGCATGGATTTGTTTATAGCATTCCGTGGACGCAAAATTTCCTCATCTGGTTGGGGCGTAGGCGTATCCATATTTAGAGAACGGTGCTGTCATTATGACAAATACAGATTTAGGAGTTCATCAACAGAAGGGGATTATTGGGGAAACTATATTTTTAATGTTGTCAAACAAAATGACCGTAATATTGTCCGTTGTGTAACGTCTCCTGTTAACAAAGTATCGATTGCTTACCATATTAAAATGGGTTTTGAAATTGAAAAGGGAGATAAGAAAATTGATGGTGTTGAATTAAACACCAACTATGACGGACCAAATCAAGATAGAGTTTAATTAATAAAATATTTGAAGTAATAGTTTCCTTTTCATCTATCAGGTGCAAGAGGTCACGAATATGATATAATCGTTACACAAAAAGCTGAAATTGCCGAGGGCGGAGTGTATGCTTCGTTGGAGGGCTGGGAAGGGTAATATCGTCCATATTGTTGGAGGCAGGTAGTGACTGTATGAAATGAGAGGAGCACTTCTATGCGATCGATCGAGCACGAATACTAAGTCCTATCTCCTTATGCGCGTGGTCCACCGGACGGGTATCTGTAAATGGAAGAATACTCGATTTGTAGACCACGATATTGGAGGGACTTGTAGATGAGAAGAGAAGACAAGCAATTTGAACATTGGATCGGACAAGCGAGCCAGCCGTTCTCGGGATGGGATTTTTCTTATATTGTGGAAACGGGGCGAATGAATAGCGACTGCTTGGCATGGTCATTCGGAAGTATGGCTATGCCTCTCATGCAGGATGCCGAGTCGATGCTGGATATGGGGACTGGTGGAGGCGAGCTGTTGTCGATGTTGAGGCCGTGGCCGAAATCCGTTTGCGCTACCGAAGGCTATCGGCCGAATTTGTCCCTCGCCAAGGAACGATTGGAGCCGCTAGGTGTGACTGTCCTTTCTGTGGATGATGATGAGCATCTTCCTTTTGAGACCGGCCAGTTCGATCTGGTGCTGAACAAGCATGAATCGTATTCGCCGCGAGAGGTTCGGCGGGTGCTCACCGATGGCGGCTACTTCCTCACTCAACAGTCGGGAGGCACTGATTGTCACGAGATCAACGAACGGTTCGGCGTGCCGTTAAATAGTGAATTTGCGGAATGGAAGCTCGATGCTGCTATGCGCGGAGTGCGGGAGAATCACTTTGAAGTCGTGAAACAGTCTGAGCAATTTCTTAGTCAACGATTCTATGATGTCGGCGCACTGGTCTATTATTTGAAGGCCATTCCGTGGCAGATTCCGGGTTTCGAGGTCGATAAATACAGAGAAGAACTATACAGTGTTCATCTGCTTATTGAACGGCAAGGTTACTTTGAGGTGACACAGCACCGGTTTTACTTGCTGGCCAAAGCGTAGTCTTAGATTATATTAAAACTTAGTCATATGGATTTCTAGGAGCTTGTCGCACCGCGACAGCTCCTTTTACATTTTTCGCCTATTGTCTGTTATGCTGAACCTTAAAGACAGCGATTTTACATGGAGAGGTGGGCTGTCGAGGGACAAGAACATGGTCCCATTTAAAGTCGCTATTAGCGGCTTTTTTTGTTTTAACGGTACAAGCTCTTGTCCCGAGCCGAGAACAAGAACTTGTACCGATTGCCGATTTGACACATATCTAATTATAATTCGACAGCTCTTTCATTAACCTAACGGGGAATGTTAGCTAATAAAGACATGCTGGTAGTTGGTCATAACGATCGGCTAACGCTGATGGTAGGTTCAACTATAGTTATTCTAGTATTGACTGAATCGAGATTAACGGTTGCGCCAATCGGCAATGCGGCTTTATAAAAGCCATGACCTGTGGCAAGGTTCGTTATCATCGGCTTACCGAGAGGTACAACAAATTCATTGATTAAATCCTCATAGGATTTACCATAAGCCGCCTGGCAGCCTGAGCACTCTCCCATAATAATGCCGATGCAGTCACGAAATTTTCCGGCAAGCTTCAAATGATTCAAGTACCTGTAGACGGTATTGGTAGGTTCATGTGTTTCTTCAAGAACGAGAATTTTACCTCTTGTATCGATTTCGAAAGGCGTGCCCAACGTATCGACAAAGGATGTCAGATTACCGCCCACAAGTTGCCCAGTAACGTTGCCCGGAACACGGCTTATCAGCGGCATCCCCGGCGGATTCAAGATTGTCCGAGCTAATGAATATACGGATGTCGCGGAAAAAAACTGATCGAAACTATAAGCGGGCGTTTCGGATTTGAAGTCAATAAGCAGCAGACTATGGAATGTTATTAAATCCACATATTGATGCAGTACGTTTAATAGTACCGTTATATCGCTGTAACCTGTAACAATTTTTGGATTATTTCGGATCACAGTATAATCAATGTAAGGAAGAATTCCGGCCACTCCTGTACCGCCTCTGGTGGGTAGTATCATTTTAACCCGCTCGTCTTGAAACATCATCATCAAATCAGAAGCCCGCTGCTCGTCTGTGCCGGCAAGAAACCCGTTTTGCGCATATACATATTGACCCAATACAACATTGAACTCCATTGCTCTCAAAATTTCGATCCGTGCATTAATTACGTCTGCAGCGAGCGGGCTGCCCAAGGTAACGACTCCAACAGTATCGCCCCTCTGCAAGATTGGAGGACTTATCGGCATATGCTTATCTTCCTTCCTGAAAATAGAAGAAGCCATTGTGATATCTTATCTTAAGAGTATATTGGCAAAGTCCCAAGCACAGAACTAAAAAGGAGCTTGAATGAACAAGAAACCCTCTTTCATAAAGGGAATAAAATCTGGTTGAATCAAAGTGTCCGAAGAATACGGCCATGGCCAAGCTCGGAATTACCGTGAATTCGCTGAAGCAGGTTTCGTCGGCACCCCGGCGATTTTCTGGACTATGTCCGGAATTATCCGAAGCTGCTGAAGGGGCCGTTAGCCGCCTCATTCATAACCAGAGTACATTTATGAGGCGGCTTCCAATACAATGACCCTACAGCCAAGCGCGAGATAACGGCGGAGCCAAGCGGTCCATCCCTAATGCCCTAGAGCACGGCCGGCCTGGTGTTCACTGCGTGAATAGAACCCAACCCGATTATTCGAGGAAAGGTAAACTACTTCCTAAACCTGTACAAAGCCGTAGAGGAGAACAAAAGATACGGACAAGGGAGCCGATGTTCCTACAACGCATGCAAGCGACAGCTCTACGACATGGATGGATAGTGAGACAACGCTTGCGAGTTGCGATGATTCACGACCATCCCAGTGGTTCCCCCTACTTTATTTCGAAACGGTTCTGATTCACCAGCTTTTCGTTCTAAAAGGTCTGAAGAATGCGCGAATGTCATCGGCAAAAAGCTCTGGTTCCTCCAGAGCGGTAAAATGTCCGCCGCGGGGCATCGAAGTCCAGCGGGTTACATTCAGGTTGCGCATGGCCCATTCCTTGGGCGGCAACAGGATATCCGCCGGGAATAGGGCAAGGCCAGTCGGAACCTCGATGTAGCCGATTGGCGGCAAAGAATGCGCATTATCATAATACATATGCGCTGTCGATCCTATGGTGTTCGTCACCCAATACACCATAATATGCGTAAGGAGTTCATCCTCGCTGAATTTTTGCGCAAGATCGCCGTTACAATCGCTCCATGATCGGAATTTCTCCGTCATCCAACCGGCCAAACCTACGGGCGAGTCGGAAAGTCCATATGCGAGGGTTTGGGGGCGCGTCGATTGAATGGACATATAGCCGCCCTCCTGAGCCATCCATGCCGAAGCATTGTTCTGGTATTGCCGCTCTTCTTCCGAAAGCGTGGCCTGATCAGATGAAGCTATGAGATCTCGGATAATCCCGATATCGGTCAGATGGATTCCGTATAACCGTTCGGGATGGTTTGCCGCCAGGTATCTGGTCACACCGGAGCCCATGTCCCCACCGGCGGCAGCGAATTTACTGTAGCCTAATTCTTCGGTCATGAGCTTAACCCACATTTCGGCGACACGAAAATTGTTGACCCCGGGATGTTTAGGGCGGCTGGAGAATCCAAAGCCAGGTAATGAAGGGACGATTACGTCAAAAGAGTCCTCGGGGTTGCCGCCATGGCTGGCCGGATCCGTAAGCAGCGGAATGATTTTTTGGTAACGAAGGTAACTGTCGGGCCATCCGTGAGTAAGAATCAGGGGCAAAGGGTTAGGACCTTTACCGCGTTCATGTACGAAGTGCACGTCGATCCCATCGATCTTGCAGCGAAACTGGGAGAAGCGGTTCAACTTGGCTTCTTGTGCGCGCCAATCATAATGGTCTCTCCAATACGAAACTAACGATTTTAAGTAATTTAATTCCGTGCCCCGTTCCCAATCCGCATTTTCCAATTGATCCGGCCAACGGATGTGATGGATTCTGTATTGCAGATCGTTAAGGATTTCATCAGAGACCTGAATTTGAAAACGTTCAATAGTCAAAATGATTTCCCTCCTCTTCTTAATACATCGTCATTATATCCCTCAAGCTGGTGTGGTACACTGGCATAAATGAAATATTTTAACTATACTATTTGCAGGTGAATGCCATGCCGCAACTAGACCGTTGCAAAAACCGTAGGGTGTACAATCATGATAGAATGCTCTAATCGTTTTCTCAAATCATACCATAAATCGATTTAGTTTTCAGACACGTCCTAAATGAATCCACCATTCACACGGATGGTTTGTCCCCGTAACCCACTGCGATTCTTCGCTCGCTAGAAAGAGGATCACACCTGCAGTGTCCTCGGTCTCTCCGAGACATCCAAAGGCGTTCATGTTGGCTAGTCCCTGGATTTGTTCGGGTGTTTTGCCAACCGTGAAAAGCTCGGTATTTGTAGGTCCAGGTGCTACAGCAATTAATCGTTATGTTTCTATACTTGAACGATTCTAATTTGATCGTTTCTATTCATGTTCCTCATCCAGATGGCACGGTGGATAAGATGCAGCAACTGTTAATTGATTATCGGAGCCAGCATTCAAAGCAGCTTGAATCTTCTCCAAGAGTTTAGTATAGGAAGGCAATCAGAAGTCTTATTCGGCATGAATCAAGACATCCGAGCGGATGTCTTTTAATCTTGTTCTATAAGTGAAACGGAGAACTGTATCATAAGTAACGGCAAGTTTTAAAAATGCTCCCCTTTAAGTAAGCAGGTTTAATAAATAAACCGGCTACTTCAGAGGAGTATATATCAGTTGCCGTGGATGTCGAATTCTTTGGTGTCCTTTAAAATTAAAATTGTTTTACCACATCAACTGAATCAGTGGAGTAAGCCAGCTCTTTCTGTGCTTCCAGAGCGGCCAGTCTGTCTAGCAGGGCTGCCCGGATTTGCTCATAGGCGTCACTGCCCAACGCCATACGTATCGGACCCTCTCCCTGGTCGACACGACGGATAATCTGCTGCGCCATTTTATCCGGATCGCCGACAACCATTTGATTGAACATGCCCATATCTATACCAGGCAGTTCTCCCTTCATCAGGCTAACGAATCGGCCCGCCTCCGTATCCCGGTATTCGTCCATCCGCTCGCCGAATACGGCGTTGCTTGTAATGAAATTCGTTCGGATTCCGCCGGGCTCCACCATAGTGGTCTTAATATTGAACGGAGCCACTTCCTTAGCTAGCGCTTCAAAGGCTCCTTCGACCGCCCATTTCGAAGAGCAATACAGTCCCATACCCGGAATAGAATAATAACCCGCCATACTCGAAATCTGTACTATGTGACCGCCGCCCTGCTTGCGGAAAAAGGGCAGGACTGCACGCGCTGCACGCAGGGAGCCAAGCACATTGGTCATAAACTGATGCTCAATTTGCCTGTCGCTTGCTTCTTCCACTGCGCCATACAAGCCATAGGCTGCATTATTGACAAACACATCGATCGTGCCCAGTTCTGAAAATGCACGTTCCACGACTTCAGCAATTTGCTGAGGGTTTGTCAGATCTAAATTAGCCTGCCATAGCCCAGAGCCATACTGTGCCTGCAGATCATCCAGCACCCCCGGCTTGCGTACCGTTGCGGCTACACGGTCCCCTCTATCAAGCAACCGGCGAGTTATACGTGAAGCCAAGCCTCCTGACGCTCCTGTAATGAACCATGTTTGCATACTAAATACCCTCCAATCGTTGTCTTCCACTGAATCATACAAACAACTGGAGGGTGCTAGCCACAGCACGCCTATTCTATTAACAGGAGTAACAGTCTACGGTAGCTGCCTGTCCTGCTCAAGTAAACGCAATAATCTTTCCTCGGTGCCTGAACCGGGCACCGGAACAAAGAAACACCAGTGCAGTCCCGGGTCATTATCGATTACAGCCGCGGAATGGAGCTCGAACTCCATCTCCTGTGCGTCAGGAACAAGGAATAAAGCAGTGGCTACGCGTTTTTGTTTGATTTCATATAGCTCCCAGAAATGTACGAACTCCACGCTTTCCCGCGTCAAGCGTTCAAACCGTTCCATATATAACGGGTTGTTCTTGTAAAGATCGAAGCCTGCCCGCAGAACGGCTACAGAGTAACGGGCAGCTCCTTCCCAATTCACCAGTCTGTTGCGGTAATCAGGCTTTAAAAACATAATGTCCATCATATTCCGTTCGTTGTCCGGCAGACTGCCGAAATCGGCTACGATCAGTTCAGCCGCCCGATTCCAGACGATAACATCCGTACCTTCGTCTGTGATAAAAGAAGGATAATGCAGTTGATTTACGATTTTCTGCAGAACTCCCGTATCCGGCCCACCGTTATTTGGCACTGTGACGACGCTCGCCACATCTACATTGGCCAGATCGAATAGATGCTTCTGCTCGTCTTCGTCAAGCTGAAGCGCTTTGCTGATACTTAGCAGCACTTCCGGCGAAGGATTAACCTCTTTGCCTTGCTCCAGCCAGGCATAGTAAGTCACGCTTATATTGGCAAGATAAGAGACTTCTTCTCTTCGAAGTCCCGGAGTGCGTCTTCGTCCGGGCAGCGGCTGAATCCCGGCCTCCGAAGGCTGCAACCGTTCTCTGCGCGATTTAAGGAAGTCACCCAATGCGGATGAGGAACGATTCATTTTCAAGTGGGTCACCTCTATTTACTCATATGGAAGATACATATCGCTATTAACCAAATAGACCAAAAGCACTCTATACATGATTATTATAGTCTCTGTTGAATGCCGTTTCTACAAAAGAGAACCATAACGAGTACTGAGGCTATTAATCCCGCTAATAGTATAAACATGATGTGGTTAACCCATGCCTATCGACAGTACGATGAAGATAATTTATGTCAGATAAGTTCTAAATAGGAGGTTTTTTTCTTGATCAAGTATACTTATCGTAACAAGCTAGCAGTAGTCACCGGTGCTTCATCCGGAATAGGGAAAGCGTATGCCAACGAACTGGCGGCACAAGGCTGTCATGTTGTTCTGGCAGCGCGCTCCAAGGACAAACTGGATTCAATGGCCAAGGAAATCAACCGCCAGTATGGCGTACAGGCTTATGCATTGGCTTGCGATTTGTCCAAAGCGAACGCCTCGCGCCAATTGGCCAAACAAATTTCCGAACTGGGCTTGTCCGTGGATATTCTCATCAACAACGCAGGCGTTGGCACCTATGGCCGTTTCGAAGAAATAGACCCGGAGCGCGAGCAGGAGGAGATCATGCTGAACACGGCTGCGTTAGTCGATCTTACGCATCGGTTGCTGCCCGATATGCTGAGGCGAAAGGACGGAGTCATCGTTAACGTGGCATCGATGGCCGCGTTCATGCCTTGTGCTTATTCAGCCGTTTATGGGGCTACCAAAGCATTTGTATTGTCCTTCTCCGAGGCGCTATGGGCGGAAACGCGCGGGAGAGGCGTTCGCGTGCTCGCACTGTGTCCAGGTGCAACCGAGACGGGGTTTTTCGATGCGGTCGGCAGTGAGGAAATGGGGGCGGGCCAAAAGCTCTCGACCCCGGAGAAGGTTGTACAGGCCGGATTTCGCGGGATTGATCAGGGACGCAGCTATATCATCGATGGCCGTAACAATTACCTTATGGGTCAAATGATTCGATTTTTTAGCAGGCGCAGGGTAGCCTTGTTCATGGAACGCATGTCAAGGCCAAAAAGACACGGATAGCGGGATCCGGTTCTTTTGAGGATCTACAGCTTGTAAACCAATTTAGCGGTAAGTGTGTTTTACCCCAAACGGTTATTCGCCAGAACTTATTTTGCTTTCGAATTGGCACGAGGAATCGAAGGAACAGGAGTTTCATAATTTGCATTTCATCCGGGATGGGTAAAATCCAATCTGACCAGTAATGCTCCTTGGTATTTAAGTAATGAATGCAAGGGCACGTTCCTCCGATTGCAAACCGGGGGTTTACGCCGCAGCAGCACAAGAAATTCAGAACATGAATGGAGCCTTTATTAACGACAAAATGAAGGTGGTGCCTGTTAAGGCTAATTTTGATGAAGAAGTGCGAAAACGATTGTGGCGTATGCATGAGGAACTAACCGCCAGGTGATGATGGCTGGCATGTTTATTCTCCTGAAAAATTGAAAGCCTCCTTGCGAAAGGGGGCTTTATTTGAAAAGCAGTGAAAAAACTTGTCGTTACAGACAGCGCGGTGAACCTTATCACAAGTAGGGCGAAGTTTTTGCTCAGAATTATTAAGAAAGGTAAGACCTATCAGGATAAAGGAAAAGCCCCTTGCGCTATTGTTTCAGCGGAAGGGGCTAAGCTTAAAAAATACTTTTCGGTCTCCTCGTTGAAGGCGAGCTCGACGCTGCCGATGTGCTTCCTGTCGTCCAGCGTGATCCTCTTCACGATCAGGTGCATTAGGGTCTTGCGCTGCGGGAAAGGCGAGCGGCGGAGCAGGGGGTCAAACCTTCCCACTTTCAGCCGGCATTTTTCCTTCTGCTGTATTTTGTTTCCATGAGTCACAGTTGAGTTGCGGGAAGGCCTTTTTGATAGCGTTCCTACGTACACTGGGATATCCCTAAATTCACCTTAAGCCATTGGCCGGATGCCTGTTCAGATCATCTTGGGAATGATCTGCTCGCGTTGCGAGTATTAGAAAAATGCCGATAACTGACATAACGATGACAATGATAAAGGAGATTGTAAAGTTAGTATTGAAGGATAAAAATCGACTTAAAATAGAAGGACCAAATGCACCTCCTAAAATACTTAAAAGCGTGAAGATTCCCATCCCGATACCAATCTCCGTCTTTTTCAAGGTCGATGGCACAACATTGGCAGCGGATGATACTAATGTGGTATAGCCGAGCGCAAAGATGAACATGACTATCCCAATGCCGATGGGCATGTCTTGCAAAACCGCCATAAGCAGTGCTCCCAGAATCATAAAACCATGACCAGCTAGGATAATGATCCTGCCATTGTACTTGCGAGAAAGTGCTCCCATGTAAGGGCCGAACAACGAACCAATCAGTGCGCCTGGGAACATGACGATGCCGATCAGGCTTGCTTGCAAGTTACCGCCCTGTTTTAGAACCAAGGGCAATAAAAATAAAGCGGCCGGATATGCAGATGTGCCTGCAAATACAGAGAGCAAGGAATTTCTGTAGTTTTTGTTAGCGAGTAAAGAGATGGTGATAAAAGGTGCGTTCTTCCCGCGTATGTGGAATGAAAACGCAATAAGCATCAGGACAGCAATTATTAAAAGATAAGGATTTAGGCTGATACCTAGTACCAGAATGCCTACTGCCAAGGAGAATAATATAGCTCCTAAGACATCGAATTTCTCCCCTTGTGCAACATTAGTAGGGAAGTGTTTCACAACAAATGGGATAATAAATACGATCAAGAGAGAAACAACAAAAAGACCGTGCCAACCAAACAGTTGAATAATAAATCCACTGAGGACCGGGGCTACTCCACCCATCAGCGCGTAAGTAGTAGACACAAGGCTTAATGCTTTGCCTCTGTTCTCGGGTTTGAAATATTTAGGCGGAACTACATACGCTAGGGAGGGAATAGCCGCAGCACCAGCTGCTTGAATAATTCTTGCGGTTACAACGGCCGGAAAAGAGCTCGAAAAAACCCCCATTAGCGAACCCAGAGTGAAAAGGGCTATCCCTATTAGTATTAATGACCGTGCAGAGAAACGGTCGGTAAGCTTTCCATACGTACCCGAACCTGCTGCTAGTACAACTGCATACAGCGTCGTTACCAGACTGCTTTCGGAAGTGGACAGATGCAAGTCTTTAATAATAAATGGAACAGCAATATTGAACATATAGACATTCATCGTGGCCAATGATGAGGCAATTAATAATAGGGCCAGTAATGCTTTTTCGTTTATAGGTTTTGCGATAGAATCCATCCTCAATCTCCTTCGACCATAATTCTGTTGAATTTGCACTAAATTTAGATTAACATTAAACGGAGAGCTCTCCTCTTTATATTAAGCGGAGAAGTCTCCACATGTCAATATGAACCAAGTTTAGTATTAGGGGTGTTAACATGTCTGAGGAAATCAAGGTAATTCAGTCGCGAATTGAACGACGTGATGCCGCCGAGAATCGTCAACGAATATTGGTCGCAGCCCATAAACTTTTTGAGCAGAACGGCGTGGACCAGGTAAGTATGAACCAGATCGCAGCGGAAGCCCAGATAGGTCCGGGCACCCTATATCGTCGTTATGCCAATAAAGGTGAATTGTGTTTGGATTTAATAAAAGACAGTGTCCTTCGGTTCTTCGAAGATATTGAGCAGTATCTATTGCAGCATCAGCAAGAGCCGCCGGATCAACGGTTAAAAGGAATTCTCAAAATTTACATGCCTTTCATTGAGAAGAAAGCACAACTGTTAACAGGAGGCAAGGGATCCGCGTCAGCTAAGCGACTTCCGTATCAATCACAGAATCCGCTCTATAACAAAATGCATCAAATCGCAGTCGAGTTATTCGATGAGATGGCAACAGCGGATCATCCAAGCCCAAATAGTATATTTAAAGCAGATATGCTGCTGATCGCCATAAGTATTGATTCATATTTTTATCAAAGGGATGTTCGTGGCTATTCACCCGATGAAATTTTGGAACACCTTTGCTCAACATTCATTTAAAGGGGTTTGATGCAGTTTATAATCTGGATGATCTTCAGCGAAAAAAAATACTTTACGAAGCAAATTAGTCACCACGTCTGGGCTGATTACTTGGAGGAGGCAGACCACCTCCGCCGTACGGAACAGAACAAACGAATTTACTCTCAACGCATGCCATGCTCGTTTTTGCTTGTATGAACCTCAAAAAGTTGGCCACCTGGCTCTGGAAGCCAGGTGGCCAAGGCCGGCGGTTCAATGGATTTTTCCTTTTCATAGCTTTCAAAACAAGACAAACTGGAAATACAAAATGTGAGGAAAAAAAACATTACAATCCATAAACATATGTAAGACGACAAGAACATATATCGTTTGCCGAAAAAGACAAGAACATATAGTTAACCGTAGTTGATAAGGATTCTCATAACAGATGTAGTTTTTAGCATTTTATAATACATTGGATGAGCAGGGTCGAAAGAAGCACCGAGTGCGATAAGTGTAAGGAGAAAATAAATTTCTAGACTGAGAAATAAAGTTGAATGACAGACTCATTCTTTAAAATAGGGCGTAATCCACATTTGCTTGTCCATATTTTTACTTAATAATATGTTGTGGAATATGGATTTAATGTAATGAGGGAGGATGAGTCTATTGGGGAAAATAACTTCTGAAGTCAGAGCGATAATTGAGAAGTACCGTTATCATCGATAACTGCGTAAATATTCGGATCAGCAGGTCAATACAAAAGGTTTACCCGAAAAATCAATTTAGATTAGATAGATTATGGATAACATGAGGCCGGATTCGATGCTTTACAATAAAAGAGGAGGTAATGTACCCAAATTTGTGTCATTAATATAGTCACATTTGTGTCATTAGTCATTAGATAGATTATTGTCTTATGACACAAAAGTGGCTACATTAAATAAAATTGAGAAACCTGATTTATCGGGGCTTTTTTATTTTAATGTACCCAAAATTGTGTCATTAAAAAATGCACAAAAGTGACCACATTGTAGGATTTTGACACAAATGTGGCTACATTGTGGAGAGCACATCAAGAAGAACCATAAATCAGCTTAGTTGAGATGAAATTGAATGCTAACGGAACGGAAATCCACATTTTTCTAGAACCCGCGGTGCGATTTCTTGTCAGTGGTTCGTAACAAATGTTGATTCAAAAAAGTAGCAGTACAAGGAGACCAGAATTAAAGCTCTCTTTTTCCTTAAACTTAGTAAGCAGTAATTGCCATTCCAACAATTGCAGCTATAAGAGATAAGATCGCTACTTTAACAACTAAAATTTTTATTTGAAGCGCGTTAATAATTTTCAAATGTTCTAGGCATTCTTTATAAATCGCTTCGAATTTTTGGGACTCTAAGCTAAAGTCTAACTATTTAATCTTATCATCATAATAAACCTTACTAACGTATATTGATATTCAAAACGGAGTTAATGAGCAACGAAATAAACAAGTCGTTATAGAAATAACGAAACTGAAATAAGACCTATCAAAATAGATTAACTGATGGCGAACCTAAATACTTATGAGAAATTTATCCTGATCTTATGCGCGACGAGATTCTTCGATCTATTCAAGAATTCAGAAAAAGTAAGTATCACCGTGATTGATTACTTAAGTATACAATATGTTTGTCCTTAGATAACCATACGAGAACATTGAGCGTACAAAACAAAGATAAATTTCTAGATTTAATCCAACTGCCTTAGAATTTAATATGAAGTACGGCACAAAATATCAAATCAGTCTAGATATAATTGCAGTAGTAAATTAATGAATATTATCGATTACGCAGTGCCACTTTATCAAGATGATGATAAACTTGAATGGTGAGAAATTTTATGGGGGTGTTTTTATATGGTATACGATTTCACCGATAGAGCGAAAAGGATCATGAATCGAAGCGATCTATCCGCTTTTTTAACTCATCTTACGAAACCTCAAAAGGGGGAGGATGGTAAGATGATGGACCCCAAGGATGTGCTTATTAAAATCCTAAATGAAAAGAAGCTAGTCGGTACAGACAAAAAAGCCTTTGTCGCTGGGAATAGTAAGGTTATTTGTTTTCAGGATCTACCTTTGTACAGTGTATCACAAAACGCATATTATGAAGGTGTTGATCTAAACGCAAAGCCAGGATATATTTCATACAAAGAAAATGCCAGATACGTCCCATTTGGCCTGTTATTTACCAAGAAAACATTATGGGACAAGGGCGCAAGGCCAGTTATTTATGAAGACAAGAGGAGTTTTCTTGAAAAGCTTGACTCATCGGAACATTGGCGGGTTGTACATATGGATTTAAGTAACCCAGCCGATTTAAAGGATTTTACACATGAACGTGAATGGAGATTAAAGACAGACGAGTTCACCTTTGAGTATGAGGATGTATATATACTCTTAGATGAATCTTTTTCGTATCGATATTTCGTGAAACATGCCAGCGAAGAGATTCAGAATAAAATTAGAGGAATTATTATGCTGCACCCAGTTATTTTCTAAACAGCTTTTTCTTATACTTTTTTTCTCGCGACATATTTTAGCCGAAGATCGACGGTCTTCGGCTCTTAGATATGGGCATGATTGCTGTAGGAGACTGCATCGTCTCAAGAAACTTAGATGGAATAAAAATCTAGATTACCTACGTTCTCTATTTAGAAAAATAGACCGTACTCTTTTGGGTTTTGAAGTAAAGAAGCGTGGGGCAGTACGGTTCTCGTTCGTGGCTTATTTCTCTACTGCTATTTCAAAATAAACGATTTCACATAATCAAATGTAATGTTTTTTTCATTAACTACAAGAGCTACGTGATCAATGAAAACATCATCCAGAGTACCTACCAATTTGCAGACAGTAGTTGTGATGACAATCATTAACCCTATGTGTTGAATGAATTTGGGTTCAGAAATCTCAAAAGGATGAGACATATGCACCGGAAATTTGTATCTCCTCAAACAAATGAACTTGAATGGCTTCAAGCATCTTACGACAAGAGAAAGAACCGTTCATTTGAACTTGGTGTAAAAGCGATTGATACGCTTATCAAAGAGGGTAAAATGGTTTCGTACCGAACTGTATCGGACAAATCTAAAGAAATTAATCCAGACGGAATAGGTATACACCAAAATACAATCCGAAAGAACCAAGAGCTTCATAATCATTTTCTTTAACATAGTACTACTAAGGCTTATAGGCCTCGCAAAAGGTCACACAAGGCCTTAGACGATGATTTAGATGCATTCAAGCACATTAAACAGGATCGCGTGACATAGATCGAGTTCGACAGCGCTATATGCAGCTTACTAAGCCTGAGTTGGTCGATTTACTGATACGGATGGAACAGTATATTGCGTATCAGAATCATTATTGGCTGAAAAGAGAATTTGTAAAGACACAGCTTGAAATTGACCTGGAATGCTCGATCGATGACCTGAACGCTGAGAAGGATAGCATTATTTTTGTTGAAGCTAAAGAAAATCCTGGACGAAGACCATTTCCGAGGAAGGCACATTTTTCGAAATTGTGTCTATGGGAAAATCAATTGTAGTGTCGGCTACACCCGAACGGTTGTCAATTGCTAAAACATAGATGTAGGGCAAAGACAGGGATACCGTATTCTCCTTACCATTTATCAGAGGTCTTTACTTGCATTTTCTACCTGAAAAAAAATAAAGCCAATGGCACCACCGAATTTTTTTCATTTGAACTGATTAAGCGAGAAGAAGTGGTTAGTTTATTTGATGTCACAAGACTCAATGAAGCTATTATTTATGATACGAATCTTATCTTCCTTGACAGACTGATCTAGCTGTGCTTGCGAAGCAAGACGGGGAAGTTGTTGGTGTGGCAGGAGCAAGTGAAATATGCTAAAAACTGTGACAAATTGGCATAGCAATTTGGGATTGGATAGTTATCTTGTAAACAGGTTAACTTTTGAAATTTTGGAACGTGGTGAGATACCGAGTTATGACGTAATCGCAAGTAACATTGCTTCACAGATAGTAGCTCACCGATTAGGGTATTTTCCTGCGTGGGTGTCTGATTGGCGATGCAATTTTGTAGGACTTGAACAGTAATTGTACCTCAAGTAATATCCATGAAATAGGCTACCGCAAAAACGCAAGACAATACTTAGTTGTCTGAGGACAAAAACATTGACCCATTGAAAGTCGCTATTAAAGCGGCTTTCTTATTTTAGTACAAGTTCTTGTACCGATTGCCAAAAAGGACAAGAACATGTTCCGATAACCGGTTAGATAAGTATCTAACTTCCGCGAAGACCAATGTACTAGATATACGAACTGGTAGGAGGTTGAAAATTGGTGTAATCCCATATGCTGGAGTATTATAATAGTCACGAACCTTATGTTTATACGGTTTGGAAACCAGAAAGGGGAAGTTAATTGACTAAAAAAAGTATGAAATTCTTTCCTATTGACGGTGGTGGGATCAAAGGACTTTATTCTGCAATCTTTTTGGAGAGGTTGGAAAATGAGTACGGACCAATGTGGCACCACTTTAAGCAATAGCTGTAGCTTCTGGAATCCCAGCTAGAACGATTGTTCAATTTTACAAAGAATCTTGCCCCAAAATATTTCATTATATATTCCAAAAATTCGGAATTTTGTAGGAAGGGGAAATGGCCTTGGATATCAAAATAATTACAAATCCAGGTCAAATGGAGGTTTTGCAAGTCATCGGAAACGGATTGTTGGTGGAGTTTCTACCTGAAAAAGGCGGAGATATCTATAAAATCTGTATACATGACAACAACATCCTGTGGGAAAGTCCTTGGGGAATTGCGAAGCTTGGCCATCGAGTCGATTACTGTCATACTTCAAAGGAGCGATGGCTGCAGTGCTACCCAGGAGGCTGGCAAATTCTGTTCCCTAATGCAGGAGAAAGACAGCTTCTGTCATGGCGTGATGCACAATTTTCATGGTGAAGCCTGCCAAGTGCCATGGCAATATCAGGTTGAACAAGTATCTGATTCGTCGGCTACAATTACTTTTTCAACACGACTATACAAAACGCCATTTTCCATCGAACGCGTCGTCATGATCGATGAAGCAGATCAATCGATAGCGATCCAAGAATTCCTATTAAAACAATACCAATAACCATAAACTATGCAGAAGTAATGAGGATGATTCCTCTTTACTTCTGTTTTTAAAAAGGCGGGAAATACTGTGAAAAGAGCTTTATCTACGACCCTTTGCTTATTACTCTTAGTATCGACTGCTTGGTTTATATTTGATAAAAGTACTACAAAGCAATTAAGTAACGACAAGCTGTTAATCACGTTTACAGACCAAGAACTTAAAGTTACATATTATAATTTTCACAATGGAAAAAATCATGCTCTATACAGTAAAAATGCTTCAGATTACCCCACTTCTGTTTTATCAAAAGATGATGAAACTTTATATTTTACTGATTTTGATTCTGATAATAACACGCAGCTTTTTGAAATAAATCTTAAAAATAAAGAAGAACAACAGTTAACGAATGGTTTCTCTTCTATTGATTTCTTAAAATTAGATGAATTAAGAAAAAAGATATATATGCGCGTATTAATAAATGGTGCGCGAAATTTTCATATCGCAGTATATGATCTTGATTCAAAAAAAGTGGACATTTGGAATCAGAATGATTTAGATACAAGTGTAAAGGATTTTGATTTAAATCAAGACGGTAAGGTCTACGTCCTTAGCTTTTCAGAAAAAGAGTCACATCAAAAGATTAATGATTTCAATCAAAATCAGGGTTCCTTTAAGCCAGCTAGGTATACCTTCAGCATTTACAATTCAAACGGATTTAAATTAAAAGATGTGGGTTCTGTTGAAAAACACATCCAGGACTTCTCAGTTAATAAAGGCAAAATTCTGTTCTCAGTAAATGAGAAACCCGAATCTGATGATTCTAATTTTTTAATTTATGAATTAAATGCCGAAAAGGGAACTTTCAACACTATACTCTCTTCACATACCAAAGATTTATTGAGCCTCCAACAACCTCAGTTTTCTTCAGACGGAAGGTATGTTTATTTTATTGGAATACCGAAGAAATACAATGTTCTTCAAGATGACCATGGAACAAAGGCTAAGCAAAAATATCTTTATCAATACGATTCCATTAGAGACAAGATCACAAAAATTTGGGCCAAGGATGGCGGTATTATTAACAACTACTCAGTTATTTCAGACTAGAGTTAGCATCGCTTTAATTTTTTAAAAGCTTAAGTAAGCCGCAAATTAAAAATTTGGCGTAAAAAGAACTAAGCTTACTCCGATCGTCAACTTCTCTACCTAAGCTAACAACATCACGACGGTATTCATTAACTATTAGCTCATCAATAACATTCGTGAAGTGAAGTAAAAGTGTTACATTAAAGGGACCTCCTTAGGCTCCTTTTTAGTAGTTCTCGTATTAGTTTTCGGATCAGTTCCGTTGTTCCTTTATTTCCAAACAAAAGACCGAACCTTTCAGAATGATGGAAGTGGTTTGCGAAGTTCTAGCGTTCCTGGAACAGATGCAGGTGGAACTTTGGGAGAGTTCAAAGGTGGCGACAAAGTCAATATTAGTTTGCAACTTTTGCTCGATTCCGGTTCTACTTATAAGGTTAAGTTTTATGTAAACGGAGTTCACAAGCATACTTTCGAGCTGGCAAAGCTATGGGAAATGGGAAATTTGGTCCATCTACATCCATAGAAGGTGCTATAAAGGGAGTGGAGCTTCTTTCAAAAGGCATAGCCGTAGATTTAGCAACTGAAAAAGAGGTGTTATGGTCAATTAATCGGATTGTATTAGTTGGTAGTAGTTATGGTGGCGGTGTAGCAGCATGCGCTCTTGGATTGACTGAATTAGCTGATTCTGCGGTTTTATTCTGTTCCTTGCTTGAAACAACAAAACAAAATGAAAAATCAACTGAACCTGAAAGCAACTAATCACATTGCTGCCATACCTAAGGCGGTGTCATGAAAATGTGTTTCGAAATATAGATGGTAATGAATGGAATAACTTTTTAATCCGGAAGTCTACTCTAAATCCACTCCCCCATATTAAAAACCTACTCAATCGTAGGTTGCTTTTAATACATGGCAAGGAAGATAAAACTATTCGTTCTTATCATACCGAAAGGTTTTATAACACATTAATATCTGGTGGCAGTGAAGCTAATTCTCAATTCCTGACCGTTGATGGCGTTGGTCACGGGAAAGTACTTCGTTCAAAAACTTGGGATTATTGGACCAACTGGATATTGAACTAACGGGAGACTGTAGCTCAATGAAGATATTTGAAGGCAGCTGACCCAAAGCCAACTGCCTTTTGCTTAACAGGTAAAGTTTAATTAAAACCGTTTTTTTATTTTACGCAATTAATTCATTTTGACTACAATTAGATTATATTAGAATTTGGTTGGAGTTGAGGAACAAAAATATCTAAGTGACTCAATTATGAGGTTTTAAACGGATAACGATATAATAGAGTAACGCCAGCATCTGGAATAGTGCAAAGAGGTAGGAATTTCATTTGTAGAAGGGGATTATCATGAAAGAGCCAATGTTTGGAAATCAGACAGAGTCACAATTAAGGGTATTATGTGAAATCAGTGCAATTTGCGCAAGAATTGAATGCATATTCTGGTTGCGTGGTGGATGGGCAATCGATTTTTTAATCGGGAAAGTCACCCGTCCACATGACGATATAGACTTGATAACATGGATACAAAACAGAGAGCAGTTAGAATTCGCTCTTGCTGAAGCTGGTTATGAGCAAACGTCAGTGAGGGAACAGTTTCGTGCGAGGCAGTCTGATTTTCGTAAGGGTGACGTAGAAATTACATTTGGCTACATAACCAATACCGATGATGGAAGCATTATTATGAATGACTTACCAGAGTGGGTATGGCGACATGATTCGTTGTTACCACAAAGCCTCATATTAAACGGAATATCGGCACATGTCTTGAGCCCGAGGCAACTTTTGGAGGAAAAGGAGATTTACAAACAAATTGGTAGGGAACCTCGATCCAAGGACGAAGTTAGCAAGAAAATACTGCATAGTATAATAACAGAGTTAGATTGAGCATTGAACAAATTACTCACAGAAAGCCGCTCCATATGTCAGAGCGGCTTCTTCTATATATGATGGAGGGCAACGGTTAGTACCTAACGGAGTTACAGAGCTAAACTGGCTTCAGGCATTATGCTAACGGACAGGATAAAGCGGATCCTTGAAGGGGAAAGTAACGATGGATTGAAAATTTCATGCTTGCATGGAGGTAAGTATGCGCCGTTCTTTACTTTGTTTTATCGTCTCAATGGTTCTGTTGACTCCTTGTTATGTTCATGCTGCCCCTGATTACACGAAGTTTGGGAAAATAGCCATGCGGGAAACGCAAAAACGTTACCCAAATGCATCCATCATCGATTATTTGCACATGGGTCGTTCAGTTATTTCACCGGTGCAGACAGAGGAGAAATTCAGGCTTTGGCTCCGTCGGAGAGATCAAGCAGAATTCGGCGTTTATGTTTCGATTATTTTCAACTCAAAAACCGAAGAGGTGCAATCAATACAATTTAACGAAACGGATAGATGATCTGAAACAAATGGTTAGTCTGAAGGTGCGTTAAACTCCCTCGAAATAATTCAATTTCCTCACTCAGACTCATGAATTCGCAGGATTTCACCCTGAGCTAATCATGAAAGAAAAGAATCCAGGGGGAGTCGGTGGCTGGGGACTATAGAAAGGGCATGCGGGAACAAGGGGTGTTGTGTCCAATACCCACTTTGTTCCATATCATGCACGTCTCCACGTCACCCTAGCGATTCTCACTCCCATGTCTCAACGGGTCGCTGCCCTATCATTCCTTCGTCACATCTGGCTAGGGGGTGGAGGTCGGTTTTTCTAACGGAACGGGTCCGAGCCCTTTTGTTTAACATCTGCCGATACTCCGTGCTTCTTGTCCATCCTGCGAATGCATGAGCTGGTGAGGAAAGCTTCGCTTTAGGCTGCTTGTGGAACGACTTTGGACGAGTCGTATGGTTTGTTGTTATTAGCAAGACCCACAAGCATACGCGCCACTTTACCGCACAATTTCATAATGGATTTCATCCTCTTTTGCTTCTTTTCCTCAACATTGCGGTGGTGTAAGGCTCGCATTCTCCGGATTGGTCATCACCATACACATTGTCATGAGATAAAGAAAACGCCGGAGACGAGGGCGGCCGCGTTTGCTGAGTACCATTTTTCCACGCCATTTCCCAGAGCTGGCCTCAGCCAAGTTTAGACCCGCATGGCGAAGCAAGGCATTTCCGTGAACATAGCCGCTAAGATCTCCGGCTTCACCTAACACACCGGCTAGGCTGGTTACATTTACGCCTCGAATAGCAAGCAATTTCTGAGCGTATAAGCCATTTCATCGTTTTCACCTGTTATAAAGAGAATTATGTAAGAATATTTTCACCCCAACAATCCTTAAACGGACACTGCTGTTATACATTACCATCGCTATTTTAACGGGCCCCTGTCTTTTTCCGGAAACGGAAGAACATATACAAGATAATGCAAATGGCAAAAAACACTGTACCTCCGAGTGAGCGAATGATCGCCGAATCAAGGCCAACATACAACAAAAGTGCTTCGAATGGCGCATAAAACAAAGCTACAACCAAAAGAAAAAGTAATCCATTGAATAAATTGGATACAGGAAAGGCACCTTTGCATCGTTTTTGTACCATGACTGCATTCCAAAGTAAAGGAACGAATTCAAAGGCAAGTATACTTATATCAATGGTTAAAACAAAATTAAGACTGAAAGTCCCCCAATTAATTGACGCCTTAAACGGACGTGTGCGTAACCATCATCGTCAAATGATTCGTATGCATTATGACCATTTGAAGTACTTAGAAACTCATATTCAAGATTTAGAAACATTAATCGATAAGTTACTTTCTCCTTATCAAAAAGAGACGGATTTATTGGTAACTATTCCGGGGATCAAAAAGGATGCCGCGGCGAGCATTCTAGCCGAGATTAGTGCCAACATGTCAAATTTTCCATCTGAAGGACATTTAGCTTCATGGGGAGGGCTAAGTCCTGGGAATAACGAGAGCGCAGGCAAAAAAAGAAGCACTCGAGTAAAGGAAATAAATATTTGAAGTCCATTCTTTGTCAAGCGGCGTGGGCAGCTACACGAACGAGGGGTACACGCCTATCAGCTTTTTATTATCGTTTAGTTAAACGACGAGGACCGAAAAAAGCAAATATGGCGTTGGCCCACCTCATGCTGCGGATTATTTATGAAATGCTAAAAAACCACACTCCGTACATGGAACTTGGCGAGGATTACTTACCAAAGAAGGAAAGAAACCTAGAATATTGGATCCAACAAATTCAGAAACAAGGACCAGGTTAAGATCCAAGAACAAGAACCTGCGTAGTGACCTAAAAATTGTAATTTCGATTGTTGGGGGAGCTTTTTTGCGCCTTTTTTAGTGAACAAACTCCATTTTCGTATAAATGTTGGCGGGACCCCTATATTCGTAACGGACTGAGCGACCTAACTAGCATTTGGAACACAGAGGGTTGGGACACATTGATTCTTGATGCCCTAGAGCGTGAATGGAACAATCTTTATGACGTTGAAGAGAATCCGTACTGGAGTCTTGAGAACGTTACGAGTCATGATAAATCTCTCGCATTTCATAAATTGAAGAGAACTGTTGAAACAGCTCTTCACGATTTATATCAGAGAGAGCTTACAAATCATATCGACCAAATGAAGCGCGAAGGAGATGACATGTGGATCACCTTCTCAAAACAAGTTCATAATGCTTCGGAAACAATTACTGCTGCAGACATCTGGAACTTACGAAATCAACTCGATCGCTTATTTCTTCATTTCACGTCCCTCGAAAAAGCTAGACTCTTGTCCAATTCCCACGGCATCTCGCTAGATACTACAGTATCTTCAGCTGAATTGAACAGCGTGGATCTTGTGTCCATTAGCTCGGCGGATTTGAAAAAGGCTCCAGAGAACAATGGACATGGATTGATTAAAAGTACCTCCGAGACCGCAAAGAACATCAATCCGACAGACGAGAACAGGGAACAAGTAATAGCCGAGGGTACTTCTGGAACCGCAAAACATGAAGGCAACAGCACCACATCTGCAAGACACGTATTTGAGGTCGAGGAAAAAGTAGCGCTCCCGCAACCGAACAGAATCCAGTACAATAACTGCATTTTGGAGAAGGACGGTCAAATTTGGTTCGTTGAGCAATATGAGCCTTTCAAAAGTGCTGGAGAGAATACGAGAATGTACATAAGAATGGACGATGTCCCATATCGGATCCATATCAGTGATGAAGATGTACGAGATTTGCAACTATCCGTCGGAGCATCAATTGACGTTGCTTTCTGGGAAAACAATCCGACCCTTCCTAAAGTACTTTGGGAAAATCGAGACAAGTAATTCTTTCAATTCAGGAAGGGGTACAGCATGAGCGTTACTCTAATTAGCGAAACGGCTTTAATAAATTGCATATCGATCCTTCATACAAAAAAGCAGACCCTCGGTGGAAGCATTAGTTTTATTGAAGGAGATGTTTTCGAGGTTTTGCATTGAAATCCACTTAAACTTTCGTTAGGACAAGAACTCGGCTTTACCATCTCTTTTCACCCGAGGGATTAATTGTATTCGAAACACAACCGATAGCAGCGTACGAAAAAGTGTATTATGTGTGTTCTTCCACCTAATTTCCAGGAAAAAATCAGTATCGCCTAAAGGAGATTCGGGTTCCTGTACGGAATGCATTGTGCTTAATAACAGACTTAATAAGATGAGCTCGAAGCTTTAATTCAGTGCAGAGTTGAAAATATTGTCGATACGGTATTCGACTTCTCATGGGTATACCACTCCCTCTGCAAGCAACAGGACTGAGTCGAATGTAAGATCGCTGAAATACAACGACAAAAAATAATAACAAAATGTATACAAATAATTGTGACAAATGACATAAGATCTTAATAGCATCGTTAACAACAAAAATGCTATCTTAGGAAAGTTAAATTGGGAAGCTCGAGGTGTTATTGTGATCAACACAAACTATGCTCGATCAAGGGATTCAGCGGGGTTCGTTTTATTTGATGACCAAGACAGGGTTTTGCTTGTTCATCAAACTTACGGAGAAAAAAAGTGGCATATTCCTGGTGGTATTCAAGAGGATACAGAATCTGCTTGGGATACTGCGCTAAGAGAATGTAAGGAAGAAATAAATATTGATATTGATCCAGCAAAAATTATCTTAAGCGGAATGTATTTCTTACCACACAGAAATGCTTATGTCTTTATTTTTAAGGCCTTAGAGTGGCATGGCACTCCAATTCCTGATGGAATAGAAATTGATGAAGTTAGATTCTTTGATGTTAATGAATTGCCAACACCTATCGAGAATTTTGTAGTTGAACGAATAAGGGATGCTAAAGAAATGATCTCTCCTTCTGTTTTTTTTAAAAATCATCATTTGAATGATTTCAAGATCATAAAATAACCACCTATTTAGGAGGTTGTACATATTGAGTATTCAGAGAGATGCAGCAGGGTTCGTTTTGTTTGATGAGCTTGGGCGAGTCCTGTTAGTACATCGGACATATGGTGAAAAAAAATGGGGAATTCCTGGTGGACTTCAAGAAAGCGGGGAACCTGCATGGGAAACTGCAATACGAGAATGTAAAGAGGAAATAGGCATTAATATTTCTTTATCAGATGTTTTATTATCAGGAATGTATTTTAGGAATAACTCATATGTATTTATTTTTTTAGGGAAATGGTTTGGTTCACCTATTCCAGATGGCGTAGAAATTGACCAAATTGGTTTCTTTCCGTTGGATCAACTGCCCTCACCTATATCAAATTTTACTATCCAACGAATTAAAGATGCCGCTGATTATTCTGGTAATGTTGTAATGTGCAAGCAAGAAACTAAAAACTATAAGTTAAAGTAAACCATAGTACTAACTTAGGAAATTTAATGAAATTGCAAGAAAAAACAGTACACCATGTGAGTTAAAAATGAAGGGGGCGGAAGAATGAGTAGTACTAATTTCAATCAAATAGCAAAAGTCTATAATTTAAAGGGCGGTTATTCTAATGAGATAGGTTCGATGATAGTAAATTTTATCAATACTCAAATAAATCGTTTAAATGTTGATTCATGTCTTGAATTTGGTGCAGGCACTGGCCTAGTTACTGAGCATGTTAACGGCTTTCGTGAAGGAGAGAATGTGTTTCTATATCAAGCACACTGTCAAACTTAAATGAATTTTGTCGGAAGTTTAGAACATTAGAATCATATACATAATTTATCATATATAGTAATTTGAATATATCACATACCTTTTAATGGAAGAGTTATTATATATTCACCATTTTTTAGATTTATATTGAGAGAGAGGTTTTCAATGATTTCAAAAAAGAAAATTCAATGGATGATCCTAACGGTGGTTATCATATTGATAGTTTTTATTTCTTACAAATACTTTTTTAGGGAAACTATTAAAAATGAGGCTGAGTCTAAGGTTGCTACTGAGTTAACAATGAACGAGGCTATTGAAATAGGTAGGGTTAAAGTGAAGGAATGGAGTAAAGAGGCAAATTTATTGAAGATAATAAGTCAAGATGAAACCATGGGGGGGACACGTGGAGAGACTGGAAAAAGATATATTTGGAACCTCTATTTTTCAGATCCTAAGAAATGGTGAAAATCACTAAAGGTAATGCAGATTTATCAGGGCCATACCAGGGGCCTATCAATGGACAGACATTTTCAATTAATGATATCAAGTATGATAATTCTGATTTATTGAAGAAAGCAAAGGAGAAATATCATTTACAACCTGGCGAAGATTGGGCAACTGGATATCATTTTACTGCTGATTATATTGACGGTCTCCCCACACTTACAATTATATGTTTAGATCAACAAAAACAATTTACAAAGATTTATTATGACACGCGTAGCGGGAAAGAAATAGATGCTCAACATAAAGTCGCGTATGGTGGGGAATTCATGGGATTAAATCTGAAGACGAAAAAAACAGTTTCATCACATGACAGCATGGCTGTGCGGGGAGTCACTACAAAAAATGACTTAGTAGTCATTTGGGGAGATAAACATCCTACGGAATTTAATATGGCTCATGATCCATTTATTGAAATAAGTCGAAACAATGGAGAGTCTTGGACCCTTTTAGATTCTAAATTAATTATAAAT
The DNA here is from genome assembly GCF_021654775.1 of Paenibacillus azoreducens. Lineage (NCBI taxonomy): Bacteria > Bacillati > Bacillota > Bacilli > Caryophanales > Paenibacillaceae > Paenibacillus > Paenibacillus azoreducens. The sequence goes on along the minus strand of NZ_AP025343.1, from coordinate 3,393,485 downwards.
AATGCTTGGATAACAGATGAAAGTAAGATTATCGCATCTACAAATAATGAAATATATATTTTGGGGCTCGATAATACTCAGAAATTCCTTTTATCAGTGAATAGTAATATTACTGGAATTGATTGTACTACGAATGGAAAAATTGCGTTTTTGACTGAAGATGGATTCGTTTATTCATCCATAGATTACGGAATGAACTGGACAAAGATGAAAGTTCCTGAGTTATCACGGGCAGTTCAAATTAATAATATTGGACAAATATTTCTAGCAACGAATAGTCAAAAAATATTGATTTCTAATAAGAGTGCGGAATGGATAAACATTTCTCTTCCTGACAAACTGGCACAGGTTCAAGTAATTAATGACAATATACTTTGCCTTTTTAAAGACAATTCTTTAAGAATCTACAATCTGAAGCTGAAAGATTGGAAGGAAGTAAATAACAGTACATCGATAAGTATGCTTCTTAAAGATCATGTTAACTTCTACGCATTTTCAGAAGAGACGGGAGAAGTATCGGTAATTATGAATGGAGGTGATGCCACTGGGTGGACTTTAGGTAATATTTACAAAATGGAGAAGGGGTATTTGACAAGCGTAAAGAGTTCTAAAGGAAACATCTTTCTTGCCTCGGTTCCAATTTATCTTTGGAAACCATTAAAATGAGAGGAGAAATCAAATGAAAAAAAAGGTGAATTTTTTATTAGAAGATAATGTACCCAAATTTGTGTCATTAATGTAGTCACATTTGTGTCATTAGACAACAACAATCGCGAGTTATATACATATGTACAAAATACGAGTTTTGTGAAAATGTATTAAAGAAAACCGTCCAACGACGGCCATTTTCGCATTTTCCCATTTTTTTATTTATCCATATTATTAACGGCTTTTCTCATCTCTTCATCTGTTAAATGCGTATAGATCATCGTCGTCTGGATCGACGAATGCCCCAGCTGATTCTTCAGCTTCGGCACATCGTTATTCTCCAGATGGTAACGAGTCGCAAAAGAATGCCTCAAGGAATGCACAGTCAATGCCGGCTTGCCAAATGCTGCAGCGTATTTTTCGATCAGCTTTTCAATTGATCTTGGCGTCAGCCGCCGGCTTTTGCCTTTACGGCCGATTGGCGCTGCTATAAACAAATAATTTTCCGATTTTTCCGGTACATATCGTGTTTCCCGGATCTTCAAATAACTCTCCAGGTCCAACAGCGCTTGTTGGCTAAAATATACATATTGTTCCTTATTTCCTTTACGCAGCACGCGCACCTGGCCTTTATTCATATCCAAATCCTCAACATTAATTCCCGCTACTTCGGATAACCGCAGTCCGGATCCAAGTATCAGCGATACAATCGCAGTATCACGTTCGCGGTTAATTTCATGAAATCGCGCCATGCGTTTATTGGATTTCTTTAGTTCACCAAAATCATGAGCCACAAACTGGCGGAACTTTTCAAAATCGTCTTCACGCAAAATTTTTCCTTCAATCCGATTAGCGATCGTTTCCTGGCTTTCCTTAATGGAATTAAAGTCGATCTTGGCCATGACATTACGCTGTATATACGGCTTTAGATCCCGGGTTTCGGCCTTGTTCTGCAAATAATCAAACAGCGATTTTAATGCAGACAGTTTACGGTTGATCGTATATTTGTTGTTGCCGAGCTGATATTCCAAAAATGACAGGAAATTTTCCACTTCGCGAACGGTCAGCGATTCAAGTACGGATAATTCGATGTCTTTGCGATGATCAGCAGCCAGTTTTTCTGCCACAAGCCAATCGAAAAAGATCAGATAATCATGGCAGTAATTCAACAGCGTGGTGTGTGACAGCTTTCGTTTGCGGCTATCGATGTATTCGGTAACATACCAAGGAAGCTCGGCGCATTTGTCATCCACGCGGTTCATATAATGCAGCCTTGCACTTTTATCCACTTATTACCAATCCCCCTATCATTCATAATAACTTATTAATATTTATTCGTCAAATTATTATTTTACGTAATTTTAATCATTATTTTAATCATTTGTCGGTATCCTCATCACCCACCCAAAATGTAACGGTACCGTATGCCCCAGCAACAATTCTGACATGCCGCAATATTTCCTTTATGCAGGTATGCAGGAAGTATTGCGGCAGTCGATCGTTTCTAAGAAGATGGACGGGCGAGCAAATACAGAAAGTATGGCGCTCCGATGATAGCCACGATGATCCCCACCGGGATTTCGGATGGCTGCAAAATCAAGCGGCCAAGCATATCGGCAACAATGACCATGAGCGAACCGGTTAGTGCGGAAGTCGGAAGCAGCACTTGATGTTTCGGACCAACGAGCCGTCTGGCCACATGCGGCCCGATCAGGCCGACGAAACCGATGCCGCCGCTAACTGCAACACAGGAGCCTGCGAGTCCAACGGCTGCCATAAGCAGAACAATCTGTTCCCTGGACACACGTGCGCCCAAAGCGATCGCATTCGCCTCTCCCAGATTCAGCACATTCATCATTCTCGCTTTGCAGAATACGAACGGTAGCAAAACCGCAATAAACGGGAGCAGCGCCAGAACAAAATTCCAGTTTGTCCCCCAGATACTCCCTGCCATCCAGGTCGCTACAAACTGGTATTTTTCCGGACTAATGCGAAGCGTCAACACGATCGTAGCAGCGCTGATGCCTGCAGCGACGGCTATGCCGGTTAGCAGCAGACGTGTCGGCAGCAAGCCTTTATGACGCTTGTATGATAATGAAAATATAAGAGCAGCTGTCAATCCCGCTCCGATCCACGCCAATATGGGCAGCATAAACACCGGTGCTGCTTCTGTAGTCGGATAGATTGCAACGAATAGTAGTACAACCAGCCCTGCCCCGGCATTAATGCCGAGAATTCCAGGATCTGCAAGCGCATTGCGGGAAATTCCCTGCATAATGCATCCCGACACCGCTAATCCTGCCCCGATCAAAACCGAAATGACGATACGCGGCAATCGGAAGTCGAATAAAATCAATTCTTCCTTGGCTGTTCCTCCTCCAAACAAGGTGCGGAGCGTATCCAGCGGCGAAAGTCGGATAAATCCTGTATTCATGCTCAGCACAAAGGCCATGACGATCAGTAGTCCGAGTGAAATCATAACGGTGATATCCCGCTTTTGTTTCCGCCAATCTTCAGGCGACATTTTGCTCGGTTGCAACATTTACAGCCCCCTCCCTTCCTTACGCGAGATGTACAGAAAGAAAGGCACACCGATGAGAGCAACCAAAGCGCCAAGCGGTGTCTCATATGGCGGATTAACCATTCTCGCCGCCAAATCGGCACATACCACGAGAAGTGCGCCAAGCACTGCAGAGCAAGGAATGATTAAGCGGTAATCAACTCCGACCAGTTTCCGTGTCAGATGCGGGATAATCAGCCCTACAAAACCGACCGCTCCCACGACCGAAACGGCGGCCCCTGCCAAAATGAGCACGATGATAGTGCCAGCCAGCTTGACGGTCCCGCTTCGCAGTCCAAGTCCTTTCGCTAATTCATCGCCTAAGCTCAGCATCGTTATCGAACGTGACAAAATAATCGCCCCAAAAACTGCCGCTAGCACCCAAGGGAACATGATTTTGAGCTGCAGCCAGTTCGTGCCCGCGATTCCGCCTGCATACCAGAAAGCGAGATCCTGCCCTATATGGAAATAAAGAGCTATGCCTTCGCTAAGTGCTGACAATAATGCGGATACAGCTGCCCCGGCCAAAACCAGACGCAGAGGTGTCAAACCTCCCCGGACCATCGAACCAATGCCATAAACAAGCCCGGCGCCAAGACCCGCACCCAAAAATGAATACAAAATCAAAAACAGGAACGGCAGGCCCGGAAAGAAAGCGAAGCACAGCGCCAAGGCGAATCCCGCGCCTGCGTTCAAACCAAGAAGACCCGAATCCGCGAGAGGATTACGTGTCATTCCTTGCATTATTGCCCCGGCCACTGCAAAGGAAGTGCCGACCATCGCAGCGCCGAGCACGCGCGGCAGGCGAAGTTCTTGAATGATCTGATGTTGCGTCAGATCCGGATTGTTGTGAAATACCGCTTCCCATACGGCTATGAACTTAATGTCTGCCGCCCCAAAAGATACCGAGAAGCCAATACTGAGGAGAAGCGCAATCACGCCCCCGACAAGGATGATCGTTGCTGCCCAGGGACGTGAACTGAGCGAGACGGTTTTAACGTCTTCATCCTGTTGCTTCAGGTTCATTTTTATCTTGCTTAGACTCATGTAAGCCACCTTTACATACCAATCTTGATTATCTCCCCAATGCCTTCATGATTTCTTCAATACCGTCGATCTTGGCAAGCGCCATTGGACCGGGCAATGAAGGATCGGCTAGTTCATACACATGGTTGTTTTTAACAGAGTTCATGCTGTTCCATACTTTACTCGCTTCGAGAGCCTTTTTGACTCCCCCTTGAATCGGGTTTTGCCAATTGTTAATGACAAATAGATGATCTGGATTGAGCGCAGCCAAACTTTCCAACGACAATTGCCCGTCAGCTGCACCATTCACTGGCTTTAGTCCAAGCCCTTTGTAAAATGGGTCAAATCGTCCATCGTTCCAGGTTATAAATTGCTCCTTGCCGCTGTACATCACAAACATGACAGACTCCCCACTTCGAAACGCCAACTTTTCCTTATATTCCGTAGACTTGCGGTCAAACTCAGCAAGAACACTGTCCGCTTTATCTTCTTTACCTATCACCTCGGCAATTTGCCTTAGCGTTTTCCGCCAATCATCGGCTTGCGGAAAAATAACCGTCGGTGCGATTTGCGTCAGCTTTTCATACTGGTCTTTCATATCATCCGCCGCAATGATTATATCCGGTTCAGCAGCCAACAACTTCTCGAGATCGACCTGCATTCCTAGATCCATGATATCTTTCCCCGCTATGCGTTTACTTAGATTCGGAAAATTGCGGCTGATGATTTCGACTCCCTGTGCAGCCACCGGATATTCATCCAATACAGCAAGATAATCGACAAAAGAGATATAGGGTGCCGCAATCTTGAGCGGTTTTTCTTTAACTACGGTTTCACCTTTCAAATGAGTAATCGTTCTAGGATAAGAGCCTCCATCGCCATAGCTTGTAGAAGTCGACGCCTTGCCCTCATCCGTTTTCGCATGTTCCGGACTAGTTCCGCCGCAACCAGCGATCAGGCCAGTCATAACCAAAACCAATATAATGTTGAACATTGTTTTACTCTTCAATCCGATTCTCCTCTTTCTAAAATGATGTTCGATCAGATCCATAAGGTCTGATGTTATGATAATGATATTCATTCTCACTCAATAAGATTATAATGTATCTCTGTTTGTCTTCCACCACTAAACGGATTAATTTAACGGTTGCAGGGAGTCCTTTTAAAAAAACTCGGTTCGAAACTACGCTTGATACGTGGAAATGGCTAACCTATCAATACTTCGGAAAAGCTCACATCCGCCATACAAAAAACCTCCATCTCCGGCGATCTTCATCATGCTATCTTTTCTCTTGCCTAATAGACTTTTTCGTCCTTACAAGAAAGTTAACATAATTTTATTTATGGAACGTGGAAATTTGTGAAAAAAGCGAGCTCTACGTTTTCGCGTAGGCCCGCTCCACTTTCACTTATCTTTTTATGGTGCAATTTCACAATACAGCATCACTGCTCAACTTTACGTTCCAATCCATCCGATATTAAATAAGACGACGGGACGGAATTTGCGTACAAAAACTCCTCCCAACATTGGAGGGCTCTCCTCAGATTATTACCGGTGAGGCTGATAGGTTAAAACAGCAACTCCTGAGCCGAATGTTTGTGTTTCAACATGTTTTAAAACCTTACTTTCATTATGGTCCCTAAAAAGACGCTTTCCACTCCCCACCACAATAGGGAATACCATGAGTCGATACTCATCGATAAGAATAACCAAGAAATTTCCTTAACAGTATAATCTGATAATTCCATCTGTCAACTGAAGCCCTTCTCCTACTCGGTGTCTCATATTGCCAAAAAAAATACGCCATGCCTATGATTATGTCTACCGGCTTGGCGTTTCCTTTAAACCACACCTAGGTTTTAGTCTGATCACTGAAATAGAAATCAGCAGCTATCGTGAAAATAAAGTTCTAGATTTCAGCTTACTTCTTTTTAACCATTTCACACCCGCTTCTTATACGCCCTCATCGCAAAGATATAAGCCACGAGCATAATTCCGAAGCACCACGCAAGAGCGATCCATATATCATTGCCCACTGGCCGACCTGACAGCAGCGCACGAATGGCTTCCACGATCGAGGTCACCGGCTGGTTTTCGGCAAAGGCGCGAACGACCTTCGGCATGGATTCAGTCGGCACAAAGGCCGAACTGATAAATGGCAGGAAGATAAGCGGATAGGAAAACGCGCTCGCACCTTCCACCGATTTTGCGGACAGTCCGGCAATCGCCGCGACCCAAGTCAAAGCCAGCGTAAACAGCACAAGTATACCGGCTACGGCAAGCCATGGCAGGATTCCCGCCGACGAACGAAAGCCCATAACCAGCGCTACGAGAATGATGACGACAAGAGAAATGACGTTGGATACCACCGAGGTCAGCACGTGCCCCCACAGGACGGCGGAACGCGCAATCGGCATGGAGTGGAACCGCTCAATGATGCCCCGCTGCTTATCCAAAAACAGGCGGTAAGCCGTATAGGATATACCGCTTGCAATCGCAATCAGCAGGATGCCGGGCAACAGATAGTTCACATAGTTATCCGTACCGGTTTGAATAGCGCCGCCGAACACATAGACGAACAGCAGCATCATCGCAATCGGAGTGATGCAGACCGTGATGATGGTGTCCATGCTGCGGAAAATATGGCGCATGGAACGCCCGAGCATGACGCCCATATCGCTAAAAAAGTGATGTTTAACCGTCTCCATTTACATTGCCTCCTTATTACCGATGATTGCGAGGAAGATCTCCTCCAATGAAGGTTGTTTTTCCACATATTCCACCTTCGCTTGCGGGAACAGCTTTTTCAGCTCCGAAAGCGTGCCATTCGCGATAATCCTGCCTTCGTGAAGAATGGCGATTCGGTCGGCAAGTTGCTCGGCCTCATCCAGATACTGAGTGGTTAGAAATATCGTCGTACCGCCGTCCGACAGTTCCTTGACGGTCCTCCAAACCTCGATCCGAGCCTCGGGGTCAAGCCCGGTAGTTGGCTCGTCGAGGAAAATGATCTGCGGATTTCCTACAAGGCTCAAGGCAATGTCGAGCCTGCGGCGCATGCCCCCCGAATAAGTAGATGCCTTGCGGTCCGCGGCGTCTGTCAGGCCGAAGCGTTTAAGCATGTTATCCGCAACCTGACGCGGATTTTTAAGATGCCGCAGCTTGGCGATCATAATAAGATTTTCTCGCCCGGTCAAAATCTCGTCCACGGCGGCAAATTGCCCGGTCAGACTGATCGCATGCCGCACATGCTCGGGTTTTGACGCGACGTCAAATCCGTTTACGACGGCGGTGCCTCCGCCCTGTTTGAGCAGCGTGGTGAGGATTCTGACAATCGTCGTCTTGCCCGCTCCGTTGGAGCCAAGCAGAGCGAAAATTTCACCTCGCTTCACTTCAAAATCGACGCCCTTTAGGACTTCCTTGTCTTTGAAGGATTTTCGCAGACCTTTGACTTGAATTGCTTTTTCCATCCTGATCCCCCCCTTTTACTTTGTTTCATCCGTCATCTTTTTTATGGCCTCGTAAACTTTTTGGTCAACGGATTCTTGATAGATGTCAGCGTAAGTTTTTGAATCTTTGATTAGATCGTCGCAAAAAGCCGCTACGTCATGGCCCGTCACTTCGAGCACGCCTTTCCCCAAGGCCGCGCCCTCTTCAAAAAGATCGACAATCCCCGAGAGTAAATCTGTTCCTTCGGTTAGTTCAACCGGGCCGACCTTAAAGAGATATTTTTGAATCTCTTTATACACGGTCTGATAATCTTGCGGGAGCGCTTTGACACGCGCTACATGCGCACGCCACTCTTTTTTGCCTTCGATGATATCTCGTATTCTCATGTTATCCTCCTCCTATTTGCCTAATTTTTTAGCGATATTATTGTTGAGTTGCTCGCGCCACTTGTCGCGGTAAGACTTTGCCCCATCGATGCCGGCCAGCGCTAAACAGAAGCCTTTGATATCGTCACCCAAAACCTCTTGGACATTCTGACCGTCCGCCGCCGCTTCTTCGAGCAGGCCAAGCACACCGTCAAGAATTGGCATGAGGTTGCGACCGGTGAAATCGGAGTGCGGCCAAAGATTGGCATTGATTTTTTCCCATGCCGTTTGATATTCAGCCGGCAGTTTTTTCGCTCGCGCTTCAAAAGCTTTCATTTCCTTGGTCATGTCGCTGCCGGTGATTTTTTCCCAAAAGTTCATTGTTTTCTCTCCTTTAACTCATTCATTTTTGATGATACGAACTCCCATTTTTCCCAGAACTTCCGCAGCTCCTCGCGCCCCGCGTCGTTAATCGCGAAAAACTTTCGCGGCGGCCCCATGTCGGAGGGCTTCTTGGTGATCTCCACCAATTTGTTTTTTTCAAGCCGGATCAGGATGGTGTAGACCGTTCCCTCCACAACATCTGTGAAACCGAGGGCGTTCAGCCGCCGGGTGATTTCGTAGCCATAGGTTTCTTGGCGGCTTATAATCTCAAGGACGCAGCCCTCAAGCACGCCTTTGAGCATTTCCGTTAGATTTTCCAACATAATCGCTCCTTGCTATTCTGTGTTACTGGTATGAAGTATTACTTACTACTGCTATAAAGTAACACGTAGTAGTTGCTTTGTCAATAGCGTTTACCCTGACGGATTTTATTTTTTCAACTATCCTGTCCGTAAGCTTGATGATGAATTCCGAAGAGTCCATACATTCATGAAGTACGTCACGATGCCTTCGATCCCTCTAAAATTTGCACATTCTTAGCAGTCCTTCGCTGGGAATCCGCTATGCTCGGAAATTCGAATAGGTCGAATGCAACTTTTGGACCCTCTTTAAGAAACCGATTTGCTTCGGATATACTCACACAGGTCATACAAAAAACCGCCATTTCTGGCGGTTTTCATCATGCTCTATTTTTACTTCGTGCCTTCTTATATTAAATCTTGCACTATCGGATGATGCTCCAGTCCAAGCGGGACGCAAAATTTAACATCATGAAGCAGTTGATTATTCACATCCATTTGCGCAGCCCGGGCCCCTGATCTGGCGGCGTTGAATTCCTTCATGACCGTGCCGTTTTGGTCCAGTAGGTTGATTTTCAAACTGTTATCGGTTTGAGTGATGATAAGCTCCGAATGAGGTTCAACTTCAATCTTAACCATTTCGAATGGCGATATGTCAATGACCGCTTCGGTCCCGATGTTAATAAAAGTATACCTGTATGTTCTTTCTGCTTTGCGGTTGTAATTTACTGCGATTCTTCCCTTCCCAACCTTCACATGGTAGTCAAGAGCTTGCAGCTCTTCGGGAATTCGGGGAGCAATCGTGACCGTATGGCGAATCAAATCAGGACGAATACCCAAAAAGTATTGGTACCACACACGCAAGTGTTCGGCATTGGACCATGCCTGCAAATACGCTCCCGTCAGTTTCGCCCAATTCTCGCCTTCATGCGGATAAGCGTCCATATTTTCGCAAAGTCCGCCGACAACACCCAAATTCAAAGCCTGGCGGTTCATATTTTTAAACAATTCATATGCGGTTTCCTCCTGTCCGAGCTCAATCATCCGCTGCATCGCAATTCCATTGAGCCAAAGCCAGACAGCGCCGTTATGATAAGCCGCGTCCTTGTGATAATGATGCGTCAAATGAAAAGGATGGAACAATGGATGATGCCGGTCCAGCGAAGCAACGCCCCAAGGGTATACAAGCTCTTCCCACGCCGTACGAGTCGCTAGGCATTTGAAGGTATGGTCCTCGAACATGTCAAAAGCAAATAATTGGTTTGGCCGCAGGGAAAATTCCGGACGATCCTCTGCATCCAAGCGGTCCGCCAAATAGGGATGCAATGAATCCCGGAAATCCAATTCGAAGTGATGCTGCAATTTCTCGGCGATCCCGCTCCATTTCTCCGCATTTTCCGTATCCTGCATATACTCGGCAAAATAAACACCGGCACGCAGTTGATTGTACCAAAGAGCCTGAATGTCGTTGGCACGGGTATCCCGCGGAGAATAGGAATTCAGATTCGCATCCCTTGCATCCATCCAGGTTTCATTATCCGCATGCATAAGATAGCCTTTATCATCGACCCAATGCTTGATCGAACCTTCGATGCTGCTCAGTACAGCCGGGTAAAGCTCCTTAATAATCGCCGTGTCCCCGGAGTATTTAACATAGTCCTGCAATTGAATAATAAAACGAGGGGTGCCATCCGTTGTATGGTAGTCGATATTTTCAGGAGCCAGGATATTGGGCACTCTGCCGAAAAAGACGGAATCTTCATCCGTGTTCTGGAACTCGGCGAACGAGAGCAAAATATTTCTCGCCGTTTCGAACTGTCCCGTAACCAAAGCCGCTCCCGGCAGGGATATAAATTGATCCCGTCCCCAATATTCATTAAACCAAGGCAGGCCGGCGTATATTCCGTCCCCTTGCTGCCGGGTTACCAATTGATCCATCGTGATGTTCAGCCAGTTCAAAGCTAAAGCAAGTTCTTGATCATCGCTTTTCAAATACACGTTTTGCTGCAAAAAGTCTTCCATCCGTTTGATTCGTTCTTTTTTCAGCTTGAGATTATGATCTCTTGTGTCTTGGATCAGAGCAGCTGCTTCATCTTCCGTTTTGCCTGCAGCGATATAAAAACCGCCGGCACTTGCGCCGGTCGTTAGTATTTGCCCTTCGAACCGGACAGGCTGACCGTCCTTAGCGCTTACAGCGATGACCCAATCCCCCTCCATCGATCGGAAGAAGACAGCAGTTTCTCCGCCGCCCAAAAGTTTAATATCCTCACCTTCTAGACGAATTCCGGTCTCTGTCTTCGCACCTGCAAGATCAATCTCCAATATGTTCCGGTAATCGAACATCCACAGCTCTTCGGTCAAATCCCCAGGATAGGTCCGTTCCATTTTATAAGGAGATACCCAAACCTCAGATTCAAGTTGACCCAGCATATATTGATCAGCGAAAAGCGTATATCCGCCAAAAATCCGGTTTTTGGCAATATTCAGCCCTGCAAAATGGGCATGCTCCACATGATTCGTGTTATGAGACTGCGTAAAATAATAGGCGGCCTCTTTATTTGTAAAAGAGATGGCGCGATTGGCCTTGGCGGGTACATGGATCTTCATCGCATCCAAAACCGGCGACTTGATGGAATGATTCATAGATATTAACCTCCTAAATTCTAGCCGTTAAATACAAGGCCGCCATGAATGTTCACAGCGGCCCCATATCCAAGGATTGTATTTTATTCTTTAACCGAACCTACCACAATACCTGAAACGAAATATTTTTGCATAAAAGGATAAATCAAAAGCAGCGGCAGCGTCGAAACGACGATTTTGGCGGCATTCAGCGTCCGGTCGGAGATTTTGGCAAGTTCCATCAATTTCTCCGGATCGGTAACGTTCTGAACCTCTACGCTCAGCTGCTGGATATACGTTTGCAGCGGATAGTTCGAAGCTTTATTGATATACACCAACGCACCGAAGTAATCATTCCAGTGGCCGACAATCGTAAACAACATGACGGTTGCAAGCGTAGGCAGCACGACCGGTAGATAAATTCTGCCAAGGATTGTCCATTGCGAAGCCCCGTCAATCGTAGCCGCTTCCTCCAAAGACTTCGGCACCCCGCGGAATGCGTTCATAAGCAGAATTACATTCCCGATCGGTACGGCTCCGGGCAAAATCAACGACCAGATGGAGTCCAGCAGATGAAGCTGCTTGACCACCATAAACGTCGGGATCAGACCCCCGGAGAATAACATGGCGAAAATGACGAGATTCATATAAACTTTCTGGCCGCGAAACTGTTTCGAGCTTTTCGATAGCGGGTACGCGGTCAAAATCATTAACGTCATGTTCACGAGCAGACCTAATGCCACCCGTTCGACGGAAATCATAAATGAACGCCAAAACTGGGAATCCGACAACAATTTTTCATAGGAGCTGAACGTAAAATTGACTGGAAAAATACTTACCAGGTTGGCGGAAGCCGCCGCGTTATCACTGAACGAAATCGCCACCAGGTTAAGCAGCGGCACCAGGCATGATAAAGTAAAGGCCAACACTAAAATCCAAATGATTACATCTGCAATGCGGCTTTTTATCGTTTGAGCGGTAATGGGAGCCACCCCCTTCTTTTAGAAAATACGGTAATCGGTAAATTTCTGGGCCAGCTTATTCGCGGAAAGAATCAGAATAATGCCGACTACCGACCGCAACAGGCCTACTGCCGTACCCAAACTGTATTGTCTTTCCACAAGCCCTACCCGATAAACATAGGTGTCAATAATATCAGCCGATTGATAAACCAAAGGATTGTAAAGATTAAAGATTTGGTCAAAACCGGCATTCAGCACATTAGGCAGGTTTAGAGTCGTTACCAGGATAATTGTCGGCATCAAACCAGGCAAGGTAATGTACCATAGCTGCTTGAACCGGTTGGCTCCATCGATGGAAGCCGCTTCGTATTGCCCCGGGTCGATCGATGTCAGTGACGCCAGATAAATGATGGAACCGTAACCGAAACCTTTCCACACATCCGTGAGCACCAGCATCGGTCTGAACCAGTCATTGCTGGCCATAAACAGGATCGGGTCAATGCCAAACCATCCCAAGAACGCATTGATCGGACCTTCGTATGAAAAGATATTCATCACGACGGTAGCCAGAATGGCCCAGGACAGGAAATTCGGCAGATATACTACGGTTTGCATGAAGCGTTTGGCAAAACGTACCCGGATCTCGTTGAGCAAGAGAGCAAAGATGATAGATACCAAAGTTCCTACGATAATTTTCCACACGGCAATGATGATTGTATTGGCAAAAATCTGCTTACTGTCGGGGATTTGGAGCATAAACTTGAAATTATCGAGCCCCACCCACGACGACCCGCTGATCCCTTTGGCAGGAATGTAATTTTGAAAAGCCATCACAATCCCGAACATCGGAATAAACGAGAATATAATCAGAAATATCATGCCAGGCAACATCATGAAGTGGAAAGCTGCCTGATCTTTTTTATTCCTCATGAATGATCATCTCTTTCAACTTCATTTGGAAGCAAGCGCATCGTTTACTTCCTTCGTGATGATGTCGCCGCCGGTCTTTTTCCAGCTATCGACGAATTTATCGAATGCATCCGGCGTTTGTTCACCGGTAATGATCTTCAAATACATTTCAAGCTCCATTTTGGTTAATGTCGGCCATTTGAGTGACATCGAAGGCGTCGTTCCGAAAAATAACGGGTTGATTTCCTTGATGCTGGCATCTTTAACCATGCTCGCTGTCGTAATGCTGGCTGTATATCCGGCCCATGCATTAGGATCGGGAGCTTCTCCTTTTTTCTCGCTATCCACATATTTCTTGTAAGAGTTATAGTTGCTGATATCCATGTTGCTGATGAGTTTGCTTGTATCACCCGTTTCCAAAGCCTGTTTCATCGTGTCGACATTGCGGTAAAAGGCATCGTAATAATCGATGTTGACGATGATCGGAGAGCCGGATACGTTATGTGCGCTGTAATCGTCAAAAGCTTTTAAAGTCGCTTCGTCTTTCTCTTGGTAACGCTGATAATCGTATTGGAGACTGATCATTTTAACTGCAAGTTCCGGATGTTCGAAACCTTTGCGGACAACCAGATAGCTGCTTGTCGGGTTGCCGGTGAACATCGTCAGCGAACCGTCTTCGGCCTTAGGAGCGACATAAGACACCCATTGGGCATCCTTATTCAGCTTCAGGGAGTCCGCCACCGTCCAGCTGCCCCACCAGTTATCCAGGAAGGAACCGCTTTTTCCGCCGGTCAAGAGCGCTTTGCGGTCATCGCCCGTACGAACGGCGAATTGACGATCGATCAGGCCCTTTTTGTACATGTCAGCCAATTTGGCAAGCGCAGGTTTCATTTCCGGCTGTACCGAACCGTATACCGCTTTTCCGCTGCCGTCGTCAATCCACTGCTTAGGAAATGCGCCGTACAAAGCAAAAATATTATTGAGCGAATATTGACCGCCCGAAATGTCGGCCACGTTTTCATTATCCACCACAAGGCCTACCGTTTTACCCGGTCCGTTTTTACCCGGATCTTTTTCGATAAATTGGCTAACGATGTTTTCTACGTCTTCCATAGTTTTCGGCTCTTTAAGCCCCAATTGATCCATCCAGTCCTTCCGCAACCACAGGATCCCGGGACCGTGCGAGATTTCCGTCGTTGGGATAGCCATCAGCTTGCCGTCAAATTTCGCGCTGTCCAGCACGCGGCCGCCGTAAGAATCATAGATCTCTTTAATCCGGTCGCTTGCCGTTTTGTCATAAGCATCCGTAAGATCTGCAATCAGATCGTTTTCGTACAGCTGCTGCAGGGTTGCGTAGTCCGGAACGACCATCACATCCGGAATTTCGCCGCTGACGATCGCCATCGAAACCTTTTGGCCATAGTCCGCGCCGTCATTGGCTTCAAACTTGGTCGTGTTCTGCACGTTAAGCTTGTCCTTAAAATATCGGGTCCAGACATTATTCGTAGCATTGTCCTTCGCATATGGCGTACCCGCCAGCGAAGTATAATTCGTTGCCATTTGCCCGACCGAAAACGTAACCGTTTCAGGATATTTGCCAAATGGTGTCGTTACAGCTTCTTTCCAAGCAGGGTCATCCAAGTTGGCCTTCGAAGAAGTGCTGTCTGCATTATCGGAGTTTTGGCAACCGACCAGAGAAGCGGCCAGTAAAGCGGCAAACACGACGGAGCAGGTACGCTTCGTTTTTAATAACATGAAGAGACCTCCCTAATTTATCTGTTTAATATTTAATGTCATTAAGTAATGCCATTAAGGAATACGGTTTCAAAGCGCCGGCCTGCTTAAAACCTCGCATCATAGATTGCCTCTATATTTTATGCCTCTTTCCTTTCAATCGTAAACGCCAAATAATTACGTTTTATATCAAAAAATACTCTCTTTCGCGAAGTCAAATTGCCCAACTTACAGGTGCTATAATAAAATGATGCTATTAGTACATAGTGCTCAAATAGATCGGTTTTCAGCACCGAAGCCTATGCTTCCGATGTGCGTTATTCAAAACGCTTCAGTTGGATGAAGCTAGGGCAAAAGCGAACTTTGATCGTGGGAGGACATACATGTTAACGATATTGGTGGTAGACGATCATAAGGAAGAACGTGAAGGGATTGCTTTTCTCCTTCAGGAGTTGGGATTCCCCCTCAAGCTGCAGGTGGCCGAGAACGGACGAAAAGCGCTCGAATATTTGCAGCAGCATGCTGTCGATATTTTGTTTACGGATGTCAGAATGCCGCAGATGGATGGGTTGCAGCTAACCCGGCAGGTACTACAACTCCACCCAAAAACCAAGGTGATTATCTTCAGCGGTTATGCTGAATTCGAATATGCCAAAACCGCGATTACGCTTGGCGTCTCCGATTACTTGCTTAAACCGGTGAATGTGGAGGCATTTGAGGCGACGATAAGCAAAGTTATCGGCGAATTAACCCAGCAGCAGCAGCAGGATGAAACCTCGCAAATGACCCGAGCCTATGTGAAAAAGCATATTCTTTTTACGCTGGTCAACGGCATCGGGGAACCCGCTTCCGTCCAGGATCTTTTGCCGGATCTGCCTGATCGCTATCAGGGAATGCTGCTGCTTGAATTTGAGAAAGAATTTTTTGAAAATGCCGGCCCGCAATTCGAAGATTACCTGCTTTCCCAATTGGGAGCCGCTGCCGATTATTTGAATTTGAACGGATGCCAAAGCCTGCTCTTGTTTCCGGAAGGAAACGGGGTTCCATCGCACACATCGTTGCGGGAGTTGGCCTTGCGCATACATGACAACATTCTGCTTGAATATAAAGTGAATTGTTACCTTTCTATTAAAGATGGCCCTGTTGCGATTTATTCATTGGCCGAAGTACTGCCCGAATTGGAGCACT
Source organism: Paenibacillus azoreducens (assembly GCF_021654775.1). NCBI lineage: Bacteria > Bacillati > Bacillota > Bacilli > Caryophanales > Paenibacillaceae > Paenibacillus > Paenibacillus azoreducens. The sequence goes on along the minus strand of NZ_AP025343.1, from coordinate 3,377,340 downwards.
GGATGGAATATCGATTTTTCCTGCCGGATACCTTCGTCTTTGACGCAAAAAACGAATTGCTGTTCTCCGAGCAGTCAATTCCCGATGTATCAGACAGTCAGCTACTGGAACAAATCCGCATCCATCTGAAGGAGCGGGATCTGTTCAGCTTAAAATCCGCGGCAGAACTGCTTTACCAAAAATACGATAGACAAGTGCAATATTCGCAATTATACGTCAAACACATCTTTTCCACGGTCTACGAACATATCATGTCTAACGTGGATGCAGCGCAAAAAGAGATCAATCTCGGGATAGAGAAGATATACAGGGCCGAAGACTTAAGGGATATCAAGAGTATTTTAGATCAAGGCATGACCTTGCTTGCGGTAGAATCGAGCAGCATGGAACCTGCACTCAACCGGGATATCATGGCGACCAAACAATATATAGAAGAGAACTACGCGGCAGATTTAAGTCTGGAGCTGCTTGCAGCCAAAGTGTATTTGTCCCCCCATTACCTGAGTTCAACCTTTAAAAAGCAGACAGGCTGCGGAATCAATAAATATATTAAAAATGTCCGAATGCAAAAAGCGAAAGAGATGCTTACCCATACGCATTTGAAAATCGCGGATATATGCGGTGCCGTCGGTTACCGGAATATTTCCTACTTCTGCCAAAACTTCAGGGACTTTTATGGGCATACACCGGAGAAATTCAGGCAGGTTAACCAGAAAACCTTTGAGCTTGTGGAGGAATAACCATGCAAAGCTGGCGGAGGCTTCGACACCATATTCGCGACCTGAAATTTCAAACGAAAATCAAGCTTGCCTTTTTGCTGATCAGCATGATTCCTGTCATCGTGCTTGGAGGATTCTGCTTCTCGGAAACGAGATCGCTACTGATCGAACAGTCCAAATCCGATTTGAACGCGGCCTTGAACCAAAGCGCGCTTACCTTAAACAACCAGCTGGAAGTTTATAATAAAATCATGAACTTTCTCAGCTTTAACCAAAGTATCGTAAACGCCGCCAATCATACGTATACCAGCACTTTTGAAATGTACGACCAATTGGTCAATGTCATTGACCAAAATTTTTATACGGCGCGGAATTTGAACTCTGGCATCGAACGGCTCACATTATATACCGGATCGAATCTGCATCAGCATGGACAAACCGTCCACCCTCTTGATGACATTAAAGCTGCCGAATGGTATCCGGATGTGATGAAGACAACCCAGGTGCTGTGGTTTTCCGATGATACTAACATGTACTGCGTTCGCCGCATTTTGAATACCAAACAAAAAAATCCGAAAAACAACATTTTGTTTGCGCGTGTTCAACACGACAGTTTGTTTGCTCCATTCGAATCCCTGGAGGCGCAAGGAGCGGAAATTCTGATTCAAGATGCCAAAGGACGGGTCGTTTATTCCTCCGAACATGGACAGAAGCACCCTACTTTCCGCGCGGCGGACCCATCGCATGTTGAAATGCAGTGGAATGGCCAAAATTTCACCGTTTTGCAAACCGATATCTCCACATCAGGCTGGAAGGTATATTTATATAAACCAACCGGTCTTATTACCCGATCGGCATGGTGGATCGTCTCTACGGTTATTTTCATGATTGTCGCCTGCATCGCGGCGGTCGCCGTGGCTGGCACACTTTTTTCGCGTAAATTCATTACACGGATTGAGCAGCTGCGCAACAATATGAAAACGGTGGAAGAAGGTTCCCTGGAAGTAAATGTCGTAAGCGATTCGAAGGATGAGGTCGGGGATTTAATTCGGGGATTCGGTAACATGGTAGATAAAACGAAAGTATTGATCAAAAAAGTTTATGTTGAGGAGATCGCTAGAAAAGAATATGAAATGAAAGCATTGCAGGCGCAAATCAATCCTCATTTCCTCTATAATTCCCTTTCGATCATCAACTGGCGGGCACTGCGGATTCGGGCGACGGACATAAGCGAAATGGCTCAGCTGCTGTCTACCTTTTACCGAACGACACTCAACAAAGGCAATAATATGATATTGGTGTCGGACGAGATTCTAAACGTTCAGTCCTATATGAAAATCCAGTTGATCATGCATAGCAAGAGCTTCGAAGTGGAGTACCAAACAGATGAAGCGATTTTCCCGTATCACATGCCGAACCTAATGCTTCAACCGCTTATTGAAAATGCAATCATTCACGGTATTGAAAATAGGGATCAAGGCGGTAAAATCATGTTATCAGGCAAACTGGAGAACGGGTGTATCGTATTTCGGGTTGAGGACAACGGGATCGGGATTCCGCCGGATCGGCTGTCCCAGCTGCTGGAATCCCCAAGCAAAGGATATGGGCTCAAAAATGTGCATGAACGCGCCAAAGTGATGTACGGCCCCGAATACGGGATAACGATAAACAGCATCGTCCATTTGGGAACGGAGGTCACACTGAAGCTGCCTGCGGGCGAATAAGAAAAAAGGACGGGTTATTGGTAAACTGTACCCTATCGAGTAGACACTTTAAAAAAGTCTCTCGATAGGTTACATAGGGTACAGTTTATTGGGGACCCGTCTTCTTTGTTTTCATCTATAAAACCACGTATTACGGCACAGAAGCTTGTCGAAGCTCAAGCAGCATCATTGTGAATGAAAACCCTATTCTCCTTGGTACAGGTACTTAAGTATTTCGGGGAAACGTTCTCGCCAAGCAACCTCATTATGCTCAGCGCCTTCTACAATTTCAAAACGATAATGAAGACCCTTTTTTTCGATTACATTCTTGAAGGAAATGTTAGAGTCAATATAAACATCCGGTCCAAATGTTGCAGTTTGTTCCTTTGTTCCTACATCAAAATAAAACCTTTTTACGTTTGTTAGGTCACATTTTTCAGCCAGGTTTTCGATTTCCTTTTGACATAACCAAAAAGCGTTTGATAGTGCGGCAACTCTATTGAATATTGAGGGATATTTACACATGGCATAAGTAGATATTAGTCCACCTGACGAGCTCCCAGCCATAGCGGTATCACTTTTTACGGTCCTGTATTTATTATCAATCAAAGGCTTTAATTCGTTTACGATAAAATCTATGTACTGTTCCCCTTCTCCACCTAAATCTATTGATTTATCGATGAATAAACCTTCATTAATTCTTTTATCGCTAATCCAAGGTCCCAATTCGTCAAAACGTTTTGTTCCTTCTCCGTTACAATCAATACCGACGACAATAAGTTCCAGTCCACTCTTTTTTACACAATCCAGTATCCTCCAGCTTGTCCCAAAAAAAGAGTCCTCATCCTGAAATAAATTTTGAGCATCGTGCATATATAAAACCCGATATTTCTTATCATTATTTTCATATTCATTTGGAAGAAAAACACGGATTTTTCTACTTCTTTTCAAAGATGATATCTTGACTGTAAATTCTTCAACCATTATTCTAGTTCCCCTCTATTAGATGTGTTTGTTAGTTAAAGTAACTGTCATTTATTATACGATAAACAGTGAATGATTCCTCGCAATATGCGAATGCTAGCTAAGTTGAGCCAAGCATTGTACGGATGGAGGCAGCCATAATGTTCTTTCGATCGCTGTTGTTCCCCATATATTCACGATCGGTACCCCGTTTTCAAGCCTCTCCCGACTTTCGGCGATTCCATCATTAAAAATCTCTTGGATTGTAAGCTCCATTCATTAGAACCCCCTTTAACCAAAAAGTTAGTGGCACTTATCTCAGCCAATTTACGATTTGGGGAATCGCGTCAGCGTAACGTTTGATCCCCTGGATCGTTTCCGTCACTTGAACGGTCCCTATCCGCTGTTCTTGAGGATCCGTGCATTCAATCCATAAAGACCGCTTTAAGTTATATTCCAGCCAATCCAGCTTGCCCCCGAAAATACCAGCTAGCACGATACTCCAATTCGCCTGAGGCGAACCGTATCTTTGCTTATAGCCATTGATTAAAGCCGTGAATTTTTCTTGATCCGTCAGCCCTATTGTATTTTCAGACCAATACATTGCGGTCTCAATCAGCTCTTTCATCGGGTTTACGTAACCCGCTGCCTCCCAATCGATAACGATCGGGCGTCCTTGGTTCCACAGTACATTTTTTGGATCTAGATCTCTATGGCTGATTACCAGATCTGCAGAAAGAAGGTTTTCTGATTCAATTGCTTGTGCATTCCACTCCGCAAGCATGGCTTGATTTGCAAGAAGCAGATTTAACCACTCCGCATCGTTCACCCGGCCAAGCTGCAAATAACGGTTCCAGTTTATAAGCTGCGCGCCCTCTGATCGGTGATCTGGGATGTTTAACCCTGAAAAATCAGTCAAATGCAATTCTGCGAGCACGTCCCCCATTTTCATACAATGTTCCGGCGTGATTTCGGCAGATGTCAGGCTTGATCCATCAATCCAATCAAAGACAAGATAATATTGATCTTCGATCTCGTGCAGGCAGGTGCCGTTTGCTCTTATGGCCGGAAGCGCGCCTACTTTACCTGCCGCAATTCTGGCGATGTCCTCGGATGCGATATAGTTTGCCATTGCGGTTGGCCTAAGCATAATTTGCGGGTTTAACGCTTTGATCGCATATTTGCCTGTTGCCGTTTCTACGGCATACATTCGGTGCAAAAATCCGCCTGATATTGCTTCAGGGATTCCAATGACCTCGCCTAACCGCAGCTGGCGGCACAGTGCTTCAAATTGCAGATTATACTGAATGTGGCTCATCTTTTTACTCCTGGACAAACTTCGCATGATTTAACAGCTTCATATACAAAACTTTGATTGCGGTTTGTCGGCTTTTTCCCATCCTCAAAATCGGCCCACACTGCAACCTCTGAAAAACCGACATTTTGCAGGATGTACTTAAACTCCTCTACTCCGTACCACCGCAAGGCGAAACGTTGTAATTCGGTTTGAATCCAAGCTCCGTTGCGCCATTTTTCATATTTCAAGTAGTCAACTTGGGATTGCTTGAAAAAAAGATCCGCTTCGACGCATTTGCTCTCCATTGTGATCAGATCGCCATTGGGCAAATGATAAGTCGACGTTCCACTCCATTTTCCGATGTCAGCTTCAGGGATATTTTGTTCCGGTAAAAATAAATCAAGGATGAGCTTGCCACCCGGCTCCAAATGCTCATACAATCGGTGCAGCACCTTCAGCGCATCCTCCCGGTCCTCGATCAAAAGAAATGAACCGGCCGGAATGATGATGGTTTCATATTTATAGGGCAATGAAAGCGCCTTTAAATCCGCATCAAAAAGTTCCGGATGAAGACCTCGTTCTTAGCAATGCTTGCGGCATGAAGCCAGCATTTCATGGGAATAATCCACTCCGTCTACGATGAGCCCGGATTCCAAAAGAGGAATGATGACGCGCCCGGAGCCGACCATGGCTTCAAGAATACGTCCTTTACAATTTTTAAGTTTCTCGCGATAGTATTCAAGGTCCCCGCCGATGGATTGTCCGATTTTTTTCGTTAGCAGTGCAAAGCTCGCCACTAAAAGACATATGGATTCTCCTCCTTGTTGCCAGAAATGAACCGCTATCATTTAATCATAGACGATAGGAAGATTCTGGGCAAAGGAATGAACGGATATATTTAAACATTACCGCCAAACAGAGCTGAAAACGGCAGTTACTCCTGCCTATTTCATCTTTTGACAAGACGGGTTCATGTGTACACTTTGCATGATAAAACATATGTTGAAATAAAACCGACTTTCGGGGTGATGATGTGGCCAAACGAAAAAGAAATGTAGCTTCGATCGAGGATTTGTCTTCCTTGGAATTAGCTAAAATCGGACTTACATTAGCTGCCATCGGTGATATAATCTCTTTTTTATCGATCATCAAAGCGGAGGAGGAAGAAGCAGCACGATCCGCCGAGAATAAGAAGAATGCGTTATAATATCGAAATGCAAAATGTAGTCCGATACAGAAAAGAATAAAAAAATGAACAACCACTACTCCAAGATAATCGGAGTGGGTTGTTCATTTTTTACTGCGGGCGGCAATAGCTATGACATGTGTTGATGCGTGTTTTATCCCATTCCTCCCTATTATTCCGGTGATAATAGATCGAGTAATGTTCGTATGATATTGGTTTTGGAGATCCGCCCAACCACCCGGACCTCCCCATCCAAACCGGATTCGGCCGGGATCACAACCGGCAGGCTGTCAACCTGATGCGCGATGATTTTACGTGCCGCATCCAAGACGGAATCCTCCGGCGACACGGTGACCACATTAGCCCCACGGGTCATGATAAAACTCACGGGCATGGTGGATGCCGCGGCATTGCCCAGCGTTACCTTCAGCATATCTTTTCGGGATACGATTCCCACAAGCTTGCCGTCCTCGTCGGTTACGATCAGATGTCCCACATTTTCCAAAAACAGCGTCACCACCGCATCATGAATCGTCGTCGTTTCCCGGACAATGATTGGCGCGCTGTGAATATCGCCGACTTTAATCTCCATCAGCCCCGACTTGATTTCACCCTCAGCCATTCGCCGCGAACCTGGAAAATACCCGACCTTCGGTTTGGCGTCAATATATTCAAGACTCACCAAAATCGATAAGTCCGAGCGGATCGTCGGCCGGGCCAAGTTCAGCATTTCAGCAATTTGCTCACTCGTAATGGGAGCGTGCTTCTTTACGATATCTACAATTTCCAATTGGCGGGAAGTCAGTTTAATAATGATTGGCTCCTTTCCGGCAAAACTTCTTATTTCGTATAATACGTCATATAAACATGACGATCAATATATAACACGTCACATTTGTAAATAGATACATCTTAATCTGATCTCATTTAAAAAAAATATACACATGAGCTTCCTTACAAACATCTGCCCCATCGGATTGAAGGTTTAAGACGCAAAAAAACCCTCTCCGTGTAAACGAAAAGGGTTTTGGGAACCTTTATTGCAGACCCGTACGAAACGGTTTGAACAATATGTTATTTTCCAAATGAATATGTTCAAAAGTGTCTTTTTCAAGATTCGCCAAGCGCTGATACACAAGACGATAGGTGCCGCATGCATCCGCCGGAACTCCAAAATCGGATGTAATTTCCCGAAGCTCCTTCAGCAGGTTTCCTGCTTGCTCATGCTCATCTACTAGCTCCGTTATTTGCTGCTTCAACGCGGCTGAAATTTCATGACCCTGTTCAGTGAAGTATTCGCTCATTAGCGGGAATACATTCTGCTCCTCATCCTCCGTATGTTCAAGCAATTCTTTTTTCAGTTCCGCGAAGATTTCCTCTACCCGTAAAAGCTCAGGATGATGTCCCCCATGAACACGGGCCAGTTTCGTGACGTAAGGCGTCATCGCCGGCAGCTCATCGCGCAAAAAGGCATGATGCTTATGCTTGATATAATCCATCAGTTCCAGACCGGTAAGCGATGCCGGACGGCTTTCCTGATAATTGATGAACTCGGACTCGACATGCTTCAACTGCTCCAGCACAGCTTCCGGATCCAGTTTTCTTTTTATAGCCGCCTCTTCCAAAGGTACCTTGCCCCCGCAGCAATAATCGATCCGGAGCGTGCGGAATAGATCAGCGGTTTGGGGAATGGCTGTTACAATATCGGACACCTGGGTTTCAAGCGTAAATTGACTCATAATTGGACCTCCAATAGTATGACTGTAGTTTTTCTAGCGGTATCAGAAGCGTTTTCCTTGAAATTTATCTCTTCTGACATCTTAAAAAAATCCCATCCCCATCAGAGTGATTATGATCATACAGAAATTCAACGTTTTGTGAATTATTTCTCAACACTCATGAATGAAACCTCGATTGTCCTTACGATTACGGCAAAGTAATGAATAATTTTCACTTTTAGGTAAAGCCTATGAATCAAAACGATACGATGACAGGGGAGAAAATCAACTTGATTTATACCGTATTGATAGTCGTTGCCGCCATCGCCTGCGCCATTTCGCTTTATGCGTCCATTTCCATCATGCGTAAACAGCAAAATCAAAAACGAGATCATATACATGAGACCGTCGCCAAACATCCGATCGCAGCCAATCCCATCGTCATCCTCTATGTGGCCTTGCCCGTGCTCGTCATCATCGGCGCTCTGGTCTGGTGGTATCTGGACATTAAAGGGTTAACTTAAATCGATAGGAGTGTCTTGCCTTGAACAATAAAAAAAGATATTACGTGTCCGTACAGTCCAGAACGATCATGGAACAGCAGGGCGACGCCGCTTATGAACTGGAGATTGAAGCAACCCCGGATGAGGTGAGCCAGCTGCACGCTTTATTTGATTCCATGTACCACTTTGATATGGAGACTTATTTCCGCATGCACTATCCCGGCATTCCCGAGCATTATGACAATGACAATAACTTATACGAACGGGACCTGAAAAATATTTATCGGCTGCTGCACGAACTCGGAACGGGTGAAACCAAAGAGCATATCGCTTCGATGAATGTATTGGACTAGCGCTGTTCGATGCAAAAAGATCTGCCCCCGAACCCTATGAAGGAGCAGATCTTTTTCACTCAAGCTATATTTGCCGCTAGTTTGTTTGAATAGAGTCCGGCCTATATTGATTCATAAACTCATTTAATTCGATGGACTGCCCGCGATCCAAGCGGGAAGCTTCCGCGGCAAAAGCGATCATATGGCTGCGGACGGAAGCAGAGGCGGAAGTCAAGCTTTCCCGGTCGCTTCTTCCTCGTACCTGGTTCAGGAAATCCCGGACGATACCGCTGTCGCCGCCGCCATGCCCGCTGGTTTGGGAAGGAATCTCAATCGTCGTTTTCTTATGTGTAAGAAAATCATACAGCGTGATCCGATCTTCTTCGCCGCGCAGCTCTCCTTGCGTCCCCATGATCTGAATTCTCCGTTCCTGCTCGAACGTAAATCCGCACATGCTGAACATCGCAGTCGCTCCGCCTTCGAACTCCATATTCACCACCTGATGGTCGACGACATTATTGTCGCTTCTAAATACGCAGCGTCCGTAGTCCGTTTCCTTTAAGCCCTGTATAATATTCGGTTTCGTCAGTTCCGGCGTGAAATGACCCGCCCAGCCCCGGAATTCATCGCTCAGATAGAAACGGGGCGCTGAATAAGCGCAAGTAGGCTCCACGGCGCAATCCAGACAACGATCGCCGGACCCGGCCGGCGCATTTCCCTCATGGAAATATTTCAGGGAGCCGAATGAGCTGACCCTTTCACATGGCCGGTCCATCAGCCAGGAGAGAACATCCATGTCATGACAGGATTTGGCCAGAATCATCGGACTGGAAGTATCGGAGTTGTTCCAGTTCCCGCGCACAAAGCTGTGGGCGATATGCCAATACCCAACATTTTCATTCAGCTGGATCGAGACGATTTCGCCGATTTTCCCTTCCTGGATCACTTGCTTGAGGGTACTCCAAAATGGCGTATACCGAAGCACATGGCAGATCGTGAGCTGCCGGTTTTGTTTCTGCGCCATCAGCTCCATTTCGATGCACTCTGCCGGCGACGGCGACATCGGCTTTTCCAGCATCACGTGGTATTTTTGCTGCAAAGCCTGCATGGTCGGATCATAGTGCATTTGATCCTGCGTACAAATGAATGCAATCTCGGCCAATCGGGGTTCCTTCAGCAGCAGCTCCCAGGATTTATAGCAGCGCTCTGGCGGAATATTGTGCTTTTCCGCAAATCTTGCCCGGCGCACAGGGTCGGCTTCTGCGACGGCAACAATTTCAAGTTCATGCGGATAATCCAAGGCATATCTGGCGTAACTGCCGCCCCTAGCTCCCGCTCCGATCAAAACAGCCTTAACCTTTTGCTCTTTCATGTTCGTTCTCCCCTACCTTCATTAGAATGGAAATCCCTACACGGGTGCTTCGGTAGATTGCGAGACTCGTGCTTAAATGGATTCGTTTTTTATGGCTCAATCCTTAACTCGTGGTTGACATATTATGCGAGTTGACCGCTACGGTTACGGATCGTTCTTCCGATCGCTGTTGTCTTCAAATTTCTAGCCTATTTTTTTGTTGTCATAGCTTATTATTTGGCATAACGCTCGGCAGCGGATTGATAGATCTCCACATACCGTTTAACGCCCATTTTATCCAGTGCCGCAACGTATTGGTCCCAGTTATCGAATGATTCATTACCCGTGATGAATTTGTCTCTCATTTCCAAAACATAGGTATCAATATCGGTTTGAATGGTGGTCAATTCGCTTTGTTCGTCCTGCGTAAAGTTGAACGGCGGCCAGACTTGATCCTGCTTCAATGCATAAGGCTCAGCTTTCTTGGCGTTTTCGACCGAAGTCGGCAGGCCTTCAGCCCCTTTGAAATACTGCTGCTTCACAAAACCGGGGTAATAACCGCCAGGCCAAATCAAATATTGCCCAATCGCTTGGTCCAAATTCAGGCCATTCGGGTTGTTTTTAATTTCATCCGTATAATCGACGCTGCCGTTTGCGCCTTCGGTGTAGGTTTCATCCTTCCAGCCCATGAAGAAAAGTTTGATGCCTTCGTCGCTGTAGAAGTAATCCATCCATCTGATCATCGCTTCAGGGTTTTTTGCCTTATCCGTGAGCACGAACATGCCGATGTTGCCGAGCGGGGAACCGTAAGCGGTATATTGCTGGTCACCATGCGGCCCCTTTAATACGTTCAGTCCGACATAACCTTTTTGATTGTAAATCGCCACCGGATCGACATTGTCGACCACGCCGATCAGTCCTTCCATCCCTTTGGAATCCACTTCGGTGCTCTTGACCGACACGATGTCCTGCTCCAGCAGGCCGTCTTTATAAAGCTTGTTGACAAATTGCAACAGTTCCTTGTATCGCGGATCAGTCGGGATAAACCGCACCTTGCCGGTTTCCGGATCCGTATCGACGTTGATGTTGGAAGTACCGTGATTGTTCAGTCCGAAGGAACCCCGCAAATAGTTGACGATACCGGTCGTGCCGACGGCTCCCCAAGCGATTTCATCCTTCTGGCCGTTACCGTTCGGATCCTTTTCCTTAAACGCTTTTAGCATATTGTAAAAATCGTCGAGCGACTCCGGCTGCTTTAACCCCAGCTTATCCAGCCACTCCTGCTTCACCCAAGGCGTACCGTACAAGACGGATTTAAATTCGGGATCGTAAACGGTCGGTAGACCGTAAATGTTGCCATCCGGCATCGTGATGCCCTTGGCGATAATCGGGTATTTGTCCATCAGCGCCTTGAAGTTAGGGGCATATTTGTCAATCAAATCATTCAGCGGGAGAAAAACTCCCTGTTTTCCGTATTTCAGCAGATCCGACCGCGAGAAAGCAGACGCATAAAACAATTCCGGATAATCGTTACCGGCCAGCAGCAGATTCCGTTTTTCTTTTAATGTTTCGGTCTGGACGGTTTCCCAATTCACATGGATATTGGTCTTTTTCTCGTAATCGGTCCACAACCTGATTTTATTCCAATCCGCGTTGGCAAAAAATTTGGCGGCAAAAGCCGACACCGTCATGTTGTCATTCACAATCGGAAAACCGTTTGCGTTGATCTTGGCTTGCTCCGCATCCTTCGCCTTGCCTCCTCCCGCATCATCTGACTTGCCAGAGCCGCATCCTGCCAGAACAGTCATGGAAACCAAGCAGGCCAGCAGCATTTTCCCCCTTTTGCTTCCCTTCATCTTTCGCTTCCTCCCTTTGACTCATCATCTTTTATCCATTCAAGGGGCTTACCCTTTGATGGCACCAATCATTACGCCTTTGACAAAATATCTTTGCAGGAAAGGATACAAAATCAGCACCGGAATATTGGCCACAACAAGCACCGCGTATTTAATTCCCTCCACCTCGCGCTGCTGCTTGATCGCCGATTCGGTGGACATTTTGACCATGTCGCTGGTTTGCCCCTGAATCAGAATTTCGCGCAGGATCAGTTGGAGCGGGAACTTATCCTTATCCGAGAGATACAAAAGCGCGTTGAAGAACGCATTCCAGTGGCCGACGGCATAAAACAGAATCATCACCGCGATAATCGGCATCGACAGAGGCAAAATGATGCGGTTCAAAATTTGAATGTTGGAGCAGCCGTCGATCGTCGCCGCCTCCTGCAGTTCGTAAGGAATGGACTGCTGAAAAAAGGTGCGCATAATGATAATGTTCCAAATCGACACCGCATTCGGAATAATCATGACCCAAAACGAGTTCAGCATCCCAAGGTCTTTAATCAACAGATACGTCGGGATCAAGCCGCCCCCAAAAAACATCGTGAACACAAAAAGCCCCATAAACCAGTTTCTTCCCACAAAATCCTTCCGCGACAGCGGATACGCCGCTATGATGGTCATGCCCAGGTTAATCAGCGTACCGACGGAAGTATACAGCAGCGTGTTGGAAAAACCGGATAGAATATCTTTGTTTTGAAAAATTTTGGCATAGGAATTCAGGTTGATTCCTTTCGGCCACAGCAGCATCTCCCCGCGCAGAACCGTCTGCGGATCGCTAATGGATGCGCTGAACACAAATACGAGCGGATATAACACAATGATGGTAACCAATCCGAGAATGAGATAAATCAAGGCATTAAAAACGCGGTCGCCCCGGGATTCCAAAAGCATTCCATTTCCTCCTCACCATAGACTTGTGTCGCTCATGCGTTTTGTAACCCAGTTGACAGAGATCAACAAGATAAAGTTAATGACGGAATTAAACAATCCAATGGCGGCGGAAAAGCTGTATTCGGCTCCTTGGATCCCCGCGCGGTATACATAGGTTGAGATGATGTCCGAGGTTTCCATGTTCAGGTTGTTTTGCATCAGGAGCACTTTCTCGAAACCGATGCCCATGATGCTGCCGATATTCAAAATAAGCAGGATAATAATCGTCGGCCGGATACCGGGCAGGTTAATATGCCAGATCCGCCGCAATCTTCCGGCTCCGTCCACGCGGGCCGCTTCATGCAGCTGATTGTCTATCCCGGCCAGGGCGGCCAGATAAATAATCGAACTCCATCCCATCGTCTGCCATACATCGGAAAATACATACAGCGATTTAAACCAGCCGGGTTCCGCCATAAAGTTGATCGGATGGCCCCCAAACATCGTGATCAAATGATTGACCATCCCGTAACGCGGCGATAAGAAAATCATCATCATGCCGACCACGACGACCGTTGACAGAAAATGCGGCGCATAAGTGACGGTTTGAACGAATTTTTTGAATTTGGCCGATTTGGCCTCATTCATCAGCAGCGCCAGAATGATCGGGATCGGGAATCCTACTGCAAGGCTGTAGAGACCGAGTCCCAGCGTATTTTTGATCAACCGCCAAAAGAAATAACTGTGGAAAAATCGTTCAAAGTGCTCGGTGCCCACCCATGGGCTGCCTGTAATCCCTTTGGTGGCGATAAAATCCTTAAATGCGATTTGGATGCCGTACATCGGCACATAGTGAAACAGGATGTAATAGGCAACAACAGGCAATATGAGCAAATACAACTGCCAGTTTCGCGCAATGCGGCTCCATTTTCGTTTGGATTCCCGCTTTGTTTCCGGTAGTGTTCCGGCAAGCGTAGATCCTTTAATCTCGGCCACGTGTGATCCCCTCCCTGATTTTGAACATGCAAGCAGCTTCATTTTTACCATCTGAAAAAGCTGGGCTCGGTTATCAGACCTCCTTCAAGCATTAATGCAATAACGCAGTAGATCAATAAAGCAAAACTGCAATCTTTGTCCCGAAAGACATGGAACCAATCTATATAAAGGAATCAAACAGCGATAATTGGAACTGGACGTTGGTGTAAAAAGTTTCTATATAAGTTGAACCAATGATTATGAACGGAAGAAGGCAGCCGGGTGAAATGTTCTTTCGATCGCTGTTGCTCCCAGATTTCTATGATTTAACCTGATCTATGGTAGAAATCTACTCACAAAGGCGAACGCTCCGCTTCTCCAGAATCATTTCCCCCTTTTGCCTGTCCTTATCTGTTTCTTTTGTTCAATTTATATAGAAATTTTTTGGATGTTTTTGGATAATGAAATTTGGTTAGTTCGTCGGATAACTCATGATGGGATTGTGGAATTTAGAGATGGAGTAAACCAGAATGTTAACAATGGCAAAAAGAGCCGTAGATCTCGATATTTATGAAAAGAATTTGTTTTGTAAGCGCAACCAAATATCATTAAAAAAAATAGGGCGATCCCCTTATTATCCAAAAAACTTTGGATGTATGCGCCAAAATCATTTAATTTTTCTCATCATAATATAGAGTTATTTGGATTGTCAAACATTATTTTTGGACTGTTTTGGATAGAATTCGTCAAGATGCATGTCCGAAACAGCAAAAAAACCTGATATCATCTTGGATGATCAGGCTTGTTCTTTTTTCAAAAACAATTACGTAAAAGATGGATGACCTTTAATAAAATTCGTGAATCTTCTTCTAATAATTTTCTGTACGTATACAGCTTGAAGACTCGCGGATAATCAATCGGCATGGCAGCAGAATTTTTGGCAGCGCCGGATAATCCCCATCCAAATAATCGATCATGAACTGCGCGGCTACCCTTCCAATTTCGTATTTGGGCACATGTATCGAAGATAGCGGAGGATTCGTATATTGCGCAAATGAGATATCGTCCATGCCGACAAATGCGATATCCTGTGGGATCCGTCCGTCTTGCTCGACAACGGCCCGCATAGCCGGAATGGCAAGCATATCGCTGGCGCAAAAGAAGGCCGTAGGCCATTCATTTTTAGGATGGTTGGAAAGTAGTCCCGTCAGCAAGCTGTAGCTAAGATCCACGTCCCAGTTCGTATTGACGATCCAGCCCTCGGGCAAACTCAAACCAGCTTCCATCATGGCGAATTTGTACCCGACAAACCGTTCGTCATCGTCCATCTTCCGGGAGTATGCAGGTCCCCCGATAAAACCGATCCGGCGATGGCCTTGTCCAATCAAATGGCGGACAGCCATCCTTGCGGAAAAAATGCGGTCGCAGTCTACGATAGGCACGGTCAGTCTTTCATCGTTCAAACTGACCCCCAAGATGGCAATGCCCTCCTCTTCTAGCCGCTCGATCAGTTTGGGATCATACCAGCTAATAATGACAACCCCCTGTATTCCCGACTCCCGAATCAAACTCTGGATTCCGTCGGAACCGCTCACTTCATCCAAGGTCCGGACAATGGCCGGAGGATGGCCGAGTTCATTCATGCGATCGTGAAATCCGGCAAGAACCTCGCTGAAATACGGGTGGTTTTCGATCAACTGCTGTGGTATGACGCAGGCGATATGCTTGTGGGCGGTACCGGACTCCGCTTGAACTTCCTCTTGAATTCGGTAGCCGAGTTCACGCGCGACTTCCCTGATTTTCCGCTTCGTTTCCTCATTTACCGGACGGCTTGTATCATTGCTGAACGCTCGGGAGACGGTCGATATGGACACGCCAACCCGCTCTGCGATATCCTTCAGTTTCGCCAAGTGGTCACTCTCCTCTCTTGGATTGTTTGGCGCCAAAAAATGATCTCCGCCTGATCATATCATAATATGTATATATTTTACATGCGTTTTTCTTGAAAACCGGATGATTTCTTGATTGCTGAAATAACCCTATAAAGCTGGAAAAGGCCCGCTCCGATAACCGGAACAGGCCTTGATTCGATTCGTATTTTATTCCTCGTCGAATTCGACGTTATGATATACATGCTGAACGTCTTCCAGATCTTCAAGCACATCGATCATTTTCTCGAACTGCGGCAGGACATCCGCCGGCAGCGTCAAATGAGTTTGCGCAAGCATCGTCAGTTCGGCGATAGTAAATTCCGTAATGCCTGCAGCCTTGAAAGCGTCTTGAACCGCCTGGAACTGATCCGGTTCGGCGTATACGATAACGGCTTCGTCTTCCTCGATGATATCGCGCACATCAACGTCCGCTTCCATCATCAGTTCAAGCACTTCGTCAGCCGTTTTGCCTTCAATGCCGATGACGGCGGTTTGGTCAAACATATAAGCAACGGAACCGCTGACGCCAAGATTTCCGCCGTTCTTATTAAATGCCGCACGGACTTCGGATGCTGTACGGTTAACGTTATTCGTGAGTGCGTCTACGATAACCATCGATCCGTTGGGACCAAAACCTTCATAACGGAGTTCGTCATATATTTCGTCTGAATTGCCTCTCGCCTTTTCCAATGCGCGGTCAATAATGGCTTTCGGCACATTGTATGTTTTCGCGCGTTCCAGAACAACCTTCAGTGCGCGGTTCGATTCCGGATCGGGTTCGCCCTGTTTGGCAACCACATAAATCTCACGGCCAAATTTGGCATATATACGGCTTGTATTTGCGTCTTTCGAAGCTTTCTTTTCTTTGATATTATTCCACTTACGACCCATACTTTTCCGCTCTCTTTCACTATTGATTCTTGACATCGGTCTTATAAGGCAAATCAAGAAAATGGCTGCCCAAATTGGTCTATTATTTTCCTGATCGCGCCTGAATACACTGGTATATTATAGCTTGAAATCAGCGGATGAACAAGTTTTCACCAAAGCATGTCACAAAATGAACATCGACGCCGGCGAATCAGTCTGCCCAAAGTCATCTTATATTTTCATAGAAAAAGCGGACCATGATCGAGCTGCATTTGACTCAACTTAAGCTTATGTGAAACAGGGCAATGCATTTTAAGCGCCTATGTCAGCCCCGTTTTTAACCTGCAAACGTTCCCCTTTCAAGAGAAAAAAACGGCTGCCGGCGGCAGAGAAGGATTTGACAATCAATACTCCGCACACTACCGCAGCAATTCCCGCAGCAATGATGCAGACCATTTGAACCGAGAAAAGCTCTGACAAAAATCCCACCAGAAGCGTCAGCACAATGGTAATGATGCTTTGCGACATATCGGCCAAACTTCCGAATCGGCCCATGATATCGGCAGGTACATGTTTTTGAAAGAAGGTTGCATAACCCGAGCTTGCAAAAGACATCGAAAATCCCAGCAGCATGAACGCAGCCGTAGCCGAAAAGAAACTCCAAGAAGCATAAAACCACAAATAGCAAAGGCTGGTAACCAGAAGTCCCGCAGTGATAAAAAGACGATAAGATAATCTTTTAGACAGCAGCGTTGCCAGAAAAGAACCGGAAAGCGAACCAATACCCGTCAAGCTTAGCAGATTGCCATAATCTTTTTCAGATAGCTTCAAATGCATTTTTATGTACGTGGCTTCCTGAGAATCGATCGAAAAACCGATGAACATGGCCACCTGCATCAGGACAAATATGCTCGTAAAAAAAGTCGATGCTTTAACAAAGCGCAGCACGATCTTCCAATCTTCCACCAACATGCGGAAACGCATCCGTTCATGGCTCTCTTTCCGATCCATATGTACATTCGGGAGCAGATAGATGAAGAATGCGCACACAAAAAAGCTTGCTGCGTTAAAAAAAATACTGAAACTCGTATTGGTCAGATTAATGAGGAGTCCCGAAATGGCCGGCCCAAGCAAAAACGCTCCCGAGTTTGTCATGCTCATGATGGAATTAAAGCGTTGGCGGCGGCTTTCCGGAACGAGTTTGGCGATATACACATTCGAAGCTGGACCAAAAAAGGATCCGGCGATGCTCACCATAAAAGTAACCGCATAGATCATCCAAATGGAAGGCAGCAGCGGTATGACGGCAATAAGCAGCCCGCGGATGACGTCGACGCCGATCATCAGCTTGCGGATATTTACGCGGTCGATCACACTTCCTGCCCATAAATTGGTCAGCAGCATGGCAATCGGTTTGACAACAAAATACCCCGCAACCGCTGCCGCAGAACCCGTGATTTGAATGATAAGCAGGTTTATGGCCACAAAGTAAATCCAGTTACCCAAGTTGGAAAATCCGATACCGAAAATTAGCAATGCCGATTTGTTCCATTTATTCATTTTTCACCTCTCATGTGGACAAATCATCGATTTCTATAAAAAAACGTTGTTTTCTATCATTGTAGAACCCCAAAATATGGTTTATTTTAATAATATCCATACTATTAATCTCAATAATAGTTTTATTTATGTCAATTATATGAATTTTTCCACTCTACTCATCGCAGTTCATTTTTCATTCTCCTTCCCCAATTGGACTTCATTGTTTTTTGTTTCCATCTTATTTGCAAACGCTTTATTTCAGCTTGATATAGACTCTTTTTTTGAGTTTATATAGATGAACATCCCGGGAGGACACCGCGGCGAACCCGTGGAATACGAACCGGAAACTTTGCCCTAAGGAGGTGATGCTGTCGGTTCTGCCGGTCGTCACGTTTCTTTGAAGTCCAAATTTAAATCATTGGAGGAGATTAGGATGACAACGCTACGTTTACCGAACAACAGGCTTACGAAATGGTTAGTCGCTGGCGGCATGCTTTTGTTTATGATGGCTCTGATGCTGATGATTGCCGATCGCGCATCCGCCCACGGTTATGTGAATTCCCCCAGCAGCCGCGCCTATCTGTGTAAAACGGGCGATAACACGAATTGCGGCCCTATCATGTATGAGCCTCAAAGTCTTGAAGCACCCAAGGGCTTCCCTGCTGCCGGCCCCGCTGACGGTAAAATCGCAAGCGCAAACGGCGCATTCCCCGATCTGGACGCACAATCTGCAACCCGGTGGAAAAAAGTCAGCATCTCCCCTGGTACCAACACCTTCACCTGGACTCTGACGGCAAGACATGCCACAACCAGCTGGAAGTATTATATAACCAAACAAAACTGGAATCCGAATGCCCCGCTTACGCGCGATTCCTTTGACCTTACGCCATTTTGCTCCGTGAACTACAATGGCGTCCAACCTCCCGGAACATACTCCGACACGTGTACAGTCCCAAGCCGGACAGGCTATCAGGTGATTCTCGCAGTCTGGGAAATCGCGGATACGGGTAATGCCTTCTATAATGTTATTGATGTGGATTTTGGCGGAGGTTCGCCTGGGGATACAACACCTCCAACAGCGCCGACAGGACTCGCGGTTTCCAACATCACCAGCACCGGAGCAACTCTCTCCTGGGGAGCTTCAACCGATAACGTCGGGGTGACGGGATATAAAGTATATAACGGCTCCACGCTGGTGACGACAACCGGCGGCAATACGCTTAGCTATAATGTCACGGGACTTACGCCGAGCACTTCTTATACGTTTAACGTGAAGGCTGTAGACGCGGCAGGCAATACTTCGCCGGCCAGCAATGCCGTGACGTTTACTACCTCTCCGCTTCCACCTGCTGACACTGAGCCGCCAACCGCTCCAACCGGTCTTCAAGTCAACGGTACGCCTACCTCTTCTTCGATTTCTTTGTCCTGGAACGCATCTACGGATAATGTAGGGGTTGCCGGCTACCGTATTTACACAGGAACAACGCTTGCAGGCACTGTATCCGGAACGACGCTCAGTTATACCGTTACCGGACTGACTGCTAAAACGTCCTATACATTTACCGTTCGGGCCTTTGATGCCGCAGGCAATGAATCGCCAAACAGCAACGCAGTAACAGCGACTACCGCAGACGGTCCGGCAGCCGCTCCGTGGGCACCTAATGTTTCATATACAGTAGGTACCCTTGTATCTTACAATGGTGCAATTTACGAATGCCGCCAGGCGCATACGTCCATCGTTGGTTGGGAGCCATCGAACGTTCCTGCGCTCTGGCTTTTGAAATAAACAATTCTCTTTCGTCTCAGACCGTTTCAAAACTATCAGTCCAATGCTTCTATATTGATAGATTATGACATGAGAAGGAAATATATGACCAGCAATCCGGTCGCTTTTATTACTTCCCCCCGTCGGCCGATATGACGTTAACAACGTCCCCTGGCCATCTTTTCAGGTCAGCGAAACCTCTTACCCTCCTCTTCCGTTTCGCTGAAACCATGTTCAAAGCGGCAGTCCTCTCCGTGATGGAGCGGCTGCCGCTTTTCTTTTGGGTGAATTATTCTTCCGGTCTTTTCCCCGCATCCATCCCCGTTTCGGATACGGTCATCACCGGCTTTACCTTGAGGTCGCTATGTACCCGGATCTGGCAGGACAAGCGGACATTGGGTTCAGTTATCCCCTTTTTCTCCAAAATTTCAGCTTCCGGCGCCTCCATCGGCCCGGCATCGCCTTCCAGAAGCTCAATACGGCAGGTAGTGCATCTTGCGTTTCCGCCGCAGCGGTGCAAGATGTCGACTCCATGATCCTCCAGTGCAAGCACCAGCTTCGTTCCTTCTTCCACCTGAATCGGATCCCGCCCCTCTACAAAAACCGTTGGCATGATCTCCCTCCTTTTTTTCGGTCGATTCTTTGCATATCATCGCAAAGCTCGACCAGCAATGATTTCAATTTCATTATGGACTAAAGATGATTCATACTTCAAGCGTCCGGTTTGAAAAGAGTTGTTTTTGGGTGATAAACGATACAATGCTATACACCCGTTTCCAATTGGATTATAGTTAAGACAGGACATTCTATTTATTTCCAGTTTCAATTAAGGGGAGGACTGTAGATGGAGCCATTTTCGAAGGATTTGCTAAAAGACAAGGTTGTATTGATTACCGGGGGCGGGACCGGATTGGGCCGTGCCATGGGAGAGAGATTTTTACAGCTTGGTGCCAAGCTGGCCATTACCGGACGGCGTGAAGAGGTATTGCAGCAAACATCCGCCGAATTTTCTGCAAACGGTTACAGCGTGTATTTCAAGCCTTGCGATGTCCGCGATCCATTACAAATCAGTGATCTTATCGATGCGGTGGAATCCCATTTTGGCGGCTTGGATATCCTCGTCAACAATGCGGCAGGCAACTTTATCAGTCCAACCGAAAGACTGTCGACCCGTGCCGTAGACGCTGTCCTAGGCATCGTGCTGCATGGCACCTTTTATGCTACGCTTGAAGTAGGAAAGCGCTGGATTGAGCAACAACGGCCCGGTACCATGCTGAATATCGTGACCACCTATGCCTCCAGCGGATCTGGGTATGTCGTACCTTCCGCTGCAGCCAAAGCCGGCGTTCTGGCCCTCACCCGCTCGCTAGCGGTCGAATGGGCTCCATACGGCATACGTCAGGTTGCCATTGCCCCGGGGCCTTTTCCGACAGAAGGCGCTTGGTCGCGGCTGACCCCCACTCCGGAGCTGGAGTCCCGTATGTTGGACCGCATCCCTCTGAAGAGGGTTGGGAATCCAGAAGAATTGACTAATCTTGCAGCCTTCCTAGTCTCCGATTATGCAGCATACATTAATGGCGAAGTGGTGACGATTGATGGCGGCGAATGGCTTCAAGGCGCGGGACAATTCAACGATCTGCGCCAAGTGACCTCTGAACAATGGGACACCCTCGCCCAAATGACCCGGAAAGGAAAGTAAATGAGAACATACCAGGAAATGATGGATTTGATTTTGAATATTGCCAAACAAGATGAACGGATTCGCGCAGTGATCATGAACGGATCGCGTACCAATCCGAATGCGCCCAAAGATCCATTCCAGGATTACGATATCGTCTATCTCGTAACGGAAACAGATTCGTTTCTTCATGATCCGCAGTGGGTAGATGCTTTCGGGGAAAGAATCATCATGCAAACACCGGAAGATATGGAACTGTTCCCGCCTGCAAACAACGGACATTTTGCATACTTGATGCTGTTTGCGGACGGCAACCGGATCGATCTGACATTGGTTCCTATTGATGAAAAAGAAAGCTGCTGCCGCGCGGATAAACTAACCCTTATTCTCCTCGACAAGGACCGAAGCTTACCCGAAATCGCGCCGCCAACCGATGAGGATTATTGGGTTCAGCGCCCTTCTGCCGCTTTTTTTGCCGACTGCTGCAATGAATTCTGGTGGGTTTCTACGTACGTAGCCAAAGGGCTGTGGAGAAACGAAATCCTGTATGCGCTCGATCATTTGCATATCATCAGACAAATGCTCGTCAAAATGCTGGAATGGCAGGTGGGCATTCAAACGGATTTTGCGGTAAGCACCGGCAAAAACGGCAAATACCTTCAAAAGTATATGGCGGAGCCAAGCTGGAAGGAACTGCTTTCCACGTATCCGGGAGGAAGCTGCGAAGAAGCATGGATATCCTTGTTTGCGATGTGCAAGCTGTTTCGAAGCAGCTCTTTATTCGTTGCGGAACGCCTCGGATTCGAGTATCCGGCTCGTGATGATCAGCGTGTTTCGGCTTATTTGGAACAGGTGCGCTCCCTTCCGTCCGATGCGGCAGAGATCTTTTAGGCATGGGATTGCACATGAATAATATCATTAATATTTAATGTTATTAATTATTGTTTCCTGATCAAAACGCGGAATCCAATGCCCCATAACCGCAATTACTACTTATAAACGTTCCTTGAAGCCTGTTGGTTTTAAACTCCAAAAAAGCAAGCCCGACTTCTTAGATATCCTTCTAAGAAATCGGGCTTTTTCCGATTGTAAGAATGCTGATTTATTTGTACTGCTTCAGTATATCCTGCAGCTTGAGCGCCAGCCCCAGCTTGCCGTCCACCTTCAGCGATCCCGTCATAAATGCCATGGTCGTATTCAAGTCGTCTTCGAGCAGCTTATAGAAGTTTTTCTCTGATAGTGTCAACGTGCAGTCAGCTTGACCGGTCGCTTCATTGAAAACGGCCGCGCGACCGTTCTCGAAAATAACCTCATATGTGCCGCTGTTTCCCAGATTAAACCGGTATACGGCATGAAGGGATTCGATCGGCCCCGGAGCTGCATTCATCCGCTCCGCAAGCTGCTCCAGTTCTTCTTTAATGGTCATCGTTTCCTCCTTTAATTCAACGAACATTATGAGCTCATTTTATCCAGCACCCGGAAGGTCCCAGTGCCAAACGCCAATAAATCCCCGTTTTCCTTGCGGGCATAAGCCTGCGTGGTGATCAGCTTGCGGGAGCTGTGAATCAATTCCGCTGTTACAAGTACTCGCCCTGCCGTCACCGGAGCCACATAATTCATGTTTAACCCAACCGTGACCGCGCTTGTATTCGGCCGGGCCAGCATCACGATAATCCCCATCGCGGAATCAATAGCCGAAGCATGCATACCGCCGTGCAAAATCCCGATTGGATTCAAGTGATGCGGCCGAATGTCGAATCCGACGACAACTTCCTTTTCATTGACTTCAACGATTTCGCAGCCGATATAATCCCAAAATGTATCTTTTGCAGCCTGTTCTAGACGTTTCAGATCAGGAAAGCTGCTGCCGGACGTGATTTCCATCTGCTATACCTCCTTCGTTTAACGCATCCGCTCGTTCACAATTTGGTAATCGCCGCTCCCCCTTTGAAGAGAGTATACGCCTCCAACGATTTAATCCTTCCATTAGAAGGAAAAGCTTCAATAACACAGTCTATTTTCTTTACAGATCCACCCTGGATTGGTTTACGAGCTTTTCATTTTCCTCCTCAATCAACTTGCGCCGGAGTACCTTGCCTACCAAAGTTTTAGGCAAAGATTCACGGAATTCATAAATCTTGGGCACCTTGTAGACAGCCAAGCGATCCTTGCACCAGCTTTTGAGTTCTTGCTCCGTCGTCGTCGAGCCTTTACGCAGTACGATGTAAGCCTTTACATTTTCGCCCCGGTAAGGATCGCTGATCCCGGCGACGACCGCCTCTTCGACATCGGGATGCTCAAAGAGCACTTCTTCGACCTCACGCGGATAAATGTTGTAGCCACCGGCAATGATCAGGTCCTTGCGACGGTCCAGAATATAAAAGAAACCTTCATCATCCATGCACGCCAGGTCGCCTGTGAGCAGCCAGCCGTCACGCAGCACCCGCTCCGTCTCCTCCGGACGGTTCCAATACCCCTTCATCACCTGTGGTCCTTTAACGACTAGTTCGCCGATTTCGCCCAGAGGCATCTCTTCACCCGTCTCTGGATGAACGACCTTGGCAAGCGTATCCGGAAACGGAATGCCAATGGAGCCTGTTTTGCGTTTGCCCCAAATGTTATTGGCATGCGTTACCGGTGAAGCCTCCGTTAATCCGTACCCCTCAATCAGCTTTCCGCCCGTTATTTTCTCGAAACGCTCCTGAACTTCTACAGGAAGCGGAGCCGCACCGCTGATACAGACTTTGATAGAGGACAGATCGAAGCGGCTGACCTCCGGATGATGAATGACTGCGATATACATGGTAGGAGCACCCGGAAATAAAGTCGGTTTTTTCTTATCGATCGTCTTGAGTACGTCGTCAATCTGGAAACGCGGAATCAGAATCAACGTACCTGCGGTAAACATCGCTTTATTTAAGAGTACGGTCAGACCAAATACATGAAAAAACGGCAGTGCGCCGAGATACTTTTCTACGCCTTTTTGAGATTGATAGAACCAAAGATGGGATTGGATGGTGTTGGACACCAAGTTCATATGCGTCAGCATGACGCCTTTGGCAAACCCGGTCGTTCCGCCAGTATATTGAATCAGTGCCAAATCATTTTCGGGATCAACGGGAACCTCAAGCGGTGTATCGGCAGAGTCTTTGAGAAATTGGACAAATGACAATATCCGCTCGTTATATTCGATTTTAACGAACATGCCGTCTTTCTTGGCTTTAATGGGATAAAGCATATTTTTCGGAAAAGGGAGGTAATCCTTTATGGAAGTCACAATGATATGCTGCATCGGATGACGCTCCATCGCCTTATTGACCCGTTCCACCAGCGCGTCCATCGTCACGATGATTTTCGCGCCTGAGTCTGTCAGCTGATGCTCGATTTCACGCGGGACATAAAGCGGGTTGGTCATAACCACAATACCGCCAATAAGGAGTGTGCCATAATAGGCAATCACTCCTTGCGGACAATTCGGCAGCATGATGGCGACCCGGTCTCCTTTGCGAACGCCCAGACGATGCAGGGCGTTCGCAAAGCGGTAAACCGATTGAAGCAAACTGGAATAGGTGATGCTTTTCCCGAGAAACTCAAGGGCAATATGTTCCGGATATGAAGCAGCGGAATCGATCAAGAACTTTGCCAAGTTTTGCTTCGGATAATCGTAACTGTGCGGGACCTCCTCAGGATAATGTTCTAACCATGGATTATTCGGCATCCAGGCCACCCCATCTCACAAAATTACAAAACGTATGCTTCCGAGTCGATTACCTTCGCAGCAATTTCGCGTTTGATGCCAAGCGTATCGATCGGCGGTTTACGGGCAAGTTTCTTCAAGACTGACAGCTGCGTCCGGAGGGTATCTCCCGATTCCATGGCCGCCAGCACTTCCTTGGCCCAATTTTCGATTTTTACGAATTCCTCATGCATAAACACCGTCGTCATTTGAATGGCAAGTTTCGCTTTGTCTTCGCCGGAGCGGTCGATTAATTTTTGCGTGCGCAGCAGCGCGCTTTCCATCGCAAATACGGAAATCATCATGTCGGCCAGATCGCTCAAAATTTCCTGCTGCTCTTCGAGCTTCATTTGGTATTTCTGAACGGCCCCGGCACCGCACATCAGGAAGATCTTTTTCGACATTTTCAAGAGATGGGCTTCCTGTTCAAGCGTGCCTTCGAACAGCTGGTTCGGAATCGGCTCCATCAGCTCATTCTGCAGCGCCATCGCTTTTTGCAGAAGCGGCAGTTCGCCTTTCATCGCTTTTTTGACCAAAGCTCCCGGAATAAGCAGGCGGTTAATTTCGTTCGTGCCTTCGAAAATGCGATTGATGCGGGAATCGCGGTAATTGCGTTCCACCCGGTATTCCTGAGTAAAACCGTAGCCGCCATGGATCTGTACGCCTTCATCCACGATAAAATCCAGCACTTCGGAACCGAACACCTTATTGATGGAGCATTCAAGCTGGTATTCGGCAATCGCTTTGGCGGATTGATATCCCACCTGCGGGCTGCTGTGATCCACTTCGGACAAACCTACATCGAAAAGTCCGGCCGTGCGGTAAACCATACTTTCGAGCACATACGCTTTCGTGTTCATGTCGGCAAGTTTTTTGCCAATCAGCGGGAAAGATGAGATTTTGCGTCCGAACTGCGTACGTTCGTTGGCGTATTCGGCGGCGAGAGC
Source organism: Paenibacillus azoreducens (assembly GCF_021654775.1). NCBI lineage: Bacteria > Bacillati > Bacillota > Bacilli > Caryophanales > Paenibacillaceae > Paenibacillus > Paenibacillus azoreducens. The sequence goes on along the minus strand of NZ_AP025343.1, from coordinate 3,351,356 downwards.
AATCGTGTCTTTGGATGCGCCCACGCAGCCTGCAGCCAGTTTAAAGCGTCCGATATTCAGGATGTTAAACGCGATCAGATGCCCTTTGCCAACTTCCCAAAGCAGATTTTCGACGGGAACCTTCACATCCTCCAAGATCAGTTGGCAGGTCGAGGAGCCTTTGATGCCCATCTTCTTCTCTTCCGGACCGGTGCTCACGCCTTCCATCGTACGTTCGACGATAAAGGTGCTGAAATCTTTGCCGTCCACTTTGGCGTATACGATAAACACGTCCGCGAAACCGCCATTTGTGATGAACTGCTTCGTTCCGTTCAAAATATAATATTCGCCGTCATCCGATAATGTGGCTGTAGCTTTGGCGCCCAGCGCGTCCGAACCGGAGGAAGGTTCCGTCAGGCAATACGCCGCGATTTTTTCGCCGGTCGCAAGCAGAGGCAAATACTTCTGTTTCTGTTCCTCCGTTCCGAAATATACGATAGGCAGCGTGCCGATCCCCACATGGGCTCCGATGGAAAGCGCAAATGCGGAGGCTTTTGTCAGATTTTCATTGATCAGCGTGGAACTGACCTTATCCAGGCCAAGCCCGCCGTAAGCTTCGGGTACATCCGCTCCCAAGAGGCCAAGCTCGCCGGCTTTGCGCATTTTTTCTACGGTCAATTCATAATTCAGCTTCTCAATTTCTTCATCATGCGGGATGATTTCTCCTTCTACGAAATCCGCTGTCGTCTGCGCAATCATGCGATGTTCTTCGGTAAAATCCTCCGGCGTTACGATCTGGCTGAAATCGGTATCTTCAATTACAAAACTGCCGCCAACCACTTTGTTTATTGTAGTACTCATGTGTTACCTCTCCTTTTTCAGATATCGTAAAGTTAAATTCTTAAAGATACTTCCTCATGGATATCGCAAGAAAACAACATGAACACGCAATCTGATCCTGGCGTGAGCTTATAGATATGGCCGCCCTTGGTCAGTCCGCATGAACTTCAAAAACGCCTGCTGCTCCCATGCCGCCTCCGATACACATGGATACCACTCCATGCCCCCCGCCTTGACGGCGAAGTTCGTTAATGAGCGTTGCGGTCAGCTTGGTTCCCGTACAGCCGAGCGGGTGTCCAAGCGCAATTGCGCCGCCGTTGACGTTAACCTTTTCTTCATCTAGACCCAGCTCCCGAATGATATGAACACATTGGGAAGCAAATGCCTCATTGATTTCAAAAAGCTTCACGTCATCTTGCGTTATCCCTGCCATTTTCAGTGCCTTTGGGATCGCCTTTACCGGCCCGACGCCCATGATTTCCGGTTCCACGCCGCTGAGTGCAAAGGAACGGAAGGTAGCCAGCGGCTTCAGGCCGAGCTCCTCCGCTTTTTCCCGGCTCATGACGACCACGGCTGCCGCACCGTCGCTTGTTTGCGAAGCATTGCCCGCGGTTACGGTACCATTCAGTTTAAACGAAGGTTTTAGCTTGCCTAGAATATCAACCGTTGTATCCGCGCGAACGCCTTCATCGGTATCGAATGTAATGGATTTGGCAAGAATTTTTCCTTTCTCGTTCACGCTTTTCAGTTCAACCTGAACGGGGATGATTTCATCTTTGAATTTTCCTTCCGCAATCGCCTTGGCCGCCTTCTCATGGGAACGTGCCGCAAACCGATCCTGATCCTCGCGGGAAATCCCGAAACGCTCCGCAACTTCCTCCGCCGTATGCCCCATTCCGATATACACTTCAGGCATTTCGGCCACGATATTGGGGTTCGGAGAAATTTTGAATCCGGTCATCGGCACATGGCTCATGCTTTCCACGCCGCCGGCAATCAGCACATCCGCTTGGCCGAGCATCACCCGCTCTGCGGCAAAGGCGATAGACTGCAATCCGGATGAACAAAAGCGGTTGATGGTCAACGCCGGAACCGTCACCGGGAAACCGGCATACAGCGACATAATGCGGGCAAAGTTGAGCCCCTGTTCCCCTTCCGGCATGGCGCAGCCGATGATGATATCCTCCACATCTTCTTTGCGCAGACCCGGAGCACGCTCAATGACCGCTTCTAATACGGCTTTCCCGAGATCATCCGCCCTGGTTTGCGCCAAACTGCCTTTTTTGGCTTTTCCGATGGCGGTACGGGCCATGGATACGATTACTGCTTCTCTCATTCGATTTCACCCTCCCTGGGATGTTAGTTTCGGAGTGCCTTGCCTTTAGTTAGCATATAGTGCATCCGCTGCTGCGTTTTCGGTTCGCCGCAAAGACTGAGGAATGCCTCGCGTTCCAGATCGAGCATATACTGCTCGGTCACAAGCGATCCGGCAGGGACATCGCCGCCGGCGAGCACATGCGCCAATTTTTTGGCTATGAGCAGGTCATGATCAGTGATATATCCGCCGCGCTTCATTTCAATGGCTCCAAGCTGCAGCACCGCTTTGCCTTCGGAACCGGCGACGCGGATTTTTTCTTCTGGAATCGGCTTGTAGTCCGTATTTGCAAACCCCAGCACCGTCTGTTTGGCTTCATGGATGGAAAAGTCCTGATTAGCCACCACCCGGTCGGTAGGCCGAAGATATCCAAGTCTTTTCGCGTCATAACCGCTGCTGGATACGGTAGCCGTACCAACCGTTTGGAATGCGTGATTGATGAACGGCTGCAGTTCAACGCCGTCCACGATCGCCTGCTGACTTGCGCGAAGCGCCAGCTCTTTGCAGCCACCGCCCGCAGGAATCAACCCTACCCCGACTTCGACCAAGCCGTAATAGGTTTCCGCGGAAGCCACTACCTGATCGGCAGGCATGCAGGCTTCCACCCCGCCGCCGAGGCACATCCGGTGAGGAGCGGCTACGACCGGTTTTTCAAAGCGTTTCACCTTATACATCGTGTTTTGGAATTGATGAATGATGCCGTTGATTTCATCCCACTCTTCATCCTGGGCTTCCATAAGCAGGAGCATGATATTGGCTCCGACGCAAAAATTACGTCCCTGGTTGGCAATAACCATACCCTTATAATTTTTTCTGACTTCATCCAAACTCTGAGTAATCATGCTCAGGATGTCTTCGCCGATCGCATTGTTTGGCGAATGGAATTCCAGGCATGCTACATCATCGCCCAGATCGATCAGGCTTGCACCGCTATTGCCCTTGATGACTTTATTTCTTTCTTTCAGGCTGCGCAGATTGATGACTTCGGGCGCAAATTCCACTTCTTTATACTGCGATGTGCCGATCTGAATGGAATACAGCTTTCCTTCTTCTTTCTTATAGAAAGAGCTGTTTCCGGCCGCGATCCATTCCTTGACCCATGCCGGCACGGACAAACCTTCCGCCTCCATCCGTTCGACTGAACGCTGAAGCCCGATCGCATCCCAAGCCTCAAACGGCCCGAGCTCCCAAGAAAAGCCCCACTTCATGGCATCATCGATTTCTTGAATTGAATCCGCAATTTCGCCGACCTTTTCCGCCGAATAAACGAGCACCTGCTTTAGAATGTCCCACGCCAATTTGGAATAACGGTCATTGGCTGCAAGCAATGCCTTGGTTTTTTCCTTCGCCCCTTTGGCCAGCTTGGCAGCTTCCAGTGAAGCCGACTTCGGTTTCTTCTGCGGTACATATTCCATTGATGTCAGATCAAGCGAGAGTATTTCGCTGCCGCCCGAAACTTTTTTCTTGACATAAAATCCTTGACCGGACTTCTCGCCAAGCCAACCTTTCTCAACCATGGTTTGGAGCATAGGGGGAACCGCAAATATCGACCTTTCGGATTCGCTCAACACGTGATTGTAGACGTTATCCGCCACATGCACGAATGTATCCAGCCCCACCAGATCCAACGTGCGGAAGGTTGCGCTCTTCGGGCGCCCCATGGCAGGGCCGGTAACCGCATCGACTTCCTCGACGGTAAATCCGTTTTCCGTCATTTCCTTGAGCGTGACCAACAATCCATAGGTTCCGATTCGGTTGCCGATAAAGTTTGGCGTGTCCTTGGCCAGTACAACGCCTTTACCAAGCACCTTTTCGCAGAAGCCTTTCATAAAGGATACAAGCTCCGGCCGGGTATGCTCACCAGGGATGATTTCAAGCAACTTCATATATCGCGGCGGGTTAAAGAAGTGCGTGCCCATAAAATGCTCTTTGAACTCGTCGCCGCATGAAGCTGCCATGTCGTTGATCGAAATCCCGGATGTATTGGAGCTGACGATCGTTCCCGGCGTCCAGACGCTTTCGATTTTTTGCAACAGTCCTTTCTTGACTTCCAGATTTTCGACGACGACTTCAATGATCCAGTCCACTTGGGCCAACTTAGACAGATCGTCTTCCAGATTCCCTGCCGTGATGCGGCTTGCAAACGAGTTGTCATAAAGGGGGGCCGGTTTCGTTTTGGCCAGCTTCGCAATCGCAGATAGCGCCAGTCTGTTTCTTACGGCCGGGTTTTCAAGAGTCAAGCCTTTTACCGCTTCTTCTTCCGTCAGCTGCTTAGGCACCACATCCAGCAGTAAGCATGAAATTCCGACGTTGGCCAGATGTGCCGCGATACCGGAACCCATAATTCCGGAGCCGATCACGGCCGCTTTGCGAATGGTTTTGTTCATTTTGCGCTTGCCTCCATTTCTAATCCTTTATTGTGAGCGGGTTGATCGCCGAATACGGAAAACTCCAATATTTCCGCGATATCCTTCGCTTTCACACGGTCTTCGACTTCCTTCATTTTCGTTCCGTCCTCCATCATCGTCAGGCAGTAAGGACAGGCGCTGCTGATCATGCTTGGATTCACTTCAAGAGCCTGCTCCGTGCGCGCCAGATTGACGCGTTTGCCGGAGGTCTCCTCCATCCACATCATGCCGCCGCCGGCGCCGCAGCACATGGCGTTTTCCCGGGTGCGTTTCATTTCGACCAGCTCCACCCCAGGGATGGCTCTAAGCACATTGCGCGGCTGATCATAAACGTTGTTGTAGCGGCCGAGATAACAGGAGTCATGATAGGTGACGCGTTCCTTGACTTCATGTTTGGGCATTAGCTTGCCCTCGCGGATCAATTGGTCCAGAAGCTGCGAATGGTGAATGACTTCCACTCCTTCGAGGCCAAACTCCGGATATTCGTTTTTGAATGTATTAAAAGTGTGAGGACACGCGGTTACGATTTTTTGTACGCCGTATTTCTCGAAAATCTCGATGTTCTCCATGCAAAGCTGCTGAAACAGCATTTCATTGCCCATCCGGCGCGGCGTATCGCCTGAATTTTTCTCCTCGTTGCCCAGAATGGCGTAATTGATCCCCGCTTCATTCAGTAATCTGGCAAAAGCACGGGAGATTTTACGGCTGCGGAGATCGTAAGAGCCCATAGAACCGACAAAAAACAAATATTCAAAACCGGGATTATCCTTGACGGTCGGCACCTTGATCCCTTCCACTTCCCCGCTCCAATTGGCGCGGTCTCCCCGGCTTATGCCCCATGGATTACTTTGTCTTTCGATATTTTGCAGGGCGCGCTGGCCTTCGACCGGAACGCTGCCCTCCATCAGCACCAGATGTCTGCGCAAATCAATGATTTTATCCACATGCTCATTGCCAACCGGGCATTGGTCTTCGCAATTGCGGCATGTCGTACAAGACCAAATTTCTTCTTCGGTCATAACATCGCCGATTAGATTCAGTTCCAGCGGATTTTTCGCCTGTTGGGACCAGGTGGATTTTTGCCAGGAGAGCGTCGGGCGGATATCCGTTATTTCACCGCTGTTCCAGTTCAGTTCGCAGCCGGATGGGGTTAACGAATGGGCGCCCCCTGATTCAAAAGCAAATTCGGGCACAAAAGGCGATTTGCCGGTAACGGCGGTACCTTTTTCCGTTAAATGATCCCGCAGCTTGACGATCAAATGCATTGGGGAAAGCACTTTACCGGTATTCGAAGCCGGACATACGTTGGTGCAGCGCCCGCATTCAACGCAGGCGTAAAAATCTATCATTTGCTTTTGGGTAAAGTCCTCAATTCGACCGACGCCGAAGGACTCCGCTTCTTCATCCTCCAAATCCAGTTTGCTAAGCTTGCCGACCGGTTCGGAGCGCCCCAGGTAGATATTGACCGGAGCCGTAATTAAATGAAAATGTTTGGACTGTGGTATATATACAAGAAAGGCGAGTAAGATGAGCAAATGCGCCCACCAGACCACGTAGAATAAAACTTGGGCCGCTGTGGCGGATATACCGCCGAATATGGCCGCAATCAGCGAAGAAATCGGTGCCAGGCCCGAGGCCTCTTGTCCCAGCCAAACTCTTTCGAAGCCGAGCGACAGCACAACCGATAGCATGATGAAGAAAATAAGGAAAAGTACCATGCTTGGCTTCCAGCCTCTTTTCAGTCTTGCGAGCTTCTCGCCGTACCGGCGGTATGCCGCATAACCGATGGCAACCAAGATAAGGAGGACGGTCAGCTCCTGCAAAAAGCCGAATACATCATATGCCGGGAGCGGAAGATGGCCGCCGTTTGTCAGCCCTTTAACGATTAAATCCAGCGCCCCGAATTGCAAAATAATAAAACCGTAAAAAATCGCAAAGTGCATGATGCCGCTTTTCATATCCTTAAAGAGTTTCTTCTGCCCGAAGACTTGCGAAAGAAATTCAGCCCATCTTCCCTCGCGCTGCTTGCGGAAGTCGGCCGGCTTTCCGAGCCTGACATACAGGATCCGGTGGTATACGGCCTTGTAAAAGAGATAGATGCCGTAACCTGCCGCAGCTAAAAATAAAAGTAAGTTGATGATCTGCCACACCATCCTCGATCCATCCTTTCTTAATATAAAAGTAAATTAATCCCTCTATTAGAATAGTAAGCGATTACAAGTATTGCTTATAAAGATAAACGCGATCAATATCAACCTGCTCAAGACGTTTACAAAATCATCGCAATAAATCTTGTCTGAATCATTGACAACTGTCATCGTTTACCATAAGATTAAGAAAAAAATGAATGAGTATTCATTCAGTTATCTGAATTCTAACACTGGGGTGGCCTGATGACAAGTAGAAAATTGGAAAAATATGAGCTAATTTTGGATGCAGCATTAAAAGTCATTGCGGAGAACGGTTTTCACGGTTCCCAAATTTCCAAAATCGCAAAGGAGGCTGGTGTCGCAGACGGTACGATATATCTATATTTTAAAAACAAGGAAGATATCCTTATTTCCCTGTTTCAGGAACGGCTCGGAAATTTGGTCGCCATGTTCCACAGCAGCATCAAGGAAAGCAACACGGCGGAAGATGCGCTGCGCAAGGTGTCCGAGATTCATTTTACCGAACTCGAAAATAACGTGAATCTCGCCTATGTGACGCAAATTGAATTGAGGCAAAGCTCGCTGGAGCTCCGCAAAGCCATCGGCCTTGTCGTGAAGCCCTATATTCAGCTTATCGAGCATATTGTAGAAAGAGGCATGTCGGAAGGGATCTTCCGGCAGGATCTGGATCCGAAAGTGACGCGGCATTTGATTTTTGGCGGCATGGATGAAGTCGTCACCTCTTGGCTGATTTCGGACCGGAAGTACTCCCTCTCCGCCCAGGTTAATAAAACCGTTGAGTTTTTTTTGAAAGGCCTGAAATAATTCTTATTGATGATGACCTCCCCTTATAGTGATTTGCAGTTTGCTTTTTGGGTCTGTACATTGCAGCGGGGACGCCTGGAACCGGATTTTGAACGATATCAAAAGCGGTCTTTGTAAACAACCCCTAAAATGAGAGGAGCTTGCCAGATGAATATCTTTGTACTGCTGAAACAAACCTTCGATACCGAAGAAAAAATCGTGATTGAAAACGGAAAAATCTCCGATGACGGCGTGAAATACGTGATGAATCCTTACGATGAGTACGCAGTAGAAGAAGCGCTGCTTCAGAGGGATCAGCACGGAGGCAAAATTACCGTGGTCGGCGTGGGTCCCGACCGGACGGCGGAGGCGCTTCGGACCGCATTAGCCATGGGAGCGGATGAAGCGGTGCTGATCAATCATGACGGTGCCGAGGCGGATGAATATACGATATCCCGTCTTCTCGCCGCCTATCTGGGGCAACAGTCATACGATCTCATTCTTGGCGGCAACTTCTCGGTGGACAGCGGCGGCGGGCAGGTAGCTGTACGCGTGGCGCGGCTGCTCGATATTCCGCATACCTCCTCGATCACTAAACTGACCATTAATGGACAACAGGCAATGGTGCAGCGTGATGCCGAAGGCGACACGGAAACGCTTGAAGTCGCCCTTCCGGCCGTATTCACGGCGCAGCAAGGGTTGAACGAACCACGGTATCCCTCCCTGCCCGGCATTATGAAAGCCAAGAAAAAACCTTTCCAACAGCTGGCCAGCAGCGAGCTTGGCCTCAACGGCAGCGACACGGAAGCCAAAACAACCCGAGTCTCCCTTTCCCTTCCGCCGCAGCGCCAGGCCGGACGCATACTTCAAGGCGATTACGCCCAGCAGGCGGTTGAATTGGTACACCTGCTGCGCACGGAAGCAAAGCTCATCTAATCATCGAGGAAACGAAAATCCTGACCATGTTTAAGGAGGAATCTGGTAATGGGTAAAACGTATGTGGTGGTTGCAGAGGTTCGCGGAGGCAGCCTGCGCCAAGTTACTTTGGAAGCGCTTCAGGCTGTTTCCATCGCCAAGGAGGACGGAGACGTTACGACGGCAGTCCTGATCGGCTCGCAAATTACGCCGCTAGCAGCGGAGCTGGCTAATGTCGTGGATGGTCAAGTCTATTCCATCGATCATCCGGAACTGGAAGTATATAATCCCGAAGCCTATTTGAATGTCATGAAACAAGTCTTCGAACATGTCGCCCCGGACGTTGTTGTGCTTGGACATACCGCGCTGGGTCGCGATTTGGCACCGGCTCTTGCCGCTCATTTGGGAGCGGGCCAAATCTCGGACGTGACCGCTATTGATAAACAAGACGGCGACGTTCTATTCACCCGCCCGCTGTACGCCGGCAAAGCTTTTGAGCAAAAACGGTTTAACGGCGGTCCGCAGGTTGTAACAATCCGTCCGAATAACGTTGAACCAGCGGCGGCCGTATCATCTCCGGCTGAAATCATCGAACTGGACTATGCGCCTTCCGGCTCCCTCCGCTCGATTGTCAAGGACATCGTCCGCAAAACTTCGGGCAAAGTGGATTTAACCGAAGCCAAAATCGTCGTCTCCGGCGGGCGCGGCGTCAAAAGCGCGGAAGGCTTCAAGCCGCTTGAAGAGCTGGCCGATGTGCTGCATGGCGCTGTCGGCGCATCCCGCGCGGCCTGCGATGCCGGCTACTGCGATTATTCGATGCAAATCGGCCAGACCGGCAAAGTGGTGACGCCTGAAATCTATATCGCCTGCGGCATTAGCGGTGCAATCCAACATTTGGCTGGCATGAGCCAATCCCGGGTCATCATTGCGATCAACAAAGACCCTGAAGCTCCAATCTTCAAGGTAGCCGATTACGGCATCGTCGGCGATTTGTTCGAAGTCGTTCCTCTGCTGACCCAGGAGTTCCGCAAGGTGCTTGTATAGACTGTGTAGGGCAATTAGGCAAAACATTAGCGCCCTGCTCATTCTTAGTCTATAGATGTTTGGTTTCGCATAAATAACACAATTCAGCCCTTCCGCTTTCTGACAGAAAGCAGGAAGGGCTTTTATACGTCTCGTACTTGTTTTGTAAAAAGGTTGCAAGAGTGCATCCTTTCTCTCTCATGTTTCGGCTTAAACGGAAAACGCCTGCAAAAATGCATCTATTCACCTTATTTTCCTCAAAAAAACGAATTCAGCACCCTAAATTCCTGCACTTTCGTAAACTTTTCCATGACCTGAACGATTTCTCCGGAAAAAACTGCACTGTTGTAATTTTTCTGTTTGACACGAATCGCCACGTTCATCGTTTAGTCTTCCATCCGATCTTAAGTTGCATTAAATCTTACTGTTTTTCTTACTTTTCTTGTTCACCATCGCCCTGGTTTTCGTCAAACATAGCCTTCAAATCCTCGATTTCCTGCGCGTTCAGCTTTTTATCCTGCAAAAAGTTGGCCAACATCGGCTTTAAAGCTCCGCCGTACAATTTTTTCATGAACGATTTGGTTTCGGACCGCAGATATTCCTGCTCGCTGATGATAGGATAAAACAGATAGGCGCGCTTCGAACCCTCTTCCTGCTTCGCCCCCGCAGCTTCCTTCTGCACCAGCCGATTCAGCAGCGTCCGGGTCGTATTCGGGCTCCATTCCATTAGCTCTGCCATTTGCTTAACGATCTCGCTGGATGGGCAATTCGGATTTGCCCACAACACCCGCATAACTTCCAACTCCGCATCCGTAATGGAAGGTATTTGTTTCATGCATGAAACCTCCAAAGTCATTTTAAAAAATACAGCTGCAATTTAAATACTACGGTTGTAGTCAGGTGATGTCAACTTATTTTGTCCATGAATTTAAGCGCAGGGCCTGTATCCTAACCTCTACCACTTACGAATCAAGAACCAAAATAAGATACCTTATCCATTCGGAACGTTCATCCCATGCATAATGAAAGGCAAGGCGGATTGAATATACTCTTCCGGCTGCATACGGCTGTTCAGCCTCCAATCGATCGAAGCCCCGTATATCCCCCAGCTTAACATTACCGCCGCAATCCGAAGGGATTCATCACTGGCCACATGATGCCACTGCAGCAGCATCTGGTAAAAAATCCGCTCCAGCTCGCTTTTGATAATCTCTTCGATCGTTGTTGCAAAAGCCTCAAAACTTCTGGGACACTGAGCCCCCAGCGTGGTTTGAAAACGAGTCAAGATCATGAATACTCGAACTACCGCCGCTTCATTCAGCTTATCCAAATCCGTAATTTCACCGATCACTTTGGTCATCAGATCTTCTCGCAGCACCTTGTCCAACAAATCATGCTTATCCGTAAAGTGGTAATAAAAAGTAGCCCGGTTTACAGTAGCCTCGGATGTGATGTCTCCGATCGTGATATCTTTAAAATCATGTTTTTTCAAAAGCAAAACGAATGCATCCATAATCAGTTTACGTGTACGAACAATCCGTGGATCGATTTTCTTTTCGGTCATGATGGGCTCCAATCTATCATTTTTTAAACAAATAATGAATTTTGTCGTATATACGATAAAAATCAAATAGTAAGGGTTGCGGAAATTTCGAAAGTTGCTTACAATTCTACTATACAACAGATGTTGTACAAATAATAGTCGCAACACAAGATATATGAATTTGGCATTCATCCCAATTTACATCATCTTGGTATCCGACAAATGGAGGAATAAAATAGCATGAACGTGTTAGTAATTAAAGCAAATAACCGCCCTGCAGCAGAGGCTATTTCGAGCAGAATGTACGAAACATTTATGGAAACCATCAAAGGTGCGGACAACCTGAATGTGACCACTTATGATGTATTCGCCGAAGACATGCCGTACTTTGGTCAAGAACTCTTCAGCGCATACGGCAAAATGAACAACGGCACCGAATTAACTGACGCGGAAAGCCGCCTCGTAGCCGCCAAGCAAAAAGCTATGGACGCTTTGTCTGCAGCCGACGTGGTAGTATTCGCCTTCCCTCTTTGGAATCTGACGATCCCTGCCAGACTGCAAACTTTTGTTGAATATGTCTATGCAGCCGGTTTTGCGTTCAAATACGACGCAGAAGGCAACATGATCCAACTCATGACCGATAAAAAAGCAATCTTCCTGAACGCGCGCGGCGGATTTTATACCGCTCCTGAAGCCGCTCCAATGGAAATGGCCGTGAACTATATGCGCAACGTATTCGGCGGCGTATTCGGCATGGAAATTATCGACGAAGTGATTATCGAAGGCCATAATGCAGCACCTGACAAAGCGAATGAAATCATCGAAGCAGGTTTGAACCAAGTGAAAGAAACTGCGAAAAAACTGGTGCTTCAACACGCATAAGCCCATTTACCAGCTTTAACCGATTGATATAAACACCTTTATGGCTCCGCTGCGGCGGCGGTTGTGAAGGTGTTTTTTTCATTCAATAAAAAATATATAAAATCAAAAGAGGTTTGGAGCAAGAAATACATTATATCCGCTAGTGCAAAGAAACGATTGAGCTGGTGGTGGCTTGTTCCGAATTGTGGACGACTAACCCTCGAGATTCAAATCAAGTTGAGGAAAAGGTCATTTCATTTTCGAAGGTTGAACAGGCATTTATGAAAGATCCCTAGCCGAAATCGCAGGCAATCGCTATGAACAATCGGGGACTTGCTATGATCTATAGCTCCCCGCTCCTGCTTTTGATATGCTATAATGAACCGGTGCGTTAAAATGCATCACTTATGGACTTTGCAAAAAGCCAAATATGGCTGTTAAGGGTTTTGCAAAATCCCAGGCAGAAGAAATCCGGATGCGGCTGTCGCCGCCCGGGAGAGGTTCGCGAACTCCCTCTATAAAAAACTAAGACCACCCATTCTGGTCTCTTTCTGATTGGGCTTGTTTTTTTATGGCAGTTCAAGAACTCTCTCTCTTCGAAGGTAGAAGCGTCATCACGCTTGTACAACAAATTTTGAAGATGGAGAGGTTTTTTTATGCTCAAAAACGAAAAAGCGGTTGTCGTTTTCAGCGGCGGCCAAGACAGCACCACCTGCCTGTTCTGGGCAATGCAGCAATTTGCGGAAGTCGAGACGGTTACTTTTGATTACGGTCAGCGCCACCGGCTCGAGATTGAATGCTCACAAGCGATTTCAAGGGAGCTTGGCGTGAAAAACACCGTTTTGGATATGAGTCTGCTGAATCAGCTCGCTCCAAACGCGCTTACCCGCAGCAATATTGAAATTACGCAAGAGGATGGCGAACTGCCGAGCACCTTTGTCGAAGGACGTAATCATCTGTTTCTCAGCTTTGCGGCTGTGCTTGCCAAGGTGTCCGGAGCCAGACATCTGGTTACAGGTGTGTGCGAAACGGATTTTAGCGGTTATCCGGACTGCCGGGACTCTTTCGTCAAATCGCTTAACGTGACCTTGAACCTGGCGATGGACTATAATTTTGTGATCCATACTCCGCTCATGTGGCTGGATAAAGCCGAAACATGGGCGATGGCGGATGATCTCGGCGCATTTGATTTCGTGCGCGAACGGACGCTGACCTGCTATAACGGTATCATCGGCGACGGCTGCGGCGAATGTCCTTCCTGTCAGCTGCGCAGCAGAGGCCTGGAGCAATATCTGGAGCGCCGTACGCAGGAGGCAGGCCGATGAGCCGGACGCCTGGTGAATTTCGCATCGTCGATAAACTTCAAAAGCTGGGAACGGATATTCAACCAAGCGATTTGAAATACCGCCATTACCGTATTATGGTCAGCAAGGAATTCACGTTTGATGCCGCCCATCACCTGCATGCGTATGAAGGGAAATGCAAAAATCTGCATGGCCACACGTATAAAGCAATTTTTGGAATCAGCGCATACCCGAACGAGATCGGGATTGCGGCCGATTTTGGACTGGTCAAAGAAATATGGAAACAGCGGATCGAACCGTATCTGGACCATCGTTATCTTAATGAGACACTTCCTCCGATGAACACTACGGCGGAAAATATGGCCATTTGGCTGTATGAACAAATGGAAACCGCGCTGGCTGCAAAACCATATGCGGATCTGATTGAACAAGGACGCACGGAATTCGTGCGCTTATATGAAACTCCAACGAGCTATGCCGAATTCCGGCGGGAGTGGGTGGAATCATGAATGCAAACAGTAGAGCGATTAAATCCCCTCCTTCTATACCGGTGCTCGAGATTTTCGGACCTACAGTCCAGGGTGAAGGGATGGTCATCGGGCAAAAAACGATGTTTGTCCGTACCGCCGGCTGCGATTATCGCTGCTCCTGGTGTGACTCCGCTTTTACGTGGGACGGGAGCGGTGTCAAGGATATCCGGAAGATGGATGCCCAAGAGATTTGGGAGGAACTGAAACGCGTTGGCGGGGACCGATTTTCACATGTAACGATTTCCGGCGGCAATCCGCTGCTTTTGCCCGGTCTTTCTCCGCTCGTCAGCCTGCTGAAAGCATCCGGCATCCGGATCGCTGTGGAAACCCAAGGCTCCCGCTGGCAGGATTGGTTGGCGGATATCGATGAAGTAACGGTATCGCCAAAGCCGCCAAGCTCAGGGATGACCACCGATTGGGAGCAGCTTGACGTGATTGTAAACATGCTCAGCAGACGTCAAGTACCTTATGCGTACAGCTTAAAGGTTGTGATTTTCGATGACCGCGATCTGGAATACGCGCAAACCGTGCATTGCCGTTACCCCGGCGCGCCGATGTATTTGCAGGTCGGTAACAGGGATGTGTCGCGGATGGACAAAGACCAACATGCCGCCGATCTGGTTCGGCAATATGAAGAACTGATCGATAAGGTCATGGTATCAGATGCATTGAACGATGTGCGGGTGCTTCCGCAGCTACATACGCTTGTATGGGGCAATAAACGCGGCGTATGAACGTTAAAAACGAATTCAACGAAGGAGGAACAAGCGAAAAATGACTGGCAGACAACCTGAAGAAATGAAAGATTTGACGCTTCTCGGCAACCAAGGGACGAAATATGCATTTAAGTACGCGCCCGAGGTGCTGGAGAGCTTTGACAATAAACATGCGTACCGCGATTATTTCGTTAAATTCAATTTTCCGGAGTTTACGAGTCTGTGCCCGATTACCGGCCAACCGGATTTCGCCACGCTGCATATCAGCTATATTCCCGATCAGAAGATGGTCGAGAGCAAGTCGCTTAAACTGTATCTTTTCAGCTTCCGCAACCACGGCGATTTCCATGAAGACTGCATGAACATTATCATGAATGATCTGATTAAGCTGATGGAACCGCGTTATATCGAAGTCTGGGGTAAATTTACGCCCCGCGGCGGAATTTCGATCGACCCTTATTGCAACTACGGAAAGCAAGGAACCAAATATGAACAGATGGCCGAGCAGCGCCTGATGAATCATGATTTGTATCCGGAAAAGATCGATAACCGCTAACAGAGAGCAAACAGAAAAAACGTCGAAGCGACGAACTCTCTTAAGAAAAACCGCAGGCTTCTTCCGCCATATGGACGGATATGCCTGCGGTTTGCTTATTGGGACAATGTATGCACAGCTCGGAACCGACTCGGAACCATCAAACAGCCAATCCACCGAACCGTCCGGCAGCGCGATATACCCATCGAGACTCATGGCGATATACAGTACCACTTTGTTATCTTTTAATTCACTCATGTTTAATCTCTCCTTTCTGCTAATATGTTACAATATATTTATGACACACTATGTCGTAGTTAAATTGTATTTTAAAGACAATCCTTCTGCCCCGTGAAAGGAGTATAATTCATGAACGAACGCAGAGTAGCGATAATGAGAATGCTCGATTCCCGCAAAAAATATACCGCCAGGGAGCTTGCCGAGAAATTCAATGTATCGATAAGGACGATCCAAAGAGATCTGGACTATTTGCAGCAGACCGGACTGCCGCTATATACCGAAACCGGACCGCATGGCGGCTACCGGGCCCTTCCGAACCGCCTGCTTCCCCCGCTGCACCTGTCCCGTGACGAAGCGATGGGATTGTTCCTTATGTTGAAGCTGCTGGAAGATATTCCGGATATCCCTTTTGGATCCGTACGTGCCCATTTATCCGAGCAATATTATGCCGAGCTTCCCCAAGACGTTCAGGAGAATATCGACCAGTTGAAAAACTATGTTTCCTTTCGCGTAATCCCGACGCAAGCACCGTCGCCATACACATCCATCATTCTGGAAGCAGCGATGAATAAGCGCCGCGTCAAGATGCGTTATCGATCCGCTTCCGGGGAAAAAAGTTTTGAAGTGTTCCCCATCGGACTTTATTGGGATCACGGATATTGGTATATGCCGGCATACAGCAGAGAGCGAATCATCTTGTATAGATCGGACCGGGTGCTTGAAATGGCGATCCTGGAAGATACCCTTCCCGATCTCCCTACACTACAAACCTGGCTGGCTTCGGAAGATCCCCGCGAAGGGGTGCCGGCAAAAATAAAGTTCACTCCGTTTGGCATGCGTCTGGCCGGTTCCGATCCATTATTTCAGCAAATGAACGAACAGGTTTGGCAAGGAAACATTCCACGCGAAGAGTTTGCTTATATGTCCAGGCTATTATTAAAATATGGCCCGGATGCGGAGGTTGTTTACCCGGCGGAGCTGCGGGAAATGGTTAAGCAGCTGCTGACGGACAGCCTCGCTCCCTATATGAACCATGCTAACAGCGCCTATAAAATAAAAGAGACTTGATATAAAGTTAACAAGTTTCTGTTCAAACTGTCGGGATTTTCTAAGGCAGCCTGGGACCGCCTCCTTGTATATGGAAGCGGTCTTTTGCTTAGCTTTCCAGTATGTCACGACTACAGCGTACAACCTCTTGAAAATGCCTTTAGTTGCAGTTTTTTGGCGCCGCCTGAAGCCGGTCCGGGCGGGATAAATAATCTCTCATGCCAACGTTTTTGCCGTATATAACATCAAACATCGACTCCAAAACATTTTTTCCATCGTCTCATTGACAAATGATTAGTTTTAGTAATATAGTTTTATTAAAACTAATTAAAGGTGGTGCACGATAGTGTACGAACTTCTAGTTCTTTCCTTGTTAATGAAATTTCCACTGCATGCGTACCTGATTTCGAAAATAGCGAACGATACGATAGGCCCATGGGAAAAGATCAGCCGCGGCACGCTTTCCACCCTGCTCAACAAACTCTACAAAGACGGATTGATTCAAGATGCGGAGCCCGCCAAGATTCCTTTTCCTACGGAGCGTTCTTCCCGAACGTACGAAATTACGGATCGTGGAAAAAAACGGTTTTTCGAGCTCATGGTGGATACGGAAAGAAACGCGGGCAACTACCCGAAAATATTTCACATCAAAGCGATTTATTTGGAGTTTCTAAGCTTTGAAGATCAGTTGTATTTGGTCAACCATTACATGAAATATTGCCAAAAAGCAATTGACCATATTCGGCAGCAGCAGTCCGAGTTTGATGAGCATCCCGACATGCTTCAGCCGATGCAGAACACCCCCTACTATCAGACCATACGCGGAATAATGGAACTGCAGCTGGACCAGTGGGAGCTTGAAAGGAAGTGGGCGTCCCGGTTAAAAGAGCAATTCGGCAGGAGTCTTAAATAGGAAATATAATTAAGAAAAGAGGGATTTACGAATGGTACAACAAAAAGTGGAAGCGCAAATCAGCGCATTGTTCGACCGGCTGTTTGCCGCATGGAGCGACGGGGACGGCAAAGCATTTGCAGCATGTTTCACCGAGGATGCCGACTACGTCGCCTTTTACGGTCAGCACCTCAAAGGCCGTCAGGAGGTAGAAAGCTCCCACCAGGAATGGTTTAACGGCGTGCTGAAAGGCACTCAGATGCAGGGAAACATCAGCGCCATCCGGTTTCTGAACGATCATACGGCCATTGTCCACTGTATCGGCAACACCAAAAAACGCCAGCAAAAAAACTACCCCAGAAACAGGGAATCAATCAACACGAACTTGGTTGTTCTGCAGGACGGAGAATGGAAAATCACCGCATTTCACAACTGCCGCATCAAAGAGTTCAATTTCCTTATCAAGTGGCTGATGAAACGAAACAGCAAATAAATACGGCAAAAGACAAAAAAAGAGGCCGAGGCCCCTTAAGTAAAGACATTAATTATTAATGATATTAATTTTTATAAAGTCTGCAAAATATCTTCGAGCTGCCTTGCTCCTTGCGTTTCCAACATCTTAGCCTTTTCCAGAAGGGAAACCGCCTGCGTCACACCATCCTTATCATTGGGTTCGCCCCCTTGAGGGTAAGGAAACAGCATATGGAGTTCATCAAATGCCTCGCCAAGCCCGCGATAAGTTTCGGAAGCATCCATCAATAATGATGCTGCCTTAGTGTCCGCTTCCCCAGACCGATCCCAAGAACGTGCCAGCTCGCTCAAAAACTGAGCCGCATATTTCCTGCTTTCCCCAATGACAACGATGTTATAGGCATTGCCGTTGGGCTCCACCGTCTTGTTCCGAAACGCTGCAATCCAGGCATCGTAGGCGGCGAGCCCTTTGACGGCTTCCGCCGGAATCTTTGTTTCCCTGCCATGATAATGATCCAGGATCATCTCCAAAGCGCCGCGCGCCCTCTCACGAAACGGCAAATCAAATGTGGAATCCACCGCCAAAACGAAGATTTCCTCCATCACTCCCCTGCCTAAATTCTCATACGGAAGCGTGTCCTTCCGGCCGCATTCATTGAAATAGAGCACTTTTTGCTCGTCATCGTATCCATACAAGATGCCAAATTCCGGAATACAGAGATCCCAAGCCATTACCGGGTAGCCCCTGTCCAATGATTGTTGGATCAAATCGAGCGCTTTGGGAAGTGCCTGATGGATATCTCTTTTGAGCATGGCATTCGGCCCCTTCTTAGACTCATCCATCAGATTGGTATTTTCGCCGATCCCGGGAGTCAGTCCATTCACGATCCGAACGTTCAGCCCCAGATTGCGCATTCCTTTTGTAAATATGTCTGCGAAGTCAAATGAAGTAGGTCCCGCAATATGAACGTTTTCAGGCAGCACGTTGATGCGAAAAGCCAAACCTGTCAGCCCCATCACCATGGCTAAAGATTGTTTTTGATCGGTTGCCTGCACCAAACCATGCAGCACGCTGCCTGCCGTGCACCATGAAGCTTCCTGTTCTGCCGTTAAGATCATCTTGCTCATTTTTCCCCAATCCCTTCTCGTTTGGATGTATGAGTCAACGGTGATACGGATTCTTTCCTGAATCACTTTTTTACGGGAGCGGGACAATATTTGGTATACATTCGCCGAAGACAAACTGAATTGACGGGCAATCTCCTGTGGCGACAGCTGATCGAAAAAATGCGCTTCAAACACCTGCCGTTCCCTGGGTTTAAGGCATGAAATAATATCAAGCAAAACATGCTGCATCTCCATGCGCATCAGCCGCTCTTCAGGAATGTCCGCTTTGCGGGACTCCGCCTCCATGGACTGGCTTATCCGCTTCAGAACGTAGTCCAAACGGTTCCACTTTTCCGGTTCTTCTTCAAATGAACCCGCCCCGTTTTCAAGACTTGTAAATGTCACTTCCTGCCTGCGCCCTTCTTTTCTCAGCCGCGTCATCGCCTGGTTGCGCACGATCCGGTGAACCCAAGGCAAAAAACGTTCCACATCAACCAGCTTGCCCAAGTGTAAAAAAGCTCTGATCAATGCATCCTGAACGAGATCCTCCGCGGCATGCGTCTCCCGCATCATGCTTCTGGCATACCCGTAAACCTTGGAGCGATGCCGGCGTATGAGTTCCCCGAAAGCTTCCCTGCTTCCGGATTGCGCCTCTTTTACCAAATCCGCGTCATTCATTTCTTTTATGTCCGTGACGGCTCCCTGCATGTGATTCAAAATCGATACCCCTCTCATAACATTGACTTACTCTATAGACTCCAGAAGGTATGGGTTTCTGACAAAACGCTGATAAGTTTTTTTAGATTTTCTTGGATCAACTTTTTTCAAGTCTCTTCATTATCTCTCATCATTTGGGCTGGAGCCAAGCAGATAAAAATATAAAAGATAATTTGCACAACCGGATAAATGGACCGAAACGACTTTCCGCTTTTATCCGTCTAATCATTGGGAGTCATTAAAATTTGCCTTAAGAGCTGGGAGGAATATATAAAATGAAAAAATGGGGTTTAATCGCCGCATCTGCTGCCGCAATTTCGCTGCTTTTGTCTGCAGCACCGATTTATGCAGTTGATCAGCCCGCAAACGATGAGACTCAAAATGCGCAATCACCTTCGGTTAAAATGGATCCGACGGTACAGCTCCGTTTGACCGAAGTCTTGTATAAGCTGGCCGGAAAACAAGCCATTGAATTTACGAGTGTGGATTCGTCCCATGAAGATTGGGAAGTGAATGGCATACTCGGCGGAAAAACCAAGGGAGAATTCATCCAGCGCTATAACAGCGCAAAAGGACGTGTCGAGTCTACCATTATAATCTATAAACAAAACGATCTGGACAACGTCATGGATGCGGCGCTTCGCGGCAAAATGTCATCGTTCATCAAAACCTTCGGCGGAAGCCAGCCATTCCAATCGGATCGATTTTGGCGCGTATACTCGCCTTATCAGGATAATATCCCCCGGAATTATTGGGTGTTTTGGGGAATTGACCAAAGCTTGTACATTGACCTGGACAATAACAACAACATTAGCGCAAGCGTCGCGTACCCCTTAAAAAAGGTACCGGCTCAGCTCAACAATACGGCTAACCGTTCCATCAAAACGCTGGGAATCAGTATCATCAAGCCGTTCAATAATGTTCAGCGGCAAAAAGACGGCGATAAAGAATTTGTGTGGAAATATCAAGACAATGATGACGTAAATCATGTGATCATCGGAGTGCAGAGCGGAAAAGTTTGGGAGGTTGAAAATTTGTCCGGCATGGACTGGGCAAACGACCAGGACTTTGCCAAAACGTTTGCCAAGCCGAAACTCAGCAAGGCGCAAGCCATTTCTGCAGCCAAACCCAAGGTAAAGTCACTGTTTGGAATCAATCTGGATGGATACTCCGTGCAAATTAAACAAAACGAATACACCTTTTCGAAAAAAGGGGCTTTATCCATCGCCGGTAAAATCAATAAACAAGGGAAATTTTATTCCTTGCAGCTTATACCCGCAAACGGTGTCAGGAATTAATTGGGCCTTTCGGCTAAAAGACCGCAAACAGACTCTTTTGCAAACCGATCCCGTTATCCAAACAAAGTCTGCTTAACCATCGGTCTTTCAGACCATCAAAATTCTTGTTTAAACCCTTCCGTTGGCAGACAAAAAAGAAGCGTTCCTGCATTGCAGGGCGCTTCTTCTTCTGACTTTGATTATTAGTCTGCTAACATATTCATGATCTTCTCAGCCGTCTCTTTCCCGTTTGCGATGCAATCCGGAATGCCTACCCCATAATAGGAGCAGCCGGAAAGCAATACATTAGGGAAGTTTTCCTCCATTTTCGCCTCGAGCGACTTCACGATCTGATGATGCGTAATATGATAATTCGGCATCACCTCATGCCACTTGGTCACATTAAAAGTAAGCGGCTGGCTGGCAATGCCCAGGCTTGCCTTTACATCCCCCATGCCAACCTTGAGCAGTTCTTCCTCCGTCAGCTCCAACAGTTTCCCATAATCCGGATTGGTGCTCTTGTAAAATAGTCTCACCAGCAGCCGCCCTCCCATCGACGTGTGTTCCCATTTCCGGCTTGTCCAGGTGCAGGCGTTGCATTTGACATCTTCGCTATCTGCCGTGATGAATCCCGTTCCATCTGCCGGCAGCTCACGGTCAGGCACGTCAAAAGCAATGTACACGCTGATGAGCGAGCTGTGCTTGAATTGATTGAACTCCTCATCCAGGAGGGAGTTGTTGAGCAGCTTCTGCGCAGAAGTCGACAATGTGCTAAAGACTGCCACATCTGCTTCAATGACTCGCCCGTTCTGCAAAACGACTTCATATCCGCCTTTTCCCAAAGGGTTAAGCGCCTCAACGGATACTCCTTTAACAATTTCGGCCTGGGACAGACTGTCCTCAAGACCGTCGATAAACTGTGACATACCTTTCCGGAACGATAGGAATTTTTTGCCGCCTCCGCTTTGGAATTTGTCTTTATTGGCTGACAATCCTTTAATGATGCTGCCGTATTCGTTTTTGTAGTCGATCAGGTACGGCAGCGTGGACGCAATGGTCAGATCGCTTAGTTTGCCCGAATATACCCCCGACAGCACGGGGGCAATTTGTTTCTCCACGAATTCTTTTCCGAAAAAAGCTTCCAAAAAGTCGCCGACCGAATCATCTTTCGTAAACCGTTCGTTTGGCGTGTACAAGTCCTTTAATGCCTCGACCTTGCCTTCAGCCGATACCAATTCGGTGGTCGCGAGCGATTCGATGCTGGTTGGAATGCCAAACACGGATTCCTTCGGAATTTGTTTCAGCTTCCCTTCCGAATATATGTATGAAATCCCCGTCGCATTATAAACGACCTCGTCTTTCAGCCCTAATTCCTCAATCAGTTCGGCAGCGTTGGTCTTGCGGGTGACGATAGAATCCGCGCCTGTCTCCATCGTGAACTCCCCATCATGCTCCGTTCTGATTTTGCCCCCCAGTTGATCGCTTGCCTCCACAATCGTAATGCCGATTTGCCGGCCGCTTTCGCGGGCTGCTTTTTGCAAATAATAAGCGGTAGACAACCCTGTAATGCCTCCGCCGACCACAACTACCTTTTTCAAATTGGGGACACCTGCTTCCGTCAAATTTTCGATGGTATTATTATATCACAGGCTTATCTTCCAAATAGCCCGTTCATTTGTGACGTTCCTCTGACAAAAACAGGGAGCTTGCTTAACCGCTATTGGGCTAACCTTTGAAAGAACCGCTGCGTATTGAAGGCGGGACATCTTCTTGAACAAAACAGAAAAAGATCCGGCGGCACGGTCTGCCACCGGATCTGCTATTGAATCACTATCCCGAAATCGGCGTATCCACTTTCCCTTGGGATTGGGCAAGCAATACAAGCACTTGGGCGGCCTCTGCTTTGGTTACGGTTTTGGCAGGCTCGAATTTGCCGTCCTTAGCCGTCATCAGCCCAAGTTTCATCACCAGTTCTACAGCCCCCTTGTTTTGTATGGCTGCCGCATCCGATAGGCTCATGACTTTTGGATCTGCTTCGGACAATTTGGCGATGCGATCATAATGCAAAATATCAACGATCGTTTCGGCCAGCTTTTCCCGGGTCAACTTCTGCTCCGGACGCAGCTCGTCAGACTTAGCATTGCTGAACCAACCGCGGTCAGCAAAAAACAGTGCGGCCTGGGCATATGGACTCTCTGCCGAAACATCTTTAAACTGCTTGCCGATCCGGTCCGTGTCGGAATAGGATTGATCCGGAGACACCGCTTTTGAGATCATGATTAATAGATCGCCATAGGTAAGCTCGGCATCCGGATGAAGGAGTCCCGCGTTGTCCGGCGCAATAACGTTGTATTCCAGCAGTACGGCAAGCTCTTTGCTTGCGGCGTGCGCTGACGCATCGGCAGGAAGGTTCGCCGCCGCCCCGAGCTCACTGGCATACGGAAATCCGTATATTTCGCTTTTTCCCGTCACGGCATTCAGGAACTGAAGACTGGTGCTGCCTTTAAATGTCGGAACATAGCTGAGCGTAATCGTTGGCTCCATATATCTGCTTGAAGTATAAAACCCTCCGCTTGAACTGTATCTAAGCTCTGCTCCCAAAGCTTCCTGATATGTGCGAAGCGCATCCTCTGGTTTGATTTGGGCCGACAGCGCATCCAATTCCTTCTCGTAACCGGCAGAGAGCGAAGGATTGGTGTTGTACGAAAGAAGTTTGCCGCTTCCATCCAGCACGACGTTCACCTGATGGTTATAGATCGGCAGATCTTTGTAAAACTGTTGGAATACGAAAATGTATCTGGTTTTGCCTTCCGAGACATCCACGCGGGATTCATTGGAAAGCTTGAGCACTTTAGATGCATCCGGGTAATGGCGGAGAACAAATTCGATCGCCTTTTCCTTGGCTTTCGCTTCGGAAATAGCGGGCTCTTCTTTTTTGGCATTGCTGTCCGCCTTAACTTGCTCGCTGCCGCCATGCTTCGCAAACTCCGAAAATTGGGTAATGTCATAATTGATGAGCTGGCCGTTATCCGCATCTACCATCATGCTAACGCTATCTCCCGGCACACCTGACAAATTACGGCTATTCCAGTACAAGTTCCAAACCTGCTTCCCTGTATTCATCCAATACTTTGACAGGGAGGAGTTTAGAGCGTAATCTTTGCCGACGGGTACGAGGTCAGAAAATAACTGAACAACTTCCTTTGAGGTCAGCGTCTTGCCCTGGCGTGCGGTAAAAACCGCCGCGCTTGACGGCAGCGCCGTATATTCCAACGTTTTGGGAACCTTGGTTTCCGGGGTCTGCAGCGGACTCACCCGTTTTCCCGTATTGGCGTCCATCGTTGTCAAATAAGGCGTGGGTATATATTCAAGCCGCCAATCCTTTTTGGCATTCGACGGGTTGTACATTTCGTTGAATGGCACATAAGCAAGCGTAAGGGATAAATCCTTTTTGAATGAGGCCACAGCGTCGGGAAAAGAAATGGCAGGTTTAGCCGATGGATATTTTTTCGCGGACGTTGTACGGCTGTAACTAAAAATGCGGCCCTTGCCGTCGACCGTGACATTGATGGTCTCTCCATCCGAAGGGATGCCGTTTACTTTGAGATTGTAGCTGAAATTGTACATGACCGGACCGAATAATGAGTTTTGACTCCGATAAAGCACATCCTGCGAAACAAGATCTCCGGCCTTGGTGGAAGAGGCTGCTTTTGCGATAAAGTCTTTTGCCGCCTTCTCAGCCTGCTCTCTCGTGATTTCCGGCGGATAATAGGCCTTATCCTCATATGAAAGATTATATGGCTGATAGAAATTGAGCACATCCCCCGTAATCGCATCCACGCTCGTATCAAACCCGAACGTGCTGTTTCCCTTCGTAATAGACCAGTTTAATGTCCATACCGATTCGTTGCCCATGGAATCATCGTTTTCATTGTAGCTGGAACCAGCCAGCTTCGCCTGTTCCAAAATCGGAAACAAAGCGATCATTTTTTTCGCCGCTTCCTCTTTGCTGATTTTAGCCTTGTCTTCGGCTGCATGATCCGCCGCTGCTTTATCGCCCGCCGATTGTGTTTTCGAAGCACCTGTTGTGCTGCCATACGAGCTTCCGCTCTGAGTGAAAGATTCCGCCCATATAGGCGCCTGCAGCATGCTTAGGCCAATGGTTCCCGCAAGAACGGTTCGGGCTACTTTTTTTGCGGGAGCACCCGCACGGGTATATCTTTTTTTGGAATGTTTCCGATGCATCTTTTCAACCTCCATCTTCCAGATTAAACCAAATCTATTATAACACGTCCCCTTCCATTTTACGGCAATTACCTTGTGTTCATGTTAAAAATGTTTTATGCTGAATTCGTAATATGAGCAAAGGGGAGATTTCGATGAAAAATCGGAAGCGTAAACAGGCAAAATCTACGCAGCCATCGCCAGTACTAGGTGGACGCATAACTTGGAGCCGCAAGCCGATGACCCAGGTCGTCGCCAACAAAAAAGCGGAACAGCGCCGAACGTGGTGCCGAAAAGGCACGGACGACGGCGCTTATTTTTTTTGGGCCCCGCAAAGTATTTGGAATAAGCATCGAAGCATACGCCATCAGACGCAAGGAACAACGCCACTTTGGCGATCTCTTCAGGTGTGCCTGTTCTTGGATTGGCTCAAAAATGATATTTTGAACAGTATTTCTTACGGAATTTTTACGCTATATAAATATAGCGCATACGGTATCCCGTTAAACTTAAGCTGATCCGTACTGATCAGATGCCAAAATCGGTATTCGATATATTGGTGGCTGTCAAAAATTTGGCGGTCGAACAGCTCTGCTGCAACACGACCGGCTCTTACATATCCGTCCCGTGCAAACTCTAAATCACCCGATTGCTGCAGTTCTCGGATCGTGTTCATAATTTGGGTGTCAAAAGCGTCTTCTTCGAGGCCGACTATCTCGCCGTTTTTCCATATACGCAGCGTGTCTGTTGTCTTCGCCAGCCTCATCCAATCGGCAACCAATGCCTTGTTGGTTGATTCATCTACAGGGGGAACAGCATCTATCCGGCCAATCATCTCTTGCAGCGTCTCCAAAGGCAACAGAGCTACATAATGTGGATCAACCTCCGGCTCATATTTATGCTCGATTTCTTGATATAATTGGGTCACATTCATGATATGTATTGGGTTTTCCTTACCGTTTAACACGTACATAGCAAGTCTGAGCGATATCTGCTCATGGGCGTTATCACCGCACCACAGATAAATCCGGCGGTTTTCCGGGATATTGGCCAGCTCCTTGATGACAGCCTCGAGCTGATGCTCACGGTTCATCAATTTTCCAAACATGGCATGGTTCAGCCTCTCTTCCATCCAGCGATCCCGCTGAAGCCGGCCGTGCTCCTCATGAATTTGCCGAATGGGTCCATAGGAAAACCAGTCTTCCCAATGGATGACCCTGCTTTCCAGCCTTCTGCCACACCCGCTCAGGGCTACTTTCATCGAACCGGCAGCTGAAGGCGCGAACACAACATGAACGTTGATTTCCTGATCCAGCCGTTCCTGCTCCTGACGCAAAAGCTCGTCTACGATGCGAAAAATGTCTTCCGCCAGCGGAGCATGTTTTCCTCCCTGCAGCTCTTTTTCGCACCGTTCCATCATCCGGTAAAGTGTATATTTTCTCATGCCATCATCTGCGGTATTCAACCGATCCAGTCTTTCTTGCATTGTCTTCCCCCTTATCCATGTTTCATAACTTCGAAAAACAATGACATAAATCCCCTTATATTCTATTACTAGTATAATACAAGCTGCAAAATAAACTTATTTTTAAAAACTTGCATGGTTTTCTTTTTAGGTATCGTCAAACTACATAGAAAACAAAAAGACAGGCAGAGTTCCCCCGACCTTGGTCCAGCATTGAAACCAGTCCACGGTCCGTTTTGAAGATACGCCTTCCGTCATACACTTAATATATAGATGGCATTATCTTACACAGGGTTTGAGCTCTAATACTTAACGGACATACATCCCGTAAAGAACATAAATTGCCTCCTTATATATGAAGGAGCATCCAATATAAAAGATCGAAGGTGATCATGTGCGCAAGAAAAGAGTATTAATTTTATCAGAAGGTTTTGGAAGCGGACATACCCAGGCAGGTTATGCTTTGGCGGCAGGCATGAAAAAGATGAATCCGAATATTCATACTAAAGTCATCGAGCTCGGTTCCTTCTTGAATCCAAACGTCGCTCCTTGGATTATGTCGGCATACCGCTTAACGATAAACTCCAATCCGGGCCTTGTCGGACTGCTTTATCGAAAACAACATGATAAACCGTTAAGCAAATTGACCACGATGGCTTTGCACCGGATTTTCTACCATCAGACGGCAAAAGTCATCCAGCATTTGCGTCCGGATTTGATCGTCACCACACATCCGATCCCGACTACAATCATATCCAGATTGAAGGCTGCCGGTCTGAATATTCCGCTTTTTACCATCATTACGGATTATGACGCCCACGCTTCCTGGATGAGCTCCCGGGTTGACCGTTTCCTCGTTTCGACGGAAAACGTGCGCCAACTGCTGCTGGAACGCGGCGTCAGCCGTGAAAACGTACGGGTAACCGGTATCCCGGTGCATCCGGAATTCTGGTCTGCCGAGGATAAATCTACCGTCCGCAGAAAACTGAACATCAAAGATATGCCCACGGTTCTCATTATGGGCGGCGGCTGGGGACTCGTAGCCAACGAGCAGCTTGAACAGTTGGTCCGTTGGAAAGATAAAGTCCAACTCGTGTTCTGTCTCGGAAATAACCAAAAACTGCTCGATAAAATGAAAAGCGACCCGAAATTCCAGCATGAACATATTGTGCTGATGGGCCATACCCGCGAAATCAGCAAATGGATGGACGCTGCCAATCTTCTCATTACAAAACCCGGGGGAATGACATGCACCGAGGCGCTCGCCAAAGGGCTGCCGATGCTGTTCTGTGAATCCCTGCCCGGTCAGGAAGAGATGAACCGTGATTATTTCGTAAGACGGGGTTATGGTGAAGCGATGGAAAATGAAGGCGTGCTGCAACAATGGCTCAGCAAGATTGCTTCCAATGAACCTATCTTATTTAAGCGAAGCTTCCAGTCTTTCTTCTTCGACTCAAACGGTCAAGATTATTACAACCCGAGCCGCTGCGCTTCCGAAGTTGTCCAGCTTCTCGATTATCCGCAGCAGCAATCCAATATGATCGCTGCGCACGGTATTCCGGTTGGCATATAAAACGAACAATTTAAGAACTCCATAGAGAAACCTCGTCTTATCCAAGACGTTAGGTTTCTCTTTTTATCTTGTGGTCGATTTGAACCCTGATGATCACATTTGTTATATTGGAGAGAAGCAGAAAAATTCTGCTGAATGCTTTTTCAGGAGGTTGTTTATCTTGCCCTTAGATATGATTTCAGGTGCCTAAATATTCCAATTACAAAAGGAGCCTGAAAAACGATGTTGAAATCAACCATACATTCTTTTTTAAATGATCATGCGGAAAACTTTAACGGAACTGTCCTAGTATCGCGCCATGGACGGATCTTGTATCAAGAAGCTTTTGGCTTCGCTAATCTCGAATGGAGCGTTCCAAATACGATCACTACCAAGTTTCGTATTGGTTCGGTTACCAAATCGATTACAGCGCTTGGCATTCTGATGCTGTCCGAAGAAAAGCGGATCCGGCTGAGCGATAACGTGGATCAATATATTCCGGGATTTGCTGAGCGAACCCGCGAAATCACGCTTACCCATCTGCTCAATCACACGTCAGGAATCGGGAATATAACGATGCAGCCTGATTTTGCTTTAAAATCCCTAGCATCGCATTCGGTCGATGATCTGGTAGAGTGGATTTTCTCCCTCCCCGCCGAATCGAAGCCAGGCGAGAAATTCAGCTATTCGAATTCCGGCTATATTCTGCTCGGAAAGATCATTGAAAGCGTAAGCGGGTTATCTTTTGCGGAGTTTTTGGATAAGAAAATTTTCAGCCCCGCAGGCATGCAAAATTCGACACTTGATTCGAATGCCATTCTGTTAAATAAAGCTAGCGGTTATGAAGTCACTCCCGTAGGAGATCTGCAGAACGCCTCATATATCGATATGTCCAATGCCTATTCGGCCGGCGGCATCGTCTCTACGGCTGAGGATTTGCATTTGCTAAACTCCGCACTTGATAGCGGCAAGCTATTGTCCGGAGAAATGCTGAACCAACTTTTTGCAGTGGAACCCGATCCTTACCGCTATGGCTGGAATATTTCAAAAACATCGTCCGGACAGCCTATAGCATTCCACCACGGCGGCATTAACGGCTATACGGCCTCCTTTATGAAACTGCTGGAACAGGGCGCTGTCGTGATCGTGCTTAGCAATGTTTCAACTTTGCTGACCTCAACGCTGGCAGGCGTCATTGTGGATGCATTGGAAAAAGCGAATGCCGAAAATTAAAAAAAGCTGCCGGAATATTCCCAGGCAGCATAAGGAGAGCCTCGCCGGCTCTCCTTTCATTTGCTCGATTAATAATAGAGGGATTTGAACAGCAGGATCAACCTATGCCGGTTTGAACCTTGCTTTCTATGCCTGCTTTTAGAACCAATTCCTTGATGTGCTGTTCCACCTTTTCCACGGCTTCGTCCATGGTTTCGAACCTGATCGGATGTTTGGCAAAATCATCCCCGTAAATGCTGGATGTATACGCATACCGCGGATCGTAATAATATTCCAGCAAAAGCTCTACAGCCCTGTCATAACGCTGCATTAACATGCTTGCTTCGATTTCTTTGGCAATAGGCACATGAATACGCGACTTTATTTGCCGGAAAGCTTGCAGGCTCTTCTCCGCATGTTCCTCAGGTCGGTAATCCATCAAAATATTCGCTACCCGCAGCGCCTTTGGCGCCTCCAGCAAAATATGAGGCCCCTGCTCCTTTTTCTCAATCAGGAACTCCGGCAAAACCACTTTCCCGATCCGCTTGCTCTCCGCTTCAATCAAAATATACGGCTCAGTGCGGTAACGCAAAATTTCTTCCAGCAGCAGCGAATCAAAAGTTTTCTGATTATGGCTTTTGAGCCCGATCCCGCCGAATATGGAACCTCTGTGTCCGGCCAAACCTTCCAGGTCGATTACCGGGTATCCTTTTTCTTTTAATCTTTTTAAAATTTCCGTTTTCCCTGTGCCGGTATTGCCATGCAAAACAATAACACGCGGCGATAAATCCATATTGGCAAGCGTCTCGACTGCCCATCTCCGAAAAGCGCGATAGCCTCCGTTAAGACGGTAAACATGAATCCCCATCAAAGACAGCACAGTGGCCGTCGTCCGGCTCCGCATGCCTCCCCGCCAGCAAAATACAGCCTTATTGCCCGGAATCTCCGCAAACCTTTTTACAAAGGCGGGCAATTTGGCAGACATGATTTCAAGGCCTCGCTCTTTGGCGGTCTGCGTGCTCACCTGCTTGTATATCGTACCGATTTCGGCCCGTTCTTCATCCGTAAAAAAAGGAATGTTAATACTCCCCGGTATGGTTGCATCCGCAAATTCGGAAGGCGAGCGTACATCGATTACCGTGATATCGTTTTTACCACGAAGTTCGTTCAATTTCTCGATCGAAATGTCCTGAAACATATAAATCCCCTTATTCGATTACAATTTGTCCGGTTGTGCCTGCGGTTACCTCGCCAATCATTTTGGCTTCGACGCCGGAAGTCACCAATTCCTGCAGCAATGCATCCGCTTCATCCGCGCCAACCGAAATCAACAGGCCGCCGGAAGTCACCGCATCGCACAGAATATAACGATCGATTTGATCCATTTGTTCCGGAAAACGGACGTCGTCTTTCACATGGGCGTAATTGTTTTTGGAACCGCCCGGCACAAAGCCTTGCTCGGCCAATTCGCGCACGCGCGGAAGAACAGGAACGTCATCCTTGCGGATGCGGATTTCCACGCCGCTTCCTTTCGCCATTTCAAGCGAATGGCCCATGAGGCCAAATCCGGTTACATCGGTGCAGGCATGCACGTCATATGCCTCCATCACTTCAGCCGCTTTTTTATTCAAGGTGGACATGACCTGAGTGACACGGGTGATTTCTTCAGGCGAAAGCTGGCCCTTTTTGATGGAAGTCGTCATGATGCCGACGCCAATCGGTTTCGTGAGAATGATTTTGTCCCCGACTTTGGCGCCCGCATTGCTCCGCACTTTATCAGGATGGACAAGACCCGTGACCGCTAAACCGAACTTCGGTTCTTTGTCGTCGATGGAATGCCCGCCTACCAGCGTGGCGCCGGCTTCCTTCACTTTATCGGCCGCTCCGCGCAAGATTGCGGTAAGGATCCGCTTATCCAAGGTTGAAATCGGAAATGCAACAATATTTAATACCGTCAACGGCTTCGCGCCCATGGCGTAAATGTCGCTGATTGCATTCGCTGCGGCAATTTGGCCGAAGGAATACGGATCATCGACGATCGGAGTAAAGAAATCCAGCGTTTGCACCAGGGCCAGCTCATCATTCAGCTTGTACACCCCCGCATCATCGCTTGTATCGAGGCCGACCAGCAGATTCGGATTCGGTTCCGCAGGCGGCAGATCGCGCAGGACTTGACTCAAGTCCGCCGGACCGATCTTGCATCCGCAGCCTCCTTTGCTGGATAGGGAAGTTAATTTGATATCGAATTCGGAATCCATTTATTCGCCCAACCTTTCATGGATATAATGAATGCTCTTAAGTATAAACTACCATATTAAATCGTAAACCCCTTTGATGAAAAAGGCAAACGATTAAAGCACATCATGCCATGACCTTAAAACACATGATTCCCTTATGACAAAGCAAAGAGCAGGATATCAGTCACGCCCCAAAGGAATGGCCGAATATCCTGCCAATAGCAGCTTTTATATAATATCTCTATCAGCTTTACTTGGATACAGGGACTGAGCTGCCGAAATACTGCTCCAGGGTCATGTAGCGGCTGGTGACCTCGTCAGCAAGCTTCGTTCCCACATACCGGATATGCCATGGCTCGTATTTGTAACCGGTAATCGCATCCTTGCCTTCCGGATACCGGATGATAAATCCGTATTCTTGCGCATGTTCGGCCAGCCATTTGGCTTCCTTGGTACCTGAAAAACAGCTTTGTGCCGCGCATTTGCCAGTGATTCCCGACACGTCGATCGCCAGACCGGTTTGATGCTCGCTGTGTCCCGAACGGGCGCTGTACGTATCGGCAGCTTTTACTCCGTCCTTTTTGGCATAGTTGTTGTACAATGTCGTTTGCCGGGATTCCGAACGGTATCCGGACACTCCCGCCAGGCTTATCCCATCCTTTTTCGCGGCTGCAAACATCTTCTCGAGGGCAACCGCCGCTTCCCTGCGCATTTTGCGTTTCTCAAGCTTCTCGGAAAAAGTGAAAGGAACATTAGGATACACCAGATCGGATGGCACATAACCTGCGGGAAGCCGGTAGGTTTTATTCACCAGCACCGCGATGCTTTCCGGATTGGATACCACATGTTCCACACTGTATGTGTTGATAAAATTATTTTTGCCGCCAGTCTTACTCGATCCTTTAGCAGCGCTCTCGCTTGACTTGTCTCCCGAAGACTGATGAACAGACGTCTTGCTATTGACAGCTTGTCCGGATGAAACGGCCTTACCGTTTGTGCTCTGGGATGGTTTCTGCGTTTTTGTGTCGGATGCTGCCGCCGTCTTCCGATCTTGTTGAGCGGCTTGTTTTTCCTGATTTTGCTTTTGCTGCGACAACACTGGCGCCTTCTCTACCACTGTACTCCCTGCGTCTGAGGCATGGTTTTGCCCCCATGCAAAAAGGCCTCCCCCAACAATCAATACAGCCACGATAAAAGTGGCCGCGTATTTTTTACGCATATGCGGTTCCCCTCTCTCCGATGAAAATTGCTTCATGTGAAAATCACTTCATAACCTACGTCTTTTCGATTCATGCATAAATCTACAAATATCGACTAAAATCTACTATTCTATTAACATACCATATCATTATACGACAAAAAACCCCACAAAGTGGAGCATGCGCTTCGATGCTTATTCCAAATCCTTTGCGGGGACCCTAAAAACCTATAAATTCTATCATGACAAAAAAAGACCCGATCTAAAGTTAGATCAGGCCATTTGTCATGTTAACCCAAACTATGTAGCTAGTCTTATGCCTCAGTCTTCAGACGTTTTTGCATAAATACAAGCTCTGAAGCAAGCCTCTCAATCCTTTCCAGCACATCGGGATCGATAATTTCTCTGAACTCGTTAAAATGATCATCATGCACATATACATAACCCGGGGCCACATAGGACCGGAAAAAGCCTGCGATCGGCTTGAGCTGATTTTCGATCACGAGATAATGCTGGTAAGTCCCCCCCGTCGCTACGAATCCAATCACCTTTTGCTGCAGTGCCGATGGCGGAATGAGATCAAATAAATTTTTAAGTACGCCCGACATAGAGGCTTGATAGATCGGTGTGCCGATAAGGCAAAAATCGCTGGAGATAACGCTGTCGATCACTTTCTTGGTATCTCCGGTGTAAGCGGATGGATCGCGTCCGTCACAAAACTGGACATCATATTCCTTCATATCCAGCAGTTCGGTTTCGATTTCCGGATCAAGCTTCTTTACTTCTTCCAATACTTTATTGACGACAATGGCGGTTTTGGTTCCAATGATCGCCCCTGATATACCAACCAGCTTCATGAAGGCAGTCTCCTTTTTTTTCGTTAGTTTCGCTTTATTTTGCCGGCAAACGGGAGTTCCTTCAGCGGTAATGTTCCATATAGAAGTCAGGATGTTATAATCGCACTCGTTTCCCTTTTTCCGTCAAATTGCAGCTTGAATGTACTATCCGTACTGTCAGCTCTATTAATAGTCGGCTTCCTGTTCATCCGTATTCACAAAGAAATAGGCGGTCATGGCCAGACGCTCCATCATTTGCTCGCGCAGCATTTTGTCATCGATGACCTCATCCATCGCCTGCTGCATACAGCTCAGCCATGCCGTCGCCCGGTCAGGGGTGATCGGAAACCGTATATGTCTGGCTCTCATGCGGGGATGCCCTTCCTTCATCGTGTAAAGCTGAGGGCCGCCAAAATATTGGGTCAAAAACATCTCCTGCTTATCCATCACCGGATGAATATCCTCGGGAAACAAAGGTGCCAGCAGCGGATGCTCAACAACTCTCGGATAAAATGCTTCGACAAGTTTGCGCATGGTGGGAGCCCCTCCCGCTTGCTCGTAATATGACGTTGCCCGTTCTGCGCGGCGCTCCCCCTGGTTCGTTCCGGCATTCGGATTATGTTCTGGTTTCAATGAAAAAACAAGCCTCCTTCCATCTCAAAAAGCGTCTGTTCATATTTAAGATTATAGAAATTATATGTTTTAAGCGGAGCCTAAGTATTCTATAATCGCAAAATAACCCCACAAAGTGGAACCTATGCTTCGATGCTTATTCCAAATACTTTGCGGGGACCCCAATAAGCTTATTAACTGTACATGCCAAAATTCACTGTAATGAAATGTAAAAAGAGACATCCTTGATTCTCTCTGTGTAAAATAGAAGTGCGACCAACCACTCTACGCAGAGGAGAACAAGAAATGTCTCATACGTATACGTTAACACAGCATCGCAATTGGTACAATATCTTTCGGCAATGGAAACTCCCGTTGTATTTTTCCAAATCTGTAATGAGTCACATCACTCACTTTGTAGATGGCATGTTGTCATCTGGATTTACAGGTACCTTAACAGACATACATCGTGAAAGCTTGCACCATCGGGATCGCAGAAGCTTAAGCCATTTTTTATCCCATGGGAAGTGGGATGAACAGTTCCTGAAGGACATCGTACGTAATATCGCCTATCAGCAAGTCAAATTCAGCGCCAAACACAATAACAGTCCGATCTTTGTCCTCGTAGATGATACGGTGTGTGAAAAAACCAAACCTTCGTCACAGGCGGTTGACTCGATCCAGGGATCAGCCTTTCACCACTCTCATCTCAAGGGCAAGAAGGTCTATGGTCATGCTGTAGTGGAAGCCATGCTTCGGGCGGGTGATGTCGTATATCCTTTTGCAACAGAACGTTATGAATCCAAAAGCAAGAGCAAGATTGATCTGGTTTGTGACATGATTCGGCAAGTGCCCAGGTCTCATCACCCTACGTACGTATTAATGGACTCGTGGTATCCTTCAGCCTCTGTTCTTCAGGTGAGTAGCGAGCAAGGATTCCATGTCATTAGTGGTCTGAAGACCAATCGCATCATTTACCCCCAAGGGATTCGCCAATCCATTAAAGAATTTGCTTCGTTTATTTCGAAGTCTGATACCGATCTCGTGACCATCGGAGTAGACTCTTATCGCGTTTATCGATACGAAGGAAAGCTCAATTTGCTGGATAATGGAGTCGTTCTTTTCTGCTGGAAAGAAGGAGAAGAACTGAACCCAAAGCAAGTAAAAGCTTTTCTAAGTACAGATGTTTCTCTAACCAACAAGCAAATTCTGAGCTATTACAGCAAGCGATGGTCGATTGAAACGTATTTTCGAGCGGCGAAGGTCCACCTCGGCTTGGATCGATATCAGGTTCGATCTACGAAAGCGATCGATCGCTACTGGGCGCTGCTATCTTTTGTTTCGATGTGCTGCATTTACAGCGGTCAGGGCAATCTTTTGGATGGATTGCACCAATATCGACGAGAAAAAAAGCAACATTGGATTGAGTATGTCTATAAACAAGCTCTATCCGGAGTAGCTCTCGCTCAAATTCAAACACAGCTTAGAGCTGCATAGGGATACTGTCAGCTTTTTTGAATTTACAATTTCTTGAAGTGTTTATTGGCATGTACAGTTATTAAGAAAAATTACCACTAAACGCGGTCCCCGCTTCTAAGAAGTGCGTCGATAGGCATTTTTCTTATGGGTGTATCAAATCATATGGTTCTCGCCACTTGCCGATTAAATCGAATTAGTAAACATAAATGTATATTAATTATCATAATCGGGAAACGCTTTGTCAAGAGTCAGGCACGAATATTGTTTTACTTTTTATACATATATGTTGACTATATGCGCACTGTGTTCTACAATTACCGTGGTATAAGTTGTACAGATGAAAGCTATTTTAAGAAAGGCTCGTACCTGAGAATAGAGGGTGGGAAACATTGACGAAAGATGAACTGGTCGCGGCTATCGCCCATATCAAAGATGATGAACATCGGTTGCCGCTAACGGAACTCGGGCTCATCCGTGACATCACGACGCATAAGGATTATGCCGCGATGACGTTGCTCCTAGCCCCTGACGCCGCTTCCCGCGAGGAAGAATATAAAGAGCAAATTACGCAGGCGGTGAAAAAGACAGGAATTACCGATGTGCATATCCGCTTCAAAGCTATTTCAAACGAAGAAAAAAATGATATTATAGCTATTAAGCTGAATAAATCGGTTCGCCGCGCACCGACGCTGATGAGCTCGCCTTTGGTTGCCGGGGATTCAGGCGTCACCTTTATCGCGGTCGCAAGCGGCAAAGGCGGGGTCGGAAAATCGACCGTAACCGTCAACCTCGCTGCCGCTTTAGCCAAGCAAGGGAAACGTGTGGGCATTATTGATGCGGATATTTACGGTTACAGCATTCCGAATATGCTAGGAATCAAGGAATTGCCGCAAAAGCAGGGCAACCGGATCGTTCCTGTGGAAAGCCAAGGCATTAAGGTCATTTCGACCGGGTTTTTCGTTCAGGGCAACAAACCTGTCGTCTGGCGCGGACCGATGCTTGGCAAAATGCTTGGCACCTTCCTGAATGAAGTGGAATGGGGACCGCTTGATTATATGATTCTCGATTTGCCGCCGGGAACGGGCGACGTGGCATTGGATGTACATAACCGGATTCCGAATTGCGCGGAAATTCTGGTTACGACGCCTCATGGGACCGCACATCATGTGGCGGCGCGGGCCGGCGAAATGGCCATTCAAACGAACCATCCGATTCTTGGCGTGATCGAAAACATGTCCTATTTTACGGACCCTGCAGGTGAGCGCCATTACTTGTTCGGACGCGGTGGCGGCCAAAAGCTGGCCGAACAGCTGAATACCAAGCTGCTGGCGGAAGTCCCGATTCAATCCATGGATGTTTCGGGCGACGATTCTTCCATCCCTGCCCTGTTCTCTGAAAACAGTGTCCAGTGGCATATTTTCACGGAACTGGCAAAAAACATCATTCAAACACAAAAAGATTAACTAAAATGAAAGGGTGAAAAAAATGGCATACGTTATTACTTCGGCTTGCATCGATGAAAAAGCAGCCGATTGCGTAGATGTTTGTCCTGTAGATTGCATCGAGGAAGGTCCGGATCAATATTTTATCGATACCGACATTTGCATTGAATGCGGGGCATGCGAGGTAGCTTGTCCTGTCGGCGCGGTATATTATGATGCGGATTTGCCTGAAGAGGAAAAAGGCTTTATCGAAAAAGCCGAAAACTTCTATAAAAACAAGTAAATTTCGTTTCATCATACCTTTGAGGGTTACAGCCTGCTGATACCCATATCGGCAGGCTGTTTATTACAAATAGAGTTTACAAGGAAACAGCAGAACAGGCGGTGATAAATATGAGTCAACAACTGGATATTTCAACCCGGGACAAAATCCTGCAGCTGCTGAAAACCAAAGGCGAGCTCAGTGCCAAGGAAATTACCGAGTTCATCGGGATCACAAGCATGGCCGTTCGCAGGCATATCAATACGCTGGAAAAGGAAGGTCTGATCGAATTCAAAACGATACGCCAGCCGATGGGCCGCCCTACTGCGATTTACTTTTTGACGGAGCAAGCCGATTCCTTTTTTCCGAATAAATATTACGCTTTAACCCTGGATTTGCTTGGTGAGCTTGAAAACGACGCCGGCTCCGACATGGTGGACCGATTGTTCGACCGCCGCGGCGAATCGCTCCGCAAAAGCCATGCAGCGAAGATGCACGGCAAAAGCTTTGCGGAAAAAGTCGAAGTTCTCGCCGAAATCCAGAATGAAAACGGATATATGGTTGAACTTGAGAAGAAAAATGAAGATGAATATACCCTGATGGAATATAACTGCCCTATATCTCAAATCGCTAAAAAATACAATCATGCCTGCGCCTGCGAGATGAAGCTGTTCGAATCCCTCCTCGGCGCCGAGGTTGGCCGTACGGAGTGTCTGGCAAAAGGCGATAAGAAATGTGCTTATACGATCAAAAACAAAAAGGAACTTCCGCAGTAATCCGGAATTTATTCCGGAAGCAGACTCCCGTGATGGAGAAGCTGCCACATTAAAGCGGAGTTCCTTTTTTCATGGCGCTAACGAAACTGAGACACGTTATTGCCGCTAATACGGGGACAATTCAAATCTAACGAAACTCCATATCGCTATTTAGACAAATCAATGCAGGATCCCCCGCTTTTCTGCGCAATAGCGTGTCCTAGTTTCATTAGATTTTTCAAAAGCCTTTTTATGCTTAAATAACGCTTGCTGGTTTCGTTAGATAAGATCCGGATTCCGTGAAAGCATAGGTTTGCGGTTTGTGGTTTCCGGTTTGCGTTTTCCGGTTTGATTTTTTTATCCTTTACTAGCTTCGTCCGGTTGATCCGATTCTACCAAATACTGCAGCGCAGCCATTTTATTCTCCCAGAACCGTTCAAAATAAGCATACCATTGCTTCAATTCGTGCAGCGGCTCCGGATTCAGCCTGTACCTGTTTTCCCTTCCAACCCTGCGGTCCTTAACGAGCCCCGCCTCCGACAAAATCCGGAGATGTTTGGACACCGCGGTCCGGCTCATCGGGAAATGCCCGCTAATGGCCGTCACCGGCATCTCTTCATCCGCAAGAAGTTTTAGCATCTGCCTGCGGGTCGGATCCGCTATCGCTTGAAAAACATCATGCTTTGCTTGCGGCTCTCCCATGCTTATCCCTCAACAAACGTTCCCAATTTGCGATGCAGTCCTTCCCAACCTTTATCCATGTTTCCGCGTATGATCGTATGCGGTTGTCCGAATTCCGTAACCGTGTCTTCGCTCCATCCGGAATGAATGATCGTTACTTCCGTTTTCCCATCCATATCCTTTAATTCGAATGTCAGCTGCCAATCCTTCCCCCAATCAAACGAAAGGCGGTGCGGCGGGTCAATTTCCGTTACTTTGCATGGAGACATTCCATACGGACCTGCATTGAGGTGAAATTCATGACCGACGACAGGCTCAAAATCATTGGGCATGAACCATGCGGCCAATCCATCGGATGTGGCAACAGCCTTCCATACCTTATCAATCGGCGCGTTAAAAACGCCCGTATGCCGGATGTCCGGCAGCAATCCGTTTGCCATTAAATATCAGTTCCTCTCTTTTTAACATGAAACCTTTTGGTTTCTCTTTTTTATTATATACAACCTTTTGGTTTCATATCAAGCGTTTGATCAGTCCAATTTTATCCATAATGCAAAAAGGCAGCGATGCCCACGGAATCATTCCGTACGGCACCACTGCTATGTTGTTGGATTTCCGTATAAATATTAACCTCTAAATTGTTTCAAAAATTGCACTGCTTTGGAGATGTCCGCTTCCGGATCATCGCCGACTTCGCGTTCGATCGTCAGGTAACCTGTGTAGCCAATGTCCTTCAGAGCGTTCAGGTACTCCGT
The DNA here is from genome assembly GCF_021654775.1 of Paenibacillus azoreducens. NCBI lineage: Bacteria > Bacillati > Bacillota > Bacilli > Caryophanales > Paenibacillaceae > Paenibacillus > Paenibacillus azoreducens. The sequence continues at coordinate 3,311,912 of NZ_AP025343.1, read as the reverse complement.
CCATTTCACGCCGCCTTCGCCGAGCGGAACTTCACGGAAATATTGCCCTTCGCCAGGTACGATCGTGTTGTTTTCATTCACTGGAGCATCATAACCGAGAGATTCGTAAACATAATGTGCAGGCACTTCACGCAAACGGATTCCGTCCTTCGCATGAGTGTGCACGATGTAATCCTTCAGGTTATATACACCTTGCACTGGATCGTCGCCGGTAACCATGACCATATTGGCCGGGTCAAAGTTAACCGATACGCCTTTGGAACCAAGCCCATCCAAGAAATCCTTCAATCTTGCCGAAGGTTCCGGACCCGTTTCGATGGCGAAGAATGCATTCATGCTTGTTGCATACGCAGCAAGTTCCGCACAAGCATCATGCATGTTTTGATAGATTTCGCTATTCTTGTCTTCAGGCACGATTCCGATATGCGTAGTTACAACGGACGTGCCCAGATCGACAGCCAAGTCGAGAATCCGTTTGGATTTTTCGATTTTTTCGGCATTGACGCTTTTATCCTGAAATCCGTATCCGCCCAAATCGCCGACAAGCGCGGAAATTTCCAATCCAAGCGAAGCAATATAGTCTTTCAGCTCTTTACGCTGCGCCGCAGACAGGTTTGCCGGGTCCATTTCGCCGCTAACCGCATAAATCTGTACTCCGTCCGCCCCGACCTTTTTGGCGCGCTGCAGCCCTTCTCTGACGCCTACACGGAAGCTGTCCACAATGACACCAATTTTATTGTTCATGAATGTTATTCCTCTCTTTCCATCTATGGATTAGGCTTCATCCCAGAAGCGTTTTACATTTTCAAGTCCGATCCGGGTTCCCTGGTATGCATCTTCCATGCCCTCGAATTCGATTGACAGATAGCCGTCATAACCGGATTCCTTGATCAAACGGATCGATTCGCGCAAGTTGATATCGCCATGTCCGGCGATGGCCCCTCTCAGGTAGTTGCCGCCGGCCGTAGTAAACCAGCCCTCTCCCGGATTTTGCGAGGCGGGTCTCAAATAAAAATCTTTAATATGCACGATGGATGCATAAGGGAGATTTTTGCGTACGGCAATGACCGGATCCTCATCAACGCACATGAAGTTGCCGACATCCAGCGTTGTTTTGAAGTTGGAACGATCCACGGCTTCCACCAATGTTTGGACGCGATCGCTTGCTTGAATGTAATATCCGTGGTTTTCCACGCTGGTCGTAATGCCGTACTGTGCCGCGTAATCCGCGATTTGGCGGCATGCTTCCGCCAGACGTCCGACTTCACTGTTAAATTGTTTGATGGAAATGTCGCTGCGACTGGCAACATCATGGCGCATCAGCTTCACGCCGAGACGCGCTGCGATATCCACTTCTTTTTTGACTCGTTCAATCTCTTTCACAACCTCATCTTCGCTGTCTAAGGCAAAATTCGCACCGATGGCATAGTTCGAAATGTCGATGCCAACCTCTTTGGCTTTGGCTACGATTTGGTCCACCAGCTCCGGATTGTCGGTCAGCGTATAGCCTACCGGCACGATCTCCACATGCTCGCCGCCCATCTCCGCAATTTTTCCGATTGCTTCCAGGACCGTGATTTTACCTTCATGAATGGGACGATACAGGCTGTACGTGCTTACTCCGATTTTCATAGCTGGATTTCCACTCCTTTTTCAGCGGATTCATAAATGGCCGTCAAAATTTTCATCAATTCCACGCCGTCCTCAACAGGGCTGATCGGCTCTCTGTTGTTTTGAATATTAAGAATAAACTGATCGATTTCATTTTGGAAGGCTGCCACGAAATTAAAGCCTTTATTATCGACTTGCGGTTCGATGTTTACCATAACGTCATGTTTCTCCGAAGCGATGACCAGCCCAGGATCAATTTCGAATCCACCTTTGGTGCCATAAATCTTAAGTGCTGTCTCTTCCTTTTGGGTATGCAGAGAGTAGCTGACATCCACCATCAGCGAAGCGCCGTTCTCGAAACGAATCAATGCATTTGCCAGGTCCTCGACCGTATTTTTATTGGCATCATAGTCGGCCGCCTTGTAGAAGGACAAAAATTTGACGTTGGAACGATTGCCAAGTTTTTGGTATACGTTTCCTGTAACCGATTTCACTTTTGGCTTGCCGAGCATATACCAGCACAAGTCGATGACGTGTACGCCAATATCGATCAGCGGTCCGCCGCCGGAACGTTCCTTGTCCGCAAACCAGCCGCCCGGATTCCCCAAACGGCGCAAAATGGAGGCTTTGGCATAATAGAGTTCCCCGAATTCATCTTTTTCCTTAAAGCTTTGGAGCAGCGAGATGTTCGGATCATAGCGGCGTACGAAGCCGACTTGCAGAATCTTATTGTTTTCGCGTACGGTTTTCTGTACGTCCAGAGCCTCTTCGACGGTACGGCAGAGCGGTTTTTCCACCAGCACATGTTTTCCTGCCTTAATGGCCGCGATGCTGATTTCAGCGTGCGAATTATTCCAAGTACAGATGCTTACGGCATCAACCTCAGGATTCGCCAGCAGCTCGTTGTAATCCGTATATGTGTGCTGGGCGCCGTATTTCTTGGCCGCTGCCTGTGCTCTGTCCTCTTTCAAGTCGCAAATGGCCACAATTTCGGCATCAGGATTGTTGTGATAAGAATTCATGTGTGACTCTGAAATGGAACCTGCACCGATAATACCCACTCTAATTTTGCTCATTCGCATTCATCTCTCCTTATGAATCATGCTTTAATGTTTCTTATACATTGAATTATAATGTTAATAGATAAGTATGCCATGTAATGCCTTGCTCATTATTTAGACTTTTGTGCGATTTAGAGGTGACCATTATGGAAAGACCCCTTTCTCTTCAGGAACCAATGGATATGCCAGACCGTTTCTTCCCCATCAAGGTTCATCATTGCATTGCAAACGAATACGGTAGAACGCTGTTTACCCATCATTGGCATAATCACATAGAATTCTTGTATTTTACGAAGGGTTCTGCCCTTATAGAAATCAATTCCGTTCCCTTTGAGGTAGGCGAAGGCGATCTGGTTGTCGTCAACGCCAAAGATCTTCATTATGGGGTAAGCCAATGCGATGATTTGGTCTATTATGCGATGATCGTCGATATCAAGCTGCTGCACAGCCACTCGGTTGATGCCATCGAAACGAAATTCATTACACCGATTTCACAGAACCAAATTATTTTCGAAAGCAAAATAACCGGGGATGAGCAGATTATCACCTGCATCTCTTCTTTGATTGGGGAGCTGAACCGTCGAGAGCTGGGATACGAGCTGTCCATCAAATCCTATTTGTACCGGATCCTGACCATTCTCTTGCGCAGTTACGGCACCAGCAAAATGACAACCGAAGACGATCTGCTGCGCCTGAAAAATCTTGAACGGTTCACGCCGGTTTTTCAATATATTGAGGAACACTATCACGAAGACTTAACCGTAGAACTGCTCTCCGGTCTGGCCGGACTCAGCCGTTTTCATTTCAGCAGATTGTTCAAGGAATTGACAGGCCGAACCGTAACCGACTATATTAATACGCTGCGGATCAATAAATCAGAATACTTGCTGCGCAACTCGCGTTTGAACATTTCCGAAATCGCATTATCTACAGGCTTTAAAGATATCTATTATTTCAGCCGTTCTTTTAAAAAATACAAACATGTCTCGCCGTCCGAAATGCGTAAAAGCTTCCATGAATGATAGCGGGTTGTTAACGGTTTCTACGTCCATTGCGTGATTGTCGAACAAAAAATTTGGCAATTTGCATAGTCAACCCGTCTATTTCTGGGTATAATAGTTCTGGATGTTAGCTATGTATGTACATAAAGTATGATTATTTGAGGAGGAAAAGATCTTTGGATCCATATTCATCGGGACAATTCAACCAATTTCAACAAATGCCGCCCATGCAGCCGCCTAAAACCAACGGTAAAGCCATCACAGCGCTTGTACTCGGCATTCTCAGCCTTATGATTCCTTATGTCGGCTTCATTTTGGGCATTATTGCGATTGTGCTTGCCAGCCTGGCATTCAAGGAGATCAGACAAAGAAATGAAGGCGGTAAGGGCTTGGCGGTCGGTGGATTGGTATGCGGCATCATCGGCACGGCTTTATATGGTATTATCATTCTGATTGTGGTCCTGGCCCTGATCGCGGTTGGCGCTTCGGACAGCTATTATGATGTCCTTTCTACAATACCGAATTGGAATATAGCTTAAGTTTATGAAACTTGAATAACACAACAAGACAGAGGATTGAGGCGGCAAGCTTCAATCCTTTCATGTTCTGAATGCAGATTTTTGGATACATAAAGCTTCATTATATTTTATATCGAGGAGGAACTCATTTTTGGATCCAAACGGACAATATAATCAGTTTCAGCAAGTCCCCTCTATGCAGCCTCCCAAAACCAACGGGAAAGCCATCGCTGCGCTTGTGCTTGGTATCCTCAGCATTGTCTCTCCATGGTTTGGCGTTATTCTCGGCATCATTGCGATCGTTTTCGCAAGCCTTGCTTTAAGAGATATTAAAAGCAAACATGAAGGCGGGCGCGGCCTTGCAATTGGCGGATTGGTGTGCGGTATTGTATCCATCGTGTTGTATGGCATTATGATTTTAATCGTGGCGGTTAATTTCGTTGTCCCTCAATAATCGAAAAACCGGCTATCTCATCTGTTTGAGACAGCCGGTTTTTATTAATATCTAGAGGTTTACTCCGTAATGATGCCATGCACCAGCACTGGCGCTTCTGCATGATCGGCGATACGGATGTTTTCGTAGATTTTGTTCATTACATCGTCCACGTTTTCACGGTTAGCGTGAATGGTGACAAGGGATTCGCCTTTTTTCACCGGATCGCCGATTTTTTTATTGAGCATGAGGCCTACAGCCAAATCGATTTCCGATTCTTTGGTTGCACGTCCGGCTCCGAGCCACATCGCTGCTGTTCCGATCTCGTCGGCAACGATTTCCGCTACAACGCCGTCTTCCTTTGCAGGAACTTCAATGAGATATTTCGCTTGCGGGAGTTTTTCAGGATGATCCACCACATCAGGGTTGCCGCCCTGATTTTGGATGAACTCCTTGAATTTATTGAGCGCTTTGCCGTTTTTGATAACTTCCTTCAGCATCTCTTCCGCTTCTTCCAGGGAGTCTGCTTTGTTTGCCAGGAACACCATTTGGCGTCCCAGTGCCAAGCAAAGCTCTTCCAGATCCTTCGGACCTTGGCCTTTCAAAGTATCGATTGCTTCTTTGACTTCAAGCGCATTGCCGATCGCAAATCCAAGCGGCTGGCTCATATCGGAAATGACCGCCATCGTTTTGCGTCCGACATTGTTGCCGATGCTTACCATGGCGTGAGCCAATTCTTTGGCATCGTCAACGGTTTTCATGAACGCGCCAGCCCCTGTTTTAACGTCAAGCACAATGGCGTCGGAACCGGCAGCGATTTTTTTACTCATGATCGAGCTTGCAATCAAAGCGATGGAGTTAACCGTGCCTGTGACGTCGCGAAGGGCATACAGCTTCTTGTCTGCAGGCGTCAGGTTGCCGGTTTGACCAATAACCGCGATTTTATGTTTGTTGACCAGTTCAACGAATTCTTCGCGTTCGATTTCAACGTGGAACCCTTCGATAGATTCAAGCTTGTCGATCGTTCCACCTGTATGTCCCAAACCGCGGCCGGACATTTTGGCAACCGGAATATCCAAAGCCGCTACCAGAGGAGCAAGCACCAGGGTCGTCGTGTCGCCTACGCCGCCTGTAGAGTGCTTATCTACTTTAATGCCTTCGATCTCGGACAAGTCGATCGTATCGCCGGAGTTTACGATTGCCATCGTCAAATCCGCGCGTTCGCGTTGCGTCATATCTTTAAAGAAAATTGCCATCGCGAGGGCACTCACCTGATAATCCGGAATTTCCCCTTTGGTATAGCCTTCTATGATGAAATTGATTTCTTCAGTTGTCAGTTCTCCGCCGTCACGTTTCTTTTCAATCAAGTCGACCATTCTCATTGTGATCTTGCCTCTCTTTCAATGGTTTATAATGTAATTGCTGTTTCCAAAGCTACTTCCATCATGTCGTTAAAGGTAGTTTGACGTTCTTCCGCACTTGTTTCTTCCCCTGTCAGCAGGTGATCGCTTACGGTGAGCAAAGTCAATGCATTAACCCCAAATTTGGCAGCCAGAGTATATAGAGCGGTCGTTTCCATCTCGACGCCGAGAATGCCGTGCTGCATCAGCTTTTCAACAACCGATTTATCGTCGCGGTAGAAAATATCGGAACTGAATACATTGCCGACATGCAGCTTCAAGCCTTTTTCCACGCCTTTTTCATATGCGGTTTTCAGCAGTTGGAAGCTGGCGATCGGCGAGAAGTCATATCCTCCGAAGTAGTGGCGGTTCGCTCCAGAATCCGTACAGGATGCTTGAGCAAGAATAACGTCGCGCACATGCACGTCTTTTTGCATACTGCCGCAAGTACCGACACGCATCAGGTTTTTCACGCCGTATTCATTGATCAATTCGTTAACATAGATGCTGATGGATGGGATGCCCATGCCGGAACCTTGCACAGAAATACGTTTTCCTTTATAAGTTCCCGTAAAACCAAGCATGCCTCTGACTTCGTTATAACAAATGACATCCTGCAAATATGTTTCCGCAATGTATTTCGCCCGCAGCGGATCCCCAGGGATAAGAATCGTTTCCGCAATTTCTCCAGCTTTTGCTCCAATATGAGTGCTCATTTTTTCTCCTCCTGACAGATAATCTGAATTTCGAAAGTCAAACTATAAGTGCCCTTATCGTCGCTTGATGGCTCCATTAGGCTTGCATCCTATTACTTTCGAAATATCAGGGTTATTAATTATATTAATGATATGAACTCACGCTCTGCCTGAAACTTACTTCAAATCTTTAAGGAAGCTTGTTCCGTATTCCGGCATTTTCACACCAAAGTTTTCGGCTACGGTCGCGCCGATATCCGCAAAAGTCTTCCGCAGCGGAAGTTCGCTGCCGCCGTTTTTGAAGCGCGGCGAATATACGAGCAGAGGCACATATTCACGGGTATGATCCGTACCCCGGTACGTTGGATCATTGCCATGGTCGGCCGTGATGACCAGAAGGTCATCATCAGTCATTTTCGCAAATACTTCAGGCAAGCGCGCATCGTAATCATCAAGCGCTTGTCCGTATCCCTGCGGATCGCGGCGGTGTCCGTACATTGCGTCGAAGTCCACCAGATTGAGGAAGCTAAGACCCGTGAAATCCTCATCCATCGTGGCGATCAATTTGTCCATGCCGTCCATGTTCGACACCGTGCGGATGGCTTTGGTAACCCCTTCCCCATCATAAATGTCGGAAATTTTGCCGATGGCAACCACATCAAGACCCGCATCCTTCATCTCGTTCATAACCGTTCGTTCAAAAGGTTTCAATGCATAGTCGTGACGGTTGGCGGTGCGTTTGAATGAACCCGGTTGGCCTACGTAAGGGCGAGCGATAATACGGCCGAGCATATATGGATCATCCAACGTAATTTCGCGGCAGAACTCACAAATTTCATATAGTTCCTTCAGCGGAATCACATCTTCATGAGCGGCAATTTGCAGTACGGAGTCGGCGGATGTATAAACGATCAGCGCCCCCGTTTTCATTTGCTCTTCGCCAAGTTCGTCAATAATGGCGGTGCCGCTTGCCGGCTTGTTGCCGATGACTTTGCGGCCGGTTTTGGCTTCAATTCGCTGGATCAGTTCATCCGGAAATCCGTCCGGGAATACGCGGAACGGCGTATCAATGTAAAGCCCCATGATTTCCCAATGGCCTGTCATAGTATCTTTGCCTGCGGATTTCTCCTGCATTTTCGTATAATACGCAAGCGGCTTATCCGCTTTTTCAATGCCCTGAATTTCACGGATGTTGGAAAGCCCGAGCTTACCCATGTTCGGCATCTTCAATCCGCCGCGTTCTCTGGCGATATGCCCCAGCGTATCCACGTCAAAATCATCAAATTGGGCGGCATCCGGCGCTTCGCCGATCCCTACCGAGTCCATTACGATCAAGTGTACGCGTTTAAATTCTGCCATTTGTAATCACTCCTTCGATTTGAGTATAACTCATACCAAGCGATTATAGAAACACGCCGGCAATCGTTGCGGATAGAACGCTGACAAGCGTTGCTCCATACAGCAACTTAAGACCGAAACGTGCGACGACATTCCCCTGCTTTTCATGCAGCCCTTTCACAGCGCCGGCAATGATGCCGATCGAAGAGAAGTTCGCAAACGAGACCAGGAAGACGGATACGATGCCGGTTGCCCGTGCGGACATGGCGGTATGTTTGCCCAAATCCAGCATAGCGACAAATTCGTTGGACACCATTTTGGTTGCCATGATGCTGCCCGCGTCGACAGCTTCCTTCCAAGGCACACCCATTACAAATGCAAACGGTGCGAATACGTATCCCAGCATTTCCTGGAACGTAATGCCGAAGATGCCGTTAAAGATGCCGTTGATCATGGCGATCAGCGCCACGAAACCGATCAGCATCGCCGCAACGGTGATGGCAACTTTAAAGCCGTCCATAATATACTCGCCAAGCATTTCAAAGAAAGATTGCTTCTCGCCATCCTCCTGTACCTGCAGCTGATCCTCTTCAGGAGTAACTTTATACGGGTTCAGGATGGATGCGATGATAAAACCGCCAAACAGGTTCAATACCAGTGCCGTAACGACATATTTGGGATCGATCATCGTCATGTAGGCGCCGACAATCGACATCGACACTGTGGACATGGCCGAGGCGCAAAGGGTATATAAACGATGCTTCGGCAAAAGTCCGATTTGCTTTTTGACGGAGATGAACACTTCGGATTGGCCCAAAATGGCCGACGCAACGGCATTGTAAGATTCAAGCTTGCCCATGCCGTTAATTTTGCTGAGCACAAGTCCAATGAAACGAATAATAATCGGAAGTATCTTGACATACTGCAAAATCCCGATCAGGGCCGAGATGAAGATAATCGGCAGCAGCACATTCAGGAAGAACGGAGCTTGTCCCTCATTCGCAATGCCGCCAAAGACGAAATTGATGCCTTCAGCCGCATATAAAAGCAAATTGTTGAATATATCGGAAAATCCTTTAATCAGCACGGTTCCGACAACCGTATTCAGCAAGAAAAATGCCAGAATCAGCTGCAGGATAACCATCACGATAATGGGGCGATAGCGAATACCACGTTTGTTATTGCTGGCAACGAATGACAGTGCAAACACGACGAGTAAACCTAATACCGCAATCAAATATTTCATGGCTGTCTCCCTGTGTCTGTAATTTGTTGAGGATTAATTCTAATCCCGTCATGAAAATGCTTTGATATAAGCGCTTCCAAAGGTTTCATAGAAAAGCGGGATCTTGCAATCCCCGCTTTTTTCAAACGGCAGGTTATTGGGCTGTACCGGTTTAATAAGAACCTGCAGCCTGTCCGCCTTCCATAATCTTAACGCCGGAGCTTGCACCGATCCGGTTTGCGCCGGCTTCGATCATTTTGTTCATGTCTTCGAGGCTGCGGACGCCGCCGGAAGCTTTAACTCCAACATTCGGACCAACCGTCTGACGCATCAACCGTACATCTTCAGGCGTAGCGCCTCCGGTCGAAAATCCCGTGGACGTTTTTACGAAATCGGCTCCCGCTTTTACCGCCAAACGGCAAGCACGCTCTTTTTCCTCGTCACTAAGCAGGCAAGTTTCAATGATCACTTTGACAAGCGCTTTGCCTGCTGCGGCATCAACCACGGCTTTAATGTCCTGCTCTACGAAATCATCCTGCTTGTCTTTCAATGCACCGATGTTGATCACCATATCGACTTCGCCGGCGCCATTTTCAATCGCATTTTTGGTTTCGAATGCTTTGACGTCAGAAGTTGTTGCTCCCAGTGGGAAGCCGATGACGGTACATACTTTTACCTTCGTTCCTTGTAGTTGCTCGGCCGCGTATTTTACCCATGTCGGGTTTACGCATACAGAAGCAAATTCGTATTTCTTCGCTTCCTCGGTTAATTTGGCGAGTTCGCTTTGCGTAGCGTCTGCGCGAAGCAACGTATGATCGATCATGCCCGCAAGATCAGACTGATTAGCCATTCATACCATCTCCTTCACAAAATAATTACCCTTTGTTTATCCAATTCTCACAATTTGAAAGGGCTTTATATATAGAATGAACCGGGCGGTTTGCATGCAGGATTCATTCTATCTTTGTATTTGCAGAACTATCATAACACCCGTTTGAACATATGTAAACACACTATTGAAATTATGTTCATGAACGATTTGTGAAAATGATTCGTGACCTGTACAAGCTATTTTGCGCAAAAAAAATCTGCCATATGTACTTATGACAGATTTTATGTCTTCTCAAGCTAACAAGGATTGCGCAGTAAATTGATCCGTCACCAAAATGTTGGCGTATTTCCCGGCCAAAGCAGCCTTGATTGCCTCGACCTTGCGCTGCCCGCCCGCCACCAAAATAGACTTATCCTTTTTCCGGAGCTCAGGCAGATCGATGCCAACCGTACGGTTGTTTATTTCCTCGCTGCAAATATTGCCGTTTTTATCAAAAAAGCGGGAGCAAATATCCCCTACCCCGTTCTTTTTGAGTAAATTCTGCTCGTCTTCATTAAAATAACCCAATCTAAACAAGAGTGCGTCTTCTTTCACCGTTCCTACCGTAAAAACCGCGATATTGGCTTGTTTGCCAAGCTCGATAATCCGGCTGATATGCCTGTCCTCTTCAACGATCCGTTTGACATCCGTATTATCGAAAATGACCGGCAGCGGCAAATATCTGGCAACGGTATTAAAGGCTTCCGCAAACAGGTTCACGGTTTCCGCCGCATACGTATTGACGTGGGAATGGCTGACGCCTCCTTTGAGCTGGACGACCTCGACGCCTTTAACGTTTTGGGGTTCAAGCTGCCGGGCAACCGCATACATGGTCGTCCCCCAAGTCACGCCAATTATGTCTTTGTCCTGGACCGTCTCGATCAGATATTCTGCCGTCCGTTTGGCAACATGCTTTTTGATCTCTTCATATGTGTTCAGCGGCGAATAACATACCTGAACCGTATCCAATCCAAATTTGCTCTGCAGTTTCTTAGACAGCACGTTCAAATCCTCATGCGGATCTACGATATCGATTTTGACGTAACCCTGTTCCTTCGCAAACTGCAGCAGGCGGGACACCGTTGGCCGGGACACGCCAAGCCGCTGCGCGATCTCCTGCTGGCTGAAATCCGACTGGTAGTAAAGTCTTGCTGCTTCAATCGATAACCGTTGTTTTTCGATATCCATTTTTCTGTTCACCCGTCTCTATATCTCTATAATCGGTACTGATAAACTCAACTTTCGCAGAACAAAGTCATGCTGCGATCAACTTCCTCGTTTCCTGCTGCTGCAGAAGATATGCTTTTTCCGGCGCTGTTTACATGTTAAGATAGTAACTGCGGAATTTTCCGTCTCTATCAGTATAACAAAATCTGAGACAAAAACGTCCAGTCGGCTTATTTTCCTGAATATATATTTTGCGGATGCTGGCTTGTCCCGCCGCCATACAAAACGGCATTGTTTGCTTCGGATTTCCGGATTGTAAGCCTGGATAGAAAGAGAGCTTATTATGAACAATACATATTCCCCGTATTATGAATTTGACCGGACTGCATGGGCCATGTCCCGCGATCTTCCTCCCCTTTCCATTTCGGAGGAAGAATTCGAGAAATTAAAGGGGTTAAACGAAAAAATTTCGATCGAAGAAGTGACGAAGGTGTATCTTCCACTGGCTCGGCTTATTCATTTGTACGCGACTACCTTTATGCAGCTTCAATCGAAAATGAATTCTTTCTTCAACACGCCTACGCCCAAGGCTCCGTTTGTCATCGGGATTGCCGGCAGCGTTGCGGTAGGCAAAAGCACGGCTGCCAGACTGCTGCAAACGCTGTTGTCGCGCTGGCCGGAACATTCCAAGGTCGATTTGGTGACAACCGACGGCTTCCTGTACCCCAACGATGTGCTTGAAGCCAAAGGCATTATGAACCGCAAAGGCTTTCCTGAAAGCTATGATATCAACAAGCTGATGCATTTTATCAGCAGCGTCAAGTCGGGAGAGCCGGCCCTGCATGTTCCTGTATATTCCCACTTGACTTATGACGTGCTGAACGACCGGACACAGCTTGTGGATCAGCCGGATATTTTGATCGTGGAAGGCATCAACGTGCTGCAGGTGAATACGCAGGAGCCGACTTTCGTCAGCGATTTTTTTGATTTTTCTATCTACATCGATGCGGACGAACAAGATATCCGCAATTGGTATATTGAAAGATTTCAAATGCTCCGGGATACGGCCTTTAAGGATCCCCGCTCCTATTTTCGCAAATATGCGTCGATCTCCAAGGAAGAAGCCGCTCGTACGGCGGAGAAAATTTGGGAGGATATCAACGCCAAAAACTTGCATGAAAATATTTTGCCAACGAAGGAACGTGCCCGACTCATCATCAAAAAAGGTTCTGATCATCATATCGATCAGGTGCTGCTCCGCAAGTAACAATCGGAAAATCAATTTCGGCGCTGGTTCGGAAGCAGTAAAAGGAGCCAGCGCGGCATCCACCAGTTCAAATGCCCAAGCAGCCTCATCAGCGATGGAACCAGCAGCAGCCTAATCAAGGTCACATCGATCAGAACGGCAGATGCAATTCCGACGCCAAGCTGCCTGACTCCTACCACCTCGCCGAATGCAAACGGTAATGTAACCGCTATGAGAATGGCCGCCGCCGAAGTAATAATCTTTCCCGTCGCGGCCATGCCACGGCGGATCGCTTCATCAGCATCCCCTGTTTCCTCAAATGCTTCAGACATCCTCGACAGTAAAAACACTCCATAATCCATGCTTACGCCAAATACCAGACCAAAAACGAATACCGGCACCATAATGGCGATCTTCTCCGGTGGCAGGCCGGTGCTCCCCGTTTGAAACACCAATACCAACACGCCAAAAGAAGCCAAGATGCTGAGTATATTCATCATAAATGCTTTTAGCGGGATCAGGAACGAACGGAAAGCCATCAACAGTACCAATAGATTGGAAATAGCGATAAATCCCAGCATATTGGGAAGTGAATGCGCAACTGCATCTTTGACTTCCTGTATGGATTTGGCTTCTCCGCCAAGCCAAATGCGGACCCCTGAGCGGGCAGCTTTTTGTTCAGCATCCCGCAGCCACTGATGGACTTCCGCAGAGCCTGGCTTGCCCGTTAATGTAATTCGGAATACAGCAAGGTCCCCTAATGCCGATTCATTTGATTGGCCGCTCCGCAGCCCTGACAATGGTTTGACGCTGATGACGGAAACATCATGATTCACTTCTTTGAACCAATCGGAAGCTGCCTGCAGCTCTGTCTGCGTGAATGAATTTCCTGCCGCTAGGAGTACGGCGAGCACTTCCGACTTTCCTTCCATCTGAAAACGGGCTCGGATCGTCTCTTCGGCCTGTCTGGATTCGGCAGCCGCCGGAAGTGAACTTGCATCCGGAACTTCTGTGACCAGCCCAAACGCCGGCAGGAGCAAAACGAGAAGCATAAGGCCGGCGGCCCCCATCACCTGCAGCGGCCTTCGCATGACCCGGTCAGCCCAGAATAACCACAACTTATAGCTGGGCCCGGGCAATTTTACTGCGCTGCGGCTTCGTCTGATGAGCGGCGACATCAATACAAGCAGTGCCGGAACCAAGCTAAGGTTGATCGCGGCCGCCAAAATGACAACAATGAGCGAGCATAAGGCTGCGCTTTCAAACATCGGCATCGGAATGAAGGAGACGCCTATTAACCCGCATGCCACGCAAACCGCTGAAAAATAAACCGCCCTGCCGGCGGTACTTAATGTGGCGCGGAGCGCTTCCTCCGGGTTGGCGCCCTTGCCCATCTCCTCCCGGAAACGGCTGGTGATGATGAAAGCAAAATCAAGGCTGAGCGCAAGACCCGTCATTGGGATGACATTCAGGATGAAGTTGGACAGCTCCAAACCCCAAATACGGCTGATGACCACCGTCAGTCCCATTGCGGCGGAAACAGTCAGCAATCCCATAAGTACTGGAATGAGGGCATATAAAATGCCTCCAAAAGCGAGCAGCAGAATGATGAAGGCCGCCGGAATCCCTATGCGTTCCGCCACCATAAAATCATGCATGCTCGATTTGTTCACATCCTCCTGGATGATCGTTTTACCGGTAAGCTGGACGCTAATGCCCTCCGATTCCGGCAGCAGACGGCGAATTTGCTTGGAAATTGCCTGCTGTTGTTCCGGAGAATTCCCGAACCCGATCAGGGCATAAGCGGCATCATCGTTCATAAGCTCCGGATGGTCCAGCGGTGACATCAAGAACGTCATGCCGTTCAACCGGCCTATGCTATGCAGCGTATTGCCTATAGCTTGTTCAAACATGGTTTGTTTCACTTCGGCTTGCTTATTAAAGAGTATGATGATCGGTTCGGGAAGGATGCCCAAGCGTTCCTCCAAAATCTTCTGAACCTCATGCGAGGCTCCATGCGTGTATAAACCGGGACCTTGAACGGCGGACGGAAGCTGGACGGACAAAGATCCGAAAACAACAAAAAACGCTGTCCAGCATAACAAGATCATACCCGGAAAGCGTTTAATGAAGTGAATCTCCATTTTTCCCATATCCCTGTCTCCTTATAGCAGCGGAGTTTTCCCGTTTAACCGGGTTGCCCGAACCATAAATCTGGCCAGCTGCGGAAATAGCCGGGTTCCGGCTGTCCATATTCGCGGGACGACCGGCATATGGCCGAGGGTCTGCAATAAATGTCCCCACCGTAATATGGCGGCGTATTCCTTATGCATATCTGAGCGGTAGGCCGTCTTCCAGGCATCCATCGATATCATGCCCCGGAGAAAGCGATCTCCATAAGAAGCGCATCTGATTGCGGAACGAAGCGCGGATGACATTCCGTCTCCGAATAACGGCGGGATCATCGCGCCTGCATCGCCCACTTGGGGAATAATGCCCCAGGCATGACATTTGGCAGATAAGTGAACGGGTGCGCATGACACCTGGGTATCAGGCAATATAAGTCCTCCGCTCAGTCTCTCCGATAAGCGTTTGTTCTCCGCCGCAGCTGATTTTAAAAGCTCCGATACGGAGTTGCCTTTCCCTCGTGCCCACTCAAGCGGCAAAAGCGCTGCAACATTCGCCAGCCCGTTCTCCACCGATGATATTCCGACATAACCGCCGCGAGTAAAATAAAGCTCTACGGCTTCGTCAAGACGTATGCCGCTGAAATGGGCTTTAAGCCCAATATAGGCCTGCCTTCCTTTACCTCCCAGTCCAGGCGCTTTAGCAATCAGATCTGTGCGCGGATGCGCGCCCCAAGCCGCATAAACGGTTCGGGCATGCAGCACTTCAGAGAAGCCGCCGCTTCGGATTCCGATTCGGAAACCTCCTGTTTCGGCGACAACGCTGGAAACCGATGTGCCCGTGCATACAGACACCCCGGCATCTTCCGCCGCCTGCAGCATCACGGTATCCAAGGCATAGCGGCTAAGGCCCCATGCAGGTTCGTCCAGCTTCGCTTCGACAAGCCCGCCATGCCTGAATCCGATACGCGTATTCACGATTCGCGCAGGGTTTAATTCTTCTAGCAGCTCCAGAACGCCAAGCTTCTTGAATATCCCTTGGGTTTCCGGCGACAGGAATTCGCCGCAAGCTTTATGGCGCGGAAAAGTTTGACGATCCAGCAACAAGGTTTTCCATCCGAGGTGCGCGAGGCGGATCGCCAGACTGCTCCCGGCCAGGCCTCCCCCAATTACCACTGCGTCAGGCATCCGCTGCCCCTCCCCATCTAGAGGTTGTTCAAAAAGTTCACTTTTGATAAGAAAACCGATCGAAGTAATTCAAGGATGAGCGACCGCGATCCAGAGGTAGATTTTCTTGCGATATAGAATTTCATCAGCTACGCTGATAACGAATAAATTCTATATCTAACACGAAGTGAATCGGGAAGTTGGCTTTCGCATCGAATCTTAAATTCAGCCGGGCCTAAGCGAATGCTTACGAAGTATGTTTCCTCCGGAAACATTTCAGGTGCTCACGTACCCACTACGTACGCTCCGCTCCTTTCGTCCCTAGCTTTATCCAATCTTCTCGGTGCTGAAAAAACCGACCTTTTTGAACACGCACAAATTTAAAATATCCGTTTTCTAAAACTCTGCCTCCTTGGAAATCACAACGCTGTACCGGAACAGGGGCCTCCAAGAGTATTTCAAATGATAGTTTCCGCGTTTACCCAGCGCCTGGCCAAGCTGATTCCAGTCCTTGGCGCAAAAACCTTTGGCGACTGAAAGCGGGCCGTCATGGCGAATGTAGCGGTTGGCCGAAATCAGCCGAGTCACAAGCCAAACCGCAGACCAGGAGATCCAATGCCGGTGAATGTCGCTGATAACCACGCCAAGTTTGGAGGACCGCAGCATATGGCCGGTTACCTCCGGCAGCTCTTCATCCGCAAAATGATGCAGAAATTGTGAAGAGATTAGAATATCGGCAGCTTCTTCCTGAGTTTCAAACACATTGCTCCGAAGCACCTTCACTCTTGGTTCATCCTTGAAAAGCACCCGGGCCTCCACGCACGCTTCCTCAGTCATGTCCACCAACGTTATGCGCATTTGAATGCCGTTTCGATCGGCCCAGCGGAGCAAACCGCGGTTTATTTCTCCGGAACCGGCCCCTATATCCATCACATGCAGCCTCGTCGGACGGCCTGAGCGCTCCCAGAGTTCATTGATGCCGTACAGAAGCGGCGCAGATGCGCCAAATATCCGGTTCAGCCTGCGCAGATGCCGCAGCGCCTCGGAGAGCTCCTCACCTCCGGAACTGAAATCATCCATATATTCCGCCCTAACCGATCGATGGCTTAGATCCCTAAACATAGGCAGCATCTTTTCCGGAGACCTCAAGCATTTCCGTATTTGCAGCATAAGAAAAAGCGAGCAGTTCAGCGGTCAATCCCGGGCCAAATGCAAGCGATATTCCATGGGCCTGATTTTCACCATGCAAAATAAGGTTCTCCCTCATCTGTTTCAATACAAACAAAATCGTGGCTGAGGATAGATTTCCGTAACGCCGCAAAACCTCGCGACTAAAGAAGACCTGAGAATCATCCAAGGCAAACATGTCCTGCACGGCGTCGACGATCCCTCTTCCTCCCGGATGAATGGCCCACAGATGCGGCAAAGTCCGGCCATCCAGCAGATGCTGGACTTCCTCCCGCAAAAAAGTGCGGAGCAGCTTCGGAATCGCAGGCGATAAAAAGAGATCAAATCCTTGATCGCCCACCTTCCAGGTCATTTCCGCTTCAGAGCCAGGAATGAGTACCGACTGTCCTTTTCCCAATCGAAACATATGCTCCTCGCCATTTGAAACGCTGCGGACGATGCAGGCCGAGGCTCCGTCACCGAAGAACGAAGCGCCAAACAGCGCTTCCCGCGAGCTTGGCGGCTGAAAATGAATCGTGCAAAGCTCGACGCAGACGACCAGAACGACGTGGGTTGCATCGCTTTCAACAATGCTTTTGGCCAGCTGTATAGCTTTCAGACCAGCACTGCAGCCTTGAAATATTAACGGGATCCGGTTCACCCGTAAGGATAATCCAAGCTCATGGACCAACCTCGCGTCCAGCCCCGGCAGGAACTGTCCGGTACAGCTGACGGTGATGAGATGCGTGACGGCGGCAGGATCCAGCCGGGCATCGGCAAGCGCTTCCTCAGCTGCCTTCAGGGCAAGAGGAACGGATTCTTTCCGGTACAACTCCATGCGCTCCGAAGTCGTCGGAACCAATCTCCCATCCTCGCCCGGCATATAGCGGCATGTTCCCGCTTCCGCCAAAAAATCAGGCTCGCAGGTATAACGCGTATCTACTCCGCATTGCCTGAAGATTCTACGGGCCCAGCGCATGACATGCTCATCGGTCTGACAGGATTCTTCAATTCTTTGAAACACTTCATGCTGTTCCAGCCTATTCGGCGGAATGCTTGTACCGATGCCGGTAATTGCTGCTTCCCCTTCAAATATGGGATCTTTCATCCGCTTTTCCACCTCTCTTTCCTGTGATCATCCATGAATTGCAAAACCGCTCCATACCTTTAATAAAGGAATGTTTGTGAGACAAGTCTATTCCTCAATAACCGTAAATATGCAAAATATAGAAAAATCGATACACTTATAAAGCACAAAAAAACCGTTCCTTAGGCCCTCATGAGATATGACTCATTTTGACCCAAAGACGGTTTCTCTTTTGCTTAAATAGACGGTTCATTCATGCATTTTTGTTTTTGCCCAATTGCATCAATCGTTTCGTTATCGGTACACTTTCCGTTTTCTCCGTTTTTGACAGGTCGTGATTGCGCCAGGTTGCTTCATCATGATGGGCGTTGACGCTCAGAATCAATCCGATCGCTATCATGTTGGTAAGCAAAGAACTGCCCCCGTAACTGATAAACGGCAAAGATATGCCTGTCAACGGCAAAATACCGATATGCATGCCGATATTAACGGAAACTTGAAAAACCAACATGCCGATAAAACCGACCACAATATAAGTTCCGGATAGCTCTTTGCTCTCCATCGAAACATGAATCATGCGGTATACAAGCGCCAAATAAAGGATCAGCAGCACGGAGGAACCTAAAAAGCCAAATTCCTCGCCGATCACCACATATATGGAATCCGAATACACGTAAGGAATAAATCCTTTGCGTACATAAGCCCCGTCGCTTCCGCTTAATCCGCCCGTGCCGATCGCTTTCATGGCATTTTTCACATGCCAGGATTTATCAGGATCGCTGGTCGGATCAAGAAATGTTTGGATTCTCGACATTTGGTGGGGTTCCACGATCTTCGACAACAATTCGTAATTCGCATAATAGAGCCAAAGAACGGTACAAATGATTAAAATGACCATCCCAATGAACAAAATCATATAAATGGAACGAATGTTGCCAATCCACAGCATGCTGAGTACAATCCCCAAAAATACAAGCGCGGTACCTAAATCCGGCTGATCCATAATCAGAATAAAGGGAATCAAGAAAACACAGCCGATCGGCAATAAATCCTGTACAAAACGAAGCTGCCGTCCTTCCCTCTTTCCCAATAAATGGGCAATCAGCAGAACGGTGAAGATTTTGGCCAATTCGGAAGGCTGGAGCTGAAAATGTCCGATATTGAGCCAACGGGCCGCCCCGTTTATATTCTCTCCGGCAAACTTGACCAGAACAAGCATCCCGATGCCGATTCCATATAAAATATAAGACAGCTTGCCGAGTAAAATCCGATAATCCAATATGGACAAACCCAGCATCGGAATGCAAAATGCGGCGAAAAGATAAATATTGCTCATATGAAGGCCTTCCAAATGCGTGCCCTCTGTGGCTCTATATACCGCAACCGTCCCGATGGCAACAAGGCAGCAAACGATAAACAACGTGGACTTATCCAGTTTTGAAAGAAGACGGAAGTTAATCATAAGCGGGCAACCCCTACTTTTTTGAATTTCTGCGATTCTCTTGACGTTTGGGATGGCTGGCACGCGAAATGTTAAGCAGGATGCCGGTGCTGGCTAAACATAAAACTAGCGAAGATCCCCCATAACTGATGAAGGGTAGCGGCACCCCCGTAATAGGAAGCACGCCGACAGCAGCTCCGACATTGAGCAGGAATTGCAAAAATATCATCATCACGATTCCAATTCCGAGCATTAATGCGTAAAAATCGTTACTCTTTAAAGCAGCGCGAAATCCTCGCCAAATAAAAAGAAAAAATGTGATAATAAGCAATGACGTGCCAACAAAACCCAATTCCTCCCCGATGACGGCAAAAATAAAATCGGTATGCGCCTCAGGCAAATAAAAAATCTTCTGAATGCTGTGGCCGATTCCAGTCCCGGTAAATCCCCCATGCTTAAAAGCATCAAGCGACTGGATCAGTTGATAGCCGGATCCTTCCGGGTCATCAAACGGACTCAGAAAAGAATTGATCCGATTGAGGCGATAGCTTTTGCTAAACGCCAGATACAAAAAGATCGGAACCAGAGACAAACCAAGCAGAAAAAGATGACGAAGATCCGCATCGCCAACGAGCAGGATGGTTACAGCCATACCGGCCAGAATCAAAACCGTGCCGAAATCCGGCTGCTTCAGGACAAGCAGCAAGATGAGTCCGACCACCGTCACAACAGGAATCAGACCTCTGCGGAAATCGCGGATTTGCTCCCCTTTTCGGCTGATGATTGTTGCCAAATATACGATGACAGTCAGCTTGGCCAATTCGGACGGCTGCAGCGTAAAACCTCCCAAAGCAAACCAACGTCTGGCTCCGTTGACATCTCCGCTCCGGACTAATACAAAAGCAAGCATCAGCAGCGTAAGCAGCAGCAGAAGAGGCGAGGCCTTCTTCCAACGTTCAAGGGGAACAGACATAAAAACGAACATCAGAAATAATCCGAAAAACGCGAATATCCCTTGTTTCATGACATAATGCCACGAATAATCATGCTTCGCGATCGCAATCGGATAACTTGCACTAAATATCATAATCAAACCAAAGCCTACAAGAAAAAAAGTCAAAAAAAGAAGCAGAAAGTCCGGGCGGCCTTTTCTTTTTTCGTTCAATGCATAGAACACCTCCCGGTTTGCCTGCCGTATGGTGCGAATGTTTATTCCAGCTCCAATTTGCCTTGGTACACCTTCTTGGACAGCAGCTTCAGTTTGTCATCCTGCCATCCATATATATCCAGGCCATTCCCCGCTTCCCCCAGGGACCAGCCAAGGGCAAGCTCGGAACGGCCGTCATGATTGATATCCAAAATCCCGGCATAATCCAGCCCGTACCCGAAACCATCAACCTCCGTGACCTTATGCCATTCTTCTTGATGCTTCCTGAATAATGCAGCTTTAAGCATTTTCCCTGTTTTGTTTTTCTCTTCATAAACGATGACGGCTTCGTCAATCCCGTCTCCGTCAAGATCGCCAAACGAAACATCGCTTCCTCTGTTTTCTTCCATTGGCGCCAGGATCTGTGCCTTGTGCGGCAGCATTTTGATGAAATCATGAACGATGTCCTTATTTTGAAGGCTTGTCTCCGGTAATGGAGGTTCAATCAAATCGACCGGGGTTGACGGTACTCCGCATCCTCCAAGCAGCAATAAAATGATTGTCGATACAATTTTGGTTCCCATGAACTTTCTAGGCACTCCTGCTCACCTACTCCCCCGCTTGCAAGCTTATTTATAATCATATCTTTCCGGAAACATAAAGTGGTTATGAAATAGTTAAAATTCATGATCCTTATATCGGCAGCCGAATTTGGACTTTCGTTCCTTGTCCCTCCGTACTGGCGATCTGCAATTCGCCTTTATGCAGTTTAACGATCTGATCCGATATAGCCAGGCCCAAACCGCTGCCTGTCGCATGCGGATCTCCCTTGTAAAATTTCTGAAGCACGTTCGCCAAATTCCCCTCCGATATTCCCGTACCCGTATCCGCAACGCTAACAATAACATGCCCTGGTGCAGTGCAGGCTTCTACAGTAATAGATCCGGGAGCATCCGTAAATTTAAGCGAATTATCAATCAAATTGATCAATACCTGCTTCAAACGGTTCTCGTCAGCTTGGATGATTGGAAGCATTTCATCTGCTTGAATGTGAAGGGAAACACCCTGCCGTGCGGCCCTTGGGCCAAGCTGTCTGCCAATATGATGCAGCAAGTCGGCCAGCTGCACAGGTTTCAAGTCCAGCGTTATCCTTCCGCTGTCCAATTTGGAGAAATCCAGCAGCTCATCCACCATCCGACCCAGTCTGTCGCTTTCGGATTCAATGATGTCCAGCCCCTCATGCAGCAAGTCCTGATTTCCGTCCCCGCTGGCTTTGAGCGTAATGACCCAGCCTTTGATCGAGGTGAGCGGCGTCCGCAATTCATGCGATACAGATGAAATAAAATCATTTTTAAGCTGTTCGCTTTGTACGATTCTGCTTGCCATCTTGTTTAAAGTATCTGCCAATGAACCCAGCTCATCCCGGTAACGTTTATGTACGTTAATGCGGAAATCGCCTTCTGTCATTCGGTCTGCGGCTTGTTTCAAATCCTGAATGGATCTGGTGATGGTTCCGGACAGAAATAATCCTAGTATGGTAACGATCGCAACAACAAGCAGGCCTACGCCAAGCAGCAGGCATGCAATATGATTTATCGTCGATATGGTTCCGGTTAATGAAGAAACGAACCTGACTGCCCCTACGGTGATGTTATGAGCTTTTAACGGATAAGAAACCGCAAGGACAGGTTCACGGGTGCCCGAATCCTTTCCTTTCCAACTTTCGGGCTGTCCCGCTATTGCCGCCTGCACATCGGGATACGGTGTCATTAAGCTGCCGAAATCGAGTCCGGTGGAGTCCTGCAGCAGCCGTCCACTTGAATCCATGATCTGCACCTGCGCATCGGAATGAGTGGTAAAGCCTTGGAGCAGCCGTTCCGATTGTTTCTCAAGGTCCTCCTCCGCAAAATATTGCTGAAAAAAAGAAGCGGATAATTCCGCTTGATTCATCAGGACCCGCTCAATATTATGAAAATAATAATATCTTACGGAAACAATAAGGAAAATTTCAAGAATGAGCACCGTAATAGAGATAACCACCAAATAACTTCCAACTAGTCTTTTTTGAATGCTCATGCCTTCAATCGTCCTTTCTCCAGCGGTAGCCAAGTCCCCATACCGTTTCGATCCACTGCGGTTTGGAGTCGTCATCTTCGAGCTTCTCTCTTAATTTCCGCACATGGACATCCACTGTTTTAGGATCTCCGATAAAATCCTCTCCCCATACGAGATTCAGCAGTTCATTCCTGGATAATGCCGTATCGGGATGTTCCAGAAAGGCTCTGATCATTTGGAATTCCTTTGGCGTCAGCTCTATGAGAGCGTCATGTTTATACATTTTGTTCGAATTCAACTCCATCCGGAACGGCCCGGATTCAAGCGTAAGTTTTTGCGGCTTCAAGGACACAGCCGTACGGCGCAATATTGCATTGATCCTTGCAACAAGCTCCAGCGGATTAAACGGCTTGACGATATAATCGTCGGCCCCGATCTCCAGTCCTTTGATTTTGTCCAAATCCTGACCTGCCGCCGTTAAAAAAACAATGATGACCGAAGCATCCGCCTTTCTCAATTTTCGGCAAATTTCAAATCCGTCGACATCCGGCAGCATAATATCCAAAACGATAATATCCGGGCGACTATCACTAAAGCTCTGCAGCGCTTCCGTTCCCGTTGCCGCCTCGTTTACTTCAAATCCCGTTTGTGATAAATTTATCGAAATGAAACGTCTAATATTGTCTTCGTCTTCCACGATTAGTACTCGATTCCGGTTAGCAGTATCCACGTTTCCACCTCCATGACTTTAATGCCGGCATCCTGGCTGAATAAACACGAATCCCGCTTATCTTTTACGGATATGACCTGCATTCCTTTCCTTACATATGCACTCAAATAAAAAACTCCTTCTATAGAGAAAGAGTTGACGTCCATCTTATGGGATTCCTGTATGCAATAATTACCCGGCTGAAACACCCCTGCCTGTCCCTAGGCAGAGTGGGGGCAAAGCAAAAACACGGGAGGTCCCAGGGAACGCCGTTCCTTCTCTTTATTACATATAAAAAGACATTTTGTGAAACAACTTCGGCTCGTACTCCCTTCCATGAGTATCCCCCCCCTTTTTTTCAAAATAAAAAGCCCTCCATAGAGGGCCATCAAAGCATACGAAAAAAGCTTCCGTCTCCCCCTAGTCGAGTTTTGGCACTATACAACGTAAAGAGACGCTTTCGACTCTTAGCCACATTATGAAAAGCCTTAATCCGGCAATCCCTGTTCAACCCATGGGCATCTTTCGATATTTCTGGGCAGTGGCCTGTGTTTATATAGGAGCCTCACCTAACGAGGTCTATTTGATTACTTCGCAAGCTTAAATCTAATTTTGACCCTTGTCAATAGTTTTTCCTGCATCCATCATTATATCCGTTCGAAAGCGGCTAGCTTCGACACTTGCTGAATCCCGAAAAATTCAAAAAAAACGCCTGCCCTCGGGATCAAGGACAGACGTCGGAACTTAAAGATTGATCATTTTACAGAACTTTATCATCCACTTGATTCAGCCAGCTTTCGATCTCTCCGATCACGGAAGCGACGCATCCGTCTTCGAATGGAGATTTCAATCCGGCGTAGGCAACCAAACCCGTAAACGATTTGCTTCCCCCCGCCTGGCAAAGCTTCAGGTAATCTGCCCAGGCAGACTCCCAGTTTTCGTTCATCCGCTTCCAGAATTGGAATGCGCACAGCTGTGCAAGCGTGTAATCGATGTAATAGAACGGCGATTGGAAAATATGGCCCTGCTTATGCCAGAAACCGCCGCGCTCCAGATAATCATTATCCCCGTGATTGCGGTGCGGCAAATATTTTTTCTCGATCTCGCGCCATGCCTGCTTCCGCTCTGCCGGAGTCGCGTCTGGATTCTCATACACAAAATGCTGGAATTCGTCGACGGATACGCCGTAAGGCACGAACAGCAGCGCACTGCTCAAATGATCGAATTTGTATTTGTCCGTATCTTCCTCGAAGAACAGATTCATCCAAGGCCAAGTAAAGAATTCCATGCTCATGGAATGGATTTCGGCCGATTCGTAAGTAGGCCAGTGGTATTCCGGAATCTCGAAATGTCTGCTGGAATACACTTGGAAAGCATGGCCAGCTTCATGTGTCAGCACATCGATGTCGCCGGAAGTTCCGTTGAAGTTGGAGAAAATGAACGGAGCGCCGTATTTGCTGATGAACGTGCAGTACCCGCCGCCTTGCTTGCCTTTTTTGCTTACAAGGTCCATCAGGCCGTTGTCGACCATAAAAGCGAAAAACTCATTCACTTCCGGAGACAGCTCGGAGTACATTTTCACCCCGCGTTCCAAAATCCAGTCCGGATCGCCTTTAGGCGTGGCATTGCCGGATTTGAAGGCGAAGTTCTCATCATAGTAATACAGGCGGTCCACTCCGATGCGTTCACGTTGGCGTTCTTTCAATTTCGTTGCGACAGGAACGATATGTTCCAGCACTTGTTTGCGGAAATTGGCTACCATCTCGGCATTGTAATCGGTGCGGTTCATCCGGGCGTAAGCGAGCTCAACGAAGTTCTTGTAGCCCAGCTTGCGGGCCATGCGCGTGCGTGTTTTGACAAGTTCGTCATAGATGCGGTCGAAATCCGCTTCATGCTCGGCCATGAATTGATATCTCGCCTCGGATGCTCTCCGGCGGAGATCACGGTCCGTAGAAAGCTCAAACGGCGTCAACTGAGTCAGCGTACGTTCTTCGCCTTCAAACGGGATTTTGGCGGATGCGATCAATTGTGCGTATTCGGTTGCAAGTTTGTTTTCCTGCTGAAGATCCTCAATGATCTCCGGGCTGAAAGATTTGAGCGCCATCTCCGCAAGCAGGAACAGCTGGGTTCCCCACTTCGCTTCAAGCTCGGCTCTGAACTTGGAATTGACCAATGCGCGATAATAATCGGTTATGTATTCCTTATAGATAGGACTAATCTCGTCCAAGTAGTCCTGCTCACCCTTATAAAAGGCATCGTTGGTATCGACCGAATGGCGGATCGTCACAATTTCAAACATCGATTCCACTTCACTGCGCAGGTGATTGATTTCGGACATTGCCTTTTCTTGGTCTTCAAGCCGCTCGGCCGACTCGAAGTTTTGCACCAACTGTTGGAACTTCTCCTTGATTTGCTGGATATCCGGGCGCTCGTATTTGTATTCATTGAATTTCATTCATGGCACATCCTTTCTAAACTGGGATCATTGCCTATTATACATGGAGAAAGGAGCAAGATTCTACCACCGTTCAAAAAAATTTGACGTTCTTATTTTTTTTAACTTGTTTTATACCGGTTTATCAGCCAGCCATAACACGATAACGGTGAAGATCTGTATCACAAAGAAGAGCGCCAGCAGCATAAGAAGCATCGCTGCAATCATTCTCCCCGTGAATTTCAGTATCTTTTTTCCATCTAACCTTGTCATTCGTCCAGCCTCCCAAGGCATAAATTAACTATCATTAGAATTCATTTTCCTGATGTTGTCAATTGCCGATTGTACTTCCAGGCGGGCCATGATATATTAGGTATCACATAAAATATTTAGGCGGCACCTAATAAAAAGGTGGCCTGCGCGAAAGGTGGCAAAGTTAGCATGCTGGTGTGGATGCTTCGGCAGGTCATGGCTGATAAAGGGATTTGGTCCGGTGCCGAACTGGCTCGATTGTTAAAAGAAAAAGCCGGGTTTGAGCTCTCACCTCCTTCCATCAGCGCGCTGCTGCGAGGACAGCCGAAACAAATGAAGGCCGATACCTTGGATGCGCTCTGCACTGCTCTGGAGTGTACTCCCAATGATCTGTGGGTGCACACCCCGCCCCGCATTCAAGGCGCATAATATTTAGATCAGGAGGCAAAGAAAGTGGCAGAAAAGGAAATACTCCCTTTTGGAGACCCTGTACTCCGTAAAAAATCCAAACCCGTCCGGGAAATCACGCCCAAGATTCTGAGAATTTTGGATGACATGGTTGATACCCTGTACGCCGAGGAGGGCCGGGCAGGCCTTGCCGCGCCACAAATCGGGATTTTGCGCAGATTGATCGTGATGGATTGCGGCGAGGGTCTTATCGAACTGATTGATCCGGAGATTTTAGAAATGGACGGCGAACAGACCGGTCCTGAAGCTTGTCTCTCTTTTCCTGGATATACCGGGATCGTGAAACGGGCAAAATACGTCAAAATCAAAACTTTAACCCGAACGGGCGAAACGGTATACCTTGAAGGACATGATTATCTGGCGCGCTGCATTCAGCATGAAATCGACCATTTAAACGGCATTTTATATATTGATCATGTGGAGGAAGGACAGTTGTACCTGAACCAATCGCAGCAAAAAGCGGATCTTATGGCAGCCTTGAAGCTTTCGTGGAAATAGGAAAATATATAAATTGAATAGCGATTTCATAAATTTTAGGCAGCCGGGTGAAATGTTCCTCCGTCTTTCCTTATGTTCAATTTATATAGATCGACACGTGCAAAAAAAGCCCCGTTTAAGCTTTAACAGGGCTTTTTTCGATGCTCTTTTTAACGGTGTGCGGTATACACATTTGCACGGCTGATCTTGCGGATTTGCTCCAATTCTTCAACGCTCAGAACCGGCGATTCCGATGCCTCCGCGTTATGGATGAGCTGATTCACCGAGCTTGCGCCCGGAATGGCTGCCGCAACCGCCGGATGGCCGAGGGAATACCGGATCGCCGTTTGCGACATACTGCGTCCGGGGCGCACAAACGCCTCCAGCTTGCCGCGGATTTCTACCAGTTCTTCCGGCGCATGGTCCAGATAACCTTTGGCTGTCTTACCTGCCCCTGCTTCGGCGAGTACCCCGGATGCGACCGGACCGCGGGCGATAACGCTAATCCCTTGTTCTGCGAGCAACGGCAGCACCTCCTCTTCGGGCCTTCTGTCCAAAATGCTGTATTGGCTCATGACCGATACAATATTCGAACGTTTAGCGTATTCTCGAATCACGTTCGGACGGATGGACGAAATGCCGTAACTACGGATAACTCCCTCACGCTTTAATTCCTCGAACGCTTCGATGGTTTCATCGATCGGATCATCCAGCGTCCCGCCATGCAGCTGGTACAAATCGATATAATCGGTTTGAAGGCGCCGCAAGCTTTCTTTTACCGCCGACTTGATATAGGCTTTCGACGGGTCCCAGCTCCAGCCTTCCTTGCCGGGAATGCGCCGGTTGCCAACCTTAGTGGCGAGAATGACATCGCCGCGGCGGCCTTTCAGTGCTTTGCCGACGATCTCTTCATTCCGGCCCGCGTCGTACAAATCCGCCGTGTCCAAGAAGGTGATTCCGCGTTCAAGCGCTTCGTGAATCAGCCGTACAGCTTCTTTTTCCTCCGTTCCCAGTGACATGCATCCCAAGCCGATTTCACTAACGTACAGTTCTGAAGATCCCAGACGATTTTTCTTCATCATTCCGTACTCCTTCCCCATCCGCTTTTTTAAGTATTTTAAATGATCAATAAATGCACGACGGTTAGCACTAGACCGATCAGAAAGCCGCAAATGGCCCCATTGACCCGAATCCACTGCAAATCGCTGCCGACTTTCTCCTCCAGCATCTGCACCAAAGCTTCGTCATCCATTTGATCCAAATTTTCGCGTACCAGCAGCCCGATCCGGTAGTAGTTGGCTTCTACTCCCTGTACAATCAGGGACAAGATGCCCTGCTCCCAGCGGTCTATCATCTCTTCCTTCCCGCGCAGCTGGTTCGTAACCCAACGGAAAAGCTTGATGATGTTCCGCCCGCCGCTTCTCTCCTCATCTTCAAGCATCAGCAGCAAGCGCGCTCTAAATTCTTCCAGCTTGCGGAGCATCCACTCTTCTGTGCCCGGGTCCTCCAGTTTATCGCCAACCAACATTTTCAAACGTTCCGCTACCTCCGGATTTTCCGCAAATGCGGACACCTGCTGGCGAACCTCCGTCAACAGCCGCTGCCGCAAAGTGCTGTCTTCATACGATAATTCATGGAGGGAGGACAGGATCAAATTTTTCAAGATGCTGCCGAGTTTCTCTTCGCTGAGGAAGCCAACCATTGCCTGCAGCGCGAATCCTTTCATGCCGCTAAGCTGAATTTCCTGCAGTTTGCTGCTTGCAAGCTGTCCCAGCATGTATTCATTCTCCGGACGGCTCACCCATCTCCCCGCAAAATTGATCACATAGTTCAGCGCCTTCTCGTCCAATTGGCTGCGGAAAGCCTGCCGGGACGCCGCCTCAAGCATAGGGGACAAATCCTGCCTGCGCAGGAACCCGGCCAAAGACTGCTGGACAGACGGCGTTATTTTCTCGAGCGGAATTTGACGGATCCCCTCGCTGAGCGTGTGGACAATCCGCATCCGGATTTTTTTTCTGGACAGCAGCTTCATAAGTCCCGTTGACAAACCTTGAAAAAGTTTCATTTTCCGCAATCGTTTGGTAATGCTCTCCTTGTTCAGCAGCTCCGTTTCCAAAGCCGAAATGAGCGAGTTGACGATTTTATCGCGGTTTTTGAGCAGAAGCGACGTATGCGGGATCGGAATGCCCATCGGATGGCGGAACAAGGCCGTCACGGCGAACCAATCGGCGAAGCCGCCCACAAGACCCGCCTCGAAACCGCCTTGAAGCAAGCGGACGCCCAAGTTTTGAGGCAATATCAATGTAATCAGAAACCCTGCTCCCATGACGGCAAGAGAAGTTCCTGCTAAATATCTGGATTTCATAGATTAAATCCCTCCGACTAAGTACCTAATGACTAATAGTACGTGTTCAAAAAGGCCGGTTTTCAGCACCGAAGCATTTGCTTCCGATGTGCGTTTTTTCAAAACGCTTTGGCTTATGCTTCCGATGTGCGTTTTTTCAAAACGCTTCAGTTGGATGAAGCCAGGGACGCAAGGAGCGGAGCTACACGGTTTCGTAGAAAACGACTTCGTAAGCAGCTGCCTGTAGTGGGTACGTGAGCACCTGAAATGTTTCCGGAGGAAACATACTTCGTAAGCAGCTGCTTAGGCCCGGCTGAATTCAAGATTCGATGCCGAATGCGCCTCTTGATTCACTTCGTGTTAGATATAGAATTTATTCGTTATCAGCTACGCTGATGAAATTCTATATCGCAAGAAAACCCACCCCTGAATCACGGTCGCTCATCCTTGAATTAACTTCGATTAGATTTTCTTATCAAAAGCGGACTTTTTGAACAACCTCTAATAGTATTCTAACCAAAATAAACCTGTATGCGATCCTCCTAACCGCCAAAGTAACATAAAAACTCCCGTGTCAGGCGGGAGCTACAGATCATATTTCGGTTGATACACGGTGAATTTCTCTTCAGCTGGCGTCCTGGGTGCGCCTTCCGGCACATCGCTGTAAAATCCCAGGTGAAGAAATCCGGCAATTCGCTCTCCCTGCTGTACGCCAAGCATTTCCTTTACCTTAGGATCATAGATATGCGGATTGGTTTTCCAGACGGTGCCAAGCCCGCGCTCCCACGCAAGCAGCTGAAAATTCTGGATCATCGAACTGACCGCGCCGAAATCCTCGTCCTTTTGTTTCTGATTATCGCTATCGGTCATCAGGATGATCAGGTACGCATCCGGTTCGTTGAAGTATTTGAGGCGATTCTCAAACATATCCTCCGGATATTGCTGTGCCATCTCAAGGGCAAATAGCTGCTTGGCTTCCGTAGGCACGAATATGAATCTCCACGGCTCGCGCAGCTTATGGTTTGGCGCATACACCGCATCATTAAGCAGTTCCAGAATCAGCTCTTGCGGAACCGGAATGTTCCGGTAGCCGGTTTTGATAGACCTTCTCTCCCTGATGATTCGGGCCAAGCCCGATGGTTTATCGTTATTTTGCATGTTTTTCTCTCCCTCTTGAACATCTTTTATTAATAGACCTTCTTTATTTAAAAGAGTAAGAAGACCTTTTGTCGCGCCAGTTCCGCAGCAGCATGCCAATGATGAATAACAACACGCCTGCGTTTATGGCCAAATCGGCAATATTCATGATTCCCGAGCCTGATCCCCAGACAATAAAATCGGTCACTTTGCCATAAAACAACCGGTCGAACGCATTTCCCAAGGCTCCTCCAGCCAATAATCCTGCAGCCAGCTCCATCAGCTTACCGCTTATTTTCCCTTTGATCCGGTAATAAATCAGGCCCCCAACCACAATCAGAGCCAAATAAGCAAACCATTTGCCGTATCCTTGAAAAGAGCTGAACGCTGCACCGCTATTTTGATAATATTCAAAATGGAGATAAGGAGCAAGAACGCTACGATGCTCTCCCACCTCCATAAAAGTGCGAACCCACCATTTTGAGCCTTGATCGATCAGGACGACAACCAGTGTCAAGATGTAAAAAAACATGAGCCTTCCCCTTTCGTCCTCGTTCCGCCGTCAAGCAAATTAAAAGCAGGAAGGTACCTCCCTGCCTCCATATGCGAAGCCTTTTCTAACGGCTTTTGATCAAAAGTTCAACAGCTTCCTGCACAAGCTTTCCGGTTTCATTGCCTTTGGCTTGCTCTTCCAAAATGCATTGTTCCAGATTCACCGCCACGATGTAGGCCATGGCCTTGTCGGTAGCGCTCCGGACAGCGGATAGCTGCGAGATGACATCCTTGCATTCCTTGCCTTCTTCCATCATATGAAGCACGCCGCGAATTTGCCCTTCGAGTCGCTTTAAGCGCCGGACGACGTTGTCATCGTATATCATGTTCTTTCATCCTTTCTGCCCAAGGCCTTTCAGGCTTTACATCGCCATTTTTTATTGTTTCATGGTATCAAGAGCAGCATCGACTAAAGCGTCAAACAGGTCATCATCTTCTTCAAGAAGTTCGTCAGCCTTCAAAAACTCTTCTTCAACGCCGGAATCACCCGAGAAATTCAAAGAGTAATCCCATTGATTTTGCTTTTTGCTGAACAAAGTAATTTCATATGGCGTCTGATGTCCCGCAAGCGAAAACGTTACATGTCCAAGATAATGTTTCTCTTCATCCAGACTCATATCCGCCTTTATAATTTGAAATTCCATGCATTCATATCTCCTTTATTTCAACTTGATGTCTTTATAGTATACCATGTGCGGTATTCTTTCCATCCAAAGCGCACATATTTTCAATATGTCATCCGATTTAGTACAATACTAGACAGAGGATGATTGAGATCCCCTTTTAGAACAATTGCAGTATTAATCATAATTGGAGGTTCTAAGACCATGGCAGATTTTCAGGAAAATCTCAACAAATATGCCGATCTGGCTGTTAAAGTCGGCGTCAATGTCCAGAAGGGACAAATTCTTGTGGTGAACGCGTCGGTTGAGTCTGCGGGATTCGTGCGCCTGATAACGGAAAAAGCTTATCAAGCCGGGGCAAGCGAGGTTCGCGTGAACTGGAGCGATGAAAAAATCACACGGCTTAAATACGAGCATGCGGCGGATGGAGTGTTCTCCGAGCCTCCGAAATGGTATGCCGGCGAGATGACCGAGCTCGTGGAAAAAGGAGCTGCCATTCTGCATGTGCTTTCCGATAACCCGGACCTGCTGAAAGGCATCCAGCAAGAACGGATTGCCGCCAACAATAAAGCGCGTGGACAAGCCATGATGAAATACCGGGCGTATCAGCAAGCCGACAAATTCAGCTGGTGCCTGATCGCTGTTCCTTCGCCGCAATGGGCCGATAAAGTGTTCCCGGATGCGCCAAAGGAAGAACGCGTGCAGAAGCTCTGGGATGCCATTTTCCATACTGTGCGCGTCGATCTGGAAGACCCGGTCGAAGCTTGGAACAAGCACCTGGAGACATTGGATGAGAAATCCAAAACCCTGAATGAGAAGAAATACAAAAAACTGCACTACATAGCTCCAGGAACAGACTTGACGATCGAGCTCCCTGAAGGACATATTTGGGCAGCCGGTGAAAGTTTCAACGAAAATGGACATCGCTTCGTCGCCAACATGCCGACCGAAGAAGTGTTTACGGCTCCGCTCAAAACGGGCGTCAACGGTTATGTCAGCAGCACGAAGCCGCTCAGCTATGGCGGTAACATCATCGACCGTTTTACGATTACATTTGAAAATGGCCGCATCGTAAACGTCAAGGCGGAAGAAGGACAGAAAGTGTTGGAGCATCTTGTGGAAATGGACGAAGGTTCCCATTATCTTGGCGAGGTAGCCCTTGTGCCGCATCAATCGCCGATCTCGGATTCGAACATTCTGTATTTCAATACGTTATTTGACGAAAATGCCTCCAACCATCTGGCCATCGGCAGCGCATATGCTTTCTGTCTTGAAGGCGGCAAAGAAATGACCCAGGAGCAGCTTACGCAGCATGGGCTGAATTCTAGCGTAACGCACGTCGATTTCATGATCGGCTCCGGCGAAATGGACATTTTCGGAGTGACGGCGGATGGAACGGAAGAACCTGTATTTAAAAAGGGAAATTGGGCATTTTAAATGTTGACTTCAAAAAAACATCAATGCCGTTAAATGTTCGGCATACGATGGAGCCTTGGAGTCACGTGGAGTCTTTCCTGCGGTGCGGGAAAGGCTCCATTTGCATTGGTATGGAGTTTGTTTTGATATGGGTTGTTTTTGGAGTTTGTTTTGGGGCGGGTGTTGAAGTCGTGTGTTGGTGTTGTGCGTTGGAGTCGTGCGTTGGTGTAGTACGTTAGTGCCGTGTGTTGGAGTCGTGCGTTGGTGTAGTAAATTAATGCGGTATGTTGGTGTCGTGCGTTGGTGTTATGCGTTGGTTTAGTACATTAATGCCGTATGTTGCTGTCGTGCGTTGGTGCCGTGCCTTGGTGTAGTACGTTAGTGCCGTGTGTTGGAGTCGTGCGTTGGTGTTATGCATGTTGGTGTTATGCATTTTGGTGTTGTGCGTTGGAGTCGCAATGAGCAGATCGCACACGGATGCGTTGGGATCGCATGAAAGGACTGCACACAGCAGATCGTACACGTATGCGTTGGGATCGCATGAAAGGACTGCACACAAAACTCTAACGGACATAGCGGCCGCTAAGGAGGGGATTTACGATCATTTTGATTTCTAATGGACACAGCTGCAGCTATTTGGTGAAAATCCCGACTTTTACCCTTATTTCGAAGCAAATAAGAGCTGTGGTGACCGTTAGGATTCCTAAGTGGCTATTTTTAGCCATTTAGCGGCCGTGATGTCCATTAGAATCAAACATGGCCTGACGGTCACCACCATATATGAAAAATGGGACTTGCGTTCTTGCCCACTTTTTGAGGTACTTAAGATAGATGGATCAGAGGTCGGTTATATTTTGGAGACACACTCCGTGTTAGAATCGGACCCATTGCAACCACGAGAATCGCCGATTGTTACTACGAGTACGCGTATAAAGTGTCATCTTGTACAAGGTTGCATGATCTGTCTGTACAAATCTTGAAACCTCGAAAGGAGTTGTTCCTCTTGGATGCAATTTTGGAACGATGTGCCGGTCTAGATGTTCATCAGGATAACATCGTAGTCTGCTTGCTCTCCGGTCCGCTGGAGAAAAAGCCATCGAAAGAAATTCAAACATTCGGGACGACCACGAAAGAATTGCTGCAATTGCAAGAGTGGCTTCTGGCTCGGGAATGCACACATGTAGCTATGGAGAGCACAGGCGTGTACTGGAAACCCATATGGAACGTTTTGGAGGACACGTGTGAGTTGACCTTAGCCAACCCAACGCGTATCAAGAATGTTCCAGGCCGGAAGACCGACTACAACGATGCGGAATGGATCGCTCGGTTGCATCGCAGCGGATTAATCGAGAAGAGTTTTGTACCTCATAAAGACATTCGCGATTTGCGTGACTTGACTCGTTATCGGCGCAAGCTCCTCCAGAATGTGACCCAAGAGAAGAACCGGGTTCACAAGATCTTGCAAGATGCGAATTTGAAACTCACCACCTTTATGAGCGACATTTTTGGGGTTTCCGGTCGAGCGTTGCTTGAATCCATTGTCAATGGCGAGGTGCTCGATGAGAAGCAAGTTCGAGACATGGTCAAGTCGACACTAAAGCGTAAGGTCCCCAAACTCATGGAGTCGTTGAATGGACGATTACGCATCCATCACCGTAATATGATCCGAAGACATCTGGAGCATATTGTGTATCTCGAGAAGGAGATTGTGGAACTGGAAGCGGAAATCGATTCTCTGCTTACGCCTCATCACTTGGAAATGGAATTGCTGGACACCATTCCTGGGATCAACCATGATGCAGCGGCGAGCATCGTGGCCGAATTGGGTACAGATATGTCTCAATTTCCATCCGATGGGCACGTTTCTTCATGGGCCGGGGTATGCCCAGCCAATCATGAAAGTAACGGTAAAAAAAAAGAAAAAAGAACCAACGAGGAAGTAGAGGGCTAAAATCGGTTCTCTGCCAATGTAGTTGGGCAGCGATACGTAAGAAAGACTCACGGATCGCTGCGGTGTACTACAGGCTGGTCAAACGTATGGGCAAACAAAAGGCCATTATGGCGGTTTCACATTTACTCTTACGCATGATCTACGTCGTCCTTCGCGACAAAGTGCCTTACGAGGAACTGGGTGCAGACTATTTGGGTAAACGCGAGAAGACTATTGAGTACTGGATTCGTAAAATCAACCAGATGGGCTATAAAGTTGAGATTCATGAGCTGAATCTAACATAGACCCATATTTTGGAAGTTCAATCAAACAGAAACCTTTTTTTGCTTTGGCGCGCTTTCACACTTTAATGCGCGAAGTTATTTTTCGTATAAATATATGGTCGAATTATGAAGACAGAGTGCAAATTGTTGCGTTTGTGCATCTTTTTCTGACGTTGTATGGGTTGGAACGTCAAATTGTTGCGTTTATGCAACAATTTGATCATACATCACCTAAATACGCTCAAAAAGCGTAAAAAGCTTGCACTTCTGCAAGCTTTTCAACGAGAACAAGGCACACTGCTGAGAATAGATGCACTTTTGCAAGCTTTTCAGCGAGAACGAAGCAAACTACCGAGAATAGATGCACTTTTTGCAAGCTTTTCAACGAGAACGAAGCAAACTACCGAGAATAGATGCACCTTTGCAAGCTTTCAGCGAGAAAAAGGCACAATGCAAGAACAATGAAATTTATCAACGATCTCCATCGTCGAAAATCATCTTATGTTTAATAGCATATCTGTTTTCTTAACCCGATGTTCATCGAGCGGTTCAGCTTCGTCTAGTACGGATCGATAACATAACCGCGATTCCCCTAACACCTCCTCCAACTCAATCTTGCACAACCGCCATTCTTCTTATTGGCACCTTATCCCCGCGGCTTTTTACAACTTTAGGTTATTTTAAAACGTCTCTTCGAGACGGCCGTAAGCCTTAAGTGTAAGCAAACGGTCCACCGTAATCAAACCGCGCCATTCGGATGCATTGCCTTGGCTTATCGCCGGAAAACTGACCGTCCACCCTCCATCCTCCTGCTGGCTCCGGATCAGGTGATCCAAATGCCGCTCCATATCCGCCTCTGTTATCCACTTTTTCGCATAACTGTCCGGCGTCGGAGCCCAGTCCAGCACCTTATGCACGTAACCTTCCGCCTCGGGATCCAGTTCGATCGTTCCAGGCTGCTTCAGCCAATGATCCACGGTTTTCATCTCTGCTTCCGCCCGCTCCCGATCCGGTATATGCTCCAGAAACGCGATGCATTGAATGACATCATGATAATCCGCCGGATTGGCCCGTGGTATCTGCCCCCACACAAAATCCAAACTGCGCTTAAGCCATTCCTCATCTTCGTGTCCCGTTAACGCTTGCAGCTTGTACAAGAGCCCTAGCATACGCCCGGTCGGATTCAGCGATCCCGAGCTGTCATCATCCGTATTCCACCAGGGAGCGTGCGGATAGGCGTTGACCTTAACCGTTGCCCGCGGCAATCCTCCTGTTGCCCGCAGCTCCTGTTTAAAATAGCCTATAATCCCCTGCAGCATCCCTGGGTCGGCCATACCGATTTCGTCCATAATCAGCAGAGCAAATTCGGTGGCAATCGGCTGGCTGTCGGGCACGCGCATATCCGGCTCTAGCGCGCTGCCAAAACCGCCGTCCGCATTTTGATAGGCGCGAAGCGCATCCACAACAGGCTCCGGCCCCCCTTTCGCAAAGTGAAACTCAAACCGCCTACGGTCGAGCAGCCGTGCATTGGCATAGATAAAATCCCTTGCTTTCATAAACTGCGAACCGGTTAATTTCATAAAGTTCAGCCTCCTATTGTTGGAATTGTTTTTTAAAGTATGCAAACGCTCTGCTGCTGCAGTTGTCTTGAAGCCGCGCAAGCAATTGCTGCCCAGCCTCTTGTTTGGAACACGGAGCTTTCCCGATTCCATTTTGTTTCATCCAATGCTCTGTCGTCTCGTAAGCCGTGCTGCTCCAGCCGTTTGTTTCGCCGGCTTCATTCACTTTGGTTTTCACGCCTGAAATGACGATCAACATCGTTTCCTGAAGTTCAAGGACAGCCCGGTCGAATGCCTTTTTATCTTCCACTGCTTTCATGTGCGCCCGCTCGCGCAGCGCCCGGGTGTCGATTCCCTGGTCGATATCGATCAGCTGATACAGCTCCCATGCCGTTTTCGACAGCAAACCGTCTTGATAGCAGTTCTCGGCATCTCTGCCCATGCCCAAACAGGCATAAACCAAAGGAAACCATTCCGCCGAAATCAGAAAAGCCTTTTTCTTCATAAACTTGCCATAACCGGCCTTACCTTCATACGGAAACCGGGTTCTCCAGGTCCATGGATCATCCTCTTCGCCGCTGTGCCAGCTTTCTTTGCGGGTGATGCTTTCAAGCGAAGGAAATTCCGGGATACAAGAAGCTAACGGCAAAATCCCGATCCGCATGATATATTCCGCCGCCTCATCGTAATTTCTAATGATGGCCTCGCCTTGATTTGCTTCGTTCATGAATCAGCTCTCCTCTGCTATCGCATGATTATAATCGTTATACAGATCGCTTGCCCTTTGGCGGATTTCGGCCCGCAGTTTTTCCGGCATGATAACCCTGGCTTCACGTCCTAATGAGAAAAACAGGCTCACCACCCATTCCCACTCCTTTTCCGGCAAATGAAAGTCAGCAATCCAGAGCTCATCCCCCGCCGCTTCGATGCTTTCCCCAATATGCTCGTCCCGCTCGACCTGAAGCATTCCCTTATAGGTTAGCTCCGCGCGGATATGTATGCTCGTATCCTGATCCTGACTGCTGGAAAGTTTCAACTCCCGGAAATCCGCAGGTTCCTCCGCCTCCGCAACATCTTGAATCCGGTCGATCCGCAGCCTGCGGTCCTCCTGATGCGTATGCGAAAAACAGTCGCAATACCAAAAACCGTGAGCGGCAAAAATTTTATGCGGTTTAATCAACAATCTCCGGCGATGGTTCATCGATTGATAAAAAACGGACAGCCATTTTCCCTGTGCCGTCATCTTCAGCATCCATTCCAAATGCGGAATATGGTATACCCGTTTGGGAACTTCAATTTCCATGCTGTCCAGAAGCGGGTCAATGCTCTTTGACGTTTCATGCGGAAGAATGCTGCGGATTTTGTCCATTACGGACCAGCGCTCCCCGTTAAATGGAGTGTCGGTGTACCGCGTCAGCCCCTGCAGGGCAAATAACACGCATAAAGCTTCCCTGGAGCTAAGCTGAAGCGGCGGAAGCTGAAAGCCCTCCATCAATGTATATCCGCCATTTGGGCCGCTTGCCGCTCCAATCGGCACGCCGATCTCAGACAAGGTTTGGATATCCCGCAAAATCGTGCGGCGCGACACCTCCAGCTTCGACGAAAGCGCGGATGCCGTCTGGCTGTCATGCTGCAGAGCCATAATAATTGCCATCAGGCGGTCCATTTTTTTCAAGGCGCGGCACAACCTTTCGTAATATAGTCCAATCATAACATTCTATTAGTGACATCTTGCATGTCACCAATTATCGGCTCCCGTCAAAAAACAGTTATTTCCCTCCGGGATGAACTCGGGTTATAATGCGGTAAGAATGACATATCGGCGTCCTTCCCTCGAAAAAAGAGCGGCGTCAGACGGTTGTTCTAGCTTGTGAAGATAAGCCATACATTAATATTAACATGAGGTATCCATCAGCAAGAGTCCGGGAATAGCACATCAAGCCGCTTACTTTTGCAGACGAGAACAATGGATACAGCGGATGAAGGAGGAGAAGCCCCGTTATGTCCAATTTTTTAAACAAACTCAAACAGGGTGTGTCAGATGCGGGCAAAAAAGCTCAGCAAACCGTGGAATCCACGACATTGAAGTTTCAGGTATCATCCAAGGAAAAAGAAATCGAAAAAAATTATACAGAAATCGGACGGATTGTGTACCGTTCGCTTGAAACCCAGTCCAGCTTTGTACCCGGTGCCGAATTTGAAAAGTATCAAGAAGCTATTATAACTTTGGAAAAAGAGATTGAAGAGCTTAACCGGAAAATTCAGCTTTTGCAAAACCTTAAAGAGTGCGGATGCGGTAAAATGCTGCAGGCAGACGCTTCATATTGTCCGTTTTGCGGACAGCAATTCCAAACGATCGTGGTGCAGCCCGCCGCCGTACAAGCGGGGCATTCAGAAAAAGCGATATTTTGCCCAAAATGCGGCGAGTCTGCCACTCTTGGCGACCATTTCTGCCGCGGGTGCGGATTCCGCTTAACCGAGTAACGAAAAACTTCCTACACATTTTCCATAGAAGACAAACCGCTTCTAGCTTTTATCGGATTTTTTCTTTTCTCACCGTGCGCAGACTCCCAGCGCCCGGCGTGACGTTGCATGATGAAGGTCCACTTGCGGTATAAGGGACACCTTCCCCAAAGTATATACGCATGATCCAAAAAACCGCCCTTCCAACTTCGGAAAGGCGGTATATTTTTGCTGCCGTTAGAGAGGTTGTTCAAAAAGTCCGCTTTTGACAAGAAAACCAATCGAGGTCAATCCAACGATGAAGGGCCGCATTCAGCGGTAGGTTTTCTTGCGATATGGAATTTCATCAGCTTTGAACACGCACTTATAGTTTTCGAAATTGCTTAGTTCTCGCGTTTGATTGCATAAAACGAGCTTGTTTCTTCCCATCTTTCGCCAGGCTCTAGGCCGATCAGCCCGATTTCCTCCGCAGGCAATCCTGCGATGTTCGGTGCATTCACCAAATTGATTTGCGGCTCAGGGCAGAAAAACTTGCCGCAGGCGCCATTATTCCAGATCATCCAGTATTTATAGGATGTACCGACGTCATAAACAAGCACGTCCCCCGTCCGGTGATCCGTCAGTTCCATCCGGTTGCGCCCATTTTGCGGGCTGGCGGTGTAATGATTATCCATAGACGCAAAATATGGGCTGACCCCGTCCGTTTTCATCAGCACTTCTTCCCGGCTAAGCGGCTGAATCTTTCCTGTCGGCAGCATCCGCTCACTCATTTCCCGGCGCTCGCCGATCGTCATTTTAAATGTATAATCCGACGCTGAACTTCCCGGCACAAAAGGAGCGTTGATCGCCGTATGGAAAGCCAGCAAATTCGGCATTCTTTCCCGGCCGTCGTTGCTGACGGCAACCTGCTGATGCAGACCTTCAGCGTTCAGCGTATACCGGAGGGTGATCGTAAATTCAAAAGGAAAATACTGCTTATACAGATGCCCGTCCCTTACCTTTTGCGAAATGATGACCACGCTTTCATATCCGTCAGCTTTCATATAATCAACGGACCATGGCAGCTGATGCATGAAACCATGCAGATGGTTGCCTTTGTCCGTTTCGTTCACCGGAAGCTCGTAGACCTTGCCTTCCCAGGCGAATTTCCCTCCGTCATAACGGTTAGGCGGGAATAGTACCGGAATGCCGTACACGCCGGG
The DNA here is from genome assembly GCF_021654775.1 of Paenibacillus azoreducens. Taxonomy (NCBI): domain Bacteria; kingdom Bacillati; phylum Bacillota; class Bacilli; order Caryophanales; family Paenibacillaceae; genus Paenibacillus; species Paenibacillus azoreducens. Next base: position 3,271,306 of record NZ_AP025343.1, on the reverse strand, counting down.
ATTCGCTTTGAAATCTTCCATCTCTTCCGCTTCGGGCTCGCGCAAATACCGGAATCCGTTGTCGGTATCCCGGAATAAAATCAGATTGCCCCCGTGCTCAGGCAGCAATGCCGCCTCATATCGGCCATGCTTAAGCCAAATGGCGCGTGCGCCATGAAATTCACCTTCAAATGCCGCATTTTCTGTGCCCATGATTGCCTCCCACAAGATATGAAATGAACTGCTTGTAACCTAATATACCATATAATGCCGCGCCATTTTCAGAAAATATCGTGAAGTTCGGGATATTGCAAAATACCCCTTGCTGCGATCCGTTGAATTTTTGCGAAAAGTCACTTTTCCGGATTGGAAACAAGAAGGACGTCCAGATCCCGGGCCAGTCGGATCAGCTCTCTGACGGCTTTGCGTCTCCGCAGCTTTTGTCCCGCCGGTATGCCTTGACCGATGATGATTTGCGTCGCTTTCACGCGGCTTGCCTTATCCATCGCCAATCGGGGAATGCTTTTCCATGAATCCGCTGGAGCGGCTTCGAAGAAACCTCCAAAACTCTCGGTCAGCTTCCGGCAGGCATCTGCTTTTGATTGAGTCTCTTCCCCGGGTGCGGAGCCCAGAAAAATAAAATTGACGTGCAATTCAGCCTTCAACCGGTACGCTATCCGAAAGCCCCGGCGGATCAGACGCTCGCCGCTTGATCCAGGCAGTATGCAGACATAAATGGATTCCTCTCTTCGCCAGGGACCACGCAAGGAAAACTGTCTTTCCCACGCTTCCAATCTTTCATCCACATCGTCGGCGATTTCACGCAAGGCCAGCTCCCGCAAAGCTATTAAATTCCCTGTTTTGAAAAAGGAACCTAACGCCTGCTCGACTTTATCCGCCGCATAGATTTTCCCTTCCCGCATCCGCTGTTGCAGCGATTGGGGCGTAACATCGATCAATTCCACCTCGTCAGCCATCGACAGCACAACATCCGGAACGGTCTCTCGGACACGGATGCCCGTAACTTGTTCCACCGCGTCATTCAGGCTCTCCAAATGCTGTACATTCACGGTAGTAATCACGGATATCCCATGCTCCAGCAAAGCCAATATATCTTCATACCTTTTTGCATGCATGGTGCCGGGAACATTGCTGTGCGGCAATTCGTCCACAAGCACAAGCTCCGGATTTCTTTCGAGGATCGCCGTGATATTCATCTCGCGCAGCACGGTACCCTTATAAGGAATTTGCAGCGCGGGTATAATCTCAAGATTCTCCACCTGTGCCGCCGTTTCCGCCCGCCCATGCGTTTCCAGCCAGCCGATCACGACATCCACGCCTTTGCGCAGACTCTCATTGCCTTCCCGCAGCATCGTATAGGTTTTGCCGACACCGGGTGCCGCGCCGATATAAATTTTGAAACGTCCCCGCTTCATCCGCTTGACCTTCCGATCCATCTCTTCCTTGCTAAGCCTGTGGTATTGGCTTCCATGCTCACGGTTCCGGCGTCTTGCCGGGAGAATCCGCGGTTCTCCGTGAGCCGTACGGTCCGCTACCCAGAAGATGTCTAACCTTTCAGCCCTTTTTAAAATGCCATCCGTAACCGAACCCTGCCAAAATTCCTGCCAGCGGCTTTTTTTCGAATGCCCTAATACGATGCGCGTCACCTTTTTATCCAAAGCATAACGAATCATCTCCGCAGCAAATTGGCGCGTTGACCTTAAAGGCAGCTCCTCTAGGGTTGCGTCCGTTTTTTGCGCCATTTTATGCAGGGAACGTTTGAAATTCTCCTCATCTTTTGACAGCTTTCGCTTTGGCGGCATAAAAACGATAACCAGCAGATCCCCGTTAAGCCGCTTGGCGATTTGCTGCCCTCTGCGGATATAAATCGAGCCGTTCCAATGATACTGGGCCGACACCAAAATCCGCTCCGACGCGCCAGAAGGACCCTCCAGACCAAGCTCTTCGCGGTGTCTCTCCAGCGTTGTGTTGACATCTTCCGCCATCAGCCGCAGCGATAATTCACGCAGAATGGCAAGATCCTTGCGGGTAAACAAAACGGTATCCGTGCTTTGTCCCAGATGGCCCTCTCTCAGCCTCGTAATAATCGTTTCCGGCGTGACGTCAATCAGCCTTACTTCATCAGCCATTTCCAGCGTTTCGATCGGCACCGTCTCTCTGGCCTCCATCCCGGTCCATTTTCTCGCCAAATCATGAACACCTTCAAGCTCGTACACATTCAATGTCGTAATGACGCTAATCCCTTTTTCAAGCAAAAATGCAATATCTTTGAGCCGGGTGGGAAATCGGGCCTCCTTGCGGTTCCGGTGCGCAAGCCCGTCGACGAGGACAACCTCGGGGTTGCGCGCAAGCAGTCCCTCCAAATTCAAATCCTTGAACTCTTTCCCGCGATCTGTCCAGTGAATGCTCGGCACCCGTTCCAAATCGGCGAGCTGCTTTACCGTTTCCGGGCGTTTCAGCGTGGAGACGGCGCAAATGACCACATCAACCCCTTGGCTTTTCAGCATTTGGCCTTCCCGCAGCATATGATAAGTTTTGCCGCTGCCGCTGACGGCCCCGATCAGAATTTTTAGGTTGCCGCGCTGGAGCTTACGGATTTCCTGCAAAATTTGTTCTGGCGTTTTTCTTTTATATCCATCCATCATGTATAACGTCTCCCTTGCTTGCAGCTCTTTGAAATGAATCGTACGCCCGAAACGCGCTGAATGTAAAATGGTAGACGGCTTTTTAAAATCTTGTAGGCTTCAATCATCCGGATTATAGGCTTTTTCCTTAATCAAACGCATATATTTGGAACGTTAGCGTCTTTTAGCTTCAATTATCTTATTTTGCGTCATTTGTTTTCCTAAAAATTTTAATGGCAAATATTAGTCCAAATATCCACAAATCATGTAAAATAGTATCTAAAAGAAAGCGTCTATCGACGTAATACCACGGAGGACAGACCGCTATTTGCAGTGGTTTACCTTGCGATATCGGGATGCGTATCTTAAAGTGTATGCTTTCTGATGTTTTAAAGACAGACGGGGGTTTTGGGGAAGGGGAATATCATGTCTAATATGATCCGGCTTCTGACAACAACGGACTTTAGTGATATCGAAGAAAAGTTGCAAGAAGAAATATATTATGAGTATTATGATTTCGCCTACGGGATGATATTTTATATCGTAAAAGATCACGCAGCGACCGAAGACATCATACAGGAAGCCTTTATCAAAGTGATCAAAAACAAGCCTGTATTTGAAAACGAAGGTAAGCTCAGGGCCTGGTTGAAGGTCGTGACCAAAAATACAACCATAAATTATTTGCGAAAAAATAAAAACTACCGTAACCAATTGGATGTTGAAGGTGTTTTTATGTATAAAGAGGAAATTGTTCAATCTCCACTATCAGTAGAAAATGCGGTAGAAACCAAGCTGATTGAGGAATCTATCATGGAATATTTGCAGCAATTAAAACCCGAATATCGCATTTTGATTGAATACCGCTGGAAACGTGGACTGAGCTACAAAGAAATTGCGAATTTGCTGGAGCTGAGCGAAGATGTTGTCAAGCAACGTCTCTTCCGGGCTCGCGATAATATTAAAAAAATGCTGTTTAAAGAGTGGGGGATTAAGGATGAAAAGCGAAAAATTTGAAGAATGGTTTGATGTCGCCTTCGAGCGTGCGGCTTCTTCCTCTTCCCTGACATCCGATGAAAACAAGCAGGCATCTTGGAAAAAGGTTAAAGCACAAATCGAGCAGGTAAACCGTAAACGCAGACGCAGACGCCGGATGCAGCTCAGCGGTATCGTAGCCGCTTCCTTTATTGCCGGAGCTATTTTGTTCAGCCCTCCGGGCGTAACCAAAGCGATCTCTCCGATTGTGAAATCCGTTGTTGATTTGGGAAATGGCATGCTTGGGATCGTGGTGAAGAATGGAGATGTTCCTTCCAATGTCGTGTTGCCTCAAACGGAAGATCCAGATCAATACCTGAATCAAGACAAGGGAGATAACAATAAAGAATACCTGAACTATGCCAAAGTCAGAAAAAGTGAAGGCGCTCCGCTGAATTTGGAAGAATTGCAGGTAAAACTCTCCTTCACGCTGCCTGATTTGCAACAAATACCAAAAGAATATCATTTTGACAGTTATACCGTCTCCTATCCTATGGAAGAAGGCGGTAAAAACGATAAAGTTATGCTTAAATATACTGACGAAGAGCAGCATGACCTTTGGATCCAACTCATGAAGTTAAAACCCTTCCAGGCAACGATGACAGAGGTACCTATGGATACGGAGAAACTTAATCTGAATAATGACGAAGCATATTATAGTCCAGGCGTATATAACCAATTGCTAGGATTACACGATAACCTTACCATTCAAATCGGAAGCGATCTACCCAAAGAGGAATTAATTCGTGTATATGAAGCCATGATGCAACCACATGATTAAGACAAAAAAGAAGGCAAACCGAACAGGTCTGCCTTCTTTTTTTCAAAATTAATAGACAAGGGCACTTTTTGTAGACTCAACGCTTTGCTCATACCAGCCATTTTTGGTAACCGAATGCGTGCAGACAACCCGGTAATAAAATCCTTTAATGCCGGTAAACACCGCATCCCCAACAACATAGTCAGTCGAATTTCTGGTGAAGTTCGTGCTGGTAACATCCACCCATGAGGTTCCGGTGTATCTTTGAAGAACAACATGGGCTTGAATCGTATCAACAGTCGTGGTTGCTGTCGTGTCGGCGTTAACACTTAACTTCCCATTGCCGATAGCTGAAATATACGCATTCCCGGCAGCCAAGTATTTATAATTTCCGCTAATGCCTAACGAGTTGAATTCTTGAGGTGGAGGTGATGTGAGAGCGCCAGGCTCTTTCACTGCAGAAGAAGCTGAAGGATCGTCTACGGCATAAGGTTCGGCTCCCACCCCGGATACCAGCAGCATGCTGAGCGCGGAGAGGGCAACGGTCATGGATAATAGTTTGCGAACATTGGATTTCTTCATACTATCACCTGTCCTTTAAAATGGTTAATATTGGGATACACTTCATATAACGTTTTAAAAGCGGACAAGTTACGACATTTTACAAAAAAATTTTTTAGAGTTCGGCTCAACCTAAAAATTCAGTGGTTGACGGCTCGTTCCGTCAGATTTCACACAGACTATGCACGTATACAATGAAAGAACAAGTTCCCTTGTTCAACTGTTTTTCGTTACACCTAATATATTCAAAAGATCATTAAGAATAATCTTAGCGACATTTTCAGGTTCTAAAGCAGCATTAATAACTTTGTAAATATCGCTTTTCTTAGCCAAAAGCAAATAGCGGTCACGAGCAGTGTATTGAAAAGTTAAGTCAAGCTCCTCGAATTTATCGCTAATTCCATTTCGTGCGGTTGAACGTTGAGCTGCAATTACAGGATCGATATCCAGAATATATACCCTGCTCGGTTCTAACTTATTAGTTGCATATTCAGTAAGTTTCATCCACTGTTCAAAATTCAAATCGCTTTTTTGAAAGACAAAGGTTGAAGCAGCATGACGATCTGAGATTACATGCTTGCCGGCATCCATTGCCGGTACAACTACCTTTTCAATATGGTCGCTTCTAGATGCACTCATAATCAGTGCCTCCGTTCTAGCTGAAACCTTATAACTGTGTAGTATGTTCCATAGTGCTAAACCGACGTCAGTGCCTCGTGGCTCCTCTGTAATTATATACGGTATGCTGAGACTTTCTAAATCACTTTGGATTGCCTTTAAAACTGAAGTTTTACCGCTGCCATTAATGCCTTCAACCGCTATAAAAAAACCTTTTTTTGACATTCGAGTTTAAACCTCATTTCTTTTAATAAGCAAAAATAAAATTTTAGTGTGCCATTTAGGAAACCTTGTCTAAAATTCTTGATAAATGACCTTCATTTCGTGTTTATCTGACATAATTTATTATATGACAGTTAAATTTTCCCTTCTATTACAATTTTCAAAGAATTCTGATATATTAACTCATTCGATATCTAAGCTGCACAACGTTTATTTGAATAAAATTGCATGAATCCATGTTTTCAAACGTGCTCGAAGCAGTATTCTTCTGAGCGATTTTCAATTCCCTCCCTACTCCCTGTTTATATTGTTATATAATAGAATGTATCGATTTAAGAAGGGACTGATTCTGATCATCAATAACGAACAAGATGTCATTCGAATCGTTCAAGAAGATGCTTGGATGATGGATGTTCTTCGCATCGCCCAAACGCTTCGGCTGCCGGATTGGTGGGTTTGCGCCGGTTTTGTCCGCTCGAAAATTTGGGATGTGCTGCACGGTTATTCGGAGGCTACGCCGCTGCCGGATGTGGATGTCGTTTATTTTGACCCGGACTGCACGGATGAAGCGGTTGAAAAGGAGCTGGAGAAAAAGTTGTTTGCTATCAATCCCCATATTCCCTGGTCCGTTAAAAACGAAGCTCGCATGCATCTGATCAACCATATGCGGCCCTTTACTTCATCTGTTGATGCCATCGCCCATTTTACCGAAACGGCAACTGCGCTTGGCCTCACCATGAATGAGGATCAACAAATCATTTTGACCGCCCCCCATGGGATCCAGGATGCGGTCGATATGGTTGTGAAACCTACACCCTACTACCTGCAATCGCCGGACCGCGCACAAATCTACGAAGGACGGGTGTCCAAGAAAAATTGGAGCCAGGTTTGGCCGAAATTGACGATCGTACATATACAGTAAGCATATCTCTGGGTCTGCCAAGAGGGGCTTTTTCGCCTAAGACCGTTATCATTTCGCTTCAGTGACGATGTGCGTATAAACGTCTTGAAACTTGAAAGAGGCCTCCGTTGGTGGAGACCTCTTTTACAAATTTATATGTTTTTCCCATAGAACTTGACTTCAGGGTACATGTTGCTTGGTCCATTCAGCAGCGTTCCTTTGATTCCCTTCAAATGTTCGTCGAAGAATTCGACCACATAGCGGTCGACGATCTCCGCCCCTCTTTTGCCATCGATCTTCCCGGCCATTCCCGTCCAACTAGCCAATCTGGTGAACATCTGCAGATCCGTAAAATTGTAATGCCCCGCGCCATCAATCAGAAGCAGATTTCCTCCATGCTGTGACGCTTTTTTGGAGATGGAAAGTTCTGATGAAAGATGCTGTGCCACAGTTTTCTCCGCATCCGATCTCGCAATATATTCTTCCGTGCTGCTAAGATAGTCCTCTGCCCTCATGAATAAAAAGGGCTTGCTGATTTGCTTTCTTTTCGTCGCTTCAAAAAGCGTTCCATCCATATCGATTCCTGCTTTGACCCGGTCATCCGAGCTGACGACATCAAAAGCCGTAGCCCCTCCAAAGGAATGTCCCATCATTCCGATATGCTGCAAGTCGAAGATCCCTTTTAGACCGCTAGAAATCTCCCCGGCATTGATCTTTGTCAGTTGATCGATCACAAACTCTGCGTCCTCTGCCCATACTTTGCCCACTTCGCTTGCTTGCTGGAGGAAATTTTCTCCGTCCATGTCCGTTGTATAACCTGTTACTCTACCATCGGGAAAAACCGTCGCCGTCGTGCTGTAAGTATGATCAATTGTTGCAACGACATAACCGTGACTTGCCAGCGTTTCTGCCTGCGAAGCATGGAGCGTCATGCTTGTCCCCATTCCGTGACTGAGAATAATGAGTGGGTATGGGGCTGCTCCCTGCAGTGCTTTAGCTCCTGAATATGCGTGAGTATTAATATACTTGAAGTATCCCAAAGTCCATTTGGGAATGCCCATCTGTTTAGTATAAGCACCGATGAAATTGTTAAAATCCCGCTCTCCTTCCGGGAAAAGCGGTGCCGGACGGCCGCTTGTTTGTTCTTCTGCAGGATACCACACCCGTACCATCAATTCTCTCGGATCATCGGGATTGTCTGCAAACACTCCTTTCCGGTTCTGATCCACGAAATGAAATAATTCGGTTCCCACCTTATATTTACCGGTTGGTTCCGGGAACTGGAATACGGGCAAAATCACCGATAAACTGATGGATACGGCCAAAAGCAGCATCGAAGCAGCATAAAAGCCGTATTTTAACACCCGTTTCCCCATTTTCGACGATTGCGGAGATTGTTCTCTCCATCCAGCCGCCGCATAACATAAAAGCAACGCGGTTAGGACGTAAACCAATCCCATCTGCCATCGGTATCCCTCCACGAACAAATGAATCAGCAGCAAACCGATGCTAATGGTGCTCAATAGGGCTGTTACTGCTTTTTTTCGAGCTGATGTTTTGAAAAAGACCAAATAATTCAGCATAAAAAGACAAGATACAGCCAGCAATATTTCAAATAATCTCATAGTTCCCCCTTACAAATATTGGTTATGTACTTGCTAATCCAGCTAATCTATAACTAGTATATAAGGCGAAGTTTAAAATCCGTTTCCGTTGACCTTAAAAAATTTTAAATATGACTCTATCTGTCTTTCATACCCTACCTATAACACTCCCATCCCATCCCGCCTCCACGCTTTACAGTAATCGCATGACGGCAGCCACCAAAAAAGCCGCCCCAAAATTGGAACGGCTTCTTCTTCAATCCGGTATTCATTTTGAACTAGGCCAAGTGGCAGGCCACAAAATGTCCTCCGCCAGCGTCCCGGAATTCAGGCACTTCTTCTTTGCAGCGGGCCACGGCAAATGGGCAGCGCGTATGGAATTTGCATCCGGCCGGGGGATTCGCCGGGTTCGGAATATCCCCTTTCAGCACGATCCGTTCGCGCTTCAGCTTCGGAACCGGAATCGGTACCGCGGACAGCAGCGCCTTCGTATAGGGATGGAGCGGATTTTTGAATAGTTCATCCCGTGATGCCGTCTCCATCATAGATCCCAGATACATGACGCCGATTCGGGAGCAAAGATGCTCCACGACACTCAGATCATGGGAGATAAACAGGTATGTCAGTCCACGTGTCTCCTGAAGTTTGCGGAACAAATTGATAATTTGGGCCTGAATGGATACGTCCAGGGCCGATACGGGTTCATCCGCGATGATCAGATCCGGATCCAGAATCAGCGCACGGGCAATTCCGATCCGCTGGCGCTGCCCGCCCGAAAATTCATGCGGAAACCGGTCGATATGATAAGCAGACAAGCCGCAAGACTGCAGCACCTCCAACACGCGATCGCGTATCTCATCCTTGGGCACTAGACCGTGATCCAGCAGCGCTTCGCCAATGGCATCCCCCACCCGTACTCTAGGGTTAAGCGAACTGTACGGATCCTGGAAAATCAGCTGCAAACTTGGCCGGATCTTGCGCATCTCCTGGGGAGATAGCCCATACAGATCCACGCCTTTAAACTTCACTTCACCATCCGTTTTTTCCGTCAACCGAATAATCGTTTTGCCGACGGTGCTTTTTCCGCTGCCGGATTCTCCGACAAGCCCGAACGTCTCCCCCTTTTGGATCGTAATACTGATATCGTCGACGGCTTTAACATGGCCAACGGTACGGTTCAGCAGCCCCTTCTGGATTGGAAAGTATTTTTTCAAATGGTTCACTTCAAGCAAATCTTCAGGCATGAACAAACGCCTCCTCATACAGCCAGCAAGCGGCCTTCTGATCCTCTGAAACTTCTCTTAGCTGAGGCTGCTTCGTTCTGCAAATGTCCATGCAATGCTCGCAGCGGTCATGAAAATAACATGACTCCGTCAACTCAAGCGGATTCGGCACTTGACCTGGAATGGAATAAAGCTCATCCTGGCGCTGATTAATGACGGGTTTGGATTTGAGGAGTCCTCGCGTATAGGGATGTTTCGGAGAAGAGAAAAGCTTGACGACCTCGCCCTCTTCCACGATTTTGCCCGCATACATCACGATCACGTAATCCGCCATTTCAGCTACGACGCCGAGATCATGGGTAATCAGCAGGATGGACATATTCGATTGTTCTTTAAACTGGCGGAGCATATCCAATATTTGCGCCTGGATGGTCACGTCAAGCGCGGTGGTCGGCTCGTCGGCGATCAACAGCTTCGGGTTCCCGGATATGGCAATAGCGATCATGATCCGCTGCAGCATGCCGCCGCTCAGCTCATGCGGATACGAATCCACAATCTGCTCCGCCCTGGAGATCCCCACCTGCTCGATCAGCTCTATGGCCCGTTCACGAGCTTGCTTTTTACTCATTTTCTGATGAACGATTAACGGCTCCATGATCTGTTCTCCAATCTTCAATACCGGATTCAGCGAGGACATGGGCTCTTGGAAAATCATCGAAATATCGTTGCCGCGAATCGTGCGCAGCTCATTTTTACTTAACTTAAGCAAATCTTTTCCGTCAAAATGGATTTGGCCGCCCACAACCTTGCCGCCAGGTTCCTCGACCAGCCCCATAATGGACATCGCGGTTACGCTTTTGCCGCAGCCGGATTCCCCAACGATGCACACCGTTTCCCCTTCGCGTACGCGCAGGCTGACATCGTCAACGGCTTTGACTTTCCCGCCGCCGGTATCGAAATAAGTGCTGAGATGGTCTATTTTAATTAAATCCTTCATTGTAACTCTCCCACCTACCTCTTCTGTTTCGGATCAAGAACATCCCGGAGGCCGTCACCGAAAATATTGATTGCAATGACCGTAGCAAAAATAGAGAAGCCCGGAGGAATCCACAACCACGGACGTTCCTGGAAATCGATCAGATTGTTTGCGGCGTCAATCATGTTCCCCCAAGTCGGTGTCGGCGCCATCACCCCGAGCCCGAAAAAGCTGAGCACGGATTCGCTGAGAATCGAGCCGCCGATGTTTAAAGTGGCAATAACGATCAGTAAAGGCACGATATTCGGCAGCAAATGGTGAAACAGCTTGCGGCTGTCGCGCAGTCCCAGCACGATCGCAGCCTGCATAAACTCGCGTTCCCGCAAGCTGAGCATCTGCCCGCGTATCATTCTGGCAAGCCCCGGCCAGTTCACGAATCCCAGCATAAACATGACGATGTACATCCGGTATTCCGACGGCACCTTCCATTCGGACAATAAAGCGCCAAAGATAAAAAGGATCGGCAGACCGGGAATAGTCAGCAGCAAATCCGCAATCCGCATAATGATTTGATCGACAATGCCTCTGTAATAACCGGCAATAGCCCCAAGGAGCGATCCGATAAATACGGAAAGCACCATCGACGCGAGCCCGACTGTCAAAGAGATACGGCCTGCCTGAAGCACGCGGGTAAGCACGTCTCTCCCAAGGGCATCCGTTCCAAGCCAGTGTTTAAGGCTTGGCGCTTTGTTCATCATCGCCATGTTCACTTTATTATCTGTGTACGGCGAGAAAAATGGCCCGATAAAACAAGCCAAAAACATCATGATAACGACCACCAACCCCGTAATCGCAAGCTTGTTCTTAAGCAGCCTGCGCATCGACTGCCGGAAAAGGGATGAGGATTTCGCGGCGGCGGTTCCGGCCCCGATCGCCCCGGGCAGCGGTGTGCTGTTCAGTGACATGAAATATTTCCCCCCTTCTAGTGCAGCCGGACGCGCGGGTCGGCGATATGATACAGCACGTCTGATAAAAGCGTTCCAATGACCGTCAGTATGGCAAGCATCATGGTAAAGCCCATCAGCAGCGGATAATCCCGCAGGCCGAAGGATTGTATGTACAGCTGCCCGATACCCGGCCAGTTGAAAATTTTCTCGATGATCAGCGAACCGCCGAACAAAGCCGGCAGCTCAAAGCCAACCAGCGTAATCGCCGGCAGCAGCGCATTGCGCAGAGCATGTCTGAACAGGACTTTGCTTTCCTTCAGGCCTTTGGCCCGCGCCGTGCGGATGTAATCCTGTTTGATGACATCGATCATGTTGCTGCGGAAGTAACGGGTCAGCGAACCGATGCCAAGCAAGGTCATCACGACAACCGGAAGGGTCATGTGGCTGATGACTTCTTTAATGTAGGCCCAGCCCGTCGCGTTGCTGCCGGTAGTCAGCATGCCTCCGGGCGGCAGCCATTTCAGATCGACCGCGCATATTTTGATAAGAAATAAACCGATAAAAAACGATGGCAAGGACATCGCCGCAAAAATCAAAATCATCACAACCGTGTCAAACCAGGAATATTGCTTGTAAGCAGACACAACCCCTATGATGACGGCAACAAACCAGGTCAAAAAGGTTGAAACGATCGCGAGCAGAAAGGAGTTCCAGATATATTCGTTAAAAAGCGTCAATACCGGCTTTTGTTGGGCGAGAGAAAAACCAAAATCCCCGTGCAGCGCATTTTTCATCCAGATGCCATACCGCTCGAGCACCGGCTTGTTCAATCCGTAAATTTCTCGCAGTTCGGCTTTGCGCTCGGGACTTAGCTTTATATTGTTGCTGATGAAGTCCCCTGGCGTCAGCGCATACAAACTAAAAATCAGCAGGGATGCGGCGAGCAGGATAATCAGCATATAACTGATCCGTTTTGTCAAATAAGCGCTCATCATTTTCCTCCTAATCGCATTGTCCCCCGTCCGAAGCCAAAGCCGCTTCGGAAGCGAGGGACGTAATCAATGTGACGGATTATTGCGCCGGCTTCAGCGACCAGTCCGGAAGACTGTTGGCCAAACCGACAAACGGACTAACGCTCAGGTTATCGATCCGTCCATTATAGCCATAGACGGTTTTCTTATAGTTGGTAAAGATAATCGGAAGTTCATCGTTTAAGAGCTGAAAGATTTCCTTGTAGACTTGTTTCCGCTGCTCGATATCGGACGTAGCCAAACCTTTTTCATACAATTCTTTAAATTTAGGATTGTCGTAGCCTTTGATCTCGCCGTCCATGAATTGCACGATGCCATCCGATGGATCGGTCAGCATCGGCGTCGAGAAGGACACAAGATCATAGTCACCGCTATCCACTTTGGATACAAGCGAGTTGAAGTCGGCAAAGACTTCAGGATCGAATTTTACGCCAAGTGCCTGGAAGTTTTCCTTGGCCACGGCGATGAAAATGTCAGACTGTTTGCTTTTGGACCCCAGGTAATGGATCACGAGCTGTTTGCCGTCTTTTTCGCGAATGCCGCCTGCTCCTTCCTTCCATCCCGCTTCCTCCAGCAGCTGCTTTCCTTTTTCCGTATCGAATTTATATGGGTTGATGCCTTCCTCCGTGTAGGCCCAGGAAATCGGGGAAGCAGGAATGTTCGCGATCGAACCTGCGCCTTGGTTGGCGTCGACGTAGATGCTTTGACGATCCAGTCCGTAGGCAAGCGCCTGGCGTACCTTTTTGTCTTTGAGCGCTTCATGCCCCAAATTCACCTGCAGGTATCCGTAAGTGCTTGGCGTGTATGGAATGATGTTGACAAATCCAAGGCTTTTCAGTTTTTCGATATTTTCCGTCGTTGCACTGAAGGAGGCATAGTCTACCTCGCCAGTTTCAAGATACTGCCATGTATCGCCTTCGGAAGTTTTGTATATAAAATGCTCCGTTTTCGGTTTGCCTTTATAGTAGTTTTCATTCGCGACAAAGCGGACTTCTTGACCCGGGATGAATTTCTCCAGTTTGTAAGGACCGCTGCCGACCGGACTTCCGTGGAGTTTCTTGATGTAATCCAGCTGCCCGAACTTATAATCCTTGCCGTAATAAGCTTTGGACAACACTTTGTCCCCCAGCATGACAAGCGCCGTTGCATTAGGCTTCTCAAGCGTGACCGATATCGTTTGCGGATCGATGACCTTGATGCCTTCAATGGTCTTGGCTTTGCCTTCTTTATAGGCCTCGGCTCCTTTGACAGCCAGCGTTGGCACCATGGAATCGCCGTCATAGGCTTTATCGAACAGAATCGTCCAGGTAAAGGCGACATCATCTGCGGTTAACGGGGAACCGTCGCTGAATTTCAAATCCTTGCGCAAATGGTATGTATAGGTAAGCTGATCGTCTGAGACATCCCATTTTTCCGCCAAATCAGGGATTGGAAGCCCTTTTTCATCTACAGTCACCAAGGAACTGAACAATAACGAGTTGACATTGCCGTCATATCCGCTTTGGGTAAAATATGGCGTAAACGCCCCGCTTGGGTCCGTCAACCCAACAATGATCGTATCCGTGCGCTGCTTGGCAGCAGCAGGAAGCTTCGACATATCGGCTGCAGTATATGGCTCTTTTAATCCGGATTCTCCGCCCGGGGCCTGAGCCGGTTGATCCTTAGATCCCTGCTCGGTTGTAGACGCGGTGTTATTGGTTGGCGCTGCCTCTTTCGAATCGGAGCAGGCCGACATCAACAAGGAACCGGCTATCAGTAAGGATGTTAATAAAAAGGCGCCCTTCTTCATAAACTATAAAACCTCCCATAATCGATTTGCATCACATATCATATTTTCATATATTCCTATGCGATAAGTATGATTTAATATGATTAGTGTTTATTATAGGGAGCATTTGCAGTTCTGTAAATAGAGAACTAAATATTTTTCTGAATAATTCGTTCTATTAACGAAATAAAAGACCAAGAAAAAAACGTTTAACGACGTACTTTACATAAGGACGATCCGCCTGAAGCAGCAGTTTCTCTGAGGATATCAGTCTGCGTTTCCCCGAAATGAATATCTTCAAAAAACAAAAAAAATCCCTGTACCTGTCTTCGGACAGATACAGAGATTTTTTCGCTTAATACTGGATTGTGTTTTTTTCATTCCGCTTCAATGTAATGGAATAAACGCTCCTGCAGCTCATTCAATGCGCGTTTTCTCAAGCTGTATTCCGTCAGGTTCTCCCCTTCGAAATGCGCATATAACACACCAGCGCTCCGGAGCTTGGAAATATGGTCATGAGTGATTCCTTTGGATAGCTTTAAATGGCTGACGATTTCCGTAAACGTTCGCGGCCCTTTATTCAGGAACCTCAAAATTTTCAGCCTGTTTTTCTCGCCAAGACTGCGGAGCAGCCGAAGATCATGAGTAGGAATAATATCGTTATCGCCTAGATATATGCGCGCATTATAATGACAGACGATCTTATTACCGTACTTCGCAACCATGTTCAGCGGTTGAAAATGATACTGCGGGATCAGGAGCAGCTCCCGGAATTCCGGAAGCGGTTTAAATAACATGCCGTTCGTCGTCTCGTCGACGAATTCTTCTCCTTGAATTTCTGCCAAACGCTGCAGCCGATCCTGTTTTTCCCGTTCCAAGGCAGACAAAATGCTCCTGTCCACATATTTAAAATATTGATCATGCCATTGCCGGAACATCGATAACATGTTCTCCTGAAAAACCCCGATGTCCTCCTGCGGAAATTCGTTGCCATTCGCTGCAAACAGTTCGGTCAATTCGCGGCTGCCGAGCTCTTCAAACCACGTAAGAAACCTATCGATACCTATGCCTTCAGGCGCCAGGAAAGCCAGCAGATATGCAAAACCCCAATCTCCGTTAACCACCATGCCATCAAGCGTCCGTGCAAAGTCAGGCGTAAGCTTTTCTTTGGTTTCTTGGGCCCAACAAGGGGCCAGATCTATTTTTTTATGCGATTTGCGACATATGTAGGAATGCAGGCTGTTCATGAATTCATGAACGGGCTCAAACTTGACATCCAAACGATAATCCAAGTTGTTTTTTCCTCCCTCCAATTTTGACGTAAACCTTCTCGACCTCTCTTCTTCGATCTATTGCGAATAATTGACTTCATTATAGCGTGAACACGTTAAAGCAATCCAGAACCCCCAACAAAATACTTAGATATGAATCAATGCGCTTCATCGTTCATCCAATGCTCTTCATGTCTCACGCCAACAGATGCCATCATACCAGAATTCGCACCGGTTCATCAACACACTAAAAAGCACGATGCCCACATAGCACCGTGCTCCACATTTATTTACACTTTAAGCGCCCGCTTCCTCTACCATCATTTGAGGTTTAATCAGCTTAATCCTTGATATGCGCTTATGATCCGTTTCTTCCACTATGAAAACATGACCATCGACTTCAGCCGATTGCCCCTTCTGAGGGGGAATTGCCTCGATGCGGGAATATAACCAACCGCCTACGGTATCGTAGTCCGTCGTATCCAGCTCGAGTCCAAACCGTTCGTTGATTTCGTCAATGAGCATCAATCCGTCAATCGAATATTCACTTTCATGAATCATTTCAATGCCAGGACGTTCTTCATCAAATTCATCCTGGATTTCTCCGACGATTTCTTCCATAATGTCTTCCAGGGTAACAAGTCCGGATGTGCCTCCATACTCATCGATCAGAATGGCAATCTGGGTCTTGTTCCGCTGCATCAGTTTCAGTAAAGCGCTGATCTGAATGGACTCAGGTACGGTCAGGATCGGACGAATTAAAGAATTGTATTCAACCACAGTAGAACGCAATAAATCCTTGATATGGATAAATCCGATAATATGATCCTTATCGCCATCGCAAACCGGGTATCGGGTTCTCATGCCTTCATAGGCAATTTCAATATTTTCCTCACGGGATAACTGCGTATTCAGGCATATCATCTCCGTACGGGGAATCATGATTTCCCGGCCGGTCGTCTCCGTAAAATCAAAAATATTGTCGACGAGCGCTAGCTCCGTGTTGTCAATCAGGCCGTTCTTGTTGCTTTCCTTCATCAATACCCGTATCTCCTCCTCCGTATGGGCGGAATCGGATTCTGAAGCCGGTGCGATTTTAAACAAACGCAATAAAGCATTGGCAAGCCCGTTTAATACCCAGATCAAAGGATACATCAACTTATAAAAATAAACCATTGGAGCGGCTGACAGCAGCACGACGGATTCGCTATTGCGGATCGCCATGGATTTCGGCGCCAGTTCTCCAAGCACGATATGCAAAATCGTAATGATCAGGAACGCAATCACGACGGCGATTCCATGAACAGTGGCTTCTCCAAAGCCCAAAGCGTGAATCACAGGTCTTACAAGTCTTGCCACGACCGGTTCTCCCAGCCATCCAAGTCCCAATGAAGCGAGTGTAATGCCAAGCTGACAGGCAGATAAATAGGCATCCAGATTATTGACGATGCTGCGGGCAAATAAAGAACCTTTGCGGCCTTCGTCCACCAACGTCTCCACGCGGCTGCTCCTTATTTTCACCATCGCAAATTCGGCGGAGACAAAAAAACCATTCAATAATACCAATACCACTACCCAGATCAAATTGAACAAACTCGGTAAGGGGTCAGCCAATCCTTTTCCTATTCACCGTACGTCTTGATCGGCAAATAGGTACACCTCCTTCGTATTTTAAAGTTGTATGCAACACCATGCATGAAAAATGTGTTCACCATCAACTTCCCAATGGATCCACCCCGATTCTGTGTATTATTTTGGAATATATCTTTAATTATATAATTATACACTACACAGTCAAACATTAGGGTATATCCGTATCACACCGCAGCCCGATGTTTTATAGAGCAAACCTCCGGTTAGCAGTCAAAAAGAGCCGTCCTCTGTCATTTATACGACAAAGGCGGCCTTTTTCGGCTTTTTGCACTGAAATGAAACACTTGCTGGGGTGGAAATCCTTCTCCACTTTGTAGGGTAATTTTATCGGGGTTGACCTGGAGCGCCGATTGGATATTGGTAGTTAAGCGGTTCATTAAACGTGATGTAATCCAGATTAAGCGTCAGCAGAATAATCCGTTGGCCGGTCGATGGGTCCGAGATAATGATATGATCCCGTCCAGCAGCTTCAACCACGCCCCTGAATATTTTTGCATTCCATTGGGTATTGTTCTCATAAGTCATGTAGAAAGTTCCGGTTTTGCCCAGGTTCAAGCGAAGAATATTTTCAATGTAGGATTGTTCGAACATCGGCTGCTGCGGAGCCTGGATAACCGTTCCCGTAGGCGTGATCGTACTGCCGGTGGTTGGCGGTACCGTAGTCATCGGCATGACGCCGGGCATGCCGGTACTGCTTCCGGACACTCCGGGATATCCGCCCCCGACGTTATAAGGGGTCGGACGAAAAGTAAAAGGTTGCATCATTCTTTAAAATCCTCCTTCAACTAAGTACATTTTATTACCAACCTGCATATTGCCGCTGCTGCTTCTTTTCGAAAACTCCCGTTTCAAGCAGCCGCGGTTTCTTACGCTTCACATGTGAAGCGTAGGCGAACCGGATAATTTAATAGACACTCGGACAATCTTCGCCTGATGGACTGAAAAAACAATGGTTCTTATACCGTCCCGTATTCGTCTGATTAAACCAGGTTGCCGGGCATTCGCCAGTAGGACGGAAAAACCATAGTGCATTCGAAGCGGGCCAATACCGTTCGCCGTTAATGGCTCGCTGGGCAAGCCTGACATCCGAATCCCTGGCTCTCTGATAGAAATATGATTTTTGCGGGGCTTCAAAACCTCCAGGACTCTGGTAAACCATTTGCTGGATGCTCCGGATATTCTTGAAATCCAGGCAATCTCCCAAAACCCGGTTTACGCCGACATTCCCCACCATCAGCATGCCAAGATTGCCTTCGCCTTCGGCTTCAGCCCTCATCAAACGAGCGAGCAATCGGGTTTGCCCCGTGTTCGTTTTGATAACAGCCAACTTCCTACCTCCCTACCTGATTGTTTTCTTTATAAGTGTATGTGCATTCGCCCAGATGAGTGACAACAAATGTTGCCAACTTGTACTTTAATGCGACAGCATTTACTTGAGCATTTACATGGTAGTAACATTTTGTCGGATAGAACCCTAAATATTTACAGTCCATTGATGTCCCCATAACACCGGTAACTTATACTGATGACGAATCGATTGAAATCAGTAAAAGCGAGGTTGTTGAACGTTATGGAGAAAGATATCACATTTACCGCCCCGCTCCCGCGGAAAAGCGCGGTCAGCCGCAGCGCTGCATCGCTTCGAACAAGCCGCTGGAAAGAACGATCATTAGCTTATCTCTTTTTGGCGCCTTCCCTGATCCTGTTTGGGATTTTCCTGTTTTATCCGCTGCTCAAATCCATTTACCTCAGTATGTACTTAACCGATCCGCAGGGACGGGTCGCCTCCTTCGCCGGATTGGACAATTTTAAAAATGTGCTGACTTCCGAAATTTTTTACAACAGCCTGTGGATCACCTTCAAATTCATCTTGCTTACGGTTCCGCCTGGAGTCGCCGTCGCTCTCTTGCTGGCCGCGCTCTCTATTCAGAAGCTCCGTTTTACCAAGCTGTTTCAATTCTTTTTCTCCCTGCCCATGGCTGTTTCTGTAGGAACAGGTTCCATCATCTGGATGGTTTTGTATCACCCGACTTTAAGTATCCTCAATTACGCGCTCGGTCTGGCCGGAATTTCACCCATCGCCTGGCTGACAGATCCCAAGTGGGCCCTGATCTCTATCTCCCTGATGACGATCTGGCTCAATCTCGGCTTTAACTACATCGTTATGCTTAGCGGCATGCAGAGCGTTCCTGAAGACCTCTACGAAAGTGCGAAAATCGACGGGTCCGGTTCGTTCCGCACATTTATCCGGATCACGCTGCCGCTCATTTCACCGTCCCTCTTTTTCATCAGCGTTGTTTCGATTATCAGCTCGTTTCAGTCTTTCGCGCAAATTCATATTTTGACCAAAGGCGGTCCGATGAACAGCACCGATGTGCTCGTGTATAACATCTATCAGGACGCTTTCATTAATTATAGATTCGGAATAGGCAGTGCGCAGGCATTGATCCTGTTTGTCCTGATCACGGCACTGACCATTTTTCAGTTTAAAGTTGGCGAAAAGAAGGTGCACTACCAATGAGCATACGGGCCATGAACCAAACCATCCTTTATGTCGTGCTAAGCGTTTCAGCATTGCTTATCTCATTCCCGCTGCTGTTTACGTTATCCTCCGCCTTTATGAGCAGCGCCGAATCGGCTTCATATCCGCCGCGGCTCTTACCTTCCGGACTTCATTGGGACAACTTCCATCAGGTGGTACAAACGGTCCCCGTGATCCGGTTTATAACGAACAGCTTCATCGTGGCTGGAGCAATTATGTTAGGTCAGCTGATCACGGGCAGCATGGCGGCTTATGCCTTTGCTTTTCTCCGTTTTCCAGGCAAAGCGCTCATTTTCTCTTTGTTTTTGTCCACGATGATGATTCCGTGGGAAGTCACCATGATTCCGAATTACCTGACGGTACGGAGCTGGCATTGGCTTGATTCTTATCAAGGATTGATCGCGCCTTTTCTTGCTTCGGCCTTCGGGACGTTTTTGCTGCGGCAATATTTTCTGCAGCTTCCCAAAGAATTGTTCGAGGCCGCCAAAGTTGACGGCTGTGGTCATCTCCGTATCTTCGCGCAGCTGGTACTTCCGCTCTCCATGCCTTCGCTTGCCACGCTCGCCGTCTATTCGTTTTTAACGAACTGGAGCAATTATCTGTGGCCGCTGCTGATTACTAACAAGGAAAGTATGCGGACCGTTCAAATCGGGATCGGGATGCTCCAGTTTGAGGAAGTCACTGCCTGGAATGTGGTCATGGCCGGGATCATTATGATGCTGCTTCCTTCTTTGATCCTGCTGGTCATTGGCCTGAAGCCGTTGGTACGAGGAATTACAGCCGGGGCTTTGAAAGGTTAACGCAATGAATCATTTATTCTATTTATCTTTGTGTCGTCATTACATGTACCGCCTTTTGCGGTCGCTTGTAATTTCGCTATAAATTATAAAAAATCAAAAGGGGCTCGACATCATAATTAGTGCTTGATAAAAGCGAAAGTAGCGGAGGGGACGGAATCGATCTGAAGAAGCGACAGCGATCGGAAGAACGATCCGTAACCGCAGCGGTTACCTAGCACAATGTCCAAGAACTAATTTTAATATTGCGCCTCAAAAGGGAGAGAAAAGAAAATGAGAGCATTCAGAAAAAAATCATTGGCTATGCTCCTGCTGTCCTGTATGATGCTGGTCGCTTCAGGCTGCGGCTCAAGCGGATCGGAGGCGAAGGAGGAAACAACGACGGCCACAGCCGCCGAAGCCCCTAAGAAACAAGAGGAGCCCGTCAAAGTTGTATGGTGGCACTCCATGAGCGGTAATGTGGGAAAAGCCGCGCAACAGCTGGTCGATGAATTTAATGCGGAACATAAGGATATCGTCGTTCAGGCTGAATATCAGGGTACTTACGACGAAAGTCTGAACAAACTTAAAGCATCTTTGGGTGCCGACAGCGGTCCCTCCCTGATCCAGGTATACGAAATCGGCAGCCGCTTCATGATCGACAGCAAAGCGATTACTCCGATGCAGCAATTTATTGACGCAGACCATTATGATACATCCAGCCTGGAGCCTAACATTCTGAACTACTACACCTTCGATGGCAAACTTTACTCCATGCCTTTCAATACATCAAATCCGATTCTTTATTATAACAAGGACGCCTTCAAAGCAGCCGGACTTGATCCTGAAAAACCGCCGGCAACATATGAAGAGGTCGCTGAAGCAGCTAAAAAACTTACCAAATCCGGACAAGCTGGCGGGTCCCTCGCCATCTACGGCTGGTTTATGGAGCAGCTCTTTGCCAATCAAGGCGCCGAACTCGTCGATAACGGCAACGGACGGACGAAGCCGGCCACCTCTTCCCTACTTGCAAGCGATGCCGGAGTGAAAACGCTCGACTGGTGGAAGAAAATGATCGATGATAAATCGATGCTCAATCTCGGACGCAAGACCGACGATACGTCAAAAGCCTTTGCCGCTGGACAAATCGCCATGACACTGGATTCCACAGCTTCACTGCGCAACATAGTCCAATCCGCCGAAGGCAAATTCGAAGTCGGAACCGGATTTCTCCCCAAAGCCGATGCCACCGTCAAAGGCGGTGTTATCGTCGGCGGCGCGAGCAACTGGATTCTGAACAACCGGCCTGAGGCCGAGCAGAAAGCTGCCTGGGAATTCATCAAATTCCTGGCCGAACCCAAATCCCAAGCCGAGTGGCACATCAACACGGGTTATTTCCCGATTACCCAAAAGGCATATGACGAACAAATGGTCAAGGACAATATGAGCAAATATCCGCAATTCCAAACCGCGGTGGACCAGCTTCACCAAACGACGCCAAGCCTTGCCACGCAAGGAGCCGTGATGGGCGTATTCCCTGAAGCGAGACAGCTTACCGAAACCGCAATCGAAGAAGTCTTGAACAACAAAAAAACATCCAAGCAGGCGCTGGATGATGCAGCTAAAGCAATCACAAGCAAAATTGAAGAATATAACAAAACAGTAAGCAAATAATGAAGCGCAAAGCACCTCTTCCCACGATTGCGGGAGAGGTGCTTTGCTGTTCTTACTGATCAATAGCGCTTTAATCCTCATTTTAGTTTACATAATTTATTATATGTCGAGTTTACTTATAAAGTTGCGGAGGTATTCGTTAATATTTCCACTTGATGGATGATCTGATCCGCAACTCTACGTAAAGACTTAGAATCGATCGCGGCACCATACGCATCCCATACTTCATCCCGGAATTTTTTCACTTCCGCCAAAATCGATATCGAGTTTTTCATTGAATACTTATAACGGCTGCTAACCACGGGAATCTGCTCGGCGTATGCCTCATCTGTACCTTTCTCAATCGCCAGTTCATACATATCGAGGATGCTGTCGCCTTCACGGCTTGGAAAATGCTCATGCGGTGCGGTGCTGTCGAAGATGGCAAGGCTGAGTTCGGGAAAAACAAGCATATCCAGGCTGGCGGGATCAAAGCCGCAATGATAAATTTCCGTATTAATCCCCCGAATCTCGGCTTCCTTGGCAATCTTTTTGAACATGGTGGATTTGCCTGACCCTGGACGTCCTTTCACGAAAATACGCGTGCGCACAGATTCCGTCAAATTCGGAACATAATCAACGGCTCCGCGCCATGTCGCCGCACCCAAAAAACGGCGGGTAATATCGGCTTTTTTGGCACTGATCGGGCGCAGGTAGTTCAAAGCAAAATCTGCTGCAATCGAGTTCGCTTTTTCACGGTCCAAATGATCGATATAAATCTTTTCCCAATCGTCGTGAATCCGGAGCGTATTTGAGAAAGAATCATAGGCTTTGGCATATAGGGCTGCGATTTCCGGTTCCCGTGCCGCCGCTAATGCTTCCGCCTCCTCTTGAAGTTCCTTGCGCAGAGTCTGGGCTGCATCAATAATGCGGATTTCCGTTCCTTCCAAAACCGGATCAGGGCTCCAAGCATTCCCATCGATAATCCCAATGCGTGCTTCCTCCAAAATAATGCCCTCAAGCCGTTCATGATCCAAAGGTTCATGGATATAGTGTTTGGTCCAGTCCGTGTTTTTCCAGGCATCCGCCAACTCACCAAGGATCCGAGACGTACCCGGTCCTGTCTGTCCGTTAATAACGAATACGGTATCCAGTCCGCCTAAAATGGAATCATATAATGTATACAAACCCGCTGCCGTATTGCCGCGTCCAAAATAATGCTTTTCCATTCCCGCCATTTCAATTCCACGCTCCTGTTCCTGACTTAAATATGAACACCCTATGTTATGCAAACTGCTGAAACTGTGTGAATGCCCATCTATATAAGTTGAACCATTTACTATAAATGGATGGAGGCAGCCGGGTGAAATGTTCTTCTTGAATCGCTGTTGTTCACGGATTTCTATGATTACAACTCATACATGGTCGAAATCCGCTCACAAAGCGTATGCTTACGATGCTAGCTTTCCTACGGAAAACTTTTAGGCGAACGCTGGCGCTTCTTCAGAATCATTTCCCCTAGGTTCAATATTCTAAAGTGATCTTCTTTAGGGGATTGAGCCCTCTTGCCTATTCCATTTTCTTTAGTTCAATTTATATAGATTAGACTAAATTCATTAAAGTCCCTGCCGGGGTCATGCACGAGTAGGCAGGGACTTGATGCAACTTCACTAAAAGGTTAGGGTTTGGCGTTTTTCCAATAATCATAGGCATGGACGACATTGCCGGTATACGATGAAAAGTTCTGCAGCATTTCAGGCAGCTTGACCAGTTCACCTTCCATATATTCCGCTCCTTTTTCATAGAAGGAAATATGAGCTCCTTCGTGGCTTTCCTTCATCTCTACCGAGATGAGAATCGGCTTGCCCAATTCATCCGCAAAAGCGAGCTCTTCCTTCGAGACATTGACAATGCCGTTGGATCCGGCAGCGGTATTCCGGAAGGCCATCAAAGACACGTGGTCCATACGGTCAATCATCCATTTGCTCAATGATATGTCTTGACCGGGTACCTTGTATTTATCCAGCCAGACCGCCAAATCCATGCTGGCCTGCAGATGCGAGTCCTTTTTCAGCTCCGTGACGAATGCATCCATGTTGCTGGTCCACTCTGATATCACCCGATTTGGATCGGTTCTCCAATCCGACAGCACATAAGGTTCAATATCCAGATGGATGCCATGAAAACGCTCATCCCCTTGAACTGCACGGTTGTAGTCTTTGACATAGTTGACCAGCTTCATCATTTTGTTCCGATTCTCTTGAAGGGCCCAGATCGGGTGCCCTCCCATCGCATGTACTTCGATTCCCGCTGCCGACGCCTGCTTGACGAAGGAGCGGTATGCACTGAATGGCTGCTGCAAATCCAAGCGAACATACAGCCAATTGAGCTTTTTCTCCTTGGCGAATTCAAGTATTTCCTCGCTGTTCTGCAGGATTTGATTCGCCTCCCAAATATATGTGCCTCTTATCGTTTTGTCGCGGTTTACGGGGTCTGCATCAGGCACATCCGTCCCTTCGCCAGGATCCGGATCAGGTTTCGGATGCTCGCCGCCACCGCCTCCAGGCATGTTCTCCCAGTTAAGGAAGTCGTGAACCGCCAATCCCATGAAAGAGGAATGCTCGGCCAAACGGCCAGACAGCTCACTTAAAGACTGGTTCATTTGCTCTTTGCTGCGCCCGTAGAAGGTCGTGTAGGTTTCGCCAGGCATTTCCTTTGTATTCACCGCAATCAAAACTTGTTTGCCTAAACGGTCGGCAAGATCCAGTTCCTCCTTCGAGAGGTTGATAATTCCCTGATCGGAGTCCACCTCATTGCGGTATGCAAGCACGGTTACATGATCGAATTTGCCCATCAACCACTCATTGATTCCGCCTCCATCCGGCAGGTTGACATGATCGAACCAGAAAGGAACGTCGATACCGAGCTCCAGATTCGAACCGGATGTTTGGCTGAGAAAAGCGTTCAGATTCCCCTCCCAGGACTCAAGAACGGATTCTTGATCCGTTTCCCACTGGGGAAGCACATAAGGCTCTATATCGAGATGAATGCCGTCGAACCGGCTTTCCGAAGGTACGCCGGCATTATAGTTCAGAGTCCAATCAGCCAGTCCCACCATGCTGTCCCTGTGCTTTGTTAATGCCCATCCTGGATCACCGCCAAGCGCATGCACGGCAACCTTCTCCTCATGAGCGCGCTTTATAAACTTTTCATAGATTTCCCGGGGTAAATCCCGATTGATTTGCAAATAGATCACATTGATGCCTTCATTCCGGGCAAAACCTAACAGTCGTTCTCCACCATCCTCGATCAGTCCGGTTTGCCACACCCAAGTTGCCTTGACTTGCTGATTCGGAAATTGAAATCCGGTAAGAAGCAGCAGCGCAGCCAGGAAAAGCAAACCCGCAAACCATCGAGAATTTTTAATGAACATAATTCCCCTCCATTTCTATGCAAGGACCGTGTCATCCTCTTGTAGTAAACGGAGTTATTATAGCATTGATCCCCGAAAAAATGATGAGCCCATATCCTTAGAGAAAAAGTCCATTGAATTTGCCGGGAAAGCAATCTGCATAATAGGAACTATAAGAATTGGGAGCATTTCCGCTTTAGCGCTGCAGCAGAGAAAATCTGGAAGGGATTAGGGCCAAATGCGCATGCGTAAAGTTACGGTTCGTAAATCATTTTGCGTGTCATGCCCCCGTCAACCACGAGATGTGTCCCGGTTACGAAGGAATTGTCCGGATCTGCCAAATAAAGGCAGGCCTTGGCGATGTCCTCCGGTTTGCCTACTCTGCCTACCGGATGCTGCTTATGATCCGCCTGCTTCAGCGAACCATAATCCTGGGTTTCGATCCAACCGGGACTGACGCAATTCACCCGGATGCCATCCGGTCCGAGGGAGACGGCCATCGCATGGGTCAGAGCCACGATCGCCCCTTTGGATGCTGCATATGCTTCGGTATCGGGTTCGGACATGAGGGCGCGTGTGGACGCCATATTGACGACAGCTCCCCCGCCATGTTTTTTCATATATTTTGCAGCTTCTCTGGCAGCTAAAAAGCAGCTTCTTGCATTGGTATTCAAAATATCGTCCCACTCATCGACAGTCAGTTCATAAGGAGACTTCCAGCGGGAAACTCCCGCATTATTGATTAGCACGTCGATTTTCCCATATTCATCTTCCGCCGCTTTCATCAGGTGTTTGATATCTTCCTCCTGGCGTACATCACAAGGAACAAAAACCGCTTGTCCCCCTTCTTTTCGAATCGCTGCCGCCGCCGCAGTTCCTCGATCCGCATTCAGGTCTCCCATCACAAGCAAAGCTCCCTTAGCCGCAAAAACTTTGGTCACACCGAAGCCGATCCCTTGCGCAGCTCCCGTGACGACCACAACCAGATTTTGAAATGACATACCCGTTCCTCCTTGTATTACTTCTTTCACTTCTATTATTTCTAATTTAATTTCTACGGATATATGTAGCAAGAAACATTTTTCAACCAAACAGAAAAGACCCCATCCTTAAGATGCGGTCCACAATTTAAAATATGATTCGGGACTTAAAATCTCTCGTAGTCCCGATAATCGGTCCCGGACTGGGCTTCTCTTGCAAAGCGTATATTCCGTTCGAATCCCTTGAACCGTGTTCCCTGGAACGTAAGCCGTCCAAAATCCCCTTCGGCGCACAAACCAAATTGTTTGCCATTCACAGGAAATTCCATGCGGTCTCCACTTTCCACTTCGAACGTAATATAGTAGGTCGTATTCGTATGGCTCGACATATGGTCATTCGGTTCATGATGATGATGCTGTTTTATTTCAGTACGTTTACTGACGATCCGGGAATCAACCGTAAGAACAGGCTGTTTATTATTTCGTCCCCACTGCAGCAACCCTCTGCCGGCTGACACGACGATGATACCGATGACGACAATAAAAAAGATCGGCATGACTGTACCAAAGAAGTCAAACATCCAAAATGACGATTCTCCTGGCATGCTCCCCCTCCTTTTCGACTTTAGGCTGGACGATGCAGACTTGCAGCGGGCCTGTTCATAACCAGTATATGCAGGGGATTATGACAAAAAAACCTCCACTTCGCTTTTCAGCTCATGGAGGTTTCAGGGTGAGCAATATTCGGATTTAAGCATGGACCAGATCAAGGAAATAACGGGTTTCATCTTGCTGCTGTTCTTCCAATAATCCTTGCTCAGCCCAACATTCCCTGCATTTTTCTTCTGTATCGCAGTTGCAGGCATGCTCACAGTTGTAACAGAATTGAAGAAGATATTCGGTCGTTTTATCCTGATTGAATTGGGTCATGGTTCTCACTCCTGTTTATTTTTTCAAGTCCTCTTTACATTTTTAATGTACCATAATTTTAATGATTATATTGTGATTATTTTCACATTCTAATAAAAATTTTAATTTTCTATGAGTCCGCGGAAAAAAAGTTACCTGTTTAATGGCTTTAACGAAACCCTCAATCGTTATTTGGGCAAAAATGAGCTTATAAATTTGCTAACGAAACTATGACACGCTATTCGTCTCAATAGAGGTTCATCCCTCCTTGTTTCGTTTAAATCACGATCTGTAGTTACGTCAGATTTAAATCTGAACCGTTATTGTGGATATAACGATACCCAGTCTCGTCCGTATTGCAGAACATAAAGAGTATAGCGACCTATTGGGATCGCCTGGAGAACAAGGTGTGACCCATGTACTTCCCTGTTTCATAAGGACTTGGAAACAAAGAAACCCTGTGCCATTAAAATGGACAGGGTTTCTTTGACACTTTGACATGAGACCTCATAGTGTTTCGCAGTAAAATGAAAAAGGATTAGCTCCAAGATACAAATAACGAGGGACATTCCCCGGAAAACGGTTATAATACCCTCCAGGTGATGCCTCCATCCATCGTTTGAAGCAGCCTGGAACTCTTCTTCTCAATATTCTCGATTAGCATCCATCCAACCTTCGGAGACGAAAACTGAAGTTTCACAACCTCCGGGAAATCCTTCAGCCTTTCTCTCAGCACTGAATTGTCGGGAACCGCCGCCCAGTTTTTGCCTTGATCTATGGTATGGTACAGTGTGGCGCCCACCAACGCCCAACCCTCGCTCGAATTAATGAACGTCGGCCGCAAGGATTGGTTAAACCCTATGCTCTTGCCCAGCCCGAAGTTGACGAAGTTCCAGTTCAAACCACCGTCCATCGTAAAATAACCATTGTATTTCACGCTGTCCCCGATTTGGCAGCCAACCGGAATCCAACCTTCCCGGTGTGCGGAATCAAAAAACTGCGGGGTCCCCGTCGTATATGAACTGCATGTCTTCATCTTTTCTTTGTTTAAAAAAACGGGACCGTTCATCCATTTGTTCCCGCCGTCATTCGTCCGGTAAAGCTTCGGTTCCCCGTGCTCACTCAACAGGACATACCCATGCATAGAATCTGTAAAACTGATGCCGATCGTGTACCCAAGATGCGGGATGGGGCTGCTTGCCTCTGTCTTCGCCGGATCATAGATCGAATTTTGCATCACGACATTCCAGGCGGAGCCGCCGTCATCCGTACGGTAAAGCACTTTAAGCTCCTTGCCCGTCGACGAATCTTCCGTAGCCATAATCCAGCCGCGCTTCGGTGAATCGAATGTAATGGCTGAAACTTTGTTTTTCTGCGGAAATGACGCAATATCCCATTCTTCTCCGCCATTGCTCGTGTGCAAAACAATCGTTTCGGGCATTCCCGGCGTATCAACGACAATCCAACCATGCATTGGATCCGTAAAATAAATATCTTTGCCGTAACGCGGATTCGCGGGAAATTGTACATTCGGGGAAGGTGAAATATTAACCCATGTCCGGCCGTTATCTTTTGTTAAATATAGACGCAGCTCATTGCGAGTGACTCCCCAGGCGATCCCTTTTGTCTCGCTTAATAGTTGAAAATCGGTCAGTTTAGTCTGGATTCGGTATTTCCCCTTATCTGTCGCGCTCTTTTGATTTGAAGCTTCCGGGGGGACTACGGTTAGGGTCTGACCCTGTTCCGGCGACACTTCGACGCTATCTTCTACAGCCGGCGGCAGCGCCGCTGGTTCATTGGGCTCCTCGCTAGAAGAACAACCGCTCACAAATCCGATGCACAACAGCATGATTCCAACAAGCTGCTTGTAGCGCTTCATTCTAGTTCCTCCTCTCTTTGAGGGCAGCTTGTCCAGCATATGAAAGTTTTTGTATTAAAAAAGAAACCTCCAACACAAATAATATAACAAAGTGAGGGGTACTGTGCCAGCTTA
This sequence comes from Paenibacillus azoreducens, assembly GCF_021654775.1. Lineage (NCBI taxonomy): Bacteria > Bacillati > Bacillota > Bacilli > Caryophanales > Paenibacillaceae > Paenibacillus > Paenibacillus azoreducens. Next base: position 3,241,850 of record NZ_AP025343.1, on the reverse strand, counting down.
AGCCGCAGAAGTAATGAATTCGTTATAAATAAGTTTACATAATATTTTTTATGTTTCTTTTTTGCTCTGCATTTGTTCTGAAGAATGGTTCAGTGCACTGTGTTTAATGCCGTACAAAAAATAAATCAAAACGCCTGCTGCCATCCAGATGCCGAAACCCATCCATGTGATTGCCTGCAAATTGATCATTAAGTAGATGCATGCAGCCGCACTAAGCAGCGGGATAAACGGAACCCAAGGGACCCGAAAACCGTTTCTTTTACCCGAATTGTTTCTCCGCAGAGCAATAATCCCCAAGGACACGACGGCAAAAGCGAATAAAGTGCCGATACTGGTCAAATTGGCCAGTTTACTCAGAGGCACAAACCCTGTCAGCAAGGCGATAATTGTACCGGTTGCCCACGTGCTTCCCTTTGGCGACTGAGACGAACCGCTGACACTTGAAAGCTTCTTGGTCAACAGCCCGTCGCGGGAGATCGCAAACAGAAGGCGTGTCATGCCATAAAGCATCACGAGCAAAACCGTCGTCATCCCCGCAATCGCGCCGATGGAAAGGAAACCAGCTAACATGTCCAGATTCATGTACCGCAGCGCAAAAGCCACAGGATCGCCCACGTTTAGCGACGTATAAGGCACGATTCCCGTAAGGACCAGCGTCACGGATACATAAAGCAGCGTACAAATAGCAAGCGAGGCGATGATCCCGATGGGCATGTCACGCTGCGGTCTTTTGACTTCCTCAGCAGCGGTGGCTACAGCGTCGAAGCCGATGTAAGCGAAGAATGCCGTCGCAGCCCCGTTAATCACTCCGCTCATGCCAAACGGTAAAAAGGGCGACCAGTTAGCCGGTTTTACATAAAAAGCGCCCACGCCGACAAAAAGCAATATGATCGCCAGCTTAACAATAACCATAATCCCGTTAAAGCGGGCCGTCTCTTTGGCTCCTTTGTTCAGTAAGAAGGTGATCGCAAAAATGATGAGAACCGCAGGCAAATCGATGATTGAACCTTTAGCAGGGTCATAAGCGCCGGAAATCGCTGCAGGCAAATGCAGTCCGAAGCCGTCCAGAAGACCCGTAAAATAGGACGACCAACCGCTTGCGACCGCTGCCGACGCCACTCCGTATTCAAGAATCAAATCCCAACCAAGCATCCAAGCGATAATTTCGCCGAACACCACGTAGCTGTATGCATAAGCACTTCCGGAGACCGGAACGCTCGATGCGAATTCCGAATAACAAAGGGCTGACAACACACAGGTAATCGCCGCGACAATAAATGAAATGACAAGACCTGGTCCCGCGTGAACCGCTGCAGCCACTCCCGTTAAGACGAAAATGCCTGTTCCGACAATGGCTCCTACGCCTAAAGCCGTCAAATCTAGCGCGCTTAATGTTCGATTGAGCTTTCCCGCCGTTTCATCCAAGCTCCCGACCGTTTTTTTTCGAAAAATATTCACTCTTTTAATCTCTCCTCGCTGTCTTTTCGCCTTCAAAACGGTAAAAGCAATATTGCTCAAGTTCATGCACAATAAAAAATGCTTCCAATTGGAAACGTATAACGTATATAGAACGAAACTTCAGTTTCGCCTATTTCCCTCAATTAAAAAATTGGATAATGAATATAGAGGTTTTAATTATGAACTTTGATGCATTTTTCTGTCAATCAATTACGTCATGGAAATATTTTCACTCATCTTTTCCCTGACTCACGGCAAAAAGCGCCTAAAACCTGATAATCAGGCTCTAGGCGCTTCCGCTAAACATCGCTTTATTTAAAGACTTTAACCCGTTCTTCGATCGGCATAAATTCTTTTTCCCCCGGGGAAGCCGTTGGCTTGCCGAAAGGCATCTGTGCAATCAGCTTCCAGGAAGAAGGAATATTCCACTCCTGCTGCACTTTCTCGTCAATCAGCGGATTGTAGTGCTGAAGCGAAGCGCCAAACCCCTCATTCTCCAGCAGCGTCCAGACGATCAACTGAACCATTCCTGATGATTGGTTGGACCAGATCGGAAAATTGTCTTTGTAAGATGCAAACTGATTTTGCAAATTGCGGACAATATCCATATCTTCAAAAAACAATACCGTCGCATATCCATTTTTGAAAGCTTCGATCTTCTGATCCGTACTTTTGAAAGCTTCCTCATTATTAACGACCTGGCGCAGCGTTTCTTTCGTGATATCCCACAGCCTGTCATGATTGGTTCCCAACAGCAGTACAACGCGGGCAGTTTGCGAGTTGAATGAGGACGGGACGTATTTTACCGTTTCCTCGAGTATGTGCTGAATGCGTTCGTCTGAGCTGACATTTTCTTTGCTGATCGCGTAAAAGGAACGTCTCTTTTTGAGAGCCTCGATAACGGGACTAAACGTTTGGGTTGAACTTGACATTAATTTAACCTCCATATATTTCACTTCTTGAAATGAATGACGGAGATTAGTTTTCCCTCATGAAGTTGCAAATATGCTACTGTTTTACCCACGCTGTGCGGAGATCCATTTCCCGGATGCACTCCGAGTTGTCATGGTGATCGTTGCCGATCAGCGGAGTAACGGGATATGCCTCCATATTGTCGTCCGAATAAGTCTGCAAAAGCGAGCTCAGCGAATAAAAAGCCGTATGCTTCTCATTCAGCCAATCCTTCATGGCTTCTTCCGGCAAAATGGCAGGCATGCGGGATTCCTCGTAGTCCCCAATCAGACGGTTCGCATCCGTCATGACCATGGTAAAAGTCCGCAGCGGTTCGCCCCTGGAGTCCCTCCAAACTTCGAACAGGCCGGCCACGCCGAATATACCGCGATTTTTCAACACCACGCGCACCGGGTACATTTTTTTACCTTCTTTTTTCCAATAATAAAAACCGTTGCACGGAATGACGCACCGCTGTCTTTCGATCATTTTGCGGTAAGATGGATTGTCGTTTACAGTTTTCAGGTCCGCATTCACCGCGTCTTTTCCCCAATAAGGAATAAATCCCCACCGGAATTCATCCAGGACACGCTCTCCATTTTGCTGGAGAATGACCGGAGTAGACTGGGTGGGGCTGATATTGTAACGATTTCGATAGTAATACATCACACGATCAACTTGAAAATGGTCCAGCACGACCGGCAGGTCGGCAGCCATCGAAAACCGCTGGCACATAAAAAATCACCCTCCTCTAGTGACGTTAGTGTCCGCCAAAGGAGGAAAATTATGCGTGCAATCGCTACTTGCGGCTTTAAGATTCGGAATTCAGATATGGCTAAAAAGGAAGCACCACCTCAAGACGCGAAATGGCTTCCTCCTTCTCTCTGCTGGTAACATGCGTGTATACTGTTGTCGTTTGAATCGATGAATGCCCAAGCAATTCCTGCACCGTTCGCAAATCCGCGCCTTTGCGCAGAAGCATGGTGGCAAAAGAATGCCGGAGCTTATGGCTCGAGTAAGGCACCCGCTGACGTTCCGGCAGATCGGATTGGTACCGGGCAAAAGTATCTGCGGCAATCTGCTGAATGTTGCGGATCGAAAGCCGCTGCCCTTTTTGCGAGATGAACAGCGCGTCCTCCTGTTTCCGCCAAGGCGTAATCCGCTCACGGATGGCTCTGTTGAGCATCTGCCCTACTGCGTCCGGGACCGGGAGCGTGCGCCACTTCCGGCCTTTGCCGAACACATCAAGCGTATGCCGCTCTCTATTATAATCCGTTAGATTAAGCATATGTACCTCTCCGACGCGCAGTCCCATGTATGCCATCAGCAAAAACACCGCGAGATTCCTTGAACGGTATTTTCCCTCGACGTTTCCCAGAAACCTCGGCAGCTGCTGCTCATCCAAATATACGGGCGTCCGATTTTTTTCGGTTTTGGATTTTTTGATCCCCGCCGCCGGATTGGATTCAGCCATCTCCAATTCGATCAATGCTTTGAAAAAGCTGTTTATTGCAGCATGCTTCCGGTTCCGCGTGGAATCGCTGACCCCCTGCTCCCGAACGGAAGAGAGATAGGACATCACATGAATTTTTTTGACTTGTTCCAACTTTTTGCCGGCAAGCGAGTCGAGAAATTGGATCACATCACCAAGGTATGATTTTTGGGTATGACCGGTGTACCCCGCATCTTTCATCCAGATCAAAAAAGCTTCCGTATATTCCGCATAGCTGTCATCCACATCCCTCACTTCAGAATCCCTCCCCGCGCAACCCATTCTTCCATTTTCAAACAAAAGGTTAAATCCATTATTTGGGCTATTGATATAATTCAGTAAAAACCGCTGCTTTTGAGTATGTATAACTCGTCATGTTTCCCCATAAAAATCGATTTAAATCGAAACTGCGTATAATATATGTTATGCGCAGTTTTTTTGAGGTGTTTTTATTGTAGCATATTCGTTTGAAAAGTGGGTATTTTAGCGGGGGATTTCGTCTAAGGAAACCATCACTTCTGAGCAGAAGGATACTAGTGTGATTCCCTAACGAAACTACAAATGATGATGTAAAATTGTTTGTGTACCAAGAATTGGGGTCTAGTCAGGCAACAAAAAAGTAGGGTATTCTCGGGGTTGCTAAAGTCGCTAAGAAAGGAACCCTACTCATGGCAACTATACACCAAAATCGCTCTTGGGATAAAAAACGGTCTTAAAGGCACCCTTTACGCCTATGACAGACTTCTTAACGGACATAATGGACGCTATTTGCCTAAAAATAGCCGCTTTCAAATTTTAACGGTCACCACAGCGCTTATTTTACTTAAAACCACCTTAAAAAGGGGCTTTTTCACTAAATAGGAGCATCTGTGTCCGTTAGGTTTCATAAAGACTAAAATTCCCCTCAATAGCGGCCGCTGTGTCCGTTAGAAATTACAAAATGGAATTCGCCGCTTTATTGTAACTGTGTCCGTTAGAAACCTACATGGCCTCACGGTCACCACCAGCAATGAAAATGTTATGAGTTTTGTCTCAACAACGCAAAAGCACATTTTTATATAAATTAAAAAAACAGATTTTGCTGCAAATAGCGATGCCACGTTTCGTTAGCGATAAACCTTCAATTTATAAACGATTATCCCTCAAAAGACATGCGATGAGAGCAAAAAAAGCGGCATCAGGAATCACTCCTAAAGCCGCTCAATAGATGCCCCATCGATCTTTTGAACAGCAACTGATCTCCGCGGGCCATATTTAGTCCTGCCAAACTCAGACAATTATCTATACTGCTTCATTTTTCTCATCGTTTCGATGTCCCCGCTCACGATTGCGCCGATAAATTGATTGATGACTTCGATATCGTAATCCCACCATTGGATGTCCAGCAGCTCCTGAATGACCTCCGGCGCAAATCGCTGACGAATGACTTTAGCAGGATTGCCGCCAACGATGGTATACGGCTCCACGTCTTTAACGACGACGGCTTCAGCGGCGATGATCGCTCCGTCTCCGACATGGACGCCCGGCATAATGGTTACCCGTCTTCCAATCCAGACATCATTGCCAATGACCGTATCGCCTTTAAGCTTGATCTCTTCCAGCGTAGGCGTAAACGCCTCCCAGCCTCTGCCGAAAATATTAAACGGATAGGTAGAGCCGTTCATTCGGTGGTTGCCGCCATCCATCATAAACCTCGTTTCGGGAGCGATCGAGCAAAATTTGCCGATAATCAGCTTCGTTCCAAACAATTCGTAGTTGTAGAGCACTTGATCCTCAAACGACTCCCCATTTGCCGAATCGTAATAGGAGTAATCGCCAGCGATAATATTCGTCATCGTCACCGTGTTTTTAATAAACTGCAGACTGGTGTTGCCTGGTATCGGGTACTTCTCTGAAGGATTTGGTCCTGTCATAAAAAAATATCTCCCCTCTTCATTTTCTTCGAGCTTTGTCCTGTCAAACATTAAAAACAATCATCTGCATGCAAAAAACCTCCTCATCCGATATTCGGACAGGAGGCGGCATACATCAAAAGACGGACTGTTTCCAATATGAAACGTCTTCATCCTTCTGAAAATATATAAAAGCCCGCACTAATCCTATCCGAAAAAGAATCGCAAACACGATTTTTCTCTGCAGACAGGATTAATGGATCATTGGCTTAAGGTCACCCTTTCTTAATAAAGGATTTTTGCAAAATTCGATGCCAGTATCTCACAGGATTTTTGCAAAATCCTCAACGGATTACAGTAACTTTAACATAGGATAAAGCTGGAATCAATATCCTCATATGCACCGGATTCAAATACGGGCTACTCGTAGCGAATCCCATTCGAAAGTTCCTGCAGTTTGGTTTCATCCAAAATATAGATGGTATCCCGCTCCCTATATATAACGCCCTGTTCGGTTAAATTCAAAATTACACGATTCAAATGGCGGGACGTCGTGCCGATCAAATCCGCGATTTCCTGCGTATTTGTTGTCCGGATTTCCTTGCCGAAGTTGTTTTTCTCCTGCAGTGTGGTCAGCAGATAACTGGCAAACCGGTTTTCGACGGAAGCCAGCAAATTTACGCGCGAGGCTGTCGTGCAAGTTTGAAGTTTGTAAGTGACCTCCTTAAGCAAAGACATCAAAAACTTCGGGTCCAGCATAAGGTGTTCCTCTATATAAGTAAATGGAATCGCGATGCATTGGGTAGGACAAACGGCTTCGACCTGGGACTGCACGCCAACCTTTTGAATCAGCTCAATGTCCCCCATAACCGCAAACGGCTCACAAAAGCGCAGAAGCAGCGATTTTCCGGTCTGAACGCTGGATGAAATTTTCACTTTTCCTTCTACAAGGAATAACAGGGCATCCATCGCGTCACCTTCTTCAAGGACAATCTCCCCTTCGTCATAGCTCCGCAGTTCAAATGGAATGCCATCCTTTGAAGTAAACAAGCTGGCGATATCGAATTCATCTAATTTGGCGTGAAGCTGCTGTTTATGATGTATGATTTTCATTCAAAGCTATCCTTTCAGGACATTTGTCCTTCCTATAGTCAGCGAGGCTGTTTATGATGAAAACAAAAACAACGAGGATGTGTCATATGAAATTTGTGTTTGATCTGGACGGTACCCTCTGTTTTCAAGGAAAACCGTTAAGCGATGTCATCATTAACGCACTTGATGAGCTAACGCATTGCGGACATGGGGTTATTTTTGCTTCCGCTCGCCCAATCCGCGATCTTCTCCCCGTCCTTCCGGAGCATATGCATGCTTATCCGCTGGTTGGCGGAAACGGCGCTTTTGTCGCTAACAACAAGCATATCATTTCAACGGTTCATTTTGAAGAAGATGTCAAAAACGAAATTTTGGCGATCATTAAAAATTATGGTTTGAAATATTTAATTGACAGCGAGTGGGACTATGCCTATACAGGCAGCGACAACCATCCGATCCGGCGCAACGTCGATCCGCAGCTGCGGGCGAAGCAGGTTGACCTTGCTACCATGGACATCATCGTGAAGATTGTGCTGCTCGATATCCCAGACCACAAGGTCATTTTGGATCGGCTTGCAAAGCTGCCCATCGTTATCCATGAACATGGCAATGAAGGCATTTTGGACCTGAGTCCTCAAGGAATCGATAAATGGAGCGGGCTTCAGCAGTTGGGACTGCAAGACCGGACTTATGTTGCATTCGGAAACGATGCCAATGACATCTCCATGTTTCAGCATGCGCACACTTCGGTCATGATCGGTAACCACCCGGAATTGGGAAGTTATGCAGCCGAACAAATACCTGCCGACGAAACGTCGATTGCCCGCAGATTGCTTGCTTTTTGCAGGTTGGAAGAAACGGCAGCCGCATCGTATGACAGGGCAAAAAGCACATTCCGCTAAACAAGCGGGATGTGCTTTATTTTTGTTGCCAGACAGCCAGGGTACCGCATCCGAATCTCATCTTAATCGAGTCCTAATCAAGTCCCAGACTATCATTAAATGCTGCATGAAGGGAACCATACCGGTTTTGAAAGAATTCCACGGTCCCTGCTCCAACATTGCGCCCATGATTCAGAAAAAGAACTTGATCCGCTGCAGTTTCGGCTGCTTCGAGCTGATGCGTGGAAAAAATGACCGCACTGCCCTCCTGCCTCACCTGCTTCATCAGCTTGATCAGTTCGCGGTTCCAGAAAGGGTCCAAGCCGTTTGTCGGTTCATCCATCATCAGCAAAACCGGTTTGACAAGCAGAGCCTGTGCGAGGAGCAAACGCTGACGCATTCCTTTGGAGAAGGAACTCACTTTCTTTCTCTTTTCATGTTCAAGTCCGACCATCTCCAGCAGCTCGCTGATCCTTTCTTGCGGAACCTTGCGCAAAGCCGCCCAGAAGGACAACGTTTCCTCAGCGGTGAGTCCATGTTGAAACTGAAAGTCATCGGGCATGTAGCCGATTTGCTCCGCATACAGCTTTCTGTTCTTTTTCCATTCCAGATCGTTTACGGTAATCCTACCGGCAGTTGGCTGCATCATCCCCGCGATCATTCGCAGCAGTGTGCTTTTTCCCGCTCCGTTCCCGCCGCATAATGCCAGAATGTTTCCTTGGTTCAGAGAAAAGGATATCTCCTCGACGATATTTTGCCGCTTGATCCGTTTGGATACTCCCTCTACTACAACGACTGCTTTATCCACGAAAGCGCCCCCTCTCCCAAGCCCAATAGACGGCAGAAATGGAGCAGGTTATCCAGACCGAGCATACCAGAGCAAACATCCAGCTTCCGCCCGGCCCTTGAATCCATTGGACCCAAGTGTAATATGCCGGTCCCAATATCGAACCTCCGCCCAAACGAATCACAACAAACAGCCGCACCAGCTCGGCCGGATTCAAAAACGTCGCAGCTGTCAAAACCGGTTTGACCCATAGGTAGGGAACAAAGTTTAAAACAGAGAGCAAAATCGTAGACCAGCCGATCACCGCAAAAAACCAAACGGATACCGAAATGGTTAACGCCTGCCAGCGATTGCGGGATATCGAGCCTATAAACATCGCCACACATAAAAAAAGCAGGACCAGCAAGCATGAGAACACCAAAAACAGAAAAAACGTTTGAATATCAAAGTTTGCGCCTATAACCCAGCTGATCACGCCCATCAGACCGTAGCCAAAAGCGACGATAACCAGAAGCACCACCGCGATCCCGATAAATTTCCCGGCAACGAACGAAAGCGTGCCAAGCGGATAGGTGGACAGCAGCTGCCAACTGCCGTCCTCCTTTTCCGAGGTAAGGGAAAACGAACCAATCAGCAGCGTCATTAGCGGCAAAAGATATAAGGTCAGACTGAGCATCGAACCCGTAATGCCCGAATATCCCTGAATGAAGTTTTGCGAGTTGATGATAAGCAAACATAAGCTAAATGTACTGAATAAGACCAGAAAAGAATACGCCCAGGGGTTGCGGAATCCAATTCTTATTTCCCTTTTGGCCACATGCAGTAAGTCCGACATTTTCCCTTCCCCCAGCCTTCCGATTATTTATGGCTTTCTTCCTTCTTATGATCCTCCATATCGGATTGGCCGTCCTTTTCCTTGTGTTCATCCATATCTTTCATATCTTTCATATCTTTCATTCCATCCATATGTTTTGAACCTTCGCCTTCATGCTCCATCATCATTTTCATCATGTCTTTGTTTTGTTTCCAGTCATGGGCTTCCAGCTCTTTGGCATCCATGATTTTACCGGCTCCTTGCTTGGCAACGAAGTCTTCCGCCGATTTCTTGTCCTTAAAGCTGATAACCCCGTATGCCATAGGCGTACGGATGGAAGCATCATATACATAAGTGGCCTTGTCATGCTCTATCCAGGATTTATCGTTATAATCGCGTACGAAATCCATGCCCAGCTTTTCCTGCGCATGTTCCTTTTCCCAGTTTTCCATACAGCCAATGTCGTCAAATTTATAGTTTTTACCGTCCGCCATTGTGAGCTGCGTGGCGTAGGCATCATCCTTCACCTGCATTTTGCATTCGGCGCAAATATCGACATCCTCGTTGATGGATACAGCCTCGTATTTCTTGTCTCCGCAAGCGCTCATCATAAGGGCGCCCAACGCCAACATCGCGACAGGCATCCATGCTCTTTTGATTTTCATTTTCGAATTCCCCCTAAACTAATGGTAAAAACTGAAGTTAACAGTAGAATCAATCCAATAATCAAAACGCCCATACCGCCATCATTAGAGCTGCGACCGGTGGACGGCAGAAGATCCGGTTTCATCAGCGGAGAATCATCTGCTGCAGACGCCTTTCCGCCAGCGGCAAAAATATCGCTTAAAAAAGTCATGCTCGGCGATTGGAAAAACAATTGATACGCGCTATTTCCGGCAATCACGCGCTGAAAAAACGGTTGAATGCGGTATGGAATATCGCTCAGGCCGTCATTCGTCACATCAAGTCCTTGAAAGGAATCCCAGTAATTTTCCGTCAAACGGTTGGCATCGCTCTCCCGCTCCGTCGCTTCGATCACATTGGATACAAAAGTATTGCGGCGCATCAGATTGTTCTTGGCCTGGATCATCTGAATGCCCACGAAGTTTTGCAGCAGCGCATTTTCCGCAAGCCGGTTCCCCTCAGCCCGTTCCATATAAATCCCGACCCGGTTTCCTTCGATCACATTTCTGTCGATCCGGGATTCCCGCACGTCATACAGCAGCAACCCCTGGGAGTTCACGTTCCCGCTCTGTTTTCGGAACATGTTGTCCGCGATATCCAAATTCGAAACCTCCATCACCATCGCCCCGGTAATGTTAAATTCGCCTGAATTATGGGTTACGCGGGAGTCGTCTATGTACATGAAGTGGATACCATACCTTGAATAAGAAACCTCATTTCCATTTACGGTTTCATTCCGGCCTTTTTCCATATAAATCGCATCTTTCATAAAAGCGATTCTATTATTTAAGATTTGGTTATCCTGAGAGTTGTAAAGATCGATTCCATTCCCCTTTTTCCCAATGCGAACGGGCTGATCCGCAAAAAAGGCGATGTCATTGTTTCGAATCACGGATTTGCTTGCGTCACGCAGCATGATGCCATGCCTTTGAGTCCTGATCTTAAGCTGTTCCAATTGGACCGATTGGGCATGAACCTCAATACCGGCCGTTTCGCCTTTCCCCTGATGCCGGATATTCAATCCTTGCAGCCGAGTCCCGTTTGCTTGAATGGTAATGGCGGAATTAGGACTGGTATTGATTATGGTTGCACCTCCGCCACTCTCTATGGCAATGGATTTGCCGATGGTGACTGGACCAAGGTAGGTTCCCGGGGCTAATCGAATGACGTCTCCCGCCCGGGCCTGATCAATCATGGGCTGCAGCGGGATGGCAGCGGATTCAGCATCGCCTGCAAAACCTGTACCTGGATTCAAGACAGCGAAACATGTCAGCAATAAAACAGCAATGATGAAACGAAATTTGGACAGCAGCTTGACCCCCAATCCGATTTACGTTACTTTACATATTCTACAAAAGTAAATATCCGTACCAAATAGCCCGATGTGGCTAAAATCACCAATAAATTGTGTACACTTTGTGATCTACCGCATTGCACTTTGTTTTATTCCCTCTCCTTCTATCCGGACTAGAGAATGATCTTATCAAGAACATGCCATTTGACAATTTGAATTCAAACATGAATAATATCTCTTGGAGAGATATTATTCATGAAGCAGGTGATAAAACTTGAATAAACAAAGCGATACAAACGGGAACTTGGATGCCGAATCAAAAAATCCTTTGGAGGAGGAATTCGATTTAACCCCGACCGCATGGACGATTTTGGGGTTTCTATCTTTGCAGCCGCGAAGCGGTTACGAAATCCGGGAGGCCGCGAAACGGTCCGTTCATTTTTTCTGGGGAGTTAGTGACGGGCAGCTCTACCCTCAGCTCAAGGTGCTTGAATCCCTTAAGCTGATTGAAGCGCCCCACGGGGCCGAAGGACCTCGCTCCCGTCAGCGGTGGCAGCTCACGGCCAGAGGCCGGGAAGCCCTTCGAAGCTGGCTGGCCGCCCCGTCTGCGCATATTCAGATCCGGGATGAAAATCTCGTTAAATTTTTGTTTGCCAGCCTGGAAGGACCGGAATTTTTGCTGCATTTGATCCGTGAACGCCGGGCAAGCTTCGAATGGTTCCGTAATACGATGGAAGCCGTGCAGCCCGGCAGTTTTTGGGACGATCCGGAGAATGCTTCAAGGCTCACCGGTCCGGCCATGCTTAAGCGTTACGGCATAGAGTTTGCCGAGACCGTATTAAACTGGTGCGATCAGGCCGAAGAAGCTCTACTTTCCGATCCCAACACGTCATCGCTAAATTCAGGGAGGAAATGAATATATGCTCAATAATCATGAAACTCGCACACAAAAACCCTCTGCGGTATCCTTTGCCCAAATTTTGATTTATTTAGCCGCAGTCTTAAATATCGTCAATGGCATTTACTCGTTTGGGAGCACGGGAATCATCAAAAAATTACTGTGTATTGGCATGATCGTTTTCGGCGCCGCAGCCTTTTGGGTGGCAGCACGCCTTGGGCATCCTCATAGATCCCGGCTTACTGCAGCCATTGCCCTTTCGATTATCCTCATTATTCTGCGACTGCTGGAGTTCTCCGTTTGGCATAATATCGGATTTTTGCTTGGCGTCATTCTGCCGATTCTTGTCATCTGGAGATTAAACAGCGCCGAAGCCAAATCCTGGTTTAGGTGAACACCCGGGATATCCGGCCAACTTTACCCTATCCGATTGGAGCTGATTCTACCAATTATGACCATATACGCAGCTTTACTCCGCGGCATTAATGTTGGCGGACATAACAAAATTAAGATGGCTGAGCTAAGAAGCGTTCTCGAAAATGCCGGATGCAAGCAGGTTCAAACCTACATCCAAAGCGGAAATGTCGTATTGGCCTCAGATCTGGATGCCGATTCCTTGCGGGAACTCATCGAAAAAGAAATCAGCGGCGCATTCGGACTCAATATTCCCGTGATCATCCGCAGCAGCACGGATTTTGCGGCGATTATGCAGCAGTGCCCCTATGATGAACCCTCGCTTCAGGAAGGCGAATCCATCCACGTATCGATGCTATCTGGCGTTCCCGCTGCCGAAGGCATGGAGCGTTTGGCTGCAGTTGAACGCGGCATTGACGAGTACCAAATTATCGGCGCGGATTTGTATCTGCTTGCACGCAACAAATTTAACGAATCCAAGCTAGCCGGCAGCTTAACCAAACTGGGCACGCCCGGAACGGTGCGCAACTGGAATACGATGAAGAAGCTGGCAAGCATGCTTAATGCCCTTGAAAATTAACGACAAAAAGCGAAGGAAATCATCCCATGTTTATCATGGGGTGCCCTTCGCTTTTATTGCTTTATCAAGCTCTAAATGTGAATGTGTTACCGGATTAAATCAACCGCATCCTGAGATACCCATATCTTGTTCTGAATTATGACGGTGAGCGCGTTCAGTTTGATTGTTTTTCCGTCCATGACGGCAATATTTTTATCGATCGGAAGCTTTAGCAATTGCCCGCCTTTTTTGACCACAACGACCGGGTTCTTTTTATCCGACTTGTCGAGGGCGACTTCCGCCCCCTTCTCCGTAAACTTCCCCGCGGATACAAACAAGCTCTTCTCCAGCGGAGCTAACTGCAAACCGGTAATCTCCTGAATGTATTTATTGACGTCGATATTCTGAACTACCCCGCTATGCGCATAATCCGTAGGTTTATAGTTATTCGGGTGGTAAGCAAAGAGGCCGACTTCTTCCGACGTATGGTCCTCGGTCGAGAAACTGATGCCGATCCGTTTTCCTAACATGCTGCCTATGACGGGCGACAAATTATCTTTGAGTCCTTTCCGCACCGCTACGGTTTCTTCTTTGGTCAGATCGTTCAGACCGTATTCTTCGGCAAGTACTTGCTTGAAATTTTTCTCATTGATCTTGCCTTCGATGCCATAGCTGGTATGTTTCGCTTTGTTAAGAACCGCCATTAAATCCTTGGCCGTGTCGTAATTGGTCATATTCAGCCCGCCGGTCGCGTGGTCGGAAACGGATAAAACGGCGGTATGCCCGTCTTTTTCGGCAAAATCAACCGCTGCCTTAAATGCTCTGTCAAAAGCCAACGTCTCGCTGATAATGCCGACCGGGTCATTGTCATGTCCGAACCAATCGATCTGGCTGGCTTCCACCATCAGAAAAAAACCTTGATCATTTTGCGAAAGCTTGTTGATCGCCGTTTCCGTCATTTCTTTTAATGATGGCTGCTGCTGTGGATCGAGATCAAAATCGGCGTCGAGCGCTTCCTTGTTAAACAGCCCCCATAGTTTGCCGGTTTTGCTGTTCATGAGCTCCTTTTTGGTTGTCACATATTCATATCCATTGGCTTTAAGCGCTTTGGTGAGATCTTCCCCGTCTTTGCGGTTCATTTTCCCATTTCCCGGAACCAAGTAATCCGCTCCCCCGCCGAGCAGAATATCGACACCGCTATACACCATCTGCTCCGCAATGGATTCTGCATTTTCGCGCGAATACGCATGGCTCAAAAAGGTAGCCGGTGTCGCATCCGTCAACTCGCAAGTGAACACGACGCCCGTGCTTTTTCCGCTTAACCTCGCGGCGTCCACCAACGTCGGTAAAGGTTTGTTCATATCCTGCTGCGGAACCTTATCGATATAGGGCATGGTCGTTTTATCCGGCAAAATGGAAACCGTCTCGCTTTTGGCTTTATGCCCCGTTGCATAGGCCGTAGCCCCGGCAGCCGAATCCGTGGTCAGCGAATCCGTCGCATACGTCCTGACAAGCCCGCTAAAGTGCTTATCCATCTCCAGCGGTTTTCCCCCCTGATACCAACGTGCCAGGTTCACATCCGACAGGCTCATCCCGTCCGTGATGAAGAGAATGACGTTTTTCACTTCCTTGCCGTTGCCTTCCTTTAAAGCCGCAGAGTTTCCTTCAGCAAATGCCGCCCCTTGGCATAAAGCCATTAGGCTGACGGACAGCAAGCTGGCGCATATCCCCGTAATCCACTTTTTTCGCAATCCGATTCCCTCCGTTTCAAGGTATATGTTACGTTTACAGTGTATCGCAAGCCTTCATTTTTACTCAGCACGAATTCTCTTCTGCAAGGCAATTTTTATACATATATTACTTTTCTTTTTTAATAGCGGTTATCATGCCATACAATAGCGGGGGAGCCTGCAAGTAAAATCGAAATATTCAAGATACAGCAGCGCAAAAAAGACGAACCGTAGTAATCCCAGTCCGCCTTTTTTCATATTTACGCCTCACATGTTGTTACCCTTTCGTTCCGCCCTGCATGCTGAATCCTTTGGACATAAATCGCTGAGAAAGAATATACAGCATGATCGACGGTATGGCATAAAGCACGGAAAACGCCGCCAACCTACCGTAATCCACCATGCCGTATTGACCAAAAAACTGATACAACTTCAGGGAAGCGGGGAATTTCTCCGGTGTTTGCAGCAAAATGTAGGGGACGAAAAAATTGCCCCAACTGCCCGAGAAGGTAAAAATCGCAACCGTGCAGATACCGGGTACCATGAGCGGCGCGATGATTTTCCTGATGCCGGTAATCACCGATGCTCCGTCCACCCATGCCGCCTCCTCCAAATCTTCGGGAACGGAATCCATGAAGTTTTTGATCATCCAGATTCCGTACGGCATGGACGAAGCGACATAAAAGAGCACCACCCCGACATTGTTGTCATACAGCTTCAAGCTCAAAAACAGCTGGTACACAGGCACCATCACGGCTGTAATCGGCAGCGAAGTCATAAATAGAATGGTCAGCATAAACGGCTTTTTGAATTTCAGCTGATAACGGGACAACGGATACGCCGCCAATACTGCGAGCAAAACCACGATGACGGCTTGACCAAGCGACATCAAAAGGCCGATGACAAAAGAGCGCTGATTCTCGCTGCTGGTGAGCACATCCGCATAGTTCCCGGCGGTTAACTGCTTGGGCATTTTCAGCGATTGCATCGCATTGGGGTCGACGGATGCTACCAGCACCCACAAAAGCGGCAGCAGAAAACAGATCCCGATAAACGCTAAAATGACATAAGGCAGGATTCGGTATATGAGCTTGCGCTGTTTCGTGTTCATACGAAACCTCCTTTACTCTTTTAACGAACGGATATAGAACAGACTAAGCACGATGCCAAGCAGCAGAAGCAGGAGCGAAATGGCGGTTCCATAACCGAGCTGGTAGTTCACGAAAGCCTGGTTGTACATAAAGATCGGCAGAGTCATTGTTGCCGTTCCCGGTCCGCCCCCTGTCATGGCGTAAATGAGGCCAAAAACGCCCAGCGTTTGCAGCGTGACGAGCATCATATTCGTCGTGATCGTTTCCTTGATATACGGAATGGTGATCCGGAACAAAATTTGCAGCTTGGATGCGCCGTCCACGACGGCTGCCTCTTCGATTTCACTGGGTACATCATCAAGTGCCGCCTGAAAAACCAGCATGGAAAATGCGGTACCATGCCAAATGTTGGCGAGTATGACCGTCAGCATCGGAACGGTGTAAAGCCAGGTGACGGGCGAGATGCCCAAAGACGTAATGATTGCGTTCAGCGTGCCTTCATCGCCGAAAAAACTGTACAAGCATAGAGCGCACACAATTTCAGGCGTAACCCATCCGGCCAAAACGACGGTCCCGATGATGCGCCGAAACGTCTTGTTTTTGTGCTTCATGAGCAGGGCGATCAGAAAACCGAGCACCTGCTGTCCAATCACCGCCGAACCGATCAGAAATACAAGCGTATTCCAGATGCTGACCCGTACTGTCGGGTCCTGAAACATCCGGGTGTAGTTATCCAATCCGACAAATTGCAGTTCCTTGGCCGCTTCCCCGGTTAGTGCAAGGTTCGTAAAGGAATAGAAAAAAGTGAGCAGGATCGGATAAATGAAAAACAGCAGCATGATGGCGATGGACGGCAGCAGAAAATAAATCCAGGTGATGTTTTTCCGTCTCCAATACGGAGTTGAAATAGGCACTCCTCCCATAGGCGTCTCTCCTTTCTGCTGTGAAGATAAGTAGGGCATGCCCGAACCTTGCACGAAAATGACGGGCAGGCACGGGCATGCCGGGACAATCATTTTTCCAACGTATGATTCTGACCGACGATTCGGGTCACATCCTGTGCATATTTCTTGGCGGCGTCTTCCGCTTTAGTGCCGGTAGCCACAGTTTCGACCATCGTTTGAATTTGAGTGGACACTTCCGGATATTTATCCTGGGCCGGTCTAAACTCGGCATTTTTCAAATATTCCGTCGCGATTTCATTAAACGGCATTTTGGTATATTCCGGATCTTTGGCTACATCGGCCCGTACCGTAATATTTCCGGACGAAATGACGAGCTTTTTTGTGTTTTCTTTGTTCAAAGCGAATTTGATAAAATCCCAGGCCTCATCTTTATGCTGCGCATTGCTTGGAATGGAAAGCGCCCAGCCGCCAGCCAGTGTAATCGTGCCCGGAGCCTGCCCTTTGCTTGTCGGCATCGGCGCGAATCCGAGGACATCTTTGTATTCCGGCCACGGAGCAGCTCCATTGTCCAAATAATTGCCCGTGATCCAGGATCCGTCCAGCGAGATCGCAAGCTTGCCTTTCGGCAAGTATTCACGGTTTGCGGTATTGCCTGCCTGACCGTTCAGGACTTTGGAGAGCGGCGGGCCCAGCTTCTCTTTGGAAATCGTCTCAATGAAGGTCAGGGCGTCGTTGATGCCTTGGCTTTTGACGATCCATTTTTTGCTTGCGTCATCATAAAGCCGTTCCCCCGTTCCGTACAGCAGCATTTCGTATGTCTGCATCGAGGTTGCTTCCCCCGTTGCTTTGCCGAGATTCATCCACATCGGAACGACATCGCTGCCTGCTTTGTCCTTGATTGTTCTGGCCGCATTCAACACCTCATCCCATGATTTCGGCTTCCAATCCTCTGGCAGGCCTACTTTCTTAAAAATCTCTTTATTGTACCAAAGCCCCCGCGAATCGGTATTGTACGGAACACCATATACTTTGCCGTCACTAGCGGTAACGCCCTTTTTCATCGCCTCGATAAACGAGCCGTTGCTCCAGTCCTCCCAACCTTTCAGCCTGTCATCGATCGGTTCAAGGAAACCGGCGCTTGCATCCGAATTCAGCATGAAGGTATCTTCGGTTACGATATCCGGCGCAGTATCCTTCGATTTGAGAGCCAGCGCGATTTTGGCGAAATAATCTCCCTCCGAAGCCTGGATCGGCGTCGGTTTGATCTCGACATCCTTATTGGGATACTCAGTAGAAATGTCTTTGATCCATTTGTACAATGTCCCTTTCTCGCCTGATCCGTCATCGCGATAGGTAATCGTAATCGTTTTCTTTGCAGTCGTCGCTGCGCCTTTGTCACCACTATCTTTGGCAGGAGCGGGTTTGCTGTCCGTTTCCTTGGGACTTGAACCTGAGCTTGTGCTTGAACCCGAGCTGGAACAGCCGACCGCCAGAACCAACAACAATGCCGCGGGCAGCAGCCCCCATTTTCTTTTTGCATCCTTCATCATGAACCCTCCTTTGATAGAAAGCGTTTCCGTTTTTAATCCTTATTTCGCTTTGTCCGCAATTATTCAATCAGGATTTAAAAAAGAATGAAATGGGCGCTTCAAATTTCACCACTACTATTGATCTAGTTATGCGGAATTTAATAGATTTTTGTAAGGTCACTGCCTGCCCTCCCCTGCCTATAGGCCTATTCCCCACTCTTTGGAAATGTTCTAATTTATGTTCATATACAACTTTTTTAGATTTTCATTAACCTTCGGCATTAATCGCTGTTTTGCGACAGGTACAATTGACGGCATCTGCCAAACCTGCTCCTAAAGGCTGTCAGCCTTCAGTCTCATACCAGAATAATGTAAAAATTGTAAAATGAAAGTGTTTTCTACTAGTGTTCAATTAAATCTATGTAAAAGGGGGATCGTTTTTGCTAGATTTCAATTTTAAATAAAGGGAGGACATGATTTGAGTAAAAGGCCATCCAAAATCCGTACTTTTTCCTCGCTGCTGCTGAGCACGCTGCTTGCGGTAGGCATTGCTTACCCGAATGCGGCAGCTGCATCGCCATCTGCGATCAAACTACCGGAAAATACGAAAATTCAGCTGGATTCGTTGTTGAAACATAGCGAATTAAAAAAGGACTTGTTGAAGCAAAACAAGATTTCCGGCCTAAACACTTTTGAAGCCTCCGAAGAACCGCAAAATTATGTACCGGAATCCAGCAGCAGCGATTTGATCACCGTCATCGTCCAGCTGCAAAAAGACCCGATTAAAGTGTATGAAATGAATCCATCCCTTAAATCAGCCCCTTCCATCAGCAGCTACAGCACCCAGTTGAACCAGGAGCATTTCTCCTTTAAATCGGCAGCCCTGTCCAAAACCGGCGCCCAATTCAACCGGGAATACTCCAAAGTGTTTAACGGTTATGCGGTGACGCTTCCTGCCAATCAGGTGGACACGCTGCTAACATTGCCGGGGGTTAAGGCGATTTTCCCTAACGAAGAAGTACATGCGTTGCCGATTGAGGATGACCATGATTTTTACCCGATGATGGACAAAAGCGCCCCGCATATTGGCGCAAGCGATATGTGGAAGTCCGGATTCGAAGGCAAAGGCATCAAAGTAGGCGTGATCGATACCGGCGTGGATTATCGCCACCCCAGCTTGAAGGATGCCTATAAAGGCGGATATGATTTCGTGGACAATGACGGGGATCCGATGGAAACGCCGCCTGACCCAACCAAACCGCCTCGGGACGGCAAGCCGTATGAAACCTCCCATGGCACGCATGTATCCGGCACAGTACTCGGCCGCGGCAATCCGGACCATCCGGAAGAAAAGGGCTGGGTTCGCGGCGTAGCGCCCGGGGCCGACCTGTATGCGTACCGCGTGCTCGGCCCTTACGGCAGAGGCAGCACGGAAAATGTCATTGCCGGCATCGAAAAAGCCGTAACCGACGGCATGGATGTCATCAATCTCTCGCTTGGCTCCGACACGAACAATGCGTATAGTCCTGACGCGATCGCAGTGGACAACGCGGCCCTGGCCGGCGTAACTGTAGTCGTATCTAACGGCAATGCCGGTCCAAAAGACAATACTGTAGGCACGCCTGGTACGGCCCAAATGGCTATTTCCGTCGGCGCTTCGACACCGCCGCTGCAAACGCCTATTTTTAATTCGTCTGCGCTAGGCATCATTTATGCGCAATTGGCTGCCACATCTTCCGCCCTGGAAAAAGAAGGCGAAGATCTGGTGCTCGTGAATGCCGGACTCGGCAAACCTGAGGATTTCAGTGCGGTGGATGTCAAAGGCAAAGTCGCTCTCATCTCCCGCGGCGATATCTCTTTTGCGGCGAAATCGCAAAATGCCGCCAAAAACGGCGCCAAAGCCGCTATCATCTATAACAATGCTCCCGGAGAGATTGGTGGCGCGACGCTAAATGGGGAACCAGGTACCGTTCCGACCTATACCATTGCGCAGGACAACGGCCTGAAGCTTAAAGAGGCCGTCGATAAAGGCAACAATCATGTAACATTCAATTACAAAAAGGAGCAGGATCTGCTCGCCGATTTAAGCTCAAGAGGCCCTTCCCTGCCGAACTATAGCATTAAACCGGATATCACTGCGCCTGGCATAGGCATTAAATCTTCCATTCCGGCTTATGGCGGGGATTATACCAATGCTTACGAATCGATGCAGGGAACCAGTATGGCAGCCCCGCATATTTCTGGATCCGCCGCGCTTTTGCTGGAGAAAACCCGCAAAGAAGGTCTGAAACTGGGGCCGGAGGAAATCAAGGCGCTGCTGACCAATAACGCATTTTCGATGAAAGACCGTCAGGGCCGGACCTATAACGTCAACGAACAGGGCGCCGGACGCGTAGACTTGAAAAGCTCTGCCGAAGCTCAAGCGATTGTCAAAGTCGAAGAAAAACTGCCGGCCCAGCTTCAGAGCGATAAACATGCAACCGCATATTCTGGCAGCTTGTCCTTCGGGCAAGTAAGCGCTGGCAAAACCGAGACCCGAAAGCTGGTAATCGATAACATCGCCCACATTGACCAACATTACGGTGTGTATGTCAACTGGAGCGGCAGCCACGGCTTAACGCTTATTCCGGATATTTGCGATATCAAGATGAAAGCCGATCAGGCCTCTGCCGCATTGTCGGTCACGCTCACCATTCCGGCAGGAACGGCCGATGGCATGTACGACGGGCAGCTCGAATTTACGCAGATGAAAACCGGCCACAAGCTGCATGTTCCGTTCAGCGTATTTGTAGGCAAAAAATACGACCAGGACGGAATATCGAATATCGACATTGACCCGATCTATCTGTCAACGGCGGAAGGCGGTCATGGCACAGAAGTATATTACTCGGTGAATAAAAAACTCGACAATTATCAATTTGTTGCTTTCCGTTTTGAGGAAGATGGAACAACTCCCGCTGTCGGAATCGTCTACAAAGATGAATTCGAGAAAAACCTTGAGCCGTATTACTATTCATTTAAATGGGATGGTACCGTATATCCGTTGGACGGAAAACCAAAACCGTTCAAATTAAGTCCGGACGGAGAGTATGTACTCGTGCCATACGTCTTTGAGCCGGGTGATGAAAATGGGAAGCTTCTAGCAAAATCCGGCAAGGCTTTCCTTGTAGACAATACGGCGCCTGAGACCACCTTGCCAGATAAAGTCGAGGTAAATCCGGACAAACCTGATGTCGGAATATTGAAGGGCGAGATTGAAAACGATCTTCTTATCGAATACTTCTTTGACGGTACGAATTTGCCGGATCTGGTCCATGTTAAAGCGAAGGCTGGTTTGGATAAGGATCATTTGAAAGAATACACGGGAACCGTAGACAATAAAGGCAACTTTAAAGTTGAAGTTCCGCTGCAAAAGGGCCTGAACCATATTCAGCTCTTCGTATATGACGATGCGGGCAATGGTTCATCGGCACCGGCCAAAACGTATGAATACAATACCGATCAAGCTCCTGTGGATCAAACGACAGAGGTTGGACTGACTGCAAAGTCTTCCAAGGTCAACATTAATGAACCGATTGAGGTCAGCGTTAATTTCAACGGTAAAGACGAAGTACACTCCATTGCCTTTGACTTGGAATACGACGCCAAGCTTACAAGCGATCAAACGGCTGCGGATGCAAACGAACCGGATTCCACGCAAAAGATCATCCAAGAAAACTTTGAATTAGATACACCTGCTGCTAAAGGGACAGCCAAGACATTCACGTTCCATGCGACTGAAGCAGGAAAATACGCCTTTACGGTTAAAAATGCTGTCCTGACAGGCGCAGACAAAAAACAGATTCCTGTAAAAGTATCTGAAGGCATAACGGTTGAGGTTGTGGCTGCAGAAGGCGGAAACGGCGATGATTCCCAAACTCCGCCAAAAGAATCCGACCCGTCACCGGAACAACCGCCTGTCGATCCGGTTGATCCGCCTGCGAACCCTGATAAGGATCCCGGTGCACCGGCAACTCCAACGCCAGGTACAGATCCGATTCAAGGTCCTGAACAAGTTTCCGGTTCCTATCATGTAACGAAAGCGAAGTTGGCTGCTGGAAACGTTGAGTCTACCGCTGATGTACCAAAAACGCCTGCACTTAGCCCATGCCCGAAACCTAATCCGGATCCAAAACCAGGCCCGGATCCAGATCCTGGCACAAATCCAGGAACCAACCCGGGCAGCGGTTCCGGCAGCGGCTCCAGCTCAACGCCTTCGCCAGTGTCGCAAGGAATAAAAGTGAAAGCCGGAGTGCTGACGGACAAAGGTACAGGCGATCAAAAATCTGCTCTTCTGAGCGTTGATTCTGCTTACATTACCGATCAGTTGAACAAAGCGGACAACAAAACGGTGATCGTGGACATTACCGATGTTACCGTCGACTCCAAATATCCGCTGGTTATTGATTGGAGCAGTTCGCTGACAGATCAGCTTCTAAAAGCTAAAAAACCGCTCATCATTAAAGGCAAAGGCTTTGAAATTTTGATTCCGGCCGATGATATTAAGAGCTTTGTCGTTAAAGACAAGCTTAACATCAGCATCCGTTTCGGCGGCGCACCGGCAGGCACTCCGCAGGCGCCGAACGGCGGAAGCGCAACTTTCGTTTCCAATGCCTTAACGATTAACGAACCTGCTACAGCATTAGCCGTGCCGCTGATGATTACGCTTGACCTTGATACGTCCAAAGTGACAAACCGCAATAAAGTCGGAATTTTCGCGCAAAGCAGCGATGGAACATGGAAATATGTCTTGGCAGGAAGCAAAGCCCCTGGACTTATTTCATTCCAGGTTTCCAAGCTGGGCACATTTGCAGCTGCCGAAACCCTCAAAACCTTTGCCGATATTTCCAATCACTGGGCCAAACATGAAATTGAAGTGATTGCCTCCCATTATTTAGCGAATGGCAAGGATACGGAAAATACGTTCAAGCCGAATGATCAAGTGACGCAGGCCGAATTCCTGTCTCTGCTCGACCGCCTTCTCGGTACGGGCAAAACCTGGAGCGACCGGTCGGCGGAACAAAATGCAAACCACGCGTTGACCCGCGAGGAACTGGCCGTTCTGCTTGCTAACGCTCTGGGTGCAAGCCCTGGCAATGCGTCATCCGATCTTTCCTTCAAGGATGCCGGCAGCATACAGGAAGCAGCCAAAGGAGCCGTCGCCTATTCTGTGCAAAAAGGCTACCTTCAAGGCAACCCGGATCATTCCTTTGATCCGAAGGGCAAATTAACGAGAGCCCAAGCTGGCGTTATCCTTTACCGTGTACTTCAAGATATTCAATCCAAATAAAATCAATCAAGAAAGCAGCAGGCACGCGGAGTTCATTCTCCGTCCGGGCCTGCTGCTTGCTATTTTATCTCTTATCCACCTGCAGCAATGTTATTTCCTTCAAAGCATACGTATCCTGCAGCCTCTCCTCTTTGATAACCCCCAGCTTAACCAGGCCGGCAATCTTCGCAGGATCGGATTTGGACAACATCCGCCATAACTCCGGATCAGGCAGCGCCCCATACAGCTTGGCATCATCAAATTCCTTCCTTGCTTGCGAAATCAGCTTTACCCGGTAAGGACCCGCGGCAAATTCCGATGTTTCTTTTTCCTGGCAAAAACTTATAATTTGATCACGCAGTTCCTTAAGTTCCTGTTCGGTCTCTTTTTGCTGCTGCTTCAGCTGATAATATCTTTTGACAATCTTGTCCACGCCCTCTTCACGCTCCCCTCCCCTCCATTCATATGCAGGGCAGGGTTCGAAAAGGACGGAAAATGATCAATGGATCTTTGGAGAGTATGGGATCAAGTTTGTTTTGCTATCTGTACCATACAGCATATAAGTTTACATAATTATATTTATGGTAATTTAAGATCCTTTTTTCTTGTGTTGTTGATAAAAACGTGAATAGCAGGTGTTTTAGTAGTAAGCTCCCAGGTACGGTAAATGATTTTTCTATTGTGAATTTTTCATATGATGATTTTTTGACATATTGAATTACATAAGGTTGCTGCCGTTTATAAATTCAACTTCGAATAGGTTTATTTTCTTGCGTAAACTACGTTCCCGTTCACGACCGTCATTTGGACGAGATCTTCAAGAAGAATATCCGGATTTCCGCCGAACGGATCCTGCATCAAAACCGTAAAATCCGCCGCATATCCTTCCCCGATCAGGCCATGTGTTCGTTCATGGCAGGCTGCAAAGGCGCTTCCTTTGGTATATATAGAGATTGCTTCATACATCGTGAGCTTTTCCTTTTCTTCATAGACGGTTTTCTGGCCGGGTTTTGTCCGCGTTACTGCCGCATGAATGCCTTCGAGCGGCGACACCTTCTCGATCGGTGCATCAGAGCCTCCTGCACAAGGGATGCCTTCTGCCAAAAGAGTATGCCAGGCATAAACCAGCAGCCCTTGGGGATCGCCGATCCGTTCCATCACCCACGGGAAATCCGATGCCACAAAACTTGGCTGAATGTCGGTTATGACAGGCATCCTCTTCATTTGTGCAACCAGTTCGGGACGGAGGATCTGTCCATGAATCAGCCGGTCTCTTTTTCCTTCAGGACATGGATACTTCTCCAGATATTTGAGCACCTTTTCGGCTGCCGCATCCCCGATGGCATGAGAGGCAACAGCTAAGCCATGCTGTCTCGCCTTTATAACCAGACTTTCCAGCTCATCATCCGAATGTACCGCAACACCGTTTGTCGTTGGATCGTCCGCATACGGCCGGCTGAGCAGAGCGGTTCTTCCGCCGAGCGCCCCATCCGCAAACAGCTTCATGGCTCCAAATTCAAGCAGCGACGATTCAATATACTCGCCTCTGTGCTCTCGCAGCCACTCGTCCAGCACTAAATGATGTACGAGCAGGTGCGCCCGAAAATGCTTGTGCCGCTCATGAATGACGCTATGAAATGCGTTCATGGTTCGGGTGCAGCTCCCGTAATAACTTAGATCCTCCGTATGGCCGCCCGTTAAACCTTTGGACCAGCAGTCTTCAATCGCCGCCTCCAACGCTGCTGCCAAATATTCATCCGTCGCACCGGGCATCGCTCCAAGCACCAGCTCCTGGGCTTGCTCTTTGAGGATGCCGTTTAATCTTCCCGCAGCGTCCCGCCCCAATACACCACCGTTCGGTACGCGAGTATATTCGTTCACTCCCGCCGCGGCAAGCGCGGCCGTGTTGACAGCAATCGCATGCCTGCACACTCTCCGCAGGAGGACCGGGTGTCTGGGTGCGACCAAATCCAGCAGCTCCCGTTCAGGCAAACCTGAATCCGTCCATTCATTTTCATTCCAGCCTTCGCCGATGATCCATATGCCTTCCGGCAATATCTCGGCTTGTGCTTTCACCCGTTCAATTGCCTCTTCCCTGCTCCGGCAGCCGCCTAATTGCAATTTGAGAAAAGTCTCCCCATGTCCGATTAAATGCATATGGCTGTCCACAAAACCAGGGAACATGACACCGCCCCGCAAATCTTCGACATGATCTATTTGCCCGCGATACTTATTCTCCAGTTCGGCCAATGCACCGGTCCCCAAAATAACTCCGTTTTCGGTATATACCGCCTCAACAGTTTGTAGTTCCGCCTTCATCGTGTAAATTTGGCCGCCCTTCCACATTGTTCCCATAGAATCCCCTCCTTTTGCGGTTCTCAAATCATTTCCCGTATAACTTTTTTCGCTATGCGCCCATCATACATATACATCTTAAAGCTTTTTATATCTTGATGTCACGAAAGCTTTATAGCTATATAAGTTGAACCAATGAATTGTACAGATTGAAGGCAGCCGTGTGAAATGTTCTTTCGATCGCTGTTGCTCCCAGATTTCTATGATTTGAACCTATCTATGGTAGAAATCCACTCACAAAGGCGAGCGCTTCGCTTCTCCAGAATCATTTCTCCCTCTTGCCTATTTCTTGTCCTTTTCTATAGTTCAATTTATATAGCTTTGCACAATAGACGCACAATGTATCTTTCCTTTTGTGAATTTTTCATATGATGATATTTTGGAACTTGAAAATTATAAAAAAGAGACTGCCCCCGCTATTGAACTGCACCCCGTCAAGTAGACAGTACAAAAAATAAAAATCAATTAAGCGGCCTTTGTCCTGAATTCCATCGGACTGAGGCCGTTTAGTTTTGCTTGTAATCGTTCGTAATTGTAAAAGTGGATATAGGCCTGGAGGTCTTTTTCGAGCTCCTCAAAGGTATGGTAGGTGTGTAAATAATACTTCTCGCATTTTAGGGTTCCCCAGAAAGATTCCATTGGACCGTTATCGATGCATCGTCCAACACGTGACATACTCTGAGTCATTTCGTCATCGTCCAAGAGCTTCTTGAAATCCAGAGAGGTATATTGGAAACCCCGGTCGCTATGAAGCATGGGCTTGCTTCCTGGTACTTCTTGCAAGGCCCGTTTCAACGTCTGAAATACAAGAGGTTTGTTATTGGAATGCCCGAATACATAGGAAACGATGGATTTATCATAAAGGTCGAGAATAGCGCTTAGATACGCTTTTTGGCCATTGCCGTACTTGAATTCCGTCACATCCGTAACCCACTTTTCATTTGGCGCATCTGCAGTGAATTTGCGGTTCAGCACGTTCTCTGCCACCTGCTGTGGGGTGGATCTCGCATATCTCTTTTTCTTCCTCCGGATGACAGATTGAATTCCTTGTATCTTCATCAGCCGGTACACGCGCTTTTGGTTAATCGTTTTTCCCGTTTGGCGGCGCATGTGCAACGTTAATTGACGGTATCCAAAGGTACGCTCGACTTTCTCATAAATGGACATCATGACATGCGTTAACTCTGCATTCTCCTGCTCATGGGAACTGGGCTTGCGATTTAGCCACTTGTAATAGCTTGAACGTGAAATGTCTGCAATGTCACACAGCAGCTGAACGCTGAACAACGCTTCTTCCTGAAGCGCTTGAATAGTAAGATAGACGTTCTCATGACGGTATTGGCTTAGCTTCGCCTCCTTTGGAATTCCCGTAACTTTTTTAGAAATGCATTCTCCGCCCGAAGCCGCTCGATTTCATACTCCATCTTTTTCATCTCGAGTTTTTGGCGATCGGCCTCTGTTAGTTCCTCCGGCGCTTTCTTTCTCCCCCGGCCATCCTTTAACGCATCCTGACCGCCATTCTCAAACTTCTTCACCCATTGGTAGACTTGCTGGTAGGAGACCTGAAAATGGTCCGCTGTCTTACGGTAGTCATACTGATGAGCAAGACAGTATTGCACAATATCGATCCGTTCCTGCCAAGTCGTCGAACGCCCCTTCGTCATTGCTTTCGCTCCTCCTGAGTAAGCTTTTAAGCTGCTATGACGATTATACTCCTTAATCCAGTTGGAAAGCTGCGTTCTGCTTGCAATCTTGTATTTATCGATGATCTGATATTGAGACAATCCTCCCTCTATGTAATCCTTCACCGCTTGGAGCTTAAGCTCAGCGCTATAATTTCGATTATGAGTGCGTTTCTCTAACCCTTCATAACCATACACCTTGTAACGACGCCGCCATTTCGCCAAAGTCGTTTTGGTGATACCGTATTTCTCGGCTGCAGCTTTAACGCCAATTTCCCCGCTTTCGATTTCACCAATAATAACGAGTTTCTCTGACGCATCATATTTTTTATTAGGCATAAAAAAGCCCCCTTACAGTAGCAGGTTTTATTATTTCACCTGTCTACCGTAAGGGGAGCATATCACTATATTTACAATAGCGAAAAGGACAGCCCCTTCGAATTACTCAGTTTATGTTATTTGGCCGCTTCTTGTCCGGCAATGCGCCCGAATGTAATCGCATCGGCAATCGCGTTCCCGCCTAGACGGTTCGTACCGTGAATAACGCCGGTTACTTCACCAGCTGCAAACAACCCTGGTATCCGCTCGCCCTTCTCATTCATGACTTGTGTCGTCTTGTTGATTACAAGTCCGCCCATTGTATGGTGAACGGAAGGTACGGCTTTTTCAATATAGTAAGGACCTTTGCTCATATCCTTCAAGCCCGCGCGGTGTTTGAAGTCTTCATCCTTACCCGATTTGGCGAATTTATTGACACGGTCAATGGTTTCTTGCAGCGCCTTCGGATCGATTTTGAAGAATTCTGCCGCTTCCTTCAATGTATCGGCTTTGTATAGGACGCCTTCCTTAACGAGCATATCATATTCGTCCTTATGCACTTCTACCGTTTTGCTGATATCTCCGATGTCCTGATTCCACAATTGGTAAGCGTAGCCGCCTTTTTGAGCCAGAATCGCTCTGGAGATGACGTCGCGGCGTTCCAGTTCTTCAACGAAGCGTTTACCGCTCTGATTGACGAGGATTGCTCCGTCAAAACGGCTATCTGCAACCAGCGAAATAACGCCGGTCACAGGATTGCATACCGGATAAGTCTGGATACTCTCCATATTGGTCAAGGCAGCGCCAACAGCTTGCGCCATGACGATACCATCCCCGGTCGAACCCGGTGCATCCGTAGTCATATATTTCTCATCGAATTCCGGATTGTACTGCTTTCTCATTTCAACATTGGATCCAAATCCGCCTGTTGCAATGACTACACCTTTATTTGCATGGAATGTAATCTTAGTGCCATTCGCTCCAGTTGCTTCTACGCCGTTCACTTTACCGCTATCATCTGTGAGCAATTTTTCAGCCTTCGTATTCGTCTTCAGATCGATGCCCATGTCATCCAGCTTCGTCTTTAGTTTCGTAATCAATTCAGCACCGGTATGTCCTTCAGGAATAAGCGCACGCTTAACGGAATGACCGCCGAACTGGAACAGGTGATCTTCCAGGAAATTTACTTTGATATCATTTTTCAACCATTCTGCAGCAGCGGTCGCATTCTCGGCAAGCACGCGAACCATTTCCGGATCGCCGACATTGTCTCCGCCTTTAAGCGTATCTTCAGCGAACAGATCCACACTGTCTTTGATGCCCATCTTCTGTTGTACCCATGTGCCCGCAGCGTTCATCTCGCCACCGGAAATCAACGTGTTTCCGCCTACGGTAGGCATTTTCTCCAATAGAACGACGGAAGCCCCTGCCTGCTTAGCCTCCAGAGCCGCGCTGAATCCAGCGCCTCCGGCACCGATAATGACGACGTCATAGGTTTGCTCGGATGGCTCGTCCGCTGTGTTCTTATTAGCAGCCTGCTTCGCAACCAGCGTCAATCCAGCCTTCGCGACTGCATCTTTAACGGCATCAATATAACCCTTACTTGTCAAAGTCGAGCCGCTGATCGCATCGACATTTGCATTGTTCGAATCGATCATCGTTTCTTTTAATTCTTTATATACAGGCTCAGCCAACACTTTATTTTCATTCTGTTCAAGAACTTTAATGTCTTTCATTTCATTGTTCTCGAACGTAACTTCTACCTTAATTGCACCATGCTTACCGTCACCTTCGCCGATAGCGGTAACGATGCCGCTCTTTTCGCCTTCGTTGCCGGCCACTTTGCCGTTGTTGTTCCCACTGCCGCATGCTGACAGCATGACGACTAAGCTCAGGATAAGTATGATACTCCCGAAAGACTTCATCTTCTTCATGTCTGCATTTACCCCTTGTCTCTTTCTTAGTTGTTAATTGCAGCGATACAGTACTGTGCACTACTCCACAAAGAATAACACAAAGTTTTACCAAAGTTTGTGAAAGTAATCACTTTCATATTTATTCAGCAAGGGATGCAGTTAGTAACGAGAAATAATGACCTCGCCACTCTCCCGAATCTTCATAGAGAAAAGAAGCCGTCAATGAGATTGCTGACCGCTTCCTTTTTCCAACGTAAAAGCATGTTAATATACTCAAAAATCTTCTTCTTGGCTGTTTCCCCT
Organism: Paenibacillus azoreducens; assembly: GCF_021654775.1. Classification (NCBI taxonomy): domain Bacteria; kingdom Bacillati; phylum Bacillota; class Bacilli; order Caryophanales; family Paenibacillaceae; genus Paenibacillus; species Paenibacillus azoreducens. Next base: position 3,211,497 of record NZ_AP025343.1, on the reverse strand, counting down.
GGTTTTGGATTTGCGCAGGCAGACAAGTTCGGGATACCCGATCAGGTCTTCCCTACCCAATCTTCATCGGCAATCTCCTTCCAGCGCGCGCGGATTTGCTCGTATTCCTGCTCGGACAAAGTACTTGACTGCAAAAGCTTGGCATTTTCCGACCACCTGCCTGGTTTTTGCGTGCCGACAATGGCCGTACTCACCCCTGGAACGTTCAAAGCAAACCGCAGCGCGGTTACAACCGCCCGTTCGGAATCCGTCAGGAAATCATATTGGAGTTTCTTCAGCCGCTGCCAATACACATAAGGGTATGCTTTTTCCGGAAGAGTCTCATAAGTCCAAGCGACATTGGCAACCGGACGTTTGGCGATAACCCCCATCTTTCTTTCCACGGCTTCAGGCAGAGCCAAATCAATAGCTTCCTGGTCGGCAATGTTCAAGGAAATCATCAGGCTATCAAACAATCCGGTTTGCACGGCGTATAAAGCATCGGTCCGATCCCCGCTGTAACCGATAAAACGCGTTTTCCCCTGTTTCTTTGCTTTTTGCAGAACCTCGATGACCGCGCCTTGGCGCAAAATCTTTTCCGAACAGCTATGTAAATGAATGACATCCACATAATCCGTCTGCAGGCGTTTGAGGCTGCGGTCAATACTCTTTTCGAGCATCGCCGGATTCCAGTCCTCCCCGTCAAACCCCGCCGCATGCCCGCATTTGGTGAAGAGATAATAATCGTCCCTGCGGTGCGACAAAATTTTGCCGATCAATTCTTCGCTGTCGCTGTAGCATTCCGCCGTATCAATCACGTTTAAGCCTTCATCAAGCGCGTGGTTCAGCAGTTTCTCCACTTTCGACAGTTCTTGTTCTTGACCGATTTGCTGTCCGCCAAAACCTAAAATGCTGACTTCCATCCCTGTTTTGCCAAAAGAACGCTTTTCCATCTTTCTGCCTCCTTACTTATAAAGTTAGAAAATTCATTAATATGATTAATCTTTTATGACATAAAATACTGACTGATGTTTCCGTTCGACGGATGGATCATCTCTTCAAACTGCTGATTCGTATAATTGCCAATTATTTTCCGCCAAAAAGCCTGAGCCGGTGTATTGTTTTTAATCTGCGTGACCTTCCACCGCCCTTGAAAGCGATCGAATAATTCACCCGCGGCCCAGCTGCCCAAGCCGAAGCGGCGGTATTTTTGCATCACAAAAAATTCGGTCATGTAATAGTCGCCTTCCTGCGGGTCGATCAGGCGTTCCACTAACGCAAAACCAGCCGGTTTTCCACCGCTTGTCATCAAAAAGGGGTATTTCCCCATGCCTCTTTTCCAATAATCGTCCAGCCCGGGGTACTCCGGAAATACGCCATCCTGGTTTACATCCAGATTCTGATAAAGGGTGAAATCATATAAATACAGCTGCATTAAACCGCTAATCACCCGTTTTCTCCGCGCCGGAACCAGGTCTATTCTGAAATCCATGAATTCACCTCATTTTTATGATTATAGAATTTATAAGCTTCATCAGAGCTTTTAGCACCTATAATCGCAAGAAAAACTAAAACTAAAGGTATGTACATCGTATCATATCCAATATATAGTTTTGAACCCTCATGGGCAAGGTTCATCCAATTCCTGCTTCAATAACGACTTTAGGGCCACCACGGACGGTGAATATGGTAAAATATACTTTACAAAACCATATCATTGGAGAGGTGATGCCCGTATGAACGTACAGAAAGAAATCGACCGGATCAAGCTAGACGATAAGGTACTGGGCATGCCGTGGTTTGTCCAGCAATTCATCGATTACAAACTTCCGGACTTGTCCCCCTCCACCCTGCTTGAATATGTGAGGGATTATGAGACGTTTTTTAACTGGCTGCGGGGCGAAGGTTTATCCCAAGCGGAAAACAATGCGAAAGTAACTCTGCAGGAGCTTGAAGTGCTGCGGATGGAAAATGTGGTCAGCTACCGGATTTTCCTCGCCACGAAACGGGAGGGCGCCAATTCCCGCATTACCGTATCCCGCAAGCTCTCTTCCCTTCGTTCATTATTTCATTATCTAAGCCAAATCGCCGAAGATGAAGAGTTTTATCCTCTTCTGAAACGAAACATTATGGCCAAAATTGAAATCAAACGCATCCATAAACCGAAGGACACCGCCGCTAAATTGAAAGGCAAAATTTTGGAGGAAGACGAGCTCCTGGAGTTTATCGGATATATTCTTGAAGGTTACGCTAAAGACGTCGAAAAAAACAAGCAGGCATTGTACGCCCATGAGCAAAACAAAGAACGGGATGCCAGCATCACGAGCCTGATTTTGAATTCCGGCCTGCGCGTATCCGAGGTCGTTAATTTAAATGTTGACGATCTGGATTTGAACAACAAATTGCTTCATGTATACCGCAAAGGCAACAACGACGAAACTTTTAAAACCCCGGTATACTTCCGGGAACAAGCCAAAGATGACCTGATGAATTATATGAATTTGCGCCAAACCCGATATAAAGCCCCCAAAAAAGAAAAAGCCTTATTCCTCGCCCTCGCCAACGGGCAAAATGAAGGCAGGCGGATGACCAAACGCGCCATTCAGGCCATGATTATCAAATATGCCAAACGTTTTGGCAAGCCATATTTAACGGTTCACAAGCTGCGTCATTCCTTCGCAACGGATTATTATTTGCAAAACGATATCTACAAAACCAAAGAGCAACTCGGCCATGCCTCCACCGAAACAACCGAGGTATACGCGCATCTCACTGACAAAACCATGTCTGAAGCGATCGAACGGCGCGCGGATTCCTAAATCAGCTCACTGGACGAAAATAGGGAAATCCTTTTGACTAAGGTTTCCCTATTTTTAATAAGCTAATGCTTACCTTTGATGGGTTGACCAAAGCAAAAAGAAATCGAAGAGAAATGCTGATGCTGAACGAGGTTTGGCCTAAGAAGCGCTTCATTTTGCTCGCCGTTGCTATTTTTTTATCCCCTGCTGTACGGACCGGTTATCTTCGACTCTGATCACGACATCAGGCGCATTCTTTCATAAATTGCTCGACGATATCCGTTGACGTGGTCAGCGGGAACCATTGAGATCGGATAAATCAACTGAGTTGAGGATCGTATGAAGAATGGCTCGCATGCGTTGGTGTCGCATGGGCGAATTGCGCACGTTTGCGTTAGTTGCATAAGTGGATTGGATCACGCATATGTTTAGATCGCACGGAAGGATGCGCACGTATGCGTTGGAGTCGCATACGTGGATTGGTCGTATGCGTTAGTTGCATGAATGGATTGGATCACGTATATGTTGAGATCGCACAAGAAGGATTCCCGCACGTATGTATTGGGATCGCATGGGTAGTCCGCGCGTATATGTTAGGATCGTTCGAAAGGATTCGCACAAAACTCTAACGGTCACAGCGGCCGCTATTCAGGCGAATTTCAGCCTTTTTGATTTCTAACGGACACAGTTGCAGCTATTTGGTTTAAAAACCCACTTTTACCGTGTTTCGGAGCAATTAAGAGCTGTGGTGACCGTTAAGATTCAAAAACGGCTATTTTTGGCCATTTAACGGCCGTGATGTCCGTTAGAAATTAGTCAAAGCCCGCGCAGATTCAATCAAAGAGCTCCTTTTTGTTTTATTTTGAACCTTTATTTTGTTTGTCTATATCCGCTCTTAATGCCTCTCTCCATTTTTTTATTCCGTTTATTGCATTTTCTTCTCCTCCGATGTATAGATCTTCAATCGTCATTGACCATTTTCTTAGTATACGTTTTCTTTTGCCGCTGGGCAGCGGATTGACTATTTTGCCTACCTTTGAAGCAAGTTCCCTATTTTTCTTGAGAATATAACTCGTATCCCAGTTATGATCATATGCTTCTGAAAATAGTTTTACCAAGAGCCTATATCCTTCTTCAGTATAGTTTGAGGGGTGTTGGATCATATAACATGAAACTAGCCAAAAATGTAATGCATATAACCGGGGGTCGTTATGCTCCCAAACCAACGGAAATTGAAACATCTCATAGCAGGAAAGCCCCTCTGCTTCCTTTGCACCGCATTCAATGCACTTACCATTTTCCATGACTGTATCGTTGTCAACCATCGTAAAACATCCCCCACAAAAACTTTTCTTTTCAGTTTACTCTATAACGTAACGTAAAGGTCAACCCCTATCGGTGCTCGGAAACAAAAAAAGACCGCCCAAGGTCGCAGCAAAACCGGACCTCTTGGACGGCTCTTACAATTTGTAATACTGATTAATCTCACCGGAGATTTGTTTATATCCGTTTCAATGCAGGATGCTAATGGCTGTTGCTTTATCTCAGCCGCAGCATCCAGTCCGCGATCCGCTCATGTTCATCTTTATCAAACAGCGTGACATGTTCACGTCCCTTCTGCCCGCCTGAAAAAATCTGCTCAGCCGGCAGCCAGCTGACGACGCCCGTAACGTTCTCTAGACTTTGAATTAGCTCCTTATCCTCTGCTTTCCTTACCATGACTAGCTTGGGATAACCTTCCCTCTTGTACCCTTCCACCAAAATGATATCATAAGCGCTAAAATCTTCGATAAGTTTGCCTAAAGGAGTTTCCTCTTCGAGAATGACTGCCGTTTTCCGCTGGGATACGAGCGCAATCGCCGATGCGCCAGCCGCACGATGCCGATAGGAATCGGTCCCCGGGTGATCCATCTCGAAATCATGGGCATCATGTTTGACGACCGCCACGCGGCAGCCCTGCGCCCTTAGCCTTTCGACCAAGGCACATACCAAAGTCGTTTTGCCGCTGTTTTTGTAGCCGACGATTTGGCAGACATAGGGCTTCTTCATAACGGGCTGCCTTTCAGCATCAGCACCTTCACTTTGCTTCCGGCCGGAGTTTTCTCTTTGGCAGGCGGAATGACGATCAGGCAGTCGCTGTCTTTGATGGTGACCATCACGCTGGATTCATCCACTTTGGCCGGGACGGCGTACAATATGCCATCTCTTGCATCCAGCCGGCCTCTGACGAAGCGCGTAAAGGCATTGACCTTTGTATAGTCCTGGGCAAGCACAGCCGTCCATTCGGTCAGGTAAGGCTTGTCGCTTCCCAGCGTCTGCTGAATGAAAGGTCGAACAAACAACTCAAAGCCGACAAAACATGCTCCCGGGTTTCCGGAGAGGGCAAACAGCAGCTTGCCGTCTTTGACCGCCGCCGTCGTGACGCTTCCCGGTCTCATCGCGATTTTGTTATAGAGCATGTCCACGCTGTCGCTCCGCACGAAATCCCCCATAATATCATAATCGCCAACAGATACTCCGCCGCTGGTGATAACCGCATCATATTCCTGAAGCGCCCTTTCGACTTTTGCTTTGGCCAAGGCAAGATCATCCATCACCGCTTCCAAAATATACGGCTCGCCGCCAGCCTCGCGCACTTGGGAAGCCAGCATGTATGTATTGCTATTGCGAATTTTACCCGGCTGCAGCGGTTCTTCGACGGTCAACAGCTCTGAACCGGTAGAAAAAATCGCGATGCGCGGTTTTTGGTATACGGTTACCTGGTGAACGCCAAAAGAGGCAAGCACCGAAATTTCTCCTGCCTGAATCCGGCGGCCAGGGAGCATCAAAACCTCCCCTTCGTCCACTTCAAATCCGATTGGAGTTATATTTTTTCCGGTTTCGATTTTTCGTTTCAATCCAACCTGGATGCTGCCCTCATATTCGCGCTGCTCAGTCATCTCCAGCATCACTACCGCATTCGCGCCTTCCGGAACCTGGGCTCCTGTCATGATACGCATTGCCGTTCCGGGTGTTACTTCTTTATCCGAGACAAATCCGCACGGGACTTCATCGATAACATCCAACCACACCACATGCTCGGAGCTGCAGCCTGACGTATCCTCTGCTCTGACCGCATAACCGTCCATGCCCGACCGCCGGAAACGCGGAAAAGGATGCGGCGCCTTGATTTCCTCGGCCAAATAACGGTTATGGCTTTCTTCCAGCGCGATTTGCTCAACCGGACCAGGTTTTCCATATGCGGCGAGCAGTTTCTGGGCATGAGACACCTGCAGTGGCTTGCGGTGGAATTTATCGAAATCATCGTTCGTCTGCTTCATAACGTAATACACCTTCCTCATCTTAAATACCGGTTCATAACACATTCGGAAAAAGTAGTTTTCTATGATCCGCTTAATATAGGGTAACATTAAAAAACGCACGAATCCATGCTTCGTGCGTTCGTTATATTCATCGCCGCGATCTTCGCGTTATTTTACCGGATCCTACCCTCGTTTTTGGTTTGGTATAGGATTTCTTCGGTGAATCAAACAGTCCGCCAGACCCGCTGCTTCCCCTTGATATGCTGCCTCTGCTTGACTTGGAAGAGTCGGATTTGCGGTCAAATATGCTGCCGCCGGAGCCGACGCTCGAATCTCCGTTGCTTCCCCCGCGGCGGAAAATCGAACCTTTTTTCTCCACCGTGAGCGGCGGAGCGATCTTCTTATCGCTCGTTGTCGGTGCATGGTAGTTGCCCTGCTTCGGGTGATAAGTGTCTTTGCTCGAATACCCCCGGTATCCGCCGCCCAAGCCTCCCAGCGAATCAAACAGCTGACCGATTACGACGGCTGTGAGATATCCCTTCAGAAAGCTTGAATCATAGTTTTTCTGGACATATTCCTGGGAGTCCACTTCGATCAGGGTGTCGGTTTCTTTTTTAGGGTCCTTTTGTAGATGGTAATAATCTTTGCCGTAAACGAGAAACATCCGCTCTGAGTCTTCCTTGGACATTTGATCCGGCTTTTTCTCGTCGGCAAGCTCCTTGGCGACTTCCGGTACGGTTTTGTCCGCCGCCCGGTATACGTATGAGGTCGCGTTGCCGTCGCGGCTCACCGATTCCAAAGGATACGTTTCCTTCACGTTCGGGGAACCGATACCGCAGCCGGTCAACAGCGACAGGACAAGGCTTAAGACCAGTGCAATTTTTATTCCAAGCAAGGGTCGCCCCTTCCATCCTTTCATACAATCACTCCTAGTTGGCCCGGATGACCTTTACATCCCCCGGCAGTACTTTCTCTCCTTCATAAAGCATGAAACGCCCGTTCTGCCATTCGATCCGTACCAATCCGTAATCATCGGACTGGTACTGCCATACATGCTGTTGTCCTCCTTGGGTGAACGGCGTTTTGCCGTGGATCAGCACAAAGCCCTCATACTCTTCCTCCAGAAAGAAGACTTTGTCATCCAGTTCCAGCTCGGTCGGCACTTCGCTCGGATTATCGAGCCGCCCGTCGAGCGGACTGTACAGGGCATACTGCAGCGTTTCACGTTCTTCAATATGCAAATAAGCAATCGTGTTGCCATCCTGCAGCGTCAGAACCACCGCATTGCGTCCGCGATTATGCACTCTTCCCGTCACTTCATACGTAACCAGCGATACTTCGCAAATATCGCCAGGCATAAGGGACAACATGCTTTTTTCGGCTTTGGGCGGTTCCGGCTTCGCAAACAGGTTGCCAATTCGTTTGAATACGCTCATAGATTATAACTCCTTATGGTCCATACTTAGTTTGTTGAATTGCTGAAAACCGGCCATTTCGAACTCGTACTTATAGACAAGCGGTAATAATTAACGCCCCTACCAGGTGAAGCGTACCGGCAAACAAGCCGTAAGCAACCTTCCCTTGCTGCGTGCCCACATCAAGCTCAAGCTTGGCCCATACGCGCAGCAGCACCCGGACGATAGCCTCGAGCACAAGTAAAATCAGGAAGGAGATGATGGATACCATGATGGCATCCAGCAAATTGTTGGATCTACCTATGGAGACGGACAAGATATACCCCTGCGCCAGCAATTTGAGTACTAAACGCGTGGTTACCGCCATATTGCCCGCTTTGACTTCCTCAAAGTCCTTGTATTTTGTGAACAGCGAGTCCACAAACATGAGAATAAACAGGAGAAGCGCTCCTGATCCCGTCCAGACAAGGATCGCCATCATCGTATTAAAATCCATTGACACTTGCCTCCACCAACCTCGCTTTTTATCTTATACAGCAGGAACAGCGAAGGAGGCTACCTACCAGCCGTCCCCTTCGCTGCTTTTACCCTACGCTCTATTTGCCTTCCGTATTACTTGTTTTCATACTGTTTCATCAAGGCAGCGAGTTCGTCTTCAACCTGTTTGTCCGTGCCAAGCTTTTCGAACTCTTCATCGAGAGATTTGCCTTTGGAGGACATTTCGTTGCTGGCTTCCGCTTGCGCTTCCATTTGCAGCATCTTTTCTTCCATCCGCTTCATGCCGTTTGACGCAGTATCCGTGCTGAAGCCTTGCATAGCTTTGTTGATTTCGGTTTGCGCTTTGGCGGCGTTATAACGGGCTACGAGCGTTTCACGCTTGTTTTTCATTTCAGTCAGCTGTTTGCGCATTTCATCAAGTTTGTTGCGGAGGTTATCTGCAGCCGCCTTGTTTTGATCATAACTTGCTTTGTACTCTTCCATTTTTTGTTCAGCGGCTTTCTTTTCTTCAAGCGCACGGCGCGCCAGCTCGACGTTTTGGGCTTGTGCTGCCGTATGAGCTTGCTGCGTGCGTTTTTCAACGAGTGCCTGCTGCTCTTCATACAGCTGCTTGAACTTTTTCTCAATGGCGATTTGAGCCGCCACCGCTTTTTCAGCATCTTCGAGATCTTCCGTCATGTCGCGAATATATTGGTCCGTCATTTTGATCGGATCTTCCGCCTTGTCGATGATTGCATTAATGTTGGACATAGTAAGGTCGCGTAATCTTTTGAAAATAGACATATTGTTGTTTCCTCCTAGAGAGTGAATTATAGTTCTTATGATATTCATTTACGGAGCAAGTTTGAAGTCGTTTCAAAAATTCAAAAAAATTTTTTTAGATTTTGTTCACCGCTGCTTTAAGATAGCCTTCAAATACTTGTTTTGCCTCTGCGACGATGTCAAGGATCTGCTCTTTGCTGATTCCGTCGTAGTGAATTCCTGCAGCAACGGTGACGGTACATCCAAGCGCCTTTGCCGCTGTTTTCGCCATATATTCCGCCAGTTCATCTTCGCGGTGCCCGGGCAAATCCACAGTCCGAACCTGAACGTCCTTGTCTTCTTCGTTAAAATAAGCGGTAGCCACAGCACCGATATGCGCCTCTCCTCCAGTAAGAAGAAGTAAGATATCACGCCCTGCAGAGACCTCCTGAATACGGATATCCCACTTCGTTGCATTCACTAAAAGCGCCTCCTCCACATTGCCGCCTGAATTTTTAAATCCCGCAAATATGGCTTTCGGAATATCCGCGTTTCCCCCCAGCGCCCGCGAAGCATGCAGAGCCCGATAAGTATCTTTCAACATTCCCCAGCCAACCGCCACCAAATCGCCTTTGCCGTCCAGCTTGCGTATATTTTCACACTATATTATACACTTTGAGGGATGGTTATGGAAAAGAGGGGCTATTTTCTAAAAAACATCATAATTCCTTCCAAATTGGGACATAACAGTATAGACAATTACATTTGCCGACAGCATACCGTGGAAAGGAGCCGTCATCTGTATGAGAAACACTTGTCTTGGCAAAGCCCTCGCCGCGCTGCTGGTCATGAGCCTGCTGTGCCCTGAGCCCGGCCTGCAGGCGGCCTTAGCAGAAGGAGCTGTTTCTTCCCAGCCCGCAAAAGAAACAAGCAGCCGCGAAAGAGCAGAAAAGCGCCAGGAAAGGGTTTTGAAATTAGGCCAACTCATTAAAAAATACCCGGAAACTTTCAAAATCCACGGTCCTCGTACCAAGCAGATCGCCCTGACTTTTGACGATGTTCCCGATCCCCGTTATACGCCGCAGGTCCTTCGCATTTTGTCCGCAAACGGGGTAAAGGCGACGTTCTTCATCGTAGGCAGCAGAGCTAAAAAACATCCCGACCTGGTAGCCCGCATCGTTCGTGAGGGGCATGTTATCGGAAACCACTCCTATAACCATCCGCAGTTTCATAAGCTGACCATGGAGGAATACACGGAGCAAATTATCAGGACGGAAAACCTTTTGTACGGAATCATCGGATACAAACCGAAAATGATCCGCCCTCCCTACGGCGATATAACGGAAAACCAGCTCCTCTGGGCCAAACGGGAAGGTTATAAAATCGTTAACTGGGATGTGGATTCTTTGGATTGGAAAGGCCTCAGCAAAGAGGCTGTAAAGAAAAATATTATGGCTACGGCCGGTCAAGGTTCTATTATTTTACAGCATGCAGGCGGAGGCAGCTCTTCGGACTTGTCGGGATCGATCGGGGCCCTTCCGGAAGTTATCCGTGCACTGAAGAAAAAAGGGTACACGTTCGTTACCGTCCCTAAACTGCTTCGGATTCAAAAGGACAAGTAGGACTGTACTTGAATGCAATAAAATGCGTGCTTGTCTGGGCACGCAGCACCTTAAAAAAGGTCCAATCCCGGGGTAATGCTTTCCCTGAATTGGACCTTTTTCTTTTTAACATCATAGCTTCACATAGATAAAAGAGCCGCCTCAAGTCTTAAAGACTTTTGAGGGCGGCTCCGTTTTATTAAAAGCGATCGGGGGTAAGTCAATGCGCTTCTAACATCTAGTTAATAAAATACAATTCGACGTTCTGGAAACCAAAATCGCTGACGCTTTGCGCGCTGCCTGGAACAAAGATGTCAATGCGGTTGCCTTTGATGGCGCCGCCTGTATCTCTGGCTGTGGCTACGAAAGCTTTTTTAGGAAGACCGGGGAAGCTGTGACCTGTGATAAGAACCTTCGTGCCAAGCGGAATGACAGAAGGGTCTACCGCGATGGTTCCCAGTTCAAGCGGATTGCCGAAATAATCGACGGCGCCCCATCCTCCATTTTCGCTGGCTGCCGAGGAGTAGGCTGAAGCTTTCACTTGCAGTTTTTTAGTGTAATTATAGGATTTCCCCCATGCTTCCACGACCTTTTGGTCGGAATCAACATTCAGGGAAGCGGAAATGAGCGTTGGAGCCGGATCCGCATATGCCTTCACCGTGTTTTGTCCCGGTACATTCAATTTCAAGCCTGCATAGATGTTGTTTGCTTCAATGTTTGGATTGGCGTTCATAAGTTGACTTAAACCTACACCGTATGTTTTTGAAAGAGTATAAAAGGTATCGCCATCTTTGGCTACATGTACAGAATCCGCGTGAATCGGTGTGGCTTGCATCGCCAAGGTAACGCCGAGTGCAGCTGTCAATATTTTAGCAGTCAAAAATCTCTTCTTCATAGTTCCTCCTTAAGATCCATCAATGCCTGCGAGGTTAGCTGTCGGATTCGGATTGAGGAGACAACCCTACGTTCCAATGAACGATTCACCCCAAGTGATGACTAACATTTCACGATAAAATTTTCCCCCGCACTTTGTGTTTCAAAGTTTCGGCTCATTCAATATATCACAATTTTGTAACCTGTGCGCATGAAATTGTTACCAGTTTGCAATCTATAGAAACAAAACTTCCGTTATCAGCGTGACTTTGATATATAAAGCTGCGAAAAAAATGACATTCTTTTAAAGAATTTAGTTACAAATAAATCGATTTATTAACAGTATTTTTGTTATGTAAACAGAGTACTTTCTTTATATGACAAAAAAAGCTCCGTCCAAGGTTATGAACCCTGTACGAAGCTTTAAGCAGCATCCTGTTAGAGAACCTTGCTGAGGAAATCTTGGGTACGGATGTTTTGGGGATTCCCAAACACCTGCGCCGGCGTGCCTTCCTCCATGATGTGTCCGCCATCCATGAAAATAATCCGGTCGCCGACTTCTCTGGCAAAACCCATTTCATGGGTTACGATGACCATGGTCATGCCGCCTTCAGCCAGCTTTTTCATCACTTCCAGCACTTCCCCTACCATCTCGGGATCCAGCGCCGACGTCGGTTCGTCGAACAGCATCACATGCGGCTGCATCGCCAGCGCGCGGGCAATGGCTATGCGCTGTTTTTGGCCACCGGAGAGCTGGGAAGGATATGCATCCTTTTTATCGGCAAGGCCAACGGTCCGCAGAAGTTCCAAAGCGATTTTTTCGGCTTCAGACTGCGGCATTTTTTTCACCTTCACCGGAGCAAGCATTATATTTTCAAGTACCGTTTTATGAGGGAATAAATTGAATTGCTGAAACACCATCCCCATTTTTTCACGCGTGAGGTTGATGTTATGCTTTTTATCCGTAATGGACTCGCCCTCGAAGGTGATTTCGCCTTTTGTCGGCGTCTCAAGCAGATTCAGGCATCGCAGAAACGTACTTTTCCCCGATCCGCTGGGGCCGATGACAACGACAACTTCCCCTTTGGCGATTTCGATGTCCACGCCTTTCAAAATTTCAAGTTTGCCAAATGATTTATGCAAATCCTTAACGGTGATCATCCGTATTTAACCTCCTTTCGAACAGGCCGAGCAGCTTGGAAAGCGTAAAGGTCATCACAAAATAAATGGCAGCGATGATCAAAAGCGGCTTGAGCGATTCATACGTAATGCTAGTTACAGCCCGTGCCTGGTACATCAAATCAGTAACACCGATAAACGATACGATTGATGATTCTTTAATAATGGTTATAAATTCGTTGCCGATGGCCGGCAGCACGCTTTTCACGGCTTGCGGCAGGATGATGTATCTCATGGTCATGCCTTTCGTCATTCCCAAGGAACGAGCAGCCTCGGCTTGTCCCCGGTCAATCCCCTGGATCCCTGCACGGAACACCTCCGCCAAATAAGCGGAACTGTTGATGCAAAGCGTAATAGCACCGGACTCGATCGGGGTAAATTTAATGCCAAACGATGTTAAACCGTAATGGATAATAAAAAGCTGCACGAGCATTGGGGTGCCCCGCAAAATTTCCACCCATACCGTGCCCAAAAAACGCGGCAGCCAAAAACGCGACAGCCGCAGCAGGGAAATCAATATGCCGAGAATAAAGCCGCAAATGACCCCAATCGCCGCCAGCAGCAGCGTATACTGAATACCCGTCGCAAAATACGACCGATACTCCCAGAACGTTTGAAATATATTCATGAAAAGCTACATCCTCCTTCACGTACAACAGAAAAAATAGCGAAATGGCATTCGCTATTTTCCCCTGTTTTGCAAGATCGATATTATTTGGCCACAAGCTCGCTGGCTTCGGAAACAAACTTGTCAATTTTATTTTCTGCTTTCAGGCGGTCCAGCGTTTTGTTGATTTGCTCCACAAGCTCCGTATTGCCTTTTTTGATTCCAATCGCATAGCCGTCTTCTTTATATTCCGGCACAACGTCCGCAATCGCAAGTCCCTTCACATTTTTAAGGAAGGCTTCCGCTACCGGTTTTTCCATGATCGATGCATCGACGCGGTTTGAATTCAACTGCATAATAATGTCGTTGATTTTTCCGAGGCCGGTAATTTTCGCGCCTGGAATGCTTTTGGCGATATCTTCCTGAATGGATCCGGTTTGGATACCGAAAGATACCCCTTCAAGCGACTTCATCGTCTTATATTTGTCTTTATCGGCTTCCCGTACTACAACCGCTTGCTGGGCTTTGTAATAATTATTCGAGAAATCCACTTCTTTCTTCCGGTTTTCATCCGGCGTCATACCTGAGATGACAAAATCGACGCGGCCGCTGGACAATTCACTAAGCAGTGCATCAAAGTCCATATCCTTGACTTCCAGCTTGGCTCCCATATCTGCAGCGATCTGCTTGGCAATCTCGATATCGAAGCCGACGATTTGGTCTTTCCCATCAAGCATTTTGTGAAATTCGTATGGCGGAAAATCCGCGCTTGTTCCAAGCACAACCGTTTTTTCCGTTTTGCTGCCGCCATTATCTGAAACAGATGCCTGATCCGCATTTTTACCACCGCAGCCTGCCAGCAGACTACCGGCCAGTATCAGGCAAACCGTTAAAACTCCCCATTTTTTCATCTTTCTTCTCTCCTGTCTTCAACTTGATTCCTTATGTTTTAGAAATAGTATGATCATATTGGCCGATCGTCATCAGCGTAGGAAAACATGTTTTATACTACAATACTCTGCATGATTATGCAATGTAATTTTCATACAAATATACTGTTTTCAATATTTTGTCAACAATGAAACTCCGAGTTTGGTCCTTATCTTCCATTGGTCGATACCAATTGAATGTAACGAGTTTCATTTTCGCCATTAATTCCATATTATTCCACGAGAAATCGGGTTATTCATTTTCTTTTTCATCTATCTATGGTCAAATCAGGTATTTGCTTTGTTGTTTTTATGCATTTCTATTCACAACAGAATCAAGCAAGTCATTCCCCATTTTGGAGCATAATAATGACAATGCCGAATCAGGACAAAGAGGGCCATGGGCCATCATTCCGATATTGCGGTAAATGAAGTATCCAAAGACAAATTGGAGGTGCAGTCATGCTGCTCGAAGCTTTATATCATGTTCCCCGTGATAAATGGGCTTATGCTTACGATTCGCGCACGATTCACCTGCGTGTACGCACCAAGAAAAACGATGTAAACTCCGTAGTTGCGATGACCGGAGACAAGTATGACTGGAAATCGACTTATTTTGAAATTACGATGGACAAAGCGGCGTCCGATGAAATGTTCGATTACTGGGAAGCCGAGGTCTTGCCCAAATACAAACGTTTATCCTACGCTTTCCGCATTACGGCAGGAACAGAAACAACCTATATGTTGGATAGTGGAATATATCATTATTGTCCCGCTCCGACGGGCGGATATTATGAATTCCCCTACATACATGAGATCGATGTGATTACGGTCCCTGAATGGGCTCAGGATGCGATTTTCTATCAAATTATCCCTGAGCGGTTTGCAAATGGCGACCCAAGCAATGATCCCGAGGTAACGGACCCTTGGGGCGGACAACCGAAAATGGATAATTTTTTTGGCGGCGATCTGAAAGGAGTGCTCGATCATTTAAATGATTTGGCGGATTTGGGTATTAATGCGATCTATTTCACTCCGCTGTTCAAATCCCCTTCCAATCATAAATACGATACCGTTGATTATAAGCAGGTCGATCCTCATTTTGGCACCAATGCTCTTTTAAAAGAAGTCGTCGAAGCCTGCCACGCCAAAGGGATCCGGGTGATGCTTGATGCGGTTTTCAACCACTGCAGCGAACAGTTTCCCCCGTTCCAGGATGTGCTCAAAAACGGCGAAAAATCGAAATATAAGGATTGGTTTCATGTTAACAAATTTCCCGCCCGGATAGAAAACGGCATCGCCACCTACGATACATTCGGTTTTTACGGCAATATGCCGAAATTTAACACGGCCAATCCGGAGGTAAAGCAATATTTGCTGGACGTTGCCGAATACTGGATCAGGGAAATCAAGCTGGACGGCTGGCGCCTTGATGTTGCCAATGAGGTGGATCATCATTTTTGGCGCGATTTCCGCACGGTGGTTAAAGCAGTGAATCCGGAAGCGTATATCGTCGGCGAGGTATGGAGCGATTCTTTATCCTGGCTGTCGGGGGATCAATTCGATTCGGTGATGAATTATCCTTTTGCCGAAAAGGTGCTGGAGTTTTTCAATGGCGGGATGGATGGCGCCACCTTCTCTAACCGCATGAGCTCCCTTCTGATGCGCTATCCGCAGCAAACCAACGAAGTTGTGTTTAACATGCTGTGCAGCCACGATACCCCCAGATTGTTGACCCGGGTTGGAGGCGATAAACGCAAGCAAAAGCTGGCGGTCGTTTTCCTGTTTACCTACATGGGCACACCGTGCATTTTTTATGGCGATGAGGTTGGCATAACCGGCGACGTCGATCCCGACTGCCGCAAATGCATGATATGGGAACAAAATAAGCAGGATCGCGAGCTATATGATTTTTATAAAATGATGATCCATCTCCGCAAAAAAAATAAAGCGCTGCGCGAAGGCAGATTCCGCTTTCTGAAGGCCGATCCGGGCAATCCTTGCATTATCTACGAACGCGCGAATGCCGATATCCACTTTACGGTCTGGATGAACAATACGGGACAAAAACAAACCCTTTCCCACCCGATGGTCACGACCGATTGGCGCGATGCCTTGAGCGATGAGCAGGTTCCGCCAGTTAACGGCGTGATGAATATCACCCTTGACGCATACGGATACCGGATTTTGTACCGTAAAATCGCCAAGTAACCGGCAGAAACTGAAAAGAGCATTCCGAACTTTGTTAAGACCGGAATGCTCTTTTTGCTTACTTTCATTTGACTATTTTCCGCCTGAAATCCTGTGATAAATATCCATATATTCGTTCGCTGAAACATTCCAGCTGTAATCCCCGTCCAATGCATTTTTCACGATCCTGTTCCAGTGCTCGGGCCGATGGTAAAACGACACGGCGCGCCGGATCGTGTGCATCATATCGTGGGCATTGATATTCGTGAAGCTGAAACCATTCCCTTCCCCCGTAAATTCGTTGTACGAATGAACCGTGTCGTTCAGTCCGCCTGTTTCCCTGACAACGGGGATGCTGCCGTATCTTAACGCAAGCAGTTGGCTGATTCCGCAGGGCTCGAAGTTCGACGGCATCAAAAAAATATCGCTGGCTGCATATATTTTGCGGGACAGCGCATCGTCAAACATGATTTGGGCGGACATTTTTTGCTGGTGGCGCTGCTGTGCCTCCCTGAACCACTGCTCATATTTGGGGTCGCCCGTGCCAAGGATGACAAACTGCATATCGTCAAAGGTCAACATCTCGTCCAATACTCTGAGCACAAGATCCAGCCCTTTGGAATCGACCATGCGGGTAACCATCGCAATCAGCGGAACATCGCGGGATATCGGCAGTTGAAGTTCTTCCTGCAGGCGCACTTTATTTTCTCTTTTGGCGGCGATGCTGGCCCCGTACTGGAAAGCGATATGCGGATCCGCAGCCGGGTTATAACTTTTCGTGTCGATTCCGTTTACGATCCCGCTCAATTTGGGTCCCAGCGCATGCAGCAGACCTTCCAGTCCGTAACCGAAATGGGCGGTTTGAATTTCCCTTGCATAGGTTGGACTGACGGTTGTGACATGGTCTGAATATACGACGCCGCCTTTCAAAAAATTGACTTTTCCGTAATACTCCAACCCATCCATCGTAAAATACCGGTCATCCAGCTCCAGCAGTTCCCCAAGCACTTCGTATGGGAAAATGCCTTGATACAGCAGGTTATGGATCGTAAACACGGTCCGAATGTTTTGGTAAAAGGGGTCATGCCTGTAATGCGCGTCCAGAAGGACCGGAATCAGCGCCGTATGCCAATCATGGCAGTGAATGATATCCGGCCGAAAGCCGGCAGCCTGCAAAAGCTGGGGTACCGCCCGGTTCAAAAAGGCAAAACGTTCCCCGTCATCCATATAACCGTATACCGCATCTCGTCCAAAGTAATATTTATTATCTATAAAATAATATGTAATATCGTCATGCACCAGCTTTTCGATTCCGCAATATTGGCTTCGCCAGCCTACCGGAACATACAGTTCGCCGACATGTTCCATTTGCGCCCGAAAATGTTCCGGAATTCCAAGGTATTTCGGCAAAACCACGCGGACTTCGGCCCCGCTGTCCTGCAAAGCCTTGGGCAATGCGCCGATCACATCGGCCAGGCCCCCGATTTTTATAAACGGAACCGCCTCTGCTGCAGCAAATAATACCTTCATGCTTCGGATCCTCCTTTATCTGCCAATTTCGCTTTTCGCTGTCTTCCTTTTTCCATTGGCGCTGCCTGCACCGCTTTGTCTTGAAGATGCATTTGAAAGTTGTTTAGGCGGCCCCGGTTTCGCTATGTGGGCGCTTTTTACGCCGGCTGGGCTGCGCTTTAAAACAATGAAACTAAGGGGCGGCAGCGTGAGTTCCAAACTGTAATCCTGCTCATGCCAACGTATTTTATCCGTACGGATCGGGTCTTGAACCGAAACGCCCTGTCCGCCGTATTTTTCAGCCTCGCTCTGAAACAAAGGGACATAAATCCCTGCACGCGGGACACCGATGCGATAATTTTTACGTTCGCACGGCAGAAAGTTAATGATAATGATCAGCGTGTCGCTTACCTTTTTCCCTTTTCTGAGGTAAGAAATGACGCTTTGCGCAGAATCATGCGGAGTGATCCACTCATAACCCTCCTGTTTATGATCCAGTTCCCATAACGCCTTTTCTTCCAAATACAACCGGTTCAGGTCAGCCGCATACATTTGCAGCATGCGATGGCTTTCATACTCCAGCAGCAGCCAATCCAGCTCATGCTGGTCGCGCCATTCAATGAACTGTCCAAATTCGCCGCCCATAAACAGCAGCTTTTTCCCCGGATGCGTCATTTGATATCCGAGCAGAATTCTTAACCCGGCAAACTGCTGCGCATAATCGCCAGGCATTTTGCTTAATAGCGATTTCTTCCCATGTACAACCTCATCATGGCTCAGTGGAAGGACATGCTGTTCCGAATAGGCATACGCGATCGGGAACGTAAGGTGATGATGCTTCGACTGTCTTTTCTCAAAAGGGGCGCCGACATAATCCAGCGTATCGTTCATCCATCCCATGTTCCATTTATAATTAAAACCAAGCCCGCCTGCTGAAGCAGGCGCTGTGACGCCAGGCCATGCACTGGATTCCTCAGCCATCATCAGCGTATGCGGAAAATATTTGAACACTGCGGCATTAAGCTGCCGCAAGAAATCGATTGCCTCCAGATTTTCCACACCACCCTGCTCGTTTAAATGATACTCCCCTTCAGTTTTCTCAAAATCCAAACGGAGCATGCTGGTGACCGCGTCTACTCGCAAACCGTCGATGTGGAACATCTCAAGCCAAAAAATCGCGTTTGATATGAGGAACGAACATACCTCTGGTTTGCCATAGTCAAAGCTTAGTGTCCCCCAGCCTGGTTTTTCCGCCTTGATCGAATCTGCATATTCGAATAAGGGCGTCCCGTCAAACATGCGCAGGCCGTGCGCATCCTTCGTAAAATGTGCCGGAACCCAATCCATAATGACTCCGATCTCCGCCTGATGGCAAGCATCGACAAGATACATAAAATCCCGCGGCGAACCGAAGCGGCTGGTAACGGCAAAATACCCCGTACATTGATAACCCCATGATAAATCATATGGATGCTCGGCGAGCGGCATAAATTCCACATGAGTGTAATTCATCTTTTTTAGATATGGGATAAGTAGTTCGGCAAGCTCCCGGTAAGAATAAAAAGAACCGTCTTTCTTTTGCCGCCATGTTCCGAGGTGGACTTCGTAAATATTAACCGGTTTTACGGTTATGCTTTTTTTCTTTCGCTGCCAGGAGGCGTCTTGCCAGTTATACCCGTTCAGATCGGCTACTACCGATGCCGTCGCCGGACGCAGCTCCGCTTCGAACGCATACGGATCGGCTTTCAAAAAACGTTCCCTATGCGGCCCCTCGATATCATATTTGTAAAAAGTACCTGCTGTTATGCCCGGAAAAAAGCGAGTCCAAATGCCCGAATCGGGTATCTTATGTAGTGAATCCTGCGCTCCGTTCCAACCGTTAAAATCGGAGGCCAAACCGACATGCCGGGCATGCGGAGCCCAAACGCTGAACCGGACGCCTTCCACGCCTTCTTCCACAGCAGGATGGGCGCCTAAAATTCTGTAACTGTGGCAGGAGGTTCCTTCATGAAATAAATAAATGTCTACGTCTGTAGCCGGCAGTCCGGGCATAGCTTTTGACTTTGATTTTGCCATTGAGATCACCTGCTTCACAAAATATAGTCGGCCTAAAAACCATGAACCCATTGCAAGCGAATTTAACTTGAAAATAATCATTGAAAAATAATCTGGTAATTTTCTTGGTTTTTTTCAATATAATCGTTTCAGATGGGCGGCAGCCCCGTTTATGTAGTACTAACCTTGACAAATTTAGGGGAGTGAAACAATCAACATGAATAAGAAAGAATGCATCGCCATGTTGCTTGCCGGAGGCGAAGGCCGCAGGCTTGCACCTCTGACAACCAATCAGGCAAAGCCGGCCGTGCCCTTTGGCAGCCGCTACCGCATCATCGATTTTCCACTCAGCAACTGCGTCAATTCAGGGATTGATACCATTGGTATCCTCACGCAGTTCGAGGCTGAATCGCTGCATACACATATCGGAAAAGGCGAACCTTGGGGTCTGGAATGCAACGGGAATAGCGGCATCACTCTCTTGCCTTCTTACAACACAAGCTCAGCGACATATTCGGGAACGGCGGATGCGGTATACAAAAACATCGAATATATCGACAGGCAGCAGGCCGAACACGTGCTTATTCTTTCAGGCGATCATATTTACCATATGGACTATAATAAAATGCTTTTATTTCACAAGCAGCAGGGATCCGAAGCCACGATCTCCGTTATGGAGGTTCCGTGGGAAGAAGCGAGCCGGTTTGGTGTCATGAGCGTGGATGAACGGCACCGGATTTCCGAATTCGCCGAAAAGCCGGCTGAGCCAGAGAGCAATCTGGCTTCAATGGGCATCTACTTATTCAAATGGGAATACCTGCGCCGCCATCTGCTGGAAGATGCCGCCAATGATTCATCCAGCCATGATTTCGGCAAAGATCTGATCCCCAAAATGCTTGCTGAACAAAACCGCTTGTTCGCATACCGTTTCGACGGTTACTGGAAAGATGTCGGCACAGTGAACAGCTTATGGGAGGCTCATATGGATCTGCTTGCCGCAGATCCGGCATGGAAGCTTCATAACAGCGAGTGGCCTATGTATACGCGTCCTTGGCGCAGCAAATTAGCTGCACATAAAACCAAGACAAATTCTATGGCCAACTGCTTGGTCTCCGAGACCTGCTTTATCGAAGGCACCGCCCATCAATCCGTCGTCTTCTGCGGCGTTGAAATCGGAAAATTCTCGGAAATCAAAGACAGCATCGTGATGCCGAATGTAAGAATCGGTCGTAACGTACACATTGAACGGGCGATTATCGGCGAGGGCGCAATCATAAAGGACGGAGCCTTTATCATAGGCAGCGCTGACGAGATCGTGGTCATTGCCCCATCAGAAACCGTCTATCCGAAACCGACTATCCGTACCCAGCCTTCCCGCTTGCTGCAAGAAGTATACGAAAAAACCGGCCGCCTTCGTGCAGAGGGCTTATCCTCATAATATTCAGCAGCGGACAGAAAATTATCATAACCTGCGAAGAAAAAGCAAAAGGCCGACCCCAGGCAAGTTCGTTGGGTCGGCCCTCTTTATTGAATGACGCGTTTAAGGCTATTCCTATTCAGGGAGCTGTTGTTCCTCTTCCGGCAGCACAGCCGGCTCTTCAAGCAATCTCGGCAGTCTGACGACAATCGTAGTTCCTACTCCCAATTCACTTTGGATCAGCAAAATACCATGATGCAGCTCTACAAGCTGCTGCGAAATAGCCAGACCAAGTCCGGTGCCGCCATTAAGCGGATCGACCTGGAAGAAACGGTCTTTGACTCTGACCAAATGGTCTTCACTGATGCCAATTCCGGTATCATGCACCTGCACCATGACATTATTCCCTTCAAAGGTTACGATCAAATCGATGGCGGAATTCTCATGGGAAAATTTGATCGCATTGTCCACAAGGTTCAAAAATACCTGTTTGAGGCGGTTGGCGTCCCCTTCCACGAGAGGTTTGTCAACCGAATCCAGGCGAAGTTCGATGGAACGCTTCTCTGCTTTGGTCCACAGATTCAGCATAATTTCCTGCAGTAATTCCTTCAAATCCACCCGTCCAAACGCGACTTTCATCTCGTTTTGCTGCAGCTTGGAGAAATCCAAAATTTCCTCTACCAAGCCGATCAGCCTTTCCGTTTCCTTGGTGATGATCTCCATCCCGATTTTCGTCTCTTCCGGATCGTATCCGCCTGAATTAATCGTTTCACTCCAACCTTTGATACTGGTGAGCGGAGTGCGCAGCTCATGGGAAATCGAAGAAATAAAATCATCTTTGACCTGGTTGCTGCGTACAATTTCCTGTGCCATATAGTTCAGTGTTGACGCCAGTTCGCCCATTTCGTATTTGTAATTGCCTTTGATCCTGACGTTAAACCTGCCTTGAGCCATTTGAGCGGAAGCCGCCGTTATCGTGTTCAGCGGCTTGACAATCGAGTTCGCCAGACCAAGGCTGAAAGCCAGCACCAGCGCAAGCACCGCAGCCGCCACGGCTGTCACAACCAGCGTCACGTTCAGCAGTTTCTCATTCACTTTCTCAAGCGAAGTGACGTATCGGACAATATACGAATCCTGTCCGTTTGTCTGCATCATCTTGGAGACAGCCATGACATCTTGGCCTGTGTTCGGCTGACGTCCGACCCAACGGCCGATGTTGCCTGATTGCGCTTGGGAGATGTCGCTCGTTTTGATGGATATATCGGGCTGGAATTCCGATGAGGTGATCAACACATCCCCTTGCACATTCAGAATTTGCAGTTCGGTATATTTCAATTCATAGTTCGTCAGCAATTTGCCAAGATCGTTCCTGCGATTGTCGGAGGCTGTAATAAACTTCTGGTAACCCTCCATGATCCGGATATGCTGCGTGATATGACTGTATATACTTTCATAATAATAGCTTCGTATTGCCAGCAAAAAAATGACTTCAGCCAGCAGCAAAGTCAAAAACACGACGATAAAGTAGTGCATGACGATCTGCCGGCGAATGCCTTTCTTGATCATTGTCCCTGACCCTTCCATTTATACCCGTGACCCCAAACGGTCTGAAGAAACTCGGGCTCGGAAGGGTTATCCTCTATCTTCTGGCGAAGACGGCGGATATTCACGTCGACGATCTTCGGATCTCCCATATAATCCTTGCCCCATACGTGATCCAGCAGAACATCGCGGCTGAGCGGGGTATTTTCTTTTTCGAGGAAAAATTGCACCAGCGAAAACTCCGTTGGCGTAAGCTCGATGCCAAGTCCGTTTTTCTTGAACTGCTTGGAGATCAAATCCAGCGTAAACGGTCCGGACTGAAAACTTACTTTCGCCGAAGTTTCGCGGTGAATGTTCACCCGGCGTAAAAGCGATTGAATCCGCGCGATCAACTCGGTCGGACTAAACGGCTTGCTGACATGATCGTCTGCCCCCACCGAAAGCGCGTAAACCTTATCCTGTTCCTGTACTTTAGCAGTCAAGAAAATGATCCCGAGGCGCTGGTTCGTCTCGCGGATGCGGCGGCATACCTCAAAGCCGTCAATTCCAGGCACCATAACGTCGAGCAGTGCAATATCGATATCCGGCGTATGAAGGAGGATCTCAAGCGCTTCATTGCCGTTCGAAGCTTCAAGCACTTCAAAACCATTGCGTTTCAGATTGATGACGGTAAAACTGCGGATGGAATCTTCGTCTTCCAAAATTAAAACTTTACTCACTTAACTTGTCCTTCCTTTCTATTGGAGGTACTTCATCCTTGGATTTATTTTTATTGTTCGAGATATCATAATCAAAGTTCTTTTTGAATCCGATGGTTTTCCCGCTCGTGCGGTACAGGTAATTCCAGTCGTCATGCTGCTTTTCCCACTCGCTTTGCGTGAAAAACTTAATTTCTGCGACGGTTTTCCCCGTATCGATCATAACAAACCGCAAGTATTTATTCATCTGCGACTTGGTGTCCACCGTGATTTTATTATGCAGCTTCGGCGGGAAGAACCCGAAATCGAAATTATTTTTGAAATCATGGAATTTTTCCGCGACGAACTTCAAGCCGCTTTTGCCATCCCACTGATAATACTCGTAAAAGTATGGGATATCTTCTTCGTTTATAAAATTCTCCCATCCCAGCGGCTTTTTGAGCAGCGGGATTTCAATCACGCCGTCATTATTGATATCCTCGCTGTACATCCGGTACGGACGGAAGGTCTGGTCGTCTTTTGGCTGCACCGACTTCAATTTTCCATTGTCCATCACAATGATGCTGGTTTTGGAAAATTCACCCACCTCGGACAGAGACGCGTCAAGCACGATCCCTTCGATCTTGTTTCCGGCTTGATCCTGATATACTGTACCGGCGGCTACATTGTAATATTCGTAGATAAACGGCTTCATTTCAAGCTTATCCAACTCGACAAAGCTGCCGTCCTTATACTGGTAGGTCGTAATGAAGTTGCTTTCTCTTGGCTTCAGGTTGACGATCGTCAAATCATTGATATGATCCTGATTCATGTCACTGATAACGTAATTCGTGTAAGGAACCTCCAGGATCCGTTCAACGGTTTTCCCGTTAAAGGTGTAGATAATCAGGCCGTTTTGCAGATTTTCATCCTCTTTGCCGCCGGAAAAACCAGCCACAATATCGATTCTTCCGTCATTGGTCATGTCCTTGAAATACAGGGATTCAAGAACCTTCCCTTCGCCGTCAAAGGTCGTTTGCTTCACCCAGCTATCATGATTTTTTTTGAAAATCATGCCGTGAATGCCGATATTCTGATCCGGCGTTTCGTAAAAAACAACCGCCTCATTTACGCCATCTCCATCCAGGTCGACAAAGTGAATAATATTCGTATCCTCTTCCCTGTTCGAACGGATCAGACTGGCATTTTCCGGACGGTTCGCCTCGATGATCGCACGCAATGATTCCTTTTCGGCGGAAAGCTCCGGCGTATCCATGAGCAGCACCGGGTCTTGGATAAACGAACATCCGCTTAACAGCAGCATGAACAGCATCGATGCGGGAACAAAAAACCAGTAGCGTTTATTCAAACATTATCACTCTTTTCTATCCAAAGCCTTTTTCAGGCTTTATAACATATTTCTTTCACGAACCGTAAGCCGGCGTCCGGAAATGTCGAATGCGAACCCGCCGTCCGAGAGCCCCACAATCCGTGTTGCATAACGTTCCGCCAGCTCCAGAGGCAGCACTGTGAGCACAGTAACCCGCTCCTCCTCGCACAGCTTTTTCAGTGTCTCCATCACGCTTTCCTGGGATTTGGGATCCAGCCCGATGACGGGTTCATCCGCCAGGATCACCTTGGCGCCATGGACCAGCGCGCGTGCAATCGCGATCCGCTGGCGCTCGCCGCCGCTGAGCGTTTCGCATTTCATATGCGCCTTATCAAGCAGGCCCATCTGCTCGATGACGTCCATCGCGCCCATATAATCATCGGAACGGACCATCCCTGTCGCCATGCGCCACAGGGGTGTTTGCCCGGCTTGGCCGATCAGGACGTTTTTTAAGGCTTTACGGTTCAAATTCAATTGAGGGTTTTGCTCTAAGTATGCCCATTCGCGTCTTATTTTTCTTTTTCCTGCCAAAGGGTCTTTGAAAACATCCACTCCATCGACCACAAAAGTGCCTTTATCCCATTTCTCTTTGAGCGCCAGACAGCGCAGGAACATGCTTTTCCCGCTTCCGCTTGCGCCGACGAACGCGATCATTTCCCCCCGCTGAAAATCAAGAGAAACGTCCTTAAGGACAGGTATTTTATCTACTCCGACGGACTTGGTTAAATGCTGAATTCTGATCATGACATTTCTCCTCTTGTCTCTCGTTCTCTCTATCTCTTTCTATTAGAGGTAGTTCAAAAAGTCCACTTTTGATCACGAAGTGTATCAGGAAGCTAGCTCGACATCGAACCTTGAATTCAGCCGTGCCTTCCGGTGCTCACGTACCCTAAGTACGCTCCGCTCCTGAAGTCCCTAACTTCATCCAACCTTCTCGGTGCTGAAAACCGTCCTTTTTGAACACGCACTATTATTATCATAATGCATTCCTAATCAGTAGTACAGCTATAGGACGGATTCAGACTTGGGTCTTTTTCTCACGATCGTTCCGAGCAAACCAAACGCGATAAATCCGGCCCCGAGCACAACAAACATGCCGCCATTCCAGCCGTACTGCATCAGCGTTCCGCCGATATTCGGGCCGGCAATGCTGCCGATATTAAAATGGAAGGAAGCGATCACATTGGCTGCGGGCAGCAGCAGTTTAGGGAGAATATCCGCCGCGTACGCCAGACCCAAAGAGAAAAATGAACCGATCATGCCGCCGGCTAACATCAACAGCATCAAAATTCCCGCTGTGGACGTACCCGCTGCCGGAACAAGCGCGAACGCCAAACCGCCGAGGATGCCGCATATGATCAAGATCCGTTTTCTTCCAAATCGGTCACTGAGCATGCCAAGCGGCAGCTGGAGCGCAAGCCCCCCAACCCCTATAAAAGGAAGGAGAAACGCGATTTGCTGCTCGCTTAAACCGACACGCAGTCCGTACACAGGGAAATTACTGTTGATTCCCGATTCCATATAACCGTATAGAAGGGCAGGTATAAGCGCATACCAGGCAAGCGCGTAGCTGCGGCGGAACCGCCCGGCCGGGCGCTGCTGCGCATCCATCTTTTCGGGCTTCAGATCCGGCAGCTTGATCAAAACCAGCAGCAGCGCGAGCAGGACTATGACGGCAAGGATCAGGAACGGGACACTGTTTCCTAGTTTAAGCAGAGGTATGCCAAGGGGACCCAAACTGAAGCCCAACCCGTACGACATGCCGTAAATCGAAATATTTCTGCCCCGTTTGTCTTCGGGTGTTACGAGCAGCACCCAGAGCTGTGCAGAGTAATGCACCGCGCTGTCCCCGATTCCGACCAGGAGCCGGAGAATAAACCAGAAAATGATATTTGGCACCAGCGGAAACAAAAGCACGGATCCCAGAACAAGCACCAGCCCGAAGCTGACGAGTTTCTTAAAACCCAGCATTCCAAGCGTTCGTTCGGCCACCAGCGTCATCGCAAAGGAGCCGACATATAGCGCTGCAGCATTAAGACCGTTCATGGAAGACGACACGCCCATTTGTTCCAGAAAAATGGATAATAACGGCAGAAGCAAGCCTTGGCTGACCCCCGCCACTACAATTACAATCAATAATATGACATAATGAAAAGTCGAACTGCGATTCATGCTGTTGGTTTGTGACAATGAATATTTCCTCCTTCGGTTTCTCCGGGCAAACTACTTGAACATTATAGTGGACAACCCCCTACCCAACAAGCCATAATGAAGGAGATGCACTGATTTCATAGGAGGTTATCGGTTCCATGAACTATGAAGTGAAAGTAGACGTTTCGCCCATATATGAACTGCTTGGCAGTTTAATGGTATATACATCTAAGAAATGGGTTCGCAACCTGGATATTGGACCTGAATGGATCAGTGAAGTGAACAGCAAGTTCCCTCCGGAAGTGTCGGCTGCGCTGGCCCAGAGCTCTGCCTGGTCTTTAGACGATTACGATATTCTGTATGCATGGGCGATCCATCGCGGCAACGGCGATTCCGTTCCATGCTTCCTGGAATGCTTGCGGGAAACACCCGCAGAAGTGCTTCTTTCCGCCGCGGCCCCTTATCTTCCGGATCTCACGATTGAGGAGGCAAGCAGGATCAGGGATTCTTATACGCCGCTGCTCGAGCTTTGGTATGAGCATTATTTCAAGGAAGTGGAGCCGGATATTATCCCGCTGCTCGAAGAGGATGCCATTGAAAAGAAAGTTCTGCTTACGAAAATGGAGCCCATGAGTCTTGTTGAATATGCCTCGGGCGGATTGGTCATCGAAAACGCTCCTGAGGTGCAAACGATCGTTCTCTTCCCTACCGTTCATAACCGTCCGATTAATGCTTATTGTTTCTACAAAAAAATGATGCTGATCCAATACCCCGTAGACGTGCCTGAGGAGGACGAGGACGAGCCGCCAACCTGCCTGCTGCGGATGACCCATGCATTATCCGATCCCAAGCGGCTGCGCCTGCTTCGGTACGTAGCGGAGAAACCGCATTCCCTGAGGGAAATGGTCCGGGATCTGAACCAATCCGAAGATCTCCTCAAACATCATCTGATGATTCTGCGGGTAGCCGGACTGCTGCGGATTCATCTTGGGGTGGAAGAAAAAGAAAAATACAGCATCCGATCGGACGGTGCCTCGGAGCTCCAGATGTTTCTCGAATCTTATATGCGCCTATAAGGAGTGAACACGAATGAACCATACATTCAAGCAGCATATTTTGTTTGATCTGGATGATACGCTGATCCATTGCAATAAATATTTCGGCTTGGTGCTCGGCGAATTTTTTGAACTGCTGCATCATTGGTTTGGCGAACAGACGTTTTCGACCGATGAAATCCGGCAGAAGCAGATTGAAATTGATGTGGCAAACGTAAGCCGCACCGGCTTCAGCAGCGGCAGCTTCCCATATTCGTTGATCGAAACTTACCGTTATTTCTGCCGGAAATTGGACCGCCCGATTCACTTGGAAGAAGAGCAGCAGCTTAACAAGCTGGGACTCAGCGTATACGAACATGAAGTCGAGCCGTATCCAGGCATGGTGGAGACGCTGGAAACCTTGCAAAGGGATGGCCACAAGCTCTATTTGTATACCGGCGGCGAGCGGGAAATTCAGCAGCGTAAAATCGACCAGATGAAGCTCAGCAATTATTTCGACGACCGGATATATATTACGCAGCATAAAAATGAATCCACATTGGAGCAAATTTTGCAACAAGGCTCCTTTGACCGTTCCATCACCTGGATGATCGGAAATTCACTGCGGACCGATGTTGTCCCTGCCGTCACCGCTGGCCTGAACAGCATCTATCTCAAACAAAGCGACGAATGGCTGTTCAATATCGTCGAGCTTCAACAGAAGCCGAAGAACCCTTTCTATACTGTTACTTCCATTCAAGAAGTTCCCGGGATTATCGATAGCAAGGTCAAAAAGCAACAAACACAACGGACTCTTCACTAAGAGTCCGTTGTCTTATTTCTTGAGGCATTTGGCGCAATATCCGGCAAAAAAGCAGCTGCCACACAGTCTGCCGCCGCTCCTACCTATTTTCATGTTAAGCATGGAAACATTCCGATTCTCTAGGACCCGATACCGATCATACCCGTTTCCGGATCCAGCAGGACCAAAAATCCCTCCCGGGTCTGTCCCCCATCTTCCAACGTATAACTTCTCGCCGTTTTTCCGGATTGGGCAAGCGCTGCGATGTCTTCCGGTTCAAGCGAGACGCCGAATTGATCCTTCCAAATCACGAAGGTGCAGCCTGTTTTGTAGTGTGAGCAGCCGTACCCTCGCCGCCCCATGATTAACGTGCCTTCACAGCCCGTTCTCGGACATGGTGCAATTCCGGCTGTGACCATCTTTGTCTTGGATGTCAGTTGATCCGGTGGAAGGGTCTGTCCCGTTTCGCCGCCGGTTTGCGTCTTCGTTTTTTTCGCAGCCGATTTAGTTGCGCTCTTTTTTGAGGTGCTGGCGGCCGTGCCGCTTGCCGTGTTCTCTTTTTGCCCCGCCGTTGTTTTTTTTCGGCTTCTGGACGGCTTGGCGGCTTCGGTCTCTTTTTCCTCAAAAGATTCTTTCGCCACGCGCGGCTGCACTTTAACCTTGCCGATAATCATCGTCGCAAACTTTTTCACATTCGCCATAAAATTTTCATCCGAAGCGGTGCCCTTCGCGATTTCGTTCAGCCGGCGTTCCCATTGCCCGGTCATTTCCGGAGACGTCAGCAGATCGACGCCGGCGCCGCGGATCACCTCGACAGCCATCTTCCCTTTTTGCGTAATGACAATCCGTTTCCCCTTCATGACGATATATCCTACCTGTTTAAGCCGCTCGATGATCGCTGCGCGCGTTGCCGGCGTGCCCAGTCCGGAATCCTTCATCGCATCCCGCAATTCCTCGTCTTCGATCTGCTTGCCCGCACTTTCCATCGCTTTCAGCAGGGTGCCTTCCGTGTATGACTTCGGAGGCTGCGTTTCTTTCTCCTTCGCTTCGCTGTTAACGCAATGGACGCCTTCTTTGGCGTTTAGTTCGAACGGAGTCGTCACTTCTTCTTCATTTTGCGCTTCGTCTTCGTCCTCTTTGCTTTTTTTGGAACGGCTTTTCTTGGCGTCTTTTTTCTGATCCGCATAGATGACCTTCCAGCCTTCGGACAGCAGCTGCTTGATCGTCGTTTTGAATTCTTCCTTTTCGACCTCCGTCATAATCGTATGAACCTTATATTCGGCCGGCGGATAAAAATGGGACAAAAAACGCCTTACGATCAAATCATAAATTTTGGCTTCGTCCGGCGCCAGGTTCCGCGCCATTTTATTGGTCGGCAGGATGGCATGGTGATCCTCGACCTTAGTCGGATTGCAAACCGACTTATTATTTTTGTGAACATACTTCTTGTCCGCCTGCCCGGCCCATTTGGCGTAATCCGTTCCGCGCAGCTGTTCCAGCGATTTATGCATTTGCGGAATGTTTTGTTCAGTGACATAGTTGGAAGTCGTCCGCGGGTAGGTGATCACCTTATGTTTTTCGTATAAAGCCTGGGCAAGATCCAGCGTTTTTTTGGCGGAAAAGCCGAACTTGGCGTTGGCTTCGCGCTGCAGCAGCGTTAAATCATACAGCTTAAAGGGATATTCCTTCGTGTCTTTTACTTCATAGCTCTGAATGATTCCATCTCTGCCCCGGACCTTTGCGGCAATCGATTTGGCTTTCTCCTCGTCCTGGATTCTTTCTCCCTGCCACAATCCCTTGTATTCGGAATCGCCCTGCTTGAAATAAGCCTCCACATCATAAAACTTGGCAGAGCTGAATGCATCGATTTCTTTTTGCCGGTCATACACCAATGCAAGCACGGGTGTCTGCACGCGTCCGACCGACAGCAGTACATTATGTTTCGTCGTAAAAGCTCTGGAGCCGTTCATCCCGATCAGCCAATCCGCTTCGCTCCTTGCCCGGGCCGCTTTGGACAGATTGACGAATTCGCTGCCGTCCCTCAGCTCGTCAAAACCCTTCCTGATCGTTTCCGGCGTCAAATCCGAAATCCAAAGGCGTTGAACCGGTTGGCGCAGCTTCAAATGCTGCTGGATCAGCGAAAAAATATGCTGGCCTTCACGCCCGGCGTCACAAGCATTAACGAGCTTATCGCTGCGCTTGGCCAGTTCCGCAATGACCTTAAGCTGGTCTTTTGTTTTCGGATTGGGCTTCAGCTTGAAATGCTCGGGAATAATCGGCAGATCATTGATATTCCACTTCTTGTATTTGTCATCGTACGCATCCGGCTCGGCCAAACCGATCAGATGCCCGATTGCCCAAGTGATGATGAATTGTTCGCCTTCTATGTAGGTGCGGGCATTTTTGGCTTTTGGTTCGATCACCGCCGCAATGTTTCGCCCCATATCCGGTTTTTCAGCAATGACTAGTGTTTTCAACAGTTCCGTCTCTCCTCAACTGGACGTTTCCCATGACAATAACCCCGGGCGAGCGAAGCATTCGCTTCGGGGCTTCATTCATTCATGTTTACCATTATGAAAGCAAAAGGCCGAGAAAAGTAAGCTCCCCCCGACCATGGCTTGTGTATAATTATAGATTCTAAGACTACTTCAAAATCTTCGATTTTGATCCGTGAATCCTCAAATATGATAGCACATTTCGCCTGTTGTTTCAATGAATTCGCCTGATCAATCCTTGCGCAAGCCATCCTGTCCTGATGATAGAGAAACTCCCGTTAACCAAAACAACCGGCATGATATTATTCGAATTCTTGTCTTGTCATTCCAAAGCAAATACCCTCATGATAATCCCCGTTTCATCATCCAGCATATCAAAAATAATGATATCTTCGGATTGAACCACCCGTAATGAAAGATTGGGGCTTGTCCAGTAGTAGGTTACCGCCATTATTGATGACCTCATTATTAACCCTCTCTAACGAAACATGGTATTGCTATTCGCGCCAAAAAAGGCTTCTGAACATTGTAACGAAACAGGGCATCGCTATTAAGCCAAATGAGTAGCTTTAAGACTGTTTTTATCTCAAATAACGATCTGTAGTTTCATTAGATTCGATTTGGTCTTGTTTTTGAGGCAATAGCGATCTGTAGTTTCGTTAGAGATACAATGATGCGATCTTCACACATATTTCGCGGACTCGAATTAACAAAAAAAAGGACACTTCAAATACGGCGTCGTTTGGGTTACCTCAATTCATCTTCCATCCATTGGTCAAAGATTTCCTGTATTTTTTTCACAACCTCAATGTCGATCCGCTTGTCATTCTCCTGAACCAGCTTGATCATAAGTTGGCTGTTGCGTACATTATTCGTATCGCCGACTTTGGAGTAATACAAAGCACCTTCCATCATACAACTAACACTCTTTTCGTAATCGCCTATAGCTAAATAATAATCGCCTTGAAGTTTAAGAAAATCAGCAAATTCAGAATAAGAAAGTGGATTTTCTTTGTCTAAAATGGATAGGCTTATTTTGCTGTTTTCCATTAAAGTTTTAGCTCCTTCAAAATCCCTTTGTAACAAGTACAATTCAAGAAGATGTTTTGTCGCTGGAAAAACAAAAAAATCACTACAAGTCTTAAGAAATGTTAGGAGTTGTTCGGTAGCTTTTTGGGCATTGCCCTTTTTGGCATTGTACAAAGCTTCCATAAAACCAACATGTTCTTGGGAGTCAGGATAATTTAATTGCTTATATTGTAAGGAATAAAGTTCTGATTCTTCATATTTACCGAGAGCAAAATGCGCATCTCTAAGAACCCAAAATGCATATACTCTATAGGGACTTGAACCACCATCTTCCGCAATGATTCTTTTACAGTGTTCAATGCTTTCATGATAGAACCTCAAGTTATAAGCATGCACTCCAAGTTTATAATACAATTCAATTTGTTCCTCTTGCGGCAAAAAATCGGTGTAATGAAGAACATGCTTTCCACTGTAGTATGTCTCCTTCAATCTTTTAAAATCGTTCCGTTCGATCAGATACTTTCGATGCATTCCTCTGGCGATGAAAGGCATAATTCCATGCGAGCGCGAGTAGTCAATGATGAGGTCATATAAGGAACATTTGATGGAGGTATCTTTTATAGATTCAATGGAATCAAAAAGTTTTCCAGTTAGTTCAAAGCTATCTTCGTTAGACTCAAGATATTTTGCGGCGACTTTCCGAATTTGCTCAATACTGCTCCCCTGTGTAAGTGCAGTTTCATACATGCTTCTCAAATGATCTGATCTGGTTTCAACCTCAACATAATAATCTATCAGTGTTTCAAAAGGGATATGTAATACTGTTGCCAATGGGAGCACCGTCTGAAACTCAGGGCGCTTGACATTCCCATTCTCAATCCTTGAGATGGTTCCTTTGTGAATGCCTGAAAGCTCCGACAACCGTGTGAGCGTCATGTGTAATGCACTTCTTGTGTCGTGTATGAGTTCCCCGATTGTTCTGATGAACATTGCTTCCAACATCCATCCCTCCTACTGAATAGATCAATAAACTATATTTTACCATGCGGTTAAATTAATGTAAATTAATAACATAAGTAGAATAGTATCGCATATTTGTGGACATATGGGATGTTGACATATATCTTTCAACCGAATCAAACGCTCAACCGTCATACCAAAAAAGGACCGAATAAACATCAAACAGGCGTCGGTTCTGAACCGGCGCCTGCTTGCTTAACTCTCGTGCGAAGAACGGCAGTCGTTGTACTGAGTATAATCTTCAACTTTATTTTCAGTTTGTCTTTCCTTTTTCATCTCGACGCGACTGTATCTCTACTATGTATGCATCTAGCTGTTGACTGATCCGTACAACTTCCTCATCTGTAAACTTCCATTTCATTCCCATCGTCTCAACTAACTGTTTTCTTAATTCATTTATTTTTTCCTCTATAGTCATATCAATGATTGTTCACCTCACGTACAACTGATCTCTTCTGAGTATAATGTACGTTTCACAATAAATGATAATGTGGTTTTAAAGCAACATTTTGTCATAAAATGAGAGAAGCACCCTTTAAAGATGCTCCTGATACTACCAAGGATGCACGCTTCCAGATCCGCCAGTTAACAGTGTAGCCGTCATTGTGGCTATAATAGCAGAACTGAAAAAGGCATTGAAAATTATTTTTTTAATTTTGTTCTTCATGCTAATCCCTCCAAATCTTGTATGCTTCGTCGATAGTAATCTCTTAACTTGGTTAGTGTAGACTCTGCTGAAACATTATTTGTTAAATGGATATGCATTGCTTTATTGAGAGCCTTTTTTTCTTTAGTTGTATCGCTTATTTTAGAATACCACAAGGCACTTTCTACCATATGGGACAAGCTGTTATCTATATCACCTGCAGCCAAATAAAAATCTCCCTTAACTTGAAGATAATCAGCGTATGTAGCGCATACTAATGGATTACTATCATCCACAACAGAGGCAGCTACCTTGCTGTTTTTCAGAATAGATTTTGCACCCTCCAGATCGTTTTGCATTAAGTACAATTCAAGTAGTTGTTTAGTCGCAGGAATAATAAAGGCACTACTACATGTCTCAAGAAATAATTCAAGTTGTTCGATAGCATCGTTGATGTTTCCTTTTTTTGCATTGAAGAACGCATCCATAAGCACAACATTCTCTTTTGTGTGAGGGTAGATGAAATTTTTGTATTGTATAAGGTACAATTCCGATTTTGTGTATTCTTCTATGCTGAAATACGCATCGATAAGGACACCAATGGCATCTGCTTTATAACTACTCCCTTCGCTCTTCAAGACTTCTTTGCAATGATCAATGCATTCATTATGATAGCTCAGAGTATATGCATGAATTCCTAGCTTATAAAACAAGCTTACTCGTTCCTCTAGTGGTAAAAAATCAACATAATTCAAAACATATTTTCCGCTGAAGTATGTTTCCTTTAATCTGCTAAAATCATTCCGTTCAATCAGATATTTTTGATACATTCCTTTGGCTATGTAAGGCATAATTCCATGTAAGCGTGAGTAATCAATGATGAGGTCATACAATGATATTTTGATGGAGGTATCTTCGATAGAATCAATAGATTCAAAAAGTTTCTCAATTAAATCCAAACGATCATCATTTGACTCAAGGTATTTTGCGGCGACTTTCCGAATTACCTCGCTGCTGCTCCCCTGTGTGAGCGCTGCCTGATAGATACATATTAAATGATTTGATCTCGTTTCAACCTCTACGTAATAATCAACCAGTTTTTCAAATGGTATATTTAAAACTCTGGCTAGTGGGAGAATCGTCCGAAATTCGGGTTGCGTAACATCCCCTTTCTCAATACTTGATATGGTCTCTTTGTAAATGCCCGACAACTCCGACAACTGTGTTAGCGTTATATTTAATGTGCATCTTGCATCGTGTATTAGTTCCCCGATAGTTTTAATGATTGCCGTTTCCATTCTCAGCCCTCCTAACTGCATGAATCTACAGTTATATTTTACCATATCTTTAAATCTACGTAAATTAGAAAATGATATGAATCAGGCCGTTTGCCCCTTTAAGAATATCTCATTTTTCAAATGGCATTTAGCCGTTTCACTCCAAGTCGAGGGTCCATACATTGTTTTTATACGTCCAACAAAGGGGAAGGGAGGAAACTGATACCTATTCGATCAGATAACAGCAATTGATTTAACCGAAGACGCTAAAGCTGATTTGAAAGGATGATTTCATTTTTTGTAAAGGAATGATAAGATGCCTAACTACAATGTGTTTCAAAATGACCCGGACAACCTTCGTACACTCATTTTCGGTCGGGATTCCACCAACACCGCCCGTGTGATCGCAACGGATACTTCCGGGAATATTACATCCGTTATTCTTGGAGGCACGATTACAAGTGTACTGGGCACCACCATCACCGCTGGTACGCTTTCCTCCGCTGGTACGGTCACCAATATTCTCGATGGTACGATTACTAGCGTTCTTGGTGCTACCATCACCGCTGGTACGCTTTCTTCCGCAGGTACGGTCACGGACATCCTCAACGGTACGATTACTAGCGTCCTCGGCGCTACCATCACCGCTGGTACGCTTTCTTCCGCAGGTACGGTCACTGACATCCTCAACGGTACGATCACTAGCGTTCTTGGCGCTACCATCACTGCCGGTACGCTTTCTTCAGCCGGAACTGTCACGGACGTCCTCAACGGTACGATTACTAGCGTTCTTGGCGCTACCATCACCGCTGGTACGCTTTCTTCCGCCGGAACCGTTACCGACATCCTCAACGGTACGATCACTAGCGTCCTTGGCGCTACCATCACTGCCGGTACGCTTTCTTCAGCTGGAACTGTCACGGACATCCTCAACGGTACGATTACTAGCGTTCTTGGCGCTACCATCACCGCTGGTACGCTTTCTTCCGCAGGTACGGTAACGGACATCCTCAACGGTACAATCACTAGCGTTCTTGGCGCTACTATCACTGCCGGTACGCTTTCTTCCGCCGGAACTGTCACCGACATCCTCAACGGTACGATTACTAGCGTTCTCGGCGCTACCATCACCGCTGGTACGCTTTCTTCGGCTGGAACCGTTACTGACATCCTCAACGGTACGATTACTAGCGTCCTCGGCGCTACCATCACTGCCGGTACGCTTTCTTCCGCCGGAACCGTTACTGACATCCTCAACGGTACGATTACTAGCGTCCTCGGCGCTACCATCACTGCCGGTACGCTTTCTTCCGCTGGAACCGTCACGGACATTCTCAACGGTACGATTACTAGCGTTCTTGGCGCTACCATCACTGCCGGTACGCTTTCTTCCGCTGGAACTGTCACGGACATCCTCAACGGTACGATTACTAGCGTTCTTGGCGCTACCATCACCGCTGGTACGCTTTCTTCCGCCGGTACGGTCACGGACATCCTCAACGGTACGATTACTAGCGTTCTTGGCGCTACCATCACCGCTGGTACGCTTTCTTCCGCCGGCACGGTTACCAACATTCTGAACGGCACCATCACCAGTGTGCTTGGAACCACCGTTACGGCAGGTACTTTAAGCAGTGTAACCTCGATATCCCAGAAGAGTTTTGTCGAACAGGCCACGCTGGGCATTACGACGGGAGACGCATTTACTCCGCTTCCTGCAGTAACCACTGGCGTCCTTGGCGTATATTCCTTCTTTG
This sequence comes from Paenibacillus azoreducens, assembly GCF_021654775.1. NCBI lineage: Bacteria > Bacillati > Bacillota > Bacilli > Caryophanales > Paenibacillaceae > Paenibacillus > Paenibacillus azoreducens. The sequence goes on along the minus strand of NZ_AP025343.1, from coordinate 3,174,584 downwards.
TCAACAACACGGGTGCCAATCCCGTGAATACCCGGGTCGAAATCAGCGCAGACGGAACGAATTATTATATCGACACCGTCGGGGATAATCCGTTGGCTGCCGGTTCCGTAGACGTGCTCGTGCCGGCGCGCTTCCTTAAATATACCCGTCTCTCCTATCAATCGGCCACGGCAGGATCGCCATCCACCATCAATGTCATCGTTGACGCCCAAGGAACGTAAAGCTTCTTCCGTTCATACCATAAAAAGGATTGTTGAAGTCACAGGGGGAGTATACGAATTAGCGTATGCTCCTCATTCAGGAGGAAGATATATGCTGCCCACGCTAGGAGTCCATCTGATCGCGAAAGACGAAGCAGAATTCATTGGCAGATGCCTTGAATCGGTCAAAAATGCGGATGAGATAATCGTGATCGATACCGGATCCCAGGACGACACCATCAAAATTGCGCTGGAACACGGCGCCAAAGTGATTGCATTGAATTGGAAAGAAGATTTCTCACTCCCCAGAAATGAAGCGCTCCGCCAAGCAACAACAGATTGGGTATTGGTAATAGATGCGGATGAAGAACTATTGACGAGCATGGATGACATCCGGAAGCTGATCCGCGAAAGCGAAGCGGAAGGTTACGACGTAACCATTATTAACCAATTAAGCCACGATTGGGAGCATGCCGTTCGCAATCGCGCGCTCCGCCTCTTCAGAAACCGCAAGGAATACCATTTTCAAGGCAAGATCCATGAAGAAATTGAACCGTCCATCCGTGTACTTTCCGGAAAGGGGAAGATTAAAGATTCCGATATTGAAATCCGGCATACAGGATATTTGACCGAGAACATATTAAAGAAAAACAAGCTGAAACGAAATTTTCAAATACTTATCGATGCCCTGAAGGCTGATCCTGAGAATCCTTATTATCTGTACCACTTGGGGATTACGCATTGTCAAGCCGGAAACCTGGGCGAAGCCGAAAAATACATGCTTCAAGCCAAGCAGCTTGCACCCGCTGCCGCCCGCTTCAGGCCAACGCTGATCAGAGATTTGGTCAAAATCATGCTTGAACGGAATGAACCGGAACAAGCCGGATTCATATGTCTTCAGGAGATACAGCATTATCCGGATTATGCCGATCTGCATTTTGCCTACGGTCAATGCCTTGAAAACCAAGGATTATGGGAGAAAGCATTCGAATCTTACCGGAAAGCGACTATATGCCGGTCCAATTCTTACGTTACGGAAGCAGGCATGAATAGCTACGAACCTCTCGCCAAAATGGGGGCACTTGCCCTGAAGCTTGATCAGCCCGAAGAGGCGGCAAGGCTTTTTTACAATGCGGCCATCATTAATCCCTTATTCCCCCCTGCCCTGAAGGGACTCGCTTCTGCTTTCCATCGGCTAAACACCTCAGATGAAGAAATCGGTACCCTGCTTTTAAAGACAGCCGAACCTCGTAATGAACAGCAGTGGAATCTCGTTCTCGAAGCGCTTGACGGTATCGGAGCGGATCAGGAGATCATTCGGCTATGCCCTCCCCGCTGGCTTGCCGCTGACAATATCAGCATCCTGTACGGCGCTTCCCTGCTTCGTTTGCGTCGATTTAAAGAAGCCCATTCGTTTTTTTATCATGCTGCCTGCGCAGATACCTCCCCGAATGCCGAGCGGGAAATGCTTCATCTGCTTACCCAGTGGCAGCTTCAAGGTTCACTCGACCCTTACATTTGGACATTAGTTAAGACACATGAGCATGAGGATATTAAGCAGCTCGATGGTTTCCTTTTTGCCCGCCGGGAAATCGGACCTGAACACAATACCAAGGAGCAGTTCGAGAATACGTCCTTGATTCAAGGCTTGATTCGCCAGGCCATTGCAGTCGGATTGAGCAACCTGGCCCGAAAATTATCCATTTTTGACAAAGCCGGGGCGTTTACGTTTGCCAAAACGCTGTATCGGGAGGGCTATATTCTTGATGCAGCCGATCTGTTAATCTCATCACTCGATGCCCAAACACTTGACGATGAAGGCGCCTATATGCTGGCTGAAATTTTATATGACAAAGGACATTACGCCGAAGCGGCACGACTGTTCGAAAATATTTCTTCCCATGATCCATCATTCGATGCTGCTTCGATCGGAGCCGCCATCAGCTATTTGCAATTGGCTGCAGACTATCTTGACCGTGCACAATCCTCCTTGCCGGATGCGCCTAAACTTGCCCAGGAAGCGGGACAGCTTCGTTCAGCCATAAATCTGCTGCAGCGGTCCGGTTGGCATACCTCTTGGAATGATCGGCAAAGGAGATGCATCAATGAACAGAATCACAAACGGAATTTCACTGTGCATGATCGTTCGGAACGAAGCTGATCATCTCCCCCGATGCCTGCAAAGCGTTCGCCGGGCTGTGGATGAAATTATCGTTGTCGATACAGGCTCCACGGACGAGAGCATCGCCATTGCCCGCCGGTTTGGCGCTCGGGTGATCCGGACGCCTTGGGAAGGGGACTTTTCCAAAGCCCGTAATGCCGGTCTGGAACTTGCGCGCGGGACATGGATCCTGTTTATGGATGCGGATGAAGAACTCGACCGCGGGGATATTGCCGAATTGCGCCTGTGCGCCCGACATATGGAATACGAAGGATTTTTCCTGCAAGTGCTTAATCATTCGGGCAATGACATAAGGTCGGCGACGGCGACGGTCAATCCGCTTCTCCGCATGTTCCGCCGGCGGCCGGAACACCGGTTCCGGGGAAAAATCCACGAGCAAATCGCCGCCTCCATTACCGAACACCGCCCCACGGCTAAACTTCATATCACCAACATCAAGATCCATCACTACGGATACAGCAGCGCGATGGTTGCAGCCAAAGATAAAATCAGAAGAAACGCTGATCTGCTTCAGCAGGCGCTTCAGGCCGAACCAAACGATCCCTTCAATCACTACAACATGGCCGTCGAATATATGCGGATGAACGACAATGCATCTGCGCTCAGGCATATCAGGCAGGCAAAAAACCTGGCGGCACCCGAAATAAGCTACTATCATCTGCTTTTTAAATATGAAGCGCGCTGTCTGCTATCTATGGGCCGTATAGATGAAGCGCTCGATATATGTCAAAGCGGATTGGATCATTTTCCGGATTACACGGACCTTCTTCATCTGAAAGGAGTTATTCTCCTTTCTTCCGGGCAGGCTTCCGAGGCCGAAAAAGCATTCCACAAGGCCGTGGAAGCCGGACCGGCACCAGTTCATTACCATACGGAATCGGGTGCCGGTACTTATCTGTCCACTCTCGGGCTTGGCCAAATCCGGGAAGATGCCGGAGATGATGCGGGGGCCCTCCACTGGTATGCCCAGACCTTAAAACATGAGCCGGGGATGCGCCCGCCCTTTCATAAAATCATTAGGATCATGAAATCTAATCTTCAAGACAAGCTGATCCCATCCTTTATATGCGAACATCTGCAACCGGAATCTTCCGAAACAGTGAACTCGATCGCCGGACTCCTGATGGCGAACCGCTGCTATGAAGCCGCAGGCGAACTGCTTGAACGGTTCAGGCATATCGCATCCTCCCCCGAAAACGAAAAGTTGAGGTTTATCTCCAAGCTGCTGTCTGAAGGCCGGGAATTTCGCCAAAACGTAGGCATGGGCACTGTGAATCCGTCCACAAAAATTCATATCCCATCAGATGAATCAGACACGTGGAGTGATAGCTTGCAAATCGAATTGGCGTATTATGCAGGCGATACCGAAAAAGCTCTCGAAGCAGTTTATGGCATGATCGCCCCTTTGCCTTCACCGCCGTCTGCCCTCCATGCAGAAAGAAAATCGACTACAGCCCGTTTGCTGGCCGCATTCGCCGAAACCCACCTGCTACAACTGCTCCATCATCACCCCGGTCATGCCGTCATCCGCAAAGCGGTCCGTTTGCTGCCGCCCTTTGAGTACTACGAGTAAAGGAGTTCCTTTCATATGCCGCCCCTGGATCTCACTTTGTGTATGATCGTTAAAAATGAAGAGGAACACTTGGCAAAATGCCTGGATTCCGTTCGCGATCTGGTATCCGAAATTATCATCGGAGATACCGGATCCACAGACCAAACAATGGATATCGCCTTGGCTTATGGCGCACGGGTCATTCCGCTGAAGTGGAACGATGATTTTGCCGAAGCCAGGAATAAAACGCTCGATCAGGCCACCCGTTCATGGATTCTAGTCCTGGATGCCGACGAAGCAGCTGACATGTGGGATGCGGACGTTGTGTCGAAACTGCTAGTGAGCGATGAACGTATCGCAGGTTACTTTGTCCCGCTAATTAGTTTCTATGGAGATTTTAACGAAGAAGATTATTTTACGGATGCCGTGTGCAGACTGTTCCGCAATCATCCGCAGATCCGGTTTAAAGGAGCCATTCATGAGAATGCAGCAGACAGCGTCCTTGAGCTGACACGGCGTCCCATTCCTTACGCGCCGCTGCAAATCAAACACTACGGCTATCTGCAATCGGAAATCGAGCGTAAAAACAAACATCGCCGTAATTTGGAGCTGATTGAGTCCTCTCTAAATAAAGATCCGTTTAATCCCCAATTGCGTTACGCTTTAGGCACGGAGTTTTATCAGGAAAGCAAGTTTAACGAGTCGCTGCGTCATCTGATGGCGGTTATCGAGCAAAATCCCGCTTCCGGCTACATGTCGGATGTATTTTTAAAAGCGGCTTTCGCTTTGAATGTTACCGGACAATGCGAATTATCCGAATACGTCACCGACATGGGGCTGGCAAGCCATCCAGGTTTCACGGATTTGCTGGAATTCAAGGGTCTGCTGAAGGCGCAGAAAAAAGACTTTGAACAAGCGCATGAATGGATGATGAAAGCGGCAGAGCAAGGCAAAGCGGATCCGAGATACTCTTCATCATCCGGATGCGGCACGTACCGGACTCATTGGCTGTCCGGCCGGATATGCGAAAAGATGCTGCAAACGGGCCGCGCCGCCGTCCATTATATGCATGCGCTTTACTTGAATCCGGATTATCATCCGGCATGGGCGGACGCCCTGCATCTGTCTCTATTAGAACAGAACTCCGGCCATTTCAAGGAATGGATCCATACTCTTCAAAAACCCGTGTCCAAGAAACAGCAAAACCTCCTGGTTTCCGCCGCGCTGAATGCAGGTCGGGAGGATTGGCTTGATGTGATCGCCGAAATGCCGGACTTGGGTAAGACGCGGCAGGTTTGGATTGAAATGATGCGGCAATATGCACCGCAACCGGGAAACTCGCTATATTCGGAACTCCTGAAGGCCAGCGCCCGCTGGCCCGATGATGCCATCTGGATTTCCTATCTCTGGGTCTCCGCCTGGAAAGCGGGGGATAGGGAAGCCGCTGATCGCGCAGCCGAACAACTGAAAACGATCCATTCACCGTTGGTGCCCGTTCATGCCTTCCTTTCGGGCCAGGGAAATATCTCCCTTCCGGAACCAGTCGCCTTGACTGCGCTTCAGCTTTTTCTGCAGTGCCGCGCTTATGCTCAAATCCATCAGCTTCTGAAAGAGTTGTACAAACAAACATCATCCGCTCATCCCTTGCCGTCCTCGGTTATTGCGGGTCTTCTGTCCGCGCCCGCATATGTTCTGACCAAGTGGTGTCTGGATTGGCTGCCGGCATCCCCGCCCCCGCAGCGTTCCCCCTCATTGGAAGAAATTCTCCTTTATACGAGTTTCGCGCTGCGCTGCTCCTCTTCTTCATGTCTGGACGACGCCTTGCGGCTGCTCGTAGACTACGCGGATAACCCGTATGCGCTTGCCGCAAGCGCAGTATGTCTAACCGAAAAAGCCAAGCACCGCCATTCCATGTCAGTTATGAGCGGCATTCAATTGCCAAAATTGCTTCGAGCAGCAACCCTTCGTATCTAGCTGGCTTATTAGGAGGTACAAATTATAGCCGGAACGTTGAGCATGCCGCCGATTTTGTATCTGCCTTGTTTCGATTACCAGGTTCACCTCCAGCATCCCCAGCAGTTGCCGCTGGATTGCCGATCGTCATTACGGAGCTCTCTGAGGTCAGAACGCAGGAAGGAACATGTCAGAATCGGCCGATCGCCTGCTCAATTCCTCCGGCAGCTGGATGAAGCGCTGCTTCATGACCGCGCGCCGGATCTGATTACGGCGAGACGGAACAGCGCGTTCACAGAAAGCTGGATCAACCGTGCCGAATTCATCAAGGACCGCATGATCGAAAAGTTTCTGCAGAAACATGGAAGCTCCGGTTAAAGGGCGAATGCCTTTTAACCGGAGCTTTTTTCACGGTGCTAGACGATGCCATGGGCGAGAAGCAAATAACCTGGAAACAACTGCTGCTCCTTCTTTTCAAGACCGGTATACCAGAGTCTGATCGATTCCTTCCATCCGCCGCTGCCGGGAATAAAATCAAGGAAATCCAGGCTCTCCACAAAACCGATCCCCTGCTCTTCCATGAGACGGATTCCGGCGAGGCGGAACTGCTCCTTAAGGGATAGTACGGGCATCTCTACGCCATATGGCCATGAACCGGCATGCTCCGCATAAGCTTTCCCCACCCGGTAAGATCATGCTCCCTTCCAATGGCTTCGGCATTACCATCCCCGTTCATGGCTTCTCAGTCCCCCAGTTCCAGATATGAACGTAAAATGTGTTTCCATTTCTCCCTCCAAATCCCGATGTCAAAAGCGCGGGCCGCTTCTCTGGCGTTCGCCCCCAAGTAATGGCGAAGCTCCGGACGGTCGATTAAGGAAGCAACGGCCTGATACAACTCCTCTTCCGTCGGCGTAACGGTCAAGCCGTTATATCCGCTGATGATCAGATCGTTGAGGCCGCCGACATTGCCTGCGACCACCGGCAAACCGCAGCTCATCGCTTCCAGGCAAGAATAAGAGGTCCCTTCGGAAAAAATGGTGGGAATAACCGCAATGTCTGCCTGTTGGTACGCTTCGACCATTTCGTCGAACGTATAGCTGCGATGCCTGATTCGATCACGGTAAGGATTGTGATCGAGCCACTGCCGGAATGCTTTGGTAATCAGACTGTGATCAATGACTTCGCCGGCAAATTCAATACGCACCTGCGGATAATTGCGCAGCAGCCTGTCGGCAATCAGCATCATCGGGATAATTCCTCTCTCGATACTGATGCGGCGGGGATATACGATCCGGATGAAGCCAGCGTCGTCCTGCAGCCTTCTCCATCTGGCCCCGGGGGCAAACCGCACGGTATCAACCGCATTAGGAAGGAGTATGATTTGATCCGGATCGGAATACTGGCAAACCGAACGGCAAAAGGTTAGAAAATGGGAGTCTACCGATACGATTTTTTGTAAGCGGCCAAGGGCATGCTGAATATTTTTACCGACTTCCGCTTTGTGTTCGGCAGATGATGCGTAATAATCCCAATTGATTCCGTGGCAAATCCCCAGGCTTCCGTCCTTGTATTCCACCGGCTCCCAAATAAAACTTGAATAAATCAGGGGCCCTGCCGCTTCTTCCGTCATCCGGTTAAATACTTTAAGATGCTCATCCTGTCCGCATTGATATCCGCAAACCTTAATCATCCCCAAATCTTTCACGAAATCGCCGCAGTAAGAGAGTTGATGGATGACGGGTTTATGGTTCAGCTCCGTTAGGATACCGCATAATTCATACAAATAACGCTCCAGGCCGCCGGCATAAATCTTCTCTATCTTCCCGTTATATGCATCCAGAAAGCTGTGGGTCAAAATTCCGACTTCCTTCATGATCCTTCCTCTCTCCACTCGACCAGTGTCGGATTCTTATCGAGAATCGATCGGTACTGCTGCAGATTCCCCCATATTCCTTCCGGATCCCGCCGCATGTAACGTTCATACTTTTCGATCAGCTTCTCGCGGCTAACCGCCCAACCGTAATGCTTGACGCGGAGCTCGGCCAGAAAACCGGGAAGCGCGGCATAACTTAAGGGCAGCCTGGGAACATGATGGTCCATTTGCGGATAAAAATAATAATAGCCCGGAATATACCGGACAAGCGTTCGCGTATGCCTGCGATGAATTTGCCAATGCTCGTCTTCGCGGTAATGGGTTGTGCCGCCCCAAAAATCGAAAAGACGGAAACCGACCCAGTCGAACTGGTCCTGGTTCATCAAGTCCCTCATCAGCGATTTGGCCTTATCTTCGTAAATTTCATCCGCGTCGACAGAAAGAATCCAATCGGGATCGGTTGAACAAACAAGCTCCCACAGCTGCTTGCGAAGCAGCCATTCCCTGTCAAAATGCGTATGAGGCAATATGAGCAAATGGCCTACTTTGGAAAACCGCCGGCACAGCTTGACGGTACCATCCGTGCTTGCATCGTCCACGATGACGATATCATCCACGAACCCGCTCAGATCTTCCAATACCTGCTCCAGCATCCCTTCCTCTTCATTGCGTACCTGCATGACTGCGGTAAGTCGATTATCCTTTTTTTTGCGAATCCTAATGCCATTCAGATCCATGTCTCATCCTCCCAACCGCCTGGAAGCCTGCTCGAGCAGATCCGTTTCAGAGAAGGTTATTAGCGCGTTCCAGTCGAGTAACGATGCCCGCAAAAGCTTGGATATCGCCTCATGTTTCCGGCCATGAATCCATAACAGGGTTGCTTGTATCGGTTCGCCGGATATCCCGGCAGCGAGATGAACCCGATGGCGATCCATGATCTTTGCCGCTTTTGTCCACATCCATTGCTCGAGGTACAAATCAAACAGGAATTGCTCCGCTTCCTCCGAGCCGTCCTCGCTTGCAGCTTCCTCCGCACTCCGAAAATCTTCATTTTCCCGGTAAAGCTCGGCTTCCAACAGCTTCACGCGTTCCTGAACCGCCCACTTCTCCATCCGCATCAGCGTTTCTTTCTCGCGTGGAAGCACCGCCGTGATCGCGTACGTATGAAGTGCTTGTTCAAGATCACCCTGCCGGGTTTCTATTGCAGAAAAAAAACGGTAGTGCGAATGCAAAGTACCAGGGTGTTCTTTGAGCAGCGCCAGCTCGAATGACTCTCTTAAGGCTTCAGCCGCTTCAGCCCTGCCCAGGAAATACAAATACGATGCCAGCAAATAGCTGACCGTCTCGTGCGGCCCTATCTCGCTGCGTATCCGGGTGTATGCCTGCATTTGCTGCTCCCATTGCATTCTCATCAAATCTTCAAGCGGCTTCCCTTGATCCATATACTCCAAAAACGAGCGCAGTAGTTCGCGATTCCCTTGCGTCTCTATCTGGCCTTCATCCCACCAGAGCACATTCCTCCGCTTTAGGCATTGCTCCAAATAAGTTTTCTCGGATACGGCGATAACCAGATCCGCAGCCTCCGCCAACAAGCCGCTGTATTTGTTCCATATGCGGCAATCCTCTCCGGAAGGACAGGGTTCCATAATAAACGCGATCTTGCGATAGCCGCCGCCAAGCGCCTGACAGATCCAATATGGGGAGCATACAATGGCGACATATTCACAAGGAGACTCCATTCCGCGCAAATCCGCCTTCACAAACCGAATTCCCTGTTCCTCTCTCTCATGCTCCGAGTCTTTTCCTACAAAAATCAACTCATCGCGATTCGGCAGCTGGCTGACCATTTTTTTGAAAGCAAACTCTTTCCAGGGAAGGTTAGCCCAGACCACATATTTCATAGGTTCACTCCCTACTCCGGAATTTCCGTGATTTATCATATGCTGCGAACGTGCTAAAAGTGATTTGAAAAATAGACCGCCCTATTATTGCTTCAGCCCTCAAATCTAGTGAGAGCCATTCATATATTGATTATCGAAATAGTGTATTTTTTTGCAGATAAGGAGCGATAAAACATGCCGGTGTTAACGACAGAGGTGATCTCCAACGTCACGAAAGCGGGAGGACGTCCATTCGCGCAATACGCTATCATCCTGGTCAATAATAGCGGTTTTTCCGCAAACGTATATCTTGAAGGCTTCAGCGTAAGCAATGGGAGTCAATCGATATTTGCCCAGGAAACGTTGACCCTGCCTGCCAGAGGAACTGCGGTCCGGAACTATCCCGCTTTTTTTGATTTCGCTCAATTCATCGTATATGCCTCCATGAATCAGGTCACAGTGCAAGCATTCGCCATTGATTCGAACCATGCTTATACGAAACTCCCCGTTGTGCCGATGAATTATAAACGCATTACGTCCGAGTTCAGGAATAATATTCTTGTGACAGCCTCAGAGCAAGCCGTACTCAGCTATAGAAGAACTTCTAACTTTGCACTGCCTACCCAGTTTGGGGCAGCGCTGTTTGCCCAAGGCGTTGAAATCGTATCATCATTGCCCATACGCTACAAACTTGTTCAAGGGGGGACGGTAAATGGGACTTTTCAATCTTTTCCGACTCCAACAACCAATATTCCTACGGACAGTACGGCATTGCAGGTCAATTTCACCTGTACAACCGTTACCGGAGGCCGGGTCGTCTATGAAGGACAAACATTCGGGGCATCGGAAGCGTTTTTCAATGCCGTCATTCTCTTTGACGACAACAGGCTGGCCGATCTGCCCGAGGAACAACCTTTAACCCTTGTTGTTAGTGCCATCGATGGGCCGGACCAAATTTTCGTAACATTCCGGATGATTGAAGAGTGGTAGCAAAATAACCCACAAAGAGTATCGGAAAGAAGTCCGACGCCTCTCACAGAGGGGCGCTTTTGCGAAGCAAAGGTACTGAGAGTATCGGAAAGAAGTCCGACGCCTGAAGGGCGCTTTTGCGAAGCAAAAGTACTGAGTGACGTGTAACTTTTGAAGCTTTTTCCGATTACTTTGCGGAGACCCCGAAACTTTATAAATTCTTATGCTAAAAAAGACTTCCCTAAGATCGGGAAGCCTTGTAGCGTTATTATTATATTTCATGAAGCAGAGATTAAACGAGGACTGTGGAACCCATCAAATATCGATCGATTTCGCGGGCCGCCTGACGGCCTTCATGGATCGCCCAGACAACCAGGCTTTGACCCCGGCGCATATCGCCGGCGGCAAACACTTTATCCACGTTCGTTTGGTATTTGCCGTATGCCGCCTTTACGTTTGAACGGCGGTCCGATTCCAGCCCAAGCTGATTGACGATCGTTTGCTCCGGTCCGTCAAAGCCGATGGCAATCAGCGCCATCTGTGCTTTAAATACTTTTTCCGTCCCCGGAATCGGCTCGTAAGTTTTACGCCCGCTTTCATCGACACTCCGTTTGATCTGCACGGTATGAAGTTCCTGCAAATTGCCCTCTTCGTCGCCGACGAATTTCGTCGTCATGATGGAAAACTCACGCGGATCTTGGCCACACAGCGCTTTGGCTTCCTCCTGGGCATAATCAAGCGTATAAACATTCGGAAACTGCGGCCACGGATTGTTCATCGGATCACGTTCCAGCGGAGCCTTCTCATGCGTACCGAATTGGGTAACGCTTCTTGCGCCATGACGGAGAGCAGTCGCTACGCAGTCGGAACCGGTGTCGCCGCCGCCGATGACAATGACATCCTTATCTTCCGCCGAAATATAATTTCCGTCCGACAATCCGGAATCGAGGTAACTTTTGATCGTTCCGTTTAAATAGGTCATTGCATAATGAACGCCTTTCAAGTCGCTGCCCTCGATATTAAAAGCACGCGGCTTTGTTGCGCCTCCGCAAAGCACGACCGCATCATAATCATCAACCAGCTGCTGCGAGGAAACATCCTTGCCGATTTCGGTGTTGGTGACAAAGCGGATGCCTTCGGCTGCAAGCAAATCCACGCGCCGCTGAACTACCGCTTTATCCAGCTTCATGGTCGGAATGCCATACATGAGCAGCCCTCCGATCCGGTCCGAACGCTCGTACACGGTAACGCTGTGTCCTGCTTTATTAAGCTGGGCTGCTGCCGCAAGGCCCGCCGGTCCCGATCCGACCACGGCCACGCGTTTGCCCGTTCGTTTCGCCGGAGGATTCGGTACTACCCATCCTTCCTCAAAACCTTTATCGATAATCGCTTGCTCAATCGTTTTGATGGTAACAGGCTGACCGATCAGGCCTACGGTACAGGAACCTTCGCAAGGAGCCGGACAAATCCGGCCCGTAAACTCGGGGAAATTGTTGGTTTTGTGAAGACGCTCAAGCGCTTCTTGCCATAACCCGCGGTAAATGAGGTTATTCCATTCCGGAATGAGGTTATTCACTGGACAACCGGAGGTACCTCCGGCCATGTCAATCCCCGTATGGCAGTATGGCGTGCCGCAATCCATGCAGCGGGCTCCCTGCGTGCGCAGCTCCTCTTCGGACAAATGCTTGTGGAACTCTTCCCAATCTTTTATACGTTCAGCCGGTTCGCGGTCAGCCGGCAGCTGACGGCTGTATTCCATAAATCCTGTTGGTGTAGACATGATTGTTCCCCCATCCGTTCTTTTCCTGTTGATTTTCGCATCCATCTTTATATTGGCGAATAACGATACGATCATATTTCAATTATAGTATCATCTCATTCTTTGAATATTAAATGGATTATCCGAATAATTATTTGCACAATTCAACATGCTGACTACATCCGGATGGAAACAAATCACGAAGTCTATCGGCGGATATATGTGCAAAAACGGTAATCATATGGATTTTTTTCGTCACGGATTCCTTGTACTTCCTGTATACATTCCCACTCCGATTCGTCTATCTCCGGGAAATACGTATCCCCCTCAAATGACTCTTCGATTTTTGTGATTAGAAGGCGGTCCACATACGGAAGCAGCATCCGGTAAATTTCCGAGCCGCCAATGACCATAAGTTCCCCTTCCTTTGCATGCTCCAGCGCTTCTTCGAGGGTATGAATCACCTGAGCGCCCGCAGCCGTATAACCCGGATCGCGCGTCATTACAATGCTGGTACGGCCAGGGAGCGGCTTAGCGCCAAAAGACTCCCAGGTTTTCCGGCCCATGAGCATTTTTTTCCCCATCGTTTGTTCTTTAAAGAAAGCCATGTCCCGCGGTAATCGCCAAGGGAGCGCATTGTTGCGTCCAATGACCCTGTTTCTGTCCATTGCCCAAATAAACGTCATGCTCACGTCATTCCAGCTCCTTTAAACGATTGGTTTTCTTATCAAAAGCGGACTTTTTGAACAACCTCTTACAGCATTACACGGCAACTGGCGCTTTAATGCCCGGATGATGCTTATAATTGACAAATTCAAAGTCTTCAAATTTATAATCGAAAATGGAATCAGGTTTGCGTTTGATCACAAGCTCAGGCAGTTCATACGGCTCCCGCTCAAGCTGGGTTCGAACCTGTTCCAGATGATTTGAATAAATATGCACATCTCCGCCTGACCAAATGAATTCGCCAGGTTCAAGCCCGCACTGCTGGGCGACCATATGCGTCAGCAAAGCATAGCTGGCGATATTAAATGGAAGGCCCAAGAACGTATCTACGGATCTCATCGTCAGCATGCAGGACAGCTTGCCGCCCGCTACGTAGAACTGAAACACAAAATGGCAAGGCGGAAGTTTCATTTGATCGATTTCGGCCACATTCCATGCACTGACGATATGTCTGCGTGAATCCGGGTTGTTTTTGATCGATTCAATCACATTCGCAATCTGGTCGATATGCGTGCCGTCTGCAGCCTCCCAATGACGCCATTGCGAGCCGTACACCGGCCCCAAATCCCCGTTTTCATCCGCCCATTCATCCCAAATGGTTACGCCGTTTTCCTTTAAATATCCAATATTTGTATCGCCGCTAAGAAACCAGAGCAGCTCATGAACAACGGACTTGATATGAACCCGCTTTGTCGTTACAAGCGGAAACCCTTTGGAAAGATCGAATCTCAGCTGTCTTCCGAATACAGAAATCGTCCCGGTTCCCGTCCGGTCTTCTTTTGGCGTTCCATGCTCCATAATATCTTTAAGTAAATCCAGGTAATTCCGCATGTCTTGTCCACCCTTTCAATGCTTTCAGAAAAGAAAATCAAAATTAGTATTTGTAATCATGCGAGTTGCTAACATCTGATTAGGAAATTCAGCCCTCTTATTAGATCTTAAATTATGCTTTTATTAGTGTACCATTCCTGAAGGCGTGTGAGAATTTTTTTATCTTCTTTTTTGATCACAAAAATTTTCCCGCAAGACAAAAAACACTTATGACTGGTCTCCGCAGCGCGCAAAATAACCCCACAAAGTGTAAGGGGGAGCTTGTTTATACCTAAAAAATAGCGCGTCAGAAAAACTCGCTATCTTCGAATTTTTGAAGCCGAAATGCAATTGTTGCGATTGTGCATCCTTTATAGGCGTTTTGTGATGTGGAAGGCAGAATTGTTGCGTAAGTGCATCCTTTTGTCCATGAATGACCTAATTGCACTCAGAAAAAGGACAAAGCCTGCACTTTCGCAAGCTTTTTATCTAAAACAAGCCATTGTGTCGTAAATAGATGCACTTTTGCATCCATTTCATCATGGATTGATATCGAGTATTTAAACCTGGATATCGAATCATCTAATACTTATCGATCTATATCCAATCCATTTCACAATGGATGTATATCGAATGCTTGAACCTATTGGATCAACCACCGGTTGGCATTATGAAATGGATTACTTTTACATCAATTTCCAGAGTGGACCTCCTAATCTTCTATTTTATTCCATATTCTTTGCGGGGACCCAAAAAAACTTATAAATTCTATCATCCTAAAAAAAGGCTGTCGACAACGGTCCTGTCGACAGCCTGAGAGCCCTGCATAAGCAGAGCTCTTCGGATGGTATCTATTTATAACTCTTATTTTTTCGGTGCAATGACGTGGATTGGATTACCAAGCGCCAGTTCGGCTGTTTCCATTACGATTTCACCGAGTGTTGGATGCGCATGGATCGTCAAAGCGATATCCTCGAGGGTAGCGCCCATTTCGATCGCAAGACCAAGCTCGGCAATCAGATTGGAAGCTTCAAGGCCCGCGATGTGGCAGCCAAGAACCAGTTGAGTTTCTTCGTCATAAACCAGTTTGACGAAACCGTCAGCGTTGTTCAGGGACAACGCACGACCGTTACCGACAAATGGGAACTTCGCTGCCTTAGCTTTGTAGCCTTTTTCTTTAGCTTCTTTTTCCGAGTAGCCTACGCTTGCGCACTCAGGATCAACGAATGCAACGGCCGGAACCACTTTGTAATCCACAACGGATGGATGGCCGGAAATTGCTTCCGCAGCCACTTTACCTTCGTAAGAAGCTTTGTGAGCCAGTGCAGGACCCGCAACGACGTCGCCGATTGCGAAGATATTAGGTTTGTTGGTACGGCCTTGATGGTCGACTTTGATCAAACCGCGGTCGGTCATTTCGATGCCGACCAGATCCAGACCGAGGTCGCCGTCCGTGTTAGGACGACGTCCAACCGTTACCAGCAGGTAATCTGCAGTAACTTCTTTGGCTTCGCCGTTCACTGTATATTTAACTGTTACGTCTTTGTCTGTTTGTTCAGCACTTTCAGCCTTAGCGTTAGTGATGATTTCGACATCGGTTTTCTTCATGCTCTTCACGACCATTTTGGTCATGTCCGGATCAAATCCGTTCAGAATCGTATCCATACCTTCGAGAATGGTTACTTTTGTACCGAATTTGGAGAACATTTGACCCAGCTCGGCACCGATGTAGCCGCCGCCGATAACGATCAAGCTCTTAGGCAGTTCGTTCAGGCTGAGCGCTTCTGTCGAAGACAGGATGCGTCCGCCAAACGGGAATGCTTTCAGTTCGATCGGACGGGAACCTGTTGCAATGATGCAATGTTTGAAACGGTAACGCGGGGATTCATGTTCATTGAAGCAACGTGCTTCATTTTCGCTGATGAACATGCACTCGCCGTTGAATACTTCAACTTTGTTGCCTTTCAAAAGACCGGCAACGCCGCCAGTCAGCTTTTTAACAACGCCGTTTTTGAATTCCTGGGTTTTCGAGAAGTCTACTTTTACATTTTCAGCGGTTACGCCAAATGCTTCGCCATGTTTTGCAGACTCGTATTGGTGAGCCGCAGCGATCAAGGCTTTGGAAGGGATACATCCGCGATTCAGACATACACCGCCCACTTCGGACTTATCAACGATCAGAACTTTTTGACCCAGTTGTGCAGCGCGGATGGCTGCAACATAACCACCAGGACCAGCACCAATTACTAATGTATCGATATCGAGAGAAGCGTCGCCTACTACCATATCTTACACCTCCATAACCAGCAGCTCAGGATTGCTGAGCAGTGATTTAATGTAATTCATAAAGTTTTGTGCTGTTGCGCCATCGATCAGGCGATGGTCAAAGCTGAGGGACAATGCCATTACCGGAGCGGCAACAATTTCCCCGTTCTTAACAACCGGTTTTTCGGAAATACGTCCGGTACCCAGGATTGCAACTTCTGGGAAGTTGATGATCGGAGTAAAGAACATACCGCCGGCGGAACCGATGTTTGTGATGGAAATTGTGCTGCCCTTCATTTCGTTAGGACCCAATTTGCCTTCACGGCCGCGCGCCGCCAAATCACGGATGCTGTCCGCGATCATCCAGATGCTCTTACGGTCGGCATCTTTGATAACAGGAACGATGAGGCCGTTATCTGTATCCGTAGCGATACCGATATTATAGTATTTCTTGTAGACGATCTCGTTGTTTTCTTCGTCGATCATCGCGTTCAGAGCCGGGAATTCGCGGCAAGCCGCAACCAGAGCTTTCACGATGAATGGCAAGTAAGTAACCTTGGTGCCTTTTTTCTCGGCGATCGGTTTCATGCGAGTACGGAATGCCACCAGCTCGGTAACGTCCACTTCGTCCATGATCGTAACATGCGGTGCAGTGTAAGCAGACTTAACCATAGCGTTGGAGATCGCTTTACGGATGCCTTTGAACGGTACGCGTTCTTCTTCTGCACGAGGATCCACCGCAGTTGCCGAAGATACCGCAGCTGCCGCAGGAGCTGCTTTGGCTTCGCTTTGTGCAGCAGGTGCCGCGGCTTGGCCGCCGTTTTTGAATGCTTCAACGTCTTCTTTGGTAACTTTACCGTTCGCGCCGGTTCCGGTTACTTGCGCAATGTCGACGCCTTGCTCACGCGCAAATTTGCGTACGCTTGGCGTAGCCAGTACTTCTTTGTTAGGAGCAGCAGGTGCAGGGGCACCTTCTTTGGCAGCTTCAGGGCTGCTTTCTGCCGGGGAAGAAGTTGTATCTGCTCCGCCTTGGGCAGCGTCAGCTTCTTGAGCAGGAGTATCCTGTTCCGGAAGTTCCCCTTCTGCATCGATAATAGCGACGATTTCGCCTACGCGGCATACCTGTCCGTCCTTGGTAAGAACTTCCTGTACCGTACCGTTAACCGGACAAGGAACTTCCACCACCGCTTTATCGTTTTGCACTTCCATGATAATGTCGTCGTCTGTTACTTTATCGCCCGGTTTGATGTGCATTTTAATAATTTCGCCTTCATGCAAACCTTCGCCCAGTTCAGGGAATCGATATTCAAATTTTGCCACCTTAACTACCTCCTATCAAATGACTGCTTTTCTTAGAATTCCATGACTTTGTTGACTGCAGCAATTATCCGAGCCGGTGTAGGAAGCCATGTATCTTCGATTTGCGCAAAAGGATACACCGTGTCTGGACCCGCTACGCGGAGAACCGGAGCTTCCAAATGCAAAATGGCTTTCTCGTTGATTTGAGCGATGACTTCCGCAGCAACGCCGGATGTTTTCTGTGCTTCCTGAACCACGATTGCACGGTTCGTTTTCTTGATGGAAGCCACGATCGTATCGATATCCAATGGATTCAACGTCCGCAGGTCAATGATTTCTGCTTTGATGCCTTTTGTTTTTTCAAGTTCTTCAGCTGCTTTAGTTGCCGTATGAACCATCATGCCGTAAGCGATAATGGTTACGTCGGAACCTTCGCGAACAACGTTGGCTTTGCCAAGTTCAACCGTATAAGCTTCTTCTGGAACTTCGGCGCGGAACGCATGGTAGAGATTCAAATGCTCCATGAAGAACACAGGGTCGTTGTCGCGGATCGCGGCAATCAAAAGACCTTTGGCGTCATATGGGTTCGAAGGCACTACCACTTTAATACCCGGAGTTTGCACAGCCAAACCTTCCAGGGAATCCGTATGCAGCTCAGCCGCTTTCACGCCGCCGCCAAAAGGCGTGCGGAATACGATCGGCGAGTTGTAACGTCCGCCGGAACGGTAACGCATGCGCGCTGCCTGAACGAACATTTGGTCCAAAGCTTCATAAATAAAGCCGACGAACTGAATTTCAGCCACCGGGCGGAAACCTTGGATACCCAGACCAACTGCCAAACCGCCGATTGCGGATTCAGCCAGCGGCGTATCGAAAATACGTTCTTCGCCGAACTCTTTTTGCAGGCCTTCCGTTGCACGGAACACGCCGCCAACATTACCTACGTCTTCGCCAAACACAATGACGTTAGGGTCATTTCTCATCTCCACGCGGATTGCGTCGCGGATCGCTTCTTTCATATTCATTTGTGCCATTGCTTCATTTCCTCCTTAAACATTCACTGTTTCACGTTGCATGAAATCAAACGCATCTATGGATTATTGGAAATCGGCTTTTTGCTCTTCCAGATGTTTCGGCGTTACTTCGAACATGCTGTCGATCAGGCCAGGAACGGTCATTTTTGCGGTTTGTTCCGCTTTTTTGATCTCTTCGTTTACTTTCGCTTTAGCCTCATCTTTTACGCGGGCTGTGTCTTCTTCAGTCCACAAGCCTTTTTTCTCCAGATATTTGGCAAAACGAGAAATCGGATCTTTTTCGCTCCATTCCCCTTCTTCGTCTTTCGTGCGGTATTTAGTCGCATCGTCGGACAGGGAATGCGGACGGAAACGATAGGTTACGGCTTCGATCAGTGTAGCGCCTTCGCCTTTGCGACCAAGCTCTGCAGCTTCCTGAACAGCACTAATAACAGCAAGCACGTCCATACCGTCGACTTTCACGCCGCGGATACCAGCTGCCACCGCTTTATGCGCGATCGAAAGTGCTGCTGTTTGTTTTGAAAATGGAGTGGTGATGGCATAACCGTTATTTTGCACAAAGAAAATAACCGGCAATTTGAAACGTCCGGCGTAGTTCAGGCCTTCATAAAAATCGCCTTCAGAAGAACCGCCGTCACCGGTGTAGGTGATGACAACTTGTTTTTGCTTTTTAAGCTTGTAACCCATTGCGATACCCATTGCATGCAGAATTTGAGCGCCGATGATGATTTGCGGCATCAGCACGTTCACACCTTCAGGAATTTGTCCGCCATGCTGATGGCCGCGGGAATACAAGAATGCTTGGTAAAGAGGCAGTCCATGCCATACGATTTGCGGCATATCACGATAGCCCGGGCATACGAAGTCGTCTTTTTCCAGTGCGAATTCACTTCCGACCATCGTTGCTTCTTGACCGGATACCGGAGCATAGAAACCAAGACGTCCTTGACGGCCAAGGTTTACGGCGCGGTCATCCCAAGTACGGGTAAATACCATACGGTACATAATTTCTTTTAATTGATCATCTGTAAGGTTAGGCATTTTATCTTTGTTAATGATTTCACCTTCAGGAGAGAGCACGGAAAGTGCTTCGACTTCCTCGGTATACACTTCATAAGGCACCTTGCTCATTATCTTCACCTCAACAAAAATATTTGAATATCAAGTGCTGCTGTTATAGAATTATTATACACCTGTTTTATTCGTTTCGTCAAAGCTATTGCGGATAAAATTTCGAAAAATTCGACCTTTGTATATATAACAGTATATTGATTATTATGTAACAGTTTTTAAAAAATTGACAGGGTCGTGAACATTGCCACATGATGGTATCACAATAAACGCTTGTCTTAGAGCGGAATTCAACCAATGAAGAAAGGTGACATGGATGAGTGATTCAAAGTATCTCAAACGCACAATTGTTAAAGAACAAATCGAAAGCCGTTTTTTAAATGAAACAAGAAATCTTCGGGTGTATCTCCCGCCGGGTTATAATGAAATCTTGAGTTATCCGGTTGTGTACTGCCAAGACGGCGAGGAATTTTTTAATTTCGGGCGCATCGCAACCATTGCCAATCATTTGATTCTTGACGGCAATGCAGAGCCGTTTATTATAGTAGGCGTTGAGGTGGACACATCTGTCCGTACCCAGGAATACGCTCCGTTCGGAAACCGGTTCGAATCGTATACGCGTTGTTTCGCAGAAGAAATTATACCCTTTATTGAAGCTAAGTATCCAATCAGAAAAGAGGCCTCTGAGCGCATACTTGCCGGCGACTCTCTTGGCGGAAGCGTATCGCTCCACCTGGCCATTCGTTATCCGGGACTGTTTCAGCGCATTATCAGTCTCTCCGGCGCATATTATCCGGCTTCCCAAGACATCATTGAAGCTCAGGACGACTTATCCAATCTCGATATCTTTATGATTGTCGGATTGCAGGAGACGGCCTACGAAACAGATCACGGCGTCCATAATTTCGTTGAGCTGAACCGCCAGACCCGGGAACTCCTGCTGGACCGCGGCGCCAAAGTCGAATACGCTGAAAAAGACGGCAAACATCTTTGGGGCTTCTGGCAAAAAGAACTTCCGGATGCGCTTATGTATTTTTTACACGAATAAATCCCTTCTTTAAAAGCGCGCGTTCAAAAAGGTCGGTTTTCAGCACCGAGAAGGTTGGATGAAGTTAGGGACTGAGGAGCGAAGCGTACGTTTTAGGTACGTGAGCACCGGAAGGCCCGACTGAATTCAAGATTCGATGCCGAGCCCGCTTCCTGATTCACTTCGTGTTAGATATAGAATTTACAAGTTATCAGCGTAGCTGATGAAATTCTATATCGCAAGAAAACCTACCTTTGGGTCGCGGTCGCTCATCCTTGAATTACATCGATTGGTTTTCTTATCAAAAGCGGACTTTTTGAACAACCTCTCTAAACTTAATAAAGGTGAGCCTAACGACAAACGCCTATGCATGCTGCAGAACAATGTCCAAGGTTCACCTTTTTCGCTTCAAATTGAAATGATTGCGTTTTCATTGTTTTTCTGAAAAAAACGACTCTTTTGCCGTTTTTTCATTCCTATTATAACCTTTCCGACCTGATCTTGTCCAAAAGCGCCTGACAGCCCGCCTCCAGCAAATCGTACACCTGCTCAAAATTACCGGTAAAATACGGATCCGGCACTTCCCTTAATTCATGTTCCGGCAGCAAGTCCATAAATTTGATCAATTTCTCCTCTTTGACGCCGGGGATTTTCTTGACATTATTTAGGTTGCTGTCGTCCATGCATACGATATAGTCGAATTTCTCAAAGTCCGGACCTGCAAACTGCCGGGCTTTAATCCCCTCATAACTGATATTATGCAAATCCAGCATCTCCCGCGTTCCTTGATGCGGACCGTTGCCGATATGCCAGTCCCCCGTTCCGGCGGAATCTACGCTGAGAGCTTCCATAAGTCCCGCCTGCTCAACTTTATTGCGCATGATGGCTTCGGCCATTGGCGAGCGGCATATATTTCCCAAACAAACAAATAAAACAGATACCAAATTGTAAGCCTCCTCTGTTCGCCGTCATCCGGCTGTGCTTTCCTTATCCTGTTGTCGCTAAACCGATAGACCGGGTGAAGAAGACCCAATCAATGTCCTCCCTATTGTAGTCATGGTCATGTAAATTGTGCAACCTTGTTTTCTCATTTATACTGAAAACACGGCTTAACAGTGTGAAACGGATTTAGGGAGGAAAAATCTATGAGCCAAAAACGCGTAATCATATTTTCCGGAGGTGAACTGCAGCCCCGTTTTATAGAGGAAATACAACCCGGCGATTTCATCATTGGAGCAGATAAAGGAGCGCTGTTTCTCATTAGTCACGGCATCCATCCGGATATAGCCGCAGGTGATTTCGATTCGATCTCGCTGCAGGAATTAGATCTGGTACGGACTAAAAGCCGCAAAGTCGTAGAATGCGATCCGATCGACAAAGACCTGACGGATACGGAACTGGCTTTTGAACTGGCGATTAGAGAACAGCCGGATTTCATTCTGCTTGTCGGGGGAACCGGTACCAGGATGGATCATACGCTGGCGAACGTGCAAATGCTTAGCCACGCCCTTCAGCATCATATCCAGTGTGCCATCATGGACCAAAACAATTACATAACGTTAACCGGATCCAAAATAGAGGTGCGGGACCTCGGTTTCAAATATGTCTCTTTGCTGCCGATGACGCCGGAAGTGACCGGAATTACGCTCGAAGGGTTTCAGTATCCGCTCAACAATGCCACATTAAAAATCGGCGAATCTCTCGGCATCAGCAATGTGCTGATTGCCCCTAGCGGCAAAGTCAGCATTGAAGGAGGACTTTTGCTTGTCATTCAAAGCCGTGATTGATCTTGAATATCTTAGAAACTGTTTCGACGCCAAATGAAAGAGTATTAAAAAGTTACACTCGGATAATCAAATGTTAACATCGAAAAACCCTTGATATACAAGGGTTTTTTATTGCTTTAATCAAAGAATATATCAATATCTTAATTTTTTGTAACTTTTAATCGTTTTTTAATAAAAGAGAATATTGCCACGAGCAGCAAGGGTTTGGAAGGGCTGATCCATAATTTAGGCGGTTACAAAACTGTTATACTCGGAAACGAGCCTGAAAGAAAACGAAATTTGGAGGTAATACAACATGAATCAAAAACATCTCATCCAAAAATTAGTAACCGTAGGGTTATGTGCATCGATTGGTTTTGCAGGAATGATGGCAACCGGAGCGGGAGTTACGGAAGCAGCTTCTTCTAAATCCGCATCCGCCTCATCCTCATACTCTTCCAAAGGTCAAGCCATTGTTAATTACGGAAAGAAATTTATGGGAACTCCTTATAAATTCGGAGCATCGACGAGCACAACCAGAGTATTCGACTGCTCTTCGTTCACGAAATATATCTTTGGCAAGTACGGAATCACTCTCCCTCGTACATCCGTCGCACAATCCAAAGCGGGGGTTGCCGTGTCGAAATCCAACCTGAGACCAGGTGATCTCGTATTTTTCTCCAGCGGCAGCAGAGCGAATGGTAAAAACGTTACTCACGTGGCCGTATATGCAGGCAATGGCAAAATTCTGCACACATATGGCTCCCCAGGCGTGACGGTTTCCGATCTGAACTCAGGCAATTGGAAAAGAACATATCTCAAAGCGCGTCGCGTGCTTTAGGAACTCAAACTAACCCCACAAAGAGTATCGGAAAGAAGTCCGACGACTCTCGAAGCGGGCCGCTTTTGCGGAGCAATGGTACTGAGTGACGTCTAGCCTTTGAAGCTAATTCCGATTACTTTGCGGAGACCCCGGAAGTCTATAATACCCCACAAAGTGACGCATGACCTTCGAAGCTTATTCCGATTACTTTGCGGGGACCCCGGAACTCTATACTTTCTGATATGTCAAGGAAGGCGATAAGTTTTGAAAACTTATTCGCCTTCTTTAATTTTATAACCGACTCCCCGAATGGATTGGATTAATTTTTTGCCGAATCCTTTATCCATTTTGGTACGCAGATGGCGGATATAGACGTCAACTACATTCGTGCCCATATCAAAGTCGTAATCCCAAACATTTTTTAAAATCTCTTCTCGGGTGCATACGCGATTGGCATTTCGGGCCAAATACAGCAGCAAATCAAACTCTTTTACCGTCAGCGAAATCTGCTGCTCTCCTCTATTCACCTTTCTCGTGCCGGGATCGATACTTAGATCACCGACAACGACTTCCTCGTTTCTCCTTTCATTTTCAAAACGGAAAATTCGGAGCAAGTTCCGGATTCGCGCCAGTAATTCCTCGGCTTCAATCGATTTGGGCACGACATCATTTGCGCCAGCTTCAAGTCCCTCAATAATCGCCTGCTTGTGAATATGGTCTTCGAACAAAATGACCGGAAACGGCCTCTCCCCCTGCTCCCTAAGCAGGGCTTTGATGATTTTATGCAATGAGTAACCCATATGTCCCGAACGCTCCAGCAGCAGCATATCAATATGTTCATCATTGATTATGCGTACAGCCTCGCGTTCGTTATCGGCCGCAATCGCGCCGAAGCCTTCTTCCTGCAATTTGTGAAGCATGATCCCGTCTTTGAAAAAGGTTCCTACCGCCAGAAGTTTTCCATGCATGGTATCACCCGATTTCATGATAATTTCCATTTGCCGGTCATACCTTTTAGGGTTGCCGACCATGAAGAAAACCATTCTCTCGGGCCAAAACCAATCATTATCCGAAATAACGGTGATAAATAGTCCTAGCTTCGGTTATATCTTTTGTACCGTGAACGAGCGCTCTCCCATCTGCAAAAATAACCAGCCGGTGCTGTCCTGCCGTGAAAGAAACCAGAAACGGGTTGCTTTCCACTGTCCCCTCTTCCAGTTTGGACAACCTTTCGGCAGTTTCTTTCAGATCAAGCGACTGCTTCTTCCCCGGACGGATCTGAACGGTGTCCCTTCCGCAAAGCACATCCGTCTTTTCGAGGTTGGATGCGGACAAATAAGGATAGGTCGGGTGGGAACCGCAGGACAAACATTCTTCTTTTTTTGCATGTTTGACGCCCATGGACATCGATTCATTCCGCCAAAGATCAAAGGTCAGCAGTTTGTCTCTAAGTGCCTCCGGATGCCCGCTAAGCAGCTTTATCGCTTCCGTTGTTTGATGCGCCGTAACGATCTGCACTGCCTGCGGGATGATTCCCGCCGTGTCGCAGGTGTCTCCCCCGAGCGGAACCGTTCCCAGCATGCAATTGAGGCAGGGGGTCTGCCCCGGCAGAATCGTAAACGTAATGCCGTAGCTTCCAACGCATCCTCCATATATCCACGGGATATTGTATTTTTGAGATATATCATTAATCAGAAGCCGGGTATCGAAATTATCCGTGCCATCCATGATCAAATCAACGCCGCCCGCCAGCGTTTCCAATTCCTCGATCTTCACATCCATCACATGACCGTCGATCCGGATGGCGGAATTGATCGCCCGCAAACGCCGCTCCGCAGCAATGGCTTTGGGCAGCCTTAATTTAGCGTCCTCTTCGGAAAATAACTGCTGACGCTGCAGATTGCTCCACTCCACATAATCGCGATCCGCTATGGTCAATCGTCCTATCCCGGCTCTAGCCAGCGTTTCAGCGATGGAGGTTCCAAGAGCACCAGCTCCAATGACCAGCACATGGCTTTCCCCGAGCTTTCGCTGACCTTCGGTTCCAAGCGGTGCAAAACGTTCCTGCCGCGAATATCGTCTTTCTCTCTCGCTCATATCTCATCTCTCCCGTAAGACAAGCGTCTCTCGATGCTTTTTATATTAATTAAATCGCGGTTATCGCGCGAACTTACTAAAATGATAGCAGCGTCTCGCTTCGACTAACCCCATGGCTGCCTTAGCCCGCATTCTTAAAAAGCCGCATTCCCCCAACGGGAATACGGCAGCGTTATTGCGTAGCATAAACACTAGAAAGTCGAATTGCCATCATGGCATTCAAGATATCATTTTATCATAAGTGGGAGTTATCCGAAAATACGAAAAATGTTCGGGTGCCGTTTTTCTTATGGTACCGCTTGATTGCCGCAGCGTCTTTCGAAATATCCGCTGGCGGCCGCTTCCTTAGCGGATGAAAATGTTTCTTCATGCATCAGGCCGCTTCTGCAGCCTTCGCGTTCGAAATAACGAATGCCCGTAACCGGGTCTGTCCCTGCCAAGATCCCCTCGGTTTTAACCAATCTTCCGCCTCCCAAGGCATAGTTATTGATATAGGTATGGCCGACCGGCAAACCTTGAATAAAAGCGATTAAACCAATGTCATTGATGGAATTATTCCATTCCTCGCCCGAGATGAGCGGAAGCGTGAATTGATAAGATATTCCGTTCCTGGCGGCAAACTCGTTATGACGGTTGATTACGTTCGCCAAATCATTTTCGATCGTCCGCACAATCGTGGATCTTCTGATTTGTTCGAACAAATCGGATCGGGCGATAAGCGCCACATTGGTTGTTTCCTTCAATTCCCTTTGCAGTCCTTGGATCCATTCGCCTGAACGATGATCATACACATTCACTTCGTTATCCAAAGTAAACCGGACCATATTTCCGCTGCCGTCACTGTAAGCATAAGGTTTTTTGGGACTCCATACATGTTTGATCATCGTTTGACGATCTTCGCTTGTGAATTCCTCATCCGCATATATGTAATAACCATCGTAGTCAATGACTGCGACCGCTGGAATGTAATGATCAAGCGCCGCCTGCGCCGGTATGTCCTCTTCAATTCCGAGGTTAGAGTATAGGGTTTTGTAGAACATGGCGAGCGCCAGTTCTTTGTCTGCCCTAAAAAACTTCGTAGAGCCATAACCGGCTTCAAATTCCTGCTTTTCATTCCGATTCAGCATGCTTGCTCCGTCTTGAACAGCCGTGCGCAGGGCGGTGACGTATTTCAGCTCCAAAAATTTCACTGTCCTCTGGTCCTTGATCAGAAAACCGCTAAGCAAAAACACAGGAACGAAAATAATCACAAAAATAATTGAAAAATCAGTAATCTTCATTGAGCACCATGCCTCCATAAGGATAGGCCAGCACAGGCGCCTCCCCTGAAAGTGAACCCGAAATAAAATCCAACATCATGGTTCCGGCCGTACGGTTCAGGTTTTTGACCGTCACTTTAAAGAAATCCCCTGCGTTCAATTTATATTTCCGCGACTCATCATCCTTAGGCCGGGTATTGTCCGGATAAATAACAGACATAATGTCGGCTGTATAATAACCTAGATAGGACACGTTGATCTCGTTCTGAAAAGAGTATGGATCCGCAGCATCGGTATAGACTGGAGTATATGTTTTGTGCATATGCTCCATCTGAACATCAAATTCATTCCCTGTTGCCTGGATTTCAATCAAGAAGTCCTGGTACATCACCGGTGTAACATATCCTTTATTTCGGACCGCATCAACAAATTGAGTGACCGCATTGTAAACGATGATCCGCGACAAGTCATCCTGTCTCTGATAAGCTTCGGACGCAGGATACACGAACATCAACGCCACGGCCAATAATACAGCTACAAATTTGGATACCGCGCTGCTCATGGCAACTCCTCGCCCGGCATTAGCTTTTGAAACTGCACGCCCGTTAATTTTCCGGCATTATCCCGGAAATATATGGCCCGATATTTCGCCCCCGTTTCAAATAAAGCCAGTTTGGCAAGCTTAGCAGGGTCTTCCTCACGAATCTCGATACCATCAATATTGATGCGAATCCCTGTTTTAGCATGATCCACGGCGATCATAAATGCCTGCGCGCCGCCGAAGGTATCGGGACTTGATTCCGTCAATACCGTTTGCACGCTTCTTGCCTGACCTGCCGCCGTAGAAGCCGCTTCATGCAGCGCAAGATTGATCTGCCCTGTCATGCCCAAGGTCAAAAAACAGGCGCTCAGGAACAGAGCAAGAATCGTACAAAGTATCATCATATTTGGGACGTTTTCGTTCATGGCGCTTTATGTCCTTTCTGACATTCACTGTTCAAAAACAAGTCCGCGCACGACATTCGATCTGTCTTTAATGATGCTTGCTTTAAATTTCCCGCTTGGATTCACGTATTCATTGCTGGATTCCTGCATCGTGTTTCCCAGTTCCCCTTCCCTTTTGTTCACGTTAATGACAGAGCCGTATTTTTCATCCATCATATCGCTAATGTACAAGCTGTTTCCGTACCATTGTCCTCCTCTGTTTTTCCCCGTTTTAACGAGAATTCCGAACTGGTCCTTGTCCCGGAACTTCCGCAAGGCGTTGGTTACCTGCGAACCGCTGATGCTCGTTCCATCATATACCGTAAAGGAGGCTTGCGACAGCTCGGTTTGAATATCCGAAAAGTTGTTTTGCGCCGTTTTGGTGGCTTCCTGGGCCGAAATAAACAAAATAACCACGATGGTAATCAGTGCGATGGTCAAAAAAATCCCTGCGGCGACTTTTAGTGCGCTTGAGGCATTATTCATTGGACGACAACTCCTTATATTTTTTGAATTTGTTCATAATACACGTTCATTTGCATAAAACTCATGGCAATCAGCGGTATGACCAGATACATGAAAATGAGGGTATACATCGGAGCAAAACCGATCATTTTGCCCAGGCTTGCTTTGACATCGATCATTTTCTCGTATTCCTGCTTGCGCTGTTCGAAATAAAAGGCCATCTCCCCTTCCAAATCGTCAAAACCCTGAGCAATGGGGATCTTCTCAACACAAAGCAGCAATTTGTCCACGAGTCTTTGAAACTCCGTCAAAGTGACCTCTTCCTTCAACCTGACAAGGGCCATTTCCGCACCATGATCATAATGCAGCACGCATTTTAGAATCGGCGTTTTAAAAATGATCGCAAAGCGGTTCATCCACTCCAAAATTTCCTCTACCGAGATCCTGTCCATTTCCCGCAGCATAGCAATAACGGTCTGGAATTGATATACTTCATGCTTCATGTCCATATGGCGGATTTTGCGCTGAAAATAAAGCAGCCACAGCGGGAACTGGTAACCGGCGCGGGCGATCAGCAGGGCGGCCAAAAACTCCCACCACTTTAAATATTCCTCGTTGTACGCATGCAGCTTGGACAAAATCCGGTTCGCGGATTCAATGAGCGATTCTGGTCCGGTTGAAACCCCAGTTTGTTTGGCCCTTAACCGCTCTGTTATCTCGTCATAATTGGCAGAGGGCGACATTCCGACTTCCATCATCACTTCACGATCCCGATCGCTCAGCTTGCGCCCCTGTTCCTCCTGATCGCCGGACACCTGGCCAAAAAATGTATTGCCGGCCACCGGGTCATATAAAATATGATGTTTGACTGTCTCGTGCAAAACCATAGCCGTTGTCATTGTTACTGCAAAAACCAGGACAGCCATGACTCCTCTGCGGATATAAAACCATTCATACCTCAAGTGGGTGCTGCTTTCTTTGAGCAGGCGCACGATCCGGGCATAAGCCGGTGTCCCTGGCCGCGGCGCTAAAAACGAAGCAATAAAGCGCACCCATGAAAAGGAGGAAATAAGCTGCTCCCAGTTCATTTTCCGGTCTTCCGCGCGGTACGCCGTCTCATTCTCCCGCTGTAACCTCTGCAGCAAAATATAGGATATTATAATGACCGCAAAAATAATGATTTTGGTGATATATCCCCATTTGCTCGTATAAAAGGCATCCATCGCCGGAAAGCTGCTCCGTGCCCAACGCTCGATCGGTTTTGCAAAGAACACAGGCACAAGTGCAATTACGTTTAATCCTTTGAGCAGATAATCCAGCTTGTCCCGGCGCAATATTTCCAAATGGATCTCTTTAGTCAATCCGCTGAGGCCATTTAAATAAATCGAACCCTGTTCTTTGACCTTGTCCCCAAATTCCATAATCATAAAAGATATGCCTGCAAAAGCCTTCAAGAAACGGTTCGGTGCCGTTTCATAGTACTTATCTAGTTCCTGCGCAGGATCACTGGCATTTAAGGCTTCATAAATTTTGCGCGTATGCACCGCCGCCTCGTAACCTGCGGTTTCCGCGGCTTCGTACAAAGCTTCATCGATCATTTCATGCTGCTGATATCTGTGCCTGACCTCGGAGAACAACTCGACCATTTGCGTAAGCAGCCTTCGCTCCAGCCTGTTCACGTACATATCAACAAGCAAACTATTGATAATAATTGCCGTTAGCAGGACCAGCAGTAAAAAGGAAAGGCTGGGATTCAGCAGGAACAGTAAGATGATAGAAACAAATAATATGCCAAGCACGGTCAGAGTAACCTTTGCAACCTCATGTCTCAGCCTGAATTCATCATATGTTTGAACTCCGGACAACCGCCTTCTTATCCTCTGCATATAACCCGAGAGCCAGGGAACCTTGGTCATAAAGATATAAGACTGCTGCAAAAAGCGATGCCATTGTTCTTTTATGCCGTGTCGGTGTGGCTGTAAACCGCCGTCAAACAGCTGCATGTGCACAGTATGTTTCCGCCTGCTGCCGATCCATGCCAGAAAAGCATATGCCGCTGCAAACAAAATGAGGGAAACGACGAGGACCGTTATCAAAATGGATTTAATATTCATCATGAACACCCCAGTAATGATTCAGGAAATTCCGAAACATGAGGGCGTCATCGGTTCCCATTTGTTCGGTCATCTCCCGTACATTCGCATCAGAGATCGGCTCGGCAACAACGTATTTTCCATCCTTGTACTCCACGATATTGCGTGAGGCAAATGCCCTTTGCTGCGTTTGACGTCTTGATTCGTATTGAAGTTCCAGCAGTTGGCCAAGCATTTCCTTAAGTGAACCTTTCCCTTGAATCTCGTCTTCTTGTACCGCACGATCCCCCGCAGGAATGCATTCCGTAATTCTTTCGATATACCGCTTGCCGTCCGCGTCCCTCTTCATGTGGATATCAAAGTTAATGACCTGTACAACCTGTTCCTCGGCAATTCGTTCATTGTGGAACACGCCGATCTTCAAAAGAGAGTTCCGAAGTGAAAATACCAGGTCGCGAAATGTTTTCGCATGGTGGGTGAACACGGTAAACAAGCTGGCTACCTGCGACATCTGAATCATCCAAGCGGCAACCTCGTCGCTTGCCACTTCGCCCAAAATATTGACAGTTCCGTCCGTCTTCTTTTGCAGGTCAAGCCCTTCCTGGCCTGAAATGCGTTCAGTTTCCCGAAAAGACAGAATATTTCTCCGGCTGTAAATTTTCCGCAAATGCAGCTCGAAAGCCATTTCCTGCACCCGTAAAGTATAAGTTGGGTTGATATGTTCAACCATCGCCATAAGCAGAGTGGTTTTGCCTGAACCTTGCGCGCCGGTAATAGCGGTGATGCGGTTTCCTTTCATCAGATAAGCAAGCAATCCGATCGGCAGTTCGGCGTTATCCCCGGTAATCAACTGCTGTAAGGAAGCATTCGGAATATCGAATTTCCGTACGAAAAACGCCCATGACTCGGCAAACGGAGGTCTAACGACAACAACCCGCGACCCGTCTTTCATTTCATTTACCTTGTAGCCGTTTGATTCCGATAACTGACCGGGATGATTGTATTTGTAAATATTTAGGCAGACCCGTTTCAGTTCCAGCTCGGAGCCAAAACTTAAAAACGCCAAATGTACCGACTTCCCCTTATAAAAGACCCAAACGCTTTCCGTCGCGGGAAGCGGATTGCTTTGCTCGTTTTCATCCCATAAAGCTTGATAACCAGCAGATCCGTAAGTATCCAGAAGTCCTTCATCGGTTAGAATCCCATTGACCCCGCCGCTGACCCCGTCAATCCGCTGGTCACGCAATTCATCAACGACCGAAAATCCTTTATATTGCTGATAAATCCGCTGAACCACAATATCCAGCTTCTCATTAAAGGTAAGATCGCCGTTGTATTCCGCCATGAAAATCCGATCGATATCCTCTACAGTCACCGCATATACCGGCTCGTTCCCGTATTTGTCCAGCACCCGCGGGACATCCAATTCATAATGTTCGAAAATTGCCGATAAAGCTTCCCGACCATACTGCTTTTGATACAAATAAAAGATGATTTCAAATTGATCTTGGGGCGTGAGCCGCCCGATATCATCAAAAGGAAGCGCTTCATGAATATTCGTTTCATTTAAGCCGAAACTTTTCACCAGCAAGTCCGCCATAAACTGTTTGACATATTTCTTTTCGCGCATATCGCCGGAAATACAATCTTTAAGCGCTTTGCGGAGTTCACTCCGCTTATTGACCCTTCGCTTATATTCCTCTTCATGAAGGCCCAGATCGCTCAGCTGGCTATGCGTCAATTCATGCAGCGTTTCCTTCACGAATTCGGTCATCATTTCGATCGTATATTGCCTGTTTGCAGCTTGCATGCCCATAACCGGCCGGCGGAAATCCAGCCATTTGACGTAGAGAAGCAGCCCGGCAAATAAGATGATGAGCGCGATCAGTAAAATATTGATCATCATGCCGGAAATCATTCATGCTCCCCTTTCCACCAGCTTCAGTACCGAGGTCATTTCGAGTTGTGTTAATATGTCTCTGACCAATAAACGGATGCTTGCCAGAAAAGCCGCGGCAGGCTGTCGGCTGTTCAAATTACGGCTGCGCTGCAAAAACGGCAGCACGCCCCGCATATTCCAAGCATCCAGAAAATCGGTTGTGTATGGAATACCGTGAATGCTCCCCTTGTAACCGAATCGTCTTTTCACGTTGCTCAAGGTGCAATGGGAATGTTTATCATACCTGCCCAACACGATGATATGCGGCTTTTGCGCAACTACGGCCGGACAGCTGCCGTCTTCGAAAAACAAATCCAGCGATTTAATGCTTTGGTTCAGACTTACAACGATCAGATCAGCCGATTCCAGCAGCGCCTGATCTCCGCTTCCCTCCTTGGGAATGCCGCCGCCGGCATCAATCAGTACAAGATCATAACGATGATTCGCAATCATGCATATCGACTGCAGCAGTTCCTTCCGGTATCCCGGCAGGGTTCCTTCTGTTTTGGCGGTGCCCTGAACCAAATCCAAACGGTCGGGAAGCAGCGGCAGCGTATAATCCTGCAAATTATCCCGTGTCAACCTGCGGTTCAGACACAATCTCTCCAAAGCATCCATACCATGATCCTGAAAGTGGATCAATGAATGATCCAATGGATGAGACGCCGTATGAAAAGCTCCCTCGATTCTCTCCTTCGCCATCCCTCCATGCATCAACAGCGATTTCAAACGATAATCCATTCCGATCGTGACGGAAGTTGCCGCCGCATGGGCGGAATTTCCGCTTCCTCCTTTAAGCGGGCTCCAAAATGCAACTGTACTCATGTTTTACTCCTTTCCGCGATCCGCAATATACGATTCATCTGCTTTTGATCCCAATCCGTAAGCTTTTGCATCAGCAGACATAAGTTTCTTTTATACCCACGTGTCAATGGTTTCATGCGTACTTTTTTCATATGTTCATTTTGAAGCTTTAGGGAAAAATCCAGCTCATTCCATGGAATAATAACCGGATCATCTAACCAGTACACGGGCAAACGGTTAAAGTATCCTTCGAGATAAGTGCTGCCAAACCAATCATCCACTGCATGAATAACGACTTGATTGAACTCAGGCACCGCTTCTGCGCCAAAATGGCGATGAACCGCAGCTTCCAGCCAGCAGCTGCCTTTCTCGAGCGTCCAGATGCCATAATCAGTAACCCATATCAATGCCGAAGCTTTCCTCCATATCTCGGACGAACAAAAATCCGGCAGTTCCAAATCGAAGATGACATAGTCGTATTTCTCGAGACTGCCACCCGCGCTATGCAAATAGGCTTCGAGCCCGGTCGCATCTTCAAATCCGCAGGCGACATCAAAACCGGAAAAATCGGTGATTTGCAGCTGTTCATCCAACCGGCCGATGTAATAGGGATATTTCCTTTTCTCCGTCGCATCTACCAGCAGCACGCTGTGTTCGGCGGATGCCAGCAGCTTGCAAACATACATCAGCATTTCGCTTTTGTCGCAAATGCCGGCAAAAATACATAGGTTCAATACGTTTTCAACTCCTTTATCCGCTTAGCTGGCCCTGAGGGTTCACGCCTCTCCAGCTAAGGTTCTGTCGAAGCTTGATCTGCGCCAGCCCGCTGCTCTTTCAAGCTTTGGTCAAGCAGCTTATTACTCTGGAATTCACTCACTGAAAAACTGTCATGATTGGTATCCGGAGGAGCTGTATCCGGCCGTTCATCAATCGCTTCTGTATCGCTGCCAGCAGCCGTTATACCGTTGTTCCGCGGCGTATTTCCCGGACCGATGCCGGTGCCTGATAATCCTTGCGATGCCGCTGACTCTCCCGAATATGTTCGTCCTCCTGAATAGGAAGGCGCAAACTCGGAGTCCGCAAAGCTCTGCCCTGATTTGCCGGCCGCAGCCGCTTTCTCCAGATCCTTTTCCAGAGAGAGGCGCACGGCTTCCGACAGCTTTTGTTCCGCCTTCTTGACGATGTTCGGATCGCTTTCGATCAGCTTAAGCACCTCCTTGTTCACCGGATAAGTCGGGATCGCCTTCTCCTGCATTTCAGGCTCTACATAAGTGACCGCGTATAGTTTGGCATCATGCAGATATGCATCGACCATAGCGCTGGATAATGAAAGAATCTCCTGCTCCGACATCGTAATCCACATTGCGGGGTTCAACAGCTTGCCGATTTTCTTTTTGGATAAAACGATGTAGTCCTGCCCCGTTGGAAACTGGACCCGCACGTCAACCACATCATGTTCATGGAGATCGGACGGCAAAGCGATCGCCTTCAGTTCCCTGTTTCTAAGATCATCCGGCAGCGGTTCTTGTTCATAGACCATGGCATCGGTCAGCGCCGTACCTTTCTTTATCTCAATCTTCGCAATGACCACCCTACTTTCGCCCTGTTCCAGTAAATTAACCGGTGCGGCGCCCTGCGGCAGCTTGATCCGGACAAGATCCTTGGCCGATATCGTCTCACCCGCGCCAACATCCCGCGAAAGCGACCATCCGGACGCCATGTTTTTCTCTTCGTTTAAGCGCTCTTGCTCTAGCTTGGCAATCTGCCGGCTGTAATCCTCCTTGATCCGCGTCTCTCTGGCATGATGCTGCACGGTGCTGTATATGGCATATCCCGCAAAAAGCAACCCCATTACAGCGGCTCCGGCCAGCCCGGCGTAAAGCATATGCCTTGTTCGCTGTCTGAGCTTTGACATGTATCTTTTCATTCTCCTCTCTTCATCACGGATCAGCTAAAGCCCGAATCTGAATCTTCTTCTGCGCTGGGCTCCGCTTAGAATTCCTTGAAAAATACGCTGCAGCGCCCGGTCCATGTCTTCGCTTTTTTCAAATGGATCTATATGCAGCGGCAGCGAAAATACCTGCGATGTGTTTAATTGCTTGCGCAGCCTTTGGACCGCGTCCGGACCGGCTAGCGGCAGGAAATACATCCACTTCTGCTGCGGGTATCGCGACAGACCATGAACCATATCCAAAATATCCTGCTGGCGCCATTCCGCACCCGAAGCAACGATGACGGGAATATCCGCCCGCAAAAATTCTTCGAGGCGTTCCCTCTCCCGGAACGTCCCCAGATCGATCACGACGTAATCATAACTGCCGGATAGCAGCGTGATGACATCCGCCCTGGCGGTTTGACGCCAATAATCCACCCCCTGCACCTCAAACTTGCGGCTGCCCGGGGCAAGCGCTTTATTCCCATCCACGATCTGCTGGATGCGCCGGAAAGATGGCGACTTCACATTCATCTCAACCAGTGCTACCTTGCTGCGGCTTCTCGCCAAATAATGGCTGATGGCGATCGCAGTATGCGTCGTGCCCGTTCCCCCGCCTGCACCCAAAAGCGCTATGACCTGCGTGCTGATCCGCCCTGCGATATCTCGCATCCGCTTCGGATCCGGCTTGGGTTCCTGCCGTATGGCCGCGGCCAGCTCCCGGCGGACTTCGGCCGCTGAAGCGTAACGGTTCTCCGGAGCGAATTGCAGCAGCTTGCGTATAATTGGAATCAGCTGGCGCGGCAGATCGGAGCGGATGTTTCTCTCGGCTCTCTCCGTCCACTCGCTGGAGGTTCCCCCCGTCGACAGGTAAAGCAAAAGCGCCCCAAAGCCGTACAGATCCGATCTGGCATCGCTTTGACCGCTGCCATACTGTTCTGGAGCCGCAAAGCCGACCGTGCCGAGTTTGACCGTGTCCTGCGTCTGCTCCTGCTTGTAATTCCGCGCAATCCCAAAATCAATCAACCTTAGCTCCAATTGTTCCGTAAGCATAATATTCGACGGCTTCAGGTCCCGGAAAATAACCGCTGGTTCATGGGTGTGCAAATAATCGAGCACTTCCAGGAGCTGGTCCGCCAGCTGCAAAATGGAGTCCATGGGAATCCTGCCCCGGTATCCGCTAAAATATTTCTCAAGCGTTATTCCCTGAATATAGTCCATGACCAGATAGGTATATCCATCATTGTCCGGCGGAAAAAAATCAACGATTCTCGGCAGCCTGGCATGGCTAAGCGAAATCAGAAGCTGCGCTTCATCCCGTATGCTGCTGTACAGCTTCGGATCGGAGACGCTCTCCTTGATGGCCCACAACTTGCCGGGCAGCTTCAAATCCTCTGCAAGGTACACATGGCTCATGCCGCCTTCCCCGATCTTCCGGATCATCTTGTATCTCCCTCCAATCATATGTCCGACAAACAGTTTGGAAGGATATTCCATTCTACATGCCCCCCTCATCGCAAGACAAAAAAAGAGAAAGCATCCTGGAGGCGGCAGTTGCGGTAAACCGCCTGCCTTGCTCCGGGATGCTTTCCCTCGATTCATCTAATTGGTTAATTTGGTATCATTATAGACCATTGGCAATAATTGTGTAAAGAACTATTTTTACGTGAATTAGATTATATAATTAATATTTAATCATATACAACGTAATCTCATCACGGTTATGGAACAGCTGCTTGGCCCGCTGCACCTGCATGCTTGCCGCTTCGAATGACGCGATTGTATCGTCGATCAGCGCCATCGGCTTTTTATGCATCAGCTTGACGGTGACGATGGCCGTTCCGCCTGGCCGCAAGCTCGGCAGCAATTCCGCAACAAGCTTGACCATTTGTCTCGGACTCCAGCTCATATCGCAAACGAGCAGATCGAATTCGCCATCTTTGAAGCTGACTTCCGAAGCGTTTTTCTTGAATATCCGCAAAGCGGGATTGTTTTGCAGCGATTCATGCATCTGTGCAGGGTCCACTGCAGTCACGCGCAAACCGCGCTCAAGCAGAAACGAGGTCCACCCGCCCGGCGCAGCGCCGATATCAAGCGCGGTTCCGAACGCTCCGAAGTCGATGCCAAAGCTGCTCTCGGCTTCAAGCAATTTGAATTTTGCGCGCGATATTTGGCCATCCTCCCGTTGAAAACGGATGGCTCCCCCACTCCAGTCGGACAGGTTGAACCTTGGTTCCGAAACGCCGATATACAGCATATCCCCTGCCGCAAAAACAGAAATGACCCACTCGGCATCGCGCACAACAAACTCGGCGTTTAGTCCGGACAGCATTTCCTGAATCTTCTCGCGCAGCTGGCCCGCGCTTTCCGCAAATGCGCTCTGGTCCGACTTCCGGACCTGTAAGGCAAGCTTTGCTCCATGCAGATGGTTTTGATGAAGCAAAAATCGGACCGTCTGCTCAAGCGTATCTTCAAGGTCCGCATGCAGTTCCAACTGCACGGGCTGAATATGGCGCAAAAAGATCGGCGGATTGGAGACAATCCAATCTACGGCCTTTTCCGCATCCTCAAACAAAGTCACCAGAATAACCTCGCCCGAAACTAACACGCTGCTTTTCAGTTTGCCGAATCTGCGGCGAAGCTCCTCCTGGGCATATGGCGCAAAACCATGATTGGCTGTGCATATAAACCGGGAAGTTGTCCCGGATAGTTCATTTGTCAATTGTTTATCATCCAAAACGGATTACCCTCCAGAAACCACTTTTATCCAAGGCCGACCGCCGTCCCAATCGATCCGGACCGGAATATCATAGGTTTGTTTTATCATTTCATCATTCAGTACCTCACGTTTGGGACCCGAACCGGCCAATTTACCTTCCCGGATCAAAGCAATATGCGTAAACACCGGCATGATCTCTTCCACATGATGCGTTACGTATATCACGGTAATATCCCGTCCGCCGAGCCGCTGGACCTCGGCCAGCATTTTTTCACGTTCGTACAAATCCAGACCCGCGCAGGGCTCGTCCATGATCAGCAGCTTCGGATCACTCATGAGACTCCGGGCCAGCATCACTTTTTTCCGTTCGCCCTGGGACAGGGTACCGAGCGGGTGATCGGACAGTTTACCGAGATTCATTTCATGCAGAAGCTTCAGTGCTTTTTCCTTCACGTCTGCGGGAATCTCCTGATAGAAACGCAAAAACGCATACGCCCCCGTAGCCACGACCTCCCACACCGGATCGCTTAGATTGAGCTTCTCCAGCAAGCTCGGACTGATGTAGCCGATTTCCTTGCGTACCTCACGCACATCGCATTCTCCGTACAAGTTCCCAATCACTTTAATTCTGCCTTCGCTCGGAAAAAGATACCCGGTTAGCATTTCGAGGATCGTGGTTTTCCCGGAGCCGTTGCGGCCCAATATTACCCAGTGTTCACCCTGCCTGATTTCCAAATTGATCCGATCCAAAATTTGCGTATCTTCTCTCCTTAGCGACACATCCCGCATTGAAATCATGAAAGCACTCCCCTTATATGAGCTAACAAATCTTCAACCGAGCCCATGGAATAAATGAGTTCCGGCTTGCCGGAGCGCTCGGCGTCAGCCAGAAGCAATGCGGGAACGCTGCGGATTTTATACTGCGCGACCACATGCGGCAGCATATTCACATCCGCCTCGGCCAGTAAACCTTCAGGCAGCAGATACTCGGCAACCTCCAGCATTCTCCGCGCTACTTTGCAGGTCCCGCAAAATGGGGTATGAAGGAAAACAGCCACAGGCTTGCCCTTGCTCCACAACTCCTCCAGCAGCTCATGTTCGTTTAAAACTCTCACCGTTTCACCTCTCTGGAGATACGCTCGACCAAATCCTGCGGCATCGGCCCGTTATGCAGCTTCACATGAGCCGGAACGGCTTGGTAGAGAAGCTCGTACATCTCCTTTTTGCCCCAGATGCTGGAGGTATGCAGGTAAATTTCCCGCGGGAACAGCTGTCTGGCGATCATTCCCCGTACAACGTCCCCGCCTGTCGGTTCACCGGGTCCCAGGTCGAAATCCAGCGACAAAATATCAATTTCGCATTCTTCCAGCATCAGCAAACATTCCTCAGCGTTTCTCGCAAGCGCAAAACCTTGCGGGCAGCGCCGATGATCATCCAGATAAACATGAATCACAGCTCTTCTCCCTCCCCTACTGCCGTACGCTCCGCTCCTAACGTCCCTAGCTTCATCCAACTGAAGCGTTTTGAAAAAACGCACATCGGAAGCATAAGCTTCGGTGCTGAAAACCGGCCTTTTTGAATACGCACCTATAGCCTATTTTTTTATGTCGTTGATGCAGGCATATATATATTCGATTTCATTCCGATGGGTCCTGTCCGGCCCTGGCTCCGTCTCCAACACGACAGGTTTTCCCTCAAATTCCGGCGACAAAATCAGCCGAAGCATGGCCTCCGTTCCGATATTGCCTTCACCGACCCGGGCGTGACGGTCTTTACCCGAACCGGAAGGATATTTCGAATCATTAAAATGAACGGCCGCAAGCATCTGCCAATATCCAAGCTCGTGCCCGCGTTCCAGAAAACGTTCGGTTTGACCGGGAACCCAGACGCCGGAAGCATAGGCATGGCATGTGTCCAAACAAAAGTCGATTTTATGCGGCTCATCGGCCAGATTCCGGACATAAACCAATTCTTCAAGCGTAATGCCCATCGATCCGGGTTGTCCCGCTTGGTTTTCAAGCAAAATTTTAGCGTTTCCCTGCCATCCGGCAAGCGTTTCATTTAAACATTGTATTATATTTTTGTACCCTTGTAACGGGTCGCTGCTTTTCAGATGGCCGAAATGAACGACAATCCCTACAGACCCGCAAGCTTCGGCGATGGTAAGATCATTTTGAAGCGAAGCCACCGTCGCCTGATACAATGCAGCGCCTTTGGTGTCTCCGATAGCTATATTGACCGGATATGGCGTATGGGCGATGCTCGGCATCCCTTTTTCCCGGCAAAAACGAAAGCAATCCGTCGCAGCCGCGGCATCCACTTCCTTGATCGCCAAACTGCGCGGATTTTTCGGAAAATACTGAAATGATTTGGCTCCCATGTCCCAGGCCCGCCTGGCCGCTCTCCCAAAGCCGCCGCGGGTGCTTACATGGCATCCGATAAGTCTTTTAATGCTCATGCTGGCAGGACGGACAGAAAAAAGCTTTGCGTCCCGACAATTCGATTTTATGGATGACACCGTCGCAGCGGCTGCATTTTTCCCCTTCACGGTCATAGACTTTACACATTTCATCAAACCCTCCGGTCAGCGTATCACTTTCCATAAATGGGGTTTCCATATAACCGCCATGCGCGAGGGCATCCGTCAAAACCCGAACGACGGCCTCATACAACCTGTCAATTGTCTCTGCGGATAAATCCTGGATTTGTGCCGACGGCAGCAGACCCGCTTCAAATGCGATTTCATCCGCATAGCAGTTGCCGATCCCGGCAATGACATGCTGGTTTACCAGCAGGCTTTTCAAAGCACCGCGACGGCCTTTCAGCAGTTCGGCAAAACGTTCCCTGTTCATTCTCCGGTCAAACACATCCGGTCCGAGCGGTTTGAAAATTTCATCCACTTCTTTGGCTGACAGCAGATGAAGGTATCCGAGACGAAGACCGATAAAATATAACGTTTTCTGTCCAAATTCGATTTCGATCTGCGTATTCCGGCTTGGGCGGTTCTCCTCCGTTCCGTAGTACAGCATGCCGCCCAGCATCAAATGCAGCAGCAAACGACGTCCGCTATTCAAATGGAAGATCAGGTGTTTCCCCCGTCTTTCCACAAAAATGACACGTTGCCCAGCAAGTTCTTTGGCGAACTGCTCCGCAGGCACATTCACCGACTTTTCCCTGTTGACAAGAACATGCGATATCGGGTGGTCGATAATTTGTTCGGAAAGCATTCTTCGGTAGTTTTCCATTTCCGGGAATTCCGGCATCTCTACATCGTCCCTTTCGTAAAAAAGCTTTATTGAAAAAACGTTTTTCGTTATACTCTCTCTTCATCGATTTATTCGCAAGAACATAACCAATCCTTTAGTTCATAAAGATCTTTACAGATCATGTCCGGCTTGAATCCTGCCGCCTCTATGTGTTTGTCCAAGTTTTCCGGTGTTGTAAGCCCGGTCAAGACCAGAATGGTCTGACACCCGGCTTGCGCCCCTGCAGTAATGTCTGTTCGCATATTATCCCCCACCACCGTTGCATCGGACGGAGATATCCCTAGCCGTTCTGTAGCAAAAGTCATCAAATGACCAGACGGTTTGCCGATGACAATAGGCTCTACGCCGGATGCAGCCTGAATGGAGGCTGACAAAGAACCCGCACCGGGCAAGAATCCATTATCCGAAGGCAGCAGCAAATCCGGATTCGTGAGCACATATACCGCCCCTTCGCGTATCCAGGCGACGGCTTTCATCAATTTTTCATATGTAAAGGATCTGTCGATTCCCTGAACCACAAACTGCGGGTTGTCCTCCACAATATGAAGTCCTGCCTCGAGCAGCGCCTGACGGAGTCCTTCTTCTCCTAGCATAGCCACGGCAGCTCCGGGAGATTCCTGGGCAATGTATTTGGCAGCAGCAAGCGCAGAAGTGCATACCTCGTGCGGTGCTGCGGGAATGCCCAAGTCATTCAAATGTGAAGCCACCCCTTCGGCTGTCCTGGAAGAATTATTCGTTACAAACAAATAGGGGATATTTCTTTCCATTAAGGTCCGGATCAGTATATCTGCGCCAGGGATGCGCTGCTTGCCGTGATAAAGTGTCCCGTCAAGGTCGATCAACAAACCTTTGCTTTCCTGATATGTAGTCATAACCGCGTCCTCTTTTCCCGAAATGCTCATGATAGTACGAATACATCTTATGATCATAATAACATCTTCTTCAGATCTTACCGTTATACAGTTCATTATGTGCGCCAAAAGCGAGAAATACTTGTCATTTCCGCGCTTTACGCCAGTTCTATTTTAAGAAAATTGAAGAAAAGCCGCAACTAATGAACGAAAATCAACTTGCCATCGCGACGATTTAAACTTTTTTTCTGCGAAGTTCGTCAAAGATGTACGTTTAACGCTGCCCCTGCAGCTTCCGCCTGAAATCTTATGTCATTTCCTGCGCTTTCCCGGAAAATAATTCATTTCCCCCGGCATACGGCATCTAAAGAAAAAAGCTCCCTAAGGAGCTTTGATTATCATCAGCATTTCCTCATTTTCCTGGTCCGCCGCTTATGTATGCCTTAGTACGGGAAACAGCATGAATTCTTCGGCAAGAAGCGTCTTCGGAAACACAGACTGAGCTTCATCAAGCAGCGGCTGAAGATGTTCCTGATCCTTGTACCGCGAGCTGAAATGGGTAAGGATTAGTTCCTTGGCGCCTGCGGCGACAGCGGCTTCGGCCGCCTGAATGGATGTGCAATGGTGATAGTTATATGCCGACTCTTTCAAATCATGCATAAAG
Organism: Paenibacillus azoreducens; assembly: GCF_021654775.1. Classification (NCBI taxonomy): domain Bacteria; kingdom Bacillati; phylum Bacillota; class Bacilli; order Caryophanales; family Paenibacillaceae; genus Paenibacillus; species Paenibacillus azoreducens. The sequence goes on along the minus strand of NZ_AP025343.1, from coordinate 3,132,321 downwards.
GTGGCTTCATGCACAAGCAAATCGGCATCACGCGCCAGTTCGATCACATTATCGCATGGACGGGTGTCTCCCAGAATCGTGACAATACGTCCCTTTTTAGGCTGGCCAAGCACATCGTCGGGATGCAGGGTTTTCCCATTTCCCAGGTCGATGCTCTCTCCCCTTTTCAAGCGGCCGTATGCAGGTCCCGGCTTCAAACCGTATTCAGCGAGCCGTTTCAAATCCAGGCTGCCCGGCTTGTCTTTCTCGGCAATACGGTAACCGTAGCTGTCGATCCGGTGATCGAGCAGAAGCGATTCGACGGTGACATCCTCGTCTTCAAAGACAATCCCGCCCGTATGCTCAATCACTTCAAGCTCATATTCGATTCTGGATTGGCTGAGCATCAGGCTCACTTCAATATATTGTTTTAATCCCGGCGGGCCGTAAACGGTCAGTTTGGTTGTCCCGCCCTGATAAGCGCGGCTGGACAGCAGGCCAGGTAGGCCAAAAATATGGTCTCCATGCAAATGGGTAATAAAGATTTTCTCCAATTTGCTGAGCTTTAATGAAGATCGCAGGATCTGATGCTGCGTCGCTTCCCCGCAATCAAACAGCCAAAACGCCCTCCGTTCCTCGAACATGCGCAGAGCTATCGACGTCACGTTCCGCTGCAGCGAGGGAACCCCAGCATTGGTCCCCAAAAATTCAAGCTCCATAACTAGCAACCTTCTTTCTATATAAGACTATGCAAAACCGGTTGCAGCGATCTCTTGCGATTTTGCAAATCTTCAAGTCTTTCCGATATTGGAAACAGGCGCTTCATACAGGAAGACATGCCCTGTTTTATGTAATATGCGGATTTCAGCGGCAAAAAAACCTCCTGAATCGGAGGATTTTTTGCTCGCATTATCTATAAGTGCGTGTTCAAAAAGGACGGTTTTCAGCACCGAGAAATTGGTTTTCTTATCAAAAGCGGACTTTTTGAACAACCTCTATAAGATATAGTATATCACTTTGCCTTATCTACATTAAAGTAACGCGCTTCAGGATGGGCAAATACCATCGCCGACACGGAAGCTTCCGGCTCCATCATAAAGCCTTCCGTAAGCTGGACGCCGATATCTTCCGGCTTCATCAGCTTAAACAGCGGCTCCTGATCCTCAAGATCCGGACAAGCAGGATAACCGAAAGAAACGCGGATGCCTTGATAGCGGGCCCCGTGGCGCTGCTTCATGGTCATATCCGCCGGGTCCGGGATGCCCCAACTGTCCCGCATAATATGGTGCACACGTTCCGCTAACGCCTCAGCCGTTTCGAGCGCAACCGATTGAAGGGCATGCGAACGGAGGTAATCGCCTTGATCTTTCCACTCGGATGAAAGCTTGGAGATGCCTTGGCCAGCCGTCACCACCAAAAATCCAACATAATCCATCTGTCCGCTGTCAACCGATTTCAGGAAGTCGGCCAGGCAGAGGAACGGTGCGACATTCTGCCGTGGGAACGTAAAGGTATGAAGCGCCTTCGACGTATTTTCAGGGTCATAAATGATGATGTCGTTGCCTCGGGACTGTGCCGGGAAGAAGCGATACATCGCATGAGCCTGAATAATCCCTTCCTCGGCAGCCTGATTCAGCAAGTTATCTACGGTAGCTTTCAGTTCGACCGCTTTTTCATTGCCGTCGGCCAAAAGCTGTTCCACTTGTCCCTTCAAACCGAGATGATGCCCAAGGAGCATCTGCATATTCATATATGGAACAATATGGTTGATCGGGTAATTCCGAATAATATGTTGTTCAAGATCCGGCGGAATATGAACAGGCACATCGGTCGAAACGCTGGATTTCGCCGCACGCGTCAGTTCCGGCAGCACTCTAGGTTTCTCTTCTTCCGCTGCCATGGCCGCAAGCTCCGCCTTCATTTCCTCAGCCATCAAGCTTCGCTGCGCCGGATCCATTAATTTATTCGCCAAATCCAGACCATCCATGGCATCCTTCGCATATAGAACCATCCCGTTATATTCCGGACGGATGCGGGTTTTCGTGAACTTGCGCGTCAATGCCGCACCGCCGACCATAATCGGCACATCCACGCCCGCTTTTCTCAAATCCTGCGCCGTAACAACCATCTGCTGCGCGGATTTGACCAACAAGCCGGACAAGCCGATCAGGTCCGCTTTCTCCTTGCGGTATGCCTCGATAATCGTTTCCGGAGCAACTTTGATGCCCAGATTGACAATCTCGTAACCATTATTGGAAAGGATGATTTCTACCAGGTTTTTTCCAATATCATGCACATCGCCTTTTACGGTAGCAAGCAGCATCTTGCCCTTGACGGAAGATTCGTTTTTCTCCATAAATTGCTCCAGATACGAAACGGAAGCTTTCATGACCTCCGCACTTTGCAGCACTTCGGCAACGATCAGCTCATTGTTGTTGAACAGGCGACCTACCTCCGCCATTCCGTCCATCAACGGACCGTTAATAATTTCAAGCGGACCGTATTTTTGCAAAGCCGCTTCCAGATCCGGAATCAGACCTTCCTTAGAACCTTCTACCACATAAGAAGCGAGGCGCTCTTCCAGCGAAAGGTTGGACAATTTTTCTTTCTTCTCCACTTTTTTGTTCCGGAATGCAGCGACAAATGCAGCAAGCGTTTCGTCATTCGTATCATAAATCAAAGCCTCCGCCAACTTGCGTTCTTCCTCCGGAATGGAAGCGTAACGCTCCAGCTTTTCCGTATTGACAATCGCGTAATCGAGCCCAGCTTTCGTACATTCATATAGGAAGACCGAATTAAGCACCTCGCGTCCGGCTTCCGGCAGACCGAAAGATACGTTGCTGATGCCGAGGATGGTTTGGCATTCCGGCATCGCCTCTTTGATCAAACGAATCCCTTCAATCGTTTCCTTCGCCGATCCGATGTACTGCTCATCTCCGGTACCTACCGGAAAGACCAATGTATCAAAAATGATATCTTCCGGTGCGAGCTTATATTTATTCACAAGCAGGTTATAGGAACGCTCCGCCACTTTCAGCTTGTCCTCGCGCCTGATCGCTTGTCCGGTTTCGTCAATCGTCCCGACGACGACGGCAGCACCGTATTTGTGGATCAACGGCGTCACCCGCTCGAATTTTTCTTCACCATCTTCAAGATTAATGGAGTTAATGATTGCTTTCCCTTGCGAATATTTGAGGGCCAGGTCGATGACCTCCGCATCTGTTGTATCGATCATCAGCGGCACTTTGACCTTTTTGACAACCAACTCCAAAAATTGCTGCATATCTACGGCTTCATCACGGTCAGGGTCCTGAACGCAAACATCGATTACATGAGCGCCGTTTTTCACCTGGGCACGGGCGATTTCGGAAGCCTCTTCAAATTTCCCTTCCACAATCAGGCGCTTGAATTTGCGAGATCCGAGCACGTTTGTCCGTTCTCCGACCATATATGGGCGGTTATCCTGCTCAATGTAGACCGGTTCGATACCGGAAATGGACGGAGCATGTGTACCTACCATCGGGCGCGGTTGATACCGGCTCATCACCTCGGCTAAAGCGCGGATGTGGTCCGGCGTTGTACCGCAGCATCCGCCAGCAATATTGAGCCAGCCCTGCTGAGCAAAATCCTCCATTTTTCGGGCGAGCGAATCCGGCGATTCATGATAATTTCCGTTTTCATCCGGAAGACCGGCATTCGGATAGCAGCTGACAGCCGCTTTGGCCATGGCCGACAAGGAGCGGATATGATCCCGCATAAATTCCGGCCCCGTGGCGCAGTTCAAACCGACCGAGATCGGATCCAGATGCTCAAGCGAAATGTAAAAAGCCTCGATATTTTGTCCCGCAAGGGTTGTTCCCATCGGTTCAATCGTACCGGAGATCATGATCGGCAAGGCGATACCGCTCTTGTCGATTGCCTGGCGAATCCCGATACTTCCCGCCTTTACATTAAGCGTATCCTGACTTGTCTCCAGAAGCAGCGCATCGGCGCCGCCTTCAATTAAAGCCAAAGCCTGCTCCTCGTAGCTGTTCACCAGCTCATCAAAGGTTACGCCGCCCGTTACGGAAAGGGTTTTCGTCGTTGGTCCCATCGCCCCGATGACATATCTAGGCTTGTCCGGCGTACTGAACTTATCGACGGCCCTGCGGGCGATTTCAGCAGCTTTTAAGTTGATTTCTCTTGCTTTTTCAGGTATATCGTATTCCGCCAGCACAACGGAAGTTGCGCCGAAGGTATTGGTTTCTATCAAATCGGCTCCCGCTTCCAGATACTTTTCATGAATGCCTTCAATGACATCCGGGCGCGTAAGAACCAGCATTTCATTACAGCCTTCAAGTTCTTCTCCACCAAAATCCTGGGGACCGAGCTGGACCTGCTGTATCATGGTACCCATGGCACCGTCTAGTATCAATATTCGTTCTTTCATCAATTCCTGCAAGCCAGGTCTGTTCATTTTATCTCCCCCCCGCAAAACGTTAAATCCTAGTTTAACAGAATCCCACGCATTAGAAAAGTGCCAGAAAAGGCAGCAAGCCCTGATTTTATCGAAAGAAACGCATCGACAAACAGAAGAACACCCGCTATAATATGAATTAAACCAAGTGGAAAAGAGGGATTAACAAATGGCGGAAATTGTTATCCGTAATACGAACGAAAGAATCACTGGCGAAGATAATGTTCGTGAATTCTTGAATAACCAAAATGTGTTATATGAAAAATGGGATGCAGCCAAACTGCCTGCCGAGCTTCAAAATAACTTTCAATTAAATGATGAGCAAAAAAATCAGATCCTGAGCATTTATGATCAAGAGATCCGCGATTTAGCCGCCCGCCGCGGTTATCAAATCTGGGATGTCATTACTTTGTCGGACTCGACGCCGAACTTGGAAGAGCTGTTAACTAAATTTGAGGAAGTTCACACACATACGGAAGACGAGATTCGCGCGATTGTCGGCGGCAAAGGCATCTTCGTCATTAAAGGCAGCGGCGACCTCGGTTACTTTAACGTTGAACTGGAAGCCGGCGACGTCATTTCCGTACCCGAAAACACCAACCACTTTTTCACCCTGATGGACAACCGCAAAATTATCGCCGTGCGTCTCTTTATTGAAAAGAACGGCTGGGTTGCTTACCCAATTGAAGATCCGGATTTCCAAAAGGCTTAATTGTTTTATTCCATTAAATATTCATGATACGAATGTTTTAGCGACAAACCCCCGTTCCTTGGCTTTAAGGACGGGGGTTTTGGGTTTCAAGCTTTTTTGTTTAATCCTGTACTGTCAGCTTTTTGGTTGGCATGGAATGCTGAGGGCCATACGTAACATGGGAGGTAATGCTATAGGTACCGGCGCTATCGAAGGTTTTTTCTAAGACATATTTGCCTTCTCCCGCATTTGCAGCCTCCGTCTTTTCATGGACGCTGCTGTCTCCCTCTTTAATGATTTCAATCTGGACTTCATCCGCCTTATCAACCTTTTTATCCTTTTGGGTTACCTGAACCTCAATGGACACTTTTTCTCCCACCTTTACCTGTTCCGGAGTCCAGCTTAAATCCACTTTGATCGGTTCCATCATGCCTTCATCCATATTCATCCCGTCATGCCCGCTGCTGCCGCAACCGGCTAAAGCTAACATGACCAGCAAAACGGCGCCTGTCAGCCAAAATTTCCTCCTCATCCGCTGTCACTCCTTATATCATTTCCCAACATTATGTATGTGATGATTGCCGGACCTTATCTATTATACATGCTTTTATCTTTGTCAAAACATCAGGCAGTTCACAAAATTGTGACAAATATCACACCATAAACACATAAATAACCTTTACCTCAATAAAAAAGCCTGCCTAAGGAGCAAGCTCGCCAATGCAGACTTCATTGTTCATCGTAGAAAATCCATAGTTCAACCCAATTTTGCCAAAATGCCATGCAATTCAGACAGATGTTTGATTTCGTAGTCCGGCTGGATGTTGGAATGGTATGGCTTACCGTTCCGGTTGATCCAAACCGTCGTCAATCCTGCAGCAAGTCCACCCTTGATATCCGTCGAAAGTTTATCGCCTACCATTACCGCATCCTGGGGAGCGATGCCAAACTTGGACAACGCATGTTCAAAAATGCTTTGATCCGGTTTCCCTTTGCCGAATTTTCCGGAGATGACTATCTCATCAAAATAAGGCGACAGCTCCGGCACGCCATCCAGCTTTTCCTGCTGCAATCCCGGGCATCCATTCGTAAGGAGCAAAAGCTTATAGCGCCCTTTTAGTTCTTGAAGCACCTGGTAGGTTTCCTCATACACATGCGGGCGCAGTCGTCTCTCTGCACCAAATTTCCGGGCCAACAGCTGAGCCAGTTCCTCGTCCTCGACTCCAAGATGACTTAACCCACGCCGCCAGGATTCCTTCTGGTACTCCGGGATCAGCTCCGCCATACGAAGGAATTCAGGCTGTGTTCCTACATTAAACTTGCCCCACAGACCCTCAAACGGACTGATGCCGATCATAGTCGTAAACTCATAAAAATCATAGGTTTGGTACAAAACGCGCGCCTCGCGCCGAACCGCTTCCTCAAGTTCCCCGGCATCGATGCCGGTCTTGGCGGCAGCAATTTGGCAGGTAGCCTCAAAAGCTTCCTTCACGCTCCGTTCATCCCATAAAAGCGTATCGTCCAAATCAAAAAACACAGCGGTTATTCCCATAATCCCCATCCCTCTCCCATGTCATGTCTATTATTTTTCAAAAGGAATATTAAATGATTTGGCAAAACGCTCCAGGCGCTCACTCATGGCGTCGGTGTCATAACGATTGATAAGGCGGGTAAACACCCAATTTCCGCCTTTTCTGACTCTGCCTTTTCTGTCTTTGGTTCCTTTCATTTCTATGACTACGGAGCCGGCTCCGACCTTAATCTTCTCAATCTGGTCAGAGGTAAGGCGCCGGTCGCGATTAAACTTGATTGTTGAGAGCGAGTTTTTGTCCACTTTGAGAAATGGACGGCGCAGGAAAATAACCAGCGCGAGCAAAACATACAGCACGACCACAATCCAAGATAATGATGAATTCATGGCTTGCTGCTGGCTGGCTAGGCCAAGCCATAAATAAAGCGCCGCGAGTGCCACCAAAGTGATAGGCAGGACATAATTCCGTCCTTTAAAAATGTCGGCCGTAGCCGAGCCGCTTGAGGAAGAAAGGGAAGGTTTGCCTTGCTTCTTGCGCTGCTTGTTTAGTTGAGATGAGTTTTTTTGTACCATTCTTTCCCAGGAACGGGACATAGTTGTTCCCCCTTAAACATCTTATTCATTTATTTTAGTTGCGCCTAACGATCCTTCTGGTCTTCGACCCACTCGATCGACTCCAATTGAGCCTTAAAATTACGGCGGACGTTCTGAAGGTATTGTTCGCGCAATTTCGCACGCTCCTCGGTTTCTTCCTTCGTCAAGCCCGTTTCCTTGTGTTTGCGGGCAAGCTCGTTAATCCGCTGGACTAAGCTGTCAATATCCATAAAAAGCGACTCCTCCATTCATCAATTCATACCTAACTTTGCCATGAGAAAAAGAGCTTGTCAAGGTATGAACCTTACCAAGCTCTTCTGGCAAAACCGCAATTAATAGATAGGAAGAGAAAGTACATCTCCGGCTTCGATTCCGGCCGATTTCAAATGATTTACTTTCTTGATGATTTGAATATAGGCCCGGGTGTCCATTCCCTCAGGTTTATACTCACGCGCAATCTCCCAAAGCGTATCCCCTTTGGAAACTACAACCTTCTCCATTGGAACTTCATCATGAGCGGAGCCGGCAAAAACGCGCACCATGCCGGTGCCGCCGGCGACCATGATCATAATAGCAAGCACGAGTTTCATGAGCAAGCGTCGTTCAAACATCATCTGTAAGCCCCGCAAACGTTCGACAGGTCTCCAACTGCTGCTGCCGGTCACTGCCGAAACTTCATTATTATATATACTTTGATATGTAGTGTATTTTAACATGGTTCGATTCCTCCAAACATTTGTTCTTGTATGAAAACAATATAACACGAACACATGTTTTGCACAATAGTTTTTTCGAACGATTGTTCCCCTTTTTTTTAATTGGGGATCGCGAACCATTTCTGGACTTATTTCAAATGTTTCCAAATTTTTAGAACTTGTGTTTGTACGAACGGTAGTTCTATGTTATAATTTTACCAAACGTTACTAATGGGGTTGATGGGGAATGTCGAAGATATCTAGCCGCCAACAGGCAATATTGGAATTTATCAGAAACGAAGTGCGGGCCAAGGGTTATCCGCCTTCCGTCAGAGAGATTGGCGAAGCCGTTGGTTTGGCTTCTAGTTCTACCGTACATGGTCATTTGGATAGACTTGAGAAGAAGGGGCTAATCCGCAGAGACCCTACCAAACCTCGCGCCATTGAGATTTTGGGTCAGGAGGAGTCCGAGAGCAGCAACCTGTTTACGCATACTGTCGCCAGAGTACCGGTAGTCGGCAAGGTGACCGCTGGTGTACCGATTACCGCAACGGAGAACATTGAGGACTACTTTCCTCTTCCCCAACATTATGTCGGTGAAGAGAAAGTATTTATGCTTTCGGTTGTTGGAGATAGCATGGTCGAGGCAGGCATCCATAACGGCGACTATGTTATTGTTCGCCAGCAGCAGACCGCTGACAACGGCGATATCGTAGTAGCAATGACTGACGAAGATGAAGCTACGGTGAAAACTTTCTATAAAGAGAAGGATCACATCCGTCTGCAGCCGGAGAATGCGTCTTATGAGCCTCTTCGCCTGAACCATGTGACGATCCTCGGCAAGGTTGTCGGCTTGTTCCGGGATATTCATTAATCAGTGCTGTTTACAAAATGTACAAGCCCTTGTTCCTCCGGCTGGAGAAGCAAGGGCCTTTCTTTGTCTGCTACCCGAATTGCTCGTGCCGCCACAAATCTGCCAACTGTCCAAGCAAACTTTGATTCTGATGAACTCCCGGGTCCGCATTCATCATCAGCACCGCTCCCTTGCCGGTATCCGGATAGGCAATCAGCATGCATTGATATCCCATTCCCCAGCCCAGAGACGAAAACTCCAGCCGATTATTCACGGTATCCAAAAATACGCCTAGCCCCGTCCATTGGAAACAGCCTTGAGACGTGATCATCTCAGCCGCCATCCGGTCGGAAATGCCAAGCTTCCCCTTTCCATGAAGAGAATCCAAAAGTTCCATCAATAAGAATGCCAAATCCGATGGAGTTGACCACAGGCCGGCGGCCGCTGGGAAAGGGTACACAGTATACGGCGTAAGCAGCCGTTCACCATGCTTGTTGTGTCCTGCGGCTGACCCTGTACAGATATCCAAATCCGATGCAACGATTCTGCTGTGGTTCATATGTAAGGGTACAAATATTTTGTCCTGCATCACCTTGGCAAAAGGTTCACCGGTTGCATCTTCGATTAGCCCTTGGATGATGCAATAACCTGTATCCGTATAAACAAAACGCGTCCCGGGCTCCGCCACTAAAGAGGCTGGCTCTTGGCTATAATCCGTCTTTCCTCTTAATAGCTCCCCCATGGAGGGAACACCATGCTCTCTGGAATATTTGCCATAACTTCCTTCCGGATCGGCAAAACCGGCTTGATGGCTGAGCAGCCTGCGCAGCGTAATTCCCATGTAATCATACTCCGAATGTTCAGGTATTCCCCAGGCAAGCAAACGATCGCTCACATTCTCGTCCAGTCCGAGAGTCCCGTCTTCCACCAATACAAGGGCTAACATCGCTGCGGCAAATTTGCTGATTGAACATGCATTGAATAACGTATCGGACTGTACCTTCTCTTCGTCCCCAACAGCCAGTTTCCCCCAGTGTCCTTGAAAGTTTAATCTTCCGTGATCGATAAATGCCACGCTTAATCCAGGTGTGTTCGCTTTTTTCATCCGCTCGGCGACATTCCAATCATCCGTCTTCATCTGTGCGTCCCCTCTCACTGGCTCATCATGAACAATAACAATACAATTATAGAACATTTGTTCGATGATTTCAATATCACGCGATTAGGGGCGCAAAAAATTGAAGAATCCCCAAGCTTTATGTGCATATCCTGCTTATGCCGGTTTCCGCGGCTGCCTGCTGCCGGTATTCCGTCGGCGTAACATTCATGCGCTTACGGAATACTTGCGTGAAATGTTTTACGTCCTGATAGCCCACCTTTTCCGCGATGTCAGCCAGCTTCAGCTGAGTATGCTCCAGCAAGTGGACAGCTCTATCTATCCGCAATCCGATGACATATTCTTTAAAGCCGCTGCCCGTTTTCTGCTTAAACACCTGGCTGAAATAGGCCGGATTCAGGAATACAACAGACGCCACCTTTTCCAGCGTCAGTTCGGCATTGTAATTCGCCCGGATATATTGTACAGCCACTTCGATCGCCCGATTTCCTCCCGGCGCGTAATAATCGAATTCAAGCGTTCCCGGATCGCGTCCCATTTGGCGGATAACCTTCGGAATGCTGTTAAAATCCCGGATCTCTTCCGAAAGCTGGATTTGAAACGGCATCTTTACATATTTTTTGAGATGCATCCGCAGCTCATCGCTTAATTTTTTCATCCCGTCTTCGGATGTGACCGTAATCAGGCCAAGCAAACTTTTCCCGTTCAGACTGGTCACGAAACCTTCCCCAAACCGCTCGATCAATTCGGTCAGCACATTCTCCACAATGAAATGCTCAAGATGAACCGCATCCTCGCTTTCAATCTTGACAAGGATTAATTGAAAACTGGGGTGCCGTTCCACGAAGGGGGCAATGTCCATGTTGCCGATATCCAGCCCCATCGCCCATCTTTGAAACACCCCCTCCCGCAAATATTTCAAATTACGGCGCAGCATTTGGGCTTCCTGTTCGAGTTCGGCTTCCCGCTCCACCTCTTCGCCCAGCTCCGTAATCATGCTCACCAGCATGTCCTTGCCGATCGGCTTCAGCAAATAATCCCGGGCCCCGAGTTTCATCGCTTCCTTGGCATAAGCAAATTCCGAATAAGCGGAGATGATGACCCACTTGATATGATGATAACGGTTTTGCGACAGCTGCATGAACTCAAGCCCCGTCATTCCCGGCATCAATATGTCTGTCAGCACGACGTTGATATTTCCGTTTCTCAGGATATTTGCCGCTTCATCCGGACACGCCGCCAGATGAACGGTATGTCCGGGGAAAGCTTTCCGAATCGTCCGCTTGACGCCTTCCCGGATCACTTTCTCGTCATCCACGATCAATATGTTCATGTTCATTCTCCCCCTTCGGCGGAATCGGAATGATAATCTCAACGGTCGTACCTTGCTTGCTGGCTCTATCGATAAACAGGCCGTAAGCTTCGCCAAACATCATAACCAACCGGTCATGGACATTTCGCAGCCCGATGCCGCGTCTTGTCCCGGACTCCATGGAGATCATCGTTTCCGAAAACGGTTTATGGGATAGTGACACGCGTACTCTCTCCAAGGTTGATGCATCCATACCGACTCCATTGTCTTCAATCCTGATATGCAGCTTGTTCCCATGAGCTTCCGTGCCTACTTTCAAAACCCCAAGGCCGCCCAGCGGCTCAAGTCCGTATTTAACGGCGTTTTCGATGATCGGCTGAAGCGTCATTTTCGGGAGCGTCACATTGAGCCACTTATCATCGATGGCCATTTCCGTTTGCAACCTTCCGTCCAGCCTTGTCTCGATGATGGTCAGGTAATGCCGAATCTGCTCCAGTTCGCGCCCAAGCGTTGTCCGTGAAGCTTCCTCCCAATTACTGCTGTATCTGAACATTTGCGACAGGGACAACACCACCCGGCTTAGCTGTTCGTTCTCCTGCTCATCCAGCATCCAGTAGATCATATCCAGCGTATTATACAAAAAATGAGGATTAACCTGGGACTGCAGCGCTTGCAGCTGCGCATTTTTTTCGCTGACCGTGGAAATCTTGATCGTTTCGATCAGTTCATCCATCCGCTGCACCATCCGGTTAAATGACGACACCAGACTGTTAATCTCATCGAAAGAATTGACGTTAACGCGGCCGCTGAAGTTGCCCATCTCAACCTTTTTCATCTCGCGAATCAGCAGTTTCAACGGCGAAGCAATATTGCGTGAGACGATCGAAGCCAGCAGCGTAGACAATACGATCAACAGCACCACCACAATGATCAAAAATTTCGTCGTTTGATAGACCTCAGCCTGGATATCCCTTTTGGGCGTTAACCCATAAATGGTCCATCCGGCCATCGAAGTGCCTGCAGCCACAATTAACTGGTTTGAGGTGTTGTCGACCACGATTTTCTCGTCCCGGGAGGGCTTTGGCAGCTTATCCAGTTCCGGGCGTTTGGTATATTTTTGCTCGGATGAAGCGATAATTTTCCGATTTTCATCCAAAATATACACTTTGGTTCCCGGACTGATACTTACATTAGATAGCGCTTCCATAATCGGGGATGGATTGGTTTCGATCACCAAAATTCCAATCTCTTTGTGCGAGGTTAGGTCGTACAGCTTCCTCCCAAACACAAACACATTATTTCGCTGCTGCATCGTATTGATAGGCGAACCTGGATAGAGTCCCAACCACACCATGTTCCCGGAGGATTCCCCCAGCTTTTTATACCATTCGGTCTGGGCATAGTTGTTGTCGATCACGCCGGCAAATTGCCTTTCATAGCTGTATACCTTGCCATCTTCCGCTAAAATATGAATGCCTACCACTTCGTTCCGCGAATAGTAGGCCGCTCCAATTATATTTGTGATCATCCGCTCATTCATGATCGCAACCGCAGGGTTGGATGCCGTTTCCTGCAGCAGGCGGGTCAACTCATAGTTGCTGTTCAGCGATTTGGACAAACTGTTGTAGCCTTGAAGCATCAAATTAAATAGACCGGCGGTTTGCGAAATATTTTTTTCGGCGATATCACTTACTTTCGTATGGATGATGGTGAGTGTCCGGTTATAATACAAAATGCTCATCACGATTAAAATACCTGTCATACATCCCATAAACAAAAGGAACAAGCGGTTGCGTATGGATCGGAAGCTTCTCACAAAAGATGCGGTCTCCTTTCAACCATCGACATTTCAAGTCCATTTTAGCATACTCGCCGCTTGCCCTGAGCATTATTTTGCCAAGGATTCAGCCTTTTACCGCCCCGGCCACCATGCCCTGCGTAATTTTATCCGCGAGCAGGAAGTAGATGATAATGACCGGCAGCGCGCCCAGCACGAGAAAAGCCCCGATCGCGCCGTAGTTGACGGAATATTGGCTGACAAAACTGTTGACGCCAAACGGCAGCGTTTTAAGTTTTTCCGTTGAAATAAAGGTTGCGGCCAAAATGTACTCATTCCATATATTAATGAAAGTCAAAATACAAACCGTCATCACGGGCGGTACGGATACAGGCAAAATGATGCTGCGGAAAATCCGCCAAATGCTCGCGCCGTCGATCACCGCCGACTCTTCGATCTCATGCGGTATGGATTTCATAAACCCGCTTAAGATAAATACCGCGATCGGCATGGAAAAAGCGACATACGGCAGAATAAGCGACAGATGCGTATTCAGCACATGAATGTTTTTGAAAATGATCATGAGCGGCAGCAGCGTCGCCTGCATCGGAATCATCATCCCGACAAGGAACAGCAGCATCACGACTTGTCCGTAACGCCAGCGGAAGCGGCTGATGGCATATGCGCATAATGAACTCAGTAAAATGACCGACACCATGGTAACGGATGTGACAAACAGGCTGTTCAGCAGATACCGCACGTAGTTTCCTTCCAGCGCGGCGCTATAGTTGCTCCACTGCGGCGAATGCGGCAAAGCGAAAAAACTGCCTGATAAAATTTCTTCGTTCGTTTTCAGTGAATATAGGACCAGCCAAAGCAGCGGATATACCTGAGTCACCACAAGGATGGATAAAAACAGGATGACGATTGTTTTCGCAATGGAAAACCGTCCGCGCCGGGCCATCGCTGTCCGCTTGTTCAAACTAACTGCCGAGCTAGTATTCATGGCGATTTCCTCCTTTACGAGAAGCGTTTCTCCAGTTTATTGAATATGAAGTTGATCAGGAACGTTGCCGCCAGGCACAAAATGACCAAAAACGCGGCAATCGAGCTTCCGTAACCGTATTTCATGGACAAAAAGGACATGTTGTACATATGCGTCGAGATCACATCGGTTGCATGCGCCGGGCCGCCGCCCGTCATGACCATCACCATATCGAATGCCTGCAGCGAACCGATAAAAGCAAGAACAATCGAGATTTTGAAGATTGGAATAATGTTCGGAAACGTAATATACCGGTCGGCCGTAAAACCTTCCGCCCCGTCTATTTTTGCTGCCTCGTAAATTTCTTCCGGAACATTTAATATCCCCGTGTATTGGATCAGCGTATGGTAACCGAGGTACTGCCATAACGCCACAAAATAAAGCGAATACATCGCAACCGCCGGATCCGTCAGCCATGAATGCGTCCAGGATTCGAGCCCGATTGCAGTCAGCACCTGATTCAGCATGCCTCCCATCGATGCGGGGTTATAGATCGTTTTCCACAACTGCCCAACCACGACAACCGACAAAATGACAGGCAAAAAATACGTGGAAACCAGGATGTTGGGTCTACGAACATACCGCCGCAGCAAAATCGCCACCAGAAGCGCGAGCGGAATTTCCGCCATGGAAAAGACGGCAAACATCAATGTTCTCCGTACGGATGGCCAAAATACCGGATCATGAAAAAACAGATTTTTAAAATTTTCAAAACCGATAAACTTTGCCTCCCCGATCCCGTTCCAATCCAGCAAACCGCTGTACATGGACACGATAATCGGCACAAAAACGATACCAACATAGATGATCAAACAAGGCAGTACAAACGCGGCGATCGTCAGGCGGGACACCTTCAGCACGTTCATGACTAACCCCTCCTTCTTTAGGATGGTCTATATGGAGTTGAAGGGAACTGCATGCCGCCTTCACGCACGCGTTCCCTTCTTCACGGTCATGCTTATTTGTTATTGGCTTCAAATGCAGCCTGATGCTCTTTGGCAACTTCGGCCGCATCCTTTTTCTGAGCAAACAGATTCTGGATGCTTGTCAAGTGAACTTGTGCCGTACCCGGATTCATCGTGTTGTCGAACGCCAGATCGCCGCCCTTCACTTCTTTGAAAAGATTGAGCACTTCCATGGCCATATCGGAGTATCCGGCAGCTTTAAAGTCGCCGTCGACTTTTTGACCGATGCCTACCGCGCCTTTGGCTTCAAAGGCTTCTTTCGGGAAGCTCCGCATAAACCAATTCAGGAATGCTTTGGTTTCTTCCAGATGTTCGCTGTCAGCCGAGATGGCGAATGCGCTTCCAGGTGCCAACATGAACTCGTCCGGATTGCCTTTGCCACCGATCGTCGGGAATTTGAAGACGCCAACCTTGCCGTTTACCGACGAAGTTTCAATTCCGCCCGTTGCCCATGTACCCATGAAATACATCGCCACTTTGCCTGTTTTGAACAGGTTTTCCCCGGCATTGTAATCGAAGGAAGTTGCTCCTTCCTGGAAAGCTCCAGCCTGAACCAGGTTTTGGAACGCGTTTACCGCATCGATGAACGCTGGATCTTCAAACGTTTTCTTTTTATCTATAACGTCTTTCAGGAATCCAGGGCCGTTATTCGTGCGGAGCAGCATGTTCATGAACAGGAATGAACCGGTCCAGCTGTCTTTTTCGCCGATCGCCATCGGCTGGATGCCTTTGGATTTCAATGTTTTTACCACATCAAGCATTTCTTCAAAAGTCGTTGGCACTTTCACGCCGGCTTGATCGAAAAGCTCTTTGTTGTAGTACACAACCGCAATGTTGTTGCCGTCCGGCAGGGCATAGGTGTTGCCATCAAAGCTGTACCAGTCGAGAAGCCCATCCTGGAAAGTATCTTTCAGGCCGTTTTGATCCAGCATATCATTCAGCGGCGCAAGCAGCTTTGCTTCAACAAAAGGCTGCATTTGCGCGGCCGGGTTGACGACCGTGATATCGGGAATTTCCTTGGATGCAGCCTGCGTTTTGAGCTTCAGCTTCTGTTGGTCTGTGTTCAGCGAGTCGAGTTCGATTTTAATATTCGGGTGATCCGTTTCATATTGCTTGACCAGCTTGTTCATCAGCTTGTTTTTCGGATCGGTTGGATCCGGGTAAATATTTTGGAACGTAATCGTAATGTTTTTTTCTTTTGCCGAATCCGTGTTGCCGGATGTTCCCGATGCATTGGAAGAACTTCCTTCATCGGTTTTGCTTCCGCCGCCGCATGCTGTCAAACTGAGGGCCAGCGTACCTGCCATGACCAGGCTTAACCATTTAGACATCTTCGCCATTTTTTCGTCCCCTTTTTGTTTGGTATGAAACCATTATGCAGGGAAATGCCAATAATCGGGAGGTGTGAATTTCAGGTTTTAGGTTTGATTTCTATAGATCCCAGCCAATGTAAATTAGAAACCCGGAGCGAAGCACCGCATTGGGATCATATCCCCGCAATAAAATCACTTTCATCTTGGGGAATGAACACTCCTGAATATCGAAAATGTGCTTTTGCGTTTTTGAGATAAAACCCATAACATTTTCATCGTTGGTGGCGACCGTGAGGTCATGCGGGCTTCTAACGGACACCACGGCCGCTAAGTGGCTACAAACAGCCGTTTTTAAATTCTAACGGACACCACAGCGCTTAATTGCCCCGAAACACCGCCAAAATGGGCTTTTTCCACAAAATAACTGCATCTGTGTCCGTTAGAAATCATAGTAGTCGAAATTAGCCTTCATAGCGGCCACTGTGTCCGTTAAAATTTTGCAGTCGTCCCACGCAGTTCACTTTTGTGCTCCTTACGAAACTGATAGTCCGAAACCGCTCTTCCCCTCTGACCATCATCAACAAATTTTGTACGATTGATCTATACCGCCAGGATTGCTCTATCTTTTCTTTGGTATCTATTTGTAAACATGCCGATATTGCCTTATTTTTTTGTACGGAAGTTTACATAATTATAATGGCGTCTCCTTAGTTGCCGGAGAACCATTCCTTGCAATTTTCAAGCTTGAAGAAGTCCATAAAAGATATACGTCTACCGATGTACTTTTAATAGAAGACAGACCGCGTTTAGCGGCTATTTTTCTTGCGATCACAGAATACTACAAGCTCTGCCGGAACCTAAAATCTAAAAAAAGACTCATCCCAAAGGAATGAGCCTCATTAATGTTTTGGCAAGTCCACTATATTTTACGAAAGAAATATACAAAATGTTCGAAAATTATTGTTTTCCTAAAACAATCCGTTGAACAAATCGGACCACCCAGACTGCAACTTCTTCCCGCTTGATCGGCTGAACCGCCCGGAATTGGACGGTGCCGTCAGGTTGGATGTTCGCGTCAGGACCAGTTAGACCTGCAGCAATCAGCAGTTTGACGCTATCGACGCTTGCGGAATTTGCCACGTCTGCCAATTTGATTTTATCCGGTTGAAATTTCGACATCGCCTCGAAAGCTGCACTTTGAAATAAGGGGATCAATATGGAAGCTGCTTCTTCCCGGGTCAGCTCCCGATTAGGTTCGAACTTGCGGTCCGTCATCCCCTCCATCCATCCTGCGGCCGCAGCCGTTTCCACTTCCCGCTCCGCCCAGGTGCCTTTAACGTCTTCAAAACGCGAAGGGACACTCGAAAGATTGCTTCCCATCATGCGGACAATAATTGCCGCCAGATCCGCCCGCGTCAGCGGTTTCGCCGGATCATAACGTCCATCGGTTCCCTTAATAAATCCCATGGCATGCATCTGTGCAATGAAAGGCGCATATTCACTATCCAAGCGAACATCGGCAAAGGTCCCCCGAGGTTTGACCGCATAGCTAACCGGGTTTCCATATTTAAGATACGAGATCGTCCCGTCCTTTTCTTCTTTGAAGGCCAGCATTCCTCCCTTCTCATCTTCAAATAATAAAGGATCTATTTGTTTCAATTTATGAACGCCCTCAATGTCGTCCTCTACCGTCAGTTCCCCGTTCCCCGTCGCAGAAACTTTGGTTATCAGCATCCTGGCTCTCAGATCGCTGTAAATTCCTTCAAACCGTTTCAGCTGCTGCTGTGGAGTGTGCAGATAAGTTTTTGGTCCGGCACTACCGTTGCTGGCGGGGAAATAAGCATCCATAAATACCTGATTCCAGTCCCTTGCTACGTAAGGGGAGGATAGCAACTTATTGAAAGCCATAAACACCCCGATTTTCTTTTCGGGGATCAGCAATATGAAAGAACTGTATCCAGGGACATCCCCGCCTTTGCCGGTGATCTCCAAACCATTGATTTTGCCTGTTCCCAGCATGTTTTCATATCCATAACCCGAATCCGGGGAGTCGGGATGAATGCTGGAATGATAACGCTGCATCTGCTTGACGGTCGCGTCTTTCCACAATCGATTGCCGCCGTATGTACCGCCATTCAACTGAGCGATCATAAAATGAGCCGCATCCTCCGCGGTTGTCAACATACCGCCGTCCGGAGCTTCGGTAGGCGAGAACCCATACGGAGTGATGGGGTTGTTGCTATCGTCATAGCCTGTTGCCAGATGAGATAACATTTGATTCGAAATGACCATCTCAGATGCCTTCATCCCCAGCGGTTTGAGCATATTTTGTTCCATATACTGTTGGTAGGGCATGCCGCTAACATTTTCAATAATATACCCCAGCAAATTAAAGGCGTAATTATCGTACATATACGATGTGCCGGGTTCACGTACGATCGCAGGTTTCTTCTGTTCGATGTATTTTTTTAAAGGAATAAATGTCTCTAGATCCTCAGGCATATCATCTAACGTTTCCGTCGTCACCTGAAACCCGGATGTATGAGTCAGTAAATGATGTACAGTTACCGGCGTCTTAAACGGATTGGTAAACCGGATTCCGCCCATATATTTTTGCACATCCGCATGCAAGTCTATTTTCCCTTCATCAACCAATCGCATGATCGCTGCTGCTGTAAAAGTTTTAGTTACTGAGCCGATACGAAAAAGCGTATGGTCAGGATCTGCCGGCAATTTTTTCTCGCGGTCAGCAAATCCGTATCCCTTTTTAAGCACCATTCGTCCATCCTGTACAACTGCAACGACGGCCCCCGGCGCTCCTTCTTCCGTGCCGATCCGCTCCTGCATAAATTGATCGATTAGTTTCTCTAGTCCGCTCGAATCCAACATCCCGGAAGTTGCGGATGTGTTCGCTGCCATTGCGGCTGCCTTGCTTCCACCCGTTAAATCTAAAGCTAACAGCAAGGCCATACCGGATGCTGCCCATGTTCTCATTTTTATTTTCTTCACTTTGGTCTCCTCCTTTTGTCTAACGTTCATTCGTCCGAGTGCTCCGCTTAAGACTAAAAGTCGATAATCTTAAAAAAGTACAGATAATCCCTCTATAACTCAACATTTGTCAAAACCAAATATCCGTGAGCAGCCGAAACAGCTTTTCAAGCATCCGTGAGTCTGTTCACCTCCTTCCATGAGTTAAATATAGTTAATATTTAACCTATCTTAACTATAACCCGAAAAAGAATCCGGAGATCCTCCGGACAACTTTTTACCTAAATCCATTGCAAATTCCTCGGAAGGCGTTAATCAATGTGAACATGACCATTTTCCGCCAATTCCTGTTCGATAATCCGTTTGAATTTCAGCATAAACGCCTTAAATGCTTCCAAATCTTCAAAAGGAAGCTTGGCATAAAAACGTTCAATAATGGACAATTCAATTTTTTTGTTCATTTCAATGAACTTGAGCCCCGCCGTATCCAATTCTACTAAAATTTCCCTTCGATTATTCGGATTAATGGATCGCTTGACAAGCTGGCGTTTCTCCATCTTATTCAGCATTTGACTGACTGCGCTTGGGGTAATATTCAGCTGTTTGGCTAGTTCGCCGGTAAGCATGCTGCCGCTGCTATCGAGATGGTTCAGAATAATAATCTGGCTGCTTGTTACGGATTCATCCAAAACATTCGCATATTCCTGAGTCAGCATCTCGTGGCAAGCATACTCAATCTCGTTTATTTCTCGGACATATGCAATAAACTCTTCATTCATTTGATCACCATTAATATTTTATTATACTTAATTATAATACTAAATTATATTCGCGGATACGTCAACTCCAAAATTGTGGAGGAACCTGAAAAAATGCGATAGGAATAAGAGCCTCCCTTATGTAAATCTCCTACTAGGTAAGAAACATGAGGTCAAAAATCTGATCCCCTGCCAGTACAAACAGCAGGGGATCAGATTTACTATTCACTTAAAAAAAGAAAGATTTAGTTATGATAACCAGCAAGATGAACAGAACTAAGATAGCCGCCATATTTGTTCCCATACCACCATAACCATAACCTACTCCTCCAACAGCTTCACTCATGCTTACACCCTCCTTGTTTTGAAGATACTATATATTATGGTGTAATCAGGATGTTGTAAGGGCAATATGGAAAAAAAATCAAAGTTATTGCGGTTCTTTGCTGTTTCCACATATTTATATTACATGTTTGCTTCTACTTTAGTTGAATGTCTAATAGAAGTTTACTGACATAACCCCCCCTCTCAACCAAGAACGTTCGCTCATATTTTATGCAATCACATGTTCTTTATGCAATGTGAAAATATACAAAAATACCCTGCCAGCTCGTAGCCGCAGGGTTAATAATTATACCCGGAAGGTTTGAAGAATCATTTCTATTGATACTTTAATACAAGAAGGACTTAGTAATAATAACCAAGAGTATGAACAGAACTAGGATAGCTGCCATATTTGTGCCTAAACCACCATAACCATAACCTACTCCACCTACTGCTTCACTCATGCTTACACCCTCCTTGATTTAAAATACATTTTATTTTATGAAGTATTCAGGGCAGAGTAAGGGCAGCTCGGTAAATAAATGTAGAGGTTACATCAGGAGAATGTGTTCTTTTTTATGCGGGTGAAAACACCGGTAATATTAAACACAAATTTAATCGTTCCTGTCAATTCTCCTTGTACCATGGATTGATGTGAATTAAAACTTCTTCGACATCTGGATGCTGATCCATAATCGATTGTTTAATGTTTCTTGAAATGTCATGCCCTTCTTGAACGCTTAACTCGGCCGGAACACTTACCCTCACATCAACAATAATGTAATGTCCGTGATCCCTGCCTCGAATTCGGTCAATCCGCTTAACACCAGATACATGATTGACGATGTTGATCAATGCCTTGATTTTTTCGGAATCTACACTCTTTTCCATTAACACGCCTACCGAAGATTTTCCCATATGAATGGCTAACCTCAAAACAAAATAGGCAACGATTATACCTGCAATGGGGTCACCATAGGATAATAATGCGATTTGGTAATGATCTCCGATCATGCCTAATCCAATTCCGATAACCGCTGCAATGGATGCATACACATCGGCAAGGTGATCATATGCAGTAGCAATCAGCCCATTGCTGTTTAGTTTCTTCCCGATTGCCATGGTGTAGACGTAAAGGATTTGTTTTAAAATGAATGAAAATAGAGCCGCAACAAAGGCAATGACAGTTGCCTTATGAGGTGGTTCAAAGAGCACCATTACGGAATGATATCCCATATAAATTGCAGCCATGCCCAAAATAATCGCTACAATCCCCGCTCCTATAACTTCTGCTTTACCATGTCCATAAGGATGATCCTCATCGGGAGGAAGCTTGGAAACACGCATAGAACTAAGGGCAGCTCCTGTGGCGACCACATCTCCTGCGTTATGTACGCCGTCTGCAATTAATACAGGACTTTGGAATATTAATCCAACAGCCAACTTAACAGTCGTTAAGATGATGTTGCTGATTAAACTAATCCAAATAGCAAAAGAAGACTGCTTGTTTTCACTGACCATTTCTTCATTCCTTTACACTAAATTTCACATGTATCTTATCCTAAGAGGGATAGAGCGAAGGAAAAACATTAGACATTCACAAAAAAATCGTTAAAATTAGCAGGCTTTTATATTACCTCACAAACATCGTGTGGGTCTAGAGAAACAGTTTTACCTCCCCTCTAGAAATTAAGCGAGGTATAAAAAAGTTGAGCGTATCAAACATAAACATGATCACATTGTTGAAGGAATGACAGGACCCGCGATTCCTTTAACAAGTGGAGAACATTATCATTACTTAGAAGGCTGTGCAACAGTAAATGAAGAATTCCACACTCACATAGATATAGTGGAAACACTGAGCATGAAGAAGGTTATTGAAAGCTTTTTCACGCTAATCACCTATGAATATAAAAATATGTTTTTTAACTATTCCATTTATCCATGCGAATATTATCAAATACTAATAATATGTACTAATCTTATTTGAAAGGGGATATTGATATGAGCGAAGTAGCTGGAACAGGTCATAGATATGGCGGTAATAATATTCTTACGACTCTCGTACTCTTCATTTTGCTTGTAATAATCACCAAAACTTGGTGGGGATATTAAAAATATTAACAAAAGAATCGACCCTGCAACGAAGGCTGCAGGGTCTTCAATTTTTTTAGTTTACCATTCAGAAACCCGGAAATTAGTAGAAAAAGAATTTGGTAATAATAACCAGAAGAATGAACAGAACTAAGATAGCTGCCATATTTGTGCCTAAACCACCATAACCTACTCCGCTCATGATTACACCCTTCTTTATTTAAAATTCTATCTATTTTATGTAGTAATCCGGATTAGGTAAGGGCAAAAAGGTATACACTGGATCCCAAATTTTAAGAAAGTGCATTCGACGTTAAATATATAAATAAATCCCGCCAGCATAGGCCAGCAGGGTTTAAAGAACAATATTCAGTCCATTTGCACGATCAAATTTTACTTACCAGCAAAAAGCTTTAAGAATGATAACCAGCAAAATGAAGAGAACCAGAATCGCTCCCATATTTGTGCCTAAACCACCATAACCATAACCTACTCCACCTACAGCTCCACTCATCCCTTACCCCTCCTTAAATTCATTTAAATTACACTATATCTTATGGATTAAACAAGATTTGGTAAGGGCATATTGGTAAAAAACGGAACACTTAATGAAAAAAATCCCTCACACCATACGGCGCAAGGGATTTGAAGGATTAGTACAGAGTCATGTATTGATCGCGTTCCCATTGATGAACTTGCGTTCTGTACATGTCCCACTCGATTTCTTTCAGCTCATAGAAGTGGGCCAGTGCATGCTCGCCAAGGGCGTCGCTGATGACTTCGCTGCGGATCATTTCGTTCAGCGCTTCTTTCAGATCAGCCGGCAGGCTTGGGATGCCTTCTTCGATCCGCTCTTCGTCGGACATCACATAGATGTTGCGGTCGATTGGAGCCGGAAGCGGCATTTCCTTTTGGATGCCGTCCAGACCGGCGCGGAGCATCACGGCAAGGGCCAGATACGGATTCGCCGCAGGGTCCGGGTTACGCACTTCGACACGGGTGCTAAGGCCGCGGGATGCCGGGATACGGATCATCGGGCTGCGGTTGCTGCCGGACCATGCCACATAACATGGAGCTTCGTAACCTGGAACCAGACGTTTGTAAGAGTTGACCGTCGGGTTGGTGATCGCGGTGAACGCACGCGCATGTTTCAAGATGCCTGCCATGTAATGGCGGGCTTCTTTGCTCAAGCCCAGCTCGTCGCTTTCATCATAAAAGGCATTTTTATTGCCGTTGAACAAGGATTGATGGCAGTGCATACCCGAGCCGCTGAGACCAAACAGAGGTTTTGGCATAAAGGTGGCATGCAAGCCATGCTGGCGGGCAATCGTTTTGACAACCAGCTTGAAGGTTTGAATTTCGTCAGCCGCTTTAACGGCATCTTCATATTTGAAGTCGATTTCGTGTTGGCCCGGCGCTACTTCATGGTGGGAAGCTTCAATTTCGAAGCCCATTTCCTCAAGCGTCAGCACGATCTCGCGGCGGCAGTTTTCACCCAGGTCCGTCGGGGCAAGGTCGAAATATCCGCCCTGGTCGTTCAGTTCCGTCGTCGGATTGCCTTTTTCATCTGTCTTGAACAGGAAAAATTCCGGTTCCGGACCGACGTTCATCGCCGTATATCCCATAGCTTCCGCTTCTTTGAGGTTGCGCTTCAAAATACCGCGCGGATCTCCAGGGAACGGTGTGCCATCCGGCATATACACATCACAGATTAAACGCGCTACACGATCTTCGGCTACCCAAGGAAAAATCACCCAGGTATCCAAATCCGGATACAGATACATATCGGATTCTTCGATACGGACATAACCTTCGATGGAAGAACCATCGAACATCATTTTGTTGTCAAGCGCTTTTTTCAACTGGCTGACCGGAATCTCGACGTTCTTGATCGTGCCGAGCAAATCGGTAAACTGCAGACGGATAAAACGTACATTCTCTTCCTTGGCAATCCGAAGAATATCTTCTTTTGTATAGCTCATCAGGCTTCTCTCCTTTTTCCAAATCTCTAATTATTTTTATTAAAAAACCGGGACAATTCGCCTTGAATCAAAGATACCTGACCCGGTCTCTGGCCTGAAACGAGCTGCTGCTTCAACAGGCGATGCAGTTGTGATTCCGACATTTCTTTACGTTTCACTTCCGTATCCGCAGTAATGACCGTCGCTTCCTCGGATTCTTTGGATACCGGGTTCATAACTTGTTTAATTCCGGCAATGTTAACGCCCTTTTCAATCAAAGACTTGATTTCAAGCAATCTTTCCACATCATTAAAGGAGAACAAGCGCTGATTGCCCGAGGTGCGTGCAGGAACAATCAGGTTATGCTGTTCATAATACCGGATTTGTCTGGCTGACAAATCGGTCAGCTTCATCACAATTCCAATTGGGAACAATGCCATGTTTCTGCGGATCTCATCACCCATGACTTATCTCAACCTTCCAGTGAACTTTTCTCACTCATATTGTACATTTTCTGATCATGCGCGTCAATAACATGTCAGAAAATCTCACAACAAATCTAGATCCTTCATTTTTTGCAAAGCTAACATGACTCCAAATTTAACATGGGAATAGGTCAACCCACCCTGCATATACCCGATAAAAGGCTCCCGGATTGGCGCGTCGGCCGACAGCTCCAGACTTCCGCCTTGAATGAAAGTCCCTGCAGCCATAATAACCGGATGCTCGTATCCCGGCATATCCCATGGTTCGGGAACAACGTGGCTGTCTACGGCCGCCGCGCGCTGAATGCCCTGCACGAAAGCAATCAGATGCTCCGCACTTGTAAACGAAATCGCTTGGATCAAATCCGTACGCTGCTCGTTCCATGCCGGCTTGGTGATAAATCCTGCCTGTTCGAACATCGCAGCCGCAAAGATGCTGCCCTTTAACGCTTGTCCCACGATGGTTGGCGCCATGAATAAACCTTGATAAATCCCCCGGGTTGCACCAAGCATTGCGCCTACTTCGCCGCCAATCCCCGGAGCCGTCAAACGGTTCGCGCACAGTTCCACATACTCCCGTTTCCCGCAAATATAGCCACCGGTTTCGGCAAGACCGCCCCCCGGATTTTTAATCAAAGAACCGGCGATCAGATCGGCGCCCATTTCCGTCGGCTCCATCTCCTCGGTAAATTCCCCGTAACAGTTATCAACAAAAACGATGACATCCGGTTTGATTTCCTTGACCTTTTTGATCATTTCGCCGATCTCGGCCACCGTAAAGGAAGCTCGCCAATCATATCCCCGCGAACGCTGGATTCCGATCACCTTTGTGGACTCATGAATTCCAGCCCGAACCGCTTCCCAATCGATTCCCCCGTCAGCCGTCAAAGCCGCCTCGCGGTACGTAATTCCGAAATCCCGCAGCGAACCGATGCCGTCCCCTTCTTTGCCAATGACTTTATGCAGCGTGTCATAAGGTCGGCCCGTGATATAAAACAACTCGTCTCCGGGTCTCAGCACCCCAAACAAAGCCGTGGAAATCGTATGCGTACCCGACGCAAAATGCGGCCGCACCAGAGCCGCTTCGGCTCCGAATACGTCCGCATATACCAAATCCAGGACTTCTCTGCCCCGGTCATTATAGGCATATCCTGTTGAACCCGCAAAATGAAAATCACTGACCTGATGGCGTTGAAAAGCTTCAATCACCTTCCATTGGTTCCGGTCGATCATGCGATCCAGCTTGCGAAATTGCCCTTCAATCCGCTTTTCGGCGGTTTCCATCCATTGTTCCAGCTCTTGCGTAAATTGTGCCATGTCTACTGATTTCTCCTCCAAATATTCCATTTCACTCTCTTATGAGAAAAGAATCAAGCAAATATCCCCATTTCTCATAATCGGGTTTATGAACCTTTACCTTATAAAGCATATCATGTTCTTCCGGCTTCTGCTCAAGTACATCTCCTATACGGTAAAGCAAAGCCATGGTGCCGCCATCCTCCGGCGGGATCCGAAAAGTGAAAATGCCTCCGGACAAACGATCTTGAACGGCCTCTTTTACCGCAAGCAGATCTTTATCATCCAGGGCGCTGACTTTCAAATATCCTGTGCCGGACGGCAGCATTTCCAGCTGTTCTTTCGTACAAATATCCTTTTTGTTAAAAAGAATCAGCTGCGGTTTGTCCGCAGCTCCCAGTTCTTCCAGAATGGAGTCTACAACCGACATCTGGTGTTCGCGCATCGGAGATGAAGCGTCGACGACATGCAAAATGAGGTCCGCCTCGTTTGCTTCCTCTAACGTCGCCCGAAATGCCGCAACCAGATCATGAGGCAGATTCTGTATAAACCCGACCGTATCGGTTAAGATGACCTCGCTGCCGCCGGGAAGCTCAAGCATGCGTGAGGTCGGGTCCAGCGTTGCAAACAGCTGGTTTTCAATATAAACCTCTGCGCTGGTAAGCTGCTTCAGCAGCGTAGATTTGCCTGCATTGGTGTAACCAACGAGCGCGACCTGGATCGCGCCGCTTTTTTGCCGTCTCCCTCTGTACAGCTTGCGGTGCTTGGTCACAGCTTCAAGCTGCTTTTTCAGATCGCCGATCCGCCCGCGGATATGGCGTCTGTCGGTTTCCAGCTTGCTTTCGCCCGGACCGCGCGTGCCGATCCCTCCGCCGAGCCGCGACAAATTTTTGCCATGTCCCGATAAACGCGGCAGTAAATACGATAATTGGGCTAGTTCCACTTGGATAATGCCTTCGCGGGTTTTCGCCCGCTGCGCGAATATATCCAGAATAAGCTGCGTCCGGTCGATAATTTTCACATCCAGATATTGCTCCAAATTACGCACTTGTGCCCCTGACAAGTCATGATCAAAGATAGCGGTGTTTGCACCAAGCGAATCTATCATCCCCCGCAGTTCCTCGACCTTCCCTTTGCCTATCAGCCAGCGCGCATCCGGTACATCACGGTTTTGCGTGACGACGCCGAGGACTTCTACGCCTGCCGTTTCGGCAAGACTAACCAGTTCCTGCAGCGAATGTTCCGGAAGAATTCCCGATTTTTTTACTTCCTCTGTAACAAGACTTATGAGTATAGCTCTGTCCCGTATTTGGGTATTCGTGTCATATGTGGTATGTGCCAATGAATAAATGCCCCTTTTGCGTGCTTTTCAAACCGTTCCCTTGAGATCAAGCTTGAAGTCTTCCGTTCTCAGCGTCATCAGCTCTAGCTTTCCAGGATTGGCATTAGCATATGTGTTAAGCAAACGTACAGCCTGATTCCTAATTGTTTTTTCAATGGTGTTCCGGACATATCTGGCATTGCTGAAAGCATGCTCGGATTCAGTTTTTTCCTGAATCAGATGCTGTCTTAATTTCATTATCGCCTGCGGCATCAAAATGTAATCTCTTTCTTTGGCCATCAACTCTGAAATCTGAATCAGCTGGTCGACCGAATAATCAGGAAATTCCACCTGAATCGGGAACCGTGAAGGCAAACCGGGATTCGTCTGCAGAAAAAAGTCGATTTCATCCGAATACCCTGCCAATATCAGCACAAATTGATTTTTAAAATCTTCCATGGACTTTACAAGACAATCAATCGCTTCTTTTCCGAAATCCTTCTCCCCGCCGCGGGCCAGGCTGTACGCCTCATCGATAAAAAGAATGCCCCCGAGCGCTTTTTTCACCAGATCCCTTGTTTTCTGGGCGGTATGCCCGATGTATTCGCCAACCAGATCCGCCCGCTCGACCTCGATCAGATGTCCTTTGGTGAGAACCCCCATCCTTTGAAACAGCTTGGCGATAATTCTCGCAACCGTTGTTTTGCCGGTCCCCGGATTCCCTTTGAAAACCATATGATATACCTGCCCTCCGTTGGCTAAACCCGCTTCCTGGCGCATTTGCGTGATTTGCAAAAGGGCGTAAATTTCAAACACAATATCCTTGATGTTTTCGAGGCCGACAAGCTTATCCAGCTCTTTCTGAATTTCTTGGTACAAGCTGTGCTGTACAACATTTTTTTGCGCCGGCGTTGACTCCTTTTCAGGCACGGCGCTGCTGAGTACAGGAGGCTCCTGGCTGCGTAAAATCACATTGATTTGTCTGGATGGCCTGCCTTCCGGCCGGCCGTTCGCGGCCGCAACACGCCCGTTCATGCATCCATCACCTCATATCGCGCAAGATGTATTCTCTATTCAATATATTCTACTTCGGTGATGGTTATTAGCAGTTTCAAGCCTTTTTCCAGCCAAGCCAGAGGAGCAGTTCGTCAGCCTTCCATTTCGTATAGGCCAAAATCTCCCGCGGCTTATGGTACTTCATTTGCAATGTGCGGGATTCTGTTAACCCAAGCTGTGGATGATCATAATTTAAATAGTCCGCTATATCTTTAGAGCGCATGCCATGATATTGATGCGTGATGATGACTGCGCTCACATATCCACGTTCTTTCATGATTTGCTGGCTGTACAGCAGATTTTCATAGGTGCTTCGCGCCTTGTTTTCCAAAATAATCGATTTTGCGGGCACGCCTTGATCAATCAGGTAATTCCTCATGCCTTCCGCTTCCGTATATTTATAATCAGTTCGATCCAAACCACCGCTCACAATGATCATTTTAAACCGTTTTTCCCGATAAAGCCGCAGCGTTTCATCCAATCTTTCTTTGAGTCCCGGACTAGGAGCATCCCCCCACATGGAAGCCCCCAAAACAATCGCAACATCGCTGGTTCCATCCAGACGGGAACTGTTTGTATTCTCTATTTTCCACCATACATACCCTGCCCAGATCAGCCCGATGACGGCCAATACGATTGCGAAAATAAACACAAGCCTCAGGGGAGAGCGTCTTTTCCGCGTCAACATTACCGGTCCCTGCGCATACCTGTTCATGTTTTCCTCCTGAAATCCCCGTTCTCAAACAGCCGCTTGCGATGATCCAGAGACATCAGGAAATAAGGAAACGCATGTGTCTCGATATCATGAAGCACTTCCCTTGCCGTCGCCGTCGCAAGCATGTAATCTTCTTTCGTAATGACTCCACGCGCCAGGGCATCCTCCAGCTCATCTTCATCCAGCAGAAAAACCTCGCCGTTTCTCAGGACAACGATATCCAAATACAAATCATCAAACCATGGAACCCCTTGCTCGGTCACACCCTGCGTTTTGCAGGTGTCTATATACCACTGGATGATCTCTTGACGTTCATCAAACATCGCCGTAACGATGTAATGGCTGTTTTTAGGGAAATACTGCAGCCAGGAGTATCCTTTATCCGCAATCCGGTACGTATGGGTTCCGTAATGCTTCCACAGCGGCTCTTTTAAGTTATAAATGGTGTAGAGCGTTATGTAGCCGGTGAATTTCTCACTTTCAACATAACGGCAGGCAAAACGCCGGCGGGAAATCCGGCGCCAGTTGGCACGATCTCCAAATTTACGTTTCATGGAAATTTCCCTCTCCAATATGTTAGCTTCAGCTTATCATATTTCAGAAATACACTCAAAATTTCTAATATTAAATATGACCCAAAGTCTTGGGCAGATGTAAAAGACCAAATCGGGTTTGAAGCCTGAAATATTCTTCTTAATATTCAATAGTATGCCGCGGCCATGTCACTGACAAGTAATTTCTTCAATGTCTTGTAATCTATAGTTTCGCCGTAAGCAGTTATCCCAACTGCCCGGTGATCCACTCATTCCCGCAGCTGGATTTCCTCATGTTTGAAAATGCCGGACATTTTCGAGAAAAACAAAAGGAGCCTCCAAAAAGGAGGCTCCTTGCATACTTCAAAGCCAATCAAGGGCTGGGGACATCTTGTTCAAACGTACCGGAACCGGTGCTTTCCGTCCTCATGGTTCCGTCACCCGTGCCTCCGGAATCCGTGGAGCTGCCGCTGCCGTTATCCGGCGGAGCCGTTACCCCGCTATCGGAGCCGCCGGTACCGGAGCCATCCCAGGAGCTGTTTCCACCGCCTTGGGTTTGGCCCTGACCACCGCCATTTCCATTCCCGTTTCCGTTATGATGGCCATTATTTCCATTGCTGCCGTTGTTTCCATTCCCGTTTCCATTGTTCCAGGAATTTCCCTGATCAGTGCCGCTGCCCTGATTGCCGTTCCCCTGGCCGCTATCGATTCCGCCCGGGTTCTGATCCTGACCAGTTCCGTCGCCGGTCTGGCCGTCATCCACATTTTGATCCGGAGGCGGGAGTTGATCCTCAGACTGATTATCAATCGGGACAGTGTATTTGTTCGAAGGATCGGATTCTTCGCCCGTATCAGACGACACAGCTGTAACATAATATTCATACGTGTGTCCTGCTGCTGCGGCGATATCATCTGCGCTTGTCGCCGATATCTGATCTTTAATCATTTGGAAGCTCGATTCGGAAGCTTCCTTTCGATACAAACGATAATAGGCGTTAGTATTGCCCGTTCCGTCCCAAGACAGGGATACGGTTTGCGTATTAGGATCATAACTTGCGATCAATCCGCTGACATGCAGAGGCGTTTTCTCGACCGGAGGCGGCTCCGGCGCCTTCACCTTCTCAGGTTCTTTAAATTTCTTGGCCGGGAAATTCGGAACCACCTGCTCCATGACTTTCCCCCAGAACGCCGCGGACAAACCGCTGCTGTTGCGCAGCAGGTGGTTTTTATCGGGATTATCGTAACCCATCCAAACCGCTGCCGTCAGTTCCGGCGTATAACCTACGAACCAAACGTCGCGGTTGGATTTGTTGCCGGAGATGCCGCTTTGCGTGGTTCCTGTCTTCCCCGCAACCGGTCTGCTGATTCTGGCTTTCCGTCCCGTACCGCTCTGGACGACATTTTGCATCATTTCGGTCATCTGATAGGCAGTATTTTCGCTCATGACCTGTTTAGGATCATCTTTGTGGGTATAGATGGCTTTGCCCTCGCTGTTAACGATCGACTTAATCGAAAAAGCTTGATTCAACTTGCCGCCATTAGCAAAAGCACCGTAAGCTTGCGCCATCTCCAGCGTGTTGGTCCCTTTGCTTGTACCGCCAAGCGCCATGGACAAGTTCTTGTCGGCATCGGTCAACTGGATCCCGAGCTTCTTAGCAAAGTCGAAGCCCGTTTTGACGCCAATCTGATTCAGAGTCCATACAGCCGGAATGTTTTCGGACTTTGTAATGGCATCAGCCATACCGATCGAATCCGAATAACCATGCAAATTGTTTGGGCAGTATTTGCCGAAACATTGCTTTTTATTGCTGAGGCTTGAATACATATCGAATTTCCCTGTCTCAAGCGCCGGACCATACACTGCGATCGGCTTAAAGGCCGAACCCGGTTGGCGGCGGCTGTTCGTAACGCGGCTGTACCCTTTGCGTTCGTAATCGCGACCGCCGAGCAGCGCCACCAATGCGCCGTTCTCCTGGTTCATGATGACCATGGAGCCCTGCACAATCTGATCGTCTTTGCTTTTCTCGAAATTGGATGCATCCGCAAATTCCTTCTCAAGCACTTTTTGCGCGTTGGCATCCATCGTCGTATAAATTTTGTAGCCGCCGATGTTCAGATCGTCTTCGCTTAAGTTCGTCACATCTTCCGCTTCGTTCATGACGTAATCCATAAAGTTCTGATAGTTTTGTTTCTTCTTCGGAGGTTCGTAATTGTATACAACCTTCTTCGCGTGTTCCGCCTCTTCGGCGGTCACGTAACCCTGCTCGGCCATCAAATTCAAAACGACCGCGCGGCGCTGCATGGAAAGATCGGGATTGCGCACCGGATTATATTTCGACGGCCCTTTCGGCATTGCCGCAAGCGTGGCCATCTGCCACAATTCCAGTTTGTTCAAATCGCTTTGCCCGAAATAATATTTCGAAGCTTCCTTGATGCCGTAAATCTGTCCACCGAAGTTAATCCGGTTCAAATACATCGTAATAATTTCATCTTTCGTCAGGTTGCGGTCCAGTGCAAGCGCAATGGAAACCTCCGTCGCCTTACGGAAGAAAGTTTTGTCGCGGGTTAGGAAAATATTTCTCGCGAGCTGTTGGGTAATCGTACTGCCGCCTTCCACTTTCGAGCGGGCAATAAGGTCCTTCACAGCCGCACGGCCGATCGACCACAAATCAACACCGCTATGTTCATAAAACCGTTTATCTTCCGTCGCTACAAATGCCTCTTTCAGAAGCTTCGGAATTTCCTCGCTTTTAACCGGATCGCTTTTCTGCAATGACAATTCGCCCATCAGATCACCGTTTCGGTCATACACTTTGGAGGTTTCATGAACCGTGATTTTATCCTTATTGGCTTGGTACAGCCGTTCACCGTTGACAGAAATATACAAATACCCTGCCAGGGCGCAAAATACAGCTAATGCGCATGTGAAAAACAATGTCCAGAACACACGTTTTTTTGACAGCTTTCTTTTCTTTTTTTTCGGCGTCTTGGACGGCTTCTCTGTATTTCTGTTGCCCGTCCGCGACAGTTTATTGTTATCCATGATGCCTCCTGACTCCCTTTGAGAGTTTGTTCAAAAAGTCCGCTTTTGACAAGCATCGAATACCTTTTTGAACTCTCACTATTAGAATGATTTCGGTTTCGGAATGAAAAGAACAACCTTGTCAAGGTTGCTCCGCTCCTGTTCCTATGCCTACAGACATACGCAAAGCAAGCATATGGTCCGGGCTGCCCTGCATCGTCTATATACTTAAACGAAATTCATCCAAAAAAGTTTCAAATTACGTCCGTTAGCCCTCGTTTTGCGTCTCCTGCATCAATGAAACATTGCGTTGAGGCGTAACTGTAGAGATGGCGTGCTTGAACAGCATTTGCTGCTTACCATCGGTATCGACAACCACAGTAAAGTTATCGAACGCTTTGATGTTTCCGCGAATCTGAAATCCGTTCACAAGAAAAATGGTAACTGGGATATTTTCCTTACGCAGCTGGTTTAAGAATGTATCTTGGATATTAATGGATTTGTTCATTTACCCGTACCCCCAACGTTTCATTTAGATTGTTTTGAAGTATATTCAAGATTTGAGAGAAACTTTCCTGCTATTATATCACGAATTTCCGCCAATTTAGCAGAAAAATTTACGGGTTCCGTGACGTCTACCCATGAAATTTCCTTCATGTGGCGGAACCAGGACAGCTGGCGTTTGGCAAACCGGCGGGTGTCTCTCTTAAGGATCGCAACCGCCTCTTCAAGCGATTCGCGGCCCTGAAGATAGGATATGATTTGTTTGTAACCCAGCCCCTGCATGGAAACCAGGTCAGGTCCGTAGCCCTTGTTCAGCAGCGAAGACACTTCTTCCACCAAACCCTGCTTCAGCATCTCATCGATACGGGCTTCAATACGGTTATATAGCATTTGCCTATCCATTGTCAAACCGAGGAGGCACAATTGATACGGAGAGACCCGGTTTTGCCCCTCTAATTGAGCCGAAAGAGGGATGCCCGTCATATGATAGATCTCCAAAGCCCTAATAATTCGCCTTTGATCATTGGGATGCAGCTTATCCGCGCTCGCCGGATCAACCGCCTGCAATTTGGCATGCAGCGCTCTCGCCCCATTTTGCTCGGCAAAAGCAGCCTGTTCATCGCGAAAATCCTTATCCTCGCCAACTTGGGCAAATTGGTAACTATAGCAAACCGATTCCACATACAAACCCGTCCCGCCTACGATCAATGGCAGCTTGCCCCGCCCATGGATTTCCTGAATCAGATGACGGCATTGCTCTTGAAACTCCGCAACGGAATACGGTTCATCCGGGGCATGGATATCAATCAAATGATGGGGAATGCCCTCCATTTCCTCCTGGGTGATTTTGGCTGTCCCGATATCCATCCCGCGGTAAACCTGCATGGAATCCCCGGATATAATTTCGCAATTCCATTCTTTCGCAAGCTCAATGCTGAGTTTCGTCTTGCCAACGGCTGTCGGCCCAACCAAGACCATCAGCTTCGGTTTATGTTCGGCTTTGTTCATTCCTGTCAACGGTGATCACTCCATATGAAATTTTAGAATGGGCCCGCTCCTGCTCCGAAAATCCTAGCCGGGCAAATTCACGGCTGCCCCGCTTTTCCTTCAAAACTACCGTCTTGCGCGCGACCCGCACAGCCTCTTGGATGCTTTCCTTTGAAAGCGCCTCGCTGTTGGCAAACCACCGAAGCGGGCGGATTGCGGAAGAATCCATCAAAGGCTCGCGGAACATCGGATCGAAGTAGACGATATCCACGCTGCGATCCGGCAAGGAGCGAAGCACTTCCAGATGATCCCGGTTCAGAATCTCCACCCGCCGCAAAGCTTCGTTAACCTCTTCAACAGCGGATGTGTAGTATGCCAAGCCTTCCGACAACAGGGCCGCCAAAGCCGCGGAGCTTTCCGCCGCCATGACTTTGGTATTCCTGCCTCCCTTCACGGCGAACACAAGCGCGTCCGTACCAAGACCTGCCGTACAATCAAGCACGGTGTCCCCCTCCTGCATGCATGCCGCATCAAGCATGGGGTCGCTTTCGCCTTTGAGAATCCGCTTCGCGCGGATAAATCCCATGCTGGGGTGGAATTCCAGCGGGTTTTCGCCGGGTCTTACCAATCTGGCCCCGCCATCCAAAACGACGATGATCTCTGCGTTCCCGTGAAGTTTGGACATCTTGGACAGCGGAGTATGCCGCCTCGGCACATAGCGGCTTCCCGTGCGGGAAGCCAATTCCTCGGCCCGGCGGATAATCGCTTCCCCCGCCTTGTCACCTGTCGTAATAATCATGTCAATCTCCAATCGCGTATATTCTTCCTTGCATGTCTATATAAGCTTCTGCTCATTTACATGACCCGCTTAAACAGCTTCTCCAGATCGTAGGTCGAGAAGGAAATGACGATCGGCCGTCCATGCGGGCAGGTATACGGCTGCCGGCAAGCGCCCAAACGGTCAAGCAGCGTATTCGCCTCCTGCTCCGTCAGCTTTTGGTTCGCTTTGATCGAAGCCTTGCATGAGCAGAGAATTGAGGATTTCTCCCTGAGCTTGGCCAAGTCGATCACGCGTTCACTCAACACCCACTCGGCCATCTCCTCGATGATTTCTTTTTCTTCCCCTTTGGGGAACCAATACGGATGTGAACGAACCCTGAAAGTCTGCCCCCCGAAATGCTCAAGGTATACGCCGGCCTGCTCAAACCATTGCAGCTTGTCCTTGAGCTGTTCGGTTTCAGACGGCGTAAACTCCAGCGTAATGGGCAGCAGCAGTTCCTGGGATGCATCCGCAGGCTGACCGAATTTTTCATAGTAAAATTCATAGTTGACCCGTTCATGCGCCGCATGCTGGTCGATCAAATACAATCCTTGATCGTTTTGCGCGATCAAGTATGTGCCATGATGCTGCCCGATCAGTGTTAACTCGGGGAAAGGGGGAATCTCCGGAGAGCTGTCTGCGGAAGTCTCCAGCAGCCGTCTGGCCAGCTCCGGATTTGAGCCTTGGCTGCTGTACCGGAGCGGCTCGCCGCTGTCGCGGTAGGCTGGACGCTCTTCCCGGACGATGCCTTGGGCAGGCGCCTGCTGCGATTGGAAGGGAATCCCTGAAGACGACAAGCTCCCAATGCTTTCCTTATGACGCGAAGACTGAACTGCTCCGGACGAATCCCCGCTCGGCGGGGTTGTAGATGCAGCCGAGACATTATCCGAACCGGCAGGGGTTTGAACCGCTTCCTCCGCAGCTGCCGCTTCTCCCGCATTCGCATCAAACTCCGCTGCACTTCGATGCGGAAAATGCAGCTGTTCCTGAATGAAGCTGCCGCTGTTTTTCCCGCCGATGTTTTGCTTTACAGCCTGGGGAATCAGCACTTCCTGACGGAGAACTTTGTGAATGCTTTCCTCCACGAACGGATACAGCTCCTGCTCCTTGCTGAAGCGCACCTCCAGCTTGGCCGGATGCACGTTCACATCCACAAGGGACGGGTGCATTTTGATTTCCAAAACGGCGAGCGGATACCTGTTAATGGGAAGCAGTGTATGGTAAGCACGCTGGATCGCCTGGTTTAATCCATAGTTGCGGATATATCTTCCGTTCACGATGGTCGATACGCCATTACGATTCGAGCGGGTCCATTCTGGCAGGCTCACGTAACCGCCGAGCTCAAAGTCGAGACTTTCCGCCCGGATCGGGAGCATGGCTTTGGCCGCCTGTCTGCCGTACACAGCCGCGATCACCTGCAGCAGATCGCCGTTTCCCAGCGTTTTGATCAGCTGGTTCTCGTTATGACGCAGCGTGATCGCGATATCCGGGTGGGACAAAGCGATTCTGTACATAAAGTCGGAGATATGCCCAAGCTCCGTCTGAATGGTTTTCATGTATTTCAACCTGGCCGGCGTATTAAAAAACAGCTCCCTGACCACAATGTCCGTCCCGCGCGGCGCCGGCGTTTCCTCCACCGCAAGCAGCTTTCCGCCTTCCATACGGATGCGCCTGCCCAAGCCGTCATCTCGCGAGGATGTCGTCAGATCCACTTTTGCTACCGCCGCAATACTGGGCAGAGCCTCGCCGCGGAAGCCCAGGCTGGTGATATGGAACAAATCCCGGCTGTTTTCGATTTTGCTGGTTGCATGGCGGTAAAAAGCCGTCTCGCAATCATCCGGCTCGATTCCCGAACCGTTGTCGGTCACTCTAATGCTTTCCAGGCCGCCTTCCGCCACATGCACTTCGATACGCGTCGCGCCGGCGTCGATGGAATTTTCCACAAGTTCCTTCACCACGGAGGCAGGGCGTTCCACCACTTCGCCGGCAGCGATCTGGTTGGCAATATGCTCGTCCAATATATGAATTTTTGCCATTACCGTCACCTCTTAATTCATGCTTGTGTTTTAAGGCTTACAAATTATAAATCCTTCGCTTTCATCTTCAACTCATTCAGCAGCTGCATCGCCTGCAGCGGCGTCATATTCATGACGTCAACGCTTTTGATCGCCTCCACGATGTGCTGCAGCGCAGGATCCGGCTTGCTTGCGGCCGCCTCGGCTTTTGGTGCAGGCGCAACCTCTTCCTCGTCAAATATGGACAGCTGCACAACTTCGCTTGGCGTTTTCACCGGTTCAGCTGCTTTTTCCGTCCTGCTGAGCAACACTTGAGCTCTTTCAACCGTCTCGATGCCTGCAGCCGCTTGGGAAGCGCCTTGCTCCAATCCCTGCAGCAGGCTGTACGAGCGTTCGATAATCGAGGAAGGCAGTCCCGCCAACTGCGCGCAATAAATGCCGTAGCTGCTGCCGGCCGGACCCGGTACCAGCTTACGCAGAAAATGGACGTTTTCTCCGCTTTCCTGCACCGCCATGGAGTAATTTCGCAGTCCTTTCAAACTGTCCTCCAGATGAGCAAGCTCGTGAAAATGCGTCGATACAAGCGACTTGCATCCGATTGTGTCATGCACGTATTCGATGACGGCTTGAGCAATCGCCATGCCTTCGCCGGTCGAGGTTCCCCGCCCAAGCTCGTCGATGATGACCAAACTGCGCGGCGTCGCTTTTTCCGTCATGACTTGAATGTCGGCCATCTCCACCATAAAGGTACTTTGGCCGCCAATAAGATCATCCGCCGCGCCAATCCGCGTGAAGATCCGGTCGATCATCGGCACTTCGGCTCTGCTTGCCGGTACAAAGCAGCCGATTTGCGCCATGATGGAAATGAGCGCAACCTGGCGCATATAGGTGCTTTTGCCCGCCATATTCGGTCCGGTAATGAGCAGAATCCCGGCTTCTTCCCGCGACAGTCGCGTCTCATTGGCAATAAAGGCGGAATCTTTCATAACCGCCTCCACCACGGGATGCCGTCCCGCTTCTACGATCAGATCGTAGCCGTCCGTCAGCACCGGTTTTATATATCCCTGCTCGGCACTTACAGCCGCGAGAGACTGATACACGTCCAGTTCCGCCACCTTCTCTGCCAGCAGCTTCAATCTTGGAATCTCTGCGGCAATCCGGTCGCGCAGTTTGGTGAACAGAATATACTCCAGGTCCACCATTTTCTCTTGTGCTTCCAGGATGAGCGCTTCCTTTTCCTTCAGTTCCGGCGTCACGTAACGTTCCGCATTGGTGAGCGTCTGCTTGCGTTCGTATCTGCCTTCAGGCAGGGAGCTGACATTGGCTTTGGTGACTTCGATATAATAGCCGAACACTTTATTGAAGCCGATCTTCAGAGAGCGTATTCCCGTCGCTTCGCGTTCCTTGGCCTCAAGCTCCGCGAGCCACCGTTTGCCATTTACGCTCGCCTCCCTAACCTCGTCCAGATGATCGTCGCAGCCCTGCTTGATAATCCCTCCATCCCGTATAGACACGGGAGGATCTTCAACGATGGTCCGCTCGATCGCTTCGCTGAGTTCCCGGCATTCGTCCATTTCCCCGGCGACGCGGCGCAATGTGGATGAAGACGAGCTTACGCACAGCTCCTTAAGCGCAGGAATCTGCTGAAGCGATACCTTGAGCGCATTCAAATCCCTCCCATTCGCATTGCCAAACGCAATCCGGGCTACAAGCCGTTCCAAATCATAAATCTCGTTCAACAGGGCTTTAAGATCCTCACGCAATATAAATTGATTATAGAGATGATCCACGGCCTCCAGGCGTTCTTCAATCGCTTTGCGGTGCAGCAGCGGTTTGTCGATCCATCTCCGCAGCAGCCGGGCGCCCATTGAAGTCTGGGAACGATCCAGCAGCCACAGCAAAGACCCTTTCTTGGAGCGGTCGCGCACGGTTTCCACAAGCTCCAGATTCCGGCGGGTAAACGGGTCCAGAATCATATAGTGACCCGGTTCATACGGCGAAAACTCCGTCAGCTGCCCCAACGATCTTCGCTGCGTTTCATTCAGATAGGAAATGAGCACAGACACGCAGCGCTGCCGTTCCGAGTCCAATCTGACCCAAGCCGCTTCCCCGAATTGGCTCCGTACCAGATTTTCGTCTTTTTTATCCCAGGGAGTATACAGGATCGGCCGGCTCCATTGAATTTGCTCCGCCTGAATCAGTTCCAGCATGCTGCTGTCGCCGATCACTTCCGACGGTTCGTAGATGCCGATTTCGTCGCGGAGCCACTCCACGGAAGAAGGTACCGAAGTGACATACAGCTCGCCTGTTGAAATATCGCAGGCCGCAAGCGCCATCATTCGGTCGCTTTCCGTAACGCACACCAAATAGTTATTGGATTTTTCCGCAATCGATTTGCCTTCCATAATGGTTCCGGGGGTCACCACCCGGACAATTTCGCGGCGTACCATCCCTTTCGTAACAGTCGGGTCTTCCATCTGCTCGCAAATGGCAACTTTATAGCCCTTTTCGATCAAGCGCTGTATGTAACCTTCAGCCGAATGATACGGCACTCCGCACATCGGGATGCGTTCATCCCCTCCGCCGTCGCGGCCGGTCAGAGTTATTTCCAGCTCCCTTGACGCTTTAACCGCATCATCAAAAAACATTTCATAAAAATCGCCTAAGCGAAAAAAAAGAAAAGCATCCTTTGCTTGTTCCTTAACTGCCAAATATTGTTCAATCATTGGCGTGTATTTTGCCATGACTTACCTCCAAAACTCGAACTTTGCTTATCTATTATAGCAGAAATCCAAGAATATCATCATTTTGACTGAAAGGGAATATTCCATAACGGACGGATATCCCGCTGTTCGTTCCAGGTCCCTCCCTGCCGGATTTGGCGGAAGAGCGGTTCGACGTATCTTTCCGTCTCCGGATAAAGCTCCAAGGATTCAATATCAGAGATCAGTTGTTCGCAATATTCGCGCATAACTTCTCTTTGCCCTTGGTAATACGCTCGGTGTACGTTTTCTTCATCGTCCAGCGGACGGCGGATCAGCGATCGATAATTCGTCACGATCAGGCTGGACAGGTAAATGATTCCTTTGGCTAAAAGAGGCGACACCAGAAAACTGGGCAGCGTCCGGTATTCGAATCCCCCATGCGGCTGCCTCCGGAAATCGCCGAGATAACCGTATTTCGGCCGGCGCAGCTGACTCCCGTGGGCTTCCAATATAGCTATCGGCAAAGCAAGATAGTTATCCAATGTACGCAGCAGCTCTGCCGTAAGCTCAATGCCGCTGAAATGCAAATGCCCTCCGAGCGGCAGTCCCGCCTTTGGCATGCCGCCAGCCTGCCATATTAGCGAACGGTCGTCTATCATTTCCGCCGCCATCCGGAGCGTACGCATAAGCCCGATCAACAGCCCGTGCGCATCTTCGCTTGGCCGCGGCCGCAGTTCCGCGATCGGGTAGGCAACCGCCGCACCGTTCTCGCCATGTACGGCATCGCAGCCCACTTCCCCCTCCCTGTCCAGAAAAAGCGATGCGGGAATCACTTCGCCGCTGCTCGGGTTCACAAGTACAAATTCCGGATCCATCCCGAGCATAAGCGAATAGCCATGACTGGATTCCTCTTCAAGCCGGCGCTTCTGCTCCCTCTCCGCCCGAGAGTACATCCGCTCTATCCGGACGTCTTCAAACCAGGCGGACGGCGTCACCTGTTCAACCGCATATTTCCTGTCGCCCCCGCCTGAGACGAGAACCACCTCGCCTGAACTCAATCCTAAAGTGTAAAGAGCTCTAACGGCCATCTTTTCAAGCTGCCGCAGCAAGGAGGGGGAACCCGCGGTTTCCGGATTCAAGGCTATTGGATAACGAAGCGAACGGCCTTCCCCTTCCACTTTCATCGCCTCAATAGCGCGCAGACCTGACACATGAACCGCATATCGGCTGCGGTACACCCCTACCGGTTTCCGTTTACCGCTCCCGTCGAGTACCGAGCTTATCCCGGAACGTATCAGGCGCAGATGCCTGCTGGAAATAGACCAGCTGCCAAATCGCTTCGCTTCATCCCGGCTGTGCATTTCTTCCCCTCCTTCAATCCAATCCGCTTCATGACGGAACCGCAGGTTAAAACATTTGTCAGAGCATTTTTTTGCTGCAGATATTTACGTCGATAAACAAAACTTTCCCCTTCGGCAATACTCTATAAATTTATTTTTTGTTCAATAAATAAAAAAGGAGGGCATCCGCCCTCTTCGCCGCCGCCCTCGCGTCATATATTACACTATACCTCTTTTCCAGCCCCGCTGTTTTACAATACATCATCCAGCGAATCGGGATCCAGATCTTCGTAATCCCCTTCGTCGATAAAGTCGAATTCCTTGTCTTCGTAGTCGCCGTGGCCTCTTCCGCACACCAGAACACGGACTTTGGTCTCGGCAATCAGTTCTGCGCTAAACTCGCGTTCGACCCGGATGATGACATTGCCTCCCCCGGAAGAAACACTGGCTTCAACGCAGCTAGGTTCCTGCGTGGCCTCCGCTGAAACCTCCACGGTTGAAGCCCGGTGTTTCGGATCCAAGTAGGAGAGCGGCACCAACTCTACATAAGATACCGTTTCTTTTGCGACATCGGTTTGAGAGTTTCTGTCATAGGAATACCAGATGTTGATATCGTAAGTACCAATAACTTCAATTCCGTCGCCTGCGGCAACCGCTTCGTACTGATGGTTTATAATCCAAGCCCCCAAAATACTGGTCGGATTATGAGGCGGAGTCACGGTATGTGTTACGGTAGAGAACTTACGACCCTTGCCGCAGATCGCTTTCGTGATGATCTCTCTACATTGATGTTTATCACTTAATGACATCTTTGAACCTCCTCCATACAATCATTCACTTAAGTGTATGCAGGACATAGGCATTTGTTGATTAAACGAGCATAATTGAATGAAATAATATTCTTTATTCCCAAGAAGAATTCGGTGCAAAATGGAATGGATCATCAACGGCACGGCTCCAGGCCTGGATTTCGTACGGCCTTTAACCTTTGAATCTGCGGCTGAAAACAAAAGATCCGTCTAGGCGCGATCAAGAAAATGGATGCTCAGATTTAGCAAGAAAAAGCGCCCATGCTACGCTATTCAGAACAATCTAAAAGGTCTATTATTTTCTCCACCGCGCCTATCTCGTGGTATTGATGAAAGCGACGGAAAGCGAAAGATTGCAAGGCAAATGGGGCTGCTGCGAATCCGAAATAAGATGCTTTGACAAACGTTTTGAATTACTTGGATGCGATTGCGGCTTTCCGGGCGGCAACGGAGGTTGGCGCCTTATTTTTTTTCGCTATTTTGAGGTACAGCGACAACTCGCGGCTAAGCTGCAAAATCGCTGAACGAATCTCAAATTCCTCGCGGGTGGCCGGCAGCTCCATCTGTTTAAACTCCTTCTCCAGCCGGTCAAGAAGAAACTCCGTCCTCCCGGTGTATATTTCTTCCGTCACGTCAAGGCTCAACTGTTCGAACAGTTCGGCGATATCATCGGCCTGCGGGAGTTTCCGGTACACATGCGAAATCAGCTGCATCATGTTCTGGATCGAATCCAGCTGTTCTTTGCGCATGTAAAAATAGATGCTCCAGGTTTCATCCGGATGAAGCATCTGGTTTTCCATCGCCCGGTGTGCTGCCGCTTGTCCTTTTTGTATTTCCTTACCGGCTTCTATAATTTCTTTCCCGTCCCATAGTTCGTCAGGATCGTGCAACGACTCCGCTATCTTCGCAAAAATGATCGAGAAGTGCTTATCCACCCGTTTGCGGATTTCAATCATCTGATCGGAGGCGCGCGGCATATATGCCAAATTGACGATCAAAGCCGAGCCAAGGCCAATCACCAAAAGTTCGACCTGAGTCAAAAGCGTATGCAGCGTAATGCTGCCATTTCCGTAAACCCGGAACACGACGACTGAACTTGTCACGATGCCTTCCTTAAAATTCGCGCGGGCTATGGCAGGAAATGCAACCAGAATATAAATCGCCAGCACCCAATAATGGTAGCCCAATAATTCGAACAACACGCAGGCGAACGCTAACCCTAGAAGAGATGCGAAAAATCGGGCCGATATCGTTCGAATGCTTCTTTTGCGGGTGACATCCACGCCAAGCACGGCGAGCAGCCCCGCCGAAAGCGGTCCCGTCACGCCGCAGGCATCCGCTACCAGGATCGCCATCAACGTCGCTATGGCTGTTTTAATGACACGAAAACCCATGAAACACTCCTCTTTCTTCCATCAGGATTGCCCATCCAATTTACGGCCTCTTCCGAAGACGATATATGATTGCATATCATCATTTTGATCTATATATCGCATTAATATTTAGGAATGAGACATTTCGGATATTTGCAGTATCCTCACCTATTTGACGTATTCCATGGTAGCGGATTTTAGCTTCAGGCACAACGTCATGCGTCATTGGCGTTCACCGAAAAAAAACAACTGCCAATGGCAGCATGGCAAATTACCGCCGATGCGTCAGCAGTTTGCGTTCCACATAAACCACAAGCTGATACATGCCTGT
This sequence comes from Paenibacillus azoreducens, assembly GCF_021654775.1. Taxonomy (NCBI): domain Bacteria; kingdom Bacillati; phylum Bacillota; class Bacilli; order Caryophanales; family Paenibacillaceae; genus Paenibacillus; species Paenibacillus azoreducens. The sequence goes on along the minus strand of NZ_AP025343.1, from coordinate 3,088,556 downwards.
CGCCACGACCGCGATGATCAGCAGGCTCGAGAGCACTAACGTGAAATTGAATACTTGAAAACCGTAGATAATCAAATAACCAAGCCCCATTTTCGCCACCAGAAACTCGCCCACGATGACGCCAACCCAAGCCATGCCCACATTCACTTTTAACGTAGATATAATGGTTGGAAATGAAGCCGGAAGAATCACCTTGCGGAAAACCTGCGTTTTACTGCCGCCAAATACGCGGACCACCTCAATCAGATTTGTATCTACCTCGCAGAAGCTGTTATAAACGACCAAAGTGGTCACAATGACGGTAATGGACAGCGTCGTCACAGTAATGGACAGAAATCCCGCCCCAAACATCACGATAAAAATCGGTCCTAAAGCCACTTTCGGCATACTGTTAAACACGACCATATACGGATCAAGCACCTTGGACAAAAACGGGGACCACCAGATCAGCACCGCAATCAGCGTTCCAAACAGCGTCCCCAGAACGAACCCGACCACCGTTTCTCCCACCGTAATTCCCAGATGGCCCCACAGCTCGCCGCTGGCGATATCCTTCCAGATTTGCGCAAATACCTTCGACGGATAACTGAATAGCAATACATCAATCCATTTCAGTCTGCCGGCCGCTTCCCATAACGCAAAAAACAACAGCAGTATCGCCATCTGTACCGACAATACCTGAATCCGCTGTTTCTTTTGACGTTTGAGATGTGCTTCGTGCAGCGCCTGTATGCCGTCATCGGGAGCAGCGGGCGTGCTTGCGGTAATCCGGCTGTCTAACAATGTCATTATCCCCTCACTCCTTATTTCCGGCGCCCTCCATTTCGCGCCAAATTTCATGAAACAGCTCATGGAATCCTCGTTGTTCCCTGGCCAGCAGCGGCCTTTCGTTGCGGATATGCTTCGGTACTTCAAAAGTTCTCAGGATTCTTCCCGGCCGGCTGCCAAGCACGATGACCCGGTCGCTGACCGCGGCAGCCTCGGACAAGTCATGCGTGACGAGAATCGCCGTTTTATTTTTTTCGCGCAGCGTTTCGGAAATCAGATCCTCAAGCTGCAGCTTTGTTTGATAATCAAGCGCTGAAAAAGGCTCATCCAGCAGCAGTATGCCGGGTTCGGTCGACAGTGTTCGGACAAGCGCCACACGCTGTCTCATTCCTCCGGACAACTGCTGCGGATACAGGTCCCGGGTATCCTCCAGTCCCATTTCCTCGAACAGGGAAACCGTTTTGGCAAGATGTTCTTCATCCATGCGCCCGGTGAGTTCCAGACCAATCGAGGCATTTTCAAAAATGGTGCGCCACGGGAAAAGATAATCCTGCTGCAGCATATATCCAACCTCGGCTGTAGGCCCTCCCACTTTTCGTCCATAAACCATGACCTCGCCTTTGGTAGGCTTCATCAGCCCGGCGATGATCGAGAGCAGCGTCGTCTTGCCGCACCCGCTAGGTCCGACAAGACTTACGAACTCCCCCGGATACACCTTCAAATCCAATCCGTCCAGGGCCAACGATGCTTCGCGGTCACTGACGTATACATGAGTAATATGTTGTAATTCGACTACCGGCTCCATGCTTCCATTCCCCTTTCAAGCCCTAGAATGCTATTTCACGGAAGATTTGGCTTTTTCGGCAAAGCTATTGTCCACGATTGCTTTGGCCGGCACTTTCTCCTTCAATTCTCCCGCTTGGGTCATGACATCCAGCAGGTTATTCCATTCCGCATCGTCCACGATCGGATCGGCAGCATACGTCCCCTGATCCTTGTAGCGTTTGACGGAAGAAATAATGATGTTTTTATCCGCATCCTTAAAATAAGGAATAATCGCGTCAGCGATCTCCTCGGGACTATGCTGCTGTACCCAGTTTTGCGCTTTTTGCAGCGCATTCGTAAACTTTTGAACAGTGTCGTTATGTTTCTTGATGTAGCTTTGCTTGCTCATAAAAACCGTGTAAGGCAAATGCCCGCTCTCCTCGCCAAAGGAGGCCACCACTCGTCCTTTTCCTTCTTTTTCGAAAATAGAGGCCTGCGGTTCGAACAACTGTACGTAGTCGCCCGTTCCGGACAAATAAGCTGATGCGATGTTCGCAAAATCGATGTTTTGAATCAGATTCAAATCCTTATGCGGGTCGATGTTATGTTTGCGCAGCGTGAACTCGCCTGCCATTTGCGGCATGCCGCCTTTGCGTTGGCCCAGGAAATCGCTCCCCTTCACCTTGTTCCAATCCAGCTTACCTTCCCCGTTTCTGGCCATTAAAAACGTTCCGTCGGTTTGCGTGACCTGCCCGAAATTAATGACCGGGTCATCCGAACCCTGCTGGTACACATAAATGGACGTCTCTGAACCGACCAAGGCCACATCGATTGCTCCCGATAAAAGGGCCGTCATCGTTTTGTCGCCGCCGGGGATCGTCTGCAGCTCGACATCCAACCCTTCCTCTTTAAAAAATCCCTTTTCCAGCGCCACGTATTCCGGAGCATAGAAAACGGATCTTGTCACTTCCCCCACCTTCACCTTTTCCACGGATTTACCGCCTCCGCATCCCGAAAAAACCATCCCGAACAGGACAAGTGAGAAAAGACCGATCCAGATCCCGCGTTTGTTCTTCAGCATATCCTTTCCTCCATCTCTTCAAAGCCATATGCCATCATATGCATGAGCCTAGGAAAGGGTACATTTTTGATCCGTGTATTGAATGCATGCCCCGCCAAAAAAGAGCCTTCCCCGCAACTTCAACGTTGCAGAAAGGCTCGGTTCCTTACAAATGGTTATATATTCAAATGCACAAGCTTACAGCTTGTAAATCTCTTTGTATTTTTCCTCCAGATAATCTGCCAAGTAATCCGGGTTCAGTTCCTCGCCGGTTACCTGCATGATGATCTCCGAAGGCGTGAGGCTTTTGCCGAAACGGTAGATTTTCTCGGTCAGCCATTCTTTGATCGGAAGCAGGTTGCCTTCGCCGATGTATTGATCCAGCCCAGGCAGTTCCTTTTTCATCGTATTCATGATTTGTGCGGCATACATGTTGCCAAGGGAATACGAAGCGAAGTAGCCGAAATCGCCGCCGGACCAGTGAACGTCCTGAAGCACCCCAAGGCTGTCGCTCGGAGGCGTGATACCCAGGTATTGCTGGTATTTGTCATTCCATACTTTCGGCAGATCCTTGACTTCCAATCTTTCATTAAAGATCATCTTCTCGATTTCATAACGGATAATGATATGCAGGTTGTACGTCAGCTCGTCGGATTCAATCCGAATCAGGGAGTTTTCCACGCGGTTTACGGCCCGGTAGAAATCATCCAGCGATACATGCTGCAGTTGCTGCGGGAAATGCTTTTGCAGATCGGGGTAATAACGCTCCCAGAAAGCGCGGCTGCGGCCGATGATGTTCTCCCACAAACGGGATTGGGATTCGTGGATGCCCATCGATGTCCCCGTCGCCAGCGGCGTGCCCGCCAGATCCTTACTAATGTTTTGCTCATAGAGGGCGTGTCCGCCTTCATGCAGGGAACTGAACAGCGCGCTGGTCACGTCATCCTGGATATAATGCGTCGTAATCCGCACATCGCCGGAGTTGAGTCCGATCGCAAACGGATGAACACTTTCGTCCAGCCGTCCGGCATCAAAGTCATAACCCATTTGTTCCAAAATAAAGAGGCCCATTTTCTCTTGCTGGTCTTGTTCGAAAATTTGATCCAGGAACGACGTATCCGGTTTATTAGGCGATGCTTGAATTGCCGCTACCAGGGGCACCAAACGGTCGCGCAGCCGACTGAAAACTTCGTCGAGTTTGGCCACGGTCATATCCGGCTCGTATTTATCAAGGAGCGTATCATAAGTCGTGCCTTTAACGCCCCAATACTGGATGAGTTCTCTCAGCAGGCTGACGATTTTGGTTAAATTCGGCTCAAAGGAAGCAAAATCATTGTTTTCTTTGGCTTCTTCCCAAATGGTTTGCGTATGTGCGGAAAGCACGGAAAATTCCTCGATCTTTTTCGAGGGAATCCGTTTGTTTTCATCGTAGTCTTTTTTGCATTCCTTTAATACGCGGCGAGTTTTTTCATCCAGTTGGCTGTATACTTCAGGGGTGGTAAAAAAGTCTATGTATTCCCCCATCTCATCCGAAACGCGCAGCTTGAATTGCTCCGCAGACAGGGTGCCGATGACGCCGGAACGAAGTTCAACTCCTCTGCGCGGCGCTCCTGTACGCAAATCCCAATGCATCAGGGAGATCGCTTCGTTATACGCGGAAATTTTACGGTTGATTTCCATAAATAATTCCAATTTCGCATTTAACTCATTATTCATTCCAAGTTTCACCTCGCCAAAAAATTTGCCCTTCTACTTGATGATACTTTTTGTGGAAAGTATAATCAATATTTAATACGAAACATTGTTGAACTAAAGTTGGTTAAAAACTCCAATCTACAGCAAAGGAGCCTGGGTCATCATGCATATGCAAATATCCGAACGCGCGGAACGCTTTCTGCGAGCGAAAATCGGCAGCAAGTCTTCCCCTGTCAGGCTTGTCTTTGATGGTGAAGGCTGCGGATGCGGAATTAACGGAATTCCGGCGTTATGGATCCTGTCCGCACAGGATGAATATGATAAGGAAATACATAGCAATGGCATTCCTTTTGTCATCCATCCGGCGCACGCGATCTATTTCGAAGAAAACCTTTACCTCGATTCGGAGGAAAACTATCCGTCCTTCCGTCTCTCCGGAGACAGCCAGCTGTATGGCCAAAACATTAGACTGCTGGATCAACGCGAAACTTAATTCTTTTAATCTAATAATCTAAATGGAAAGGTGTGCATGCGTCATGAGCCACATATCTGAAATTTTGGAATACAACCGCCAATTTGTTGAAAGTAAGCAATATGAACAATATTTGACCGGGAAATTCCCGGATAAAAAGCTCGTAATCATTACTTGCATGGATACGCGTTTGGTTGAGCTGCTGCCAAAGGCGATGAATTTGAAAAACGGCGACGTCAAAATCATTAAAATCGCTGGTGCGATCGTTTCCCATCCGTTCGGCAGCGTGATGCGAAGCATCCTCGTCGCTTTGTACGAGCTAAACGCGGACGAAGTCATCGTTGTGGGCCATCTGGACTGCGGTATGGCGGCGCTGAATGCCGATCATATGATTCAGGAAATCAGAAACCGGGGCATCTCCGAGGAGGTGCTGTCCACGCTCGAAAACTCCGGAATCAAGTTGAACAAATGGCTGCACGGGTTTGAAAATATTCATGATGGCGTCAAAGGAACCGTCGAGCTGATCCAAAAGCATCCCCTGCTGCCTGCCGACGTTCCCGTGCACGGCATGATCATCGACCCGAACACAGGAGCGCTTGAGCTCGTTAAGGATGGTTATAAGGAACGTACTGGAAAATAATAACTGTTCAATGAATCGCCAAACACGGATACCTGTATCCGTGTTTTTTGTTTGCCGCTGTTGAAAACCGTACAGTTTAAGTGTACACTTTTTGAAGAAAGAACATAATCGAGTTATGGGAGAAATTACACATGAATACGCTATCCTACGGATTGTTGGCTTTTTTGGCCAGGGAATCTTCATCCGGCTATGATGTCATGCTGAAAATCCAGCCGTTCTGGCAGGCCAAGCACAGCCAGATTTATCCTCTTCTTGCACAAATGGAGGAGAATGAACTGCTTACTTCCTATTGGGTTAAACAGTCCGAAAAACCCGATAAAAAAATTTATTCCATCACTGATAACGGTATCCGGAAACTGAAGGAATGGATGTATAAGCCGCTTCCTGATCCAGTTACGCGGGATGAGTTGTCGATGAAAACTTTTTGCATGTGGCTAACAGACCGTGATAATGCCATCGAAATCATCGAATCGAGAAAAGCCTATTTCCTGCGCAGACTCGAATCCTTCCGCAAAATGCTGCAAAAGATACCCGAAGACAAACGGGGATTCGGCAATCGCGAATTCTATGATTATATCCTGGTGCAAAAGGGGATCTTCAATGCCACAGCCGGACTGGATTGGTGCAGTTGGGTGCTGGCGATGCTCAAAGAGCAGCAGGCAAAAGATTCGACCGCGCATTCCGAGCAGCCCGTACCGTCTGTGAACCAAAAAATTTAATCTATCTGTATATTTTTTTATTAAAAAATGAAACTTTAAGATACTAAGCACGTAAATCATGTTAGGCAGACTCATGCCAGCAAATTACTCAGGAGGTACTCTACTTCATGACAAACAAATCGTTGAAGAAATGGATCATGATCGTGATGGCGTTTACGCTCTTTTTCGCCGTTTCCATACCGGCGGACAACGCGGATGCCAGACGCGGCGGCGGCAGCAGCTTCCGGTCAGGTACCAAAAGCTACACCAACACGCCAAAAAAATCGCCAACTACCGATAATGTCAGAAAATCGACGAACACCAATCATTCAAGCACTGCAGGCACACCGGCCAAACGCGGATTTTTCAGCGGCGGCGGCTTTTTTAAAGGCCTGATGATCGGCGGCCTCGCCGGTATGTTGTTTGGAGGCTTGTTCTCTAATATGGGATTCCTTGGCAACATCTTCGGATTGCTTATTAACCTGCTCGCTATTTATGTCTTGATTTCTATTGCTATCGCTGCCGTAAGGGCATTCAGGAACCGGCGCAAACCAGACCCGCGGGATGGACGGTATTAAACGATGCTGATCCTTTCGATGGATGAAATCATCAACGCGATCTGCCTGCATATGGCTGAGCGCAAGCGAATTCGTCCCCAGGATGTTCAGGTTGAATTGTGTTGGGATGAAGATACGGGTTATACGGCTGAAGTTTGGGCCGAAGGCCGCAGCCAATATCTCGTAGAATCGAACATGATCGAAGCCATTTTGCGATATTTGCACACCGAATACAACATCAGGGCGTATCGCGAGCAAATCATGCTTGATCTTGATGAGGAAATCACCGCGCAAGTGGATGTTGATACAGAGCAGGCTTACTGATATTTAAATGTGAAGAACGAAAAAGCATGGGACCGTTGTCTCATGCTTTTTTCATACCGATAACCATATTCCTATAAAAGCGGTTCCAATCAATATCATAATCAACGAAACGATATAGTTTTTGTATCCCTTCAAAAATTTCCATTCGATAACAGCTTGAAAGCCAAAAACAGCGGTAATCAGGAAAAACCAAAACCATTTTATCGTTTGGCTCTCGCGGCCTTCATGATATATGATGGAAAATGCGATTGGCAGCGCCGCAAGCAGCAGAAGCACTTTCCCCCAGATTTCGATCTTCTTTCCCGTTCCCCACAGACCTTCTCTGTCGTGTCCAAGCATGTAGTGACGCAAAATTGAATAGGATATGGCTATGATAATAACCAGTAACCTTCCATATATACTTCCTCCGCAGAATTTTTCGGAACTTCGTATACTTCTTGAATGATCTCCATACCATTAGGTGTACTTCATACTATTCCGTAAACCGGTCGCATCCATTGCAATGACTGGATTAATCTCCATACATTTCACGGCCGACCAAATGAATAAGCCAACAGTTGGGTTTCATGGTAACCGTCAATTCCGACGACTTCCCTTAGCGGCCGCTGGTATAAGCCCGCAAAAATACATCCAACATAACCTAAAGAAATGGCAACCGTTGCCGCCCGCTGCACAGCAGCCCCGCCGCGTGTAAGGATTTGCCTGTAACCATGAGCACCATATTCGGCTACGGAGCGGGCCATAGAGCCGCAAACGGCGATGATCGCGGGAGCGCAGGAAAACTCCTCTTGAAGTGTGCATATTTCCTCCTGAGGGTCTGAACATCCAATCAGTTCCAGTTTATGCGCCGCAGAATCATAACGGCAAATTTGCCCGCGTGAGAGGGATTCGACATTACGTGCGATGACATAAAAATTCAACTCCACTCCTAATTCGTTTTCCTTGGACCAATCGTTCAAATCACCTTTTTTGGCTGCTCGCAAAATTGTCCCCAAATCTCCAAGACCAACATCAACCTCTGCATATTTGCGGACGGATACGCGGGCATTAAGAACATCAGCCAAATGCTTTCCTTGCTCGTGACAGACGGGTAACGCTATTTGGTGGCGGGAAGCCATCATGTCTTCATTGCCGTTGCCCGAGCTTCTCGGTAATTCTGCGGCAACTCCTGCAAATCCCTTCTTTTCCTTGCAGCCTAACTGCAGGTTCTCGCGAATCATAGCCCTAATCATTGTGTAAGAATCGATTTTAGATTGCCCCCCTTCCGAGCATATAAACTCCGGTGATCGGTTCTTGCATCGGCTCAATCTGCAATAAATCAACCAGTTTGGCTTCCCTCCACTCTGAGAGAGGCCTGAATGCGATGCCGCATGCGGCGGCTGCAAGCTGCATCTGGGCGAGGGCAACCCCGGCATCGAGGTGTATGACACGAAAAGCAAACGCCGAATACTTCGCTTGAACGCGTTCCAGCGCCCCCGTTGTCACGATGATGGCATCCGGCAAACTATCGCTTGTCCCAGTTACAGCCTGGTTAACAGCAGACGGTTCACCTATGGAAACGAGAGCACTTAATGTGTGCTGCCATGGATGATAATAATATATTCCGGCTGCCAAGTCTCTCACGCCAAATGATATGATATAAATTTGCACTGACCCCAAGTTGCCGCCGGTGGGGGCATACCGCTGCACTTTCGTTTCGCCTGCTTCTGAAAGCTGAAGCGTGCCACGGATCCCCGTTCCACATAACAGGATGGAAGACAAATAATCCAGCGATAGTTCTGCTTCCCCTTGTTCCTGCAGAGGATGATAGATCATCTCGCAAACAGTGCGGCCTTCCCCTTTCGGAATCTTCCGTTCTCCCAACGGGATGGCAGGGATATCGGCATACGTCTTGAACACTTGAGCCAAAGCCAAATTACTCGGCTTATAGTGAGCCTGATGTGCCTTTGGCGTGCTGAGATGCCCGGAAGGAAAGTGCACCTCATATTCAAATTGCATTGGTAATGGAGGCAGACCGGGCTTCACATCTGCCATGGGAAGACAATGAGGGCACCCTGGGCGTTTGGGCACTCTCCTCTTATATCCATGCCAATCGGCCAGATTCAATACCATAAAATCCATTCCAGTAATAGCAGGTCCAAGTCCGGATAAAAAATTGCAAACTTCAAGAATCGTATACTGTATCCACATATCGATGTCATGCACAAGGCTTGGCGTATCGCCTGTGAAATCCGCCATTCCTTGCAGCAGCTCTTCAAAACATCCATAACAGGCTGTTTCAGAACGTTCAAAATATGGCCCCAGCATTCCCATATGCCCGCATGTTAAGCTAAGTAGCCAGGGAATCTCCTGCCTTGCACATACATCCGCCAACCTCCGGATCTCAAGTTCCGACAGGTTTCCGTTCACAGCAGCCAATACGAATGTTTCGTTCGTAAGCCGAATGTCGACGCCAAAGTCCTGAAGCGATACTTCTCCAATCCCCGCCTGCAAAAGTCCTTCCCGAAGCAAATAAGAATCCGAAATGTTCGTATATACCCCTAGATGCGTTTCCTTTAATTTCTTGATTCCCTGCAAGCTGCTGGCATGAATCCGCGTGGAATCAAGCTGCCGCTGAAAGTAAAATACCGTTTCTTGATCCAGTGACGATAAATCCCATGTTCCGTCGGCCGCGGCATCCTCCAATAGTCCGCGCATGTAAAGCAGTGCGATACAGTCGATCACCGCCTGAGAAGAAAACTCCCGGAATGATCCGCATATTTGACCAATATCGCGTGTGCCATCCAACATCGGCAGCAAGCGGTTTAGAACATCCCGTGCCCGACCGCGAAACACCGCCAGTTCCTCTCCACCGTGAACAATGACAACATCTGAAGTGGGAATGACTGCAAATGCAGACGGAAAACGGGGCAGATTAGGCAAGTGAAATTGCGGGTCTTGCTGGACAATACGCCCCATGCGGCTAACCGTTATACGAGAATCCATGGCACCCTGACCCTCCTCACCAATATCGAGATGATGAATAGAATTCCCAAGTCACGAAAATCGCGGCAAACAGCGATCACAACCAATATCGGAACGTATTGGGTACTGATATAGTTTCCTGCTGACCACGTGCATTTTCCAGACCCAACCGCCCGGCAGCTCATTTCCCGCAATACACTGCGGTAGACGCGCTACGATCGCAGCGGCCCACCCAGCAAATGCATGTAAAAATCCTTTTGGGCCAGTATCGGGTGAACCATCGTAATAGGCATAAACCTGCCTCATATAAGCGGCTGTGGGTGAATTGTTTAACACCAGCTCGCTGTAACATGAATAACACGGTCCGGCCCCGGGCACAATTACAGGCCCGACTTCAATAAATGGATGGTTATAGACAACTGGCAACCACGGCTTTTTGTTCAAAAACGCATATTCGTCGAGCTGCCGCAGCAAGCCAGGAGAATAACGCCATAATGCCAATATGTTCAGGTTGGCATCAGGGATGCTTAATGGATCAATGCGGGTTGTATCTGCTGATAACGTCGTTATTCCTAGCGGCTCGGTCCGTAAACCAAGCTGGCGGGCAAAATCATGGCCAAACCCTCCCACAGCTAATACATGGAGCAAATATCCCACGGATAACCTCCTGTTCAAGTTCATTCGCTTATCTAAACCCATTCGCTTCTATATCGATACAAGAATTCCAATTCGAGCTTGGTTATCGTCGCGTTAGAAGCCTGCTTTCGCGCAAGGGATTTTTTGAGCGAAAAAGAACTGCTCCGAAAATGAATTTAATGAGCGCATCCACATAAGCGATTTCCCGAAAAGGGATGTTAGGAGAACTAAATCCTACCATAGCGTTAATAAATAGAGGAATAGCCAGGAGTACCATCACATTGCCGTGAACGGTTGAAAAGGGAATAAAATGCAGCGCAATTGCCAAAAACGCTCCTAACCAGACCATCCTGTAATCATGGTGAGCGTAATACTTTCCGGAAATCAGCACCATCAATACCATCATAAAAAGAATCGAAACGAACGTCATCCGCTTCTGGAACTGCGTTGGCCGCCCGAAAGAAAACATGCGGTACACGCTTTTGTTGTTTAATATAAAAATGATCCCCAGCACATAACCCGGATAAAATATTTCTGGAAGTATTTGCTGCCGTCCTCCAAAGGCTGCGCTAGCCAGGATGATAAAGGCAATCCAGATTAACCAAAGACCGCAAATGCGCTTGTTTAGAAACTGCTCTTTCTTGTTGAAATTCACTTAAGCTCCTCCCTTCTTCCCGTCGTCCATTCAAGCATAATCTCGAAGACTTGGTGCGCCTGTATGGACATTTAAACTATATTCCTGCAAATATGCGCCTATGACATGTCCAATCGTAATCAATCAGAAGGCAAGCACGGAAGCGAATTCGATGAAGGGCGGAGTGCAGCTAATAGAACAGTGTTTTCGAAGAAATCGATCGGACTCTTAGCTTGATCGCTTCAGATGCCGTACCAGCTTAAGAATCACCTTGAAGCTCTCCAATCCATACAGCAGACATTTTTCATCAATATCAAACGTTTCCGTATGAACTTTGATTTCATCACCCAGGTAAGATCCGATAAAATAATAACATGTCTTAATTCCCGGCAAATCGCCGTAAAATGAAAAGTCGTCACTCGAGAACAAAAAAGGACATTCCAGAACCCATTGGTCTCCAAAACGCTTTTTGAAAACGCTTGTGGTTAGCGTCGTTAAAGTTTCATCATTATACAAAGCAGGATACGCGGATATTTCCGTTACTTCCATGTCCCGAACCCACGGATGACCGGCAATGCAGGATTGAAGCAGTTGCAGGCCAATACGGCTGTTCGCCGTTTCTTCCGAGCGAAAGTTAACATACATCTTCAATTCGCTGGCTGTAACGTTATAATAACCATTTGTGTTGACATGTGTTACTATACATCTCTGATTCCCCTGATTGTATTCCTTGCAAAATCGGTCTATCACTGCCAGCAGATCCGTTATCCCGGAATTTTCCGCCGCATGACCATGAACGAGATCTGCCGCAATCTCAATCGTAAGGCTGCCGGCCATCATTTTTGCTGGACGCAGAGAAAAATAACCTGCATACAAGTTGGGAGTAACATGCAGAGCATACATGTAATCAATCCCTAAAGGCTGCAGAATCGGCAGCAGCTCGCGGGCGCCAGCAAACACTTCTTCCGCAGATTGAAACACAAACAGCACATTGGCATCGCATTCCTCTAAGGAATCCACGTATAGAAGGAAATATAACAAAATAGTCATGTGAGCGTCATGCCCGCATGCATGATGCATGCCTTCATTCCTGCTGCGATAATCCACTTGCTTCCCGTCAAGCAGGGGCAACCCGTCCAACTCGGCGCGAAATGCAACGGTTGGCGCGTTTCCCCCTGCATCATATTGGGCGATTACCCCATTATCTCCATCATAAAGAATATTAATTTTTGACGTTCTATTCTCAATAAATCGCCTGACGAACTTTCTGGTTCTCTCTTCTTTCCCTGCAATCTCGGGCCAAGCATGGAGAGTACGCCTTGTTTGCTGTAACTCCGTTAATGTCCATGTGCCCGTCATGCGGTCTCACGAACAGCGCCATTGGACTTGTAACGGTAAACGAAATACGCGATCACCGCAACCAACACAAGATATCCCATAATAATCAGCAGATTCGTCATCAAGGTAGCGGGATTCGTCAACGAGGCAATGGCTTGATTGGTATAATAGCCGGGAAAAATCCGTTGCACGTATGTCATAAATTCTGGTACATGGAAAAATCCAACGGAAGTGATTGTTGTTGACATTACCAGCACATACAAAGGGAAGGAAATCGTCTGCAGCGTGACAACATCGAAAATAAAACCCAAACAAATTCCAAGCAATACGTAAAAGACACTGGAATACAACAAAATCAGTTCCGTGGCAAACAAATCCATGCTGAAGTGTAGCCCGTAAAATATCATGCCAAACGCAATGATGACAAATTCGATGACAAGGTTTAAAAGGACCTGTACCAATGCCGTCACAATAATAAACTTGGCCGGGGAATATGGGGTCGTAACCAGCACCTTGCGAATATACGGTTTGGATCTTGCCACGCGCGTGCTCAACGTATTGATTCCTGAACCTACGGTAGCAAACGTAGTAGCCAATGTAGCCAGCCAAACAAGAAATTGATCATGATATTCCGTTTGATTCGGCTCCATTGTTTGAGCAAGGAAGATCCAAAACCCAAGCGGAACCACCATCGTAAAAAATACAAATCGTTTATTCCGAAGCACCTTAAAAATCTCATATTTAACGATGTTGAGCATAGGCATCCCCCTCAAGTTGCTTTAAACAGTCATTTTTTTTAGTTCAAATCTTGTTTAACGGCTTGCTTTCTCGCCGCTTCCTTCCTGCATATAAATTTCCCTGTACACATCCTTTACATCTTTAAAGCGTTCTGCATAATTCACCTGCTGCTCCTGCAAATAAGATAACAGTTGGTCATTTACCGCCGCTCCAGGAACGAATAATATATCTTCGGCCATCCTGCCGCCGTAATTACGGCAAACGGCATGAACTGTATCGGGAGTTGGACTCGCGATGACAAGCATGCGTTCATTCCGCATTTCAGCCTTGGTGATATCTTTAACGATCACACCGTTTTTCAGGAAAATGAAACGATCGCAATAATCATTCAGTTCGTCCAGATTGTGCGACGTGACAAAAATGGTTCTTTCGGATTTCTTTAACTGCTGAATCTGATTCCAAAACAGTTCCCGCGACTGAACGTCCATCCCGTTGGTCGGCTCGTCAAGGAAAAGCAGCTTGGGGGCGACCAACAAAGCAATCGCCAGCGATAATCTGCGCTTTTGCCCTCCGGAAAGACTGAACACATTGCTTTTGGCGACACTTGATAATTCAGTTGACTGCAGAATTTCATCCACAAGATTTTTGACTCCATAATAACTTTGATGAAGATCAAGTACTTCACGCACCCTAAGATTCTCGGGGAAATAGTCATTTTGGAACATGACGCCAACATCATGCGTCGGACGGTAATTGCGTTTGATGCTGCCTCCGTCGGGAGTCAGTAAATCAAGCATTAAATTGATAATGGTAGACTTCCCACTGCCGTTAGGACCGATAAGCGCTGCACATTCGTTGGCCTGCAGCGTAAACGAAACATTTTCAAGAACATTCTTTTTGCTAAACCTCTTGGAAACTTCATTGAACTGCAAAAGCTCCATTTTCCTCACCCCATTTGGCATCATTCATGCACTTGCAATCAAAACAAATTGGATTCATTGCGGAAGTTAAACTTAATCGATGGTCTGCGATCAGCATTTTGCGTTCGTGAAGCTGCCCTAAGCGGACGGTATAAGATGAATAGATATCGACTAGGACTTTCACATATTCTTTAAGATGAAATTGATGAGGCAGGTTGAATCGGTCAATCACCCCTATAATCTTATAAGAATCCTGTTTTTCAATAAGGCACGGTATGCACAACCCTGGTTCCACTTGATAAACGGGGCCAAATTCCGTACATTTCCCTTCCTCCATTCTGCATAAAATCAGGCTTTTGGCATGATCCAATTTCAGGCTTCCCAGTATATAATTTAATTCACTGCGGTTATGGTACGTGACAACGTAGTGCAAAATTTGATCTGCCAGCCGCACATTGCCGGAAGGTTGAGGCAGGCCGTTTAATAACCCGCAAGGATCGCCGATGACCTGAAAATTGGAATGGCGCAGTTCAGTCAAGACAAGCTCAGACAACGCAAAAGGATCAATTCCCTCGGCATGTCCTATAACCTCTCGTAAAATGGAGTAAAAGTCCGATTCATGTTCCTCAATAAAGATTCCACGAGCTTTCAGCCGGCGAAGCCAATCATGTTCAGGTGCCGTTGTCCCTTGCTCCAATAGCGTTAGAAGCTGATCCTCAACTACTACATTTTTTAATAAGGCCACCGGTTGGGATGGACGAAATACGTTAAAAATCGCCCAACTATCTGCATATTTATCAAGGCAATAAAACGGGTTTCGCATGCCGTACCCTCACCTCACCACAGTATCACGCTATACACGCAATGTAAATATTTTCTATTTCTTATGCCTAGCAACTTCTCGATCCGATCCGCGAATAGTCCGGCAACGGGGCGGGATGATTTGCCGAGCGCCGTGGACATCAATTGAATATTTTGACAGATATGCCCGGCTTCAAGAAGGCTTAATGGATAAGAAGCAAAGCCGTATTTTTGAAACAAGTAACGATAATTGGATACGAAAAAAATAAAAACCGGGGACTCCGTCAACGAGTCCGCTTGCGCAGAAAGCCGAAATTGAGTTACGGGAAACAGCTGTTCAATCTCCACCTGGCTGACGGGATCGCCAAAGCGGTATAACGCGTTTGCTTCTGCCCCATACCGATACAGTCCGTCCGGCAGCCCTTCGATTCCTTTCGTAATTAAAAACAATAAAACAGAGTACATGGCTCCTCCCGATGGGTAAGTCCGGAAATGGATAGGATCGCTTGCTTCCGGCACGAACACATCCGTTGGACGGGTACCTGCCGCAAAAGCAAGCAGCTTCGACAAGTCGCTCAGCTTCCATTTGCTTCTCCCCTCCCCGAACGTATCGGAGCGCCTGTTTTGCAAGACGTCAAGCAGCTGCTTCCGCACTAATTCATCCTCTTGGCAATCCCTGGTCAACGGGACTAACTGTTCATAAGTATAGGTTGGCGCATAATCATCCTGCACAAGATCTCGCGGTTCAAAATGCGCACGCCATGCAACGGATCTTTGCTTATATTTTTCGAGCAGCTCGAAAAAGTCCTTATACGCAAAGAATTCATTATGGTCCCTGAGCAAGGTTTCTTCCATATGCATCTCCTTTCGAATGCTAAGTATCGGCAAAGCTTCCGCTTTGACTTTCAATATAGCAGGTACAGCGAGGACTGCGCGGCGGAATCACCGTAGTGCTGGAGCAGCTGCCGTATTCAATGAGAATTTTACGTTCATGTGTTTGCGCCAAAGTCGTCATGAACAACGTGTAGTAGTCCATAATTGCTTTTAAATACTCATTTTCCAGCATTTCTGCGGGCAAGCACTCGTTTACTCTTGTGTAAATAACACGGTATCGATCCAAGTTATCGATCAAACAGTCAAAACAGAAAGATGCCGTGATCGGATAACATGGCCCGATTTCCAATATTTCGTTTTCATTAGTTTTACACAAGAACAACGTAGAACAATATCTGCGGTCAATGAGTTTGACTAATCGCTGTAATGCCTCCTTGCTGTCATAAAACACAAGATAATGGATATAAGTTGCATTAGTGTTGCCGGAAAACGCAGTTAATCCGGTTTTTTCAAAAATGGATTGCCCTGCGCTTGCCAACATCCGGATATCGGTTTGCTGCAAACAGCGAATAATGACTTCGGAGCTTTTGTAACGGTCTATGACAGATTCAAATTCCTCCGTCCACATCAATAATTTTTTATACATGTTTGCCCTCTTTACATCTAGGAAGATTCCCCGCTGGCTGAGTTTGCGCTTCAATTCGGTATTCGCTTCGGTTACATCTTGGTATTCTGCGGCCTGATGAAGGAACTTCACGCTTTTGCCTGTCACTTTCAGCACGGGTTCGTTCCTGTAGATATTCCACACCGCAAGCCCGTCTTCTACATTTTCGATCCGATAAAATGGATTCAACATATGCGAACCTCCTCTCAGCCCAAAAACATGCAGTAAACAATGTGTTTGTACATGTTTTTGCCAACACACAACATTTCTGCGATTTTATCCGCAAAATATCCGCATGACGGCAAGGAATGTTTGCCCATGGACGTTGCGACGAGCTGCAGATTTTGACCGATATGCCCGGCCTCGATCAAAGCAAGCTGATGGGATAGCCGTCCATACTTAGGAAAGCTGTGTTCCAGATTCGCTACCAACATTACAATAAAGGCAGTATTATCAAATGAGTTATTAGCGTCCATTTGGAAAGTCGTCATGGGAAAAAGCCCGGCAAGTTCACTTTCGGTGATCTCTTCCCGTATTTGATAAAGCGCTTGGCGTTCCGCCACATACATGTAAAATCCTTTTGCAAGATCCGAAACATCGCGTACATAAATATAGAGATCTACCGGATATAGCGCACCTCCGGATGGATAGGTACGCATAGAAACGTCGGCCGCTTCAGACGCATCGGAGTGGTTGATTGTTTTGGTTTGCCCACGCTCTCCTGCTGCCAAAGATAACAATGCGGCGAGATCGTACAAATGCCAGGGTTCTCCCATAGCGCTTAGGACATTGGACTGTCTGGCACGCAGGCAATCTACAAGCCGCACATCATGATGGACTTGCTGCAGCGGTATATCCGATAATGAAACCTCCGGCCAGCTGGCCTGCACTTTATCCGCCGGATCGGGATACGTGTAATCTGCACGCGGTCCGTAATATGCGCGCCACGCAACGGATCTTTGTTCGGATTTCATCAAGTCGGTGAACAAATCTTCATAATCAAATTGCTCCAGATGATTTGCGAATGTGCGCTCCGTCATGCAGTTCCCCTCCCAGCTCCCTTAAAATGTAGTACACGGCACACTCATATTCAGGGGCGACACCTAAGCGGTTTAAAAACATATGCAGATGCGAAAACAAAATCGAGCGAAACTTTTTGTTGTCATGTACGGCATTCATGATTTGACCCAGACCTGCCAGTAATCCATCCTGAAAAGACAGGTACGACGCATCCGTAGACAAACATGCCACGATGCTCCGAATGGAAGCGGCTTGACGGCGGCAATTGTTCAGCAGAATATCCGCATATTGGAGATCCTGAATGGAATAAAGCCGAACCCAGCTTTGCATGCAATTGTGGTAAAATTCGGAAAGTTCTATCTCCAGCATCCCTTGTTCCCATACTTCGCCGCTCAATCGCTTCAATATGGCTAAAGCGTAGATTAGCCTGATACTTGAAGGATTAGATCGCGTGGCCAGGATAACATCAAGTGCATACCGGCTTGAAACCATAAACAAATGTTCCGTCAAAGGCATCAGCGCTTGACCGCCATAGCGGTCATATTCCGGTTCATAATCCGCGGAAACCATCTGCCCATGTTCATACCAAGGAAGAGCATGATGTTCCAGCGGCGAACCGTCGAATTTATGATTCTGATAATATTTCTCCTTGGTTAGCCGCACCAATGGCGGATGCTCGGCCAGAAACTGCCGTACCATGGTCAAAATTTCGTCATCCGGCTGAACGTCCCTCTCCGCCAGCCACCTTAAACGTATATGAGGACCTCCCTCCCAATACCTAAGGAAAAACCACTTTTGCAGATTTTCGGCATGCGTCAGCTTTTGCAAATATGTTCCGATTCGAAGAATCAGTTCGTCGTGCAGCTCATAATCATGAACGAAAACATAACGCGTCTCCCAAGTCATTGAGCTTTTTCCTCCTCCATACGTGCAATTCACCAAATTATGACAAACGTTCTTGCCTGGCCATCCTTAACTCAAGGGAATGGATGCGGAGCCGCATTGACAGTAAATTTTTCGGAAAGTCCCCTTCGCTTTCGTTCCCTTAACAAGCGGTCAGGTATAATCCGTTTATGTTGATTGCCAAAAGTCATCGGCAGCATGCCTGGAACAATCACCTTCACCGCGCATAAACCTGATTGCTCAATGTGAGGAGGTGTGACATTAACGATCAGTACGTCCATGTAAAACCGCAGGACCTGCTGGATAAGCTCCTCCACATCTTCTTTTAAATCCGGATTGGCGAACTTCCCTTTCAGGCTCAATCTCCGATAGATTTCATGGAACGGCACAGCCTCATGTTCACGCAAAACAAATGCCAGATTTTCGGCGTTGGATGCGCTGGCATAAAACAGCACGTGGTCTTCAAATTCCGTAACCCCCTCCGGATTCCCCTCCAACCACGCAACACGCTGGCGTACTCTTTCGTCAGTCGCAAGCAAATATTCGTAAATCGGCAGCGACGTTAAAACCTCCAAAGCGGCGGATTCGACGGCCTTTTCCGGGACCAGATGAGCGGCAGCCGCATTGTATGATTTCATCTGCGCTTGCGGATTTTTATTGTAGGCAAGCGCCCAGACACTCGGGATGCCAAGTTCCATCGAAATGTCGTAAAAATGCACTTCGATGCCTTCCAACCGGGCATAAAACAACAATCGTTCCAATTCCGGCGACAAGTTGCCGTTTACGTCGATCTCCTGTAGCTCTAATCGGTTATACCAGGCGCAAAGGAAATGATCCCGCTCTATAAGTTCAAGCAGCCCATAAAGAACCGCTTCTTCATACGAGCCGCCAAGAGCCATTCCGTTCGAGCTGTCATACGCAAAACGGTTGCCATCGCGGCGGTAAAATGCATCCCCAAAAAAAACGAGTTGTTCCGGGACCAGCATTTTCCGCTGTTCCTTGCAGGAATATGCGTATTTCCAATAAATGGGGAGATACTCGTTATAAACTTTTAAATCAAAATGAGGATGGTTCATCTCCTCGTGCCCGTGCAAGCCGAAAACTACCGGGTTAATAGCCCGGTCCCCAAGCTCTGCGTAGGATTGATAAAGTGTGGAGCGGGCACGCCGGTCGAAAATCCCGCAATACCTCTCAATCCCTTCCAGAAAGCCTAGTTTCGCCGCTGAGGTTCGAGAGTAATTCCGTCCATAACCGGCTTCTGTATAAGTAGGCGACACCTTCATCTCCACTCCGCTCGATTCGACGTATTTGGAGCGCAGCTCCCTAAACTGCCTGCGAAAAATACCCGTATTCGGATCGATAAACGCCTCTTTTAATGATGTGATATCGAGTTCGGGGTTTTGTCGGTATTCCTTGGCCTGTCTCTTAAAAATACTTTGCAGCCGCCCGTCAAAGCTTTGCTCGTCCTCTATGAACTGCCCGCATACAGGACAGAACTCATCTTGCATAACATGGTAATTCGTGATCCGATAGGCAGCGAAATTCACATGCTCGCAACGGTTTACATATCTATCGAGCAAAACCGGAACCTGATCATACAGCTTGATGAAATCGACGACAAACGAGAGATACCTATCGTCAAGCATGTATGGTAAAGTCATTCCGGAAGTCACGCTCAAAATGGTTTCGTAATGCGGCTGCTTTAAACGCATCTCCAGGCATCCCGGACAACTGTCCCTATTGGACTTGCGAAACGGTCCGACAACCAACGTATCCATTACAACGCGGAATGCAAAGACTTGGCATCTGAAGGCGCATATTTTCATCAGTTCTCCATTTTGCAGATTATCGGCCAGTACATACAACAATTGGAGAGACTCATCGTAGGAATCCACCAATCGATAGGGAATCCCTGCTGCGCCCAATCCCTTTATGACATTTCGCAAAAATTCACTGTCATTGTTATAAAGCGCGACTTCCTTCATGTTTGCACCTGCTTTTCAACAAGATTAACCACTTGAATATTGGCTTGCGCAAAAATATCTGACCGCAATTCGCGGACATGGAAGTAAGAATTCAGCGCTTGTTTTATTAGATCGTGCCGCCCACACGGGAGGTATGCGGGAACCATTTGCAATGGAATGATTTTGCCTAATTCCGATTCCTCTTTGACTTGTATCATATTTTGAAAAAGAAGCGCAAAGTAGTGCTGCAAAACATTATTCAACAAAAGCTCGGGATTAGTTCCATACTGTGTCTGCGTACATGCGCGGCCGGATTGGATCGCTGTTATTCCGTAGATGTCCAGCCCGCAATGATGCTGTATTTCGATCGTCAATGTCTCTTCGCATTCCGGTATGTAGTGATGAATCATGGAATAAACGGCAGCTCTGCCAATCAAGCTTTTTATGGTACGAAATGGAACATCATATCGGACCATCTCGGAGCGATCCACCACTTCAAACAATAACCTCGCGCATTTCTCTACCATTTGCTGCAAGTTTTCGCACACAACCCATTTACCGACTGGGTAGACCCCTGAAAGAACATGCTCCAGATTCAGGTAACTACACCGAATAATCTCATTGATTTGGCTCTCACCGACGCAATACGCTTCATTAGTTGAAACTGCGATCTTGTAAGGAATTTGATTCCAAGTCTGATCGCCGGGAACAAAGTGATGAACAAGCCTGCTTTCCAACGTCTCCAGCCTGGTTAATTGCTCCATTGGATCCTGTCGCTCGCTCCACCCTTGTTTAGATACATCGATCTCAACAAGGGGAAAATCGGATAGAAGCTGGATTTCACGTATAATGTGGGACTGCTGAAGATCGACAAGAAATCTTTTGTGGCCAGAACGATCCGCCGTTCCCTCACTCCATTTCAAAAAGTGCCGTACGTACAGGTCAAGTATGGGATCTGCTTTTTCAGCCGCATCATCAGCCCGAAGTTCCTTAAGATTTTCGTTCGAGAAACATGTAGCAAGGACTCCGCTTGTTGGGCCCAGATGAACATAACGCATCTCCTTTGAGTGCAGATCTCTTTCCATTACCATCGTTGCCGCAACAGCAGCTTGAGCCCCATCCATCGCTGACTCCGTCCGTTTCCCTTTTAAAAGTTTGGCTGCAATCGTATCGTCTATCTCTATAACTCCGGCATCTTCGCCTCCCAGCATCGCCTTGAATTTTTGCTGCACCTCCGGTTTGAGAGCAATTTGAAAGAGCCCTTGCCCGTTGTAGATGTACAGTTGGTTACGGTTATTCACTATGTAATTGGGCATAAGTTACGCCTCCAGCTTGCGCGCCATATCATTGTAGACTTCCAGCCAATTCGTCGAAAAATGGGACTCTACGCTGTCCGCCACCATCCCAGTAATTTTTTGCTTTCTGATCGGAGATATGCTTAATAAAGGCAGTAGTGAATAAATGGTGCTGGCGATAAACCGGTAAACGATAAACTCCTTGGAGCGGTATTGCTTGAGAAATTCGGGATTCGTGAAAAATGCTTTATGAAACTCGGAAGCGTTCGGATGTCGATCCAAGAAATCATCGCCAAAATGCATCTCCTTAACGTATAACTCCCCGGCCTCAAAAGCTTCAGAATAAACATGCTGCAGCCGTTGAATCAGATCCCTCATATTGTTGAAAAAAGGCTCGTTGTCGTAGACCTCGTTCAAAAATTCGGCCACCCCATTTTGAATGAATTCCTGCTCAGCTTCGGTGCGGCTATGAATGGAGGTATAATATGCGGCAGCACGATCTTTATTTTTCAATTCAGTCAACTGCTGCTTGAAATACTCGAAATTCGATCTGAGAGATAAATATCCGTAACGAATTCCACCTGGACTAAGCTGTGACGTAATAAAAAACACTTTTGTTATCTCCATGTTTTGCTGTTCTAGGCTGTACTCCGTCCAATCAAGATAAATTCGGCGTAGTATTTCCGTTTTCAGCTTTTCCACCTGTAAATTGATATGCGGCCCGCACAACGGATTTTTCTTTAGCACTTCAGCAGAAGTCACATTCAAAACAGACCCATCTTTCATTAAAGGCAAAACTTCTCCCTGGTAACCTTCCATTTTCTTGAGCGTCTCCATCATAACTTCGAACCGATCATAATCCTGCTCCCCATATCGGGAGTCGTTTCCAGATAATAAGGAAGAGATATGATTTTCGAGTCCCATAACATTTTCAGCGGCCGCCCACGTGAGATTCAGATGAAATCCCTGCACCCAATCCTTTTGAATGATGACATCGCGAATATCATTTTCATTTAGAAAAGCAACCGTCTTGCGAATCAACTGGTTCAGTGCATCGTTGTCGTAGAGAAAGCATTGCAGGCTTTTGAGTTCCATTGTTCTTCCCCCCCGTTATGTGTTATTTCATAAATATATTCGGTTACAGAATTGCGATCGCTGCCGATGGCCGGAAGTTCCTCCTCAATCAGGATATAGTCATTTTTTTCGATGATCTGCATCAACAAGTGAAACAGAAGCGGCGAAGATAAATTGATAAACTGCGGTTTTCTGTCTGACAAATTTTCCATCTGAGACAGATCGATGGTATAGGGTCGCAAGTAAAATTGCCTAGGAATATCATGTTGTGCACAAAATGCGACGATCTTGCACCATGTTTCGAAATGCTTACCTACGTTACCGCATGCCCCAATCAAATCTGCCGTACGAATGACCCATTTGGCCCTAGATAACACTAAGTTCCCTTCAGCCATGGAGACTCTGGGAATTTTGCTTACGGGTTGATTTACTCCGGCCTGTAATTGCTCCTGAATCAATACTTCGCCCAAGTCAAAATACAGCGTTCCGTGCGATGCAAGCGTATCAAATACATTTAATATCGGGGGAGTTGCCAAAAGCGTGAGGGTCCCCAAGAACTGCGGACGGATTACTTCTCCGCTTTGTTTTTCATAAAATTCAAGCAAGTTGGTGTGGTCATTGTACTTTAATCCGAGATCCCTCCAAGTGAGCGCCCCATCCGAACCGTTTTCAGTCGAGATCGGGAGTTGGAACGCCTGCTTGACGACAGATTTTCGTAAATTCGCGTTAAACCCAAACGTATTCCGGATGTCGGTGATTCCTTTATCCTCAAAACAATCCTGAACATATGACTCATAATCGTCGTCCGTAAAATTCAAATACTTTAAAAACCTGGCGAAGAACATGCCATATCCTTTATAAATATGGTTTACGACCATCTTTTCTTCCGAGCATTGAACGAAAAAAGAGTGAGAAATAAGTTCGCCGCCAATCACGTCTTGGATCCCCTTCACAATGGGCTTGACGAAATCTTCGTCAAGGCTGATTTCTGCCGAACCCATTTGCGATTTCAGATGGTTTATGATCATTCTTGCCATTTGGTGGAGCTGATTTGCCTTGTCGCTAGCAAAATGACTATCTTCCTTAAATCGTCCCCGGCCAGTTTCAAACAACTCTTGATCAAAAAAAAGCGCCTGCGCCAAGTCCCGCAAAACACCGGACATTTCTTGCGCGTTATTTGGTGCCCAGTCCAATCCATATCGTTCTTTAAAAAACAGACTGGCATTGTATCTCATCTTAAGCGTCACGTCAAAAGCCATAGTCATCCATTCAAAATCAGCCAATGGCTGCTGCCAATTTCGTTCTCCCGATCGGTTTTGGGTTTGGTGGGTCTCGTCGATCCCGTCTATGTAAAGCATGTCGCGACGCTCAAAATTCAAGCCGAAAGGTCTGGTCACTCGTTCTATTAGCTGATAGACTTCTTCCAAACAACTGTAGCTGCCCATCTTGTCTCTCAGTCCCATCAACAAAATTTGTAGGCGGCTTAATTGGGATAAACAGGGATGATCGAATTCCAATTTACGCAAGTTGATCAGAAGTTCCTCTACCAAATCTTCCATTTGTCCATTCATATATAACGTTCGTTCGAGTACCCCGTTTTCAATGAGATAGAAGATCAGTTTCATTGACTTTTCCTTCTCGACCCCGTTCTTGTTCAGGCACTCCAAAATGTGATGATATGGCAATTGTTCCGCTTTTTTCAGTTCGGCAAACAAAGATGCAATAGCGGGATTCACCGGTAATACGCATAACTGCTGACTTGCTTTGTACAATTTTCGTTTTTTTTCTCCATCCTTCAGTACGGTTATATAATATTTCCCTTCCTTTTCCATCAAGGTGTCATTCAGTTGATACGATAATTTCTCGGCAATCTTTGGAAAAAGGCAAATTCGGTCAAAGACGCGTAGTAATATAGCGTCATTGATTCTTGGATAGAGCCGTTTTCTTCCCGAAGCTGCAGGTTTACTAAAGGAACCCACACCTGAATAGGTAAGGTTGGCAAATGGGCTCGTCTTCATGACGGCTCTAGTGAGGAAACGGAGCAGCACATAATCCAATTTGCGCAGCTGTCGGTTATGCTTGTCTATATCGGTGCACAGGTATGCCTCAAGGTTTTTAAAGATGGCGGAATTCAACAAAATCAATGCATTCCGCAACTCCATGTCGTCATGATAAACTTGCTGTATCCATCTTCTTTCCATCAGATATGTTTTTTCATATTCCGCATGGAGCTCAGCCTGCTCGGCGGATAGTTGATCTAGTTTGTTTAAAATGATTTTGATATTTACCCTTGTCTCTTGTGAAAATGCATCTTGCAACAAGCAAAACTTATCGGAAGCACTGCTGCGCATATTAAACAAATCACGTTTAAAGTTAATTGCAGCTCGCCTGTCTTGATCATCCGGTATCAGCTTGATCTCGGCTTCCATCAGCGAGGTAAGCCTGTGAATCTCGTGAACCAGATCATCAAGGCGCTCCATTAGCCGCTCGTATTCCAAACCGAGATCCCCCAAAAAAGGCCGAACGTATGCTAGAGGAAAATGGGTCTCTCGATAAATATACAGAGGTGAGAGTCTCATTGGTATTTGCTCCTTTGCTTACATTTCATGGAAACGGATGTGGAGCTTCGTTTAGTTTCCGCTCCTGTATCCCCCAAAATTCACTTGCTTGCTTCAATCGTGCCCGATTCACAATCCGGTTTTGCTCGCCAAACCAAAGCTGCTGCATTCCCGGGACAAGAACTTTTACGCACTCCAATTGAAGCGGCAGATATCCCTCCGGGGTTTGACGTGCAATAATCACATCTCCATGGAGTTGAAGCAGTGTATCAAGTAATCCATGCACTGCCCGTTTCACGTCGACTTTGTCATTCTTTTTAGCGTAAAAGGCCGGAAATGACTCTTTAATGGAACGTATAATAGAACTTTGGATAAGAAAATCGAAACAGGACCGTTCCGACGCCAATATATACAACAGTGGATGATCATCCAACTGACGGACACCTCCAAGTTTGACTTGTTCCGCCTTCTTCTGCATCTCGTCCAAATGTCCGTCATGAAACTCTAATGCGAGCAGCATTTCCTGCAAAGCCGACAACATTGCTTCCTCAGGATGGTGATTGGTCGCACAAGTTGAATAGGTAGCAAACTTAAAATCCGTTTGGCCTAGCGCTAATGCCCATATCGTGGGTATATTTGTTTCCATCGTAATATCAAATAATACAACGTCATATTCCAAACGGTTTAAACGATCGATAATATAATGGATTCTTCCATTTTCGATGGTTTTTGGATCCATTTGTACAGGTGTCTTCTGCAAATACCAATGATTTAAAAAAGCGTCGCGTTCGATAAGTTCCAAACAAGCATAATAAACGCTGTCCAAAATGCCGCCGCCAAGCGCGTGGCCGTTGGAATTGCCCTTGAACAACATGCAAGAGTTTCCCTTGTAATCACGGTCATATTTGTAATAAACAAAACACTCCGGAATATATACGCTTCCCTTTGACTTCCAGGAGTACGCTTCAACCCATGGCACACTCCGATCCGGAGTAAAGGATATCGCTTCCTCATTGATGCCAATAACATCATCCAGAATATTTCTCGGATCCAACACATCCGACTCTTTCCTCAGCGCTGAATAATCAGTCCAAACACTTTCACGTTCGCGTCCCCGTGGATGCGTTCCGGCAAGCCGTTCCAGGGCTTCAAAATATGATTTGCGGCAGGCATTCTCGAATTGAAAACTGGTGCCTGTCCCTACAATGTATCTGTCGTCGTGCTCGATGCGAAAAACTGATCCCACCGAGAACAATGAATCGAGATTTATATCTTGGTAAATGACGAAATTGGAATCCGGATTACGAATTGAGAATGTATCATCGATAAGTTTCCAATCTCGCGTAAATCGGTATGAAGAAAATACATCCACAAATAACTCTTCGTTTAGCCCACTCTCAATCCGCTTTATATCATCATGGTCATACTCCCCGCAGCACATGGGACATCTGTAGAGCGGCCGGAAAACATATCGTTCGATATGGCCTTGAAAATCAATGCGATAATACGGATAACCTGCTTGGTTATATTCCTTGCTTGTCAGTAAACAAACTGCCAACTCATGCAAAACATCGGTATCCAAATGGTATGGCGTTAACAAGGCGATATTCGAATGCTCCTTCTGATATTCCAGTTCCCTTGCGTTCCACTTTCTTCTTAAGCGAAAGCAAGCCGGACATCCCATTCCGGTAACGTCAAATATCGGTCCAACCACCACTTCATCATGATCAAAATAAAGATAGAGAAATGAGTTGATCTCTTCCTGAATCATGGGCCGATCCCAGGCGCGGTCAGCATAATCAATCAGGCAAAAAAGCGAATCGGTATCCGATAATGGAATCGACATATGGCACTTGCGTTCATGGGTTCCTTCCAAAACGTACCGGGGCACTGTTTACTCCCCCCCAATAATACAAAAATGGTATTTTTCAGTGAATCCATCATGGTATTGATACAGCTTGTGAAGAGCCACACCCGGCTGAGGCACATAAGTATCCCCTTCTGCATATTGACTGTATATATCAATAAGAGCATGTTCCAGACTGCTGGCAATCGAATGATAGTGCGTGTCATTCAGGGTAATTCGTACATGTAAGAATGGTGTTGGTGTTGACATGTGTTCATATGTAGCACATTGAATCCTTTGTTTCATGCCCAATCCATCTATTAACGGATGATGAATAATGTCTAGCGTTTGCTGCAGAGGACCTTGTTCAGCATTTAAGCTGCTGGCATTTAGATATTGCAATAAAGCGGTTTTCTTCGAGAAACCTAGAAAAAATCCCTCGTAATTGTAATAGTTCTCTAAAACATATACGATCAGTTTTTCGATCGTTTCGCTTTTGGTAATGCCGAAAAACCGTTTTTTTGCGTGCAGTAGATCTGCTTCAATCGTCCACACGACCTCATGATAAAATTGATAATCACGGATTACTTGTGACAGCAGGTCCAGCTGCAACAATGATTCATTTACCGTTCGCTCTTCGCTAAAATCCGTGAAAGGAACGACGCTCGTAGGACAGCACTTGGCATGAGCGACTGTCGTCAAAGCCGAGAGGGAAACGATACCGCATTCGTCAAGAGTCAAGCTCATATTATGGCGGTAGGCTCGTTCCAGCAGCCATTCCGGAATCGTGTGCCGCGGCAGAGAACAAAACGGATGCTGCAATGCCATGCATTGATTACAGACATTTGATACCAACAGAATTCGATCCCCCAGTTCATAGGGCTGCATCCGGCATTCGCCTATTTCACCTATTTGTTCCTCATTTGATAAACCGCGTTTGATTCTGCTGACCAAGTTCAGCTCCATGGGCGAGAGGTCGTCAGAGGTCAATAGGTGCAGAACCTTGGCTTCATCCATATTTTTGATCTGAAGAGCCCGTCCTTGGCCAACGATGGTAACAGAATGCCCGTTTTTCACGACTTTGATTGGCAGTTTGCTCACGTCCATCACCTACCCAATCTCGTATAAATGCTCTTGTACCACGGTTTCATTTTCATATGGATTTGGCATTGCTTCTTCAAAAACGACAGCCAGTTCACCGTATTTTCGCATATTGGCATAAATATGCCGTAACATGTGCGAATAATATACAGGTTCTTCCGCATCAAAGAAAATCGGTTTATGTAACCCCACATCTCCGTAACGGATCTGCAACTTACCATCCACAACAGGAAATAGCCGCACGAAAGTTTGGGCAGGAATGTGGTAATGTTCTAATAACTCATGAAATTTGGCGTATCCTTGAAACTCGGGGCCAATGTTCTCGAGAAGCTTACTATGCAGAATTTGCCGCTTTCTTTGCAAAACCAACGGGCCGAAAGTTATCCGTCCAAGCTCCGTGTAATCCCGAAGTGAAATGGACAAATAATGGACTTGTATACCTTGAGCAAAGCCATTTTGAAATAGGTACGGTAATACCGTCATATGTTCGGAAAGATGGGATGGCGCCAGCTGCCCTGTATAAAGCGGAATGATTTTCTGATCCCCATATTCCAATTGAAATCTGAGATACTCCCGATCCCAGCTTAGTGTGCAGTGTCCAAAAAACGAAGGGTGTTGAAAAAAATCAAGCCTCAGACCGCTGGGATGCCTCCATTTCACTTCCCCTTGAAGCATGCTCAAATTCGGATGATAGCCGTACGAAGGTGAATATGTAATTAGCCTTACCGGAGATCCGTCACATTGCAGTTTCTGTTTTAGCAAACGAAATAATTGCTCATTTTGACTAGGCATGCCATGGCGAATAAAAAAATTTAAATAGCTGAACTGCAAATCATTGATAACGAAATAACCACTCTTGTCATGCTGTATTAAAAACTTGGTGAAAGCCGTTGAGTTAATAGGAAGTCGGCGTAATTGTTCGATGATTGAATCTACCAAAGTCTCCGGTAATAGAACGTTGGTTCCGTCAGCGCAATTCATCATAACTTGATGATAATTTTTGCGAAGATTCATGAGTTTTCTGGACACTTCATCCGAACAAAAGAAACTGCGATCCAAGGTTTGGTCGACCGCAAACTTCTGATATTCATTAACCAGCGTGTGGAATGTCGATAGTATTTCAGCGAACGGGATCTTTCCTTTTTGTTCCACGATGTTTTTGACGTAGTGTTGAAAAATCAAACGATTATCGAATACAGGCATAAACTCAGCCAGAATTCGTAAATACTTCTCCAACCCCTCCGTTATCCCAGGATTACTCTGCTCAGTGCAGAAATAACTACTTTCAGCGACTGGTTCAAAATCATGCAGTTGGTCTCTCCCATCGCAAAGTGCTGCACAGCACTCCAAGTGGTGCCGCAAATCACATAGGTCCCGTTCCTTATGATGAAGGTCAAAACATTTTTCAAGATGGGAACAAATCTCCTGCGCCGATTTCAGGTGGTTTACAAACTCTTCTATCCTCAGTGACTTTCCGGTATATCGCTCAGCGATCCCTATAAGTTGCCGCAAGTTCGGTTCCGGGCATTCAACTTGTACGGTGTTTTTAAAAAAACCAAGAAGTTGAAGTTTTCTGAGCATTTCCGTTGTCATCCATATGCCCCCAGCAGCCATAATCTGCTCGCTTGAAAGCACGTCCCCGCATGGAAATAAATCGCCTAACTGTTTCGGTACGGTATACACGGAGTTTTCATTCCCATAAAACAGCTTGGCCACTTGTAATTTTCCATAGCGGCTTCGCGTTTGTATTCCCTCGTTCGCCAACTCATAGTCAACCAAAAAGTTACTGTTCCGCATAACTTCAGGGATAAGCAGAAATAGATCCAATAACTTCAATAACACGCATTGATTGATTTCCAAACGCATTGAATCGTCGCGCTGATCAAATAAAGATAACGATGTATATGTTGAAAGAGGCGCGGTCTTGGCGAACGCCCTCATCATCACTTTCCATAACTTAGTCTTCTTTTTTCTAGTCGCAGGGTTTTTGAGCGAGCGGAACATTGGGCTGTTGGTCGTTAGAAGCGCGTTTTGAACATGCCAATTCTGTTCATAGATTTGTCTTAAAGTGTGATCGCCCCGCTCTGTTTCCAACATAAAATTTGCATCTAATGCCAAATTTGATTTGTGCACACTTTCCTGGAAGTGGTGATATTGCAGTATTTCATTTAGTAAATCACTGTCAAGCTGGTCCGCCTTTGGAATGCGTTCCAAGCCGTTTTTTTCTTCACTTAACATCTTTTGAAGGTAAATGTACGCTATTCGACGCGAGGAATCGGAATCGATAAGAGCGGAAAGCCGTTTATGCAAACTCTGCCGCCAATCACTGAGCTGCTTTGCCATTTGTCTGAATTGAAGGTATTCATTATAAAAATCGCCTTTAACCTGACGAATCTCTGCAACTGAGACATGATTTCGGCGCAAGGCATATAGAATGTTCAAGACTTCACCTCCAGACATTCCAGGTCATGGACACAAAGGGGAGTCCACTTCACCATTACTCCCCTTTGTGTCAATGAAGCGAAATTAAGCACAAGAAGAAGATGTAGAAGAACAGGAAGAAGAACCGCAAGTCGAGCAACCCCAGTTTCCGCCTGAAGTCGCTGCTGTAGAAGGAACAGCTTCTACTTGGTCGAGTTCGATAACTTCAAGCTCGATCTCTTCCAACAGGTCTTTGATTTCATTCATTCTTTTCACCTCCCCGATTTCATGTTACTGCTGTACCTAACCCAATTCAGGTCAGATTCACCGATAGCAGAAATCTTATGTAATTAAAAACATATCGGTTCGTCTCTATTATAGTATATACATTCAATATTTGTAAATATATTTATTATATGGTTTTTATTTCAAACAAAAATATTTTTTTTCTTTCAGACTGCATATCTATCAGTTTCCGATAAATAATTATTGAGAATTCTGCCTGATTGACTTGATAGACGGAGAGATTCAAAGTATGTAGAGCCAGAGAGGAAAAGCAGCGCCTCACATATGAAATGGGGAACGAGGCTGAAAAGGAGAGTTGGTGGTGGATGATATATGTTTTAGCTTTGAGCACAAACCTAGGCTGTTTCACCCCTATTTTTTATACCATAATATCTATTTTATTCCATTTTAAACCTAAAATAGTTCTTTATCAATCTCTTTGTAAAAATTTTGAATTTTCAATGTCAGTCGTCTCACGGTAAAAAAAGAGACAAACCCGCCAGTATTAACAGCTGAAATACCCGTAAAATAAGACGCTGGCCAGCCTGCGAAACTTGTCCATTTATTTTTAATTAGGTGTGCCCTATGCTACAATAGCCTAAAATTACATCTGTATCGGTACAGACGCAGGAGCTGACTTTCATGCATAAATTTTTGCTTATCGTTAAAGAATTAGAAAATCTAATCGACAACCATACCTTTAAAGAAGGGGACAAGCTACCTTCCATTCGGGTTCTGGCAAACCAATATAAAGTTAATAAAAGCACCGTTATACGGGCTCTAAATGATCTTGAACGACGCCACATCGTCTATTCTGTGGACAAAAGCGGCTATTACGTCGTCAAATCAACGATGATTCCTAATTATGAGGAGGAGGGCGCCATTGATTTTGCGACTTCTTCACCGGACTCCCGCATTTTCCCTTATTTGGATTTCCAACATTGCGTCAATAAGGCCATTGATACGTATAAGCAGGACTTGTTTATTTATGGAACGCCGCAAGGGTTGCCATCACTCCTCAACATTATGCAAAAACAATTAGCGAATTATCAGGTATTCACGAAAGTCCATAACCTTTTTGTTGTCTCCGGGATCCAGCAAGCCCTTTCCATTTTGACCGCTCTTCCCTTCCCAAACGGAAAAAGAAAAATTTTGATCGAACAACCAGGCTATCATTTATTCATCGAACATTTGATGACTTATCATGTTCCGGTTATAGGAATAAAGAGAACATCCCGAGGCATCGATTTGGGGGAACTGGAGGAAATTTTCAAAACAGAGGATATTAAATTCTTTTACACCATGCCCAGATTCCATAACCCATTGGGTTGTTCTTACAGCACTGAGGAGAAAAAGAAAATCGTTGCCCTTGCGCATAAATACGATGTCTATATTGTTGAAGATGACTATTTGGCTGATTTGGAGCATGATACTAAAGCTGATCCTATATACGCTTACGACGACAAATCGCGTGTCATTTACTTAAAAAGCTATTCTAAAGTCATTTTTCCAGGATTAAGAATCGGTATCGCCGTCATACCCGACATTCTACTTTCCGTTTTTACGCAGTATAAGAGAATTCAAGATATCGATAGTTCTATGCTTTCGCAAGGTGCTTTGGAAATATACTTGAAAAGCAGCATGTTTGACCGGCATAAACAAAAAATTAAATCCTTTTATGATCAAAGATCACAACTCCTTCATGCAGCTTTAGAACAGCAGTTCATTCAGAATGGGGATCTTTTTACATTCGATGCTACTGTGAAATTTTCCCTGCATACCTACATTAAACTGAATGATACCATACCGGCGAATGAAGTGATTAGAAGACTAAAAAGGAAATCAATATGGATTGAACCGATCGACAAGCATTATCTTCCTTCTTTTCCGAAAGACAACTTGTTAAAGTTGAATGTTTCTCTTGCGCGTATGGATGGTATCGAGCATGGCGTTGGTGTATTAATCAATGAAATACGACAGACCGCCGCAGCAGGCCATTCTAAATTTCCCTGAATTACTTCGGCGGTGAAAGCATCATGGCTCTTGCGCATCTGTACCGGTACAGATGCGTTTTTCCTTTATTGTAGCACTTGGTACTGACGATTAAAATGAAATGGCGAGGGGCATTGATATTCTAATGGATAGCCTTTCACGATAAACCAACTACAAAGGAGCAAAACCATGGCATACTACATCAACGGCAACCGCCGTAATTATTTCATTGAATTTGGATCCGGCCGCCCTGTCGTCCTGCTGCATGGCATCAGTAATTCCGGTCGTGCCTGGGCACCTCAAATAACGCCGCTGGTCGAGGCGGGATTTCGGGTGATTGTGCCGGACCATGCCGGGCACGGTGCCTCGGCAAAGCTCGACCATCCACTCGGCGTGTCCGACCTCGCCGCGGACGTGGTTGCTCTCCTCGATCATCTTTCCATCGAAGCCGCCGACATCATCGGCCTGTCATTGGGTGGGATGGTGGCTCTCGAGATCGCGCTCACACAGCCTCGGCGCGTCGGGAAACTCATCGTCGCCAACAGCTTCGATACGACGGCAACGGATGAATTCCGGACCATGGCCGAAGGATGGGCCAGAACGTTCCGCGGTGAAGACGGTCCGGTCAAGCGATTTGAAGGCATCTGGCCCATGAATGTGGGCGGACCCTTCCGGGCCAGCGCGGAAGGGTTGAAGACCTATCAGGTTTGGCACGGCCTGGCTGCGGCAGCAGACGGACCATCACTCGCGTATGTGGCGGATGGGATTGTCGGCTTCGATGCGACCACGCGTCTAACCTCCCTTTCCATGCCCGTCCTGTTTATCGCAGGCGAGCGGGACCGAATGTCACCGCCGGTTGTTTCCCGGCGCATGGCAGATCGCGTTCCGGATGCGCTCTATATCGAGATTCAGGGCGGCGCACATATTTCCAATGTGGATTCGGCTTCTGCATTCAACGAGGCCGTTATTACCTTTTTAGGCGACGGGCCGGCGAGCACCAAGTTAGCCTAGGATTAATATTATTGTCCGTATTCATATGAAAGGAAAAATAAAACAGTCTAGCTTTCCCTTTAATAAAAGAGAAAACTAGACTGTTTTTATATAAATCTTTTTATTTCGTGGTTTAAAAATTAACAAAAATAGGCCGTACCCTAAGTTGTTTTAAGGGCGGCCTATTTCTGGTAACATTTGTTTATTAACATCATATATTAACTCTTATGTATTAGATCTTCATTACCAACCAATACTTCAATCATCATCAATGTTCCCATTTTGAATCCAACGGAGTAAGCAGATGCAGACTGTATCGATATCAATTCATGGTATAACTCCAATAATTTTTCGAATTGCTCACAATTCTGATTCGATAGATTATTGCTCAGGGTTTTCACGATTCGATCAATATTCTCGGCCACAAATGCATACTCTGATTCTTCTGTATGAACTCGTTCATTTGGACGGTAATTTCCGTAATACATTTCTTCTAAAATGTTCATTTTATACACCTCTCTTCCAAAATGAGTGAACTTCCTTTAACTGATTTTAGTGATTTTTTCGCTAAAATCAATAGCGAAATACTCGCTAATATATTGTTTGTTTTGGGGGTGTATAACATGTACCAACGAATCCGAAACCTACGTGAGGACAAGGATTTAACTCAGACTCAAATGGCCGAGTATCTAAATTGCAGCCAACGAATTTACAGTAATTATGAGCGAGGTGATGTGGATATTCCAACGGCAATCTTGATCAAACTCGCTGATTTCCATCATACAAGCACTGATTATTTATTAAATAGAACCAATAAAAAAGAGCCTTACCCATCTACCTAAGACTCTGCAATACGGAAACTTCTATAGTAATCTATCCTTTCAGGTAAAAGAACAATATATAAATACGAAAATGCCTTCCAAGTAACCCCGTTGGAAGGCACAACTGTTATCGAATCAACAACTCCATTTTGGAAACAACCTCAACCAACGTCTCATCTGGTACTTTGCAGATGAAGGTTGCCTGTCTAGACTGCCAGTCGAGACTTTTTACCTGATCGGAGAGTATTACCCCCTCGATAGGTACATCCTGCGGAATGACAACCTCGAATGGGTAGCCCTTGATCTTGGACGTTACCGGACAGAGCAGAGAAAGCCCAACCTTACCGTTATACGCGGCAGGTGAGATGACCAAGGCAGGACGCTTTCCAGCTTGTTCATGACCTGCTTGTGGGTTGAATTGCAACCACACCAAGTCGCCGCGATCTGGCACATACGAATAACTTACCATGACTCCTGTCCTTGTGGTTCACCAGTAGAAACCTCTTTATGGAGATTTTCCGGCGTGACCTGGGCAAGAAGTTCATCCAGTGTTGCCGACTTCGGCTTTATTACAAGATGACCATCTTCCACATCAAGATCGACCTCAGAGCCTTCCTTAATACCAACCTTCAAGGCAAGGGACTTCGGGATGCGAATGCCTAAGCTGTTACCCCATTTTTGAACTTGAAACATGGAACCGCCCCCAAACTAAAGTATATACAAAGTATAAACCTATTGTTAATAAAAAGTCAAATTGAGGTACGACTTCAGAAAATTAAATCTCGGGGTGTTAAGATGAAAGTTTGGCTTTTGGATGTTTATTCAGAATTTACAGCCAGTTCAATAGCATTTTCAAATGTACTTATAACCCCCTTCTTTTTATCAACCAGTTACCTGGGTGCATATCAAACTTCTATCTTCTTCGTACATGTGCTTAAACAAAATCGTTTGTTCGTATAATGTTCACCTACCTGATTAGATAGTCATATAATGAAAGCTATAGATTGTCATGTCTATTTTTATTATAAAAAGTATATGTTTTAAAATTCAACCAATCAAGACTATATACCTACCCTTCGATTCGTGGTAAAATTTACTCACTTTGTTATTTAGGGGGAAATAGAACTATGTATTGTACCAATTGTAATCAAATATTACCAGATGACAGTACCTTTTGTAATAAATGTGGACATAAAGTCTCAGAAAGTACGCTGGAAATATCTAGTGGTATCGAGACAGGTACGGTTACATCAATTGTTAGTAACAATGAAACGTCTTTGAATAGAAAATCAAAAAAGAAACCAATCATTATTTCCTTAGTTATAATTATTATCATTGCAATGATTAGTGCAAGTTATTGGTATTATAATGATAAACAACAAAAGGAAGAGGCGGCAGCGAAAGCGGCAATGATTCAAAAATACCAAAATGATATATCCGAAGCTGTTATTAAAATAGTGGCATACTCATACATATCCGAAAAAATTACTAATTTGTATTCTACAGTTTGGAGTGGAGCAATTAAAGCCCGTTATGGCATTCAAGTGAATGGGAAAAAAGCATATAGTTTTAATGAAGCAATTAAATATCAAAGAGAAGAACTCGAAGATAAAGGAATTCTAAAAAAAGTAAGAGAAAATACTCAATCCGTTGATGCTTTAATGAAGAGCTTGAATAATCCACCTGAAGAATTTCAAAAAGCTTACGGTATATTGGTCGAAATGTATGGCAATTATACTCAATTTGCCGATCAAGCCGATTCACCGACAGGCAGTTTAATTGAATTTAATAAAAAAACCAATGAATTGTCAGCTGGGATATCCAAATATTATAATCAATTTAAAATCTTATTACCTAACCTTGATGAATCAAAAATTAATGACTACATCGGTTCACAAGATATATGAATTCAAAAGAGGCTCAAGAAATGGTTATAGCCCTGAGCAAGCATGGATTTTAGTGACAACTCATTTAAAATTTCAATCAAGTAAGCAACCGTGAAGGGTCGAAAGACCCTTCTTTTTTCATTTCAAAAATCATCTTCAGAGAAAAATAGAGCCTGATATCGTAAGGAAAATTTCCGTTGAAAAGCGGCCTGGCTTCTTTGAGGGTACGCCCGATGATTATCATTTTCAAAATAAATACTGAATTATTTATGAATCTATCTAATTAACATTTTTAATAGCCCCTCCAGGTTATTGACCATATGTTGAATATCCTTATATAATATATAATGTTAATATTTGTAATACAAAGGAGGTTATTCCTTTGCTTGAAAGCTATACTGCGATTGAACAAATAGATATAGACACATTGGTCAATATGGTAAAAATGGCGT
Organism: Paenibacillus azoreducens; assembly: GCF_021654775.1. Lineage (NCBI taxonomy): Bacteria > Bacillati > Bacillota > Bacilli > Caryophanales > Paenibacillaceae > Paenibacillus > Paenibacillus azoreducens. The sequence continues at coordinate 3,051,440 of NZ_AP025343.1, read as the reverse complement.
ATGCATTCGAGAACTGGGAGGAAGTCATCTCATTATCTGCCAGCTTATTGGATTCTGCCGAGGCTATCAACAATAACCCTTATAAAGGGCTAAATGTTGGCTTGGAAACCAAAAGACATATTTCTTATTATTTCGGTTACAGTTACTTGATGAAAGGTCTTGCTTTTCAGAAATTAAAAATGTTCCCGGATGCATTCGAATGTATTGACTATTACTCGGATTTAGGTTGGCTCAATGATTCGACGGATGAAGCGTATACAGTAATTGAAGATTTCAGAAAATTCGCCAAAGGCAACTTATTGACACTCGAAATCTTGACCGGGAACAAAACCAAACTGTCGGAGTATGTAGAATACCTGGAACAAAACCATGATCAAATTCTTTCGGGGCTTATCACCTTGCTTGAATCAGCCATCTACCATGGCTATAACATTGATCGCGAGTTGGAGCAGCTGACATATTACGTTCAAGACTCCTATCACGCCGAGAAAGTATCGGCAACGAGGTATCTATCATTTTCATTCATGCTGTCGTTATATGATTCTTTAAATAATAATTTTAAAAATGCTATCAACAGATCTTTACATAATTTAGTATTTTCTGATAAAATAGGAAACGACAAATATTTTAAAAAATCTGTCGCATTATTCGAGACACTAAAACCCCACGCAACAGCTTCTCAACTTAGAGATTACTCGACTTTAATCAAAAAAATTTTTGAAGGAGAGATTTCTAATGAAGAAGGCTTTAACTTTAGTCACCGCTTTAGCCATCATCGCATTCAGTAGTGCTGCATTACCGTCCGTCACACAAGCTAGCGCACCGATCAAGCAATTAAACCATGGCGCAGAATACTCAGCCCTTAATCATGGTGCGGAATACTCGCCACTCAATCATGGCGCGGAATACTCGCCGCTCAATCATGGCGCAGAATACTCAGCCCTTAATCATGGTGCGGAATACTCACCACTCAATCATGGTGCTGAATACTCACCACTCAATCATGGTGCTGAATACTCACCACTCAATCATGGCGCGGAATACTCACCACTCAATCATGGCGCGGAATACTCGCCACTCAATCATGGTGCGGAATACTCAGCACTTAATCATGGCGCGGAATACTCAGCCCTTAATCATGGCGCGGAATACTCGCCGCTCAATCATGGTGCGGAATACTTAACCTTTAACCATGGTGCTGAATATTAATTTTGTAAACAGCGAATCGTTCTTTTGAACGGTTCGTTGTTTTTTCAATTTCAATCTGCCTATAAAATCGCACCTTCCCCTCTTGCGCTTTACTTGCCGAGTCTTGATATGTATAATTCGAACAAATACCCCAAGTACCCCAATAAATTTACGATTCCCGCGAAAAGGAGGAGCAAGGCTTCGATGATTGTTTCCCCCTATGAGCTCATTTTGTATTCTAGCCAGGATCATGTCTCTTTTCTCACGAACAAAGTAGATGCGGACGATCACAGCCACCACTACATTCAACTTACGGTCGGGCTCGAACAAAATGTGGCGATAACGGTCGAAGGTCAACCCATGCAAGCATCGGGTTTTATTCTCCAATCCAACGTTACTCATCAGCTGCAGGGCCTTCGGCAATGGCAATGGTACATATTGATTAACCCGGAATCGACATTCGGCGAGCTTGTGAAACGGACCTACTTGAAAGATTCATGTGTATATGTGCTGGATAAAAATCAGGCTACAGAGCTGCAGCAGCTGGCTGTTGAACGATTATTTTCGGTGAATGGCCAGGCTGAATATGACACTGCAATGCAGCTTTGCATGCAGATTCTGCGGATCAATGAAAATAACCAAAAACCTGATCTGGATGACCGCATTCAGGAAGTTTTGCACGCTATAGATACACAGCCGCCGCATCAGTTGACCGTAAAAGATCTCAGCCAATGCATGTATATTTCTGAGAGCAGATTATCTCATATATTCAAAAACAAGGTTGGCATATCGCTTGCAAGCTATATCGTTCATCATAAGTTAGAAACGGCGTTCCAAGCTGTTTTTAGCGGCAAGTCAATGACGGATGCTGCGATTGATGCCGGCTTCAGCAGTTCCTCCCATTTCTCCAGAACCGTCAGAGACAAACTCGGAATGACTGCACGTGCAATTGTGCAACATAGCAGATTTTTGAAAGTATAAAGCCCCCGTCTCCCTTATAGTTAAGGCAGAAAGGGTGATGACCATGGAAGCATATTTACAAGCCACAAACTTAGTCGATTATAACCATCCGTCAATTCAAAAGCTTATAGCTGATAAACGCTGGAAAGACGCTGATGAATACGAAAAAATTCGCCAAATATACGATTATGTACGAAACCGGATCAAGTTCGGCTATAACCGCGGCGATGATATTCCCGCATCGGAGGTGCTTTCGGACGGATACGGACAATGCAATACCAAAAGCATTTTGCTCATGGCGCTGCTCCGGGGCGCCTCGATTCCTTGCAGAATCCACGGTTTTTATATCGATAAAAAAATGCAAAAAGGAGCCCTTACCGGCATCATTTACGCCTTCGCGCCCGACAATATCGTTCATGCATGGACAGAAGTCTGGTTTGAAGGCAACTGGGTGGCTTTGGAGGGTGTCATTATTGACGATCCCTATCTCAAGCAGGTTCAGGATAAACTCTGCAGCTATAACGGGGGATACATCGGATACGGTGTATCGATCAAAGATAAAACGGCTATCAATCTCTGCTGGCGTGGCGGCAGCACCTATATCCAAAGCTTTTCGATTACGGAGGATTTGGGCTATTTCGCCAATCCGGATGATTTTTTCACTAAGTATAACAATGTTAAAAGCCCTGTGAAGAAGCTATTATTGAATCTGCTGCGCAAACGGGTTAACCGGCGAACGGATGCGATTCGAAAAGGCTTAAAATAATTGGGACCTTTTGAGGCATCTACGACGAATGCCAGACATATGACTCTTTGTTTGCGCTGATCATCTTGAAGCATGATATTTCGTCCCCTTGGTGCGTATGGTCCCAACTTACTGTTATGCATCGAAAAATCAGTTCTGTAAAATGGACTGATTTTTGTTTTACTTTTATTGAACCCCCGTTAGTCTAGCTAAGTTAATTAGATCGGCGCATACCAACCATCATTCCGAAATGAAAAAAGCCTAGTCTTTATTTAACACCAATTGAAATGCTGTCAACCCTCCACGATTGTCGAGCTCTAATCTGCCACCGTGCAGTTCCGCCGTTTTTTTGGCAATGGCCAGCCCTAGACCTGTTCCCCCGTCGCTTCTTCTTGAGAGATCCCCCCGTACAAAAGGTTCGAAAACCATTTCTTTCAAAGCATCCGGGATGCCTGCTCCGTCGTCAACGATATGAACAATCGCTTTATCAGAGGTTTCCTCCACGGAGATAGATACTTTCGTCCCGGATGAGTTGTGCTGCAAGGCGTTGGAAACCAAATTGGATACTGCCCTTCGCATCAATTTGAAATCACAACGAACGGGTACTTCTCCGGAGGGGATATTCAGCTCCAAGTTAAAGCCTTTGTCCTCAAACTGATCATAATACTCGGCCGCGATCTCCCGAATCAACTCAGCCAGGTCGCCTGATGTGGCGGAAAGAGGATATTCGGGGCTCTCCAGCGTGGACAAGCTGAAAATATCCTCGATTAAATCGCTTACGAGCACCGCTTTGTTATAGATCAGCCGCAAATATTTATCCTTCTGCTCTTCGTTGTCGACAAGTCCAAGCTGTAAGGCTTTGGCATAACCTTGAATGGTTGTGATTGGGGTTTTCAAATCATGGGAGATATCTACCAGCATTTGCTGCCGGCCGCTTTCAAGACGGCGGTTCTCCTCTTCCGTCCGCTCCAGATTGGCGGCCATTTCATTAAAATGCCGTTGAATCACTCCAAATTCATAGCCGGCCTCGAAATCCAGGCGCTGTTGATAACGGCCTTCCGCCATTTGTTGAACCCCGTCTGCAATTTTCTCCAACGGTTTCGTAATCCGCCCAGCCATCCACAGGCTGTACCCCCACACATTCAATCCAAACAACAGAATAAAGAGCAGCAGCCAATCCAACGTGATGTCAATACTCCCTGAAATGGGACGTATGAGAATAACCAGAAACAGCACATTTACGATCCCCATCGTCAGCGCAAAAAAGATATACGACTTCATCAAGGTATAGAAAAGCTTGTCTTTTTTCACTGAAAGTCATCCTTTTTGGCAAATTTATATCCCAAACCACGAATCGTACGAATGTAAATCGGCTGACGCGGATCGTCCTCCAGCTTCTCCCGCAGACGTGAAATATGGACCATAATCGTATTCGCGTCCTCATGGTAAACATCGCTCCAGACCTGCTCGAACAATTGTTTTTTTGTGAAAATCCGTCCGGGCGATTCCATCATTGCTTTGAGCAGTTTATATTCCGTGGCGGTCAGTATAACTTCGCGGCCGTCTTTATTAACCACATAATCATGGTGATCCAGCACCAGATTACCGATCTTGACCTGAACCTGTTCTTCCGGCGCGGCGGAAGGGAAATCATTAAATTCGTATGTCCGGCGAAGCATCGCCTGAATCCTCGCCACGACTTCCAGAGGGTTAAAAGGCTTGGCGATGAAATCGTCGGCACCGAGTCCGAGACCCAATATTTTGTCGCTATCCTGATTTTTGGCCGACAGCATGATGACCGGCAGCTTGTATTCGGTCCGCATTTGTTTTAACAGCCTGATTCCATCGAGCTTGGGCATCATAATATCGATTACAGCGAGATCTATTTTATTTTCGCGAATCATTTTCCAAGCCACTTCTCCGTCATGGGCTTCAAAAATCCGGAGCCCTTCTTTCTCCAGAAAAAGCCGCAGAAGTTCTACAATTTCCGGTTCGTCATCCACTAAAAGCACAGTTCTGTTCACTTTCCATTCTCCTAATCCGATGGGGTTATAAGTATTCTCTACATAAATGTTTCTCACTTTTGTCCGCGAATCCTGTTTGTAAGATTAATTTAAGATTGATGAAATGGAAGGTAAAGGGTAGCGTGGTACACTTCAGAAGATAAAAACAGATAGGGATTGGTGGGGAGAACACAATGAATCTGAAAAAAACCGCGGTTTGCCTTATGGCTTTCATGCTCCTGATGGCTCATTTACTGCTTCCGGCAGATACCGCCGCAGCTGCCAAAACTTTAGCAGCATCTCAGGTTGAATTGGAAGTAGACCGGATCATGAAGGAAGATATGGAACGGCTCCATATCCCGGGGGCCACCGTAGTGGTGACGTCGGGCCAAAAGATTCTTTTCAGCAAAGGGTACGGGTTCGCGGATCTCGAGCGGCAAACCGCCATGAACCCGGATAAAACGCTTATCCGAATCGGTTCGCTGGTTAAATCGGTAACCGCGACGGCCGCGATGCAATTGGTGGAACAGGGCAAGCTGGACCTGCGCAAGGATGTGAATAACTATCTACCGGGCTTCCAAATTTCAAACTATAAAGGATTGCCGATCACCTTGCATGATTTGCTGACCCATACGGCGGGATTGGATGAATTGATTTATGGAGTGAACGCTTATAAGCAAGCGGACACCATATCGTCCGGAGCATATTTGAAGCGTTATTTTAAACACCAGCCGCCTGTAAGGGCCCCGGGGGAAGAGTATGCTTACAGCAACGCCGGCCTTGGATTAGTGGGCGTACTGGTTGAGCAGGCCAGCGGAATGACGCTGAGCGAATATATGGACAAAAATATATTCCAACCGATGGAAATGCCGAACGCCAGTCTCTCTGTGGATGAGCAAAAACCCGATGTGGCGAAATCTTACGTTTACGCTGCAGGCAAATATCAGCCGCTTCCTTTTTCCCATATAAATCTTCCGGGAGCGGGAGGATTGAACGTAATACCGAATGAGTTTGCCCATTATATGATAACTCATCTAAATGAAGGCAAATATCGTGGAAACACCTTGTTGAATCCGGAAACCATAACGATGATGCATGACAAGCAGTTTGCAGAGCATCCCCTGGTGGATGGTCTCGGCTACGGTTTTTTCAGGGGAACGATGAAGAACGGACTGTTGAAGCTGTGGCACACCGGGGACATCGATGGTTTCTCCGCGGAAATGGCCCTTATCCCTTCGCATGGGATCGGAATATTTGTGGTCATCAATTCCGCCAACTCCGGGCATCAAATTCTGAACAAGGTGGTTGATGGCATCGGAAATATTTTGCCGGGAACGCCGGTCGGGCAAGCAGCCGGAACTCCTCCTCCCGAAGATTTGCATATCTATGAACGGGAATACAAATTTGCGAAAGTCCCGCAGCACGGATATGGCAAATGGCTGGAGTTTCTCGGAAGAACGTTTAAGGTTAAAGCGAACGGAGAAGCATTGACAGTAACCGGCATTTTCCCGGACGGCAGCGGCCAAGTGCGGGAGAAAACCTATACCCCGATCGCACAAGGTCTGTTTCAGGAAAAGGGAGGGAACGAGCAAATTTTCTTCCACCAAATGAACGGTATGTGGAAAATGACGTTCATCGGCGAAGTTACCATGAACGAGGTTACTTCGTTTTGGGAGGAGCCGCAGACACTGCTTGGCATTTATTTGGGTACAGGTATAGTCTGGGCCGCGATACTAGTGATCGCGCTGCTGTACTCCTTCATTGCGTTTTTTAGAAAACGCTGGAAACCGGGGATCCTGATCATCACTGCCATGGCCGCGCTTTTTGTGATATTTTTACTGCTGCAGCTCAGCTACGGCAACTCGGAAGTCATTACTTACGGGTACCCTATCTGGTATGCCTTAGGAATTTGTTCGCTGCCTTTTTTAGCGGCGGGATTAGGCGTCTACATGCTGGTGCGGAGCGGAGCTGAAGCCATCAAAGGCAAAGCGTCTGCAATCAGCAGATGTGCCATCGCTTTGCTCAGCTTAAGTTACACAGCGTATTTATTCTATTGGAATTTACTGTCGATCCATTATTCATGAAGCCATTGTTCATTGGAATGGAGAAATATAAGTTCTTGTCCTCGATCCGGGACAGGAACTTATTTTCTTTAAAGCAAAAAAGCCGCCAATATGGCGACTTTTAGAATCAATTTCATTTTGGATTTATATCGAATACTTGAGCCTATATACCAAATCATCTAACTAATCGTTTTTTTTGAGCCTGCTTAAATAAAATGTGCAATTTGTTCCAGCGGCAGACGTGATGACCCATATGCAGGGGCGGAAGCTTCACCGATTGCAATGAGTAAAATCGGTATTTCATTCTGAGAAAGGTTGAATTTTTCAGCAAATTTAACTTTGTCAAAACCACCCATTGGTACTGTGTCATAACCCATATCTTTCGCTAACAGCATAATTTGCATCGATACCAGCCCTGCATCGAAGTGTACAATATTTTTCAATACTGCCTCCGGTAAATTGCTGTATAAAGCGCGCGATTTTGTAATCATTAAATCAGCGACTTCTCGAGTTATAAAACCTTGTTCGTAATTGGCATCATAAATTTGCTCGACGTGTTCGTACATCTCAAGATCGCCAAGTACAGCTATAATCGCCGATGAAGTCTCCACTTGTTCCTGATCATTGGCTATCGCACGCAGTTCCTTTTTAACTTGTTGATCCTGAATCACAAGAAATCGCCAAGGTTGCAAATTACTTGATGAAGGTGCGGTAATCGCTTGTTGAAGAAGGTATTGCAGCTTTTCTTGCGGGATGACAACCCCTTCTTTATATTTGCGAACGGATTTACGTTCGTGCATTACTTGTTCTACTGTTGTTTGTGTCAGTGGCATCACAGATACCCCTTTCTAGTTGAGATGGATATGAATATTTATGGATGCTGCCAAAATGAAAATAAGAAAGATCATTACGATTTCAATAGGTTTTATTGGTTAGCTATGTCAGTTTTTCTGCGTCACGATCAAGCTTTTTTATTAATAATTGCAGTTGCTTCATCTCTTCCTCTGTAAATTCAGCAAACAATTCATCCATAAATCGTTTTTTGTCTAGGTAACAGTCCTTTAAAATATCATTACCTGCATCCGTAATTTGCACAAGCACTTCCCGATTATTTTCTTCATTACGATTGCGGGTGACTAAGCCTTTTTCCTCAAGTATTTTTAAGTGTCTCGTAATCGCCGCTTGATCGATCTTCAACTCATGCTGCAGCTTCATTTGACAAAGACGGCCTCTTTCAAATAATTTGTACAGGATCTCGTATCTCGTCAAGCTAATGCCTGTTCGCTTTTCAAAATGCTGGGTTACATGCCTATCAATATTTTTGATCATGAGGAAAATTTGTTTCATTTCCTGACAAGACATGTGCATCTGTTTTTCTCACCTCCACATATGATCGATCAACAGTTGACTCGTCAATTATAGAGTAATGAAAATCATTTTTCAAGGATTTGTCCAAGCTTTCTCAAAAAGCCTACCGGATGTTAGGTTTTTCGAACATTAAACATATGCTATGTACGATTCCCTATGAGTCTTTCCCGAACTATACCTGGAATAGAAGTTTCAAATCTACATCCAAAGACTCTTTACATAGACTTTAGTACCATATTCGTTATCGAAATATATGAATTTCCATGGTATATTAAGGAAGCGTCTAAAATAAAACGGGGGATTGTAATGAAAAAAAACTCAAAATACCTGTTAATGCTCCTAATATTGTTCGCATCATCCATCTTTAGGCCTATATTTGTAAATGCCGATGGCCATTCGCTTCCAAATTCATATGATCCGCAAGAAGTAGCTGTATTCATTAATGGCCACATCAATATTTTAGAGCAAAAAACCTACCTGGCTAATGACGATAAGGTATATTTACCATTGAAATTATTAAACAGTCTAAAGGGGGTATCATTGGACACGAACAATGGCATAACTGTCGCCTCATCAAAAGGTAAGTTTAACATCAATAAAACTAATTCAGTAATCTATAAAAATTCAACCTACATAACCTTTGAAAAGTTATTGCAGATCACCGGTTACTCCGGCAAATATGTTGGGGAATATACAACAGTCTACTTATGGGACAACTACGGTCATTACCAGGAAACTGTAAAAATCATTAATAATTTAAAAACTGTACCTGATTCTGTCCGATGGTATATGGGGTCAAAAGTTTATCTATACCAGACCAATCAATTCGGATGGGTGATAAACATGAGTTCATCCGGCTTGATTACAGATGTCGAAATCCAATTAGTGAACAGTAAAATAGTACACGAGACCATTTTCGAAAATGTGCCATCTACTTTTTGTCATATTCTTCAATACAATCTTTTCACCAAAGAAGCTTTTAAAAATGAATATGTCTGGGCTAACAAAAAAGCACTGCCTTCTTCTACCCCGCTGTATAATATCGAAAGAATCAAAATTCTTTCCTTAAGCATTAAGGATGGGAATGCTGTCATTCAGGCAAGAAGAGCAAGTAATCAAAAAGTTACCTTCAAGATTCCTATCAATGGCTATCCAAACGGGGTTATTTATGATCATTTTTACACTCAAGATCCTAAAAAAGAGCACCCCAATTGGACGGATCGTATCTGGAATCTAATCGCCCAGCAAAAGATTGCCATTGGAATGACCCCAGATCAAGTGCTCATGTCATGGGGAGGACCGAATGACATCAATACATATACAAGTTCATATTCTTCTTTTGAGCAATGGGTATATGGCAATACTTATCTTCACTTTTATAACGGCCGTCTGGACTCATGGGCCACTTATTAAACTAATTCTCTGATAGCAGCATAAAAGCTCATGCTGTTGACGGCAATTGCACCGGACGGCATGAGCTTTTACAATTTCTAACTGTTTCAAACCATAAGGTTCCGCCCTTTTTTAGCTCTGCTGAGTGCGTGTTACAGGAATCCAGATTTCGCTCTTAAATGTGGATGATGTTGTATCCTTGCTCTCATTCCATAATATTTCCGGTCCCTCCACCTGCTCGTAATTAGAGGAAGGAAACCACTCGGAATAGATCCGTCCCCAGATCTCCTGAAGCGTACCGGGAAAAGGACCCACGGCTTCAAATACTGCCCAAGATGTTGCGGGAACGTTCAGCTCCGAAAGATTTTCCGGACATTCCCTTGTCGTCGCAGCGCCGATATAATGATCAAGCTCCCCCTTCTCCTCCATCCGGCCTTCGGAAAAGTTCGTTGAGGCGCTAAGGATACCTAAAGGTGCGGTATTCGAAAGCTTTTTTATCTGCGTGATCAAATCATCGTTAAGGCTTTCCCACATCGCGGCAATTTCCGGATTCACCCCGTGAAATATGATGGGGACTCTTTTTTTGATCCCAACAATACGAAAAGCCTCTTTTTCTTCAATACGGTACTTCATTTCGCTTCCTCCTTTAATGGTCAATTGAAAAGTCATTCGAGGAAGGATCTTCAACGATTGTCCGCTGACTCTGGCTTCTGTAGGCGTGACTCCATGATAGAGCTGGAAGGCTTTCGTAAATGCATCCGGCGAGTTGTATCCGTACTTTATCGCAACGTCAATGATCCTCGTCCGGCTTCCTTGAAGTTCAAATGCTGCCAGCGTGAGACGCCTGCGGCGGATATATTCCGATATCGTCAGACCGGCGAGGAACGAAAACATTCGCTTAAAATGATATTCGGAGCACAATGCCCGCCTTGCCGCTTCTTTAAAGTCCACCTCCTGCGTCAGGTTCTCTTCGATATAGGATAATGCATTGTTCAAGTTTTCAAGCAGATTCATGCACCCCCCTCCTTTCCTCAAAACCAGCGTAACAAAAAATGCAGCCGATGTTCCGATAGTTCATGTTCAAGTTTTGACGGGTTCGAAACGCCTAATGGTTATTGCTTTCTTATACTACCAGCTTACAGGATTATAAACATCATCAAGGCCGCTAAAAATAAGTTGTTAAATCCGTACAAGGCAACGTCAGGAAAAATGCGGCTTGATTATTTCTCGACATTGATGTATTTTTAAAACATACGCTACCGTATGTTGGAGGTGGATGATGCAGCTCTCAAGAGAAGACTGGATAAAAGCCGGGTTACGTAAATTAGCGTTAGCCGGAATCGATGCCGTTCGCGTTGAAGTGCTTGCGCGGGAGCTGAAAATAAGCAAAGGGAGCTTTTATCATCATTTTGAGGACCGGAGCGATCTTCTGGAATCGATGATCGATTATTGGGAGGAGCACGCAACCCGGAATATCATCAACGAATTAGAGGTGCATAACTCCCCATCGCTTGAACGCATACTGCAAGTTAGCTTCGCCCCGAATGAAGAAAATAAACAAATCGAATTCGCCATTTACGCATGGGCCAAACGATCTCCCGAACTCTCGGCCCGCATTGCCGAAATTGAAAACCAAAGGATACGTTATGTCGCAAAATTATATGAACACCGAGGTTTGAAGCCTGCGGCTGCACTCTCCCGGGCGAAGCTGGCCTACCTCGTTTATTTAGGATGGATGACCCGGTTTGGAGCCAAGGCCGACCTGGATATGGAAGATACATTCAGCCTTTTGCTTGATATCTAAGTTTGCCTCCCTAATGTGGCGAAAGTCATATTAGGGATTAAAAATCGCATCACCATACGCATCCGTATGTTTTAAGGAGGAAGAGCATGATGGAATTTTGGATGACCCTCATTTCAGCCGGCATTTTATCTCTTATCAGCATGCTGCATATGTACTGGGCGTTTGGAGGACGCTGGGGAACGGGAGCTGTTATCCCGCGCAGAAAAGGAGAAAGCCAGCCCGCTTTCGTCCCGGGCAAGTGGGGGACTTTGCTGGTGGCCTTCCTTCTCCTTATGGCTGTCTGCCTTCTTGTTATTCAAGGCGGGTTCCTGCCTACTATGAAAGCAGGTGCGCTCTCCCGCTGGGGCTGCATCGTTTGCGCGGCTGTTTTTTTGCTGCGGAGTATTGGCGACTTTAACTATGTCGGCTTTTTCAAAAAAGTGAAACATTCCGTTTTCGCAACCAATGATACGTTCCTGTACAGTCCGCTCTGCTTGTATCTCGGAATCAACTATGTTCTATTATTGTTATAAAAATCATCACTCTAATTCTGAACCGACCCTGCGCAAACGAATTCCGGAACTGGATTTAAAGGATTCAACAAATGCCTTGCCTCCTTTGAGATATTGGTCCATAAAATGAAGCGAAGCGGTATTAATAGCATGATGAATGCTTCTTGGATCCGAGTTCACCATTCCCAGGAGAGACGAAATGCTTCATCCATATCAAGAACATCCCCGCCTAGCCAATACTTTTGCCCTGCGCTTTTCTTCGCTGTCCTTCATTATTTAATCACACTTAATTATTAATATATACTTGTTCTTGTCAATATTAAAAAAACCGTCTATCGGCATACTCTTAAAGTAGCGCGGACCGCGTTAGCGGATGTTTCACAGCAAAAACCCGACCGGAGCTTGAACTCCAATCGGGTTTTTGTCGCAATCCCTTATTTTTCACGGCTTAAAAAGCACGCATCACATGCATTAAATATTCGTTTCGCTGCATTGGATTATAATCGGTCCGCGGCCTTGACGGCACATCGCCATGGACCTGGATGAATCCGGCCGGCTCTGCCATCATAAAACCTTCGCCTTGGGTGAAGGCATGCAAGCTCCTTTTGAAGCTTTCCGTCACGCCGACAGGGATCGTGCCCGTAATAAGGGCCATACCGTTCTCTACAACCGTTTCGCATACTACCGCCTGGATGGCGGATAATTTGAACACCGCTTTGCTCATTGCCTCTTCCGGCACCGTCAGCTCATAGCTGTAAATAGGTTCATATACTTCCGTGCCCGACTGCACTAGCGCATCCATTAACACAAGGGGAACAAGCTTTCGAAAATCGCCCGCTGTCGTCACTGGACTCGCATATCCGGTATGGGTCAATGTGACGATGATATCGGTGACTTCCCATCCGTACAAACCTTGCATGAGCGTCATGCGGACCGTCTCTTCAATGGCTTTATGAAAAGCCAAGGGCAATGAACCCAACTCGACTTCGAGCCTGTACGTGATTCCGCTTCCTGGCACGCCGGGGTCGATTCTAAAACCTACGGTCGCATAAAATGGATTATCACCCTCCATGATGACCTCCAGCGCCTGCCCTTTTCCCGCCGGTTTCTCCACGCAGACCGTTCGGGTATCCGAAAACCGGACATTCACTGCATAGGTTTCTTGCAAAGCAGCTTCAATCACTTCTTTTTGCACTTCGCCGAAAATGCGGATATACAGATCCTGATGGATTTCGTCTTTAACCACCTGAATTAACGGATCTTCTTCCGACATACTGACAAGAGCCTGGTACAGGTGATGCGTCTGGCTTGGGTCCACCGCTTCGATTCTCGTCTCCATCCGGGGTACGGCGAAACTGATCTGCTTGATCAAACTGGATTGTTCGCCGACGATATCCCCGATCCGAACATCTTCCAGCCCCCATACTTTTGCCAAATCACCGGCACCAATCTTGGGAGCGGGAACGGACTTTCCGTTCACCAGGGCATGAAGTTTTTTGATTTTACAATCATAGGTTTCATATTCGCCCTGCTTGTTGTTCCGTCCGACCTTCACTTGCTCCCGCAGGGAGAGACTCCCTGAAAACAGTCTGATATATGCTATCTTTTCCCCGCTTGCTTCTCTTTCGAGTTTAAATACAATCCCCGACAGCGCCGTTTCCTCCGGCTCATCATTCACCGGAAACCATCGGGTGATGCCTGCAAGCAAGTCCGCAACACCCACTCCGGTCATGGCTGACCCAAAATATACCGGATGCGCATTCGCTTGCCGCACCTGATCCCTGAATGCCGCTTCCACCCGTTCACCCGGCAGCATCTCGCCATTGACATAAGACTCAAGCAAACACTCGTCATGGGATGACAATAGCTCGATGCATTGCTCCAAAAACGCGGAGTCCGTGTCCCAATCAAAACGTTTTGGAGCAACGGACGCTTCCTTCTGGCCCGCATCATCAATTCTGCATAAAGAAATCACGTCCGGCGTCAACTTTGCGCGGATTTGTTCGACAGCCTGCTCGCCCTGAGCGCCAAGCCGATCAATTTTGTTCACGAACAAAATCGTGGGAATTCCCATTCTCCGCAAAACGGAAAACAGTATTTTCGTCTGCGCCTGCACGCCTTCCACCGCTGAAATGACTAAAATAACGCTATCCAATACGTTAAGGGAACGTTCCACTTCGGCGATAAAATCAGCATGTCCCGGCGTATCGATCAAATTCACCTTGTAACCGCCCAGATCAAAAGAAACCACGGACGCCTTGATCGTGATCCCTCTTTTCCGTTCCAGATCCATGGCATCCGTCTGCGTATTTCCTTGATCCACTCTTCCGAGCTCGTCAATCACATTTGTATCAAATAAAATACGTTCAGCCAAACTTGTCTTTCCGGCGTCTACATGCGCCAAAATCCCTATATTTATCATTTTCATGGATTATTATCCTCTTTTCTCTATTCATAACTTTCTCCTTTCGAATGATGTTAAATTGCCGCATTCCAATCACTCCAATCTAATGTATTACCCCCAGTATATGGGGATTGACGGTATATTTCAAACAAAATGACGATTCAAGCCGTTTATGGCATTCGGGCGTAATGCGTTTTCAACCAAAAAACCTCCTATCCCATTGCAACATGGTTTTGGAGGTTTTAAATGATATCTAGCTTTCGAAATAATCCAAGTCAATGTCATATTCCATCGTCCGTGCCGTTTCCTTCGCTACCTCTTTGCCTAGCAGCCGGACGACCATATGGAAGGCCATATGGATACCCGCGGAAATTCCTGCCGACGATACAATCCGATCTTCATCGACGAATTTGACGCCTTCCTCCACCTTAACCGCAGGGTATGTATCGCGCATCCGTTCGATGCTCGCCCAATGGGTCGTTGCGCGTTTGTCGTCAAGCAATCCCGCTTCCGCCAGCAAGAACGCTCCGGTACAAACCGATGTCATCCACTGTACCTCACCGAAACGATTGCCGATCCAGTCGATCACCGTTTTGTTTTTTACCAGACTCCTTGTGCCCATCCCCCCTGGAATGACCAGTAAATCATAAGGAGGCGCTGATTCGAAGCTGTAATCCGGCATCACTTTCAAACCGTTGCGGGCTGTAACCATGCGGCCATCCTCTGATATGGTGGTTACTTCAAAAGGGCTGTATGTTTCCCCTTGTTCCTGCTCTGCAGTCGTCACCGCAAACACTTCAAACGGGCCGGCAAAATCAAGCACCTCTACATCGTCAAACAGCAAAATACCAACTTTCCATCTATTCAACTTTACTCCTCCTATCCCCATTAGGGCATTTTGGCATCTCAAGGTGCTTATTGCAGCACGTATTTTCATCCTCATCATCATAACAGATCCGCGAGGAGATTGGATGACCAAAGAAGTGCTACAAAATGCGGCTAAATCTAAACAACGTCCACCGTATGCTTTCCTTAATTAGACATGATATTGACTATTTAATTCATTTCTGCCACAATAAAAGACAATATCATGACTAAATGCAGAAGGGAACATAGTATGGATATCCTAAGAGAGATCTTTTTAATGCAGCAAACATACGCCACCCTTTTTTCATTGACCAACAAACTTCAAATCCATGGCGATGAATACCTTGAACGCTTAACAGCAAGGCAGTTTATGGCCATGACGGCCATTGGGCATTTGCCCGAAAATGAAACCACGCTCAACAATATCGCGAGAAAGCTGGGTACCAGCAAGCAAAGCGCGAAACAGCTGATCACCATTATCGAAAAAAAAGGCTATGTCATGATCGTTCCAAGTCCGCAGGATAAACGTGCGGTGAATGTAAAAATCACGGATGCCGGAAAAAAGGTTTTGCTGGAGTCTGCCGAAAAAGGACTGTTCTTTTTAGAAGAGGTATTCAAACATTTTACGCCGGAAGAAATGGAATCCTTATGGAATCTGCTAAAAAAACTATATCAATATGACGGCGAAGAGCAGGACGGTTTTGAAGAGGAAAGCCGGGTTGAAATTGGTGAAGGTTACAGCGAAACGCAAACGAGAGTACTGAAGGAATTTGAAACCAGAAGACAAGCGCGGCAAAAGGAGCGGACAACCGATGAAAAATAAATCCGAAAAGCCGATTTGGATCGAAGAATATGTCCCTATAGGCGGTATCGAGCAATATCTGTTTCATTCAGGCACAAGTTCCGACAATCCGGTGCTGCTGTATTTGCATGGCGGTCCCGGCAGCGTTGAATGTTTATTTGCCCATCTTTTTCAGGATGAAATAGAGAAGATTTTTACCATCGTGCATTGGGACCAGCGCGGCGCCGGAAAAACGCTGATGAAAAATAAAGACAAGTATCCGACCATTGATTTGATGCTGCAGGATTTATTTGAGGTGATCCGGTATTTGAAGCAAAAATACAAAAAACAAAAAATCGTTTTGCTGGGCCGTTCCTGGGGAAGCGTGCTGGGGATGACATTTATCAAGCGATTCCCGAATGAGGTTGCTTATTTTATCGGCGTGGCGCAGGTCATTTCCATGCTTGAAAACGAGCGTGTTGGTTATGGCAAACTGAAAGAACTGATCCTTCAGGTTGGCGACCGGAAATCCTTGCATAAACTGGAGGCGATCGGCGAATACCCGGGAGAAAAATTAGTCATCGACAACCACTTTTTGAAAAAATGCGGTAAAATCCGCAAACTCCAAGGCAAATATCATTTGGCTGGCAAAAAGGATCTGCCGATCATGTTCAAAGTGATCAAAAGCCCTATTTTTAAATGGTCCGACATCACGGCTCTCATGAAGGGATTAAAGGCCAACCGCAATGTGCTGGAAACTTTTTTGGCTGGCTTCGATTTGTTTGCGGAACCGGCAGATTATCAAGTACCCGTTTACTTTATTTTAGGAGACCAAGACTGGCAAGCTCCTTATGTGATCGCCGAGAAATATTTCGGCAAAATCCAGGCTCCGCGCAAACAATTGTTTTTGCTTCCGGGAGCCGGACATCGCATTATGCTTGACCAAACGGAGTTGTTTACGAGTGCGCTTTCGGCAATTCGGAATAGGGAAGAAAATGAGGAGCTAAAAGGTATATGACTTTATTTAAAAAATCGATTAACCCCTGGTTGATACGCTTTGCCTGTTCATGATGAACAAAATTCGCGAATGATTTCCGCCTTCATTTCTTCAATCGGAAATTGTGCCGGATAGGTCGAAATCATCAGCATGATCCCCTGCAGCACGGATGAAAAGTATAATGACCGCTTTCTCGGCTCCTTGACTCCGAGGTTTTCGAACATCTCGCATTGCAAATTGAACTGTCTCGCGTTTTCCTCAATCAGGAGCTTACTGTATTTCGCAAGGACTTCGTCCGATTCAGGCTGGGTCTGCAAATGAAGATAAAATCGGAAAACCTCCGGTTTTTGCCTCACATTGTCAATCGCACCTTCGACGATGTACTTGAGCTGCTCGGCAGGTTTCTCGATAGCGGACGCAGCATTCATCACAAAAACCAATTCATCGATTCTGGTCTGAACCATTGTCGCGAGAAGTTCCTCTTTCCCTTTGAAGTAATTGTACAGCAAACCTTTGGAGATGTTCGCTTGCTTTGCTACGTCGTCAATCGATGTCGCATGATACCCCTTTTGCATGAACAGCTCCATTGCTGCATGTCGAATTTTCTCTATGGCAATCTGTCGTATCCGTTCATTTTCCTCTTGCGTTCGCGGCATGGCTGCTTTCCTCCAAAAAATCGATGATATGGCGATACAGTTCGTCAGGATGGGTTAGCGTAAGCATGTGATCCGCACCGGCCATTGTGACATAACGAAGATCGGGGATTTTCCGAAGGCATTCGGCCGCACGTATGTTATCAGGCAGTTCTTCCGAACCGATGATTAGCATGGTTTTCACCGACATGTCTTCCAGCCTTTCGATCGCGGGAGGATTGGGCCAAACCGATTCGAATGTCGCCCATTCCGTCGTTTTCTTTAAATGATGCCGGAACATCTGAAGCATGAGTTCCCAATGCGGGCTGGACTTTACGATGCGGTATGACGGAGCGTCAAAGGAAAGTTCAATGACCTTTTCGATATCGGGAAAAGCGGCATTGATCATCCGCATCCATTCTTCAAACTCATGAGACAAGGCGAAACCTGATAAAGACGGTCCAATTAGCACAAGTTCGGATACCCTTTCCGGGTGTTCCAACGCGAAATCGATTGAAATTCTGCCGCCCATGGAATGTCCTACGAGCACAGCCTTATCGATTTCCAAATGATCCAGCAAAGCAAGCAAGTCGGCAACATAGTTTGCCGGTTCAACAGGGGAAGGTGATTTTCCGGCGCCGCGTCCGTCAAACGCGATGACTTTATAGTTTTGGGCTAAAAGTGGAGCAGTAAACGTCCAGTCCCGTATATCCGCGCCGCCGCTGTGCAGGAGAACTACAGGTTTTCCATTTCCTTGAACTTCGTAATACAAATCCATTTGGGTCCCTCCCTTTATTAGTGGTTTATAATTACATTTTATTAATGAATGAACGTTTGGTCAATAAAAAATAATAGGATCTTTTCGTAAAGATTGTTGCTTTTGAAACAGATAAGAAATTATTTGATTTTTTGCTATTATATAACCAAGATCCTACTCAATTAGCAGGCATTTCCCTGAGTAGATTTTCATTCATTTGTATAAAAGGGAGAATTAAAATTCAAAAAGCAGTGATTTCGGATGCCGAGAAGCTGACAGAAATAATGAAAAAAACATTTGATGAAGAAGCAAGAAGATGGATTTTAAATCAAGAAATTTTAGATTACAATATCCAACCTCCTGGTTATTCCTCAGTTGAAAAGGTGTGACCTCCAAGGAACTAAGATTAGTAACAGTAACTTAAAAAACCTACAAATTACGGATAGTGACATCACAGGAATGACAATAGATAATATTCCAGTAGAAAAACTACTTGAAGTGAATTACCAAGAGTTAAAAAAGTAAAAATCACTTTAAAGCTTTTTTAAAAGGTAAATAGCTTGATTTGTTCGTGTTTGGGTAAGTCTGATCAAAATAGCAACGATCTATGCGAAAAGAGCCAAATAAAATAGGGGCTGTCCAATAAGTCCCCAAAATAAAAAGTTGGTCGGGAAAACGTCATGTTTTCCGCCCAACTTTTTTTGTTTTGTCGCTTTTGCAGGAAAGTAGCGGAACGGATGCCCGCCACCTTCGGTAGATTGTGGGCTAAAGCCACAATCCCAAACTCGGCGTGGACCTTCTCTGGCCCTCGCAAGGAGAAACGCCGGAACGACCTGTTGCCCTAGGAGGTTTTCTTGCAGCAGCTTTTCGATGCTACGGCAAAAGTAAAGCATTTTCGGGTAATCGTAAAGGATCACTTTGAGCATCATTTTGGGACGGTATGAACTGCGGCCTCCGCCTACGCTTCCGATTCTAACGGACACCACGACCGCTAAATGGCTAAAAACAGCTATTTTAAAAATGTAAGGGACACCACAGCGCTTAACTGCCCATAAACACCATCAAAAGCGAGTTTTTTCACTAAATAACTGCAGCTGTGTCCGTTAGAAATCATAATGGTCGAAATTGCCTACAATAGCGTCAGCAGTGTCCGTTAGAGTGTTGTGTGACTTTGCAATGCGTCCTTTGTGCTCGTCAACATCGCATCATAGAGTACATCTGTAACAATATATAAAGGAAATAATAGATATTACCTATAAACCCATAAATATGAAGTTGATATCGGCTGCCTTTACCACCTGGATCTATCACTGTGTGTGGGTGGATTCCTCTACGGGTTCAGATGTGGGGCCAGTGAAAGTGGAGGGCAGCAATGGATTAAAATCGAAAAGTGGCGATGCAGAACTAGCTCTGCTCGTCACTTTTGGATTACCCAACCGTTTCTAATTCCAAGCGAGCTGTCTGATCAGCAAACTACTAACCTACTTTGGGGACAGCCCGTTTCGTTAGTTCATCTCAACTTTCAATACGTTGGTAATGCCGGAACTTCAAACCTGGGCTCAACTTTTTCACTTTGATCTGTTATTTCAAAGCCGCGACCACTTCTTCGCTGGTCCGGATTTTACCGATCTTCGGAAAAATATATTTGCATACATAATCATGTTCTTCCTTCGTTGAAGCCGTCATCGCATCTTCCACAAACACCTGGTGGTATCCATGCTGATAAGCTTCTCTTGCCGTCGTATCCACGCCGACAGACGTCGAAATCCCGCATAACACGATCGTGTCAACGCCGCGGCGGCGCAGCTGCAGGTCCAGGTCCGTGCCGAAAAATGCCCCCCACTGCCGTTTCGTAACCATATGCGCTTGTGGAGTATCAGCTAATTCGGGCACAATCCGATCCCAACCTTGCGGGAATTGCGGCTGGCTTACATTTATATCCGTTGCTGGTTTTAGCATATCTTTTCCGTCAACGGTCGAGACTTTCACGAAAACGACAAACGCGCCCTTTTCCGTAAATGCGTCCACCAATTTGCTTGCGCTGCGCACTACCTCTTCTCCCGTATATGGAGCCCGCTGCCCGTGCACAATCCCGTTTTGCAGGTCGATCACCACCAACGCCGTTTTTTCCGCTTTCAATTGTTCCCTTTCTTTTGTCAAGTTAGATTCCATCTTCTTCTCTCCCATTGATTAGTTTAATTTTGCCCAAGGACCCTATCGCTGCGCTGCTGTTTAGCTTTTTATACACCGTGAAATAAACCCATGCCGCGTTTGCCAACAGCAAAGCGCTGGTAATGAAAAACACATATTTCATACCGAACCACGCCGCCACCTGACCGCCCAGCAGCGCGCCTGCAAAGGCGCCCAAATACCCGGCCGACATATTGAAACCGAATATTCTGCCTGTCAACTCAGACGGCGTAATTTTTTTGACCAGAATATTGACGGAGGGAATCAGACCTGCCGCCGCGAGTCCAAACAAGAAGCGCAGTACCATAAGCTGCCATGGGTTTTGCACAAAAGCCTGCGGAATGAAAACTACGCCTGCCGCTATGAGAGCAGCTAAAATTACCTTTTGCGCTCCGATTTTGTCAGAAAGCTTTCCGAGTCCGGGTGCGGCCAAAATATTGGCAAGCCCCGATGCGGAGAAGGTGATTCCCGCCAGCAACGCAATATGACCGGTATGGCCGGACAGTTGGGTAATATAGACCGTAATGATGGGTTCTACCGAATAGAGTGCCACAGTAAGTACGAAAAAAGTCACGAACATGCTTATGGTCAAGCTTTTTTCGGGGATGCTGCGCCATATTTCCTTAATGCCCGCCGCCTGTTTGTGTTCGCGCACAAAGGATTCTTGGACGAACAAAAGCGTTGCTATAAAAGCAATAAACAAAAGCGCGCCGGTAATAAAAAATGAATCTCTCAGGCCCCAATGCTCAGCCACAAAACCGCCGATCATCGGACCAAGCAATGAGCCGGCAATATTCGCCGTTGACAGCGTGCCCAGTGCCATTCCCGCATGTTCCTTGTCCGTCTGGGTGGCGATCAATGTCGTGCACGCGGTGCTGTAACCCGTAATGGTCCCCTGCAAGATCCGGAGTCCGATCAACACGTATACATTGTGTGCAAATCCCATGCAGCCCACGACAACCGCCATCCCGAGGCTTGCCCGCAGCAGCATCGGTTTGCGTCCGTACTTATCGGCAGCCTGTCCCCAAATGGGCGAAAAAATGGCCGAAATAATGTAGGTAATGCCAAAGGCAATGCCGGAAAATTGGGCTATGGACGATGGATTATTTACTCCGAGCTGCTTGATATAAAGCGGCAAAATGGGCGCGATTTGACTCATGCCCACGCCGGTGACAAACATCCCGAACCAGCAAACGATCAAATTTCTTTTCCAAATCGGCATCATATCCCCCCGCAAAGTGAAGTGTAGCCTCCGAAGTTTATTCCGAATATTTTGCGGGGACCCCGGAAGTTTATATTTTCTAACATATTGAAAAAAAGACCTCCCTTCCGCTATATGCAAGAGTCCTTGTCAATGAACCATGAACAATAACATCCTTATATTAGCTCGGAGAGTGTCCTTATACCATGCATTATTCTAAACTCCATGGACATTTTTGCTGTAATATTCCGATGGACTCATCCCTTCGGTTTTTTTGAATATGCGGCTGAAATAAAATTCATCCGCGTATCCCAGCGCCTGGGCTACTTCCTTTACCTTTTTATCTCCTTCAATCAGCAGTTCCTTCGCTTTATCCATTTTGATCTTATTAAAATACCCGATGACCGAGTAACCCGTCGTTTCCTTAAACATCCTCGATAGATACGCAGGCGTCAGCTGCACCAACTGCGATAAATCGGTCAAGGTGACCTTATCGTTGATATGCTCATGCATGTACCCAATGATTTTTTCCACCTTTAAGGAAGTGGCATAATTTTGACTTTGCTTTTTTATGTTTTGGAAAATGGCGATAAGCAGCTGCTGCAGCAAGGTTTTGGACGTAAACTCGTACCCTGGAAGCTTGACGTTCCAGCTGTCCACCAGCTTTTGAAACAGATCCTGCACCGGATAAGCATCCCTTAATTCATAAGCCGGATGCAGGGGCAGCATTTCCTCATCGTCTTCGACTGCCCATATGCCATCATTCAATCCCACATGCGCAAAGCTGAAATGGACGGTCAAGAAACCCGAAGGTTTGTCAGAGTCCGGCTCAATTTGATGCAGCATGCCTCGGCCGATATAATACAGCATTCCTTTTTGGATCGGATAAATTCGTTTGCCGATTTTGATCCGCCCAGCCCCCTCGGTAACCCAAATAAGCTCATGATGCGGCAGCGTTCTCGTTATTTTACGGAAAGGCTTGAGCGGTTCCTTGTATTTTCGACCATTACAATAATGGATGTGGAAAAAAAGTTGATTGAAATTCACGGGTACCTCCACTTTACTTTTCGAATGCTTTTCTTTATCTGAACCCTCTGTCCGATACATATTGAGATTATCACATTCGGAGGCAAGCATGAAAATAGCCGATCATACCGAGACGGGGAGCAGCCTTTAGGAACGATCACGCACTCCGCAGCAATCAACCCGCATCATTTTAATGACTATTTTCAGTATATATCCTGTCTTGGCATGAAAATTGCTTATTAAAAATATTAGACCGCAACTTATACCGGACAGGTTCACGTGAAAAGGGAGGCAAGACCAATGATCAGAATCGAGCAAGACATTCTAGGGGCGCGCGTGCTGCCCGCCCATGCTTATTACGGCATTCAAACGCTGCGGACCGTCGAAAACTGTCCCCGTGCCGCCGTGCCAGTTCACATTGAGTTAATTATGGGTGTGGCCATCATAAAAAAAGCTGCCGCAAAAGCCCATCTTGATCTGGGCACGCTGCCGGAGCGGATCGGCAATCGGATCGTCAAAGCCGCGGATGAGGTGATGATTGGAAAACATGCGGAAGACTTTATCGTGAATATATGTCAGGATATTACAGGCGACGCTCTTAACATGAATATGAACGAAGTTCTTGCCAACCGCGCGCTTGAGTTTATGCTTGAGGATAAAGGAAATTATTCATTGATTGACCCTATCCGCCATGTCAATTTGGATCAGACGGCAGATGGCGTGATTTCTTCGGCTCTCCGCATCGCCGCCCATCGATTGTCCCAAACCTTGATCCGGTCCATTGATCAGCTGATCGGCTGTTTACTCGCCCAATACAAGCGAGCCGATCCGCCTGCAGAGCCGGAAAACCTGCAGTTGGGAACACCGGCATGGCTTGGCGGCCAATATGCGGATTCCGCGCGTTGCCTGCAAGATGACTTGAAACGGCTCATCGCGGCCGCTTCGCTGCTTCCAGCTGATTTTCTGGGTGCTGAGCATATTGTGCCCGCGCCGAATGCGAGTGCGGAGTTTACGGCAAAAATCGGAACGTATTTGCTGGAGATAACGCAAATCAGCGATTATGATTATGGCTTTAACGATGGCATAAATACAGTTAAGAGCAGCGATATGTTTGTCCAGCTCTCTTCCGCGCTCAAACATTGTGCCATGAGCCTGTCGAAATTATGCAGCGATATCCGCCTCGCCGTGTCGCAGCAAACCGCTCCAAGCAAACCGGATTTGAATACAAACACGGAACTTAGAGCCGCTGAAGCTTTGCAGCAAATCGCATTTCAGGCAGTCGGTTTGGACCATAGCCTTTTTCTGGCTGCGGAAACCGGAATGGTTGACCGAAATGCCGTTCCGCCGCTTATCGTCCATAACCTGCTTGAATCCTTGAAATTACTGAACACGGGCATCGAATCTTTTACGCTCTCGCTCACGGAAAAGACGGACTCAGTATATCAACTACCGGCCATATAACCGGATCGCTACACCTTCATCTTTAGCAATATGAATCTCACCATTTCAAAAGGGGCTGCCCCAGATATTAATCTGAAGCAACCCCTTTTTCATTTTCGATCCCTGCGGGCCGAAGAAGATAAAATCCTTAATTCTTCCCGGTATTTGGTGACCGTTCTGCGCGACAACCGTATTCCTTCCGCTAAAAGCATATCGGCGATTTTCTGGTCGGAGTATGGATATCTTTTATCCTCGGAATCGATAAGCTCCTTGATCTTCGCTTGCACCGTCCGTGAGGATACTCCACCCCCGTCTGAAGTTGACAAGCCGGCCGCAAAAAAATACTTCAAGGGAAACACGCCGTACGGAGTGAGCACGTATTTGCCGTGAACCGCGCGGCTGACCGTCGATTCATGCATATCCAGCTTGCCCGAGATCGTGTTTAAGGTCATGGGCCGCAGGCCTTTCGCTCCTTCTGACAGAAATGCTTGCTGCTCCTCCATGATAGCGCATACAACCCTCGTCAAAGTTAATTTCCGCATCTCTACGCTGCGGACTAGCCACTCAGCCGACTTGTAGCATGTGTTTAATTGCAGCCCTTCCTCTGCCGGTTTGCGCATTTTGATCCAGTTCCGCCATTCATCGCTAATCGACAGCTTGGGAACATTTGAAGAAAGCAAGGAGACCGTAAATCCGTCCCCGTGTCGCTCGACAACGGCATCCGGGACGATAAACTGCCGATTGAAAGCTCCCATGGCCAGCCCGGGACGCGGATTCAAGCTGCGGATATATCGGGAGGCGCTGGTTGCCTGTTCCTTCGAAATCCGCAAATCCGAGGTTATACGTTCCAAGTTGCCATGAGCCAATTCCGGCAAATAATTATCTACGATTTCATAAGCAAACGGGACGGAATCCGGATCGCGGGCAATCTGCAGCAGCAGGCATTCCCGCAGATCCCTGCCGGCTATGCCGGCAGGTTCCAGGGATTGCAGCGACTCAAGCGCGGCCATAAGGACCGCTTCCGAAACATTTAACATCGAACGGATTTCCGTCAATGGAATGTCCAAATAACCGTCGTCATTCAAATTCCCGGCCATATATGCAGCCGCACGATATACTTCCGCAGGGAGCGAGAGGAGGCGCAGCTGGCTCTTCAGCTTCTCCTCCATCGTATCCTGCGTCCCGGCTGCGTTCCAAAGCGGATCCCGCTCCAATCGCATCCCTTCGCCGCGTCTGATCCTTCCGCTGTATGCCCGGGCTTCCCAGCCGTCCTCAAGCTCGAGCACCGGATTTTCGGTCGCCTGTTCATGCAAATATTGTATCAGTTCATCGGCAGGCAATGACAATATATGAATGGATTGCTTCAGTTCAGGAGTAAGCGCCAGCTTGAGGCGTTGGTCCTGCACCAATTGATACCCTAACAACGTCCTCCCCCCTTCCCTTTGTTTTTTGGTTAGAATACCCTTTACTATACTTTACTCAAAATAGTGCAAAAAGAACATGGGATAAGATCAATTAAAAGGATGCGAAAGTGCATCCTTTTCTTGCGTTTCGGGAGAAAAAACAATAATTGTTGTGATTATGCATCCTTTCCGAGCCACTCATACCAATTTGCCTTCAATGGCGCGAAAAGGATGCAGATTTGCAACTTTCCTCTTGCACTTTAGAAAAATCGCAGGAAAAAGATGCAGTTTTGCAATTTCCCCGCCCAATCCTTTGTGTAAGCCGACCAACATGGGGACCTTTCAGCGCATGAACCATCTGCCTTCCTAAACAACACCTCTACAACAATACCGCCACTGTCTAAAATTTTAGAAACGGTCGGAAACAAGCTTCGCTTGCGTAAACAGCAGCAAATAATCGCGGCCGCCGGCTTTTGAATCCGTACCCGACATATTGAAGCCGCCGAATGGATGAGTTCCGACCAGCGCACCCGTACATTTGCGGTTAAAGTAAAGATTGCCCACATGGAATTCGCGTCTGGCTTGCTCCAGATGAGCCCCATTCCGGGAAATCACGGCTCCGGTCAAACCATAATCGGTGCTGTTGGCAAATTCCAGCGCTTCATCGAAAGATTTGGCCTTCGTGAACGCCACGACAGGGCCAAAAATCTCTTCCTGGGAAATTCGGGCCGTCGATTCCACATCCGCAAAAATGGTTGGTTCAATGAAGTAACCGTTTGAATCCCCTGTGCCTCCGCCGAGTACCAATCGCCCTTCCTGCTTGCCGATTTCAATGTACTCCAGAATCTTAGCATATGCTTTCTCGTCGATGACCGGTCCGAGGTTCGCTCCAGCTTCAGCCGGATTGCTCATGATTAGCTTGCTTGCGCGCTCCACGACCTTTTCCAGAACAGAATCATAAACATCCTCATGAATGATCGCGCGGGAACATGCCGAACATTTCTGCCCGGAAAATCCGAAAGCGGATGTCGTGATCATATCCGCTGCCAGTTCGAGATCGGCTTCGTTGTCGACGACAATCGCATCCTTGCCGCCCATTTCGGCGATGACGCGTTTGATCCATTTTTGCCCCGGATGCGTTTTGGCCGCCCGTTCGTTGATGCGCAGACCGACATCCCGGGAGCCCGTAAAGCTGATGAATCGGGTGAGAGGATGATCCACAAGATAATCGCCGACCTGCCCGCCCGGACCCGGTAAAAAGTTGACAACGCCTGCAGGCAATCCCACTTCTTCGAGCAAAGCCATAAATTTCGCCGCGATGACAGGCGTTGTGCTTGCCGGTTTAAGAACGACCGTATTGCCTGTGACAAGTGCCGCCGTGGTCATGCCTGCCATAATGGCCAGCGGGAAGTTCCAAGGAGGAATGACGACACCAACGCCGAGCGGAATATAATACAGCTCATTTTCCTCCTCCTGGCTTACCGTTAAAGGCTGCGGCAGGCTGAGGCGCTGCATTTCGCGTCCATAAAATTCGAGGAAGTCGATCGCTTCAGCCGTTTCGACATCGGCTTCCACCCTCGTTTTACCGGCTTCAAGCGTCATCAAAGCAGAAAATTCATGTTTGCGCCGGCGCAGGATTGCAGCGGCTCTGTATAAATAACGCGCGCGTTCGCCCGGATCGGTGCGCTTCCACGTTTCGAAGGTCGCTGCGGCAACTTGAATCGCTTTTTCCGCAAGCGGTATATCGGCCTGGGACACAATGCCGATCGTTTGCGTTTTGTTAGCCGGATTTATTGAAGCTGCTTTGCGGTCGGTCGTAATTTTCTCGCCGCCAATAATAAGCGGATATTCCTTGCCAAGCTCGGCCTCCACCTTCTTCAGCGCTGCCTCAAATTCCGCATTATTTCGTTCGTCCTTGAAATCAACGAATACCTCGTTTTTGAATTCTGCTCTCATAAGTCGTAAACCATCCTCTCTTTCATGATTTGCGTAATATCACCTGCTCTTAAAATAGATAAGCAAAAACCATGCCAATTAGGCGCGATCCCCAAAAAATAATAGACCATTCGATTTAATCTGATTCACTATTTTTTTGATCGCACAAGACTTCGTTTCCAACTCGCTAACGAATTTTAATGCTGCTTCATCCTTTTGGCATAAATTTTGCTTGATTAATAATGACATGAATCATCGAAAGGGGAATCATCCGTGGATCGTACCGAATTATACCGGAAAGTGCTGCTCTCGATTGCCGGCAACAAGCTGGTCGAGAAGCTGTCTCTTAAATACGGAAAGAAACTGGCTGGCAAATTTATTGCAGGGGATACCTTGGCTGAAGCGCTCGCCGAAATCGAAAAACTGAATGGAAAAGGCATTATGGTTACTCTGGATCACTTGGGGGAAGGCATAAAAGCTTTGTCCGAAGCATCCGGTTACAAGGAAGAATATATTCGGTTGATTGACGGCATCGCGGAGCGGGGCGTAAACTCCAACGTTTCGCTGAAACCGACCCAAATGGGGCTCGCTCTCGATCCGGAAGCTTGCTATAACAATATACGGGCCGTGGTCAGCCAAGCCGCGAAACACAATAACTTTGTCCGAATCGACATGGAAGACTCGCCGTTTACCCAAGCAACGATCGATATCGTTCTCCGCCTGCACGCTGAAGGTTTGACCAATGTCGGCACCGTTATTCAGGCTTATTTATTCCGTACGGAAGATGACGTAAAGAAATTAATCGAAACCAAAGTCAATCTGCGTCTGGTCAAAGGAGCTTACAAGGAACCGGGATCGGTTGCTTATCAGCAAATGAGCGAAGTCATCGAAAACTACAAGAAGATCATCCGCATGCATCTGGACCAGGGCGTTTATACCGCCATTGCCTCCCATGATGACCGTGTCATCAATTGGGTGAAAGAATACGCAAGCCAAAACGGCATCTCCAAGGACGCCTTTGAATTTCAAATGCTTTATGGTTTGCGGATGAATGACCAGGAGCTTCTTGCCAAAGAAGGGTACCGGATTCGCTGCTACATGCCGTACGGCACCATGTGGTACCCCTACTATACGCGCCGCCTGGCCGAAAAACCGGCTAATCTATGGATGGTCGTCAAAAACATGTTTAAATAATATGTCACCGGAAAATTTTCGGCATAACATTCTATTTGAAGGCAAGGGTGATCGAAAAAACGATCCGGGAGCGTAGCGGTCAACCCGCGCAATTTCAGTAGATCAGCATTGTTGAGCTAAAATAAACCTTAAAATGATTTACACCCAAAATCAGGCTGGGTATAATGGCCCTATCACATCATAAATACTTGCATTCGCGATTATATAGGGAGGGCAGCCGCATATGAAGCATCTTTTGCCCAGTCTGGAACACCTGATACGAACGGATCACAGAATCATCACAACGGCTGAACTGGAAACCATACAGGAAGCTGTTGAATTCACCGGAGACAACCCTGTATTTTTGCGCCATGATTCCGGACATTATCAACTAATAACCCATATTTCGGAAAATAGCGACCATGCCGCCGACTTGCTGGATGTTCAGACCGTTAACGCAGATGATTCAATAGCAGGCATCTCTTCTGCCTTTGCTGCCTGTCCGCTGGCGGTGGTACTGCAAAACGGCGAACCGGCAGGATACCTTGCAGCTCGGGATGTGATCGAAGCTGCCGCCTTGGCGCACCGGTATTTGGAGGCTTATTTCTCGACCACTTTGGAAGCGCTTAATCCCGATGTTGCCATCACGCTGATTAATGAGGAGGGACATGTAGCGGTCTGGACATCCGGCGCCGAACATATTTTTTCCATCCGAAAAAACGAAATTATCGGCAAACCCGCATCGGACTTCTTCCCGGTCGACCGGCTGCAATCGCTGAAAACGCTGGAAACCGGCGAATCGGTTCATAAAATGCAGCATCGTCCGCGCCAGGATATGTTTGTTCTCATCAATTCCGCCCCCGTCAAGCTGGATGATCAAATCATCGGAGCCGTAGCGGCGGAGTCGGACTTAAGCACCCAAATGAGGCTTCATCAGGAATTGCTGCAAATGACCAGCAAAGTGCATCATCTGCAGAAGGAAGTCGCGATGTTAAGTCCCTCTACTGATCCGTTCCAGCATATCAAAGGAACAAGTCCGGCGATAAAAAACTGCATCGAAACCATCCGAAAAATCAGCATGACCAAAGCGACGGTTCTAATCCAGGGCGAAAGCGGCACCGGTAAAGAGCTGTTCGCTCAGGCGATTCATCATTCCCGCGAACCGGCCGGAGCCCCGTTTATCGCAATCAATTGCGGGGCGATTCCGGCCGCTCTTTTCGAAAGCGAATTATTCGGTTACGAAAGAGGCGCTTTTTCCGGGGCTGATCCGAAAGGAAAAAAAGGCAAAATCGAACTCGCCGGCGGAGGCACGTTATTTCTGGATGAAATCGGAGAAATGCCTCTGGATATGCAGGTCAAAATGCTCCGCGTCCTTCAGGAAAAAAATTATTTCGCGGTTGGCGGCACCCAATTGAAAAAAGCGGACTGCCGCATCATCGCGGCCACAAACCGGGATTTAAAGAAAATGATTGCTGAAGGCACCTTCCGGGAGGATCTTTACTATCGGCTGAATGTCGTGTCGCTGGATATTCCCGCCTTGCGCGAGCGCAAAGAGGATATCTACGAGCTGACGCAATCTTTTTTGCATGAATTTTCGCTTGTTTATGGCAGGCATATCCAATCCTTCACTCCCGATGTGTTTGAGGATTTGCTTCATTATGATTGGCCCGGGAACATCCGGGAACTCCGCAATACCATTGAGAGGCTTGTGATTTTCTCGTCCGACGGGGAGATTAAACGCGAATATTTGCCTGCACATATTTATTCAGGAGATCAAAGACCGGCTTCCCCCAATGCAGACGCCATTGATCTGAATATAACCGAGATCGACGGGGTCGCATATCAGGACAAGCTCGACGCGTTTGAACGCGAACTTTTGCAAAAAACGCTTGAAGCCGCCGGCGGAAATAAACTTGCCATTGCCAAGCAGCTGGGCATTTCGCGCGCGACGCTCTACAACAAGCTGAAACGGTTAAAATTATAATCATGTGGTGAATGTTCGATTTTTTAAACAGTAAGTTTCTGAGTGTCTAAAATTTTAAACACCTAGAAAATGCTTACTCTGAATAATCTTGATAAGGAAACTTTCCAAACCTAAAAAGAGCGCATTTGAGACTTCAAAACAAGCGGGGCCTGCTGAGTTCTTCATAGAGCAGAGCCCCTGTTTTGGCATTGTCCTCCCATCATTCTGCATTCCCGCTCCATTTTCAGATTTATTGTTGTCCTTGGCCTTCCCCTCTCGCCTTTTAAGCATCCCGTTCAGAAACCATTCAAATCCCCGGTCCACAAGTAGTTCAGATATGCACAACTAAGGTCTATCCGTTGTATTTCAATATGAGTTTTTGGGGATTGACAGAAACAGGAAATGACTATACAATTTCATTAAATTATTTTTCAATGAATATATTTTTAACAAAGGTGATCACATGCCAAATAAACGGACGCAGCTAAAAGAACAGCGAAGAATGGATATTTTAGCCGCTGGACTGGATTTATTTATCCGCAAAGGTTACGGCTCAACGAAAATTGCGGATATCGCCGAGCAAGCCAAGATGAGTATGGGGCTTCTGTTCCACTATTTCGAGTCCAAAGAAAAGCTTTATGAAGAACTGATCAAGATCGGTTGTGAGGGAACGGAATTTCATTTGGAGCAGATCGGCGGGACGCCTCTGCAAAGTTTTAGGGCTGCAGCGGAAGAAATCCTGCATATGATCAGCGGAAATCCCGGTTCGACCAAAATGTTTGTACTTATGGAACAAGCGCAAAACAACGATGCTATACCGCAGGCGGCCAAAGACATGCTATCCCAGGTCGATATCATCCAAAAAAGCATCCCTCTGATTGAAGAAGGGCAAAAAATCGGCGAAATCAGGCAAGGGAACGCATGGGCGTTGTCTACCGCTTTTTGGTGTTCGTTTCAAGGCATAGCGGAAGAAATCGCGCTCCATCCGGATACTCCCTGCCCCGAAGCGGATTGGCTGATCGATATTCTAAAAAAACGGGAATGAAAGTAGAGGGTATGATATGGTGAGACGAAGGAGGGGAAGGAACATTTTCTTTATTTTGATCCTTTGCATAGGCGGGGCAGCAGCCGGAATCCTGATCAAACAAAGCTTTTGGAATGCAAAAAGTGCGCAAGAAAAATTGGATATTATTTTCAATAAGACGGTTGATCATAAAAAGGTATTTGATATGACGGTTTTGATCGAATCGGAAGGCGGGAAATTCTCTTATCGCAATTCGGCGGGAAACATGGATGAAAACAGTCCGTTCGCCATTGCCAGCATTACCAAAATGTTTACCGCTGCCGTCATTTTTAATCTGGCGGATTCCAGGCAGCTGTCACTCGATGATCCGATTGACCGTTTTTTTGGTTCCGGCGAAATCGAACATCTCCATGTGTACAAAGGGCATGACTACACTCATGCCATCACGGTCGGCCAACTGTTATCCCAAACCTCCGGCCTGCCGGACTATTACACGGAAACAATCGGCAAAGAAAAATCTTACGAAGAAGAAATCGCGGAAAATGATGCCGGACTCGCTTTTACGGAGATTTTGGAGCGAAGCAAAAAGCTTGAAGCCCATTTCATCAATGGCAGCGAGGGAAAAGCTTATTATTCCGACCTCAACTTTGACTTATTAGGCAGGATTGCGGAACAGGCGTCAGGCGCAACTTTGGAGAATTTATACGACAAATATATTATTAAGCCGCTGTCTCTGAAATCCACGCATTTAAGCCGACTGGACAGCACATTTACCCCGGTCTATATGGGGGAAGAAAAAGCGTTCCGACCGCTTTATTTAACCAGCGCCAGAGCTTCCGGAGGAATGATCTCCACCGCACCGGAGCTGATGAAATTTCTAAAAGCTTTTTTTAACGGGGAGCTTTTTGCGAAGTCCAACATCGCGAGTGTCGAATGGAACAAAATTCAGTTCTTCCCTCTGGAATACGGCAAGGGGATGATGCGCGTAAAAATGCCGAGGATCATGTCCCCATTTATGCCTGCCCCTGAAATCATTGGCCACTCCGGTTCTTCGGGCAGCTATGCGTTTTATTGCCCATCCAAGCAGGTATATATCGTCGGGACGCTGAATCAAACGGAAAAAAATCCATTCCAAACCATCTATATGATGCTGAATTGCGTAGAATAAATCATTGACGGGCTGCAAGATAGCATTAAAACCGATAGACACAAAAAAACGACCCTTCACCGGCATGTGATCAGGTCGCCTAGCTCAAAAATATTCTCTCTTTTCCATCATAAATTAAACCGGTAACCGACTCCCCAAATCGTCTCGATGTACTGCGGCTTAGATGGATCGGTTTCAATTTTTTCCCTCAATTTGCTTATATAAACGGTCACGGTGGCATTATCGCCTAAAGCATCCAGACCCCAAATCTTCTCGAACAATTCGTCTTTGCTGAACACCCGGTTCGGGTGAAGGGTAAGAAACAGCAGCAGGTCGTATTCTTTGGACGTAAGGGGAACTTCCATTTCATTGACGAATACCTTACGGGCCAATTTATCGATTCGGATCCCCCTTACGCGGATCTCATCCTGATGCCTCATCCGATGATCCGTGGTCAAACGTTCGTATCGGGCAAGATGCGCTTTGACCCTGGCGACCAGTTCGCCTACGCTGAAAGGTTTCGTGATATAATCGTCTGCGCCCAGTCCCAAACCGCGTATTTTATCGATGTCTTCTTTTTTGGCGGTCACCATCAGAATCGGAATATTTTTCGCTTGGCGGACGCGCTTGCATATTTCGAATCCGTCCGTTTTCGGCAGCATCAAATCGAGGATGATCAAATCATACTCCTCTTCGAGGGCTTTCTTCAGACCGATATCCCCGCTTGCCGCAACCTCCACCTCAAAGCCTCCTGCTTCCAAATAGTCCTTTTGCACTTCGGCGATAATTTCTTCGTCCTCAATGATCAATATTCGCTTCAAGAATGCTCACCACCATGACTTGTCTTTGGCAACGTAAAATAGATGCTGGTTCCTTTCCCCTCTTGGCTATCCGCCCGTACCTTTCCGCCTTGGCCTTCGACCATTTGCTTCACGATCGCAAGCCCGATGCCGCTGCCTCCGGTGTCCGTATTTCTTGACGGTTCCGCGCGATAAAAACGGTCGAAAATATACGGCAGCGCCTCCTTCGCAATGCCTGCGCCGTTATCCGTGATTTTGACTGTCGCTTCGCTTACGCCGTCGAACAGTTCCAGCCTGATTTCTTTGGAGGCCTTATCCAAATACTTTAAACTGTTGTCGATAATATTCATAATGACCCTGCGCAGCTTTTCGCGGTCGGCAACCACCAGAACAGGCCCTTCAGCGGGAAAAGAGGATCTAATTGTGACCCCTTCCAGGCGCGGATCCAGCCGAAGCTCTTCGGCGCAGTCACGCATATATGCTTCAAGATCCACTTGTTCCAAATGAAACGGCAGCCGTTTCAGGTCCAATTTGGAAAACAAAAGCAGCTCGTCAATAAGCCGGTCCATATCATCTGTCTTTTTCGCAATCATATCGATATATTTTTCCCGCTTAGGCCCTTCCGCAATGCCGTCCTGAATCCCTTCCACGCATGCTTTGATGCCGGTAATCGGCGTTTTCAGGTCATGGGAAATGCTGGAGATCAGCTCTTTGCGGTTTTCTTCGTATTGCAGCTGCAGATGGATCGACTCGTTTAACCGGAAACGCATTTCTTCAAAAGCCGCCCCCAATTCCCCGATTTCGTCTTTCCGCTGCAGGTTCACCTCATGGCTGAGATCCCCTTCTTTGATTTGTACTGCGGCCTGTTTCAAGGCATACAAAGGTTTGATCAGATTTCGGGACATCAAAAAGGTTAAAATGCCGTTCGTTAACCCGATGACAACAAGCAGCGCAAGAAGAAGGAGCGGAAAAAGTCTCCTAACCCCAGCCAAAAGCGGGCTCATATCCGTAAGCAAATATACTTCACCGCTGCTCCGATCGGTAAACCCGATATCGAATTTCTGCACCGAAAAGCGGTTATCCAATTTGCTGCCGCCCCAGTGATGTCCCGACTGGTCCGCCTGTGTTTCCTGAAGCTTCAGGTATAAGTCCTTCCCGTCCACAAAAGGGGACGCAAACGTAATTTGTTGATTTTTCATCACGACAAGTCCGACTTGCAGCCTTTTCAATTGTTCATCCATCGACTTCAAAAACTTCAAGTCCGTAAACCGGTCAGGCTCTGTTCGAGTCATAAATTTAATGCCGGCAGCCAGCTCGGCGCGTTCGTTGGATGTTTTCCAAAAGGCTTCCGATCCGATCCCGTCCGCATTTTTAATGATTGCAAAATAAAGCCCCAGGGCAACCAAAACGAACAGGATAACCGGAATAACCGTCATGGCGATATAAGAAAGCAATAGTCTCGTCTTGATGGACACGGACAATTTCCCCTTAAAGTTGTTTTCTTTCGAACAGCATCAACCCCGCCGTATAAGACATTATAATATAGGCAAGAAGAAAGAGAAACGTATTGAACAGCTTACCGACCGATGCACCGCTGCCGGTCCATAACACATGCCAGTTCGAATAGGAAAAGACCGACCATCCCGAAACTTTCGGGAATATAAACGGCAGAAGCTTGCCAGTCGCATAGACGAAAATAATTGTGGTCAATGCACCGCTGCCCGTTCGAAAACACTGCGCAATAAACACCGACAGCAAACCGATTGCCGCCATTGGCAAAAACGCAGCCGTGTATGCTTTTAAACTATCCGCAAGCCCCCCAGTGATCCCTTCTCCCGCGATTGCCCATCCCGAAACGCTTGATACGATCCAAAGAACGGATAAATACACCCATGCGTAAACCATGATCGCAAGCACTTTAGCGGCAAACGCTTTGGCCCTCGTAATCGGGCGAACGAGAACGAGCTTTATCGTGCGGGCAGCCACCTCTCCGGAAAAAGAATCGACCGCCGTTATCGACAACATCATCGGAAGCAGAAAAAACGTAAACAAGCTCAGCATCAGCATCGGCAAATCCCCACCGAGTCCCCAAATGACGCTCGTTTTATTTCTTAGCAGGGAAAGCAGCATGGTGCAAATGACCGGAATGAGGAGGGTAAGGAGCAAAAAAACTTTGGTCTTTCGCCTGCGCCAAATTTTCTCGATTTCATTCAGCATATTTACCTTTAAACTATACATTTCGAATCGCTTCCTTTGGTTGTTGGATTTGGGAAAGAACGTATTGCTCAAGCGTTGTCCCGCCTTGCAGCAACTCATCCTTGTTTCCTATGCGGATCAAGCTCCCGTTGTTCATAATCCCGATGCGATTCGCGATCATGCCGAGGTCGTGCATCAGATGGCTCGCAATCAGAAACGTAATTCCCTGCTCTCTGGACAGCTGCAAAACCGTATTCCGCACATCGGCCATCCCTTCGATATCAAGCCCGTTGGAAGGTTCATCCAATAGAACCAACTTGGGATCCGACAGCAGTGCTGATGCCAGCCCCAACCGCTGCTTCATGCCAAGCGAGTATCCGTTTACCCGTTCATGTTTATATGGAGTCAGGCCAACCTGCTCGAGCACCTGATCAATTCTCGTTTTTGGCAAATCGCGGTAAAATCGGGCGGAAAGCTTCAAGTTGTCATACGCACTCATGTATTCATATGCCTCCGCCGTTTCAATCAAGCAGCCGACATGGCTCATCGCTTGTTCGAAAGCCTCCGCTACATGATGCCCGAAGATGCGAACACTTCCTTGATCCGGGCGGATCAAGCCCAAAATGATTTTTAGCACCGTTGTTTTGCCTGCACCGTTCGGGCCTATAAATCCGAAAATATCCCCTTTCATCACATCAAAGCTGACATTGCGAACGCCGCGCCCGTTTGGATAACATTGGGTCAGGTCATCCACTTCCAGCAGTTTATCCATGTTCGGTTCACTCCTTTCTAGGAACGGTTCAAAGAGAAAGGCAACCGGGACGGCATGCCGATCCGGTTGCCTTGCCGCTTAATGATGCCAGCCCCGCTTCGGCCCATCGCTTTGCACTTCCGTAATCCGTTTTCCCGTCAAATCCACGCGGTCCGGAGTCGTTTGATTATAGTCCGTAAAATCGATGTGAATTTGAACGGTGAGGATATGCGATTTACCGGAGTCATCCGTGCCGGTGATGTTGATTTCCGCCGTTTGCTTTTCAAGGATTTGGTCTGGGTTGATCTTCGCGTCGAAATTGATATGTTCAATCTTGATATTGTCTGTTAGCTTCGGAAGATTCAATTCCAAATCGGAAGATGGGTTTGGAGATTGCGCGGCTTGTTTCCGGCTTCCATGCTCCCAATCCCCGCTGCCGGCCTTTGAAGCAACCAAAGATCCGAGCGCATTCACGACGGCTGGAATTTGGTTTCCCGAAAGATGCAGCTCGGTATGTTTACTCCCATCCGATTCATTTTCAACTGTGGCAAGATCCCGAATGTTCCCTACGAGCGCATCAACCACTTGCTCTGCCGCTTTCGGCATATTAGGCGCTGTTTCCGCGCCGTCCTTATGCTGCCACTTGGAAGCATTTTGCGTCATCAACCGGTATTCTTCCTGATCGCTGCTTTTGAAAATCATCTTTCCGTCCTGCCTAAACGCCTGCACTTCATGAGTCTGTTTGCCGTCCTTCATTGCAGCGACCATACTCATCGTTTTTAGTTTATGGTTCATTTTGATAACTGCCGTTCCGGACAGCACTTCCATGCCGTTATCGGTCACAGTCATGTCCACATGGGAAGTGATGCTTTCCGCCGCTTTCGTATTTTTTAATGCCGTTTTGTACACGTCATAACCCGAAGTTCCCGCCATCGCCGAAAAACCGCTCGTAAGCAGCATCACTGCGCCCAATCCGAAGCCTGCTGCAACAGGCAACCATTTTTTTCTCATCGCTATTCTCCATCGTTTCATATTCGAAAGCCTCTGCGGCGGTACGAGTTCCATTCCCCCCTCCCATGATCCGACTAGTTTGCCGAAGCTTTCTGTTATTCATCATATCCGCCAGGTCTAAAACGCCTCTAAATCAAGTATTAAAAAAGTATAAAATAACCCCACAAAGTGACGTGTAGCCTTTGAAGCTTATTCCGCTTACTTTGCGGGGACCCCGGAAGTTTGAAAAAAACCGTCTTTCGACGTATTTTAAAAGAAAAAAGGCCGCGTTTAGCGGCATTTACCATGCGATTATAGTTGGAGACGTCCATGCAGCGGGCTGTTTAAGAAGAATTTTTGAAGCGTAAAACGCGGGAGCAAACCTAGCTTGTGGACTGACTTTGAAAGTATTCTTTGATCCGTTCGATCAAAGCCTTGGCCGCTTGGCCCAAATAACGGTCGGAACGATAGATAATCGATAAATTCCGGCGCGGTGCGCCGTTATGGATGCGTAGCGTTTTTAATGCAGGATCGTTCATTTGCTTGATTAACGGATAAGACTGAACGGTAGCGCCCAGGCCCTCCCTTACAAGGTTAATAATCGACGTGGCCGAGCTTGTTTCGAGAATCGAATGAAGACGAAAGCCATGTTTTTGCACCGCGTCCTCCACCAGTTCACGACCAAAGAAGCCTTCCGGAAAGATGATCATCGGGAGATCTCTTAGCTCATTGATATCGACGCTGGTCCGATGGGCAAGCGGATGCTTGACCGATACGGTCAACACATATTCCTCTGTGCATAATGGGATGGAGACGACCCGATCCGTTGGCGGTACATTTATGCCTACGCCGATGTCGACTTCGCTTTCCAGCACCTGCCGCAAAATATCAATAGACGCAATGATCATTAATTTTACTTTCGGAAACTCACGGTGGAAATCGACGACAAGCTGCGTGATCCGGTAATCAAGATCGGACGGCATAATTCCGACTCTGATTTTTCCTCCATGCATATGGCGCAAATCCGCGATCGAGTCCTTGACGTTTTGCAGCGTGTCCATCATCGCCGTCGCATGGATCAGCAGCATCTGACCTGCCTCGGTGAGCGCAATTTTTTTGCCGATCCGGTCAAACAGCGGCATATGCAACTCATCCTCAAGCGCCCGGATCTGCTGGCTTAGCGTTGGTTGGGAGACTCCGATGTTCTCGGCCGCCTTCGTAAAATGCATTTCTTCGCACACCGCCATAAAATATTGAAGCTGGCGAATTTCCAAGCACGTCACTCGCTTTCATTATTAATACTAATGATAATATTAGAATCAATAATGATATTCAATCGATTTTTATAAAATAAAGCCCTCCGGAGTCGATCCAGTGACCGCTAACGAAACTAAGAAACGTTATAGAGGCAAAAACGAAGCCGATTCAAATTGAACGAAACTCCATATCGTTATTACGGCAGAACCCGGCATTCAGCCCCTCGATTTAGCCGAATAGCGTTACCTAGTTTCGTTAGAATTTTGGAAAAGTCTATTTTGTTCAAATAACGATTGGTAGTTTCGTTAGCGCTTTAAGATATCAATTTGGCAATAAAAAAGGCGATTCCCGCTGCCGCTCCCCCCACTAAGGCGGTTTGCCAGGCGCTTCGCACGGGTTTCGATCCCGTGAAAGTCCCTTTAACGTATCCGAATATAAATAGAGCGATTAATGTAACGATCACGGAAATGATTAACGCAGTATGCGAATGTCGGATAAACATGTATGGGGACAAGGGGATAATCCCCCCTATGATATAGGATAGGCCTATAGTCAGCGAACTGTTGCGCGCCCTTTTGGGTTCAGGTTCCTCAAGCCCCAATTCGTATTTCATCATGAAACGAAGCCATCGGTCCGAATCTTTGCTGATCGCTTCTACTGCGGAACTAATGGTTTCTTCGGGGAGATGCCATTCCCGTAAAATATCCGCCACTTCCTCTTTTTCCTGTTCGGGAATTTCCTTCACTTCTTGCCGCTCGCGATTTAATTCGGATATATAATGCTCCCGGTCCGTGCGGGCCGCCAGATATCCGCCTAGTCCCATGGCAATGGCGCCGGCGGCGATTTCCGCCATCCCCGCAACGACAACCAGGTTTGTGTTAGAGACGGTCCCGGATAAACCGGCCGCAAGGGCAAACGGAACCGTTAAGCCGTCCGACATTCCGATGACAATATCCCTGATCAGATCCGGAGCCGTAAAATGTTTTTCCTCATGTCTTCCTTCCGGCTTCATCGCAATCTTCGTAGCGCGCAATTCCTTCCCGCCTTTCTGGCATTGTAAAAAACAGGTTCGCTGGAGCATAAAAAACGATTGCTTCCGGGAACATGAATGTTCAGTGCACACATATCTTTCTTAATTTGAAATAAGCCGTCTGAAATTATTCATCCGCTTTCATATAGAATAAAAGAAACGGCGCCCTATTTACTTTGTAGTAGACTTGAAAGAAGGAATTGTTCATTGAGCCCCCATTTGTTGACCGATTGGGATTGGCTCTTCAGCTGCAATGCCGGCAAAAGAAAAAGCCTATTCCGGCAATGATGGCCGGAACAGGCTTACGTAAAGACGCCACATTCCTTGCGGCGGGTGAAAATTGATTTCCCCAGGTTTTTCATGTACTCCCATGCTATGTATTTACCGACTACAACGGGGAAAACCCAACGAAGTTTTGACCTTGGGTTTCCGCTCCGCCTAGTCCTTCATCATGGGAACCCGAACAATATTCGGGTCTGTAAAGATATCGAATTCGTCACGGCTTGTACTGGAAAATTCGGATATGACGGCACCCTCTTCCCCTGCTTGAAACCAATGAAGGATTCCAGGCAGGATGGTGTACTGCTGTCCCGGATGCAAGACAATTTCATGCGAGACGGTGTAATAATCCTTGCTTCGCTGCGGGATAAGAGCCTGAATCGACTTCGCAGGCTCCCCTTCCACATAAAGATAGACCTTGCCCGCCCTGCACCGGAATGTCTCCATTTTACCTGGATCATGGCCGACCGGCGGATGTTTATGCTCCGGACATGTCTGACTCGGGAACAATACAAGCTCCTTAGCACAATACCGATCGGTATTGACATACGTAACGAGCTGCAGTCCCTCCGTTTCCAGATCGTCCAGTCCAAACGATGCGACCTCGACCTGTTCGCGTTCTTCCGCAGACAGCGCGATTCCCGCGTCTTCCAAAATCTCCGCCGTACGTGCCTGAGCAGCCTTCACCTGACTTCGTGTCAGCATGGCGTTCCCCCCTTAAGTGTGATCTGGGTTTGAGATGCCGTCCCATGAACTTTGATATACGACAGCATGATGTTGATCATTCGCACGGTAGCCTTCCAGAAATGGCTTTGGTTCGTGCTGCCGCCAGCCTGATGCAACCCGCAGCCTTACATTATCCCACGGCGGAATTCCGCTGGTTGCATCCATCCGTTCCACGCTGCAAGCTCCGGTAGCCGCCGCGCCGATCAGCACTTGCTCCGGCTTCAGCCCCTGGATAAAACCCGCCAGGAAGCCTGCAATGGCGCAGTCGCCGGCTCCGGTCGTTCCCGCTGCCTCGACGTTGAAACATGGAATGTAAAGTTCGCGGGCAAGCCACTCATCATGCTTAGGACAATAGCGGCCTGCCTTCCGGAACCTTTCCTTTACGGCGGTTGTTCTCATATATAATCCATGCTCGCCCAGCTTCAAAACCACCACCGCTGCACCCATTGCAAGCAGGTCTGAAGAAAGCGCCCGGAGCAGCTCGGAATCCACATATTCGATCAGCCGTTCGTTGCCATGCTTTTGCAGCAACTGATCGTATTGCTCCCTACGGAGCATGAAGAGAAGCTCTTCAATGCTCGGTAGAAACAGATCCACATACGGAAGGACTCCCCCTAGAATACTCTTCCAATCCTGCCGTCCTGCAGCCGCATCCGGATCAGGCATCGCCAGGTCCAGCGAAGTCGTGGCGCCCGCTGATTTGGCCCGTTTCATGAGGCTGATCAGCTCCGTCCCGCCATTCTCATACATTCGCCGCATAAGCGGCGGATAACCGAAATGAAACAGGCCTGCATCCGCTAACGGCCCTGCCTTTACATCTTCTGAACCGAACGTATCGTTCGCGCCCGTATAGTGGAGAAACATCCGATCGGTAGCAGGCGGACTCAAGACGATCGAATAGGAGGTAGATTCACCCGCTGAGATGATCATTTCGTTTGCCAATGAATCCTGCTCGTTGCGAAAAATGGAGAGGAGCGCATGACCGAAGATATCATCGCCGATTTTGCCCATCGGCTGAACTGGAATACCAAGGCGATGCAGTGCAAGCCCCGTATTGGCTACTGCTCCGCCGGCCGCAAGAACCGCCTGCCCAATGTTCATTAGTTTTCCTGGCGCCAGTCCGAATCCTTCGCCTCGTAGGGCGGGAATTACATCAAGACAGATATGTCCTCCTACCATAACGGGAAAAGGCACGGCAACCGACTTTGTCATTCTACTCCCCCCAATTGAGCGGAATGGTATTGCCTGAACGATTCGATTCAAGTGCCGCGGTGAAAATCTGGTGGCTTCCTGCAGCCTCTTCGGGCGTTGCGCAATGGAATGGTTGAAGCATCCCTTCCGTGCCGTTCGCCACTTCGTCGCAGAATGCCGCCCACATCTGCAGGATGGAATCCGAAAATCCAAATTCGAAGATGCCTCCGGTTATCGTTCCATATGCCGACTTGTATGGAGCATCCATGACATGCCACGCTTGGTTACCGCCTTGCTCATAGGGCAGCCACGATATCTGCTTGGGATTTTTGGTCGTGAACTCAGCGGAAAAAGCGGTTCCCTGAATGCGGATAAACCAAGTATTGGCGTGACCGGGAGCGATTCGCTTCGTGGATAGGATCATCGGAAAATCCTGATCCCCGCTTTGCGCTTCACACGCCAGAATCGCATTGTCCCAAGTCTCGCAAGGAGCCAAACCGCCTTTGCCGTCAGGCCTCTCTCCTACAACCTTGGTTAGTAAAGAACGCACGTTTAGCGGTTTCCAGCCAAAGCGCATCGGAAGATGCAGCACATGCATCCCCAGATCACCCATACAGCCGTATTCACCATTGCTGGCAACTATCCGTTTCCAGTTGATCGGCTTCAACGGGTCAAGATCGCTTGAATGCCAGAAGCCTGCCTCTACCTCGATGATTTTTCCAAACCGTTCTTCCTTTACCCACTGCGATATCTGCAAAGCACCTGGGAAAAACGGGAACTCCGATGAGCAGCGGACGATTACATCCGGACTTGCGGCGATTGCTTTTCCGATTTTCGCATTTGCTTCCTGGTCGATACCGAACGGTTTCTCGCCCAGAAGATGCTTGCCTGCCATGATAATATCCGTATAAATCTGCGCATGCAGGTGATGCGGTACCGCACAATACACGGCATCTACATCTGGATCATCCAATAGTTCCTTATAATCACTATACACCCGTTTAACGCTCGGCACCGCTTGTTTAAACCACGAGGTAGCTTCCGGATTGGCGTCGCAAACCGCCGTAATCGAAGGGGCGAAATTTACGTCCATCAGGTGGCACCAACGCGCAGCAGCGCTTGCAAATTCTCTCCCCATCAGCCCGCAGCCGATCACACCGAACCGAATTGTTCGCTTAGCCATGGTTTCCACCGTCCCCGCTCAAAAGGGCCAGCGCCGCTTCCGCACTGTCTCCGTTGTGAACAATTCCCATCAGGGCTCGCGTCATGAGGTCCGGCGCGGGATGTTGAATGACATTGCGTCCGTACACGATACCTGCAGCACCTTGTTCCATCAGCTTCACCGTACGGTCCACGATTTCTTCATCCGCTGCTCGTCCTCCGCCGCGCACAAGAACCGGAACTCCCGATGCTACCTCGATCACCCGGTGATATTCTTCAACATCATCACAGGGATCTGCCTTAATCACATCTGCTCCAAGCTCGACGGCTTGGCGGACGAGAGGCATTATTTTCTTAATGTCACCGTCAACCATATAACCTCCTTTGGCTTCATTCGGCAGCATAACCAGCGGCTCAACCATAAGTACCATGCCATAACGTTCGCATTCGCTCTTCAGATTCATGATATTTTTCACGCACTGATGATGCAGTTCCGGCTGTTCAGGAAGCAGGAGCAGATTTACGCATACGGCCACTGCATCTAGACGAAGCGCATGCTCCACAGCGTTATCAATGATTTCACTAAATAGATACCGCGGCAGCTTGGCGCCGTATATGTTGGCGGCATCCGTACGAAGGACCAGTCCGGGCTTACGTTTACCGGGGATAACCTGCAGGTGCCTAGCCTGGCCGATACTAAGCTGAATGCAGTCGGGATTTGCCCTGACAATGGTCTTCACGGCTTCATTCATGTTTTCAATGGATGCAATGAAAGAAAATTCATTAAAGAATCCATGATCGATGGCCACATCGAAACATTTTCCTTTCTCGCTGAACATCCTATGTAACCTTGCCTTTGCTGCTTGCATCTGCACACCCGCCTTCAGTGATCGTTTTTGAACACGTTATTTCATTTGCAATATAAATCAAATCTAAGCGGCTTCGGAGAAACTCCTCGTTTTGCGAAAAAAGCATTAATGAAGAAAACAGAAAAAACATCAGCATATCTACAAAAAAAGAAAGTGCTTACAAGCGATAGCTTACCAAAAAAAGGAGACACCTAAAACCGGGGTGAAGGACGATATCCCCCGGGTAAAGTCGCATTCACTCACTTTCATTAGAAATACTGATGATAATGATAGAAACAATAATATTGATCAATTAAAGTTGCCCTTTTACACTGGTGTAGACCCGACTTGTAACTTTGAAACACATAGGATGGAGATGATGCGTCATGCGTTTTATTTTTCTGATTACCGCTCTTTTTCTGGCTTCCCTTAATTTGCGTCCCGTCATTACCTCGGTTTCTCCCATGCTGGGTACGATCCAGGAA
Source organism: Paenibacillus azoreducens (assembly GCF_021654775.1). Lineage (NCBI taxonomy): Bacteria > Bacillati > Bacillota > Bacilli > Caryophanales > Paenibacillaceae > Paenibacillus > Paenibacillus azoreducens. The sequence goes on along the minus strand of NZ_AP025343.1, from coordinate 3,006,772 downwards.
GCGTTAGGCATGAGCGGCTCCTTGGCCAGTCTGCTGACCTCTTTGCCGGTGCTGTGCATGGGGTTCTTTGCGCCGGCGGCCGTTAAACTAAGCAACCGCTGGAGCATCGAACGAACTATTGCCTATTGCCTGCTGCTAATTGGTGCCGCAACGGCCGCGAGATATTACGTCAATTCCGCATGGCTGATGTTATTAACCGCTTTTCTTGCCGGCGTCGGTATTGCTGTTATCGGCCCGCTGCTGTCCGGATTTATTAAAAAGAACTTCGCCAATCCTTCGGCGATCGTCGGAATTTACTCCATGGCCCTTGTTGTCGGCGCCGCCCTGGGTTCCGGTTTTTCCGTGCCGCTGCAAAATGTTCTTCATGATTCCTGGCAGGCTTCTATCGCATCCTGGTCCATCTTGGCCGTCATTGCTCTTTTTTTCTGGTGGAAACCTGCTGCTCCAAAGATGCCCGAATCGAATGCCTCCGCCGCTGTTAGCTCCATGCACGCTTCGGCAAACCCAAGCCCCAAGCTTCCTTTAAACAATAAACGGGCGTGGCTGCTGACCAGCTTTTTCGGGATGATGGCTTTTATGTTTTATTCGCTTACGGCCTGGCTGCCACCGATGATTGAGGAACAAGGCTACGACAAACATACGGCCGGCATGATTTTGACATTATTCACCCTTATCCAAATACCGGTTAGCTTGATGCTGCCTATTCTGGTCAGTCGTTTTCAGCGTCGCGCGGTTTGGCTCATTGGCTGCTCCGTAATGGAATTAGCCGGACTCCTGCTGCTTTTGTTGCACTTTTCCCCTTGGCTGACTTGCATTTTCCTCGGGATCGGTGCTGGCGGGCTCTTCCCGATGGCGTTAATGCTGCCGATCGATGAATCGTCGAATATGGAAGAAGCCAACGCATTATCCGCAATGACACAGTCCGGCGGCTACATTTTCGCGTCCCTCGGTCCGCTTTACGTCGGTTTTGTTCATGATTACGCGGGCAGCTTTCCTTCGGCGATCCTCAGTTTAATGGTCATTGTGGCTATCATGATCGGTATCCAGCTCAAAATCGGCAATAGAAAAATCAGAACGGTTCGCTCTGACGGTAATATATCTGCCTGACCGATAAAGCCGCTCCCCCGCCAGGTCTATACATCAAAAAGCGAACGGACTTTCCGTTCGCTCTCCCCTTATATATCCAGTTTCGCTTTTGCAGCGGAGCCAGGCAGCTGTTTACCGGTGTGCCCAGCTTTGATCCGTTTCAATTTCGCCATCATATCGCTCTGAGATTCCTTGCGTGATAACATCTCGCATTCGCGGAAAGCAAAATGCTTGCAGCCAAGGCACTTATTTAAATCGAGTTGGGATAAGCCGTAATTGATCGCTTCGCCCGTATGCTCGAAAAAATGCTCTTCCCCGATCAGCGTATACAATCCCGTTTTTTTCAGTACTTCAAGCGGCTGCGGCTGGGCGCCCGACACCAGAACCATCCCGCCAAAGCTCTCGAAGTGGTTGACCAGGCTGGCCAGATTGGATTCGCCTGTGATGTCCATAAACGGAACTTTTCCCATCCGTAAAAGCAGAACTTTCGGTCTCTGATGGATCGTATCCATTATCGACTTCTCGAACATGTTGGCTGCCCCGAAAAAGAGTGGGCCTTCAATCGTAAAGATATCCATCTGCGGGCAATCATGGCCTTCGGCGACGATATGCGAGCTGACTTTGTCATGTTTGTTGTTTGGATCGGGCAGCACTTTGGCCACTTTTAACACATCGCTCATCCGTTTAACGAACAAAATCACGGCCAGAATTAATCCGACCTCGACGGCCGTCGTTAAATTCGTAAATACAGTCAGCAAAAACGTAATAAGCAGCACAAGCGAATCGCTTGTCTTGGTTTTTAAAACACGCATAAATTCTTTGCGTTCACTCATATTCCAGGCTACCAACATCAGGATCGGAGCCATACTGGCCAGCGGAATCTCGGAAGCCAGAGGCGCAAACAAAACTAGCACCAGCAGCACGACAATACCGTGAATAATTCCGGACATAGGCGACACAGCCCCGGTTTTGATGTTGGTTGCCGTCCGTGCAATCGCCCCGGTCGCCGGAATGCCCCCGAACAGGGGGGTTACTATATTGGCGACACCTTGGCCGATGAGCTCGCGGTTGCTGTTATGGCGGCTGCCTGTCATGCCGTCGGCAACAACCGCTGACAGCAAGGATTCGATCCCGCCCAGCATGGCGATTACAAACGCCGGTTGGATGAGAACTTTGACGCGTTCCCAAGTGATCTCCGGAAAATGCAAATGAGGCAATGTACTTGGGATATCACCAAAAGAAGATCCGATCGTCGCTACATTCCCTTTGAAGAACAAAGCTGCAACCACGCTTGAAACGGCCAAGCCCACCAGCGAACCGGGAACCTTCGGCAAAATCTTGGGTGTAACCAAGATCACAATCAAAGAAATGACGGCTGTGCTGACGCTGTAGATATTGATCGTTGACAGATGAAGCGCGATTTCCTTCATGTTCGGCAAAAAGTTCTCATGTTTCTTAATCCCGCTTAATCCTAGAAAATTGGCGATTTGTCCGCTGAAAATAATGACGGCAATCCCTGCGGTAAACCCGATCGTTACCGGCCGGGGGATGAATTTAATCAAAGCCCCCAGCCTAAAAAGCCCCATCAAAACCAGCATGATTCCGGCTAAAAAACCGGCGATTAGTAAATTCTCGTATCCGTATTGAATGACAATCGCAAAGAGAATGGGAATGAACGCCCCGGTTGGCCCACCGATCTGAAATTTGGAGCCGCCGAGCAGGGATATGAGGATACCGGCAACAATGGTGGTGTAAATGCCGTACTCCGGCTTGACCCCGGCAGCAATAGCAAATGCCATCCCTAACGGAATGGCAATGATTCCAACAATTAACCCTGAAACAAGATCTTTTCGCAATGACGCGGCGTTATAACCTTCAAATCTTCCATTCCATTTCATTAGACATACCTGCAATTCTCTATATATTTGATTATTTGAATATATAGAGATCGTACCCTTGGATCATCATACATGTCAATCGCCAAAACCGGCGTAATCCGCAGCTAACCACGAAAAAAACAAGGTCTTTCTTGAGTTTGCTCAAGAAAGACCTTGTTTCTTCCGGCTTAAGGCTCATTTCGAATGCCTTCAAGCAAGGAAATGGCGTCAACAAGATGATTATCGAATATTTGCTTTGCTACAGCCAGCAGATCTTTTATAAGCGGATCGCGCAAGGAATAAATGACCGAGGTGCCGTCTTTAATGCCGGTAACCACGTTTTTATTCCGCAGCACGGCCAATTGCTGGGATACGGCAGACCCTTCCGAACCTAAAATACTCTGTATTTCATTGACGTTTTTGTCGCCTTCGCTCAAAACCTCAAGGATGCGAATTCTCATCGGATGCGCCAACGCTTTAAAAAAATCGGCTTTAAACTGCTGGATGGTTTGATTCATGGCGTAGCTCCCTTTTACGGCTAAAACTTTTGAATATATGAATATCATATCACAAGCTGCAGCATCCGAGAAAACAACATCCCCCATGTAATCCCTATAAATTCCATCCAGCAAGCTGAGAATGCCTATGTTTTAGTGAAGAATTGGCGAAATTGACACATAAACAGAATCGTGGCTGTTGACCTTAAGAATGAAAATAACCTGGAATGCAGATATTAAATGATGGATGTCCATCAATACCGGACAAACCGACTTTCTTGATAAAGGATGGTGTCCACCTTTGAACTGTAATGTTGGCAAAACAGAACAAGCAATCCGAATTTCAATTGGAGCGACTATCGTTTTGGCGGGCTTGTATTACAAAAGTTGGTGGGGGCTCATTGGATTAGCTCCGATCATTACTGGCGCAACACGCTATTGCCCGGCAAATGCAATTTTGGGTTTACAGAACTGCAATGGTAAACGCTCCTTGAATTAATGTTAAACAATTCAAAAGAAACGACTTCTTCGGGCGAGGATGGCACAACGCGCAAAAAATTTTTTAGAGCCATAATTTTGTTTTCGAATAAGTGCCTCCCCCCATTTTTTAAATAGGACATGCATAAGGCAAAAGGATTAACCAATCTGGCTGTAGATTAGAACCACTCGTCAGCTCTTTATATTACCCGAGTCCGGGGATATTCAAATCATAATTCAATATTTTGTATTCACCGTTCTCGTCTTGAATCATATGGAATGGAACGACCCATCCCCTGTTCAATTATTTTCCTTTCCGATAGGCTTTGCCGCTTGAGAAAGGAAACACGCGACGGTTACTGCGACAAGCACGACAATCAGGGCTCGAAGCAGGCCTACTGATTCTCCGATAATCCCCAAAAGAGGCGGGCCGACAAGGAACGCGAGGTAACCCGCAGTGGATACTGCCCCTACCCTTGCCGCTACTCCGCGAGGATCGTCTCCCGCAGCGGACAGGCCTACCGGGAAGCCAAACGCCGCACCAAGTCCCCACAGCACAATCCCTACCGTTGCGACTCCATAACTTGGCCCCAATATAACTATAAGTATTCCTATAATCGCGAAAAGCGCGGATGCCCGCAGAACGATTACTCTGCCGAACCGGTCGAGCAAGATGCCGCCTGCTGCACGTCCAACAGTCATGGCTCCTACAAATAGACCGAAAGCAAATGAACCCATGGCGGGTGTAGCTTTGTATCCGTCCACCATGACGAGCGGCAGCCAGTCATTCGCCGATCCTTCCGCAAAAGCCATTCCAAGCACGATAATGCCGATCAGAACCGTACGCCGCTCTTTCCACACGGCCATGCGTTCCCTGGCACTCATCGGCGGTTCACTCGTATGATTGCGAGTTTCTTTCCCCGTGCCCGCCGGCAAGAGACGGCATAAATAAATTCCAGACATCATAATAACCGCCATGACAACCCCCAAGTGGACTGGAACCGACATGTCGAACTTAATCGCGGCGGATCCGGCCATTGCTCCAAGCAGTGTACCTACGCTGAATGCGGCATGAAATCCGGTTAAAAGCGACTTTTGAGCTGCTCTCTCCACCGCCGTTCCCTCCACATTCATCGCCACATCCCATATTCCGTTCCCAAAACCAAAAACAGCCAAACCTAAAAATACTATTGTACTGTTCGTTAACCATGAGCCGCCTATGCCCACAATTACAAGTCCAACAGAACTAACGATCAGGCCAACCACAATGACAAAGCGAGCGCCCTTATGCGCAATAAGATGACTTGCAATCAACAGACCGATGATAGAGCCTACGGCTAGCCCAAATATAATCCAGCCCATTTGTCCCGTGGTTGCCCCCAGCGCGTCCCGAATCGTTGGCGTACGCGATACCCATGAGGCTAACGCAAATCCGGGGAGTGCAAAAATGAAATAAATGGCGATCCGCCATAAATATATTTGACGACTGTTTAACGAATGATTCATGTATGTCCTCCTAAGTATGATGATCCCATCTTTTGCAGTTGAACCTGGAGCACCTCCTTTGCGCTTTATCTCCGTTTCTCTACCAGCTTCAGCGAATAGGCAAGGCTCTCCAGCGTCATTGTAATTAATCCATACATGTAGTCCTCATCCGGATGCTCCAGCAGCGTCAGCTGAGGCATATGCATCTCTGGAATATATCTCTGACATTCCTGCCGGATCAGCTCCACGTCAGCGGGCTGTACCAGGCTCCCCGTCAAAGCAATCTTCTCTGGGTTCATTACTGCGATCAGACTTGCTACGGCACGCGCAGCCAGCGGATGGAAAGTCTTCCGATCATGCAGCTGACGCAGCTGTTCCTCACGGGTTATGCCAAATGGCAAAAAGGCGATCTCCCCCGCGAACCGGGTGTTCCCCCTGTGAATATGCCCGTCAACCATCAAACCGGCTCCCGGAAAAACTCCTTCGATAAATGTCGCAACGGCGACGGACTTCTCATATTCGTATTCCTGCTTCTGGTAAAAGCCGTACACAGTCGAGTTCATGTCATTTTCAAGAATGACCTCGACCTCATGTTTCTCGCGAATAGCAGCCTCCAGCGGAACTTGAACCAGTTCGGGAATATCACCGGCAGTGATGACTCCCTCATTGACGACGCCCGGAACGCCGATTCCAACAGCCCGGATGTGTGGATATCGGGAAATGAGCCTATCAATCAGCTGATAGATCATTTCAGCATCCATCTGTCCGGTTTCCTGGTATCCTTCCTCTACTGCTTCCCCTGCTAGGTTGGCAACCGTAAAAGTAAGAGAATGCATCTTCACCCCAGCTTTGATAATAATGCACGCAATATAAGAAAAATTCACGTTAAACTGGTACAGTCTGGCCGGACGCCCACCATTCGATTCCTCCATATCCAGTTCCAGCAGTTCACCGGTATCCAGCAGCTCATTAAGAATGCTGCCGCAGGTGGCCACGCTTAAACCCGTAGCCTGGGCCACCATTGATTTCGTGCCTTGTTTCATCGTTTTGAGAGCCTGCCGAACCAGCTCCTGGTTCATTTTCTTAATTCGCATGGTATTGTTTGCAATGGGATTCATAAATTAAAATTACACCTCGCCTCCACTTTTGATGATACTTTTAATAAGTATTAACTTAATTGATTTCAAGCTTTTTGTCTACCTCTATTCCCATAATAAAAACAACGTATGTCCGCGATTATGCATTTTTGCGTTACAACGAAAAAGCCGCCAATTTGGCGACTTTTTATACGTTTATTCAGACACTTGTTATTGGAAACATCAATCCCTAACGGTACCTTGAATACATTTTCTGCCTATTTCATTCAACTTGATGATAAGGTACTTCAACACCCTCATCGATATATATTTGATTCGCAACATCAACATAACTCATCGTATTCCGTAACCAATAATACGACTCATCGATTTTAAAAAGCGGCACGGACAACTGATGCTCAAATGAAATCATAAATTGTTCATCTTTTCCAATCGTAAATCTTGTGCCAAGTCCGTCTTCCAATTCATATCGACCCGTAATATCATCTTTACTGGTGAGTGGTAAAATGACTACATGTTTTGGCGCCTCGACAACATTCCGTTTTCCCATGAAGCAATCCATGATTTCTTGTTCATATTGCGGAAACACTTCTTGATTCGTCGCCAACACAATCACTTCTCCCGTTGTTCTGTTCAAAAAGGCTTGTGCCGAGCAGCCCATCCATCCGCCTGTATGGCCGACCCACTCATCTTGAAGGATAAATCCATAACCATAATGCTCAGCGGCTTCTGTTGGTGTTAACATAAATTGCACAGTCTCTTTGCGAAGGTACCGGCCTTCCCAAAACGCTTTTAAAAACTTCGCCACTTCCGTCACTGTTGCATAAATGCCGCCATCGCCATATTCATTATTGTATTTTTCAGCCTTGCTTAAATATCGGTCATCAATCGCCTTTTTATATTGCTGCTCCTCATAGTCATACGTTTGACCTTGCGCTTCGAATGGATTGGTAGGTTTTGTTGTCATATGGGTAAGATCTAATGGTTCTGCAATATATTGCTGTAAATAGGTTTCATACGTTAAGCCGCTTACTTCTTCAATCATTTTTGCAAGCAAAACATAGTTCGTATTGCTATATGACCAGTGCTCATTTGGCGCAAATTGCGGCAGGGCCGCTTCGACGAATGATTCGGCACTTATGCTTGAATTTTCTGTAATATACTCTGGAATGCCGGATGTGTGTGTAAGCAATTGCGCTACGGTCACCTCTGTAAAATGCGGTACTTTAAACCATTTTGTAATTTTATCCTCCAACCGTACCTGCCCTTTTTCGATGAGTTGGAATGTCATTACCGCTGTAATCATTTTACTTAATGACGCCAGGTTAAATTGTGTATTTTCCGCAATCAGGTGCTGCTTTCCGAGTTCTTGAAACCCATGATAATACTGCTTGATTTGTCCGTTTTTTTCATGATACGCTGCACCATTAAACGAAATATGTTGAAGTAAACCTTCCATTTGTTAACCCCCTAAATATATTAGATATCTAACATATTAAGCGCGAAGAAATTTTTATAATTCATGTTCAAAAAGGTCGGTTTTCAGCACCGAGAAGGTTGAATGAAGCTAGGGACTGAGGAGCGGAGCGTACGTTTGGGTACGTGAGCACCGGAGGGCCCGGCTGAATTCAAGATTCGATGCCGAGTTCACTTCCTGATTTACTTCGTGTTAGATATAGAATTTTTTTAGTTATCAGCCGAGGCTGATGAAATTCTATATCGCAAGAAAACCTACCTATGCATCGCGGTCGCTCATCCTTGAAGTTGCATCGATTAGGTTTTCTTATCAAAAGCGGACTTTTTGAACAACATCTTATAATTCCTTCATCGCAATCTCTCTCAATTTGTTGACAATACGTTCTAATTCGTCTATCTCTATTGATGAGAGTTTACTGTAAATCTTGTCTGCGACTTGCTGTTCTACATAATCCTGTTTTTTAAAATATTCCATTCCTTTATCATCCAACGTTATAAATACTTCGCGCCGATTCTGTGGATTAACTTCCCGCTTGATATATTGTTTTTTTTCTAATTTCGCAATCAATTGGCTGACGGCGCTGGAACTGATATTCATTTCAATGGCAATTTCACCGACCGTTATGCGTTTTAACAAGTATACAATATCCAATAGAACTGCTTGCTGTGTTGTTATGCCGCTATTTAAATATTGCTTATAATGCTTAAAGACCAGACGGTTTATTGTATATTCGGCTTCATTTATGCGCTTAACCTGTTCATATAAAGACAAAAAATCACCCGCCAATATGTTAGATGTCTAATATATTAGCAGGCGATGAATAAAACGTCAAATCACATTATTATTTTTGATTTTTAATGACAACTTCAGTTACAGTTAAAAATTTCCTTGGTTTAATATTATCAATAATAATATCCGCGATATCATTAGGGTCCATTAACTTTTGGGTTTGCTCGTCTGAAAACACCCCATCCCAAAACTCGGTTTTCATGCCGCCCATATATACGGCAGATACACTAATGGGAGTTTTTTTCAGTTCCAGCGCCAGACTCTCCGTAAATCCCCTCACACCAAATTTACTCGCGCAATATACGGATTCCGTTACTTTACCTTCTAAACCGGCTGTAGAGACAATATTCACGATTATCCCCTCATTAGATTGTTTCATCCCTTTTAACACTTCTTGCGTGCAAAAAATGGTTCCTTTTAAATTAATGTCAATCATTTGATGGATTGAATCTTCACTCAAATTTTCAGCAGCATCAAAAAATCCAACGCCGGCATTATTAATCAGTAAATGGATGGATCCAATATTATCTTGTATAGATTGAATGATTTGGGTGACCCATTGTTTTGAAGAAACATCCACCTCATAAATGGAATAGCCGTGAGTTAGAGTTTTGGCCGTTCGCTCAAGCTTTGGTTTATTTCTGCCGAGTAAACAAATATAGTAGCCCAAGCAGGACAATTTTTGAGCAAGTGAAGCACCTAATCCGCTGCCAGCGCCTGTTATAACCGCAATCTTTTCGTTCATTATACCCACGATCCTTTCTCTTTTAGCCTACTTGCAAAGGATATATTGTGAAAAGCTTACCAGGTCAAGGGATTTCCTAAAATTATTTGTATGGGTTAATATGTATCCGGAGGGATATGATTATGCCGAATATAAAAAAAATCGCAGAAATGGCAGGAGTCTCAATTTCTACCGTTTCGCGCGTTTTAAATAATCATCCGTATGTAAATGAGCAAAAACGAAAAGAGATATTATCGATCATCGAAAAATTAAACTACTCTCAAAATTCGAATGCTGTCCATTTGGTACGAGGCAAAACGAATGTTATTGGTGTTGTTCTTCCCTTTGTAAATCATCAATATTACAGCGCGATTATCGAGGGTATTTCAAGAATGGCCGCAAAACACCATTACAATATCATGCTTTGCCAAACGGGTTATAGTCCTGAGAAAGAAATAGAAGTTTTAGATATGTTAAAAATGAAAAAATTAGATGGGGTCATTATATGCTCCACAATCAATGGTTGGCAGGAACTCGAAAAATATGTCAAGTTCGGTCCAATCGTCACATGTGAAGATACCGTATCTTCATACATGTCCAGCGTTTACATCGATCATTACAAAACATTTGCATTAGGAATGGAATACTTAATAGAACATGGCCATAGACGAATTGGTTACTGCGTTGGACGAAAAAATAGCATCAACAGTCTAAATCGAAAACAGGCGTACTTGGATGCCTTATCTTCTATTCAAGTTATGCCGAAAGAGGAGTGGGGATTTGTAGACTGCTTCACGGTAGAGGATGGGACACGTGTTGTTCAATCCCTGCTTCAAATGAAAGAGCGTCCAACAGCCCTGCTTGTATCATGTAATCATATTGCGGCAGGGATCGTAAAAGCAGCCCCAAAAAGCGGTCTTTCGATTCCGGGAGACCTCACAATTATTGGTTGCGATGACCAGCAGATTGCAGAAATTCTGGAAATCACGACCATTGCCCACTCGAGTGTAGATGTTGGTGCTGGTGCGTTTACATTATTGCATGACCATATTACAAAAAAGAACAAAGAAACGAAAAAAATCGAGTTATTTCCAAAACTAACCAAAAGGCTTACAACATAAGGAAAAGTAAAGGCACATCTCAAGTAAAATGATTGTACTTAAGTGCTGTTCCCCTAAATTTTGCACAAAAGACCGTCGAAGTAGTCGGCGGTCCGCTTGCCGATGGTCGGTAATTCAACGTTAGCAAAACAGACTGCCGAAGTATTGGCAGCCTGTTCGTGTTCCTGATGTTCATTCATCAAAATCATAGTTATCAATAAAAAATAATATTTTTCCATAGTTTTTCATAAATATTTTGTAATCGGCATTTCCTTTCAAAACGATTATGGTCGGATAAGCGTTTACTTTGCGTTGTTTTAATACAGCTAACAATTCTTTCTGTTCAATGCAATAAAATTTTCCTTCTTCATATTGAATAAGAAGCGGTGGGAGAGCAGATGCATGATCATCTTCTTCATCAGTATTGGTACGGCCTTCCCTCATCTCAATTCCATCACGCCGAATAAGACGCAGTGGAAACTTAACGACTCCGAAATATAGATGATCTCCTTCCGTGAAGTCATGTAAACTGTGAACAACTTTTCGGGTAAGCAACAGATAACATTGAATCCATTCTTCGAGCATCCCGACACTTGCATATTTCACAGCCGATTCTACAGTCGGAAAATACGTTAAATTTCTATCATTTTTCTTCGAATATATGATTTTCTTAATGGAATCCAAGGATAGGAAGTATTCGTCCGCAAGCTCCGAAACCGTCATACCATGTGCATATTTGTTGCGAATCATGAAATTACGTCTCTGCAATTGATTTCGGTAACCGGACATTTCGCCCCAAGCCCTTTTTTCCTCTGCAGGAATATAAAGAAGTTTCCCTGCCGCGTATTTCTGGATTTCTTTTAGCAGTTCCTCAGGTAATATATCACTCGCATTTTCATATTTCATAAATTCACCATTTATAAGGCGTATATTCGATCTTTCAGTTGACTGACTGATTTCATAATGGACATGCAGGATTCTGTGTCATCAATTGATGCATGCCAACGCAAGGTATCAATCCCTTTATAATAAGCCATGCATAAGAATCTTTCTTTAAAATCCGGTATGACGATGTCCCTTTTCTTGCAATACTCGACGAACAATTCCGGTATGTGTAAGTAAGGCTTATTTAAGTCCATAATGGCAAAATCCAAGAGAAAATCGCATATGCCGGATCTGCTCCAGTCCGGAAAACCGACCGTTGTTTTTCCATCCGTGATCATAATTTCAAAAAACGTATTATTATTAACCAAATAACGTTTCCCTTCACAATAATCAATTCTGTCCTTCATTTCCCCCAAGTATTTTTCGACAAATCCCCGATCTAAAACCGTCGTTTCAAACATTTCTCTCCAATTATACCAATACCCCTCTTTATCTTCTGAAAACGTATCAATCAGAAATTCCCTGCAGGTTCCATACTCTGTTTTACAATCATCATTAAACTCTCCATAACCTTCTAACCCCGCAATATCTGATGAACTAATTTCCAAAATATTGTCAAAAAACAATACGTGGCAATCTGCAAACTGTTTTGGGTTTAATTCATCTGCAATAAATCCTTTCGGCGTCATACTTACCGTTTCAGGAAGCATCGATTTAATGATATTATCCTTCCCCATCCTTCTATCCCCTTTTCGACTTTGAAATTATGAATACATCAGCTGCGCATCTGATATGTAAAATCATATCATTGGCGATGTCCGGGATATAGGCAATGAATATCTTTAATCAACTTTACACTCAATATGTCAAAAATGACATCATGTTTTCATAAGTTCGTAACACAATAACTTTCCGATTTTACTATGATTTAGAATGAGTTTTGGCTTTAGGTTTGATATAGAAAACATGTGGTTAATACATGGTACAAGGAGAGGATCCAACATGAAGTTTAAATCAGCGAAAAAAGTTTGGGCTGCCTTTGCAGTTGCAGGCGTTGTCGGAATTGGCGCAACTCTGGCGAATTCTTCGGTTTTTCCGGTACATCAAGTAGAAGCTGCGGCCGCAAAACAGGACAACTACGCTTCCGCACATGCGCTCCAAACGTTAAACAGCTTTTATAAACCAGCTTTGAAAGGACAGTTTCCGGGAGCAGTAAGCAACCTGACGATTGGAAAAAGCACCCGGAAGGATGTCTTTAAAGCCATCGGCGAACCTGAGGAAGCCAGAAAAAATGCAACCGGCTATGACGTATACAGCCCCAATATGGGGAATCCTGGCTACGCCATCTCATATCAATCCGATAAAATTCGCGAGATCCGATATTTCGGCACCAGCATTGAACGCCAAACCAATATCGGCGGCATTACGATGAGCATGGTGAAGAAGCATTGGTTTGCTCCTAATTCCACAACAACAATTAAAAACGGAAAGACGAAACAAACGAAGCTCACGTATATCCGCGGAAATTATAAACTGGAGTTTATTTTCAACAGCAGCACCGATTTGGACCATATTAATCTGTTAGCCAAGTGAGGATTTTGTAAAAATCCTGAATTAAAACACCCGTTGAACAAACGGGAGATAAATCGTATAAATCCTCTTTTTGAAGGCAAGAGGCGGTCGCTTAAAGCGATCTTCCCGATGCTTGACGAAAGAGGATTTTGTTTGTGCAAAAAAATAACCGCTCCCTGACCGTAAAAGACGGGAAACGGTTATTGTTGTTTGATTGCATGCAGCGGCGAGAGACAACGTTTAGCTTGGATATTATCTTGCCGACTTCAGGTTGGTTATAATTTTATCAAATGTTGCACTTATGTAGCTTTGTCCTTCGGTAACCCGGCGATTGAATTCATCCGCAGACATCTGATCTTTCCCCTTCAAATGCAGTTTAATAACATTCGCGAGTTCTCTTTTGTATTTATCCAGCTGTTTAAGCTCAAGATTGCTTGCCTTTTTGATTTCATTCACCTTTTTGCTGCACACCTTTTTCGCCTCGCTCAGCACTTTACGGTCCGCAGTCTTCTGCGCTTTCGCTTGGGCAATCAGTTCTTTGCTTGCTTTGCTTTTCACCAAACTGTTGTACTTGTCGTTTGAAGCCTTGACCTTATTGTTCAATTCGGTCAGGTTGGTACACAATGCGGCGGTGAGCGCTTTTTGCGCATTTCTTACTTCTTTGACTTTGTCCTTGTAATCCTTGAAATACTCTTTCTCTACGGATGCCGTAGAAGTTGTTGCGGTTGCTGCAAATGCCGATTGATACGGTAAAAGAACAAGCAGCATTACCAGCAGGCCAATCATTTTCTTCATCTCTTCAACACCTCTTAAGCATGGAATATCGCAAAAAACGATAGCGAAAAATATCGAATTTTGCAAAATTTATTACTTTTATCATAGGACAGTTAGCAAAATATTACAACATTATTCCTCTAAAAACTTGATAACTCCGACTTTTTGCCGGAAAACAAACTGAAAACGACCGGGATAAAATTACGCAAATTCCCGCGGATGGCGCCTCATCAATTCTTCCACCGCGTCTTCGCGTCCCGTATGCTTCAGGCGTTCGATGTACATCGATTGCTTGCGCATTATCGAGAGCAGGTCGAAATCGGTCATTTGTCCAAGCTCTTCTCTTTAACCGCGCGAGCCAACGACAAAAGGCAACCTTCGGATGGAAGATTGCCTTCGGAGCAGTGAAAGTCAAATTTGCAATTCATTCTGGGCTGCAAATTCAAATTCCTTAATTGAAAAACTCGCCTTGGTTAACCGAACCCAAAATGCTGGCTGCCGTACGCATTGAATTCTGGTTTGCGGTCAATCCGGTTACGATTTGATCGATACGGTCGTATACATCGCGGGGATGTTTAATGGATGTCAATATTTTGATCGGCGTATCCACGTCCGCTACATTCAAATGAATCGAACCGCAGCCAAATATGCGCTGCCAGAACGGCAGTTCCAGACTTTTATCCAATACTTTGTAAAAATCAAGCTCATCTTCGACCAAAGAGAACAATCCCCGTCTTGTAACCAATCTCTTTTCATACACAAAATATTTGGTGAACGAGAGCGGCAAACCGAAGATCGTGCATTTTCTGCCTGACCATACCAATGCACCGCGAGTTGTCGATCCCTGACCTGACATATATATTCCTCCTGCCTGCACGTTTCATAAGGCATATTACGTAACAGATCCGCGATCGGTTTCATCGTGAAGTCAACTACCCCGACTTAGCAAGTTTTTTAAACTATTCAGATGGGTTTACCTTTATGTTTAAAAGTCGGGTTTTTGTAATCATTCCTGCACTTTCTAAAGTCCTTTTTGACGCCTCGTTATAATACCAGCAGCCGCAAATTGGTTCTAATTGATGGCTATAGCACCATTTTCTTAATTTAAGAATGATGTTTCTCCCAATGCCTTGATTGCGATATTTCTCATTCGTAAACATGCCTATGCTAGCCAATCCATTCAAAATTCTGCCCTTCTCAAGAACCCCGACTCCTAACAGGACAGAACCTCTATAATAGGTGAAAAGTTCTCCATTCGTAATCCTGTATTCATACTGATCAAGAAAATCTCCGCACATCTGTTGCATAGGAATAAGATCATCCAATGTAGCTGGAGCAAAAATATCACCTTGTAGCGATTCTTTCTCCGGCAAATCTATATGGCTATCTTGAAAGAAATAAGCTTGCTTGGTGACATGAAAGTCTTTATCTAAGGCCAAGCTCACATACAGTTCATCGCAGGTCGGAACAAATAGAGACTTCAAAGTATGATTTTCAATCACTTTGCTGAAAAGCTCCTGAGCAACCTTTAGATATGATGGCTTGATGTAAAATTGAGTAAGCAATTCGTCATGATGAATCGCATAATAGCCGACCTCTTCTAGTCCATCAAGGATTACATAAAAATCGGACGAGAGAATATGTTGCTCCAAAAAAGAGTCAATAGGCGAGGATAATGTCTTAGAATAATCATTAACGAGATGATTTATTTCGTGAATCAAACTTTTTTTAAAGAACATATTTTTATCCTTTCACAATAAATGATGGATACTCTTAACTTTAGCACCTGATTAGGTTTTCGATCAATGAAGAAGCTGTTGGGATGAAAGAACGAATTTGGATGGCTGAAAAAGTGCTCATGACGGGATTATATGTGACTTAATCTGATAATTCCTATGCTTCGCTTAGCAACTTTAAAATCTACCCTCCCCTTTCTCGTCAAACGCCTCCAGCTTCGAGTTTTTCGCAATTTCCGCATCATACCCCTTTTTTACCCAATGAAACAAGTAGGCGCTTCCGCCCCGGTCTGGATGGAGTTTTTTTAACAAACGCCTGCTCTGCTTGCGGATCTCCTCCCAGGATGCGTTTTCGTCCACGCCAATGATGGTTTGAAAAGAAGCTTCCCGCGGGCCGGGCCCGATATCCGATGAAGACGAGGAGCTATCGCCGTAAGAACGGTTATAACGCTTTTTATCATGGCCGGCCTGGCGGCCGAGCTCCCGAAGTCCGTTTTCCACGGTTTGCAGAGCAAGTTCCAACTCATCGTCTTCGGTTGGAAGTTCCCCTTCCAAAAATTCATATTCGAACTGCCGCATCAGGATCTCGTATTGATCCATAAGGTCATTATACATAACAATCGCCGCTTTCGTATTCCCGGCCAGCTTATAGATGCCTAGAACAAGTTGGATCGACCATTCTGGCATCCCCAGCGCAAAAGCATGCATCATTTTGCCCCAATATAGGTCCGGGACATTCGTGTCGGTTACAAATTCCAGAAAACCTTCCTGCCGCTCCCGGTCGAGTGTGCTGCCGATCTGAACGGCTGCTTGCAGCTTGAGGCTTCCGCTTTGCAGCTTACGTGTCCAGCCCGGTATCAAGTTGGTTAGCGCGTTTACGATTTCGATCAAATATCCTTCTTGCACGACAACGGGTCCACGATTTTCAAATGCGCTGCCATCTCCGTGATTCACTGGTGATTTCTCCTCTCCATAATGAGATAACGGCATTTGGTTCCCCCTTCCGCCATGCATTCCGTACGTTCCACATAGGCGTCAAGCACTCGGGAAAACAATGCCAATTCGCACCTGCACACCTGAGGATAATGGGCAGCAATCTGCAAAACCGGACAATTCGCTTCCTCAAGCATGTACTGCCCATTTCCGCGCATCTCCAGCTTAGTCATATACCCCTCGGAATCCTGAATTTGGGCTAATATTCGTATCCTTTTTTCCAGATCGTCCCCTTGCAATAACTCGCCGTATCTTTGTGCAAGCTTTGCCGCTCTCTTCGCAAACAACATGTCAATATACAAATCGCCTTTCGCATCGCGAAGGCTCTCCAGCAACTCCAGCGCCAGTGCATCGTATTGATCCGGAAACAGCGCTTCCGCCGCATTCGAAAGAGTATAAACGGAAGTCGGTTTGCGCCCGTTCCGGCGCTGAAGCGCAATTCGGATATAATGCTCCTTCTGCAGAGCAAGCAAATGCCTCCGGACTGCCATCCCCGTAATCCCTAATTGTTCTGACATTTCCTGGACGGTCAGCGCTCCGCTTTTTTTGAGCAATAATACTATTTCGCGTCTTGTTGACGATTGACGTATCGGCTTCGTTAACATCTTATAGATACCTCCCGTCATTCATTTGAAACGGACACCCAAAGTGTACATGATAATCATTTTATTGTATAGATCCAATTGTTTTTCCTTATGTAAACATTTTTGTATGTATAAATATATCATCCCCGATTCGGCTAAAAAATATCGAATTTTCATTGCAAGACCCCAAATTATTATGTAAAATAGCAACCAAATATTGTTTTGCCTATAGGAAAATTTTTTTACTCTCCATTGAGAATGAGTATTAAAATCATGTTTTACGTAAGGAGGAGATCATTATGCTTGCTTCCGGGGATCCGCGAACTAAGATTTAAATTATTGATCCAAGCCATACATACCGCCACTCTAATCGGTAAACTCCTTGTCCGATCGATTGAAGCTTGGTCATCGGTTGGACTCGGGGCGCCTTGGCACGCGGTTTATTTTTACTTAGGGAAACATATTTTACCTCAGGAAACATGATCAATGACCAACTTGTAAATATCCGGCGGATTTAACCGGAAATATTCTAAACAAAAATCATGGAGAAGGAGAATCAACACATGTTCAAAAATCCAAATTTCAAACGAAGCGCAGGTTTAAACAGGCTGCTCTTTACATTTCTTTTAATCGCCTGCCTGGCTGTGGTCACCGCCTGCGGCAGCGGCAAAAAGGAAGCCGAAGCGGATTCTGGAAAGATCAAAATCACGACCACCATCGGCATGATTACCGATATTGTCGGCCAGGTCGGCGGCGAGCATGTTGCCGTGACGGGACTCATGAAAGCCGGGGTCGACCCGCATTTGTACAAAGCCTCGCAGGGAGATATCGAGAAACTGGATCAGGCCGATGTGATTTTCTACAACGGGCTGCATCTGGAAGGTAAAATGGTTGAAATTTTCGAAAAAATGGCCAAAAAGAAAATGACCGTCGCCGTTTCGGATTATGTCGACCATTCCATCCTGCGAAGCGGAGCCGAAAACGGCATGGATACCGAATATGACCCGCATATCTGGTTTAACGTCAAACATTGGATGAAAGCAACCGAATGCGTCCGGGACTCGCTCATTAAATATGATCCGGAGCATACCGAGGACTACAAAAAAAATGCCGACGCCTATTTGGCTGAACTGGAGAAGCTTGACGCGGAAGTAGCCGAACAGATCCAAACTATTCCGGATCAAAGCCGCGTGCTCGTAACGGCGCATGACGCTTTCGGATACTTCGGTCAAGCTTACGGCATCAAGGTTATGGGGCTGCAGGGCATCAGCACGGCTTCCGAGGCTGGCACAAAGGATGTTACCGATTTGCGTGATTACCTGGTCGAGCATAAAATCAAAGCCGTTTTTATTGAATCCAGTGTTCCGCGCAAAGCGATTGACGCCGTGATTCAAGGAGCCAAGGAAAAGGGGCATGAACTGGTAATTGGCGGAGAATTGTTCTCCGATGCCATGGGTGAGGAAGGAACAACGGAAGGCACCTACCTCGGCATGATCCGCCATAACGTCAAAACGATCGTGGAAGCATTGAAATAAGGATTTTGCAAAATCCTGAAATAACGAAAGGAGAATGTTTATATGCATGCAAGTCCATTAACCATAAGCAACATGTCTGTCGCGTATCAAAAAAAACCTGTGCTGCGGGATGTTTCATTTGAGGTGCCGGAAGGAAAACTGATCGGGATCGTCGGTCCGAACGGAGCGGGGAAATCCACTTTGATAAAAGCGGCGCTGGGGCTTATCCCCCGTCTGTACGGAGAGGTGTCCATTTACGGTAAACCTTATGCGGAACAGCGTAAGCTGGTCGGCTATGTCCCGCAAAGGGAATCCGTCGATTGGGATTTCCCGACCAATGCGCTGGATGTCGTGATGATGGGAAGATACGGCCATTTGGGCTGGATCAAGCGCCCCGGCGCCGCCGAGAAAAGATTGGCAATGGAATGCCTGGCGAAAGTGGGCATGGCCGATTTTGCGGATCGGCAAATCAGCCAGCTGTCCGGCGGGCAGCAGCAGCGCATTTTCTTGGCAAGAGCGCTTGCGCAAGACGCCAAATTGTATTTCATGGATGAGCCGTTTGTCGGCGTCGATGCCGCTACCGAAAAAGCGATTATTACGCTGCTGAACGAACTAAAGACGCAAGGAAAAACCGTGCTGGTTGTCCACCATGATTTGGCTACGGTCAAAGAATATTTCGATTGGGTGATGCTGCTTAACGTGCAGCTCGTCGATTTCGGCCCGACCGAGCAGACGTTTACGCCGCAAAAGCTGCAGGAAACTTATGGCGGCAGACTGACGATGCTGGACCGGGAAAGCAAATCGGCAATGATCGTGAACGGGAGGTAAGGCGAATGATGGATTGGTTGAATATATTGCTGGATCCGAACGCGCAGTGGATTCTCTTCGGCTCCATGCTCCTTGGCTTAAGCAGCGGCGTCATCGGCAGTTTCGCCTACCTGCGCAAACAATCGCTGATGGGCGATGCCTTATCCCATGCAGCCCTGCCCGGAGTTTGCATCGCTTTTATGCTGAGCGGATCCAAATCCATTTTCCTGTTCCTGCTCGGCGCAGCGGTGGCAGGCGTCATCGCTACTTTCGGCATCGGCTATATAACGCGCAATACCCGAATCAAGCAGGATTCGGCTCTGGCTATCATCCTTACTGTATTTTTTGGGCTCGGCATCGTGCTGCTGACTCAAATCCAGCATTCCGGCAACGGGAACCAAAGCGGTCTCGACAAGTTCCTGTTTGGTCAAGCCGCCTCGATGATGCTTTCCGATGTCGTGATTATGGCGGTCATTTCCATCGTGCTGGTCAGCATCTGCAGCCTGCTGTTTAAAGAATTCAAACTGCTTAGCTTTGACCCTGGTTTCGCGCGCGGCATCGGTTATCCCGTCGCGTTTATGGACCAGCTGATCATGTTCCTGATCGTGGTTGCGGTCGTGGTCGGAATTCAGGCCGTTGGCGTCGTGCTGATGTCCGCCTTGTTAATTACGCCTGCCGTATCCGCCAGGTACTGGACGGAGAAACTTGGCCTTATGGTCGTCCTCTCCGGTTTGTTTGGCGCTTTAAGCGGCCTGATCGGCACCTTTATCAGCGCCAGCGGCAATAATTTGCCTACGGGGCCGTTAACGGTTCTCGTCGCTACCGGCATCTTTGTCATCTCCGTCATAGCCGCGCCGCGCCGGGGCGTGCTTTCCAAGCTGCTGCTCCGCTCGTCGGTTCGAAATCAAATGCGCCGCGAGCAATCGGGGCCGCAAATGGAAAGGAGAGAAAAAGCCGTATGAGTACATTTTGGATTATATTAACCGGAGCGCTTGTCGCAAGTACCTGTAGTATCGTCGGCTGCTTCCTGGTTCTGCGCAAAATGGCGATGATCGGCGACGCGATCAGCCATGCCGTCCTTCCGGGGATAGTCATTGCGTTTTTGCTTAGCGGCTCCAGGGATTCCTTGTTTATGCTGCTGGGCGCGGCGGGGATCGGGCTGATTACGGTCTTCCTCATTCAGCTGTTTCATCAAAGCGGGGTTCAGTCGGATGCGTCGATCGGCGTTGTTTTTACCGCCCTGTTTGCAGTCGGCGTCGTTCTGATCAGCATGTACACAAGACATATCGACCTGGACCTCGACTGCGTGCTTTACGGTGAAATCGCCTATGTGCCTTGGAATACCATCCATGTCGGCGGCGTCGATATCGGTCCAAAAGCGGTTTGGGGCGTCGGACTTGCGTTCCTGCTTTGCGCCACCGTGATTGCGCTCTTTTACAAGCAGTTCAAAATTTGTTCGTTTGACCCGGCCATGGCCGCGGCAGTCGGCATCCCGGTAGCCTTGTTCCACTATTTGCTGATGGGGCTCGTTTCTGTCAGCACCGTCGCTTCCTTTGAAAGCGTCGGCGCGATTCTGGTAGTCGGCATGCTGGTCGTCCCGCCCGCTACCGCTTATCTGCTGACGGAAAAACTGAGCCGCATGATCGTGTACAGCGTGCTGATCGGCTGCGCGAGCTCCGTCATCGGATATTATGTCGCAAGCGTTCTGGATGCTTCAATCGCAGGCAGCATGATCAGCGTTGCCGGCATCCTTTTCCTGATTGCGCTGCTGTTCTCACCAACGCATGGCGTCATCGTGCGCAAATTAAAGCAGAGAAAAATGATTCAAAAACAAGCGGATGCAGCTGCGGCATGATGTTAGATTTGCAAGTCTTATATGAAGAGCGCCCGAACCGGGCGCCCTTAGGGCTGCCGGGACTTTCCCGGCAGCTATGATTTTAGATTTTTGCTCGACCCAAAAATCTTTCAGGGGCTAACGAAACATCCGATCGTTATTTAGGCAAAATCAAGCCTTTAAAAATTTATACGAATGTGCTTTTGCGTTTTTGCGACAAAAATCATAACATTTTCATCATTGGTGGTGACCGTGAGGTCATGTGGATTTCTAACGGACACCACAGCCGCTAAGAGGCTAAAAACAGTCATTTTTTAATTTTAACGGACACCACGGCGCTTAATTGCACCAAAACACCGCCCCAAAGGGACTTTTTGACTAATTAGCGGCGTCTGTGTCCGTTAGAAATCATAATGGTCGAAATTATCCTCGATAGCGTCCGCTGTGTCCGTTAGAATCATATATGGCGGTGACCGTCAGGCCCTATTCGACTCGGCCCCAACGTCCCTTACAAATTTGAATTATAGGCAGCCCTTACCTGCCTCCAATCCCCTTTTACCTCTGCCGCAAATACTGCTTCAAATATCTTCCCGTCAGCGACCTTTCGCAATTAACGATATCTCGAGGTTTGCCTGTAAAGACAATCTCTCCCCCGTCTTGTCCCGCTCCGGGTCCCAAATCAATGATCCAATCCGCATGGGCGATCCAATCCAGATTATGTTCGATGACCACAACCGTGCGGCCTTGATCAACCAAACGATTCATTGTTGCGAGCAGCTGCCGGATATCCGACATATGCAGGCCTGTCGTCGGCTCGTCCAGAACATAAACATCCCTCCGATGCTCCATCTCCTTGGCCAGCTTTACCCGCTGCAGTTCTCCTCCCGACAATGTGCTTAATGGTTGACCCAGCGATAAATAACCTACTCCCGCATCCTGCAAACGCCCCAGAGTCTGCAAAATATCCTTTTCCACAAAAAAGCGGCTGGCCTCTTCTACCGTCATCCCCAACACTTCGCTGATATTTTTACCGCGCAAAATATAACGTAAAACCTCTTTTTTAAATCTGCGTCCCCCGCACGCATCGCACACGGTTTCAATGGAATCCATAAAAGCCAAATCGGTCGATACCGTACCTGTTCCCTTGCATTCAGGGCATGCGCCTTGCGAATTAAAGCTGAACAAGGATATCTCCGCTTGATTATGTGCGGCAAACAAATTCCGGATCGGATCAAACATACCGGTAAAAGTCGCAATATTCGACCGGCTGGAAGCATGAACGGCCTCCTGGTCCATATAAACCGCATCCGGGATATATTTCGGGAGTACCTGATTCACCAGCGTGCTTTTCCCCGACCCTGCCACTCCGGTCACAACCGTCATGACGCCGATGGGGATATCGACAGAAACGTTTTTTAAATTATGCTTGGAAGCATTCTGGATCGATAACCAGCCGGCAGGATGTCTCGGTTCTTTTTCTAATGTTGGTTTTTGGCTTAAAAATTTTCCCGTTAAGGTGTCCGCAGCCATCAAACCTTTCAAATCGCCTGCATACACCACATTCCCGCCTTCGGCACCGGCTTTTGGCCCCATCTCGATCACATGGTCGGCGATGCCGATGACATCCGGGTCATGTTCTACGATCACAACGGTATTTCCCTTATCCCTTAATCGCTTGAGAAGCGTGTTGATTTTATTCACGTCATGCGGATGCAGGCCGATGCTTGGCTCATCGAAAATATACACCAAGTCGCTTAAGCTGCTCCCGAGCTGCCTCACCATTTTGATTCTCTGCGATTCGCCGCCAGACAGTGTCGAAGTTTCCCGGCTTAAAGTCAAATATCCTAGGCCGATGGACAGCATCTGCTGCAGGCGGAGCGTAATAGCTTCCACAATCGTCGCCGCTACCGGCTCCTTAACCGTATGCATAAAGTCGATCAGTGAGCTCACCTGCAAATCGGTGCACTCGGCGATGTTTTTGCCGTTGATCCGGCATGACAGCACTTGCGGATTCAGCCTCGCGCCTTGGCATTCCGGGCACATGCCTTTCTTCGCCACATGGTCGATCGCGTCTTTGTACAGCTCGGCATCCCGGGAATCTTTGCTCAAAAAACTGCGCATGATCCGCGGGATCACCCCTTCATATAATGATGTTTTTGGCCATCCCGCCGTCGGATGCGGAGGTTTGAAACCTGATTTGTACAGCAGCGTGTCCCATTCCTCTTCCGTGTAATCTTTCAGCTTTTTATCATTGTCGAACAGTCCCGTGCATACATACCGTTTCCAACGAAAATCGCCCGGCCTGAAGGTCGGAAAGAGGATGGCTCCCTCGTTCAAGGATTTGTCACGGTCGAGCAGCCGCTCCGTATCGATTTCCTTCACGATGCCAAGCCCTTCGCATTTCGGGCACATTCCATGCGGATTATTAAAGGAAAAAGCCTCAGCTTCGCCTACGTAAGGCCGCCCGATTCGGGAAAACAGCAGCCGAAGCAAGGAATAAATATCCGTAATGGTGCCGACGGTCGACCTTGAATTCCCGCCAATCCGTTTCTGGTTGATGACAATCGCGACCGGAAGATTTATAATCGCGTCCGCGTTCGGCTGCCCGTAATGGGGAAGACGATGACGGATAAAGCTCGAATACGTTTCATTTAATTGACGCTGCGATTCCGCCGCAAGCGTATCAAATACGAGCGCCGACTTCCCGGAGCCCGAGACGCCGGCAAATACCGTTATTTGTTTTTTAGGAATATCTACGCTAATGCTTTTCAGATTTTTTTCCCGTGCTCCAATCACCTTGATCTTATTGCTTACGCCCGTATTCTCCGGATTCATATGCTGCACTCCTTTCGGGTCTTTTGACCGCCTCCAAGGAATAGCATATACTTTTAACATGACAATTCTTGTCTAGTTTAAACAAATTTAAGGCTGGAGGAGTTTATGTCCAAAACCAAACTGTTGTTTGACCTCATCATGTACGTCAATTCAAAACGGGATTTTACGGCCCAAGATGTAGCCAATGAGTTTCGGGTTTCTGTCCGCACCGCGCATCGTTATTTAATGGAAATCAGTGAATTGGGAGTGCCCATTTATACAGAGCAAGGCCGAAATGGCGGATACCGCACGCTCAAAAACAGAGTGCTGCCGCCGGTGTTATTCGATGAAAACGAAGCGCTGTCCATTTTCTTCGCTTTTCGTTCCCTTGCATTTTATGAATCCCTGCCTTTTGATGCCGATATCGAATCCGCTTCAAGAAAATTGCTCGCCACGCTGCCGGAAGATGCCAAACAGAAAATCGGTCAGCTGAAAACGGTGCTATCCTTCTGGAACCCCAAAAGAGGCGTAAGCGCTCCCTATTTAAAAGAACTGATCGAAGCAGCCGCGGAAAGCCGCATCATCAGCATGGAATACCGGTCCAAATCGGGCAATAAGACAAGGGATGCCGTGCCGATCGGCGTTTATGCCAATGATGGATTATGGTATATGCCCGCTTTTGATATGGAAAAACGCAAGATCAGGCTTTTCCGGATTGACCGCATTCTTTCGTTGACCGTTACGGAGGAAACCTACGAGGTGGAGGCCGGACTTATGGAATGGCTGCAAAGTTACACGATTACCTCACCTGTTCGTCTGTTGGTCGAACTGACTCGAGAGGGTGTTCGCGAGTGCCAGAGCAAACCGTGGTACAATCCTGTATTGCTTGACAAGGAGCGTGAAAACGGGATCGCAGGCATCATCGATACGGTCATCGACCGCAATGAAATTGCGTTTACCGCTGCCTTTTTCTCCCAATTGGGGAAAGAAGCGAGGGTGCTAGAACCTCAGGAAATGGTTGATCGAATCCGGAGCCATGCGCAATCGCTGCTAAACCATTATCAATAATTCCAACCGAAAAAACAGCCGTTCATTCCGATATCAATCCATACGCGGCGATTCGCTTGATTCTGCCTGACACCATCATCGATGCAAAATAGGCTAATAGAATGATCGATAGGCTAAGTAACAGGATTAGTGGAACGGGAATTATAAGCTGTACATTGTATATGCCTGCACCGGATAGCAGCATTTTAAGAATGGAATTGGTACATATGCCTCCCAGCACACCGCCGATAAGAACCCCCACGATTACGACGGGTACAAAGCTTAGGGCAATTTGACTCCTTAACTGGAATGTCGTGTATCCGATCGCTTTGAGTATTCCCAGCTCCCTTTTGCGCTTGAGCAATGCGGCGGTAATTACGAGATAAAGGATCAATACGACAACAAGCACGGTAATCGTGAGAATGGCAACCATCACGGAAAAGACGGCGGAAATGTATACCCGGGTTTGATTTTTTGTCAGTTGATCGGTGTTCGTCGCCGATTGGATCATACTGCCGTATTTCGCTTTGACGCCACTCATAAAGAATTCATTTTCAATGCCGTCCAAATAGACGTTAATCGACATGCCTTGATGTCCCGGCGCCAGCCGCTGAACGCCGGCTATCGTTAAAGAGGCTCCGTTGCTCCAGGAATTCAACGATTGGTTCAGTCCGGTAATCAGATAAGGTTCCGTACTTTTGCCCAAGTGAACTTGGATCGTATCCCCGATATTTTTTCCGAGACTTCTTGCCAATCCTCCGGAAATGACAATTTCATTGTCATATTTCGGGTAACGGCCTTGATAGACCGTAGGATTATCCACTTGGCCGTAATCATCGGAGAAATCCGTCATGACCAGACGCCCCTCAATCGACGTGGTGATGTAGTCCAAAATGATGGCTTTCTTCACGCCCGGCATCCGTTTCAATTGCATAAGCAGTTGCCCGCTGTCTTGGCCAGGTTGAACCTCAATCCCGACATTGGGCGTCTCTGTCCCAATCATCCGCAAGAATGGCGTTTTATCATCAGCAATATTGTAATAAAGTATCACCGAAAAGACCGCGGCAAACGCGATAGCTGCCACAATCGCAGCGATCATCAGGTTCTGCCTTAAGCCGACGGCGATATTTTTGCAGGCCAGCACAAACTGAAGACCGCCTTTGGTTTTGTCCAGCGGAAAGTGGTTCCGTTTAAAGTTATGGTTGTTCATTCCGCCCCGAAGCGCAGCCACCGGATGAAGACTTCGGATACGGACGGATGAGAGCAGCGACACGATAAGCACCAAGAACAGGATCACGAAAGCGCTGGATGTATCAGACCCGATATGGGCGCCTCCGGGCCACAGCAGACCGGTCAACTTCGTAATGATTCCGCCAAACGCCGGGATGACGGCATAAGAAATAGCCACACCCATAATACTCGCGGCAGCGGCAATCAACATAAATTGCAAAACGATGGAGATGAGGATTTGCGAGCTCGTATATCCAACCGCTTGGAGTACGCCAATATTCACCATGCCGTCTTCGATGCTGCCCGAAATCCTGAATTTGATGACAATCATGGAAACCAACACGATCACCGCCGCGAAAGCAACCAAAATCATTGCAACGATGTGAATGGTCAGCGTTGAATGCTGGGCTTGCGCAATATCCGCGCTCCAAAAGCCGGGGTCTATGGACTCATTGGATTCCGGAAACTGCTTGTGATAATCCCGGAGCAGCGTGTCCGGATGCTTGTTGTCCGCAAACACGGCGGAGATCAGAATCCCATCGGCTTCGGGCCCCAGTTCAATTTGCAGCTGGCGGAAGGATGAATCCGGCAAATAAAAAGCGATCATGGCAAGATTAGGCTTGCCCATCATCGTTGACTCGAAAAATCCGGCGATCCGGTAATCATAATGCTTATTCTTATAGGTCAGCGAAAAAGAATCCCCAATTTGATATCCCCCGCTAGCATGCAGCGAATAAGGAACGTAAATGCCTCCTTTTTCATAAGAAGCCGACTCCCGAATCAGCTTTAGCGGTGCAATGCTGCGAGGAGAATCCGCATTCAACAGCGCGGTGCGCAAGCTAAAATCGTTTTTCACCTTTTTATCGAACCGGACCGCCGTTCTGGGCATCAAAATAATTTGCTCCGTTTCGGCTTGCTGAACTCCGTCGTAATTTTGAATAAAATCCACATAGGACTGTTTTAAGCTCGCGCGCGTCATTGCGATATTTACATGGGCTCCATGCAGCTCCTTCACTTTTTGCCCATAAAAGCCGCCCATGGATGAAATGATCGTGATGCCGACATTAAGCAGCAGCACCGCAGCCAAGATGAGAGTAAACAGCGATGCGGCCGCGCCTTTTGCTTTTTTGATGTTGGCCATAGCAAGGTTAAACAGGTTCATGTCACCACCCCATTTCAGCCAAAAAAGCATTCAGCTTTTCATGCCTGCCGGGCTGCTGCTCATGAAACCCTTCGAGGGCCAAATCCCCGCAAATCATGCCGTCGCGCAAATACAGAATCCGGTTACCCCGCAAAGCCGTTTTGATATCATGCGTAACCATGACGATACTTTGACCATTTTGGTTCACCTCGGTCAAAATATCGAGCACGCGATCGCTTGAGGCGGAATTCAGCATGCCGGTCGGCTCATCCGCAAACACAATTTTCGGACTGTTGATCAATGCCCGCACGATTCCTGCCCGCTGGGCCTCCCCTCCGGAAAGCTGTGAGGGGAATTTCCCCCATGAAACCTCGTCCAATCCCACCAGTTTCAGCAGCTGTATTGCTTTGGCTGCAACTTCCCGCTTATTTTTATTTATCAAAAGGCCGCTGGCCAGCATATTGTCGAACACGCTCATGTTATCAAGCAGGTAAATTTGCTGAAACACAAACCCGCAATTATTTCTTCGGAAAACAGCGAGCTGGTCATGATTCATCCCGGACAGTTTATGTCCTTCAAACCATATTTCGCCCAGGGTCGGCGTGTCCATTCCGGATAACGCATACAGCAAAGTCGATTTGCCCGAACCCGAACTGCCCATAATAATCGTAAAATCTCTTTCAAACAGACTGATGTCCAAGTTTTTTAGCACATGCTGCTGAACTCCGCCCGTCGAGAAGGTTTTGCATAACTTTTCTGTTTTCAGAATCGTATTTTGCATGAAAATGATCATCCCTCTTGTTCTTGTAATCATTGGCTGACCCCATCATACAAAACCAATTCTTAGCGGATCTTTGCCGGATTCTTAACCATTCCTTAATTCATCTAGCCAGACTGATGCTCAAAATGACGCTGAAGCCATCTTCGCGGTTACGGCACTCCAAATCTCCCTGCATGCTTTGCATCAGATATTTGGAGATGTAAAGCCCAAGCCCGGCCCCGTTTTGTCCCGATGTATGATTGCCCCGGTAAAATTTATTGCACAAAAGCGACAATTCATCTGTGCTAACCCCGCTACCGTAATCCATAATTTCTATTTGCAAATAACCAGGGATCAGCGAAGCCGATATCGTCACTGCGGTACCGGCATATTTGTATGAGTTGCTTAGAATATTATCGAAAACCTGCTGCAAACGCATCATGTCCGCAATCATTATGCATTCAGGAATCGGACCGCAGGTTATTTGATCATCAAAATTCACATTCGCGATAATATCCGTGAGAATCTGGCTGCTTTCCTCACGCGCTATTACCTTCAGTTCTTCCAATTCCTCCAATGTCGCATGAAACATATCCGTGACAAGCAGATTCACCTGCTCCGCTTTGGAATAAATCATGTTTAATTGCTTGATTGTTTTTTCATCGGTCGCGCGCAGCAGCATCAACTCACTCACTGCCTTAATGGAGGCCACCGGCGTTTTGACGTCGTGGCTGAGGCTGGCTACCAATTCTTTTTTGCTGCGGTTGGCTTCGTATTCGCTTTGTCTTGCGGCGGCGAGCTGTTCGCGCATCATATCAAAGCTTTCGGTGAATGCGCCAAACGGATTATTTTTGTCCATTGAAAGCGGAATATCCAGGTTGCCCCGCGCCACATGCTGCGCAAAGCTTTTCAGCTTTTGAAACGGCTTCATGATGGCATAATGCAAATATATGATATATAAAACAGCCAGCAGGGAGAGCAGTATAAACGTCACGATAATAATCGTCACCAGTTTTTGCTTGCTTGCCTGCAGCTGTTTCTCATAATGATCATGAATAATGAGCTTTCCGACCGTTATCCCGCTTACTGTCACATCCATGACTGCCTCACGGTCACGGATGGCATCATACAGTCCGGTGTATACCGCATCCGCCGATTGGTATCGCACCCTGCCGTTTTGGTCCAGCACAGTGAACGGTTGCGTAATATCGCTGTAGTCGCCTTGTTCGATTCGGTTCCAATGGCTTTCGACCGTTTTTAAAATGCTGTTGGCCATCACGATATCCAGTTTGGTGTCGACATTCTGCTCCATCACCCGAACCGAAAAAAGGACGCCTACGATAAAAATGACAAGCATGATCCAAAGTATGGACTTGGCTCTCATCAGCTGCCATCCTCCAGCATATATCCCGTACCCCAGATCGTTTTGATAAATTGCGGCCTGTTCGGATCGGTTTCGATTTTTTCCCGCAGATGACGAATATGTACATTCAAGGTTCCGTCTGCGGTAATCGAGTCTCCCCATACGTTTCTGAATAGCTCTTCTTTGGGAATGACCCGGTTTGCATTCTCTGCCAGATAGCAGAGCAGCTTGTATTCCAAAGTTTTGAATTTGACCTCCACTCCATTGACGGATATCCGGGAGCGGACGCGGTCGATTCGGACCTGGCCGAATTCCAGTATTTCAGCTGCATTGTGATTCCCATATCGTTTTAGCACAGCCTTTACTTTGGCCAGCAATATGCTGAGCGTATACGGTTTTTGGATATAGTCATCTCCGCCTATGTTCAGCGCAATCAAAATATCGTCATCACTCGAACGGGCACTGATGAACAGGATCGGGATCTGCGTAGTCTGCCTCAGCTTTTTGCACAGCTCGAATCCCGAAGTCTTCCCAAGATTGATATCCAAGAGAATCAGGGAGATTTCATTTTCTTTTAAAAAATGTTCACACTCGTCCGCGCTGGTTACATACGCCGTAACGACTCCAAACATATTAAAATATTCGCATGTCGCTTCAGCTAGAATGCTCTCGTCATCCACAATCAAACAATCATATCTCATAACTTTTCTCCATCATCCTACGAATTTAAAGACCGAGTCCCATCTTCCATAAGATACCACGAATCATGGCCGGATCCTATCTATTGTAAGAAAAACGTCTATCGACGTACTCTCTAAGAACACAGACCGCTTTTAGCGGATGTTTTTCTTGCGATATAAGGAAGCTGAGGCTCCGAAACTTATACTTTCTTATATCTAAAAAAAACAGCCGATCTCCCGATCGACTGTTTCAAATTTCATCCAAAATTCCACACCGTCTTCAAGTACTTCCGGAACAACTGATCAAGCATTTCCGTCGGGTCATCAAGATCGCGCCGCGTTGACTGGGCAAAATCCGTTAAATGATCGATTTCCCTTACGATAAACTCGTTGATGACATCGACCCGTTTCTCAAGATTCATTTCCTCGCCAGCGATCTTCCTTCTCAATAAATCTTCGATTGCCTCTTTTAAGCCGGACTCCGTCACAAGTTCCTGCACCAGATCTTGAAACAAAATCGGCGGATTCGTGTTGTATTTTTCGACCCATTTGCAGGCAAGGACTGGCCTGAGCACATAAAAGTACTTTTTAATCTTCACCTGCTCTCCCTGCAAATATTCCCGGAAGTTCCCTCTGGCCATATGCAAATAGTGATGCACAGAAGCCTGGGGAGAAAATACGCGTTCTCTTAACGCGAGTAATTCTTCTTTGAAACCATAAGCTTCATAATAACGGATGTCCGAAACGAGCCACTCCATAAGGGCAGGGTTCGATTTGCGGAACAGCTTCAATGCTTTTCTGATGTCCCAGCCGTTAATGTCCAATAGTTCGTTAATCGGAACCTCGATGACGTCCCGCTTCTCGTCAATGGATAAATACCATTCCGGCCGATGGATATATACAAAACGAACATCATAATCGCTATCCTGCGACGGAAATCCCCAAGCCCGGCTGCCCGATTCGACGGCAAACAAAACTTTGACCTGATGTTCTCTTTCGATTTCATGGATTTTATCTACGATGATGTGTTTCAATCGTGCTCTCTCCTATTCCAAATAGGTTTAAGGTAGTTAAGGTTATTTCGCTATTTTGTTCGGGCCGGCTTCCCGCTTGCGCTGCTCCGAAAAAAAGTTTCCGACGCCCGCATTGACGAGAGTCTGGATCGCTGCGATCATACGCGACTGCTCTTCGACAATGCTGCGCAGGCGTTTCACTTCCCGCTCGGCTGCAAACAACCGGCTGTTGGAGTTAGCTTCGAAACCGGTGATAAGCCAGTCCAGCGAAACTTTATATGTATCCGAAAACTTGGCGAGAGACAATAAGTCGGGCTCCGATTGGGCCGATTCATATAATTCGAGCGTATCCGGCTGGATTTGCGTTCTCCGGTATACCTCCACCTTCGTCAATTTGCGGTTAATTCTTGCGGTTTTTAAGCGTTCCCCCATATCTTCGAGCTGTGTCTTTGCCATCTGCAACACCACTTTTCTTTATCAGATTGGTTGATATATTCGCCATGAATCCATATTTTCCCTGCCATATATTCTTCATTCTACATTTTCTCTTGCGTTATTACTCAATACTGAAATTAGTTTTTGCACTTTGCGAGGTGCCCGCTGCGGTTACGGATCGTTCTTCCGATCGCTGTTGTCTCCAAATTTCTCGATTTTGTTTTTCATAAAGGTAGAAATTCGGAGACAAAGGCGAACGCTGTCGCTTCTTCAGATCGATTCCGTCCCCTCCGCTACTTTCGCTTTTTTGTCAAGCACTAATCATGATGTTGAGCCTCGTTTTAGGCTGTTTATATATAACCCCGGAAAAGGTCCGAGGTTACTCATATTTAGAATATTCACAATAAATTGAGGTAATTCAGCTATGATTCATCACGTTTAGGCCATTTCGGATTCGCATTCAGGCTTCCCGATGTCATTCAGATCAATCAAGATTTTCGTTCGAATCTTTAATAATGTCCGAAAAAAACGATGCCATTGCAGCGTTTAATTCCAACGGATCGTCCGTATCAAGCCACGCATCCGGAATAAGCGCAGCTTGGCCGGGATGGCTTTGCACATAGCTGTAAATAATCTGTGCTTCATCGATTTCATCCCTGCCCACTTCGGATGTATACGCGTCTTCATCGTTTTTGAAATAGGCCCGAACGAGCATGCCCGCCTCTTTAGTTAGCTGCTGCCTCTCCCGATCGGTCGCAACCGGAAAGCTCCTGCTGAACAGAATCGTATGGCGTTTGACAAGAAAAAGTTTGATTGTTTCTTCGTCCACAGGTTCGTATAACAGCACATTCGGATTGCTACCGGCAAATCCAATGACTTTTTCTTTATGCTCGAGAAAGCGGATCGACTGCAGCACATCCCTGAACTTGGCGGCAGCCTCAAAATCAAACTGTTCGGAAGCGGCCGCCATTTTGCGCTCCAACTCATCATATAAACTTCGGTCAGTTCCTTCCAGCAACCCGATAAAACGGT
The DNA here is from genome assembly GCF_021654775.1 of Paenibacillus azoreducens. NCBI lineage: Bacteria > Bacillati > Bacillota > Bacilli > Caryophanales > Paenibacillaceae > Paenibacillus > Paenibacillus azoreducens. Next base: position 2,973,949 of record NZ_AP025343.1, on the reverse strand, counting down.
TCATGAGCTGTTGGTATTCCTTCAGGCCTTCTCCGCCCATACACATCCCCAAGCATAATCCGATGGCACGGTTCAGGCAGGGAGCTGTTGCGGCAGCCGCAGGGGTGCAGGCTATCTTCAAGCTTTCCAGAATGTTTACCACCGCTTTTTCCACTGCGATTCTGCTTGTCGGATAAGGCCCAAAAATGCTGTCGCCGTGAGCCGGAACCGGATGGTTGGTCGTTTCGATATGGCGCAGCCCATCCGATGCCGGGATGACGATATACGCATAGGATGCGGTATTTTTCATTTTCCGGTTATACATCGGCTTGTACTTATGAATGAGATTGCATTCCAGCATAAAGGCCTCAAATTCCGTGTCCGTCCGGATCACCTCCAAATCCTTTACATGCTGAACGAGCTTTTTAATTTTAGGCGCATGGGTTTGGGAATGATGAAAATATGACTGGACCCTTTTCTTTAAATGTTTGGACTTTCCGACATACAGGATGCTGCCGCGGGCATCTTTCATCAGATATACGCCGGGGGTACCAGGCAGGTTTTGAATCTTTTCTTTCAAATCCATGAAGGGGGCATGTCCAGCCTGCGGCTTGTTTTCATGCAAATGCTCGTCGACATCGTTCATGCGATTTCCGTACATAATCATTCCCCTCCCTTGAACATACATACTTTAATATTCAATCTCATCCATCATACTTAAATTCCTGTTAGATTCCCGCAATAAATCCGTAAAAGAGTCCGCGACATAATAGACAAAATCCGGATCGTGGATATAGCTGATGATCTGCCCATATGTTCCTTGATCGGACGGATCGAGGTCAAGCATCAAGTATAATGAGCCGCCGGCCATCGTCGCAAACGGAAACCACTTTTTATGAAACAAATAAGGTTTGATCTTCGGGTCCAGTTCCCGAATCTCTTCTCCGGAATAATATTCTGCCAAAAGCTCGTCCCGTTCGCAAAAGTAACTTTTGGTTTCCTCCATTTCGTCCAGGGACAGCAAATAATAAGGAGGCCACTCTCCCGCCTCGGCGTCACCTGGATACAGGACATGAAACGCGTAACCGCTACCGTCTTTATGACGGTAAAAGCTGCGGAAATCTTCCGGCAGCAGCACTTCGAATTTTGCTTCGAACGCGGCCAACCTTTCTTCTTCCGCCCCTGATTGTTTTTTATAGTTTTCATGCAGCTCCTGAATTTCGTCTTCCATAACCTTCTCCTCTAGCAAAACGTCCAGCTCTGCCATAAGCGGATCAAGCTTCTCGGAGATATATTCGCGGTAACCCCAGAACGCCTCTTTTTCGCCACCGTTGCCGAGCAGGGTCATGACGGCGTATGAGATGAGATCGAGCCAGTTCTCCATCCGGTCTACCTGTTCATCTGTTATTAATCCGTTCCGCCTTAGCATCCCTTCCGGTTCTACCGCCCAAGCGCGGCCCAACTGGCAGATGCTCCACAAACAAGTTATCATTTCCCGGTCCAGCACAGGTTCGCCGAGCTTTGCTTCAAGGGCACGCAAAACGATCATCAGCTCGTGGAAATTCCCCTCCCTCAGCTCGCCTTTAAACGGCCTTAGACTGCCTAGAAAACCATGCTCTGCTTTGTGCCGGTGCATATCATCATGCGCAAAGGTATGACATTTTAATAGATGAACGGCATTTGATGTATCCATTATACCCACGCCCTATTCTTTTTTAGTTTCATTATTACATGTTCATCCAGTTTCAGCAGCTTAAAGTACCGATAAAGTTGCTTTACTGATCACGGCACAGAGCGATTCTTATGATGCGACATTTTGTGCTTCGCCCGCAAAATCGGCGGCAAAATAGCCAGTGTTCCATACATGAACAGCGGAATGAAAACCCAGATCGCCCAGTTGATGACGACCGCATCCCCTTGTTTGAGATAGTTCATAAAGCTTTGGATGGATTTTTGGTTTTCTTCCCTGCCAAGCTGCCATTTTTGAAACGTGCCACTATTGAGAAGCCCAAACGCCCCATCATTCACATTCATCCATGCGGCAGAAGCCGTCGGGTTGGAGTAATACAGAATGTCGTCCCCGGCTTCCTTATAAAATAGAAGCTTCGCGTTTTTCAGATCGTCATAAGGTATTAAAGAAACGATGGCGGAAACATCCGTGAATTTCTTTGTTTTTTCATGATAAAGATATCCCAGAACATGCCCCTCTGCTTCATCTTTGGTGTTCGAGCCGGCAATCAATGTTTCTTCGTCGTTCAAAGGATACAGCTTCGTCTGATATACAGGGCTTGGAGTTGGCAGTACGCCGCCCCATTTATCTGCTGCCGCATCATAAACCTTGACCTGTCCGGGATAATTGCCATCCACCTTAAGCAGTCTGGTTTCATTGCGGTGCAATTGGGAAGCAAATTGGCGGGCGGTACGATCTCTTGCTTCAAAATAGTTCTCTTCTTCTTTTATGATGTACGTCAGCGGAAGGCCTTGCTGATTCAGCACTCCGCTCACAAATGCCCTCCGATCATCATGAAGGTCCACCTCCAGCATCGGCAAAACCGCATCGCTGTCGAAACTCCCTTGAACGGGACTTACATTTATTGGCCTCGATGGCAGGAGGTTTTTATCGTTCAGATTGATGATCTGAAGCTTGCCCTGATTGACCTGGGCCAGATAGGGGATTTTCCCGACCGATTCCCCGATAATAACAAGCTTTCCACGCCATGCATAAGCATTGCTGTCTAAAAAACCAAGGAGATCAAGCTTCCCTTGCGCCAATTCCCTCACGCCGCCCTCGGGATCGATCATATTCATCACAAGCCGATCCTCGTTATTTTTGGTGACCAGAATTAAACGCCCACTTTGGTAACTTGAAACGAGCTGGTTATGTATGTCGGATGAAAGCGGTATTTCTTTTATTAGCTTCTCTGTCTTGGCGTCATAGAGCTCGCCTTTTAATCCGGCGTTGTCGTCCTCGGCGATCCCCATCACTTTGCTGCCGCGATCCAGAAAAAACAGGCCGCGCCCGGATGATGCCGTCTTCTCAATGTTTGCGTCAAGCCCGCTGGTATATTCATTCCACATCACAAAACTTAAAATGATGGCCGGAATAAAAAACACCAGATTAAACAATGAAATTCTTCTCTTCACCCGATCCTCTCCTTTATTGCCTTTATTTCCCTTTGCCGCTAGACAAGCGCGAAAAGTTGGGTACATTCCACCCTATCACGCAATTCACCCTATCACACAAATTTTTTGAATCTCCTAGCTTCGTTCACTGCTTACTAGCATTTATGATAACATATGCCCTCCTTCGACATGAAGCAGCCGTAATCGTTACAAAACCGTTTTGAATGAGAATAGGACGCATTGCGCCACGTCATCCGCCGTCCCTATCCGTTTAAGCGGAAGTTTGCCGGCGATGCCTGCGTAAAACGCTTCCCGGGCTTCGGCGGACAGATGATTTCTTGATGGTGTATCGATTTCAGAAATCCATGGGCGGCATCAGACCTCTTCCCCCTCTTAAAAATCAATAACACCGGCCATCGGCCGGTGTCTATCGAATCTTCTTTCCCTACGCATTGAAAGAAATAGATTAATGTTTTGGCGTAAGAGCTAAATATATATAATCGGGTTCTCCCCGCGGCTGAGGAACGGCCTCTACTTCAACCTCTTCAAAAAACAGCTGCAAATAATCCACGAATTCAGGCGATTCCGTAGCGCTCCAAAACGATAAAACCCCATCATGCCGCAGCATCTTGATCAATCCATTGATTCCTTGTTCCGAGTAAAGCCCTGTGTTCGATTCGGATACCGTCCAATCCGGACCGTTATCGATGTCGAGGCAAATCGCGTCATAGGTTTCATGTGTTTCGTTTATCCATTTTACCAGGTCTGTATGGATCACGTTTGTACGGGGATCATCCAGCGCATATCCCGAAACCTGCGCCAGATGCGTGCGGTTCCATTGAATAATCGCTTCTTCGATCTCGACGATATCCACCTTGCCGATTCTTGAATCCGCTAATGCTTCTTCCAACGAAAATCCGACCCCAAGACCGCCGATCAATATCTTGCACGGGTTTTTGCATCTCTCCAATGCCCTGCTGACCAACAAGCGTTCCGACTCTCCGTTATACGTCGCCATCAGAAATGTGCCATTGTATATAATCTCGTAGTGATCTTCTCTTTTCTGAAGCTGAATATCCCCTCGATCCGTGTGAAAACGTTCAATGACTTCCGGTTCACGATACATAGGTTCCTACCTCCTACCCTAGAAAAATGTTTTGCAAACCCTCACTCCTTATTATACCCCTATTGGAGTGCACATTCCTGTTTCACCGTAATCTCGGGTATCCGACACTTCTCGAACAATTTAGAACGGCTAACGAAACCTGCAGACGTTATCCGGGCAAAATAAAGCCGCTGCGGATTCTAACGAAACACAGTATCGCTATTCAGCAAAATTGATAGTGATAAAGCGAGATTCCGCCCAAATAACGATATGTAATTTCGTTACAATTTATTTTGGTCCCGAATGGGGGCAATAGCGTTTCCCAGTTTCGTTAGCAACATGAGCGATAAACGAGCGGCATGACTGAAATGTGAAATTGTACAGTGAAAACCACCCTGATCGGACTGTCGTTTATTTCCCCTTGGTGTCCAGTTTTTTGGCTAACTCCGTCAAGTCTTCCCCTTTTAGCGCGCCTTCCACCAGCTGCGGCAGCAGCGCAGGCGTACAGGCGAAGCAAGGCGTCCCATCCTTGGCCAAAGTTTTGGCCAATCTTTCATCATAAAAAGGTTTGCCCTCATCGGATAACGCAAGCAGGCCCAACGTCTTGACGCCGGCTTCCCTCATCTCCCGCATACGCCGGATCAGACGCGCCTGATTGCCCCCTTCGTATAGATCGGAAATGATGATAAACAAAGTTTTCTTGGGTTCGGTAATAAACTGCTCGCAATAGGCCACTGACTTATCGATATTGGTTCCGCCGCCAAGCTGGATTCCAAACAGCATTTCAACCGGATCATTCGCGCATTGCTCGGTCAGATCCACCACTTCCGTGTCAAAGACAACAACTCGGGTATCGAGCGCGGGAATGCTGGCAAAAATCGATCCGATCACCGAAGCCCAAATGACCGATTCCGCCATGGATCCGCTTTGGTCAATGTCCACGATAACCGTCCATTCCTTGTTCCGTTTGGCGCGGTCAAAGTAATAAAACCTTTCGGGAATGATCCGCTGCAGCCCGGCATCATAATGCTTAAGGTTCCTCTGAATCGTCCGCTTCCAATCGATGCCGCTTAATGAGGAAAGCGGCGTATGCTGCCTCCGGTTCAGCGCACCGGTGACGGCCCTTTGGATGTCCTGCTGCATCCGCTTTATGAGCTCATCCACCACCGCCTGCACAAGCATACGTGCGGTATCTTTGGTTTTCTCCGGAATTTTGCCTTTCAGCGCTAACAGCGTCCCGACCATCTGGATATCCGGTTTGACGGTGGCCAGTACTTCCGGTTCAAATAAAAGCTGCTTCCAGCCCTTACGTTCCATCGCATCATGTTGAATCACGGAAACGACGTCTTCGGGGAAAAATGTCCGAACATCTCCAAGCCACTGCGCAAGCCGCGGAGCGGATTGGCCTTGTCCGGCGCCGCGGGTTCCGCTTCGGGAGAAATCCTCTCCCCCCATACCATCCGTTTGGTCATAAATCGCGGCAAGCGCGCGATCCATAATCATCTCTTCGCTGGTCAAATCCATCTGCCCGCCGCTGCTGCAGCGGTTAAGCTCCTCTTCGGCGGCCGTGCCCAGAATAAGCCGCCAGCGGGATAAAATCTTTTGATCCACCGTATTCCCCATATTAAAAGTCCTCAAAATCAAAATCGTTTAATTCGTTTAACATCTGGGCTTCTTCCTCCTTCAGATCATCCGTCAGTATTTCCGCCACCTGCTCCGTACTTACACCCCAAATCTCGCCGAGCAATTCCGCAACCATCGTTTTTTCCTTCGGGCTAAAGGCACTAAAAGCCCGCCGCAAAAATAAGAGCGCCCGCACAAATTCATCATCTTCAAGCGTGCAGATGTAATCATTCAGCTGTTCCCACAGGCTTGTTCGCGACAAAAGCGCATACCGGTTGCGCATCGCCAAGCCTTCGAACCATCCTGCTCCCAAATCCGCGGGGATACCCGGCGATAGCCGCCTTGATACTTCCGCCGCACACTGCTGCGCCGAAATTGAATTCCGCTCCAGCAAAATCGCGCAGGCCAGTCCGGATAAACGGGGATGCGCATCATCTCTGTCCGACAAACGGGAAAGCTCCTGCACCCATAATGCTTCATCGACCTCTTCGCTATGTTCTGCCGCAATATGGTTCAGCTCGCCGATCGCAGATGCCATCGCCTGCGCTACTTCGTCATTGCACTGACTGGCATCATGCAGAAACAGGCAGGCGCGCATGAACAGCTGCTGCAGCAGCGGGATTAGCGGCGTATTGTCCATCCGGCGGATGCCGCCGTAACGGATAAGCTGCGACAGCTTTCTGGCCGCCGCCGCAATCTGAACAACATCCTGGCTTTCAACCGCAAGCCGCTGCATCGTTTGCCGGCCTGCCTCCATTTGATGAACCATCCCGCATTCGTAGGCGACAGTTATCAGCGCAGAAGCCTCCTCAATCGAGCTACACCCCTCCAGCCGCTGCTGCAGCACAAATCCGGCGGCGGTCTCCACGGTTTCGCCCAGCAGATTGGATTCAACCACCTCGATCTCAACCTCGGGAGACCATTTCGCGACCCAATGCTCCGTCCAGTCGGCTTGATCTTGAGTTCTTCCTTTCTCTTGCGCGAAATGGATCCCCAGCAGCTTCAAACGGTGAAACCAGAAGGAACGGTTCAAGTCCAAAAAAGCCGCTTCCTCCGAAGAAACCCTGCGGTTCTCACGCAAATCGAGCACCAAGTCGCTGGCGACAGCTGTCTTATATTTGTCGAGCTTCAGCCGTTTCAACTGGCGATTCATATCATCCTGAATCGGCGTCTGGCTGACGCCTTCCGCAAGTTCCCCAATCGCGGTGCCAACCTCGGCACGAGCCAAGGATTCTGCTATAACGGAAAGCTCGCCGCGTCCGAGCAGCGTTTTGGCCGCATCCCGCAAATCCCGCAGCGTTGGCGCATGGCCGTCATGCAGCGCAGCAAGCGACTCCGCAAACCGTACCGCTTCGATGACTTCCGCAGTCGAACGGTGTGTTCCGGTTTTTCTCAAATCGGCGGCAACAAAAGCAAAATAACGATGCGGCAAATCCCCAAGCGTCCCCCGGGCCATTTGCTTCCACATCATTTCAAAATAATACGGAGCGATATTGCCTGCGCCATAACCGGTCAGGGATGACAGCTTCAAATAGGAATAAGGCATAAGCGTCAGCTTGGTCTTGCGGAACGGCAGCCGCTGCAATTCGTCGTCACTCATGGCCCGGGAAAGATCAGCCAGAGCGGAGGCGTGATATGCCCCGCAGATAACAACGATATTCTCCGGTTGATGTCCGGCCGCGATGGTGTCTGCAATTTGCCTGCACATATAAGCTTCACGGACAGCATTATAGGCATATTCCTGCCGGTCTTCCGTCCATTCCCGCCCTTCCGTAAGCTCCCTCATCTGGCTCGAATAAGCCAAAATCGCCTGCCGGTATGCATCCGGGGTTAAATTATGTTCGAAATTACGCTCCCAGTACGTATCGTAATCATATTCGCCTGAAATGCCTGCAATCAGGTCATATATGCTTCCTGGATCACGAACTTCCGTATCTATTGAATTACCGGCCTCCGGCTCCAAATCTTCAGACCCTCCGATTTCCTTGGAAGACGGCTCTTGATCCTGGGTTTCATGCGATACATCGCTGCCCGAAGGCTGCCCTCCACGCTCTCCGCGTACATCCTGCAGGCAGACCGCAGAAGATGAAGGCAGATCGATAAAAGCGCAGTGGGCTCCCTGATTGCGTGCCCAGAGCATCGCTTGATACTCCGGCGAATATACCGCAAAAGGCCATAATACGGTGCGGATCGGCAGTTCCTCGGTAAATGCAAGAATCGCCACAGGCGGTTTTGTAGAACTATTCGTCAGGTGAATGATCTCGGGCGTCGCGTCCGATGGCCCCTCGATCAATACCGCCGTTGGCTGCAATCGTTCCAAATATTCTACGACATGGTAAGCGCCGGCCGGCGACAAATGCCGGACGCCAAACAGATGAACTCCAGCGCCGCAGACCGTATTCATTGATTCAGCTCCTTGCAGGCATTATAAAGGCCACGCCAGCTTGTTCCCCGTTTCTTCATAACATTATCCAAATACTCTTTCCACACGATCCGGTCCTTCTCCTCATCCTTAACGATCGCCCCCTGAAGCCCCGCAGCCAAATCGTCATCCGTCATTTCCCCGCTGCCAAAGCTTGCCGCCAGCGCCATGCTGTTCGTTAATAACGAAATGGCTTCCGCCGTGGAAATGACACCTGCCGGAGACTTCACCTTGTCCTTTTTGTCCAAAGTCATCCCACTGCGCAGCTCCCTAAAAATGGTCACCACTTTCAGAAGCGCCTCATCCGCCGGTGCCGCCGCCTGCAAGTCGTAGGAAGAAGCAATCTCGGCTACGCGTTTTTTCACGATTTCCACTTCGGTTTCCAGATCCGCCGGCGCAGGCAGGACGATGATATTGAACCGGCGCTTCAGCGCTGTCGACATTTCATTCACGCCGCGGTCGCGGGTATTGGCTGTGGCAATGATGCTGAATCCTTTACGCGCATTGATCTCTTTGCCCAGCTCCGGTATGGAAATCGTTTTTTCCGACAAAATCGAAATCAAAGCGTCCTGCACCTCGGAAGCACAGCGGGATATTTCCTCAAAACGCGCAATCCCTCCCGCCTGCATCGCCCGCATAATCGGGCTTTGCACAAGCGCTTCCGGGGTCGGGCCTTGGGCCAGCAGCATCGCATAGTTCCAAGAGTAGCGGACCTGTTCTTCCGTCGTTCCCGCCGTACCCTGCACAACCAGTCCGGAGTTGCCGTAGATGGCAGCCGCCAAATTTTCGGACAACCAGGATTTCGCCGTTCCAGGTTCCCCAATGAGCAGCAGCGCCCGGTCCGTCACCAGTGTCGCAATCGCCATTTCAACGATTCTCGGGTTTCCAATGTATTTTGGGGTAATGATCTGCTTTCCTGCTTTACCGCCTACGATAAATTTCAACACAGACTGCGGGGACATCTGCCACCCTGCCGGAATTTTGCCCTGATCCTCGCGGATCAAAGCGTTCAGTTCCTCCTGATACAAAAGCTCGGAGGCCTTGCGCATAATATCCTGCATCGTTTGTTCCGTACTCATTGATAACACTCCTTTATGAGGTTGTTCAAAATGTCCGCTGAAAACCGGCCTTTTTGAACACGTATTTTATGAATGGATGGATGACATGTTCTTCAAAATATATTCCAACTGTTCCTCCGCTTTGGAACTGAACTTGGGCAAAGCCGCTCGCACCCGGGCCTCATATGCTGCCGGTAAACCGCAGAGCTGTTCAAACAGGAAGGGTTCGATTTCACGGCAATCGGTATTGCGTTCATCCTCCAGCGCCTGAACAAGCGCTTCGTGCAGCTGCTGCGGCGCAACTTCCGCCCGAACCAGCCCCATGACCGCCAAATTCGCAAAGCGGTTGCGGAACTCCGGCGAATTCCGCAGCTTCAGGAATAAATAGGATGCGGCGTCCGCATGTCCCGGGCGTGCAAATGCGCTTACCAGAGCCATGCGGTCCAATTCGATAAAATGATCCAGCCAGCGCGGGTCCCAACCCGCGGCGATTTCTTCCTGCGGCAGCATTTCCACATGATAGGCATACTCTTCTTCGCCATAAGACCAAACCTGCTTGTATGCTTGATACCGCCGTAAAACAACCATGTCCTCAATCGTATCCAGCAGCTGTTTGCAATAATTGGCGCTCCGGCTGATGGCCTTAGCATGTACCCGGTCTTTCACAATGGGAGAATAGGCCTCGTAAATACGCTCAGGCGATAAAACAGGCTGGGCTTTAATGAATGTCTCGCGTGCATAAGCGTTGGTACCGGCGTAATGTTTCAAATCCGATTCCACTGCGGCCTGTAGAAGCTGCCGGCCCTCTTCCGAGTCCGTTTTTTTGATATAATCAATCGCTTCATTGGCCAGAAACGACCATCCGAGTTTAAACATATAATGCTTATATTCGCGAAGAACGCCCAAATATAACTCCTCAAGTTCAGGACTTGCTTTTTGATGCAGCGCCCAGAGATAACGTTTGACCTGAGTCCAGATTTCCTCCGTTTTTTCCTTGTCCTTCGCAGCATCTTGCAGCGATTGCAGTTGATCCGCGAAGTCCCCCGCCAGCCGCTCGGTAAGCTGCGGCGATTTGCAGCGGTTCAAGGAAGGATTCACAAGTTCACAGTCTTTGCCTTGGGAGGCCTCATAGAGACGGGCAACTGCGCTTTCCCAGCCGCTGTCGGCCAAAGCGTTATAAGCTGCCTGACGGATGCTTTTTTTCTTGTCGCGGCTAAAATCCAGCAGCGCTTGCTCATATTCAATATGGCCCGCTAAGAGCTGAATCGCTGTAGTTCGCACTTCATCCGAACCCGACATGGCGGCCTCGAAAACCGTATTCAGTACTTCCTTGCCGCCATTTTTCGCAATCACGGTCAGTTTACGGGATTCAACCCTGCCTCCCGACGGTTGAAAGCTTGCCAGCAAATACGGTACGATTTCCTTGCCGTAAGAGGGCAAAATATCCGTCATCGCAAAATCGGCGATCTCGGAATACGGATCGCTAAGTGCTTCCACGGCAAGCGGCAGCAGCCGCAGATCCGCAAATACCCCTTCACGATAGCCTTCAATAATTATCTCGTATCTCCCGCCTCCGCGCGTCGACAGTGCGTTCCGAACCGCTGCCAGTTTACGGTAGGACATCCGCGTTTGCAGCGGGAGCGGCGAATTTGCAAGCGGTACCGTTTCTCCTTCGGCCGACCCTTTGCCCTGCGTGCGCAGAACCGACTGCAGCAGCAGGTTCACATCCTGAAGTTTGCGGGCGGAATCCGCCTCACTCCCGCCTGCATCAATCAACTCGTTGACGCCTTCAGCCAGCTTTTTGAATACCGGCGCCTTTTCTCCAAGCTGCTGAAATGGCGGCACCAGCCGTCTAAGCCGATGGTCCCCGGCCGCCAGATCGCTACCCGCGATATATAAACGTCTGATTTCTTCGTTTAGCTCCATCAGCAATGTCTGACTCATATTTGCCTGTCTCCCCCAGTTCCGATTTCATTAAGAAACAATTTCATAATGGATTAATAAAGCAAGCGTATAATCTCCCGTCCAGTCACGATACTCAGCGGCTGCACACGCAAGCGCCCGCTTGCCAAGCCATGATCGAACATGACCAGCACGGCTGTATCCCGCAAACTGTCATCAGGCAAAAATTTCAACAGTTGGACTGTGGAATCTTCCGTCAAATCCTTAAGTTCAAGCGTCTCGCCGTGTGCATCAGCAATAAACAGCCGCCCTTCCTCGTCGGAAACAATTCGGTCCGCATGAATCAGCATCACCGGACTCTGGTCTCCCAGCGGGTTTTTTAGTTGGTTTTTCACCATTTTTACTACCTCGGCATAAGAACTTGCCGCATACTTCCGGATTCGGGCGATATCCTGTTCTTCCACCGGCCGCGTAGAGAAGGATTCGAACCGTACACGGCGGTTGAGATCCCCCGGATAACGGTAAAGAGCCGGCACGCAGGCCGCGTCAAAAAAGCTGTCCTCCTCGCGCATCAGCTTCGCCGCTTTGTATGGACGGTACTGCACGGTATAATGAATTTCCCCGCTGTCCATTTGCATCCAGTAGCCGCAGTCGACGAATTCCTGGCGCGAGGGATCATCATAGCTGTTGAAGGACAACTGGATCAGTTCGGCCTCGGAACTTGACAGTCCCGCATCTTTCAATTCCGAAAGCTGCCATGCATGTCCGAGCCATTCCTCAATGGTCGATTCATGATCAAGCGCAAGTTCCGGATCTTCAAGTTTGGCCTTCAGATGCGCCCGTCCTTTTTTGATAAAAGCGTGAATCACGCCAAGCTGCTCCGTAGCAGCCGTATATGTATCTTCTTTATCTCCTCGGGATGCAAGTATCATTTGCAGCTTGCGCAGTTGGATCTGGGCTCCGTTTAAATAGTAGCTTCCCATTTGTTTTACATGGTCCTGAATGTTTTTGAGCTCTTTGGCGTCGAGCGTCCCAAGACCGCGCCGGATCAAGGAGTGAGTTAGCTTTTCCAGCACATCCAATCCTTCCAGCTGCGCCATGATCTTTTTCTTCAGCGCCGATTTATTCACTTTTTTCGGCTTGGGAGCCGTTCCCGCCGCAGCTTCTTTGGCTTTTTTCTCTTCCCGTTTCTCGGCTTTTTCGCGTTTCGCTGCCAGATCCTCAGGCATCTCCGCAGCCGTAAAATTCTCTCCGCCCGCATAAGCATAAAGCAAACCAAGCACATGTTTGCACGGAATTTGCCGGCTTGGGCAGTTGCAGCGCATGACGGGCTTTTCAGGAACAACGAAATCCGCCGAAGGCGAATAAGGCGTTTTCCCGCTGCCGGCGCAACTGCCAAACAACACCTGCTGATCGTTTGACAAATGAAGTTCGGTAAACTTCCCTTTTTTGACCAGATCATGCCCATTTTTGACGGCTGAGCTGTTCGGCGCTATAGAATCAATCCAACTTTCTGTAATTTCAATCAAACGAATTCCCTCCTGCTTGGATAAATGATGCGACACAACCAAGATTATGATATTAACCCGAATAGATAAATCATACCTAATAATCGAATCTCCCCCTACCCACTTAAGTCCTATTTAAGAACACACATTCTTATCTTGAAATAGGAGACTACAGACAAAAAAACAGACTTATTTCGGCTTATTGAGCCATAAATCAGTCTGTTAATCATTAATATCATTAAATCTATAGGAAAATTCTACCTTTCGGAGTTGGATATCATTCGTTTTTGCGAAATAAATAAGCATGTTTTTTTAACTATGCGAAGCCGACTCTACCAAGCCTGCTTTCACCAATTTGGTGAGTATTTTCGACAGATACGTAGCAGAGACGCCCTGCTTTTCGGCAAGCTGCTGTACCCTGACAGGTTTATCCGGGGATTCGGCATCAAATCGAATATCGTGTGAAGCGCATAATCGGTTGCTTTTGAAAATTTCATTTTTTCACCTTTTCGATTACAGACTTCGTATATCTACAATGACCTCGATAATATCCAAAGTCAAATAATTATTTATATGCCCTAGCTTAAGATCTAGGCACCTCTCCTTCCTCCCCCTAATATAGTGTAGATAGAGAAAGGCGGGGATGCACGTGACAACGATAGAGGTGCTGGAAAAGCGGGCTATTTTTATGGCTGCGGTTTGCGGACAGACCTATGACCAGTTCACGAACTCAGACGGGACGTTTGTTGTTCCGGCGAATTATACGGTCAGAGATACGATTGAAGCAAAATCGATTATCCATGCTTGGGAACGTTTTGGATTCGTCCTCGAGTCTCCGCAGGAAATCATCATTGCCTTTCGGGGAACCATTTCGACAACAAACTGGATCTCCGACATGATCGCCTCCCAAAAAAACTTCAAATATGTTAAAGACGCTTGCCTTACCCACCGCGGCTTCACTGACATTTATTCCTCCGCCCGCAGCCACATCATATCCGCGCTGGCCAAGCTGTCTGCAAACAAAACGCTATACATTACAGGCCACAGCCTCGGTGCCGCACTCGCAACCTTATGCGTTGTCGATGTCGCCGCCAATACCTCCTTCCGCTCCCCATTCCTCTTCACATTCGGTTCACCTCGCGTTGGCGACCCGGCCTTTGCCAAAGCTTTTTCGAAATATGTACGGAACAGCTACCGAGCTGCGAATCTGTTTGATGTCGTGACACATGCCCCGCCTACCGTTTACAAACTGCCCAAGCGGGAAAAAAGATATTATTATAGCCATGTCCCAACTTTGTCGTCGCAGTATTTTCAGAATGGTTCCTTTGGTGGGAATCATATTATTTCAAGCTATTTCGCCGAGCTTGCCAAACTCCATCCGAAATTTACCGAACAGCTCCGCTCGGCTAATCCCGGGTTCTGTCCGGATGTTGAAACAAAAACCCAAGAATAGCTGGCCTGTTGGGGCCGACTGTTTAGCAAGGCGACATCAAGCAACAGCTGTTTAAGTCACCCCAATGAGTTCCCGAACGAGTCCTTCCGCGCAAAACTGCCGTTTAGTAAGAAAAACGTCTATCGACGTACTTTCTAGGAAGACAGACCGCATTTAGCGGATGTTTTTCTTGCGATTATAGAATTGTTCAGCGTAGCAAGAAAATTTATAAATTCTATAATCTTAAAGAAAAGGCAGCCGATCACAAGAAATCGACTGCCTTTAAACACCTAAATTTAGTTATTGTTTCCCGTTAGTTTATCGAGATGCTGTCGGGAACCACTACTTTTTGTTTTTTATGGGACCATATCACTACTGGAATTAGTAAAAGTGCTAGGCAACCACCGGAAAGCGAAAGCGCAGCGTAACTGGAATGTGCTACAACCATACCGGATAATGCTCCCCCCGCTGCCCCTGCAAGAGCTATTAACACATCTATCGTCCCTTGAGTTTTTGCACGTGTTGCTAGATCGGTCGCATCTACGATAAGTGCAGTCCCACTGATTAAGCCAAAGTTCCAGCCGAGTCCCAACAAAGCAAGGGCAGTGATAAGAATAAACATGGAATCTGCAGGTGCTATAGCTGCAATTATACCGGCCAGCAGTAGAATACCACCCGAAGCTATTGACATGGCAGCACGGCCGATCTTATCAACAAGAATGCCTGTAATGAGCGAAGGAAAATACATAAAACCAATATGAATGCCTATTACTAATCCTACATCTCCTAAACTATGACCGTGGTGCTTCATGTGTATTGGCGTCATTGTCATAATTGCGACCATAACGATTTGAGTTAAAATCATTACGGTTGCCCCTACAACTAAACCTCTGTTGTTATTTTTATGCGATTTTGTTTGCGCGGCTGCAGATTGACCCAGATCTGATTGCGCTTTATAGATCGCTTTCGCTACGACGAATGGGTCTGGGCGGAGGAAAATAAAAAATACCATACCTGCAAGGAGGAACGCCCCCGCAGCTAAAATAAACGGACCCGCAAGGGCTGGAACCCCAATCGACGCTGCAAATCGTCCCATAACCTCTACCAGGTTGGGCCCTGCAACCGCGCCGAAAGTAGTCGAAACCATTGAAATACTAATTGCTTTTGCCCGCTGGGTAGGTTTAGCTAAATCTGTTCCTGCATAACGTGCTAGTAAATTTGTAGCCGTGCCTGCACCGTATATAAGGAGCGATGCGAACAAAAGTACAATACTATGATTTACTGCAGCCAATATTACGCCTATCGCACCGATTCCGCCTGTCAAGAATCCTGCGGCAAGCCCCAAACGGCGCCCGTAATGTTGCGAAAGACGACCAACAAGCAGAGCGGCTGCAGCAGAACCAAGAGTTAACAAGGCAGCGGGAATGCCTGTCAAGCTTTCCGTTCCCAACATATCCTGAGCAAGAAGCGCGCCCACTGTTACCCCAGCAGCAAGACCTGCGCCTCCAAAAATTTGCGATATGACTACAATGAGCAGGGAACGCCTATATAATTTTCGCTGCAGATCCGGGGAATCCACATAACCTCGTATATTATGAGGTTCATGCATCATCGCTTAAAACCACCTTTTTTCGATTTATTGTTTTTAAAAGTCGCCATAGCTAAACGAAAGGCGTTTCCATGCTTTTTCAGTTCACTTGTTTCTAAAATATTGCCAACTTCTAGATGAAATTGCCCCATAGGGTGAAAAATTAATTAGATAACTCAATAAAAACAGTTGAAGGCAGCCGACCTCTTTTGGTCAGCTACCTTTACTTAACGTAAGGTTGTTCAAGTTTCTTTCCTATTCATCTTTGATTACTGGCAGTAAATAGTCAAGAATAATTTTCTGTCCTTTCTCCAGTGGTGTGCAATATCTATCATATGTGTAGACATCACACCAATAAAAGTTTTCAAAATCAATTTTGTATCCTGTTTTCTCGATTGCTTCGGAACAAAGTAAGTATGCACAATCAAAAATATCGTTAAGGTTATCGGATTCGATCCATATTTTGGCAAATGTTCCTGCGGATATATTCTCAGAATACATTTTTTCTGGAACAGGTGCGTCAAGTTCTACAAATTTACCTATGATATATTGGAAATGATCTTTTCCAACAAATTTACTCATATGCCCAAGTCCAATATAATCATCCATATCTTTGCAAATCCATCTTTCAATTTCTTGAATTCTGTCAAAAACGCCTTCCTTGAATGCTGAACCCCAGCACTCTTCCCCTGCCTTTTGAAACGAAGTCATTTTCATCATGCCTACAATTTTACGGGCGCCAAATTCTACATACTCGATTTTTTTAAGCTCTGCCATAATTCGCTTTCCTCCTACAATTCTAATATTTGTAAAGGAGGTGCGAGGATAATCATGAAGCGGTTTACCAAACTTTCTAACACTAGAAGGAGAAACCTTGTGATGCTCTTTGAATGCTCTTGTAAAAGCAGCATGGGAATTAAAACCATATTTCATAGCTATGTCAATAATTTTTTCACTGCTGTTTCTGATATCATAACCCGCTAACGTCAATCGGCGTTTTCTTAAATACTCACTAATAGTTATACCTGTAATATATACAAAAATACGCTGAAACAAGGGAGCAGGACAGCCTGCTATTTTAGAAATGACGTTATAATCCACTTCATCTGAGCAAAGTATAATATTCTCCAGGTATTCCACTACACACTCAAAAGCTTTAAAGTTATCCATTGCGCGCACCTCCTTTCGTATCAAAAATTATAGGAAGTTGTTAGCTCTATCACTTTACAAGAACTGTACATTTTATGTAAAGAAATAAATCACGCTTTGTTTATACGAATCTGCTGGATTCAATTCCCTCCTCAATATGAATGCAACGGTTCAAAGGGGTACCCCTTATCATCTTCGGACGATAAGAAATCCCCCTTTAGTTGGGTTTGGCAATAATCAGCTTTCTTCCCTTGGCCAACCACCCCACAAGTTACCCATATGACCGTCCGGATCGCGGAAGGTAAAGCTGTACCCGCCTTGCGGCTTGTACACCATCTCGCCGATTTCAGCCCCCTTCTTCTTCAATTCTTCGTGCGCTTCATGAATGTTGTCTACCTGCAGCGAAATGATTGGCTGGAGCTGACCCCTGCTATTCGTAAAGTCCAATTTCGGCACCTCCGGGCACTGAATAAGCCCAAGTCCGACACCCCCAACGTTAAGCCAAGCCTCTTGGTCGCCTGGAGTATATTCGAATGTGAATGGAATGCCAAGAATCTCCTTGTACCACCTCACGGAAACCTCAAGATCACGTACCGGCAATTGGACAACCGCATAGTTTTTTACGCTCACTGCCATTAAATATTCCTCCTTAAAATCGTTCTTCACCATTTATAACGAACACTTACGAAGAAAAGAAACGGGTACCGCTAAATATTTTGAAAAAATCCAATCAAATGACCGTCCGGATCCCGAAGCGCAAAGGAATAGCGGCCTTCCTCTACAGATACTTTTTCGATCATGACACCTTGGGAAGCCAGACTCAGATATGCACGACAAATCATCTCTGCATCTCCTTTTTGAAAGCCTGCCACGAATGTCTCGAACAATACTGTAGGCATGTCCTCTCCGACGCGCCTCTTCGGCTTTCCATTTCTCACGATGTCCTGCCTGTTCCCGCCCGCAAATGAGTGCAAGCGCCGGCGCGCCCGTTTCAGCCCTTCTTTTACAGCGCCTTCTGTCATGCGTAATAACAATGCAGTCTCTGCCGCGCTGAACACGAATGCATCGATCAGGATGACGAGCACCATTTGCCTGGGATTCAGCGATTCGGCCAGCTGTTCAAGCAGCTCGCGGGCCAGCCATTCATTCATAGAAAGCGAGGCAGACAGATGGAAATCCTCATCGAATGTCGTATCGTTGTGCCGCTTCCGCTCTGCCCTGCAGTGGTCAATCCAAGCGTTCTTTGCAATCCGGAAAAGGAATGCTCGACTGATCGAACGATGGGGCGACCGCAAAATTGCCTGCATTGCCTTCGTTAGTACTTCCTGCATCAAGTCCTCTGAATCCCATTCGTTACCGGCAAGAGACCTGCAATATGCCTTCAATCCGGGCAAGTAGGGCTCTATCCTTGCGAAAGCGTCTCCTTCCGCCAACTCCCCGTCGAGTCTAATCGCCATTTATGTTTACCCCTTCAAGTTGAGTAGTGCTGCTTAACCGTCCCTCGATCTTGTCTATCTCATCAATTTCCATCCCATATTTCCCCCCTTTATTTGGTATATTGTATCACGAAGCAAATGAAGACAACCAAAAGCTTCGGAGGCATTGGGTCAAAAACATACTGAATGAACAACCGATTGGAGAAACTGGTCTAAGCATTTCGCAGAAATACTTGCTTGCAAATGGAATTATTGATTGCGTCGTGGGACCTGTAACGGTTAAGTTCTTTTCAATTGTTTTCCCACTTGGATATTGCTTGGGAAAAGCTCGAAGAAATCATCGTCCTATTCGAAAGTGAATGGAAAATTACGGAAAGTGGAGGGGCTTTTACTTTCGGCGCGCAAAAGTCCCTCTCAGAACTGTCTTTATTGAGCTATCGTTCCCCATTCGTATAACAAAGTACCCTCCGATGAATTGAAGCATTTTTTCGGGACCGAAAGGAAGAGCTTTGACTTCCCGCTAACCAGTCCTAAATACGAATTATAAAAATGAGACGCCAGCTTTAACTTTGGCCACTGGCGGCGGCCGTGCCGACTTGAATGCGGCATTTTATCTCCTTGATCGAATCCGGATCTAAGGCTTCCATTGCACTCAGCAATCCATTTTGAATGACCCGGTTCCATTCCACTTCGTTTTCCTGTGAATACTTATATACCCCTTTTGGTAGCTCTACGATTAGATAAACCTGCTCGGAATTGCGGTATCTTTTGTCTTTGTCCAACCATTTAAGCTCGTTTTCAAATGCATTGATTCGTACGGGTTTGTTACGGTTGACGCCGGACTTTAACCGACGAGCAATGGGTTTTGTGCGCCCCTTGTTCTTTTTGTTCATAATAAAAGTTTCCTACTTTCCTTCATATTTGAATAAAACATTATATGCTTCAAGTAGGATTCTGGGCTGGGCAAGAGCGGATGCCGCTGCCAGCGCGGTGCAAAAGCATATAGCTTGCAAAAGCCGAAGAAATAATTGCGGAACTTTCGCACGAGTACCCACGACATTCATAAGAAATTTATGATATTCCCCCTTTCATCTTTATAATTTTTTTGTAAGCTGGAACAAGTTCGTATTTATGGTAAGGGGAGGAAGATCAGCATGAGATTTTGGGAAATAGGCTTGATCGTGGTTAATTTTGGCCTGTTGTACTGGGCGGTAATCACGAACAAGAAAGGTGGACGGGGATTGTTCATCCCTTTAGGGATCGCCCTCAGTTTGGTAATCGTGCAGATTGTTGTGGAAGGTGGACGTTGGGAGATGATTCCGGCCTACTTGACACCGCTCTTATTGACGGCTTATTTCTTCATTGGCAAGCGGAAGGAGGGCGGCAAAAGCAGGATTGCGCTTACGGTTCAAGCGGTGCTATTGACCGTATATTTGTTGGTCTCGGTTGCGCCGCCTGCAGTGCTGCCGGTATTCTCATTTGATGAACCAACGGGACCCTATGCGGTCGGAACGACGGTTTATCATTGGGTTGACGATAAGCGGCGGGAAGTATATTCGGATAACCCTGCCGATAGGCGCGAGCTGATGGCGCAAATTTGGTATCCGGCTGCCGAAGGCGGCGGGGAAGAGAGAAGCCCTTACCTCCAGAATGCATCTAAGATGACAAAAGCCATATCAAGCAAAATGATGGGTCTTCCGGCTTTTGTGCTAAGCCATCTAGGGTTGATCAAAACGCATGCTTTGGTAGATGCCAAACTCTCGAACTCGGGGAGCCCGTACCCGGTTTTGATTTTTTCCCATGGGATGAACGGATATCGCAATCAGAATATGTACCAGCTAGAGGAGCTTGCCAGCCACGGCTACATCGTAATAGCCATCGATTATGCCTATGAAGCTGCGGCTTCCGTTTACCCTGACGGAAGAGTCGCCGTGAGCAAAACCGATCCCAACTTGACTTCCAATGCCCAGTATGGAATGCACATCCCGCTTTGGACCAGCGACGCTGCGTTTGTGCTCAATCAAGTGGCGAAGCTCAATCAGAACGATGCTGCAGGTCGATTTACCGGCAAAATCGATCTTGATCGAATCGGCATGCTTGGACATTCATTCGGTGGAGCTGTTACGGTGCAAATGTTAAAGAATGATTCGCGTGTGAAGGCTGCCCTTAGTATGGATGGAGGGTTTTATGGTCCGCCGGTTTCAGACAAAGGATTCGGAAAGCCGTTCTTCATGATGTATGCAGACGAGACGTACAGCAAAATAATGACTTCTTACGATGATGTCGCCGAACAGTTTGGCGGGGTAAGCCGCGAAGCGTTCGAAGCCCCAAGGAAAGAATATATCCAAAAATCGGGCTATGCTCTGGCAGGCGGAGGGTTATCGATCCTTATTCCGGGTTCAAAGCATGCAAGCTACACCGATCTTGCGTTATTCTCTCCGCTGCTAGGCCTCAGCGGCACGGACCCGCGGCGGGATCACCGCATCGTGAACGAATTCAGTGTTGCCTTCTTCGATCGGTATTTAAAAGGGAAAGACGATTCTACGCTGCAAGATTTGGCCGCCAAGTACCCAGAAGTGAATTTCAAGGTGAACAACTAATCATTTTTTATGCGGGATTGGATACGGGAAGTTCAATGATGAAAGCATAACGTCCCGATGAATGAACCAGGCTTAAGGTGCCGTTGTGCCTTTCGACGATATTCTTGGCAATGGATAGTCCTAATCCTGAACCGGCCTGGATCGCATGGGCCGTTCGCGAGTGATCGGCTTTGTAAAACCGCTCAAATAGCAGCTCTTCCTGTTCCTTCGATATCGGAGTTCCTTCATTCTCGACCTTGATGGCAACAAAAGGGGAGCGTGCTTCCAATGATACGCGAACAACTCCCGGCTTCACGGAGAACTTCAAAGCATTCATCAGAAGGTTGTCGATGGCTCTCCTTATTTTTCCCGGATCCATAGGTATCGGCATCGGCTTGAACGCCAAAAACGTCTCCACAGTGACCCCAAGTTCTTTGGCGAAGGGTTGGAATTCGGCTGCAATCTGCGTGAGCAGTTCCCGTATATCGAACTGGCCCATTACTAGCTTGGCGTCACTGGAGGTAAGACGCGTGTACTCAAATAAGTCATCAATGAGGTTCTTCAGTTGCATGGCTTTGTTGTAGGTGATGTCGACGAATCGTTCCTGCTCCTGCTCATTGTGATAGACTCTGTTTTTCAACAATTCCAGATACCCGATTATGTTGGTAAGGGGCGTCCGTAAATCGTGGGATACGCCTGTAATCAAGTCCATTTTGGACTTTTCGATTTGCCGTTCCTTTGCGATTTGGCGTTCCAGTTTTTCGGCCATAGCGTTAATGTTTTCCGCAACCCTGCCCAGTTCGTCTTTCCTTAAGAGCGGAACGCGATGGCGCAGATTTCCTCCGGCGATATAATCAAGTCCTTCCGCCAGATTAAGCAAATATTGCACGATTCGTCGGGTCATAAGGGAAAAGCTCAAAATAAAGGGGACGATAAACGAAACAATAGATAATACGCCATATAACAGGGTTGATAAATAGGGGAAATGTCTATCGGCAAGAAGACTATTTAACAAAAATTCGTTGAGTAGGGACGATACGTTCATCGCAATGATTAAGCTTAGAATAAACGACCAGAACATGCGCACACGAATGCTTCGTTTCCCGGAAATCAGAGCAAGGAGTTTATTTTTCAATTTTGTAACCCACTCCCCAAACTGTCTTGACGTACCGGGGTTCCCGCGGGTTCGCCTCAATTTTCTCCCGGAGGTTTCGGATATGAACTACAACCGTGTTATCCGAGATGTTGGAAGACTCTTTCCAAACCCTTTCATAAATTTTATCCACGCTAAACACTTGTCCGCGATGGCTTGCCATCAGTTCGAGTATGGAAAATTCAAGAGGTGTCAGGGATATTTCCTTTCCCTTTACGGTTACTTGATGCATCGCCCTGTCTATGATTAAGTCACCGGCGGCAATGACGTCTTCCTCTGGCTTCTTGACGGAGTAGCTTTGCCGGCGTAGTTGCGCCTTGACCCGGGCCGTCAATTCCAAGAGACTGAACGGCTTGGTCATATAATCATCCGCTCCGGTAGTCAACCCGGTTATAACATCAATTTCTTCTTCCTTGGCAGACAGTATGATAATGGGGATCTTCGAGAATTCTCTGATTTTCAGGCATGCCCTGATTCCATCCATATGGGCCATCATCACGTCCAGAATGATCAATTGCACGGATGATGTCTTGACAATCTCCAGCGCCTGCAAACCATTCTCCGCTTCCAGCACATGATATCCTTCATTACACAAGAAGATACGTATAAAGTCCCTGATTTCGGAGTCGTCATCCACAACCAATATGGTGACCTTGTTCATCTGCAACCTCCCTGGTTATTGCTTAAAATCGGTCTTAGCTCCCAGCATAAGAAAAACATATGAAGATTTCGTTGGGGAAATTCTAAAGAATCTCTGAAGTTACGCGGATTCTCCTTATGATTCCGTCGATCACGTTGCGGCTGACAACCCGGAATGGTGCCCCTGAACGGCGAATGAGAATTTTATGAAAGTCAAAAACCGGTGAAGCATGATCACTGAAACATACACCGGTTGTGGATGATTTTCTTTAATTTGCTTGACGATTTCTCTCGCTCAAATAATGTAGTCATTCGTTTTTCATCTTGTGTCATCTGCAGTATGCTGTGACCTGCCGCTGGCCTTTTCGCCTTCAAGCACCATGCATGTACTCGTGGAAAAAGCAACCAGACTTCCTTTCTCATCGAACAGATTGCATTCCACCAAACCGATCGTTTTGCCGCGTTTTTTCACCTCGGCTTCCGCCCTGACCTTTCCCAGCCAGATCGGCTTCAAGAAATTGATTTTCAATTCAATGGTCGTGAACGTTTCATGCGGCTGAAGCGTCGTTCCGAACGCCATGCCCATCGCCATATCGGCAAGGGTAGTCGTGACGCCGCCATTAACCGTTCCTTGCGGATTGGAATGATCGTACGTTGCTTCCAATTCAAAAACCGAACGGCCCTCCTCGATGTCTAAAGGTCGGATACCCATTAGAAGTTCGACAGGAGACGGCGCAATTTCTCCTGCGATAATGCGTTTATATTGGGATAACAATCCATTCAAGAGGTTTGCTCCTTTCCGCCATTCATAATCAATCTATTTCATTTTATATCAGATGGTAAATAATAGGAAGCGCCCTTCTTTTTCCTCCCCTGACATCGTGCCTGAGCCAAATCCCTTTATGATTTTCCATCCAGTACCGTCGGCGTCTTCGTCTTTGCCCGCAATACGGTGCCCGCAGCGATGCACAGCAAGGCCAACGCGGCAAACAGAATACCGCCCCATATTATTTCTCCCGTACCGGCTCGGGCGATCACCCAACCTCCTGCAGCCGTCCCGATCGTGACCCCCAGATTGGAAAAGGAAACGAATAGACTGTTCGCAAACTCCGGCGCTTCAGACGCTTCCGATGTCAGCCAGATTTGACTGACGATAAGTCCGCTTGTATGCACCGCTCCCCATATTACAACGATTACGCTAAGCCAAATGAGCGATGCTCCTTTATAGTGCAGGAGAATGTAGCACAATGCCAACGCGACCGGATACAGCAGCGTCGTTTTCGTCAGAGAACGTCCAAGCAATTTGCCTGCATACCAGTTGCCCGCCACGCCGCTGGCGCCAAAAACGACCAGCAAGATGCTCACCATCCCCCCATTCATACCCGGACGCTGCCCCATAAATTCGGCAAAATAGCTGTACACGTCAAACATCGCGGCGAGTATAAAACTGGCGGCTCCGATATTCAGCCACAAGGCCGGTTTACGCAATACCCCGAGCTGCCGTCTGATTGAGGCAGGTTTTTGGTCGTCGGCTGTAGACGGTACCATAAAGGCGATTCCCAGACAGGCAACCCCGTTCACAATCGCCGAGAGAACAAACGCACTCCCAAGCGAAAATTGATTAGCGACGAAAGACGTAATCGGAATGCCAAGCACCATCCCCGTGCTAACTCCGAGAAATACCTTTCTACTTGCAAGTGCGGCCCGCTCTTTATCCGACAGCACCGCAGCCAATACGAAGGCAATGGAGAAATAAACAGGATGAAAGAAAGCCGGAATGACCCGAAATGTCAACAAAATTGGAAAGGTCGGCGCAAAAGCCGAAACGAGGTTAAAGACGGCAAACAACGCGAGAACGCCCGTCAGAACGCGTTTCCGATTCCATCTCGACATCAGGAGAGTCATCCAGGGACCAAACAGTGCAATAATGAGCGCAAATGAACTTACAAGCATACCCGCCTGAGGGGCGGTCACTCCGTACTTTTTCATAATCAGCGGCAGCAGGCCGACGACGCCAAGTTCGGTATTAATAATGCTAAAAATGCCAAGTGCAATGAAAAATATAGAACCGTTCCGTTTCACAAAACCCCTCCGTTAATTTGTATATTTAAATATACAATTTTCTAGATATGTTATTGCAAATGAATAGGCAGCCTCACGATGGCGACTGCCTGTCCTTATATTTTATTCTTGATAAAATTGGCTATAAACATTAGCGTTTCTTCGTTTCGCCGGTAGTACGTCCATTGACCGTAACGCCGGGATTCGAGCAGTCCGGCCTTTTTCATCATCGTCAAATAACTGGAAATCACGGATTGGGACAACCCCGTTTTTTCCTGAATGCTTCCTACGCATATCCCTCCTTTGAAATCAGCATCCGGAGGCAAAAACAATTGCGGCCCAAAATTTGCGTCCGGTTCCTTTAACCACTCCAGAATTTGCAAGCGAGTGTCATTGGACAACGCCTTGAAAATCAATACCATATCCATAGCTCTATTATATCTGCTTATCTAGATATTTCAATCTCTAAATTTGCTGATGCATCCCTTCCCCTCATTCATCAATCTTGGGAACTGCTTTGTGCAGAAGATGTCTGTTACTTGAATCGTCCGTATATTCAACGTGCTCGATTTCGCCGGATGCCGAATAACGAAACACAAGCTGTTCATTGACCATCTCGGTTATAAAAGTCACCCTGGCGGTGTCTTGGCTTACTGGGATCAGTTTAAACTTATACAATATGCCGTACATTTTTGGAACAGTAAGGTAAAGTTCGTTGTTTTTCAGCGATATGTCCAACATTACTGTGTCATAATGATCTGAATACTTGCCTACGATCAATTCTCTTTTATTAAATTGAATCGGCTCAGCGGGAAGCGGTAAAGAAACATTTTCGCCAAAAACAAGCTTGGCCATTTCACGGCTTAAATGGGTTACAGGAGTTACGCTCATATTACTCAAGAAAATGATCGTAACATCATCATCCACAAACCTGAGAAAATCGCTGAAATATCCGTCAATATCGCCAAAATGATTGATGCATGTTCGGCCTTGCATTTCTGAAATCATCCATCCGCATGCATAAGATCCGTGATTTGGCGTAAACATTTTTTTCGTCGAATTTTTGCTTAACAATTTGGATGTTTTTAATGCTTGATCCCAAATGAACAGATCCTCAGTCGTCGAATACAAGCCATAGCAACCTAATGGGAATGATAAATCTGTATAGGCAGCATGAATCGGTTCTTCAAAAAAAGAATACCCGGAAGCCAGATTCGATACGATTCGTACGCCATCATCACAGCCGGTATGGTACATTCCTAAAGGTTGGCAAATTTTCTCCCGGATATAATCGGAGTAGGACATCCCGGAAACGGATTCGATAATCTGCGTTAACAAAGCATAACCTGAATTTGAGTATCCAAACCTGCTACCCGGTTCAAACTCCAAATCGCGAACCTTAAATGAATCAATCAGTTGAGTTAGCGTTAATGGAAGTCTCATGGTATAAGACCAAAAGTCGGGGAAACTAGTGTAGTTGGGAATGCCGGAAGTATTCGTTAAGCAATGGTAAATCGAAATGCGATCCCCGTTTGGATAATCTGAAATATATTTATCTAGAGTATCGTTAATATTCAGTTTTTTCTCCTCATGCAGTTGAAATATGCCCATGGCTGTAAAAGCTTTGGTTAGGGATCCGATGCGAAATTTGGTTGCAGGCGTATTTGGCACCTTGTGCTCCCGGTTGGCCATTCCGAAGCCTTCTTTAAAAATAACCTGTCCGTTGCGAGCTATTAATATCGATCCGTTTAAATAGCCATTTTGAGCGTAAGACGCCATCCATTTTCCGATCCGTTCCTGGAGCATAATCCAGCCCTCCTAAATATTTTGAGTCACCTAAATCGTATCAAAGAACCAACGAAAAATGGAGGTAATAAACAATTAATGTTAAAGTATCCTGCCAGAAGCTTAAACCTTCTTCAGCAAAACAATACGATTCGTGTTTCAATTCCCCCTCCATATATTTCCTCCTATTTGTGTTTCTCCTCTTCAGTTCGTTCTTTAATGGCATTAATCATTTTAAAAAAGCAACCCTCGTCCGTTTTCACCGCAATCGCGTCATCCGTGCTGATTCCGGGAATTGAATACAACTTTGTTCCTCGGGCAAACCGGTTTGAATAAACGCCATGGCCTATTGATATAGAAAATTCATTTCATTCCATAACTTCCGGATTGGCACGCATAATCTCCTCGGCAATCTGCCACAGCTCCGGCATCATTCGCATCGCCTCTTCGCTGCGGCGAACCATGTCCCCATGCGAATCAAGACCCAAATCCGCCAAAATCTCATGGAAAGCAGGTTCAAACAAGCGCCGTACTTCTTCCGGAGCGTCAACGGCTAAAATTTGCTGGCATCTGGCGTATGTCGCCACGATCCAAAACACCGCTTCGCGGTGATCTCCGGCAGAAATAAGTTCCCTGCTGCCGTCAATGACGATGCAGCGCGCTTCGGGAGTAATGTCGGAGCTGAAGAAAAACGGCGCTCGGGCCGCGGCTGCCGCAGCATCAAAAGTATGTTCAAGCCCTGCCAGATGATGCTCTACTAGCTCCGCCGTCCAATCTTCACATCCCAATAAAGCGAGCAGCCGCGGATAAAAATCATCGTAACCATATTCCGCCAAAACTTTTCGCGCCGCCAAATACCGGAGTCTCACCGTCGGATTCCGAAGAGCCGCAACCAGAATGACATGCGTCATTACGCCCGTCGGAAACAACCAGCTTGTCACCCGTTCATATAAGGGGGCGTCTGGATTTAGGGAACGCAGTCCGGTTTCAGCCCGGACTCTAGCTTCCTCACACCGTTGGCGGACCCATTTTTTCTCCGCAAAATGCTTCGAGACCTGCTCTTGCAGCCTGCGCAAACCTCCTGTAGGGTCATCGATAATGGTGTTAAAGCGGAAGCTTCCGGCCAGATGATAGGACTTTAGCAGATGTTCGGCTGAATCAAGCTGCTTCGAAGATACATAGGTGATCTCAATAAGCGTATCCCGGAACCGGATCTTCCCCGGCTTCGGCGGGGCCTCCTCCCCCTCTCTGACGACAACGACATCTATGTCTGAACCTACAGGCAGCGAATCCTGATCAGAACGCCCAACCGTAGAACCGCTAAAATAAGCACCCAGATACCCTTCTTCCTTTCGCGCATTGGTTGTTACCCATGCCGCCGCATTTTGCCGTGCCAATCCAATTTTCATGATCCGTTAACCTCCCGCCTGTTTGACATTCAAATCATCATATTCCGGTTAGATTTATAAAACAAAAGGCAAGCGCCCGACTTGCCAGTTTGCTATGAGCATATGCAGGGAAATACCGTTTATTTCTCGGGCAATCGCAGAATATCTATGATTTCGACGTTTTTTACCATGCTAAAGTTGCTTGCGGTACTATCCAGAATGATATTTCAGTTCTATACTAAGGTTATCATTTCCAGAAGAAAAGAGGTTCATCACATGAAAGATAAGCTGAAGGGACTGCTCATCGGTCTTACGATCGGCTCGATGGTCACGGGTGTTACCGCTTTTGCCGCAGCCGGAACAAATATCCAGGTGTTATTGAAAAAAATAGACCTGTACGTAGACGGAGCCAAAACGAAATCAGCGGATGCCTTCATCTATAAAGGAACGACTTATGTACCGGTCCGTCCGCTTTCGGAGTCTATCGGCAAGCAGGTCAGCTTGCAGGACAATAAACTATATATCGGAAAACAGCCGGCTGCGGCCATCAGCGAAGAACAAGCTTTAATTCTGGTTTATCAGAAAATAAAAAAAGACGCTGACAAATATCATCTTCATATGATGATCGACAGCGCCGACGATAACGAATATTCCATTCATGTATTTGAAAATTTCCCTGATCATATAGCCACGTATGGCTGGTTCAGCGTCAACAAAACAACAAGTAAAGTTTATAAGATGGATATGATAACAGGAGAAAACAAGGAGCTGTAGTCGGGATCAATTCAGCTTGCTTTCTTCCAAATCATTTGTTATCGACATAAAAATTACGGCTGCCGATTTGGATATTAAGCGGATTCGGCTGCCCATTTTTTCCAGCGTGTACGAAAAAGACGTAACGGAATGTTTTTCCCCCGGAAAATTGAAGCGTGATGGTATTTCCGGAAATGCTGTAAGTCCCTGAGCCGCTCGTTCCCGAGCCGGAGTTGGTTGACGCGGAACCCGTATCAAGCGTGCCTAACGTCAAATTATCGCTTTTGAAGGTTCCGTCCGCTTTAAAGGTAATCCACTCCTCCCAAGCCGAAGAAGCAGCATTGGCTCCAGCCAATCCTTCAAAACCTCTAAACACATAACCCCCATTTAATTTGTACCCCGGCGCTACCGGCTTAACGGCCGTTAATTCAACATCATCAATGATCAGATTTCCTTGTGCCGACACGCGGACGGAGTAGGTTTTTCCGTTATTTAAGACAAGCTTGTTACTTTGAATGGTATACGTATTGCACGACTGTTTGGAGCAATCGATCGTCTCCGGCCCGCCTTGCTCCGGTTCGCCAACGACTACTTTTTTTCCGGGAAGGAAAGTGTAAAAATCCCAGCAGGTGCCTCCGCATTCGTAGCCGCCTACATCCGTGCGAAATCCGGCATACATTCCCTGCAGCTTTTCAAGATTAACCGCTCCCGCTGGCGGCTGTGTTCCGTTTTGGTTCGGCTTCTGCCCCGGATCGGTCGGTTGTTGGTTGTTATCCGGCGATGTGCCAGAACCTGACCAACCATGCTCGGCAACTATTTTCTCCACCTGCTCTTTGGTAAGTCCGAGCTGTTTGATCATCTGCTCCGTAAAAATCGTGATTTCCCTGTTTGGGGCATCCCAGGCTACAACGCTCCCCGT
The DNA here is from genome assembly GCF_021654775.1 of Paenibacillus azoreducens. NCBI lineage: Bacteria > Bacillati > Bacillota > Bacilli > Caryophanales > Paenibacillaceae > Paenibacillus > Paenibacillus azoreducens. The sequence goes on along the minus strand of NZ_AP025343.1, from coordinate 2,944,347 downwards.
TGCCTCGCCCACGAACCGCAGCGGAACCAGTGTATTGCCATGAATGACCCGCGCTGGTTTATCCAATGTGATTTCTTTCCCGTTCAGCACCGCTTTGGAGCTGTCGACCTTCAATGTGAAGGACATGGAATCCTTTTGGCCCGTTATGATCTGTTTCTGCTGATCCCACTTGAGGGAGATTCCCATCGATTCAAAAAGCGGGCGCATTTGCACCAGCGTCGTTCCCCCGTCGATCAGCGGATCAACCGAAAAAGAGATCCATTTCGTATCCACGGCTACCTTGATTGGCGAAGCCGACTCGGCCTCAACCGGCCGCGCTCCCCAAAAACCGGCTGTAATCAGCAAAAAAGCAAAAAAAGCAATAATTCCAGTTTTCGTATTTACTCTTAAACCTTTCATGTGATTAATTCTTCACTCCTTTTATGTTTTATCTCTTTCCCGTGTTAAATTCCAAGTATCCACCATTTGTATGCCGGTAATCGCCGGTTATTCTTGCTTTAACGCAAATCGGCGATACACTACAAAAATGAGGGATGGCGCGATCACAATTTACTAAAAGGTGGATAGGAATCAAAACTCTGAAAGAAATAAAATGTTGGTAACTCTCGTGGCGGGAACTAATTTGAGGAAATGGTTGTAATGGTACTGTCCCAAGCTACTTGGAAGGTGTTTACTTTCAACGAGACATGATTCTCCCCCCTTTTTCTGGATACTTTCTTTGCATTATACATCTTCAGTCAATCGAAATAAAGAAATAACGGCACAAAAAAATCATCGTTTTGCACCGCCATTTCTTCATCTTTCAGCTCAAGTTTGAAGCGAATAAACGAAAGGCTGATTTGAAAATCGACTTAACTGCCTGTGCCGCAATCTGCCGTTTAATTGGATTGCAATCGCCTTAAAGCCATTAATGCAGCGCCCATCGAGGCATCGCTTTTTGGCGCTATGCATTCCATCTTAGGATAATGTTCAAGCAGTTTCTCACGGAACATTTTCTGAATGAAAATGTTTTTGAGCAAGACACTGCCGGCCACGGCCAGGCTGTCTTCTTGAAGCGACAGGGCTTCCGCCATCGGAATCACAAGGCCCAGCAACGAGGAAGCACATTTCTCCGCAATGCATAGCGCCGCCGGATCTCCGGCCGCACAGGCTGCCGAAAGGATCGGCGCCAGCGCGGCAATGTCCTTTTTGTTCGTGCGCTTATCGTAAACAAAGCTAATAACTTCCTGTATTGTAGCGATTTGCAGCTGTTTGTAAACGAGTTCGGTAATCACCGTCTCCGGAATTCGCCCATCATGCGCTTGGACGAGTGCCGACAGCAAATCGCGCCCAATCGCGTAGCCGCTTCCTTCGTCATCGATCAGATGCCCGTAACCTCCGGTGCGATGGGTAGCGCCCGCTTTATTTTTTCCAAGACCGATGGAGCCCGTTCCGGCAATCAGAATCATTCCATAATCCCTCAGATGCGCCCCGTACAAGGCGGTTTCATGATCACCGGTGATATGAAGCCCCCCTTGAAAACCGCTGCTCCGGATCTGCTCCGTTAACCTGCTTACAACCGTGGGATTGCTGACACCGGCGGCGCCGACGCATATTTCCGCGCAATGTTCAATCCCGCTGCAGATTGCCCCGATTTCCCGTACAATTTCCTTCAGGCTTGCGCCGACGCTAGCTTCATCCTGACCATTATAATTGATGGCTCCCGAGGTAAAAGTCTTCAAAACCGTCCCCCGTTCATCCGCAACCGTTACAGCTGTTTTTGTGCCTCCACCATCCAGACCGGCTACAAATTTCATCGATGTCGTCACTTCCTTGCTCAATAAAGATTCATAAGTGCATTTTTAATGGCGAAGACTGAGTCGGCCGGTGGGCGGCGTTTCTCCGCCGAGAATGCGAATGACAGAATGAATGGCCGTTCGGGTATATTCAAATGCAGCCAACCCGCAAACGCCTTCATCCAACGTTTCCAGATCATACGGCTTGCCAAAAGCAACCGCCGCAACCCGATGGCCTGCCCGGGCTAGCCGGCTCACCAACTGCAGCTGGCCTGTATGGTCGCAGCCGTTGTATAATCCGATTACCACTTTTTGGTAATCCTTCACTTGTGCCACAATCCGTTCTTGCTCTTGTTCATCAGGATTGATATCCGTCACTAGATACGGAATGCCAAAGGCCGCCCCCGCTTCCGCCGGAAAAGAGAGATCCATGCCGATTTGGCTGGATGCCTGATCGGGACGGTATGGCAAGCTTCCGATCACGATCGTATCGGATGCGTTCCGCTTGACCCTCTCCAATTCTCCGCTCACATGACAGATGCTCTCAAGGCTGATCGCCTCTGCGGCACGCCGGTTCACGGCATGTTCAGCCGCAGACAATTCTCCGCCAACAATCCGGCCATACTTCGCTTTATAAAACAATACCTTCTCCACGGCTTCATCAATGATGGCAAGCGGCAGTTCGCCGGACCGGACCGCCTGCTCGATCCGCTGGACCGCATCCTTAACCAAACGGGAGGAGTGGCTGATGAACAGCAGATGAACGCCAGCTTTCAACGCCCCTATGGCCCCTTCTGCGGTTCCGTAATATTTCTGAATGGCGTTCATTTCAAGGCAGTCCGAAATAACAAGCCCTTGATATCCCATTTTTTCCTTTAGCAGACCGGTAATGATCGATCTTGACATCGTGGCCGGAACCTGGTTTTTCTCGATGGCCGGGAACAGGATATGCGCGCTGGTCAGGCATTCGGCACCGCTGTCAATGGCCGCCTGAAACGGCTTTAATTCAAGCTCCGCCAACGCTTCCAGTGATTTATCGATCGAAGGCAGGCCCAGATGGGAATCCACCGCCGTATCGCCATGTCCGGGGAAATGCTTGATCGCGGCCAGCACGCCGCCTTCCCGCAAACCGCGCAGCATTTGCAGCCCGTATTCGGTCACGACCTCAGCCGTATCCCCGTAAGAACGCACGTTGATGACCGGATTCTGTTTATTGTTGTTGATATCCAGCACCGGCGCCAGATTAAAATTGATTCCCAGCTCCCGCATTTCGCGGGCGGTAATGCGTCCCGCCGCATAAGCATTTTCCGGCCGTCCGGTTGAAGCAATCGCCATCGCTCCCGGCACGTTGACCGCATCTTGGGGAAGCCGGGTTACGCGCCCGCCCTCCTGATCTATGGAGATCAAAGCCGGATAACCCGTATGCTCCGTGATTTTTTCCTGAAGCTTTGCGTTTAGATGTTTGAGCTGCCCCTTGTCTTTTACGTTATGCGCGAACAAAATGATATTTCCAATTTTATAGTCCTCGATCAGACGAAGCGTCGCCTCATCGAGATCCTGGCCGGGGAAGCCCGTTACGATCAGCTGGCCGATTTTTTCTTTTAAAGTTAGTTCCTTCATCCCGGTTATTCGCTCCTTAATATAAGTGATATTCCGTTTTCAGCTTGGCGAATTCGCGGCTTTCCGCGCGGAATTGTTCCAGCAGGGCCGGGACATCAACGTTTTCATCGCGGTATATGCTGTCTCCGGCCAGCAAATCGATAAACGGCCTTGAATTTTCCTTAAGAGGCGGCAGGAACGAAAATTGCTCGTAGTTCCTTTGGATAGTGAACAGCAGCCAAACTCCGGTTTCGAGGGGCTGCACAGCCCGGCAATCAAGAATATGGATCTGTACGCCTCCGCACTGCTCTCCTTCGAATTTGGAAAAGGACGGCTTGAAATATACCGGACGGAACATAACCCCTGGCAGCTTCAGACTGTTCATTTCGGCCGCAAGCTGCTCCGCATGAATAAAAGGAGCGCCTATGATCTCAAACGGGGCGGTAGTCCCGCGCCCTTCGGAGATGTTCGTGCCTTCGAACAGGCAGGTGCCCGGATAAATCAATGCCGATTCAAACCGCGGGATCCCCAGGGAAGGCATAATCCAATGGCGCCCCGTCTCCGGAAACAGCATATCGCGGTCCCAGCCCTGACAGCGGATCACATGCAGTTTGGCGTTCCAGCCCTGCTGCTCATTCGCCATGATCGCTACTTCGCCCGCAGTCAATCCGTAGCGAACCGCAAGCGGATAATTGCCTACAAACGATTCGTATCCCGGCTTCAAAATATTGCCTTCGACCGTCACCCCGCCAAGCGGATTGATCCGGTCGAAAATAACGATCTCCTTCCCTGCTTTCGCGCAGTCTTCCAGTGCATACAGCATCGTATAAATAAATGTATAATAGCGTGCGCCTACGTCCTGGATGTCGTAGACGACCAGATCCACTTCATCCAGCATTTCCTGGCTCAGCCGTTTGGAATCTTTGCGGTACAAGCTGTATACAGGCACTTGGGTAATCGGATCGGTATAGGTATCGACCATAGCTCCTGCAGCCTGATCCCCGCGTACGCCATGCTCAGGCGAAAACATTGCGGCCAAATGAAAGTTATCATGCAAAATCTGAATCGTAGATTCAAAATGCCGGTTTAAACCGGTCGGCGATGTAATCAGTCCAAGCTTTTTCCCTTTCAACAGATGGGCCGCTTCCATAACTGTGTCGATCCCGTTCAGAATCATCGTTGTTCCCCCTTGCAGAAAAGATTGGTTTGAAAAAAATGACCGCGGCAATTTCCATTGCTGCAGCCACTGTATGATCGATTAACTAAATAAGTTGAACCAATGATTGTACGGATACAGGCAGCCGGGTGGCGTTTAGTTCAGCTTATTTAAAATAAGTCGCTCTTCAACACGCGTTTGGTTTCTTCCGGTACCATAAAGGTTTCGGCGTATTCCTTGCGCGCTTCGATGCCGCGTACTCTCGCAAGATGTTTGTAATATTCAAGATAAGGGAATGACTTGCTGCCCGTCACAAACCAATGCTGCTCCGTCGCCTTTACCCACAGATCAAAGGCTTCCTTGGAAAAATCCACGTAGATATAAGGCTTGTAATCAACCGCATCCTCCCAGTTTTCGGCATAATACAGCCTGGGAGCAAAATGAGCGGGCAGTTCTCTTTCGAATGAAGCGAGTCCCGCGAAAAAACGGGCGTCGTTTACGATGTTGTGCGTCGTCGCATGGTCTTTGTGCATGCTGTTTTTCCAATGCGTGATGATGACGTTCGGTTTCACGCGGCGGATGACGTCGCAGACGCGCAGACGCATTTCTTCGGTATCCTTCAGCTCGCCGTCCGGAATATCAAACACGATGGATTCACCGCCCAGCATATCGGCAAAAGCTTTGGCTTCATTCACCTTTTGAATTCGGTATTCCGCCATGTCCTGCCCGGCCGGAACGCCGCGCTCCCCTGCTGTCAAAGCGAGTGTAACGATCTTGTCTCCTTTTAAGGAGTGGCTCGCCAGCACTCCCCCAGCCGTCAGTTCCGCATCCCCTACATGTCCGCCTATCGCCAAAATCGTCAACTTCTGTTCGCTCATTCCTTAAAACTCCCTTCGCATGACTGAAAATTGTTTTACGGTATGGAAGCCCGCTTTTTCGTAAATCCGGATCGCCGGATTGCTGCTGCCTGTGTAGAGTGACATGTACTCGGTACCGATCACTTTGAAAGCTTCGCACAATTTAAAAAACAAAATGGTTCCAAGACCATGGCCTTCATGCTCCGGATGAACCCCAATCCCGGCAAAATATCCCCGTCCATTATCCTGCCGGATCACCGGGCCGGCGAATCCGACCGTCCGGCTTCCTTGCACCGCCACCACGACAGGGGTGCCGTCCGATGTGCATTTGCCGATTTCCTTCTCCCAAAGCGGATTATTCAGACCCTGAAGCATTTCTGTTACTCCGCCATGTCGGGCGGGATCAAACATTTCCACCCTGTAGCCGTTTGCGGCCGCCTTTTCTTCCTTGCGGCGGATCTCTTCCGGCATGACAAACCGGTCAAGGTCCAGATACATGGCGTTTTCAATGGCGCGTTCCACGTAGCCTTCCTGCCGCAAAAAGGAATACAATCTGCTGCCTAACGGCACTCCAGGCGCGTTGTTATGCTCATGTTTCGGCGTATCCGGTATGTACCACGGCAGCATCATCGGGTTAAAAAACAAAATATCCGCCTGCTTTTTGCCAAGCTCCTGAAAACGTTTTTCTAGCGCGCCAAGCAAAAGCCGATAGTTATCATCCGTTTGGCTTGGTTCATCCAGCACGATGCAGGTAATATATCCGGCCGTCTCGCCAAGCGGCAAATCGCTTCCCGTACATCCGCAAGCAAAACCGGTGACCTGCCCGTCTTCGCTTAGAATAAATGTGTTTTCCTTGTCGAAATAGGGGCTGGACGCAAAAATCTGCTGAAAGCTCTGCTTCGTTAGCTCCTTGTACCCATCCATAACGGCTTCTTTATTCCATAAATCGATTACCGGCTGCGTGTATTTGTCTTCCCAGGCGTTCAGCATGAGCGGCACCTCCGTTCATCGTCAGCATTCGTAGTTTTTTGAACAGGCATTAAAAGCTTATTTTCCCCATTACGACCGGCCGCTTGGCCCCTGTTACATTCGGAAGATTATTCGGCTGACGTCTGAGCGCGTAGTCGGCAAGGATGGCAAAAGCGACGGCCTCTTTGGCATCACTGCTTTGCCCGATTTGCTCCTGCGTCATCACCTGTACACCCAACATTTCCATTTCCCGGCGCAAGTTCTCGACCAAAACCGGGTTGTAGCTGCCGCCACCGCCCACAATCAAAGCATCCGCAGGATAACGCCCGTGGACATAACGGCAATAGGCATCGCCGATCGACCATGCGGTCAGCATCGTGACGGTTGCCACCACATCTTCGGGTGTTACGTTCTGCTTCCCCGCTTCGTTCAGCAGCCAATCTATATAAGACGAGCCGAATTGCTCCCTACCGGTCGATTTGGGAAGCGGCTGCGAGTAATAAGGCTCCAGCTTCAGGAGGCCCAGCAGCCCTTCGTGAATCCTGCCGCGGCGGGCAATGGCCCCTCCGATATCCATCGTTAGTTGCCCCGAAAACAGACGTTCGACAACGCCGTCGATAATCATGTTTCCGGGTCCGGTATCAAACGCGAAAACCTCTTCTTGCGCGCAGCCGGCGGGAATGACCGTCATATTGCCGATGCCGCCGATGTTTTGCAGCAATAAGGTACGTTTCTCTTCCCGATAAAGAAGAAATTCCGTAAAAGGAACGAGCGGCGCGCCTTGTCCCCCTGCTGCCATATCCGCTGGCCTAAAGTCGGTCACGCATGGAATTCCCGTCCGCGCCCTGATTACCGACCCCTCGCCGATTTGCACAGTATAATGAATGTCATAACCATGCAGCTTTTCCATCTGCGGCGCATGATAGATCGTCTGACCATGCGAACCGATGACGGTAATATCTGCAGGCGTAAGTCCCGCCTTCGCAATCACGGATAATGCTGCGTCCGCATACAGCTCGCCAAGCAATACATTCAAACGTCCCAATCTGTCAACCGTAGCCTGAACCGGATCGAACAGGGCAAAAATCTCCTGCCTGACGGCAGCCGGATACGGTACATTTTCGAACGCAATCATTTGAACTGAAATGCTTCCCTCTTGCCTATCCGCCAGTTCGATTACCGCTGCATCTATTCCATCCACTGAAGTGCCCGACATCAATCCCACGGCATAGCGGCTTGAATGCTTATCCAGAGTTTCGCGCTTCATATCAGCCCTTCACCGCGCCTACGGTTACGCCTTCAAGGAAGTATTTCTGCAGGCTGAAGAACAGAATGAACATTGGCAGAGCCGAAATCGTGGCCCCAGCCATCATTGGCGCAAATAAAGTCGTATTCGCAAATTTAAAGCTCTTGAGTCCGACCTGGATTGTCTGCATATCCATGGAGTTCGTTACCAGAAGCGGCCAGAAGAACGTATTCCAGTTGTCCATAAAGGTCAGAATCGCCATGACCGCAAGAACGGTCTTGGAAAGAGGCAAAATAATACGGAAATAGATTTGGAACTGGTTACAACCTTCAATTTTTGCGCATTCCAGAATTTCGTTCGGAATGCTGCTCATAAACTGCTTGGCAAGAAAGATGTTATAAACCGTAACAAGACCCGGCAGAATTAAAGCGGTATACGTATTTTCTATATGGAAAATATTTACGATCAGGATGTACAGAGGAACCTGTGTTACCTGATAAGGAATCATCATAGCGACAAGCATGATCGAAAAAATCAATACTCTTCCTTTAAACTTGATTTTCGAAAAAGCGTACCCTGCCATGCTGGCGAACAGTACGTTGGTTACCATAACAGTGGTTGCCACAATCAAGGAGTTCAGCAGCCAGCGCCAAGTGTATGGACTGAACTCGAAGAAAAACTTATAAGATTCAAGCGAAAAGCTGCTTGGAAATAATCTGTAATCCATGGCCCCGGCGGCAACGGGTTCACCAAAGGAAGAAATAATCATAAAGTAGATCGGGAAAATCGTTGCCAGAGCAAACAGCAGAAGTACGGTGATAATAGCCGTATTTCTGGTGATTCTGATAAGCGGTTTCCCAGGATGTGCGTTGTAAAGAGCCATAAGAGCTGCATCTCCCTTCCTTTAATATTCCACGTCTTTGCCAAGGAATTTGAATTGAATTACCGAAATACCGGCGATAATAGCGGCCAGAATCAGAGACTGTGCTGCTGCCTTGCCAAATTCGAAATATTTAAATGCATTATTGAAAATAAGTAAGCCTACCATCGTGGTTGCATTGTCTGGTCCGCCGCCGGTCATCAGATACGCATTTTGGAATACCTGGAACGAACCGATCACACCTGTAACGAGCAAGAACAAGGTGGTTGGTTTCAAACAAGGAACAACAATATACCGCAGCTTTTGGAAAAAATTCGCTCCATCGAGTTCAGCTGCTTCATAATAGCTTCCATCAATGCCTAACAAAGCTGCAAGATAAATAATGATGCTCGTGCCATGACTGGACAACCAAGCCATCAAAACCAGCGAAAACATCGCGTAAGCACTGGATCCTAGCCAGTTATGGGTACCCAAGCCGAAAAACGAGGTGAGTTTGTTGAAAATACCTTCCGGCATCGGATCATAGATCCACAGCCAAACCACCGACAATGCCACGCCTGAAGCGACAGCAGGAAGATAATAGACCGCTTTAAATGCGGTTTGCATTCTTTTCTTAAACGGCAGGATCAGGATCGATACTGCAAAGGATAAGAAAAGAGATACTGGAACTGTTAACAGCGTATACACAATAGTATTTACTATTGCCTTCCAGAACAGAGAGTCTTTGAAGGTTTCTGTATAGTTATCAAATCCGATAAACGTTGAACCAACCGGCTTATATTCTTGAAAGCTTATAATCAAAGCACTAACAACCGGGTATGCGGTAAACATCAAGAAAATCAGGAGGGCTGCAGCGATAAAAGCATATCCCCAAATTGCATCACTATTGATCTTCCGCCGTTTGATCGGTTTAGCATATTCTGTCATATTTGCGAAACCCCTTTCATACTTGCATTTCACGAATATGGAAGGAAAGCCGTATGGAAGTCATACGGCTCTCCAACATATTTTCTGTCTAGAGGTTGTTCAAAAAGTCCGCTTTTGATCACGTTTTTCTAGTCTTTCACGACCCCGTCATCGCCAAAGGCTTGCACTGCCGCGGATTTGACCGCATCATACATCGCTTCCGGCGTAATTTCGCCAGCGATCAATGCTTGCAGTTTAGGGACGATGACTTCATCTTCAAGCTTGAGTGCTTTAGCGCCAAGGTCCGTTGGGATGTCAGGACGAGCAGGAACTGCATGCGTAAGCATACTTTCAATGGCTGCCTTGTTGTCCGGATCGCGGTCAACAGGCATGCTTTCAGCCGCTTTTCTGCTCGACTCTGTAATTTGTGCTACATACAGTTCATTGTTCGTCGTAGCTGCAACCTTACCACTGGACAGGAAGTTAGCTGCTTTAACCACATTAGCTTTGTGAGCTGCTGTTGGCTCTTTCGTGCCGCGGAAAGTTACGTAACCGTCAACGGCAACTCTTGTTTGTGCTTTAGCACCTGCAAAGGAAGGAACAGGAAGTACAATATACTCTACAGGAATGGATCCTTTAACCGCACTTGCATCCTTGTTTTTAAGCTTTTCGTTGTTCTCCTTTGCGTTTCTTTCAAAGCCTGCAAGCCCTTTACCCGTAATCATCGTTTGACCTGTCAGGAACATGTTCCAGCGTTTGCCTGCATCGATGGAGCTCAGTTCTTTCGGCATGGAACCGTCGTCGATCATCACGCGGATGTCTTTCAGCACTTCAAGGAAGTTTTTGCTTGTGTAAGTATATTTCAGATCTTGATTAAAAGCAGATGGCATGCCGGCGCTTTTCACCAGAATATCAAGGTAGTCTTTGGAAGTTACGCCAGCAGTTGCGAATACAAAACCATAACGGGATGTTTTGCCGTTTTCAGTCACAACGCCCTTTTTAATCGCTTCGCGGAACTCGTCGAAAGTCCAGCCTTCTTTTTGCACCTTTTTATAGTCAATGCCGGCTTTTTCCAAATATTCCTTGTTGCCGCCGATCGCATGAGCTTCCATGTATGCCGGGAAGCCGTACAGACCTTTGCCGTTTTTCATGTATTCAAGAGGAGCAGGGTCATAATCCTTGATCATATCATCTGTTGCCGTATCCGAAATATCCATGAGCAACCCTGAATCCACATATTTCGGAATACCGTCGGAAGGAATAAATGCGATATCCGGCGGACTGCCCGCATTGACCTGCGTATCCAGCTTTTGCGTCATGTCCTCCCAGCTGGCAGGCTCGATTTTGAGCGTCAGGTTCGGATATTTTTCATTGAATTCCTTCGCCATTTGGTCAAAATTGCTTTGGAAGTTCGCGGATACCGGCGGCAGGAGCGCCGTGATCGTATCTTTTGCATTCGGATCGTCCGCATTTTTGGTTTCAGCATCTTTGCTTCCGCTGCCGCAAGCGGACAAGGTCGTCAAAGCCATGCTGAGCGCAAACACGGATGCCAATACTCTCATTCTCTTTTTCATGAAAAACTAACCTCCTTGAAAATATAAATCGTTGTCAGACGACGTGATTAAAGTTTCGAATCGCCTTTTTCAAACTGCCTTCGGCCTTATTCAGTTCCGCTTCGGCGGATCCGGCATCCAGCCCGGTTTTGATCATCATGATCGCCAGCTTACAATTCATGGAAGCGCTTTCTAAATAGGCAGCAGCCGTAGCGTCATCGACCCCTGTTGCCGATTTGATGATGCGTACCGAGCGATCTTTGAGTTTAATGTTGCTCGCTTTCAAATCAACCATCAAATTGTTGTAGGTTTTACCTAGCTTCACCATAGTACAAGTGCTGAGCATATTCAAAACCAATTTCTGGGCTGAACCCGCTTTCAACCTTGTGGAACCCATGATGACCTCTGGCCCGACAACCGGTGCAATACAGATGTCACAGACTTTCTCTAGTTTGGACGGCTTGTTATTGACTACGCCGATCGTTGCCGCTCCGATCTCCCGGGCCCGTTCAAGCCCCGCGATTACGAATGCGGCGCTTCCGCTCGCCGTAATGCCGATCACCGCATCTTTGTCTGTAACTCCGCACCTCTCGATTAATGCAACCCCCTCCTCCGCACTATCTTCGAAACCTTCCACAGCAAGTCTCAGCGCTCCATCGCCCCCGGCGATATGACCTTGCACTAATGAAGGATCAGTGCCGAATGTCGGAGGACATTCGGATGCGTCCAGAACACCCAATCTGCCTGAGGTACCCGCACCAATATAAAACATTGTGCCGCCATTTTTAAGCACTTGATGCAGTACATCAACCGCTTTCGCAATTTGCGGAATTTCTGCTGCGACCGCGGCCGGGACCCTGGCATCTTGTTCGTTCATGAGACGAAGCATTTCTTCAGTGGTGCATTCATCAATCATCAGAGTCTGCTCATTGATCTCTTCCGTCGTCAGCCCCGCCAGATATTCATCCATTGCGATCCTCCTATCCATCATTCATTTCTGGGAAGTCGCAAAATCTCATAACGGCCCTGTCCACAATATATAGAAATTCATCAAATAACAAACACTACATAATGTGTATTGAAGCCGTGTTTTTGATATTTGCCAAATCCTCTTCTTGACTTCATATTAACGATTAATTTCATTTCGGTCAATAGTTTTTGAAATAATATTTTATACTAAAATAAATTATTGTTATTTATTTTTAGCTTGTACGACAAAAAAAAAGACATCGTCTCCGCGGAGGGATCGGATGTCTTGGTCCTGTTACCTATGTTTGCTCGCAATGATGTTATGGGTTTTGGTCAGGTATTTCTTTACGTTTTTATATTCCGCGCTGGCCACTCCGGCAAATAACATGTCGATGACCGTTAGCATGGCGATGCGCGAACCCATGGCTCCGCTGCGTATCGTTACCTCCGGCGTTGAAATATTCAGCACGATATTCGCCTTGTCAGCCAGTTCGCTTTTATTGTATTTGGTAATGGCGATGATAGTCGAACCGCTTTTCTTGGTAATCTCCAGCGACTCCAATATTTCTGTTGTTGTGCCCGAATTGGAAATAAAGACGGCAACATCCCCTTTTTCCAAAAGCGTAGCCGCAGTCAACATGCTGTGTCCGTCGGTATACGTATGGCACATTTTATTGATGCGTGAAAATTTCTGCTCTGCGTCGATACCTACAAGACCGGAAGCCCCGATGCCGAAAAAGACGATCCGGTTGCTCTTTCTCAGCGCCTGCACCGCCCGCTCCACTTCGTTTTTATCGATGACGCTAAACGTATCCTCGATCGATTTGATATTGTTTCTGGACGTATTGGAAATAATGACCGTCAGATCGTCTCCCGGCTGAATGTCGGTATACTGGTCCTTCTGTTCTTCCATGGAACCAAGCGAAGCCGAAATGCTGACGATAAAGCTGCGGTAGCCCGAATATCCCATCGTTTTGCAAAAACGCAGCACGGACGCATCGCTCGTTTTCGTAAGCTGCGCCAAATTTTTGATCGACAGATGCGGAATTTCCTCCAAATTTTGCAGGACGTATTCCGCCACCATTTTTTCGACCGGAGTCAAGCTGTCTTTCATTTCCCTGATTTTGATTAAAATATTATCGTGAATTGACATATGTATTCCTTCTCATCACAGTTTAATAGAAACCTATTACATCATAAATGCCCGGAATTGAAAAAACAAGAATCAAAAGAAAAAAGAAATAAAATTGACAATATTATGCATTTGAAATTAAATTTCAAAAATATTGTTCAATCTAAAATTTTAATTCTATTTTATATTACATGCGATAAAAATGCAATCAACCTGACATGCTTATGTTTCTTCATTTTATGGATTTTGTCAAAAATGTTACATGGCATCTTTCACAAGAAACATGCCGACGAGCTTTTCTAGTAATCATACTTAAAAAACGCAAAAGAATCTATCAAAGTTGGCAACCATGCTTACGAATCTTTTTCGCCCATGGATGCCTGCCGTTTCCGTATGCCCTTGCCTGTCATATGATAGCATGTCACAAGGGAAGGAGGGAGGAAATGGAAGCATATTATAATTGTATGCATTGCATGAACCGCAAGGTGCGCATTTTAACGAGAGACGGCAAGGTATACGAAGGAAAAATCGTTAAGGTGGACAGAAACAATGTTTATTTGGAAACAGATGGCCGCCGTGCCGTCACAACCTCGGCATTTGTGCCTTACGGTTACGGTTTTGCACGCCGGAATCAAATTTTGACGTTAAGCTTGTTCACGCTGCTTGCGATTGCTTTAATTTGACCCTGCCCGTGGAACCCCTACACCGCTTCATTTTGCCCAACTAAAGATTAAACGATTAATTGAACATCGAGATATCATATTGATCATCAAAAGAAAAGTGCGAGCCCGGGAGGCCGCACTTTTTTCTATTAAATGAATGATACCGGCTGCCCGGTTTTCGCGGATTCGTTTGCGGCCAGCGTAACCTCCAGCGTTCGCAGCGCTTCGGCGTATGGAGCCAAGATCAAGCTGCGGTCCCCTGTTTTCACGGCCTGGATGAAAGCATCGTCCTGGGACTGATAGAAATCCCCTTTGCCGCGGAAAATGGTGGTCTGTTCCGATTCCATGATTGTCAAATCCGCATCTTCCAGCGTCAGCCGGAAATCGCGTCCCATAATCTCCAGCGAAGCCCGGCTGTCCGGCTGCGGGAAAAATCCGGTGTCGATATGGCCAAGCGCTCCGGAATCAAACACCAAATTCACCGATGCCGCATCCGGGGTCGTAATGCCGGGAATGTCGCCGCTGAGCAGCAGGGCCATGTCTGCCGATACCCTCCTGACGTCCCCGGCCAAATACAGCATCAAATCCAAGTTATGCGTCGTCTGCTCCACAAGCTGGCCCCCGGATTTGGCATGATCTACCCACCATGGATTTGGAGGCAGGCTTCCGAATCGGTACGCACGGACCATGGCGATTTCTTTTCCTTGCAAATACCGCTTCGCCCGCTGCACCGATTCCATGTATCTCAAGCAGTAGCCCGAACCTGAAATGATCCCCGACCGCTCCAGCGCTTCCGCCTTTTTTCGGACCTCTTCCATATCCAGGCCAAGCGGTTTTTCAACCAATAGATGAATGCCGCGCTCGGCGGCCTTTTCTTCCATATCCCCATGGGCAAACGGCGGGACGCATAGAAACAAGGCATCCAGCTTTTCCTGCTTCAGCATCTCATCATAACTTGTGTAGGCCGCTGCCCCATACTTACTCGCCGCTGATTCGCAAGCTCCAGACGCAACGTCGCAGACTGCCGCCAGTTCGGCATGCTCATTCTTCTGAATTCGCTTCATGTGCTCCGCTGCAATAATGCCTGCTCCAACAATACCAATTCGTATCATATACTAGATATCCTCGCTTTCTTCTTTGTTAATACGGGTTTTTCCCCATAATGACATCCAAATGGCGGGATGTATCAAAAATCAGCTGATCCGGGAAGCTCGCATAGGGTTCCAACTCGGCCGTCAGGCTGCCTTGATAGCTGATATCGCTCAGCGCCAATCGGACATTCAGCCAATCCACGTCGCCGGACAAAAGCGGCACGAAGCCGTGATAGTTCCCTACCCCGGTTCGGAAATCCTTTACATGAACGCTGCGAATCCGTTTTCCCAGCGTACGTATCCAATGTTCGGGTTTGCCGTAGGCAAGCGTGTTGCCTACATCGAAATAAGCGCCGACAAGACTCGATTCGAATTGATCGATATAACGCGCCATTTCCAGCGGGCTCCACAAAAACTGATTCCATACATTTTCGATCGCGATGCAAAGGCCCGTACCGTCGATTTCGTCGATCAATGGCTGCAGGGCCATCTGCGACCTTTCCCATATATCCTCATAGGTTACATCCGCTTCGATGCGCCCAGGGACGACAAGGATGGTATCCGCTTCCATCTCAAGCGCCAATTCGATTTGCTTGCGCACGGATTCCACGCCCAGCCTGCGGATATCTTTGTCGGGCGAGCTGAGCGGGTATCGGCCCAGCATTTCCGTAGATAGACTGGTTACTGTAAGTCCGTAGCTTCGCACTAGACGGGCCAGAGCCTTGGCTTCTTCAAGCGTCGTATCCATCGTCAGCCCAATGCCTCCGGGTGCATACAGATTCAGCTCAATTGTTTCGAAACCCGCGGCCGAGCTCGTGCGCAGCACTTTACTGAGCGGCGTCCCCGCCGGAAAACACCATTGATTAATTCCCTTTTTCATCGTAAACCTCCTTCAAATTTTAAATTTTATTTTCGCGCGGGTAGTCTGATAGACAAGAATGCAAAGCCCGATTCGGGCTTTGCATCTGCCTTTAGTTACTTTAAGTTTGCAGACCACTTTTCGGCACGCACCTGCAGATCGTCCAGGAACTTCTGAATATCCGGCGCATCTCCGGTGGCCGCTTTGCTGATGAAACCGTTTACGGCAGGCACGATATCACTCATATAAAAAGGATTTGCTTCATCCATCAGCTCAGAATGGCCCACATCGGCGATTTCAAGCGCCTTTTTGACGTATTTGTCCTCAGGCGGCACGAAATCGGCATTTTTGAGCGTTGGCGTTTGGGCAAAATTTTCATACATATATTTTTGCGTCATCGGGCTCGTCAGGAACTTGATGACCTCCCAGGAAGCTTTAACGTCTTTCGCGTTTTTCGCCATAATAAACGGATCGACGGCAACCCAGCCTTCGCCTTTTGGCCCCATATTCAGTACGGGCTCGAAGCGGTCAAGCAGATCCTTGTTCTTTTTGCTTTGAAATTCGTTCATGGTCGAACCGCCTGATGAATCAAGCGCAATCGCGATATTGTTTTTATCAAGCCCGAAGTTCTCGCTGCCTTGTGCATTGACGAATCCCGCAGGCGGCAGTTTGGCTGCTTCCTTCAGCCACTCCATGACCTTAACCATCTCCGGCGTATTCAGATGCCATTTGATGCTTTTGACGTCCTTTAAAGTGCCTTCCGCCCCCTTCGCCCCAAAAGCCAGCGTCAATGCGACAAAGGTTGAGCCGTTGAGCGAGTTCCCGCTCCAGTATAAGCCGTAATTGTCTTCACCCGTCTTCGGATTTTTCCCCGTCATTTTTTTTGCTTTTTCCAAAATCTCTTGCGGGGCAGCCTTGGCGGACAAAGGTTCGACTCCCCAGTCTTCAAACAGCTTTTTGTCGTAAATGGTCATTCTGCGCCCAAGCGCGACCGGAATGCCGAACTGCTTGGTTCCATCCGGGGATTTGGTGCTGTAAGAATTATTCATGATGCCGGATAAAAAAATGCTCGGGTCAAAGCTTTTGTCCTCCTTGATCAAATCGTCCAGATCGCGAAGCAGCCCCTCTTGGTACCATTGGGAAGCGAAAGCCCCGCCCGTGTACAACACATCCGCATCGCCGGAGAGCAGCATGGCCGATTGTTTCGCTTTTACGTTCTCCCATGGAATTTGATACAGCTCGAGCTTGATATTCGGATACATTTTATTAAAAGTTTGTTTCAGATATTCATTCAGCCCTACCGTCGGATTCCCTGTCTGCGTATTGATCCCGTCATCCAGCTGCCAGCCCGCCAGCGCCACCCGAACCGATCCTTCCATATCGGAGACCTTCTTGATCTCCACACCGCCAGTCACATCCGTGTCCGAACCGCCCGAGCAAGCGGCAAGCGACAATACAAGCACGCAGGACAACATTAGCAAAACCAGCTTCTTCATGGATCCTTCCCCCTTTAATGTCAATTTGGAATTCACTTCTTTCATGCGGCTGACATGAAGAGTAACGCTGCTTACTGCTTGATTCCCGACAAAGCAATGCTTTCGATAATGTAACGCTGCAAAAACATATATACGACAACGACCGGAATCAAGCTCACAGTCGTAGCAGCCATAATGATGGAAGGCTGTTTGTCGATGCCGTTGTTATAAGTGAACATGGCCAGACCGATTTGGATCGTATACTTGGTCGCTTTTTTGAGAATCAACAGCGGCCACAGCAGTTCGTTCCATACGCCAAGAAAAAGCAAAATGACCATCGTGGCGATAATCGGCGTACAAAGCGGCAGATACACCCGGCTGAATACGGACACTTCCTTCGCTCCATCCAGAATAGCCGCCTCGCGCAACGAACCGGGAAGCTGATCGAAAAAGGCTTTGGCCAGGAAGGTTCCAAACGCATAATTGAGGGCAGGCAGGTAGAAAGCCAAGTAGTTATCGACAAGCCCGAGCTTGCTGAACAGCATGTACTGGGGGATCATGGTCATTTCGAACGGAATCATCATCGTGCTCAATGCGAGCAGCAGTACAATGTTCGCTCCCTTGAACCGCAGCTTCGACAGCGCATAACCGGACAGAAGCGCAGACAAGGCGCTGATGATAATGACACCGGCGCTAACGATGATCGAATTGCTGATGTAACGGAACATTTTGATGCTGGTAAATGCCGCCCCAAAGGTTTTGACGGAAGGTTCTTCAGGCCATAACCTAGGCGGAAAATTAATGTGAAGCCGGGCGGCCCAGTCAAAGCTGGTCACAAGCATCCACAGAAACGGAACGATCATGACAAAGGATCCGAGGAAAAGCACGACAGTCAAAATCCATTGATTCAGCGATATTTTCTTGCGTCGGTGCGGCAGCTTGGCACTTGCGGTGTTCATTCTATCGACCTCCTTACTCAGGTTGGATCCATTTCCAATACTCTACAATCGCCAATATTAGTCAAAGCTGTCTTTACGCCGATTCAAAAGCATTAGCACTGCCGTCAGCACAAAAATGATCACGAACAGCAAATAAGAAGCCGCCGTCGCCATCCCCATCTGTGAAGCGAGAAAGGCGTTCCGGTAAATATAAAGGACAACCGTCATCAAACTGCCGCCGGGATTTCCCGCCGTTCCGCCGATCAGCCACACATCCGTAAACCGCTTCATGCCGCCGATGGTGCCCATAATGAGCATAAACACAAAAATCGGACGCAGATATGGAATCGTGATATTCAGCCACTTGCGGTAGCTCCCCGCCCCATCGACTTCCGCCGCCTCATACAGATCTCGCGGAACACTTTGCAGGCCGGCAAGGAAAATGATCGTATTATAACCCAGAGCCCCCCATAAGCTCATCAAAACGATGCTGTATCTGGAAACATGCGGATTCGTAAACCATTCTACCGGCTCGATCCCGAACAACCCGATAACAAAGTTAAGGAGCCCTTCCCTGGAAGGAAAAAACAGAAACGAAAACAACAATGTTGTCGCAACACCCGATACGACATTCGGCAGGAAAAACACGGCTTTGAAAAAGTTTTTGCCCATACCCCAGTTCAAATTGTTGATTAAACTCGCCAGCACAAACGACAGCACGATGCCAAGCAGTACGGACCAGACTCCGATAAAAAACGTGTTTGTAAGCGCTTGCCAAAATAAAGAGTCCGATAACACATATGAATAATTGCTAACCCCCACCCATTTGCCGGTGATAGACAGACCTGATGTTTGATGAAAACTCATGATCAAGGCAGCGATCATCGGATAGACGGCAAACGCGAGTACTCCGATGATCAAAGGCGCACTGAATAGATAACCCATCCAGTCATTACGGCTAAACCTTTTTTTACGTCTGATCGTCCCTCCCGAATTTGTATCCGCTTTCAGTTTTGCATAAAATGCCACTCTGTTCTCCTCCTCCCGACAGCAGCGCTATCTTCAAAAGTTAAGCCATCTGTAACTTGTGAAGTATTTTTGTAAATATGTATGTGCAGTCGTGTTGATTATGTGAATTTTTTTGGGTCTCTTCCTTGGCAAAATAATTGATAGAAACAAAAAAGAGCCTGTGTGCAGGCTCCCAGGCTATCGAGAACGTTCTCGACAGCTATTTTATATCCAATTCGTTCACTACACCGTAGACTTGAAATACAATATGATTACAGATGTCAATTAACCCTCAGTAATGTTCTTAGCTTCGGACCGCCCCGAAAGAGTTTTTTTTGCGCTTATGATTCATTATTGGCAGGTCGATGTTCCAGCCACTCCTGAAACTGATCCAGTGTGCGAACGTCATCGTTCAGAACGGCGGTGTAAATATCGTAGCTCCGCACGGTTTTACCGTATTCAGCGCGCTCCGCCCAAATACTCTTGATTCGGAGTATGGATTCACGCCGCTGCGGCGTGAGCTGTTCAGGCATGGTCTTCAAATGCCCAAGATCCGGTTGCCTGTCCGGTTCATCGACGAACCAGATATCCAGCTTCCATTCCTTCCCTTGCAGTGACTTGTATTTCAGTCCAAGGTACAATCCGTCAGGATAGGTTGGATCCATATTCCACATGCCGGTATCATTCATAAATTTCAGCTCCCGCACACCCGCATGAAGCATCAATTCGGAAGCGATTTGGGCTGCTACTCTCTTATCAAGCCGGGGACATATCACGGTAACGTCCAAATCCCGCCAGACCATCAGCCCTAGAGCTGAACTGCCCACCCGGACTGGTTCACCCGCTCGGCTCAGCAGATCCATAAGTTTTAGCTCTTCTGCTACCTCCCCTGCCTCGGCCTGCAGTGCTTTCTGTCTCACCAAAAGCTCGTCATCCAATATTTTTACGCCTCCTAACGTGTTCGTTTCAAACGACATATTAACATATTACTGCGGTTTGTCCCATCCTTTTAACTGCCCGATGAGATAATCCCTGCCCCTTACCAGAGTTCTGAAGTCCCTTCAATGAGAGAAACCCTGTTCTTTTTCAAAGGAACAGGGTTTCTCGACAATCTGAGGGCCTGTATACAGGCTCCTTTTCCATATTATTGCTTCGGCTGGCCATGGTTTATGGCAAGAGTGATGATCATGACGACAAGCGTCAGCAACGCGATTAACTGATCAACGGTCATACCGTCCGCCTCCCCTGATCTCAGGATGGCTCTTACATCGGACGGTTTCTTACTCCCATGAATGGCCGACTTTCGTTTCCCCGTTTAATACCTATTCGCTCCGGTCGGAAGTTATGCTTGCTGCTCCCCTAAAAACGTTTTGACCTTGCCGATATAAGTCTCTTTATCCGTGTATGAATGAAAAAGCCTGCTGACGACGACCGAGGTATCGCCGAAGAAGAAACGTTCATACAGCGTCTGCCGACCGCCAAAGCCGCTTATGCTAAGGTCCCAAGCAAGCCGGAACAAAGCCGTTTTCGCGAACGCGTCCACTCCGCCGCCCCGGAGGTATTTATCCAATTCGGGTTTTACCGCACTTTCAAAGTCCAGCTTCGACGGAATCATGATGACCGCGCTGCTGCCAAGAAGCTGGATAATCTCCATCATTCGCGGATAAACCTTAGGGAAAATGAGGTTTGCCGTCCACAACGGACGCCGGTCCGGAATCATGCTCCCGAAACGATCCGGGGCCGCGCCGGCCTCCGCAGCGATCAGCAGCGATTTTAACGTTTCGAGCTGGGCGATGACCTCCGTCACTTTTTCGATCGCTGCCGGATGCGAGGAGCGGTCCAGCGATTCCATGATGTACAATATGACGCCCAGCGTAAATTCCGTTTTTGCGATATATCTGCAGATTACCTGATGAGCGCTGTGAACATGATAGTTGCTTTCCGCGAATAGGCGCATGGATAAACGGTCGTCGCCCAAAATAAATACCCGGTCCCAAGGCACCAATACATGGTCAAAAAGAACAAGGGTATCCATTTCATCAAACCTGGAGCTTAACGGGTAATCATATTCCGAATCTCCTAAAGCCAGGTTTTCCCTGCAAATCCAGCGGATTCCCGGCAGATTGTTGGGTACGGCGAACGCGAAGGTTCGTGGATTATTCTCTTCCGGCAAGTAAGCCGATGCGGGTGGGTACACCAAAATTTCATCGGTCGTCACCCCTTGGGTAGCCAACAAAAATGCGCCGGTGACCACAATTCCGTCCTTATTTTGCTCAACAACCCGCGCGGCGCAGCTTTCGATGCTGCCATCTTCCAGGAGTTCATCAAACCGGCTTGCATGCGGCTGCACGAAAGCATGGGATAACGAAATATCATGTTCCCGGCAGTATTCGTAATATTTCCGCATATTGTCCGCAAACCTTGGGTCCTTTTCGCCAAGCAAATCCGCTGCGGAATAAAACGCCATGAGTCCCGTATTCATGTAATCCGGCGAGCGCCCGAGCAGACCGTGATGTTTCTCTCCCCAAAGCATCATCATCTCCCTGCGTTTCGCCAAATCTTCCTTGGTCTTGGGCTGTAAAAACGATAATCCGACCGGATCGCCGGTGGTTGGCGATGGATACGTCATACGATCTTTGAAATCGGGGTGGTTCTGCATATCGTACAGCTCCGCCTGGGTAGACATGAGTCCACGAAAAGCAGGATGTTCCGAAAGCCTCCCGCCAACTTCTTCTCCACGAAACCAAACGCTCGGTTTGGCAAGATCGATACGGTCGATGAACTGCTTTCCGTTTTTTGCCGGCACAGGCGAGGCCCTCCTTTGAATTCATATTCTACTCATCCTATTCAAGTGGATAATGATTAGTTTGGGGTACAGCCCTATCAAGTATATCTTGTTTCCTATGAAGTGCATTGATGCCGCCAAATGTTGTACAATAGAACACATATGTATTTCCATATTGAAAAATTGCATAGAAGGATGGATTAAACAATGTATGTAGCCCGTGACTGGCAAGATTACGAATTAATGGATACGGGATCAGGTGAGAAGCTGGAACGCTGGGGAGACGTCATTCTCCGCAGACCGGATCCGCAAATCATTTGGCCGATTAAAAACGAAAACGCAAAATGGCGCGAGGTTCACGGCCATTATCATAGAAGCTCGTCCGGCGGAGGCCAGTGGGATTTGAAAAAAAAGCTCCCCGATCGTTGGACCATATCTTATGATCAGCTCAAATTTTATATCCGCCCGACCAATTTCAAACATACGGGACTGTTCCCGGAACAGGCTGCCAACTGGCGCTGGATGATGGACAAAATCGCTGCGGCCAAACGGCCGATCAAAGTGCTCAATTTATTTGCATATACCGGTGGAGCGACAGTGGCCGCGGCATATGCCGGCGCCGAAGTCGTCCATGTCGACGCCGCCAAAGGCATGGTGCAATGGGCCAAGGAAAATTTGCAGCTGTCGGGTATCGGCGACCGTCCGGTCCGGTTCATCACCGATGACGTTTTCAAATTCGTCCAGCGCGAACAGCGTAGAGGCAATCGTTATGATGCCATCATCATGGACCCGCCTTCCTATGGACGCGGACCCGGCGGGGAAATGTGGAAGCTGGAGCAAAGCCTGTATCCATTCGTTGAAAGCTGCATGTCCATCATGTCCGATCAGCCGCTGTTTATGCTGATTAACTCCTATACGACAGGCATTTCTCCAACCGTGCTCCATAATATATTGTCCATGACTGCCGGACAGCGTTATGGCGGCAAAATATCTTGCGGAGAACTGGGGCTTCCGATCACTGCTTCCGGACTGCATCTGCCTTGCGGAATTCTGGGCCGCTGGGAGTCGTAACAAGCCATGAGTCATGAATCGGTTTCCCAAATACCCGTTATTTACGAGGACAACCATCTGCTTGGAATTGTAAAGCCTGTCAATATTCCAACCCAAGCGGATGTTTCAGGAGATCCGGATCTCCTGACTCTGCTGAAGGATGATATCAAAGAACGTTACAATAAGCCAGGCAACGTCTATCTGGGCCTGGTCCACAGATTGGACCGGCCTGTCGGCGGAGCCATGATTTTCGCCAAAACGTCCAAGGCCGCTTCCCGCTTGTCGGAAGCCGTCCGCAGCCGCAGCTTCAGCAAAGTCTATGCAGCCGTCGTTCATGGACAGCTGCCGGCAGCGCGGGGAACGCTTAAGGACATGCTTCTGAAGGATTCGAAAACCAACACGGTTTCGGTCGTAGGCCGCGGAACCCCCGGTGCGAAGGAAGCCGTGCTCGATTATGAAGTTCTCGGTACCGGCGGCTCTTTCAGCCTCGTTAAGATCGTGCTTCATACGGGAAGATCCCATCAGATCCGCGTACAAATGAATCACGCGGGCTGCCCTTTATACGGTGATCAGAAGTATGGAAGCCGTGTCAATAAACCCGGGCAGCAAATTGCCCTTTGGTCCGTTACGGTAGGTTTCCCGCATCCGGTAACCAAAGAGGATGTCGTGCTAAACTCCCTTCCTCCATCCGAATTTCCATGGAACCAATGGGAGGATACGGTTCTGAGCCGATTGCTGTAACTCGGCTGGTGTGTCCGATCCGCTTATCGGTGCATAGCATTGCGCGCCGTTAGAGAAGGCTAGTGAAACCCGGCATGCATTCGCCAAGGTCAACCCGCGCTCCGTTAGGTGAAGATTTGCACCGCGTAAATCATCCCGCATGTTGGCGGGCAATCATTGAAGAAGCCATTCCCGGATGAGGTGGTATACCAAATCGTGAGATGGCTTCTTTTTTTTGCGCGCATGCGCGTTAAGGGATGTTCCAAAATGGGCTTTGATTTTCTAACGGACACAGCGGCCGCTATAAAGGCCAATTTCGGACATTTTGATTTCTAACGGACACAGATGCAGTTATTTGGTGGAAATCCCCACTTTCACCCCTGCTTTGGAGCAATTAAGGACTGTGGTGTCCGTTAGAAATTAAAAACCGCCATTTAAAGCGATTTAACGTCCATGGTGTCCGTTAGAATCCACCGGTCCCTGTCGATCCCATTGAATCGTTTGAATCCTTCGAATCCAATTGAATTCTACAACCTAAAAAGCAGCACGGGAAATATCCCATGCTGCTGCACCGTCACAAACGAGATGCGTTCCATACAAACTTTTAAACCCTCGCCCCACTTCATATAATCACAATCTTCATTATTTTAGCTGCTTGCGCAGAATCAACATCTGGTTTGCATTCCGCTGAAAATGATATGGTACGGCCTTAAGCTCAGCCCCCCACCCTTTGCTATCGGCAAACGAGATGAGAGGATCCAAATGCTCAGATTGCCTGCCGCTTTGATCCACCAAGGGAAAAATCCGAATCTCCTGCCTGGTTACGCGAAACAGCTCACGCAAAGTGTTCAAATGGAATTCGCCATCCAGACGGTCGGAATACGTAAACAAAAAATGGGCCGACAACGTCAGATCAAACTGTTCCGCCGCAAACGGGAGCACGGGAAGCGTCGCCGGGACATATCTGTCCGGATGAAGCTCCATATCCTCCACGCAATCCCGCAATGCCCTGCCGCGCTCATCGCGAAGATCTTCCACATTTTCAAACTCCGCCCAAAGATACCGGTCTTGTTCCAATCCGACATGTTCCATCGCATGGCCGATGTCCTGAAGCCCCTTCATCGCCAGCTTATCATAATCATGATAGTAAGCAATATCCGCAGCCGTCACTTGACAGCCCCGCTTGCCGGCATGAGCCGTAAACGAACAAGCTCCCGCCGGGCAATCCAATATGCTCCGCCCTTCAAGCGCTTGCTCATCCAGATCGAACATACGCATATACTCCTCAAATGTTCTGCCGATAAAGACGATCCGGTCCAACCTTGTTTCCGACGAAGGTATCTCGTTATTTAGCTGTTTCCGCTTCATTTCTCCGCTTTCCTCATCTCTTCCCATCTCAGCTCTGCTCATCTCTTCTCATCTCACCTTTCGGCATGTGATAAACGCGAGGTTCAAAGTCTGCGTAAGAAGATATTAGCTTATTCAAAATGATAAGTCCAGAAACGTTCCGTGCTGAAGCGGGCTTTAACGGCTTCATCGTTTTCCGTATAGTTTCCGAGCATGTCCTCCCAGCGGAATTGGGAGCTGTGCGCCCTGATCGAACCGAACTTGTTAGGAAGGTAGTCTTTTACGTCCACCAACACATCCGGTTTGCCGAGAATTTTCTCGCAGCCTTTCGAGAAGGCGATGCAGTTCACGACCGGCCGCTCTTCCTTCGGCATCGCGGATACGGTACGAATCACGGCCGCGCCTGTGGCGTCATGATCCGGATGGACGCTGTAGCCCGGATAAAATGTAATAATGAGCGACGGTTTCAGTTCGTCGATCAAATTCCGCAGCATGCCGTCCAGCATATGTTGATCTTCAAATTCGATCGTTTTGTCATGCAGCCCCATCAAACGTACATCCTGAATGCCGATCGACCGGCAGGACTCCGCAAGTTCCTTCCGCCGCAATTCCGGCAAGGTCACCCGATTAGCCATCAGCGGCTTGCCCATATTCCGCGCCATTTCCCCGAGCGTCAGGCACGCGTAGGTCACCTGGGCACCTTCATGGATCCGTTTGGCCAAAGTTCCCGAAGTTCCGAATGATTCATCATCCGGATGCGGAAATACGACCAGTATATGATTTTTCATGTCTATTCACCCTTTCTATGCTGTGCCCGCTTATGTTTCAAAATTAGAACGGCTCCTTGCCCAACTGCAGCGCAACAACCAATTTTCCTTCGCTGTCATGCCCGGCCATGATAAGGCGTTCGGTTTCATTTTCGTCAAAATGCGTAAGTCCCTGCGAATAAATCCAGCCCTCTTCCAATTTCAGGCCGACGCGATAAGGCCCAAAACCGGCAATCGAACCCTGGCTGTAGCGGACAACTCCGTTTTTGATGAACGTGGACGCCGTAAATTTGGATTCATCATGATGCGAGGCATAAGCGCCAGTCGTCATTTCAAGATGTATATAAAGATTCTGATCCTTTAGTTTGTCAATAAGCTCCTGAACCTTTTGCGGGTTAATTAGCTGCAAACCGTTCCCCTCCGTTTCGATGTTGGGCGCGATCAAGAAAAAATAGACCAATTTGATTGTATTAGCAGCCATTTTCCTGATCGCGCCTGTCTAGCTGGAAAGACCGAATCTCTAAAAATCGGTTTCGGCCGTTCCGGATCGAGGCAATTTATGATGTGCCAAACTGCAACATATTTAATTATAATTCAAAGCACTCCATTTTCACAAACCTCTATTCGTATATTTTATCATTGAATATTTTGATAAGGGGGCCATAGAACGTAAAATAACCCCCTAGGATTATGTTAATGGATATAAAGTTACCCTTTTGATTGAGTTTTATATTGCGCGAAGGAGGGCAACTGAAAAAGGATCTGCCTGGCGGTAGTTTTCTACCTTTCCAACAGATCCTTTGTTCGGTTTGCAGCTTATTGTGATCTTATTATGATTTCATCGTACTGAGATTTAATTTTTCAGGCCCTTCATCGGCTGTTGCTCGAATGTATGGAATGTCCCTTTCGGATTGACGAGCGCGGTAACGGTCGGCTGCCCATGCTTCGTGAACGTATAGCGATCGAGCTGTATCGCTACCTTCGCCCCTTCAAATAATGTACTCCTAAAATGCGCCAAACCTATAGTGTCTTATTTGTCTTCTTTTGGCATTGGCAATGGTACTTTCCAATCCAGGTCGTAGCTTTTTCTTGCCAATTCTGAAGTAAGACTGAGCTTTTGAGGAAGTTCTTTCATTTCATAACTTTGCAATTTCATTCGGATATGGTTTCTGCCTTGTTCATCCTTTCCGATCATTTTAAAATCTCCGCCTGTTACATCGTATATTTTGCCCTTTTCATCCTTGATAGTCCAACCAAAACGATTAATAATTTTATTTGTATCATCATCCATTAAAATCGTATCCGCTATATTAATATATGATATATCCTTTAAATAAGCTTCCAGTAAAATAGTAGCGTGCTTCTCATTCTTTGGAGATGCTTCATTTAATGGTTCGTCAAAGGTTACTGACTTGATCTCAATCGTTTTGCCATCCTTATCTACTCTTACGGGTTTTTCGGCAAGCTGTTTTGGCTCAAATGATACGCCCAGCTCATACGGTTCTGTTTTTTCTAAAGAATCCAATACCAGCATATACTGATGATCAGGAGACAGTGGGGCAAATCCATAACTCCGATTAGAATGACCGTGTTCTCCCACGGCCTTGCTTGGATTATCAAGCGCCCTAGTTAAATCATTTACTTTTTCTCCTTTTTCATTTTCAACATGAAAATTCAGTTTAAAATCATCATAGCGAACATAAGGATCGGCTGAATCTACTTTTCCTTTCACTTGTTTGCTTTCCTCTACTAATCTTTTCTGTGCCTCTTCCGTCCATTTCGTTTCATAATCCACACGAGCAGCAGTCGGTGATTGCATAATGCTGTTTAGATTAATTTGCAGTCCCTGTGGTGTGGTATACGTCTTATCGATTGCCAGCACCTGAGAAGCCTTCGTTGTTTTTTCTAAATCAAAAGGAATCTTTAAGGCCCAATTTCCTTTAACAGAGTCGATCTGATTTCCCTCGAACTGTAATACAAGCTTCCGCTCTTCTGTTTCCCCGGGTTTTTTTAGAGTGAGATATCCGTAATTTTCTTGCTTTTCTAACTGATATATTTTAGTTTCTTTAATGACCTTCCCTTTCAAATCTGTTACCTCTACGTTACTTATGTGAAACTTATCCGGATGAATAAAGTTATTTTGCTGATCCTTGATCGAATAAACGGCCACAATTCTCATTGGATCCGCCAATATCTCCTCTATTTCAAGAGTATAGCCCCGATCGGTAACAGAAGCATTTACCTTCTGTGAAAAACCCTTCTGTGCTGCATATTGCAGTTCTTTATCAGAACCATCAAATAACGATTTAACATAGTCCGCAAAGGTAGGACTCACTGAAATCGTTAAAAGCAAAACGCAGCTAATGGAGACGGGAAGTACCCAAGTTCCTAGTAGACGCGACCTTTTTCTTTTATAGGCTGCAGGCATCGCAAAATTAGGCTGATCCAATTCTCCAGCTACCTTTTTTAGAGTTTGTGTAATCTGGTTGTCAAGATTAGTCATGCATGATCACTCCTATCTCGGTAATTACCTGAGTTTCTTTCTTAACTTGTATCTTTTCAGCAATTAACTTTCTGGCCTTATGTAGCCTTGATTTTACCGTTCCCTCAAACACACCCAGAATTTTTGCAATTTCAGCTATACTAAACTCTTCATAATAGTAAAGAATAACTACAGAGCGATGCTTCGGCGTCATCAACTGAATCGCTCGCCAAATCTGTTGCTCTTTCTCCTTTTGAAGAATACTCTCCAATGGGTTTTGCCCAGGGTCAATAGAGTCCATATATTCTTCCGTTTTTTTCTTTCTACGCACCATATTAAGTGCACGATGCGTCACAATTTTCATAAACCAAGCTCGAAACGATGTCCCTTTTCGTTTATCATATCGATAAAGTGATTGATACGCTTCCCATAGTGCTTCTTGAACGGCATCCTGAGCTAGATGGTAATCATGGACGATCAAAAAAGCGACTCGAAACGCGCTAGTTAAGTGAGGTTGAACAAGTGTTTCAAAATCAACTGAACCTCCTTCCTTGGATATTGGAAAATGCCGGCTTTCTTTCACTTCAAAGACCTCCTCGTTTTTTCCTTACACTTCTTATTCACCAGTTCCCGTGTTTTGGTTCATAAAAAGAGGAAAAAACTTTTCCCTCACTCGGGTGAACTGCTACTTGAGACCGATTCCCGGGATCCATGCCGGGGATGAAGCTAAAGCGGAAAGGAAATCATAAGATTCGTTGGGCGATTTTATCCGAGAGGAGCGTATGCATATTGAAGTACGAACTTGGCCGTTGCCTGCTGGAAGAAAGGCTTCAGGAAGCAGGAATGCCGCTGGAACGGCTGGCGCAGGAACTGCGGGTGAGACGGGAGCGGCTGGACGACTTTATCGACAATAAAAGAGTGATGTCTCTTAAGTACGCAATTTCGATCGCCGATACGCTTCGGTGCGAGGTGCGCAGCTTGTACGAATTAATGCCTTCCGATGAACACCGTTAGTTTAGCGGATGGGTAACAGAAAGTAATTTTCCACAAAATAAGGCCTGAAGTTAGCGACTATAAGTAATGCATCGCCGCCTAATGATTGGCGGTTTTTCTTTTGACCAATAACCAACAATCAAGGATAACAAAACCTAAGTCCTGCCCGTTAACATAGCGAAGGCGGCCGGATCTTTTCCGGTCGCCTACATTGTGTAGTATAACATATAGTTCCATCTACTTTGCCCTTGGTGACAGCGACGCTGGTACTACCCCTTTTAAACCGATATCGGTCAGCAAGTTTTTAGTCGGCTAATTCCTTGCCTTTGGTTTCCGTTCCGAGGAACAGGACGCCTAAAGCACCAATACAAATGATCGCAAAAAACATCATAAAAATTGTATTGATATGGATATGGTTTTGCACCATATAACCTACAAGGAAAGGAGCAATGACTCCGCCAATCCGTCCGACTGAAGTAGCCAGGCCAACTCCCGTTGAGCGAACCGAGGTGGGATAAAGTTCCGGTGTATATGCATATAAGCCGCCCCATGCACCCAGATTAAAAAACGAAAGGCAGATACCCGCCGCCATCAGCATGCCCGCCGATTCGGCGCTGCCGAACCAGGCCGCGCTCGCCGCAGTCAGGATCAAATACGTGATCATCACGAATTTTCTGCCGAATTTCTCGATAAAATACGCCGCCGTAAAATAACCCGGAAGCTGCGCCAGCGTCATGATCAACACATATTCAAAACTTTTGATCAAGCTGAAACCCTTCATCGTCA
Organism: Paenibacillus azoreducens; assembly: GCF_021654775.1. Taxonomy (NCBI): domain Bacteria; kingdom Bacillati; phylum Bacillota; class Bacilli; order Caryophanales; family Paenibacillaceae; genus Paenibacillus; species Paenibacillus azoreducens. Next base: position 2,914,342 of record NZ_AP025343.1, on the reverse strand, counting down.
TGACAGACGGAAGCCAAAGAAACATGCCGTAATAAGAAAACACTACAGTGAACCACAATATCCACAACATCAGCGTAGTGCGGCTGTGTTTGCGCGTCCATATCGATCCCAGTTTGCTTGCAAAAGACGCTCGGGCCATTGACTTCCCGCTCTGATAGAGAGGTGAATCGTCAATCGCACGCCGCAAATATAAAGCATATAGCGCCGGAAGCGCTCCGATCACAAACGCGATTTGCCAGCCGTAGGCCGGAATCAGAAAATACGAGATAAGGGCTGCAACCAGCCAACCGCCGGCCCAGAAGCTTTCTAGCAGGACAACCGCGCGTCCGCGCTGGTTTGCCGGCATGCTCTCGGAAACAAGCGTCGATGCGACCGGCAGTTCGCCGCCAAGTCCGATTCCCGCAATAAAGCGCAGCAAGCAAAGAACCCAGAAGCTCGAAGCCAAGGCGGATAGTCCACTGGCGATCGAAAAAATGAGCAATGTCCACAGCAGCACTTTTTTGCGGCCAAATCGGTCAGCCAAATAACCGGCGCAAGCCGCGCCGAATACCATCCCTACCGAGTTCATGCTCGTCAGGATGCCGACATCCTGCGGGGACAACTTCCATTCCAAGCTTAATGCCGTAACGATAAAAGAGATGATGCCGACATCCATCGCATCAAAAAGCCAGCTGAAGCCGGCACTGAAAAGCAGTTTTCTCGTTTTGGGATTTTTCAAAATCGTTGCATCGTTCATCTGGCTGTCTTCCTCTACGTTTATTCTATTGCGCCTATACTTATGGCACCATGGTTAGTTTGCCCAATAAATAAATCAGGAGCTGCTGGTTATGCGCGGAAATGCGCGATAAAATACCTGCAAGAAAGGCGTCGCGGATTTGCAAGCCGCGTTCCACCTCTTGGCGTCCTCTCTTCGAAATGGATACCCATACGATCCGGCGATCGTTTGCATCACGTTCACGTTCGATCAGCTCGTTTTTCTCCATCCGGTCCAGGAGCATCGTTACCGCAGCCGGACTGGTCGCCAAAAGCGGCGTCAATTCGGAGGGTTTCATCCGTTCATGCTCCCCGAGCACCTCGAGTACCACAAGCTGGGCTTCAGTAAGCGCAGGAGCCAGTTCATTCTCCATATGTATCTTGTAATCTTTGCTCAGTTTAGACCATATTTTTGCAAATTCGGAAGTCTGCACGGGTTATACCTTCCTTTCGCCAGCAATCTTTTACAGGATTAATTTTCGCCTATTTCGAGCCAATTCCTTCCTCGCAGCAAAAAAAATTATATTCGAGAATTTTGCAAAAAGCGAGCTTTAATAAGGCAAACATAGCTCAAAACGGTTAAGTTTGTCTATATATTGTTTTTTTGGAGAGTACGGAATCGAATTTTGCAAAATCCTGAAAAAAAGCATCTCCGCCCGGAAGGGCGAAGATACTTTTTTTCGAGCCATTTCACAAAAATATGACGGGAAAAATCAAGATGTTTCCGGGTGTTCCAGCAGCATCGAAATTTCGTCTTTTTTCTCCAGATGAACAAGCAGTTTTCCTGTCGATTTGCGTTCCATGATCGGGGCCTGTTCGGAACTGAACGAATAACTTTGGCCATCGCGGCTGATTGCGGTAATTTCGATCGGCTCGCGGCAGTAGAAGGCCCCGGCTATCCGGCTGCCATTCGGCTTCACCCGTTTGCCTTCCTTAAACTCGAAGGTTTGAAGGCCTTTGCCTCCCCGACTCTGCGGCTGATAATCCGCAAGCAAGGAACGCTTCCCATAACCGAGATCGGTTAGCGTCAGAATCTCTCCTTCATCTTCTTCAACCCATAATGCAGACACCACTTCATCGTCTTCACGCAGCTGAATGCCTTTTACGCCGGCCGATACGCGGCCCATGGCGTTGACCTCCTGCTCTCTGAAACGGATGCTCATGCCATCCTTGCTGACAAGCAAAATATCCTTGGTTCCGTCGCTGAGCGCAACCTTGATAATTTCATCATTTGCACCGACCTTGCAGGCAGCTACCGCCCCGGAGCGGTTGGTGACATATTCTTTTAATTCGGTACGCTTCACTTGGCCCTTTTTGGTGATGAAAACAAGCGAGCGGTCCGGTTCTTCGAAATTCGTCACCGGAATCACATCCACGATGATATCTTCCTTGGACATGTTGATCACGTTGACGATCGCAGTCCCGGGATCCTTCCACTTAAATTCCGGAATCTGATGCACCGGTAGCAGGAAATATTGTCCCTTTTGCGTAAAGATCAACAGATTATCGAGCGTGTTAATCTCGTATACCTTGGAGATAAAGTCGCCTTCCTTCACGCCCGAGCTGCCCAATTCTCCTCCGGATCTTGTAAAGGACAGCATGCTTGTCCGCTTGATGTATCCGTCATTGGACAAGGTTACAAGCACATCCTCGGAGCTGACCATAACCTCAAGATTGACCTTGATTTCTTCCACTTCTTCCTGGATCGAACTTCTGCGGTCAATGCCGTATTTATCGCGGATTTCAAGCAATTCCTTGCGGATCAGGGCAATCAGCTTTTTATCGCTTTGAAGGATCGCACGCAATGTGTCGATCTTCTTCAGCAGTTCTCCCAGCTCTTTTTGCAGCGTTGTAATCTCCAGATTCGTCAAACGGTACAATTGAAGCGTCAGGATCGAATCCGCTTGCCGTTCCGTAAATCCGAACATCCATTGCAAATTGTTTTGCGCGTCCTGACGATTCTTCGACGCTTTAATCGCCGCGATCACTTCGTCCAGAATGTTCAGTGCCTTGACCAGACCCTCGAGCACATGGGCGCGGTCTTCAGCCTTTTCCAACTCAAAACGGGTACGATTGGACACCACTTCGCGTTGATGTTCGATGTATGCCTCCAGCATGGCTTTCAATCCAAGCTGCTGCGGCGCCTTATTGACAATGGATACCATGTTGAAGTTATAGGTAACCTGAAGATCCGTCTTTTTCAACAGATATGCCAAAATGCCTTGGGCATCCGCTTCCTTCTTGATTTCAACGACGATGCGCAAACCGTCGCGTCCGCTTTCATCCCGAACCTCCGCGATGCCGTCAATCTTCTTCTCAAGACGGATGCTTTCCATTTGGCTGACCAGCCGGGATTTGACGACCTGATAAGGGATTTCACTAATGACGATTTGCTGTTTTCCGCCGCGCAAAAACTCTATCTCGGTTTTGGAGCGCAGATAGATACGGCCCTTACCTGTACGGTAGGCCTCTTTGATGCCCTCTTCGCCCATAATCATACCGCCGGTTGGAAAATCCGGCCCTTTGATAAAGGTCATGATTTCATCCAGCTCAATTTCCGGCTTTTGCATCACGGCCACGCAGGCATCGATGACTTCGCGCAGATTATGCGGCGGGATTTCCGTTGCAAACCCTGCCGATATCCCGCTGACGCCATTTACGAGCAAGTTCGGATAACGGGATGGAAGCACTACCGGCTCCTTGGCCGTATTGTCAAAGTTGTCTTTGAATTGGACGGTCCGTTTATCGATATCCCGCAGCATTTCCATCGCGATCGGCGATAAGCGCGCTTCGGTATAACGCATGGCCGCCGGCGGGTCATCATCGATAGACCCCCAGTTGCCGTGGCCGTCGACGAGCACATGCCCCATTTTCCACGGCTGGGCCATTCTCACCATCCCGTCGTAGATGGAACTGTCTCCATGCGGGTGATAGTTGCCCATGACGTCGCCGACGGTTTTGGCGGATTTGCGGTAGCCTTTATCCGGCGTATTGCCCGATTCGTACATGGCGTACAAAATACGCCGCTGCACGGGCTTCAACCCGTCGCGAACGTCGGGAATGGCGCGGTCCTGAATAATATATTTGGAATACCGGCCGAAGCGGTCTCCAACGACCTCTTCCAGATAAGCCGGCAGAAATTGTTCTGATAAACTCATCGATTCACCTTCTATTCCTCGAGCTCTCTAAAGTCGACATTTTCCACGATCCAGCGCTTGCGCGGATCGATTTTGTCTCCCATCAGCGTGGACACGCGGCGTTCCGCTTTGGCCGCATCTTCAATTTGGACCTGCAGAAGCGTGCGGGTATCCGGGTTCATCGTCGTCTCCCACAGCTGTTCGGGATTCATTTCGCCAAGACCTTTATAGCGCTGAAGTTCGTAGTTTTTGCCGAATTCCTTGAGATAATTTTGCAGCTGCTCGTCGCTGTATGCATAACGTACAATTTCATGTCTGCCCGATTTGCTCGTAATCTTGTAAAGCGGAGGCTGGGCGATGTATACGCGGCCTTCATCGATCAAAGGTTTCATATAGCGATAAAAGAACGTCAGCAGAAGCACTTGAATATGCGCCCCGTCCGTATCGGCATCCGTCATAATGATGATTTTCGAGTAATTGCTGTCCTCGATTTCGAACTCGGTCCCGATGCCGGCTCCGATCGCATTAATGATCGTGCGGTACTCTTCGTTTTTCATAATGTCCGCGAGCTTGGCTTTTTCCGGATTAAGCGGTTTTCCCTTCAGCGGAAGGATTGCCTGGATTTTGGAGTCCCGGCCCTGCTTGGCCGACCCGCCGGCAGAGTTCCCTTCGACGACAAACAGCTCCGTACGGGTGAAATCCTTGGATTGAGCCGGGCTCAGCTTGCCTCCGAGGCTTGTTCCCTCGCTCCGCTTCTTGCCGCTGCGCATGTCGTCGCGGGCTTTGCGGGCCGCCTCGCGCGCTTTGGAAGCTTGAATCGCTTTTTTGATCAAGGTTTGTGCAACCTGCGGATTCTCCTCAAGGAAAATTTGCATCTTCTCGGTGACGATGGCATCCACCGTACTGCGGGCAGATGCGCTTCCGAGCTGGTCTTTCGTCTGTCCGACGAATTCAACCTCAGCCATTTTGACGCTGATCACCGCCATCATGCCTTCGCGAAGATCATTGCCTTCAAGATTTTTGTCTTTCTCTTTGAGCATATGGTTTTTCCGCGCATAATCGTTCATGATGCGGGTGTATGCCGTTTTAAAGCCCGTTTCATGCGTCCCGCCGCCCCGCGTCGGGATCGAATTGACAAAAGAAGCCAGCGTTTCGGTATACCCTGCGTTATACTGCAGAGCTACCTCCACCTCCACGTCGTCCTTTTCACCGGAAAAATGGATGACGTCATGAAGAACATCCTTGCCCTCATTGAGGAACTCGACAAATTGGCTGGCACCGCCCTCATAATAAAACTCGTCCATGCGATTAAAACGGTCATCCTTGAGTATGATGCGCAAACCGGAGTTCAGGAAAGCGATTTCCTGCAAACGCTCGGCCAATGTATCATAGTTAAACTGGATTCCGTTTTGGAAGACCCGGATATCAGGTTTAAACGTAACCTTCGTTCCGGTCTTGTTGGTATTCCCCAAAACTTCGAGTCCTGTTACCGGTTCGCCGACATGTTCCTTGCCGTTTTTGTCCTGCCAATATTCGAAGCGTTGACGGTGGATTTTGCCGTCGCGGTAGATTTCAACCTCCAGCCATTCGGACAGCGCGTTGGTGACGGATGCGCCGACACCATGCAGGCCGCCTGATTTTTTATATCCGCCGCCGCCGAATTTCCCCCCCGCGTGCAGGATCGTATATACAACCTGCGGCGTAGGTATGCCGGTTTTATGCATTCCTGTCGGAATGCCTCGTCCGTTATCAATGACGGTAATGGAACCGTCTTTGTGTAAATGAATATCGATTCTCGTGCAGTATTTGGCTAAATGCTCATCAACGGCATTATCCACAATTTCCCATACCAGATGATGAAGTCCTGATGTACTCGTGCTGCCAATATACATACCTGGCCGTTTGCGAACCGCAACCAGGCCTTCGAGCACTTGAATGTCGTCTGCCTCGTATCCGCTGTGGCTGCTTTTATTGCCGCCACCCTGCGAAGACTCCGCAAACATATCGATCTGCTCGACCATTCATGCTCCCCCTTTGTGCTTCTTTATGTAGGATCATAAATCCTAAAATGCAAACAGATGTTTTGTTATACTTGTCCATTTTAATTCAAGATATCCCTTTTCGTAAAGACAAGGAATGAGATTGCGATCGCGGCGATCGCCCATGCGGACAAAACCGCTAGCGAAAACGTCAGGTTCATGCCCTCGATTGGAGCCGGCGTTCCGGACAGATAATCAGTGAGTTTCAAGTTCACCATAAACAGATATTTGGCGCTATTCCAAGCGGCTGCCATATTGGTGAGTATCGTTCCGGCAATCAGCGACGCCATCATGACCACGATGCTTGCCGCAGTGCTTCGGACCAGAACGGACACCATAAATGCAAGCGAGGCTATAACTAGCCCGACAAACCAGATCAGCCCGCCCTGCATCAGCAAATATTTCCACTGCGGAACCGCATGCACCGCTGCCATGTCGACATCGGAGCCTGAAATTTGAAATCCTGTAAAGACCGGCAGTTCAAAACCTTTATAACCAAACACGGCGCCCGATACAACGTAGGTAATGATAAAAGCGGAAACGATGATCAGCGAAGTAAACATAAAAAGCGTAATCAGCTTGCTGAGCAGCACTTTCCACCTTTTCACGGGACGCGTCAGCAGCATTTTGATCGTTCCGCTTGTTCTCTCCCCGGATACTATATCGGAAGCAATGGCCATGATGAGAAGAGGAATGAACAAATTTATGGAATTATTCATAAACTCGCGCGTAAACGTAACCCCGTTCGGTGCATTCGGGTTGACGTCATGGTCCAGGTAATATTGAAGCTGCTGCACGAAAATTTTCCTGAATTTCTTCCATTCATCCGGCACCCGATCACTTGCCAGCGAATTCTCATTATCCGTTATTTGCTGCTGAACTTCAAGCCGCCAGTCGCCCGCAAATTTTTCCCGCGTCCGCTCGGCAGAACGCATCTGTGCATAAACGAACATCGGAACGAGCACCGCCAGAATCAGCAAAATCACATAAAATCGCTTCTTTTTGACAATTTTAATGGTTTCATTCTTGATCAGTGGCAATACGCTAATCAATGTTCTCACCTTCCGTCATTTTCAGGAACAGCTGCTCTAGAGTCGGATTAATTTTATGTACCCCCTGAACAAGAATTCCCGAAGAAGTCAGATGGGATACCGCGCTCGCAATATCCTCTTCATTCATGGCGGTGACAATGGAGTTTGCGCTCATGCCGGCGATAATCGTATCATCCAGCACCGCATCCACTTCCTCGATGATCTCGACGCCATGCCAGGCCTCTAGCTCGCGTTTTCCCTCTTCGGCAGGCTCCAAGTCCCAAATCACGTATTTCGCGTTCGCAGCCACTAGTTCCCCTACCTCGCCGACAGCCAGAACTCGCCCGCGGCTGATGATCGCCACCCGATCGCATAAAAGCTGGATTTCGCTCAGCAGATGGCTCGAAACGAAAACGGCAAGGCCCCCTTCCGCAAGTTCGCGGATGAATTGTCGCAGTTCTTTGATGCCTTTGGGATCAAGACCGTTTGTCGGCTCGTCGAGAATCAGCAGCTTCGGCCTACCCAGAAGCGCTTGCGCAATGCCAAGCCGCTGCCGCATGCCAAGCGAATAAGTCTTCACCTTGTCATGAATCCGCTGATCCAGCCTGACAATATCCACGACTTCCTGAATCCGTTCCTTGTCAATGCCGGGCTGCATCCTTGCAAAATGCTCCAGATTCTCCCACCCCGTCAAATAAGTATAGACTTCGGGATTTTCGACGATCGAACCGACATAGCGAAGCGCTTGTTCCTGCTGTTTGTTCACGTCAAAACCGCATACTTTGATAATGCCGCTGCTCGGCTTGATCAAGTCCACCAGCATACGGATCGTGGTCGTTTTCCCTGCACCGTTCGGACCCAAAAACCCGAAAATTTCACCCTGCCGGACATCAAACGTCACGTCCTCAATAATCCATTTCCGTCCGATTTTTTTCTTCACATGCTCAACCGATAAAACGATACTGCCCTTTCGCGCAGATTCCGCCGCAGACATTCTCTTCGCTCCTTTCGCTTCCGGTATGTGAAAATAAGGTTGTTCACACACGCACTATATGTCAATGAAGCCCTTGTACAATCCGTACCGCAATTTGCTGATACCCGTCGCCATTCGGATGAAAATGGTCCGAAGACAAATATTTATCCAAATGATTCTGAAAAATATCGAAAGTCGGCACAAGAGTCATGTTGCTGTAATGGTTCATCGTCTCGAGCGCCGTTTGGTTCCAAGACGCCACCGCCTGGTTGCCTGGGATCTGCAGTTCCTGCATATCTCCAAACGGATTATATAGGCCGACATAGACAATGGTCGCAGCCGGATTAATGGCACGGATTCGTTCCAATATGGCTTTAAGCTGCGTGGAAGCTTTCGGCAGCCCCTTCAAAAGATCCTTGGGGTCAAGCTCCTGCCTTTTTGCAGTTGAAGCGGTGCCGGCATTACCTTTGGAAATAAGGTCGGCGCCTCGAAACAAGTCATTACCCCCGATCGAAAGGAGAATGATGTCGGCTTGTCCCAGTACATATTGGGTTCCGCGCTCTTCCAACTTCGGCAGGAGCCCCGTTGTGGTGAGGCCGTTAATGCCAAGATTATTCAGAAGCTGCACCTTTTTGCCTGTGCTGGCCGACAGCTCATTGACCGTTCGTCTGGCGAACCCCATGCCGGAATGGTCTCCCGTTCCCTTGGCAAGCGAATCGCCGATAACCGCAATTTTCAGTTCCTTTTTGGCACCCGGATTCTCAGCAGCGGCTCCTTCCTGAGGGTTTGTTTGCGGAGCAGCCAGCTCTTTTCCCGCTTGCGGATACTGTATGTCCTGAATCGCATAAACAAATCCGGCGAGCAGCAGCAGGGAAGCCAGAATGGAGATTACGCTTACGATGCGCCAGATCCACTTCGATGAATTCAAAACCGATCCCTCCATTTTCGCGTGATGACATATTCAATCTCTTCCGTTAGATACATATGTACATAAACATAAGACTTCTAAGTTCAATTTGCAAATGCGACCGCCGGGATATGTATTAAATAACCCCGCAAAGAGTATCGGAAAGAAGTAAGGGCGTCCCTCAAAGAGGGGCGCTTTTGCGGAGCAAAAGTACTGAGTGGGGGCTATGCTTCGATGCTTAGTCCAAATACCTTGCGGGGACCCCAAAAAAACTTAAAAGTCCGATCATCTTGAAAAAGCCCGTTTCCATCAAGGAAACGGGCTTGTATAAACATGTATTAGTTCGCGATAAATTCTTGTACCCAATATCCGTTGTAGTAAGCTACACCGATCGTAGTGTAGTTGCCGTTCAAAATGTTGGCACGGTGGCCGGAACTGTTCATCCACGCGTTCATGACATCAGATGGAGTTTTTTGGCCTTTTGCAATATTCTCTCCCGCGTAGCTGAAAGAAATACCATATTTCTTCATCATATCAAACGGAGAGCCGTAAGTTGGGGAGTTATGGTCAAAGTAATTGTTGTTGTTCATGTCTTTAGCTTTGTCCATCGCCATGTTGGACAGTTTTGCATTTTCGGTCAGCGGTTTCAGGCCGGCTTTGGCGCGCTCCTGATTCACCAGCTTGATCACTTCTGCTGCATAACCGGAAGCCGATTGATCCGGTTTGGTCGTTTCGGACGGTTTGGATGTCTCAGGCTGGGACGGTTTAGGCTGCGGTTTGGATGTTTCAGGTTGGGACGGCGCAGGTTTGGAAGTTTCCGGCTTGCTTGGCTGAGGCACCGTTGTTTGACCCGTACCTGGGCATTCGAATTGATATTTGTAATCGAAAGATCCTCCGTTGTTTTGCAGCAGCTGTTGCAAGTAAGCTTGAAGATCGTCCGCAGACTGAATGTTTACTTGTAACGGAATTTTTACTTGCTGTGCCGGAGCTGCCGATGCCGAACCTGCTCCCAGCAAGCCTACCGACAACACGGCTGCGGATGCTGTGCTGAGCAAAACCTTAATCATCTTGTTGTTCTTCATGGATCCATCTCCTTCTCATGCTGTTCTTCAGAATCGCAATCGTTCTGGTTACAAAGTTGTCATTACTTCCGCAAATATTGTAACATGCTTGTTTCCATTGTGGAGACCACAAATAATGGAAGGAAATTTCCATCAAGCCTATATAGCGGAAAGATGGGGTCCGAAACTTGGCGATGGATAGCCGAATGAACGGCACAAAATAAGGGGAATCAAGCGAAAACCGCTTAAATCCCCCCTTTCAATCAGGCATCCCAAAACAGACAAAACCGGTAAAAAGATTGGCTTGTTATTTCTTGGCAGCATATTTGCGCATGTCGAATGCGACAGCCGCAACAATGATCATACCTTTGACGATCAGCTGCCAGTAAGGACTAATGCCGATAAAAGTCAAACCATAGTTGATGATCGTAAAAATCAATACGCCAACCATCACGCCAGGCACCGTACCGATGCCGCCAGTCGTGGACACCCCGCCGACTACGCAGGCCGCTATGGCGTCAAGCTCGTACATGTTGCCGTAGTTATTGGTAGCCCCGCCGGTTCTGGAAGCTTCAAGCACGCCGGCAAGACCGTACAAAGCGCCGGCAATCATGTATATATAAATCAAATATTTAGCGACATGAATCCCGGACACTTTGGCTGCTTGCACATTGCCGCCGATGGCGTACATGTTTTTGCCAAGCTTTGTCTTGTTGAAGATGACCCAGACGATAAACGCCACGAATATCGCGATTAACACAATATAGGGAATGGAGAACTGCCCGGTTCCGATCGAGCCGGTTCCGATATTGGTGAAGTCCTGGCGCAGGCCGCCAATCGGCTGCGAGTTATTCGGTTTCATATCAAAATACATGGAATTGATGCCGTATACGGCAACCATCGTGCCTAGCGTCGCGATAAATGGCGGCACATTCAGCTTGGCAACCACCAACCCGTTGATGAGCCCGCACACCAGGCCGACCAAAATAGCCAGTAGGATTGGCACAAACAATCGAAGCTGCGGCAAATCAGGGAAAAACCGGTTGGCATACTGTGCGGTTTGCAGCATTGAAGCTGAAACAACGGCGGTCAAACCGACAATTCTTCCAGCCGACAGGTCCGTTCCGGCGGTAATCAGAATAAAAGCGACTCCTAAAGCAATAATCGCTCTGGTGGAGGATTGAATCAAAATATTTCGCAGCGAATCCATGGACAAAAATGACGGATTATAAATGGTGATTCCAATCACAAGCAGCACCAGCACAATATAGATCGCATACTGGGACGTAAAATCCCGGATCGTTGTGGTGCCCCTCTCTTTGGTTATATTCAACATGGGCTCTCCTCCTTCGATGACTTAATGCTGCGCGGCCAGCCGCATAATTTCCTCTTCCGTAGCGGCCTCGCCATCCAGAATGCCGGTAAGGCGCCCTTCCGACATCACCATAATTCGATCAGACATTCCGATCAGCTCAGGCATTTCGGATGAAATCATGATGATGCTTTTGCCCTGCTTCGCCAGATCATGAATAATGGTGTAGATTTCGAACTTGGCCCCCACATCAATCCCGCGCGTCGGTTCGTCGAGCAAAAGAATATCCGGCTCCGTCAAAAGCCACCTGGCCAATAACACCTTCTGTTGGTTGCCGCCCGAAAGATTCATGATCAGCGTGCTTGACGTAGGCGTTTTGGTGCGAAGCTTTTCGACCATAATATCCGATTCTCTTCGTTTTCTCTTGCCGTCAAGGAAAAACAGCAGCTTGCGGTACCTGCCGAGACTTGCAATCGATGCATTTTCATGGACGGGCAATACCGGAAAAATCCCCGTAACGCGCCGTTCTTCCGTAAGCAGCGCCATGCCCTGCTTAATGGCATCTTCCGGCGATTTGATTTTCACCTCTTTGCCGCGTATTTTGATCTGGCCGGTGGATATCCCGCGCAGTCCAAACAGAGCTTCGATCAGTTCGGTACGCTGCGCGCCAACCAAACCGCCGATGCCCAAAATTTCCCCCTTGCGTAGCTCAAAGGAAACATCCTTGAAGGATTTGGGCAGATGTGATGTTATGCCCTTCACTGAAAGCACGACTTCTCCCGGCGTATTTTCGCGGTCCGGAAAACGCTGCGTCAAATCCCGACCTACCATTTTTGCAATAATCAGATCCGTCGTCAGCTGGCTGGCTGGCCAAGTGCCGATTCTTTGCCCGTCGCGCATAATCGTGACCTCATCGCTGATTTGCAGGATCTCCTCCATTTTGTGCGAAATATATATAATGGCGACGCCGCGTTTCTTCAAATCCCGGATAATCCGGAACAAATGCTCAACTTCAACGCTCGTTAAGGATGATGTCGGTTCATCCATGATGATGATCTTGGATTGAAAGGACACCGCCTTGGCGATTTCGATCGACTGAACCTTGGAAACCGACAGCTTGCCCACGATGGTGCCGGGATCCACATCGATATCAAGCTGGCGAAAAAGCTGCTCCGTCTCTTGATGCATTTTTTTATGGTCGATAAAACGAACGGGTCCAATCCCTTTGGTAGGAAAACGGCCCAGCCAAATATTCTCCATGACACTTCGCATCGGCACGGGATGCAGTTCCTGGTGAATCATGGATATGCCGTTATTCAGCGCATCCTTCGAATTATGGATTTGTACCTTCCGGCCATCCAGCATAATCTCGCCCGCATCAGGCGAATAAATACCGTACAGGCATTTCATCAAGGTCGACTTGCCGGCCCCATTCTCACCCATTAAGGCATGTACCGTCCCGGGTCTGACCTGCAGCGTGACATTGTCCAGCGCTTTAACGCCGGGGAATTCCTTGGAAATCCCGTTCATCTCCAATAAATACATGTTTTGAGCCATAGACTTCCGCTCCCTGCTCCTCATCCATGCCGTGATGAAGACGGCCCCAGGCCGCCTCCCACGGCAGAATGGTTTTTACGCCGAATTTATTTCGCGTCGTTGATATTGTCCTTCGTGATTTTCTTGTACGGGATCCATACATATTGGTTATCCGTAATATCAAAACCGATATTATCTTTGGAAGGCGTTTCGCCTTTTGCCAGCACCGAGGCTAGGGCAACGACAGCTTTGCCCTGGTTGTTCGCGTCATTGAGCACCGTGCCAAGCATCGTTCCATCCTCCAATGCCTGCAGCGCGGGAGCAGTCGCGTCAACGCCGACAACCGGGATCGTTTTGCCGTCCTTGAAATATCCCGCAGCCTTCAGCGCCTCGATCGCGCCCAGGGCCATGTCATCGTTGTTTGCCAGCACGGCTTCGATTTTGTCGCCATGGGCGCCAAGGAAGGCCGCCATTTTTTCCTGGCCTTTAACACGGTCCCACATGGCTGTGTCTTCTTCTACCTTTTCAACCTTTATGCCGGCTTTTTCAATCGCTTCGACGGAAAATTTCGTGCGCAGCTCGGCGTCCTGATGCCCGGGCTCGCCTTTCAGCATGACGTACTGCAGCACGCCGTCCTTGTTTTTGTCCGCTTCCGGATGGGCTTTCCAATAATCGGCGATCAACTCGCCGGACATGGTGCCGGATTCTTCGGCTTTCGCTCCGACGTAATAAACTTTATCCCATTTTTTCATGTCCTCGGGCAAAGGCTCGCGGTTCAGGAAGATCACCGGAATATTAGCCGCTTTCGCCTTATCGATAATGACTCCCGCCGCCGTTCGGTCAACCGGATTGATGACCAGCGCATCCGCTTTTTTCGAGATAAAGAGATCCACCTTGTCGTTTTGCGTCGGTTGAGAATTTTGACTGTCTACGATGTCCACTTTGGCTACGCCTTCGGCATTTGCTTTAATGGAATTGCGGACGCCTGTCATAAACGTATCGTCAAACTTATAGATCGCTACGCCGATGGACGCTTCTTTTCCGCTGCCGCCGCCTTTGCCGGCGTCGCTTGCGCTTTTGTCGCCCCCGCTTGAGCACCCTGCCATAACCGATGCGAGCAAAGCGCTTGCGAGAAATACGGAAGTTATTTTTTTCATCTTCATCATGACCTCCTGATTATCCGCTGATTTAGGCGCGGATCAAAAAATAGTAAATCAGATTTGCAATGGTCTATTAATTTTTGATCGCGCTTATCGCATCCCGTGGATACGTTTTCATTATGCTGAATCCGGCATTCGTTTCGAATACAAAATTCTCATTTGTTCTATAAAAATTCTCATGACTTCCCAAAGCGAGTCCGCATTATTTTACGAATGGAAACATCTGCTTCTGGTTTTCAGGCCAAAGCATATTATCCAAATCGATCAATTTGGAGCCGGTGTCCACCCGCTCGGGAATCTCGATCCCTTCCAACGCCTGAACCGCAAGCTGCACCGCAAGATAGCCGTTGTTAAACGGATTTTGGATAACGGTTCCCTGCACAATACCTTCCTGAAGCATCTCCATCACGTTGGTCGTACTGTCAAAAGTAATCAGTTTGACCCGTTCACCGTATCCCAGTCTCCGGATTTCCTCCGCCGTTCCAATCGAAGCGATCTCATTCAGGGCAACTATACCGCTTAGATCCGGATGCTCAGCCAGCATTTTGCGGGTCAACCGCCTCGCTTTCTCCTCATCGGAATCGCAGTATTCGATATCCACCACCTCGACTCCCGGAAAGCGGGCGGCATAATCCATAAACCCTTGTTCCCGCTCGTCGGCATTTTTTGCCCCTTTCACAAAATTCATGACGCCGATCCGGCTTTCGACCCCCGTTAGTTTAATCAGCCTATCCGCCGCCTTCTGCCCGGCTTCATAGTTATTCGTGCCGACAATGGATTTGACCCGCGCGGAAGCCACCTCCGAATCCATCGATATGACCGGGATTTTGTAATAAGCGGCGCGATCCGTCACTTGTGCGAGTTTCATATAATCGATCGCGGATAAAATAATGGCGTCGGCATGATCCCTGATGGACTCGTCCACCAGCCGTATCTGCTCGTCGATATCGTTTTCCGTCGGGGGAGCTTTGAAGGTAAGATTGACGTTATATTCCTTGGCGGCAACCTCGGCGCCCATTTTGACCGTATTCCAGAAATCGCCGTGATCCATCTTGACGATCATATCCACATTCAGCGGATTTTCCAGCACATGCAAACTTGGGGCCGTGCCGCTGCAAGATGTCATTATGGCGATCAAGATAACCAGCAGCCAAATTCTGATTCGGACCGATCTCATTTTCCTCATGACACCCCTCTTTTCTCCGTCTCGCCATCGCCGGTTTCCACGGGCAGCGTAATCGTCACCGTCGTTCCTGCTTCCAGTTCGCTTTCAAAGCTTAATCCGTAATTTTTGCCGTAGTACAATCGGATCCGTTCATGAACGTTCCGGACGCCAACGCCAGAACCGCCGCTGCGGCTCACGCCTGTCAGAAGCCGGTCCATGACCTGGCGAGACATGCCTAGACCGTTATCGGAAACAGTAATCACCAAGCGGCTATCCTGAATCGAGGCGGAAATGTGGATGTAACCTTCATCGGACATTTTTTCAATCCCGTGAACGATGGCATTTTCCACGATTGGCTGCAAAATCAGCTTCAGTGTCAGACATGACAAAATTTCAATATCATAATCGATGACGTAATTGAATTTATTTTTGAAGCGGATCTTCTGAATGATCAAATAATGCCGTACATGCTCAAGCTCTTCCCCAAGGGTGATGATATTTTTGCCTTTGCTTAAACTGATCCGGAAAAATTTCGAAAGCGAGGTGATGGTCGCGACGATTTCGTCTTTTTTACCTTTTTCCGCCAAACGAACGACCGAATTCAAGGTATTGTATAAAAAATGGGGATTGATCTGGGCCTGCAATACGTCCAGCTCGCTTCTGCGCTTGGCTTCCTGTTCGTAAATGATCTGGTCCATCAACTGCCGGATGCGGTGCAGCATGAAATTAAACCGCTTGGAAAGCTGCACGACCTCATATGCGCCGCTGACCAGGATCGGCGTGCTGAAGTCGCCCTCTCCTACGCTTTGTACAGATTGTTCAAGCCTACGGAGCGGCTGCGCGATCTTGGCGGATACGAATACGGCCAGAATGACCACCGCCGCACAAACAACCAGCAAAAACCAGAAAATAAACTCGTTCAAATCTTTTTTGGTGGTCACGATTTCATCCGGATAGGCTACCCCGATGATTTTCCACTTGATGGGATCAACCGTACGGACGGTGATATAACGCGTTTCCCCGCCAGGATTGTCTGTATAGCTCCCGTAGGCATAATCAAAAACCGGCTCCAGATTCTCATATTTCAGACCTGCGTAGATCAACTGCTGCTGCGGATGATATACGATATTGCCCAGATCATCGATGATGTAGGCGTAGCCTCTTTTTCCCAAGGCGACTTTGCGGCTGAGTTCGTCGATTGTCCGGAAGTTGACGTCTACCAGCAAAATCCCCTTTTTTGTTGCCTCATGATCTCGGTACGTGATCATCCTGCTGAGCGAAACAACCCATTTATATTGGCCTTTGTATAAGTTTTGAATATGGGGGGCGGAAAATGAAAGCTGCTGCGGATGGACATGCGCCGATTCAAACCAGCTTTGCTGCGTAAGGCGGGTGTTGCGCCGCATTTCCAAATTTGGAATATCAAGCACAAGTTTTCCCTCCGGCGAAAACAGCCCCACAGATACCAGATCCTCCCGCGTATCCAGCAACGTTGACAGTTGTTCCCGCAAAATAGGGCTTGTGATGCCTTGCGACTTATGAATCTGATCCTCCACGACCTCAAAGATATCCTGCATCCCCTTAACATAGAGCTCCAGATGATAATCCACCTGCTCAATAATTTGCTGAATGTTCAGATAGGCGTTTTCTTCGGCCGTTTTCGCGAATTTGTTGTAAAGCATGATGCTGACGGCAATAACGACCAAGATAGTCACCAGTGTAAATGAAACCGTGATGATGGTTTGAATGCTGCGAAGTTTAAAAGACAGATGGGGCGCTTTCAACAGTTTCTTTTTGCGTTCGATCTTCAATCGTTTACCGCACCTCCCGAACCGCTTCTGTATGATTTCGGTGAAATGCCGAATTTTTTGCGAAAGCAAAAGCTGAAGTAATTCGGGTCCGTAAATCCGACGGCTTCGGCGATTTCAAACGTTTTCAAATCCGTCGATCGGAGCATCTCCTTCGCCGTCTCCATGCGAATTTGGAGCAAATAATTGACGAAAGTCATTTTGACTTCCTTTTTGAAAATGCTGCTGAAATAACCCGTACTAATATGCAGATGCTGGCAGACCCTATGGATTGAAATATCGCTTTCCCGAAAATGAAGCCGGATGTATTCTTTGGCGTTTTCAACGAGCTGGTTATACCCGCTCTGTCTTCCTTGCGCAATGGAGTTCATCAGTTTAAGACAAATGGCCCCCATCCACTGTTGAACCTCCTGCAGATTATTGTATTTATAAACTTCCGCGAATGGATGTGCTCCTTCGCCAAACAATTCTTCAAGTTCCACGCCGAATTCCTTGGCGACTTTCATGATGCATGCGAGGATTTCCATCAGATACACCTGACAATCCTGAACCGAAAGCTGGGGGATTGGGATGCCGCCAAACATTTTCCCGATCAGTTCTTCCAGCTCCTCGGCTGTCCCTACCTTCATGCAGCGAATCAGCGACTGCTCCTTGAATTCATCGAAAACCAGCGACTCGTTCCGCTCCGTTTCCACGTCCCCGATCCAAATGACACGGTCATTTCCGAGAATGAGCCGGTAATCCAGCGCCTCTACCGCTTTTCGATACGATTGATGGATTTCGCTGGGGTATGGGCACACCGTTCCCGCACCAATCGTCATGGTAAGATTTAAGTACTTGTACACATTGATGCGGATTTCATCAAGCACGGCAAGCGTTTGCTGCGCCGCCAAGGCCGCATCCTTTTCTTCCAGCGCCGCCAGCAAGACACAATCCTCCATATGAATAAAGACATGAAATCCGCTTACTCTACGGCAAATTTCATCGGCGATGTTCAATACGGCAAACAGCTGCAGGTAACGGTCTTCCGAATGTTTTAATGATACGGATGCCCCTCCTTCTTCCCCCTCCTCTTGTAGCACGGCATAGTGATGGACATAATCAATCCGCAGCACGGATGCCATAAAACCCTGCCCGTCCATATTTACGCCGTAACTGCCGCTTTTTTCGCGAATTTCCTCGGATGGCATGCTCCGCGATACCAACTGAGACAAAAAAAGCTCCCTGAGTACAGGAATGCTTTTGCGGTAATGTTCCATTAGGACATGAATGTTTTCTTTTTCGGCTGCCTCATCATCTATTTGCCTTTTAACCTTCAGCACAACCTCCACCAGGTCCTGGGAAGAAAAAGGTTTTAGCAGAAATTCGTCGATTTGCAGCTTGATCGCTTTCTGCGCATATTCAAACTCGTCGTATCCTGTCAAAATGATGATCTTGGTTGCCCTGTAATGTTCGCGAATCCAACCGGCCAGCTGCAGTCCGTCCATAAACGGCATCTGAATATCGGTGACCACCACATCCGGGATATGTTTCTCAAAAAGCTCCGTCGCTTCCATGCCATTTTCGGCAGTATCGACTACTTGAAAACCAAGGCTCTCCCAATCGATCTCTTCGACCAGCCCCTCTCTTACGTCTTCCTCGTCCTCCACCAATAAAAGCTTGTACATCTTCATCCATCCTTTTGATTTTCTATATTGACCGCAAGAGTTTGAAAAGTTATATAAGTTGAACTATATAAGTTGAACCAATGATTATGAACGGAAGGAGGCAGCCGGGTGAAATGTTCTTTCGATCGCTGTTGCTCCCAGATTTCTATGATTTGAACCTCATCTATGGTAGAAATCCGCTCACAAAGGCGAACGCTCCGCTTCTCCAGAATCATTTCCCCCTCTTGCTTTCCCTTTTCATTTTCTTTAGTTCAACTTATATAGCTGTTCCCAGTTCTTTTATGTATTTCAACTTATATAGGCATAAGCAGCGAAAATCCTGTAAACGCTTACGGTTTGATATTTACGTATTCTATCTCAGAGATGGAAAGTTGTAAATTAATGATCTTGCAGCATTAGGAAAACGCCTTTCGTCATACGCTCTAAGAAGTAAGGGCCGCGTAAAAACAAAACGCCCACCCCCATAAAAGGGGCGGGCATATCATCATGTACTGTATTATTTCAGTTTTCTAACAAATTGATATCCAATTTTCTCAAAACCGATATGTTCATAAAAAGCATGGGCAGGTGCCCGTTCAACGCGATTGCCGCTGATCAAGAACAAGGTTTGGCTGCCTTGTGCCTTACTCCATTCTTCCGCATTTCGGATCAGCCGTTTGCCGATGCCTTGACCGCGATGCTCTTTGGAAACGATCAAAGCCGAAACTTGCGTTGCCGTCTCGCTTCTCGCAAAAGATCTCACCTGGTTCAGTGCAACCATCCCGATAACCTTCCCATCAAGCTCGGCAACCATTGTGCAAAGCTTAGGATTGTTCTCAGAAGCCTGGATGCGTTCGCGCATCACATTGATGGTCGTAGGATAATTCAATTCCCGCATCAATGCCGTAACAGCTTCAAGATCGCATTCGCAATTCGATTTGCGAATTTGCAGAGCAGGGGCCAAGATGTTACTGTTCATGATCATATTCCTCCACTTTTAAAAGACTGGCGGCTTGTCTAGCCGTATTCCACGCTTTCTGAAGATCCGCATATCGATCCACGGCAATGGTCTTAACGCCCGCTCGCTGGGCATCGCGTATGATGTTGTTTCCTGCTTCGCCACTGCCCGGCAGCGGCATTTTCATGGTATGTGCAGAAAAAGGAGCACCCCACACCACTTCCTAATTCCCCCCTATTAATGTATACATGTTCCGTATACCTAGGCGCGATCAATAAAACGGCTAAGCCTTTTCATTTCTTGATCTCGCCTTATTAACTATTTTCAGGGTTTAAAAGAAAGAATGCAAGAGTGCTCCGACATTTTCCTGTAAAGTTCACAAACTCGCCTTATTTTTAGGCCGAAAGTCTGTCGAATTTCACACTTTGATTATTGATTTTACAGAACTTTGTTGTAAGATGTCCCAAAAATCCGCGCTTATCGTACGTGTTCCAAAAGGTCCCTCTTATATAAATCTAAACTGCGCTTCGATCAGTCCGTAATAGGTTCCTCGCTGCTGCATCAGCTCCGCATGGTTGCCCTCTTCCTTGATTTCGCCGTGATCAAGCACGACGATTTTATCCGCATGGCGGATCGTTGACAGCCGGTGCGCAACAATGAATGAGGTGCGGCCTTTCAGCAGCACTTTAAGTGCTTCCTGGATTTTAAGTTCGGTTTCCGTGTCGATGCTTGCCGTCGCTTCATCCAGGATCAGAATTCTCGGATCGGCTAGCAAAGCGCGGGCGAATGACAAGAGCTGCCGCTGCCCCATCGAAAGCATATTTCCGCGTTCCTCGACCTCGGTATCATAACCTCCCGGAAGTTTTTCAATGAATTCATGAGCATTGACGGCTTTGGCTACCGCTTCGATCTCCTCATCCGTTGCATCGAGGCGCCCAAACCGGATATTGTCCCGGATCGTGCCCGAGAAGATAAACGTATCCTGCAGCACGATACCGATCTGGCTGCGCAGCGTCTCCAGCTTCACGTCGCGGATATCTAACCCGTCAATCGTAATTTTGCCCTTCGTAATATCATAAAACCGGCTGAGCAGGTTGATAATGGTGCTTTTGCCTGAACCCGTGTGACCGACAAGCGCAATGGTTTGCCCGGCTTTGACGTCCAGATTAATGCCCTTTAACGCCTGGCGTCCCTTTTCGTATTCGAATACGACGTCTTGCAGCTTGATGTCGCCTTGGATTTTCGGCATAGGTACGGCATCCGGTTTGTCGTCGATGTTCGGCTTTTCGTCGATAAACTCGAAGATCCGCTCCGAAGAGGCCATCGCCACCAGCAACTGGTTATACATTTGGCCGAGACGGTTGATTGGTTCCCAGAAGTTTCCGACATAGCTTGAGAATGCTACCAACAAACCGACGGTCAGTTGCCCATCTTGGATCAGGTATGCGCCAAACCAAAACAGGATCAGCGTTCCGACGCCGCCCGTAATTTCAATGAGCGGTCCAAAACCCTGGTTAAGCATGGAAGCCCGGTCCCATGATTTTTTGCTGTCCATGTTCATTTTATCGAAGAAGCGAATATTTTCCTGCTCCTGCGTAAAAGCTTGGGTGACGCGAATCCCTTGAATCGATTCATTCAGATGGGAGTTGATCCGCGAGTTCTTCATCCGGACATCCTGCCAGGCCCGGCGGATTCGTATCCGCAGCTTGGTCGAAATGACGAACATGACCGGTACCGTCAAAATGACGGCAAGACCCAACTTCCAGTTGATGACAAGCAAAATAATGATAATGCCTAACAGCTGCACGCAGTCGATCATCAGATTCACGACACCGCTCGTAAACAGCTCCTGCAGCGAGTTAACGTCGTTGGTAATGCGGACCAGCACCGATCCAGCAGGGCGTTTGTCAAAAAAGTTGAAAGACAGCTTCTGGATATGTTTGAACAAATCGCTTCGCAAGTCATAGATGACGCGCTGTCCGATGATATTCGTAAATTTAATCCGGTACGTACTTGCAAGCCATTGAATAATATAGAGCACAAGGATAATGGCCGTAATCGTGTACAGCATATTCAGGCTTGTAGCCCCATCCTTCGGCGCGATTGCTTTATCGATCGCCATACTGGTCAAATAAGGAACGGTCAGCTTCGTAACCGTGCCGAGCACCATCATCAGGATCACAAGCGGCAGCAGCTGCTTCGCATAAGGCTTCATGTATGAAAACAATCTCGTCAGCTGCGCCCAGTTAAACGGTTTTTCAATGACCTCATCATCCTGATAGACGAATCTTTCTCCGGTTTTGCCGGGTTCGCTCCCCTTCGGCTTGCCGGTATCATTCTGCTTGTATTTCTTGGTTTGCGTTGCCGTATTCATGTCCTCACCCGCTCTTCTGCATTCCCGTTCATCCGGGCAATGTGGTCTGCATATTGTATATGGTATACATCCTGATAAGGACCAGGAACCGCAATCAGCTCCTCATGTTTGCCGCGCTGTACGATTTTGCCTTCATCCAGCACCAGAATTTCGTCGGCATGGCGAAGCGAGGAAATGCGGTGGGCGATAATAAACGTCGTCCGTCCTTTCATGACCTCCTGGAAACCCGACTGAATTTCATGTTCGGTTTCCATATCGACCGCGCTTGTCGCATCGTCCAAAATGAGGATTTTCGGATTTTTGAGCAGGGCGCGTGCGATGGCGATCCGCTGCTTCTGGCCGCCGGACAAGCCCATTCCCCGTTCACCGACGATCGTATCGTAGCCATCGGCCATTTCCATGATGAAATCATGGGCTTTTGCCAGCTTCGCGGCGCGGATAATTTCATCCATCGAGACATCCTTCATTCCGTAAGCGATATTGTTGCGGATGCTCGAGGAGAACAGGAATGTCTCCTGAAATACACTAGCGATCTGACTCCGCAGGCTTTGAACCTGAATATCGTTAATATTGATTCCGTCCAGCTTGATGCTGCCGCTGTTGACGTTGTACGCATGCATCAGCAGCTGAATGATGGTTGATTTACCGGAACCCGTACCGCCGAGAAAGCCGATCACCGTTCCCGGAGGCGCATCCAGATCGATATCTTTGATTGCGGCCAGTTTGTTTCCGTAGGCGAAGGTGACATGTTCAAAGGTCACATGCCCCTTCACATCCTCCGAACGGAGCCGGATCGCATTTTCTTTATCCTGCACATCAATCGGCTGGTTGAGCAGCTCCATGACGCGTTCGCCGGAAGCCTCCGATTGCGTATAGTTATTGATCAAGTACCCGATGTTCCACATCGGACCGATGATATACCAGATCAAGCTGAAGAAAGCAACCAGTTCGCCGAGCGACAATGTTTGGCGGATAACCATCGTGCCGCCCACTCCCAGCAGAGTGACTACGCAAATGCAAGCAAGAAGCTCCATCAGCGGAAAATAGCGGCTCCATATCCCCGATGCGAAAATCTGATTGCTTTTGTACCGTTCATTGCGTAAAGAGAACTTATCGACTTCATGCGGCTCGCGGGCAAAGGATTTAACGGTTCTGACGCCCGTGATGTTCTCCTGAACAGAGGTGGTCAAAGCGCTGAGCGCAAGACGCATCTCCTGGAAAGCCGGATGAATGCGGTTCTCGAATTTCAAGGCGACGATAACCAGAAACGGAATACTGATCATCGTAATCAACGTAAGCTGCCAACTGATGGACAGCATGACGATGGCGCCGAACAGCACCATTAACATCGTGTTTAAAATTTGCGGAATCCCGAAAGCAATAAACTGGCGGATAGCTTCGAGATCCCCGGTCAAACGGGACATCAAGTCTCCGGTTCTGGCCGTGTCGTAATAGCGGAAAGACAAAACTTGCAGTTTCTCGTAGCAGCCGTTCCGTAAACGGTATGCCAGATAGTTCCCCATTCTGCCGCCAAAGAAACCGCTTAAAAATTGCATGAGTGCTTTGACGACTACAACTGCAATCACGGTTAATGCCAGCATGGGAACCAGCTCAAAGTGCTGCGGCATAATCGCATCATCGATCAGTTTGCGCAGCAGGTTCGGGGTTACAAGCCCCAATGCAGTCGCTATGGCGAGGCAGAGTATAGATAGATATAATAAACTTCTCTTCTCCCAAAAAAAGCTCTGCATTTGCCTGAGAACATTCATGGTTCTCCTCCTTCGTATCATCTCAAATCTTCATCGCTTTCCCTTGGAAACGATGTTGAATATTTATGAAGTTTAACATCGTCTTACACAGGCGGCAAAGAGGATAACCGGGCATATTTTCGCGGCTTTGGCATTCTCTGGTCATTACCTTCGGATAATCACAAATTACTTATCAAATCATTTAAAATCCTCGATATCTCTGCCTAACCCGATAACAAAAAATCCCCTCCATGTCAAACTCCTGCCAGAAAACATCCAGAGCAGCTATTTTTACGTTATTTTTCTTTCGAAAACGTTTTAAATTCTGAGGGGGGTCATTGATAAAAACAGCAGGAAATTCGTATGTAAATATTATTTTTGCGGAAAGACGTATCACAATGCGATCCCATCGACGATATGAACCTCCTGTATGCAATCCCAATCCCAACATGTTTTAAGTAAGCTTGAAGCATCGGGATATAAACCCTCTTGCCTATCCCTTTTCATTTTCTTTAGTTCAATTTATATAGGTTCAAATCCTTGATATAAATCCATTATGAATTGGATTCAGGGCACAAGCTTTTTCAGACAGTTGATCATATGATCAGGCAAAATGTTGCGAAAGTGCATCCTTTTCAGGAATTTTATAACGTAAATGTAAAAATTGTTGCGAAAGTACATCCATTTGACCATGAATCGTCTGTTTATGCCTAAAAGCTGGGGAAAAGATGCACTTTTGCAAGCTTTCTAGCAATAATTTCCTGGGACGCTAAAATAGATGCACTTTTGCAAGCTTTCCATATAAGTTGAACTAAAGAAAAGCATAAGGAATATCGCCTGAACATTTCAATTTTATCGGGATCGTCTTGTTGGTCAAATCCTTGATCCATCTCACCCGCATGGCGGGTGGTTTTATATTTCGCGCGTTTCATGCACTCAACTGGCTAAAGCCAAAATTAAAAGGAGCGCCATCCTGCGCTCCTTTACATCGAAAAAACGTTTTTATAAAGATATAAGAATGTATAAACCTCAAAAAGCTTACATCCTAATTCCGCAAGGAAAATTCCCGCTAAACGCGGTCTGTCTTCTTTGTGAGTACGTCGATAGACGTTTTTCTTTTTCTTTTTGGTTCGTTTATGTTATGCCAGCGACTCTTCCAGCTCCCGAAGCTGCGCGGCCAGCTGATCCCAGGCTTCAGGCCGCTCCCCGGAAGACAATGATGCATTGGCCGCCTCCATGGCTTCATGCAGCTGTTGTTCCAGCTTTTGCTTTTGCTGCTTCTGGGCTTCCGCAACCAGATTGCTATAGAATTGTACAAGATACTCATGTTTGGCCGACACTTCTGCGCCCAGCGCCTCCTTGATCACAGGCTCTATCGCATTTCTCAGCTTCTCCCGGCCGCCGTTTTCGAAGAAATGTTTCGGCGACTTAAACAGCTGCCAGAAGGAACTCCAGTCCACAAAATCCGCAAGGCCTCCATCGCTCCAATCCGGCGATCCCCACTGCCCTTCTTCCGGTGGTGCCAGCATGATCGCCGGATCATAATCGCGGATGTCCGCGGCGGCATCCGCGGCGGCTGTGCGCAAAATCGCTTTCCCTTTATTCTCAAGGCGCAGCGTCGTCGCCCACAGCTCCTGCTCCAGTTCGCGTACCACCGTCCGCTCAAGCTCCCGGCCGCAGTCGGCAAAAATGCGCTTAAGCTGGCCTACCTCTTCCCGAAGAACGGATGGATGGAATGCTTCCGCGAAAAACTCGCCTAAGCCGAAGCCGATCCGCTGTTTGACATGGAACAGCAGCTCGCGTGTTTCCTGCTCCATTTCACGGGAAAGATCCTTGTCCGCAAAGGCTTCGATGCGTTTCAAGGCAGTCCGGTTGATCTCCTGCAGCTGCCGGCGGCGCTGCTCCCTTGAGCCCGCATCCTGCCGGGCCATTCTGGCCCATTCGGCAACGCGTTGGCGTACCGTCGAGATTTCCTGGACGCTTCCTGCCAAGGACAGCTTCGGCAGTTCTTCTCCGGCAAAAGCTGCAAGCGCCTGTTCAAAGTCAGAGATGCCCGACTCCGCGTACATTTCCGCATCTCCCGCCAGTTTTCCTTCCAGCGCTTTCATGCTGGAGACTGGATAAATATGCGGAAGCCTGATGCCTCTGGCTTTCAAATTGGCTTCTACGTGCTGAACAACCTGCTCCAGCTCTTCTTCTGATGAAGCCAGGTCCGATGCATTGACGATAAAAAACATTTTGTCGAGGGCGAAGCTGTCTTTCACTCGGCCCAGCTGGGTCAAAAACTGGCGGTCGCCCTTGGAAAATGCGTGATTATAATACGTCACGAAAACGATCGCGTCCGCATGTTTCATATATTGGAAGGTAACCCCCGTATGCCGGGCGTGAAGCGAATCCGCCCCCGGCGTATCCACCAGCACGATGCCCTGCTCGGTAAGCGGGCAGCTGTAATACAAATCGATCGACTCAACAAAGCAGGACCGGGTCTCGTCAGCGACAAACGTCTTGTAATTGTCCAGATCCGCGAGCTGAGCCGAGCCGAGCAGCGGCTGCATTTCCTTCCAGCCGGCGGCGGCAGCCTTCAGAAAGCCGAAATGGGGCAGCCCGGCCGGATGAATCCCCTCCGGCTGCAGCTGCTCCGCGATTTGGAGCCAACCGTCTTCAGGCGGCGTTCCGAGCTGCAGCACGGAGAAAGAATACTCCAAATCCTCTCTAAACGCAGCCGGTGATTTCATGGTCACCTGGGCCGTGCCGTGTGCAAAGCCATCCTGCGGCGCCAGAATGCGGTTGATCGCCGCCGTCGTCGGATGCGGCGATACGGGCAGCACGCGTTCGCCGAGCAGGGCGCTGGCGAACGACGATTTACCAGCGCTGAACGCTCCGAACAGCGCCAGTGTAAACGAGCCGCCGGCCAAGCTGTCGGCTCGGCTCTGCAGCCCCCGCGCGGCGGAAGCCAGCGCGGGATAGCGCTCCAGCAGCGCCGCCGCATCCTGCAGGCGCGCTGCCGCGGCGTCCAGCCGCTGGCGGCGGCCAAAGGCCGTGCCCCTGCGCGGCTCCGCCCCGCTGCGCGGGGCGCCTGCGGGCGCGGCCGTCCGCGCGCCCGCGTCATGCCCCGGCGGCTGCGCAGCCGCCGGGGCAGGGGCGCTCACCGCCGGCAGGAAGCCGGGGGTGAGCGTAACGCGCGCGGGCAGCAGCCGCTGCACCGCTGCCGTGCGCTCCGCGATGTCCCGATCCAGCTCCATGTATCGGGACATCGCGGCAGACCGCGCCAGCAGCGCGTTTAACGCTGCGACGACGCGCTGCTGCTCTTCCTTGGCGGATTCCGCCACATCCGCCAGTAAATCCTCCGCCGCATCCAGAGCCGCGCGGCGGTACAAGCCCTTGATCTCTGCCGACAACATCCGGCAGTAATTGAGCACATATTCGCCTGACAATACGGCATCCGGCTTCACCGAGCTCTCAAGCAGCCCTTCGCTAATCTCGGGCATGGATGTTTCAATGCTGCGCTGCTTCTCTTCCGTCCATATGTTCAACCCTTGGCCCCAACGCTTCAGAAGCTCAAGCAGATGCCACTGGATTTGGGCCGCTGTCTGTTCCCGCAGCGCTCCCATAAACTTGCCAAGACGCTCCGCTTTCTCCTGCTCCGTCTTGGCGCCAGCAAATAAAAATCCTTTCTTAAAGCCGCTTTTCCGGCTTTCCAAAAATGCTCCCGCCATCTCCCGCAGCTCCGCAGGCGTAATATTCGCATTATCCAGCAACGTATCAACCTGCTTGCGGATGTTCTCGCGTTCGGTTTGCGGCAGCTGCTTCAAACGTTCCATTTCATTGCGGTAGCCGGCAATTTCCGTTTCAAGCCTCTCCGCCTGCTCCTGGCCGCCCATCTCCTCCAGCAGCTGCTGCCGGACATCCTCCAGGGAATCGGCATATTCTTTGGCATGCTGCATGGCGATATGACGCGCAGAACAATCAAGACTGTAATTCAGGATCGGTTCCTGCTTATCAATCAGATTGGAAATCAGTTCTTTCATTTGATTCCATTGATTATATGGATGATCCGGCTTCTTCAGGCTTGTGAACAGGATACTTTCATAATGTACCTGCCAACGCTTAAATGCAGCCTCTACTTCCGCCCTGTAATCCTCAAAAGACAGCTCGCTTTCCCGGTGTTTATCAATCTGATTGACAACCAGATACAGCGGCTTGCCCCAATCGGACAGACTTTTGGCGAACGCCAGATTATTTTCCGATTGGACATGATTATAATCCATCACATATAACACGGTATCCGCCAAATGCAGCGCCGAATGCGTTGCTTTCTGGTGGCTGTCATCGGTTGAATCCACTCCAGGCGTATCCATCAGCACTCCGCGTTCGCCAAGCAGCGGAATATGATCCCATACCTCAACCGAAGAATATGAGCCTCCGTTCGTGCAGTATGCATACAGCTCATCCAGCGAAACGTCCTGCGGACATTTCTCCTCTAAAGGCGTTTTTCCGGCATCGGCCGGATAAATCAAAGCTCGGGGCTGGCCGTTCCGGATCGAAACCACGTTGGCGCTCGTCGGAACCGGGCTTGAAGGCAGCACCTTTTTGCCGCAAAGGGAATTGATCAAACTGGATTTGCCTGCCGAAAAATGGCCGCAAAAAGCGATGGTCATTTCTCCAGCTGCCGCCTTGCCGAGCAAATCGCTTATTAATCGGGAAGATTGGTCATCCTCCCAACCTTTCAAGGACTCCTGCAAACGCTGCAGCGACCCGGTATCTAATTGCATGATTGGACTCGATGTCGACATACTTGCCTTCTCTCCCCTTATGCTATCAGTAAGGCGCGATACAAAAAAATAATAGACCATTCGATTTCCGAAAGCAGCGTAATGACGGGCATTTTCCGTGCAAATCCGATTCACTATTTTTTTGGATCGCGCCTGCTTACCATGATTTTTGTCATTTACATTCTTCAAATAGTTACATTTTAACATTCAAGGGCAAGAATGAGAAACCTTTTCATGCAAAAAGCTCCGAAACACCCGCATAAAAAGGTAAAAAAATAAAACCGAAAAACTTCGGTTTTATACATGAAAGAGCGGTTGATCCTGTTTTATGCGTTTGTGTTTTCCATTTCCGGAACGAGAATCTCGAATACTTTCCCATGCTGCAAAATGGTGGTTCCGCGGGACTTGTCCTTCATCACGACAACCTCCGGTTTTACGGACATGCGGTCCAGGTAATGCTCGGGAACGTCGCCGGAATGGCTGACGATTACGCCCTCAAATTCTTTCTCTTCATGCTCTGCGAGCTTCGTCTCCATCACCTGATCCATAATATCGGAAAATAATTCAAAATTGTCAGTATACACTGAGATGCATTTCATGTGTAATCCCATCCTTCTCCATCTTTGTAGTTCCTATCCTGTCTTTATGTTACTTATCTTTTCTGTTTTGGGATGTCTTCATACGTTTCTTTCCTTCGCGGCATACATCAAGGAGTGGGCACGCCTGACAGCGTGGATTCTGAGCCTTGCAGTGATAGCGTCCGAAAAAAATCAAACGATGATGAGTCAAGGTCCATTCCTCGCGCGGCACCTGTTTCATCAGTTTTTTTTCCACTTCCAGAACGGAATCTTTCCAATTCGCCAGTCCAAGCCGTTTGGACACCCTTTCCACATGCGTATCCACGGCAATCGCCGGCACGTCAAAAGCATTTGAAACAACGACGTTGGCTGTTTTGCGGCCGACACCCGGCAGCTTGACAAGCTCTTCATGTTCGCGCGGAACTTCACCGCCGTATTGCTCCATCAGCATGAGGCAGAGATTGCGGATATGCTTCGCCTTATTCCGGTACAATCCGATTCTGCGGATATCCTGCTCCAGTTCCTCCAAGGGAACCGCAACATAATCCTCAGGAGTCTTGTATTTTTGGAACAAGTCTTTTGTGACTTTATTGACGGTTTCATCCGTGCATTGCGCGGACAAAAGCACGGCAATCGTCAATTCGAACGCGTTGCTGTGGTTTAATTCACAATGGGCGTCGGGAAACATTTCACCGATCGTATCAAGAATATAACGTACGGTTGCTGCCTTCATCGCTTAAGTACCTCCTGCAAAAAAAACGTCTTGACACGGGTAAGACCCCCGTATCAAGACGGTGTATCTCATGACCATTCCCAAAGCATACTATTGTTTCTGTATCTCGACAATCGTTCCATTGTTTAAATACAAAACAATATTATCATTTTCTTTGAGGGATTGCACGGTCAAAGTCGTATCTCCCTGATGAATATATGCGGCCGGAGAAAGCGGATAATGACCGCTATCACTCACATTTTGCCGTTTCACATATATTTCCTTCGCATAACTGTCATATTTCCAGAAGGATTGAGCCGTAGTATTCAGCACTTTCACGACATAAACCCCATCTGCATCCTTGCTGACTGCCACCCGGTTGCCTGTCGCCACATTGCCAAGACTCAGCAGGCTTCCAGATTCATTGATGACCTTGGTGTTCACGTCCAGCTTGAAGGTCTCCGCCGATCCGCCATAATTTTTCACTGTGATGCTTGGAGCTGCCGAACCCGAATCGATGGAAGTAACTTCACCCACGGTCTGTTTCACAACCTGAACCGTGAAAGGCGTCGAACCGTAGAACGTAACGTTCAGCAATTGTCCAGGGCGGAGATCTTGAACCGAAATCATACGTCCATTATCATCCGTCAGCGAAGCTTTGTCCACATAAAACTGGCTGGTATACCCGTCTTTTTTCACTGTCAAGCGGGACGTGTTGTAATTCAATTCGAGCAATTCAAACTGCGCATTTGCTTTGAGCTGGATGGATTGGATACCATCCTGAGTCGTGTTCAAGACGGCCGCAATTTCACTGCCGACTTTAATATCTGCAAACGAGGCGTTATTTCGGCCATATACCTGGACGACCGGATTTGAAAACGGCAGTGTTATGCTTTGCCCATCCGTACCAACAAGCGTCAGTTTCTTGTAGTTCATATCGATATAAGATACCTTTCCTTCATACTGGAAGACTACTTCCAGGGAAAGTGCGCGATTGCTCAGGTAAGTAATATTAACCTTGCGGCCAGCTGTCAAAAACCCTTCAACACCGCCCAGCGTAGGATTGGTTGAATTGTACATCAGCTTGGTTTTTTCGTCCAGGCTAACGACATAAGGTCTTTTATTGGCATCAAGAAGCGTCAACAATCTTGTTTTTGGTTCGTATTGAACAACCGTTGCGCCCTTCTTCTGTTCCATTTGACGGTTGAGCACCTGAATTTTAGTGACTTTATCCTCCGGATTCAGCGTAATTTCCACCTGGTCCCCGCCAGTCTGATCAGCGATCAGATCG
This sequence comes from Paenibacillus azoreducens, assembly GCF_021654775.1. Lineage (NCBI taxonomy): Bacteria > Bacillati > Bacillota > Bacilli > Caryophanales > Paenibacillaceae > Paenibacillus > Paenibacillus azoreducens. The sequence continues at coordinate 2,883,381 of NZ_AP025343.1, read as the reverse complement.
GACAGCACCGGCGCTGCGATGCCGTTAATGGTCAGCTCCGGCTTCTCCGCAAGGAACTTTACTTCCAGCTGCCCGTTATCGCGTTTGTATGTAATGGTCGAGTTATTCAATCCGACTTCATACAAGGAACCGCGGATCGTTCTTTCAACACCCACTGTGACTTCGATCGTTGCGATCTTGTTATTTTTTACGGCGTAGTTGATTACCGCCCCGTTTTTCAATTCGGAAGGGGACAGCAGCTGGTTTTGGTATTTGACGATCAGGCTGTCGTCCCAGGTATAACTTTCCACATCGCCGTTTGCAGTTTTGATCACCAGCGCTTTGGCGGCAGCGTCAATGTTTTGCAGCGTACCCGTGCCGGATTTGTTGACTACGCCTGATTTCACCTGAATGATGACAGGTTTTTTGTCCGAGGAGGCTGTTTCCTGATGAATTTGCAGTTTGCTGCCGACAACCAGAGCGTTTGGTTCGATTTTTGCGCCATTTTGGTCCAGGAATGATGTATTCGCGTCATAATTGAACTGTTGGAACGTATTATTGGTTTCAAGCCACAAAATATTGCCCGGAGACAGCTTCTGGAACGTACCTTCCACGCTTTCAAATTGCTCTTTGGCATCCGTTACTTCCACGTATGCGGTTCGGGACGGTGTGCCGATCACCATTACTTTTGTATACAACTTCAAATCTGTGGAATTGATTTTGTTTTCGGAGGTGCTGGTAAAATACATGGTTGAATTGTCAAGGTTATACGACTGAATGCTCCCGTTCACATACAAATCCAGTTTGCTGCTGCTTAGCCCGGTTACGATGCCTTCAACGGAATTGTTGTATTTGACGTCGGTAAATGCTTCCGCGCGGCTGAAGAAGGCTGCAAGCTGAGCGCGGGTTACGTTTCCTTGGGGATCGAATTTATTGCCGTCCAGACCTGTGGTTAATCCCAGCTCCAAAGCCGCATTGACGAATCCTCTTTTATTGTTGGAAATTTTGTTGTTATCCTCAAATGAGGTGGCTTTGTTGGCCTTTGCGGTCGCTTCACCTTCCTTTCCGAGCGCGCGGATCAAAACTTCGGTAATCCATTCGCGCGTTGCTTTGCGTTCGCCCCAGCTTTCTTTGGAAGTGGATGCAACATTTTCAGTGGCTTTATTCAACAGATTTTGCTGAAGCGCAAGCGCCACATATGGTTTAAAGTAATTATTCGCCTGCATTTTGTCAGGCAATGCTTCTGTATTTTTGCTGATTCTGTCTTCAAGGCCGGCAAAACGGATCGCCATGGCCACCGCTTCCTGTTGGGTTACCGAATCATTCGGCCGGAACAAGCCGTTGTTGCCGAGCAAAATACCTTGGGATGCCAGTTTGTAAATATGTTTCTCCGCCCAATATCCGCTTTTGACGTCGCTGAAAAGCCCGCCTGTAGTTACCGTTTGGGTCGTAGCGACCGTTGCCGTGTCGGCAAAAACCGCCGTTCCGGAACCAAAAGCCATCATGCCGACCATGACGGCCGATGCAATTTTTTTCGAATGTGATAATGAGTTGCTGCGTCTGGAAACCATTCTTTTTTCCCCTTTCTGAAGTAAGGACCATGCCTAAAAGCAAGACCTAAAATAAGAAAAACGTCTATCGACGTACTTTCTAGGAAGACAGACCGCATTTAGCGGATGTTTTTCTTGCGATTATAGAATTGTTCAGCGTAGCAAGAAAATTTATAAATTCTATAATCTTAAAGAAAAACGTCTATCGACGTACTTTCCAAGAAGACAGACCGCGTTTAGTGGATGTTTTTCTTGCGATATAAGGAAGTAAGTTCTTTAAGCTCATATTTTCTTATATCTTAAACGTAAAAGAACTAAAGGGAATACGCCCCCCTCCCGAAAGACTTGACATAATCCTTCGGAAAAGCAAGGGGACGCATACTTTAGTTCATTTCGTATCCGCTCGAAAAACGTCGTTCGACGTACTTTCGCTAGCGACAAACCGCATCCAAGCGGGTGTTTTTCGCGATTCCGGAAAGCTTGGACAAACATGGGACATGGGTGCCCCGCCACTCTTTCACGTATCTCAAAAAACACGTCCATATATGATGTTCGACAAGAAGGGGCAAGCTCCTGCTTTTGTCCCTAATTTTTTCAATGTCTAGTCAAAGGATGTTCCAGATCGACATGCCCCATCAGACTTTCAACCTTCGCACCGTCCACCAGAAGTTCCACCGATTTGACTTCGTCAAACTGGAACATCGTTTGGGTCAGCGCATCCAAAGCAAACTGTTCGCCGCCGGCTCCAAGTCTTGCTTCGTCAGGCATATGAACGTCGATGGTGATTTCTCCGTTTTTAAACTCGAGCTTCTTCAGCTCAACTTTTCCCCACAATGGAACCAATTCGGATTTGCCGCTCGATTGCAGCGCTTTGTAGGCCTCCGCATATTTCCCGACTTCATCCTGGTAGCTGATTTCCTTTTGGGATTTCTTCAGTTCGAGCTCCTGCGGATCCGTATAATATACATCGATCATTTCTTTTTTGGCGGCTGGCTCCTGTTTGGTTGGCGCGGTTGTGCCGCTGCCCTTCGAAGAATTATTTTTAGTGCCTTGTTCGCCTGTTGTATTGCCGTTGTCTTTGTTTACGTCAGCATCATGGCCCGGTTCATGTTCGCTGCCGCCAGCGGCTGGTTGCTGCTGTTCCCCGGCGACCGTCTCCTGCTGTTCCTTTTCCGGTGCGGTAGTGGGCTTCTGGCCGCAGCCGGCCGAGACGATCATCGCCAAAGCCAAAATGCCCGCACACCACAATTTTCTGTTCATATTCTGCCGCCTCCTTTAAGGGGACATTGATTATTCAACACCCAAGTATTCTTTGATTCCATCCGCGATTCCTTGGGCGACACGCTGCTGGAAGCTTTCCGAGAACAGGGCTGCTTCATCGTTTTTGTTGCTGAGGTAACCCACTTCAAGCAGAACCGCAGGCATCTTCGTCTCGCGGATGACATGGAAATTGCCGTAACGCACGCCGCGATCGGACAATCCGGCGGCTTGTACCAGATGTTTGTGCATGACGTTGGCAAACTCTTTGCTCGCATCCCGCTGATAGTAGGTTTCAGTGCCGCTTGCCGCCGAGGAACCGGCGCTGTTCGCATGAATCGATACAAAAGCATCTGCTTTCAAATCATTGGCGATCTTCGCCCGATCCTTCAATTCAAGGAAGGTGTCATCGCTGCGTGTTAAAACCACATTAAGATTCGGGTCCTGTTTCAAAATATCCCCGACTTTCAGAACGAGAGCCAGATTGAAATCCTTCTCCTTTTTCCCTGTGATTCCGGTGGTTCCCGGATCCTTCGCCCCGTGCCCCGCATCGATTACAACGGTCTTCTTGCCACTGCCACCGCCTGGATTCGCCGGTGTACTGCTGTCTGATGTGTTCAAGTCGACAATGTATAAACCGTTATTATTGGTCAGCTTATAATTTTTTGCATGAGTAAGATCAATAACGACCCGTATAGTCGAAGGGTTATCGTTATAAAGGGAGTATCTTATTTTCGAAACGTCGGGATAACCACTGATATCAAGCGATCCCGTAAAATGTTGATCCAGAGGCGAGTTGTTGCTGAATGTATTCGAGAACTCTGCGTTCTGCAGATCAATAACGATCCGGTCCGGACCGGTCATTTTAAACGAATCGGCCTTAACTTGTCCGGTGGTAGCAATCATCAGCTGGTTATCTTGGAAGCTGATTCCGCTTACCTCAGCTGTCGCATTGCTTCCCGGATTCGTTTGATTGCCGCTGCCTGCTCCCGCTCCGTTATTCGAGTTTCCGATCCCGTAATCTTGGGTATATAAGTATACGATCTTCTTCGTATTGTCCCAATCAACGGTAAGTCCCATTTCCTCGCTGACGAAACGCAGAGGTACGATCACTGTGTCCGTACGCAAAATAGGTGCGATATCCATGGATACCTTTTTCCCGTTTACATCGGCTGTTTTTTGATCCACGACCAGTTTCATAACCGTGGAATCCTTTTGTATGGTCACCGTGCGCGTCTTTTCTTCCCATGCGACGTTAAACCCTAGATTCTCTCCGACGACACGAAATGGAATCATAATATTGCCGTTTACATTTTCAACTTTCGCATTTCCAGACAGGTTCAATTCTTTGTCATCCAGATAAATCTTGGCGCCTCCGGCCGCAGCCTGTCCATTGTGAGGAAACGCCAAAAGGAAGACAAATAAAAACACCGCCATAAAACCAATTTTTTTCATCCTTCACCCCTACCATTCTTAAATTTTTGTCGTAAGTCCGACGTTTCAATTTCGGTTTCCCTTCGACATCACCAGACATTAGTTAGACGTAGGAGGCCTTAAAAAGTTGCGAATATATTCCTCTTTATGCAAAACTTAATCTGCATCTAAAGGTAGACAAAGCTAGTAGTTTATGCATAAAATAACCCCACAAAGTGACGTGAGCCTTAGAAGCTTATTCCGATTACTTTGCGTGGACCCCGGAAGTTTATACTTTTCTGATATGTTAAGAAAAATGTCATTGACGTATTTCTAAGAAGACAGACCGCGTTTAGTGGATGCTTTTCTTGCGATATAAGGATGTAGGGTTCTTTAAATTCATAGAGATGTTTTTCTTGCGAATATCGAATGCATAAGCTCCGCTTAAAACTTATACATACTTAAAAACAGGGCTGACCCCATCAATCATGGAATCAGCCCTGTTCTATTGCGGATATATTCACTTCCCGACAGCTTCCCAGCGTAAATAAATGTCCCAACTGGAACAGCGCTCCGGAGAGGTCAACCGTTCCAACATCGGCTAATGCTTTAATAACCCATATCCTTTAATATTTTTGACAACGTACGCAGACGTTCACTGATCATCTCGTCGTCGTCGCTAAGAGCCTGGCTGAATAGCTTAATGTCTTCATTGATTCTCTCATTGTCCGTACATATCGCCACGTTCATGGCATCCCCTTGCAGGGCAACCCGGTCGATGACGGGCTGCTGCGGATCATATAAGTGTTCATATCTGTAGGCGTCGCGAAAATGCTCCAGGGTACGGCAAATCAGAATGGACAAATCAAGAACGCGATGGAGCGGCAGTTCCTCCGATTGCCTGGACCATTTTTCTCCCGTATATCTCCATACTTTGGCAGAAATATCGACCTTCCCCCGATCGTTCCATTGGGCCAATCCTAAAGAAAGACCTTTTGCATCGGTGTTTCGGGCGAGCCGACCGTCAATCTGCTCATAATTTTCCGACACGACAACTGGCTTATGCTTTAAAGTGGTTGGAATTTTCATTTCTTTCCCTCTTTCCATTACTCATTTACTAAATGACTAATTTGAATAAATAGAAATTTTACCCGTTTGGTAGAACTTTGTCAATCGTCAAACGGATTAAGATAGCCATCCGCCCCATTTAACGGAATCATAAGGAATCGGGTTGTTTGTGTCAATCGTTTTGCTTGGTATCGCGGATTGGATAAGTATTTTCTTGGGGCGAAAGTTTAGACTCCATCAGTTGATCGCAACCCTATTGGATTGGTTCGGTCTATAGGCGGGATTCCATTATTAAACCCGTCAATTTAATAAATTGACGGGCTGCTTACCGGTACGAACGTTATTTATCGTCTATATTATTCAATCGAGGCTTATGATATCCTCTATCTCCATAAGGCTGCAGCTTCTCTAGCCACCGCTTTTCCATTTGCTTAATTTCCCAGCGGATATCGATGATATCGTCGGTTTTTTTCTGTTCCAGTACCTCATAGGTGAACGCTTCAGCTCCAAACTCCTTCCAATCTTTTTGTAACTGCAAATTTGCGAACCTCCCCATATCAAGTTGGCTCTGTATGGTAACCCATTTGTTTTTTAGGTTAGGATAGCCGCCTACGTAAATTTTGCCATTGACCTTGTTTTTGATTTGGATGATCCCCATGTAGGTCTTCATCTGCTTGAATTCCTCTAGAAGCTCCTTGCGCTTATTCTTGTCCATGTATTTCTCTCCTTATCGCGGATAATGAATATTCATGAAAAATTACAAATACCTAGCAATAATCCGCACTAACTTTGCAGGAAGCTCATGTAAATTTGAAATATCCAAAAATCTTTCACTACCATAAATTTCGCTAATGACTTCCTTGTCCTGACCTATCGCGGCTGCAAGAAATGTGATCCCTTTCCGTTCATATTCCGTTATTGTTTGCTGCATGTCTGTAACGGCATAACTTCCGGTATAATCATCCATAGCTTTTGGTTGTCCGTCACTTATGCTAATCAACAACTTTGTCTGCTGCGGTGAAGCAGCTAACCGTTCTGCCATAATTCTAAGCGCCATTCCGTCGCGATTATTGCTTCTGGCTTGAATCCTCATAAGCCTGAATCGATCATTTGTATCCGGTTGATCAAAATCGGCATATGCGAAAATCGACATTTGCTCCATCTTAGAAGCATCTGCAGTATCGCCGTAGATCAATACGGGAACATTGCAGATTTGACAAAATTCACATACTGCGATAACCGCCTGTTTTGCTGCTTCCAATCTCCCGAAAGCCGACATAGATGCGGATTCGTCAACCCTTAAACCAACCACGAGGGAAGGAGATTCCGTTGGAGGACGTTTCTTGGCAAAATACCTATAATCCTTGTAAGCTACGTTGTCTGCTTGAAACTTGCTGCCATAGTATCGATTCCTCTCGAATTCGGATGACATCTCATGTTCCAAGAGCGGAAGTGTCTTTCTGGCAATTTCCTGCACGATCGGCATGAGTCCCTTGCTTAACCTGACATATTCCTGTTTGACCTCCTGATCGTATTCCGGACGGTGAACAATGAGCCTTACTCCTTTATGAATAGAATCGGACACAATCTCCCTTGCGGCTCGATTCAGCTTTTTACGGAAATCACGCTCTTGTTGTTTCGCAGCCTCTGGCATTGGTTCTGGATTTGCTTGATGATATTTGGGAGAGCCATCTCCCCTAACATCCGAACTTTCCATATTGGCAGAATCATCAGGAACATGTGAAGAACTTTCTTCACTATCCGCAGACTTTTTTAGTGCGATGCCATTTTCATCTGCATTGTTGTCATGGTCAAAATCGGCGACGCCTATATCTCCCCATGTCTTGATCTCTATTGCATCATCGTTGCTTTTTCGTTTTTTTTTACTTCACCCGGCACTCCCTCTAGTCTGGCAATCAAACCATGATTTTCAAGTGCTTCTTCCAGCAGTCCGATTTCCTCGGAATCGGTTGTGATTTTATAGATGACCTTATGATAAAGGGACTCTTTGAGGGAGGCGCCTTCGGCAACAGCGTCCGCCCAGTAGAAAAATGAACGCATTCCGGCGACCCCTTTGATCGCATTCGTCCGGGCTGTTTGGTCTAGAACAATAATGATATCTGCCAAAATGCTTAAAACCTTTTCATCTTGATAACCAATTTTGGCCATTGCGCGTTCTATCATGACTTCTTTGGTCGGCAGATCCATCTTTTCCGAATGTTGAACCCTGTCACGGAGCGCTTCGTTAAGCGCTCTAGACCCTGCATAGCTGCGATTTGTTGTGATGACTGCTATGAAGTCCGGATGTCTGCGTATGATTTCCGTAGGAAGATTGATGCTCCCATCCAGCTCCAAGGCAGAATTTAATGCCATTAAAACTGCAGCGTCCCGAATGACGTTTGGTTCTTGGATTTCCAATAGGTAACCTTTTTGATAGGCTCTAACGATCTCCGAAGGGTAAAATCGGTACTCAACCGCTTCGCCGTCGGAATGATCCGCAGCCAGCTTCAGCAATTGCTTCATTTTTAAGGCAGCCTGTTCCCGCGTAATTCCCAATGCGTTCATCAAAATTTCAGTTGTGCTTTGAAAACCATCGCTATCATATAATGCTTTCAAAGCGGTTTGCTCCAAGTGCTCCATTTTCTCTAATCGTTCAGAAGAAACCACCGGCAAAATTGCGCCAATAATATCCGATTTATCCATATCAGCAAAACAGGTCACTTTCGTATAGGGCAGCCCGAAATTGGCTGATAATGCTTTTGCTAATTGCGTTTTCCCGGAACCGGCGTCACCTTCTAACAGAATATTGGCAATTTTCATTTCCCCGCGATTCCAGTTCCGCTTGATTTCTTTACAAATGCGCCGTTCTTCTTCGCTGACCTTATGAGATAACGGCTTTTTCCACACCAGCTTTTTTTCCGCATCTGTCAATGGTCTCTCAGGTGATAAATAATATTCTCCATGTTCTTGCATTTCATTCTCCTCCTTGTCCGTCATGATGCTAGATCTCTTTCGGCTTTATTTCTTCTCTCAACGACAATAGGAAGCAGCAAAAGCGCACCGATAATCACAAGCACACCACTCGCCGTAAATACTGCTAGTAAGGAAAACGTACCTTTTAGATAGCCGGAGACGAACATGCCGACCACCATCATTCCCATAAAGATCGGTATAATCGTTCCCGATACCCGCCCAATAAATGCTCCTTCCGTGTTCCGTACGATAAGCGTCTGGATTCCGCCTTGAATGCAAGGGTAAAACAATCCGCTGATCACCAACAGAAGGATCGTCAGCCAAATTTGTTTTGATGCGCCCATTCCAACCGTACAGATGGCATTGACAAGCAAGCCGATTAAAAGCAATACCTCCGGTTTCACCTTTTTGGCTACCGCGATGATGGCGGCTCCGCCTATCAACATCGCTGCCCCATTGGCCATCACGAGCCATTGAAGGAATTGTTTATCCCGTCCCAAATTCTCGATGACAAGAAAGATTTGAAGCGGCTGAGTCAATCCAGATGCCAAACCGACTGCCGAGAACGTCATACTCAGCGTTCTTAAGGACTTATTGGACCCGATATAGCGCAGTCCATCCGTCAACTCTTTCATGAAGCCGCCGGCTTTCCCTGTCTTCGGCTCCTCCGCATCCCGAGGAAGGGTTGATAATATAAGGGACGATCCAAGGAACATCACTGCTGTCAAAATCAAAGAGACGTTAATGCCAAACTTAATAAAAATAAACGTACCGATGGCCGGCCCCAACACCGTAAAGACGGCGACCAGCGTTTGGGACAACGCCATGACACCCTGCAATTGTTCAGCAGGCACGTGCCGCTTGTACAGTTTCATGGCAGAAGGCTGAGAAAATTGAGACAGGCTGGCGGAAACGAAGGACCCGATCAGAAGTGCAACCCATCCGCCGTTCATAACCGCGAGCAGCACGGCCCCGACGGACAAGCCGGACAACAGGTCGCTCCACACCATGGTTCTCTTCGGCCGCCACCTGTCGGCAAAGGTCCCGCCAATCAGACCAAACAGAAAGATCGGTGCAAATTCCGCAACTGAAATCAGTGAGACATCAACCGGATTATTATGCGTCAATTCGGATACATACAGCAGGACGGCATAATTCCGGATCCATATCCCAAGCTGCAGAAACACCCGGGAGAGAATAATCGTTCGAACATAACGGTTGGAAAACATGTTAATACCCCATATCCTTTAATATTTTTGATAATGTGCGCAGACGTTCGCTGATCATCTCGCCGTCATCGCTCAGAGCTTGGCTGAACAGCCTAATATCTTCATTGATTCTCTCGTTGTCCGTATATATCGCCACTGTCATCGCATCCCCTTGCAGGGCTACCCGGTCGATGACGGGCTGCTGCGGATCATATAAATGCTCATATCTATATGCCTCTTGAAAATGTTCCAATGACCGGCAAATCAGAATGGACAAATCAAGAACGCGATGGAGGGGCAGTTCCTCCGATTGCCTCGACCATTTTTCTCCCGTGTATCTCCATACCTTGGCAGAAATATCAACACCCCCTCTATCGTTCCATTGGGCCAATCCTAATGAAAGGCCTTTGGCATCCGTGTTTCGGGCGAGACGGCCGTCAATCTGCTCATAGTTCTCTGATACGACAACAGGCTTATGCTTTAACGTCGTTGGTATTTTCATATCTTTCCCCACTCTCTGTTTACTGATTTAGTAATTTAGTAATTTACTAAATGACGGTTTTCATTTTATCTTGGATTTCATCGTTAGTCAACCCGATTTTTGACATAAACACGCTGGACGGGGCAATATAAGATCTTGTTTTTAGGCTTTGGAAAAGGACTTACACCGTTAAAAACAATAAAAGCCGCCAATTTGGCGACTTCTTGTGCGCATATGTTTTTCGTCATATGACAGATGGTTTTTCTTTACTTTTTTTATTTTCAAAAAACTAATTGATTGGCCATTAGGTCTCCTCTGTTTTTCTACCCTCGAAAAAAAAGTTACATTTTGAACTGCTTCTTCTCAGTGGCAAAATAAAGCATAGCGGCAATCGGGAAAGCTACTCCAATCCATAACGCGGTACTCCATCCTCCCGTGCCATATGCCCATCCCCCAATTGCGGATCCGATGGCACCGCCGAAAAAGAAAATAGCCATGAACAGCCCATTCAGACGACTGCGAATTTCCGGACTCAATGAGAAAAGAGCACGTTGCCCAAGCACTAGATTCGCGGATACGCCGGCATCCAATAATATGGCTGAAACGACGAGAACAGTGATTCCGATGGGCGAGCCAGTTTGGATCATAAGCGGCAATAAAACAGAAATGAAGACAGTAACAAGTGCTATGCCTGTTGCGGGTTTAGTCCAGCCGCGGTCTGCCAGCCGTCCAGCGATAGGCGCAGCTACCGCACCTGCGACGCCGACAAGCGCAAACACGGCAATGCCTTTCTGAGAAAAATGAAAAGTCGGGCCGGATAACAATAAAGGAACTGTTGTCCAAAATAAGCTGAACGTCGCAAACACACATGCATGGTATGCAGCCCGACGGCGTAAGATCGGGGTTGTTCGCAGCAAGTGCCACATCGAACCGAGTAGTGCTGTATAGCGTGTGTCCGCCGAAGGCTTTCTTGTAGGCAGCACCTTAGATAATACGATTGCCAAAATAAAAACAGCTGCGGCAGACAAAGCGAATACGGCATGCCATCCAAAGAAGTCAGCGACAAGGCTCGACAAAGGACGTGCGAGCATTATTCCAAGCAGCAAACCGCTCATGATATTGCCGACAACACGGCCGCGTGAGGATTCGGATGCGAGGTAAGACGCAAAAGGTACAAGCACCTGTGCAGCAACCGCCCCTATGCCAATTGCAAACGAAGCGGCTAAGAACGGCACCGCTTGCTTCGATACTGCAGTAACGGTAAGGGCTGCCGCCGTGAGAAGTAAAGATATGACAATCAGCCTTCGATTCTCAACAATATCTCCCATAGGTACGACAAATAGCAAGCCGACGACGTAACCAATCTGCGTTATTGTCACGATAAAACCAGCACTGGTTGCGGACAACCCGATTGAAGAGCTGATTACCCCGATCAAGGGCTGCGCATAGTAAAGATTAGCTACAACAATACCGCATGCGGCAGCCAAAAGTATGGTTAACCATGTCGGGATATTTTTCTCGATTGTTTGTTTTTTGATAACAGTCATTTTAGGCAACCCCTTATACAAAATTAGAATTCATTAAAGTTGGAAAACTTCATTACTTCACGGCAATTACAATTTCATGCGAATTTCTCCTCGAGTTAATTCCTCCTCCTTCGTATTTTTAATACTGAACGTATAGTTTATTAATTGCATAACAGAATAATATACTATACGTATAGTTTTGTAAATATGTAGTTTCAACTTTATTTTTTATTCATAATTGGTATACTGAACGTATAGTTTGTTTTTAGCTGTCATGTATTGACGAAAGGGGATAATTACGATGAATGGCAAGAGAGGCAGGCCTCGTAATGTAGAAGCGCAAAAGTCTATCCTTTCCGCATCATATGATTTATTGTTGGAAAATGGCTTTCAAGCCGTCACCGTTGATAAAATTGCCGACCGTGCCCAGGTTAGCAAGGCCACGATTTATAAATGGTGGCCTAACAAGGCTGCCGTGGTCATGGATGGTTTCCTATATGCCGCCACGGCCAGATTGCCCGTGCCTGATACGGGTTCGGCACTTCAAGATATTCAAATTCACGCCGCCAATCTGGCCCGGTTCTTGACGAGCCGGGAGGGAACCATCATTACGGAGTTATTAGGCGAAGGGCAGTTTGATTCAGGATTGGCGGAGGCCTATCGAGCTCGATTTTTCCGTCCCCGCCGACTTGAGGCAAGAGGTCTTTTAGAGAAAGGGATTCAACGCGGGGATTTGAAAACTAGCCTTGATATTGACATATGCATTGATCTCATTTATGGGCCGATCTTCTATCGTTTGCTTGTGACAGGCGATACCTTGGACGAACCCTATGTGCAGCATTTAGTAATGAACGCATTTGAAGGAATCCGTTCTAGCTGAGTCAAATTTAATATCATATTGCCTGGCATGAAAAAAGAGACTGCTGAATTCGATTATCGAAACAGCAGTCTCTTGTTCAATTTATTTTCTCTTCATAGGATGATCCAAATCGACATGTCCCATCAGGCTTTCCACCTGCTGCCCGTCAACCAGCAGTTCGATGGTTTGAACCTCTTTAAATTGGAACATGGTTTGGGACAGCGCATCTAAAGCAAATTGTTCTCCGCCGGCTCCAAGTCTCGCTTCGTCCGGCATATGAATGTCCAGCGTCATGGCGCCATCCTTGAATTCCAGCGATTTCAGCTCTATTTTGCCCCAAAGCGGGATCAACTCGCCATTTCCGCTTTCCTGGAGAGCCTTAAAAGCCTCTTTAAATTTTTCGTTTTCCTTCTTGAAGTGGATCTCCTTGTCGCTTTTTTTCAGCTCCAACTCCTGCGGATCCGTATAATAAACTTCAATAGTCAACTTCTGCCCGTGTTGCTCTTCCGGCTTCTGCCCGTGTTCCCGCTCCGGTTTCTGTTCCTGCTTGTCCGGTTGCTTCGGATCCGCTGCGTCTTCTTGTGGCGTATTCTCGCCTGCAGCAGCATCGGAATCATCGGTTTGATCGGGCTCTGCCGCGTTAACGCTAGGATTATTTTCTTCCTGTGTTTGCTCTTGCGGTGCCGGTGCAGCTGTCGGTTTCTGTCCGCAGCCTGCTCCTGCAACCACGACAAAGGCCAGAAGCGCTGCGCTTAAAAGCTTTCTGTTCACTTTACCGCCTCCTTTTACTGACTCCTGGCTTTTATTGTACGCCAAGGTATTCTTTAATGCCGCTGACAATGCCCTGTGCGACGGCATCCTGTACGCTTTCGCTGAATAAGACGGCTTCGTCTTTCGGATTGCTAAGATATCCTACCTCAAGCAGAACGGCCGGCATCTTCGTTTCGCGGATCACATGGAAATTACCGTATTTAACATTGCGGTCGGGAAGCCCAGTGGCCTTTACAAGATATTTATGCATCACATTGGCCAAAGCTTTGCTGGCATCGCGCTGATAATACGTTTCGCTGCCGCTGGCCTTAGACCCCGCGCTGTTGGCGTGAATCGAGACGAAGACATCCGCATTCAGATCATTGGCTATCCGCGCTCTTTCCGCAAGCTCAACGAAGGTATCGTCGCTGCGCGTCAGCACATAATCGATATCCGGCTCATTTTCCAGCAGCCGTCCGACCTTCAGGGCTACGGCCAGATTGAAATCCTTCTCCTTCGTCTTCGAGTACCCTATCGTTCCCGGATCATGATCACCATGGCCGGCATCGATCACAACAACCTTTTTGCCGTCATGGGAAACCGGCGGCGTTCCCGGCTCACCCGGCGTTCCTGGCTCTCCTTCCGCCGCATTCAAGTCAACAACAAGAAGCCCGGACGGATCATTATATACAGAATAATCTTTAGGATTATTTAAATCAATTACGATTCTCACTGTGGCGGGGTTGCTGCTAAACAAAGAGTAGCGGATGCTCTTGACATCCGGATAACCACCTACATCCAGCTGACTCTGGTTTCCTACCCCCGCTGCATTACCGCTCAGAAAATCAGGCGAAAAAGCCGTGTTCGGCAAATCGACAACGATTCGATCGGGGCCGGACATTTTAAACACCTTAGGCGTAACGCTCCCTCCTTGGGAGGCTACCATCAAGCGGTTTTCACTGAAGCTGATCCCACCGACCAGCGCGTTTCCGGCAGCAGCCGGCGGCGTAGAGGAAGAATCCGGTTTTGCCGCAGGATCGGCAGATTTAGATCCGGACTGCCCAGGTTTTTTTTCGGATGGAGACGTTACAGACTTGTCTTTGTCTTTGCCCCCCGCGTCCGTTTCTTTTTTTGAAGGTTCTCCGTCTGATGTCAAATATACGGCCTTGCTGCCGCTGTCCCAGTTGACGTGCAGACCCATTTGTTCGCTGACGAAACGCATAGGGACAATCACGCTGTCTTTTTGCAGCTGCGGAGGATTGTCCAGATCTACTTTCTTCCCGTTAACGGTAGCATTCTTTTGATTGACGACCAGCTCGATCGCCTTCTTGTCTTTGTTGATCAGAACCTTTTGCGACTTTTGATCCCATTTGACATCAAATCCGAGATTCTCTCCGATGACGCGGAAAGGCACCATCACGCTGCCGTTCATATTGGTTACCTGCGCGCCGCTTGGCACCTGAAGCTCATTTCCGTCCAGTATGATCGGAATATTCCCCTTTTCCGCCGACGATGCCGCCGCGGCCCGATCCTGAACGGAAACCATCATGACAATAAACATCAACAAAAATAGCAAAAATCCGGTTTTCTTCATTTTCCACCTCTGCCAAACTGTAGTTTTTGCCGATTCATAAACATGAACAGCGAATATATCAAAAAAATCATTATCCTGGCAATATTAGGACATTATTCGCCATTGGCAGCCGATTTTCCTTCTATTTCATTACATTTTTTTACCTATTGACTTTCTTGAGCTGACAGAAGGCGTTTTTTGTTAATGTAATTCACCCAAACATTCTCTGGCGATTCGAAGATACTCTATAGGATCGCGCTATATATAAACAAAAAAAGCCCAACCGGAATTTTCCGGTTGGGCTGATCATACGAAAAAACGGAGCCTGGTGAAAGGCTCCGCTTATCATATTATCGACATTACTTCGGTGCGGCGACTTCTTCCGCTGCCTTGTCCCAGCATTCAACATTGCGTAATCCCTGGATTGCCGAAGCATGGAATACCGGGTCTTTCCCCTTTTGCTTCTGCTCCCGGTAATCCTTCAGTGCAGCAAAAGCGATTCGGCCTAACAACATAATGGCGATCAGGTTCGTAATGGCCATGAATGCCATGAATAAGTCGGCTAAATCCCATACGATCGCCACCTTGGCGACAGATCCGAACAGAACCATGCCCACCACGGCCAGACGGTAAAAGAACAACCACTTTTTATTGTTTTTGATAAACTCGATATTGGTCTCCCCGTAATAATAGTTGCCTACGAGAGAACTGAATGCGAGTAAGAATACGGCAATTGCGATGAAGTTGACCGCCCAGCTGCCGATATGCTCGGCAAGCGCGGCTTGCACCAGCTCAATGCCCGTCAGTCCTTCTGTTCCGTATGCGCTTGAGAAAAGGACGATAAACGCAGTCGCGCTGCACACAAGAAGCGTGTCCACGAATACGCCCAAAGCCTGCACCAGACCTTGCTTCACCGGATGTGTGACATCGGCGGCGGCAGCGGCATTCGGGGCGCTCCCCATCCCCGCTTCATTGGAGAATAGCCCGCGCTTGATTCCCAACATCACCATGGCGCCTAACCCGCCGCCGGCAACCTGCTGAAAACCGAATGCGCTTTTGACAATAAGCAAGATCACGGAAGGAAGCAACGTAAAATTCGTCACCACGATATATAGGGCCAGCAATACATAACCGCCCGCCATCACAGGCACCAAATATTCGGAAGCTTTCACAATACGGTTTACGCCGCCAAAGATGACAATCCCTGTAAGCAAGGCGACCACCACGCCTACCCAGAAGCGATCCAGACCATATGCGTTGTTTAAAGCAAGGGAGAGTGTATTGGCTTGTACCGAATTAAACACAAGACCGTAACATACGGTGATGAGTACGGCGAACAGCACGCCCATCCAGCGCTTGTTTAATCCTTTTTCCATATAATAAGCAGGTCCGCCTCGGAAGCCGCCTTTATCCTCTACTTTATAAATCTGAGCCAATGTGGACTCGATAAAAGCCGTGGCCGATCCGATCATGGCGATTAGCCACATCCAAAAGACGGCACCCGGTCCCCCCGTGGCGATCGCCAGTGCAACACCGGCCAGATTCCCGGTGCCTACCCGGGATGCTGTACTGATGCAAAAAGCGCCAAAAGAGGAGATTCCCTTTTGTCCGTTACCCGATTTTTTTGCCCCTTCGCCCAATAGACGAACCATCTCACCCGCCATCCGAAATTGGACGAACTTTGTTCTCAATGTGAAATACAAGCCTGCAATAAGCAGTATTACAATCAGGACATAAGACCAAAATGCATTGTTGAATGATATAATGTTATTGATTGCTTCCAAATCATCTATCCACCTTCCTCGTTTTTGTCGTATTATGTCAAATCTTCATATCCTCCCAGATACCTGGTGGTAGACTTAAAATTGCATTATCATGCAAATTGCCCCACTTATTATACATATTTGAGCATTTGCTGTAAATAAAAGCATTACATTTGGCACTTAATCTCCTAGATTGGTTGCACAATCATATCCATAGCAGGGATTATTTACGCATTATTTACGGATTATTTATTGAAGCGATAATATTGTCGCGGCTGTAAGATCTAAAATTTTCAATCCAAGACTTTCGATTCATGAGCTTCAATTCATGAGCTTCAATTCATAATTTTCGTTCTGATCACCCTTATCGCGCCTTAGTCTATCCGAATGCCGCTAACGAAACAGGGTAACGTTATAATCGCTAAATGGCGTTGTTTTAAAGTTTAACGAAACTACAGATCGTTATTTGAACGAAATCCGGCCGAATGGACCTCCATTGAGCTGAATAGTGTTTCCCAGTTTCGTCCCTCGTATTTAAGGTGTTTTCTCATGAATACTCACTTATTCGCAGAATTCCTTCGCCTTGTAAAACAGAACGAGAGCCGGAATGAAGAAGTAGACACCGCTTTTTTCGACAAACGGGCGTGCAAGAACAGAAGCTACGCTTATACGCACTTCGTGGGTGCTGGTATACTGCACGCTCCACTTGGCCCTTGGAGGTTCACCCTCCCATGTCTCAACGGATCATTGTCCTTCCATTCCTTCGTCATACCTACCCAAGGCGTGGAGACCGATAGCGTTTAGGTGACGGGTCTATGCCCTTGCGAAACTGGCACTCGGTTCTCTGTGCATATTAGAGATCCTGCGAATAAGACAATATTCGTAATACGACGGGGCGACAGGTGCTACGGGATCGATAGGAATCCTCGGGGTTAGGCGGCCTGCTTCACACCGATCTCAGGGCGATACGTTTCTCCACGCTGGACCATCCCGATGACGATCCGGGCCAGCTTGCCGATTAATTTGAATAACGAAGCCATCTTCTTCATGCCCTTGTTCAAGTTGTGTTCATGCCACCGTTTGAAGTCCGGGTTTTCACGCACCAAGGTGAGCATAGCCAAAAAGAAATATTTGCGCAGCGCACTGTCTCCGCGTTTGGAGAGCTTGATCTGACCTTTGTACTTGCCGGAGGTTCGTTCAGCCAGATTGAGCCCGGCGCGGCGCAAGAGCTGCCGTCCATGGGCATAGTGACCAAGATCGCCGGCGAATCCCAGCAAGGCTGCGATCGTGGTCGGGCCCATCCCGGGGATGCTCTGCAACTGTTTGGCCATGGGGATCTTCCCTAGCAGCGCTTCGACTTCTTCCTTCATCTCTTGCAGGTGGCTTGTAATCTGGTCGTACGCCGTCAGCAGGCGCTGCAGATCTCGCCTTGCCTGCTCCAATCCCTCGGTACGGCCAATGCTGCGTTTGGCCGCCTGGATAAGTTGGACCGCCTTCGCTTTCCCGGTAACTCCACCCGGGCGTCTCATGCCTTGTTCGTGCCAGCGCTGGATGACTTCATCGGCGTTCAGGTCCTGCAACTCGCACGGTAAAGGAAAAGCCCGCAGGGAAGCCAACGAGCGCTCGGCCTTCCAGTCTTTAAAAACAAGCTGGAACTCCGGAAAGTACATGTCGATCCAGCGGACGATGCGATTACCCAAACTGATAGCATATTTCACCCAGAATTCCCGATCGCTCATCAGCGTCTTGAGTTGCTCCAATTGGCCTGCTTGCGGGGTAAACTCGGTATAGAAGCCGCGGCTGACCGCATCGGCAATGGTTAGGGCATCCTTGGCATCGTTTTTGGACGGGCTATTGTCACGGTTCTCCTTGTTGCGATGCGTCACGACTGGGTTCACCAGGACGACCTCGATTCCTTGTTTCCGCAGCCAATGGGCTAGATTAAACCAGTAGTGTCCGGTCGGCTCGAGGCCGACGATAACCGATGTCAATCCCTGCTTCTTCTGTACTTCTTGGGTAAAGCGCATCAGCCTCTCAAAGCCTTCGAGCGTATTTGCAAAGGTCAGATGCCGACGCGTGAGTACGATACCGCGGAAGTTGGTCACTTGAGCGACGTGCTTCTCTTTGGCGATGTCGATCCCCACGATAGCGTGCTGGGTGGTAATTCGTTCAATCCGTTGATTTGTAACTTCAATTCGAGTAAACTTCATAGTAGGCGCCTCCTGATAGGTTTTTAGGGCATTTGACCCGTCTCACCCCTATCATACGAGGCGCTCCTGTTTTTTTCAAAGACCATTTTCTTAGCCTACACAGGAATGTTTAGGGATATAAGAAGCTCATTTTCGCCTAAATAACGATTGTCTGTTTCGTTAACTCCTGATAGGATTTGTTGGTCCAGTCCAAAGAGGCTGCCGAGATTTTCTCGGGCAACCCTAAGAAGGCGCCCCAATGAATTGGGGCGCCTTCTTTTCGTTTCTGTATTCGCCGTACACTTGCTTATGCAAACAATCGCGAAGAATGCTTTTGTTCATAAGCCGAAATTTCATCTTCATGCTGAAGGGTAAGGCCGATATCGTCCAAACCTTGCAGAAGGAATTGGCGCCGGTGCTCATCCAAGTCGAAATCAATATGAAGACCGGCGGAGTCGGTAATCGTTTTGCTTTCCAGGTCCACGTTCAGCTGATACCCTTCATTTGCGGCGGTGCGCTGGAACAGTTCTTCGACCTGTTCTTCGGAAAGCTTGATCGGCAGAATGCCGTTCTTAAAGCAGTTATTGTAAAAAATGTCCGCAAACGACGGAGCGATGACGCATTTGAACCCATAGTCCATAATCGCCCATGGCGCATGCTCACGGGAAGACCCGCAGCCGAAGTTGGCTCTGGAAATCAAAATCGAGGCGCCCTGGTAACGTTGTTGGTTTAATGAAAAGTTGGCGATGTCATTTCCCTGCTCGTCGAATCTCCACTCATAGAACAGAAACTGTCCGAATCCGGTACGTTCGATCCGTTTCAAAAATTGTTTAGGGATAATCGCGTCTGTATCTACATTTACCCGATCCACCGGGGCAACAAGTCCGTTTAATTTCGTAAAAGCTTCCATGTTCGTTCTCCTCCTTAGCTAACCACTTCAGATTTAAATGTCCAGTCGCGAACGTCGGTAAACCGTCCTTTGATCGCTGCGGCAGCCGCCATGGCAGGAGAAACCAGATGCGTCCGTCCGCCGCGTCCCTGACGTCCTTCAAAGTTGCGGTTGGAGGTCGAAGCGCAGCGTTGTCCAGGCTGCAGTACGTCCGGGTTCATCGCCAGGCACATGCTGCATCCGGCATCGCGCCATTCGAAACCTGCATCAACGAAAATTTTGTCGAGGCCTTCTTTTTCCGCCTGCAGTTTCACGCGTCCGGAGCCCGGAACGACGATGGCCGTTACCCGGTCCGAAACTTTGTAGCCTTTGGCCACTTGGGCGGCGGCGCGAAGGTCTTCGATCCGTCCGTTCGTACAGGAGCCGATAAACACATAGTCGATTTCGATTTCAGTCATTGGCGTACCTGGGACGAGCCCCATATATTCAATCGCTTTTTCGGCAGCTTTCCGTTCGTTTTCTGTTGGCAGTTCCACAGGTACTGGCACTTTCGCCGTAATATCCGTACCCATGCCCGGGCTGGTTCCCCAGGTCACTTGCGGGATCAGGGATTCAACGTCAAACTCCACAACCTTATCGTAGGCTGCTCCTTCATCGGTAACGAGCTGCTTCCAATCTTCCACTCTTTGCTCGAAATCTTCGCCGGCAGGCACGTACTGGCGGCCGCGGAGATATTCAAACGTTGTTTCATCCGGAGCGATCATGCCAGCGCGGGCGCCGCCTTCGATGGACATATTGCACACGGTCATGCGCTCTTCCATCGTCAGTTCGCGGATAGCTTCGCCCGTATACTCGATTACGTAACCCGTCGCAAAATCGGTTCCGTATTTGGCGATGACGCCGAGAATCATATCCTTGGCCGTAATTCCCGGTTTACGTTTGCCAACGAAGCGAACTTCCATCGTTTTGGCTTTAGCCTGCTGCAAGCATTGCGTCGCAAGCACATGCTCGACCTCACTCGTTCCGATCCCGAAGGCCAAAGCGCCGAAAGCGCCATGCGTGGAAGTATGGCTGTCGCCGCAAACGATCGTTTTGCCCGGATGCGTCAGACCAAGCTCAGGTCCCATCACGTGTACGACGCCTTGGTCAATGGTTTCCAGGTCAAACAGGGTTACGCCGAAATCGCGGCAGTTTTGAGTCAGCGTATCGATCTGCTGCTTTGAGATCGGGTCTTTAATGTTGAAGCGGTCTTTGGTTGGTACGTTATGGTCCATGGTGGCAAAGGTCAGCTCCGGACGGCGAACCTTGCGGCCGCTAAGGCGAAGCCCTTCAAACGCCTGCGGAGAAGTCACTTCATGGACGAGATGCAAATCGATGTAGAGGATGCTCGGTTTGCCTGCTTCCTGATGAATAACGTGGTTATCCCAGATTTTCTCAAACATTGTTCTTTTACTCATCATTTTTCACCTCATCATGGTTATACGTCCTTGGAAGAGCGCCAAATGAAGCTGCGGCGCATCTTGAATGAAATAAATATAGCATCTCCCTCTTCATTGTTCCAAGATATAATATCTATAAAAGCAATAGGGTATGCCTATAAGGCGGGATAAGGCGAATTGGGGAGGCTGTTGCTTTGAAAGGGCTCAATCATTCCATGAATAACGTCCCTCATCGAAATCCATATTTTTCACTTGCCTTGATAAGTAAAAACACCCCCTATAAAGAGAGTGTCTTGATACCTCATAATTTAAATTGTGAATCGGTACCACCCATAGCTCTGTAAGCATCCAAAACATGTTGAAGCGCTGCTTTCTCCTTAGCTGTTACTGTTCGATCCTGCTTTCTTTCATTGCCTTGAGAGCGAATTATCGTTTTATTCGACTTTATTACAGCATTGATAATCTCATAAACATCTTTATTAACCGCAGTACTGTAATATTCCCATACTTCTCCACCATCATTATCTCTGTGAACATCACTGTATTTAGGTGAAATTTCGTATATTTTATCGTCTGCTTTTATCGTGTAATTGTTAATGAACAACCAGCTATCTCCGGTATATTGAAATCTGGCATATAAAATCGGAACACCATCATTTCCTTGAGCGAAGAACGCATAAAATCCGTTTTCATTAATATATTCTGGACTTGTTTTATCCTCAAACACTGTATATCCGGTTACATCATCAGTCCGCTTTCTCATTTCTGCGGTAGCAACAGCTTGCCGTTTCTTTTCTTCGGCTGCTTGCTTCTCAGCTTCTTTTTTTTCTTGTTGTGCCCTGTCATCAATTTGTTTTTGAAGTTTTTCAGTTAAAGCTCTAATCTTATTTTCCTCGCCTGAACCTGGATATTTCTTTGAGATGGTTTCTTGTGTTTTCTTTAATTTTTTTATGTCCCCAGATGCGAAATAAGAATTTGCTTCTTTAAGCAAAGTCTCAGGTCCGTATTTTAGATCATCCAGTTCTTTTTTTAGCGACTCATTCTCGGACTGAAGTCTTGTCAAAGTTTCTTTTGTGGAGGCAAGTTCTTCTTTTATAGCGGCAGATCCTGAACCACATCCAGTCAACAAAGATATGATAGCAATAGTTATAGCTGTCTTGTATAGATTCATAACTACACCCCATAATTTTTTAAGACTATTGTACCAGATAAAGGGACTTTTGGAAGATATAAAAAATCACCTATATTACACTTCATGATCCGTGTGGATTCATTAAATAGTGCTAGAAAATCAAGAAATCTGTAAGTTGTCCATAGAATATTAGGGCATCAAATAATCAAATCACAGTCATTCGCGTACCTGGCACCATAGGTTAAATGCTTTTAACTGATTCTTTAAGGGCTATTACAGGTTAAAACCTTCAATAAATCGCAATGCGCATTCAGAATGATATTCGGCTAGCTCTTTTGCAAATGGTTGGTTTGGAAACCCTCGATGAAGCAGCTTCAACCCACCCGAGGTTAACGATATATGATGATGGAATCGATAGAACAACATTCTGTCAGGATCGAGGGTATCATTCTCCAGATAGCGATAGAAATCCCCGAACCGCAGCTTCATAAAACTATGTTCATGCTCAATATCAAAAAACATGGCTCCTTCGATATCGATCAAAAAAGTTTCCAGCTTATCATTAACTAAAACATGGTCGGGACCTAGTTCCCCATGAATAAACCCATACTGCGTTCTCGGTTTAATTCTCGACTCAAGCTCATGCAAAATATCGAACAGTTTGCTCTGATTTACCCTGATACAATCCATATGCCGTGAGGCATAGGATAACTGCAGTTTGGCATTTTCCAGTTGCAAGAGATGGCAATTTACTGTGTTGGCCCTGATTTGATTCTGCTTCCCGTAGATTTGACTTTTGGCGGCATGCATGCCCGTAAGCATCTCACCCAACCGCTGAAACACTTTATCTTGAATTCGTGAATCGGAATGATGGAAATAGGCTTCCGCCTTTTGTCCATCTATAAATTCAACAAGCGCATAATCAAAAGGGTAACGTTCTTTTTCCTTATTAAGATCATAAAGAAATGGCGTCCGAATTCCATTTTGCGTTAAATACTTGTTGTTCAATTCAAATAGATCGCTTCCATAGGATATTTCGCTTACATCTTTGTTTGCTGTTTCTTCTTGAAAATAACTCATCGTAAGATCCCATACATACAACACACAGGAAAATCCATTGCTGCAGTCGATCTTGCAGACTACTTTTTGTGCGCCGCCATGCATTTTTGATACACTAGCTATAATATAGCCGGTACCAAAAACGCTCTGAATATAATCCTGCAAATCAGCTTGATCGAGGTGGCAAGCAAAATCCATTGAACAGCACTCCATTTCTTAAGTTTTTGCCGGCCAACCAATAGTAAATAAAATCTGGCGGAAAATATAGACTTTTTCTTTCTGAGTTGTTATGATGTTGAATAAGGTGTCGAAAAAAATAGTCATTCAAAAAGCCTTTGGATTTTAATCCAGAGGCTTTTATTGATGCAGTACATGCCTTGTGACCTATAAGATGAATACTGAGCACACGTCAAAATTACAAGTACAATAAATATGTTAGGACCGATGCATATGGAATTCAGACAATTGCAATACGCCTTGCAAATCGCGGCTGAACGCAATTTTTCCCGGGCTGCCGAAAAGCTTCATATCGCCCAGCCCTCCTTAAGCCAGCAGCTGTCCAAGCTGGAAAAAGAACTTGGCGTGCTTTTATTTCAACGCAATACGAGCACGGTGGAGCTAACACACGCCGGAGCGATGTTTGTGGACCAAGCCCAAAAGATCATGGACGCTGTGGAACTGCTGCGCCAGGAGATGTCGGATATTTCGCAGCTTAGAGGCGGCAAAGTCATTGTCGGCAGCATGCCGATTACCGGCGCACATTTGCTGCCGCATGTCCTTCCTTCTTTTAAAGGAAAATATCCCGACATCGAAATCGCTTTGCTTGAGGATTCATCCATGAATCTGGAGAAGCTGACAGCCGGAGGAAAAACGGACTTAAGCCTGCTCGCGCTTCCGCTCCAGGAACCTTCGCTAACCTACGAAATCATCGGGGAAGAAAAAATAGATCTCGCCGTTCCGGCAGGCCATCCGCTTGCGGAGAGAATCCGAAAAGGAAAAAATGCCACCATCCGCATTGAAGAGCTGAGCGAAGAGTCTTTTATCGTACTCAAAAAAGGCCAGGGCTTCCGCAAAATCGTGTTCGACTTATGCCAGAAAGCAGGTTTCGAACCAAAGGTGGTTTTTGAAAGCAGTAATATGGAGACCATACAGTCGCTGGTAGCTACCGGAATGGGAATTACGCTCGTGCCGAGATTTATTTCGCGTTCTTCACGCAGCGAATTTGTACCCGTTTACTTGCCGCTCGCCGACCCGGTTCCGAGCCGCACGCTCGTCATCGCATATCGGCGCGGCCGCTATCTTTCCAAAGCCGCTGAAGCTTTCATCGAGACTTTCAAGGATACGATGCAGGAACTGGTGCAAAATGAAGAAAAAGGCTCCTGATCGCTCAGGCGCCTTTTCTTTATTTATGGCTGTACAGCTCCGGCCGTCGGTCCGCAAAGACGGGGATACGGCCCCGTACCTCGTCCACCAGCTCAGGCAAAATCGTCCCTGTGACGATCTCCTCCGCTTCGCCGCCTTCAGCGACGATTTCTCCCCAAGGATCGATGATCAGGGAGTGTCCAAAAAAATCGGTTCCTCTGCTGCTGCCCACACGGTTGCAGGCAACTACATACATTTGGTTTTCGATCGCCCGCGCCATCAGCAGCGTACGCCAGTGATGAAGACGGGGATGCGGCCATTCCGCAGGCACGATCAGCACCTTCACTCCGTCCAGCGCCAAGCTCCGGGCCAGTTCCGGAAAACGGATGTCATAACAAATGGACGCTCCGGCCGTCAATCCTTCCAGATCAAATTTCACCGGCTCATCTCCAGCCGCCAGATGCTTCTCCTCGTCCATCAGCCGGAACAAGTGGAGTTTGGAATATTCCCCTACCTGCCTTCCGTCTCTGTCAAAAGCATACATCGTATTAAGTATCCGGTCTCCTTTGCGGACCGCAACCGATCCGCCGACGATCATAACCCGATGTTTGCGTGCAAAATCAGACAACCAGCCCCTAGTATCCTCTCCATCCGGGTCGGCAATATCATCAATTTGCTCAAGCGCATAACCTGTGTTCCACATTTCCGGCAGCACCAACAGATCGGGCCGGGGATTCCCGCCAACCGCTTTCTCCATCCATGCTCCAAGATAGGCTTTATTGGCCTTGGGATTTCCGATTTCAATATCCGCCTGAATCAGGGCGACATTCAGTTTGTTATCCCCTGTTTGTACCATACTTATCCTCCTCGCTTGAAGCCTGAAACCTTGCCTTAAGGGTCCATGCCATCCATTTTTCATATTGTAAATGCCGGAAAAGAATCGCGCAAGACGTCTATTCCCTCTATACAGCTCGGAAAAATCATGATAGATTAAATCTATTCAATATGAAGCAAGAACCGGAGTGATGGAGATGACAAAATCGACTGAGAACCCGCTTTACCGTTCGGCTTTTCCAATCGAACCTTCTGAGGTGATGACCCAGCTGCCCACACAGTTTTTCGCTACGCTCGTGCAGAAAGTGAACCGTGAAATTTCCGCTGGGTTTGATGTCATTAATTTGGGCCAAGGCAACCCCGATACCCCGACACCGGCCCATATCGTAAAAGCTTTGCAGGCAGCGGCCGCCAATCCGCTATATCATAAATATTCGCCTTTTACGGGCTATCGCTTCCTGAAAGAAGCAATCGCAAAACGTTACCTTGACGATTACGGCGTCGAACTTGATCCCGATACGGAAGTTGCAATCCTGTTCGGCGGCAAAACCGGATTGGTAGAGATACCGCAAATACTGCTTAATCCCGGCGATCTCTGCCTCGTTCCGGATCCGGGGTATCCGGATTATTGGTCCGGCTTGGCGCTGGCCAAAGCGGAAATGTCGTTTATGCCGCTTCTTCAGGATAACGCCTTCCTGCCGGACTACGGAAGCATTCCCGAAACGGTTCGCCGCCGGGCGAAGCTGATGTTCCTGAATTATCCGAACAATCCGACTTCGGCTACCGCTCCGCTATCCTTCTATGAGGATACCGTCAAATTCGCGGCCGCAAACGGCATCGTGGTCGCCAGCGATTTCGCGTACGGCGCCATCGGCTTTGACGGCAGACGGCCGGTCAGTTTCCTTCAGGCTCCCGGCGCGAAGGAAGTGGGCGTCGAGTTTTACACGCTATCGAAGACCTATAATATGGCCGGCTGGCGCGTCGGCTTTGCGCTTGGCAACCGGGAGATCATTTCCATGATCAACCTGCTGCAGGATCATATGTATGTCAGCCTCTTCGGCGGCATCCAAGCCGCGGCGGCCGAAGCGCTTACGGCTTCCCAGACATGTGTGCGCGAGCTTGTTCAACGCTACGAGTCCCGCCGAAACGCATTTTTTGGCGGTCTGGCCGAGATCGGCTGGCAGGCCAAACAACCTGAAGGCTCCTTCTTTAGCTGGCTGCCTGTGCCCAAAGGCTATACTTCGGCCTCCTTTGCCGACAAACTGCTGCAAGAAGCCAAAGTTGCGGTCGCTCCCGGCATAGGCTTCGGCAAGCACGGCGAAGGTTACGTCCGGGTTGGACTGCTGACCTCCGAGGAAAGGCTGCAGGAAGCGGCCCGCCGCATCGGCGAGCTTGAACTTTTTGCATAAATATGCGTGTTCAAAAAGGTCGGTTTTCAGCACCGAGAAGGTTGAATAAAGCTAGGGAGTGAGGAGCGGAGCTACACGTTTTCGTAGAAAACGACTTCGTAAGCATCTGCTTGTAGTGGGTACGTGAGCACCTGAAATGTTTCCGGAGGAAACATACTTCGTAAGCATCTGCTTAGGCCCGGCTGAATTCAAGATTCGATGCCGGATCCGCTTCCTGATTCACTTCGTGCTAGATATAGAATTTATAAGTTATCAGCTACGCTGATGAAATTCTATATCGCAAGAAAACCTACAGCTAAAGGTGGTCTGTCTGCTGTGAAGGTACGTCAATAGACGTTTTTCTTATCAAAAGCGGACTTTTTGAACAACCTCTAAATCTATTTTGCAAAGCTGGCCTTTCCGTGGTATTCTATGTGAAAATAAAGGGTTTATCCATACCGAACGAAACGTGATGACGGGACCAGTAAGAGCGGCCAATCGCGAAAGAAAAGAGAGTAAATTCCACCGGCTGAAAGAATTTACCCGATTCCCTCTGAAACCTACCCCCGAGCGGCCCGCATAACCTGCGGGACAGTGCCTTCTGTTACAAGGCTAAAGCCGGATGATTTTTGTTCATCAACAAAGGTGGTACCGCGGAAGTCGAAACTTTCGTCCTTTACTGTTAAAGGGCGGAAGTTTTTTTGTTTCCGGGGTCCCCGCAAAGTAACCGGAATAAGCTTCGAAGGCCACGCGTCACTTTGTGGGGTTATATTGGCATGGAGCAAAGGCTCGCAAGCAAAAAGATGAAATGGAAGTGATGGATTATGTCGACGCGCGTCGTCGTCAAAATAGGAAGCAGCTCGCTGACATCCGCCGAAGGAGGACTCAGCCGGGAAGCGGTCGCTTTTTTCGCAAATGAAATCAATACGTTGAAAACAGAAGGTCACGAAATACTGTTGGTCACCTCCGGGGCCGTAGCCGCCGGATTCCGGGCGATCGGTTATACCTTCCGCCCCAAAGTTCTGCATGAGAAACAGGCTGCGGCCGCTGTCGGCCAGGCGCTGCTCATGCAGTCTTACCAGGAGGCATTCGCCGCGCATGGCATCACCACGGCGCAAATTCTTCTGACCCGGGGAGATTTCGGGAACCGCAAACGGATGAACAATGCCTGCATGACGATCGAGGAACTGCTGAAACAAGGCTCCGTTCCGGTCATTAACGAAAATGACACCGTCTCGGTCAATGAACTGAAATTCGGCGACAACGATACGTTATCGGCGCTGGTAGCCAATCTGGTCAAAGCTCAGCAGCTTCTCATCCTGACAGATATGGACGGACTATACACCGGCGATCCACGCAAGCATCCCAATGCGGTCAGGTTCGACCATGTGGATGAAATTACCGACGAGATTTATGCGATCGCTGGAGGAGCCGGATCCTCAGTAGGCACGGGCGGCATGCGTTCCAAGGTAGATGCGGCCAAAATCGCTACCCGCGGGGGCGTTCCTGTATTCGTCGGCAAGGTGGAAACAAGCGGAGATTTGAAAAACGCCGTTGACGGACATGGCAAAGGTACCTATTTCGATACCCACCTCCACTCCCTTCCGATGAAAAAGCAATGGCTCGGATTTATGTCCACGCCGCTCGGCTCGCTTCGGGTCGATCCCGGAGCGGAGGAAGCATTGGTAAACGGCGGGCACAGCCTGCTGCCGGTCGGCATCAAAATCGTTGACGGACATTTTCAGGCCGGAGACGTCGTTGAAGTGCTTAATCTCGAAGGAAACGTGCTTGGACGCGGAATCGTCAACTATGATAATGAACAACTCCGCCACATCAAGGGCATGAGCAGTTCTGAAGTCATTCAGAAACTAGGAACGGTTCACCGTCTCGAAGTGATTCATCGAGATGAATGGATCACATTAATATGAAGGCAAGCTAATTCAATCCCTATTCCATTAAGGAGGCAATCATATGAGCGAAGTCAAAACAAAAGCCGAAAAAGCCCGGACCGCCGCTGCAGTCCTGAACAAACTGACCACAAGCCAAAAAAATGAAGCTCTTCAGCTCATGGCGGACAGTTTGCGCAGCCAGCAAGATGACATTATTTCCGCCAACAAGGAAGATCTCGAACGCGGTAAAGCGCAGGGCACTTCTTCTTCTCTGCTGGACCGTCTTGCACTGGGTCCGGAGCGTATTGAAGCGATTGCCGAAGGACTAGAGCAGATCATTGCGCTTCCCGATCCCATCGGAGACGTGCTGGAAACCTTCGAGCGTCCGAACGGACTCCAGGTTACCAAAGCTCGCGTTCCGCTCGGAGTTATCGGCATCATTTATGAAGCTCGTCCCAACGTTACGGTTGATGCAGCCGGCCTATGCCTGAAAGCAGGCAATGCGGTCGTTTTGCGCGGGGGTTCGTCGGCCCTCTCGTCCAACCGTAAAATCGTGGAGGTCCTCCGCTCGGCACTGCAAAATTCGGCTTTGCCAGCGGATGCAATTCAGCTTATCGAAAGCGCGGACCGTTCTTCCGTTGATGAGATGCTGAAGCTAAACGGACTGCTCGACGTCATCATCCCGCGCGGGGGACAATCCCTCATCCGCAATGTCGTGGAGAACGCCACCGTGCCTGTCATTGAGACGGGTGCCGGCATCTGCCATACTTACATCGATGAAACCGCTGATCCGGCCATGGCCGAAGCGATTGCGATCAATGCCAAGGTTCAGCGGCCTTCCGTCTGCAACTCCATGGAGACGCTGATCGTGAACAGCCGTTTCGCCGCGTCCCATCTCGGACATCTTGCGGATCAGTTCCGCAAATCCGGCGTAGAGATCCGCGGCTGTGCGGAAACATTGAAGCTTGTGCCTTGGGCCGTTCCCGCGCAGGAGCAGGATTTTGCCACAGAATATAACGACTATATTTTAAATGTAAAATTGGTCGATACTCTTGATAAAGCTTTAGATCATATTTCCCGCTTCAGCACCAAACATTCCGAATGCATCGTTACCGAAAACGCCGCCCACGCGGAACGTTTCCTGCAAGAGGTCGATGCCGCTGCGGTCTATCACAATGCATCGACCCGGTTTACGGACGGCTTCGAATTCGGCTTCGGCGCAGAAATCGGAATCAGTACGCAAAAACTGCATGCACGTGGCCCAATGGGACTCCCTGCGCTGACTTCAACCAAATACATCATTCATGGCAGTGGACAGATTCGCGGGTAAAATTGCGTATAGGTCGGTGCTCAAAAAAGTCGGTTTTCAGCATCGAGAAGGTTCTCTATAAACATTTGCCAGCTATCATGCAGCGCACCGTGCGCCGAGATACACACGCGGCAATGCAAGCCAAGACATATTTATTCGCAACATCGCAGGGAGGTTTATGAACATGAGTCAACACCAAGCGAACATTTCAGAATCCATTACTTTTTACGGCGCCGGAGCGATGGCCGAGGCGATCGTGAAAGGGCTGATCAGCAAGTCCGTCGTGCAGGCCGGAAACATTACGATGCTCAACCGCAGCAATAGCCAGCGGCTAGAAGAGCTTCAGCGTCTTTACGGCATCAAGGTCAGCAATAATGCCGACCTGCTTCCAGGCATTCTGCAAAACTCACCGATTATCGTACTTGCGATTAAACCGAAGGACGCGGCTGAAGTTCTTCGCAGCTTGGGACCGCTGCTTTCCGCAGATACGCTGATCGTATCGGTGATCGCCGGTCTCACCATCCGCACGATCCAGGATCTTTTGGGCCGGAAACAGCCCGTTGCCCGCACCATGCCAAACACGTCCAGTTCCATCGGACTCGGCGCCACGGGCATCGCTTATTCCAAAGAAATCGATGACCGCCAGCGGCAGACTGTGACCGCCTTGTTCGGCGCCGTCGGCACCGTCACCGTTGTCGAAGAAGAAAAGCTTGAAATCCTGACGGGCATTTCAGGGAGCGGCCCGGCTTACATCTACTATATGATGGAAGCGATGATGGCCGCAGGCATCCGCGGCGGCCTGACGCCCCAGCAATGCCGCGAATTGACCGTCCAAACCGTTCTGGGCGCAGCGCGCATGGTGCAGTTGACAGGCGAAGAACCTTCGGCGCTTAGAGCCAAAGTGACCTCCCCCAACGGTTCTACGCAAGCTGCGATCGAAACGCTGGACAAAGGGGAGTTTTTCGAAACGGTGATCGCCGCCGTTGCCCGCTGCGCGGAACGTTCGAAGGAAATGGGAGCCGCATTAAAGGAGGGAATTTCGTGAGCTATTGTACAGCCACATATCGTTTGTATGACGATCAAGCGGATTTTCGCAAAAAAGCCGACTCCATCGCTGTCGGCATGACCGTCGGCAGCTGGACCGAACTGCCGCAGGCCAAACGGGAATCGATGCAAAAACATCTGGGCCAAGTCCTAAACGTTGATGTACACGAACCGGAAGGCGTTAAACCAGGCGAACGTTACGCCGATATAACAATTGCGTACCCGGATGTGAATTTCAGCCGAGACATTCCGGCCCTGCTCGTGACTGTATTTGGCAAAATTTCGATGGATGGACGCATCAAGCTGAACCGGCTCGGATTCTCGGAAGAATATCTTTCCGCTTTCCCCGGGCCGAAGTTTGGGATTTCCGGCATCCGCGATGCTCTTGGCGTCTATGACCGTCCGCTCCTGATGAGCATATTCAAATCCGTCATCGGCCTTAACATGGATGAACTACGTGACCAATTTACAAGACAAGCCCTTGGCGGAGTCGATCTGATCAAAGATGACGAAATATTGTTTGAAAACGAGCTTACCCCCATCGAAAAACGCGTGGAAGTATGCCTTAAGGCAGCTGAAGCAGCAAGCCGCGAAACGGGCAAAAAACTGCTGTATGCGGCCAATTTGACAGGCCCGACATCGCGTTTGAAATCCCAGGCCGTCAAAGCCATCGAAGCAGGCGCCAACGCTCTTCTGTTCAACGCGCTTGCTTACGGTTACGACGTCCTGCATGAACTAAGCTCGGATCCCGACATTACCGTTCCGATTGCTGCGCATCCTTCATTGGCCGGTGCTTATTATCCATCCCGCCATTACGGCATCTCCGCTTCAGTGCTGCTCGGCCAGCTGATGCGCCTGGCAGGTGCGGATCTCGTCCTCTTCCCTTCGCCTTATGGCTCAGTTACGATGCCGCGCGAAGAGAACATGGCCATCCGCGATGAGCTGATGACCGGCTCGCTGCCGATGAAAGCCAGCATGCCGGTTCCGTCCGCAGGCATTCACCCGGGGCTGGTGCCGCTCATTTTGCGCGATTTCGGGCAAGATGTGGTGGTGAACGCGGGCGGCGGCATTCACGGCCACCCTATGGGAACGGAAGCCGGCGGCCGCGCTTTCGTGCAGGCGATTGAAGCCGCGCAGCAATCCATCCGTCTGGCGGATTACGCCGATGCCGGGCATCCGGAATTAAAGGCGGCGCTGGAAGCTTGGGGGGAAAAGCGATGACAGCAGGCAAGAACCCTGTTATCTTTTGCGATTTCGATGGAACGATTACCCTCTCCGACAACATCGTGGCCATTATGAAAGAATTCAAGCCCGAAGGTTATGAGCAGATCATGAAACGGACCGTAGACCAGGAAATCTCCTTGCGCCAGGGCGTTGGCGAAATGTTTGCGCTGCTGCCCTCCAGCCACAAGGAGGAAATCGTGGAGTTCGTGCTCAGCCGTGCCGGCATCCGCGCCGGTTTCCGGGAATTTCTTGACTATGTAAAACAGGAAAATATCGAATTTTATGTTACAAGCGGAGGCATGGATTTTTTCATCGACCCGCTGCTTGCTCCGTTTGACATCCCTGCCGGCCATATTTTCTGCAATAGCGCCGATTTCAGCGGTGAAAGAATCGAGATTTTGTGGCCGCATCCCTGCCAGGACCCGTGCCATAACGGCTGCGGCATGTGCAAATCGACCGTTATGCGCCGCTTTCCGGCGGATCAGTATGAACGGATTCTCATCGGCGACAGCCTGACGGATTTTGAAGGAGCGAAAATTGCCGATCTGGTCTACTCGCGCTCCATCTTAACCGATAAATGCGCCGAGCTAGGCGTTAAACATGTACCGTTCACGGACTTTTTCGACATTATGCACGATATGAAACAGAAACAACAACAAGGAGTGCTGTAGCCTATGACTTTTGCGAACATCAGTCTTGAAGAGAAACAGCAGGTGCTGGAACAGCTCCGGCAAATCAAGCAGCAGTTTGCGGCTAAAAGCTGGTTCCCCGGGACCAGCGGCAATTTATCCATGCGTGTAGGGGATTTCGATCCCGGGCATTTTTATTTTGCCATTACCGCCAGCGGTAAAGATAAATCGGCCAATACGCCTGAAGATTTCCTGTTTGTGGACAAAAGCGGCCGGGCCGCGGAAACGACGAATCTGAAGCCTAGCGCCGAAACGCTCATCCACTGCGAAATCTACCGTCTGACCGGCTGCGGCGCGGTATTTCACGTCCATACTATCTTCAATAATCTGATCAGCGAATGGTTCGGCGATCAAGGCGCTGTCCCTGCGCAAGGCATAGAACTGATCAAAGCCTTTAATATTTGGGAGGAAGACGCGGCCATTTCAATCCCGGTACTGCCTAACTTCGCCCATATTCCGTCGATTGCCGAGCGTGTGGAAAATGTTCTGAATCCGGCGGTTCCGGGCATTCTCTTGCGCAATCACGGCATTTACGCCTGGGGTAAAGATGCGTTCGAAGCCAAAAAACATCTGGAAGCCTTCGAATTTATTTTCGAATATTTATACCACAGCATCCTGCTGAAAAACAGCCTTCACCAGGCAAGCCGTTAAGAGGCAACCTAAAAGCCCTGCCGCATCGTAAGGAACTGACCCCTGTTTGTGAGACAAGGATCAGTCCCGTATTTATGCGTACAGGGCTTTCTGGCATGTTGCGGGACATTTTAAATCATACCGCAACATATTTATACGAAAAATAACTTCGCGCATTAAAGTGTGAAAGCGCGCCAAAGCAAAAAAAGGTTTCTGTTTGATTGAACTTCCAAAATATGGGTCTATGTTAGATTCAGCTCATGAATCTCAACTTTATAGCCCATCTGGTTGATTTTACGAATCCAGTACTCAATAGTCTTCTCGCGTTTACCCAAATAGTCTGCACCCAGTTCCTCGTAAGGCACTTTGTCGCGAAGGACGACGTAGATCATGCGTAAGAGTAAATGTGAAACCGCCATAATGGCCTTTTGTTTGCCCATACGTTTGACCAGCCTGTAGTACACCGCAGCGATCCGTGAGTCTTTCTTACGTATCGCTGCCCAACTACATTGGCAGAGAACCGATTTTAGCCCTCTACTTCCTCGTTGGTTCTTTTTTCTTTTTTTTTACCGTTACTTTCATGATTGGCTGGGCATACCCCGGCCCATGAAGAAACGTGCCCATCGGATGGAAATTGAGACATATCTGTACCCAATTCGGCCACGATGCTCGCCGCTGCATCATGGTTGATCCCAGGAATGGTGTCCAGCAATTCCATTTCCAAGTGATGAGGCGTAAGCAGAGAATCGATTTCCGCTTCCAGTTCCACAATCTCCTTCTCGAGATACACAATATGCTCCAGATGTCTTCGGATCATATTACGGTGATGGATGCGTAATCGTCCATTCAACGACTCCATGAGTTTGGGGACCTTACGCTTTAGTGTCGACTTGACCATGTCTCGAACTTGCTTCTCATCGAGCACCTCGCCATTGACAATGGATTCAAGCAACGCTCGACCGGAAACCCCAAAAATGTCGCTCATAAAGGTGGTGAGTTTCAAATTCGCATCTTGCAAGATCTTGTGAACCCGGTTCTTCTCTTGGGTCACATTCTGGAGGAGCTTGCGCCGATAACGAGTCAAGTCACGCAAATCGCGAATGTCTTTATGAGGTACAAAACTCTTCTCGATTAATCCGCTGCGATGCAACCGAGCGATCCATTCCGCATCGTTGTAGTCGGTCTTCCGGCCTGGAACATTCTTGATACGCGTTGGGTTGGCTAAGGTCAACTCACACGTGTCCTCCAAAACGTTCCATATGGGTTTCCAGTACACGCCTGTGCTCTCCATAGCTACATGTGTGCATTCCCGAGCCAGAAGCCACTCTTGCAATTGCAGCAATTCTTTCGTGGTCGTCCCGAATGTTTGAATTTCTTTCGATGGCTTTTTCTCCAGCGGACCGGAGAGCAAGCAGACTACGATGTTATCCTGATGAACATCTAGACCGGCACATCGTTCCAAAATTGCATCCAAGAGGAACAACTCCTTTCGAGGTTTCAAGATTTGTACAGACAGATCATGCAACCTTGTACAAGATGACACTTTATACGCGTACTCGTAGTAACAATCGGCGATTCTCGTGGTTGCAATGGGTCCGATTCTAACACGGAGTGTGTCTCCAAAATATAACCGACCTCTGATCCATCTATCTTAAGTACCTCAAAAAGTGGGCAAGAACGCAAGTCCCATTTTTCATATATGGTGGTGACCGTCAGGCCATGTTTGATTCTAATGGACACCACGACCGCTAAGTAACAAAAAACAGCCGTTTTTAAATTTTAACGGACGCCACAGCGCTTAAATGCCCAGATACACCGCCAAAAGGGAGCTTTTTCACTAAATAGCAGCTGCTGTGTCCGTTAAAAACTATAATCGTCGAAATTACCCATAATAGCGGCTGCTGTGTCCGTTAGCAAAAACAAATTCTATTCCTAATCCTTTTCCTTTTCTTTAGTTCCGCTTATATGAGGATTTTGCAAAATCCAGAAAGCGACTTTCAATCAGCAGCATATAGAGCGGAACGGTTTAGTTCGTCTATATATTGGGCTCGGGAGCGGCCGGAATCGAATTTTGCAAAATTCTGATATAAGATGTCGATCCGTTTTTTTATTCCACAACGGCTCTAAGCAGTTCTGCCACATTCCTGTTCCCCTGCTTCTCCGCTAACTCCGATGCAGTTTCGCCGTCACCACAACGCTCGCTCGCATCCGCGCCGTTTGCCAGCAGCAGCCGAATGATCTCCACGTTATCGTCATGAAAAGCTGCGGTATGCAGGCAGGTATGCCCGTTGCTGTCGAAAATACGCGTGTCCGCTTTATGCGCGAGCAGCGTCCGGATGACATCCATGTCCCTCTCCCCGGCGATTGCCGCATGCAGTGCGGTATTCGACGGAATATACGGTATGTTCGAATGGGAAACCGCATTAACATCCGCACCTGCCTCGATGAGTACCCGTACCGCCTCGGCATGCCCGTAATGAGCTGCATAGCCAAGCAGCGTCAGCCCATCCGCATTTTCCAAATTTGCCCGCTCGGGCTGGAACTTCAACAATTCCTCAAGCCGAGCTGCATCGCCTTCCTGAGCCGCCCGGAACAGCTCATCGATCTGCTCTTTTTCTTCCAAATCCTAGGTCCTCCTTATTTGTGATGTTCATGTACGAACCTAATCATAATGCCATCGAAAGAATGTTTGCTTCTTCAAAATCACCTTTTTCCGCGGCATACCGATGGACTTACTCCAAATCTTCTGGCAAACAAGCTGCTGAAGGAGCCATGGCTTTGAAAACCAACTGCCAAACAGATGTCCGTCACCGGCCAGTCGGTCTGACAAAGCAGCTTTTTCGCTTCCTGCAGCCGCTTTTCCTTCAAAAGTTG
The DNA here is from genome assembly GCF_021654775.1 of Paenibacillus azoreducens. Classification (NCBI taxonomy): domain Bacteria; kingdom Bacillati; phylum Bacillota; class Bacilli; order Caryophanales; family Paenibacillaceae; genus Paenibacillus; species Paenibacillus azoreducens. Next base: position 2,847,030 of record NZ_AP025343.1, on the reverse strand, counting down.
ATGCGGGGTAAACCCAAAAAGCTGTTTGAACCCCCGCAGAAAATGATTCGTCGACAGGCAGGCCGCCTTCGCCGCCTCCGAAACCGTAACGGATCTATGATAATAAGCGGAAAGGTATTCATATCCGATATATACGCGCCGATATAATTCCTCGCTCGTGGAGGATTTGACGGTGGGCAGTTTGGACATTTCGTGCCGGACCTGGCGATGTTCCCGAAACAAAACACACATCAGTTCATGCAGCTGTTCTTCAATACCGGCAGGGTCATATATACCGTTTGCGGAGTCCATCCGCATCTGTTCCAATATTTGCGAAAATTCCGGCCCTATGCCATATGTTTTAGCGACAAACTCGATCTCCCGGCCCCCTGCATTAAAAGGATCATCCAAAAGCTCTTCCTCCCGCCGCACGCAACTCCGCCAAACCTCTTCCGGCATCCCATGCGGAAAAAACACGCAAAACGACTCGACAGGCTGATCGGACTCAATGGCAATGCTGTACTCCTGCCCCTGGTTAAGCAGCAGATACCTGTTATCCCCGACGGAATAATGCCCGTTCCCAGCTTGGTATAAAGCGCTGCCGCCCCTGAAGGTTTTCACGGAAAGTTTGCCGGTACCCTTCCAGTAATATTCTGCGCTTTGCTCATGCAAAACCGGAGAAGGCATCCAGGTCCGGGTATGCTCTTGTTTGAAGTTCATATGGTCTACAGTCCTTTACTCTATAATTGCCCTGCTTGAAGTTGTTTCAGCATCTGATCCGCCCGCCTTGCGCTTTCGATCGTCCATGGCGGCGATTGCGGGTGACCGGCGATTTCTTCCGTCGTCATCCAGTACACGGCTTCGACTTCATCCTCGCTTTTTCTATAGGGCGTACCCTGAGCGTATTCGCAAAGAAACACAACATTGATGACGGGAATGCCTTCTGCGGTCAGAAAAGACGAGCTGTAGACAAAATGCAGCTTTTCCTTGATTTCGATGCCAACTTCCTCAAAAATTTCTCTCTTTACAGTCCGCTCCAGAATATCCTGGGAAAACCCTTCCTGTTCCACCGTTCCGCCAACAAAAGCCAAAGTGCCGCCAGCATGCTCTTCCTCTGCTCCGCGTTCAATCACCAGCCACTTGCCGCCCTTCACGACCGCTCCCTCTACATTAACCGCGAACATTTTCATCCCCTCCATATTCTGCATGTGTTATGCCAATATATTACGCTTTGCCTGGCCATAAATCCTGCTTAGTAAAATGAAAACAACCGGCTTGCCGCCGGTTGTTTTCAAGACGTACTTATTCATTTTCCACTCGAACGGCCTGTTCCCAGTGCTTGTTCATCACCAATCACCCCAGATTGTTCTTGATTTGCTCCAGCACCTGCAGTTTTAATCCATTCGAACGGCTCGCGAGCTCTGCTCCCGTTTCCTCGAACGAGCTTCTCAAGCTGGCATCTTTAATGCTGCCAAGGTTGATCTCGACCGTAATCCACGCCGATTGAACGGCCGCGTCCAACATGATGAGCGCAATGCCAAGATCAGAAATGACGTTTTTATTGGCTTGTGCAGTAATCTCCGCAAGCTCGGTCATGATCTCGAGACTCCGCTTCATGAGGCTTAGCGGTACGGAAGCTGCCTGAACTGCAGCCTGCTGCAAGGCGGCGGCGCGTGCCTGTTTTTCTTCCTCCGTGCCTTTCGGCAGCCCCAAAGCAGCCATATACCCGCTAAAAGATTCCATGTCCTTCTTCAGGAAGGATTCGGCTTCCACCATGGCCGACTGCATAAGTTTCACGATGTCCGCCATTTTCTCCCGCACATGTTCGAATTTAGGCCCGCTTGTGATATTCGCCACCATGGAACCCATAGAAGCTCCAAGCGCTGCCGCTAAAGCGGCGATGCTTCCTCCGCCGGGCGTTGGCGAGCTTGAAGCTGACGATTGCAAAAACTGCCGGATCGGTTGATCGAAGACTTGAGTTTCGGATGCTGCAGCCTGCGCCGGCACGGACGACTGCTGCAGACGGACCGCCTGCATCAAATTCTCGAACAGCATGACGGTCGTCAGCGTTCCTACGCCGCCCGGTACCGGCGTAACCGCTTTGGCGGTCTCTGCCGCTTCGGGTACAACATCGCCCGTAATTCCTGAAGCCGTCTCATTAATGCCTGCGTCAATGACAACAAGCTCCGGATGCAGCATATCCGCGGTGATCAGTCCGGCATGGCCCGCCGCGGCCATCAGAATATCGGCCTCTGCAATGTGGTCGGCCAAATTTTGCGTGTGGGAATGGCAAACGGTTACCGTCGCGTTTTCGCGCAGCAGCAGCTGCATCAACGGTCTGCCTACCGTTTCGCCGCGTCCTACCAAAACCACCCGCTTCCCTTTTAACGCAAACCCAAAATGCTTTGCTATCCGGATGCAGGCCTGCGGCGTGGCCGGGTAAATGCCGGTGCCTCCCGTCATGCAGGCAAGCTTATTCGCCGAAGAAATACCGTCAACGTCTTTTTCCGGTGCAATCGCATCCGAACAATTTTGCACGCTGATATGTTTGGGAAGCGGAAGCTCCAGCATAATGCCATGCACCTTCGAATCGCGGTTCAAACGCTCGATTTCTTCCAGCAGGCGCTGCTCCGTAACTTCGGGTTCAAACGTGATCAAATCAAATGCGATGCCCAGTTGATGGGCTTTTTTCTCTTTAGCTTTGGCATAATACTCCGATGCGGGATCGCCCTGCACCAAAATGGTGGCCAGACGGGGTTCCACCCCTTTTTCTTTCAAACGGCTAACTTCCATGATAATAGATTCGGAAACTTCGTTTGCCAGTTCCTTTGTTTTTAGCAGCATGCCCATTCCAGTCGCCTCCAAATAAAGTTGGTTATAAACACAAAAAAGCATTTGGATGGATCGATCGATACCACCAAATACTTTGCCCAGGCGTACGGCTGTTATGATCCATGTGCTCCCTCGTGGTTTGCCCACGTTACGCCAGTTACACATAGCTGAATACAAGCAGCTTTATTTTAGCATAGATTTTATGTTTAGACGCCAAATTTTTTACCCTTTTTAATTCAATTTCATAATGGATTCGTATTGAGTATTTTAACCCGTCTCTTAAACGATCCCTCGCATGGGCGAACTCGGAATACAGGCGGAGTGCTTTCCCTTTCTTTAGTTCAATTGATATAGAATGAGTGAAATCTATTTTTCCGCTTATAAGCAGTTTTTATATAAATGCCATCCATGGATCACGTTGCACCTCACCGATAACAAAAAAGAGCCTCACACAAGTGGTACGAACCCATGTGAAGCCTCTCTTCTACTTCATGTTTCCTACGACTTTCACTCTCAGTCTCGTCGCATTTCCCGGATGATAAGCCAGCGGGGTTTCTTCCACTTCCACGAGCTCGACCGTGGCCGGATCAGCGCCGGCCAGCACCGCCTGGTTCACGGCTTTTTCTTGCGCATCTCTTAACGAATCCTCGCGCGGCTCCGTAGAATAGATGTATATTTGCTCGTATTGTCCGCTGATTTGGGCAATACACGCGCCAATGGCGTTGGCTACGCCCCCGTTCTCCGGCTTAATCATATGGGATACCCCGCGAATCGTGTCGGGTATAACGACACTGCCGCCGCCTACCAAAACAAGCTCAACGTCTCCCGACGATGTCTTCATTTTATCAATGGCCTGCTCAATGATGATTGCGATTTCAGCTTGCACATTTTTAGCGAAGTCTTCATCCAGATGCGCTACCAGGCTCTTATCCCCGACATCCGCGAGACCCAGCCGAACGGCAATGTCTGTTGTAGTCAGCGTATGCCCGCCAAAGACCAGCGCTTCCTGTCCAATCTTGTACCCTACGCTGTCAGGGCCAACCGTAATTTTGCCGTTCTCCGAGCGCACAATGCTTCCGCCGCCCAGTCCGACGGAGATAATATCCGGCATGCGGAAATTCGTGCGGATATCGCCAACCTCGACCGCAACCGAGGATTCTCGCGGGAAGCCGTCCTGCAAAACCCCGATGTCCGATGTCGTCCCGCCTACGTCGAGAACCATCGTATCCTTGATCTTCGCCAAATAAGAGGCACCGCGAATACTGTTCGTTGGCCCGCAGGCAATGGTTAGGATCGGAAACTTTTTAGCGTAATCAATCGACATTAAGGTACCGTCATTTTGGCATAAAAACACCGCTGCGTCAGAGATGCCTTCCTCTTCTAGGGCTTGAACAAAGCCCTCGGTCGTCGTTTTAATGACTTTGCACAATGCCGCATTGAGTATGGTCGCATTTTCCCGTTCGATCAAACCGACCGAACCGATCAGGGAAGAACAGGAAACCGGAAACTCTTCGCCATATACTTCATGGATGAGATCGCGAACCCGGAATTCCTGGTCATTTTTAATAGAAGAAAACACGCCGATAACCGCGATGGACTCGACACTGCCTCGCCATTCCTCCAAAAGAGCTTTAATCTCGGCCTCATTGACTTCACCAAGCACTTGGCCGTCGTATTCATATCCACCGTGGACGAGAGCATATTTACCCGTCAGCTTCTCCACCATATCCTCAGGCCAGGACGTATACGGGGCCACGGAAGCCGTTGCGGGGTAACCCAGTCGAATGACACCGACTTGGGCCAGCTTTTTACGCTCAACAATGGCATTCGTACACTGTGTCGTACCTAACATGGCATGCGTAATTTTGTCTTTATCAATCTTCGCCCCCTGCAGCAGCTGCCGGAGCGAGGTTTCAATCCCTGTTTTAATATCCAAGCTTGTCGGTGATTTCACCGCATGGATCAACTGATGATTCTCATCCAAAATGATGGCATCCGTGTTGGTGCCGCCTACATCGATCCCGATTCTATACATTTTCAGCCACCGCCTTTTTTACCAGTTCCTCGATTGGAACAAAATCGTAATCATATCCGAAGTATCTTGGACCTGCCGTCTCGATTCCTTTTTCCGTTCTCCACTTTTCATGAGCTGGCAGTCCGATCACCCGTACGCGTTTTCCATATTTCAGGCTTTCCGTGGTCACAGGCAACAAGGTTTCATAATCGACAAGACAGATCAAATCCGGAGTCATCGCTGCTACTTGACCATTCAATTCGGCAACCAGGTTTTCATTTTGAAAATGAACCTTCATCTCTCCCCCTTTAAACGCCTCGATGCCTTCGAGATGCATGCGACCGAGATTAAATCCGCCCTTGGTCTCGCGGATGACATCCACGATTTTACCTTGGAAAAGTTCATAGCCGGACACAAGTTTGAGCAGTTCTTGAAGCTTATCCTTGGCGTCCCGGTTCTTCGATGTAATGATTGCGCCAATCTGTTCGGACAGGGTCACGATATGATGAACGCCGCTTTGCTTGATTTGAGCGCCCGTCGCCGGATACAGGCTGACTAAAGCGCTTGCTCCCATTTCAACCGTAGCCACTCTCGCCAGCCGTTCCGTCCATTGATTGTCAATGGTCTCAAAAATACCGATATTCCCTTTTTCATCCGTAATCGCCATCGGTGTCGCCGGAATGCCGTCCAGGTTAAACGTCACCATTTGCAGCTCCGGGAACGCCCGCCCCATACCGTCGCAGTCGATCAGAGGCAATCCCAGCTGCGCAGCAACGACGATGGGAATCATGGAGTTGACGCCCCCCGCTTCCATCGGAAACGTGCCGGCGATCTGTTCTTTTCCCAAGTAATTCGCTAATTTTTTGAATACCTTCACAAACTCGTCCCCTTTAGGGAATTTCTCAACTAATACGGAAGGCGCCCCCATCATCGCGGCCGGAATGAAAAAGTCCTCATCCTGAATCTCATCAACCGAGAATAGTTTTACAGGTCCAAACTTCTCAATGGCCGAGAGAGCCATCAATTTTCCGATATAAGGGTCTCCTCCTCCGCCTGTTCCCAGAAATGCTGCGCCGACGGCGATGTTTTCAACTGCTGCTTTATCTACATATCTCATTTGCTTTCCTCCAATATGACTGTCTTCTGAGCCGATAAACGATAGCCTGCATAATACACTACAAAAGAAATGACAATTCCGATCAACGGCTGATTCGGTACCTGCGGCAAGCTCGGGAACAAGGATAACACGACAGGGGTACAAGCAATAACCGCGCCTACGAGCCAGGAAACGACGCCCGGCGTATTCACTCCTTCGACCTCATGCCAGCGGCTCTTATCCCCTTTGCCAAGCACCCAGTAAGATGCGATCATCACGCCTGCAACCGGCGGAATCATGGCCGACAGGATGGACATAATCGGAGTAAAATAGTTGAGTATACCGACGACAGCCAATACGGTCCCCATAGTTCCCGCGATGCCGATGGCCCACTTTTCCTTTTCCTTCGATACGTTGAACACGTTAATGAAGGCAATACCGCCTGAAATGGCGTTCACGAGGTTCGTCTTCCATGTAGCCAGGATCAAAACCACACCGCCAAGAAACGGAGTCGTGATGCTCAAAAAGGTTGCTGTAATATCGCTGGTCTGGTAAGCAATAGTCAGGACAGCTCCTGCGCCGATCATCAGCAAACCTGCCGGAATGATTCCGAAAAGAGCGGCTTTCAGCACATCGGACCGTTTTCTCGAAAATTGCGAATAATCTCCCGCGATGACCGCGCCCAGCGCAAATGAACCCAGGGTTACCGCGAGTCCATCCGTAAAGTTCATAGCGGCCGAAGGCTTATAATGCTGAATCATCTGCAGGGAATCGCCGGTCAAAGCTTTGATCAGACCAAAGATACTGATTCCGACTAATAAAGGAACGGCAATATAGCTGATGACGCGCAGCACTTTAACGCCATACATGGCTGAAACTACCATCACGAGACCGCAGATAAGAGATGCCAAGGGTACCGGAAGGTGCATGCCGATCTCGGCCAGCAAATTGGCCAAGGCTGCGCCGCACACATTCGCCTGGATCCCGAACCATCCGAGGCACGCAATGGCGAGGATGATCGAAATAATCGTACGAGATCCTTTTTGGCCAAACACCTGGCCTGCGACCTGAACGGTCGGCCTTCCTAAATCCGTGCTTTGAATCCCCTGCAAAATCATGAGCAGCACAATAATGGAGTAACCTGCTAACGTGACAAGCAATGCCTTCGATAGTCCCATGCCTGCAATAAGCGCATTCCCTACCAACAAACTCGGGATGCTGATGACCGCGCCTGCCCAGATGATCCCGAGACTGAACCAGGATTGATATTTTTTAGCGGATTTCATATGACCCCTCCTCACGTTTGTTCGTTCGAATCATTTTTCTAATTGTAAAAGATGAAGCAGGGAAGCGTCTTTTTCAGAAAATAAAAAAAATCCCGATGTTTTTATCAGATTCGACAAAACATCGGGACTTTTCAGTTATGAATAAGACGATAGACCATACAGGCGGTGTAAACATCATACGATTCCGAATTGACGGTGACGTCATATCCGATTAACTCGCTAATTTTTTTGATGCGATATTTCACGGTGTTTTTGTGGACGAACAACAGCTTGCTGCATTCATCCATATTCCCCTTCGCATCCAGAAGAAAAGTCATCAGGGTTTTCAAAGCGACCGGGTCGTCCATGATCGGCTCCATGACGGACAAGCATTCCTCCGTAACCTCTTCCCCTTGCTTGCTCAGGTCTATGGCCCGCTTCATGGAACGGACTTCAGCCGCGGTATATAGTTTGCGATGATGATAGATGCGGTGAACCTCTTTTTCTACGCCGTTGACGAGTTGATACATCCGCCTTACGTCCTGCGTGTTCCGCATTCTCGGAGAATACACGATGCTTGATATTTCAGCGATGAGACTCGTGTTTTCAATATATTCCGCTGCGATTTCAAACTCATTGTATTTATAGGAACAATTCCCCAGCAAAACGACAACGCAGTGATCGATCGTTTGAATGACCGCGGTTTTATAATATTGCGAGAGATGCGCTTTTAAATCTTCCCTTATCCTTCTTTCCTCCGACAAATCCTGAATGTAAACGAGCCACATCATTTGGATGGCGGAAACGTCGATATAAAGCAAACTGGCCAATCTGCGCATTTTTTCGCTTTCATCATTCACGATGGCTTTAACCAGAGCGTATTCGCTGACCTCGTTATGCTTATCTCCCCACAAATTGATGGCCACCTGCACAACCTCGCTGATTTGATCCATCGTCTTCGGAGGCAGCTTCGTATTTTCTTTAATGAGGAATAGGTAAAGGGCCTCCCCGTTTTTTTGATGAACACGTTTGTATTCAACAAAGCAGGACGAATCCAGCTCTCCTTCTCCCATTCTGCCGTTCAAAATGGAAGGCGCCATGGACCGGATCAGATTCGCAACTTGGAGCGATGAATTGCGCGGCCACATGACACGATTGATGATATCCAGATTGCTGTTAGTCAGAACGATGTTCGCTTTCATCCGATCCGACAGCAGTTTAAGAGTAATTTCCACGCTCCGTAAATGTTCCGGCAGCAGCGAGACCTTTTCCAGTGATTCATTCACGAAATGCTCATTCACATTCTGATTGCTTACGATCGCCTCCATGACTTCATAAATGACTTCATTATACCGAAGAGAGTAATCGTTTCTCGGCATGCAAATGATAATAAAATCCAGAGATTCGGCCAGCTCGATCACTTCATCGGCTATATCTGGCATTATAATGCCGACATAGTACAGAATCAGTCCCACTTCACCCAGGTCATGCAAATATTGAACCGTTTTGCACTGCTGCTCCACGCTATCCTTAATGGAATAAAAAGAGCTGATGACCAGCTCTTCGGCATACCACTCTTCTTGAACGGTTTGAATAATTTGCGAAAAGAAATTGACATCCGCCACCTCTAAAACAGATAAAGAGGAAACGGTCTGATGCAGCCTGCTTGTTCCAGTGACCACCTGAGCCCCCCTAAACGAAGGCAGCTGCAGTAAATCTTTAACGGTTACCCCAATTCAACCACCACTTTTTTGTTCGATTCAAGCCCAAGCTATGATGCTCGGCATAACGCAGCAGCCGAAGATAGGCTTATTAATATTAGTATAACCCTCGTTATGATAAGCAACCAAGTAAGTTCCTTTGCCAACTATGAATTTTTTTGCATACTTGGCCTGATTCGAGAGAAGGAAGCAAATCATACTTCCGTAACCTTTGATAAAGTTCTATACCATCTATAATTAGATCTGCTAATTTGGTGTTTTTATTTCCATCCTGGTCAGGATCATGTTCATCATATCTACTTGAAGGTTTTTTTTAGGAGATTTATGTTTTTCATCCTTGCTCCTTTTTTCTTGAAGGATTTCACCTAACGTTACCGCATTCACGACGTCCGACAAATGTCAGACGTGTCTGGCTAAATCCTGTTCCCTGAAACTCCTCTGCCAAGACCGAGGGCCGAATGGCACGATGTGACTTTTGATCATCTCTTAAAACAATATATTTACCTTCACTTGAATAACCCTTGTGGATTTGTTCAATTTGAACCTTCCCTTGTAAAAAAGGAATATGTTCCATTAATAACTGCTCCATGAAATACCCCCCAGCAAACAGTCTTTCGCCATCTTTCATATAACGTTCCCGTATTCACGAACTCGAGAACCTTAAGACAGCTTCAGCTGCCGGCAGCGACGCGTTTAGTTTTGCAGGGTTGTCGGCTGATTCCGTTTCCCCGCTGACTGCCAAATGCATCTCTGAAACCACCTCTATATGCTTCGGCCGGACCACGGATCGATTCAAACGGATCCGCAGCGTGAATATTTTGTTGTCGGATGTTCATCTGTGAATAGCCTTCAGTATTTCAATGTTGTTATACTATTCAATCCATTTCCTTGGTTCAATTATGTGAAATAGATTCTTCTCATTATTTAATGAATCTCTAATCCGATTGCAAGTAAAATCGCTAATTGGTCTAGGTAGTTCATTCATCGAAAAAAATCCGCATTCTAGTATCTCCGGAGAACTTGGCTTCGGCGTTTGATTGTTATCTATTACAGATAAAAATACAAAATGATGCATGTCAAATATAGGATCATAGTACACGCCAGTTAAATCTCCTATAGATATATCTACTCCTATCTCTTCAAGAGCCTCTCGTTTAGCTGTTTCTTGTGCTGATTCATTATCTTCTGATTTGCCTCCTGGTAAGTCCCAATTGTTCTTACCGTAACTATGTTTGACTAATAATACTTTCTTTTCTGAGTCAAATATAACCGACGCAGCTCCAATTAATTTAGATGACATGTACTCTTCTCCTTTTTATTTATCTATACATGAATTTCCGATAACGTTTATTGTATCTACGAACCCGAAAGGCTTAAAGGAGCGCCAGCGACTGGGTCCAACGGACTTAGCCTCGCAGGGTTGTGAGCTGATTCCACTTCTATGCCTACCTCATCTTGCGAACCAAGGGCGTAACACGCAAGGTAGATACGGTGTTAGATGGAGTACTTGCCTTCCTGAATAATCATAAATCTTGAAGTTTATATACCTCTATCTCCATAATCATATCCTTAACAGTAGAATTAAAAATACGTGAGAACCCACATCTTTCGAGTTTTTCTATCATATCTTTATCTTTTACTATCCTTGTATTTTTTGTATCTGGGTTCTTTTCTACGTTATGATCAATGGTTTGGGCTATATAAAAAACCACCCCTGTATCGTTTTGAATGAAATCCCTAAAAGTATAACGTATTAAATCTATCTCAATAGCATCATTATCAAAAGAATCATGAACAGCTATATCCTTTATATAATATAAACTCCCATTATCAAAGGGATTGTCATATAGTTCTCTCTCTGATATTTCATCAGCTCTCGAGCCTATTACAAAGTGATCTCCATCAATTGCATCAAGCCAGTAAGACCAAGTAACATCCATACGTTCTCTCCAAGTGTTTGGGAATTCCGTCATTGTCATCTTTGCAATTATTAATTGATCCCTATCTTCATCAACCCAATATTTTTTTTTCAATAGTTCTTCTATCTCATCTGTTATTTCATATTCATCATTTAATACTTCCAAAGAAACAACAAGTTTTATTGTGTGGACGATTGGATCTATGTCGGAATTATAGTCAACTTCAGGAAAATCAATAAATTCACAATATGTTTCGTAAGTGACAGAAGGAAGCACTTCATATTCCAATCTTCCTGCTAACGTTATTAAATCGATGAGCATAACTATCATCTCCATTATTTATTATTTGCAAGTATTTCGCCTAACATTGTTGTATTCAAGACGTCCCATCAAGCCCGAAGGGCGGCCGCGATGCGGTTAGGTGGTGCGGATGTGTCCGGCTGCTTCTGCTTCCTAGTATACTGAAATGCCTCATCGAACCACTTCTGGCTCCTGCCGGACCGAGAGACGACGGAGTCGAACCGATGTGTGAATATGGTGTTAGATGATGGGGCTGACTTCCTTGAAATTACATATCATTGTTCTGATTCTCTATATCCTTTAAATACTTAAAATACGATTGCTTATTAAAATAGTCACTTACTAAAATAATCAAAAATAATAATGGAGCTATCAATAATATTTTCAAAACCAACTCAGTATTATTTTTATTTATTAAAAGAAGCATAGATATCAGTGCTATTACAGCGATTACTCCTATATATTTATCTCTGTTCTTATAATCAATTGTGTTTGCGAATGATCTAAAAACTATACCTATCACAACTCCAATAGTTGCTGGCTCTGAGAATGGCACGCCGATCAAAAATAGAATTCCAAGTATGGTTGAGAAGGAACTTATACTTGAAAGAAATATCATTAGTTTATACTTCATTTCTGGTTTCATGGATTTAGAACTTCACCGCCCTTCAGCCCTTTCATCTAACGTTCCTGTATTCACCACGTCCGACGAAGTCGGATTTGTCTGCTGAGTCCGCTTCCCTGAAATCCATCCAACAGACCAAGGCTCCATAAGGAGCCACTGCGTGAATATATTGTTATCCGATGCCAATGCCTACCTCGAACTTGCATCCTCAGTATAAATTGGTTCCTCTTTTGTTGATTAATTTCTATATATCAACTTCTGCATCTATAAAGTATCGTTCTTTTACACCGTTCACAACTTTGAAAGATTCATCCATAACTCTGCGCTCCCATTCTGGGTCTTTCCACCAATTATCACGTTGCCCTACTGATCGATTATCCGAACACCATATCAGTTCGATCCACGGAGGCATAAAAGTTCTACACATTAAAATACATCTGCGCATATGCCCTGAAGAACTAACAAGCAGCAAGCGTTTTATTTTATGTAAACCGAATTTACGTTCTAATATTAAAAGAGAACAAATGATATTTTCCAGCGTATTGTTGGATTCAGTCTCAATAATTGTTCTATCTTCTGGCACCCCTAATTCAAGTGCTTTATTGCGTAACATAACTGCTTCAGAAACGCTGTGTTGGCCGTATTTATTCCCTCCAGTAAATAAAATATATGGCGCTCTTTCATTATTAAATAATTCAACTGCCTTCACTGTACGTTCCACATATGTTCCACCAAATACAAAAATGCAATCCCCTGAAATATTACCTTCGTCAAGTTCAATGTTCTTGCCATACAAAAGATTAGTTATCTGCTCACGATTCAACGTATTTATTGAAATTTCTGATATCAGCATATAAGCCCTCCATATTGGCTGATTAAACATCATTAATTCTTTGCGTTGATTTCCGATAAGGTTCCGCACTCACGAACCCGAGAGGCTTAAGGTGACGAAGTCATCGGCTGCGCTTGCGCAGTTAGCTTCGCAGGGTTGCCGCCTGATACTAATCGCTGCCAATGCCTCAGACGGACCAAAGGGCGCCGACATCCCTCCTGCAGCGTGAATATAATGTTATCTGATGCCGGTGACATCTTCGAACTACACACTCTGCTCCTTAATCCGATTCCTTAAGGTGTATTTGATGTTATAATGCGGATAATTAGTTTATGAAAGGAGTTGTTAACATTGGCTATTAGTAAAGAACGATTTAATGAATTACTTGACCGATTATCTGATAAAGATTTTGAACCAGTCTCTGAGCTTATGGAACGACTTTCACAAACATCTTCCATAAGTGAAATTCCATTGGATGACGAGCCGACTACTCAAGAGGATTTAGATGCAATCAATAAAGCGCATGAAGCGTACTTGAAAGGTCAGCTGATTAATCTTAAGAACGTTGAACATGAACTACGAAATTAAATTCCTTAAAGATGCCTTTAAGATCGCCATCCTCGAATAACTAAAAAGATTAACTAAGTTCTTATAGGGATTAGAATCTCTACGTCCTCTTCTTCCACATTATCTTCAAAGTAATAAATTTCTATAGGGCACGTGTTCTCCAGAAATCTTTGATTATACTTATTCTCATTCATCCATTTGAAAATCCTATCGTAAGCCTCACCTATCGATTTATTTGTACAATTTATCTTTGCGTAGGTTTGGGAAGGCAAAGTGAATCCAATCATCCCTTCCGGAATATCACTCAAATCACTCACTTCTAAACAAGCAAAATATGTAGCAATGATTCCATTACACATATACGGTGAGAATAATACTTCCTTGTCTATAGAGTTCATAATTTCATTTCTTCTTTCAACGAACTCCAATTGTACTTTCAGGGCAGCGTCGGGAAATCCACTTGGGAAATTGGTTGTAATGCTCTGACCGATCAAGGAGTAATCCCTCGTTGTTAATTCACATTTGAATTTCTCAAGTTTTTGTCTCTGCATGAAAATCATCTTCCTCTCAAAATGTTTTTTTATGAACCGTTTTTTAATGATCTTGCGATGATTTCTGATAACATTCCTGTATCCACGACTTCCCATTGACTTAAGCGACCAACAGGAGCGGCCGCGATGCGGTTAGCCGTTGCGGATGTGTCCGTTGAATCTACCTCCACTGCCAATCACTTCTCGCGGACCGAGGAGCCGTTTGGCTCCGATGCGTGGATATAATTTTATAAGATGTCGGCGACCTCTTGAGTTACATACATTTTGCTTTATCCAATTCATTTTCTTTATTTGCTATTTCATATTCTTTATGTCGTTTTGATAAGATTCAATATATTTTTTAAAATCCTCTAAGTCACTGCACTCAAACCATCCGCTCTTATTATTAATTTCGAATAGCTCCTCATATCCATAATAACTAATTAAAAAGAGCCATCCTTTGTCAAAAATTATTGCTTCTAGTATTTGACAATAATCAAACAGTCTTTCAACTTGTTCTTGTGTCATCAAGTCATTTTGATAATAGTTCGTTCCATTTGGTTCTGGGTACATTCGAAATGCATAACAATCCGTTTGATTGTGTTTCATAGATTTGCTCCATTTTATTGGGTTTCTTATTTTCGCCGATTTCTTATAACGTTGTTTTGTTCACGACGTCCCACCGACTTATGCCCCGCCAGAGGCGGCCGCGACGCGGTTAGGTTCGCAGGGTTGACCGCCTGATCCAACTTCTCGAAATGCCCCTGGCGGACCAAGGGACGGCGCATGCCGGTCCGCTGTGTGAATACTGTGTTATACGACGTAACCTCTTCTTCGAAACCACTTACACATAGAACCTGAGAGGCTTAAGGCAGCAAAGCTGCCGGGTCGAAGACTTAGCCTCGCAGGGTTATTCGCCTGAGTCTACTTCTAGAACTTCAACCTCGAGCGAATCAAGGAGCGTCAGCGACGCAGCGTGAATATGGTGTTCGACGAGGTTAACGCTTCTTTGCGCTACTCCCAGTCGGATATGATGTCTTTCAAAATATTGTATTACGTCCTTAACACGCCATTAATACGATTTATTCTTTCAATATTCTTTAACCCGTTTCCTATTCACTTCTTTTTCCAATTGTGTTATCATACTTTGTAAAGAAGCCGAGCGCGGCTAACACTCGGCTCAACAATTGGCTTGGATGGGTTATCCCTTCTGAGTTACAAAAGACCAAAACCCACCTCTGGCTCTAACCTTGGGGTGGGTTCTTACTTTCTCTTGTTGTTAGAATTGATGTATGTTAAAAGTGCAAGGATAAACGATCCAAATAAAAACATGATCGTCAAAGCATCCTTTACTTCCATGGCCTCACCTCCTTTCGAAGGGAAACCATGCCCACCCAAGATTCAATTGTCTTTCCTATTGTACCATCATCTACCACCAAGAGGAAGAACGAACGTTCGTTTTTTAATTGATCTTGAACTCGTTAATTTCGTCTAACGTTTTCATGAACCCGAGAACCTTAAGCCCCCAACGGGGGTGGCCGCGACCGCGGTTAGGTTCGCAGGGTTGTCCGCCTGTCTCGACTTCCTCGAAATGCCCCAAGCGGACCAAGGGTCGGCGGTAGCCGATCCGTCGCGTGAATATGTTGCTTCTTCTCCGAGTCAGCTCTCGATCCAATCTATTTCTTTCATTAACGGTTTTAGATCTTCGCCTTCAATTATGATTACTACCATTCCTTGTTCTGATCCTGATACATGTATTTCCCCTGCTTCCCAAAAAGCTGCCCTTCCAGAATGAATCTGATATTTAATTCCTTCTTTACCTATAACCCAGCCTTGACCACTAACTACTAAAAATAATTGATTTATTGTTGCTGGATGTGATCCTAATTTCCCTTCAGGTCCTATAAACATACATCCTATATAACCTAGTTTGTCATGTTGAATAATTCTTGAAAAAATTGATTCTTTACTATTGAAGTTTGTTATTTCTACGCCGGTTTCCTTATCAAAATTATAGATTCTCAAATAATCACTCCTTAAAAAAACTTCAATAGTTCTCGGACTTAAAGTAATCCTTGAAGCACTTCAAGCAATGTCATCTAACGTCTCTCGCATTCACGAACCTCCGAAGGAGGTTGTCGCAGCAACCACTTCAGCGACCGAGGGCGTCAGCCAGATGCGTAAATGTGGTATTAGCCGAAGTTACCAACTTCCCCGAATTACTCGCAATATATTTTAATTTTCATTCAAATTTCTAATTTATTACTTCTATACTTGTTCCCACTCTCATGACTCCTTCAACGGTCGTTGCTTTAAAATAAAGTTTGATCAAATTGATACTAATAACCTTGATAAATGATCAAAGAAAAGAGCGTATTTTGGAAAAAAGATTGATCAAAACACGCTCTTAATATTTTCAGTTGACTCATTCTTTTATTAAAAAGTTTGATTATTTTTTTGTTGCTCCACAATTAGATCGTCTCATCCAATTTCTGAATCTTTGAGTGGGAAATTAAATATACATTGCCTAAAATGTCGATTTTATCTCCCTTTACACGTACAGCGCAATCTTTGTTCGACGCATAAATATTCATTTCTTCTGATAAGGGAGACAGTTCGCCTTGAACCAACGCAATGTTATTTTCAAGATCATAATGAGACAGGACGGAAAAATCGTCAAGACCGATTCCGTCGTAAACAGAGCTTATTTCAACTTTATAGCCAAAGTTTTTCGAGCATATCCATTTAGCGGACATGTTGATCGCACCAGCGCTTGCTCCCATCACAACGGCTCTGCTTTTTTTAATCAAATCCGACAATTCATATTCCATCAAAAACCCATTTTGTTTAATAGTATTTCCACCCAACAAGAAAATGACTGAAGCATTTTGAATTAACGTTTGGGCATCTTCCTTTTGTACGTGATAGTTAATTAAATGATATTCATCAAACATAATGCCGGCCTGGTCAAGCCACGAGCGTTCAGTAGAACCATCATCTTCATAAAAAAATGGATCCGAGCTAATCATAGCAATCGATTTTCTATCAGTTATATCCTCCTGTAACATCCTGACCAAATTCTCTGGAAAAAATTGTTAAACCAACCTAAATAATAGTGAGTTTTCATAAGTACCCCCGTAGCAAAGTGTAAATACATAAATTTTCAGCGTTACTCATTCTGTTTTCTTGTCACCACCACAATACTCTCAATATGCCCGTTTGCGGTGCCAAATATAATAGATTGTAACACAATCATATCAAATTTTTTCCAAACAGTACGACTTTATTTCAAAATCTACACCGGTAACCACAAAACCTAAATCACTCTCTGGAACAGCACTTTCTATCACCCATGACTATTGGAATTGACTCTTTCAAGAATGTAACATCTTCGATGGATGCCCATTCTCCGTTTATAGATTTATCGGGCGAAATCTAATTGGGATTTGATTATCCATGACATTGTTCATCTTTCTCTGTTTTCGGTAATTTCGGCTAACGTTGTTGTATTCACGAACCAGAGAGCCTTAAGTGACGTAAGGGAATGAGTCGTCAGACTTAGGCTCGTAGGGTTGTCCGGCTGACTCTGCTTCTCCGAAGTTCCTGGGCCCGGACCAAGGGAGCTTAAGCTCCCGCAGCGTGAATACAGTGTTATGCGCCGTTACTGTCTTCAAAGCATCACCTAAAACCTTTGATTAAGATTCCAACTCTATTTTTTACTTTGGTATAAAAAATCAACTTCACCATCTAGCAAATATCGATATTCAAATAATTGCATTGTTCTTTCCCTAATTCTCTCCCGTATAACCGTGGCTAGGCTTACCGATCCTTGTGTTCCAAGGTAACCATTATTAATAAATGTCTTCTCTACAAATTTTGTTTCCCTTAAGTGATACTGTAACCATTCTTTCTGCGATTCAATTAGTGCTTCTCTTGGTTCTCTATCCAACTTAGAAAGAAGCTTTTTATATATTTGATTCAACTCTTTATCCCAAATCTCTGTATATTTGCTTTCCAACGCCCCCCATCCCAATGTTGTAATAATCTCTTTGGAATTTTGAAATTCATTAAATTCCACTTCATAATCATGATCTATAGGATTTCGAAGCATTTCATCATTAAATTCTCCTTTCAAATCATAGTTCCCAATGCTCATGGATAACGCTTCATTGTTAGAAGGATCTGATCGACCTTCAGTTATTTCTTTCGATTCTGTTCCATTACCTGTACTCACTACATCAGGAGGCAGTTCAGAATTCATTATTGATTTA
The DNA here is from genome assembly GCF_021654775.1 of Paenibacillus azoreducens. NCBI lineage: Bacteria > Bacillati > Bacillota > Bacilli > Caryophanales > Paenibacillaceae > Paenibacillus > Paenibacillus azoreducens. Next base: position 2,829,079 of record NZ_AP025343.1, on the reverse strand, counting down.
GTTTCGCTGTTCAAAGTAGTCGATTGACTAATATTTTGACAAGATGAAAACATTATCGTAATAAAAAATAATAAGAGTATCTTACCTTTCATAAATTATCTCCTTAAATATTATCTTTAATATTTACCGGTAATGGCGCATAACGTTCTTGTATTCACGAAACGCCCCAGCCTTAGATAGCTCCTATCTTAGGCTGGGGCGCTTGTTGTCTGAGTTTCTTTCATGATTATACATCTGACAACAGAGGGGCGATAGTCCCGCAGCGTGAATACTGTGTTATATGATGTGTCGGCATCATGAATTACTTTCACAAATTTTTTAATCATTGTATTAATCGGAAATATCTATGCATAATAGCCACCTTCTAATAAATAGGTACTTGTCTCTTTATAGTGTTTATAGATTTTAATAAATGCCCTGTTTGCTTTATGTTGATATTCTATATCACTTATGCATGGTTTAATTACTTTTACTACTTCCCTAATATCCGTATCACTTGGAGTCTCACCAGATAATAATTTTTCTAAATCTAGTTCAAATAATCCTTCAAAGTTTTCTGTACAATCTCCATATGCATATATTGCTTTGGTATCATCCATTCTAATTAACTTGAAATTAATACAGAATGCCATAATAATTATCCGCTCTTTCTTTAATTTTATTGATTATCTAGTTTTTCTGATCTTTCATATAACGTTCCTGTATCTACGAACCCGAGAGGCTTAAGGGAGCAACGCGACCGGGTCCGACAGACTTAGCCTCGCAGGGTTGTGAGTTGATTCCCCTTCTCTGCCTACCTCTTCTTACGAACCAAGGACCGAATGGTCCGCAGCGTAGATATGGTGTTATGCGATAGTCCTTCTTCTTCGATTATTCTACCAAGGTATAACTGTAATTTCTGGCCATTTTCTTTTCCATTTCTCGTATTTGGTTTTATAAATTTCTTGTGTTATTAGCTTTTTATTTGCTTTTACTTTTAACTGAAATAGATCCTCTAGCCCGAAGGGTGAATGGATTTTCCATCCTTCATTCTCATCGCGTCTAACTCCTAATGATGTTGCTGTTGTTGGCCATGAATTAATTGCTTCTTCTATTGATAAATATGGTTCAAGATCGATTCCAAATTTGTCTTTATACCATAAATGAACCCTTGCTTGATTTTTAATATCTACCTTGATTGGAAACTTACAGAAAACTTCCTTGCTTAATTTTATTATCCCATCTTCTTTTTGATATGTAAGATCAGTATCGAAATACACAATATCAATATCATCAATACCATAATCCAAAGGATTTCCTATCAAACAATTCCAAACAGTCTGCACAATACAACCAGCACCAATATAATATTGACTGAGATTTAATCTTTGCGATAATTCGAAAACCTCAACTAATAATGGAGACAATTCTATTATTTCTATTAGCTTCTCTTCATAATTTATTGTACCTACTGTCATGAATAATGCTCCTATAATATGTTTTTTAAGGACTTTCGCATAACGTTCCCGTATTCACGAACCCGAGAACCTTAAGCCCCCAACGGGGGCGGCCGCGACTGCGGTTAGGTTCGTAGGATTGTCCGCCTGATTCACTTCCTCGAAATCCCCCTGGCGGACCAAGGGACGGCGACAGCCGGGCCGCCGTGTGAATACATTGTTATGCGTTGTTATGCGTTGTTATGCGTTGTTATGCGTTGTTATTGCCTTCACCGAATGAGCGTTCAAACTGTTTTTGATTTGGGCTTAATAAAGAGCCTTATTTTCTAATTAATTTCGTACCGCTTTTTACTTACCCAAACCTTATAAATCATAGATCCATCTTTATATTCATTATCACAATGAACATCATGCCTATATTCATGAATTGTATTTGATCTAATCAGTTCAAATAATAAAGAATATGCTAGTTTAGGATCCTTACTTCTATAACCGTCATAATTGTATCCAATTTCATTATACGCTCCACTATAGACCCATTCGTGCGCTTCGCGAATGGTATCAAACTGTTTCTCCTCATCAAACCATATAATTTTCTCTTTATCATCCTTATTGTTAAAAGGCATCCATCAATCACTTCTTTCATTATTTTATATCCTGGTTTGTATTGAATTTTTATATCATGGTTTTATAAGCAATAATTACACTTAACGTTCGTGTGTTCACGACGCTTGGCGCATGCCAAGTGTGTCCGGCTGCCTTCTACCTCCCCAAAATTCCTCTGCCGGACCGAGGGCGTATGCCCGATGCGTGAATATTATGTTATACGACGGAATCACATCTTCGATTTAACCAACATCCTCTTATATTCTATTCTTTCACTGGTCTGTTATATGTTCCAAAAGATCTCCAGGCTGGCATCCCAATGCCGTACATAATTTATCAATTACTTCTAACGATACATATTCATTCGTATTGAGCTTTGCCATCGTTGCCGATGAAATACCCGTCATTTTTAATAAATCTTGTTTCTTAATTTCCCTATCAATCAATAATTTTTGAAATGGTTTATAACTTATCATCTGGTATCCCTTCATATCCGAATTGAATTTTTCTTTAATTATATGAAAGTATATTTCCTTTATCAAAAATTTCTTTGATATGTCTTGACCAAAAGTTTCATTATGATAAAATAATATTCAATAAGTTAAATTTTTGTTCGCAAAATAAAATATAACGGACGGTGATCATTTATGCACAATTCTTTAGAAATCTTACTTGATTCGTTGATTCGTAATCGAATTGAAGCCTTATATAGCGATCTTCTCAAGAACAACACCATTTATAATCAATTCTCATCTGATCGAAATCTTTACTTCAAACAGTTACATGAACTTCTACCTCAGGATATGCATAAAACTCTTTTCCTTTACGATGACGCAGACCTATCTGTTCATACAATACTAGAACGTGAAATCTACTTACAAGGGTTTAAGGATGCTCTTCAATTACATAATGAATTAAATATAACTTCTAATTGAGGGCCCAACGGCTCTCTTTTCATTTGATTCTGAAGTATAACGTTCCTGTATTCATGAACCCCGAAGGGGTTGTGTGCTGAAATCCATCCGCAGACCAAGGCTCCGAAGGAGCACTGCTTGAATCCTATGTTATACGACGGAATTGCTTCTCGAATTAACTCTTGTGTCTAAGATCTTAACTACTTATTTGACTCATACTTACAAACATCATTAAAAACACTTAGAGTAAGAAAAGTTAAGGGGTTCTTGTTTAATTTCACATAATGTTTTGTATTGACGACGTCCTGGCCTCTTAGAGTCGCTGCTTATAGTTGTGAGGCTTGCCGAACACCTAATGCAGTGACGTCCCGACGGGATTAGGGGGCTGGATGTGGTCACTCGTTTCTCAGAGTGACCCGAAGCGTCAATACGGTGTTAGTCGAAGGAAGTTCTGGAAGCAGCCATTGCATTTAACGCGTTCTCAAAATAGCTATATACTTCATCTGCAATTCCCAGAAACTCTTCAACAAGTACATTATTACTATCCAAGTAACAAGCATACAGATAATCAACTAAAGCGGAGTCAATCTCGCAATAGTTTAATATGGCATTCTTCATCTTAATAATATCATCTTGCCATACACCTGTATCTTCTAAAACCAATGAGTATAATGCACGAATTAATCTCTTAGAGTAACCTTTAATATATCTATTTTTCATTGTGTTATCACTAGCATTAGAAAGTAAACGATGTATACGGTCTACTTCCTTCTTGGTCTCTGTATTTAAGTCTAAAATGAACTCTGGAGAAATAATTATCGGTGGTACTTTTTCACCAACGTCATGACCATATATGCAAACACAAATTATCTTTACCCAAAAACCCCACTCATTTGGTTTACTTAATACATCGTCAATCGAGCAAATTGTCGTATCAATCTTAGTTAATACTGGATATTCTTCCAAAAGCCTGTCTTTAATATTTGACAATCTTTCGTAATCAATATCTTTGGGATTTACACATACAATAGTAAAGTCTGCATCTGACTTAAAAGGTTTAGCAGTTCCTTTTGGAATCGAGCCACACATATAAATGCTATGAATCTTACCTTTAAATTCGGTAAGTATATTATCTATATACTTATCAACAAAATCCTTATATTCACTTTGTATTACAATTCTATTTATAACTTTTTCTAATATCATATAGACTCCTCCTAAACGGCTAACGTTTCTGTATTCACGTCCCAGCGTATGCTGGGTGTCCGACGAATGTCGGACCAAGGGCGTATGTCCGTAGCGTGAATATTATGTTATACGATGGAACTTGCTACCTAAATGCTCATCCAAATCTAATCAATTCTTCTATGTCATGCCCAAGTCTTGAAGGGTGTCTTGGATGGCCAGTCTTAGCCATTTTCAAACAAAATAGTTCAACTTCTTCCTTTCTCAATAATTCTATTACTTGTTTATCGCGTTTATTGAAGAAGTGTTTTTCTCCCCACGCTACGATCACTCGATCAGCTCTTAACGCGGCTTCTCTGATGTGTTTGTCCGTCTCAGAACCTACAGGATCTATTAACGATTTTTTTAGCCCTTTTGGATCAGTTGATATTAAACTATAAAGATTGACTATTTCGAGTGAACCGTATTGAAATTTATTTGCAAAATATAGGCATTGTTTTGAAGTCCGATCCTCTGAAACTTCATTTGCAACACTTGGGTTTAACATTATGTACAATAACTTTGGTAGATTTGTATCCCATTCTCTAGTCAATAAATATCTATACTTTCTTTCTGAATCAAATATAGCGTCTTGGTTCATTGCATTCACCTTCTTCTCAATTTTAAAAATGTTTTCTCAAAGTTCTGTCGTATTACGTTCCCGTATTCACGAGCCCGAGAACCTTAAGATCCGTTAGGGGCGACCGCGATGCGGTTAGTCGGTGCGGATGTGTCCGCCTGAGTTCTCTTCTCTGCCAATCTCCTCGGGCGGACCGAGGAGCCGCCAGGCTCCGAAGCGTGGATATGATGTTATCTGATGCTACTCGGCTTCCTTGAATTTACTATATTCATTCATTACTTTTTGCATTTGTACAATGTGTCTTTTTGCATGCTGACACAAAAAATAGATATATTGATAAACATTAATCTTTCCTAAATTATTTACCGTCATTGTTGTTTTATAAAGTATTCCTTCTCCATTTTTCATCTCTTTCAAAAGATCTTTACATTCTTTAATTTGATCATCAAGTAAAGATCTTATTTGTCCTAGTTCTTTATCTCCCTTAGGCTCCATATGTTCTGGCCTAATCCAATTAAAAGACTTATGTTTAGCTATTGCATCAAGAGCTTGTAGGTTGTATTGATAAGACTCTAATACTGATTTCAAATCTTTCTTTGTAGATAGTTCGATTGCCTTCCGCTTTCCTTTTCTAATTAGAATCAATAAGAAGTGATTAGTTAATGTTACATGCTCTAATATTTGTTCAATACTCCATCCAACCTGAGGTTTGAAGGATAGCACTTCAGGCTTTAAAACAAACCAGTTTTGATAGTCATTTAATGTTTGAGTTAATTCTTCATCTATAAAAAGAATCGTTTGGTTTATATTCATGTTTTCACCAGCTTTCAAGTAGTTTCAGATAACGTTCTTGTATTCACGAAACGCCCCAGCCTTAGATAGCTCTTATCTTAGGCTGGGGCGTTTGTTGTCAGGAGCTTTCTTCATTGATTAGACCTCTGACAACCAAGGGGCGAAAGCCCATTTGCGTGAATACTATGTTAGGTGATGTATGGGCCATCTCTGATAGTTCTTTCAAAGAACCTTATTTATAGAAGATCTTATTTACATTTAAACGATAGGCATTACTCAATTTTCCATACATAATTATAAGCGAGAGTTGCTAATTCTTTAGATCTTTGTGATATCTCATCTGGTCCCCAAGTTGCAGACCTCTGGTGTTCCATTATGAAATTTTTAACAGTAATTAGTTTAGATTTTTTATATTGCTCAACTTTATTTCTAAATTCCAAATCACCTATAGATGAATTTAATTTTTTATCTAATGGAAGTAAATTTCCAATTTTACCGATATTCTCATCTTCTGTAGACTCACTCATAATATGTTCAATTGAGATAATATCTGTTGTTAGCTCTTCAGTGTCTAGATAGTAATTTTCTGTTTTTCTCAAAATATATTGAATAATCCTTTTGTTAGATGTTACCTTTTTCGAATAATAGAGAGAAGTAAATTTATCTTCAAATATATCGTAAGAAGGCAAGTTATCTTTATAGTAATTGATAATTTCATCAATAACTTTGTTAGTCTGTGTTTTATTATCACAAGATCTTATTTGTCTAGCAAATGTTGAATATTTACTTTCAATATTGGATGCTCTTGAAGAAGCAATAGCTGTGAAAATAAAGTGGAACTTTTCCATAGCCACTATTACTTTTCTGAAATCTTCAAATTTAATATTTTTTGATTTATTTCTTATATCTAATAAAGCCATTAATAGTGGCCTAGGCTGTGAAACATCAAAAGTTCTTAGTGCAACAATTGTGTCGAACACAAACTTTTCTTCAACTTGTTTCCAATCCGTTATCTGAGGATTGGTCAGTTGAACATAAACATTAGCAGCATCATTAAGTTCTTTCAAAAAATTTTCATATGAAGATTCAGTATCAGGTACTCTTTTTTTAAAGTCTTCATACAAACCAGCATCTCTAGTAAATGAATATTTTGAAAGCCAGTAATGCCTATAGAATTGTGACATACTTATCTTGTTTTCCTTACTAAAGAGGATATTACGAGTAGAACGCCATGACTCTTTTGCAAGATCACCAGCTGCAGTAGTTCTGATTTTCTTGAAAATTAAATTCTTAATGAGATCTATAGATTCTAAATCCTTGCCCTTTGCATTGAGTGTCTCAAATATTAGATATGCATCATCCTCATCTTTTACAGTAATATATATTGTTTTAAAAGACAGGACTTGGTTTCGCAGAGTTTTTAATAAATCTATGTAGTCTATGGTACCTAATTTATATTTACGTTTAATCTCTTTAATCAAGTTATCTTTCAACATCTTCTCTTTAAAGAAATTATAGGCAAACATAAGTCCATTTTCTTCATCTGATTTCGGAGAAAAATTTTCATTCTTATCCATCTGTTGAATTCGAAATTGAAAAAATGGTTTAGGATTTTCGTTCTCCAACTTCAGGAATGTTTCACCATCATCGTTCTCAGCTTCAACATATTTATGCGAATTTTTCATCAAAGAATAATTACCAATTTCTTTAAATATTTCAGTTAAAGCAGAGAAGAAAATAGTAATTGTGGTTATACGTTGTTGACCATCTACAATCAAGAATTTTGTATCAGCGGTGTCATCGCCAACAAGAACAATTGATCCGATAAAGTATTCCGACTCACTTAAATTTTTACCGTCGATTTTCAGATTAGAAAGTATATCGTCCCAAAGGGTCATTAATTCATCTTCACCCCAAGAATACTCCCTTTGAAATCTAGGTATAATGTACCTTCTATTTAAACCTAATATATCTCTAAGTGTCCTTGGATACGCATATAATTCCAAAATTCATACAACTCCTTATTAAACTCTATTCTAATATCCGATACATTTCGACATAAGCCCTCACTTTCCCTTCAATAAATTCCATCTTTGGCTTTATCCTGTTGAGAGTCTTGTATTGTTTTATCCGTATTCTAGAACTTATAGTTGTGATTTTCATGTCCATATTTCACCTAACGTTTCCGTATTCACGACGTCCGACGAAGTCGGATGTGTCTGCTGAAATGCCTCTTCGAAACCCTTCCCGCAGACCAAGTCTCCAAAGGAGCCGCAGCTAGAATACTATGTTAGGTGATGTCTGTGTCTTCCTCGAAAAATCTTTCAACTAAACTACCGTATTCCTCTCTAACTTTTGAATAACAATTATCAACCATCCTATACATGAAATCAAAAGGTATATATGTAGTGAACCATCCTTCATTTCCTTCTTCTATATTCCAGGTATACGAGAGAAAAGGCTCTGAAAGTTCACTTCCTGCTTCTATTAGGTTATTATAACCATGCACTGCCGAGTTTCTTAAACTATAAATCAAGTTAAACAATGTAATCTTCTGAAAATATTCTTTGTGTTCTGAATCAACATTATCCAAACTGATAAACGATGATATCGGAAGCTCTACTCCATTCTTAACTCTTTCGAGTTTTCTCTCTATCTTGTCATAATATTTTTGGTATTCATCCTTACTTATTCTACCTTTTGAGAAATCATTAATGAATTTGTCAACTTGAATATATTTTAATGTGTCTTGAAAATGTGAATAGTGTAGCAAAAAGTATCTAAAGTTTGATCCATTGAATCTTGCATTGTTTGAAGAGTGTGGTTTTTCCACGAAATTACTTAAGAAATCAAGATAAACAAATATTAGTATACAGGCTTCATCATAATGTTTTGATCCAATTTCGATTATGTTTTTAAGTTTTTCATCAAAAGTGTCAAAATAGCTATATGTCATTAATAATCCTCCCCTCCTTACACAGATTTCACCTAACGTTCCCGTATTCACGACCCGACGCATGTCGGGCCAAGGGCGTATGCCCGCAGCGTGAATATTATGTTATGTGACGTTACTTATTTTTTAGTCATTAATTCTTTCAATCTAATTTTTTCGTTTTCTCTTTTTTTTCTTTCTGAAATTATTTTTAACAGAAGAATTTTTTATAAACTCATGAAAATTTGTTGTTAGTACTTGTAAATAGTCAGTCTTTTCAAAGGGAATCTCCAATTTTCTCATAAGGTTTTCTCCACTCCCTTCTGAGAACTTTAAATACCACCATGATTCACTTCCCTCAAACAAACTTCTATCCTTTTTAAGGAGCTTTGCTAGTAAACTCGTTTCAACTTCTGTTTTATCTTCTAATATCCCTCTAATATTTCTTGCTATATAACCTATTAAAAGATCCGAAGCCATAATCATTGGCTCGGCTTTTGAGTCATGTTGAATTTGTATATCAACCTTTAATAATGATTCTATTTCTAAAAATTGGTTATTTTGATCTCCTAAAGTGTCTACTACAACTTTTAGATTTGGATATTTATTTTTTAAGTTTTGGACAATTTCAAAAATTGATGGCTGTACTAAAAGAGACTTTTTCACTCTTTTTTTCTGATTTTCCAACTCTGTTCCCATTAATTCTTTGTATATTGTCTTTTTATCGAAATTTTTTGCCACAAATATATTGGCTATATTTTTTAAATTTGACGTTAAAAATATATTTCGAAGCTTTTCAATTATAATATCAACGCACTGTATATCTTGAATTTTTCCGTTAATCACATCCCCCACATAATTACAAAAATCAACATCCTGACTTATTATCTCAGCTAGTCCCTTTTTAGTAGCTTTTATTGGCGGTGTTTTATAATCAGAAGCCAGTACTGAATGTATTTCCAAAGTTGTAAAATTGCCTTTCTGTATCGTTATACGTAAGTACTCATGCTCATTTGGAAATGTGAGATAACCATTCACCCTTTTATTTGTTTTATGATCAAAAAATATCTCTACGATTGCACAAGCTAACATGTATTTCTTTTCATAACAAATAAAGAAAGGAATGGCTCCTTCTTTTTCTATTAAATTATCCGATAAACTAATCACTTTTTTTCATTCCTTTATAAGAAACGAAGCTTTTGGATTTCAACTCTCCTTGGTGATTATTTGCAAATTCTAAAACTCTGCTTCTAGTATCTTGTAATTTCTCTTCGTCTACTAACCATCCACCGTATGTAAAATACGGTTGAGATGCTTCTTTACAATCGTTCCCTGTATTAAAGCTCTCATCCATAAAAAAAACTTTCATTTTTCTTCCTCCTAAATCCTTTTCTTTAAGTCTTTTGTAATGTCACATAACGTTCGTGTATCCACGACGTCCCACCGACTTAAGCTCCGTCAGGGGCGGCCGCGATGCGGTTAGTCGGTGCGGATGTGTCCGCCTGATCCCGCTTCCCTGCTATTATCCTCGGGCGGACCGAGGAGCCTTCAGGCTCTGATGCGTGGATATGATGTTATGTGATGTGACATACCTCTACGAATAATCTACGAGTTTTAACTCTCCTAATCTACTTGGATGTCTTCCTTTTCGATTTTCTTCATCAATAAAGCATTGAATCTTTTTAGGTTTATCTTTTAATGGCAATTTCATTATAATTTCTTTAACTTCACGTTTTCTATTTTTGTATTTATTGTCATCTGATCCCCATGCAATAATCAATAAATCAACATTTTTAATGGCTTTGATTATCCATTCATCATTTGTTTTTCCAGTATTACCTATTGTACTTACAAGAGCAGAGTGCTCTGTTGCTACGAATGCAAACAAATTAACTACTCGTAAAGAACAATAATTCATATCAATAAGCATGTTTGAAACTTTCATAATTGAAAGATCTAGTTTAAATTCATCTGCATAGCTTGGATTTAACATAATAATTGCTGCTGTTTTTAAATTAGGTGTTTTCCAATTTCTCTCAAGGTAATATCTATAATATCTATTTTTATCTGAAAATATAGCTTTGGTCTCAACCGTTCCTACAGCTTCCAATGTAACCTCTCCATAATCATATTTTTTATGCCATTTCATATAACGTTCTTGTATTCACGACGCCCCACCACCTTAAGTCCGAAGGACGGCCGCAATGCGGTTAGGTGGTGCGGGTGTATCCGGCTGATTCTACTACCCTGCTACTGAAATTCCTCTTCGAATCACTTCTAACTTCTGCCAGACCGAGGGCGAATGCCCGATGCGTGAATATGGTGTTATACGAAGGAACACACATCTTGAAATGACTCTCAAAATTCTATTAGTTGATCTATATCATGTTTCAATCTTGATGGATGTCCAGGGTGTCCATATTTCGTCTTCTTTAAGCAAAAGAGCTTATATCCATCTGCCTTTAATTTATTTCTTATGATTTCATTTCTTTTGTTAAAAAAATGGTCAGTTCCCCAAGCTACAATTATTAGATCCGCCCTTGCAGCAGCTTCTGTTATATATAAGTCATTATCATTTCCTATAGGATCAATGGAAGAAGTCCTAAGCCCTTTCGGATTTGTCGATATTAAACTGTAAAGATTTACAACTTCAAATGATCCGAATCCGAACTTCTTAGCAAAGTAAATACATTGTCTTGAAGTTTGATCTTCAGTTGTCTTATCAGCTGTACTAGGATTCAACATTACATATAATAACTTTGGCAAAGTTGGATTCCAAACACGAGATAGCAAATATCTGTAGCTACCGGACTCATCAAAAACTGCCTCTAACTTCATTGAGTCACCTCTCAAAATATCAGCATTTGTGATCTTTCGTATAACGTTCGTATATTCACGAAGCCGAGAGTCCTAAGCCAGCTTCAGCTGGCGGGTCCGACGGACTTGGACTCGCAGGGCTTGTCTGCTGAACCCACTTCTCCGAAATGCCTCGGCAGACCAAGTAGCGCCAGGCTCCGCAGCGTGATATGGTGTTAGATGGAGTACCTGACTCCCTAGAAAATACCCTCATCCCATAATGTTAATCCCTTAATTTCGATCTTTATCCAATCATTTATTCTTATATTTCTAATATCATAGTCCTCGTTACTAAAACTGAAATGCATGTCTTCAACTGAAATTATTATTAACTCTCCATCATCACTAATAAAACTAACATTACCAATTGCTTTATATAAATCCAACTCTGCATTGTATTGGATTAAGTATTCCATAGCATCTGAATTTGTAATATTAATTACTTCTTCTTGAGATGTCTCTACTGAATAATTCTTCAATAACTCTATTTTTTGGTCATTATACGGAATAAAATAACAACTTCCCTCAACCAAAGAGTGTCGAAAGTCAACCCAATATCCAAGGGTACCATTAATATGTAGGATCTTAGTGTTTGATTGATTTGTGTTTATGATTTGGATTTCAATGATTTTCACCTCCTCCATTAGGTATTTCGTCTAACGTTCCCGTATTCACGAACCCTCACTGGCTTAAGAGGCGTAAGCCCCGGGTCCGATGGACTTAGCCAGTGCAGGGTTGTCTGCTGAATCCTCTTCTTCGAAAATCCTCTGCAGACCAAGGGCTGTTAAGCCCGCAGCTTGAATACTTTGTTATGTGAAGTCATCTCTTCATCGAGTAGCATCAAATTATTCAATTAATTCTTTATCTACTATCATTATTCCTTGTCTTGTTATCTTAGTTACTTCAAGCGATTTTTTTAACCCTTTTATTTTCTCAAACGTATCCTGTTTAAGAATACTAATAGGATTTATAGAAGGTTGTGCCCCAGCCTTTAATTTATTTGTGCTTATCGGTCCACCATCCATTTCCAAACATGACTGTAAAATGTATATCGGACTTACTTCCCATAAGTGTCTACATAAGTCTTCAATTTGCTGAAACATACTAGCTTTAAACTTCCATGTATCTACTTCCGCTAATACATCAAATTCTGGAATAATAAGTGAACAACTTATTTCGTTCCTTCTATAGTTCCAATAATGTCGTATCTCACTAAATGTGTAACTCGTTAATAGTATTTGCTTATAGTTGTTACTGACATGCTCATTATAGCCAAGAATAAACTTGTTCTCGAGATGTTTTTGATTCCATGTAATAATTTCATCTAAGGTGTTACTTTCGCTATTCCAATAGCCTGACTTATAAGGATATTTACTAAATAATGATGAATAAAAGTCTCTTACAAATGTATTATTTAAGGCGTGATAGGGAAACGAGAACTCTATAGAAAAATAAGATGGCAACAATTATTTCTCCTTTAACTTTTGGTTTAGTATAATCTTTTAGAGGATTTCATATAACGTTCCCGTATTCACGAACCCGAGAACCTTAAGCCCCAACGGGGCGGCCGCGACGGCGGTTAGGTTTGCAGGGTTGTCCGCCTGACTCCACTTCCCTGCCAATCTCCCCTGGCGGACCAAGGGACGGCGACAGTCGGCCCGCAGCGTGAATATAATGTTAGTTGTAGTCGCACCTTCCTTGAAACGCCCACAAATTAATATCTTATTGAATCGAGATTATTATCTACCCATTCCTTAAATATCATTTTAGGCTTATTAAGAAGAAATAAGTATTTGTGGTTGTACTTAGATTCAAATTCCCTAACCCAGAATATTTCTTTATCTTTCATGGCATCAAAAATAAAAGTGGCTGATTGAAATCTATTGTTTGGGTCCAATTGCAAATTATCGATCCTAGCAAAATCCTGAAGAAGAGTTGGAACTTTTACTCTAGTCTTATTTTCGTGCGCTTGCTGCAGTATTTTATCATTAACTTCAATGTAATCACGATATTCTTTCATAAGTATAGGATTATAAAAATCAGCTCCATCTAGATAAGCTGGAGTAGTCCCTTGCATCTTTATTGAAATACCTAACTTGATCTGTCCCTGTTCAAGAACTGATATATCAATGTTCTGTTTACCAATTTTACCAACATACTTTTTTTCGGGCCTTAAAGTTAAAGCTTTTATCCTATGTTCATTTTTGATAGGTTCGTCAATCCCCAAATAGTGAGCGAACCATCTATAGATAATTGCTTCAGCAACTCGTGGCTCTTTCTTATATCTTGAATAAAACATATTCTTTAAATCTACAATCTCCCCACAAGTAATACACTTATTCTTAATATAATCATCGAATTCAGTAATAAATGAATTAATACGAGGGTTTGCCATCAATTAAGTATCTCCTTTTGGCTTTGAACTTGTGCGATTTCATCTAACGTCTTATTCACGAACTACTGAAATATATCACATCCAGAGGTGTTTACGAACTTCGTGAATACTCCTTCACCAACCATGTTTACGACTCCTCCCGCTCAATCTCCCCCTTCTAACTGATCTAACGGACTTTAATTCTTCTTATGTCCTTCACACTTACATGTGTATATTTTTCAGTGGTGCGCACACTTTGATGACCAAGCAACTCTTGAATGAAGCGAATGTCGATTCCTCCTTCCAAAAGATGTGTAGCAAATGAATGTCGCAAGGCGTGAATACTAACTTTTTCTGGATTCCAGAGGCAATACGTGCTTGTTCAAACACTTTTTGAACAGTTCTTTCAGTTATATGACGATCTGGGTGTTGACCTGGGAACATCCATTTCTCAGGCTTTTCTTGTTGCAAATATGGTTGAACAATATCCATGGCTGTATCGGATAATAACGTAATACGATCCTTTCGCCCCTTACCTTGATGAATTCGAAGCGTTTTCCGCTCGAAATCAATGTCTTGAATTTTTAATCGGACGACTTCCCCTACCCGTAAACCTGATGAATATGTAAGGTATAGGATCGCACGATGTTTTATATTATTGAGCGCCCTTAAGATCATCATCACTTCGTTCATCGATAATACGTTCGGGAGCCTCTTTTCTTTCTTAGGGCGTATATAAGATGCTGTTCCCTCTTGCAATAGTACTTTCTGAGCATAGAATTTAATCGCGCTGATCGCTTGATTAACATAGGAATGGGAACAATTCCGCTGAAGCAAGTGTAATGAATAACTCTGAATCATTTTTTCGTGATCCATCCAAGTATCTTGCTGCTGAACAAAAGTATGAAATCGATGGACTTGACTACAATAAGCTTTTATCGTTTTTTTACTATAACCTCGAAACTGCAGTGCACGAACCAAGGAACTTTTTATCGACTCATTTCATAAATAGCTTGGAATGTGATCCTGCGTGTGAACTTCATTATTAAACAAGCCGCATTCCTCCATCAACACGGCATCAACATAAATCTTCGTTCCTTCAAAAAGAGTTTGCAACAGTTGAATGGACTCAGCTGTAAATGGAATCAACCAGATCTTTTTATCACTGACCCATTTCCTTCCTGGGATTTCTCGAATCTTCATCACCATTTGTTCATCATATTTAAAACGAACATACAAGGAACTCTCATCATTCCGAAATACCCATATACTCACGTTCCCACCCTCTCATTATATCAGCAGCCTAATTATTGGAAAACAAAAAGAGCTCACAATCGTCGTACTCGACGTTGCAAGCTCCCGATACTTTCGGTGCTGTTCATCCTTTATGATCTAACCGCAATTAATTCAATAATATTACGTTTTCCGAGCTTTAAACTGTTGTAGCTATTAAATAGTTTCAGACATAATCAATGTCGAATGGCTACTGCAAAAAAATATTTAGGTATTTTCGATAGCAATTTTAATTTTAGCTCCTCCTAGACTAATGCTCAACTATTAAAGCGTTTTCCAGGTGGACAGGTTCAATGATCATATGGCTGTTTAGTTAAGGCGGCAGAAAATGATTTAAGAAGAAAAATGCCAGGGGCATTTCGAGAACATTGGATCAAAAATACCACTACAGCAGAACCACAAATTGACAATTGAATAACGTTACAGTAAACTGTAAATGAATCACTTTGATGTAACATATACAGTAAAATGTAACTAACATAACAATGATGTAGCCCCAAAAAAAGTTGATGTAACCATCGGAGGTGACAGGAAATGAACAGCTATACCGCCAAACAGGTTTCCGAAATTTTGCAAGAGGACGACCCGCGCATGAATTTGCGAACGGTGAGGTATTACACGCAAATCGGCATCATACCCCCATTGGAGCTGGTCGGCAATAAAAGAGTATATACGGACAAACATCTTTACTATTTCCGCGCGATCATGACCTTGTCAAGAACCGGGCAAACGCTGGCATCCATTCAAGAAACATTACAAAACATGGAACTGAAGGATGTGGAAAAAATCAGCGAGCAAATGGCATTAGTTGATCCAAGCCGGATTTTGGAAAATGAAACGCTGAAAATAACGGATGATGTCATCATCACGGTGAGCCCCCGGATCTCTGCGGAATTAAGACAAAAAGTGATTGATTCGGTAAGCCAAGTTTTGAGGGGGACCGACCATGAAGTTTGATATCAGGCTGGCCAAGTCGATGATGGAGCATGAAGAAGGCATGAATCACTTGTGGATCCAAATCAGCCGGGACGAAAACGCCGCCGCCAAACCATTGGAACTGCAGATACAGCTCCCGGATGGAATCTATCGTTCTGTCAACCTGAACGGCTATGCGGAAAACGAGCAAAAACGGGTTATGCTTGGTCCACTTGACACTGAAGTGCTGTTCGAAATTTATACGGAGGAAGCCATTAAATGCGGGGAAGCTGCTATTCAGGTAACCGTATTTTCCGGCGAAAAAGTGATCACACAAGATATTTCCTTACAACTTGTAACTGAAGAGGAAATGGACCAGGTTCAAATTGACGAACAAGTTGTCGAACGTGTTAAAACATTGGAGACGAACAGCGACACTTGCAATTCCTGCGATAAAAACTGGCTTCCCAAGGTTCGGATCATCCAAAGCCATGAGCTGTCTGAATTGGAAAAGAGATACCGGGTTGATTACGGTAATGTGTAGAGAGGGGTGTTTTTGATGAATTTAACTCCATATGTCATTGAACAAACATCCAGAGGAGAACGGGCTTACGATATTTATTCCCGACTCATGCAGGACCGCATCCTATTCGTTTCCGGCGAAATTACGGATGAGCTGGCGAGCCGGGTGATTGCGCAGCTGTTATATTTGGATGCCGCCGATTCCGAAAAAGACATCCACATGTACATTCATTCCCCCGGTGGTTCAATAACGGCTGGGATGGGAATTTATGATGCCATGCAGTTGGTAAAAGCCGATGTATCCACCCTATGCGTAGGCATCGCGGCTTCTATGGGCGCTTTTCTGCTAGCTAACGGAGCAAAAGGAAAACGTCTCGCCCTACCTAACAGCGAGGTGATGATCCATCAGCCGCTCGGTGGTGCCCAAGGGCAAGCAGCAGATATCGAAATTAGCGCGCAAAGAATAATCCGGCTTCGCAATAAGATCAACCGGATACTCACGCAGCAATCAGGCCAATCACTTGAACAAATAGAACGGGATACCGACAGGGACTATTTCATGAATGCCTTTGAGGCAGAGGAATACGGGCTGATCGACAAAGTGATTTTTTCGGCGGAATAATGATATGGTGTAACGGGGGCATGGCGATTTCCACGAATGTTCTATCGTTCACGAGGGATTTATTCCATGCTCCATAAGACGCATATACATACTGATCTATTGTCACGCGTTG
Organism: Paenibacillus azoreducens; assembly: GCF_021654775.1. Taxonomy (NCBI): domain Bacteria; kingdom Bacillati; phylum Bacillota; class Bacilli; order Caryophanales; family Paenibacillaceae; genus Paenibacillus; species Paenibacillus azoreducens. Next base: position 2,811,901 of record NZ_AP025343.1, on the reverse strand, counting down.
TTTTTTTGATGAATCTTTTTTGTTTTATTAGTGAGTTGCGTTGTTTTTTTGATGAATCGTCGTTTTTTGTAAAGTATGCTTTTCGGCGAAGGCCGCAGGTATGCAAAAAAGATGCAAAAGTGCATGCTTTACACCTACTTTTTCCGAGTTCTTGATAGATTCCTGCAAAAGTACAACAATTCCTCTCATTTCGTGGCCTGCACTTCAGATAACAATGAAAAAGTTGCACTTTAGCAAGCTTTTGCTGGATAAACGCCTTTTCAACCGAAAATAACTGCACTTTCGCATCTTTTTCAGGTCTTTGGAGATGTTTGTGTGCTCTATCGGTTAGAGTGTCCAGAAACTCCCTCGATTGTCAGTTGAGAGGTTCAGATGCCATACAGTTCGACTTTTCAAAGGCTCTATCGATTGGGAATTTTTAGAAACCCCTTCGATTGTCGGTTGAGAGGTTCAGATGGCATCATGGTTCTGCTTTCAGAGGCTATCGGTTAGAGTGTCCAGAAACTCCCTTGATTGTCGGTTGAGAGGTTCAGAGGCCATACAGTTCGGCTTTTCAAAGGCTCTATCGATTGGGAATTTTTAAAAGCCCCTTCGACTGTCAGTTGGGAGGTCCAGATGGCATCATGGTTCTGCTTTCAGAGGCTCTTTCGGTTGGGGGGGCCAGCAACTCCTTCGATTGTCGGTTGAAATGTTCAGAGGCCATACAGTTCGAATTTCCAAAGGCTCAGTTGGTTGGGATTTTCAAAGGCTCCATCGGTTAGGGCATCCAGAAACCCCTTCGATTGTCGATTAAGATGTCCAGATGCCACCACGGTTCGGCTTTTCAAAGGCTAAGTTGGTTGGAATTTTCAGAAGCTCTACGGGTTGAGTTGTTCAGAAGCACTCATTGTTGAGTTGTTCAGAAGCGCTCATATTGGGAATGTCCATAAACCCTCACGCTCGAAATGTTCAAAAGCCCCCTTTTAAATCAGGGGGCCTTGAACTTATATAGTAAAAATTCATCACCGGGATAAGGTCATAAAACCTCATTGCCCCGGTATAGACTTTATGCCTGCGCAATTTCCTCTTCTTTGACGCGGATAAAATCAGCGTGAAGGTAATCCTGTGTTACCGGATCACGCTGCACCGCTTCCAGAGATACCACCATTGGACCATGATTTTCAAGATTCAGCCGGATCATGCCGCCTTCGCCGGTTCTCATCCATCTTCCAAATTCCTTAGCGCAAAGGTGAATTTGCACATTTTCCGTTTCCGAACCAAAAACGATTGCAGGAAGCCGTCCCGAATTCCGAAGACGCTTCAAACCAGCCCGATTCATTGGCATACGCTGCAGAGCTTGAAAACATGTACTCATTATAACAACACTCCTCTTATCATTGGTATTCTATGCTTCTTCAAAATCAATCGTCTTTACGACTACGGATTTCGCCCCCCGTAGCAGGGGAAGCATGAGCACCATAACATCACCGCCCTTTATACATTTAATGTAATATTCATCTAAATATGGGACAAGGCATTTCGTTCCATGGAACGAAATGCCTTAGTTATTGGTACCATATCATAGAAAAAGCCATCTGTCGACCGCTTTTTCTATGCGGCAAACGGCAGGAGTCTCGTCAACACCGACGCCCTCGCCTCACAATAGCTTCAATATTCGCTGCTCTTCTTCACTAAAGAGCCGGGAACGGGTCAGAAATCTTTTCCCTTCGGGACCTTCTAGCGAAAACATCCCGCCCCGGCCGGGAACCACGTCGATGATCAACTGGGTATATTTCCAATACTCATATTGGGCTTTGCTCATGTAAAATGGAGCTCCGCCGATCTCCCCCATCCGTACGTCGCTCTCCCCAACGAGGAATTCGCCTGCCGGGAAACACATCGGCGAGCTGCCGTCGCAGCAGCCACCCGATTGATGGAACATGAGCGGGCCGTGTTTCTTTTTTAACAGTTCAATCAACTCCAGCGCGGCATCTGTTGCGATGACCTTACGAACACCGCCATCTTGCGGATTCATGCGTTTTTCCCCTTTTCAGAAGAAGCCCAGCGCGCTCTGACTATAGCTGATCAACAGATTTTTCGTTTGCTGGTAATGGGATAACATCATCCGATGATTTTCACGGCCGATACCGGAGGACTTGTAGCCGCCAAAGGCTGCATGAGCCGGATACGCATGATAGCAATTGGTCCAGACGCGCCCTGCCTGAATCTGGCGTCCGACCCGGTAGGCGGTGTTCACGTCACGCGTCCAAACCCCGGCGCCAAGGCCGTAAAGCGTATCATTTGCAATCGCCAGCGCTTCTTCCTGATCCTTGAAGGTCGTCACAGCCACGACAGGACCAAAAATCTCTTCCTGGAAAATGCGCATGCTATTATTCCCTTGAAGCACGGTAGGCTGGATATAATAACCGTCAGCCAGTTCCCCTTCAAGCGAAGCGCGACCTCCGCCAATCAGGCATTCCGCTCCTTCCTGTTTGCCGATGTCGATATAGCTGAGGATTTTCTCCATCTGCTCGGTAGATACTTGAGCGCCAATCATCGTGGCCGGATCGAGCGGATTGCCCTGCTTGATGGCAGCGACCCGTTTCAATGCCCGTTCCATAAATTCATCATAAATGGATTCCTGAATGAGCGCCCGGGAAGGACAGGTGCAGACCTCTCCCTGGTTCAGCGCAAATAACGTAAAGCCTTCCAGTGCTTTATCAAAGAAAGCATCATCTTTGGCCATGATATCTTCAAAGAAAATATTCGGGGATTTGCCGCCCAGTTCCAGCGTGACCGGAATGAGATTCTGAGAGGCATACTGCATGATCAGGCGCCCGGTCGTCGTTTCCCCCGTAAACGCTACTTTAGCGATTCTGCTGTTTGAAGCAAGCGGCTTGCCTGCCTCCAGGCCAAAGCCGTTAACAATGTTCACCACGCCTGGCGGCAGCAGATCCTCAATTAACTCCATCAAAACCATGATCGATGCGGGTGTCTGCTCTGCAGGCTTCAGCACGACGCAGTTGCCTGCCGCAAGCGCCGGCGCCAGTTTCCATGTAGCCATCAAAAGCGGAAAATTCCATGGAATGATCTGGCCCACAACCCCAAGCGGCTCATGGAAGTGATAAGCAACCGTATCGTCGTCGATTTGGCTTAACGATCCTTCTTGCGCACGGATGCAGCCGGCAAAATACCTAAAATGATCGATCGCAAGCGGCAGATCGGCCGCCATCGTTTCACGGATCGGTTTGCCGTTATCCCAAGTTTCGGCCACAGCGAGCATCTCCAGATTGGCTTCGATCCGATCCGCGATCCGATTCAGAATCAGCGCGCGCTCCCCCGCCGATGTGCGTCCCCAGGCATCTTTGGCCTCATGCGCCGCATCCAGCGCCAGCTCGATATCTTCCGCGGTCGACCTTGGCACCTCGCAAAACGCCAGGTTGTTCACAGGCGAAACATTTTCAAAATATTGTCCTTGCACGGGAGCAACCCATTTGCCGCCGATATAATTTTCATAACGCTTCTTAAAATTAACCTTAGATCCATTCTGTCCCGGCCCAGCAAATACCATATAAGAACAGCCTCCTCTAATCATCAAGTTTTCTTCTGCCTTGGTCCAATGCAGGAAAAAATGCAAGATTTTAAGTAAGCGCTATCATAGTGCCGTGGTTTACAACTTTCACATTGGTCTGCGCTTGCATATTGTCCGAAATGAACGGTGTTCAATTAAATTAAAAATTTGACCTCCTCTTTTTTCAATCTATGGTGAAGGACATCATTCTATTCCAGATTAATAGAGCATTTCTTAGGCAGACGGAAATTCGTTTTTCCCTAATAATGACATGAACCTTCTAACGCCCGGGATCGTCCGACAGAGAAGACTTTTTCCCGCAAAAAAAAGAATTCGTCCCTTAGGCCTCAAGCGACTCTGCCAAGCCACATTGCTGCCAGACGAATTCCGTGTTTTCCAATCTGCCGAACTCACACGTTCATACCCCTTGATTTTCGGCGATGTTTCAAATATATCACTCAAAATAACATACACATATGCGCCGGGAAGGGATTTGAAAATAGTTCTAAAAACCTATTCACACTTTATTTTCAGCCTCATTAAAACAGTGTATCTGACTCAGTACTAAAAACTCATATTCATTTCTTGTTCACTTCTAATCCGCTAATGCGCGTTTTATATTGGCTTTGGCTTCATCCACAATGTTCGTATCCCCATCGGAAGCGGCTTGCAGCAAAATCAGCATCGGGATATATACAGCAATCAAACGGGCCAAAATTTTCGTTTCCTCATCCACATCTCCATAAACTGCAAAAAAGGATGACCGTGCGGCGGGCGGTAAAAAGCTATATGCGATATTCAAGTCGCAAGCGGGATGACCGATGTTCATATCTCCCCAGTCAATAATCCCTGATATTTTCCCGGTTTCGTCTACGAGCATATTTTTGAAATGCAAATCGCCATGCAGAAATACTTCTTTGGGCTGCACCCGCTCCAGGTCCAACTGCTGCAAATAGTCTTCGATCTCCGTATATTCTTCTTTGCTGACATATTTCTTAAGATCAGACAGGAAACGCAGCATTTTTTCTTTGCGTGCAGCAATATCGTTAAGATTTCGGTGATCCTTCGGCGCTCCGTGTTCACGTGCCACTTCCAGCGGGAAAGTATGAAGCTTTTTTAAAAACTCACCAAGCTTGGCAGCAGATAACGATCTCTCCGTATCGGTCAACCCGATTGGAAATGTTCCAGGCATATAGGTATAACCCAGAAACGGCGATGGATATTCACTGCTGCCTTCGCCATAAAACAGCGGTTTGGAACAAGGGAGGGGTAATAATTCCGCCAGCTTGGGCAAAATTCCTCCTTCCATATTGAGCAGCAAGGCGGCCACTTTACGTCTGGGAAAACGAAAAACATATTCGCCGCCGACAAGATAAACGGTATTATCCCAGCCGTGTCCCAAGCTCCGGATCGGTTTGGAGGACAGCTGCGGAAACTGGCCATAAATCAATTGGGATGCTATTTCTTCCGAAACTTCCCATTCAGCATCCCATACATTCGAATTTGCCATTGTTATCTCCTTAAGCGAGGAAATTTGTTGTCACAACCTTCCTTTCTATTATAAAATATCTCCATTGCCCAAGGATAGCCTACCCCGGCCTTCATATTTTTTGCAGACGGAAAACAGCCCCCATTCTTCATTTGACTTTTTTGCTTGAAGAATCAATTTTTGTAACACCGAGTACTTATTAATTCTTAATTTAAAGAAATACGACCTTCCGCTTTTCATGTTAAAATAAGTAGATTCCACTTTCGCTTAAGAGGTGTACATTTGGGTGTTATGGCATGGATCGATCTAGCAATTCTACTCCTTTTGTTTATTCTATGGGTTTATATGTTTGTGTCGGTTTCCATTACTACTTTGCATAAGGTGTATTTGGGTTTTCATTTTTTTATGATGTTATGGCCTTTTTGCCAGTTTGCGATTAAAACGACGGAAGATCCGGAACTGCAATTATTGTATGTAAAACTTGCTTTTCTGGACATGGCTCTGCTAGCTGTCGGGTGGTTTTTCTTTACGCTTCTTTTAACAGGTCATTCTTTGATATCTCGAAAAAAGCTCTATTTCGCCATCCCGGTGCCTGCTGTCATCGTAGCGCTGGGCGTTATGCTGAACCCGAACGGCTTGTTTGTCCGTCCCTTGAGCGGTGGTTACGTACAAAGAACCTACGGGCCGCTTTTTTGGATTACGGCGGTGGTCCTTATCGGGTACGGCATACTTTCTCTCTATATGATTTATCGGACGCTGGTATCGGATCATTCACCCCGTATCAAAAAACAAGTGAAACAAGTGCTTAAAGGGATTTTGGTCGTGGTCGCATTAATCTGGACGGATATACTGGTAAACGTGATTTATCCTTTCCCTAAAGTCGTCATTCCGGGACTGACTTCGCTTGGCATTTTGTTGTCAGCCGTCTTTTTTGTCGTTGCCATTCATCGCGATAAAGTTTTTAATCTGATTTCGATTGCTCATCGGGACATCATCAATACGATTACGCTTGGGATTGTTGTGCTCGACGATAATGAAATGATCATGGAAATCAATCAATCGCTGCCCCCTGATCTTCATTTGCGCATAGGAGACCGCTTTGACATCCATTCGATCTTCCCGAACCAGGAAACGGCAAACAGCATCGCTTCGTTTATAAAAGGTTACAGGGAGCGCCCGCTGGAAAGTGCGGAAATCGATGTATCCTACGGGGAAAGCGATCCGCGTTATGTACACATTCACGTCTCTCCGATCATGGTCGGGAATTCCCGTGTAGGACGAATTATCACTTTCCAGGATATGAGCGAATTGCACCGTCTCATTGACGAAACAACATCGCAAAACGAAGCGCTGCAAGAGCGCAACCAATCACTTATCTCGATTCAAGAGGAGCTGTTTCTTACCAATCAAAAGCTCCGGCTGCTCGCACTCACCGATAGCCTGACAGGCTGTTACAACCGGAATTATTTGACGCAGCAGCTGGGGTTCGAAGTCAAAAAAAATATGGAGGATCAAACGCCCTTTTCCATACTGCTGCTGGATATCGACTTTTTCAAATTAATTAACGACAATTACGGTCATTTAACCGGAGATGAGGTGATATGCGGCACGGTTGAGCTGATCAAACAAAGGCTGCGGAAAGCCGACATATTGGCGCGTTTTGGCGGAGAGGAATTTATTATCTATTTACCGGGCACCGATGCGGCGGAAGCATATCATCTGGCAGAGCAAATCCGCTCCGCTATTGAAGGCAATGCCATAACCGTCACTCATCCGATTAGGGCTATATCCATTACGGTCAGCATCGGGCTCTTGTCCATCCATCAATTCCCGATCAAGCTTGCTTCGGATTCCGGAAGCATCATTACCGATCTCCTGCAAGCTGTGGACCAAGTCTTGTATAAAGCCAAAAGAGAAGGACGCAACCGCATTGTCAGCAGCATTAAATAAGATCTGGTCCTAATACTTACATAGAGGGATCAGCCACCATAAGAACGCAGCAAAACTGATCCCAAAACAAGCCGACAACCACCCGTATCCGGGCAATGTCGGCTTGCATTTTTACTTATCCCTTTTTTAATATCCCCAAATATTCTATCCAAGGCCCGACATCGGTTTTGTATCTTTGCGCCATCACCCGAACGATTTGGGACATATGCGTCATATCATGGACCGTCCATGTCGCGATCAATTCCCTTAACTTCACGACGCCAAAAGCCGGATGATATCCCGTTAACTCAAGCTTCGTCTCAGAGTCCAAAAGTTTACGGAGTTCGGCAACATTCTGCATCCTGATGTTTTTGAATTCGAGCAATTTCTGTTCAATCGTTGTTACGGGCTTGTCTTGCAAATGGGAGAAACGGTCAAATGCGGGAAACGGCTGGCTTTCGCCTTCCTGAAGAATAAACTTAAGCCGCGGCATCCAATTGTTTTTCTCCCCTTCAATGAGATGGTCAATCACCTCGGAGACGTTCCAGGTTCCTTCGCCTTCATTGCATTGCAGCCATCCCTCCGATAAACCGGAACAAAAAATCGCCAATGTTTGCGGCGTGCGCTCCAAAACCTCAATTGCCTCTTCCAACTTAAAATTCATATCCGCACTCTCCTTTCAGTGGATCCCGCAGAGGTAGGCGGCTTCTAGCGGTGCCGCTGTGTTTATTTTATGTATTGGTGCTGAAGGATCCCCACGTGAATGATATCATGCCACTTTCCTTCCCTGAAAAATCGCTTGGCGCGAAGTCCCTTCCTGCTCGAATCCCAGCTTTTTATACAAGTGAATCGCCTTTTCCTTAAACGAAAAGACGCGCAGTGATACCCTATGCAGATTCATTTCCAGTTGCGCTATGACAAGTATAATAATACAGTTTCGAATTTATTTCCAGAGTACCTGATGAATCTCCCTATGTTCAAAAGGCGGAAACCTGCGGGTCATTTGGAGACAAAAGCAATGCATATTCGCGGACTCAACCCATGGTTGAATCACGCCCAAAAATCAAATATGAAGTTATTGTCCGTCGGATGGCAATTCCAATAAAATGGGGGTGAGCGAAAGGAGCGAGAGCAAAATATGAAAGAGCAATTGGCAAGGAACATCAGCACTTACCGTAAAGAACGGGGACTGACGCAAGAGGAGCTTGCGCAAACACTCGGACTTTCTTTTCAAGCAGTATCCAAGTGGGAAAATGCCCAGACGATGCCGGATATATCACTGCTGCCGGCGTTATCCCGAACCTTGCAGGTGAGCGTTGATAAACTCCTTGGATATGTTTCGCAGGACAAACCGGTTACGGTTTATGAAGAAACGTATAAAACGCAAGAATATTATTGGGGAACCGTGCCGAATGAGGTATGTTATCAGGTGCTGCAGCTCATGCCGCCGACCAAACATGTAAAATTATTGGACATCGGATGCGGCGAAGGAAAAGACGCGGTCTTTTTCGCCAGGAACGGGTATGATGTTACCGCATTTGACGTGACGGACGCGGGCGTAGAGAAAACGAAAAAACTTGCTGCCCAAACAGGCGTGCATGTTCATGTTTTTAAAGCGGATATTGTGGACTACCGTTTGGACACCCATTTCGACATTTTGTTTTCCAGCGGGGTTTTGCATTATATCAAACCGGACTTCCGGCAAGAAATATTCGAAAATTATAAGCAATTCACGAACCCAGGCGGAATGCATGTTTTTAACGCGTTTGTGGGCAAGCCGTTTATTGCTCCGCCCCCGGAAAATGAACCTTATGCTTTTAACTGGTATTCCGGCGAGCTGCTTGCGCACTACCGCGACTGGTATATTCGGGACAGCGCAGAGATTGTATTCGATTGCAATTCGTCAGGCATTCCCCATCAACATGCGATGTCCAAAATGATTGCGCAAAAAATATCGGATATCCGGGTGTGATGGAAAAGGGCCGATCAAAGGCCCTTTTTCAATTTCTCGTTTGAGGTAGAAAATCCATTATTCATGTTTACGAGCTAAGACTTGACCTTGCAAAGCTTGTTTGACAAGTTCTTTCTCAATAAAATATCACAAAAAGAAACCATCCGCTAAAGGATGGTTTCTTCGAATCATTGACGTTATTTTTCATAAAGTTGGAACATGGACATTTCTTCGTTCATCGATCTGGCGAGCTGATAAGCTTCACGTATGTCCTTTTCATTTTGGATCATTTCATAAAATACGCGTAAAATGAACATCAGTGCATCGTTACCGTCTGGATAATCGTCCGGACCGATATACATTTGGCAGCCTCCGTCCAAAAACGCTTGCGCTAATGCAGGCTCCCCTAACGAACATCCGTTGCCAAAGACTATTTTTCCGTCCAGCTTCGTAACACGCTTAATTTCATCCGGGCCGAAATCTCCACGTGGTTCTTCATCATCGTAAACGTCCTCGCCCAACTCCGGCATGATCAATTTCCCTTCATCTCCATGGAAATTAAGGATGATCATTTCCGTATCGGCATAAAGATCCTCGCCGGAAAGAACGGACATCAAATCACTTGGCCTCCCGACCCAATACGTAAAAACCCGCGCTCCAAGATATTCAAGCGTCATACGTATAGCTTGCGAATCCATATCCGTGTCCGGGCCGACTACCAATGCAACATTCATTACCGTTTTGCTCATATCTTATCCCTCCATAATATTGTTCATTTGAATGCTGATTCAAACAATCTACGGAGGTGCTCGGGCATGGGCGGTAATAGTGGCATCACGTTAATGTATAAGCTTCATTGTTTCAAATATCCCCCTATTTAATCATTGTATATACCATAAAATATGGAAGGTCGAAAGTCAAATTGCCATGCTGTGGAAACAGGGAACTTTCATTAAGATGGCGTGTTCCGGACTACTTTGATTTTAACGGACCACTTCCGCCCCTTGTTTTGGTCGATTTTTCGCAGCCCTGGGACCGGATCTTTTATCGCGCTTATTTTCGCGCTCACAGTCTCCTCCGGTTCGATCAATTCATAGGCGGGCAGCCAGTTGTCGATCATGTCGAATGTATAATCCTTTCTGACATGCAATTTTTTCTCTTTGACGCACAGATCACACATGCCCAGATGGAACTTCGCTCCAGTCCCCGTCTCGTCGATATAAAATCCCTTTTCAAAAACCTTCCCAGGAGTGTGTTTTTCCTCATGTAAACCTTGGCAAACGATGCAATAATAATACATCATTCCTTCACCTCTTCTTATGAAAGTGATTCAAGACACGTATTCCGAAAAAGCAAGCAACGATCCCCAACAATACGCAATCGATAATGTAAAATATTCCATCCTCCATTTAAGACTCACATGCCTGTAATATGTTTTGGTTACATCCACATTTTATTTCCGGGTGTTGAGAAATGTGCATGACTACATCAAGTTTGTTGTAAAAATCTCAACACTTTTGCGTTTTAATTTATTTCCGGGCTGATGGTAAGCTCAAAACAAAAAAACGCCCGGAGCGTTTAACCGAACGTCAGCTTCGTATTGAATGATCTTCACAATAGATGAATAGAAATTAAAATCGTACCCATAATTCTCAATTTAATACTCAGTCCAATAATCCGTATTATTGTGGCCGGCCGTTACAGATTGCCCCCGTTCCCCATGCTGCTCCCTGCTCTGTAAAATTCGTATCGACTCGACAAAAGGTTTGTTGTCCCAAATAATGTACAACTGATCCTCCAGTCTGATCAGCGAACGGGTAATGTCTTTTGCAGCCTTGCCCGTTTTAATCGTCAATTCTTCCATGGTGGGCAAACGATGGCGCCCGCTCGAATAGTTGTAAAGAATCCGGAGTATCTTGCGATCAATATCTGCAAGCATGAAATGCACCTCCCGAAATGATTTATGACAAGAACGTTTGTTCCTATTTTACACGAACATAGGTTCCTGTGTCAAACATGAGATATCTCTATTGTTAGGCAAATTCATACTTTTATTCCGTTTTTTACACTTTTGTCGACAACATTTGATCATTTCAAGAAGGAACATAGATTCAAATTATAGAAAATTGTACTACCACTTCTACCCGGTGCGGAACGGGGCGAGGATGGGATTCCGCATCACGGTCGCGGGTGCGCACAGCGAACGTCTAATATAGATACAAATCTTACTAGGGGCTGTTCAATGGTGAACAAGATGGATCTGAAAATTGAAGAGCTTCGGTTGGAATTGAATAAACTTTCCTTACACAAACGTCTGACCGATCCGGAGCTCATTAATGCCAGCCAAAACTTGGACCGTGCATTAAATGATTACCAGAAGTTGTTGAAAGAAAAGAAATAACAAGTATAAGGACCTGCTGAATTCTTTTCAGCAGGTCCCCCATATACAACATCCACGATGATTTTGTTAATCCAAAAATCGGGCGGTCACCATTGCCTTAATGACTCGCTGCCCTTGCACGAACATTTCCACTTCGATTTTGCAGAACCTGCGGCTTAGCTCGATCACCGTCGGGATCATTTCCACGATGTTCTCGATTTCGATCGGCGCCAAATAATAAACGGATGTGTGGTCAATAAGCAGATCCTTTTTCTTATGCTGCTTAATCGTGCTGGTGACGGCAAGGGTGATCATGCTGCCCAGAATGCCCTCGGAAATATACCCCATCTGGTTGATCATCGAGGTATGAACGGGACCGCGGAAATAAAGCCTGCCATCATCGTCTCGAATCTCCTCGAATGCCGACCAGATCTGATCTTCCAGAGTCTCTCCCTGTTGAGGCTGGGAATGAACCGATTGCATCGCTTTTAATATATCCTTGCGGCTGATCACCCCGATCAGTTTTTCCTGCCCGTCAACGACCGGAATCAGCTCAATGCCTTCCCATACCATCATATGTCCTGCGGTCGCAATCGAGGTATGGGGCATGACCGTAATTGGACTTACGCTCATTAAATTCTTGATCGATTCACTGTCGGAAGCGCCAATAATGTCCTTGGCGATAATCATGCCCACCGGCTTGTTCGCATCATCCACCACGGGAAAGCGGTTGTGATCGGTTGCCTCGATCAGCTTTTTCAAATGCCCAACCGTGCTGGACTGATGAATCGAGGTGAGCGGAATGTCTTTCCGAATGATATCGCCGACCAAGATAATCTGCTTCTTGATCATCCGTTCGGATAAAGCACGGTTCAAGAGCGCCGCCACCGTATAGGTGTCGTATTTGCAGCTGATGACCGGAAGCGCAAGCTCGTCCGCCAGCTCGCGAACCTCCGCCGGAGTATCGAAGCCTCCCGTGATCAACACCCCTGCACCCAAGGTCAGAGCGCTGTGATGGGCTTTGTTCCGGTTCCCTACAATCAGCAAATTCCCCGGTTCAATGTAGCGGATCATCGCTTCGAGCTGCATGGCTCCGATCACGAACTTGTTCAGCGTCTTGTCAAGGCCTCCTTTGCCGCCCAGCACTTCTCCATCCACCAGGCTTCGTATTTCTTCGAAGGTCAGTTTGTCGATATGCTGCGGTTCCTTCTTCTCGATTCGTACCGTCCCTGTACGCCCTCTCGTGCTGACAATGCCCCGGCCCTCCGCTTCCTTGATGGCGCGGTAAGCCGTTCCCTCGCTTACGTTCAAGGCCTGGGCGATTTTGCGCACGGAAATGCGCGTCCCTATGTCAAGCTCTTCGATGTATTGTATAATTTGTTCGTGCTTCGTTGTCATTTCATAAGAATTCATTAGCTATCCCCTCTGTTATACAACGGAATATCTCTATTATATAGCATGGGGAAAATAATGAAACTATAGAGGTTGTTCAAAAAGTCCGCTTTTGATAAGAAAAACGTCTATTGACGTACTATCACTGCAGACAGACCACCTTTAGCTGTAGTTTTTCTTGCGATATAGAATTTTATCAGCATAGCTAGATAACTTATAAATTCTATATCTAACACGAAGTGAATCAAGAAGTAACTTCGACATCAAATCTTGAATTCAGCCGGGCCTTCCGGTGCTCACGTAGGTTTTGCCTACGCTCCGCTCCTCAGTCCCTGGCTTCATCCAACCTTCTCGGTGCTGAAAACCTGACTTTTTGAACACGTACTTATATGCGGAAAAAGAAAATTCCAAGAAGGCCCGTTCGGGGAGAATCGGGCCCCTTGGAATTTGTCTTGCAAGTCATTCATCAATCATTGCGGTAGAAATAATAATTAGAAATGAAATAATGCGACAGCGGCAAGGAGGATTGCTGGACTTCCTCGCTGCTCGAATGATATTGCGAATCCAAAAGTTCAGATGACAGCGGGTAAAACGATGTGCACTCCACCGTCTCTTCTTTTGTAGCGCTGTTGACCTTGTTCATCGCCATGTGCGTGAACCTCCTTTTGAAAAATGAGTAAATTAGGATAAATGCATATAACCCGGCCCGGTTAAAAACGGCTCAAACGTATCGGCAACCGTCATATCACGGAACAGAGAGGCAGCCGACGCCAGCCGAGAGCCGGGGGCTTGCCCTTCGCCGATACGAAGGCGGATTTTCTCCAGCTCTTCCTGAAAGATTCGATCGAAGAGCTCAATCGTAACCTTGCGTCCATCGTCAAGCACGCCGCGCGGATGATGAATCCACTGCCAGAGCTGGGCTCGCGAAATTTCAGCGGTCGCAACATCCTCCATCAGATGGTTGATCGGCACCGCGCCCATTCCTCGAAGCCATGCCTCCAAATATTGAATGCCGACCGACACATTCAATCTCACGCCTTCCTCGGTAATTGGCCCCTCCGGAACCTCCAGCAAATCCGCCGCCGTGATTTCGCGCTCCGGCAGCTTCCCGAGCTGGTTCGTTCCCGGCATATGGGCATCAAACGCCTCCATGGCGATCGGCACGAGACCGGGATGCGCCACCCATGTGCCATCATGGCCGTTCTGGGCTTCCCGCAGCTTATCTTTCCGCACTTTCTCCAGCGCCGCTTCATTAGCGGCCGGATTGTGTTTGATCGGAATCTGGGCAGCCATGCCTCCGATGCAGTAGGCTTGACGCCGATGGCAGGCTTGAATGGCTAGCAGCGAATAGGCCGTCATAAATGGCGATTCCATCGTCACGATGGCCCTGTCGGGCAAAATGACGTCCGGCTTGCTCCGGAGTTTCTTGATATAGCTGAAAATATAGTCCCAACGCCCGCAGTTCAACCCGGCCGCATGATCACGCAGCTCGAACAGAATCTCATCCATCTCGAAGGCGGCCAGGATCGTTTCGATCAAGACGGTTGCCTTGATCGTGCCGCGCGGAATCCCGAGCTCCTGCTGCGCGAATTCGAACACTTCATTCCACAGTCTTGCTTCAAGATGGCTTTCCATTTTCGGAAGATAGAAGTAAGGACCGCTTCCCTGCCGGATCAACGCCTCCGCATTATGGAAAAAGTACAGGCCGAAATCGAATAGCGATGCCGAGACAGGCTCCCCGTCGACCAACAGATGCTTTTCTTCCATATGCCAGCCCCGCGGCCGCACGACGAGCACGGCTGGTTTTTCAACCAGTTCATAGGTTTTGCCCGCTTCGTTAGCGAACCGTATCGTCCGGTTGACCGCATCCCTTAGATTAACCTGACCTTCCAGCGTGTTGGACCATGTTGGGGAATTGGCGTCTTCGAAATCCGCCATAAATACTTTGGCGCCCGAGTTTAACGCATTGATAACCATTTTACGATCCCCGGAGGGACCTGTAATTTCTACCCTGCGATCCTGCAGGTCGGCCGGAATGGAACCAACGGTCCAATCCCCTTCCCGGACATGTGCCGTCTCTGCCAAAAAGTCCGGCCATTCGCCTGCGTCGAGTCTTTGCTGGCGCTCTTCTCTCATTTGGAGCAGCTCCTTGCGCCGCTTCCCGTATCGCCTTTCGAGCGATGCCACGAAGTCCAGCGCTTCAGGCGTCAAAATAATGCGATGCGCTTCGGAGCTGCAATCCCCTTTCAATTCACGGTCTGCCCGGCTCACACGGTTCATAGGTCGAACCTCCCTTTTTAAAATGGCTTTGAAATGCTGATTAGGGTTCATTGATCATTAGCGGGCGAATTGCTCCTGTTCCGTCGAACCTGCCAACGCCGTCGTGCTGGACAGACCACCGGCAATAACCTGGGTCACTTCGTCAAAATAACTGGTTCCCACTTCCCGTTGGTGCCGGACCGCCTCATATCCTTCCGCCTCGCTGGCGAATTCCGCTTGCTGCAGCTCGGCATAGGCTTCCATTCCCCGTTCCTTGTACCCTTTCGCCAGCCGGAACATACTATGGTTCAATGCGTGGAAACCGGCCAAGGTGACAAATTGGAACTTGTAGCCCATCGCGCCAAGCTTTTGTTGGAAGGTGGCGATCTCCTTATCGCTCAGCTTCAGTTTCCAGTTGAAGGAAGGCGAACAGTTATACGCAAGCAACTTGCCGGGATAACGCGCATGAATGGCTCGTGCGAATCGTTCTGCCTCCTCCAGATTCGGTTCGGCTGTCTCGCACCAGACCATGTCGGCATAAGGGGCATACGCGAGCCCCCGCGAAATCGCTTGATCCAGTCCCGTCCTTACATAATGGAATCCTTCCGCCGATCGCTGTCCGGTCAAGAAAGGCCGATCGTTGTCGTCGATGTCACTGGTGAGAAGCTGCGCCGCGTTCGCATCCGTGCGGGCAATCAGGACCGTATCCACTCCCATCACGTCCGCCGCCAACCTCGCCGCGATCAGATGGCGAATTGCCTGCCCCGTCGGCAGCAGCACCTTGCCGCCCATATGACCGCATTTCTTCTCTGAGGCGAGCTGATCTTCCAAATGGACCGCGGCCGCTCCCGACTCGATCATGGACTTTACGAGTTCGAATACATTTAACGGCCCTCCGAAGCCGGCCTCAGCATCTGCGATGATGGGCGCGAAGAAATCGACGTCATTTTTGCCTTCGGAATGCTGGATATGGTCGGCGCGCTGCAGCGCCTGATTGATTCTCTTCACCACATGTGGAACGCTGTTCGCCGGATAGAGGCTCTGATCGGGATACATCTGTCCGGACAAGTTCGCGTCCGCCGCTACCTGCCATCCGCTAAGATAAATGGCCTTCAGTCCCGCTTTGATCTGCTGAACGGCTTGGTTGCCAGTCAATGCCCCCAGCGCGTGGACATAATCTTCCGAATGAAGCAAATCCCATAATTTCGCGGAACCCCGCTGGGCCAATGTATATTCAATTTTCAAAGATCCCCGCAATCTCAGCACGTCTTCCGTCGAATAAGGACGCTGAATGCCCTCATAACGGGTTCCAGACCAGTGTTCCTTCATTTGCTCGTTTTCCGTTTTCCCTGTACCGCTCATCATCCATCCTCCTCTATCGATTTAAAACTCGTTCGATTCATGCTTCCTGCTCCAGATAACCGCTGCCGGAACAACGGCTGCAAGGGATAATTTTTTTGCCCTCGCATAACGGGCTATCGTATTGTTCCTGGTTTTCAGCCAGTGGGGTCAAGCATTCCAACTCGCCATTGCCGCCGCATACAGGACAATCCATGCCGTGCACCCCCTTTTTTATTGTTATATAACAATATTTTATTTGGTGATGTCATTATATAACAATAAAAAGAACTGTTCAATACTGTTTTTGTATTTTTTTATTGTTATATAACATAAAGGGCGGTATGTAGAGAGCAGATGCGGTTACACCGAAGGTGAGGCCTTCGCCCCAAACTAAATAACCCCACAAATTTTGCAAAATCCTGAATTACAAAAAAACCGCAGCTGGATGCTACGGCTCGGAACTGTTATTTTCGTTTTATTTAAAGTTGAAAACATGGACAAGCACTCATGCGAGTATTTCCCATTTGGCCCACATTTCTTGCGGGTTCAATTCGTAAACCTGGTTCTCCCTAAACATGAAGTGATGCATGATAAACTCCCGGCGAATGGTGGCAAAATCCTCGTGGTAACCTTTGATGAATTCATTGATTTCCTTTTCGCTGTACTTCCGCCCTTTTTCCAGCTTCGACACCAGATATTCCAATACAATAAGCTTCTTCTTGAGCTGTGCGGGAATGCTTTTTAAGCGCCCGTCGGCGGTAAAAAAGTTTTTGATAATGGATTCCCGGTATCGCTGATCGTTATCATTTAACACTTTTGTTCCTCCTTCGACTGTCCGGTAAATGAGATGGACCACGGCATTGGCATTATTTTTGATGAAATAGTGATTTAACGAAAAGTAAATCGTGTTTTTATCCCTCCGCTCGTTGATTAAGCTTGCTTCACGCAGTTTTGCTGCATGATGGGTTATCGTTGCCGGCGTTACGCTAAGCTTTTCCGCAAGCAACTGACCGTTTAATTCTCCTTCCGCAAGCAGCATAAGCATTTTTAAGCGCGTCGGATCCGCAAGTGCCTTGTGGTAATTGACAACCTTATCCAACTGCATCTCAAAATCTCCTTCTCTAAATAAATTCAGATTTTATCTAGGCTCAAAACCGGAATTAGTTCTTGATATGAAGCAAATTGACCGCTGCGGCTCCGGATCGTTCTTCCGATCGCTGTTGTCTCCAAATTTCTATGATTATATTTTCAAAAAGGTAGAAATACGGAGACAAAGCGGATGCTTTCGAAGCTAGCTTTCCTGCGGAAAGCTTTTAGGCGAACGCTGCCGCTTCGTAAGAATCGATTCCGTCCCCTCCGCTACCTTTGCTTCTTGCCAAGTACTAATTTTATGTTGAACCTTTATTAAATTAGATATTCATCAAATTAGATGTTCGTTAAATTAGATATTACTGGAGCAGTCATGAATTGTCAACAAAAGGATTGAATAATGGGTCGTTACCCGAAAGACTTGCCGATATCAAAAAAAAGCCCGCGTTTTTCGCGGACTTTGGTTGCTGTATATGTGCTCGTCACTATTATAAAATAGATGCGATATCCGTAATAGCTTTCCTACCAGCTGGACTGATGCCGCCCAATTGGATGAAACCGTGGTTTACCCCAAGGTAGCGCCGGCATTGTGCGTCCACGCCTGCTTCCAGCAAGCGGCGGTACAAAACTTCGCCTTCATCAACGAGAGGATCAAATTCCGCAGTCAAAATATGCGTTTCAGGAAGTCCCGCGAAATCATCCCGATACAATGGACTGGCTTCCGGATGATCAAAAGATAGCTTAGATAAATAGGCTTCAAAGCCGCTGAGCAGCATGTCCCGGGTAATCACATAATCATCGCCATTTTTCTGATAACTATCGCTTGAGCCGTTAGCGTCCAGCATCGGATAAACAAGAATTTGCCGCCGGGGCAGCCACTGTCCTTGCGCTTTAAGTCGAAGGCAAGTAATAAGGGCAAGATGTCCGCCCGCACTGTCACCCGCAATTGTAATATTATCCGGATCCCCGCCCCATGCTGAGGCATTTGCATGCACAATCTGAGCAGCCTTAAACGCATCGTCGTGGGCAGCGGGATAAACATGCTCAGGAGCCAGACGGTAATCAACTGCAATCACAAGGGATTGACTCTCGTTGGCGATCTGACGTAATTGCCGGTCATGAGTTTCCAAATCGCCGCTAACAAAACAACCACCATGATAAAAAATCAGAATGGGAAGATTCACTTGGTCCGACGACTTATATATGCGAAACGTAAGACCATCTATCACGCGATCGCTAATATTCCATACAGGCACAGTTTCTCCGGCAAGATCAATCGAGTTCAAATACTCCTCGCGACGTTGTTCAAAGCTTTTCTGTCTGGCCGAGGGTCTTCCCGCTTCGATAAATTGAGCTACCAAAGTTCGGATGCCAGGCTCCAGCTCGTTCAAATTTATCATGTATAGGCCTCCTACTTTTGCAGTGTATATTCCATTATTCTAGAAAAGCTAAGGGATGTCTAGCGAACAGCTCAAGGCTGCATTATGTATTTTATTTTTGACTATCCGCCTCATCTCTAGCTTAACCACTCCGCCGTAAAATCTGTAAACCGCTCTGCCCAAGTTGAAAACGGCATGTCCTGATCCCACGTGACATCATTTGTCGCTTTCGCGCATCCCCAATCTAACACCCGCTGGTGAAGCATATGAACTCTGAATCTTTCCACGAAGCCGTCCTTTGCTTCCATACAGTGTAAATAGGTCCGAATAAACAGCTTGGCCAGCGCTTCTTTTCCATCATCCAAATACATGGCAACAAATCTCGGCAGATCAGCTATTCCATCTCCAAAATAACCGGTTGTAAAGTCGAAAATACCGCTAATTTCCCACCCTTCACCGCCTTGCTGAACCAAAAGATTATCTGGTTTAAAATCCCCCATGACAAAGGTTGGCGAAGATAAGGAATGAAAGACATGTTCCGAAGCTGTTAATAACTGCTCTACCCACCCTATATCTGTGGAAGTGATAACGGAATATTGCTTGGCATCCTTCAGCCAAAATCTGATTCTGTTATAAAGCCATGTTTTATAAGAACCTTTAAATGGGCAGATCTTTTGCGTTACGGGGTCAAATTCTCCATATTGGGCGACTTTCCAACGATGCAGTTTACTTATAGTAACGGCAAGCAATTCGGCAATTTGCTCTTGATCTTTCCTGCCAAGCGCTGCGGCAAATCCGGATTCGTTCAAATGCCTGCCTTGAAGCCGGGGCATAATCGCATAACTCCAACCAAATATATCTTTGGATTCATCCACGAGGTAAGGGGAAGGCACAGGAAGGTTGGTTATTTCAAGCAGATTGTCAACATAAAATTTCTCTTCAATAAACTGTCCTGCAAAAAGCGGGTTTCCTTTCAGTACATACTCACCAGCGGTAGAAGAAATAAACAATGTCTGGTTTCCTACACCGTTTGCAGTCTTTTCCGAAGTTATCAGTTCCCCTAAATGAAACCGATCAAGCACGAGCTGCAATTGCTTATCCGTTATTGTTCCTAATTTGTTGGAGGAAAAAAAGATCTCTGTCGACACTTTCCACCTCACCGCCTTTGTTATGAACTCCACTTTAAGACATCTTCTCATCCAGAATTGGCGCAAAGGACAGCAATCGGCTGCCCCTTGAACATTTATTATTTGAATGCGTCAAATTCGCTTTTTAATAACCCAAACACGTATTCGTCATAATGCTGCCCATTGGTATAAATCATATGTCTCAGCTTTCCTTCCAGCTTAAAACCAAGACGCTCATGAAATTTGATCGAGCCTTCATTAAAAGCGTAAACATGCGCATTCGCTTTCTCATACCTCAATTCATGAAAAAAGTATCGCAGCAAAATCCGCACCGCATCCGATGCATACCCATGCCGCCAATATTGGCGAAAAACGGCCACTCCATATTTAAATGTTCCATTGCGGGGATCGCAACCATGTGAATTCATGCAGCCTACGAGCTCGCCATCAAGGGTCTCGATCGCCAGCATGATATTGTCTCTGTCCGCTCCCTTGGAAGCTTGTTCTTCGGCCCATGACTTCGTTCCATCTTCCGATCTCGGAAAGAATATGGCGTCGGATAATCTCGCTCCCTCCGAATCCTGATCATTTTCATGGAACAACTTCCAATCATCGGCCGCAATCGGCCGCAACCGGACTTTATCGCCTTCCCAAATATTCATCTTTTTCTCCCCCTTTTCATATAAAAAAATACCATAGCGGCATGAAATGGGATATTATTATAATCAAAAATTACCACATATTTCATTGAATGAGACGCACTACGATCTAGATTGAACATTCATTAATTCTCCAATGGCTGTATACTCCGGTATGTTCAGAGATACATTGATATTGAATTGAAAATCTATAAGCTCGTTTTTGAAAATAATCGTATATGTAACTGTGTATGGCGTTTCGATATAGAACAAAGTCAGTCGTAACGTATTTTCATCCTGCCAAGCTGCATAAGTAACGACCTCCTGCAGATGCAAGGATATATCCTTATTGAAGACGTCTTGGGCATGCATTGGTCTTGTAAAATCGAACGGCAAATTGTTATCCCGGTCATCCCCATATATAACTTGAAGATCCAATTGCTTTTCTTTCAGATGGAAGATTGCTTTTTGGAGACCATGGGGATTTTCATTCATGATATAGCAGTTTTGATCGATCATCGGCATCTTGGCGGGAACAGGCCTAATTGCGGGTACCGAGTTATATATCCGTTGGTATTTGCAATCCCATACTCCTTTCGTTTCATATCTGCAGGATCTAAGGGTAATATCTTCGCTCACTCCCCTCACTTTACCTCCTTTGTCTTTCCCCCGATAAAAAAACGAAAAAGACGCGAACATTCAAATCCGCGCCTTTGTTAGCAAGATAAATACAGCTTATTCATGCACTTCTTAAGAAGGACCCACGACTGTCAGCAGCATAAAAGAGGTTTGGAATCTACCGCTTTCGGGAACGATGCACAATACCTGCTGACCTTCGAAAAGCTGTCCCGTATTCAGTAATTCTTCCATCATAATAAAAATCGATGCCGCTGCCGTATTACCCTTCGTATATAAATTCGTAAACCATTTCTCTTCCTGGATTGTTACATTGCTTAATCTCAATAACCGGAATATTTCATCCTTGAAATAATGCGATGAATAATGGCAAACCATCCAATCGATCGCATCGGGATTGATCCGGCCTTCATCTGCAAGCTCCAGAAAACGCCTTACTCCTAGCTTTGCTATTTCATTAACCAGCCTAACGTCCTGTTTAAGATTAAGGGCACCATGATCCGCCGCTTCATGAATGGATGGATAATCAAGCCAGGAAGGAATCCCGTCTTCTTTGCTCATTCCCGTATACATGCAAGTATCGTATTCATTCGCATACGACTTGTTATCGATCCATTCAATACGTAAAGATTGTCCCTCGCGGGAAGGAGTATTTTGCAAAATGGCCGCACCCGCTCCATCCGAAAGCATAAATCGCAAAAAATCCGTTTCAAAAGGGACCCGCTCAATACCCTGCGCTTCGTATTTCGTGTGTTTGAATTCGCGGCTTACAAACTCGCTAGCGCAAGCGATCGCTGCTTTATGCTCACCGGTTTTGATATGTAAAAAAGCATTTTTAAATGCATGCATTCCGCTTGCGCATAACCCAGCATGCGATGAAATTTCCATGACAGGCAGACCCGTCTCCGCATGCACCATACTGGCAAAGCCAGGCAAAAGCAAATCAGGACTCATTGACCCCGTCGCAAGAAACCCAATATCTTCGGCCGCTACATCCCCGTTTCGGTCCAAGGCGTCGCGTATTGCTAAAGCAGCCATCTCTGCGTTGCTGTATAAACTCTTCTGCTCTTTATCCATGGCATAATAGCGATTCCGAATTTGATTCTTCTCAAGAATGATTCGCTTGCTTTTGGAAGATTTGCCTCCAACTTTGCCGAGATAATCTTCCATTTCATCATTACCAACAGGACTGCCAGGGAGGAATTTACCTATACTCGTAATATAGACCGTATTCATACAGCACCTCGCAAGATATGATATTAATGTTAATTATTATATATATTCTACTATTTGTAAAGTACTGGATATAGGGAAATGGCACTAGAAAAAGAGAATGCGCTCGAATTAGCAGGAAAATACTCATATTTTAGCTTACATAACGACAAAAAACGCCCGGATAACCTCATCCGAACGTCACTCTTTATAACCTTTTTAATAAAAATCAAAATTGGGTGAACTTTCTGAAACTATCTCATGGAAAGCGTACAAATAACCGTTGGAACCCATGTCCAAAACTGCCCCAATGAATTTAATTGACTATGATCTAAATATTAGCCGAAGCTTTTGAATTTATCGAATAAGCTCAACCTCCATCAAAGGCAGCTTCCTGTCCTCAAAAACATTCGATTCTACTTCCCCGATCCGTTTCGCTCCCATCGCCAAGTAAAATTTTTCCGCATGCGGATCACTATGGATTTGAACAGTGCGAACGTTCAGACCCTTCACAACCTCAAGCATATGCTGCCATAACGCTCTTCCGTACCCTTTGCCAATTCCATCAGGATCAATAAAGAGATTACTAACCAAACAGAAGTCATTCTCAAGTTCCAGCCCTATAAAACCTTTGATGGTACCGCCATCCTCTATCACAAACACCAAAGAAGACGAAATATCATCAGGCGAAACCGTCAAAACCTCCCGGCAGGCTTCCATAAAGTCATCGCTATAACCCCAATAGGCTTTTGATCGGAATGAAAGGTCGCTTAAATAACCGGCTTCATCGATTTTGGCTTTGCGTATGTTCATTGGGAAATGCTCCTTTCTCATTAATTCGAACACTCTGAATATTTAATCCGTGACACGTCGTATCCTATCTTACTCATGATTTCGAGTCCGTCTTGAAATTCTATAATGTTATGTCCTGTCCATCCATTATTCAAACCATACAAAATGAAATTCCTAATCGTTTTTGGATAATGTAAATTATAATTTACAACATCATTGGTTTCTTTGTTCTTTAAGTGAACACCGGTTAATAACGGGCTTCCGGCAATAGGATCGTCCCAGGTACAAAACAAAAACGTGACCGAGAACCCATAAAGTCCCTCCTTGCGCTACATTTTACCATGTGGTTCAAGCTGAAACAATTCTGTCCTTTATTTCAGCGGAGAGGATAAATTGGCGGCATTATGAAGCATGCCTTCATTGGATTGCATTCATCAACTCGTAGAAATATTTAGGCTCATGAGTTTTATTAAGATTGTACCAGGCGTTTAATGTTTGTGGTGCAAATACGTCTAGGGTCTTCAAGACATGTAAAGCAAATTCCAATGGAGCGACTCCGGAAGCCGTTATCAGTTTTCCGGCAGTTACGGCAGACTCCTTCTGGTAATACTTTTCTCCGGTATAGGCAGGACATATCATTTTAAGGTATTCCAAGTCGTTGCTCGTATGCCAACGCGTATCCAGCAATCCTTTCTGAGCAAGCCCTATGGTAGCCCCACAAATTGCCGCAACGGGAATATTTCCTTTTAAACACTGCTCTGCAATTTTTAATATAGGCTCATGAATTGTTTCTGTCCACGTATCTCCACCCGGTAGAATCAGTGCATCTGCGTTATTCATGCTGCACTCATCCAGTCTCGTATCAGGCAAAATTTTCAAGCCTCCCTTTGTAGTAACAGGAGTCTTTTCATTTCCCACCGTAACTATTTTGGATGGTGCCAGCCCTTTCTTATAATACCTTCCCGAATTCAGTTCGGCAGTTAAGTAACCTATTTCCCAATCTGCCATCGTATCAAATACATAGAGATACACCGTATTATTCATTTGCATGTCCTCCAACTTTTTAGTAATCAATCTTTCATCATTCATTGGGATCGATGATTTCCCCCATTATAAAACAGCTTCACTGACAACCGCTGTCAGTGAAGCTGTTACATTTTATAATATTCCGTTAACTCTGATGCAACATCGACAAGTTTTGCCTTCAAGCTCTGCGGTTCGATTACTTGAATGGCTTTTCCGTAAGATAAGAGAAAATTGGGTACATATGCATGAATTACTCTTTCATCAAGTAAAAAGACAGCTTGATTTGAAGTCCTCTCTTGCAGATGATGACCTAAAAACCAATGAATGCACAAGTCATCCAAAGCCTCTGACCTGCCCTGGATAATTAATGAAATCAACTCATCGTTACCCGCCAGGTCAGGCAAAAGATTTTGCAAAAAAAATGCTTTGGCAGAAAAGGCTTCAGGTCGTTTAAACATCCATTGCGTTTGCTTTATATGTAAAATCCGTTCAGCCCGGAAGCTGCGGAGCTCATTCCGCAGATGGCAAAATCCAATCGCATACCATTTATTGTTCCAATAAAACATTCCATAAGGGTCAATCACCCTTGGCCTGGGTTGTTCTTCATGCTTTGTGCGGTATTCAATTTCTACCGAGTATTCATTTGCTACAGCCAGCTCCAATTCTTCCAATATCGTCTTCACAGAAGGGGAAATATCTCGGTTTATCACTTCGAAGCCGGCTAAATGGCGATTGAGAATATCCTCCTGCTCCCGATTGGAATACATTTTCAATTTTTCAGTTGCTCTGCTTAAAGCTTCACTAAAAGGATACCCTGCTTCTTTTGCAAATACGGCAGCATGAAGTAGCGCTTTTTGTTCTTCAATATTGAAAAATAAAGGCGCACTGATGAAATTGTCTAGCAAACTGTACCCGCCATTCTGACCTGCATCGGATACGATAGGTACTCCGCTGGCGCAAAGCGAATCGATATAACGGTAAACAGTTCGTACGTTTATCTCTAACCTTTCCGCTATTTGTTTCGCGGTTATCTTGGCTCCTGAATTCAGCATCCAAAGAATTGCCAGCATATTATCATTTTTTGACATAACATCCCCTCCTTTCTTATCATCCGATCTTTTTCCTGACAGCTTCGCCAACTCGATCTCGCTTTTAAAAGCTTGTCTTTTAGCTCATTATAACATGCCAGATCATCGAACAGCTTGGCGAGCTTTGTGATGTCATCCCCAATCGATCATCAATTTCTCATGTCCAGCCCTGAAGATACGCAAGTATTGCCAACCGGTATTAGTGAGAAATAAAAAAGAAGGGAATCCGGCAGTAAACCGGATTCCCTTCGCAGCCCCTATGTCCGTATTGGTTTATCGCTTCTTGGAAGGGAAATCATGCTCTCCTGCTCACCCAGGCTGCGGCGAACGCAATAAGCTTCGGTAAGCACAATATCCAAACTCGAAAGAACCTCAAGGCTTGGTTTTTCAGATGAACCCTCTTGCTTTCAGTTCCTGATCCCTTCGTAAATGGCTTCACATAGGTCTACCGTGAATTGACCTGACATCCCTTCCAGGGCAGTATTGGTAAATGCCACCACGCTGATCTGCTTTGCTGGATCGACGAACCACGAATGACCATAGGTCCCCCCCATGCGCCAGGTACCCGGCGATTCGGACGTTGCTGCTGCAACCGGATCCTTTAGCAGCGTAAAGCCGAGGCCGAACCCTCGTCCCGGCCAATAAGCCATAGGAAGATCACCGATCTGATTGGTCGTCATTTCATGAACCCAGCTTTCCGGCAGCAGCGGCAACCCACCCTTCCGCAGCGTTTCAAGCAGTTGCAGAAAGTCTCCTGCACTCCCAACCATACCTGCACCACCCGACTGATAAGCCTGATCATCAAGTGCCCGTGCAGGAGAAAGCCGGAAGCCGGCCGTACCTTCCACAAACGGAATCGTATCAAAATCATCCCGCAAGCGACGCGGCTCAGGCGTATCATTTGTATAAGCCGCGGACAGCCGCTCCGGATCAACGGTTTTAAAACCCGTATCCTGCATGCCAAGCGGTTCGGTCACTAAAGAACGTACAGCTTCGCTTAATGTTGTTCCTGCAGCCTTGGCGATCACTGCACCCAACACATCTGTAGCAATGGAGTATTTCCACTCCGTGCCCGGCGTGTAAAGAAGCGGTACGGAAGCAATCCGACGCAGATTTTCTTCCAGGGTGATATCGGTTTGGTCCATTCCATCCGATACGCCGGCCCGCTCATACGAGTCTTGTTCCTTCTGGAAGAAACGGTAGGTCAACCCAGCCGTGTGGGTCAACAAATTTTTAATGGTCACGGTTGCGGGCTCACCACTCTGCAAACGGGGACGAAAATCAGGCAGCCATTTATCCACGGGATCATCCAGATGAAGTCGGCCTTGCGACACGAGTACAAGCGCTGCCGTCGATACAATCGGTTTGGATACGGAAGCAAGCCGGAACAAAGTATTCTCTTGCATTGGGCGGTTTTTCTCGCGGTCTGCATAACCTACAGCGCGGCTATAATACTCTTTCCCATGAATCGCCACTTTAATGACAGCCCCGACCAACCTTTTATCGGAAATCGTACGTTCGATTACTTCATCAATACATGTTTGCAATGGATGTGATTTCATTATGTTTGAAACGTTTTTACTCAAGGACAGTCACCCTCTCTAAAAAGTTAAAATTATTGATTGCTTACGGAGTGATTTTATTTTAATCGTAAATACGCCTGATTTACATAGATAATTCCTTTAAAACAGATAAAATAACAAATGATAATTAGTTATTTTAATGAATACACTTATAATTCAAAGGAGGTCTTATCCGAGGATGAAATTGACCAAAATATTTTGAACAACCTTCAGCATCAAGCGCGAATTTCCATGATGGAGCTTGGCAAGTGCGTCGGACTTTCTTTATGCCGTACCTCTTCAAAGGGTGTCGGGGATTAGTGAGATATAATAAAGAAGGGAATCCGGCAGTAAACCAGATTCCCTTCGCAGTTAAATTATTTTATATTTTTAGAGACTATTGGCACATAAAGGTCTGCATTGAGTTCTCCCTGATTAAAATAGTAATATTCAATATCGTGAATACCCGCATGCTCATATTCCGATTCCATTAACCATACCGAATATATATAATCCCATGTTTTTTGCACACTTTCGGTTATAGGGCCAAGCGTTCTAAAAATTGCATAAAGCGAAGATTCCAGTCTATATATCTCCATTTTATCAGGAACATCATTCGTGGAATTAACTTCATGACCTATCATGTACTCAAAATCATCTTCATCAGAAAATATGCAAATACCCATACATTCATCTGCATACTTCCGCTCTATTATTTTTTCGCCTTCCTTTTCACTATTCCACTTATGCCATAGCAGCGGTATATCCTGAAGGTTGCTCCCATCTGCCTTCACCTTCGTCTTTTTGCCTACTACATATCTTTCCGGAAGTTTCCTGTATAAAGGAGTTAATCCTTCTTTCATTAGTTTATACTTATACAGCAAATAATCAGAACTCATGGGTTCCCTTATAAAATAGAGCAATTTACTGTTTCGTACTTCAGAGGGATTTCTTCCATAAACTTTTTGAAAGGCTCTGCTGAAGGCATCCCTTGATTCATAGCCATATTTTATACCTATGTCCACAATAGGCAAGTCCGTATACACTAATTCCTTTGCCGCTTCCGTCATTCTTCTTTTCCTGATGTAGTCTTTGAGTGAATCTCCTACTGCACTTTTAAAAATGCGATGGAAATGATAAAGAGAGTAGCCCGCTTCCTTTGCGATAGAAGATAAATTAATGTCATCATATAAATGACTCTCTATATAATTGATTGCTTTTTCTAGAGAATATACATAGGATATATTCAATCATCACCTTATTCCAGACTATTGATAACTTTACTTAAATCCTCGGGTACTTTTATTTTATCATTCGTTTGAACATATTGGTAAAAAGCCTCAAAATGATGATCTCCATTTATATCATGTATGGAGAGGTCATCCATAACCTTATAATCTTCTTCTGTCCATTCCTCAATCGGAAGACTCTTATACCCTTCCCACATATCCCAAGGCTGCATGGGCATCTTTAGTAATGAATTAGCATCAAAAATTAGATTACATCTTAAATAATCATACCCCCACCATTTGAAAATGCCGAACAACTCAGGATTAAGCTTTCCTTCTCTGCACAACAACCAGGCTCTTGGCCCTGTTATAAAATAATTCTCACTTACATCCAAAGGATCAAAAGGCAGTTTAAGTGCTCTTTGCTGCAGAACATCCAGTTGTGCATCCACCATTACCCACTTTTTCTTCTCTTCATTCCAGTATTCAAGTACCCAGTGGTCAATATACTTGTCTTTTTCAAAGTAGCTTGCAAAACCACATCTTGCTCTGGCAGGTATACCGGCTTCACGACAAAGGGCTGCAGCAACTACGGAAAAGTCACGGCATATGGATATCATTTTATGATCATTTGTTCTTTGCTCGGATACGTGAGTGAAACCCAGCTTATTTAAGAAAATAAGTTTATCTTCAAAGCTCCGTATGAATGGTTCCTTCTTTCTTTCATCGCTGAGTTCCAATCCATAAACTTCACTCCAATGCTGATGCAATAGGATATTTTGTACATAGGTAACAATAGTTTTGATGTCCTTGGGTATACCTGTAACCATGTGTTTCATTGTTTTAATTTCTGTCATCATATCATGCTCTTGATAAAACTTAAGGGTATCTTTCATTACAATCCTCACTCCAATCATCGATTAAATATCCTATCGTTTCTTGTATTCCTTCTATGTATGAATTATAGTGTGCCGCCAATGATGATGAGTGATATTTTGTGCGGTTTATAAAATGTATGCTGCACCTTGCCTTACTTTAGGTTGGGGGTGTTTTTGGTGGGTCGGGGACGAGGATAATTGGAGCAACGTTTAATTGAGCGTTTGAAGATGGGAAAATGGTCGCTAATTATATAGAACGACTATTAGCAGATCAAGCACTTGTTGTTGCGGAAAACGATAGTCCATCGGGCAGATGAAAAAGAGGGGGAGCTTCCCCTCTTTACTATATCCACCAATATATCTCAACTATTAGTCGTTCCTGACCAATAGTGAGCAGCACTCCACATGTGACGAGTAGACAGTGAAAACAAATAAAAATTTGTGTCCACAGATTGGTGTTTGCTCTAATAAACGTTTCGTGCTAGTTATGGATAACCTCCCGCTTATGTGCGGAATATTTTGTGTACGTTACACAATTTAACTTTTCATCACAAGATTATATGTTGAACTATCGTTTCCCGTTAGTTCAATAGCAAAATCTATATTTGAATCACACTGATCATATTCCCGTTATTATCGGTAAGATCAAATCGCCTAGGTTCTCCATTTCTTATCTCGGACACTTCTACTCCGAGTTGCCCCAGTCTCGCCCTAACTTCATCTGCATTCTTCACAACAAAATTGAAAGGGGTGTACTTATTGATAGGTTCAAAATCCGGGATTTGCACTAAATGAAACCCGCAATTTGGTGAAATTGCTAGTCCAGCCATTCTTTCATTGCTCCAGCGAAGACCAAAACTAAACACTTTTTGATACCATTCCAATGACTCCTGAAGATTTCTTACAGGTAGAAAAACTGCATCAATCCGATCAACAAAACGTTCAACAACTTGTTCACTCATTGGGAAACCACCTTTGTTATGATATGTTTCCCTTTTATAATACAGAACATTTGTTCTTTTGTAAATATTTTCATCTTTGACAATCCTACCCGTTAGCTTAAATCAACACTATGCGTTAACCGAGCCTTTTATAAAGAGAAAAAGGGCGTTCCTTTAACGAACACCCTTAGAATACTAACAATCGAAATACTAAAAGTATACGCTCCCAAATTCTTTGCTCCGCCGATATGGTAGGGGCTTCTTTGTGCGTACAGAAGGATATTTGTAAAATTTCCAGGCGGGTATGAAATGCCTTAACTTCGGCTCAGATGTAATAACAAGTTCATCAGGCACTGGGTGGGGGTACAACAAAGGACGACTATCAATAGCCGCTCCTAGCTAAACTTATGGTCAAAAAAAAGAAGCGGGACTGTAGCCGCTCCGTTGCTGTATACGCCAATACACCTCAACAATTAGTCTTTCCTGACCAACAGTGAGCAGCACTCCACATGCGCCGTTTGCGGAAACATATCCACCGGCTGCACCCACTCGATCCGGTAGCCGCCGCCAAGCAACACCTGACAGTCCTTCGCCAGAGTCGCCGGATTGCAGGACACGTACACCAGCCGCTGCGGCTTGGCCTTTATAATGGCGTCCAGCAGTGGACGCTCGCAGCCGGTCCGCGGCGGATCGACGACCACGACGTCGGGGCGGATGCCGCGGCCGACCCATTCAGGCAGCAGCTGCTCGGCGCGGCCTTCATAGAAACGGGCGTTGTCTACGCCCGTCGATTTGGCATTATCGCGTGCGTCAAGCACCGCCTCGGGAATCAGTTCGATCCCACGCACCTCATGCGCGAACGGAGCAAGCCATAACCCGATCGTGCCTGTCCCGCAATACGCATCGACCACAAGCTCCGACCCGCTAAGTCCGGCGGCTTCCTGCACGGCATTGTACAGCTTCACCGTCTGCTCGGGATTTAACTGGAAGAATGCCCGTGGGGACAAGGCAAAACGGACATCGCCAAGCGACTCCTCAAGCCGCTCTTCCCCCCACAAAACAACCGTTTTATTGCCGAAAACGAGCGGTGATTTGCCCTTATGGATGTTATGCGCAATCGTAATGACTTTCGGCAATCTTTTGCGAATTTCTTCAACCAGCCGTCTTGAATCAGGCAAACGGTCCGTTGCCGTGATCAGCGTCAACTGCACATGTCCGGTTGCTTGCCCGACACGGGCCACGATCGTCCTGATCGCTCCTTCACGGGTCCGTTCATTGTAAACGGGGATCCGGAGCTCCTCCAACGCTTCCTTCACCTGCTCGATCGCATGATTCACCACCGGATGCTGAATCGGGCAGCCGCTAATATCGATCAGGCGGTGCGAACCTGCCGCATACAGGCCGGCAACGATATCTTCGCCGTCATATCCAGCCTGCAGCTGCGCTTTGTTCCGGTATCCCCATGGGTTATCCATCCCAAGAATCGGGCGCAGCGGAAGTTCCTGCAGCTTGGCATACCGCTGGAAGGATTCCCGTATGATCTCTTCCTTGGCCTGCAACTGCGACTCGTAGGTCATATGCTGCAGCTGGCAGCCTCCGCAGATTCCGTATACAGGACAAGGCGGGTCCTGGCGCTGCGGCGACCGTTTTTCGATTTCGGTTATCTCCGCGTTCAGATAACCTGGTTCCACCTTGACCACTTTGGCCTTGACGACCTCATTCGGCAGCGCCCCTTCTATAAATACGGCTTTGCGGCGGTAATATCCGACCCCTTCGCCATTAATGCCGATCCGCTTGATCGTGACGACGATGCGGTCTCCGGTTTTCACCGTTTCCGCCGAAGCTGCGGACTTCTCCGTAAAGCGCTGCTGTCGGCCTGCCTTCCGCTCTTTCCCCTGCGCCTTCTGCAGCTTTCCCTGCTGCTGTTGTTTCGGATGGGCAGCATGCAAACGGGTTGAAAGAGCACCGGCCGGTTTGCGTCCGCTCTTGTCCGCAGCGGCTTTCGGCTTATGCCCCTTTCCCTGGTTATGTACTTTCTCAGCCATCCTGATCATCGCTCCGTTTCATTCGAAAAGTTCATTCTTACACTATACCACAGCGGAGCTTCTTTCCCAAAGCACTCGGATCACGCAATCGGCGTTCCGTTCGGCACGACCAGATCCGGTTTTAAAAGCACCACGTCACCTTCCCCTGGCACACCGCCGAGCACCAGCACTTCCGAGTCGAATCCCGCAATTCTCCGGGGCGGGAAATTCACGACCGCAACCACCTGTCTACCCACAAGCTGTCCAGGTGCATATCTTCGGGTAATTTGTGCCGATGATCGTTTCATGCCAAGTTCCCCAAAATCGATTTCCAGCTTGATCGCCGGCTTCCGGGCTTTCTCGAAAACCTCTGCTTTTAAAATGGTGCCGATTCGAATATCCAGCTTCATCAAATCTTCTATACTTGCCATTGCAGCTCACACTCGCTATCTAAAGAATTAGGAATTTTATTGTTCATATTACCAGACCGCCGAAAAGGAGACAAACGAAATCAGTATTTTAAAAAAACTGTACCAAATGTGGTGGAACTCCATCATAAACGCTGCATCGCACGCCGAAACTAACGCGGCGCGACAAACAAAATAACCCCACAAAGAGTATCGGAAAGAATTCCGACGACTCTCGAAGAGGGGCGCTTTTGCGGAGCAAAAGTACTGAGTGACGTGTAACCTTTGAAGCTAATTCCGATTACTTTGCGGGGACCCCGGAAGTTAATGCTCTCTGGTATGTAAGAAAAACGTCTATCGACGTACTCTCTAAGAACACAGACCGCTTTTAGCGGATGTTTTTCTTGCGATATAAGGAAGCTGAGGCTCCGAAACTTATACTTTCTTATATCTTCAAAAAAAGGAGCCTAGTTAGACTCCTTTAGGACAACTTATATATATGTCGGCCTCTTGTAATGTGAATTTCATCCTTCTTCAAATCATCACTTTCGATCCGGGCCCCTGCTTCAACGTTCTCATTTAACATAAAAGTTTCATCTTTTGCCTGAATCCCTTTTGTCCGTTCCGATCAACAGCTTGATTCCCGCCCCGATCAGAATGATCGAAACGATGGCCGGCTGTAGGTAATGCCTGATTTTGTAATCGATGTCCAAATTCGGGAACCAGCTGCTGAGAAACGGTACCAAAATGCTTGATCCCACATAATAAATTCCAAGCAGCGTAAGCCCGGCACCCAACCAGCGCTGTTGGTTCGAAATGCCTTCGACAATCGGGCGGTCAAGCAAGGGCTCCCGTCCGTAGCGGCTCGTATACTGCAGCCCGTCAAAAAAGGAGAAAAACCAGATCAGCGGGATTACAAACAGAAACAAAGACAACCTCAGCATATCCAGCACATACACGCTTCCAAGGAAAAAGACCATGAGCTGCATGCCTCTTTTTTGCAAGCCCAGATACATATGACCTGCGCCCGGAAAAGCGGATAGCAGCGTAGCAACAACTTTGCTTCGTTTGCCTTCCGCGCGTCCCGCTTCCATATCGTCGAACAACGAATGGTCGCGAACCGTCTCTCCCACCTGTTTGCGGTGGATCAGTTGGGAAGCATCAAACATGCAATACAACCAAATAATTGGCAGCACACCCAGAAACAACAGGAAAATCGTATGGCTCGTCAAACCGGTCAGGAAAAACATGATCGTGCCAAAGCCAAAAAAAGCAATTAGAAAAGATAGTCCGCGCTGCATCAGTCCCATATGCAAATGGCCCAATCCTGGTATAAAGGACAACAAAATCGTATAAAACCGTTCTCTCTCCAAACTATGAGGCGTAGCGTACATCCGCGGATCTGGCTGAAAAGAGTGCATGCCCATGGGATCCTGCTCCGGCCCCATTCCGGCTGGCGCACTGCCCGCATCGCCATAGGACTGATGTACATTCGTATAATATCCGCCTGGATGATAACCGTTTGGCTGGTAACCGTTTGGCTGATACTGATGCTGGTGAGTCGGCATCGGCGGCATTCGCAGCAAAAACACGAGCAAATCCAGCATGCTGATGATCCATAACAGAGCGGCGCAAACCGCTGTCACAAAAAAGAAAAATCCCGCATCATGTCCGGTTGAGATCATGAGCATAAATCCGAACAGTATCCCGCCAAAGAAAAACAGCGGATATATGACCCCTCTTCCTTTTCTCCCCATATAATAATGCCCCAGCCCCGGGATGAAATTAATTAAAAAGGCTGTCAATTTATTGCGGTATGGTTCCAAATTCATCTTCCTTTCTATAAATATCGATTAAAAGTTAGTTCAAAAGGTCCGCTTTTACGCTCCGTTCGTCAGTCCCTATCATCATCCAACTGAAGCGTTTTGATCGTATATGCTTCGGCGCTGAAAACCGGTCTTTGTGAACACGTACTTTAAGTATGCCTGCAAATTTTAGTCTAAGGCTTTAACCGGTCAAGCCAATCTGTCGTCACTTTTACAAGCTCCTCGCTAATGGATGTTTTCTCCGCCAGTTTAGCCGCCTGAGCCGGTCCAGGCGTCAGCCTGTCGAACCAACCGGCCGAAAGGAAGATTAAAGTCAGGCTCGCAGCGATGACATAATGGAAAAGACGGTGTTCATAAAAGCGGCGCCTGTTCTCTTTTTTCTCCATGTTAACTACTTTGGTCTCCGAAGTCTCAATGCGGTTCATGACATGCTGGGCGAAAAGCTCCGGCGATTCCAAAACAGGAAGACTTGCCTCTTCGACGGCCAAAGCCTGCAAATACAGCTCAAGCGCCCGATCATCCTCCAGCAAAAGCGATTCCAGCCATTCTGCGCGCTCAGGGAGCAGCTCTCCGCGAACATAAGCGGCCCATTCCCCTGCTTCCGGCCATGCCTGCCTGTTGTCACTCATTCCATTCTTCCTCCTTCCAGTGGTTACGAATCCAGCCCCGCGCCCGGTACAGCCTTGACTCCACCGTTTTCACCGCAATATTCTGTTCCTTGGCAATCTGTTCGTAGCTTTTTTCATTTATATAAAATTGAATCAAAATATCTTTGTGCTGGACGGGCAAAAGTGCCAGTTTCCTTTCGAGCAGCATTTTTTTCTCTTTGCGCACCAGCTGTCCGAGCACATCCTCTTCTGCTGAAGGCATCTGCTCAATGATTTCGCCGTCAGCCATCTGGTCTTCCCGCCGCCTGCCGAGCTTGCGTTTGATATCAATCGCTTTATTAACCGCGATGCGGGTAATCCATGTCTTGAAACCTTGGGATCGGTAATCCGGGAGAGATTTATAGACCTGCAAAAAAACTTCCTGTGCCGCGTCTTCCGCTTCTTTGACATTTCTGAGCACAGAATATGCGGTTTGAAACACATGCTGCCCGAAATGCTCCACAAGCATCCGAAATGCAGCCTGATCGCCCCGCCTGATTTGATCGATCAAACGTTCTTCGTCAATTTTTCTCTCCCCCTTCCCCGTATCAATAGACGACAGCTATTTTGCGAACCCTGCATCTTTTTCAAAAAAATTTTATTCGGCCAAAAAAGTCTAACGGCGTGCTCTCAAAGAAGCAAGGGCCGCGTTTAGCCGGTAAGTTTTTACGAGTATAGATGCTAAACTCTGCTGGGTGAACCGTTGGCAATGAACAAACGAGGAGTTCAACTCTATTATGTTCACCTAACGGACTCCATGGTTGCTTTTAAATCCTAACGGACACCACGGACACTAATTGTTCCAAAACAGCCGTTTTCAAATTCTAAAGGACACCACAGCTCTTATTAGCTGCAATTCGTCGTCAAAAAGATCATTTTACACTAAATAACTGCATCTGTGTCCGTTAGAAATCACAATGGCTGAAATTCCCCCTTATAGCGGCTGCTGTGTCCGTTAGAACATCATTCGAAATCTTTCCACTGTAGCGACACTTAGTCCGTTAGAATCCATCATTCGAAACCTTTCCACTGTAGCGACACTAAGTCCATTAGAATCCATCATTCGAAACCTTCCACTGTAGCGACACTTAGTCCGTTAAAATCCATCATTCGAAGCCTTCCACTGTAGTGACACTTAGCCCTTTAGAATCTATCATTCGAAACCTTCCACTGTAGCGACACTTAGTCCGTTAGAATCCATCATTCGAAACCTTTCCGCTGTAGCGACACTTAGTCCGTTAGAATCATCATTCGAAACCTTCCACTGTAGCGACACTTAGTCCGTTAGAATCATCGTTCGAAACCTTCCACTGTAGCGACACTTAGTCCGTTAGAATCATCATTCGAAATTTCCCTCTTTAGTGACCGCTATGTCCTGCAGGTTATGTTGTGATCCATTCATGCGACAGAGGCTGTTGTAAGCATATGGTCACGCAAAATAACCCCACCAAGTGGAGCCATTGCTTTGATGCTTATTCCAAATACTTTGCGGGGACCCCAAAAAACTTATCATTCTATAGTTTCAAAAAAACAGCCGATCCCCAGAGGGATGGGCTGCACCTTACATCATCTGAAGTTCATGATTCTTATTTCGCGGCAAGTTGGCGTATCAGCGCCGGCAGCCAAGCCTGAAGCGGCTGGAATTGGTAGCCGAGGCGTTCCGCTTTGTTTGTATCCATGAGCCAAGAATCGGGAACTCCAAACGGAGATTTGTCTTTATCGCTGACCTGTTTGGATATAATGGCTTTTTTGCCGGTTTCCTTCTCGATCCACCCCATCAGCTCGGATAATTTCACTTCGCCTTTGGAACGGGCATTAATCGGACCTTCCACCCGCTGGTTCTTCATCCAGCTGAGGAAGGATGCAGCTTCGCTTGAAGATATGAAACACATTTTCGCCTGAAGATTCGGAATGCCGATCGGACGCCCCTGCTTCACATGATCAATATGGAATTCAAGCCTTCCCGTATAATCGTCTTCCCCAAGCACAATCGGGAAGCGTACTGCCGCAACCGGAAAATCGGCATTTTGGAATAATACGGCTTCGGCCAGCCGTTTGGCTTCCCCATAAGAAAAGTCACTCCGCCCTCCCATCGAAACGGGATAAATGTATGGATTGACGTCTTTTTCTTGATGTAAACGGGAAGACGGATCATACACGGAGAGGGTTGAGGTCAATATGTACCTTTTTACTTTTCCTTGAAATACGTCACAGGCATCCTGAGCAGCTTGCGGAGAATAACAGATGTTATCAAACACCGTATCCCATTCCCGGCCTCCTTCCACAGCCTTAGCAAGCGATTCCTTGTTTTCGCGGTCAAGCTGAATCCGCCCCACCCGATCGCCAAAACCATCCGCAGTATTGCCGCGGGTCGCAATCGTCACTTGATGTCCTTCCTCTAGAAGCAGTTCAGCAAGCCTTTTGCCGAAAAAGCGCGTTCCGCCTAAAATCAATATCTTTTTCATATGATCCTCCCTCATCGCTAAAAGAATAACGTCTTTCGATGTATTTCTATGGAGCCAGACCGCATTTAGCGTAACATCTGCCTAATTCCGCCGGGCGGCGGAATCTCCCTATGGTGTTCCAGAACTCATTTTTGAACTATCTGTGGTTTAAACCCACTTCGTATTTTACCACAAAAAGCGTGTCCTCCGGCTACCTCCCCGGAAAGACACGCTTTGGTGTAATTTATGCTCGTCCGCCTGAGCGGAATCGTTGCGTATAAGCTTTGGCATCGTTGGCCGTTTTGACGCGGTTCCGGCTCCATTCAAGCAGTATCCGGTCGATATACCTGAAATGGACCTTTCCGGCAAATACGGCTTCCTTTAGCGCCATCCGGATCAGTTCCTCCGGATACCGGTCCTGATCGATCCAGCCGGAAATCGTCTCGCATTCCATCGGAGACAGCGGCCGGCCGAATTCCTTCTCGAACACGACGAACAGATTATGTCCTTCCTCCTGCCCATCCATTTGCTGCTGCTTGTCCCGTGATTGGCTGGAAGGTCTGTTCTTCTCCTGGGCCGCTAACAACCGTCCCAGTTTATCGTAAAGACCCGACAGGTTATAACGTTCATACTGAATGTTCCGCAGTTCGTCAAGCTCTTCGTCGATGCTGATCAAGCCTGCTTTCAGCAGTTTCTGCAAGCTTTGCGCTATCGACTGGGCTGACGCTCCCGTAACCTCCTGCAACTCTTCCAGCGTCGGAAAATCCTTTTGCTCCACCTGCTTGAAGGAAATGAGATGGATCAATAAAAGCGTCTCCTGATCGCTAAGCTTCAGCTTGCGGTAATGTCGAAGCAGCACATACGGAATAACCGCCATGCCGGCTCCCAAACCGGATGAAGCTCCCTCGGCCCATGTCTTCCATCCTGCGCTGTCCATGAGCTTCACCTCTCCTTATATTATGGGTAGAGACGATACAAAGTACGAGGGAACGGAATCGTTTCGCGGACATGGTCCAATCCGCAAATCCAGGCTACCGTACGTTCCAGGCCTAGTCCAAAGCCGGAATGCGGAACGGTGCCGTAAGTACGCAGATCCATATACCACTGATACGTGTCCATCGACAAGTTATGTTCCTTGAAGCGTTCCTCAAGCAGGGCCGGATCATCGATACGTTGCGAGCCTCCGATGATTTCCCCATAACCTTCCGGAGCGATCATATCCGCACACAGCACAACTTCCGGACGGTCCGGATGAGGTTTCATGTAGAATGCTTTGATTGCGGCCGGATAATGCGTGATAAATACAGGTTTATCGTATTTTTCGGCAATGGCCGTTTCATGCGGAGCGCCGAAGTCTTCTCCCCATGGAATGTCGAAACCTTCTTCTTGCAGGAACTTGATGGCATCGTCATAAGTAATGCGCGGGAATGGAGCTTTGATATTTTCCAGCTTGGAAATATCGCGTCCGAGCGTTTCCAGTTCCGCTCTGCATTTCTTAACGACGGATTGAACCACATAGGTAACGAACTGCTCTTGAATCTGAAGGCTTTCCTCATGATCGGTAAATGCCATTTCCGGCTCGATCATCCAAAATTCGATGAGGTGGCGGCGCGTTTTGGATTTTTCGGCGCGGAACGTCGGCCCGAAGGAATATACTTTTCCGAGCGCCATCGCTGCCGCTTCCATATAAAGCTGGCCGCTTTGCGTCAAATAAGCATCCTCATCAAAATATTTGGTGTGGAACAAGTTCGTTGTTCCTTCAGCGGAAGTTGGCGTCAAAATCGGCGGATCGACCAGTGTGAACCCGTTTTGATCGAAAAACTCCTGAACGGCACGGATGATTTCGCCGCGGATCACCAGAATGGCGCGCTGCTTCGGCGCACGAAGCCACAAGTGACGATGATCCATCAGGAAGTCGACTCCATGCTCTTTCGGTGTAATCGGGTAATTTTCGGTCAAATGGATGATCTCGATACCCGTTACCGTCATCTCGTAACCGGATTGGCTGCGCGGCTCTTCGCGAATGACGCCCGTAACGTACACCGAGCTTTCTTGAGTCAAACTTTTCGCGTCTTCCCACAATTGTTCAGAAACCTCGTTTTTTACAACAACGCCTTGAATATATCCGGTTCCGTCACGCAGCTGCAAAAACTGAATCTTTCCGCTGGAACGCTTGTTATGGATCCAGCTGCCGATCGTTACGGTTTCTCCTACATGTTGATTCACGTCACGAATCACACTTTTGGTGGCCATGCCTAAATCTCTCCCTTTGCAATACTTGCTTTGAATTCAGAGTCTACGACTTCGACCCCTGAACGATACGGTGCGTATCCCGCGCGATGACAAGCTCTTCATTCGTCGGAATCACCAGTACCTGAACCTTGGAATTAGCCGAAGAAATACGGCGCGGTTCGCCTGAACGAACTTCATTAAGCTTCTCGTCCAGTTCAACGCCCAGATAAGTCAAATTTTCGCATACTTTTTGCCGTAAAACAACCGAATTCTCGCCTACGCCTGCTGTGAATGCAATCACATCTACGCCATTCATCGCCGCTGCATAGGAACCGATGTATTTGCGGAGACGGTATTCATACATATCAAACGCCAGTTTCGAGTTGGCATCGCCGTTTTGCATGCCTTCCGTAATTTCGCGCATATCGCTGCTGATGCCCGAAATCGCGAGCAGGCCGCTGTGCTTGTTCAACATGGAGTTTACTTCGCTTACGGTCAGCTCTTCCTTGTTCATGACATAAGGTACGATGGCAGGGTCCAAATCGCCGCTGCGCGTTCCCATCATGAGGCCCTCGAGCGGAGTCATGCCCATGGATGTATCGACCGATTCTCCGCCTTTTACGGCCGTGATGCTGGCGCCGTTGCCGATATGGCAGACGATGATTTTCAGGTCTTCGAGCGGACGGTCCAGGAATTCCGCCGCTGTCTTGCTGACGAAATCATGCGAAGTGCCGTGCGCACCGTAACGTCTTACTTTGTGCTTTTTGTAGAGTACCCGCGGAATGGCATACAAATACGCATGTTCCGGCATCGTTTGGTGGAATGCGGTATCGAATACGACAACCTGCGGTACGTTTGGCATATTGGCTTCGGATGCCTTGATGCCCATCATCGATGCCGGGTTGTGAAGAGGAGCAAGGTCGAACAATTGACGGATTTTGCTTTTCACGTCGCCGTCCACAAGCGCGGACTCGCTGAAGAATTCGCCGCCATGAACGACGCGGTGGCCAACGGCTTCGATTTCGTCAACAGACCCAATCACGCCATGGTCCGGGTCCGTAAGCAGTGCCAATACTTTACGGATCGCGGTTGTATGTTCCAGGATCTCGCTTACTTCGGTTACTTCCGAGCGTCCGGTCGGTTTATGGGTCAAAATAGAGGAATCCATTCCGATCCGCTCCACCAAACCTTTGGCCAATACGGATTCGTCTGTCATATCGTAAAGCTGGTATTTCAATGAGGAACTGCCAGCATTAATAACTAGAATTTTCATATCCGGTCACCATCCTTGTCATACTTAAAGAAGCCTTCTCCCGTTTTGACGCCCAAATGCCCTGCTCGTACCATTTTCTTAAGCACGGTCGACGGACGGTATTTCAATTCGCCAAATTCACGGAACATCCGCTCCAAAGCCGCAAGTACGGAATCCAGTCCGAAGCGGTCGGCCATCTCAAGCGGACCATGCTGGAACTGGTATCCAATACGCATGGCATCATCGATATCTTCCGCAGATGCCACTCCCTCTTGAAGGATATGCAGCGCTTCGTTAATCATTAAGCAAATCATCCGGCTCGATACAAATCCGGGCGATTCATATACCATGACGCCTTTTTTATCCACCACTTCCTCAACGAAACGTTTCGTTTCCGTAAAAGTGGTCTCGGATGTTTTGAGGCCGCGGATGATTTCAACCAGATCGACTTTGCTTACCGGATGGATAAAGTGCATGCCGATCACGCGTTCTGGATACATTGTCGAGCTGGCCAGTTCGGTCAAGCTGAGTGAAGATGTATTGCTGGCAAGAATAATATGGTTAGGGCATACCTGGTCCAACTGCGAGAATACTTGCTTCTTCGCTTCAAGATCCTCGGAAATGGTTTCAATGACCATATCGCAGGCGCCAAGCTCCGCAAGATGCACCACTTTTTGGATTCTGCCCAAAATCAATTTTTTTTCCGCCTGGGTAATCGCCCATTTTTCAAGCTGCTTATCCAGACTAAGCTCGATCATGGAATAAGAGTAATCAAGTTTTTCCGGCGTTTTCTCAACCAGAAGAACATCAAGCCCACGTGTCGCCAACATCTCAGCGATTCCTTGGCCCATCGTTCCGCCGCCAATTACGCCAATCTTTTTAAAGTACATGTCTCTGCCACCTTCCTATAGCCACCATCTGTATTCTGTGCTGTACTCATTTATCGCCTGTCCTGCAAGTGAGTACATAGTGACCCAATCTATAATAATAACTTAGCACAGCAAAAAAGTAAAAAAAAAGAACCAGCATCACAATTTATGCTGGCAAAAGGGAATGTTCACGAAATAGACAACGAAATTGCTCTCCGGACAACGTTTCTTCCTTCAGTAGAATATCCAAGGATTGCTCAAAAATGACCCGGCGCTCCTCAAGCATGGTTCGCGTTCGTTTCATCAGGGTTTCCAGAATCGCATGATTTTCTTTCATCAGCTCTTCTTTTGTTACCATGTCCATATCCATAATACCGAGGGAGGTAAGTCCGGATTTCATCATGGTCTGCACAATGTTCAGCGCCTGTTCAAAGTCGTTGCTTGAACCGGTGCTCCGTCCGCCGTAGAATATTTCCTCCGCGGCTGCTCCGCCGAGCGCGATCATAATTTGCTCTTCCAGGAATGTTTTCGTGTATAAATATTGCTCCTGTTGCGGGTTATGGCGCACATATCCAAGCGCTTTGCCGCGGGGGCTGAGCGCAACCTGGCTTACACTGCCGGGACGGACAAGTTCCGCCATGATCGCATGACCCAGTTCGTGAATGGCCACGCGTTTTTTCTCTTCAAGCGTAGACTCGCGGTCGGTCCGCTCACCCATCATTACCTTGTCTATAGACATGGACAAATGTCTTTGTTCTATTTCTTGTAAACCTTCGCGCATGGCATAAATGGCTGCCTCATTCATCACGCTTTCCAGTTGGGCCCCAGAGAAACCGAAAGATTCCTCGGCGATTTTCTCTAGGTTCGCTTCGGCATGAAGCGGCTTATTTTGGGCATGCAGCTCAAGAATATGCTTGCGCCCTTTTTTGTCAGGCAAATCCACTTGAATATGACGGTCAAAACGTCCCGGACGCAGCAGCGCGCTATCCAGCATTTCCTTCCGGTTGGTCGCCGCAATCAGTAAAATCCGCGGGCTGTCGGAAGAATAAATCCCGTCCATCTCGGTTAGCAGCTGATTCAAAGTTTGGTCATACTCCCGCTGCTGCCCGCCTTCGCGCTTGCCGCCGATCACATCGATTTCATCGATGAAAATAATCGCGCTTTGTTTGTTTTCCTTCGCCGCCCGGTTGCGTGCATCGCGAAATAACTCGCGCACGCGTCCCGCGCCGACGCCGACGTACATTTCAACAAACTCGCTGCCCGACGAAGCAACAAACACGGAATCCGTATAATGCGCCGCGGCTTTTGCCATCAGCGTTTTACCTGTACCCGGAGGACCGGTCAGCAGGATCCCTTTAATCGGGCGAATGCCGAGCTGGCGGATCTCCTCATGTTTGATCAGGAAATCCAGCGCCTCCCTCAGCTCTTGCTTCGCATTGTCCTGCCCGCCGATCTGTTCAAAAGTCAGCTTTTTCAGCCCTTTTTTCTTCCGTTTACGCTCCGCACCTGCGCCGACCGCCAGGCCGCCGCGAAGATTGGTCAAAAACAGCAGCCCTCCGACCAATAGCCCAATGAGAACAAGCGGAACGACATTTATGCCAATAAATCCGAGAAAAATAAAGAGTACCGGAATAAAACCAATCAAAATTTCTTTAAGCAATCTCGGCATTATTCCCACACCCCAATCTTGCCGGGGTCCCGGGGCAATACGATAAACTTGCTGTTGTCGCCTTCGCTAAGGCTGATATACACGTTTTTCGTATCCATCTCCGTTTGGATTTTGATGCCTGTATCTTTGGCCAGTTCCTGCAGCTTGGACGTTATTTCCGTATATTTTTTATTGTCCATGGCTTCAGCTACTGTGAACATGGCGGAATCCCAATAGCGGTTTAGCTTGTCCGAGGAATGGTCGACGAAATCGAATTTTAATGTGCGACTGCCGATCACGGATTTTCCTTCGGTCGTAATCCGGTTAACAAGCCCGGATACATTCGTATCCGGTTTTAAGTCGAGTTTCAAATCAATTTCATTGCGTTTTATATCAAATTGAGCGCTGTTTACGCCTTTATAATTTTGGATGATCTTTTGAAGCGGCCCCTGCATGGTGGTCTGACGATAAAAGAACCAGCCGCCAAACAGAAGCGCAGCCGATACAACAACCGTTATGACAATTGGTATTGGACGCAGTTTCAACTGTATGTCCTCCTCTCAAATGGAAAAATCTATATTATAACAACTCTAAAAACTTCGAGTCTCTATATCTATTCTTACGGCAACTCCGGCAAAAAGAGCTTTTTAAAGAGCAGCTGCCGCACATGGTTGCCAAGGCTTGTGAACGGTTTTCTCCCATGCAGATATAAGATCAAATCCCTCTGCACAAATCACTGGAAACTCCTGATGATCTGCATGAAATGACGTGAATGCAGCTTTTGGCCGCAAAAACCATGATATCTACTGAATACATAAAGAAGTATATCATATCGTATATACGATATCGAAGGTAATGTTATGAAATTATTAAACTATATTCTGTGTACGCCAAAGAACCCCATTTTCCAATGAGGTTCTTCCATTTTTTAGGACGTTTTTAGC
The DNA here is from genome assembly GCF_021654775.1 of Paenibacillus azoreducens. Taxonomy (NCBI): domain Bacteria; kingdom Bacillati; phylum Bacillota; class Bacilli; order Caryophanales; family Paenibacillaceae; genus Paenibacillus; species Paenibacillus azoreducens. The sequence continues at coordinate 2,767,720 of NZ_AP025343.1, read as the reverse complement.
AAAAGAGAAGACATCCATTGATCTAAAATAATCCCACAAAGTGACGTGTAGCCTTTGAAGCTTATTCCGATTACTTTGCGGGGACCCCGGAAGTTTATACTTTCTGAGATGTTGAAAAACGGATTACCTGTTTGGAAGCGTAAATGGCCCTCCGATGCTTTTGCCGTCGCGGAAACGATAAAATTGATAGTAATAATGATCTTTGCTGCGGTAAAACAGCTGCCAAACATATTCCCCGTTATACATTCCCGGCGTCAGCTTCATCTTGTCCGCATCAGGCATTTCTTGTTGAATCTTCTGCTTGATCTGCGTTTCCGACATGCCATCGGCAAGCAATTCCTGATGAACCGCTCCTTCGCCTGCTTTAACCTTGCCTCCACCTTCCATCCGAACCCAAACCATAACAGGGCGATTCTCTTTATCCAAACCTTCGATCACCCAGCAAACGCTATCCCAGACGGACTTGTATGACTCGGTTACCTTGACAAGCCCGCTCTCCTGCTTTGCTTTCAAAATGGCTGTGGTTTCTTCTGCGCGTATGTCCTGCGTTACATAGATATAATAGCGGTAAAGTCCGAATAGGATCAGCAGAAAAACTGCGATAGCAAGGAAAATCCATTTCTTTTTATTTTTCCAAACATTTCTTCTTGTTCTAATTCTAAGCATAAGCTACCTCTAAGCCTTTCTTAACGAGATAATAGGCTCTCAAAAGCGGCCTGCGCTTCCCGGCGGATCCGCTCTTCATCCAGTGTCAGGCAGGCGCCATGCTTGACAACTTGTTTGCCATCAACCCACACATGCTCAACGTCCTTGCCGCAGGCCGAATAAACGGCATGAGAGATCAAGTCGGTATGCGGCAGAAAATGCGCCTGATCGGTATTCAGCGCGATAAAATCAGCTTTCATACCTGGAGCCAAAGTACCCACATTGTTCAAGAAAAGCGACTGTGCCCCATAAACCGTTCCCATTTTCAATGCTTCCCCTGCCGGGATCGCCGTCGGGTCGCCGGAGACTCCTTTATGGATCAATGCCGCGAGACGCATTTCCTCGAACATATCGAGGTTATTATTGCTCGCCGCCCCGTCTGTTCCAAGCGACACAGTCACGCCAGCCTTCAGCATGTCCGTTACGCGTGCCACGCCGCTTGCCAGTTTCAGGTTGCTGCCCGGGTTATGGGATACGGCTACCTTGTTTTTTGCCAAAATTTCGATTTCTTCATCCGTCAAATGAACGGCATGAGCAACAAGCGATGGCCGGGAAAACACTCCGAGTTTCTCCAGATGGGCAACTGGACGCAGACCGTATTCAGTTACATTTTGCTCGACTTCGGCTTTGGTTTCAGACATATGGGTATGCATCGGCAAATCCATGTCATGAGCGGCCTGAACGAATTTTTCAATAAAGTCCGGAGGACAAGTATATGGCGCATGCGGTGAAATCATCGTCGTAATCCGTCCGCCTGCTTTACCGTGCCAGTCGCGGGCAAATCGGATGGCTTCATTCAGCTTATGGCGCTGAACCTCTTCCGGGCAGAGCCCGATAACGCCGCGCATCAAGGATGCACGGATTCCCGATTCTTCCGTTACCTTCGCTACTTGATCCATATGGTCGTACATATCCAGGAAGGTTGTCGTGCCGCCTTTCAGCATTTCAAGCACCGACAGCGAGGTGCCCCAATATACGTCCGATGAGGTGAATTTGGCTTCCATCGGCCACATTTTCTCCTGCAGCCAGATTTGCAAAGCCAGATCGTCACCATATCCGCGAAGCAGCGACATTGCGGCATGCCCATGCGTATTGATCATACCCGGCATAAAAAACAGATGGGTCCCGTCCATAACGGGTATATCGCCATCCAGTTCAGGCGTCTCCTCGCCCACATAAACGATAAGGTCGTCTTCAATGACCATGCAGCCTTGAATAACCGGCTTATCTCCATCCGCAACCGCAAAGCTGCCGTTTTTAATCATCCATCTATTTGTCGCCGTCATCAGCAGAATCGTCCTTTCCGTTATCCAAATAATAAGCCAAACTGAGCAGATCCGTAGTGAAATCCGCCGGATGAATCCGAATGTTCGCAGGTGCTTTCAAGATGACCGGCGCGAAGTTCAGGATCGCTTCGATGCCGGCTTCGATCAGGATATCGGCCACATTTTGCGCTTCGACATCCGGTACCGTAATGATCCCGATACGGATATTGCGGGCTTTGATCGTTTCGCGGAGCTCCTCCATCGGCTGAACGGTCAGCGTATTGATTTGTTTGCCGATCTTCTTCGGATTTTCATCAAATACGGCAATAATTTTAATGTTTTCCTTCAGGTAAAAGTTATAGTTTGAAAGCGCTTGACCCAAATTACCTGCCCCGACCAACACCGCGTTGATCTGCTGATCCAGGTTCAGGATGTGGCGGATTTTTTCGATCAGATACGAAACATCATATCCGATGCCTTTCCGGCCAAAATCGCCGAAATAAGCCAGATCCTTACGGATCTGCGCCGGATTGAGGTCGAGTCTCTGACCAAGTTCCTGGGAGGAAACCGTAGCGACCTCCCGTTTATGCAAGTCGCTCAAATATCTTAAATATACAGGCAATCTGCGAACAACTGCTTCGGATATTTTCTCCGATTTCATGCTTGTTCCCCCTATTTTTAGCAGCTTAATTAATCTATCAATGCTTAGAAAAACGTCTATCGTCGTACTTTCTAAGAAGACAGACCGCTTTTAGCGGATGTTTTTCTTGCGATATTAGGATGCGTTTCCCCCGGAGTTTTACTTCTACTATCTTAAAACAACCTCACAAAGAGTATCGGAAAGAAGTCCGACGCCTCTCAAAGAGGGGCGCTTTTGCGGAGCAAAAGTACTGAGTGACGTGTGGCTTCGAAGCTTATTCGATTACTTTGCGGGGACTCCGGAACTTTTAAGCCATTCGGATATACGAGGAACCATTTTTTCCGTATTCATATGCTCCATTTTGGGTCCAGGCAAGGAATAAAGAAAATACTTCCCGTAGTAGGATTCGATAACGCGCGTATCGTATACAATGACGATGCCGCGGTCATTCGCCGTGCGAACGAGTCGGCCAAAGCCTTGTTTAAAGCGGATTACTGCCTGCGGCACGGAAAGCTTCATGAACGGATTTTTTTTCTGACGCTGCAGAAGCTCGCTTTTCGCTTCGACGAGCGGATGGTTTGGCGGCTGAAACGGCAGTCTTACAATCGCCAGACATGTCAGAGCATCGCCGGGAATATCCACCCCTTCCCAAAAACTGCTCGTTCCGAGCAGCACCGAAGCGCTGCTGTCTTGAAATCTGCGGATAAGCTTGGTGCGGCTGCCGCTGTCAACGCCTTGGCCCAGCACTGCAATGTCACTGTTCGCCAAAGCATTTTTTAAAGGCTCGTGCACCTGACGCAACATCCTGTAAGAAGTAAACAACACCAACATTCGTCCATGAGTCGCCAGCGCGGCGTCGGCAAGGGATTGCACCAAAGTATCTACAAATACCGCATCGCCTACGCTCCCCTTAACGCTTGGGAAATCGCGCGGGATCACAAGGAGCGCCTGATCGCGGTAATTGAATGGCGATGGAAGCATCACGGTAGCCAGTCTTCCGTTTTCCTGATCCTCTTGAAGCCCCAAGTTATCAATCATGTACTGAAAAGATTTATCCACAGACAATGTGGCAGACGTCAGAACTATGCTTTTTTTCTTGTCGAAAAACAATTCCTTGAGCTGTTTGCTGACATCGACCGGTACAGCATACATCTGGAGCGATTTGCTCCGGAAATGGCTGCTTGCCTCCATCCAGTACACGACAGTCTCGTCATTCAAGTTCATGAAGATGCGAAGGTCGTCGCGCGCCGCTGCCAAATCCTTGAACAGGCCGCTTAAATCCGTAATCAGGCTGTCCGCGCTGTAATCACTTTCATCCTCTTTGTATTCCGCCAGCATTTTCTCCCCGCGCCGCACCGCTTCGCTGATTTTCACATGAATCTGATTTTCGAGCGCTTTGAGCGTATCCCATTCCTTCGGTTTGTTTGCAGGTTGAAGGCGAAGTACGTATTGTCCTACATCCCCTGGCGAAACGTCATTACGCTCCGGAAGCAAAGCGAATAAAAGTTCATTCAGCTTATCCCAATCTTCCTTCACGTCCACCAAATCTTCGCTAATGCGATCGATTGCCGCAATCCAGTCGCTGGCCCGTTCTTGGCCGGAGGACTGCAGCTGCTGTCTCAGCGCAGAAAGCTGCCCGTTCTTTCCATCCTTGTAAAGCCGGGTAAGCGTATGGACAACACTGAAGTATTTCATATGAAGTCCCAAATGTTTACCGGCAACATCCTCCAAATGATGGGCTTCGTCAATCACCAAACGCTCATACGACGGAAGCAATTGATGGCCAGCTTTTACATCGGTAAACAGCTTGGAGTGGTTGGTAATGACGACATCCGCAATTCCGGCTTCATGTTTGGCGCGATGATAATAACATTTGCGGAACCATGGGCAGCTGCGGCCCAGACAGGAGTCCGAATCGCTGCTTACCGTTTCCCAGAAGTCGCCGCCGCGTCCGCCAAGGTTCAGTTCCTCATCATCCCCATGTTCGGTTTGCGCGAGCCAAACGATCATCTGGGCGGCCGTGATCGTATCTTCCTTGGGATTAAAAAAGTCTCTTCTGTTTATTTTATGTTCAAATTTTCTCAAACACAAATAATGTTGTCTACCCTTAAATACCGCAGCTTTGAATGGAAATGGAATAACCTGCGTCAAAAGCGGAACATCCCGCTCCCTTAGCTGCTCCTGAAGATTGATGGTATGCGTGCTGACCATCACTTTTTGCTGCTGCTTGACGCTCTGATATATAGAAGGGATGAGGTAACCCAAAGATTTCCCTGTCCCCGTACCCGCTTCGATCAAAAGATGTTTGTCCTGTTCCAGCGCATTCATCACTTCGTCGAACATAATCGATTGCGGCTCGCGTTCCTCGTATTGAGGCAATATGCTTTTGAGGCGCTTACGGATCTCGCTCAAATATTCCTTAAAATCCATGCCTTCAAGAGGATTATCGGCGGATTCATCCCGGGGAGGTTTCATCTCGGTCCAGTCATCGACTTTTAACGCCAGCTGACGATAGAAAGTATGACTGTTCAGATCCTGAATAGGCTGCTGCTCCTTTTCCTGGCATAAGCCGTCAAAAAACCAACCAAGATCGCTATCCTCCTCCGCAAACAGCTCACGGAGGCGCTGGAGGGCAATAAGAGGCAAATGATCAAGCTCGTCCAGACATTTTAAGAGCACATAAGCCGTTGCCAAGGCATCGCTGTCCGCCTGGTGCGGACGGTCATGCTGCAAACCGAAATGGGACGTCACCTGACCAAGCTGATAGGAAGTCAAGGATGGGAAGCATATTTTGAGAAAATCCAGCGTGTCGAGAATTCGTCCGGAAAACGGAAGATATCCACAGCTATCGAGCGCATTTTGCAAAAAATTAAAGTCGAATGCAACGTTATGTCCAACCAAAACCACATCATCCAGCATAGGCACGAGCTCCATCAGCATCTCTTCCAACGAAGGAGCAGCGGCCACATTTTCCTCCGAGATGCCTGTCAGCTGGGTAATAAAGGGTGGAATCTCCACGCTAGGCTTGACATAAGAGCCGTAAACACGGGAAATGGTCAAATCTTCTTCTATAATGGCAAGTCCAACTTGAATAATTTCATCTGCGGACTGGTTGCCTGTCGTTTCAAAATCCAGTACGGCAAATTTCATGATTTACGATTAATCCTTTCATTCCAGTCTCCTTACCAGCATAACAGAAGATTTAACATTTGAAAATTCGGAGCCAAGAAAAACCCTGCGGAGGGTACCGGAAAGAAGTTCGACGCCCTCTCACAGAGGGGCGCTTTTGCAAAGCAAAAGTACTGAGTGACGTGCGGGCCTTTGCAGCATATACCGGTAACTTTCGGGGTCCCCGAATTTTATGCTTTTTGACAGATTGAAAAAGGGCGATGCACAAACGCTTATTCGCGCATGATACATCGTCCTTTTCGCGTTTCTTCACATCAGGGAAATCAATTGGCTTCCATACTGCAGCTGACCGCAATTTTGCTGGCATACCTTCAAATTAATCAAAGGATCGGGCAGCGTAGGATCGCATTGTAACGCCAAAGCGAAAAACTCCTGCGCTTTTCCTGCATTCCCATGCTTCACGGCAATGCATCCTAATGCATTGTAGATCATGGCCTTCAACTTCTGGCTTTTGGCCAGCGGCAGTATCCACTGAAAATGCCTTTGGGCCTCTTTGGTTTCCTCCAAATGCAGATGTGCCATAGCAAGGTACATCCGGGCCAAGAGGGAATCCGGATATTCGCGAATCACCTGCGAAAATTGCTGCGCAGCCTGACCAAACATCAGCAGCCGGAAATACCCCTGCCCGCGGACAAAAGCGTTTAATTCCAATTCAGGCGAAGATTCATTTACGATCGAAGAAGTGGACGGAACCTCAACGTGTTGACGGAACTCCCCCATTTTTTCCTCAAATGTCAACCATTCATCGATGATGGCGTCGCTCATGGTTTTGAGCATATTCCATTTTTGCATCATCTGGTGCTTTTGGGCCTCTTGCGCCGTTGGGTAATATTTCATGATTTCATCTAACACGTGGTTCATTTCCGCGAAAACATGCTGGAACATGGCTGCATCCCACCCTTAACAAAAATGAAATCAGTGCGGTCACCTGCATTCATTTTTTGTTGACGGAGCAGTTTTCATTCCCCGTAAGGCCTGCCATTCCTTGTCTTCGCCCGTTCGCCTTGCCGTCAAATAATGGTGGCGTGCACTTCCTTGTCCATGGTGGTCACCTGCTGGTTCGACTCATTGACAAATACGACCCGAGGCTTATGGTTTTTAATTTCTTCATCAGACATCATGGCATAAGACATGATGATAACGATATCTCCAGGCTGTACCAAGCGTGCCGCAGCGCCGTTGAGACAGATCACGCCGCTGCCGCGGGGGCCCGGAATCACGTAGGTTTCAAGACGCGCACCGTTGTTATTGTCTACAATCTGCACTTTTTCATTTTCCAGCAGATCCGCCGCCTCCATCAGGTCCTCGTCAATCGTAATGCTGCCGACATAATTAAGGTTGGCTTCGGTGACCGTGGCACGGTGTATTTTGGATTTCATCATCGTTCTGAACATGGGCGTTATTCCCCCTTCGGTTGGATCAAACAGTTATCGATCAAACGGGTTTTTCCGAATTTAACCGCAAGTGCCATCAGAACGGATTCTTCCTGCTCGAGAATAGCCGTTTCAGCGGCAAGGGGCGAAAGCTCCGGAAAATTCGCAATTTCAACGTAATCGATCACGGCAAGCGGAGACTCGCCGATGATTTGGGTCAAAAGCTCCTTGGCTTCGCCTGCGGTACGAATTTGGCCGGTTTTTACCGCCTCCTTCGTTTCGCGCAGCGAACGTGAAAGCACGAGCGCCTGCGTACGCTCCTCCGGACTAAGATACACATTCCGGGAGCTGAGTGCAAGACCATCCTCTTCGCGTATAATCGGGCAAGGAACGATGGTGACATTAAAGTTGAGGTCGTAGACCATCTGCTCGATCACGGCAACTTGCTGCGCGTCTTTCATGCCGAAAAAGGCATAATCCGGCTGTACGATATGGAATAACTTCCCGACAACGGTCGTTACCCCGTCAAAATGTCCGGGACGCGAGGCGCCGCAAAGACCGGAAGTTACCTCCGATACCGCAATTTTGGTTTTGGTTGGTTTCGGATACATCGTGTCGACCGACGGCAGAAATACCAGATCGGCTCCCGCCGCTTCCGCGGCAGCCAAATCTCTCGCCTCATCCCGCGGATAGGTTTCAAAATCCTCTCCCGGCCCAAATTGGATCGGATTAACGAAGATGCTGACGACCACGATATCCGTTTTTACTTTAGCCGCACGAATCAGGCTGGCATGCCCTTGATGAAGATACCCCATCGTTGGGACCAAACCGATTGTCGCTTTGGCTGACGCAGCTTTCATTTCGCCGATTTGTTCTCTAAGTTCCGCAATCGTTCTGACGGCTTTCATGCTTCATCCACCTTTTCCCGGCCCGGGCCGTATAAATTTTCTACGACATGATCCTCAGCAGTGAAGACATGGCTCTCGTCCGGAAAGGAACGTTCTTTCACTTCTTTGACGTATTGTGCCAGACCTTCGCGAATTAAAGCTCCTGCATCGCCGAATGTTTTCACAAATTTTTTGCTGCGATACGGGGAAGCATATTGGAAGACATCATGGAATACCAGCACTTGACCGTCTACCCCGCGTCCGGCTCCAATCCCGATCGTAGGAATGGACAGCTGGGAGCTAATATATTCCGCGACCTGCTCGGTTACGAGCTCAAGCACGATGCCAAAAGCGCCTGCTTGCTCCAGCGCTTTCGCATCTTCAAGTAAACGCCGGGCATCCTTCTCGTCCTTGCCTTGTATGCGGTAGCCGCCAATTTGATTAACCGACTGCGGCGTCAGACCAATATGCCCAAGTACCGGAACCCCGGCGGCAACGATGGCTTCAACCGCTGCGCAAATTTCCTTGCCGCCTTCCATTTTGACGGCATGGGCATGGCCTTCCTGCATAAGCTTGCGCACGCTGCGCAGCGTTTCGTCAATGCTTCCGTGATATGTCATGAACGGCATGTCCGCGACTACAAACGTATTAGCCGCCCCGCGCACGACGGAACGCGTATGATACACCATATCCTCAATCGTAACCGGGAGCGTCGAATCGTAACCGAGCACGACATTCCCCAGCGAGTCGCCAACGAGGATCATATCCACGCCCGCTTCTTCCGCAAGGCGCGCCGTAGGGTAATCATAGGCGGTAACCATACTGAGCGCGATGCCTTCCTGTTTCATTTTTTTCATTTTAACGATATTCAGCGGATGTTTTACTGTCATTTTTGCAGCCCCTTCCATTCGGAATATTTTGTAGAGGTTGTTCAAAAAGTCCACTTTTGATAAGAAAACCTTTAATCGAGGCCACTTCAAGGGGAACGACCGCGATGAAGAGGTAGGTTTTCTTGCGATATAGAATTCATCAACTCCGTTGATAACTTATAAATTCTATATCTAACACGAAGTGAATCAGGAAGCAGATTCGGCATCGAATCTTGGATTCAGCCGGGCATTACGCGAATGCTTACGAAGTATGTTTCCTCCGGAAACATTTCAGGTGCTCACGTACCCACTACAAGCAGATGCTTACGAAGTCGTTTTCTACAAAACGTGTAGCTCCACTCCTCAGTCCCTAACTTCATCCAACTGAAGCGTTTTGAAAAAACGCACATCGGAAGCATAAACTTCGGTGCTGAAAACCGACCTTTTTGAACATGCACTCGAAGAAAAACAAAAAAACCTTTTAGCATTTCACTAAAAAGTTCCGAAAGGGCAAAAAAGAGTCACTTGCGATCGTCCCTTCTGTCTCGGTCCCTTCGGCTCAGAGCAGAATCCAACGTATGCTGCATTTTGCTGTTATGAATGCTACACTACATGACACAGATAGAGTGCAGTTCGGTCACCATGCCGATACCGCCTCTAGATGTCAGTATATCAAAAACAATCATCGACGTAAATCAATGATACAAGACCGCCTTTAACGGTAAATTTTGATGCGATATCCGAGTGCTTTCTCTCCGATGTCTTGGCTCTCTGATATCTAATCAATAATAATCATCGACGTAATGAGTAGTGCAAGACCGCCTTTAACATGACTGCCACTAACGAAACTCACAGTCGCTATTCAAGTAAAATCAGGTCTTTACATTTTCATATGAAAATGTGCTTTTCCGTTTTTGAGACAAAAACTATCACATTTTCATCGTCGGCGGGTGACCGTGAGGTCATGCGGATTTCTAACGGACACCACAGCCGCTAAGAGGCTAATAACAGTCATTTTTAAATTTTAACGGACACCACGGCGCTTAATTGCTCCAAAACACCGCCACAAAGGAACTTTTTGATTAAATAGCGGCGTCTGTGTCCGTTAGAAATCAAAATGGTCGAAATTAGCCCATATAGCGTCCGCTGTGTCCGTTAGAATCATATTTGGCGGTGAAACAGTCATTTCCAGCTTCATGGAAGATACTTCGTTCCATTTAGATTGAGTACAGAGATAGAATTCGGTTATTTATTTCCCCATTTAGCTTCACTAATCATAGGAAAAAACTTAACCGGAGTTCAAATAGCGCTGTTCAATTAATTACGTTTGCTATGTGCCTTTTATGCAGCGCCATTCGGTGCCTGTTTAGTATGCGGCATACAGTGCCTGTTTAGTATGCGGCATGAATATACAACGCCTCAAAGGAACCCTCTTGAAGCGATGCCTCTCACCGCCCAAGCTCTACATCCCCCGAAAAAACGGGCACACGCCGTCCATCTTCCGTAACCACCAGCAATGCTCCGCTCGGATCCAGCTTTTCCGCTTTTCCGGTAACGGGACCGCTGGCGATCGTGACATTTACCGTCTTGCCCAGCGTAACGGACAATGCCTCCCAGAGAGAAGCGATGGGAGCAAAACCTTCCTGCTGGTACAGGGCGTACAAAGCTTCGAATTCTTCCCATATTGCCGCAATAAGCTGAATACGGTCGATTTTTTCTCCCTTTTCGATCTTCAGGGAGGTTGCAATCGGCTTCAGTTCTTCCGGGTAATCCTCATGATCTTGGTTTGCGCTGATGCCGATCCCGGCAATACAGTACCGGACATATTCGTCTTCGGTGGCTGACTCCAGCAGAATCCCGCTGATTTTGCGCCCGTCCACCAGCAGATCATTGGGCCACTTCATTCCGGCCATAACTCCCGTTACTCTCCTTACCGCACGGCAGACAGCGACTCCTGTTAGCAGCGTCAGCTGAGGCATATAATGCATCGGCTGCTTAGGTCTCAGCACCACGCTCATCGAGATGCCCTTGCCTTTTGGTGAAAACCATTTCCGGCCCATTCTTCCTTTGCCGCCCGTCTGTTCTTCGGCAATAACGAGGGTTCCCTCAGGCGCTCCGGCCTCGGCCAGCTCTCGAGCTTCTTCCTGGGTTGAGACGGTAGAGTCAAGAACCTTCAGGTTTTGGCCGATGGTTTTTGTTTTTAATGTTTTAACCAGCAGTAAGGCGTCAATGCGCTCTGGTTTGCTCACGATCCGGTAACCTTTATGGGGTACGGCTTCAAATTCATACCCCGCCTCCCTCAGCTTATTGATCTGTTTCCATACCGCAGTCCGGCTCACGGACAGTCTACGGCTGATTTCCTCGCCGGATACGAACTCCTGCGGATCCGACAGCAGCAAATCCAGAAGCGTTTCCTTTTTACTCATTAGTGGATATCACCCGTTTCAGTTCATCGATCAATACTTTCTTGTCATTGGGCAAAGCTCGGGCGGCAACCTTGATCAACATCTCGTTCAAAATCCCGCCAACCCACGGCCCTCCCCGCCGTCCGGACAGTTCAAGCACATCTTTACCCGCAATCGCCAGCTCGGATAAATGATAAATCTCCATTTCTTCCGTCCATGCCCGCCCATTTTCAAGCACCTCGCTCGGATAAGGCTCCGTGCCGCCGTTCTTCAGGAATTCGGACAAACGCAGCCAATTCAGGGCTGCATCACGTCCGCTGCGAAGCACGAGCTTAATCCACTGCTGTTCGTAAGGCATACCTGCGTTCATTTCTGCCACGGCTTCGCCTACGTCCAAAATGCTCGTAATTTGGTCCCGGACCCTATTAGGGAAAGTCCAATTCCCAAGCATGTCATGCGACTCCTCCGCGTTTAATCCGCAGGCATAAAGCAGCAGCGCCCAGCGGATCACCGCTTCTGACGGCGGTATGTCGTCAATATGGGCAATCATCCTTCGGTCTGGTTCATATTCAAAAGGGACCTTGGCATGAGCCGGCAGCTTGCTTCGATACAGCAATCCGAGTCCTCTTGACGGTTTGTTTCCTTCCATCAGCTTCTCCAGCTCAACCCGAAATCGTTCCATCGCCACGAACCGGATACTCTCCCGTTCCGCCAGCAGCGCTCTCCAGGTGCGGTAAGCGATGCTGAATCCGAATACCGAAGCAAACCGGATGCAGCGAACCATGCGCAGCGCATCCTCTTGAAAACGGGTTCTGGCATCCCCTACGCAGCGTATGAGACCTTTGCCCAGATCCTTCTGACCATCATAAGGGTCCATGATCGAGCCGTCGATTGCCCGTGCCATGGCATTGATCGTGAAATCACGCCGCCGCAAGTCCTCTTTCAACTCGCTTACAAATTCCACCTCAAGCGGCCTGCGGTGCTTCTCATAGGCCCCTTCGACACGGTAGGTCGTTACTTCATAAGCATAAGAATGACATAAAACCGTAACCGTTCCATGCTCAATTCCCGTAGGCACCGTCTTCTCAAACAAGGACTCCACTTCCTCCGGACGTGCGGATGTTGTTATATCCATGTCATGCACCGGTCTGCCCATAAGCTCATCCCTGACGCAGCCGCCTACCCAATAGGCTTCGTGTCCATGCTCAAGAAGTTTGGCAAGCACTTCCCGCCCATACCGGGCCATCTCCTTATCAGCCTGTTTCCAGCTAACCAAAATCAAATAACCCCCTGCCTAACGTTCCTCACACTCCGGTTAACAGCGTACCGGGCTCAACTCCGAAATTTCACGCCCCAGCACACGATTGTATATTTGCTCGTATTTATTCGTGATCAGACCATCGCAAAAATCGCGGCAGGCCCTTTTCAGACAGGCTTCTCTAAAGGTCGCGGCGAGCGCTTCGTTCGAGAGCAGCTGGATGGTATAATCCGCCATGCGTTTCGTATCACCGACGGGAGCCAGGAATCCGGTTTCCCCATGAACGACAAGCTCAGGAATTCCCCCTGCAGTCGAACCGACGGTCGGCACTCCGCAGGCCATCGCCTCCAACGCAACCAAACCGAAGCTTTCCTTCTCCGAAGGAAGCAGCAGCACGTCCGCAAGCGAGATGACCTGCGCGATTTCATCCTGTTTGCCGAGGAAAAACACTTTATCTTGCAGACCAAGCTCCCGGATTCTGCACTGCACCTTCGGCAGATCCGGTCCTTCCCCGACGAAGAGCAGCTTGGACGGGATCTTTTCATTGACTTTCGCGAAAATATCAACTACGTCACCTACCCGTTTTACAGGACGGAAGTTCGAGATATGCATCACAATTTTCTCATTCGGCTCGGCAAAATCATTACGGAGCGAAGTTGTATCCCGCGGATAATAAATCCGTTTATCCACAAAATTATAGGTTAAATCGATATCTCTTGTAATATCCAGCACATCACGTGTCTCGTTAATCAAATCCTGCGAAACCGCCGTCACGGCATCGCTTTCGTTAATCGCAAGCCTGATTAGGTCTTTAAGCGATTCGTCTTGCGCCAACACGGTAATATCCGTACCATGCAGCGTCGTGACAACCTTTAACTGGTCGCCGACCATCTGCTTGGCAAGAAACGCGCAGACAGCATGCGGGACCGCGTAATGGACATGCAGAATGTCAAGCTCCTGGATTTTGGCAACTTGCGCCATTTTGGTAGCCAAAGACATATCATAAGGCGGATAACGAAATACGTAATAATCACTGACCTCCACCTCATGATAAAAAATATTTTTATCAAAAGTTCCTCCCAAACGAAACGGTATGCTGTGCGTAATAAAATGGACCTGATGGCCTTTTTCGGCCAGCAGCTTGCCAAGTTCGGTAGCCACAACGCCTGAACCGCCGAGGGAAGGATAACATGTGATACCGATTTTTAATGGTTGGCTCAATTCCATCTACCTCCCTACCCAAACTAGGTGATGATCATATTTTTATTGTTGCCCTAAAGAGTCAAATAGCCAGAACTGACCTCCAATTCATATCTGAAGATCAGCCCTGACTGTTTTAATGGGAATCCTTCATAAATTTGTCCACCAGAAAAGGCGACCGCGTTGCGAAACCTTCCGCATAGGGAATTAACCTGCGCTGCCCGGTAAGCTTGTCCCGGGACCGTACACGTTCGATATATCCTTGATTTAGCGGAGTCGAAACGGAATCAGGCTCACTCGTCGCGCTTTCGAATTGGGAGCGATAGCATAATAAAGCCTGCTCCTTTTTCTCCTGCTGAGCCGTAATGTCCACCATCAAATCGGTCCGTCCCATGTCATTAATGAAGTAAAAGTATAGTTGGTTAACAAGCACAGCGGGCTGATCCGGCAAATAACGCCGAAGTTTGGCGTTAAATACGGCTTCTTCAACCAGCTTGCTGCAGGCGACATGATCCGGATGGCGGTCCTCCCAATAGGGTGCAAACACGATTCGCGGCGAGTGCCGGCGAATTTCCGCCGTAATGGCCTCAACATGCTCAGGGGTAACAAAAAGACCACGGTCGGGCAGCCCCAAATTGCTCCGCATGGCCAGTCCCAAAACTTTGGCTGCGCGATCGGCTTCCTGCCGCCGCCGCTCGGGTGTTCCATTCGAAGACATTTCGGCAAAGGTCAGGTCGCAGATGCCTACGCGATATCCTGCTTCCACATGTTTGATGATCGTGCCGCCCATGCCGATTTCGGCATCGTCCGCATGAGCGCCAAAAACTAAAATATCAAGCGTTTCGCTCATTCATCGACACCAGGCTTGTACTTATGTACCAGCTCACGCCACGCAAAATCGCCGCGATCCAGCGCCTTCACCAAAATCTCCGCAGTCGCGATATTGGTGCCGAGCGGAATGCCCTGGACATCGCAAAGCCGAAGCAGCGCGTTAATATCCGGTTCATGCGGCTGCGCCATCAACGGGTCGCGCAGAAAAATGATCAAATCCATCTCATTTTTCGCCACGAGCGCCCCGATCTGCTGATCGCCGCCAAGCGGGCCCGACATAAAACGATGAATTTTCAGGTCCGTGTTTTCCATAATCCGTTTGCCTGTGGTTCCGGTAGAATACAACTCATGGCCATGAAATACGTTTTCATAAGCCGTAACAAAATTGACCATTTCATCTTTTTTGCGGTCATGTGCGATAAATGCGATTTTCATTATGTTCCACTCCTTTTGCGCAGCTATTCGATAAAGTGATCAAAGCCGTAAACCATGCCCGTGTAGCCCATTACCTTTTCAATCGCCAATTTTACGCCAGGCATATAACCCGCACGTTCATAAGAATCATGACGAATCTTCAAAGTTTGACCGAACCCGCCGAAAATAACTTCCTGCTGGGCAAATACACCCGGAAGACGGACGCTGTGAATACGGAAGCCGTTATAATATCCGCCGCGTGCGCCATCGATCGTTTCTTCTTCTTTTGGATTGCCTTGGCGGATCTCTTCGCGGTTTTGCGCGATTAACTCGGCTGTCTTGATGGCCGTTCCCGAAGGAGCATCCAGCTTCTGGTCGCCATGATATTCGATGATCTCCAGATGAGGGAAATATTTCGCTGCCTGGGCGGCAAACTTCATCATCAGGATCGCGCCGATCGAGAAGTTAGGCGCGATTAATCCGCCGATTCCCTTGCTTTGGCACTGCTTGTCCAACTCTTCGATTTGTTCGGGAGTGAAGCCAGTTGTCCCGACAACCGGGCGAACGCCATGGGCAACCGCCAAAGCCGTATTCGGATACGCAAATTGCGGCGTCGTGAAATCAACCAGCACGTCCGGCTTCGTTTCAATTAATGCTAGCTCCAGATCGTTTGTCAGCTTAATGCCGCAAGCCGGCAGTCCGACAAGCGTACCTGCGTCCAAGCCTTCCTGGGAGCGGTTCACAGCTGCTACCAGCTGTAAATCCGCATCCTCCAGAACCAGCTTAACGACTTCTTTTCCCATTCTTCCGGCTGCCCCTGCTACTGCAACTTTTATCTGATTTGACATCAGCTTCCCCCCGCTTTCTAAGTGCTTTCTGTTTTTCGTCAAATCCCCTGTTACCTTCAGGAATCATGTAAATATACGCTGAGCCGGTTCTTGAGCTGATCGAGCATATCAATCAATCCCTGATCCTGGGGCTGTAGGGCGATCACCTCTTTTAATGAAGCAATTGCCTGCGCATGTTCATTTAACTGGCTGTATGCCACCGCAAGCCAAATATAAGCTTCCTCGCACAGAGGGTCGAGCCGAACAGCTTCCTTTAATACGGATATCATCTGATATAATTCGCTGGCAGGCGCCACGCCCGAGTCAATCACTTTCTTTGCTTCCTGCACCAGCCTCATCGATTGCAAATGCTGAAGATTTAACAAATACTCAGATTTCCCGGGATCCAGTTCACAGGCCAGCTTCGCATGCTCGAACGCCTTATCAAGCCTGCCGCTTCTTGCATATGTCACGGAGCACCGGTAATGGATCTCCGCGGAATCCGGATCCTCGGCAGCTGCCGCTTCGAACCATTGCAACGCCCCTTTGAAATCGTTTTGCAAAATGCAGTAATAAGCATTTCTGACAAATTGTTCAGATTTCATTCTGCCGTACTCCCCCCTATTGTTGCGGGCTATTGTACAGCATATGTATGGCAGGCTTATTCGGTGTCCTTTTTCGTCCAGCGATCGGCGTCACGCGTATTGAACTTGTGCATAACCTTGTCATGCGCTTCGGTCAAGTCAATACCCAAAGAATTGGCGAAACATATCGTAATGAACAGAATATCTCCGAGCTCAAGCTCGATGGAATTCTCCTCTTCCGTCGATTTTTTCGGCTTTTCGCCGAAGTTATGGTTCACCTCGCGCGCCAGCTCGCCGACCTCTTCCGTCATTCGCGCCAACATGGATAAAGGACTGAAATATCCTTCTTTGAACTGTGAAATATATCTGTCAACTTCCTTCTGCATTTCAGCCAAAGATTTCTCCATCTGGATGAACCATCCCCCTTCTCTACACATCTATTCTGTACCCTATAAAACAGGTTATCAGTTTACTCCATATGTTATCGCAAAGCAGAAATGAAAACAAATATTTTTTAAATCCGCATGGAAAAAGGTATACTATGATTGGAGAGAAGAACATTCCATATTCTTCCTAACTTAAGTTATGCGAGGGGTCTTATGAAAGTATCCAAATGGTTCTCATCTATGAAAACGGTATTTCCGATCATATTCGGAACTGCCGTTTACGCTTTCGGATTATTGTATTTTATCATTCCCAACCAATTGATGGAGGGTGGAGTCACCGGCGTAACGGTTCTCCTTAACTACGCATTTAACATGCCTCCGGCTCTCTCGACCCTGCTGCTCAATATCCCGCTCTTTTTTCTGGGCTGGAAAATCCTTGGCGGCAAACAGATGATCTATACGGGGGTTGGCGTTGCTTCATTAACCTTTTTCCTATGGTTTTTCGAAAAAATGATAAATGCGGGCTGGATTGAGCCTTTTCGGACCGAACACGACTATATCCTTGCTTCCCTTTATGCCGGCGTGACGCTGGGAGCTGGACTTGGCATCGTATTCCGTTTCGGCGGTACGACAGGCGGTTCCGATATTATCGCCAGAATCTGCAACCGTAAATTTGGATGGAGCATGGGCCAGATCATCCTGGCCATCGATATCATCATCATCGGCGCCTCCCTTTTCTTTATTCCGAAAGAGAGAATATTATATACCTTTGTCGCCGTGTTCATCGCTTCCAAAGTGATCGATTTCATCCAGGAAGGGGCTTATGCCGCCAAAGCCTTTACTATTATAAGCGATCATGCGCCGGATATCGCCGATAAAATCACAGCCGAGATGGATCGGGGCGTTACACTCATTCCCGCTATCGGAGCCTATTCCAAGCAGGCCAAGCATATGGTCTACTGCGTTGTTGCCAGACATGAAATCCGAAGATTAAATGAAATTGTCAAATCGATAGACCCCCGAGCCTTTGTCATTATCAATGATGTTCATGATGTGCTCGGTGAAGGTTTCAAGGAAAACTAATTCTATAAAAATCGAACCAATGATTATGAACGGATAGAGGCAACCGAGCTTAAGCTCCGCTTAAAACGATTCATTTTAGAATCACCAAAATAACCCCACAAAGTGGAGCCTATGCTTCGATGCTTATTCCAAATACTTTGCGGGGACCCCCAAAAAAACTTATAAATTCTATACTGCCAAAAAAAGCTCCGCTGAACTTCTCGTTCAGGGAGCTTGGCTTCACCATTTGGGGGTCATAGGTTTCATGCTGTTTTGTTCCCCCTTATATTTACGGTATGCAGTATAAACCAAAATAACAAAGATAAAAGCGCCGCCCCCTACAAGCCAAGGCCAGGAGTTGTCAGTTTGCTCCAGAGGAGCCAGCGCCGGATAATCTTTTTTCTTGCCGAACAATCCATTGAACATTTCCTCTCCCTGATCAATCATGCTGTGTAAATCAGCAGGGTTCGGTTGAACGGCATTAACCAGTCCTCCGGCGTAGGAAAGCCAGGAATCCGCCATTGTTACGTCAGCTTGCTTGCGCTGAATCACGACGGCCGGACGGATGACCTCATAATGATTCTGAAGACGCTCATAGGCCTCTTTTACAGCCAAAAAACCGCCTTTGTCCACCCCTGATTTCATCTTGCTAAGTTCCTCGCGGATCAGCTTATAATATTGAAGCCACATCGGCTGCTTGGGATTGTTTAAAGCGTCTGCAGCCATTCTCAGTTTGGCCGAAGCCGTGAACCACTGCTCCTTATCGATTTTTACCCGGGCTACGGCCGCCTTCATTTCAATGATGCTTTCCGACAGCGCATGTATGCCTTCCACCGAAGTCAGCTTCTGCAGCGAGGAGTTTTCGAAAATGGAATTCACTTCCGCAAGATCCCGATTCACAAGATTGATATTTCCTTCGAGGACATGCTGATACATCCGTTCTACGGTTTGGCTTAAATTCTGCGCCTGCTTAACGGCTTCTGCCGATGAACCGGATGCAGTAGTCGCCAGTCCATCAAGAGCATGAACCTCCCCCGTTTGCGCGGTGATAAATACAGTGAAAATCAATATCCATATCCTGATCGTCAGATTGAAATGTAACGATACTTTCCGCAGCATAGGACATCCCTCCTACCGTAAATGTATGGCAGAAGGGATGGGCGTAGAACAAGCTATATGAATTTGCGTTTGGCAAAACGGACGGCTGCCCAGGAGATCAACACGCTGAACAGGGTCAAGCTAAGCGTGAAATATTGAACCCCCAACAGATGGTCATTTAATTGGGGCGGAAGCCACGGGAAAACGCCGTATGTATAATCCACGATATCATTCAAAAAAGTCCATACCGCCGCAGGAATAAGCATCATCGCACCGAAGCGGAAAAAACGTACGAAAAGCAGCGCCTCCACGACCATAATCAGATGGGAGCCTACCAACATCCAATCCTGCCATACGAGATGATCCCCGTAAACAGCCCCGGCAAAAATGATGCTAACCGCCCAAATTCCGTATTTTACAGAGGTTACGACAGCCAGTGATTCCATCAAAAAACTGAATCCCTTTACAAACGGCGACTTTGGAGGATATAAAAGAAAAAAAACTCCAATCGTAAAAAACAGACTGGCCGTCGGACTGTCCGGGACGAAAATAACCTGCCAAATCGGATGATGGGTCAGAGTATATTTCATTTGCGCCCCATACCACATATAACCGTAAATTGTCCCTACCAGATTGCACCAAAAAAGCAACCATAAAACAAACCGGTTTGTTAAAAATGCACGGCTCCAAAAAAACGAAATGGACACCAGCATCCCTCCTTACGTATGCTGCATCTTTGATGAATTCGCGAAAGTCCTGCCAGGCCCCGCGATTTCAGACCATTGCCATTATTTCAAAAAAACCTGACCGCTTTCACGATCAGGTTTAGATGAAAGGATTTATGTACAAATCCCTGTATAAGTATATTTAGGCTTACTTGGCTTCAGCCTTTTGTTTGGACAGCCAATCGGCCAGATTATCAATATCTTTATCGGTCAGGCCCGCACCTTTTGCTTGGGTGTACATTTCAGGCATCTTACCGTTAAAGCCCTCTTTGATAATTTTCAAGATCGCGTCTTTATCATGCTTGTCGCCGACTCCGCGAAGCGATGGTCCGCTGGCACCCTTCATATCTGCAGCATGGCATGCGATACAGCCCGCTTTCTTGAAGGATTCCATCGCCGGGTTGTCTTTATCGACAATTGCGATTTCTTTCTGCTGATTGCCGCTCGTGGTCGGAAGACCTTTGGCTCTGTTCTCGGCAGCTTTTTCTTCGCGCTGGATATTCTCAGGAACTTGGCCTGAGTCAGCCATTTCCACTTTATAATGATGCCATGCACTGTTCGTCAAGTACACGATTGCAATCAAAGAAAGAAACATCAGCGACGAGGCGATCGGTCTGCGGTAGAAACGGCGCTCTTTTCCTGTATCAAGGAAAGGAGCGAGCAGCAGTGAACCGAATGCTACGCCTGTTACGCCAATCGTACCAAGTACGATATAGTCACCGGATGCGTATGGCAGTTTCAAATACTGATACAAGAACAAGAAGTACCAGTCCGGCATCGGAATAATGGATGCGCTTGGATTCGCAGGAAACCACAGCGGTGCCGGCTCAGCAATGGTAAGCACCAAAAAGCCCACAAGCACAACAACGCCAACCATCCATTCTTTTAAAAGAAAGTTCGGGATGAACGCTTCCGATTTGCCAGGATACGCGGTGTAATCTGGAGGAGTAATAAATCCGGCGCCTTTTTTAACGCGGGAATCTCCAACATACACAACTTTTTCTTTCGTATTTTTCCCGTGTGCCATCGATATTCCTCCCTTCTTCTTATAGTGGACCGGAAATGCCCTGTCTGCGGATCATAATAAAGTGTCCCACCAACAGTACGAGCAATACGGCCGGAAGGAAGAATACATGCAGCGCGAAGAAGCGTGTTAGCGTTTCGGCGCCTACGATGGTTCCGCCCTGAAGCAATTCCTTGATAATTGGTCCGAGCCATGGAACGGAATTCGCGATTTCCAGGGTAACCTTGGTAGCAAAGTAAGCTTTGTTATCCCATGGAAGCAGGTAGCCTGTAAGTCCAAGCCCCAACATTACAAAGAAAATAAGCATACCAACCACCCAGTTCATTTCACGAGGAGCTTTGTAGGAACCTGTGAAGAACACGCGCATGGTGTGCAGGAACATCATTACGATTACAAGGCTCGCGCCCCAATGGTGCATACCGCGGACGATTTGGCCGAAAGCCACTTGCGTTTGCAGGTATTCAACACTGTTGTAAGCGTTTATGATGTCAGGCACGTAATACATGGTCAGGAACATCCCTGACAGGATTTGAATGATCGTGATAAAAAACGTCAATCCGCCAAAACAGTATACGAATGCGGAGAAATGATGAGCCGGGTTTACATGCTCAGGCACTTCATGATCGGCAACGTCTCTCCAAATCGGCGTGACATCAAGACGTTCATCAATCCAGTTGTAGACATTCTTAAACATCCGAATTTACGCCTCCTATTTCACTTCAGTATTTGGCTCAACCTGTCCCAAATACACCCAACCGTCTTGTTCCTTTATTTTATACGTATCGAGCGGTTTAGGGGCTACAGCCAAGTTCTTGCCGAGTTTGTCGTAACGCGCGCCGTGACATGGGCAGTGGTACTCGTCCGGGAAATTTTTATCGTTGTTCCAGCCGACCGTACATCCAAGATGCTTACAGATCGGTGAAAGCGCATAAATTTTTCCCTTTTCATCCTTACGAATCCAGGCCGTTAATGTGGCCTTGCTCGCATACCATCCATCCTGCTGCTGAAGTTCAAAAGAGAATTCCTGAGGTTCGTTCGTAATTTTGCTCGTTTCCACGACCTTGATGAATTCGCCTTCACCCTTTTTATGCAGAATCGGATCAACTGCGAACCGCACCATTGGCAATACAGGGCCCACAGCCATAAATGCGGTTGCACCACCTAAAGTATAAGCCAGAAATTGTCGACGGGACATTTCTTTGCGCCCGGGTGGTTTCTCAGATGGTTCATGATGGTCATTTTGGTTGTTCATATTGTCTTTCAACCCCCTTTGTCAACCAATTCTTTAAGTGCTTTCAATGATTATTATCACACGACTAACTAGGACATAATAATAATATATTAGCCTTATAAGACCGTCAAGAATATCCAGGTCTATTTATGGAATAGTTGAAGAATTAACCAGCTAAATTGTTGGATTTTTGTCACAATTTCACCGATTGTTCACTTTTCCATAAAGTTTGTATTTTTGCTTGTATCATCGCTCCCAATTCTTTACCCTCCAAGCCTTTGAACTCAGGCAGGGCAAGGATCAGATCGACTTCGGGCAGATCGCTCTCCGGAAGCCCGCAGTCGGCGGACATCACGATCACATGCCTAAATCCCGTACTTTTGATCTGCTTGCAAATTTCATTTAAAAGTGATAGATCTTCTTGCAATCCATATTGGAATGCCGGATATGTAATGATTCTTCCCTTAAACGGAATCTCAGCCAAATCCAAGAAATCCCGCAGCCGTTCAAGCGCTGCCGTAGCCTCCATCGGATTTTCTCCTCCGGTCAAACCGGTATAAGGAATAAGACAGGTGTCAAAATACGGCTGCAGTTCCTGCCAAGACGCCCCGTCCACTTCACTGAATTTCATGTTGTTCATCCTTCCCATTCATTTTTCTCCATTATATTGTATATTATTCCTGAGCATATGAAAAACGTCTAACCACGTACGTTCTAAGAAGCGAGGGCCGCTTTTAGTGGTAGTTTTTCTTGTTTTTTAGCGGTAGTTTTTCTTGCGATATCACGATGTTCTTCCCCGAGGTTATACTTGATCTTAAACAAAAAAAGAAAATGCAGGAGCTTTAACCCATGAAGATGAAATGTCTTCACCGCCCTCAAAGCCTGCTGCATTTTCTTTCGAATTTTAATTTAACAATTTCAGTTCATCCGTTAGATTGCGGAAAGCCGACTCGTCGCCGGAGGCTAGCGCCCTATCGATCTCCCGATACAGCTCCTCGCTCCGGTGTTTGCGAAGCGCCTCGTCCCATATCATTTCAGCAGCGAGCCCCAACATGACTTCATACGTAGCTTTCATTTTATCCATAGGATGCACCTCCAAGCATTGGTTTAAAACATCCTATACTCCTTTCCCTTGTCCACGTAATTTTGCGTCGTGCGGTACATTCTTTGCAAATCCGCCTCCGTCAATTCGCGAACCACTTTAGCGGGAGTTCCCAAGGAAAGCGTATAGGGTGGGATTTTTTTATTTTCGGTTACGATCGAACCTGCTCCAATTAAAGCATATTCTCCAATCTCGGCTCCGTTGAGTACAATGGCCCCCATGCCGATTAATGTACCTTTACCTATCGTACATCCGTGAATGATGGCGGAATGGCCAACGGATACGTCATCCGCCAGGATCAGCGGCTGATCCGTATTCACATGTCCGACCGTCCCATCCTGGATATTGCAGCGGTCGCCGATCACGATCGGCGCCATGTCGCCTCTGAGAACGGCATTGAACCAAACGGTGGAATCCATTCCGATTTGAACGTCACCGATAATTTTTGCACCTTCGGCCACATAGACCGAAGGATGAAGCTTAGGCATATTTTGACCATATCGCAATAACAATTCTCATCACTCCTAACTTTGGGAGTGATTTTAACAACACTTACCAACTCTTGTCAATCGCTGTTTGCAGCTTGCCTCCACCCAGAACCGGGCTTTTTCCGGCTAGCTTCAGTCCCCAAGCCGTCATTTGCACCACCGCGCCGCCTTCCTCGTTTTCACCGATCCGAAGAAGCCCCAAATGCAGCATCATCTTCAGGATCCGTTCATTTAGAATTGATTCAGCAGTATCGTAATAATATGGCTTGATCAGCCAACCGATCGCTTGGTGCAGGGACGATACCGTAATCCATTCCTTGGCGCATTCGCTTGTCCAATATACCAAAGAGACAAGGTTGGGTATGGCTTGCTTATAGAGCCTTAGCCAGAAACGAAATATTTGTACCATGCTCTCCTTCATACCGCCATCCAAAACCGCCGTTCCTTTCGGAGTCAAGCTCAGCTTCATTCCATCTTCCGCAATGTATTCGTGATAGTAGGCGAAGTCATACAGCAAGGCAAACCGGTTTGGATAGGAGCTGAACGTTCGTCCGTATCCGAAACGCCATCCGCCTTTGGTGACAAGCGGCTCGCTCACATGCAGCGATTCCATCACCTGCTGCTGATTCCGGCGGTACATGATGTATTCCTGATTCAGATCGATATGTTGATCCCGCACATACCGCAGAAAAAGCGCCAGGTCGTCCGCACATAAATTCTGTTCCTCGCGGTACATGCTCGGCTCGCTTGTTCTGCATACCTGCTTGCGCAGCATAATCCCGAACTCATGCCTAAATCGATCTTTCAAATCATTAGGCATTTGAAACAGATATTTAGTGCTGTTAGTCATACCGTTGAACAACCACCCGCTCCGTTTGTAGCGCGAAATGGCTTCACGGGGACTTTCCGTCTTCTGCTTGTCCTCCAACTTACCGTCAAAAGCGGTTTGTCCAATCAGCGCTTTTAGCTCTTCCAGGCTGTAAGAACTGCGGCCATCAAACAAAAGGATGTTCAGAAACCGTAAATCATTGGCCGAACTGCGGCTGACCTGTTGTTCGATAAATTCCCTGCGGTTTAGCATAACCAAAATGCTCTGGATCAGTTCATGCTTTGAATTCCGTTTGCATTCGCATTCATAATGCTCCGCAATGGTAGTCAACTGGCCGATATCGGCATATGTCAGCATATCCGCTAAATTCATCTCTGATCGCCTCGCCGTTTTAATACCATTATGGGAATTATTACAATTTTTATTCGGCGGACACAAAAAAAATAACCCGAACGAAGTTCAGATTATTCTTTGTTTTCCATGAGATGCCGTGTGCAATTGTAAAGAAGCGGAACCCACTCCAAGTCCGTTTTCTCGAGAATGGTCAAAGACAAGTTGCCGATACGCTCCGTATAACGGTCCTTATAGAGGCAGCGGTACAGTTGGGCAAGGAAACCTCCATGCGTAATGACCAGCATATTTTTATCCGGGTAACTGTTCCACATAGCCTCCATAAACGCCAAACCGCGGGATTGAATCTCTTCATCCTTCTCCTGCCCCAGCTCATGCGAATGCCAATCCCTGCCCCATTTATTCTCCCGCTCCGCAAGGGTTAGTCCTTCTGCCTGCCCAAAAGACCTTTCGTTTAACCTTGAATCAGGTTCGATCACGGGGATATTCAGCTTGGACGCAATGATCTTTCCTGTCTCTTCCGCACGGGAAAGAGTGCTGCTGATCAGGAAATCCCAAGTATAAGGTTCATTCATTAGCCTCGCGGCAAGAAGCTCCGCTTGTCTCCTGCCTTCTTCGTTAAGCGGAATGTCGCTTTGTCCCTGGATCCTGCCAAGAACATTCCAATCTGTTTGACCATGCCGGATCAAACCAATCATCATATGTCAGTTCCACCTTTTGATTCAAGTCAAATGTCTGATTATTTGCGCATATGGCTTAATCTCCGCAGGGAAATCAGCGCCATCGCTACTCCAAGCACCGAAAGAATCATCCAATATTGCGGATGGGAAGGCCCCATTCCAACCACAAAAGGTTCAATGATACCGCTGTTCGTCACAGGGATATCATAGCTAAAATGGCTCATATCCGCGCTCCCGGCAATCCCTGTCGGCAAAATCCCCGTCGCGGCTTCGGCCGTTTCTTTGGGAGAAGACTTACCCATAACTACAAAATAGAGAACGCTGCTCAAGAAAATCATCACGGAACCCGCAATCCATAACGAGAAATGCCTTCTTGTTGAAGCAGGCACTTCAAACGGTTTGCTTTGATCCGGAATAAGCCAGGGGGATTCGCGGTATATGCGGTCCATGACGTTGCGGTTAATTTCTTCCGCTTTCTCTTCAAAAGCTTCCACTTGCAAATCCAAAACATAGCTGCGGCTATCCATCCATAAATCGAATTCAGCCGCACAGTCGCTGCACTCAGCAATGTGCTCTTCGAGTTCGCTCCATCTTGAATCCGTTTCTTTCAAGTCCGATATCAGCCCGAATATTTCTTGAGCCTCATCGCAAGTCATCTGCTTTTCATCCCTTCGTATTGTTCAAAGTTATACTCATAAAAATACGGTTCCAGTTGTACTTTAACACTGGATCGGGCTCTGAACAGCAAGGATTTTACCGAACTGACGCTTTGTCCCAATATATCGGCTATTTCCTGATAGTCCAGTTGGTCGTATTCCCGAAGGATTAAGGCAGACCGTTGTTTCTCCGGTAGATTATTAATGGCCTCGCGGACAAGCTCCACTTTTTCATTGCGCAGAATCGCTTGTTCCGGAGCAATCTCGGCTGGCGCCGCCGGGTTGACCCCACTTTCTTCCAACGGAATATGCGCTCCTTTTTGCTTTCTCAACTCGCTGAGCACCGTATTGCGAGCAATGGTATACAACCAAGTTGAGAAGGAAGCGTCCACTTCCCGGAAAGAATGCAGGCTTCGAAAAGCCTTGTAGAATGTTTCGGAACATAAGTCTTCAGCCATGAGCTCCAAGTGGGAGCTTCTGAGCATATGATAAACAAAAGCCAAAATTTTCCGCTGATAACGGCGCATTAATTCAGAGAAGAGCTCAACATTGCCCTCCTTGATTTCCCTAATCATCTGGGAATCCGTCATTTTTATGTAACCTCCTCGCCCGTACAAAAAAACATACCCGTTCGATTCAGTCGTATATTAGTACCGAACGGGCAGTAAAAAGTTGCGGTCAAAATATTTTATGTGGGCGGTTTGCATGTTCACAAACCTTATGTAATGGCAATTTCCCCAAAGATTCTACAAAAATATCTATCATATTGTAACATATTAAAGAAAGATAGTCAGTTTTAGCTCGCGTACGCTGCCATTCCATGCCGCTACAGCAAGCTTTTTGTCGAATAAAAAGCCCTTAGTACTCTATTAGACGGTTTAGCCCGCAAAAAGGTTGCTGAAATTTCATATTTTTTTGGCATGGATTAAATTAACAAAAAAACGCCCCTGAAGGAGCGTTAAATTTTTACTTTATAATAGTCCAGCACATCTTCCTTGTTAAAGCCCACGCTTTCGTATAGTCGGATGGCACCCTGATTGCTAAAATCAACACACATCGTTATTTCCTCTACGTCCAGATCAAAAAATAAAAAGTCCAACCCTTTGCACAGCAAATCCTTGCCGATCCCTTGCTTCCGAAACTCATCGGGCACTGCAATAAATTCGATGTTTCCTTCCTGAAACGCCGGATTCCCGCTTATATAACAATAACCCGCAAGACATTCTTGTTTAATGCATACAAATAACTTATTATTTTCATTCAACAAGTCCAGAATTTCCTTGCCGGTATAATATGTATTCGGAAAAGACTTATCGTGAAGCTGAATAAACTCTGAATAATATTCAGGAGTAATTTCTTGAACCCCATCTAGAGTTTTTGTATGAGCGGCATTTGGTTTCTTCTTATTCATGATTATTTGCTAATTGATCTTGTTCGCGCCGAGCCTTTCGATAAACATCCTCCCCCTCGTGTTCTCCCTGTTGTAAAAACCGCGAAATTCCGATATTTCGCCTCCGAGCTTTTGAACGCCGATATCCCATAGCTGTTTCGAAACAGTCCAGAAGTCCTCATGGCTTTCCAAAACAAACGGTCCCCAAATTTCAGCATTTCCTTTATGGAGGTCCGCATTAAATCCTAATACGCCGGCTAATTGACCATTTTCGTAGGCAAGCGTAAACGAACGGCCCATCTTATCCTCGCTCGGGAATTCACTCATGATCCAATCTTTTATTTCTTCTTCTTGGTCCCCGATATAACCAATGTGATGCGATTTTTGTTGGTTAAGCTTTGCAATAAATGAAGCAATATCACTCAGCCGGACATTCCTGTCACGAAACTCCATAAATATATCCTCCTTTGATAACCATTATCCGCCACCACCATCATCATTTTCGCAAAATAACCCAGCAAAGCGGAGCCTATGCTTCGATGCTTATCCCAATACTTTGTAAAGATCCCAAAAAACTTATATTTCTATGATCTCAAAAAAAAACCACCCTCAATGGGTGGCTGCACATAGTGCCATTTATTTGGATAGGAGTGGAGAGAAACCATACTGTACTTTTATTATATGTATACGTTTTCATTCTGTCAACCCTATATTTGAACTTGATTAAAAGAAAAACGTCTTTCGATGTACTTCTAAGAAGACAGGCTGCTTTTAGCTGATGTTTTTCTTGCGATTATAAAATTACTTAAGGCTCCGCTTAAGCAAGTCTATAATCTTAAAAAATTTCCATGGACTACAGCGAAATGCTGTAGTCCATGTTTTGCAATACCTTTTTGGCCCGCTCCATATCCTCTTCCTGGCGGAAAGACAGCTTCATGATGCCCGGCACATCTTCCCTGCTCTCAATGATTTGGATATTGCTCAGGTTGATATCGTTCTCGCCAAGTCTGGTCGTGATTTTGCCGATAATACCAGGATGGTCAGGTACGTCAATGTAGAGGTCGAACGTCGAAGAAATCATGCCCTTGCGATGCTCCGGAAGCTCGCTACGGAAATCATTGGCTTTCGCAAAAGCTCCGGTAATTCCTTCCCCGTCTTCCGTTTCGAGCATCGCAATAAACTCGGATATCCCCTTATTCCAGTCCGATAACATTTGCAGCATAACCCCGCGGTTGTTCAGAAGGATATCCCGCCAGATGATCGGATCGCTGGAAGCAATCCGCGTAATGTCGCGGAAGCCGCCTGCCGCCAGCCGCCGGTACAGCGGGTTGGTTTCATTGTAATCGCACACCTGGTTGACCAGCGCAACCGCAATGATATGCGGGAGATGGCTGATGGCGCCCACGATCCGGTCATGCTCGATCGGGTCCACTTTAACAATCTTCGCGCGCGTGTAGGCCAGCAGGAGCACCAACGACTCATAAACCTTATCAGGCAGCCCGGGTGGAGGCGTCAGAACATAATAAGCATTTTCGAACAAAAGCGGCGTTGCCGCTTCGACGCCCGAACGCTCCGAACCCGCCATCGGATGGCCTCCGATAAAATAGACATCTTTGAATTCCAGCTTTTCCGCCGCCGCGGTGATGCTTGCTTTGGTACTGCCGACATCCGTGATGACGCATCCCTTTTTCAAAGGGATTTGACTAAGCTTCGTCAGATACTCGTCCAAATTGCCAACGGGCACGCATAAAAAAATAAAATCGGCATCCATGGCCGCTTCCTTGATCGAAATCGTGGCATGGTCAACGACGCCATGGTTGATGTATTTCTCCGCGGATGCAGGGCGGTGGGCATGGCCCACAACGGTAATCCCCGGCTTGCCTTTAAAACAAAGTGCCAGGGAACCTCCGATCAGCCCCACTCCGAAAATCGCTATTTTTGTACTCATGTTACCTCACTTGATTGTTCGCATCTTGCTCAAGCATGTGCCTTCTCTTCATTTAAGACTTGCTCAAGAGCATGGATAAATGCTTTATTTTGTTCCTCTGTACCAACCGATACCCGAATAAACGTCGGATATTTGCTGTGGCCGGCTCTGACGATAATTCCTTTGCGGAGCAGCGAGTCGAAAACCTCTGCCCCCGGCTTGCCGACATCCACCATTATAAAATTGCCGTGAGCCGGGAAATATTTCAGACCGAGACGATCGAATGCCTCCTGAATCTGAACGATTCCCGCCGCGTTGGCCTTGCGGCAATTCGAGACGTGCTCCTGATCCTTGAGCGCCGCTTTGGCCGCGGCTTGTGCCGCACGCGTTGTATTGAACGGTTCACGGACTTTATTGATCAGCTTGATGATCTCAGGGCGTGCAACCCCATACCCGATACGAAGGGATGCCAGGCCGTAAATCTTGGAGAATGTCCGCAAAACGACAACATTGGGGTATTTCTCAAGAAATTGCAACCCGTTCGGATACGAAGGATCCGTTACGAACTCGCAATAAGCCTCGTCGAGAATGACCATGACATCCGCCGGCACCTTGTCTAAGAATGCAGTCATCTCCTGCTCGGACAAGATGGTGCCGGTCGGATTATTCGGGTTGCAGATCCAAATGATCTTGGTGCGGTCACTAACTTTTGCCAGCATGGCATCCAGATCATGTTTTCCATCTGCGAGCGGTACTTCAATACTCACCGCGCCTTCGATGTCCGAATTGCTTTTATACACGGAGAAGGTTTGGTCAGCCATAATGGTTTCGTCACCCGGAACAAAAAAAGCGCGGGCAATCAGGGCGATGATTTCATCGGAACCGCAGCCAAAAATGATCTGATCCGTGTTTACACCGAGAAAATCCGCCAGGTCGGCTGTCAGTTCAACGGCTCCTCCATCCGGATAAATGCTGAGATTTTCCATCTCCTTGAGAATAGCCTCTCTCACTTTGGGAGAAGGTCCGTACGGATTTTCGTTGGATGCCAGCTTGATGACCTCGTCAAGGCCCAGTTCCCTTTTCACGTCTTCAATCGGTTTTCCCGGTTGATACACCGGAAGATTCACGATTTGCGATTTCGGTCTCATCATCACCACTCACTTTCAGCAAAATTTTATGTTTTTAATTGTGACACAAATTCACGTATTTGCAAGAGCCCTTCCTGACGGGTATCCGGATTTTGCAGCAAAGGAATGGCTTCTTCAATCTTGCGGACGATCGCGCTGCCGACGACGACGCCGTCGCAAATCCGCGCGAACTTGGCGGCCTGCTCGGCGCTAGAAATGCCAAAACCTACAGCTGCCGGCACATCCGTATATGCTTTGACCTGGGCGATAAAATCCTCCACCCCTTCGAAGAAGCTGGAGCGTTCGCCCGTCACTCCAAGCGAGGATACGCAGTATACAAAACCTTTGGCCCCTGCCGCAATGCTCTTGATTCTTTCCTTCGAGGTCGGCGCGACCAGCGGAATCACATGAACCCCCGCCGCTTCCGCAAGTTTGGTTAATTCCTCGGATTCTTCCACCGGCAGGTCCGGAATGATCAGTCCGCTGATGTCATGCTTTTTCACCTCTGCAAAAAAACGGTCCATTCCGAACTGCAGCACCGGATTGTAATACGTAAACAAGATAAAAGGAAGCTTGACCCCGGCAGTCCGCGCCTTAAGCGCCGCATGCATGCAGGTGGAGATATTAACCTGATGCTTGAGGGCGCGCTGGGATGCGCGCTGAATCACCGGCCCGTCGGCGAGGGGATCGGAATACGGAACGCCAAGCTCGACGATATCGGCTCCGGCCGCTTCCAGTGTGGCAATGATCTCGACCGAGGTATCCACGTCAGGATCGCCGATCGTCAAAAATGGAATAAGCGCGGTTTGCCCGTTCGCTTTTAACCCGGCAAATGTCTGATCGATCAAATTCATGCCTGTTTCCCTCCCGTATACGCCATGATGGACTCCACGTCTTTGTCGCCGCGTCCCGACAAACAAATCACGACAATGTCGTCGCTGCCTAGATTCGGCGCCATTTTGATGACCTGAGCGACCGCATGCGAAGATTCGAGCGCTGGAATAATGCCTTCCGTGCGGCACAGCAGCTGCAGCGCATCAAGCGCCTCTCGGTCGGTTATCGGAACATACTGCGCCCGCTCGATTTCTTTCAAATACGAATGTTCCGGCCCAACCCCCGGATAATCGAGCCCTGCCGAAATCGAAAAAGCCTCCTGGACCTGGCCGTACTCATCCTGAAGCAGATAACTCATGGAGCCTTGGAACACTCCTTTGGTTCCTTTGCTCATCGTCGCGGCATGAAACTCGGTATCCACGCCTTTGCCCGCAGCTTCGACGCCAACAAGCGCAACTCCTTCATCCTCGATAAACGGATAAAACATGCCGATCGCATTGCTTCCGCCCCCGATTGCCGCAACCACATGGTTCGGGAGACGCCCTTCCGTCTCCAGAATCTGGCGCCGGGTTTCATCCCCGATAATCCGCTGGAAGTTCCGCACCATCATCGGATACGGATGCGGCCCGACCGCCGAACCCAAAATATAAAAAGTATCGTCCACATTGCTGACCCAGTAGCGAAGCGCTTCGTTGCCGGCATCCTTAAGCGTCCGCGATCCCGAAGTAACCGGCACAACCTCCGCGCCCAAAAGCTGCATGCGGAATACGTTTAATGCCTGGCGTTTGGTATCCTCTTCCCCCATAAACACCTTGCATTCCATGCCGAGCAAGGCCGCCACGGTCGCAGTAGCGACGCCATGCTGGCCCGCTCCCGTTTCCGCAATCACCTTTTGCTTGCCCATTCTTTTGGCCAGAACGCCTTGGGCCAGCGCATTGTTTATTTTATGGGCTCCGGTATGGTTCAAATCCTCGCGTTTAAGATAGATTTTGGCCTTGCCCAAATGATTGCTGAGCCGCTCCGCATAATAAAGCGGCGTTTCCCTGCCCGAATATTGCTTGAGAAGATAAGAAAGCTCCTCCTGAAAAGAAGGATCTTCCGCATAAAACTTATAGGATTCCTCCAACTGTATCAGTGCGTTCATCAAAGTCTCCGGAACGAACCGGCCTCCGAATTCGCCAAAACGTCCATTTTGATCCGGCAATTGAGTCATGCCAACTTCACCCTTTCCACAAAAGCTGCAATTTTATTGAGATCCTTGGTCCCGTTCGTTTCTACGCCGCTAGATATATCCACTCCATCGGGATTATAATCGCGGATGAGACCGCCAACATTGGAAGAATCGAGGCCACCGGCAACAAACAGCGGTATGCCTTGATTCCTGGTCCATTCTTGGTATGATGGAATCTTGTCCCACGCGAACGTGGCCCCTGATCCGCCGCCATAATGCGGTTCGAAGGTATCGAGCAGCAGGGCATCGATGATACCTGCGTATTCTTCCAACGCTGCGGATGTTCCGTCAGTTCCACACTTAGACCCGACCGAAATAACCTTGAAAACCTCAACATCAAAGCGCTCCTTGACATCCCGGCAAAATTCCGGGCTTTCCTGGCCGTGAAGCTGGATCACATCCAGTCTGGCATGGGACATGACGTCTTCAAGCTGATTCATATCCGGATTGACAAACACCCCTGCGCTGCGCGGGAAACTATCCCTTTCCCATTGCTGTAACATGCCGATCATGGAAGCTGCTGCTTGGGGGGAAACTTGCCTCCGGCTTTTGGCAAAAACAAATCCGATATAATCGATAGGCAATTTATTTATAGATTTTAGCACTTCAACGCCCTGAATTCCACAAATTTTTACTTTCGTCTTATTCATGAATAGATACGCCGCCCTCCTTGGCTGCCGATCCCACCGGTCCCATTAAAGCGTTGACGGCGGCTTGGATGTCTTTTTGTCTCATAAAACATTCCCCGATGAGCACTCCGGATGCGCCCGTGTTTCTTAAAAAGTCCATGTCCTGCACGCTTGAAATGCCGCTTTCGCTTATAAACGGCACCCCTTCCGGAACCAGCTTGCCAAGCGACTCGCTTGCGGCAAGGGATGTTTCGAATGTATGCAAATTGCGATTGTTGATTCCGATCAAAACGCCTTCCGAAAGTTCCAGTTCAAGCACCGTTTTCATCTCTTCCAAGCTGTGCACCTCGATTAAGGAATCGAGGCCGATCGAAGCAGCCGTTCTCATAAAGGTGCTGATTTGCTGCGGCGTAAGAATCGCCGCGATCAACAGAACGGCATCCGCGCCAAGTATGCGCGCTTCATAAATCTGCCGTTCGTCAATGACGAAATCTTTGCGAAGCAAAGGCAGGTTCACCGCCTGCCGTACTGCCTGCAAATATTCGCTGCTTCCCTGAAAATAGGGGGCGTCCGTCAAGACGGATAGACAATCCGCCCCCGCTTCCTCATACGCAAGAGCGATGGCGACCGGATCGAAATCCGGACGGATGAGCCCTTTGGAAGGCGATGCCTTTTTCACTTCGGCGATCAGCCCCATATCACGCTTCCTGCCGGCCGTCAGCGTTTTGGCAAACCCTTTCGTCGCAGGCATCCCCGCGATGGTTTCCAGCGCCTGGGGGATGGATAAGGTTGCAGCCAACTTGGCTGTTTCTTCACGTTTGGTTTCAACGATTCGATCAAGATACATAACTCAGCTCTCCTGTCATTTGAATCAGCTGCTGCAGCTTGGCATATGCGCTGCCGTTATCGATATTTTTGGCGGCGGTGACGACTCCTTCTGCAATGCTGTCGGCAAGTCCGGATACATAAATGCACGCGCCTGCATTGGCGAGGACGACATCCCTATACGGGTTTCGCTCCCCCTGCAGAACGGATTCCACGATTTTGGCATTTTGCAGCGCATCCCCGCCCAGAACGGATTCGAGCGGATGGAGATCAAGGCCAAGATCATGTGGATGAATTTCGTAGGTGCGGACCTCTCCATCGCGCAGCTCCGATACCTGCGTTGGCGCGGAGATGCTGATTTCGTCCAGCCCGTCATGACTGGTCACCACCAGCGCCCGCTTAGAGCCCAATTCCCGGAGCACTTCAGCGATTGTTTGCGTGCGGTTCCGGTCGTAAATACCCAGCAACTGGCGATCCGCCCCGGCTGGATTCGTCAATGGTCCGAGCATATTAAACACCGTCCGGATGCCCAGCTCCTTCCGCGGGCCCGCCGCATGCTTCATCGACGGATGATAGAGCTGGGCGAACAAAAAGCAGATGCCGATTTCATCCAGACAACGTCTGGCCTGCTCGCTGCTTAAATGAATGTTGACTCCAAGCGCCTCCAGCACATCCGCGCTTCCTGCACGCCCGGATGCAGAACGGTTTCCATGTTTAGCCACACGCACGGAAGCGGAAGAAGAGATGATGGCCGATGCCGTTGATATATTGAACTTTTGAATACCCGACCCGCCCGTGCCGCAGGTGTCGAGCAGCCTTTCGTTATCGGTCTGCACCGAGCTGGCCACATTACGCATCGCTTCCGCAAATCCCGTAATTTCCTCTACGGTCTCCCCTTTGATCCGAAGCGCCATCAAGAGCGCACCGATTTGCGACTGGGTCACGCCCCCGTCCATAATGGATGCCATTAACGCGCGCGCTTCCTCACGCGTCAAATCCACACCTTGGATCAACCGGTTCAAATATACAGGAATCATATCGCTGCTGTTCATAATATAATCTCCTCCTTCACCCTTTTATGGCGTATATTCATAGAAATAATCCTGGTTGAGCTGCTCCTTCTCTACTGCATGAGCCGGGGGAAACATCGCTTCCGCGGTCCGGATGGCTTTGAGCAGCGCCTTCGCTTTATTGACGGTTTCCTCGTATTCCTTCTCAGGTACCGAATCCCATACGATTCCTGCCCCAGCCTGAACATAAGCTCTCCCTTTACGGAAAATAATGGTCCGGATCGTAATGCATGAGTCCATATTGGCATTAAAACCAAGATATCCGATGGCCCCCGCATATGCCCCCCGTGCTTCCCGCTCCAGCTCCGCAATAATCTCCATCGCTCTCAGTTTCGGCGCTCCCGACACCGTCCCGGCTGGCAGACAGGAAAGGAAAGCATCAAAGAAATCCTTGTCGTCCCGCAGCTGTCCGGAGACATTCGAAACCATATGCATGACATGGGAGTACCGCTCGATTTCCATAAACATATCGCATTTGACGGTTCCGAATTTGGAGACGCGCCCCAGATCGTTCCGCCCTAAGTCGACAAGCATCAGATGCTCCGCACGTTCCTTTTCATCGACGAGCAGTTCCTCCGCAAGCCGTTCGTCTTCGTTTTCATCAACTCCGCGCGGACGCGTACCCGCAATCGGCCGTGTTTCAACCCGATCCCCATCCACTTTGACCAGCGCCTCCGGCGAGGTACCCACGATGATTTCCTCATGCATTTTGAGATAATACATATAAGGGGAGGGATTTAATGTTCTCAACACCCGGTACACATGCAGCGGGGAAACTGCCGTTTCGATGTGAAACCGCTGGGACAACACGACCTGAAAAATATCGCCGGCCCGAATATATTCCTGAGCTTGCTCCACATTAGCCATATATTGTTCCTTCGTCATGTTGGACTTAATATCGCCCAAATCCACGTCCTGCGGAATTACGCGCCCATTGACATTTTCGCTGGGTCCCTGGCACTCTAGACGCTGCGCAATCTCCGCCAGCCTCGCATCGACTCTTGCATAGCTGCGCCGGATGTCCTCATCCGTGTCTCCCTCTTGCACATGAACGTTTCCGACCAGCAAAATCTGCTGTTTTATATGATCAAATACGATCACCGTATCGCAAAACATAAACCTGATGTCATCCATGTCCAGATCATCCACCGCATGCGCAGGCAGTTTCTCGTAATACTGCAGCAAATCATATCCGAAAAATCCGATCGCGCCACCCGTAAAAGGAGGAAGCTCATCCAGCTTCGGGCTGCGGTACTTGCGGAGCAGCGCCTTCAGCTTTTCAACCGGTTTACTTGTCATGACTTCCTTGCGGCCGCTTCTCTCCAGCACGATTTTCCCTTTTTTGCCGTAAATCATCATAAATGGATCGGTTCCGATAAAAGAGTATCGTGCCCAGCGGCTGCCGCCCTCCACACTTTCAAGCAAAAATGCGCAATCGCGCTCCGCGTAGCGTTGAAAAATTCTGATGGGGGTTTCCATATCCGCCAGCAGCCGCTTGGCAACAGGGATTAGATTATACTCGCGAGACAGTTTAATGACCTGTTCCACACCCGGTTTCATCATTCTTGTTTCCCTCCTTTTTTTGAGTTCGAGGTAGATGTTAAAATAACCCGCAAAGAGTTATTCAGATTACTTTGCGGGGCCCCCGTAAGAAAAACGTCTATCGACGTACT
Source organism: Paenibacillus azoreducens (assembly GCF_021654775.1). Lineage (NCBI taxonomy): Bacteria > Bacillati > Bacillota > Bacilli > Caryophanales > Paenibacillaceae > Paenibacillus > Paenibacillus azoreducens. The sequence continues at coordinate 2,730,935 of NZ_AP025343.1, read as the reverse complement.
CTCATAGAAGACAGACCGCGTTTAGCGGTAATTTTTCTTGCGATATAAGAATGCGAGATCTCCGAAGTTTATACTTTCTTATATCTTCAAATAACCCCACAAAGTGGAGTCCATGCTTCGATGCTTAGTCCAAATACTTTGCGGGGACACCGAAAACCAAACTGATAAAACAAAAAAACCTCTACCGAAGTAGAGGTTTGACGTTCATTAAGTATATGGAAAGAGTCGTCCGCAACCTTCATGACGCCCTTCGTCTATTCATGTTTCCTCCACCTCTGCATAAGCATCGGGGAAGAAAATACATGCGACAAAAAAGCATCTCGCTGCAGGACGTGCCAATATTAGCGCGTTACACACTTGGACTCGGCTCTTCTATACTCAACTCAGCTCATCTCAACTCTACTCGTCTCAAAAGATCAACCAAGATCTCTATCCCGGTTCGATCTATATAGCTAACACTATACAGCATAAACAATTGGCCTGGCAAGCGGTGGAAGCAAAAAAATCAAACTTTGGGTGCCGCAAGGTCCGGGCGCAGTTTTTTCGCATCGTTCAAATAAACATGTTTGATTTCGCTCTGGCTCTTTTCGGTGTTGACCTGTACCATAAGCCGGATGCAGCGCGGCAAACTCCCTTTGACGGGAACTTCCACAGCGCACATCAATGGTACCAGATCCCATCCTTCCAGCTGCCGGATCGCTTTGGCCGGAAATGCGGCATCGAGATCTTGGGTCATCGTAATCCATATCGAGCCGATATTTTCGGGATTCAAATCATTGCGAATAGCGATTTCTCGCATTAATTCAACAGACGCATTCAAAATTTCCTGTTCATCGTTGTGTTCAACGGTCGTCGCTCCCCGTATCCCCCTGTTAAACATGTGCTTCCCCTCCTTTTCTAAGCTGCTTCAGGATATCTCTTACCAACTGCTCGGGAATATCCTTAACAATGCTGACGGAGCCGATGGAATCCGGCACGACGAAAATCATCGTGCCTTCCTTGAATTTCTTGTCGTGTTTCATGGCCGCCATCAGATCATCCTCTTTCAGATGGTCCGGCAGGACAACCGGTAAATTCAAAGCCTTTAACATCGCCGTCGTTTCGGCATGCAAGCCTTCGCCCCGGCTGAGCGCTTCCGCCAGAAGCGCCGACCCGGCCATTCCGATGGAAATGGCCTCGCCATGCAGAAATTCACCGTATCCCGCAACGGCCTCAATGGCATGGCCGATCGTGTGCCCTAAATTAAGGATTGCGCGCAAGCCGCCCTCCCGTTCGTCCTGGGACACAACTTCCGCTTTGATGGAAACGCCGCGCTGAAGTCCATAACCCAGCGCATCCTGATCAAGCGCAAGCAGCTCAGCCGCATGTTCTTTGCACCAGTAAGCAAAAGCCTGATCTTTTATCAAGCCGTGTTTGACCATTTCAGCCAAACCGGCAGAAACCTCGCGCGGCGGCAAAGTCTTCAGCGTGTCCAGATCGTACAGCACCAACTCAGGCTGATGGAAAGCGCCGATCATGTTTTTGGCGAGCGGATGATTAACCGCTACTTTTCCCCCGACGCTGCTGTCATGAGCCAGAATCGTTGTCGGCATTTGGATGAATGCGATACCTCGCATGTATGTAGCGGCGACAAAGCCCGCGAGATCGCCCACCACGCCGCCGCCAAGGGCGATGACTGAGGAGCTGCGGTCAAGACCGCCTTGGATCGCGGAGGTCATGACCTCTTCAAACACTTGCAGCGACTTGGAGCCTTCGCCCGACTTCACGATGGACACAACGGTTTTGAAGCCCGCTTGCTCCAGCGATGTCCTTAAAGTTTCCAGATGATAGGGAGCAACTTTATCGTCGGTGACGATCAGATGTGGGCTTTTCATCGACATGCCATGCTTGATCAGATACGCGGCAGCTTTTGGCAGCAAACCCGAATCGATATAAATGGGATACGAACGTTCCCCCAGTTCCACATGAACGGTTCTCATCATCAGTATTTCTCCAATTGGGCCATGTAGTTTTCATAGTTGGCCCGAATTTCTTCCATGGAATCGCCGCCGAATTTTTCAAGGAAAGCTTTGGCGATCTCCCAAGCCACAACATGCTCCATCACCACGCTTGCCGCAGGCACGGCGCAAGCATCCGAACGTTCAACCTGTGCGGTAAAAGGTTCCTTCGAATCGATATCCACGCTTTTTAATGGTTTGTAAAGTGTCGGGATCGGTTTCATCACCCCGCGCACCACAACCGGCATTCCGTTCGTCATGCCGCCCTCAAAGCCGCCGAGACGGTTGCTGGCGCGATAAAATCCCCGTCCATCCTCGTACATGATCTCGTCATGCACCTGGGATCCGCGGAGAACGCCTGCTTCAAATCCGATCCCGATCTCAACGCCTTTAAACGCATTGATCGACATCACCGCCTGCGCGATCCGACCGTCGAGCTTGCGGTCATATTGCACATAACTTCCGAGTCCAACCGGAAGGCCTTCTACGATACATTCCACGACACCGCCGACGGAGTCGCCATCTTTTTTGATCTGGTCGATATAAGCTTCCATTTTGGCTTCCGTCTCGGGGTCAACCACACGTACGGAAGAAGCCTCCGTCCGCTCAATCAACTCATCCGCCGACAGCTGATTGGCAGGCGCCTCAATTTCGCCGATCCGGATCACTTGTCCGGCGATCTTCACGCCAAACGATTCGAGAAACTGGCGGGCGATGGATCCCACCGCAACACGCACGGCCGTTTCCCTTGCGCTGGAACGCTCCAATACGTTCCGCAGATCCTTTAAGTTATACTTCAACCCGCCGTTCAGATCCGCATGTCCCGGGCGCGGACGATGTACGCGGCGCTTAGCCTCGTCATTGCCTTCAATCGGTTCGACGTTCATGATCTGATCCCAACTGGCCCAATCCTTATTCTCTACAACGATGGCGACAGGCGCGCCGGTTGTGTAACCATGGCGTACGCCGCCGACGATTTTCGCCGTATCCTTCTCAATTTGCATCCGGCGTCCGCGTCCATGGCCTTTTTGGCGCCGCTGAAGCTGGAAATTCAAAGCCTCGAAATCAATGGCTAGATTGCTGGGTAATCCTTCAATAATAGCAGTAAGCTGGGGACCGTGCGTTTCCCCCGCTGTCAAGTAACGAATACTCATGTTGCTTTCCCCCTTTAAACTGTTAAACGGTAATTCGCTAAAATCCGAATATATCTTTGACCCATTATAGTACAGCTTCCACACCTTTGACAAGGAAACCATCTCATGCAAAATACCCCCACAAAGTGAAGTCCATGCTTCGATGCTTATTCCAAATACTTTGCGGGGACCCCATCAAATAACCCCACAAAGTGGAGCCCATTCTTCGATGCCTATTCCAAATACTTTGCGGGGACCCTCAAAATAACAATAAAGACGCCAGTCCCTTAGATTCAAGGGACGGCGCCTTATTCCGCCTTGCTGCTGTTGACGGTAAACCTGCCGGAAGGCTTTATGTCTTCGGTTAGGTTTTCCACGGAATCCTGTACCATGCGGTTTAACCTGATATCCTCGATGCCTAGGATTTGCCCGCATTCCTGGATCGTAATAAAGCCGCGGCGATAAGCGTTAATAACCTTCCTTTTATCCATAATGAGCTGATCCCCACTTTCAGATGACCGTGTTAGTCATAGTATCGTTTCAATCAGCTTCATTTATACCTGCAAGTAGAGGTTGTTTAAAAAGTCCGGTTATGATTCTCGAAGTGAATCAGGAAGAAACTCGCACTTATATAGGATGTTAAGATTTTTTTCGGTAAAAAAACGTCTCCGTCGGTTCCAGCCCGTATTGTCCGGGACTGAAAATTTGCTCCGTGCTGCCGACAAATAAATATCCCCCGGGCCGAAGCGCTGCCGCGAATTTATGATACAGCTTGTTTTTGGCCTCTTCGGTGAAATAAATCATGACATTCCGGCAGACAATCAGATCATGTCCCTCCTCAAACCGGTCAAGGAGCAGGTTTTGCTTGCGGAATTGCACATGTTTTTTCAGCTCTTCACTGAATTTATAAAACACGCCATCCTGCGAGAAATAACGGGCAGCCACATCCTTAGGAACATCCTTAAGCGAACGCTCCACATAAAGTCCTTGCTTGGCTTTGGCCAGCGCCCCATCGTCAATGTCCGTCGCTGCGAGGCTTGCACTCGAAAGCAGTCCTTTGCCATCCAGAATCATCGCCAACGTATATGGCTCCTCCCCTGTGGAACAGGCAGCGCTCCAAACCTTCAAACCGCGTCCATTCACGCCCGTCAACTCGGGCAAAATGACGTCGCGCAGAACCTCCCACCTGTTGGGATTGCGCCAAAACTCGGATACATTGATCGTCATCCGGTCCAGAAACTCATAAAACAAAACTTTGTCCTTCGATATCGCCTCATAAAAGGAAGCGAAGGTGGAATACCCGTTTTTAACCCTAAGGGTTGTCAAACGACGCTTCATTTGGGCTTCTTTATACTCCGCCAGGTCAATGCCAGTGCTTTGCTTAATATTTTGTATGAAGTTTAAATAGTCCTGATCCGGCTGGCACGTTCCGGCTGTCGTACCTCCGTTTTGTGAAAACGGTCTTACATCCATGGCGAAAGACTTTTATCGTAATCCACCAGCTCATGCGCTTCAAAGAAATTCGCGATTTCGCGCGCGCTGCTCTCCGGTGAATCGGAACCGTGAATCAGATTATGCGGTGTATGTAAAGCAAAGTCGCCGCGAATCGTGCCGGGCAGCGCCTCTTTCACATTGGTTTTCCCCATCAGCATACGGGAAAGGGCAATAATATCATCGCCTTCCCAAACCATGGCGAAAACGGGGCCGGATGTAATAAAGCCTACCAGACTATCAAAAAAATCTTTTCCTTCATGTTCAGCATAGTGGCGTTTAGCCTGCTCTTCCGATACCTGAATCAGTTTGCCTGCCACCATTTTAAACCCTTTGTCTTCCAGTCTTGCAATGATTCTGCCGATTAAACCGCGTTGTACTCCATCAGGCTTGACCATTAAAAAAGTTCGTTCCATTAAACTCACTCTCCTATTTTGTCTCAAGTCGCAAAGTATAAATTCTGCGAAAACCGGACGGTTTCCCGTCTCAACCAAAATATATCTAGGGTTGAAATTTCCACCGGGATATTTCGCAAAACTTCCAAGATTAAGATGGCAATCAACTTTCAGGAATTCCAGGCTGGCATGGTTTCGGGAAGAAGCGGACAAAAAAAGATCAACCTACCATGAAGCATTGGCCTTCTAGGAAACGGTCAATAAGACCGCTTGGTGACAAAATGCGCGATATCCCTTAAGTTTTTCTTTGTCCGGTTATCCGGCAGGCGCTCCAGCGCATCGAGCCCTTTTTTTATGTAACGGTCCGCAAGCTCTTCGGCCTGCGAAATGCCGCGGCTGGCTTTAATCATCTTGATTGCGCCGGTTACATCGCATTCCCCGTTGCGTTCGCGGATGCAGCTGATTTCCCGCAGCAGAGGTTCGCGAATCTCTTCATCCTGCAGCGCAAAAATAACAGGCAGCGTAATATTCCCTTGTCTCATATCGCTGCCCGGCGGTTTGCCGATTTGCTTCTCCGTCCCGCACAGATCCAAAAGATCATCCTGAATCTGAAAGGCCATGCCGACATTATAGCCGAAGCGGTACAGCAAATTAGAGGTTTTGGCGTCCGCATCCGCGGCAACCGCACCAAGCTGGCAGCTGATCGCGATGAGCAGGGCCGTTTTGCGGCGGATCCGCAGCAGGTACCGGCGCACGTTTTGCTCGGTATTAAAGAAATCACGGATTTGTTCCATTTCGCCAATCGACATTTCGACCATGGCTTTGGACAGAATTTGATGAATCTGGGGGTTCTCCAGCTGCGCTGCGATCATCAAGGCCCGGGCGTAGATGTAATCGCCGGTATACATGGCAATACGGTTGTCCCATTTAGACTTGACCGTCAAATTTCCGCGGCGGGTATCCGCGTCATCAATCACGTCATCGTGAACCAAAGATGCCATGTGGATCAGTTCCAGCGGTACCGCCACATTTTTCAGCTTTTCAAGATCATAGCTGCCGAATTTGCCGCCCATCAGCACAAATACGGGGCGCAAGCGTTTACCTCCGGCCTTGAGCAGATGCATCGATGTCTCGTTAAGCAGCTTATGTTCTCCCTCTATGCTCCGAAAAAGCTCGTCTTCAATGTAGTTCATATCTTTTTTTAGCAAGCCAAATATGTCTAGTCTTTTCATTCCTTCACCCGTGTCAGCATATTCTCAATCCGCATTCCTTTTTGCAGCAGCAGAATTCGAGTTTCGTTTTTAAATTTATTTCCAGTTTAGTCCATCATAGCATAGTTGCATCCTGGATGACACTTGCCTGCTTACAGCTACTCGGAATTTTTTGTGGCGGATTGCCCGCCGTTCCAGCGCGTAAACAACCGATGTTCGATGCGTAAACTGTCCAATATTTTTCCCACCTGAAAATCAACCAGATCGGCGATCGTTTGGGGCTGAAAATAAAAAGCCGGCATGGCAGGGATCATCTTGACCCCGAGCCTGGCAAGCTTCAGCATATTCTCCAGATGAATCGCATGCAGAGGCGTCTCGCGGGGCACCAGCACAAGCGTCCGGCCCTCCTTCAGCATTACATCCGCCGCACGCGTCATCAGATTATCGGAAGCTCCGCTTGCAACGGCAGACAGCGTTCCCATTGAACACGGCGCAATCACCATGCCCTCCACTTGATAGGAACCGCTGGCAATGGTCGCTCCGATATCCGCGAATGGGTGATAATGCAGCTGTCCGGGATGTTCGCCGAATTTCTCCTGCAGAACCTGTTCCCGTTTGCCTGCGGACCAGCCAAGTTCTTCGCCGAGAACCCGCCAACCGGCGTTAGAGACGACAACATGAACCGGATAACCCTGCTGCAAAAGGACCTCGATCAGACGAACCCCGTAAATGGAACCGCTGGCTCCGGTAATGCCGACAACCCAGCCGCGTTTTGCGCTTTCCGTATTCATCAATGAAATTGCACCACCAGGTCAATTAATGTAAACACAAAAACGGCAATACTAAGCACGCTGTTCATCGTGAAGAATGCAGTTTGCAGCTTGCTCATATCGTTTGGAGACAAAATATAATGCTCGTAAAATAAAATGATATAAGAGATCACCATTCCGACAAAATACCACCAGCTGAGGTCAGTGATAAAAAACAAAGCAATAAAGCCGGCAGCCGTTAGAACATGAAAGTAACGCGCAATGAGGAGGGATTTATGAAGGCCGAAGCGGGCGGGTATGGAATACAGCCCCTCTTTCCGATCAAACTCCATATCCTGAATCGCATAGATAACATCAAAACCTGCAGTCCATAAAGCAATCGTTATAAAAAGAATCATGGCAGTCCAATCGATGTTGTTGGTCACGGCAACCCAACCGCCAAGCGGAGCAAGTCCAAGCGTCAAACCTAGCACCACATGGCATAGCCAGGTAAAACGTTTCGTATAAGAATAAAAGACCAGCATAAATACGGCGATGGGAAGCAGCTTCACCGCCAGAGGCGAAAGTTCATAAGCAGCCCAGAACAATAAAACAAAAGAGATGATCGTAAATATGATAACTTCCACGTTTTTCAAAAGACCCGCAGGGATTGCACGGCCAGCCGTACGCGGATTTTTTTTATCTATCGCCTGATCAATCATCCGGTTAAGACCGAATGCCGCGCTCCTTGCCCCGAACATCGCCATCAGGATCCATCCGATTTGCGCCCATGACGGCAAATGTCCGTTCACTACAACCGATCCCAGAATGGCTCCCATAAAAGCAAACGGAAGGGCAAATAATGTATGTTCAATTTTAATCATTTCCATAAAAATTTTTATTTTCCTAAACATGACGATTCTCCTTAATCCCGATGTGTAGTGCCGCGATGCCGCCAGTGAGGGGATAGGCCTCGACATGCTGTAAACCGATGCTCCGGAAAATCGACGCGAGCTCTTCCCTACCTGGAAAAAGTGCCAGCGAATCCGGCAGCCACTTGTATTGCTCGTAACGTTTAGCAAAAAGCTTGCCCAGTTTGGGCAAAATTTGTTGAAAATAAAAATAATAAATGCCTTTAAACGGCTGCCAGGTCGGTTTGGACAATTCAAGACAGACCACCATGCCGCCGGGTTTGACCACACGTTTCATCTCTTCCAGCACCTTGACCAAATCCGGCACGTTTCGCAGACCAAATCCGATGGTCGCATAATCAAAACGGTTGTCCTCAAAAGGCAGTTCCATAGCATCGCCCTGAACTAGGGTGATCTGATCCTGCAATTGTTTGGCGCGAATTTTTTGTTCGCCCACTTTAAGCATATTCGAGCTAAAATCCAGCCCAACGATGGAGCCGGATCTGCTTGCTTCCGCTATGCTCAGCGTCCAGTCGCAGGTTCCGCAGCATATATCCACCGCCGTATCCCCGGGCTTTATCGCCATCTTTTTCATCGTAAATTTACGCCAGGCTTTATGCCTGCGGAAGCTTAATATATCATTCATGATGTCATACTTGGGAGCTATGCTTTCAAATACGGAATGAACGTGTTCATATTGCCCTTCCGTATGTGCCCCCGGCTCAGAAGTGTTACTATTCATGAAAACAACCCTACCCTTCTCCTACAGCCGACCCGGAAGTATGAAGCTGACGCTGAAAAGGCTCCAAAATGATGGCAATCTCGCGCAGACGGCTGTCGCCTTTGATGTTTTTCAAGATTGACTGCACGCTTTCCAGGGCTTGACGCAATTTCTCAGCCATATGCTCTCCAGCTTTGTATTTCAACATCAGTTTCTTCCAGTCTTTAATGTCAATTTTGCTTTCTTTAAGCATCTGCTGGTCTTCCTCACTTGCAACTTCAAGGATATGCCAATAGGAATAGCTGTGTAGATACCAATCGCCGCCGCTTCGCTGCATCTCTCTTCCTAAGGTTTCACATTCGCTGACCCCGCGAAGAAGCGCATTCCACAAATCGCGAAGCGATTCCTCAAACAGGGGCGTAAAAGAAAGAAACAGCTGCATATTCAGCTGCACCGTTTGCCGCAAGTATTCTTCAGCTGACAATAACAGGCTCTTCATTTTGCCGTACAAATTCATTTTTAACACATTCACATCGCAAATGGCCTGACTGAGACGCGTCACAGCCTCAATTTGCCCTTTTTGGGCCAGGAGCTGATAAAACCGGCTGCTGAAATAATCTCCGGCGAGAACCTTCAACTGACGGGAACGCATAAATCCTTCCCCCGGCTTGTCCTTTTGCGTATCGATCGTTTCATGCGTATCAATACCCATCTGCACCAGGGAAGTGACCAGCGAAAACAGCTCGCTGTTAACGTTCATACGGTTCGTCCCCTGATTCAGAAAAATATATAACAGCTGAACACGGGCGTCGGGAAATGGCGGCAGCTCCGTATGTTTTTGGATCATGTCGTATTCGACATATTTCTTGATTAGTTGCGGTATGCGGTACGGTTTCATCCTCAGCCTCCGAGCCTTTTTCTTTCTGTAATCACTTTAAATTCCACAAATCCCACGAACAAGAACTTTTGTTCACAATCTTTTCTATTATATCACATGTTATTTCGCCACGCACGGGTGATACTTTAAGTTTTTCTTACCCGTTTTCGGAAGCGTCAAACCTAGTTTTCCATAAATTAGTTTCGATCACGTGCAGACGGCTTTTTATGACATCGGGAAGCGAATCTTCCCCAACATGCCGCAGTTCAAAGTAAAGACCCATGTCCCATTCTTCCCGTCCTGCATCGGCGGCAAGCAGCAAATGCCGTGTGCCAAGCCAGGGATCTTCCGCTATAAGTCGAAGTTTGACTTGATTCACGTTGGAAGTGCCGGCAAAGCTGAAGGAGAGAAGCTCGGCGATATTTTTATACATTTCCGATCTTTGCGTGTTCGGATTAGGCACGATAAAATCGATGGACATCGATGGTTGATTCCATTCGACTCTGCGAATGGTCAAAGTCAGCGGAAGCGAATGCAGTTCATCAACGATATTTTCATCGTTTAGCTCCTTCCCCGCTGCATGCAAAACAACAGGCATGACCTGCTTGGGACGGGATACCGAAGTGTGTGACGGACTGTGTGACATCAAACCGCCGTTTGGTTGCCATGACGCGGGCGCGAGTCCCAGTGCGAGCAAAAAAGCTGCGGCAGGCAGGATAATGCGGTTCATGATGAAGATCCTCCCTCTCTTGTTGGTATCCTATAGTTTAAGCTTCATTCCAAGAGTCCATACCTCAAAGAGGTTGTTCAAAAAGTCCGCTTTTGAACATGCACTTGAAGGTGCTGACGAAAATAACCCCACAAAGTGAAGCCCGTACTTCGATGCTTATTCCAAATACTTTGCGGGGACCCCAAATTCTATATTCTGAAAAAAAAGCAGGCTATGCCTGCATTCTAGCTTTCACTTTCGATAACGCCGTGTTTGGTTTGAACCTCGGCTTTGCCGCGGATTTTCATCGCAGACGTATGGTCGGTAAATTGGGCGATCAGAACCTCGCCTTTATCAAGTTTTTCGGTATGGTGGAACTTCGTATCATGCCCCCGGGTCAAACCGATAACCTGCACTCCGTTCTCCTTCGCCTTAATCACGATGTAATCATTGCAGTCGGTATTTTCCATGTTGCGACCTCCTCTCCCTCAACCTAAGAGCCGTAATTTTAATCTGGTAACTGTACATGCCAAAATTCACTGTAATGAAATGTAAAAAGAGACATCCTTGATTCTCTCTGTGTAAAATAGAAGTGCGACCAACCACTCTACGCAGAGGAGAACAAGAAATGTCTCATACGTATACGTTAACACAGCATCGCAATTGGTACAATATCTTTCGGCAATGGAAACTCCCGTTGTATTTTTCCAAATCTGTAATGAGTCACATCACTCACTTTGTAGATGGCATGTTGTCATCTGGATTTACAGGTACCTTAACAGACATACATCGTGAAAGCTTGCACCATCGGGATCGCAGAAGCTTAAGCCATTTTTTATCCCATGGGAAGTGGGATGAACAGTTCCTGAAGGACATCGTACGTAATATCGCCTATCAGCAAGTCAAATTCAGCGCCAAACACAATAACAGTCCGATCTTTGTCCTCGTAGATGATACGGTGTGTGAAAAAACCAAACCTTCGTCACAGGCGGTTGACTCGATCCAGGGATCAGCCTTTCACCACTCTCATCTCAAGGGCAAGAAGGTCTATGGTCATGCTGTAGTGGAAGCCATGCTTCGGGCGGGTGATGTCGTATATCCTTTTGCAACAGAACGTTATGAATCCAAAAGCAAGAGCAAGATTGATCTGGTTTGTGACATGATTCGGCAAGTGCCCAGGTCTCATCACCCTACGTACGTATTAATGGACTCGTGGTATCCTTCAGCCTCTGTTCTTCAGGTGAGTAGCGAGCAAGGATTCCATGTCATTAGTGGTCTGAAGACCAATCGCATCATTTACCCCCAAGGGATTCGCCAATCCATTAAAGAATTTGCTTCGTTTATTTCGAAGTCTGATACCGATCTCGTGACCATCGGAGTAGACTCTTATCGCGTTTATCGATACGAAGGAAAGCTCAATTTGCTGGATAATGGAGTCGTTCTTTTCTGCTGGAAAGAAGGAGAAGAACTGAACCCAAAGCAAGTAAAAGCTTTTCTAAGTACAGATGTTTCTCTAACCAACAAGCAAATTCTGAGCTATTACAGCAAGCGATGGTCGATTGAAACGTATTTTCGAGCGGCGAAGGTCCACCTCGGCTTGGATCGATATCAGGTTCGATCTACGAAAGCGATCGATCGCTACTGGGCGCTGCTATCTTTTGTTTCGATGTGCTGCATTTACAGCGGTCAGGGCAATCTTTTGGATGGATTGCACCAATATCGACGAGAAAAAAAGCAACATTGGATTGAGTATGTCTATAAACAAGCTCTATCCGGAGTAGCTCTCGCTCAAATTCAAACACAGCTTAGAGCTGCATAGGGATACTGTCAGCTTTTTTGAATTTACAATTTCTTGAAGTGTTTATTGGCATGTACAGCTGGTAATTTATTTAACAATCTCGGGTATACTAAAACGGTATTTCGAATAAGGAGGTTCCTGCAAATGAACTACGAACCGGCTGAGCTGGATGATGAAGCGCTATCCAAACTCCGCGAATATGAGCAACAGCTGAGTCAGGCGGCAGGTTTTCCCGTCGTCCTCGTTGCTTACTCAGATGATCCCGAGGAATAACAGGGCAGCCAACATTGCCGGAACTAATCCCCAAAGAAAAGAAAAGGCCGTGAGCGACTGCAGGTCTGATCGGAATTACCGAAAAGACTTGCAGGTACCTGCGGTACTTTACTGACAAAACGAATGCCAAGTAACAGATTGCAGGTTCATCACGGTCCTTTTCTCACTTTACGTATGGAATATGTAGAAATCTTATTTAATTCCGTCTTTGAGCGCTTTGCCTGGTTTGAAAGCAGGGATTTTGCTCGAAGGGATTTCGATTTCTTCACCTGTTTGCGGGTTGCGTCCTTTACGTGCGGAACGTTCGCGAACCTCGAAGTTGCCAAAGCCAACGAGTTGGACTTTGTCTCCGTTTTGCAGAGCTTGCGCAATGGATTCGAACACAGCATCAACAGCTTTCGTTGCATCCTTTTTGGACAATTCCGCTGTTTCGGCTACTTGGGAAATCAATTCGGATTTATTCATTATCATTTCACCTCCCCAATGGATGAGTCGCTTGTTACTCACTCTTTCCGTTTTGCGGAAAATTATACGTTCATCAGCTTTATTTTACAGATAGAATCGCCATAAAGCCAACACAGCCGCAGGCGCGGACAAACCTATAGTAATACAGCACAACTAGAATTTCAAGAGTTTTACGCTTTGGAACGATTCAAAACATAAAAAGTGACGGCCAACGCCAGCACCAGCACCGTTCCCTTGATAATGTCATGCGTGAAATACTGCATGTTCATCATCGTCAATCCGTTCACTAGCACGCCGATCAGCACGGATCCGATAAAGGTGCCGATGACATTGGGTTTGCCTGCTCCAAAGACGGAAAACCCGACAAACACTGCAGCGACGGATTCCATCAGCAGCGGGGAGCCTGCATCGATTTGTCCCGAACCGACGCGCGAAGCATACAGAATACCGCCGATCGCCGCAAAAACCCCGGAAGCGACGTAAGCGAGCGTACGCACCTTTTTCACCTTAATCCCCGAAAGACGCGCAGCTTCTTCATTCCCGCCCGTAACGTACATTTGCCGTCCGTATTTGGTTCGTGTCAGGAAAATATGAACGGCCGCCACCGCGATCAGCAGCAAAATGGCCGAAATCGGAATGCCAAGCCACTTGCCCTGTCCGAGCTGTAAAAAGGCCGCGCTCATCTCGCCCGGAGCTTTGGTCCCGTCTGGAAATTCCATATGGTTGTAGATATTATAGCCCTGCGCATAGGTTTTGTGGAGTCCTCCGACAATGTACATCACCGCAAGCGTCGCAAGCAAATCCGGAATGCGCAGCTTGACGATAAGCAAAGCGTTCAGAAGGCCGATCAGCGCGCCTGCAAGCAAAGAGACGATAATGACGACATAGACGGGCTGCTGATACCAGATCATCAGCGACGCGGCGCCTACGGTCGTCAGCGACACGGTTGATCCGACCGAAAGGTCAAAACCGTCCACGACAAGCGAAAGCGTCACTCCGATGGCCACAAATGTCACGATCGTGATGGATCCCAGAATGTCGCTGAAATTGTCGTAGGTGAAGAAATAAGGAAGCCGAAACGAAAAAAACGCGATGACGCCAATAATAACCACGACCGCCCCATAACGGAACGCATAATGCAAAAGTTTATCCTTCATCATCCGTCTCCAATCCCCCACTGGCGTAATAAAGAAGCTGGGCCTGCGTCGTTTCGCCGCGCTTAAACACCTTGCTGACCGTTCCCAAGCTCATAACCGCGATCCGGTCGCCAATCCCCAGTCCTTCCGCCAATTCGCAAGTAAAATATACGATGCCTTTCCCCGCTGCCGCGAGGTCTCCGATGATACGGAAAATATCGCTTTTAGCCCCGATATCCACGCCTTTGGTCGGCTCGTCGAATATAAAAACCTCGGCCCCGCTCTCCAGCCATTTGCCGATGGCCAGTTTTTGCTGGTTTCCCCCGCTTAAATAAATGGCAAGCTGATCGCCGGAAGCTGCTTTTACCCCTAGTGACTGCATGATTTTCCTGCTGAGCCGCTTTTCTTTTTGGCGGGAAATAAACCCGAAACGGCTCACTTGATTCAAAACCGGCAGCGTAAGATTCAAATCGACGGAATGATGAATAAAAATACCTTGTTGACGCCGCTCCTCAGGCACCAGCACGATACCTTCCCTGATCGCATCCGCAGGCTGTCCTAGCGACAGCTTTTTGCCATGTAGTTCAATTATCCCCGCTTCGGACTTGTCAGCCCCGCCCAAAATCCGGGCGAGCTCCGTTTTGCCCGCGCCAACAAGGCCGACTACCGCAAGCACCTCTCCGCTGCGAACCTCCAGATCCGCTCCCCGGACTTTATGACCTTTCCGAATTCCTTCGGCTTTGAGCAGAGGTCCACCTATCTTGGTTTCACGTTTCGGAAATTCCTCCTCGAACGTTTTGCCGAGCATATGGCCCACGATAGCTTCGCCGCCGATTTCGGCAGTAGGTCCGGAATGCACTTTCTGCCCGTCTCTCATGATCGTCACCCAATCCGTATGCTCCAGCACCTCAGGCAGGCGGTGGGTTATGAAAATGCAGGCCACGCCGCTGTCTTTTAATTCATGCATGATCCGGAAAAAAGCCCGGCATTCGCTTTCGCTGAGCGGAGCCGTCGGCTCGTCGAAAATAATCACCTTGGCGTCCTGGGCAATAATCCGGGCGAGCAGCACGATCTGTTTCTCGGCAAGACTCAGCTCCGCAACTTTGCGGTTTACATCGATGTCCGCTCCAAGCCGGGACAAAATGCTTTGCGCCTGTCTGGCTCTTGAACTTGTGCGGATCCACATCGCGGACTCCCTGGACGCCAACGCATCCAGCATCACATTTTCCGCTACGGTCAGCTGTGGCACCAAAGCAGCGTCGACCTCCTGGTATACGCAGTGGATTCCGCTGCTCTTCGCATCCTGTGGCGATTCGATCCGAAGCGCTTTTCCTTCGGCGGAAATCAAACCGCTGTCCGCCCGGTATGCTCCGGATAGGATTTTCATCAGCGTGCTTTTCCCTGCCCCGTTCGCGCCGAGGAGAGCATGGATCTGACCGCCTTCCGCCGTGAAATCCACTGTTGAAAGTGCGGGTACGCCGCCAAAAGATTTGCTGATCTTTTTCATTTCCAATCGGTATGAAGCTGTCATATAGCGGCCTCCTGTTCAATAATCGAAAAGACCGTGCTAAGCACGGCCCTCCGGCATTTCCGCCTGACTTTCGCCAGCTGTTACTTGCCGTATTCCTCCATCCAGTCCGCCAGGCCCTGTTTGCTTTCGCCCCAGCCTTTTACGTATTTGGACAGCTCCGTCGTTGAAATTTGCTCTTTAGGCAAAGCGTCCCGGGAGACGTATACCGGCTGCAGCACCACTTCGTCTTCCGTTTTGTCGCCATGCAGCTTTTGGTACCCGTATCTCACCTGGACGCGCCCGATGTCCTTTGGATCGACCGCAGCGGAGGCAACCCATGGGTTCTTCGGATCCTGAATCATTTGCAAATCCTCGTCGCTCATATCGATGCCGTATACTTTGATTTCGTCACGTCCGGCTTGCTGGATCGCACGGGCGGCACCTTTGGCGAATTCATCCCAGGCAGCCCATACCGCCGAAATTTCGCCTTTGGGATATTGCTTCAAAATGGCTTCCATTTGCGTTTGCGTATCGAGCGCCGCATTTTGTGCCGTACCGAATGCCGCGATTTCTTTGATATCCGGATTTTCCTTCATGAATTTGCCGTATGAAATTTGGCGGCGCTCCATCGGCGCAAAACCCGCCACCCAGACTTTTACGATATTGCCTTTGCCGCCAAGGTCCTTTTTCAGTTGCTCCAGCGTCAGTTCGGCCATTTTCTGATCGTCCTGGGACAACGTCGTGGCTCCGGCCACATGCACGTCGGCGTCAAATACGACGACAGGTATCTTTTGAGCGACCGCTTTTTGAACACCCGGCTGCAGCAGCGCGTCGCCATGGTCGGTCAAAATCAGGTCGAAATGCTGCGTTATCGCAGAATCGAGCAGAGAGGCCATTTTCGCCTTATCATTATTGGCTACAAATTTCGTCAGTTTGCCGCCGAATTTCTCGACTTCCTCCGTTATGCCCTGCACGTATTGCTGTGAAAAGGTGCCTGTATTAAATTCCATAATGAGCGCGACGCGCTTGCCGGCCAAAGGCTTGTCCGATCCGGAGCCAGCCGCTCCCGCTTCCCCGCCGACACCGGAATCGTTTTTTTGCCCGCAGGCACTTGCCAAAATCGCCAAAACCATCAATAACGAAAACAATACAGCTTTTCTCTTTCTACTGAACCGCATGGTTCCTTCCCCCTTCAAATCTGTTCAATATGAAAATGTTATAAATTAATATAATGCCTAATTCCGACTATGTAAATAGGTTTTCAGTATTTTGTATAAATATTAATCAGATCGAATCCGTCCCCTTCGCTTCTTCCGCTATGTTCATGAACTAATAATGCAATATTCAGCCCATAAAAATGACTGAAAGCAACGTAAAATAACCCCACAAAGTGGAGCCTATGCTTCGATGCTTATTCCAAATACTTTGCGGGGACCCCCAAAAAAACTTATAAATTCTATACTGCCAAAAAAACCGCAAAGCGGGGTACCTCCCGCTTGCGGTTTTCGAAGCTGACTTATTATAAGATGATCGCTATCAATCCGCCCGAACCTTCGTTGATGATTCTGCCCAGCGTCTCCTGGAGTTTGTATCTTGCATTGTCCGGCATCATGGCGATTTTGCCTTGAATGCCTTCACGAACGATGGAATGCAGGGACCGGCCAAAGATATCCGAATCCCAAATCTTGATCGGATCGTTTTCGAAGTCCTGAATGAGGTAACGCATAAGCTCCTCGCTCTGCTTTTCCGTTCCGATGATCGGGGAGAACTCGGATTCGACGTCTACGCGGATCATGTGAATGGATGGCGCCGTCGCTTTCAGCCTTACGCCGAATCTCGTTCCTTGACGGATAAGTTCAGGCTCATCCAAGGACATTTCCGCAAGAGATGGCGCGGCAATGCCATAGCCTGTAGTCTTGACCATTTCGAGCGCTTCGGCAAACCGGTCGTATTCACGTTTGGCATGGGAGAATTCCTGCATCAGCTGGAGCAGATGATCTTTGCCGCGTATCTCTACCCCAACCACTTCCATCAGGATCTGGTCATACAGTTCATCCGGAGCGAACAGGTCGATTTCCGCGACCCCCTGCCCCATATTCATGCCGCTGAGAGCAGCGCGGTGAATGAATTCGTAATCCATGAACTGCGAAACGACACGATCCACATCGCGCAAGCGGCGGATATCTTTCACCGTGTCGCGGACAGAATTTTCATAGTTGCTGCGCAGCCAATGCTTCTCATTCAGCACCATGACCCAGCTCGGAAGATTAACATTGACTTCATGCACCGGGAATTCGTAAAGGACTTCACGGAGCACGCCCGTAACGTCATCTTCAGACATCGTTGCAGCGCTCAAGGACATCACCGGAATGTCATACTTTTCTGCAAGTTCGCTCCGCAGTTGAAGCGTTTCCTCGCTGCGCGGGCGCGTCGAGTTAATAATGAGCACAAATGGTTTGCCTACTTCCTTCAACTCGACTATGACGCGTTCCTCGGCTTCCACGTAGGAACTTCGCGGGATTTCGGCTATAGTCCCATCCGTTGTTACCACTACGCCAAGGGTAGAATGCTCCTGAATCACCTTGCGCGTTCCGATCTCGGCCGCTTCCTGGAATGGTATCGGTTCCTCAAACCAAGGGGTAGAGATCATACGGGGGCCGTTTTCATCCTCATATCCCTTCGCGCCATCTACCGCATAACCTACGCAATCGACGAGGCGGACATTAACCTCCAGACCTTCGGCTACCTTGATTTGCACCGCGTTATTAGGCACAAATTTCGGCTCGGTAGTCATAATCGTTTTTCCTGCCGCACTCTGCGGCAATTCATCTACCGCCCTGGCCCGGTCGGCTTCGCTTGCGATATTCGGAAGCACGATCGTTTCCATGAACCGCTTGATGAATGTTGATTTGCCCGTACGGACTGCGCCGACGACACCCAGGTAAATATCCCCGCCGGTGCGTTCGGCAATGTCTTTAAAAATGTCCACTTTTTCCAAAAGAGATCCCCTCCTCATTTACTCCGAAGGAAAAATGCTTAAGAGCATCCGCTTCGTGTTCCATCTGGAGCCTCGAGCCATTGCAACGGAATAAGAGCCTTACAATGTCGTCAGTAGTCCGCCGCCGGGGTCAGAATCGGATTGGAAACGGCAAAGCGGCGATACTCGCTTTAGGCATTTGGACTAGTATCATTATTATGTACCTGTCAAAAGCAATATGACGGGTATTTTGCAAAATCTCATAACCTATATGAAAGGGCTGCTAGCAGGTTTTGCCCGTGTCCCCTTACCTTTCGCCCATTCCATATATTCCAAACTTTGCACGGACTCGTCATCCATCTCAGGTATATGCGCAAAGCTGTGCAACTATGTATATCCTTTTGAAAAGAAAACAACTGTTTTGAATCCATCCGAGGCCGTATGAACCGCAAAAAACCATTTCCCATAGCGAAAAAGCTATGAAAAATGGTTTATGCGATAGAATATAAGTTCTTCGTCCCGTCACGGCAAGGATTTAACAGCCACTGGAGCATTGCCGTTCCATTGATACGGCAAGGATTTGACCGGAACATAGTCCGAGGCTTTTACCAGTTCTTCGCGCAAATCTTCCTTTTGGTTCGGCTTTAATCCTTCCTTTTCGATGAGCTGCATAATATCAAATGCATAGTCGGCGTAAACCACGCCCGCATCATCCATAATAAAACTCGTATCCTGTCCCGAATACACGCTCTTCAAAATGATGCTTTTGGTATTTGCCAGTTGGGGATCAACCGCATGAATTCCCGGATATACTTCCTCTCCCGCCGGAAGCTTGCCGTCATGCGCATTTTTATACTGATTGACAGCCCGCTGCACGTCATTGACTTTCTGCACCGTAATCAAATCCATGACTTTAACCGTCGGATCCGTTTCTTCATTCTGAATTAGAAAATAGGCGCTGCCGCCTTTTTCAAAGGCCGTGGACGGAATTTCATCTATAAACCCCTGCTTTTGCAGAAGATCCAGATCAACGCGGAATTTTTCATATTTGGGCGTTTCCTGATCCGCATTTAAAATAGGCAGGAGGCTCTTTTCTTTCTGGTAATCATTAATGGCGGATTGAATCCGCTTTACACTTTCGCGATACGACACTCTGTTCTCATTTTTCTTCTCATTCGGATACAAACATCCGGTCAAGCTTATCGCAAGCAAAGCGACCATGACGGCTGCTGCGGCCTTCCGGAATCCTCCATAACGTTTCATAAATCGAGTCTGAGTCATTAATGATCATCCTTTATATCCAAGTAAGTTATTGACCTACCATAATTCATCCGATTCACCCTCCCGGGCGGCTTCCAGTTTTTTGCGGATCGCAGCCTTCAGCTTGTCCTCGGGTATGGATACGGTGACCGTTCCTTCAATCTTCGCTTGGCAAGCCAGCCGGATTCCTTGACGGACAAGTGAACCGAGCTTGCGCTGCTCCGGCTCTTCAGGAGGCGATAACCGCTTCTCTGCCGTTTGGTCCACTTCAATCTTACACATCAGACAACCCATTTTCCCACCGCATCGCGTAGGGATATGTACACCCGCCCGCCGCGCAGCCGCCAGCACGGATGTGCCACGGCTGACCACAACCTTTTTACCGGATGGATTAAACGTAATTTCATGTTTCATTCCCGTGCGGCTCCTTCCGCTTTTCAAGCGGCGCAGGATCAGAATCTGCGTTTGCGAGTCCGCTGCAGTTTAGCAATGCTTCCAATTGCCTGATATGCTGCTCCGATAGGCTGCTTGCATTGCAGATTCGCTTAAGCAAGGGCAAATGCGCGGGGAGATTCGCTTTCATCGCTGCAGCAATGGCTTCGTAACGGTCGGCTCTTCCCCGAAGCACGTTAAAAACAAGCTCATGCCCAAGCGGCATCAACGGTATTGAAGTCCCCTCAAGGTCAGCCGTTACGGCTTCCAGCAGCAGCATCTCATCTACCAGTACATCATAGCAGCTTCCATGCGTGCGAACTCTGAAGCTTCCGACCAGCTCCGTCAAATAGCCGTCAAGCTTGTAATGGCTAAGAATGGAACGGTAGTTTGACGTTTCGCTAAGCGCTGGTTCATCAACGGAATATTCAATCAGCAGCTTGTGAAGCTCCTTCACATGAATCTCATCAGTATAAACATCGATGTCTCTCGGCATCGCATCCAAATGCACATTCTGGAGCAGAAGTCCGCAGCTACCGCCGACCAGCCAGCATGTCCCGGCTTTGCCCAATGCCCCGGATACCTGCTGCAGCGCATGATTCAGTTCGGATGAAATCTGCATGTCCCACTCTCCTATTTCCGAAAATCCTCTAGAGGTTGTTCAAAAAGTCCGCTCTTGATAAGAAAACCTAATCGAGGCAACTCAAGGTTGAGCGACCGCGGTGAATAGGTAGGTTTTCTTGCGATATAGAATTTCATCAGCTCAGCTGATAACTTATAAATTCTATATCTAGCACGAAGTGAATCAAGAAGCGGATTCGGCGTCGAATCTTGAATTCAGCCGGGCCTTCCGGTGCTCACGTACCCACTACGTACGCTCCGCTCCTCAGTCCCTAGCTTCATCCAACTGAAGCGTTTTGAAAAAACGCACATCGGAAGCATAAGCTTCGGTGCTGAAAACCGGCCTTTTTGAACACGCACTCTAAAAATATGTTTTGTTGCGTGCGACGATTTTTCCCGGCGCCTTCACGACCGCCTGGCACCCGAGACGAAATCCTTCGTCAAATTCCTCGGGATCCAGACGGCGATATTCCGCCTCCGTAGGTTCCTCCAAAAATCCGTATCCTTCAATGACTTGGCATCGGCAGCGGGCACATGTACCGCGCTTGCACATATGCTGCCAGTCCACTTCATGGTCCTTGGCATGCTGCAGAATGGTTTTTCCCGGCTCGGGTACGACCGTTTTCTCAATCGTTCTTCCCGTAAGCTGCATGGTAGCCACCCGAGTTCCTGCATGGTCAACCGCTTCCTTTTGGTCCGCTGCCTTCGTTTCCTCCACGGGCTTTTTCCGGTCAAAAAGCTGGCGAAATCGATTTATCACAATAACGCCGCCATTCCGCCAACAAATCCGACCACCATAATGATAAATGCTACGAATGATAACGCTCCGCGAAGAATGCCGGTTGTTTTGGTACGGGCAAATGTAATCAAAAATACGGATAACCCCATTACCAGGATAGCGATCAGGGAAACCCACATCTTAGTCATCGGATCCATATTCTAATTCTCCATTCTTTCTTTATAGATACTCGTATTATAGCATGAAATTTGTCCGCTTTCTTGACTGACGATTTTGCAAAGCCTTAACAAAGAAAGCTTGTCCGCACTCTGAAAAAAAGAGCATAAATCCACGAAACCCCAAGGCTTCGTCGACTTATTGCCCTTTACATTCAGACTAAACAGCGTTATTTCTTCATCATTAATTTCATTAGTGATTCCATATTTTGCGGATTCATACCGCTTTTCTTGACCGCGCTCACAATATCCCGAATGGTTTCTTCGCTGACCGGAACGTTGGCCATTGCGGACACTTGTTTGATCAGTTGGCGGAGCTGGGCCTCATTTTGCATTGTAGAAGGTTTTACGGTACTTGCAAGCTTCTTAACGGCATTTTCCGAGATGTGCTTTCCGGATTTCTTGTTGATCACGTTCAGCACGTCCTTGGACAAATTTTTGCTCATCTTCTCCCCTCCTCCGGCAGTCCTCGAATTATATATATGAGGAAAGGCCTTGAAAGGTGAAAAGCATCAGCTATGCCATTGTTCCCAAGTTGCGAGTTTCATGGACTCCATTTCCGTCTTAGGATCGCGCCCCATCAACGCTTCTACCGCAATCCGCGGGTCTTTGTTTTCAAAAAGCACTTGGTACAGTTGTTCTGCAATCGGCATTTGCACGCCATACTTCTCCGAAATCGTATGAGCCGCCTTGGTCGTGCGGATCCCCTCGACGACCATTCCCATTGAGTTCAGAACGTCGTCCAGCTTTTTTCCTTCTCCAAGCATGCAGCCCGCTCTCCAGTTGCGGCTGTGACGGCTGGTTGCTGTTACGACCAAATCGCCGACCCCCGCCAAACCGGCAAACGTCAGCGGATTGGCCCCCATTTCGACGCCAATGCGGGTGATTTCTGCCAAGCCGCGTGTTAATAGCGCTGCCTTGGCGTTGTCACCGTACCCGAGCCCATCCGACATACCCGCTCCGAGCGCGATGATATTCTTCAGCGCTCCAGCAAGTTCAACCCCGAGCATATCCCGGTTCGTATAAACGCGGAAATCCGCATTCATGAATAAATCCTGGGCGGCGGATGCAGCCTGCTGATTGAGGGAAGCGACAACCACCGTCGTAGGACAGAGCCGGATCACTTCTTCCGCATGGCTGGGCCCTGAGAGGACGACAATATCGCCTTCAGGGCATCCAAGTTCCTCAGCAATAACGGTCGACATCCGTTTCAAGGTTTCGGTTTCGAAACCCTTCGTCGCATGTATACATAACATATCCTCTTGCCAATAGGGTTTGAGAGACCGCGAAACCTCGCGCATCGCCTTGGAAGGAGCTACGATCAGCACCGCGCATGCCCCCGACACCGCTTCTTCCATATCGGTTGTCGCTTTCAAATTCGCGGGCAATTCCGCATCCGGCAAATAACGGCTGTTCATATGCTTCTCGTTTATTTCTTGTACCTGTTCAGCAGAGCGGCTCCAGATCATCACATTGGGATGATTGGCAGCGAGCACGCTTGCCAAAGCGGTCCCCCAGCTGCCGGCTACAAGTACTGCCACTTTACTTGACAATTCTCTTTCCCCCTTTGGTTCCCCCGGAGCCAATTTTGTTTTCCCGACCTTGAACAATTTTCACGATATTGCTGCGATGTCTCCAGAAGGCAAACAAACAAATGACCAAGCTGGACCAAAAAATGGGCCAATCAAATCCGTAAATCAAACCAAAAATCACCAAAGAAATAGGGGTAAGGGCCACAAAAACCAGTGAACCAAGTGATACATAACGCGTAATTACAATCAACAGAATCGCGATGATTCCGGCGCATAAAGCCGGAAAAAAACAGAGGGTAGCCATGACGCCGATCGTACTGGCAATCCCCTTGCCTCCGCGGAAATGAAAGTAGACAGGCCAGTTATGGCCGATGATCGCAGCGATCCCGCAAAAGGCGGGGATCCATTCGTTGTCGCCACCAAGCCACTTGCCAAGCCATACGGCGGCTATGCCTTTCAGAACATCAAGCATGAGCACGGCGATTGCCGGCCCCTTACCCAAAATCCGAAGTGTATTGGTTGCACCGGCATTGCCGCTGCCATGCTGGCGGATATCTATCCCTTTAAGGAGCTTGGCCAGCACGACGCTGAAGCTTACGGAGCCGAGCAAATAACTGAAAACGATAGCTATGATCTGTAGAATCAATCTATTCTCCCCTAACTTTCATCCGATTTACGCCGCGTAAAGATCCTGATCGGGGTGCCCTCGAAATCAAATGCGCCCCGTATTTTATTCTCCAGATACCGTTCATAGGAGAAGTGCATTAATTCAGGATCATTGACGAATACAACCATGGTTGGCGGCTTCACGGCCACCTGGGTTACATAGTTAATGCGCAAACGCCTTCCTTTGTCCGTTGGAGGAGGGTTGATCGCTACCGCATCGGAGACGACATCGTTGAGGAGATGCGTTTGAACGCGAAGCGTGTGCTGCTCGGCTACATGCTGCACGACCGGGAGCAACTTATGCAAACGAGACTTTGTCTTGGCAGACAAAAACACGATCGGTGCATAGGTCATAAAAAGAAAATGATCGCGGATTTTTTTCTCGAACTGATGCATAGTTTTATCGTCTTTATCAACGATATCCCATTTATTCACCACAAAAATAGAAGCCTTGCCAGCTTCATAAGCATAACCGGCGATATGTTTGTCCTGATCAATGATGCCTTCCTCGCCGTTAATGACAATGAGGACGACGTCCGCACGCTCAATCGCGCGCATCGCACGCATAACACTGTATTTCTCCGTTGTTTCATACACTTTGCCGCGTTTGCGCATGCCCGCCGTATCGATCAGCACATAACGCTGCCCGTCCCGTTCAAAAGGCGTATCGATCGCATCTCTCGTCGTACCTGCGATATCGCTGACAATGACGCGCTCTTCGCCGAGGATGGCGTTTACAAGCGAAGATTTGCCGACATTTGGACGGCCGATCAAAGCGACGCGGATCACATCTTCATCATATTCATCATCGTTAAGTTCCGGCAGAATATCCACGATGGCGTCCAGCAAATCGCCGATTCCTGTTCCATGGCTTCCGGAAATCGCAATCGGATCGCCGAATCCCAGGCTGTAAAATTCATAAATCTCATCATGCCTGCTAAGGTTATCCACTTTGTTTACGGCCAGGACGATCGGTTTGCCCGAGCGGAATAGAATTTGCGCCACTTCCTCATCGGACTGTGTCACTCCGCTTTTGGCGTCGCACATAAAGACGATAACATCCGCTTCCTCGATCGCAAGTTCTGCCTGCATGCGAATGGATTTGATGATTACATCGTCCCCGTCTATTTCGATACCCCCGGTATCGATGACGCTGAACGCCTTGCCGTTCCATTCGGATACTCCATAAATCCGATCTCGGGTAATCCCCGGTTTATCTTCCACGATAGCCAATCGATCGCCAATCAAACGGTTAAAAATAGTTGATTTGCCAACGTTGGGCCTGCCAACGATAGCTACTACGGGTCTTGCCATATTCACTCCTCCTGTCAATGCTTACGCTTATCATCATAGCAAAAAACGTTTATTTTGGCTAACGTTTCATATGACGATCCTCACATTAATCCTATATTTCCGAAAGAACTGCATTTCCATGCATACGCCTATCCTCTTCTCCCTGTGCTCTTGCGAAGTTTCCTCATCACCCGGATTAAAGGGAGTCGAATATAAAAAACGACGAACCCGATGAAAGGGTTCGCCGCTGTTCATTTCCGAGAAGGCATCAAATCATTTGAATTGGCTGAGTTTGTCTCCAAAACGTTCCCCAAGCGTAATGCTGAGTCCTTGGTTGCTCAGAGATACGTTCGGATTGTCCTTAAGCTCATCCTTATGGTTGCCGCCTTTAGCAGGTCTTTCAGGTTTAGGCGCAGCAGCCGGAGCTTCTTCCGTTTCCTTGATGCTGAGGCTTACGCGTTTTTCCGCAGGGTTGATGTCCAGGATTTTCACTTGAACCTCTTGTCCTTCTTTCAGAACTTCATGCGGAGTTCCGATATGTTTATGAGAAATTTGGGAAATATGCACAAGTCCTTCAACCCCTGGCGCCAGTTCGACAAAAGCACCGAAAGTCACAAGACGTTTAACTTCGCCTGTTACCACATCGCCAGTGTTGAATTTTTCGGCCGCAGTATCCCAAGGACCAGGTTGGGCCGCTTTCATGCTCAGACTGATTTTTCCTTTTTCAGGATCAACTTTCAGGATTTTAACCCGAACTTTGTCCCCTTCAGAAACAACGTCAGCAGGTTTTTCAACATGATTCCAAGCCATTTCGGATACGTGAACGAGTCCGTCAACTCCGCCTACGTCAACAAATGCTCCGAATTGGGTCAGGCGTTGCACCGTACCTTCAAGTTCTTGACCTTCTTGCAGCTCGGACATTACCTTTTGTTTGTTTGCTTCAAATTCCTCATCCAGCACGTCTTTTTGGGAAAGAATGACCTTGTTGTTTTCGCGGTCCATTTCCTTCACTTTTACGCGAAGCGTGCGGCCTTTGTAGTCGCTGAAATCCTCCACAAAATGACGCTCTACCATGGAAGCAGGAATAAATCCGCGCACACCCACGTTAGCAACCAGACCGCCTTTAACGACGTCCGCTACGGTTACTTCGAACACGTCTTGGGCTTCGAAATGTTTTTCAAGCTCTTCCCATGCGTTTTCGCTATCGATTGCGCGTTTGGAAAGAACAAGTTTTTCCTTTTCGTCGTCGATGCTGACCACTTTGCATTCTACTTCCTGGCCAATCTGAACCGCATCCGCTGCGTTGTCCAGATGAACGGAAGACAGTTCGCGGATCGGGATCACACCGTCGTATTTATATCCAATGCTTACATAAGCTTGGTTATCTTCCAATTTGACGATAGAACCTTTAACGGTGTCCCCTTTTTTCAAGGAAACGAATTGGTCCATTTCCTCTTGATTTACTTCGGCTTCCAGATTTTTAGTTTCTTCCGACATGTCAATACCCTCCTCAATTCAAAAAAACCATTTATTCAAACCTGCTGTCGCAGAGTTC
Source organism: Paenibacillus azoreducens (assembly GCF_021654775.1). Classification (NCBI taxonomy): domain Bacteria; kingdom Bacillati; phylum Bacillota; class Bacilli; order Caryophanales; family Paenibacillaceae; genus Paenibacillus; species Paenibacillus azoreducens. The sequence continues at coordinate 2,704,269 of NZ_AP025343.1, read as the reverse complement.
AAAACACATCCAAAACATTTAATATCTTTCCAATAAGCGCCTGTCTTCATGCACTAAAGCGGTTAATTCAGCGTTGGTTGGCCGGTTTGCTGCATCTCGCGGATCCGCGACATGATTTTCTCGGTTACAGCTTCAATAGCCTCTCCGGAGTCCATATCTGCAAATTCGGATATATCAATCGGTTTGCCATAGATCACTTTCATTTTACGGAAAAGCTTGTAGTTGCCAATAATCGCAGCCGGTACCACCGCCGCTCCGCTGCGCAGAGCAAAAGTCGCGGCGCCTTTCTTGGCCGCTCCACTATCGGAATGGCGCGTCCCTTCAGGGAAAATCCCCATGACTTCCCCACCTCTTAAAATCTTTAGGGACGTTTTGACTGATTCCTTGCTGACGCCTCCGCGTTTGACCGGAAATGCGCCCAAATTGGTAACAATCATGCCTAAGACCGGCACTTTAAACAGCTCCGCTTTGGCCATAAACTTGACTTGGCGGCTGATCTTGATGCCAACCGTAATCGGATCACGCACGCTGATGTGATTGGAGCAGAGCAAAACTCCGCCCTCTTTCGGCACGTTGTCCAGCCCGATCGCTTCCAAGCGATACATGACGGCAAATAACGCGCGCAGCAAGGCGCGGCAAAAACGATAAAACATGCTTCCTTCTCCCCATCCTTATGAGTTCGTATGAGTTCTGCAAAAAGAAACGATCGTTTCCACAACTTGAGGGATGTCCATATTCGTCGTATCCAATACGATCGCATCCTCTGCGCAACGCAGCGGTGAAATTTCACGACCTTCGTCCAAGCGGTCGCGTTCGGAAATATCCTTCTCAAGCTGTTCCAAGGTTAGTCCTTGCGCATCGCCCATCTCTTTAAAACGGCGGAGAGCACGTTCCTTGACAGTCGCCGTCATGAATATTTTAAGTTCGGCATCCGGGAGCACCGTCGTGCCGATATCCCGTCCATCCATGACCACGCCTTTACGGGCTGCCATCTCGCGCTGCAGCGCTACCAAATGTTCGCGCAGCCCCTCGTTTTGCGCATATTGCGACACCATGCCGTTCACTTCGCGTGATCGGATGAGCGGCGAAACATCCTGGCCGTTAACCAGAACCTTTTGTCCATCGGCGCCCGGCATCAATTCAAGCACCATATTGCGGGCATGACGCAGCACTTCGTCCGATGATTCCGGCTTAATCCCATATTTCAACATATACCAGGTGACTGCCCGGTACATGGAACCGGTATCCACATATATGTAGGACAACTCTTTGGCTACCAAACGGGCAATCGTGCTTTTTCCCGCCCCGGCAGGACCATCAATTGCGATATTGATCTTCAAGTTGTTCTCCGTCCCCTGCCTACTCAACGGGGCATTCCTCCTCAACCATATGCATACGAGATTTCATGGCGGCAATAACCTCCGCCGGATGCAGTTTTTCTCTCCAAGACACAGGAAACAACCTCAATTAAGCTGCCGCCTCCCGTTCACTTCAAGAAAAAAGCAGGCAATGCCTGCGTTCCTGAAAATTATACCACATAACATACATTGATGCAAAAAAGACCCTCGAATTTACTTATGTAAATCCTTGACATTTCGCTCTATAACGGGAACCCCGTCCAATCTGTCCACAGGCGAAACAAATGGCCTGAGCCAGTCAATATGCAGCGCAGCCTGAAAGAAAATCAATAACGCGAACAGAAAAATCAGCGCCCCTTTGGTTATCTTCCCCGCCTGCTCGCATAAGCGGTCAAACAATTGTAAATATTGTCTTATCTGCTCTTTTTCGTTCATCAGACGACACTCCCGGATTTTTCCTATTACGGTGTCCGAAAAAGGGTCTTTTTATGCAAATCCGTTTCATTTCCGCTGCATATTTTCATCTTCTAAAATCAAGTTGGCGTTCAAAGCAGAAACGGATCAATTTTTGTCGCTCCATATCCGTAACCGAGGTGATTCGAACCATAGCAATCTTCCGGCCTTTTTCAAGTATTTTGATGCGGACGATTTCCCCTTCAAACGGAACATGCTCGATGCTTCCATTTTTATATGGCACGACCACCCAGCAGGACAGCTTGTCTCCTTCTGCGACGTTGTGGTTTTCGTCACAGCTCAATGAGATGCCTCCGCCTCCCACGTCCTCGGTTCGGGTCAGGAAATGAAACATCTTGTCCGTTTTGACGGCAACTTCAAGCTCCGCGTTGACGCGCAGAAAGCTGCGTCTTTGGATTTTGCTGATCGAATCCGGTTCCGGCCGGCGAATCCGCACCATCCGGATCACGTCTTCCTTAAATCCGGTGACAAAAGAGTTAAAGTAGTTTTTAACCCCGCCTTCTGTCATAAAATACAGCGATAATTCATCCCCGGCAAACATTTTTTTGAGCTGTCCGTTGTCTTCCCGGATCGGAACCTCAATGAGAATCGATTCCTCGTCTATGTCCGCAATTCTGGATTTATACCCGATCTTGCTCTCCTTCTCATCTCCCGAATCGATGTGAATAAACAATAAGTCACCTATTTTAGGATACAAAAAGCTCACCGCCAGCTTCATATAATAACCACATATCCTGATTATACCATGACTTTTGACTCAGGTATGATCTTTTTAATGATTCGATGGTTATATTTTCGAACCCTGCCGGCTTTTGGATCTACAAAGAAAGGCTGCCCCGAATCCATTGACTTTTCGGGACAGCCGCTTTTATAATCGCTATATTATTCAACCGCAGTCTGGTGATCTGAGGTTTTCAATTCCTGGACGATCTTCTCGGAGCCGTCGGACGCATCCATGTAGAGCCGGTATCTGGAACCGTTAATATTTCCTCCGAACTCATAGCACAGGACTTCCTTACCTGTGTCGTCTTTGATCAGCGCTTTGCGGCTGTAGGTTTCCTTGAATTCAGGATTCAATTTTTTCCGGACCGCGGCCATCTCCATTTTCGGTTTGGGCAGTTGACGTTTGCCTTTATGTTCATATGCAAAGTCGCTGGCTTGGAAGCCCGTGACTTCGCCGTTATCCAAACCGACGCGGACGGTGAGTTTTTCCGGATAGATCAGCACGCCGTCCTGCTTGCTCACATACGTCAGATTTCCCATGTTTCCGTATTGATCGGCTGTAACAGGCGTCATGTCTTTAAATCCTTTCTTAATCAGAAACTGGTCGGCTTTAGCTCTCGCCTGTTCAATTGTTACCGATTTTTTACCGATCTCCCGGTTGTCATGATAACCGATCAAGAGGCCGCCTTTTTTCGTGAAATCCATCGATACTACAGCAGGGTGATGCTTCGACTTCACCGTAGCGGTATAGGATTCCCAGTCCGTACCCTTCCCGTTTTCAGTTACATGAACCGTGGCATGCTGTCCAGCATCCGCAAACTTGATGGCCTTGTGTTTGATCTCCTCTTTGGAGACCGGAGTGCCGGAGAGCTTCTTCACCGACCGTTTATCGTAAATGCTGGATACCGCCGGCCCCCAGTTAAGCTCCGGATATTCGCCAACCCGCTTGTCCACGGTTTTGAAGCCGTCGATAATCGTGTTGTCCATCGCTTTTTCTTCGGATGCCATAGCGCTTTCGACGTCCATCCAGCGCAGCCGGTTCGCAATCACCTTGCTTTGCACCGCCTGCAGGTCTTTCGTAATGTCGGCGGAGTTTTTATAAAGTGTTTTCAAGTTTTTCATTTCTTCTTTGCTTAAAGGTTCCTTGTCCAAATTGCGCATGGACGTTTGATAGGAGAAATTCGAAATCCGTGACAGGAAATCCTCCGTTTTGTTAAAAGGGAGCATGGATAGCGGCAATTGGTTGATTTCGTTTTGCGCTTCGCTAGTCAGCCTCCAAACATTGATCAGTCCCTTGCGATGCATCGCATTGGACGTCGAACTGACCGCAAGAGTATTGCCAAGTTCGCTGTGCAGCCTGTCCATGTGGTAGGACAAATTATGGAAAGCCCTTTGGTACTGGTTTTCAGCTTTAATCAGAACAGAGTTTTTCTCTTGGTTTTCCTGATATCCCCAGACCAATGCACCGATCAAAAGAAGGGTCACGATGGGAAACAAAACAGCGCTTAGTCGCTTGTACATAATTGCTCTAAATCTCCTTTCGTCAGCTGTATAGATCAACCACAGCCTTATATGCGGCCGATATTGGTTAATCTACTGGTTGCTGTTGTTAGTTTGACAAGAAGAAAGGAGTCTTATGCATCAAATGGCAGCTCTGCTTATAAAGTCGTACCCTTTAGAATGGAAGCTCTTCGATCTCGAACATGTTTTTATTGTTGCATAGACATTGTTTAAAACCCGTTTCCACCCGGCCCCGGTCTTTTTTTCCCCTTAAAACAAACCGTTCGCCGCACTGCTTGCATACAATCGAAACTTTAACGCGCAAAAAAGGCACCTCCTCCTAAGTTTTTTCCGTCATTGGAAACCCGTAGGATCAAGTGTGCCCATTTTCGTCAAGTATTAATCTCTTCCTCCCGCTTTAGAAAACGAAATGGCGAGCGGTTGTTCGCCCTCGTGACTTTTCCCATTCCTCCATACCATAAAAAGGCCATCAGCGGAATAATAAACCAAAGCCAATATTGCGTCATACTTGAAAGAATCAAATCATATACGCCATGCCAAAACCATGGGATAACCAAAGAATAAGCAAGATAACGTTTCGAGGCAGCTCCTTTGGAAAAACGGGCACGCCCAAGATAGTACCCCATCATCACGCCAAACATAGCATGTCCCGAAACAGGCAGCAAAGCCCTCAGAAACATCGTACCGATCGAAGCGTGGCTGTACCACGCATACATCACGTTCTCAACGGTCGCAAAGCCAAGCGAAATGGCAACGGCATATACAATCCCGTCATAAGGCTCGTCGAATTCGCTGTGGTGAAACATGATATTGTACAATACAAACCACTTCAGGAATTCCTCCACAAGCGACGAGATGATAAACGAATTCACATATAGATTCCCGCCGAAGCCATCCGTAAATCCCCGCTGAATAATCATAACCGGCACTACGATCAAAAATCCGAGCAAGAACACCTTAGCCACCATTTTCAGCGGCTCCTGCTCGTACCTGTCCTTAAGGTAAAAATAGGTCAAAAGGGCAAGACCCGGCGCTAACGCCGAAGCAATAACCGAAAACCAAAGCACCGTTTCTTTCCCCCTCATCTACGTTTCATGCCGCATATCATTTCTTCATACATAAAAGCAAGTCATCCCATGAAGCGATCTATCACGGGATGACGACATTCAACATTAGAGATTGTTCAAAAAGTCCGCTTTTGATAAGAAAAACGTCTATCGGCGTACTGACAAAGAAGACAGACCGCGTTTAGCGGAAGTTTTTCTTGCGATATAGAATTTCATCAGCTCCTGCTTTTTGAACACGCACTATTAGTTCTGTCTTTTGAAATGTTCGCAAATGGTTGCAATCGCGTTATCATTCATGACAACTTTGCCGTATTCCTCAAGAACGGCTTCCGTGTAAGAGGCGGCTTCCCCATATTCCGCGAGTACGGCTATAAGCGAAGGCTGCTTGCCGGAATCGATCTGTTCGGGATCCAAATACAGCACCCATTTATCTTTATAATGATAAAGACGGCCGGCTTCAGTAATGTGACCGCCAAGAATATGCGCAGCTTCAATCAGCACTTCAAAATCGTCGAAGGCATAAACGATGGAGTCGCTCTGCTCCAATGTGACTTCCATTTCATATACTTCTTCAGGGAGCTCATCTTCCCCTAAATGACTGTAATGCTGATGATCATATTTCCCACGGGTCACGATGACGACCATGCCCTGAGCAGGAAGAGCGAAAACCTCTACTGCGAGCGGCCCGGTCGCATCAAAGCCGAGTTCATTATAGGCTTGATCCATCATCTCTGTGAACAGCTCGTGTACCTTGGGAAGCTCCTGCCACATATCTTCTTTCTGGATTCCTCGCTCACTCAGATCGTCAAACGTGAGGAAAATCCGTATCTTATCTGAGCTTAATCGTTCTATTTTCATGACAGGATCCTCCTCTGTAAGCAATGATATAACAAATTATGATGTCTCCCATAATGTGTGCTGAAAATAGTTCTATGTAAGTATGTTATCATTATATAGCCAGAAATGCACGCTGTAAAATACGAAAACATCTATCGTAGTATTAAAAAAAGAATCATTCCCGAGCGTGTCCGCTCCAAAAATGATTCTAATGGTTTGATTCAGGTTTATAACCCAGGTATGGAGCTGTTTGTTTCGTTCAGAATCATGTTCACTTCTTTTTTCACGTCAGGATTGCTGTTGATAAAATCGTGGATCTGCTTCATGCTGTCAGCTTTCGAATGCGCATTGTTTTGGGGAGCTGCCGAATAGTTGGTCCCCCCGGTTGCGATGGAACCGATGGAGCCGATATCCATCATTTTGCTTGCGTTGTGAGTGATCGCGGAAGAGATCGCGCCTTTGTTTCTGGACATGAGCGCCGTTGCCGCCGCACCAATCAATACACCGCTTATAAATGACGAAGTATTCACAATTACAACCTCCTTATGTGTTAAAATCAAGTCTAGTGTTCGCGGATCAGGACATCCTCATGCGGCATAAAAACAGGAAAGCGAGATGAAAAAATGGTTAAAAAGACAGCTGCGCTTCTTTTGATGACGGCTATGTTGCTAAGCGCATGCGGCGGCAAAAACGAAGCTGTACCGAACCCTGGCCGGAATAACGGCGGAACAAATACGGCGGCGACATCAGACGCCTCGGGCTCTTCAGATGCGGCCCAAAAAACGGAGGCCGAGAAATCTGATGCAGGGAAGTCCGCCGCCAATCCAAAGAATGCTGAGGACGCGAAAAAAGAAGGCAGCGATCAGGACAGCGCGAGCGGTCAGAACGACCAGGCTGCCGTTCCTTTGACATACCACTTGAATAAAGCGTACAACATTGTCCCGAACGACGAAAACGGCGAAAAAAAGGTCGTACTTCTGAGCTTCGATGACGGCCCTAAAAAAGCGGAATGGATCAACAGCCTGATCGATACGCTGGACAAGCATCATGCCAAAGCTATATTTTTCGTAAACGGATACCGGGTTAAAGAAAATCCGAGCTTGCTTAAGCTCATTCATGACCGCGGTCAGATCATCGGCAATCACAGTTGGGATCATATTTCATTGCGGAAGGAATCCGAAGCGAAAGTAAGGCAGCAAATCGAGGATGTACAGAAAATCGTAAAGGATACGGTAGGTGAAGCACCGGTATTTTTCCGTCCCCCTTTTGGCGAAGGTGGAGATATCGGAAAAAAAATCGCCAAGGAAAACGGTCTTCTATATATGACCTGGTCAAACGGCTCGCTTGATTGGACGATGAAATCCAAAGGAACTGATAATCCGCAGAAGTTGATCAAGAACGTTCTCGATCAACTTCATCCGGGAAGCAATATTTTGATGCATGAACTGCCATGGACGACCGAAGCGCTGGACCAGCTGCTGACCCAGCTTGAAAGCAAAGGCTACACCTTTGTGGATCCGCGCAGCATTGAACTTGAAATGAGATAACGGCGCAGCAGCGCCAAAATAAAAGGGCACGATCCGCTGCAATTCGGAAGGTGCCTTTTTATATTTCTTATGAAGGTTTTGCCGGAGCTTTTCTCAGCCGGATCATGTGCATTTCAGCCGGGCAGCATAAACGCAGCGTGACGCGTCTGTTGCCGAAACCGCGGCTGATAAGCAACTGCGGCGTCTTTACGGCTGACTGAGGTTGATACCATTTGAACCAGCCGCAATCATATTTACGGTAAAACGAGTTTAACCGGATCGCCCCGAATACGGGGAAGCGGATCTGGCCGCCATGGGTATGGCCGGCGAGAATCAAATCCGCGGGTTTTTCCGGTAAGAACCGGATCCAGGCGGGATCATGTACAACCGCGACACGGCATAAATCGGCAAAACCGTCAGGTACCCTTGGAGGCGGCGCGTATCCGTCCCGCTTGTGCAGCGGTTGGTCGATGCCAGTGAGCAGAATCTGCCCGCCGCCCCGTTTCAGGACCACATTTTCATTCCTTAACAAAGTACAGCCTGCTTCTTTAAGCACTCTGGCCAACCCTTCAGGATCGGCTTTCAAATCATGATTGCCATAGACAGCATATGCCGGTCCTATAGCCGCCAGCATAGCGAGGTTTTCCCGGACGCGCTCCAGCGGCACGTTCTGCTCCATTATATCGCCGCCAAGTATGACCCAATCCGCCTTCCCTTGCAGGGACTCCATAAATGCTCTGGAAAGCTTCCGCTTATGAATATCCGAAATAAAAAAAATACGGCTTCCCTCAAAAGCTTCCGGCAAACGCTCGAGAAAAACCTCCGAATCCGTGATGGCATGAATCCTTGCTTCATATGACATCCTTGCCAAAAGCAAGATGAAGCACGCCGCAAGGATGCCCGCGCTCCACAGGAGCGCCGGGGTCACCATAGTTCCCCCAGCGGAGGGGCGCCTTTGATCCCCCAATATACGAGAAATGCCGTCAGAACAAGAAACAGGAAAAATAATGAGTTCGTAAAATACTTGCTCAGAATATTTTTGCGGGCCCCATATTTTTCGGCTCGGGATGGAGTAGATTGAGGGTCCTCTTCTCTCCTCACGCCCGTTTCCTTTTCTGCTTTATGCCTTTCGGTACGGGATCGTGACATTCCCGAAGCAGACGAAACTTTCTTTTGCGGCTGTTCATCCTCAGCAGTCTGTATGCTGTCGTTTCTTCTCCCCTTCGCTCTCACCCTGCTTAATGAAGCCGATGGTTTGATGCGCTCCCGTTTCGGTTTGCTTGTGCGAGCCGGTTGTCCTTCTGGAGCGGACAAGGGGGGCTTTTTTTCATAGTTTTTTTTTCGTTTTTTACTGTAGGTTTCTACTCTGCTTAATTCTGTACTCATGATTCCCTCCGAAATCGAATCACTAACCCGGATATACAATCTATCGCAAAATGGCATACGATCGGGGCAAGCAGCGTCCCGGAGTGGATATAAATATATCCAAGCCCATAACTGCTGAGAAACACCCAACCCGTTGGAATCCAATGCTTTAAATACCGGACGTGAATAACCGCGAACAAAATGCTGGTCCAATAGGCACCGAAAGCGTGCTGAATGGCGCCGCGGAACAAAAGTTCCTCACAGACCGCAACAACAGCGGCGATGAGTACGATATGCCAGACGGGGCGATTTTGAAACAGCATGTTGTTGATTCCGCCGTCGTCCATGACTTCCTCAGGCGTTAAACGCGAGACCACGAAATCAATTAAAAACATCACGCCGGCCAGTCCAAGCCCCCATGCCACAAAATAGTCACCTTTATGCGCAATGAATAGTTCAAGAGGGTTTCTTTTCTGAAATAATATCCATATCAATCCGATAATGAAGGTAAGACCTTGTGTCAGGTAAAGATTGATCAAGAGCAGACGGTCTGTCAGCTGATCCGGCGTGGCCTGTTTCAATTTGGGCACACGGAATTTAAATTTTTTCATGTTAAGCCTGCCTGTCTGTAGTTATTAACGGTACAAAGATCATCACCATTTAAAGGAGTGCAAGAGAAAATGAAAAACAGTCCCTCCCGTTTCGAACTCTACTTCAGCCTTTTGTTCATCCTGGCGCTGCTCATATCCGCCGCCGCGTTTCTATCCGGGGTTCATATCGGCGCCAATCGGACAGAGGAAAAATACAATCAGCTCAAATTGTCTTCCCTTTCCCCTGACTTTACTGATTCGTACCAGCAGCAGGATGTCGTTACCTTCTATCATACCGTATTTTTGCCTTATCGGGAATTCAAGCAAGAATGGCTGAGCGGGACGGATAACCAAATCCTGTCTGCAAAAGATTTCAAGCAGCTCGCCAAGCTGGCTAATGATTCATACAACGAAGTACTTCAAGCTTCGGTATTCGATTCATCGCCGCTGCTTCAGCAGTCGCAAAACAATACGCTAAAAAGCCTTCATTTATTCGGGACAGCTGCGAGTCAGGCCGCCGAGAACAGTACTGATGCCAAAATGACCGCCGTCCGGTTCACGCAGGATCCATTTTATCAAAATGCCGTCAAATATGGTCTCATGGCTCAAAAACAATATTATGCATCCATGCTAAAATGGGGAACGAAGGTGAGTCCTTCCATCCCTGGCCAATATTCCTTGCCTTCCATCCTTAAATTAGATGAATGGAAAAAATTGCCGCTCATGGTCAAAAACGAAGCCGTATCGGCCGTTCTGCTGAACAGTTCATACTTCAGTGCGGCGGATCCGCAGGATATAACCGCAGTAGTTGATTATTGGCTGGCTTCTGGAAAAGCAAAGCAGTACAAGCTTGATTCGCTTCAAGCGACCGTCAAACATCTGCAGAAGACGGATGCAATCCGCCCGCAAATTTTCTGCCAGCTGAAAGAGCAATACGGCCAAAAGGAATTGCTGCCGCAAATCCCTTTCTTCGATGAAACCTGATTGCGTCAAAATTTGTAAAATGATTTGGCGAAAAACGTCAACAACTATACTAAAAATCATAGCAGATTTGGTACGATGGATTCAAGAAGTGAAGGTTTCCTATTGACAGCGACCTCAAGCACGTGATACATTATGAAAAAATTAACGAGTTAAAGCCGATGAAGGAAAGAAGGTCCTTGGAAGTCTGCAGAGAGCCGGTGGGTGGTGCAAACCGGTGACAAACAAGCCGCCTTAGCGTTCCAGAGAAGCTGTATCGAACATTGAAGTAGGTACAGCCGGGTCATTTCCGTTATCAAATCAGGTCCTTATCGGGCCTCTGAGGCTGCCGGCTCCAAATCGGCGGTAAATTAGGGTGGTACCACGAACAACTCTCGTCCCTTACTACGCAAGTAGTGTGCGGATTGAGAGTTTTTTTGTTATACACTTGCTGAATTCCGTGCTAAACCTTGTGAACCACCCAGGAATATGGCCCGATTTCTTGCCCCATTATATCTTAGGCCTTTGACACAGTACCGCGTTGCCCAGGGAATGCGATATTTCTCGAAAGCTTATCCGCTAAGGGTAAAAAGTATGGTTTTAAAAGGTTAGTACTCCGAAATAATTGATTCTTTCAAACGGATTACAGCCTTCTAACTTATAAGTTCTATCAGATTGAGGAGGAAGAAACCATGTTTAAAGTGTTAGTATCGGATCCGATCAGTGATCTGGGAATTAAGCAGCTGATGGATGCTGCCGATGTTCAGGTAGAGAAAAAAACTGGACTAGGCGAGGATGAGCTTGCGGCCATTATCGGGGAATACGACGCATTACTCGTCCGCAGCCAAACCCGCGTAACCGAAAAAATCATGGCTGCCGGCGCCAAACTGAAAGTCGTCGGCCGTGCCGGCGTTGGTGTGGACAACATCGATCTTGAAGCAGCCACCAAACGCGGGATCATCGTCATTAACGCCCCTGACGGCAACACCGTCACTACCTGCGAGCATGCCTTCGCAATGATGATGGCCCTGGCGCGCCATATTCCGCAAGCTTACGCGAAAACCATCGGCGGAGAGTGGGACCGCAAATCATTCCTCGGCGTTGAACTGCGCAACAAGACATTGGGTGTGCTTGGCATGGGCCGCATCGGCAGCGAAGTCGCCAAACGCGCCAAGGCTTTTGGCATGAGCATTCTGGCGTTCGATCCATTCCTGACCCAGGAACGCGCTGAAAAAATGGAAGTTAAACTGGCATCCGTGGATGATATCGTTCGCAATGCCGACTTCATGACGGTGCATACGCCGTTGACGCCTGAAACGCGTCATATGATTGCCCGCCCGCAATTCGAAGTGATGAAAAAAGGAATGCGGATCGTCAACTGCGCTCGCGGCGGAATCATCGATGAAGCTGCCCTTGTCGAGGCGATTAACGAAGGAATTGTAGCCGGCGCCGCGTTTGACGTATTTGAAAGCGAACCGCCGCAAAAAGATCATCCGTTCCTCAATCATCCTAAAATCATCGTGACGCCTCATCTTGGCGCATCGACCGTTGAAGCCCAGGAGAACGTGGCCATTGATGTATCCGAGGAAGTGCTTCATATTTTGCGTAACGAGCCGTTCAAAAATGCCGTCAATATACCGCCGGTAGCCGCAAGCGTAATGAACCGCCTGCAGCCTTATTTTTCGATCGGCGAAAAGCTCGGCAGCTTTGCCGCTCAGGCTGCAAATCAGGCCGTGCATGAAATTCACGTAGAGTATGCGGGCGATCTGTCCGATATCGACACGCTGCCGCTGACGCGCTATATCGTCCAAGGCGTGCTTGCACATCATCTTGGCAGCGAAGTCAATATCGTCAACTGCATGCATCTTGCCAAATTGCGCGACATCAACGTGGTCGTTACCAAAGCGTCCAAATCCAAAGGTTTTACCAATCTGCTTACCGTGACGCTGAAATCGCAAAACGATGTTGAAAACTTGGTTGCCGGTACGTTATTGAACGGTTACGGCGAACGGATTGTCCAAATTGATAAATTCCCGGTGGACGTAGCGCCGGAAGGCCATCAAATCCTCATCTCCCATAATGACAAACCGGGTCTGATCGGCCGCGTCGGAACGCTTCTTGGCGAAAACGACGTCAACATTGCATCCATGCAAGTCGGACGCAAAATCATCGGCGGTGCAGCCATCATGATTCTGACAGTGGACAAAGCCGTTCAAAAGGATGTACTGAATCAGTTGACTACCCTGCCGGAACTGAACCGCGCCATTGAAATCACACTGTAAATTAACGGATATAGCGCAAGCCCCATATACTTTGGGCTTGCGCTTTTTTTGCGTTTTACCATCTTGTTCCACGTTGAACAATATTAATCTTTCAACTTCAACAAAAAACACCGCAGTTTGCGGTGTTTCTTAAGTTCCTCTCAAGATTCATGATTTTCGACAGGTAAACGAATCGAAAAAACGGTTCCTTCGCCTATTTGGCTGGTTACCCGGATCGACCCGGAATGAGATTCCACGATGTTTTTAACGATCGCCAGACCAAGGCCGGTACCGTTTGAACCTCCCCTGACTCTCGCTTTGTCAGCCTTATAGAAGCGTTCGAAGACATATGGCAGATCTTCTTGAGGAATGCCCGCTCCCTCATCCTCGATCTTGATTTGCAGTTCTGATGCATGACCGGTCCCCAGCCGCTCAGCAGCAATGCGGATTTGTTTGCCGCTTGGCGTATGCCTGAACGCATTGTCCAGCAGGTTGGTCAGCACCTGCTCCAGTTTATCTTCATCTGCCGCCTCAAGCACTAGATCCTCGGTACGCTTGTCATAAAGAAGATCAAGACCGCTTTCTTTCGCCCGAACGGAAAATTTACGGAATACGCGTTCAAGCACTTCACTCATGTCCAATCTACGGAGATGAAGATCCGTATGTCCTGCTTCCATTCGCGCCAAATCCAGCAAATCCTTGACAAGTCTGCCCATGCGCAGCGATTCGTCATGAATGACTTGTATAAGCTCCTGGCCTTCCTCTGGTGATGCAGCCATTCCATCCAGCAGCGCTTCGCTGTAGCCCTGCATCATTGAAAGAGGAGTCCGAATTTCATGCGATACGTTCGCCACGAAATCCTGCCTCATTTTCTCCAGCTTCACCTGTTCCGTCACATCCCGAAGCACCGCCACGGCCCCCCGGATATTATCGTCATCCGCATACAAAGGAGCCATGCGCACCGACCAAACCCCTTGCTTCACATGCACATTGGCGCTAACGTCCGCGCTTTCCTGAAGCATGCGTTCAAACAGATCCAATAGCGGTTTAGGCACCTTTTCTTCCGGTTTGCTTTCCATATCGTTGCTTTGCTCCATGTCCCAGTCGATATCTTTCCATTTCGGAATCAGCTTTTGGGCCGGTGGATTGGTCAAAATGATATGACCGGAGTTATTGAACGTAATCACCGCATCGCTCATGCTCCGCAGGACGCTTGCCAAATGCTCCTTCTCCTGGTTCAAGTTGCGGATGTTCTCTTCAAGCTCCGCCGCCATATGATTGAACGTATTCGCAAGCTTGCCGATCTCGTCGCTCGTAACGATCGACAGGCGGGTGCTGTATTCGCCTTTACTGATCGCCTCGGTGGCGCTGATTAGCTTTTGCATCGGCTGCGTGATTTTGGTAAGCAGAAACAGCGCAAAAAAGGTGGTCATCGAAAAACCGATGATCGCCGTATAGGTGAATAGGCGTTTAATATCTCCGGAATTGTTCGAGAAATTAGTATCGATATACGGCAGCAAAAACAATGCCATCGTAATGAGAATACATGCAACCAAACAAATGATCGTCGCCCACAGCTTGCCGACTAGCGATGTCCAGAAGTTCACGTTACTTTGGCACCTCTAGCTTGTAGCCGACGCCCCAGACGGTCGTAATCATTGCAGCGGACTCCGGGGACACTTTGTTCAGCTTTTCTCTTAGTCTCTTGACATGCGTATCGACGGTACGCAAGTCGCCAAAAAACTCATAGTTCCAAACATCCTTCAATAACTCTTCCCGCGAAAAGACCTTGTCGGGCGAAACTGCGAGATAATGCAGCAGCTCGTATTCCTTTGGCGTCAGGCTTACTTCATGCCCGCTGGCGGTTACCCGATGCGCGTCATGCTCGATGACAAGGTGAGGGAAGACGATGTTATTGCTGGAATTGCTGTCCTTCGACAAATACGCCGTAGCCGAGGATCGTCTCAAGATAGCTTTTACGCGATAAATAACTTCTCTAGGGCTAAACGGTTTCACGACATAATCATCTGCGCCAACTTCGAAACCTTGAACGCGATTGATTTCTTCACCCTTAGCTGTCAGCATCAGGATCGGCGTCGATTTTAATTGTCTCAATCGGGTACAGACTTCAATTCCGTCCATCCCCGGAAGCATCAAGTCAAGCAAAATTAGGCCATAGTCCTGATTGGATGCCTTGCGGAGCGCGATTTCCCCGTCTTCCGCTTCCTCCACCTCATAGCCTTCTTTTTCTAAATACATTTTCAATAAACGGCGAATCCGTTCCTCATCATCCACAACCAGTATCCGATTACCATGTTCTGACATAGACAACAACCCCTTTATGTTCATCCGAAGAACTACAATATACTCTCAAAGGTTCATTATAGCGAAAATCCGCTTCAACATTCAATATGAAATGAGGAAACGGATTCTCGGAATTAGATTCTTTTTGTCGATTTATGCAATCAATCAACACCCGCATAGGAATGAAGTCCTGCAATGACGAGGTTGACTCCAACCAAGGTGAACATAACCACCAGGAATCCGATAACCGATAGCCAAGCAGACTTGCCGCCCTGCCAACCGCGCGAGAGTCTAAGATGCAAATATGCGCTGTAGAACAGCCAGCAGATCAGCGCCCAAACCTCTTTGGGATCCCAGCTCCAGAATGTGCCCCAGGCGACTTCGGCCCAGATCATTGCAAAAATCAAGGCTCCTAGCGTAAAGATCGGAAAGCCGATCGCGATAGCCCGATAACTGATTTCGTCCAGATCATCCGGATCGATGCCTTCCATCAGCGGAGAAGCGGCAGTCCCAAGAGGCTTTCGTACGATCAATCGCAATATCCCATACAATATGGCGCCAGTAAGCAAAGACCAAATAATCGTGTTGAATTTGCGTCCGGCATTAACGCCATTCATCCAGGACGGGGCCTCAAAGAGCGGCTTCTTCATTCCGAGGAACGGCTCAAAACTTTCAATCTTGCTCTGGTACGGCGCAACGATCGGCGGCAACTTGTAAGATACTTTGGCCGTTACCGTGTTTTGCGCCCCTTCTTGCCCGGCTACCTTCGTTTGCGTAAATACCGACTCATAACCGGCAGCCCGGAAAATAAATACGGTTGCAATGAAAGAGATGACAACAATAATGGAAAAGAAAATAACCTCCACCCAGCGCTGCTTTCTCTTCGCTTTTTTGTCTTTCCCTTTGAAGTCCACGGTGCGGATCAAGTACATAAAACCTGCCGCGAAACTGATCGCAAAAAATGATTCGCCTGCCGCAGCAAGTGTGACATGGATTTTAAGCCAGTAGGATTGCAGCGACGGAATCAGCGGTTGGACTTCCTGCGGGAATACGGCGGCATAAGCCATTATAATTATCGTGATCGGTACCGCAAACAACCCGAGCAGCGTTTTTTTGTATATCAGAAAAACAACCGTAAACGCTACCATCACCATCATGGACAGAAAAGACATAAATTCATACATGTTGCTGACAGGAATATGCCCTCCGCCAATCCAGCGCGTCACAAAAAATACAAGTTGGAAAATAAGGCCGAGGGAAGATCCGATAAAAGCGATCTTGCCCCATTTCTTCGAATGCGCCACGGGATCGCGGTTGCTCCACCTGCGGCCCATGAGAGCTACGGCAAATAATATGAATGCAGCGCAATAAAGGAAGAAAGCGACGACAAACATATTACTGCTAAAAGAAAGTAAATCACTCATGCTTGTTTTCCTCCGTTATCCAGGGACTTTTCATCCACATCCAGATTCATTTTTTTCAAAATAGCCGAAATTTCCCGGCGGATGCCGAACCAGTTTTTGTTGGTATGCGCTCCCAATGTCAGGATACCGTCATCGATTCGCAACCAGATACGGCGATGCTGCCAATAAAATCCGAGCACCAGACCCAACATGACGATGGCGGCGCCAATCCAGACAAAAGGCATGACTTTATCCACCCGGATATTCAAATACGTGGTGGCCATGGAGAAATCCACATTTTCCATCCCTTTGACATGAAGCGTCAACGGTACGCTGCCTATGTTCATTTTGTCGTTGATGGCATCCTGCCCAAAACGCTGCTTGTCAATTTCTTTTGGAAAATAGATATACTGCATGCCTTCAGCCGGCAGATTCGGCCCTTTGATCAGAAACAGATATGCCGGAGCGTTTGGATTCGGAGTTTTGGTCACGGGCCTTCCATTCTCATCAAGGCCAAAATCATTGTATTTCTCTTTCAGCTCAAGATTGTAATCGCCCACCGCATAATGACGCTGCGGATTTTTGATGTCAAGTTTGAAACTGCCGAGCTCCTTGCCCGTTTTCACATCGAACAACGAAGGGGTTACCGAGCGCAGCACCGGCGTAAGATCATAATCGAACTGGTATACCTTCAGATCCTTATACTCAAGGGGATCGTTCACCTGAATATTGTGTTTGGCCACAGCTTCCAGCTTTGGCTCTTTGGTCGGATCATTACAGTTAGCGGTACAGGTATAAAGCGTGGCTTGAGTATTGAACAGCTTGGCCAGCATCTTGCCTTTATTGCGAAACTCATCGGGCATTTCATCCTGCGTATAAAACTCCACAGTAAACTTCTCGTTTTCAAAATAATACGGGGTATTAGGTATAGGTTTGATTTCCCCTTCAGGAAAAGACATGTGCTGATCCATCTTCATTCCGGGCAAACCACGGGCCAAAACGGCAAGCAGGAAAATGATCAGCCCGATGTGGATGACATATGGTCCCCAACGGCTAAAGCGGTATTTTTCAGCCAAGAGAGCGTTTCCGTCCGTATGGACGCGGTACCCCCTCTTTTTCATCGGACCCGAAACCTGCTGAAGCCATTCCTCTGCTTCCCCTGCAACCGGCCCTTGATAAACGACGCGCTGGCGCGTAAGAAACTGCATATGTTTAAGTATCCGCTGTTTGCTGAGCGCTTTGTATAGCGGAAGTACGCGGTCCAAGCTGCAGATCACAAGTGACGCCCCGATCATGACTAGCAGCAGGATAAACCACCACGACTCGTAAGTATGCGTGAGTCCAAGTTTGTAATAAACGAATCCCCAGGTTCCGTACGTCTCTTTGTAATAGGTTGAGGGATCGATATTTAAGAACGTGTTCTCCTGGGGAAAAATCGTCCCAAGCATGGAGCCGAGCAGCGTTAAAATGATTAAGTATACCGCTACTTTGACAGAGGAAAAAAAGTTCCAGATACGGTCTATGAAATTCGGATTTGCACGCTGCGAACGGCGCGCCATTCCATCATAACGCATCTCCAGAACTTCATTCGATTCTCGGTCTCCTTCATGAAGCGGCCTGCCGCAGGCTTCGCAAAGCACGGTACCAACCGGGTTTTGGTGTCCGCATTCGCATTTCGTGTTTTTAAAAGCGATGACTTCCTGTAGCATTACGATTTCACCAGCTCTTCAATTTGTTTGTCGAGGGTGGCCAAATCCAGCTGACCGAGATGGATTTTGTTGATTTTGCCATTTTTGGACACAAAAAACGTAGTCGGCAAAGGCGAAATGCCATACGCAACGATCGACTCCTTGTTCGGATCAAGCAGAACCGGGAAATCGACTTGCATGTTATTGACGAAATTTTCAACCGCCAGCTTGTCCTCGCCGGCGTTGATCCCGATCACAACCACGCCTTTATCCTTCCACTTCTCCCACTGAGCCTGTAAAGCGGGCATTTCCTTTACACACGGGCCGCACCAGGTTCCCCAGAAATTCAGAACAATGGCTTTCCCCTTATATTCATCCAGCTGATGAGCCTTCCCGTCCAGACCAAGCAGGTCAAACGCGGGGGCTTTGCTGCCTTCCGTCGGCTTGCCGCCCGAACCCCACACTTGAGAAACAATGGCATATCCGCCCAGAAAAACGATCAAAAGCAGGATGATAATCTGAACTTTTTTTCTTGATTTACCCATGCCAAATGCCCCTTTTCTATGACAAATCTCATGTTTTCATCCCCGGATTTGAACATCCTATGAGAAATTATACCGAAAACATGACATATTTGTGACGGACGGTTATGAATATTGTGTGTCCTTCCGCGTTATTTTTTTTCTTTGTTTCCTTTTTCAGCCATTTTTTTGAGACTGTCTACCTCTGCTTTGGTCAGATTACGGTATAAGCCTCTTTTTAAATTCTGCAGCTGCAGATCGCCGAAAGAGATCCGTTTCAGACGGATGACTTTGTGGGAAATCGCTTCAAACATGCGGCGCACTTGGCGGTTTCTGCCTTCGTGAATCGTAATGCTAATGACCGCTTCTTTTTTCTCAAGATCTATATCCTTATATTCGACTTCCGCAGGAGAAGTCATGCCGTCCTCGAGCCGAATCCCCGCACGGAGTTTGTCCAACTCGCTGCCGTGCGGAATCCCCTCGACGGTGGCGAGATACGTTTTGGGCACATGATGTCTCGGATGGGTAAGCATATTGGCAAATTCGCCGTCATTCGTTAGCAGCAGCAGCCCTTCCGTATCGTAATCCAGACGTCCTACCGGATAAATCCGTTCCTTGATTCCTTTTACGTAATCCGTTACGATTTTGCGTCCGGCAGGATCGGATGCGCTTGTGATAACGCCTTTCGGTTTATTCATCATGATGTAAATCTTCTTTTCGTTTCGAATCGATTTGCCTTCCACCTTGATGATATCTTGTTCGGGGTCCGCTTTGGTTCCGAGCGTAGTCACGGTCTCCCCGTTAACTTCCACTTTGCCGGCCAGGATCAGTTCCTCACATTTGCGGCGGGAAGCGATGCCTGCCTGCGCCAAAATTTTCTGTAATCTTTCCATTGTATATTAGGTCACCTCAAACTAATGATACCCGTGAGCAGGGTAAATCACAAGTTCATTCCAAGGAAAATCTTTCCCCGGACAAGCGGGGGTGTGAGGGAAGATAAATAGTGGGGAAATGTCATATTGCCTGGACAGCTCCAAAATAAGCTTGCTGGCGACAAAAAGCTGCTGTTTTTCGGCAGCGCCAAGCAGCACGTAGCTGCGGTTGAAATTGCCTTCCAGGCAGATATGGATATGGGATGGGTCCGTCAAAAGCGGAGCCGAGGTTACGGAGCCGTCCGCCCCGATCCAGAAATCATATCCGACTCCATTGATGGACTCACAGGAGGAATGATGGATGATAAAGCCTTCGAAGGTCATGGATTTCACCTCAATCCGTCAACAATGCAATTACGTGTTACAGTATATGAGGTGTCCATCATTACGTTACAGCTTACAAAGCAGGGGGTTAGCCAAAGAATAGCAGGCAGACAATGATAGAAGCGATAAACCCGACCACATCGGAAAACAGGCCGACCTTAAGCGAATATCTGCCGTTGCGGATACCCACCGCACCCATATAAACGGTCAATACATACAGCGTTGTGTCCGTGCTGCCCTGAATTGTCGAAGCCATGCGCCCAATCATCGAGTCAGGTCCGTGAACTGAAATCAAGTCCGTTGCAAAAGCAAGCGAACCCGTCCCGGTGAGCGGCCGAAGCAGCCCAAGCGGTAAAATTTCGCTCGGAACGCCGAGCTCGCGCAAAAACGGGCCCGTCCATCCGACGAAGAAGTCTAGAGCCCCGGAGGCGCGAAAGACACTGATTGCCACCATCATGCCAACAAGATTGGGAATAATCTGGATGGCGGTCTCAAAACCGTCCTTGGCGCCGACGACAAAAGATTCGTACACAGGTACTTTTTTAACAAAAGCAAAAAGAGGAATGAACGCAATTAGGACCGGGATCGCCCACGCTGAAATCGTGTTGATGATTGCAGTCATCTGAAGCATCATCCTTTCATATCCGGTTTGGCTCCCTGCATAGGATCTGCCGGAATGGGCGGCCTCGGGTTTCTTTTCAGAAATTTCCGCCGGTAATACCGGTCCGCCGCCACCGCCGCAAATGTGGCAATGATCGTCGCAACAAGCGTCGTTCCGACAATTTCCGTCGGATTTGCCGACTTGTAATTCATCCGTATTGCAATCAGCGTGGTCGGAATCAATGTAATGCTGGCCGTATTCAGTGCAAGCAAAGTACACATGGCTGGACTTGCGCCCGTTTTATCTTGATTCAAGGTCTGCAGTTCCTGCATCGCCTTGATCCCCATCGGTGTAGCGGCATTGCCAAGGCCGAGCAAATTGGCGCTCATGTTGGACAAAATATATCCCATAGCGGGATGGTTGCGGGGCACGTCAGGAAACAGGAATCTTACGACCGGGCTCAGCAGCTTCGCAATTTTCTTGAGAAGTCCTGAATCCTCGGCAAGCTTCATCATTCCGAGCCAGAACACGAGCACGCTGATCAGGCCAAAGCAGACAGTAACACCGGTTTTGGCGCCGTCGAACGCAGCCGAGGTCACGGCTTCGATATTCCCTTGAGCGGCTGCAAACCCAAAGCCGATGATGATCAGCGCCAGCCAGATGACATTAATCATTTCCCATACTCCTCTCCCGATTCTCCCTGGTTTATCTCAAGTCATATTTCGTTAATTAATCATGCTGTAAAAACAATTTTTTCAAGATATACGCCAGCGATCCGGCAAAAGTTGAGGTATCCGCCTGAGCCATTGTCCCTGTGGCCGGATTCCTGACGCTTGGTTCAGGCAAATAGCTGCCTTTTTGATAAACCGGAACTGTACCGATCTGCTCCCCCTTAAGAAAAATCCGGATTTCCCCGCGCAGCCCAAAGCTGAGATCCGGACTTCCTTGCCTGACTGCCGGGGTCATGACCAGCTTGTTTTCTACCGCTTCCGCTTCCCCCTTCGCAAATGGGTACTGAAAGGTACTGCCGACAACCAGATCATGGCCTTTTACGGACTCGCCCTTCTCCATCAGTCGTGACAAAGGAAAAAACTCAAAACCGTAATCGAGCATTTTGCCATGATCATTCCAGTCATCCCCATCATTCAGCGTAACCGCGACGAGCTGCTGACCATTCCGCGTCGCCGAGCTGACCAAACACCGGAAAGCCTTCTTCGTATACCCTGTTTTGACCCCATCCGCCCCGTCATACAATCTAAGCATTTTGTTTTTGTTATACCATTGATAATCCCAGGATTCATTCGGATTAGGGGCTTTCTTGGTTTCCGTCTTCACGATATCACGGAACATCGGATTATGAAGCGCATAAGCCGTCAGCTTCGCCAGGTCATTGGCGGAGGAATAATGCCCATCAGCATCCAGTCCATGGGGATTGGCAAAATGGGAATGCTTCAATCCGATTTGCCTTGCTTTTTCATTCATTAAATACACAAAACCTTCTTCGGATCCGCCGACATGTTCGGCAATCGCAGTCGCAGCATCATTTCCGGACCGCAGCATTAAGCCGTACAGCATATTTTCAAGGGTCATTTCTTCGCCCAGCTTGAGATATATCGAGGAACCTTCTTTGCCGAACGCATTTTTGCTGACCTTAACCGGCTTTCGAAAATCCCCATGCTCTATTGCTACAATCGCCGTCATAATTTTGGTCAAGCTGGCTATGCGCAATTCATCGTCACCATGGCTTGAATACAGCAGGCGCCCGGAGGTGACATCCATCAGGGCGGCAGCCTGGGCATGCGTACTCAGTTCGGGAAGAACCTGGCTTCTTTCCGCTGAAACCGGAGCCAAGTTCGTCAGAAGCAGAGCGACTGCGACAATCCAACTGCTGATTGATTTTATCCACATTATTTTTTCCTCCGGATTCTTGAAAATCTTGTACAAGTATATGCTTGTCTTATGTCCGATATACCCAATAGCCGCGTTTCATGCAAAATAACCCCACAAAGATCTTATCAAGAAAAATCCCCTTCGGCTCGGAAGGGGAAAAATCATCTGTTAATAAAATGTCGGGTTCGAATGATCTTCGACTTCGATTTCGCGTTGTCCGGCGTTAAATCCTGTCGTCGATGCGGTTCCGGATTGGAACATCGCCTGAATTTTATCCACCATCATTGGTGCGGAATCAATCAGCTTCTCGAACAGGTGGGTTTGACTATCGAGCGGCACGACGTTCACGCCTTGTTTGCCGACGACCAGAAATGCAATCGGACGGATGGATACCCCGCCGCCGCTTCCGCCGCCAAAAGGCATCGAGGACTTCATGTCCGCATGAGCATGTCCATGCTCGCCGCCGGCTTTGTCTGCGGTATTCACCGCATATTCGCTGTTAAAATCACTGCCCCCCGCCGCAAATCCGAATCCCACCTTACTGATCGGAAGGATAACGCTGCCATCCGGCGTTTGTACGGGATCGCCCACAATCGTGTTGACGTCGACCATGCCCTTGATATTTTCCATAGCGGTTTGCATAAGGCCTTGAATCGGATGATCGGACATTTGTTTGCTTCCTCCTTCATGAAACTTTAAATAAGGTCATTCCAAAGTTAGTTTGTCCACATCCATATGGGAGTATGTAGAAAGGATTCGCCCATGACGGCATTAAACGCTTGGAACTTTTTGTCCCTTTTCCTTGAACTGGCGATATAAACGGATCCATCTTTTCAACCCGCCCTCAACTTTCATAACTCTTGATAACAAAATAAACAAAGCATACATGGCATATCCCAAGGAAAGCCGGGAAACGCAATAAAAATCGGTTGAAAACAGCATTTCGTCTTTAAATTGCGGCGTGACATTCAGCCGGGGACTGCTTTTCATTCGGACTTGAAAGGATAACCAGCCGACCAGCGTCGTTTTCAGGCTCCATAACACCCCTGTCGCAACCGCGGTCCATTCCGCTTCCCCTGCCGATAAATTCGTCGACCAATCAAGCTGCTGAACTCTGACATGAGCAAACATGCGCTGCAGCCATTTTTTTAAGGCAACCGTTGATTTGAGGAGGATCCGGAAATCATGCGCCCAGTGCTTCACTTTTTTCTTGTTGATGCGCGTATGCTCTGCGTTCCCGGAATAACCGTTCGCATTTCCGCTTTTTTCCAGCTTCAGCAGGAAGCCTTTTTTCATGTTTTCGAACATCAGCTTAGGCATCTCATAATGATAACGGACAAGTCCGTATAACATATGGATATCAATCTCCGCCCGGTCGTTTCGGCTGATTTTGCTGAATCGCACAGTGAAGGTGATATCCGATATCGCCGCAGCGAAAATCAATATGAAAATAACGGCGATCACTACCAGCGCAATCCACACAATAAAGCCCCCTCGGATCCTTAGCAACGTTTTCTTCGGACATAGTATGGCATACATCGCTGGAAAAGATTCGGATTCCCATTTTTCAATACAACGGGAGCGAGGGCTTTATCGGCTCCATGCAAATTATAAGAAAAACGTCTATCGACGTATTTTCATAGAAGACAGACCGCGCTTAGAGATAGTTTTTCTTGCGATTATAGAATTGTTCAGCGTAGCAAGAAAATTTATAAATTCTATAATCTTAAAATAACCCCTTAGCATCATTGATTTGTAAGTGCTATTCTAAAGCCAAGGTCATCTATTTTGAAATCAGGCATGCTTTTTCTTCTAATCGTCGAACCGCAATTATTTTCAACTTCAGCCCAGCTGCCTCCCCGGAAGACTCTATAGTTCCCATATCGTTCGGCATCATACAGATCCCAACACCATTCCCAAACGTTTCCAATCATATCATAAAGTCCCCATGGATTAGGAAGTAGTTTTCCGACCTTATGAGCTGTTCCATCGGAGTTTTCTCGATACCATGCAATCTTATCAATTCTTTCGTAACGATATCCGTTGGTTCCCGCCTTGCACGCATACTGCCATTCAGCGTCTGATAGTAATCGAAAGCCATTCGCTTTTTTGTTATATGTAGTGTTCTCACTTGCATCTGTGATTGTGTAGCATTCAGACCTGTCAAGTATTCTGGACAATTTGTTACAAAAGACTAGCGAATCTAACCATGAAACTTCCGTAATTGGCAGGTTATTCGCATTAGGGTCTACTTCTTCTTCATGCATGACAAAATGATACAACTGCTGTGTTACCGGATACTTCATTACATAGAAAGGTTCGACCGTTTCAGTCCATGTAATTACCTTTTTATCGCTTCCTCTTCCAGGGTCCGATAAAGTGTAATCAGAACTAAGCCACTTATTGATGTTAATATAATCGCGTAATTCGACAGTCCCACCGTCTATTGATACCATCAAATTCATTAAATTTTCCAGAAAACGCTCTCTGTCAATTCCATACTTTCCGATTGTCATATTGACCTCTTATTTATTTCATTATTTTTATAACTAATGCTGCCCTTTAGCTCAACAGTAAGCCATCCGTCGAAGTCTGGCGTTCGTATCCTTCACAGAAAACAGGCATGAGGAATGGCCAATCTTAAAAAACCGGAAATCCATGTTTTCATAGATTCCCGGTCTTTGAGTATTTGGGTAGTTATTCAATCCACATCGTCGAACGTCAGCTGTCTGCCGTCCAGTTTTTCAAATAAAAGCTGCGTTTCCTCTTCCAAATTTTCCGTAATTTCAAACAATTCCGGTTCCGGAAGCGCCTGAAGGTTGGGCAAACCAAAATAATCGAGAAACGACTTCGTCGTTCCGTAAAGAATCGGCCGGCCAATGGCCTCGGCACGTCCCGTCTCTTCAATCAAATCCTTGTTAACCAGCGTCTGAATGGCACGCTCCGATTTGACGCCGCGGATCTCCTCAATTTCCACGCGCGTAATCGGCTGGCGGTAAGCGACAATAGCCAATGTCTCTAGCGCGGCTTGGGACAAAGAAGAACGGGACGGCGAATAAGCCATCTTCTGATAATAATCCGCATGGTCTCCCAGCGTTGTCAGCTGGTAGCTGCCCGCGATTTGCACCACCTGAATGCCGCGCTGCTGGCGCTCGAAGTCTTCCTGCATCTCCTTTAGCGCATCGGCAACAAGCTCCGGACGGTGGTCTACGATTTCCGCGATCTGTTTGACGGTCAATCCTTCGTCTCCGGCCAGGAACAGCATACCCTCAATAATCGACTTCAATTTCGGAAAGTCCATGAACCTGATCCCCCCCTTTCCATTCCATCACAATATCGTCGAACAGTTTTTCCTGGTAGCACATAATCTGCTTCATCTTCATCAGCTCCAGAATGGCCAGGAAGGTGACGACGATCTCATGCCGGATCATCTCTTCATGCAGAAGCCTCGAAAACAGCACTTTCCCGCCCGGCCCGGACTGGGCCAGCACATCGACAACCTGCCGGATCCGGTCTTTGACGGATATTTCGTCACGCTGAATTCGAGTATACGCGGTTCGATTGACCGCCTTGCGCAGAGCCTTTTGGAATGCGGCCATCAGATCCTGCACGTGAAGCCCGCGAACCGGGTTCTCCGTCACCGCCGGCATCCATGGGGTTAAATCCTCAGGCTCCTTGGCATAGATCAAGCTCCGCTCCATTTCCTGTTCCTGCAGATGCTTCGCAATGCCTTTATATTTTCGGTATTCAATCAGCTTTTGCACCAGTTCGGCCCGCGGGTCAATATCCTCTTCCTCGTAAAAATCCATTTCATCCATAACGAAAACCGGCGGCTTTGGCAGCAAAAGCTTGCTTTTGATGGATAGCAGCGTGGCGGCCATTACGAGAAACTCGCTTGTGATGTCCAGTTCCAGCTCCTGCATGTTATGCAAGTACTCCATGTATTGGTCGGTGATCTCACTGACGGGGATATCCTGGATATTGATTTCCGCTTTGTCTATTAGGTGAAGCAGTAAATCGAGCGGACCCTCAAAAGTCTCCAGCTTGTATAATACTGTGTTCACGGTTTATCCTCCGTCCATAAAATAAGCTCATATTATTTTTTCTACTATACTATATTAAAAAAATTTAGGGCCCCGTGTAAAGGCACTCTGCCAAATAAGCACCAATTCGCCATGTTTCGCCAGGTTCTTTGAATGGATTTCCGCAAATATTTTATAGAATACATCGCCGTTGCCCCCTCGCAGGCATTTCAAATATATAAAATCAAATTAAATTTCAGATCAACGTCGATCGATGTTATTTTCATAGAAGATAGATCGCCTTGATCACATCTTATAAGAAAAACGTCTATCGACGTACTTTCTAGGAAGACAGACCGCATTTAGCGGATGTTTTTCTTGCGATTATAGGATTTCTTAAGCTCCGCTTAAAATTTATAAATTCTATAATCTTAACAAAAAAAGACACCCCTTTGATCGGGGCGCCTTCCTGCCGATTCCTCTAAAATGCTGATTACTTAAGCTGCTTCGCCAGATTCGCCATTTCGATCGCTGATACGGCGGCTTCATATCCTTTGTTGCCCGCTTTGGTACCCGCGCGCTCCACGGCCTGCTCGATACTGTCTGTCGTTAACACGCCAAAGATAACCGGAATGCCTGTGTTCAGACTGGTAGCGGCAACGCCTTTTGCCACTTCGTTGCAAACCACATCATAATGGGAGGTGGCTCCGCGAATGACCGTTCCAAGCGTAATTACCGCGTCGTATTTGCCGCTTTGCGCCATTTTGCTGGCGACCAGCGGAATTTCGAAGGCTCCGGGCACCCAGGCGATGTCGATTTCGTCTTCGCCCGCGCCATGCCGCTTCAATCCATCCAATGCGCCGCTTAGCAGTTTGCTGGTAATAAATTCATTAAATCTGCCTACTACAATTCCGTATTTCAGTCCGCTCGAAACCAGATTTCCTTCATATATATGTGCCATGTTTTATCAACCTTTCGTGTATGATTTTTTCAGCTCAATACTTAAATAATTGATATTATGCGAGTATACCGCTGCGCCGTCTTTCGCTACTGAAACCAGGAAACATTATTGCGGCAAAAACGCAGCCATTTCAAATGTAAAGAAACACCATAACGTTATTCTGGCGAAATCGTGCATAAATCCTCATTATTTGATCAAATAGCGTTCTCTAGTTTCGTTGGAATCTTGGAATGGGCTATTTTGCTCAAATAGCGATGGGCAGTTTTGTTAAGCAATTCACTAAATATTAAGCATATGTCCAAGTTTGGTTTGCTTCGTATGAAGGTAACGGCTGTTATCCGCTCCGGCCTCCATCTGGATCGGCACCCGTTCGACAACCTCCAGGCCGTGCCCCTCAAGCCCTTTGATCTTCCGCGGATTATTGGTCAATAGCCGGATTTGGCGAATGCCCAAATCTTTGAGAATTTGCGCTCCGATTCCGTAATCTCGCAGATCCGCCGGGAAACCCAGCTTCAAATTCGCGTCTACGGTATCCAATCCCTGCTCCTGCAGCTCATACGCCTTCAGCTTGTTGATAAGTCCGATTCCCCGGCCTTCCTGCCGCATGTACAACAGCACGCCCGCGCCTTCCGCTTCGATCTGCCGCAGCGCCGCAGCCAATTGCGGGCCGCAGTCGCAGCGCAGGGAATGAAACACGTCTCCGGTCAGGCATTCCGAATGAACCCTCACAAGTACCGGCGTTTCGCCGGAAATCGTCCCTTTTACCAGGGCCAGATGCTCTTTGTCATCGACTTCGTTGGTATAAGCAACGGCCCGGAATACTCCAAAATCCGTCGGCAGGCGAATGTCCGCTTCGCGGCGGACCAGCTTCTCCCGTTGATTCCGGTATTTGATCAGTTCCTGGATCGATATCAGTTTGAGGCCATGTTTTCGCGCAATCAGCTGCAAATCCGGAAGTCGCGCCATGGTGCCGTCTTCATTCATGACTTCGCAGATGACGCCTGCCGGAACCGAGCCGCTTAATCTGGCCAAGTCCACCGCAGCTTCCGTATGGCCGGCCCGGCGCAGCACTCCCCCGTCCTTCGCGATCAGGGGAAACATATGTCCGGGACGGCGGAAATCAGCGGCCTTAGCTTCCGGATCGATCAGCATCTTCGCCGTCAGCGACCGCTCGTAAGCCGAAATGCCCGTATCCGTATGCAAATAATCAACGGAAACCGTAAATGCCGTTCCATGATGATCCGTGTTCCGGGCCGCCATTGGGGCGAGTTCCAACGTCTGCGCCCGCTCCCGAGTGATAGGCATGCATACGAGTCCTCTGCCTTCCGTCACCATAAAGTTAATGACTTCCGGCGTCGCTTTTTCAGCGAGTGCCACGAAATCCCCTTCATTCTCCCGGTCCTCATCGTCTACCACGATAATGACCTTGCCTGTGCGGAGATCCTCCAGCGCTGCTTCAATCGAGTCAAATTGGAAATGATCCATGATGTTTCGTACCCCCTTTTCGTTTTCCATCCAATCTATCCGTTTATTAGTGTTATATAAAGTTGACCGGATAAGGCAGCCAAGTGAAATGTTCTTTGCCTTTTCCTCATCCTTTTCTTTAGTTCAAATTAGATGGAGCTTACACAAATCCGTTGGCTGCCAAGGTATCAAGCGTTATTCCCTGTCGTCCGGCGCTGCCTGCAGCACGTGATCCCAGCAAAGCATGCACGTATTTGCCGATAATATCGCATTCGATGTTTACCACGCGGCCCGGCTTCATACCGGATAAGCTTGTTGCTTCAAACGTATGGGGAATGACTGACACCCGGAAACTGTCCCCATCAGTCTCCGCGATGGTCAGGCTGACGCCATCCACCGTAATCGAACCTTGCGGGATGATATATACCGATAAATCGGGCTTATCCGGAACGATATCGATCCATACCGCATTTTGTTCATTGGTGACCCTTCGGACCGTTCCCGTCATATCCACATGCCCCTGCACCATATGACCGCCGAATCGTCCGCCCGCCTGCATGGCCCGCTCCAGGTTGACGCGGCTGCCCGGCTTTAGCAGCCCCAGATTGGAATGGCGGTATGACTGAGGCGTGACATCGGCGGAAAAACCGCTGCCGTGCACCTTCGTCACCGTCAGACATAATCCGTTTACCGCAATGCTGTCGCCGATCCGAACATCGTCCATAATGGCAGATGCCTTGATGTTCAGCACCATGGCCTCGCCTTGTCTAGCGACTCCATCCAAACTGCCGATTTCTTCAACCAATCCGGTAAACATGCCGTTTCCTCCTCCTATTGTTTTTCGTTATCCGGCCACACCGGGATTCCCGAAATACATACGTTATCTCCGACCTGCTCGATTTCCAAAGCATCCAGTGTGATAGCATCCGCCATTTGGTGGATGCCTTCAAACATGAAATTGTCCGGCGCCGCTTTGCCGCCGATGATCTTCGGGGCAAGATAGAGGATAATCCTGTCCACAAGCCGCTCTTTAAGCAAAGCTCCGTTTAGCGTTCCGCCGCCTTCTACAAGAATAGAGCCAATCTCCATGCGGCCAAGCTCTGTCAATGCGGTTTTGAGATCGACAGCAGGGCCGCTTCCGCAAACTAGAATCTTTACTCCGCATTCCATGAGCAGCTTTGCCTTCTCGGCATCATGCCGCTCCGTCGTTAACACGATGACCGGAGTTTCTCCTGCGCTGAAGATCTTGGCCTCAGGCGACAGACCGAGCCGCGAATCTACGATAATCCGGACCGGCTGTATACCATCCACCCCATCATGCCTTGTCGTCAAGCTCGGATCATCCGCTTGAACCGTCCCGATGCCAACCATGATGGCCTGATGGCGATGGCGAAGGCCATGTGCCTGCAGCCTTGCCTCCGCGTTCGAAATCCACTTGCTGTCGCCGGTATCCGCCGCGATTTTGCCGTCCAGCGTACTCGCCGTCTTAATCGTTACGTACGGCATGCCTGTCGTAATATATTTGGCGAATTTTTCGTTCAGACGTAGGGCCCGCTCCCGTAGAACGCCGACTTTGACTTCAATGCCGCTGCGGCGAAGCCGATCGATCCCGGAACCGGCGACAAGCGGGTTCGGATCCTCGCAAGCGACCACCACTCTTTTCACCTTTGCCTCGACCAACAGCTCGCAGCAAGGCGGCGTTTTGCCGTAATGGCTGCAGGGCTCGAGCGTCACGTAAACCGTGCTGCCTTCCGCCTTATCGCCGGCCATCTGAACGGCATGAACTTCCGCATGGCCGCTCCCCCGCTCCAGATGCGTCCCCAGACCGGCAATTGCGCCGTCTTTGACGATAACGCAGCCCACAACCGGGTTGATGCCGGTTTGCCCCTGCGCCCGCTCAGCCATATCTAAAGCCAAGGACATGTAAAACTCATCATTCACCGCCATCTGCACTTCTTTCATCCCTCCTTCCCCTTGAAAATGCAACAAAAAAGCCCTCCGGATCACATCCGGGGGCAGTCATGAGAGTAAGTTGAAGACACGCAAATAAAGCTTCCGCCATGACAAATCATGGACCGGAAAAGGTCGTTATTGTCCTAATGTTATTCACGAATTCATTCGACTAACGGGAATTCTAGGTAAGTCAAAGAAGCAAAATGTCCTGTGACAACTTGCGGATAGAATCCACCCGTACACATCCAACTAAAGCTAATAACCAAAGCCGCCGCTTCAAAAAGGACTAACTCGGCAAATCGCTTTAGTCAAATAACTATATGAATCATCGTGAAAAAAGACACATTCAACCTGCTTTATTGGGTGCATCGCATGAACGGTATGTACCATGCGCTTTCTCTCCTTCTCCCATCCAGACTATACTGTCGGTCCCGGAATTGCACCGGATCCACCGTACGCGGGCCATAGGCCACGCGGCCGGGTCACGGACTAAGATGCTTAAGGTTTTGCGCGTCTATGCGCAAGCAATAAATAAGCATCATCACCGCCGGTAGGGAATTTCACCCTGCCCCGAAGGATCAACCAATAATGCGTATGAAATTATACGGAAAGCTGAGCTGAAATAAATCAAGCTGCTTTCTTAAAAGGAATGTTAACACCTCATTTCCAAAATTGCAACTCAAAATCTAACGAACCGCATCATCTGCACGCAGCGCAAAAAGCCGTTTTCCCATGCAGCATCAAGGTAAAAGGCGGGTTCAATACATTTGAATTCGTTCAGTTCCACCAAGAAAAGAATATTGTGAAATCATGCAGCAATCAGTTCAAAACTTGGGACTCGACGGGGAAAATCGCTTTCAAATCTAGCATGCATTTTTATGCAAAGGTCGGAAGGTATTCCGATAATAATCCCCCCTCTGAACAGGGTTTGTCCTTCAGAGGGGGGATTTATTCACTCTGTATTACTCAGCGTCCCAAACTTTAACTTCTTTCATTTTGTCGCCTTGTTTGACCGCGTCAATATGCTCCATACCATTTACTACTTTGCCGAATACGGTGTGAACACCGTCGAGATGCGGCTGCGGCTCGTATACGATAAAGAACTGGCTGCCGCCTGTGTTTCGTCCCGCATGAGCCATCGACAGAACGCCTTTGGTATGTTTGGTCGTGTTTGTGGCCGTTTCGCAATCAATTGTGTATCCTGGACCGCCTGTACCGTTTCCGACCGGGCAACCGCCTTGGGCAACGAATCCAGGAATGACGCGGTGGAAAGACAATCCGTTGTAAAAACCGGAATTCGCCAGCTTTTCGAAGTTGGCTACCGTGTTGGGAGCTTCTTCAGGCAGGAATTCTATTTCAACGATTCCACCGTTTTCAAGTTCAATTGTACCTTTTTTCATTTGATATTCACTTCCTTTGATTATTTTCGCTACAATAGGCAAAAAGCATTATAAACTAAACTCGCGTTTGCCATCGCTTTCTGATTGTATCTCACTTTGCCCTTTATATGCAATATTTCACAATCATTGCTGATGAATTGCTGCTTCGGCTTCACCTGCGAATTCAACACAAAAAAGATCATTTCCGCATTCCCCAATACAGAAATGATCCTTTTTGTGTTTTGTTCTTTTACCCAATTCTTGCTTTTACACTCGGCCGTCCTTATTTCAGAACAGGCTCTTTGCTGATCCGCTCAGGTATCATATCGTTGCCGATGATATCCTGCAGCGTTTCGCGGCGCACTACAAGGTCGCTATTTCCCTGATGGGCAAATACTACCGCCGGACGGCGGATCCGGTTATAATTGCTGGCCATGGAGTAATTGTATGCTCCCGTGCAGGAGACAGCCAGCAAATCGCCGCGCTCTACCTTCGGCAGCTCCAAATCCCAGATCAGCATGTCTCCGCTTTCGCAACATTTGCCTGCAATGGACACCGTCTCTTCGACAGGTTCATTGGCACGGTTGGCAAGCATCGCTTCATACTTGGATTCATAAAGAGCGGGACGCGGATTATCCGTCATGCCACCGTCAACGGCCACATACTTGCGAACGCCGGGAATGTCTTTGCTTGTTCCTACGGTGTACAATGTCGTACCTGCATCTCCGACGATGCTGCGTCCCGGCTCCACCCAAATTTCAGGTGTTTCGGAGGACCAGCCGGAGAAATGCGTTTTAACCGCATCGGTAATGGCTTTAACATACTGCGCTACTTCTAGCGGCGTGTCGCCTTCCACGTAACGGATGCCGAACCCTCCGCCCAGATTAACCACTTTGAACTGGAATCCAAGCTCCTGATCGATCCGCCGCGCGAAGTCGGCAACTTTTTGAACGGCCAGCTCAAAACCGTCAACCTCAAAAATCTGGGAGCCGATATGCGAATGCACGCCAAGCAGTTCCAGATGGGACTGTTCCATTGCAAGCTGCACGGCCTCGAACGCAGAACCGTTTCCGATGTCAAAACCGAATTTCGAGTCAATTTGACCGGTGGAAATATATTCATGCGTATGGGCTTCAACCCCTG
The DNA here is from genome assembly GCF_021654775.1 of Paenibacillus azoreducens. NCBI lineage: Bacteria > Bacillati > Bacillota > Bacilli > Caryophanales > Paenibacillaceae > Paenibacillus > Paenibacillus azoreducens. The sequence goes on along the minus strand of NZ_AP025343.1, from coordinate 2,671,002 downwards.
GAGTTACCCGAAGCAGAATTTGCACTCGCACATTTTTTTCGGCAGCCACGCTACCCAGAAGCTGAAGTTCAATCAAGTTGTCGACAACAAAGCAGCCGATTTTGGCGTCAATAGCCATTTCGATTTCATCCAGCGTTTTGTTATTGCCGTGAAAATGGATGCGTTCAGCCGGAAAACCGGCCTGCAGCGCGGTGTAAAGCTCACCCTCGGATACGACATCCAGCGACATGCCCTCCTGGTCCGCGATCCGGCACATCGCCATAACGCAAAACGCCTTGCTCGCATATGCTACCTGAAATTTCAGTCCGGATGCGCGGAAAGCGGATACGTACTCCCGGCAGCGCTGACGCACAAGCTCTTCATCCACGATGTAAAGCGGCGTTCCGTACTTGGCCTTGAGCTCTGTGACATCGCATCCGCCAATCTCCAGATGTCCGGCTGCATTGATTTGACTTGTACCATGTAAGAACATTATTTAGCATCCCTTCGCTTTCTGTGTTGAAAAATGTAATTCATCCATCAGAACTTTTACATCAGTATAGCAGAGAACGAAAGAGAATGAATGGATTTTTATGCAAAACATTTGTATTATTTTTACTATTGTTCGTTATTATCCGGATTTGGCGCCATCCTTGTATTATCTCTCGTTTTGTTAAAAGAAGGCCTTTTCTTCGTTTCAAGCACCGGAAAGCGAAAGAGAAAGCCGGCCATTGCCTTTGTGTTAAAAGGTATAAATGGCCACAAATACGATGAATTATACGAACGATGCAGCGTGAGCAGCAAAATTAGGAGCGTTGTGCCTACGACAAATCCCTGTACCTTGAAAATAGCTACCGCAGCCAGAAGCACCAATCGAATCAGCCTGTTCGCCAGGCCAAGCTCATAACTCGGCGTTGCGAACATGCCGATCGCGGCAACAGCCATGTAGAGGACGACTTCATTGATAAACAATCCCGATTTGACGGCTATATCGCCAACCAAAATCGCAGCGATGAGGCCCATGGCCGAAGCCAGCGGAGTCGGGGTATGTACGGCGGCAAGCCGCAGCAGGTCGACACCGAATTCGATCAGCAGAAACTGGGCGATCAAGGGAATCTTGCCTTGTTCATGCGGACCGATAAAATCCAAAAATGGCGGCCTCAGCCCGGGATCTATGACCATCAGCATCCAAAGCGGAAGCAAAAACATCGAGGCGAATATCCCGATAAAGCGGACCCATCTTAAATAGGTGCCCATAAAAGCCGTCTGCCGGTTTTCTTCGGCATGCTGGCATAAATCAAAAAAAGTCGTCGGCATAAGCATAACACTCGGCGAGGTATCAACGAAAACCGCCACCCTGCCCTCCAGCAAATGGGCAGCTACCACATCGGGCCGTTCCGAGTATCGGACCAGCGGATAGGGATGCCAGCCTTTATTGATAATCGCTTCTTCCAATTGTTTATCCGCCAGCGGCAGCCCTTCGATATCGAGTCCCTTGATTTTCTCCCTGATCGAGTCCACCTGCACTTTATCCACGATATCGTCAATATATGCAATACATACATCGGTCCGCGTGCGGCGGCCCACCTGAACGAGATCGGCTTTCAAACCAGGGTCGCGCACCCGTCTGCGGACAAGCGCAATGTTGCTCAGCAGCGTTTCGGTAAATCCGTCCCTCGCTCCCCTGACCACCCTTTCGATGCTTGGCTCCTCCGGGCTTCTCACAGGGAAGGTACGCGTATCCATCACAATCGCCGCTTGCTCGCCATCGATGAATAATGCGGACATGCCCATCAGCACCTTGTTAATCGTCGAGCTCAGCTTCTTATCGACTTCAACTTGAATGTGGGGAATATAACATTGGAAAAAGGATCTGAGCGCATCCGTAGAAAGCTGGTCGGCCGACAGATACGTTAACCGCTTTAGAATCTCTAGCATGATATTATCTTTGGCAAACCCGTTGACGAAAAACAACCCCGTTTTATGACCGACCAGAATCATCTCCCGGAAAACAATATCAAAGGAGCTTCCAAGTCCCACAACTTCCTGCAGTGTTGCCTTCGTCCGTTCAATGCTGTCCGAGACGTCGTCGGTTTGCTGCCAATAAATGACGGATTCTTCTACTGAATCGGATGATTCAGCTTCCTGCTTCTTCTCGAGCGATTTATCCTGAGCGGGCTGCTCTTCTCCGGTTGACATGCCTGATTCTTCTTGTCCGCTGTCAAAATCCTCATTTGGATTCTTGGTTTTCTCTTTCTTTGCACCAGAATCATCATGAGCGTTATGACGCATTGGCAGGCCCATTTCAGATGGATCTTTGGCTCCTCTTTGTTCATTTTCCTGTTCGTTCATGTTCCACCCGCACCTTTCTCTTGCGTTGTTGTCCACCGTACCTTTCGCATCTTACTTTCTGTAAATAAACCAATCAAAAAGCGAACCGGCAATCTTTCCGGTCACCATGGCCATCATGAGACCAAATAAATAATGTATCATATTCAGCCGTTTGGCTAAAATCGGAAGCACGTTAAGCACTTCAGTTAGTGCGGCTGCCAGCAAACCGACAAAAATTCCGTTAAACAAACCAACGACCAAACCGGCCCAGGATCCTAAGGAAAGCGTCCAGTTCCAGAAATCGAAAACCGTTCCCAGCAGCGACCCGGCAACCATCGCCCCCTCGTACCAATGAACCTGATGATAGGATCTCGTAAGCTGAGCCAGCCGCGGAATCATGTCAAGCACGATAAAAAGCGCAATAACCCCGCCGCCTATCGCAATGCCGCCCGCAATGCCCAGCAAAATTTGCACGAACCAACCAAGCACTAAACTCAAGGCTTATCACCTTGATTTTGGGACATCCTCATCCGCTTATATTCCTCGGCGACTACAAATTGATCGATATTTTCCTGGTAAAGGTACATCTCGACTTCAAGCGGCGTCGGTTCCTCATTCCATTTTTTCTTGAACAGATGATTAAAAAAAATCACCATGCCAAAACCGATCCCGAATGAATACGCCGCCTGAAACAAATAAGGATGCTCATCCCGCCGACCTGTCAGCATTTCAACCGTCCGGATCTGCACCTCCTGCATGTTGACGTCCGCATGAAAGTTCATGATGGTAAGGGCCGAACCGAAAAACAGCAGCACCCATACAAGCAAAAACAGCAGCAGCGACGGCTTTTTGGAAGCTTTGACGACTTCCACCAAAACATGGGTTTGCCCGATCGGCTCGATTATGACGCCCGGTATAAGCTTTTGTACCAGAGGAATGATGTGCATAAGGTCAATAAGCAACAGGTTGCCGTCCCATGTTTGCGGCCGGGCCAGCTCCAGATTGCGAAGCGGCGCCTCCCACTTGGGGTCGCACAAGATTCGGGCGACATGCCCGAGCGTAACCGTTCTCCCCTCGGTAATAGGGACGCGGCTGCGCAGTTGCAAGTACACCGTAGGGGCAGAATTCAAAGACATCCCACTCACTCCTTTGCTGCTTCATTGACCTTAGTATTGGGAAAACCGCTTCTTTCTAGTCAGAATCTGCAATTTGCCCATGAACAGGGACCCTGCGCATGTATCCCCAGCAAAGATCAACGAATGAAAAAAAGACCGGCCAAGGCATGAACCTTGACCGGCCCTCATCAAAGGAGCCAATATTCTCGAGCCGCTTCTTCACTGCGCAATCTGATCGCGAATAAGCTGCAATATTTTCTTTTCCAGCCTTGATACCTGTACCTGGGAAATCCCAAGCCTAGCCGCGACCTCCGACTGGGTCTGGTCACGATAATACCTCAGGTAAACGATCAGCTTTTCGCGTTCGGAAAGGCCGTCAATCGCCTCATTTAAAGCAAGTTTGTCAAACCACCGTTCCTGCGAATCATCGGCAATCTGATCCATGAGCGTGATCGGATCGCCATCGTTCTCGAATACCGTTTCATGGATGGAGGTCGGCGGCTTGTTCGCTTCCTGGGCGAATACCACTTCTTCCGGCGTCACCCCAAGCTCCTCAGCCACCTCTTTAACGGTCGGCAGGCGGTCCAGATGCTTCGACAACTCATCTTTTTTCTTCCGGACCTTGTTGGCCATTTCCTTCAGCGACCGGCTCACCTTAAGCGTGCCGTCATCCCGGAGGAAGCGCTGGATTTCTCCGATAATCATGGGTACAGCATAGGTTGAAAATTTAACATCGTAGCTCAAATCAAATTTATCAACGGACTTCAACAGACCGATACAGCCGATTTGAAACAAATCCTCCGGCTCATAACCGCGGTTCATGAATCTTTGTACAACGGACCAGACGAGACGGATGTTGCAGTTTACCAGCGTATCGCGGGCGGTATTGTCTCCGGCCTGGCTGAGTGCGATCAGGCGTTTGACTTCCGCATCTTCCAAATAGGTCTGCGAAGGTTTTTTCAGATCAGCATCCATATGCCCAACCCCTAATTATACAAAGCTTTCTTGGATTCAATCCTTTTCTTCATCCTGATCGATGTGCCGGAGTCGGGTTCACTCGAAACCTCGAATTCGTCCATGAAGTTCTCCATGATGGTAAATCCCATCCCAGATCTCTCCAGCTCAGGTTTTGACGTGTAAAGCGGCTGCCTGGCCAGATCCAGATCCTCGATTCCGGCTCCCTTGTCTTCGACGGTGATCGTGACTGTATCGGCAATGATTTCGGCGGTAATGGTAACCATACCATCCGGATTTCCGTCGTAACCGTGAATAATGCTGTTCGTCACCGCTTCCGAAATAACGGTTTTCAGGTCGCTTAATTCATCCATGGTCGGATCCAGCTGGGAAATAAACGCCGCGACCGTAACTCTGGCAAAAGATTCATTTTCCGATTTGGCCGAGAATTGGAGCGTCATGAAATTGCGCTGCGGTTTTTTATTCTCCGTCATGACACGACCTCCAATCCTGAGAGCGCCTGACCCTCGTTATCGTAAATTGGCATGATCTTAAACAACCCGGACATGTCCAGCAGACGGTAAACCGCCTCATTCACGTCGCATAGAGCCATTTTACCGCCTTTGCTTTTGATCAGCTTGTACCGCCCCAAAATAACACCCAAACCGGAACTGTCCATAAACTGCAAATGTTTAAAACTGAGCACCAAATGCTCTATTTGTCCTCTTTGGATGGATTCATCCAACTGTAAACGGACATGGTCGGCGGTATGATGATCCAGCTCGCCTGATAAACGGACAATCAGTGTTTTGCGGTGATGCTCCATTTCCACATGCAGATTCACGCCTGCTCACTCTCCTTCCTGTCGCTTGAACAAGGATTTCTACGAAACGAAAAGAGATTCCTGCCCCCCGACAAAACTAGAAGAAAAACGCTATCAATCTACAAGGAATAACTTGGAGAGCGTCCGCTTGAACAGCTTCCACCATCCCGCCTTACCTACTTGCTCCGGCGATTTGAGCTCAAATTCCTTGAGAACTTTGTCGCCCTGGTATACCACCAGCTTGCCCAGCACTTGCCCTGCCTGAATCGGCGCCTTCACTTCTTTCGGCACCTGCAGTTCATGGCGGATGCCTTCAGCTTTAGCGTTTTTCTTCAGAAGTACGCTATATTTCTGCCCGGCGGCAAGCGTCAGCTCTTTGACATCGCCTTTGTTGATTTTCACCGTTCCGATGACGTCACCCGGTTTGAAAATGGTATGCATGCTGTACTGGGAAAACATGTAATCGAACATCTTGGATACTTCCTCATTACGCGTCTTGGTATTCGGTTCGCCGAGCACGACCGCCACTACTCTCAAATCGCCTTTGGAGGCCGTCGCCGACAAACAGAATTTCGCTTCGGAAGTATATCCCGTTTTCAAACCGTCAGCACCGGTATAAAAGCGGACAAGCTTATTTGTATTAACCAGCCAAAACGGCTTTTTCGAATCTTTCCGCAAATAATCCTGATACGATCCGGTATATTTTGTAACATCCTTATGCTTCAAAAGCTCGCGGCTGATGACCGCAATATCATGGGCTGAAGAATAGTGATTATCGGCAGGCAAACCGTTGCAGTTGACGAAATGGGTATCCTTCAGGCCCAGCGCTTTCGCTTTATCATTCATCATCTGCACAAACTCTTCTTCGGTTCCGGCAATTTTTTCCGCAATCGCCACCGAGGCGTCATTTCCCGATGCCATTGCGATTCCTTTCAGCATGTCGTCAACCGTCATTTCTTCGCCCGGCTCCAGGAAAATTTGCGAGCCTCCCATGGAAGCTGCATATTCGCTTGTGCGTACCATATCAGTCAGTTTTAATTTCCCGGAATCGATGGCTTCCATGGTAAGCAGCATCGTCATAATTTTGGTAATGCTGGCTGGCGGCAGTTTATCATGGCTGTTTTTCTCATAGATAATAGTTCCCGTATCCGCATCCATGAGGATGGCGGACTTTGCGTTAGCCGCCAGATCCGCTTGAACCGGCCCTTTAGCCTTTTCCTCGGCGGATCCCGTCTGCGGTAAAGCCGCAGCCGAAAGGCATAGCGACAGCATCACTGCCAATAGCGTTTTTCTCAAAAAAGTCCCCTCCTGACCTCTGGTCATTTTCAGATAAAAGAATTTTGCGAATTCAAAGATCAAACGGCCTGTGCCGCTTGCGCAAAATTCTAATATTGCTGCTGTATTCCAGTGTCGTCAGGTTCAAAAGAAAATATTCCATTTCTAGCGAAGAATCGAAAGAAAATTTGAATCTAAAAGAAAAACATCTATCGACGCAATCTCTAAGAAGATAGACCGCTTTGGGCGGATGTTTTTCTTGCGATTATAGAAACCTTATAGCTTTCTATAATCTAAAAAAATCCGCAGGCATCAAACCTGCGGATTTTTACGGATAAATCATAATATTGGATTGTACTTCTATTAAGCTACATGTTCGGAATAACCGCGAGTACCAGACTCAGAAATTTTTCACGTACGCGTTCCGTCGTTTCCATCACTTCATCATGCGACAGCGGCTGATCGAGAATCCCCGCAGCCATGTTGCTGATGCAGGAAATCCCCAGCACTTCAAGTCCGGCATGACGGGCCACAATCGTTTCCGAAACGGTAGACATGCCTACAGCGTCGGCACCCAACGTACGCAGCATTTTAATTTCAGCCGGCGTTTCATAGGTTGGACCAAGCATTCCCGCATAAACGCCTTCCTGCACGCTGATGCCTTTTTCTGCCGCCAGATCCTTAAACAACTTGCGCAGGCGACGGCTGTACGCTTCAGACATATCCGGGAAACGCACGCCAAGCGCGGAATCATTCGGGCCGATCAATGGATTTTTGCCGGTGAGATTCAAATGATCGGAGATCAGCATCAAATCTCCAGGCTCATAGGATGTGTTCAGGCCTCCGGCAGCATTGGTGACGAGCAGGCTCGTTACGCCCAATTCCTTCATGACGCGGACGGGGAATGCCGTTACTTCGGGACCGTACCCCTCATACATATGGAAACGTCCCTTCATCATGACCACGGCACGGCCTTCGATATTGCCCAGCAGCAACTCGCCGTCATGCCCTTCCACCGTCGACACCGGAAAATGAGGAATATCGTGATACGGAATCGAGATGCCGTCCTGAATCAAATCCGCGAGAATGCCGAGACCGGAACCCAGAATAAGTCCCACCTCCGGTTTCAGCTGCGTTTTTCCCTGAATATAAGCCGCAGCTTCTTGAATGACTGCTTGGTTAATTGTTGTCATGCATAGATCTCTCCTTCAAATGGGTTGAATACGCGCGTTCCCGCGGATGATGGTTTTCGTACACATCTTTCATCGCTTTTTTGGTTAACGCCCCGTACAGCGGAGCGATAGACAAATCGCTATGTCCCAGCATTTCCTGTACGGACCGGATATCGGCGCCGTCTTCCAAGAGATGGGCCGCAAAGGAATGGCGGAGCGTATGCGGGGTAATGCCCTCGCTAATACCGGATTCCGCGGCGTATTTCTTTAATATTTTCCAAAATCCTTGCCGGGTCAGCCTCGTCCCTAGATTATTCAGGAATAGCCCCCGTTCTTCAGGCTCTTTGGCCAGCTTCGGCCGCATTTGCCTGATATATGTCCCCACGGCTTCCGCCGCCATGCTGGTAATCGGCAGTACCCGTTCTTTCCCGGAACTGCTTGTACACCGGACAAATTTGAGGTCCGGATTCACATCATTCAGATTAAGCGCCGTCAGCTCCGATACCTTCATGCCTGTGGCATATAAAACTTCGAGCATGGCCTTGTCCCTCAGTCCCGGCGGAGTAGTGATATCAGGCGCCGCCAGCAGGCTTTCAACCTGCTCGACGGTCAACACATGAGGCACTTTCTTCTCAAGCTTCGGCGTCTCCATATAAAGCGTCGGATCGTGCTCCAGCAAAGACTCCTTAACCATGTAATGAAAAAAAGAACGCAGCGATACCAGCTTGCGCGTCAACGTAGACGAAGCGAAGTTTTGGCTTTTCATCTCGTTCATATACATGGAAATATGGATTTTCTTAATCTCTTTTGCCGACTGAATCCCCTGCCGCTCCACAAACTCCAAAAATTGCAGCAGATCGCGCTCGTACGATTCAAGCGTGCTGCGAGACAAACCTTTTTCTTCGCCAATATAACGAATAAAGGATTGGACATACTGCATCATTAGTTGAAAAGCTCCCTCAAGAATAGATTAGCCGCTCCACTCAATGTTTCGACAAAAAAGCTCCGGTTTCCTGCTTAACGCTCCCTATTCCCCGTACCAATAAAAGAAACGCAATCTATCCCCCATCATTTCGCCTGTTTTCGGCCGGTCCGATGGCTGGAAAGCCTTTACAGCATGACCTTCGGGAATCCGGTAATGGTCTACCGGCGTTATCCAGGCACCGATCAGGCCGAACAGCTGGTATAACGTATAAGTTAAAACCGCAAACACAAGCAAAAATTTCAAGTATGACAGACATTTGCGCACCGATATAATCATGCGGATCTCACCCCCGAACAAAAGTAACAGCATCAGAAGGCAATAGAGGCCTTCCTGATTCAGCTTATGATACCTTGTCCAGCGGTATGACCAACAGCGATTTCAGCCACCCAAATAACCCCATAAAGAGTATCGGAAAGAAGTCTGACGCCCTTCAAAGAAGGGCGCTTTTGCGGAGCAAAAGTACTGAGCGGAGCCAATACTTCGGTGCTTATTCCAAATCCTTTAAGGGGACCCTAAATTCTATAATCTCAAATCTCAAAAAAGCCCCCTCCGGCAGGTCATGCCGGCGAGAGCTTCTGATCTTTAGCCGATCAAATTTCCGATTCGTTCAGGCCTCCGGTTTATTGCCGTTATCGCTGCGTTCATTTTCTTCTTTTTCCTTGCAGCGGTGGCAAACCCCATGGAAATCAAGCCGATGATCGGAAACGGTAAAATTGAATTCGCGTTCGAGCCGCTCTTCCAGCGGACCCAGCCAGTCCTCGCGAATTTCGTCCATACTGCCGCATTTTACACATATAAGATGATGATGGTGATGCTTTGCTGTATCCGTTCGCAAATCATATCGGGCAACGCCGTCGCCGAAATTGATTTTTTCAACGACATGCAGTTCACTGAGCAGCTCAAGGGTACGGTAAACGGTAGCCAGACCGATTTCAGGAGCCTTTTCTTTAACGAGCATGAAAACATCTTCCGCGCTAAGGTGATCTTCTTCATTCTCGAGCAAAACTCTGACGGTAGCTTCCCGCTGGGGTGTCAGTTTATAGCCCTGGGATTGTAATTGTTGTTTGATCTTATCGATCCGAGCTTCCATTTTCTCCCTCCCCACAGGAAAAATCACTACACTTTTGCTATATATCACATCTTTCATTATAGGGGGAGTTGCGCTGCAAAGTCAAACGATTTTCCTCACATCAAGGCTGCAGCCGTTTTCAGCAGGGATGGTGTCACCCATTGCATCATGGAAGGCGTTACCCAAGTCTCAAACGATGAAATGCCAAGCATGATAAAGCACATTACTAGGGTTAAACCGACATAAGACATGAAAGGCCGGACGACGTTGACGCGCTTATGCAGCATCACCTTGTTTTTAATCACGTGCAGTGAAAAAGCAATGGCGGATACGCTCGATACGATTAAAACCGGTATGATAAGCAGATTGGGGGGAGCCACAGTGACCAAAGCAAACAGCAGGCCTTTCCATGAAAATTCAGCGATGAGATAACCGACCGTAAAACCGATCAGCACGCCTTTAAGAAAATCAAGGATAAGTATTCCCGGCAGTCCGATGATCGACAATCCCAGAAACCAGATGAGGCCCACCCATTTCAAATGCAGGCCCGCAATGCTCCAATAAGACTGCGCGGCACCCATGCCTGTATGGCTTTGATCCACTGTAACAAAAAAATTTTGCAAATACCGCCCCAGGTCCTGCTGCTGTTCAAGCGACAACGCATTGACCATAAGCGCACCGAAAATGACACCCACAAGAAACAGGACAGCCACAAAAATATACAGCACCGTTTGCTGCTTCAAGGTATGGCGGAAAGTTCGCATACAGGATTCCCCCTTCCTATCACATACCTCTACTCTATGAAGACAAGCTGCAAACTATGTCTTGTCGGTAGATGAATCCGCTACCTTGCCGTAAGTCCCGCCTCCGCCGGATGTCAACGCTAGAAGGCCGTTTCTCGCTTTCACGATCCTCTCCGCCAAGCCGCTGCCTACGACTTCAGCCAACTCGGATTCAGAAGCCCGATGCAAAATCGACATTTCTGTGCCAAAATGCTCCAGCAGCTTTTGCATCGTCGCTTTTCCGAGTCCCGGAATGAATTCTAGCGGAATCTGATAGTGGTATGGGGGACGGTCCGCAGGATTCCAGGATTCCTCCCGGTCGGCGATATCCAGTATCCGGTCCAGAACCCCCTGGACTTTTTTCACGCTGCCGCAATGCGGGCATGCTCCAGTAACGGCTTCCTCTCCGCTTTGGATGTGTCCGCATCCCAGGCAATAAGTGCGGTGATACTTTCCCAGTCTCGGATTCAGGCCGAAATTTGCCGTTACGCCGCGGCCCTTGGCTTTATTCAGCGCCAGAACCCATTCATCAAAGTTAGGCTCGGCCATCCGGATCCGGTTATATTCCCTGCCGATCTTTCCGAGGGAATGCGCGTCCGAATTCGTGACGAACGTAAAGCCGTCGAGTTCGGAGAGAAGTCCCGCCATCTCCGAATCGGCGCTGAGTCCAAGTTCCACGCCGCTGATCATCGCGGGATCGAGCACTTCGGACATCCGCGGCGCGACATTCCCGTAGATTCCTTTATGAGGTGTAAACACATGTGCCGGTATCATAACGCCGCCCCGCGCGTAAATCTCTTCCTGGAGCTTGCGGGCGGGAACATAAATGCGCTGCGAACTGAGGTTTACATTTTTCATATGCTTGGCCATCCATGCGGTGAAATGCTGCATTACCGGCAAATTGGGGAAATATGCAAGCAAATGTGCCGCGCCGCGGCCTTCCTCAAAAATTTCGATTTCGCTGCCAAGAAGGATGGTTGTCCCTCTGTATGAAATCCCACCGCCCTGCAGTTCGGTCATTTCGCCCGAATGCAGGCAATCCATGATATCCTTTTGCACCTCAGGCGAATGGCAGTCGATGATTCCGATCAGATCCATGCCTTTTCGTCCGGCCGCTTCCTTGGCGATATTAGCGAAGGTCAAATCCTTGCTGCCGCTGATCTTTACGGCTTGGCCGGATGTTGTCTGTCCGATGTGAATATGCAGGTCGGCATAATATTCCTTGAGCGGTTGGCCCTTGTCATGAGATGAATTCAAAGTCTCAATCATCATAAACCGAAAACTCCCGTCGCCTGCTTCAGCTTCCATGCATATACAGCCAGCATTGTTTTAGCGTCACTGATTTTTCCCAACGCGACGGCTTCTTCCGCTTCCGCCAATGTCAATTCATAAAGCTCAAGAAATTCATCATCATCGGGAGCTGCTTCACCCTTGCGAAGCTCCTCTGCGATATAGAGATGTATAATCTCGTCGGCAAACCCCGGCGAAGTATAAAAAGAATGCAAAAGCTTGATGTTATCGCAAACATAACCGGTTTCCTCCTGCAGTTCCCTTTTGGCAGCTTCAAGCGGATCTTCACCTTTTTCGAGCTTGCCTGCCGGAATCTCCAGTTCGCAGCGACCCATAGCCTGCCGGAACTGGTCGACCATAATCATTTTGCTGTCATGAACCGCAAGCACGGCTACAGCACCGGGATGCTTTATAATCTCCCGCTTAGCTGTGCTGCCATCCGGCAGCCGAACCGTGTCCACCTGCAGAGAAATGATTTTCCCTTCATATATGGGCTCTGTGGAGACCGTTACTTCATCCAGTCTATCATTGGAATGCATATATTTTTTCAAAGTTTCATCTCTCCTTATTTTAAAAACAAGCATGTTTGTGCAAGCTGACTCATATGGTGTTATTATAACAAACTTCAACAAGGAAAGAGGGAAGCGATGATGAAGAGCTATCGTACCGAACATTCCTTTCATATGGTTGGACAGGCTTGGCAAATCCGCATCATGCTGAAGCAGTGGATGAAGGAATATGGGCCCCATGCTCCTTTGACCGAATTTTTGGAAAGATCGAACATCAGAACAATGAGATAAAAATGGTTCTGTTGCACTATATTTGAAGATAACTCGGAAAATATGAAAAATAATCGCTTATGCCCTGTTTTTTTTCAAATTTTTCTCGTGTCTGTATAACTTAAGACGGCATAAGTTGTTATATATAGCGGGGGGGTCTATATGAAGAAAGAACAATTCGATTTCTTGCTAAAGTCCCAACCCGAATCTCCTGCACAGCATTATAAATTAGGCGTTTGGTATCGTTCCCGCGGCTTGGCCCAAGAAGCGCTTCATTGTTTTGAAAAAGCACTTTCAACTGAAAAAAATCTTTCCGACTTCGGAAAGCAAGCTTTTGACAGGTACGAGTGCCTGCTGGAATACGGCAGACTGCTCCGGCAGCTCGGCAGGATGGAGCTTGCGATTACAGCGTTTCGAGAGTGCCTGGCTAGGAAGCGATACGCCACGGAAGCTCTGATTGAAATCGGAACCATGCTCCATCAGTCAGGGACAAGCGACTCGGAAATCCGCCGCCAACTGACCGCAATCGCATCGGAACTGATGGAAGATGACATCTTCCCCATTGCAGAGACGTTGTGGCACCTTGGCGCTTATTCATCGGCGCTGGAACTTTACGAATCCCACAGCCTTCACGCGGACTTGAATGACATCAAGCAGTACCGCTATATACTATGCCTCATTTACATAAACCGGTTTAAGAAAGCACTTTCATTATTATTACGAAAAGCCATGCACCCTAATGACGTGCTTCTGGTCACAGCCCAGCATACGGTTCGGGCCGCGGAAGCCATAAACGTTTGCAAATGGTGTCTGCATGGCATGAACGGAGGTATCGGTTTGTCCAATTTATCCAGATATGAAGCTTTGGAAACCGCCAAAACCGCAATTGCCCTCGGCAAAATCAATGAAGCGTGGGAGATGCTGCCGAGTCCGACCGCCCATGAATACAACGAGCTGATCTATACGCTGTACAAGCAGGGTTATCGTGAACTGGCCGCGTCCTTAATCGCACAAATGGAGCAGCTTCCGCTATGTGACCGCAGCCAGATTTCGCTTGATATTTGCTTTATTGCCGCGGAAATTGAATATGACACAGGAAATTATGAAAAAGCCGCCGCCATTTTTGAAGCCATTTACGGCACGGATCCCAATCATTCAACAGCAAGGTTCGGAGCCGCTTCCTGCTATTTGCAGCAAACCCGGAAATCCTTGATGGCTAGACTGGAAAGCACTATAGTCGGCAGCGAAATGTTCATTAAAATCGAACGTTATTTGGATAATATCTCCCGTGCCTTGCAAATTATGAATATAACGAATTGGCATACGAAGTGGACTCCGGCTCAAAAACGGAACCATGCTGCTAATCCTGGGGTTCTGCTGCATTAAAGCCAATATACCCGCCCGTTTCATGCAAAAAGGCTGCTCCGGCCGGCAATGACTTTGCCGGCGGGAACAGCCTTTTTGCTGTAAATCCCAAATTATTTGGTCGTTTCACGGATAATGCTGATGACCATCTCGGCCGCTTTGGCCATATCTACTGCACGAATGCGCTCCTTGGTCGTATGGATGTTCTCATAACCAAGCGCCAGATTCACAGTCGGCACGCCCATGCCATTGAAGATATTCGCATCGCTGCCGCCGCCCGAATGGAAGGTCCGGCTGGTCAAACCGATATTCCCGATGGCCCGCTGCGCAAGCTTCACAACTTCATCGTTTTCATCGAAATGAAATGCAGGGTACACGATTTCGCCGATAAATTCGCATTTTGCTCCGCATTCCTGCACGGCGCTTTCGAGTGCTTCGCGCATATGTTCCATTTGACGTTCAACTTTATCTTGCACGATGCTGCGCGCTTCCGCATCAATCTCCACGTAATCGCAGACCACGTTCGTAGGACCGCCACCGGCAAATTTACCGATATTCGCGGTCGTTTCATGATCCAGCCGCCCCAGCTTCATTCGCGAAATGGCCTTGGATGCAACCTGAATCGCGCTGATTCCATCTTCCGGATTAACGCCGGCATGAGCGGATTTTCCAAAGATTTTCATCTTCATTTTAGCTTGAGTCGGAGCCGCAACGGCAATTGCGCCAATTTCTCCATTCGAGTCAATCGCATATCCTATCTCGGCATCGAGGTATTTCGGATCCATTGCGCGTGCTCCGAGCAAACCGGATTCCTCGCCTACGGTGATCACAAACTGGATTTGTCCATGCGGAATTTGCTGTTCACGGATTACCTTGATCGCTTCCATGAGCACGGCGATGCCGGCTTTGTCGTCGGAACCAAGAATGGTTGTTCCGTCGCTTGTAATCCATCCGTCTTCGCCAAGAGAAGGCTTGATTCCCTTGCCAGGAGTTACCGTATCCATATGGCATGTAAAAAACAGCTTGGGAGCTTTGACGCCCGGTGTTCCCTTCAGCGTTACGATCAGATTTCCCGAACCGTGCCCTGTTCTTGGCTTCGAATCATCCTCAACCACATCCAGTCCGAGGTCGGCAAACTTCTGTTGAAGAACCGCCGAAATCTCTTCTTCATGACCTGTTTCGCTGTCGACTTGGACAAGTTCCATAAATTCTTCCACTAAACGTTCCTGTATGATCATTGGACTTTCCTCTCTCTCATGGTTAAGTTACAATAATTATAGTTGAAACAAGCTGTATGGACTCTAAATTCATATTGCACAACCTATTTTAATTCAGTAAATGGCTCAAAACTGAAAATAGTTCTTGATATTAGGCGGTTTGACCGCTGCGGTTACGGATCGTTCTTCCGATCGCTGTTGTCTCCAAATTTCTCTGATTATAACTTTCCAAATTGGTAGAAATCCGGAGACAAAGGCGACCGCTACCGCTTCTTCAGATCGATTCCGTCCCCTCCGCTACCACGCCTCTTGTTAAATACTTATCATGTTTTGAGCCGGTAAAGGAGTAGTTATGCAAAACAAGAAATGGTTCCGCGTATTTGTTTACTTGATGCTTATCGCCATGTTCGGCTCCATTATTTTCGGAGTCGTGGAATCCGTGATCGCCCGCTGACTCAGCGGGCCGCATCAATTGCAGAATCTGCCGCAATTTCATACGAAAATACTTTTGCGAAAAACGGCATAATCTCCTCGGCTACCTGCTCCACCGAAAAGTTTCTTCCCGTGCATTTCTCGAGCGAAGTTACGCCGTATTCCTGAATTCCGCAAGGAATAATCCCCTTAAAGCCCTGCTCTTCAATCCCGTCCTTTATGTTGAAAGCAAAGCCATGACTGGTGACAAAAGCGCGGCGGCTGCGGCATTTATTGAATTTGACGCCGATGGCGCATATCTTCAAATCGCCGACCCAAACGCCCGTATACTCCGGTTTGCGTCCCGCTTCGATGCCATAATGCCACAAAAAATTAATGATAACCTGTTCCAGATTACGCAAGTAGGCATGCAAATCCAGACCTGCCCCCTCAAGTAGAAGCAGCGGATACCCGACAAGCTGGCCGGGACCATGATATGTAATATCCCCGCCTCGGTCGATTTCGAATAAGCCGATCCCCTTCTCCTCAAGTTCCTCCTTGCTTAGAAGCAGATGCTCCGGATGTCTTTGCGAACCGATAGTATAGGTTGGCGGATGCTGCAAAAGCAGCAGGGTATCCTGCTGCTCTCCAAGGTCAATGCTTTTTACGATTGATTTTTGCAAATCCCAAGCTGCATCATAACCCATCATCGGCGTGTAGGAAACATGAAGTGTTTTGTTCATGAAAAATTCGTCCTTTCCAGATGATGAATCTACTGACATTAATACACTTTGGTATCAAGCGTATAGGCTTCGATATTTTCCTTAACCCGCTGCAGGAATCGGCCGCAGATCACTCCGTCCAAAATCCGGTGATCCAGGGACAAACAAATATTGGCCATCGAGCGGACCGCGATCATGTCGTTGATCACGACCGGACGTTTGACGATGGATTCGAACGTCAAGATGGCGGCCTGCGGATAGTTGATGATCGGGTAAGACAAAATGGAACCAAAAGATCCAGTGTTGTTCACCGTGAAGGTTCCCCCTTGCATATCCTCCAGCTTCAACTTGCCCTGGCGAGTTTTGGTGGCGAGTTCTTCGATCTCGCGGGCCAATCCCGCAATATTTTTCTGATCCGCCCTTTGAATGACCGGAGTCATCACTGAATCTTCCGTACCGACGGCCAGCGAAATGTTGATATCGCGTTTGACGATAATTTTATTCACTGCCCACACGGAGTTCATAATCGGGTAATCTTTGATCGCATTCACGACAGCCTTCAGGAAGAATGCCAGATACGTTAAATTATACCCTTCTCTCCGTTTGAATTCATCCTTAAGTTTATTGCGCAGCAGCACAAGATTGGTAACATCCACTTCGACCATCGTCCAAGCATGCGGAATTTCGGATACGCTCTGACGCATATTGGTTGCAATCGCGTTGCGCAGCGGCGTTACATCGATCAGAGTTTCGCGCTCTCCGCCGGTGCTTTCCACTTCAATGGACGGAATTTTAGGCAGCTCCGACATATGAAGGCCCGAGTTTCTTTCCGGCGACGGAGACAGCGGAATATATTGCTCCTTCGTAACCGCCGGATTGGCATGCGCCAAACCTTTGAATGGAGATTCCGCTTCTTTGGCGGCTTGTCCTGCTTCGGTTTGCGCTTGATTGTCCGCACCGCCCTTTTCCACATAGGCTAGAACATCCTTGCGGGTAATCCGTCCGCCCATTCCCGTACCCTGAATAGTGCTCAGATCAACGCCATGCTGGGCAGCCAGCGTTTGAACCGCAGGCGAGTAACGGTTTCTCATCGAACTGTCCCCGGCGTTTACGGAAGAGGCGCTTGGCGCAGCCGCTTGCGTTTCTTTGACTCCTGCTGCCTCCGCTTGCGCCTGACCCGCTACCGTCATGCGGCAAATAATTTCCCCGACACCGATCGTCTGGCCTTCAGCCGCTAAGTGCTCAGCCATTATCCCGTCCATGGTCGAAGGAATTTCGGCATTCACTTTATCGGTTATTACCTCACAAATCGGCTCATACTGCTCGACCTTGTCTCCGGGCTGCTTCAGCCATTTGGCAATTGTAGCCGAAACCAGCGATTCGGCCAGCTGCGGCATCACCACATCGGTTAACTTTTGATTTTCTGACATTTTTTCACCCCTAAGCTTCCCTAGTAGATTGCCAACTGACGCATGGCTTCTTTCACTTTATCCTTGCTCAGCATATAAAACTTTTCCAGCGGCGGGCTGATCGGCATCGCCGGCACATCCGGACTGCAGCAGCGCATGATTGGCGCATCGAGATCAAACAAACATTCCTCGGAGATGATCGCCGCCACTTCGGCCCCGACGCCCCCGGTTTTATTATCCTCGTGTACGATCAGCACCTTGCCGGTCTTGCGTACGGCCTCGATGATGCTGTCGCGGTCGAGCGGCTGCAGCGTGCGCAAATCAAGGATATGGGCGGTAATGCCTTCTTCCTTCTCAAGCTCCTCCGCAGCCTGCATGCAGAAATGAAGCGGCATGCTGTAGCCGATGACAGTAATGTCCGCCCCCTCACGAAGCAGATTGGCTTTGCCGATCGGCACGGTATAATCATCAAGAGGCACGTCGCCTTTGATCATTTTGTAGCATTTTTTGTTTTCAAAAAACAGAACCGGATCGGGATCCTGAATCGCTGCCTTCAGCAGTCCTTTTGCGTCATAGGCCGTAAACGGAGCGACGATTTTGAGACCCGGCGTCCCGAAAAAGATGGATTCCGGACATTGGGAATGGTACAATCCCCCGAAAATCCCACCGCCGATCGGCGCCCGGATCACGAGCGGGCAACTCCAATCATTGTTGGAGCGATAGCGGATTTTGGCCGCTTCGTTAATAATTTGGTTCGTGGCAGGCAGCATAAAGTCGGAATACTGCATCTCCGCAATCGGCTTCATGCCGATCATCGCCGCACCGATCGCTACGCCCGCAATGGCGGATTCGGCAAGCGGCGTATCGAGCACCCTGTCTTCGCCGAACTGCTCTATCAAGCCTTTGGTGGTCGTAAAAACGCCGCCTTTTACGCCTACATCCTCACCGAGAACAAATACGGATTCGTCCTTCTCCATCTCTTCTTTCATGGCGAGGCGAATCGCATCGATATATTCCATTACTGCCATGCCTTTTCCCCCTCTTCACGATCGTCCGCATAGACATGCAGCAGCGTTTCCTCAGGCTTCGGATAAGGCGCGTTATCCGCAAAATCGGTCGCATCCTTGATTTCAAGCGCAACTTGCTCCTGCAAATCGGCATCCTTCGCTTCATCCCATATACCGCAGTTGATTAAGTAGGCTTTAAAGCGGGCTATCCCGTCTTTTTTCCAGTTTTCTTCGACTTCTTCCTTCGTCCGGTAAACCATGTCGTTATCGGAAGTGGAATGCGGAGACAACCGGTACATCATTGCTTCGATCAGCGTCGGCCCTTCGCCGCGGATCGCGCGCTCACGCGCTTCCTTCACGGCTTTATATACCGCAAGCGCGTCGTTTCCGTCGACGCGGAATCCCGGAAATCCGTAACCAAGCGCACGGTCGCTTACCTTGCCGCCGATTTGTTTGTGAGCGGGAACTGAAATCGCGTATTGATTGTTCTCGCACATGATGATGACAGGCAGTTTGTGTACTCCCGCAAAATTGAGGCCTTCATGAAAATCCCCTTGGTTGCTGGAGCCTTCGCCAAAAGTGACGTACGAAACGATATCCTGCTTTCTCATTTTAGCCGCCAGCGCTACGCCGACCGCATGGGGAACCTGTGTCGTTACCGGGCTGGAACCCGTCAAAATGCGCAGTCTCTTGCTGCTGAAATGGCCCGGCATCTGACGTCCGCCGCTGTTCGGATCTTCCGCTTTCGCAAAAGACGACAGCATCAGTTCGCGGGCGGTCATGCCCACGGCCATAACAAAACCGTAGTCGCGGTAATACGGCAGGAAATAATCTTTTTCCCGGTCCAAAGCAAACGCCGCCGCTACCTGCGCGGTCTCCTGGCCGATGCCAGACACGTGGAAATTGATTTTGCCCGCTCGCTGCAGCAGCAAATTACGTTCATCGAATTTGCGTGCGAGCAGCATATATTTGTACATGTCAATCACTTGTCCGTTGCTGAGTCCAAGCTGCTCATGCTCATGCCCTGTTCCAACAGTACCTTGTTCATTCATATGAGGTACCTCCTTATTCATAAGCCTTAAACCAAATCTTAACCTGATATTAAAACCTGGTACTAAGACTTGGATTAAGTTTATTATAATCCTTTACGCACCAAAAAGAAAAGAACGATTTTTGAATTCTGTCAGGAATAAGGTGCAGCTTTAGGATCAGGTTACATACCGATGGACATTCCATCCACAGCCAGCATGGCTTCTCCGATGACTTCAGCCAGCGTCGGATGCGGATGCACCATCTGCCCGACCTCCCAAGGTGTCGCGTCCAGCACCTGCGCCAAAGCGGCCTCACTGATCAGATCGGTTACATGCGCCCCGATCATTTGGACTCCGAGAATGTCATTCGTCTTGGCATCTGCCACAACTTTCACAAAACCTTCTTTGCTGCCATACACCAAAGCTTTGCCGATCGCCTGGAACGGGAATTTTCCCACCTTGACCTCATGCCCGTTCCGGCGCGCCTCTTTTTCCGTCCAACCTACGCTCGCAACCTCGGGACGTGTATATACGCAGCGCGGAATCATATGCTCAGGAACCTTGTGAATGGACTCTCCCGCAAGATGATTCACGGCTGCAATGCCTTCATGACTGGCTGCATGCGCCAGCTGCAGGCCGCCAATGACGTCCCCGATGGCGTAAATATGCGCTTCGCCGGTCTGCAAAAACTTGTTCACCGCGATAACTCCCTTTTCCACGCGCACATCCGTATTCTCCAGACCGATATTCTCCACATTGGCCTGGCGTCCGACAGAAACTAGCATGCATGAGGCCGACAGGATCTCGTTTTTCTCTCCTTTTCGCATCTCGATGCTGACTTGACCGTCTTGGACCTGGTATGTATCCGTCTGAACCATACCGCCTGTATGAATAGTAACCCCGCGCTTTGCCAGCAGTTTTTGCAATTCACGGGCCACATCCTGATCTTCGGCAGGCAAAAGCTGATCCGCGGCTTCGACGACAGTCACCCGCACACCGAAATCATTCAGCATGGAAGCCCACTCGACACCAATCACCCCACCCCCGACGATAAGGATGGATTCCGGAAGCTCGTCCATCACAAGTGCATCGTCGCTGGTCAAAATGTATCGGCCGTCCGGTTCGAGTCCAGGCAGCGTGCGCGGACGCGATCCCGTAGCGATGATCAGGTTCGTCGGCACAACCGTTTCCATTTCCCCATCGGCAAGTTCAACAGCCACAGCGCCGCTTTTCGGCGAAAAAATGGAGGGCCCGATAACGCGGCCTTTCCCTTTGAGCACTTGGATTTTATTTTTGCGCATCAAGTATTGAACGCCTTGGTGAAGCTGATCGACGATCGCATTTTTCCGGTTCTGAACCTTGGAAAAGACCAGCTTCGCCCCGCTGGTTTCAATGCCGTAGCTTTCGCTGCCTTGGATATCCGCGTATACTTCGGCGCTCCGCAGCAGCGATTTGCTTGGAATGCAGCCGCGGTGGAGGCAGGTGCCACCCAGCTTGTCCGCTTCAATAATTACCACCTGTTTGCCGAGCTGAGCCGCCCGTATTGCCGCCACATATCCGCCGGTTCCACCGCCGAGTACAGCCACGTCGCAAGAAATATTCATGTCCATCCCCCATCATCTATCCTTAATTTTTGAGCAAACCGCATATGCCATACAAACTGCTTATTGATACTAAAACAATTCAAACATCCTTGTAGCGCAAGGGTAACAATCTTTAAACGTTGTCTGTCTTCTGAAAGACTACGTCGATGGATGTTTTACTTATCTTTTTATTGTACTCGCTTTTTTCTTCATTACAAACCGCCGCCAAATGGATTGCCGCGGGAATAGACTGGAGCCCATGAAAACGTTATGATAGGATTATGTAAATAAGTACGACAGGAAGGGAATTTTAAATATGAAATTAATCATTTCCCGTTTCATTGCCATCCTGATTCTGGTGATCCCCGGATTGATGGCGATGACAGGTTTTTTATTTATGAAAGACGCCATATTCTGGTTCTATTCGGATCACGGAAATACGGATGTAACACCCGTGTTTGAATGGGGGCATTTTGGACTCGGCCTGCTGATGTTTCTCGTCGGCATGAGCTTTCTCGGGGGATGGATTTTGTTCCGCGACCGTAAACGGAATTACGTCGGGCCAAGGTTCAAAGAAAAACGAAAACCGAAGCCGCCTGCCCAGCCTACCCCATAAAAGCGCAAGACCCCGCCGCATTTTTCGACCGTGGCGGGGCCTTTTAAATTTTCCGGAAAACAACGGGCGCTGCCGCGGATTGCGAATCCGTTTCGCTCGCAATAACATCTAGAGGTATATCCTCCTTTTCTTCCCTCTCTTTGTTCCCCAATACCGGCAGTTCCGTCAGCGAAGTGCTGGTCAGTATTACTTTCAGCTCGTTAAAGCGGTTATACAGTACGGATTCCACCACAAAAAAACCCGAGAGAAGCCCGGCAATGACGGCAATCTGCTGCGGACTTAATTCCGTAGCCGCTACCGAGGTCTGAAGCGGCTTCTTCTTCGGGGGAGCTTTGTATTTGCTCTGCGGTTTTTTTCTGGATTGGCTCACTAGATCACCCCGCCATCGTCTGATGTACTCCTGTTACAGCATATAACAGCCGGATGAATTTGGTGTATTTTATAAAAAAATAAAAAGAAAAATGTATCTCGGGCATACTTGCTAAGGGGCAGCAGATTCCCGCTGAAAGCATAATCTCAATAAAACAGATTTTATTCGTATAGCGCATCCCTTAGTTTGGTGGACATTCTTGATTCCTTGCTGCTTGAACTTTTTAAAATGGTTCTGCGCAGGGCATGATTTTGCCGAGTCGTTTCATGCAAGTCCTGCAGCAGTTCATCCAAAAGCTCCCGAACTTCCGGAACCTGCTTCAGCTCCTCCTCCAGTTCCTTAATTCGATTCTGATATCTTTCCATTTTTTCAAACATGTAAACATTCCTCCGTCAATGCATAGACTATCTATCTCTAACCTTACCACTTTCCGCCCGGTTTACGCCAGTTTCGAGAGAAGTATATAGCCACTCTCAGAAGATTATGGTACTCTATAAAAGTCGCCATTTTTCGTGATTCTTCATCCTGTAATAGGACCTGGTTTCAAATGGGAAAGGAGCATAAAAGTGAATAAAGGACGGATAACCGTAATCACGGGACCCATGTTTAGCGAAAAATCAGGTGAACTGATACGCAGATGCCAAAAGCTGGTCCAATACGGACGGAAAAAGCTGGTAGCCTATAAACCGGCTGAGGATCAGCGCTATGCGAAGGATGAAATTGTCAGCCGCATCGGCTATCGCCTGCCGGCCATCTCGATTCCAAAACGTTTGACCGATGAAGTCGTAGCCCGAATCATTAAGGAAACCGCCGATGCCGACGTCGTCGCATTTGATGAAGTGCAGTTTTTTAACAAACCGATTCTGGCTTTGGTCGAAGAACTGGCTTATCAGGGCAAACATGTTATCGTGGACGGATTAAATATGGATTACAGGGGCAAAGAATTCGGATTTATCGGAGGATTGCTTGCGATGGCCGATGACATTCAGCAGCTTACCGCTTTTTGCGCTGTTTGCGGCAGTCCGGAAGCTGTCTTTACCCAACGGATCGTCAACGGCAAGCCAGCCCCGCTCGGTTCGATTATCCTGATCGGTGATTCCGATGATTACGAGCCCCGATGCCGGAACTGTTTTGTTCCCCCACATAAGGTACAATGAAATGGAAAAAGCTCTTCAAACAGGAAGAGCTTTTTTGCATATATAGACGAATTAGTCAAAAGATGCTATTATTTTATACTCATTATTATATAAAAATATATATTGACACATTTTAGGGAGAGGCGTAAACTCGTTTTTTGTAAACAAGTCCGCAAATTTAGCCTTAATTCCACCATATTCAATAAGGGGAGAAAAAAATGAAAAAAGCATTTTCCTTGTTCGCAGTCGCGGTACTTTCTGCAGCCATGCTTGCAGCCTGCGGCAATGACTCCAGCTCCAATAACGCATCCGATTCGCCGTCAGACAAAGATGCCAGAGAAATTACCGTTAGTGCCAAAAGCTTTGAATTCACGCCTTCCGAGATCAAAGTGAAAAAAGGCGAAAAAATAAAACTCGTGCTCAAAAATACGAATGGCGCTCATGGTCTGGAAATCTCCGGATACAAAATCAACCTGACAAGAGACGGTTCAAAAGTATTCACGGCGGATAAAGCCGGAACCTTTGACTTTGACTGCTCCATTATGTGCGGTGCGGGTCATGGCGATATGAAAGGCAAGCTGATCGTGGAAGAATAAAAACGGACCCCCGTCATGCAGCACCAAACACTTGAGCGCAGGGATCTGCGCGCGGCGGCAAAATGGTGTACAGATCCGTTATTTACGTGTTACATACGCTGAAAAGCCTGCACTTATAGAATTGTTGCAAAAGTGCAGGCTTTTCAGCGAAAAATAAATTATTTTAAGTAAATTGATGTGAAAGTGCAAGCTTTTTAACCGATATCTATCAAACACGAGCTCAATCACATCAATAGATGCACTTTTGCAGGAATTCCTGGCGCGAGATAATTGTGACGTATAAAAAGATGTACTTTCGCAACCTTTTTCTCACTTCACTTACTCTAGTCAGGTCCATCACCCGCCAGCGTCAATCCTCCCAAACATCATCCATCAATTTTTTGATTTCCGCGCTTCGTTCCCGGGTCAGAGCAGGGTTCGGGATCCACTTCCCCCCGCTCCATTCGACGACATCCCCGCGTTTCGCTTTGGGATCAACTTGCGTTTTTGGCACCGCTTGAACATTTCCGTTCAATTCGATTTTGCAGTAATCTCCTTCAAAACCTTCGATAATTCCAGTAGATACTTTCACATGTTCCACTACCTTTCTGTGGCAATATGAATGGATCTGCCGTCCGAGGTTACTTCAACCGTCCCCTGCTTGTCATTTCGGTAGACTTCGACCCCCTGCTGCTGCAGGCGATCCAATACCTTGGGTTTCGGATGTCCGTAAGAGTTGCCTTCGCCCACCTGGATCACGGCATATTTAGGGTGAACTTGTTTCAAAAATTTCGCGGTTGTGGATGAATTGGACCCATGGTGACCCACAAGCAGGACATCCGCTTGCAGGTTCGCACCTGATGCGATCATGTCCTTTTCGCTTTCCGCTTCCGCATCGCCTGTCAGAAGGAACGAGTTTTGCCCGTAAGTAACCTTCACAACGGCGCTCATATTATTCGTATCCTCATAAGTGCCTGTTGGCGCAAGCATATCCACATGAACCTGATCATCGAGGTCCCAGGACAAGCCGGATTTTGCCGTTTTAACTTTCAGTCCCTTGTTTTTGATCGATATGAGCAGAGATTCAAAGGTTTTCGTATTGGATTGGACCTTCGGCATGTAGATCGCACCGACAGGAATATGGTCAATGACTTTATCAAGTCCTCCGATATGATCCGCGTCCGGATGCGTGCCGATGACGACATCAAGCTTGTCGATACGGTACTTTTTCATGTAATCCAGCATCTTCTGCTCCTTGTCGTTATTCCCCGCATCGATCAGCATCGTTTTGCCTGAAGGAGTAACCAGCAGCTGCGAAGCGCCTTGTCCGACATCCAGAAAATAAACCTTAAGCTGCTTGCCCTGCTGCTTGCCGTCGGCTTGATCTGCCGAACCTGCATCAGATAATTCCAAAGAACAGCCCGAAAAAACAAATAAAAAAATACCGGCCAATAATGAAAAAATGATTGCGTATGTACTCTTGGATGTTCGCATAAACTTCCTTTCCTGCGCTTTAGCGCGACCAAAAAAATAGTGAATCGGATTTGCACGAAAAATGCCCGTAATTACGCTACTTTCGGTAAATCGAATGGTCTATCATTTTTTTGATCGCACCTTAAGAACGATATTCCGGATATATCTCAAAGCTTGCATTTCCGGCCTGAAACAGGCCGTTTTTAAAAGAATATTTTAATTTTAAGTCCCCCACATATTCTGCCGGAGAGATCTGGACCGCTGTCGTGGCCGTTAAAACGCCGTCCTCCACTGCATATTGCAGGATGCTCCCAATCCCCGGTGCGCTGTTTAATTGGCCCGCCTCCGACAAAACAAGCCCGGAAGGAATCTCGTAACGGGTGCCCTGTACCATTAGCTCAAGACCTTCACTTGTAAAGCTCCCGCTAAACTGCTTCAAAAACGCCGTATTGCCATCTTCTACATGCAGCTCTTCCCCTTCCGCATTATACACAAGAACATTCGACTGGTAAACACCGGTACCATATCCAGTAGTTAAAATGATGACGGTTTCTTTTTTGCCGTTACCGTTTAAATCCTCGCTAATGATTTGCGGAGCATAGCTCGGATTCGTCACACTATATCCAGGTATGCTGCGCGTGAAAACGGGGGTCTCCAGTTTTAAATGTTCAAAGGTTCCGGATTCGGTTTTATCACCTGAAATGCGGACGGTTTTGTCCTCAGATTCGGCCACCATTACGCCTGCTTGATTATTGATGCTTACGGTGTTGTTCTTCTCGTCAAAAGAGACGTCTTTGCCAAAAAGTTCGCCAAACTCTTTGATAGGCAGCATGATCGCCCCATCTACTTTTTGCACGCCTTTGGAAGTAACCAGTTCCGTGCCGTTAAGCATGATTTTGATTGGATTGTCTTTGGCCAAGGCCATGATTGAAGTCCCGGATAAAATTACAACCGCCGCGGTTGAAGCAGCGATGATCCATTTCTTATATATCAACGTGAAGCTCCTCTCTAAGAAAAGCATAGCTTCAGTGTATGCTTGTATATTTGTTACTTTTATACTAAATGGTTTTCATATACTTATCCAGCCAAAAGATTGTAACCTTTTCCAGCGGGTCTTTTATCCTGACTTCAATCATGTTATTGTTCTTCGTTTGGCACCAGACTGCTTTTGATTTCTTCAAAAGAAATCGGTTTGTAATCCCAATGTTCCACGCTGGCGTTGAAATAATGAAGCCCTTCGTATTTTTGGCTGTGGATATGGCCATGGATGTTAACGTAAGGCATGTGTTTGTTCATATAAAGCGGTTCATGCGACAAGATGAAAAAAGACTGGTACACGAGCGGATATTCGCTTACTTCATCAAAACCGGCATCCAGCCACCAGGCTTTGCTCCGCCCGCGGTCGTGATTGCCCATAATCAGAAACTTATGTCCGTTTAATCGTTCCACGATCGTTTTGGTTTTATCTTTATTGTAAAAAGAAAAATCGCCAAGATGAAACACCTTGTCCTGTTTCGTTACTACGGAATTCCAGCGTTCAATCATAAACTCATCCATCTCTTCCGCTGTGCCGAAGGGTCTGGACTCAAAATCAATAATTTTCTGATGGCCAAAATGATGATCCGAAATTACATATACACGGCTCATTTTCCACTTCCTCCCTAATGGTTGTTTTTTAATTATACCTCAGGCTTTTACGCTTTTGCGAAAAAACCTCTTTTCTTTGTGAAAAGAGGTTTTCTGCTTTCAATATTTATCGACAATGGCTCCCAATGCGGCTCCACGGACATATGGTTTATTTTGCAAAGGTGTACTCCAAGATCAAGATCTTTTATTCGTCATATATAAAAAGCGCGCAGCAGGATATCCTGTGCGCGCCTCGGCCATTTGCTATTTTTCTTCCAACTCATCCGGTACATCGTATTTATTGATATGTGAGGTGATGGCTGCAACGGCTTCGCTGGCATCCGTCGTGGCAGGCACATGCCGGACTACATCATCGGTTTGGTCATGAAAATTCAAACGATCCGCCTCGACGGCTTTCTGTTCATTTTTCTCCATCCTCAATAACTCCTCCTTTTAATTTCATCTGCCTAACCTTGCTCTGATAACGAATATAAAGGTACTTCCCGCTCCTCTTCCGGATTGTTCAGCGCATAAATGCGTGCCGTCTCACTCTGTTCGTTCACATGCTGAATATAGACCGGAGTCCCATCACACAACACATTCGCCATAACGGGAGAGGACGCTATTTCTTGTGCTCTTTGAACATTCATGCAGAAAGACCTCCTTTACTGAGTAGAGTTCGTCTTTACTATGCGCTGGGCAAATATTTGTTATGCATGCTTCATCCAGTACAAAAAAAGTTCCAACTTGTATAGCCAAGCATTCTGGACCTTATAAAAACAAATTCCCTTCCTTATTAAATGTCAGTCAATTATGTACAGACCAACTTCGTCACGATTTTTTTAATCCAAACAAAGAGTGCTGCCCGTCTTTAAGACGAACAGCACTCTTTATGATAAAAACATGAACTAGTATCAGTAGGTTAATCCGTAATTTTAGGCGAATATGGAAATGTAACAGATAAAACGGAACAGTTATTCGAAATTCCCTGACGATTCGTCGAGAAATCGATGACTTCTCCATTATTTTCGGTCTATTTCCGCAATTCACCAGCTTTTCAACTCACCTTATGCTCAATCCGCAGCTTATCTGCAACCATCGCGATGAATTCGCTATTGGTCGGTTTCGACTTGCTAATGTTGATGGTGTAACCGAACAGATGGCTGATGGAATCGATGTTGCCACGCGTCCAGGCCACTTCAATGGCGTGGCGAATGGCGCGTTCCACGCGGGAAGGCGTAGTTTTGAATTTTTCAGCGATGGCGGGATACAGCGTTTTAGTGATGGCGCCCAAAATTTCGATATTGTTGTACACCATCGTGATGGCTTCGCGCAAATATTGATATCCCTTAATATGCGCTGGAACGCCGATTTCATGTATGATCGAAGTGATGTTGGCGTCCAAATTTTTGCCTTTTGCCATCGGAACGACATTGGATTTCACGGTCGACGACATGCTGACATTCCCTGAAGTTACACTCTGTCCGCCTACAAGCTGACGAATGCGGCTTGCAAGAACCTCCATGTCAAACGGTTTAAGAATGTAATAAGAAGCTCCAAGCTGTACAGCCCGTTGAGTGATGTTCTCTTGGCCGAAAGCAGTCAGCATAATGATTTTGGGTTGTGGTGACAAATTCATTTCGCGCAGTCGCTCCAGAACGCCCAAACCGTCCAAATGAGGCATAATAATATCCAAAATGAGTACATCCGGAATTTTTCGCGATTCACTGATCATATTAAGTACTTCCTCGCCATTATAGGCGATTCCCGTAACCATCATATCTTCTTGCTCCGTAATATACTCGGCAAGCAAATTTGTGAATTCACGGTTGTCATCCGCCAATAAAACCTCGATTTTTTGCACTGGCTGCTTCCTCCTTAGAATCAATATCCAATTTTTTTCGTCTGAAATACTTTTCGACATCCCAATTCAAATTCCTTCTGTCGAAAATTATTTTTGTTTATTTTTTTTTGAAGTTGATTTATAATAAATATTTTTATTCAAATTCCACGTATTTTCTGCCAAAAACGACAAAAAAATCTTAAGGCTTAACTCGCCTTAAGATTTAATGCATCACGCTGAGGAATAACGCCTGAATCCTGAAGCATCCATTCAATGAAACAGCCGTATCCCGATTTCGGATCATTCACAAAAACATGGGTAACAGCACCGATAAGCTTGCCGTTTTGTACAATCGGACTTCCGCTCATGCCCTGCACAATTCCTCCCGTTTTTTCAATAAGCCTTGGATCGGTAATCCGTATGACTAAGCCTTTGGTAGCCGGTGAATCCTGTTTAGAAACGTGAACGATATTCACCTTGAATTTCTCTACCTGCTGTCCATCCACAACGGTTAAAATTTCAGCCGGACCTTCTTGAACTTCTTCTGCAAAAGCTACAGGGATGCCTTCTTTATAAAGGCTGTATTCAGGATTCTTAGCCATCTTCCCAAAAATACCAAAATGAGTGTTGCGTTCAATACTTCCCAATACTTTGCTATCTTTCAGAAAGTGAGCTCTCTTCTCACCTGGTTCTCCGTCTTGAGATTTCGAAATCGAAGTAACGCTTGATTGAAGAATCTCGCCGCTGCCAACCGTAATCGGCGTCTGAGTATTCATGTCCGTGATAACATGTCCCAAGGCTCCGTAAACCCCTTGCTCCGGGGCGTAAAAGGTCAATGTGCCCACACCGGCTGCGGAGTCGCGAATATAAAGTCCAAGTCTCCATTTTTGCTCGCTTTGATCAAAAGCGGGTGTCAGATTGGTTTTCATGAACTTGTCTCCGCGTTTAAAAGTAATCTCAAGCGGTTGTTTCTTGCTTCCGGCATCCTCCACGATCTGGGCTACTTTCGATATGTCCTTTAATGGTTGACCATTCATATGGGTCATTAAATCACCAAGTTGAATACCGGCATTTTCCCCGGGAGAAACTTTCGTTGTGGGGTCGACATGAACCAAATGATGCCCGACCACAAGGATGCCTGCGGATTTCACCTTGACCCCGATGGTTTGGCCGCCAGGAATTACTCTCAGATCAGGAATGACATGAATTTGTACCGTTTTAAACGGAATTTTACCAAACAACTTAAAGGTCAATTTGGCTTTGCCGCTATGCTGGGGTTGAAGCTGCAGCGGCTGCTGCGGGGAAACCTTCAGCGTTGAAGCGGCTGAGCCGTTCATCTGCAAGACATCCGGACGATCGATTGTTGCTTGTGCAGCTACCGGCATGGCCAATTGAACGGAGTTCGAATCGCCGGCAAACATCCTGATCTCGTTTGGTATGGACGTAAAGCTCTGTACAGGTGCTGTCATGCCAAAAAAACAAAGAAAGAAGACAATGAAAAGACCGAGCATTTTAATCCTGAGGCTGCAGTTCAATGGCTGTCACGCTCCTTTGGCTTCTTTCGCTTGACGAAAAAGGTGGTCGCCAATTGCGTACCTTTAAGATTGCCCTGCCCCCAGGCTTTTATTACTGTCAATCATTACGCTGGTGCGGTCTTGACAGCCTTCCGCTGCTCCGCCAGCTTCAACATTTCTTGGGCATGATGGAGCGTTCTTTCTGTAATTTCAACGCCGCCAAGCATACGCGCCAGCTCTTCTACGCGCCCGTGATCGGTAAGCTCCTCCACACGAGTCATGGTTCGTTCATCTTCAATGTTTTTCTCAATCAGGTATTGATGATCCGCCATACAGGCAACCTGAGGCAGATGCGTAATGGAGAACACCTGACAGTTCTCCGCAAGCTTATCCAGCTTTTCGGCGATCGATTGAGCCGCTCTTCCGCTGACACCAGTATCAACCTCGTCAAAAATCAATACCGGAATACGATCATGCCTTGCAAATATGCTTTTCATGGCAAGCATCATTCTGGAAAGTTCGCCCCCTGACGCAATTTTGCTAAGCGGGCGCAAAGGTTCCCCTGGATTGGGTGAAATCATGAATTCGGCCGTATCGATGCCTTGGCGGGTCAGCTTGATTTTGCGTCCATCAATATCGGCGCCTTTCGGATCCTCAAATCGCTCCAATCTGACCTCCAAAGAGGTCCTTTCCATATGCAGATCCTTCAGTTCTTTCTCCACTTGACCGGCCAGATCGGAAGCACATAATTGCCGCGCTTCGCTTAGTTCCTTCGCTGCAGCAATCAAATCCTCAAGCATTTCGTCACGGCGGATTTTCAGTTCTTCCAGACGTTCATCCTTATTCTCCAGCGCATCGGTTTCCTGCAAAATGCTATTGTAATAAGTCAAAATTTCATCGACGGTTTCGCCATATTTTCGGCGCAGGGATGTAATTAGATCAAGTCTTTCTTCCACTTCATTCAGGCGTTCGGGATTAAACTCAATATCGTCACGGTAGTTCCGAAGCTGGAAGGCAGCGTCTTCAAGCTGGTAATAAGCCGATTGCAGCTGTTCCAAGATAGGCTTCAGTTCCTTTTCATCGTATGCCGCGACATCCTCCAACCGCGAGATAGCCGTGCTAACCGTTTCAAGCCCCTGCTGACCGTATATCAGGTTATAGGCTTCGGAAACAGAGTCCATCATTTTCTCGCTATGGGATAGCTTCACCCGTTCTTCCATTAGCCATTCATCTTCGCCCGACTTTAAAGAAGCCGTTGAAATTTCCTCCAGCTGAAAACGATACAAATCAAGCATTTGATATGTTTTCTGGCTGTTGCTGATTAGCTCCCTGTATTCCTTTTCGACTTTCGAAAACTCTGCGTATTTCTCCTGATATTGCCTTTTTATCGGGCCGATAATGGCTTCTCCATATGTATCGAGGAGATGCAAATGACGGTCAGCACGCAACAGGTTCTGATGCTCATGCTGGCCGTGTATATTAATGAGCTGTTCTCCGATTTCCCGGAGCATGGTAAGATTAACGAGATGCCCATTAATGCGGGAAGTGCTTTTCCCTTGATTATTCACTTCCCGCCGGATAATTAAATGCTCTTCAGGATCGGCTTTTACACCGAATTGTTCCAGTGCGCTCCATGCAGGATGAGTCTGCTGCAGTTCAAACATCGCCTCGATTTCTGCTTTATCGCATCCGTACCGGACCAAATCGGCCGAACCTCTTCCACCTGCAATCAGGCTCAAAGCATCGATAACGATCGACTTACCCGCTCCGGTTTCCCCTGATAGCACATGAAACCCTGCATGAAATGACACATCCACCGCTTCGATCACGGCCAGATTCCGAATACTTAATGTCATCAGCATTTAAAAAGCACCCCCGTTTAATGCGCACTGCCGCCAATATATCCCATGATCATGTTGACCAGACTTTCGCTGTCCTCATTCGTGCGGCAGATCATCAGAATCGTATCGTCGCCGCAAATCGTCCCCATGATCTGATTCCATTCCATGTTGTCCAGCAGCACCGCGATCGCGTTCGCCGTACCAGGCAAGCATTTCATTACTACCAGATTATTGGTGTAGTCGATATGGACAAAATTGTCCACAAGCGCTCGCTTCAACTTCTGAATCGGATTATAGCGCTGGTCTGTTGGGAGCGAGTATTTGTACCGTCCATCATCCATCGGCACCTTAATCAAAAGCAGTTCTTTAATATCGCGCGATACCGTTGCTTGCGTGACCTGAAACCCTTCGGCGCGCAGCGCCTCCACCAGTTCATCCTGCGTTTCGATATCCTGATGCGTAATAATCTCCCGGATTTTGATATGTCGTTGACCTTTCATAAAGTACCTCCTGCTAGAAACTTATATTTATTCATCATATCCATTCCAATCTTCTTCATCCCAATCAAAATGTATGCAAGCAACCTCAGCATTCTCCACGTCCACGTAAAGAACTCCTGCGCATCCGGGATAAAGTAAAAAATACGGCAGCAGGCGATCGCGGATGGAGCTGCCCGTCCAGTCCATCGGCAGGCGGTTTCTTGCCACTTTGACGAGATAAGTTCTGTCTTCATCGTTTCTGGCAAGAAAATCAATAAACAATCGGCTATGAAAATCTTCCCCATTCACTTCAAACAGCAGCGGAATTTTAATCTTGCCGCCAAATACTTCATACCCTGCCTTTTCCAGCAAATCCACTGCCGGATGATCGGGAATAACATCATTTATGGGCATATCCGGCACACGGGCAGGCAGCGGTTTAAATAACCATGACCTGATACCGTATGCGATCCAAATCAAAATCAATAAGCCAATCAGAAGCATGACGAGCCAGTCCACCCGTTCTTCCATCCCGATCACCTCATCGTCTTAATTCGCGGGTATCGGATGAAATTCCTTTTTTCACGCTTAGAAAGCAAGCCATGTCCAATAAATTTATTAAAGCAAAAAGAAATGCATAACATCAACTTTTTATTTCTATTATATACCAAACAAACGTTCTCATCAATTTGCTTTTTAAACACTTTTAGACAAGTACTTCAAGGCAGATGATCTACGAAAGCAAAGAAACCCATCACTTGGATGAGTTTCCCGTAAATGTATTCGAGGCTTCAGCCACTATTGGATCAACGGTAGCATGGAGTTTTTCATTAAACTCTTCCGCGGATTCTTTCCCTTTTTCGCACTCTTCCCCGCTTAAATGCCAATGGGCCAAAAATTCGATGTTGCCTTCACCACCCGTAATCGGCGAAAAAGTCAAACCCTTTAGTTCGAACCCTAAGTCATGGGCGAAGGCAAGAATATTCATCAGCACTTCCCGGTGAACGGACGGTTCCCGAACAACCCCGGATTTTCCAACCTTCTCACGGCCGGCTTCAAATTGCGGTTTAATTAATGCGGCCACGTCCGCCGGGCGCTTCAAAAGCTCTTGCAGCGGCGGCAAAATGATGCGGAGAGAAATGAAGGAAACGTCAATGCTTGCAAAATCCGGCTCAGGTCCGGTCAAATCCGCAGGCGTCATATAACGAAAATTGGTTTTTTCCATCACATTGACGCGTTCGTCATTCCGCAGCGACCAATCCAGCTGATTGGAACCCACATCAATCGCATATACATAGCCGGCTCCGTGCTGAAGCGCGCAATCCGTAAATCCTCCGGTGGAGGAACCGATATCGAGCATCGTTCTGTCCTTCATATCTAAACCGAAGGTTCGTATCGCTTTTTCAAGCTTAAGTCCCCCGCGGCTGACATAAGGATGGACGGCGCCTTTGACGCGAATGGCTGCATCCCGCGGGATCTTCATCCCCGCCTTCTCCATTCTCTCTTCATTCGCAAGCACCAAACCGGCCATGATGGCGGCTTTGGCCTTTTCGCGACTCTCGAAAAATCCCTGCTCGACCAGCAGGATGTCAATCCGTTCTTTTGGCGAATTCATGTTTATCTCCTGGTTTTCGTTTCCGGCTTAAGAAGTATATCCCGCTCTGCCCATTCCGAACGAATGCAGGGACATCAGTTTTTTGATTTCGACGCATACGGCCTCTGAGGTAAGTCCGGTATCCTCGCGCTGATCTTTGACGCTGCCATGTAAGATAAAACGGTCCGGCACGCCCATCAGGGACACTCTCGCATCAAAAATATGTTTGCTTGCGTAAAACTCAAGCACCGCACTGCCAAGGCTTCCCGCTTCGCAGGCTTCCTCCAGCACGATCATATTGGTATGGGAATTCGCAAGCTCCAGCAGCATATCTTCATCCAGAGGTTTCAAGAAGCGGGCGTTAACGACGCGGAGGTTGATTCCTTCACGTTTTAATTGCTCCGCCGCGTCCAAAGCAACCTGAACCATAGGGCCGGCAGCCAATACCGCATAACCTTCGCCCTCGCGCACCGTCTCCCATTTTCCGATCGGGATGGAAACCAGCTTCTCATCCAGCGGCACGCCGAGTCCGTTAATCCGCGGATAACGGTAGGCGATCGGCCCGTCATCATATTCAAGCGCCGTTTTCATCATATGGCGCAGCTCGTTTTCATCCTTCGGCATCATCAAAACCAAATTCGGGACATGCCGCAAAAAGGCCACGTCAAAGACGCCTTGATGCGTTTCGCCGTCCGCCCCGACGAAACCGGCACGGTCGATTGCAAACATCACGTTTGCGTTGTGGCGACAAATGTCATGAACAATCTGGTCATACGCTCTTTGCATGAAGGTCGAATAAACCGCAAATACCGGCTTCATGCCTTCCATCGCCAGCGCTGCGCACATGGTGGCCGCATGCTGTTCAGCGATCCCGACATCAATCATTCTGCTTGGGAATTTTTCGCTGAACTCAATGAGCCCCGAGCCTTTCGGCATAGCCGGCGTAACGGCGACGATCCTCGGATCCTTTTCCCCAAGCTCGATCAGCGTTTTGCTGAAGACATCGGTGTACATCGGATTCCCAACGGATTTAAGCTCTTTACCGGACTCGATTTTGTACGGCGAAATGCCATGCCATTTATGAGAATCGGCTTCAGCCGGTTTATAGCCCTTGCCCTTCGTTGTCAGGACATGGACAAACACCGGGCCGCGCACGTTATCTGCCTGTTTAAATGTCTCGATCAGCTTCTGCAGGTCATGCCCGTCAACCGGACCGAGATACGTAAGTCCCAGCTCTTCGAACAACACGCCGGGCACCATCATATATTTCAGGCTCTCCTTCAGGCGGGAGCCCGTTTTGGCCAACATGCCGCCGATTGCCGGAATTTTCTTCAGCATAATCTCAAGTTCTTCCTTGGCCCGAAGATAATGGCGGTCGGAGCGGATTTTGCTCAGATAATTATGCATCGCGCCGACATTCGGAGCGATCGACATTTCATTGTCGTTTAAAACGACCATCAAATCTTTTTGCTCATGGCCGATATGGTTCAAGGCTTCGAAAGCCATCCCCCCGGTCAAGGCGCCGTCGCCAATAACGGCGATGACTTTATTATTTTCGCCTTTTAAGTCCCGGGCCAGCGCCATCCCCATCGCCGCGGACAGCGATGTGCTGCTATGTCCGGCCTCCCAAACGTCGTGCTCGCTTTCACTTCTTTTCACAAAACCGCACAGACCTTTGTACTTGCGGAGGGTATCGAATTGATCCATCCGGCCGGTCAATATTTTGTGAACATAAGCCTGATGCCCGACATCAAAAATAAATTTGTCGCGTGGACTGTCATAACAGTAATGCAGGGCCAGCGTGAGTTCCACCACTCCCAAATTCGATGCGAGATGCCCTCCGGTTACGGACAGCTTTTCAATCAGAAATTGACGGATTTCGGCCGCCAGAGAAGTGAGTTTTTCAACCGATAAAGATTTGATTTGTTCAGGCTGATTAATTTGTGGAAGCAGCACGTCGTTCTCCCCGCTTTCCTCGATGGTATCAATATTTTCATTATGTCCGGCTTCCATGTAAAAGCCTCTTTTCATTTCATTTGGTTACGCTTTCCATATGGAAACAGCGATTCTTTTCGTCATTATATCACAAAACGTTACGCAAACATAAACTGTTTGCCGTTTAATGATCCCTATTCATCAGAAAATCGGCGATTTCGAGCAGCCGCGTAGGGTTCGAAAACCCGGCTTCGGCCACTGCGGCCTTGGCTTCATCGGTCAGCCGCCGCACTTCCCGTTTTGAAGCTTCAAGCCCGATAAAATACGGATATGTTACTTTCTCCTGTTTGATGTCGCTTTGTGTTTTTTTGCCCAGTTTGGTTTCATCGCCTACCAAATCCAAAATATCGTCCTGGATTTGGAATGCAAGCCCGAGCTTTTGTCCGAAAACGCGCAGCGCATCAAGCTGTAATTCGTTCGCCCCGGCGATTCGTCCGCCCGCCAGCAGGGAAAATGCGATCAGATCGGCCGTTTTGTGAAGGTGAATATATTCGAGCTGCGCAAGCTCCGTCAGCCCCTGCTCGCCCTCCATATCAGCTGCTTGTCCTCCTACCATGCCTCTAGGGCCGGACAATTCTGATAAATCCATCGTAATATTAACCACTCTATCGGCTGGAACGCCGTGAGTACGATTAAGCTGCGCCACCAAATAAAAGGCGTGCGTAAGAAGCGCGTCGCCGGCCAGAATGGCCGCCGCTTCCCCAAACACTTTGTGATTCGTCAGCTTTCCGCGCCGGTAATCATCATTGTCCATAGCAGGCAAATCATCATGGATCAATGAGTAGGTATGCACCATCTCAACTGCACATGCGGCGTCAAGCGCCGCCTCCGCATTCCCTTCCAAAGCCTCGCAAGCAGCCATGACCAGCAGGGGACGCATACGTTTCCCTCCGGCCATCAAGGAGTACAGCATGGCTTCGCGCAGCGTGGACGGCACCTGCCAATGCGCAGGCACACTCTCCTTCAGTCTTTGGGCAACCCGATCAATGATGTGCTGTTGATATTCTCTGAAGGAGACCGGTTCACTCAAGTACGTCACCACCGTTTGCATCAATTGAGGCGCCGAACGGCTTTTTACGCAGCCCGTCGGCATCGATCACGATCGTTTCAATTTTCCGTTCCACCTCTTCGAGCTTTTGGCTGCATAGCTGCGACAGCTTCATTCCTTGCTGGAACAATTCAATGGCCTTTTCCAGCGGAACATCGCCATGCTCCAGCTCCCCAACGATGTCCTCAAGCTGGATCATCGCATCTTCAAATTTCAATTCATTGTCCTTATCCGTCACCCTTGTCCATCCTCCTTCATTCCCCATACTTGGCATGAGAGCTGACCGTCGCTGACTTTGATTCGGACCAGATCCCCAAGCTGTGCATCATTGACCGATTTGATGAGTCGCTGCTCCTGCTCGTCATAAACGAGGCTGTAGCCGCGCGCCATGACCTTCAGTGGACTCAAGGCGTCAAGCTGTCTGATCGACGAGCGCAGCTGCGACTGTTTGTTTTTCAGCAGCGCCTGCATTAAAGCTGTCAGCTGCTTGCTGTTTAACTCGCACCGTTTCTTGGCATAAGCGAGCTGTTCCTGCGGATGATGCCGCATCAGCCCGTGGTGGAGCCGGCTTTGCTTCTCCCGGCTCTGACTCAGCTTGGCCCGCATACTCCCTTGCAGGCGCTGCTTCAGCATATCCAGCCGCTCGGCATGCTGCAGCAAGTACCTGCGCGGATGTACAAGCACAGGAGAGCGCTGCAGTGAAGCAAGCTGCTGGCGGCTTCGTTTCACCCGCTCAAGCAGCAGCTGCTTCAAGAGACGCTGGCGCTGCTCGATTCCGGCGCGAAGCTCCGCCGAATGCGGAACCGCAAGCTCGGCTGCAGCGGTCGGTGTAGCGGCCCTAAGATCAGCCGCAAAATCGGCAATGGTAAAGTCTGTTTCATGGCCTACCGCCGATATAACCGGAATAAAGGATGCGCGGATCGCTCTGGCCACCTGCTCCTCGTTAAATGCCCATAATTCCTCGAGAGAACCTCCGCCGCGGCCAACGATCAGCACATCGGCTTCTTCCATCTCATTCATGTCCCGGATTGCACGGACAATTGAAGGTGCCGCCCCTTTGCCCTGGACAAGCACGGGATACAAAATGACTCTCGCCTGCGGATAACGCCGTCCAAGCGTGATCATAATATCCCGGACGGCCGCCCCGGTAGGAGAAGTAATGACGCCGATCGTTTCCGGAAATTTAGGTATGGGCCGCTTGCGCTCTACAGCAAAGAGACCCTCCTCTTCCAGTTTTTTCTTCAGCTGCTCAAATGCCAGATACAAACTGCCGATGCCGTCAGGCTGCATATGCGTTGCATAAAACTGGTACTGGCCGTCACGTTCGTAAACCGTCACGTTGCCTCTTGCAATCACTTTGGAGCCTTCCTTCGGCACAAAGGGCAGCCGCTGGTTATGCGAAGCAAACATAATGGCCCGAATGCGGCTGCCTTCGTCTTTGAGGGTAAAATACATATGGCCGCTGGAGTGATGGGTAAAATTCGATATTTCGCCGCGAATCCACACATCGGACAATAAGTTATCCGAATCTAGCTTCATCCGGATATATCTGTTCAGGTCTTTGATTGATAAAACACGCTGTGATTCCATGTCAGAACCCCTCACGCGAGGCCGTGATGGCGTTTTGCCGCAAGCAGCGTATTTTGCATCAGCATCGTTATAGTCATCGGACCCACGCCTCCAGGCACCGGAGTAATCGGACCCGATACTTCCTTCACGCTTTCAAAATCCACGTCGCCGGCCAGCTTGCCATTATCAAGCCGGTTCATGCCGACATCGATCACAACCGCGCCCGGTTTCACGTAACTTGCATCAATGAAATTGGCGCGGCCGATCGCCACTACGAGCACATCCGCCTGGCGTGTGATTTCTGCCATATTCGCTGTACGCGAATGGCACATCGTTACCGTTGCGTTTTCCCGCTGCAGCAGCAGCGAGACCGGCTTGCCTACGATATTGCTGCGGCCGATCACTACGGCATGTTTGCCTGACAACGAAATGCCCGCGCGTTTGATGAGTTCGATCACGCCGGCCGGGGTGCATGGAAGCAGGCTGTCGTCGCCAATCACCAGATTCCCCACGTTGACCGGATGGAATCCATCCACGTCCTTATCCACGGCAATCGCATTAATGACCGCTTTTTCATCAACATGTCCGGGCAACGGCAGCTGCACCAAAATGCCGTCGATATTATTTTGACTGTTCAGCTTCTCCACGAGCGCAAGCAAATCGGCTTGCGATGTTTCCGCAGGCAGACGATGAACCTCGGAGTAAAAGCCCAAATCATGACATGCTTTTTCCTTATTGCGAACATATACCTGGGAAGCCGGATCTTCGCCCACAAGGACAACGGCAAGACCTGGAACGACGCCTTTGGCTGCCAATGCCTTTACTTCTACGGCAATACTGCCGCGGATTTCCTCAGAAACCTGTTTACCGCTGATAATAGTTGCTGTCATTACACTCTCTCCCCCTTCTTTGAATGGATCCTATGATTTACATCCGGTTCCTGCCTTCAGCCACAGTAAAGCCGTAATTCAGGAAGGATCTTTTTCCCCTTGTTTTAACTTGTCCAGCTCGCGGATCATGTTCCCCAGAACTCCGTTAACGAATTTGCCCGATTCTTCGGTACCGAAATGCTTGGAAAGTTCGATCGCTTCATTAACCGCAACTTTAGCGGGCACATCATCCGAATACAGCAGCTCATATGCAGCCAATCGCAGAACTTGGCGGTCCACTCTCGACAGTCGGCTGATTTGCCAACCTTTCAGGTAGTTTTCCAGCAGACCGTCAATCACTTGTTTATGGCTCCAAATGCCGTTAACAAGATCAAGCACATATTCCTTCAGCTTGATTTCATTGGTGATGACGCGTTCGGTGTCATTTTCTTCCGCCGCTTCATTCAGCAGCATCTCCACCGCTTCTGCGCTGTCCACCTCATTCATTTCCATTTGATATAAACTTTGCACGACGATTTCCCTTGCTAAGCGTCTTTTCATTATGTTCCTCCTGAACCAGTCATAAATGCACTTTCATTAGTATGGGTTGCTGAACAAAGATTGTTGCACAATCCTATAATCTCAAAAAAAATCCGCAATATATTTCACCAGAAAATGGGCATGTTGAAGCTGCAGCTCTTTTTTCCGGAGAAAGATATCACGGGGTTCATTTAAAGGGGCGCCAGCGCTCGGAGAGCCACTGTCCTATTTCACTCCAGCGAAAAAAAGACCCTAGACGCAAGTCCTTCCTTTTGCCGGCAGTATATCCTATGAACACAACCAATGCAAAGAACAACATATCCCAAAAACCAGCAAACAAATAAATAAAACCAAAAAAGATTCCACCGGCAATGCCGATAATCCGTCCTCTGTGACTCTCCCATATTTCCTTCCAAATCATTGGGATGATCACCTCTATTCCACTCTGCTCTTAATCGCCGTCGACTGGGCAACGTTGGCAATATATACAGCCACGCTCGATACCGGTATCCCTGTTGTTTCTTGAAGATAATCATGAACCTGCTTCTGAATGTCCGTTGTCATGGTCGGAATCGAAAGATCGCCTTCCACGACGGCACGTATCATGATTTCAAGTCCTGCCTCCGTCACGCGGATCCGTGCTTTCAAATCTCTGGCTCCACGAACTCTTGCTGCAGCCTTAAGGCTCAAGTTCTCGATGGTTTCCACCGAAATTTGAATATCGCCATATTCCGTGCGCTGATCGATTGATGGAATATGGACGCGCTCGCGCCGGATGGAAATATAGAAAAACCGGACACTAAGCAAAAGCAGCACAGCCGAAACCGTAATGCTTACCACTTGGAGCTGGGTTGAGTTTAAGTACTCTTGCAACCCGGGAACCAAACCACTCCAACGGAGGATGGCATATGCACTTATGATTGCGATGCTTAAGCTGTAAATAAACAGCAAAAGTCTATCCAGTATTTTGGCCATGAACAGCACAGCCTCCTTAAATTAGAGTAAACCCTCGACATATGTCGGGGGTTACATGACATGATAGAATGAACCAAAGCCTGTTATGCTTTAGTCCATTCCCGCAGTCCTTCTTTATTTCACGCGCTGTCCGGGATCGGTTTCTTCCGTTTTTTCGGCGCTTTTGAAATGCACATCGTGGATATGCACATTCACTTCAATAACGTTAAGGCCTGTCATCATTTCGATGGACCGCTT
Organism: Paenibacillus azoreducens; assembly: GCF_021654775.1. Lineage (NCBI taxonomy): Bacteria > Bacillati > Bacillota > Bacilli > Caryophanales > Paenibacillaceae > Paenibacillus > Paenibacillus azoreducens. The sequence goes on along the minus strand of NZ_AP025343.1, from coordinate 2,629,403 downwards.
AATATTGCGCTGGATCTCCGAAGCCACTTCCGGCAGACGATGGCCATATTCAATAATGACGGAAACCTCCACGGAAGCTTCGCGTTGGCCGACTTGAACCTTTACGCCTTTGGACAAATTTTTGCGTCCCAGCAGTTCGGCAATGCCGCCGCCAAACCCCGCGCTCATTCCGGCAACACCTTTGACTTCAACCGTCGCAAGACCCGCGATAACCTCAATCACTTCAGGTGCAATCTGTATTTCACCGATATCCGTACGTTCAAATTCATTCGGTACTGTGCTCATTAAGGCTTACACACCTTTCAGATGGAATAGATAACCGCTACACCCAGTCGGAGTGCTTCCCTTCACAGAGCACCCAATTTAAGCGTCTCACGCTTCGCCGGAAGTTCATATTTCTCAGGAACATCCGCCAATCATGGCCTCTGTTTCTTCAGAAAAGCACGCCGATAGATGTGTTCTTATCCTCATAATATAACATTAAAGGAGAATCATGACAAACATCCTCATGAAGATCAGATGTCGTTTTCCTCCAGGAATTTGATATCAAAATCGCCTCTATTAAAAACAGGATGCTCCATCAGTTTCAAATGGAACGGAATCGTCGTATGAATGCCTTCAACGGCGAACTCGGACAACGCCCGCTTCATTTTGGCGATTGCCTCTTCACGGGTCGGCGCCCACACGATCAATTTGGCAATCATGGAATCGTAAAACGGAGGGATCGAATAGCCCTGATAAGCGGCGCTATCCACCCGTACCCCCGGTCCGCCCGGAGGCAGGTAAAACTCGATTTTACCAGGTGCAGGCATGAAGTTGCGATCCGGATCTTCCGCATTGATTCGGCATTCGATCGAACTGCCGTTGATCACGATGTCGCCCTGGGAGAATGATAGCGGATTGCCTTCCGCAACCGAAATCATTTCTTTGATCAAATCCACGCCAGTAACCATTTCCGTTACCGGATGCTCTACTTGAATGCGCGTATTCATTTCCATGAAATAAAATTGTCCGTCGGGTCCAAGCAGAAACTCGAGCGTGCCCGCACCGCTATAGTCAACCGCTTTGGCTGCACGCACCGCAGCTTCTCCCATGCGCTCGCGGACTTCCTGCGTCAATACCGGACATGGGGATTCTTCGACAAGCTTTTGTCTGCGGCGCTGAACCGAACAATCGCGTTCGCCCAAATGCACCGCATTGCCGTGTTTGTCGGCCATGATTTGAATCTCCACATGCTTCATGCCAGTCAGGAACTTTTCAAGGTAAACGCCAGCGTTGCCGAAAGCTTTCTGCGCTTCCTGCTGGGCAGCGGTAATTTGCTTGATCAATGCCTGCTCGTCCTCGGCGATCCGGATGCCTTTGCCTCCACCGCCTGCGGTAGCCTTGATAATCAAGGGATAACCGATGTCCCGGCCGATCATCACCGCTTCGTCCAAGTCCTGCACCAAACCATCGGAACCCGGAATTACCGGTACCCCGGCCGCTTTCATCGTTTGTTTCGCTACGGATTTATCCCCCATCTTGTTAATGGCATCCGCAGACGGTCCGATAAAAGCAATGTTGCAGGATTCGCAGATTTCAGCGAAGTCGGCATTTTCGGCCAGGAAACCATATCCCGGATGAACCGCATCGCATTCGGTCAAAGTGGCTACGCTCATAATATTGGTAAAGTTCAAATAACTATCTTTGGACAGCTTTGGACCGATGCAGTAAGCTTCGTCCGCCAAACGGACATGAAGTGCTTCCTTGTCCGCTTCAGAGTAGACGGCAACCGTGGAAATGCCGAGTTCCCGGCAGGCCCGGATGATGCGGACGGCGATTTCGCCGCGGTTGGCAATCAGGATTTTATGAAATTTCATGCAAGTAACCTCCCTTTCATCATGCGGTGTTTATTCCGTTTTCACCAGAAACAGAGGCTGTCCGAATTCAACCAATTGTCCGTTTTCCACAAGGACTTCAACGATTTCGCCTTTAACTTCGGCTTCAAGCTCATTCATCAGCTTCATCGCTTCGATAATGCAGACGGTTGATTTTTCGTTCACTTTATCTCCGACGTTAACAAAAGGACCCGCTTCAGGGGATGGGGCTCTGTAGAAAGTGCCGACCATAGGAGATACGATTTTATGTAGGGAAGGATCGGCAGCTTGTTCGGCGCCCGCTGCTGGTTGAACGGATTCGGCCGCTGCTGGCGCTGTCTGAAATTGAGGAGCGGCCTGCTGAGGAACCTGGATATACTGAGGTGCAGCCTGCGCTGTAACGATTTCAGCAGGTTTGGCCTTGCGGATGGTCAAATGCGTGCCTTCCAATTCAATATCCAGTTCATGCACAGAGGTCTGATCGACCAATTGTATTAATTCCTTGATTTCGCTTAACTTCAACATATACAATTCACTCCTTCAAGGGAAGCGTCGGCTTCCGGACATACATACACATAACGATATGTATTATAACACAAACGAAAGAAATGGAAAGAGCCCAAGGATATCCGGGGCTCTTTCGACATTTTTCAAGTGTTCTCGCGTATTTTTAAGGCGCCATATACTGAACGCTTACTTTGTCTTGAGTGACGTTCAGCTCTTTCATAACCAGTTGAACAATGCTTACTGCCTGTTTGACATCAGGTTTATCGCTGAGAACGAGCACTTGGTACTTATCGTTTTCTTCTTTCACGACAGCGTTGGCGAAGGAATATTTCTGCTGCAGCTCTTCTTCGATTCCCTCAATTTTGCTTTCTTTATTTTCCAAAGCGGTAATTTCTTCGCTTGCCTTGGCCGTTTCGGCCGGATCTTTGCTCATGTCATTCATCGCAGCCATCAGATCATTATGTTTTTTCACATTGTCCTGTGAGCGTTTGAAAAGATAGTCTTCAATTTTGCTGGCTCCGCTGCTCTTTTGCGCAGCTACTTCCTTCAGCACATCATCATCGCTTTTCCCTGTCTGAGCTGTGGATTTATCGTCCTTCTTGCCGGTGGAAGCCGTTTTGCCGGCCGCCGCTTTATCCGCTGCGGCTTGATCCTTTTGATCCTTGCCATCCGTTTTCTCTGTCGATTTGCCCGTGCTGTCGCCCGCCGTATTTTTGGCCGTATCTTTCGGTGTGTTCTTGGCGGCGTCTTTGCCGCTTTCATCCGTTTTGACCGCCCCGGCATTGTCATTGACTTTGCCGTCTGTAATCACTTCGGTAACGCCGACTCCGTTTTCCTTGGTTTCGGCAGTTGTCCCCTTGGCAGGCGTTTTATCCTTACTGTTCACCTGCTCCGCAACCGGCGCTGGCGTTTTCGTTGGACCCGAGTCATCCGTAAACAGGTAGTAAGCGGATAACACGACCATCAAGCTCAGCATGGATACTAACCAAATCGTTTGTCTTTTACTGTTCATTACTTAAATCCTCCTCATTTTTGAACTGATTATTTAAAGAAGTTGTTCAAAAAGTCCACTTTTGATCAGTCCCTAACTTCATCCAATCTTCTCGGTGCTGAAAACCGCCCTTTTTGAACACGCATTTGGAAGTTTGCTTACCCCTGTTTACGCGGCACCACCGAGATCCGGTATCCCGGAACATTAAGCCCCTTCTCTACCGCATCGACGATCAACTCCTTGACGACCTCGTTTTCCGCGCCTTTGGCTACAATCAGCACGCCGCGGATTTGCGGCTTCACTCTTTTGGTGATGATGGGGGTTTGCGCTCCTGACTGCTCATAGGTCACAATTTCGCCGTCCCGTGTGTACTGCGTTGTATGCCGTTTGCCTCCGTTTGCATCATTTTCGTCCGACTGCTGCTGCGAATCCTTTACATTTTTCTGGTATACGATTTCTTCTGTAGAGTCTACGGTAACCATGATGTCCACCGTACCCACGCCGACTATTTTTTCCAAAATCCCTTTCATCTTGTCCTCGGCGGCTTCCTCTATACTGATGAATGCATTCGGCTCCGCGGCGTTATTCTGGAAGGTTTCCTTCGTTGTCGATGCCGCCGGCGGCTCTCTGCCGATATTTTCATTATCAATTTTTTTGACATTGACGAATGAATTGAAGAGTATGATCGCCACCCCGATCAGACCGACGATGATCAGCCAGCGGAAGGTGTTGATCCTGTTGCCGCTCCCCTGCCCGCCACCGCCGATCCATTGCTCCAGCTTTTTGAACCACTTCCCCACGCTTATCACCTCTTTTATTAAAGCTTGCGGTTCTCCGACGGCCCGGTTTGGACCACGATGGATTCCTGTTCGATCCCCCAGTTGTTTTCCAGCATCCTTTTAATGGCTTTTGCCTGTTCTCCGCTGTCGTCGTCTATGGCCGTTCCCGCTGTTTTCGCAGGAGCATTCCCGGAGTCCGAATGATTGTCCTCATTCATATCGACCTCAACCTGCACGGGCTTCACAGGCTCGATGCCGATATCTCCGGAAGGTTCCGAACCCTCTGGTTGATCCTGCTTTGAAGAGGGCTTTTCTTCAGGCTGCAAAACCACGGTAACCGCTTTGATATACGGTTGGCCGCCCGATCCCCCGGCTTCACGCCCCTCCTGCATGCCCAGGACTACCTTGACGGAAGCGGCGCGCTTGCCGCTTTCTTTTTGAACCTGCTCTTTCATCTGCGCGGCAACTTCTTTTGCGGCCCATTCCAGCGACTGCTGCTGCTGGCGGCTTTTCATCTGGTCCGCTTGGTTCATAATTTGCCTAAGGCTTGGTCCGGCGGCTCCGGACTGTTGATTAATCCGGTTAAAAGCGCCTGCAAGTTTGAGGTCTGTCGCTTCCGTCAGCAATTTGATCAAGGGGCTAAGAAGAGTGAGCAATATCAGAAGGCTCAATACCAGCTTGACGTAACGCTCCATGGACCTGCTTGGGAGGATCAGATCCACGAAGGTAGCCAGCAGCACCACCATGATGATTTCTTTCAGCCAACCGCTAAGCCAGCTCATCTTCCGCCTCCTTCCTCACCTCATCATGACAGTCACATTCCCCGCCGTAAGCATGATCGTGATCGCCAGAAAAAACATCAGTCCGACCGCTGCCAATGCGGCGAAGACGTACAGCATGCTTTTCCCTATCGTTTCCAGGCAGGTTGTGATCGGCGAATCGCCCAGCGGCTGCATAATGGCGGCCGAGACATTGTAAATGAGAGCAAGAACCAATATTTTGACAGCCGGAAATGCACATAGGAAAAGGATAATGATAACTCCAACCAGACCGATGGAATTTTTGATAAGCAGTGAAGCAGAAATGACTGTATCGCTGGCATCCGCGAACATTTTCCCCACAACCGGGATGAAACTGCCCGATACATATTTAGCCGCCCTGATCGTGACTCCGTCGGTAACCGAGCTGGTAATCCCTTGGACCGAAATGACTCCCAAAAAAATCGTTAGCAGCACGCCGAGAAACCCTACGCTGATGTTGCGGAGCAGATTCGCCAGCTGCGTGAGCTTGTATTTATCGGATAGCGAGCTGACGAGATGCAGTACCGCCGAAAAGAAAAGAAGGGGAAAAATCAATGTATAAATCAGCGTCCCGACGGTATTGATCATGAAAATAATGAGCGGATGCGTTACCGAGACCGTGACCACGTTGCCCATGGATGCAAGGAGCGCGAACAGCAGCGGCAGCATGGCCATCATAAAATCGATCATGCGGTCGATCGCTTCCTTGGCGTATCCGATCGCCACATTAAAACTGTTGATGGCTAAAACGATAATGACCATGTAACACAGCGAATATGCAACTTTGCTGACGGTTTTTCGTTCAAAAGCCGATTGCAGCGTCTCCAAAATCATGCTCATGATGCTCAGCATCACGATGGTCACCAGCAGCTTTCCGTTATACACCACTTCATGCCACATAAAGGAACCCAAGGCTGATAACACGCTTTTGACGTTGAAGCTTTCACCACCGGGAAGCAATATATCCATAAAGGAAGGAACTTTCTGATCCGGGAAAAAACCTCCGTAATCCTTCATCAAGTTTTCCCAGTAAGATTCCACCTGATCTTTCGGCAACATTTCCGCCTGCTGTTTGATCCATTCATCGGCCGGCGAAGTCGCGAACACCCGAGTTGTCCCTACCAGCAAAAACAAAACCAGAAAAATGATGAAGTGCCGATGATCCCGCCGCTTAATTTCAAGCATGGGTATTCCCACTTTCTTTTATGAGGGCAGCAATTTCAGTACAGTTTCGATAATGATGCCGATGATTGGTACAGCAAGCACCATGATCAGCATTTTGCCAGCCAACTCGATTTTTGAAGCGATGTTCTCCTGTCCAGCATCCCTTACCACCTGTGCGCCAAATTCGGCGATGTAGGCAATACCGATAATTTTGAGTATGGTTTTAAGGTAGATCATTTCGACGCCGGAGGATCTGGCCATCCGCTCAAGTTCCGAGATGACTGTGCCGATTTTCCCCATAAGGAACATGAAGATCATGACGCCTGTTGCCGCAGCCAGCAGAAAAGCAAACATCGGTTTTTGCTCTTTGACGACCAGAATCAGAATTGTAGCTATGATTCCAAGACCCACCACCTGTATAATTTCCATATGCAACCCCTAGTGGAACAGAAAAATGGTTTTGATCTCCTGCAGCAGGTTATCAAGCAGCCGGACGACCATGAACAGCACCACGACAAAGCCGATGACCGTCACCCAATGAGCCATATCCTCTTTCCCCATTTGCTTGAGTACCGTATGAATCATCGCAATGATGATGCCGATTCCCGCAATCTGGAAAATTGCGTTCACTTCAAAGTTCATTCCTTGGCACCTCGCTAAAAGATCAAAATGACGATCAATGCTCCAATCAATAACCCGAGACTTCTGCTGATCTTTTCATATTTGGCCTGCTCGTCTCTTGCTGCCGCTTCTTCATGTTTCAGCTGCTGGGCGGCCAGGGCAATATGCTTGATCTGATCCTGCCTGTCGCTTGTTCCCAGCGTAAAGCTGAGTTGATGCAAAATATCACGTTCCGGCGCCTTCATTGCGGTCCGCTTCCAGTTCTCGCGCAGGGACCGCTGGATGCTTTCCTGGGCCGTCATCCCTCTTCCCGATGTCATATGTTGCGAGGCGCTTCCAAAGATGCTCCGCAGCGGTTCTCCAAGTTGTTCAGCCATCCTTCTGAATGCATCGGGGAGAGGAGTAAATCCGTAGGATATTTCCGTTTCAAGCCGCTGCAGCGCTAGAATCAATTCCCTGATCTGCTTCGGTCTTGCCGCAAACCGGGCCGCCTGATGAAAACCCGCCAGCGTTCCGGACAGCAAAATGAGCACCGCTCCAAAGAGTTTAAGCATGCCAAGCCTCCCCCTTTGCCGAAAGCTGCAGTACCCGCATTTGCCGATCCATGAGGCGAAACGCCGTCTTTCCCCGGCTCCGGTGCAGGAGAACATACAGCTCAAACATCCGGTTATCCGCCAGCCTCTTCAAGGCCGGGCGGTTCTGAAGCTCTTCAAGACTGCTGCCATGGGCCGAAGCTATGACGGTGATGCCGGCATTCAGCGCCTCAGTGACCGCCTCCGCATCTTCTTCCCGTCCTATCTCATCAACGATAAGAACATCCGGGGACATTGAACGGATCATCATCATCATGCCTTCGGCTTTCGGGCACGCATCCATCACGTCCGTCCGCGGTCCAACATCAAATGTCGGGACGCCGCGCAAGCTTCCGGCAATTTCCGACCGTTCGTCAATGATGCCAACTTTCATTCCCAATCCGCTTGGCGGCACTTCCCCTATCTTTCCGCTGCTGATCTGTCTGGCCAAATCCCTCAGGAGCGTCGTCTTGCCATGCTGCGGCGGGGAGATGATCAGCGCATGCTTGATTCTTCGTTCTTTATCGTCACGGAGATACGGCAGAATTTCATCCCCCGCGCCCCGTACCTCCCGTGCGATCCGGATGTTAAAGCCGCTGATATCGCGGATATGCTCCACTTTGCCACCCGACAGAACGGTTCTGCCCGCAAGACCGATACGGTGTCCGCCTGGAACCGTAATGAACCCTTTGCGGAGCTCTTCTTCGAGCGTATACAAGGAATGATTGCTGATCAGATCCAAAAATCTGCGCCCGTCATCCCGGCTGGGCCTGTACGCCTTGTCCTCATCTAATGTAAGCATCCCTTGACCGGTTACGAAACGATGTCCCCCCGACTCGTTCACCTCGAGCGGTCTGCCTTCACGCAGGCGGACTTCCTCGAGCCTTGCGAGATGATCCCGCGGAAGCTCCAGCAGGATGGACTTGATCCGGTCGGGAAACAATTCGAGCCAGTTTGGATTCGTAATAAGACCACCCCCAAGCTGTCTTCTCTTAATCGCGTAATCTTTGCGTTTTATAGTCTAGTAGATGTTTTATACCTCCATGTTTATGCTTGTACTCCAAATTTATGACGCCCGAATCTATCATTTTTTTAAAATTCCGATTAAGAGACAGGATACCCCTGCGAAGATCCAAGCAATCTTTCCCCATGAAAGTTTGTCGGCGAGTCCCACCAGCCCGATCGAAGTCGTCAGGATCAGGACCGTGGGCCCTACAATAGCAAGCAGCGAATTTACCGCAAGCGCCTTATCGACTTGTGCCAGCCTTAACATAAACAGTGCCGCCGCGATTTCGATGGTGCCGGAAATCATGCGCAGCGTTGCCATACTGATTACGAACTTGTCCAATGAGGGAAACCTCCTTACGAACCATTTTTTTAGATATCAGAAAACGTAAACTGCCGGGAAACGCATCCTGATATCGCAAGAAAAACTTCAGCTAAAAGCGGTCCTTCTTCTTTGAAAGTACGTCAGTAGACGTTTTTATATAGCTATGCTGCACTCTCTCTTTTTAGATATCTTTTAAAAGAAAGCCTTGCGGAACATTTCCAAATCTGCTGCATATATTAGCTTTAAAGTTACAAATCTCTGCGGCCGGAAGAGGCTGATAGAGATCCGAACATATAAGGGCTTAAGGAGGATTTTTTCCATGCGGGTGGATGTGATTGCCAATGTGGACGATATCAGATCGGAGGATTTTATACAGAAAAGCGCGGTTGTGATCGATGTGCTGCGCGCCACAAGCACGATGATTACGGCGTTAGCCAAGGGTGCTTGCGGCCTGCTTCCCGTTGAAACCGTCCCCGAGGCCCAAAGTAAACGAAGTAAACATACTTTTGTCGGCGGAGAACGCTATTACAAGAAGATTCCCGGGTTTCAGGCAGGCAATTCTCCCCATGACTATATGTCGGAGGAAGTTGCAGGCAAGCTCGTTGTGCTCACGACCTCAAACGGAACCCGCGGCCTCCTGAAATCGCAGCGCGCATCCCGGCTGCTTGCCGCATCATTTATGAACGGTACGGCCTGTGCGTCCGCCCTGGCAAACTTTGAACGAGATGTTATTTTGCTTTGTGCAGGCTGTAAAAATGAATTTTCGCTGGAAGACGGTTTATGTGCAGGTATGATTATCGATGCCTTGGAATCTCATCTGGGTAAGCCAGTGCGCCTAAACGATCTGGGGGCGGCAATGAAGCTTGCCTACCGGCAGTGTCGTCATAACCTGTATGAGACCGTCATGGAAGGTGCTTCTGCCAAACAGCTCGTCAAGCTAGGCTTTGCCCATGACGTGGAATATTGTACGGGGATCGACACAGTTCCGGTCGTACCGATCACCAAAAAGGATTTGATTCTAACGCCTCTCTATTAATCGGTATCCTTTAGTCCACACAGGTACTCGCAGCCAAACGCCAAAAAAGCCTGAAGCTTTATGCTCCAGGCTTTTTTTAGATTATGAAAAACATCCGCTAAATGCGGTCTGACTTTAGCGTCTTACCTGTGGTCCGCCAACGAAAACTTGCGCATCGGTATCCAGGTTATAAGCGGTATGCAGCGCTTGAACGACCTGCTCCAATTTGCTGTTTTCGATCACGCAGGAAGTTTTGATCTCCGAGGTACTTACCATCTTGATGCTGACACCCTGCTTGGAAATCACGTCAAACATATGCGCCGCCACGCCCGGATGGCTGATCATGCCGGCACCAACAATAGAAACTTTTACCAAGTCGGTTTCGGATGTTACTTCGCGATACGGGAGTCTGGATTTAAGGCCATGGATCACGTCCAGCGCTTGTTTGCTTTCAGACAAGGATGTCGTGAAGGAGAAGTCGGCTTTGCCGTCCTGTACGCCGCTTTGCACAATAATATCCACATTTATCGAAGCCTCTGCAAGCGCTCCGAATACCTGGGCCAGAACACCCGGTATGTCTTCCACGCCGAGAATGCTGATTCTCGCCACATTTTTATCATAAGCGATACCGCTTACCACTACTCCCTGTTCCACGCTAGCTTCCTCCTTAACCGCTGTGCCTTCGTTATAGTTAAAGCTGGATCTGACCACCAGATGCACCTTGTGATGCTTGGCGTATTCCACTGCCCGCGGGTGCAGGACAGCAGCTCCCAAATTGGCGAGCTCCAGCATTTCGTCATAGGAAATCTCCTTAAGTTTGCGCGCGCACTTGACGATGCGCGGATCCGTCGAATAGATGCCGTCCACGTCGGTATAAATCTCGCATACATCCGCCTGAATGGCTGCCGCAAGCGCAACCGCCGTCGTATCCGAACCTCCGCGGCCAAAAGTCGTTATTTCCCCGTCCTCAGTCATGCCTTGGAATCCGGCTACAATGACGATCTGCCCCTCATCAAGAGCAGCTTGCACGCGTTCCGGAACAATATTGGTGATCCGAGCCTTGCCGTGTACGGGTTCCGTGCGAAAACCCGCCTGCCAGCCTGTCATCGAAACGGCGCTGCGGCCGAGCTGGTGAATGGCCATCGACAACAGAGATATTGAAATCTGTTCTCCGGTCGTCATCAGCATATCCATTTCCCGTGCCGGAGGCGCCGGATTGAGAAGTTTAGCCTGATCGATCAGGTCGTCCGTGGTGTCTCCCATGGCGGACACAACCACAACGCATTGATGTCCTTCATCTTGTTTCTCAACGATGCGTTTGGCAACGCGTTTCATCCGCTCGGTATCTCCTACGGAACTGCCCCCGAATTTCATGACGTACAGTGACAACTTCGATTCACTCCCCACTCATTTATGCAAATGTCTATTTCACGCTTTAAATTAGTATAATACGAAAGTCCACCGGATAGGTAGACTTTTTTTGGGCCGGCAGGGCGGGTGGTTTCCCGGAATACATAAACACAGTATAAAGCAGGCAGAATTTTTTTGGGAAGCAGTTTTTAGCGTGGAGAAGGAAATTCCCACAAACGCAAAAAAGCTGCCTCAAACGATCCATGGACCATTTGAGGCAGCTTTTTAAAAGTCAAAGGTAGCCCGCTATAGCGTGAAAAACACTACGCGCGCGAAATGTATTTGCCTTCGCGGGTATCGATCAGCAGCACGTCGCCTTCGTTGATGAACAACGGAACCTGAACGTTAAGACCGGTTTCCACCTTGGCATTTTTGGTGGCCCCGGTCGCGGTGTTGCCTTTGATGCCAGGTTCTGTTTCAACAACCTTCAGCTCAACGCTCGTCGGCAGATTGATACCGAGAATTTCTCCTTGGTAGCTGACAATGTTTACATTCATGTTTTCTTTCAGGAAGTTGAGTTCCCACTCCAGTTGCTTGCTATCAAGCGTGAACTGGTCATAAGTTTCGTTATCCATAAATGTATGATCTTGTCCGCTGGCGTAGAGATACGAAACTCCGCGGTTTTCGATGATTGCGCGGCCGATTGTTTCACCGGCACGGAACGTACGCTCCACGGTGTTGCCATTGCGCAGGTTTTTCAGCTTGGAGCGAACGAATGCCGCACCTTTGCCAGGTTTTACGTGCTGGAAATCAAGAACGGTAAAAATATCGCCATCCACTTCTACCGTAAGGCCTGTTTTAAAGTCGTTAACTGAAATCACAAAAATGCCTCCTAAAATAAAATATATATTGCGTCAATCACACCGGCAATACGGTAAATTCCTTCGACGAATGCGTCAAAATCGTAATTCCCGTCTCAGTGATCACAATATCGTCTTCGATGCGGACGCCGCCGAGGCCTGAAAGGTATATACCAGGTTCAACGGTTACAACCATTCCAGGCTTCAGGATATCATCGCTCACCTTGGAAAGGCGCGGATTTTCATGCACTTCCATGCCGAGACCATGCCCCGTGCTGTGGCCGAACTGATCGCCATAACCATATTTCGCAATGATGTCGCGGGCCAGTGCATCGGCTTCGCGGCCGGTCATTCCGGGTTTAATATGCTCAAGGGCATGAAGCTGGGCCTCCAGAACAATGTCATAGATTTCCTTCAGCTTCGGATCCGGCTTGCCAACGGCAATGGTGCGGGTCAAATCCGAGCAGTAGCCATCGAGCAGCGCCCCAAAATCAAACGTAATGAGCTCATTGCCAGCAATCACGCGTTCACTGGCCACACCGTGCGGCATTGCGGAGCGTTCTCCGGAGGCGACAATCGTATCGAACGAGGAAGAAGTCGCGCCATGACGACGCATGAAAAGCTCCATCTCCAAATCAACTTCGCGTTCGGTCATGCCCGTTTTCACAAAACCAAGGAGATGCTTAAAAGTTTCGTCGGCAAGATCGGCGGCTCGCTGCATGATTTTCAGCTCTTCCGCGTCCTTGAACATCCGCAGCTGTTCCACCAGTCCCGAAACCGGCACAAGCCCAATCGGCTTAAGCTGTTCCGCATATGTACTGTAAGCGGCGAATGATACATCATCTTGTTCAAACGCAAGCTTGCCGATTTTGGCGGAAGCCAGCAATTCTTTTACTGTAGCCGAAACCCCCTGCACATGTTCGACAACCTGGAAATCTTTCACCTGCTGCGTCGCCTGGGTCATATAACGGAAGTCGGTCAGCAGATACGCGTCATTCATCGTAATCAGCACATAACCAGAAGAACCTGAAAATCCCGTCAAATAACGGCGGTTGATGGCGCTTGTTACGAACAGCGCCTCCACATTTTTTTGCTGCATCGCTTCACGCAGTTTAAGTACACGATGGTTGCTCATTAGCTATTCGTCTCCTCTCTCTTCACAGCTTCACCCTGAAGGAGGCAGCGACTATTGTCCCTGACTTTCCAAGTGGCGAAGCAGGGCAATCAATCCCAGCTCATAGCTGACAGCACCGAATCCGGCGATTTGTCCAACGGCCACCGGAGCAATCACCGATGTATGGCGGAATTCTTCCCGCGCATGGATGTTGGATAAATGCACCTCAACCGTCGGGATCCGCACCGAACTGATGGCATCGCGTACAGCATAGCTGTAATGGGTCAGCGCGCCCGGATTCAGAACGATACCGTCGGCATGGCCAAGCGCGCCATGGATCCGGTCGATAATGTCGCCTTCATGATTGGATTGATAAAATGTAACGGATACCCCCAAAGCTTCGGCCTTTCGAAGCAAGCCTTCCTCAATCGCTTGCAGGCTTTGAGAGCCGTAAACACCGGGCTCCCGCAGCCCGAGCAAATTCAGGTTCGGTCCGTTGATCACCCAAATGGTTCTCAAAATGGATTCCCCACCCTTACTGTCAAATAACCAACTGCTATTTTAACATAGGGAATGTCTACTTGAGAAGTTTTTTTGCATGTCCTAGACCTTGGCCTTCTCCGGTTCGCGCTTGCGTTCGTCTGTGAATTCAAAAGCGATCGTGTAACCAATAAACAACCCCCAAAGCAAAAACAGGCAAAACTCGCTGACGATCGTATTCCAGCCGATTCGGTTCAATGGTTCGACCATGCCCAGCGAAGGCCCTGCCAGAGCGAAAATTACGCACCACCATACAATTCCGTAGATGATCCCCGGCCAAGGACCTTTGATTTTACGGAATAAAAACACGTATATTATGGATGCGATCACCGAAAGAGCGATAAAAAGCAACCAGCCCGCCAGCTGTCCTAAGCCGCTTTCCAGGAACGAATGCCTTAAAAAAGGCTCGCCCAGAAACCCCGGAGTAACTTTCGTAAAATGAAGCACGTAAAATAGCCAATGAACACCTCCCCAGATAAACCCAGCGAAAAAGCCGATCTCCACGGCAAATATCAGCGGATTGGTGTTTCCCTCTTGCGTCTTTTGACTATATGCGGCGGCATGAGTTCCCAATTTTCTATGCCTCCTTTAGTTTTCCTTAGTATGCGCGAGTCCCCCCTAACCTAAACCAACTAGAAATCAAACCGGAAATTAGATACAATGGTAGTAATATTGCGTGTTCAAAAAGGGCGGTTTTCAGCACCGAGAAGGTTGAATGAAGCTAGGGGCTGAGGAGCGGAGCGTACGTAAAAGGTACGTGAGCACCGGAAGACCCGGGTGAATTCAAGATTCGATGCCGAGCTTCTTCCTGTTTTACTTCGTGATCAAAAGCGGACTTTTTGAACAACCTCTAATTATTGAAATCAGGGAAGGTGAAATGGTTGTCGCAACACTCGAAACCTGTCAGCTACGGAGGCCAAGCCGTCATTGAAGGCGTTATGTTTGGCGGCAAATATGTCAATGTGACAGCCGTACGTCGCAAAAATCAGGAAATCACATTTTTGGAAGTGCCGAAGCAGGACAAGGATTGGACGCGCAAGCTGCGCAAAGTTCCTTTTCTGCGGGGTATCGTAAGTATCATAGATTCCAGCGCCAAAGGTACAAAGCATTTGAACTACTCCGCAGACGCTTACGCGGATGATGAGCTCGAACCCGAAGAACGGGCCGCGCTCAAGAAAAAGGAAGAATCCAAGTGGAGCCTGAGCATGATAATCGGCGTCGCCGCGGTAGGTGTTCTGTCCTTTATCTTCGGCAAGCTGGTTTTGACGCTTCTGCCCGTCTTTTTGGAAAGCATTTTGTTCGGAAAACTTTTTGAAAACTACATTTTGCACAACTTAATCGAAGGGGGCATTAAGCTGCTGCTTCTGCTCGCTTACCTTTGGGGCATATCCCAAACACCGGTTATTAAGCGCCTGTTCCAGTATCACGGCGCAGAACACAAGGTTATTACCACCTATGAAGCCGGAGAAGAGCTGACCGTGGCAAACGTGCAGAAACATAGCCGCCTTCATTACCGCTGCGGCAGCAGTTTCATGATGCTTTCGATTGTACTGGGCGTGCTTATTTATTCCCTTGTACCGTGGGATAATATGACGCAGCGGATCCTGCAGCGGATTATTTTGCTTCCCGTTGTCATTGCCGTATCGTTTGAATTTCTGAAAATGACCAATGCCCTCAGAGAAGTTCCCGTACTCCGTTTTCTCGGTTATCCGGGCTTGTGGCTGCAGCTTTTGACTACCAAAGAGCCAAAGGATGACCAAGTGGAAGTATCCATTGCTTCCTTCAAACGAATGCTTGAGCTTGATGCGCAGATGGAAAATTCGCCTGCCCCCAACCAGCCTGTCCGAACCGGAGTCTTGGATCCCCTGAAAGGATGAGGATATCATGAAAAGGCATGCCCTGATCTTTTGGATTGCGATAGTGCTGGCCGCTATAGGCCTAATCTCCAATATTATCTTTGGAGATTTTGCAGGTTTGGCCCAGCTGCTCATACCGTTTGCAGTATTTGGAATCGTGTTCCTGCTTTACAAATTTCCGCCTCGCCGGTATGCCAAACGGCCAAAGGTTAAACCTTCTGCGCGTACGATGGAAAAAGTGAATGCGGCCAAACGCAGCCGATCGGCAGGAAAACAGCGGAAGCAGTATCCTTTCCGGGTTATCGAAGGCTCCAAAGGCAAAAATGATGACCAGCAGCCAAAATATCATTGAACCTCAAGCGCAAAATAACCCCACAAAGAGTATCGGAAAGAAGTCCGACGCCCTTCTAAGAGGGGCGCTTTTGCGGAGCAAAAGTACTGAGTGGAGCCTATGCTTCAATGCTTATTCCAACTTTGTGGGGTCCCAAAAACTATAATCTTCAAAAAAGGCATTCGCTTCTCTGGTACGAGAAAGGCGGATGCCTTTTTATATACGCTTGTATACGCCTCGAGTCTGTTATAGCGACCTGTTGCGGTATTCGGTCGGCGTCAAGCCATACAGCTTTTTGAAGGTCTCCCGGAAATGATCCTGGTCCGCGTATCCGATCTTGTCGCAGATCTCGTAGATTTTATTGGCGGGATCCTTCAGCAGGCGTGCAGCTTCCTCCATACGGAATCGAATGATCAAATGGTTTGTTGTCGTGCCGGTGGCTTCCTTGACTAGCAGGTTCAAATATTTGTCGCTTAAGCCAACCACTTCCGCCACATCCGACAGCGTCAAATTTTTGCGGCAATACGATTCCTTTATATACTGAATCGCCTGCTCGACCAGCTTCTTTTTCTTTAAGCCGCCGGACCAATTCTCCGGAGACAGCGTCTGCGACAAATTCGGCAGCGCGGCCTTAATCGTTTGCTCCGCAACAGCCACTTCATGACGTTCTGCCCGCTGCTTTCTCATTTCGGCTACCGCTTTCGACATCACCCGTTCAATGTCATCCGGATCGATCGGTTTCAGGATGTAATCCAGCACTTGCAGCTTGATTGCCTGCCTCGCATGCTCAAACTCGTTTAATCCGGATAAGATGATGCAACTGATATCCGGATTCCGTAATTTAACGGCCTCGATCAATTCCAACCCGTTCATTCTCGGCATGCCGATATCCGTCAACAGCAGGTCCGGCACTTCGCGGTCCAGCAAGGCCAGAGCTTCTTCGCCGTTTGCTGCGGTCCCGAGCAGCGAAATGCCGATTTTCTCCCAGGGAACGGAGTGAACCAGCGCTTCCCGAACAGTCCTTACATCCTCGGCTATAAGCAGCTTAAACATGCAGTATCTCTCCTTTCAAGACCCGGGCGAAGCAAACCGCAAGGGGAACACGACTTCGACGCAAGTCCCAATATCCGTCTTCTTATAACGCAATCCATACGCTTTGCCGCAATGGAGTTGAATTCTGCGGTGGACGTTCATTGTGCCGTAACCGGCTCCGTTTTCATGCAGCTGTCCGCCCGGGAAGCCTACAGGCTGCTCCTCATGTTCCTGCAGAGCCTGGTTCATCCGCTCCGCATCGCAGCCTCTGCCGTTGTCTTCGACGCACAATACAAGATTTGTTTCATCCGTTTGCGCCGTAATTGCAATACGGCAGGCGGCCGGCTGATCGGCAAACCCGTGAATGATGGAGTTTTCCGCTAAAGGCTGCAGGCATAGGTGGATAACCGTTGAAGAAAGTAGCTCTTCCGGCACCTTTATTTCCACCCGCAAATGATCCATCATGATTTGCTGAATTTGGAGATAGGCTTCGACCTGCTTCATTTCATCACCCAGAGAAATCCATGTCTGGCCCTGATTCAGGCCGAAACGAAAAACGTTGGCAAGGGAGCGGACAATCCGGCTTGCTTCCATGTCTCCGGCCATAATGGCCCGACAGTTGATCAAGTCCAGCGTGTTGTACAGAAAATGAGGATTGATCTGGGCATGCAGCAGCTCCAGCTGCAACTGGCGGCGCTCCATCTCTTCGGCGAACGATTTTTCGATCAGACCGTGGATCGTGACGAGCATGGAAGCAAACTTCTCATTCAGTTCATCCACTTCATAGATTCCCGATTTTTGGCGTGGAAGCGGCTCTTTGAACTCCACTACTTCAGGGCGCTGAATCGCATTGACGAGTCTCGTGATCGGTACCGTTACCCGAACGACGATTCTGCGCAGCCAAACCCCCGCAACGATGACGGCCGCGGCCGCGGTAACGGCTCCGATCGCCGAGATCGCAAAGGTGTATTGGTTGAAGTGGCTTTCCGGGACGACCGTTAACAGCTTCCAGCCGTTTTCCAGCGTTTCGAACATGACCCGGTCCATTTTCCCGTCTACTTTCGTCGCAAATGAACCCTTTGTACCCGTGATTCCCTGGATGTAAGGATGATCTCCCATCAACTCCAGAAATCCGTAGCGCTCGCTATAAATGACCCGGTCGCTTTCGTCCAGCAGCAGATGGAATCCCTTTTCGAGCGGAGCGTTTTCGAACACGCCTTTAATGCTTCCGATATCAGCCCCGACGATAACAGTTCCTATATTGCGGCCATCCTTGATGCTTGTTTTCTTTCTCGCCGAATAGATCATTTGGGCGCCTGACCTGCCCGTCTTTTGTCCCCACCATACAGTCTTCCTTCCTCCTTGGCCCAAACTGCGGAACCACGACTCATCCCGCAAATCTTCCGATTTGAAAATGCCTGTCACCGGATAGAAATGATCCGTAGCCAGGGGATAAAGCCCGCTTCCGGGGTCCAGTGCCAGGGACACGTTGTAGGACTGCTGCGGAGCGTTTTGCGAACCGATATCGTTTACGAGGGACAGCAAGGACAGGTTTTGAAGATTGGTCTGCAAGGCGAAAAAATCGTCGACCGCATCGAACGTTTCCCGATGAGCGTTTTCCAGTAAATTTTCGATCGATTGGTTCGTCAAAATAAACGCCGCCACATTATTCATCGTATCGAACTGGTACCATACGTTCCTGTAGACAAATTTCATCGATTGCTCCGCCATCTTGCGGTTGTGATCGTTTTGTACATGGATGAGGATGTAGCTGGCAGCCGTTGAAAAAAGTGCGATGAATGTGACGATGAGCGCAAAGATCGGAATGCTGAGCCTCGTCAGTAAGCTCGCTTTATCTTTCCGAGTCCGGTTCCGGTTAGTTACGAACATGGTCTCCTCCTAACTTCTGGCCCCGCGAATCCCTCCGGCCGGCAATGCCGGCCGAGAGGTTCGTATTAAATATTAATCGATAAACAAAAAGGAATCATACAATGATGTATTTTTCGAATCCGCCGTCCCTTTAGTCCATTGGATAAAATTATCCCGCCCGTTCTGATAGTTGGCATCGTTGACGGCAACGTTCAATCCGATGATTCCGCCCATGGACGGTTTCAGATCCTTAACGTACTCGGCTGGAATTTGAAGCTCATACAGAGTTCTGCCGTTCGCTTCATCCCGGAGCGCCATAAATGGTACTCGCCCGCTCATCTCTCCGCTCGGATTGGGCGGCATCGAATTAAAAATATTGACGAGCAGCCTGCCGTCATCCGCCAAAGCGTAGCCCCACTCCACATCGTCCTGCCCATACGGGGATTCCCGGTTGTTTAATGGATCGAGACTGATCTGAATGGAGTCGTTCTTCCACAAGTTCGCCGCGTTCTCCGATTGCTTGTGTACATTGTCATGTACCGAAACGGCAAAATAAAGGCCATCTTCCGCCCATTTGGCATAAGCCGTCGCCTCTAGTTTGCCGGGGTCATGGTATCCGCTCGCATTCTGATCATTTCGGCGCAGATGAAACGGGTAAGCATCTTCCCAACCCTTAAGGCTGCCGTCGATCGTCAAATTTCCCGCGCGCTGAACCAGATTGAAATCAAGCGTCATGGCAGGATCATGGAAAATCACTCTTCCCGCGGCCGTTTCCTCCACTTGCACGTCGACGGGATATTCATTGAATGGGGCGAATGTATGGTACGTCCAACGGAAATCGAGCCGGACGGTATCTCCTTTCTTCAACCCGCTGAAGGAATCGGTATTCACGGGCTGCAGCACGTTACCGTCAGGATCTTTCATGATCACTCTACCCGACTTTTCGGCTGAAGACGTTCCCGTCAATTCCAAGGTGATCACGTCCAGATCCTTGATCGTTTTCTTAACGGGAACAATTTTGGCTTCGACTCCCTCTTCCACCGTCAACTGAACGATCTTCGTATCAAAAACCGCCCCATTGTATATGATGTCGGCGGCGATGTCATATCGTCCCTTGACAGTATCCTCCGGTACAAGAACATGGTAGGACCGATCCAGCATCCCCTTTGCCGGGACAGTCAACAAAACTTCAGCCGGCTCGTTTTGAGATGAAGCCCACCCGTCCGGCAGGCGCAGGCGTACAGTCACATCCTGGGGAAGATCCGTTTCGTTAACAAGCGAAAGGGTGAACGTAGTGGCGTTGCCGGCCTCGCCATTCGCCTGCACGGGTACGATGCTCGCCATCACTCCATTAAATTTCGGCGGCTCGGAAGCGGCCATCGCTTTTACCGCACCTGCGAATTCCCTTGCAAGCAGATTATAGGCATAGCTGTCCGCATAGCTTCCCTGTGCGTACGCGGCATCCGCCAGTCTGCCATAACGTTTCATGCGCAGCACCGCCGACTCGGAAACAGGCATGACGCTGTATCCGCCTTTAATGTCGTTAAATGCGGCAGCGGCATAATCGGGATGGTTGTTCGGGCCGACGGAGGCAGGCTCGGAACGTTCAAGAGCATACGACAGGGCAACCGACGCGTTCTCGGCCATATTGTACAAAGCCTCCAGTGCGACATAGCCCGGTGCTCTACTTACGGAGCCGTCGGCGATCTGGCCGGCGATTTGCTGCATCAAAACATAAATATTTTTGATTCCTTGTTCTAACCCTGCAGCAGCATTCTCGCCTGCGGCTTTGATCAGTTGAGCCGTTATTTGCTCAAGCTCCGCCTTATCGCCATCAATGAGCGCAGCATTTTCTTGCGTCTTCAGAGCCATCAGTCTGGCAACTGCCCCACGCTCCTTCTCCTGCAGCAGCTGAGTCGCTGACTGAAATACAAAGTCTGCAGGAACTCCCGTAACATAAATAGGCGAGCCGGATACGACAATCCGGGTACTTCCGCCATCTTCTGTTATCGGAATTTCAGCGCCGTTAATATCCTTGATTTGAAGTCCAGAAGCGGCAAAAGGCAGTGTGATCTCGCTAGTCGGCGGTTTGACGTCAGGATTGTTATGATCCGTCTTTTTCCAGGCCGCGATCACCGGCTTCCCTCCATTTACGAACACGTGAACGGCAACGCCTGGGTCTCCCGTATCCCATGTCCCCGCATACCTCGCTTTATCCAGGCTGGTCATCAGCTGATTGACTGCGGCATAGGCCAGCTTCGGTCTTCCGTCATTGTCCGTGATCCCCCAGAATATATCGTAATAACGGTCATCCGTACCGTCATTTTTATAATTGTAATATTCGAAGGCCTTCACCTGGTCCGTAATCATATAATTCAGGAAAGCGCGGACGATATAGTCGCGCTGCGTCTCCTCCGTAACCGAAGGATAGCCCGCTTTGGCCGTCGGCCAACCGCCTTCCGTCAAATAGTAGTCCTTCCATCCCCCATATTTGTTGACAAGCTCTTTAACGCTGTCCAGCAAATTCTGCAAATTGTCGTCTGGCATGGCATTATACACATACGGATGAAAGGAATATGCATCGGCATAATCGAAGGAACCAAGCTCGAGCTCTTTCGGCAGCACGCTGCTTACGCTGGAAGTATGATCACCTGCGAGAAGCATCGCGTTCGAGTCAGCCTTCTTCATGTTGAGATAGGCGGTCTTTTGCAGCTGCACGAATTCGGCAGGTACATAGGGCTTGGAGAAAATCTCGGGCTCGTTCGGCATCTCCCACTGCCTGATTTTCCCCTTATAGCGGCTGACGGCATCATAAACAAAGTCGCCCATCGCTTTTAAGGCTGCAGGCGTATTTGCGGTTCCCTCCTGATAATATCCATTTCTGTCAATGCCGAGTACCGTAATCTGGTTGAATCCGAAGGTAAATAATTTATCCAGTCTGGCATCTATGGCGCTGTAATCATATACCGTTTTCCCTGATGCATCCTTTACATTCCGGTCCGCCTCATCCCAGGAGATACCGGAACGATGGTGGCGCGCTCCCATTTTCCGGGCACCGTCGATGATATCGTCCTTCCAATTCAACGCGTAGTGTGTATTCAATCCGAATTTGCTTTCATTGTCCAGATCGGGATCACGAATCTTTGCCGCTTTATTTATGACGGCCATGCGCATTTTTTTCGATTTATCCGGCAATTTTACCCCGTCAACCGTAAATTCGGCTGTTACCTCATAAGTGCCGATTTCATTCACTGCAGGCTCAAAAGCAAATGAGTCGGATGTTTCAGCGTATTTATCCAAATGATAGGTTTTCTCCCCGGATGCAACAACGGCCTTGCCTCCATCCGCCCGACGCAGTGTATAATTCAGCGCAAACTCATGCGCCGATGCCCCGGCGTTGAGCGAAAGTGCAAGACCCGGTGCTTCCCCTTGTTCATAAATGCCTGCATAGTTGCCTGCAGGCTGAAGATCAAGTACATAAGGAGCCGCAATCGGTTCGATGGAGAAATTGTCAATCATCAGATTGATCCCGCCGACGACGTTCCATTGAAAATAACCTTTCTGCAGAGCCAACGGATCGGAATCGTCCCCGCCGGCTACCTCTATCCCGTCAATGAACAGCTTATGGGTTATGCCGCTCACCCGTAGTTCATACTCATGCCAATCGTCAAGCAGCGATTTCACATAGTTAGCAATATAATAGTTGCCTCCGAGCTCCGTCTTGCGCATTAAAAAATATTTCGAATTATGCGTCGCCCATTCCATCGCATTATTGTTCATATCGTCCACAGCGCGATAGCGGAGGCGCCATGTGTTCTGTACGGCCGAACCCGTCCGCTCGTATTTGGCCCTGAACTTGACGACAAAATTATCCGCGTTTTGGTACATGGGCAGGTTCAATTTTGCGCTGCTTGATCCGTTTAGATTAAACGCTTTGCTGCCGTCAGGGAGCTCAATCACCTTCGCGTTTCCTCCTGTGGTCCAGCCGGCCGGAGCCGAGCCCGCACGATCACCTTCAAAATCGTTCCGATATGGAGCCATTTTCCCAACGTCGACCGTGATGTATCCACTCTCAGGATAACGACCGGAATGGCCTAGTTCATCATTAGCAGCAATGTAGTAGCGGATTTGATCCGTCCGGTTCGTTCCTGGAATGACAGCCGCGTATGCCCCGCCTTCCCGCTTCGCTGCTTCAACCGAATTTTCGGCCGTCTCTTCTCCATAGGCATAATAAACCTTGGCCGTAACTGGGGAGCCTGAATCCATAAGCGAAAAGGAAACAGCTACATTCGTATTGTATGGCACTGTGGTTACAGGCGAATGGCTGATCGTTAACGGCCGCTCCGGAGCGGACAGCGCCTCCACCTTCACCTGGCTGACTTTCACGTTGACGGCAGTTCCGATGCTTTTGATCGAGAACCCGATCCCGCCGCTAGACAGGGAAGAATCCTTGAAAGCGGTTACCGATTTGCCATCGACAAACAATTTGAACTCGTCGCCCCGAATCTCAATATCATATTGGTGCCATTCCGCCAGATTGAAACCCGGTAATACGCCGCCGATATCAACAGTGCTGCCTACCTGTACATTGGATGACGAGCCGGGATACTTCCATAATTCAACCGATTTCGTATTTTTAAACTCCAAAAAATAGTAACTTGATCCCGATGTATACCGGAACAGGGAACGAAATCTGTTACCCTGCGCCCGAAATGACAGGCGATAGTCGTTGGAACTGTAAGAAAGTACGGAAGCTTTCACCACTGTCCGCTGGGGGGAGGTTGCCGTTGTTTCGCCTGCCAACCAGGATTCCGATTCATTTCCTTGCGTTTGCCATGCCGTACTGCCAAACAAATCCCATTGCCCCAGGCCGACAGAGAAGCTGTCCTCGAACAGCAGCTGCGGAGCTTCCGCCTCTGCTTTAGCCGGGAACGGAAAGAAATTGACTATCAAGGCCACAATCAATAACGTGCTTATACTCCTGATCCACGTATTCATTTATGAACGCCTCCGGAAAATGGCAAGATATCCCCCCGTTAATGCGGATATGCCGGCATTTACGGGGGGATTCGAAGTTATTTGCCCGATTTTTTCTTGAAAGACTCTTCCAGCTCCTTCAAAATTTGCGAACCGCCTTGCGAATTCCACTTTTCTACGAAATCATCAAACTTTTTGATATCGCCTCCCATGATGATTTGCGTGAAGACCGAATCGCGCATCGTGTTCAGTTCTACCATTTTGGCGATTTTCGTTGGCGATTCCAAATAATTGGAAGCATCGGTAATCTGGTGAGGATTGCTGATTGCTACATCCAGCGCTTCGGAATACCGAAGCGGAAGCGACTCCAGATAATGCGGCCAGCCGTTCAAGCCGGGAGCGAACAAGTAGCTTTGCGTGCCGCGGAAATTTCCGTTCTTATCCTGCTGCGTCTTTGGATCGACCAAATTCGTATCTACTTTAAGCTTGCCGTTCTCGAGCTTGTAATCTTCGCCTTCAATCCCCCAAACCGTCAGCATTTGATTTTCGGGAGATAGGGACTCCTCAATAATGGAAAGCACCTTCTTCGGATCTTTCGTTTTGGCGCTTATTGCATTCATTTGCGAAAACGGAGCGCCGGATGGAGCTACAGCCGTCCCGTCCGCACCCAGGAGCGAACCAGTCAGCTTCAAATATTTGAACGGCTCTTCGGCCTGGTTTGGCAATTTTCCGTCCGATGCCAGCTTGCCGCTTTTCATCAGCTCGCTCGTCTCGATCTGCGTATCGTAGTCGTTGGCCGTCGACCACCAGCCCATCCAAGAGAACAGCTTGCCGCTGTACAGCTTCGCGCGCAGCTGCTCTTCTTTAATTGTCGCGAACTCCTTATCGATCAGCCCTTCGGCATACATTTTTTGCAGGAAGAGCAGCGCTTCCCTCATTTTCGGATCGATGTCATAATTGCTGAATTTGCCGTCTTTCTCCGTGAAAAAGCCCGGCGTAACGCCAAACGCGCCAAAAACGTTGTCAAATGAATTGTTGGCATATTTGGTTTCGCCAATCTGGGCCGTATATCCTCCAAGCGGAATGACCTCCGGCTTTTCCGCTTTGATCTTCTTCAAGAGGTTATAATATTCTTCGAGCGTTTTCGGCACGTCGGCGCCGACGGATTCCATGTAATCCTTCCGCATAACCAGATTCCAACGGTACCCGGCGCCTGGTCCGCCTTGATAAGGGATCCCGTATATTTTGCCGTTTACTTTTGCCTGTTCGAATATTTCCGGCGGTACTTCTTTCATAATATTCGGCGTATCCTTTTCATTAATAAGGCCGGTAAGATCAACGAATGCGCCTTGCTGGGCATATTTTTGGAAGTCGTCGGCAAAATCGATTCTCGCCACGTCCGGAATGTCGCTGCTGGACATTTTCAGATTGAGTTTGGTCTTATACTGCTGCACATCCACGAGCTCCGGAACGATTTTAATATTAAGCTTCTTCTCGATGGCTTGCTTGACGACATCCTTCGAAGCATCGTACGGCAGGGAAATATCCTGGGCTTTCAACCATTTGAGTTCATATGGACCCGCTTCCGCCTGAGCCGAAGGTTTGGACGCCGAATTTCCTTCCGGCGGTGTACCGGAATTTCCTCCCGCCTCGTTGCTTTTGCCGCAGCCTGTTACCGCGAGCGCTCCGATGAGCACGGCGGAAATCGCTCCGTATGACCAGCCTTTTCTTTGCTTTAACATGGAAAATGTTCCCCCTTATGAAAACTATATTTACCCAATCAGGATAAACCGTTGTCAATGAGACGGCTTGTTACCCTTTCACCGATCCGATCAGCATGCCTTGCTCAAAATATTTCTGGACGAACGGATAAATGATCATCATCGGCAGGGCTACGATCACGATTGCCGCCATCTGGATACCGATCGTAGGCGG
Source organism: Paenibacillus azoreducens (assembly GCF_021654775.1). Lineage (NCBI taxonomy): Bacteria > Bacillati > Bacillota > Bacilli > Caryophanales > Paenibacillaceae > Paenibacillus > Paenibacillus azoreducens. Next base: position 2,603,904 of record NZ_AP025343.1, on the reverse strand, counting down.
TGGCGTCGTCCCGGCAGCTTCCAGCAATTCCGGCGGCAGACTGGAACTGGCAATGATGGTCCGCAGCACGAGCTGCACCGGCGCTTTATGCCAATCCGTAACATACAACAGCGCATTGAAAAAATCGTTCCAGTATGTGACCAGATAGAGCAGTCCAATCGACGCGATAACCGGCATGGAAAGCGGCAGAACGATCCGCCATAAAATCCTGAGTTCCGAAGCTCCGTCAATGGCGGCGGATTCTTTCAGGTTCTCGGGAATCCCTTCAAAAAACGATTTCATGATGATCATATTAAAAGCCGTATAAGCCATAACCAAAATCAGCACGTAGTCCGTATTCAGCAGGCCCAGCGATTTGATCGTGATATAGGTTGGAATCATCCCGCCCTTGAACAGCATCGTAAAAACGAAAAACAACATGATGAGCCGCCGGCCGGGCAGCTTTTTTTCCGCCAAAGCGTAGGCTGCCGTTGCCGTAAGGATCAGGGCCAGCAGGACCCCGAACACCGTATTGCGGATCGTAATTCCGTAAGCGTTATAGATCATCGAGCCTTCCTTGAGCAGGTACTCGTAGTATTGAAAGCTGAAGGATGTCGGAAAAAGCACCAGCCCGTTCTTTTCGCTAAAAATATGATAAGGCGTAACGGATACGGAAATGACATACCAGAATGGAACAATGATGATTAGAGTTATAACGGTAAGCAGAATATAGTTGGTCGTGACGAAGACGCTTTCGCCTCTCGTTAGCTTCATAAACCAGCTTCCCCTTCTTTAGAAAATCCCGGAATCGTTGATGCGCTTGGCAATGTGGTTTACAATGAGCACCATCGCGAGTCCGATCAGGCCTTTGACAACATCGGCCGCCGCCGCCAAACTGAGGCTGAACTGTTCGATGCCGACCCGATAAATGTACGTATCGAGAATATCCCCGACTTCAAACACCATCGGATTGTATAAATTAATGACCTGATCCAGCCCGGCGCTCATGACGGTTCCGACCCGAAGGATAAAGATGACGACAATCGTTCCCGCAATGCCAGGCAAAGTCACATGAAGGATTCGCCGAAACCGTGTTGCCCCATCCATAATGGCCGCCTCATAAACCTCGGGGTTGAGTCCGGCAATGGCAGCTATATAGATAATAGCCGCCCATCCCATTTCCTTCATCGCATCGGTGACAACCAGGATCGTCCGGAAATAAGCAGGTTCAACAAGCAAATACGCCGGTTTGCCTCCGAACAACTCGATCAGTTTGTTGATAATGCCGGTTTCAGGCGAAAGCAGCAGCGTAATAATTCCGCCGTACACGACCCAGGAAACGAATCTCGGCAAGTAAACCGCGGTTTGCAGCGTCTTTTTGAACCAGGCGGTCCGGATTTCATTTAGCGCAAGCGCCAGCAAAATCGGACACACGAAGCCGCTGATCATTTTGTACAGGCTGATAAGCAAAGTGTTCCTGAACGCATTGCGGAACATCTCGGATTCGAACAGCATCCGAAAATATTTTAGACCTGCCCACTCGCTTCCGGACCATCCCTGAATGACATTGTAGTCCATGAATGCGATGCTGATCCCGTAGAGGGGCAGGTAATCGAAAAGGAGCACCCATACAAAAGCAGGCAGCAACAAAAGATACAGCAGTTTGAATCTCCAGATCTGATTAAGCCCTCTCTTGAGGGGCTTCTCCGCTTTTTTGGCGGGTACTGCAGTCGCGAGTCCCATGTCTACCTCCTTCAAGCATCCTCTCTCAACTCACTCTCCTATAGATTGAAAGTGCTTACATTTGTAAGCTTACTTGAAATCGGGAGAACGGAAAACCGGAGCGGAGGACTATAATCCATGGGAAAAGTCGCTTTGGACTGCTTAAATACATGCAAGCAAACCCCTATCATCTGCGGGTACCCTGCAGATACCCGCAGACTGTCGTCGTGCCGGACCTGTCAGGCGCTAGCTACTGGAAATTCGGCTCAGTCGGGTCAAAGGGAGCAGCGGGAGTCTTTACCGGTTCCGGGGAAACCATCATCGGCTCAACCAAGACCTGCTTCAGATTCACATTGGCAGCCGGACCTACGCTTTTGACAGAAAAGCCGATTCCGCCGGCCGCAAGCGAGGAATCCTGAAATTCCGCAACAAGCGTATCGTTAATGAAAAGCCTGAACTTTTCTCCGCTTACTTCTACTCTGTAGGGATGCCAATCCGTCAATGCAAAGCCGGGGATCACATCATCAATGTTAACCGTTGTCCCGACCAGTTCAGGGGTAGACGCGTTGGGATACTTCCACAGCTCGACTTCCTTTGTATTTTTAAATTCCAAAAAATAATAACCGGTGCCTGACGTATACCGGAACATGGTCCGAAACCGGTCGCCCTGCGCGTTGAACTTAAGGTTGTAATCCCGGGAATCGTAAGAAAGCGAAGATGTCTTCACCACCGCACGCTGCGGAAATCCGGCCGTCGTTGAGCCGGTAAGCGCGGCTTCCTCTCCGCTGCCCTGGATTTTCCAGTCTGTACTGCCGAACAAATCCCAGTGATCGAGCCCTCCGGAAAAATTGTCCGCAAATAACGGTTCCGTCGGTGCCGTGACTACGGTTACCGTACACTCCGCATTAAAAGATCCTTCTGCCGTAGTTGCTGTAATAACAGCCGTACCCGGCGCTGCCCCCGTCACTTTACCACTGCCATCGACAGCGGCCACGGACGGATTGTTTGATTTCCACATCACCGCCCGGTTTGTCGCATTTGACGGTTCAATCACCGCTTTCAAAGTAGACGTTTTGCCGACGCCTAAGGATAGTGTGGACGGGTCCAGTGATATACCGTTTACAGCGGTATACGTTTTTGTGATCAGTTCGGCATCGTCGAACCAGGCCGTCCCGGAGCCTTTAAGCCCCAGACCGAACCCCATCCAGACGGCATCGGCGGGCGGCACAGCCGTAACCTCGATGCGGGTCCAGTCGTTTGTCCCCTTCAGATAGTTAGAGAAGACCGGGCTGCCTTCAGCCGGGCTGCCATCGCTCTTATAAAAAGCGATGGCAGCATAGGCGCCGTCTGTCGCGCTGGCCTCGCTGGTTTTTGCCCAAGCTTTGAAAGTATAGGCGCTGCCCGGTTTAACCTCGATTCTGTTGTTGTCCGTTAGAGTCCATCTGCCCTCATTGGCATCGGCAGTATTCGAAATTTTCACAGAATGGCCCGGACTTCTGAACGTACCATCGTCCCAGGTACCGGCCGGCGAGCCATCCAAGCTTTTGAACATCCAGCCGGCGGGGCCTTCGGAACCCTCCGATCCCGTGTCAAAGCCGCCGTTAGGAACTGTTAGGGCTTCTCTGCCTTTGGTTATCGTCCAATTGGCAAAATTATAAGTGAATGTTTCGCCGCCATAGGAAACGGTGAACAAATCGGCATTTTGCTCCTGCTGAAGCCATGGCGTATCAAAAAGCTTGTAAGCGGAATAATCGATGGCATTGCCATTGATTTTATGGGTGTTGTTATAAGAACCTGAGGCTAAATCAAAGGTAATGTCCATGGCATGCCCGTCTAAGTTCTTGTAGATGAGGCGCGGATTGGCATCGTTAATATGCGAGGCATCCAATGTCGTTTTCGCCAAAACCGCATTTTTGAAGCTGGCGAAATCCGGATAATCGGAAGCATCTGAAGTCTGCAGCACCCAGCCGTTTTTGTCTGCCTGGCTGCGAAGAATATTATAGTTATAATGCAGCTGCTTTGTAGGGTGGGGCTGCATCTGTTTGATCTTGTTTGCCGGATCGGTCGGAGTTTGATAATACCACGCGTAAGGCTTAATCATCTTGAAGGCGAAATACATCTTTCCCGTATCGCTGAATACCCAGCCGGACTGCTCATCCCGCTTCTGAATCGCCCCTGTGTCCGGGAACATCGCATTGATAAAGTTAACGTTTGTTCCCGGCGCGCTAAGTGATTTAAATACGCCCACGGCCGCCTTATCGTCCTGCATGATACGATGATTTTCGGGCTGATCATAATTGCCGATCGGACTGTCTGCCTGATCGACCGACAATCTGAATACGGAAGCCGGCGAATTAGAGAGCCAACGCAGAACGACCGGAATATCTTCGATCCAGTTGTCGACCCGATTATATGTCACCTCGGTCGAGAGTCCCCATGTCGGCTGCACATAAGCCGAACGGTAAGTTTTCAAATGGTTGCCGCCCGAATTTTGCAGATTGGTTTTACGGGATGAATAGCTTTTGTTGACGTCCTGACCGATGCGGATGGCCATCTCTGGCGGCGAATAATTCATTCCGCTGTAGGCCAGCATCCCCAAATACTCCAGATAAGGACGGTAAGCTGCCGGGGCCAAGCTATCCGAGTCGCCGAATCCCTCTTGAGCGCGGTGCCCACCGAAATAAATCCAGGATAATGCCGTATGATCCGCTCCTCTCCATGTCTGGTCGTTTACGGTCACTCCGTCTCCCTTCGCTCTGCTGGAGGTGGATATAAATGTGCCATTGATCCAATCATTCGCCCACTCGTACCACATCACGTCCATGGCCATTTTGGCCTTCTGCTTGAAATCCGGCTCATCCGAATATTGGTATAGCGCATTCAGGCATAGGTATGTCATAATCGTGTATTCCGGGCTTTCATACTCCGCCCAACCTCCATGAACTCCCGCATCCAACATCTCCTCGATGTTGCTTCGGTTCGCATTTTTCAGTGCCGTTCCGGATGCGCCATTCAAATCGCGAAGATCGGGAAGGTATTGGCCTACCAAATAGCCGGCCGTATAATTGCTCATTCTCAAGTTTTCGGTCTGCGACAGCTTGCCGTATGCGTATTTGGAGAAATAATCCCTGGCATGTTCCGTCATAACGCTGCTGAAGCGGTCGCCTACCATCAAATAAGCATACATTTTTGCCACTGTCTTGTACTGCTCCCAATCATAAGTCTGAAACATCTTGTCAAGCTTCTGCAGGTTTACGGCTTCATTCTGCCCGTCTAGAATTTGTGCGACAATTTGGGAAATATTCAACTGACCGTCAATCTCCGACATCAACTTCGTTTTATCCCACACCCATTGGCGCCTTGTCTCGGGTGTGCCCGGGAAAGGCGAATTATTGGTGTTAGGCGAGATGGGGCCGACGCTCACATTGTCAAATTCCGCCGTACTTAGCTTGTTGATGTCGTGACTGGTTAACGCCAAGCCGACGTAAACGGTATCCGGCAGGTTAACTATATCTTTTTTAATCAGCGCCCAATGCGTCCCGTCACTCGATTCGTAGGCAGTGATTAAGTTGCTTTTCCGTACCAGCTTCAACCAATGCGGTACGGCAGAAGAAGAACCCCATGATTGCGTAGATTCCCCGCCAGGCTGCAGCCGATTTTGGTATATGACCCCGTTTGCTGGCGTCACTGCCATCATCACATAGGGAGCCTGTGCCGATGTGCTTCCGCGAATCATGATGCCGGGCTTGGTCCAAACCACCGTATTTTCCATCTTGGAGACGCGTGCCACAATCTCGCCATCTCCTGTCCATGGCCGGTATACGTAATGGAACGCATCCTCCTTGCCCCAGATATCGGCCCCGGAGCCTTTGACTTTGAACGTACCGGTATCTTTATCATAGCTCGCGCTGCCCGGAAGTCTGATATTGCCGATATCTCCGTTGCCGAATGGCTCGGGCAGCCCGCTGGCCGAAGGATTCGTCGTCACCGAAACCTCGTTGCTGGCAGTTGAAATATTCCCCGCTCCATCCCTGGCCTTAACGGTAAAACGGTAGTTTGTATTCGGCGTTAATCCAACGATAGCTGCGCTGGTTGTTGTCCCGCTTACTTTAAGCACAGGGGCCCCATCCTGATAAATCGTATATCCGGTTACTCCGACATTGTCTGTCGAAGCAGTCCAGGACAATTTGACACTCGTGTCCAAAATTCCTACGGCCTTCAAATCCGCCGGCGTCGTAGGCGGTTCATCATCCTGCGGCTGGGCTGAATTCAGTTCGTAAACAGCCAAATCATCAATCACGTAGGCTTCATCCGTACCGCCTGTATCGACACGAACGGAGAAGGCCAGTTTCACACTCGAAATCATGCGCTGCCCGCCATTCGGTACGATCTTAAACCGGTATTCGGGAAGATCCGCGTCATTAACTGTCTTTAACTTCGTCTGGTCACTGCTTGTATAGGCTGCGGTGCTAGAAATGCTCGACGTCCCCACAGGAAAGCGGGGAATCAGGTTGTTATCAGAATTGCCGAAATGGATCTGGGCATAAATATCCTTGGCTACGGGCTTGTCGCTCGCAGCGCTGCGCTTCAACTTATACTCCAAGACGAGCTCAACCGGCGGGCTTCCTTGCGGCATGTTGTAGATTTCATTAATGCGATCCTTAAGCCTGCCGCTGTCCAGCTGATAATAGAAATAGCTCGCTGCGTTCGAACCCAGGGAGGCGTCGCGGAGTTCGAGCGCGTTGTTGCCGTCAATCTGAACAATGCGCTGAGTTCCTCCGGATGTGCTGACTTCCAGCTTGAACGGGCTTATCCCATCACTAAACGTTGAATCCATATCCGCTGCCAGTAAATTAACCTTCGACGTCTGCTCGCTTTCTGCAGCCTGCAGCACAGGCAGATTGCAAAAGGCAAACGTGAGGGCTAGCAACAAACAGATCACTTTCCTGCTTTTTCCCGCCATCTTCAAATCAACTCCATTTCCCATTCGTTATCGCTTTGAAAAATGACTGCCAATCCAAGCATGACCTGCATTCGGAGCTTAAGTTATTAACCGTTGTATACTCTCTCTTACCTCCTTTCTATTGCCTTCTCGGCTACGGTTGCTATTTTTGAGCCAAAAAGGCGTCGATTTGCTTCTGCAGCTCGACCTGAATCTTTTTGACGTAGCCTTCGCCTTCTGCTTTCAGCTTGTTCCACTGCTCGGCCGGATCAAAGACGCCATCGAACAAAGCATTGTAGTATTTATCTTCAACCGCATTATAGAGTGATATTTCGTTCATAACAGGCCCCGGGTCGAAGGAGAAACCGGTTAATATGCTTGACGTCAAATTATCCGCATTTTTATTGAATTGATAATGCGCAATCGAATCCGCATCAAATCCGGCGTTTAACCGGTCTGTCGTCGGATTCCAGATCCATGCATACGGGAAGTACGAATAACCGGAACCGATTTGCTCGTATTGATCGTCGCCTTTTGCCTTGTAATGCGTACCTTCGATCCCGTAAGCGAGCAGATCGTAATTTTCCTTCTGGGCGGCCCAATTCAAAAACATCATGGCACGCTCTTTATTTTTGCTGACTTTCGGGATCGCCTGAAAGTTTGCTTGTTTGAAATTCGTAATGTTTTTTCCTTTTTCCGACTTGATAAAAGTGACCGCTTCCAATTCCGCGCCTGGTACATTGCGTGCTACCGCTGTTTCAAACTGAGTAGGAACACCGAATTCATTGTAGACTGCCACGGCAATTTTGCCGGATTCGATCACCGAATTGACATCCTTCAGTGCAAGAATGTCCGGATGAATAAGCCCATCCGTATAGAGCTTTCTCGCCTCTTCAATCCAGGACCATACCCGCGGCTCCATCTCGTCAAAAAGGTTATATACTTTGCCGTCGTTATTTTTGTAGTACAAGACAAGGCTTTGCCCGAGCGCATCCGATCTCAGAATTTGCGGATCATATTCCATGAAAGCTCTGAAAGCGCCCCACGACACGTCCTTTTGTCCCGGTTGGCCGTAAGCGAGCAGCGGGATGACATCCTTTTCGTTTTCTTTCACCTTGTATGCGAACTGTATCAGATCGTCATACGTTTTGATCGGCGGCAGACCGTATTTTTCACGAAGATCTTTGCGGACCAGATACGTTCTTCCCGCCAGATGGGTATTGCCCAAAGGCAGCGCATAAATTTTGCCCTGGAATTTATTTGCGTCAAACATTTGCTGCGATCGGACTTTGAGCGCATCCTGCCCGTATTTGTCCAGCAAATCTTCCAACGGTTCATAGTACCCCGAGCTGATCATCTGCTCCATATGCAGCCACGGCGCATCGAAGATCAGATCGACACTTTCGCCGGAAGCGAGCATCATCTGCGTTTTCTGGGCCAAATCGGACCAGGGCACGAAGACAATATCGAGCTTGACATTAAGCGTATCGGCCATTCTTCGCTCAGCTTCCTTGATGACGACATCCATATCGGCCGGGCGGTCGCCAGGCAGTACAATCTTCAGTGTAACCGGATCGAGCTTCCCGCCTGAGCCCGCGCTTACATTGCCTGGGGAAGAATCGCCTGATTTGCTGCACCCGATGATTCCTGTCATTACCAGAAAAAATGCCAACATCATTGCCATAATCTTTTTGGTTTTCATTTTTGACCTCCTAAAAGTTTTTGCGTGCTGCTTTGAATAGGCGACTAAGTTAAGCAAAAACTTGCTTCGAAAGCATATGCTTTGTTTTTGCGTGCTGCTTTGAATAGACAAACATTTCACCCGGCTGCCTTCATCCGTTCAATTATTGGTTCAACTTGTATAGATAAGCAAAAATTTGTAGCTAACCTTTCAAGGCGCCGATTGTAATCCCCTTCACAAAAAATTTCTGAGTGAATGGATACAGCAAAATAATCGGACCGATCGTCAAACATACGGTCGCTAATTGTACGCCATAAGTTGGCAATGGCTGCGTATACGTTGTTTGGCTGCCGCTGACATACGCACCGATATTGATGTTGGAAATAAGCTGACGGATCATCATTTGCAGCGGATGCAGCTTGTAATCGTCGATGAACAAGAGCGCCAGAAAGAAATCGTTCCAGTATTGCAAGGCGTAGAATAAACTGACTGTCGCGATAACCGGCTTCGAGATTGGAATAATGATTTTAAAGAAAATCGTGAGATCATTGGCTCCATCCACCGTCGCCGCCTCATTAATCTCGTAAGGCAACGTTCGAAAAAAAGAAACCATAATAAAAGCGAAAAACGGATTCAAAACGTATGGAAGAATCAGCGCCCATAACGTATCCTTGAGACCAAGCCAGTTGGCGACGAGGATATAAAACCCGACCAGCCCGGTGCCGAAAATCATCGTAAAATAAGTGAGAAACGACAGGATATTGCGGTATCTCACTTTCGGATGAGCCAGCGTATAGGCGTACATGGAAGTAACCGCGACGGCGAGAATGGTTCCCGCAACGGTTACGCTAGTAGATACAATATAGCTGCTTAAGACCTGCTTGCCTTCCAGCAAATATTGATAGGAAGCCAGAGAAAACTCTTTCGGGAACAGCTGATAGCCATGCAGCTTGATGTTCGACTCTGCGGCAAAGGAATTAATCAGCACCAGCCAGAATGGAAGAAAGCAAGCCAATGCAAACGCGCCTGTGAATATATAGATAAAGATCATAAATATTTTTTCGGATAAGGAGCTGCCCATCTTTCCCCTTTTTGCTTCCATCGTCCTGATTTGAACGAGTGAATTTTCCATGTCCATCCCCGCTTTCTGTTAGAACAAACTAGAATCCTTATCGATTTTTTTCGCTATCGCATTAAAAAGCACGATCGTCACAAGCCCCATAACGGCCTGATACAAAATTACGGCGGATGATTTGCTGAAATCACCTAATTGGCGAAGCGCCCGGAATGAGTAGGTGTCGATAACATCGGTCGTCGGATACAACGGCGCATTATCGCCGATAATCCCGTAAATCATCCCGAAATCGCCGTAGAAAATGCGGCCGACCCCCAGCAAGGCAAGAACGACCAGCACATTGCGGATCAATGGAATCGTAATATGAATGATTTGCTGGTACCTGCTGGCTCCATCGATCCGCGCACTTTCGTAATACTCGCCCGAAATCCCGGTTATGGCAGCCAAAAAGATGATCGAGTAGTATCCGGCAAACTTCCATATATAGATGATCGTGAGTACAGCGGGCCAAATCCCCGGCATTAGGTACCAATTCCCCCCCTGTATGCCGTAAGCAGCCAAAGTGCGGTTAAGAATACCGTCAGTCGTATTCAGAAAAGCGAATACCATCATGCTGACAACCAGCCATGAAATAAAATACGGCATGAAAATAAAGGTTTGCGCCATTTTTTTGAAGACCAGATTCCGTACTTCATTTAGAAAGATCGCCAGCAGCAGAGCAATTCCAAGGCCGCAAACAATAAATAATCCGTTGAGAAAGATCGTATTAAACGTCACCTTGTACCAATCGCTGCCCATGAAGAAAAATTTGAAGTTGTCGAACCTGACCCATTCGCTGCCCCATAAACCGTCTGATAATCGGTATTTTTTGAAAGCGATTAAATAACCGGTCATCGGAAGATAGGCAAATACAAGCAAAAACAGCAATCCGGGAAGCGCCAGGAGATACAAATATTTGTTCTTTAAAATTTCTCTGAATACAGCCACCTTTACACGGGCCTCCTCTCTTGCCACCATTGTAATTCGTTATAATACGACCAAGTTTATGGCATTCCTCTCTGCCCTGTATAGTTCTGATCTAGGAAATGGCTGATCCAAAACAGCCTGCAGGGCAGGTTCTTATTATGGAAATCGGGTATGCAAACCGGAAATAAATGCTCCCTTTAGGCCGGACTTTGCCCAATTTACGGGCAATTTCGCATGAAAAGTGCAAAACTTCGGACTACAACCGGATCCCGTTTTTATGTGTTATACTCGTATTGCATATTTTGGGTTAAGCGCTTCAATCCGGGATCTTGGCTGCTATAATGAATCTTACAAATTTGAATAAAGGACGAGGGGGATGCAAGTGAGCCGGTGGTTTATCCCTAAGCAAACATACATCCGGATTTTCCTGAGTTTATGTATCTTGTTTATCTTGGTCCCTATACCGTTTGTGTACTTGATGTCGCATCAATTCTCCATCTATGCGATGAGGCAAATCGACAAAGTGAACAAAACGGAGATAGCTCATTCCCGAGACAATGCAAAATTCATTTTTAATAAACTCATTTCGTATGGGCTAAACATGTACGCCGACAAAAGCATCCAGTCCTGGATGAGGGCAGGATCGGAATCGCAGGAAGCCCAAGTCGAGGCCATTGAGGCGGCAACCAAATATATGACGACCGAACCCTTCCTCGATAATGTGTATTTGATCAACATGAGGACAAAACACGCCATTGATTTAAAATACGGCATCGCTTCCTTTCCCCAATTTCGCGATCAGGATATGTTGGATCGGGTCAGACAATCCCGAAGCTCCTACTTGCGTTTTTTCGTACATAAAGTGAACGGTACCCAGCAGCTCGCGCTCATTATTCCGACAGTGCCCTCCGGACAGCAATCATTTGGCTATCTCGCCCTTATCTTGAATGACAATTTGATGCAGCAATATTTGCTCAAAGGGGATTCCAGCCAGGAAATCCGGTCGTTCATTCTTGACAAAAGCGGACAGGTCATGCTCGGCCCTCAGGATTCGGAAGACCTGTATGCCGGATTAACCGTCAATTCAGTGGGCGAAGCAGGCAGTTTTACACGCACCTATGAGGGGGAGTCCTGGGCCGTGCAATACGCAATGATCGAACCTCAAGGCTGGATCATCTATCAAATGGCCAAACTGGAGGGCATGCGTGCCGATTTCAACTCGTTCCGGACAAAATTTGTCATCGTCGTCGCTGGTCTTGACGCCCTGCTGATTGTCATTTTGTTCTGGAATTCGCGGCGTACCTATAAACCTTTCACGCAGCTGGCGAATCAATTGGAGACAAAATTGGGGCTCCATTCCAAGAACAAGTATAAAGACATTGCCATGGCCGAGTTCAAAGTCATCCGACACGGAATTGAAATGCTGGAGGATCGGATGATTCAACTTGATTCATCCATGCGCGAGCACCAAAATGTAATCAAAGCGGAGTATTTGCGGCAGTGGATCCTTCAAGGAAAGCTGTCATCGCCCGTTACACAGTACCTGCATGAGAATTCCGGGCTGTTTGGGCATGAAGCTCTCTATATAAGTGTCATCCGCATTAATGAATATAGCGCGTTTAATAAAAAGTATAATTTTGCTTCCAGAAAGTTATTGAAATATGCCATCGGCAATATTGCTGAGGAAGTGGTCCGCCGAAACTGGTATGCGGAATCAGTCGATTTGGGGAGCGACCATCTTGTCCTGTTCATATCTGGAGATAACGTTCAGATGGATGAATTAATCGGAGCCATGGAGGAAGCCGGGAAACAGATTAGGCAGTGGACGAATATCCAAGTAACGGTAGCTGTGAGCGGTTCACGGATGTTTAGCGACGATTTGCGCATCGTTTATCAGCATATTCACGAACTGACGATGCTAAAATTCATTTCCGGCGAGGATAAGGTGTTCATTGAGCGCGATTATGAGGATTATATGCACCGCGCCCAGACGCTGAACGATGATTTACTGGATGAGCTTATCAAGCAAATCAGAATGGGAAGAACGGAGAAAATAACGGGGATTCTGGATCTTATATTCGTGCACATGCATGCCATGCATTACATACAAAGCAAATTCCAGCTGCTGTTATTGCTTTACACCTTGTTCAAAACATTCAACAAGCTTCCTTCCATCCAATCCGTGGAAGATATCGAAAAAATGCTAGAGGCGTTTGATACGCTGGGCGAGGTAAGAACATGGCTTGAAAAAGAACTGCTTGACATTATCAACGAAAACGGCAACCGCAAAAGCTCCAGTCGGCGTGAAGAAATCGTGTCCGAAATCGTGGAATACGTCAAGCAAAACCTCCCCGATCCGATGCTTACAATCGAAGATATAGCCGAACATGTCTCATTATCGACAAGGCATGTCCGACAGTTGTTTAAAGAGACCTTCGACCAGACGCTTTCAGACTACATTTTGCAAGAGCGCATCGCCAAGGTCAAGGAACTGCTGTTGTCAACGAACTGGCCCGTCACAGATGTTGGAATGCGAGCCGGTTTTCAAACAAAAAGCCATTTCTTCACCGTGTTCAAAAAAGCGACCGGCATGACGCCAACTCAATTCCGTGACAGGCAGTGAGCGCCGATGAAAACGGGTTTAGCCGCACGAATAAAACCACTCATTCCCGGCTTCATGACGCCGATATCACGACGGCTTCCAATTCCTAAAAAATTTCTTACCTGCATTTACGCCGGATTCATACAACTCTGTGATTTTATCCGGTGATATTTGGAATTGGGTCGTCCCTACGCCTAGCGTCGGGATTTTGATCGTCCTGAACCGGTTTACCTGCTCGATGTATCTTTCATCATGGGCGGAAAGCATCGTCTCGAACATCGCCGTCAGCATGCTGATCGGCCCTCTGATGATATGTGGTCTGCCGGTGGTTCGCCCGACCATTTGGAATCCGATGGTTTGCAGCTGCGGTTGGCCTGGCGGGACGTCAAACAGCCATAGCGGGAAATTGCTGAGAAGTCCGCCATCGACAACATATACAAATTGATCTTTAAAAGATTTCCCGCGGGCCGCCTGTCCGCACATCCTTAAAATCACCGGATCGAAGAAGTACGGTATGCTCGTACTCATGCGGACGGCCTTGGACACCTCGAAAGTTGCCGGATTCATTCCCAGCTTGATCAAATCATCAGGAAGTACTAGGATTTTTCCATTCGTAATATCCGAAGCGATAATCATCAGCTTGCCTGGAGGAATATCCGAGAAAGTCCGTATTCCCTTTGATTTTAAAATGTTATAGATCCAATATTCCAGCGCTTCTCCGGAATAGAGCCCTTTTTTGATCCACAGCCGTATCGCGGGTCCGATAATTTTTATATTGAAAATGGGAGCTCTGTACAAAAAAGAAGCATAAGGAGTCGCCTTGACGATTTCGCTCATTTCATCTGCCGTGAATCCGGCCGCAAGCAGCGCAGCCACAATCGAACCCGAAGAGGTGCCCGCTACACGGTTAAAAACGACTCCCGAATCTTCCGCCGCCTTAACCGCCCCCGCAAGCGAGATGCCTTTAACGCCACCGCCCTCGAAAACCGCATTAATGAGCATAGGAAAACCCCCGTCCTCATGTATTCAACATAATCTATGAGAACGGGGGTCGATTCATGACAGATCGCTTTTGATCACGAAGTGAATCAGGAAGCGGACACGGCATCGAAACTTGAATTCAGCCGGGCCTTACGGTGCTCACGTACCAAAAGTACGCTCCGCTCCTCAGTCCCTAACTTCATCCAATCTTCTCGGTGCTGAAAACCGACAGTTATAAGGTTATTTATTGTTGATAATATGCGGCAAGCGCCTGAACAAGTCCGAGCGGGTTATTTATCAGATTGCCAGCTCTGAAGAAAATGTTGCCTTTTACTTCCGGATATTGGGTGTTGTACTGTAATTGATTGATGATTTCTTGCGAGCTCTGCCAGCCCGCTTCCGACGTTCCAAGCTTGTAGGCAGCCTGGCCGATATACAGATTGACACCCGTACCTTTGACTTCGTTTACCCACCAATCGACAAGCTTATCGTATTGCGCATTTTTAAAGGACATGCTCCAATAAATTTGCGGCGCTACATAATCGATCCAATGATTTTGAATCCATGTTCTGACATCCGCGAAATAGGAATCATATGCCGTAATGCCGGCTTTTGTATCCGATCCCGTTGAATCGTTTGCTTTATTGCGCCATACGCCAAATGGGCTGATGCCAAATTGTGCGGACGGCTTCGCTGCATGTATCGACTGGCCGAGCTGCTGCACAAACCGGTTAATGTTGTCGCGGCGCCAATTATCTTTGGAAAGGCCTGACGAGTTGTAGGTTTTATAAGTGGCGTCGTCATTAAAAGTACCGCTGGTCGGATAGAAATAATCATCCAAATGAACGCCGTCAATATTATATTTGTTCACGACTTCCATCACGACATCGATAATATGCTGGCGTGCTTCCGGAATTCCCGGATTGATGATCAGCTGATTATTCGCCGGTACGATCCAATCCGGATGTTCGATGGCGACATGATTAGCAGCCAATTTGCTTGTAGCGGTATCCATGCTGGCCCGGAACGGGTTAAACCAGGCATGGAATTGCATTCCCCGCTTATGGGCTTCATCAATCATGAACTGCAGCGGGTCATAACCCGGATCTTTGCCTTGCGTACCGGTCAAATATTTGGACCAAGGCACGAGCTGCGAAGGGTAGAACGCATCGCCTGCAGGACGTACTTGCACGTAAACGGCATTAATGCCGATGGTTTGCAGCTTGTCCAGCATCGCGGTAAATTCCTGTTTCTGCTGTTCCTCTTTCCCCACGGATTTCGTTGTGGGCCAATCCAGATTCGCTACGGTAGAAATCCAGGCGCCATGCAGACCTTGTGTCTGCTGTCCATTTCCTTGGCCGGGATTAGGTTGTTGCGGCTGATTCGGTTGATTAGGTTGGTTCGGCTCTACCGGGTCGGGACGGTTAGGTATGTATTGGCCGGAATACATCACGATGCTTTGCTCCGCTTGATTCCAGTTTACCTGAAGGCCCAGGTTCTCACCTACAAAACGCAGAGGCACCATCGTTCTGCCGTTTTTGATTTCGACGGATGCATCCAAATCGACATTGTTTCCGTTAACCAAAGCGGTCTTCTTCCCTTTGGTGAGGGACATCGTCGAACCGTTCTGCTGAATCACGACGGTTTTTTCCGTATGGTTCCAGTTCACAAATGCCCCTAATCCCTGGCTAATCACGGCAAGAGGCACCATCGTAACATCAACTCCCGGTATGATATACGGGGATACGTCACTGTTGATTGAATTTCCATCCAACGTGATGCTGATGGAGCGTTTTGTTGATTGCGCTTGAACAGAGCGGCCGGTCACAGGCAGCAATAAAATCAAGACAAGCGCCAGAATCATCCACTTTTGAAACTTCCAATACCTCATTCTAGTAATCCTCCAGACTTGATAGATTTACGAGCAAGAGAAACACCGGAATGGCCGGTGTCCTTGCCGCACTATTTCGATCAGTTCTCATTAAAAACAAAGAGGCATCCGTCTCTTTGGGAAGGGACAAATGCCTGATTTACGAATCTCCCACTAGTTCATTGTGAATGCTCCGCAATTCCTGAAGACGCTGTTCATCCCGGCGGAAATATTCCACAAGCGTTTCGATATGCGTGATGGAATCCCAGCTCAAATGATGCTCGATTCCTTCCACGTCCGTATAGATATGCTCATCGGATACACCGATCATCGTCAAAAACTCTTCCAAAAGTTGATGGCGGTCCACTAAACGTTTACCCACTTTTTTGCCTTTGCTGGTCAAGACAAGTCCGCGGTATTTCTCATAAATCAAGTATTCATCCTTATCCAGCTTTTGAATCATTTTGGTGACGGATGAAGGATGAACCTCAAGGCCTTCGGCAATATCCGAGACGCGAGCATACCCCTTTTCATCAATCAGCTTGTAGATGCGCTCCAAATAATCTTCCATGCTCGGCGTTGGCATCTGCTTCCCTCTTTTCTCTTTTTAAGCAATCAATCATAAAAAAAATCCTGCTCTTGTAATGATACATGTTTCCGTAAGGACTTGGCAAGTCCTGCCGAGAAACCGCCTTATTTCCACGCTTGCCTCAAATGCTTCATTACGCCATTCCGGTCTCTGCCAGCTGCATGGGTCATTTCCATTATGGTTATCTTTAAACTACGCTCGGGGCCATGCCGTATGTGCGTGTCTACGCCAATATCGAAGAAATTACGCCCTGCGCGAATTTAGCACAGAGCGTATTTTTGAGCATTTTCCATCGGCTGCAATCGATTACTTCACTTAGAATTTCAGCCAATCCGGGGTAATCATCTGCAGCCAGATCGTAATTTTGGTCATTTGGTTCGTAAACAACAGAACGCCCATCAGCAGCATCAATGCGCCGCCGATCTTCATCATGAGGCCCGAATACTTTACGATCCACTTTGTCGATCCGATAAAAAAAGCCAAAACGAAAAACGGTACGGCAAATCCCAGCGTATAGGCCGTAATCAGCGAAAACCACGAACCGGGCTGCGTTGCCGCAAGTCCGATGATCGCGGTGAGAATGGGTCCGACGCAAGGAGACCATCCTGCAGAAAAACCGATTCCGAAAATAAAAGATCCTATGTATCCGGCAGGCTTGAATTTCAGGTCCATCTTATAATCGCGCATCAGAAATTTAGGCTGGAATATGCCAAGCAGAAACAGTCCCATGACAATAATCAAAATAGCGGATAGCTGGCGGATCAGATCGCGGTTATTATAGAAAAAGTTGCCCAAAAAACCCGCGCTGACGCCAAGCGTGTAAAAAACGACGGAAAAACCTAAAATAAATGCGAGCGTATGCGTCATGGTCCGGAACCGGACTTCCCGTTTGTTCTGCTCCGTTTTGAGCTGCTGTACCGACATGCCTGTAATATAGGATAAATACGACGGATACAGCGGCAGGCAGCACGGAGAAATGAAGGAAGCCAGCCCCGCCAAAAACGCGATCCCAATATTCAAGTTTGACAATGCCGTTCCTCCTACAATGTTCTATATCGAAAAACCTTTTTTGCCGGCCATGGTCAAAATAAGCAGTGCAATCAATAGAAGAACGATCGTTGCCCCTGGCGCCAAATTCCAAATGCCGGCGATGACGAGTCCGATAATGACGGCAATTTCGGAAATGACGACGGATAATATGACGGAGGATTTGAAGCTTCTCGCAATCAGCAGACTGATGGCAACCGGAATGGTCAGCAGAGCCGAAACCAGCAGCGCCCCCACAATTTTGATCGCCGTGCTGATGACAAGCGCCGTTAATACGGTTATCAGCATGTTGAGCAGTCGCACAGGCAGTCCATTGACGCTCGCGGCATCTTCCTCAAAGCTGAGCAGAAAAAACTCTTTGAAAAACAAAAGAATCACGACGACGACAACCAGCGTAACGGCTCCAACCACATACAAATCCTGCGTATCCAACGTATAAATGCTTCCGAACAAATAACTCATCACATCTGTATTGTAACCCATACCGAGTGTAAAAAACAAAGAGGCAAGCGCGACTCCGCCGGACATAATGATCGCGATGGACAACTCTGCGTAACTTTTATAGGCTTTCCGCAGTTTTTCGATCGCAAAGGATGCAAGTACGGCGAAAACAAGCCCGGTACCCAGCGGATACACCTCGATCAAGAACCCCAGGGCTACGCCAGCTATGGTTACATGCGCTAACGTGTCCCCGATCATGGACAATCTGCGGAGCACCAAAAAAATACCGATAAGCGGAGCAGTGATCCCGATCAGAATACCGCCGGTCAAAGCCCGCTGAAAAAAATCACTTAGCATAATATCGATAGCCAAATAAAACGACTCCTTCTTGCAAAAATATCCGGATCAGGACAGCGAATGCTGCAGATCGCGAACTTCGCAATTTTGTATTTCATGGGAATGGCGGACGTAGAATTGGATGCTGCCGCTCGACTGCTTCGGCTCTTTACCCAGGTAATTTTCCATCATGTACATATCATGGGATACCATCAGAAACGTCATGTGATGATGCTGATGCATATGAGTGATCAATTCGAAGAAATCGGCCTGGGTTTTGGCGTCAATCCCGACGGTAGGCTCATCCAAAATAAGCAGATCCGGATGATTGATCATCGCTCTGGCCAAAAAAGCCCGCTGCTGCTGCCCGCCCGAAAGCTCCCCGATCCTTTTGCCGGCGATCGACTGGATGCCCATCACCTCAAGCGCATCATCGCATTGCTGCTGCTGGCTTTTGCTGACTCTGCGGAACAGATTTTTCTTATTGTACAATCCTGATAATACGACCTCTCTTACCGTTGCCGGAAAAAGCGGATTAAACGCTTTTTTTTGCGGGACGTAACCAATCCGTTCCCAGTCCTTGAATTTCCGGATCGGTTCGCCGAATAACTTGATTTCTCCTTGTGCCATAGGCAGCAATCCCACAATCATCCGCAGCAAAGTGGATTTACCCGCACCATTTGAACCGATAATGCCGACAAAATCCCTTTCCTTGACGGCAAAACTTAAATCTGAAATGACCTGTTGATCACGGTAGGAAAAAGAAATATGTTCAAGCTCTACCACAGGTTGATGACATTCATCGCTGCTTGGCGTAAACATGTGACACCCACCCTTTCTTAAAAATTGCCTATCTCAAGCTCAATATGGAAATTAGAGTTCTAATACTTTGCCATTGACTATTGCAGCGCCAATATCAGGTTCTGCAAATTTTTGCGCATCAGCGAAAAATAATCATCTCCCTGCTTCAGCTGCTCCTCCGTAAGCCCCTCAACAGGGTTCAACACCAACACTTCCGCACCCGTTTCCGATGCCAATGTTTTGGCCAAGCGATCCGATACCAATTCCTCGAAAAAGATATAATGAATGCCCTCTTCCTTCACCAATTTGGAAAGGTTCAGCAAGTCCTGAGCCCGCGGTTCGGCATCCGGAGACAACCCCATGATTGCATGTTGGGTGAGCCCGTAATCCCGGGCCATATAACCAAAAGCTTCATGCGACACGACGATCTCCTTGCGCGGCATTGCCGCCAGCTTGGAACTGAACTCTCCATCCAGCTCTTCCAGCTTTTTTTTCAGATCCATATATCGGCTCGTATATGCTTCTTTATGGGCAGGATCGGCCTCGATGTAGCTTTCCTTCATATTTTCGGCCATGATCATAGCCGATTTAGGGCTAACCCATGTATGCGGATCAATATGATGTCTCGTTTGCGGCCCTTCACCCTCATGATGCTGATCCTTTTCCTCATCCGCTTCAATCAGCTTGATTCCCTGACTGACTTCAACCGCCTTTATCTTGCTGTCGCGGTTCAATCCTTTCAGAAATTGAGGAACCCAACCTTCCAATCCCGCGCCGTTATAGAAAAACAGCTGCGCTTTGGACGTGTTTACGATATCCTGGCTTTTAGGCGTCCAGTCATGAGGTTCGACGCCGGCAGGCAGCAGGTTGATGACGTTGGCATCATCTCCGCCGATTGCTTTGGCAAATTCATATATCGGATAAAACGTCGTCACGACATTGACCTTTCCTTCAACGATTTTCGCCTGATTTTCCGGACCGCAACCTGCGGCGGCTATCCCCATCAGCAGGACGAGGACCCATAGCGGTATGGTCCGGAACCATGAATTCTTTTTCACTGTTTGAAACCTTCCTTAATCGTAATTTTTACTAATAAATTATAGAATGGGCATTGAAAATTTGTCAACTACTTGATTTTCGCTTCAATCAGGCGCGATCAAAAAAAGACGGAATACCTTATACGTTACAAAGGTACTCCATCTTTATTATTCCAATATTTGGCCTCTTTCAGACCAAGCTAACCCGGGTTTACTTCACAACCGCTCCGTTTGGCATGCTGTCAGGCACAGTCGCCAAGGTCAATTGATCACCCTTGGAAGCGGCGAGAATCATCCCTTGAGATAGTTCGCCGCGCAGTTTCACCGGCTTCAGGTTGGTTACGCAAATCACTTTGCGCCCCACGAGCTCCTCCGGCGTGTAAAATTTCGCAATGCCGGAAACAACCTGACGCTGCTCGAAACCGAGGTCGAGCTGAAGCTTCAACAGTTTGTCTGCTTTTTTCACAGGCTCTGCCGCAATGACCTGAGCCACGCGAAGCTCAACCTTGGCGAAGTCTTCAATGCCGATTTCCTCTTTCAGTTCCGGCGCTTCTTCAGCCGTTTCCGCTGGTTTCGCCGCTTCTTCAGCCGCCGCCGGAGCCCCTCCGGTCATGGCTTCCTTAATATAAGTAACCTCTTGTTCTACATCCAGTCGAGGGAAGATCGGATTTCCTTTCACCAGTTTGGTTCCTGCCGGAATTAGGCCAAACGTTTTTCCGCTGTCCCAAGCCGTGAGCTGACCTTCTTCGATGCCTAGCTGCTCCCAAATTTTACGCGGAGCCTGAGTCAGGAACGGCTGCAGCAAGATGGAGGCAATGCGCAGGCTTTCCACCAGATGCGCCATGACGGAAGCAAGCTCACCGCGTTTCTCCTCGTCTTTGGCGAGTGCCCATGGCTGGGTTTCGTCGATATATTTATTGCTGCGGCTGATAAACTGGCTGATCGCCGTCAGCGCTACCGAAAATTCCATGTTTTCCATGGCTTCTTCCACTTTGTTGTAAACGGTCTGCGCAGCTGCTTCCAAATCGGCATCAAATGCGGTTACTCCCGGCTGGTAAGCAGGCACGAGCCCCTCAAAGTATTTATCAACCATCGCGACCGTACGGTTCAACAGGTTGCCGAGATCATTGGCCAGATCGGAGTTGACGCGTTCCACAAAGCTTTCAGGCGTAAAGGTGCCGTCGGCTCCAAATGGGACTTCGCGGAGCAAGTAATAACGCAGCGTGTCGAGCCCATAGCGGTCAATCAACGTAACCGGGTCAACGACATTGCCTTTCGATTTGGACATTTTGCCGTCTTTCATCAGCAGCCATCCATGCGCAAAAACTTTTTTCGGCAGCGGCAGGTCCAGCGCCATCAGAATAATCGGCCAATAGATCGTATGGAAACGGACAATTTCCTTACTCATCAAATGGACATCCGCAGGCCAGTATTTATCAAACAGCGTAGCATCTTCGGAGCCGTATCCGAGTGCCGTGATATAGTTAAGGAGCGCATCAATCCACACATACACGACATGCTTCGGATCGCTTTTGACCTTAACGCCCCATTCATAGGTCGTGCGGGATACGGCTAAGTCTTCAAGGCCAGGTTTAATGAAATTGTTGACCATCTCATTTTTGCGGGACACCGGCTGGATGAAATCCGGATGTTCTTCATAGTATTGAAGCAGGCGGTCCACATATTTGCTCATGCGGAAGAAATAGCTTTCTTCTTTAACGCGCTCAACAGGGCGGCCGCAGTCCGGACATTTGCCGTCAACGAGTTGTCTTTCCAGGAAAAAGGATTCGTCCGGCGTACAATACCAGCCTTCATATTCGCCTTTGTAGATATCCCCTTGCACAAGCAAGCGTTCAAACACTTCCTGAACGACTTTCGTATGGCGCGGCTGGGTCGTGCGGATAAAATCATCATTGGAGATATCGAGTTTCTTCCACAATTCCTTAATGCCTGCCACGATATCGTCGACGAACTGCTGCGGCGTTTTGCCTGCTTCGGCCGCTTTGCGTTCGATTTTTTGTCCATGCTCGTCCGTTCCGGTCAAATAACGCACGTCATATCCGCGGAGTTTCTTGTAGCGGACCATCGCATCGCCGGCAACAGTAGTGTAGGCATGGCCGATATGCAGTTTGTCGCTTGGATAATAAATCGGTGTTGTCAGGTAAAACGTCTTTTTCTCGGACATTCTTCAGTTCATCCTCCTAAAATACTTCCATTTTTTTGCTGGAACACAGAAACTTAAAATAAGTGTTCAAAAAGGTCGGTTTTCAGCACCGAGAAGATTGGATGAAGATAGGGACTGAGGAGCGGAGCGTACGTTCTGGGTACGTGAGCACCGGAAGGCCCGGCTGAATTCAAGATTCGATGTCGAATCCGCTTCCTGATTCACTTCGTGATCAAAAGCGGACTTTTTGAACAACCTCTTAAAAAGACAAAAAAACCCTGCCCCATATGGGACGAGAGTTCTCTCACGTGTTACCACCCAAATTCCCCGCTTCCTCCCGGAAGACAGGCTCCATCGGTTCCTTCGGCTTGCGCCGGTTACCGTCCATTAACGCTGGAACACGCCGCTCCTTTACGTCAACCGAACTGCATCTTTCATATCGGTTTATCGCTCAAAAGCAGTTCCTCCGGGACCATCTTCAGTGAACGTCTTAGACCGGTTCTCAGCATTTCCGGCTCTCTGTACTAAGCTTAAGTTCTCCTACTCATCCGTTCATTGGACATATCATATATCCCTTAATATACTGAACCTTTCGCCTTAAAGTCAAGTCAGATGACTGCTGCCTTCTTGCGGGCGTTTATCGCGTTTCTCCTTGCGGGGCGGAACAGGGTCGAGCCCTCCCGGGTGAAACGGCTGGCATTTGGCTATTCGCTTGGCAGCGAGCCAGGAACCTTTTAGCGCTCCATGCACTTCAACCGCTTCCATGGCATACGCGGAACATGTCGGATAGAACCTGCAGGTTGGCGGCTTCAGCGGCGAAATATATTTACGGTAAAAAAGAATCGGACCTTGAACCATTTTACGGGAAAGTCCCATATTATCGTCTCCCGTCAGCTTTGGTCGCCGCCTTGTGCGGGTCTACATCCGAAGTGGAACGCTGGCAGTCCTTACAATATCCGAACACCTCGAATTTATGCGTCACAACCTGAAATTGCTCCGGAGCATCCGTAAAATTCACCGGGCAGAAGTGGATCGGATAGGTTTTTTGGCACTGCAGACAAATCATGTGATGATGGTGATGCTCCTCGCTGCAGCTCGCTTTAAATTTCATGCCGTCCTCGAATACCACCTGCTCCAGCACTCCAAGCTCCTGCATTACCCTTAGATTCCTGTATACCGTATCAAAGCTGAGACCGCTATATTTTTTGCACATAAAATCATAAACATCCTTGGCCGACAAATAACCCGAATGTTCACCAAATAATCTGGCGAGCGTCTTCCGCTGGTCGGTTATGCGCAATCCCTGTTCCGACATGGCGTCAATAATCTGTTCTGTCGAAAGCATAACGCTCATCCTCCCGTTTATATAAAGCACAAATCACTATTTCGGTAACCCTTGCTTTTCCCTGAAAAATCGAATTTTGCAGCATTCTGATACTTTTAATAATGCCTCAAAACGATATTGCAGTCAATCGAAGCAGCGGATGTCCTCAAAAGATTCATTTCGCCGCGGACAGGAATCGCCATCCGCCGTACCCGATTCGCCTTAAATGTAATGTTTCGTTCATACTCCGTTCATAGATTGGGCATATACTGATGCTGTACCAAAGAAATGGAGGAATCATCATGAATATGGCATGGAAAGAAATGAAGAAAAGCAGAGCGAGATTTATTATATTAGGGTCGATCATTTTTCTGGTTAGTTTTTTAACTTTTATCATCTCGGGGTTGGCAAACGGTTTGTCCCAAGATAATGCGGCCCTAATCAAAGATTTGCCCAAGGGACATTTTTATATGAATACCGAAGCGAAACAAACGTATAATCTCTCCAAAATAGATCCAAGCTTACAGGATCAAGTGACTAAGGAATACAAGGATGCCGCGGCATTTTCCATTCAGATGGGCTTTGTGAACGATGCAGGGGACAAGCAGCATACCGTAGCGTTCGTGACTTCGACGGATTCCCCGCTATTCGAAAAAGTCAGTCCGGGGGAAATTGTGTTAGACCGTTCCTTGGAGAAGGATGGCATTAAAGTCGGAGATGTATTAACGAATAATCAGTTCAAGGGTGAGTTCAAAGTCGTTAAATTCGTGGATCAAAAGAAATACAGCCATGCCCCTGTCGCCTTTATCAACATGGATAACTATAAAGAGATTTACCGCACGAAGGGAATGCAGCTGATGTTCATTCCAGGACAAGATAAAGCGCCGTCGATTACGGGACTTGAAGCCTTTTCAAAAAATGAGTTTCTTAACACCATCTCAAGCTATAAGGCGGAAAACATGTCCCTCAATATGATCATTTGGTTTTTGATTGCCATTAGCGGCATGTTGTTCGCCATTTTCTTCTACATGATGAATGTTCAGAAAATCGGATTATACGGCATCCTGAAAGCAATCGGTGTGAAAACGGGCACGCTGTTCCGGATGATGTGGTCTCAGATGTTCTTCATCACTTTGATCGCGCTGCTCTTTTCCATAGCGTTAAGCCAAGGTTTCAATTTGATCGCACCGAAAGGCATGCCGTTCAGTCTGACGGCGAATGCGACCATTCTCTTATCCGTCATTTTCTTAATCATCGGATTTATCGGTTCTACGCTTTCCGGCCTGCAGATTAAAAAAGTGGAACCTCTACAAGCTATTCAACAAGGAGATATGTAACATGACAACTTTCACAATAAAAGACGTCACCAAAACATTTAGCAATGGCGAAGTTACTGAACAAGTACTAAATGGAATCAACCTCTCCCTGCAGGAAGGAGAACTCACAGCTCTCGTAGGTGCATCCGGTTCAGGAAAAAGCACGCTGCTAACCATCGCTGCCGGCCTTCAACGCGCTTCCGGTGGGAATGTGCATTTTGACGGGATCAATATGACCGCGATGACCCAGGAAGAGATTCGCAAGATTCGCGCAAGCAAGTTTGGCTTTGTTTTTCAATCTGCTCACCTGGTACCTTTCCTCACCGTTGAAGACCAGCTTATGCTAATGCTTGATGTGGCAGAGTCCAAAATGAACAAACGCGAGCAAAAGGAAGAAGCAGCAAAAGTTCTCAAGTTAGTCGAAATGGATCATCGGAGACATGCTTATCCTTCTTCTTTATCCGGTGGGGAAAAACAGCGTGTTGCTATCGCCCGCGCCATCATCCACAAACCTAAAATCCTGTTTGCGGATGAACCGACGGCGAGTCTTGACTCGAAGCGTTCCAGAGACGTGATGACGCTCATTCGCGATCTGACCAAAACACTGCATCTTACAACCCTGATGGTCACGCATGATGAAGAGATGCTCCCTTACGCGGATCGCATCATTTCGATGAAGGATGGATTAATTGTATAGTCTCCTCATTACGGAAGTCGTATTAACCAGACAGTTCATTTACGCATTGGAATAAAACGAGGCTGCCCCAACGTCATTGTCTTTCAAGACGTTGGGGCAGCCTCTTCTTTTTAACAGTTGAGAGAATTTAAAATTTCAATAACCTACTACTTCATTTGCGGCAATGGCGTGAGCAGCAGATTGACCGGCAAAAAGCTTCCCGGTGCAGGAGTGAAGATGATCTCTACGCTTTCCTCCGTATAGCCGGTACGATATAATACGCCAGCTTGGTCCGGCGCATAGATCGTCGAATTGTTTGACGCCTGTACGATTTGTCCATTAACGGTAAGGACACCTTTATACAAGCCGCCGCGCGGATTCAATGTAATCAATGTACGCGGAGCTACATGGCTTAATGTAATTTTATACAGTACGCCGAAATTGCCTGCATTGGATGCCTCGGTTCCCAGAATTCCGTCCGTGCCTTTCAGGTTTGGATCCTGGTTATCGTCGCCAAGAATCAGACGTGCCGGAGCAGAGCCAACCGACTCGTCGTAACGAATCAAACGGACGGAGTCGGGATATGTGCCCCGGTTATGAACGTCGCGATCGAGATTCGTCAAATACGGCAGTGTTTGCAGCGGATCCTTGGTATCGTCGATCATAATGAACGTATATTCGATCGGATTATCGCTGACTGCATCGGCAAATACCGAAATCGTGTCGTCCTTCTTCAGTTTGTTTTTGCTGACATCCGTCATAATGACTTTGCTCTCTCCAGGCTCTAAACGGGTAACCTGATTGACGGAGTGATTTTGCATCGATTGGAAATAACGTTCAACAGATACTTTTCCTGTCAGTTCCGGATGCGGGTCCGGTCCAGCCAAGCCAAAGCTATCCATCGTAATTTGGGATGGCTGATCCATGCTTTTATTCGTGGCAATGACATATATCTTCATGTTTCTTCCGGTTGCATTCACGTGGTGAACCATAAAGCGGGTCTTGCCCGAAGCCGTTTCGCGGTACAGAACCCCTTCCGAACGCACCACTTCCGGACTGTTGCTTCGGATCAGCGTGGCAGGTTCCGATGAAATCGAATAAGACAGATTATTCCATTGCGATATGCTGCCGCCATCGAAAGTAAATTTACCGCCAATTTCCGTAAACAGTTTATTAAACTCGTCTTCGGTATACAGCGTTTCATTCGTAATGTTGATGGTCTTTTGGAATTCATCGGTCAAACCGTGTTTATCGGTTACAATCAACCGGATGGTGACTGGACCCGGCTTGAAAAACGCCTTGCGGTCGTTCAACCATTCCCGGTTTACGATCGCATCCTCGTCATCGGTGCTCAGGTCGGTGATCTTAATCTCCTCACCCATTTTGTACGAGTCTTTGTCGGTCGTAAATTTGGCTACAGGCGGTTCATTCTGTTTCAGCACATTAATCGTTACCGAATATGGATCGCTCCATTTGCCGTTGGAATCCTGTACATAGTGCGTTATGGTATGAGGACCAACCTCTTGGAACACTTCTTCTTTGCCTTCCCAACGCTCGTCCGTAATGTCCAAACCGTTAGAGGCTTTGGATTGCGAAGTGTTGTAGGTTACTTGCGTTTCGCCCACATATATTTCGGCAGGTTGAACCGTAAAGGTAGCCACCGGTTTGGTCGAAAGCGTCATAATCACTCTTTTGCCGGCTTGATCCACCTTATAGGGAATATTCAGCGCTTGGGTAATGGAAGTGAGCGGCACCATAAACACATCTTTTTGCTGGTAAGCCGGTCCTTTCATCTTGGTGGCAACGCCGTTCACGCGGTAAACATTGCTGTTCGTTTTAAAGCGGAGTTCGTTGCCGTCCTTAATGATAATCGTTTCTTGAGTCTTGTTGTCATATGTAAGCTTCAATCCTACGCGTTCTACCATAGCCCGGATAGCCACATAGGAAACGCCGTTTTTCACGGTCATGGGCTGGGCTGCAAGATAAAGCTTGCCATCCTGATACATTTTATTGCTGTTCATCATCAGAATCAGTTCATCCGGCCCCGCTTGCACCTCGGTTCCGGTAGCATCTGTTGCATCGGTCGTTGTTCCCGATTTTTCTGGCGTGGTTACGGTTTGACCGTTCTCTCCTTCGGCCTTATCCTTATCCCCCGTGTTTGCGTTTTCGTTTGCGGTTCCCTGATTTTCGCCCTCTTTGGACGTATTTGCCGGGGTACCTTCGGTTTTGCCGGAGTTGTCCGTACTTGATGTTCCGTTATCCCCGCCTTTTGTTTCTCCTGTTGTGGTTGGAGTGTTCCCGGCGGCTGCCTTTTGTTTGTCTTTGTTGTCACCGCTATTGGAACTGTCACCAACTCCTGCTGTGTTGTTCTGCTGCACGTTTGCTGTTCCGTCTGAGCTGTTCGCTGCGTTCTTTGATGTACTGTCCGGGCTGTTCGCTGCGTTCATGGTGATGCCCTGAACCGTCTCAGTCTGAACCGTTACCGCGCTTTCCGCACCTGCGGAAGGAACGACGATTGCAGTCTGAAATGCAGCCAACACAGCAATCGCTGTTAGTTTTTTGAAATTCATGTACAGACTCCTTTATGCTCCCATAGTTCTATCTTACCCTTACAAGAGGTTGTTCAAAAAAATAGGCGTTTGTTAAGAAAACCGACCTTTTTGAACACGCACTTAAAATAGACATAGTATTAGACGCAGAATTCATCAAAAAGTTTCTAAAGTTTTAGAGACAAAAAAAGAAAAAGGTCTATCGTCATACTTCCATTGAAGACAGGCCGCATTTAGCGGCAGTTTTTCTTGCGATATAAGGATGCGCGTTTCTTAAAGTTATGTATTCTTATATCCGCAAAAAACGGAAAATCCCCTGATTTAAGGGGATTTTCCGCCCTTGCAACCGGTGTAACCAAACCAATTCTTTGTAGTGGCTAAAATCTAATGGTTTAACTTTAATTTGCAGCCGCGACGCCGGGCTCATCCAGGCTTACCGGAAGTTTGCCTTCAGCTTCGCTTTGGCCGGCTAGGATCGAGGCTAGTGCTTCCATGAAGTAAGGCGTGTTTTCATAGCAGCACAGATACGCCGGGATCTCCGGAATATCGTTCAAGTCGTACGGATTCCGGGTGGAGGCAACCACTAATTTGCCGTGATTTTGCCGGAGCAGTTTTTCCGC
This sequence comes from Paenibacillus azoreducens, assembly GCF_021654775.1. Lineage (NCBI taxonomy): Bacteria > Bacillati > Bacillota > Bacilli > Caryophanales > Paenibacillaceae > Paenibacillus > Paenibacillus azoreducens. The sequence continues at coordinate 2,575,186 of NZ_AP025343.1, read as the reverse complement.
AAGGCTCATCTGCCCCTCCGGTAGTGTGCTGCCTGCCGTATAGGTAGCCAACACAACCTGGGAGAAAGACGCCGCTGTATTTAGGGTTTCCTCGATTTCTTCCTGCCCCGGTTCGGCGCTGATCCGGATTTCCTTCACATTTGCGGCATACTTTGAAAGCGCCTCGCCAAGCGTCACCACTTCCGTCCATGGCTCATCCACCTGAGTTTCGGAGCGTACTTCCGGCCAAATGACAAGCACGGGTTCCGCCGTATTCAAAGGCAGCTGCCCCTGGTCTTTGACGAGGGTTATGCTTTTCCGGGATATCTCTTTCAGGAGACGGTCGACCTCAGGTTTCTCATGTCTTTCAAGGAATACCTGGGATACTTCGGTAGCCTGCAAGCCGGTCAGGCGTTTTTGCTTCAGCTTCAAAATGCGCTCCACGGCGGCATCAATCGTCTTTTCGCTAATTCTTCCGGATCGCACGGCATTTTTAACAGCTTCGATGGCTTCGATTTGATCGCTTAGCGTATGGCTGACAAGCACCACATCCGCTCCGGCTTCCACCGCTTTTACGGCACCTTCTCCAACGCCGAAAAACTTGGCGATTGCATGCATTTCCAGACAATCGGTCACAATGATGCCGTCGTAGGCCAGATCTTCCCGCAGCAACCCGGTCAGGACCGATCTGGACAGCGTCGCCGGAATCGGTTCAGGTTCAATCGCCGGGAAAATCACGTGTGCGGTCATAATCACATCCACGCCCTGCTGTATAGCTTTGATAAACGGCTTCAATTCCACCTGCTGCAAACGCTCGACATCATGCTCCACCGTAGCCAGCCCCATATGGCTGTCCACATTGGTATCGCCGTGTCCCGGAAAATGTTTGGCCGCTGCGGACAAACCCTTTTCCTGAAAAGCCTTGATCACGGCCGCGCCATGTTCGGATACCTTATCCGGATTTTCCCCGAACGAACGGACGCCGATCACCGGATTATGGGGGTTATTGTTGACGTCCAGGCATGGGGCAAAATTCATGTTAATGCCCAACTGCAACAGTTCCTCTGCACTTATTTTGGAAACCTCATAGCTGTAATCCGGGTGATCCGTTGCGCCAAGCGCCATGTTGCCGGGAATGCGGCTTATTTGCTTATGGTCGATGCGCGCCACCATGCCGCCTTCCTGGTCGATGGCGATCCAAAGCGGCAAATTCCCATGATCCGCAGCCAGCTTCTGCAGCGAAGCCGAAAGGCTTGCCACCTGCTGCGGCTTGTCGATATTGCGGCGGAAATAAATGACGCCTCCCAGATGATAATCCTCAATCAGCTTGCGGATTTGATCGTCAGGCACAAGGCTATGAAAGCCGCAAATAAACATTTGACCGATTTTTTGTTCCAACGAAAGTTTAGAGATATCCAATTTCTTCAACACTCCTTATATAAAATATAATCATTGCTAAATCCTATTGCAGTAAAACTAACTTACGGTGGCATTTTTGGCCTGCTCGCGGAACTCCGAGGGCGTCATGCCGGTATATCTCTGAAACACCTTCGTAAAGTAGCGGCGTTCATGATACCCGATGCCAGAGCCAATCTGCGTGATGCTTTTGTCGCTATGCAGAAGCAGGTATTTGGCGGCTTCAATGCGCTTGGAAGTGACATATTCCACAAAGGTCATGCCCAGGTGATTCTTGAAGAGCAGGCTGAAGTAACTGCAGCTGATGCCCAAATGTCCCGCCAGTTCCTCGATGCCCAGATCCGTATCAAGCCTGTCGGCAATATAGCGGGCGGCCTCCGCCATCAGCTGCTGCGGGTTTTTCCGCACCGCTTGATCCCCTTCGTTCTCCTGAATGCGCGTCACGGTTTGCTGGAAAGGATCCTTCAGCCGTTTATTGACAATTTGTTCGCCGATCGAGCGGATGGTGTTCTCGAGCTCTTTATAGTGGATAGGCTTGCAAATATAGTCACGGACCTTGTATCGGATTCCGGCTCTCGCATATTCGAATTCCTGGTACCCCGTCAGCAAAATGATCTCCGCCTTGGAACCCAGCCGCCGGAGCTCGCCAACCAGGGTCAGGCCGTCCATCACCGGCATCCGGATATCGCATAAAATAATGTCCGGATTATGGATATCGAACAGTTCCAACGCTTCTTTCCCGCTCCGGGCCGCCAGTACCTGCATGTTCATGTCTTTCCAGGGAATAATGCTTTTCAGATTGCCCAGAATCGGCGCTTCGTCGTCTACGAGCAAAACTTTAAGAATCATCTCTTTCCCTCCATTCTGCATCAGGGATAACACATTGAATAATCGTTCCGGTCAACTGCGAGGAGCAGATATATAAGCCATAATATTCACCGTAGTGAATCCGGATTCGGTCGGCCACACTCCTTAAGCCAAGTCCTCTCCGTTCTTCATTGACATGCAACCCCGGAAGCTCATGATCGGATTCCTCTTCCTTGTCGATTTTCATATACTCGAATTTTAAAAGCTGGTCGGGGCTCATGCCAATTCCGTTATCTTGGACCTGCAGGATAAAACGTCCCCGGTCCGTCCAACAGCTAACATGAATATGCCCTTTATAATGAATGCCTTCAAACCCGTGCTGAATGCAATTCTCCACAAGCGGCTGCAAAGTAAGCTTCAGCACGCTGCGCCTTCTCAGCTCGGGCGGTATATCCAGCTCATAATCGAACAGATCATCAAACCGAAACTTCTGGATTTCCAAATAGCTCTGCAAATGCTCGATTTCCTGGTCCAGCGGAATTTCTTCCTTATCCTGAATGCTGATCCGCAAAATATTTCCGAGCCGGTGTACCATTTCGCTAACCTTCTCGCCTTCATTCTGGATGGCCAGCACATTGATGGATTCAAGCGTGTTAAACAAAAAATGCGGCTTGATCTGCGCCTGCAGCACGCGAAGTTCGGCTTGCGTTTTCTGCTTCTGCTCGGTCTTGATCTGCTTGAACAAACTGTTGATTTGATCGACGAGTTCATTGAAACCTTTGGCCAAAATATGAAGTTCATCCTTCCCGCGGTCATCCACGCGAACATTAAAATCCCCGCCTTCCACCTTTCTCATAAAGCGGACGATCAGCCCGATCGAACCCGTAATCCGTCTCATGAACACCATATTGAACGTGATCGCGGCCACCAGGCACAGCAGAGTAATGCCGATAAACCACTGGGCAAATACCAGCGTTTCCTTAGACAGCGACGCCCATGAGGTGACCGCCACCAAATTCCAGGAATAGTCCTTCATATGATATATGGAAACAATGCTTTTTTCATCGTTGAAATCCGTTTTGAAGCTTTGATAACCGGAGCCGAAGTTTACCGTTTTTTTCATTACCGAGCTGATTTGTTTTCCTTCCAAGTCATGGTTCGGATCGTACACGATCAGTCCGTCGTCATTGACCAGAAAAAAATCGGTGGATTGCATGCTTTGGGTTGGCGACAGGTTGCGGAAGATTGATTCAATGTCCCAATTTTTGATCTGCACCACCAAAATGCCGATATTTTTAAAATAGCTCAGCTCTTTTATCAAACGAATCTGCGTGAAAACCGGTTCCGTTCCCGTAAGCTCAGGATACTCATGGGGCGCAATCCACTTCGGTACTCCGTTAAGATCCACCACCTCCTGATACAGAGGTTGCTTTTTGAAATCCTCAAAGGGCATGGTCGTAAAATTCTCTTTCGTAAAAACGGAAACGACCGCGCCGTTCAAATTATAAAGAAACGCATAGCTGATCGCCGGATGGTTATACAGCAAGCTGCGGAAATTCCGCTGGCTGTTATTAAGGCTGAGCTGCTCCTCGTTCAAATCTTGTTTGGTCGGGTCTTTGGCGGACAATGCCATATGAAAGACCGACGTCGCAATTCCGTTATCCGTCACGTTGTCCATCTGCCCCAGCACCGTGCCGATGCTGTAGCTGATCGATTTGAGCGAATATTCCGTCTGACGGCTGTATTTTTCTTCGATCGAATGCGAGGAAACGATAAAGGTAACGACGCCCAATATACATAGGGGAACAATGATCAATATGACAAATGCCGTAAACAACTTGTTGCGCAAATTCATGGGCTCTCTTCCAATCCTTTTCCTTTGACCTGCAGGGTTGCTTTGGCAAAACCAAACGGCATTTCACTGCCATTCCGCCCTTTCCTTCCCGTCATAGGCCTCTAGGGCGGCTTCCCAGCCCCGCTTCAAGCTCCCTGCCGCTGCCTTGTCTCCCTGTGTTACCTGGCCGCCAAATTGGCTTCGTCCTGGACCTTCTGCAAAGCCTCAGCCATCTTCTCGGGGGTGGTTTGGCCGCTGATCAGCTTTTGGATTTGAACATTGCTTATTTCCGACGTCACATCCGCTTGCACCAGGGCATCAAATGCCGTAAACTTCGTTTGCGCTTTGTCCAGAACGTCAACGATCTCCTTCATCAAATTGTCGTTGATGCTTGAAGCCAGCACCGAAGCATCTAACTTCATGGAAGGCAGCACGCCGTCTTCCACGAATCCGCGGATTTGCATATCCTCATTAAACATATTCTTGATGAAGGATTTCACCGCTTCGAGCTTGCGGGGATCTTTGGCTACGGCAGCCGAGAAGCCGTATCCGTTATTTACGTTAAGCATCAAGGCCGTTTGATCCCCAACGCCACCAACCACCGGAGGCATATTAAAAAAACCGACCTTTCCAAACAGCTTGGCGCCTGATTCCCCCTTTTTAAATACAGAGGATTTCCAGGTACCATCATACATTAGAATGGCTTGGCCGCTCGTAAACTGGGTCGTATATTCGGGATATTCGTATCCGAGCTCGCCTTCCGTGAAGTAACCCTTCTCTTTCCATTCCCTATGCTTGGCGAAAGCCTTGACGACGTTCGGGTCTGTCCATTTGGCTTCGCCGGTGGCGAACTTGGCCGTAATTTCCGGTCCTGCGTAACGCGACCATAGGTGGTTGGTGAGCATCAGCGGCACCCAGCCCGCTTTGGAAGCCGCCGCAATCGGTATTTTGCCGTCGGCCTTGATTTCAGCCAGCATTCTTTCCAGCTCCGCGAATGTGGTCGGCGGCTTCCAGCCCTTTTTCTCGAAGTATTCCTTGTTATAAAAAAAACCTTCGCCTGTGCCGCCGATCGGCAGCCCGTACACTTTTCCTTCGTATGTAAATGGTTCCAGCGATGTGAATTTATCTTTGATGCCCAGCTCTTCAATGATAGGCGTCAGGTCAAGCAGTTTGCCTTCCTTAGCGTAAATTTTGAAATCAGGACTGCCGAACAGGTCGAAAATGTCGGGAGGATTGCCTGCAGCCATCTCTCCGCGCAGCTTTTCCTTGCGATTCACGTCGGAATCTACGCCATCCAGCCTGAACGTTAATCCATTGACCTCTGCCTCCACCTTTTTGACCACGTCGTTTAACATCGCAAAACGTTTCTCTTTATCTTTGCCGACCTGGGTGTGACGGAGCGTTAAATCAAAGGGTTCCGTTTTTTTCTCCCTCTTTGCCTGCTTGCTGCTGGATGCGTTTTCATTCATGGATGCGCTATAGGTCTCGCAGGCTGATAATACCAGTGAAGAAATAAAACAAAGCGACAGCAAAAGAATCAGGCTTCTCTTTGTGTTCATGGCTGATCCCCCTTTAGTCCTCTTCAATTCTCATTATAAGAATCAGTATACATCAAGGTTAGTGCGATAATCTGCTATTTAGGGGATAAAATTCTCTAATCATAAAGGAAAACGCTTGCAAATAATTTGAAAACAGGGCGGAGCTTGACGTTTCGCGGATGAATATACGCCTTATAAAAGTAATCCATTTCACAATGCAAATGTTGTTTGAATCATGTTAGATATTTATGAAATGGATTGGATATAGATCGACAAGTATTGGATGATTCGATATCCAGGTTCAAGTACTCGATATCAATCCATTATGAAATGGATTCAGGACGCAAGCTTTTGCAGACAGTTGATCATGTGATCAGGAAAATGTTGCGAAAGTGCATCCTTTTCAGGCATTTTATAGCGTGGAAGGCAAAATTGTTGCGAAAGTACATCCATTTGACCATGGATCGTCTGCTTACTCCTAAAATCTGGGGAAAAGATGCACTTTTGCAAGCTTTCTAGCCATCATTGCCTGGAACGCTAAAATAAATGCACTTTTGCAACTTTTCAGATGGAACAACCAGTAAGCCAGTCATTTTTGTCATGCAGGATTTTGCTAAAACCAAAAAGCGAATTCAAGAATCCATTACATTAATGCCGCTGTTCAAATGCCCGTAAAATGATTCATTATGAAATTGATTCAAAGTGCAGCTTATCAACTTCTTTTATTTCAACAAAAGAGCCCTTTTCCCGAAAGCGGAAAAGAGCTCTGATTTTAATTACTCAGCCGCAGTTTGCTTCCGGCCCTCTTCAATCAAGCGGTATGCACGCTGCACTTCTTCTTCGGTAGGGCTTGGAACGCCTTGCAATGGGTACTCTTTGCCAAGCGCCTCCCATTTATAAATCCCCATTTGATGGTAAGGAAGAATCTCGAATTTCTCGACGCCTTTAAGCGTTCCGATAAACCGCCCAAGATTGATCAAGTCCTCTTCCTGATCGTGAATGCCCGGCACGTAGACATGTCTGATCCACATTTTGCGCCCATGCTCCGATAGCCACTGCGCCGTACGAAGCGTCCGTTCATTCGATTTGCCCGTCAGCTTGATGTGTTTTTCATCATCGATATGCTTGATGTCCAGCAGCACGAGATCTGTAACCTCAAGCAGCTGGTGAATCCGCTCCGCCTCGTTAAAGCCGTTGCTGTCCAGCGTCGTATGCAGGTTCCAACGTTTTTTCACTTCCTTGAAGAGTTCTGCCACAAAATGCGATTGCAGCGTTGGCTCTCCGCCGGAAACCGTCAGCCCCCCACCCGAAGAGCGGTAATAAGTCAAATAAGGTTCTATTTCGGCCAGCACTTCCTCGACCGTCATCTCTTTACCCTCATCCAATGCCCAAGTATCCGGGTTATGGCAATACTGACACTTTAGCAAGCAGCCTTGCATAAAAAGGACGAAGCGGATGCCTGGTCCGTCTACAGTCCCAAAGGTTTCCAAAGAATGGATATGACCTTTGATCATATGATGTCACCCTTTCCGCATCCGCTTCATTGTTATATAAGTTGAACCAATGATATTAAGGATGAGGGCAGCCGGGTGAAATGTTCTTCCGATCGCTTGCCTGCCCTTATCTATTTCTTTTGTTCAACTTATATAGTTTTTGTTCTATTACATCGAACCGTGGAAGGTACGGTTAATAACGTCAAGCTGCTGTTCGCGAGTCAGTTTGACAAAGTTGACGGCGTAGCCCGATACACGGATGGTCAGCTGCGGATAGTTCTCCGGATGTTCCATCGCATCCATCAGTTGCTCACGGTCAAAGACGTTTACGTTCAGGTGATGCGCTTTGCTGCCGAAGTATCCATCCATCATGGCAACCAGGTTCGACTTGCGAGTGTCCGAATCCTTGCCCAGTGCTTTAGGCACGATGGAGAAGGTGTTCGAAATACCGTCAAGGCTATGCTCGTAAGGCAGTTTTGCTACCGAGCTGAGGGATGCAAGCGCACCCTTCTTGTCGCGGCCATGCATTGGGTTGGCGCCTGGCGCGAACGGTTCTCCCGCTTTGCGTCCGTCAGGTGTAGTGCCTGTTTTCTTACCATAAACGACATTGGACGTGATCGTCAAGATCGATTGGGTTGGCAGAGCGTTCCGGTATGCTTTGTGCTTACGGATCATGCCCATGAATGTTTCCACCAGTTCGATGGCAATGCTGTCTACACGATCGTCGTTATTGCCGTAGCAAGGATATTCGCCTTCAATTTCGAAATCAACGGCAATACCTTGCTCGTTGCGGATCGGTTTAACTTTGGCGTATTTGATCGCGCTCAGCGAGTCGGTTGCCACGGATAAACCGGCGATACCGCAAGCCATCGTACGGAGAATGTCACGGTCATGCAGTGCCATTTCGATTCTTTCGTAAGAATATTTATCATGCATGTAGTGAATGACATTGAGTGAATTCATATACAATTTAGCAAGCCATTCCATCATCGGTTTGAAACGTTTGATCACTTCGCCGTATTCAAGAACTTCCGATTTGATGGCAGGATATTCAGGACCGACTTGAGCGCCGGATTTTTCGTCGATGCCGCCATTGATCGCATACAGCAAGCATTTTGCCAGGTTGGCGCGGGCTCCGAAGAACTGCATTTGCTTACCGATCCGCATTGCGGATACGCAGCATGCGATACCGTAGTCATCGCCGTAAATCGGACGCATCAGATCATCGTTTTCATACTGGATCGAGCTGGTTTCGATGGAAACCTTCGCACAGAATTTTTTGAAGGCATCCGGAAGTTTTTCCGACCAGAGCACGGTCAAGTTTGGTTCTGGAGCTGGCCCCAGGTTGTACAGCGTATGCAGGAAACGGAAGCTGTTTTTCGTTACACGGGTTTGGCCGTTATTCGACATCCCGCCAATCGATTCCGTTACCCAAGTTGGGTCACCGCTGAAAAGTTCGTTATAGTCCGGCGTACGCAGGAATTTTACGATTCTGAGTTTCATGACAAAATGGTCGACAAGCTCTTGCGCTTGTTCTTCCGTCAGTTTTCCTTCGGCCAAATCGCGTTCAACATAAATATCAAGGAACGAGGATACGCGGCCAAGCGACATAGCTGCGCCATTTTGTTCTTTAATAGCTGCCAAATAGCCGAAATACAGCCATTGGAAAGCTTCTTTAGCGTTTTGCGCCGGTTTGGAGATGTCACAGCCGTGCATTTCGGCCATTTGTTTCAGTTCGCCGAGAGCGCGGATTTGCTCGGACAATTCCTCACGCAAACGGATGACATCTTCGTCGATTACATCCACTTCCAAATCGAGAAGTTCTTGTTTTTTCTGCTGAATGAGGAAGTCCACGCCATACAAAGCTACACGGCGGTAATCGCCAATGATCCGGCCGCGGCCGTAAGCATCCGGCAGACCGGTAATAATGCCTGCTTTGCGCGCTGCGCGCATGTCAGAAGTATATGCATCAAATACGCCTTGGTTATGCGTTTTGCGGATATCAGTAAATGTTTTGATCAATTCTTCGGGAAGCTCGAATCCGTAAGCTTTACAAGCATCAATCATCATCCGGATGCCGCCGAACGGCTGGATGGAACGCTTGAATGGAGCATCGGTTTGAACGCCGACGATTTGCTCTTTTTCTTTGTCCAAATAACCTGGTTTATGGGAAGTAATGGTTGAAGGTGTATTGACGTCAACATCCAGCACTCCGCCGGCTTCCCGCTCTTTCTTGGTGAGCTCGGATACGATTTTCCACAGCTCGGTTGTATTGTTCGTAGGACCGACAAGGAAATCCTCATTGCCAAGGTATGGATTGATGTTGTTTTCGATGAAATCATTTACGTTAACTTCTCTGGTCCATTTTCCTTGTTTGAAACCTCTCCAGCCTGATTGCATGTTTTGTACGTCTTTTTCTACCGCCGACATCTAAATCCCTCCATTATTTTTATGAACTAGAGACTATGAGTTGAAGGAAACCCCATTTCTCCTGAACCCGCAACCAATCTGCCATTAGGACTTAAGTATTGTGAGTTTTTTCACATAAAAGACATGATTTTAAGCTTCTCTATTGTGCTTTTATGCAAGATTTGCTTCTTGAATGCGGTGTTCTTAATACATTTTCAGTTTACTGGATTTTTCTGAAAACGGCTGTGACAAACATCACTTTTGGGGTGATATTTGTCACAGAGCCATTATTTTTTTATTTATTTTTTATCTAAATTATTCCTCGAAGCGGCCGTAGAATGCATTGCGATAAACATCGGCAAGCTCTGTGACCAAAGGCAGTTTAGGGTTAGCCGTCGTACATTGGTCTTCGAAAGCGCGGTCCGCCAGATAATCGACGCGTGCTTCGAATTCCTTCGCGTCAAAGCCCAGCTGCTGGAACGATTCCTCGATCCCGAGCGCTTTGTTCAGCTTGCGGATCGCATTGATCAGGCTGTTTACGCCTTCTTCCGTCGTACGTGCAGGCAGTCCCAGAATGCGGGCGATTTCCGCATACCGCTCATCCGCAACAAAATGCGAATATTTAGGGAACGAAGCGAACTTGGTCGGTTTCTTCGCATTATAGCGGATGACGTGCGGCATCAGGATCGCGTTGGTCCGGCCGTGTGCTGTATGGTATTCACCGCCCCATTTATGCGCCAAACTGTGGTTGATGCCCAGGAACGCATTGGCGAACGCCATACCGGCAAGCGTCGATGCATTATGCATTTTTTCGCGTGCGACCTTGTCGCCTGTGAGCGCCGATTTCTCGAGATACTGGAATACCAGCTGAATCGCTTTGATCGCAAGTCCGTCCGTGTAGTCGCTTGCCATGACCGATACGTATGCTTCGATGGCATGTGTAAGCACGTCCATACCTGTATCGGCTACCGCTGTTTTCGGCAGAGTGTATACGAATTCCGGATCCACGATCGCCACGTCCGGCGTCAGTTCATAATCCGCAAGCGGATATTTCGTATTGCCTTTTGTTTTGTCCGTAATAACCGCAAACGATGTTACTTCCGAACCTGTACCCGAAGTGGTAGGGATCGCAACGAATTTCGCCTTTTGTCCCAGCCGTGGATATTTGTAGATCCGTTTGCGGATATCCATGAATTTTTGTTTCAGGTTGTCAAAATCCGTATCCGGATATTCATAGAACAACCACATCGCTTTTGCGGCATCCATTGGCGATCCGCCGCCCAATGCGATAATGCAGTCCGGTTGGAACCGTTTCATCATCTCGGTGCCTCTTTCTACGGTCACAGTCGATGGATCGGGTTCCACTTCCGAGAAGATTTCAATGACAACCGGAGTTTGGCGCTGACGCAAATAATGCTCAAGCCGTTCCACATAACCCAGTTTCACCATCATCTCGTCCGTAATGATAGCTACACGGCTAATATCCGGCATTTTGGCCAAATATTGAGTAGCCCCTTTTTCAAAATAAATTTTGTCAGGTACTTTGAACCATTGCATATTCACGGTACGGCGCGCCACCCTTTTAACATTGATGAGATTCACTGCGGTTACGTTCGAAGATGTCGAGTTGCGGCCGTACGAGCCGCAGCCGAGCGTCAGCGATGGCAGGTTTGTATTATAGATGTCGCCAATGGCACCGTGGGTCGATGGCGAGTTGACGATAATACGTCCGGTTTGCAGACGATCCGAGAACTTCGCGATAACTTCATCATTATGCGAATGAATAACCGACGAGTGGCCCATGCCGCCGAAAGCGACAACTTCAGCCGCCCGTTCAATGCCTTCAGCCGCGTTTTTCACTTTGTAGCAGGCCAGCACCGGACTCAGTTTTTCAGCCGACAATGGATATTTCGTACCAACGCCCTCGATTTCGGCAACGAGGATTTTGGTCCCCGCTGGAACGCTGAAGCCGCACATTTCAGCGATTTTCACTGCCGATTGACCGACGATAGCCGGATTTACCGCGCATTTTTCGACGTTGATGGCTCCTGCGGTCAGCTTTGCAGCTTCGTCTTTGTTGACGAAATAGCAGCCATTCGCAATCATTTTCTTTCTGACTTGATCGAAAATCGGTTCCTCGATGATCACGGCTTGTTCCGAAGCGCAGATCATGCCGTTGTCAAACGACTTGGACAGAATCAAATCGGTTACGGCCTGGTCGATATCCGCCGATTTTTCGATAAAGCAAGGAACGTTGCCCGGGCCAACGCCGAGAGCCGGTTTGCCGCAGCTGTATGCGGCGCGGACCATGCCCGAACCACCAGTCGCCAAAATGAGTGCAACATCCGGATGGTTCATCAATGCGTTCGTTTTTTCCATGTTAGGCTCTTCGATCCATTGGATGCAGTCTGCAGGAGCGCCGTGCTTGACAGCCGCTTCCAGCAAGGTTTTGGCAGCCTCTCTGCTGCACTGCTGTGCCGAAGGATGGAAGCCGAAAATAATCGGGTTACGTGTTTTAATCGAAATAAGTGCTTTAAACATCGTAGTTGATGTCGGGTTGGTCACCGGGGTGATCCCCATGATGATGCCGACAGGTTCTGCAATTTTCTGGTAGCTTTCATATGGATTATCTTCGATAACGCCAACTGTTTTTTCATACTTGATGCTGTGGTAAATGTATTCGGTTGAGAACATGTTTTTCGTAATTTTGTCCTCGTAAACGCCTCTTCCCGTTTCTTCCACAGCAAGTTTCGCGAGCATCATATGCTTGTCGAGTCCCGCCAGGGCCATAGCCTGAACGATGTCATCGATTTGCTCCTGCGTCATGCTCATAAACTTCTCTTGCGCCTTATTCGCCTTGTCGATCAAGGTCTGAATATAAGCTTCGGCTGATTGTTGTTTTTTTTCAGCAGTCTCATTTTTAACAGCCATTTCTATCATCCTCTCAGGGGATTTTTTGGATTTTATCTATCTCTCGACTTGATCATAACACAAGCTTGAAAATATTTAAAGTGAAAATTTTCACAAAGTTTGAATACTTTCATTTCTTGTTTTCAAAACGCTTACATTTCCAATTCATCTCCATATGTAAAAAGATAAATATATTATATCTTCTGAAAGTGAAAATTATCACAAATTCGGAATTTCGACACTTTTAAAGGCTTTTAATCCCCCAAAAAACGTTTTTTTCAGGTTATAATTAATTTAAAATTTATTGAAAATTAAAGATACAAAGGGGATAACGAGTATGAGCAACCAACTGAATGTTATCGAGGCCCGTGGGAATACAAGCTGCTTTTCGGAGCAAAACCTGGAGCGGCTGATGGTCGTCATGAAGGATCGTATCATTCCTGAAGGTTCGCATCTGTTTTGGGAAGGCGATTATTCCGACAAACTATTTTATGTCAAACGCGGCCGCATCAAACTAACCAAATCGACGGATGAAGGTAAAGAACTGATTTTATATATGTATCAAGCAGGGGATATGGTTGGGCAAGCCGATCCATTCTTCAGCACCAAGCACAGCTTTACGGCCGAAGTGATCGAGGAGAGCGAAATCGGCGTTATCGATCAGAAGGATCTGGAGGTATTGATCTGCCAGCATTGCGATTTTGCGATCGATTTCATGAAATGGATGGGTATCCACCACCGCCTGACGCAAACGAAATTCCGCGATCTCATGATGTACGGCAAACCTGGCGCGCTGTGCTCGACGTTGATCCGCCTTAGCAATACCTATGGAGAGAAACACGGAGATACCATTTTGATCCACAAAAAAATCACCCATACCGACCTCTCCAACATGATCGGAGCAACCCGCGAAAGCGTCAACCGCATGCTGAGCGATCTGCGCAAAAAAGACGCCGTCGAATACGAAAACGGCATGATCGTGATCAAAGATCTCGAAATGCTGCAGGATATTTGCCATTGTGAGTTATGCCCGAATGAAATCTGCCGGATCTGATCTGCTGCATCTCCCCCATAACCCTCTCTTCATAAAAAAGCTTCCATGGCCGTTATAGGTCCAGAGGAGGCTTTTTTTAATGCTAAAAATTCCGTTCTCGCCCCATATGAAAAACCCCTTTCTTCAATATAGGTCCAAGCACCTTCTAATTGCTGCAAACTCATGAAAACATGCTAAAAACAGAAAAATAAGGTCTAAATACCTATAAACGTTACAGATCTAAGAACCGATGAACATGATGTACCTATTTCCAAGGTCTCATTTCGATTGCGCAGTTATTCCCGATTCAAAATGCAAAAATCGTCCATCGCACTAATATTGTACTAAAAAATAACGCAATCCTCCCGCCAATCGCAGGCTGCATTGCGTCCATTATACTATCCGGCGCCAAAGGACTGAAGTCCGTTGCCTGCCCAGTCACAGGGCATAATGAATCATGCGCCCGTTCGAATTTATTAAGGAGTGTGTGTATATGACAACAGCATTATTCAAACATTTCATACTGATTATGGTGTTCTGCAGCCAGATGGCATTCGGTGCGGGCAGCGGATTGGTCCCTTCCCAAACGGCAAGCGCCCAAAGTGCGTATCAAAAAGCCACCTGGGTGTGGGATACGGAACATATTCGAAGCAATCCGCAGGAAGTATTGTCGTTTCTCCGCAAAAACCAGGTTGATCTTGTTTATTTGCAGGTGAATACCGACATTCCGGCATCCTGCTATCAAAGCTTTATCAAACAAGCTGCCGCGTTTGGCATGAAGGTCGACGCGCTGGACGGCGCCCCGGAGTGGGCGCTCGAATCGAAGCGGCATAAAATCACGGATTTTATCGGCTGGGTGAAGGATTATCAGCAAAAAGCAGCTGCAACCGAAAAATTCCACGGAATTCATGTCGATATCGAGCCGCATGTATTGGCAAATTGGAAAACCGACCAAGCCGATGTCATCCGCCAGTGGCAAAGCAATATTCTTTATTTGCGGTCCGAAGCCGATAAGCTGAACCTGCCGCTCGCGGCCGATATCGCATTTTGGCTCGGCAATTATAAAACGGCTGACGGCAAACAATCGCTAAGCCGGTTTGTCATCGGTCAGTTCGATTCCGTGACGATCATGTCTTACCGCGACACGGCGGCGGCCATCCATCAAATTGCCGAACAGGAGCTGAAAGATGCCGCCTCGCTTGGTAAAACAGCCTTCACCGCCGTCGAAACGAGACCGAGCAAAGAAGGCCGCTACATTTCATTCCATGGCGTTAGCCTTGATGTGATGAACAAGCAGCTGGTCCAGCTTCACGATCTGGCAAAGGTCCATCCATCCTATGCCGGGATTGCAATCCATGATTTCGACGGCTGGAAGGATTTGAAATAGGCATTGAATTTAAACCTCTGTCCCGCCTACGCCGGAATTTTGCCACAAATGCAGCTTCCCGGCATCGTGCGGCCTTGTATCAAAACGTCGATATAATGACGGCCCTGATGCCACCCGGCTCAGGTGACTTAATTGTCAGGGATTAAGCTGAACCTGGGCCTGCTTGCCGCTCAGCTGGATCCCCGCAGCTCGGCGTCCCGCATGAGCTAAGTCCTTAACAAGCCTCTCCAGCAGCTCTTTGGCAGCAAGGCCTTCCTTCCCTTTGATCCGGATGACGAAAAGAACCGCGTCACCTGCTTTCAATATTTTTTCTGCCTGGCGCTGCTTCGTTTCATAATCATGTTCTTCGATATGCGGCGTCAGGCGGATTTCTTTTACTTTCATTGGCCGTTCTGCGGCTTTGGCCTGCTGCTTTTCCTTTTTGGCATCTCCCGCACCAATCAATTTGCATGGCGGCGGGCTGCTCATCAAAGAGGTGCAAACCAAATCAACCTTCAGTTTTTTAGCCATGGCAAGCGCCTCGGCAGTCGGCATAATGCCCAGAGCCTCTCCGTTAAGCCCGGTTAGTTCCACTTCCGCCGCCCTGATTTTTTCATTCATCAACATCTTCATAGTTATACGCTCCTGTTCAGCTATGCCCGCTCAAGTTTGATTTCCACCTCGTCGCGGGGGGTCAGCTTCATATCAAAACCGTTCTCCCCAAGCTCTTTGCCATTTACCTTGACTGCCCATTTTTCCTCCGGTTTGCGCACATAACCATTCACCGTTTCAATCATCCGCTTGTCCTTGGACAGCTTGACGATGTCGGTATGCAAAAGCATCTCGCGGACGCTTTCATTTTCGGAATACGGGAGAATATACGTATGCGAAATGCCAGGTTGAAGGTTTCCCCCATTCAGCTTAAGCACGGAATAACGGATATCTTTGGCCATGTCCTTGGGATCCGCCGGTTCGATCGATATCCCGATTTCGTCATTTTCCTTGAGAATGGTATCCAGCTTGTCCTTTCCAAGCTTTTTGTCATTGAGTTCCAGTCCCCATATGAAAGCAGGCGAAAGCGATACCTGGCTGATGGAATGGATGCTGCCGTCTTTGGCAAAGGTGACGATTCCACTTTTTTTGAGCCCATCCCGAATCGTTACGCCTTGCTCCAAATATTTTTCAAGATTCCGGATCGTCTCCGGCGTAAAAAAATCATCCTTTTCCGAAATGACGATCCCTGAAGATACATCGCTGGAGACGACCGCGGTCGCGTCCTTGGATTTGTCGCTGCTGCAGCCCGACAGCAAAAACGCCGTTACGATCATGAAAGCGATTGCTATTTTAGAGCTTTTTTTCATCCGGACACCACCTTCAGTTTATTCTTATGTAAAAAGCTGCCTTTCACACGTTTTTCTCCCGCACAGGTTGATCCGGGACATTTCATGTAAACGCGGCGACTGCCCTTTTTACCGCAGCAAAATAGAGCCCTCTATCCGAGAACTCTATTTTAACATAGGAGAACGGTGATTTTCGACAGCCGGTGCAGCTTTAGCTGAAAACTCAATAAATTTGCGCCTGCATAAATGTTCTGCTGCCATCTGTATTTTTAATGTAGGGTCCCAAACCCAAAAAATGGCCGCGGTCGACATAAACGCCGGTCATCCATGTTCCTTCGAGCACCTCGCCATCAAGATGAAGCAAAAGCGGCGGAGCGGAAATGAACTCCTGGTAGACGGGAAAACGCATGTTGTGTTTTTTATAAGGTTTCCCGAGTTGCTGGAAAGGAATCGGAGTGACATAGGTGGGCACAAAATAAGTGGAGATGACTTCCATCTCTTCTTCATCATAGAAAGGAGCGTCCCCAAGAAATGGATGGAATAACGAGATTTCCTCGAACTGCGACCAGATAAACACCTGCAGATGCATGCTCTGAATCTTGCCGTTATGATAAATATACTCGCGCTTATCGGATGAGGCTTTCTCCTCTGCCGGGTCCAGGCATTCCACATAAGGACGCTCACAACCGATGCATTTCCAACCGGAGGGACTTTGAATCCATTTTTGAAAAACCGGACTGCTATGTTCTCCCCCTGAGGGAAGCTTCTCCTGAGGCGACTTCGGATGAGCCCTAAACTTCCACAAAGATTCCGGTACATGCTGCTTCAGCATCGTTAAGGCTTTATCGTAAATCTTGCGCACCTTAATAGAAGCGCTTTCAAGTTCAATGACATCCTCTTTGCCATACCTTATCTCTTGGGAAAGTACTCTTTTTCTCATCGCGATCCGCCTCCTTAAGCGCCGAAAAGGCAGTTTATTACCAATTATACTACACAACCTGCGGTAAGGTGCAAGTCTCAGCCTAAATTGGCAAAAACGTCCATTTTCAAACAACCGGCAAACGGATGCTGTTTTTTCCTGCAACAAAAAACCTCCCCTCGACATGAAAGGAAGGTTTATCGTTACAGTAACCCTGATTTTCGAAATTTAGGTTGTTTGTTCGTGACTACTCAAGTTCAACCCAATGCTCCGCCCAGTTCTGAACCTGGTCCATGACGGGCTGCAGCGCTTTGCCCTTCTCCGTCAATTCGTATTCGATCCGGACCGGTGTTTCAGGATACACATGGCGTTCCAAAATACCCTCGTTCTCCAAATCCTTCATACGTTCGGACAGCATTTTATCGCTCATCGAAGGTATGATATGGGATATATCCTTGAACCGTTTCGGTCCGTTCATCAAAGAGTAAATAATCAATCCGTTCCAGCGTTTACCCAAAACGGAAAAAGCCGTTTCAAACCGCGGACACATGCTTAAATCCTGATCTTTCATGTTTTTCACCTCTTTACAGGATCCATGCAACATTACGTCTCATGAAAGCTTACATTAAGTTAGTTTGTTTCATTTTAACATACTTTCAGCCAAAAGAAAACTCGCATGCACCCGATTCCGGCAAAGAATCGCTTGTTTATGGAGACTGTCATCGCCCTTCATGCACGGCAAAAAGCGGCAGCATCGACGCCACCGCTTTCCCGCTTGTTTCCTTTTTCTTATACGACAGGCACCTCATTCAAAGCTCTGACCGGTTGCACATTGCCAAACTGAAGCGCGCTGCCGGCGGCTGGTTGAGCCCATTTGACGCCATTTGCGATAATCTTGATGATTTCAGGTTTGTAGTAAGTCGGATACGTCTCATGTCCGGGACGGAAGTAGAAGATTTTCCCGCGTCCGCGGCGGAATGTGCATCCGCTCCGGAATACCTCGCCGCCCGCAAAGTTGCTGATGAACACCAGTTCATCCGGCGTTGGGATGTCGAAGTATTCACCATACATTTCCTCATGCTCGAGAATGACTGATGCGTCAATTCCTTCGGCAATCGGGTGTGAAGGATTAACGTTCCACAAAATTTCCTGCTCTCCCGCTTCACGCCATTTCAAATCGCAGGACGTCCCCATCAAGGCTTTAAACGGCTTGGAAAAATGCCCGGAATGCAGGACGATAAGTCCCATTCCTTCCTGAACGCGCCGGACAACCCGGGCCGTAATTTCGTCGCTGACACGGTCGTGCGCCATATGCCCCCACCAGATCAAAACATCCGTCTGGTTCAAAACACCCTCCGACAAGCCATGTTCAGGCTGATCCAGCGTGGCGGTCGTGATGGCAAATCCGCTTTCTTGAAGACCATTGGCCAGCGCCATATGAATGCCTTCGGGATACACGGCCTTTACTTCATCATGTATATTCTCATGGACAAATTCATTCCAGATGGTTACGTTAATCAAAATAAGTTCCCCCTAGACCCACCACATGTCGCCAAGCGACTCTTCGATGAGTACTTGCTGTAAGTTGGATACGGCTTTTGAGAAGCCTTCTTCAATAGACATCAAACCGTCTTCATGCTCGATGCTGACCACATAGTCATAACCTACCAAACGCAGGGCGCTGATAATGTCCGCCCATGTTTTGATGTCATGGCCGTAACCGACGCTGCGGAACTGCCAAGCACGGTCCAACATGTTGGTGTACGGCTGCATATCCGTTACGCCGTAGCGGTTGACGTTGATCGGGTCAACGACCGTATCTTTCGCATGAAAATGATGGATCGCGCCGGCGCGGCCCAAAATATGGATCGCTTGCACCGGATCGATTCCCTGCCACCACATATGGCTTGGATCGAGATTCGCCCCGATCGTTTCGCCAGCCGCCTCGCGCAAACGAAGCAGCGTTGCCGGTGTATGCACCGAGAAGCCGCCGTGCAGCTCCAGACCGATTTTTACATGATGGTCGGCGGCAAACTTAGCCTGCTCCGTCCAATACGGAATCACTTTGTTTTCCCACTGCCAAGCCAAAATTTCCTGATAATCATTAGGCCAAGGCGCCACCGGCCAGTTTGGGTACTTCGCATCCTCATGATCGCCCGGGCAGCCCGAAAAAGTATTCACCACTTCAACGCCCAGCTTCTCGGCCAGCTTCACGGTATTTACAAAATCCTCATGATCCGCCTTGGCCAAATGTTTTTGCGGGTGAAGCGGATTACCGTGGCAGCTCAGCGCGCTGATCATCAGACCGCGGGATTCCACCGCATGCTTGAATTCCTTCAGCTTTACTTCGCTTTCAAGCAGCTCCGCAGGGTTGCAGTGAGCTTTGCCCGGATTGCCTCCGGTTCCGATCTCAACAGCCTTCAAACCTTTGGAAGCAACATAATCGAGTGCCTCTTCCAGCTTGCGGCCGCCAAACAATACCATAAATACGCCGAGTTTCACCGAAAATTCCTCCCTTTTCTTGATGCTAATTATTCAAAATATACGGCTTTGCCTGTTTTGGCAGATTCATAAATCGCTTCAAGAATTTGCGTCACGACAAACGCCTGCTCAGGTTTCACCAAAGGTTCTTTGTCTTCGAGAATCGCTTCGATCCACAATCTTTGCTCCCGGTCCGCTTCACTTTCCGCCGATCCGGAGTAGAAAGCCACGCCGCCGGCGTTCAGATCGATTTGGGTATCGTACAAACGGCTCAGCTTCTCTCCGTTAATGCGGAGACCGTCTTTCATATCCGCGCCGCCTTCAGTACCCGCAAGGATCGTTTTGGCTTCGCCGGTTTCCACAACGTTCAGCGCCCAGCTCGATTCCAGAATAATGGTTGCCCCGTCTTCCATGGTGATGAAACCGAAAGCGGAATCCTCCACCTTGAATTCTTCCGGATCCCATGGTCCGAATGCATTAGCCGCGTTTTTGCGGTGTCCAAGCTTATGGAATGTGGAACCAAGCACGCTTTTCGGCTTGTAGTTGTCCATCAGCCAGAGCGTCAAGTCAAGAGCATGCGTGCCGATATCGATCAGCGGGCCTCCGCCTTGTTTTTCTTCATCCAAAAATACGCCCCAGGTCGGAACCGCACGACGGCGGATCGCCAAAGCTTTGCCCAAGTAAATGTCGCCGAGTTCTCCGGCTTCGCAAAGTTCTTTCAAGTAAAGGCTGTCATTGCGGTAACGGTTTTGGTAGCCGATGGTCAGCTTTTTGCCGGTACGGCGTGCAGCTTCTACCATTTCTTTGGCCTGGGCCGCCGTTTTGGCCATTGGCTTTTCGCACATGACATGCTTATCGGATTCAAGCGATGCCACGGTAATTTCCGAGTGGGAGTCATTTGGCGTACATACATGAACGACGTCGATGGTTTCATCTTTCAGCAGCTCGTGGTAATCCGTATATATTTTAGCGCCTGCAACCCCGAATTCCGCAGCCGCCTTTTCGGCGCGTTCCTTCACGATATCGCAGAAAGCCACCATTTGGACTTGCGGTTGTTTGGCCAGACTCGGCATATGTTTGCCGTTCGCGATGCCGCCGCAGCCGATAATTGCAATTTTTAATGTTTGAGTTGAATTAGACATGAACAGGTCCTCCATTTTGAACATAATTTTTGATCCATTCCATGCTTATTGCAATGCTTTCCAGAGGTGGATTTTGGCAGTAATCCTGCTCTACCACAATCCATTCCGCGCCTGCTTTGTCGGCAGCTTCGGCCACGGCCTTCAAATCCACTTCGCCTTGACCAAGTTCTACCGTCAACGGGGAACCGTCCTCTTGTCTGCGCACATCTTTCCAATGCACGATCGGAAGGCGTCCCGCATAGGACTGGATGAACTGAACGGGATCATATCCCGCATAGTGTACCCAGCAGCTGTCCAGCTCCACTTTGAGCAGGTCTGATGGAATCTCCTCATACATGGAGTCGAACACCGTTTTATCCCCGATTTTTTCGGTGAACTCGAAATCATGGTTGTGGTACAGAAGCGTTACCTGCTGCTTGGCACAGTGCTCACCGATTTGCTTGAGGTTAGCGAATACCTCGCTCCAGCGGCGTTCTTCGGCCATCAAATAAGGCACGATCAGATTAGTGTTTCCGATTTCTTTGTTGTAGGCAATCTCTTCGTCCAAGGCGTTCAGCATGCGGTCGTACCCCGTGTGCGTGCCAAGCGCAACCAGACCGTATTGATCCAGCAGCGCTTTGACCTCGGCTGCGGGACGCCCAAAAAAGGTATGGAATTCTACGCCTTGATATCCAAGCTCTGCTACTTTCTTCAGCGTACCTTCAAAATCCTTCTCCATTTGCTCACGAACCGTGTACAACTGCAAACCCAGCTTCAACATGTTTGCCTCACTCCTGATTTTTGGGATTGATGAAGATTTTCCGGCCATACGCGGACTTTAGCAGCGTTCGAATTGTATGCGTTTGCAACCGCAAACTTCTTCACCCGCTCCACGCGCCTTCCAGCCCTCTGAATAAGCCGATCTAAAGTTTCGCCGCTTCCGGATACAGCCTGCCCCGTGACTTTGCCTAGCCAAGCCCCTATGTAGGCACCACCCTCGCAAAGCATCGGGCTTGAATCAACAATCTAGTACCCATGGTATTCCGAATTCATTTATATTAAAATGAATAATATGATTAAAACATGAACAATCTGGTCATTATTTTTTAAAAGCATTGGATTTCCCATGAAATTCGCTAATCATCAAAAGGAGTTATCGTATGACCGCGCTAGACACAGTACATGTATATACAGCAGGTTTCTCATTTCACCGCAAACCTTTTTTTATGACCGAAATGTACGGGGTCAAAAATTATTTGATGCGGCTGCAAACCGACGGAAAATGCCGCGCTCGCGTCAATGGCGAGCTGGTGCAGATCGAAGCCGGAGACTTGCTTATTTTTTCGCCGGATGAACCCTATGAGCTGAAAATCGACGAGGAGCTGAACGCTCAAAACGAGCTTGCGGTCGAAAGCGGGGATTATCATATCTTTTTTGGCGGAAGCTGGGCTGACGAGTGGTGGTCCAGGCAAAAACGCCCGACAAAGATCAAGGTGCCATTAAATGAGACGATTCTCGGTCTTTTCCGGCAAATCGTCTTGGAGCAGCGCAAAATCGCCAATCCATTTCCCGAAATATCAGAATATTACATGCGCATATTATGCCTGGAAACGGACCGCCTGCTGCGCGAGCATCCTTCGACGACGCCGAAAACCTATCTGGCCTACCGCATCAAGCATTATATCGAGGAGAACGCCTCCTTTTCTTTTAAACTGGAAGATGTGGCCGCCCATGTCGGAATCAGCGTTTCCCGCGCGGTACATCTGTTCAAGGAAGCCTTCGGCACAAGCATCATGCAATATACGCTGGATGTCCGCCTCGATATGGCGCGGGAGCGAATCATATTCAGCCCGATGTCCCTTGAAACGATCGCCGAAACCTCCGGGTTTGCCAACTATACGTATTTTCACCGCGTCTTTCGTTCCCGGTTCGGCAAATCCCCCAAGGAGTTCCGGATCGCGAATCGAGAGCAGATATAAGCAGTTCGGTAAAGAGATCAAATTCATGTGCTTGTGAAGGTTGCAAATATGCAGTTTTCATGGTGAAAGAGCCTGTTTAAGAAAAAGCCTGCAAATTTGCAGGCTTTTCATCCATAACAAACTTAAGTGCCGAAAATAGATGTATTTTCGCAACAATTTCCAAAGCGAGCCACCAATCGTTTATATTCGAGATTTTGCAAAAATCCAATAAGCGACTTTCAAGAATCAATTTCATCATGTCACTGATCAAATACCCTAATTTATTTATTATGAAAGGTTTATTCAAGCAATATGTAGAACACGACTGCAAAACTCTAACGGACACCGCGGCCGCTATTGAGAGCAATTTCGACCATTTTGATTTCTAACGGACACAGATGCTGCTATTTGGTGAAAATTTCTCTTTTGGCGGTGTTTTGAGGCAATTAAGCGCTGTGGTGTCCGTTAGGATTTAAAAACGGCTGTTTTTAGCCACTTAGCGGCCGTGGTGTCCGTTAGCCGCCGTGGTGTCCGTTAGCGGCCGTGGTGTCCGTTAGGGCTATTTTCGTGTTAGTTCGTCTATGTATTCTTCCCGGGAGCGTCTGGAATCGAATTTTGCAAAATCTGATTCAAAAACAAATATGTCCCTTCAACGGTATTCCATTAAAGCTTAAGATGCGCATAGCTGCATCTGCCAGGCCGTGGGAAAGTCCGGAAGACTTTTGGAAACTTCCATTTTTATGTGGTGGCTTTTAAAACAAAAATCGATTTAAACGATTCTTATGACCCCATTGTTGAGGCAATGTAGGCAAATCTTAACCCCCTGCAAAAAACAGGGGGTTTTTCAGCAGCCTGAAATAATTTGCAGGCTTTTGGCTTGCTACACCTAAACAGGAAGTAAATCATGAAAATAGTTGCATTTTCGCAAGAATTGATTGCCAAAGTTGAAACGAAGTGAAAAAAATGCAGAAATGCACGTTTCCGCATGATCAGCACGCGCAACTCCTGGCGCGTAATAAGTTTTGTATAAAGTCGGTCCACAATTATAAAACGCATATTGAGGCGTAGTGGGCGGGCACGGAGACTACCGTCCAGCTCATCGGTGCATTATCATGGCCCGTCCGTTATTTTTTTGGAGCTCTGTTTGAAATAGCCTCCGACACGACAAAAGCCAGGTCTTCATTGCCGAACAAGGACAATACGCCAAGCACCGTATCATCCGGTATAGGCCCCGCTTCTTCTTTAGGCACCGTCAGCTCCAGCACCCGCTGCAGCCTTTCGTTGCTCTGCTGCTGCGGATAAGCTTGTTGGTACAGCTCTTCCGGGTCCAGTCCCTCATTGACGCACCATTGGGCAAATACGAGAATCATCATATCCTCGTCCTGGCGGTAGCTTTCGATGATGTTTTCTTCGATTGTTTTGCGGTGTTCTTCCATATCACATTTCCCTTTCATTATTGTCCGCGATTCTTGCTGCCAGTTCATGGCTGCCTATAATCCCAGATCGGCGCGGATAGAGGAGCGCTCAGGATGGGAGATACACTCCGAAAAATGATTCACCGCTCCGGCAAACCCCCGACGTTCCGGAATCGTATCCCAGCTGCCAAACGTCCCGCCCCATCCTGTGCCAGCTGCCCCTGCTGTGAACAAAAACCGCTTCCGTCTCCCAGGACAACAGTTGATTCAAATCCGTTGTTTATTTCCGCCATAGGATCGATACACATTATACCTTCTTTGCTAAGGAAACAAAATAAGAGTATATCTTTCTTTCGCTTCCCGGGTACTCGTTAGTTCGTCCCTACCACCCGGCTTTTGGCCGCCTGCTCTTTTTTCTTTTTGGAACGCAGACCAAACACGACTACCAGCGCGATCACAACAAGCTCAAAACCATATTTGATGACCGGATTTGCAAAAAGCCCATGAATCATCGGTTCTCCTACCAGCATTTTCGAAGCGGTCCAAGCCAAAATCGCCGACCCAAAGGTAATGATGACAGGGAAGCGTTCCGTCAGCTTCATGAAAATCGTGCTTCCCCAAACCATGATCGGTATCGATATCGCCAGGCCGACGACAACGAGAAGAAAATCTCCATGAGCCGCGCCAGCTACGGCCAGCACGTTGTCGAGCCCCATCATGGCGTCCGCAATAATGATGGTGCGGATGGCCGCCCACATTTGATTTCCAGCTGAAATATCATGTTTTTTCTCATCAATCAGCAGTTTGTAGGCAATCCAAATCAACACAAGCCCGCCGACAAGACGAAGTCCCGGAATCAGCAGCAGCTTTACGACAAGCAAGGTTGCAATCACCCGGATGATTACCGCACCGATTGTCCCCCATAAAATGACCTTCTTCTGATCCTCTTTTCTGACGTTGCGCGCGGCAAGACCGATGACGATGGCATTGTCTCCGGCCAATACCAGATCAATGATGACAATCGACATCAGGGCTGTCCAAAATTGCATGGTTAACAATTCCATTTTCCTTCCACCTCTCCTAGTTCTTGGGAAATGTTCTCCCGGATTGAAATGATTGCTATGATTAGTCCGCCGCTTGAAATATCCCCACAAAGCGGAGCCTATGCTCCGATGATTATTCCAAATACTTTGCGGGGAACCCAAAAAACTTAAAAGCGCCCTTACCTTCATCAGGCAATGGCGCTTTTTATCCATCAAAAAAGACCTTTACCTAATGAAAATCAGGCAAAGGTCTCGCAAAACAACGTAATGTTGCCAATAAAGCCGGGGATTCTATCCCGTAATGACGACTTTATTGCATGAGCTACTCCCCTTTGGGAACTATTCACTTATTGGCATCATTATAGCAGACCGTCTCGCATAATTCCATCATTTTATTTTTCCCTCCTTCATTTGGTATGATTCTGGTATGATGAATCCATTCCTACAGATTATCCGCAAGCGAGGGAACCGCATGAAAAAATGGCTTCTTGCCGCCTTATATTCAGCAGTGCTTATTACCGTTTTTATATACCGGGATCCGATCATGGACTACCTGCATCAGCATGGCTCCTTCCCTATTCTTGTCGTCCTCGCAACCTTGATCGCCATGTTTCCGATCATCCCTTACAAGCTGGTGATTGCCGCGCTCGGCTTCTCCTTCGGTACTTTTTGGGCCGCAGCCGTCAGTTGGCTCGGTACCATGATCGCAGCGACAATCATCTATGCTCTGGCCAAGACGGTTCTCAGAGAACACGGGCGCAAATATCTGGGCCGGTTTAAAACCTTGGAGTCCTTTACGGCATGGACCGAAACCCACCCTTTTGTCAGCGTGGCGGCCGGCCGTTTGATCCCCGTGATTCCGCAGATGGCGGTCAACGTATTTGCGGGTGTCGCTTCGATTCCATTCTGGCTCTATACGGCCGCTTCCGGCATCGGCAAACTTCCCGGCATCTTTCTGTATGCTTTTCTGGGCGGTGAAGGCATGAAGCATCCGTTTGCGGCCATTGCCGTTATCGCCGGTTACGTGCTGCTGCTCGGAACGATGTTTTTCCTTTACAAACGGAAAAAGTTGTCTGTTTAAACTGCATTTTCTTGGTTCTGCCCTGCGTATCGATTATAATAAGAAAAACGTCTATCGACGTACTTTCTAAGAGGACAGACCGCATTTAGCGGTAGTTTTTCTTGCGATGAAAGAATTGTTCAGCGTAGCAAGAAAACTTATAAATTCTATCATCTTAAGAAAAACGTCTATCGACGTACTTTCTAAGAAGACAGACCGCATTTAGCGGTAGTTTTTCAATAACGGAAACGGAGTGATATCATGAGCGATTTACAAGCGGTTCATCAGGAAAAAGCGACCTTTGCAGGCGGATGCTTTTGGTGCATGGTAGCCCCGTTTGAAGATTTGCCAGGCATCATCAAGGTCGAGTCAGGTTACACGGGCGGCCACACCGAAAACCCTACTTATGAGGAAGTTTGCTCGGACACGACAGGCCATGTCGAGGCCGTACAAATTACGTACAATCCCGAGATTTTCCCGTACGATAAATTGCTGGAGCTGTACTGGCAGCAGATCGACCCTACAGATGAGGGCGGGCAGTTTCATGACCGCGGGCATTCGTACAAAACAGCCATTTTTTATCATACGGAAGAACAGCGCCTTCTAGCCGAAGCCTCCAAAACCGAGCTTGCGCAAAGCGGCCGTTTCGAGAAACCGATCGTTACGCCGATTTTGCCTGCCAAGCCGTTTTATCCGGCCGAGGAATATCATCAAAATTATCATAAGAAGAATCCCGGACATTACAAACGATACCGCAAAGGATCGGGCCGGGAAGATTTTTTGGAGCAAGCCTGGGCTCCGGAAAAAGAAAAAGCCGAGCTTAAACGGCGTTTGACTCCGATTCAATACGAGGTTACGCAAAACAATGCCACCGAACCTCCATTCCAGAATGAATTCTGGGATCATCACGGGGAAGGCATATATGTGGATATCGTTTCCGGCGAACCTCTATTCAGCTCCCGCGACAAATACGACTCCGGCTGCGGTTGGCCAAGCTTCACGCGTCCGATCCGAGATTACAACATCAAGGAAAAGCTGGACCTGAGCCATATGATGGTCCGCACCGAAGTCCGCAGCAAAAGCTCCGACTCGCATCTGGGCCATGTGTTTGACGACGGGCCGGGACCAAACGGCCTCCGTTACTGCATCAATTCTGCCGCGCTGCGGTTTATTTCGAAAGAGGATCTCGACAAGGAAGGTTACGGCGAATATAAAGTTTTGTTCGATTAAAGGAGACCGGATGCGCTTTGGCTATTGCATATGCGTCCGTTTAAACTGGGCGGCTGCGGAAAGCAGCCGTTTTTTTTGATTGAGGAATTTATAAGCGGAGCTTAAACTCTATAATTGCAAGTTATTGCAAGTTAATGCGAGTTATTGCAAGCTATGCAATCCATTGCAAATTAATGCGAGTTATCGCGAGTTAATGCGAGTTATTTCAAATTACAGGAATTTATTTCAAGTTATCGGCAAGTTGTTATCGCAAATTATTGCAAGTTATCGCAAGAAAAATTCCGCTATCGCGCCCCTCGCTTCTTAGAAAGCACGCCGATTGACGTTTTCCCTTTGGCCGTCAGCGCTAACGAAACTGAGCATCGTTATTAACCGCAAATACGCGGCTTTTTGAATCTAACGAAACCCCATATCGTTATTTGAGCAAAAAACCGCCCTATCACCAGCTTTTTTGCCGAATAGCGATACCCAGTTTCGTTGGAAAATTTCGGGGACCCGTTTTGCCAAAATAACGGTCCCCAGTTTCGTTAGAATCCCTGCATGGCCTGGTGGCATCGCCTCAATGGAGGAAAACCCCGGCCGCTGTTTCCCAATCTCCTAACGATATCAAAAAATCAACCTCATTCTGCGGTATCATCCAATAATCCAACCGATCCAATACGCGCAGGGAACAAGCAGCAGTTGGGCCAGCATTGTCCCCAGCATGCGCGATACCATCATCAGCCCGAAAACACGATTCATGCTTCCAAGCCCTGTCTCGCCCCGCAATGTTTTGTCGGACAGCAAAGCAATCCGCGGATCGATCAGCAGCGTCAATAAGATGGTCGCTGCCCCGTTGATCAATCCCGATGAGGTCGAAGCCGTCAGCCGGAAGGCAGGCCACAGGTAAGCGGCATACAATGAAGACAGCACGCCGACGGTGTAAATCGCCGTTACAACCATATTCAGCAGCAGCAATCTTTTAGGCAGCGGACCGTGCAGCAAAGAGCGCAGCATCCCGAAGGTCGGACGTTTAAAATAAGTGAGTCCATTGCGCCATTTGGCGAGAGAGAGCAGGTTTCTGGCCATTTTCGGAATGGATCCGGCCGCTTCCAAATGGACGACCATGCGGGAGCATAATCTAACGGCGCTCGGAAACAGCAGCATAGCCAGCAGCGTTCCGCCCGTAGCCGCCGCAATGATGCCGTGAAGCCTTGGCTCGAGAACAAAATCCGGGAATCTCAGCGCTTGATCCACCATATTCCCAACCATCGGTCCCTGGGCGAGATTCGAGGTGCGCGACACTAGCACAAGCAGACCAGAAAGCGATAAAGCAAGCGTAATCCGCCTGCTCCGCAGCCCGCCCAAACGCAAAGCGTATGAAAGGCTGTCCACCGTATGAATGACTACCGTAAACATCAATATGGCAATGAGTTGAACCATGCCGTAAATCTCCTTTTTAGAGGTTGTTCAAAAAGTCCGCTTTTGATAAGAAAAACGTCTATTGACGTACCTTCACAGCAGACAGACCACCTTTAGCTGTAGTTTTTCTTGCGATATCAGGATGCGGATTCCTTTGAAGTGTACTTTCTGATATCTTAAGAAAAACGTCTAGTGACGTACCTTCACAGCAGACAGACCACCTTTAGCTGTAGTTTTTCTTGCGATATCAGGATGCGGATTCCTTTGAAGTGTACTTTCTGATATCTTAAGAAAAACGTCTAGTGACGTACCTTCACAGCAGACAGACCACCTTTAGCGGTAGTTTTTCTTGCGATATCAGGATGCAGATTCCTTTGAAGTGTACTTTCTGATATCTTAAGAAAAACGTCTAGTGACGTACCTTCGCAGCAGACAGACCACCTTTAGCGGTAGTTTTTCTTGCGATATCAGGATGCGGATTCCTTTGAAGTGTACTTTCTGATATCTTAAGAAAAACGTCTATTGACGTACCTTCACAGCAGACAGACCACCTTTAGCGGTAGTTTTTCTTGCGATATCAGGATGCAGATTCCTTTGAAGTGTACTTTCTGATATCTTAAGAAAACCAACCAATCGAAGGTCAATTCAAGAATGAGCGACGCGATTCAATGGTGGGTTTTTGAACACGTACTTTTATGGGTATTTACCCATTATAAACCAATCGATGTAAATATCTACCCATTTGATTCATCCTGGCCCCGCCTCGCCTCACAAAAAAACCTCCCGATTCCAGAGAATCAGGAGGTTATCTGTTAGTGAGCGCTCCGCATCGCATGCACGGGTTTGGAGGCCACTGTTTGGGATGAAGCCGATTCGGGTACTGCGGTGACGTTCGCTTTTCCCTTACGGAATGTGAATGTGAGTGTGAATGTTATGGTCCGCCCGGCAATGCCAACCGCCAAAATCGTAAACAGCGTTTCCTTCAGCGGCAGATAAAACAAGGACAGCAGCAGCACGAAGGCATCCATCAAAATAAATACGGTGCCTACCTTCAGTCCGCTCCAGCGGCTAATGAGCAGGGTTAAAATATCATCTCCGCCGGTAGCTCCCCCAAATCGGAGAACCAGTCCCGTAGCGAACCCAGTGACCAAACCGGACAACACTGCCGCAAAAAGCAGATTGTTATGCAGGTCGATCACCAGCGTCGAATAGCGTTCAAGCAATTCGTAAAAGATTGAAAACGAAAATGTCGCAATCAGCGTATTCATCACAAATTTACGGCCTTTCAACAGCATGGCGACAAGAATGACCGGAATGTCAAGCAACAGCATGCTCAGCGCCGGATTGATGCCAAGCACATATTTGCCAAGCAGAGACAAGCCAACAAAACCGCCTTCTGATAAATGATTCTGAAAATTGATGTGATAATACGCAAATGCCAGCAAAAAAGTTCCAAACAACATCATAAAAATAGGTTCGAGCTTAGAAATAAAATGGTCTTTCTTCCTCATACAGGTTCCCTCTAATCGTAGTAGGTTGGTCAGGGATGTGACAAACCACTGCAATAAGGCAGAAACCTGCAGGACTTGGTCCTTCGCATCTTGAGCTTCCTTCTTTCGCAGAGTTTGTACGTCCTTTTAAGCGTCAGGTGACTGTACTCTACGAAAGGGAGCTAAGTGTAAGAGAGATCATAACGTTTCCAAATCGTCCTTTGGGGATTGTTCCTTCGGGGACACATGGTATCCTGATCCTTTCTTTTTTTGTTTTGTTTCTTTTCTTATTATATTATAGCACAACTCCGGGCATTCGCTAAACCGTTTGCTTTGAAAAACGAATATTTTTCCTCAAATTGGCATATTTCCATCCACTTGTTGTGAAACTCGTCATTGCCAAGCTTTGTTTGTTCACATTTTGTCAATTTTTACAGTGACGGCAATCACAATTCCCCCATAACCCCTTTTCTATACTTAAAAGCGGAAGCACGAACAAAGCAAGGGAAAGGGGAATTTATTATGCTGACGCAAGAAACCATTGACCTTATCAAATCTACCGTTCCTGTCCTGGAAGTACACGGAAAAGAAATTACAACCACCTTTTATCAAATGATGTTCGACAACCATCCCGAACTGCTGAACATATTCAACCACGCGAATCAGCGGGAAGGCAAACAGCCTACAGCCTTGGCGAATGCCGTATACGCGGCGGCCGCGCACATTGATCACCTTGAGGACATTTTGCCTGTCGTCAAGCAAATCGGCCACAAGCATCGCGCCCTCAATATTCTGCCGGAGCATTATCCGATCGTCGGCGAAAATCTGCTTGCCGCCATCCAAAAAGTGCTTGGCGATGCGGCCACGCCTGCAATTCTGGATGCCTGGGCACAAGCTTACAGCGTAATCGCCGATGCCTTTATCGGCGTCGAAGCCGAAATGTACCGGGAAGCCGAAGCGGCTCCGGGCGGCTGGCGCGGATTCCGTTCGTTTGTAGTCGACCGCAAAATCAAGGAAAGCGCCGTTATTACTTCCTTCTATTTGAAACCGCAGGATGGCGGCGCAATTTCGGAGTACTTGCCTGGGCAATACATCACCGTGCGGGTTAAACCGGATGATCAAAACTATACACATATCCGCCATTACAGCTTGTCTGCCGCTCCGGGCGGGGACTGCTACCGCATTTCCGTTAAACGGGAAGGATCTGTGGAAGGGAAATCTGAAGGCGTAGTATCAACTTATTTACATGATCGCATCAATGAAGGGGATATTTTGGAAATCAGCGCGCCGGCCGGTTCCTTTACCCTGGATATGGAAAAGACTATGCCGCTTGTGCTGATCAGTGGCGGCGTCGGCCTGACCCCGATGGTCAGCATGCTGGAAACCGTGCTGAAGGAGCAGCCTGAACGGAAGGTTACCTTTATCCATGCGGCGGTGAACGGGGAAGTTCATGCGATGAAAGAGCATATCAAACAGTTGGACGCATCGCACCCGCAGTTGAAATCATATGTCTGTTACGAAAAACCTGCAGCGGGTGACGTCTGCGATAAAACCGGGTTTATCGATTTGTCTTGGCTTCGGGAAACTGCTTCTCTGGAATCCGACTTCTATTTCTGCGGTCCGCTTCCTTTCATGCGCGCCGTCCATCAGGCTTTGAATGATTGGGGCGTGCCGGCTGAGCGGATCCACTATGAATTTTTTGGTCCTGCAGACACTCTGTAAGACGGGGGTCTCGCGAGCTAACTCCCCCATCTCAGAAACATGACCAGTTTGCAGCAAGAGTGATTGTGCGAAATCGGATCAACCGTTATGCCGATGCCGCTTGGCGAAAATTCGGATTGGATCGAAGCGGTGGTGCTGATCGTTTTCATCAGCCGGTCGACTTCCTGTTTGTTGCCCGCCTGGGCGGCAGCCATGATGCGATATGCAAAAGACTGCTCGGACAGCTTATTTAAAATCTGATACCCTTCTTCCATAAGTTTGTAATAATCCTGTATCGATTGCCTCAGCGTGCCGGTTTCTACCGGCGGATATTCACGGATTGCGGAATGGAGGCAGGGGTACGGGTAGAAGAAATACGGATGGGATTGCAAATAAGGATAGGAGGCGGCATACGCCCAATACGGGGGGTAACTCATCAGAGTTATCTCCTTTCTTTTCATACAGATAACCCATTATATGTGCCCAGCCGGCCTTTGGTGAGATGCCCGGCAGAACCAGGCGAAAACATAAAATAACCCCACAAAGTGGAGCCTATGCTTCGATGCTTATTCCAAATACTTTGCGGGGACCCCCAAAAAAACTTATAAATTCTATACTGCTAAAAAATACCGGACCTGTGGCAACCACAAATATAGGTCCGGCATTCTTTTTTATTCTGTTTTTATGTTCGGAAGAATCCTTGCATCGGGTTGGGCTTATTTGGGTCCTGTTTGTTCATATCAACGATGGGCGACCGGCATCCTTCCATATCACCTTCTCACCGTAGTTTTTGCCCCAATCATACATCATCCGGAGCACCGGCATCAGGGACTGACCGTATTCTGTCAACGTATATTCGACTCTAGGCGGAACTTCCGGGTATACTTTTCTCGAGATCAGTTGATCATCTTCCAGTTCGCGGAGCTGGTTGGTAAGCATTTTTTGCGTAATATGCGGGATCAATTTTTTGAGTTCACCAAACCGTTTCGTTCCGTCCATGCCCAAATGCCACAATATAATCAACTTCCACTTACCGCCGATGACGGCAAGCGTCAGTTCTTTTTCACAATTAATTTCCTTAAGATTGATCCGGTCTTTAATTTCCGTTGCCATTATGCCACCTCCCTTTTTAGAATACTACATTTGCGGCAGCCAAATCTAATGTAATAACCCCCACTGCAAGCAGTAGGGGTATCCAGTCTGTCTTTTAAAATTTGTAGTCTACTCCAGGTTGGCATGTCTGCCGAACATTTGTCTTGAGCTCTGATCCTTCTGATCCATTAATCCAAGGATAACGGCATCATATAATACGATGAGCGTCTGTTCGAACAGCGATGCCATCGGCTGAATGGTTACGCCGTCCGCATTCTTCTGTTCCTTCGGCGTTCCGGGGAGTTTCACCGAAAAATCAGACAGGCTGCCAAGCGTGGAATCAGGATGAATCGTTACCGTGACAACCGACGCGCCGAGCTGTTTTGCTTTCCGGGCCATGGTGGCCAGGCTTTGAGTTTCCCCCGAGCCGGAACCTATAATAAGCAGATCATCCGGGCCGATACCCGGCGTCACCGTTTCACCAACGACATAAGCGTTGAACCCCATGTGCATAAGACGCATGGCGAACGCCCGTCCCATGAAACCCGATCTTCCGGCGCCAGCGAGAAATATTTTCCCCGCCGTCTGAATCCGATCAGCCAATTTCTCAGTTTCTTCTTCCGAAATGAGTGTGACGGAGCGCTGCAGTTCCTTCACGATTTCGGCAGCATATTTGACCGTCTTCATCGCTTTTTACGCCTTGCTGACCAATTGCTTCATTTCAGACGCCGCGGCACGCTTGTCCGCTTGGCTTGTGATTCCGCCGCCAACAATAACGAGATCGGGACCTGCAGCGATAACCTGAGGCAGCGTATTCAGCTTAATGCCCCCGGCAATAGCAGTTTTAGCCTGTTTAACCACACGTTTGATGGTAAGCAGGTCGTCAAAAGAACTGATGCCTGCCGCTTGATGATCATACCCTGAATGCACACAGATATAATCCACGCCCATTTGGTCGATTTCACGGGCTCTTTCCTCGATGTTTTTGACGTTGATCATGTCTACCATGACTTTGGTATTTTGTTTCTTGGCTTCTTCTACCGCGCCCCGAATCGTTGAATCGTCCGATACGCCCAAAACGGTAATGATGCTTGCTCCTGCCTCGGAAGCCTTCATTACCTCATATCCTCCCGCATCCATAATTTTCAGATCGGCCAGCACACGCAGGGAAGGGAAAGCTTCTTTCAGTTCTTTGACCGCTCTCAGTCCTTCGTTAATGACAACCGGCGTTCCGATTTCAACGATATCTATATATTCCGCAACCTCGTTTACGATTTCTTTTGCCTCCGGGATATCCACAAGATCAAGTGCCAATTGAAGTTCCATATGATGATCTCTCCTGTCTATTCATTTGATCGTTAACTACAGCCCTATTTTATATACTCATTAGTTTTTTCGTAAGTAGGCACTATTTCGTAAGAAAGTTACTTGGACGATACTAATGGACAACCGCCGAAATAAAATAACCCCACAAAGAGTATCGGAAAGAATTCCGACGACTCTCAAAGAGGGGCGCTTTTGCGGAGCAAAAGTACGGAGTGACGTGTAGCCTTTGAAGCTTATTCCGATTACTTTGCGGGGACCCCGATATGTTAAAATAACCCCACAAAGTGGAGCCTATGCTTCGATGCTTATTCCAAATACTTTGCGGGGACCCCCAAAAAAACTTATAAATTCTATACTGTTAAAAAAGGCCCCTTTCAGGAGCCCGCCACCGTTAATCAGCTATTCAGATTTAATGTCTTATTGGGGACATTAGCCTTCACAGGCCAGTTCCACCTTGATCCGGTCCGGATCTTCAAAAAAGACCGCATAATGCCCCGGTCCACCCGCATAGGGGTACTTGTCCTCATACAGGACAGGAATCCCTTTTTGCTTCAGCATCCGAAGCATTTCATCAACTTGATCCCGCGACGCTGCGTGAAAAGCCAAATGGTTAAGGCCGGTAGCCTTCCGGTGATATGTACTGTCCATAAATCGCGCTTCCGTTTGCACGAATACGAGATAAGTTTTCTTCTGCTTGAAGCTGATGCCATGCTCCCATTCCTGAAACAGTTCGTAGCCGAGTCCGGTCAGGAACCATTCCCAAAACTCCCGGCTCCGCTTGATATCCGATACATTTATCTCTACATGATGCAGCATGTTACCGCCCCCTTAACAGCCGGTTGATCGTTTCCCGCCGGACTCCGATCAATTGACCGATTTCCTCTTGCGTCAAGAGATCGGTAAAATGCACGCCATGGGAATAATCCCCCAGCCACTCCGACAGCAGTTCC
Organism: Paenibacillus azoreducens; assembly: GCF_021654775.1. Lineage (NCBI taxonomy): Bacteria > Bacillati > Bacillota > Bacilli > Caryophanales > Paenibacillaceae > Paenibacillus > Paenibacillus azoreducens. Next base: position 2,539,874 of record NZ_AP025343.1, on the reverse strand, counting down.
AGCCGTTCCGCGGGCGTTCCCACCGTCAGATGGTCCAGCCTTTTTTGCATGAAACGGACTTTTTCCTGCAGCAGCAGCGCGATCTCCAGCGCTTTTTCCGGGTTCTCCCGCACCTCGCGGTACCATTCCTCCGCCGGAATCCGTTCCACTTCGCTTCGCATCAGCGCAATCGCCGTGCCATGCGTTTCTTTGGGAGTGATCAGCGAATGATGCGGCACCGTTTCCCCGGGATACAGAATATTGAAAAGCACAATATTGCCGTTTTCATGGAGACGCGTCACTTTAAAAAGCCCGCTTTTGATATGGTATAAATATTCCCCGCTATCCCCCTGGTGAAATAATATTTCTCCCTTGTGCAAGATCATATGGTAATCCTCCCCAAATCTTATGGTTTGCTTTTGGCTCGGATGGCCAACGTGTATTATTATACCAGAAAAAACAAGGATTCATTTCAAAGATTTGGTCCTTGCCGGAATGTATACTTTGCAAGTAATATGAATATAAATAGAACATAAGTTCCTATATTTGATTCAAGGAAGTGCTTCTCATGAACGCATCCTCCCTCCCCCCTGCTCCGGCCGAGGAAGACGCCCTGCTTGTCAAAAGCTATATCCTCCATGTCATTCTGCTTGATGTGCTGGAACGGGACATCCGCACGCTGAATACGCTTGCCCTCAAGCTGCCTAATGTGTATATCCGCGGTTTGTCCGGAGTGCAGGGCAAGGTCATGCGCCGTCTGGCGGATCTCCGCAAAGCCATGCGCACCCGCGGCATCCGGGTCTATGAGGAAAATCGCGGTCCCCGAGGATTCGAGGCCCTTTACTTATGCCGGGGATACCAGCGGCGGTTTTTTATGTTGTGGTCTTACGTAAAGGCGGAGACGGCTTCGGAGCTGTCGGCTTACCTCGGAATCCGTCTGAATGCGGATGACAGCTGATCATGCGAAAAGGCGCATCCTATGCTAGTTCATAGAATACGCCTTTTTGGTCCTGATTGTCCTGATGTCGATTGCCTACGCTGCTTCTTTGTTTATCCCTTCGGCTGTGCCGCGGCGATTTTTTTATTCCATACTTCGTAATGATGGATGGCCAGTCCCGCGAAGGAAGAATAGGACTCGCTGAGCCGGAACACATTCCTCATTTCTGCCTCCATAACCGGCAGCGGTTTACCGTGAAAACTCACATGCGCTCCTTCTTCCGTATATCCCAACTCCATGCCGATCCAAACCGATTTTCCAAGCTGATCAGCCATACTGAGCATTCCGCGGGACAGATCTACCATTTGCTGCCCGTTGTCGCGGTAGGACATGACCGCCAGGGCATCGAATCGATCCAGCATCCATCGGCTCAAATCGCCGTTTCCGTCTGCCGCTTCAATTTTGCCCAACCAGAAAGGCACGGCTGCGCTCATATATAGCCCGCCGGCACGTCCTTTGTCCGCCCATGCTTCCATATTCCGGCTCCATTCGCTCACGACTCCGGCCTGATCGCGTTCCCACCGTTTCAAACGATACGGCTCCACGTCGAGCTGAATTCCGGCGAAACGCGCTTCCGCAGGGGCTTTGCTGTTATAATCGAGAACCCAATCGATAAATTGATCCGCTTCCCCATGCTGCTTCCGGTATGCCCATTCCGGTCTGCCGTCCAGCGCATGCACGACGATATTATCGTCATGGGCCGCAGAAATAAAATGCCTGTACTGCTCCGCTCCCACGCTTTTTTGAACCTGCAGAAAAATGACGCTGACGCCCTGTTCCTTGCAGAAATCCAAAATTTCTTCCGGTTTTTCAATCAGGGAAGCATCCCATAGCCAGGTTGCTTTTTGTTCTTCCATGGACGATGATTTGAACAGGAAAGGCAGGAGCATCAGGCAACAGACAAGCAGGACCCAGTGTGGCTTCACCTTTGCCTTGGCCAATAGCTCTCCCATCCTTCCCTCTTCTATTTGCTTTTAACCGATCAAAGCCATGTTCAGCTCTTCGAGATGCTGCACGGAATGGCCGATTTTGTAAATATGCGGCTCGTTGAAGCTGCTGAATGCATTTCGCGTATCGAGAATCGGTACGCCCATGGACGCGATTTTGCCGTAATCCAGGCTGCTGTGGTTCGTGATCAGCACCATGCAGTCATAGTTTTGGAATTTTGCCTGATCATAAGCCACGCTGCTTACGATCTCTCCATGTTTGTCACGGAAGCTTTCGGCATACGGATCATAATAATCCACATTCGCTCCGCTTTCCTTGAACAGCTCGTACACCTCAAGCCCCGGAGACTCGCGCAAATCGCTGATGTCCGGCTTATAGGCCATACCCAGTATCAGGATGGACGATTTTTTGATCGATTTGGCGTATTCGTTCAAAATCGTCGATGTTTTGCTGATCACGTAATATGGCATATTGTCATTCGTGGATTGCGCCAGCTCAATAAACTTGCTGTAGAAGCGGAAGCCTTTGGCCTTCCAGGACAGGTACATCGGATCGAGCGGGATGCAGTGTCCGCCGATGCCCGGTCCCGGGTAAAACGGCATGAAGCCAAACGGTTTGGTTGCGGCGGCGTCGATTACTTCCCAAATGTCGATGCCCATGCGGTCGCACATCATCGCCATTTCGTTAATGAACGCAATGTTGACGCTGCGGAACGTATTTTCGAGCAGCTTGGACATTTCCGCAACCTTTGGCGTGGACACAGGCACAACCCGTTCCACATATTTCGAATAGAGGGCGGTGCCGAGCTCCAGGCAGGCAGCTGTTGTTCCACCGATCACTTTCGGCGTGTTGAATGTGTTAAAGCGGGCATTGGACGGATCGACGCGTTCCGGCGAGAAGCATAGGAAGAAGTTCTCGCCCGCGCGGTAACCAAGCGCTTCAATCGGGGCCTGAATCAGCTCTTCCGTCGTACCCGGATACGTTGTGCTTTCCAGTGTAATGAGCAATCCCGGTTTCATATACAGCTTGATTTGATCGACCACGCTTGTAATGTAGGACGTATCCGGATCCTGATTTTCGCTAAGGGGAGTCGGCACGCAGATGCTGAGCGCATCGATCACCGTGATCATGCTGTAATCGGTTGTCGGTTTGAAGCGGCCGCTTGCGACGCAGGCCTTCAGTTCCTCCGAAGAGATGTCGGTAATATAGGATTCCCCATGGTAAATCTGATCGATTTTGGATTGATCGACATCAATACCGATGACCGTGAACCCTTTTTTGACCATTTCAACGGCAAGCGGCAGCCCGACATAACCCAGTCCTACAACACCAAGCACAGCCTTTTTGTTCTCAATTGCGTTCAACAGTTGCTCATAATCCTGATTCACAAGCATTCAACCTCCGTAGATGTAGTTTTTGTTTGCGTTTTTTAGCGGATGATTCAGTGAAAACACCGGTGTATACGGGCATCCAGCTCGACCGGAGAAAACGGCTTGGTTACGTAGTCGTCCACCCCGTATTGAAAACATTGACTGATCGTCTTCTCCACCCGCCGCTCGGTCAGCACAACAATTTTCGGCGTGCTCTCGATAGGCAGCTGTCGGATCTGATGAATGAAAGGCAAACCGTCGATGCCGTACAGATTAAGCTCCGTCAGCACGAGATCCGGCTCCCATTTTTCAATCAGCTCCAGAGCCGATGTACCGTCCATGGCCTCCAAGGTTTCAAAACCTTGCATTTGAAGGCGGATATTGAGAAACTCGCGGACCGTATCATCATGATCGACGATCAGAATGCGTCCCGGAGTCTGGATGGATTCCCCCCTGGTGAAAATATGAATGTCCGACGATATATCAAGCCGGGTGGATTCGGCCATCTGCCTCAGTACCCCCGGTGTCGGTTCAACCTGTCCCGGAAAAACAGTCAGTGTGATCCGCGGCTCCACATTCTCCATCGTGTCCTGCAAATGCTGCTTCAGCAGCAGCGCCTGGTAGTGAGTCGCGTCAAGCGTGAGCCCCGGCAGCAGGACGGCTATCGCCTGTGTGGAGCTGTCTTGCTGCACCTCCGGTTTCAGTCCCGGTTCATGCTGCAGAAAATCGCGTATCCGATCCTTCAGCTGCGAAGGGCTCCCGCAATCCCCGCAATGCAGGAACAGGACTCCGCAAAGCTCACGGGATTTTTCCTTGAGATGCTCTCCGAGGCTGTAATAGATATCAGTTCCCTTTTCACGCTGCAATGTTGCAGACTCTGGCATGATCAATTCCCACCTTTCCAAGAAGTTGCGATGCTATAAATTAAACATTTGTACCCGGTAGTGCCGAATCACGCGGTTAGGCCGCTTTGCTTTCTTCCTTCCAGCTTTGCCTTGTCATCGTTCCCCAGGAATTGTTTTTCCGAAGGTACTGAATATGGCCCTGAACCCGCCATAATACGCCAAGCTGATGGTAGCCGACAAATTTCAGCGCCGAGAAAAGAAGCATTTTCCACAGATCCGAAAGTTTCTTATATCTGCGAAACGCAATCTCTTCCAGAACAATGGCGCCCACGCTCAGCAAATAGCCGCTCAGGAAATTAAGAAGAAAGAAAGTCAGCAATATGCGCCAATGCGTCATATCCAAAAGCGTATATCCTATCAGAGCCAACAGGCCCGTGATTCTGAAATAAGGATTCAAGGTTTCGAACAAAACATTGTACGGCATCGTAATCATGCCCATGACCTTGTATTTCGGATTAAACAACATGCCGCGGTTTTCAATCATGTTTTTCAGGTTCCCGCGCCCCCAGCGCTTCCGCTGGTTCGAAATGATCTTGTACGAATCCGGGGCCTGCGTCCAGCAAACCGCCTCGGGACAAAAAGCCACTTTATAAGGCAGCTTATGGCTGAGCATGTATCGGTGAAGCTTGATGATAATGTTCATGTCCTCTCCCGGATAACCTCCGCGGTAGCCGCCTACGGCAATCACATAGTCCTTGCGGAACAGCCCGAAAGCTCCGGAGACGATGATCAGGCCGTTCATGCGGCTCCAGCCGATCCGCCCGCCGAGAAAAGCTTTCAGATATTCGATGGATTGAAACATCGGCCATATTTTCCGCGGCAGCGATACCTTTTGGACGGCCCCGTTTTCGATCAGACAACCGTTCGCGATGCGGACATCGCCGCCGATGGCCACCGTTTCCTCCGGATTCTCCATATACATGCGGGCCATACGGATCAGGGCGTCCTTCTCCAACAGCGAATCCGCATCGATCGAAGAAATAAGCGGATAATGCGATAAATTGATGCCGGCATTCAGCGAATCCGCCTTACCCCCGTTTTCCTTATCTATAATAAATAGATGCGGATAATCGGAATTGTGGTAAATGCCTCTTACGTTTTGCGTCTCAATGGTCCCCCGGATATCCGGATTCGCCATCTTTTCAAGCTTGAATTCCGAGATGAGGACGGAAAGCGTCTGATCGCTGGATCCGTCGTTGATGACGATCACCTCATAGGTCGGGTAATTCAGCGTCATGAGACAATATACATTTTCGATGATCGTCAGCTCTTCGTTATAGGCCGGCACCAGCAATGATACCGGCGGCACCAGCTCGGAGCCGGAAAGCGTATTGTAGCTGGAATACTTGGTTCTGCGGGCTATCGTTGATATGCTTCGGTAAGAAAGCCCCATAATCGTAAAATATAAAACATTGACGATCATGACGTAATAGATCGCTACCATCCCGTAATACAGCAGTATCTCTCTAAGCAGAGTAATCTCCTCCCACCGCGGCTACGCCCGTCATCCGTTTAACCGGCTGCTTCACCCCGAAATAACGGTTGTGAATGAGCCGCTTCTTGTTGTAGGCCACCATTTGCTCGATTGCGCTGTGCTTCTGCTCCATCTCCATGACCTGCTCGATGCGCTGAATCGCAGCCTCGCGCTGTATGCCGGTTCCGCTAACCGCAGCCTGGCACAGTGCTTCAAACCCGGCTTCGCCAAGAGCCGCCAAGCTTCCGGCACTGTTATGCCGCACCTTCCAACTGGGGTCCTGCAGCGCCTTGACGAGCAGCGGGATACTTCCGGCAGCATGCAGCGGACCCAAAGCCTTGGCTGCCTCCGCACGGACTTCCCAATCATGGTCATTCATCAGTTTAACGATGGTTTCATCCTTAAGCGCAGGATTGGAGCTGAGATACAGCTTGACCGCTTCGGCGCGGACATCCTTTTCCTCGGAGCCGACCAGCCGCCCGAGCACCGGCATAACTTCGGGTACGGCTTGTCCCCACATGGCCACAAGTCCGACCTTGACCAGCGCCGGATCCGGATCATCAAGCAGCTCCGTCAGGATACTGCCGGCATCCAGTCCCGTTTCCAGCATAATATCCGCGGCCAGATGATGGATCGGTTTGCCATGCGCAAGCAAGCAGCGCAGCATTTCGTGCACATCTCCGGATGTTTGCGCGCTTTTGGCGATGGAACGCGCCACCACGATGGAAAGCGAGCTGTATTTGCCTTTCCGCAGCATTTGCAGAAGAGCCGGCACCGCTTCCCCGGCACGCATGCCTCCCAGCCGGTACGCAGCCCTAAGCCTGCGTCCGTACACAAGGCTGTTTAAAGCCTTCAGATCCTCTTCCACAAATCCCGCATCCCTGCAAAGCTGAATCAACCGGTTGCGGTACTCCCCTCTGAACAGTTCGATCCACTCCATGAATTTGTCCTGAATCACCCTCCGCTCCAGCGGCTTAAGCTTGCCCGGAGGAAGCTGAAGCCGCCCTTCTTCTCCGAGATGGGCCTGAAGGTACTTAAAATAATCTTGATGTTTGAGCTCATAAAATTCCCTGCGCCGCAGTTCTTTGTTATGCGAGATTTTCATCAGAAAGAGAAGAATAATGCCCAAGCTGATGAGCGCAAGACAAACATAAATAAATACATATGCGGCGTATAAATGCGAGAACATGTTTGCTGTCTCCTCCTTTCAGGATTTGCAAGATCCGTTGCAATTCGGCTATTGGATTCGGCTTTTTGATTTTGCCGCCATCACTACATCCCTACATGTTAAAATTTCCACCGGATGAAGTTTCCTTTTTTGCTCATTTCAGCTCACTGTACACTTTTTGCATTGCATAATAACTTTGCTTCAGCTGTTCGCTGTAATGGACCGTATCCCACGGTTTCCACGTGTACGGCTTAATATTCCGGATATCCAGCGTATCCGATGCTTGGCCCGGCCAGCTTGCCTTGGTTTCGCCCTTCTGCACCAGCCATGGAATCAGCCGGATTCCGTCAGTCGTAACGGTGCTGAAAGCCTTCCCTTGCTTAAGCGGACTATAATCAATGACTTGCAGCGAGCTTGGATCAGAAAAGCCAAGGAGCATCCAAGGAATTCGCATCTCTATTATATTACCGCTGTACTGCCAAGAAGTTAGAGAATCAAACTGGGCCTTGCTGCGGTCCGTTGTCCCCCTTTTCAGCATTCCGATCGTCTTGTCGATGAACGGATGGGCAAAACGCGTATCCGGCGGGCTCATCTGCAGACTGATGGCAAGCTTCCACGGATGAAACGGCGGATCTTGTTCCGGCTTTGTCTCCGGCAGCATCCAGTAGCCTTCCTTGCCATACAATCTGGCATGAAAATCATAGTCGGACGCAATTTTTACCTGTGACTCTTCGTCTTTACCGATTTCAATCAGCGCTTCAAGCGCCCCGCCTTCAAGTTTCCTGCCCGGAAGCTGATTCTTGGAAGGCTGGTTACCGCCTGGAATGGTATCGGCACCGATATAAAGCTTGGTAGTCTTGGGATCGAAGTCCTTCTCCAGTTCGATGCCAAGGTACAGATACCCTTCATCATGGGTGATTCTCATATCCCGTATGCCCGGGACCTGCCCCTGCCAATGCTGCACCTCATCCTGCGGCAGCCCGTCCCATTCGCTAAGCTTGCCGTCGATGATAACCTGATTCTCTTTGCCCGGAAGCATGCCGAGAACGCCAAACATCTTTTCGTTCGTCAGCACATTAATCCAGTAAGCGCGGCGATCTGCCGGTATTTCAAAAGGCATGGTGTTCCAGGTCTTTTTAAACCATTCATCCTGCCACATAAACAAAATCGCTCCGGCATAACCTTCGTCATAAATATCCCGGGTCAGCGAAGCATCAATTTCTCCCTGCTCCTGCTCGTTATGCCCGCCTTGATCCCTGCCGCCAGCGCCAAAATGGGAAACCCCGACAGAAGACGGCACCCCATATTCGGTAACCATAATCGGCATGTCTTTGAATTTAGCCTTCAACTGGCGCAGATAAGCTTTGTAAGTGTTGAAGTTCCCCTGCTTGTCCTTGATCGTCTGCAGCGAACCATCCGTCCGGAAGAAATCCGGATAATACGGATACACATGGTATGCGGCGAAATAACCGCCTTTCCAACCGGTTGGCCGGACATGTCTGGCATCCACGCTTACCATATCCTCTTCAAACAGCGGTTCCCCGGGATGGCTGAGCACATCGGTCGTAACCCAGTTGGTGAAAGTTACCGGATGTTCCCATCCATACTGCTTCTCCTGACCTGCGGCATAGTCAAGCAGTTCCGCGAGCCAGTTTTCAAAAGGAGAAGCATCCTGCGTGCCGGAGAAATACTCGCCTTTGTACGCAGGTACATCACTATGCGTCTTGTTCGTGTTTTTGACCATTCCCGGGTCCCATTCGGTCCCGATATGCCAGGCCATCAAATATTGGCCCGCATTCGTCTTGTATTCCCCGCTGGAGGCTCCCTGCTTTTCCGGAACGGAAATATCGCCATACACAGCGGCTACCGCTTTCCGGATTTCTGCCTTGAACTGTTCCTCGATCTGGCCCGAATAAGCGTCCTGACTTGCGATCAGCTCTTCCTCCGGTGACCAGATGCCCTGCATGAAATAGAGGGGATCATGGCCTTTATCCTGGTTGTATTTTGCGAGCGCCGAATAAAACACAGGCTGATGCACCGTATACACCCGGATGACGTTTGCTCCCATCTCGTTGATTTCTTTAAACCAACGCAGGTAATCCTCCTCGGTAGCCGGGAGTTCGCCCGGAAAATGTCCCGGTACCGTAGCCCCTAAATTGACGCCCTTCACAAACATTTCCTTCCAGTTTCCATCTCTGTCATATCGCATAAAATGGTCGCCTTCGGTCTTAAATGTGAACTTGGTTCCATCTTCATCCTTAAACACCGCCCTCGGCGGAGCGCTTGCCATAAACCCGGCAACAATCCCTCCGGCAATGAGAACGACGGCTGCGGATATCCAGAGGAATAATGTTCTGCGTTTAATCATCGCCTGAAAATGCTCACCTCAATTTTGACGCGGCCCTCTCTTTAGCCCGGCCCTCAAGTTTTGTTCATAAATCAATTCTCAACTAAGTTTATCCATCTGTAAACTAGGCTACTGGAAGGAATTTTCAGAATCTGGCGACCTACCTCTTGGCCCCGGCTGTACATCAAACGGGCATCATCTATGGTTCGTGTATGGACATGCACAGACAAAAGGAGGCAGCTCTGGTTTTCCCTTGACTGACGCGGCAATTGGTTATGTATACGTCGAAAAATTGCTAAAGTTGTGGTCGTTTTAACATCTTTATCCATAAAGATTACAAAATTGATACTATGGTCCGATAAAGCAGCAGCGGAAAACCGCATCAATACAGTGTTTTTCGAAAATCTTATTTTACAAAAAATAAGGAGAGAGTCCCGTCCGGGACTTGCAGTACCAACTCGATATTAAAATGGATAATAGTGGATATAACTGGTATGACTATCCTATTATTTTTCCCGGCTCTTTTACGGCGTTTTCCGTTTCTTTTTAACTAGGAACAATGGGGACGGCATTTGACATCCGGCGGGAAAGAGGTCCTTTTTTGCAAATAATTCCGGTTGAAAATTGAATAATAATCCGCTAGGCTAAATAAAATAAGAACACGTGTTCCTGTCATCTTAAAAAAGAGTAAGGAGAGAGTCCTATGGCTGAGCCCAAAAAACGCGTCATCATGCTGGCCGACTGCCAGTCTTTTTATGCCAGTGTGGAAAAAGCCGCCCACCCCGAATACCAAGACAAGCCTTTGGTCGTATCCGGTGATCCGGCCCGCCGGTCGGGAATTATTTTGGCCGCCTGTCCGCTTGCCAAGAAATACGGCGTGACGACGGCCGAACGTCTCGGCGACGCGCTGCGGAAATGCCCGCATCTGGTTGTCATCCGCCCGCGGATGGCGGAATATATCCGCGTATCTTTGCATATCACCGAGATTTTTCAATCCTTTACCGATCTCGTGGAGCCGTACAGCATTGATGAACAGCATCTGGACGTCACCGGCAGCATCCGTTTATTCGGCAGTCCAGACGAAATCGCCCGCCGGATTCAGAAACAGGTGCAGCATGAAACGGGGATTTACGTACGGGTCGGCATCAGCGATTGCAAAGTTCTGAGCAAGATGGCCTGCGACATATTTGCCAAAAAAATCCCCGGCGGCATCTTTGTTATGAAGCGGGAGGAATTGCCCAGGACGTTATGGCCTAAACCGGTGCATGAAATGTTTATGGTCGGCTCCCGGATGACCCGCCATCTGTATAAAATGGGCATTCATACGATCGGCGATCTGGCGCAAACGCCTCTGCCGCGGCTAACGAAGCGTTGGGGCGTAAATGGCGAGGTGCTGTGGCGCATTGCCCGCGGCATCGACTCTTCCCCGGTCACTCCCCACAGCCAGCTGCAGCAGCAGAAAGGCATAGGCCATCAGATGACGCTCCCGCGCGACTATACAAGCTGGGAAGAGCTTCGGGTCGTGCTGCTTGAGCTATGCGAGCAGGTCGGTCGGCGCTGCCGGGAAAAGGGGCTCATGGGCTCGGTTGTCAGCGTCGGCTGCCAGGGAGCGGATTTCGACCATCCGACCGGCTTTTCCAGACAAATGAAACTTGCGGATCCCACCAGCATCACCGATGAAATCTTTGACGCAGCCTGTTTGCTGTTCCACCGTCACTGGAACGGCTTGCCCGTCCGCAAAGTCGGCGTGGCCGTATCCGATCTCCATCCCGATTCCCTGATTCAGCTTACTCTGTTCGGAAACCGCGACCGCAAGCGGGAACTGGAGCGGGCCACCGACAGCATCAAGCTCAGATTCGGCGAAACCGCCATTCTCCGGGCCGCCTCGCTTGCAGATGCCGGGCAAGCGCAGGAACGGGCGCTGCGGATTGGGGGCCATTACAAATGAGCAAAAAACTCGAAGGCAACGGTTTGTTTGAATCATCCCGGATGATGCTGCCGGAGCACCGGGAAGCCTATATCCGGCATCAGCGGCAGCTTGTGCGCCGTACCCCTCCGCTAATTGACCCGCAGGCCGCAGAGGAGATGTCCCGGATACTGGCATCCGCACTGCAGGGCAAGGTGCTGGTCGCAATCACTCTTTTTGACGAAAAGGAAAATGTTCGGCTTACAGGCCATGTGCTGCGGATTGATATGTCCCGGCGGCAGATCCGCTTAAGAAAGGCTGACGACGGAGAAACTGAATGGATCCGGCTGGATCAAATCATCGACATAGTGGCGGAGAGCGGCATATAACGTTACACTGAATAAGAAAAACGTCTATCGACGTACTTTCATAGAAGACAGACCGCATTTGGCGGATGTTTTTCTTGCGATATAAGGAAGCGAAGGCTCCGAAACTTATACTTTCTTATATCTTAAGAAGCGGCCGGCTCGCCTCAATTTGATCATCGTTTGATGATATTGGAACAGCCGGCCCCTGTTTAAAGGAGGCTGATGCCGCATGTGCGGACGTTTTACTCTGATTGTCTCTCTGGAAGAGCTGATGCTGCGGTATGAGCTGGATCCCGGATATTCGATTCCTTATCATCAACCGCAATATAATATAGCGCCGACGCAAATGGTTTTGTCCATCATCCATGACGGAAGCCGCCTGCGGCTCGGCGAGCTGAGATGGGGCCTGGTGCCTTCTTGGGCCAAAGATATAAGCATAGGCAGCCGCATGATCAATGCGCGCAGTGAAACACTGCTCGACAAACCGGCCTATAGACGCCCTTTTGAGCGCAAAAGATGCCTGATTCCGGCAGATGGGTTTTATGAATGGCGCAGGACAGAAAACGGCAAACGCCCATACCGAATCAGACTTAAAGACGGCGGAATATTCAGCATGGCCGGCTTGTACGACATTTGGCTCCAGGAAGACGGTAGTAAGCTCGCAACCTGCACCATCATCACAACCCCGCCCAATGCCCTAATGGAACCTATTCATGACCGAATGCCGGCTATTCTTCGTCCGGAAGACGAGCTGCGCTGGGTCGAACGGGGAACTGCCGATCCCCGGGAACTTCAGCAGCTCCTTCTTCCTTACCCGGCGGAAGAAATGGAGGCATATCCTGTAAGCACTGCGGTGAATTCGGTTAAAAACGACTCTCCGCTCTGCATCGAGCCAAGCACTCCCCGGTTTGAGCCCTAAGGCGCACAAATAACCCCACAAAGCGGAGCCTATGCTTCGGTGCTTATTCCAAATACTTTGCGGGGACTCCATAAATTCTTTAATGTCAAAAAAAACCGTCTGCTGCCTTCCCAAAGGTTCAGACGGTTTTTACTTCTAATAATTCTTCGGTTCGGCTTACTCCACAATAATTTTACCTACCATGTTGTCATGCCCTGCGCCGCACATCACGGAGCAATGAAACTCATGTGTGCCCGCCTTATCTGCCGTAAAATCGGCTGATCCGTTTTTTTGCAGATTGATTTTGAAGTCGGGGATTTCAAGGCCATGGGCACCTTCTTTATTGACAAGCGTAATTTTAACTTTATTGCCTTTTTTGACTTTAATTTCGGCAGGCTCAAACTTGAAATTGGTCGCCGTTACTGTGATGTTTTGAGTTCCGCCGGCTGCCGTTCCGCCAGCTCCGGTATTGGTTGTGTTCTTATTGGTTTTGCTGCCGCAGGCGCTGAGCGCAAAGACGAGCAGCAGCGTTAATCCTAACGTCATCCATTTTTTCATGTTAAACCTCCAGTATAAATTTAATGAATGTCATCTAATACTTAATGCCGATTGTCAATTATTGCTGCATGAGCAGCAAAGCAGCCCTTTAAACAGAATTGTTCTTCTACGGGTTTATTTTGGACCGGGAACCGGTGAACTATGCAGGCGCAACAAAATAACCCCACAAAGTGGAGCCTATGCTTCATGCTTATTACAAATACTTTGCGGGGTCCCCCCAAAAAAATTCAATTCTATAATTACAAAAAAGACCTATATGGAAAACACCGAGGGCGGTATTCTCCATATAGGTCTTTTCTACAATCCGTCTCCTTAACGGAACATGCCCCAAAGTTTGATCAAATGAAAGGTATTGTTCGGATCAATCTTCTGAGCGAGCACAAATCGCACGATTTGCTGCTCCTCGGCCTGCGATAGGGATTCGCGCATGACTCCCGCCGCCGATTTGACAAGGCGCTGCACCTTTGCCGGGTCTTGAAGATCGAACTTGCTGACACCTTCCAACATCTTCTTGACCCGATCTTTGGTAGCCTGATTTTTCATCTTTTGCTTGACTCTTGCCACTAACGCAGGACTAATTCCATACTGCTGGTAGCCCAAAACAAGGCACCTCCCGTCAAATTCAGTTCAACTCATTATATGACGGGGGGATTGTCCCAATTGCCTAATCTACCAAATCTCCCTGAAAAATCTGTTCCTGCCGAAGATAATCCCTCAGCACAGCATATTCCTGCGAGGTCCAAAACTCGCTATCGCCCACAAGTTGCGACGCATCATCCCGCGCCTGTTCAAGCACTGCAAAATCGCTCACCATGTCCGCGAGCCGGAACTCTGGCAGCCCGCTCTGCTTGGTTCCGAAGAAATCTCCCGGGCCTCTCAGATCCAAATCCCGGCGCGATACTTCAAAGCCGTCATCCGTCTCCGTCATGACGGTCATACGCTCCTGCCCGACTTCGGATTTGGGATCGGCGACAAGCACGCAGTAGGAAGCATGCTGCCCCCGTCCCACACGGCCGCGCAGCTGATGCAGCTGGGACAGGCCGAACCGGTCGGCATCCATGATCACCATCAGTGTCGCGTTAGGTACATCCACGCCTACTTCCACGACTGTAGTGGATACCAGGAGCTGGACTTCATTTTCTTTGAAGGAGCGCATCACTCCTTCTTTTTCGGCTGGAGTCATCCGGCCATGAAGCAAACCGACCCGGTATTTCGGAAAAGCTTGCTGCATCTGGATATGCAGATCAATCGCATTTTGCACATCCAGCTTCTCGGACTCCTCAATGAGCGGACAAATCAGATAGGCCTGCCGGCCCTGATCTATTTCCCGCGCAATAAATCCAAGGACGCGGTCCATTTTGTCATGCTTAACCCAATAGGTGGTGATCGGAATTCGCCCTTTGGGCCGTTCGGATAATGTTGACACATCCAAATCGCCAAAAGCGGTAATCGCAAGCGTTCGCGGAATAGGCGTAGCCGTCATCGTGAGCACATCCGGGTTATACCCTTTTCTCCGCAAAATGCTGCGCTGGTTAACGCCAAACCGATGCTGTTCATCCGTCACAACAAGACCCAATTGGCGGAAAAACACATCTTCCTGAATCAAAGCATGTGTTCCGACCACGATGTCCGTCATGCCGATCTGCAGGGAAGCAAGCAAATCCTTGCGCTTGCGTCCGCTGACGCTGCCTGTCAGCAGCGCTACCGTGATGCCAAATGGTTCAAACATCTGCTGCAGTGAACGCATATGCTGTTCAGCCAAAATTTCGGTAGGAACCATCAGCGCCCCCTGAAAACCGGAACGGACAGCCGCATATAATGCAATCGCCGCGACCGCCGTTTTGCCTGATCCGACATCGCCTTGAAGCAGACGGTTCATGCAATAAGGCGATCGCATATCCTGCAAAATTTCCAGTTCCACGTTTTTTTGCGCATCCGTTAATTCAAATGGCAGGCTGCGCACGAATTCCCGCATTGTCTTGTTATCCACGGTATGGACAATCCCGTCCATACCGCGGCGATTAAGTGCCCGGAAAGCTTGCATTTTCAACTGAAACAAAAACAATTCCTCATAAACCATCCGTTCCCGTCCCCGCTGGCCTTCCCGCGAATCCTGCGGCTGATGGATCGTCGCAACGGCCTGTTTGCGCGGCATGAAACGGTATTTTTGCATAATGTTGTGCGGAAGAATTTCGGGAATCATCTCTCCGTATTGGGTCAGAGCCTGTCCCATCGTTTTGCGCATCCACGTTTGCGTAATTTTGCCGCCGACAGAGTAAACGGGCTGCAGCGTCCCGCTCCGCCAACCTCCCTGATCCGGGAACTCCGATTCGGATACAGTCAGCTGCATCCTCCGCTGATCCCATTTGCCTACCAATACAATTTCTCTTCCGCCCACCAGCTGGTCGCGCAGGAAATGGCGATTGAACCAGGTCGCCGTAAACATCCACTGCTCCGCCATCATTTTGCAGGTCAGACGCGATTTTCGGCCATAACGCTGCAGCACCGGAACGCCCATGATTTTGGCTTGAATAGTAATCTTTTCGCCATCCTTCACCTCGCTAAGCGAGCGCAGGCGGTAATCCTCGTACCGGAACGGGTAATATTCCAATAAATCTTTGACCGTAAAGATGCCAAAGGCGTGAAGCTCCCCCTCTTTGAGAGCACTCACGCCGCGCACCTGACGGATTGAAATTTGATCCAAACTAAGACTCATTTCCATCCCTCATTTTAACTAGGCCAGATAAATACGGCCAATGTCCCGGGACCGACATGGCTTCCTACTACCGGACCGATATTGGTAAGCACAACCTCGCCCAGGTTATAATGCCTGGACAGCTCTTCCAGCACCGGATCGGCCGAAGCCGGGTCGGCCGTATGGCCTACGGCCACATTAATGTTTTGAATCCCGCCCAGATCTTCCCTAAATCTTTCAATCATGCGGGTTATTGCCTTCTTGCGACCTCTTACCTTTTCTACCGCATAAATAATGCCTTCTTCATCGATGGACAGGAGCGGTTTAATATTCAGCAGATTGCCTATAAATGCAGCAGCTTTGCCGATCCGTCCACCCTTTTTCAGATATTCCAATGTATCGACGAGAAAATACAGTTTACGCTGCTGCCGCAGCTGCTCCACCGACGCCAAAATTTCTTCAGCGCTTTTGCCCTCGGCGGCAAGCCGGGCCGCATGAACGACCAAAACGCCAAAACCATAGGATGCCGAGCGGGAATCAACCACATGGATCAGCGGAGGATCCTCCAGCATCGATTTGGCCAGCAGGGCCGATTGGTATGTCCCGCTAAGCCCGGATGAAATATGAAAAGAAAGAATCGGGCAGTTCGGGTGTATGTTCATCAAATTTTGATAGACATCGATATATTCGGCAGGAGAAGCCTGCGACGTAGTAGGCAGCTTTTCCGACTGGACAAGCCGTTTGTAGAACACCTCAGCGGAAATGTCCACGCCGTCCCGAAACGTCTCTTCACCAAACATCAAACGAAGGGGAACCACATGGATGTCATATTTGCCGACCAGCTCTTCCGGTATGTCAGCGGTGCTGTCCGTCACAATTACCGCATGATTCATGCGAGCGGCCTCCTTTAATTTCGTTTCTTATTCGTGTTCGTGACTAAACTAGGACTCCACAGAGAAAATATAGTAATACACCGGCTGTCCGCCCTGATGTACTTCCACCTCGGCGTCCGGATAATGTTCGCTGAGCCAATTCGCCAGCTCCGCCGTCATCTCCGGCTGCGTTTCTTCGCCTGCGAGAATGGTTACAATTTCATCGCCGCTTACAAGCATCTTAGCAAGGAGATCCTGGCAAGAGGCCAAAAGACCCTCGGAGGCTGTTACGATCTTCGAATTCTCAATGCCGATATATTGACCTTCTTTGATATCGATGTTATCGATTTGCGTATCGCGGACCGCATGAGTCACCTGGCCGGATTTGATCCGGGCGATAGCATCCATCATATTGTTCGTATTGGTATCCTGGGACTCTTCTTCAGAAAAAGCAAATGCGGCTGCAATCCCTTGCGGGATGCTCTTGCTCGGAATCACCGTCACGCTTCGCTCGTCCTCAAGAAGTTCCCCGGCCTGTTGGGCCGCAAGCACAATGTTCGAGTTATTCGGCAAAATATAAATGTGCTGCGCCGAAATCGAACCGATGGCGTTCACGAAGTCTTCCGTGCTTGGATTCATCGTCTGACCGCCGGAAAGGACCACATCCACGCCAAGGCTCTTAAAAATATCGGCGATGCCTTGCCCGGAAGCAACCGCGATAAATCCGTAAGGCGCCAGTTCATCCGCAGGCGGCGTAGCCGGAACTTGCTCGCGCGAATGCTCGACCGAATCAACCGGCATATCGGCAAACAGCTCAGGCATCGGAGCGATGTCGAGCCCCGTTGTCAGCAGATCCCTATGCTGTTCACGCATATTTAAAATATGAATTTGCGTAATTTCTCCGAAGCGCAAGGCCAAATTCAGCACTTCGCCCGGCTCCTTCGAATGAACATGGACTTTGATCAATTCTTCATCCGCAATAATGATAATGGAATCCCCGTTAACTGAGAGCGCTTTCCGGAATTGATCCTCATCGAATTTTTCTCCGGAGCCGCCAAGCTGACGATTAATGAAAAACTCCATGTCATACAAAAATTCAATGTCTTCCGTTTCGATTTTGGATTGAGCCAGTTCATGCCGCTCTGCAAGCACGGATGCAGCGGAGTTTAAGACGGCCGATGCCGTTTCCTGATGTTCGCCCGGCACGGCTTGTCTTGCCGCCGGCGCAGACGTGTACTCCACCTGTCCCTGCATACCCTTAAGATACCGGAGGAAACCTTCATAAATGTAAACCAGTCCCTGTCCCCCGGAGTCCACTACACCGACCTGCTTCAACACAGGCAGCATTTCCGGAGTTTTGGAAAGCGTCTCTTGCGCCTTGAGAAGAACCTGCTCCATCAATTCCGTAATGTCATTGGTCCGACGCGCGTAGAAAACCGCATGTTTGGCAGCCTCTTTCGCCACGGTCAAAATCGTGCCTTCCACCGGCTTTACGACGGCTTTATATGCAGCATCCACCCCGGTTTGCAGGGCGGCTGCAAACTGAATTGCATTCAGCTCTGTGTAAGGAGCTGCGTAGCGGCTGAAACCGCGGAACAACTGGGATGTGATAACCCCCGAGTTGCCGCGCGCGCCCATCAGCAATCCTTTGGAAAGCACTCCTGCGCTGTGTCCGATCGAGTCGGAATGATTTCTTTTCAATTCCGTCACGCCTGCACTCATCGTTAGATTCATATTGGTCCCCGTATCCCCATCAGGCACCGGAAAAACATTTAAAGAATTGACATGCTCTGCATGCTGCTGCAGTTGTTCCGCTCCGGCCAATACCATCGCGGTAAAATCTGTCCCATTCAAAGAACGCTTACTCAATGATAAATCCCCTTCCTAGCTTAATCCCATAGCCACTGGCGTCCTTATACATACGCAGTAATCACGTCTTTGCCCTAGCCAACTATTCCAATCGATAATTTCGCTTTATTCGTAATAAAGACCCCATAATAAACCAGTATGGGCTATTCACCATTGTACTATAAGAAGCTTGAGAAATAAATGTTTTTGAATGGCGGTTGACGAAGCATTTTTTGCTGTGATATTATATACAAGTATTGTTTTATGCAGGTGTTTGGAACAAGGAGGTGTAATCTATGTCTCGCAAATGTTATGTGACTGGCAAGAAGCCAGGAAGCGGTAACCACGTATCCCACGCTAACAACCGCAACCGTCGTTCTTGGGGTGTAAACGTGCAAAAGGTTCGTATTCTTGTTGATGGCAAACCAAAACGCGTTTATGTGAGCACTCGTGCGCTCAAATCCGGCAAAGTAACCCGTGTGTAAGTTCTTTGTTTACTTACCATAGAAAGACGCGTTTAGCGGAAGTTTTCTTGCGATATCCGGGGTAAGCTCTTCGGGGCGGTTCATCTGGGCATTTTAGAGAAAACGTTCGATCGACGTACTTTCAGAGAAAGCAGACCGCGATTTTGCGGTTGTTTTTTCTTCACGGGCTATTAGGCTCCTGTTGTACCGAGACAGACCGCTTTGGAGGTTTCATACCTCCGGACGTTACACTTTCTTATTCTTTAAAATCGTATATAAGCAAAAAGCACCTTGTCTGACAGCAGGTGCTTTTTTAATGCCTTGGTTCTTGTTCGATGCGTTTCATGCCGCCTCCCGTCAGAGTTTTGTTTGGCATAAGCGGCATACCATAAGAAGTCTTCAGCTTTTATGAAATGTGTTTAATAAAGCTTTTACGAATCCTCCCAAAAACTTTGGCAGCTTAAACGTGTAAAATTTCATATTCCACCCTCCCCATCATTCTCATGTTATCGCGTATGGTATGCCTGAGTGCGTTCACTATGGCAACGGACAAAAAAAAGGTTACATGAGAACCTTGCTCATGTAACCAATGTATGCGCAAAATGCATGACCTATGACTCAGGCAGACAAGTGAAAATCGCCCATTTTATACGTTTTGCGCGCTGCTGCGGATCGCCCGGATCGCCGCTTCGCGATCCTTTTGTCCATAAACGGCGCTGCCTGCAACGAGTACATCCGCCCCAGCCTCCGCTACGAGCGGCGCCGTTTCGGTCGTAACTCCGCCATCTACTTCGATATGAACGTCAAACAGCGAAGCTTCGTTCAACCACCCGCGCACCTGGCGGATTTTATGCACTGTCCGCGGAATGAAAGCTTGTCCTCCAAAACCGGGATTGACGGTCATAACAAGAACCAAATCGACATCCGCCAAAACTTCCTGCACGGCCGAAGCCGGAGTTGCCGGATTGATCGCCACCCCAGCCTTAATTCCATGCTCCTTAATCATGTGAATAACCCGGTGCAGATGCGTGCAGGCTTCGGCATGAACGGTAATCACGTCAGCGCCGGCCTTGGCAAAATCAGCGATATACGCTTCCGGCTGTTCAATCATCAAATGTACGTCCAACGGCAGGTTTGTATGCGGCTTAATGGCGCTGACAATGGCAGGTCCGAGCGTAATGTTGGGAACGAAATGCCCGTCCATCACATCCACGTGAATCCAGTCCGCTCCCCCCGCTTCCACAGCCGAAACCTCGGATCCCAACTGAGCAAAATCTGCTGACAATATCGATGGCGCTATTTTGATCATTTCCGTTAATACCTCCGCTTTTTATCTTTCATTTCGGTCAAAAACTGCACATAATGCTCGTAGCGGCTCGCTGCGATTTTTCCCTCTTCGACGGCTTCTCTAACCTTGCATCCCGGTTCATGCGTATGACTGCATCCCCGGAATTTGCACTCTTCCGCGTAAGAATGAAATTCCCTGAAACAGGTGGAAAGCTCCTCAACGCCAAGCTCCAGAAAATCAAGCTGGCTAAAACCCGGCGTATCTGCTACAAATCCGCCATGGACAAGCTCGATCAGCTCTACATGGCGGGTCGTATGCTTGCCGCGCCCCAGCTTCATGCTGATTGCGCTCGTTTCAAGATTCAGTCCGGGTACCAGACTGTTAAGCAGCGATGATTTGCCAACCCCGGATTGTCCGGAGAAAACGCTGATTTGGCCTTTCAGCCGTTCCTTCAGCAGTTCCGTTCCCAGCCCTAAGCGTGAGCTCGATACGATAACCTGGTATCCGATATTTTCATACAGCTCCTTGACCAGAGCAACCGGATTCCCGCCGCCAGATTCTGCAGGCAAAAGGTCCTGCTTCGTCAGGCAGATCACCGTATCCAGGCCTGAATGCTCAATATGAACCAAAAATTTGTCGAGCAGCTGCAGATTCAGATCCGGTTCACGGACCGAAAATACAAGTACAGCCAAATCCACGTTAGCAACCGGAGGCCGGATCAGCTCGGACCGGCGCGGCAGAATTTCATCCACCACGCCCTCACCGTTTTCCGTATGCGAAAAACGAATATGGTCTCCAACCAGCGGAGTCACGCCTTTTTTCTTAAAAATACCGCGCGCCCGACACTGGATGGTCTCTTCGCCCCCAGCACCCCCCGTTTCAATTTCGAGTGGTTTGACATAATAATATCCGCTTAACGCCTTCACGATCACTCCTTCAGGCATACATGAAAGGCCTCACTTTCTCCGTAGGTCCGCGCAATCAACACGGACCTCAATGGTGATATTTATAAACTGCAGCATTTTTGTTTTTGTCCCGCTTACCATGATTTTTTTCGTTCCCCCGGTCAGGGATGACCATCCTGGTTCTCATTTGGATTCTCCTGCTGATTCCCAGACGGATTTTCCGGCGGGTTCTCATAATGATCGTTGGTGTTGCGGTCCAGATTTCCATCCACGTTGTCGCCTGGCGATCCCTGATCGCTTCCGCTGTTGTCGGGAAGAACGATCTCAGGCACGCTTCCGTTCCGCACATCTTCATAGCTGACGGGGTAGGTATCGAAAAGCTGGCCGTCGCGATAAACCTTTACGTAAGCTTCCTTATTCGGGGCAACGACCAGATTGACCGGGAACACTTGCGTCGACTGGATTGTTTTTGTCCCTAAAGCCTTTTTCTCGCCGCTGGTCGTGGCGTCGGAATATTCAATCCGGACCTTGGTTTTTTTCCCTGGCTCGACAGGAGCGACAGGCACATTTAAGGTGTATTTCAAAGCATCGGACGGATAGCCCGAACTTACCGTAATCTGAATCTCTGCCTCAGGGGAAGCCGGAGTATCTGGATCAAAAGGCCATTGAGAGATAACGCGCCCTTTCTCGACCGTATAACTCTCCTGCTCCTGGATTTTCGGACTTGACTTAAACCCGGCTTTGGCCAGTTTTTTAATCGCCTTTTCCTGCGTTTCCCCGATCAAATTCGGCATTTTGACCTCATTCTGTCCTTTAGAAACCGTCAGCGTGATCACCTGCGAATCAGTATCGACCTTGGCATTTGCTCCCGGGTCCTGCTGAATGACGGTATTGACAGTTGCATCGCTGAATTGATCATTTCTTTTGATGTTATCTTCTTTAAAGCCCTGGGCAACCAAAGTCTTTACGGCAGCTTCAAAACTTAAGGTTTTGACATCTTTGATTTCCACCTCAGGCTTGACGTCGCCGACCGTAAGCTGGATCGACGTACCTTCCTTGACCTCGGTTCCCGCCTCCCTGCTCTGCTTAAAAACCACACCGGCAGTTACATCAGGATTATACACTTTTTCCGGTTCCGGCACTTCAAATCCCAGAGCCTCAAGCTCTTTGCGCGCTTCATCTACCTGCTTGTTAAGCACGTTCGGAACCTTTACGTCCGGAACGGTCAGCGTATGGTTGACATAAAAGACAACGCCGGCCAAGGCGATCAATACCACCAGCGTCAAGCTGATCCAAAGCGCCGGCCTTCCCCAGCCGTTCTTCTGCTTTCCGGATGAAGGCGCAGGTTCTTCGCGCTCCTCTCTGTCATCCGCCGGAAGGGGTCTTGATCTGACCGGGCTCGGGCCGATATGCTGGGGTTTGATGGCCGGAATGACGCGGGTGCGGTCCTCGTCGTCAAGATCCGTGAAATCTATTTTTTTCTCGTTTCTCCGCTCCGGCAAGAGGCAGGTATCCAGATCATGCAGCATTTCCTTTGCGCTCTGGTAACGCTCCTGCGGATTTTTGCGCATCGATTTGAGAATAATATTCTCTACGCTCTGAGGAATGAGAGGATTGACTTCGCGCGGCTCCTCGAATTCCTCTTGCAAATGCTTCAAAGCCACGCTGATCGGGCTTTCTCCCAGAAACGGAAGACGCGCCGTCAGCATTTGATAGAGTACGATTCCTAAAGAATATAAATCCGATTTTTCCCCTGTTACCACACCTTTGGCGTGTTCCGGGGAAAAATAATGCACCGATCCGACTACGGAGCCGGTCTGCGTGATCGTCGTCGAAGTGACGGCACGGGCGATCCCGAAATCCGTTACTTTGACTCTGCCGTTGCGGCCGATCAATATATTATGCGGTTTAATGTCCCGGTGGATAATCTGGTTGTGGTGGGCGTGATCCAGCGCATCGCAAATCTGGGACGCAATCCGAATAGCCTCATCTACTTGCAGAGGGGCCCGCTCTTTAATAATTTCGTTCAGGTTATGGCCTTCAACGTACTCCATTACAATATAATGGATCTCGCCCTCCTGGCCTACATCATAGATGCTGACGACGTTGGGATGCGAGAGCGATGCGGCCGACTGCGCCTCGCGGCGAAAGCGGCGAATAAATTCCTCATCGTGCACAAACTGCTGGCGCAGCACCTTGACGGCGACATTGCGGCCCAAAAGCAGATCATGAGCTTTGTAGACGAGGGCCATCCCGCCGCCGCCGATGCGCTCAATAATTTCGTAACGGCCGCCCAATTCGTGTCCGATCATGAATCCCACTCCTTTATACTTTGCCCGGAGACTTCATCTTGAAGTTCAAACAGGGCGACGGTAATGTTATCATCGCCTCCGGCAAGAAGCGCCAGCTCGAGAAGGCGGTCCGCCCGTTCATCCAGCGGGACATCCTGCATTCCGGAAATTCGGGCGATCAGCTCGCCGCTTACCAGACTGCTGAGTCCATCACTGCACAAAAGGAGAACTTCCCCCTCAGATAACGTGACAGGATACAGATCGACAGAAACCTCGGGGTCGGTGCCCAAAGCGCGCATAATCACGTTGCGCCGCGGATGGGACTTCATTTCCTCAAGGCTAATCTGGCCGCTTTTATAGAGTTCATTGACAAGCGTATGGTCTTCCGTAAGCTGAATGGCCTCGCCATTCACAATTTTATATGCTCTGCTATCTCCTATATGTCCGATGACCCCGGACGCCTTCTGCAGCAGCAGCACTTCTACCGTTGTCCCCATGTTGTGGTATTTTTCATTTTTGGATGCTTCGCTATAAATGACATCGTTGGCATGCAGAATCGCATCGCTAACAGCAGCGCCCATGCCTTCGACGGACATGCCTGCTTCCAGCGCGGACAGATCTTCCGCAATCGTATCCACGGCTAGCCTGCTAGCGGTGTCTCCGGCCTGATGCCCGCCCATGCCGTCGGCAACGATGCCAATGGTATATCCCTCAGGCTGCTGGCCGATCCAGACCGAATCCTCATTGACCGAGCGAACGCGGCCAATATTACTGGCGTGAACTGTTTTAATCAAGCTTCAATCACCTCAACTCCATATGCTTGGCACGCAGCTGGCCGCATGCAGCCGCGATATCATGGCCTTGCTCCCGGCGGATGGTTACATTCACGCCGTTTTCTGCGAGTACCTTCTGAAACTTGAAAATATCGTTTCGAGATGTGCGAACATACTTGCGTTCCGGCACATGGTTTACCGGGATCAGATTGACATGGCAGAGCATATCCTTCAGCACATTCGCCAGCTCAAGCGCATGTTCCGGCTGGTCGTTCACCCCGCCGATCAAGGCGTATTCAAAGGTGATCCGCCGGCCGGTCTTGGCCAGATAGAAACGGAGCGCCTCCATCACGTCCTCAAACGGATACCGACGGTTAACGGGCATCAGTTTGGAACGGAGCGTATCATTCGGAGCATGGATAGAAATGGCCAGATTGATCTGGGTATCCTCGTTCGTGAATTTATAAATATTCGGAACGATGCCGCTTGTTGATACCGTAATATGCCGCTGGCCGATATTCAGCCCCTTCTCATGAATCATGATCCGGAGGAATTTCATCGTCGCCTCATAGTTCTCGAAAGGCTCCCCGGATCCCATGATAACGATGCTGCTGACGCGCTCGCCCTTTTGATCCAGTATTTTTTGGGCCTGTACGACTTGGGCGACGATTTCGCCGGCCGTCAGGTTGCGTTTAAGCCCGCCGAGCGTCGATGCGCAAAACGTGCATCCGATGCGGCAGCCCACCTGGGTGGTTACGCATATGCTGTTCCCGTAATTATGCTTCATGATAACCGTCTCGATCGCATGATCGTCGTGGAGGCCAAACAGGAATTTCACCGTGCCGTCCTTGGACTCGAGTTTGGTTATTTCTTTCAGAGTAACGAACTCGAACCCGTCCTCAAGTTTTTGCCGCAGCTCTTTGGACAAGTTGGTCATCTCTTGAAAGTTATCGACTCTCTTGACATAAAGCCAGTCAAAAATCTGGCTGGCCCTAAAAGCCGGTTCCCCGTTTTCTTTCGCCCATGCCTGGAGGTCATCCAGATTCAAATCATATATAAAAGGCTTCATTTCACCACACCTGTCTTTATCATTCATATGCATATTGTTTCTCATTCTTCCTATTTTAACACAAATAAAAGTAGCGGTAAAAGAGAAAACCCGCCAAAGCTAAAAGCCCAGCGGGATCATAAGCTGCTTCAATCAAGACGTATTTGCGCTCTTTAAGAGAATCTCTGAAGTCTGGAGATATAAAAACCGTCGCTGTTGTAATCCTGCGGCAGAATCTGAACGCCAACCCCTCCAGCGGCGGAATCCAGTTTATCCCACTCCGCGCTTGACTTTTCCGGAAGGCCAAACCCCGGATGCGTCTCTAAAAAATGCCGTACCGTCCCTTCGTTTTCTTCGGGATCGATCGTGCATGTGCTGTACACCAAAATGCCTCCGACGCGGAGCAGCGAAGAGACGGAATCCAGCAGCTTGCGCTGGAGGCCGGCGATTTCGCCGATATCCCCTGGGGTTTTGGTCCATTTCAAATCAGGCTTGCGCCGGATAACGCCAAGACCCGAGCAGGGAGCATCAAGCAAAATCCGGTCAAACGACCCCGGGGCATATTTTTGAACCAGATCCAGCGCATCCCCCGTGATGGTGTGGATGCTATCCAGCCCCAATCTTTCCGCCTGCGCGCTGATCAGCTTCCGCTTATGCTCATGCAGATCATTGGCGATGATTTCGCCCCGGTCTTCCATCAGCTCCGCCATATGGGCCGTCTTGCCCCCTGGTGCGGCGCAGCAATCCAGCACCCTCATGCCCGAAGCAGGTCCGACTGCACGCCCCACCAGCATGGAGCTCTCGTCCTGTACCGATATTTGCCCATCCCGGTACCAATCCGACAAGGCCATATTGCCGCCGCTTAACACCAGAATTCCTTCCGGAGAAAGCGCCGAAGCAACTGCGTTCAGTCCGGCTTCCTTCATTTGCGCCAGCATCTCGTCTCTGCTGATCATCGTCGTATTGACCCGGACACTGACGGCAGGCGGCTCGTTGTTCGCCCGGCAAATCGCTTCGGCCGCGCTTTCGCCGTACTGCAAGATCCAGCGCTCAACAAGCCACTGCGGATGGGAATGCTCAAGCGCAATCCGCTCGACCGGCGAAAGATTGCCGGGCAGAACCAGCTTCTCGCGGCTGCGCAGCACATTGCGGAGCACGCCGTTGACCATCCCGGATATTCCTTGATGTCCCCGGCGTTTGGCCAAATTTACCGCCTCATTGACCACGGCATGCGGGGGAATCCGTTCCAGATACATGATTTGATACAAACTGAGCCGCAGCAAATTTCTGACCCATGGCTGCAGCTTATGAATTCCCTTGGTTACAAAGCGCTCCAAAAAATAGTCCAGCGTGTTCAGGCGCGAAACCGTTCCATACACCAGCTCCGTCGCCAGACCCGCATCCTGGCTCGACAGGGAAGCGCGCTGAAGCGCCGAATTCAGCTGCAGGTTGCTGTAAGCCTTGTTTTCATCAACACGGGTCAATACGTCCAAGGCTAGTTCCCGTGCCGATACTAGCCCCTTGCCCCGGCCTTTGTCCCTGCTCACTCTAACACCGTCCCCGGAGCCATCGTGTTGCCGCGAACGAATTCGCCCGCTTCCATCTGCTTTTTGCCGCTTGGCTGAATCCGGGTCAGCCAGAGTGAAGCATCGCCCGTTTTGACTTCTATCCCTTGTTCGGTAAGCTGAAGCACCGTGCCGGGAGCCGCTTCTTTGGAAGCTGCATCCGATTTGCGGGAAGCCCAAACTTTAAACACCTCTCCGTTCCAAAAACAAAAAGCGCCCGAAAATGGGACAAGTCCGCGGATTTGATTGTAAATATCGCGCGCTGCCCTGCTCCAGTCGATCTTCTCGTCTTCACGTTTCAAGTTCGGGGCATAGGTTGCCTGCTGCTCGTCCTGCACTTCGGCCTGCACACGTCCGGCGATCAGACGCGGCATCTGCTCTTTCAGCAGTGCCGCACCGGCAATGCTCAGCTTGTCGAACAAGGTGCCTGAAGTGTCCTCATCGGCAATCGCGACTTTCACGCGGGAAATCATGTCACCGGTATCAAGGCCTTCCGCCATATACATCAGCGTCACGCCCGTTTCGCTCTCGCCCCCAATAATGCAGCGTTGAATCGGTGCGCCGCCTCTGTATTTTGGAAGCAGCGAACCATGGACATTCACGCAGCCATTAGCAGGCATATCAAGTACAGCTTTCGGAAGTATTTGACCGTATGCCGCCGTCACAATCAGATCCGGTTTATACGCCGCAAGCTCTGCTACGGCTTCGGGACTGCGCAAACGCTGCGGCTGAAGCACGGGAATCCCGTATTCCGCGGCCACCTCTTTCACCGGCGTTGGCTTCAGCACTCTTTTGCGTCCCTGAGGCCGGTCCGGTTGGGTGACTACCGCAACGACATGATAACCCTCGTCCAGCAGCATCCGCAGACTAGGGACGGCAAAATCCGGCGTCCCCATGAATACGATATTCATGAAGCATTACTCCTTTCCGGAACGTTCAGGTACGTAATCATATACTTTTTCGGCAATATCGGTAAACAGGACTCCGTTCAAATGGTCGATTTCATGCTGAAAGCAGCGGGATAAAAGCCCGGTTCCCGTAATGGTTACCTCGCTGCCGTTTTCGTCCAGCCCTTTGACGGTAACCTTCTCGGCGCGGCGCACGTCTCCGTTTA
The DNA here is from genome assembly GCF_021654775.1 of Paenibacillus azoreducens. Classification (NCBI taxonomy): domain Bacteria; kingdom Bacillati; phylum Bacillota; class Bacilli; order Caryophanales; family Paenibacillaceae; genus Paenibacillus; species Paenibacillus azoreducens. The sequence goes on along the minus strand of NZ_AP025343.1, from coordinate 2,512,093 downwards.
ATCCCGGAATGCTCAGGCATCCTTCAGGCCCGAGCTGCTCGCCTTCTTTTGAAACAATTTCAGGGTTTACCAATTTGATCAGACCGTGTTCGTCGCCCACATCGACAACGATCAGCCGTTTCAGGATTCCGACCTGTGGAGCGGCCAGACCGACGCCTTCGGCATCGTACATCGTATCGGCCATATCGCTCAGCAGTTTTTTTACGTTGGGAGTGATTTCTTTTACTTCTTTTGCTGTTTTATGAAGCACTGGATCAGGTTCTTTTACGATAATGCGTATTGCCATGATGACACCTTCCTTTATGTGGATTCAATTAATCCTCATGTATTTCGATTTGGTTACTGCTTTTTCTTTGGCTATTTGGCGGGAATCACATAAGCATCTGCGGATCCACGTCGATAGCGATCTGGAGTTTTTGGTGCTGCGCCGTCTCCTCCAGCTGTTCCGCTGCTTCCCGCACCAATCCTACGGCATCGATATTCCCACGCCATTTTACCATACATTGAAATCTGTATCTATTTTTTATCCGCGGTATCGGCGACGCAACTGGTCCAAGCACGTCAAAAGCGTCGGATGTCAGCCGGTCAAGGCTGCCCAGCCATCCCCGCTGCCCTGCTTTTCCCTTAAGCGCAGTCACCATATTCTCGGCCATACGCACCAGCAGCGGAAGCTGCTCATGGGTCATCGTGACTAGAATCAGCCGGCAATATGGCGGGTAATGCAAATTCCGCCGATGTTTTAGTTCGTCCCGGACAAAAGAAAGATAGTCATGCCCGCTGGCATGGACAATGGAATAATGCTCCGGGGTGTAGGATTGAATCAATACTTCTCCGGGAAGCTGATGCCTTCCCGCCCGCCCGGCAACCTGCGTCAGCAGCTGAAAAGTCTTTTCCCCTGCGCGGAAATCCGGCAAGTTCAGGGCCGAATCGGCCGTGATGACGCCAACAAGCGTCACATCCGGGAAGTCCAGTCCCTTCGCCACCATCTGGGTACCAAGCAGGACATCCGCTTTTTTGTCGCGAAACTGCTTCAGCAGCTTCTCATGCGAACCTTTTTCCGTCGTCGTGTCCACGTCCATGCGGATGACCCGGATCCCCGGGAACAGCTTGGCCAGTTCCTCCTCAACCCGCTGCGTCCCCGTCCCGAAATATCGGATATGCTCACTGCCGCAATCCGGGCACACGGAAGGCGCCGGCGCGGCATAACCGCAGTAGTGGCAGCGAAGATTATTCGATTTTTGATGATAGGTAAGGGAGATGTCGCACTCTGGACAACCTGCCACATACCCGCAGCTGCGGCACATCACAAAAGTCGAATATCCGCGCCGGTTGAGCAGAAGCACCATTTGTTCCCCGCGTTCAAGTCGGACCTCGATCGCCCGATGCAGCGGACGGCTGAACATGGAGCGGTTGCCTTCCTTCAGCTCCTCGCGCATATCGACGATCTGGACGGACGGAAGCTTGTTTCCAAGCGCGCGGAGTTTCATCTCGAGCAGCATGGGCGCGAAATCATCATCCGCCTGGGAACGGGCGGCATAATAACTCTCCAGCGACGGCGTCGCCGAACCTAGAATAACGGCCGCACCCTGCTCCCGCGCCCTTCTAATCGCTACATCCCTCGCATGATATTTCGGGCTTTCCTCCTGTTTATAGGAGGTTTCATGTTCTTCATCCATGATGATCAGCCCGATATGCTCAAACGGCGCAAACACGGCAGAGCGGGCCCCGATCGCCACTTTCACTTTGCCTTCGCGGATTTTCCGCCATTCGTCGTAACGCTCGCCGCCGGATAGACGGCTGTGCATAACAGCGACCTGATCGCCAAACCGCCCTTTAAAGCGTTCGACCATTTGCGGCGTTAACGAGATTTCGGGCACAAGGACAATCGCCTGCCGCCCTTGCTCGATGCAACGCTGAATGGTTTGCAGATAAACTTCGGTTTTGCCGCTGCCCGTGACGCCATGCAGCAAAAAGACGTCATGCGCAAAAGCATCGAGCGCCCCCCGGATCCGCTCAAAAGCATGCTGCTGCTCGTCGTTTAGCGCAAGCGGAGCCGAAGGCTTAAAGCGCCGGCCCCTATAAGGATCACGAAATACCTCCTGGTCGACAATGGCAATCAGCCCCTTGTCCTCGAGCCCTTTAACGGTGGCTGCGGATACCTGCAAGGAAGCCAGAATCTCTTTCAGCGGCAGCGGAAGCAACTCTTTCATTTCCAAAATAAACTTCAGCACTTCACGCTGCCGCTGGGCCTTAGCCGGAAACGTTTCGAGCGCCGCTTCCGCTTCGTTCGCATCCACCGCCAAATCAACCGCCTTGAGCATTTTTTTCTGCAGCTTGTCTTTAATCGACTGGTTCTCCTGAAGCACTCCTTTGCGCAGCATGGCCTTGATGGTTTCAGCACTGTCTTGGAATACGCGGCTCAGCTGCAGCGCGGGAACCTCTCCTTTTTGCGCGACATAAGCCATAATGGTTCTGGCCTCTTCGGTCTGCTTCGTTTCGATTCGAACCAGCGTTCCCGAATATTCGTCCTCTTCTTCCGCTTCGGCCGGGTCTCCAAGCGATATGTACCTTTCGGCCTTTCCCTTCAGCGCAGTCGGGACCATGGCCTGAAGCGCCGTAATAAAGCGGCAGGCATATTTTCGACTCATCCATTCCGCCAGCTTCACCAGTTCGGCCGATAACGGCGGAACGACATCGAGTACTTCCTGAATGGGTTTCAGGCGAATGCCGGCGGCAGATGGTTCTTCTTGCAGCGCCACCACGAAGCCCTGTACCGTCCTGTGTCCAAAAGGAACGCCGACCCGGCTTCCCACCTCGATCCATGCCCGCATGGATTCGGGGATGGAATAATCAAAAGGACGGTCGGTATCCTTGACCGGCACATCGACGATAACCTTGGCCACTTGCGGCCGCGTCATCTCCCGCCCGCTCCGTTCATCCGCTCGGCCGCAATCGAAAGCAGCCTCCGCGCGATTTCTTCTTTGGACATCACGGGCATTTGCTCCACAAGACCTTTGGCATCAAAAACCTGCACGATATTGGTATCAGTTCCGAAACCGGCTCCCTCCGCCGTCACATCATTGGCGACAATGAGGTCGCAATTTTTTCGGACCAACTTGTCCTTGGCGTACGCCTCTACATCATGGGTCTCCGCTGCAAAACCGATCAGAAACTGATGGGCTTTGGTTTTGCCGAGCTGTTCCAAAATATCTACCGTTTTGACAAGTTCGAGCGTCATTGTGTCGCCCTTCTTCTTCATTTTGCTGCTCGCGGTTTTGGCCGGACGGTAGTCGGCCACCGCCGCTGCTTTGACGACCAAGTCGCAGTCCTGCCAATGTTTGAGTACCGCCTGGTACATATCATCTGCCGATTGAACCGCCTCGCTCGCGATTCCTGCTGGAGGGGCCGCGTCGGTATGGCCATGGATCAGGTAGACTTCCGCCCCCATCTCGCGTGCCGCCTTGGCAATCGCAAAGCCCATTTTTCCCGATGAATCATTCGTGATATAGCGCACCGGATCGATCCGCTCGATGGTCCCCCCGGAAGTGACGACAACCTTCCTGCCTTTTAAAAGACCAGACTTTACCTGCTCTTTCTCGGCAAAATAATTTTCGATGACGGCAACGATGCTTTCCGGCTCTTCCATCCGCCCTTTGCCGACGTAACCGCAGGCCAGCAGTCCTTCGCCCGGCTCAATCATCATAACGCCTCTTCGTTCCAGTATCCCCATATTCTCCCGGACCGCGGGATGCTCATACATATGCACATTCATGGCCGGAGCAACCATAATCGGCGCCGTCGTCGCCAAAAGCGTGGTTGACAGCATATCATCGGCCAGGCCGTGAGCCATTTTGCCGATCATGTTGGCGGTTGCCGGAGCAATCAACACAAGATCGGCCGCATCCGCGAGCCGAATGTGGGATACAACGGATGGGTCCCTTTCATCAAAAGTGTCGCTGAATACCGCGTTTTTGGAAAGGCTTTGCAGCGTCAGCTCCGTAATGAACTCTTTGGCCGAAGCCGTCATGATTACGTGTACGTCCGCCCCTTTTTGCGTAAGCTTGCTGCACAGACTGGCCGCCTTGTATGCCGCAATTCCCCCGGTAACGCCAAGCACGATCGTTTTGCCGTTTAACATGCGAACCCCCCTCTTTCATTCTCGGTTTTGCATCATTCAAATCCAAGCAGAGAAAAAAATACAACCTTGCGGTTGTATTGTACACAGCACTTATTGACGCAAAACAGGAAGCAGGCGCATCATATGCATACCTTCCCCCTGCGGCTAATAAAAAACGTCTATCGACGAATTCTTTAAGAAGACAAACCGCGTTTAACGGATGCTTTTCTTGCGATTAAAGCTTCTTGATGTCATTCTCAACCGCATCCAGTTCAGGAACGACGCGAATCAAATCTCCGTAAATTTCCTCAAGAGCCACGCCGACATATTTATGGGATTTCGGATGCTTGAGTTCGGTTTTTTCGCCCTCACGCAGTAGTCTGGCGCGTTTTGAAGCAGCGACCACCAGCGAATATTTGCTATCAACCTTATTCATCATCTCATCAATCGAAGGATACAACATGTTACTGCCACCTCATCTTATTCCAAAGTAAAAACGTTTTTCGCCCATGAGCCCTTAGAAAACAGGCCGCGCTTATACAGATGTTTTCGCGTGCTGTCAAAAAGCTTCTAGTCACAACGAAAGTCATTTTTGAGCCGCGAATTTTACCGTTACTGTCTCACCTTACAATGTTCGGCCACAATAATAGATTCTATTCGTTTGCACGCACAATCAATCTCGTCATTTACAACGGCGTAGTCATAATGTTTCATCAGACCGATTTCATCAACCGCAACGGACATCCGGTGATCAATGGTCGCCTTACTTTCGGTACCGCGTCCTACGATCCGGTCCTTCAGTTCATCGAGCGACGGCGGAAGCAGGAAAATAAAAACTCCCTCAGGGAATTTCTCCTTGACCTGCAGCGCCCCTTGCACTTCGATCTCCAAAATAATATCATTGCCGCTTTGAAGCGTTTTTTCCACGAAATCACGCGGCGTACCGTAATAATTGCCCACGTATTCCGCATGCTCCAAAAGCTCGTCGTTCTGCATCATATCCAGAAACTGCTCGCGGGTTTTAAAAAAATAGTTTACTCCGTCTACTTCGCCAGCCCGCGGACTCCGGGTTGTTGCAGACACGGAATACACAAGCTTCGGAAGTTTGCCTCTAAGCGCCGTGCATACAGTTCCTTTCCCGACTCCCGAAGGTCCGGACAATACAAACAATAATCCTTTTGCCATATTACTCCCCAACTTGTTATTCGTCATTATCGTCATCTTTGCTGGACAGACGATGTGCTACGGTTTCCGGCTGCACCGCGGACAAAATGACATGGTCACTGTCCGTGATGATCACGGCGCGCGTCCGCCGCCCATATGTCGCATCGATCAACATATGACGGTCTCTTGCTTCCTGAATGATACGTTTAATCGGTGCTGATTCAGGGCTCACAATGGAAATGATTCGGTTAGCCGATACGATATTCCCAAAGCCGATATTAATGAGTTTGATTGCCATAATCAGGTTCTTCCCCCTATACATTTGACCCTTGTCTCTGCTTTATGTCGAAATTGTCCTTTATTCTATATTGGCCAATTGTTCGCGAATTTTTTCCAGCTCCGCCTTCATTTCGACAACACGGTTTACCAGAGTCAGATGATTGGCTTTCGATCCAATCGTATTGACTTCCCTGTTCATCTCCTGAATCAGAAAATCCAGTTTCCTTCCGACCGGTTCATCCGCACGAAGCAATCCCTTGCACTGCTCAAAATGGCTCTGCAGCCGTGTCAGCTCTTCATCTATGTTGGAACGGTCTGCGAAAATAGCAATTTCCATACCAAATTTATGTTCATCAAAGGCAAATGAACCATCGTTAAGATCAGACAGCCTTTGTTTGAGCTTATTACGGTAGTCCTCAACGACTGTCGGCGCCAGCTGCAGCATTTCGGCATGCAGGCTCTGCAGCTTGTTTAAACGCTGCTCTACATCTGCCGCCATATGTTTGCCTTCCGCGCTCCGCATGGCCGCAAGCTCTTCCACCGCTTGCTGAAGGCCCTTTTCCAGAATCGGCCCCCATTCTTCGAGATTGGAATCACCCGGCAAGACATGCTGCTCGGGAGCGATCCATACGTCGGGAAAAGACAATAAATCCTTCACCGTCAGTTCGCCGTCAAGGCCATATTGCTGCGAAAGATCTCGCGCCGTCTGCAAATACGTCCGAACGGCATGTTCATTCAGCATGGCATGCGGCGCATGCTCGCCATCTTCTTCCCTGTTGACGTATACGTCAACCCGTCCGCGTTTTACATATTGCTGCACCGTTCTTCGCAGAGCGTCTTCGAAGCGTGTCCATTCACGCGGCAGGCGAAGCACGACTTCGCAATAGCGGTGATTGACGGACTTGACTTCAAAATCCACTTTATACCCTCCATGTCGGAGGGATGATCGACCGTATCCGGTCATGCTAAAAGACATCGGCACCACATCCATTACACTATTGTAATTGATTACGATCAACGAAACAAGGGGGACAATTGGCGACCGGATTTCTTCCATACATGTTCGATAAGCTGGGCGCTCATTTCATACAGCGTAAACGGCGTCATCAGGTAAATTCCATTAAAATTGTCCATTGCCACATCAAGAAGTTCTTTCGCAATTCTAACCCCCATCGCTCTGCCTTCCTCGCCTTCAAGTCCGGCCATTCGGCTTCTGACATCATCCGAAAGCTGAATACCCGGAACTTCGTTATGCAGATACTCCGCATTTCTGCCGCTGGCCAGCGGCATGATGCCCATAAAAATCGGAATATCCAAATGGCTTGTCGCTTCCTTGACGGCGCGGATCAGCTCCGGATCGTATACGGGCTGCGTCATGATATAGTCCGCGCCGGCCTCGATTTTCCTTTCCAGGCGTTTTACCGCCTTGTCCAGATGTTTGCCATGCGGGTTAAAGGCAGCGCCAACGACAAATTTGGCTTTTTGCTTCAGAGGTTTGCCCGAGAACGCGATCCCTTCATTCAACTGTTTGATCATACGTATAATTTCAAAAGATGTCAGATCATATACGGAACTTGAGCCAGGCAAATCACCGAACCGTGCGGGATCGCCCGTTACGGCGAGCACATGGTCGATGCCTAGGGCGTCAAAGCCCATCATATGCGACTGGGTACCGATCAAATTACGGTCGCGGCAGGCGATATGCACAAGCGGTCTCAATCCCGTTTCCACCTGAACCAAATGCCCAAGAGCCATATTGCTCATCCGTGTAACAGCAAGCGAATTATCAGCCAGGGTAAGGGCGTCCGCCCCGGCTTGCTTCAATCTATTCGCCCCATCCATGAATTTCGAGATATCCAGATCCCGGGGAGGATCAAGCTCTACAATTACCGTATGGCGCTGCTTCACCAAATCGACCAGCGTAGGCTCCCGTTTCTCCTCCGGCTTCAGATGCTCATGGAGCACAACCGGAGCCGCCTGCTCCGGAATCGGTTCGTATGCAATCGACTCCGGAACGTATCCCTCAAGCGCGCCGGCAATAGCCGCGATATGCGCCGGCGTCGTGCCGCAGCAGCCGCCGATCAAGCGGGAACCCAGATCGGCGAATTTAACGGCCATCTGGCCAAAATACTCCGGCCCTGCCCCATACTGGTATTCTCCGTCCACGTAATCGGCGACGCCCGCGTTAGGGTAAACCGACATCGGGGCGGGAAGATGGCCGCCAAGCGTCTTCATTGCGCTCATGATGCCGTTTGGCCCTGTACGGCAGTTAAAGCCTATACAATCGGCTCCCTCCTGCTGCATGATCCTGAATGCCTCCGGCATCGTATATCCATCCAATGTTCTCGCCACGTCTTCGACAGCGAATTGGCAGATGACAGGCGCGTCCGTTAAGCGGCGTGCGATGGACAACGCCAACACAAGCTCCTCCACGTCATAAAAAGTTTCGAGCAGAATGCCGTCGACTCCCTCGGTTAAGATGGCTTGAATCTGCTGCTCAAAGTATTTTTTCAGCTCACCTGTCGATACATTCGTCCGTTTGCCGCCGCGGATCGAGCCTACGGCGCCGACCACGTAGCCATTTGCTCCTGCGGCATCGCGGGCGATTCGCACGCCAGCCCGATTGATCTCGCCGACCTTGGTCTCAAGCCCGTATTTGGACAGCTTATCAAAATTCGCGGAAAACGTATTAGTTTCCAGCACCCGTGCTCCCGCTTCCACATAACGCCGATGAACATCCTTGATAACATCCGGGTTGGTTAAATTCAATTCCTCATACGAAATTCCCACAGGAAAACCCATTTGATATAAGAAAGTGCCCATCGCTCCATCCCCGACGAGCACTTGAGTGTCCAATGCCTTGCGCAAATCCGGTTTCATCAATATTCCCCCAGCCTGACCGTAGTTTCATACTAATGTAACACAAAACCATATATATTCCTACTAGTTTGGACGGAATTAGAATAAATTTAAAAAAGGCCTGTCCTGGATGCAAAGCGTTCTTGGTGCTAAGCGCTATAATCAGGTCTCAATTGCAACGGTCCCCCTCTGCGCAGTTCGCCTCTCTAAGCAGCAAAAAACCTGCCGCCACCCCGGAGGGTAGGCGGCAAGTTTCGATTTCGCATCCATTCTTCAGAATTACACCGTCACATTCCCCGTGTATACAAATGCAGCAGGACCGGTCATGTAAACCCGGTTGTCTTGTTCGTCCCACCGAATAAACAAGCTGCCGCCCTTCAAACGGATTTCCGCCTCGCGGTCCGTCTTGCCGTTCAGCACCGAAGATACCAGCGTGGCGCAGGCTCCTGTGCCGCAGGCCAGCGTCGGTCCCGCTCCGCGTTCCCAAACGCGCATATCCACCGTCCGCCGGTCCAGCACCGTCGCGAATTCCACATTCACTTTTTTCGGAAACAGGGGATGCGCTTCGAGTTTCGGCCCCCAGGTGTTCAAATCGAAATTGACCGCATCATCCACGTAAATGACACAATGCGGATTGCCCATGGAAACCGCGGTAAACCGGAAAGAAGCCTCGTCCGTTTCGATCGGAATGTCCACCACCTGTTCGGAATCAATCGTCGTCGGAACCCGCAAGCCATCGAGCACGGGCTGCCCCATATCGACCGTTACCGTAACGGCTCTTCCTTCCTGGCTTTGAATCGCAACTTTTTGCACTCCCGCACCCAAGGTTTCGATCGTAACCTCTTCCCCTTGGACATAACCGCGATCATACACGTATTTGGCGACGCAGCGAATGGCGTTTCCGCACTGCTCGGCTTCGCTGCCATCCGAATTGATAATTCTCATCCGGTAATCCGCGCGCTCGGACGGAAGGATGTAGACGAGCCCGTCGGCTCCGATGCCGAAATAGCGGTCGCACCATCTGAGGGCAAGCTCTTCCGCATGATCGGGAAGAGTCTGCTCTCCATATATCACAATAAAATCATTGCCGAGGCCATGCATTTTCGTAAATTCCATTGGCTTTTGCCACTCCTTAGCTCTGCTTGTTTAATGCTCACTAGCATAGCTCAAGGAGGGCTGAAAATGTATTAACTTTATGCAGAAATATTTGTACTTTTCGCTACGAAGCGCCCACCGCCGCCTTTGCGCTTTTGGCGTCTGCCGCCCCATACGCTGCCTACGCCCATCAGGAAGGTAGGAATGCCTGCCGCAACAATGGTGATCGCCCACTCGCGGAGGCCGAGCGGTACGGTTTTGAAAACGGGCTGCAGCGCTTCGATGTACATGACGCCCAGCATCAGCACGACCGAAGATAATACCGCCAGCACCAAATATTTGTTTTGCAGCGGATTGCGGTGAAAAATGGAGCGCGAGCTTCTGCAGTCAAAGACATGGATCAGCTGCGCGAGCACCAGGGTAGCAAATGCGACGGATTGCGCCTTGGCAATTTGGCCTGCATTGCCCGGATCGGTCTTGAGCGTCAGCCAGAAGGCGCCAAGCGTGCAAAATCCGATCAAAAAGCCGCGGCTGATGATTTTCCAGCCCAACCGCCGGGCAAAGATGTTCTCCCGCGCCCCTCTCGGTTTATGCTCCATCAAGTCTTTTTCCGGCTGGTCTACGCCGAGAGCCATCGCCGGCAAACCGTCGGTAACCAGATTCACCCATAAAATCTGAATCGGGAGCAGCGGCATGGGCAGCGCCAGCATCATCGCAAAAAACATCGTTAAAATTTCGCCTACGTTCGATGCCAGGAGATAACGGATAAACTTGCGGATATTTTCATAGATGCTGCGCCCCTCCTCAATAGCTGCCACAATGGTAGAGAAGTTGTCGTCACTGAGCACCAGCGATGACGCTTCTTTGGTGACGTCCGTCCCGGTAATGCCCATGGCGATTCCGATATCGGCTGCTTTGATCGCCGGCGCGTCGTTTACGCCGTCGCCCGTCATCGCCACAACATGTCCTTTGCGCTGGAGTGATTTAACGATCCGCAGCTTATGTTCCGGCGACACCCGGGAATAGACATAAGTATTGTCCACTTTGGCATCCAGTTCGTCATCATCGATCCGGTTCAGCTCCTGGCCGGTCATAGCCAGGCCGCCGCGTGGCATAATGCCGAGCTGCTGGGCGATCGCTTCCGCCGTCGTGCCATGGTCGCCGGTAATCATGACGGTTTTGATGCCGGCGCGGCGGCATGTGCTGATCGCATCGCGCACCTCGCGCCGCGGCGGATCGATCATGCCTGCCAGTCCAACGAATATGAGCTGGCTTTCCGCTTCTTTTTCGCTGTTTACAGCATCATGGGCGCGGACGTCCCGGTAAGCCGTTCCCAGTACGCGCAGCGCGGCCGAAGCCATCTGCTCATTGGCTGCAAGCACCTTTTGCTTTAACGTGGCCGTGAACGGCACCACGTTGCCTTCCCATAAAATATAGGTGCACTGATTAAGCAAAACATCCGGGGCGCCCTTCGTGCACAGCAGCTTGCCGCCCTGATGGCTGACCATAACCGACATCAGTTTACGCTCGGAATCGAACGGGAATTCCTGATCGCGTTTATACAATCCCGTCAAGGACTCCCGAGTTACTCCCATCTTGGAGGCTAGCGTCACCAACGCCCCTTCGGTCGGATCTCCCTTCAGTTCCCACGCCGTGCCCTCCGCTTCTTCTTTGCCTTTGCGTTTGCCTTTGGCTTCTGTTGGCTGGATTTCGTGAATTTCGGCATTGTTGCATAAAGAACCGATCTGCAGCAACCGGCGCAAAGCCTGATCATTCCGGATATCAACGGCCTTCCCTTTTTCCAGTATTTGTCCGGTTGGGGCATAACCGTCCCCCGTTACTTCCATCTCGCGTCCGCTGATCCACAGCCGGGTGACCGTCATTTTATTTTGGGTCAGGGTGCCTGTTTTGTCGGAACAGATCACCGAAGCACAGCCAAGCGTTTCAACCGAAGGGAGCTTGCGTACAATCGCTTTCCGTTTGATCATCCGCTGGACGCCCAGCGCAAGCGCGACGGTAACAATGGCCGGCAGCCCTTCCGGAATGGCGGCGACGGCGAGGCTGACGCCGGCAAGGAACATGCCTACCGCCGGTTGTCCATGTAAGATACCTGCTACGACCACCATGACAGTTAATCCGAGGGCTAAAATAATCAGCAGCTTGCCCAGCTGTTCAAGCCGATGCTGCAGCGGCGTTTGCTGGGCATCGGTATTCTGGATCAGGTCGGCGATTTTCCCCATTTCGGTTTCCATCCCGGTTCGGATGACAACCCCTTTGGCAGTCCCACGGGTCATCATCGTTCCCATAAAACCCAGGTTTTTCTGATCCCCCAAAGGGACCTCCGACTCAGAAATGGTCTGACTGTGCTTGCCGACGGGAACCGATTCTCCCGTTAGTGCCGATTCCTCAATGTAGCAGCTGCTTGTCTCCAGCCAGCGCAAATCCGCAGGTACCCTGTCTCCGCTTTCAAGCAGAACGACGTCTCCCGGAACAAGCATTTTCGCTGGTACCGAGACGACCTTGCCCTCCCTTAGCACCTTGGCAAACGGGGCGGACAGCTGTTTCAGCGCGCGCAGGGAACGCTCGGCCCGGAATTCCTGCACAAACCCCAGCACTCCGTTCAGCAAAATGATCGCAATAATAGTAACGGAATCCAGATATTCACCCAGCAGACCGGATACAAGCGTCGCCCCCAACAGCACCAGAACCATAAAATCCTTGAACTGGTTCAGAAACAGCGCAAATAAAGAAATCTTTTTGCCTTCGGACAGTTCGTTATTCCCATGCTGCTTTCTCCGCTCGTCCGCCTGATCTTCCGTCAGGCCATGCTCGGGCTTTACGTTCAGAACCTGCTGCAGATCATCGGCATCCATCTGATGCCATGCTTTTTGTTCCATGCTTCCCTTTCCCTCCCGCTCTTTGTGCTGCTGCCAAAAAGGTAACGACAGCTTTTCCACCTGCCCTAACGTAAATGTATTCGGACAGGACCTGAAATATCACAGGGGGAACCTCTTAAGTTTTTGCGCAAACTATGGCATCATAGAGAAGATCGGTTTTCATGGATGGGAATAGATCACGGAAGAAGCAAACCTGATAAGCAACGGACAAATCTGAAAAGCAAAAGAAAAGATAGGAGATATAAACTATGGCATTGGACGGAATCGTAACAAGGGCGATTGTGCATGAGCTTGAAGCCTGCCGGGGAGCACGGATCAGTAAAATATACCAGCCAAACGACCATGATCTTCTGCTTCACCTGCGCACGCGCGAAGGCAACGCCAAGCTGCTGCTCTCGGTCAACCCGACTTATCCGCGCGTACACTTTACGGAGCGGAGTTTTCTGAATCCGCAGGAAGCGCCGATGTTTTGCATGCTGATGCGCAAGCATTGCGAAGGCGGAATCATCGAGGAGATCAGCCAAGTGGGGATGGAGCGTATCATCCATCTGGCGGTTCGGCAGCGCGACGAGCTCGGGGATGTGTCTACCAAAAAGATTATCGTCGAGCTGATGGGACGCCACAGCAACATTATTTTGACCGATCCCTCAAGCGGAAACATTCTCGACGGAATTCACCATGTCACGCCAAGCATCAGCAGCTACCGGATTGTCATGCCCGGATTCGCCTATACCGAACCGCCGCAGCAGAACAAGCTTAATCCGCTTGAAGCAGACCGGAGGGAATTTTGCGTCAAATGTTCAGGCATTCTGGATCCCGTATCCTGGATCGTGGATACCTTTAGCGGAATTAGCCCGCTTATCGCCCAGGAGATCGTCTTTCGCGCCGGCACGCCAGTCATCGCCGATCCGCAGCTTGGCGAAAGCGAAGTTTATGAAAGATGCGCCGCGTTATGGGATGCTTTCGAGTCGGTTATGACGTCTGTTCGGAATAACCATTACGCACCCGTGACAGGAGCGAATGCCAAAGGCAAAATGGTTTTCTCCGCCATCGGCCTCACGATGCTTAAGGACGAAATCAAACAATTCAATTCCATCAGCGCCTGCATGGAGGATTATTACGGGGAAAAAGCGGAACGCGACGCGGTAAAGCAAAAGGTCAGCGATCTCCTCCGTTTTCTGCACAACGAACGCTCCAAAAACATCAAAAAGCTTGATCACCTCCACCAAGATTTAGCCGAAGCCGATGACGCCGACAAATACAGGATCTATGGAGAGCTTCTTTTCGCTTCGCTTCATCAGGTGAACAAAGGTGATAAACAAGCAGTGCTCGCCAATTTTTATGACGAGGAGCAGAAGGAAGTATCCATTCCGCTTGATCCGCTGCTCACACCGTCAGACAATGCACAGCGGTATTTCAAAAAATACAACAAATACAAAAACAGCCTCGTCGTAATCCAAGAACAGCTTGCGAAAACGAAAGAGGAAATCCGTTATATGGATGAGCTGCTGCAGCAGCTGTCCCATGCTTCCATGAGCGACATCGGCGAAATCCGCGAAGAATTGATCCAGCAGGGATATCTCCGCGACCGCAGCAAAAAGACAAAGAAAAAGAAAAAAAATGACCGCCCTACGCTGCATGTGTTCAAGTCAACGGAAGGCATCGACATCTACGTTGGCAAAAACAATCTGCAAAACGAATATTTGACCAACCGTCTGGCCGGCCCGAATGATACATGGCTGCACACCAAAGATATTCCCGGCTCGCATGTCGTCATCCGCAGTCCCGAATACAGCGAGCAGACGTTGGAAGAGGCCGCGCTGCTTGCAGCCTTTTACAGCCAGGCCAAAGAATCGAGCAGCGTACCTGTCGACTACACGCTGATCCGTCACGTCCATAAACCTAACGGAGCCAAACCCGGATTCGTCATATACGATCATCAAAAAACGCTGGTTATTACGCCGGACTACGACCGGATCAAACGCATCTGGAACGAGCTGTAGTCCACCGGACGCCAAAATAACCCCACAAAGTGACGCGTGACCTTCGAAGCTTATTCCGATTACTTTGCGGGGACCCCGGAAGTTTATACTTTCTGGCTGATATGTTAAAAAGCCGCCCCTTTTGTCTATGCCAAGACAGAAGCGGGCAGCTTTTTTTTTAATCTATAACCCTTTCACCGGTTTGCCGAAGCTTTCTTCAGTTGATCCAATACCGAGACGGGAACCGACCGGCTGCCGATATCACCGTGGAATACGACGCCCTGCCTTGCTCCGTGAAAATCGGAGCCCCCCGTCACGATCAGCCTGTATTCATCGGCCACCGCCTGATAACGCTTTTCCTCCTCCTTGCCGTGATCGGAATGAAAAACCTCAATTCCGGCAGGCTGAGCTTCCTCCAAAATCTTTCTGACCAGATCATCATCTCCATAGATGCCCGGATGCGCCAGCACAGGCACACCTCCCGCTTCACGGATCCACAAGCAGGCATCCTGCGGCGAAATCCGCGGAACGGATACAAATGCCGGGGCATTCTCCCCAAGATAGCGGTCAAACGCGTCCCTCATATCCCGGGCATATCCTTTCTTTACCAAGACATCGGCCATGTGCGGACGGCCCACGCTTTCATCAGGACGCAGCTCTCTTCCCAGCCCGGAAATAACTTCTTCCAATGTAATGTTCACGCCGAGTTCCTGAAGTTTGGCGATCATTTTTACGTTGCGCTGCTCGCGGGTATTCCTTAAATCGGCGAGCCGCTTCAAAAAAGCCCGATCCGAACAGTTTACGTAATACCCGAGCACATGGATGTCTTTGCCTCCGGCGCGCGTGCTGATCTCCACGCCGGGTACGACGTTTACGCCGCAGCGCTCCCCTTCCGCCATCGCCTCGGCTACACCCGCAACCGTATCATGATCGGTAATAGCGACAGCCGCCAGCCCCTTGGCATATGCAAGCTGCACATTATCCGTCGGGCTCTGCATGCCGTCGGAAGCTTGCGTATGCGTATGCAGATCGCATTTTCCTGCTGTTTGATCCATACTTGTTTCCCTCCTATGCTTCTTGTCCATTTATTGTATATGATCCGTTGCAAAACATACAAAATAACCCCACAAAGAGTATCGGAAAGAAGTCCGACGACTCACGAAGAGGGGCGCTTTTGCGGAGTAAAAGTACGGAGTGACGTGCAGCCTTTGAAGCTTATTCCGATTACTTTGCGGGGGGCCCGGAAATTCAACCCCACAAAGTGACGCATGACCGTCGAAGCTTATTCCGATTACTTTGCGGGGACCCCGGTTTATACTGATATGGCAAAAAAAAGCATGGAGTCCTTCGACCGGACCCATGCCGTTTTATCGTTTGTTTCGTTTTCCCAATATTGATGCAAGCGCTTGGATTATGTAAGAAAAACGTCTATCGACGTACTCTCATAGAAGACAGACCGCGTTTAGCGGTAATTTTTCTTGCGATATAAGGATGCGAGATCTCCGAAGTTTATACTTTCTGCCCTGAAAATTATCAGCTCGTAGTATCGTTAGAAAAGCCGTTTTTGGCAATACGAAACTAACCCCAGTAACTTGCTTTTTTAAAAAATGGGTTTGAACCGCTTAAGCCGTTTGTTCTTGAATGCTGACTGTAAGTCCAAGGGACTCTAGTCTCTTAATCGAGTTGTTAATCAAGATGTCACGCTTTCGCTTATCAAAGTAATCAAAGCCAAGCTCCACATATTCTTGTTTTCGCGTTAACAAGATATGTACGATCGTTAGAATGGTATGTCCTACGGCGACTGCGGCTCTATTTTTTCCGCGTCGTGCAGCAATACGATGATACTGGGCTGCCAGGTACGAATTTTTTTTACGTGTCACCGCCCGCGCCGCCTCAGTTAGGGCACTTCGCAGTTTTTTGTTTCCTTTTCGTGTTTTGGCTGACCTTTTCTTCCCCGCGCTTTCATCGTGACCTGGAGTCATCCCTGCCCAGGAACATAAATGGCCAGGGGTTGGAAACCGCGACATGTCCGTACCGATCTCTGCCAAGATTTGTTCGGCAGTTCGTTTACCGACACCGGGGATCGAATCCAATAACTTCAGGTCCTCAGCAAAAGGGGCCATACGTTTATCGATCTCTGTATCCAATTCGGTGATCAATTCGTTCAGATAATCGATATGGGCGAGCTGCTTCTCGATCATGAGCAGTTGATGAGGGCCAAGTCGCCCTTCCAGCGCCAGTTTCAACTGTTCTTTCTTCAGCTTTAGTTTCTTTTGGGCGAAATCGGCCAAGACAGAAACATCGGTTTCACCGTTAATTATGGCTTCCAACATGTTTCGTCCGGAAACCCCGAGTACGTTGGAAGCGACTGAGGATAGCTTGATGTTGCCGCCTTCGAGCACCTTTTGAAGCCGATTCGCTTCACGCGTTCGTTCTTCAATAATGCTTC
Organism: Paenibacillus azoreducens; assembly: GCF_021654775.1. NCBI lineage: Bacteria > Bacillati > Bacillota > Bacilli > Caryophanales > Paenibacillaceae > Paenibacillus > Paenibacillus azoreducens. The sequence continues at coordinate 2,495,251 of NZ_AP025343.1, read as the reverse complement.
GCCGGTAACGAATCACCTCTCGCAGTTCCCTTTGATCTCGGTCCGGAATATAGCTTCCTTGCACTAAACCATGCCGCAGCAGCTTGGCAATCCATTCAGCATCCTTGACATCCGTTTTACGTCCAGGGACAGATTTAATATGTTGCGCATTCACGACCATGGGCTTGAGTTCTTCCAATTCCAACAGGTTATATATCGGTTTCCAGTAGTCTCCGGTGCTTTCCATCGCGACATGGGTGCAACGGTGTTGTTTGACCCAGTCTACCAATTCAATCAGGTTTCGGGTCATTGTAGCAAATGTTCGAATCTCCTTTCCTTGAGGGGTGATAATGCAGGCGGTGATGCTCTTCTTGTGAACATCCAGACCGCAGCAACGTTCGATTAACACTTCCATACGTACTTCTCCTTACGACTGGGTGATTTTAAGGCTGGTGCAACTACCAAAAAGGGTTATTCTGCCCTGCGTGCTTCCCGAAGGAGCAACAATCTGCGATGCACCGGGTCGTTGTGGTCCGTCTTATATACGGGTTCGAGACACCAAGAAAGTACGACCTACCTTCGCCAGCCATAGTAGCAGTATGGACAAAATTTTCATCCATCAGTGGTGCCGCGAAGCGGCATGGAAGTCTTATATCTTAAGAAAAACATCTATCGATGTAATATCTAAGAAGACAGACCGCTTTTAGCAGTAGTTTATTCTTGCGATATCAGGATGCTTCTCCCTGTTGTTTATACTTTCTGATATCTTAAAGAAAACGTCCCATCGTCGTTCTTTCATAGAAGTCAGCCCCAAATACTATCTGCGTTTGCGCGTATTTTTGATCAAAGTCATTCTCCGGGAATGGCGGAGCCAGGAATAATACGATTTCAAATCTCTCAACTCAATGGTCTCTGACATGCGTCCCAAAAAAGTGACCACAATCATTTTATGCAAAGGGTTGCCGCAGATATCATGCTCCCCTTCGATTTCCGTAAATTCGGCGACAACAACCAAATCCTCGTCAATCAGATAAACATCCTGTTCATTGCGGTAGTACGGAATCATCCGGCGTTGTTTGAGGCACTCCCACATCCATGCCGCAATGCCGTCGCTCCGTTTATTTCCTCTTTCAATTCGATCATTATATCTTGTCTTCGCATGATTGGTAATGACAATGTCGGCAACCTTTTTATCGCCCAAAACAACATAGAATGGTTCATAGGTGCTCCATCTTTCCATTCCTTTGTCGCGCATGGAACATCACTCTCCACCGTATAGGACTTATTATCTAAGTATATTTACCTATCATGTTACATCATTGCCACATGTTGTACAAGTAAAAAAGACTTAAGCAGATAGAATTCCAGATGGCCGATCTACCAAAAAGGTTTGATTAATAGACTATATGCGCATTTTTTACAAATATTTCCGGTTTTTCAAGTTAAAAATCTGTCATCTTTCACTGCCGCCTGCAGCTGAAACTTGTCTTTTGAAAATAGTCTCTCGACGTACTCCCGAAGAAGACAGACAACAAAAAAAACAGCCCGACAAGGGCTGCTGCTGTTAAATCATTAGGTTCGTTTGATGGGAAGCCGCAAAAAGCGCGACAGAAGAACGGTACGTAAACTATCGCAAGAAAACCAGAAAACCTACCTATGCATCGTGGTCGCTCATCCTCGAAGTGGCTTCGACAGAGGTTTGCTTATCAAAAGCGGACTTACTGAACATCATCTATAGCCCATAAAATCTTGTTTTATCGGGAATATCCTTTGTATACTCCGTTTTGATCTCATTGCGGTAGGATCGCTCAATTTTACGCACATAGGAAAGCCTGCGAATATTTTTGGCAACCTCTTCGGCGCGATCCGCGTTCACGTACATCACCACATAATGCATGCGCCTTGAAATATAATGAACAGTCCCGTATTTCTCGAGATTTCTGGCCGCTTTTACATCCGTTACCCATATAATGTAACCCGTCCGTTCTGCAAACATGTTTTCCCACCTCACTTTATTCCACGGTCTCTTTTTCGCTTAGCCGCCGCAGCCGCATTTGCCTCCGCTGCCGCAGCCGCGTTTCGGATTCGGATCATTGCTTGGCACCTTGATGGTGTCCGAAACGGAAAAAGCAATCATTTCGGACATTTGATGCAGCATGTCATCGAGTTCCCTCTCCGCTTGCTTGAAGCGCACAACCTCTTCAAACTGTTCGAGCTGCTTCTCCACAGCCTTCACCTCGTCCTTGGCGCTGTGGTAATTCGGATGGAAATGCCCAAACCGCTGGGTCTCCTCGAAGAGTTCCTTTTTCTTTTCGAGCAGGCGGACCAGCTCCTGAATGTCAGGATTGGCGTCAACGCGCTGCTTCCAATATAAATAATCAGACACCTCGACGGACTGATTGATCATATCGCCTAATTCATAGGCGTTCATCAGTACGGCAGCCATGTCCATTGTCTGCGCTTCTGATACGCTCATGAAATTCATCTCAATTCTATAAAAAGTTCCACTAAATTGCGTCAATTTCTAAAAGTGGACTCTTCTATCATATCATAACCCGTCTTTCTTAAGAAGAGGATTTTCAGTCCCTCCGGATCAGGTCGTCTCAATCAAAAGAAGGAAGAATCAGCTTCAATTCCCCAATATCCTCGGCAGTCAACTCATGCCGTTCAAATCGCCCGCTCTCCAGGTCATGCAAAATCCCTTCCGCCCGCCAAGGGCTTGGATAAACTGCTGTCGGCGCAAACTCCGCCCGTTTCCCGCCATGGCTGAGGAGGATTTTGGTCTGCCAGCTTTGGGCTTGTTCCACAATGGTGCGCGCGGTGGAACTATGATAACTCCGCCAATCCTGAAGCCATCTGGCCGGTACCTGCTCAACCCCCGGAAACAATGATGCCGGATCGGGAATAACCTCGTCAGGTTCAAAAAAGTGGACGTTCCTGCCGCCGTACACCATCCCTTGTCTTTCATAATAACTCTCGCTTAGCATCTCCCCATTTACCGCCGCATCCACATGGAGCAGCGGGTAGGCATAATCCGTACGCCCGCTGCCGGCCACCGCTTTGAGCGGGGCAAGACCCATGCCCTCCAAAATTTTGCGCAGCCCTGTCATATGCGAAGGCTCAACGATGAAATGCCTCGGACCAATCCGTTCAGCGCTGCCTGCGATGCGGGGGTTTCCAGCGATGGCGTCCCCTTCCGATTCGCTCATGCAGGACAGCAGCACAGCTTCGGCAAATTGGGTTCGGCCGATCTGCTTGCCCCATTGCCCGATCGCAGCAGCCACATGCTCCGGAATGCCTTCGGCCCCTTTCGCCGCCAGAAAATCCAATATATCCGGGATGTCCATCCCCTTTTCAACAGCTCTGGCTACACTCTCTCTTGTCAGTTTGTACACGGAAACGCGGTCGCATTGAACCAGATCAGTGCAGACCAACAGCTTCCACCGCGCTAAATACGGTACGCCCGGCGGACAGATGATGTCAAAATCCGGCTGAACGAAAAAACGTTCGTCTCCGTTTTCGCTTTCTTCAACCCCTATAGCCGACAGCAGTTCCGGCCGTATGCTCCATCTGAACACGTACTCCCCTTCTTCTGTGACAGCCACTTCCCCCCAGCCAAAACCGGCCAGGGCATAAAGCCATGCGGCTGCTTTTTCCACAGCATCGTCCGCGACAAACAGCCCCTCGCCCTTCATCCATTCCAGAACCGAAGCAATGTTTATCCACGCTCCCTCATGCTGTGGAAGCATGCAGATCATGTAACGGAACAGCTGCATGCCCGCATCGGTCTGGCCGTACCGCTCAACTACGGTGCGAAGGAGCAACCGGTTCATGTCCGCCTCATTCAGGCTGAGCCATTCTCCAAGGCGCTTGTCCTCCACAACAAAAGCATCGGCGGTTTTGGACAGCAGTCCCATGCACAACATCAGATCGAAAATAACCGCCAGCGGCGGCGTATATGCTTCATCATGAGCATACTGCAAAGCAAGCCTCTGCAAATGTTCTTCTTTTAAAGAAATACGCTCCTGCAGCTTTTGCAGATTTTTTTTGTGAACCGTGCCTTTTGCAGTCAGAGGAAGTCCCTGTTCCGCCGCAAATGCCAGTACATGAAGCAAATCCAGCGCAAGCCCTGACCCCGAATCACATCTGCTGTGCAGCCCGCCGGACTCAGAAGGATGTTCATGATTGCAGGAGAAAAAAATGGGGAGCAGCCGAATCAGCTTTTCCACCGGTATGTAATAGAGTCTTTCCCCCCAGGATTTTTTGACGGCATGCACCCACCCGTATTTTCGCAAACGGATAAACGACAGCTTTAACTCCGCGCCGCTGCGGCTGATGCTGCTTATCCCTTCCCATATCTGCTCGCTGAAAGGCTGTCCGGCAAAACGGGAAACCAGCGTCTTCAAGAGTTCTGCATCACCCTCGGCAAGCGGTTGCAGCTGTTCAAGATACGCATCTTCATTATGGCTCATGTTGCGGATCTCACCTCCTTGACGGAATGGACGGAATATTCGTATCCCTGCTCAATCAAAAACATCTGGCGGCGCACGGCGAATTCCTCCTCCTTGCTATTTTCGGTGACAAGCGTGTAAAAATAAGCCTGGTTATCCCCCGTTTTCGGACGTAAAAGTCTACCGAGCCGCTGTGCTTCTTCCTGCCTCGATCCGAAACTTCCCGATATTTCAATCGCCACCGATGCGTCGGGAAGATCCACGGCGAAATTCGCCACTTTGGAGACGACCAGCACGCGAATTTCGCCTTTTTTGAAGGATGCGTACAATGCCGCCCGCTGCGGCTGCGCCGTTTTGCCGCTGATAAGCGGGGCGCCGATCGCAGCCGCGATACCGCTCAGTTGGTCGAGATATTGTCCGATGATGAGAATTCCCGCATCCGGATGTTTCTTGAGCAGCTGCAGCACAATTGCCGTCTTGGCCGGATTTTCAGCGGCAAGTCGGAATTTTTCTTTAGCTAACGCATAAAGATATTTTTCGCGCAGCGCAGCATCCATCGGTACACGGAATTCAAAGCACTCCACGCGGGCGATCCAGCCCGTCTTTTCGAGTTCCTTCCATGGCATCTCGTAGCGTTTGGGGCCGATCAGCGAAAATACGTCCTCCTCGCATCCGTCCTCACGGACTAGAGTAGCCGTCAATCCGAGCCTCCGGGTCGCCTGGATATCGGCCGTTGCCCGAAACACAGGCGCCGGCAGCAAATGCACCTCATCGTAGATAATTAGCCCCCAGTTCCGCTCGTTAAACAGCTTCATATGTTCGAATTCATCCTCTTTGGAGCGCCGGTGCGTCAAAATTTGATATGTCGCGACCGTTACCGGCTTAACTTCTTTTTTGCGGCCCGTATACTGGCCGATTTGGGTTGGGTCCAGCGTCGTTTTGTCCGTCAGCTCCTGCACCCACTGCTCTACCGAAGTGGTATTCAACGTCAGAATCAGGCACTCGCATTGCTGCCTCTCAAGCGCGGCTATCCCGATGACGGTTTTGCCTGCTCCGCAGGGAAGAACAAGAACGCCGCTTCCGCCGCCGGCAATTCCCGCAAAAGCATGAGCCGCTTCATCCTGGTAGCTGCGGAGCTTAAACTCCCTGCTTCCGTCCCCAGTCCTCCATGCAAGCTTAAGAGCCTGTCCATCATGATAGCCCGCCAGATCAAGCACCGGAAATCCATGCCGCATCAATTCCTGCTTGAGACTCCCCCTGCTCTCCGCCTTAATTACGGCCTCCCCTATCCCTAAGCGGACCATCTGCGAAGACAATGCGGGCACGGCGAAAATCTCGTCCAGAAGCGGGCTCTCCGCTGCCGTCAAACGCAGCACTCCCGCTTCGTTTTCGTCCTTTTGCAGCTTCAGCTTGCCGTATCTCATGACGAGTTCCCTGATCTCCTGTAACAGTCCGGCAGGAACCCCCCATCTTGAAATGGAAGCCAAATCCTCCGTTATTTCATCCGCCTTATAGCCCAGAGCGGCCGCATTCCAAAGAGAAAGAGGGGTAATTCGGTAGGTATGGAAGGCGGAAGGACTTTTGACAAGCTCCGCAAATCGCGACAGTTTCTCCCGCGCCGCCTCGAATCCGGGATGTCCGCATTCGAGCAGCACCGTACGGTCTCGCTGGACGATGCAGGCTTTTAGATCGTTCATAATCGGCTCCCTTTCCTAATTAAAATAACCCCACAAAGTGACGCGTGACCTTCGAAGCCTATTCCGATTACTTTGCGGGGACCCCGGAAGTTTATACTTTCATATATGTTGAAAAAGTCCATTCCCTATTGAAAGGAAATGAACTTTTATTTTCGCATGATATCATTATAATTTCCCAATGATCGCCATATCATTCTTGCAGCCGCCTATATTTACTCGCGCGTCTACTATTCCCAGCCTTGGTACGATTGCGTCATCGCTACCAGCAGCTTGGCCGCGCCCAGCATCGCCGATTCATCAAAATCAAAGCGCGGGTGATGATGAGGATAAACCGCCTGAAGGCTTTCATTGCCTGCTCCCACAAACATAAAGCAGCCCGGAATCTTCTGCAAATAATAAGAGAAGTCCTCTGCAGGCATGATTTTATCGCAGCGGATGACCTGATCCGCCCCAAAAATGCCCGGCGCCTCGCGGAAAAAACGCTCGGTCTCCCCGTCATCATTCACCAGCGGCGGGTAACCCATCATATATTGAATTTTTGCCGCCGCACCATAGGCTTGCGCCGTCGCATGGGAAATTTCCTCGATCCGTCCGCGTATAAGTTCCCTCGTTTCCTCATCGAAAGTCCGAACCGTACCGGTGATACGGCAGGATTCGGCGATTACATTTTGCGCGCTCCCACCCTGGATAGTGCCGATCGTGACGACAGCAGGTTTCAACGGGTCCACCGTCCTGCTGACAATGCTTTGCAGCTGCATAACAAGCGCCGCTCCCGCCACCACGGCGTCAACGGTCGCATGCGGCATACCGCCATGGCCGCCTTTGCCCTGAATATCAATAAAAAACTCATCCGCCGCCGCCATAAGCGGACCGGGTGCGCTTGCCGCCCCCCCTGCCGCAAAAGGCGTCCATAAATGGACTCCGTATATGACATCGGCTCCTTCCAGGACCCCCGCTTCGATCATGCCCCGGGCTCCGCCCGGACACACTTCTTCCGCAGGCTGAAAGATGAAACGGATTTCCCCCTCCACCTCATGTTGGCGTTTACAAAAATACGATGCCACCCCCAGCAGCGTTGCGGTATGCCCGTCATGCCCGCATGCATGCATCACCCCCGGAACTTCGGAGGAGTACTCGCAAGACTTCTCGTCTTGGATCGGCAGCGCATCCATATCGGCGCGAAGCGCTACGGTTTTACCGGGCTTGCCGCCTTTTAAAATACCCAAAACGCCATGGCCGCCTCCTACCCGTACGGATACTTCCAGCCCAAGCCCGCGCAGCTTGTCGGCTACAAACCGCGATGTATTCTCTTCCTGATATGATAGCTCCGGATGGCGGTGCAGATAACGTCTCCACTGAACCATTTGCGGATGCAGCGCAGTCAGCAGTGCCTCTTCTCTCATGTGCATACGTCCCTTCGCCTAAGTAGTAGAGCCGCATTGCTTCCATAACCTGGTTGCAATGCTATTTTCCATTGTAGCAGAAAACGCCTGAAATGGGTTATGCCCTGCCAGTGCGAAGGCTTGCACAAGCGCCTGAAACATAATATCATGAGTAAAGAACTTTACAGGTGTTTAAATAAGGAGGATTTTATAGGATGATTTTCGAAAATACAGGACTTGTCGGTCTGAAAAGCGAACTGGCATTGATGGACGAAATTGCTGAAAAAACGGGTTTTATTCGCTGGCAATGGGAATACACGCGCGCTACATACGATTATAAAATCGAAGACAAGGACACCAACTCCGATTACTACCTGCGCATGAATACTCGCGCCGTTCAAGGAAAGCTTGAGAAGCCGGACACCGTGCTCGAAATCGAAGCCGTTTACTTGGGCAAAGCAACCTTCCCGCACGGCCTGGAATACGAAACTCCGATCCCTACCAAGATCCTTAACGCCGCCAATCAAAAAATCCAGCAATTCAAAGCTGCTCTGGAAGCTTAAAGAAGGTCCCTTATGAAACAAGAGAAACCCCAACTGAGGAAGAGAGGGACGCCGGATTTTCAACTGCTTATCCTTACTTTTCTGTTGGTCGGTTTTGGGCTGGTCATGGTGTTCAGCGCCAGTTCAAGTCTCACCATTTCCAGCAGTAAATTCAATCATGATCCGCTATATTTTACGAAAAAACAGTTTTTGTGGGCCATGTTTGGCACAATTGTTATGTTTGTCGCCATGAACATTCACTACAGTAAGTATAAGAAGCTTTTTGTTCCAATGTTTTTCATAACCGTCATCCTGCTTGTGCTCGTACGCTTTACCAGCGGAATCAACGGCGCCCGGAGCTGGCTGCAGATCGCCGGACTCGGGATTCAGCCCACGGAGCTTGCCAAGATCACCATCATCCTGTACCTCTCCGCATTAATCAGTAAAAAAGGGGAGCGCTTCAGGGATTTGCGGACAGGTTATATTCCGGTCATGGTGATCGTCGGCTTCGTAGCCGGGCTCATCATGATGCAGCCGGATCTGGGCTCCACCATGATTCTCGTTGCCACCAGCGCGGTCATTATTTATGCGGGAGGCGCCAGCCTCAAGCATATGCTCGGATCGGCCGTCCTGCTGGTTCTAGGGGCAAGTCTCGTCCTTGGCGCCAACTACCTTATCAAGTCGGTTACGCATAGCGATGAACCTAAGGCTCAATCCACCGATTATAAAATCGGGCGGATCACGGCTTGGATCGATCCTTTCGAGGATCCGGATGATACAGGCTATAACCTGATTCAGTCCCTGACCGCGATCGGTAACGGCCAATTGACCGGCACGGGTTTCGGGAAAAGCATTCAAAAGCTGAACTATATTAAAAACCCGTACAATGACTTTATATTCCCCGTGATGGCCGAGGAATTCGGATTCATTGGCACAAGCTTGTTTTTGATCGTATATATTTATTTTATATGGCGCGGCATCCTGATCTCGCTCAGGTGTCCGGATCCGTTCGGAACTTTGGTTGGTGTTGGCATCATGGGGCTGTTCGCCATACAGGCTTTCGTCAATATCGGCGGCGTATCGCAGACGATTCCGCTCACGGGAGTAACCCTTCCATTTATAAGTTACGGCGGATCTTCCCTGCTTATCATGATGTTCGCCATGGGGATTATGCTTAGCATCTCGAGATCGATCGACCAGCCCGCGAAGCAGGAAGTCGTTAAATCCGTAAATATTAAAAGAGACTACCGGAGGAGTTCCGTGTAGTCTCTTTTCTTTACTTTTTTTGCAAAATCTTTATTATTTCGCGCGGACTGCACCGTCTTCGATCTCATCATCCTTGAAAGCAACGCCCTCAACTTTGACGTTGACCTCAACGACCCTAAGGCCAGTCATGCTTTCCACCGCTTCCCGTACATTTTGCTGCAGCATACGGCAAACTTCATGAATCGGTGTTTCATATAAAACGATGATTCGTAAATCAATGGCTGCCTCAAGTTGTCCCACTTCTACCGTGACACCTTTTTGCACGTTTTTCCCGCTCAGGCGTTTGGCCCATCCTTCGGAGAGCCCGCCTGACATCGCCGCAATTCCTGGTGTTTCAAGTGCCGCCAAGCCGGCAATTTTCGATACGACATCATCCGATATCCGGATGGTCCCCGTTTCCAGTTGTAGCTGTTCAGTCATACCCCATCCTCCTTCATCTCATTATCAATTATTGTAATTCCTACAGGGATCAAAAGCAAATCTTTACCTTTAAGATTTGTTTACAATGCATCATGTTTTGGGTATATTAAAATAACCCGTGACGTGTGGCCTTCGGAGCTTATTCCCATTACTTTACGGGGACCCCGGAAATTACGCTTTAGTTCTGAAAGGATTTAAACTTTCTGAATATTACGGGAAAGAATCTTACATATCACTGAGGTGTCGAAAAATTGAAAAAATGGTTGAGCCCTTTTCTGCTGATTGCTTCTTTTGTACTCAGCGCGGTCGGGCATTATGCGGGCTGGGATCCAACGTTTCAGTTCATCCTGTCGGCAATTTCCGTCATCTTTGTCGCAGGTTTTTTGGGCAAAGCGACGGAAAACGTGGCTCATTATGCAGGTCAACGGCTCGGCGGCTTCCTGAACGCTACCTTCGGCAATGCGGCCGAACTGATCATCGCGATTTTCCTTGTCAAAGAAGGTTTATTCGATATGGTCAAAGCCAGCTTGACGGGTTCCATTATCGGAAATCTGCTGCTGGTGCTTGGTTTGAGCATTTTTGCGGGCGGCCTGAAGTTCAAGGTGCAAAGTTTCAACGTCTCGCTTGCCGGCATGAACGGCTCGCTTATGATCGTTGCCGTTATCGCCTTATTTGTTCCTGCCGTATTCCTGAACACACATTCCATCACTACGGACGATACCAAGCTGCTTAGCCTGATCGTTGCCGGAATCCTGATCGTGGCTTACATCGCCTGGCTGGTCTTCTCGATGATCACGCATAAAAACTACCTCTCCGACGTGACGGAGAAGTCGGAAGAGGAGCTTCCGCATGAACACGCTCCGGAATGGTCCAAAGGCAAATCCATAATTTATCTGATCATCGCAACCGTCATGGTTGCCTTCGTAAGCGAATGGCTTGTCGGAACGCTGGAGACGTTCACCAGCCGTTTCGGCCTGAGCGAGCTGTTTGTCGGGGCCTTCCTCGTCGCTATCATCGGCAATGCCGCCGAACATAGCGCCGCAGTGCTGCTCGCGATGAAAAACAAAATCGGGGCCGCCGTGGAAATCGCCGTGGGCAGCAGTCTTCAAATCGCCTTGTTCGTTGCGCCTGTGCTTGTGTTTGCGAGTTTTTTCTTCGGCAACACGATGGATCTCGTATTCACCGCCATTGAACTGCTGGCGATCGGGGTTTCGGTATTCATCGCCAAATCCATTATCCTGGACGGCAAGACCAACTGGTATGAAGGATTGCTTCTGCTGGTCGTCTATTTAATCCTCGGCGTCTCCTTTTTCATGGTATAACTTTATTCCTGCGCCAAAATAACCCCACAGAGTGAAGCCTATGCTTCGTTGCTTATTCCAAATACTTTGCGGGGATCCCCCAAATTATAATCGCAAAAAAAGCATGGACTCAATAAAAGAGTTCATGCTTTTATCTTGTAAACTTTTTGCAGGCGGAATTTTATTCCGCTTCTTTTTTGTTCAAGGCTTCGTAAAGGAGCGCCAGATTACGTTCAAGCTGGCTGACAAGCTGTTTGCCTGCAGCCTCGGGGAGCAATCCTGCTCTGACCGCAAAGTCAACTTCTCTTGAAAAACCGTACATCTGGGTGTCCAGCACTTCCTCATAAAGAGGGCAATAGCGGGTTGCCAGATTCTCCATTTGTACTTCTATAAGCTTCTGTATTTTATCTGCATCTTCTTGTAGAAGACTGATTGCTTTCATGTTCAACTGTTCCTGCAGCTCAGAAGAAGCCATGCATCTTCCCCCCTATGTCCAAAAAGTAACACCCTTGTTCTCTTCTCTAATATTAGACGAAATCAGAGCCCAATACAAGAACCTCCGTTAAATAACCCCACAAAGTGGAGCACATGTGACCCCAAAAAAATAATCTCATACTCTAAAATAACCCCACAAAGTGGAGCCTATGCTTCGATGCTTATTCCAAATACTTTGCGGGGACCCCCCAAAAAAACTTATAAATTCTATACTGCTTAAAAAAGCGCCCTGCCGGATTCAGGCAAGACGCTTTTCACTGCAATTAATCTTCAACAACTTCGACTTTCAGACCGTGCTTCGCAAACACTTCTTTCATAGCCGCTTTAGCCTCATCCGCATCCGGTCCATGAACGTGAAGCTCATAACCTTTATTGCTAACAAGGGTCGTGAACAAACCCAGAATACTTTTTACGTCGATGTACTTGTTGTCAGCCTGAAGAACGATAGACGATGTAAATTTGCCCGCAGTTTGGGCGATCTCCACAACAGCTGCGTTGTTACTGGACATTGGGATCCCTCCGTAGCTTTGGTATCAGGTATAATATTCATTTTACCACTTTCATGATACATTGAATCCGCTTACTCGCGCAAGGGATTTCTAAATTCAATTTTTTGCGGATTAAACCAATTGGTCCGGATTCAGACCTTTCAGTTCATCGATTACGAAAATGCCGTCTTTGCGGATCAGCACATCGTCAAAATAAATTTCCCCGCCGCCGTAGTCCGGACGCTGGATCAAAACGATATCCCAATGGATCGAGGAACGGTTGCCGTTGTCGCAATCTTCATAGGCTTGTCCAGGCGTGAAATGAATGCTGCCGGCGATTTTTTCATCAAACAGAATATCTTTCATCGGATGCAGGATATACGGATTGAAACCGATAGCAAATTCGCCGATATAACGCGCGCCTTCATCGGAATCGAGAATTTGGTTCAAACGTTCCGTTTCATTGCTTGTCGCTTCAACGATTTTCCCGTCTTTGAAAGTAAATTTAATGTTTTCAAAGGTAATTCCTTGATATACTGTGCTTGTGTTGTAGCTGATCGTTCCGTTAACGGAATTGCGCACTGGAGCGCTGTACACTTCGCCGTCCGGAATGTTTTTCTCGCCGGCGCATTTGGTGGCGCCAATGCCTTTGATCGAGAAGGTGAGATCGGTACCCGGTCCAACAATGCGGACTTTATCCGTTTTTCTCATCAGCTCGGCAAGCGGATCCTGGGCTTTGTCCATTTTGGCATAATCCAGGTTGCACACATCGAAGTAGAAATCTTCGAAAGCTTCCGTGCTTTTATTGGACAACTGCGCCATGCTGGCATTCGGATAACGGAGCACAACCCATTTCGTGTGGTTTACGCGCTGTCCGCTGTGAACAGGATGGTTGTAAAGCGTGTTGTACAAACGCATTTTCTCGTCCGGAACGTCCGAGAGATCGTTTACGTTTTCGCCTGAGCGGATGCCGATGTAGCAATCCATTTTCTTCATGCGCTCCAGATCAAGCTCGCCCCAGGTCTTAACCATTTCCTCGGTGGCGTTCATGAGCATGGTCCGCTGAACGGTTCTGTCCGTCAATTCGACAAACGGGTTCCCCCCGCGCTTATGTACCTCTTCAATAACGGCCTTCAGCAAATCCCGCTCAGGACCAATCATTTCGACCAGGACGTTTTCGCCCGGCTGAACGTTGACCGAATATCCGACCAGATTTTCAGCAAGTTTCTGAATTCTTGGATCTCGCATATATTTAATACCTCCCACACCCTGCACAAAAACTTTTTGAACTAAGGTTAATTTTTATCCGCCTTCTATTGTAGCACTTCTATGCTGCCTTGGTCATCCGAAAAAGCGGAAATAATCAAGGGATGAAAGAGACGTCATTGATTAAGGACTCCTCTTCCTCCTGATTGTGCAGGTTGAGATAGCGGATATTCGTTTCCGAAGAAAGCTTGAGCGGGAAACCGGATCTTTTGTCGATCGTCAAATAATAAACCATTCCCACCTCGGATTGATCCAGCATTTGCTTCATTTGCGCATCGCCTTTTTTCCATGCATCCGCCAGTTCCCGCTTATCCCGAGATGAACCGATTTGCGCTGCTTGATTCGCCTGCTGACGGATCCCCCCCATCTCTTCCTCCAGCTGCTCCGCCAGCCACCCTCTGGCCGCTGTAGGGTTTAATTCGATGCGCAGCACCCTGGTTCCCCGCGCCGCTCCCGAGGCTTCTTTGATTTGTTTGGGAAGCCGGCCGATCGCATCCAGCTGCGCCAGTGGATTAAACCGTGCCAAGGATGTAGACAGCATGCCGTTTCCTTCGCTGAATAAATGCACCCACTCTCCGTCCTGGCGGCGAAATCCGGACTCGGCCGCATGAAAATTGCTGACCGTCACCTGCTTGGGTTTTTTGGCGTTCGCCGGCTGCGCGGGCAGCATGCTTCGGATTGTCAGTTTGTCATGCTCGGTCAAAATGCCCTCATAGGCCACGCTCTCCCGAAATTCTTTATTGGATTCGGTTCTGATGGCTGCTTTGCCGGTAAAACGAAAAGAATCTTTTCCGGCTAGTCCTCCCAGCGTCTGTTTGAACAGTGCCTCCGGTTCGCTGTTAGGATTCCAAAGCCCGCAGCCGCCAAGCCACAAACAAATGCTCGTAGAAAGCAGAACTGCCGCTGCAAGACGTCCTGGTTTCAGCTTTTGCATCATCATTACCTCTCTTTCGCGCTCATGGGCATTTTGCCTTAGGCTTGCCTGCCTTTATGTCGTTTATACAGCTGCCGCATTAGAAAAACGTCTGTCGATGCGCAGCTATGAAGGGAGGGCCGCATTTAGAAAAAAAAAGATGCCTGCATTTACATGCAGACATGCAGGTCGCCCTTTTACTCATGCGTATCTTCGGTTTGAGTCTGGATTTGTATCTGGTTGCGGCCACTGTTTTTGGCCCGGTATAAAGCCATGTCAGCCCTGTAAAAAAGGCTGTCCACGCTCACCTGATCATCGACGATGCACCATTCGGCAATACCGCTAGAGACGGTTACACCGGGATCGGTTTCCTCGGCTACGCGGGTTCGGATCGTCTCGGCTACCTTCATCGCCTGGTGCACCCCAAGCTGCGGCAGATATACGGCAAGTTCCTCTCCACCCCAGCGTGCAGGAATATCCTCAGGCCTGATGGAGGATTTCACGATTTTGCTGACCTGTTTCAAGATTTTATCGCCTTTTTGATGTCCGTACGTATCGTTTACTTGTTTGAACTGGTCAATGTCTACGACGATCAAGGAACCGCAAAAATCATTCGCCTGGTGATGCTGGATGGCTTCATCCAGGTAATGGCGGGCGAACATATCCGTAAGCATATCCCGATTCGCCATGCGCCGGAGTTCCGCATGCAGCAAGGCATTGCTGACCGACAGGCCGATGTGGCTGGACAGCGTTTGCAGCAGCCTGTAATTGTCATAGGAAAAGAAATGCGGGCTGCGATGCGTAAGCAGGATCGCTCCCATTACTTTTCCGTTCACGGTCAGCGGCGTTGCGATCAGCGACTGGGACTCCGTGACCTCCATCAATTTGGAGGAGACTTTCGTATTCAATTGATAATCAGACAGGATGACAGGCTCTTTCTTTTCAAATACAAGTCCCCCGAAACCATAATCCTTGCTGAAAGTATCCTTCGACAGCGAAGGGACGTTGCAGGACATGACTTCAAGCGCATTGCGTTTCTCATTGAACTGGAGAATACAGCAATAATCCGCATTGAATATGTTAAGCAGTTCTTCATTGGCAAATTTATAGATATCCGCAAGCTGCAAACTCTGGTTCAGCCGCTGCGTCAATTCGTTGATGAGGCGCAGCTCATGAATCAGAAGATTGGACTGCTCGTACAGCTTGGCGTTTTCAAAAGCATTGCCGGCCGTGTCGATCATCATCGTAATCAGCTGCAGGTCAAGATCTTCCTTGAGCTCCTGCGTCATTTTCAAATGAAATACGCCGTATATGCCTTGTTTTCCCCCGAACGGGATGCCGATTTCCACGTAATCCTTTTCCTTGCTATCCTGAATCATCAGCCTGCCGTCCATAAAGGCCCGTACACAAATATCTTCCCCAAACGGGTGGAATACCAATGGCCTGACTTTCGGATTGCTGTATTGGTGGTCCTGCGACATCAAGAGACTGAGCTGGATGGACGGGTACAGGACGGCGATGCTGTTCAGCACTTCAGTCAGCACGGTGTCCACGTCGATCTGATCATGCATCCGCTGCATAATCTGGAAAAGGATCGATCTTCTGCTCGCTTCATGCTCGGCGTTTTTTTGCACCTTCATGACATCCGAAATAAAAATATGTTCATAACGCCTGAAAAAGCAGCTGCGATAATGCAGCGCCGAAGCGACGGCCGCATTCGGCCCGGGAGGGCCAGAAATATCGCGCGGAAGAATGCAAGCCATCACTGTGATAACCAGCTCTTCACTTCGCGACAAAATCGGTATAAGACATAATGTTCTCCCTTCGTGTACCGGATCAATCGGATGATCGATCACGGCGCTGACCAACTTGCGAGTCTGCAAACAATGCGACAGCAGCCCTGCATGAGGACCTTCAATCAACGCATGTACCGATGGCTCGCCGGCAGCACAAGCCCCCTCATGATCTATAATCGCCCAGTTCGAATGCTGCGAAAGAGGGAGTGAGCCCGTTTCCGTTCGCCAATCCTCAAAGGATTGCTGAAGAATCTCGCGGACATACGGCAAATCATATTCGGTAATGTCCATCTCCCCCAACCATAAATCAGAAGAATCGATAGGAGACGCCACTTCAATATTTGTCTGGAATAGACTTTGATATCTGGAAAAATCCTGTTGATGTTCTGGCATTAGCAGGCGCTCCTTTACACCGCGTTAAAAAGGTGTCTTGCACGACACCACATCAATCCGGTTAACCCCAAAATCAATATGGCCCGCAACCAGCACTTAAGACTCATGTAAGCGAGTTTAATTTGCACACTCAAAAAATAAGATTTTTATTGGTATTATATTAATCTTATTCTACTCTCTTCAAACTGATTTTGCATCAATATTTCAGATATTCGTCCTAGTTTTTTGGGACCAAAGCCCTATCGACAAAATTAGACGTTTCTCGATATTTCTCAGGACTTGACTTCACCTTATGATTTCGTTTAAAATCTATGGATGAATGTGACTGTATTACAGTCTAAATTTGGGCGTAACGTTGTGTCACCCTCACGTGGTTTGTTACTGATTCGAACAGCGGCTGAATCTTTTCGATCAGGTGTCATTGCCGTATAAGGCTAGCACAATCAACTAACCCGGCGCAAATAGAGCCCTACTTCACATTATTTGAGTATAAAGGAGTCTACTATAACATGGCACGTTACACTGGTCCTAAATTTAAACTGAGCCGCCGTCTGGGCATCTCCCTGAGCGGTACCGGCAAAGAATTGAAACGCCCTTTCCCTCCGGGACAACATGGTCCTAACCAACGGAGAAAAGTAAGCAACTACGGCATGCAGCTCGCTGAAAAGCAAAAACTGCGTCATATGTACGGTGTAGGCGAAAAACAATTCCGCACGCTCTTCGGCAGAGCGCAAAAAATGCAAGGGATTGCCGGTGAGAACCTGATGTTCCTGCTGGAAAGCCGTCTGGACAACCTCGTTTACCGTCTTGGCTTTGCCAACTCCCGTGCAGGCGCACGTCAGCTGGTATCTCATGGCCACATCACTGTAAACGGACAAAAAGTAAACATCGCTTCTTACATGGTGAACACTGGTGACGTTGTTAGTCTTCGCGAAAGAAGCCGCAGCCTCTCTTCCATCAAAGAAGCTTTGGAAAACCGCAGCCATCTTCCAGGTTACCTGGAATACAATGATGCAGCTATGGAAGGCAAATACATCCGTTTGCCTGAACGTGCTGAGCTGTCCCAAGACATCGACGAAAAACAAATCGTCGAATTCTACAACCGTTAATCTTTGCTTTACAAAAGCCTGGGGCCTTTGGTTCCAGGCTTTTTCCTTTTCCGCATGACACCAAACAACCATTTCACGCTATCGTCCATTCAAGACATCATCTTTATCTAAAAAAACCCTCTTTTCTCTGCATGCATCCAAAATCCGCAAATTATGCTATAATAGTTCCGTTAAAAGGAGGAACGCACGCGAATGGTTGATAATGAAAATAAAAAAACCGATAAGCAGCCTGCCCCCAAACGTAAACGGTCCTTTGCCCGGACGACGGGTCTCGTCATCCTGTGGCTGTTCGTCGTTGGCATGATGGGAGCCCTGTTTGTCGGCGGCACCGCCATCGGCTACGTTGCTTACAAGGTAAAGGACGAACCTGTCCGCTCAAGAGCAATGATTGCCCAAAAGATGAGTGAAAACGCCATCACCAGCTTTGCTTATTTTCGCGATCAGACTACACCGATCGGCCAAATCCGCACGGATGAAGACAGACGTCCCGTGGAATACAAACAGATTCCGGCTATAGTCATCGATGCAGTTGTTTCCATAGAAGACAACGACTTTTTCGAACATAAAGGCGTGGATCTTAAAGGCACCCTGCGCGCCGTCAAACAAAAACTGCTGCACGAGTCCGTACAAACGGGCGGTAGTACACTGACGCAGCAGCTGGCGAGGCGTGTCTTTTTGAGTCTGGACAAAACCGATGACCGCAAGATCAAGGAAATACTGCTTTCCCTGCGTCTCGAACGTTTCATGACGAAAGAAGAAATTTTGACCGCTTACCTAAACAAAGTTCCTTTCGGCAAAGGTTCCAGCGGATATAATTTGTACGGAATCAAAGCTGCCGCAAAAGGCATTTTCAACGTAAATGATTTGAACCAGCTTAATATCGCCGAGGCTGCCTATTTGGCAGGTTTGCCTCAGCTTCCGACAAGATATTCCGCATATAATTCCAAAGGCGATTTTAACCCGGACGCATTCAAACGAGCGCTGGACCGACAGCATCTCGTGCTCCGGCGCATGATGGAAGAAAACAAGATCACCGGAGCTCAATACAAGGAAGCGATGGCTTTCGACATCCGCAAGGCGATGGCCCCGCGTACGGAAAAGGCATACACAACCTTTCCTTACCTGATGATGGAAACGGAACGACAAGCTTCGGAGATCCTGATGCGGCTCAATCTGAAGGAAGCCGGCAAGGACCCGTCTCAGGTCGATGACAACGGCGAACTTCTGGAAGCGGCGAATCAGCAGCTTAAAACCGGCGGATACCGGGTATACACCACCATCGATAAGCGTGTATACAGTTCTATGCATAAAATCGGCGAAAATAAAAATAATTTCTCGCCTGACAGTAAAACAAAAGGGCCTGAGCAAACGGCTGCCATCATGATCGATAATAAAACAGGTGCCATTCTGGGGATGCTGGAAGGACGTGACTTCCACAAGGAGCAAATGAACTACGCAACGCAAATGGTCCGCCAGCCGGGCTCGACTATGAAGCCGATTGCGGCCTACCTGCCTGCCATCGAATCTGGAGCCATTCAGCCTGCAAGCATTCTGGACGATGCTCCAATCATCTTGAAGGACGGCCGAAAAGGCTTTCATATTCCTAAAAACTCGACTTCGGGCTACAGCGGGCTGATGACGGCACGGACAGCTTTGAACAAATCCGTCAATACCGTTGCTTTGAAACTGTACAATAACGTGGTTGGCATCGACAGCGCGTGGGCATTTTCCAAAAAGCTGGGGATCACGACCATCCAGAAAGAGGACTACTCGGCCCAGACAGGCGTTCTGGGTGGTTTGAAATACGGCGTAACCGTTGAGGAGCTGACTAACGCCTACAGCGCCATTGCGAATCAGGGGACGTTTAACGATGCTTATATGATTGAAAAAATCGTGGATTCCAACGGGAAAATCATATATAAGCATGAAGCCCAACCTGTGCAGGCATTTTCCAAGCAAACCGCCTATCTCATGACCGATATGCTTCGTACCGTTATTACGGAAGGTACAGGCAGCGAGGTACGTAAAAACTATAAGTATTTTAAAAAAATCCCGATTGTGGGCAAAACCGGTTCGACGCAAAACTACGCGGACGTCTGGTTTATGGGATATTCGCCTGATGTGACTTTAGGCGTATGGGTCGGATACAAAGAGCCTGTCAACACTTTGACGACCAAACCCGCCAGAAAACGCGCCCAGTCGATTTGGACGCTGATCATGAATGAAGTTATAGGCAAGGAACCCGATCTGTTCACGACACCGAAGTTCGAGAAGCCGGACGGCATCATTAACAAAACCGTGTCCGCATACAGCGGCAAGCTTCCAACGTCGTTAACGGATAGAGTTGTAACGGATTTATTCAATATCAAATATGTGCCTAAAGAAAGCGATGACGGTATCGCCAAGGTTAAATACATCACATATAGAGGAGCAAATTATATCCCAAGGGATGGAACGCCGGATGATATGCTGAAGGAAAAAATCGTCATCAAACGGGAAAAACCGATTCCGGATCTCATTAAAGAGCTGGAGGCTGCCTTTGCCAAAATGCGTGGAAGCCATCCCCCATTGTCTTACTACATCCCTAGAGATGCAGGCGAAGATATGCCAACCCAGATCGATCCGCGAGTTGATGATGGCGCCGCACCTTCCGCTCCGGCAAATGTCAGAATGTCTCTGAACGGAAGCAAGGCAATCATCACATTTAATCCTGCCCCGCAGGCGGATGTTGTCGGATACCGATTATACCGTTCCCAAAACGGCGGCTCTTTCCAAAAAACAGGAAGCGTGGTTCTGGCGGGCAATGCAACCAGCTTTACCAGTACGGCAGATGCAAGCACAGCCTTCTACGTTACGGCTGTCGATGTCGCCGGCAAGGAATCGGCGCCTAGCGCTACCGTAAACAGCATGGGTGGCGTCAACCCTGATGCTCCGCCGGAAGAAAAACCGGATACCTCGACTCCGGATACGACTGTTCCGGAGAATACCGGTAATCCGGGTACGACGGAGATTCCGGATGTTCCTGATTCCGCAACGGGTCAGGTTACAGTTCCGGCACCTCCTTCGGGGTTGCAGATCACGCCTGTGGATCATGGAGCTCTGCTCCAATGGAATCCTGCCGCTCCTGAGGAACTGGTTTCCGAATACAATATCTATTACAGCGAAAAGTCCGGCGGACCGTATAATAAAATCGGTTCCAGCCGGGAACCCAGCTTCCAATACAATGCCGGCGCCCCGCTACAAGGATATTTCCGGGTTACGGCCGTCAATTCCAGCGGTGAGTCGCGGGCATCATCCGCATCATTGAAATAAAGCAGTTTCATAAAAGCCTTATCCTGACTTAAACCTTCAGGATAAGGCTTTTTTAACGAAAGTGTTCCGTTTCTTTGCACCGCCTGTACCCCCTAGCGAACCGCAGCCATGCAGCACTCGCGCGTTGACGGGCCTCGTAGGTAACTAAAACAAGGAAGCACCGGATCCAATTATCCGGTGCTTCCTTGTTTTATCAATATGATCTTTTATTAATCCTCAATTGTGGAAAGATCGCCTGTCGGCAGATTCAGTTCCCATGCTTTGAGTACCCGGCGCATAATTTTGCCGGATCTCGTCTTCGGCAGCTTGTCGCGGAATTCGATTTCACGTGGAGCCGCATGCGCGGACAAGCCTTCTTTTACAAATTTATAAATTTCATTTTTTAATTCCTCGGATTCCTGATAACCTTCCCTGAGTGCGATAAAGGCTTTAATAATTTCACCGCGGGTCGCATCCGGTTTGCCGATAACGCCGGCTTCTGCCACCGCCGGGTGCTCAACCAACTTGCTCTCCACCTCAAACGGCCCGATCCGCTCGCCGGAAGAATTAATAACGTCATCGACGCGGCCTTGGAACCAGAAGTAGCCGTCTTCATCCATATATGCAGAGTCACCGGAGATGTACCAGCCTGGAATCCGGAAATATTCCTGATATTTGGCTGGATTATTCCAGATCTGATTCATCATTGACGGCCATGGGGCTTTAATCGCGAGATTCCCCATCGTATACGGCGGAACCTCATTGCCTTTATCATCAAGAATCGCCGCCTGTACACCCGGGATTGGACGACCCATCGAACCTGGTCTGACATCCATCGATGGATAGTTACAGATCAAGTGGCCGCCTGTTTCCGTCATCCACCAGGTATCGTGAATCCGCTGGCCGTACACTTTTTGCCCCCAACGGACGACTTCGGGGTTCAGGGGTTCGCCGACGGAGAGTACATGGCGCAGACTGCTCAGCTCAAACTGGGAAATGATGTCGGAGCCCGCTCCCATCAACATACGGAAAGCCGTCGGAGCGCTGTACCAAACCGTAACTTTATTTTTATCGATCGTTCCGTACCAGTCTTGTGGACTGAAACGTCCGCCGCGGATCACGTTCGTCACTCCGTTCAGCCACGGTGCAAAAATCCCGTAGGAAGTTCCCGTTACCCAGCCCGGATCGGCTGTACACCAGTAAATATCGTCTTCACGCAAATCCAGCACGATTTTACCCGTATAATAATGCTGAATCATCGCGTTTTGAACATGGAACACGCCTTTCGGCTTCCCGGTTGATCCGGAGGTATAATGTATAATTAATCCATCATTGCGATCCAACCATTCGATTTGCAGCTCCGATGAAGCTTCGTTCATTTCCTTAAAGAAATCCCGAATTTGGCCGTCTTCTTCCACCTTATCGCCGACGACAAAAATATGCTTCAGATCAGGCAGTTCATCCCGCTTCACCCGTCCGAGCAGTTGGGGCGTCGTGACGAGAGCGACAGCTCCGCTGTCTTCCAAACGGTCCTTGACAGCCGTCTCCATAAACGCTTCAAACAGCGGGCCGACAACGGCTCCTACTTTCAGAATGCCCATGAGGGAGACATAAAGTTCGGGACTCCGCGGCATGAAAATAAATACCCGGTCTCCTTTGCCGATTCCATGTTTGCGGAGAACATTGCCGAATTTATCGGATTGCTCTTTCAAATCAGCGAAAGTATAGCTTTCATCTCGCGAAACATCGCTGTACAGCAATGCTTTTTTGTCACCGCGGCCTTCCGCAACGTGGCGGTCAATGGCTTCATATGCCATGTTAACCTTCCCGGTCTCATACCAGCTGAAATGTTTCTCTACTTCCTCCCATTGAAACTTTGAGCGGGCTTCTTCATAATCGCCCAGGTTGGACGTATTTGCAACGCTTGGTAAAATTTCAACTTGATTTTGATCCATACTTTCATCCTCCCTCTGTTTCTCCCCCAAATGATAGGGCAGCGCTTACAATCTTGTATGATTTCATGCCACATGACAACATACACACGTAATCAGTCTTCCAAACCAAAAGTTTCTCGGGTGATTGCGATAAGCGTAAAACACATAATACAGCAGGTCTAACAGATGTAAAAAGATCAAAAGTTGTGACTATTTTATGTCAAAAATCATTATAGCATAGGATGAATCTTCCCGCCATCGCTTTTCATTTATTTGTTTTTTTGCTATAAGTAGGGTAGAAGCTGAAAGGAGCGTCCAGATGGAACACCTTAAACTGTACCATGTTCAAACCATACCTCTTGATGAGCGCTGCCTGGTCGTAGAAGGCCCCGTGCCTCCCGGAAGACTTTCCGAGCTGACCATGCATCCCGATCTCGATGCTTTCCGCCGCCCGGCCGACCAGCATCAAGCGCTGGTGGAGATAGCCGGCCTGGAAGAAGGCAGAATCATTATCACCCGTGAGGAAAATGTCATTGTCGGTTACGTAACCTTCCACTATCCGGATGAACAAGAACGCTGGTCTCAGGGGAATATGGAGGATCTGATCGAGCTTGGAGCCATCGAGGTAGCCAATGACTATCGCTCGCTGGGGCTAGGCCAGAAAATGATTAAAACCGCCTTCGAGGATGGCCAAATGGAACAATATATCGTGTTCACGACGGAATACTACTGGCACTGGGATTTAAAAAGCAGCGGGCTTAATGTGTGGGATTACCGCAAAATGATGGAGCGGCTAATGAAGGTCGTGGATATGGTCTGGTACGCGACCGACGATCCGGAGATTTGTTCGCATCCGGCGAATTGCTTAATGGTCCGGATCGGCAGCAAAGTCCCGCTCACCTCCGAAGAGCAGTTCGACCGGATCCGATTCCAGCAGCGTTTTATGTATTAGTAATTACAGATATATTTAAAAGGGGCTGCCCAGAAGTTGTTGAACTGGGTCAGCCCCCTTGTCTTGCGAGGGATCTTCCTGCGTATTAAAATTCATCTTCCGCGCTGCTTCTCAGTTTAAGTTCGCTGCCTTCGGACTGAATTGCTGATGCTCAAATGAAACGAGACCGAAAAGCAGGGTATCTTCCCTTCTCCCCCCGCTCTCACCACTCCGTTACATATGGCCAAGCATATAATCGAGAATGGCATGCGAACGGCGCGAGGAAGCCACGGTAAATTCGGCAAAATTCGCATGCGCCGAACCGTCGGCTTTATCCGACATCGAACGGATGACGGCATATGGCACACTGTTCATATAACATGCCTGAGCGACTGCGGCCCCTTCCATCTCAACGCAAGCTCCCTGCAAATGTTCATAAAACCAGGCAACCTGTTCCCTGCTGGCGATAAACTGGTCGCCGGACAATACCCGTCCCACGCGGCAGTTCACTTCGCCAAGCTCGGCGCAAGCTTGTTCCGCGAGTGCGATCAGACCCTTGTCCGCCGGAAACGCGGAAACCTCTTGGTAAGGAATAACCCCGCGATCGAAACCAAGTGCGGTGACATCCATGTCGTGCTGCAGGCATTCGGAAGAAATAACGATGTCTCCGATGTTCAGTTGAGGGTCTACGGCCCCCGCCACACCTGTAAAGATCACTTTGGATACGCCAAAAGAGTCAACAAGGATTTGGGTCGTAACCGCCGCATTTACTTTCCCTACACCCGACTTGCAAACCACAACATTTTGCTGGCTGTATGTGCCTTTATAATAACGGATTCCCGCTTTTTCTACGGTTTCCGCTCCTTGCATTCCAGCCAAGAGCAGCTCCACTTCCTCGTCCATTGCCCCAATGATTCCAATCGTTTCAGCCATCATTTTCATCCCCTTGTCCCATGTATGATCGAACCTATAAATTCTATAAACATAAACCGAAAAAAGCTCCCGTAAGGAGCTTTTTTCCAGCGTATCTTAACCTTTTTCAAATCTCTATTCAAAAGATTCTATTTTTTATTCATTTACATGGCTTACGGACAAACGCAAAATCGTTTCATGCGGCAAAATAACCCGCGGGTTGTCCACATTTTCTTTCTTCATCAGCTTGGTCAAAAGACGCATCGCTACAGCGCCAAGGTCGTACATCGGCTGGGCAACCGTCGTCAGAAGTGGACGCACCATAGAAGCCATGCGCGTATTGTCGACACTGATTACGGAGAAGTCGTCAGGTACTTTCAAGCCTTCATCCTGAATGCTGTGGATCGCCCCGATGGCCATTTCATCCGTAGCCGCAAAAACGGCAGTCGGTTTCTTCTTCAGTCCAAGGAAGTATTTCATTGCTTCCACTCCGGACTCATAGCGATAGTTTCCGATCCGGACAAGATCCTCTTGGTATTCAATGCCGGCATTTTCCAGCGCCTTTTTGTAACCCTGAAAACGGGAATAACCGTTGGCAGGATCCTGAAGCGTTCCGCTAATCATCGCAATCTCGCGATGGCCGTGGCGAATCAAGGTATTTACAGCATCAAACGCCGCAGCTTCATGGTCGATATCAACGGATGGATACGTGCCGTTCTCATCCCGCGTTGCACACAGCACGATCGGAACTGCAGATGTCTGGAATGCCTGAATATGTTCCTCCGTCACCGTGCCGCCCATAAAGAGCAACCCGTCCACTTGTTTCTCAAGCAGTGTGTTAATAACACGAATTTCTTTTTCCTTCTTCTTGTCCGCGTTACACAAAATAATATTATAGTGGTACATGTTGGCGATATCTTCTATTCCCCGGGCAATTTCCGCAAAAATCGAATTCGAAATATCGGGAATGACTACCCCGACGGTTGTTGTCTTCTTGCTGGCAAGACCTCTTGCCACCGCATTTGGGCGATATCCCAAACGTTCAATTGCTTCATATACTTTCTTCCGGGTCTGAGGCTTTACGTTGGGGTTGTTGTTTACAACCCGCGATACCGTTGCCATCGATACGCCTGCTTCACGCGCCACATCGTAAATGGTTACCGTCAAATTCCTTCTCTCCATTGCCAATAAATTTTTCAATCGTTAACCCAGTGAACTGCTCTCGCTTTAATGATAGAAGTGCGAGCTTCTTGGGAACAGAGCATCATTGTAAGATAGCACCATGCACTAGGTTACAACAGTTACTCTTATGTACCAAGCGATCCCCGTAGTTCCTACGGTTCTAGAAATATCAGACAACTTGTCCACCTGCCTCGCATCTATCAAGCCACACGGCTCAATTTTAGCTATGCAAGGCCAAGTTCCTTGGCTAATTATTGTCGTTATACGACACATCTAATACCGTATGACATTCATTACTCACTTACTTCGTTGAAGTGGGCGGCTTCCGCTGATTGCGTTAAAATTATGATACGATAATTTGTCGTATTCTGCAATGATAACGCTTTATAAGTCGCTCAAGTGCTGTTTCAAAGCATCCACAGTAATATGGGAATGAGATGTATGCCAGATTGGCGCCTGATTCTTGACTAGAATTACCTGAGGCGATTCATGCTGAACACCAAGCAATTCCGCCGCTTTTAAAGAAACCGGACGATCCTCTACGACATGAATTAAACCGTATTCAACAGATTCATTCGGCTCGTTTTGCAAGTATGACATCATCTGCTGATAGGCCCCGGTACTGATTGGGCAGCGAGTACTATGTTTGAAAAGAAGCAGAGACTTATCTTTCGAAGCTTCAAACGCAGCTTGCAGCTGATCGTTAGTAGTCAGTTTGGTCATCGTCGCCATATGATATACATCTCCTTCATCCGACTTAAAACCCCTAACTCTATCGTATCAAAAAGTTCGTGAAAAATCCAACTAACTATGAAAAATTCTGAAAACTTTTCTTGACGATTTTTTCAAAATTCATCTATAGACACTCCAAACATGCGTTTATCCTTATCAGCAAGCCGTTTTGAAACCATCGATTTCATATAGTCAGCAGTCCCATTTTATGCGTCTGCATGCATTACACTCATTTCCGGCAAACTGACGGACAGCTGTGAAAGACGCTCGCGTATATCCCTGACCCAGTCTTCATCCTGCATTTTTTCCGCCATTTTGTACAAATCCAGCAGAAGATTGATCCGCTCCCCAATCTCATATTCCAGTTTACTCATCAAAATCCCTTCGGAATATTCACCCTCGGCCAGCACCTCATATATTAAATCGGCCAGTTCATGGTAATCGGTTAGAGATAAGCTTATTTTTCCCGGCTGCTTGCTGAACGCATCGACATACTTCTTCAAATCGGATTTCATGGATGGTATGAGCTCATAGGTTAAACAGTGATCGCAAACAAGCACAGGCACATGGCGAATCATCACGTTCCGCGTATACATGACCGTGCGCAGTTCAAGTCTCAAATTTTGCTCGCAGTTACATCTCATTACATATACCCCACCTTCAGCCTTTTTATCTGTATACTCAGATGAGAGTAAATTTTCAGCTGTTGTTGGTATTCGCCTCCCGTTCCTTTGATTCCTGCCCGTTTTGGCCTGCTGTTTTATTTACCAAAAAGCCCATCTCCTTCTTACCGGGATGAGGATGCCGAAAAGCCCATGACATTTGCATAAATGCCATGGGCTTTTCGCTCGTTTCTCGCATCAGGAAACGTGACTGTCTTTTCCTTTTTCCACAGGCTTGTTTTGGTTCTCAGCCCGACTGGACTCATTAAAATCGGTGAGCAGCTTTTCAACTTCAGCGTTGGTGGCAAACTTGTAGCATTCCTCCGCTACAGAACGCGCATCCGCCGCCGTTGTATTCAAGATCCGGTGTTTTACCCGCAGCAGCGACTGGATCGACATGCTTAAATCATGCACCCCAAGCCCAAGCCACAGCGGAACGGAACGTTCGTCCCCCGCCATCTCGCCGCATACGCTTACCGGTATCCCTGCATTGCGAGCCGCTTCCACGGTTGTGCGCAGCATGCGGAGAATAGCCGGATGATACGGATGATACATATGGGCGATCTGTTCATTCATCCGGTCTACGGCAAGAACGTACTGCACCAGATCATTGGTGCCGATACTGAAGAAATCGCACTCCCGGGCCAGTAAATCCGCAATCGTGACGGCCGCGGGAATTTCGATCATGACTCCTACCGGAATATTCGCATCATAAGCGATGCCGCGGGCATCCAGATCAGCCATCGCCCGCCGGAGGATCTGATTGGCTTGTCTCACTTCTTCCAATGAAGAAATCATCGGATACATGATTTTGGCTTTGCCGTATGCGCTGGCCCGCAAAATAGCCGTAAGCTGCGTTTGAAACAGCTCTTGACGTTCCAGGCTGATGCGGATCGCACGGTATCCGAGAAAAGGATTATCTTCCTGCGGCAGCGGGAAATAGTCCAGCTGCTTGTCCCCGCCGATATCCAGGGTACGGATCACGACCTGACGGCCATCCATCTTCTGCACGACCTGGCAGTAAACCTCGAACTGCTCCTGTTCGCTCGGAAAACTGCTCCGGTCCATATACAGAAACTCCGTCCGGAAAAGACCTACCCCGAGCGCACCGTATTTCACGGCCATATCCAGCTCTTTCACCGAGCTGATGTTGGCGGACAAACGCATTTCGGCTCCGTCTTTGGTCACGGCTTCCACGGCAGCAAGCAGTTCCAGCCGTTCTTTCTTCATCTGCTGCTCCGTTCGGGCGCACTCGAATTTCGCGACGGTTTGCTGATCCGGGTTCACGAACAATTGTCCCGTCTCGCCATCCATTACAAGCATATCCCCTGTTTGGATCGGGATTTCAAGCTTGCCTTCGATGCCAGCGACAAGCGGTATGCCGATAGCCCGGGCCATGATGGAAGAATGCGAAGTTTTGCCTCCAAGCATTGTCACGACGCCCAGCACATGGGACGGATTCAAGTGAGCAAGCTGCGAAGGCGACAGTTCCTTGACGACCAGCACATAAGGCTGCGCATCCGACGGCAGCGTAACTTCCGGAGCGCCAAGCAAATGTTTGAGCAGGCGGTTGCCGACATCTTTGATGTCCATCGCCCGCTCCTTCATATATTCGTCATCCAAGAGGTCGAACATCGTGACGAAATGGTCGATCGCTTCTTTAACCGCCACTTCTGCGGCTTTATATTGGCGTTCGATGACTCCCTGAATTTCGTTCATAAATACCGGATCGTCGAGAATGGCCAGATGGGCATCAAATATGCTGGATTCTTCTTCGCCAACGATATCCCTGAATTCATTTTTGATATATTCGATCTCGTTTTTGGAGGTGCGAATCCCTTCATACAGCCGCTCAAACTCATTGGCCAGATCGACTGCGTCTATACCGGTTTCAGGCAAATCCCACTCCCAGTTTGGCAGAACGAATGCTTTTCCAATTGCGATGCCGGCAGATGCTCCGATGCCTTGTATCATGATTCCAAACCCCCAACATTTCTGTCGTGTAATACAACGGACATAACTGACGCCTGACCTTTTTTGACCGCTTTAAACGGTGCGAAACTCCATGATTTGACGCGGTCCGGATTCGTGATTACCATCGGCGTCGCTATCGATGTCGCGTGAGCGCGAATGTAAGCCAGGTCAAATTTGACAAGCAGTTGGCCCGGTTCGACCGAGTCCCCTTCCTGCACAACCGCTGAAAAATGCCCTCCCTTTAGCTGGGAGGTGTCAATACCGATATGAAGGAGTACTTCAAGTCCATCCGGCGTGGATATGCCGATGGCATGCATCGTCGGATAGATATGCACTACTGTGCCGTATACCGGAGAGACAAGCTCCCCCTTCTCAGGCATGAAGGCTACGCCGTCGCCGACGAGCTTGGCGGCAAAGATCTGATCCGGCACTTCCTCGATCGGCAGCATTCTGCCCTGTACCGGCGCGCTGAAAAGCACCTGCGGCAGATCGCGCTGCATTAGCTTGTTCACTTCTTCCCGGATCAGTTCGGAATAAGTACCAAACACAACTTGAACATTCCCTCCGCCAAGTTTGATGAGTCCGGCCGATCCGAGCAGCTTGAGCGCATTGCCATCCACAAGCCGGTCGTTTTTTACAGTAAGCCTCAGCCGGGTGATGCAGGATTCCACCTGGACGATATTTTCCTTGCCGCCCAGAGCTTCCAAAATGAGTGGAGCCTGATAAGGAATACTTCCCGCCCAATCTTCCAGCGTGGACCCTTCCTCACGCCCCGGCGTCGGAATTTGAAACCGGCGTATGGCCCATCTAAACAGAAAATAGTAAATAAAACCATAGCCGACGCCGATCGGTATCAGCAGCCAGGCATGATGGGACAAATGCAGGTTAAGGAAAAAATCGATGGCTCCCGCGGAATACGAGAAACCGTGATGAATATCCATCTCATACGTAAGCCACATGGCCGCGCCCGACAGAACCGCATGCAAAATGAACAAATACGGCGCCACAAACAAAAAGGCAAATTCGATCTGCTCGGACACCCCTGTTAAAAAGCATACGAGCGCCGCCGTCAAAAAAGTCTTTTTAATCTTCGGCTTCAAATCCTCGCGCGCTTCCTGGATGATGGCCAGTGCTATTGCCGGCAGCGCGAACATCATGATCGGGAACAAACCCGCCATATAATTCCCGGCTGTCGGATCGCCGGCAAAGAACCGGGGCATATCCCCCTGCACAATGTTCCCGGAAGGCGCCTGATAAGAGCCCACCTGAAACCAAAAGACGTTATTGAGCAGGTGGTGCAGACCGAAGGCAGTCAAAATCCGGTATAAAATGCCGTATAAGAATAGACCGAAACCGCCCAGATGACTCATCATCAGCGTCAGCTCATCCAAGCCTTTCTGCAAGTAGGGAGTTATAAATAACAGCAGCCATGAAAACGCCGTTGAAAAAAGCCCCATAAAAAGCAGAACAAACCTTGACCCGCCAAAAAACTGCAGCGCTTCAGGCAATTTGATATGCTTGTAACGGTTCGAGACAACGCCGGATAAAACGCCAAAGAGAATGCCGATCAGAGTTGTGGGTTGAATGCCGCCGTACCCCATATGCCTGGTAATCTGACCGTAAATAAACATCCCTGCCAGCGCGGCAAGCCCCGCCGGCCCGGCTTGATTGGAAAGCCCCCAGGCTACGCCGACCGCAAACAAATACGGGAGGAAATAGAAGATGCCCTGTCCGGCCCATGTACATACCTCAGCAACGTGAGGAAGGCCCCATGCGGCCCAGGGAAGACTGCCGACGCTCAGCAGTATGGCGGCAGATGGAAGCACCATCGTAGGCAGTATTACCGCTCTTCCGAGCTGCTGCAGTGATCCGAGCCAATTCAAGAAAGGCACTCTCCTTTCTATAGCCTATCAGAGTTTTGCATAAATTCACGATCAACCGTTTCCTGCAAAATCTGCACATATTTAAAATGGTAAGCTTTCATTCAGATTTTGTCAAAAGAAAATGCATCCTAATAACCCCACAAAGTGACGCGTGCCTTCGAAGTTTATTCCGATTACTTTGGGGGACCCCGAAAATTCAACCCCACAAAGTGACGCGTGACCTTCGAAGCATACTCCGATTACTTTGCGGGGACCCCGGAATAAAACAAATAAAGCATCCCCGGAAGAATCAACCGGGGATGCTTTGGCATAAGCTCGCGTTATCCTTTTTTGGAGCGGTCAGGCTGCGTCACGGCCTCCTCCACCTTGATGCAGCGGTCCATGATCGCTATCATTCCGTTTTCCTCGGCGATTGCCGCCGCTTCATCACTGACAATACCTAGCTGGAGCCAAAGCACATTTGCCTTAATCTCGGCGGCCTCCCGCGCGATATCCGCACAGTATTCGCTCCGCCGAAACACATTGACGATATCTACCGGCTCGGGAATATCCTTAAGCGATGCATAACAGGTCTCCCCCAATATGGTTTGGCCCGCCACCGTCGGATTCACCGGAATGATGCGGTACCCGCGGTTTTGCATCGCCTGGGCGACCATATAGGAAGTACGGTCGGTTTTGTCCGACAAGCCGACGACCGCAATGTTGCCTGCGTTTTCGAGAATCCCCCTGATTTCATCACGCGTTGGATTTTCAAATGCCATGCTTTACCACGCCTTTCCTTTATACGTATGCCATCTTTAAAGCCACTCTATTATTTTACCCATTCCACCTGGGCGCCAAGCGCCTGCATATGCTCAAAAAACTGCGGATACGATTTAGCTACATGATGGGCGTCCTTGATGATCAGCGGCTGCTTGGCCCGCAGACCCACGATCGTGAGCGCCATGATCACGCGGTGGTCGTAGTGGGCATTGATCTCCACGCCGCCTTCCACGCCCTCAGGCCGGCCGTGAACGATAATTTCGGCTCTTCGCTCCTCCACGTTCGCTCCCGCCTTACGCAGCTCGTTCAAATAATCCGTAATGCGGTCGCATTCCTTATAGCGCAAATTTTCCACATTGTAAAAACGCGATGTCCCTTCCGCAAATACGGCGGCGGCCACCATAGCAAGCACCGCATCCGTAGCTGCGTCACCGTCGAATTCGACGGCCTTCAGTTTGCCGTTTCCAAGAATATGCACTTCGTCATTGTCATGCGTCAGCGGGACCTCCATCATGCGCAGAACATCAACGACGGCGCGTTCTCCCTGCTTGCTTTTCACAGGCAGGCGCTTTACAAGCACATCGGATTCCGTCACCGCCGCTGCGGCAAGAACGGCAGCCGATCCCGGATAATCGCCTTGAACTGTATATGTTTTGGCCTGATAAGATTGATTGCCCGGCACCTGGAACCGCATCAGATCTTCGCTGGCATGGATGACGATCCCCGCTTGTTCCAGCACCTCCAGCGTCTGGCCGACGACTACCTTGGACTTCAAATCGCCGAGCACTTCGATCTCGCTGTCTTCCGCAAGCAGCGGGCTTACGAACAAGAGCGCGCTCAAATATTGCGAACTGACGGAGCCCGAAACTTGAATCAGCCCGCCTTTCGGCTGTCCGCCCCGGATGCGGATCGGCAGCCGCCCGTCGTTATGCTCCACGGAAACCCCCATCTGTTCTAAAGCCGTAATGAGATCATCATGGGGCCGCTTGCCCAGCGAATCGGGGTAAGTGTTTACGAATGTCACGTCAGGACAAAACGAAGCTACTCCCATCAAAAAACGAAGAACGGCGCCGGCATTGCCCACGTTGAGTTCTTTCACATTCCGCGGATGGCGCCCGAAACCGGTAATAACCGCCTTCTCATCATCCTCTTCCAGTACCGCCCCCAAATCCTGAATGCAGCGGCGCATTGCATCGCTGTCTTCGCTGTGGGCCGGAAAATATACCGTGCTGGTGCCCTCCGCAAGCGCTGCCGCCAGCAGGTAGCGCGTAGTATAGTTTTTGGAAGACAGCGCTCCAATTTCCCCCGAAAGCCGCGGAGTCGGTTTTACGATCAAATCCATTTGCCCCATGTCTCCTTTTCGAATAATTTACCGCTCTAACCGGGATGCAATCGATTTGACAGCCCATTTAAAGCTTCGTTATCATATACGTAAAATTTTAAATTTCAATAATCGAAAAGAGGTAACTACCATGTCACTCATACCTGAAATAGATCCGTCAGAGGTAAAACGTCGTCTTCTTGCAGGCGAAACGCTCCAGATGATCGATGTCCGCGAAGACGACGAGGTCGCGCAAGGCATGATCAGCGGAGCCGTGCATATTCCCCTTGGACAAATTCCGGATCGGCTCCATGAAATTCCGAAGGAAGGCGAAGTCATCATGATCTGCCGCAGCGGCGGCCGCAGCATGAGAGCCTGCCAATTCCTGCTTCAATACGGCATTGAATGCACCAATATGACCGGCGGCATGCTCCGCTGGAATGAAGAAGATTAAACAGCAGCGGCAGGCCTGACGGGCTTGCCGTTATTTGTTCCGCCGTGCTCTTTTTTTGCAAGTCACTCTCTTTTCGCTTTTCGATATTTTAACACAAAACGGCTTAGACGCGGTAATGCATTAAAATTTGCGATGCTATCTTTTCCGGACCCATCCGGCTCGTATCCACCGTGTAATGGGCAAACCGATAAGCATCTTTGCGCTCATCCATAATGATGCGGATCCGTTCCTCCGCATTTCCGGCAAGCAGGGGGCGATTGCTGTCCCCGCGAACCCGGTCAATAATTGTCTCCGCATCCGCAGTAAGAGCAAAAACAATCCCGCCGCTAAGCATGATCTCGCAATTCAGCGGCTCAAGCACGGCTCCGCCGCCCGTGGCAACGACCTGTCCTCCATCGGATGCCAATACCTTGCGAAGCACGGCCGTTTCAGCCTGCCGGAAGTAAGCTTCCCCGCGAAGCTCGAACATTTCCGGGATCGTCATGCCTTGCTCAGCCACGATCGCCGCGTCCAAATCGACAAGGGCAAACCCGAGTTCCTTCGCTAAAATTTGCCCGATCGTGGTTTTTCCCGTCCCCATCATGCCGATCAAGATGATATTTTGTTCCGTTTGATTCAAAGCTGCACCCCTCTTTTACTACCCGACATTTCTCAAGCTTTTTCATATCATAACACAGGGCAAAAACTTTCGACAATCTTAAAGGCGGGCTCTTCTAATCTAGCTTTGTCCATTGCGCTTCGGTATTCCGGGAGGCTTAAGCGACCTCTATTCCAGGCCCATGTCCCAAGCCAAACCTTTTAGTCTTTTTCCTGCAAGTCTATCATATATATATGTCTACAATCATAAATCCCGAGCGATGTCTTTAACTTACATGCAGCAAAATCATCATGTCCATACCATCAAAAATCAGGAAATCGTAAGGAGTGGAACGTGTCCGTCATGCCAGAATCCCGTCCCCATTTGCCTGAAACCGCCGCAAGGATCAAACAGATCGCCGATCCCCGGCATATTCTTTGCCGTGAGGATATGTTATGGGTGCTGCATTACGTGCAACAAAAAGTGGCTCAGGGAGAACCAGCCCTGCTGGAACTCTCTAAGCCACGGATATTACGGAATTTTCAATATTTCGGCGAAGCGGCGCTCCTTCTTCTGGACCGAACCGCCGCAGGCCATACGCAGGATGAACGAATCCGCACCTGCCTACTTGAGGCCATGCACGGACTTATAACCCCAGAAACTCCTGACCGGCCTTAATTCAAACCACGTCTTCTATTCCTCAATCCAGTTGTGGTGGAAGACGCCTTCTTTGTCTACGCGTTTGAACGTATGGGCGCCAAAATAGTCGCGCTGCGCCTGCAGCAGATTAGCAGGGAGTCTTTCCGTGCGATAGCTGTCGAAATATGCAAGCGCGCTGGAGAAGCCCGGAACCGGAATGCCGCGGCTGACGGCTGCGGCAACCGTAGCACGCCATGCGCCTTGGTAATTTTCGATAATATCTTTGAAGAAAGGATCAAGCAGCAGGTTTTTCAGGCCTGGATCCTTTTCGTAGGCATCGGTAATGTTTTGCAGGAAACGGGAACGGATAATGCAGCCGCCGCGCCAGATTTTGGCGAGTTCGCCGTATTTCAGATCCCAGTTGTATTCTTCGGAAGCGACGCGCAATTGGGCAAAACCTTGTGCATAAGAAACGATTTTGCTCGCGAACAATGCCTTGCGGACATTTTCGATAAATTCAGCCTTATCCCCTTGGAAAGCTTCCGTTTTAGGACCGTTCAGAATTTTGCTTGCATGGACGCGTTCTTCCTTCATCGCCGACAGGAAGCGGGAGAATACCGATTCTGTAATCATGGAGAGCGGTACGCCAAGATCCAGGGAGCTTTGGCTTGTCCATTTTCCTGTTCCTTTTTGTCCGGCTGCGTCGAGAATGACATCAACCATCGGTTTGCCTGTTTCTTCGTCTTTTTGCGCGAAGATATCGGCTGTAATTTCGATCAGGTAGCTGTCAAGCTCACCTTTATTCCATTCGCTGAAAATTTCATGCAGTTCTTCCGCGCTAAGATTCAGCACATCTTTCAGCAGCTGGTAGGCTTCGCAGATCAACTGCATATCGCCGTATTCGATACCGTTATGGACCATTTTTACGTAGTGTCCCGCACCGTCAGGCCCGATATATGTACAGCAAGGTTCACCATTCACTTTGGCGGAAATGGAGGTCAGGATCGGCTCTACCAGCTCATAAGCGCTCTTTGGCCCGCCCGGCATGATCGAAGGCCCTTTGAGCGCTCCTTCTTCGCCGCCGGAAACCCCTGCACCGATAAAGCGGAAGCCTTTCTCCTCCAGCATTTTGCTGCGACGCTGCGTATCAGGGAAGTAAGCATTGCCTCCGTCGATGATGATATCCCCTTGATCGAGATGCGGAATCAATTGCTCAATGGTCGCATCCGTTGCTTTACCGGCTTGTACCATGATCAAAATTCTGCGCGGCTTTTCAAGAGACTCGACAAATTCTTCAATGGAGAATGTACCTGTCAGATTCTTGCCTTTCGCTTCTTCGAGAAGGGCTGTTGTTTTCTCCGGGGAACGGTTGAATACGGAAACAGTAAAACCTCTGCTTTCAATATTCAAAGCCAAGTTTTTGCCCATGACAGCAAGGCCGATGACGCCGATTTGTTGCTTTGACATATGGTCCTCCATCCTTTACATCTTTATTTTTTTGAAAAAATTTAGAATAAACCTATTTTAGCGTGTTTACGCGCGAAAGTGAACCCCTCGCACATTTAAGATGTCGTGACAAAACACCCCGCTTTTTTGCAGAGGTGCTTCCATCACTTTCGTAAAGATTTGGCATTATCCGCCTTATTATTGTGATACAAACAGGACGTTACCATTCAAGCATTAGCAGCTGTTTGGACAGATCTTCGAGCTTCTGCCTGCAAAGTTCCGCCCGCTTCTCATCGCCTTCCTCCAGCGCCTCCTGGAGCCGTTCGAGCTCGTCGTCCACCTCAGCCCGCAGCAGCAGAAGCCTCATTTCGCCTTCCTTCGAGTAATAGAGCTTCGAAATTTCCGCTTCCGTCATGTACGGTCCTTTTTGATACAATACTCTTTGCTGGTACCCGGATATTTCGACCAAACGGATGACCTCTCCGAATAAAATGTTTTCGACCAGAATTTGACGGTCCTTAAACCGCTTCACTACCGCATGGCCGCGCGTATCTTCAATCAGCTTCTCCATCCACTCCGCCAGTTTGGCGTCCCGAATAATGTAATCTCCGACCATCTTATACCCGTTTTTCGTCCGGTTAAAACGCAGCTTGACGAGTTTGCGCCCCGTTCTGACGGAAACGACGAATAATGATTCGTTTTCGCTCCAGTACAGGGAGTAACCCTCCTGTATCAAATCCTTTATCAGGTCCTGAATATGCCGCCGGTTAAACCGAAGCTCCAAATTGCAGTACTCCACCTCATAGCTCTTATTCACGGCACTCCCTCCTTCAGTTTTGGACCGCCTGCCGGCAAAATACGCGGGTGAGAGGATTTTCTTGAATCCCGCTCTAAAATTGATTAAAGTCTTTGTTCTATTTTATACTTTATCTTATGTAACGGTAACTTGGTTTATTGACTATTTTTACCCGCTTCCCGCCTCTGCCAAACGCGCAGCGCGGACATGCTATACTCTATTGGAATACATAGCAACTTCTATTGATATTAAAGGAGGCCATAACCATGCCGTTTGAAGGTTTTCATACACAAGATTTTGACGTATTCAAAGTTCCGGGGCTCGAACCCCGCATGGAGGCTTTGATTGCGAACGTACGGCCGAAGCTTACGATGCTCGGGGACGAAATCGCCCCTTTTCTCTCGGCCTTGTGCGGGGAAGAAATGTTTCCTCATGTCGCCAAACATGCCCGCCGCACCATCAATCCGCCGAATGATACATGGGTTGCCTGGGCAGCGAGCAAAAGAGGCTACAAAGCATTGCCCCATTTTCAGGTCGGGATGTTCGAATCGCATCTGTTCATCATTTTTGCGGTGATTTACGAAAGCCCGAACAAAGTCACCTTTGCCAAACATCTCGAAAAAAACCGCAGCAAGGTGATCAAAACCGTGCCGAAGGAATTTTACTGGTCCATGGACCATATGGACCCGGGCTTTACTCCGCATGCCGATATGAGTTCCAAAGACTTCTCGCAGATGGCCGAGAAACTGGAAAAGGTCAAAAAATCCGAGGTGCTGTGCGGGCTGCGCATTCCAAGAGGCGAGTCGGTGCTGGCAAACGGGCCGGAGCTTATCTCGGTCATCCAGTCCACTTTTGAAAAGCTGCTTCCGCTGTATAAAATGGCATTCTAAGAGGCTGGCATCGAATTTTGAATTTAGCCGGGCCTAAGCAGATTTTACGAAGTATGTTTCCTCCGGAAAGCTGTATCCTTCGAAACTGGGTACAGCTTTTTTTCTATTGAGAAAAGCCTACTCGGTTTAAGCCCTGGCACCGGTTTTCATTCCCCGTGACAAAATAAAATGGATGACGAACAACAAGGCCATGACGATCGCGCTTGCCAAAAAAGGCGATGAATGTCCGACCCGATCCCACAGCTGACCGGATACAATCGGACCAACGACCATCCCCGAGCCCTGCAGGGTCAAGAAAAATCCCCACACCGTGCCGCGCTCTCCCTTTGGAACCAGATGAGCCACAAAAGTGTTCCATCCCGGCAGGATCATGGCGTAGCTGATGCCGACGATACACACGAAGACAAACACCAAAACCAGGGAATGCACCATCGAGAATATGCTAAGCGAAAATGCCGCCAGCAGAAATCCAGTATTCAAAAACGGTCTGGTGCCAAATCGGTCGATCAGCTTCCCGCATGGGATCAGGGCCAGCACCGTAATGCCTCCGCCTGCGATGAGCAGCAGGTTGTACATGTTCGGCGAAATATGAAGCTCATTTTGCACATATAGGGTGATAACCGGACTGAGAAGCCCAATAACAAAGGATTGGAGAAACAGTGCAGGGTATACCATCCAGCTCACCTTCAGCGTCGTTCTGACCTCATACAGCGTTTTTTTCACATTTACCCGCAGCTGCCCCAGCTTATGCCCCATTATCGCAAAAAAGCCCTTACCTGCTCCCGTCACGGAGACCGCCGCCGTTTGGAGAGGAATTCTGACTTTGGAAGGCAGCATCAGCGCAACCAGCACCAGAATGATGCCTACGCCGATCAAAATCAAAAATGCCGTATGATAATTTCGACCCGTGCGTTCCATGAGAAAATTCATCACGATCGGTCCCGCTCCGGTGCCAGCCAGCGAGGCCATCTCAAGCGTTCCCATCGCCTGGCCGTTGCTGCCCATCGGCCCCGAAATTTCCGTGGCTCCCGTCATCGCGGTCGGCCACAGCGGCGATGTCCCCAGTCCAAGGATAAAACAAGCCAGCGACAGCCAAAAAGCTCCAGACGAAAACGCGATGATGCTGACGGCAATAACCGTCATAAGCAAAGCGCTGGCCATCGTTTTTCGATAACCAAGCCTTTCTCCGATCCAGCCGAAAGGGCTGCGGAAGAGATTGTCACCTATGTATTGGAGCGAAAAGGCAATTCCGATTGTATGCGCCGAAAGACCTAGAAAATTTTTCATATAAATGGGCAATACGACCACAAGGAGCGACCCCTTCATAAACTCAACCAGAAACAAAATAATGAGCAGTCCCACAAAAAACGGGGATCTGAGCCGTTTTCCGGCAGCTGCTCCTGTTACCTGCTGCATCTTTTTCACATCCTCTGCTGTTATTGCCATTTTTCGTGAAAATCCCGCATATTTATAATGTACCCCATATTCCTTCCGGATTTTCAATGGCTGACGAAATGTATGCTTGCAATCCCCCCCCATTTTGCTATACTCATCCTTGTAATTTTAACAGATGAAAGGTTGTGACAGCATACGATGGACCACCGCCGTACGCCGCTGTTTACTGCTCTGAAGGAACATGCGGCCACCAATCCTGTGCAATTCCATATTCCCGGACATAAAAAGGGGATGGGAACCGATAGCGAGTTCAGAGAGTTCATAGGCGATAATGCCCTATCCATAGATTTGATTAATATCGCGCCGCTGGATGATCTCCATCAGCCTACAGGCGTCATTGAAGAAGCGCAGAAGCTCGCTGCCGATGCATTCGGCGCGGACTATACCTATTTTAGCGTACAAGGAACAAGCGGCGCCATAATGACCATGATCATGTCGATGTGCTCGCCCGGCGACAAAATCATCGTGCCGCGCAATATCCATAAATCGATCATGTCCGCAATTATATTCTCAGGCGCCAAACCGGTATTCGTATCGCCGGCACGCGATGAAAATCTGGGGATCGATCACGGAATAACCACCCGCTCCGTACAGCGCGCTCTGGACCGTCATCCGGACGCCAAAGCGGTGCTCGTTATTAATCCGACTTATTTCGGCGCATGCGCCAATTTGAAAGAGATCGTCGATCTCGCCCACAGCCGCCATGTGCCGGTGCTCGTGGACGAAGCCCACGGAGTCCTTATCCACTTCCATGAAGATCTGCCGATGTCGGCCATGGAAGCCGGAGCGGATATGGCTGCAACCAGCGTTCACAAGCTGGGAGGCTCCATGACGCAAAGCTCGGTGCTCAACCTGAACACCAAAAACGGGTTTGTTAATCCGCAGCGCGTGCAAACGATCATCAGTATGCTGACAACAACCTCGACTTCGTACGTCTTGCTTGCATCGCTCGATTCTTCCAGACGCAATCTGGCGATCAACGGCCATGAAATGGCGCAAAAAACGATTGATCTTGCCCAAAAGGCCCGCCGCAGCATTAATGCAATTGAAGGTTTATACTGCTTTGGGGAAGAGATCCTTGGAGGCGAAGCTACCTTCGATTATGACCCGACCAAGCTGACCATCCATGTCCGCCATCTGGGCATAACCGGTTATGAGACGGAAAACTGGCTGCGCGAGCATTATAACATTGAAGTCGAACTTAGCGACATGTACAACATCCTCTGCCTTGTTACCCCGGGCGACAACGAGGAAACGCTATCGATTCTGGTGGAAGCTTTGCGGGATCTGGCTAAAACGTATTATAACGTAAACACCGCCAACGAGCTGATCGTAAAAATTCCGGAGATTCCTCAGCTTTCCCTCATTCCTAGGGACGCATTTTACGGGGACACCGAAGTCATTCCGTTTAAAGAATCTGCGGGACGGATCATTGCCGAGTTTATTTATGTTTATCCTCCGGGCATTCCGATCCTGCTGCCTGGCGAAGTCATATCCCAAGACAATATCGATTACATTATCGAACATGTGGATGTGGGGCTTCCTGTTAAAGGGCCTGAGGACCGCAATATCCAAAACGTCAAGGTGATCGTGGAGACCGATCCGATCTTCTAAACTGCTTTTAGAGGTTGCTCATGAACACGCACTTTCAGCAAAAAACCCGGCACCGCAAATGCGATGCCGGGTTTTACTGCTATTCTGGCCGCGATCAAGAAAATATAGGCACAATTAAATTCTCCAGCAGCCATTTTCTTGACCCGCGCCCGATTGCAGTGAAGAATTAGTCTTCAAGCTGGGCAACAAGCTCGTTATAAGCCGCTTCAACAGCCTTCCATTCTTCTTCATCTTCAATATTGTAAAGCATCATTTCGTCATTTTCCTCTTCGATACGAAGAATGATGCCGTCAGCTTCAGGATTTTCACGTTCGAGCAGCAATGCATACAAATTCTCGCCAACATCAAATGTTTCGACAAGAACCATCTCGACGTCATTTCCTTGCTCGTCAGTCAAAGTCAGAACAAATTCTTCATGCTCATGGTCGTGCTCATGATCATGACCGCAGCCGCAAGCATCGCCATGCTCGTGTGTGTGATCGCTCATTACAAAAACCTCACTTTGGGTTATTTAGTCATACCTTCGTATCGTATCATGTTGGAAAGCTCTGGTCAATTTATCCTTGGGAAATTACGGCTTTATTTAATTGAGCGCGGTAATCACTTTTTCGGATACCAGTTCATAATCGGTATTTTTGGAAGCCTTCATATAGAATCCAACCTTATATTTTCCCGCTGTTTTAAAATCATACGTAAAATCATATGTGCGGAACCAGAAATTATCCTTTTGATCACTGCCAAGATCCTGGGACTGGATATCCTTTACATTCCCCGATGGATCCGTAATGGCAACTTTAACCGAGGAAATATGCTCTGTCAGGCTATCCACCTGGCAAAATACATTGAATTTCAGCTTGCCTTTATTGACGTTCCCAAATACGGTATCACCTTTAAACAGAAAAATATGTACATTGGGCTTAATAAATTTCACCTTATTGGTGTCACCGTCCCATTTTACCAGACCGTTAAACTCCCTGATCGGAACGTAGGTCTTGCCATCAATAACATAACCGCCATCCTGAACTTCCTGGCCGTTGATCCAAACTTTGATTGTCTGGGACACCGAGTCTGCAAACATAACGGATCCGCCCATCAAGGAGAAAACAAAGACGCATACCAAAATCTTTTTCCAATTTCTCACCCTCAATTTCCCTCCATTTCCTTCATGCTGTTGTATATATATACGAAAAGTTAGTACGCAAGTTGCGGTCAAACTCGCAAGTCGGTTGACGTTTTTTGAGCAGCCTAAAATAACCCCACAAAGTGGAGTATACGCTTCGATGCTTATTCCAAATACTTTGCGGGGAACCCAAAAAACTCATAAGAAAAACGTCTATCGACGTACTCTCTAGGAAGACAGACCGCGTTTAGCGGTAGTTTTTCTTGCGATTATAGAATTGTTCAGCGTAGCAAGAAAATTTATAAATTCTATAATCTTAAGAAAAACGTCTATCGACGTACTCTCTAGGAAGACAGACCGCGTTTAGCGGTAGTTTTTCTAGCGATGAAAGAATTGTTCAGCGTAGCAAGAAAATTTAAATTCTATCATCTAAAAAAACCTGCGCGCCTCGCGTGCAGGTTTTTGGCGGAGAACATCCGCAAGACTCGTTTATTTTACTTTGGTCAAAATGCAAGGAACGCCCTTGCCAACGGCTCCCGGCTCCCTCATGCGGGCAGCGTAGGCCATCCCCCGCTCGCAGGGGGTCTTGCACGCTTCGCATACTTCTGAAGTGACCAATCTCATGCCTTTAAAGACCTTGTCTTTTTTGGCTTGCGCCGGTTTTTTGCCTTTTGACTTGACCATATCAATCCATCCCCATTTCCTTAAAAGCCTATGCTGCATTGTATGGGGATTAATGACAAAGTGGAACCATGGTATATAATGATGATGACATCAACATCGGGAGGTGCGTCTGTTGACTTTGGAACTGCAAATGATCGGAACCGGCAGCGCTTTTGCCAAAACCTATTTTAACAATAATGCTCTGCTCCGGGACGGCGATTATACGCTTCTGATCGACTGCGGGGTCACAGCCCCGCTTGCGCTTCACCGGCTGGGCAAATCCTTTTCCGACGTGGACGCTGTGCTTATCACCCATATCCATGCGGACCATGTCGGCGGTCTGGAGGAACTGGCCTTTAAAATGAAATATACTTACAAGCGCAAAATCAAGCTTTACATCGCCGAGTCCCTCGCTTCGCTTCTATGGGAGCATTCCTTAAAAGGGGGCTTATACCAAGCAAGGGAGATCACCAGGTTAGAGGATCTGTTCGAAGTATGCCCCCTTGCTGCCGATCAGCCGTATTCCATTTCGGAAAACATCAAAGTGGAGCTGATCCCAACCAAACATATCCCGGGCAAATCAAGCTACTCGCTGTATATCAACGACCGTATTTTCTACAGTTCGGATATGGTATATAACCCCGAGCTGCTTAAACATCTCACCGAGAAACGCGGCTGCAAAATGATCTTGCATGAATGCCAGCTCGAAGGGCATGGGGAAGTCCACACCACGCTGGATGAACTGAAACGCCTGCCGGAGGAGATTCGGGGCATGATCTACTTGATGCATTACGGGGACAATA
Source organism: Paenibacillus azoreducens (assembly GCF_021654775.1). Lineage (NCBI taxonomy): Bacteria > Bacillati > Bacillota > Bacilli > Caryophanales > Paenibacillaceae > Paenibacillus > Paenibacillus azoreducens. Next base: position 2,451,712 of record NZ_AP025343.1, on the reverse strand, counting down.
AAGATGAATATCTCGATCAGACGGAAGGCATGACCTTTATGGAGCAAGGACGCATTTATAAGCTGTAAGAGGATTTACAAAAAAAATACCGGCGGCAGGCATGAAACATGCTTACCTCCGGTATTTTTTATTCAAAACGGGGCAGATTATCCAAATTATTGGAAGGATCTCCGTCCGCATCCCCGCGGATATACATGCCACCGTCCCTGCCTTTGAAGATGTTGACGCCGGCAATCGCTCCGGCATTAACTTCCTGCAGAGCCTGTTCGTAGTTAAGCACGCGGCCCGTTGAAGTTTTAAATGCGGTTAAATCCCCGTCCCCGTTTTTTTGCACTGCGATAAATTGTTCGCGTCCTGCCATTCCCATCGTCATATCGCTCCTTTGTCAGGTGAGATGCCCGTCACCCGGGACTAAAAGTTAGCATTCCCTGACAAAACTGGCGTTATTCCTTCTACAGCTTCTTTTTCATCCGGACATGGGGAATGCCGGCATCATCAAAAGGCTCTTTGGATATCGTTTCATATTCCTGCTTTGCATAAAAATGCTCCGCTTGGCATTGCGCATCCAAAATCGAATGGGTAAGCCCCAGTTCACGGGCGCGGTTCTCCAAAGCCAGCAGCAAAATCCGTCCGTACCCGCTTTGGCGATAATCCTTCAGTACGGCAATTCGCTGCATTTTCGCAGTATCGTTGTTATAATAAATGAGCCGCCCGGTGGCGACGTATTCCCCGTCCTCATCCTGCACCAACACATGGTGCACATTATCGCTAATGATGTCAAACTCGTCGATTTCAAGATCTTCAGGAACATTTTGCTCCTTAACAAAAACCTCTTTCCGGATTGTCAGCGCATGCTGCAGTTGCTCCGGTGTCGTTACATTAATGATTTCAGCAGCCATGATAAAGTACCTCGCTTTCTCGTTCAAACCTCGGATCTGATGGTGAGTGCCCGTAAAACACGATTGAATTATTATACATAAAAAAGATTTTGATGTATAGTTAAGTTATCATTTCGGAGAGGGGTCAACCGAACACAAGATGAGCATGGGTGCAACGATCGCGATTTGTGCCGTTCTGGCTGCCGGATTAATCTACTCTTTCGTTTATGTAACGAAGAAGGGATACTCCCGCAAGTGGGACGAAGAATAAGAGAGTCAGCATTCCGCTGGCTCTCTTTTGTTTATAACTTTTATGGGGGTGAAATTTGTCCTTTGGAATATACGTCACCCGAAACTGACTTGTTGTAGACATCGTTCATGACCGGGGAGGTTGAACCGTTATTTGCGTTGGACTGACTCTCTGAGCAACCTGCCAGCAAAGCGATGAGGCAGCAGCCCAAAACTCCAAGCCATTTTTTCGGCATGTTATGCCACTCCTTTAAGTCGGTTTACTGACCTATTTATCTATACCCCTTTTCCAAATTCCAATCGCTGGAATCTGGACATCCCCACTATTTTTCCCGGATCTTTGTTATGTATTCGCTGCTGACGCAAAAAAATATTGACACTTTTACTTTCCGCTGATAATATAAAAAGTATCTTTTGCATCATTCATACGATCTGCTAGCTCAGCTGGGAGAGCACCATCTTGACAGGGTGGGGGTCAGTGGTTCGAGCCCACTGCAGATCATCTCCGGGAAGCCTTTTATAGAAAGGCTTCTTTTCTTTTATAATTAAATGATTCATAATAGATGCAGCTAATCTATCTCTCAACCCCTTATCGTAGTTTAACACCCGCTTAACACTCCCAAAATATTCCCTTTGTTTCCAGTATAACACAAGCTTAATTTGTTAAATAGTATGATCAGATCACGCGTATCATGAATTATTCGCCATATTTTAGGCCTATTTTCTCAAGAAATATTAAAAACGACTTTAAAACAGGCAACTTTTCCCGTATGATAAGATTATCAAATGATTCCATAGTCTTTTAACACAGGAGAATAGTCACATGGATAAAGAAATTGAACTTGCTATCAAACGCGGGCATTATGTATTTGTCAAAAGCATGGACGGCAGTACCCTCACCGGCATTCCGGAGCCATCCAATGATCCGGAAAAATTAAAAATGCGCACTTCCCTTGGCCATTTCTGGATTCCTATGGATGAAGTGAGCCATGTTTCGCGCCTGATTACAATCAAATAATGTCAATTAGACCGCTGCTTATGCAGCGTTTTTTTTTGTTCAAAAACAGTCGTCATGCTTTACCCCTCCCCGTTTATCATATGCATAGGAATCCGCTGCCGCATAGGAAACCAATCCTTGGACCAACCTATATGAAAACAATGCGAAAAGGAAGGCGTAACGATGGACAAGCATCAAAGACATGAAGAGGAAAGATTCCCTGGTTTGAGTCCGATTCCTGATCCGGAAACTGAAAATCCTTCCTCCACCACCATGATCGAAGAGATACTGGATGAGTTTTCAAAAGAAGCGAATGAACGCAAAAAGAGAGATGCGCAACATTCGTAACAACATCTACCTGCGTACTCTGAAAGAGGACAATCGCTACAGCAGAATTCTCTTTCCTTCCTGAGATATCAGGCAAAAAAGGTGAGGGCCGGGGCGTTTCACGCTAAATCTGCCTTCTAAATGCAAAACAAACCGGGGCTTCAAGGCCCCGGTCGTTTTATTTCCCCTTATACTTTTGCCGCCAGCAGCGCGGCGAGCCGGTCCGGATAATCGGTAATGATTCCGTCTACGCCCGCCTGCAGCAATCTTTCCATCTCTTCGCAGTCATTTACGGTAAATGGATGATATGCTTTGCCTGAAGATTTGGCCTTTGCGACAAACTCCGGAAGCACCGCGCGATGATAGGCATGCAGCGCATCCGCCTGCAACGTTTTGGCGTATTCCCAAGGCTCATAGAGGCCTTCCATGTAAAGGATGCCTGTGCGAATCTCCGGCGCAAGCTTTTTGCAGTAAGATAGGGAATAATGGTTAAAACTGGAGATGATGACCCTTTCGCTCATATGATAAGCTCTGACAAGTTCGATCACCTTTTCTTCAAGCCCTTCATACATAACGGTTCCATTTTTCAACTCGATATTGATGATCGTACCGCTCTCTTTGGTCAACTCCAACAGTTCGTCAAGCAGCGGGATCTGTTCCCCTTGAAAAACCGGATCGAATTTGCTTCCTGCATCCAGATGCTTCAATTCCTCTAAAGTGTGATCCTTTACCCAGCCGGTTCCGCTAGTCGTTCTGTCGAGCGTTTCATCGTGAATCAGCACCATCCGACCGTCTTTCGAGAGCTGCACATCCGTTTCGATGCCCGTCGCCCCTTGCTCCAGCCCTTTTTTAAAAGCAGCCATCGTGTTCTCGGGACAAATTTTGGACGAGCCCCGGTGCGCAAAATTAATGACGTTTCCCAATCCCTTCAGCCTCCTTATGTACCTTCTCGCAAACCATTATATTCCCCATTTGTCAAAGCCATGTTAACGGGAAAATTTACACCCATTTATGTTTCTCTTCATTTCCTGTTAACAACTCTATCTTATGATAAATACAGTTCAGTTCAATCATAAAACACATACAAGGAGTTGAAAACATGGTTGTTTTTGATGTCATCGTGCACGGAGAAGTAAAGGAAACCATCCGTCCCCTCAGCCAACGTCTACATGCCATGCTTGCACAGGTGACTGAAGAAGCCCGTCTTTTGAGCCGGAAATACAAAGCCCCTGTTCAAATACATCGCCGCATCATTTATTAAAATTTTTCCCCACTATAGCTCCCCCATGTCTCTAACAAGGAGCCGGCTGTAATAAAAAATATCTGTTTCAAAACGATCTCCCCTTCACGGATCACACCCTGCCGGGGTATTTTTTTTCCTCACTCATTCGTATTCCCTTTCTTCTTTCTTTTCTCATCTCTATCGTATATTTTTTTAAAAGTGCGTGATTGAACGCATTCGCCCATTTTCTCCAGAATCTCAAGTTTAATATAAGTTGGGGCTTACAAAATAAAGGTTGGGCGTGTATATTGGTTAATGGAGAATAAGCAGGGGAAAATAAACGTAGGTACATAGAAAGTTAGGAGGACTCGCGCTTGCTGCAAAGCAAATATTTTCGTACATGCCTGGGAATCATCTGCGCGCTGCTGATCATCTATCTGGGCTCTAAAGTAAGCTTTATTTTTCATCCGTTCGTTTTGCTGTTTAATATTATGATTGTACCGTTGATGCTGGCCGGCTTTATGTATTATTTATTGCGTCCAATCGTCAATTTTTTGGAAAAGCACCGTTGGCCCAAGCCGATTTCGATTCTGCTGATCTATCTCGTTTTTGCAGGATTGCTCGTTCTGTTTTCCATCCTTGTCTGGCCGACTTTAAGCGACCAAGTCATCAATTTTGTCAATAATGCTCCTCATTTTGTGGAGGGTCTGCAAAAGCAGCTGGAACAACTCCAAAGTAACCGATATTTCTCCAAACTGGTTCCGGACGAGTCCGATTTGGGTACCCGGATCGTCAAGTACCTGAATACACTGATCACCACCGTAACCGCTTCGATTACCAACTTTATTTCGGTGGTATCCAATGTCGTCGTCGTTCTTGCAACCGTACCGATCGTGCTGTACTACATGCTGAAGGAAAGCAGCAAACTGCCGCCGATCCTGCTTCGCCTGCTGCCGCCGAAATATCGCCAGGAAGGCCAAGAGGTACTGGATGAAATCGATTCGGCTCTCAGCAACTTTATTGTGGGCCGGGTGCTCCTGAATGTCATGCTGGGTGTGCTGATGTATATCGGCTTTTTAATCATCGGTTTGCCTTATTCGCTGCTGTTGGCGCTTATTTCCATCGTGCTGAACCTCATCCCGTACGTTGGTGCGCTAATCGCTTCGGTACCGGTTGTCATCGTCGGCTTTATCGATTCGCCTTCCAAGGCCCTCTGGTCGGTTGTTGTCATCGTGGTTGCGCAGCAAATCCAGGACAATCTGCTTACGCCGGTCATATACGGCAAACGGCTGGATATCCATCCGCTGACGACGATTGTTCTGCTGCTGATCGGTGCCAAATTTTCCGGAATTCTAGGCGTCATTTTGGCCATTCCGTTATATATGGTTGCCAAGATCATTATTGTACGGTGTTACAAGCTATTCCTTTCAGAAAAAATTGAAGGGATGAAGGAATGAAAAAGGCGGGCTTAAGCCCGTCTTTTTAGATATACCAAAATGTCATGCAGCGTTAAGCTGCTGTTATGGAATGAAAATGCTGTTCATTATTAGAGCAGAAAGGTCATATATTGGGAATCGCCCAATCGATAGGCTCCATGTGCTGCGATTTCAGAAAATCATTCGTTTTGGAAAAAGGGCGGCTGCCAAAAAATCCGCGGTGTACCGATAATGGACTCGGATGCACCGACTTGAGCACGAGATGCTTTTTAGGGTCGATGAAAGCCCCTTTCTTTTGCGCATGGCTCCCCCATAAAATAAAAACAATCGGCTTGTCCCGCTCATTTAACTTTTCGATCACGGCATCGGTAAATTGCTCCCAGCCGAGATTTTTGTGGGAATTGGCCTGCCCTTCGCGCACGGTAAGCACCGTGTTGAGCAGAAGTACGCCCTGCTTGGCCCAGTGGACCAGGTAGCCGTTATTCGGTACAGGCAATCCCAAATCGCTGTTCAGTTCTTTATAAATATTAATCAATGAAGGCGGGATCCGTACGCCCGGCTGCACGGAAAAGCTCAGGCCATGCGCCTGCCCCGGTCCATGATAGGGATCTTGTCCCAAAATGACAACCTTCGTATGTTCGTAAGAAGTGAGCTTCAGCGCCTGAAACAAGTTTTCTTTGGACGGATACACCGTATGTAATTTATATTCCCTGGCAAGCGCGTACCGCAAATCATTGAAATACGGCTTCGCCACTTCTTCCTGCAGCTGCTCATCCCAATCATTTTCAAACATTCCCGTTCTCCTCCCCATGTCTTCTCTATTCTATTAACCTTCCATACTGGTCCTGCATCCGGGCCGGCAGTGAAGCAATAAAAGAACACAATTTTGAGTTTAACATGGCAAGGCGAAAATGATCAATAAAATAGAAAGTCCGCCGCATCAATTGCAGACGGACTTTCATTAGCCAAATAAGGTTGTCCCGCTCAGCTAGCCGAAAGCTCGCTTTCGGTGACCCATTTATGGTTTTTAACGGGGACGCCTCCTGTGGTCGGCGTGTAATCCACCATATACACGTTTGTATTTTCGGCGGATTCTATGATGGCTTTCGCCCCTTTCATGCCTGGCATATGCTCCGCTTCAAGGATTGCGTGCGTCCCTTTTTTCAAAGGCTCCCGGCCCGCGTCTTTTATTTCCTCCTGAATGACCCATTTATGATGTTTGACGGGCTCGCCGCCGGTCGCAGGAGTATAGGTTACCTCATAGGTTGTCGTGCTGTAGGCGCCTACAATCGTTGCCGTGGCCCCCTTCATTCCGGGCATATGATCCGCTTTCAGAATCGCTTTGGTTCCGGGCTTAAAGGCGGGATTTACAGCTTTTTGCAGACCTGGGGGAACTTCGCCCGAGTCCGAATGATGCATATCGGAATGGCTCATCGCTGATGCAGATTCCGGTGCAGCTCCTTTATCGCTTTTCGCATCATTCCAGCAGCCGCTCAAGGACAACAAGATCACAGCTGCGGTGCTGATAAAAACCAGTTGTTTTCGCATATTCAATCACTCCTGATTGTTTGGGTTTGCATTAATTTAGAATACCCTAGAACGGTATATTGCAAACAGGAGACCAGAAAAAAGACCGTACCGTCATAATAAAAGCATTTACACTGATATACGCCTTATGGCAAACTATGAGCAAACAAACCTTACTTGCCAAAAAGGAGATGGAATCATTGTCTTTGCATTCAACCCGTTTCTTCTCGAATACGTTAGAGCTGACCACCAGCGTTCACGTCATTCTGCCGGAGCAAAAATATGTAGATCCGAGCCATCCGGATTCGCTGGCCGATATCACCTATCCGACCCTGTGGCTGCTTCATGGCCTGTCGGATGACGACAGCTGCTGGACGCGCCAAACCTCTATCGAACGTTATGCAAACGAGCGGGGAGTTGCCGTCGTGATGCCTCAGGTTGGACGCAGTTTTTATGCGGATATGACTTACGGAAACGCTTATTGGACATTCCTGACCAAAGAACTGCCTGTAAAAATGAGGCACTTCTTTCCATTATCAACCGATCCCCGGAAAAATTACGTGGCAGGACTCTCCATGGGCGGATATGGGGCTTTTAAATGGGCCTTTAATTATCCTGAACAATTCGCGGCGGCGGCATCCTTTTCCGGAGTGATGGATCTGGCAGGATATCAGGCGCAGTTCGGGGCGAACATGAAAGATTTTGATGCCATTTTCGCGGGGCAAACGATCGAAGGAACGCCACTGGATCTGTTCTGGCTGGCAAATGAGGCCAACCGAGCGAAATTATCGCATTTGAAGCTGTATCAAAGCTGCGGCACGGAGGATTTTTTATATGAGCAGAACGTGAAATTCAGAGACTATGTCGCAGAGCAACCCGACCTGCCTGGATATACATATTCTGAAGGCCCTGGCGGCCACGAATGGAGTTTCTGGGACAAGGAAATCAAACGCGTCATTGACTGGCTTCCTCTGCCGTAATGGGGGATAAGAACCGCTGAGTGCAGCCTGCATGTTAATATTTATACTGCGAACTCTTGTCACAGCAAAAAACGCCTCTCTCCGTATAAACGGAGATGAGGCGTTTTTTGCTGGGTCCTGTGTACCTACGCTTAGTTGTGCTTCAACTACGCAGGACCTCCCGCTATTTAGCGGACATTTAACGTTGATGTAATCGCGATTTCTTGCTGGATGCCGAGGACCGGGCTCGAACCGGTACGGTAGTCACCTACCGCAGGATTTTAAGTCCTGTGCGTCTGCCAATTCCGCCACCCCGGCAAGGTCATATTTTTATGGTGGGCCCTGAGGGACTCGAACCCCCGACCAGTCGGTTATGAGCCGACCGCTCTAACCAACTGAGCTAAGGGCCCCAATCAAAATATGTATTCGTTCAAATAATGGCTGAAGGATTGGTTGCGGGGGCAGGATTTGAACCTGCGGCCTTCGGGTTATGAGCCCGACGAGCTACCGGACTGCTCCACCCCGCGTCATTAGTATTATTAAATTAGCGACAAGAATTAATATACAGCATAAGTAGGTAATACGTCAAGTGTTTTTTTAAGGAAGTTCAATATATGTTGTTGTACTGCGCTTTCTTCATTTTTTATAGGATTCATCGCGCACGGCAGATCGCTAATACCATTAAAAAATTCAACGGTGTTGTTAGCTTAGGGAATAAAGCGTACCCCATATCTCCCCCTGCGCGAACGAAAGATTTCTACCAGCCGCGGATCGTCATATCCGTAAATCCAACCGTTCTGTTCCAGCCTTTTCGCCAAGCAGCCTGCCTGAAATCTAGTCTTGTACAGTTTTCCGAAATAAACCCACTGCATGATGCTCGCTCCTTTACGGCATGATAAATGGTGTTGCTTGCCTATTGTTGCCTGAAGAACCAATCCTCATGCATTTTTGGATATCTGTTTTGAGATTATCTTTAAATTATTTTATAATATTAACTAAGTTGTTTAACATCAAACTTTTTCTGGAAGCGAGGAATTTGAATGGCAAAAACGCATAGGAAACTTTCTCCCGTCGATTTGTTGAAAAAATTTATTTTTATTACGGCCGGCGCCATCTTGATGGCTGTCGCGCTCGAAGTTTTCCTGGTGCCCAACAGCATCATCGACGGCGGCATTACTGGTATCTCGATCGTATTATCCGAAATTACATCCATTCCGCTCGGGATTTTCCTTTTTATAATCAATCTCCCGTTTTTATTTCTCGGTTACAAACAGATCGGCAAAACCTTCGCCATCTCCACCTTGTACGGCATTGTGGTCATGTCCGTGACGACGCAGCTTCTGCATGATGTCAGTCCTTTTACCAATGAAAAAATACTTGCCGTCCTGTTCGGCGGCCTGATCCTTGGTCTTGGCGTCGGCCTCGTAATCCGTTTTGGCGGCTCGCTTGACGGAACCGAAATCGTTGCTATTCTTCTTTCCAAAAAAACGCGTATTCCGGTCGGCCAACTCATTATGATCATGAACGTGTTTATTTTTATCATCGCCGGGTTTGTATTTGGATGGGATTCCGCGATGTACTCCATCTTTACATATTACATGGCTTCGAAGATCATGGATATCGTGGTTGAAGGTTTGAACGAATCCAAATCGGTTACGATTATCTCCAGCGAATATGAAGAGATCTCCGAAACGATTCAGGCGCGCCTCGGACGCACGACCACTTTCATTTATGCGCGCGGCGGGTATTCGCGGGAAGATACGCAAATGATCTATTGCGTGGTGACCCGGCTTGAACTTGCCAAATTGAAAGCCGTCGTCCAGGAAATTGACCCGAAAGCTTTTATCGCAATCGAAAGTGTATCGGACGTGCTGGGCGGAAATTTCGAGAAAAGCGCAATTCACTAATAAGAAGAACATCGTACAAAAAAGCAGTCTTAAAGTTATCAAGACCTAACTATAAAATTCATAAAAAAAAGGAGAAGACATATAAAAAATGTTTTCTCCTTTTTATTTCATTACAACGCCTTTTTCTAGAATAATCATATAACTCATATTAACTGGTATTTGTTGAATACATTCCTTAAATAAGGTTAAGGTCTCCTTTTAAGATTGAGTACAAATATAAATCATCAAATTTACCACATGTATATTCATAATGTCTTAATAGACCCTCTCTTGTAAAACCTTGCCTCTCTACCAATTTTTGCGACGGGAGATTTGCAGGTTCTATTAAAGCTTCAATTCTTTCCAACTGATAGTGATTGAACCCAAATTTAATAACTGCTTCTAATGCTTCGCTAGCTATTCCTTTCCCCCAGTAATCTTTGCTTAATTCAAATCCCACTTCAGCTCGATGATGTTTCGTAACCATATTAAGAAAGCCACAACTTCCTATAATTTTCCCAACATCTTTTAATGTAATTCCCCATCTAATGCCAGTGCCTTCTTCGATAATAGAGTTATACCAATTAATTTCATCCCAAGCATCTTTAATTGTCTGGAAAGGCGCTAGCCCAATATGTTTCACAACATCTACATCAGATAAATATTTAAACATATCATGAGCATCCCCTGTTGCTACTTCTCTTAAAATTAATCTTTCAGTCTCAATTATCGGAAATTCTTGGTTCATTCATTTTCCTACCCTCTTTTAACATTAGATTATTTTATATACTCTGTTTATTAAAACTGCACCCTTTCACTTAATAACAATTATTTCAAAATTCCATAAATTAAGCAATCACTTCATTCCAGCTTCTTGAGCTTTCATTTCTTTGCCCGCTCATAAAACATAAGCCTTATCTATCAAAAAAAATAGTGGATAGTCTATGTAATATTAAACATAGTATCCACTATTCATTATAGTAGGGTTAACCAGGGGCTGCTTTTTGTATTCCAGTTTATACGCCGAAGGAAGAAGGATCTTCTCTCCAAGCTTTCAGTGCCTGAATGTCCTCGGGCTGAATTTTGCCTTGCTCCAAAGCAACATCCATCAGCGCCTCATAATTGGACAAGCTCTGGAACGGAATTCCTGCGTCTGCAAAGGCTTGTACGGCCTTGTTCAGCTGATAGTTGAAAATGGACAACACAGCCTGGGCTTTGGCTCCGGCTTCATTTACCGCCAGGGCGGCTTTGATGGAGCTGCCTCCCGTGGAAATCAAGTCCTCGATAATAATGGCTTTTTGTCCCGGCTTGATGATCCCTTCGATTTGATTTTCTTTGCCGTGGCCTTTCGCTTTATCACGGATATAGGCCATGGGCAGGTTCATTTTTTGCGCCACCCATGCGGCATGGGGAATCCCTGCCGTCGCCGTTCCGGCGATTACCTCGGTATCCGGATACTGCTCACGGATGATAGCGGCAAAAGATTCGGCGATGTATTCGCGGACTTCAGGGTACGACATTGTAAGCCGGTTATCGCAATAAATTGGCGATTTGATACCGGAAGTCCAGGTAAAAGGTTGTTTCGGACGAAGCGCCACCGCCTCGATTTGCAGCAAATATGCCGCGATTTGATGTGGAATCCCTGCAAGATTCGTCATGCTCCCATCATCTCCTTAATGATTTGTTCCGCAGCCTCTCTCGGCTTCTCGGCCATCGTAATCGGCCGTCCTACAACAATATAGCTGCTGCCATTCCGGATGGCGTTTCCCGGCGTTAAAACACGCTTCTGGTCGCCCTGATCGCTGCCCGCAGGACGGATGCCCGGGGTCACGGTCACAAACTCGCTTCCGCACGCGGCTGCGATATCGCCGGATTCCTGTGCGGATGCTACCACGCCGTCCAATCCGGCAGCCTGTGTCAGCTTCGCATAACGGATCACTGCATCTTTGACGGTGCCGGGAATGCCAATCTCCCGATTAAGCATTTCCTGTCCCGTGCTCGTCAATTGGGTCACTGCAATCACAAGCGGCTTGCTTAGGGACGGATCTGATTGAAGGGCCTTGTCCACTCCTTGCAGAGCCGCCTCCATCATATCCTTGCCGCCTGCCGCATGAACGTTAAACATGTCCACACCAAGACGGGTGATGCTTTCCGCTCCACCCTTGACCGTGTTTGGGATATCATGCATTTTCAAATCCAGGAACACCTTGTAACCCCGGGTTTTCAAATCCCGCACAAAAGCCGGGCCTGCAGCATAATACAGCTGCATGCCCACCTTCATGTAACAGGGGATGCCTTCAAGCTGCTGAAGCAGCGCCGAAGCTTGATCCGCATCCGGGTAATCCAGGGCCACAATCAAGCGGCCCGCCATTTCCGTATATCGTTCATTCATAAGTTTCGTTCCCCCTAGCGCTCAGCAAATGCCGGCATCGCTTGGGATGAGAAGTTGATAGTGTCCAGCATGTTCAGCAGCGCTCTGACCGTATCCAGCGAGGTCATGCATACAACCCCGTTCTCAACCGCTTCACGGCGGATGCGGAACCCGTCACGCGCCGGCGTTTTGCCTTTGGTTAGCGTATTGAAGACGAACTGGGCTTCGCCATTGCGGATCAGGTCGAGAATATTCGGCGTACCGTCGCTCAGCTTTTGCACCGTTGTCACCAGAATTCCGGCTTCGCTAAGCGCCTCGGCCGTTCCGCCTGTCGCGTAGATTTTGTAGCCGAGCCGTTTAAAGCCTTTCATCAGCTCAACCGCTTCTTCTTTGTCCTTATCGGCCACCGTCACGATGATCGCGCCGGTTGAAGGAATTTTCATCCCCGCGCCAATCAAACCTTTGTACAAAGCTTTGGCGTATTGCAAATCGCGTCCCATCACTTCGCCCGTCGATTTCATTTCAGGTCCGAGCGTAGGTTCTACCCTCCGCAGCTTCGCAAAGGAGAATACCGGTACCTTAACCGATACGTATTCGCTCTCTGGCCACATGCCTTCTTCGTAGCCGAGATCCTTCAGATTGTTGCCGAGAATCGCTTGCGTCGCAAGATTTGCCATTGGAATGCTGGTTACCTTGCTCAGGAACGGCACTGTCCGGGAAGAACGCGGGTTAACTTCGATGACATACACTTCGTCTTTGTAAATAACGAACTGGATGTTGACAAGACCGACAGTTTTCAATTCTTTGGCGATGCGGGTCGTGATGCTGACGATTTTATCTTTCAGATGCTGCTCCAGATGCTGCGGCGGGTAAACCGCAATCGAGTCGCCGGAGTGTACGCCGGCGCGTTCGATATGCTCCATGATGCCCGGAATAACCACCGTTTCGCCGTCGCAGATGGCGTCGACTTCAACTTCCTTACCGAGCATGTAACGGTCGATGAGAACCGGATGTTCCGGATTGATTTTGACCGCCTCTTCCATGTAACTGAGCAGTTCGGCATCGGAGTAGACGATTTCCATGGCCCGTCCGCCGAGCACGTAAGAAGGTCTGACGAGAACCGGGTATCCAAGCGCCTGGGCGGTTCCCACCGCTTCATCCACCGATGTCACCGTGCTGCCTTTCGGCTGGGCGATATCGAGGCGAGAGAGCAGGGCTTCGAATTTTTTGCGGTCTTCCGCTTCATCGATGCTTTCCAGGGAAGTTCCGAGAATCGGAACGCCCGCCGCGCTCAGCGGTCCCGCCAGGTTAATGGCAGTTTGTCCGCCGAATTGCACGATGACGCCGATCGGTTTCTCCTGTTCGATGACGTTCATGACATCTTCGAAGAAGAGCGGTTCAAAGTACAGGCGATCCGAAGTGCTGAAATCCGTCGACACCGTTTCCGGGTTATTGTTGATGATAACCGCTTCGTATCCGGCGTTCTGGATCGCCCAGACCGCATGCACCGTCGAATAGTCGAACTCGATCCCCTGCCCGATCCGGATTGGACCGGAGCCGAGCACAACCACTTTTTCCTTGCTTGTTTGCGTTACTTCGTTTTCCGTTTCATAAGTCGAGTAATAATAAGGCGTTGAAGCTTCGAACTCGGCTGCGCAGGTATCTACCATTTTGTAGACCGGACGCAGTTCCTGCTGCAGGCGGTATTCCCGTACTTCCGCTTCCTTTGTATAGCTGTCTGCCAGCACCAACGCGCGCAGTTCAGCAATTGCCCGGTCGGTAAAGCCTAACCGTTTGGCTTCATACAACGTTTCGGGAGTCAGTTCTTTTTGCTGGATTTGAGCTTCGAAAGCGATCAAACCTTGCAGCTTATCCAGGAACCACCAGTCCACTTTGGTCAGATCCTGGATGGTTTGCAGATCATAACCGCGGCGGAAAGCTTCGGCGATCAGGAAGATGCGCTCGTCATCGGCTTTAATGAGACGTTCTTTAAGTACATCTTCGCTCAGTTCCTCCGTACCTTTCAAGTAGAAGCGGTGTACGCCGATCTCGAGGGAACGGATCGCTTTATGCATGGATTCCTCAAACGTCCGTCCGATCGCCATCACTTCGCCGGTCGCTTTCATTTGCGTTCCCAGCTTGCGGTTGGCATGTATGAATTTATCGAATGGCCAGCGCGGAATTTTGCTTACGATATAATCCAGCGTCGGCTCAAAACATGCATAGGTTTGGCCGGTAACCGGATTGACCAGCTCGTCAAGCGTATAACCCAAAGCGATTTTGGCGGCCATTTTCGCAATCGGGTAACCTGTCGCTTTGGAAGCAAGCGCAGATGAGCGGCTTACACGCGGATTCACTTCGATGACGTAATATTGGTAGCTGTGCGGGTCAAGCGCGAACTGTACGTTGCATCCGCCTTCGATATTCAAGGCGCGGATGATTTTCAGAGATGCCGATCTCAGCATTTGGTATTCGCGGTCGGACAAGGTCTGGCTTGGCGCTACGACGATGCTGTCGCCGGTATGTACGCCTACCGGGTCGAAGTTTTCCATGTTGCAGACTACGATGCAGTTGTCATTTGCGTCGCGCATGACTTCATATTCGACTTCTTTCATGCCGGCGATGCTTTTCTCGATCAGGCATTGTCCGATCGGGCTGTAGCGGATTCCGGAGGAAACCGTTTCGCGCAGCTCTTCCTCGGTTGCGCAAATGCCGCCGCCGGTACCGCCAAGCGTGTAAGCCGGACGGACGATGACCGGATATCCGACTTCTTCCGCGAAGGCAAGCGCTTCTTCCAACGTCGTGACGATCGTGCTTTCCGGAACCGGCTGCTCCAGCTCGCGCATCAGGTCACGGAACAGGTCGCGGTCTTCCGCTTTTTCGATGGATGTCAGCTGCGTTCCGAGCAGCTTCACGTTCTCCTGTTCGAGAATGCCTGCTTTCGCCAGTTCAACCGCCATATTCAGACCTGTTTGGCCGCCAAGCGTCGGGAGCAGTCCGTCCGGACGCTCCTGGCGGATGATTTGGGTGACGAAGTCGAGCGTAATCGGTTCGATATAGACTTTGTCTGCCATATTCGTATCCGTCATAATCGTTGCCGGGTTGCTGTTGATCAGTACAACCTCGACTCCTTCTTCTTTGAGCGCTTCGCAGGCCTGCGTGCCCGCATAGTCAAATTCCGCCGCCTGACCGATTACGATCGGGCCCGAGCCGATAACAAGGATTTTCTTAAGCTGTTTATTTAGTGGCATAATTAACGTTCTCCTTTCGCGGCTGCAGCAAGCTCAGCTTGGCGCGGATTCGCCGGATGTTGTTTTTTATGTTCTCTGATCATATCCAGAAACTGATCGAAGAGATAACTGTTGTCATACGGTCCCGGCGCCGCTTCCGGATGATACTGCACGGTGAAGGCCGGATAGGTTTTATGTTTCAATCCTTCGATCGTTTTATCGTTGTTGTTGATATGAGTAACTTCAAGTTCCGTACCGGCAATCGACTGCTCGTTAACCGTATAGCCATGGTTTTGAGAAGTGATGTAGCAGCGGTTCGTTCTCAAGTCTTTGACCGGGTGGTTGCCGCCGCGGTGACCGAACTTGAGTTTTTCCGTATCCGCGCCGCAAGCAAGCGCAAACAGCTGGTGTCCGAGACAGATCCCGAAGATCGGGTACTCGCCGAGAAGCTCCCGGATCGTATCGATTGCATGCGGTACGTCTTTCGGATCCCCGGGGCCGTTCGAGAGCTGGATTCCATCCGGATTCAGGCGGCGGATTTCGTCTGCCGTCGTGTCATGAGGCACTACCACCACATCGCAGCCGCGAGCGGTTAATTCGCGCAAAATACCTGTTTTCGCGCCATAATCCACCAGAACGATCCGCTCTTTGGAGCCTGGGCTGCTGTACACATGCGGGGTCGAAACGGTTGCTACCTGATTGGTAAGCATCGGGCTGCCCGCCAGGCGTTCTCTCAGCTCTTCAACCGATGCAGCCGAAGTGGTAAGAATGCCTCTCATCGTGCCGTGCTGGCGAATCATCCGGGTCAGCATGCGCGTATCGATGCCGCTGATGCCGACGATGCCGTATTCCTTCAATAAATTGTCCACGCTGTATTCCGCGCGCCAGTTGCTCGGCACCGTTTCATGGCGGCGCACGACGAATCCGTGCACGTATGGCGCTGCGGATTCAAAATCATCGCGCGTAATTCCGTAGTTGCCGATCAGCGGGTATGTCATTGTCACGATCTGTCCGCAGTAGGATGGATCCGACAGCACTTCCTGATAACCCGTAATTCCCGTATTGAATACAACCTCGCCTGTTCTTTCGCCTTCGGCTCCGAATGCACTGCCTGTAAACAGTGTTCCGTCCTCCAGAAGCAATCTTGCCTGCATTCCACTCACTCCTCTGTCAGATACGTATGTTTTGAGGATGCTGCAAAAACAAAACTTTCCCCGCAGCATTCTTCTTGTCTTTTCTATTTCTTCTATATAAGTTGAACCAATGAAAGTATGGAAGAGGGCAGCCGGGTGAAATGTTCTTTCGATCGCTGTTGCTCCCAGATTTCTATGATTTAAACTCATTCATGTGTCGAAATCCGCTCACAAAGCGTATGCTTACGATGCTAGCTTTCCTACGGAAAGCTTTTAGGCGAACGCTTCGCTTCTCCGTAAATCTTTCTCCCTCTTGCCTGTTCCTTATCCTTTTCTTTAGTTCAACTTACAGATCAATCTTTGGGCAGGGCGGCCGTTATTCGGCCCATACCACCTTGCCGTCCACCCATGTTTTGACCGGCCAGCCTTTCAGCTTCCATCCGGTAAACGGCGTGTTCCGTCCTTTGCTTGCAAATTGGTTCGGATCAACCTCTTTTTCAGCATCAAGGTCAATCATGGTCAAGTCCGCAGGCGCTCCCTCTTCCAGCTTGCCGGCATTCAGTCCAAACACTCTCGCAGGATCGGCCGTCATGCGGCGAACCAGAAACGCAAGATCCCAAAGCCCTGTCTCCACGAATTTCGTGTACAGCAGCGGGAACGCCGTTTCGAAACCGACGATGCCGAAAGGTGCCATTTCCATTCCTTTGGCTTTTTCTTCTTCGGTATGAGGCGCATGATCCGTTACGATCATGTCGAGCGTTCCATCCTGCAGCGCTTCGATACATGCCTCTACATCACGTGGCGAACGAAGCGGAGGATTCATTTTCCAGTTGGCGTCAAGGCCCGGGATATCTTCATCGGACAGTATCAGGTGATGCGGGCATACCTCCGCGGTCACGTTAATGCCAATCGATTTGGCTTGGCGAATCAGCCTGATGGATTGCTCGGTGCTGACATGGCAGACATGGTAGTGAACGCCCGTCGCTTCGGCGAGGAGAATGTCACGGCCGACATGAATCGCTTCCGATTCGTTCGGGATGCCTACAAGCCCATGCTTTTCGGCAAATTTGCCTTCCGTAACACATCCCTTTTCAACCAGCGAGTTTTCTTCGCAGTGCGCGATTACCGGCATATCCAGCTCACGTGCCATCCGCATCGCATTTTTCATCATTTGGGCATTTTGCACGCCAACGCCGTCATCCGTAAAGCCGATGGCTCCCGCAGCCTTAAGCGCAGTAAAATCGGTCAGTTCCCTTCCAAGCTCTCTCACCGTAATGGCCGCATAGGGGAGAACCTTGACGATTCCCGCTTCACGGGCTTTATCCAGCACAAGCTTCACCGTTTCCGGATTATCCGTTACCGGTTTGGTGTTTGGCATGCAAGCAATCGTCGTAAAACCGCCTTTGGCTGCCGAACGGCTTCCTGTTTCAATCGTCTCCTTATGTTCAAAACCAGGCTCGCGCAAATGAACATGCATATCGATAAGTCCAGGCGTTACCAGTTTGCCGGCGGCATCCGTAATCTCCGCACCCTCCAGCGGTTTCCACTCCGAATCCCCATCGATCAGAGTGCGGATGACCCCGCCCTCCATAACGATGTGTTTAGTCGTAATTTCACCTTGTTCATTCAACACGTTGGCATTTGTAATAATGTGCATGCTGTTTCCCTCCGCTCGTTGATTTCTATTGTATAATATTAATTCAGATTTGTGTATATTTATTAATATGATGGCGTAAAAATTCCTGCCCTCGCCTACCTTAACGCTCTTTCCATAACTGCCATCCGTACCGGAACCCCGTTGCTCATCTGTGTGAATATGGCCGACTGCCCACATTCAACGACCGCATCATCGATTTCCACGTTCCGATTCACCGGTGCCGGATGCATAATCAGCGTATGCTTCGAAAGCTTTGCCGCACGTTCTTCTGTTAATCCGTATTGCGCCCGATATTCCTCTGCCGACTTCAGTATGCCGGATTCATGCCGCTCGAGCTGTACCCGCAGCATCATCACGACATCCGATTTCAGCGCTTCGTCCATTGATACATAAGGAGCGTCAAGCTCCGGCGCCGCCATATTGGCCGGGGCGCAAAACTTAACCTCGGCTCCAAACTTTTGCAGCGCCCATAGATCCGATCTTGCCACCCGGCTGTGCGAAATGTCGCCGATAATGGAGACGCTCAGTCCCTGTAGAGTCCCGAACCGTTTCTTCATCGTAAACAGGTCCAGCAGCGCCTGTGTCGGATGCTCATTGTTTCCGTCCCCCGCGTTAATCAGGGGCACCGAAATTTTGCCGGCCAGCTCTTGGAGGGCGCCTACCGGCTTCAGCCGGATGACTCCGGCTTCAATCCCCATCGATTCCAGCGTTTTGACCGTATCGTATATCGATTCGCCTTTTTCCACGCTCGAGGCAGCGGCCGCAAAGTTGAGCACCTGGGCGCCGAGCCGTTTCTCGGCCATCTCGAAGGAAAAACGCGTTCTTGTGCTGTTTTCAAAAAACATGTTGGCTACAAACCGCGAGCTTAAAACCGGGATCAATTTTTCTTCGTGCCCCGCCCAATATTCGGCCCGATCCAGAATGGATTCGATTTCGCTTCGGCTAAGATCCTTTAATCCGAGCAAGCTGCGTTCCTGAAGCTTCGTCATCGTCATCATCGTTATTTCTCCTCCCGGTTTTGGAAAATCGTTACCTCGTCTTTGCCGTCGGTTTCCGTCAGCGCGACTTCGATCTGCTCCTGCTTCGAGGTGGGCACGTTTTTCCCGATATAATCCGGGCGAATCGGCAGTTCGCGATGTCCTCTGTCCGCCAGTACCGCTAACTGAATCATCTGCGGCCTGCCGCAATCCATCAGCGCGTCCATCGCTGCCCGAATCGTCCGGCCGGTGTAGAGCACATCATCGAATAAAATTACTTTTTTCTCTCGGATTTCAAGAGCTTTCAGCTCTTGGTTCACATCCAAAGCGACTTTCGGATCAACAACCTTCTGGTCATCCCGATAAGCAGTGACATCCACCGCCCCCCAAGGGACCGGCGTTCCTTCGATCTGAAGGATTTTGTCGGCAAGCCGCTTCGCCAAAAACTCGCCCCGTGTTTTGATTCCGATCAGGACGCAATTTTCAATCCCCTTGTTTCTTTCCAAAATCTCGTGCGCAATCCGCGTTAATGCCCGGCGGATCGCAGCTTCGTCCATAATGACATGTATTTCGTTACTCATACCTCTTCGCACTCCTTTTTATAAGCGATATTGATACATTATCACCCGTGAACATGCAAAAAACTCCTTGCCGTAATCGGCAAGGAGTTAATATCGTTAGACGTAATTGGACGCGAGGGATTCTTTCGGAACGGCGCAAAATAGACATGCGCATGCCGCGAAAGTGAACCTCGGTTCACGTTACCTTGCCAGCCTCACGGGACTGAATTAAAGGTGCATATTTAACTACAGAGAATTATGACAGACCTATTCCGTAATGTCAACAGTCGTATCCCCGAAAAATTTATGGTAATTTATTCCGGAAGGTTGCGGGACTGCATTGATTCAGACTTAACCCCAGTCGCTTGATCCCCTTCCGCTTGCCCGGTAGATTGCGTTTTGCGCGGAGCCGGTTTACCGTCACCGAAAATCTCATTCATTTCCCGCTTGAACTCGCGGAGCGTCTTTCCTGCGGCACGCCCCAGTCCTGGAAGCTTGCTTGGCCCGAACAGCAGAAGCGCCAGCACGGCCAGCAAAATAAATCCCGGCACACCGATATCGCTAAGCATAATACGAATACCTCCTATCAGACTTAAACATTCAGAACCGGCAATAACGGCTTGTCCGTTTACACCGCCCCATAGTTCATTCGGTCTCCATATTCCGTGTCCAAACGCCGCTGCTTGCGGTAAACGACGCGCGACATGAGCACGCTGATTTCATAAAGCGCGATAAACGGCAGCGATACCGAAATATGCGAAAAAAACTCGGGCGGAGAAATCATGCAGGCGATAAAGACCAGCACCATATAAGATACTTTACGTATTTTTACAAGCTTGGCCGGATTCAAAATCCGGAGTCTCGTCAAAAACATGACGATCACCGGCAGCTCGAAAGCCAGCGAGACCGGTACGACGATATTCGTCAGGAAGGAAAAATACTGCGCGATCCCATAAGTTTCAACCAAACCTAAATTTTTCGTCATATCGGTTGTAAACCGGAATGCCATCGGAAAGACCACGAAATAGGCAAAGGCGAAACCGACGATTATCAGCACAAAAGCCGCCGGAATATATTTGAGTGCCGCTTTTCGCTCATCCTTCCGCAATCCCCGTTTGACAAATCCCCAGATCTGGAACAAGGTGAACGGCACGGCCACGATCATAGATAATGCCGCGGAGAGATACATATAAATTTTAATCCCGTCAAAAGGACTGAACGCGTTCCAGGCAACCAGCGAGGCCGGCGGTCGGCTTTTCAGAAAATGCAGAACATCATCGGTAAAAAACATCGCCGTAATCATCGACGCCAAAAAAACGGCGAGAATCCAAAACAGCCTTTTCCGAAGTTCGGACAGATGTTCCGCAAATAAAGACCAGTTCACACGATTTAACAGGCCAATCAGCTCCCAAGCTTAATCAAATGTCATTTCCATACATTACACTTTAACATTTTTGACTTTAAAAATCACGAGGATCTTCGTAAAAGCTCAAGCTGCTCCATGACGATCTGGACGGCAATGGCATCGTCAATATAACCAAAGGGAAAATGGAAATCAGGGATAATATCCGCCGACAGCACAAAATACAAAAGGGCGCTTCCGATGACGTACTGCTCGGCTGCAGGCAGCTGTCCAGAAGCATAATCGCGATAAAGCTCGCGCAGCAGGTCAATGTAGTAACCTGCGCTTCGAAGCTGATCCAGCTTGGCTAAAAAGGAGCTTTCGATCAATTCCTTACCTTCCTCCGTTTGTGCATATGCCTCATATTTATGCAATTCCTTGCGGATTTGGGTTGCCATATTATCCACATTGACTCCGCTGCCTTCAAGCGCGTCCCGCAGCTCTCCGAGACTGTCTTTAGGTTCTGCCGCTTCAAAGCCGGCAGCGGTTAACAGATCCAACAACGGGATATCCAAATGCTGGGCAAACCGCTGCAAATGCTCCAGTTTGGGCTGCTGTTTTCCGCTCGCGATCCGCGATATGGATGCCGTATCCATCCCTATTGCCGCACTTAGTTTCCGCATAGACATGGATTTGGCGGATAATGCCGATTTAATCAGTAAACCAAGCCTGTTTTGTTCCTGAAGTCCTTCGCCCTCCAATACCATAAACTACATCGCTCCTCTCCCCGGTATACAAGAGATATGTTGTCGTTTTATCAACAGTATATGATAAGAACAGGAACTTTTTCTCAAAGACTTCATTAGAGTTACGAGGAATTTTACGAATTTATTTGCTGCAAAAACAATGGACAGCCCAAGGATGAAAAAATCCTTAAGCTGCCCTTAGATAGAACTTGTTTAAAATTCAAATTCAACGTCGCTCAGACGGTTTTTGATTTCATTGATTACGCGTTGTTCGTCTTCTTCCCCACTCGCGATAAACGTCACGGAAAAACGGACGAAATGGCCGGCATCATCCCAAGGCACGCTGGAAATCAGTTTTTCGCGGATCAGGTATTGGGAGAAATCCTCGCCGGAGTTGAAACGGATGCCGCCTTTGATTCCTTTCGGCGCTTCGACGTACAGGAAAAAGGAACCTTTCGGTTTCTCGGCTTTAAATCCAAGTTCGTTCAGCGCAGCAACCAGCATGTCATGCCTGCGGGAATATTTGGCTGCGATACGCTCGGTAATTTGCGGGTTATACAAACCGTATGCGGCAGCCTTTTGAATCGCGATGAATTGTCCGGAATCGTTATTGTCCTTCACGTCGCCAAAAGCCTTCACCACTAGCGGGTTACCGGCGATAAAGCCGATCCGCCAACCGGTCATGTTGTAGGATTTGGACAGAGAATGAAGCTCGACACCTACGTCTTTGGCTCCGGGAACGGACAGGAAGCTGAGCGGTTTAAGCCCGTCATAAGTTAACGCTGCATACGGAGCGTCGTGAACGATGATGACATTATGCTTCTTCGCCCACGCTACAACTTCGCTGAAAAACTCTGCGGTCGCGCTTGCTCCCGTCGGATTATTCGGGTAATTGAGATAAAAAAGCTTTGCCCGCTTGGCAATATCTTCCGGAATGGAATCCAGGTCAGGCAGGAAGTTGTTTTCCTTCTTGAGCTCAACATTGTATACTTCGCCGCCCAGGTATTTAGTATGTGTGCCCAGCACCGGATAGCCAGGTACGGTCATAATCGTTACATCCCCAGGGTTGATAAAGCATGAGGGCAGCATCGCAAGCGCCGGCTTGGAGCCGATGGAATGCAGAACCTCCGTTTCAGGGTTAATGCCTTCTACATGAAAGACTTCCTTCAGGTAATGGGCGGCGGCTGCCTTGAACTCAGGGATACCGTTGTCGGCATAACCGCGGTTTTCAGGCTTGGCCGCTTCCTCCGCCAGCTTGGCGACAATGCCTGCATCCGCCATTTCATCAGGTTCGCCAACGCCAAGATCGATCAGTTCGACATTCGGAAAATCCTTTTTGGCTTGCGCTTTGGCCCGTTTTATTTTTTCAAACTTATATATCGCCGTATCCTTACCGTAATTGGCCCCGCCAATCCGGTCGGCAAAATTGTTCTGAATATACGTGTTTTGGTAATGCTCGATGCTCATATGTTTACTCATCTCCTATTTAGGGGTTGTTCAAAAAGTCCGCTTTTGACCACGCACATTAAGGCAAAAACTCTAACCCTAAATATGAAGGAATCCATGGCTGAATGCCATGGATTATTTATCGCATCATTTGCATTTTCACCGGCTGCGCAAGTTTTCCAGCAGATTCTCCATATCCTCCGGAAGCGGAGCCGCAAACTCCATATATTCCCCGCTCGAAGGATGAACGAATCCAAGCACTTTGGCGTGAAGTGCCTGCCCATCCATTTTGATCCCTTTGCTGCGCCCGTATACAGGATCGCCTACCAGCGGATGTCCGATAAATTTCATATGGACGCGGATCTGATGGGTCCGTCCTGTTTCAAGCTGCAGCTCAAGCAAGGTATAGTCGCCAAAGCGCTCCAATACAGCAAAATGCGTAACCGCATGCTTGCTGTTTTTATCCGTCACCGTAAACATTTTACGATCCTGGGGATCACGCCCGATGGGCGCGTCAACAGTCCCTTGATCATGGCTTACATTGCCATGCACCAAAGCGACGTATTTGCGTGTAACGCTGTGATCTTTTAGTTGGGCGGCAAGCGAAGCATGCGCCTTATCGTTTTTGGCAGCCATCAGCAGGCCCGAAGTATCCTTGTCGATCCGGTGCACGATTCCCGGCCGCAGCTCCCCGTTAATCCCGGACAGGTCTTTGCAATGGTACATCAACGCATTAACCAGCGTTCCCGACGAATGGCCGGGAGCCGGATGAACGACCATCCCCCGCGGCTTGTTCACAACGATTACATCACGATCTTCATAAGCGACATCGAGCGGAATATCTTCCGGAACAATCTCCACAATCGATGGTTCCGGCACGGTTACTTCCAGATGATCGCCTTCGGCCAGCTTGTAGTTGGCTTTTACAGCCTTGCCGTTTACCATGACATGGCCGGATGCGATCCATAACTGCACTTGAGATCTGGATACCTCATCTTCCCAGGATTCTGTGATGTATTTGTCGATCCGCTCTTTGGCGTAGGCCTGGTCGATGACCCACTCCCTGATCTCGTTTTCGCTCACACCGTTTCATTCCCTTCTTCGCTCTCGCTCTCTGGTGCCGTTTTTTTCATATCAAGCAGCGAATCCAATAAAATCAGCCCGACGCCGACAACGATACAGGAATCCGCAATGTTAAAGATCGGGAACGTATAACTTCCGAAATTGAACATTAAAAAGTCCACAACTTCCCCGTTTAACGCCCGATCCAAGAAGTTGCCGATGGCTCCTCCCAATACAAGGCTAAGCGCCAGCGGCAGCAGTTTCCGGGAAGAAGTTGCCCGCACTCGCTGCATGTACCAGATGATGGCGACCACCACAACGATGGTAATGGTAATAAAAAACCATCTCTGGTTCGGGAGAATGCCAAAAGCGGCGCCGCGGTTGCGGCTGGAAGTAATCAAGAAAAAATTACCGATGACAGGAATCTCCTGACCGATCTCCAAATTCTTAGCAATGATAAATTTCGTTCCCTGATCCACTAAAAACGCGATAAAAGCGAGAATGTAATAAAACACTGTCTCAAGTCACTCCGTTCTTATCAATTAAGCCGGCAAAACCCTTCGGCTTGATGTCGTGTAAGGACCTGTATATTGTAGCACAGCATCTCAGAAATCGTCCATTAACGACCATCCCCGAGAAGATTTTCCTTATGTAAAACCTTCTCGTTTCGCGCATCATAAAATGGAGAAATGGTCTGAAGGGCGGCTGCCTTCCCGCCAGAGTCACAAGGAAAGGGGTTCATATCCATGCAGCATCTTACCGCTTCGCAGCTTAAACACCTCCGTTCCCAACTGGAGGAGCAGAAACGGTCCTTAGAGCAAAAAGACGAGCAAAACGATTCTTACGGCCTCGATGAATCCATGCGCGATGAAATCGGCGAACTTTCGCTCATTGACAACCATCCTGGGGATGTAGCTACGGAATTATATAATCGTGAAGTGGACCTCATGCTTCAAAATCATGATGACCGTCAGCTGGCGTCTATCCGTGATGCATTAGAACGTATTGATCAAGGTACTTACGGCATCTGTCCGATTTGCGGCAAGCCCATCCCCTATGCCCGTCTCGAGGCAGTCCCGACGACAGAATATTGTGTTGAGGACACTCCCAGACATCATGTGTCAAACTACCGACCGGTGGAGGAAAACTTCTTGATGCCGCCCTTTGGCCGAACAAGCCTCGATGAACGCGATGATCAAAACGGTTTCGACGGCGAGGATACATGGCAGGCTGTCGAAAATTTCGGGTCATCCAATACGCCGGCAATGGCCGAAGGCAATGAAATCCACAGCTACGAAGAGATGGAAATCGAAGCCTCGGAAGAGCTGGAAGGATGCGTTGAGCCTTACGAGGCTTTTGTCGCCACCGATATTTACGGCAATCTGATCGACATCGTGCGGAACCAGCAATACCGCAAATATATGGACATGGGCGAAGGCGTCGATATGTATCGTCTCGCCGAAGAAGATGAGGACGAAGAGGATTTCCTTCTCTGATGACCTCTATTTGCAGCAAAACGCCTAATACGATTTCAACTCCATCTGGCGCTGAACGATGCGTACGATGTCCGCAATATAATCCCCGATAATGGGCAGATTTAAGGCACCGAGCACCTGCAAAACATAAATGATCGTTGCTGCAAAAAATGTAAAGCCGATCGCGATCCCGACGCCGCGCGCCGTTCCGGCCAGCACATTCAACCAAATCAACCGCAGCGGTTTATGCAGAAGTTGGGTATAATCGGCGATCCGCGATCGCTCCAGTTCATCGGCAATTTGGGCCGTAAGCTTATAAATCCGGTTCAATTGCTTTTCATCCGTATTCGTTTCGCCGTTTTTTGGGTCATTCACCATGGATTCTTCCCCTCTTGAATTCGTCACCTTGCATAACGAAAAAGAAAACAAACGAGCCCAAGGCCGCAAGATCACTCGATCTTGCGCTTGAAGGCTCGTTTATTCATTTTGTTTGCTATTATTTGCCTAAAAGGCGGCTCTCATTCAATAAGGAAGCATCAAATTGATCGGATTGGAACAACTTTAAACAACAAACCTTATCCGGCAATGTGAATGCCGAGCTTTTTACCCGCCAACTCCACTGTTTCCATCTGGTCTTCCTTGCCGAATAACACATCTTTGACCAGAACATTTTCGCGCAGCACGCTGTCAAACGCCTGAATAGCCTTAGCCAGCTCTTCGTCTGCGTCCAGAACCAAAGTAACGCGTTTTTCAATCGGGAGATCCAGCTTTTTGCGGTAATCCTGAACGGCACGGACCACTTCTCTGACCCAACCTTCTTGCTCGAGTTCAGGCGTGATCTCCGTATTCAAGGCAACCGTGATGCCGTACCCGGAAGCTGAAGCAAAACCGCTCTTGGCCTTTTTCTCGACAAGCAGCTCATCGGCCGTAATTTCAAGCTCCTCGCCTGCCGGAGATGTTACGCGGATACTTCCGGATTGTACTGCAGCTCTCGTTTCATCCGGAGACAGATCTTTCAAGAAGCCTTGGAGGAACCCGATGTTTTTGCCGTATTTTTTGCCTGCTACTTTCAAATTCATTTTGAGTGTAAAATCCACGAACCCGCTGTCGCTTGTTTCAACCACAAGGTTCTTCACATTGATTTCCTCTTTGATGATTCCCTCATAACCTGCGGCATCAAACGGATGATCCATGGAGATGATCAGCTCAGACAAAGGTTGACGCGTTTTAATTCCTGTTTCATTCCGCACGTTGCGCGCAAGCTCAACGATTTGCCGGGCCGCTTCCATGTCCGCTTCAAGCGTTTTGTCGATCAGCGCCTCATCCGCTTGCGGGAAGTCCGCCAAATGCACGCTGCTGCCACTGCCGAGGTTGGTATAAATGTCTTCGGACAGGAACGGCGTATATGGCGCCATCAGTTTGGAAAGCGTCAGCAGCACATGTGTCAGCGTGCCGTAAGCGGCAAGCTTGTCTTCGGTCAGGCCGCTGCCCCAGAAACGGTCGCGCGAGCGGCGGATATACCAGTTGCTCAACTCGTCGATAAAAGCTTCGATGCCTTTGGCTGTATTCAGGAAGTCATTCACCGCAAGGCCTTTGTCAACAACCTGGATCAAACTGTTCAAACGGGACAGAATCCAGCGGTCGAGTTTGTTCTCAGGAAGCTTGAACGGATGTTCCGCCGGATCATACCCGTCGATGTTCGCATACAGCGTCAGGAATGAATGGGTGTTAACAAGCGTGTCCACGACCTTGGATTTCGCTTCCGCGACGATACCTTTGGAGAAGCGTTTGCTGTTCCAAGGCGCACTGTCGGCCAGGAGCGCCCAACGGAACGCGTCGGTTCCGAATTCATTGATGATCTCCCAAGGGTCGATGACATTGCCTTTGGATTTGGACATCTTCTGTCCATTCTCATCGAGAATATGTCCTGTAGCGATAACCGCTTTATATGGCGCTACGCCTTTGAAAAGCGTGGAAACCGCCAGCAAGCTGTAGAACCAGCCGCGGGTTTGGTCAATGCCTTCGCAAATCATGTCCGCAGGAAACTGTTCTTCAAAATTTTGCTCATTTTCAAATGGATAATGATGCTGCGCGAACGGCATCGAACCGCTGTCAAACCATACATCGATGACTTCGGATGTACGCTCCATTACGCCGCCATCGCAGTGTGGACATTTTACTTTTACTTCGTCCACGTAAGGCTTGTGCAGTTCAAAATCATCAGGAAGAGCCGTAGTCGCACGCTCTCGCAGATCTGCAAAACTGTGCGGAGCGTATTCCTTTTTACAGGAGTCGCAGACCCAAACGTTCAGCGGCGTACCCCAATAGCGGTTACGGCTGATGTTCCAGTCCACCAGATCCTCAAGGAATTTGCCGAAACGTCCTTCGCGGATGTGGCCCGGGAACCACTCCACGCCGTTGTTGTTGGCGATCAGTTGATCTTTAACGGCAGTCGTTTCGATGAACCAGCTCTCCATCGCGTAGTAGAGGAGCGGAGATTTGCAGCGCCAGCAGAATGGATAGCTGTGTTCGTATTTTTCCTTGCTGAACAGCAGTCCTTTTTCGGAAAGCATCTTCACGATGTCCAGATCGCAATCTTTGACGAAACGTCCGGCCAGATCCGTAATTTCATCGGTGTAACGTCCTTGGGCGTTGACAACGCTGATGAAGCTGATGCCATTTTCGCGGCAGGTTTTGTAGTCATCTTCACCGTGCGCAGGCGCCATGTGAACGATACCTGTACCGCTCGCATCCGTAACGAAAGAAGCGCCAACGATCAGATTGCCTTTTTCCGGATTCGTATACGTAAATGGCGGGGTATAGGATTTTCCGATAAACTCGGAACCTTTATGCGCGGACAAAACCTTATAGTCTTCTTTCATCACGTCTTCGACCAGGTTTTTGGCTACGATATAAACTTCTCCGTCCTTCTGTACACGTACATAGTCCATATCCGGATTCATGGCGAGGGCCACGTGAGCCGGAAGCGTCCAAGGAGTTGTCGTCCAAGCCAGCACATATTCGCCGCTGTCATGCAGCTTGAATTTGGCTGTCGCACTGAGATCCTTGACGTCCTCATAACCTTGCGCCACCTCATGGGAGCTGAGCGTTGTTTGGCAGCACGGGCAATATGGGCTGACACGGTGGCCGCGGTACAGCAGGCCTTTGTCATGGATGGTCGCCAGGATGTTCCATACGCTTTCGATGTAGTTGTTCTCAAGCGTGATATATGGATGATCGAGGTCTGTCCAGTAGCCGATGGCTTCGGTCAGCTCTCTCCACTGTTTTTCGTATTCGAATACGCTGGCTTTACATTTCTTCACGAACTCTTCAACGCCGTATTTTTCGATTTCCTGCTTGCCGGAAATGCCGAGCTGCTTTTCCACGCCAAGCTCAACCGGCAAACCGTGAGTATCCCAGCCCGCTTTGCGGACGACGCGATAACCTTTCATCGTTTGGTAGCGGCCGATAAAGTCTTTGATGACCCGGCCCAGCACGTGCCCGATATGCGGTGCGCCGTTAGCAGTTGGCGGCCCTTCATAAAACACGTAATTCGGTCTGTCCTTCCGGTTTTCCATGGATTTGCGGAAGGTGCCTTCCTCATTCCATTTTTTCAGCACGCGCAAATCGCGTGTGCGCGCTTTTTCTTTGACATCGACTTTTTGCATCTTTTTCAACCTCCAAAATCTTTCGAAAGATTTTCCCATCCCTCTAAGTCCCCCTTCATAAGGGGGATCCCGAGGCTCTGCCCTCTGGATTCCCGAAATGGTGTTTTCCCATCCCCCTCAATCCCCCTTCGTAAGGGGGACTCCGAGGGCTCCGCCCTCTGGACTCCCGAAATGGTGTTTTCCCATCCCCCTCAATCCCCCTTCGTAAGGGGGACTCCAAGGGCTCTGCCCTCTGGACTCCCGAAATGGTTCTGAACAGTCACAGAGGACGGACTTTCAAACTTTGTATGTTATACCCGCTTTTCGCCCCTATTCTTTGCTTTGCAAAGAACGGGGCACGCTTAACGGATGCGCACCTTGGCCAAATCGAAAAAAGTTACTTTTGCGCTATCCCCCCAATTCACGCATGAAAGGTTCCCGAGGACGATCCCGGAGGGGAGAGCGAGGATGAACCGAGCACTCCGCCTAAACCACCTTTATCGCGCCGCACCCACGCACGCATGAAAGGTTCCGAGGACGATCCCGGAGGGGAGTCGAGGATGAACCGGGCACTCCACCTAAAGCACCTTTTATTGCTCCACACTCAAAGCACGCATGGAAGGTTCCCGAGGACGATCCCGAAGGGGAGTCAAGGATGAACCGGGCACTCCACCTAAACCACCTTTATCGCGCCGCACCCACGCACGCATGAAAGGTTCCGAGGACGATCCCGGAGGAGAGAACGAGGATGAATCAATCACTCCACCTAAAGCACCTTTATTGCGCCACTTTCCATCCCTCGCCAAACTTTTGGGTGTCCAGAGGGCGGCGCCCTCTGGGGTCCCCCTTTTGGAAAAGGGGGATTTAGGGGGATTCGAAAAAAGATCTCGAAGAAGCTTCGAAAACACAAATAAAGCCTCATCCCAATAAAGGGACGAGGCTTCTGCTCGCGTGACCACCCTAATTCCGCTCAAGGGGAAAATCATAATCCCTGAACGACTCCTCAAGTCCTCGCCTTTAAAGCTGCCCGCAGGGCAACCTCTTCTCAACAAGGAGCCGATATAACGTTCGGCATTCCGGCTTGGCTTACGCACGTTAGCAAACTAACGATTCAGCCTCACTTCTCAGGGAGGATCTTCGGCTTCGGTCTGAACATTGGCTCTCAGCAAAACGCCAACTCTCTGGAGAACAGCTTCCAAAGCTTACTTATCCCATCATCGAATACGTATACGCATAGTTATTGTGCGATGCACAACAAACCGATATGACTATAGTTATAGTCTTTTTTCACCCAAAAGTCAACCAAGCAGAAGCCTAATAGTGCGTGTTCAAAAAGATCGGTTTTCAGCACCAAGAAGGTTGAATGAAGCTAGGGGCTGAGGAGCAGAGCGTACGTTTAGGTACGTGAGCACCGGAAGGCCCGGCTAAATTCAAGATTCGATGTCGAACCCGCTTCCTGATTCACTTCGTGTTAGATATAGAATTTATAAATTATCAGCTGCGCTGATGAAATTCTATATCGCAAGAAAAACATCTGCTAAAAGCGGTCTGGCTTCATAGAAAGTACGTCGATAGATGTTTTTCTTATCAAAGGCGGTCTTTTTGAACAACCTCTAATACACTTCATTTGCTTCACGCGGCGTTTCAAGAGCCTCGCTGGCGGCTTCCAGCGCATCCCAGCCGTCTTGGCTCAAAAGCTCAAGCTGAGCTTCAACCAACGTCCGGAAACGGGTGCGGTAGATTGATGCCTGCTTTTTAAGTTCTTCCACTTCCATTGCGATTTTCCGCGACTTTGCCAATGATTCGTTAATAATCCGGTCGGCATTTTTCTCGGATTCCTTAATGATAAGCTGCGCTTCTTTTTTCGCATTGTTTTTCACTTCATCCGCCGCTTCCTGGGCTACGATGATCGTTTTAGAAAGCGTCTCCTCAATATTTAGAAAATGGTCCAGTCTTTCCTGCAAAGACAACAATTGGTTATGAAGGTCCTTGTTCTCCCGAATGACGCTTTCATAATCCTTAATGACCTGATCGAGGAATTCATTGACTTCATCTTCATCATAACCCCGGAGCCGGCGGGAAAATTCCTTGTTATGTATGTCCAGTGGCGTTAATGGCATAGATGTGCACCTCCTAAGAATGTTCAGGTCTCCCTGTTATCAAACGGATCTGTGATACAACCCACTTTGGATTGTATCGGCTGAAGAAAACCATTTTGTTAGTAATCGCTTGAATAATTCATTTCGACAGGAAAAACCTATTTCCTGCTGAGAGTCTACACAAATTTACCTACTCTAACCCGGTAGCGCCCCTTTTTGGTGACATCTCCCGCCTCCAGCACCTTGAAACGGCCAAATCCTTGCATAGAGACGACATCCCCTTCTCTTAGCTGAACAGAAGGATCCTCTTCGGTTTTCCAGTTTACGCGGCAGCGTCCCGCCCGGATTGGAACCAGCACTTTACTCCGGCTTAGACGGTAAACATCGGACGCAATGCCGTCAAGACGCAAAGAAGCCACCGTAATATCAAGCATCTCCAATGAGGTTTTGCTTATACGCAGCTGCTCAATTGGCAAAATCTCGCTCTGGACATGTATACGGTGTACCTGATTTAAATTCATATCAAGAAAAGCGCTGATTTCCTCACAAACAACAGCATGGCAGCCATCTTCCAGTACATGAATGTCACCGATTTTGGAACGTTTGATTCCGAGTCCGAGAATCGATCCCAGGTAGTCCCCATGCTCCAAGGCCAGAAATTTTTGGTCTGTGGAATCGATGCGAAGCACCTTCAGCTTCATATCCTCGGAGCTTAAATCACGGTAATCGGGAGCGATAAGCGCCCGGCACCGCTCCGCCTCGGCATGGCCCCCGTCGAAACGGACCTGCACATCCGGATGACGGTTGGCCAGGGACTCCAGAATAACGGTTTGCCTCGGATCCAAAAAGTCCGTT
The DNA here is from genome assembly GCF_021654775.1 of Paenibacillus azoreducens. Classification (NCBI taxonomy): domain Bacteria; kingdom Bacillati; phylum Bacillota; class Bacilli; order Caryophanales; family Paenibacillaceae; genus Paenibacillus; species Paenibacillus azoreducens. The sequence continues at coordinate 2,419,631 of NZ_AP025343.1, read as the reverse complement.
AGCCTGCTTTCGTGGAACTGGCCCGCATGAACGATCCATTCCCAGGCTTTGTCAACAAACTCACGCTCGTCCGGATGAAAATGCTCGTAAATATCCAATTTCATAATGTATACTTGTAAATCTGGAACAGGATTGCGTATACGCCCCGCTCGGCGAATTGGAGAACAAACAGCGCAACAATCGGGGAAATGTCAATAACCCCCATAATCGGCGGTATAAACCTGCGGAACGGTGACAGATACGGCTCGACTAGCTTGCCCAAAAACTCGCCGATAAAGCTTTCACGGATATTTGGAAGCCAGGACATCAGTACATAAACGATAATCATATAAAAATAAATTCGAAACAGGTACTGCACAATTATGATTACATCGGTCAAAATTGGTTCACCTCATTCTGTTGTAGTCATGTTCATCACCCAGTATTTCCGAAATGGTGCCTGAAATTTCAACCGTATCCGGCGTGCACAAAAAGATGTTGCCACCAATCTTGGAAATGCCGCCGCCTAAAGCGTAGACCGTGCCGCTGAGAAAATCGATGATCCGCAGTGCCTGATCGGTGCGCACTCTTTGCAGATTCACGACCACCGTACGGTGCGAACGCAAATGATCGGCAATTTCTTGGGCCTCATCATAGGAGCGTGGTTCATGCAGGATAACCTTAACGTTTTTTTGCGAGTGAATGCTGACGACATTATTTACTCTTTGGTTTTTACGCGTTTCAAGCGCCGGAGTTTCAATTTCTTCTTCAGCGGGAAGCTGCTCCCGCTCGACCACTTCCTCCTGCTCCTGCAATCCCAAAAAAGACATGAATTTATTCATGACGCTCATCATTCTCCCTCCTCTTTCCCAACTAAAATGCTGCCTAAACGGACCCAGGTCGCTCCTTCCTCAATAGCAACTTCAAAATCGTTTGACATGCCCATGGAAAGCTCTGTTAACGGTTCTTTTGTTACGCCCCTGCGATTCAAATCATCCCTCAGCTCGCGAAGATCCCTGAACACAATGCGAGTATCCTCCGGCCGATCCTCAAATGGCGCCATGGTCATAAGGCCGATCACTCGAATATGAGTGAACTTCTGAATTTCCTCTAAAAAAGCTGCGGCTTCTGCCGGAGCCATCCCATATTTGCTTTCTTCTCCGGAAACATTGACCTGCAGGAAGGTTTTAACGACCAACCCATGAGCAGCAGCGCACTTCTCCATTTCCTTCGCCAGAGACATCCTGTCTAATGAATGAATATATTCAAATTTGCCGATGACATCTTTGACCTTATTCGTTTGCAAATGTCCAATGAAATGCCAAGTTCCGCGATTGCCGAGGGCGTTCCATTTTTCCTGTGCATTCTGCCAACGGTTCTCCCCCACATGCTTCAGGCCGCTGGCCAATACCTTGTCTACCATCGCCGTAGATACGTATTTAGTTACTGCTACAATATTTACGTCTTCAGCGGACCTGCCGCTGCGCAGGCACGCTTGTTCAATTCGTTTGTTAACTTCCCTTATTCGCTCTTCCAGACTCATGGAAGGCTCACCTCTCTTTTAAACCGATCCAACTAGCCATTCGTCCCGTTGTTCCCCCATCCTTACGATATGAGAAAAACAAATCATTGCGACAGCTCGTACAATATGATGTACATTCGATATGAGTCGGCAATATTCCTGCTTTAATCATAATGTGTCGATTCAATTCTTTCAAGTTAAGCATGAATTTGCCGTTATTTTTGGCTGTGTACAAGTCGGGACGGTGGTCGTCGCCATTGCCCAGGAAATTTTTTTCTAAATCATGGACATGGGAAATGACTTTTCCATCGACTTCATAACAGCAGGATCCAATCGAAGGACCGATGGCTGCCCGGATATCCTCAGGCCGGCTTCCAAAAGCCTCCTGCATCCGTTCCGTCATTTTGACCGCGATCTTGGCTACAGTCCCTTTCCATCCTGCATGAGCCAACCCGACCGCTTTTTGCTTCGGATCCAAGAAAAAGAGAGGTACGCAATCCGCGTAAAAGGATGTCAACAACACGCCAGGCATATTGGTTAGAAGTCCATCCGTATCCTGAATCGCCGACTCTCTGTTTAAGTTTCCGGCCCCAATCCGCGCATGATCGATCACGGCGATATCGGCACGGTGAACCTGTTCCCCGCATGTCCATGCATCAATTTCGAATCCAAGTCCGGCGGCAACAAGTTTGCGGTTTGCAATCACGTCCTCCGGACGGTCGCCGACATGAAATGCACAGTTCAACGTATCATAAGGCGCTTGGCCCACGCCTCCGTTCCTCCCTGTAAAACCGGCGGTAAGTTCTTCGCAGCCGCTCATCCAGGATTCCAGCATAAACAGCGCAGGCTGATCTCCAGCCTCCCTCAAAACAAACGGTTCCATCCTATTCACCTCGACTACCAGTGTACCATATCCGCCCCTCACAAGTCCCTGTAATTTCGACGCTCCCGTTCCGATCGCTCCAAATAAGCCGCGGATGCTTTTTCTTCCTGAAGGGTCTTGAGCTCCTCCATTTTGACCAACACTACATCAGAGCCGATTTTAACTATATTGCCCCATGGAATAATCAAATCCGCTCCCCCGCCAAATAAACCTAAAAATTTGCTATAGCTGGGCACGACAATAGCGTCGATCCGGCCCTGACGGAGATCAAGCTCGAGATCACTGATCTGGCCGAGTCTCTTGCCGTCCACAATATTGATGACATCTTTTGTTTGAAAATCGGATATCTTCATATTCTTTTCCACCGCCCGCTGATCTGGAATCAAAGACCGCAACCCCTTTTCCTAAATTTCGCTGTCTCGTCCGCTTCTTCACGCATATATGATATGTATATGTGCGGGCTGGGCAAAATGCCCTTCTTTTTATGGAATTCCTCCTGCAGCGGATAATATGGCTGGCATTTTTTCCAAGGTTTGTGGCAGGTACTTCGATTAAAGACATTGGAAAAAGCGACCCTGTCCGGATCGCTCTTCAGTTATCACGATTTGGCTCCAACATAAACTGGCGCGAGAATCGCTATATTTCATTTGATGGTGGTCTTTAGGACTTTACGTGTTTTTGCATCTGCTGAATCGCCGATTTTTCCAAGCGTGATACCTGGGCCTGGGAAATACCGATTTCATCGGCTACCTCCATTTGGGTTTTCCCTTCAAAGAAACGCATGGACAAAATCATTTTTTCCCGCTGCCCCAGCCTTTGCATAGCTTCCCTCAGGGCGATTTCCTCGATCCAGAAAACATCCTTGTTCTTATCGTCACTGATCTGATCCATCACGTAAATGGGATCTCCGCCGTCATGGTAAATCGGCTCGAACAGCGATACAGGATCCTGGATGGCATCCAGAGCAAACACGACATCTTCTTTTGGTACATTCAATACTTCGGAAATTTCGAAAATGGTTGGTTCCCTGGAATTCTGATTCGTCAAGGAATCGCGCACCTGCAGCGCCTTATAGGCGATATCCCTCAGCGATCTCGATACGCGAATCGGATTGTTGTCCCTTAGATACCTGCGAATTTCCCCGATGATCATCGGAACCGCATAGGTCGAAAATTTCACGTTTTGCGACAAGTCAAAATTATCAATGGCCTTCATGAGTCCGATACAGCCTACCTGAAACAAATCGTCGACAAACTCCCCCCGATTGTTAAAGCGCTGAATCACGCTGAGGACCAGTCTCAAATTGCCGTTAACCAGCTTTTCTCTGGCTGACCGTTCGTTGTTTTGCTGCAAGTCATGAAACAATTCCCGCATTTCCACATTGGTTAGGACCGGTAATTTTGCGGTATCCACACCACAAATTTCGACTTTGTTTCGGGTCATGATGATATACCTCCCAAGAAGAAACATTAATGTACATTATCTCCCTGGGGGCTCATTTTATTCCTGACTGGAAAATTGCTACACCATCTTATTAAACTCTTTCCGAAGTCTCTTAATGATTCTTTTTTCAAGTCTTGATATGTAGGATTGAGAGATCCCGAGCATATCCGCGACGTCCTTTTGCGTCTTCTCTTCGCCATCCTGAAGCCCGAAACGAAGTTCCATAATCGTGCGCTCCCGGTCGGTCAGTTTTTCAAGCGCTTTGTGGAGCAGCTTCCGGTCGACTTGTTCCTCGATATTGCGGTATATGGTATCGTTCTCGGTCCCGAGCACATCCGAAAGGAGAAGCTCATTGCCGTCCCAATCAATGTTCAGCGGTTCGTCAAAAGAAACCTCGCTGCGAATTTTGCTATTGCGGCGCAAATACATCAAAATCTCGTTTTCTATACAGCGCGAAGCATAGGTTGCGAGCTTGATCTTTTTCTCGGGATCAAACGTGTTGACCGCCTTAATCAGCCCGATCGCACCGATGGATACCAGATCCTCGATGTTGATGCCGGTGTTTTCGAATTTGCGGGCAATGTAGACAACCAGGCGCAGATTGCGCTCAATCAGCATCGATCTGATCGCTGCATCTCCTGTGGAGAGCCGCTGCAGAAGATACTCCTCTTCCTCGCGTGTCAGCGGTGGAGGGAGCGCCTCGCTGCCGCCGATATAATAGATTTCTTCGCTTTTTAATCCCAGCAGAAATAGGAGCCGGTAATATTGCAGTTGAGCCATCAATCGCCATTTTACTAGCATTTGTCGTCCTCCTAAAAGTTTCCCGAAGGGAAACTGTCATCGTAAGCATAAGCTTAATTTTCCGAAGGGAAATTTACTTCGTTAGCATAAGCCTAATTTTCCGAAGGAAAATTCATCTTCGTAAGCAGGGCTCCGTTTTCCGTAGAAAACTGGCATTACATAAACTTCACAAATGAAACTGTCTTCGCAGGCACGCCATCATTTTCAGCCCAGCGCACCAAAGCCGCTATAAACCGATGGACGTAGGAGTTACAGGTGGCTTCGTTTCAGTCTTCACACTGTTTTCCTCCTGCACCAGATCTGGGTGGATAATTGCCTGATAAGATCTGTCGCCGGACAAATTCCCCCCATCCAGCCCTATCAAAACCTTAACTGCACGGCTTGTCTGATTGCCGATTCGTATTTCCACGGCATCCGGTTTGATAGCAAGCATAAAAGCCGAGCCACGGTTCACTCCGCGATATGGCACCAACCGCAGCCGGTCACGCCATTCAAAGTCTGCATCGTTCATCTCCAGGAGGAGTTTGTCCGGCTCTCCCCCGGAAAGCCGTTCCAGCCAGGATGCCGGAAGCTTTTCCTTCCAAAGCGCTGCTTCCATTACCATGACAGGCGTCCGTGTCAAAGGATCGGCAAGCTGGTTTCCGGTATCCAAAAGACCTGTACAGCTAACGTCATAACCTCCGATCGTGACGATTACCTCTCCCATGTACTCCTGCCTATTCTCCAGCTTCCGCCGCGTGGAATATACGAATTTGAACCACAACAGCACGGCAAAACACATGATAAACGTAAACCAAAACCCGATTTTCAGTTCAAATGAAAGTCCGCCCGAAGCCGTAAACCATATACCGTTAAAAATCTCTCCCGTATTTTGAAGCAAATAATGGATACCGATAATTCCCCCTGCGGCCGCAAAGTTGATGATATAAAAAGCCCCCATATTCCGGATATAGTTTTGCAGACTTCCAAAACCAAAAGCAATCCAGAGCATGAGCAGAGACAATGCAAATTTAATGATAAAGGTATACATAAAGGAAAGCTCAGGCAGAAACATCATAACGACGTACAGCGCTCCTACCATCGCCGCTACCGCCAACCGCCACCACCGCAGCCGCTGTTTCCTCATCCAGGCGGTAAGCCACAAGAGCGCGCCATCGATTAACAGGTTGGTGATGAAAATCAGATCAATATAGACAACCAGCCTTCATCACCTGCCCGTATAAGTGGATTCTTTCGGAAATTGCTATGATAACCTTCATCGTCCATCGTGGCTTTTTACTTGGGAGATGTATTTAGTATAAAAAGAACCCGATTCAAAGTCTGTCTAAAATTGGGAGCTGGACATCAACTTTTTTTGTCGAGTTCCGAAGGTTTTTGAAGGTGCATTTCAAGCACAGATGGCAGTGGATGTGAGGAAATGTTCGTTGAAAATCTGGGTGAAATGTATATCTGCAAAATAACCGCCGGCATGTTTCGCTAATTTTGACGATCGAAATTTTCCCACGGCACAGCGAACTAAACTCATTTGTCTTACCGACGTATTCTGCAAATTGAATTTCTACGGTTCCCGTTCAATGATTTCGATTCCGTCTCTTTTGGAACCTCTAACGAAACCTGCAAGCGTTATTTGAGCAAAATCGTGCTTCTCATTTTTCTAAAGAAACTGGAGATCGTTATGAACCAACTTAGAAGGTAGTTTGGCTGCTTTTTGATCAAATAACGATATATGATGTTTCGTTAAAATTTTTTCAGCGCCGTTTTTACGGTTTTAACGCTTCCCCGTTTCGTTAGCGCATCATTCACGCATAGTTCACCCAACCGGCCGTTGTTCTTCACCTATGTGCAAGCCCACAGTTTCGCGCATCTTTTCCGTACTATTCACTCACCCTACCATTCCTCTTCACCTATGTGCAGCTATAGACCTCCCCGGTTTCGTTAACGGTATTTAAGCATCTGGCAGGTCTTAATGACTTATAACACAAAAGACCCGCTTCCATTCAATATGGAATACGGGTCTTTATGCAAATAGGATGTTATTATTCCTTGTTCTGACGTGAACGATTCCGCAGGAATGTCGGAATGTCCAATTGATCGCCGCTAGGCTGGTTGCCAAACGGACGAAGGTTACTCGTCTGGTTGCTGCGGGTCACCTCGGGTTCGGCTGGCGCTGCTCCCGGCTTACGTACAGGCTGCGCCGGCACGCCATGGCTCTCGAAACCGGTCGCGATGACGGTTACCTTAATATCATCATTCATACCTTCGTCGATGATTGCACCGAAGATCATGTTCACTTCTGGATCGGAAGCGGCGGTTACAATCTCAGCCGCTTCGTTAACCTCGTAAAGCGACAGGTTCGCTCCACCGGTAATGTTCATGATGACGCCACGAGCGCCGTCGATCGAAGTCTCGAGCAGCGGACTCATAATCGCTTTCCGAGCCGCTTCCGCTGCACGGTTCTCTCCATTGGCAACGCCGATTCCCATCAAAGCGGAACCACGCTCGGTCATGATCGTTTTTACGTCCGCAAAGTCGAGGTTGATAAGGCCAGGAACCTGGATCAAGTCGGAAATACCTTGCACCGCTTGATGAAGCACGTTGTCGGCTGCGCGGAAAGCTTCAAGCATCGGAGTCTTTTTATCTACGATTTCCAAGAGTCGATCATTAGGAATAACAATCAGCGTATCGACTTTTTCTCTGAGAGCATCAATACCCAATACGGCCTGTTTGGAACGTCTGGGCCCTTCAAATGTAAACGGGCGTGTCACCACGCCTACGGTCAATGCTCCACATTCTTTTGCGACTTCCGCAATGACCGGAGCAGCGCCTGTTCCTGTGCCGCCGCCCATACCAGCGGTAACGAACACCATGTCAGCACCTTTGAGGGTATTCATGATCAATTCACGCGACTCTTCAGCCGCCTTTTTGCCCACTTCAGGGTTGGCTCCGGCACCAAGACCGCGGGTCAATTTATCCCCGATTTGCAGTTTATGTTCCGATTTGGCCATATGTAAAGCTTGGGCGTCGGTATTCACCGTAATGAATTCCACGCCTTGTACGCCATTTTCAATCATGCGGTTAACGGCGTTGCTTCCGCCGCCACCTACTCCAATTACTTTAATCTGCGCCAAGCTCTCCATTTCAAAATCAAATTCCAACATACTTTTCCATCTCCCCCTCATTGTGCATGGATGGCCCGTCCACTTTATTTAGCCTATATGAAATCACTGAAAATATTTTTCAATCTTTCAATAAAGCCGGGTTTCTGGGCGGTCTCCGGATTCGAAGCAGGACTCGCTTTAGGGCGGTTCACTGTTTTCTTGTTGCCCGCACTGCTCACGTTTGCGCCGCTTGTGCTGCGCAATCGGATGCTGCGCATGACGTTGTGCAAAATGCCGACACCGCTGGTATAACCAGGGTCTCTTACACCAATATAATCAGGCACGGCAATTCTGACGGATGTTGCGAGTTCGCTCTGGGCAACCTGCAAAACTCCTGGCATGGATACAGTGCCGCCAGTAAGTATATAACCCCCTGGGAGCTCAACGTAACCAAGACGTTTCACTTCTTCACGGATTAGATGGAATATTTCCTGTACCCGCGGCTCAATGATCGCAGCCAAATCTTCTTGGTTGAATTCTTTCTCCACATTGCTGCCGATACGGACAACTTTGAAGGTAACGTCAGGAGCGGCATCCGCCATCAGGGCGCAGCCGTATTTCAGCTTGACCTTCTCCGCCTGATCCGTCAGCGTCCGCAGGCCATAAGCGATATCATTAGTCACAAATTCACCGCCAATCGGCAGTGTAGACGTTGAAACCATGGTGCCTTCTTCAAAAATGGCGATTGTCGTAGATCCTGCACCGATATCGACCAATACCGAGCCCATCGTTTTCTCATCCTTAGATAAGGCAAGTTGTCCCGCCCCTAAAGACATGAGAACCAGATCTTTAATTTTGAGACCTGATTTTTCAACGCAGCGCAACAGATTATGTATGGCCGTCTTCGCGCCTGTAATGATGATGGCTTCGACTTCCAACCGGACGCCGATCATGCCGCGCGGATCATGAATTCCCTCCAGGCCGTCTACTACGTATTGTTTTGCAACCACATCAATGATTTCCCGATCAGGCGGAAGAGCCACAACCTCCGCGGCTTTAAGCACGCGTTCAATATCCTCCTCGCCAATTTCCCGATCCTCGTTCGATACTGCCACGACACCGTGGCTGGATTGAAGTCCGATATGATTGCCCGAAATGCCGACATAAACCTCCGATATTTCAATACCGACCATGCGTTCCGCATGATCAACGGCACTGCGGATAGATTGAACTGTCTGGTCAATATCTACAATCGCACCTTTGCGAATTCCTTCCGAGTCGGCAGATCCAACTCCAATAATATTAAAGGTTCCATTATTCACTTCCCCAATAATAGCACGAACTTTGGATGTACCGATGTCCAAACTAACAATGATGTCATTGTTGCTCAACTGTGGCACCTCCTGTTTTCTAAAATATCTTCCCAAATGACTCAAACACTCAATTCTACATATTCAACATAGAATAATCGATCCCTCTTTTTTCTACAATTTTTTCGATGCCAACTTTTACTAATCCAATATAAAAATTTAAAGAAAAAAGAGGGATACTTCAATGACAAAACGAACAAACACCTTTTCTCTCCGAATAACTTTATCGGCATTAAAAAAACAAAATTTAGTTCGAACTGTATAGATAACCCATAAAATTAATTGTAACATTTTTTAGTTGCCATGAGTAGTGGCTTTTTGGCTCGGGTCCTCGGTCGTTACAGGCTGAAAAGGTGTGTATGAGTCAGCCTCCAGCATCGTAATGGTCCCCGGCTGCGCCGTCTCGATCACCTGATTCAAATATTCGATTTTATCGGTCAAAAGCGAGATCGAAGTGATCACAATAAAACGGGATCTGGTGTACATCTTGATTCTGTCTGGAAAAGAGGCCGTTGGAGAAGGCATAATCTCAGAAATATCCGAGGTCAGCTCATTCGGGATTTGCCCCAGCACCTTGCACAGCTTGGCTTTATTAGGATCATCGGCGCTCCATTTGGTCAAAATCGGCTTCTCCACAGCGATACCGCTGCTGTTTACGGCAACTTTGGAACCGCTGGCCAGAATCGCATCGAGTTTCCCGTCAGCCCCCAGTTCGTAAGCCACTGTCGGGTACTCTTGGATGCTCACGCTGATTTTGCCCGGGAAATGCTTGTCCACTACCGCTTTTTGAATCGATTTGATTTGTAACAGCTGGCTTTCAACGTTGGAAGGCGAAACGCCAAAATATTGGCTTCCCATCTTCAGCCCACTGGCCTTCAGTAACTGCTCCCTTGAGGAGAATGTGCTGCCCGTAAATTGGATCTCCGTCACCTGGCTTACGGGTGAGCGGAAGAACAAAACGACCAGGATCGCGGCAAACAACAGCACCAAAACGGCAATGACTTTCCGGCTGGACTTTTTCTTGGGCTTGTTTTCTTTTAAAACGGGAATGTGAGCTTTTGGCATAGGATTCTCTCCACAAAATACCTCTTATCCCCTCTGGCAGAGGGGATAAGCATGGTGTTAATTAGCTAAATCCAGTGATTTGGGCACCGGTGTAAATCGGTGCATATCCGCACCTAAATTTTGGAATAATTGCTCAATATGTTCATATCCTCTGTCTATATGATGCACCTGTTCCACGATTGTTTTCCCTTGGGCAGCCAGTCCGGCAATCACAAGCGCCGCTCCGGCTCTTAAATCCGTCGCTTCCACAGTGGCTCCATAAAGCCGCTGTACGCCGCGGATAAATGCGCAGTTTAAATCAGTCGATATATCCGCCCCCATCCGGGTCAGCTCATCCACATGCTTAAACCGGCCTTCAAAAACCGTCTCTTTCATCACGCTGAAACCGTCGGCGAGCGACAACAGCACCATCACCTGGGACTGCAAATCGGTCGGAAATGACGGATACGGCGATGTCACAATACGTTCAATCGCTTTGGGACGGCTCATGCAGCTCACATTTATTATATCATTGCAGGTACTGATTTGAACACCGGCCCGCTTGAGGACGTGGATCAAGGATGACAGATGCGCCGGATTCGAATGAGTCAGCGTCACGTTGCCCCTGGTTGCGGCCGCGGCAATCATTACGGTCCCTGCCACGATCCGGTCGGGGATAATCGTATACGAACAGGGCGATAACCGGCTTACCCCCTGGATCGTAATCGTGTCCGTTCCCGCCCCGATAATGCTTCCGCCCATGGCATTCAGGAAATTCTGCAAATCCTGAATTTCCGGCTCGCGCGCCGCATTGGTGATGATTGTCGTGCCTTCGGCCATAACGGCCGCCATCATGATGTTTTCGGTCGCACCGACACTGGGGAAATCAAGATGGATATCGGTACCTTTCAGTTTAGCGGCCCTGCAAATAATCTGCTCTTCGAGTTCCTCGATTTCGGCGCCAAGCGCTTTAAGCCCCCGAAGATGAAGATCGATTTTGCGTTCTCCAATCGCGCAGCCGCCGGGCTGGTATACGGCCACCTCCCCAAACCTCGCCAGCAGAGGCCCCATCAAAAAGATGGAAGAACGCATCTGCTTCATCAAATCTTCCGGTACATGAAACGAATTGGCGGACGACGTATCCACTACAACCGTCTCCCGATCATGCAAGGTCGTGCAGCCGATCCGATCCAGGATGTTCAGCATCACTTCAATATCCAGAAGACGGGGAACATTGCTCAGCTGAACCTTGCCTGCGGCCAACAAGCTCGCTGCCAAAATAGGCAGAGCGGCATTTTTTGCTCCATGGATACGTATGGTTCCTGATAGGGATTTGCCACCCTCAATCACCAATTTGTCCAATGTATCACCTCCGAGTTTACCCCTCAACCGCTGCATGATCCTCAAGAGGCATCTGCCCTGATGCCTTACCCGGAATTGACATCCCGTTAACGTCAATGCTTTGGAATGAGAACGTCCTCTGCTGTCGTTTGACCGGTGAATATCCAGTACAATCTTTCAGCGGACTTATTTATTCTAGCGTGACACATCAGACCCGCGGGCTCCGGCGTGCATGGATACAGTTACTTGCGGCGGGCGGCTCTCGTCAATTAACCGGTATTTGCCTGAATGCAAGAATATCCGTAATAGGGACAGCTACGGATCGGACTGCAACATTCGGGTCAATCCAGGGGGCCGGCTTTCGGGTGGTGACTGTCACGATTATAGAGTATCTTATGTCGTACGTACCCGGTGTGTGACAATCGCCCAGCCCGTTTAGCGTCCTGCCGTCAGTCGGCGCATCTCTTCGACGATCATATTGGCGGAATCGGGCTTGCCCAATCTGCGGGATTGCTCGGACATACCCTTTTGCACCTGGATATCGCCCATGATTTCCTCAATCATTTGATAGAGCTGCCGCCCCGTCAAATCCTTTTCCAAAATAACCTTCGCCGCTCCCGCTTTCTCAAGCTGCCTTGCATTGGCTTCCTGGTGATTGTTGGTGACGTTTGGCGACGGAATCAAGACGGAAGGAATCCCCAAAGAAGTAATTTCGGCAAGGAAGGATGCTCCTGCCCGGTTGACGATAAGTGAAGTCGCTGCCAGTACCTCCGGCATATTATGCACGTACGGAAGTACATGCAGATGATTCGGCATGCTTCCGAGTCTTCTGCGAACATCTTCCCGCGTCTTCTCGAAGTAATTCTCCCCGGTCACGTATACGAAATGGATATGCTTGAGATCTTCCAACATCGGCGCCATGTCGATCATCGCATCATTGATGGCTTTTGCCCCGCGACTTCCGCCAACAACAAGCACGACAGAACTTTCCATCGGGATGCCAAGCGTTGCAAACCCGCGTTCCCGATTGGCAGATTGCACGGTGGTTGCCCGCGGATTGCCTGTATAGATAACCCGCTTTGCTTTAGGGAAGAAATGTTCCGAACCCTCAAAGCTTACAGCAACGGTATTGACATATTTACTGAGAAATTTGTTAGTCAACCCGGGAATCGCATTTTGTTCATGGATCATGCACGGAATACCGAGCTTGGCCGCCGCATAAACGACAGGGCCGCATACATAACCGCCGGTACCGATCACCACGTCCGGCTTAAATTCGGCCAGCATCCGTTTGGATGTTTTCACGCCTTTGAGAAACCGGATCACCGTCTTAAGATTGTCTGCGGACAATTTGCGGCGGAAGCCGGTAATATCAATCGATTGAAAAGGAATTTGCTCTTGCGGCACCAGTTTGCTTTCCAAACCTCTCGTACCGCCGATATATAAAAATTCTGAATTAGGATCTTCTATTTCACACTGCCTCGCAACAGCGACAGCCGGATAAATATGCCCTCCGGTACCGCCGCCGGTTAGAACGACGCGCATGCTGATCACCTCGCATAACGTGATAGATTAAGTAAAATTCCCAAGGCGGTCAGCATCAGTGTAAGCGATGATCCGCCATAGCTGATGAGCGGCAGCGTAATGCCGGTTACCGGCATAAGTCCGATGACCACGCCGATGTTAATGACGACTTGAACCGCAACCATGCCTATGATACCTACGGCAAGCAAGCTGCCAAAGCGGTCCGGAATCGTCATCGCAATGCGCATGCCCCGCCATACCAAAATCAGGAACAGCAGCAGCACGATCAGACCGCCGATGAAGCCAAGTTCTTCAGCTAGAATCGAAAATATAAAATCCGTTTGCGGCTCCGGAACATAGCTGTACTTTTGCCGACTCATGCCAAGCCCAAGGCCGCCCAGCCCTCCCGGGCCGATAGCGTACAATGATTGAATAATTTGATAACCTGCCCCCAGCGGGTCGGACCACGGATCAAGGAACGCGGTAATGCGCTTTAGCCGATAAGGCGCTGCAAGAATAAGTCCGACGAACCCGGCCGCTCCGGCCAAGCCGAGCATCCCTAAATGGCTAAGACGGGCTCCGGCCGTAAAAATAATCATCATGGACGCCCCCATCATAACAGTGCCCGTGCCCAAATCCGGTTGAAGCATAATCAGACCGAAAGCCAGACCGAGCAGGCCAAGCGGCGGCATCAAGCCTCTGCCGAACTTCGTGATATCCCACTCCTCGCTGCTCAGCCATTTGGAGAGAAAAAGAATCATGCCGAGTTTCATAAACTCGGAGGGCTGTATGCCAAACGAACTGATCCCAAGCCAGCTGCGAGCGCCTCCGCGCACAACCCCGACCCCGGGGATCAAAACAATGACGAGAAGCGCGAAGCAAACGATCAAGATGATCTGGGCATATTTTTTCCAAACGCGAAAATCGATGCTGGCTGTAAAAAACATTGCAGCAAGTCCCAATCCTGCAAACAGCAATTGACGCTTAACGAAATAAAAGGAATCCCCATATTCGTGAAATGCCAATACAGAGCCTGCGCTGTACACCATAATCATACCGACGATCAGCAAGCTCAAAATGCAGAGAAAAAGCCACAAATCCGGCGCCGGGCGTGTCTTGTTCATGAAGAGGCCACCTTTTGCACAAAAGTAGGGGCTTATCCACCCCCCTACTTAAAGATTATGCACCGCCTCTTTAAAAATGCGTCCACGCACCTCGTATGAGGCAAACATGTCCCAGCTGGCACAAGCCGGTGACAAAAGCACGATGTCTCCCGGGCTTGCGGCGGCTGCAGCTTCTTTTACAGCTGCGCGGAGCGTTTCGGCGGCGTCCTCTCCATTATCGACGACAACAATCTGCTTTAATCCCGCCATTTCGGCTGCTTTCGCAATTTTATGCGCGGTTTGGCCAAGCGCTACGACCGCCTTCACCCGCTCCGACAAAACCGGCACTAATTCCGTATAATCCGAACCGCGGTCCAGTCCTCCGGCAATCAGCACAATTGGCCTTTTAAAGGATGCGAGCGCCATCGCCGTCGCTTTGGAATTGGTAGCCTTGGAATTGTTGTAAAAAGCGACGTCACTGCGATCCATTACATATTCCAACCGGTGTTCAACGCCGCGGAAGGAGGACAATGGGCCTCTTAACCGATCTAGAGGCGCGCCTGCCGCGATCGAAATCGCACAGGCCGCCGCCGCGTTTGCGATATTAAAGCGGCCCGGAATACCGACTTCCTCCACGGGGATGATCTCCGTCACCTGACCGTGCGCATCGCGGTATACGATCGCACGCGGCAGCGAATCCTCTACATCCGGGATATAAGGCGGGCTGACATAAACCCCTTCCACCAACTCTTCATTGGTAGAGAACGGCAGCAGTTTGGCCTTGATGTAGGGAACGAGCTTGCGGCAGGTTGAATCATCCCAATTGAGGACTGCGGTATCTCCTTCTCCCTGATTGGCAAATATTTTCGCTTTGGAAGCTACGTAATCTTCCATGTCCCCATGGTAATCCAAATGCGTTTCCGCCACATTAAGCAAACATCCGATGCGAGGTCTGAATTCCCGCGTACCTTTCAGTTGAAAACTGCTGAGCTCGGTCACCATCCAATTGCCGCTGTCCGCGCCTAGCGCGGCTTCGCATAGCGGCGTGCCGATATTTCCTGCCACAATCGGACGCATGCCGGCTTCTTCCAGCATATTGCCGACCCAGGTTGTCGTTGTCGTTTTCCCGTTGGAGCCGGTAATGCCGATGATCGGCGCATCACAGATATGATAGGCAACTTCCACTTCGGTTATCACATCAATGCCAAGGTCCAACGCTTTTTGCACAGGCTGAACCTTATAGGGAATACCCGGATTTTTGACAAGCAGAGAAATACCGGGATGAACCAGATTCTCCGGATGTCCGCCACAAATGACGGTAATTCCGAGCGCCTCCAGTTCCCCGGCTTCTGGACATTGATCTCTGTCTTTTTGATCGTTTGCCGTTACAATCGCGCCGAAGCTGTGCAAAACTTTGGCAACTTGTACACCGCTTTTAGCCAGCCCCAATACGATAACTTCCTTGCCCCTGTATAATTCTGGATGCTTCATTGTCTACAACCCCTTGTTCAAGTAAAGTCCAATGCCTGCGAGTATGATGCCTACAAACCAGAACGTGATGACTACGCGCCATTCCGACCAGCCGGACAATTCGAAGTGATGGTGGATCGGACTCATTTTAAATATGCGTTTGCCTCTGGTTTTAAAAGAGACCACCTGCAGCACGACGGACAGCATTTCGATGACGAACACGCCGCCGATGATGATGAACAGCAGCTCGGTTTTGGTTACGATCGCAATCGCCCCGATGGCCCCCCCAATGCCAAGCGAACCCGTATCGCCCATAAACACTTTGGCGGGATGCGCATTAAATACGAGGAATCCAAGCACCGCACCGATCATGGCTGCAGCGCATACGGCTGCCGACAACGATGTCGCCTGCATCGCCACAAGCGCAAAAGCGGCGAAAGCGATGGCGCTGACTCCCGACAGCAAACCGTCCAGGCCATCCGTAAAGTTAACCGCGTTGCTGATGGCCAGCATCATGATCACGATAAACGGGTAATAGAAAAATCCGCCCCAGTCGAATGACAAGGAAGTTCCCGGAATGCTGATCGCCGTGCTGTGGCCGTTTTGTATCAGCAGTATGCACATAATCGCCGCAAAAAGCAGCTGGCCGATCAGTTTCTGGCGTGCCGTCAGTCCGAGCGAACGTCTAAATACGATTTTGATATAATCATCGAGAAATCCGATGAGGCCAAATCCTAACGTTGCCACCAGCAGCACATAAAAATCGGTATTCACGACCGAAAATTTCAAGAAGGTCAGCGTAAACGCCAAAATGATCACGACGCCGCCCATCGTGGGTGTGCCGGCTTTTTTCAGATGGCTCTGCGGCCCGTCGTCACGCACCTGCTGCCCAAATTTCAAGCGCCTGAGCAGCGGAATCAGAAGCGGTGAGGCAATGACGGCAAGAATAAATGAAACGCCTATAGTTAATAGCAGTAGTTGATAGTCCATGGATTCACCCCCCTCGTACGTTAATTATGAAAGTCTTCCTTGACAAGAGCATCCACAACTTCTTCCAATTTCATGCCGCGCGAAGCTTTGATCAGCACAATATCCTTGGGATGCACTTGCCCGGCGAGGTGAGAAATAAGTTCTTTTTTATCGTCAAAATGGTATACGAGCATCTCCGGATTTTTTAACCGGGCGGCTTTCGCCATCTCTGCAGATAGCGTACCGAAAGCATACAGCATATCCACTTTGCCATCCGCAGCGTATTCCCCGACTTCAGCATGATACTCGAACTCTTTCGGCCCAAGCTCAAGCATGTCCCCGAGAACGGCAATTTTGCGGCGGTGTCCCTTCAGGCTGTCCAGTACATCGATCGCCGCTTTCATGGACATCGGACTGGCATTGTAGGCGTCGCTCAGGACTGTCAGCCCGCTCGGAGCGGTGATTTGCTCGATGCGCATTCCGGTCAAATGAAGCCCGGAGAGACCTTCGCGAATCTCTTCGGCGCCGACGCCGAAGTAATCCGCGACAGCAAGCGCAGCCAAACAGTTGATGACATTATGCTGGCCAAGCAGCGGCAGTTCGAGTCCGGCCTCCGGATGAAGATGAGATGTAAAAATAACGCCTTTGCTGTGGAACATCATGCCGGTTGGATAGTCGCTATTTTTGCCCGGATCCATACCGAAGGTAAATGTTTTGAGCCCTTCGGGTTTGATGGTATCCGGTTCATCCAGCACAAGCGGGATCAACGGCTCATCGCCATGGTACACCAGCAAACCGCCCTGCTTCATGCCGCTTGCGATTTCCAGCTTGGCACGGGCAATTTCATGTCTTGATCCAAGCTGCAACAGATGAGCCTCGCCGATATTGGTAATGACCGCCACTTCGGGGCTTGCAATCGCGGACAGACACTCAATTTCATGTCTTCCGCTCATGCCCATCTCCAGTACGGCAATTTCCGTGTCGGCAGGCATTTCCAGAATGGTCAGCGGCATACCGATATGGTTATTGAAATTCCCGCCGGTTTTATGAACCTTAAAGGACGTTTTCAGCAGCGCATAAACCATGTCCTTGGTGGTCGTTTTGCCGTTGCTTCCCGTTATGCCGACCACGCGGCAGCCGACTTCCGCCAAATAAGCTTTGGCCATTGCCTGCAGCGCGTCAAGCGTATCATCCACCAAAATGACGGGACCTTGTGGCGGAACGCCGCGGTCGCGCTGCCAGAGGACGCCGCATGCGCCGCCTTCAAGCGCTGCCGCAGCAAAGGCATGGCCGTCGAACTTCTCACCGACAAGCGGCACAAACAGCCTGCCGGCGACAAGCTTGCGCGAATCCGTAAAAACCCCTTTCACCTGTATATCATAATCATGGTCATGCGCAAGCTCTCCTCCGCACATGACCGCTACTTCACCCAGCTTTTTCGTAATCACTTATCCATACCCCTTATCGCTTCCTTGGCAACTACGCGATCATCAAAATCGTATTTTGTATGCCCAATAATTTGGTAGGTCTCATGACCTTTCCCCGCAATCAATACTACATCGTCCGGGCTTGCCATTTCAATAGCCTTTTGAATGGCCTCGCGCCGGTCCACGATGAGCTGATAGCGCTCTTGCGGAACGGAATCCTCATGCAAGCCGGCCTCGATATCTTTCAGGATGAGTTCCGGGTCTTCAGTCCGCGGGTTATCCGAAGTAACCATGACAAAATCGCTGTATTTTGCCGCCAGTTTGCCCATGGTCGGACGTTTGGTCCGGTCGCGGTCCCCGCCGCAGCCAAATACGGTAATCACCCGGCCTTTGGCAAATTCATTTACGGTTTTCAGCACATTTTCCAAACCATCCGGAGTATGGGCATAGTCCACGATAACCGCAAACGGCTGTCCTTCATCCACGGATTCCACGCGTCCGTCAACGCCAGGCACCGACTCGAGGCTGCGCTTAATCCCGTCCAGCTCCAGCCCTTCCAGCAAACCTGCCGTAATGGCGGCCAGCGCATTATAAACGTTAAATTTGCCGACCATTTTCAGGTTAATATCGGTGCTGCCCCGGAACGTATCCACATGAAAAGATGTGCCTTGGGCCGTGATGGAAATATTCGATGCGCGCACATCGGCTTTTTCGCCGAGACCGTATGTAACCACCTCGGCCGCGGTCACCTTGGCGAAATAGCTTGAAGCCTCGTCATCGGCGTTCAGCACGGCATATTTCCGCTGGTTTTTCTGATGCGCGAATTTGTTGCCGAGCCGGGCGAAGAAAAGCCCCTTGGCCGCTTTGTACTCATCCATCGTTTTATGGTAATCGAGATGATCCTGAGTCAGGTTGGTGAACACCGCCGTGCGGAAATCGGTCCCCTTCACGCGCCCCTGCTCCAGCGCATGGGAGGAAACCTCCATCACGCAGCACTGCACGCCGTTTGCGGACATGTCATCCAGGGAACGCTGCAGTTCAAGCGCTTCGGGTGTCGTTCCGGACATCGGGAACGTACGGCCGCCGTAACGCATTTGGATCGTTCCGATCAGGCCTGTAGGCACCCCGTGATCATTCATCATTTTTTCGATCAGGTAAGTCGTTGTCGTTTTCCCGTTGGTTCCGGTTACGCCAATCATCTTCATATGCGAGCTTGGGGAGCCAAAAAAGGCATCCGCCATAACGGCCATGGCATAACGGCTGTCTTTGACGATAATTTGTGGAAGGTCAAGATCAAGCTGCCGCTCTGCCACGAGCGCCACCGCGCCCTTTTCGACTGCCTGGGCAGCATAATCATGGCCGTCCACCGTATGGCCGGGCAAACAGATAAATACGTCCCCCGGCGCAACTTTGCGCGAGTCGGTCTGAAGACCGGTGATGGTGATATCTCCGTTGCCTGTAATTTGTGCGATTGTTAGTGTTGAAGCCAATTCGTTTAATTTCATTACATATCCCTCGCTCTAGTTTCTATTATCGTCACTGCTGCGATAATTAAGACTTTAATCGGGAGCTTTGCCCTGCTCGCCTTGGTTGGGATCGGACCCCATATAAATACGGATGGTCGACCCCCTCTCCACGCGGCTGCCCGGCTTTGGTGCCTGGCTGACCACCGTGTTGCCGGTGCCCGATTTTGCCAGCATGAAGTTCATGTTCAAATCTTCGTACAAATCCTGTACCGTTGCTCCGACCAAATCCGGCACGGTCACGATCGGCGTTTCTCCGAATCTATACGCCTTAGGCATTTGATCCTTGCGCTCAGGCACATTGAGGACATGAAGCGAATCCTTCAGAATGCGCTGCACGATTGGCGCAGCTACCACGCCTCCGAACTGGATGCCCGCCGGATTGTCCACGGCGGTATATACCACAAGCTGAGGATCGTCGGCCGGCGCGAAGGCAATAAAGGAAACGATATGCTCCGAGGCGGAATACCTTCCGTTCACCACAATCTGCGCCGTCCCCGTCTTCCCGCCCACCCGGTAGCCGTCAATGAAGGCCGGACGGCCCGTGCCGTTGGCCACGACGCTTTCCAGCGCTTCACGGACCTGCTTGGATGTCTCCTCGGAAATCACTTGTCTGACCAGCTGCGGCTTGTTTTCGCTGACCGTTTCGCCTGTATCGGGATTCACCCACGCTTTGGCCACATAAGGCTTATACAGCTTGCCGCCGTTTATGGCCGCCGAAACGGCAGCCACCTGCTGAATCGGCGTAACCGATACCCCCTGACCGAAAGCCGTGGTTGCCAGTTCAACCGGGCCGACCTTCGAAAGCTTGAACAAAATTCCGTTTTCTTCCCCGTTCAGGTCAATCCCCGTTTTCGAACCGAATCCGAAATTGCGGATGTACCCAAAAAGCGTATCTTTCCCCAAGCGGTTGCCCAGCGTGACAAACCCGGGGTTGCAGGAATTTTCCACAACCTGCATAAAGGTTTCGCTGCCATGCCCGCCCCGCTTCCAACATCTCAACGTTGCGCCGCCGATTTTGATGTAGCCCGGATCAAAGAATCGTTCGTTCTTCAAATCCACCTTTTTTTCCTGAAGCGCAGCTGCAAGAGTGATGATCTTGAAGGTGGAGCCGGGCTCATATGTCATCCAGATCGGCAGGTTTCGGTTATACACTTCCGCCGGGTACTCTTTGTAATTGCCCGGTTCATATCCCGGTCTGCTGGCCATCGCGTAAATTTCGCCCGTCTTCGGATTCATGGCGATGGACCAGGCGCCTCTGGCCTGATATTGAAGCATGGCTTGATCCAGCTCCCGCTCCATGATCGACTGAATGGATTGGTCTAGTGTCAGCTGCAAAGTAAGCCCGTCCTTCGGAACGTTGTATTTCTCCGAGGAGCCCGGCATGATGCGTCCGCCTGCATCCGACAAATAAGAGACGCTTCCATTGATCCCTTTAAGTTCACTGTCATACTTCTGCTCGATGCCGGTCAGCCCCTGATTGTCGATTCCCGTAAAGCCAAGAATGTGGCTTGCAAGATCCCCATAAGGATAATACCTCTTATTGTCCTCAGCAACAACGATACCCGGCAGATCTAAATCACGAATTTTCTGAGCGAGCTCCATCGTAATTTTGCGTCCGCCGGGCTGTAGTTTCACGCTTGATTCCCTTTTCGTAATCGTTTTTTTAACTTTTTCCTCCGTCATTCCGAGAAGGGGCGCGAGCAGCTTGGCCGTCTTGTCCGGATCTTTCACCTGCACCGGAACTGCCATAATCGTTGGCGAACTGATGTTGTATGCAAGCGCGGTACCGTTGCGGTCCTGGATTTCTCCCCTTTTGGCCATGGACGGAATATTTCTTCTCCAGTTTTCTTCCGCTTTGGCCGCAAGCTCCGGGCCTTGGCCGAGCTGTACATAAGCGAGCCTTACTATTATAGCAACAAACAGCAAGCATAGTCCCGTCAAAATCACCAGCAGTCTGCGTCTGCGCGTTACGTTCGAAACTTTCACCTGTTACTCCTCCCCGCTTATCCTGAAATCATGACCGTTATTCCTATCATGGTATTCAGGACAAACAGGGGTTAGAACAAGCTGTTTGAGAGGTTGTTTAATTGTCTCTATTTTTGCCGTTGGTTCTGCCCGTGGAGGAGCGGACCTTTTTATCGTCCGTTTTTTTGGTCTTTTTGCTTTTATCGCTATTCTTTGTTTCGTCCTCCTGGTTTTGCTGGTCGCTTTGCTCCCCATTGGCGTCCTCTTCAGTCTGTTCGTTTGGATCGTATGATGGTTTCATCGTCAGCTGCACGATTCGTTTGCCGCCCTGATTGACGACCTGCTGGCCGGCAACATAACCTTCGCCGTTCACGTTTACGGCCACTTTCATCAACGTCAGCACATCCAGGGCATCGCGCAGAGATTCGCCTCTAAGATCGGGAACCTCCATCGTTTTGTCGGTCTCGGTTAGCAGATATATACGCTGCCCCGGATTTAACGGCGTCCCCTTGGCAGGGAACTGTTTCATGACCGTCGGGCCTTTGCCCAAGGTGTCAAACGCGATGCCGGATTTCAGCAGCTGCTTTTCGGCATCGGCTATGCTTTTCTGTACCAGATCCGGGGCAGGCGGACGGTTTTGCGCTTGAATAGCATCGTTTTTGCTGCCGGATTCCGTTTTAGTCGTCGTCGTTTTGGGAACTCCCATGTATTGAAGGGATTGCTGCACAATCTTTTTAAAGACAGGAGCGGCAACCTTGCCCCCGCCCACCGTCGAATCGTTAGGCTGGTCCATAATGACGATGACGGCAATTTTCGGATCGTTGACCGGCGCATAACCGATAAAGGAAACGACCGATTTGGAATAATCGTATTGTCCATTAATACTTTTAACGGCGGTACCGGTTTTACCGGCGACTCTGTAACCGTCAATGTATGCATGGCGGCCTGTGCCTATCGACTGATCCGCAACGACCTGCTCCAGATATCCGCTTGTTTCCTTCGCGGCTTCCGGCGAGATGACCTGACGACCCTCAGCTTTATAAGGCTCCGTTGTCCCATTGTTCGGATCATATGTTTCTTTAATGATTTGCGGTTTTAACAGCTTGCCCCCATTTGCCACGGCGCTGATCGCCGCAAGCTGCTGGATCGGCGTAACGGATACGCCATGACCGTAAGAAGCAGTAGCCGTTTCGACCGGGCCGGGAAGCCTGATTTCCGGTGCTATTTCTCCCGGAAGATCGATGCCTGTCTTTTTGCCGAAACCAAAATCCGTTATATACTTCAACAGCCGTTCCTTGCCCAGCATTTCCCCTAGTTTAACGAAAGCCACGTTACTGGAACGTTTGACCCCTTCCAGATAAGAGATCGTTCCCCAGCCTGACCGGACAATGTCGTGCAGGGGAGTCCGCGTGCCTGGCGCCATGATTTGGCCGGACTTGAATTTTGCGTTCGGATCAAATAATTTCTCCTGCACCGCCGCGGCCAAGGTGATGATTTTAAAGGTGGAACCCGGTTCATAAGTCGCTTTGACAGCATAATTGAAAAAGTCCTGCTGATCTTGGGTATTCCAATACGTATTCGGATCAAATGTCGGCAAATTGGCCATGCCGAGAATCTCCATCGTCTTCGGATCGGCCGCGATGACCGTCATACTGATCGGCTGATATTTATCATACGCCTCTTTCATTGCATCTTCGATATAATACTGGATCGTATCGTCAATCGTCAGCTTAATATTTTTTCCATTGACAGGCGCCTTATAGATTTCTTCCGAATTGGGGAGCTTATCGCCAGAGGTATCCGACTCGTATTTCAGATGTCCTTTATCTCCCTCCAGGACCTTATTCATGTAGATTTCAAGCCCGGCGACGGGATTGCCTTGGCGGTCCGTATACCCTAACACATGGGAAGCTAATGATCCTTTCGGATAATAGCGTTTGGATTCTTTTATTAAGCCGAGGCCCGTTTCCTGACCTTTCTTTTTCCCTTTTAGCGCTTCTTTCAGCTTTTCGTTCAGCTTATCGATTTGCGTTTTCTTGTTTTCGTCGATTTTCCAGCCTTCGTTCCGGACTTCACGGCTTTTGGCGAAATCGCCGCTTTTGGGATCTTTTGCGATCATAATCTCCTTCAGTTCGTTGACGTCCTTGCCCAAAATTTGGTGAAGGCCGTCCACGATCATATCTTCCAGGCCATTGGCCTGAATGATCTTAGGACTGACAACGACTGTGTATGCGGGAGCATTGATCGCAAGCGCATCCCCGTTACGGTCCGTAATAATCCCCCGCTCTGCCGGAATATCCGATTCCTTGACCCATTTGGCGGCGCCCCGCTCATGCCATTCGCGTCCCTGCACAATCTGCAGCGAAAACATTCGGAATATTAAAACAACAAAAAGGAGGGTGATGAATCCTCCTAGGAGCAATGTGCGCAGTTTTATTCTTTTAACCATCGTTCAACCCTCGCAAGCCTATTTTTTGGCGTTTCCCTTCACGTCCGAATTTACTGTTCCGGAAGCTATCGGCGTCCGTTCCACATTAATCACCGGCTGGTCGATCGGCTCCTGGTATCCAAGCTTTTTCGCTTCATTGCGGATCCCCACTTCAAGCTGCTGCTTCAATACGACCAGTTTATTGATTTCCGCTTTCGCACTTTTAATCGCTCTTTCCGCCTGCTGGTATTCCTTGTTCAGCCCGTAAATATTCGCGTTTTGCCAGATGATCAGGCTTGCTACCATGACGCATACAATGACGGTGAGCAGGTACAACAGCTTCTCTTTCGTTGGAAGAGATGTACGGCGTGTTACCACCATCGTTTTTTCCCGGTAACCGGGAGATGTGCGCTTAGTCTGTGTTTGTTCTTTTACTGCCAAGTTACCACGGGTGTAGGCCATGTCTTCTTCCCCTTCATCATAGTCTTACGCTTTTTTCAAGAGTTTGTTCAAAGAGTCCGCTTTTGATTGAATGAACCAGAACCTTTTTGAACTTGCACTCAAAGCATAGAATTTGAATTCAAATCATGGCTCAATACTGAAATTAGTTCTTGACAAAGTGCAAGGTGGCCGCTGCGGTTACGGATCATTCTTCCGATCGCTGTTGTCCCCAAATTTCTTGATTTCATTTTTCAAAAAGGTAGAAATTCGGAGACAAAGCGTATGCTTCCGATGCTAGCTTTCCTTCGGAAAGCTTTTAGGCGAACGCTATCGCTTCTTCAGATCGATTCCGTCCCCTCCGCTACTTTCGTTTTTTGTAAAGCACTAATTATAATATAGAGCCCAAATCATTCCTATAGTTTCTCTGCAACTCTCAGCTTCGCCGAGCGTGCGCGCGGATTCTGCAAAAG
Organism: Paenibacillus azoreducens; assembly: GCF_021654775.1. Lineage (NCBI taxonomy): Bacteria > Bacillati > Bacillota > Bacilli > Caryophanales > Paenibacillaceae > Paenibacillus > Paenibacillus azoreducens. The sequence continues at coordinate 2,394,827 of NZ_AP025343.1, read as the reverse complement.
TTCCTCTTCGCCGGCCACAATCGGTTTCCGGTTGACCAGCTTAAGCTCGCCTTTCCCTCCGCATACGCACATTGGAAAGTCGGGAGGACATGTGCATCTTCCTACATAACTGTTGAAAATCTGCTTGCAAATCCGGTCTTCAAGCGAATGAAACGTAATGACCGATACCCGGCCCCCGGGTGCCAAGCAGCGCACGGCTTGATGAAGCGCCTCTTCAAAAGCGCCGAGTTCATCATTGACGGCAATCCGCAGCGCCTGAAAGCTCCGTTTCGCCGGATGTCCTCCGGTTCTGCGCGCCGCCGCCGGGATGCCTTCTTTGATAATATCGACAAGCTGTCCCGTAGTTTGAATAGGCGCCTGCTCGCGGTGTTCGATAATGAACTTCGCAATGCGCCGGGAGAACTTCTCCTCCCCGTATTGGAACAAAATCCGCGCGATTTCCTGCTCCGGCCACTCATTAATGATATGCCAGGCGGTCAATTCCGAGGACTGATCCATCCGCATGTCCAGAGGCGCATCATGGTTATAGCTGAATCCGCGCTCTCCTTCGTCAAATTGCGGCGATGAAACGCCCAGATCAAACAATACGCCGTCAACCTGGGGAATCCCGTCCTTCATCGGAACCGCGAGTCCCTTCAGCGTTTCCTCCAAATGGCGGAAATTCGTTTTGACGAGCGAAACCTTGTCCGCATAGGAAGCCAGTTTCTCCTTGGCATGATCCAACGCCCAGTCGTCCTGATCCAGCGCAATCAGCCTGCCATATTCTCCAAGCTTGGATGCGATCAGGGAGCTGTGCCCCGCCCCGCCAAGCGTACAGTCGACATAAATGCCGTCTCGTTTGATGTGCAGCCCTTCTGTCGCTTCTTCTTTAAGCACCGTGATGTGATGAAACAAGCTGCAGCCCTCCATACTCATTACAATTCGAAATTAAAATCAACCAGCTTTTCAGCAATTTCGTTAAACGCACCTTCAGACTGCTGAAAATAAGCCTCCCAAGTATCCTTGCTCCAGATTTCTACGCGATTGGATACTCCAAGCACGACGCATTCCTTGTCAAGCTTCGCGTATTGCCGGAGATTCCCCGGTAAATTTACCCTTCCCTGTTTATCCCATTCGCATTCCGTGGCGCCCGAGAAAAAGAACCGGGTAAATGCACGCGCATCCGATTTCATCAGCGGCAGCGATTTCAGCTTCTGCTCCAGAATGCTCCATTCCTGCATAGGGTAAACAAAAAGGCACTGGTCCAAGCCGCGGGTGATCACAAAGGAAGAGCCCAAAAGCTCACGGAATTTGGCAGGGATGATCAAGCGGCCTTTATCGTCGATGCTGTGCTGAAACTCTCCCATAAACATGCGGCCACTCAACTCCTTACCCTAAATCCCCACTTTGCACCACTTTCCACCACTTAAGGATACTAGATTCGCTGCTTAAAATCAAAATCCTTCTTCGCTTTCATCTTTTTTTGGATATTATTAGCAGACATTCGGGGCAAACAAAACAAAATCCCCTTGATCCATAAGGATTTCAAGGGGTTTTTGCGAGAATGATTTTTCATTCTATTCTACCGCTTATTCATGTCCTGTCCAGCTGTCCAAATATTCAATCTGTTCGCGGCTAAACGTATCGATCCCGATGCCGAGGCTTTCCAGCTTGTAGCGGGCCACCTGCTGATCGATTTCGTATGGCACGTTCAAAACCTTGCTGCCGATCGACTTATAGTTTTCGTTCACGTATTTCAGAGACATTGCCTGAAGCGCAAACGTCATATCCATAATTTCCGCCGGATGCCCGTCCCCCGCGCCCAGGTTGACCAAACGGCCTTCTGCCAGCAGATAGAGTTTGCGCCCATCATGCAGCTTGTACTCTTCGATATTGCGGCGTACGGTGCGGATCTCCCCTGCGCGTTCGGACAAATCCGTTTTGTTGATCTCGACGTCAAAATGGCCGGCATTGCATAAAATGGCTCCGTCTTTCATCGCATCGAAATGCTCGCCTGCAATAACGTCACGGTTGCCTGTTACAGTCACGAAGAAATCGCCGTGCTTCGCAGCTTCGGCCATCGGCATCACTTCGAAGCCGTCCATATGGGCTTCAACGGCACGGATCGGATCCACTTCGGTCACGATCACTTTCGCTCCGAGCCCTTTCGCGCGCATGGCGACCCCTTTGCCGCACCAGCCGTAGCCGATGACGACAGCCGTTTTCCCTGCCACGACCAGGTTCGTGGTCCGGTTCACCGCATCCCACACCGATTGGCCTGTTCCGTAACGGTTATCAAACAGGTATTTGCAGTAAGCATCATTCACCGCTACCATCGGCAGTTTGAGCAGCCCTTCTTTCTCGAGCGCCTTCAGACGGATGATTCCCGTCGTTGTTTCTTCCGCGCCGCCGCGGATCGTTGCCAGCAAATCGGGACGCTCCGAGTGCAGAATCGTAACGAGGTCGCCGCCGTCGTCAATGATGAGGTCCGGTTTGGTCTCCAGGGCGCGGATCAGGAACTCCTTGTATTCCGCCGGGTCCGGATTGTATTTGGCGAGTACCGTTACACCGTCCTCCACCAGCGCTGCACACACATCATCCTGAGTCGACAGAGGATTGCTGCCCGTAATCGTCACTTCAGCCCCGCCTGCCTGAACGACCTTTGCCAAATAAGCGGTCTTGGCCTCCAAATGGAGCGAAATCGTGACTTTCAGGCCTTTAAAAGGCTGCTCCGCTTCAAATTGCTTGCGGATTTGGTTCAGCACCGGCATATGCGCTTCTACCCAGTCGATCTTCAGATGTCCTTCCGGGGCTAAAGCCATATCTTTTACCACGCTGTTCTTCAAAGACAGTGTACTCATGAAAAACCTCCTCATAATGTCGATTAAAGTTCATTTTGCCGTTTACTGCATTTCGATAATTTGATGTTCTGCCGTGTAGCGCGTACAGCTTCCCAGGATTTCGCCGATCCAGCCGAAGCCGTAACGATTTATATAGTAGAAAATATTATAAACCCTTTCCTGAGGTTTGCCCATGGGGAACAAGGATACGTAAATATGCTCCCATCTACGAAGCGCCGCTTCATGCTGCTGTTCCAGCGCCTGCTTCGTTTTCCGTTCCAGATAAGAGACCTGCTCCAGAATCTTGCCCATGTTTTTCTCCCCAAGCGGGATCAACCCGGGCTGAATCGTCCCAAGCTCATGGATAAGCGGCCCGTACAGCTTGGCAAAAGCTTCTCGCGTCTCTTCGAATCTGGTTTCAATATGAAGATCGGCCTGGGCATTCAACCAGTTCTGGCGTTTCTCCTCGTAACGGTGCTGGACGTCTTGGAAAGACAGTCCGAAATGATCCATATACTTCCGCAGCGTCCCGCTTACCAATGTAAAAGACATCCGCGGCAGCAAAATCGGTATTTGCAAGCCGAGCACAGGGAAGGCGTCTTTCGTAATCGCCCAATAAGAGATTTCACCCTGGCCCAGCACGGTACAGAGCACCGGGAGCAGAGATTCCTGCATAAGCGGCCGCGTCAGTACGTTATTGCTGAATCGTTCCGGGTGGCTTTCGAGTTCGTGGTACAGCTCCTCCTTGCTGAATCTTACCGCGCCTTTCCGGTCCGTAAAGTTTCCGTTCTGTTTTTGCAGCAGCAGCCGGTTTCCTTGGTAAATGTAAAAGAGATTGGCGCTTTCTGCCGATACATCCGCCTGCAGCTGGTAGCCTTTACCCGTAATACGGGCTGCCGCGGATTGATAGGTTTGGCCAAGTTCGTCGTTATGTTCGATCATCCGCTTGAACACGGATATTTCCAGCTTGCGCAAGCCGGGATCCGCCGAATCGAGCAAAATCAGGCCCATTTCCCCAAACAAACGTCCCAGCAGCTTGGCAAAAGCATCGCTTAAATTGTCGGACTCCTTAGCCGACTGATGCAGCAGCTCGACGATTTCCGGCTTGTTGGCGCTGTCCGGCAGCATGACCGCCAATTGATCCAGCGCTTTTCGCCACTGCTCGGAAGTAACCGGGGTGTTGCTTACCGGCCCTTTCGGACCAGGTGCCGCATCCATTTTGATTTTGGCGATCTCAAGCTCCGGCGTCATGACATAAGTGTGGTTCACCTCATCCCAGTCATGATCTTCGCCTGCAATCCAAAATACGGGCACAACCGGCCGCTGCAGCTTCTCCTGTGCCTCTTTTGCAGCCAGAATGATCGTAAGCGCCTTATAGACGACAAGCAGCGAACCGGTAAACAGTCCGCTTTGTTGTCCGCCAACGACGGCAAGCGTACCGGTCTGTTCCAGCAAATCGAGAGATTTATGTACCTCCTGATGGTCGTTATGGCGTTTATTGTATTTTCTAAGACAAGACACCAGTTCTTTTCTGCCCACCCGGGTTTCTTCGGACTCATCCAGCCATTTGAGCCGGCTGCCCCAGGCGGCCTCCTCGCGGAAATCCGCTTCATACAGTTCCTGTACGCGCGCAAAGTGGTTTATATAATCGTCTGCGAGAGCCGAGCCGCTCTTCAGCGAATCTGAAACAACATTCATGAGGTCTGCCTCCTATTTTTGTACCTGTTCAAGTGACCCATATATTGCCGAAAAAAGGTGCATTGGATTTTTGCAAAATCCCCTTTGATTGTAACTAAACTTATTTCATGCGTCAAAAGCAAAACAGGGCAAATCCGTTATTCGACTTGAAATGCTTCTAAATCAGTTACAGTTTTATAATTATAACGCTTCCCGCATCGATATGTCATCCCCAAAATAAAATATCCCCACAAAGTGACGTGTGCCCATCGAAGCTTATTCCGATTACTTTGCGGGGACCCCGGATACTAATATCTAAAAATCACCCCACAAAGTGACGTGTGCCCATCGAAGCTTTTTCCGATTACTTTGCGGGGACCCCGGATACTAAATTACCCCATAAAGTGGAGCCTACCCCAAAAAACTACTTTATAAAACCCATATCCTTAACATAAAAAAACCGCCGGATGATCCGGCGGTCGCCTTTCTAAACTTATGCGTAAGGAGCGGCAACCCAATGGCCTTTTGATACTTCAACCAGCCTTGTGTCTTCCTCCTGCGCGCCATTATCTCCTTTTGCCGAATGAATCGGGCCCGAAAGCTCGTCATTCAGCAAAATCCGCTTTTTATTCTCCTCGATTTCCGGATCCGGAATCGGGATGGCCGACAACAGCGTCTTCGTGTAAGGGTGGATCGGATTGGCGTAAAGCTCTTCGCTATCCGCAAGTTCCACCATTTTGCCAAGATACATCACGGCTACGCGGTCGCTGATATGCTTGACCATGGACAAATCATGCGCAATAAACAAATAAGTCAATCCGAGACGTTCCTGCAGTTCTTTCAGCAGGTTGACCACCTGCGCCTGGATGGAAACGTCAAGCGCAGAAATCGGCTCGTCGCAAATAATGAATTTAGGGTTGACCGCAAGCGCCCGGGCAATGCCGATCCGCTGGCGCTGTCCCCCGGAAAATTCATGCGGATAACGCGTAGCATGATCGGGATTAAGTCCGACCATATCCAGCAGCTCCTCGATCCGCTTTTTCCGTTCCTTGCGGCTTCCCGCCAGCTTGTGAATATCCAGCGCTTCGCCGATGATGTCCGAAACGGTAAAGCGCGGATTCAACGATGCGTACGGATCCTGGAAGATCATCTGCATATCGCGGCGCATAGCTTTCATTTTGCCGGGCGACAGTTTGTAGATATCGGTTCCGTTAAACCGGACGCTGCCGCCGGTAGGCTCATACAGCCGGAGTATGGTGCGTCCAGCCGTCGACTTGCCACAGCCGGATTCGCCGACCATACCGAGCGTTTCCCCTTCACGGATAAAGAAATTGATATTATCAACGGCTTTGACGATTTTGCCGCCGCCGACGTTAAAATATTTTTTCAATCCTTCGACTTCAATCAAATGGTTGTCTTTCATGACGAATGAACCTCCTTCGCCATCTCATGCAGGTTCCAGCAGCGGGCCGTATGAGTTTCGCTGAATTCCGTGGAACCCGGATTCAGGCGCTCGCAAACTTTCATCGCTTCGTCGCAGCGTGCACAGAACGCGCAGCCGACCGGCGGTTTGATCAAGTCCGGCGGCGTGCCGATGATCGGAATGAGCGGTTCGTTTTTCTTCTGATCGAGACGCGGCATGGAACGGAGCAAACCTTTTGTATAAGGATGCTGAGGATTCTTGAAAATCTCCCACTTCGTTCCGGTTTCCACGACTTCGCCCGCATACATAACGATAACGCGGTCGCACATGCCGGCAACAACGCCGAGGTCATGCGTAATCAGGATGATGGAAGTACCGAACTTTTGCTGCATCTCCTTCATGACATCCATAATTTGCGCCTGAATCGTCACGTCCAGTGCCGTCGTCGGTTCGTCGGCAATCAGAAGCGCCGGATTGCACGCCAGCGCAATAGCGATCATGGCGCGTTGACGCATCCCGCCGGAGAATTCATGTGGATATTGCCCGAAACGCTCCTCCGGGTTTTTAATGCCTACAAGTTTCAGCATCTCGATGGCGCGGTTTTTCGCTTCTTCTTTCGACATCTTTTGATGCTTCATCAGCACTTCCGTGATTTGTCTGCCAACCTTAATGGTAGGATTGAGGGAAGTCATCGGATCCTGGAAGATCATGCCGATATCTTTACCGCGGATGGCTTCCATCTGTTTATTGGATTTTTTCAGGATATCTTCACCCTGAAAAATAATTTCGCCGCTTTTGATTTGGGATGGCGGAGACGGGATGAGGCGCATAATCGTCTGGGCGGTCACGCTTTTACCGCTCCCCGATTCACCGACGATCGCTACCGTTTCCCCTTTCCCTATTTCAAAGTTCATGCCGCGTACGGCCTTAACTTCTCCGCCTTTTACGTTAAAAGAGACCTGCAGGTTTTTGACTTGCAAAATCGGTTCCACTTGAATCTCACCTCCCGTTATTTCAATTTCGGATCGAGCGCATCGCGGAGGCCATCACCGAAAATGTTAAATGCAAGCATGGTCAAACTGATCAGAATCGCCGGGAAAAGCATCCGCCAAGGATAATACATCCATCCTGTCAGCGCGTCGTTGATCATCGAACCAAGCGATGCCACCGGAGCTTGTACGCCTAGACCAAGGAAGCTCAGGAAAGCTTCCGAGAAGATTGCGTTAGGCACCGACAACGTCAACGTGACAATAATCGGACCTACCGCATTAGGAAGCAGATGCCTGAACAAAAGTCGGCCCGAGCCTGCGCCCATGGAACGGGATGCCAAGATGAATTCCCTGTTCTTGAGCTGCATGATCTCGCCGCGCACAATCCAGGACATGTTGATCCAGCCCGTGATGGTCAAAGCCAGAATAATGGTTCCGATACTTGGCTCAAAAACCACCAGCAGCAGGATCGTTACCAGCATATAAGGAATCGAATATAAAATTTCCGAAAATTTATTCATGATTGCATCCACGCGTCCGCCGAAGAAGCCCATGATCCCGCCATAAATCACGCCAATCATGAGGTCGATCAGGGCAGCCGCAAGGCCGACCGTAAGCGAGATGCGGGCGCCCATCCAAGTCCGGACGAACATATCCCGGCCGAGATCATCGGTTCCGAACCAATGATCTTTGGACGGCGGCTGGTTCGTATTAAGCAGATCATTCGAATAGTAGTTATATTTGGAAATCATCGGGCCGATTACTGCCGTCAAAATAATGATAAAAAGCACAATCAGACTGGTCATCGCCATTTTGTTTTTGCGCAGACGCTGCCATGCGTCTCTCCACGCCGAAATACTTTCCCGCTGGATGACCTCGGCCTGCTTTTCATCCACGCCGATTTTACGGAAGTCTTCTGGCGTTAGTTCCGCATGGGCGCTCGTCAACGCTGTATCATTTGCTGCCACCGTCAACCCTCCTTCCCGCCGGTCAATTTAATACGCGGATCAACCAGCACATATACGATATCTGTCAAAAAACGGGCAAGCATCAGCAAAATGCCGTAGAAAATGGTCACACCCATAATCATGGTATAGTCACGGTTTGTGATACAATCAACGAACACTTTGCCAATTCCGCCGATTCCGAAAATCTGCTCGATGACGACAGAACCCGTGATAATATTGGCTGTCATCGGGCCAACATAGGTAACGACAGGCAAAATGCCGTTGCGGATCACGTGTCTGAACATAATGGTCAGCCAGTTCAGGCCTTTCGCCTTCGCTGTCTTGATATAATCGGCATGAAGCACTTCCAGCATGCTGGATCGGGTCAGGCGTGCAATAAAGGCAATCGGTTGCGCAGATAAAGCCGCCACAGGCAGCACATAATCAAGCGGACCGTCAAAGCCCATAACATTAAACCATCCGAGCTTCTCGGCGAAGATGAACTGAATCAAGGACGCCAGTACGAAGCTTGGTACGGCAATTCCCAGCACCGCTAGAACCATCGCCACATTATCGATCAGCTTGCGATGATAGAGGGCTGCGAGCATGCCGAGCAAAATACCGACAATGATAGAGATAACGATCGCACACAATCCGAGCTTTAAGGAAGCGGAAAACGTATCCAGTATGATACCCGTAACTTCTTGGTTCTGATGTTTCATCGATATGCCAAAATCACCTGTAGCGATATCGCCCAGATATTTAAAATACTGCTCATAAACCGGTTTATCGAGTCCATATTGTTCCATTAAACGGGCTTGTATTTCAGGCGGAACCTTTTTTTCAGACATGAAAGGATCCCCAGGTATGGCTTTCATCAGGAAAAATGTCGCCGATATCAATATGAACAATGATAGCAGCATATAAAAAAACTTTTTGGCTACGTAACGAACCATGCCCGATTACCCTCCCCTTTTAAATATTATTCTACATTTTTCGACATAATTCGATTTTAAAGAATAATGAGTACTTTTGTCCAATCTATTTATTACTAAGTAAAGAAATATCTACCACAATCATCATCTGATGCAAAAAAAACGGGATATATATGGATACCCACATATATATCCCGAATTACTTATCTCTCTAATCTACACAAACGTTCTATTACTCAAAGTAAGCCCGCGTAAAATCAACTTGACCGGCATAATTGATGTTTACGCCTTTCAGGTTCGGTTTGATCAGTGCCACGTTGGTGTAGTAGTAAATCGGCATCAGCACTTGTTGATCCTTGATCAAAAGAGTTTCGGCTTTCGAGAAATCATCCATGCGCTTGGCATTATCTGAAGAACTATGAGCATCGCTAATTAAAGCGTCATATTCTTTGTTTTTGAATCCTGTGTCATTATTGCCGCTCTTCGAAGTCCACAGGTCAAAGAAAGTCATTGGATCGTTGTAGTCCGGACTCCAGCCTGAGCGTGCGATCTGGTAGTTCAGGTTTCTGCGGTTTTTGAGGAACACGCCCCACTCCTGATTTTCCGTTTTCACGTCGACTCCCAGGTTTTTCTTCCACATGTCGGCGACAGCCAAAGCAATTTTCTTATGCTTGTCACTGGAGTTGTAAATCAAAGTAATTGGCGGAAGGGTAGTATAACCTTCTTCCTTCATACCTTCTTGAAGCAGTTTTTTCGCTTCATCTGCATTTTCAGTAAAGAAATCGTCTTTATGCTCGGTGCGGTACTCTGCTTTTTCGCCAGCGATTCCCGGAGGTACGAATCCGAATGCAGGTTTTTCTTCGCTTTGCGTTACTTTCTCGACGATTTCCTGGCGGCTGATCGCCATCGCAAAGGCTTTGCGGATTTTTTCATTATCGAACGGTTTGGCGGTTACGTTGAACAGATAGTAATACACGCCGCCGATAGGCTTAAGGTTAAGCTCGTCCTTCAGTTCTTTTTTGATCGCAGGTATTTGGTCGGTAGGAATTTCCCCGTTCGGCATACCCGCAAAATCCAACTGGCCGCTTCTGTAACTGGACAGCTCGGTTGCTCCGCTGTTGGAAAGGGACATCGTAATTTTGTTTAGCTTGATATCTTTGTTATCCCAATAGTTCGCGTTTTTCGAAACTTCGATCTTTTGGCCGGTTGTCCAAGTTGTCATCGTGAATGCTCCGTTTGAAATCATCGATTTCGGATCGGTAGCCCATTTCGCGTTGTCCTTGACGGATTGGTGAACCGGGAAGAAAGTGTAAAACGAAGTCAAGCTAAGGAAATAAGGGGTTGGGTTCTTTAAGGTGACTTCCAATGTGTTGTCGTCGGTTGCTTTGACGCCAACTTGAGAAAAATCCGTGGTTTTCTTGTTATTGTATTCTTCGGCACCTTTAATGTAATACAACTGGTAAGCATAAGGAGGGGCCGGTGTCGTGCTTGGGTCAAGCACACGCTGCCAGGCAAAGACGAAATCTTTCGCCGTTAGAGGATCGCCGTTGCTCCATTTCGCGTCTTTGCGAAGATGGAAAACGTATTTCAATCCATCGGAAGAAACATCCCATTTCTCGGCAACACCGGGGATTGGTTTATTACTTTCATCCAAGCGGACCAGACCTTCATACATCATATTCAAGACTGTATTAGACTGGCTGTCTTGCGCTTGAGCCGGATCAAAAGTCGGCGGCTCGGAGCTAAGGTTAATATGCAGCACTTGATCTTTGGCAGCGGCGGAGTTTCCTTTGCTGCCTCCATTCTTGGAGCCGCAACCCGCAAGAACGGTGCCTACTACAAGGAGCATCGTTAGTAGGGTTAATAGTGTTTTCCTTCTCATGATGTAATCCCCCTAAGGTTATTAAGTGTATGGTTAAAGATTATACAACCAGTGGTCAAAAAAATCTATACTAAAATCGTAGAAGGAACCCGGCTAAATTAAAAACAGAGCTGTTTCCGCCTTATGTTAAACCTGTATAATTAATTATGACATTGTTATGAATATGTATTTGAACAAACCAATTAATGTAAAAACAAGATAGCTGAAGCTCATAAGGACAAAGGTCATTCTCCAAATAATTTTCGCCATTTTCTGGATATCTAATTTACCCTTGATTCGGGTTTGCGCGCTGCCTATCAGCCCAATCGCAATAAGCAGCAGCAGCAAAATAAGGTAAAATCCGAATTTAGAGTCAAAATTCAGATTAAATAACGCAGAAACGGAGATGATCAAAAACAGCGTCGTTACATCCATGGCGAGTTTTAATGAAGCCTTTTTGTTATGTTTCCACCGATAATGGATAAAGTATACGAGCAAAAAAGGAAAAAACGGGAGAATGCTTAAAAAGGTAAATGAATTTTTCAAAAAATCCATGTAAACTACTCCTCTCGTATCGTCAGTCCTTTGATCAACCCGGTTATGAGTTCATGGGCAGCTGCACGGATCCCGGATTTTTCCGCCAGATCGACAATACTGCCGTTGATCCAGTCCACCTCGGTAGGAATTCCAGACTGCACGTCGTTCAACATTGAAGAGATATTACCCGCCGTCGAATGACAAACCTCCAAGATCTGATCCCAAATATCTTCTTCCCAAGGGATGCCGCAAGCATCATACACCGCCAGCGCCTCGTTAAGCAGTGTTCTCATCACACGCATCCGCTGCTCGGACGCAAGCAGTTCCCCATTTCGGATATTCCACAGCGCAGTCAGCGGATTAATGACCGAATTGATCAGCAGCTTCCGGTAAATTCTGCTATCGATGTCATTCGATAAAACCGCCGAAAATCCTGCTAATTGCAGCATTTTCTCCAACTTTTCGGGATGCGGGCCCTCTGTCCCCCCCGATGGCCGGCCGATTCCGAACCATGTCGTGCCCGCACCCGCATGCGCCACTTCATTCTGGGCGACCCTCTTCGCCCCTTCCGTCGTTACTGCCGCATACAGCGGCCAGCCTGGCAGCATTTTTTCCAGCCGTTCCATATGTCCGTACCCGTTTTGAAAACAGACCATACCCGGAATGTTGCCTGGCATCAGCTTGTCCATGGCAAGTCGGCCGACCGACATAAGACAGGCGTTCTCGACGTCTTTTTGCTTGGTCATCAGGAAAATCCATTGTCCCGGATTTTGTCTCCATGCTTCCGCAAATTCATCAAGAATGCCAACTTTGAAAGTTCCGGGCTTCGCCTGCGCCTCCATCGCGCCGAAAGTATTGCGTATGAATATCCCTTTGGATTTGATCTCGCCTGCCTGTTTTGCCGACCGGCACCAGATTCTCACATCCGCCCCGGACGCGGCAAGTTTGCCCCCGTACAGCAGCCCCAGCGAGCCGCCTCCAATCACATCTATGATCATTTTGTCCGTCACCTGCTTATGTTTATCATTTCGAATCCATTCGTTAAGCTTCTTCATCAATTATTATATCGCATGAAGCCGAAGAAACGAGAAAAAGTCTGATGCCATAAGCGGCATAGACTTTCATCATGATGCTTATATTCCCCCACAAAGTGACGTATAGCCCTCGATGCTCATTCCGATTACTTTGCGGGGACCCCGGAAATTACGCAAAAATAACCCCACAAAGTGACGCTTAGCCCTCGATGCTCATTCCGATTACTTTGCGGGGACCCCGGACTACGCAAAAATAACCCCGCAAAGTGACGAAAAACCCGTTCGGCTCGCTTTGGCTGTCGCCAATCCGTAACGGGTGTTCGTGTATAGACATGTTATGATTAAACGTCTACTCGATGCGTTCAAGATTTCCGTTCGCATCCATTTTAAAACGTGTCTTGAGTTCTTCCTCTTCTTCCGTTAAAAAGGCCAGGCGACGTGCACGGTCCATAATCTGGATCAACGCTTTATAATCATCATTGACAACGCGATAGTCCGTTTGAACCTCGCTGACTTCCTTGCTTAACTGTTCGTTTATCCTTCTTAAATTGGCGATTTCCTCTTCCTTCTCGCGCAGTTCCTTTTCGAGCATTTTCATTTGGCGGCCATTTTCTTGCAAATTTCCCTTCCACTGTCGCAAAAAGCGGATGACCGCATCAATGGACAGCGACTCTTCGCTTGTTCCCTCCATCTTGTAGTATCCAGTTTCAGCTTCCAATCCCAGTCCGGCCACCTGCAATCCGGCATTCGCAGGCTGCTTTTTGTAGTAGCTTCTTTTTTGCCGCTGCGTTTTGGCCAGACTGATGGCTTCCTCATACTTTTTGCGGACACAGCTGTTCCAACGAAATCCGCAGGCTGCAGGTGTTCTGCCGATCTTTTCGCCAACCTCCTCAAATGCGGCCAGCTGCGTGCTGCCCTCGCGGATATGCCTCAAGGTTACCTCCGCCAAAATCAAATCATCATCGGTGCTCCATGCATCTTGTCTTACTGCTGTCATGCAACAAAACCCTCCTAACAACATCCTAAAATAACCGTCTCCAAACCCATTGCTTCTTTATGGTTTGAATGGGGTATAACAGCTGCTTATTTTCATTTCTATGCTTCTCATAGAGTTCATAGAATCTATTTGATACTAAATTGTATTGCCAAATTTTAACGGGATCATACTTCATTCGCCGGAAAATAAACAGCCATACCATGAATACTTTCCATAACAATGATCACAATAATTAAGGAAAAGCCATGGCAATGGCCTTTAATCTTAAAAAAGTTCATATTTGTTGACGACTTTTCGTTTACACAATTTTGTGTAAACGTTATAATGATGTGTAGTAAAGCTAGACCGTACATAAGAGAGGGGGCTTCAACGTGGCACGAATGTTTCGAGTTCTTGGCTTCTTTACGCTTGCGATCGGACTGATGGCTTTTGCTGGGAACATGGTCGAAATGGCTCTGCTGTTCTTCGCGCAGACCGCTTTTTTCATGATTTTGGGTTATCTGAAATTCACTGAAAAAACCTACATTCTTCTCTTCTGGGGCTATATGATCGTTACCTTTACCGGTTTCAGCTATTGGACAGTCTTTGAAATGGGTCTACCGCTGTAGTTACCGATCAATGGCTTAAGAAATTTTATTAAAAAGGCGATCCGCTCTAAACTGTACCCTATCGAGTAGACACTTTAAAAAAGTCTCTCGATAGGGTACTTTTGTCTATAACAAGAAGATGGGAAAGAGGAATGGTATGAGCAAGAAAATATTCACAGATAAAGAAATCAAGCTGTTATCTAACAATCCTTATGTGAAGTCCGTATCTTCAAAGGCAATTACGTATACGGATGCGTTTAAGCAATTGTTCATCTCAGAGAGCAACCAAGGCAAGCTGCCAAGAGAAATATTTGAAGAATGTGGTTTTGACGTAACCGTCATCGGGGTCCAAAGAGTCAAATCCTCAGGGAATAGATGGCGTGCGAGCTACCAGGAGAACGGAATCTTAGGTTTGCAGGATACAAGAAGCCAAGCATCAGGAAGACCTCTTAAACGGGAACTGACGCTGGAAGAGAAGTATGCCAGGTTGGAAGCTCAGAACAACTTGTTAAAAGCGGAGAACGAGTTGTTAAAAAAGATTCGTTTTGCAGAAAGGGGGCAGAGCGAGAAATAAGGCTGTCACCTAGCCAGAAATATATCCTTATTCATACGATCATCGAGAAATATCAGCTCCACCGTATGGTCAATTATTTATGTAAGGTGTCAGGTGTCTCCAGAAGTGGATATTACAGGTACTGGTCTTCTGAAGCAACGCAAAAGAGAAGCCAGAAGGAACAGCGAGATGAGCAGCTAAGAGAAGTAATCTTAAAAGCATTTCATTTCAAAAGACGAAAGAAAGGGGCCCGTTCCATCAAGATGACATTGGAGGGGCAGTTTAAGGTAATCTACAATTTGAAACGGATTAGGAGGATTATGAAGAAATACGACATTGTATGTCCCTTCAGAAAGGCCAATCCCTATAAACGGATGATGAAGGCTACCCAGGAGCACAGGGTCGTTCCTAATCTGCTGAACCGGGAGTTTAAGCAGAACATCCCAGGTAAGGTATTGCTGACTGATATCACCTATTTATTTTACGGATCAGGTAAAAAAGCTTACTTATCAACAATCAAAGACAGCTCAACCAATGAAATCTTGGCATATCATGTGTCAGATCGGATCACCATGGATCTTGCGACAGATACTCTCCTGAAACTTAAGAAAAATCGAAGGTTTAAGAGAGCCGATGGTGCCTTCATTCATTCTGATCAGGGATCTCATTATACACATCCGGATTTTCAAAAAATGGTTAAGAAAATGAAATTGAAACAATCCATGTCTAGGCGAGGAAACTGCTGGGATAACGCCCCTCAGGAATCCTTTTTTGGCCATTTTAAAGATCAGGCTTCCATTAAACCTTGTTTGACTTTGCACGAGTTAAAACAGGAGATTAAGGACTACATAACCTATTACAACCACTACAGGTATCAATGGAATTTAAAAAAGATGACCCCTGTTCAATACAGAGATCATCTTCTTCAATCTGCCTAGACTTTTTTTAAATGTCCTTTACATAGGGTACAGTTTACTCACCGGATCGTCTTTTTTCTTTGTTTCAAGCTCTATGTTCCTGTTAAGATAAGGAAAGATGATATTTTTTATAAACAAGCATATATTTTTTACATGAGGGACCGGCAGTTCTTGTTGTCCGGACGCGGTCAAGAAAATGGCTGATCAGGACAATCTAATTGTTCTATTATTTTCCTGATCGCGTCCAAGGAACAGCCTGGAGAGGAGGAAGATTTGTGAAGGACATCATAAGACGTATGCGCCTGGCGGTTTTGGCTGTGCCGATCTTGCTTCTCTCCCTGCTGCACCCGGGTCAAGCGCTTTTGGCTGATCCGGGAATGTCTGCGGATCCAGACCAACGGCAGCTGCTGCAAAAAAGCCTGTCCATCGTGGAAATTGATCATGAGATCGAGCGGATTACGAACCGGCAGGAGCAGACGCAAATCGAAATTGACAAGCTTCAAGCCGAGATGAAAGCGAAAGAAGAACAAATCGAAACTCGCCGCGAACGCGCTGGGGTCATCATCCGATCCTATTATATGGGCGAAAGGGACAATCTATTTACGATCCTGTTTTCCGCCAAAAGTTTAAGCAATCTCATCGAATTATACGGCTTTTATGACATGATTATGGATCAGGACAAGACTGTGCTGGATGCATACCAATCGGAATATCAGACCATCAAGGATACAAAGCGCAAGCTGGAGCGGTCCAATAACCAGCTCGCCATCATCAAGGATAATCTCATCAAGCAGCGGGAACGCGTGTTGGCTCTGCAGAAGGAACTGGACAGCGGCATAGCCGGAAGCAGCGATCCGGAAGCAATGAAGAAACTGATCAAGGAATTTACGGCATATTGGGACAACGTAGGAATTTATGAGGTTAAACGTTATTTTTCAGCGCTCTCGTCGGCCATGGATGATCTTCCGGAGTTTGTCCAAAGCAAAAAAGGCGCCATTCGGACGAACGGCACCACATACAACATCGAAGTGAATGAAAATGATCTGAATGAATTTCTCAGAAACAAAAATGAAATATTTAAAAATTTTGCATTCCATTTCAAAGACGGCAAAATCATCGCCGAGGGCAAAAGCGGCAGCCTGAGCCTTCAGGTCGAAGGACATTACAGCATCGAAAACGAGCCCCAAAATTCGATTTTATTCCACGTCGACAAACTTGTGTTTAACGGACTGGAACTGCCGGATACAACCTGCAGCCAGCTTGAAAACGAATTTGATCTCGGCTTCTATCCGCAGCAAATCGTTTCGTTCGTCAAAGCCACGGATGTGACCAGCACCGATCAAGTGCTGCATGTCACTTTGAAGCTCTCTATGTAATAAAGGAGGGAAACGTTCAATTCCCGGTTTTCTCCTTAGGGTGGCCGTTCATGGCCTCCCTATATTGTTGTTCCGTGCTTTTACCGGTCAGGAAAAGCTTGGACGCCTTGGCGAAATCCTCCCACTTGGATTGCAGCCGGCTATCGGCTCCTCCTCCATCGGCAGGTTTCAGCAGCAAGTCAAGCGCGATTGGCGGCTTCAACCATTGGAATCGATCAGCTTCGTATATTTGCTTCAGTACCGGCAGATTCCCTGTCGAATCGTACCAGCTCCGTTGGGAGCTGTCGGAAGTCATGTAGGCGATCCATTCCGCCGCCTTTTCGGGATGTTGCGCCTGAGAAGACACGGCAAAAGATCTTCCACGGAGCAAAAAGGGATTGGCGGCATACATCCGTTCAGGGATTCGCAAGGCGAGCGTGCTGTTTTTATTCTCATGAACTGCGCTGAAAGGGGCCGTCATCAAGGCCAGTTCGCCTTCTTTCAAGCTTGTCCATGCTTCCTGCATCGCACCGTTATCAATAAATTTGATCCAGGGCCTTATCCGGCCGACCGGTTCCAGCTCATCGGCGGTAACATCCGCTGGGCTGGTACCTCCAGCCGCTGAAAACAAGGCAGCAAAAGCATAAGCATCACCAGCAGGCACCGCGACCGCCTTCTGCTGGTCCTTGCGGCTTTCCAGCCTGGCCAGCATGTCCTTCCATTCCTTGGTCGATTCCGGAATACCGGAAGTCCCCATGGATTCCAAAGCTTGAACCTGCCAAACCAGAACATAAGGGTCCATGTCCAGCGGAATTCCCCACTCATAGCCGTTCCATTCCAACATTGACAAAATCGGGCTGATGACATCGCTCCCGCTTGTGTTGCTTTGATACGATTCAGCAGGCAAAATATAGCCGTTGAATGCCAGCGGCCGAATCCAGGGGCTGTTGACAAGCATAATATCCGGACCTTCGCCTACTTCAAGCATTGCCGTAAGCTGGCGGTAAGCATCGGCATCCGGTATGTTCCGAAGTTCTACCTGAATGCCCGTGTCCGTAACAAAATCATGATTTATATCAAGCAGTTCCTTGTAATCGGATTCACCCAGATGGGTAACAACCCGAATGGGCTGCTTATTCGTATCTTGCGGCGAGGAGGGCTGCGGATTCCAAGACATCGTTTTCCTCTCTTGACCGCTTCCGCTGCTCGGGTTCAAATTCTGGCCTTGGGACAAACTGGTTAATGACAGCAGCAGAATGGCGAACAAAAACCAATAATTTTTCCGCTTCAAATCTCTTGGCCTCCTCTGGCGATCCGAAATCCCTAATTTCCATTACCAATCATTTTATCAAAAAGGTAGTGCGCTTGTCCTACCTTTTGTTGGAAGTGTCTTTTTGACCGCCACAAGGCTCCCGAAAGAGCCATGATCAAAAGCCCTGGCCTTCCGTCCGGATTGAACAGAAAGAGCCAGGACTCATGAATCCGCCTTTAAAATTTTAAAGGTATAGTGCGTGTTCAAAAAGGCGGTTTTCAGCACCGAGAAGGTTGGATGAAGCTAGGGACTGAGGAGCGGAGCGTACGTTTGGGTACGTGAGCACCGGAAGGCCCGGCTGAATTCAAGATTCGATGCCGAATCCGCTTCTTGATTTACTTCGTGATCAAAAGCGGTCTTTTTAAACAACCTCTTACAGCAAATCCGCGGCCAATTGCGCCAGTTTGGAACGTTCCCCTTTCTCCAGGGTAATATGCCCGCTAATTCCTTCCTGCTTGAATTTTTCCACAATATACGTCAAACCGTTACTCGAAGCATCGAGGTATGGGTGGTCGATTTGCTCCGGATCCCCCATCAAAATGATTTTGCTGCCTTCTCCCACACGGGATACGATGGTTTTCACCTCATGCCGGGACAGATTTTGCGCTTCGTCGATGATAATGAACTGCCCCGGGATGGATCTGCCGCGGATATAGGTGAGGGCCTCCACCTGAATGCTGCCAAGCCCCATCAATATTTTATCAATGTCCCCCGACTTTTTCGTATCGAATAAAAACTCAAGATTATCGTAGATCGGCTGCATCCAGGGACGCAGCTTCTCTTCTTTTTCGCCGGGTAAATAGCCGATGTCTTTGCCCATAGGAACAACGGGCCGCGCGATCAGCAGTTTCTTGTACTTATGCTCATCCTCTACCTTCATCAGTCCGGCCGCCAGCGCCAGCAGCGTTTTGCCTGTCCCCGCTTTTCCGGTAATGGTCACTAGCGGGATGTCATCGTTTAATAAGAGTTCAAGCGCCATCCGCTGCTGGGCATTCCGCGCGCAAATTCCCCATACGGGGTCATTGCTCAGATAAAGCGGCTCAAGCCGTAAGCCATCCGCATTGACTTTAAGCAGCGCCGATTTGGTACTGCCCATTTCGTCCTTTAATATCACAAATTCATGCGGATGAAGCGCATAGGAGAGCTGAAGCGGTTTGACAGGCAGAAAACGATAGGAATAAAACTCATCGATGATCGAAGGATGAACCTTCAGCTTCAGATTGCCGGTATATTGATCACCTGGGTCTGCCGTCCGGTCCGACAAATAATCCTGCGTATTCAGCCCGAGTACATCGGCCTTGATCCGCACAAGAACGTCCTTGCTTACCAGAATGACCTGCGCCGGATCCTCCTTCTCGCCCTCCTCCATATGATAATTCAAAGCGACAGCGAGTATGCGGTTGTCATTGGATATTTCCCCGAACATCTCCTGGACCTTCAGAAAACTCCGGTGATTCAGTTCCACTTTCAGGCTGCCGCCGGTATATAACGAAACCCCGCTATGCAGGTGCCCGTTTTCCCTCAGTTGATCCAATAAGCGCGAAACCGTACGGGCGTTGCGCCCGATTTCGTCGGCATTCCGTTTCTTCGAATCAATTTCTTCCAGGACCACTGCCGGGATAATAACCTCATGTTCTTCAAAAGCGTAAATCGCTCCCGGATCGTGAAGCAGCACATTGGTATCCAGTACAAAAATCTTTCTCATATTTCTCCCTCCACTAACTCATAATGACACATAAATTGTTCAATCATGGACATCCTAATCTACAAATCGCCATCAGAATCTATGACCTGGAAAGGACGATCACATATGAGAATGCTTCTGCTTATTGTGCTGGTACTTGCTGTTGTCGGCGGCTGTAACAAGCCTTATAACAAAAACGCATCACCCTCTCCTCAAAGTAAACAAGGACCGACGGCCGCTTCCACCAAATACAACCGGGTTACGACGAAATCTACCGGGAATCCCGCCGTTCGGTCTGCCGAACAAACAACCGATTTGGCTGTAAAAGATCATCTTGAAGCGATCGCCGAAAGAGTCGCCGGAGTCAAAAAAGCGCATGCGGTCGTGTTTGGCAATACGGCGGTCGTCGGTATTGACGTGGATGGCCATCTTACCCGGTCCAGAGTCGGTAACATTAAATATTCCGTAGCCGAAGCGCTGCGGAAGGATCCACGGGGCAAAAACGCGCTTGTGACTGCCGATATGGATTTATCCAACCGGATTGCCGAGATTGGACATCACATTAAAAAGGGCGAGCCCGTGTCCGGTTTCGCGTCGGAGTTGGCTGATATTGTCGGGCGAATCATTCCGCAGCTTCCGAAGGATGTCAAGCCGAGAACCCAGGCTCCGCCGGTTGCGCCGACCTCCAGACATTAATGTGTTTCCGGCGTTCCCCCGAAATTCAAGCTTATTTCCGCAAGGAATGAAGAAAAAGCCTAGTGAGCTTCTCACTAGGCTTTTTCTATGGACGCACCTGAACACAGACCAATCACGTCCTGCTTAAGAACCTGCTGGCTGGCAGATGCTACATTTAATTTCAATAATGGCAGAGCGCAGTGTGCAACCGCTACAGTCATCTTCTTCGACCTCCTGTACAGGTTCCAATGTACTCTATTATATTAGGTGGCTTCGCAAATATTGCACCCAAAGTTTATGGATTCGCTTTTTCCGCCGAATCCGTCGAGGCTGCCGGCAGGCCTTTGCCTGCAAGTTCATCCTTCAGCGCCTGTTTTGCTTTATCAAGCTCGTCATCATTCACATATACGTAAGGGCTTTTCCAGTTACCCGTAATCGGCATGAATTTGACGTTTTCCTTTTTGATCGTCCAATACGTGGAAATCATGTTTTTCATCTGATCGTTTTCAATGTCGGTTTCCATGTTTTTATCCGCCGCATCCAGAACACTGCCCAGACTCGTTACGCCCTTGAATGTTTGCATTTTATCGATCAGCGCGTGAAGAACCTCATTTTGCCTGCGGTTGCGGTCAAAATCATCGGAAGGTTTCGTCTTCGGCCTGCAGTTCGATTTACGGTAACGCACATAGTCCAGTGCTTTTTCGCCGTTCAGTTTCTGCTCGCCTTTTTTCAAATTGATGTTTGTCCCGTCGGCTTTGTCCCGGTAACACATATCCGCATCGACATTGATATCGACGCCGTCGAGAGCATCAACAACATCCCGGAAGCCCTGGAAATTAAGAACCGTGACATAATCGATCGGAATGTCCATGTATTTGCTCATCATGGTTTTCATCTCATCCATGGCATTTTTACCGCCCTTTTTCTCTTCCGACAAGAAAATCGGATAATAAGCGTTTGCCTTGTTGGGTCTATAACCCTTCAGGTTGATCCGCGTATCCCGTGGAAGCGAAACGACCGTGACGGTTTTGGTCTCCGGATTAAATGCGGTAACCATGATCACGTCCGAAAGATGCGTGCCTGTCTCAGGCCGGTAGTCCGTCCCAAGCAAAAGCATCGTGATCGGCTTCACCTTGGCTGATTTCTCCGGAGGTACCGGATTGTTATTGCCTGTGTTCAGCACGCCGTTCTCAGCCTTGTAATACAGCCATCCGGCATATCCGCCCACCGCCAAAACGGCCAAAATGATGACGATTAAGACCAATTTCAAAAATGATTTGAACCCGTTTTTCTTTTTCTTCTTCTTTTTTGGCGGCTGTTTCCTGTTTTGGCTGCCGCTTTGAGATCGTGGAGGTAGATTATTATTGCTGGAACTCATCTCAAACACCTTTTTCATTTATTTTGAGAGGTTGTTCAAAAAGTTCGCTTTTGATAAGAAAACCAATCGAGGCCAATCAAGGATGAAAGGGCCGCGATTCAAAGGTAGGTTTTCTTGCGATATAGAATTTCATCAGCGTAGCTAGATAACGTATAAATTCTATATCTAACACGAAGTGAACCAGAAAGCGGGCTCGGCATCGAATCTTGAATTCAGCCGGGCCTTCCGGTGCTCACGTACCCCATGTACGCTCCGCTCCTTTCGTCCCTAGCTTCTTTCAACCTTCTCGGTGCTGAAAACCGATCTTTTTGAACATACATTTTGACCAAACGACACCCATTCACAAAAAAAGTGACTCTTTCTTAGACCATAAGACATATACGAAATGAAAATGATTGCACAGAACCCGCTCCCCGGGCAAAAAAGCCGAAGGGTGGCGGGTTCAAGCGGTCCGTCAACTTCTCTTCGCTGCCGCCTCTGCTTTCTTTTTCTGCCGGGCTTCCACAAAATAGCGAACGCGCACCAGCAGCATTAAAGCAACTGCAACGAGCAGGCATTGAATGATCGGCAGCTTGTCGTGCTGGAATATAAGCAGCATGCCTGATCCCAAAGCCATCAGAATATAAAGCAAAATTTCTTTTAACAAAGGGAGCTTCTGTTTAACTCGGAATACCTTGTTGTAGACAAATGTAATCAATATGAAAATGATGATGTAAGACACAAGCGGATGCGAAGCAAACCAGGCTTGCACTTTGCGGTTACACTCCTTTCAGCTACAGGCCGAAAGGGCCTGTACGTACTTACCGGCCTTTTTGAACACGCGCTTACAGATTGGCTTCAGCCATCTTACGGTGCTTTTCGGCACGCTCCCGTTCGCTTTTGTTCAAAATCTTCTTGCGGAGACGAACCGATTTAGGCGTAATTTCGCAGTATTCATCGTCGTTCAGGTACTCAAGGGCCTGTTCGAGCGAGAAGATGCGAGGCGTCTTCATTTTTACTGTATCATCTTTTGTCGCTGAACGCACGTTTGTCAGTTGTTTTTCCTTACAAATGTTAACAACGATGTCGTTATCGCGATTATGCTCGCCTACGATCATTCCTTCATAAATTTCCGTACCCGGCTCAAGGAACAGGATTCCGCGGTCTTCAACGCTCATCATGCCGTAGAACGTGCTTGTTCCGTTTTCGCTGGACACGAGCACGCCTTGATGACGACCGCCGACTTGGCCGCTGTGGAGAGGTCCATAGCTGTCGAATGCATGGTTCATAACCCCGTATCCGCGGGTCAGTGTCAGGAAGTGGGTCCGGTATCCGATCAGGCCGCGCGCAGGAATCAGGAATTCCAAACGGACTTGTCCGTTGCCGTTGTTGATCATGTTCACCATTTCCGCTTTGCGGGTACCCAGGCTTTCCATGACGGCGCCCATGCTTTCTTCCGGCACGTCGATCATCAGACGTTCAATCGGCTCCATTTTTTTGCCGTCGATTTCGCGCACGATAACTTCCGGTTTGGATACCTGCATTTCATATCCTTCACGGCGCATATTCTCGATCAGAATGCCAAGATGAAGTTCGCCGCGACCGGAAACGATAAATGCATCCGGGCTGTCGGTTTCATCCACGCGTAAGCTGACATCGGTTTCCAACTCTTTCATCAAGCGTTCACGAAGTTTACGGGAGGTTACCCATTTCCCTTCGCGTCCTGCAAACGGACTGTTGTTGACCAGGAAGGTCATTTGCAGCGTCGGTTCGTCGATCTTCAGGACAGGCAATGCTTCCGGATTTTGCGGATCCGCGATGGTTTCGCCGATATTGATGTCTTTAATCCCCGAAATCGCCACGATGTCGCCGCCGCCGGCTTCTTCGATTTCGATTCGTTTAAGCCCTTGGAAGCCGAAAAGCTTCTCGATCCGGGCGGTTTTGCTTTTTCCGTCGCGCATGATAACCGTAACGGACTGGCCTTGCTTGATCACGCCGCGGTTGACGCGTCCGATCGCGATACGACCGAGATATTCGTTGTAATCCATGAGGGTTACGAGAAATTGCAGCGGTTCATCCACTTTTTCCGTTGGAGCCGGAATATGGTCAATGATGGTTTCGTACAAGGAAAGCATGTTTTCATCCTGCTTTTCAGCATCCATGCTTGATGTGCCGTTCAAGGCCGAAGCGTACACAACGGGGAAATTCAGTTGATCGTCATTGGCTTCCAGTTCGATGAACAAATCGAGTACTTCGTCAATGACTTCAACCGGACGAGCTGCCGGACGGTCAATTTTGTTGACGACCACAATCGGGGTGAGGTTTTGCTCAAGCGCTTTGCGTAGCACGAATTTAGTTTGCGGCATGCAGCCTTCATAAGCGTCTACGACAAGCAGTACGCCATCGACCATTTTCATGATCCGCTCCACCTCACCGCCGAAGTCGGCGTGTCCCGGTGTATCTACAATGTTGATCAAATAATCTTTATACGTAATAGCCGTATTTTTGGCCAAAATGGTAATCCCGCGTTCACGTTCGATGTCGTTGGAGTCCATGGCCCGTTCCTGCAAATGCTCGTGTTTCCCGAAAATACCGGATTGCTGCAGGAGCTGATCCACCAGCGTTGTTTTACCATGGTCTACGTGGGCAATAATCGCGATGTTGCGAATTTTATCTCTTGAATGCATGACTTTTATCCAGATCCTTTCCCTTTCAAATCAATGCGAATGTCTCACCAAAAGAAGCGCCGGGCGGTAATGCCGACGCTTCAACATATCCCTTATATTATAGTGAATTTTCAGAAAAAAACAAGCGTTTTCCAGAAAATGAAACCGGTCGAAATCCATCACCAACCGCCATTCCACTTTTTCCCTTTTGGCTTGCCCCTTCCGAAAATAAACCAAATTCCAATCGCGATGAGCAGAAGCGCCAGCACGTAAATGCCCCCGGTATGCAGCAAAGTAAAGAAAAGAAGAACCAGCGACACCACTCCGAGCAGCAGTGCGATCAACAGCACGCCTTCAGGTTTGGGCTTTTCAAACATATAATATTCATATACGCCCACAGCAACGCCAAACATCAGTATCGGCCAAAGATAGGACATAAGCCCCCAGCCCCAAAGATTGCAAATGCCAAATAATAAACCGTAAACGACCAGTACGCCTCCCGGAATCAGGACGTAGGCTCTGACCCGGTTGCTGAAAAACAACATATGAACCAATATGCCGACGATGATGACGGCAAGCGGCCACAGCGTGCGCCCCAAAAAACCAAACACGCCCAATTTCCCCAGCAAAATCACAACACCGGCAATAACAATGAATAAACCCAATCTTACGTCGTTTTTGGAGGACATTTCCCCACCCTCTTTTCTTATATAACCTTGCATGCCATCCCGTCAGGATCCGACATGTTTTCACTTTTAGTTTATCATGAAAAAGAGGGAAAAAACCATTATTCGCTTCGTAAAATTTTACTATAGCAAGCCGTCTGAATGGCTTGGCAAATGAAATGAGAGACCGATTTCAAGCAGCGGTTTTCCTATTAAATCTCCGGTTCCATTTATCGCGTAAGGGTGGGCCGTACTGCTGAACTCCAAGCGCCGCCGCTGAGATCAGCAGGAACATCGTTGGATAGAAATAACGTTCAAAAGTGAAAAACGGCAGATAGACCACAATGAAATAAGCCATGACTGCGCATAATATCATTCCGTTCCGGTTCCTTTTTTTCACAAGTGATATCACCCCTGCTACGCCAAAGTAAAGCAAAATAAGGTGCACCGCTCCTGCAGCGACGTACGGAATCCCCAAGACAGGCGTCCAATAAAACGGAATGATGATCAGGCGGATCAATTTTCCAAACAGCAGCCAGGAGATAAAGGAAATCGGATGATGCTTGATCTGAAAAGCAAAAATCTTGTTGGCGAGCGCTTTTTGCTCTTCTTCGGTGCCATGGCTCCATGCGTTATATAGATCCGGATAATGTTTGATAAAATCCGCCGGCTCCTGCTCGAAAATAAGCATTCCCAGCAAATACGGGTTGGCCGATGAATTGGTGAGCGGAATAAACTCATGAAATACCTGATAATTCCGAATCCACCACGGCGAAAGGCAGATCACAATCGTAACCGATAAAATCAGCGTATTTTTAATCATATAAACGATGCCCCGCCGCTGAAACAACCAAATGATCCCGATCGTAAGCGGAAATAATGCAGCCGTAGGCCTAAAGTAAACCGCTGCGGCAATCCAGAGACCGAGCCAAACATAATCACGCCCGCGGTTTTTGTTTAATGCGAGCAGGCATTGATAAGTCATGCCCGTGAGCGTAAAAGTGAAAAAGGCTTCCGTCAAAAACAAATCGGCGACATAATAAATGGGCACGTACAAGGCAATGCATGTGATCGCGATTTTTGCCGTTTTTGTACCCGCGATGTATTCCGTAATCTTATAAACAAATATTGCCGACGCCGCCGTTAAAATGACTTGAAACATCCGGAATGCGAACATCCCTATATCTCCGGTGCCAAAAATCCACATGATGCCCGCAATAATTAGCGATAAACCCGGCATAATAAACGCGGATAATGATGTCGTGGGATTGTAATAGATCAACTGACCGGTTTCAAGAAGATGTTTACCGCTGCGGATATAACGGACATCATCATTGTCAAGTTTGGATAAACTGCCAAGCATGAGATCATTCTTGTGAACAACGATCACAAGCAGCGATACAAGTATGATGCATATAGCGGTGATCCACATATAACGATTTTTATTGAAGTCCAATTGCCATACACTCTTTTCATATGTCTTTTTAGTTTCATTTGGTCACATCCTTTCAGTTTATCTGAAAAAAAACAAAAAGACTATGATTCTCTAGCAAAAACCACCTAAAATAACCCCACAAAGTGGAGCCTATGTTTCGATGCTTATTCCAAATACTTTGCGGGGACCCCCAAAAAAACTTATAAATTCTATACTGCTAAAAAAACCGGGCATCAGCCCGGCGGGTTGAATCCATTTATGAACGGCGGAGCGACAGCTTGCGATAGCCGCCCGCGATAATGACAAGTGCCGTCAGCAGCGTTGGCACCAGATGGTGCAGCTCGGGTATGATCGAAGACAGCAAAAAACCCATTCTGGAATCCTGAAGCAGCATTTCGCCGGCTGTGTATCCCAATATCCCTGCACCCAAATAAACGAGCACCGGAAAACGGTGAAGGAGACCTACGATCAAATTGCTCCCGAACACGACGATGGGGATACTGATGGCGATCCCGATGGCGATTAAGGCCAGATCACCGTCCGCCACACCGGCTAAAGCAAGTACGTTGTCCAAGCTCATAATAAAGTCGGCAGCCAAAATGCTTCTAACCGCTTTCCAGATCGATGCCGACTGGTCTACCCGAATGTCGTCCTTGTCGTCTGCCAGAAGCTTAAAGGCGATCCAGAACAGCAGCGCCCCTCCTGCGGCTTGTACGAAAGGAATTTTTAAAAGAATCACGGCCATAAACGTCAATATGCATCTGAGCACAACCGCCCCTAGCGCCCCCCACCACACAGCCAGCTTTCGTTGTTTGGGCGGCAAATTTTTGCTTGCCAGCGCAATGACCACCGCATTATCTCCGCTCAATACCAGGTTGATCATCAGGATTTGAACAAGCAGCCATATGGATTCCAACGGACAACACCCCCACCATTACATCTATGCTTCCGGTGGCCATGCTATGCTTGACTCCTATAGAAAAATAATCCTATAATGGGTGAACGCAATTTAGCAAGTTTTGCTGCAATCCTTTTCATGGAAGTGTTGTCCGTTTCTTTCCGTAGCGTTTACAGTCATTATGAGGAGTGACCTGATGGTGGAAGCATCCATAGTATCGTTTTTGGCAAAACTGATCAATATCGTTTTTCTGGATCTCATATTAGCTGGCGATAACGCCATTGTCATTGGCCTTGCTGCGAGGAACCTGCCATCCTCGACTCAGAAAAAGGCTATTTTTTATGGAACCGGCGGCGCGGTGCTGCTCAGAATCGCGGCTACCGTCATCGTCGTCTGGCTGCTGAACATTCCTTGGCTTCTGCTGGCAGGCGGCGTTTTGCTCATTGGCATCGCATACAAACTGCTGGCCGATGACGACGAACATGCCGATGTCAAAGCGGGCCGGACATTTTGGGGCGCCGTGGGGACGATTATCATGGCGGATGCGGCGATGGGACTCGATAACGTTATCGCTATTGCCGGTGCCGCGCAACAAAATATTTTGCTCGTTGTTTTAGGTCTTTTGATCAGCGTCCCGATTGTCGTTTGGGGCAGCACGATTTTTATCAAACTGATCAACCGTTTTCCCTGGATCATTTATCTTGGTTCAGCCGTGCTTGCTTATACGGCATCTAAAATGATTACTCAGGAAAAAAGACTTCAGCCTTTCTTTGAAAGCCATTCTGCGGTTCGAATCGCACTCATCGCCATCGTCATGATTGGAGTACTCGCAGCAGGCTACGTTAAAAAACATTCGAATCGGCGAAAAAATCAAAAACGCAGTTCTTACAATTAAAGATATCGCGAAAAATACAGTAAACGGGACCGAAGCTTGGTTTCCGCCTACTAAAATAACCCCGGAAATTCAACCCCACAAATTCAACCCCACAAAGTGACGCGTGACCTTCGAAGCTTATTCCGATTACTTTGCGGGGACCCCATAAGTTATAGAAAAGGAGCCGTTCCCAAGTCAGATTGACCTTGGGAACGGCTCTTCTTATGCCCGTATTAGAACCAATTTTCGTCGATGGTTTCCTCGCGGTCCACCTCGATCACGGAATCGGGACGCAGCACCACCGTTTCCGTCTGCTTCACTGCTTCCTCAAGCATGGCTTCCAGATTCGGAATCGATGCTTCGACTCTTTCCACAACATGCAAATTGGGATTAGTCGTCGGGGATTTCGGCACAAACAAAGTGCAGCAATCCTCATATGGCAATATCGACAAATCGTACGTGCCGATTTTTTGGGCGATATCCACAATTTCGTTTTTATCCATCGTAATGAGCGGCCGCAATATGGGCAGATCGGTCGCGCGTCCAATGACATTCATGCTCTGCAGCGTCTGGCTGGCCACTTGGCCAAGACTGTCTCCAGTCAAAAGCGCAAGCGCTCCCTGGCGCTCCGCCAGCTTAGTAGCGATCCTCAGCATCGAGCGGCGCATCAACGTAATGATCAGATTATCCTGACCCACGGTGGTAAAGGAAGTTTGCACATCCGTGAACGGAACCAGATGCACCTTCACTGAGCCCGTATAGCCCGAGAGCACTTTCGCCAGTTCCAGTACCTTCTCTTTGGCCTTAGGGCTTGTAAACGGATAGCTGAAAAAGTGCACGCATTCCACTTCCAGGCCACGTCTCATGCCGGAATAGCCTGCTACGGGGCTGTCGATGCCCCCTGACAAAAGCAGCATGGCCTTGCCGTTGCTGCCTCTTGGGAAGCCGCCGACACCGTGGATAACCTCGCTGTATATATAAGTTCCATGTTCTCTGATCTCGATGCGAAGCTCAATCTCCGGCTGCTTCATGCTGATCTTTAGCTGCGGGAATTCTTGCAGCACGGGAGCCCCGACCAAATGATTCATCTCATGCGACGAATGTGGGAATCGCTTCCACACCCGTCTGGCCGTTACCTTAAACGTCGTTCCTTCCGCTGGAGCCAGTTGTCGAATAAATGATGTGCTTGTCTCGATAATTTGGTCCAATTCCGACGGACAAACCAGGACCGGGCTGATCGAATGAAGCCCGAATATTTTTTTCAGCTCCGCGGATACTTTAGCCGCATCCTCGCCGTTTAGCATGATGTACAGCCTGCCGTATTCGGTCTGGGTTTGCGCAGCCGGAAAAGAAGAAAGCACGGATTCCACATGCTTCAACACCGTTCTTTCGAAGCGGCCTCTATTTTTGCCTTTCAATGTAAGCTCTCCATAACGGATCATTAGCATATCATATTTCAAATTAATTCAATCCTTCCTGTCGCAGCGGTTCTAAACGTTTCACTGCAGATTCAAGTGCTGCGAGCAGCCGCCGTAAATCTTCGCGCGAATGGGTGAGACCCATGCTGATCCGGATCGCGCTGGAAGCCGAAGCTTCGCTCCGCCCCATAGCGAGCAGCACCCGGCTTGGTTCGGCGATTTTCGAAGAGCAGGCCGATTTGGTGGAAACAAGCATGCCGTGCTCCTCCAATGAATGAAGCAGAACCTCCGACTTCATCCCCGGAAACGATACGTTTACGATATGCGGCGCACCTTTCGGCGAGCTGTTCAGCTCAAGGCACGGCGTCTTTTGAATCCATGCCATGAGTTCGTCCCTGAGCGCTCCTACTTCCGTCATAAACGTCTCTGTCTGTTCGCCAGCCATACGCATCGCCTTGGCCATCGCGACGAATCCCGGAATATTTTCGGTTCCGGCCCGCACTCCCGCTTCCTGTTTCCCCCCGGACAAAAGCGGATGAAGGGTGATGCCCTCACGTTTGTACAGCACTCCCGTTCCTTTCGGTCCGCGGATTTTATGCGCAGACAATGTATACAAATCCGCCTTCCATTCCTTCAGCTGAACTGGCAATTTACCGAAGCCCTGAACCCCGTCGATATGAAAAACGGCAAGCGGATTCGCTTTCTTAACGGCCTCGCCAATTTCGACCAAAGGCTGGACGGCACCCGTTTCATTATTCACATGCATTACGCTGACCAAAATCGTATCTTTCCGCACGGCCGAGGCAAACTCGTCCGGATTAACCCTGCCATTGGCGTCAACCGGCAGAAAAGTTACCTCATACCCATATTTTTCAAGCTCCAGGCAGCTCTCATAAACGGAAGGATGCTCGATCCGGGTCGTGACGATATGTTTGCCGCGGCTTGCATATTGAAGGGCCGTTCCTTTGATCGCCAGATTATTCCCTTCGGTCGCTCCTGACGTCAGAATGATCTCCGAAGGGGTTACATGCAAAGATGCGGCGCATACTTCCCGGGCCCGCTTGATTAATTTCGCGGCATCTTCGCCCATCCGGTGGATGGAGGAAGGGTTGCCGTAATGTTTTCTCATGACATCGGCCATCGTTTGAATGACTTCATCATAAGGCGGCGTGCTTGCCGCATGATCCCAATATAGCATATTATCATCCTCCAACTCCCAAAACTTGCGGACAATGCAAAGAGATCAAACAGAGGGTTATAACGATAAAATGCCATTCTTGCTGCGTGTTTCCCCGTTTGATCCCGTATGTCGTTGTTCTATCCGAAAATCCGAATTGACGCGATCAACAAATTTGAGCAGACATTTTCTTGATCGGGCCTTAAACTTCGTATTTCAAACGTGCATTTGCGATTTTACTAATATATTTCCTGGTCTCGAGCGGCAGCATATCCAATTTATCCATCAACTGCTCATCAGTGGATACCCCCAGTTTGGCCACACGGTTAGGTCCCGCATTGTACGCTGCCAAAGCCATATTTACCTGCCCGCTATAACGCTTGATTTGATAAGACAGGTAACGCGTGCCCGCATCAATGTTTTCGGCCGGATCAAACGGATCGCTGACCCCCAGTCCCGCGGCTGTTCCGTCCATCAGCTGCATCAGTCCCTTCGCTCCTGCCGATGAAACGACACTCGGATTAAAGGAGGATTCGGTATCAATCACCGCTTTGATCAATGCCTCATCCACACCGTACTTTTGGCTGGCTTGACGTATTAAGTCATCATAAGCCGACGGACTGCTTTTCCCTGAAACATGGCGGGAGGCCCCTGCAGAATGAGTCTCTGCAACCTCCGGTTTTTCAGTTGGGCCAAGCTGCTGCCATAATAAACCGTCGCTGTACGAAACTCCTGCAGGTATAGGAGGAACGTCGGCACTGGAGCCGCCCTCTGATGATGAATTGACATATTGCTGCAAAATAACGCCAAAATCCGAGCTGCTTCCATTTTTGATAATGTCCTGAAGAAGCTCGTCCTTATTTTGAATGCGGCTGTTATCCTGAAGTGATACCATCTGCTTCGCGGTTGACGAATCGATCTGCATGCGTATAACCTCGTTTTCTTCAAAAGTAATTTGGCTTTGTTTCCGTTATTTTAACATGCCTTTGGCATTTTGCGCTATATTTTGCCACAAAAACAAAAAAGCGCCCTCCCGCTGCTTCACACGGGACAGACGCTATGGAGCTTGGCTTGACCGGATATGATTATCTTGTGAATGGAATAAGAATAAAATAGCTCAGCGTCGCTAGAATGCCAAGCCCCATTCCCCAGGCTCCCATTACCCTGCTTCCTTTGCTGTAAGCATAAAAGCCGGCAATTGCGGCGACCGGTCCCAGCACGACGGACCACATGAACAGCGATGCGATTCCGCAAGCAAGGCCGACATACCCGGCAGTTCTGCCGATGGATTCATCATCAGTGCGATCCTTGTCTTCGTCGATCTCATAACGGTCCGATCTTGGCGGAGCCACTTCCGCAGCATATTCTTCCTCGCGGTGATCCTGGCGCGGATAGTCTGTGCGGAACCGTTTAGAATCTTTTGCACGTTTTGACTTTTTGCGTTCCTCATGTTCTTTAAAATCCTTCATCCCTGTACCTCCCTGCAACTGGTGGTTTCGACTGCTTTACGGTTCGTGTCAAGATGATTTCGGTTTAAATGTCAGGCAGCAAGTTGCAGATGAATTCTCGGCATAATCTTTATGCTCGGCAAAATGCTCATGCCCGAACTCTTCGCTGTACTTTGCGGAGGCATGTTTGTCGATTTCAATCAAAATCTGATCGGCTTTGCAAACATTTTGCTCGCCCCAATAATTGCAGTTGCTAACGCTGCATTTAACAATGGTTCTTTGATCATTCATTTAGGATCACCTCAGATACCATTGTCTCCTTGCCATCCTGCTTCTATACGGGCGCTCGTTGTCAGTTGCTGGCGGAGGTTCCAGTGAGATAAACCCCCACAAAGTGACGTACAGCCTTCGAAGTTTATTCCGGTTACTTTGCGGGGACCCCGAAAAATCAAAATAACCCCACAAAGTGACGTGCGGCCTTCGAAGTTTATTCCGATTACTTTGCGGAGACCCCGAAATACAAAAAAAGATGCCCAGAGAGCATCTTTAATCACATTGTTATTGGTGTTGGTTACTATTAGGCGTGAGTACGCTGTTTTTGCATTCTGCGCTCCGTTAAGTAGTCGCTTTCGTAATAAGTCAGGTCATCCCTAAGATCTTCAAATACTTTCGTAATGTCCAGTATGATGTCCCGTACCGGCCGCACCGGCTTTATCCGGAAACGGATCGCGTCCTGTCCGGTATAGGCATATCGCCCATCTTCGGAATAACTTTCGCTTTTTGGATAGAAAAAGTTATTTACGCACTGGTGATATACATTGTAGAGAGCTTTCTCAGCAAAATCGGTATCGAAGTTGGCACGGCGCAGCGCGACTCCAAGCTTCTCTGAAGAAACTTCGCTAAAAACGAGAAGATGACGCAAATCCGAGAGGAATCCTTTATAAAAATGCAGCATTTCCTCGGTCGGTTCCGGTGCAAGCTGCGCTAGCGAATATTCGTTCAGAAAAACCTCCAGCTTGTCGATCGCGTATTTCAGCTTCCCTTTCGTAGTCTCACACAATTTTTGAACATTACTTGCTGACATAGCTAATTTGCTCCCCCTTAATGGTTCCTCAGTACAAACACCCGTAAATCATACAAATAAACCGCTTTACAGCATCTTTTTTCCATGTACTATCCTAACACAAAACCATTTAAAACGGTATCCCTTTCTGAGTCGGTTATACCCATTAAATAAGGGATTTACCGCCACTTTCTTTCCCGGGTATAAAATAAGCCGTCTCTCCTCACGATAAAGGTAATTTCATGAGCAGGAGGTTTATCTTATGTCCCGTCGTACCTGGACCGGAATCGGTATTGCCGCCGCCGCTGCGGCGCTGATTATCATTATGCAGGTTCCCTATTCGACCAATACCCATCCCCGCAAGCAAGCTTCGGAACCGGTGGTTCCGACTCCGAAGCAAGAACATATTTCCAAGCAAAGCATGATGGCGCAGGATATCGCCTCCACCGACCGTTTAACCCGGCTCGACGCCAAGCAGCATCTAACTTCGATGCTTCAAAAACTTAATGACGCCGGTCCTGCGCAAATTTCCGATTATATGCGGAAACTTCAAAAATCACATGACCATTTTACCATGATCGTATGGCAAGATGCCAAAAGCGGAAAGAAGCGGATATTTACCGCCAAAAAAGACTGGAGCGCCGAAGATCAAGCCGTTTTAAAAGGATACATGGGCAAAGCCGAACAAAGCATTCGCCAGCAGCATTCGTACGAATCCCCTTCTTTTAAATTGGACGGTAAACAATATTTTGTCATCGCCGAACCTTCGAGTAAAAAACCTAAACAGGGCGTCATTGCTTTAATGAACCAGAAAATATTAACAGAAGTAGCCAATCATCAGAAAAAAAACCTGCGCCTGATTCCTTATCCGAAGGAAGGAAAATACAAGGTCGAATCGGTACACGCCGATACGCTCCGCGATATTACTGTCCGAACCGGGCATGACAATGAAAAAGCAAGCCATTTTTATGAAAATGAAATCGTGGTCCGGTTTCGCCATGACCCATCCCGCGAGGATATGAACCGGATTATGCACGAATTAAGAGCCCAATCATCCCGCAAGCTCGGTTATGCTTTTGTATTTCACGCCAATGGCATGGATTACAGCCAGCTTAAATCATATTTTTTGAAAAACTGGAATCCCTTGTACGTCGAACCTCACTATCTTTATATGACCAACGACAAAATCAAGGATAACAGCAGCCTTCCGAATGTCCCTAACGATTTGCTCTTTTCCAAATACCAATGGAATCTCCCTATCATTGAGACAAACCAAGGTTGGGATTTGTCCCGCGGCAGCAACGACGTTATTGTCGGCATTGTGGATACCGGCGCGGACCTTAATCATCCGGATCTTCAGGGAAGGCTTCTTAACGGCTACAACGTGATTAACCCCGACTCGGATCCGGATGATGACGTCGGGCATGGCACGCATGTATCAGGTATTATCGGCGCGATCGTAAACAATAACGAAGGCGTCGCAGGCATCAGCTGGTACAACAAAATGCTGCCAGTTAAAGCGCTTGATAAATCCGGTTCCGGAACGACTTATGCCGTTGCTGAAGGTATCATTTGGGCCGCTGACAATGGAGCCAAAGTCATCAACATGAGCCTTGGCAACTACGCCGATTCCCAATTTCTCCATGATGCCGTGAAATACGCCTATGACAAAGATGTCGTGCTTGTTGCCGCTTCCGGCAATGACAATACGGAACGGCCGGGATACCCAGCAGCCTATCCGGAGGTACTAGCCGTCGCCGCAACCGACTCGAATATGAAGCGTGCTTCGTATTCCAACTATGGAGATTACATCGATGTCGCCGCCCCCGGAACCAGTATTGCCAGCACTTATCCAGGCAACCAATATGCGGCATTATCGGGAACTTCTATGGCAAGCCCGCATGTTGCGGCAATGGCTGCTTTAATAAGATCGCAAAATCCCGATTTGACCAACAAGCAAGTCATGGACATCATGCGCAGCAGCACCATAGATTTGGGCCCGAAAGGCCGGGATAAATATTATGGTTATGGCCAAATCGATATTTTCAAAGCACTGCAAGCCGCCGGAAAAAGCGAAGCTCCGCTGCAGTTTTGGCCGCAGCATGTTCGGAAGAAAATCGAGTCCATATTGCTGCGTCGAAAATAAGTCTCGGAATGATCGCAAAACAACAGTAAAAAACAATCCGTTCGTTTTAGAACGGATTGCTTTTTTTCACTGTCATAAATGGCAGTGATTAACGTCTGCCGCGTTTCATGCTTGTTGCAACGGGAGCGATATATTCATCTCTTACGACATAGTTGCAAATATGCTTAGGCACAGGGACGCAATGATGTCTTTTTACAATTTCAACCGTGTGGACAACAGGAACGATTTGCGGATAATAAAAATCTTTAACAACAACAGATGGGTCTGTATAAACCGGATCCGCTGGCGGACAGTGGAAGCAGTGAGGACGATGCATTCACAAGCAGCTCCTTTCGTTGATTTAGTACATTTTATTACAGTCCAATCGCCTGTGTTTGTACTTTTGTCCTTGTTCATGAGATATATGACTAAATCAGGCTCGTATGACAAATACAAGTCGTCAACGATTTGACATGTAAGCTGCTGCAAAATATGATCGCTGACAATGCAAAATAACCCCACAAAGTGGAGTCTATGCTTCGATGCTTATTCCAAATACTTTGCGGGGACCCCCAAAAAAACTTATAAATTCTATACTGCCAAAAAAGCGCCATCACCGGAAAACGGGATGCCGCCTTTGACAAGTATTCGTTAAATTCATATGGTTGCAGTTAGGAAAGTTTTACGTAAGCCGGGTTCTGTACTCTTCGCGGTATGAACGGGAACTACCCTCCCGCGGATAAGCGACAATCATCTATCTAGGCCAATTATTGCTAATTGGCTCAAGCGACCAACCCGAACGCGCCTCGGGCTAAGGCTGCTTCCAAAGAAGCTGCGTTCCATTAGGTCTTGCTCCAGGTGGGGTTTACCAGGAACGATGTCACCAGCGCTCCTCGGGGTCTCTTACACCTCGGTTCCACCCTTGCCTGATCCGCTTGCAGCGGCCATCGGCGGTCCATTTCTGTGGCACTATCCTTCAGCTCGCGCTGACTGGACGTTATCCAGCACCCTGCCCTATGGAGCCCGGACTTTCCTCTCGCGGCGCCTTACGCGCCGCCAGCGATTGTCTGTCAAACTTTCCGGACAACTGAAATATAGTATACATGGAAATCGGCTAGGTTTCAATCCTATTCATCTTCCAACATTAACGGTTTTTGGCTGTTACATAAAACGGAACGGTTCCGTGCTAATTTCGGAAGCGATGACTTTCGTTTCGTACCGGTTTTGTTCCAGTTTGGCCTTCATCCATTCCGCAACTTTTATCTTCATGATTTTTTCCGCATGATGTCCAGGGTCGATGAGTGCAATTCCCGCATGATACGCATCCTGTGCCGTATGGTAGTCCACATCGCCGGTAACGAGCACGTCAGCGCCGCGGAAGCGCGCCGCTGGATAAAATCTGCCGCCGGAGCCGCCGATGACGGCCGCCTTGCGGAGAATCCGGTTCAAATCGCCGACAACCCGTACATAAGGCACGTCAAGCTTTTCCTTGACCTTATCCGCAAATTGGGCGAGAGTTTGTTCCTGATCCAGCTTTCCAACCCTGCCGAGGCCAAAAGCCCGCCCTTTCAAATCCAATGGATAGATATCATAAGCAACTTCTTCATAGGGATGAGCCTTGAGCATAGCCTGAATCACATGGCTGCGGATCCCTTGCGGCACAATGGTTTCAATTCGCATCTCTTCCGCTTTTTCCAGTTTCCCTACTGAGCCTAAAAACGGATTCGTTCCTTCCTCGGGCATAAAGGTTCCGGTTCCTTCGATATTAAAGCTGCAGCTGCTGTAGTTGCCGATCGCCCCCGCCCCGGCGCCAAACAAAGCTTCACGGACTTGATCCGCATGGGTCCGAGGAACGAAAACAACCAGCTTGTACAGCTGCTCGCGCTGCGTCTCTTCAACCGGCACCGTGTGTTGGATGCCAAGCGCTTCGGCCATCCAGTCGTTCATCCCGCCTTCGGCAATATCAAGATTCGTATGAGCGATATACACGGCAATATCGTTTTTGATCAAACGTTCATACACTTTTCCCATCGGCGAGTCCGTTTGGATATGTTTCAAGGCGCGGAAAATAATGGCGTGATGGGCAATGATGAGATCCGCCCCCACTCGCACGGCTTCATCGACAACTTCCTCGTTTACATCCAGCGCTACCAGAATCGTCCGGATTTCCTTTTGCAGCGTTCCGAGTTGAAGCCCGATTCTGTCCCGATCATCCGGATAAGCCAAATATTTGGGAGCGAGCTGCTCCATATATTGAATTACTGTTTGTCCTTTTGCAAACATGCAAGTACCTCCTTGATTTGCTCGATTTCCTGTTTGACCTGCAGCGCCTTGGCCGCTGCCGATTCCAGCTTCGAGCCTGATAATGACTCCAAAATACCGCCCAATTTATCGAGTTCGCGATTCCATTTGTCCGTCAGAACCGGCGTCGGTTCTTTGAGAAGCCACGGCCCCATGCGCAGCAGCAGATCCTTCGTGACGGTAAAAGTACCTTGTCCGCTGAAACGCGGCCACTCTTGATCGGCATACAGCAATTGGCTGCTGATACGCTGATCGCCTTGCTCGGGAACGGCTGTCAGGATTTCATATATCTTGCCATCCTCTTCCAAAATCTTTTCAGACGTAAGCAGCCAGCCGTGTTCCATCAGCCAGCGCCGGAGAATGTCTTCCCCAACATTGGGCTGTAGGATCAGCAGCTCCACTTGCGCAAGTTTGTCTTGACCGCCATCCAGAATGCTGGCAATCAGGCTCCCCCCCATGCCGGCTATAGTGATTACATCAACTTCGCCTGCCTCGATAACGGCCAATCCGTCACCGCTCCGGACCGAAATGCTGCTCTGAAGTCCAGCCTCCGCTACCTGATTAGCCGCCGCTTTAAGAGGTCCCGGATTCACTTCGCCGGCAACGGCTTGAACAACCCGGCCCGATTTCACCGCCGCCACCGGCAGCAGCGCATGATCCGACCCGATATCCGCAAGCCTGCTCCCCTCAGGAATAAGCTCCATAATCATCTCTAATCTTCTTGATAATTTCATGTCGCACCCACGTATCCTTTTAGTTTTCATACAACCTGTCTATACCATATCAAAATTTAACTTTCAGCCGAACGCTTCCGCTTCGTAAGAATCGATTCCGTCCCCTTTGCAGCCTCGCCCTTTATCATGTGAATCCATCCATTTATTTGCATTGACTCGCAAAAAACGCTAAAATAAAAAACAAATAAAGGAAGTCGTTCTAAAAGAAAGAAAAATTTAGAACCCGTATGTTTTAAAAAAAAGACCTTGCTGCGTAAAACCTGCAGAAGGTCAAGAATACACATGTTTATTCGAGAAAATCTTTCAGACGTTTGCTGCGGCTCGGATGACGCAGTTTCCGTAACGCCTTGGCTTCGATTTGGCGGATACGCTCACGGGTTACGCCAAATACTTTGCCTACTTCCTCAAGCGTTCTCGTGCGTCCGTCGTCAAGACCGAACCGGAGACGGAGAACATTCTCCTCACGCTCTGTCAGCGTATCCAGCACATCCTCCAGCTGTTCCTTCAGAAGCTCATAAGCTGCAGCATCTGCCGGTGCCAAAGCCTCCTGGTCCTCGATAAAGTCGCCAAGATGGGAATCATCTTCTTCACCGATCGGCGTTTCCAACGATACCGGCTCTTGAGCAATTTTCATAATTTCTCGAACCTTCTCCACGCTGAGCTCCATTTCGGCGGCGATTTCTTCCGGCGTCGGTTCACGCCCCAATTCTTGCAACAGCTGACGGGATACCCGGATCAGCTTATTGATGGTTTCAACCATATGAACCGGAATCCGGATCGTTCTCGC
Source organism: Paenibacillus azoreducens (assembly GCF_021654775.1). Classification (NCBI taxonomy): domain Bacteria; kingdom Bacillati; phylum Bacillota; class Bacilli; order Caryophanales; family Paenibacillaceae; genus Paenibacillus; species Paenibacillus azoreducens. The sequence continues at coordinate 2,355,577 of NZ_AP025343.1, read as the reverse complement.
CTGATCCGCAATCGCGCGGGTGATGGCCTGACGAATCCACCAGGTTGCATACGTACTGAATTTAAATCCTTTATTATGGTCAAATTTCTCAACCGCTTTGATCAGACCCATATTGCCTTCCTGAATCAAATCAAGGAACAACATGCCGCGTCCGACATAACGCTTGGCGATGCTGACAACAAGCCGCAGGTTGGCTTCCGCCAAACGCCGCTTCGCTTCCTCGTCCCCGTTCATGATCCGTTTCGCCAGTTCCACTTCGTCATCGGCAGAAAGGAGGGGAACACGCCCGATTTCCTTCAAATACATCCGGACGGGGTCGTTGATTTTAATTCCCGGCGGCAGAGACAAGTCATCATCGAAGCTGAAATCGTCGTTGTCATGATTGTCATGGTCATCGGACTGGCGATGAAGACCGTTATCATCCTCGTCACTTTCGTTGATCACTTCAATCCCCAAATCGCCGAGCTGCTCATAAAATTCATCAATCTGTTCAGGGTCCTGATCAAATGGAGACAATTTCTCCATAATATCTTTGTAATTCAAAGAAGATCTCTTTTTACCCTGTTCAATCAGTTGGTCTTTTACCTGATCAAGCGTAAATTCTGTCTCTAGTTCAGTATGCTGATCATTCGCCATAACTCGACTCCCTCCTCCCTAGAAACATTCAAGCCTGTTTTCTCTACTGTCTCTCTAGGGCTATAATCTCACTTGCAATTTGTGCTGCACGCAAAAAGTCCCCCGAACGCTCGGCAATGATCATTTCTTCTTTCTTCTTGTCGATCTGTTTTTTTTGCGGAACTTTCTGTATTTCCCGGATAATATCATCGAGCTCCTGAACATTCCATTCCGGAGGTGTTTCCATCATGGAAATGGAGCTGACTGTTTTCTCCAGCCGATCATCGTGCAAAGACGACATAAACCGGCTGATATCCGGGGGTTTGCCCTGTGCGTAATAGGCATATAGATAAGCAGCAATCGCTGCATGATCATCGATGTTAAATGCGTCGCCAAGCCGCTTTTCCACATAGCTTGCCGCTTCGGCATCCTGCAGCATCATCGCCAAAAGACGCCGTTCTCCGGTATGGTATGCCGGGAGCAATGTAGGCGCAGGAATTTGCCCTTTTTTATGCCTACCATTATTCCACCAATTGTCGTTATTATCCCCATCCGGAATGTTTTTTTGCATGGACTGGCGAATCTCGTTGCAATCCTGCTTCAGACTTTCAAAGGAAAGCTCAAGTTCGGTAGCGAGCTCCCGCAAATACACTTCCCTTTCGGTTGATGAGGGGAGTACCGCAATAATCGGAAGCACTTCCTTCGTATATGCGATCTTGCCATCTTCTTCTAGCAGTATATGGTTTTTTTTCAGATATATAAGCTTAAATTTTGTGGTTGATACCGCACCATCGATAATTTGCCTCCGAAAACGGTCCGCTCCGTATTTTTTGATGAACTCATCCGGATCGAGACCTTCGTTTATAACGGCAATTTTAACGCTGAGCCCCACATTTTCAAGCAGATGAATCGCCTTCATTGCCGCAGCTTGTCCGGCACGGTCGCCGTCGTAGCAAACAATGATTTCATCCGCCATCGCCTTCATCAGGGCAGCATGACTCTCTGTCAAAGAAGTGCCCATCGTCGCCACACCATTTTGGACACCTGCTTCCCAGGCCGAAATCACATCCCCATATCCTTCGAATAAAACGATTTGCCGCAGCTTGCGGATCGATGGTTTGGCCTGATGCAAATTGTACAAAATCCGGCTTTTATTAAAGAGCTTGCTTTCCGGCGAATTCAAATATTTCGGCTGCCCATCGCCCAAAATTCTTCCGGCAAAAGCGATAATTTTACCGTTTCTGTCCGTGATGGGAAACATGACGCGTCCGCGGAAACGGTCAAGGTAACCCTCGCCGTCGTTTCTTGTGGACAGCAGCCCGCCTTTTTCCATCTCGCTGAGATCAAAAGATCTTTTGGTTAAAAATTGAACCAGCGTATCCCATCGGTCCGGCGCATAGCCGATTTGAAACTGATCGATCACTTTGTCGCCAAAGCCGCGCGAACGCAAATAATCCATCGCCGCTTTGCCGTGCTCGGTATTTTTGAGCAAAAAGTTATAAAATTTGGCCGTCCATTCGTAGGCCTGAAGCAGGCGGTCCCTTTCTGGATTCGCAGGTATTGCTATAACCCCTTGCTTTTCCGGAAGCTCAATCTGACTTTCTTCTGCCATGATTTTAACAGCCTCGGGGAAGGATAATCCTTCGATTTCCATCCTGAATTTGATGGCATTTCCACCCTTGCCGCAACCATAACAATAAAAAATCTGCCGATCCGGCGTAACCGTAAAAGAGGGGGTTTTCTCCGAATGAAACGGGCAGAGGCCTTTCATGTATTTCCCCTGCTTGGTCAGATGAACGTACCTGCTTACCGTATCAACAATGTCATGCTGCGCCAGTACCGCATCGATAACCTTTTCCGGAATATTACCTTGTCCGGCATTCATCCAAACCACCTTCATCTCTTTTTGGCACGTAAAATATTATTCGCTACCGTTAAACATTCTCCTGCAACTTGTGTAAAAGTTTTGTCAGTTTCTGTTGAAAATAAATTTTGTCCGCCTGGGTCATCGGTTTGGGACCTTTGCCATAGCTGCCTCTTCTTCTTGCTTTCGCCTGATGATGACGCCGATCCAACATAAACTCAATATTTTCACCTGTGTAAGTCCCGCCCCTAAAAGAAATGACATGACAGCCTTTGGAGAGCGCGAGCGCGGCCAGACCGTAGTCCTGCGTCACAACAACATCCCCATATCTGATATGGTTCGCAATATAAAGATCCGCGCTTTGATCGCTGCGGTCCACCTGAACCGTCTCCACACCTTCTTCACCCTGAATAAAATGGTCATAAGAAGAAACCATCAGCACAGGAATGTGGAAGGTTCTGGCGACCTCGCCAATTTCATGCTTCACGGGACAGGCGTCTCCGTCAACGACAATGCGCATCGTATGCATATGAGCCAGAATATCACCCTGTAATCATGGTTTTTACGTATTATTATATACGAGCAGCAGGCGGCAAAATCCTTCTTTACGCCAAAAGACAACTTTTGACAGTCCGTCAAACGCATAAGGAACAGGCGAACAGCGCCGCCGTTCATCCCGTTCCGTGAGTTGTTAAATCTATCGTTACCTAATACACCAGCTTGTTAAAATCAGCGAACTGTTTAAATCCATGATCGATTTGTGCCAGCAGGCCCAAACGGTTGCTGCGGATTTTCTCGTCTTCGGCCATGACCATAACAGAGTCAAAGAAATGCGTAATGGATGCTTTCAGTTGTCCCAAAAGTTCCAGCGCCTTCTCCCCGTCCCTCTCCGCAAGCGCGGCAAGATACGGTTTCTGAATCCCCATCCAGTCCGCATGCAATTCTTTCTCCGCTTCTTCCTGCAAAAGGCTTTCGCTGACGGAAGCGCCTGTTGCTTTGGCCGCCAGATTGCTGACCCGGTTGAAGGATTCGATGGTTGTTTTGAAGTCGTCGCCGCTGTTCACCGCATTCATGAGGGAGTTCCCGCGCGAAACAACAGACATGATATCATCGAATCCGGCAGAAATCACCGCATCGACAACATCATAACGCAGATTTTCGGACAGGAGCTTCTTCACCCGCAGACTGAAAAATTCCTCCAGATCTTTACGGATTTCGTTACCCTGACGTTTCATTTCCCGAAGCTCGGCATGTACGCCAATAGCAATGTCAAATACGCGTGAGAGAGTCAGCGGCATTTGCTTGGATAACAAAATCTGCACGATCCCCTGCGATTGACGGCGCAGCGCATAAGGATCCTGGGAGCCTGTCGGGATAATGCCGATCGAGAAGCAGCCGACAATCGTATCGATTTTATCCGCAATACTTACAATGGAGCCCACCAGCGTGGATGGCAGATCATCCGATGCGGACCGCGGCTGGTAATGTTCGAAAACCGCTTTGGCCACCGTTTCATGTTCGCCGGCCTTGCGGGCGTAATCCTCACCCATGACCCCTTGCAGCTCCGGAAACTCGTAAACCATTTGCGTTACAAGATCGAATTTGCAAATATCGGCCGCCCGGCTCACATACTCCTGTTCCGTTCCGGAAACCTGGAGATCTACCGCAAGCTGGTCCGCGATTTTGCGAATGCGGCGCACCTTGTCTCCAACCGTACCCATTTCTTCATGGAAAACAATGCTTTCCAATTTGGAGAGCGCATCCTTGATTTCAAGTTTCTGATCTTCATCATAGAAAAACTTGGCATCGGAAAGGCGCGCCCGCAGAACCTTTTCATTCCCTTTGGCAATCACGTTCAGGGAGGTGCCGTCGCCGTTGCGAACCGTAACGAAGTACGGCAGCAGTTTGCCCTGTTCATCCAGTACAGGGAAATAACGCTGATGTTCTCGCATGGATGTAATCAGCACTTCCTGCGGAATACTTAAGAAAGACGGGTCAAACGTACCGAACAGCACCGTTGGCGTTTCCACCAAGAACAGAACTTCTTCGAGCAAGTCTTCCTTGATGGCGATTTTCCAGTTTTTCTCCTGCGCCAGCTGGGTAATTTGCTCCAAAATCATTTTTTCGCGTTCCTTAACGTCAACGATGACGTGCTGCGAGCGCAAAATCTCAGGATAAGCGGCAGCTTCCTTAATGACGGCCTCCGTTCCGAGGAAACGATGCCCGCGCGTCACATTTCCTGATTTCACACTGGTCACTTCCAAATCGACTACATCCGATCCAAACAAAGCAACGAGCCAGCGGATCGGACGGACGAATTTATAGTCGTAGCTGCCCCAGCGCATGTTTTTGGGAAAAGTCATCGAAGACAGAATGCCCAGCAACCCTTCAGACAGAATGGAGGCCGTTTCAACGCCCCTACTACTTTTGGTGACGTAAATATATTCGACTCCGTTCAGTTCTTTGAATGTGAACTGCTCAGGATGGGCGCCTTGCCCGCGTGCAAACCCGAGCGCCGCTTTGCTCCAATTACCGTTTTCGTCCAATGCGATTTTGCGGGCAGGTCCCTTGACTTCTTCCTCCACATCGTCTTGTTTCTCAGCTACGCCCTTAACCAATACCGCCAGACGGCGCGGCGTTGCGTAAGCTTCCACTTCACCGTGGGAAAGGCGGGACTGCTCCAGCCATTGCACCGTTTTATCCTTTAACTGATCCATCGCCGCACGCAGGAAACGCGCCGGGACTTCTTCCAGACCGATTTCAAATAACAGATCCTTAGGCATTCAGATCTCCTCCTTTCTTCAGGAGCGGGAAGCCGAGCTTCTCGCGTTCCTCCACATAAGTCGCCGCGACTTGCCTTGCGAGATTACGTACCCGGGTGATGTAGCCTGTCCGTTCGGTGACGCTGATAGCGCCGCGGGCATCGAGAAGGTTAAAAGTATGGGAGCATTTCAATACATAGTCATAAGCCGGAAATACGAGGTTTTGATCCATTGCTTTCTTGGCTTCCTGCTCATACATGTTGAAAAGCGTAAAAAGCATTTTGACATCGGATACTTCAAATGTATACTTCGAATGCTCAAATTCAGGCTGATGGAATACGTCGCCATACGAGATGCCGTCCACCCATTCCAGATCGAACACATTTTCTTTGTCCTGAATATAGGAAGCAAGACGCTCCATACCGTAAGTGATTTCCACGGCAACCGGATGCGTTTCGATTCCGCCTACCTGCTGAAAATAAGTGAATTGGGTAATTTCCATCCCGTCAAGCCATACTTCCCAGCCAAGGCCGGCGCAACCGAGCGAAGGATTCTCCCAGTTGTCCTCAACAAACCGGATGTCATGATGCATGGCGTCTACGCCAAGCGCCTTCAGACTTTCCAAGTAGAGCTCCTGGATATTGTCAGGGGAAGGTTTGATAATGACTTGAAACTGATGATGTTGATACAGGCGGTTCGGGTTCTCGCCGTAACGTCCGTCCGCAGGACGGCGGGAAGGTTCAACATAAGCAACCTTCCACGGTTCAGGCCCAAGCGACCGCAGAAAGGTCATCGGATTCATCGTTCCCGCACCTTTTTCCGTATCATAAGGGTTAACGATAATACAGTTCTGCTGCGCCCAAAACTGCTGCAGCGTCAAAATCATCTGCTGAAAATTCATATGCGCCTCTCCTTTGCCTTCTATGGCGTTCTTTGTTTGACAGCTTGTCGGTCTGCCGCGGGGCATTGTCGGGACGTTAAATAACCCCGCAAAGTGCGGGGACCCGAAATTAAAAAAGCCCCCGCCCATGCCTGTCGTACAGACATAGGGACGAGAGCTGTCATTCCCGCGGTTCCACCCTACTTGATTGCGTTTCTCCGCTGCCGGAGATCAGCAATCCGCTTTTAAGCCGATTTCATATCATGCTCCCGGGCGCCTTTCATGAATCCGAACCACCGGGCTTGCACCATCCCCGGCTCGCTTCTGAAATCAGAAATTCACTACTTATCCGTTCAACGCATGTCAGACAATTAAAAGAAACTTAATATATATTATCGGATTTCCTGCGGGAAGTCAAATTATTTTTAAAGACCGTACTTGTCCATCTGATCCAGAAAACTTTGCGATTTCAGATGAAGTCCAAGCTGCATATCCATAAAGGCACGCATGACGGTCTTCAGTTCGGCTTTGGTATCCTCTTTTACATCGATGTGGCCGAGTCTTCTCAGGTCAAGCCGCGCAAACAACCGCAGCAGCTTCAGGCTTTTGGCGGAAAGCTTCAGCGCCGGTGGATCCAGATGCCTGCAAGAGCGGCAAAGCACGCCGCCAAGCCTCGGGCTTACCGCGGAGCTGTCGTCCCCTGACAAGTCTTTGCCGCAAGAAATGCAGGATAGGAGCTCTGGTCCGTATCCTGCAGCCTGAAGTATCTTCATTTCGTACAGATTGATGATGATTCCGGGATCTTTGCCATCCTCCAGCGCATTCAAGCAAGCCTTAAGCTGCTGGTACCAAAAGCTTCCCGTCTCCTCATCCTGCAGCACCCGATCCAGCAGCTCACAGGCATAAGATGCATAAGCCGCTTGGATCAAATCTTGGCGGATGATATGGTGCGGGCTGATGATTTCGCCGGAATTCAGCGTCCCAAGACCCGTACCATTTCTAAAAAACACAAATTCAGCTTCTGTAAACAGCTGCGTTAATGCAGCATGACGGCTTTTAACTTTTTTTGCTCCGCGGACCAAAACACCTATTTTGCCCGTGTTCTCGGTGCAAATCGTAATGATCTTGTTCCCTTCGCCGTAGTCCATGCTGCGGATGACGATCCCTTCCACCCTGTATAGCATGCCTCTTCCCCCAGCCATTCCTGGAGCAGCCACAGATTATTCGTCTTCTTCATCATTCCCCGTCTCTTCCGCTGCAGCCATTTCCGGCCCAGCAGCCGCGTCGTTCACAACCATGCTCCCGTAATCCCGGTAGAGCAAATAAGCATCCACATCTCCAGTCATCGCAAAATACTTCCACGAAAAATCTCGCATTCGTATTCATCCTTTCTTTGGAAATGACGTCTGCATCTTCAAAAATAGGATGTGGCGGAATCACCGGAACTATGTGAAGCAAATCCTGCCATTCGGAGGAATACGGCATAATACGATTATGCGTCGCGGTGGAACCCGAGGTCGCGAAGCACGCGCTCTTGGTTGCGCCAGTCTTTTTTAACTTTTACCCATAACTCCAGGAATATCTTCGACCCCAGCAGATTTTGAATATCCTGCCGGGCCTGCTTCCCGACTTCTTTCAGAAGGGCGCCTTGTTTGCCGATAATAATCCCTTTTTGCGAATCGCGCTCCACGAAAATAACCGCGGAAATGTAAACAACCCCATTGTCCTGCACGCGCATGTCCTCAATCGTTACCGCGATCGAATGGGGCACTTCCTCCCGGGTCAGGTGAAGGATCTTTTCGCGGATCAGTTCGGCGCAAACAAATTGTTCCGGGTGATCCGTAATTTGATCCGCCGGATAATATTGCGGTCCTTCTGGCAAGTATTTCGCCACCTGCTCCAACAGCCGCTCCACATTATTGCCATTCAAAGCAGAGATCGGCACGATTTCCGCAAATTCATGCAGCTTGCTATACTGCTCAATGATCGGCAGCAGCGCATCAGGCTCGATTTTGTCGATTTTATTTAACACGAGAATGACCGGCGTCTTTACGCTTTTTAACTGATCGATAATAAAGCGGTCCCCGCCGCCAAAACCTTCGGATACGTCAGTCAGGAACAAAACCGCCTCTACTTCTTTCAGCGTATTGAGCGCGGTTTGGTTCATGTAATCCCCAAGTTTCGATTGTCTCTTGTGAATCCCCGGCGTATCCAGAAATACGATTTGCGCCTCATCGGTTGTATAAACGCCGTGAATTTTATTGCGCGTCGTCTGCGGCTTATCGGACATGATGGCAATCTTCTGCCCAATGACCTGATTCATGAGTGTCGATTTGCCTACATTAGGCCGGCCGACGATTGCCACAAAGCCGGATTTGTATGACGCTTTCGCCATAGTTCTTTGCAACCTCCTTAAGTATTCCTTCCCGTTTCTCGAAAAAGACTGCCCGGGGCCCTGAATCCTGCGCCAGGCATTAACTGCAATTGCCAGCGCCGGAGACGGGCCCCAGAAAGTACCATGCTCTATTTGGTATCGATACACTTTAGAGGTTGTTCAAAAAGTCCGCTTTTGATCACGAAGTGAATCGGGAAGAAACTCGACTTCGAATCTTGAATTCAGCCGGGCCTTCCGGTGCTCACGTACCCAAACGTACGCTCCGCTCCTTTCGTCCCTAGCTTTATCCAACCTTCTCGGTGCTGAAAACCGGCCTTTTTGAACACGCACTTTAAGATTTTTTGGCGCTTTTCAGATCGGCTGGACCAAAAGCGCCAGGGAGCAGCTCACGTACTGTTGTTTCCTTCATATCGCCCTTCAGGTTCCCCATGATAACTTTCATATCGGGGTCGCATAACTCGGCCAGCACCTGGCGGCATACGCCGCAAGGCGTAATCGGGCCGTCCGTATCGCCTACCACGGCTATTGCCTTAAAGCTTCCGGCTTTATGGCCGTCGGCGATAGCCCGGAACAATGCGGTCCGTTCCGCACAGTTGGAAGGACCGTAAGCAGCGTTTTCCACATTGCAGCCATGGTGAACATGTCCATTCTGATCCAGCAGTGCAGCGCCTACCCCAAAAGCGGAATACGGCGTGTAGGCATTCATCCGTGCTTTGATCGCTTCTTGCAGCAAAAGAGCAGAATCCATCATTATTGCCTCCTTAAATTTTGCGTAAACTCATAGTATACTAACCGCTCCATCCAAGCAAATCCATCACTGGACGGTAAAAGACGATGATCCCTGCCAAAACGGCAAAAACAGCCGCCAGAAGCACAGCGCCGGCAGCCGTATCTTTAGCTGCTTTGGCTAGAGGATGAAGCTCGGGAGAAGCCAGATCTACAACCGCTTCAAGCGCGGTGTTCAGCAGTTCCAAAGCAATCACAAGCGTGATGGCAAGCAGTAGGACGATCCACCTCAGCCAGGACAAATGCAGCCACAACGCCGCCGCAACTACGACGACCGCCGCGGCCGCATGAATCTTCATATTGCGCTGCGTACGCAGCGCGTACTTTATGCCCTGCAGCGCATAACCGAACGAGGCCAGGAGAGACCCGCTCCGCATTAGCGCGTAAGCCCCACTTCCGCCAGAACGGCTTCCTGTTTGCCCATCATTTCGGCTTCGCTTTCTTTGTCCTGATGATCATATCCCAGCAAATGCAGGAAACCGTGAACAAATAAAAAGCCGATTTCCCGCTCAAGGGAATGCCCATATTCTTCGCTTTGCGCCTTTGCGCGATTCACTGAAATAATAATATCTCCGAGCATTTCAGGCAGATCGGCCAGCTCACCGTCTTCCTCCACATCATAAACGATATCGAGTTCTTCATCGGTGAATTCGTTCATGGCGAAGGACAATACGTCGGTCGGACGGTCGATGCCGCGGTATTCCTTATTCAGTTCATGAATTTGTTTATCATCGACAAAGGTCAGCGCCACCTCGCCGTCCTCTACGCCCTCGGCTTGTCCAGCTTTCTCCAGCAGCTTCTCGAGCGTTCCGATCAGCTCATCGCTGATTGGAAGCTCCTGCTGCTCATTATTCCATGCCAGCTGCAGTCCCATTTACTTTCCGCTCCTTTTTGCATCCTCGTTCGTTTTGTTCTTTTTAATCTCTTCCGGGTACTCTATTCTCGAATGGAATATTCCCATTACGCTTTCCTTCAGCGTCTTGGCGACAATGTCCAATTCCTTCATCGTCAGGTCGCATTCATTGAACTGATGGTCATCCAAACGGCTTTTGATGATTTTTTCAATCATGGACTCAACCTGCTCCACGGTTGGATTGCGCAGGGAACGCACGGCCGCTTCCACGCTGTCGGCGATTCCGATAACCGCGGATTCCTTGGACTGGGCTTTCGGTCCCGGATAGCGGAAATCCTCTTCGGTAAAATCGGGTTCCTTGCCCTGTTCTTCCGCCAGGCGCAGCGCTTTATGGTAGAAAAATTGGAGGAACGTGGTCCCGTGATGCTGCTCTGCGATATCCCGGATCGGCTTCGGGATCTTGTATTCCTTGAGCATTTCCACACCGTCCCGCGCATGCGCGACAATAATCGATTTGCTCATTTTCGGATCCAAGGAATCATGCGGGTTTTCCATATTATTTTGATTTTCGATAAAATAGCTTGGCCGCTTCGTTTTGCCGATATCATGGTAATAGGATCCGACCCGGCACAGCAAGCCGTCGGCTCCAATCGCTTCCGCGGCAGCCTCGGAAAGATTCCCTACCATGACGCTGTGGTGATACGTGCCCGGCGTCTCCGTAAGCAATTTTCGCAGCAGCGGGTGATTCGGATTAGAGAGCTCAACCAGCTTGAGTGCTGACAATATACCGAAAGTGACCTCGAAAAACGGCATTAGCCCGATTGCCAAAATCGCAGTCAGCAGACCGCCTGCAAAAGCGAAGCAAATCGAATACAGCGTATGCACCTGATTCCATTGGCCGCTGCTGATCAACGCTATGATAAGCACCGACAATGATCCAAACAAGCAAACCATAATTCCGCCCTTGAGCAGGGTGGAGCGCTGACTTGCCCGGTGAATCGTAAAAATGGCCACAATGGAAACGACCAGCGCGAAAAAGCCGAAAGTAAAGTCGAACATTTGCCCCTGATGCACATTCAGGATCACGCTCGCCAAAATACTGAACAAAATAGCGCAGAAATAGGCAAGCATCATGTCCAGCAGCAGGCTTACAAGCGTTGCGCCGATAGCAACGGGCGCTACGTAACCGATATACGGTCTTTCATTGCTCTGCAAAATTCCCGCCAGATGCATGGATGTTATCGTAATGATAAAAATAAGCACCAGCATCAGCAGCTGTGAGTTATTGTAGCGGAATTTACCGGGCTCCGACTGGCGGATAAACAGCAGCAGTCCGAGCGCCAGCAGCAGCGATAACATCAGCAGCCCAAGCTGAGGCCAGTAATTAACCTCGTTTTTGAGCAGGCCGTTGTCATCCAGCAAATTGTAAAGATCTTCAGTAATCAGTTGACCTTTTGCAACAAGCAAATCTCCCTGCTTGATATAAACGGTCTGCGTGTTTTCGCGTGCCTGAACCTTCGCTTCTTTGGTCGCTTCCTCGTCGTAGAACTTGTTGGCGGTTATCGCAAGCTTGGACAATTCCTGCACGACTTCGCGCGCCGTGCGCTGGTTCAGCGAGCTGGCGCTGACCAGTTCGGCGACCTTGGCGCGCGCAGCCTGCGCTTCAACGATCTGGTCATTCGTTAGACGGGAAACGATTTCTCGCGCGACAGGCTTCATCCCGGCAATATCATCTGAGGTCAGCCTAGGAATTTTGATGAAGGTTTCCTCTGGTATTTTATAAGTTTGCTGGCTGGTTATCTTGAGCATTTCATCCAGCAATTTATCCGGATAGTTGCCCGATCCGCGGTTGGCGTTAACAAAGTTTTGAATAAAGTCCTTGGACCGCTGCGGAATTTCCAAGCGGTAGATGGAAATTTTATCTTCGCGCGAAACCTGGTCATCCTGGTTCAAACGGTCGATCCGGTCCAAAATGGAGACGACCAGATTTTCATTGGGCACCGACATGATCGTATAGATCGGCTGTACGCGTTCCGCCTCCTGTTCCTGGGCTTTCAGCGTCGCCTTGTTATTCGGGATTTGCATCGGCGCCCTGATTTCCTTCTCGCTGCGCGTCCCTACCTGTATGTTATACCGTTCAGGCAACAGCTTGGGTGCGAGGCTGACATAAAACAGCACGGCCAGACATAAAAAGAGAACATAGCGTGTTCCTGCGCTATGTTTCCAGCCCACATTTTTAATTGAGAAAGATTTGCCTGATGACATTTCTTTCGAAGTCATAAAGATAATCCCCTCTAATCTTGATTTTCTGCAGCTTGGTTGTAAGCAGTAATGATTTTCTGAACAAGAGAGTGTCGGACGACATCTTCTTCCGCAAAATAAACGAAGCCGATTTCCTCAATCCCGTTGAGGATATTTTTAGCCTCGATCAATCCCGACTTTTTGCCTCTAGGCAAATCGATTTGCGTCACATCGCCGGTAATGACCATTTTCGAACCGAAACCCAAGCGTGTTAAAAACATTTTCATTTGTTCTGGCGTCGTATTCTGGGCTTCATCCAAAATGATAAAGGAATCATCCAACGTACGTCCGCGCATATACGCCAGCGGCGCGATTTCTATGAGTCCTCTTTCCAGCGCTTTCGCCGTTTGCTCCGGCCCCATCACATCATAAAGGGCATCGTAAAGCGGACGCAGGTACGGGTCTACCTTCTCTTGCAAATCCCCCGGCAAAAAGCCGAGATTTTCTCCGGCCTCCACGGCCGGGCGTGTAAGTACAATACGCTTTACGGCCCCTTCCTTCAAAGCCGCAACGGCCAATACAACGGCCAAATAAGTTTTGCCCGTGCCGGCAGGGCCGATGCCAAACACGATGTCGCGCTTGCGGATGGTCGTTACATAATGCTTTTGTCCGATGGTTTTGACGCGGATCGGCTTGCCCCGGAAGGTTGTCGTAATCTCTCCCTTAAACAGGTCCAGCAGCTGGTCCGCACGGAAATCCTTGGCTAGATCGATTGCATAGGCGACGTCCCGTTCCGAAAGAATATGACCGTTCCGGACGAGCTCCAGGAGGACTTCAAACAGATGCTCGGCAACCTGAACGTTATGCATTTCGCCGCGGATCGTAATTTCCGCTTCCCGTGAATCGATTTGGGCCGGGATCTGTTCTTCAATCATTTTAAGAAAAGTATCCTGAGGTCCAAAAATGGACAGTCCTTCACCTGCACTATGCAATGATATTTTCGAGCTGTGGTTTTTTTCTGACAAATAGCCTCATTCTCCTTGACTGTGAACTATGGGAAGTTCTTTGGCAATGCTCTCTTCCACCTCAAAAAGTACTTTCATATAAACTTTACCATTCTCTTTCTTCTCATGCAAAATTTTTTGGCTGATGATCTGCGAATCTGTCCCATATTTCGCCAAAATATCGCGAATAGCTCCCTGAATTCCAAGTTTTTTGGCTTCCTCGGGCTGCAGCGTCTCCTGTTGTTCGGTTACTTCCATCACTTTTTCCGTCATCCAACCTACCGGCAGCTTGAAAGAGCGCCAGGTTAGCGGATCGAGCTCAGTCAGCGTCTCCGACGTTTCAAACGGCTCTTTGCCGTATCCCCACAGCTGAATCGCCCGATTTCCAAGCACGAGATAGCTTTTATCTTTTCTGTCTCCCGTATATACTTTCCGCTTTTGAACAAGCGGCACCTGCAATTGATATTCATGCCAAACGAGGCCCTTGACTTCCCCTTTGGCCACGACGTGCTGCGAGTTGGCTTCACCGTCGCCCATTACTCCCGATATAAGCACCTGTCCCTTTTTGACGCGCGTGTTCTTTTGAACCAGCGGCCGGCCCTGCTCCGCATAAATGCTCGTTACAACCGCATCCGAACTGCTGACCAAGTGGCGCGGACTAACCAGCGGATCCTTATCCGGCCTTTCCGCCTCCACGACCTGGATCGTGATCGTCGTGCCCTTCCTCTCCACACCGATCCAGGAGGCTTCAGGCAGCTTTAGGCTTAGCGCACGCGACAGCTTGTCCGCATCCTTCAAACGAAAAATCCATTGATAAGGCCGGATGCCCTCTTCTTTGGCCGCCTTCAAAATATCTTCGGTTGCCAGTTTCTCATTTCCAGTAACATTAACGTTCCAGACCAGGGAAGAGAGCAAGAAAAGCAGCACAAAAAACAACATGATGCCGATCGCGAAAAATTTGCGCTTATAAAGCCGGACCATTAAAAAGGGCACCCCGATCCGGCGGGTGACATGCAGCCGGCAGCCTGTCCGCTTTAATAAGGGGCGCAGCGCATGAAAATCCTTTAAGAGCAGCTTCATGTCTGCGGTATGTTCGCTGGTTGGCCGGATATCCCATACGGGAATGCCCGACTCCGCCAAAGCATTAACCAAATGATTGATGCTCTCTCCCCTGACCGAAATCTGAACGCAGCCGCGTATGCCGGAAAGCGTAGGTATTTTCATGAACTCTCCCCCGTTCCTATATATTTTATATTGACGATGATCCCTTCAATCAGGACCTCCTGCGGCAGAATCGTCCGGATCATCAGTCCGGAGCCTTCTACTTCCAGCGAGCCCTCGCTCAGGGACAAAACCATTTTATTCTCTGAAAAATGCCGCACACCGTGATGATTCTCAACGGAAAGCTCCTTGTTTCCCACAAGTGTAATCCGAGGCAGATCGAGCAGAACGTCCTGCGGCAAATCCAATACTTCATTTGTCCATTTCCGCAGTCTGCGGCTGATCCGGGTCATACGAAGGTCTTCCCCCTTCCTGTACTTTACAACTTATGCCCGGTCCGCCCTTTTTATGAGAGATTATCAAATCCGCTGTAAGAATTGGACGCCAATATGCTCGAACATGCCAAAATAACCCCGCAAAGCGTATCGGAAAGAAGTCCGACGCCCTTCAAAGAGGGGCGCTTTTGCGGAGCAAAAGTACTGAGCGGAGCCTATGCTTCGATGCTTATTCCAAATACTTTGGAGGACCCAAAAAAAAGCCTTTCCCGCAAGCAGTGGAACACAATCAATCCACCATCCTGCAGAAAAGGCTGTTTTAGAGGTTCTTCAAAAAGTCCACTTTTGATAAGAAAAACATCTATCGACGTACTTTCTATGAAGCCAGACCGCTTTTAGCAGATGTTTTTCTTGCGATATAGAATTTCATCAGCGCAGCTGATAATTTATAAATTCTATATCTAACACGAAGTGAATCAGGAAGCTGGTTCGACATCGAATCTTGAATTCAGCCGGGCCTTCTGGTGCTCACGTACTAAGGCGTACGTTCCGCTCCTTGCGTCCCTAGCTTCATTCAACCTTCTCGGTGCTGAAAACCGACCTTTTTGAACATGCACTTTTAGAATATTGCATACATATTGTTTATTTCCGTCCGCCATACGGCCGTTTGGAGCGTGGAGGTCCAAGAATTTCGGCCCATATTATGCCTTTTCTCGCCTCGCTCGCCAGTCTCGAAGCAGGCCGTTCTCCTCTTGTTTGTTTTGCAGGGGCCGAAACTGCTGTTTTTTCGATCCGGTTCAACGAAGCATTGACCTGCTCCAAATGCTTTTCCATGTCCCTGCTGTAATCGGCCAACGGATCCGGTCTCTCTTCCTGCCACATTCCGGACACACCCTCGCCTGTTTCATAGTCGGGGCCGGCAGTTTGCAATTCGTAGGACCGCTGCGCACTTGACGAAGTTTCCTCACTCCAGTCGTCCGAACCGGTTGAATATCTTGGTTCGCTTGAGCTCGCGCGCGCATCCGCCTCCTCTTCACGCCGTCTGCTCGAAGCTTGCCGGTTCGCGGGAGCGGTTCTCTGCTCCATGCCTGCCCCGCCGCCGAATGTAGGCATTCCCTGCGGGTTCTGATTCGTCTTTCTTTTACCGCTTTTGCTGAGGGCGGAAAGGATTGCAAATCCGATAATCAGGATCCAATAGAAATGTTCAAAGATCCACATGGAGGCATCATCCCCTATTTGTTATTTTGGGGGCCGTTTTGATCTCCCTCACCCATCTTGCCAAGCGAACCTCTCATTTGGGTATCCGCTTCGATATTTTTCAAATTCATGTAATCCATGACGCCGATTTTTCCTGAACGGAGCGCTTCCGCCATCGCGAGCGGTACCTCGGATTCGGATTCGACCACGCGCGCTCTCATTTCCACGACCCGCGCCTTCATTTCCTGTTCCTGCGCAACCGCCATGGCGCGCCGTTCTTCCGCTTTCGCCTGCGCGATGCGTTTATCCGCTTCCGCTTGCTCGGTTTGCAGGTATGCGCCGATATTTTTGCCTACATCAACGTCGGCGATATCAATGGACAAAATTTCAAATGCGGTACCCGCATCCAGACCTTTAGACAACACGGTACGGGAGATGCTGTCCGGATTCTCGAGAACGTCCTTGTGGGCGTCGCTGGAACCAACGGTAGTAACGATCCCTTCGCCTACACGGGCAATGATCGTTTCTTCGCCAGCACCGCCGACGAGACGGTCGATATTGGCACGCACGGTCACTCTTGCTTTAACTTTAACTTCAATACCGTTCTTCGCTACAGCAGCGACGACAGGCGTTTCGATAACGCGTGGGTTAACGCTCATTTGTACGGCCTGCAGCACATCGCGGCCTGCCAGGTCAATAGCTGCCGCCCGGGTGAATTCCAACGGAATGTTCGCGCGCTGGGCCGCAATCAACGCATTGACGACCCGGTCCACGTTACCGCCGGCCAAATAGTGGCTTTCCAACTGGTTGATGTTCAATCCCAGCCCGGCTTTGGTTGCCTTGATGAGCGGATTGACAATCCGGCTTGGCGTAACCCGGCGGAGTCTCATCGCCACCAAGGTTATGATGCTGATGCGGACGCCAGCCGCCAAGGCAGAGATCCAGAGCGTAAGCGGAAAGAAGCTAAAAAACACGCTCAGCACAATAATAACCACGACAGCAATAAGCAAAATCGGGATCAAAGAAGTACCGTCCATAAATAAATCCTCCAATTTGAGTTTTTTGATTTTTTTTATTGACGCCTTATCTTTATGTTACATGATATCCGGTTAAAAAACAGGCTTTATTTCGGTTTGACTACCACACGCGCACCTTCGACATGGATCACTACGACCGGCATATCTTTCGGAATGAACTCCCCGTCTGTTACCACATCGATCCGTTCATCGTTAATGATCACGGTGCCTGCAGGTCTTAGCGGCGTCACGCTGACGCCTTCCCGGCCAAGCAAACTCTCCTTGGATTCCGTTGGAACATACCCTTGCTCCTTGGTAAGCGACTCGCTGAGGATAAAACGATTCCAGATGCCCCTCTCCTTGAATACGATCGCCACAATGACGATGACGACAGCGGCCGCGGCGAAGGCAATCCCGAGCGACAACAGCGCATGGCTGGTGTCATATGCCGCCCGCACAACCCCGGCTATCAAACTGATCGCTCCCAAGACGCCCAAAATACCGAAGCTCGGGACGAACATTTCCAAAATCATAAGGACAAGCCCCACAATAAAGAGCAGCCAAGTTTCATTGCCGGCAAATCCGGCCACATAATTTCCAAAGAAATACAGAACAAACGCCGCTACCCCAATGATCCCCGGAACGCCAAATCCAGGCACAATCAGTTCGATGACGATACCAGCGATACCAAGAAACAGGAGCACCGTCATGACGACGGGATGGGTCAAGAATGCAGCGATCCTCTCTGCTCCCGTATGATCCATCCGAACGACATTATCGGCCTGATATCCCATCCAAGATACGGCCTCTTCAGGCGATGAGACGATCTTGTCTGCAAATCCGACTTTGAGCGCCTGCTCGCTGGATAAGGCAATGATTTCGCCTTTCTCTTTGGTCTCGCCGATTTCCGGCATATCCACCACCATGTTGATGTCCGCCATGCCTGCGGCTATTTTGCCGTTTCTCCCGCTTGATTCCGCTGCGGCGGACATCTCGGATTTCCAGGCGGCCACAAGTTTAGGGTCATCCACCCGTTTCCCCGTACTGTCCACGATCGCGGCCGCGCCGATCATGCTCCCCGGAGTCATCGCTATTTTATCCGCATTTAGGGCAATGTAGCTGCCGGCGGAGGCGGCGTTGCCATGTATGTAAGCAACCGTCCTGATTTTGCTCTCGCGGATCATTTTGCCGATATTCTGCGCCGTATTTACAAGCCCGCCCGGCGTATCGATCTCCAATACGATCAGGCCGGCATTTGATTTTTCGGCCTCCTTGAATCCGCGCTTCAGGAATTTTTCAAGCCCGGTCTCGATTTTCTGTTCCACCGGAATGATATAAACAGGTGCTGCTTTCTCAGCTTCCGCTTCCGCCAGACCCGGGACAAACGCCGCTGTCCCTGCAATCAGCACAAAGAGAACCAGTAACCACATCATTGAATTTCTTATTCTGCTGTATGTATTCATCATCCTTCCCCTCCTTTCAACTTCATTATAATATATTGTTCCGCCAATAGTAGTTATTACGCAGTAAAAGGTTCTACGTTTCAACACCATGAAAAAACACCCCTAAAAAGGGGTGTTTCACGTTTCGATTTATTGCAGAAATTGTTGAACCACCTGGTTCACGATTTTTCCGTCTGAGCGGCCTTTGACTTTCGGCATCAGCGCGCTCATCACTTTCCCCATGTCGGCTTTCGAAGAAGCACCGGTTTCCTGGATGGTCTGCTGTACAATAACTTTTATTTCTTCTTCGGAAAGCTGTTCGGGAAGGTACTGACCGATAATTTCAATTTCCGCTTCGACAGTTGTCGCAAGATCGTCACGACCTGCTTTTTTAAATTCTTGGAGGGCATCTTTGCGCTGTTTAATTTCACGACTGAGGATATCAAGCACTTCGTTGTCATCCAAAGTTCTTTTCAAATCTATTTCAAGATTCTTGATCGTTGAACGAACCATTCGAATAGTGGAGAGCTTGAACTTGTCTTTGCTCTTCATCGCTTGTATCATATCTTCGTTCAATCGTTCGCTAAGATTCATGATCGTTCAGTTCCTCCTAAAACTTTCTCTTACGAGCAGCCTCGGACTTTTTCTTGCGCTTTACGCTTGGCTTCTCATAATGCTTGCGTTTCTTCACCTCAGCCAATACACCATCCTTAGCGATGGAGCGCTTAAAGCGGCGAAGTGCAGCATCAATAGACTCGTTTTTGCGAACTTTAGTTTCAGACACCAGTTTTCCCTCCCTCCGACCAGACCGTCCAAGAGCAATAACACGGTTCATCAAACTTAATTATAGGTGAAAGAGAAATAGGGTGTCAACCTTGATGCCTATTTTTTCAGAAAGCATCTTGAAATCCCGCAAACCGATTTACGAATGCGAGTCCGAAATCCCTGTCAGAGCCCCCAGTTTGGCCCCGCCAAGCAGATGGTAGTGAATATGGTGCACAGCTTGGCCGCTGTCCGGTCCGCAGTTGTTGATCAGGCGGTAACCGGTATCCGCGACGCCCAGTTCCTTCGCAACCTGCTGAGCAACCTGATGCATCTCGGCAATAAGCGGAAGATCCTGCTCCTCCACATCGTTCATGGAAGCGATATGCTTCTTGGGAATAATTAGCACATGCACCGGTGCCGCCGGCTGAATATCCTTGAACACCAAAATTCTTTCATTTTCAAAAACCTTTTGCGAAGGAATGCTTCCTTCGATAATTTTGCAAAAGAGACAGTCCATGATTTGTCGCCTCCGATATGTAATATTTTTTTTGGATGATTTCATCATACCGGATTTCGGGGCGGCACGTCCAATGTTCGGGCAAAAAATAACCCCCGAAGTGGAGCCTGTGCTTCGATGCTTATTCCAAATATTTTGCGGGGCCCAAAAAAAATTATAAATTCTATAAGAAAAACGTCTATCGACGTACTTTCTAGGAAGACAGACCGCATTTAGCGGATGTTTTTCTTGCGATTATAGAATTGTTCAGCGTAGCAAGAAAATTTATAAATTCTATAATCTTAAAAAAAAGAGCTTCCCGGCAGGAAAGCCCTTTACCTCGATATTGGACGAAACGGCGAATCCAGCCAGATCCGATTAAAAAAACGGAAGCAGCGAAAGCGCGGTCAGGCCAGCCAGCGGCAAAACCAGCCGGTTAAAGCGGCGTCCGTACGGGTAACCAAAAAACGGGTAACCGAATCCGTAATAAGGAAAAAACGCCCGCGAATCAGGTGCCGGGAATCGGAAACAAGGATCCCAGCCGCCGTAATGATATGGACTCACATGGCCATGATGATGGTGCGGTATGTTTTCATGGCCGACCGGCACTGCAAGATATACATTCTCCTCATCGACATGTTCAATAAATCCATCATGAGAACTTCCATCCACCATCGTAACTCTCACATAGCGATAAATATGTTTTTTACATACTTCTTTGGCCCCAATCTTTTCCACTGTATTGATCCTCCCCAGTTAGCAATTTACAGGATCATCATATTCAAAACTGGGCAAAAGGCTACTCGATTCAGAGAAAAACGTTGATGCAGCTGCATTCCTATTATAGGCCTTGCAATTGGCGGATGGACATGCGGCATTGTATCCATAATGTTGTATGGCCGCCATAGCGGTATGCAGTCAAAAAAAAAGAAGCACCCGCTAAAGCTGGATGCCAGCTTTGCTTCGCACGGACGTATGTTAAGGAATAACGATCCCTGCCATACGTCCGCCGGGGTGCTTCATAAACAAGATGTCGGCTTGACTGTATTATAACAGCTGCTTGCAGCTGTAACTGTGAAAAACATCACTACATTTGTTCCGTCATAATTTTCGAGCCCCCGCCCGCCTGTTCGGCCGGTATGACAATAAGCTTGCGCGGCAACCGCGCCCTGAGTTCAGGCACGTGGCTGATGACGCCAACCGAAAGATGGTCGTTATGAAGCCGCTCCAGGGATGTGATGACCGTCTCCAGCAGCTCTGGATCAAGCGTTCCGAAACCCTCGTCCAGGAAAAAGAACTGGAGAGGATATTGTCCGCGGAGCTGAATCTGTGCGGACAGCGCCAAGGCCAAAGACAGGGACGTAAGGAAGGTCTCCCCTCCGGACAGCGTCGAAACCGGTCTGCGCACCCCGCCGTTCGCATCATCGCGGATCAGAAAGCCGCCCCCGGAGTCCACCTCAAGCGAATAACGCTGCTTGGTGAGGAATCTTAGGCGCTGGGACGCCGATTGGCTGACCTGCATCAGCTGTTCCTCCGCGATATATTCGACAAAAGCATTGCCGCGCAGACAGGACTGCAGCTTGGCAAGCTTCTCCGCTTCCCGCTGCCGCTCAAGCCGCAGCTGCTCGAGCTCCTTCCAACGGACATGGCGTTTCTGGATATCCTCTAGGTCCCGTTCCGCCCGGCCCTTGCGCTGAAGCGCTTCTTCGCCCAGCTGGCGGGCCATCTCAAGCTCGCGGCTCGCATTCACCCACTCTTCTTCGGTTAGCGAACTGCCGATCAACTGCTCGTCTATATGACGGATAGCTGCCACAAGATCCCGTTCCCGGTCCCGGTGCTGCCGGACCTTCAGTCCAAGCTGCTCTGCTTCCTGTGGCGGAATATGAGCCTCTTCCACTTCGGCCATATTGGCAAATGCGGAATCCGCCAGCTGCTGCTCCCAACGTTTGGCTGCAGCTTCATGATGCGCGGCGGCCGACTCCTCGGCTTGACGGGACATGGCATATGCTTTGGCGCTTTCATGCTTGGCCAGCTCAGCGGCCTGTCTGGAGCGTTTCGCTTCGGCTGCCGTCTCTCGCAGCGCTCCCAGCTCCCGCACGCATGCTTCCAACAGCCCTTCGGCTTGCTGGTCGCCTATCCAGGTACGCAGACGCTCCTGTTTCTCTTGCAATAGCTCCCGTTTGCCGCGGAGTTCGGCTTCCAACTGGATCATCCGCTTTTCCGCTTCCAGCAGGTTTTGTTCCAAAGACTGGACGGCATTTTTTTTCTCTTCCAGGAATGGGATGCTCCGGCGCAGGCGATCCTTCACCTCTTCCGCTTCCCGGTCCTGATTCTGCATCTTGGACCAGCGATTCTCCGCTTCTTCGTAAGGAATGTCCCCAAGCTCTTCGGCCCACTGCACCTTCAATTTCGATATTTCTTCGCTCAACTGTTCGAGGTTTGCCTTTAACTGTTGCAGTACAGCTTTGCATGTGTCGGCTTCTGCGGTCTGCTTGAGCGCTTGCTGCCGCAAAACTTCACCTTGGTCATTCAGTTCGGAACGTTCTGTCTTCAAAGCCTTAAGTTCACCCGAAAGGCTGCTTCGGGAAGCTTCCAGCATATGCAGACGCTCCTCCCACGTAACGATCGGGGAACTCTCCGTCCGAGCCGGCTTCCCTTGCCATTCCGCGGCCGCGGCCGCTTGTGCCATTCCCTCCGGCAATTCGGATGCACCTGTCCCATCCAGCAGACCGGAGCATTCCTGAACAAGCTGCCGCTGGGCGTATTTGCCCTCCTGCAGCCGGGCTTTAAGGCCTTGCAGCTGCACGAGCACATCTTCATGCAGCTTAGCTTCAGCCGCATCTGGACGGGCTGGCGCAGGATGGTCAAGAGAGCCGCAGACCGGGCATGGCTGCCCTGGCCCAAGCTCCGCCGCTAGCGCCAGCGACAAGCTGTGCAGCTGCTCCTGCCGGAGTTCCTCCCGCAGCCGCCGCTCATCGGCATCGATGGCCAGAAGCTCGCTTTCCGTCAGCAGCGCCAGCTTCCCAGCCTCCGCGTAACAGCCGCCGGCCCGGATGGCAAATGCCTGCTCCCGTTCCTGCATTTGCAGCCGTTCTTTTTCTGTCAGCTCCAGCTTCTCCAGGACTGCCGCCAGCTTCGCTTGCTGCTGCTCAAGTTCCTTGTTTGCTTTGAGCTCGCGTTCTGCAGCGGAACTCAGCATCTGCCGCAGCTGCATTGCCTTCTGGACAAGGCTGCGTTCTTTGGACGTGATTTCCAAGCCGTGCAACTGCTCCTGCAGTTCTGCCTGCTTCTGCGTACCCCTGTTCAAAAGCTCCTGTTCTTTGGCAAGCGACTGCCGCAGCCCTTCCACTCCACCGGCTGTTTCCTTTTGCTGATGTTCAAGCTGCTCATAAAGCGCTTTGACGGCATCGCGTTCCCGCTGCAGGACAACCGCCTGCTCAAGCTGCTCCCGACGCTGCAGAAGTTTGGGTTCGCCCGCGGCCAAGGCTTCCTGTGCCGTATCATCTGCGGCACCGGCTTCGGCTGCTGCCTGCTCTGCCCGCTCCGCAGCCATCTTCAGCATTGCCCTGTCCGCTTCTTTCCGCTTCAGTTCCTGCAAACTCTCCCGCCATAAAGCGAGTGCAGGCATTATAGCCGCCGATGCCGCGGACTTTTCAAGCTTCAGCTCAAGCCGCCGCATTTCTTCCTCCGCCGCCTGCAGCCGATCAAGTTCAGCCTGCTTCCGGTTTTTCTCCAGCTGCCGCTCGCGAATCTTGCCCTTTTCTTCAACCTCCCGGGTCAAACGCTGGAGCTTCGTCCGCATAGATTCTGCGTGGACGACCGCTTCGCTAAGCTGCTTTTCCGCAGCCTTGAGCGCTTCCTCCCCTGCTTCCCCCAAACCTTGCTGTTCCGCTTCCACGGCTTTCAGGGCCCCGTCGTTTTCCTTGATCCGGCGGCTGAGCTTCATGCCAAGCTGATCTCCATACCGCTCCAAATGAAACAGCCGCTGCAGCATTTGTCTTCGCTCGCTGCCCTTTAAGGAAAGAAATTCGGCAAATTTCCCTTGGGGCAGAACAACCGCCCGCGTAAAGTCGTCCATTTTCAGGCCGATTTTTTCCTCGACGCAGCGCGTTACCTCAGCAAGTCTGTCGGCGATGATATTTTCGCCTTCGGCGGTGATCTCGATAAATCGGCTGACCGTATTGCTGATGGACAACTCGCCCGTACGCTTGAATCGCCGCTCAACGCGATAACGGTGTTTGCCTTCGGCGGAAGACAATTCGAAGCGGAAAGAAACAAACAGGGCATCCTCCGAATGGTTCATAATCCCCTGTGTGCCGTTTACGGCCCGTTCAACCTTGCCGTACAAGGCGAGCGTCATGGCATCAAGCAAAGTGGATTTGCCGCTGCCGGTCGGCCCGAAAATACCGAACAAGCCCATATCGCATAAATCTTCGAAATCAATCTGCTGCAATTCCCTGTAGCTTTGCAGGCCGGAAAGCTTAAGCGTGATCGGCTTCATACGGCATTCTCCTCCTTCGGCTGCTCGTCTTCTTCCACAAGCTCAAGAAACAGCTGCACCAATTCATCCCCTGGTTCGGCACCGCCGCTCTGGCGCTGGTAAAACCTGCGAAACAGCTCGGAAACCGGAAGCCCGGACCGCTCGTAATGCTCCTGCTCCAGCTCCATCTCCGGATAAATCGGCCGAATATGAACAAAACCGTCTCTGCTTTTGCGCAAACGTTGAATATCGCCGAGAGACATCGATTCGGTAAGAAATACTTCCAGATCTATGTAGGCCAGTGCATCCCTGCCTTCGTCGAGCCAGCGGTATACCTCCTCAAGCCCTCCTTTTGCCTTCCAGCGTACCAGCGGCCTGCCGCAAGCGAGATAAATCTCTTCCATTGCCGGTATCTCTCCCGGAGCAACATCCAGCATCATGACGGACTTCGCCTGGCCTGCCTCTGAAAAGCTGTAGGCAAGCGGGGAGCCGCTGTACCGGATGATGCCGTCCCCTTTAACCGCCTGTGGGCGGTGAAGATGCCCAAGCGCCGTATATTGGGCCCCGATGGATAACGCTGACGGGTCAACCGTATAAGCCCCTCCAACCTGGATCGGACGCTCGGAATCGGATTCCAGGCCGCCCAGAACGTATATATGACTCATCGCCAGATTGACGGTTTTCGGGGAAAATCCTTGTGCCAGCTTGTCCATCAGCATGCCTACGCGGGCGCTGTATGCCCTGCGCAGCTCATCTTCCACCCCTTCCGCGGACAGCAGTTCATTCAGCCTTGATTCGGAAGGATACGGAAGTGCCGCGATCTTGGCTGTCTCCCCGGTCCGGGAGATGCCAACCGATACCGGTTCAGCCACCGGAAGCCCGATGAGCGTAATTCCTTGGCGGGCAACCAGCGGTGATACCGAAGCGACCCGCTCGGGCTGATCATGGTTGCCCGAAATGACTACCAGCGGCCTCCCATTCTCCGTCAGTCTTGCACAAGCTTCATAAAAAAGCTGCTCCGCCGCAGCGGGCGGATTGACGGAGTCATACACGTCTCCCGCCATCAAAATCATATCCGCCTGCTGCTCGTTTGCGATCCGGACGAGTTCGTCCACGAAATCTTCCTGCTCTCTCAGCCTGCTGCGGCCTTCAAGCGTTTTTCCGAAATGCCAATCACCGGTGTGCAATATCCGCATGCCCGCTTTCTCCCCTTTCCATGTGAGGTCTCCGGATGTCCGGCGGCTCTCGCCTATATAAGTCGAACAAATGCTTGAGCGGATGAAGGCAGCCGGGCGAAATGTTCTTTCGATCGCTGTTGCTCCCAGAGATTTTCTATGCTTAAACTCATCCATGGTCAAAATCCGCTCAAAAAACGTATCACAAGCGCACCGCATGTCCCCCATCAAAGAAGTACAGCCATTTCTCGCTGACTTCTTCATGCAAAATATCTTTAAGCGCCTTGGCATACAAATTAAGCTGAAATCTGTACTGTTCGGCAAGAGCGTTGATGCCGCCCCTGTGCTCCAGAACTCGGTCCGTTTTATAATCCACGAGCACAAGTTTGCCTTCCTGGCGGAATAGGCAATCGACAACGCCTTGAATCAGCACCGTTTCCCCGCTTAATGCGGAAATCTCAAACAAATCGGCATTGCCTTGCATAACAAGGTCCTGCGCAAACAGTCCCTTATGCGCCTCCTCTGCCGTCAAACCGTAGCTGAACGGCATTTCACGGGCCGACCACTCCGCCGCCAGCAGCCTTGCTCCCACCTCCGAGGCAAAAAACATGCTGACTTCTTCCGGGCGGATGATCGCTGCCTGGTCGCCCCGCAGCAGCTCGCGTTCCACCAGCCGGCTGACTGTTTCTTCTACGACTGCGGCATCGACCACGCCTTGTCCCAGCGGGATGTGCTGCATAAGCGTATGGTACACCGTGCCGCGCTCCGTAGGCGTGAGCGCATCCCGTTCCATAAATTTCGGACGCCGGAGCTGAAGCGTATAGGCCGAAACATCCGTGCTTTCCGTCAATTCCCTGTGGAGCTGTTTGTCCTCGAGCCAATTCAAGGATGGCTGCTCCTGAAGCGCCAGCAGCTTTTTCATTTCCGATACGGATGTTTTGGCCGCCAGCTTCGTAACCATCCCATACGGATACGTCCAGGACAGACGCGATCCGACGGCAGCCTCGCCCGGGCAGTTCACTCCTTCCTCCACATCCACGTGCCGGCGCTGCAGCAAAGCATGCAGCCGCTGTTTCCGTTCTGGCGTCGATTCATCTTCCTCTTCCCAGCCGCCGAGTACCGCAAGCGAAAGCTCGTCCACCGTCAGCACCGACACTTTCCAGGCGGAAGGATCGGACGATAAGACCGGCGAAACGGCGGTGCCAAGTCCCTGCGTTTCCCGCACATGAGCGGCTCCCGGGTGGCGGATGAGTGCCGGACCGACCCAATCCATGTAGCTGCGTCCTTTGGCGAGCAAATAATCCGGCAGCATGTATTCGGGCCGCTCCAGCACTTGTGCCCAGGCCGATACCTTTTTGCCCAGATCCTTGACCGTACCGATCAGAATCAGTTTTTCTTTAGGGCGCGTCAAGCCGACATACAGCACCCTCATCTCCTCGGCCAGCAGCTCCAGCTGCGATCTGCGGCGGATCGCAAGGTTTGGAAGCGTAGGGAAGCTTACCCGCTTCTCCTCGTCCACGAACTTGGGTCCGAAACCCAGCTCTTTATGCATAAGAAAAGAAGCGTTTAAATCTTGCTGATTAAAGGTTTTGGACATGCCTGCAAGGAAAACAACCGGGAACTCAAGGCCCTTGCTCTTATGAATCGTCATAATCCGGACCGCATGATCCTTGTGATCGGTCCCGCTGCCGCCGCCAAGATCGCCGCCGCGGTCGCGAAGCCGGGACACGAAGGTCAGAAAACGGAACAATCCCCTTGATGAGGTCGTCTGTTCAAACTGGACGGCACGGTCATGCAAAGCCTTCAGGTTGTTTTGGCGTTCGATGCCCCCCGGCAACCCGCCGACCCAATCCAAATATCCCGTTTCCCGGTAAACCCGCCAGATCAGATCGCCCAGATTTTCTTGCCGGGACGCATTGCGCCAGCTTTCCAGCTGCATGATGAAATTATGAATTTTATGTCTTAGTCTTGGCGAAATGCCTTGGTCGATGTCAAGGATAGGAATATGCGCCAAATCGCTGGTGCCGCCATGAATCTCTCCGGCCAAAGCAGCCGCGGCCTCCGACCGCCCTCTGAAGAGCTCCTGCGCTGCCGCATCGTCAACCGCCTCCGTCCCGATCCGTACCGACGCAACCAGCGCATCGTAAAAGGAACCGCTCTGGGCCAGTCGAATCTGCGCCAATTCCTCTTCAGTCAATCCGACAATGGGTGAACGAAGTACGCCTGCAAGCGGAATATCCTGCAGCGGATTATCGATGATTTGCAGGAGGGACAGCATTACTTCCACTTCCGTCGCCTGAAAGTAACCGCGGCTTTGCTCGCCGTCGCAAGGGATGCCAAGCTGCTTGAGCTCCTCCATGATCAGGGGTCCCCAAAGATAAGCCGAACGGAGCAAAATGACCATATCCCCGTATTGCACCGGCCTCATTTCCTTCAGCCCCTTATCGTAAACGAGCAAAGGTTTGGCAGCCGTATCGCCCATCATGTTCCGGATCTTTTGGGCAATGGCCCGCGCTTCGAGCTGCGCCGTCTCCATCTCCAGCATTTCGCTTTCCTGTACGAAACCTTCGCCGTTCCCCTCCTGAGTCTCTTCTACCGCAGGGCCGCTTCCGGCCCGGTCGATCAAAAGAAGCTCAGGCGCATAAGGGTTCGAGCCGTCTCCCTGCGTATCCTGCTCCGCACCAGGGAAAGATGCGCCATATACCAGCTCGGCCCGTTCATCGTAGCCGATCTCGGCTACCGTTTCGTTCATGATCTGGCGGAAAATCACATTGACCGCATTCACCACTTCCATCCGGCTGCGGAAATTCCGCGCCAGATCAATGCGGATGCCGGTGCCGCCACTGCTTCCGTATCTGCGGTATTTATCCAGGAATAGTCCTGGTTCAGCCAGCCGGAACCTGTATATGCTTTGCTTGACGTCGCCAACCATAAAACGGTTGCCGGGCAGCTCCCTGGAGATCAGGTTGACGATCGTCTCCTGAACGCTGTTGGTGTCCTGGTATTCGTCAAGCAATACTTCATCGAATTGCTCGCGGTATTCCACAGCCGCGTCTGAAGGCATCGGATGCTCAGGCGTCGAATCGCGATGAAGCAGAATCCGCAGGCAGTAATGCTCCAAATCATTGAAATCGACCGCTCCCCGCTGCCGTTTTTCCGATTCATAACGCTCACCGAACTGAATGACAAGCTCAGCCAATTCCCTCATTAGCGGGGCCGCCTCATTCAATTCCGCCAAAAAAGCTTCCGCAGGACGGCCAAACAGCGCGCCGCGCAGGTCGTTTACCGTCTTTTTGACCGCCTCGCGCAGCTCCTTGACGCGTTCCTGCAGCTGCGGATCCGTTTCTTCCTTGCGTACGCTTTTCAGCTTACCGAAAGAAGTACCCTGAAAAACATCATACAGTTCCTCCCAAGCACAGTTCTCCATCGCTGCCTGCAAAGCGCAGATCATCTCGAGGTCGGCATTCAGGTTATCCGCATATGCGCCGGGACCTCCCGGTACCATCGCAAGTCCGTGCGCTTGTCGAAGGAGCCCTTCCGCGCCTGCCAAAGCCAGGCGGGCATCCTGCAGAATGCTCTGCACCCAGGCGGTTTGTCCCAGAGTCGCCGTATCATTGACTTCAAAGGCTTCCGCCATGCTTCTCAACCACCGATCAGGCCAAGCATGACTGCGCGAAAAATCATACAGCTTTTGAACGAGAAGATGCATCGCGTCGTCGCTGCGTTCTCCGCTGAACCAATCCACCAACCTTATAAAATCACTGTCTTCGTTTTCCGCACCGTATTTTTCTTCAAACAGTTCGTCCATGATTTCCTGGCGCAAAAGCTCGGCTTCATTTTCATTGATAATGCGGAAGTTAGGGTCAAGGGGGATCATCTGATAATAACGCCGGATGACCTCTAGGCAAAACGAATGCAGCGTGGTGATGGATGCCCGGCCAAGCAGCGCCAGCTGACGGCGCAAGTGCACATTGTCGGGATCCAACTCAAGCTGCTGATCCAGGGCCTGGCGGATGCGGTCCCGCATTTCCGCCGCGGCTGCTTTGGTGAAGGTGGCCACAAGCAGACGATCCACGCTGAATCCCTGCCCGTTGTCCATGATTTTCCGGATAATCCGTTCCACAAGCACTGCAGTTTTGCCCGATCCGGCAGCAGCGGCCACAAGAATGTCATCACCGGTTTCCGCAATCGCCCGCCACTGGTCGTCACTCCACTGGCTGCCTTCAGGTTTAGGTAACAGGCTCAAGATTGTTCTCCTCCTTTTCGTTCGGACAGCAATTTCCACATCTGCGATTTATCCGGTTTGCCCAGCAATTGGTAATGGTTCCCTTCAACCGCTTCGTCAAACTGGCAGACGGGTTTGAACGGGCAGAACGTACAGGCTGTCTCCTGTTGAATACGATACGGCTGGATATTGACATCGCCTTCCGTGATCCTCGTGCCGATGGTTTCGATACTGTGCCGGACGGAGCTAAGCAAATCCTCCCACTGCTCGGGGCTCGCAACCGATGCGCTGCTGTAGAAGCTTCCATCCGCTTTGACTGCAACCGGCAAAATAGACGAGTAACCCTTATCCAAAGAGGTATCCATTAATGACACGACATCACGGTCGGCCATCAGCAACCCTTTCATTTTGAAACGCTTGAGCAGTTCCTCCGCCGCCTGCTCCATCGTCATGCCGTTGGCGGACTGCAAAATAGGATCATGAACATGGAAATAAAGCGTGCCGGCAGGCAGCGCCTTGCTGCCCAGCCAATCTTCCGCATAAGTAAGCAAAACGTCGAGATAGGTGAGCATCTGCAGGGCAAGCCCGTAATAAACCTCATGCAGTCTAAGGTCCTTCTGTCCTGATTTATAGTCGATCACGCGCAGCAGCAATCCGTCTTCCCCTTGCGCCATATCGACGCGGTCAATCCGGCCGACAACCTCCATGACCGATCCGTTGTCGAGCTCGAACGTAAGCGGCGGCAGCGGTTTTCCAGGGCCGAAGTCGAGCTCCAAGCCAACCGGTTCGAAGTTGCCGCGCCGCGCATGCTCTCCCAGGATGATCGATGCCCTGCCCACAATATTTTTCAGCTTGCGCGAAATGTAACCGTATCTTTTCGAACTGAGCAAAATTTCGCCTTGAAGCATCGGGGCCAGCCGTTCCACCGTCATCTCCGCTTCCCTCCGGCATTCCTCAACCGTAAGACTGCCCCAGCTGCGCTGCTGCTCCTTCAGCTTGGCAGCCATCGCACTCAAAGCCGCATGGAAAAGCTGCCCGATGTCAGGCGCCTGCAAGCGGTACAGCTGCCGTTCTTTCAGCTTCAAGCCATAGGATGCAAAATGCGAAAACGGACATGCCGCAAACCTTTCCATCCGCGATACGCTGGTGCGGACCTTGCTGCCGTAGAGCTTGCGGCTGGTGCCTGCCGTAAGCGTCCGCGTCTCGTTCCGGTAAAAGAGGGAGCGCAGCAGCATATCCAGAGGCCCGCGCCAGGTCGGATCCTGAAGATACCAGTTGTACACGTTCCACCATAGTTCAGGCATCTTGGCGCCCTGCTTCCATCTTTGCAGCTGGACAATCAGATGGCTTAACGTTTGGCGCGGATGCTCGATATAGGCTTCATGCTCAAAGGCCGGCTGATCCGCTCCCGGCTGTGTCAACAGCTGCTTGATCTTAAGTCCCTTGAACATTTTGGTCAAATGCCGCACCACTTCCGAGGGCAGAAGCTCCTTCCCTTCGTCATCGGCTGCGGGATAACTGATCCACACATGACTGCTTGCGGACGTAAGAGCGTTGTAGATCAGGAACCTTTCGTCCAGCAGCTTGCGCGATATGCCTGGCGCCAATTCCAGGCCGGTATCGGCGAGCATGGAGCGTTCCTGCTCGGTTATAATCCCGTCCTCCTGGTATACCGCCGGAATCACGCCGTCATTTACCCCAAGCAAAAAAACATATTTGATGCCGCTCGTACGGGTGCGGTCCATCGTTCCGACCAGCACCTGATCCAGCGCGGGAGGCACCAATCCGAGCTTCAGCTCTCTAAGCCCTGTTTCCAAAATGCCGGCAAACAGGTCGAACGCCATCTTTTCCTCACCCATCATCTCGACAATCTGGTCCAGCAAATCAAGCACTTCTCCCCACAGCTGCCGATGTTCCCTCGCAGACTCCGGTCGGCCGTTTTGCAGCGCCTCCCGGCTGCGCGCATCAAGTTTCCGCGGAATATCGGCATCCTCAAGTAAACTATATACCGCCGCGCTCATTTCCCGGGCCGTCTTGGCGCGCCGGATTCTTTTATCAAAAGCGGACAGCGGCGAAGCCACCGCGCTCCGGCAGCGCTCCATCAGCTCCAGCATTTCCTCGGCCGTTTTCTGTTCCGTGGTTCCGCCCTCTTCAAGCGACAAGCTTGGCATCCCTTTCCACGGGCGTCCATCCGTCCAACGGTAACCCTGTATGCCGCAAGCAAGCGCGTAGTTTTCGAGCCGGTCCATATCCT
Organism: Paenibacillus azoreducens; assembly: GCF_021654775.1. NCBI lineage: Bacteria > Bacillati > Bacillota > Bacilli > Caryophanales > Paenibacillaceae > Paenibacillus > Paenibacillus azoreducens. The sequence continues at coordinate 2,323,631 of NZ_AP025343.1, read as the reverse complement.
CTCGCGTCAGCGATCCGTCCAGCGGAAGCAGCAGCTCGCTTTTTACGCACCGAAATACATCTTCGTGCCGCCAGAAACGCCGAACCACGTCCAGCGCGGCGCGTATGAATTCAACTAGCGGATGATGCAGCTCGCTTCTTTTCTGATCCAGGAACAGCGGAACGCCATAATCTTGAAACAAAGGCAGGACAAAATGCTCGTAATCCCCAAGATTCCGGACAAACACAGCCATTTCCCGATAGCGCACACCTTCTTCGCGGGCGAGCCTGAGCATCTCACGCAGCGCGCCTTCAACTTCCGCACGGCGCCCCGCGGCTTGATAAATGGAAATCCCTTCAATCCCTTCGGCGCCTTCACCCATAGCACCCTGATAACGCAGCCTGCGGTCATACCCCCGTTCCAGATGGGCCAGCACCGGGCTATCCTGAAAACGGGGAAGAACTGGCGGTGCAAGAACCGAATGTCCGATCTCCAGTCCAAGGTCCTCCGCCATTCCTCTAAGCTTAATAAAAGTGGTCGCAGTCGGATGGAACAAATCCAGCTCATGCGGCATGCTCGCCCCGTCATAAAGCCTGTCAAGCGTCAGCGAGACGGTTACCGATCCGGCATGAACCATCAGCTGGCCGACAACCTCAAGCTCCTGCGGGGTAAATCCGTGAAAACCGTCGATCCATATGTCCGCATCCCGCAAATAATCGGAGTCTTTCACCGCGCTTGCCAGCCGGATTAAATGATCCTCCTCATCGATGTACAGCGGGGACATTTCCTGCTCGAAATCCCTGTATATCGTCCATAAATCCTCAAGTTTGCTGCGCAGGATCGGCGTGGCTCCCGGCATATGCGCCATCTGGTCCAACACCTGCTTCACGGCAGAGGAATCGATGCAATAACGCTTCATTTCGGTATATACGTCGCTCAGCCGGCCGACAAACCCGAGCTGATCTCCAGAAGCGCCAAAAAGCTTCAGCTCGTCTTTACGATGCTGAATGATTTTATAGAGCAGCATTTTTTTGCCCTCATCGCTGATCGCAATACGTGCTGCTCCCCCGGTCTCCTGCATAACGCGGTAAGCCAGACGACGGAAGCTCAGCACTTGGGCCCTCACGCTTCCCTTAACTCGTCCAGTCGTGACCAGCCCGTGCTCGGCCTGAAACGAGCCTTGTTCCGGAACCAGCAATATCATCGCCTTTCCTTGCGGCGCCGTCCCCAGCCTGGATGAAATATCTTCGAGAATGGTTGTCGTTTTTCCGCTTCCCGAACGTCCGATCAGAAAATGAACCGGCATTATGCTTCCTCCTTTAATCTATGTATATGAGATTTCACCGAAACTCCGGGGCAATCTCCAATATTTACGGATTTCTGTCGCTCTATGAAATTCAATTTCTGAAATAGAATCAACAAATATATCATTTAGTATATCATAATCGCCGTATAGTAGAACATATGTTTGTTCCGGCACAACTTGTCCCTGCAAACAAAAGACAAAGACCTAAACTATTCTATCACTCATTTATCAAAAGAGCTTAACGGTAATGATTGGTCACATCGTATCCCTGGATATAAAACAGCCGGCGGGATCTGCTTTAGACCCTGCCGGCTGCTGAAAACCGATCTTTTTGGACTCACACTTAAAATGTCCTGCTTCGAACTTCAAAAATCGCGAATTTCAAGTAATGCCCTTCGTCCACGCCCAAAATTTGCGGATGGTCCTTCCCTGCCGCGCGCCATTCGATCAACCGCAAAATTTTGCCGGCGTCGGCCGCCGCTTCCTGAATGGTCGCAAGAAATAGATCCGGGCGCATATGGTACGAACAGCTTGCCGTTACCAGGTATCCGCCTTCATTGACCAGCTTCATGCCATGAAGGTTTATGTCTTTATACCCTCTGCAGGCGCCTTTGACCGCGCTTTTGGTCTTGGCGAATGCCGGCGGATCCAAAATAACCACATCCCAGGTTCTGCCGCCGCCTGCAGTCATTTTCTGCGAGGTGTCCACCTTCTCGGAAACGCTGGCTGCACGCTTTTGTCTTTCCTCCAGTCCCTTGACCTGGGAACGCAAATATTGGAATGCATCGTCCACCACGAACTCCACCCGGTCGCCAAAGCCGTTTAATTCCACGTTTTCGCTCGCGCTGTCGATCGCATGCTGTGAAATATCCAGACAGGTCACTTTTTTAGCCCCATATTTGCAGGCATGCAGCGTAAAACTGCCCGTATGCGAAAAGCATTCCAAGACCGTAGCACCGTCCCAATACGGGAATGTAACGATTTTTCCGCTTTTATTGACCGGACGTTTCACCATCTGCCCGTTTTCTTCGACATCCTGTATGGTGATGCCGCTGCGTCCGCCCCAACCAGTCATCAGCGGCTCGATAGAGGCACGGTTCTCCCGTTGGTCAAAGAAATACCCGGTTTTCTGCCCCTCTTCGATATCCACGCGGATTAGAAGGCCGTTCTCCCGAACTGTTACATACCGAGGACAATCCCCATATACCGCGCCCTTCCTCTGCTCCAACCCTTCAAGCTCGCGGATCGGCACATCGCTTCGTTCATAGATGCCTCTCGGGTTCATTACTTCAACCAGCGCATCTACGATCTCTTTGCGGCGGGCATCCATTCCGAGCGTCAAAAGCTGGATTACCAGTACATCATCGAATCGGTCGACGATCAGCCCAGGCAAAAAATCAGCCTCGCCGTATACAAGCCGGTACGCATTTCCTTCATTCAGGAAGCGTTCCCGATGTTTGAGACAAGCAAGAAAACGTTCGGCGAAAAAGGCCTGGTCCATGTGCCCGATTTCGCGGTAAGAAACGGCACGCACCGTAATTTGCGATGCCGGATTGTAGTACCCCGTCGCCAGATAACGTCCTTGATGGTTTACCACATGAACGAGATCCCCCGGGAGAGGATTGCCTTCCACGGCTTCAATCTCATTTTTATAAATCCAGGGATGTCCCTGTTCCAGCCTTTTTTTTCGGCCTTTTTGAAGAATGACGGTTGCCAACTTGTCCACCCCTACTCCTATATCTGTTTCGTATATTTACATTATGCCAAACTCTTATTTCCAAATAAATAACGCCCTTTGGCCGCCCTTTATCAAAGTCATGCCCGTCCTGTCTGAAACATATAAGTAATACATGGACAAGAACCCTTTAAGAGGTTGTTCAAAAAGTCCACTTTTGATAAGAAAAACATCTATTGACGTACTGTCACAGCAGACAGACCACCTTTAGCTGTAGTTTTTCTTGCGATATCAGGATGCAAATTCCTTTGAAGTTTATACTTTCTGATATCTTAAGAAAACTAATCGAGGTCAGTCCAAGGATGAAAGGGCCGCGATGCAAAGGTAGGTTTTCTTGCGATATAGAATTTCATCAGCTTTGCTGATAACTTATAAATTCTATATCTAACACGAAGTGAATCAGGAGGTGAACTCGGCATCGAATCTTGAATTCAGCCGGGCCATCCGGTGCTCACGTACCTACTACGTACGCTCCGCTCCTTTCGTCCCTAGCTTCATCCAACCTTCTCGGTGCTGAAAATCGGCCTTTTTGAACACACACTTTAAAGGAGAGCCCTCACCATGTTTAATACGATTATTTTTCCCGTTATTTACGGGCTGGTCATCTTCCTGGCAGGCATGAAGATCATGGAAACGGCCCTGGGCAGCTGGGCCGGACCGCTGCTATCGTCCTTTCTTCGGAAAGCGACCTCTTCCCCGCTCAAAGGGATGCTGTTCAGCACAGGTATTACGGCGATACTTCAAAGCAGCACTGCCGTTACGGTCCTGACGATGGGCCTTGTGAATGCCGGCCTGCTTACGTATGAACGGACGCTTGGCATTATTCTGGGGACCAATATCGGGACCTGCATCACAACCGAGCTGATCGGACTGCAAATCGGCCAAATCGCATTGCCTTTGCTGGGCGTCTCCGGCCTGGCCTGGACCTTTGCGGTCATTGCCGACGAATACAAACCGTTTTTCATGCGTGCGTGCGCGCATTTATGGCGGCCCATACAGCTAATATCCCTCGCCATAGCGGGGTTTGCATTAGTTATGCTGGGCATCCGCGTCATGCAAATGATCGGCCCTCCTCTGGAGAATACCGGCCTGTTCGGCTGGTTCATTGCGCAGGCCGCCCATAATGTCTGGTGGGGAATTACCGCCGGAGCGGTATTAACTGCGCTGATGCACAGCAGTGCCGCCGTGATCGGACTGGCGATTGCCCTCGCAGCCTCAGGCACTCTGCCGGTTGGGATCGGCATTGCGATCGTGCTTGGAGCCAATGTGGGAACCTGCGTAACGGCGGTCATTGCCGCTATCGGCAGTACGAAATCCGGCCAATTTGTGGCCTGGACGCATGTTGTGCTCAACCTGGGCGGCGCGCTTCTGTTTATGCCGTTTATCGAACAGCTGCAGTGGTTATCCGCAGCATTGTCCGCAGACGACGGAGCCCAGATTGCCCGCGCCCAGACGCTGTTCAATATCATCTGTTCGGCAGCAGCGCTGCCGCTATGTTATTTGCCGATATGGAGAAAACTCCGTATTGGCAAATGATAACCAGCGAAAAATGATTAAAGTGTATCCCATTAAAGCCCAGGATTTCGGATCATCGCGCCGTTTTCTTGCGGGCTCCATCCGCACAACAAGGACTTCATCTCCTTTTTCTTGCATGGAAATGAAATCCTTGTTAGATCAGCAATATGTTAGAGGTTGTTCAAAAAGTCCGCTTTTGACAGTGCTGAAAGCCGATCTTTTTGAACTCGCACTATTAGACTGCAGCGTCCGCAGTTCCGTCCAGCACCCGAACAAGCTGCCCTTCGCATTCGTTTATACCTGCTTTGGTCAATTTCACGCGGCATAGATGACCTTGAAGATCTTCGGACCCGTTAAAAACAAGCTGCAAATAGTTATCGCTAAAGCCGTGCATTCTCCCTATTCCATGGGTTTCTTTGGAGCCCTCTGGAATGACGTCCAGCACCTGGCCTACGAATTTCTCCGCATAAGAGAGCTGCATTTGCTCGGACAGGGCGATCAATTCGCGTACGCGCTCATGTTTGATCTCCTCGTCGATCTGATCCTCCATCCGAGACGCAGGGGTACCATTCCGTTTGGAATACGGGAACACATGCATTTCGGAGAAATTGATTTCCTTCATGAAGTTGTAGCCATTACGGAACATTTCATCCGTTTCTCCCGGGAAGCCGACAATGACGTCCGTCGTAATGCCGACATCCGGCATGGCCTGACGGATCATCTGCATCTTGTTGTAAAATTCCTCGGTCGTATATTTGCGGCGCATCCGTTTCAGAACGTGGTCGTCTCCCGCCTGCAGCGGAATATGCAGATGACGGCACATTTTGGACGAGCGGTTTAACACTTCCAGCATTTTCTCGTCAATCTGGCTGGCCTCGATGGAGCTGATACGAATCCGCTGCAGCCCGTCCACCTTATCCAAATCCCACAGCAAATCGGATAAACGGTAGTTTTCGAGATCATCGCCGTAACCGCCGGTATGGATCCCAGTCAAGACGATTTCCTTATACCCCGCCTCCACAAGCTGATGCGCTTGGGTAACGATGCTTTTCGGATCACGGCTGCGGGACAATCCGCGCGACCATGGAATGATGCAGAACGTGCAGAAATTGTTGCAGCCGTCCTGAATTTTGAGGAACGCGCGCGTCCGATCGGCAAAATCGGGCACGTCCATTTCCTCAAAAACGCGATTTTTCATAATATTGCGGACCGCATTGATCGGCTCGCGTTTTTCACGAATTTCATTTACGTACGACAGGATTTTGTCGCGGTCCTGGTTTCCGATGACCAAATCCACGCCGGGAATGTCCATAATTTCGGCCGGCGAGGTTTGCGCATAGCAGCCTGTCACCGCGATGATCGCTTCCGGATTGCGGCGAACGGCGCGGCGGATGATCTGCCGGCTTTTTTTGTCCCCGGTGTTGGTCACCGTGCATGTATTGATTAAATAAACATCGGCTGTCTGTTCGAAATCAACCTGCTCGTAACCTTCCTTTTTGAACAGCTGCCAGATGGCTTCAGTATCGTAAAAATTCACTTTGCAACCTAGTGTATAAAATGCAACGGATGGCATTTTCAAACTCCCCCCATTTCTCCGGATTCATATAGTATGCACGCAAGGGCAACCATTCCCGCTGTTTCGCAGCGCAGGATCCGCCTGCCGAGCCCAATGCTCGCAGCTCCCGCTTCCTCTGCCTGCCGGCATTCTTCTTCGCTGAATCCGCCTTCGGGACCTACAAGGAGCAGGATACTCCGCGCTTGGTCCGCCTGTATAGACTGCATAAACGGTTTCAGCGCATCGCGCAGCAGCAGGCCGTTTTCTTTTTCATAACAAAAATAAACGGCGCCGTAGTTTTGAAATGTCGCCAGCAGCTGCTTCCAAGAAAGCGGCTGCGCTACTTGCGGAACCGTGTTCCGATGACTCTGCTCCGCCGCCTCCTTGGCGATTTTATTCCATCGTTCCAGCCGCTTGGATTCTTTTTTGGCGTCGTATTGAACGATCGTACGCTCAGAGATGAAAGGAATAAACGAAACCGCGCCGATTTCGGTGCATTTTTGAATGACGGTTTCCATCTTATCCCCTTTCGGCAAGCTTTGGGCGATCGTTACCTTGACGGCAGGCTCATGCGCCATTTCGAGCCATTCCACGACGGAGGCGGTTACCGTCCCCTGCTCAATGGCCGTTATTTCCACGAGCGCTTCGCGGGAAAGGCCGTCGCTGACAATCATTTTGTCCCCGGTTTTGCCGCGCATGACCTTCGATATATGGCGTGCATCCTCGCCGGAAATTTCTACTGTATGTTCCATAAACTGCTCTGGCGATACAAAATACCGCTGCATTCAGCATCAACATCCTATTTTAAAAAATCACAAACTTCATCATACATCATTTGCCCCGGCTGTGACCAGTACATGTTTGCAAACAATGCCGATTGGGGTTAAAAACCATCTCCAGTATGGCCTACATGAGATGTAAAAAGACATTCATGAAATGATAATAAAGGCCGTAAGCCATCATATAGATCGGTTTAATGGTATGTTCACGCAATACCGGAATAAACAAAATCAGGAGAAAAATAAATACCGACCACTGTTCGAACTGTTGAAGTTTGGCCCGGAACCTGTGCGGAACCAGATCCTCAACGATCCGGTAGCCATCAAGCGGCGGCAATGGGATCAAGTTGAACAGGAACAGGAAAAAGTTCATCATTCCAAATAATTGGAAAAAGATAATGATTGCCTCAACTACCTTCGCATTCGAAATGGAAGTCAAGACCCCGGTGCTGATCAATAACGCGTACACAAACGTTCCAAGCACCGCCATAAAAAAATTGCTTAAAGGCCCGGCGGCGGAAACAACGACGCCCATCAAGCGCGGGCTTTTGAAGTTGTCCCGGTTGACCGGAACAGGTCTTGCCCAGCCAAAGCCGGCAATCAGCAGCAATATGATTCCGAGCAGATCGAAATGAACCGCAGGGTTTAACGTCACCCGGCCCATCAATTTCGCCGTCGGGTCGCCGAATTTATAGGCAAAATAAGCATGCGAAAATTCATGCACCGTAAACGCTATGACGAGCACAATTAAATAAAACGGAAGTTGTTCCAGCGGTACGCTAAGTATTTTGTTCAAAAAATCCATTATGACCTCTTTCTAGCTACAAATGCGATCCAGTCCTCTTCGCGGCATACATCTTCAATGTCAAAACCTGAATCCTCAAGTGCCTGCTGTACGATTTTCTCTTTGTCTTTATAAATACCCGAAGCGATATAAATGCCGCCCGGCTCAAGCGCTTGGTACACATCATCAATAAACAGCAAAATGATCTCGGCCAGAATGTTGGCCACAATGATATTCACCGGCAGCGTAATGCCCAAATCATCTCCGCCCTTGCCATTAAGCAGGCCGAGCAAATCGCTTTCCTTCACGGTGATCTGCTGCTGCATCTTGTTCAAGGCCGTATTTTCACGCGCGCTCGAGACCGCCACCGGGTCCAAATCAAGGGCAAGGACATGTTTTGCGCCTAGCAAAACCGCGCCGATGGACAAGATGCCAGATCCCGTGCCGACATCGATCATTTCTTCTCCGCCCTTGATGACCTTCTCCAATGTGCGCAGGCAAAGAGCCGTCGTCGGATGGGTACCTGTTCCAAAAGCCATGCCGGGATCCAGCTCGATGATTTTTTCCGCCTCATGCGCCGGCGTATATTCTTCCCAGGTCGGCTTAATGGTCAGCCGGTCGGATACGCGCAGCGGTTTGAAATAATCCTTCCAGGCCGTCGCCCAGTCATCCTCGTTTACAGTCTTAAGTTCATAGCGAACATCGCCCGGATCAATCTGGAAATCGCGCAGTTCTTCGACTCTGTGTTTGACTTCCTCCAAAATATCTTCCACCGGAGTCTCCTCCGAAAAATACCCTTTGATTTCGGCTTGCCCTTCAGGTATGTCATTGAGCGGCACTTCAAACCATTGTCCGAAAGAAGTGTCGCGTTTTTTGTTCAATGTACCGGATTCCTCGATGGAGACGCCCCCGGCACCTGCTTCATGCAGGAAATTGGAAATCATCTCCACGGCTTCCTCGGTCGTATGTATTGTCATTTCATGCCATAACATCGTTTTCATCTTCCTCCTCAACATCGTGCATACCTTTTATTGTACTATACATGCATGGTGGAGTACAAAATTTTAAGGAAACCAGCTTTTTTCCGAATCCTCAAGCGATAAATAACCCCACAAAGTGGAGCCTACGCTTCGATGCTTATTCCAAATACTTTGCGGGGACCCCGAAAAACCTATTCAAATTTAAAAAACCGCGCCTCCCTTCCGGGCTAAATACGCGGTCTTTCTAACAGGTTATCGCTCGTTGAAAATCGTTACGAAGTCCAGCCGTCATCCATTTTTCGCAGCTGGCGGTCATCGGCGGCTTCACTCCGGCGGATCGCTTCCACATCGTCCGCATCCGCCAGCGCCCCCGAAAACTCCACATCTTCATTTTTCATGGACATCAGTTCCTTGATTTTTTCCGTTTTCGTCATAATGCGTCCTTTTTTATCGCGGCTTGCCATGGTAGCACCCTCTTTCGAATTTGTAACGGCAATTAACAATCGTCATCACTCGCGAATTACACCATACCGCCGGCGTCTTCGATAATCCTCATGGCTTTGTCGAAAGATTCTTCCTCTACCACAACCGTTAGCAAAATATCTCTACCAGTGGGTCCGCCCTGGCCCCCGTCGCTCATCCCGCTTGCAGTCACATTCGTTGCAGCCAGAACGTTGGTAGAATCGCCGCCAAGCGTGTTCCCATAGGTCACGGAGGATAAACTTCCCATACTCCCGGATAGATTCGGCGCGCCGTACGGATCGGTATCCGGGTACATGCTGAAACGGTCGATCGACATGTCCACGACACGCAGCGCCTGCAACTTCTTGGATACGCTTTCGGCTTCTTCGGGACTTTTAAAATAGGCCAAAATATTTTTTTCTGCCATAACGCTCACCTGCCTGTGTTAGTGGTCTGTTTATTAACCAGTAAAATAGGCTTTCATGCCTTTCGTTAGATTCTGCCTAACCCGGAATGAATATGCGCATACCGCGAAAAAAGCAACATTTGCATGAAATGGCAAAAAACCGGCCATTGTCTGGCCGGCTCATCAATTCATTATTTGGCAATATTTCATTGAAAATCATTCGCCGCGGAAAGCACGCTTCATCCGGTCGAAAAAGGACTGCTCCTGTTCATGCGTCTGCTCACCGTCAAGGGAAGCAAACTGGCGCAGCAACTCTTTTTGTTCCTCGCTCAGCTTGCTTGGCGTAACGACAACGACTCTTACGTGTTGGTCGCCCTGTCCAACCCCGCGCAGGCGCGGAACGCCTTTGCCTTTCAAGCGGAAATACGTTCCCGTTTGGGTACCCGCAGGAATTTTGAGCTTTACTTTTTCCGTAAGCGTCGGAATTTCGATCTCATCCCCAAGAGCCGCCTGAGCGAATGTCAGCGGAATTTCGCAGTAAATGTCATCGCCTTCGCGTTCGAAGAAGTCATGGCTCTTCACGCGAATGACGATGTACAAATCGCCGGAAGGTCCCCCGCGGAGTCCGCCTTCACCTTCGCCGGTCATGCGGAGTTGGGCTCCGTCATCTACGCCGGCCGGAATTTTGACATGGATTTTGCGCTGTTTCTTAACCTTGCCGCTGCCATGGCAAGTCGGGCATTTATCCTTAATGATTTGGCCCGTACCGCTGCAGTTCGAACATGCACGGCGGTTTACCATACGGCCAAACGGCGTGTTTTGTACCACTTCCTGCTGCCCTGTGCCGTGGCAGACGGAACAGGTTTGAGGTTTGGTGCCCGGTTTGGCTCCGTTGCCGTGGCAGGTGTCACAGGTTTCCGTACGCGGAATCGTAATATCCGTTTCCTTGCCGAAGACGGCCTCTTTAAATTCGATCGTCATCGTGTACTGAAGGTCATTCCCCCGCTGCGGCGCATTCGGGTCGCGGCGCCCGCCGCCCCCTCCGAAAAACATATCGAAAATATCGCCAAAGCCGCCGAAATCAGCGCCCTGGAATCCTCCGCCCATGCCCTGGTTCGGATCAATGTGTCCGTACTGGTCATAAGTGGAGCGTTTCTGGCTGTCGCTGAGCACATCATAAGCTTCTTTGACTTCTTTAAACTTGGTTTCCGCGTCAGCCGCTTTGTTGACGTCCGGATGGTACTGGCGGGCGAGCTTGCGGTATGCCTTTTTAATATCATCATCCGTAGCATTTTTGCCTACGCCAAGTACCTCATAGTAATCACGCTTATCAGCCACTCTTCCACCCCCGTTGTTTCCTCTGGAATATGCCGCTCATGGAAAAAGGAAAGCCGAAGCACCTGGGATGCCCCGGCTTTGACCTTCCCTTCCTGAACATAACTTTCTTAAGGTTACCCTTGTTTTTTATCCTCGTCAACAACCTCGTAATCCGCGTCGACTACGTTGTCTTTTTTAGCTGCGCCTTCCTGGCCGCCTTGGGCACCTTCAGCGCCTTGTTGAGCCTGAGCCGCTTGCTCATACAATTTCACGGACAGCTGCTGCACGATTTCGGTCAGTTCTTCGGTTGCTTTTTGGATTTGCTCCAAATCGTCTGTTTCCAGCGCTGCCTTTACTTTGTCTTTAGCTGCATTCGCTTTTTCCACTTCGCCCGCATCGACCTTGTCGCCCAGGTCTTTGATGGTTTTATCTGTGGAGTATACAAGCTGGTCAGCGTTGTTTTTCGCTTCCACCAGATCTTTGCGCTTGCGGTCTTCCTCGGCATGAGCCTCGGCATCCTTCATCATGCGGTCTACTTCCTCGTCGCTCAGACCGCTGGAAGAAGTGATCGTGATTTTTTGCGTTTTGTTGGTGCCTTTATCCGTTGCAGACACGTTTACGATACCGTTGGCATCGATGTCAAACGTAACTTCGATTTGCGGTACGCCGCGTGGTGCCGGAGGAATGTCTCCAAGCATGAAGCGTCCGAGCGTTTTGTTGCCTGCCGCCATTTGGCGTTCGCCTTGCAGCACGTGGATTTCGACGCTTGGCTGGTTGTCCGCGTAAGTCGAGAAAATTTGCGATTTGCTTGTAGGGATCGTCGTGTTGCGTTCGATCATTTTCGTAAACACGCCGCCGGCGGTTTCGATACCGAGGGACAACGGAGTTACGTCCAGCAATACGACGTCTTTAACGTCACCGGTCAAGACACCGGCTTGAACCGCTGCGCCGAGGGCAACCACTTCGTCCGGGTTTACGCCTTTATGCGGCTCTTTGCCTGTCAGTTTCTTGATCGCTTCTTGTACGGCCGGAATACGAGTCGAGCCGCCCACCAGCACAATTTTGTCGATATCATTAGCTGTCATGCCCGCATCGCTCATAGCTTGACGGGTTGGTCCCAACGTACGTTCTACCAAATCAGCAGAGATTTCTTCGAATTTAGCGCGGGTAAGGTTCACTTCCAAGTGCTGAGGCACACCGTCTACCACTGTGATAAACGGCAGAGAAATCGTTGTGGTCAGAACGCCGGAAAGTTCTTTTTTCGCTTTTTCGGCTGCGTCTTTCAAGCGTTGAACGGCAGCTTTGTCTTTGCTCAGGTCAATGCCTTGCTCTTTTTTGAATTCGTTCACGAGATAGTCGATGATCACCTGGTCGAAGTCGTCGCCACCCAGATGGTTGTCGCCGCTTGTTGCTTTTACTTCGAAGAAGCCGTCGCCCAGTTCGAGAATGGATACGTCGAAGGTACCGCCGCCGAGGTCATAAACCAAAATCGTTTGGTCTTCCGCTTTTTCAAGACCGTAAGCGAGCGCCGCGGCAGTTGGTTCGTTGACGATCCGAAGCACTTCAAGACCGGCAATTTTGCCCGCGTCTTTGGTTGCTTGGCGCTGGCTGTCGTTAAAATAAGCCGGAACCGTAATAACCGCTTGGGTTACCGTTTGGCCCAAATAAGCTTCTGCATCGGATTTCAGCTTTTGCAGAATCATAGCCGAAATTTCTTGCGGGGTATAATCTTTTCCTTCAATCGTTTCTTTATGGTTTGTCCCCATGTGGCGCTTAATGGAGTGAATGGTACGATCCGGATTGGTAATGGCTTGACGTTTTGCTGTTTCACCGACGATCCGCTCGCCGTCTTTTTTAAAGCCTACAACCGAGGGGGTTGTACGCGCACCTTCCGGGTTAGGGATAACAACTGCTTCGCCGCCTTCCATTACGGCTACGCAGGAGTTGGTGGTTCCAAGGTCAATACCGATAACTTTACTCATGAATATATCCTCCTTCAGAATAAATGAATATGTTCTTCTATATTAAACAGCCGCAATTACATGCTGACTTTAACCATGGCCGGACGCAGCACTTTGTCTTTGAGCATGTAGCCCTTTTGCACTTCCTCAACGACGATGCCCTCTTCATGCTCATCGCTTTCCACCTGCATGATCGCCTGATGGAATTCAGGATTAAACGGCTGCCCGACCGCTTCCATCGCTTCAAGCCCTTCGGCCTTCAGCACGCCTTCGAACTGACGGAAAATCATGCTGACGCCCTTGGCGAAAGATTCAATTTCAGGGCTGTCGCCGGCGGCGGCAATGGCGCGATCGAAATTATCGATAATCGGCAGCAGCTCCGTAATCAGCTTGGACGATGCATATTTGGCAAAGTCCTCTTTCTCCTTCAGCGTTCTCTTCCGGTAGTTGTCAAAATCCGCCTGGGTTCGCAAGGCGCGCTGCTGATAGTCATCAGCCAGAGACTGCAGACGCTTCACCTCATTTTGCAGATGAGCGGCATCGATAACTTCCGCATTCTCCTCCGCATTTCCTTCCGTATGTTCCTCAGCCTTCGAAGAAGCATCTGTGCCTGCTTGAGCAGCTTCGTTTTCGTTTTCTGCTATTTCAGCCTCGCGGTTTTCATTCATTTCGATTTCGTTTTCTTGAAATTCCTTGTTATTTTCCAAGATGTCTTCACCTCCTTAATATGCTCTATCTAGGCATGATCTAAAAAATAATAGACATTCGATTCATCTGACTCGCTATTTTTTTGATCGCGCCCTAATTTTGGCATCAAACAAGCCTTGTTCAATCATTTCCGCTCGCGCTCCGCATCTTGATGACGTTATGAATGCGCAATACTGCCGCAGCGACTTCGCCAGCCGTCTGCAGCCCGTGAATTTTAACGAGCGCGGGATCGACGATCCCCTTCTCCTCATACCGGATGACCATGCCGGAATCGCAATCGATGCCTATGCCATCGCTACCTTCCGCGATTTGGGCGGCACGTGCCTCCTCCATCTTCTCGAGCGGATTGTAGCCGGCGTTCAGCAGGATTTGGGACATCGGTTTGCGCAGGGCAGCGGCTACTGCCGCAATCCCGAACGCCTCCATCCCTTTTACCGTTTCACGCTGGCGCTCAAGCTCGTAGGAAACGGCCAGCTCGGCGGTGCCGCCGCCAGGCAAAATTCCGCCGCTGATTGCTGCCTGCAGCGCGGAAGCCGCGTCTGCGGCGATCCGGGCCGATTCACCAACAACCTCGGCCGTGCTGGCTCCGACGATCAGCGTAACAAAAGGATCGGCCTTGGGGCCGCCGCTGATCCGGACACGCTCCAGCAGTTCGTCATAATAAGTCCGACGGGCATATCCCAGCAGCCGGTCCAGAGACTCCCTGTCTTTATGTAAAGCTGTCCGCCGCAGCGGCACAGCCCCGGTCATCATGCTGACACGAGCGATATCCTTTCGGCTTACGCGCGGGATCACCATCATTCCATGATCCATGCAGAACTGCTCGGCATCCGGATGGATTCCCTTTTCCAGAAGCACCAGACCCACGCCAAGATCAGCCAGCATATGCAAATCACGGGCGAAACGCTCCCTTAGCTCCATATAGCGGGCGAACCCGGCTTCGGTTGTGAGTACTTCCTCATCGAGAGTTTCGGGCTCAAGCGCATCATGCAGCACCAGGATGCGAGTATCGGCCAGATCAGGCGTATCATGGGGATGCAGTGGCGTTTGTTTCAGCAAAATCCCCTCAAATACTTCATTATTACCTTTTTCATGTGCCGTAACCGCATCGGCCAACTGATAAGCAGGATCTTTCAGCTTGCGGATTCCGATCACCGAAGCGGCTTCCATCACGAGCCGGGCGATGTCTTCCCGCTCCCTGCCCGCGACATATACGGCTTTGGCCAGCAAAGGATCATCAAGATCGCTGATCTCTCTGGCCCTGCTTTTCAAAGATTCTACTGCGAGCCGGATTCCCTGCTGCATTCCGGTCACGACTTTGGAGGCAGGTACGCCTTTGACGATCTGGGATACCCCTTCCTGTACCAATGCACCTGCAAGCACCGTTGCCGTGGTTGTGCCGTCCCCAACCTTTTTCTGCTGGGAACGGGCGACCTGAATCAGCAATCTGGCTGCCGGGTGACCGATATCCATCTTATCCAAAATGGTCACTCCATCATTGGTAATAATAACTTCTCCGCGGTCGCCAACCAGCATAACGTCAAGCCCTTTCGGTCCCAGGGTTCCTTCGACCGCCGAGGTAACGGCACGGACGGCATTGCTATTGTTAAGCAGCGCGGCGTATCTCTCCTCGCCTTCGCTCACCGGCTGCTGGCCTTGACTCATCGATTATTGGCCCCCTTATTTATTCAGCTTTGACAGCACCTTGGTCAGGTCCTTGGACAAAATGTCCAAAATGCCCATTACCTTCGCGTATTCCATCCGCGTCGGACCAAGGATGCCGATTGTCCCGAGCGCTTCGCCGTCAAGCGAATAGGTCGCCGTAATCAGGCTGCAGTTGGCAAAAGCCTCATGATCGTTTTCGGTTCCGATCCGAACCTGAATTCCCGATGCTCCCTGCATGGAAGCCATCATTTTCATCAGGGTAGGCGTTTCTTCAAGCACATCCAGAATATCCTTGACCTTCTCCACGTCTTTGAATTCGGGCTGCGTAAGCATGTTCGTCGCCCCGCTCAAATACACGCGCTGATCCGTTTCTTCATCCATGAACACATTGTTCAGAATGTTCATGATCTCTTCGTAGTTGGTCAGATGGCGCTGCATTTCTTCGCCAAGCTCGCGGTATAAACTAGCTTTAAGCTTATAAAGAGGCACATTCACCAGCTTGCTGTTCAGGAGATTAACCACTTTCTCCATTTCGGAAACGGAAACGCCGGACGGTACGGTCACCGTCTTGCTTTCAACCTGGCCAGTGCTGGTTACGATAATCGCCACTGCCGTCGTTTCATTCAGCGGCAGAAGCTGAAAATGGCGCAGAGACGTATGAAAAACTTCCGGCCCCAGCAGGATGGAAGTATAGTTGGTCATATGGGATAAGATCATGGCGGCATGCTGGATAACCTGCTCCGTAGCATTCAGCTTCTCGGCGAAAAACGCACGCAGTATGCGCTGTCCTTCCGGAAGCGTCTGCCGCATCAGATCCAGATGGTCAACATAAAATCGGTAACCTTTATGAGAAGGGATGCGCCCGGCCGATGTATGGGGTTGTTCCAAAAAACCCAGTTCTTCCAAATCAGCCATCTCGTTGCGTATGGTCGCAGGACTGAATCCGACATCTCCCCGTTTAGATATGCTGCGCGAGCCGACGGGTTCCGCGGAACGGATATAATCGTCAACAATGGCATTCAGGATTAATCTTTGGCGTTCGGTCAGCATTTCTTCCCCTCCCTCTGGTTGCTTAATTCCCTCGTCGTTAGCACTCGACTCTAATGAGTGCTAACCACTAATACAAAAATACCAAACTGACCTGAGCATTGTCAAGTCAGTTCGGTATGGGTATAGGCCGGATTTGCTATTGTTGCAGCGTAATTTCGACAGCCCGGGCCGAATCATAATATTGGTAGAATCCCGGATTGATTTCAAGCGATTCCTTCATGTTGAAATCGGGATATCTTTCAATATTTTTGACAGGCGCGTTGGGTCCTCTTGACGAAGGTTTAGGATAAAGCCCTTCGCCATCGACACGAATCATCGTTTGGCTGATGCCCTTGAAGTTTTCGGAATCCGAATCGGATTCGACGACAAGGTCTTTCCCATCCATATAATAAGTGAAGTGAATCTTAAACGGATTCATATCCATATCCACAGACTGTTTTTCCGCTGTAGGTTGGTTCAGTTTCAGCCAGTTGGCCGTTGTATCCCGCGCATGCACGACTGGTTCCCGCAAAATCAGCTTCATCGGAACCTTGGACCAATCTTTATACCATTCCGGCGATTGGAAAGAAAATACATTTTCATAGTTATCCGGAGAATCCCCTTTTATCCAAAAAGAGCCTTTAATTTCCTGATCTCCGATCTTCAACCGTACATCATTATAGCTAACTGTCGCAAACTTAGCATTTAACGTGCCGTTCGTCGCAGTTTCAATCTCTTTAATGTTGACGATGATCTCAAGCGGCGTAACCGTCAGGCGCTCCAAAGACATAGCTGCTTTGTCCTTAAATTCACTGCTCGTTTGCAGCGGCTGTGAATAAAGGGCTTCGCTAGCCTTTTTGCCGTCCGCTTTAAAATGGAAGGACCATTTCCCCGCAATCCGCTCCGTTTCCTTCATATAATTGAAACGGACTTCGGCGGCATCCCACTCTTTTTCGGTCATATTGCCGAATAATTGTTCCATAAGTACGCCTGCACCTTCGGGAGGAAGCTGAGTCGTGGCCCCACGGCTCTGTTTGCCGTTAGACATCACCGTCAAATGCGGATCATAATGCCCACCGTCTTTTTCGTTCGTTGTGGTTACGTTATACCGCACAGCCAAGCCCTTCTTGGACTCAGTCACCGACTTGATGTCAATGGAAGAATAGAGAGTCTCACCCGTGGAAACGGTCCGCCCCCCCTTTAGAGCCTCTTTCAATACGACATCCTTGTTTTTAAGGTACACAAGGTTCCCGGCTTCCAAAGTATAGTTTTTTTCGCTGTTTTTTAAGGTGTCTTTCGTCTCATAAATACCAAGCAGCTTTCCGCTTTTTTCATCGTAGCTCAAGTATCCGTTCACAGGTTGTTCTTTCCCGTTATCTTCTTTGATCACAACGTGATCGAATTCAACCGCGTCGTATTCATCGGGCTTCAGAGCCGTATCCACCGCCACCAGCAGCTTCATTTTCTCTCCGTCCGTAACGACCCCTTTGAGGCTCATCGTGACGCCTTTGCTCGCCACATCAAGATCGTAACGCTGGCCGAGGCCGTTATTCAGCGCATTCGTTACGCTCTGTCCCCCGTAAAGTTTGCCCCAATCGAATGTAACTCCTGCAAATACGGGAACGGCTGCAACCATAAAGCATGAAAATACGATGGCGGCTGGAATGAACTTCTTCCGGCTTCTTGCGGGCGGAGCTGCTTGCACCACGCCAGCAGCCCGCCGTTTGGCAGCTTCACCGTCGATCCACAGCCACATCTCGTCATAATCCGGCCTTGGTGGAGTTGGGATATTTTCCTTTATCTCATTTTCATAAAACCGACTCATTTCCAATCATCTCCTTTTTCTTTAATCCTGTCATTTTTTTCAGCAGTTTGATTCCCCTGTTGAGCCGCGATTTTACCGTTCCTTCCGGAATGTTGATGACATCCGCGATTTCCGGCACCGTCATGTCATTGACGTATCGAAGCGTGACCACCATCCGGATTTTATCCGGCAGCTTGCCGTACATCCGTTCAAATTCCATTCTGATTTCCTGCTGATCCATGTTTTCCTCAACAGGGTTGGATGGACCGGGCCGCGTGAGCAAATATGCGCTCAGCTCTTTGGCCCAGCCGTTTTTGCGCCTTCTGAGCACGCTGTTGCATTCATTCGAAGCGATCCGGAGCAGCCATGACTTCAGGTCGCGGACTTGCGATCTGTCGGCAAGGATGGCTTTTACGAAAACCTCCTGGCACAGATCCTCGGCGTCCGAACGATTTTGCATCATATAATAGCAAAGATGGTAAACCTGGCTTTTGTAGGTTTCAAACAGCTCGCGATCATTCACTTAACTCCACCTCCCTTGCTGCTTTCTTGACTATATGACTGATAACAGCAGGCAACCGTTCACTTTTCCTCTTAAAGAGGTTGTTCAACACGTATTAAAACTATTATACCGATGCATTTCGCGGTTGACAGACCGCCTTTTGTAAACAAAAAACCACTTTCCTGCGGCCCGGAAGCCGGTTTGGAAAGTGGTTGCTTCTATAATATATAGGCATAAGCTAATCGAGCGTTTTAAGCACGGCGATTTCGTCACAGCAGGACTGCTTGCTGCAGTTCACGCAATCCGTCCATACCTTTTCGGGGAAAATCTCCTTCTCCACCACGGAAAAGCCGTTTTTGACGAAAAAGGATACTTCATACGTTAATGCCATGATTTTGGGAATCCCTTGGCGCTTCGCTTCCTCCGTCAATTTGCTTACGAGCATGGAGCCGATTCCAAGCCCTTTGTGTCCGTCTTGAATGCCCAAGGAGCGGATTTCAACCAAATCGCTGCCCAAGCGGCAAAGCGAACCGCAGCCGATGACGATGCCGTCCATTTCCGCTACCACGAATTGGTCCAGCTGCTTTTCGAGCACCTTGCGGGACCGGGGCAGCATGATCCCCTGTTTCGCATATCCATCGATCATCTGAAAAAGCGGCTCGATATCCTCCGGGACCGCAACTCTGCATGTGACTACAGCCGGCATTTTACTCCTCCTCCTACCCCGAGGATGATGCAAAACAAGCTGTCGCCTGGAAAATTTTGCGCATCCTCTACACGTCGCTGTTCGATAATATGAATAAATATACAACAACACGCATAGAAGTGCAAGCTATTCTTTTAATGTGATGGAGCCTATAAATTCGCCAAACACGTCGTTCCCAAACAGAAGCCCTTTTTCGCTGAGCCTGTAACCTGCCTCCGTTTTATCCAGAAGTCCAGCATCCAGCATTTTATGCAGCGGCTTAGCAAAAACGTCCTCGATCGATAGACCAAACTGTTCCTTGAAGTGCTGCTCGGAAACCCCGCTGAGCACCCGCAAGCCTACCATCATAAAGTCCTCCATGGCTTCCTCTTTGGGAACAACAAAGGTTTCGTGCCGAGGCAATCCTTCCTTCGTCGCTTCCGTATACGGATTAACCCCCTTGATATTCATATGACGCTGACGAGCCATATATCCATGTGCTCCAGCCCCTAGCCCGTAATAATCCTCGTTCAACCAATAAGCCATATTGTGGCGGCTGTGGAAACCGGGTTTGGCAAAATTGCTGATTTCATACTGCTCGTAACCGGCCTTTTTCATCCGATCCATCAGGAGCAGGTACATCTGCAGCTCTTCGTCCTCACTAGGAAGCGGAAGCTGGTTTTTTTTATACATCGTATGGAAAAGCGTATTCTCTTCCACCTTAAGACTGTAGATGGAATAATGAGGAAGGTTAAGCTCCAGCGCCCTGTCCACGCTCTCTGCCAGCATTTCGACCGTTTGATTCGGCAGGCCGAACATCAGGTCGATCGACATGTTGTCAAAGCCGGCTTTGCGGGCATTTTCCAGACTCTGATAGACGTCATCCGTGTCGTGGATCCGCCCGATTCGCTCCAGCAGCCCGTTGTTGAATGACTGAACGCCGAAACTAACGCGGTTGACCCCGCCCTCGCGCATAACCGAAAGCTTTTCCAAATCCGTTGTTCCCGGGTTCGCTTCCATGGAAAATTCAATTTCATCCGACCAATCCGGAAAATAGGTGCGCACCGTCTTCAAAAAATAGGCCATCTCATCCGGCTTCAAAACGGTCGGCGTGCCGCCGCCTACAAAAATAGTTTTGATCTCGCCTGGGGGAACCTCTTGTACCGTACGTTCCATTTCCCGTTCAAGACCCTGCAAATATTCCATCACCGGCTGATTTTTCAGCACGTAAGAGTTGAAATCACAATAAAAGCACTTGTTGGTGCAAAAGGGAATATGAATATAGACCGCTTGCGGTTTACGTTCTCCCTGAAGCGCTGCGGCCTCGCCCGAATGCGGTTTGATGTTTGTCATGTGTTCATTCCCCTCCTAAAATATGAAATAACCCCACGAGGTGGGGCTATTGCTTTGTTGTTTATAACATGGCGGTTTTAATTGTCGTCGATTTTCAGAACGGCCATAAACGCTTCCTGCGGCACTTCCACGCTGCCGACCTGCTTCATGCGTTTTTTGCCTTCCTTCTGCTTCTCAAGCAGCTTCCGCTTACGCGAGATATCGCCGCCGTAACATTTTGCAAGCACGTTTTTGCGCATCGCTTTGACGGTTTCGCGTGCAACAACCTTCGTACCGACGGATGCCTGGATCGGCACCTCGAACATTTGGCGCGGAATCAGCTCGCGCAGCTTCTCGCAAATGATCCGTCCACGCTGGTAAGCGCGGTCCCGATGCACGATAAACGACAAAGCGTCGACCTGCTCGCCGTTCAGCAAAATATCCATCTTCACGAGATTGGAATGGCGGTAACCCGACATCTCGTAGTCAAACGAAGCATAACCTTTCGTTCCGGACTTCAACTGATCGAAGAAATCATATACGATTTCCGACAGCGGTATTTCGTACGTAATCGTGACGCGGGTGGTGTCCAGGTATTCCATATTGACGAATTCGCCGCGTTTGCCCTGGCACAGCTCCATGACCGTACCTACGTAATCGTTCGGAACGATGATCGCCGCTTTGACGTATGGTTCCTCGACCGAATCGATTTTGCCGACTTCCGGATAGTTGGACGGGTTATCGATTTCCACCACTTCGCCGTTGGTCAGCGTAACGCGGTAAATAACGCTCGGAGCCGTCGTAATCAGCGGAATGTTAAACTCCCGTTCGATGCGTTCCTGAATGATCTCCATATGCAGGAGACCGAGGAATCCGCAGCGGAAACCGAATCCGAGCGCGCTGGAGGTTTCCGGTTCGAAACTGAGCGACGCGTCGTTCAGCTGCAGCTTCTCGAGCGCTTCGCGCAAATCATTGTATTCCGACGTTTCGATCGGATACAAGCCGCAATATACCATCGGATTGATTTTCCGGTAGCCCGGCAGCGGTTCCGGCGTCGGGTTTTTGGCGTCCGTGACGGTATCGCCGACCCGAGTATCGCCGACATGCTTGATCCCGGCCACGATAAAACCAACGTCCCCGACCTTAAGCTCATCCACGATCGTCATCCGCGGCTTGAACGCGCCAACCTCGATAACCTCAAACGTTTTGCCCGTCGCCATCATTTTGATTTTCGATCCGGCTTTGATGCTGCCGTTGATGACGCGCACGTATACGATAACGCCCTTGTACGGGTCATAATGCGAGTCGAAAATAAGAGCTTTCAGCGGCTCTTCCGATTCTCCCGTCGGAGGCGGAACCTGCTTGACGATCTGTTCAAGTATCTCTTTAATCCCGATGCCCGCCTTGGCTGAAGCAAGAACCGCTTCGCTGGCATCGAGGCCGATCACGTCTTCGATTTCCTGCTTGACGCGATCCGGATCGGCGCTCGGCAGGTCGATTTTGTTGATAACCGGAATAATCTCCAGGTCGTTGTCGAGTGCAAGATACACGTTGGCGAGCGTTTGCGCTTCAATCCCCTGAGCGGCGTCCACGACCAGCAGCGCCCCTTCGCAAGCCGCAAGGCTTCGCGATACCTCATAGGTAAAGTCGACGTGCCCTGGCGTGTCGATCAGGTTCAAAAGATACTCTTCGCCGTCATCCGCCTTGTATGTTAGATGTACGGCCTGCAATTTAATCGTAATGCCGCGTTCGCGTTCCAGATCCATTTGATCAAGCACTTGATCCTGCATTTCCCGGGAAGTCAGCGCCCCCGTGTACTCCAGAATCCGGTCGGCAAGCGTTGATTTGCCATGGTCTATATGTGCAATAATGCAGAAATTCCTAATTTTCTTTTGCCTAGCTTGTACGTCTGTCATGCCCTACCCCCAAAACAGCCTGATGTGTCAATCAATTTATTATAGCAGTTGAAATAAAGGCGGGCAATCCCACTCGTACTGGAGTTACTCGGTAATGGAGTCGAACAGGGATACAACAAGCCGGATTCCTTTCTGGGACAGATTCTGAAGCAGACCGGCCGTCTTGTCCGCGAGCACATCCACCGATGGTTTGCCGGTATTGGGCGCCAGTATCTGCTCAGGCGTTTGCATGCGGCTATCCTGCACTTCCACCTGATCCGGCTGCTCTTCCTGCACTTTGAAGTGATTCGAGCTTTTGCGCGGCGCCGGTACTTGGTTCGCATATGCAGGCACCGCCCGTTGTTCCGCATACACCGCTTTCTTTCCGGAGTCCGGAGAGCCGCCGGAGCCGGCCAGCTGCATCCCGATCAGTACGCCGATTCCTGCCCATATACCTACCATCCATATCCTTTTGACCCATTTCGACATTCCGGCCCCTCCCTTTCCACTACATTTTCATATCAACTATTGGAGCCTGCCTTCACCGCAGATCCAGGCTTGTCCGTATTCGCCTTCTCGGCCTTTTGATCTTTGTAATACAAATCCCCGATAATTTGTCCCAACAGCTCAGCCGTCCGCTTTAACTCCTCGTTAGTGCTATCTATTCCGCCGACCTCAATTAATATGCTGTTTCCGGAAAGGGATTGATTATATTCGCCATTGCCTTGAGAAGAAGTTTTACCCCAAATTCCCCGTGATATTCCCGGATAAGACTTCTCCAACTCCGCATGTATGGCGTTGGCGAAAGCTTCGTTTTTACGCCAATTTTTATTTTCATGGCCGATGATAAAAAATACCTGGGCATAACTCGCTCCGTTGATCACCGTTGTCGTCTTGGCATGTTTTTGCGAATCGCGGTGGATATCGATAAGATAATCCAGTCCGTTATGCTGCGAAAGAGCTGCTTTAATTGTCTGGCGGGAATATTTATATGAAAAATTGTAATTATAGTCATCCACGGCCGTCGCATAATCCTTCTCCGAATGAATCGTTCCTACCCCCAGCTTTTCCAGTTTATTGGCCATATATTTGCCGACAAGCATGACGTTTTTCGAAGGAGATGCGGAACTGGGATTATTGCTGGTTTTGCCAAGCAGCGGATTATAAGCTTCCCGCGGATGAGAATGATAGATCATGACAACCTTCCTGCTTGTCGGCTTCACCGCAGGCTTCTCCGGTTTACCAGATTCTTCAGGGGCCGATTTGCCGTTTCTTGACTTGCCGCTTTCCTGGTTGCCCGGTTCCTTTTTGGGCCCAGGTTCAGGCTCCTTCACAGAAGCTTTGTTAGATTCCTGCGGCTGATCGGCAGCGGGGTTGTGACCGTTTTTCTCCTCCGGTTCGAGCGGAAGGTGATAGTCCTCGGGGGGATCCAAATTTTGATTGCCTGCTGCGGTTCTAATCAGTACCGGATCCGTCGTTCCCATTCCCGGCATTTCTTTGGCCATCAGACTCTTGGGATCGCGCGGATTGACGCTTGTCAGCATTTGAAATACGAAGGAAGTCATTTTTTCACCCGAAAACGTCGATTCTCCTTTTTCTTTTTGCATATGAGGCAGTTCCATACCTAGCATGTCTATGAAAAATTTGCTGGATAGTGAAGCCGCAAACCCCTTCATGGAAGAAACGGGCGATGAATTCAACCGGTGTTCCGCCATTCCGCCGAGACCAAGCGTGACAAAAAATACCAACGACCCTAATACCAACAGCAAAAATGTGCGCCCCATGGAAAGCATATGCATCATTTTTGCTCTCCATTTGCCGATATTCCACAGCTGAAAGCCAGTTCTCTTCATAGTGTCGTCCTCCTGAACTCTCTTATACTTCAAAACTATGAGCAAAAGAGATTCGCTAGAACCAAAACTGGTATGTTTCCACAAAAAAAGAAAGCCGCGATAGATTTGCAGGCTTCCTTGAAGAGTTTTATAGATTTCATCAATAACGCGGGACTCGGGCTTCGATTAATGCGTGTATGCGCCGGAATTACCGGGATCCACGGCATCATGCAGGGAGGCATTCAAGCCGCTGGCCACGATGTTGGCGATATCTTCTATGAATTCATCGATTTCTTTTGGCGTCACGATCAGATCATGACCAAGGGGCTCAAGAACTTCCTTCACAAGCGCCAGCCGTTCGTTTTCGGAAATGCTGTCGAGCAGCCCCATAATTTCTCGCGTCTGGTTCTGATCCCCGCCAAAATGTTTCTTCATCATTTCCATAACGTTGTTTACGATCGTAGACGCATAGCAGACCGTCGGCACACCGATGGCGATGCAGGGCACGCCAAGCACCTCTTTGGTTAATCCGCGCCGCTTGTTGCCGATTCCCGATCCCGGATGGATGCCGATGTCCGCGATTTGAATCGTCGTGTTTACACGTTCCAGCGAACGCGATGCCAAAGCGTCAATGGCGATAATCAGATCCGGCTTGGTCCGCTCCACGATGCCTTGAACGATTTCGCTGGATTCGATTCCAGTAATGCCAAGCACGCCCGGCGCAATCGCGCTGATCTGGCGGTAGCCCGGGGCAACCTGATCCGGCATCAGTTCAAAATATTGGCGGGTAACCAGCACATTTTCCACCACAAGCGGACCAAGCGAGTCCGGCGTCACATTCCAGTTGCCTAAACCGACGATAAGCACGGTGTCTTTCTTTTGAATGCCAATCAGCGTCAAAAAATCTTCAAACTCCCTTGCAAAAGCTTCCGATACCCGTTCCTGCAAACTTGTATCGCCGTTGCGAAGCCCCGGCACCTCCAGAGTGACATAATGCCCTTTGATGCGGCCGATTGCCTGGGAGCCCTCATCAGTCTGTACATTGAGCCGGGTGATCTTGATCCCGTCCTTCTCCGAAACCTCTTCATCCACTCCGGGAATCGAATCCGGATACTGCTTCGCGGCAAGTTCTCTTGAATCAACCGCCAGATCCGTACGCACGGAATATTGTCGCAAATCCAACTCCATCTCACAATCAACCTCCTTTTCCTTCTTCTTTATAGTGTGCGGGAGGCCCGCTTCAATTATTCAATTGGTTTTCTTATCAAAAGCGGACTTTTTGAACAACCTCTTTAAGTATTGCTTTTTGTGGACCCCCATGCTAAACTATTTTAAGTTGTGAATCATTTCGAGTTATTCGAATGCCTTACAGGAGGTGAATGCAATGCCAAACATTAAATCCGCCGTTAAACGCGTAAAAACGAACGACAAACGCCGTGCGCTTAATGCTTCCCAAAAGTCTGCGCTTCGTACAGCTATTAAAGCTGCCGATACTGCGCTGGTAAATACTGAAGTTGAAGCTGCAAAAGCTGCAGTACAAGCCGCTTCCCGTAAGCTGGACAAAGCTGTAAGCAAAGGTCTCGTACACAAAAACGCAGCGAGCCGTAAGAAATCCCGCTTGGCGAAAAAACTTAACGCTCTGAATGCACAAGCATAAGATGCGCTATCCATACGATGAAAAAAAATGAAAAGTCCTGAACAGCCGATAAAGCTGGTCAGGACTTTTTGATTCAATGTCTCGTACATACATTTTTATTGCAAAAGCCCACATCACAAGTCAGGAGGTTGGCGAAAGGCAATGGAAATCTGGAAGAAAAACTTATGGGTGTTATGGTTCGGTTCTTTGATCGTATCTTCAAGCTTCTCGATGGTGGTGCCGTTTCTCCCCATCTTTTTGATCCAAATCGGTGTCACCGAAAACGTTGAAATGTGGTCCGGCCTGCTGTTCAGCAGCGCGTTTTTGGCCGGTGCGATCTCATCTCCGTTTTGGGGGTCGGTCGGCGACAAATACGGCCGCAAAGCGATGATCATTCGCGCCGGCTTCGTGTTATGCGTCATTTATATCCTTACTTCCTTTGTCACCAGTCCGGTGCAGCTGCTTATTTTGCGGCTTCTGCAAGGTCTGCTCTCGGGTTTTATCCCCGGGGCGATTGCCATTGTGGGCACCAATACGCCGGAACATAAAGTCGGATATGCCCTTTCCACCATGTCGACCGCCACGGCGACCGGGAGCATCATGGGTCCGCTGATCGGCGGCGTTCTGGCTAAGCTCTTTAGCAATCGAATGGCCTTTGCCAGCGCGGGCGTGCTTTGTCTCCTTGCGACCATACTGGTCATCTTGTACGTAAAAGAAGAAAAATTCGTTCCGGGCAAAGAACGGGTCTCCGTATTTAATACAATCAAAGTGGCGGCACAAAATAAACTGCTTGTTGTCGTGCTGATTTTGACCATGTTTACGCAGTTTTCCGTCATGACCATCGAGCCGGTACTGCCGCTGTATATTGTAGGGTTCGGACATTCAGCCTCCAACGCTTCGATTCTGGCCGGAGTCATCTTTTCTTTGGTCGGCATCGCCAGCATCATCTTTGCCCCGCGCTGGGGCAAACTTGCCGATAAAATCGGTTTTCAGAAAGTGCTCTTGATCGGGCTATTTGCCGGCGGCGTCGGTTCTCTGCTGCAGATTCCGTTTCATAACATCTGGGCGTTTTCCATCGTCAGATTTTTGTATGGCTGCTTCTTCTGCGCTGTTTTTCCGGCTCTTAATGGCCTGGTTGTGCGTGCAACCGCAAGCGAATTCCGCGGTAGAGCGTTTAGCCTGAGCCAAACCTCAAACCAGCTCGGCGGCATGCTCGGCCCGCTCGCAGGTGGCGCCATCAGCGGCGTGTTCAGCATTCATACCGTATTTTGGGTAACGGGCATTCTGCTGCTGCTGACAATGGGGCTGGCCTTCTGGTCCCAGCGTTTCAGTCATCAGACGGATACGCCGTCATCCTCTAGAACGTTAAATCACTAAAGTGGTTTCTTTGCCCCTTTAGATACATTTGGCGTAACAATAAGCAGTCGCCAAAGCGTTAAGCACAAAAACAACAACTCCGCCCTATGACTGGGCGGAGTTTCCTATTCGTTACTATTGAACCCTACATCAAACAATATCTTTTACCGCTTCATTTTGCTATATCTTGTTTACCGATTTCATATAACGATACAGTATGGCTGCCACTTGCGCACGGTTGGAAGTCTGGTCGCCGCCAAATCGATTTCCGTCCATTCCCTGGACCCAACCTTTTTCGACTGCGTAAGCAACCGATGATTTTTCGGCAGCCGTCAGCTTATCCTGATCTTTGAAATCCAGTTGGATCGAGGCAGGAATTTGATCTTCGGTAATCCGCTGCACAAGCAGGCTTGCCATTTCTGCACGGGTTAGCGCCTCCTGCCCACCCGGCATGCTGAATCGGTCCGTACCCTCCGGTTGATCACCTGTTAAACGGTCCAACATGGTCATGAATTGGGCCCGTGTGACCGGAGCATTCGGCGTAAACACTCCTTCGCTTGTCCCCTTCAAAATATGCTGCGCCGCAAGCACTTCGATTTCATCCCGTCCCCAGTGGGTTGCGATATCGGCAAAGGTCGGTGCAAATTCCTGCAAGACAAACGTCCCTGGCTGTTTAACTTGCAATGAAAGACTTTGATCGGAATGAAGCGATATGCCTGCAACAATCCATTGTCCCTTGCTGTCCAGCATATACGTGGCTGCTTTTCGCGGATCTTTTGCCAAAGCGGAATCAAGATTCAGCCGTAGATTAACCGAATGTGTCAATTTGCCGCTTGGATTGCTGAACATTACCCGTCCTGACACTTCTCGTCCGCCAGCCGATTTCGATCCTGCCCGCGCCCCTGATCGATGTTCCGCAGCAGCTTGAGCTGCTATCTTCAATTGGAAACCAGCGTCCGTCATGAAGTCAACGAAAGCCTCCTCCGGAATCGTCAACGAGAAATGGTCGCCCTCGATATGAAATGCCCTACCGGATTTTTGAATTTTTTTCGCTTCCGGCGGATTCATTTTAATACCTACATGTTCATAATCGCCGAAGTTTATTTTCGTCAAATCCAGCTTGACCGGCTCTTTAACGGTTCCCGATAGCTGTGCATCAACCCACTCCGGCTGCAATTCTGCAATGGCCGATTTTTTCCCGGACCCGTACAGAGCTTGCTCCGACAAAATAAATGCCTTCCCATCAGCTTTTACCGGAACTTTAGTTTCCTTTCCGGCAGCTGCCGGGTTATTCGAACCGCTTGCAGCGGTTGAGCTGTTTGAACCGCCCGTACTTCCCGAACTACCTGTATTACCTGAACCTCCAGTATTGCCCGAATCGCCCCCAGGCGGCGTCGACGGTTCGGTCGGTTCGGTCGGTTCGGTATGTCTCTTCTGAACAACTACTCTGGAGACTGCTTGCTTATCCTTATAAACCACGGTAATTTCGACGATGCCTTCGCTGAGTCCCGATACCTGCCCCTGTCGATCAACTTTCGCAATGCGATCGTCCGACGATGCAAACAGCAGCTGGTTTGTTACAGGCACCTTTTGAATTTCTCCATTTTTATTCACTAATGCCGTAACGGTAAGCGATTCTGCATCGCCAACGTAAAGCTTAAGCTGATCGGGATGTACCGTTATGGATTGAAGTTCTCCTTCAGCAGGCTGCCCGCCTTCGCTTTCAACATGGATGGTTGCTTGCACGCTCCATTGCTGGTAGGTGACTGTGATGACCGCCGTACCCTCACTGATTCCCGTTACGCGTCCTGTTTCATCCACGTTTGCAATTTGATTATCCGAAGACGCGAACTCAAGACCGTCTTTGAGCGGCATTTGAACGATATCGCCATTTTCGTTTTTCACATTAGCTGTCACTTGCAGCGTTGACTGCTCACTTTCTTTTAATGTCACTTCGTCCGGATCGACGGTGATGGATTGAACCTCTCCTTCAGCAGGCTGCCCGCCTTCGTTTTCAACATGGATGGTTGCTTGCGCGCTCCATTGCTGGTAGGTAACTGTGATGACCGCCGTACCCTCGCTGATTCCCGTCACGCGTCCTGTTTCATCCACGTTTGCAATTTGATTATCCGAAGACGCGAACTTAAGACCGTCTTTGAGCGGCATTTGAACGATATCGCCATTTTCGTTTTTCACGTTAGCTGTCACTTGCAGCGTTGACTGCTCACCTTCTTTTAATGTCACTTCGCCCGGAGTGACGGCGATCGATTGAATCCCTCCTTCTTGTGCTGGAACAATGTAGTTCACGGTAATGATCGCGGACTTACTCGTAGCTTGTCCATCTGCTTCCGCGACCGCAAAAAGTTGATTCTCTCCCCGTTCCAGAACAAGCGGAATCGCAAATCTTCCTTTCTCCACGACCCCTGAGCCCGCGAGAACGTCCCCGCGATACAATTGGATCGTCGTACCGTCTGTCGGATAAGTACCTTTCACTGTTACTTCTGCATCGTGAACATCGGTTCCGGAAACAGGTTCGGTAATCACTGGCTCTTCCGTGACGTTGGCGACTTTCGCCCGGATCATATAATCGCCGTCGTCGCTGCCCGCTTTTCTCCATGTTCCTTGGATTTGCTTCCATGAACGTCCGGATTTACCTTCCGTCTTCGTCATGGACATCCCGGGAACATTCGGCATCACGCCTTCTTGAATATAGGCCACATAGAAATCGCCGTTGAAAATAACCGGGTTATGGATCACTACGTCTGTCCAATCGCCGTTACGGTTCGCCTTCCCTTCATATGGTCCGGCTACCAGTTTCCCTGGAAGTCCATCCGGCCCGTTTGCATCGTAAACGGCATATTTGAATCTGTCTCCTCCGGGGTTCGGCCAACCTTGGCTCCAGAATAAGAAGCGCGCTCCCGTCACCTGCGCAGGTCCGTTGGTAGTCATCCGAACCGCGTAGGCATCGCCGGAGAGAGGCAGAGCTTTGGCATTATCGGTAACCCCATCATCATAATAAAGCTCGTCCGAAGTCTCGCCGTTAAAACCATGAAGTTCGTAAGAGCCAGTCACCGTGCCATTTCCCTTCATCGAAACATGATGTTCGACCGTCAAATAATTCAAGGCAGAAATCGACAGCTGATAGTCCCCTTCATACGCTTCAAGTTCAAATTCTCCTTCGCTGTTTGTCACAGCCGGAGCAACTTGCGCATCATTCATCAGTCTGACGGACGCGTTTGCGACCGGTTTCCCGGTTGCGATATTGGTCACCTTCCCTGTAAGCTTGCCTTTGGCAAGCGGCGTCAAATGAACATCCGCCGTAAAGGGGCGGTTTTCTTCTATGTTCACTGTTCTCTTCTCGGTTTTATAACCGTATGCTTCAACCTGAAGCGTATACTCTCCGGGAGGATGTTTCAGCGTATAGCGTCCGGTTCCCGCGTCGGAGCGGGTCGTTCGCTTGGTTTCCAGCATGGTGACGTCAGCCATAATCGGCAGGCCGGATGAACTTACGCTTTGCAGCGCAGATGGCTGGACCGGAATTCCATGGACGAAGGCTTCCCGTTTTGCCGCCTTTAGCGTATCCAACGTTGGCAGCGGATCCGTCTCTTCCGGCTCCAATCGGGAATGACTATCTTCTAAGCTGCGCGTGTCTTTCGACTTGCCCGCCAATGAAGAGACCGAACTGATTCTGTTCATTACCGGTGGTGTTTCCCGAACCTCCACATCATCAATGTACCATCCGAAGTCAGTCGAGTCGTTCTTACTTTCAAAGCGGAAACGGAACTTGATCTTTTCCCCTGCATAATCATCGAGACTCAGTTCCTCCAAATACCAGAACCTATTCGGATGATTTACGTCGTATTCCCGCTTCGGATATACGGCAAGCGATTTCCATGTCTTCCCGTTATCCTTGCTCACTTCAACGGCGCCTTGATCTCCATCATCAATCTCATGCCACTGTTGGAAATAAAGCGATGCATGTTTCGCCTCAGTCAAATCGATTTCCGGTGAAATCAGACTCTGATTCACTTTGCCACCATATGGGCCCCTCAGATTTGTTCCCCAAACATTTTGTCCGGAGACGGCTTTTTTCGGTCCCTTCGTTGGATGCGGAATGCCTCGCTCCCATTCCTCGCCTAAGCCATCGAGAGTCCATCCCTTGTCCGGTCCTTCAAAGTCATCGCCAAAAATTTCCTTGCCACCCGTAAACGTCCAGGATACGACATTCGAAAACTCGCTCATCGTCTGGCTTACCGTACGGGCTTTAACCGCGTAATAATACGTTCCTTTTTGCGGCTGCGGTTCATCTCTGTAATTATAGGAATTGGTAGTGCCGATTTCCTTAAATTCCCCGTCCGGCTCCGATTTGCGGTAAATCACATATTCTTTCAGCTTGCCGGATGGTTCTTTGTCAAAGTCGAGGATCACTCTGCCTGGAGAATTGCTTCTCACTTTAATTTTCGGAGCCACGGGAAGATCAGGATCCGGGCTTTGTATTTTAATATCGTCAATGTACCAGCCCTCGTCACTGCCGTAATCTCCCCGCAGGTTAAAGACAACATAAATCTGATCCCCTTTATACGGGGAAAGATCGATGTATTCCGTCGTCCATTTGGTGCTGCTCATCCGATATGTTTTTACCCTTTCGAACTGGAAATTCGATTTCTTCCCGCCAATAAACACCTCTGCCAGATCATATGATGCATTCCACCAATCGCCGAGCTTGTACCAGTGCGTAAATGAAAGCACCGCATGCTCATTATCCGTTAAATCGATCACGGGCATTTCGAAGTAGGTATTGGCGCCATTCGGGTAATTGCCATCCAGTACGGTTGCCATGACCTTCGTGCCCGAAAAAGCCTTTTTGGGCCCGCTGGTAGGCACTCCCCATTGCCACACCCCTGATGTATCGCTAAAGCCGAATCCTTCGATCGAGGTTTCAAAATCCTGCGTATAACCGATCTTGACGCCTTTCGATACTCTTACCGGATAAATGTCCGTCTGAGTGGCGTTGCCGCTAAAATCAGTCGCTTTAATATAATATTCAATTCCATTAAGCGAAAGTTCGTCAACTGGAATGCCGCCCTCGTACACGCCATTCTGATGGCTGCCGGAAGTACGGAGCATCACATGTTTGTTCCACTGATCCTTTCCCTTCTCGCGTACATATAATTCTACGGAGTCTACACTGACATCGTCTTTGACCCGTGCAAACATTTCTTTTTCCAATATGTTGAACACCAATTCAACCGGCTCATGCTCAATGGTCGGGCTGCCGGTATCGGTTCCATCGATCGTAACCTGCCCGGTAACGCTTCCCAAACCTTGCTTTTGGCTGGATACCGCGCTAAGAGCATTAATGATACCCCATCCGTAGCCATTATTCGGCGTCTGCGGGAATCCCTGATCCGTCAATGAGTCGGCGGTATTTTTCAAAATTCGCGCTATTTCATTTACTTTTAACGCCGGATTAGCCTGCTTGATCAGCGCCGCAACCCCTGCCGTATGCGGGCTGGCCATCGACGTTCCGTTCATCAGCGCATATTCGCCCCCGGGAACTGCCGACCGGATATTGACGCCGGGCGCAACCACTTCCGGTTTCATTTGCCCGTAAGGAGTAGGCCCCTGCAGCGAAAAATTCGCCAAACAGTTGTTGATATCCACCGCTCCCGTAGCAAAAGACTCAGGGTAGTTTCCGGGTGCCGTAATCGAACCCGAACCTCCGTTGTTTTCGGGCGGCTTCGTATTGCCCGCAGAAAATGCCGGAAAGATGTCTGCGGCAATCCATGCTTTGACGATATCCTGGAAAAATTCGTTTTTTCCTGCCGGAACATTTCCCCATGAATTGTTGACAACATCCGGCGCCATATCCGGATGTTTGTTACCCTGCTTGTCGGTTGGAGCGAGAATCCATTCTCCTGCCTTGATCAGGGCATCGTCGCTCGTTTCGCCGCTCGAGTCGAACACCCGGGCCGCAATCCACTGAGCTCTCGGAGCCACGCCGATCTTGTTGCTCCCGTCCTCTTCGGAGCCAACCATCGTTCCCATGACATGCGTGCCGTGGCCATTTCCATCCGTTGGGAACTTTGTCGTTGCGATGGTGGCGTCGTACCAGCTTAGCTCGGGATTCGGGCTACCGAGCCCTCTCCACTTTTGCTTAAGCGCCGGATGGCTGCCATCCACTCCGGAGTCCATGTTGGCTACAACGACTCCAGCCCCGTCAAAGCCAAGCTTCCAGGCCTGCTCCGCACTGATGTTGCGCAGATTCCATGGAACTTCTTTTCCCGCCCCGGCTTGTGCCGCACCGCTTAAAGACGACTTCGGTTCCGGAGCGGATTGAAGCTTATATGTATTGTTTGGTACCAATTTTTCTACCTCGGGACGTTTGGCCAGTTTCTCCATCGCATCCTTAGTACTTGTAACCGCAATCGCGTTGACAATATAAAACGGATGGAAATCCCGCACCAATCCGGAAGCTTCCATCTGTTCAAGTTCCTGCGTAATTCCGGATTGCGTCTGCTCCGCCGTATCCATCAGCGAGTTCACGATGAAATTGCGAACCGTTCTTTTTTGCTTTGCTGATGATTCTCCTTTCAACGACGACCACTGCAGCGCATTCCGGGAGATTGAATTCACATCCGACTGCTCTGCCATTTTTACAATATAGGTCACATAGTTCTTACTTTGAAACTCTTCGATGATTCGGGGATCAATCCGATAGCTGTCCGCCTCTATACTGCCGGAGAATGCGGGCGCCGCCGCGGACTCCATCCCTTCATCCCTGGCGGCAAATGTCAATGCCGGCGATGTGATGGTAAAAATAAAAACGAATAAAGCCAACACCAATTTCTGAATCCACGATTTACCGTACAAAATTGTTATCCTCCTACTGTCTGAATTCTAGCAATCTGAAATCTGCTTTTTTTTCGAACCATTTGTAATCTATCATATCTGTTTCCCTAATACAATAGTTTTGCATTAATGCAAATTCAACAAAAAATTTTTACCGTTTAGTATAGATACTAGGAAGGAAGTCCCTTAAGCATTGCTAATGCTTTCTTAGCACCAAAATAACCCCACAAAGTGGAGCCTATGCTTCGATGCTTATTCCAAATACTTTGCGGGGACCCCCAAAAAAACTTATAAATTCTATACTGCTAAAAAAGCCCGGAAACCAAAATTCGGTTCCGGACTTTTCTCCCCATTCGCAGGACATGATTATTTTTCTTTGCGAAGTCGTTCTTATAAACCATAAAACAGCCCTTATTTCTGCTTACACAGAAGCAAGGGCTGCTTCATAAATGCTTCATCAAATAGATTTTTATCAAGCCGCCAATTTGAGCAGGAAAAGCTCCAGTCCGAGCACTTTATCAATTGCGCCTGTTTTCATTTCATAATCCAAAGTGCCCAGTCTGCTTAAAATCTGTTTGAGCTGCGCAGCCTGAAATTTCCGGGCTTGTTCCCCGGCAATTTTGACCGCATAGGGATGAAGCCCAAGCTGGGAGGCGATTTGGTGCTGGGAATAGCTTTGACCAGCCAAATCCTTGACTTGAAGAATGATGCGGAATTGTCTGGCGATTAGGGCAGCGATCTTGATCGGCTCTTCCTTCTGCTTTAGCAGCTCGTAAAAAATCGCGAGCGCCCGGTCAATCCGCAGATTCGCAATATCCTCTACGAGGGCGAACACATTTTGTTCCATGCTGCGTGCAATCAATTGGTCCGCCGTTTCAGCGCGGATTACTCCGCCCCGGCCAGCATAGAGGCAAAGTTTGTCGATTTCAGCAGCCAAGGTTTGCAGCTGTGTTCCGGCATTGCGAATAATGATTTCGGCAGCCCCTTCCTCCAGCGCACAACCATGTTCTTTGGCTTTTTTGCCAACCCATTTCAATAGATCCTCACTGCCAAGCGGCATAAACGACAGCAGCATGCCATCGCTTTTAATAGCTTTTACTACTTTTTTACGCTCATCAAGTTTTTCTTGATTGACCATAAATACAAGCACGCTGTATTCGGCCGGATTTTTCATATATTCAAGCAGCGACTCTACGCGGTGTTCCACCTTGGCATAGTCTTTGCCTGCCGTGAACACGGCGGCATCCTGAACCAGAATCAGTTTGCGCGGCACCATAAAAGGCAGCATCTCTGCTTCTTCAATAACTTCCTGCAGCGGCGTTTCAGCCAGATCGTAATGAACCAAAGCAAAATCGCGCTCTTCCTTGGAAATCGTTTGTTCCACAAGCAAGGAGACAAATTCGTTCATTTGGTATTTTTCCGTTCCGTACAGCAAATAGACTGGCGAGATTTGGCCCTGCTTGACCGCCTTGATTGCGGCTTTCACGTCCATGCTTAGGCCCCCTTTTCATCTATGTAGCCCTGCTCAATTGGGCCTGCACTTTTATATATTATCAAAAATCGCCAGCGGGGCAAACCAAACAGAAAGGCCTCCCGGCAAGGAAGGCCTTTCTGTCCCAGCTCATCTATGATAAACACCGGCACCCGCAAAGCTCTAGAAACTTTGCCGCCAGTGGTCATACGACGATTCTGGTTCAACTCTAACCGTATTATCCTATTCCATATCTCCCGAAAATGTGCAAACTGCAGACCCCGGTGGTTTCCTTTTTTGTAATCTGTAGATGTACTCCGCAGCATTTCCCGGTTTTGTTCCCGGGGTCCCCGAAAAGTAATCGGTGTTGCTTCAAAGCTTCACGCCACTTTTTGGGGTGTTTTTTAAGGGTTTGCATTATCCGGGCTTTCAACCCGGACCGTTTTGCTTGTAGTGGCTCCCTGATTATCCGAAGTTTGATACGTAAAGACAGTGCTGTCCGCAGACCAAACTCCGGATACCCAACTGCCTGAAAGGTCAATTGTCTTGACCGATTTCTTCTGGCCGTCGCTGTCCGATATGCTGTAGATGACCAACTTGTTATCCTCTACAGAAGCAGCATATTTACCGTCAGGCGAGTTGACTTGGGTCGGCGGTGCAGTGGTCGAAGTGATTCCCATGGAAGTTGTATCATCCTTGGGGGTATGTTCCTGAACTTTATTCCCCTTACCTTCCGTAGGGATTTCCGCCATGATGTTATTCCGATAGCCGCCGCCGCTATTGTTGTTATTGCTGCTGCTCTCTGGAGTTTCGCCGGCATTGCTGCCGGAAATGCCCCCGTTTACCGCTTTATCCTGAGCGGAAGCATCCGCCGCCGGAGCGTCCTTGCTCGGGCTGCTCGATTGCACCGAAGTGCCGGAATCATTTGCAGCCGGAGTTTCTGGAGTCGTGTTTTTGTTATTCGCAGCCTTTTTATCGACTTTACCTTCTTCTACGCTGCGGGTCAATGGCTTCTCATCCGCTTTGCTTGTAGGAGTCTCCGTAGTCGGCGGAAGCGTTTTGAGTTCCTGATCCGCAGGAGGTTCCGGCTCCAACACTTTCTCGTTGCTGCCAGCAGTTCCCTCGGAAGGAGCATCCGGGGCAGAAGTATCGTTGCTGTAGAGTTCTTGCTTAGGTTCGACAGTCTGTTGATCTCCGCCACTTCCTTGGACGCCTCCGCTTGAAGATTTGGACGCCGCGCTATCGGCGTTTTTTTGCTCTGCCGCTTTATAGGCAGGCTCTTCAGCGGTTGACAAATGCTTAGGAGGATAATTATATATCGCAACTCCCAAAATAATTACGGCTGCCGCCGCTCCCATAACCGTGCGTCCGGCTACGGAATTGCGGAATTTGCTTGTTCGCACCGGACGTACAGGTACAGGCACCATCTCTGCTGGTGCTTCCTCGCGCGAGGCGCTCTTTTCCTGCTGCGCCTGATCTATCGCATCAAGCTGGGGCATGATAGCGTCGACAATGCTGAATTTTGGCG
Source organism: Paenibacillus azoreducens (assembly GCF_021654775.1). Taxonomy (NCBI): domain Bacteria; kingdom Bacillati; phylum Bacillota; class Bacilli; order Caryophanales; family Paenibacillaceae; genus Paenibacillus; species Paenibacillus azoreducens. The sequence continues at coordinate 2,286,557 of NZ_AP025343.1, read as the reverse complement.
TAACTTTGGGAAGGTCTTCAAGATCTCTGGATAATGATTTCAGCATTCGAAAGGTTTCCGCACATTCAGGACACTGTTTTAAATGCTCATAGAGTTGAACGGTCTCTTCCTCGCTTAAATCATAATCCAAATAACGGTGCATCCACTCCACCACCTCTGAACAATTCATCCTGATACACCACCTTTCTGATGCTCTTGAAGCATGTTCTGAAGCTGCTGTCTGGCCCTGAACAGATAAGATTTCACTGTGTTGAGTGGAAGGTTCAGACAGTCAGCGATTTCATTATAGGAAAAATCTTGCAGATACCGAAGAACAATGACGCTTCTATGATGATCCGGCAGCTGTTCAATGGCTTCTTGGATATCCTGAGCCAGATAGGAGGACATAACGGCTTGTTCCACATTTTGCTTATCCTGAAACACCAGCTCATGCTCATCTATGGAAACCGTTGGTTTAGACCGCCTGAATTTGTCGATGCAAATATTCGTTACGATCCGTTGAACCCATGTTTTAAACTGCGCCTTTTCCTCATAGGAACCAATTTTAGTGTAGATTCGAATCAATGCTTCCTGGGAAGCATCCATCGCATCCTGTTCATCATTCAAAATATAATAGGCTGTGCGGTATACTTGATGCTCAATTTCTCTTAATAGGGTGATTAGAGCGTCGCGATCGCCCGATTGAGCGGCTCTGATGAGTCCCTGCTCTACCACAAAGGATCCCCCTCTCCCTGCAATCTTACAGACGTGCAAGAGTGCTAAATTGTTGCAAATTGTAACCTTTTTTTTTGGATTAAAAATTTTATCGGCTTCCAGCAAGAACCGAACCTTCTTAATCACATGCGAAACACCCGAACATCCCCCGCTTTTTCCGCGAGGTACGTCCACCAAATTTTCCGTATTCATTCATAAGACCTTGTGTATCTTATGATTATAGAATTCATAAGTTTCAAGCGGAGCTTAAGCATTCTATAATCGCAAGAAAAATCACCGCTGAATGCGGTCTGGCTTCATAGAAGTACGTCGATAAACGTTTTTCTTATGTACGCAAGGGTAACTTCGGGCCTCCCATGAGAGTGGTAAACCCCAATTAAGAATACCAAATTCTAGTGAACCCGTCATCATGAATAATTCGGCAGTCATTGTAATCCGATTACACATTTTTTTAAGATATAAGAAAGTATAAGTTTCGGAGCCTCAGCTTCCTTATATCGCAAGAAAAACATCCGCTAAAAGCGGTCTGTGTTCTTAGAGAGTACGTCGATAGACGTTTTTCTTACATTTAAACTTTTATACCGGCCAGTCGAAATACAACGGGTCACCAAGCGGTTATATCATCTCGTCACCGTTTCTATTCTCCAGTCGGGTTCAACATGCAGCGGATTTGGATCCCTCCCGGACGAATGAGCATCTGAACCTCACCGCTTCGATCCGTCCGATACAGTTCGGACCCCTGATCTTCGATCCGCTGCATGACCTCCGCATGCGGATGACCGTATAAATTGTTCACACCCGCTGAAATCACTGCAGCTTTGGGTCTCCAATAATCAAGCCAGCTGTCCCCGCTGGATGATTTACTGCCATGATGGGCGATTTTTAAGACATCGATACCGCCCTCCGGCAGTACGAATGCTCCGGCTCCGGACACCCCCTGAACCGCCCCGGCTTGACGCGAATCCGCAAGGCTCAGTATATTCTCTTCGGCGGCCTTGTCCATATCGCCCGTAAACAGCAGCCTGGCGCCGTTCATGGTCAGCAGGAAAGCAACGGAAATATGGTTTTGATCCTTCACGATCGGCACTTCTTCCTGTTCCACCGCTTCCGATTCCGGTGCTATAAACATCATTTCCGTATGCTTGTCCGGCTGCAGCTTCATGCCTTGATGAACCGCATAAACGGGGATGTTCCGGCCAAGTGCCGTTTTCATCAACTTTTCAAAAGCTTTCGTACCGCTCAAAGTTCCGTTAAACATAAAGGCCTTTACAGGAATCTGTTCCAAGACGGCCTGAAGTCCGCCGGCATGATCCTGATCAGCATGCGTGACGATAACCGCATCCAAATGATGAACTCCTCGCTGCTTCAGAAGGGGCACAACAACCTTTGCCCCAACTTCAAAAGGCTTTTTACGCTCCTTCCATGCATCCTGGGGTCTGCGAAAGCTTACGGTTCCCCCTCCATCCACCAAGATATTTCGTCCTTCGGGCGTAGTGATCAAAATGCCGTCTCCCTGACCAACATCCAAAAACTGGACCAGTCCCGCCCCATAATAGGATGCCGGTCGGTATTCCCAATATAACAGAAAAATAAAGCCAAGCATAATCCCCACAAATGCAGCCCTTGTTCTATTCGCGGCTAAAGTAAGTTTTTTTCCAGAGGTTACCTTGCGGATCCCGTCAAGTTCCGCTGTTTCGTCCGCTTCGCGCTGAATCGGCAGCCGCGTTTTACGATCCCCCATCAGCTTGCCGGCCAAATACAGCAGCAGATATAACAAGATAAAATAAGCGATGATCCATATCAGAGAAGGCGATTTCCAAATCATCACAAACTGCGGATAACCGTTCATAAAACGGATCAGCTTGAAGATAACATCATTCTGAAGTTCAATGAGCCAGCCGGCCATTTTCCCGGCCTTAAGCCAGATCAAACCGAGAATCAGCGCCCCCGCTCCGAACGGAAGCGTAAAAAGGGTAATTAGCGGCACCAATGCAAAATTGGCTGTAAACGACAGCAGGGAAAACTGATTGAAATAATAAATCGTAAGCGGAAACGAAACCAGCTGCGCCACCAGTGTCACCCCGGCTGCCGCGGCTATCCGTTTGGGTAGAAAACGAAGAAGCGGATTCATAAGCGGAATGTAAATCATCAGCCCGGCTGTAACCAAGAATGACAATTGAAAGCTGACATTCAGTAAATAATAGGGATTCCACAGCGTCATGAGCAGAGCGGCTGCCGCCAACACATTCAAGCCGTCCTTCAGCCAGCCTTTCCTGGCGGCATAGAGGCCGATGATGCTCATGATGCCCGCTCGCACAACGGAGGGACTTACGCCGGACAAAAGCACGTACAGCGGGATCAATAACATGACGACAAGCAAAGACCTTTCGCGGCTGACTTTGAACAAGGACAACATAAATAAAAGACTTCCGACGTAAACCGCGACATGCATGCCGGAGATCGCCAGAATATGCGTGAGCCCCAACTGGGAAAATTGCGAATAGGTTTCAGGATCGATATCATCCTTCATACCAATGAGAAGCCCCTTCATATACCCGGCATGAGGTTCTTGAAATATTTGCTCGATTTTATCCCCAAGTACGGTGCGAAGACGGTCATTCCAGCGCAGAACGGTAAGCGGACCCCAAGGGGATCCGGGTGAAACTTCCGCATTCCGTATCCCGTTCACCTTATATATCCAGTGGATATGCTGGGTGCGCAAAAAAGCGGCATAATCAAATCCGCCGAAATTACGGGCGGTGGAAGGATATTCGATCATGCCGCTGAGCTTGATACGGTCGCCGCGCTGCCATTTTGCCGCTTCGGTTTGCTGGTCCTTGGCGAGAAGCTTGACCTGCACCATTACCCGTTCCCCCAGGCTTCGCGATACCGGGGAAGCCCCGCCGGAACCTGCGGAGTCCATCATCTTAACTTGCTGCAGCCTGACCTGCATATCCGCTCGGTCTCCATCGACATCAACCTGCGTAACGATCACCCCTTCAACCTGCAGCATCGATCCGTGCAATAGAGTGCCATCCACGGCCAATGCTTGCGGCAGCTCCGTCACGTTCCGTGCGTCATTCCACGTCCAGTATATCCCGGACATCGTCAAAGCCAGCCATAAAATCAGCATCGTTCTAAGAAGTGTGCGCTGCAGCAAAACAGGAATCACAAGCAGCAGCGTCACACCGGTCCATACCAGATATAAATGAAGCCCGGAAAATGTATAAGCAAGGCTTGCCCCCGCCAGCCAACCTACCGTCCAAACAATCAACGGCCTTCCCTTCACGGCCAATCCCCCCTAGCTATTTTATAGAAAGTGAATTTTCTGACACCGCAAACAAAAAAACCTCTGCCTGCGGTCATTACCGCATTGGGCAGAGGTCCTTCCCCGGTTCCTTATGATTCCAATCAGTCAGAGACAACCATGACGGTTTCGCGCGGCGGCTCGTACGAGTCAAGTCCGCGGAATATAATCCCCTTCTGCTTCATCATCTCCTTCACCTTATCCGAATCCTTCGGATAAGGACGATGGTACACAATTTCCGTTACGCCGCTGTTAGCGAGCATATTCGCACAGGTCCAGCAGGGCTCGTCCGTCACATAAACGGAGCTGCCTTCCCGGTCAATCCGGTCGGTGAAGAGCAGCAAATTCTGCTCGGCATGAATGGTTCGCACGCACCGCTGCTTTTTAACCATTTCCTGCTTGCCGTCATGCTCTATCATTTCGATTTCTTCAGCGATCATGCAGCCTGCCTCGGAGCAATCCGGAACGCCCATCGGCGCACCGTTGTATGCGGTACCCAGCAGTTTTTTACCTTGCACCAGCACGGCTCCGACATGTCTGCGTGGACAGCGTGAACGCGTGGAAACCATATACGCGATGTCCATAAAATAAGTGTCCCAATCTTTGCGTTTTGCTTCCTTCACGTCAAATCACCTGTTTTCGTAGAATGGTTGTTAACATTGTAACATACGACTGAGGCTAAAGCGCTATGTAAGGTTTCATTTTCTCGAGCATTTTGGGGCCGATCCCTTTGACCTTGACCAAATCCGCTACCTTTTTGAATGGCCCGTGCCCGTTGCGGTATTCGATAATGGCCTGTGCTTTCTTGGCTCCGATGCCGGGAATGTTCATCAGTTCGGCGGCTTGGGCCGTATTGATATGAATCTTGGAATCGGATGATGCGCCAGCGTTCACAGAAGTTGTTCCACTGAGATCCGGGGCGGTGTTTGCCGGCAGGCTTATCGGCTCCTGCGCAGGTGCCTGCTTCTCTATAGGCGCAGAGATGGATCCCGTCTTCACGGATTGCAGGGCTTGAGGCTGTTGTTCCGTTGGTTGTGTCATTTGGTCCGGTTGTGCCGGTTGCGCCGATTGTGATGCCGGTTGCCCCGCCTTTATCCCCTCCGCTGCCCTTTCTTTTCCTTGGCTGTTTTTCCCGCTGCCGGAAGCCGGGTGTTCCGTTTGTTTGCCCAGTTCCTGCTCTGCATCCTCCTTCATCGCATCCGCCAGTTTATTATTCAGCGGCTGCCATGCATGTGCCGGATCCTCATGTTTCATCCCCGACAGCAAAATCGCCGCACTTCCCAGGATTGCGCAGCATACGCTGATCCCCAGCTTTAAACGTTTCATAGACATACACCCCTTATTCAATAAAATTGGACTCTCTTTCTCATTCCTGCTGCCGAAAAAGCCGTCATGCGGCCAAGCACATGCGCATACATTAAGGAGAAGAATTGCGTCGTTACCGCAAAGCACGAAAGGAGGGGACCTATATGAAGGTAGGATTTATCGGAACCGGCAGTATGGGAAGTGTGTTGCTCGATGCCTTCATCACTTCCGGTGCACTTTTACCCGAACAAATCTTCGCCAGCAACCGTACTGCAGACAAGGTTAATTTGCTGGCACAGCGTCACCCCGGACTTAATGTATGCAGCAATAATATTGAAACTGTGAGCAATAGCGACATCATATTTTTATGCGTTAAACCGCTTCAGTATAAAGTTGTAATAGATGAAATCAAGGATAAGCTGAACCAGGACCAGATTTTGGTATCCATTACCAGTCCCGTTCAGATCCGCCACCTTGAAGAAGCCCTGATTTGCAAAATCGCCAAGGTGATTCCCAGCATTACGCATTTGACCTTTAGCGGAGACTCGCTTTGCATGTACGGCACCCGTATAACGCCAAAAGACAGGCTGTTGATTGAACAGCTGCTGGGTTCCATCAGCAAACCGACAGAAATCGATGAATCCTATGTGCGGATTTCTTCAGACTTCTCCAGCTGCGGACCAGCATTTATCAGCTTCTTCCTTGAACAATGGGTTAATGCGGCCGTGGAAATCACAGGCATAAACCGCGAAGAGATTACGGCGCTGGCAGGGGAGATGCTCCTTGGAACGGGCAAGCTGCTGACGGAAGGAGGTTTCAAACCTCTTGATCTGCAGGAAAGAGTAGCTGTTCCCGGCGGCATTACCGCCAAAGCCCTGTCCCTGCTGAAGCAAAGCCTGGATGGCGTATTTCATCAACTGATCGCTACAACATACGGCAAATATGATGAAGACTTACAAAAATGCGATATCCTTTTTGGCGACCCCAAGGCGTAGGAAGTGATATAAAGGTCTTCACTCAAGCTTATATGCCCGCTATTTCAAAAAAATCCCCGTACAACATATGCTGTACGGGGATTGAATGCTTTTCGACCCTATTTATGCGATTTAATTGGCTACAATATTCACCAGTTTGCCTGGTACCGCAACCACTTTGCGTACGGTTTTGCCGGCAATAGCCGCCTGTACGCTCTCCTGGGACATGCCAAACTTCTCCAGCGCTTCCTTGTCCATGTCCTTGGCAATTTTGGCGCGCTGCACGATTTTGCCGTTCACCTGGATCACGATCTCCACTTCGGATTCCACAGTCCATGCTTCATCGAAAGAAGGCCAAGGCACATATGTGACCGATTCCTGATGGCCGAGACGAGCCCACAGCTCTTCGGCGATATGCGGCGCAAACGGAGACAGCAGCTGCGTGAAGTCTTCGAGCGCTTTGCGCGGAAGGCTATCCGCTTTATATGCGTCGTTGATAAAAATCATCAACTGGCTGATCGCCGTATTAAAGCGCATATGTTCCATATCATCGGTCACTTTTTTGATCGTTTTATGCCAAACGCGTTTGAAGTCCTCGCTGCCTTCGCCATTCGTAATCTTCGAATTCAAGCTGCCGTCATCGTTAACCACAAGCCGCCATACGCGTGACAGGAAGCGGTGTGCGCCTTCCACGCCATTTTCGTTCCACGGTTTCGTCGCTTCCAGCGGCCCCATGAACATTTCATATACGCGGAGCGTATCCGCGCCGTAAGTCTCGACGATTTCATCCGGATTGATGACATTGCCGCGGGATTTACTCATTTTTTCATTATTCGTTCCGAGAATCATGCCTTGGTTAACCAGCTTCTGGAACGGCTCTTTGGTGCTGACCACACCCAAATCGTAAAGAACTTTGTGCCAGAAACGTGCGTACAGCAAGTGCAGTACCGCATGTTCCACGCCGCCGATATACAGATCGACAGGCAGCCACTGTTGTTCCTTCTCTTTCGAAACGAGCGCTTCTTTGTTATGCGGATCGATAAACCGCAGGTAATACCAGCAGCTTCCAGCCCATTGCGGCATCGTATTCGTTTCGCGGCGGGCTTTCATGCCGGTCTCCGGATCTACCGTCTCCACCCATTCGGTTACGTTCGCAAGCGGAGATTCACCCGTTCCTGACGGTTTGATTTGATCAATATCCGGCAGCATGAGCGGAAGCTGATCCTCCGGCACGGTCTTCATCGTTCCGTCTTCCAGATGCAGAATCGGAATCGGCTCGCCCCAATAACGCTGGCGGCTGAACAGCCAGTCGCGCAGACGGTAGGTCGTTTTTCCTTGACCTTTGCCGTTCTCTTCAAGCCATGCGATCATCTTCGCGATGGCATCGGAGGTACCCATTCCGTCCAGGAAGCCGGAATTAACATGTTCGCCTTCCCCGGTATAAGCTTCTTCCTGCACATTGCCGCCTTTGACAACCTCAATGATGTCCAAGCCGAATTGCTTCGCAAATTCCCAGTCGCGCGTATCGTGGCCAGGAACCGCCATAATGGCTCCCGTTCCATAACCGGCCAGAACATAGTCGGCGATCCAGATCGGCAGTTTGGCGCCGTTTACCGGATTGACTGCGTATGCTCCCGTAAACACGCCGGTTTTATCCTTGGCCAGATCCGTGCGTTCCAAATCGCTTTTGCGTGCGGCCAGATCCTGATACGCTTTGACGGCTTCCTGCTGCTCCGGCGTCGTAATTTCCGCCACAAGCTCATGCTCAGGAGCAAGCACGCAGTAGCTGGCGCCGAACAAAGTATCCGGGCGGGTCGTAAACACCGTCAGATGGCCTTCTTGGCCTTCAATGGCGAAATTCACTTCCGCTCCTTTGGATTTCCCGATCCAGTTGCGCTGCATATCCTTAATGCTTTCCGTCCAGTCGAGTTCTTCCAGATCCTCAAGCAGACGCTCGGCATATTCAGTAATTTTCAGCACCCATTGTCTCATCGGCTTGCGGATTACCGGATGTCCGCCGCGTTCGCTCTTGCCGTCAATAACCTCTTCGTTGGCAAGCACCGTTCCCAAAGCCGGACACCAGTTGACAGGCAGCTCCGCGACATAAGCAAGGCCTTTTTTGTACAGCTGGATGAAAATCCATTGCGTCCATTTATAGTATTCCGGATCCGTCGTACTGATCTCGCGGTCCCAGTCATAGGAGAATCCGAGGGATTTGATCTGACGGCGGAAGTTGTTTATATTTTTCACCGTGATGTCGCGCGGATGCTCGCCGGTATCGAGAGCATGCTGCTCCGCAGGCAAACCGAACGCATCCCAGCCCATCGGATGAAGCACGTTATAGCCGCGCATTCTCTTGTAACGGGATATGATATCGGTAGCCGTATAACCTTCAGGATGGCCTACATGTAGACCGGCGCCTGATGGATACGGGAACATATCCAGTGCATAAAACTTTGGTTTTTCAGGGTTTTCGCCCGTTTTGAACGTATGATGCTCATCCCAATACTTTTGCCACTTCGGCTCAATGGATTGAGGATGATATCCTTGAACCTGCTGCTGATTTTCACTCATCATTTGATCTCCCCTTCTTACTGTCAGGCGGTCCGCCGCTCGCTACCAGCGTTCCTTCGCTTGAAACGAGCCAAAATACAAAACACTTCTTCTTCATATTTCACTAAAGTCAGACCGCATAATCATGCAATAATTAAAAAAACCTCTACATCCATAGCGTATTAGCGCTAGGGACGAGAGGTTTGATTCCCGTGGTACCACCCTAGTTAGCGGAAAATATGCTTTATTTTCCACTCCCTTTGCACCCTTAACGGAGGTAAGGCGATGGTTCTTAGCGTAGTTTTGGCATCACAACTCTCCATAAACTGCGTTCAAACCATGGCTCCGAGGTGAGTTCATTCCGCTTTGTCAACCGGCTTGCACCAACCGCCGGCTCTCTGGGTGACCCTGCCGAAACTAATACCCCTCATCATTGCCAAAGATATAAAGTTCTCTTAACATTAAATCACATTATATATAAAACAAGCGGCACAGTCAATCCGCTAATCAGAGTCGGCAGCAAGCCGCCGTACCGCTTACTAAGGCACCCGCCCGGCCATCAAGCCCCATACCCGCAGCAAACACGAGCACCTTGGGGGAAAGTATTAGACGTTTCCTCATCGGGAATTATTGCGGATTAGTTGTCCAAATCCCGGCAGATTTCACGAACACGCGCGCCGGAAGCTTCAAGGCGGCCAAAGTTAGTTCAGCCACATCCTCCGGCTGCATCATCCGGTCTTCCTCGCCGATGCTAAGATTGTTGGTGCGGGCCAGATCCGTATTTACGGTGCTTGGAGTAAGCGCAACGACGCGGATGTTCTTTTTGCGAACCTCTTGAAGAAGCGACTCGGTCAGGCCCATGATGCCGAATTTGGAAGCGCAATAGGCTGAACCCGTCGCAAATCCTTTTTCCCCCGCCGTCGACGAAATATTGATGATATCGCCGCTATTCTGGTCAAGCATTGCCGGGAGAACCGCACGGGAAACATAATACGTCCCCAGCAAATTGACCTGAATAATACGTTCCCATTCCTCTGGATTCATCTCGGCAACGGTGCCGAAAGTGGCAATTCCCGCATTGTTGATCAGAATGTCGATGCGGCCCAGTTCCTCTTTAAGTTTGGACACCGCCGCTTCCACCTCGGAACGTGAGGATACGTCAGCCGTTGCCATATAGACTGACACGCCGTACTCTTTGGAGAGCGACTCCTTGAGCGCCTCAAGATCGGAAGCGGTTCTGGCCATCAGCCCAAGGTTTACGCCTTCCTTGGCAAGCGCCGTCGCAATGGCACGGCCGATGCCTTTGCCAGCACCTGTAATAATCGCTGTTTTATTTTTCAAATCTGTAAGTTTCATATATTCCATCCTTTCTCATTTTGCCGCTGCTGCCGCCACGCCCATCCATTTCAACCTGCATCCCTATATATTTTATAATCTTCAAAAAAGCCCCGGATTAAGCTTCCGAGGCATTATTTGTTCCCGTTACGTTTGAAAAATCCATTATTTCAAGCTGAACCCTATTTAACTGCCACGAAAAAAAGGCGCTGGGCATCATCGCCTGCTTCAACCCATTCGAAATCCGCATAACATTTCACGTCGCGGAAGCCTGCCTTGCTCAGCTCCGTTTTTAACCATTCCGGATCATAGGCGCGCTGGACATGCGTCTCTTCGAACCTGCGGTACAAACCGCTTTGCTCTTCCCTTGCGAAAATACTCAAATGATGTTCGATTTCACAGCGGGATTTATCCAGTTCACAAGTCCATATGTAAGATACCGACCGTTCATCCCATACAAACGGCTGCTCTTCGTCGTATCGGATCAACGTATTCGGATGGTGAACATCGAACAGGAAAATCCCCCCAGGCTTTAAACCGTTGTATGTTTGGACGAATGCCGAAACGACATCCTGCTTCTCAAGCAAATAGTTAAAGCAATCGCAGAAAGAAATGACTGTGTCAACCTGGTCGGGGGTTTTCCATTCCCGCATATCCTGCTGAACCCAACGAATGGAGCCTTCTTGGTGAAGCCTTAAGCCCTGGGGCGTGGTATCCATTTTCCTTCTGGCGACGGACAGCATATCCGCAGATAAATCGATACCCGTCACTTCAAAGCCTGCATTGACGAGCGGAATGGTAATGCTGCCCGTACCGCAGCCGAGCTCAACGACGCTCTTGGGCATGGTGCCATGCTTTTCCCAAGCCTGCCTCGCGAAGCGGAGCCAATCAGGGTAAGGCATCTCCTCCATCAATTCATCATAAACGTATGCAAATTTTTTGTAAGAAGACATGATGACACCGCACTTTCTCTTTCAGGTTTAACTATCCTGCCCATCAGCATCCCGTTTGACCAAATACGTCCAATTTTCCTTTTGAGTCACGAGACCTTCCTTCATCAGCTTGCCCAAAGCCCGTTTAAAGGCCGATTTGCTGATGCCGAAACGCTGCTTGATAATATCCGGAGGCGTTGCGTCCGAATACGGCATATCGCCTGTTGGACGCTCTTTCAGGAAGGACAGAATCCGTTCCGAGTCCAGATCGCGGCCTACTTCCTTCCGCTGGGCCATCGACAGATTGACGCGCCCGTCCTCACGAATATGGGCGACGCGGACTTCGACTTCCTCGCCAAGCCTCAATAATCGCACACGTTCCGAGGAATGAATCATCCCGATAACGCCAAGCCCAACCACTCCGCCGTCCAGGACTACAAACGTTCCCATCTGCAGCGGTCTGTACACCGTGGCTTTAAACCATTGGTTCAGCCATGTTTCAGGGGCTCTGAAAGCATGCTGGGACAGCTCCTGCTCCCCCGCCAGTTTGGCGCGCAGACGTCCCTGCTTGTCATGCTCCATAATGACAAACACCGAATCCCCTACCTGCGGACGAAGCTCTTTCATCTCAGGCAGCTCGCGCACCGGCAGCAAAAGCTGACGCCCAAGCCCCATCTCCAGAAAGCATCCAAGCCGCGGATGAACATCGGCAACAACCAGCTTGGCCATCTCGCCCAACGTGAGGTAAGGTTTTTTCATCGTGGCTGCCAGCCGGTCTTCGGTATCGTAAAAGATAAACACCTCTACCTGATCGCCCGGCTTGATCTCGCGCGTAAGTTCTGAGTAGTGCAGCAGGACATCCTGTCCATCCGCATCCAGGAAATACCCGTAAGGGGATACTTCGCGCATGACTTCATATGTCTGTATCGTACCTGCGACCGGATTCATACCGTTTCCACAACCTTGGCGTCCGACCACAGTCGTTCGATGTTGTAATACTCGCGCTCATCCCGGTGGAAGACATGCACGATGACATCCCCCAAATCGATAAGCACCCAACGGGCAGAGTTCATACCTTCGATCCCGCGGACTTCCGAACCCGCTTCATGCACGCGTTTGCGGATTTCCGTGGTGATGGACTGAACCTGAACATCCGAATTCCCGTGGCATATGATAAAATAATCCGCAATCAGCGAAACGCCTTTCAAATCCAGCGCTACGATGTTCATTGCTTTTTTATCTTCGGCAGCTGCGACTGCCAGATTTAACAATTCTTCTGATGTAAGGGTCATGAATTCGCCTCCAACTGTTTTATAAGATCATTACGGGCAAGGACCGTCATCGGGAAAATAATTTGCCGCCGCGACACGAGCAAGCTGATGGTGGAATCAAAGCCTGCAACCAGTCCCTCTTCAAGGCTATGGTTGGCCAGTTCCCGGATATTATTCACCCCTGGAAAATCCCTTCCGGGTTCAATGTAATCCGCCAGACATACCACCTTATCCAGCAGCGTCATCGAGGTTCGCCCCGACGTATGATACCTGATCGCATCCAGTATTTCCTGGTCCTCAACACCATAATCTTGTTTGGCGACAAAAGCTCCCACTTCCGCATGCCAAAGCGCTTTATCGTAAAGCAGCAGATCCTGGGACAAGCCGTTATCCCGGATCATGGCTTCCATCTTTTTGACGGGCCAATATTTGGCAACATCATGCAAAATCGCGGCCCGCTCAGCCTTCGCCGGATCAGCCCCGTATTTCTCGGCAAGCTTAACCGCCGTTTGCATCACACCCTGCGTATGCTGCCAGCGCATGGCCGGCATTTGCTCCGAAACCGATTTAATCAGTTCTTCCCGGCTGAATTCCATACAATCCTCTCCTTCTGATATAGTCATAGACGCTGTCCGTTACCATATAGCGGATCGAATGGCCTGTCGCCAGCCTTTCCCTGATTTCCGTCGATGAAATATCGACCTGGGGCATGTCGGCAAGCAGCACCTTACCATGTAAATAAGGCGGCAACGCCGCGAGATTTAATGTTGACCCTGGTCGTCCCACGCCGATAAAGCTCATAAGATTAACAAGTTCCTCAATCCCCTCCCATTTGGGGAGATAATTCACCATATCAGCGCCGATAATAAAATGAAACTCTATATCTTCAAAAGAGCCGCGAATTTCCTTCACCGTATCAATGGTGTAGGAAACGCCGCCTCTTCTGATCTCAATGTCAAGCGTTCGGAAACAGGGGTGGTCCGAAATCGCTTCGGCCACCATGCCGAGCCGGTCCTCTCCCGATGCTCCGGCCTGTTCCTTGTGGGGCGGGATATGGCTTGGCATGAACCAGACTTCGTCAAGCCCGAACGAATCCCTTGCCGCTTCAGCGGCCAGCAAATGGCCGATATGAATCGGATCGAAGGTGCCGCCCATGATGCCTACCTTCATGGTGAAACCTCCCGCTTATGGCAATTCTATTTGTTTATGATCTTTGGATTCCTTATACAAAATAATCGTGTTCCCGATCACCTGCACCAACTCAGCCTTGGCTTTTTCCGCAAGCTCTTCGGCCATTTCATGTTTATCGTCAAGGCAGTTGTTCAGCACGCTGACTTTTATAAGTTCCCTTTTTTCAATCGCTTCGTTAATATGCCTTACAAGCTGTTCATTGGTCCCGCCTTTTCCGATTTGGAAAATCGGGTCCAAATGATGTGCAAGGGATCTAAGATAGCGTTTTTGCTTACCCGTTAACATGTATACTTCTCCTTAATATTCAATTGTTTTCCTTATTCCCGAAAGGAAAGGAATCATTTTCCCATATCATTCAGCACGGCGTTTCTCATCGCGGCTACCGGGGCCGGCAGGCCGGTCCAGTATTCCAATGCGTAGGCGCCTTGATTCACGAACATTCCCAACCCGCCGTGAATCGTGCAGCCCTTCTGTTTGCTCTCCGTCAGCAATTTCGTCTGCAGCGGATTATAGATCAGATCGCTGACCACGATTCCCTCGGGAATCAAACCAACCGCTACCGGCGTATCGGCCATAAGCGGATGCATGCCGACCGAAGTCGTATTGATTAGAATGTCGGTTTCTATAAGATATGCCGGCAGTTCCTCCATGGATATTCCGCGAATGTCCGCCAGATCCTTCCATTCTGCTGCCAGCGCCTCCGCCTTGTCGGCCGTGCGGTTGGCAATGACAATCCGGTCCGGTTTTTCCAGCGCCAATGCATATACAATGCCCCGCGCAGCACCGCCAGCCCCCAGCACCATGATCCTTTTCCCCTGGAGATCAGGCACTGCCTCTTCTTTCAGCGAACGAACGTAACCGATGCCATCCGTATTATACCCGGTCAGAATGCCATGATCATTTACGATCGTATTGACTGCGCCGATTCGTAAGGCCGTCTCATCCAGATGATCCAGAAAGGGGATTACATCCACTTTGTGAGGGATCGTCACATTGATCCCCCGAAAGCCAAGAGCCTTGATTGCGGTGATAGCTCCCTCTGCCCGTCCACGCTTGACATGCATCGGAACATAGGCTCCAGGCAGTCCCAGTGCCGATAATGCCGCCTGGTGCATAACTGGCGATTTGGAATGGGCGATCGGATCGCCGATCACACCAAGCAGCAGCGCCCCTGTCGCTGCAAGCAATTCCGTATTTACCATTGTATCCCGCCTCTCCCAAGCTTACATCAGATCAAACAGGGTCTGGACACCACTTTGACGCCTTTAGGCGCATGGATGGCCGTTAAAGCGCCTTGATCGCTGTTCACCTTGACCCAACCGAGGCCGGAAATAAACAGATCCAGCTTGGCGCCTTTGGGAACCCGAATCTCATGTCTGGTCCACTCCGGGAGCTTGCCCAGATCTTCAGTATTCGGCGGCGACAGCAATGTGCCCGCATGCTCTTCAAATAAGCTATCCGCCTTCTCCAGCTTGGTCCGGTGAATCTTCAATCTGCTGCTGACAAAGCAGGTAAAGGATTGCCGCTCTCCCTGGATAAAATCAAAGCGGGCCATCCCTCCGAAGAATAGCGTTTGGCCTTCATTAAGCTGATAAACCATCGGCTTCAGCGGATTTTCCGGCATGATCGCCCCCAAATCCTTGCGGTCAACCATCTCACTATAACGCCATGGGTAAACGATGCCCGGGGTATCGATTATGAAATGGCCGTCATCCAGAGGGATGCTGACCATATCCAGTGTCGTGCCTGGATAACGGGATACCGTCAGTTCCTGTTCCAGGTCGCTGTAATCGCGGATTAGCCGGTTGATCAGGGTCGATTTGCCCACATTGGTTGCTCCCACTACATAAACGTCGCGGCTGCCTCGGCGCTCGGCCACTGCATCCAGCAGGCGATCGAAACCTTGATTTTTCTTCGCGCTGCACAGGATGATCTCCTCGGTTTTGAGTCCCTGCTCCTTGCATTGCTTCTGAACCCAGTTGATCACTTTGTTCCAGTTCGTCACTTTCGGCAGAAGGTCGATTTTGTTGACGGCGAGGATGACGGGGTTGTTGCCTACGAATCGCTGCAGTCCCGAAATCAAGCTGCCGTCGAAATCAAACAAATCGACAATATGAATGACGAGCGCTTTCTTGCCGCCGATTTGGCTTAAAAGCCGCAGGAATTCATCCTGGTCTACCGTCACGGAAGAAGCCTCATTATAGTTTTTAATTCGGAAGCACCGCCGGCATACCACCGGGTTATTGCCGAGCGATTGTTCCGGGACGTACCCCGGCAAATCGGGATTCGACACCTGCAGCTCGATGCCGCAGCCGCTGCATTTGAGGACGCCTTGTCCTTCAATCGGGTCTTTCACTGATGTTTTTCCTCCTCAAGCCATAATCCTTTTTTACGCAAGCGTTTCAGTGCTATTTTTTCGAGGCGGCGGTTGATCCTCGTCCCCCAGCCTTCATCCGCTATCGAAATCGGAAGTACGAGCACTGTAAAAAGACCCATGCGGTTGCCTCCATACACATCGGTCATCATTTGATCGCCAACGACAATCGTTTCTTGGCCGCTCAGTCCCAGCATGCTCATGGCTTTTCGAAAGGGGGCGTTCCTCGGCTTGCGTGCCTGGTGCACAAACTTGAGATCAAGCGGCGTGGCAAAATTCTTTACGCGTTCCATGCTGTTATTTGATACGATAACCAGCTTGAAACCGATTTGCTTGACCCGCTCGAACCAAGTCAGCAGTTCCGGCGTCGCCAGCGGCTCTTTCGCTCCGACCAGCGTATTGTCCAGATCGGTGATTATTCCTCTGTAACCCTTGGCATACAAGCCTTCCAAATCGATATCAAATACTGTATCCACCCTTAATTTAGGGATTAACTTTTCGAGCAAATTGTTGTCACCTCAGTTTCATAGGACAAACTATACCATAATCTACGTGGTTAGTAAAAGAACGTCCAGCAATATCATTCCATAGAATTCAGTCGCCATATTCATGGATTCGGGGTTCCGGAAATTCCGGTATTCATCAACTGCCCGGCCCCCTTATCAGGAACTAAAATACCCCCGCAAATAGTATCGGAAAGATGTCCGACGCCTCTCAACAGAGGGCGCTTTTGCGAAGCAAAAGTACGGAGTGACATGTGGCCTTTGGAGCTTATTCCGATTCCTTTGCGGGGCCCCCCCAACATAACCCCACAAAGTGAGGCCTATGCTTCGATACTTATTCCAAATACTTTGCGGGGACCCCCAATCTGAAAAAAACGCCCGGGCCGAAAGGCGCCGGGCAAGATCACGGGTTATGCCGCCTGATCATCCCCATGTTTCAAGGCTGCCCGCAGCTCTCGGCTGTGGGCGTATACGGTTCTCCATTCGGCTTCCGATATGGATGCGGGACTGTACCTTGCTTTTTCGAACAGCATGAGCAGCGCATTCAGGGAAGGAGCAAGGGCCGGCCGCTCCCGGTTCCATCTGCCCACCGATTCACGCAGCGTTTCATGCGGACTTCGGTAAATGCGCTTGCGCTTCATTACACGCAGCCACCGTTCTGTCATGACGATTACTTTTTGGTCGGCAGTCAGCTTTTGCCCCTTCCGGACCCCGACAAGAAGGAACCGTAAAGGAATCCGGTAATACCACAGAGCGTATGCCGCTAGCGCAGTAACGCAAAGAGCCGTAATCCAGCCCACAGCCGCGCGGGAAAGACTAAACTCCTTACTCCCTGCATCCATAACCGGACTTTTCGTCTGCTCTTCCGGCTGCGGCTCCTCTTCCACTTCCGGTACAGTGACGGGCTCGCTGTCTCCCTGATGGGTCAGCAGCGGCATATTGAAGCCCGGCGTAGCCTCGACGGGCACCCAGCCATACTGCCCAAAATAGACTTCGGCCCAAGAGTGGGCATCTGCGTTGGTGATGGTGTATGTGTCTGAATCAGGTGCATTTCCGCCTAATTGCTGCATCGCATCAGGTTCCATTTGCTGTTGGCCCGGCGCATAGCCCTTAACCCAACGGGCCGGAATATTCAGCGACCTGGCCATCATCACCATCGATGTCGAGAAATAATCGCAGTAGCCCTCCTTCACTTCAAAAAGGAAGCTGTCAACGAAATCACTGCTGTTTTTTTTGGAGAGATCTGGCGAGTTTGTATATTTGAAGTTATTTATTAAGTAGTTTTGCAGCAATCCTATTTTTTCATACGGCGTTTTTGCAGTGGAAGTCACTTGTTCAGCCAGCTTGCGCGTGCGCTCCGGGAAATCCTTAGGGATTTGCAAATATTCTTCGTCCACATCATGTTTGCCTTTGCCGTACAAATCTTTGAACGTTTTGCCGCGGATCTCGTCTTCCGGAATGACGGGAAGCTCCGACACGACCGTATATGTCTTCGGGTACTGCGGATGCTTGGGATCAGCATTCCAGCGCAGTGCGGATTGGCTTTGATCCCATAAAAGGCTGCCCCCCTCCGCATTATCAATCTCCTTGATTTCAGTTACATGAAAAGCACCGAACAGAACAGGATATACGTTATCGTTCAGCATGGTAACAGTCTGCTCCAGCGTTTCCGATCCTCCCGCCGCAGGGGGATCGCTGCTATGCAGCACAGAACCCGCATCCACTTCTTTGAGATCGCCGCCTCCGGAGTCGGACCAGCCGCTTCCGGAGTATACCTTTCTGCTTTCACCACGCCAGTAACTGCGCTGGTCGGATTTCACCGACATGACGGGCGAATAGTCAAAATCAAACCCTGCGCCCAAATGATTGTCATTACGGCTGTATCCGGAAGTGCTGGCTGGTTTGGCAGACTTCAATTCGCCGCTTACATCCGCACCATTGGAGAAGGTGCCTCCCGAGCCCCCCACCCAAGCGGTGTATGGATCGGTCAATACCGGCGATACCGTCGGCATATTGACGCCGGCTACGAAAATAACGGTAAACAAGACAGCGGCATGAATCAAAATTTTAAGCGGATATTTCCGCAGCCTCCTCCAACCTGCCGGGAACCGCGATTGAAAGCGGCGGAGATGCTCGCTTACGAGCCAACCGAGTGCCGCAAAAACCGTCCAGGCAACCTCGCGCCACAGATCGATCGGCGTGAAAGAATCAAAAATGCAAAAAGCGATCACATTCATCCCTGAAAAGAGGAGGATCCTGCGCTTCGTGCTGACAAGAAGGGGGCTAATCAGCATGAGAAACCAGGCTCCTAAAGCGATCCAAATATAAGGTGAAAGATTTTCAATATATTGCTGAATGCGGTTTGCCATTGCCCCCGAAGGCGTATAAACCCAATAATTGAGGAGTTCCCTATATATGATGTAAAAGACGGCAGCGCCCTCCAGAATCATCCGGTAGACGCGTTTGATTGGCAGCACGATCTCACATACGGTGACTAAAGTGATGACAAACAAAGCGATTGCTTTCGTCTCTTCGTACCACGTAAAATCCATAAAAGAAATCCACTGCAGACCCATAATCCAAATCCAGAAAATGGATAACGAATAAAAAAGCGAATTTCTAAAATAAGAAAACCAGGTCTTCATGGCATTCCTCCTCCCAAAGCTGCCGGCAATTCATGCAGATCCTTAACCGCGCAGCTGAAAGTCCCGCGTGCCTTCAGCATGGAAACCCAGGCCTGCTTATCATGATTGCCGGATGTTCCCACCAAAATATGAGAGGGGGTATATCCGCGCATATCGGCCCATCGCAGCAGCTCCAGCGTATTGCTGCCGCTTCCCGGGCTAACCAGGACAAACAAGCAGCCGGAAGGAATGAAGCTCCCGCCCTTCTCCAGCTTCGGCAGCAAATCACCAAAGCCGTCCGCCGTCACATCGACCAGATGATGCATCATCCGCTCGCGATCATTGTAGTTTTCGCTCGGGGCAAACAGCTTGAGTTGTTCCCCCACAGTCGCGAGCCCAATGCACAGCCGTTCGCGCGAAGCATAATTGATCAGCGAGGCTGCGGTCGAAACAGCCAGTTCAAATTGCTTGTCCGAGGAATAATGCCCCGATATGGCGTCGAGGACGATCATGATTTTGGGTATGGAGTCATACTCGAACTCCTTGGACTTCCAGGAACCCGTTCTGGCTGTCGCATTCCAGTGGATCCGCGAGATCCGGTCCCCGTAGACATAATCTCTGACACCGTTGATTTGCGTTGTTTCCCTGCGCGAAGCGGCTACCCTCTGCGGGCCCGCTAAGCGTGAATTTTTATCGATGATCTTCCAGCCGGGAATCGGGATCGTTCGCGGTAATACCCTAAACTGCCCGGGGACATGGAAAGTTCCTTTATGTTCGACGAACCCGAAAATATCTTCCGTTACGCATTCCGTTTTAGTAAAAAAGTATCTCCCGCGTTCTAGCGGCGGCGTTTGGAACATAATTTCGCCGCTGCCTCGCAAATCGGGGACCACGCTTTCCTCAAACGACCATGTCTCACCGTTATGCCGTTTCATAACCTCACGGATAATGACGTATGGCATCGGAAGAAATCCAGGTACGGAAAAACGCAGGTTCACCTTCACCTGCTCCCCTGCACGCAGCGCTTCTGCTTGCTCCAGCGAAGCCGAGAGACTGCGCTCGCCGCGGACGCGCCGGATGCCTCCCAGTCCGCCGGCTAACAAATAAACGGCCAGAACGCTGATCATCATAAGCAGCATCAATGCTGTTTTGCCTCCTTGAAACAAAACGAACAGCAGGCCGACAGTCCACACTGCAAGCACAGCCCAAAAGCGGGGATTTTGCAGCATCGATTTGATTGTCTTCGGCAGCGTTACCATGGTCTTTAGCGCTCCAGAGCTACAGGCACATGAACCTGCTGCAAAATATTCTTAACGACGGACTCCGCATTCACGTTATCCAGCCGGGATTCCGGCCGCATAACGATCCGGTGTGATAGAACATACGGAGAAAGTATTTTGATATCATCTGGCAGCACATAGTCCCGCTGCTGAATAAACGCGTAAGCCTTGCCGGCCATCATCAGAGACAGGGATGCACGCGGGCTGGCTCCAAGAAGAACGGCCGGATGCTGCCTGGTCGCGCGAACGATTTTCAGCAAATAGTCGGTTACGGCGTCATCGATGAAAATATTCCGGATTTCTTTCTGCATTTCCGCAATCTGATGCATATTCGCCACAGGTTGGAGCTGGTCGACGGGCTGCCCCGTTTTGTGCTGCCGGAGAAGGTTTCTCTCGGTTGCGGCGTCAGGGTAACCCATGCTGATCTTCATCATGAAACGGTCTAGCTGGGCTTCCGGAAGCATATAGGTTCCCTCGAAATCAATCGGATTCTGGGTGGCGCAAAGCATAAAAGGCTTGGGCAGCTCGTATGTCTCTCCATCCACCGTCACATTCCGTTCTTCCATCACTTCAAGCAGCGCCGATTGCGTTTTTGTCGTGGCGCGGTTGATTTCATCCGCCAGCAAAATATTGGTCATAACCGGACCCGGACGGAAAAAGAAACGTTCTTCGCGCGGATGGAATACGGATACGCCCGTTATATCGCTCGGAAGAATATCAGGATTGCACTGAACCCGGCGGTAATCGCCGTTCATGGACTTGGCCAGCGCTTTGATCATTTGGGTTTTGCCTGTACCTGGCACGTCTTCGATCAGGATATGCCCTTCTGCAAGAAGTGCTGTAAGCAGTAGCTGGATTTCAAAGCTTTTGCCTAAAATGCAGGATTCAAGATTGGTTCTTATGGCTGAAACGGTTTGCAGGGATTCGCTGCTTACGGGCATAGATCCTTGCCTCCTTGTAACATGCTATTTTCATATAAATTGGAATCGCTTACCAAAAATATGAATGTTAAATTTTGAGATATGAAAAACGTTCATCGCCGACTCTGTAAGAAGACAGACTCGTTTAGGGGATGCTTTTCCTGCGGTATCAGGATGCTCTTCCCGGAAGTTTATGCTTCCTGAGATCTTAAGAAACATATATCTTACATTGTACATGATTTATTCGTGCGAAGTACATTGTGCAAGACTCCTAAATTCGTAGTATACCTCAACAGATTCTCTCTGTAAAAAAATCGGGAACCAGCTGCAGCTTTTGCTCATGCAAAAGAGGCTCTCCCCAGGCATAAATCTTTGCCTTTGGACAGCCCCGCTGATTCTGCCGCATGCTGGAATGTTTTGGCTTACCCACGTGGACGGACAAGCAAAGCGGCCAAAAAGGAGAAGATGATTGCCGCCGATATCCCCGCGCTGGTTACTTCGAAAATCCCGGTGACGATCCCGATCCACCCGTCCCTTTTAAGCTCCTGCAGCGCTCCGTGAACAAGGGAACTACCGAAACTAGTTATCGGTACCGATGCTCCGGCTCCGGCAAATTTCACAAGGGGATCGTATAAGCCAAAACCGTCCGCCACCGCACCTGCCACAACCAGCGTGCTCATCGTATGCGCCGGGGTCAGTTTGAACACATCCATCATGATTTGCCCGATCACGCAAATTAACCCGCCAATGATAAATGCCCATAAAAACTGCATGTCTAATCCTCCATTTCCAGTGCTACCGCATGGGCGATGCAGGGAATACTTTCCCCCTGTTGGTACGAAAGCGGAGAAAGCAGCGCCCCCGTTGCCACGACAAGCACCTTTTTTAGTTCTTTATGAATCAGTTTTTTCAGCAAATGTCCGTAAGTAACGACAGCCGAGCAGCCGCAGCCGCTTCCGCCCGCTTTCACGTAGGTTTGATTCTGAAGATCGTATATGAGCAAACCGCAGTCGGTAAACTCCGTCCCATTCATATGAACCCCCGCCTTTTGCAACAGCTCTTTGGCAATAGGCAGGCCTACGGAAGCCAGATCGCCGGTAATAACCAGGTCATAATACCCGGGGGTAAGCCCTGTATCGCGAAAATGTGCGGCAATAGTATCCGCTGCAGCCGGAGCCATCGCGGCGCCCATATTAAGCGGGTCTTTGATCCCCAGATCCATGACTCTGCCAATCGTGGCCCTGGCAATGACCGGCCCCTTTCCATTCTTGCCGACAACGCTGCAGCCCGCGCCCGTCACGGTATACTGCGCTGTTGGCGGCTTCTGCGCGCCGTATTCCGTCGGATAACGGAACTGCTTTTCAGCCGTGCAGTTATGGCTGGCCGTTCCGGCCAGAACACGCTCCGCTGCCCCTGTATCCACGAGAAGCGCGGCGAGCGCAAGGCTTTCCATCGATGTCGAGCAAGCTCCGAAAACCCCCAAGTAAGGAACCCCCAGCGTTCTGGCTGCAAAGGTACTGCTGATGATTTGGTTCATCAGATCCCCGCCCACATAAAATTGGATCTGATCCTTGGTGAGCTCCGCCTTGACTACAGCCAGCTGGGACGCCTGCTCCAAAAGCCTGCGCTCAGCTTTCTCCCATGTTTTTTCGTTGATATCGATATTATCGTACACATAGTCAAAATCGGTGGAAAGCGGCCCTTGGCCTTCTTCGGGACCCACCACCGCCGCCGCAGACAGGATGACGGGTTTCGAGGTGAATTCCCAGGTCTGGCCATTTAATCTCATGGATGATGCACTCCCTCAAGCCCGAAGACGGCGTACACCAGTCCGACGAAAAAGGCTGCCACGGTGCCGAAAACGATCACGGATCCGGCCAGCTTAAACATGTTCGCACCCACCCCAAGCACGTAGCCTTCAGCTTTATGCTCCAAAGCTGCCGAGCACATCGAGTTGGCGAACCCGGTCACCGGGACTGCTGTACCAGCGCCCGCGATCTGTGCGATTTTGTCGTATACGCCACAGCTGGTCAAAATAACGGAAATAATAATAAGCACGGCAACTGTCGGACTAGCGGCTTCCTTCACCGTCATATCGAACCAGGCTACGAAACCTTGCTGAATAGCTTGTCCGAGCAGGCAGATGCCGCCGCCGAACAAAAAGGCCAACAAGCAGTTTTTGAAAATGCTGCGCGGCGGCTCATGCTTTTGTGCAATCTCTTGATATTCCGTGTGCGTCAGGGAGTCCAGGCTGAAATGTCCCCCCTTATTTTTTGCGCCTGCAGGCAATGCCAGCACCTCCTCTTCTTCTTTCCTTTTTCATTATTTGTCTTGCAATGGATTGTTATGTGGTTTTTTTGCAAAATTATGATGTATAAAAGAGTCGTTCGTTCACGGCAAACAGCCGCCATAGCATCTTTGCTTCGGCAGCTGTTTAATGGAATGCCCGCGGGAAAAACGATTGCCGCCACTCCCCGTTCAAAAACACAGCAGTACGATAAGAAGAAAAATAAACAGCACGATAACCAAAATCATTTCTCTGTTGGCATGCATGAACTCCATGGTTGATGCTCCTTTCTGCACCTGATCTGGACGTTCATCCACATATATCGTATTCGAAAAAAAAAACAATGTGCGTCCCCCCCAGGATCATGGACAATCCGACTTAAGGCGTTCATACTATAGGATGGATAACATCAAATGCGGTGTGATAAAACCGAAACGATGAAATGAAACGGCAAAGGAGACGTATTAAAGCATGGAACAAAAAACAATGGACCTGTTCCGCAAGCTGACGGAATTCCCCGCAGCTTCGGGCTTTGAAAAAGAACTTCGCAATTATGTAAAGGAATTGATAACTCCATATACGAATGAGTTTGTCCAGGACCGTCTCGGCAGCCTCTTCGGTGTGCTCCGGGGTGATGAGCAAGGACCTAAAGTTATGGTTGCCGGCCATTTTGACGAGGTCGGTTTTATGGTGACAGGCATCTCCGACACCGGCATGATTCGCTTTCAGCCGCTCGGAGGATGGTGGAGCCAAGCCGTTCTGGCGCAGCGCCTGAAAATTATTACGCCTCAAGGTCCGGTCATCGGCGTGGTTGGCTCCATTCCTACGCATCTGCTCGATGAATCGCAACGCAACAAACCTGTTGACATCAAAACGATGTATTTGGATGTAGGCGCGGATAACCGCGAGGATGCGGAATCTTTCGGCATTCGGCCAGGACAGCAAATCGTACCGATTTGCGACTTTACGCCGCTCGCCAATCCGAAGAAAATTATGGCCAAAGCGTGGGACAACCGTTACGGTGTCGGCCTGGCCGTGGAACTGCTTGAAGCGGTTCACAAGGAAAAACTTCCGAATATTTTATACTGCGGCGCCACCGTTCAGGAAGAGCTGGGTTTGCGCGGCGCCCGGACCGCAGCCAACCTGATTCAGCCCGACATCTTTTTCGCTCTCGATGCGAGCGCGGCTAACGACATGACCGGAGACAAAGGCTCCTTCGGCCATATCGGGCAAGGCGTGCTGCTCCGCATTTTTGACCCGTCGATGTTGACCCACCGCGGACTTGTTGAATACGTTCAGGATACGGCCGACACCCATAAGATCAAATATCAGTATTTCGTATCCCAGGGCGGAACCGATGCCGGACAAGTTCATCTGAGCGGTATCGGCGTACCGTCGACCGTGATCGGAATTTGCTCCCGTTACATTCATACCTCGTCTTCGATCATTCACACGGATGATTACGATGCGGCCAAAGAGCTGCTGATCAAGCTTGTTAAAGGTCTTGACCGGACGACGCTGAACACGATTTTGGAAAATGTCTGATTTCCGAAACCGCTGCTTAAAATAACCCCAAAGTGGAGCCTATGCTCGATGCTTAATCCAAATACTTTGCGGGGACCCCAAAAAACTTGTAAATTCTTAACAAACAGCCTGCGAATTCCGATATACCTGGATTCGCAGGCTGTTTTTCCCCTAGCAATACTTTTATTATCCGATCAAATAGCTGAATTACATTTCATTTTTGTCCAAGCTTACAAAAAAATTGATAAATTTCACAAAAAAATATGATATACAGTACAAAATTATGTTAAAATGAAAGCGCTAACGGAAATCATCTTCTAAAAGGGGGCTTTTGCAAGATGAACCAAAACGATAAGGTGGTATATGAATATCAAAGTTTCGACCCTGTCACCGATGCTTTTTTCTTCAAAACGGGCAGTCATGAGCAGGTTATCTTTCACGGCAGGAACTATATTATAAAAAAGAGACTTTCCTCCGCTGAACTGGCTTCGCTCAAAGCGCAGCCCAATTTCGTCCGCGCGGCGCTTAATCTTTTCGTGAATGTGAATAGAATTACAAATATCGATGGCAATACCCTTCATTTTAGGGATGAATTCGCTTATCCCCGCACGATTACGGTATCCAGACGGACGTTGGAACAGATCAAACGCCGCATGCAGCGCACGCCCGATAATCCGTCACCCAAGCAGACGATCTGAAGACTTCATTTTCACAAGAAGCGGCAGTAATCCGGCCTGAACCGGATCCTGCCGTTTGTTCGTTTTCCCGCTCATGAATTCACTGTAAAAGGCTGAACCTTCCGGAAGCCCCATGTACTTTCTCCATCTTCCGGCATGCCCGGCAGGATCAGTCCGCCGTCAATCCGGACCGTAATGCCGGTAATGTATGAGGCATGGTCGGATACAAGCCAGAGCGCCGCCTGGGCAATATCTTCAGGAATGCCGACCCTTCCGAGCGGAATCTTGGCGCCGATCTGGTCATGAAACGGCTCGCGTTCCCGCACGAGAATCCCGCCGGGAGCAATGCAATTAACCCGAATGCCGTATGGCGACAAATCCAGAGCCACCGATTCCGTAGCCCGCTTTAACGCGGCTTTGAGTCCGCCATATACGGCATCGCCCGGATAGGCCCGCTCCGCATGCGTGGATACGATATTGATAATATTGCCGCCGCGCCCGGCTTCTATCATATCTTTCGATGCCTCTCGCATCAACAGCATGGGGGCGCGGAAATTCAGGTTCATGGTATCATCCAGATGCGCAAGCGGAAGCTCGGTGATAGAGGAATACATGCCGATCCCCGCATTGTTAATAAGCACATCGATTTGCCCCATCGCCCTTATCGCCTCTGCGACAGTTCCTACGGCTTCCTCCGCTTCCCGCAAATCGCCTTCGCGCACCGTACATACCCTGCCCGACAAACGGGCGATTTCTTCAGCCGTTCGTTCTGCCATAACATCGTCACGATAATGGGTGATCATGATTTCATAGCCGGCTTCAGCCAGCGCAAGCGCGATGCCGCGCCCGATTCCCCGGCTTCCTCCCGTAACGAGCGCGGTCTTTTTGGGCGGATCGGCTTGAGTTTGATTATGCATGGTAGGCCTCCTTTTAACTGCTTGGTATCCGAAAAAATCTTCTGCTTTAAAATTCAGATAGTGTTCAGCTTATTCAAAGGATGCTATATACTGATCAAACCCTAAAAAGAAGAAAAAGTCAAATATGGTATTTTTATCAGAACCGCTTATCACTGATGCACTTCATTGCTTTTCCAGGACATCCAATCCACCAAATCCAACACGCGCTTTCAATCTAGACCCTATGCGATTCTGCATCCGAAACTTTTTGAGAATTCCTCCCTCTTCCTGTTTCTCGGATGACTCCGGAGGCAAGAGCAAATCAACGCCTCCAAAACGGCAGCTGATATCGATATCTTCCCTTCCCCCAAGCTCGGCCCAGCCTAAAGAGGCGCTGCCCAGACCGATTTCAATCCGCGCTTTTCCCGGGAGTCCTCTCAGTGAGACATCGCCGCAGTGAAGTTTGATATGAACATCCTGCGAATATGTCCGGCCGCTTACTTCTCCTGACCAGCCCTTTATTTTTACTTGGCCTGTTCCTCCTTCCAAGATAACGACGCCAGCTAAGAAGTTAAGCGAAAGTTTGGTCTGTTCGGGCACATGGATCTCAAGCAACAGCTTTTCCCTTTGCCCTTTGGTAAGATAAGTCTTCAGATTTTTAGCCGATATAAACAACGTATCGTCCATGTATTCCATAATGTCGGGCATTAGGTGCGGGTCCCCGCACGCAGAAACCGAACACGTCTCCCCGGCATCGAAATAAATCCTCACATTTCCTAAAACCTGAATATCCATTTTTAATTGAACTATATTTCCGGCAGCGAATTCGCGGGTAATCTGGGTAACGGGATTCATCCGGTTCATGGGAACAACCTCCTAAATATTATATTCCCATCATATCCTCATGGGACGGTTAAGAAATCAACCGCCGGAATGGAATTTCACTCGGTCTGAAGACTGAAAAATGAGGAGGCCATCCAAATCTTCTGCTTGAATGACCAGAAAAGCCTTTTACTAAATATTTTACGATCGTTTTTTTCCAGTTAATCGAACGCGTGGATCGACGAGGGTATAGAGAACATCAGCCAACCAATTAGCGGCAATAATAAAAATGGATAAAATCAATATGATGGCGATTAAAACCGGTAAATCCCGTTGCAAAGCCGAGGTCAACATTAAAAAGCCAAGTCCTTCCCAATGAAAGACATTTTCTACAACGGCCGATCCACCGATGAGTGCGGGAATATCAATTGCAATCAACGTAATGATCGGAATAAGGGTATTTTTCAGAGCATGGCGGTAAATGACTCTTCTTTCGGATGCCCCCTTGGCTCTGGCTGTGATCAAGTAAGGGGATTCCAAAACTTCGAGCATTCCGTTACGGATAAACTTTAGATAATACGCCAACATGCCCAAGGTTAGCGTTGCAACGGGAAGAACCATATGCTGAATCAAGTCAAAAATATCGCCGGCTTTCGAAGGGGTATGCATACTGCTCGGCGGCAGCCACAACAGCCTCATTGCAAACAGCTGCTGCAGCCAGTACCCAAGCACAAAGGCAGGTATGCTAAAACCGATAAGTCCGAGGAGCGTGGCCAATCTGTCGGAAACGCCGCCCGGCTTCAAGCTGTTATGTATTCCCCATGGGATGGCAATCATCAGCGAAATCAACCATGCCGTCCCGAGTAAAATCAAGCTATTTCGCGCAAAATCCCAGATAAAGCTGTCAATCGGTACAAAATCATAGCTAAGTCCCAAATAACCTTGCGAAAGGCCTGCCAGCCAGCGGATATATTGTTGATATATCGGCAAATCAAATCCGTGCAGCTGCTTCATTTCTTCTACTGCCTGTAACTGCTGCTCCGTCATTCCAAATCTTGTCCACGGGTTCCCGGGCATCAAATGCATCAGAGAAAATGCAACTGAAGATACAATTAACAATACAACTATGGATTGCAGCGTACGGTTCAAAATATATTTCCACACCAGCTACTCCCTCCGTTTCACTTTGAGTTGGGGTTACGAGGCCGGCCGCGATTACCTTTTCCCGCCATACTCCGGCAGGTGTTCCGGCTGCTCATAAACGACGGTCCCGTCATTTTCCCGGATCCATGTGTCAAACTCACGCTCGCCTGCCTTTAAACGGATCACCCGCGCCCCTGTCGGAAAATAATCGCTGCGTTTGCCATCAACATAGCTGACATATTTGGCTGCGCGGCCGTAGCAGAGACGGATGCCATGGAGCGTGCTCCAGAAATCATTGGCATGATCATGGCCTACAAATGTGCCCATTACATCCCCCATTTCCAGCATCGCTGCGAAAAATCCGGAATTGACGGTCGGGGTGCAGCAGGTTCCGTCCAGCCGGTGTCCGTAGCAAACATGGCGATCCCACGCCTCGTTGTATTCCGGGAGAGGAATATGAAAGAAGGCTAACGCAGGCAACGGGTTCCCGCCGTTTTGCCGCGTCAGGTTCCCCGACTCGGAAGCATACCATTCGATCTGGTCCCGATGAATCCAATCATATCCCCCGAACGGTGAATAATCCCCGCTATCGAGAAAATATAACGCCGCTGCCGCTTCATTCCGCTCGTTCATGACCGTCACCACAAAGTTGCCGCTGCCGCTCACTCCCGGCGGATCGGCTTTTGCCACGCAATATGCGTGTTCCAGCTGAACTTCATGCAGCTTTGATCTCGGCACCTCTCCTTCCGAATCATGGTTGCCAAATACAGCAGCCCACGGAACACCGTTATCCTCCGCGACCGACACGGCCCTGCGGAAGGATCCGATAGGATCTTTAGTTCTGGCGCTGGCAATGACGTCACCGGTAAATACGATCAGATCGGGCTGTTCTTCCCGTATGACCATTTCCATCATACGCCGCGTCTCTTCATCCATTTTGGGTGATTCGGGGTCGAAATCATATTCATCGATAAATTCGACATCCGTGAACTGTACGATAATAAACGTGCCGTCTTCCCTGAATTTTAAGCTTGTCCCCATCTTTTCGCCTAGCCCCCCCATTGTTTTGCATGTTTTTACAAAATCCGCATTTCATCCGCTTTTATTTCCGCATCTGCAAAGGAGACGCTTTCATTGGATTTTGATTTTCCCCATCTCCATGATACGGCATAGAAGGAACAAACATCCAGTCTAACTTATCATCTCTATGCCATTTTTTTCTTGCCTAAAACAGGCACACATAGGCCTTTGCCCACATACAATGTAGAACTGAGCTTCACTGTGTGCTGGAGCGGGCTCTTCCCCTTCGGCTCATTGACATGGGAGGTGCCTGATACAAAATGGAATTGTTTTCGACCATCGCATTGTTTATCAAGCAGTTGACATTGCTCGTTTCTTATGTGAAAAACAACGCTTTTCCACAGCCATTGACCGAAAAAGAAGAAACGATGCATCTCCAGCGTATGGCAGAGGGCGATCCGGTTAGCCGTAATATGCTTATAGAGCATAATCTGCGGCTTGTAGCCCATATCGTCAAAAAATTCGACAACACCGGCGAAGATTTGGAGGATCTGATCTCCATTGGAACCATCGGCCTTATCAAAGCGATTGAAAGCTTCCAGCCCAACAAAGGAACCAAGCTGGCCACCTTCGCGGCGAGATGCATAGAAAATGAAATTTTAATGCACTTGAGATCTTTGAAGAAAACAAGGAAAGATGTCTCGCTTCATGATCCGATCGGGACTGACAAAGAGGGCAATGAAATTACATTGATAGATATCCTGGGCAGCGAAAACGATGACGTGGCGGATATGGTGCAGCTGAAAATCGAAAAAAGCAAAATTTACCGCAATCTCGACATCCTGGATGACCGTGAGCAAGAGGTGATTAAGGGCAGGTTCGGGCTGGAGCACGGCGGCGAAGAACGGACGCAGCGGGAGATTGCCAAAGAGCTTGGCATTAGCCGCAGCTATGTATCACGCATCGAAAAACGGGCGTTAATGAAATTGTATCATGAGTTTTATAAATCCAAGCAATAGAATTAGCAGTATCCCGCCTTGAGCGGGGGCACATTTAAATGGGCTAAAAATAAGCAGGCACTTGCAGTTAGGCAAGTCGGCAGCGGCAAAGCCCGAAAACAATGAGTTAGTGCTGCTTAAAGAACAAGCCGCCCGAAGCCGGGCGGCTTGTTGAACATTATTTCGCAGGTTGCATCGCCGCAGTAAGCTTCAAAGCTTCGTCAAGCTTCAAATCCGGATGTGCTAGCTGCAGTGAATATCTCAGTCCGTCTTCATCCCAGATGATGAAGCGTATATTTTCGTCATAAATTCCCTTATGTCCGCGGACTTCGATCGATTTGACGTCAATCATGCCGAAGTTCTTGTCTTTGGTGGAAGGCGCCGGGAAAATACTCAGACTGACGTATGCAACGCCATCCTTCATGTAATTCAAGGTGATTTCGCTGCGGTTAATCTTCCCCTTGAGCTCATCAAGCTCGATGCTGTCAAGCTTCATGTCCTCCCGATTCCAATAATTAAAAGACTTTCCTACCGCCTTCACCGCTTCCTGAAGCGTAATTTTTTTGCTCGCGGCAAGATCTTCCATCCGTGTTACTTTCACATCCGAAGGCAGCTTAAGCTTGAAGCTGTCGTCCGAAATGACGGGTGAATCGTTAAGATGCGTGACTTCGCTCTCGAATCTGGAGTTCCCGTTTTCCACGATTGCTTTGAGCTCGCTCCAGGTCTTGGTGTCGATCCACAGCTCCTGCTTGCCATACAACGTACCTTCTGTTTTTGGCGTCATGCGGATATGATAGGTATCCCGGCCGGCAACCTTTTCGTTGGGCAGCGTCTCCAAATCATGCGTTTTCCGGACCGCTTCTATCATTTTAAGGGTCGGGCCTTTCAAAGAATGATCTCCAGAGATACCCAGTTTCGGCGCACTTCCAATCGTTGCTGTTTTTTTTGCGGTTTGGTAAAAAGTGATCTGTTTACCGTCATTAACGGAAATCGTGACTTCGCCCTTCGCCTTTGATTCATACCGTACCCGGCCATTTGCAGGATCATACAGGGCTGAATACGTGCTGTCCTCGGTTAATTTATTATCTTCATAATACCGCACCTTACCTTCGACCTCATAAGGAGCAACCTGGGGATCGGCGGCAACCACTTTTGAGATCAGCTCATCCGGCGACAATTTATCGCCTGGTGTACATCCGCTGGCAACGACGGTCATAAGCAAAGTTGCGCATAATATCAAAGTTCTTTTCATCATTTTATTTCATCTCCCTTTTATTTTGGGCAAGTTTGGGCAAGCGGCATAAGGCAAGCATTCCCCGGTCAGGATCAGCATGCAGCTCGAGGCTTCCCCCATGCCGTCTGGCAATCATATCCACGATGCTCAGCCCAAGGCCCGAGCTTGTTTTATCTCTTTTTAACGTACGGGCGGTATCGGCTTGGTAAAATGGTTCATGCAAAAGCCGCAGTTGTTCGGGTCCCGGAACCGGGCCTTCGTTCTGAACGAGCAGCCAAATTTCGGGTTCATCCGGGCGCTTGATTCCGGGTTTGACCTCCGGAAAAATCCATGCCGGCAAATCAAGATCCGAATCCTGCGCCGAAGCCCAGACCACCCCCCCGGAACACGCGTATTTCACCGCATTGCTCATCAGGTTGTCCATCAGCCTTGTCATTTGTTTCGGTTCAACGCTGCAGCAGCCGGTCAACCGGACGGAGGTCGTCAGGTTTAATCCGTTTTCTCCTGTTAAAGCCTCATACCCGGACAGCAGCATATCGAAAAACTCTTCACTTTCGACCACTACCGGCTCGGCAGGCAGGCTGGAAGAACGAAGCGAGGTATATACGGCCAGATCATCGATCATCTGCTGCATTTGACCCACCTTTGCAAGCAGCACCGTTTCATATTCGGCCCGCTCTTGTTTCTCGAGCCTGGCAGGATCGGCCAGAGCCTCTGCATAAGCACGGATGGAAGTTAAAGGCGTTTTCAGATCATGCGAGAGAGAAGCTACCATAAAATTATTAGCCTGCTGCTGCCGCTCTACTTCCTGCCTTGCCTCTTCGATCTGGTGTCGCATCCGGTCAAATTGCTGCAGCGCTTCGCCAATCTCTCCTCCGGCGGTATACCTGGCTTCCGGGAGCGGTTCGTTTTTGGCAAATGCCTGCATTCTGCGAATTAATAACCCGAGCGGTCTGCCCAGCTTACGATTCAGAAGAAACGCAATCGCCACATACAAAGCGGCAAGAAACAACAGAAGCAAAGCTCCGATTATGAAAGTGCGGTTGCGCACCCCTTCCGTCCATTTTTTCCGGGCTAAAGTTATTTCGTAAAATCCGATGACCTGGCCGTCCGCAAATACCGGTTTTTTGATAGAAAAGGTTCTGTTTGTTTCTTTTCGATCATAAAGCCCCGCATACAAGCTTTCCATGTCTCTTTTGATCATGTAGCCGAATACATCCTTATCCGTAGAAGAATAAAGCTTAAATCCGTCACTGCGGTATAAATCTATCCAGACGGACGGACCCGTAAGCGACTCGATTGGAGCATAATTGCTTCTCGGCTGAACGCGGTACCATCGGGTATTCTCAAGCTTCTCTTCAATCGCCGTCATTTCTTTGGATGCCGTGATGGTTTCCGAGACGTTCTGCCGTTCATAAAAACTGTTCAGGATCAGGTACAAACCATATAGGGCCACAAGGGGAAGGAGCATGACAACCAGGTAACTCAGCAAAACCCATGTTTTCATCTTCATGGCAGCTTGACTCCGATAAAGCGGTATCCGCTGCCCCATACGGTTTGAATCAGGCGCGGATCGCGCGGATCTTCCTTCAGCTTGCCGCGCAGCGATTTGATATGTACGGTCACCGTATTGTTGCCTTCGGCGTCCGTTTGCTGCCAGACATGCTCATACAGCTCTTTTTTAGTAAATAAACGTTCCGGATGAGCGGCAAGCAAATGCAGGAGCGACCATTCCTTTGAGGTCAGTTCTAGGGTTCTTCCTTCCATAACAGCTTGCCGTTTCGCGATGTCCAGCGTCAGTCCGCCTTCATAGCTCCAGACTTGCTCTTTGTTCACGTGATCCGGATGTTGATAACGCCGGAATCTGCGTAAATGCGATTTAATGCGTGCCGTCATTTCGGTCAAACTGAACGGTTTTGTGATGTAATCATCCGCTCCGAGCTCAAGCCCTTCTACCTTCGCCTGGTCCTCCTGCTTCGCGCTCATCAGTAAAAGCGGCACGTCGCTGGCGAGACGGATATTCCGGCATAGATCGAAACCGTCCATCTCCGGCAGCATAATATCCACGACAGCGAGATCCGGCTTCATCCGGCGGAACTCCTCCCAACCTTCAAGGCCGGTGGAAGCCCATGTACACTCAAAATCTTCCCGCCGCAAATGATCCAAAACAATGCGCGCGATTTGCGGATCATCTTCGACGATCAATATTTTGGCTTTCGCCTGATTAGGCAGTATCCCCATGGTGTATCCCTCTCCTTGATGCTTATTATAACGAGCGAAACTTCGCTGCTCTGAAAGTTAATAAATACTTTATAAATGAATCCATTTCATCATGCCTATTGCTGATGCGATAAACATGCTCTCTGTTATCTTAGCAAAAAAAGAGGTTGTCCCAAAAATGAAATGCACCTCAATTGTTAGACATCATCTAACAATATGAGATGCAGTTTTTATATAACCAGATTCAATTCGGATGAACTCGTATTTCTTATTATTACGTATTATTTCGTTTTATTGTTGAAGCTGACTGCGATTTGGCTGCCGACTTTCGCATTGTGCTTGACTAACTCGATGTTGGCAGCAAGGCTTTGGCCGCTTGTTAAATCTTTGATTTTTCCAAGCAGGAATGGCGTGCTGTCTTTGCCGATAATATGATTGTCTTCGGCCTCTTTGATCGCTTGAGCGATGATTCCATTGATAAACTCTTCATCCATGGCATACTCTTCAGGAATCGGATTTGCAATCACGGCCCCGCCCTTCAGGTGCAGCTCCCATTTGGTTTTCAACGTTTCGGCGATAACTTCGATAGAATCCGTCGAGAAGTTTAACTTATGCTCGCTTTTTCTCGTGTAGAATGCCGGCAGATATTCCGTCTGATATCCAATGACCGGTACCCCTTTGGTTTCAAGGTATTCCAGGGTAAGCCCCAGATCCAGGATGGATTTAGCGCCTGCACAAATGACGGCCACATCCGTTTGGGCCAGCTCGTCAAGGTCTGCGGAAATATCCATCGTCGTTTCTGCGCCTTTATGAACCCCGCCGATCCCCCCTGTGACAAAGATTCTGATGCCCGCCAAATCAGCGCAGATCATGGTCGTTGCGACCGTCGTTGCACCCAGTTGTTTGGTTGCGATCACTTGGGCCAAATCGCGTCTGGATACTTTAGCCACGCCTGAGCTTTTTCCGAACAGCTCCAGTTCATCATCCGTCAAGCCGATTTTGATTTTTCCGTCAATGATCGCGATCGTTGCCGGAACGGCGCCTTGATCCCGGATGATTTGTTCAACCTCGCGGGCGGTTTTGACGTTTTGCGGGTAAGGCATGCCATGGGAAATGATCGTAGATTCCAAAGCCACGATGGCTTTTCCTTCCTCTTTGGCTTGTTGTACCTCTGCGGACAGTTCGATGTATTGTTTCATTTGAAATTCCTCCATCTCTAAATTAAATTGTTTTCGGGATAATTCTTGTCGGACCGTACATTGGGACATGATCGTTTTTTGCGCATTCACCAGACCGGATTGGATAATGGAATCTGTTTTTTTCCTTTGCAGCCAGGAATAGATCACGCCTGCGCAAAAAGAATCTCCCGCTCCCGTGACGTCGACGACAATCGGCGCTGCGATTGCCGGATAATGATGGATTCCTCCATTCTCAAATCCTGCAACGACTCCCTTGGAACCGTTGGTTACGATCACGTTTTTGATTCCCATCTCCAGCCACCTGGCGACTGCCTCCTCCCAATCTTTCATATCGCGGATATTGATGTTCATGTAATATTCTGTTTCGTCTTTATTGACGATGAGCCAACTCACGCCGGACAGATTTCTTGGAAGCCTGTTCATTTTGGGGGACGATACGGGGATAATGACGAATGGAATCTGATGCCGGGCTGTAAAGACACGTAGAAACTCGATCGTTTCAATGGGACAATTCAAATCCACGATAATGCATTTCGCTTGGAGAAGAAGATCGATGTCTTTCAAAAGCAGCTCGGGCGTAAGCCGATCGAAAATATCCATATCCGCCAGCGCTATCGATAAATCGCCGTTCTGGTCTAAAACAGCTGTGTAGGAGCCCGTAGTTGCATCCTCGAACTTGGTGACATGGTTCAAATTCATATACGGTGAGGACGACTGGTAAATGTCCAGCCAGTCTGGATCATTCCCTCTCGCCGAAAGCAGGATAACGTCTTCCCCTAACCGTCCCAAGTTTTCTGCAATGTTTCTTGCTACTCCGCCAACTGTTCTGGAGGATTTGACCGGATTCGATGTTTTGTTAACGATTTCATTTTTGACATACAATTTCTTATCAACATTTGCTCCCCCGATACAGATCATGGGGGATTTTAGTTCTCCCTCAATAAAGGCATCGCGAAAGGCATCACGCAAATTCCACACCCCCTAAACAAATGTTGTTATTATAAACTTATGTTTAGTATACGCTTACATTATTGTTTGTCAATTCTTTTTTTTGATTAGCAAACACTGATTCTTGACGCAAAAAAACCGATCGGTCCTCTGGCGTAAGGAACGATCGGCGATTCATATCTGATGATTTGATTGTTTCAAAACAATCGATCACGAAATTTAATCATGTATTGTTATTTTTTTAACCAGCGAATAAAGCTGCTCAATCGTGATGTCAGCAATGGCATCGGAGGTTTGCAAGGTGATCATTGAAGCAGCCATCCCTAAACGTACAGCTTGCTCGAATGGTTCCCCATGCGTCATACCGAACAGCGCGCCGCTAATCAAGGCTTCCTCACCGCCAGTGCTGTACGGAACCTCTCCTTGGAAGGGAAGGAGATGCTCTTGTCTTCCGTCACGCGCTGCCCAGAACACTCCCTCTCGCCCCAAGGTGCATATCACTTGCTTGGCTCCGCGTTGAATGATCTGTTCAGCCGCTTTCTTGCAGTCGTCAATCGTGGCAATTTCCAGGTCAGTCAATACTGCTGTTTCCTCGCGATTGGCAATCAGCAGCTCGATCCCCTGCAGATTAAAAGGGAGTCTCGAAGCTTTGGGTGCGGAAGCCGGCTTGACCCATAACGTCAGCTGTTCTTTTTCGCATCTTTTGATCAAATAAGTCAAAGATTCTTTGGGAAGGTTGGAATCGGCGAATATGATATTGGACGATGCCAGATGCGACCAACGCGCTTCAATGAATTCGATGCTGAATTGGTCGTAGATTTGCATATCGGCAACTGCGAGAACCATTTCGCCTGTATCGTTAAAAACAGAGGTATACGTCCCTGTTTTTTCCATGTTCACGGCCAAGCATTGGCTGACATCCACTCCGTAGCGCTTGGTTTCTTCCATGAGCCATTTTCCTTCTTGATCGTCTCCGATTAAAGTGATCAGGGAAACTCGGCATCCCAGCCTGCCCAAATTCTCCGCCACGTTTCGCGATATGCCTCCGGTAGACTGTTTAATCGTTGCCGGGTTGGACGTTCCGTATTGAATAGGCTGCAAAGTTTGTGATTTGCGATCTATATTGGCCCCGCCGATGCAAGTAATCCGTGACTCCTCCCGAACGATGTAGGCTCGTCCGATGATTTCACCTTTTTTCATTAAAGCGGATATATAACCGGCGACGGCTGATCTGGACAGTCCGAGTTTCGCTGATAATTCTTGTTGGGAAATAAATGGGTTTTCTTTGATTAACGCTAAAATTTGCCGATCTCTATCCATATCTTCCCCTTCCTTGAATGCAACATTGATTCGTCGAATTGAGGATTCATATTAAAACCGATCGGCCCAAACGCAGACAGGCTTCGAAATTTCATACGACTTGCCGGTGTAGCTCAGCTTGCCGCTCTCTCCGTCTCTCGCAAATACCGTCAAATTGTTGGTATCCCGATTCACCGCAAGCACGTAACGGCCGCCTGGAACGATGGAGAAATGCCGCGGATGCTTCCCTTCTACGGACACATGCTGAATGACATTCAGCCGGCCTGCCGCCGGATCAACCGCATATACGACAATGCTGTCATGTCCCCGGTTGGAACCATACAGAAAACGTCCGTCTTCGGAAATGGTAATTTCCGCGCATCCGTTATCCACGGTGGTTCCTTCAGGCAGCGTCGATACGGTTTCGATTTCCGTTAACGCTCCTTGATCCGCATCATAGCTGAACGCGGTCACGGTGGAATCCAGCTCATTGATCACGTAGGCGAACTTTCCGTTTGGATGGAAGGTCAGATGGCGCGGCCCCGCACCTTGCTTGACTTTAGCCTCTCCGTGAAGTACAAGCTTCCCTTCCCCGCTATCGATCCGGTAGATGAAGATCGTATCCAGACCCAAATCGCTTACAAACAAAAAACGCTGATCCGGACTGTAAAAGGAGGAGTGAACATGCGATTTTTGCTCTAGCCCCTGCCCTTGATGATTCCGGATATCCAATACAGGACCTACAGATCCGTCTGCCTTCAGCTCAACCAAGCTGATCGAACCCTTATGATAGCTGGCAAGCGTCAGATAACGGTTGTCCGCGCTGCGCTGGATATGGCATGAAGGGCCGTTAAGCGCATTCGCGCGGTTGATCTCCCGCAGCTTCCCTTCTTCGGGAAGAATATGAAATGAAACGGCGTCACTTCGTTTCGAGCCGTCTTCCGCAGCCGTTTCGCTGATGACGTACAAGCGGCGCTGCTTCGTATCCAAGTTAAGGAAAGTCGGATTTTTTAGTCCGGAGACTTGATCCAGACGGGCCAGTTCCCCAAGTTTTTCGTCAAATTCATATACATACACGCCGCCCGTGGATTCCTCGGCATAAGAACCTACGAATACAAGCATACGGTTGTTTTCCATTGTCATATGGCTTCGCCTCTTCCAGTTTTTTATGTATTATTGTATCATTTTCAGCCAAGCTTCGGCAAAACGAAAGCAAGATGAAATCCCCTCTCTCCTGTTTTACTATTAACATTGTTAGATCGGGCTTACACCGGCTAGAGATGCGTGCTTGGTTGGGCACGCCACACCACAAAAAGACGCCGTTGTTTCACGGCGCCTTTGCATGGTAAATAATCTTTTTTACGGTTTCGGCAAAACGGTCTTCGCTATTTTTCCATCCAACGCTTCATAATCATAATACCGAATCGAATCGTAAAGTTCTTGTCTCGTCTGCATATCATGGAGTGAATTTATTTGCGTCCCGGTTTGGCTGATCTCCGCAAAAACCCGCTCATACGCTTTGGCCGCCACTCGCAGGGAGGTAACGGGATAGATTACCATGTTATATCCCCAGCTTTCAAATTGATCCGCAGTATAATATGGAGTTTTTCCGAATTCAGTCATATTGGCCAGCAAAGAGCAATTTACAGAGGAACTGAAACGTCTATATTCTTCTTCGCTTTCCAATGCTTCCGGGAAAATACCATCCGCCCCCGCAGCCAGATATTGTTTAGCTCTATCCATTGCCGCCTCGATTCCTTCCACGCTTTTCGCATCTGTACGGGCAACAACGAAAAGTGTAGGACTCACTTCTTTGATCGTACGGATTTTTTGAACCATTTCCTCAGCGGAAACAAGCTTCTTGCCATTTAAATGGCCGCATTTTTTCGGCATTTCCTGATCCTCAATTTGAACGGCTGCTACCTTAGCCTCCACCATTTCCTTTGCGGTTCGGGCTACGTTTAATATACCTCCGAAACCTGTATCGATATCAACCAACAATGGGAGTCCGGATGCGCGAATCAGCTCGCGTGCACGCTCAGCTACCTCGTTGGAGTAGATAAGGCCTAAATCCGGCAAACCTCTGCTGGCCGTATAAGCGGCTCCAGAGAGATAGATCGCTTTAAAATCAAATTGTTTGGCAATTCTTGCAGCCATCCCATCATGAGCTCCGGGAATTTTAACAATCGTTGGGCCACTAACAAGCTTTCGGAATTGTGCAGCCAACTGCTTTTGGTCCGGTTCCTCTTCAATTAGCCAAGCCATAATTACCTCCAGTAAGCCTTAATTTTCGCAAATCAGATCACAAACATGTTCATAAATTGCTGAACCGGCGTCTTAAGCAAGCGGTCATAATCTAATGAGAGTTGTATAATGTCGGCTGTCTTTTTCCGCGGGAATCTCGTTAATAAATTGGCTTCATATTTTTCGATAACTTTCTGCAAACCTTCTTTACGCCGCCGCCGATGGCCAATCGGATATTCGCAAACGACCTTTTCCGTGTGAGTTCCATCTTTGAAGTGTATTTGAATCGCATTGGCAATGGATCGTTTCGCCGGATCGAGATAATCTTTGCTGTACTGTTCATCTTCGATGACGATCATTTTATCCCTAAGCGCATCGATTCTTGGATCATTTGCCAACTCATCCTCATAATGTTCTGCGGTTAACGTACCAAACAACAACCCGATCGCAACCATATATTGTAAACAATGATCCCGGTCTGCAGGATTGTTCAGAGGGCCTTT
This sequence comes from Paenibacillus azoreducens, assembly GCF_021654775.1. NCBI lineage: Bacteria > Bacillati > Bacillota > Bacilli > Caryophanales > Paenibacillaceae > Paenibacillus > Paenibacillus azoreducens. The sequence goes on along the minus strand of NZ_AP025343.1, from coordinate 2,246,260 downwards.
TTTATCAATGATCCGGATAGCCGATTGATGCGTGGTCAGCGTAATTTGACTGATCTCGTCTAACCGGTCTTTCACCGATTCGTGAAGTTCAAAGGAACATTCGACCGCAGTTTGTGCATGAAATTCAGCAGGGAAAGAAATTTTAAACAGCACGTTTTCCATGACGTAAGAACCAAGCGGGCGTCCGAGGGTCAATTCCTTACCCTTGAATAAAACATCCTGGAATCCCCAGTTTTGTGCCGAAAGCGCGGTGGCATATCCCATTTCCCCGTTTACGGCCATCAGAGCCAGACGTACCGCCCGGCTTGTGGCATCGCCAGCCGCCCAGGATTTTCGCGATCCGGTGTTCGGGGCATGGCGGTAAGTTCTTAAACTGCCGCCATCGAGCCACGCATTGGAGAGCGCATTGATAACCTCATCCTTATTTCCTCCCAGCATGGCCGTAACCACTGCCGTAGACGCAACTTTTACAAAGAGCACGTGATCCAGACCTACGCGATTCAAGCTGTTTTCAAGCGCCAGTACGCCCTGAATTTCATGGGCTTTGGTGGCGGCAGTCAGCACATCTTTGATCTTCAGTGGCGTAAGCCCTTCTGATACACGTCTTCGGCTTAAGTAGTCAGCGGTTGCAAGTATGCTTCCGAGGTTATCCGAAGGATGTCCCCACTCGGCAGCAAGCCAGGTATCATTATAATCGAGCCACCGGATCATGCAGCCGATATTGAATGCCGCATGAACAGGATCAAGTTCGAATCTCGTTCCTGGTACCCTTGCCCCGCCTGGCAGAAATGCCCCTGGAACAATCGGTCCGAGATGCTTCGTGCATTCCGGAAATCGCAATGATAATATTCCAGTTCCTATTGAATCTAACAGGACATGCTGAGCGATGTGATATGCTTCTTCACTCTCTACAACATGATCCAATACATAATCCGCAATCTCAACCAGGATCGGATCGACTCTTACATCATTCGCTTGTATAGATTTAACAGTGTTCATTCAGCTCTCCCTCTCCAATTTGAATATATGAAGAATCTTGGGGATGTAAATTCCGTGGTCCTTTATAAAGGACGCGCGGCCTGAACAACCGATTATTTTCATGCTGCTCTATAACGTGCGCACAAATGCCGATCGTTCTTGCGGCGAGAAAAACCGGTGTAAACAATTCAATGGGAATCCCGAGAAGATGATAAACCGGGGCAGCATAATAATCCAGGTTTGGATAAAGTCCCTTCTCCCGCTTCATCACTTCTTCCCCTATGACGCACATACGTAATAATTCCTGCTGATTCTTTTCCTTAACCAATTCGGCTAACGCTTCTTTCATAAGCACTGCGCGCGGATCTACTTTTTTCATATAAACACGGTGACCGAAGCCCATAATACGTTCTTTCCGGGATAATTTATCCATCAATAGCGGTTCAATATCGGCTTCCGATCCAACCTCGAGCAGCATTTTCATAACCGCTTCGTTCGCGCCGCCGTGCAAAGTGCCTTTAAGGGATGCAACTGCACCAGCTAACGCTCCATATATATCGGCTTGGGTCGAGGCGATAACCCGTGCGGCAAAAGTGGAGTTTGGCATTTCATGTTCGCTGTACGCGATCAAGGATTGGTCAAACACCATTTCCTCCATTTTCATGGGCTCTTTGCCTGTAATCATATATAGAAAATTGCCAGTATAGGAAAGATCCTTGCGCGGTTCCACGAAAGGCTGCTTGGATACGGCACGGTAACCGTTAGCGACGATTTGCGGCACTTTGGCTAACAACCGGATCGATTTTCGATAGTTCGCTTCTCGGGACCGATCCTCGAGTTCATCGTCATAACTGGCAATAGCTGAGACTCCTGTTCTTAGGACATCCATTAAATTCGCCTTCTCGGGGAACAGCTTCAGCATAGAAAGTACATCTTGTGGAAAATCATATTCGGATTTCAATTGATCTTCCAACGAAATACGCTGATCACTTGTGGGCAGGGTACCGTCCAACATTAACCCGACAATGTCCAAATATGTCACTTGTTTCGCAAGTTCGATCAAGTTATAACCACGCAATACAATCTCTTCATTCTCAACATCAAGATAAGAAATGGTTGTCTCACTTGCGATCACGTTTTCAAGACCAGGTTGATATTGCGTACTCATCGTTTTCCTCTCCTTTATGAATTTTTTGGCTCAATACTGAAATTAGTTCTTGACATTGTGCGAGGTGACCGCTGCGGTTACGGATCGTTCTTCCGATCGCTGTTGTCTCCAAATTTCTTGAATTTTATTTTTCAAAAAGGTAGAAATTCGGAGACAAAGGCGAACGCTGTCGCTTCTTCAGATCGATTCCGTCCCCTCCGCTACTTTCGCCTTTTTCAAGCACTAATTATGATGTTCATCTTATTTTCCAACATTAACTAAAGTTTAAAATCATTCTATTCACCCGTCTAATATTCATATCGTCTCTCGTAATATGCCGTATGTATGATGCGATGATTGTAGGGCAATGCATTTTAAATTAAACTACAAAGATGTAAAATGATAGTAACGGGAGGGAAGATAATGGAACTACGACATCTGCGTTACTTTGTTACCGTTGCTGAGGAATTGCATTTTGGCCGGGCCGCCTCCCGCTTAAACATTGCACAGCCACCCCTTAGCCAACAAATTCGCCAGTTAGAAAATGAATTGGGATTTCCGCTATTATTTCGCAACAAGCAACGAGTTGAACTTACAGAAGCGGGAAAGGTATTTTTAGAAGAATGCCGGCTGACTTTGAAACATATTGAAAGGGCTGCGAACGCCGCAGAACAGGCTCATAAGGGTGCTACAGGCAGACTTGACATTGGATTTGTAGGTTCGACTACTTATAATATTGTTCCTATTCTGCAGAACTATCGTTTGCGGTTTCCTTCAGTGAATTTGGTGATACATCAAATGAAAACGTCCAACCAATTGCAAGCTTTGCATGATGGAAGTATTCATTTGGCTATCGTTCGGACCCCAATCCAAAATCCTTTATTGAATTCCAAAGTCATTCTTAGGGAGAAATTCATCGTGGCTCTTCCAGATACGCATCCATTAGCAAGCCGAACAAGTTTACGTACACAAGATCTTGCCAATGAAGAATTTATTATACCTTCCCGAAATAACGGTTCGATTTACCATGATGCTGTTATCAATCTATGTTATAAAGCCGGATATCAGCCCAAAATATCTATGGAAACGCCGGAAATTCTGACCATTGTTGCTTTTGTATCTGCAGGTGTGGGTGTTGCCTTTGTCCCCGCCTCATTCCAGAATCAGAGGAACATCGGGGTCATCTATCGAGAGTTGGATGAAGCCGATTACAGCATGGAGATGTCTTTTGTGTGGAGAAAAGAGGAGAAATCGCAAGTTTTGCAGGAGTTTCTTAAACTGATGGAATAAGGGTGCCCTAAAGGCCTTAATGGCCAAAGAGCACCCTTTTAGAGTGCTTAGATACTAGATATGTCCTTTAAATCGATCTCAGTAATTAAAACCGCTCAGCCCATACGCAAAACGAAAAGCAAGATTGTAATCCCCTCTCTCCTGTTTTACTATGAACATACAATGTTAGTAAGGAGCACTACTTATGGATTTTATAGCGATTGACTTTGAAACCGCAAACGCAAACCGCAGCAGCGCCTGTTCTCTCGGCCTGGTCGAAGTGAAGGACGGCGCCGTCGTGTCTGAACGGTCCTGGCTGATCGATCCCGGCCAGCCTTTTGATTACCGCAACATACAAATTCATGGCATAACGGAGTCGATGGTACAGGGCATGCCCACCTTTCATGAGCTTTGGCCTGAATTGCAGCCGCTGCTTGACGGCAAACACATCGTCGCGCATAACGCTTCATTTGACATGAGCGTACTGCGATATTGTCTTGACCGTGCTTCAATCGAATATCCAAGCTTCCATTATTACTGCACGTATTTGCTCAGCAAAAAAATGCTGAACTGGCTGCCCTCCCACAAACTGAACGTGCTTGCCGAATGGTACGGCATCCCGCTTCATCACCATGATGCGCTTGATGATGCCAAAGCCTGTGCGCATATATTGCTCCATCTGATCCAGCAGGAGGAACAAACCTCTGCGGAGCGGCTTTCCCTGGACTTGGGCTGCAAAATCGGCTTGATCTATCCGGGAGGGTATAAGCCCTTCTCGGCGCCGGCGAAGAAAAAAACAAAAGCCGCGAGAACCAAAGTCGTGCCGGCAGCAAAAAACTTCATCAGCGGATAATTAAAAAAGCCGCAAAAGGGAACATTCCCCTTCGCGGCTTCTGTGCTTTTCATATATGCCTCTAAACGAGACTTCCCGGTTTTTTGTGATACTTAAGAACCCCTTCCGCCGCCCGGTAAGCCAGCGCGCCTACCGTCCCCGTAGGGTTGTAGCCGCTGTTATGCGGAAATGCCGAAGCCCCGACAACAAACAGATTATCCATATCCCACATTTGCAAATATTTGTTTACCGCAGAGGTATCGGGACTGCCGCCCATAATGACGCCTCCGGTGTTGTGGGTTGATTGATAGGTCGTAATTTCATAAGGCGCAAGTTCCGTGTTTGCAACGACTTTATCCGCGCCCATCTGCTTCAAAATTTCGCCGCATTTGGTCCCCATGAATTTCACCAGTTCCCGATCCTGGTCCTCGAAGTCGAACGTAATCCGCATTAGAGGATCGCCGAATTCGTCTTTATACGTCGTATCCAGGTCAAGATAATGGTGACGGAACGGCATGCAGGCCCCCTGAGCGCCCACATTCAGATGCCGGTTGGCATATTTGATGGATGCCGCCTTAAAATCTTTGCCCCATGTCGGCGTGCCCGGAGGAACGGTATTGTTCTGGATTGGGCGCGCGCCGGTTTGGCTGAAGGATATGTTGGCGCCATGGATGAATTTCAAATCTTTATGGTCGAAATTATCGCCGTTGAAATCATCCATGCACATGCCAAGCGAACCTGCGCCCGCGAAGATGTTGAATTCCTTGTTTTCATAAAATCCGATGCCCGCTCCCTTAAGCACCTGATAGGCATAGTTTTTGCCGATGACGCCCGTTCCCGACTTCGGATCATAGGGTTTGCCGATTCCCGAAAGCAGCAAAAGCCGCGTATTGTTAAAAACATAACTCGTCATCACGACGATATCCGCCGGCTGTTCGTATTCTTCGCCTGTGGTCGTGTCGACATATAATACGCCCGTCGCCTTGCCGCCTTTATGTAAAATCCGCCTTACGTTCGAATGCGTGCGCAGCTCGAATTTGCCCGTATTCACCGCTACCGGGATCACCGTCACGACAGGGTCCGCCTTGGCGCCGTATTCGCAGCCGAAACGTTCGCAGAAACCGCAGTACTGGCAAGCTGCGCGCGCGATGCCGTCCGGGTTGGTGTATTGCTCCGACAAGTTCGCGGAAGGCATGTGATACGGATGATATTTCAAGGTTTTGCAGGAGTCGGCGAACATCTTCATGCCCGGGGTCGTTTTCATCGGCGGCGTCGGATACTTGGCGGATCGCTTGCCTGCGAGCGGGTTTTCTTCGCCGGAGATGCCCGCCGTTTTTTCGAATTTGTCAAAATAAGGCTCCAGCTCGTCGTACGTAATACCCCAATCCTGAATGGTCATGCCGTCCGGAATTTTGCTTTTTCCATAACGTTCGATCGTTTTGCTTCTAATCTCGAAATCGTATGGCAAAAAACGGAAGGTTTGTCCATTCCAGTGAACGCCGGAGCCGCCAAGGCCATCGCCCAGCAGAAAGGAACCGTAGGATCGCATCGGCAGAGCCCTGATTTTTTCGTTCCCGCGGAACGTGATCGTTTCTTTGGATAAATCCTGGAACATTTCATAACGAAGCGCATAACGCAATTCGTCGTGCACCATGTAATAGTCTTCGGTTTTGCGTTCTTTGCCGCGCTCCAGTCCGACGACGGACAATCCGCTTTTGGTCAGCTCCGCTGCGATAATGCCGCCGCCCCAGCCGACGCCGACGATGACGACATCTGTTTTGGGCAATTTCGTTGCCATTCGTATCACCTCAGGTTGTTTTTAGATGTTGTGGCGCTGAAAATCAGCCTTTTTGAACACGCACTTTTAGGAATGTGGTAGATGTTCTCTTAAGCTGACAGGCTGGATTTTTTCGAATTTATCCGCTTCGATGATATTGGTGTAGGACATCTGGTTGCCAGGGAAGTTTTTCAGCTTCCAGCCGCCCATGTTCCCGTTTCCGCCGTAAAGCGGATCCGCATAAGCTCCTTCCATCGTGCTTGAGAAAAGCGTTTTGAAAAAGCCGCTGGCTGAAATGGTGGTCAGCTTGACTTCGTCCGTTTCGAAGGCCTTCAGCACGGCGTCCTGTTCTTCCGGCGCCAGATCCTTGAACTTTTTCTGGTATTTTTTATTGCTGTAGTTTTGCATTTCCTGAAGCCCGATATCAAAAATCTCCCGGCGTTTCAAGCGGCCTTGATACCCTTGCGTCGTTTCCCCTTTAAAAAAGGGCCCTTGCATATACTCTCTGCCGTTTGTGCCCCACTCGCCCGCGAGCTGATGGTCAATAAAATAAGCGATGCCAAGCTCCTTCCCGCCGGGGCCATTAGCATCGGAAGGAAAAAGGCGGTCCGTTGCGGCCTCTGCAATCAGAAACTGCTCTTGGGTAAAATACATCAGCGCCTGGTTGAAGTTAACGACTTCGCCGGCAGGAGTTTTCGACGTTGTTCCGTTATTTACATTGTTGTTCGTAGCCGCTTTCTTTGGAGTCCGGAGCAAACTTCCGACCACGCCGCCGACGATGAGGCCGCCCACGGCATACCCGGAGTTTTTCAAGAAGTTGCGGCGCGATTGGTCGGGCTCTTTATGGTCTTTCAAATCCTGCTCTTCAGTTCCATTGGCCATAAAAGTCAACCTCCTGTTGATATGGAAATACACCAATATAGATGGGTGAAAATTCATTTTTTTGTTATTTTGTCGAATAATCCCACAAATAATACATCCTGCAAAAGATAATGCTAAACCTATGTTTTAACACAAGGGAGGGAATATCCATGAAAGGACCCTGGGCAAAGGCGGCCGTTCCCGCTTTATGTGTCGCGATTGCTTTAGCCGGCTGCAATACAGTGAAGCAAAAAACGCAAACGGCGCCTGTCAAAATCCAATCCAAAACACAGCATCAGCAGCATGCACATCATCCGGCCGAGCACCATCCGCATACGAAAAGCATCAAAGTCATTCCGCATTTTAACGGCGATAAAGTCCGGACAACCAATAAAAACGGAACCACCTACAGCGGAATGGGCTCAGGCGTCTATGGCCGCATCGGCACATCCAGCCTGCATGACACCCCCGAATCCATCACCCTCGAGAATCGGCTGGAATCGGCCGGCATCACGGGGATCAGCGTGCTCGCGCTCGGAGATTCGGTTTATATCGGCGATCCCGATCACCACATCCGCAGCAAAAACTCCAAACCCCAGCCCCATAATGTGCTGAGCCCCAATGAAGGTGCATCCGGCAAAGGGTATATGAGCCCCAAGGCCACCGGCTATTCCATCGGCCAGCGGGACATCACCGAAACGAACCGGGACCTGATCCGTCATGAGGTCGAAGGCGTTTACGGCAAAAAAGTGAAAATTTACACCGTACACGATCCCAAGGCGATCAAGACCATTAAAAAAGTGAAAACCGATGTGCGTGCAGGCAAGCCGCTCAGCAAATTAACAAGCGAACTGCAAAAGATTAAAGCCAGCGCTAAGCTGCATACCGGCAAATGAACCGCAAAACATGAACACCTCCTCTGACGCTTTCGGCGTATCAAGGAGGTGTTTTTTCTATAAGATATTCTAATTTTTTTCAGCCAGCTTTTCCGGTTCAATCTCCGTTTCATTCGTAATTTCCTCGACCACCCCTTTGGTGGATGAACGGAATTCCCGCAATGTATCGCCGACAGCCCGTCCAAGCTGCGGAAGCTTGGATGGTCCGAATACGACCAAAGCGATCATCAAAATGATAAGCAGCCCTGGTAATCCAATATTGTTAAACATGGCTCGCGCCTCCTTTCGGATCGATAAGTGGATTGCTTGTCTCCTTCTTGCGCATATACCAGCCGGAAACAAGAATGCTGAGCTCAAACAGCATAATCAGCGGTATGGTCACGGACAGATGCGACACGAAATCCGGCGGGGAAATCATGGAGCCGACGATGGCCAAAACCAGATAGACATATTTCCGGGCTTTTTTCAGCAGCGCAGGCCCAAGAATGCCGAGCCGGGTCAAAAACAGGACAACCGCAGGCATTTCAAAAGCCAAGCTTAACGGAAACACAACGCTGAACAGCAGCGAAAAATATTTGTCCATCCCATAGGTCTCTACGGCTCCAACCGTTTTGTTCATTTGGGATAGAAAGGAGACCATCATCGGAAAAGCGACATAAAAGCTGAAGGCAGCCCCGATGATAAACAGGACAAAAGCCAGCGGAATAAAACAAAAGGTTTTTTTCGCCTCCTCTGCGGTCAGGCCTGGACGGACAAATGCCCAGATATGGTACAGCGCAAGCGGCAGCGTGAAAAACACAGCGACCAAAAAGCCGCATTTCATGTAAATGAACATGCCGTCCGTCAATGAAAACACATTCCAAGCGATGCCGGCGGCGGCGGGACGATTTTTAATATACAGCAGCACTTGGGGCGACATATACAAACCCGCAGCCAGCGTTACGATAAAAAAGAGCATTACCCAAATCAGCCGTTTGCGCAGCTCGGTCAGGTGTATGATCCATTCATCGCTATTCATCTAATGAACCGCCTCCTCCTCTGGCCCCCCGCTAGGATCAGCATCATCTTTCCGAGAGGGACCCGCGAATATGTATATTGTATCCAGAATTTGCAGAATTATAGCTATCCATGTCGAAAATCGGCGAACAGAGATCAATAGGCGTTCATTTATACGGAAGGCATCCGCAGCTGGTGACAGCTTGGATGCCTTTGTTTTATGATTACAACCATATATAAAATTCAATTAATCCACCTTGGCTCCAAAGGAACGGGCCACATTCACGGCCTGCTCCAAATCAATCCTTACCCCCGTTAGATCAAATGACCGGTAGTCGATTCTATCCATTTTCGCTCCGCGCAGATCGGCTCCCTTTAAGGATGCTTTGAACAGCTTCGCCCCGGTAAGATCGACTTCCCGCAGATCCGCCTTTTGAAGATTGCTTTCGCTAAGATCCGCTTCCATCAACCTCATGCCCCTCAGTATCTGCTTCGACAAATTTACCTGCCGCAGGTTCGTGTATGACCAGTCCCCTCCCCGAATGGTTATACCATCAAGAAGCGCTCCAGCGAAATCACTGCCGACCATCTTGCAATCCTCGAATTTGGCGACAAACAGGTTCGCTCCCGCAAAACGGCAGTTCGTAAACGCCGAACGAGTATGTAAAGATGCATTAAAAGCCGCACCGCCAAAATCGCATTCGATAAACCGGCAGCCGCTGGTCCAGATTTCATCGAGCTGCGTTCCGCGAAAATTGCAGCGAGTAAAGATGCACCCCTTAAGCTCCCCATTTCTTAAATCCGCCTGGCTGAAATCCACCCTTTCGTATTCCTCATCTGTATATTGAAACACCGGCAGCTCCTCCTTTCCGTTCAAAACGCCAATTTTTGAAACCTAATGCCATGATCGTAACAAAACATACGTTCCTTTCACAATGACCTTCCGGGTTTATTTTTGAGTAAAATCCGAAAAACGCAACCCTAAAAACGAAATTTCATACCTGTTTCTTCCTTTCATCCCGGCCTACAATTAGAAGTGCAATGATTTGAAAGCACTTACACATACACAGGAGGTTCGATCGCATGAGTGCCAAACTCGGCGCAGAGTTTATGCAGCCGGATTCCGCTGCCCCGGGGGGCAGGAGGAAAACGCTGCTGCGCAAGCTGTGGAGTCAGAAATACTTGCAGGTGATGGCGCTGCTTGGCGTCGCCTGGATGATTATTTTCAATTACATACCGATGTACGGCATCATTATCGCATTCAAGCAGTATGTCATCACCCATTCCATTGCGGAAGCGCCTTGGGTCGGATTGGACAACTTCAAAGCGTTTTTTGAAGACGAAGATCTGCCGTTGGTCATCTGGAATACCCTCGGCATCAGCCTGCTCAAGCTGATTATCGGTTTTCCGCTGCCGATCTTGTTCGCCCTTTTCCTGAACGAGCTGAGGTCCATCCGGCTAAAAAAAGCGGTGCAGACCATTTCCTATCTGCCCCATTTCCTGTCCTGGGTCATTCTCGGCGGTATCCTGGCTACCTGGCTTGCGGATGTGGGGATCATCAATCATATCCTGATGGCGCTGCACATCATCAAGGAACCGATCAGTTACTTGGCGGAGCCCAAATATTTCTGGGGTATCGTCGTTGCATCGGATATATGGAAGGAACTTGGCTGGTCCGCCATTATCTATTTGGCCGCGATTGCCGGCGTTTCTCCGGATCTGCACGAGGCCGCAACCATCGACGGCGCCGGGCGCTTCCAAAGGATGTGGTATGTGACGCTGCCAGGCATCAAAAGCACCATCACGATTCTTTTTATTCTGGCCGTCAGCGGCATTCTGAACTCGAACTTCGATCAAATCCTGGTGCTTCGCAACTCGCTGAACGAAAGCGCCAGCAACGTGATCGACGTGTACGTATATCAAACCGGCCTTGTGAATAACCGTTTCTCCTATTCCACGGCCGTAGGCCTGATCAAATCGCTGATTGCGCTTGTGCTGCTCCTGATCGCCAATTCGGTATCCAAAAAAATCAATGATACATCCCTATTCTGATACAAAGGTGGTTAAAGTCCCATGTTCAAACTGAATCGCCGAACCGCCGGGGATGTGGCGTTTGACGCTTTCAACGTGCTGATCATGCTGGCCGTTTGCTTTGTAACGCTCTATCCCATCTGGTATGTGCTCGTAAACTCCTTTAATGAAGGGCAGGACGCCATGCGCGGCGGCATCTATTGGTGGCCGCGGATCTTCAGCCTGGAAAGCTATGAAGCTGTTTTCCGCAGCAGCGGTATCATGACCGCGATGGGCGTGACGGTGGCGAAGACGCTGCTCGGTACGGTGCTGCATGTCTTTTTTACCGCGATGGTAGCCTATGCCTTCTCCCGCCGGGATTTAGCCTTACAAAAGGTGTATATTTTGATCGGCACCGTCACCCTTTTTTTCAACAGCGGCCTTATTCCGTACTACTTGTTGATCCGCGACCTGCATTTGCTGGATAACTTTCTCGTTTATATCATTCCGGCGATGTTCAGCTTTTTCGATCTGATTATATTTATGACCTTCTTCCGGGAAATCCCGGATGGACTCGAGGAAGCGGCGAAAATCGACGGAGCCAACGATTTTTCCATCTTCGTACGCGTCATTATCCCGGTCTCCATGCCAGTCATCGCTACTATCGCCCTTTTTCACGGGGTCTATCAGTGGAATGATTATTTTACAGGCATGATCTACATCAACAATATGGATCTGCAGCCGATTCAAACCTATCTCTATCGGATCGTCGCGCAATCCAGCTCCAACCAGATGGCATCGGCCATGCCTGGAGGCATTTCCAAAAACGTTACTTCTCAATCCATCAAACTGGCGACCATGGTGGTGACAACGGCGCCGATCGTGATCGCATACCCGTTCCTGCAGCGGTATTTTGTCAAAGGTCTTATGATCGGCTCCATCAAAGGTTAATAGAGGTTGTTCAAAAAGTCCGCTTTTGATAAGAAAAACATCTATCGACGTACTTTCTATGAAGCCAGACCGCTTTTAGCAGATGTTTTTCTTGCGATATAGAATTTCATCAGCGCAGCTGATAATTTATAAATTCTATATCTAACACGAAGTGAATCAGGAAGCACCTTTTTGAACACGCACTAATAGGAAGCTTTTTTCTAATCGGCAACACATGCTTCACCAAAATATAACGAGAGGGGTAAATTTGATGAGAAAAAACGCATTTCGCAAGAGCAGCCTGCTGCTCGTGGCTTTTACGCTGATGCTCTCGCTCGCCGCATGCGGCGGCTCATCCGGCAAGGACGAACCCAAATCGGCAGAGCAGCCAGGGAACAAGACCGAATCTTCCCCGGAAACGAAAACGGCATCCGCCGATGAACCCGGCTGGAAACTCGACACTTCGCCGATCACGTTCGACTGGTATTTGAATTTCTCCTGGTTCGCGAACAAATGGGGCGTGGATCCGACCTCCCAATACGTCACGAAAAAAACCGGCGTCAGCCTCAACTTCATCGTGCCGGCAGGCAATGAGAACGAAAAGCTGAACACGATGATCGCTTCCGGAAGCCTCCCGGATTTCATTACGCTGGGTTGGTGGGAAGACGGCGTGAAATCCATGATCGAAGGCGATCTGGTACTGCCGCTGAACAAACTTGCGGAGGAATATGATCCTTATTTTATGAAAGTGGCCGATCCGGCCAAGCTGGCTTGGTACAAACAGGATGACGGCAACACGTATGTGTATCCGAACTCCTCTTCTTCGCCGAAAGATTTTGAGAAATATTCGCGGGATTATGTTTCCAACCAGACGTTCCTTGTCCGCAAAGACATGTATGAAGCGCTGGGCAAGCCGGATATGCGCACCCCCGAAGGTTTCCTGAATGCGCTCAAAATGGCCAAGGAGAAATTCCCTCAAGTGGAAGGACAACCACTGATCCCGTTTGGCTTGACCGAGTTTAATGATGTAGGCAACGGCAGCCTTGAAGGCTACCTGCAGAACTACTTGGCGATTCCGTATGAAAAAGACGGGAAACTATATGACCGCCAAACCGATCCCGAATATATTCGCTGGCTGAAAACCTTCCGTCAGGCGAATGAGCAAGGGCTGCTGGCCAAAGACGTCTTCATCGACAAACGGCCGCAGATGGAAGAGAAAATCGCCCAAGGTCGTTATTTCGCCATGCTGTATCAGCGCAGCGACCTGACGGCCCAAGAGAATGCACTGTATGCCAAAGATCCGAATTCCGTATATATCGCGGTTGACGGCCCCGCCAACTCGAAGCTGGACCCGCCGACGCTCGCCGGACCGGGCATCTCCGGCTGGACAGTAACGCTGATCTCCAAAAAGGTCAAAGACAAAGCCAGAGCCATCCGGTTCCTTGAATACCTCATCAGCGAAGAAGGTCAAAAGGATCTTTACCTCGGCGAAAAAGGCGTAAGTTATGATACGATTGACGGCAAAGACCAATTCAAACCGGAAGTGCTGGAGCTGCTGAACAAGGACCGTTCCGCGTTCGATAAAAAATACGGCTCTTCCCTCACCTTCTGGATGATGCAGGACACCAACATGATCCTGCAATGGCAGCCGCCTAGCGTCGAACCTTTCAAGCAAATGGAAGATTGGACCAAAGGCAAAACCACAAGCTTCTCGCAATACGACAACATCAATCCGACAGGCAACTCGGCAGAAGGCATCGCCAGCACCAAGATTGCGCAAACTTGGGGCAAAACGCTGCCGAAGCTCCTAATCAGCAAATCGGACGAAGAATTCGACAAGATCTGGAACGAGTTCCTCGAGAAGCGGGACAAAGCCGGTTTCAACAAGGTCGAGGCATATAAACAGGCCAAATTCGAAGACAATGTGAAAAAGCTTGCAGAGTTTCTGAAATAAAGATTTGCAAAAATCCTGAAATAAATAGCAGTGAACCATCCAAAAAGCCCCATTTTTGCGCGGGCTTTTTGGATTTTCATCTTTAGATCATGCCGCATGGCAAAAACAAACCGGATGTGATTCCAATGTACGAACGCTTACGCGGATGGATACGGCTTTTCATTCGCAAACTGGAGAATTATTCGCTGCAGCAGCGTCTGTTTTTCTCTTATATCATCATCATTTTGATCCCGAGCATCGTGTTCTCATTAATCATTTTCAGGCAGCTGAACGAAAGTTTCACCAAAGACATCATCCGTAAAAGCGAAAATTCGATCGAAATCGAAAAAAACAACATCAAAAACAATATGGAAACGATGGAGCGTGCTGTGCAGCTGACCCTCTCCGACCGTGAAGTCATGTATTATCTCGACCGTGCGGATGAAACGGACACGGCTGAGCTGATCGATTTCAGCAACAGCACCGTTAACAGCATATTGCGCCTTCAGTTCAATAACCCGGATCTCGAGCATATCCGCATATTCTCGGACAATCCATTCCTCAGCGAAATCTGGCCCGTTTTCCTGAAGGAAAACAGGGTGCGGGACGAGGCCTGGTACGAGAAGCTCGACCGCATGAACGGTGCGGGCTTATGGCAGATATCGGAACGTGACAAAGAGCCGATCCATAATCTTGTTCGGGATGAAAAAGAGTTCCGCCAGAAAATGTCCCTGCTTCGCGAAATCGAATATCCAAAAGGCAAACATATTGGCCTGATCCAAGTCGATATGCTGCTAACCAGCTTTTTTCCCAGCACCTTCAAAATCAACGACACCGGGCAATCGCAAATGCTTATTATAAATGACAACGGACGGATGCACTATCCCGATAAAGCCCCCCTGCTCTCCAACGTCCAGCTTGCGGAAGCGAGGTTAGGCGATAAGCTTCATCATACGGTTGAAAACACATTCGTTCATTTTAACTTGAACCTATCCGGCAAACCTTATCTTATCGTGTATACGTACATAGACAGCATCCGGGCCTACATTGTGCAGATCACTTCCATGCAGGCCGTGCTGGCCGAGCTAAACAAAACGCGCAATAACATTCTGATGGTGAATGTAGTGCTGATTGCCATTTTGTCCGTCTCTACCTTTTTTCTCAATTCGCTTATCTTGAAAAAACTGCGGCAGCTGACGCTGTCGATGAAAAAAATCCGCCTCGGAGATTTCAATATCCAGCTCCCGGTTGGCGGCGGCAGCGAGGTCGGGGAACTTACCCATCATTTCCGTAAAATGATCAACAAAATCAATGAGCTCATCGCCGATGCGGTCAACAAACAGGCTGCTACCAAGGAAGCCGAGCTGAAAACGCTGAAAAACCAGATCGATTCGCACTTTCTGTACAATACGCTGGAAAACATCAAAATGCTGGCTGAAGTGGAAAATCAGCGGCCTATCTCCGATGCCTTGACCTCGCTGGGAAGCATGATGCGTTACAACCTGAGATGGAGCGGCGAATTTGTCCGTTTGCGCGAGGAAATCAATCATATCCGCCATTATCTCGCATTGATGAACCTGCGTTTTGAACAAAGAATTCATTTCCGTATGCAGCTGGGAGAGCCGGAGTATGAACTTGAGGTGCTGAAAATGTCCCTGCAGCCCATCATCGAAAACGCCGTTAAACATGGACTGCGCAGCGGCAATTCGGAAAACTCCGATTTGAATATCTCGTTAAAAACCTTCACTGAAAACCGGGCGCAGATTATCGTCATTGAAGATGACGGAACAGGAATGTCCGCCGAAAAAACAGTGGAGTTGAACCGCAAGATCCGCTGTTTGGAACACGAAGGCCCTCCGCTTGTTCTAACTGCCGTCACCGACGGTCTCGCTCATGGAGAACGAAAGGGCAGCGGCATCGGCCTGCGCAATGTTCACCAGCGGCTGCAGCTGTTTTACGGTCATGAATACGGCTTATGGGTTGAAAGCGAAGAAGGAATATACACCCGGGTTTTGATGAAAATCCCTCGTCACAACTTCAATGGAGGCGAATCCTGATATGTACAAACTTTTAATCGTGGATGACGAACGTAACATAAGGGCCGGTTTAAAAGCCATGATCGAAAGAGAGTATCCTTTCATGTACAGCATCCGGCTAGCCGCAGGAGGAGCGGAGGCCTTGGAGCTGTACCGCGATGAAAAAGCCGATATGCTCATAACGGATATACGTATGCCCGGCATGGATGGTCTGGAGCTTATTCAGGAGCTCAGCCGAGATCCCCTTCCTCCGGCTTTCGTGATCCTCAGCGGCTATGATGATTTTCAATACGCTAAAGAGGCGATATCGTATAAAGTCAGGGAATATCTACTGAAGCCGATCGTGCGCGAGGAGCTGTACCAAGCCTTGGAGCGGACAACAAACGATCTGAAGCAGGAGCATGAGATGAACCGCAATCTCGAAGAACTGGTCAAATACCGCGAAGAACACGCAGCCGACCAGTTAAATTATATTTTCCTCCATCCGGATATTTCGAAACCCGAAATGGAGCAGCGGTGCGCCAAGGCTGGCCTTCATCTCTTGAATCAATCCTATGTCTGCGGCGTGATGCAAACCTCACGCTCGCAAAATGAGGTTTTGAAAAAGCTGTGGGCTGATGCTTTTTCGGGTGATGCCTGCGTCTGCTTTGAAGATAAAGATAAAAACGTGGTCGTCATTGCTTCGGATGAGCCAGCCAAGGCCGCTTTCACCCGGCTGCTGCATGACAAGAGGCTGGCGGTCTGGATTGGCGTCAGCGCGAATGCGGTAGGGCCCGAACAAGTTAAAACCAGCTACATTCAGGGAAAACAAGCTCTGAAATATAAAATGCTAAATATCAATCAGAACGGCGCCCTCTTTTATTATGAAGATGTCAACCGTCTCTTCGCGCCACAGGACTATCCGGAAGAAAAATTCCGCAAGCTGGCCAATCTGTTGGGAACAGGAAAAAAGCAGGAGATCGCGGATGTGCTGCATGGGATCATGGACGTGCAGGAAATCAAACGTTATGATATCTCGTATCTCGAACAGCTCAGCCGCTTATTGAATGAACTTGTATTTGACCAGGTATTTGCAAGCTATGGGGAAGCATCGGTTGAAATTTTGAAAAGCTACAAAAAAGTAGGTTATCTATACCACAGCGAAACGCTAAGCGGCTATATCCATGCTGCGGAAGACCTGCTGCTGCGGCTGGACAGCTACATTAATGATATTAAAGATGCGCATGTCGGGCATGCGGAGATGAAAGCAGCCATCGATTATATCCGGCGGAATTACGACAAACCGCTCAACATGGCGACCGTATCCAATTATGTCTCGCTGAATTATTCTTATTTCAGTGAATCCTTTAAACATTTTACCGGGATGAGCTTTGTTCCCTATCTAAAAAAGGTACGGATCGAAAAAGCAAAAGATCTGCTGAAAAGAACTCATGGAAAGGTATACGAAATTGCGGAGCAGGTCGGATTCGAAAACGTCAAACAGTTTAACCGGGTCTTCCGCGATCTGGAGGGAATCTCCCCCATGGAATACCGGGAAAAGGCGTTGAATAACCCCACAAATATACCCCCACAAAGTGACGTGTGACCTTCGAAGCCTATTCCGATTACTTTGCGGGGACCCCATATCTTAACTATAAAGCAGCCCAGGGTCTCATACCCTGGGCTGCCTTCGTGCATTTTTTTGTCTGTTTCCTTACATCTATTCGAGATTTGCTGCCGCAAGCAGCTTTTGCAGTGAGAGCTCCCGGGTCGATGCATATACGATATCCGCTCCGAAAGGTCCGAGGATATTCTCTTCACCGATACCCACCGCATACATGCCTGCAGCTCTGATCGCTTCGATGCCTGCTTGGGAATCCTCGACGCCGATGCAGCATGACGGGTCCGCCCCTGCCTGCTCCGCTGCCTTCAGGAAAATATCCGGCTGCGGTTTCCCTGGAATGCCGCTTGGATCTACAATGGCATGGAAATAGTCCCTCAGCTGAAGAGCATCCAGGATCAGCGGCGCATTTTTGCTGGCTGAAGCAATAACTGCCGGAATTCCATTATCCCGAAGCTGCTGCAGCAATTCCTTGATCCCTGGATAGGTATCTTCCGGAGTCAAGCTGGCCAGCAAAGCGACATACTCATCATTTTTTTGCTGAGCAAGACGCTCTTTTTCCTCCTGCGTATACTTATGTTCCTGCTGCCCATGAATCAAAATACGTTCCAGCGATTGCATCCGCTCAATCCCTTTCAGCGACTCGTTAAATTCGCTGTCGATCTCGATGCCGATTCGCTCCGCCATCTGTTTCCATGCTGTAAAATGATATTTTGCTGTATCTGTAATGACCCCGTCCAGGTCAAATAATACGGCCTGTAATTTCATGGTCACGCCCTCCTGATTGCCTATCCGTCATTTTATAGGTTGTTCAAAAAGTCCGCTTTTGATCACGAAGTGAATCAGGAAGCGGGGTCGGCATCGAATCTTGAATTCAGCCGGGCCTTCCGGTGCTCACGTACCCACTACGTACGCTCCGCTCCTTTCGTCCCTAGCTTCATCCAACCTTCTCGGTGCTGAAAACCGGCCTTTTTGAACTCGCGCTCTTACGCGCTCTTATATGGTATTACATTGTGATCGATATTTGCTTTTCTTCGGAAATATAAGTTTCGCCGTTCCATTCGAGAATAACCTTGTAGCCGGATGGATTGATGATGTCCGCTTGCAATGTTCCCAGCTTAGACATAAGCGTAATATCCACGGTAGTATCCCCGATCCGCAGCTGCCGCAGCGTGATTTGCTTGCCTTCCCAGGCGTCTGGAAGCAGCGGCTTAATATGCAGCGAACGCAGATGAGCCAGCGGCTTGATCCCGATCAAATGCCGGATGATTGGAACAGCCACCGCATATACCGTCCAGGCCTGGACCGCGCATCCGTAGTCCGGGGACATTTCGTTCATGGAACCCGGCAAAGCCATGGAGAAGGTGCTCATCATCCGCTGCAGCAAGTCCAGCGCTGCATTCGGATTGCCATAAACGGCCTCTGCGACCGCGTGCGCGCCAGTGGAAATGGTCATGATTTCGCTTTGATACAATCCGGACAGATAAGTTCCATATTCGCCGATAAATTCGCCGGACCGCATACGCTCCAAGGCGCGGCGCCCCTTCTCCGGATCGGCAATTCCCGTTTCCATCGGGGTGACAATAACCCAGTTTTTGTTGAGCAGCCAGCCGCGGTCGGCTTCTTCGTCTTCAGCCGAACCAAGCAGCCCCTCCAAGTATTCACGGTAACCCGAGATGCCATGCTTCTCGGCAATGCGAGCCAGATGATCCACTTTCGGCACGATATCTTTTTTCGGAGCGACCGCATCAGCGAAGAGACCTTCGCTTTCACACCAGTACATGTCATTGATCGCGTTTTTCATCCGGTCGGCGAGCGCTTGGTACGCTTCTGCATTGCCGAAATCGAATAAAACACCGCTCATTTGCGCAAGCGCCCACGCAGCCTGCGCCGTATATACGGCAGAGTCGATCAATTCCATGTTCAAGCCTGAAATTTCGATGATGCCGTAGCCCGAAGGGAATAAATCCTGATCCGGATCCATCTCCTGCAGCAGCCAATCCATTCCTTTCACGCATGTCTCATAGTTTTCCCGCAAAAATGCAAGATCCCCCGTCCAGCAGAACATCTCCCAGATCATTGCAATGAAATGGGCCGTTTCCTGCGTGTTCCCGGGATTCGCCACCGCGCCCATCGTCGTGATCTCATGGACAATGCGTCCGTTGCCGTTGGTTTCCCAGGACGAGCGGCGCAAAATGTCCACCGTATCTTTGGCAAGCTCGAAATCCCCGATCGCCATCAAACCTTGAATCGAATAGGAATTATCGCAGCCAAACCACCACGGATAATGCGGCGATCCTGCCGTCAGCCCGCGGCCAATCGAATCCACGCGCTGCACGAGCCACTGTGTATTCCATTTTACCCAACTGAAAATATCGTTCAGCCGTTCTTCGCCCTCCACTTCCAACCGGGAAACGGCATCGATCTGCTCGTATTTCCGCTTTTTGTCGCGAAGCAGCTCTTCATGGTCTTGAAGACGGGTGTACGTTGCCTCACATTCCGCTTGGGAAGTATAGGAACCGGCAATATACGCATGAAATGCGTAAACTTCGCCGGGTGCAAGTGTTTTCTCGGAAGTAATGGACAGCCCCGTGCCTTTTCCCGCCGTCCATTCCGGACCGATCAACCCGGCGCCCGTACGCAGCCGCTGTCCCGTTACGCCAGGCATATCCGCTCCAAATTTAACGAACCAGTCGTTTCCACTGTCCTTCGCAAGTCCAGCCCAAGCGGATACCGTCTCAAAACGGTCCTCTTCGCCGTCCCGAATCCCGATTTCCTCCGAGAACCATACGGGGCGCAGATCGGTTCGGCACAGCAGCTCCAGTTCAAGTTCAACCGGCTGGTCCGAATAATTGTGGAGCTCATAGCTCACGACCATGCCTTTTTCCAGCTCCGGAGCAAACTGGGTCCGTCTTATCGAGACCGGAATATGTCCGAGTCCATGATCGTAGCGGAATTCGCTGCCCCAGGCATAATTGATAAATTCATCGGCTTTGGCCCATACGGAAATATCGCGTTTCTTATCCTTGATCCGAAGCCAGAAGCCGTCCAGCAGCTTGATGGGATGCAGCCAGATGCCGCCCATTTCGCCCGCGAGATGATGTCCGAAGTCGGGAAAATATCCATCCTGCGTGCCGATCGCCTTCATATATTCTCCTGCCGTCAAATAAACCGGAAACGGGTGTCTGCTGCGTATGTTCTTCATCCAATTCTCCTCTTCTATCCGTGATCAAACCCGGTTATCCTGCTGCTTAACCCTTCATGGCCGAAGACAAGGAAATACCCTCAATGAAATATTTCTGCAGGAAGAAAAATACGATAATGGCCGGCAGCATAATCAGCACCGTTGCCGCCATCAGCATATTCCATTCCACGTTGTACAATCCCTTGAACATGGATAAGCCGAGCGCAAGCGTATATTTGGTGTTCGTATTCAGATAAATGAGCGGTCCCTGGAAGTCATTCCATACGCCCATAAATGTAAAAATGGCAACCGCAATCAGCGGCGGCTTGCTGAGCGGAAGCATAATCCGCGTAAAAATGCTCCAACGGGATGCCCCGTCCATAAAAGCCGCTTCGTCCAGATCCTTCGGAATGCCGCGCATGAACTGGCGGATCAGGAAGATGTTGAAGGCACCGCCACCGAAAAACGAAGGAATGATCAGCGGCAGGAAGGTATCGACCCAACCGGCCTCCTTGAATATGATAAACATCGGAATCATCGTAACTTGGCCGGGCAGCATCATGGTTGCGAGCAGCACCAGGAATAAAGAGCGCTTGCCCTTGAAATTGAAACGAGCGAAGCCATATGCGCATAACGCTGAAGAGAAGACCGTGCCGATCATAACCGGCACCAGAATGATCAGCGTGTTTTTGAGGAATAAAAAGAACGGAACGGCCGTCACCGCATTTTTGTAGTTATCCCAATGCCATACCTTTGGAATGAAGGAATCCTGAAATACCTCCGCCGGGGATTTGAGCGAGGTCGATACGGTCCACAGCAGCGGAACAAGGACGATCGCAGCCCCTGCAATCAATACAAGAAAAGTGATCAGCCGACCGATACTCCATTTATGTCGATTGATAATCATTGATGTTTTCCCTCCCTTAATCCCGGTCATCGTCGCCATTGTAGTAAACCCACATGGAAGAACTGCGGATGACAATGAGAGTGAAGATCAGGATGATGGCGAACAGTATCCAGGACAATGCCGAAGCATATCCCATTTCAAAGCTGACGAACGCCTTGTTGTACAAATAAAGATTATAGAACAGCGTGGAGTTGAGCGGTCCCCCGTTGGTCATCACGAAGGCCTGCGTGAAGTATTGGAACCCGCCGATAATCCCCATGATCAGGTTGAAAAAGATCGTCGGCGAAATCATTGGCACTGTTACACTCATAAACCGGCGGAACGCTCCCGCGCCATCCAGTTGAGCGGCTTCGTAAAGCTCTTCCGGAACCCCTTGAAGGCCGGACAGATAAATGATAATGGTATTGCCCACACCCCAAATGCCCATGACGATCAACGCCCCGAGCGCATAATTCGGATCCTGAAGCCAGGCAGGCCCTTCAATGCCGAACCATGCCAGGGCACGGTTCAGAATCCCATACTCCGGATTAAAGATCATGATCCACATCATCGAAACAGCCACGGCAGGGATGATGGAAGGCATAAAATAAATGAGGCGGAAAAACTTCATGCCCCGCGTGCGCATATTAAGCAGCAGCGCAATCAAAATGGATACGATTTGATACAGCGGTACGGATACAAGTGCAAAAATAAACGTAACTTTTAGGGATTGATAAAATAACTCATCATGAAAAATAGCCTTGAAATTATCCAGTCCTACGAATTCAATCGAACCGATGCCCGTGATGATGTCCCATTTACTGAAAGACAGCACCAAGGAAAACAGCATGGGCCCTAATGTAAAAATCAATAAACCCAAAAACCAAGGAAGGATGAATAAATAGCCGGCTCTCTCTGATCGTGAATTTCGCATGGAGACCTCCTTGACTGACGGGTGCGGTTACGGCCCGTTTCCGGGCCGCCGCAACCGGTGTAGCTTGAGGGTGAAACGGCATGGATGCAGCTCCACCCCTCCGCTTTACTTCTTAACCTTACTGTCTACGTTTTTAGCCGCTTCGTCCAGTGCTTCTTTGACGGTAGATTTCTCCAGCAGCACTTTTTCAACTGCTTTATTGAATTCTTCCGTAAAGATCGGAGCGTTAACGGAACGCATGGAAATCGGTTTTTTCGCGAATGCCATCATTTCGATAACCGGTTTGTCTACAACTTCCTTGCTTTTCACTTGATCCAGCTCAGCGATCGTTGCAGGCAGCACTTGGCCTTTTTCGGAACGAGCCTTTTGCGCTTCGGTGCCGGAGAGCCATTTCATGAGTTCAAAAGCTTCTTTTTTATGCTTGCCGTTTGCATTCATGGCCCAGCCGGCAGCCGCGATGATGCTCGCGCGTTCGCCGTTTGCGCCGGTAGGAATCAGAGCCGATCCGTATTGCACATCCGATTTATCCAGGTCAGATTTGACCCAACGTCCCGTAATCATCATAGCCAGTTTATCCGTCATGAACATGGAGGAGTCTCCGCCAAGCGTTTCGGTATCTTGAGGAGTCGGAGATACGCGGTTGTCACCTTTGGTCAGGGCTACGTATTTCTCCATCGCGGCAACGGTCTTGTCGCTGTTCATGAAACCTTCAGCCTTCGTTCCATCCTCATTGCCGATATCGGTGCCGTTCAGCCAGAGGTAGATATAAATCGGATATTCCCATTTCGTAGCATTGAAGCCAAATTCCTTGACTTTGCCCTTGTCGTCTTTTTTGGTCAATTTTTGGGCGGCGCTGATCATATCATCCCAAGTCCACTTTTCATTTGGATAAGGGATTTTGGCTTCGTCGAACATCCGCTTATTGTACCAGAGAGCGAGCGGGTTAAAGTCTTTTGGCAAATAGTACAGCTTGTCGTTGATCTTGCCCATGTTGATCAGATCCGGCTGGAAAATATCCGTTTTGAACGAGCTGTCGGATTTAATGAAATCGTCCAGCGGTTCGACAACGCCTTTATCGACGTATTTGAAATAGTCGCCTTCGCCGATCAGAAATACGTCCGGCGCTTGACCAGCTGCCAGCGAAGTCGTCAGCTTCGTAGCATAACCATCGCCCGGAACCGGCTCAAAAGTAACCTTGATATTCGGATGCGTTTCATTGAACTGGTCAGCCAGCTTTTTCTCAACGGAGTCGGCCGTAAGCTCTCCCCAAGTCGTGAATTTAAGTTCAACGACCTGATCCGAAGCGCCGTCGCCTTTGCCGTCACTGCCGGCATCTTTGGAAGAACCGGAGGAACATGCGCTGAGCACCATGCTGAACATCAAAATAAACGCGAGACCTGCAGACCATTTTTTCATAATCAATTGACCTCCCTAAATGAAAATTAAATGTGTATCATTTCGAATTGCAGCTGTCCGGTAAAAGCCGTTTTCTTCCCGTAAATCACGAGTTCGATTTCGGCGTCTTGATCCGTTTTTATCTCTACTTGATCCTCGGTGATGCTGATCTTAAGCTTTGAGCCCTTCCAGTAAAGCGGGAAGGATAACCGCTTCCATGTGTCCGGCATTTTCGGATGCAGGTGAAGCTCACCATTTAGCATTCTCACTCCCGCAAATCCCATAACAACGCATTGCCAGATTCCTCCGAGGGAGGCTGAGTGAATACCTGCGTCAGACGAGTGTTCATGCGGTCCCAAATCGATTTCGGTAGCCCGACGGAAAAGCTGATAGGCCAATTTTTTATCGTCAAAATCACTTGCGAGAATACTGTGCGTTGAGAAGGACAACGAAGAATCATGCAGCGTTTTTGGTTCGTAATAATCGTAATTTGC
Source organism: Paenibacillus azoreducens (assembly GCF_021654775.1). NCBI lineage: Bacteria > Bacillati > Bacillota > Bacilli > Caryophanales > Paenibacillaceae > Paenibacillus > Paenibacillus azoreducens. The sequence continues at coordinate 2,222,102 of NZ_AP025343.1, read as the reverse complement.
CCGCTTCAGCTCCGGAGCGAACCGGTTTTCCAGCAGATAGAACAACATCAGAATATCCGCCTGTTTGGATATCTGCATCTCATTGACTTGATCAAGGCTGTAATCCTGGAACAACGTTCCCACTTTCGTTTGCGATTTGTATGGCGCCAGATCGATGATTTGCTTTTGCAAATAGGTGTCGTCCTGGGCGATAATGCCGCGTTCGTCCGGCTTCGGCAAGTAGAGCGCGTCGGCTTTCTCCTGCCATTCCCGTGAAGCCTGATCCAAGTTCAGACTGGACTCTAGGCGGCTCAGCAATTCCGGATTGCGGGTCTTCAGCTCGTTGTAATATTCAAGGGCCAATTGAAGATTGAAATGCGCCATATAGTTGGTGAACGCATTGTTGTCTACATGCTCCTTGTATTCGTCCGGGCCGATAACTTCGTTGATGACATATCTGGAGCCTTCCTCGTCCCACTCCAAACGGCTTGCCCAGAAGGTTGCCGTATCGAAGATCATCTCATAACCGCATTCATCCATGAACTGCTGGTCTCCGGAAGACTGATAGTAATGCCATACGGCGTAAGCAATGTCCGAAGTGATGTGCTGCTCAATAAATCCGGACCAGATTTTCGTTTGCTTGCCCGTGACGATGTCTACGGCGCCCCATACCGGAGTCACTTCCCCATCGCTTGGCCAAGCGACTTCCCAAGGATACATCGCGCCTTTGAATCCATTTTCCCGCGCTTTTCTTCTTGCTCCCTCAAGTCCAAGATATCTGTACTCCAGAAGCGTTCTGGCCACTTTCGGCTCGCTGTAGATAAAGAATGGCAGAATGAAGATTTCGGTATCCCAGAAGGAATGCCCCTTATACCCTTCTCCGCTCAATCCCTTGGCGCCGATTCCCATACGGCGGTCATGCACCGGCGTCATCACCATCAAATGGTAAATCGCAAACCGTAAAGCCAACAAATCAAAGCTGTCTTCGGATTCGATTTCGAAATGGTATTTTTCCCAAATGCTTGCCCATGCCTGGCGGTGTTGTTCAAAGAGCTGGTCATATCCGGCTTCTTCGGCTTTCTTAAGCGCTTGCAGCGAATGCGCGCGAAGTTTTTCGAGCTCGCCTGCGCCTTCAACATCCGCATCGCGGCTTGTATGCACTTGAATCAGCTTCTGCATTTTCAGCGTCTGTCCCGCCTGCAAATCCAAACTGTAAGCCATCTCCATTTTGCGGCGTTCAATTTCCATTTGCGGCTTGATTTCGGCGGAAACGCCGTCGATCCAAAAACTGTGCAGGGCATTCATCACAAAATCAACCTTGGATTCTGTCGTCGTTTGAATCAGCTGCAAATATTTTTTGTCAAAGATCCGTTTTTCGCCCTCATGGAAATGCTGGCTGCCCGAATTGCTCATCTGGGCATTAATGCCGGACGCAAGACGAAGCGTGATGCCTTCATCCAGAGGGGTCAATTGCACCTTCATCCCGATCAGATGCAGATCATGCATCGACACAAACCGTTTGAATTCAAACCGGATTCTTTTTCCCTGATCACTCCTCCAAACAAAGGAACGGGTCAGCTCGGCATCGCGCAGGTTCAGCGTGCGCTCATAGTCGGTCACGCTCCCGGTCTCCAGTGAGAAACGCTGGCCGTCGATGAGCAGCTCCACCTGCGTAACATCCGCCGCATTCGGCAGCTCCGTTACCTCCAAATCGTCAAACCGGTTAAACGTCCCGTTCACGAATAAGTTTCGGGTTCCCCCAATATAAGCTTCCTCGGTAGCCGAGCGAAGCCCCATATAACCATTGCCAAGGGACATCACCGATTCGCATTTTCCCTGAGCCAGCGGATTGAATTTTGTCTCTGTAAAGCTCCACTGTGTAAGTTCAGGGTTGTTTATTGCATGATAATTTAGCATGTGTTTCAACTCCTGTTCCTCTCTCTAAAAACCTTGATTTCGTTGAATCGAAATCGATTTCGAAATCCTTAAAAAAATATCAAAAATCTGAAAGCGCTTCCGGCATGATTATATCATCGCTACAGATTCCCTGTCAACTACTTGAAAAGAAATTTTTTGATGGCTCCCGGCTTCTTTTTTTTCAAGAATACGGATCACCTGTTCAAAAGCCAAAAAGGCCATCTGCTGAAAATCCTGATGGATTGTCGTAAGCCTTGGGGTTGTATAACTGGATAAAACGATATCGTCAAACCCGATAATCGATAATTTTTCGGGAATCGACACGTCCAGCTCGCGGCAGCGGCTCATGAATCCGATCGCCATCAGGTCACTCGCGAAGAAAATAGCCGTCAGCTCCGGATGGGCCTTAAGGTATCCTTCAGCAAGCTCATAAGCGGATTCTTCAGTATAGTCGGCGTTGACGACAAGCGACGGATCGTATGCGATTCCGTTCTCCTTAAGCGCTTGACGGTAACCTTCCTGGCGTTCCTTACTGACAACCGCGTAATTATGCCCGTTCACCATTCCAATATGGCGATGTCCGTGATCGATCAAATACTGGACCGCACATTTGGCCGCTTCCACGTTTTCCGTCATGATGGAGCCGGTGTTCATGCCCGTAATGTCCGCGTCGATCACGACGCAAGGAAAATTGCTGTCCACGATTTCCAAAAAATACGGGTCCGTTGTTTTCAATCCCGTAATAACCGCTCCCGATACTTTATGCTCTTTGCAGAACTGCCAATACGACTTATCCTGCTGCTCGGACAAGCTGCGTGTGTAGAGAAGCACCTCGTAATTATAATGCGATGCCGCTTCAAAAATACCTGTCATCATCTTGAACAAAACGCCGTCTTTGCCGTTGGAGTACTCAAAATTCGAAAAAATGAGGGCAATGGATTTAGTCACTTTTTGTTTCAAGTTTTTGGCCAGCATATTCGGGGAATAATTCAATTCCTCCACGGCCTTAAGCACTTTTTTTCTGGTCTCTTCACTGACGTCGGTATATCCGTTTAGCGTCTTGGATACCACGGTGGTCGATACATTCGCGTGTTTCGCCACATCTTTGATCGTTGCCACCTGATCCACCTCCTGTTATTTTCCAATTTTGCATTTAGGTCACATAATCCAAATTAAATCACAGTGCCTATATTCTGTCAAAACCGAAAAAACAAAAGCCGTGGCTGCAGCGTAAGCGGCTGCTGCCCCGCCCCCTCGTCTTGGGTCCGCTTATTATAATCTTCCAATTCCAACACGCACTGTGCGGATTCGCACATCCGGCTTGCAGCATGCAAAAATCGACAGGACGGTATGCACAAATATCCTTTTAAAGTATAATTATTCCAGATCCAATGTTAACAGACAAGGGGGACGCCGAGGTGTATAACGTTTTTATCGTTGATGACGAAGCGGTTGTCCGTGACGGGCTGAAACGAACGATAAACTGGCAGGAGCATGGCTTTGAATTGGTTGGCGACTTTGCCAACGGCCGCGAGGTGCTTGAAGCGATGGAGCATACCGTGCCGGATGTGATCATTTCCGATATTTCCATGCCGTTTATGGACGGGCTGGAGCTGGCTGCAGCCGTGGTCCGGAAATATCCGTACGTTAAAATCATTATCCTTACAGGCTTTGATGAATTTGAATACGCGCAGCAGGCGATCCGGCTGAAAGTGTCCGACTTTATCTTGAAACCGATTACAGCCCATGAAATGCGGGAGCTGCTGCAGAAGGTCAAGCGCGAAATGGATGAGGTAACCCGGCAGCATGAGGATTTGAGCCGTCTGTACAGCCAGTTAAAGCAAAGCTTGCCGCTGCTGAAGGAGCGTTTTTTGGAGCGGCTGGTCGTAAACGGCCTCAAAGCTCCGGAGATTGCGGAACGATTCCAATATTTCGGACTGAATCCGCTTGCTCCGCTGCAGCTGGTCATGGTGGTGGATATCGATGATTTTGGAGAACGGCAAATCCGTTCCGATCGGGGCGGCGATACTGAAATTCTCCGCTACGCGGCCTTTAACGTGCTCGAGGAGATCGCCGGACGCGAAGGCCAACTGCTTTTTCGGACGCGGGAGGAACGCATCGTTTTGCTGCTTGCCGGCGAACCCGAAGAATCCGCGCTTTACGAGCAGGCGTACCGTATCGCCGAAGAGGCCCGTTATTACATCGATAAGTTTTTGAAATTTACGGTCAGCATCGGCGTCGGGCAGGCCGTAAGAAATGCGGAAGAGCTTCCGGTCTCGTACGCCAATGCGCTCTCCGCGCTTGATTACCGCTTTTTGCTCGGCAAGAACCGGGTGCTTAGCATCTTGGATGTCGAAGGCCGTCCCGCCGGCGGAACTCAGCCCAGGAACGATTGGGACAGACAGCTGGCTTCCGCGGTGAAAACAGGCTCTTTGCAAGATGTGCGCCAGTTGATCCAGAAATTTGTCGCTGATCTTAAAGTGAGCATGGCTCCGCTCGACTCCAGCATTCTCCATATCCAGAAGGTCATCCTCTCCCTGGTCAACGCTACGCAGGAGCTTGGTCTCGAAGATTTCAGGATTCAGCTGACCGATGTATACAAATTCAAGACTTTGGATGAAATCGGAAACTGGCTTGAAGAAAGCGCGGCTTCCGTTATGACGGCTATTGCCGATAACCGCAATCACTACACTTTGGCACAAGTCCGCAAGGCTGCCGAATATATCGAAACCCATTATTCGCAAGAAAAAATATCGCTGCAGGATATTTGCCGCCACGTGCTGATGAGCACAAGCTATTTCAGCCTGGTGTTCAAACAGCATACCGGCGAAACCTTCGTGGAATACCTGACCCGGGTGCGCATGGATAAAGCCAAGGAGCTGCTGCAGCATACCGCGCTGAAACTTTATGAAATCGCCGGAAAAGTCGGATATGGGGATCCCAACTACTTCAGCATTCTCTTCAAAAAACATGCCGGCATGACCCCGCGGGAGTATCGCGAACGGCTTGCCAAGGAGATTCAGGCCTGATGTTAAAAAAACATGCCTCATTTCTTCCCTTTCGGCCGTTCAAAAGCATACAATCAAGCATCTTTTTTACCTTTTCCTGCCTTATCCTGGTTACGGTCATGGTCATCAGCCTGAACAGCTACCATCTGTCGGTCGATGCGGTTGAAACCAACTCCCAGAGCTATGTTCAGGAAATTATCAGGCAGGTCAACTCCAATATCCAATCCTACATCGACAACATGGAAAACATCAGCATACTGGCGATGACGAACAAGGACGTCAAATATTATATCTCCAACAACAACTTTATCAACAAGAGCGACCGGATGCCCTATGAAAAGCGGATTTCGGATCTATTCCAGGCCATACTTTACTCGCGCAAAGACATCTCGGCGATCATGGTTTTCGGATATAACGGATTTAATGTCTCCGACCGGAGAATTACGCTTCTGAATCCGCATACCAAACCGGAAGAACAGTCCTGGTACAAGGAGGCCAAAAGCAAAGGCGGCCAATCGGTCATCTCGCCTCCGCATGTCCAGAACATCATCCAAAACGAATACCGCTGGGTCGTATCGCTAAGCCGCGAACTGAAAAGCACGGACGGCATCCGCGGCGAAGGCATTTTCCTGGTCGATTTGAACCTGAGCATCATCAACGATATCTGCAGCAAAATCAATATGGGTAAAAAAGGATACGTCTTTATCGTCGATCAATCGGGGAACATCATATACCATCCGCAGCAGCAGCTTATCTACAGCAATTTGCGTTCCGAGCAGATTTCCCGGGCGGCTGCGGCCAAAAGCGGCTCCTCCTTCACCGTCGATGATGACAAAGGCAAGCGCATTTATTCCGTTCAGGATACGAACTTCGGCTGGAAAATCGTCGGCGTGGCATATACTGACGATCTGATTGCAGGCGAAGGCACGATCCGCAATTCCATTGTGTTGTATGCCATTATCGGCGTTCTCTTCTCTCTGCTCCTGTCGCTGTTTCTGTCCTACCGCGTGTCGAAGCCGCTGCGGATTTTGCAGCGCGACATGAAGAAGGTTGAACGCGGCAATTTCGACGTCAGGACCAATATTGAACCGATTAACGAAATCGGCCAGCTTGGACGCGCCTTTAACCTGATGCTGGCGCAGATCAAAAATTTGATGGAGGAAATCATAGAGAACCAGGAAAGCAAAAGAAAAAGCGAGCTGATGCTGCTCCAATCCCAAATCAATCCCCATTTTCTGTACAATACGCTCGATTCCATCATCTGGATGGGCGAACAGAAAAAACACGAGGAAGTCGTGCTGATGACCTCCGCTCTGGCCAAACTTTTTCGCGCCAGCATCACCAAAGACAAGGAGCTTGTCCCGATCCGGGTTGAAGTGGAGCATATCACCAACTATTTGCTGATTCAGAAAATGAGGTACGGCGAGCAGCTCGAATATGAGATCGACGTTTCCGAAGGAATCCTGCATTACAATACGTTAAAGATCCTTCTGCAGCCTTTTGTGGAGAACGCCATTTACCATGGCATCCGCAATAAGCCGGAACCCGGCAAAATCACGATTCGCGGCCGCGAGCAGGAAGAAGTCATTATTTTTGAAGTCGAAGATGACGGAATGGGCATGACGCCCGGGCAGCTCGAAGAAATCTGGACGGTGCATGACAGCAAAAAGCAGAAAACGAAATCCACCAGCGGCATCGGAATCGGCAATGTCAACGAACGGGTGAAGCTGTTTTTTGGCGGCACATACGGCATCCAAATCCGGAGCGAGCCGGAGGAAGGTACGACCGTGACCATTACCATTCCCAAAATAAAGGAGTAGCAGCCCATGCGAATACAACGTGCCACTCTGCTCATGACCATCATTTTTATTGCATCGGTCGTTTATATCATTTTGTACTTTAAGCTGTTCATTCCCACTCCGGAACAGGAGCGCAGCATTACCGTCATCCTGAAGGAACATAATATCCGTTCGGATTTTTGGCAAACGGTCAGTGCCGGGGCCCAGGCAGCCGCAAAGGAAGCCGGTGCGGGGATCGCCATCAGCGGCCCGCTGCAGGAGACCGATATCGATACACAAGTCCAGCTGCTGGAAGAGGTGCTTGATCAAAAACAGCAAGCGGTCGTCATAGCTCCGATCAACGATGACCGCGTTATCGCGGAGCTGAAAAAAATACAGGAGGCCCGCATCCCCCTGGTCATTATCGATACGCCGGTTAATCTGGAAACTCCGCCGACGTTTGTCTCCAATGACCATACCGCCGCAGGGGTTCAAGCAGGCAAGGTTACGCTTGCGCAGACGGGGAACAAACCCAAATCGGTCATTATCAGCGATTTTGTCACGTCAGGCGTATCCACGGAGAGGGAAAAGGGCGTCCGTGAAGCCCTCCTCCCATATTCGGACAGCGTGTACGGCACTTATTTTTGCTCGGATTCCGAAGAGCGCGCCTACCTGATCGCCAAAACGATCATGAGGGATCATAGCGACTTGAACGCCATCATCGCGCTGAGCGAGTCGGCGGCACTGGGAGCGGCCCAAGCCATTAAAGACGCCAATAAAAGCGGGCAGATCAAGCTGATCGGCTTCGACACCTCCAACAACGAAATCCGTCTATTGGAAGAAGAAACGCTGAACGCGACCGTCGTGCAGCAGCCTTTCAACATCGGGTATTTGGGCGTGCAGACAGCGCTGGATTTGCTGGAAGGGAAAAAGGTAAAACCTGTCACCTATACCAATTCCATCGTCGTCACCAAAGAAAATATGTATTCCCAGGAAAACCAGAAACTGTTATTCCCGTTTATCGATAAATAATGGTTGTTAGGACCTGATACGAAAGGTGTGAGAGCCAGATGAACCCCCGCCTGCTGTCCGGACTCGCAAAATTATTTTTGTCTTTACTGCTCATAACGCCGCTGCTCCTGTCCTGCTCGAGTTCGGCACAAACCAGGAAAACGCCGCAGCCGAAAGAGGAAGCGCCGGCGGTGATCAACTTTGTCGCCTCGGAGTACAGCTCGCAAACGAGACCGCTGCTTGAAAGTCTGGTTCAGGACTTTATGCTGAAAAATCCCGATATCGTCATTAACCTTCAAGTGGCCAACTGGGATATTCTCGATATCATTTACACCACCATGATCAGCAAAAACCAGCCGCCGGATCTTCTCAACACCAACGTGTATACGCATTTTGCCAACAACGGACTGCTCAATGACATGGACGAGATCATCTCGCCGGAACTGAAGGCCCAATTTTATCCGGACCTGCTAAAGCGAAGCAATTGGAAAGGAAAGCAATACGGCATTCCATTCGTGTCTTCGGTACGAAAGCTGTATTACAACAAAGAGCTGTTCCGTGATGCGGGGATCGCCTCCCCTCCCCAAACATGGTCTGAGCTAAAAGAAGATGCGCGCAAAATCAAAAATACCGGGAAAGCCCGCGGCTTTGGCGTCGATCTGACCGACAATGAAATCCAGGCCTATCTTTCTTATTTTTTCATCGGGGCAGGCGGCGGCTGGATCAAGGACGGAAAATGGACTATCAACTCGCCCGAAAATGTGGAAGGCCTGACCTTTTTGAAGGAGATGTATATGGAAGGTTTGACCGATTCCGACCCATCCGTAACGACGCGGGACGAGAAGCAGCGCGTGCTTGGGGACGGCAAGCTTGGAATGATGATCTCGGGCAACTATTTCGCCAAGGTCGTCCCGCGCGAATTTCCCGGGCTCGAATTCGATAAGGGGCCGATTCCCGTCAAGGACGGCGTCAAGCCTATTAATTTCGGAGTGCAGGATTTGCTCGTCTCTTTCAAAACCGACCATACGAACAAGCAGGCGTTGTCCAAATTTCTGGATTATCTGTACTCCAGCCCGGTCTACGAGCAAATCATCCAGGAGGAGGGATTCCTGCCCGTAACCAAGCTAACCGGAGAGCGGCTCGGTTCCGCCAATGAGGATATGAAAGCCGATTTGGCCGCGCTGCGGACAGCAAGCTTTTATCCGATCGGGCAGCCCGAATGGCAGGCCGTCATGGATACCGCCCGGAAATTGGGGGAGGCCGTGCTTCATGACCGTTTGTCGCCAAAGCAGGCGCTCGATGATCTGCAGCAATTTGCGGAAACAGAGCAGAAGCGGCTTCTCTTGCTTCATAAGCAATAAGACAGACGAACCATGGAAAAGCTGCCGCAGTCCAAACGTAAATATCCCTTTATTCCTCAATTTTTCGAGAAAAGAAAATAACAAAGAATTCATGGAAGAATTTCGATGGAGCTGTAAGTCCTATCTCTCTATGATGAATGTAGGCGCTGTAAATTAATGGCGATAGACAAATATGGCGTTGAACATAATCGAAGGAGGGTTAGCTTTTATGATGTCAAAAACAAGATTGGCCGCACTCGGCATCGCGGCTTTGCTGACCGTCGCTCCGCTTGCAGGCTGCGGCAGTTCCAAAGAAGAAGCGAAACAACCCGAGCCCCCAAAAAAAGAAGAACCGGCGGCAACGAACAAGGATGAAGGAAACAAATCGGGAACCGACAGCGGAGCCAAAAAACTGACGGGCGATTTCGAAATTCAATACTTCGTCGGCGGATACGGCGATAAATGGTGGAAGAAGGTCATCGCCGACTTCCAGGCTGCCAACCCGGATTTGAAAATTAAAGAAAGCGGCGGCCCGAAAATCAATGATCAAATGAAACCGCGCTGGGTCGGAGGCAATCCGCCTGATTTCGTCTACATCGACGGACCGAATCTGAACGACCGGCAAATGGTCGAAGACGGGCAGCTCGAAGATCTGACCGATTGGCTGAAGGATGCCAAAAATATCGACGGCGATAAAATTACCGATATTCTGGCTCAGCCCCCACAACAATTCGACGGCAAGGTTTATGATATTCCGCTCGTTCTGAACTCTTGGGGCATATTCTGGGATAAAGCCTTCTTCCAAGAAAAAGGCTGGGAAGAGCCGAAAGACTGGCAGTCCTTCCTGGCTGTGAGCGACAAAATTAAAGCAGCAGGCGTAACGCCATTTATCCACACAGGCAAATATCCTTATTACATCAATGGTTCTGTCCTCTATCCGGCAATCGTTTCCGCAAATAACAACGATATATCGATCCTTCAGGACATGGCGGCTTCCAAAGTCGAGGCTTTCCAAAAACCGGCTGTATTGACCGCCCTGAAGAAAATCGTGGAGCTGCGCGATAAAGGATTCATTGACAAAGCCTCCATTCAAATTAACCATACAGACTCTCAAATGCTTTTCCTGCAGCATAAGGATGCTTTCATTCCGAACGGCCTCTGGCTGCCAAACGAAATGGCCAAAGACGTTCCGGGCGGATTCTCCTTCGGCTTCATCCCTTCGGTTACGCAGGATGCCGGCGGAAAAGTCGTTGCGAACACATCCACAGCGAACGTAGCCATCGCGAAGAATGCAAAGAACAAAGAAGCCGCCAAAGCCTTCCTGGAGTTCGTCTTCTCCAAAGCTCAAGCTTCCCAGTGGGCAGAGCTTAGCGGCGCTCCTTCCAACATCAAAGGCGACATCAGCGCGTCCAATGCGCCTAGCCATGTTAAAGACGCCGCCAAATACCTGACGGATTCGAATACGGTCGTCGTGCCTGCCATTACGTTTAACGCCGACGTAGACAAGGCCATGCAGGATGCAACGGACGCTCTGACGATCAACAAAATCACCCCTGAACAATGGGTTGAACGCGTAGTAGAAGTAGCCAAAAAAGCTTCGGCAAAAAAATAACTGCTGGTGAATCGGGACGGAGGATGACGAGGATTTACTCTTCGGTCATCCTCCTTAAATTTCGTGTTCAAAAAGGTCGGTACCTCTTAAATTTATTTTTGGAAAGGCAGGTTTAACCGGATGAAATTGGGTACAGCCAAGTGGCAGCGCAACCTGTTTATCGCAACCTTCATACTTCCCACATTTCTGTTTTTCTGCCTGTTCACGATTTATCCCGTGATTCAGGCGATGTATTATTCCCTGTTTGACTGGTCAGGCTCTTCGGACAATAAAACGTTTATCGGTTTCGACAATTTCAAGGAAATGTTCCACGATCCGATTATTTGGAACGCCATAGGCAACGACTATTTTCTGGTCGCCGGCAAAATTATCGGCATTATGATTATAGCTACCTTTTTTGCGGTCGCATTAACCCGATTCGGTTTCAAGTTATCGAATTTCTTCCGCTCCATCTTTTTTATTCCGAATGTTATTTCCGTTGTCGTCATTGGCGTGCTATGGAATTTCATCTATAATCCGCAAATCGGCTTTTTGAACTCCTTTCTGTCGCTATTTACGAAGGACAAGGTGGATATCACCTGGCTCGGCTTTACAAGCCATACGATTTGGATGCTCCTGCCTCCGGCGATTTGGGCGGGCATCGGCTTTTACATGATCCTTCTCATCGCGGCTATCCAGGGCATTCCGGATTCGTATTACGAGGCATCCAGCCTTGAGGGCGCAGGCCAATGGGCACAGTTTAAACATATCACGCTGCCGCTCATATGGGAGCAAATGAAGGTGTCGATCCTGAACATCATGATGACGACGCTCAACGGCTCCTTTGTCATCGTCATGATCATGACGAACGGCGGACCCGACAACTCGACCCAGGTTATGGGCTCCTACTTGTACCAAATGGCTTTCACCCAATACCATTTCGGTTACGGTGCGGCCATCGGCGTCCTGATTTTGGTCGCTTCGCTGATTACGACCCTCATTCTGCAGCGGTTAATGCGTCAGGAAACGGTTGAGATCAGTTGATTTAAAATAGCACGGGAGGAATAAACGATGAAATCAGGCGGTTTAAATCCATTTTTCAAAATCATATTCTACGCCATACTGATCATCTGGGGGTTGTCCGTGCTTTATCCGCTCCTGTGGACACTGCTTGATGCACTCAAAAACAATGATCAGTTTTTCCGTAAAATGCCTTGGTCCCTTCCGGATCTTCCACTGCTGTGGAGCAACTTTTCTTATGTATGGAGCGAATTCAGCTTCGATAAATATTTTATGAATTCCGTTGTAGTTACGGTCGGCTCGACGCTGCTGGGATTGTTTTTGGCCGCTTCGACGGCGTACGTGCTCGCAAGATATCCGTTTAAAGGCAGCAACGTGCTTTATCTCATCTATATCGCGTCCATGATGATTCCCTTTAGCCTGGCGCTGATTCCGCTGTTTTTCCTGCTGAACTCCATGAATCTGACGAACTCGTCACTGGGTCTGATTCTGGTGTATGCCTCTACGCTGATCGCTTTCGGCATTTTCGTCCTAGTCGGCTTTTTCAAAAGCCTGCCCAAAGAGCTTGAAGAAGCAGCTGCGATCGACGGCGCCTCGTATTTCGGCATCTTTTTCAGGGTGATGCTGCCTTTGTCCCAGCCTGGTCTGATTACGGTCGGCATCGTCAACGTCCTGAACATTTGGAACGAATATATCATCGGCACGATTCTGGTCAATGATCCGGACCACTATACGCTGCCTGTCGGGATCGCCATGATGCAGGCGCAAATGCAATACCGCACCGAATGGGGTCCGCTTTTCGCAGGGTTGTTAATTACCATGGTTCCAGTACTGGTCGTCTATATGTTCTTCCAGCGGCAAATTGCAAACGGAATTACGGCAGGAGCCATTAAATAAGCTAAAACATCATCAGCTCGGTCATTTCCCTCTATATCGCGATTTTTGTCATAAAATAACCCCACAAAGTGGAGCCTATGCTTCGATGCTTATTCCAAATACTTTGCGGGGACCCCCAAAAAAACTTATAAATTCTATACTGCAAAAAAAGACTTCCACCCGGCTCAGGTTTTAAACCGGGAAAGGGAGTCTTTTAATGCGCCTGATAACACTTGAAGTTTTCTGGACAGCTGTACCAGACCCGAGCTGATGCCAAGCTGCTCGCTGCTGAGCGAAGCGACTTCCTCGGAGACAGCCAGCGATTGATCCGACACGGTACTTACGGCCGCCATCGCGTCCGTCAGCAGCAGCTGAGACTGCTTCAGCTCGAGAATGGAACCGTTGACCAGCACCAGATGTTTCATTAACTCATCCATTTGCCAGCCTACCTGAGCGAAAAGCGTGTCTGCTTTTTTTACGGATGAAATTTGCTGCATGAAAATCGGGTTTGACTCCTGCAAAACGAGAGCGGTTTCTTCAATATCTTTTCGGACTGCGTCCGTGATTTGCCCAACCGACTCCACCGACTCCTTGGCTTGCTCCGACAAAACACGGATTTCGTCGGCCACCACCTTAAATCCTTTGCCGCTGCCACTAGCTCTCGCCGCCTCGATCGTAGCGTTAAATGCCAGTATATTCGTCTGCTTCATCAGCCCGGTCAAAATTTCAACCACCTTCGAAATCGACTCCGTGCTTTCCTGCAGTTTTGCTATCTTGGCGGTGATGGAGCCAATCCGTTCCTCCATGTTCCCGGTCTTTTGCATGAGCTCAAGCATATATTCCGTCCCCATGCGGCTGGTTCTATTGACATCTTCCGCAAGCTTTTGCATGACCGCGCTGGTCCCAACAAGCCTCTCCGTCTGCTCTTTTGATTTTTGCGCCAGCTCTTTGCCCTGTTCGGCGGCACATGCAAGTTCTTCCCCGCCTTTGGCAATATCTGAAGTAGCGGAGGCAATTTCTTTGGCTGTTTCTTCGGTACCCTTGGAGACGCCTGAAAGCTCGCCGGCCATCTCAAGCATATCTGCAGCGGATGTCCCCGTCTGATGCACAAGTTCGGTTAAATGATGCATCATTTCATCAAAGCTCCGGCCAACCTGGCCGATTTCATCACTGGAAGTAGCATTTGTTCTCACCATCAAATTGCCGCCCGCCCCCTGCTTCATCAGCTCGCGCAAACGCCCAAGCGGTCTCCCGATCATACGGGCTGCAAGCCAGCCTATCAGAACAGCAAGCGCGAAAGCGCAGCAGAGAACCCATAATGTCGCCTGGAAAATCTTCTTCGCGTCCTTCAGCATTTCGCTGACAGGAATCACGCCGATGGTGAACCAGCCGTTTATTTCCGATTTGGCCATCACAATTTGCTCCGATTGATCCGAACCGAGTGATGCATACTTGGGCATGCTCATGCCTTCCGGAGGCAAAGAAATGCTTGATGTTCGGCCGATTTGCGAAGCAGCTTTACTGTAAATCACCTGATTTTCGGGACTGATCACCTGGATGCTGCCGCCGTCCCCCATATATACATGCTCCACCTGTTCCTTGATGGCCGCCAGATCGATATCTATCAGAATCACGCAGTATCCTTGGGATGAACCTTCTCCGGAAATCACTCTTCCGACCGTAACGGTCGGGTTCGTATTCCGATTGCCAACCAAATTATGATCAATCCAAACGGACTTGCCGCTATTTCCGATAATGTTGTTGAACCAGCTTTTCGTTCCGTAATTTGCACTCGCCAAGAGCCCCGAACGCGTCGGAATGACCGTGCCGTCGGTTTGCAGCACCTCAATGGAGGTGATGTACGCGCTCGAAAACATATAGGATTGCAAAATCGTATCAAGTGAATCGGCAAGCTGCGTATATTCCGCCGGATCATTCTTCCGTTCAAACATTTCCAGGATCGTATGCTGCATCGTTTTGTCTACCATCATCTGCAGCAAAATCCGCTCAAAGGACTGGAATAAAAAATCAAGCTTGCGGCTGGTTTGAAACGCGGTCTCCAGATACGCGCCGGTTACTTCCCTCTCCAGCGCTCTTTTGGAGATTTGATAGGACACCCCGCCGGTGATCGCTACAAAAGTCAGGATGGCCAAAACCATAATCAGCGCAATTCTCGTTCCGATGGACCGCAGCGGGTTCCGGCGGAACATTCCCCCAAATGAAAATTCTCGCATCGGCAAGTCCCCCTAAATTGACCGTACAGCTTTTTAAAATACCCCCACAAAGCGTATCGGAAAGAAGTCCGACGCCTCTCACAGAGGGGCGCTTTTGCGAAGCAAAAGTACTGAGTGACGTGTAGCCTTTTATTCCGATTACTTTGCGGGGACCCGGGAAGTTGTAGAGTAGAGAACTGAAATTTCATTGGAGGGTGAAAGCCCTCTTCTTTACTTTTCCAGCTCCCCCTGCATCAAACCGGACGTGACGTTTTCCGTCATCCGGCTTTCCGATGTTCTTCTTTCTTCCGCTTTGCGATACTTTCCTATCCTACAAGTTTCTTTAATCCCGAATGCTGCGCAACAATGCTCGCGACTCTGGATTTACTGTGCTTCTTATGACGATTACGTTTCTTGTTCCAAAACAAGGTCAACCTTTTCCGAATGTACCAGTCGATTTTATTCAGAAATAGATCAGCAAAAGAATCTATCGCGTAGTAATTTCTCCACCCTTGAATCTTCGGGTTGAGTTCTTCGACCATTCTGTTCATTGTCCAGAATAGTCGATTACGCGGCTCAGTGACTTCCTTTACCTTTTCCTTCATATTCTTCATGGCTTTCTTCGAGGGGTAACTTCGCAACATATAGCGATCCACACCCTTCACCTGCTTTGGAATTTTTCGGTGATGCATGCCCAGAAAGTCGAATCCCCTCTTATCGTCCCATAGGTTGATGAGCTTGGATTTGGATGTATTGATCTGTATCTCAAGTTTGCTAAATACAGCTTTCAGTACATCTATCGATTTCATCGCTTGCTCTTTGGTTTTGCACAGGATGACTAGATCGTCCGCGTATCGAACGATGGCGCCAAGTTCAGTGAATTTGTTTTCCCAGATCGTGTCGAGGTAGTTCAGGTAGATATTTGAAAGTAACGGACTTATGACTGAGCCTTGAGGGCTTCCGAGGTCGGTTTCGTAGAACTGATCATCTTTTACGAATCCTGCCTTCAGCCATTTCCACATCAGCTTGAGTATTCTTCTGTCGCTTATTCTTTGCTCCACAAGCTTCATCAGCTTTTCATGTTGAATGTTGTCAAAGTAGCCTTTAATATCAACATCTACTACCCAATATACGCCTTTTCTGACCTCTCGTCGGATATGGCGAATGGCACCATGTTGGCTTCGTTTGGGTCGGAATCCATAGGAGCAATCCTTGAAATCCGCTTCGAAGATCGGCTCAGTTACGATTTTGGTTGCCATTTGCACAACGCGATCGATTATAGAAGGAATTCCAAGCGGGCGAAGTTTTCCGTCCGACTTGGCTATCTCTTTGCGTCTGGCCGGTAGTGGATGATACGTTCCCGAAATCAGTTTTTCACGGATTTCTTCCACGAACCGCTCCGCCCCGTATACCTTCACGATGTGATCAATCGTTATTCCATCGATACCTCCACTGCCCTTATTGCTTTTGACTCGTCTCCATGCTTCCCAAAGAATATCTTCCCGATAAATCTTGTCGTAGAGTGCATGAAACCTTCGCTTAGGATTTTCCTTGGCGGCAAGATATAGCTTGTCTTGAAGTTCTTGAGCTTTGGCTTTGGCGTAGTTAGCAGGTTTGACTGCATTCACTCACTCGTACCTCCTCAACTTACTTGAACAAAGTAGGGTATTGCCTTTCAGCGCCCTTCCCTCCATGAGGTTTTGTTGTCCTCACTTCACAGGTACTACGGCCCCCTCCGACTCCCTTCCCGCAGCTCGCCACTTCACCTTTCGGGCTTATAGGTCCGCTCCTTACGAAAAAAAATCTCGTGCGGGTTAGGGTCTCCCTAGTTCCAAGCACAACTTTCCCAGCATGCCGATCCCCTTACGCCGGAGAGTTCTTCCGCGCTGCACTTCCAAGGGCTTCACGCGTTCCATGGTCTTCGCCCAAACATACGAGGCTCGACTCCCTCTTGTCCTTTTCAGGTCTTTTTGACGACGCGGCAGGATTCACTTCATGTTACGGCCTGCTGTTTTGCTCGCACTCCTCTCGGAGTTACTTTGTCACAGGGCTTCAACCTTAGGATCTCTCCACCAGTTGCCTGTCAGCTACGAGGCGACTTGGCTCTTACCTCGATTGAACTTTCATCAATGAGTTGTGCCTAGCTTGGCTAGGCGCGCTATGTTAAGAAAAACGTCTATCGACGTACTTTCATAGAAGACAGACCGCATTTAGCGGTAGTTTTTCTTGCGATATCAGGATGCGCTTCCCCGAATGTTTATACTTTCTGATATCTTAAGAAAAACGCCTATCGACGTACTTTCATAGAAGACAGACCGCATTTAGTGGTAGTTTTTCTCAAGTACAACCTTACTATATCGGTCTTTTTAGGCAAGCTCTATCGATTATCTTCTTCATTTTCTCGAATTTATTCTCTTCCCGCGAGCAAGCTGGAAATAATGGCTATACCAGCGTTTTACAGCCGCTTATGGGATGAGTTCCACACTTTTGAAGTTGACTATCGCTACTCCGATCATCTACAATAGATTAGAAAAACGTCTATTGGCGTGAGTTCAGAAGATAGACCGCCTTTTGGAATAAGCATCGAAGCATAGGCTCCACTCAGTACTTTTGCTCCGCAAAAGCGCCCCTCTTTGAGAGGCGTCGGACTTCTTTCCGATACTCTTTTGTGGGGTTATTTTACGCTTATGGGATGTCTTGGTCTCGCCGGAAACTTAAAATTCTCAATTCTTAAGATAAATTTACAAAACAAGATAGGTGAATAATCATGACAGCATCAAAAGATTACCGCATTTTGCTATATTATAAGTTCGTGAATATCCCTGATCCGGAGCAGTTTACCGCGGAACATCTGCAATACTGCAAGGATCTTGGCGTCAAAGGACGCATTTTGATCGCGTCTGAAGGGATTAACGGCACATTGTCCGGAACAGTGGAACAAACCGAAAAATATATGAATGACCTGAAAGCCAATCCTCTGTTCTCCGACGTCTTCTTTAAAATCGACGAAGCCGACGGCCATGCGTTCAAGAAAATTTTCGTGCGCCATAAAAAGGAACTCGTAACGTTCCGTTACGAAAAACCGCTTGACCCGAACGTAATCGGCGGAAAAAGACTTTCACCGAAGGAATGGCATGATTTGCTGGAGAGAGATGACGTCGTCGTCATCGACGGCCGCAATGACTATGAATACGACATCGGTCATTTCAGAGGCGCCATCCGTCCCGAGGTCGAATCTTTCCGCGAGTTTCCCGAGTGGATCCGCAACAACCTTAGCGAGTACAAGGACAAAAAAGTATTAACCTACTGCACGGGCGGCATTCGCTGCGAGAAGCTGACCGGATTCCTTATCCATGAGGGCTTCCAAGATGTTAACCAGCTTGAAGGCGGCATCGTCACCTACGGCAAGGACCCTGAAGTAAAAGGTCGCCTGTGGGATGGAAAATGTTACGTCTTCGACGAACGCATTTCGGTGCCGATCAACCGTACCGATGAAGACGTGGTTATTGCCAAATGCCATCACTGCGGCAAAACGGAAGACCGCTACATCAACTGCGCGAATCCGGTGTGCAACAAACAACATGTTTGCTGCACGGACTGCGAAGAAGAGCACCAATCCTTCTGCTCCGACGAGTGCAGGGAAGCCGTGCTCGGCGTAAAAGCGTAAATTCACAAGCTTAAGCTTTAAAAAGCGGCTGTTCGCTTGGTTCTCTCTTGAACCGGTGAACAGCCGCTTTTTTTGTAGAAATATAGTAGACAACAATATGATATTTAAACACGCTCTAAAAATTCGCTTCAATCGCGTTTAATTCCCTAGGCCATGGCAAGCCAGGCTGTCAATACTCTTCTTCCAGCAAAATATCCAGCATCTGCTCGCGGTTATTCATCATTTTCCGTGTGATGATATAATGCTCTGTTTCCTCCAGCTCTACCTGGCGCATGCCCTTTTCATCCAGCAGCCATATTTCAGCATGCGGATAGGACATCAGAATCGGCGAATGCGTTGCGATCACGAATTGCGACCGCTTGGCGACCAGCTGATGTATGCGGGACAGCATAGACAGCTGCTTCAGCGGAGACAAGGCGGCTTCCGGTTCGTCCATCAGATACAGCCCCCTGCCTCCGAACCGATGCATGAAAGCGGCAAAAAAACTTTCGCCATGAGACTGCTCGTGAAGCGATTTGCCGCCATACGAATCCCTGATGGGAGGGCCGAAGCTCTCCTCGGCATCCAACCGGTCAATATTCGTTGCTACGTTATAATAGCTTTCCGCCCGGAAGAAGAAGCCATCCTTCGGCCTTGTCGTCCCCCTGGCCAAGCGCAGATATTGATGCAGTTCCGAATGGGAGGCCTGAGTTTCAAAAGCGAAGTTGACCGTTCCTCCCTCGGGATTAAAACCCCAGGCGATGGCCATCGCTTCGAGCAGCGTCGACTTTCCCGAACCGTTTTCCCCCACAATAAAGGTCACCGGCTGGCGAAATGACAGGCTGGCAAAATCGTGAACCGCAGGCAAATTAAAAGGATATCTCCGAAACGAAGGCACCTCTTCCCTCTTCAGCATCATGCTCCGCAGATATAATGAGCGCGGGTCTAACATGAGGATTTCCGCTCCTTTCGGTCCGTTCTTCCAAATGAAATGGAAAAAGGCATCATTCCAACCCATTATGGATGGAATGATGCCTTTATGCAACCGGTTCGCTTATAAGTTACAGCAATTCCTTGCGCAGCTGCTCTGCCGATTTAGGCGACAGCAGGCCGAACGGAATATCGAATACCGTTTTGGCGCCTTTGTCTCCTTGAGCGGACAGCTTTGCCGCCGCACGCGCATAAGCGACCAGCACGCTGGCCGTAAACTCCGGATTACTGTCGAGCTTCAGGCCGAATTCGATGATTTGCGTGCTGTTCTCGCCGGTACGTCCGCTGCGAAGCACGGTACCGCCGTGAGGCATCGCCGAATGGTTGGCTTTCAGCTCTTCTTCGCTGATAAAGTTAACCGTTGTATCATAGTCGGAGAAGTAATTCGGCATTTCTTTAATTTCTTTTTCAATCCGGGCCAGGTCCGCGCCTTCTTCGGCCACGACAAAACATTCGCGCAGATGCTTTTGGCGGGTTGTCAGTTCCGGATTTTCGCCGGCACGCACTTTAGCCACCGCCGCTTCCACCGGAATCGTGTACTGCACGCCGTTTTTAACGCCTTCCACGCGGCGGATGGCATCGGAGTGACCTTGGCTGACGCCACGGCCCCAGAACGTGTATTCTTTGCCTTCAGGCAAAATCGCTTCCGCAAGCATGCGGTTCAGCGAGAAGAGGCCCGGGTCCCAACCTGTGGAGATAACGCTGACATGTCCAGCGGCAGAAGCTGCGGCATCCACCGTCGCAAAATACTCAGGAATGCGCGCATGCGTATCGAAGCTGTCAACTGTATTGAAAAGCTTGGCGAACTCCGGTCCTTGTTCAGGCAAATCGGTTGCCGATCCTCCGCACAGGATCATGACGTCAATTTTACCGACGTATTTTTCCGCTTCCGAGATATGTAAAACTGGAACGCTTGCCTGTACGCCCTGCGGCTCCCGCCGGGTAAAGATCGCTTCAAGCTGAAGATCAGGGTTTTGGCGGATTGCTTTTTCCACGCCTTTGCCCAAATTTCCGTAGCCTACAATACCAATGTTAATCTGTTTCATAAAATCCTCCCAAAGCAATCAATATAGTATCTCTTTGCTTTCATTCTGTTCTCTATTATAAACGGATTTTTGGATACATGCCATCCGATGTGAGGTAAAACACAAACTTTATGCATAAAAATACAGGGGCTAAAAAGCCCCTGTACCTCCCCCGCCGCCGCTTCCGCCGCTGGCGCTGTAGCTGCTTCCCGAACCGGTGGAAGAACTTGGGGGCGTAAAGTTAAGATTACTTTGCGTATATTGCAGCGAAGATAGAAAATTGACGCTGAAGAGAATCGGAGCCGCAGCCGCATATGCGGTCGCTCCTTCCTGTCTCTTGGTGTTCATGTTTTTCATATATTCCGGAATCATGCCGATCAAAACCGCATTCTCCGCATTCCTTTCCACATCGGTTTCGCTCCCCGTCCAAAAATCATCGCCTTTTTTAACCTTCTTCTTCCATGCCTTAAGCGCATACCGGTACCGCAGCATCGTTGCAGACAAGACATGTCTGGGAACAAGGACCGCAAACAGCATCGAGCAGAGCGCCAAAATCAAATAGTTGTCCGCCACTTTCTCGTAAGCCAACTGGGTTCCGGCGGCAAAACAAGCAACGAAATAAAGGATGATCCAAAGCTTGGAGCGATGTTTCAAACAAGCGACAGCGCCGAAAATGCCCACTATAACTGCCACTAATATAACCTCCAGACGGGAGGCGGCATCGGCATAAAAAAGATAAAGCAGCAACCCGTAATGTAAGATGACCATCAGCGGCACCAGCCATCCGGAAAGCTTGTTAACCCTGACCTCGCGCGAGTACGGCTCTATGTCTGAAATGATCTTTTTCCATTCTTTGAACCGTTCCTCATGCTTTTTCGCTGCTTGGCGGTAATAGGTCAGCCGCTCGGGGTGTTCCTTTTCCTTGAATGTCGGCCCGGCTACAGAATCCAACTGGAATACCCAAGTATTGTTCCTTTTGCTGAAAAGCCACTGGATCAAATGGCGATCCGCCTCATTAAGCTGCTCCAAAGTACCATGGTAAGTAAACTGCAGCGTCATATCCGGCGCCGTAGGTTCCTCCAAAAAACGCTTGGATGCGGAAACTTCCTTTACCGTAACCAAACCGCGTCTTTTTAGGGAAATAAGCCCGGCCACAAAATCTTTTTGCTTCAATTTTCCTTTTCGCCATATATAGGATTTGAGCAGAGGATCAAGCTGCTGCAGTTCCTCCTCCGTAACTTCGCGGCGGCTGAGCCACGCTTTTATTTTTCTCCAGGAGAGGGAGTACATCACGCTGCCGAAAAGACTGATAACGATCAGCGCCTGAATTGGACCATCCGCTTTTTGCATGAACGCGTCCCGGGCATCTATCCGCTCCTGATATTTCTGCTCGGATGCCAGCAGTTTTTGGTAGGATGCCTGATCATCGCTTTCGACCATGAGCGGCATCTGCTCCTGCGGAAAAAAGATCCTTATTTCTGCATCGCCGTATTGGGACAGCTCCGGATTTTCGTAATGAGCAGCCGACTCACCTCCTGTCGTCAGTTTTCCGCCTGTCCGGTCATGCAGAAAGGCATGAACATTGGCCGGATTGTAGCTTGAAGGAAGGTACACATCCACGGTGACATTGGCTATGTCCTGTTCGTTTTTTTTGAAAAAACTCCAGTCCAGCTTCCCTATGTCGCTGTATTTTACGGCAGCCTGATGAATCCGGTAGCGGTAATACACCTGCTTGACCTCATCCTTGGCCGCATTGTATGTGTAATACGTATCATTGTCCTTATCCCATTCCGTTTTCAGACGCTCGAGATTTTCATAGGAGAATTTCCCCAGCTTTTTGCCTTTCGGCGGGGCATAGGCTTCAAAAAACTCGATATCGTTATGATCCGCAGCGACATACCTCGTCGTTCCCTTAAAACTGCCTTGAAACGAATAAGTAAACAGTTCTTCTACGTACAAATCGCCATCAGGCATAATATGGGCCTTCACATCCGCTCGATCCATGGAATAACCTGTCTCCCGGCAGCCGGTCATCACCATGATCAGCACAAAAGCCGCCAGCGTCAGCATCCATTTCTTCATCCGCTCACTCCCGTTCCTGTTCTCCTGATGCTCTCTTTTTACATTTACATTAGGCATGTTATTTACAAAGGCATTTTGCCAATTTATTATTATATTCTAACAAATACTCCCTGCCGCGGATCAAGAGGACATGGTACCAATTCATAATTGAACGCGGGATTCTTTCGCTTTGGGAAGCAACAAAAAAACCCCGCACACAGCATCGATCCCAATGCGGCAGCGCGGGGCGCGGTTTTTTCAGGTTAATCTGCGGACCGATTCAACACCATCCGGCGGATCCTCTCGAGCGGAACTTTAGGTACACGGTCATAGGTGAGCAGTCCGTTGATCTTCTGCTCCACATCTGTAAGCTGCGTGTAGCAGAAGCCTTGCACATATTCCTATTCCTCGTAAATTTTCGTAAGCATGTGGCCGAGCTCATGCAAGGCCTGCTCCTCCTGATCGCCGTCGGCTTCCAGACGGATTTCGTCCCCCCTTGAAATTCCCAGTGTCAACAGACCAAGAGAGCTTTTTCCATTGGCTTTCTTCTCGCCCTTGAACAAGGTGACCTTACACGGGAATGTATTGGCCTTTTCCACGAATAGCTTGGCTGGACGGACGTGAAACCCTTGCGGGTGGATGACAGTAAAAGTTTGGGATACCATAGCTTATGCTTCACTCCTAAGTTGTTGGTTTACAAAATCAAGCACCTCTTGCTGCGAGCTCATGCCAAGCGCCTGTTCCGTCAGCCGGGACCATTCCTGCTTGGACAAGCGGGAGACCAGCTCCCGTGCCGGAAGGACGGATGACGCGCTCATGCTGAACTCATGCAGTCCCAGACCAAGCAGCAGCGGAATCGCTGCTGAATCACCAGCCATCTCTCCGCACATGCCGGCCCATTTTCCGTTCCGATTGGCCGCCTGAATGACCAGCTGCACCAGGCGAAGAATCGATGGGTGATGCGGCTGATATAAGTAGGAGACCGATTCGTTCATGCGGTCCGCCGCCATCGTATACTGGATCAGATCGTTGGTGCCGATGCTGAAGAAGTCCACTTCCTTGGCCAAAATATCGGCCGCCAGGGCTGCGGCGGGAATTTCGATCATGATGCCGACCTCCAGGGAGTGAGACACCGGGATCCCCTCCTGCTCCAGCTTGGCTCTTTCTTCAGCAAGTATCCGCTTGGCTTCCTGAAGTTCGCTCAGGACGGCGATCATCGGAAACATGATCGCGAGTTTGCCGTGCACGCTTGCCCGGAGCAGCGCTCTTAGTTGGATGCGGAATAAATTCTTGCGCTCGAGACACAGGCGGATGGCGCGAAGGCCTAGAAACGGATTGTTTTCCTTCGGCAGCTGCAGATAGGACAGCTCCTTGTCTCCTCCAATGTCCAATGTGCGGATCACGACACGTTTGCCGCCCATTTTTTCCAACACATGTTTATAAACGGAATACTGTTCTTCTTCGGTCGGGAACGTGGTGCGGCCCATATACAGAAATTCCGTTCGGAACAGACCGATGCCGTCAGCTCCATTCGCGAGCACCTTCTCAAGGTCATCGATGCCGCCAATATTGCTTGCAAGCTCGACTTGGGCGCCGTCCGCAGTGACCGATGGACGTTCCACATAGCTGCGCATCCGGATTTGATACTCCTCATATTCCCGCTTGCGTACCGAATATTCCTCCAGCTGCCGGTCCGACGGGTTCACGATCACCTGACCTGCGGTCGCATCCAGAATGACCATGTCTCCCGTGCGGATCCCGGAAGCGTCCGACCCCGCGCCGACAACGGCTGCCAGTTCCAACGAACGCGCCATAATAGCGGAATGGGAAGTGCGACTTCCAATTTCTGTCACGAATCCGCGCACAAATTCCAGATTCAATTGGGCAGTATCCGAAGGGGTCAAATCCTTGGCGATCAGGATCGTTTCGCTGTTCAGTTCGGAGAGCGCGATGTGCTCACGCCCCTCAAGCTTAGTGATCACCCGCCCGGTAATATCTTTTACGTCCGCCGCCCGTTCACGTAGCATCTCATTATCCATGGAACGCAGAGCCTCCATGATTCCCGATGCCACTTCATGCAACGCATATTCTGCGTTGATGCCTTCACTCTCGATCTGGTCCATCGCGGCATCAATCAGGTCGGGGTCCTCAAGAAGAAACAAATGCGCCTCGAAAATTTCGGCCTTTGGCGGACCAAGCCGCTCCAGTGTCTCTTCCCGGATCCTGTCGATATCGGCTTTTGCCGCTTCGACGGCTTCCTTTAACCGCTTTTTCTCGGCCGCAATGTCATCGACCGCTTTCCGCTGCGGTACGGATCCCTCCGATTCCAGCCGGTAAGCTTTGGCAATGGCAATGCCCGGCGATGCGGGAACGCCTGTCAACAGATGGCTCATGGCAATACCTCCTTAGTGTTTACGATCTTTTCTGAGCCCAATCACCATTTACTTTGCTGCCTATCTATCCATCATCACCGTTCATAATCGTCCATGACGCGCTGGGTCAGAGCATGATCGGATTCAAGCCCGCTCACTTCGGCAAACGCCCGGCGTACGCCCTTCTCTCCGATCAGACCCTGCAGCCGGGCTGCCTCCGGATCCCCCGCGTAATCGAATTTGAGCGCAAGCGCCATCACCTTTGTCAAATGTCCGATGTTTCCTCCCTGCTCCCAAGCCCGAAGTGCCGGCCGCACCAGACGGTCATCAGGCGAAAGCTTGCGAATTGGAGAACGGCCGACCCGGATAACCTCATCACTTAAATAAGGGTTGCGGAAACGGTCTACAATTTTGTGGATATAAGCTTCATGCTCCGCAGCGTCGAAGCCGTAGGCACGCACCAGCATGCTTCCCGTTTCCTGCAGCGCTCCGGTAACGAGGCCAACCACCTCTTCATCCTTCATGGCTTCCTGAATGGTGTCATACCTTTTGCGGTAACCGGCATAGGCTGCACTGCAGTGGCCGGTATTCACGGTAAACAGCTTCCGCTCGATGTAAGGAATCAAGTCGTCAACGTAATGAACCCCGCTGATTTCCTTCGCACCCGGGAACATTTGGGAGCGGTTGATGACCCATTCATAGAAGGGCTCCACCGTAACGGCAAGCGGATCTTCATGATGCTGAAGCGGCACGATACGGTCCACCGCCGAATCCGGAAAAGCTGCGATCGAAGCCGCCTGCTGCTTCTCTTCCAAAGATAGCAGACCCATAACATGTTCCTTCAGCTGGGTGCTGGCCCCGATGGCATTCTCGCATGCAATGATATGAAGCGAAGAACCTCCTCGCTTCATGCGAAGCTTGATCCCTGCGGCAATGCCCGGCGCAATATGCTTCAGGATCGGAACGCCGACCGCCGTCGTAACCAAATCGGCCGTCGCAACCTCCTCAGCAACCAGAGCAAGGTCCCGGCCGTCAATGGCACGTACTCCGTGAACGGGGATACGCTCCCCATTTTCGTCCGCGATGGTTACGGTATAAGATCCACGTTCCTGCAGCGACCGGACCAACGATTCATTGACGTCGGAGAAGACAACTTCGTATCCCGACTGCGACAGCAGCAGACCGATAAATCCTCTGCCGATATTGCCTGCGCCAAAGTGAAGAGCCTTCATTCTTCCATCCCGCTTTCAAAAATGCCCAATATTTCTTCCGCAGTCTTCGCCGTACGGATGGCTTCCATGCTGTCCTCATCCGAGCATACCATGGCGACGCTGGTCAGAATATCCATATGTTCGCCGTTTTGCGCGGCGATTCCGACCACCAGCACGGCCGGCTCGTCGCCGCCGAAATCAACTCCATCCGGGATTTGCAGCACGGCAAGCCCGGTGGATTTGATCATCCCTTTGGCTTCATTGGTACCGTGGGGAATGGCGAGCCCGGCGCCCATATAGGTTGAGAGCGCATTTTCGCGTTCTATCATTTTCTCGATATATTCATAATCCGCGTGACCGCCGTCGACCAGCATCTGGCCGGCCATGCGAATGGCTTCGTATTTGTCGGATACTTTCACCTTTAAACGGATTTGATCTGCGGATAAAATGCTCATTGATGATCACTCTCTCTCCAGTTTGTTTTTTAAGTAAGCGCGGAGATGGGCGGACATCAGATCCCTTATCCGGTGCTCCCGCCCCTCCGCAAGCGCCTCGATCATATCGCTGTCCAGCAGCGTTGCGCTGATTTCGCTCAGTACTTTCAAGCTTTCGCCGGTCAGCTGTCTCGGGGCCAGCATCAGCAGAAAACGCGACAGCTCGACAGGGCCCGAATCGTCCATTTTGAACGGCTGATCCAGCTCGAACAGCATTAAGGACGGTCGTTTCGCCATCTCGCTCCGCGTGTGAAACAACGCCAGCTCCGTCCCCGGGATCAGCTGCGTCCCATGCTGTTCACGCTGCAGCAGTTGCAGGACGACAGCTTCAGGATCGCTGATGACCTCCCCGAGTTCCGGGTGATTGCAAGCAGCGCGAAGCCACTTGCCAAGACTTGGCGCCCCTGTTATCCGTAGCGGAAGAACCCGGAAGGCTTCGAGCAGCTCGATGCTCTGCTGAACGGTTTTGCTCAGGGAAAGCAAGCCTTCCATCTCGGGCCTGCGGTCCGCTTCACCACAGCTGGCAGTCGATTCTAACTCTCCGGGCGGAGGGCCAAAATCCTCCAAGAGTTTGGGCGGCTTCGGTTTGTCTGCCCGAATCTCGTTCAACGTCTTCTGCATGACGCGTCTTCGGATATAGTCACGCAGTTTATCCGCCTCTGCAGGGGTTAGCAGCGGGCTAAGCTTCAGGTATTGCTCTTCGGGAATCGACAAATCCACGGTGCTGATGATAAGGTCGTAGTTTGTTTTCGGGATCCGGGCGGCTTCATACCATGATGCCTGCTCCACAATGTGCATCTGAGGAAATTCCTTCCGAAGCCTTGCTGCCAGCATTTTGGAAGTTCCGATCCCGCTCGTGCATACGATCACCGCACGCACATGCGGGTGAACCTGTCCGAGCCGCTCGCGTGAAGCCCCGAAATGCATCACCAAAAAAGCGATTTCCTCATCCGGAATAAGGATGGTCGGAAATACGATATCCGCTGCCTGCCGGACCCGGCCGAACAGCACCGAATAATTTTTGCGGATCGCTTCCAGCAGCGGATTACGGATACGCTGCCCGGCGCTAATTCGCTCCATTGCCGCCTTCAGATGAGTGAACAGACCATCCCGGAGGGATCGGTCCGCGGTGTAATCGTTCGCGTCCAGTTCCCCCATTTTTCGGATGAACGACCTGACCGATCCGGCCAGCTCCAAATCGTCCGCGGGGAGCATTCCGCTTGAATGCGCGGAAGCCCTCTCAAGCAGTTCGGCTGCATACTTCACTTCAGCGGATGAATAGGTCGTATTCAGCGCTTCGCCGAGCTGCCTGCACAAGGTATCTGCCGCCTTTAGCTTCGTATCGGGTAGCGGCATTCCGCCTGCCCGGCCAAATCCCTGCAAATTAGCGAGCCGCGCGGCTTCCGCTTCGCTGACTTCGATGCCTGAGCGAATGCGGGACGCGGCAATGGAGAGACGGATCAGCAGATCGGTATAGGCATCTTCACTGAAAGGCTCCTTCTGTTCCATCTCCTCCCACTTCCATAAAATTTCTTCAATCACCGTAATGCAGTCCACGCCCGCTAATTCGGCCATCTTCGCATCCACCGGATGCAGCGGCTTTTGGCCAGCTCCGGCGATAAGCCACAGATCATCCAGCCGATACTGTATGAGGTTACGTATTGCCTCGCGAATTAGCGACTCCGATCCGGTAATTTCCACCCCGTAGCCGCGCCGCCGAATGAGCAACAATCCCTGATTGCCAATCCAGTCCGTCAAATCATCCAAGTCCGCTCCGATGGTAGGGACGGTTACCTTCATCTCGTGAGCCAGCGTGAACAGCTTAACCGGTTCCCTTGATGCCAGGAGCCTGTAAAGCAGGTAAATCTGCCGTTCATCCGCCGAGAATTCAACATTGGCCGGAACGAGCAGTTCCGACCGGACCTTTTCAATCTCATCGGGCTTGCCTTCCACGATGAGTCCGGAACCGGCCTTGCGGTGCAGGGTAATCCCATAGCGGTGCAGATAGCTCTCTACCGCATCCAGTTCCCTGTGCACAGTCCGCGGGCTGACGCGAATGCTGCTCGCGATTTCCGCAACCGTGCTTTCATACGGGCTGCGCAGTAACAAACCCAGGATCTGTCCAACGCGGTGTGTCAGTTCCATCCGATAAGCCTCCATAACGGTCGCAATAGGCGCTAATGCCGGCCCAAATACCCGCATCCATTCGCCCTAGCGTTTATAGTTATTTCAGGCGTTCTACAAGCTCGTCATATTCCGGACTCTTCAGGAAATTGTCGATGGAAATATGCTCCGCTTGCGGTGCCACTTCGCGAGCACGGTCCGTCAGCGTCTTATGCGTCACTACGATATCCGAGTCGGACGGAATGTCGCTGATGGCCGTGTTAATCACTTCGATTGCCGATCCTGCGGCTTTCATCTTCTTGCGTAGAATTGAAGCGCCCATGGCGCTGGATCCCATTCCGGCATCGCAAGCAACGATGATCTTATGAACCTCCTCCTTGCTCTTCTGCGCTGCGGTACCAGTTACTCCGGTGTTAGGCGTAGCTTCTTTGTCCCCTTCTGATGCAGCGGCAGCCGCTGCAGTGTAAGTTCCTGCAGCTTTCATGTCTTTCACTCTTTGGGTTGCCTCATCCAGATCTTCCCGGTCCTCTTCCGACTTCTTGCTCGTCTTCAGTAGAAGCGCGGCCACGGCAAAGGATACGATCGCCGCGGTGATCACGCCGCTGAGCACCGGAAGAATTTCACCGCGCGGCGCCATAGCCAGGTAAGCAATGATGCTGCCGGGTGAAGGCGGTCCGACGAGGCCTGCGTTCATCAGCGAGAACGTGAATGTTCCTGTCACACCGCCAGCCATTGCGGCAAGGATCAGGCGCGGATTCATCAGAATGTAAGGGAAGTAAATTTCATGAATACCGCCGAAAAAGTGGATAATCGCAGCCCCTGAGGCGGATTGACGGGCCGAACCGCGGCCAACGATCATATACGCGAGCAGGACGCCAAGCCCCGGACCCGGGTTCGATTCCAGCATGAACAGGATCGATTTGCCTGCGCTCTGTGCCTGCTCAATCGCAATCGGGCTCAAAACGCCGTGGTTAATGGCGTTGTTCAGGAACAGCACTTTCGCTGGCTCGATCAAAATGTTGACCAGCGGAATCAGATGATGATGAACCAGAAACTCGACGCCGGAAGAAAGAACATTCGTTACGGCTTCAATGATCCGTCCAACGATCGAATAAGTGATCAGAACGAGCACGCCGCCGATGATGCCAAGTGAGAAGTTGTTAACCAGCATCTCAAAGCCAGACTTGATTTTGCCTTCAACGGCTTGATCAAATTTCTTGAGCACCCAGGCGGCGCCTGGTCCAACCGCCATTGCGCCGAGGAACATCGGAATGTCGGTTCCGATGATGACACCCATGGTGACCAGGGCGCCGATGACCCCGCCGCGCTGCTTGTGCACCATCGTGCCCCCGGTATACCCGATCAGCAGCGGGAGCAAATACTTGATCATGGGGTCGACAAGCTTAGCGAAGTATTCGTTCGGGATCCAGCCTGTCGGAATGAAAAGTGCGGTAATCAAGCCCCACGCAATGAACGCTCCGATGTTCGGCATGACCATGCCGCTCAGGAAGCGCCCGAATTTTTGAACCCCGACCCGTGCGGCGCCGGACGCGGAGAAAGAAGTAGATTGGGCCATGAGAATAGCCTCCTTTTAGATTTTTGTAGAACGAAACTTTGCAATATGCCGTTCGCCCTATATCCAATCCTAGCCAGCGTCAGCCTGACACTCAACAAAATGAAAACGCTATATTGTCAGGAACCCTGATGACAAAACTTTATGATTTCCGCCGTATGCCCGGATTCTCAAGCCTTTTGAAGCTTAATTTTCATCCAGGTTTTACGCGTGAAGCGCCGGTATTGGATAACTTTCCTCATCCTATAGACTAAAAAAGCGCCCTTGATCAGGGCGCAAAATAGGCGATTTAGAGATATTGGCTGCTGGAATCCATCCAGCAGTCGTTCAGACCGCAACGTTTACTTCAAAATGTTCTGAAAGTAATGTAGCCAAGATGAAAATGGGGCAAAAAAGGGAATGACTGCCTAGCATGCATAAAAAAAGCCGTCGTCCCGTCGGTACTTTGCATCTGATGAATAAATCAGGCAAAATCCCGCAGTCCAGCGGCATGATCATATTATGATATTTAAAGGCGGCCCAACTGCTCAACCGGCAAAAACCCCCATGCGGCATCGAACTTGACATGATGATGAAAATAAGCCTTCAGCTGGGGGCAGATCGCCTTCTCCAAATCCAATTTTGATAGCAAAGGACGTTCAAACCGGATCGACAACACCGTCACATATTCCTCCTGACCTGTCTCCCGGTTGAATTTCGTATCTTTGGCATGAACGAGAACCGTATCGACCGGCAGCACCGCACACAATTCGCGGGCGACCCTGAGCACCGAACCGCATACGTATTGACGTTCGAGTTCATATCGCTCTTCCATGCGAAGCGGGTTTGCCGTAAACATTCCGTCCCCGCTCAGTTGTTTGGACTCATGCGGGATCATCTGCCCGGAGTTCACGTCCATTTCCACTTCTACCGTCAACGCATCCACAACGGTATACTCAAGTCCGCTTCCCATCATCTGCAGATCCGCTAGCGGCGCGATTTCTTCCAATACCTGCAGGTAGGCTGTACGATTCCCTTCCAGAATACTGTGCGCAAAATCCGTTACATTCTTCCAACGGGTATACTCCTGCCGATCCTGCTCCTTGGCCTCTTCAAGCCGCTTCTCCAGCTCCCGCCTGATGGCGTCATCCTGCTTCAAAAGCTTTTGCATCCGTGTCGGCTTGTATTCAAGGCAGCTTGCTTCAGCCAGCTTTTCACGCGGGCCCTTCTCTCCCCTCGGAAACGGAGGCATTGTGGCCGCGATTTGATCCCATGCAATCGATTCCCCGCACATCCGGTGTACGGATGCAATCCACTCTAACTGATGATCATACCATGCCGCTTCAAATGCGTGTTTTTCGGCTTCGTTCCCATCCGTCCGGTTATTCTTCAAGGAATGTTTTTGCGCCAGCAGTTCCTTTCGTCTTCGGCAAACCTCGTTTTCTTTTTTCCGGTCAAGAAAAGACTGCAGCAGCGGAAACCCGGCAGATGGATTCTCATCGGTACTGTATCCCATATCCTTCTTCTCCTCATATCAAAAATCCATGAATATCAGATCATAGGCCAAATATACTAGATACATTTTCGCCATCCC
Source organism: Paenibacillus azoreducens (assembly GCF_021654775.1). Lineage (NCBI taxonomy): Bacteria > Bacillati > Bacillota > Bacilli > Caryophanales > Paenibacillaceae > Paenibacillus > Paenibacillus azoreducens. The sequence continues at coordinate 2,190,300 of NZ_AP025343.1, read as the reverse complement.
CTCCAAAACTCCTTCATAAATACTCAAACAAAATAAAATAACCCCACAAAGAGTATCGGAAAGAAGTAAGGGCGCCCTTCAAAGAGGGGCGCTTTTGCGGAGCAAAAGTACTGAGCGGAGCCTATGCTTCGATGCTTCTTCCAAATACTTTGCGGGGACCCCAAAAAACTTATACTTTCTAATATCTTAACAAAAACGTCTTTCGACGTACTTTCACAGAAGACAGACCGCATTTAGAAAAAAGAGAACCCCATGACTATCATGGGATTCTCTGGTATAAATTAAACCTACAGGGCGAGGAGTTCGCGAATTTCCTGTTCCGACAGTGCCGTTTGCGAATCGAAGCCAGGCTCCATCACATCGCGGATCAGGTCTTTTTTCCGCTGCTGAAGCTCCAGCATTTTTTCCTCCACGGTTCCTTTCGTTACCAGCCGGATGACCTGGACCACATTTTTCTGCCCCATCCGGTGAGCCCGCCCCGCCGCCTGCTCTTCCACTGCGGGATTCCACCACAAATCATACAAAATGACGGTATCCGCTCCGGTCAGATTCAGCCCTGTACCTCCGGCTTTGAGCGAAATCAAGAATACGTCATGTTCCCCGGCGTTAAAACGGTCGCACATATCCAGACGCTCTTTGGCCGGGGTTTGTCCATCCAAATAAAAAACGGGAATGCCTAATTTGCCGAACTCACTGCGGATGATCCGCAGCATGCTCGTGAACTGGGAGAAAATCAGAATCCTTCTGCCGCTTTCCAAGCAGTCCTGCGCCATCTCAAGCAGCTGTTCCAGCTTGCCGGACTCCCCTTCGTAATCCTCAACGAACAAGGCCGGATGGCAGCATAGCTGGCGCAGCCGGGTAATGCCGGCCAAAATCTTCATGCGGCTCCGCTGAAAACCTTCAAATTCAAGATCACGGATCGTCTCTTCCTTGAATTCCTCCAGATAAGCTGCATAGAGCTTTTTCTGATCCCGGCTGAGCTCCGACTGCTGCACCGTCTCGATCCGTTCCGGCAGCTCCTCAAGCACGTCGGCACGCAGCCGCCGTAGAATAAAGGGCTGAACCATTCTGGCAACCCGTTCGGGCGTAAGCCCCCTGAAGTTTTTGATCCCGGCAAAAAGCCCCGGAAACACGGCATCAAAAATCGCCCATAACTCGTCTACGGAATTTTCAATCGGCGTACCGGTCAGCGCAAACCTGCATCCTGCCGTCAGTTCCCGCACAGCTTGCGCGGTTTGGGTCGATGCATTTTTGATCGCCTGTGCCTCGTCCAGAAACAAAGTGCTGAACGCCATCTCCCTATAGATACGAATATCTTTGCGCAGCGACGGATAGGAGGTGATGATGACATCCGCATCCTGATCCGGCGTTTGTTCATCGGCTTCTGTTTCCGACTCCCGATCCGCGATGCGCAGAAGAGAATCGATGCGTTCCTTTCTCGCGCCCAGCGCCACCTGGACTTTCAGGGACGGGGCAAACCGCCGGAACTCGCTTTCCCAATTGTAAACCAGCGATGCCGGCGCAACGATCAAGATCGGCTGGCGCACCGCCTGCTCACGCGCTTCCGCCAAAATGAAGGCTATGCTTTGCAGCGTTTTGCCAAGGCCCATATCATCGGCCAAAATGCCGCCAAAGCGGTAGGAGCCCAGCGTTTTCAGCCACTGATAACCTTCCTTCTGGTAATCCCGCAAGACGGTTTCCAGCTCCGCCGGGATCGCGAATTCCCCATGCCCGGGACGGAGCATGTGATCCAGCAGAGCGCGCAGCGATTTGCCGAGCTGCAAACTGCCGCTTTCCCGGTCCCGAAGCTGAAGCCCTCTGACAACAGGCAGCTGCATCCGGCTCCCGGTCACGTCCCCTTTTTTCATGCCGAAGTCTTCATACAACTCGCCAAACAGCTGGAAAGCTTCCCCTTCAAGCGATAAATACGAACCCTCGGAGAGGCGGTAAAATTTCTTTTTCTCCACGATGCTGAGCAAAATCTTGCGAATTTCCTTCTCGTTGATCCCATCCAATTCAAAGCTGATCTCCAGCCAATTCATGGTTTGATCCGCATCGGCCTTGATCTTTGGAGCTTTGCGTCCCATATGCATCATCTGTTTCACTGAATCGGTGGCATAAACCTCGACCCAGGAATCGAGACGCGGCAGCAGATGATACAGCACGTCATATACGCTTTCCTCCTCCGCAAGATCCAGCACCCATTCCTTTTCGCACTTTACAAAACTGCTTTCGGTCAGCAGATCCAACAGCTTCCGTTCTTTATCCGAATCCCTTACCAGGATCAGTTCGCTGTCTTTGCGCGCATCCCAGTCATCCGCGAGGGCATCGATCACAATCCCTCCATACACAAATTCGCCCCTAGCCTTAAGCACGGATTCATCCCGGTCCAAATAAAGCTTGGCGGACAGCGCCGGCTGAACGATACGTTCGCGGATTGCGGAATCCACCGAGACGCTGCCGATTTGGCGCAAACCCGGAACCACCCGCTCCATAAGCGCATCCATTTGATGCGGGGAAACCTGAATTTTTGCATGGTCATGGCGGTAAAGCATCGATTTCATTTCGGATAACAGAAAAAGCTCCCGGTCTTGCAGACGGTATATCCGATCCTCCAAAACAGCGCAGCGATATGCGTTCATCACCTTGACCCTTTTGAGCCCCCGGATTTCAAAGCTGTAAGCTTCGCCCGTGCCGCTGCTGATTTCAAACGAGACCGGAAGCGTCCCTTCCGCCGCCTGCAGCTGTACCGGATCGCCAAAATCCCGTTCCAAAAGTGCCCCGGCTTCGATCAACAGCGGCAGCAGCGCGTCCCATGCCAGAGGGGGAATGGTCAGCAAACGCTGATTTCCCGATGAGGAAAAGCCGGCATAATATTTTCCGGTTTCATCATAAGCAAATTCACTGTCTGCTATGCGCATCAGCTGCTCAATGACGGCCCAATCCTCGTCCCGGAAGCTGTGCAAACCCGGATCATACATAAACAGCTTGGTAAAAGGGAGCTGTTTCCCTTCATCGACATGCAGCAGCAGCTGCCGGATATTCTGCACGATATATTGCTTTTTCAGCCCCATTTTCATCTCGATTCGGAACTTGGGGTCCGGCAAATATTCATCCGTAATTTTGCACAAAAATTCAACGCTAAGCGTTTCCTTTAAAGCGTTCGCCAGTTTTTGGCCCGCCTTTTTGCGCCTATGGCTTGCAGCCTTGTCGAACAGGTCGATCAATCCGCTCGTCAGCCGGATATCACGCGAAGTCACGCCAGTGGTCGGCAGCGGCATCACTTGTCCTGGGCGGCGCCCAACGGCCTGTCCTCCATTTTTATCCTCCTCCAGCATAAGGATTAAAACGGCCGCGATATGTTTGCAATATGGATAGTAACCGCCGAAAGCGGCACATTCGCATTCCGCATGAAAATCGTTATCGTCAAGTTCGATATGAACATGGAAAACTTCCTGGTCCTGCACGACGGCCCTGCTGCAGCGGCCTTCGTCATCCCGCTCCGCCACCATCACCTGGCCGTGCTCCATCATCGTTTCTCCGCGTTTATAACCTGTCGCGCCGCATAAAATTCGAATTCGTTCCGCGGTAAATGCCAGCATGAGTCCGTCCTTTCCGGGTAGTACCTATCGCTTCTTATCATTTTCTTATCATTTTCTTATCATCTTCTTATCAATATACCATACATTCCGCAAAATCAAGAACTCCTGTTCTCTTTATTGTCGATTGGCCGTCTCTTTAATGAGATGGAATACGGCGGACAGGGCATCGGAATTCGCATTGTTTTTCATGTTTTCAACGATTTCCTTCCGGCTTTTGAACACCTCCATCAACCCTGAAACGAGGGTAACCTCATTCAGGTTTTCCTCCTCCAATACCTTGCCGTATCCCGCCTTTTCAAACGAACGGGCGTTGAGGATTTGATCCCCCCTGCTCTGCTGCAGGGTGAGCGGAATGAGCAGCATCGGCTTTCGAAGCGACAAAAACTCGAAAATCGAATTGGAGCCGGCGCGGGAAATCACCAAATCCGCCATGGCCAGGACGTCCGGCAATTCATCGTTGATATATTCGTACTGGCAATAGCCGGGTATGTCAAGGCTCGGGTCGACCTGCCCTTTCCCGCATATATGAACGACTTGAAAATAATTTAGCAGGGTAGGCAGCGCCGATCTTACCGTTTCGTTTATTTTGCGGGCTCCAAGGCTTCCTCCCATGATCAGCAGAACAAACTGATTCCGCTCAAAACCGCAAAAATCCCTTCCGCGATCCGCGTTGCCTTGATGAAGCTCCTCCCGGACCACCGCGCCCACATATCGGCTTTTGGCCGTATTCATTTGTTCGGCCGTTTCCGGGAACGTCGTGCAGACGACGGATGCCATCGGAATCGAGATGCGGTTCGCGAGGCCCGGCGTAATGTCGGACTCATGAATGATGACAGGCACTTTGTTTAACCATGCCCCGATCACGACCGGGACGGATACGAATCCCCCTTTTGAAAATAAAACCTGCGGTTTGCGCGTTTTGATCAATCGGTAGGCTTGATGCACGCCTTTGATCACCTTAAAGGGATCCTTAATATTTTTTATGTCCAAATATCTTCTCAGCTTGCCTGTCGAGATCGGAAAATATTTCACTTCGGCGAGAGAGCCTACCAGTTCCCTCTCAATTCCCTGCTTGGAACCTATATATTCCACGGACCAGCCTTCTTTTAGAAAAAGCGGCATCAGCGCCATATTTACGGTCACATGGCCGGCGGAACCGCCGCCGGTAAACATGATTTTTTTCATCACGGCCTCCATATTGCTGTTTAATTTACACTTTATTTTATTATACTGTTTTTCTGCGCTTCATTTTGCTTAAATACGATTCAAAGATTACTTCATCCGCCTCTTCCCCGGAAGGCAAACATCCTTCCCGCCCAAAATATCCACAAATACGATGGCGAGCCCTTGCAGTCTGATGAAAAACCGGGTACAATTGGTCATAACTTTGTAAAACAGGAGGTGAGGTAGAAGTGGTGCGCAATTTTTCGAACGACCGGATCAATCAATTACCGATGGCATTATCCGGAATTTTTCATGCATCAACATTTCACGGGATCAGTCTGTCCATTTTTAAATATCCGGTTGCTTCAAAAAATTGCGAAATGCCGCTCCTACCTTAACTTCAACGGACAATAAGCGTTGAACGTTCAGCCGCAGGGACATTTCCTTGCGGTTTTTTTCTGTAGGTTCCGGCATCTATGGAGGAAAATAAAATGATGATTCAATGCAAAAACGTACAAAAATACCATGGCGCCGAACTGGTGCTGTCCGATATCTGCTTCGAAATTTCGCTGGGAGAAAAAGCCGCGCTGATCGGCCGCAACGGCAGCGGCAAAACAACCTTGCTCCGCCTGCTCAAAGGGGAAGACGGTGACAAACCCGATCAGGGAACCATCGCGATTCAAAAAGGGGCTAAGATCGGCTTGCTCGCGCAAATTCCGGAAGCCTCGCCTGCGGAAAGCGTATATGACGTCCTGCTCCGTCCTTTTGCCGCCCCGCTTGAATGGCAGAAGCGGATGCGCGGGCTCGAAGCCCTCATGTCGGACCCTGATCAAACCGGTGACGCCAAAGCTATGGCGGGCTGGCTCGAGGAATACGGCAAATTGCAGGAGCAGTTCGAACGCGCTGACGGTTACGAGATTGAATCTTCCATCACGAAGGTGACAAACGGTCTTGACATCCCTGCGCAGCAGCTTTCCCAACCCTTTGCTTCCCTTTCCGGCGGAGAAAAGACCAAAATCGGATTGGCGGCGCTGCTGCTTGAAAAGCCGGATATTCTGCTGCTGGATGAACCCACCAACCATCTGGACATGGCCGCAGTGGAGTGGCTGGAACAGTTTTTGGCGGATTACAAAGGCACCGTGCTGACCATTTCGCATGACCGCTATTTTCTTGACCGGCTTGTCACCAAGGTCATTGAAATCGAAGACGGCGAAGCTTTTATTTACCATACCAACTACAGCGGTTACCAAAAAGAGAAGGAAGAACGGCTGCTGCTTCAATTCGCGCAATATCAGGAACAGCAGAAAAAGATCAAAAAAATGCAGGAAAGCATCAAACAATTGATCCAATGGGGCAACGAAGCCAATCCGCCGAACCCAAGCTTTCACCGCCGCGCAGCCTCCATGCAAAAAGCGCTGGACCGCATGGTCAAACTAAAACGTCCTGTGCTCGAACGCAAAAAAATGGACCTGCAGCTGCAGCAGGATGACCGCTCCGGCAAGCAGGTGCTGGTTCTTGACGATGTAGGCAAAGCTTTCGGTGATCATTTCCTGTTCCGGGGTATAAACGCTTTGCTTCGGTACGGGGAAACCGTCATGATGCTGGGGGCCAACGGCTGCGGGAAAAGCACCCTGCTGCAAATGATTTTGGGCAGTGAGGAGGTTACCGAAGGAAACCTAGCCTTGGGCTCCCGCGTCGTAACCGGTTATCTGGCGCAGCAGGAGCATCCGGAACATGCGCAGCAGACCGTACTGCAGTTCTACCGTGAGCAGGCCGGAATCGAAGAAGGCGAGGCACGGAGCAAGCTGGCACGCTTTCTCTTTTACGGAGCGGATGTTTTCAAAAATATTTCGAGCCTCTCAGGCGGGGAATGGACGAGGCTGCGTTTTGCCGTGCTGATGGAGCTGAAGCCGAATTTGCTGATTCTCGATGAGCCGACCAATCATTTGGACATCGATTCCAGAGAAGTGCTGGAAGAAGCACTGGAGGAATTCCCGGGAACGATCCTGGCGGTGTCCCATGACCGCTACTTCATTAACCGGCTTGCGAGTCAAATCTGGAGCTTGGAAGAAGGTGAGTTGCGGGTGATCCCGGGCGGATTGGAAGAATACCATGCCCGTCCGGTTCCTATAAAACAGCCGGAGACACCTAAAGCGGCTCTGACATCCACCGCTGCGGTTTCCTTCGACCCTGCCGTAAAACGGCCCAAGTCCACTTCCAAAACGGCATCCGTAGCTTGGGAATCCGAAATTCAAAACGCCGAGCAACAGCTTCTGGACATTGAGAAACGGATGATGGACCCGACCATTGCCTGTGACGCAAACAAACTGGCGGAACTGCACGAGGATAGCGAGCGGCTGAAAGCGAAAATTCAGCAGTTATACGAGGATTGGATGAGCGCCGCTGAGTAACTGTGGAGAAAAAATGAGGTGATCAGCTCTATAAAGCATCTATATAACGCTATTACGCTGCTGAGCCCGCTCCAGTTCTCTAACGAAACGGTAGATCGCTATTGAGCCAAAATAGAGGCCTTGAAGTTTCTAACGAAACGGTGGATTGCTATTTGGATGAAATAGAGGATATTAGGCCGTGTCTCGCCCAAATAACTATACCCAGTTTCGTCCCTCGTATTTAAGGTGTTTTCTCACGAATACTCACTTATTCGCAGAATTCCTTCGCCTTGTAAAACAGAACGAGAGCCGGAATGAAGAAGTAGACACCGCTTTTTTCGACAAACGGGCGTGCAAGAACAGAAGCTACGCTTATACGCACTTCGTGGGTGCTGGTATACTGCACGCTCCACTTGGCCCTTGGAGGTTCACCCTCCCATGTCTCAACGGATCATTGTCCTTCCATTCCTTCGTCATACCTACCCAAGGCGTGGAGACCGATAGCGTTTAGGTGACGGGTCTATGCCCTTGCGAAACTGGCACTCGGTTCTCTGTGCATATTAGAGATCCTGCGAATAAGACAATATTCGTAATACGACGGGGCGACAGGTGCTACGGGATCGATAGGAATCCTCGGGGTTAGGCGGCCTGCTTCACACCGATCTCAGGGCGATACGTTTCTCCACGCTGGACCATCCCGATGACGATCCGGGCCAGCTTGCCGATTAATTTGAATAACGAAGCCATCTTCTTCATGCCCTTGTTCAAGTTGTGTTCATGCCACCGTTTGAAGTCCGGGTTTTCACGCACCAAGGTGAGCATAGCCAAAAAGAAATATTTGCGCAGCGCACTGTCTCCGCGTTTGGAGAGCTTGATCTGACCTTTGTACTTGCCGGAGGTTCGTTCAGCCAGATTGAGCCCGGCGCGGCGCAAGAGCTGCCGTCCATGGGCATAGTGACCAAGATCGCCGGCGAATCCCAGCAAGGCTGCGATCGTGGTCGGGCCCATCCCGGGGATGCTCTGCAACTGTTTGGCCATGGGGATCTTCCCTAGCAGCGCTTCGACTTCTTCCTTCATCTCTTGCAGGTGGCTTGTAATCTGGTCGTACGCCGTCAGCAGGCGCTGCAGATCTCGCCTTGCCTGCTCCAATCCCTCGGTACGGCCAATGCTGCGTTTGGCCGCCTGGATGAGTTGGACCGCCTTCGCTTTCCCGGTAACTCCACCCGGGCGTCTCATGCCTTGTTCGTGCCAGCGCTGGATGACTTCATCGGCGTTCAGGTCCTGCAACTCGCACGGTAAAGGAAAAGCCCGCAGGGAAGCCAACGAGCGCTCGGCCTTCCAGTCTTTAAAAACAAGCTGGAACTCCGGAAAGTACATGTCGATCCAGCGGACGATGCGATTACCCAAACTGATAGCATATTTCACCCAGAATTCCCGATCGCTCATCAGCGTCTTGAGTTGCTCCAATTGGCCTGCTTGCGGGGTAAACTCGGTATAGAAGCCGCGGCTGACCGCATCGGCAATGGTTAGGGCATCCTTGGCATCGTTTTTGGACGGGCTATTGTCACGGTTCTCCTTGTTGCGATGCGTCACGACTGGGTTCACCAGGACGACCTCGATTCCTTGTTTCCGCAGCCAATGGGCTAGATTAAACCAGTAGTGTCCGGTCGGCTCGAGGCCGACGATAACCGATGTCAATCCCTGCTTCTTCTGTACTTCTTGGGTAAAGCGCATCAGCCTCTCAAAGCCTTCGAGCGTATTTGCAAAGGTCAGATGCCGACGCGTGAGTACGATACCGCGGAAGTTGGTCACTTGAGCGACGTGCTTCTCTTTGGCGATGTCGATCCCCACGATAGCGTGCTGGGTGGTAATTCGTTCAATCCGTTGATTTGTAACTTCAATTCGAGTAAACTTCATAGTAGGCGCCTCCTGATAGGTTTTTAGGGCATTTGACCCGTCTCACCCCTATCATACGAGGCGCTCCTTTTTTTTTCAAAGACCATTTTCTTAGCCTACACAGGAATGTTTAGCGGGGAATCAGCGCACCCAACGTTCCGGAATACCGCATTTTGGAAAAAACGTTTATCGACGTACTTTCTAAGAAGCGAGGGCCGCGCACTTAGCGGATGCGATTATAGAATTGTATAAGCTCCCGTTTAAAACTTCTATAATCTTAAAAACCCGGCCGAATCTGGCCGGGTTTTGCTTGTGTATATGTTTATCCGTTAGTGGTTACTCTCCTGCTTTAGCTGTATCAGCCTCAGATTCGGCCTGTTCCTCGGATTCCGCTTCGGTTTCCACAGCAGCGCGGGAAGCCGTTACCGTAGCAATAACCTCTTCCGGTGAAGCTATTAATTTTACTCCTTCAGGCAGCCTGATGTCTCCGGCAACCAGCTTGTCACCCATCTTCATATGCGAAATATCCGCTTCGATCGAAGTCGGCAGTTTAGCGGGAAGCCCTTCAACTTCAAGCTCCGTTTCCTGATGCTGCAGCACGCCTCCGGCTTTCGTACCCTCAGCAGTGCCAAGGAATTCAATCGGAATGCGAACACGCAGCGGCTTGTCGGCAGAGATATGCAAAAAGTCAACATGCGACCATTCCCCGCCCTTTTTTTGAAAATCCTTAATGATGACATTCAGGTCGGAGGAACCTTCCACTTTAAGCTTGAACATCTCCGTACGTCCCGTTCTGGCAACCTTCATCAATTCCTTCGCATCCACGCTGATCGGTATGCTATCGGTTTGGGAACCGTATACTACGGCAGGAATACGACCTTTTTCTCTAAGACGGCGCAAACTCGAATGATTTGTGTCGTTTCTCTGTTCTGCTGTAAGCGAATGTGATGACATCTTTGAATTACCTCCCTTAATATAGCCGCAAACAAGTCGGCATATTTATTTTTTACCCTTTACGGAGGCGGTCCAAACATTTTTGATGAATATTTCCCGAAATACAATGACTAACGCCAAAAAAAACCACAAAGAGTATCGGAAAGAAGTAAGGGCGCCTCTCACAGAGGGGCGCTTTTGCGGAGCAAAAGTACGGAGTGACGCGTGGCCTTTGAAGCTTACTCCGATTACTTTGCGGGAACCCAGAAGATATTATAAAATAACCCCACAAAGTGGAGCCTATGCTTCGATGCTTATTCCAAATACTTTGCGGGGACCCCCAAAAAAACTTATAAATTCTATACTGCCAAAAAAACCTGCCGCATCATATCGCAGCAGGTTTCTCGTAATCCATAAAGCCTTTTAATCAATCATGGTAAAATCGTCAAAATGAAAACCCGGGGATACAACGCAGGAGACGAGAACCGGTTCATCGCCTAGCGGACGCGCTTCCTGCCATACATTTGCCGGAACCAGCGCCTGCGGAACCTGTCCTTTTTCCAAATCCGTGCCGAGAACGATTTCTTTGCGCTCGCCCGGATTCTCTTCGTCTCCTCCCAGGACAAGCTGCAGTGGCGATCCTGAATGCCATAACCACACTTCATCCGAATACACCCGATGCCATTTGGAAAACTCGCCCGGATGAAGCAGGAAATAAATCGATGAAGCCGAAGGACGCGAACCGGAGTACTTAGCAGGAAGCACTTCCTTCGGAATTTCAAATGACGCCTTCCACAATTCCTTATACCATCCGCCTTCCGGATGAGGCTGAAGGCCCAGCGCTTTGACAAGCGGAGACAATACGGTTTGATTCATTTTCTTTTCTGCCTTCTTTCTATGTCGGGATTCAGCTGTCAATTCTCATATGCAATCCTGTCCAAGAGAATCTGCCATTTACTTTATCAAATCACGCCAGCTGTTGTAAATCGGCATTTTTCGCTTGGCTGAATCCTTTTGCAGCAGCATGCTTATGATTCCCATCCGTTTTGCTTTTTGATTCAACGCTTGTTTGGGGTGATTCCTTGACGGTAAGCGCGGGTGCGTTCATCGTCGATGACGCCACTCCAGTTCAAACCGAAAGCAAAATCATAGACATGGTTTTCCGAATCCTTGTAACAATCCATATCATGCGGCACGTCTTCAAGCTGCAGCTCGACCGTACGCATATCGGCAGGCATTTGCATCGGAAGAAGACCTGAAGGTTCGGCATCCCCGGATAAAATATCGAGCAGTGCCTGATCCTGAATGCCAAAGTTCGCCACAATCGCATCCACATAAGGCTCGAATTCGCTAACGACCGCCGGATTCGATAACAGCATGCTGACAATGACCGGTTTGCCTTTCATCGCGTCCACGGTTTTCAAAATCATGTCCAAATCCGCTTCATTATGCGTTCTGACGCTTTTGCCCCGATAGGAGCGGTTCAGGATGTCGCTATCGCGCGGATCGCCCGCAAGGCTGACCTCGCGCGCAGTTTCGGCTGTATACGGCTTATACTGCAAGCTGATTGGCACATAACCGCTGCCGCCGCGATCGCGGTCTTCCTGGCTGTATCCGAACCCCGACTTTGGATTCTCGATGAAAACAAGCGCCGCATCCGCCTCTTCCGGATTTTCCGTTATTGTAAAATATTTTGCCGCAACATCGAGACTCATTGGATACTCCAGCTTTTCCGGCGTAGGATTTCCAAACCAGTCTTTCCCCGCCGCGATAAACCGCTTCGGAATGTACAGCTTTGTTTTTCGTGCAAGCGGGAGCACATTGTTTTTATTTTTCAGCATCGCCACGGATTTCAGTTGGGCCTCGTAACCTGCTTTGCAAAATTCAGGGCAGCCCACGATTTCCGCGCTATGATTCGGCTCCAAGTATGGATTTTCGAACAAACCAAGGCGGAACATGTTCAGCAGCAGCCGTACGGCCGATGCCTCGAACCGGGCCCGCATCCATTCTTCGCCATGTTCGGCGGCCCCCATTTGGTACGCCTCCAGCACGGGACCGATTTCGTTGTTGCCGCCAAACTGATCGACGCCTGCCATAAGCAGCTTGTAATGCCGTTCGGCTACGGTCAGATGCTCCACTCCCCAGGATTTCCCCGACAGGAATGAGTCTCTGCTGGCCGATTCATCGGCCGTGATCATCCAATCGGTACAAACGACGCCGTCATATCCATGCTCATCGCGCAATAGGTCGCGAATCAGGTATGCATTGTAGGAGTTGCCGACATTTTCGCCATTCACCGGATCCTGTCCGAACGAAATCGTGTAATACGGCATGACGGCGGAAGCTTTCCCTGTTTTTCCTTCCAGCTTGAAAGCTCCATCGATAAAAGGTTTCAGATGATCCGCAAAACGTCCTCCCGGATAAACCGCGTATTTGCCGCATCCAAAGTGGGCGTCGCGCCCCGCTTCTCCCGAGCCGCCTCCAGGCCAGTGCTTCACCATCGCGTTAACGCTGTCTAGACCCCATCCCTCCGCAAGCTCGCGTTCTCCTTCGGAATTCTGAAAGCCATCCACATAAGCGCGTGCCATATCGGCAGACAACTGTGGATCTTCGCCAAAGGTCCCGTTAAACCGGAACCAGCGCGGATCGGTGGCAATGTCCACCTGAGGAGACAAAGCTGTCGTTATTCCCAATGCGCGGTATTCCTTGGAAGCCACCTCGCCGAATTTGCGGGTAACGGCAGGATCAAATGTCGCTGCCAGGCCTAAAGGTTCCGGCCACATCGAGATTTTCCCGCCTGATCCGGCATTAAATTCCGCACTTGAATCCGGGCTGTGGCGCGGGTCGGAGCTGTTGTTTGCCGGAATGCCAAGTCCGCTGCCCTCGGCGAAAGCCTGCACCTGATTATTCCAGCGTGCGGCAATTTCCGGACTTTCGACCGTTGTGATCAGGATATGCCGTAGATGGTCATTTTCCAGAAACGCCTTCTGTTCATCGGTCAGATCCCAGGGCTGGGCTCCGCTCGCTTCGTAAGGCTGCCCGTTATAAGTTCCGGCAAACCAGCCGCCGCTTGCAGCGGGGACCGCCTGATGCCTGCTGTACAGCATGAGGCCGGCGATTTGCTCGATCGACATTCTGGAAGCCAGATCCTTGGCCCGCTCTTTGGCAGGCAGCCGCCAATCCTCATAAGGATCCAGCTTTCCGTTTCGATTCAGGTCCTTGAAAAATAAGCCGTCCTGCTCGAGAATGCCGACGCCGGAGACCTTAGAGTACCCTAATGTGGGTCCTCCCGGATTATGAACATAAACGATTTGCTCCGTCGTACCGGTTGTCTTGTTGTTTTTCATGTCCGTCTCCCTTCCTTGTGCACCTGCTTACAGTCCTAACTTTTCATTCAATTCGCGGATGATCTTTTCCAAATCCGCTTCGCTCGTATTGCCGCCCATCAGGCCAGCCATCGAACGCAGCCCGTCGTATTTCTTCCATTTCACGACCGCATCAAACAGTTGTGCCAAGCCGCCGTCTCCCATGCTTTCGGCAAACAAAGCCCCCATTTGTTTAAGTCCTTCCACGCTGTCATTCATTGCTTTTTCCGCAAACGCAGCCGTTTCCGGAATGGCAAGCAGCTCATAAAACTTGGTATTTCGAGTGACCTTTCGGAATGGAACGCCGGTGGAGACCACTTTAACTTCCGCCGCAAGCGGCGTATCCGCTGAAGACGGACCCGCAACGATTTCGTATGCGCCGGTTTCGGCGAACCAGTCGTGAATCTCGGTATTAAAGTAAGCGAAAGCGCGTTTGTCCAATGTGAAAGTTATCTTCTTCGCTTCGCCCGGCTGCAGGCTTACTTTCTCGAAGCCTTTCAGTTCCTTCACCGGTCTTACCACCGAGCTGTCCACCGGTTTGACATACAGCTGAACGATTTCTTTGCCTGCTCGGCTGCCGGTGTTGCGGACAGTGACAGTCACGTTGACCGATTCCGTATCCTTGATCAGTTCCTTATCTATCTCGATTTGTTCGTAAGCAAAGGTCGTGTAGCTTAGACCATAGCCGAACGGGAACAGCGGCTTCTCTTTTTTCGCTTCGTAATAACGGTATCCGACAAACAGCCCTTCCCCGTAAAAGACTTCGTTTTTGCCTCCCGGAAAGTTCAGGTAAGCAGGCGTTTGTTCCAACCGGACCGGGAACGTTTCCGCGAGCTTGCCGCTCGGATTCACCTTGCCGAACAATACGTCCGCTGCGGCGCTGCCTGTCGCTTGCCCGCCCAGATAACCTTCAAGAACGGCTTTTGCATCATCCAGCCATGGCATAACGATTGGAGCGCCGTTGGACAAAACGACGACCGTGTTCGGTTGAACGGCGGCCACGCGCCGGATCAACTCGCATTGGGAAGACGGCATATCGAGATGAGTCCGGTCGAAACCTTCCGATTCGAAGGAGTCGGGAAGCCCGGCAAAAATCACGGCAACATCCTTTGCGGCTGCCAACTCGACCGCTTCGTTCATAAGCGCATCATCCATAACATCTTCCGTCAGGCTGTAGCCTTGCGCATATCCGACCTCGCCTTCAGCCGCTTCGCGGACCGCTGCAAGGGCCTCATCCAAACGGTATGGAGAAATATGCGAGCTTCCTCCGCCCTGATAGCGGGGCTTATCCGCCAATGCACCGATTACCGCCACAGATTGTTGAGGATTCAGCGGAAGCAAGCCGCCTTCATTTTTCAGAAGCACCATGCATTCTGCAGCCGCTTTTCTAGCAAGGGCATGATGCGCTTCGCGGTCATACCGGTAGCCTTCCTGCCGCGCATCGTATGCGGCAAAGATGACCTTGAGCATGCGTTCCACGGCTTCATCCAACACTTTTTCATCCAGTTCGCCCGATTTGACGGCTTCTGCAATCATGCGGTCGCGCTCCGGTCCCGCATATGGCATTTCAAGCTCAAGGCCTGCCTTCAGCCCTTTCACCCGCTCGTTGATCGCTCCCCAATCCGTCATGACGAATCCACCGTGTCCCCAGCGTTTTTTGAGCACATCGGTCAGTAAATATTCATTTTCCGAGCAGAAGTCCCCATTCACCAAATTATAGGCACACATCACCGTCCAGGCATCGCCTTCAGTAATCGGTCCTTCAAATGCCCGCAAATAGATTTCGTTTAAAGTACGTTCATCGACAATCGTATTGATGGAGTTGCGCAGCGTTTCCTGGTTATTCGCTGCAAAGTGCTTGACGGATGTGCCGACCCCTTTTTCCTGAACGCCAAGCACATGCTGCGCACCCATTTCCGATGCCAAATACGGATCTTCGGAAAAGTATTCAAAGTTGCGTCCGCACAGCGGCGATCGCTTAATATTAACAGCAGGACCCAGAATAATCTGTACGTCTTCCGCCAGACATTCTTCGCCAAGCGCCTGCCCCACTTCACGGATCAGATTGCGGTCCCAAGAAGAAGCGAGGCCCGCTCCGCTCGGAAAGCAGGTTGCCGGCACGGTTTTGCTGGACATATCTCCAGGTCTCTCCTGCTTGCGCAATCCATGGGGACCATCGGTCATAACGATCGACGGAATCCCTACCCGCTCCACGGCTTTGGTTTGCCACATATTTAATCCCGAGCATAAGCTCGCCTTCTCTTCAACGGTCATTTGCGCAATCAATTCTTTTAAGTTTCTAGTCATGGTTTTCTCCCTCCCAGGATGTAATCGGGCATTAAATTAAACGTGATGGATTGCAGCTTGGCTGCTTTCCGCTCCCTGCCCTTTCTCTGTCTTTTCGCCAATTTCGGGCAGCGGCTTCACGGCTGCGGCTCCCAACAGGACGCAAACGGCCAAGACGATGTAAAAGAAAGACCAGCCCCCAATACCGAGCAGCAGCGGCGCGATCGCAGGCACGATGGATTGCGGAAGCGCATTCGCAACATTCATGAGACCAAAATCTTTGGCGGCATCTTCCTTGCGCGGCAGAATCCGGGCCACAAGCGCCATATCCACCGCCGTAAAGCAGCCTGCCCCAAGGCCGATGATTGCCGAAGCGACAATAAAGGAAGCATAATGCGGAATGAATGCATACATCAAAATGCCAATCACCATAATCAGCGCCGAACCATATAGGAACGGTTTTTGTTTGCGGAATTTATCGGACAGCACGCCGCCGAAAATGCTCGTCACCGCCATCGCCAGCATCGAAATGATGTTAATCGTACCGACGCTGTTGGTTGCTTGCGCTTCCGTAAAGCCCATTCGGTTGACCAGCATGACTGCCAGATACAAAGTGCTGCAATATCCCATCATCAGCAAAAACTTGGATACGATAGCCCAGGTAAAATGCGGGAACTTGCGAGGGCTTGGATAGATCTTGCTGATTTTTTCGCCGAGCGGCACTTGCTCCTTCGTTTTGGGCTGCCGCTCAATTTTGCCGTCACGAATCAAAAACAGGCTAAGCACCGGTCCCACAATGCCCATGATGGACAAAAGGGCCCATTTCGTGGCAGAAGGCACATGTGTCATCAGCATCATCAGCACCATCCCGACGGCCATAGCCACCGGCAGCACGAGCCCGATCATGCCCGAAATCGTACCTTGCTTTTCTTCCTGTACCTGATCGGGAACCAGCGCCGTATAGGCAGCCATCCCGAAATTGAAAAAGAGCTGCGCGATTGACCATCCGACGACTACCTGCCAATCCTGCGTTGCCATACCTACGAAAAATAAAGCAGCACAGCCAAACAGGGGCCCGATTAAAATCCATGTGCGCCGGCGCCCGAATGATATGTTTGTCCGGTCGCTTATCGCGCCTCCGATCGGATTGCCAATTAGGGCAAAGAAAGCGCCGACCCCCGCAACCAGACCGTAAGAAGTGGTATATCCGTTTGGATCGATTTCAGTCATTTTAAACGTCAAGAGCAGCACCGCCGGGGTCATCAGCGCGATCATCATCAGGCCGTACCCCAACATGATGCCGAAAGTCAAACGGCCCAAAGGCGTTTTCACCTGCCCGTTCATCGTTGTTTGCGACATATCGGTTACCTCCCATAGTAAATTGAAAGCGATTACATATATAAGTATAAATGAAACCGCCTCCTTTCAGACAGGCGGCGGCTTACCGTGTTCAATTGCAATTTTTAAGGGTTTTTTTGAAAGCGCTTCGATCAACTGGGCGGACGACATTAAAAATTGACACAAACAAGGGGATTCCGGGTAAGATGTTACCATCCTTACCTATTCCAGCTTAAACAACTCCATTAGCTCAATCGCATGCGGTTCCAACACGACGGTGTAAGCAGCGCAATCCTCGATATCGATTTGCCTGATCTCCATGCGCGGCCGGGCGGCGGCTTTCAAATATGCAATTTCCTCCGCGTTGACGTAAGCCGGAGCCCCCATGCGCACCCACTCGTCATAACTGCTGCCCAGCGCTCTGGACACATGATATGTGACCATGCGATAGCGGCCTTTGGGAATATTCCGCAGTTCCAGCTCAAGTTTGAACGTCTTTTCCTCTTTAAATCCGCTATACCGATTTTTATCATCGATAAACGAAATATCTCCGAGCGCGTACAGATCATCAAAATGGCAGTAGTTGTAGCTCAGCACCTGGTAACGCCCTCTTCCGGATGTCACAATATATCCGTTGCCTCGCGTAACCAAGCGTTCCCCCAGCTTCGCCAGCAGCTCGTAAGCAAGCATGGCCGGCTTCGGGATGCCGTACTGTGCGATGAGACCCAGACCACCGTGAAAGAGCCGTTCGGATGCGGGCGTCTCCTCAATGTTGTCGCTCAAAACCCAGTAACCGAAACCTTCAATGCGGTCGAGGTTTTCGACGATGTTCTTAACAATATAAGCGGCTTTGTATAACGTATCATTCGTCAGTTCCCGGTGAAATGCCGTGGAGTTCCATTCGGTAAGATAGACCGGCAGCCCGGATAGTTCAAGCTCCGCCAAACTGGATATTTCACTTTTCAGCATATGCTTGAGATAATCCGGATCGGGCGAGATGCCTCCGAACTGATCGAGCATAATACGGTATGGCTCCTGTTGGTACAATCGGCTCAACTGCTCCGCGCTCACCATCTCATCCAGCTGCTCATGGGGATAGAAATGAACCGGAATGAAATCCGGCACGCATTTTTCATTCCGGCAAAAAGCAAAAAACTCCCGGTTGAAGTCCGTCGACAACAAACTGATGATCCGTCCGGGTGCCCCGATCTGCAGCCGCTCCGACACCTGCTTGACCTTCCGGTAGGTTTGGCGGTAAAAGTCCATGTATTCCTGACGCGATCCGGGCCAAAACACATCGAGTTCGGGTTCGTTCCAAAACTCCAGCTTCCAGCTCTCCACCTCGTCTTGCCCATATCGGTTCATGCAGTGGTGCAGAAAATGTTCAACCAACTCGCACCAGCGTTCCACGGATTGCGGTCCGCTTACATAACTATGTTTGTAGAACACCTTTTTATCCGGATCCGCCGCCATCGCAAAAGGCATAAATCCAAGTTCGACAAACGGCTTCAATCCGACTGACAACAAAAAATCAAAGAGCTGGTCCACGAAACGAAAATTATAATGGGGATTACCGTCTCCATCCACGTGGTACACCATCATCTCATCATCGAAAATACCGTGAAACCGGATCGCGTGAAAGGGGCAGCGCTGCTGCACATAACGTATCTGTTCCTGCACATCCGCATGCAGCCCTTCTTTGGCTTTTCCGATCGTGATGATGTTTTTCCAGGTATGTCGAACCAAAACGCCGGGCGCGGATAAATCCACCGCATCAACTTTGGCCGATAGCGCCTGCACCTGCGGTTGCTCATCGGACTTGCTGCGCTTTAAATACTGGTTGATAATCCCTAAGGCGCTTGACTGGTTGAAGGCCAGGTAGTTGGAGGAAGGCTTATCCTGGCGCTCTCCCATGCCCGGGCGGTATTGCTTCCGGTATTCATTCGGCGTCATATGGTATCGGTTTTTGAATGCGGAGTAAAAGGATTTGGCGTTCGGAAAGCCGTGCTTCAGCGCAAGATCGGCAATCCGTTCTTCCTCGTAGCTCAGCAGCTCCTCGACCGCATTTTTCAGCCGGATGCTGGTCAGATAGGACTGGAAATTGAGGCCGATGTTGTCGCTGAAAAATTTGGACAGGTACGGGACGGACAAAAACTCCCGCTCCGCAATATCCTGCAGCGAAAGCGGCTCATCATAATGCTCGTCGATATAGGTAATAATGCGCAGCATTCGCTCTTTGTATTTCTCGTTCATCGCCCCGCTTTGCGCTTCGGCGCGGAACTGCTGGGCAAGCGCTGACAGCACGCCGAGCATCCGGATCTGCATTTCAAGCTCGTATACTTCTCCCCCTTTATACCGGAGGTGAACCATCTCGGCCAAAAGCTGGCGGATCCGGTCAAGCCCCTGGCGCTGCTCCTTGCCTGCCGACCGGGAATCGCAGTCGAAATAGACAGACTCGAAACCTTTCAGGTTCGCCTTGATAAAACCGTCCGGAATCAGAAAAGTCGCAATGATGTTCATATCCAGCCCGATCACTTCATGTACATGGCTCGAGTTGATCACGAGCACGTCGCCTTCCGAAAGGCTGTGCTGCCGGCTATCGACAGTCACCTCCAGCGTGCCGCGCAGCACGAAAATAATCTCCATGCTGTTATGCCAGTGACTGGGTACATAATTGACGCTGTGCAGGGCAACATCGAAGGGCAGCGTGTCGCTGGTCTCCACCAATTCATAGATTGAATTCCTCATTCCATGCCTCCTTGAGCATATTATTCTCAAAAATTATGGAAAACAGAAACAGGCGATCCGCCAGCCTGCAACATGGTTTAATTTTTTCCGGTCAGCTTTCGGCGCTTTTCGGCTTCGGGGTCGCGGACAACCCTGCTTTCTTCCGCAAAAACCATCGTCCACCGCTGATCCTCGCGATAAGCCGGCCAATCCAAGCCTTCTGTCGAAGGATTACCGCTCCTTGCAAAGGCTGCCCAGGCATTCACCATCTGTTCCGCCACGCTCCGCATTCTTTCATCTACCGGAGTTCCGGCAGACTGAAGAAGATCCAGATTGTGGAGCACAAACGGAATCTCCGCCGAATGGAATGCCTTGCCCAGCAAAGGATGCCCCGGAGTCATGCCGAAATCGAAACGGTACATCCATACAGGCGCATGCTTTAACTGGGCATCGGCAAATTGCAGCGACGACCTCCAGAAGTACAGCTCGGTCATGGCCTCGCGCTGTCCATCGACCGTTAACGGATAATCCCTGATCCAGGATTCCGCTTCCGGGGCGCCCGTAACCGCAACATAAGCTTTGGCGTTCTCCTCCTCTGCCAAAAGCGGCATGCCATCTTTAATAAACAGCGCTCCTTCGTCGCGGTTGGTGCCGATGATCACTTCAATTCCCGCGGCCGCGCCTTGGGCAACAGCCTCAAGCGGAGAAAGAGGCAGCTCCTTGACGTCAATGACAGGCTGGAAAAGCATCACTGCTCCGGCTCCTGCCGCCTGCTTCAGCTTGTTGCCTGCCCGCATGATTTCCTCCGTCGGAATCGAAGCAAGCTTGTCCAGGTCATCCTGCGGAACGCCAAGCTCGTCAAGCAGGTTCTGCGCCAGAATTCGGCCATTCCGGTCCGGAAGCGCCTGCGAAGCGCCGCTCTGCATAATTGCGCGGCAGAACAGGCCTTTGGCGGCAGGCATGGCGAGTAATGCGGCGATGCTCATGCTCCCGGCCGATTCGCCGAACACAGTCACCTGCTTCGGGTCACCGCCAAATGCGGCGATATTGTTTTGAATCCATTCAAGCGCAGCAATCTGATCCAGAAGTCCGGCATTGCTGACATATCTGTCTTCCCCTTCCCCGGAAAAGGGACCCAAATGGACAAACCCAAACGGCCCAAGCCGGTAACTTAGAGAGACGACGATCAAGCCGCCCCGGCGCGCCAGCTCGGAACCGTCATAAATCGGCAATCCGCCTCCGCCGGTTACAAACGCTCCGCCGTGAATCCAAACCATGACCGGCAGCGGCTCCTCCACCGGTATATCCGGTACCCATACATTCAAATACAAGCAGTCCTCCGACTGCGGGAAGGTATCGCGTTTGAGGCCAAACGCCCCGCCGGCCGGATCTACGGGCTGCGGCGCTAGTGGTCCAGGCGTTTCCGTTTTTCTTGTTCCCGTCCAGGGCTTGACGGGTGCGGGTTTGCGGAAGCGCCGCTCTCCAACAGGCGGCTGCGCATATGGAATCCCCCGCCAGGCCCGTACGCCGTTATCTTTAATGCCTTCAATAAGACCGCAATGTATGCGAATGATGAGTTCTTCCAAATTCGTACACCCTTTCTTCGTGAGCTCTAATGCTTACATTCTAACACTAATTTGAAGCCAACCCAATTTACCGGAGGCTTTCAAACACAAGTAGAACCAATGATTTGCACGGATGAAAAAGAACCCGCCAAACGGCAGGTTCCAATAACAATGAATGTGGGGAAATGATTTGATCAGTTCTTGCTTCATGAATTGTGGCGGTCTATGACCGGAATTGCCTCAGCCAGCTTCCGGGTGGCTTGGCATATGTCTTCTGCACCTGTGATCGCTGAAATGACCGCCAATCCATCCGCACCGGCCCGAATCACATCCGCCGCGCGTTCCGCGGAAATTCCTCCGATTCCGACCATAGGCAGCGGCGTGCCGATGGACCTGATTTCGCGCAGCATCTCCGGTCCCCGGGGCTGGCGGGCATCTTCTTTCGATGTGGTCGGATAAATCGGCCCGACCCCCAAATAATCCACCTGCTGTGCTGCCGTCAATTCTGCTTCCCTCGGCGTATGAACCGAAAGTCCCAAGATTTTATCGCCAATTCGCGCCCGCACCTCATGCGCCGGCTCATCCTCCTGGCCGATATGGATCCCCTCCGCATCTATCTCCAACAGCAGATCCACATCGTCATTGATGATCAGCGGGACCTTGAAACGGCGGCATACCGAATGGATGCGTATCGCCAGCTCCTTTTTGGCTTCTCCTTTTAGTGCATGCCGCCCTTTTTCCCGAAACTGTACCATCGTCACGCCGCCGCGGATGGCTTCCTCCACCACGGATGCGGGATCGGTTTTGCAGTTCACGCTGCCAAGCACCAGATACAGCCGCAGGTATTCTTTCATCTGCCGTTGGTTTATCATTGCAGAAACCCTCTTCCGGCTGGAATCTTGTGGCGGATAACAGCGTCTTCCGCAACCGGAAATTGATCCATCTCGGCCAAAGCGTCAAGAAATGCCGTTTGGAAGCTCCCCGGCCCCCGCTTGCCAGCGGCTGCATATGCTCTGACCGCCGCCGCGCCATAAAAAGCCAATCCTGCCGCTCCGGCTTTTAATATATCGGACTCCACCGCTGCAAACGCTCCCATCACGGATGTGAGCAGGCAGCCGGTTCCCGTTACCCGCGTCAGCATCGGGTGGCCTCCGTGGATCACGTATCCGGTTTCGCCGTCCGTAATCACGTCTTCCCTGCCCGAAATGGCCACGACGCTTCCGATCCGATGCGCTGCCCGCGCCGCCAGATCGGTCGGGGCTTCCGCCTCCTCCATGCCGTCCGCATCGACGCCTTTGATAGCGGCGGCTTCGCCGATCAAATTCGCCACTTCGGCCGCATTGCCCCGTACCAAGGAGACGCGGACATTGTTTAATATCTCCAGCGCCGCTTTGGTTCGAAATGGCGTTGCCCCTGCGCCCACCGGATCGAGAAGCACGGGAACGCCATGTTGGTTGGCCGAGCGGCCGGCAAGAATCGCTGCTTCCACCAGCTCCGCGCTCAGCGTCCCCAGGTTCAGCACCAAGGCGCCTGCCATTTTCGCCATATCCGCAACCTCCTCGCGCGCGTACGCCATGACGGGGGATGCTCCGACGGCCAGCAGTCCGTTAGCCGTAAAATTCGTCACAACCACATTCGTGATGTTATGTACGAGCGGCCGGCGCCGTTTGATCTCCTGCGGAAGAAGCTGCATTTCCGATATCGCCGTCATCCCACCTTCTCCCCTTCCGTCATGTTTACCGGCCACTCTTCCAGACGATAGGCCATGTCCCAAAACAAGTATTCCAGCTGACAACTTGCCATAAAATGCTCTTTCAGACGTTTTTTTCGCGCCGGGCTTAACGATTCTGCCCACCCGTCCAACAGTCTGCGCATCTGCCCGGTGACGCCGTCTTCCATATCCCCGTAAAAATGCATCCAGTCATAAAACGGATGGGATGCATCAGGTTGGATCTCCTCCAGCAATCTTTTGCCGATTTCGGTATAGGTCCATGGGCATGGCAGCAGCGCAGCCATAATATCTTCAAGCGTCCCTTCATGGGCAACAGCCAGCATATGCCGGGTATAATGGCTTGCCGACGGAGCAAGCGGATAACCTTGCATTTCCTCATATGAAACACCGGCAACTTGGCAGAAGTTGTTGTGCGGATGCGTTTCGCTGTGCAGAATAAACGAGATCTGTTCGTTAAAAAACTCGATTGTTTCACGGCTCTCGCATTTGGAAATCGCAATTCCGTATATTCGCATAAAAGCGTTCAAATATTCAAAATCCTGTTTTACATAATGAACCAGCTGCTCTTTTCGCAAAGACCCTTCCGCAATCCCCCTGACGAACGGATGATCAAAAATCGCCTTGAAGATCGGTTCCGCCTCGCTTCTCAGTTCCTCCGTAAAACTCCTCATAAATCTGCACCTCCGCATGAAATTGGGATGAAATCCAAGCAGGGGGGCGCGAAGGCCGCATACAAAATAACCCCACAAAGAGTATCGGAAAGAATTCCGACGACTCTCGAAGAGGGGGGCGCTTTTGCGGAGCAAAAGTACTAAGTGACCTTTGAGATTATACCGATTACTTTACGGGGACCCCGGACATTCAACCCCACAAAGTGACGCGTGACCTTCGATGCCTATTCCGATTACTTTGCGGGGACCCCGGAAATTCAACCCCACAAAGTGACGCGTGACCTTCGATGCCTATTCCGATTACTTTGCGGGGACCCCGTAAGAGTTTATACTGTCTGATATGTCAAAAAAGCCGCCCCGAAAATGGAGCGGCTTCATCAGGTTCATCTTAAGGAAAACGTCTATCGACGTATTCCCAAAGTAGACAGACCGCTTTTAGCGGTTGCTTTTTGCGATATAAGGATGCGGATTCTTGAAGTTCATCCTTTCCCATATCATAAAAATGTCCACCGGAACTTGTAAAGTCCGACTCCACTTTCCTACGCCGGTATGATCCGGATCAGGTTCAAAGGGTCCAAGTATCCTTGTCTCAGCCGCTTTCGTCGCGACTCCCCCAGTGGATTTCATATAAAATGATTTACAGTTGCTTCACGTATTACTTTAGCCCCGAATACACAACTTGTCAAATCATTCGCGACTCCTCACAAAACTTTATGCGCCTCAACAATCAAAAAATGAGGACGATGCAAAAGACGGTCATAAAATTTTGCCGATTGCGGCAGACGTTCCAAAAATTCCTTTACCGGTAGGGGTTCAATCATTTTATCCAAGATAAAATAATCCGTGGTGGTGTTGATGATTTCTTGCAGCGGTCTCCGGTAGAACGCGACTTCCACCTCTCCCACTTCTTTTTTCGTCCAGCGGTCGACAATCAGCTCCCTGGCAAAATAATCCGGCCGGTCAAAAACCGTAAAGTCCATAAAAGGGTGATGCACTGAAAACAGCAGCCGTCCTCCCGGCTTCAAGACGCGCCGGAATTCCGCAAAAACAGGCTGCCAGTCCTCAACATAATGCAAGGTTAGCGAGCTCAGGATCAAATCGAATGTTTCGCCGGCAAACGGAAGCGCTTCGCTTAAGTCCTGCACCTGCACCCCGGCCCGGCTTCCAACCCGTCTTTGCGCGGCCTCCACCATCTCGGGACTGACATCAATGGCTGCAACTTCGGCTCCCCGCCCGGCCATCTGCTCCGTGTACCAGCCTGCGGCGCATCCGGCATCAAGCACGGAGCAGCCCGTCATGTCTTGGGGCAAAAACGCCAGCATCGCCGGCCGCTCGTAATAAGCATTGGCTCCGCTCTCGGCATCCACATGCAGCTCATAATCTTTGGCGAGTTTGGCGTAAGCTCCCAGAACTTTTTCTTTCAAAGTTTGCCGCCTCCCTTCATTTCTAAACTCATTATAAATCCTGGAAATTCAAGGGCAAGCAGTTTCATGAAAATCAAGAAAGAAAAACATCTCGACGTACTTTCTAAGAAAACAGCCCGTATTTGGCGGATGTTTTCTTGCGATTATAAAATGACTTAAGCTCCACTTAAAACTTATAGACTCTATAATCTCAAAAAACCGCCCCTATCCGGGGCGGCGCGGCGTCATGAACCGTCAGCTTATTTTTTTCGAATGCTCCGAACCGCTGCGGATCAACACGGTTGCGGCGCTTTGGCCAGGGCCAAGCTCAATGTAAGAGTCGCGCTCCACATCTTTTGCTTCCCAATCATTCAAACGCACGATATAACCGATTCTTTTGACATGGGACGGAACGATAAATGAAGCGACCGCCCTGCCGTTTTCCATCCGTTCGAAATCTACCCGCCGTTCGTGATAACCTGTGCCCCAAACCCATAAATTCCATCCATCGTATTTGCCGTCGGGACGTTCATATTGAATTTCGACTTTTTTAACCTGGCGCGGCGTGCCTCCTACTTCTTCATACAGCACCATCATCGACAAACCGGCAACGGCCACTTCTTCATCCACGATGCAGTCCAAAGCCTCATTCCCGGCATGTTTGCTGTTCACCGCCACTTTCCATCCGGTCAAGGAAAACGGAATGTCCAGGTTGATTTCATGGCGGTTGGCGTTATAAACGACAATAATATTTTTCCAAACGTCGCCATTCGCATAATCCTTCAGCATATAAGCCACCGTGTTATCCTCGCTGCGAAGCATCTTCAAATGTTTTTCCACCTGCTCTTTGGAGGTCATGCGAAAGGCCGGATGGTTTTTTCGGAGCTCGATCAGTCCGCGGTAATAATCGAAAACCGGTTTGAATTTCCGCTTGTTTCCCCAACGGATCGCATTGACGATATCCCCGCTGCGGTAGCTGTTATGGTCGCCGTATTTCGTGCGCAGCAGTTCGTCGCCGGCCTGAATCATGGGTATTCCCTGCGAGGTCAGAACGATGCCATTGGCCAAAATAGCCCTCTTTACCGTCTCGCTTTGCAGAACATGCTCCTTGTCTACGCTTCGATAGGGTTCGGACCGCTCCACCATTTCCCGTAAGCTTCCTCCGCCGACCAGCTCCCCGTCGCGGATTTCCTGAAATCCGGCTTCCATTTGTTGGCCCTGCGTCTTTAAAATTTTATCCCACAAATTCAGATTATCATGGACGGTCACATAATTGATCGTTTCTAGCGGTGAATCCGCAAAATCATGCACAGCCCCTTTAATGCCCTCGATAATTTCCGCCTCCATTTCCGGCCGGCCTGTGGCAAACCCTTTCCCCTGCCCGTCGCTGTCGCCTTTAATCGCTGCGCGAAAATGATCGTTAAAGACGGAGAACCCCTTGCTTCTTTGAGTGCCTTTCAGCGTTTGCTGCCGCAAAGGCAAAGGCGTCTCTCCGCCTGTCCACGGCTCCCCGTAAATCAATATCGAAGGGTCCACCTCGCGGTGGATCTCATCGGCAATTTGCGTGATCGTGTCCGTATCCATCAATCCCATCAGATCAAAACGGAAGCCGTCAATATGATATTCCTCTGCCCAGTAGCGGACCGAATCCAAAATGTATTTTCGCATCATCGGTCGCTCCGTTGCCAGCTCATTGCCGACGCCTGAACCGTTCGCAAGCTTGCCCTCGGCATCCCTACGATAATAATATCCCGGAACAACCGGTTCAAACGGACCTTCTTCCACGTTGTACGTGTGGTTATATACCACATCCAAAATGACGCGGATACCCTTGCGGTGCAGAGCCATCACCATTTCCTTAAACTCGCGAATTCGCACCCCCGGCTTAAGCGGATCGGTTGCGTAAGAGCCCTCCGGCACATTATAATGCTGCGGATCATACCCCCAATTATATTTCGGCTCGGATGAATCCGGATCATCCACCCGCAGCTCGTTCACCGTTTGAAAATCGGAAACCGGAAGCAGATGGACATGCGTAACGCCAAGCTCCTCCAGATGGTCGATGCCGATTTTATTTCCTTCATCATCGCGCAGTCCTGTTTCCGTAAATGCTTTATATTTGCCTTTATACTTAAAACCCGCTTCCGGGTCCGCCGAAAAATCCCGCACATGCAGCTCATACAGCACGGAATCCTGCAGACTCTCCATAGGCGGCCGCTTATCTTCCTCCCATCCCGGCGGGTTCCAAGCTTTCAAATCGACGATGGCCGATCTTGCCCCATTAGCGCTGACTGCGCGGGAATACGGATCTGCGGCATAACGGATGCCGCCATCCCGGCCTTCGATTTTATACATATAATACCGCCCTGCGAGATCGCCAAAGAAACGGAGGAACCAGACGCCATCCTTCCATTCCTTCATGCCGATTTCAAGGCCGCCTGCATGGTCGGTTACCTTTCCTTCGGAGTTATAGCTGCCCGCATCTTGGTAAAGAGCCAATGATACCTTCCTGGCGTCCGGCGCCCAAAGCCTAAATATGCTTTCCATTCCGGAATAAGTGCAGCCCAGATCGCGGCCGTCGTAATAAGCTGTGTCATACATGATTTATACACCACCACAACATAAACATTCGATGTATGCAAAAATAGCTTCATCACATCCTATGTGTTTGTGTTGCCAATTGCAAAGGTTTATATGCGCTTTGCAACAGCCCAAATTTGAAACGGCCGTTCGGTGATTTATATTTCAGGATTTTGCAAAATTCGATCCCAACCGCTTCCGGGTACAATATATAGACGAACTAAACCGTTTCGCTCTATATATTGCTGATTGAAAGTTGCTCCTTGGATTTTTGCAAAATGCTCTTTTATAGCCGTTAATATGTATAAAAAGGAAAATTCGTTCAATCGGGATCAATTTCCTTCATGGATGTATATGAAGTGATTGAACCTGGATATTAATCCATGATGAAATGAATTCAGGGCGCTGCCTTTTTCAGACAGCCGATCATGTAAAATAGAGAAATGTTGCAAAGGTACTTCTTTATCAGGAATTTATAGCGTTAAATGAAAAATTGTTGCGAAAGTACATCCTTTTCAGGCTTTCTATAGCGTGAAACGCAAAATTGTTGCGAAAGTACATCCATTTGACCATGGATCGTTTGCTTATGCCTAAAAGCTGGGGAAAAGATGCACTTTTGCAAGCTTTCTAGCCATAATCGCCTGGAACGCTGAAATAGATGCACTTTTGCAACTTTCCGGATGGAGCAGCCAGTCAATTGATTCCATTGGCCGGGACCACTTCGTGTCCTCTGTCAATTGATTCCGTTTGCCGGGACCACTTCATGTCCTCTGTCAATTGATTCCGTTTGCCGGGACCACTTCATGTCCTCAATCAATTGATTCCATTGGCCGGGGCTCACTTCATGTCCTCAATCAATTGATTCCATTGGCCGGGGCTCACTTCAAGTCTTAGCACTCGCAATCATAATTCGATTGTGATGTTTCTCATGTTAGGTTCCCCCCTTCTCATGTTCTATTTCCCACTAGTATAGGGAACAAAAAAACCGCCCCACATAAATCTTGGGACGGCCCTCCGTAAAATATATAATTATTCTTCAATAAATTTCTCGTATTGCTCCGCGTCCAGAAGTGCCGACAGCTGCTCTTCCAGATCGCCTTCCACCTCGATCTCCAACATCCATCCGCCGTCGTACGGCTCGCTGTTTACGAGTTCGGGCTCATCGCTGAGCTGCGAATTGATTTTCGTGACTTGACCGCCGACAGGACAGAACAGATCCGAAACGGTTTTTACGGACTCGATAGTCCCGATGCTCTCCTCGGCTGCAACTTCCGCGCCTTCTTCCGGCAGCTCCACAAACACGATATCTCCGAGCTGATGCTGCGCAAAATCGCTGATTCCGATGCGCACGACGTTTCCGCTTACCTTTTCTACCCATTCATGATCCTTGCTGTACCAACGGTTCTCTTTCACATTGCTCATTTGTTCACAACTCTCCTTCGATTAGTGTAATGATCTTCGTAACATGTTACTTTGATGAGCCATTATTTGGTGTCTGACGGTGGTTGTTTGGCTTCTTTGGCTTCCTTGGCTTTGCGGCGGCGCTGCTCGACCAGTTCTTTGGTCAGCTTGCGTCCGGTAGGTGTTGCGGCCAGACCGCCCTTACCGGTTTCGCGGTGTTTGGTCGGCATGGCGCTGCCCACCTCAAGCATGACGCCGATAACTTCATCGGCAGGAATCACGCTGCCGACGCCGGCAAGGGCCATATCGGCTGCTGCCAGCGCGGTGACGGCCCCCAGACCGTTCCGCACGATGCAGGGGATTTCAACCAGCCCGGCAACGGGATCGCAGATGAGGCCCAGGCAGTTCTTCAAAGCAAGGCCTACGGCATGTACAGCCTGTTGCGCCGAACCTCCCCGCAGCTCGACCATCGCCCCGGCCGCCATGCCGATCGCGGATCCGACTTCGGCTTGGCAGCCGCCCTCCGCGCCGGAAATCGAAGCGTTGTTGGCGATAACGAAGCCGATCGCGCCGGCGGTAAACAAGCCGTGAACCAGCTTGTCGTCATCCCAGCCGAACCGCTCCTGCGCGCTGACGAACACGCCGGGGATAATCCCGCAGGAGCCGGCGGTCGGCGTGGCAATGATTCTGCCCATGGAGGCGTTCACTTCAGATACGGCCAGCGCATATGCCATCGCCGTCGCGGACGGACCGCCAAGCGAAGATTCGCCTTGCCGCATGTAATCCGCCACTTTTTTGGCGTCGCCCCCCGTCAGCCCGCTGCGGGATTTGGTATTGCCTGTCAGTCCTTTTTGGACGGCTTCCTTCATGACCTGATAATATTCCGCCATCTGCCGGAATACCTCATCCGCAGAAATGCCCGTTTCCTTGGCTTGATCCGCCAGCATTACTTCTGCAATCGTTTTATTTTCTTTTAGACAGATTTCTGCCAGCTGATCCAGCGTTTCGAATCTCATAAGTCCATTAGCTCCTTTGGGTCAAATCAATCAACGTCACTTCCAAAACATGCGGCAGTTTCAACATCTCTTCGATCAGGCTCCCCTCAGGAGCAGAATCCAATTCAAACACCGTCATGGCCGCTTCGCTTCGTCCTTTGCGGTCCACGTCCATATAACCGATGTTGATCCCTTCGCGGCTGAGCAGCGATGTCAAACTGGCAAGCACGCCCTGACGGTCGGAATGGGTGACGGCAATCGTCGGATACTCCCCTGTAATCTGCACGTCAAAACCGTTCAGCGAGTAAACCGCTATCGTACCTCCGCCGATCGAAGCCGCCACGATCTCGGCCTTGCGGTCTCCGCCCCAAAGCGATATTTTCACGGAGTTTGGATGGGGACCGTTTCCTTTTCCTTGCACCCATTCCGTGACCATCCCGGCTTTCTCCGCTTCAAGATCGGCTTCCGGAATCCGTTCATCGTCTGTGTCAAAATTAAGAAGCCCGGCCGTTAAAGCCAAATCCGTCCCATGCCCCCAATAGGTTTCGGCAAAAGATCCGAACAAGGTCATCTGCGCTTTCTCCGGCTGGCAACCCAGCAGCTTGCGCGCAACTCTCCCAATTCGTACGGCGCCAGCGGTATGGGAACTGGAGGGGCCCACCATGGACGGACCGATGATAGAAAATACATTTTTGAATCTCAAGGACTTCCACGCTCCTGTGCAAGTATTCGTATCAGGAATTTGAACAGTTTTCAAAATGGTTTATGTCCCGCGGACATCATCAGCTCTGCTGAAAAACGCATACAATGCATAGTTTTCAAAAGAAAAAGACAGCAAAAAAGGCATGCAGCACCTTTTTCTCTGTCCTTTGTACCTGAGAGTTTAAACGGAAATCACCGTTTCCGCGTTCCCCTTGGGTGGCTGACGCTCTCTCCAGAGCCGCGTCCGGCGACGGTTCCTTGTACCTGAGAGATTAGCCGCCTGTATGTGCGTACATGCAGCTTGCTCCTTCGGTGCCGCCCTCCTTGCCGGGGACGGTCTCTCCCGTTCGCCTTCATCCGCTATATATCGAAATCAATTATGTTTTGGAACCATTTACAATCCTAATCACCTTAAGAATAAAGCAGAGGGAACAGCGGTGTCAATATAACGAAAGCCATTTCCCGCATCCAAGGCCAGCCCTTGCCGCTATGCATATTGTGGAGTGTCTGCCGCCTATATCCGCATGCCGCTGCGGATGTACTTCATGGCGCCAAGCGCAATGCCGGAGCCGGTCATTAATCTGTATAAAAAAGGAAGAAAAAATCAAAAGATTTTGTGAGATTCTTCCTTGCCTTGAATCCTGGGTTTTTGCCTCATAATTCTGTTGACATTCCCGCCGCCTTTGAGTATTAATGGTAGTAAGACAATTCAATAGCGGATGAAGGTAATGGGAGAGATTACTGATTTAATGCGTGTTCAAAAAAGGCCGGTTTTCAGCACCGAGAAGGTTGGATGAAGATAGGGACGAAAGGAGCGGAGCGTACGTAGTGGGTACGTGAGCACCAGAAGGCCCGGCTGAATTCAAGATTCGATGCCGAGTTCACTTCCTGATTCACTTCGTGTTAGATATAGAATTCATGAGTTATCAGCACAGCTGATGAAATTCTATATCGCAAGAAAACCTACCTTTGCATCGCGGTCGCTCATCCTTGTATTGACCTCGATTGGTTTTCTTATCAAAAGCGGACTTTTTGAACAACCTCTTTTATATAGTGACGCCGAAGGAGTAAACCCTTACAACAGGGTGAATCTCTCAGGCAAAAGGACCATTATCGGACGCATCTCTGGAGAGAATTCTTGACCGAAGAATCACCCAAGGGGAAACTTGCCTGCCGGCACTGAAGCTTTATTATCCTTTAGTCTTACAGCGGCCGTATTTGGCAAGGTAACTCTCAGGTACCAAGGACAGAGCATAAGAACCGGTATGCCGCAAAATGCGGTATGCTTATTCTTCTGCCTGTCCTTTTTGTGTTTTCGGGATTTTGCAAAATCCTCTTTTTAAAAATGTGAATAGAGAAGGAGATGGAAACGTGTCCGAGCTGAAACGTACCCCGCTTTACCCTCTGTATGCCGAAATCCCTGGCGTGCGGTGCATCGATTTTGGCGGTTGGGAGCTGCCGGTCCAGTTTAGCGGCATTCATAAAGAGCATGAGGCCGTTCGTGAAGCCGCCGGTTTATTCGATGTGTCCCATATGGGAGAGTTTATGGTGAGCGGTCCGGAGGCCGAAAGCTTTATTCAGTACATGACCGTCAATGATGTAACTAAACTCGAACCCGGCCAGGCGCAGTACAGTGCCCTGTGTTATCCGGACGGAGGCGTCGTTGATGATTTGCTGATTTACAAGCTGGAAGAGCAGTCTTACATGCTTGTCGTCAACGCATCCAACATCGACAAAGACTGGGAATGGCTGCAGCAGCATCTGAAAAATGGAGTTCAAATGACCAATCAATCCGACGAAACGGCTCTTCTCGCGATCCAAGGACCTAAAGCGGAGGAAATTCTGAATCCCCTCGTAGATGCGGATCTGTCAGCGCTCGGTTCGTTTCACTTCCTGCAAAATGTAAACTTGTTCGGCGCATCCGTCCTTATCTCGCGCACAGGTTATACCGGTGAAGACGGATTTGAAATTTACCTTAAAGCGGCGGATGCTCCCACTGTATGGAGAGGATTGTTCGAGCATGGAGAAGCGCACGGACTGCTGCCCGCAGGACTCGGCGCCCGCGATACGCTCCGGTTTGAAGCGAAGCTGCCGCTTTATGGCCAGGAACTGTCCAAAGAAATCTCCCCGCTGGAAGGCGGCATCGGCTTTTTCGTGAAGCTGAACCAAGAGGATGATTTTATCGGCAAACAAGCGCTACAGCAGCAAAAAAGCAGCGGCGTTCCGCGGAAACTGGTCGGCGTGGAAATGATTGACCGCGGCATCCCGCGTTCCCATTATCCTGTTTATGCCGGCGACACGCAGATCGGTGAAATCACTACCGGAACCCAATCGCCAACCCTCAAACGCAACCTGGGCCTTGCTTTGATTGACAGCAATCATGCCGCGACCGGCACGCAGGTTGAAGTGGAAATACGCGGCAAACGTCTGAAAGCCGAAGTTGTAAGCACGCCTTTTTACAAAAGAGCCCGAAAAGGAGCTGACTCCAAGTGAAACATCGTTATTTGCCCATGACCGAGCAGGATCAGCAGGAAATGCTGAAAACCGTCGGACTGAACTCCATCGAAGATTTGTTCAAGGATATCCCGGACGAAATCCGGTTTAAAGGCGAACTGCCCGTATCCAAAGGTCTGGACGAATATGCCCTTACTACCCACTTGTCCGCCCTTGCCGCCAAAAACGCCAATACCGACCAATACCCAAGCTTCCTTGGCGCCGGACTTTATGACCATCATATTCCGTCCGTGATCAACCATGTGGTATCGAGATCGGAATTTTATACCGCCTATACGCCTTATCAAGCCGAAGTAAGCCAAGGCGAGCTGCAGGCCATATTCGAGTTCCAATCCTATATTTGCGAACTTACGGGCATGGCTGTTGCCAATGCCAGCATGTATGACGGCGCGACAGCCCTTGCTGAAGCCGGTTCACTGGCAAGTGCGGCTACCAAGCGCAGCAAGCTCGTGATCTCCTCTGCCGTTCATCCGGAATCCAGACAGGTGATTCACACCTATGCCCATGGTCTCGGACTCGACATCGTGGAAGTTGGCACCAAAAATGGCGTAACGGACATGGAAGAACTGGCCAAGGTTGTCACAGGCGATACCGCCGCCGTTCTGGTGCAAAACCCGAACTTCTTCGGTTCGGTTGAAGATCTCGCTGCGATCGGCAACCTGATCCATGCCCACAAAGGCCTCATGGTTGTAAGCACCAATCCATTGTCGCTGGGACTTCTGGAAGCACCCGGCAAGCTTGGCGCCGATATCGTGGTGGGAGACGCCCAACCGCTTGGCATTGCAGCTTCGTTAGGCGGTCCGACTTGCGGATTTTTCGCCGTATCCAAGGATCATATGCGCAGAATGCCGGGACGGATTGTCGGCCAGACGGTCGACCGGAACGGCAAACGCGGTTTTGTGCTGACGCTGCAGGCCCGTGAACAGCATATCCGCCGTGAAAAAGCGACCTCGAATATCTGTTCGAACCAGGCGCTGCTTGCGCTTTGCGCCTCCGTATATTTGTCGGTGATGGGCAAACAGGGACTGATCGATGTCGGCAAACTTAACTTGCAAAAAAGCCATTACGCCGCAGATCGGCTGACCAAAGTGCCTGGCGTGACGCTGGCGTATACGGCTCCATATTTTAATGAATTTGTAATCAAGCTTCCTGGCGGCGCATCCGTTTCCGACGTCAACAAGAAGCTGCTCAAGGAAGGTTTTCTTGGAGGTTATGACCTTGGCCGCTCGTATCCGGAGCTTGAAGGACATATGCTGATCGCCGTGACCGAACGCAGAACCAAAGAACAGATTGACCAATTCGCATCACTGCTGGAGGGCTGTTTATGATACAGGAAAAAGCATTGATATTTGAACTGAGCCATCCCGGACGTATCGCATACTCCCTGCCGGAACTCGACGTGCCGGAGCTGGAAGCGGAATCCGTCATTCCGGCCTCCATGCTGCGCAGCGAGCCGGCGGCTTTGCCTGAAGTATTCGAAGTTGATGTTATCCGCCACTATACCGAGCTTTCCCGCCGCAATTTCGGCGTGGACAACGGATTTTATCCGCTTGGCTCCTGCACGATGAAATACAATCCGAAAGTCAATGAAGATGTAGCGCGCTACCCGGGATTCGCCAAACTCCATCCTTATCAGCCCGAAGAAAGCATCCAAGGCGCACTCCAGCTGTTGTATCAGCTGCAGCAGGATTTGGCGGGGCTTACCGGCATGGATGCCGTAACGCTGCAGCCGGCCGCCGGCGCACATGGCGAATGGACCGGCCTCATGATGATCCGCGCATACCATGAAAGCCGCGGAGAGCAGCGCGACAAGGTGATCGTGCCGGACTCGTCGCATGGTACGAATCCGGCCAGCGCTTCCGTTGCCGGGCTGCAAACCATCACGATCCCGTCCACGGACAAAGGACTGGTCGACTTGGATGCGCTGCGCGCAGCAGTCGGCAGCGACACGGCTGCCCTGATGCTGACCAATCCGAACACGCTCGGCCTGTTCGAAGAGCAGATCCAGGAAATAGCCGCAATCGTTCACGAAGCCGGCGGGCTTCTGTACTACGACGGCGCTAATTCCAACGCCATCATGGGCATCACCCGCCCTGGCGACATGGGCTTTGACGTTGTGCATTTGAACCTGCACAAAACGATGAGCACGCCGCATGGCGGCGGCGGTCCCGGCGCAGGCCCGGTCGGCGTAAAAAGTCTGCTCACGCCGTTCCTGCCGCGACCGTACGTTACGAAAACAGAAGAAGGCCTCTTTACGCTGGAAGGCGCTAACGAGCAATCGATCGGCCGCGTAAAAGCTTATTACGGCAATTTCGGCATTCTGGTCCGGGCGTATACGTACATGCGTAGCTATGGTCCTGAAGGCTTGCGCCGCGTATCGGAATGCGCCGTGCTGAACGCCAACTACATGATGAAACGTCTTGAACCTTATTTTGATATTCCGTATCCAGGCATCTGCAAACACGAGTTCGTGATGTCTGGCACGCCGCTGAAGCAATATGGTGTGCGTACTCTGGATGTAGCCAAACGCCTGCTTGATTTCGGCTACCATCCGCCAACCATCTACTTCCCGCTTAATGTGGAAGAATGTATCATGATCGAACCGACGGAAACCGAAAGCAAAGATACGCTGGATGCGTTTATCGATACGATGATCCAAATCGCCAAGGAAGCCGAGGAGCAGCCGGAGCTGCTTCTGAATGCACCTTACGATACGCCGGTTACCCGTCTGGACGAAACGACGGCCGCGCGCAAGCCGGTGCTGAATTGCGCCTGCAGCTAAGCTAAAGGGCCTCTGATCGCGCTACAAGAACCGCCAAAAATGGCGCCGCAAGGGATGAATCCCTGCGGCGCCATTTTTTGTTGATCGACCAACGCTTGCGCATGGAACGGAAGCCTTCACGGCTTTATCCCATGCCTTCTTGATACATCAATTTCTATTGCGTACTATACGGCGAATTAATCTTCCTGCGCCGCCCCCGCTTCGAGATTCACCAGCTCGCGTTCCTGCTGGGCCACGACCGGAGCAGGTTTCGATTTTCCCGTCAAGTTTTTGATCAACCCTTCAACATCGATGCCGGATACGTTTTTCAGCATCTCCGGTGCGGTGGACATCAGTTCGGTCACATAGTTGCTCACGCGGGCCGCGCCTTCGCCTTTTCCCGTATCCACGACCGTAAGCTTGTCGATCGAGGAAATCGGCTGCGCGATTTTCCCTGCCAAATCAGGCAGCATCTTGACGATAATGTCGAGCACGGCTGCTTCTCCGAATTTCTGGAACGCTTCCGCGAGTTTTTCCTTCGCTTCGGCTTCGGCCAGACCGCGCAAGCGGATAACCTCGGCTTCGGCGGTACCTTTGGCCCGCTCCGCATCGGCAATTGCCTGACCTTCCAGACGTTTCTGTTCTGCTGATGCTTTGGCCTGCGTTTCAATGGAATACTGCAATGCGTCGGCCTCGCGCATTTTACGCGCTTTATCCGCTTCGGCCGCCTGCTCGACAGCGTAACGGTCGGCATCCGCTTTTTTCTTCACTTCGGCGTCGTATTGCTTTTGCCGAACCATAATTTCTTTTTCCTGCAAGTCGATTTCGCGTTCCTTGCGGACCAGTTCGACCTTCATCTGTTCTTCGACCATCGTTTGCTTGGCGCGGGCTTCCTGGATATGGTATGCCTGGTCGGCTTCAGCCTTGGCAGTGTCCTGATCTTTCTTAAAGGACGCGACCTTCAGCTCTTTTTCCTTCGTGGCTTCGGCAATGTTCGTATCGCGCAGCAACTCGGCCTTCTGCCCCTGCTCTTCGGCATTCGCCTTTTGAATCCGTGCGTCCCGCATTGCTTCGGCCTCCGCGATTTCGGCATCCCGCTTCACCGCTGCTATCCGGGGTTTGCCGAGCGCATCCAGATATCCCTGCTTGTCGCGGACATCCTTGATCGTAAAGGAGACGATCTGCAGCCCCATTTTCTTCAAATCACGGGCCGCCACGCCTTGAACCTCCTGCGCGAACTTGTCGCGGTTCCGGTACACTTCCTCCACGGTCATGGAGCCGAGAATCGCCCGCAGATGGCCTTCCAGCACCTCTTGGGCTTCACCCTTCAGCGCATCAATCGGTTTGCCGATAAATTGTTCCGCCGCCGTCGCGACGTCCTCGATCGAACCGCCAACCTTGATGATGGCTACGCCGTCGGCAATAACCGGAACCCCCTGTTCGGTATAAACCTCCGGGGTTGAAACATCCAACTTGTGGGAAAGTAAGGAGATAAACTCCGACCGCTGAAAAACCGGTAAAATAAAGGCTCCGCCCCCACGGACGATCTTGATTTTGCGCCCTGATTCATCCTCCGAAATATTTTTGCTTCCCAAAAAGGAACCCGTTACGATCATGGCTTCATCCGGACCTACCGTTTTGTAGCGGGCCCAGAAAGCCAATCCCAAAATAATGATAACCCCGACAACGATGATTGGGATAAGCAGGTAATCAGGCAAATCCATCAAACCACATCTCCTCTTTTCTCGTCTAATTTGGTAACACGCAATACCCCGTCATGTACGTCAACGACGACAATCCTTGTGCCGGCAGCAAGCACGCAGCGTTCGAGACTTGAAGCGATATGCACGGTGTTCCCGGCCCCGAGCTTGATCATGACCTCGCCGAAACCCGATTCGGGAATCGGTATGGTGACCTCGCCAATGCGGCCCGAAAGTTCGCGGATGGAATATGCGGTGGAGTTTTCACTGTTGTTCATGGGCTTGACATAAAAGAAAAAAACAAGCGCCGCAATCACTATGGCAAGGACCGCCGATATCAACACCACCGCTGCATTGCTCCAGCTCGTGTAATGCGTAAGCAAAATGCCCGCTCCGCCAAACACCGTCACTGCGCTTGCGATGACCATCGGTTTCAGGAAATCGACCGACAAAAAGTCGAGCAGCCCGTCAAGGGCATGGCTGACCAGATCGCCCAAAACGACGCTGACCACCGCAAACAGGATTCCGCCTGCCAGACAGCTCCAAAAAAGCGTTTCCATGGTAGCATCCTCCCAAACCCTGGATTTTGCAAAATTCGGTTCCGCTTCCGGATGAAATATACAGGGCAAGTAAAACGGATTTTGGCCTGTATATCGACCTTAGAAAGTCGCTTTTTGGATTTTTGCAAAATCCTAATTTTCAATCTGCCTATAATCAATTTCATACTGCCAAACACTCGGCATTTTATCCATTATGAAATTGATTCTATATAAGGATATACGTAATAAGGTTCGATCTTGTTTCAAATTTTTCCTGCCGGAAAAAATTCTGGGCACGAAATATGGGAATCCGAAAGATTGTTAATACAAAAAACTTCTCCGAAAACGCATACGGTCAAATTTCTCTATGGACGATAGCGGCACATCCTTGCCGATACGGACCATCAGGCAGTTCGCCGGATGGGAACATATTTCCGGGTCGTCTGTGTCATATCTGAACATGTCGACATGTTTCAACAATTGTTCCGTCATCCGGCGGTAATCCCATGCGCTGAGCTTACTGTTATGTATATCCCAATATTCGTAATATTCGGTTGCAAATACGATTGCATCCTCCATTTGACCGCCCTCAAAAGAAAGCAGCATCATTTCTTTCCCCAACCCGAGCATGCGGTAAGAACCGGCTACCTCAATGGCTCCGAATTCGATCAAATCATCCATATTCCGTTCCGACCAAGGACTTTGTTCATCCGGATAATGAAACGTAACATAGCCGACAATGGTTTGGCCGTCGCGTGCTAAAATAATTCTGCCTTCCAATAGCCTTGCAATCTCTTCAAGCGCCTGCTTCTGGTCCTGTGGGTGACGGAATGCATTTAGTTCTGGGTGCATGCGCATAACCCGCAGTTGTTCCGGAGATACAGGTCCTTCCACCACAATCAGCCGATTTTGATATTGCAGGGATTTGGCATGATATCTCTTTTTATGCTCCATAGCGGTCCCACCTTCGTTTTTTCAAATTCTTCGCATGACGCTTTTACATCCTGATTATCGTCCATTTCACGGAAACCAACTTATTTCTGTAGTTCAAATGATCGACGGGTATGATGAATTTAAGATGGATTATGTCTAAAAATTTGATGGCCGGGGCAATCTGGTGTATGCGTTTTCAAAATTTCTGCCATTAAATCTGAGCAATAAAAATCTGGACACTTCCATTATACCTAATTGTCCCATTTTTTTACATAAGCTAAATTGTTTGATGCTTTACGAGAAAAGCTATATGAATGATCAGCAAAAAGGGCCTCCTCGCGGAAAGCCCCTTTGTCGCTATTTGTTACAAAGACATCTTGTAAATCTCAACGACGTCTTCTTTATTTAAGGTACTAAATCTGCCGAATGGTCCGAAACGGACGGTTTTCTCGGCCATAACTTCGAGTTGGCTGTCATCGATATCATAGTCGGCAAGGCGGCTCGGCGCGCCAATGGAACTCCAGAAGTCGCGCAGTGCCTGAATGCCCTCAAGCCCGGCTTCTTCGTCGGTTTTGCCTGCCGGGTCGATATGGAATACATTGACTGCAAGCTGCTTAAACCGTCCCGGATTCACATGCAGATTGTATTTCATCCAGTTCGGGAACAGGATCGCCAGGCCGCCGCCATGCGGAATATCATATACCGCCGAAACGGCGTGCTCGATGTTGTGCGTCGCCCAATCCCCGGCATACCCCATATTCAATACGCCGTTCAGCGCCATCGTGCCGCAGTACATAATCGTCGAACGGTCTTCATAATTTTCCAGATCATGGATCAGTCGGGGTGCCGTGTCGATCACGGTCCGCAGAATCGTTTCGCAAAAACCGTCCTGAACCGGCGTGTTTGTTTCCTTATGGAAATAATGCTCTAACACATGGGACATCATATCGACCATCCCATAGACCGTTTGGTCTTTTGGCAGCGTGAAGGTAAGAACGGGATCCAGGATAGAAAAAGCGGGGTACGCATAAGGGCTGCCCCAACCCATTTTTTCCTGCGTTTTTTCGTTCGTGATAACCGAACCGCCGTTCATTTCGGATCCTGTCGCTGCAATCGTCAGCACGGTGCCAAGCGGGAGCGCATCTTTCGCAACCGCCTTGCGCTCCACGAAATCCCACATGTCACCGTCGTATTTGGCCCCAACGGCGATTGCCTTCGCACAGTCAATGACGCTGCCGCCGCCGACGGCCAAGATCAGGTCAATATTATGTTCACGGCACAGGTCTACACCTTTATGCACCGTCGATAAACGCGGATTCGGTTCAACACCGCTCAGCTCGGTTACCTGGGCGCCGATTTCCTTCAGCAGGGCGTTAACGTTGTCATACAGGCCGCTGCGTTTGATGCTGCCTCCGCCGTATACGAGCAGGACATTTTTTCCGTATTTCGGGACTTCTGTTTTTAATGCATCCAGTTTGCCTTTACCGAAAATCAGCTTGGTCGGATTATGAAATTCAAATGAATTCACTCTCACATCGCCTCCCGAAGTCAACATATAAATGGTACCTATCCATTATAATGCTTCATCCGGAACAAAAACAAACCGCCCTTCCCTTAACGCAGGGAGTTCGGGCGGTTTTCGTATAAGTCAGAGGTTATATCATATTACTCAACCGGACGGCATCCAAGATGCGATACGAAGCGCCGGAATGCTTCTTGCCCGGCCTCCGTTCTTTTATATACGCCTGCATGGCCCAATATTTCCACGAAAATGCTGCCGACTTCGGACTGCACGAGCTTCCAAGCCTCTTCCTTGCTGCGGCTTCTGCCATACTTCGCAATTAGCTCCATAATCCACGGTTTATGCTGGGCAAGCGAAGGGTTCTCCTGCCTTACCAGGGTATCGTAAAGCTCGGTGTCACCGGCAAGGATATCGGCCGTAAGATCCAGTTCCTCCTTAAGGCGTCCCGGCAAAATCGCCAGGCCCATCACTTCAATCAGGCCGATATTTTCCTTCTTGATATGATGCATTTCTTCATGCGGATGAAAAATGCCTGCCGGATATTCTTCGCTGGTCCGGTTGTTTCGCAGAACCAGGTCCATTTCATAACTTCCGTCCGGCGTACGGTGTGCGATCGGCGTAACCGTATTATGCGGCACCTTGTTTGCGCCTTCACCGCTGAATGCCAGGATATCCGCGTCCGGATCGCTGTACTGCTTCCAGTCTTCATAGATCTTATTGGCTAGTTCCAGCAAAATTTCCTTATCCGTGCCGGTCAGACGGAGCACGGACATCGGCCATTTCACGATGCTGGCCGTTGTCCCCGCATAATCGGGATGGCTAAAGACCGCTTCCTTAGGCGCTGTTTGAATCGGGAAAGTATGCCGTCCCCCCTGAAAATGATCATGGGTCAGAATCGAGCCGCCGACAATCGGAAGATCGGCATTGGAACCGATAAAATAATGCGGGTAAACATCCACGAATTCGAGCAGGCGCCGCAAGGTGTCTTTGGTCAGCTTCATCGGCACATGGTCATGATGGAACACGATGCAGTGCTCATTGTAATACACGTAAGGCGAATATTGGAAGAACCATGGTTCCCCATTCAACGTGAGCGGAATCGTCCGGAGGTTCTGGCGAGCCGGGTGGTTAACCCGTCCGGCATACCCGACATTTTCGCGGCACAGCAGACACTTCGGA
This sequence comes from Paenibacillus azoreducens, assembly GCF_021654775.1. Taxonomy (NCBI): domain Bacteria; kingdom Bacillati; phylum Bacillota; class Bacilli; order Caryophanales; family Paenibacillaceae; genus Paenibacillus; species Paenibacillus azoreducens. The sequence goes on along the minus strand of NZ_AP025343.1, from coordinate 2,148,402 downwards.
TAGACCGGAGGCGGCAGCAGCTTCGCCATGGCGATTTCCTTCGGGCTCTTTTCCGGTTTGGATAAATTGATGGTCATCTCAATGACACCGTATTCGGATTCGTGCTCCCAGTAGACATTTTTGCTCACGCGATCCATGCGGATGTAATTGCTGTCAATCGATAGCTGGTAGAAGCGGTTGGTCGCCGCCTCGATGCCATGTGCATGCGCCAAACGGTTGAATTCCCGCAGCATCTCCGAAGGACGGGCCAGCAAATTCCCCATGATTTTGGCATTCAAAAGATCGCGGTAAGTGTCCGTATTCTCCGGAAACAGGCCGATACCAAAAGCATAATCGATCAAAATATCCAGCGCGGGCTGCGGACCCTCAAGCTGTTCCGGCTCCTCTTCCCCGAGATAGGGCTCGCTGAAGCCGAACATCTCCAGCAGCAGATTGCGGGCGTAATCTTCGTCCACGGATTCAATCAATCCACGCTCGAGCGCAAAGTGAACCAATTGCTCAATTGCGGTCAGAGCTTTAGTTTGTTCTGTCGTTCTGGCTGTTGCGGATACAGTCACTTCTTCTCCCCCTTACTAGTCTCCGTAACCATGCGGGTGGCTTTGGTGCCAACTCCATGCGCTTTGAATGATGTCTTCCAGCTTGTCGCGGGTCGGGTTCCATCCAAGCACTTCCCTCGCCTTTTGGGAGGAGGCGACCAGTACTGCCGGATCCCCGGCGCGGCGCGGCTGGATGACTACAGAAATCTCAAGCCCGGTCACCTTTTTGGCCGTTTCAATGACCTCCTTCACCGAGAAGCCCGAGCCGATGCCAAGATTAAACACGTTGCTGCTCTCGCCTTTGCGCAAATAATCCACCGCACGCAGGTGGGCATCAGCCAAATCGCTTACATGGATGTAATCGCGGACACAGGTTCCATCCTCTGTCGGATAATCGTCCCCGAACACTGCGATGCTTTCGCGCTGCTTGAGCGCAGTTTGCAGCACCAGCGGGATCAGATGGCTTTCCGGGCGGTGATCTTCGCCGATTTTGCCGCTGTCATGCGCGCCTGCCGCATTGAAATAACGCAAGGCGACGTATTTGATGCCCAGAACCTGATCGAACCAGGACATCATCCGCTCCATCATCAGCTTTGTTTCGCCATAAACGTTGGTCGGCTGCGTCCGGTCGCTTTCCATAATCGGCACGCGTTCCGGTTCGCCATAAGTCGCCGCGGTGGAAGAAAAAACGATTCGGCGCACTCCGGCGGCATCCATCGCTTCCAGCAGGCAAAGCGTTCCAAAAACATTGTTGTCGTAATATTTGACCGGCTTTTGCATGCTTTCGCCCACTAGCGAATTGGCCGCAAAATGAATGACAGCATCGATGTTGTTTTCGCTAAACAGTTTGGAAAGCAGCTCTTTGTCCCGCAAATCGCCTTCATACAGTTTGCCGCCAAGCAGCGCATCGCGGTGTCCTGTTTGCAGATTATCCAGCACGACAACTTCTTCGCCGCGCGCAAGCAATGCAGCTACCGTATGGGAACCGATATATCCCGCTCCACCTGTTACCAGAATCGCCATCTCATTTATCCTCCTTCAGTTCTTTTACTCCGTCGCCCGTACCGCACACATAAAACTCCGCTCGAAGTCCCGTGCGTTTTTCATAGGCCTGGCCCACCTGCTGCACGAACAGGTCGACATCTTCCTCATGTACAAGGGATACCGTGCAGCCGCCAAAACCTGCGCCGGTCATGCGGGCGCCAAGCGTTCCCGGAATGCGCTGCGCTTCCTCGACCATGACATCCAGCTCCTCGCAGCTGACCTCATACAAATCCCTCAGCGAAGCATGCGACTCGTTCATCAGCTTGCCGAACCGCATCAGATCGTTGTTTTTCAAGGCTTCAACCGAATCCAAAACCCGCTGATTTTCCTCAACGACATGTTTGGCCCGCCGTCTGACCGTTTCGTCCGTAAGATGTGCCTGGAGCGTGCTGAACTGCTCGGGTTTCAGCTGCGCCAAAAATTGGAGCGTGCCCATTTCCTTTTTCAAAATGTCCAATGCCGTTTCGCACTGCTGTCTGCGTTCATTGTATGCCGAATCCACGAGCCCTCTGCGCTTGTTCGTATTGCCGATGACGATTTTATAAGCCCCTGTACTGAAAGGTACATGTTTATATTCCAGCGTATCGCACATCAGCAGGATAGCATGATCCTGCTTGCCGTTCGCCACGGCAAATTGGTCCATAATGCCGCAGTTGACGCCGACGTACTCGTTCTCGGCCTTCTGCGATAGAAGCGCGATCTGTACGGTGTCGGCAGTGCAACCTTCCATCGTTTGCAGCGCGAATCCCGTCACCACTTCAATCGAGGCGGATGAAGAAAGGCCGGCTCCGTTCGGAATTTCGCCATGATAAAGCAGATCGTATCCCTTCGTGACCGGGCAGCCGGATTTTTTATTTTCCACCATGACGCCGATGGCGTAGTCGACCCATTCCCCGGTTTTTTTATTGCCCAATTCTTTCAGGCTAAACTCATATTCATATGGAAAATTGGTTGTGGCAAGTCTGATCGTTTCATCCTCCCGTCGGCGGACCAGCAGCGTCGTCCCAAACTCGAGCGCGGCAGGCAAAACATAACCTCCGTTATAATCGATATGCTCCCCGATCAGATTCACGCGCCCGGGAGCCAAAAATGCCCGTATCTCGTTTCCGTTGTCTCCGTATTTTTCGATAAACCGCTGTTTAAGCGAATTCAAATCCATTTGCGATGCACCCATCCTTTCCTTATGGTTACTTTCTGATTTGATTATAAAAATAAAACACCGTGTCTGTTAATGCAATTATGTTTGTTCAATATGGATATATGTGACTTTGGCGCTTATAATTGTTGATATACGACATTATCGAAAAAAGGAGTCCTTCTTATGCCCATTCAGGAAACCTACAGCGTGGCATCCAATCCCGTCTATCATGATCAAAGCCCGCTGCATGTGCTGTTCGCTGGTGAAAGCCAGACCAAACCGCTGCATATCGTCGGACCCAAAATATACGATTACTATTTGCTGCATTACGTGGAGAGCGGCCGGGGCCAATTCCGGTCCGAACAGCATTTCTATGAGCTGGGGGAAGGCAGCTGCTTTCTGATTCATCCCGGCCGGCTGATCAGCTATGCCTCGGATGTAAGCGACCCGTGGCGCTACCGCTGGATGGCGTTCTCCGGAAGCGATGCCAAAACTCTCGTTGAAAACGCCGGTTTTACGGGAGGCCAGTGCGTGCTGTTCACCGGCCCGGAAAGCCTGATTCCATCGTCTATCAGCCATATATCAAACGCCTTTTACAGCAAAAAGGAAAGCGCCGATATGGCGGCGCTCGGTTATCTGTATCTTATGTTTTCCGAAGCCCGGGAAATTCTGGCGAGCGAAATCCGTCTGACAGGGATCGAGTCCCAGGTTCAGCGGACAGTCAAACAGATGATCCACTACTTATCCGCCCAATACGCACATCCGGTCTCGATCGAACAAATGAGCGAAAGTCTCGGATATAACCGCGCTTACCTGTCCCGCATTTTCAAAAAAGAGACCGGCATGTCCCCCGTGACTTATCTGCTGAAGCTTAGGATCGATAAATCACGCAAGCTGCTGCGGGAACGCCCCGAGCTGTCGATCGAGCAGATCGCAGCCTCAGTCGGACTGACCGACGCGCTTTATTTCTCGCGGCAGTTCAAGCGGCTGTGCGGCCATTCGCCAAGCCAATACCGTGCTCTGGTGGCGGCTTCGCCTGTTTCCATGCACGACTGTCTCGTTTGATTGGGCCCGGGGCCGAATTTCAAAAGCCCGCATCTTCCTTGTCACAGGGATGCGGGCTGGTTGTTTGAATTGGGAACATAGTGATATTTACGACTCGTTTTCTTTTTTCAGGATCGCTTCGATACGGTCCAACTCCTCACGGCTGAACTCCAGATTTTTCAGCGCCGCCACATTGTCCTCGATCTGACTGGCGCGGCTGGCGCCGATCAAAGCCGAAGCCACCTTTCCGCCGCGAAGCACCCAGGCCAGCGCAAGCTGCGCCAGGCTTTGGCCGCGGGCCGCAGCCAGTTGGTTCAATGCGCGGATTTTGCGCAAGGCTTCAGGCGTGATATCATGCGCATTCAGAAAGACGGATGCGCTTGCAGCCCGTGAATCGCCCGGAACGCCGTTTAAATATTTGTTTGTCAGCAGGCCTTGCTGCAGAGGCGTATAGGCGATCGTTCCGACTCCATTTGCTTCAAGCACTTCCTGCAGGCCGTTTTCGATCCAGCGGTTCAGCATCGAATAATTCGGCTGGTGAATTAAAAGCGGAGTCCCCAAGGATTTCAGGATCGAAATCGCTTCCGCGGTTTGCTCGGCCGGGTAGTTGGATATGCCCACATAGAGCGCCTTGCCAGAGCGAACGATATGATCGAGCGCCATCATCGTTTCTTCCAATGGCGTATCCGGGTCATACCGGTGGGAGTAAAAGATATCAACGTAATCCACGCCAAGCCGCTTTAAGCTTTGATCCAAACTTGAGATGAGATATTTGCGGGAGCCCCATTCGCCGTAAGGCCCGGGCCACATATAATACCCGGCCTTCGACGATATGATCAGCTCATCCCGGTAGGCTTGCAGATCCTGCTTCAGGATTTTGCCGAAGGTTTCCTCGGCGGAGCCAGGCGGCGGTCCATAATTATTCGCGAGGTCAAAATGCGTAATTCCGAGGTCAAACGCGCGCGTAACCATGTCCCGGGCATTCTCAAACATATTAACGCCGCCAAAATTATGCCAGAGACCAAGGGAAATGGCTGGAAGCTTGAGTCCCGATCGGCCGCAGCGATTATAAATCATCTCTTCATAACGTGCTTCGCTTGGTGTGTAAGCCATATGAACTCCGCCTTTCTGTATTTGAGGTTGTTCTCTCCCGCCATTTAAGCTTCATATTCGCAGCAGCTGGCCGACCTCTTCCATGACATCTCCGATTTTATCGTTAATGATAAGCCCCGCCTTGCTGTCGTAAGGGGTAGGGTCCAGATTCAGCAGCACCGAACGGCTTCCCCGGAAATAAGAAACCAGTTCCGCAGCCGGATTCACTGTCAGGGAGGTACCACCGATGATCAGCAAATCGGCATGGGCGATTCTATCCATCGAGCTGATGAGGACATGCTGGTCGAGAGCTTCTTCATACAGCACGACATCCGGTTTAATGATCCCTTGGCAGTACGGGCAGCGCGGGACCAGATGCTTGCTGGCCATCACCTTCTCCAGTTCAAAAAAGCGGCGGCAGCCCATGCAATAATTGCGGTGTACCGAACCATGCAGTTCCAAAACTTCCTTGCTGCCGGCCATTTGATGCAATCCGTCAATGTTTTGGGTAACCACGGCCTTCAGCTTGCCCTGCGCCTCCAATTTGGCCAAAAGCCTGTGGCAGCCATTGGGTTTGGCATCGGGATGGAGCATTTTGCCGCGGTAAAAATCAAAAAATATTTCCGGCATCTTGACGAAGAAGGAGCGGCTGAGCATAACCTCAGGCGGATAAGGGGAATGCTGTTCCGTTTGGTACAAACCGGCGGCGGAGCGAAAATCTGGAATGCCGCTTTCCGTCGAGGTACCCGCTCCGCCAAAAAAAACAATATTGTTGCTTTGTTCTATCCAAGAAGCCAATGTTTCAGTCTTCCGCACTCTTTGTGCACCTCCACATATGTTCAAGTTTCATGCCCTTGTCTGCTCTAATTCGAGATTTATCGAAGCTGCAGCTACGTGAACAGCCTGCCGCCCCGAGGGACGGCAGGCTGTTCATCAGCCGCTCGGAAGCGGCTGAAGCAGCCGCATATCAGCCCCGCAGGGCTTCGTACGTGCATTAATTCTGTTTAGCAGCGCGGTAAGCTTGCATATATTGTTCGGACTTGCTCCGCACCAAATCCATATTGCCTGCCTTGACGGCTTCGGTTGTCAAATCAGACCCAATCCCGACAGCCACGGCTCCGCTCTTGATCCAGTCCTGAAGATTCGATAACGATACCCCGCCAGTCGGCATGAAGTTCGCCTGCGGCATCGGCCCTTTCATCGCTTTAATGATGCCCGGTTCATACAGATTTCCCGGGAACAGCTTCACGATATCGACGCCAAGCTCCAGGGCATGCTGTACTTCGGCAACGGTCATCACTCCCGGCATGACCGGCACACGGTACAGATTGCATATTTTAACCGTTTCCGGATTGAGCGACGGCCCAACCACAAATTCGGCCCCAGCCATGATCGCGGCACGAGCGGTTTGAGGCTCCAGCACCGTACCTGCCCCGATGATGGCAAACTTGTCGGAATCCTCCGTTTTCCAGCTGTACAGACGGCTCAGCTTCTCAATCGCCTGCAGGGCCCCAGGCACCGTCAAAGTAACTTCAATAACCTTAATGCCGCCGGCAATGGCCGCTTCGGCCATGGCAACAACTTGATCCGCAGAGTCTCCACGCAAAACCGCCACAACACCACTATCAATGATTTTTTGTAAAACCTGGAGTTTTTTCACAATTATACGCTCCTTTTCACTCATTATATGGAAATCCCGGGACGATGTCTATTGGAATACAACAATCACCGAAATTGTCAATATTTTCACAAAGGTATCTATGTATTCCCCGGACATTCAACGAAATATCATCTTTCAATATGCATTTTGCGCGCCAGCTTGGCCTCAACCTGTTCCCAGGTCGGCAGCGCCTCCCAATCGCCCACCGCTTGAATCACCATCGAACCCGTCAGGTTGCCGAGGCGGACAGCTTCCACCGTCGTATTTCCATTTAACAGACCCGCAATGAACCCCGCGCAGAAGCCATCGCCGGCCCCAACGGTATCCAGCACTTGATCCACCTTGAAATAAGGGACTTCCGTGAGGTTGCCATTCTCCAACACATAGGTCAAATCGGGCCCGCCCTTGATCACGGAAACCGCATTCAAATCCGAGAGCTTTTCAAATACTGCCTCGGCTTCCTCCACGTTGTAAAGAAGCTTTAATTCATCAAGCCCGGGCAGAAAATAATCCGCTTTCTCCGCCAACCGCAGCAATACGCCCCGTGCTTGTTCCAATGTCCACAGTTTCAGCCGCAAATTGGGGTCGAAGCTGATCTTTACGCCAGCGCCGCGCGCTATATCCATCGCTCGCTCAACACATGCCAAGGCCGATGGGCTAATGGCTGCCGTAATGCCTGTCACATGCAAAATTTTAGCGTTTTCAATATACGCCGCATCCAATTGCTCCGGCTGCATTTGGCTTGCTGCGGAAAACTTGCGGTAATAATAAACCGAAGATTTGCCTGCCGTGTTTTCACGGATCATCAGCCCCGTCGGCGTTTCGGCGTTGATCACCGCACGCGATACATCGACGCCTTCGCCGCGAATCGCTTTATATATCATCGTTCCGATCGGATCGCTTCCGAGGGCCCCGAACCAGCCTGCTTGGTGCCCCAATCTGGCCACGCCGATAGCGACATTGCTTTCCGCTCCGCCAAACGATTTATGTAGAGTCGAAGCATATTCCAAACCCCTGGAGTCCTGCGCCGTAAACAATCCCATACTCTCACCGAAAGTAACCAGTTCAGGCGTTAAAGCTGCCTTATCCTGCCGCATTAAAGTCTACTCCTTTCCATATTGAAGTCTCTACCTATTGTCAGCGGAGCGGCTGGGGTTGTCAATACGAAACAAATTCATCACATTGACACACTTGATTTGAATGTTAGCGTTTTCTATTGTGATTAAAATCACAATCCTTTCCTTTAAACCATAGTAGTTTAAAGATGTAATCAATTGGAGGGAGTCATCATGGTAAAGACGTTGCCCAAGCAGGGAGAAACCTATTTTTTGAATTTGCGTTTTATCTTGATTTTGACCGTTTTTATCGGAAATGCCATTGAGCCGTTGATCCATCAAATGGACGGCCTGCATGCGTTATTTCTATGGATTTTTACCTTTCATATGCCGCTGTTTGTATTTGTGACCGGGTATTTCGCCAAAGGCGGGCTTGACGGCACGGCCGGCCGCAAAACACTGCTGCAGATCGGTTTGCAATATATCATTTTTCAAAGCTTGTATTCGTTTCTGGATATGACCGTTTTCCGGGTGGAAAACATTCACCGTTCGTTTTTCGCTCCATACCTGCTGCTCTGGTTTCTGGCCAGCCATATGGGATGGCGTTTGCTGACGCTGGGGATGCGCAAGCTTTCGCCGACCACCCAAGTCGTGATTTCGCTGGCGCTAGGAGTATTGATCGGCTATCTGCCGCTTGACGGGGCCTGGTTAAGTTTCAGCCGGACGTTTGTATACCTGCCCTTTTTCGTGATCGGTTATCATTTTTCGTTTGATGCCTTTGTGCAATTTTTCACCAAGAAAAAAAGAATGATTGCCGCCGCTGCCTCGGCAACGCTGTTTGTCATTATTGCCTTGTGGGGGCTGCAAATGCCGGAAGGTTGGCTTTTCGGCAGCATGACCTTTATGCAGCTTGGACACACCGAATGGTACGCCGGCTTATACCGGCTTGCCTTATACGGGCTGCAATTTGCTTCGGCCGCCGCATTTTTGGCCTGGGTGCCATTCGGGCAAAGCCATCTCACTGATTTGGGGCGGCGTACGCTGTACGTATTCCTGCTGCACGGTTTTATCATCCGTCTGGCCGTTGTGTCGGGCCTTTACAGCTATATCCATCATCCGGCAGCGGCGATGCTGCTGATTGCAGGGGCGGTGCTGTTGGCCGTTGCCCTGGCCCAGCCGATCGTCAGAAAAATGGCCCGGCCTGTGGTCGAACCTCCCGTGACATGGATTTTGCGTCTGGAGCGAATGTCTATCGGCAGAACTTCATAACGGATATTTATATCCTGTTTTTAAGCGATGATTGAAATTTGATAGCGCCCAGCTTTGATCATATTGTGTTTCACTCCGACGAATATGTGGTAAGTAAAAAATGCGCGCAGCTAACAAAAAACATCCACCAAGGAGTGATTTGTAATGGCACGTAATAATGAAACCAAAATGAGCAGAGAAGAAGCAGGACGTATGGGCGGCGAAGCCACTTCCAAAAACCATGACAAGGAATTCTACCAGGAGATCGGACACAAAGGCGGCCAGACGACCGCGAAGACTCATGACAAGGACTTTTATCAGGAAATCGGACGCAAGGGCGGCGAAGCCACCTCCGAAAACCATGACAAGGACTTTTATCAGGAAATCGGACGCAAGGGCGGCGAAGCCACCTCCGAAAACCATGACAAGGAGTTTTATCAAGAGATCGGACGCAAGGGCGGAAAAAACTGATCCGTCTGGATAAACGATCAAAATAAAAGCTAATCAAGGCAGCTCTTTCCTTCACCGGGAGGGGGCTGCCTTTTTTCGTGTCGGCGCATGTTTCCTCCCAGCAGCTTTACGATCATTGCTAGAAAAACCTCTCATTTTATGATAGACTCATTTAAAATCGTTTATTCGGGCACTTTTTTCAGTAACCGCGGTAAAGCGAGATACTTACACATTCATTTTAAATTAGGGGGAAGAGACATCATGGCAGCTAACAAAATGCGTTCAGACATGATCAAAAAGGGCTTTGACCGCGCTCCGCACCGCAGTCTGCTGCGTGCAGCCGGCGTAAAAGATGAAGATTTCGGCAAACCGTTTATTGCAGTATGTAATTCTTACATCGACATTGTTCCGGGGCATGTCCATCTTCAGGAATTCGGCAAGCTTGTAAAAGAAGCCATCCGCGAAGCAGGCGGCGTTCCTTTCGAATTTAACACCATCGGCGTCGATGACGGAATCGCGATGGGCCATATCGGCATGCGCTATTCGCTGCCAAGCCGCGAAATTATCGCCGATTCCTTGGAAACCGTCGTTTCGGCACACTGGTTCGACGGCATGGTCTGCATTCCGAACTGCGATAAAATTACGCCAGGCATGCTGATGGGCGCGCTTCGCGTGAATATCCCGACCATCTTCGTCAGCGGCGGACCGATGAAAGCCGGCGTGGACAGCAAAGGCCGCAAACTTTCCTTGACGTCCGTGTTCGAAGGCGTCGGCGCCCACCAAATCGGTAAAATTTCCGATTCGGATCTGCTGGAACTTGAGCAATACGGCTGCCCAACCTGCGGTTCCTGTTCCGGCATGTTTACCGCCAACTCCATGAACTGCTTGGCTGAAGCGCTGGGTCTGGCCATGCCGGGCAACGGAACGATCCTGGCGGTCGCAGAGGAGCGCAAGGAATTCGTCAAGCAATCGGCACGGCAGCTGATGGAGCTTGTCAAAATGGATCTGAAACCGCGCGATATCGTTACAAAGGAATCCATCGACAATGCTTTTGCGCTGGACATGGCGATGGGCGGCTCCACCAATACTGTGCTTCACACCTTGGCTCTTGCCCAAGAAGCAGGCATTGATTACCCGCTGGAGCGAATCAATGAAGTCGCGAACCGCGTGCCTCATATCTCCAAGCTGGCTCCAGCATCCGATTACTTTATCGAAGATGTCCATGCCGCCGGCGGCGTAAGCGCCGTATTGCATGAACTTTTGAAAAAACCTGGCGCCCTGTACGGCGACCGTATCACCGTAACCGGCAAAACGCTTGCGGAAAACGTAGCCGGCTGCGAAATTCTCGATAAAAACGTCATCCACCCGATCGACCAGCCTTATTCCGAACGCGGAGGTCTGGCCGTATTGTACGGCAACCTGGCCCCGGAAGGTTCGATCATTAAAGTCGGTGCGGTTGATCCTTCGGTCGGCGGTTACCATAAAGGACCTGCCATCTGCTTCGATTCTCAGGATGAAGCGCTTGAAGGTATCGCAGGCGGCAAAGTGAAGGAAGGCATGGTAGTTGTCATTCGTTATGAAGGGCCTAAGGGCGGACCCGGGATGCCTGAAATGCTTGCTCCGACTTCCCAAATCGCCGGTATGGGGCTTGGCGCCAAAGTCGGCCTGATTACCGACGGCCGCTTCTCCGGCGCATCCCGCGGCATCAGCATCGGCCATATTTCACCGGAAGCCGCAGAAGGCGGACCGATCGCATTTGTCAAAGACGGGGATATCATTGAACTCGACCTTAATAACCGTAAAATCGAGCTTCATGTCAGCGAAGAGGAAATGGCTGCCCGCCGTTCCGAATGGAAAGGCTTCGAACCAAAAGTGAAAACCGGTTATCTCGCCCGTTACTCCAAGCTTGTAACCAATGCCAGCCAAGGCGGCGTCATGAAGATCTAACTGATTCCTCATTTCAAAAAGAGGCAGTACCGAAAGGCTTGATGCCGATGGTACCGCCTCTTTTTTTGCGGTTGATCAACAGATTTCAAATAGCAGAAGTAGAACCTTCCAATCCTTGCGCTGTTCCCAGATTCCGCTCATGATGCTCTGTCCCCTCCGCCGGCTCAGTGCCCCTCCGGTTGGGCTCTTGATGGCGGCGGTGGGAGCCGCTTTCAGCATACCGCTCCATAAACTCGCCGATCGGCATAAGCAGCATTTTCGGAACCAACCGCTGGGCATGTTCCTTTAACCGTGATTGTCCGGACGGATGAATAACGCTTAACAGAAATTTCAAATAAAGCCGGCTTGAAGTAGAAAAAAGCCCGTCCTTCAAATCTACAATCTGGAACCCGAACTGTTCGGGTCCGCGGTTGACCATCGACACGCCATAAAGCGCCTTGGCGTCCATTGCCGCCGAATCCTGAGCCAACAGCTGGGCCAACCTCGGAAATTCCTTCTCCATGGATCGGATCATCTGAATAGCCAAATGAACGGAAGATCGCGACCTGATTCCCATTTGAAACATCTTTTCATTATCGAGATGAAGCTCGACGACTTGATCTCCTTTTTGGAGCAGCGTCTTATCTTCCATCTCGATGGACTTTCCGCTGTATTTTCGCACTCTGTAGTGCAGGAGCGGGTCAGACGGATTGACTGTTTTGAGCCGGAACATTTTGTGGAAGATAGCTTCCCACAACAACCACAGTTTGACGACTACCAGCTTGAAGCGCGGCACTTTCCTTTCAGGCGCATTCTCCTTGGCCTTGACCATATCGTCGATCCGGATGCTCTTCAAACCGCGCTGCTCCGCTTCTTTCAGCACCCTTTCCAAAGCAATGAGCATTTGCTGCGGAGCGTTAGGGTTTGCTCCGGCGGTCGTGCCGCAGTCATGCAGCAGCATTACTTCTCCCGGCTGAAGCTTGCTTAGAATCCTTTCCGTCAAGCGATCGGCGCCGACATTTTCCCTCCAGTCGCCAAACATGGCGGACCAGAGTACGATTTTGAATCTGCGGCGTCGTTTTTTCTTCAAATCGAAGAGATTGACGATTCCCCATGGAGGACGATAATAACCGGAGCGCTCGCCCGTAATCGAATGGATGATTTTATCCGTCTTCATGATCTGCTTCGTTACGGTCGCCGGCCGCATGAGCCAGTTGGACTTGTGCACGTAATTATGAATGCCGATCAGATGGCCTTCATCATACATGCGTTTCACCAGTTCCGGATTTTGTTCGGCATGGGAGCCGACCACGAAAAAGGTGGCCTTGGCGTCATACTTCTTCAATAAATCCAGGAGTTGGGGCGTATACTGCGGATCTGGGCCGTCGTCAAAGGTCAGCGCAAATTCATTTTCGCTGCTGCCCCTTCGGAAAACGCGGAAACCGAAAATACGGGTGATAAGTCCGGGAATAAACGCATAAAAAGTTGAAATGTAGAACAACCAAAGCAGCAAAGTCTCCATGTCATAATCCCCACTTTTCTCTGATTGACTTTGACTTGCCGAAAGGCAGGTATCCCTATAGAATGAAATCTAGAAGTGGCATACAGCGCCAAAACTGGCAAATCAGCTCTATCATGCAATTTTTTTGCATTAGAGCAAAAATGAAGGTATTCGGAGCTGTACCTTTTTCTGAAAATTATAAAGACGCTACCTTTTATTTTATCACAGCCCTTCGAAAAATAGGCATAATTTTATAAATTTTCGTAACAATCGCAAGGACCCCACCCAAACACTTAGGAGTGATAATCGATTATGCTTCCCCTTTACAAAAAATATTGGAGGACCTTTCTGGACATCGGGATGATTGTGCTGACCGTGCTATTGATTATGTACGCCTTCAGCAGGTTATACCAGATCGCAGCCCCCGTATTTTTATCCTTTCTCGTCTTTTTTATGATCGAACCCATGGCTAAATTTTTGAACCGCAGAGGTTTGCCTAAAACGCTGGCAGCAGCCATTTCCGTTATATTGTTCGTTCTTGTCATTCTTGGCATTTTATTTGGCCTTGGATTGATTGTTGTATCCCAAATTGCCCAGGTTCAGGATAATTTGCCCCAATATACGCATATGATTCAAACGGCCTTCACCCAAACTACAGCTTTTCTCCAGCATAAAATCGAAGCTCTGCCGGCAAGCATCACGGAAAAGATGAATGAAAACTTCAAAAACTTCACCGATTATGCCACCGTCTGGATGACCGGTTTCTTAAAGTATATGGTATCATTCTTCAGCTCGTTCTCAACTTTTATGGCCAATTTTGGCGTCGCGATCATTCTTGCCTTTTTCCTTAGCGCCGAAATTGGCGGATGGCGCAAAATTATGCGGGACAAGTCCCCAAAAACATTGAAAAATGCCCACGCTTTCCTGACCACATATGTTTTAAAAGCGATAGGTTCCTACATCAAGGCGCAATTGATTATGGTCATAATCACCATGGTGCTGGTATATGTCGGCCTCCTGATCTTGCAAACAGGAAATGAGCTGTCATTGGCACTCGTCTGCGCCGTGTTTGACATTTTGCCTTTGGTGGGCGTGCCGGTTGTCCTGATTCCATGGATCGTCTATCTCTTTATCGTCGGCAATACCAGCTTGGCCGTCGGTCTATGTATTTTGCTCGCCGTCGTTTTGCTGACGCGTCAGCTTCTGGAACCGAGAATTTCCGGCAAATCCATCGGGATCTCATCCGCTTTTCTCATGTTGTCCTTCATGATTATCTCGCTCTCCGTGTTCGGCATTGCGGGCCTTGTGCTTTCGCCGGTGCTGCTGATTTTGTTGAAAGAGTTGATGCAGCAGGGATATCTCCAAAAGTGGATCCATTTGCCTGAGGACGAATTTGATGTCTCCCCGTTTGACTTGAACGCCAAATCGCCGGAGCCTACGGCTTCCGGGAAGCAAGCAGATTCATGATCTCTCCGAATAAAGCGGTGGCTTGGTTGCTGCCGCCTGAAGGCATATTTTGAAACAAAACGGCTGCGGCATATTTCGGCTGGTCGGCAGGTCCATAACCGATGAACCATTGGTTGTTGCGCTGCCCTCCCGCTGTTAGCACCTGCCCGGTTCCTGATTTGCCTGCAAGCGGCCATTTCGCCTTCAAAAGTGAAGTTCCGGTTCCTTCCGTCACAACCGTCCGCATCCATTCGGTCAATAAATGCGCCGTTTCAGGCCGGATGCTCCCCGTATTTGCAGGCGCAAGATGGGGATTGAACCGCTGCAGGATTTGACCGTTTGCATAAGATATGCTCTCAAGAATGCGCGGCGCCCGGACTTGCCCCCTATGCAAAAGGGTCACCACCAAATTGGCGGCCTGCAGCGGCGTCACCCGTACATCCCTCTGCCCGATTCCCGACTGGGCCCGTACCCCGCCATCCAAAGCTGCAGTCTCACTTATAAATACGCTACCGGTTTCTTCATGATCAAAAGGCCTCAGCACAGGCATGCCGAGCTTGTTTTTGGCCTCCCATCCTACAGTTCGCGCGAGGCCCAGTCTGCTTGCAGCGGCTTCCAAATCTCCCCCCGTCATCCGTTCGGCCAACTCCGCAAACACGACGTTGCAGGATTTGGCTAATGCTTGCTCCAGCGTAAGCGAACCATGTCCGGATGTTTTCCAGCAGGACAAGCCATACTTGCCGTATTTACCGGGGCAATAGAATACTTCGCTCCCAGATGCTGCACCTGTCTCCAGCGCTGCCGCCGCCACCACCATTTTGAAAATCGAGCCGGGAACGGCGGCTTGCACCGCGCGGTTATTCCATTCCCGCTGCTCGGGATGGATGTCCAGCGGATTATAAAATGGCCGCGACACCATCGCAATCACATCCGCATTGCTGGCGTCAAGCAAAACGACGGCACCTTCCTTCATGCCGGCCTTTTGCGTAAGCTCTTCGATCTGGCGCTGCAGCGATAAATCGATCGTTGTGTTGATCCGCAGCGGATAATAAGGATTATTCGGCGATTTGAGCTGAATGCCCGTTCCCGGTATAGCACGGTTGGCTCCATCGACGGAATAATACGCCGTTGTGGGCCCGGCGCCGCGAAGGAGCGTTTCCAGCGTCTTTTCCAGTCCTGCCGCTCCCTCACGAAATGCATATCCCGTATGGGGCATATGTTTTTGCCCTGAAAGTTCCGACAGGAAACCGAGCCACTGCATTCCGCTTGGTTTGTTTAAGTATCTCTGGGTATATGGCAGAACTTCGATGCCGCTGAAATTCAGCTCCGATATCCGCTTTGCCTGCTGCGGCGTCAATGCAAGCGGCGCGCTGCGGGAATCGCCCTGCCAAAAAACCGGGACGCTTAGGCCATTCCACATCTTTATCAAACTGGATGTATCGACGCCTAAGACCTTCGCTACCGGATCAAGGCTGCCGTCTTCATTGGCCAGCGTTTTCTTGTCGATCGGGAACAACACCGCCGCCGAAACGGTTTCTCCGGTTATCGGCACGCCCCTCCGGTCATATATATTCCCTCTTCCGGAATCCAGCACGACTCCACGCTCACGCTGCAAAACCGACATCTCCTGCAGCGTGTACACGCTCTCCGGCAGGCTGGAAACCCGGAGTACCAGCTGGATATACGCCAATCTAAGGATAAGTACAACCAGTATCCCCGTTAAAATAATCAATCCGTAAAAAATACGCTGTTTATGCTTGAACATCATACCGCACCGATCCTTTTACGACTTTTTTTCCATTATGCCCTATTTGGAAAGCCCCCAATCGGCGCAAAATAACCCCGCAAAGATTATCGGAAAGAAGTAAGGGCGCCTCTCGAAGAGGGGCGCTTTTGCGGAGCAAAAGTACGGAGTGACGTGTAGCCTTTGAAGCTTATTCCGATTACTTTGCGGGGACCCCGGAAATTCAACCCCACAAAGTGACGCGTGACTTTCGAAACCTATTCCGATTACTTTGCGGGGACCCCGGGAGGTTATACTTTCTGATATGTCAAAAAAATGCCGCCCCTATCGGCTTTGCCTTAGGGGCGGCATTGATATATGAATCTTACAGCGTAAACAACGACAAGGTTTCCTTCAGTTCATTGGATACATTTTCGAGTTTGCCCGAAAGCTGTACCAGTTGTTCGCCGATGTTCTGCTGCTCATTGCTGAGCGAGGCGACCTCTTCCGAAGTAGCGGAAGACTCTTCGGCCACCGCGCTGACGTTGCTCATCGCTTCGGACAGAATCACCTGCGACTGGTTTAACGTGCCAATCGATTCGGTTACTGAATCGAGCCGCTTCGTGAAATCCCCCATCTGCTCCTGTACGGAAACGAAAATATCGTTGGTTTCCTTCACAAAATCCATCTGCTGCCGGAATAAAGGATTCGCTTCCTGCAAAGCCAGCACCGTTTCATTCATTTCAGCCATGATTTTCTCTACAATCTGGCCTACCATATCGATGGATTGTCTGGATTGATCGGCCAGTTGGCGGATTTCGTCGGCTACAACCATAAAACCTTGACCGGCGGCGCCTGCACGCGCAGCTTCAATGGTCGCGTTAAGCGATAAAATATTCGTTTGCTTCGTAATATTTTGCAGCACATCAAGCACTTTATTAACCGAATTGGTCGTTTGCTTCAGGTTGTCAACCTTATGCATCAAGGATTGGGTCATCTCTTCCGTTTGATGCGTCTTGTCCATCAGTTCGTTCAAATGTTTCGTTCCGCGCTGACTGGACTGCTCGACATGGCGAGCAGAGCTGCTCATTTCTTCATTGGCCGATACAACGATCTGCATTTGGCTCGAAATGTTTTCGGTCAATTCATTGCCGCGCTCGGCTTCAGTCGCCAAGCTGCTCGCACCATTGGCGATTTCCTCGGTCGCAATGGCGATTTCCCTCGCCGAAACGGCCGTTTTCTTCGACGCATCTGTCAATTCGGCAGCGGTCTCAAGGACAGCACGCGCCGTCGTGTTCGTCTGCTCAACAAGCTGCGTAATTTGATCCATCATCATATTGAAACTTGCAGCCAGCTCGCCGATTTCGTCCGAAGATTTATAGTCTGTCCGCACTTTCAGATTTCCTTTGGAACCTTCGATCATCAGATCCTTCAACCGACTTAAAGGTTTTGCGATCATGTGAACCATCCACCAGCCGATCAGAATCGCAATAATAACGACGCCAACCATAAATCCGAGCGTCAATATCATAATGCCCTGCGCATCTTTGACGAGCAGCTTGGTAGGAATCGTGCCTACCAGTCGCCAGCCGTTAACATGCAAAGTGTCATAACCGGCCAATACGCCGTTGCCCTTGTCGTCTTTGGTTTCCAGACTGCTTGCGGCATCCTTCTGACCCTGCATGAAGGTAAATACCGATTCTTTCCCCGCCTCCCCGTCATCGCTGGAAGCGACTACCTTGTTGTCGGCCGAGACCAGCTGCAGTTTGCTGCCTTCGCCCAAATCGATATTTTTTAATTGATCTTCAATGGTCGATGCTTTCAACTCGAAGACTATCATATAGGTTTGCCCGCTATTGGACAAACTTTGCAGAGGACGGACGAGCCTGAAACTATTTGTCCCGTCTTTTCCCTTTTCGGTCGGAATCCAGAAGGCTTTATTTTTGCCTTTAGCTTCCTTGTACCAAGCCTCATTGCGTACTTCCGACATATCGATGCCTGCGCTTCCGGCAACGATCGGATTTTGATCTTCCTTCGAAGGCACCAAATAAATGGATTTGATGCTACCGCTGTTGATCTGATTACTCAGCTTTTTGCCTATTTTATCGTTCAAGACAAACATATCGTACGCGCTTGTCTGTGTAGACGATAAGTCGTTAATCAAGCTTTGCATTTCGGGATCAAAGAAAATCAGCAGCGCAGTATCCTCATATTGCTTCAAAATGATGTCAAGCTTTTGGGATGTTTGTATAATGGTCTGTTTATTCGCAGTTGCCGCATTTTGCTGAATAGTGCTCTTGGCCTTGCTATACGACGTAAGACCTAAAATCAGCACAAAAAATACGATGGCCACAAAAAAGATCAAAAACAGCTTCACGCCGACGGATTTGGAAGGATTCATCCTGCTGAGCTGTGCTCCAGCGCCGCGTATGCTGAATTTCATCTTACCCGCATCATCTTTCTTGGGAATTGCCGCCACCTCCTGTTCTCCTTTATGCTGCTGTTTCCCCCAGCGTTTTTTCTTACCTTCTTCCTGTTCTTTCTTTTGAACCTCTCCCAATTTCCTCACCTACCGCTTAAATTTCTAACCTTATATCTTATTCTTCGACATTTTCCACCATTATCCTTTGGTTTTTCGCAAAATTCTTTACAACTATTTTCCTAATATGCATGCTTCTTACGTCCCTATACAAAAAAAGCCGCTGAACAATAGTGTCCAGCAGCTTGCTCTGTGAATTTTTTGTGAAAAACGACCTAAGAATGCTTTCTCCGCATCATGTCAAAATATGCGACCGGATGATCCACCTTCATGCGAATGCGCTGCAAAGGGTGGCGTGCTACATCCAGAAGTTGTCCCTCTTCATCCCATATTTCGCCTACCGTTTGTTTAAAAAAGGTGCCTTTCGGGCCAAAAAATTCGATTTCCTGGCCTTTTTTGAAGAAGTTCCGTTGCTGTATAAGGGCTGTTTGAGTCGCTTCGTCATATTCGAGCACAAGCCCCGCAAAGTCAAACGGCGCCGCTTTATCCTCAGGTTCGTAGATATGATCCTCATGATCCGGCGTATCATAGAAAAATCCGGTGTTCAGCGGGCGGTTCGCCGCTTTATTGAGCTCTTCCAGCCATTCCGGCTTAAGCATATAATGTTCAGGATCGGCGAAATAAGCATCGATGGCCTGGCGATACACGTTCACGACCGTAGCTACGTAATGGATGGATTTCATCCGTCCTTCGATTTTGAAGCTGTCGATGCCGACTTCAATCAAGTCCGGAATATGCTCCAGCATACAGAGGTCCTTCGATCCCATCGTAAACGCAATATCCTCTTCGCCAAAGAGAGGTATCCGCGTAACGCCCGGTTCCATCGTTGCCGGGGCAGCCGCTTCGGCGAAACCTTCCGCCATATTCCCGCCGTCTGCATACAGGTCGTATTTCCAGCGGCAGGACTGACAGCAGCCTCCGCGGTTGGAGTCCCGGTCCGTAAAGTGGTTGGACAATACGCAGCGTCCCGAAACCGATGAACACATGGCCCCATGAATAAATGCTTCGATTTCAACGTCGACATGTTTTTTGATTTCGCATATTTCTTCCAGGCTTGCTTCCCGGCCCAACACGACGCGCGGCAAGCCTTCCTCTTTCCAGAATTGCACCGCCTGCCAATTCAGGGTGGATTGCTGGGTGCTGAGATGAACCTCAATCTCCGGTGCTACGCGCTGTGCCACTTCGATAATGGCCGGATCCGCGACGATAATCGCCGCAATTCCTGCGTCACGCAGACCCAGCAAATATTCCTCGATTCCGTCGAGATCTTCATTATGGGCATAGATGTTGGTTGCTACGAATACTTTTGCCCCGTACTGCTTGGCAAACTCGACCCCTTCGCGCATTTCCTCGAATGAAAAATTGTCCGCATTGGATCTGAGCCCGTATTTTTGTCCGCCAATGTATACTGCGTCCGCTCCATAATGGACAGCGAATTTCAGTTTCTCCAAATTCCCGGCCGGCGCCAAAAGCTCCGGCTTCGCAAGGCGGACCCGCTCCCCACGATATTTCGGTTTGTATAATGTACTTTCCACGGTAATGGTCCCCCTCTTGCTTAATAAACTTGTTCCTTGTAAAAAAATCCGAAGGTCAGTTCGCGCTCCGGATCCTGCAGCTCGCGAATCGGATCCAGCCATTCTTCCTGGAAACGATAGCTGCCAGGGTCTGCCGCATATGCGTCGATGGCCTTGCGATAAGCCTTAATGACGGCCGTATTATAAGCGATCGGTTTCAAAAGCCCTTCAATTTTCAGGCTTTCGATTCCGGCCTGCAGCAGCAGATGCAAATCCTCCAGGATGCAAATGTCATCGGAGCTCATAATATGCGTTCCGCTCTCGTCTTCATAGATTGGATACTTTTCCCCCGGGCGCTCATCCTCGGTCAGGAAAAGGCCGCGGTCTATATTCAGGCTCCCGCCGTCAACAGGACGCCCCTGACGAATCATATAGCTTTCCACCAGCCTCCGTTTGGAGTGGTAAATATTCGTCATGCCGTGAACCTGAACTTGCGCTTCAATGTCCAGATGCTGCTTCAGCTCCAAAATCTCATCCATATTGAGTTCCTTGGCCGCGGCAATACGCGACGCCCCTTTGCGTCCCCAGTAATTGGCTGTCGCATAATTGGTGGACATCATTTCCGCATTCCAATGAAGCTTAAGCGATGGCGCATATTTTTTGACCGCAGCCATAATCGCGGGGTCGCTGAATTCAACCGCATATACCCCGGCATCCTGCAAAAATGCTGCGTAATCCGGCAGCATTTCCAGCATATCATTGGTCATGACGTTGGTCATGTTTACGATGACATCGACGCCGCGTGCTTGTCCCAGACGCACTGCTTCTCGAATATCGTTTTCCAGGAAATACCCCGGCATCCGGATCCCATACCGTCTATCGCCGATCAGCAGCTCCGTTGCGCCCGCATCGATATATGCTGAACATTCCTCCAATGATCCGGCTGTAATCATTAGCTTATGTTGTTTCGTCATACCGCACCTCTTTTATTTCGGCTTAGCTTTTACTCTTTTTGATATTGTTTAAATGCTCTTGATACGTCTTGGCAAATAAATGCTCATGCGAACCGTCCTTCTTGGTGACGTAATATAAATAATCGGATGCTTCCGGACTTAATGCGGCTTCAATAGACGCAAGGCTTGGACTGCAGATTGGTCCTGGCGGAAGGCCTTCATGCAAATAGGTATTATAAGGACTCTCCACTTTCAAATCTTTATATAGCAGCCTTTCCTTCGGCTCAGGGAGCGCATACTGTACGGTAGCATCGATTTCCAGCTTCATTTTTTTATCAATACGATTATAAATGACTCCGGCCACAAGCGGACGCTCCTTATCCACGACAACCTCGCGTTCAACAAGCGACGCAATCGTCAGCATCTCATGCAGCGTGATGCCTCGATCTTTTAATCTCTGCTGCAGGTCGGGAATGTTGTCAATCTTACTTTGCATTTGTTCCATCATTCTATGAAAAATGTCATTGACGCCGGCGTCCTTTTTAAACTCATAGGTTTCCGGGAACAAATATCCTTCTGCCGCGTGTTTTAGATTCCCGATCTTCGCAGCCTCACTAAAAGCAACGGTCGCCTCATTCCCCGGATGATCAGCCACCTGCAAAAAAGCATCCGCTGGCGTCCCGGTTGCCTCGCTTACCTTTTGCGCTATTTGCTCAATGGTATACCCTTCGGGAATCGTGATCCGGTTCATCGATTCTTTCATGACATCCCCGCTGTTCAATTTGGCAATCAGCTCGTCCAACGTGATCCCCGGCTTGGCCTCGTAAACACCAGCCTTAAAATGCGTCCCTTCTTTCTTCCACTTCAGATACCCTTTAAATATCGTTTCATTTTTGATTAAGCCGTTTTTATGCAAAACCTGTGCGATTTGGGACGTGCCGCTTCCGGGTTCGATGGTAAATTGTACAGCTTGATCCGAAGCTTTGACGGGCTGCAGACCGTTCCATATATAATAGGCGCCCCCGCCTGCTCCAAGCAGCAGGATGACCAGAATCACAATCACAACTTTGACAGCTTTCAAAAAAATCCAACCCTTCACAGCCAAAAAGGACGGTCTGCACCGCCCTCTTCAGGTTATTCATGTTTGAATTCAGCCTTCACCAAGCAGCCGCAAAGTGCGCACAATCAATCCTCGCGATCCTCAGGAAAGGTCATTTCGTCGTAAAGCTCGGTAATATTTTCCCATTCATCATCGTCATCGATGGTCACAAGCTCCATATTACCTTCCGGCGACTTGACTACTTTCAAAATGTTGTATTCACCGTCTTTGTTCCCAGGACTTTGCAGAACCGCATAGGTTTGACCGCATACTTCAAATTCCGCTGCAAGATCGTAGACTTCGGTGGAACCGTCTTCGTCTTCCAGCTCCACAGTCGGACCGAATGTTTCCTTCAAAACGGAAGTCCATACGGCCTGGTCTGCAGAGAAATCATTCATGCTCATTACCTCCATCAAGCTCAGCGACGAGTGTATTGAAAGTTTCCTCCACAATCTCCCACTCATCATCGTCTTCGATCATGTAAAGCTTAAGGTCGTCCCCGTCTTCCTCATAGCGGAAGGCATACACTTCATCCGTGTCATCGTCTGACGCTTCCAGCGGAACAACCATCATGTACTTGGAATCCGATCCGTCAACTTCGAATTTCATGATGACTTCGAATTCTTCTTCATTGCCTTCGTCGTCGGGAATATAAATAATATCCGGTTCTTCCTCAAAATAGTTACGCTCATTAGTCATCTGTTATCACCCTCACCCTTTAGTCTTTGAGTCCAAATAATTTTGTAAAATCAAGCTTGCAGCCATTTTATCCACAACTTGCTTACGCTTCTTTCGGCTGACATCGGCTTCAATCAGTGTCCGCTCGGCAGACACCGTTGTCAGCCTCTCATCCCACAGGTGGACGGGTAATTTCAGCATGTCTTTAAGCTTGTCAGCGAAATCAATACAGATTTCTCCGCGGGGGCCGATGCTGCCATTCATATTTTTAGGCAAACCGACGACGATTTCCTCCACTTCGTACTCGCGGGTCAATTCCGCGATACGCTGCATTTCAGAGCCGTCGCGGCGGCGTTCCACCACTTCAACCCCCTGCGCGGTCCATCCGAGTAAATCACTGACGGCAACACCAATTTTGCGGTCGCCGTAGTCCAATCCCATGATTCTCAAGTTACAACTCTCCTATCGGTGATTGGCTAAATAGAACCGGACCAGCTCTTCAATCAACTCATCACGCTCTTTTTTCCTTACCAAACTTCTGGCATTGTTATGGCGAGGGATGTACGCCGGATCTCCCGAGAGAAGATAGCCGACAATCTGGTTGATCGGATTATATTCCTTCTCAACCAATGAATCATACACCGTAAGAAGGATATCCTTGGCGGATGCTTCCTTCTCATCGCCCTTCACATTAAACTTCATCGTCTTATCCATGGAGTCCATTCGAAACACCTCGCTTCTTCAAAAGCATGCTTGGCGGCATGCTCAGACGAATTGATCCCTAAGGCTTCATTTCCTCTTCTAATATAACATAATCATCCCGATGTAAGTAAACTCCAGGACAAATAATACGAAATTTATTCGAATTATATGTCATATCATATATTTTAATCAAAGGATTTTGCACAACCTTAGTTCAGGTCTGCAAAATCCTCCTTTAACATATTTTATGCTTTGGCTACCAGTTCTTCAGCCAGCTTAAGCGCCTCATCCAGCTTGCTTGCATCTTTGGCGCCTGCCTGCGCCATATCCGGACGGCCGCCGCCTCCGCCGCCGCAAACCGTCGCAATTTCCTTCACGAGCTTGCCTGCATGCAGACCGGACTTGGTCAGCTCCTGCGGCACCGATACGACGAAGTTGACCTTATCTTCGATTGCCGCGCCTAGAACCAGCACAGCGGAAGGAAGCTTATTTTTCAGCTCGTCCGCAAGATTCCGGAGCGCATCCATGCTGCCGACGTTGACGCGGACCGCAAGCAGTTCCTTGCCGCCTACTGATTTGACCTGTTCGGTCAATTGACCTGCTTCAATCATGCTCAGCTTGCTTTGCAGCGATTCGTTCTCACGGCTGAGTTCCTTCACTTGGGCATGTACGGATTCGATCCGCTTCGGCACATCCTGCAGATTGGATTTCAGCAGCTCGGCAGATTGCTTCAGCAAATCCAGCTGGCCTTCGATAAACTGATACGCGGAGCGTCCAGTTACCGCTTCGATCCGGCGTACCCCGGAACCGATCCCGCTTTCGCTCACAAGCTTGAAAATACCGATTTCCGACGTATTGCGGACATGGCATCCGCCGCAAAGCTCAAGGCTGTAATCGCCAACCTGTACGACGCGCACGATATCGCCGTATTTTTCGCCGAAGAGGGCCATGGCGCCCATCGCTTTCGCCTCGTCGATCGGTTTGTATTCGATGTTCACATCGATGCCGTTCCAAATCTGCTCATTCACGCGGCGCTCGATGTCGGCCAGCTCTTCCGGCGCGATGCTCCCGAAATGGGAGAAGTCAAAACGAAGACGCTGCGGTTCGACCAAAGATCCTGCCTGATTGACATGGTCGCCAAGCACTTCTTTAAGCGCTTTGTGCAGCAAATGAGTCGCCGTATGGTTTTTCACGATATCGCGGCGTTTGCTTTGATCCACTTCCGCTTTTACCGTCTCGCCGACCTTCAGGTCTCCGGCTTCCACCGTTACGATATGCACATGCTGCCCATGGGGCGCCTTAAAGAGTCCTTCCACTTTCGCGGTTACGGTGCCGCCGCGCAGAAGCCCTTCATCGCTGACCTGGCCGCCGCTTTCGGCATAGAAAGGAGTCGCATCGAGAACAACCTGGCAAGATTGTCCTTCCCCGGCCATATCCACCATGGCATCATCCACAATGATGGCCAAAATTTTCGACTCTTTTACCGTGTCATTATATCCAACAAATTCGCTTTTAACCGTATAGTCGGAAAGTACGCCGCCCTGCACCTTCATCCCGCCGCTTTCATGACGGGCCGCACGCGCGCGGTCACGCTGTTCCTGCATGGAAGCATCGAAACCTTCGCGATCCACCGTAAGCCCATGCTCTGCAGCAAAGTCCTCGGTCAAATCAAACGGGAATCCGTAAGTATCGTACAGTTTGAAAGCATCGGGACCGCTGATCATTTTGCTGCCGCTTTCCAGCGCTTTTTTGCTGATCTCTTCCAAAATGGCAAGGCCTTCGGACAGTGTTTCGTGGAAACGTTCCTCCTCGGTGCGAATCACCTTTTCGATAAATTCACGTTTTTCAACAACTTCCGGATAGTATACGCCCATAATGTCGCCAACGGTTTCGGTCAGCGTATAGAGGAATGGACGGTCCAGACCCAGCACCTTGCCGTAACGAACGGCGCGGCGGAGCAAACGGCGGATGACATAACCGCGGCCTTCATTGGAAGGAAGCACGCCGTCGGCGACGGCAAAAGCAACCGTGCGGATATGGTCGGCAATGACTTTAAGCGCCACGTCTTTTTCCGTGCTGTCGTTATATTTCACGCCGGCAAGCTTAGCCGTTTGCTGAATGATCGGCTGGAACAAATCGGTGTCGAAGTTCGAGTCCACATTTTGCAGAATCGATGCGAAACGTTCCAAGCCTGCGCCCGTATCGATATTTTTATTTGGAAGCGGCGTATAGGAGCCGTCCTTGTTATGGTTGAATTGAGAGAATACGAGGTTCCATACTTCCAGGAAACGCTCGTTTTCGCCGCCCGGATACATTTCCGGATCGGACAGGTCGCCGTAAGCGTCGCCGCGGTCATAGAAAATTTCGGTACATGGGCCGCAAGGACCTTCGCCGATATCCCAGAAGTTGTCTTCCAGCTTCACGATGCGTTCTGCAGGCAGCCCGATTTTCTCATTCCAAAGCTTGAAAGCTTCCTCATCCTCCGGATATACCGTTACCGACAGACGTTCCGGATCAAATCCGATCCATTCTTTTCCGGTCAGAAACTCCCAAGCCCAAGTAATGGCTTCTTCTTTGAAGTAATCTCCGATCGAGAAGTTGCCGAGCATTTCGAAGAACGTATGGTGGCGGCGGGTCTTGCCTACATTTTCAATGTCGTTGGTGCGAATGCATTTTTGCGAGTTGGTCAGACGCGGATTTTCCGGGCTGACCCGGCCGTCAAAATAAGGTTTGAGCGGAGCCATGCCGGCATTGATCCACAGCAGCGACGGGTCGTTGTGCGGAACAAGCGGTGCGCTTGGTTCGATTTTATGTCCTTTACTAGCAAAAAACTCCAGCCATTTTGAACGAATTTCACTTGCTTTCATCATGTACAGCCTCCAGATTTGATATTGTTTATTTCAGGTTCAAAAAACAACATAAAAACGCCCCTGAAATATTATTCAGGGACGATCATATCGCGGTACCACCCTGGTTATCGCTCTTGCCTGTCCGCAGCGTTTTCGCGCGCACCGCCTCAAGGGGAACGATCTCCTCGTATCAGCCTATAACGGGGCCAACCGGCGGGTTTTGCCCGCACTCCGAAATCAGCTTTCCGGCCGGTACCCGCATGCGGATTCTTGCAGCCGACACGCTGTAACGCATGAAGGAATCCGTTCTCTGTCCATGGAGTGCTCCCGCCGTACTTTATTTCATCGCCGTTTTGTCTATTTTGCTCATATGTTAACAAGTATATCGGCGGATGATTTGAATGTCAATGAGGCGGCTTTATGTCGTTTTTCGCTTGATGTAATAAGCAAAAAAATGCTGAAGAAGCACCTTAAGCACCGCAAAAAACGGAACGGCCAGAATCAGCCCCATAACGCCCGCAATCTCCCCTCCAACCAGCAGCGCAAAAATAATCGTCATAGGATGCAAATGAAGCGTTTTGCCCACCACCTGCGGCGAAATGACATTGCTCTCCAAAAGCTGGCATATCCAGTTGACGACGATGACAAGCAGCACCATTCTCCATGAGATGGTCGATGCCATCACCACCGCCGGAGCCGCTCCCAGAAAAGGGCCCAGATAAGGAACGATATTAAAAACGGCCACGATGCTCGCCATCAATAACGCATAAGGCATGCCGACGAGCATATATCCGATGTAAGCAAGCACGCCGATGATCAAGCAGACGAGAAATTGCCCCCGCACGTAATTGCCCAGCGCCAGATCGATTTCCTTAAGCAGGCTGACCGTCGCCTTTCTCCGGGAACGGGGCAGGTACGAAACGATTGCCCGTTCGAACACGTCGAAGTCCTTAAGGATATAAAAGATGAGAAACGGGATGATGAATATGTTTAGCACCAGATTGATCGTTGTGCCGATATTGTCGATAAAGTCGGAAATCCCCGCCGCAATCCGATCCTCCCAGCGCAGAAACCATTGGTTTACGCCAGCCGTGACTCCCCCGGGCAATAGTTTCTGATCCAGACGCGTCATCAGGCTCTGGGCATGCATGGTCATTTCCGGCAAATGCTCATTCAGCTCTTCAATCTGCTCCAGCAGCATCGGAATCAAGTTGATAAGAATGACCGCCAAACTGGTAAGAAACACCGCGTAGATCAGCAGTACCGCAATGCTTCGCGGCATTTTCCGGTCGGCTAGCAGGCAAACGACGGGGTTTAATACGTAAGAGATGATCATCGCGACGATAAAGGGCGCAAATACGGCTTTAAGAAACCGGTAGACGTTCGTGAACATGGGGCGCAGCTGCCATATGAAATAAAGCGCGATCAGGGCGAGAATGAACCAGATCAAAAGACGGAACCATTTGTTTGCGGTCAGCTTCTCCAAGCGGCTATCCTCCTTTCGGACTTGCTGTACACGTTATTATATGTACGAAAGCGAGAAATTAACCTTTGGTTCCCTTGCGTTCGAGGCCATAACCGCACTGAAATAGTAAAAAAACATATCGGCATACGATCAAAAAAAGACAACCACTTGTTCAACTTATATAAAAAAGAAGCCCCTCACTAACGTGCGCCAGCAAGCGAGCGCTAGTGATAGGCTTCTTTTCTAAAGAAGATTCAGGTTTATAAGCCCTTTAATTCGATGCATGAATGTGCGGGAATTCCTGGGGAATTTCCTCGAAAAACAGATCATCCAGCGAACTGAGCGTTCCATCTTCCTCTACTTGATAAACGGACATTTTCTCCCCGTTGACCGTAAGTTCAATAAAGCAGCCCCAGCAATAAAACTGATGGGAGCCGATTTTACCGATATCTTTGGAATTGCAGTTAGGACATCTCATACTCATATTCATATATCACCTATCCGTTAACAGAATGAATGGTTTTCTCCAGGCGTTCCTCGCTTCTTGAAGGAACCATGATCGCATTTTTCCCGATGGACATGTCCTGCGCGAGCGGCAACCATTTCCGGCCTTCCATCAAATCCGAGACGAAACCGTCGCTGATTTCCAGACCTAGTATTGTATTTCCCATTTCCTGGTCAAAATAAACGTCCGATACCTTACCGAGAAGAACGCCGTCCTCCGTAAGGACGCTTAAATCTTTTAATTTGTTTTTACCCAGAAGGTAAGTGAATTGTATATCGTCGGCTTCCGTCTTTCGAACAGCCTGTTGATTACGAATCATCACAGCGTCTTCGCCATAGGCCAGAATATCCTCCCAGGATACTGACTTGGCCGAGCTGGAAAAGAGACCTTTGCCTTCAAGCTCCATCGCTTGAATCTTCCAGTCTTCGCTAATATGAACATCGTTGATCTTGCCGATCGCCTTGCCTTTTTCCACATCAAAAACGGCAAGCCCGATCAATTCTTGGAACTTCACGGTCAGGATCCCACCTATCCAACTGAAATTGAAACCCGAAGGAGTCCCGCTATGGGCGGGACCGATGCCCAGGGCATCCGTCCTTTTCCGGTTTCCGGGTGGTATGGAATACATATCCCTCCTTGTCCATACATAGAGAATCCCTAACTTCTATTACGTAAACGACGAAGAATGGTTGCAATTTTTTCAGTGGCGTATTCCATATCTTCAGTAGTATTACCCAAACCAAAGCTAAAACGAATCGCGGAACGCAAAACATTTTGTGGAAGTTTCATAGCCTGAAGTACATGGGACAGTTCAATTGAACCCGAAGTGCATGCCGAGCCGCTGGCTGCCGCAACGCCTTCCATATCCAGGTTCATCAGAAACGTCTCCGTATCTGTTTCCGGGAAGCTGATATTCAAAATGTGAGGTAAAAATTCAGAGGGATGTCCATTGATAATAAACGAGTCTTCTCCAAGTTTCTGTTCCAGCAAGCGGATAAATGTTTGCCGGAGCTCAAAATCATGATCTCTGCGCTTCTCCAATTGGGCCGTTACAATCTCCACCGCCTTGGCGAAGCCGGCGATTCCCGCGATATTTTCGGTTCCGGCGCGGCGTTTTTTCTCCTGAAGCCCTCCATGCAAACGCGGCCCAAGATGCACCCCTCGGCGGACATAAAGGGCGCCAACTCCTTGGGGCCCGTTGATTTTATGAGCGGAAAAGCTCATTAAATCCACCGGCAGATCATGGCAAGATATCGGTACAGCGCCCAAAGCCTGAACGGCATCCACATGGAAAAGAACGCCGCGGCTGCGCGCAAGCTCGCCGATTTCCCTGACCGGCTGCACCGTGCCGACTTCATTATTGGCGTACATGACGGTGATCAGCACCGTTTCTTCTGTCAATGCGCTCTTAACATCCTCTACACGAACCCTTCCTGTAGAATCAACCGGCAGGTAGGTGACGCGATATCCCGTCTTCTCCAGCTCTTCGCAAGCATGCAAAACCGCATGATGCTCGATAGCTGAAGTTATAATATGCTTACCGGTATTAGCGGTGGCGGAAAGGACGCCGAAAATAGCGAGATTGTCGCTTTCCGTTCCGCCAGCGGTAAATACGAGTTCATCCGGATGGCAGGAAAGGGCCTTGGCAATCCGGTCCCGGGCGCCGCTCACCGTGCGTTTGGCTAAGCGGCCGAAAGCATGGACGCTGGATGCATTGCCGTATTGGCCTGTCATCACTTTCAGCATTTCTTGCGCAACTTCTGGATGTACGGGTGTGGATGCCGCATGATCCAAATAAATGGAATTCATCTGAAGCATCTCCTTTTTTAAATGTAAAACATGTAGTTATCGGCGGTATCCTGCTCCTGATAGGATATCAAATCAAACAACGTGGTCGAGTCCAGCACATTGGCAATGCCATCACGGATACGAAGCCACAGATTCCGCTTGGCCGGATCGTCTTCTTCGGTAAAATCCACCGGGGAAATCGGCCCCTCCAGAACACGGATAACGTCTCCGGCTGTAATTTCGGACGCTTCGCGGGAAAGAACATAACCGCCGTATGCCCCGCGGATGCTTTTGACAAGCCCCGCATTCCGCAGCGGAGCGATCAGCTGCTCCAAATAATGCTCGGAAAGCTGGTTTTTCTCAGCAATGCTTTTCAAAGAGATGGGGCCTTCGCCGTATTTCGCCGCAAGCTCCATCATGATCGTCAAGCCATAACGCCCTTTTGTCGATATCTTCAAAGATGGCACCTCTTTCAAAAAATTCATGTTTCGTTAATTTGTCCGGACTCCGTCAGACCTAAAAGCCCTGAGGCAAATCTGCGTATTCCGATCATAACCCTTTGCTTATGTTAACATATCCGGCAGCTTTTTGGTAAATAAACAATGACAAAACTCTAAAATGTTCTTCACTTATGGACAAAAGCTTTTCTGATGTGAATCATGACAGGTTATGTTACAATACGTTCATGGGCACAATTTCAAAATAGAAATGGTGATTATTCTTGTCAAACAACAACCAAAACACACGCGTTGTCGTCGGGATGTCCGGCGGCGTTGATTCTTCGGTTACCGCGCTTCTGCTCAAGGAGCAGGGGTACGATGTCATCGGCATTTTCATGAAGAACTGGGACGACACCGATGAATTCGGGGTCTGCACCGCCGAGCAGGACGCAGAAGATGTGCGCCGTGTGTGCGAACAGATAGATATCCCTTATTACACAGTCAATTTCGAGAAAGAGTATTTCGATAAAGTATTTACCTATTTCTTGGATGAATATAAGTCGGGACGTACACCAAATCCGGATGTCATGTGCAACCGCGAAATCAAATTCGGTGAATTTCTGAATAAAGCGCTCGATCTCGGCGCCGATTATGTCGCTACAGGCCATTACGCCCGCCTCGTGCAAGAAGACGGCGTCTTCAAGCTTCTACGCGGCGTGGACAACAATAAAGACCAAACCTATTTCTTGAATGCATTGAATCAGGAACAGCTGTCCAAAGCGATGTTCCCGATCGGCCATCTTCCCAAACCCGAGGTCCGCCGCATCGCGGAAGCCGCAGGTCTGTACACGGCCAAGAAGAAGGACAGCACAGGCGTCTGCTTTATTGGCGAACGCAATTTCAAGGAATTTCTAAGCCAATATTTGCCTGCCCAATCCGGCAATATGGTGGATATCGTTACCGGCGAAATCAAAGGCCGTCATGACGGCCTGATGTACTACACGCTTGGTCAGCGCCAGGGCCTCGGCATCGGCGGTTCAGGTAACGGCGAGCCTTGGTTCGTAGCCGACAAAGATTTAGAGCACAACATTCTATACGTCGTGCAGGGAGACAAGCACCCCAGCCTGTATTCGACGGGATTGATTGCTACAGGCGTGAACTGGATTGCAGGCGAAGGGAATGTGCCCAAAGAACCTTTCAACTGCACCGCCAAGTTCCGCTACCGGCAGCCCGATCAGCAAGTTACGCTGGAATGGCTGGAGAACGGAACCGTTCATGTTCGGTTTGCCCAGCAGCAAAAAGCAATTACGCCGGGCCAAGCCGTCGTATTCTATCAGGATGAGGTTTGCCTCGGTGGCGGGATCATCGATAAAGTGGAGAAAATCCCGTTCGAGCCGCCTGCCATCAAGCAAAAATAATGCACAGACCTTAAGCCATTGTCCGGTCAATCCGGACAGCGGCTTTTTTCTTGTCTGTGCAAAACATTCTATATCCCATATATGGAATCCTGCTCGTTGTTTGAATATTTCCCTGTAATACGATTATTCATCTCTGGAAAGAAACTGATTGCGTCTGCGCTCCTGGTTGATCTGAATTTTGGCTTCGTTCCCCTGCTCCGTAGCCTGGTAAAACACGCGGCGCGAAATCGCCTTAGGCAAATAATCCTGTTTGACATAATGTCCGGGGTAATCATGGGGATACTTATATCCTTCATGTCCAAGCTTCACGGCTCCTTTATAATGCGTATCGCGCAGATGCAGGGGCACCTCTGCCGATTTCAGCTCATCAATCGCCGTCATCGCCCGCGAAATCGCCGTATAAACAGCGTTGGATTTCGGACTTTCGACCGCAAACAGGATCGCCTGCGCGATATTCAGCTTCGCTTCCGGCCAGCCGTTGTTCCGGTATGCCTCCAAAGCACTGACGGCCTGCACCATGGCCTGCGGGTTGGCAAGGCCGATATCCTCGCTGCTGGCGGCAATCAGGCGGCGGATGAACACCATCGGGTCCATGCCGAGCTTCTCCACCGCGTAGAGGAACCAGAACAAGGCGGCGTCGCTGGAGCCGCGGATGCTCTTGTGAAAAGCCGACAGCACGTCGTATTGCGTCGATTCATCCGCACGTACCGTCGGTCGGCGGATCGATTCTTCCGCCACTTCGAGCGTAACGTGAACGGTGCCGTCGTCTTCGGGCGGCGTCGTCATGGCCGCAAGATCAAGCGCGGTTAACGCCCGGCGGATGTCTCCGTTTGCCATCGTCGCGATATGATCCAACGCCTCTTCATCAACCCGCAGCTTCATGAATCCGAGCCCTTTGCCCTCGTCGGCAAGCGCCCGCTTCATCGCTTTCATGGAATGTTCTCTCGTTAAAGGCTGCAGTTGAAACAGGGTGGAGCGGCTCATCAAAGCCCCGTTGACATAATGAAACGGGTTCTCCGTCGTCGCCCCAATGAAAATAATCGTTCCTTTCTCCACCGCCGGCAGCAGCGCATCCTGCCGCGAGCTGTTGAAGCGATGCACTTCATCCAGAAACAGAATCGTTTTTGTTCCATACATCGCTTTATTGTTTTGCGCGCGGTCGATGACTTCGCGCACGTCCTTGACGGATGCATCCACCGCATTCAAGCGTACAAAATCGGCCTGCGTTTTTTGCGAGATGATGTGGGCCAGCGTCGTTTTCCCGCAGCCCGGCGGGCCGTATAAAAGGATGGAAGTTACCTGGTCCGCTTCGATCGCCCGGCGCAGCAGCTTGCCGGGTCCGATAATATGTTCCTGCCCGATATATTCATCCAGCGTGGTCGGGCGCATCCGGTCGGCCAGCAATCTCCCGTCACGCTCTTCCTCCTGCTGGAAAGAAAATAAGTCCATCTGTACTCACGTCCTTGAGCTAAAATCAACATCATTAAGTTTCAGTTACGTATATTTACAGACGTAGTAGCGGAGGGGACGGAATCGTTCTGAAGAAGCGTTAGCGTTCGCCTAAAAGCTTTCCGAAGGAAAACTAGCATCGAAAGCATAAGCTGTCTCCGGATTTTTATCCTTAATAGGATAGATTCAAGAAATCTGGAGGCAACAGCGATCGTAAGAACGATCCGTAGCCGCAGCGGTCATGCATGTGCAATAGTAACTGAAGCTGTCCCCCCTATCATACCATACCCGGGCCGGGCAGATCATTCGCTTTAACCGCCGTAGTACACTTCAAATGCGGAAACATTCGGACACCATCTGGACTCGGTAATCGTAAGCCGGATATAACGGCTTGTCACGGCCGGAAAACGGCAGATGCGTTTGTATCCGATGACCGTTCCCTTAAAGAACGTATGCCATTCGCCTTCTTCCATATATTCCAGTTGGAAGCGTTCGATCCGCTGGGTGTACCGGTATTCCTGCAGCACGACATGGTCAAACTTCACTGTTTTCTGCAGGTCCAAAGTCACCGAAGCCTGCTCCGTCCCTTCATGCGGCGCCCAAAATGTATCCCGGCTGCCGTCAAGCACCGATGCGGCATCATGGCCGTCCGACGTCTCCGATCCTAGCGCGGAGGCTCCCGATGCCAGATTGGCATGGAAAGTCTTCTTCATCCATTCCCCAAGCTCCTTCAGGCGCTGCACGTCATTTTCATGGATGAGTCCACGGCGGTCAGGCGGAAGATTCAGCAAAAACGTGGCATTGCCGCCAACAGCCCCGTAATAGACGTCGATGAGTTCTTCCAGCGGCTTCACCTGCTCATCCTCCGCCGCATGATAGAACCATCCCGGACGGATCGACGTATTCACCTCGGCAGGATACCAGATCAACTCATCCGCCTGCTCGATCACCTGCCTGCTCCCCAAGTCCTCATCCTCCGAGCTGTATTTGCGGGCAAATTCACGGTCATCCTCCTGCTGGGAATTTTCCTGGATTTTTTCATTGTCGCGAAGAAATGCCGGCACGACGCTCCACTCCGATTCGCGGCAATGTCCCGCTTCATTCCCGCACCAACGGATATCCGGACCGCATACGGAAATGGCCGCTCCCGGCTGCAATTCCCGAATCAGTGAATAATAAGCATCCCAATCGTACACCTGCCGCTTTCCGTTCGGTCCTTCGCCGCAAGCGCCGTCGAACCAGACGCAGAAGATGTCGCCGTATCCGGTAAGAAGCTCCCGCAGCTGATTTTTGAAATATTCGTTATAAACCTCAGAATCGCCATAAGACGGCTCATGCCGATCCCAAGGAGAAAGGTAAATGCCGAATTTGATTCCTCCCCGGCGGCAGGCCTCGGATACCTCCCGGACCACATCCCCTTGTCCACCTTTCCATGGACTGTTCTTGACGGAATGCTCTGTATACCGGCTCGGCCATAAGCAAAATCCATCATGATGCTTGCATGTCAAAATCAATCCCTTCATCCCGGCGGATTTCACCGCTGCAACCCATTGGTCCGCATCAAGTTCAGTCGGATTAAATATCGACGCATCTTCCTCTCCTGTCCCCCACTCGGCATCGGTATATGTATTAACCGTAAAATGAATAAACGAATAAAATTCCATCTCCTGAACGGACAGCTGCCTTTCCGTAGGCTTCACCTGTGCGGCATATTGAATCTTTTCATTCATCGCTTGAGTCCTCCCATTGGGTGTGTATGTTGTCTCTTATAACATTCTCCCAGAAAAACAGGATACCTGCCGGCTGCTGCAGGTATCCTTGCCATTTCCTATTTTTTCAGCGCTTTTGGTATATCGCCGGATACTCGTCCAGCCGGAGTCCCTCGAATCGGGCGAGGTGGCTGTCCCAATCCTATATGCACATTAAAAATTATTTACTGCCGCGGTAAGCTTTTTCATGGTAACGAAGAATGGCTTTGAACAAGTTTTTGCCCTGTTCTAGTGATTTTACGGGATTCTCCGTATCCAAGCTCAGATACATCGCTCTATATGTTTCAGGCACCCAGATATACGCATGCACGTAATCCGTTAACGTAAACCCCGCTTTTACCCAAAAAGCGATTCTCCTTTCGTTTTCCGGGGACGGATCCGCTTCCGCTTCGATGACGATGCCTCTGCAGCTTTTGGCCTGCGCCCATGTTTTTAGATCTTGCAGACAACCTAGACCTAAACCTTTGCCGCGAACGCTGCCCCGTACTGCGATGTAATCGATGACCAGCAGATTTTCCTTCCGGTCCATTCCCGTCAGCGCCATGGCCGTTGGAACGCCTTGCACCTGCCAGAGATGCAGCGCGCACAGCCCTCTTTCAAACATCCGTTTAATCAGTTTTCGGTTTTTTCGCCCATGCTCCGGAAAACCTTCCTGATAGATGGGTTCAGCCTGAAGCCACATCTCCTCATTCCACTCTTCAGTCACTTGATGCCGCATGATGATCTCCCTTTTTTATGAGACTGTTTTTTTTCGTCCATACGAGACGAATGGGACAGGTAATCTGCCGTTATTCATGATTTGTTCATGACAAGTCCGCAAGCGAAAAAAGGCATCCCTAAGTTCTTTTAACTTTTAGGGATGCCCTCGGGCAGGGATCAATATTTATTTTTATAATTGCTATAAAATCCCTGGTTATCAAGGCAAATGGCTTGTATAAAAGCATTTCTTTATCCATGGCTCGCATGTGATCTTAGCGGCGCGCGGACATATTTTGATTTACTGCGTCCGCTTCCCGTTCCGCCCGCTTTTTGAAGATCACCTTCCGGATGCTTTCCACGGATAAATGATAGGTTTTGGTTAAGGCTTCCACTGAATGACCGTTGCAATGAAGGTCGTATATTTCATTATTTCTGCGTTCGATCATCTGCCGGGTGCCGCTATTGACTCCCCAGCCGACACGCTCACTGCTTTTTTTCGGGATGTAAATCAATTCACCCTCAATATACTTCTGAAGCTCCTTCAGCAAACTAGGGGGAAGCACATCCCTCCCATTTCTGTAATTCACGATAAACGTCCTCCTTAAACATATGTTGGTTCGATTTAACTGTTTTGGTTTTGAACATTTTATCGTTCCCTCCTTTCTGTTATGTACGTATATTTTTAAAAGGTAATTAGGGAGACCTGTACCGGTCTCCCTGCACATTGCGATTTCCGCTTTAGGCGGAAACCACCTCGTAATTTGTGATCAAAATTGCATCAGCTCCTTTCTGTAGAAAGTAGTCGGCCGTCCGACACCTTTATTAACTCATATTTAGAGCTTCGCTTCAAGCGAAAGAACAAGTATATATATTCTTTACCTGATTTTTTTGATCATTTTGGTTTGACCATGTTACCAGCCTGCAACCGCGATATCTTCATTCATATTTTGCAAAAAATCCGGCAAAGGACCTTCATGCATGAGCCACAGCTCATGCAGCGCGCGCGTGCAGCCGACATACAGCAGCTTGGCATCCCAGGCCGAAGCGCCGTAATGCTGCT
Source organism: Paenibacillus azoreducens (assembly GCF_021654775.1). NCBI lineage: Bacteria > Bacillati > Bacillota > Bacilli > Caryophanales > Paenibacillaceae > Paenibacillus > Paenibacillus azoreducens. The sequence continues at coordinate 2,111,612 of NZ_AP025343.1, read as the reverse complement.
CATCCGCATCCGCAACGATGACCGCATCGAACTCCAGACCTTTTGACAGGTATACAGGCAGGATAGAGAGGCCGCCCTCGTACACCTTTTTGGCGCCATCGATCAAATGCAGTTCCGGCATGTCCGGCCGTAGCCGCTCATACAGCGCTTGCGCATCCTGGAGCGTCCGGGTCAAAATGGCGACCGTGCGGTATTCGCCGGCGGACAGCTTTTGCATCCCTTTGCGAAGCTCCTGGGCCCGCTGCTGCCCTTTGTTTCCATAAGCAATCAATCGCACAGGATTGCCGCTCCGGAATACAGGCACCGCCAGCAGATCGCTTTTCACGCCCTTCTCCAAGATCCGGTTGGCGAATTCGATGATCTCCATCGTTGACCGGTAGCTGCGCGTCAGCGCAAAATAGGCCGTCTGGTCGGGGGCATAGAGCGAACTCATTTCCTCCCAGACGTGAACGCCGCGGTATGCATGAATGCCTTGGGAGAGATCACCGAGAATGGTAAAGGAATGGCCTTTGACAAACAGATCCAGCACCGCAACCTGGAACGGGGAAAAATCCTGGGCTTCGTCGATGACGATATGGTCGAAGCGCTGTTCCCCCGTAATATCGTTCAGCAGATAATGCATATACAGAAGCGCCGGCAGATCCTCTTCACGAATGATGTTTTGCTTCAAATCCTTTTGCGTGGATTTCATGATGCCGCCAGGGATAGGCTTTAGCACTTCTTCAGGCCAGCCTGCCTGCATTTTCGCTGCTTTGAACATCATCTTATAAAGCATGAGCGGCTCATATTTCGGCCATTTGGATGCGTAGGATTTTTCGCGCTGGGAAGCTTTTTTCTTCCGTTCCTTCAGCACGGTGGCCGATGGCGACTTTTTCAGCTCCATCTCGATCCAGCGGTGAATTCTTGCCATAACCCGCTCCTTGCGTTTGGCCAAAGGATAAGGTTTATATTCCTCATGGAACCAGTGGAGGATCGTATCGCGCGAAAGGACCGCTCCTTCCCATGGTATGAAATCCGCTTCGGGCACCGAAGCGTTCTCCATGGACTCCACGCAGGCGCGAACCATGTTCATAAACGCGATGGAGCCTTTGAAGCGGCCGGGAGCCTCGTCTGTCACTTCAGGCATGCCCCCTGCCGATTCGAACCAGTAAGCGAGCGTTTCCGATGCGTCCGCAACCGGAAGTTCGATTCCGAGCAGCTGCAAGGCCCAATCCGCAAAGGTGCTTTGCTGGATATCGGCCACGCCAAGTTCGGGCAGCACATTGGAAATATAATCGAGGAACATATGGTTCGGCGCAAAAATAATCATTTTTTCAGCCGTAATCTGTTCCTTGTATTGATAAAGCAAGTAGGCAAGACGATGAAGCGCCACCGTCGTTTTTCCGCTTCCCGCAACCCCCTGGATAATCAAGGCAGTATTTTTGGCCGCACGGATGATTTTGTCCTGTTCCGCCTGGATGGTCGAGACGATGTCGCGCAGCTTGTTGTCTTTATTTTCGCCGAGCCGGTAGACGAGGAACTCATCCGATACGGCCGGCTGATCGCTGCTCCGGTCGAAGGTATCGGATACCCGTTCCAAAATCTGCTGACGGATCACCAAGTTGCGCTTCAAATACACCATCCCTTCGATGATGCCCTCCGGCGCCTCGTAGGCTGCCGGCTCGTCCCCGCCTGTGAAGGAATAAAATACGCTGGCGATCGGCGCACGCCAGTCGATGACCATCGGCTGTTCGCCGATTTCAGCATGATCGACGCCAATTTTGCCGATATAAAGCGGCCTTGGCTCCAAATCCTTCCCCCCCTGAAAATCCAGCCGTCCGAAATAGGGGGCCGGCAGGCTTTTCGCCAACGCTTGTCTTTTCTCCTCGCGTCCTGCCTCCAGCACTTGCTCTGTAAAATCATGTCCGGTATAAACCTCAATGCTGCGCAGCCGCTGCAGCTGTCTGTCAATTTCCGCGATCGTTGCATCCAGCCTTCGTTTTTCCTCTTGATAGGCACTTTGAAAAGTTTGCTCCAATTTCAGTTACCTCCTAAAAGATTCTCCGTAAGCCGTAAAGGCTTCGGGAGGACTGTTTCTATGACATTCATCTGCAAAATATTTCGTGTCCAAAGCTGCCACAGAACGTCCCTGTCCTGATAAGCTGGTGCTTAGTCGTGAGCTGTAAGCCCGCTTAGAAAGGATTTACAGTATATCACATGGAAGGCATATTCTCCATAGCTTCTTGATTACCGCCGGCCTGCCGAGTGCGGGCCGTGATTTCCCTTCAAAATTATTCGCGGGCGTTTCTCCACTCCCCCACTTTCCAAACATCCGTAATCCAACCCTCATAAAAGGCGGGCTCGTGGGAGACCAGAAGAACCGTACCCGGAAATTCCATCAACCCTTTTTTCAGCGCTTCCTTAGCCCTCGTGTCCAGATGATTCGTCGGTTCATCCAGAACCAGCAGATGGCTTGGCGTCAGCATCAGTTCCGACAAACGCACTTTGGCCTGCTCGCCGCCGCTGAGCGCCCGGATCGGCCTGATGATATGTTCTGCCGTAAGTCCGGACATCGCCAGCACTTTACGGATATCCTTGTGCGTCAGATCCGGCCGCAGCGAATGCACCTTTACAAGCGGCGTCTCTGCCGGCGCGATGTCCTCTTGGCGGTAATAAGCCGTTTGGAGCAGCTCTGGAACGAGTAAGTCCCCGCCCAGCGGTTTGAGATGGCCAAGCAGCGTGTTCACCAGCGTTGACTTGCCGGCGCCGTTTTCGCCGACAATCGCGATCTTGTCGCCTCTTCGTACCCTCAGCGACAATGGTTTGAACAGGGGGCGGTCATAACCTACCTGCAGTTGTTTCGTTTCGAAAACCGCCGCTCCAGCCGAAGCTCCCGGCAGCTCGAACATAAAACGCGGAGAAGGGCCATGCGTTGGTTTCTCCACCCGGACCATTCTGCTGAGCATTTTCTCGCGGCTTTTCGCCTGCTTGGCTTTGCGGATCCGATTTTTATCAATAAAGTCTTCCAGTTTTTGAATCTCCTTGGTTTGCTTCTCGTACGCCGTCTGCTGCTGGACCTGCCCCAACGCCAGTTCCTTTTGAAACTGCCGGTAATTGCCGGGATAACGTTTGATATTTTGATGCGCTAAGTGAAAGATCACGGTCGTAATTTCGTTCAGGAAATGCTCGTCATGGGAAACGACGATATAAGCATGCTGGTAACGTTTCAAATAACCGGTGAGCCATTCGATATGCACCTTATCCAAGTAGTTGGTCGGTTCGTCCAACAAAAGCACCTGCGGCTCTTCCAGCAGCAGCTTAGCCAGCAGAAGTTTGGTTTTTTGCCCGCCGCTCAGCTTGCTTACGTCTTTGTCGAGCCCCAGGTCGGTGATGCCCAGACCGGAAGCGATGTCTTCGATTTTGGAGGAAATCCGGTAAAACTCATGATGTTCCAGCGCAGCCTGCAGTTCTCCGTATTTGCGCAAAAGGATTTCAAGCTGATCCCCAGGCTCTGCAAGTTGTGCAGCTAAACGGTTCATTTCCGCTTCCATCGCAAACAAATGCGAAAACGCCTGCTCCAAATACTCTCTGATGGTCATTCCCGCCTGCAGGCTGATATGCTGCTCCAAAAATCCAACCTTTGCCTGCGGCGACCATTCGATGCAGCCCGCATCCGGCAGCAGGCTGCCTGTAAGCAGACGGAATAAGGTCGACTTGCCAGCGCCGTTAACGCCGACCAGGCCGGCATGCTCTCCAGGGAGCAACCGGAAATTCAAGCGTTGGAATGTCATCTGGTCGCCATACATATGCGTCAAATCTGTAACGTTTAAAATACTCATCTTTTTTTCTCTCCTTTTGGTTTCGATTTGCTTCACAAACGAAAGCCATCCGGAGAAACAGACGTTATGAAATTGAATGAATATGCTTTTTTTCTTTTTCTGTTAGCAGAAAACAAAAAGTGGGTAAGGCGAACTCACCTTACCCACTTTACCCACTTTTTATTTCAGAGTAAGAAAGGATTCGGATCATATCGACTGTTCTCGAGATGGCTTGTTAAAAAAGGGCAGACTTCTCCCGTCTTAAGCCAATACTCTTACAAGAACAGTTGATACTTTTTCCATTTCCTTTCCACCTCATATCAGTTAATTTACATAAAACATGATATGCGAAAGCTTAATCTGCAGTGACGGATACATATGCCCGGGTGCAAGAAAAAACTCGCAACTAAGCCACAGTATAGAGGAGCACAACCATTGTTGTCAATAGTTGTAATCTCTTGGCCCTTAGCATCGTCTTTCCACAGCCCATTTATTCGATGTAATCTTTCAACCTTTTGCTTCGGCTGGGATGTCTCAATTTGCGCAAAGCCTTGGCTTCAATCTGGCGAATCCGTTCCCGCGTTACGCCAAACACCTGGCCTACTTCTTCAAGCGTCCGCGTACGGCCATCCTCCAGCCCAAAACGAAGACGAAGCACGTTTTCTTCCCGCTCCGTTAGCGTATCCAGCACGTCGCCGAGCTGCTCTTTCAAAAATTTATAAGCAGCGGAGTCTACGGGAGCAAGCGCGTCATGATCTTCGATAAAATCGCCCAACTTGGAATCATTTTCATCCCCGATCGGCGTTTCAAGCGAGACCGGCTCCTGTGAAATCTTCATGATTTCCCGAACCTTCTCCACGCTCATCTCCATTTCACGCGCAATCTCCTCTACTTCGGGTTCGCGTCCCAATTCCTGTACCAGTTGTCTGGAGACGCGAGTGAGCTTGTTGATCGTTTCGATCATATGGACAGGGATACGGATCGTTCTGCCTTGATCGGCAATCGCCCGCGTGATCGCCTGTCTGATCCACCATGTCGCATAAGTACTGAATTTGAAACCTTTTGTATAATCAAACTTATCGACAGCCTTGATCAGACCCATATTCCCTTCCTGAATCAAATCGAGAAGCTGCATTCCCCGTCCCGCATAACGTCTGGCAATGCTGACAACCAGGCGCAGGTTGGCCTCCACCATTATTTTTTTTGCCTCTTGATCCCCTTCGGCAACCCGCTTGGCCAAATTAATTTCATCCTCCGCGCTCAGCAAGCCGACGCGGCCGATTCCCTTCAGATACATGCGCACGGAGTCGTCATTTTTTATGCCTGTCGGCAGAAGCTCTACATCGGCATAAGATTCTGCTTGCTCATGATCGTTCGTACCGGCTTCATCCTTTTCCAAATGATTGTGTTCCTCGTTTGCCACGTGTACGCCCTCCCCCTAAAGATCATCTCTACGTGATGACCATTCTCTTTCGCTCCTGCCCCTCAAAAAATCCATTGACCTATATTGAAAATTATGTTATTATGGAATTGATTATCATTTAATAATAATTTTTGGGGCACATTTTATAGTATCATATACGTATGTTACTTTCAATATGTTTCACAAAATAACGCGAATTTTTATATTTTTTTTACATAAACCGGGAAGATCTCTTATATAGAGCGTCTTTTCGGTTTTTTTGCTGTATTTTCCCTTTAGCAGAATTAAAACGGACCCTGATCCCGTGCAAGCAGAGTCCGCCTTGGATAAAGAATGTACAAAACCCTTATACATAGGCTTTTTCAGCTAATTCTTTGTCATGTTCCCCTGTGGGCTCCACTCAAAAATCGAGAACACGGGATAATGATCCGACGCCGTGTTCTCTTGAATCCGCTCCGTAAGAGCCAGCTTCCACCCGCTTTTTTTGTCGAATAAAATATAATCGATTTTCCCGTCTTCCTCATGGGTCGGTCCAATTGAAACCGTTGCATCCTCCGCGTCTTTCGTCAGGACATGCATCGGCTTCGAATCCGGGAGCGCGTTCATGTCGCCAGCCAGTATATACGGCGTTTTCCCCTTCAGATACTGCCGGATTTTTTTCGCCTGATCATTCCGGATTTTTTCAGCCAGCTCCGCGTTTTCCTGCCATTCCAAATGGGTATTTGCAAACACAAACGCCGGCAGCCCTTGCCCCGGAAGCAGCTTTGCAGTAAGCATTACACGGGGTTCTCCGCCTGCTTCGTTCGGCAGCATGATCGTATGCACCGATTCCATCGGAAGCCTGGAAAGAATGGCGATTCCATATTCGCCGCCTTCCAAAGCAAGCGCTTTGGCGAATTCATGATGCATGCCCGTTAATCTGCCTAGTACAGCAGCTTGATTTGCCATCCCGCTTCGGATCAAATAACGGTCCACTTCCTGCAGCGCAACCAGATCGGGATTGGTAGACCGGATGACATCGGCAATCCGTTGCAAATTCACGACATGGTCCATCCCCGCCCCATGGTGAATATTGTAGGTCAGTACCCGGATCGTGTTCTTTTTGCCCGCTTTCTCCGTTACGCCAGCTTCTTTTTTGGTTTCATTATGCGATTCCCTTTCCTGCACCTGAACAACCCCCTTGCGCAATGAGTCGGCATGGGCTGCCACAACCATCGCGAATATCCAAAGAACCGCAGCAGCGGCGACAAACCCGGAACGTAGTTTTACCATTCGAATGATGAATCTCCTTTAAAACGCCCTGCGGGGATTTTGTAATACGTATTTAAGCCTCGCCTGCCGCGTCTCAGTTTCCTTTAGCCCGGTAAAACGACTTGTTCTCCAGCGCTCGTACCGGCGCCGTCCAATCCTCATTCGCCGGCATGGTGGCAAGCGCGTCTTCCGCAGCCTGCAGCTTGGCATCCATCTGGTCTATTAGATGAAGGGCAAGGGCCTCAGGAATTTGCGGCTGAACGGTACTTCCCCATTCCGGCAAATTATGATGAGCCAAAATCATATGCTGCAGCAGCACGATTTTTTCCGAGTTCAAATCCATGCCATATTGGGTTGCGGCCTCGGTAACCCAGCTAGCCGCAAGCGGAATATGTCCAAGCAGCTTCCCGGTAAAGCTGTATTCGCTTACGATGCCCAGCTCTGCCGTCAGCTCTTCCGTTTTGGCGATATCATGCAAAATGATGCCCGCCACAAGCAAATCCCTGTTCAGGAAAGGACGCTGCATGCATACGAATTCGGCCAGCTCCAGCATGCGCGTCATATGATAGGCGAGACCGGCATAAAAGGCATGATGCATGCCTTTAGCCGCAGGGTAATGCAGCAGTTTATCCCCGACCTTGCCGAAGCAGTGGTCGATAATGACTTGCATATCGGTGTCCTGAATCGTCGAAGCTGCCGTTTTGATGGCATATACGAGATCATTGGGCGGGACCGGCGCCGAGCGCACAAAATCCGTAATATGATAGCCGTCCTCTTCGGCAGCCGGACGGATTTTATTCACTTTAAACTGCAAGCGTTCCCGGTACAGCTGGACCACGCCGCGGACCTTTACCAGCATCGGCGCAAAAAAGGTCTCCTTGTCTGCAGCGGAAGCATCCCAGTATTTGGCCGAGATTTCCCCGCTCGTATCCGATAGGATGATATCCAGATAATCCTTGGGCGGCGTAGCATTCGTTTGTTTGATTGTGGATGATTTCAATAGATAAAACCCTGTAATCTCTTGTCCTTCTGTGAATGATTGTATGAGTGTCATGTCATTCCTCCTCCCGACTCTCGTGAACACTCTTAGAAAAACACAAGCTCGCTTGCCGGAAGGCAAGCGGTCCTGTTCCCCTTTCCCTCATGCTGTCTATAGCAAGGCATGCAGCACAAAGTTTGCGACAAACAAAGCGGCTATAACATAAAGCACCGGAGAAACTTCTTTGCCCTTGCCTAGGGCCAGTTTGACGATCGGATAGGCGATGAACCCGAAAGCCATGCCATCCACAATACTGTATGTGAAAGGAATCATGACCATGATCAGAAACCCCGGGAATGCTTCCGTCAGATCGCCAAAATCCATCTCCTTGACGTTCTGCACCATCAGTCCGCCGATCACGATCAGAATCGGAGCAATTGCGCTGTCAGGAATAAAGGCAAGCAGCGGAATAAAAAAGAACGTGGCGCTGAAGCACACGGCGGTCACCAGAGAGGTCATGCCGGTCCGGCCCCCGGCCGCAATGCCTGCGGTTGTCTCCGCCGCCGCCACAACCGGGCTGCTGCCGAAAATTCCCGCGAAAATATTCGTAAGCGACAGCGCCCGCAAGCTTCCCTTGAAGCGTTCGGGACGATCAATCATCTGCGTTTGAGAAGCGATGAGGCCGATATTTTCAAAAACGACGATCAATAACAGCAGAAAAACAGCGATCCAGAAGACCAGACTGAAGGTTCCCGACCATGACAGCTGTCCGAATAATGTGCCGTATTCCTTGAAAATATGACCGGATTCCATTTGCTGCTGCGGCTTGATGGCACCAAGCAAATAAGCCAGTCCCGTTCCCGCCAAAATGCTGATTAGCAGGCCGCCCTGAACGCCCCGGATGAATAAAATGAGCGCCAGCAGCAGCGTAATGCAGGCTACGATCACCGCCGGTTCGCTAAAGTGGCCGATGGCGACAAACGTCGTTTGATGCGCAATGACGATACCGCTTTTTTGCAGGCCGATGAAGGTCATGAACAGTCCGATGCCGACGGTAATTCCGTGCTGCAGATTATGCGGTATGGACTCGCTGATTTTCCGATACAAGGACGTAAAGGCCACAATCGTAAACAGAACGCCCGTTATCGACACCACCAGCAGCGCTTCCTGCCAGCTCAGTTTCATGGAATGGACCAATGTATAAGTGAAAAAAGCGTTGATCCCCATCCCTGGCACGACCACGATCGGAGATTTGCCGCCAAAGGCCATCAAAAGACAGCCGGTGATCGAGGTCAAGATGGTGCCGATCATCGCCGCTTTCAGCGGCATGCCCGCATCATGCAAAATATTAGCGTTTACCATAACAATGTATACAACTGAAAAATACGAAACCACTCCGGCAATGAGCTCTTTTTTCCAGCTGTCGCCCGGTCTGAGACCGAGACTATTTTGCCAAAACCCTGATTTCAAAGGAAATCCTCCTCTTTCTGATACCGCCAAAGATCTAACAAACGTTCTAATTGTACCCGAATCCGAAATAACATCACCCCACAAAGTGACGTGCGGCCTTCGAAGCTTATTCCGATTACTTTGCGGGGGCCCCCGGAACATTATAAACTCTTATATTTAAAAAAGGCGTGACCGCCGTTATATACGGACATTCACGCCATATGACTGTTATGCTGCACCGGGTTTTCTTTATACTTCGATTCCGGCTTTCTTCAGCAGATCTTTGACGGCCACACTAACCATGATCAAACCCGCCACCGGCGGAACGAATGCATTGCTGGCAGGCGGCTGTTTCGCTTTGCGGATGGCAGGGGCATTTTCCGGTACGATTTTCTCCGTTACGTCTACCCGCGGCTTCATCGGCTCTTCGGTCGAAAATACGACCTTCACGCCTTTTTTGATGCCCTCCTTGCGGAGTTTGGTACGGATGACGCGCGCGATCGGATCGACCGTCGTTTTGGAGATATCCGCCACCTGGAAGCGGCTTGGATCCATTTTATTGGCCGCGCCCATGCTGGAGATGATCGGGATTTTGCGTTTGAGACATTCCTTGATCAGATGGATTTTGTAAGAGACGGTGTCGGACGCGTCCAATACATAATCCAGGTCAAACTTAAACAATTCTTCGTAGGTTTCTTCCGTATAAAACATATTCAGCGCGATCGCTTCGCATTCGGGGTTGATCAGCTTAATCCGCTCGACCATCAGGTCGGCTTTTTTCTGTCCGACGGTCGTCGTGAGCGCATGGATTTGCCGGTTAATATTGGTAATATCCACGACATCCTTGTCGATCAGGATCAGCTTGCCGACGCCCGTGCGGGCGAGGGCCTCCACTGCAATGGAGCCCACTCCGCCGATGCCGAGTACGGCCACCGTGCTGTTTTTCATCGCTTCCAGACCTTCCGGCCCTATGGCAAGTTCCGTCCGGGAAAATTGGTTGAGCATCGTGTATGGAGCCCTCCCTCTATTACTTAGGCTTTGACCTTGTTATCTTCAGGTTTTTTGGCCAGTTTGATATGAAGCTGGTCAAGCTGCGATGGATCGACCGGAGACGGCGCGTCCATCAGCAAGTCCGTGGCGCTTGCCGTTTTCGGGAATGCAATGGTTTCGCGCAAATTGCTGCGTCCGGCCAAAAGCATGACGAGGCGGTCGAGTCCAAAAGCGATGCCGCCATGCGGAGGCGTGCCGTATTCGAAAGCGTCCAGCAGGTAGCCGAATTTCTCGCGCGCGAGTTCCGGAGTCATGCCAAGAGCATCAAACATCTTCTCCTGAACCTCGCGTTTATAAATACGCATCGAACCGCCGCCCACTTCATAGCCGTTCAGTACAATGTCGTATGCTTGTGCGCGCATTTTAAGCGGATCGGTGTCGAACAGCTCCAAATCCTCGTCGTTTGGACGGGTGAATGGATGGTGTTCCGCTACGTAGCGTTTGGCTTCTTCGTCATAGCTCAGCAGCGGGAAGTCCGTAACCCACGCGAATTTGAACACATTGTCGTCGATCAGGCCAAGATCGCGTCCGATTTTGAGACGCAGCGCGCCTAGCACGTCGGCAACGACCTTTTTATTGTCGGCGGAGAACAGCAGCAGGTCTCCGTCTTCGGCTCCCGTACGTTCTCTAACCGCTTCGATTTCCTGCTCAGTGAAGAACTTCACGATCGGCCCTTTGAATTCGCCGTCTTTCACTTGAATCCATGCCAAGCCTTTCGCGCCGTAGCGTGCGGCATAAGGACCGAGGTCGTCGATGTCCTTGCGGCTCCAAGTACCGCAGCCTTTAGCATTCAAACATTTGACTTCGCCGCCTTTTTCGATAACGGATGCGAATACTTTAACGCCGCTGCTCGCCACGATGTCATTCATTTCGACAAGCTCAAGGCCAAAACGAAGATCCGGCTTGTCGGAGCCGTATTTGCCCATAGCTTCTTGGTACGTGATGCGCTGGAACGGAGTTTCGAGCTCAACGCCGATCGTTTCCTTGAACAATTTCACCATCAGCTGCTCCATCATGTTCAGAAGCGTATCGCGGTCGAGGAAGGAAGTCTCGATGTCGACCTGCGTAAACTCAGGCTGACGGTCCGCACGGAGGTCCTCGTCACGGAAACAGCGGGCGATTTGGTAGTAACGTTCCAGACCGCTTACCATCAGCAGCTGCTTGTACAGCTGCGGAGATTGCGGCAGGGCGAAAAATTCACCGGAATGCACGCGGCTAGGCACCAGGTAATCGCGGGCGCCCTCCGGCGAGCTCTTGGTCAGAATCGGTGTCTCCACATCGACAAATCCGTTCTCGTCCAGGAAATCACGGAATATTTTTGATGCTTTCGAGCGCAGCATCAGCGTTTTTTGCATTTCCGGACGACGCAGGTCCAGATATCTGTATTTCAAACGAAGCGATTCGTCCACTTCTATGCCGTCTTCAACGAAAAACGGAGGCGTTTTGGCCGTATTCAATACTTCAATTTCGGTAATATGAACTTCGATCTCGCCAGTCGCGAGGTTTGGATTGATTGTTTCTTCGTCGCGTTTTACGACTTTACCGGTCACCGACAGCACATATTCGCTGCGGACCTTGTCGGCGATCGCCAGCGCATCGCCGGAATATGCAGGGTTGAATACAATCTGTACGATACCGCTGCGGTCACGCAGGTCGATAAACAATACCCCGCCAAGGTCGCGGCGGGTTTGCACCCAGCCATTCAGTGTTACGGTTTCCCCAATATGGCCTGTAGTCAGGCTTCCGCAGTCATGAGTCCTAAGCATGCTTTCTCATACTCCTTTATTATGTTTTAAGAGGTTGTTCAAAAAGTCCGCTTTTGATCACGAACTTTAAGCCTTTTCGGCAAATTCCTTTAACTTTTCAACCAATTCGTTCAGATTGACCGTTTGCTGTTCGCCGGTAGCCATCAATTTGAGCGCGATCTCGCCCCGCTCCAACTCATCGTCGCCGAGAATGGCCGTGATTTTGGCATTCATGCGGTCCGCCGATTTGAATTGGGCTTTCATTTTTCGGCCCAAGTAATCGCGTTCGGCCGACAAGCCTTCCTTGCGCGCCTGATACAGCTGTTTCGTGATTTCGCGGTCCGCGGCTTCGCCCAGCGCCACAAAATAAACATCCAGCGGTTTTACCGCATTCAGCTCGATTTCCTGCTTGTCAAGAATAAGCAAGATCCGTTCCAGGCCGAGGCCAAGCCCGATCCCCGGCTGATCCGGTCCGCCGATTTCGCTGACCAGACCGTTGTACCGCCCTCCGCCGCCGATCGTATCGATCGCGCCGATGCCCTGCGCCTTATATTCAAACGCAGTATGCGTATAATAGTCGAGCCCGCGAACCAAACGATGATTCACGTAGAAGTCCACGCCCATATCCGTCAAATACTGCTTCACCTGCTCGAAGTGGGTCGTGCATTCCTCATCGAGACTGTCCAGAATCGAAGGCGCATTCACGAACTTATCCTGATCCACTTTGCAATCGAGGACGCGCATCGGATTGCGCTCCATGCGGGATTGGCAGTCCTTGCAGAGGTTGTCCTTCATCGGAGTGAGGAATTCCAGCAACTTCTCGCGGTATGCCGCGCGGCTGGCCGGATTGCCGACAGAGTTGATCTCTACTTTCACCCCTTGCAGCCCAAGCTCCTTGCAGAATTGGTAGCCCAGAGATACCACTTCGGCATCGATTGCCGGATCGACAGCACCGAAGGCTTCGACGCCAAACTGGTGAAACTGGCGGTATCGTCCCGCCTGTGGTCTTTCATAGCGGAACATCGGCCCGATATAATAGAGCTTGCTGACATCAGGTTCCCCATACAGCTTATTCTCTACATAGGAGCGGACAACTCCTGCGGTTCCTTCCGGGCGCAGCGTCATGCTGCGGTCGCCCTTGTCCTTAAATGTATACATTTCCTTTTCGACAATGTCCGTCGTTTCCCCTACGCCCCGTTCAAACAACTCGGTTTGCTCAAACATCGGCGTACGGATTTCCCGGTAGTTGAAACGCCGGCATAAGTCCCTGGCTTTTTCCTCGACAAATTGCCACTTTTCCACCATACCCGGCAAAAAATCCTGAGTGCCTGTCGGTTTTTGGTAAGCCATCGGTCTACCTCCATTCGAATCATATTTTTAATCAAAGCTTTCCAAGATAAAGATCAGGTTTGCAAGATGAGGATATACCAAAAAACCCCTCGCCCTGCCGCTCTCATAAGCAAACAGGGACGAGGGATTGGATTTAATCAACCACCCGTGGTGCCACCCACATTCCGGATGCTTCTTGACCATTACGATGCATCCGCTTCATACGATTAACGCCCGCTACGCGCAGCACGTCTACTAACACAAGCTTGCCCGCTCGAGGAGCCTGCTTTTTTGCTTTCGCCGCCTGTTCTCTGGGAAGTCATTCATCCGGTCATCCATGGAATCCTTCCAGCCTTAGGGATTCCTCTCTGAGATGGTGGGTCACGAACTACTTGGTCCCGTCATTGAATCGATTTTTAGATTATTTTTTGATTGTAATGAACCGCTTCAGTAAAGTCAAGGGGGGAAACAAAAGAAAAACCTACAATCCGTATTGTAGGTCCAAAGGTTATATATTAAAAAAGGGGGTCATGCAGTTATTATAAACAGGCTATATTAAAGGATGATGAAGCTAATATTACAGTTATATTACAAACAGGAAAGCGTTTTAAAAGATCTGTATATCCGCTTAGCTTTTGTCTTTTACTTTTCAGGCGGTGCTAATCAAAAATTTCGACATACCCCCCATGATGCCGGAGAGTATCAACAATGTCAGCATGGTCTTTATCTTTTACTTTACAGGACAAAATATATTCCAGGTTGCGGTAGTCATCCGCATCCAAATCGGCCCATTCGGGAACATCCTCAATTTCTTCATGTTCTTCACCACTATATTCCGGCGGAATGCCTTCATGCTGAAGGTGAAGACCGCTTCCCTCTTCGACCACCGGAACAGCCGGGATGCCAGCCGCTCCTGGCGCCCAGGCCATCCCGGAGGCTCCGCTCGGATTCGGGTTGGCCGCCATACCTGCAGGCACTAACGGCAGCAGGATTCTTCTGCGGCCGCTTGGCGCTGCTGACATTCGCCCGACTTCCAAATGTTCGATATTTTCCCCGATCAGATGGGCTTTCGCTTTTTCCGCATCGTCTTCAGTTTTAAAATAAGCCTGAATTTGCTTTGTCATGATCATTAGCCTCCTTCATGAACGAATTGGATTGACATGCACACTTTGTAATTACCCTATTGAAAGCATGTCTAACAGGCTTAAATCTGAAATTTGAATCGGTTTTCAAAAAAAACAGGATCTCAATCAATGAGAAACCTGCTTTTTTGCCGTTTTTTCTTTTATTAACGCAGCCGGAATGGAGACGATCCTGTTCCTTTGTTGTAACCATGCCATAAAGGAAAAGGAATTTTGCCTGTCCGCTCCAGCTTTACCGCTTCCTTTACGGATTCGAGCGGAATGAGCGGCAGCTCTTTTAATGCAGTTCCCTGGGAAGATTGACGCATAAAATGACAGCTCCTTCGGCAAAAGCTGATTCTGGGGTTATTTTATCAGCATTCCCGAACGGATGAGTTCCTATGCCGTCGCCTTACTGTCAATGATTAGCGTGACCGGCCCCCAATTGGTAAACTCCACGTCCATCAATGCGCCGAAACGTCCGGTCTCAACCTTCAAACCTTTGGCCGCAAGCTCGCGATTAAAGCAGTCGTAAAGCGCAAGCGCCGCATCGGGTTTAGCCGCCGCCATAAAGTTCGGACGTCTGCCCTTACGGCAGTCGCCGTACAACGTAAACTGCGAAACGGATAAAATTTCGCCGCCGGCATCGGCGACACTGAAATTCATTTTACCTTCTTCGTCTTCGAAAATCCGCAAACCGGCCACCTTGTCAGCCAAATATTGCGCATCTTTTTCCGTGTCTTCATGGGTTACGCCCACTAGCACCATCAATCCCTGATTGATTTGACCCGCGGTCTCCCCGTCAACCGTCACTTTCGCTTCTTTGCACCGTTGTACTACAACTCTCATGATGGTTTATTACGCTCCTTTTCGCATTACTCCACGAATGATGGAGTTTGACTGTTACTGAATAATCCGATGCACGGTATAAACATCTTTCACGCGCTTAATCCGTTCGACAACCGAATGCAAATGATCGGTGTTGCGGATCAGAATCGTCATGTGGATCAGCGCCATTTTATTTTTATCCGAACGTCCGGAAACGGCGGAAATATTCGTTTTGCTCTCGGAAACCGCCTGCAGTACCTCGTTCAGCAGTCCGTTGCGGTCATGGCCCGTAATCTCGATGTCCACGCTGTAATTCGCTTCGATTTCGTCTTCCCATTCCACCTCGATCACACGTTCTGCTTCTTCGCCGTCGGATGATACCGCAATGTTCGGACAATCGGTACGGTGAACGGAAACGCCCCGTCCGCGCGTGACGTAACCGACAATATCGTCGCCCGGAACCGGATTACAGCAGCGGGCAAAGCGGACAAGCAGATTGTCGATGCCTTTGACGCGCACGCCGTTAGTCGGTCGCGTTCTTTTTTCAGGCGGCGCCTTGATTTCCTTTTTCTCTGCGGTCAGCTCAAGCAGGCTTGCTTCTTCCTGTTCTTTACGCAGGCGTTCCGTTAAACGAGTACAGATCTGGGATGCCGTAATGCCGCCAAAACCGATGCCTGAGAGCATATCATCCACATCGTTGAAGGCGAATTTTTTGGCCACATCCAGCAGCTTTTCGTCCGTCGTCCACTCTGCCGGATCCAGACCGCGGTTTTTCAGCTCGCGTTCGATCATATCGCGGCCTTTTTCCACATTTTCTTCGCGTTTTTCTTTTTTGAACCACTGCTTGATTTTGCTTCTCGCATGGGAAGATTGGGCAATTTTCAACCAGTCCGCACTTGGTCCGTAGGAATGTTTGGAGGTGAGGATTTCCACGATGTCGCCTGTTTTCAGACGATGGTCAAGCGGTACGATTCGCCCGTTCACCTTGGCGCCGATCGTCCGGTTTCCGACCTCTGTATGAATGCGGTAAGCGAAGTCCAGCGGCACCGAGCCTACAGGCAGCTCAATAACCTCGCCCTTCGGCGTAAAGACGAAGACAAGGTCCGAGAAGAAATCCATTTTCAGAGATTCCACGAATTCCGATGCATCCTTGGCTTCATGCTGCAGTTCCAGAATCTCCCTGAAAAACGTCATTTTATTTTCAAAATTGCCCCCAGGCGTGGTACCTTCTTTGTATGCCCAGTGTGCCGCGATCCCGTATTCAGCCGTGCGGTGCATTTCCCAGGTGCGGATCTGTACCTCCGTAGGTTCCCCGTTCGGTCCTACAACCGTCGTATGCAGCGATTGGTACATGTTCGCTTTCGGCATCGCGATGTAATCTTTGAAGCGTCCGGGCATCGGCTTCCACAAAGTATGGATGATTCCAAGCGTAGCATAGCAGTCCTTGATATTGTCCACAATAATGCGAATGGCAATCAGATCATAAATTTCATTGAACTGTTTGTTTTTTGTCGTCATCTTGTTAAAAACGCTATAAATATGCTTCGGTCGGCCCGACAAATCTCCTTCGATACCCATTTCGTCCAGCTTTTCGCTGATCCGTGAAATAACGTTCTCCACAAATTGCTCGCGTTCCGCGCGTTTCTTATGAATCAAGTTGGCGATGCGGTAATACTGCTGCGGATTCAAGTACCGGAGCGACAGATCCTCCATTTCGCTTTTGATGGCCGAGATACCAAGACGATCCGCAATCGGACAGAAAATTTCCAGCGTTTCATAAGCAATCCGCCGTTGGCTCTCTTCCGATTGGTATTTCAGTGTACGCATGTTATGGAGCCGGTCCGCCAGCTTGATGACGATAACGCGGATATCCTGCGCCATGGCGATGAACATTTTACGGTAGTTTTCGTTTTGCTGCTCTTCCTTGGAACGGAACTGGATCCGCTCCAGTTTGGTCAGCCCGTCAACCAGCATCGCACAGGTATTGCCGAACTTGGCTTTGATGTCCTCCAGTGAAACGGTGGTATCCTCAACGACATCATGCAGCAGCGCGGCGACGATGGAGGTCGCATCCATCATCAAGTTCACGACAATATCTGCAACCGCGAGCGGGTGCAGAATATAGGGTTCGCCGGATTTGCGAACCTGGCCGTGGTGGGCTTGATCCGCGAAATCATAGGCTTCCCGGATGCGTTCCAAATCTGGCTCTTTTATATAGGCTTCAGCCTTTTCAAGTAATCGCATAATGCCCATTCTAGTCGTTTCCGTTTCCCTTCTATATGAAATAGAACCCGCAGACGTTTATCCTAAGCAGGTTCCCTGGTCAAACAAGATTTCCTATAATTATGACGCTTGAAAGGCTCTACGTCAATATTTCTTGCGAGGAACAAGAAGCAATCACGGCAACAATCTTCTCTTTTTTTGCAATTCTTGCTGCGATCGCAAAAAAAATGATTGAAAAAAGTCGTTTTCTTGGATAATCTAGTTCATTGAATGCAATTCGTGAAACGAAAAACAATTCGAAATTTGGGAGTGAGCCATTTGCAACGCGAAATTCAAGTCAATGAAAAGCTTCCTTGGGGGCCGGGCATACTGCTGAGCCTGCAGCATCTGTTCGCCATGTTCGGCAGCACCGTGCTTGTACCAAACCTTTTCGGCGTCGACCCCGGCATGATTTTGCTGATGAACGGAATCGGAACCTTGCTCTACATTTTGATCTGTAAAGGCAAAATCCCCGCCTACCTCGGATCAAGCTTCGCCTTTATTTCCCCGGTGCAATTCGTCCTGATGGGTAACACGGACAATTACCCGCTTGCCCTCGGAGCATTTATAGTTACCGGCTTCATATTCATTGCTGTCGGATTGATTGTGCAGTATACCGGAACCAAATGGATTGACATCGTTTTCCCTCCTGCAGCCATGGGTGCCATCGTCGCCACGATCGGTCTGGAGCTCGTGCCCGTCGCGGCCGGTATGGCAGGCATTGTCCCTCAGGCCGGCGCATCGGCCGACTGGTTTAATCCGAATGCCGTGATCCTTTCGATGACCACGCTTGGCGTTACCGTCATCGGCGCCGTCCTGTTCCGCGGTTTTCCCAAAATCATTCATATTCTGATCGGGATCGTTACCGGATATGCCATCGCCTATTTTATGCCTGGCATGATTAATAAGGAAGCCATCGCAAATGCGCATCTCTTCACAATGCCAACGATTACAACTCCTAAATTTGATATGAATGCCATACTTACCATCATTCCCGTATCGCTTGTCGTTATCGTCGAACATATCGGACATCTGCTGGTGACCAGCAACATTGTCGGTAAGGACTTGTCCAAAGACCCCGGGCTTAACCGCTCTCTGCTCGGCAACGGTATTTCTACCATCCTTTCCGGTTTCGTCGGTTCCACGCCGAACACAACCTATGGGGAAAATATCGGAGTTATGGCATTAACCAAAGTGTACTCCATCTTCGTTATTGCCGGCGCGGCGATCTTTGCGATCATCCTTTCCTTCTCGGGAACCTTCTCCTCGGTGATTGCCAATATTCCGGTGCCCGTCATGGGCGGCGTCTCGCTGCTGCTGTTCGGGGTCATCGCCGCTTCGGGTCTGCGCATTTTCGTAGAGCAAAAGGTCGATTTCTCCAAGCCTACCAACATGATTCTGGCCACGCTTGTGCTGGTGGTCGGTATCAGCGGCGTGCAACTGGATCTCGGCAAAGTTCATCTGAAAGGCATGGCGCTGGCTACCATCGTCGGCATCGCGCTCAGCCTGTTCTTCAAACTCATCGAGGTGCTTGGACTTTCCAATGAAAAAAATGATGAGTTGGTCGAAAAAAATCCTGACTGATGATCGATAGAAAGCGTAAGAGCCGGACAAGCCCCTTGACGGGAGCTGCCGGCTCTTTGCTTGAATGAAAAACATCCGCTAAATGCGATCTGGCTTCTTAGAATGTACGTCGATAAACGATTTTCTAATTGATTATGATTCCGATAAAAGATAACGCGCGCTAAGCCCCACTTCAAAGGTCCGGTTCCATGGCATGCAGCAGTCCAAAATTTCTACCCGGCCTGCATTACCGTTCACCCGCTCCTCAAGCGCATCCGCCAGCCGCTGCTTCACCAGCTGCGCTACCCTCCCGCGTTGTCCGTCCAGCTCGAACCTGCTCAGCCCCATCGCTTCGACTTCGCCTTGATTTAAAGCCGTTCTGACGATGGAACAATAACATAAGTCTTCCGCGTAGCGAAGCGCCAGGAAATCCAGATGCTGCTGCGTAGGGCCATCATGCAGGTAGATCATCGATTGGGCAATAACCGTTCCAAGTGTATTGGAACTTGTGTTCCAGCCGGCAAATCCGGCCAGCTCAAACAGCATTTCTTTTTGCTTCAGCAGCTTCACCAGCTTCCGGTCTGCCCCGTTCATATATCCGATATCGGCAACGGCCACGGGTTTTCCCTGATTGCGGAGCATATAATCCCCGTACTCCACCAATTCGACAATGTTCCGGTACACGTCGTAACTGAAATTCGCTTGCTCTTGCGAGGTCGCTTCCACCATCGTTTCTCCCGGCGTATTTACAAGCAGAATCAAGTCCGCTTCAGCCGCCGAAGATGCGATCAAGCCCCCTGCGGCCATGATGTGATATTTCAAGCTTTCATAGAATGAACGGTCTTCGAGCAGCGGCGTCACAAAAGGCCCCTTCACCGAAGCCATTCGCGGATAGATGAGTGGAATTTTGTTCAGGTTACCATTCAGCATTCTGGCGAGAAGCGTGCAGCCGACTTCATCCGCTCCCGGATACATATACGTTTTCAGTTCCAGATCAAGCTCTGAAATCTTCGCCCTTACCTTTTGCTGATCTTTAGCCGTATGTCCGTATGGCGCCGAGTCATCCTGAGGGATAATCATAAAATCAATTGTCCCCTCAGCAATCAAGTCCAGGACATCGAGGATAACACTTGTATTAACGGCTCTGCGGCCCATATAATCCTCAAGAACCTCGGCCGGAAGGCGGCGATTGATATCCTCCAGTTCCGCGAGCTCCTCTGTCGTTGCAATCCCGAGCTGCGAACGATGGCCGATATATCCTTTCCGGAAAATCTCCCGGCCCCAATCCGCGTAATAATCAGGCTCTTCATCCGACAGCGAATATTGCGGACAGCGCATGATAAGCTGGAAAGCGAATATTTTCAAATCCGGATTCCACCGCTTGAGTTCCCGCAGCCTTTGCAAGCGTTCAGCCACCTGCGGATGGTCCATATCATGCAGCCGGGAAGGAACGATGCCGCCATACAAAAGCGTATCCAGAGCAATGATGGCCCCGTCCGCATCTGCAGACTGTTCCTCCAGCCAACCCCACAGCCGCTTTGTGTCTCCCGGTCTCTTTTTGAGGCCCATCATCTCCATAGGCGGACGCGCCATATGCACCCCGGTCCCCTGTGCAAGCAGATACGGGAATTCATAGTTGCAAGGCCGTTCGTCCAGCGGGATAAATACGATTTTGTTTCGTTTAGTCATGACTGTGCCAGCTCCCTTTTACTCATGAAATTCAGTGTATTGGCTGCTATCCTTTGATCGCACCCGCAATCCCTTCCATATAGTAGCGCTGGGTGAACAGGAACACGATAATGATCGGCAGCACGGAAATCATCGTCCCCGCCGCAATCCAGCCGAAATTATAAGAGAACTGTCCGTTTAAATAGGTAAGCGCCGCAGCCAGCGGATACTTTTGTGGATCATCGAGCACGACGATCGGCCATAGGAAATTGTTCCAGAACGCCATCATCTCCAGCAGCGAAATGACGGCAATAGCCGGTTTGACCAGCGGCAGCACCAGCTGCCACCAAATCCGGAATTCGGATGCGCCATCCATTTTGCCCGAATCACGGATATCCGGCGGAATGCCCAGAAAAGTCTGGCGCATTAGAAAAATATTAAACACCGAAACGGCGGACGGCAGCACGACGCCCAGAAATGAATCCGCCAAATGCAGCCACTGGATCGTCAAATAATGAACAATCATCGCGGTTGATGAAGGAATGATCATGGTGGCAATAAGCAATCCAAAGATCAGGTTTCGGCCTTTGAAACGAAAAGTGGCAAGCGGGTAGGCCGTCAATGCGGCCAATATGACGTTAAATACAACGCCTAAGGCCGTAATCACCACCGTGTTATAGATGTATTTCGGAAAGTTCATAAACTGCCAAACCTTAACGTAGTTATCAAAATCGATAAAGGTCGGCAAAATGGCCGGCGGATTGGAAAACACATTTTTGCCTGGCATGAGCGACACGCTGAGCAGCCATAAAAACGGTCCCATCATAAATACGGCCAGCGCCAGCAACAGTACGTAAACAATCAATAATCTGATTATAGTAAGCCATTTGTTTTTTGAAATCGCGA
Organism: Paenibacillus azoreducens; assembly: GCF_021654775.1. Classification (NCBI taxonomy): domain Bacteria; kingdom Bacillati; phylum Bacillota; class Bacilli; order Caryophanales; family Paenibacillaceae; genus Paenibacillus; species Paenibacillus azoreducens. The sequence goes on along the minus strand of NZ_AP025343.1, from coordinate 2,090,241 downwards.
TTATCAATATGGATTGACACCGCCTTTCTGATTAAAACGGAACACCAGCACGCTAAGCCCGCCGATCAAAACGCTCACAATCAGTCCGAGTGCCGAGGCATAACCGAAATTAAACTGCTCCAGGCCCTTTTGGAAAATATACACGCTGGAAGTGAGGGTCGAAGTACCTGGTCCGCCTTTCGTCAAAATGTAGACCTCGTCAAAGACGCGGATCGCTGCCATTAATGAAATTAAAGAGCAGAACAGAATATGCGGACGCAGCAGCGGGATCGTAATGCTCCATATGACATGCCAGCGGCTCGCGCCGTCTACCCGCGCGGCTTCATACAAATCCGAAGGGATGCCCTGCAGCCCGGCCAGATACAGCATCATATAATACCCGAGCCCTTTCCACATCGTGATGAACATCAGCACAAACAATGCCGTACTGCTTGTCGACAGCCACGCGACTTGATCATGGATCAACCCCAGCTTAAGCAAAATAAAATTGACCACGCCGTTATTGCTGAGCAGCCAGCTCCAGATCAAAGCCACGGCGACCATCGAAGTGACGACAGGGATGTAATAAGCGGTACGGAAAATTTTCACGCCGGGGATTTTACCATTGACCAAAATAGCCATCAAAATCGACAGGATCTGAATCACTGGAACGATGATGACGTACAGCAGCGAATTCCATAAAGATGTGAGAAAATTGGAATCATGAAAGGCCGTGACAAAGTTATCAAAGCCGACGTAATGCGTTTCGGAAATGACGGAATAATCGGTAAAAGATAGCGGAATTCCATAAATGATTGGCCAAAATACAAATACGGCAACGAGAATCAGTCCGGGCGCCATAAACGTCCATGCTGTAAAGGATTCGGAATGAACCCATTTTTTCATGCCTTGTATCACCGTCCTCACCCGAGCAATTTGCCAAAATCCATAGTCAGTCATGGATTCAATAAGCGGATCATTTTTGCCCGGCTACTTTTTTAATACCTGATTAACCTCTTGCTCCATCGCATCCAGCGTGGCATTGATATCCGCATCGTTAAGCATGATCTTCTGCAAACCTCTGGCTATGGCCGCGTTGATATCCGTTGCATTCGGTACGCCGACCATATAATCAATCGCTTTATCCAAGCTGTTGGCGGAGGTAATTTTGGCTTGGGACTCAAGTGAATTGTCCGATTCGGTAAAAAACGGATCTTTGATCGATTCTTTGGTTGACGGCAGCGTATTAGCCGCTTTGGCAAAGGAAGTTTGATTTTCTGCGTTCGTGACAAAGGCCGCAAACTCCACGGCTTCTTTTTGATGTTTCGATTTGGCCGGCACGACAAGATTCATGCTGTTGGACAGGCGTACGCCAGAACGGCCGGTAGGCAGCGGCACGGCGATGGTGTTTTTGTATACGTCCGGTGCGGAAGTTTTCAAAAAGTTGATGAATGTCGGCCCAGACATTTCAAAGGCCACCTGCTCGCTGGAGTAATACTGGATCTGCTTTGTAAAAGGTACGTCCTCCTTCACAATGATGCCGTCCGCGATTTTCTGCTTGATGTCTTCCAGAATCGTTTTCGTTTCCGGCGTATTAAAGGCCGCGGCCGACTTGTCATCGTTCAGGAGTTTAATGCCTTCCCTCGGGAACAGGTTGGATACCCATTGTCTCGCGTAACCCGATTTGCCCGTCTTTTCTTTGATCTGTTTGGCCCATGCGGCCAGCTCATCCTGAGTCTTCGGCGGATTGGCCGGATCAAGCCCGGCATCTTTGACGATTTTGGTGTTCATGAACAAAACCTCCGTACCCGTATACCAAGGAAGCGCATAGGCTTTGCCATCAATTACCGTCGAGTTGTAAATCCCTTCAAAATAAGATTGTTTCTGCTCATCGGTCAGGAAAGAATTCAAATCAACCACTGCGCCTTTGGATCCCATTTGACTGGCAAACTCGGTATTCAGGTTCACCACATCCGGACTGCTGCCGCTGGCAATGCTGGTCAGAAGTTTATTGGTGACTGCATCGTACGGATAATCTTTCCACTCAATGGTCACGCCCTCATGCGATTTTTGATAATCGGCAATCAGTTTGTTGAAATAATCGGTAAAAGTCGGCTGCAGCGAAATCGTCCAAAACTCCAGCTTAACGGGACCGGCGCTTTTACCGCCTTCTTCCCCGCCTGACTTTCCTCCTCCGCAAGCGCTCAACAAAAACGATAGCAGCAACACAGACAATAAAACGCTGACAGTTCTTTTTTTACTCTTTTTCATGTTCTCGGCCCCTTTGCGTAATAGTGATGCACAAGATTTTTCAGACATAAAAAGTCTAAAGATGTCATCCCAAAGAAGACTGACCGATTCCAGCGGTGTTTTTTCAACAAAAACAGATATTAAACCGCTTTCAATGGAAATTATAACAAAATTATAGCGCCTGAAAAAGAATTTTTTCTGTTTATTATGAAAAATAGGAGTTTTATTCCGGTTGAATTAGTTGTGGCCCCTTAGGAACCAAGCGGATATATGCCAACTGAAGTTTTATTAGGGAATGGGGAAAAAGAGCAAAAAAATACCCTCGGCCGTAATCAGCCAAAGGTATTATTTCCCGGGAAACGTCTCTTCCGGATCAGCATTTATTCATTTCAGTTTAGTCTTCATAGGTCATCAAGGAGAATACTTCCACCCCTGGCAGCTTATTGCGGCCGTTCAGAGCCGCCAGCTCAATCAGGAATGCAGCCCCTACGACATTGCCTCCAAGCTGCTTCACCAGATTGACGGATGTAGAAATCGTACCTCCGGTTGCAAGCAAATCGTCTGCAATCAATACATTCTGTCCTTTGCGGACAGCGTCCGTATGCATCGCCAGACGATCCTTGCCGTATTCCAAGTCATATCCGATCTCAATGGTTTCGTATGGAAGTTTTCCGCTTTTACGAATCGGAGCAAAGCCGACGCCAAGCGCATAAGCCAGAGGAGCTCCTACAACAAATCCACGCGCCTCAGGACCGGCAATAACATCGATTTTCAGGGCGGATACCATCTCTTTCATGTCGTTGATGGCTTTTTTGTAGATCTCTCCGTTCTGAAGCAATGTCGTAATATCCTTAAAGCTGATCCCTGGCTGCGGGAAATCGGGAATCACCCGAATATAATCTTTATAGTTCAATCTAATCTCCTCCTAAGTAATATACAAAAGGTCATGCGTTTAGCTGACGCCTTCCAGGCGGGATATCATCCAGCTGGTGCACTGTGAGGTGCTTGCATACAGCAAATGCTGCTCCATTTCGGCCAAGCTGCCCAATGCGGAAAAATGCATGGAACTGCTGAGCTCCCGCTTTGGCGGCTTCGGAATGATCGTTATATAGCCGTCGCGCCGCTGTATAAACGAAAGCTCCTCGAATACGTCCATCATCATCGTAACCATGCGAAGGGTCGAGGAAGACTGCTTACTAAGACGCACAAGCGCTTCCTGCTCCCTGATCGGTTCTGCCGCCATACGCATCAATAGTACATACAGCAGTTTAAACTGTTCACGATCCGGAATTGTGATCCGCTCTGCCTTGCTTCGTCCGGAATGAAGAAGAAATAAGTTGGATAGATTCTTGAACGAGGCAAGCAGCGTATCCAACTGATCTGCGGAATCAGGCGCATGAATCATAAACAGTGTTGTAACATGATCCGTACCGTAAATATTCGCCGCATCGTTAAATGCCGAAATTCCAGCATTCTTATCATATACCCAAAGGGTACAATCATTCAATTCCAATTTGGGGGAACTTTCGAGACGAGGATTAAACACGGCAGCGATATGCCGATAATCCAGCCGCAAATGCGCAGAAACCGCGTTGTATACCCGCTGCATGTCAGCCCAAGGCTGCTTGGAATCACGGAAGTCGAATACCTGTGGACCCGGTATATTCAAGTCCTGCAGCATAAGCTGGGGTTTTCTTGACCCGTTCCATTCATTAATGGAAACCTCCCCAAGAATATCGAGCGTCATCCCTTCCTCAAGCAGCTCCGCCAGATCTCCCCTGCCGAAAGCTACAGCTTCGATGCGCGTTCCGCCTTGCCGGACAACAAGCTTCAAGTGCTTGCCGTCCTTGCCTATTTTCCGTATCTCTGCCAGCTGCGTTCCCCGAAAAATCAGCTTTGGCATCGGATTGGCCATACCAAAGGGTTCCAGCATTTCGATTTCGTCAACGACAGAGAGCGGAATATCCGACAGTGTCCATTCTCCATCCGTTGGCATGACAGGCACAAAGTCCGCTTCCGTTAATACCTGTCCGGCATAGAGGTTCAAGGCCTGTTCAAACGCCTCAAGCTGCTCCCGATTCAGACTCATTCCGGCTGCGGACGGATGGCCGCCATAATGATCCATAAGATCTTTACAGGAAGTAAGCGCTTCGTAAATATCAAGCCCCGGGATGGATCTGGCTGAACCTTTGCACATTCCGGTCTCCGGATCTATGCCCAAAATAATGACGGGGCGGTAATACCGCTCGAGAATTTTGGAGGCGACGATTCCTACGACACCCACGTTCCAACCTTCCCCTGCCAGAACAATCACATCCGGAACGTTGTTATCCTTCATTTTAGCTTGCAATTGAAGAAGCGCTTCCTGCACGATCGTTTCCACGACCTGTTGTCTTTCTTTGTTGAGTTCATCCAGTGCATGAGACAGCCGCTGCGCTTCTTCGGCATCTTCCGTCGTCAGCAAGGCCACCGCCGAACCGGCATGATCGAGGCGTCCGCTGGCATTGATCCGCGGCGCCATCCCGAATGCCACATTGGTGGATGTGACAGCTCCCGGAGCAATCCCGCTTACTTCCATCAGAGCCCGAATGCCGGGAAAGGAGGTGCGGCGCATGGATTCCAGGCCGCGGCTGACCAAGATGCGGTTCTCACCGGTTAATGGCATCAGGTCGGCGATCGTTCCGATGGCTACGATTTCCGTCCATTCGACCGGCGGCTGTTTCAGTACTGCCTGAGCTAACTTATATGCTACACCCACGCCCGCGAGGCCTTTGAAAGGATACGGACATCCCGGCTGCTTAGGATTGATCAACGCATAAGCCTCGGGAAGCACTTCCGGAGGTTCATGATGATCCGTTACAATGACATCGATCCCCAAAGCGTTGGCATACGCGATTTGCTCCACCGCACTGATTCCGGTATCCACTGTAATCACGAGGCTTACTCCCTGCTGATGGGCCCAATCCAGCGCATGATTATGTAGTCCATATCCTTCGTTGGAGCGATGCGGAATATAAATATCGTAGGAAGCCCCCATATGCCGCATGAAATAAATCATTAATGAAGTGCTGGAAACGCCATCCGCATCGTAATCCCCATAAATCAAAATATGTTCCCCATGATCAATCGCCTGTTGGATTCTTGGCACGGCCTTCTCCATGCCTAGCAGCAAATAAGGATCATGCAGTGCATCCAAATTTCCGTTCAAAAAATTTGCCGCTGCTTCAGCGCTGTCAATCCCCCTTGAAGCAAGAAGCGAAGCCGTTAACGGAGATACCGAGAGAGCCTCTGCCAAACTTCGCGCCTTCTCCCTGCTGCCGGCCGGAGTCCGCCAGGAATATTTTGATTCTAACAATCGTCTTCACCTTTCTTTCCCTGCCCGTCAGGCGCGATCAAAAAAAATCGTGAATCAGATTCGCACGGAAAATGCCCGTCATTACGGCTACTTTCGGAAATCGAATGGTCTATTATTTTTTGATCGCGCTGACAAACTTGCATTCCCTAAAAAACTATTGAATCAGTGTCGGCATATCGTTATCCGCAAGCTGATGATTGGTTTTGTACGGATAACCGGGATCATAAGGAACGACTTGAATTTTCACGTCACTAACATGCACAAAGCGGTTCATCAGCAATTTTTTAGCCCGTTCGGCGATCTCATTCGCTTCAAGAACAGTAATCCGTGGATTTACGCTAATCTTGAGGTCCACTGTGATATAATGCCCCTGCTCCCTGGTCTTCAGGTCATCAACGGTAATAATCCCGTGCACCCGCTGAACCGTCTCGATAAAGCTGATGGCATCCTCCTGCTCCGTTTCGGAAGCAAGCGAGCCGTATAACGAATTCATGATCAATAGATACCCTTTCCGGAGCACCAAACCCGCTACGACCAAAGCAGCAACCGGATCCATATAGGTCATTGCTTTCCACCCAAAGGTATCTCCGGCCACGGACAGAAATACGCCGATGCATACGATCAATGAGGAATACAAGCTGAAACGATGCTCTTCAGCGTAAGCCGTATGCCGCCCATCCCCCTGCTTTTTCGAATAATGATATTGAAACTGGAAAATGGCTTCTTTGACAGCCAAAGACATAAAAATAGCAATCAGAGCAAATTGCCTTGGTATGCGAATGTTCCCTGAAGCGATATCCCTGATTGAAGCGACTGCGATTTGCAGCCCTCCCATCAGAACTAGCACCGCAAAAATAATTGCAAACACAGGTTCTGTCTTGTACGGCCGGGTTGGACGTTTGCTTTTCCCTTTCCCTTTCAAAGACGAGCGCCTAGGGATAAGCCGGTTCAAAGCGGACACAGCATCGGAGGCAGAATGCAAGGCGTCGCCCAGCAAAGCCTTGCTGCCAGTGAAATATCCTACCCCGCCTTTAAAAACAGCAAGCGACAAGTCGCCGATCATCCCCGTCCAGGTGACGGTATCGGAAGAATGTGAACGTTGATTGCTCATGTTTGCCTCCTCTCCGGCAGGCCCAGCATGCCGATTCTATTCTTTGAAATGGATGCAACTGCCGCCTTTCGATCCCTTACATCCGTGTTTTCGAGATGAGTGAGCTGTGGATGAGATTCACATGAAAAGTTCTTGATCAGATTGAAAGCCGCGTCGCAGAAGACGCGGCTTTCACCCGTAGTACAGCTTGCCTTACGCTTTGGAAGGCTTGACCGCTTTCCGGTTAGGTTTTTGCTTGTGTTTAAAGAACAACCACAGCGGGCTGGCGATGAAGATCGAGGAGTAAGCCCCGAAGATCAGGCCGATAACCATGGCGAGCGAGAACATTTTGATCGATTCTCCCCCGAAAAGGAACAGAAAGAAGGCTGCAATGAATACGGTAAATGCCGTATACAAGGAACGCATCAGCATCTGATTGACACTGTGGTTGAGCAGGTTCGTCAGGTCCTCACGTGTTTTTTGCTTGCCGAAACGCAAGTTCTCGCGAATACGGTCGAAGATAACGATCGTATCGTTGATCGAGTAACCGATGATCGTCAGCACAGCGACAATGAAAGTCAGGCTGACCTCCAACCGGAAGATGGAGAAGACGGCTACAACCATAAACGCGTCATGCAGCAGCGCGATGATGGCGGCCACGGCAAAACGCCATTCAAACCGGATACTTACGTATATGATAATCCCGATACAGGATATGAGAACGGAATAGATAGCGTTTCGCCCGAGTTCCTTCGCCATTTCCGGATCGACAGTGTTCACTTCCATGGAAGACTTGCCATCCAATTTAAGCAGAGCGGCTTTGAGCTGTTCATCCTGGTCCTCGGTTAATACTTTCGTGAAGCGGATACCCATCCGATTCTCCCCTGGGGAGATCGTTGCATCTTTGGCAATTCCAATCTTGTCAAGCACCGGTTCTATATCGGCTTTCGTCAGGGTTTTGGAAAGCTTCACGTCCACGTTCGAGCCTGCCTGGAAATCAACGCCGTAGTTCAAACCGAAAGCGGCAAGGGCGATAATCCCCGCAATCGTAAGTGCGATCGAGAAGATATACGCATATTTGCTCAGCTTTACAAAGTCAAATTCCTTTTTAAAGTGCATTGATTTCACTCTCCTTTACCCCGAACTGCTTCGGTTTTTTAAGCAGTCCTGCCTTAACCAACAGACCTAGCAGGAAGTGGGTGAAATACACGTTGGTCAAGATACTCAACAGGATTTCGACGATCAGCACGAGCGCGAAACCTTTGACAGCGCCTGTTCCGAAAGCGAACATGACCGCACCGACGATAATCGTCGTAATATTCGAATCGAGAATCGTGCGCAAGGAAGATTTGTTGCCCGCTTTAACCGACGACATAACGCTTTTGCCGTTGCGGAATTCCTCCCTGATCCGTTCATTGGTAATGATGTTCGCATCGACTGCCATCCCGACCCCGAGAATAAACGCGGCTATCCCTGGCAGCGTCAGCGTAAAGTCGGCCCATACAAATACGAGAATAAGCAGCCATGTATGAACGATCAGACCAAAGCTTGCAATTATGCCAGGCAAACGGTACATCCCGATCATAAACACTAAAATGACGATGGAGCCGATAATCCCGGCTTCGATCGTTTTCTCAAGCGACTGTTTACCAAGTGTCGCGCCTACGCTTTGCGAGTATTTTTCCGTCAGTTTCAAAGGCAAAGCGCCGAGATTGATCGTATCGCGGATCTGCTTGGCCTCATCTAAGGTGTAGCTGCCTGTAATCTGCGCTTTTCCGTCTGTCAGCTCTTGTTGGACTCGCGGATCCGAAAGCATCGTTTCATCGAGGAAAATCGCGAGGTTTTGTCCAACCAAACGTTTGGTGACATCGGCGAATTTCTTTTTGTCCTTGACTTTAATATCGATAACAGGACGGTTCAACTGGTCGTAACCAACAGCGGCCCCGTTCTCGACAAAGTCGCTTCCGACAAGTTCCACCTTGCAATATATATCTTTTTCCGTAGCGTTCTTTTCAGGCACCTTACAGCCGTCTGCGCTGCGGAAAGTCAACACTGCCGGTTCCTTCATTTTTTTTCTGACTTCGGCTTCGTTTGTTACACCTGCGAGTTTAAGGCGAATCCGGTTGGTGCCTTCTGTGGTGACTTCAGGTTCGCTGGTGCCGAGCGCATTCGCTCTTTTTTCCAAACTTTCCGCCGTACGCGTAAGGGACTGCTTTGTAACACTTTGTCCCGGTTCAAGCGGAGTCGCCTCATATAAAATCTCGAAGCCTCCCTTAAGATCAAGGCCTAACCGGACACTGTCGAGTAATCCCGGCGTGGACCAAGCCATGATCCCCGTCGCAACGAGCACGACGATAATGAAAGTAGCGATTCTTTTCATGCCGTTCCTAGTTCCCCTTTCGTTCTCAATATTCCTATTATAGCCATGCGTCAAAAGGCAGTCAATTTATCAATATTTGTCGGTTTTTTGATTTCCCTGTCTTTTCCTCCTGCATAGGCCGACCAGAAAAGGTTCCTCTTCCTTAATCGAAAGAGGAACCTTTATATGCAGATATTGTCATATAGTTCATAAACGTCAACGCCTTAAGCGAGAGAATATCGTTAACCAGTTTGTAGAGTGGAGGAATTCCTTCCTTTTCGTATTTGCTGCTGATGCATTTCCAAACGTCTTTGCTGGTGACATACTCATATCCGACAAGTCTGAATTCCTCCGCCTTGCTTTGGCATAAAGCCTCGATCACGGCGTCAATTTCGCTTTCACTCATCTGCTCCGGGCCCACCATGTGTAGCCTCCTCTCTGCTTGCCTGATGTCACTCTCAAGTCTAGTATAATCTACATTCGCCCTTCACGGCCCCTATTCCTTCTTTTCCCACAAATGTTCTGCTGTAAAAAGTCCGTGGTATGAATGGACGAGTAGAGCATATCCATATATACAAAAGGTCTGTCACAATTGCTGTTGCAGCAGAGCTTCGACATGGAAGAGGGAGTGGACAATTGAACAAGCTAACGCCTAAAAAACAGACGTTTATTCAAGGCACGATGATTTTGCTTGCAGCCGGAATCGTTAACCGGATCCTGGGTTTTATTCCGCGGATCGCCCTGCCCCGGATCATCGGAGCCGAAGGTGTCGGCATTTACCAGCTGGGTTATCCCTTTTTTCTGGTGCTGGTCACCGTAATCACAGGTGGCATTCCGCTTGCGGTGGCCAAGCTGGTATCCGAAGCCGAGACGGAGAACAAGCCGCAAAATTCGGCTTTCGTCCTCCGGGTCAGCCTTATCCTGACGGTCGGCTTGGGAATTCTGTTTATGATGCTCTCCATTTGGCTATCCCCATGGGTCACGCAAAATATTTTGACGGATTCGCGCGTATATTACACCTTTATCAGCATGAGTCCGATGCTTGTCATCGTAGCGGTATCATCCGTGTACAGGGGGTACTTTCAGGGCAAACAAAATATGATTCCTTCCGCCTCTTCTTCTATCATCGAAACCCTGGCCAGAATCGTATGCATGTTATGGTTTTCGTATTTGCTGCTGCCAAAGGGACTTGCTTTTGCCGCAGCCGGGGCCATGCTTGGGGTAACGGCAGGCGAGTTTTTCGGACTGCTTGCCCTGCTGTGGCAATTCCGTAAAGAACGGCATTTGCCTTCCGAGGCGGCGGATCAAGCAAAACGCAGCGCCCTGGAAAAACGCGGTCTGTTTTACCGTCTGATGAACATTACCGTCCCCGTCACGGCAGGCAAACTCGTCGGTTCTTTCTCCTATCTGTTTGAATCCATCATTACCGCCCAAAGCCTTGCGATCGCCGGGATCGCGACATCCGTAGCCACGGCGCAGTACGGCGCCCTGCAGGGCATGATCATTCCCGTTTTGCTTTTGCCCGGGGCGTTGACCTCATCCCTGGCAGTCTCCCTGGTTCCGTCATTGTCCGAAGCGGCCGCCCGCAAAGACCGGATCACCATTCACAAGCGGATGAATCAAACCATCCGTCTGGCCCTGGTTACCGGCGCACCTTTTGCCGTCGTTATGTATGTGCTGGCCGAACCGCTGTGCGGGCTGCTGTACAACAATACGGAAATCTCGGGAATGCTGCGCATGCTCGCCCCGTTTGCGCTTTTTCTATATGTACAGGCTCCGCTGCAGGCAGCGCTGCAGGCATTGGATCGGCCGGGTAGAGCACTGTTTAACATGCTGGTTGGCGCATCGACCAAACTTTTTCTGATCTGGTACCTATCCTCGCAGCCTCAATACGGGATTTACGGCGCCGTCATCGCCATTATCGCTAACAGTATTATCGTCACCGTTATGCACGGCTACAGCGTCAGCCGCCTGCTTGCGTACCGCTTCAAGCTGATTGACATGCTGAAGCTTGCGTGCGCCATGATCATCATGGCAGCGATAACAACCTATGCCTACCGTTATTTGCCTTTTAACAATGTCAGCTGGTTTCAATTCTTCGCGGCACTTCTGGCCGGTGTCGTTGGTTTTTTGATTAGTGTCTTTGCGATCAAGCTGGTTTCGCCGCGCGACCTCAGAAGAGTGCCCGTGATCGGCAGATGGTTTGGCCCATCCGACGAACCCCGAAATCCAGCGGCATGAAAATCACTGATTATTTCCGGTCGACATACACCCTGCCCTGATGATCAATGGAGCATAAAAAAACATCCTTAAACTCGGCGGCGCCCCGTTTTTGAATTTGGTTTTTTAGCCAGAAGCGGTTTTTTTTCAGAAGGCGCAAGTTGTCATCCTGCACAATCCCATCCATAATCAGCGGAATAGGAAGCGTGCTGTAGCTGAACGATCCGGCCGGAACGAGCACTTTTTTTCTCGATTTGGGCTTGAATTGCGCTTTATATCCTAACTCTACTTCAGGATGCAGGCGTGCGGAAGGGTTCCGATTCGTTTCGGATTTGGATTTAGGAATGACTGTAAGCTGTCCAGAATTCTCCAGGATGGCAAATTCCACATCGGCAATATTTTTAATGTTTTGCCCGCGCAGCTGCTGCAGCAGATCATCCAGATTATAGCGCTGTTTTTTCATTTCACCCCGATGCAATTTGCCGTCCGATACCAGAATGCTCGGCTTTCCCTCAAATAACAAGCGAATTTTTCTGCTCTTTAAGCTGATATAAGCGATGGAGAGTTGGATGATGACGAGTGTGACCATTGGAACAATGCCGTCAGAGATCGGGCGCATGATATCCTCCAACACGAATACGCCAATCTCTGCAATCATGATGGATATGACGAGATCGAAAATGGATAATTTGCCGATTTCCCTCTTACCCATAATCCTAAGCGTTAAATAAATGACGAAATACATGAGTACGGTACGAAAAACGATGATCAGTACATGCGACGTCATATGGCCAACTTCCTTTCTCGTCTTCTTTCGCGGAAACTTATGCTGATATTTTGGCCGTTTTCCAATTTTCCCATGCACTTCCGCAGCGGTATAGCGATTAGAAAATTACTTGTACTACCCGGTAAGGCTTGGACATAGATTTACAATAACTTAAGGAATAAGGATTATATTAAGGGGGTTCTAGTTATGCACATGATCCGGCGCGTATTTTCTTTCCGTATCACCAACCCGATCCTGTCGGGACTGTATTATTCTTTCCTCTGGATGATGATCGGCGCGCTTGTCCTCTCGCTTTTGCTCTGGTCCAGCGGAATGAATGAGGAAAACCTCTCCCGCTACGTTTATGTAGTTCATGCCATCGCAGCCGCCCTCGGCGGACTGATTGCCGGCAAGCGATCGGGAAAAAGGGGCTGGTACAATGGCGGGGTTACCGGCATTTTATACGGTCTGATGATTATGCTGATCGGATTTCTCGCACTGGACAGCCATCTTCGCGTCGGAGACCTGGTACTTGTTAGTACCGTGTTTGCTTCGGCAGCCCTTGGCGGCATGTTCGGTGTAAACCTGAAAAATAATTAATAGAGGTCTCTTCTCTTGAAATGTGGTAAACTAATTCCAGTTGATTCTTACAAGAGGAGGCTTCTTCAAATTTGCTATATCAATCCATGCTGAGCATATCCATTGCCTCAGGAATAACGATTCTCTTATTGATTTGGCTGGGTACGCTCCGCAATCCGTTAAAAGCAGCTTATCTTTTTATTAAGGAATTGCTTGTCTCTCGTAAATTTTTGCTGTTCTTTGCCATTATGGTAGGTATTCTCCTGGTCAATAGTTACGAATTGCAGGTAGAGAAAATGCTCGATTTGCATTATGACTTTACGCCTTGGGTTTTCGGTCTTGAAGGTCATTTTGTAAAAAATTTGCAAGACTTTTTCCACAGCAGCTATATTACGCCTGTCTCTGTTTTCTTCTATGTCGTCGTGTTTCAATCACTGCTCGTCGCTTCGATTGGCGTATATATTTCCGAGCAAAATAAAGTATTTGTTCTCGCGACCTGTATTGCAATCATAATTAACTACACTATTGCTATACCGTTTTATCTCTTTTTTCCGGTCAACGAAGTTTGGTCGTACCCGCCTTCGGGGGTCTCCTTCTTGATGCTTGATGTATTTTCGAATTTCGAAAAGGAGTACAGGCCTTTATCCGGTCTGGACAACTGCTTCCCAAGTCTTCATACATCCATTTCCGTTACCCTGATGGTTTTAGGTTTGCGGTCGGGTAACCGCCGATTTGGGATCATCACGACGATCAGCGCCATTATTATTATCTTCAGCATCTTTTATTTGGGCATCCACTGGTTGACGGACATGGTCGCAGGTACGATTCTGGGGCTTCTGGCTTCGAATCTCGGCATCTTGTTTGCCAAGCTCTCTCTGAAAGAAAAGGATCGTTATATGATTCGCCAGTCCGGCAGAATGTTTGATAGCTTTTAATCAGAACATCTTATTGCCAAAAAGGCAGCTTCCCCAGGGGAAGCTGCCTTTTTGATCATTACCTATAGTTAGAATCAAAGCCAACTTATGTAGCTTCGGTTTAGCTTTCGCTTTCAGCCGGACTGCTTTTGGCATGACTGATCGAACTGCGGTCAAATGTCAGCTTGGTTACATCATTCACCCGCAGCACAACGACGTCATCCGTAATTTCCATGATGGTTCCGTGAAGACCGCCGATCGTCACCACTTTATCGCCTTTTTTCAATGCGCCCAGCATCAAATTGCGGCTTTTTTGTTTCTTTTGTTGCGGACGAATCAGCAGGAAATAGAAGATCGCAAACATCAAAACAAGCGGCAGAATCAAACCTACAAGACCGCCGCCCCCAGCTGGAGTCGCATCCGCAGCCAATTCAAAGCTTTCAAACATATTAAACATGTTCTCTTTTCCCCCCTTTCATGGACTAACCCTGTAATGCTGTTTTGGGACTTGCAAAAAAGATCCCTGGCTTAGAAACCTTTATCATTTTCATGAAGCCCATACTGTTCAAAAAACTCATCGCGAAAATCAAGCAGCCTGTCTTCCATGATGCTTTGCCGCACTTTCTTCATCAAATTGATGAGGAAATGCAAGTTATGATACGTCGTCAGTCTCAAGCCAAATGTCTCGTCGGCTTTAATCAGATGCCGCAGATAGGCTCTTGAATAGTTCCGGCAAGTATAGCAATCGCATGCAGGGTCAAGGGGACCAAAATCTCTGGCGTATTGAGCGTTTCGGACCACGAGCCGTCCCTGGCTTGTCATTGTCGTTCCGTTACGTGCAATCCGAGTCGGAAGAACACAGTCAAACATGTCCACTCCCCGAATCGAACCCTCAATCAGCGCATCCGGAGATCCGACGCCCATCAGATAACGCGGCTTGTTGTCGGGAAGCAAAGGAACGGTATAATCCAACACTTCATACATAAGCTGCTTGGACTCTCCAACGCTGAGTCCACCAATAGCATACCCCGGGAAATCCATGGAAGTCAAATCACGGGCGCTTTGTTTGCGCAAATCTTCATACATGCCGCCCTGAACGATGGCAAAGAGCCCTTGGTCATGCGGACGCTTATGGCTTTGGAGGCAGCGTTCGGCCCATCTGGTCGTGCGCTCCAGCGAATTTTTCACATAATCGTATTCCGCCGGATATGGCGGGCATTCATCAAATGCCATCATGATATCGGAACCGAGCGCGTTCTGAATTTCCATCGCTACCTCGGGAGAAAGAAACAGCTTGTCCCCGTTCAAATGGGAGCGGAAATGAACGCCTTCCTCGGTAATTTTGCGCATTTCGCTCAAACTGAACACCTGGAAACCGCCGCTGTCGGTCAAAATCGGACGGTCCCAATTCATAAACTTGTGAAGTCCCCCCGCTTCCCGGACGATATCATGCCCGGGACGAAGGAATAAATGATAGGTGTTGCTCAAAATGATTTGCGCATCCATCGCTTTGAGTTCTTCAGGACTCATGGTTTTGACCGTTGCCAACGTCCCCACCGGCATAAAGGTGGGCGTTTCAATCACACCATGGGGAGTGTGGACGCGGCCAAGTCGGGCTCCTGATTGTTTGCAAGTTTTGATATGTTCATAATAAACTGCTGCTGTCATTTATATTACCATCCTCTGTAATTCCGCTATAACCGGACTTAATAGATAAACATCGCGTCGCCGAAGCTGAAAAAGCGGTACTTCTCTTTGATGGCTTCTTCATACGCATGCAAAATATGCTCCCTGCCCGCCAATGCGCTGACCAGCATCACCAGCGTAGACTTCGGCAGATGAAAGTTCGTGATGAGAGCATCCACCACCTTAAATTCATACCCCGGATAAATAAAAATATCCGTCCAGCCGCTGCATGCCTCAAGCGGTCCGTCCATATAGCGGCTTCCTACCGTTTCCAGCGTCCGGCATGAGGTAGTGCCTACCGCAATAATTCGTCCGCCACGTGCGCGCGCCGCATTTAAAATATCGACCGTTTCTTGGGAAATCGAATAATATTCCGAATGCATCACATGATCCTCAATCCGGTCGACAGAGATCGGACGAAATGTGCCAAGGCCGACATGGAGAGTTAAATAGGCAATCGTGACGCCTTTGCGGCGGATTTCCTCCAAAAGCTCTTTGGTAAAATGCAAGCCCGCCGTCGGCGCAGCCGCAGAACCCTCATTCCGGGAGTAAACGGTTTGATAACGCTCCCGATCGTCAAGCTTTTCTTTGATATAGGGAGGAAGCGGCATTTGACCCAAACGGTCTAAAATCTCCTGGAAGATTCCCTGATAGGAAAACTTCAGCACCCGTTCTCCCATATCGCCTTCCTCTTCGACCGTCGCCTTAAGTTCGTCCCCAAAGACGATAACACTGCCCGTTTTCAGCTTTTTACCGGGTTTTACGAGCGCTTCCCAGCGGTCTTCGCCGAGATTTTTTAAAAGCAGCACTTCCGCTTTGGCGCCCGTATCCTCTTTGATTCCGAACAATCTTGCGGGAATCACCCGGGTATCATTCAGTACAAGCGTATCTCCGGATTGAAGCTGATCAACAATATCTTTAAAGGTATGATGGGCAATAGCCCCGCTGCGCTTGTTCAGCGTCAGCAAACGCGATGCCGTACGTTCCAGCAGCGGAGTCTGGGCAATCAATTCCTCTGGCAAATCAAAGTCATACATCTCTACATTCATATTTGTGTCATTCCTTAACAATAGTAACGTTCTGATAATAGTGTTTCAATATATCCTGGTAGCCATACCCTTCATCCGCCATCCCTTTAGCTCCCCATTGCGAGAGCCCGAGTCCATGACCGTAACCTTTGCCCACAAACCAGAAGCTCGAGCCGGCGTCGGTGCTGCGCGCGTTAAGGTCTCCGTTCATGACGACGGTCTCGCCGCCTTTCACCGTGCTTTGTCCGGAAGCCGAAAGCACCGTCGTATCGGCCGAACCGGAGATGTTAAGAGTTGTGCCGTTTGCACCCAGTACAGTATAGCTTCCAGTTTGCACAATATCAAACAACGTGCTTGGAAGTCCATTAAAAGCGGACCGTAACAGATCCGGATACTTTACGTCAATGATCTGACCGTTTGCTTTCATCTCCGTAACCCGGCCGGAAGGTCCCCGTTT
This sequence comes from Paenibacillus azoreducens, assembly GCF_021654775.1. Lineage (NCBI taxonomy): Bacteria > Bacillati > Bacillota > Bacilli > Caryophanales > Paenibacillaceae > Paenibacillus > Paenibacillus azoreducens. The sequence continues at coordinate 2,073,558 of NZ_AP025343.1, read as the reverse complement.
GGTTACTTCCAGCGTAGTGATCGTGGAAGGAACCGGAGTTGCAGTTTTGCCTTTCAGGCTCTTTACCAAATCGGCTGATGTGTATGGCCCGCGAATCCACGAATATGGGCCCGATTCCGTAACCTTCTCAAGTACAACGGCCGTATCGCCCGGATTCATTTTGGCTACGGGACTTGCATCGGATTGGATGAGCGGCAGCGGACGGACATTCGTATCCTTGGCCGTTACCGTCATTTGGGCCAGTCCGCCCTCCGTAACCGTTTCGGTTTCGGTTTCTTTTACGTTATCCTCGCGGACAAACCCGGATTTGCCGGAGGAAAGCAAAATATGATACCACATTTTCTGGCCTTTAATTGCCGCTTCATCGCCTTCGCTCGGTACGCTCGCAAACGCGTCCCCTCCGCTGTTCCACACTTCGGACGGATCGGCAGTAACCCCGCCGGCATTAGATGAAAATACGGCTTCAACCACTTTTCCGTCTTTGAGTATAACCTCTCCCTGAGTATCGTCGACAGCCTTAATCACGTTTTCCGACTCGGACGAAGTTCCGTTGTATACTTGGCTTAGCGTCGTGTCAACGACGTCGGCGATTTTAAATTTACTGCCTTGGCTGATTTGATACTCCGCATAACTGCGACCCGCTACCGCCTGGGCTTTCAAAGCTTCAGCCGGCCATGAGGCAGGCACTTCGCCGCCGACGACCGAATACAGATATTGCTCGAATGGAACATCATTCACCAAAGCCAGTTGGCCGTTTAAGGAACTGATTTCCATCGCGCCGCGATAGGAACGGTTCGATTTTTCTTTCACCTTGAGTTCCGATCCCGCACTCTCAATCCAGCCTTTGGCCTCGCTGCCGCTAAGCTGCAAATGCTTAACGGCTTGGCCAAGACTCACATCCTCGCGGATGATAAAGGCCGGAAGACTGGAGTCGGCATTGGATAACTTTAATTGCGGAAGAGCAGCGCTGACGCTGCTGCTCAGCGCCGCCAGCTGCTTGTCGTTTGCTTCTTCGCCGATCCAGGCCTCATAGCGGCTGCCGCCATCAGGCGTCTGCACCAAAGCAGCCATGGCGTCAAATCCTGCCGCTTTGATCGTGCTTACCGCAGCCGCGGCTTCGCTCTCGGAGGCGTATGTACCTGCAGTCAAATGTTTGGCGCCTTTGGCGGCAGGCGTTTGTCCATTCAAATATGCTGCGGCGGTCTTGGCTGCTCGTGCTGCTGCTGACACGGCTGTCTGCTCATTGGCATAATATCCGGTGTATAGTTGATAAACTTGTCCCCCGGCGGATTGTACTGCAAATAATATCGGCTTGTCGGCCGTGGCCGCGAGTTTTTTATAGGCCGCGGTAGCGGCAGACAGATCTTTCGTTTCAAGCACCTTGACCCGGAAACCGTCGACGCTGAATCTCGCCTCTTCTCCTGCCGCCAGCGTTATCAGGGAGGTTTGCCCCGCCGCTGCATTAAATCCCGCCGTCCAGGCTTTGCCGGAAGAGATCGTTACCGCCCCTGTTGTGGCTTTATATGTGCTGCCCAAATCCATATACAATCCGACGCGAATATGTTCAGCCGTCTTAGCGGCCGCCTCGCCAGGCACCTGCAAAGTCCCCGCTACCAATAAAGCGGCAAGCAATCCTTTGCTGCACCATGAAACAACTTTCGGTATCGTTACGTTTCTCACTCTCTTATTTCCTCCTTGCATCCCATGAAGTCTTTTAGAGGTAGTTCATTATTATTCAGTTGAAAATTGCTGTATAGCTTATCCCCTACGGTCAGCGCAGCTCCGGCATCGGGAGTCCCAAATGCTGGTACGCCGCAGCCGTAACCATTCGTCCGCGCGGCGTCCGCTGCAGAAAACCGATCTGCAGCAGATACGGCTCATAGACATCTTCGATCGTCTGGCTTTCTTCCCCGATGGTTGCCGCGATCGTATCCAAGCCGACAGGGCCACCCCTAAAGCTGTTGATCATTGCCGTAAGCATTTTATAATCAATCTGATCCAATCCCCGTGGATCCACCTGCAGCATTTTCAGCGATTCCTCTGCAACGGCCGGCGTGATTACGCCGTCGCCGCGGACCTGGGCATAATCACGCACCCTGCGCAGCAGGCGGTTGGCAATCCGCGGTGTCCCCCTGGAGCGCAAGGCAATCTCTTCCGCAGCGTCACCCACGATTTCAATCCCGAAGATGTCCGCACCCCGGGACACAATGTAGCTGAGCTCATCGACCGTATAAAACTCCAGCCGGCTGACGACGCCAAACCGGTCGCGAAGCGGTGCGGACAACAGCCCGGCGCGGGTCGTTGCCCCGATGAGCGTAAACGGAGGCAGGTCCAGGCGCACGGAACGCGCGCTCGGGCCTTTGCCAATCATAATATCGAGCGCAAAATCCTCCATCGCCGGATACAGCACCTCCTCCACCGTCCGGTGCAGGCGATGGATCTCATCGATAAAGAGCACATCGCCTTCCTGCAGATTGGTCAGCAGCGCTGCCAGATCCCCCGGCCGTTCGATCGCCGGCCCCGACGTGGTACGCAAATTCACGCCAAGCTCATTGGCGATAATATTGGCCAACGTCGTTTTGCCAAGGCCCGGAGGGCCGTAAAGCAGCACATGATCCAGCGCTTCGTTGCGCATTTTCGCCGCTTCGATATAGATTTTGAGATTTTCCTTAACCTGGTTCTGTCCAATATATTCATTCAAATATCGGGGGCGAAGGCTGAGCTCCACCGCCTGGTCTTCCATCATTAAATTGGCCGAAATGATCCGGTCTTCCATTCGTGTCGCCCCTCTTTCCTCAGCTGTCCATCCCTGTTCAACCTGCATAGAGCAGCTTTAACGCCTTTTTCATCAATATGTCCACCGAATCCCCAAACGCCGTATCATCCTTGATCTTGAGCCATACACGGTCAAGCTCCGCATCCGTATACCCCAAAGCCTTGAGACCTTCCCGCGCTTCGGACCAGGCCGAACCATCCCCTGCTTCCGGCTCCGGTACGGCGAACAGCCCTGTTGCAATGACTTCCGTGCCGAAACCGTCCAGCTTGTCTTTCAAATCAAGAACCATGCGCTGGGCGGTTTTTTTGCCGATTCCCGGCAGCTTGGTCAGGAATGTAATATTCTCCTGGTAAATGGCCGTGACCAAATGCTCCGGCGTGCCTCCCGCGAGAATGCCCAATGCAACTTTCGGACCGATGCCGGATACCTCTATCAATTTGCGGAACAGCCTCTGCTCTTCCCTGGTCGGAAAACCAAACAGCAGCATGGCGTCTTCCCGGACGTGGTGATGCGTATATACGGTCACCGGTCCCTCCATTTTGGCAAAAATAAATGGATTAGGGCAGAATACACGGTATCCCACCCCCTGAACATCAACCACAATATATTCATTCTCCAGATGAGCGACAGGTCCTCTTAAAAAATCTATCATTTTCGCAATACCTCATTTATTCTCGAATTTAACGTATACGAATGGGCGTGGCAGATTGCCACCGCCAAAGCATCCGCTACATCATCGGGTTTGGGTACGGCCTGCAGCCGCAAAAACATCCGCACCATTTCCTGGACCTGCTTCTTCTCGGCTTTGCCGTAGCCGACGATGGCCTGCTTGACCTGCATCGGCGTGTACTCCGTCACAGGCAAACCGCGCTGGGTCGCAGCCAGAATCAAAACCCCGCGCGCCTGGCTGACCGACATAGCTGTCGTTACGTTCCGGTTAAAAAACAGCTTTTCAAACGCGACGCTATCCGGTTTATATTTGTCTATCAACTGCAGCATGGCTTCATACACATGCAGCAGCCGCTCCTCATCGGGCGTATGGGCTTCGGTTTGAATACAGCCGTATTGCACCGGAGTCACTTTGCTCCCGGCTTTATCGATGAAACCAAAACCAACAATGGCAATCCCCGGGTCAATTCCTAAAATGCGCAAATGATTTCTCTCCCTTGAACTAAAGCGAACATATGTATTCGTTCTCTTCATTATAATGTAAAACTTCATACCAAGTCTATGTCCGGGCAGAAAAGAGTATTTTTGCGCTAGTAGGTAGATCTCATTGATAGACTAGCTTCGAATCAATTTCATAATAGATTTAAAGCACCCTGCTTACATTATGAATTTGCTTCCTCGTCAACCGACTTGGACGGATTGTAGGTGTGGATAAGCTCACGGATAAAAGCGGCCACCGAGGCGTTCATGAATTTTTGCTTGCGGTAAACGATGCCTACTTTTTTCTGCGGAACCGGATTTACGATCGGGATGATTTGTACATCCGCATGCTGCATTAAATTCAAATAAGTCCTTGGCAGAATCGTTCCCCCGACGTTGAGCCGTACAAGCTGCAATATGGAATCCATGGTGGAAAGCTCCATAATCGGCTCCATCCGCAGCCCGGCTTCTTTGCTGTAAACATCAATCATCCGCCGTACCAGAAACTTTTCCGGAAACAGAACCAGCGGTTCTTCCGCCAGCTCTTTCATCATAACGGACTTTTTCCCTGCCAGAGGGTGCGTCCCTGAAACCGCAAGACAAAGCTCCTCCGTGTAAAGCTCCATACTGACCAATTGGTCATCATCCAGCGGCAAAAATACCACGCCAAGATCAAGTTTGTTATCCAGCAGGCCTTTTTTCGTTTCTTCCGTTGCAAGCTCAAGCACCGAGATAGAGATGCCGGGTATTTTGCGATGAAAAGAAATCAGCGTTTCCGTAAGCAAATGATTGCCGGAGCAGCCAATGGTCAATTTGCCGCGCGCCATCCCCTTAAGCTCGTTGATTTCCGTTTGGGCCTGTTCAAGCTCGTGAAAAATATTCAAAGCATGTTCTTTTAACGTCTGTCCGGCTTCTGTAAGATAATTTCGTTTGCCGATTCTCCGAAACAAAGGAGTCCCGATTCTTTCTTCGAGCAGCCGGATTTGCTGGCTGAGCGTCGGCTGGCTGATACCCAATTTGGCAGCGGCTTTGGTGAAATGAAGTTCCTCGCATACCGCCAAAAAATACTCTAGCAGACGAAAGTCCATGGTATAATCCTCCACCATAGTTGATAACTATTATTTTAATTGATAACATTGAATTGACCAATCATTTTTTGTTAACTATAGTAGATGTATTATAATGTAAGATGGGAGCGCGTATCCATGAGCGAGGAGATCAAAGTTCAGTTAACCGCAACACCAGGGGAAAAGCCGGATAGTCAAAAGCTTGGCTTCGGCAAATATTTTACGGACCATATGTTTGTGATGGATTATCATAAGGACAAAGGCTGGCATGATCCCAGAATCGTACCTTATGCACCGATCGTGATGGATCCTGCGGCGATGGTATTCCATTACGGCCAGGCAGTATTTGAAGGCATGAAAGCCTATTTGACGGATTCCGGCAAGGTGCTGTTGTTCAGACCCGACCAAAATATGCAGCGTTTGAATTGCTCCAACGACCGTCTCGGCATTCCTGAAATCGACGGGGACTTTGTCATCCATGCCATCAAAACCTTGATCGAAATCGATAAAAGCTGGATTCCAACGGAAAAAGGCACTTCTTTATATATCAGGCCGTTTATCATTGCTACGGAACCATGCCTTGGAGTACGTTCATCTTACACCTATCAATTGATCGTCATTTTGTCGCCTGTCGGCGCCTATTACTCCGGCGGTCTGGAACCCGTTAAAATCAATGTCGAAAGCGACTATACCCGCGCCGTTCGCGGCGGAATCGGGTTTGCCAAAGCGGCCGGCAACTACGCCGCAAGCATCAAAGCCCAGGAAAACGCCAAAAAAGATGGATTTTCCCAAGTGCTTTGGCTGGATGCCATTGAAAAAAAATATATCGAAGAAGTCGGAAGCATGAACATTTTCTTTAAAATCGGTGGTAAAGTGATTACTCCGGCCATCAACGGCAGCATCCTGAAGGGTGTCACGCGCAGCTCGGTCATCGCCCTCCTTCAAGAGTGGGGAGTCCCTGTGGAGGAGCGCAAGCTTTCCATTGATGAAATTTTTGAAGCCAGTCAGCAAGGCCTGTTGGAGGAAGTATTCGGCACCGGCACGGCTGCGGTTATTTCACCGGTCGGCGAGCTGCATTGGAAAGAACACACCATGAAGATTAACGAGGGTAAAATCGGAGAACTTTCCCAAAAGCTTTATGACACGATCACCGGCCTGCAATCCGGTAACTTGCCGGACACGCGGAACTGGACCATTACATTTTAAACGACTGAAAAATGAGGTATTCCAGGAGGTCATTACGGCCGAATGGAGTACCTTTTTTAATCCGCTTAATCCCAAAGATGACATGAATCAGACTGCATAACACCCCCTCCCACTTCTTCTGTCATGAAAAAAGACCATCGAATTCCTTCGACGGCCACTGAAAATCAAACTTATATGCTGTTTAATTTTAGACCAAGGTTCCCCTTCACATTAACCAGGGTTATCCTTCATGCTCGCGACGATCGGGAATACTTTTGGAATCCCCTTAGTTTTTAGGCTCGTAGATATCGAAGTCTTTTACTACCTCACGGGTACGGGCCGCTTTAAACACATTTTCAATCAGGTTCAAAACGCGCAGTACTTCGTTGTTTTTAACGATCGGTTCCGCCTCACCTTCCACGACATCCGCAAAGTTGTCATAGAAGCTGCTCTTATGCTGGAATGGCTCTGGCAAGGACTCCGTCAGAGTTGCTTCTTCGGAAGGCGGAGCCATCGTTTTGGTCAATCCGACACCGGCTTTGATCGGCTTCGGTTCAACTTTTCCCACCTCGCGGTTTTGGATCACCGCTCTTCCCTTCAGCGACCAGTCTTCGATAACGGCCGTTCCTTCGGTTCCCTTCACATACCAGCGCGGAAGCGTAATGAAGTTGGTGGTGCCTACCTCGGCAATCGCAGTTACGCCATTTTCAAATTCCAACGTAGCTTCGAAGCCATCATCTACTTCATCACCCAAAATAAAGCTGAGGCGGCTGGTTACGCTTTTGATGCGACTGTCGATCATAAACACGAATTGGTCAAGCAAATGAACGCCCCAATCCAGCAGCATTCCGCCCCCATAAGCTTCCAAGTGACGCCAGTCGCCAGGAATGCCGTTAGCACCATGCACCCGGGATTCGATCTGGAACAGGTCCCCGATCATGCCTTTGTCATACATTTCTTTGATAATCAGGAAATCTTCGTCCCAGCGGCGGTTCTGGTGAACCATCAAGACGCGTCCGGTTTCCTCTGAAACCGCCATCATTTCTTCGAAGTCCTTAACAAACATCGTTACAGGCTTCTCGCAAATAACATGTTTTCCATGTCTTAACGCCGTGATAACAAGCTCTTTATGAACATCATTTGGCGTTGCAATCAAAATAACATCTACGGCAGGATCATTTAATACAGCTTCATAATTTTCATAGGCCGGGTAACCGTCTTCTTCGGATACTTTCCGCCGTTCCTCCAAAATGTCATAAGTACCTGTGACTTTCAAACGCGTGTTGTTTGCGATCAGTTTGGCATGGTAACTTCCCATACCTCCATACCCGACAATAACGACTGAATGTGTATTTGTGCTCAAGATTTTCCCTTCTCCCTCTTGTTTTACGGAACTTGGCTCATTCCGGCTGTTATCCACAAATAGCGGATGGCGAATAACCATCCCCGATGCTGCTCCTTTAACCAGTCCCGCAATACTATTTTGATTATGGTTCTATCGTAATTGAAAACAACAGACTTTAAAATGAAGAATATGATAAAAACATGAACAATCCGGTCATTTTTTTATAAACTTTATATTTGCGTCAGTCATACTTCACTAATCTATAATTTTTTATCTGACCACAAATAAAGCAATGATATCCCTCAAAATAATATAATGGCAATATATCAATTGTTCCTATTCTGTTCATTAAGTGATCATTTTCGATTACGGTAAAAAATTGGGGGCTTTTTAACATGCCAATCCCTAAATACTTTGAATAGCTTTCTTTTGCAGACCAAATTTTAGTTAGCTCCCAAGGCCGTTTTTCTAAATAAAGCTGTTCTGCTTCATGGAAAAAAATACTGCATTCACTTTTATAGCTTCTTTCTTTTGCCCATTCGATATCCATACCAACAGGATTGGATGAAACGGCCATAATCCAGTAATCTTTAGAATGGCTTACGGAAAAGTGGACGGGACTAGCGCATTTACTTTGGCGATCCCATTCCACATAGGGTTTTCCGTACTTCGTTGTTAGAATACGAAATTGATCATTTTCTGCATGGAAAGCGGCATTTTGTTTCTGAAGATAATCCAGTATGATGGTCTGTTTTATTTTGCTGTAATAACTGAAATCATACTGATTACTCATGTAGGCAATCAATATTTCATCATCATTATTGCTATTATGCATCATTTTTAGTTACTCTTATAACTCCTTTAGCTGCCAGTTCATCGCCGACGTAGGCAGTTACTTCCGCTTCAATGATATTGTCCCATGTCATCTTGCATGTTGACTCTAAAATAATTTGATCACCAGGAGTAATTAGACGGTAAAAACGCATGGACTTGATTCCGGCCAGATACCCGATCAGGCTCTCAGTATCTTCATTGGGCTCATAGGCATACATAATCCCTGTAACTTGTGCCAATGCCTCTATTAATAGGACGCCCGGAAAAATACTTTTTTCAGGAAAATGCCCGGAAAAAAAGGGTTCATTATTACTAACGTTTTTAAGGCATTTCACATACTCATTTTTTTTCACTTCCACAATTCGATCAACGAGCAAAAACGGATATCGATGTGGAAGTATAGCTTTTATATCTATGTTTTCCATTCCCATAATCGTCCCTTATTCATATTTGATCTTAGGCTTTAGCAGCTTTTTATCGTACTATTTTTTTATTAAGATCATGGATAAAACGGTGAATGAATCGATCAGAATATTTACCGCGATTAAATTTAATCTCCCATCTCATTCCACCATTTTCTTCAATTACGCCAAAATAAAAATCTCTGTTCGTAATATCAGGATCTATATTCATCGTCTGTATATGCACGGCTTGGTCTAATATCTCATTTCGAGCAATCCAATCATTCTGATAATTAAAACAGATATCAAATAACTCCCCGTCAGATATGTCCGACAGAGGCATGAGCTGATATAATTTACTCAGTGAAACGTCCTGATTTTCCATGATATCTAATATCTCTTGTTCAACCTTATTCAGAAGCATGCCATCCTTGCCGTTAGTCATGTTGATGATTAAAGGCAGGACATTGGTAAACATGCCCAAGATCCCGTTATCATATCGATAATTTCTGCCAGGAAAATAGCAACCGATAAGCAGTGTTTCTTGGCGACTATATTCGGAAACCACCTTCAAAAAAGCAGAAAGCAACACCACAAAGATAGAGGTAGCATGTTTGGCAGCCGCATCTTTTAGGCATTCGTAGATTTCGGTCGTGCAATTTGTTGTGATAACATCGAAATGGTTTTCCCCGTAAGAATCGGCTAATATACATGTACGAGCAGGCTTGTTTTTCATTTTTTCTTTCCAATATTCGATGCCTGTCTCTGCGTTCATATCGTTTCTCATACTGAGGTAAGAAAAAAAACCTTTTCTTTCGGGAAGTTCCCCCGTATGATAATATGCCTTTAAAATATCATCGATAAAGTATTGAACTGAAATATAATCAAGCAGTATATGCTTTATATGTAAGTAGAGACATGAAGTATCGTCATCCCATATGAATTCAATCATTTCTTTGCGATCCAGCGAGAACATCGACAGATTCGATAAAATATGCTCTTGTTTCCGCTTCGTTTTGATCTCTATTCGATGATATTCGTCATCCAATTTCATAAAATAGCGGTTCCCTTTTTTCAAAAAACGAACATAAAATATTTCATTTTTTGACATAACCAGATTTATAGCGTTTTTCATTCTCGATACATTTATGGATTTGCGGAATATCAATTGATACAATAAAGAAAAACGATGAATATCTAGCTCCTTGGGTGCGCTTTTCATGAGTTTGTGTTCTTCAATGATAAGCTTCTTTTGAGGCTCAATGACAGGTATCAATTCCTTGCAGCTTCTATGAAACGAATGGTTGCAAGAACCTTGGTCTGCTTGCAGATTTCCCAAGTAGTTTAAAAGATTATTTAAGTTCTTGGATTGATATACTTTGGATATGTCGACATTCAAATCAAACTTATCGTTGATACCGCTAATGAAAGCTAGCAAGGTTATCGAATTGCCGCCCATTTCAAAAAAAGATCGATTTAGATCATCAATCTTGCAATCTAGCAGCTGACAGAGCATAGAACTAGCATAAGCGCTTACATCATTGGGGGATTCCCCCTCAAGATCGCATGCAAGGCTTCGAAGCTCAGCATAATCCACTTTTCCATTATGGGTCGTTGGAAACTCGCTGCAGTACAGTATTTCTTGTGGAATCATATAATAAGGCAGCAATTTTTTTATTTTATTTCTTATTTCATCCGCCTTATATTCTCTCTCTCCTGTATAAAAAGCGCTTATCCGTGAAAAACCAAATTTATCTTTTTCAACCAGCACTTTAACTTCACTAATTCCTTCTATACACTCTATTGAATATTCAATTTCTTCAAGCTCGATCCGGTATCCATTTACTTTATGCTGTCTGTCTTTTCTTCCAATGAACTCATAGTTTCCACTTTCGTCCAGTCTTACCAAATCCCCCGTTCTATATGACTTTATCCCGTTAGTTACTTGAAAGGGATTGGACTTTATTTCACATTTACCGATATAACCGTTCCCTACACTATCCCCCAAAATAACAAGCTCTCCAACCTGGCCTGGCAAGCACTCATTGGAATAATCATCTACGATTCGCAAAAAGCTGTTTTTAGTCGCTTTTCCGATGAATACTTTGGAATACTTTTCTATATTGGATCTATCCAGTATAAAGTAGGTAACAAATATCGTGCATTCTGCTGGTCCGTACGTATTATAAAGCTTGAAATTCGGATATTCGCTATTGTTTATGATATTTTTCGCCAATTTGTAACTTAACACATCTCCAATACAAAACATCCTTTTCACTGTTAAACGGCTTCCTAGATGAAGAGTGAGATAGTTATCGATCAGCCTTACGTAATTTGGCGTTGCATCCATAAAATCGATCTGATTTTCAGATAGAAAATCAACAATATCTTTACCGGTTTGTTTTTGTTCATCCGAAAATATATAAAGATGATATCCCTTAAATAAGCTAAAAAATATCATGAGCACGCTCATATCGAAAACAAAAGGTGAAATAACGGCCGTTCTTAACCTGCTTCTACCCTGGAGTTCAAAATTGCCATTGGTCCAATGTTTATACAATCCAAGCAAATTAAAATGACTGACTTCCAAACCTTTAGGCTTGCCCGTGGAGCCTGATGTGTAGATAATATATGCCCCGTGATGTACGTCATGAATATAGGGATTCATAGGAATACCGCACCCGGAATTTTCCAATATATCGTTTAAATAAACAAGATGTTCAATTTCTCCATGATGTATCATTTCCGGTTCGTCACAAAGAACTAATTTGACGTTAGCGTCTGAAACCATGAACTTTATTCGTTCCATAGGATATTTTTTATCCATAACCATATAAGTATGTCCCGCTTTTAATATCCCAAGCATGGCGCTAATGGATTCTTTTGTTCTGTCCATTAGTATGCCTACGATTTGATTCTCCTTTGCCAGATGATTCTTAATATAATAGGCGATGTCTGAACTTGCCTGATCCAAACCTTCATATGTATAGGAACCATTCTGATCCGTAACGGCGATTTCCTTAACATTCGTTTTTACGGCTTTTTCAAAATAATGTATAATAGAGCAGCTCTCCAAATTCGCAGCTTCACGAAATGACACTATAATCTGCCTCCATCAACCACTAATGTCTGAGCCGTTATATAAGATGCATCATCGCTGTATAAAAAGTACACTGCTTTCGCTACTTCCTCGGTTCTACCCAATCGCTTCATAGGGATTTGGGCAATCGATTTTTGAATTTTTGGGTTTTCCATATTAACCATATCTGTCTCGATAAAACCGGGGGCTACTGCGTTAACTCTAATTTTTTTCTCGGCAAATTCCCTTGCCATCGATTCCATTAACCCGATCATGCCTGCTTTCGATGCGGCATAGTTCGTCTGCCCAGCATCCGGTCTAATTCCGCCCGTAGAGCTTATAATTACGATGCTGGCCCCTGACTTCATGTCCACGATGGGGAGCAAACTTTTTATGACATAAAAACATCCATGCAAATTCGTAAGAAGAACTTCCTCAAAACTATCATCCTCCATAAGGATCATGGCCTGGTCGTTTACGATTCCCGTACAATAAATAATTCCATGCACCTTACTGCAGTTATGTTCAACAAATTCAACAAAGGTTTGAATCGAGTCTTTGCTTGTTACGTCCAAATAATGAGCTTTGACGATTACATCGTCATTTTTACAATTCTCTATGGTTGCAAGCGCATCACTCTCAGATTTGCAGTAGCTGAAAATCACGTTACAATCTTTAGAAATGAACTCCTCTACGATTGATTTTCCAATTCCCTTCGATCCACCGATAATTACGATTTGTTTTCTGTCCATGCAAGCTCCTCCTAGTTCATGCTGGGCTATTTCTCTAAAACAGCAATAGAATAATTGCCGGTAATTTCAGTTGATAATACAGCCACTTTGCCAAAGCAAGAATATTGTAACTGTTTAGTATTTAGACTGGGCGGTATCGTATTGTTCTCAAGACATAATTTGGCTACAAGCAGCTTTAGTCCTAAGTCGCATCCTAGAACATTTCCAAAAAAATCATTACATTTATCGATGATGATGCATTTGGCAGCTCGATCAGACAAAAATTCATATTCAAATTGTCCAAGGGCAGAAGTTCTATCATTTATGATTACGGCATCTACTTGGTTATTTTCAAAAAAAACTTTCAAATAATCACCCAAGCGACTTTCCTTCACTTTATCTTCCGTTATATGCTCATAAGGATTAAAACCCAATCCAAATGAAACGACTTCAGTCAATTTAATATTGTCACTTCTGTCTTTTGAAGCTCTGGCTAATCCAAAAACGATAGAAGCTTCACCAATGTCACTCGATTTCAGACCATTTTCTTCGAGCGACTCTTTTAACTCCTCATTATATTCTTCTATTGAACCGGCAAGGATTAAATCAGCCTTGTTCTCTTCAAGTATCAGTTTTGACAGCATAAAATGATTGGAGCCTAATAACATTGTACTTGGGCCTGTAATTTTCAACTCCATCGCTATATTTCCTAAACAAGCATTATGAACGGTGTTCATAAATACGGTCGGACTGCAAAAATCCGGTTCATCCTGAATCATCTGTTTGGCAAACTCCAGATTCGTCTCCAAAGGACCGTAACCGGTCGTAAAAATAGCCCCCACTCTGTTTCTATCCATTTGTGCAAAAGCATCGCCGATGTTATTCACACTTGATACAGCTGCGCATAAGCCCAATTGAGAAAATCTGCTCATCTTCCTTGCTTTTCCGGGAGACACCACCGATGTAAAGCTAATTTTCTTATTTAATTGAGTCGCTGTTTTGTTGCCAATTATATTCGTCCATATTGTATTTTCATCATTTCCGGCAGGTGTCACCATTCCAGTTGTCATTATATTTATATCCATATCAACTTCTTTCCCCCTGCGAAATAAGCTCTTGATATCTATTCTTCAATGAAACAGGTAATTCCAGCCTTAATCTATTGTCATGATCCGTTACAACATGAATTGAATAACCTCTGCAGGCAACGGATTTATTTTGATAAATGGCAAAATCAAATCGTATTTTCACTTCATTTTCTATTGAAAATTGAAGTTCAATGTCAAGTAATGTATTAGCGAAATACTTCACAGATCTGATGTACTTTATGTTTACTTCCGTGACTAGAAATTTATCATATGCTGCTGCAACATCGGTTGCAAAAAACTTGGGGTCTTTCATAAAAGCCAGCTTTGCTTCTTCGGCATAGATCAAATATCGACTATGATGTATAATTCCGTATGCGTCCATATCTTCAAATCTAGGAGCAATGCTAACATTGTATTTTATCGTTTCATTACTCATCTTTGTACGCTCCAATTAGAATACTTGCAGCATTGCCGCCAAATGCAAAAGAGTTTGAAAGTGCGTATTTTACTGGTTGTTTTATACCTTTATCCTTCACGAATGTTATCTTCGGATGATCGAATTCAACATCCATACTGTTAATGGTTGGAAAAACAGCTCCTTCAGATACGCATAGAACCGTCGCCGCCATTTCGATCGCACCTGCCGCAGCAAGACAATGCCCTATTAACGATTTCGTTGAAGATACATAATAATTTCCGCCCAGCTCATTCATAGCCTTAACTTCCATTTCATCATTAAGAACGGTTCCTGTACCATGCGCGTTGATATAGTAGATATCTTCGGATGCCAATCCGGATTGTTCGATCGCCTGGCTCATAACTCGATAAGCCCCCTTGCCTGTTGGGTCTGGGCTTGTTGGATGGTATGCATCATTTCCTAATCCGTATCCAATGATTTCACCATAAATTTTTGCATTCCGGCTCTTCGCAGCTTGTAATTCTTCCAGTAAAAAAAGAGCTCCTCCCTCTCCTATAGATATGCCGCTTCTATTCTTATCAAACGGTTTACACGGTTCTTTACTTAAGCTTTGCAAAGCATGGAAGCCATAACTTGAGAATTCTGTTAAGGGATCTATTCCTCCGGCAACAACCATGTCGGCATTCCCCGCTTTGATTAACGAAAACCCGGTTCCAATAGCCGTTGTTCCAGCTGAGCAGGCTGATGTATTTGTAAAGATCGGACCCTGAATCCCCAGTTTTACCGGTAATTTATGAAGATTGCTTTTGGAAAGAGCATTTACAAGGATCCCCTTGACATGTGCGGTTGTATAATCATTTGTACCTACTGAAGTTGCAAATGAAAATCCGGCCTTATAACCAAACCCTCTTATATCGTCTACCGTGATTCCTGAATCCAATAATAAATCCGTACATAAATCATCAAAAATATTTTCCAATCTTGTATCCTGTTGAGCGGATTGGATCTCATACACATATTCCTTCTGAACTTGTCCAAAATAATCTGTCCTCAATTGATCAGACGGGAAAAGATTCGTTTTTCGTATTCCGCCTACCCCATTTAGCGAGTTTTCAAAAAATTCATTTTTATCGTTACCATTAGCTGCGATTACGCTCATTCCCGTTACGACGACTCTCCTCGTTTCCATCACTTACACCACCGTTTGATTTACATGGCTATCTATGAATGCTGCAAGTGTCGAAATACTTCTCATCGCTCCTTTATCTTCGTCCTTCAATTTCAAATTGTATTTCGACCGCAATGCTACAACAATTTCCAAAGCATCTACCGAATCCAACCCCAAGCCCTCATTTTTTGTGTCCTGGCTTAAAAACAAAGGTGCATCATAATTAACGTTATCTTTATCTACATCCTCTAATCCCAGAGCATCTATCAGCATATCCAACACTTCTTTACATCTTTCATTCACATTATTCATACGACCGCCTCCATACTAGATAATATTCCCATCCATTAATGTTATTTTTTGATCCCCATAGTCATTAATTTCTTTATTATGCGTAACTAAAATAACGGTTGAATGATTTTCCTTCATAATATCTTTCAGACATTCCATAAATAAAAGGCTATTCTTATAGTCCAAATTTCCAGTTGGTTCATCAGCAAAAATAAATTCCGCTTTAGAAATAAAAGCTCGGATAATCGCTATTCGTTGTTTTTCCCCGCCGGATAAAGATTGGATTTCCTTTTTTCTGATTTTCCCCAGCTTCATTAGTTCTAAATACCAATCTATTTTCTGGCTGATTTCCGGGGTTATCTTCTTTTTTCGAAGCGTGTAATTAAGCGTTATATTTTCTTCGACATTCATAAAACCAAATAAATTCAAGTGCTGATAAATAAAACTAATGTTCTCTAATCTGAACAGATCTCTATCATTTTGCTTTAATTTGTAGATCGAGTTGTCAGAGTAGAGCACCTCTCCCTCGGAAATGTTCAGCAAACCCGCAAGCGCATACATGAAAGTCGTTTTTCCCGAGCCTGAAGGGCCGGTAACCGTTGTCAATGTGCTGCTTTCAATCTCGCAGTCGATGTGGTTCAGGATATTTCTCTCGCCACTTCCCTCAAAAACGGTATACGTCAAATTGCGTGCAACTATACTCGATTTCTTCATACATATTCTCCAAACCTAATTTAGTATCGTTAAATGATTGGTATAATCGGGCCGAAATGCCTTTTTAATAGACAAGCCTGCCGCGACAAGACCGACTGTCAATACGATCAGGTAAGTCATCAGAACCGGGCCCCATGGTATAACGGGATCTACTTGAACATCGATATACTCCAGAACCATCGTGATTCCCACACTTATGAACGCATAAGCCAATACGGTTCCAAACAGGAAGGATTGGGTAACAATACTGGCAACTTGCCCGATATAGGATATCTTTAATGTTTTCGAAGGGACTCCCAAGGCTCTAAACCTGCTTATATCAAACACATTATTACTAGAGGTCGTGGTTAAAAAATGTATAAGCATCAAAACAGAAATCATGACGACTGCAAAAGATGACAATTGAAATATCTCGGTCCCTTTTATCGCATTTTTATAGCTATTATTCGCTATGCTTTCCTTCTCTAAATACGTTTGATGGAGAACATTCGGGTCCTCTCTCATACTGCTGACCAGTTTCTCATTCCCCTCAAAAATATACATTGAGTTAACCAGGTCGGCTTGCCCCATTAATTTTTGCAGATATGCCTTGCTTACAAAGCCATATCTTCCTCTGCTCCCATTGGCTATAAACCTTCCCTCGACAACAAAATTCATTGTATGGCCGTTTAACGTCAGCTTGTAGTCGCTGCCAATATCCTTGTCTGGAATAAAATAATTCGGCAAATATATTCCATTGAAATTTTCATTGCTTAAATTCATCGTTGGATCTGTTCCATCCGTTAAGGCGAACTTTTCCCCATATTTTATGTAATCAGGATCAATTCCAAAAACGGTGTTAACAACGTCATCCTTATCTTTCGCTTCCAGATTAATGCCATAGGCAACTTTAGCGTTAGGGTCGATCATTTTGATTTTGGTACGATAATCTTCTTCCGTCATCCTTTGTTTAACCTGCTCATTCACGATCATATGCTGAAAATATACATTTTGTTCCACTGTTTCTCTAGTTATGACTCTCGCAGTGTTAAACATACCCATAAGACCTATGCTTACCATAATCCCAACAATTAGAGTCGAAAGAATCGGATCTATTTTTTTGTAGTTTCCCAAAGTGTTCCCATGGCTCATATAAAGGGGTAATATTTTCATTTTCACCCCGATAAATTTTAATATGTATTGAACACTGATGAGAATGAGATCAAATATTAAAAAAGCACCGATTAAAGGCAAGAACTGTACAAGCGGATTGTCGTCCGTTTTGAAGATCAATCCTGATAAAATCAAAGCGATTCCAATTATCCCCTTAATCAGGTCTGTCTTTGTCAGCTTTCTGACTCGCCCTGCTTTGTACGGACTCCGGAGCTCCTCTACCGGATCGAATCTGACCAATTTCCTAAACGTGATAGCTAAGCAAATTGTTATTGTTAAAAGATGCATCATAACGGAACCAATCAAAATCGGGGCATTTATCCATGCTACGGACATATCATTTTGAATACTGATCCAATGGAACGCAGCTTCCGCTAAAACAATGCCGATTGGAACAACGATGATTTGCGCCGGCAAGGCTTCCTTCATATATAGCTCAACTAATTGCTTGGCTGATATCCCTGCCAATCGAAGTTGTATATTAAATTCCTTTCTGGCATGAAATAAACTCTGATGAACGATTCTGATCACCCATAGAGAGAACAATATAATCATAAGCGATATGACAATCAACGCCGTTAAATACGTCATCATATTTTCGTCTCTTGAAATAACCTTCGTTTGTTCTCTTACATTCAAAATCTCCACCACTAACATGGAAAATACACTTATTACAATGAGATTCATAATCGATGTTATGATCGAAACGAAGATTTGTTTTTTATTGTTTTTTTGTAGGTTCCACATGATGCTTTTCACTCTTTCACCTTCTCTGGTTAAGACGTTAGATTCGAAAAGGAGATATCCTTAGTGCTTCGGGGTAATCCCTGTCCGCAGTCTCCTCAGATTGTCAATCCAATATCCATGTAGAATTAACATCTGAGGAAGAAAGCGAACGCGGCATGTTTACAGATTAGCTGCAGCAGCTTACGCATCCCGTCCAGCTAGCTGTGACGATCTCTTCAACTTCTTCGAATAGTTCCAGATCAAAGACTTCCATTTCGACTTTTTCTTCATGATTTACTGCCATACTCTATCCCTCCTTTTTATTCGTTTTACAGCGTAAGCTTTACATTCCGACTACTTATGATGGAAATGACGTTATTAATTGCAGCAGTTTGCGCATCCCGTCCAGCTAGCTGTGACGATTTCTTCAACTTCTTCGAATAATTCCAGCTCAAAGGCTTCCATCTCGACGTTTTCTTCATGATTTAATGCCATACCCTATCCCTCCTTTTTATTCTTTACAGTCTAAGCTAAACATTCCGAAATCTTATGATGGAAATGACGTTATCAATTGCAGCAGCTTGCGCATCCCGTCCAACTAGCTGTGACGATTTCTTCAACTTCTTCGAATAATTCCAGATCAAAGACTTCCATTTCGACGTTTTTTTCATTGTTGGTCATCCTATTCCCCCCTCCTTTACAGTTTATTTGGGATTATAAAAAACAGCAGATAACGCTGTTTTTTAACGGATTAAAAAGCTTTCTTTACTCGTTGAAGAAATTTAATAGACATCAAGGCAACGAATACCGATAAAACGACGTACATAATCCATTTCGTAATATGAAAGAGACTCGAAATATAATTGATCTGTATATATATGTTGACTATTCCATTTAGATAGAGGCCGATTAATAACCACCCGCACAGCCTGTAGGTATTCCTGAGATTTATTCTAGCTTTGCGTAATTTTGAATTGAGATATTTATAGCCCTTCATCCTTAAATCCATCACACCCACAACAGTAGTAAACATAAAGTATCCATCTGTCATGCCAAACAAGCCAACATTTGTAATGATTGTGCTAATATTAGCTAGAATCCATATATCAATGACAGCCCCAAAAAAAACTGTTGGAAAGAATGCTTTCAACCCGACGCCAATTGCCGCCATGAGCAAGTTCATGTATACGCCACCAGCGATGACAATCAGCTTTTGACGCTGAGTCTCTAGATTTATGCCGAGATATTGGACTAACACAAGGGGATAGATAAAAAACCAGCCTAAACTGATGCTTGCTATTTTGACCCCTTGAAACCAAGCTGCGATACAGTGGCCAAGCTCATGAAACGCCATTATTAATGGAGGAAAAAGGATTATTGTTAATAAAATCTCCCAAATCCTCATGTTCACATAATCGATGTTTGCAGGCATATAGTTTCTATTAAAGTAACAGAAGCCAGCCATAAAGATCGCGCTCAAAATAAAGGCCCATGCGCCAAACTTATTATTTCCAATGGCTTTAGAGCTGCTATTCTTGGGACATATTCGAAATAATACCTTCCCCATTTTTTTAAATTCATTAAAGGTCTCTTTGCTAGATACCACGGATGTGTCCAAGTATCCGATCTTATCTAAGCTTTTGCATATTTTTATGTCCTCGTCGCTAAGATCTTCAGTCGGAATATCCTCGCGTTTATATTTGTCGATAAAGTCGGTCACTTTGGATACATAATCCCCGCTGAATGTCACAAAACTATTTTTCTCTTTAATCCCAATCATTAGTTTCTTCCCTAATAGAGTCCTGTTCAAACAGTAGCATACATCTTCTCTAACTCTCATACGCTACTTCAAGCTCCTTTTGAGCCCTATTATATTCAATCACCTTTCTGTTAATTTGTTCTTTATGATTCGGATACTCATGAACCAGAAATGATACGATTTTGCGTGTGTACGTATTGATCAGTAAGCAACGTTCCTCTAGCACATCATTCAATTCTCCCTTAACATTAAAGACCAATGCTTTGCACCACGCGCCACATACTGTTTTTGAAATACAATCTTGACATTTTGTCACTTTCAGGCGATTCATCTCTCTTACCTTTTTGAACCAAGGATTATTGGAGAAATCATCTTCCGCATTTAAATCATTCATATTTATTGCAAATTCAGGGTTGCCGGCGAAACCATGGCAAGGAAATACGTTCCCGTCAGGAGTGATTGAGAAGGAATATCCAGCTGAACAATCCCTGTGTACTGTTCTGGTCATGATTCTAAGGAATAATCCCATGAACATTCTTGGCACCTTGGAAATGTCTTCGTTTAAAATTTTATTGAGATAATATTCAGCCGTTTCTTCACAATAATCGGTATACTTTTGAACCGTTTCGGGGTCCTTCATATCTATTCTGTGGCGCATATCTGCTGTGCTTACAGGTATTAGATCATAATTATTAATGGGCAGGCTCTCCATGCCCTCATACCATTCTTTAGCCATTCCTTTTTCATATAGATCCAGATGCTGCTTCGTAAACGTATACTGGGTAATTATGTTCAAATCATTTTCTTTGATTTGTTTCAAGTTATCAATCACCTGATCGTAGGTTCCTGACTGATTCACTCTTATTCGATTGCTATCATGAGCCGCTTTAGGACCATCTACGCTTGTCCCGATTATGAAGTTGTATTCTTTTAGAAAAGCCATAATTTCAGGATTCATAATTGTTGCATTGGTATTCACCGATAAGCTTGGAATCCGATCTTTGCTATAAGTTGAATATAAGTACTTTACAAATTTTCTTATTTCTTTGAAATTAATTAACGGCTCGCCCCCAAAGAAAGATATCGATGATATTCCGTCAAACATACTGTACATTTTCGTATACGCCTGTACATAATCATCGAAGGAAAAGGATTTTTTCTCATTAATCACACCGAAAGATCCACAGTCGGCAAAACAATATTTACATCGCAAATTACATGTGGTCGTTGAAAGAAAGATAAGGGTGGGTCTCCAATCTTCACGTCTTTTTTCGATACCGTCACCGACGGAAGGTTGGTTCTTATTTTTAAGCATGTCCGGGTGTAATTCTTTCGCTTTGTAAATTGCTACGTGTTCATTATCAAACCAAAGACCTTCTTCAATTTTAAATAACATAGTTTCACACCTTAATCGTCATATTGGTAATCATTTTATTAAATGTGTACGTTTCTATGTTCTTGATGTCAGTCAAAGTATGTTCGATAAATAGTTTATCTAACGGTTTGTTTTCAACAACGAGTCCTCTTAAATATCTCCCCAATTTCCTCCAAAGATTTCCTGATTGATATAAGAGGTTTATAATCTCTTCATCAACAAGATATTTATTTTTTAGAGCATTGGAAAATTCTCTTCTGTAAAAAAAGGAACTTCCGTTAAGCATGCTTTGAAAAAAAACAAATTTACTCACTTTATTAAAATCATCATCCCAACCTTCAATTAATTTGTCCTTCACTGCATCGTAAAATGAAATACCTCTAGTCCACCCTCCTTTTTCATCAAAGTAGGTGTCGTCCACAAGTAATTCCCTTAGATTGTTTGCCAGACATTCTGTAATCATTTCTTGGGGGACAAAAGTATCTCGTATGTAAACAATCCGTTGGGATACATAGAGTGGCTTAATCTTCGTATTGGATAAATGGTAGAAATCTCTCAGGCTAAGCCTCTTGGTTATGAATTCATCTTCTTCCACCCCCCTTAATACGATCTCTCCATCATTAATAGAGGTAACAGTGTATGAGCTATACAGATTGATAAATTGAACAACATTTTTTTGAAAGTGCTGAATTTTGTCGAAGTCGATGTGCGGAAGGATAATCAATACTTGATTCAACAAGTTTTTGTCAAATTGGAGAAGTTCGTCGATTGTTAAAATCTCGTGGTTTATATGTAAGCGCTTAAGAAGGTCGTCAACGAAAAGAATACCTCTGCCTTGAAGCATAAATAACTGTTTATCTGCATAGTTACTCATGAACAACTGGTTGTTTAGCCCCGTGCATAAAACGGCATCATCGTAGTCTATTCCTTGCATTAAATCGATCAGCAATAGCAAATCACAACTGTTCAAAACGACCAAATCCTTTTATTCTATTGGGTTTAGAGAATGGCGCTGTTTGTTATCCGGATATCTGTTTGATCAAATAAGCTAGCCTCTACAAAGAACTTTACTATTTACCCCTTGGAAAAGTCAACGCAAATAGTTACTATATTCCTATAAAAAATATACATTTCATAATTTGTTCAATTCTTCCAATATATTTAGATATTATTCTCCCAAGAGATAAGAGTCCCAAAAGTTTAATGAACCGACCTCACGTCAATTATCCGAAGGGACGTTACGACTTTGTTCGACAGTATTAATATTGCAAATCAAAAAAATCCACCCCCGGTGATTCCGGGAGCGGATCTTGATTTTACGGATTTGGATGGAAGCATAACTAAAGAAGTAACGGAGGTCTAACCTTTTCGTGCATAATCACTGAATGTGGACAATACGCTGTTATATTCATCAATATCTTGAATACGAATGCCATCGTACAGATGTCTCAAAGCATCTTCGGGTAACGAGGACTCTAGCGAATTAATATCCAATTGGAAAAACGTCCTGATCACCTTTTCCTGTTCAGGAGGGCCATCAAATAAAGATAAATTCCCGTCCTTGTCCATGCTCATGTATGCCCGTTGTTTACACGTCGGCGATAGGTCCGGAATGGTTTCGTTCAATACAACTTTTCCCTGGCCTTCGAATTGCCCTTTCCAGGTCGGATGTTCATTGAGAAGATTATAAATTTCATCCGTGTTTAATTTGCCTAATGCGCGTTCTTCTACTCCGCAAACATAACTATGGCGGACCACGACCTCATTGATTTGTTTGTATTTGTTGAGTTCATTCCAAAAGTTTGGATCCGCCGACTTATCCACCCCTTCGGATTGCTGATATTGTTGAAGCGTTTCTATAGCTACTGGCGGTGTGCTGCTTAGCAGGCTTTGAACTTTATCAGGCAAATACATGCTGACCCACACCATCGCAACGACCAGTGAAGATAATCCCAACGTTAAAGACCGGCGTCTCCACCGACGCCATTGTTTCTGCAGCTTCTTTTTGATCCAAGATGCATTCACGATAATCCCCTTCTATTCCCTGTCTTTTTATCTTATTTTTGCCTGGGGACAACGGATTTATACAACAAAAAGCCATCGAATAATTTCGATGGCTTTGAAATCGGGATGACACGATTTGAACATGCGACCCCCTGGTCCCAAACCAGGTGCTCTACCAAGCTGAGCTACATCCCGAAATGAAATATAATGCCGGTGAAGGGACTCGAACCCCCACGGTTTCCCTCACGATTTTGAGTCGCGCGCGTCTGCCAATTCCGCCACACCGGCTTATAAAGCGCGCCCTAAGAGATTCGAACTCCTGACCTTTTGATTCGTAGTCAAACGCTCTATCCAGCTGAGCTAAGGGCGCATATATTGGAGCGGACGACGGGAATCGAACCCGCGACCCTCGCCTTGGCAAGGCGATGCTCTACCGCTGAGCCACGTCCGCAAAAGCAATAAGTAAAACTGGTGAGCCATGAAGGACTCGAACCTTCGACACCCTGATTAAAAGTCAGGTGCTCTACCAACTGAGCTAATGGCTCTCAATGAGAAAATTGAATTCGCAAAGAATGGCGGAACCGACGGGATACTCTCACTTCGTTCGAGACTGCGAAGCAGTGCTAACGAAGTCGTCGCTCCGACGAACCCGATATACGGATTCTCATCCCTGAAGTAATTCAATAATGGCGGAACCGACGGGATTCGAACCCGCGATCTCCTGCGTGACAGGCAGGCATGTTAGGCCTCTACACCACGGTTCCACAGAGGCACTTTCCTATGTAAGGAAGGTTAATTGCGGGGGCAGGATTTGAACCTGCGGCCTTCGGGTTATGAGCCCGACGAGCTACCGAGCTGCTCCACCCCGCGTCATTAAAAAACTTCGTTGATATAATTATGGTGGAGGCTGAGGGGATCGAACCCCCGACCCTCTGCTTGTAAGGCAGATGCTCTCCCAGCTGAGCTAAGCCTCCATGATGAAGCTAAAGTAGTAAATGGTGACCCGTAGGGGATACTCTCACTTCGTTCGAGACTACGAAGCGGCGCTACCGAAGTTGACGCTCCGACGAACCCTATTGGATTCTCATCCCCAGTTGAATCTAAAGTAGTAAATGGTGACCCGTAGGGGATTCGAACCCCTGTTACCTCCGTGAAAGGGAGGTGTCTTAACCCCTTGACCAACGGGCCGTAAATGGCTCCCCGAACAGGACTCGAACCTGTGACAACTCGATTAACAGTCGAGTGCTCTACCAACTGAGCTATCAGGGAATATGTATGCTTGGCGGCGTCCTACTCTCCCAGGACCCTTCGGTCCAAGTACCATCGGCGCTGGAGGGCTTAACGGTCGTGTTCGGGATGGGTACGCGTGGAACCCCTCCGCCATCGCCACCAAACAGGATTTTTGCGCTGCCTTTGCTTCGATGATTACTCACCGGCAAAATATCCATCCTTAGAAAGGACATGCAGCTTTAAAAATCAGTTCAGATGTTTGATCACCTGAAAACTAGATACGAAACGTTTTGCGTTTTAAAGTTCTCCGTAGCATTTCCCGGTTTTGTTCCCGGGGCCCCCGAAAAGTAATCGGAATCATCCGCGAAGCATACGCTTCACTTTTTGGGGTAATTTAGGATAAGCCCTCGACCGATTAGTATTGGTCAGCTCCATGCATTGCTGCACTTCCACCTCCAACCTATCTACCTCGTCGTCTTCAAGGGGTCTTACTAGTTGGGAAATCTCATCTTGAGGGGGGCTTCACGCTTAGATGCTTTCAG
This sequence comes from Paenibacillus azoreducens, assembly GCF_021654775.1. Lineage (NCBI taxonomy): Bacteria > Bacillati > Bacillota > Bacilli > Caryophanales > Paenibacillaceae > Paenibacillus > Paenibacillus azoreducens. The sequence goes on along the minus strand of NZ_AP025343.1, from coordinate 2,048,524 downwards.
CGCTTATCCCTTCCGTACGTAGCTACCCAGCCATGCTCCTGGCGGAACAACTGGTGCACCAGCGGTACGTCCATCCCGGTCCTCTCGTACTAAGGACAGCTCCTCTCAAATTTCCTACGCCCACGACAGATAGGGACCGAACTGTCTCACGACGTTCTGAACCCAGCTCGCGTACCGCTTTAATGGGCGAACAGCCCAACCCTTGGGACCTACTTCAGCCCCAGGATGCGATGAGCCGACATCGAGGTGCCAAACCTCCCCGTCGATGTGGACTCTTGGGGGAGATAAGCCTGTTATCCCCAGGGTAGCTTTTATCCGTTGAGCGATGGCCCTTCCATGCGGTACCACCGGATCACTAAGCCCGACTTTCGTCCCTGCTCGACTTGTAGGTCTCGCAGTCAAGCTCCCTTCTGCCTTTGCACTCTTCGAATGATTTCCAACCATTCTGAGGGAACCTTGGGGCGCCTCCGTTACTCTTTAGGAGGCGACCGCCCCAGTCAAACTGCCCACCTGACACTGTCCCCGCACCGGATTACGGTACCAGGTTAGAACCTAGATACGATCAGGGTGGTATCCCAACGGCGCCTCCACCTAAGCTGGCGCTCAGGCTTCAAAGGCTCCCACCTATCCTGTACAGATCGTACCCAAATCCAATATCAAGCTGCAGTAAAGCTCCATGGGGTCTTTCCGTCTTGTCGCGGGTAACCTGCATCTTCACAGGTATTAAAATTTCACCGGATCTCTCGTTGAGACAGCGCCCAAGTCGTTACGCCATTCGTGCGGGTCAGAATTTACCTGACAAGGAATTTCGCTACCTTAGGACCGTTATAGTTACGGCCGCCGTTTACTGGGGCTTCGGTTCACAGCTTCGGATTGCTCCTAACCGCTCCCCTTAACCTTCCAGCACCGGGCAGGCGTCAGCCCGTATACTTCGCCTTACGGCTTCGCACAGACCTGTGTTTTTGCTAAACAGTCGCTTGGGCCTTTTCACTGCGGCCCCCTCGTGCTATTCACACTACCGGGGCACCCCTTCTCCCGAAGTTACGGGGTCATTTTGCCGAGTTCCTTAACGAGAGTTCTTCCGCGCGCCTTAGAATTCTCTTCTCGCCTACCTGTGTCGGTTTGCGGTACGGGCACCTTCACCTGGCTAGAGGCTTTTCTTGGCAGTGTGAGATCATGACCTTCGGTACTGTAATTTTCCCTCCCCGTCACAGCCCAGCCTTACGATGTGCGGATTTGCCTACACATCAGCCTCACTGCTTGGACGAGCATCCATCAGCTCGCGTCACTACCCTCCTGCGTCACCCCATCGCTCGTAGCGGTTTACGGTGGTACAGGAATTTCAACCTGTTGTCCTTCGACTACGCCTTTCGGCCTCGCCTTAGGTCCCGACTTACCCTGAGCGGACGAGCCTTCCTCAGGAAACCTTGGGCTTTCGGCGGATCAGATTCTCACTGATCTTTTCGTTACTCATACCGGCATTCTCACTTGTGTACGCTCCAGCGCTCTTTCCAGTACACCTTCAACGCTGTACACAACGCTCCCCTACCCCTGATACTTACGTATCAAGCCATAGCTTCGGTGGTGTGTTTAGCCCCGTTACATTTTCGGCGCAGAGTCACTCGACCAGTGAGCTATTACGCACTCTTTAAATGGTGGCTGCTTCTAAGCCAACATCCTGGTTGTCTGTGCAACTCCACATCCTTTCCCACTTAACACACACTTGGGGACCTTAGCTGATGGTCTGGGCTGTTTCCCTTTTGACAATGGATCTTAGCACTCACTGTCTGACTCCCGGTTAATCAGTCTATGGCATTCGGAGTTTGACTGAGCTTGGTAACCCTTGCGGGCCCCGCACCCAATCAGTGCTCTACCTCCACGACTGTCCCACCGAGGCTAGCCCTAAAGCTATTTCGGGGAGAACCAGCTATCTCCGAGTTCGATTGGAATTTCTCCGCTACCCCCACCTCATCCCCGAATTTTTCAACATTCGTGGGTTCGGGCCTCCAGTGCGTGTTACCGCACCTTCACCCTGGACAGGGGTAGATCACACGGTTTCGGGTCTACGCCCACGTACTAAGTCGCCCTATTCAGACTCGCTTTCGCTGCGGCTACGGCTTCTCACCTTAACCTTGCACGGGAACGTAACTCGCCGGTTCATTCTACAAAAGGCACGCCATCACCCATAGATCGGGCTCTGACTTCTTGTAAGCACACGGTTTCAGGTTCTATTTCACTCCCCTTCCGGGGTGCTTTTCACCTTTCCCTCACGGTACTGTTTCACTATCGGTCGCTAGGGAGTATTTAGCCTTACCAGATGGTCCTGGCAGATTCATACGGGGTTTCACGTGCCCCGCACTACTCGGGATCCGTCTCGGAGGGAACTGACTTTCGGCTACAGGGCTTTTACCTTCTATGCCGGGCCTTTCCAGACCTCTTCGCCTAACCAATTCCTTTGTAACTCCATGTGAGACGTCCCACAACCCCGGCCAGCAAGCTGACCGGTTTAGGCTAATCCGCGTTCGCTCGCCGCTACTGACGGAATCACTATTGTTTTCTCTTCCTCAGGGTACTTAGATGTTTCAGTTCCCCTGGTATGCCTCTTCACACCCTATGTATTCAGATGTGAGTGACTGGCTATTACACCAGCCGGGTTTCCCCATTCGGACATCCCCGGATCAAAGCTTGCTTACAGCTCCCCGAGGCAGTATCGTTGTTCGCCACGTCCTTCATCGGCTCCTAGCGCCTAGGCATCCTCCGTGTGCTCTTAGTAGCTTAACCATGTTCGCTCTGGTTTTGCGCTCATCGCTCTGTTGTTCGCTTGTTTCTCGATTGAATTAAATCAAGGTGGAAACAAGCTCGCAAAGGATCGCTGATCTCAAAACCTTCGCTGCTACTTTTTTTTTACTTGGTCTTACAATGAAGACACAAGCAGCTAAAAGGATATTTCTAAAACGCAAATTCGTTTCGTTATCTAGTTTTCAAGGATCAAGACCGGCTCTCATGTCATTCTCACAAGTGGAATGAACAGAATCGGCGATTTGAAAGAGTGTTTGCTCTCTCAAAACTGAGCAACGAGTGAGATGGTTACTTTGCATTCGCAAAGTGATCCGGCAGCTTTCGCTGACCGTTATTATTTGTACCGCTTCGCTACGGAAGCGAGGTACTCCATAGAAAGGAGGTGATCCAGCCGCACCTTCCGATACGGCTACCTTGTTACGACTTCACCCCAATCATCTACCCCACCTTCGGCGGCTGGCTCCTTGCGGTTACCTCACCGACTTCGGGTGTTGTAAACTCTCGTGGTGTGACGGGCGGTGTGTACAAGACCCGGGAACGTATTCACCGCGGCATGCTGATCCGCGATTACTAGCAATTCCGACTTCATGCAGGCGAGTTGCAGCCTGCAATCCGAACTGAGACCAGCTTTGATAGGATTGGCTCCATCTCGCGACTTCGCTTCCCGTTGTACTGGCCATTGTAGTACGTGTGTAGCCCAGGTCATAAGGGGCATGATGATTTGACGTCATCCCCGCCTTCCTCCGGTTTGTCACCGGCAGTCATTCTAGAGTGCCCACCTTAAAGTGCTGGCAACTAAAATCAAGGGTTGCGCTCGTTGCGGGACTTAACCCAACATCTCACGACACGAGCTGACGACAACCATGCACCACCTGTCTCCTCTGTCCCGAAGGAAAGGTCTATCTCTAGACCGATCAGAGGGATGTCAAGACCTGGTAAGGTTCTTCGCGTTGCTTCGAATTAAACCACATACTCCACTGCTTGTGCGGGTCCCCGTCAATTCCTTTGAGTTTCAGTCTTGCGACCGTACTCCCCAGGCGGAATGCTTAATGTGTTAACTTCGGCACCAAGGGTATCGAAACCCCTAACACCTAGCATTCATCGTTTACGGCGTGGACTACCAGGGTATCTAATCCTGTTTGCTCCCCACGCTTTCGCGCCTCAGCGTCAGTTACAGCCCAGAGAGTCGCCTTCGCCACTGGTGTTCCTCCACATCTCTACGCATTTCACCGCTACACGTGGAATTCCACTCTCCTCTTCTGCACTCAAGTCACCCAGTTTCCAGTGCGAACCAAGGTTGAGCCTTGGCCTTAAACACCAGACTTAAGCGACCGCCTGCGCGCGCTTTACGCCCAATAATTCCGGACAACGCTTGCCCCCTACGTATTACCGCGGCTGCTGGCACGTAGTTAGCCGGGGCTTTCTTCTCAGGTACCGTCACTCCGTTAGCAGTTACTCTAACGGTCGTTCTTCCCTGGCAACAGAGCTTTACGATCCGAAAACCTTCATCACTCACGCGGCGTTGCTCCGTCAGGCTTTCGCCCATTGCGGAAGATTCCCTACTGCTGCCTCCCGTAGGAGTCTGGGCCGTGTCTCAGTCCCAGTGTGGCCGTTCACCCTCTCAGGTCGGCTACGCATCGTCGCCTTGGTGAGCCGTTACCTCACCAACTAGCTAATGCGCCGCAGGCCCATCTGCAAGTGACAGATTGCTCCGTCTTTCATTATCGCTTCATGCAAAGCGATAAATTATCCGGTATTAGCTAACGTTTCCGCTAGTTATCCCGGTCTTGCAGGCAGGTTGCCTACGTGTTACTCACCCGTCCGCCGCTAACCATCTGAGGAGCAAGCTCCTCATCAAGTCCGCTCGACTTGCATGTATTAGGCACGCCGCCAGCGTTCGTCCTGAGCCAGGATCAAACTCTCCAAGAAAGTTTGTGACTCATTTTGAATCTGACGAGAAATTAATTCTCATTTGCTTGATCATCGATTCAGACAGCTGTCATGAACCCGACAATCTCGCGTTTTGGTTTCGTTGCGAAACCCTTATCTCACTCGTTGTTCAGTTTTCAAAGATCAAAATCTTTCATTTTATTCACCGCATTATCTCAGCGGCAACTTTTATAATATATCATGTTTTTCAGAGATTTGCAAGCTTTTTTTAAAACTTTTTTTCTCTTAAAAACTATCCGGCTTTTAATAGTTTTCTTGGCCGGAACAATAATATAACATATTAGTCTTGTAATTAGCAAGTACTTTTTTAAAAAAACTGTAGACTTCTGTTCGTATGCAATCATTGACTTTACGGCTGCTACTTCCTCATCTTATCTGCTAAGCATCTGCATAGTCAGAATCTCGTTAGTCTTTCGAACGCTTTAACATGATTTACTTAACATAAACAGACAGACAAAATAAAGGTCTCCCACAAAGTTTTTGCAACCTGCGGGAGACCGCTTTATACAATTGTTGTTTGTGCGATCTGCAACAAAATAGGCTTGCATTGGATCGATTCGTCAAAGTTTTATCTTTTGATCCAAGGATTTTTCCGTCTTGAGGCATTGTTTTTGCTTTTGGCTTTTTTGGCTGGTGCTTTATCGCGGGAAGTTCTGGAACTGCTCAGCGTTTTTACCTTTTTGGCGGGTTCGGCCTCCGCCTTCCCTACGGTCTCTTCCGTTTCAAAAGATTCCCTCGGCGCTTGAGCCGCCACCTCGACCGAATTTATGCTGGCGGAAGGCGCGGATTCAGTTTCGGACTCGGATTCAGATTCAGATTCAATTTCAGATTGCTGTGGAGGATATACGGTTGTTAGCTCAGCCCGGTCCCAGATCGGCTCAACCATGCCGCCCAATCCGGGAAAACTCGTATTCGGGTCATGAAACGGCATATTCGGCCCATGGCTGTATGCGCCCAGCTGCGCATTCGGTTCTGCGCCATAAGGTTCCATTACCGGCGCAATCATAGGGTGCGGGTAGCACCATGGAGGGAGAACAAAATGCGAATAGCAGTATGGATCCACAAAAGCAGGTTCAGGCGCATGATAAACCGGAGCCGTTCCGGAACAACCGCAAGGACTAGGGGCATAGATCGGCGCTATATGTTCATGATGAAATGGCTGATTCGGATGATGGCTTACAGGAGACTGCATACTTAGCTCGTAAGCAACAGGCGATTGATGGTTTTCCCAATGGTGATGATCCCAATGTCCGTCCCCAGGTACGTGAGTAGCAGGGCTTACCCAGGATTGATTAGATGTATAATGATCTTCTGCGCCCTCTACAATGCCTGGATAATGCGATGTTTTACCCATATGATGATGTTTATGTTCTGAAACTTGCTCAGCCAAAACACCATCGTCACAAGGCATATGATAATAAGAACCTACTTCGTGAACAGGGGTCGTGTATTGCATAAAAGGATGATGTGCTCCCCCGATCCACTGATTATCATCGCAGCCGCAAGGCTCTTTAGCAATCGGTTTGATCTCTGCAGGTTTATTTTCGGCTACAGGCATAATATTCGGTTTGGCATTAGGTACATGCATTTCCCCCATCACGTTTGGCATGACGTTTGGCATGATCATCTCTGGCATAATATTCATGTTCTCATGCGGTTTAATCATTTCAGGCATCACGTTCAGCATCATGTTTGGCATGATCATCTCCGGCATGATATTCGGATTTTCATGCTGTTTAATCATTTCGGGCATTACGTTCGGCATTACGTTCGGAATTGTCATCTCCGGCATGATGTTCGGATTTTCATTCGGTTTAATCATTTCAGGCATTACGTTCGGCATCACGTTCGGAATTGTCATCTCCGGCATGATGTTCGGATTCTCGTTTGGTTTAATCATTTCGGGCTTTACGTTTGGCGTCTCGTTTGGTTTAACCATTTCGGGCAGCACGTTCGGCATAATGTTCGGCACTGTTACTTCAGGCATTACATTTGTAATGTTTGGCAGTACATTCGGAAGATTAGGGAGATTGGGCATTTCGAGCTGCTGCGGCGGCAAATGGGCCGGGGCGGTAGCTTCCGCTTTTGGAGCCGTGATTTCTTCTTTCGGACCGGTAAAATGTTTTCCACCAGGATGTAACTTTTCGTGAGCCACGTTCACATTTTCGTTTGCATGGGCATTTTCGCTGGCTACCGGATCGCCTTTGACTTTAGGGATGTTGACTACCTCTCCTACAAGCAGCGCATTCGGATTTTTGAGCTGGGGATTGGCGTCGATCATCTCTTTCAGGGATACTCCCCAAGCTTTCGACAGCTTCCAAAGTGTGTCCCCTTGCTTGACGACATGCTTATGGATGATGTGATCAGCACTTGGAACCTGCACCGGTTCAGCCGGTATTTTGACTTTTTGTCCGATCTGCAGCTGATTGGGGTCGGAAATTTGCGGGTTTGCGTCGATGATTTTTTGCAGAGGAATACCATACTTTTTAGAAAGCTCATATAAAGTGTCGCCACTTTTTACGATGTGTATCTTCACGCGGCAAATACCTCCTAAACTTCTTATAGGCGCATAAATCGTCCGCCTTCGTTACTACATCTTATGCACGGGATAGGCGGATGACATCCCTTATGACAAAAAAATCCTTCCATGAGCTTGTCATGAAAGGATTTTTCGGTAACCCGGCCGCGTGAACCGGGCGCTACGTCCGTATAGCTACCAGACTTTGTAGCCGTCCTTGGTAACCGCTTTGCGGAATTCTTCGAGCAGTTTCAACGTAATCGGACCTGCTTCGCCTTTGCCAATCATCCGTCCGTCGATTTCGCGCGCTGCGATAACTTCCGCCGCCGTACCTGTGAAGAATACTTCATCCGCAATGTAAATGTCATGCATCGTAAACGGCTCTTCCTTCAGCTTGTAACCAAGCTTCTCGCACAGCTCGATAATGGCCATGCGGGTAATGCCTTCAAGCGCGCCCAGATAGCAAGGAGGAGTGTACACAACACCTCTTTTGACGATGAAAATGTTGTCGCCAGAGCCTTCAGTCACATAGCCCTGCGCATTCAGCATTATCGCCTCATCCGCTTCATAAAGATTGGATTGGATTTTCACCAAAATATTGTTCAAGTAATTCAACGATTTGATCTTCGGATTCAGGGCGTCGGGCAGATTGCGGCGCGTGGATACCGATACGGCACGAAGGCCTTGTTTGTATGCTTCTTCCGAGTAGATCGCAAGCTGTTCCACAATGATCAGCACCGTCGGTTTCGGGCAGCGTCTTGGATCAAGCCCCAAATTGCCCGCTCCGCGGGAGACAATAAGACGGATATACCCGTTTCTCATATCGTTGCGGCGGATTGTCTCCGCCATCGCCTCCCGCATTTCCTCCAAAGACAGCGGAATGATAAGGTCTATCGATTTTGCGGAATCATAAAGACGCTCCAAATGCTCATCGCATTTAAAAATATTGCCTTCATAGATGCGGATGCCTTCAAAAATACCATCGCCGTACAAAAAACCATGATCGAATACCGATACCTTCGCATTTTCTTTGGTGACGAATTCTCCATCCAGATAGATCCACTGCTCTGACATAAACTACAGCACCTCCGAGATTAATTCCTGATAAGTATAGCTTGGATAGGAGCCAAGAACGCGCACCTGACAGCCCAAAGCCTTGATTTCCTCAATCGCCGCGGTCAGCAGCACGGAATCCACCGATTCCAGAACATCGATATAAAAATAATAACTGCCCAGTTTCTTCTTCGTTGGGCGGGACTCAATGCGGGACAAATTCAGACGCCGCCACGCAAATGCCGCCAATACCTGATGGAGCGCACCCGGAAAATCCTCCGGCAGCGTAACCAGAATGCTTGTTTTCATTTGCTTGATCTGCTGCGGAAGCTTAGCCAGCGGCTGGTTGCCGATCAGAATGAACCGGGTGTAATTGTTGTCATGGTCGGTCACCCGCTGCGCCAATACATCCAGCTTGTGTATGGATGCCCCGAGATTGGTCCCGATGGCCGCAAGACCCTGCCCCGGATGTTCTTTCACAATGCCCACCGCTTCCGTCGTACTTCCTGCATTCACAAGCTCTGCCTGCGGTGCATGTTTGCGGATAAATTGCTGGCATTGGGCCGTCGCCACGGGATGTGACAAGATTTGCCGGATTCGCGTAAAGTCTACCTCCCCCGAATCCGCCACAAATTCCTTGCGGTCTCCAATCAGGTTTTGGATCGATGGATAAACCCATTCCACCTGAATGGGAAGATCCACTTCATTAACAAGCCAATCCATATGAAGGCTTACGGAGCCTTCAATGGTATTTTCTATGGGGATGACGCTATAATCGGTTTTTCCGTGGACCGTCGATAAAAACACGTCTGAGATCAGCTTGTGGTATACAAGTTCTGCCGGTTCATCCCCGAGTAATTGCAGCGCGGCCTCGTGCGATACCGAACCTTCGGGCAATAATGCAATTCGCTTCATGTGTGTATTTCCCCTTCTATCATTTCCAAAAGTGAGCCGGATGGCATGCTGCCGAGCAGACGCGCCCCTTCGGATGACGGCTTCAACCACCGTACAGAGGCGCGTATGCCCTCGGCTTTCATCGTATTCAGCAGATAGGCCTCCAGTTCCTCTTTTCGCCCGGAACGACGGTGGGCGAGCGCAAGCAATGTCGGTCCGGCACCGCTCAACGCGATCCCCAGCGCCCCATGCTCCGCAGCATGATCCAATATTTCGGCCATGCCCGGCACAAGCTCCGCCCGGTACGGCTGATGCAGGCGATCGGACATTGCCCGGCTGATCAGATCTAGTCTGCCTTGGCACAAAGCGGCCACAAGCAAAGAAGATCTGCTGATATTGTATACCGCATCCTTGCGGCTGATTTTATCGGGGAGCACCTTTCTCGCTTCTGACGTCGACAATTGAAACTCCGGAATGACGACAAGCACTTCCAAATCCTCATGCGGCTGCATCCGGATATAATCTGCATGTTCGCCGTCCCATATCGCCGTAATAAGCCCGCCGAACAACGAAGCCCCGACATTATCCGGATGATCCTCGATCGCAGTCGCCATATCGAACAGCCTCGCTTCGGACAATGGCGATCCGATCAAGGCATTGGCGGCATAAAGCGCGCCAACGATAGCGGAAGCGCTGCTGCCGAGACCACGGGTGAGCGGAATGTCGGAATACATCGATATTTCCAGCTCGGGCAGGTGAATGCCCGCTTCACGAAACACCATTTGAGCCACCTGATAAACCAGGTTCTTTTTATCCGTCGGTATTCCTTCCATTTCACTTCCGTACAAACGAATCACCGTTTCATCGGATGCTTTCATCCCGATCCATGAGTACAATGACAAAGCCATGCCCAGCGTGTCAAACCCGGGACCGAGATTCGCAGTGCTGGCAGGAACCCTTACACATACTCCTTCCGGTCTGATCATGCTTTGGCCTCTTCCAACTTGGCGATGGCCTCCATAACTGCCTCTTCAGTGTCTTGTACAACAAGCGGATCGGCGTTAACGGTGCTCAAGGCTACGTTCGGGTCTTTGAGGCCGTTGCCGGTAAGCACGCATACAACGGATTCCCCGCCTTTGAAATAACCTTCCCGTTTCAGCTTTAATACGCCCGCAACCGATGCTGCGGAAGCCGGTTCGGCAAACACTCCTTCGCGGGAGGCGATCATACGATAGGCGGCCAAAATTTCTTCATCCGTCACATAATTGATTTGTCCGCCAGACTCCTCAGCCGCAGCAACCGCCGTTTTCCAGCTTGCCGGGTTGCCGATCCGGATCGCCGTGGCAATCGTTTCAGGCTCAAGAATTGGCTCGCCCTTAACAATAGCCATAGCGCCTTCGGCTTCAAAGCCGACCATTTTCGGCAGCGAAGATGCTTTGCCTGCGGTATGATATTCTTTAAAACCTTTCCAATAAGCCGAGATATTGCCTGCATTCCCGACGGGGATCGCCAGCACGTCAGGCGCTTTGCCCAGCTGGTCGACTACCTCGAACGCAGCCGTTTTCTGCCCTTCGATGCGGTATGGGTTCACCGAGTTGACGAGCGTGATCGGATGTTTGGCCGTAATTTCGCGCACGATTTCCAGCGCGCGGTCGAAGTTGCCCTCAATGGCAATAACCTTGGCCCCGTATATCATCGCCTGCGCCAGTTTGCCAAGTGCGATGTTATTGTTCGGAATAAGCACGATGCAGTTTAGGCCTGCACGGGCCGCATAAGCGGCTGCAGCGGCGGAAGTATTGCCCGTAGAAGCGCACATGATCGTGCGGCTGCCCTCTTCGATGGCCTTGGCAACCGCCATAACCATGCCGCGGTCTTTAAAAGAACCGGTAGGATTCAGTCCCTCGTATTTAAAATGCAGATCAAGTCCGAGTTCCTCCGAGAGATTCACCGCGCGGATCAGCGGCGTATTGCCTTCCTTAAGCGTAAGCAGGGGCGTATTTTCATTGACTGGCAGATATGATTTATAAGTTTGAAGCAGTCCTTGGTATGACATCGGTATGGCTCCTTTTTTCTTTGTTCAGGATTTTTGGGAATCCTTTATATAAAAACGGGTAAACGTAATAAAACGGATAATTACCCCTCCACACGGTAGACGCTTTTGATCTTGCGAATAACTTCAAGCCCTTCAAAATGCTGCAGCACCTTGTCCATGCTCGCTTTGCTCGCATGATGCGTAACGATAATAATTTCCGCTTCCGGGTTCAGTTCATTCGGCTGCTGCACAACGGATTCCAGGCTGACCCCGAACTCCGCAAATACTTGAGTGATTTTGGCAAGCACGCCGGCCTTGTCGTCCACATGCAGCAAAATGAAATTTTTAAAAGCGATTTGTTCGTCACTCTTCAGCTTTTTCGGTTTATAAGGAACGATAGCCTTCAAACCGTTGACGCCAAGCTTCAAGTTTTTGATCACCGCGACCAAATCAGCAACGACCGAAGTTGCCGTTGGCATTTCGCCGGCGCCCGCACCGTAAAACATCGTTTCACCCACTGCTTCTCCGTACACGTAAACCGCATTAAACACGCCGTTGACGGAGGCAATTGGATGTCCCTTGCGCACCATCGTTGGCTGAACGCTGATGCTCACATGATCATCTTCCCGGTCAGCGATGCCGAGCAGCTTCATTTCATACCCCAAACGTTTCGCATACATAATATCTTCTTTCGAAACCTGGGAAATTCCGCGCACGCTGACATCTTTCAGCTCCACATTGGTGCGGAAGCCCAGCGTTCCGAGAATGGCCATTTTGCGGGCTGCATCCAAACCTTCCACATCCGAGGTCGGATCCGCTTCCGCATATCCCAGCTTTTGCGCTTCTTCAAGCACTGCCTCGTAGGATACGCCTTCCTGGCTCATTTTCGTCAAAATATAATTGGTTGTCCCGTTGACGATGCCCATAATTTTCAAAATACGGTCGGATGAAAAACCTTCGATCAAAGTACGTATAATTGGAATGCCGCCGGCAACGCTGGCTTCGTAGAACACGTCACACTGCTTTTCCTGGGCTTTGGCCAAAATCTCCGAGCCGTGCAAGGCCATCAGGTCCTTGTTGGCGGTGACGATATGCTTCCCACGCTCCAGCGCCTCCAGAATATATGCTTTGGTATGTTCGATACCGCCCATAACCTCAACAATCACATCAATCTCGGGATCACGGATCACTTCCCATGGATCCTCCGTCAACTTCCCTTTATCCACCTCTATACTGCGGGATTTATCACTGTTTTTCACGGCGATTTTCTCAATGATGATCGGAGAGCCGACCTGACTGCTCAAATCCTCCTGATGACCTTCCACAATTCTAACGACACCCGTTCCTACGGTGCCAAGCCCCAATAATCCTACTTTTACCGGTTTCATTCCCTTTCCTACCTCCTGTTTCCTGCATCCATTTCGTTTTGTTTTCTCTTATTCCAAAAACTAGCCCTGGCCGATGAGATTAGCGCGTTTAACGCCGGCACAGCCGCGAAGGCTTTCCAGCATATCTCCCAGCTCTTCATTCAAACGGGAAACCTCTACTGATATGACCACGTTTGCCACGCCCTGCAGCGGGATACTCTGGTGAATCGTCAGCACGTTTCCGCCAAAGCCGGCAACGAGACTTAATACTTTGGACAACATGCCTGAGCGGTGCTCCATGTCGATGGAAATCGTAACGATCCGCTCCCTTTCGAGCTGGTTGATTAGATGAATGCCGTCTTTGTATTTGTAAAAAGCGCTGCGGCTCATCCCAACCTGCTCCACAGCCTCATGCACCGTCTTCGCGTCACCGGTCGCAAGCAGCTGCTTTACCTGCATCGTTTTGACCACGGCTTCAGGCAAAATATCCTCACGGACCAAATAATAGCGTTCTTTCACGAACGTCCTCTCCTCAAAGACTCATGTTTTCATATAGTGGACATTATAAAGAAATGTGTCCCTGTGGTCAATAGTTATTGCCCCTTTTTATCCGGAAGAAAAGAGAAACGCCCGCTTTGGGAATCCTCTTTTCTATGTATTAAAATTACCCTACAAAGAGTATCGGAAAGAAGTCCGACGCCTCTCACAGAGGGGCGCTTTTGCGGAGCAAAAGTACTGAGTATCGTGTAGCCTTTGAAGCTTATTCCGTTTACTTTGCGGGGACCCCGGAAGTTTATATGATATGAAAAAAAGCCGTTCAGGCACATTTCTGTGCACCGCAAACGGCTTTTCATTTCTTTTAATAATAACTGCTGCTTTCCACGAATTCAAACTCAAAATCGGCGATCCGGACGATCGTCCCTTCCACCGCCCCGCGTTTGCGAAGTTCGTCGTCAATGCCCATGTGGCGCATCGTGCGGGCAAGCTTCATGATGGCTTCGTGGGAATTCATTTGAAGTCTCTTCAGCATCCGTTCGATCTTGGCGCTGTGCACCACAAACGCTTCATTGTCGCGCGTAATCGTAAACGAATCCTCTTCCTCTTTCTTATCGAGCTTATACACTTTTCTTTCCGCCGTTTCGGCCACTTCCTCAACGTGAACCTCCTGCGGAATCGAATCGAGTATGTCTGCCGCCCGATAAAGCAGCTCCTGAATCCCTTGACGGGTAAGCGAAGAAATCGGCATGATTTCGATGTCAGGTCTTACGGCTGCCACCTGTCCCCGGAACATCTCCAGATGCTCTTCGGCCTCAGGCATGTCCATTTTGTTCGCCGCCACAATTTGCGGCCGCTCGGCAAGAGCCTCGTTATACAGCTTCAGCTCCTGATTGATCTTCTCCCAGTCTTCGAACGGATCGCGGCCTTCCGACCCGGCCATATCCACCACATGGATGATGATCCGCGTCCGTTCCACATGGCGCAAAAACTCATGCCCCAAACCCACGCCTTCATGCGCGCCTTCGATCAGTCCTGGCAAATCGGCCATGACGAAGCTGCGGCCGTCTCCCACTTCAACCATTCCGAGATTCGGGGTAATCGTTGTAAAATGGTATGCGCCGATTTTCGGCTGAGCAGCCGAAACGACGGACAGCAGCGTGGATTTGCCGACGCTTGGAAATCCGACAAGCCCGACATCTGCCATGACCTTAAGTTCCATGACAACGTATCGCTCTTCGCCTTCTTCGCCATGCTCGGCCAGCTCCGGAGCCGGATTGTTAGGCGTCGCAAAACGGATGTTGCCGCGTCCGCCGCGTCCGCCGCGCGCTACGACAACCTGCTGTCCATGCCGAACCATGTCCGCCAATACCTCGCCCGTATCATCATCGATCAGAACGGTTCCCGGCGGGATCCGCACGATCATATTTTCTGCGTTGGCGCCTTGCTGGCTTTTATTCCGCCCTTTTTCCCCGCGTTTAGCCTTGAAGTGGCGCTGGTAACGGAAATCCATCAGTGTACGCAGGCCTTCGTCAACGCGAAAAATCACGTCGCCTCCTTTGCCGCCGTCGCCGCCGGCAGGTCCGCCTTCAGGTACGTATTTCTCCCGGCGGAAGGCAACAAGCCCATCGCCGCCGTCGCCTCCCTTGACGTAAATTTTCGCTTTATCTACAAACATGACTTCACCTTCCTCATAACTCACACGGCACGTGCAATTCAAATGAAGCCTGGGAGGGATGAAGCTGCTCCGCTTTCATTTTTTTGCCTTGTACCACATTATAAATTTGCTCCTTAAGCAGTTCCGGGTCCCCCACCGCGCCTTCTACCTCAAAGCATACGATAATTTCAGGACCGTTCTGCCGCAGGCCGAGCAGCAGCTTACGCGTTTCTCCACACGAAACTTTGCCGCTGTATTGATAAGCGCGAATCGTCTGCATGATCACCGTCGCCAAATCGGCGCCGTCCCGGGGACTCAGCTTATCAAGCTGCATGTCCTGATCCACGGCGATCTCAAGCTCAAGATTGCTGCCATTTGTCCGGAACGACTGCAAAAAGAACACTAAAGACGGAATCCCCAGCTTCGAAATTTTGCTTTCCTGATTCATCCGCTCTTTTATTCTTTCCACGCACTCGACAGCTTTATCAATTTTCCCTAGCCGGATATAACCATACAAGATCTGGAGATCGTTCATCCAATCATGGCGGTGATGATTCAGCGTCCGAATCGCTGCCTCCTCAAAGCTGCGCAGCAGGATTTGCTTCTCATGTTCTTGCCTGCGGCTGATCACCACATATCCTCCCGCCAGCACTGCGGCTACCCACAACGCCAGCACGATGCTCCAAATCAAAGACTTGTCCTGAATGACAAAATACAAAGGTACTCCAAGAGATACAACGAATACAGCCAATATGCTTTTCCAGGATTTCAATGGCCTCTCCCCGTTCCTGATCACCGATCATCCTTACATCAATTACCAGTATAACACAGCAATCCTTCGTAGTTCATCCATCCGCTGCATAAAAACATATCCTACTTAATCCCTGCTGCTTATAAATGCCTAGAGAATGCCTAAGGGAGCCTAAAAAATCATCACTTTTTGTCCGGACAGCCTTTACTGGCAATTCCTGATCCTTCCATCCTCTGCCGGAACCGAAGAAACGCCTACGTCGTCCTTTTCGAGGACGGTAAGCGATTCTGCGATAAATATAAGATCAGAGTATACGCGCAGCTTATACTTTCTTAAGCAAGAAAAACAACCGCTAAATGCAGTTTACCTTCTTAGAGAGTACGTCAATTCTCTTAAGATTTTAAAAAAAGCCTCCGGCAAGCATTGCCGAAGGCTCTTCTCGTTAATTCAACCTGTGGTGCGGAAGACAACTTACGCTTCCACCGCTGCCGCTACAGGAGCGACTTCAACAGGGTAGACGCTAACTTTTTTGCGGTCGCGGCCCCAACGCTCGAATTTCACGACGCCGTCCACTTTTGCAAACAAAGTATCGTCTTTGCCGATTCCCACATTCGTACCAGGATGAATTTTAGTTCCGCGTTGGCGAACCAAAATGCTTCCGCCAGTAACGATTTGACCGTCAGCACGCTTCACGCCAAGGCGCTTCGCTTCACTGTCACGTCCGTTTTTTGTGGAACCAACACCCTTTTTCGATGCGAACAATTGAAGGTTCAATTTTAACATGTTGTCGACCTCCTTACTTAGATGATAACTTCTTGTATTTGAATATACTTCCCGTATGATTCTGCGATCGAATTCAGCATTACAACCATGGACTCAAGCAGCAGCTGTTCCTGTCGGCCTCCGGCCTCCATCCCGTCACCAGGAAGATAGGCGCTTAAAAAGCCGTCATTCATTCTGCTATCCATTATCGTTCCGGTTAATGTTTCCAAGGAATTCACGGTTCCGACCGTGACCGTCGATACGCCGGCACACACAATGTCTTCGCCATGCTTCGCATAGTTCGCATGCCCCTTCACTTCAAATCCATGAATGCTGCCATCCTGCTTGCGTAAAATGCGCACTTTAATCAATCCGCGCACCTTCTTATGCTTGGATTTTTTCGATGGTTACTTTTGTGTAAGGTTGACGATGGCCTTGTTTCTTGTGGTAGTTCTTCTTAGGTTTGTATTTGTATACTACAACCTTTTGACCTTTGCCATGTCTCTCCACTTTTGCGGTTACGGATGCACCGGCAACAACCGGCGTACCAGCTACCAAACCTTTATCGCCGGATACGGCCAACACACGGTCGAAAGTTACGCTTTCGCCGTCGCCTGCATTCAGTTTTTCGATGTACAATACGTCGCCCTCTTGAACTTTGTATTGTTTACCGCCTGTTTCGATAATTGCGTACATTTGCTTGCACCTCCTCATGTCTCAGACTCGCCTGATCCAGGTGGCCGCCCGTAAGCTGCGCTTTTCAACCCGACCGGAGCGGTTACAGCATGTGACAAGCATGAATACCGGACACATACTCATAGATATTAACATACGACCAGCATCTTAGTCAATGGATGCCTATCAGATTTATTCTGCCTGTTCCATCGCACTGATCGCACGGCTTGGTGAACAGCATGGACGTATCGTCCCTCACCTTCTTGCGCGTCAATTCGAGAAGGCCCAGTTTGGTCCACCCGACGACATGGCTTTTCGTGCGGTCTTTGCTCATTCCGACTTCCAGCCTGTCCACCACTTCCTGGCGGTGCTGCTCCTGCTCCATGTCGATAAAGTCTACGATAATAATTCCGCCGACATCTTTCAGCCGAATGAGCCGGGCGATCTCCTCCGCTGCCTGAAGATTGGTTCGCGTCACCGTATCCTCCAAATTCTCCCCGCCGGTATATTTGCCGGTGTTTACGTCCACCACCGTAAGAGCTTCCGTCTGATCCCACACGATGGAACCGCCGCTTTCCAAAATGACTTTACGCGAGAAATCCCGCTCCAACTGCTCCTGCACCCCGTAGGCTTTGAAAATATGCTCATGCCCTTGATAGACGCTGACAGGCAGATGGCTGCCATGGGTAATTTCCTCCAGAAACAGTTCAGCCTCCTTGGCTTCCTTAGCGCCGTCGATTTTCAATTCATCATGATGCGGGTCAAACACATCGCGAATGAACCGCTGCACGATGCTTAGATCCCGATGCAATAGAGCAGGCGCCGCGCTCGATTCAGCCCGTTTCCGAATCAAATTCCACTGGTTGCGGAGCAAATCCAGATCGCCCGCGATAGCCTCCGGCTGCTCATCCTCGGAGACGGTCCTCAGGATCACGCCTTCTCCACCCTGCCGGATTTCTTCGCCGAGCATTTTCAGGCGGCTGCGCTCTTGCTCCTTGGTAACCTTCTTGGAGACCGCCACATAATCCGCATTAGGCATATACACGGCCCACCGGCCCGGAAGCGAATAATGCGTAGTTACGCGGGGGCCCTTGTTGCCAAGCGGTTCTTTCATCACCTGCACAATCACTTCCTGCCCAACACGCAGCAGCGATTCGATCGCCGGTTTCTCTTTCGGCTGTTTCTCCAGATTCGGATGCAGAACGTCGTCTACATATAAAAATGCATTTTTTTTATGACCGATATCCACAAAAGCCGCCTGCATGCCCGGAAGCACGTTGACGACACGTCCTTTATAAAAACTTCCTACGAGACTGTGGTTCTGGCTGCGTTCAGCTGCAAACTCCACAAGTTTGCCTTCCTCCAAGAGGGCCATCTGCGTCAGTTTCGGTTCACAATGAACAATCATTTGTTTCATGGCTTCACCCCTGCTAGAAGACATTTCCATCCCACCTCGCCATGAATTCTCTTTTAGAGGTTGTTCAAAAAGTCCGCTTTTGATAAGAAAAACGTCTATTGACGTACTATCACAGCAGACAGACCACCTTTAGCTGTAGTTTTTCTTGCGATATAGAATTTCATCAGCGTAGCTGATAACTTATAAATTCTATATCTAGCACGAAGTGAATCAGGAAGCAGGCCAGGGCATCGAATCTTGAATTCAGTCGGGCCTAAGCAGATGCTTACGAAGTATGTTTCCTTCGGAAACATTTCAGGTGCTCACGTACCCACTACAAGCAGATGCTTACGAAGTCGTTTTCTACGAAAACGTGTAGCTCCGCTCCTTTCGTCCCTAGCTTTATCCAACCTTCTCGGTGCTGAAAACCGGCCTTTTTGAACACGCACTGTTTAGTTCATAGCTCCTACATGGGATTATCCTCTGTTTCAATTTTTCGTTGTATGTGTAGACCCGCTCATGCCATAATCAGGTACGCGGGCGGTCTGTGGCAAAATAAGCCGAAATCAATCGCTGCTCGGGAAGCATGGCGATCAAGCCCCCCTGCTTGTTCAACACATAGATGACATGATACTTCTCCCTCTTAAATAGACGCAAAATACCCTCCAAATGTTTCGCCGGATCCGCAATGATTGGCTGGGCCAATGTTCCTATGCGGGCCGCTTCGCCATACTTTTTTTCCCTGTTCATCAGAAATCGGGTAAAACGGTAGGGAATATGGCGGTAATCCATCCAATTCGAATATAACAAAAAAATACCGATCATAAGAAGATTAAGCTGGATCCTGCCCTCGCCCAGCAGGAGGGAGGAAACCGAAAGTAAAACCATGCCGGCGCTGCCCGCCAGACTGATTCTCGAAGACCAAAGCAGGGTTTGGTGATAAGGAAACCATAAACTGGCTGCGGCCTGAAGGATTTTCCCCCCGTCCAAGGGAAGGATCGGGAGAAGGTTAAACGAAGCGATCATTCCGTTGCCATAAATGACATAAGCCAAAAAAGCGCCGTCCCCCCATCCGAGTTCACGAAACAGGAGCGCGGCGCCGATCATCACAACGTTTTGCAGCGGTCCGGCGATGGCGATCCCGATCTCCTTCCAGGCAGTGAGCTGCCCGTGATCTTCCATTTCAACTACTCCGCCGAACGGGAGGAGCTGAATCGAGCGGATGCGGACGCCGCACAGAAGCGCTGCCGCCAAATGGCCCAATTCGTGGATCAATACGATGGAAAACAGGACGATCAACTCCAGGAAATGCCCCGTCATGACGGAAAACAGCATCAAAATAACGAAAAAAGGATGCAGTGACAGCTTGATTCCCCGCATGTTAATCAATGGGAATCACTTCCGCCGGATCCACGTAATCACCGTCCTCTTTAACGGAGAAAAACAGAGTCGGCGTCTCTCCTTCCGGCGCAGGCTGCAACTGTCCGACCACATCGCCGCTTTCGACCCAATCATCTTTTTTCAAGCGGGTTTCGCCCAGATGGCCGTAAGATGCTATCAGCTTCCCGGTGTGCTGGATCGTGACGGTTATTCCGCTCTCAGCATCGCCGGTAACCGAAGTGACGCGTCCCGTTTCCATGCTTTTCACCTGAACCGGAGCATTCGAAACCTTGCGCGGGGCGATTTCCACGCCTTTCAAATTGACGGCAAATGCCTGAACGATATCGCCTTCGATAGGCGGATACAATGATTTGGATGCATTTACCTTCAGTGGAGAGTTCTGATTTTGCTTAAAAATCGGAATAAATGCCGGCGCTTTGCCAAAATGGGACTCATACCACGCCTCCACCGCCTGAAAATCCATTTCGCGATTCAACGACTGCATGACATACTCCTGGACTTTGGCGCTCCACGGCTGAGGAAACTTGAAGATCCCCCATATCGAAATAAAAAGAAGCGCGCTGAAAAACAAACGCCACATAAATCCGGAGACAAAACGCGTTCTATACCTGAACGGGCCGCGGCCTTTCGTATGCTCAGTCTTCCAAACTTTTTCCGGATCGGGCTCCGGTTCAATCGGATCGGGCAGCCTTCCCTTGTTCCATAATGGCGGATCTTGGATGGGCTGGGGCAGCGGTTTGACCGTTTCTTCGCGCAGCAAAAGATCCCTGATTCGCTCATCCCTGCGCTGCTTGATGGAGGATTTCGTATTCATCGCTTAATCCCCTTTCGAGGCTTGTTTTTAAGAGGTTGTTCAAAAAGTCCCCCAGTCCCTCGCTTCATCCAACTCAAGCGTTTTGAAAAAACGCACATCGGAAGCTAAGCTTCGGTGCTGAAAACCGGCCTTTTTGAACACGCACTTTATTTCATTTTATGAGGGGATGTCCCTGTTTTAGAACAAGCCTGCAGCTTTAGGGTAAGCATATGGTACGAAGAGAATCGGGTAACAAAGAACCCCTTCGCTAGGAAGGAGTTCCGTGAACATGAACGCGGCCTTAAAACCTCATCCTATATTCTGGGCATTCGTAGGGGAAGGGGCCGTACCGGACTTCCGTTTGGCCAGATCCATTTTGCGCTGCAGATACCCGAGCACGACATCGGCCACGATGGCAAGAAGGGCGGCCGGTATGGCGCCTGCAAAAATGCGCAGCGAGTTATTGCTGTTCAGGCCAGCATATATTTCCCGTCCAAGTCCGCCTCCGCCGACCAGCGGCGCAATGGTGACGACGCCGATCGCGATGACGGCCGCAATGCGCAGACCCGACATGATATAGGTCAAAGACAACGGAAAGCGGACTTTTACAAGCAATTGAAAAGCGCTCATGCCGATTCCTCTGCCGGATTCCAGATAACTTGGGCTGACCTGCTTTAGTCCGACGTAAGTATTGCGCGTAATAGGATTCAGCGAATACAGGAATAATCCCACCATCACCGTCTTCGTCCCGAGTCCCAGCCACAACATCAGAATGACCAGCATCGCGAGGCTGGGCACCACCTGAAGAATGTTGGTGATAAATAAAATGATTTTGGCCGCCCACTTGCTTCTGGAGCAAAGAATGCCAAGCGGCACTCCAACAACGACCGCCAGCCCCAAGCCGATGACCACCATCACAATATGCTGAATGAAATACTCCCACAACATCCCGCTGTTACGTGAAACATAGGACAGGAAGTCCATAAACGTCAAAGATTCATTTTGCATTCCTTACCCTCCTTTAGCTTTTCAAGAGGCCCTGCTCCTTCAAATATGCGACTGCAACCTCCCGCTCGCTTTTTTTCTCGATGTCCACCTGGTAATTGAGCGCAATCATCGTATCCGCATCCAGATGGCCGATTAAAGGGGCAATCGCTTCCTGGATTTCGGGATGCTTTTTCAGCAGGTCCGAACGAAGCACCGGGCTCGCATCATAAGGAGGGAAAAATTGCTTGTCATCCTGCAGCGTTTTTAAGTTATACGCCTTCAGCCGGGAGTCCGTCGAATAAGCCAGTACGATATCCACCTGTTTGTTCGCTACCGCGCTGTACACCAGGCTGATTTCCATCGGAAATACCTGGCCGAACTTGATGCCGTACGCTTTGGAAAATGCGGGATAACCATCCGTGCTTCTTTCCAGCCAGGTGGTATCCACGCCAAGCTTCATCGCATCCATATCCTTTTTCACATCGGTAATTTTGGTGTAACCTTTGGAGTCGGCAAGATCTTTCCGCACCGTAAACGCATAAGTATTTTCAAATCCGAGCGGATCCAGCCAGGAGAACTGGTAGTATTTCCGGAACCCCTCCTGCGCTTCCTTCAAAACCTGCTGACGGTCTTTGGAGCCGCTGATAGGAAAATGGTTATTAAAGATTTCACCTGTATATAAAGTAGCCATTTGAACATCGTTTCTTTTCATGGCATTGATGACCAACGAGCTTGACGCCAGATCCGGAATGATGCCCACATTAAGATTTGTACGGTCTTCAATGAGAGCTTTGTACATTTCGGCGATAATTTTTGATTCCGTATAGGTTTGAGTCCCGATGGTAACCTGGCTTTGAATCCCGCAAGCGGAAGTCAAACCGGCAAGCAGGATTGCACAGATCGGCATCAGCATCCATTTCAGCTTTATCAGTTTCATCACGCTTCCCTCGCTCCTTTCTTGGCCGCTTCTTCGGCTTTTGCTCATACGGCGGACTCCCGGGTCTGATGGTAACGTCTGCCGAGCCAGCCTTCAAGCAGCCCAAGCAAACCGTCGGCGATCAAAGCGAGCAAAATCGCTCCTATGCCCCCGATAAAAATCATTTCCGGTTTGTTGACGCCGAGTCCCGACACGATCAACTGGCCCAGGCCTCCAGCCCCGATCAGGGATGCAAGCGTCGCCCAGCTGATAATGTACACCGTCGTAATGCGGATTCCAGACATAATATAAGGAAGCGATAAGGGAAGCTGGATCTTGAGGATCGTCTGCGCCGTGCTGTACCCCATCCCTTGGGCAGAACTGAGCACACCCTTGTCAACCGAACGAAATCCGTCATAGGTATTCCGCAGAATCGGCATCAAGGAATACAGAAGCAGCGCCAGAATAGCCGGTTTCATTCCAATGCCAAGCAGCGGAATCAGGATCGCAAGGAGCGCCAGGCTCGGGACGGTTTGGAATAAATTAGCGATAAAAAAAACGGCGCTGTTGATCCAGCCGACCCGGTTGTACACCAGCAAAATACCGATCGGCACCGCGATGATCGTCCCCAGGATCACTGCTGAAAATGACAAAACGAGATGTTCCTGCAGCGCTTTGAGGATATCCGGATAACGTTCCGTGATAAAACTCCAGAATGCATTCATATCACTCATCCTCTCCGTTCAGCAGCGGAGGAACCATCGTTGGATACACTTCGGCCAAATGCTTGACCACACTGCCTCTTGTAATGAGCCCGAGGAACCGGTTGTTCTCGCCGATCACCGGCAGATTGCTTAGCTGATGTTTATCCATGATTTCGATCGCCTGCGGAAGCGTCGTTCCGGAAGTCACGGAAAAACGGACGGGATGCATGACGTCGGCAACGCTTTTGCCCTCTTCGCCGTATTGGTCAAGCACGCGATAGATCGACACCGCACCCTGCAGCTGACGGTTCCGGTCAACGATCAGCAGGGAATCGACCCGCTTCGTTTCCATCATTTTGATCGCTTCGGCAAGTCCTCTGTTCGGGAAGGCCGTCACCGGATTCGTAATCATCACTTCATCCACTAGCGGAATTTCATAGGTGCTTTCATTGCCATCTTGCAGACGTTTCGAACCGATGAAATTCCGTACAAATTCATTGGCCGGATGACGCAAAATCGAATCAGGTCTTCCTGCCTGCACAACCTCGCCGTCTTTCATCAGCACGATCGTATCCGCGATTTTAAGCGCTTCATCCATGTCATGCGTAACGAAAATGATCGTTTTGTGAAGTTCCTGCTGCAGCCGGATCAGTTCATCCTGAAGCTGCTCGCGGCTGATCGGATCAAGCGCGGAGAACGGTTCATCCATCAGAATAACATCGGGATCGGCTGCAAGCGCGCGCACGACGCCAACACGCTGCTGCTGGCCGCCGCTTAGCTCGGAAGGATAACGGGTGCCATAAATTTTATGGTCCAGATTGACCATGTCCAGCAGTTCGTTAACCTTTTTCTCGATTTTGTCATTGTCCCACTTTTTCAAACGCGGAACCACGCCTACGTTTTTGGAAATATTCATATGCGGGAACAATCCGACGCTTTGAATGACATAACCGATATTGCGCCGCAGTTCAACCGGATTCATGCCCGAGATATCTTTACCGTCGATAAGCACCTTGCCTGATGATGGCGTGTTAAGCGCGTTGATCAGCTTCATCGTCGTCGACTTGCCGCAGCCGCTCGGTCCGATCAGAACGGTAATCTCCCCTTTTTTGAATTCGAGATTAATGTCTTTCAACGCGTGAAAGCCATTATCATAGACCTTGTTCACATGATCAAGTACAATCATTCAATCGCCCCTTTGCAAACAGTATCCATATTATGCGGAGCATTTGGCAAATCATCCATCGGGGAACAAAAAGTGCTGAAGAAAAGGCGGAAGGTTAAAAACAAAAAGACGTGCAGCCTATTATGTAATTACTGGGGCCAAACGAAGCATGACGCTTTAAACGAAAAAAGAGGAATTGATAATGGGAGTGAAATGATTTCAAACGATGGAAAAAACAATCCAAATCGGCCCCGAAAAGTAGTGCTGCTGCTTCTAGCCCGAATGGACAAATGCAAAATGCGCAGGCAAAAAACGCTCCTTCTTTTTTGCAAGAAGGCCCGTCACCTGCACTCCCGCAAACAATATGTCTAATTTACTTACCCAATTTTGCAGAGGTTGAAACAAATTTTTATTATTTTTTTGTGCCGCGGGCCCAAAACCCGCCATGAAGCAGCACCGGCTCTGTAACGACAATAAAAGCTTTCGGGTCCAGCTTTAGGATGGTGTCATACAATTTTTTCTGGTTTTTTCGTTTGGCGAGCACTTCAAACACCAGCCGGTGTCCATCCCGGCCGCTTCCGATCCAGGAGGTCACACCGTACCCATTTTCCCGCAAAGAACTGGCCATGCTGCTTTCCGGATCATTGACGATCACCTTCATCGTAATGTATCCAAGGGCGATCCGCCCTTCGATCCAGGAGCCAACCAGCACGCCCAGACCGTAACCTACCGCGTAGACAATGAGACTGATCGGCTGATTGACATATTTAAGAACAATGCTGAGGCCAAGCACGTAAATCGTAATTTCAAACATGCTGAGTACTGCCGCAAAATATTTCTGCCCTTTTAAAGTCAGGATCATGCGCAGGGTAAAAAAAGAAACATAAACAATTTGTATGACAAAAATGGATGCCAGGATACCGAACATTCTTGTTCACTCCTTCTTCACGAGGGGGATTTATGCCAATTGCAGCTGTGCCGGGACAAAAAGTCCCGTACAATGTAACTTAACCTGATTTGAAGAGCGCTTATACATGATTGGCTGTTTTTTAACGGAAAAGTCATACAAAAATAACCCCACAAAGTGGAGCCTACGCTTCGTTGCTATTCCAAATACTTTGCGGGGACCCCAAAAAACTTAACCCCACAAAGCTCTATAATCAAAAAAACGCTCAGATGAGCGTCTTTTGATCGTAGAAACATGATTTGTGGCAGGAAACACGAACCTCCTGAGGAAGGCGAAGCATCAACCGATGCCAAACAATTTTTTGAATTTCGAAAACATGCCCTTTTTCTGATCCAGATGCATCAGAGGCACCGTGTCCCCAAGAATGCGGCGGGCAATGTTGCGGTAAGCGATGGCTGCTTTCGAATCGGGATTCATAACCGTCGGCTCGCCGCTGTTCGCCGCCTTGATGACATGCTCGTCATCAGGGACGATTCCGATCAAATCGATATTAAGTACTTGAAGCACGTCTTCAATATCCAGCATGTCTCCCGTTTTAACCATATTGGGACGAATGCGGTTGACAACCAGCTTCGGCGACTCGATGTCGGAGCTTTCCAACAGTCCGATAATCCGGTCCGCATCGCGAACGGCCGCATTTTCCGGCGTCGTTACGACAATCGCCTTGTCCGCGCCGGCAATCGCATTTTTGAAGCCTTGCTCAATCCCGGCCGGGCAGTCGATAATAACGTACTCATACTCTTTTTTCAGTTCCAAAATGATATCCCGAACCTGCTCAGGCGATACGGCGTTTTTATCCTTCGTTTGGGCAGCCGGCAGCATATACAGCTCATCGAAACGTTTGTCTTTTACAAGCGCCTGATTCAAGCGGCAGCGTCCTTCCGCAACGTCGCATAAATCATAGATGATTCGGTTCTCGAGCCCCATGACGACATCCAGATTGCGGAGGCCGATGTCCGTATCCACCAGACAGACCTTTTTGCCAAGCAGCGCAAGTGCAGTTCCGATATTAGCCGATGTGGTCGTTTTGCCTACACCGCCTTTACCGGAAGTAACGACAATAGCCTCTCCCATGTGCTACACCCCTTTAAACACGTTAAAATCAGGCCGCAAACGTACGATGTTGCTAATTTTGTCGATTCGCATGGCCCCATTTTGCAAAAAAGCGAATTCCATACTCGTTTCACGCATCTCCCATTCATCGGGCGGACGGCTGATTTGCTGCGCAATCCGCAGCTGCGTCGGAGCAAAATGAGATGCGGCGATGATCGCCTCCTCATTGCCTTTGGTCCCGGCATGCGCCATTCCCCTTAGCGCGCCCAGTATGTAAATATCACCCGTGCATAAAATACTGCCTCCCGGGTTGACGTCACCTAAAAAAAGTAAATCCCCATCATGGTTCAGCACCTGTCCGGATCGCACCATACCAGTCATGATCACATACGCGGGTGCCTGCTCAGGCTCCGAATCAGGAGATTCGACAGAGCGAATGAGCAAATTCCCTTTTTGTTTTAAAATGTCGAGTATGTCTTGCTTCTGTTCTGCCGTAATCTTTCTTGACCCCATTTTGACATCCACGTGAATGATGGGGCCGGTCAAAATATTTTGATGGCTGTGCTCCAGCTTGTAGCGGAGTTCACCGAGTAATTCCTCATATTCACATTCATCGTCAAGCAGGAATACCAGGCCATCTTTGATGCCCTTAATCGTAACATGATTCGATTTTACTGCCATGCCTGTCCCCCCTATCCTACTTACATTTCGTCTTCGGATGGCAAAGTTCCTGCCGAAAAAGAAAAATGGCGGTGTAGATTACGCCGCCTTCTCTTTTCTCTCCCGGCTTGCGATCTTCTCCAGCTGCTTGCGCAGAGGGACATAGATGATCAGACCGAACACAAAATGCAAAACAAGATTAGGCAAAATGTGATGCAGCAAATTCCAGTCATAGGTAACTTGCGTGAGGGAAAATAACCGGTAAATGGCATACAGCATGCTGTCGAACAGCAGGCTTCCTAAAATAACGACCGTCATCATCAATGGCATGGGCGCGCGGCGGACACGGAAAATAAATCCCATAATGTAAGTCGAGAACCCCATCACCAGCGAAAAAGGCCCGATCATCTCCCCGTAAAAAACAACGTCATGCAGCATGCCGAAAATAATGCCTAAAACAAGAGCCGTATGGCGATTATGATAAATAGAAACAAAAAGCAATACGATAAAGACCAAATTCGGCATCAGGACATTTTGCCATGAGCTTGGCAATATCCACGGAACGATGGTTCCTTCCATGATAAACAACAAAAACAGCAGCAGCAGCAGAACTTGCTTACGAATCGTCATTTACTTCGGCGCCTCCGGGGTAAATACGACGAACAGCAGCTTCCAATCCTGGAATTCCGCCTCCGGTTGAATCATTGCCGTTCGGGTTTTGCCGAATTTGCTTTCCTCCACGCTCTTAACTTTACCAATAATCAGGCCGCGCGGGTATTTGTCCGTATCCCCCAGCGAGACAATCATATCTCCCTTTTTGATTGGATCGTCCTCTTTGATCTGGTTCATCAAAAGCATCTTGCTTGCTTCGTCATAACTCTCCACAATGCCGAATGTCTGATGATTATCCATCGAAGTGGCGGCAATTCCGTTGGAATTCGGGTCTTTGGCATCCATCGAAGTAATCAGTTTGACGGTCGACGTAAAATTGCTGACATGGCTGACGACGCCGACCATGCCTTTTACCGAAATGACGGATTGTCCCACCTTGACCCCGTCCCGTTCCCCCAGGTCAATAACCAAAGATTGGTTGACCGGATCGGAGTTTACGCTGATCACCTGCGCTATATGATAGGAATAGTTATATTTCTGCATCTGAGCTTCTGTAAATTTTAGCGCTTCTTGGAGTTTTTTGTTCTCTTCTTCAATGAAATTATATGTTGCTTTCTCGCGCGTATACTGAGCAAGCGCAATTTTCAGGTTTTCGTTTTCCTCGTATATTTCTCGCATATTGCCGATATCTTTAAACAAGCCCGCTACGTAACCAGCGGGCTTATAAAATATATTCTGGACAAAACCGACAGTGTCCCTCATGAACTTCTCAGGCCACGATAACGATGCTCTTGGACCAAGCGTGAAACCCATCAGTGCGATAAACATAACAAGGGCGATCAAAATGACAAATAAGCGTTTGTTGCCAAGCAGCTTAAACAGTTTCAACACCCTCTAACTCTTCTGATTTCTCTCCCACAATCAGGGGTTGACGTTGACCCGCCAGTTCCGGCTTAACGCTTCGAGCGTACGGCCGAGCTGCTGCGGGATTTAAACAAATGAATATTTTCGAGCGCCTTGCCGGTACCGATTGCGACGCAATCCAGCGGATTTTCGGCCACAATGACAGGCATGCCCGTTTCTTCGGCAAGCAGCTTGTCCAGGTTGCGCAGCAGAGCTCCGCCCCCTGTCAGCACGATGCCGCGGTCCATAATATCGGCGGCCAGCTCCGGAGGACATTTCTCAAGCGTAACCTTCACGGCTTCCACGATGGCGGTCACCGTATCGGATAGGGCTTCGCTGATTTCATCCGAAGTAATCGTAATCGTCTTAGGCAATCCGGTAACCAGGTCGCGTCCGCGGATTTCGCTCGTTTCCACTTTCTCCAGCGGCAGAGCGGAGCCGATTTCCATTTTCAGTTGTTCCGATGTTCTTTCGCCGATCATCAAATTGTATTGGCGTTTGATGTACTGGATGATCGATTCATCCATTTCATCGCCGGCAACGCGCACGGACCGGCTGGTTACAATGCCGCCAAGCGAAATCACGGCTACTTCCGTCGTACCTCCGCCGATATCCACCACCATGCTGCCTGTCGGTTCCCAAACCGGCAAATCGGCGCCGATGGCCGCCGCAAACGGTTCTTCGATGGTGTAGGCTTCGCGCGCGCCGGCTTGCTTCGTAGCGTCTTCGACCGCACGTTGTTCAACAGCCGTAATGCCGGATGGCACGCATACCATCACATTCGGATGGCGCTGGAACATCGAACGCTGTTTTTGAGCCTGGCGGATAAAATATTTAATCATTGTTGCCGTCGTGTCGAAATCGGCGATAACGCCGTCTTTCATTGGACGGATGGCACGGATGTTGCCCGGCGTGCGTCCGATCATTTTTTTGGCGGACTCGCCGACGGCCTCAATGCTTTTCGTATCCGTACGGATCGCAACAACAGAAGGTTCTCTTACAACAATACCTTTTCCCCGGACATAAACGAGCGTATTCGCTGTCCCCAAATCAATTCCCAAGTCTTTCGTGAAGCTCCCTAACATGCTGTAATCTCCCTTTCCTCGTCAATCTCAACTATTATATTACATCAAGCCTTGCTCCTTCAAACTTACGAACTCCCCATCGCCGATAATCAGGTGATCCAGCACCTCGATTCCTACGATTTCCCCTGCTTCTTTTAGGCGTAAAGTCATGGAAATATCCTCGTGGCTCGGCGTCGGATCTCCGCTCGGATGATTATGCGCACACACAATCGAAGCGCTGCTGCACTTGATGGCTGCGCGAAATACCTCGCGCGGATGGACGATAGAGGCGTTCAGACTGCCGATTGAAAGCGTCTCTTGAGCAATAATGTGATTTTTCGTATTTAAAAATAGACAAACAAAATGTTCCTTTTGCAAATAACGCAGTTGTTCCATAAGTACATCGGCCGCATCGCGCGGACTGCGGATGACGACCGGCTGATCCATCCGGGTACGGGCCAGCCGCTGCCCAAGCTCAATTCCAGCTCTGAGCTGCACGGCTTTGGCACTGCCGATTCCCTTGATGGCCATCATTTCCTCAGTACTCATGTCCACAAGCCGGCGCATGCTGCCAACCTGCTTCAAAATGCGCTGCGCAAGATGAATGGCAGACTCCTGCCGTGTTCCCGTCCGCAGCAAAATGGCTAGAAGCTCTGCGTCGCTTAAGGCGCCCGCCCCATACTGAAGCATGCGTTCCCGTGGTCGTTCCTGATGGGGGATGTCGCGCAACATGTACATTTGCGTCTCCATTTATTCCCCTTCTTTCCCTTCATTCAAATCTCAATTTCGCGTTTATTAAGAGGTTGTATACTATAAGACGTTGATCCCAAATTCCGGCAGCATGTCCGACAATAGCGAAACTGGCAAGCCCACAACGGTAAAATAACAACCCTCGATCCGTTCCACCAAAATGGCGCCGAGGCCTTGAATGCCGTATGCCCCGGCTTTGTAGTGAACGATGGTACTTTTAAGCCGACAGTATCATTGACGAGTTCCCCTCCATAAAAGTTTGACGCTAGAGTAGAAACTAATGTTTTGATTACCGCCCCCGCTTTATAAGTAACGGTGGCTTTAAAGCCGCCACCGTTACCATCAGGGTCATGATCCCCACCTTCGTACTGTAGCAATTTCTCAATATTGGCTTTCAAGTAAATTGTAGGTTCTCCGTTTTCGTTGACAATTATTTTATCAACCAACAAACCAAGATCCTTACGATCAAACATCTCTTTTCCGATAAGTTCATCAAGAACGCTCAAAGCAGTAACTGAACCTTCATGAAACCTCGAAGATTGC
Source organism: Paenibacillus azoreducens (assembly GCF_021654775.1). Lineage (NCBI taxonomy): Bacteria > Bacillati > Bacillota > Bacilli > Caryophanales > Paenibacillaceae > Paenibacillus > Paenibacillus azoreducens. The sequence continues at coordinate 2,017,657 of NZ_AP025343.1, read as the reverse complement.
TTTTTGATTTCAGTTAAATCATCAATCTGCCTTTGAATATCTTTGATTAGCAAACGCTTCTCAGCTTCAATTTCTGCATATGTTTCTAAGATAATTTCCTCATCTTCGGGGCGTCGAGCAACTTCATTTATCCTCTGCTTCATTGTTACTTTCAGTTCATCAGAAAGTTGCTTTAGACTTGAATTTAGCCTCTGGAGGGATTTATCTAGATTGTCAGTTCTCTTCACCTGATCTTTCAATTTACCATCAAAACCACTAATTGCATCGCTTAGTTTTTCTCTGAGGACAACAAGGTGGGCTTTTATTGCAAGCAGCAATGTTCGATCTAAGATGTAATGTGTTGTACAAGCTATTTTACCTACTCTTCTGTACGTCCCGCATATGTAGGACTTATGTTTACCTTCCTTATTAAGTGCAACAAAACCGCGTCCGCAATCGGCACAAACAAGAAAGCCAGTGAATAGGTTTACATGCTTATGTCCCGAACCTCTATAATGCATGGTGAGACGTTTTTCAGCAATCTCCTGTGCAAGTTCGAAATCCTCTACACTTACCAGAGGTTCGTGATTATTTGCAAACACATAGTGCTGAGATGGATCGACCCTCAGAATTTTCCCGTTGATCTCAGCAAGCTTATATTTACCTTGTCGAAGTACTCCAATGTAAAAGTCATTTCTTACGATTCTTTGAACCATTCGCTGAACCCAAACATGTGTAACATCTTTTTTGTAAACTTTACCTTCAGCTTCCTTGTTTCTTTGGATAACCATTGATGGAGTAGGTACTTCGTTTTCAGTCAGGTAAATACAAATTTTTCTGTAGCCGTCACCTTGTAAATACATTTCGAAGATCTTCTTAACTACCCAAGCAGTCTCTTCATCAATAATTACTTTCTCTCGGTCAAGCGAATCTCTCTTGTAGCCGTAAGGGACTGCTGACAAATACTTGCCATCAATCATTTTTGTCTTGTTGTTATCTTTTATTTTGGTGCTTATATCTTTGACATACCTCTCATTATACCACGTTTTAATTCCAAGTATCGAGTCATCATCAACAAATGAGTCGTAGCTATCACTTATTAGAATTACTCGAACACCTAGCCTTTTCATATCTTCGAGAAACAGCAATGTATAAGCATTATGCCGCCCGATTCGTGATATGTCCTTTACCAAAAGTACTACTTGATACCCATTTTCAATTGCAAAATTAATATCTTCTAACATCCGATTAAAATCAGGTCTGTTGAATGAATATCCGCTGTAATTATCATCTTCGTACAAATACTTTTCAGAAATTTCTTTTCCAAAAACCTCTTTTGCATGATTTGCAATTATCTTCTTTTGGGCAATAATTGTAGCATAATTCTTTCTATCTTCATCGCGGCTAATACGTGTATAACCAATCAACAAACACTTATCTCCAGAATTTACAACCTTAAAATTAGTCATATTTGATACCCCATTTCTTATATTTTCATTGGATTTGGGTCATTGTACCTTGGTATCGAAAACTGGTTCAACATTGTTTTTGAGTGCATTTTGAAGCACTAATTTTTCAAGATCAACAAGGACATCATCAGTCCCAGAAACGAATGTGATTAGTTTATAGGACTTGAATTTTCTGGTCTTGAGATCTTCCTTGAGTTCCAAAAATTCCGCCGAATCCTTATCCTGCTCAGTCATCCAGACATACACCAACTTATTTGCATTATCCATCTTCACTTTAATCAAGATAATGCACCTCCAATGACCCGCAACACTGACATGTTGGAATACCAGACCTTGGAGAGGAAGGACTTTCTTGACTCGATTGACTTACTAATGACTACAGACATGTTTAACACTCCGTTTGCACGATATTTGGAGCGGTAACTCCATGCCTGCTTGTTAAGGACTCTTGAAAAATATCCGTAACACGAAATCAACTCAATTACAGGTAAAGATTAATTAGACTCAAATAAAAAAAGCACTCACTTCCTGACAAGAAACAGTCAGAGAAATAAGTGCTTCATAATTGAAATTCTACAAAATAGAGCTTTCCTCCTTAAGCTCGCAAGCGAGCTACTTCAAAAACTCACTCCGGATAATAAAAGTAAATCCCGAGCCCTTCGACATAATAATCACCGTTGATTTTCTTCTCGCGAACTTTAATGCCTTTCTCGATGAGAACTCTGCTGAACATCTCCCAAAACTTTGTTGAGCCTATGGACTTCACATTGTCCAAACCGTTATTTTCAGCCCATCTAGAAAAATCACGCTTGAAATCTGATCTTAAGGTCACTTCACCTTCATCCCAATATACCCGCGCATTGAAATACTCGGGAATTGGGTTTTGACTGACCTTATAATCCTCTAATGCTTTTTCACACACTTTACTCTCGGTCAAATTAAAGTTGTTTTCGATTAAACGAGCCAAACCTTTCATTGCAAAATTCAGTATGCCTGGTAATTCTGTCAGCAACTTATCGAGCAAAGACTTGTCCATGTAGCTTACCCCCTCAATAGGAGCTTCCCCTGCTCGCAACTCCCGATAAATTTTGTTGAACGGAATGATTTGAAGCCTGCGGAAATACCCATTCGTTAAGTCATTGGAATCCATCATACTGTTCAGCAACACAATCGTCTTTGCAAATAATCGTGTATTGAAAGAAGCCTTAAACTTCTGCTCGACGTTTACCGCATCTCCACCAGTTAAGATTTTAAAGTTCTGAGTATTGAACTTCCGATCAAATTCATTTTCGGTCGAAACGTTCACCAATTTTCCCGGAAGGTTCTGCATTCCAAAACGACCGCCTAAATCTTTCAACGAAACATTTGACACATTTCCGATTCCGATTAGGTGACGGATGACTTCTGATAATACACTCTTACCATTTGATCCTGAACCAATGAAGAAGAATGCCTTTTGAATCTTAATGTCCGGTATGAAGCAGTAACCCATTATTTCCTGAACAAGCATGATACGCTCCCTATCACCTTCAAAGATGTCGAATAGGAATTCTTCAAACTTCGGACACGATGCTGATCCGTCATATTCAATCGGAGTTTGAATGGTGGATAAGTAGCTTGGGTCATGATTAATAATTTCCATCGAATAAAGATTTAACATACCATTCGTTAAGTTTATAAGCCCCTTTTCGGGATTCATTTCTTCAACAAATGGTATCTCTCTCCTTAAAGCCTCGAAGTACTCACCCTCCCATTTCCGACACCAGATATCCGTTTTTGCTTCATGAATAATGCCGCGGCAGATTGCCTTTAACATCCTATCGTTCATTTCGATGTAATACCCCTTACTGCAATAGGTATAAATCTGCGCGTTACCTAGCTGAACGAGATGCATTCGACTTAATGTGTAAGTGGCAAAGGTATTTGCGTTCATTTCTAAATCTTTCTTTCCATAAGTTATTCCCCGTTCCTTAAGAGCCAGCCGCTCATCGAGCTGTTCTACAATTGGTGAAACACAGGATTTCATGACTTCAAGAGTTTGATATGATGCTGCCATTTTAAGCACACCTTTCTCGGGTTTGTATATCACTCTCCGAGACTCTTGAGCACTTTCCCAATTTTCGTCTCAACTCCTGCATAAAAAAAATGACCCTAATTTATTTTGGATGAATAAAAACAGTGTAGACCACCAAAGGTATTCTACACTGTAGTCAGGTTTTTATTTGGATGTTAAATGCAGTTCCCTCATGCTTTGTGCTTTCCTCTTCTTGCCTTCTTCTCTCTTTTTCAGTAGATGCTCCAGTAATGGACCATACTTATCTGCGTACTTCGGTATTACCTTCCATTCACCTTGAACTTTCTTGTCGATTGGGATGATCTGTTCAGTAATTGGAACAACATCTTCTCTATAACCTGATTTGTTCTTGGGCTTATTTCTCTTAAATTGAATCGATGGTGTGGGTAACTTGGCGTCTCCTTTTTCAAATGCTTTCAAATATAAGGAAACATAGCCACCTCTAGGATCATCATTAGCTTCAAAAAAACCAGCGTACTCATCCCTTAACATCAAGAACATAAACTCGTAATAGGTAAGATCAAACTTTTCATTTGCTTTTACTTTACGTTTTCCGATCTGATCTTTACTTATTCCCGTATACTTATCCAAACGAACATCAATGACAGGAACATCGTCAATATCTACATCAGAGATCAAGGTGATACCTACCTTTGTAGGACATGGTTCAGATTTCCTCACACCATCTGCGACATTACGCTTTGACTTAAATGATTGAAATCCGAGTAAAGTAACAAAATGTAGAGTATGAGACAATGAACATAAATTCTCTTTTCGACTCTTTGGCATATCCGCTATTATCTGATGACCGATTTCTAGAAATCTTGAATTATATTTTGTTTTCTTACCAGCACCCATTTTACCCCTCCTTCGGATCTAATAATCTAATCGAGTATCCTGGCTTTCTGTTTTTTGAATAATAATACTTCTCTAGGAACCTATCTTTTTTATACTCAACATTGTAATCTTCGAACACATGATAGACCGTATCAATTGTTGAGAAGAAGGCTAGTTTGTCTCCTTCATTTGTGGGAATGAACTGATAGCTTCCATCTGTTTCAAATAATTGTTGAAGAAAATTATTTTCATTGTATGTATACCGCTCTACACCAAAATCATTTAGATTGAACTTTACTGTCTTTCCAAAAAAGTAAGTCTCTTGATCGTATCTCATAATTTTATCATCTCGATGACTTATAAGAGTTCGATTCCCTTTTTCCCTTACATACGTAGGTATCTTTTGGGCTACACGCAATTCTTCGGGAATTGAATTTATGGCTTCAATTTCAATTTCCTCTGTCAATCGCGTCTTGACTCTTGGATAGTATGTTAATGAGATAGAGTCTTCATCAAACCCTTCAATTACTGCAGGGTAGCACTCAGAAAGTTTACCCGGATTGGACTCCGTTGCACCTATACGTTCATACAGCAGTACGACATCACCTATCTCGAATTCGCTTGTAAGATATTGAAACTTTTCTGCTTTATTGTAGAATCGGTTCATCCATCCCCGCTGTCTGAATTGCATAACGAAAGCTATCCAATCAAATTGATGCTCTTTAATTTCGGATGGACCATCTGCGGCTTCATTATAGAATTTATCAAGTTGTATTTTATCTGTGCTCGATTCTTCAAGATACCTTATCTCGACTAATCCATCGAGCAAACTATTTCCGAATCGCATAAGGATGTAAAGATCCACATATTCGAAACCATCAGGATAAACTGCCCCATGATCAATTATTAATTTCGGAATAGGTTTGTTGACCTTAGCACTTCTTACCATGATATAAGCAATTAAGCTGATGTATCCTGCAGATTTTTTACTTGAAGCATTCAAGACTTGATTAGCCATAATATCTGATTGCAGTTCAAACACTACTTCATCATCGGTATCTTTCTTAAAGTAGACTCCCTCAACCGATTTTGTAAAGAAGTTCCTATCGGAGTAAGGTTTCAATGTCCCGATTGGTTTGAACCCCACATCAAGCCCGTTTGTTACCACGAAACTGAAGTGTTCACCGATGAGCAATTCCTCTGAAATTGTTACATCGGACAAAACCAATTTCTTCTTAAGCAAGGTTTGGGCATACTTGTCGAGTTCATAGGCAAGCAGAAGCTCCGAACCTGTATAAATAGTGGTTACTTTCTTGTCTAAAGGTAATAATTCGTTTAATCTTATGACATCCATTTTCAATTCTCCTTTCACATGAAGCAATCATTGGTAGTATTCTCTATATTTTAACCCATCGATAGTTTTGGCTCAATTATAGAAAAACCACCTTCCAATCGGATAAGTGGTTACGACCTGTTTCCAATCTTTACTTAATGAATACGACATACACCTTATCTGTCGTTAGCAGGTTACTATCTTCATAAATTTCGACCTTCTCCTTAAGATCAGCCTGCAAATTCTTTATTAAGTGCTGCGCGGCGGATAAAGTATGATCGCCAAAATCATAGATCACCAAAAATTTAAACGCTGCCGCGGGATTCGATTTTACTTTTGATTTCCCTTCAAGTAGCCCCAGAATATCTTTTACGATTCCGTTTCTTTGGGCTGAACCAAATTTGTAACCATTATTGATCGGCTTGTTACATTTGATCTCGGCAATAATATTGACCTCTCCAGTAACGATGAGATCGTATCCATTATCATTCGGTCTGGTTTTTAGTACTTGTTCCAAGTAAACTTGATAATTCTCCTTCACATAAGGGAAGCGTTCACTTACCCAGTCAATGAAACGGATGGTCGTTTTGTATGTAATAATGTTGTGTATATCCTTCAACGTAGTCTTTATGTCTTCGAAGTCTTCAACTGACATCCGAGAATAGTAATCTTCATTGGAGCCGGTTATTTTATTAGCTATGAACTGATTGAATCGTTCTTTCAACTCGGCTTCTCTATCGTAAGGTAGGCTCATCGTTTACCCCCTGCTAGGAAAATTGTATGTTTATCCACTAATTGTATCTCGGATGGCTCCTATGGCTCAACAAAAGAAATAATGCGACTGAAATCCGCTTCCCTCGATGCCCCCAAATACAACAAGGGCAAAATAAAAGATGGTGCCTGTTACAGACACCATCCAAAATGGAACCCCTAATGGTCAATTACTCTTCATCTTTGTAATCAATCTTCGTGTCGATTCCAACTGTATTTGTTTTGCTATCCCATGTTACGCCAATGTTGAACGCTTTTGCGATGTCGCGGAGCTTGAAGTAGTTATTACCATCAATTGTGTAGGCTACCAAGCTTACTTCCTTGCCATCAATATATAAGGTGGAAGAAGTAGGCTTGGCTTCTTTTGTTGCTGGCTTAGCGGATACTTTAAGCTCTCCGCCCGCTGGAGTGTACGCTTTACCAGAAAGAAGGCTGATTGCATTCTTTGCTCCATCCCATTTCACTTCAAATTGCTTCTCGGTGCCATTCACAACTGAAGCGATGTCGCGAAGTTTAAAGAAGTTGTTGTTATTGATGTTGTAGGCTTCAAAGGATACTTCTTTGCCGTTGACAATAACCTTGGATGCTGTGGGCTTGGCAGATACAGGCTTGCTCGACTGATTTGTATCTGCATCAACCACTTTGTAACGATTGAATCCTTCATACATGAAGTAAATATTCTTAAACGAGTCGATCACATTACGATCTTTGTCATAAACCTCAATAGACGCAACTAATACATCGTCTGTAACAACAGATTCAAATGTAACACTAGGCATATATACGGAAACCTTACCGTCTTTAAATTCCTCGTCTACATATTTCATTTGACCACCAAAATAGCTGTCGACACTCACATAAACTGAATGAGCCTTTGAATTTGTAGTTACCAGATCAAACAAGAATACATTAGAGTCCTTCTCAAATTTCGGGGTCTTTAAGGTGATCGCAGAGACTTCAAAACCACCGATCTCATCGTCATTTCCCTTAACTTTCTGTAGCTTTAAAGAACTGCTCGGGAATTTAATCTTATACCCCGAATTTTCATTAAGAACATTTACTGTCGACATACCTTGTTCGGCTTCACTGTTACCGGATTCGGAGTTAGTCTTAGGATCATTACTTGCAGTTCCTTCGCCTACAATCTGCACCACGAATTCGGCAACAGTATCAGGTGAAAACTCGCTGCCGAAGCGCACGTTCACCCCATAATAGCCCTTCTTGCTGAGACTTACGGTACTGCCTTTTACAGCGATATCTTCGGAAGCTTCTCCCATAATGAAGGACTCACCACCAAGCTTCGCGTCAGGGAGGAAACTGATACTCGGATGCGGGTCTTTTCCGGTAATAGTAAGCGTTACTGGCTTGTCGGATACAAAAACCGTATCTCCAACACCTGATCCTTCATCAATAAACTGCTTTTTATCAGTTACGTTTGAGATTGAAACATAACCTCCTTGCTTCGTCTCAACTTTCGCTCCACTCTCAGCCATAACCGTTAGTGAAGTAAACAGGGAAATAACCAAAGACAAGACCAACATCATAGATATCTTCTTCATTTTCCATCACTCCATTTTCATTGTTGTATGCTTATCATGAGCAATTGCTCTAAAAGCCAAGTTATTGAACTGTTCTCTTCGCCTGATACATCGATTGGATAAATAACTGGATATCTGATTTTTCAAAGTGGTGTTCGCTAATACAAATCCTTTTCCCTACAAAGGCGACTTCGAACAGCTTGTACCTCTTAAATAGATAAAGAACCAAGGCGATAACAAAGACTCCTGCCAATATCGAGCTATAAAGCTTAATTTGGCTAAAATGCGCACCATATTTCTTCATTCCTCTAGAGATCTGCATCAGGATCGTGATTAATACCCCGACCGTTACAAGGTAGTAGAGATTACGTCTCGATCTTTTACGTATGTAGCCAGCACCAATGAAATCTTGAAGCGGTATCGATTCGGGTTCGAATATTTTTCTGGAAGTGTCGCCATTATCATACCGATAATGTTCACCGAAAAAGTGGATGTACTTATTGGTAAGAACTACTACAGGCTTTTGACCCTTGTTCCCGATGTTACCTTTACCTAATACCGCTCTGATCTCCTCACCATTGCTCAAGGTTAATCCTTTAACGACAGTACTCATTTGTTACCATTGGACAGGAGATTCTTTTTTGCTTCGTCAAACTCTTCTTGGGTGATAAGCTTCTGCTGTAGTAGTTCGGAGTATTTCTTTATCTCGTCAGCAATTCCAAGTTTGGAGTTAGTTTCAGTGGGCGTTTGTGGCGCGGCTGCCGCTGCAACCTGAGTAGGCGCTGATTCTACAACATGGTCTTTAGCCCTTCTAAGTTGCTTCTGAAAATCGTCGATCTCTGCTTTATCATACAAATTGATGTTGAAGGCAATCATACCCCCTGCGAAGGAGATCTCGAACAAATTTTTGCGTTTCAATATGTATGCAGTTAGCGTGATTGAAAAGCTCAATATTGAAGCGATCAATACAAATGTCAAAATGTTCATAACTGTTGCCTGATCACTACTTCCCAAGCTACTTAGAACACCGAAAAGAATGATTGATAAAACTAGTGAAGATAAGGAAGTAATCAACAGTGATATCGGATTAACCCTGGTGTAACCTGTTCCGGTCACATCCTTCAGATCAACCATCCGCTCTTCAAAAGACTTTTTCAACTTACCAGCTTCTTTGTAGTAACACTTTCCTTTGAAGTAAACCCGCTTGTTACTAATGACGGAAAATCCACTGGCAAGCGAACCCCCTGATAGGAAGTTGATGATATAACCATTACCAATTGAAGCAATATATCTCTCCGTTGGTTCTGCGAATACTTCCCTGAACTTTTTCAATACTTCTTCCGATAAAATTGCACCTCGACCTAACTTTCCCTCAGCTGAGACTTTAAAGAATGCAATTAGCGGTGGAACAATAATCACGAGTAAAAAGAATGTGATGATTAATTGTGGTGCTGAACTCGACAAGTGCATCTTCTCCTTTGGTTAGACTTTATTTAACACTGTCCCACTGCCCCTTCTAGACAAATCCTCATTATTCCTTACCAGAGTAGGCATTTCGACATATATTGATAAGTATAATATAGGAACTATACTTCGCCAACTATAATTAGTTATCAAAAATTCGCGTATTCCCTAACATAAAGGAAACGAATGCAAGGGGCTGTATCCTTTATGAAATTGAAAGAAGCTAGGGAAAAGAAGAATCTTAGCCAAGAGAGCGTCAGCCGCGCTGTTAATATATCTTTGAAGCATTATCAAAACATTGAACACGGTCTGACAACTCCAACTGTCAATATTGCATTGCATATCTGTGAAGTGTTGAAGGTTGACCCCCGAAAAATTGATGAGTGGAAAGACAGACGACCGCCTGTTTAATCAGATAACCCTTAGTCCATGATATTTAGAACCTACTCCTTAGTCAGTTGACTTTAAGTCACATCGAAAACACCACCTCGACTAAATTATCCATCATATCTATAACTTTTGACCTACTATCCCGATATACTTATTAAGAAGAATATGGGAAGGAGGTCTTTTTGTTTGTGGACATACGGAATGAATTTGGGCAAAGAGTCCGTGAATTGAGGGCGAGAAGTGGCATGTCTCAGGAATCGCTTGCATATCGCGCGGGGCTTGATCGTACATATTTAAGTGGTGTCGAACGGGGAGAACGCAATGTCAGCCTGGTTAATATCGAAAAGATCGCCGCGGCGCTTTCTGTATCGGTTGAGTACATGTTCTCGAGCGAACGCTTCTCGTCAACCCCTGCATATCAACCAAATGATTTTTCGATACCGTTTACAGAGAGGTTTAAGTATCAACTTGATGCTGACAGAAGGGTACTCGCCTTTCAGGTTCATGGGTTATTAACAGGAGATAATGTTGATTTTATGTCCAAGACCCTCATGGGAATTTGTAGTTCATTCGGGAAAGGTGAACTGAGATTATTTGTTGATCACCGTGATATGAAAGCTTCTGATGGCGAACCGGTAGTTTACTCGCCAATAGTTGCCGATAGAGCTATAGCTTTTCAACGGAACTTGCTTTTATATAGCAGTAAAGCCGTAGTTCTCTGTAATTCGGAATTTCAAGTGCACCAATTAAAAAGAATTACCCAAGAAAGTGGCATTCCTACGGTTCCTCTTTTCGGTCGTGATAAAGATATGGTCGGACAAGCATACGAGTTGCTTGACATTAACGGAAATGACTTAATTAAAGTGCATTAGTTTGAGGTGGATTTTGTGAATATAAGAATTGAGTTTGGGAATAGAATACGTGAACTTCGTGCAAGAAGTGGGATGTCTCAAGAAGTCTTGGCTCACCGAGCAGGAATGGATCGGAGCTATCTCAGTGGTGTAGAACGAGGACTTCGAAATATCAGCTTGGATAATATCGAACGACTTGCTAAAGCATTGAATGTATCAATTTCGTATATGTTTGCTGTCGAAAGGCTTTCAGATACCCTCGCTTACCAACCGCATGACTTTACCGTTCCAATCTCTGAACGGTTCAAGTATCATTTGGACAGTGATAAACGGATTCTGTCCTTTCAAGTTAGTGGCTTGCTGAACGGACAACATGTAGATCATATGTCTAAAACCCTGTTGGGGATATGCAACGCATTTCAAAAAGAAGAACTTAGCGTCTTTGTTGATCATCGAGATATGAAGGCAACTGACGGAAAACCAGCCGTATACTCAATAGAGGTGGCAGAAAAAGCAGTATTATTTCAGCAAGAGCTTACTACATATAGCAATAAAGTAGTTGTACTCTGCAATTCTGAATTTATGGTACAACAAATGAATTTTGTCACTGCGACGAGTGGTATTCATGATAAGTCGATTCACTTGTTCGACCGCGACAAAGACATGATAGGGAAAGCATACGAGTTGCTCGACATAAACGGGAATGACTTGATACAAGCTAAAGCTTAAAGCCGCCAGTTATTGGCGGCTTTAGAAGTTCGCAGGATGCATGTGTATAATGGTCATAAAAACAGGGAGATGTTGAATTGGCTCAAATTTATGATTTTCTTTCTCGTCAACCACTCAGTAGACTCAAGCATCACGATTATGAGCAAAACGATAGGATTATCGAACAACACGGCAAATACATTGGAGTGCTTACTAAACAAAGAACTGAGTCGCTACGGGAAATAATCGATGTGATTGAACTTAAGAAAAAACAGATTGAACAGTTGATGTCTGAGTTTGAGGAATTGCGCTCTGGATATGATGAGATGGTTCTTGAAGCAGTGAGCTTTCTTGGAGCAAGGAAAAATTGGGTCGATTTCGATCCGGAAACATGGGATTTCTATGTGGATGTTAAGGGGCATTGTTGGGTGGTAAATAACAACAAATAGAAATAAAAAGCAAGGGAGTCATTCCCCTTGCTTTAGACGAACATTTGATTCATAAAACCCTTTTTCATAACTTCTAGCTCGGTATTTTTCTTTTTAAGCAATTCAATCTTCTGAGATAACTTGTAGAGAAAACCAGATATCTTTCTTTGCTCTTTAATATCAGGAAGTGGAACTTCTAGACTTGATAACGCTGGCTTTGACAGTCCAAAAACTGATACCCCATTTGCATTTACATTAATAAACTTCCTGTACTCAGTAGTCTGTGTAAAGTAATGCAAAAACAACGAGTCTAACCGGCTATATGGTCTAAAACAATGGGTATGTAACCCACCAATTATTTTTCTATTGTTACCTTCAAGAAGAACAACGCTTTTACCTAGATCAGAAGTGTCTTCGGATGCATCAGCAAATACAACGTCTCCGTCTTTAAGAAGTGTGTATGTTGTTTCTGTATCGATACTTAATGACGGAAGCTCCGTCTGTGAGGTAATCACTCCCGATAATTTAGAATGAATATCACCGTAATGAACATGTTGATATTCCCCTTCTCCCTCGACACTGCGTGAAAAGCTGTAGTTTCTAGTAAACGAACCTAATTCCTCTAAGACCGATGAATCCCACTCAGGAAATTCCTGCCCATTCTCGTCTTTGAATCGAATCTCCTGTGAGAAAATCTTTTGGAGCAAACCTTTCTTGAACAACTCTAGTTCTTCGATCTTCTCTTTCTGTCTCTCCACTTTTTGATTTAATAGTGAGAGGAAAGATGCAATTTTACGCTGTTCTGTTTCAGATGTTATGCTAACCCTTATATTTCTTATCTGCTCAAAATTTAAACCCTCTCTATTTCCCCCTGCTTGAAAGCTATCAATTTGCTTTTGAACCTTATATGAGATAATTTGATTCATTATGAAGGAAGGATCATAGCCTTTATTTACTCGAATAATACAGACATGTTGATTTACATTGGCTCTTGGAAAACCAAGTGGAACTATACAACTCCTACCAATAGATGCTCCAGTGATATTCAATAGTATGTCGTTTTCATATACTTGAGTAGATAACATATTGTTATTTTCTTCCTCCGAAATATACGCAACGTCATCCAAGAACAGTTGTCCATTCAAAACATTCTGGCTTCTGATAAATACTACGCCCTCATCAGTATATACGGAACTACCACCTCTAGGAGTCTTTCCACTTCCCACCTTTATTGTTAAGTCACCAAGCTTTTTATGCTTCCACTCATTCGTAAATTCTGAAAATCTTAGCTTCGGCAATATCTTCATATTAGTTACCTTCCCGTATTCCAAGTTCTCTGAAAAACGTTTCTAATTCTTTATCAATTTGTAGTATCTCTGAATCAATCTCTTTAATTCTTGCTTGTACATTGTTCAAATCGACTAGTTCTTCCTCCTCAAAAGTATCAACATAACGTGGAATATTCAAGTTATAGTCATTCTCTTTGACTTCATCAATACTAGCGGCATATGAATACTTCTCGATAGTTTGCCGAGTCGTATATGTTTCAACGATCTTCTCCACATTTTCATCACGAAGACGATTTTGGTTCTTACCTTTCTCAAAATCATTGGAAGCATCAATAAACAGAATGTTATCATTCGCTTCTCGACACTTTTTGAACACAAGAATGCACGTTGGAATCGTTGTCCCAAAGAAAATGTTTGCTGGTAAGCCGATCACCGCATCCAAGTAGTTTTTTTCTTCGATCAGGTATTTACGAATTACTCCTTCTGCCGCACCGCGGAACAATACCCCATGAGGAAGGACAACTGCCATTGTTCCGTTATCATCAAGATGATGAATCATATGTTGAACAAAAGCGAAATCGGCTTTGGATGAGGGAGCTAGTTTTCCGTAGGCACTAAACCGCTCATCTTGCAGGAACTTTTCATCAGAACTCCATTTTGCTGAGTATGGAGGATTTGCTACTACGGCTTCAAAACGCATATCTAGATGCCGCGGCTCATCCAAACTATCGGCATTTTGAATATCGAAGTTATGATAAGACACATCATGCAGGAGCATGTTCATACGAGCCAAGTTATAAGTAGTTGAGGTTTTCTCTTGCCCGTAAAACTTTCTGACTCTCGCTTCCTTGGCGACCCTCAAGAGCAACGATCCTGAACCGCAAGTCGGGTCATAGACATTTCTTAAGTCATTCTTACCCAGCGTAACTATCTTAGCAATGATTTTGGAAACTTGTGGTGGAGTATAGAACTCACCAGCTTTTTTCCCCGCATTGGCAGCAAACTGTCCGATCAAATACTCATAAGCGTCGCCCAGAACGTCAATGTCCACATCATCATGTAAGAAGGGGATATCATTAATATTGACCATGACCTTTGCGATTAGCTTGGAGCGAGACTTTACATCACGCCCTAGTTTGGAGGAATTCAAATCCATGTCATCAAATAAATTTTGGAAGTCATCCTGACTCGTCGCTCCAAGGGTTGATTCTGTTACTGCGGTGACCGCTTTATGTAGCATTTCAATATCGAATTTGCCTTGCTCTCCTTTACCAATCTCCTCAATCATGCTCGAAAAAAGGTAGTCTGGTTCAATGACGTAGCCAATTTCCTGAATGAGCTGATCTTTTAAAGCATCCCGATAAGCTTGATCCTTCCAAGCATCTCTGTAAGAAATATTGTCTTCCTTAAGAAGACTATTAACCCGATCCTCTGTTTTGTCAGACAAATAACGGTAAAAGATTAAACCAAGTATATAGTTTTTAAACTCGTAAGCTTCGAGTTGACCGCGTAGGTCATTTGCCATGTCCCAAAGCTTCTTATGTAACTCGGCTTGTTGATGACGTTGTAACTCGGTCGTTGTCATCTGTTTACCTCCCCCTTTAGATACCCCATCAATAACTGTTTGATATATTGCTGTTCCCATACGATTCTCTCCTGAAGTAGTCGATTTTTTCGATGTAATAATCTATGGACGCTACCAATCTTCACTTGATCGTCCATAGGTGGCAAAAAAATTTCCAAAGTCCTAAGCATTTGAATCGACAAAGCTGCTATACTGGAACCTTGCGTTGCGATCTTCAATTGTTTGCGACAATCTGGATGTTCATTGATATACCACTCCAGATAGTCAGGATGCAATTCACCTGTAGGCTCAATGATGGCAAAGTTAGAAGGGATCAACTTTCCAGCATGCTCCTGCTGCAATGCTACTGCTCGTTGTCCAGTCAAGCTTATTAGGACTAAACCCTCTTTGGCGAGTGGTAAAGATACCAAACGCCCTTGATCTACATGAACATCAGAAGCATCTTGCTGATTCTCTACCGATGTGGGATCAGGACTTAACCACTCGTTCATTTCTTTCATCGTGTAGACCGGAAGCTTTACTGCCTCCAATGAAGGTGACGTCTGTATACGGGATAAAAATGCCCCTTGCACCACCGATGCACATTGTTCTAAATTCAAACCAACCCTCCCCTTTTGCTATTTATTAAAATAGCATTAAACCAACAACTTCAATATAATAAAAAACAGCAGAAAAGGCAAGTCCTTTTCTGCTATTTTTATAAATAGCACTATGAAAAACGTTTGGTGTGCTCTGAGATGAACTCGATAATCCGTTGAATCATTGCTCGTTTTTTGAGGAATGGCAACTTAACAGCATCACTGATCTCTTGCTGGTTGACCAGTCCGCCGTACTCATATTCCTGTACAAAGCCTTGTATTACTTCAGCCGATAACCCCACTTCACTGGCGAATGCTTCAATTTCCTTCATACGTTCTTCTTGTTCGAAGGCATTGTAGTTATCGTCTACCGAATCTGCATTGGTTAACGTTGGTACTACTTTTCGCAAGAAGTCCTTCAGCAAATTCGCTTTGAGTCGTAGCTGCTCGTTATCAGCCCGATTGATCTCATCTTCAATATCTTTTACCGACTTGTCCCGCTGCTCTTCATTATCGAAATCGATGTTCCGGATCAGATTCATGATATAGCTTACATTAATCCGATCGGTATGCATCAGCTCGATTAGGAAGTCAACGTTCGCCAAGATCGATTCTTTACCCCCGCCGCGCTTAACTTCGTCATAAATACGGAGATACTTGCTCTTGTAATCCTGGTACTCCTGTTCAGAAATACCCAATCGAGCCGAGTCGAATTCAAACTCGGTAAAAGTTTGGAGACGAGTCAGATATTTGGTAAGCTCACGGAAGCTAATGACAAACTCTTGTTTTTCTTCCTCCCGCTCCAAAGCATCTACTTCCGCTGGCGTAGCGGCGAGAGCTTTGACTTTTACCAGAGCTGCCCTGAACATTTGAAGGTATTCTTCGTAACTCTTCATCAGGACATCATCGACGCTATCTGTCTTTGAGAACAACTTGATTGCCTCGTCCGTATCTTCCTTGAGATTGCGGAAGCATACAATATTCCCGTAAGGTTTGGTCGCTTTCTCCGTCCGATTGGTGCGAGAGAAGGCTTGAATCAAATTATGATATTTTAAGAAGCGATCCATGTAGAGGATATTCAAAGTTTTGCTGTCGAATCCTGTCAAAAAGATGTTGACTACCAGTAAGATATCGATCTGAGCAGTCTTGACTTTACGAGAAACATCGGCAAAATATCCTTGGTACTTATCTGTTGAGAAGTTGGTTCCAAACATAGCATTGTAGTCCTTGATGATACGTTCAAGGCTATCCCGAGAATGCTCGTCTTGTCCATCGCCTTCACTGTCCTCATTCTGTCCATAGGTGAAAATGCCGGCAATCTTCAAGTTATGTGACATGGACTTGAAGGTGTCGTAGTACTTAACCAGCATCGGGATGCTATCCACAGTGAATAGTCCTGTATACCCCTTACTGCGTGACTTCCGATCATGATGGTTTATGATGTTCTCAGCGATCAAACGGATTCGATCATCATGCATCCAGACTTCATCAGTCAGAATTCCTTTTACGCGGGTCTGATCCTTTTCGTTAATTGAAACATCAACCGTTTGGATGTAATCCACCGAAAACCCCAAGACATTGCCATCATGGATCGCATCTTTAATCAGATACGTATGTAGACATTTCTCAAAAATATCGGCGGTTACCCGACCGTCTTGGCTTTTGTTTTCCTCGAACAAAGGTGTTCCCGTGAAACCAAAGTACTGTGCCTCTTTAAAATGATTGTCAACGAGTCTTTTCATCTTACCAAACTGGCTACGATGACACTCATCAATAATGAAGACAACACGCTCCTGTTGATACGGCTTCATGATCTCCTCATATCGAGGATTTTTTATAGCGTTCGCCATCTTTTGAATTGTAGTAACGATCAACGGCTTCGTTAAGTCCGAAATTTGTGCCACAAGTTTATCCGTATCATCCGTCATGTCCACCGAATCCGGTTCAAACTTGTTGAATTCAGCTAATGTCTGACTATCCAAATCCTTACGGTCAACAAGGAAGAAGACCTTCTTTATATGCGGTTCGTTCGCAAGGATTTGACTCGACTTAAATGAGGTTAATGTCTTTCCGCTACCAGTTGTGTGCCAGATATAACCGTTGTTCTTAGTTTCCAAGGCACGCTTAATAAGTGCCTCAACTGCATAGACCTGATACGGTCGCATGACCATTAACAACTTCTCGGTTTCATTCAATACCATGTATCGGGCGATCATCTTCGCCATATGGCACTTTTCTAGGAAGTTGGAAGTGAAATCGCTCAGATTGGTGATCCGATTATTTTCTGCATCCGACCAGAAAAAGGTATGTGAATACAAGATGTCACCATCGGAGTTTGCAAAATATTTCGTATCAACCCCATTGCTGACAACAAACATCTGCAGATAACGATATAACCCCCTGAAGGAGTGTTTTCGATACCGTTGAATCTGATTGAACGCCTCTTTAAAATCTAAGCCGCGGCGCTTTAACTCGATCTGTACTACGGGTAAGCCGTTAATGAAGATTGTTACATCATAACGGTTTTTATACGTCCCTTCGACTGTTGTCTGATTGGTGACCTGAAAAATGTTCTTACACCAATCACGGGTATTCATCAACTCAAGATAGACCTCTGTTCCGTCATCACGCTGGAACACTTGTTTATCCCTAAGAATCTTTGCTGAGTCAAAATTGCTTTTTCCATCAATCTGAGTTAGGAATCGGCTGAACTCTGCATCTGTTAACGGCTGACCATTTAATTTCTTCTCATTGAACTTATTCAGTTGCTGTTTAAAGTTTCCTAAAAGCGAATCGTAGTCATTTATTGTCACTCGTTCGTAGCCTTGACGAACAAGTTGCTCGATCAGATTTTTCTCAAGCTGGGCTTCCGACTGATAGGACAAATGTAAAACCTCCTTAGGTGTTCTTTACCCCA
The DNA here is from genome assembly GCF_021654775.1 of Paenibacillus azoreducens. Classification (NCBI taxonomy): domain Bacteria; kingdom Bacillati; phylum Bacillota; class Bacilli; order Caryophanales; family Paenibacillaceae; genus Paenibacillus; species Paenibacillus azoreducens. Next base: position 1,999,446 of record NZ_AP025343.1, on the reverse strand, counting down.
CTCATACACAGGAGTCTTACAATATTCTACAATTCCCATCCGATATCCTTCTAAAGCCCCAATTATTAAGCTTCTCTTTCAATGGATTGCTCTCGCAATAGATGCAGTAGTGTCTGAACCAATGCCTCCTAATCGACATTCTTCATCACAATTCTGGAAATGTGATACAATAGTCTTAATATTCAATGTTTCTTAGAGGGGGGTTATTATGTCGGAAAAACACGCAGATAAATTACTTCATGTTCAGAACGGAGTTATACGTCACCTGTTATATTCAAAGGTAGACGAACAGGATTTAATCAATCGTTATCGTGTAGTTGTCAAACGTGAAGTTAAACGAGATTTAAAAGTGGCTTTGGAGCGACTTGACAAGCAAAAACTAGTGGAGATTGTGGCTATCTCACCAGAGATAACTGAATCTGATATCGAAACCTGTTTTGAAGATAATAGATACAGCCGCAGACCCAATTTTCGGCTGTTTATGCTGCGTCCGCATAACCCTCAACTGAGTTCATCCTCATTCATTGCAGATCACAAGAATAATACTGGTGTGTCCAAAATGAATGAGTTGCTCAAGCCAATCACTTACCCCAATGACACCATATTTGGGCTACTTGCTATTGACCAAACCGTTGTCAATCACGAAACGGTAGAAATCTCGTTACAATATCAAGAGAGATATAATTACATCAATCCTGAAACCGAACAGTCCGATTTTATTTACGAATTGAAGTTCGGTTTCTTATGGATCAACTTTGACCAACGCTTTGTGAGCATTAGTATACCTACTGAGTCATTAGTTGGAACAATATCCAAAACTCTTGAAAGAGCCTTTGATTGCTTTGTTTCACCTGTAAACATCACCAAAAAGATTGTCGACAGTGTGTTTAGCAAAGAGTCAATGAAAAGAACCACTTTGAGCAATCCTGACCCCGAATCGGGTAAGCCAAGCAAAGTTACTTTGGCTGACAGTGATCTTGGTAATAAGGTTGGTCAACTTACTGAATTCGATGGGTACGACTCGCCAAGTTCAGTTTATCAAGAAGCAATCGACGAGGACGGAGACTTCTTCTCAACTCTTGGGGTCAACAATGACAAAGGCAAGATTTATCTTACCCGTCAGCTTAAAGCCTCTGAAATGAGACGTTGGGGGATTTGGCGAATCGGACAGATCATGAATTACATTAACTCTATACAGGAAAATGGCGAAATCGATGATAAGTTCGAATCATTTGGACTTGATGAAGATCCCGATCTTGTTGCCTTCACAACTACAAATGACGAGAAAAAAGTTATTTTGGAAGTCATTAAGGCAGTTGTCACCTGTAAGGTAAAAAAGATTGATAGCTTCAAGCTCCACGACTTAAATGTTGATAAAATTGTAGGTTCACTGAAGAAGCATACCATTACCCACTTCTATCCTTACTGCGATAGTTGCGACCATTATACAGATATCACCTGTAATCACTGCGGAAACACCGACTTGTTAACGGTTTCCGTAAAAAGAGGACAGGCTCCAAAGGTCATATGTTCATTCTGTTACACCGAACTTCAACAGGATAACGTTCGCTGCTTAATGGATCATAAGGTCAGAATAGACTCCTGGTATGATGGAGTCGTAATTAATCCTAAATCAACTATAGTCGAACTTACCGAAAAGATCATAAGCAAGTACTTTCCTGATGAGGGATTTTCTCATGAGGAAGAATCCTTCTATCTTCAAAACAATGTCGTTCACTATTCATCTAGAGTCTCTTCGAAAGTCATGTTCAAAGTGAGAGAACTACAACAATTTAAGCCCGTTTGGGATCGGAGAATTACCCCTAAACGCCGCGAAGAACTTGCTGAAGTGTTGAGCTTACTTAGAGAGAAATGTTCTAAACATAGTGTAGATGCCTGCCAAGCCTGTCAGCATGAAAAAAGCGTCCGCTGCATAATGAAACCTTTTGTAACGTTTACTGATCATAAATTACATCCGCATCATGGACAAGAATACGGTGATATCAGCTTTACAATCCAGATGCTTGGTATGGACGATGCGGTATTTGTAGGGATAGCCAAGAGTTACGAGAAGAAACCGATAAAACCAACAGACACAAAAGCTTATGAGATGCTTCAACAGTTTGTTTATAAATGTAAGGACACTACTGTCAATGTTTTAGGAATAGTGGTAGCAGGGGAACTTGAACAGGGTTTTGTAGCCGTGTTGCAGGATCTTGCCGGAAGGTACAAAAAGAAAGTCGTAATGTGGACTTACGAGGAATTGATGTTGGTGGTCGATTTCGCCATCAAGAAATATGATTTATCAATCTCTGAGGTTGTTGAAGAACTAAAGGCAGACAAAGTCAAACGAAAACGGAAGCCTGTCAGTTAATAATTCGCAAAAATCAACCCTGTCATTCGACTTTGACAGGGTTGATTCATTTGCTATCAGACAGTGGGCAGCCTAACTATGTAGCACATCAACTTAAGATTCATTTTTGGAACAAAATACCCTACCAGACGAATTTCTTGATGCAATATTCGACAGATGGTGTATTATCCCTTCCTGGTACTTGAAATCATGTCTTTAGCATCAGTTTCGTTAACCTCTAATACATCAGTCGAAACCTTCTCTGGCTTTTTGCCATCCCTGAATGCAGAGTTACCATCAAGCTTCGCCAACAATATTTTGCGGGTTGTTTTATACTCCTCTCCCACCATACCGAGCCGGATCAAGAAAAGTCTGAAGGTAAACTTATCGTTGTCGGTGTCCTTGCCTTTGGGCGATGTATACTTTAACTTCATCGCAGTCTGGTTTAACAGTCCGACAAGCTGCGTGTAGGCATGTATCTCTTCAGGACTGCGTTCTGCTTGGAAAAACTTAAAGATGATCGTACTGCTATCAAAACTGAACGTGATGCCTGGGCAGTATTGTTTACCAATTTCTGATATCGTTGTCTTGAAACTTTCCAGTGTATCGACATTAGCTTCATTGATTGCTTTGGCAAAACTTTCTTCGATAATATTCGATTCAATTCCAAGTGATCTTTTTACAAGTACTTGTTTGCTGTAAAGCAAATTAATCAAATTTCTAAGTGTTATCCCTGTGTGACCTTCCAGCGGCACTGCTACTTCAAGTAGGGCGTTTGAGCTTATTGTCGAATTGACTGGATCGCCTGAATTAACTTGAACAACCAGTTCAACTGGTGCAGTGGGTTCGAGCGGTTCGTCTTGTATGGCAGCAACCTGTCCAGTTAATACGCTGTCGAGATCAACCTCCTTGCCATTCGAAGTCGTGATCTTGCCCGCTCTGTCAATCGAGTAAATCTCCGTATCAGTCTCAATCTGATAAATGAAGCTCGGAACCCCCATATACTTAGGCTTTACTCCAAAATGATCGCCTAACGTCTTTATGATTTCTTTTCTGTCCATAACAACCTCCAATTAGAATTTACATCTTCAATGAGATAGGCGTTACCGCCTTTCATTGAGGTTGTTGTAGTTCTAACTTGGACGGTGATTTAATGCAAGTAATTGTTGAGCATACCCCAAATAAATACAACTTGACGGATATAGAAAGCAGATGTACTATGTAGCTATAAGCTACTAGCTATTAGCTACTATGAGTAAATCTCGAACAGAAAGGAGAATGTCAAATGAGAATCGATAAAAACACTTCTCTGGAAGACTTGATGAACATTGCCAAAGCAACTGTTCCAAGTCTGGATCAAGGTGAGGAGTTCCTTGTCAAAGACCTGTTTCGGGGCTTTGAATGGAACCGGATCGCTAAGGGCAATCGTACTAAGCTTGGCTCCATGTTCTTAAACTACGCCGAGAACCATGCGAGTAACTCCCTTGAGATATTAGGGAAAACGCCGCAAAATCAGCAGATGTACAGAAAGCTGTAGCTACAAAAAGAACCGAATCAGTGTGCATCCATACCACATCGATTCGGTTCTTTTCATTTGCCTAAATGTTCTTGAGATGAAACCAGCATGACCATTCCTTTAACTATTTTGACGCGACTTAGTGAGATCCCTCGCTTCGGATATCGTTGAGCAAGTGAACAATGTATCCAACATACACCACACTCTGCCATTGGGGTATATGTTTCCGGTCTTAACTTCATTACTTGGAGCAAATGGAACTCCTAAGTGATATACGAAACTTGGTTTCCACTCCTCGTCTGTAGCCTCCGAAAAAACTTTAGACATGTTAGTGACAACCTCATACCCTTCTATGTGATGAATCGATTGCAGTTTTCCATCATAACGAAATGCAATGTAGTTAGGTGGCTCTTTTACCCATCCATTACCACCGACAGGGTGAAAGTATCTCCTCTTCTTGCTAATAATGTCTCTCCATGAAATTGACCAACCATCAGGAGATCCAGCTCCAACAGATACTACATACACCATATTCGAGTCTTGCTTCTGCATTGTCATCAAACTCCCCAAATAAACATTCAATTCTTGCAATAACCGCTTCTCAGCATGTGTTCCGAGTGAATGTGCCAGCTTGGAGTATTGGTAAAAGTCCTTCCATGATAATACCTCAACCGGAAAACCATTTACTTGATCTGGGACACGGTGCTTGGCGTAATCTCTGCTGCATTCGCTCAATACAATCAGTCGCTTATCATGGCAAGGATTTTGTATGAAGGATGTTCTGGTTGCATACTTTTGAAGCTGTGTGATGTCTGGAAGGTTCCAGCCTCTCTTCGCCTCAATAATTAAGTGAAATTCTTGGGTCAACTCAATTTCTATATCAGTGAATCCTTTGCCCTTTTCATATTCCTGCATCCGAATTTCAACTTCATTAACATCACCGTTCCATTTAAGAACATTTTGGAGAAAGACCTTCAGAAATGAAGGACACTGCGTCAACCCCCATGCCACACTATAGCTTATATCATTCTCGTGTTTACCTAAAAGCTGAAATACGCTTCTCATTTCTCGACTATGTAAAAATAATTTTGTCATTTCATTTACCTCAGTCGCTATGATATCATTCGTTCAGGCACTGCTTGAAACTTATTCAAGCAACCCCTCACCTGAATGTTATTTCCCCAAATATAGAACTTCCAATGCTCACCTTCTCTAGGATTCACAATCTGATTATCAAGGGTCATCATTTTACGCAGTTCTTTGAAATCTACAATATAGATATTACCATCTTCCAAACGAATCACTAAAATTGCTAAGTCCGCATCATCCAAGAGTTCGACCTGTTTTATCGTAAGGTCGAACCAACCCCTACCGATCGTATGAATCTTGGAGTGTGGAGTACAAATGACAATTCGTTTTCCATCCGCAATTCCCTGATACATAATTTTCTTCCCCTTTATCATAGAAAAGGAGCAGCCGTACTTTTTCTCCAACTTGTTAATAACAATTTTCTTGTCAGGAACAGGCATTGTAATACCCCCTTATTCCGTCTTTTTCCACATCATAGCATATGGTTCTGTAGTCTGCAGATGATTTTGCATGGCTAACAACATGTTGTTAGCCCGCCGCGGCTAGACACTGTTACACTACTTGTTTCTGTCCCCAGGCACAAAGTCATTCCGACACCATCTGACAAAATTGGTTGAATGGGTTAGGTATGTCTTGGCGGTGTTCTCTTTAAGAAGACCGGCTTTCAGATTCTCGATTACCTCTTGCTCGTACTGCTCATACAATAACTCCAATTGCTTAATAAAGTCTAGCGATGCTTTCATCCGGTTAGCCCCCTCGAGATAAGTCTTAAGTTCATTATAATGAACTGGTTCAGCCATTTTTATCAGTAGTTAAAGTCATAGTCGTTTCCTCCAAGATAAAATCTTATAATGATTATCGTCATTTAGTACAAAAGCCAGATGCATATATTTGCACCTGGCTTTAAAGAATCAATTACTAGCTTACCATTCAAGCGCATCGTCTTCTTGATAAATTGAGATTGCGTAATCGATAAAATCCATCAATTTTCTCCTGCTAATTTTATCTATACTGATTTGATATTTTGTACCATACTTCATATGGAGTTCTAGGGCAGTAATATCTAAACCTAAAAATCGATCTTCGTTAATACTTGTATAATCAATATCCTCATATTTTGCTATGAATTTTGAAGTGAAGTTTGCCGAATCCTTCACGCAAACTGAGTCAATCGTTAAGACTAATCCAGACTTTCCATTGCTTCCAATGCTCGTATCAGTAATATCGATTATTTCATCCTTGTTGTATTGACCTTGGCAAATAATTTCCCTGGCATTTTTAACTCTTGGTGCATATTCATCGCCGGGTGTATAGCCAAAGATCTCTTCAAACTTTTCAACCAGTGCAGACTTTAAATCACTCATTCCATTACTCTCCAATCTCTTAAGCATGTCGCATGACTTATAGTTTATTGCGTAGAATTGTTCCAGAGTCATTTGATCTTTAAAGAACAACTCGTATGATTCATCTATTCTACATATGACGGGGCGTGTTTCGTAAATACTACATAGATTCGTCTCCACGTCAAAATGAAGACATACCCCATCGCCCCGATCCAAATGTTTGTATTGCTCGGTCATCCCTACCTTTTTACAACACAATCCGCATTGATCACAGTTAAACATTTATTGATTCATCAGCGTATTGAGGTACTTATTACCGTTCTCAAGCACATATTCTGTGGCTTCATCCAATTGACCCTCTTGCTTAAGAAGCGGCGAATCGAGAATAACCTTAATAGCCTGAGCTAATTGGACGCATTTGTATATCTCTTCTTGTTCTGTCTTAGAATAATCCTGCCAGTTAACCCCTTTTGAATCAATAATATCGCGTAACACTCCTACTTGATAAGCAAAAAAGACATCTAGCTTTTTTAATAGCTCAGTTAGCTGATTCGCTCGAGTAAAAATTGCTTTCAAGGCTATACCGATGTTCCTTGCCTGCTTCTTAAAAGCCTTGGCTTTATCATAGTTGCCGTATGCATCGTTTAAAGCGGATTTAGCTTGGCTCGCAAAAATAGCTCCACCAATGGCAAGTGCTGGTCCAGCCACAATACCCCCAAGAACAACCATACCGCCTGTTACTCCTAAACCGCCTGCGGTTAAAGCCCCTCCACCAAGCCACGCCAGTGTCGCGTTTGTCGCGGCTACACCTGAAAGGGTACCTAATGCCGTACCAGTCGTAGCTGTAACTATAAGCCCACCAAGTCCACTCATAACAACACTGTATGTACCGTAGGCAAGTAAAGCCCCAGACCCGATTGCCGCTAATCCGTTAATCGCAATTTTCTTCGCTTCAAATGATGCCTCCTTTAATTGCTTAAAACTCTCACTTGTCGGATTGAAGTTTTTGAGTTCATCGATCCCTTGGCTGTTTTTAAGATCGATATTCTTAATTTTTTCAAAATTCAATACAAAGTCATTGATCGACGTTGTAAGAATTCGAATTTTCTCCTGTCCAAGCTCTGTAATGGCTTCATTTGTACTTTCCCTTGCCATTGCAATAAAGTCTTCCGACTCTTTTGCAATGTCCTGGGACGTCTGGTTAATGGATTTAGCTCTATCCATATCCCTCTTTGCTTCGAAGCCTTTCTTGACTCCTGCCGCGGCAGTAATAGCCGCTATCCCTGCTGCAATTGCAGGTATTAATGGTAATGGCATGTATACTCCTCCTTGATAAAATTAAAATTCTAAGACCGCATTCTTGTCGGACATAAAAGTATCAAACTCTGTGAAATTCTTAAATTTTAAGGCTCCACCCATTTCAATCGCAATATTACTTAGCCCTTGCGTGAATAACTCAATATTTTCAAACCGACTTGCAGTTTCAATCATAGAAAGTGATTCAGTAAAAACCTTCTGTCTTTCAGCGTAAAATCTTTCAACCATTTCCTGTAGTTCATTACCCTGTTTATTCATCGCTTCTATAGCGGCTGATGCAATTGCACTTATCTTTGCCCTTCTTTCTGCTGAAAATCGTTCCTCTCGAAGGGTCTGCATACATGCATTATAGATTGATGAGCTTGCTAAATATCCAACCATACCCCCAATGACTGTTCCTACGCCTGGGAATACTGCTGTTCCTATTGCCGCACCAAAGCTGGCTGCCATCATGCCGGTACCTTTTTCACCTAATTCTTCAACAAGCTGAAGGCTATCTATTTCACCTTTGGCATATCGAATTAGCGATTTACCCACTTGAACTGTGGCAGTGGCGATCATAGCAGGCATGTTGCTCTTTGATAGGTTAACAAAGACACTTTCCTTACTTGCTGCCATGAAACCCCTGATAGCAGTATCAGTAGCACCTATGACATATGCAGTAGCAGCTCCTGCCGCAGTATCCTTGGCTACATCCACAATCGCCTCTCCGACACGCTTCTTACCTCTAATGAGACTAGTTACGTTTTGGGCAGTTGAGATCGCTACAGAAATTACAGCTGCGCTCTTTGCATTTTCAAGACCCGATTGATGTGCAGTTTCTAACACATATTTTGCAGTTGCTAATTTGGGATGTTCGCGCAGGAATATGGCTTCTTTTGAAGTAATTCCGCTATCCTTTAAGTCACTCGAAACTTGACGATACCTCTCTGCCTTCTCTTCTAAGATACCAGCTTTATCGAACTGCCCTTGTGTTCTAAGTTTTTCAGCTTGCTCAGTCAAGTCCCTTGCTTTATCCTCGGCGTACTTCTTTGCAATTTCGTACTGCTCTTGTGGGACTAAGACATCATTCCCACGATATCTATTCCAATCATCTTTCGTCATTTTCCTTACCAATTCTTCTGAACTCTTCTTTATTTCTTCCGGAGTCTCAAACTTCCCATAAAACTTCATTTGAGCACCCCACGTAGGGTTGCCCGAATCATCAATAGATAAGACGTCGAATTGCGGGTCATTTCCTCTACCGATATCATTAGATCGGTAGACTCGAGTGTCGTTCTTATTGATAATATTTTCGGCGTTCGTTTTATCAACATAATGGATCTCGGCTGAAAATCCAGCTTGCTGCTTTATATTCTGATACTTAAAATCAGGATGCACCTTCGATTCGGACATCTGCTTGAGTCCTTTTCTAATGATGTCTCCATCGGCATCGACAGATCCTTTATACCCCTTGATAAACTCCGATGCTGCACGACCATAACGCTCAATATTTTCTGTTGTTGCTGCTCCAATAGTCGAATCAATTAAACCGTTATGACCTTTTTTCTTATCTTTATCGCCCATAGAAATATCCCTTTCGAACGAATGGTTATAGGTATATTGTACCAATTCGACAATCTGCAATAAATACCTGCCTGCTTCATTATGTGATACTGCAAAAATTTGCATTGATGCTAAGGTACTGCTTACGCTTCTTATTTTACAAGTGAATTTTGACATGAGTCTGTCAGCGAATGTTTGTTCTCAATAAAAATTGTGACTTCTTACATGGGGAAGGTGGATAAGTGGGTAAGCTGTGTAGGACAGTTCGTATTGAAAATCGGGTAAACCTAATACAGAAAAGCCGCCAAATTAGTTGGCGGCTCTGCTTACCCCTTATAACGCGATTTTATCCAACAACACTAAACTGTACCGATTACCTAGCTCTGATACCTTAGCAAAATCTCGGGTCAAAGATCCCGCTGAAGCAACAATGATTGTATCTCCGTTCAGGGCGGTCTTCAAGAGCTTTTTGTAGCCTGGTCGATCATCGTCTAAGCCGCTAAACCCGTCATCGATGAATACTTCTTCAATGAGAAACCCTTTTTCATTGGCATACTGCATGCACTTTTTGACTTGGGCTATGATTGCATCAGGGAATTGCATTGCACTTCTTGCATAGACGTAATATTTCATTGTAAATTCCTCCGTTTGAATAAATTGATTAGGATCGAATGTTATTGTGCTGTTCTTTAAGCATCGATAGAAGAAACCCCAAGAAGTGATTAGGGCATGTTGTTGTATACCATAGTTCCGACAAGTCTTGCAAATGTCGCTTCGATAGGGTGACCGAACAGTAAACCCAAAAGGATCAGGTCGTAATCGCTATTTGTTTTCCCACTTAAATACCCCTGAAGGCAGTCGAGAATCTTTTGCTCACTTAGTGCCCGGATTTTGCTTTGGACAAACTCATTCATGATGAAACCTTTTCGTTCTCCGTAGTGAGCTTCTTCCAACAACTCATATGATTTGATAAAGGCTTCTAAATCGAAGTGCTGCCCAAAAGTGTGATTACCAACGAATCCAAATGAAACTCCATACCTGATTTGTTGCGTCATTGCATATTCTAAAGCCATTCCGTCGAACCAGAACATAGCATCATCTGTTAGTGCTACATATCCAAATGGTTTTTGTCTATCTTCCACAGCTTCTTTAAGTTTGTCGATTCTAGCCTGCTCATCTTTGTAGTACCAATCACAACTGAATGCTAAGTTGCGCCAACTATGCATTTTTGACTTGAACGGAATTTCGATCTTCGGGAATTTATAGCTTACAACTCGATGACCCTTGTTTAATTCCATAACCTCAAATGAGTTCTCATTCTCGTTTCTGTAAAAGCCAGTTAGTCCTCTATCCTTGTTATCCCTGTACTCACCAATTCCAGATTTTGCTGTACTGCTGTAGCCTACGAGCTTAACCAATTTCTTTTCCATTCTGTTTTTCCTCCTAGTTTTCATTTGCGTACACTATCTTGCCTATGACTCTTGAGCAATATGTTGAAATTAAAAAAGATGATGTCGGGAGACATCATCTCCATTAAGGGTTTTACCTAACTGATTGCTTTTTACAAGGAGATACTAAGAGTTTGGCATTTTCCTCTAGATGCATTATTTTTTTGAACAATTTTATAACTCTACCCTGCTCAGGATAGAGGAATGGAACAATAATCTCGCCACTTTGGGTGACTGCACCCCAACTGTCATCTTTCTTAAAAACAATCGCACCTTCAACATAAAACTTGAGGACATCATCGAATTCGAATGGAATTACCGTAGCACCTTCTTGATTGATCGTCCCCCACTTGCCCTCCTTCTTGACAACTACCGTTCCTTCAATAAAACCTTCATAACCGGGAATATAAGATTCAAACACTTCATCGAACTCGAAAGGTATTACCGTCCGACCAGTACTATCAATGAAACCCCACCTATCATTGCAACCTTTAACTGCGGCTAACCCCTCGGAGAAATCTTTAGCTTCTTGATACTGTAATGGGATTGCTTCATTACCATATTGGTCGATGTAACCCATGAGCTTAGGACAATAAGGGTTATAATGTAAGATGGAACGCTCAGAACCGTTGAAAGGGTCGTCAAGGAAATCAATTGGATCATCTTCTTCCTCATTTTCATGAAACTTGTCTAGATACTCCCCCACGGGTTGAGTGTACTTACCTACGACAACTCTCCCATCAGAGAATGATCCCACAAGATTGTAACCCCTCGAGAAGGGAACTACTTCTTTCCCTCGATGATCCAAATATGCGTAGATACCGCTCTGATTCTCAACCCTAATCAAACCGTAATCAACCATCTGCAAGTTAAGATACTCGCATGGGATTATTAATTCGTCTTCCTCATTCACTAAGCCATACAGACCATACCAAGCCAGCCCTTCTTCATTGTCCTTGTTTACGACGATTCCTAACCCAGCGATGCAATCAACTACTTCTCCGAACTTGGACTCTCGTTTTTCCATGCCATTCTTCCTCCTTGATATTTGTCATTAAAATTTGTTTCTACTCTTATGTCTACGACTCTTGAGCCAACTCCGTAAGTTGTTTTCAACTCCCCCCGAGCAAAGATCGTGATACCCTATCGAAGTAGTACAACGCAAAAAAAAAATCACACCCCCTGTGAAGTGTGATTTTTGTTTCTGTATAATTTACTCACTACTGCTGATTGCAAACCGCTAAAGCTTTTACCGACCGCTTTATTATCAATCTCGCCAGTTCAACCCCTTCAAGAAAAGAGATTTGTGCCGCTTAAAGAGGAAAATTTGCTTCAGAATTTCAATAAATAAGGAAGAACATCACCACATATAAAAAAGATGCCGTTTTTATTGGCATCTGCAATGTGACGAAAAAACTATCCTTGATAGACCTCCGGTTTAATTAAGTTACCAGAATACTCTCTGGCTCCTGCAAGATACGATTGAACGTTTGGAGCTGCTTCTCGTTAAAACTGTCAGCTTGCTTACCTTCCATATTTATTGCCCACCATAAAGTGCCGTTAATTGCACAATTTCCACAGGTTCTCGGAGATATGATCTTGAACTGACCCATTTGGGGAGGGTAGTCCCATCCTTGATCGTATCCCTGTTCTGGAGACAGAACTTCTTCTTTACCACATACCTCGCAAATATGACGCAAGAGCATATTTATACCCCTCTCATGATTGAAATGTGTTATAACCGCTTCAAGTTCAGCCCTGGTACTGACTCCTTACTAACTCTTTCACCGTTTACAATAAGTCTCGGGTGAAGTGGGTAGAGTGGTTTTTCTGGTCGAGGATGGTGAGATAGAGGGAAATCGGAGAAGCCATATAGGTTTCCCTCAGAGCTTACCTGTCCTGGATTGCTGTTCTTTCTCTGCTTGATCTTTGTTTGATTCCTTACAGTCGTTGTCTTGTTTATATGTTTTGTTTCTGTCGTCATGTGCTGAAATTCATTTGTACTGTAGATTTATAAAAAATTCTTCAATGACCAACTATTTATCCATTTTTTCTTCGATAGGCATTATGAAAATCGGCTTAGAGCTTTAATCGATCAATTAAATAATCATCCGTCAAACGATAGGTGAGGATTTCATCGACACCTTCAATTACTGGATAATTAGTTAAATGCCCCCGCTCCAACAACCACTCTTTTCAATTGCATCCCGAACTCCATCGGTGCAGGGATGTTCAAAGCCGACAAACTGATCAAATCGAATTCTTCTTTCCGTTTTCTTAGGTAATGTCTAATTTTAATCGCATCCTGTTTAATAGATGGCATAGTTTGGATTATGGGCAGTCCAGATGAAGACATCGCAGTATAATGCTTGAAAATGTGATCCAAGGCATCAAAGATTATTACCCAGTTTATTTGTACGTTCTCATTTGTTAATCCAATTACCTCCTTGAAATCCTTTTGGGTACGTATACAATTATGAAGCATGACACATAGATACCTGCTGTCCTCATAGTATTTTTGTAACTTATCCTGATTGTTCAAAAGATTCACATCGGGGCGAAACTCACTGTAGTTTCCAACAAACGTTCCAGAATGACAGCACTGTTGCTTGTCAATAAATAGAGCAATGAGTAAACCATCGGGTCTTCCTATCATTTCCGAGAACCCCTTTCTATAAATATTTTTTCTCGAACGAGAAAATCGGACAACCATTACAAGTAAAGATTTGCATTATCGTGTTCGGCTCAACTACATGTTTACAACACACCTTGCCGCATAGTCGCATGAGATTCTGTAACCTTATAAAGTCCCATCCATCCATAAACCGTTTTATGTCATTATCCGTTCTGATTGATAAGACTCTTTCCTTTAATGCAGAAATATCATACGGTTTGATTTCATTATTACTAATTCCAATTTCAAGTAATGACTCCAGCTTTGAAATTACGCTCAGGCACTCATCTCTGAACTCCTTTACACTACTTTCAGCCATAGTAACCTTCTCCCTTATTACGGTTTCATTTTCCTTCGTACCGTTGAACATTTATTTCAACGACCCCAAATTCATAAAAACTATCCGAATCAATATCCCCACAATGAAGAACTACTCGGTACCGACCAGTTCTTGCATCTTCACGAAGCCGTTTCCGTTCAGTTTCACCGTCTTCTCTTTCAATGTAAGAATCGATGATGACTATACTGTGCTGGTCAGCGAAAGAATGAATTTGGTAGAGCTGCGCGACAATAACTCGTTCAGCTTCCTCTCGATCCATGTTTTCTACTGATATATAGACCGCCGCGGCGATTACTTCATTGTTTTTATGGAGTTGTCCCAACAAATCCATCCTTGATCACATCCCCTGCTACCGATAAGCCATTTAACATCTTGATAGCTTCAATAAATTTAGCGCGAACGTCGAACTGCTCGACTAACACTTCATTTGCTCCAATGGCATCCATCGCTCTCTTGCTTACCCCATCACTGAGATGATCTTTCCAGTACTCGATCATAGGTCTGGTGTATGTCAAATCTGGAATATGCGCTTTCAATCTGCCGAAGTGGTATTGAGCATTCTCGACCGAATTTTGGGTCAGGTACTTGATAAACGAAAGGTAGATGACACTAACAACCTGTCCGAATGTAATACCTACTAATTTTTGTAGGATCAACAGGCTATGAGCGATGCTCTCTTTATTTATCTCCAGCTCATAATCATCCTCTGCTTTCAAAATGTGATTGATCACCGTATCACGAAATCTTTGTACAACTTGGACGTTATCTTCATCATCCCCGTAACTCCTCATGGCTTTAACGATGCGCTCGAAATCAATCCGCATAACCACTTTGATAAATTCAGGACTCTTGATAAGCTCATAACGGACACCCTGGCATACATTCTCAAATGACAGATACTGCGCCCACACTGTCTGACAGTCTACTGAAGCCTCATTAAATACTTGTTGCCCTTTGTCGATTAAGTCGAACCCCCACTTGATAACCAAAATGATAGTAGAGCTATACTTTTCAATTGCTTCGAAATCATCCTTATTAATCATCTTCTCTAACCGCTCAATACGCTTAGCAACTACTATTTCATTCTTCAACCTATCGAAATACTCCTGAAGGATACTTGAATCCATACTGTAGAATTGAGGGCGAAGCGAAGTTCCAGACCACCAATCCTCTATATGTGGTTCAATGAAATGGTGAATCTGAATGCCTTCTTCCTTAATTGCATCCAGTACTAATTCAGTTGGCTTTCTTGTCCTTTCAAGAAGATCCCACAGTTTTTCCACCGTGCATGAACAGTAGGAAATATGCCGAAGTCTTGGAAAACGAGTGTTGTAATTCGTATCTCCATCAATCAGATCTTTGAGAAAAGTGTCACTGGAAAGCATCCTCTTGGGATACTCCTCAGTACAAAACACGATCTCCTCAAGAGAAGAAAGAACTCGCCCTGAGATAACTGAAGAAAGGATCGACTTGTATTTGTGTGATTCCGAATCCATTAACTCCTCATCTTTTTTACATACTGTTCTTAAATCAACACGTTCAATTAAAGTACGCAAACGCTGACTTGTAACAAAGTGCTGAATAACTGCCCAATCGAACCCGACAATAAGCCGACGAAAATTGTTCGGTGACCATTCATGTATGATCTGCTTAGGCTCATTTGGTAAGAGCTTTTTGCGTTCGACAGCTGCTACGCCTTTATTGATGGACTTTACAAGTTCTCGTAATCGATACATTGCCTCACCCCCGATTTAATCAAGCTCAATTTGCTCGAAAGCGATCCATTGTAATCAAACTTTTAAATAGGACTCCTTCTTCTTCGAAGCTCACGTTTTAGGGTACTTTCACTGATCCGTGTTATGCTTACGACTTCATTCATGCTATGGGTTTGAAGTAAACTAATCGCGTAATCCAACTGCACTTTAGTAAATTTAGGTGGTCGACCTTCTCGGAATCCAGTTTTCTGCTTGGCGATTGCTTTACCTTCAGCAGTTCGCTCAATGATCATGTTTCTTTCAAATTCAGCGAAAGCGAAAAAGATGGTGCGTATCAGAATACTGGTCGGTGTGTTGTCCAAGATTCCCATATTAAGAATGTGAATTCGAACGCCTCGTTCGATTAAATTCTTAACAATCTTTTCACCCTCGACTGTGGAACGAGCAAACCGATCCAGTTTGGTGACAACCAATGTATCACCAGCCTTTAATATTTGTAATAGCTTTGTGAATTGAGGGCGGTCCATTTTCGAGCCAGTAAAGTTATCTACAAAAATAAAGGATTGATCGACCCCTTCCGATAATAGTTGGTTTACCTGATGCTCCAAACTGTTACCGTGCCTTGACTGACCCACAGTACTTACTCGGGCATACCCGTATTTCGGCATAATTCAGATCACCACCAGCAATTTTTTAATTTACTTATGACCCCCAGTTATGACACCGACTAAACCCGCATTCTACCGTCTAAAAATCGGACGGAATTGAGAGGGGCAATACTCAAGAGTTATGACCCGAAGGACAAACCGTTTTGAAACGACTTCACTAACAAAGAAGGAATAGTGTTCTTTTAAGACGATCCTGATAACTATTGGCACGACCTCGGGAACGGAAAACGAATCGCTTCTTCTTATATGGGAGAAAGACATTTGGGAGCCATACCCCAAAGGTGAAATCCTCAGGATTAGCAACTAAATGCAATACCGCATCCGTTACTTCTATATAGTTAATCTAGATACCGATGCTGAATTTGGACTTGCCCTCGACCATTCCAGCAACTATTTTTACGAGCTATAAAAGAAAGGCAGTATAAAACTCGATGAACGAGTCCTATACTGCCTTTTTCCAACCCATATGATATTTAACACTGACTCTTTTCAAATTCCTCAATTAACTCAAGCAAAGTAAGTTCAAGATCTTCGAGATCGCTTCGCTTAAGTGTGCGAACCGCATGATTCACATCAGTATCCATCAATATATTTTTCTCGTTTATTATTCTTAGACACGTCTCCCGGTACGTTTCCCACCGAAGCCCGTAGAACAAAGCCACTCTTTGTTTCAAGTCCACAGCGATCATCCTTTGCATCGATTCATACAATAGAAAATTTGTTTGGTAATATAGCATGATTCGCTGGTTATTACCAACATAAAAGCCGACATCGTATTTAAACGCGTTCCTTCTATTGTAATGTAATCAAAGCCGAACCTGAACGACAACAAAGCAAAAAGTGTGAAGCCTTACCCCATATAGAATTAAACGCCCTGTAATCGATTTAATAGCGATAGCACAGCCACCCATACAAGAAAATCGATTTGTGAGCCTCGTAGAGAAGACTAACAATTTTTGATAATAAATTCTACAAGGCTACGTCAAGATCAGGAACTTTGAGCCGAGAAGCCTTGCCAATTATTATGGAAGTGACTCAGTGCACTTTGGATACCCCGAATCGTTTTTGCCCTATTGATATTATCAATCGTCCTCTCACCTACAAAGACACGCATCTTATTATCGACTTCAGAAAGGGCACTTCTTAATTGTTCTTCTGAAATGTTTAGCTGAGCGGCTGCAGCTTTAAGGTTACGCTTGTTTGAAATATAGCTTTTTACGCAAAGCTGATATTGACCAGACAAGCGACTTGTGAACTCATTAACCATAAAGAACGCAATAAATCTTAAGGCATTGAACTTTTCCGTAATAAGTGGTCTCAACATCGGATCAGTCCCACTTGAACTCATCAAATCCGAGTAGCGAATATAATTACTCTCAAGTCTCGATAAGAACTTCATTCGATCAAATCCTTTCTTCGGAAAAATATAGTGATTGAAGATCGAACCCCAATTGACAGAACAAAAGGGCATCGACTACTTATATAAAATTGATGCCGTAGCAACTGCCAAATCGGGATCAATGTCATGATTGAAAATACACTTTCTAGAACAATTTAAGCAGAATAACGGAACCGATTTAACATTTTATTGAATCCCCTCATAGCTTTTTGAATGTCCCAAATAGTCCTAGCCTTGTTGATATTCTCGATTGTGCTTTTACCGACAATCGTCATCATTTCTAGATCAACACTGGTTAGAACCTTCCTTAGAGTGTCCTCCGGCAAGTTGAGATCGGATGCCGATTCAGGAATACTGAAATTGTTCGTTTGGAAAATCTCCACACACTGCTGATTATGAGTCGTAGTGTTATCGAGGAAATCTCCGTATAGAAAGATAATAATCTGTCGGAGGGCGTTATACTTCTCACTGAGGATTAGCTTCGTCCGTCGATCGATACCTTTTGAATGCAATAATCGCTTGTAACGCTTATAGCTCCTTTCTACGCTAATAAGGAAATTCATGACTATCATCCTTTCTTAATCGAAGTTTCGAAGGAGAGCGTGTCCTGTACTTATAGAGTAGATGCTGCAATAACTGCTGAATTACAATAATCTCCGTAAATACAAAAAGGCAGTACAGAACTCAACATGCGAATTCTGTACTGCCTCTTCAATTGTTTTACTTGCAGTTATTACACTCGATTAGGGTTAGCTTTTCTTTGTAGCTATTATCGTAAATATCTACAGCTTCTTCTTTTGAGCGGAACGGTTTCCAACTTCCTGTTCCATGCTGCTTCTTCCATCCCAGCTCAGTTCCGTACTTCATTTCAGTGACATGCGGACATACATCATGGTCTAGGTGAACAGTGTACGTTTTCAGTGAGGTGTCGATATTTGCCCAGGCTTTCATTATAATCACCATTTCTTTTTTATAACCCACTCCCGAACCTATTTATCCGTCCTTAGTCTTTCCAAATAAGTCACAACAAGCTGCGATATCCCCAACAGGAGTTCTGCCTCATATTGATCTAATGGGATTGTTTCTAAATTGCCATTGACCTTTTGCCTAGAATTCCTATGATGTCCAACCTTATTCAAATAGGTTGCTACGCCTGCAAATAAACCAGCGATCCCATCCTTCTTCTGGGGAGTAATATCATGAAGTAGTTCTTCCCAAACCCTTTCGCTGTATGGACCGCCCCGCTTATCAGTATCAATATATGACTCAATGACTGAAAGACATTGACGTAAAGCATCGTAGGTTTTGCCTCTTTGAATATGCTCCCTAGCATCATTAAGACTATCATATGCCTCAATCCAATTTTTGTCGTTCAGTAAAGATGGCGGTAACGACAAACCATATTTTGTCGAATACCCAAAATGCCTGATGAAAGAGATCCAGTCCGTTTCAGAGAAGCGAACACGTTCTCTTCCTATGATCGGAATCATCTTACTACCATTTTCTGTTATCTCAACAATGGCTTTTACTTCGATGTCTAATTCAAGATCGCCATTCCTGACCCCTTCTAGGGTGGAAATGTCGTTAGAGTCAATGATCCAGTCCCACCTGTTGTGACCAGAGTTTTGATTAAATACCCAAAGTGATGTTTGGATTTGTCCGACAGTCTTCTTGATAACACTATAGCTCGACTTTGCACTTACCTGAATATCTAATACATTCTGAAGGCGACTAAATTGGTCAGTTAACGAAATATTAACGAACTGGATAGTATCTTCATATATACGCAAGTCAAATTCAAGCTTAATCCGAGAGTTGTTGTTGTTCAGATAATTACTGTGTATCGATGACTCGACCAAATTTATTGTATACATTGGCTAACACACTCGCTCCTTCCACGTTATCCACTCAATAAAGATGATATCCTTTTCCACTATGATCTCAATGAATTGTAGATGACTCCAAATAACTTCATGTTCAACTTTACCGAAAGCAATATAAATATAACGCTTGTTACTATAACGAAGGGTAATACCTTCCAAGATATAATTAGCAGGAGGGATATCATAAAGACAGCTATAAGTGCTATGAAATTAAATCCCCCTAAGGCACAGAACAATAAATAGTTACTTTTGGAGAAAACATCGCTCACCTGGGTCGGGACAGTCACTTCTGGTACCTCAAAGGGTGGTACCTCAATTATATTATCTATTGAATCGTTTTTATTCAGCTTGCATATTATTGATATCTCTGTTCCATAGGAAATCTCGTTATTTCCTAGTGGTTGATTTACAGATATAATGTGCGTGGTATCCTCATCTTCTAGAGGGAATATTTCTACATTTAGTTCGCGACCGTAAATTTTAATTTTCCCACCATTTTTATTAATTCTTGGAGGCTTTTGGTCATGACTGCCCTCTATTTTACACATCAGAGTTAGCTGCCGATCTTTGTGAATTAACTTTTTTACACTAAACGAATAGTTTTCCGTTTCTACCTTAACACCTTTAAGTTCAACACTTTGCAGGTCTCCCCAATAAGCAGAATATTTATCAGATAAAATAAAGCTAAAACCGCAACTCTTCAAAAAATCTCTGAACGATACCTTTTGGCATCCACCATCTTGACTGATTTCTTCCTCCCATTTGTCTAATCCATCTGGAATCCAACGTTCATTCCATGTCAGTATTCTATCAAACAACTCTTTGATAAAATTACGTGTCTCATCGATGTTCCTTTTATGCTTAATCATGAAGAATAAAATCAGCGCTAGTATGAGTACTATCAGAAGAACTAGCAACGCTAAATTATAGAGTAAAATTTCAATTACAGTCAGTACTACATTCAATATAACAGTCAGATCTTCTCAACTCCCTTTTTCGTAGAACGTGGATAAATCACTATTGTTAATCTTGAGTAGATCCGAGTTCTCGGTTAACCCAAACAATGGTACCTCGCTTATTCTCATGATCGAGTTGGCAGTCGAAACCGTGTTTTCTGTAGAAATGTTCCGACCTGTCGATGTGATCCCAATCAACAGAGGAAATCCATCCTGTAATAACTTTGATTTGCATTTCATGGACAATCTTCATTAGCCCTTCCATCATGATCGAGCCGTAACCTCTGTTAACCCGTTCTCCTTCAATCTTTATATCCGCGATATCCATATGTTTGTTCTCAACATGTACGTGGACGTTCGAATCTGGAGCTTTTACCCCATCTTTGGAAATGACCTTCACCCTAAGATGAATGTTTACATCATCCATCCCGTCACCATACATTAAGCGGTAAATCATGACACTTTCCCCGAATCGGTTCTGGGCTACATGGATGACCTTATGTCCATCCTTTTCTAAATCAGTCGTGTGCCACCTGACTTCATACTCAATATCGCCCTTTTTCTTTAAAGGGAGCGGTTTGTATTCCCTTTTCAACACAGGGAACGGATCGCTGTCTCCAAACAAATCCTTAAGTATATCGGCAAGCTGCTTTGAGCTCTTTTCATCAAGCGGGTCATTTTTCTTCGTCATTTAATCACTCTTTTCTGAATTGCTTTTCGTTGATCCTATAAAAGTAAATATTCTCCACTTCCCGTTCGAACCCCTTCTTTAATTCGACTGGATTCTACATAAGAAGGAAGGGATGAGTGACTTTCAGCTTAGTTTTTATAAAGTGACCTTCATGATTTTATAAATTTGTGTTCGGTATGTATAACTTACTCGCATCTTTTATAAATCAAGTCAGCAGAATGTAAAAGAAACGCCCCTGATACCCGATCCAAATCTTGAGCTTGGGTTGGAGGGATGGGGGCTTGAATGAATATATTTGAAGCTATGATTTACTTGTTTGCTACTTCCCTGACAAACTCCAAGATGTCTTTGTATATAGCGATTATCAACTCTTTGACTGTCGTGTAAGACTGCATTGGAATCTCGGTTACTGGTACACTTGGATCAACATAATGTACATAAAAAACTGATACTATTGAGATAAGTACGATACTAATCAAAATAATCTTTATCGCTGTAACGATCTTACTGATTATCTCCCTGACCCCATTATGCAAAAACCGATATAAACGGTTTACTGGTTTAGTGCCTTGAGTATGAGTCGCTGTTTTCTTGTTTGCATCGATAGGTCTCTGAACTTCAACAATTTTCTCTATGGCAGGAATACTTTTAGCTTGATAGTCATTTTCAAACTGTTCATTAGGAAACATTATCGTATCTACATCGGCTTCGATATAGAGCGAGTCTTGTGCTGGAGTAATAGATTTGGGTTCAAGTACTGCTGGATCAATTTTTATAGTATCCATAGCTCTTCGTGCTTCAGCGAAAAGCTTGGTGCTCTTCTCGAAAATATTATCAGGTTCAGGCGGACTGGATTCAGTTTCTATTGACTCGTCAGAATGAATAATTAGTCCAGATGAGCGTTCTCTCTCCGGCTCTGCCGCGGGAGTGTCAGGTTCATCGGTTTGATGTTCGGGAGTATCGCTTTCTAATGTCGGTACAGCATCATCGACTTCGGCTACTTGAACGACTAATTCGGCATGGTCGTCAAATGGTTCAGTGTCACTCTTCTCCCGGTCAAAATTGTGACTCGGATCGATGCCCATCCCGATGCCAGCATTGATCTCGCTTTCGTCAGTGGAGAAGAACGAGAAGTGCAGGTCGTCAATTGTATCGGATTGTGGAGTATGCGTTTCGTCCTTTGTCTTGGTTAAGGTGCTTGCTTCATTCAGTGTAGCTGTCATTATCATCACCCTTTCCTCTTGTTGTTAATAAGATTTTTCTCACATCAACTCATGAAATCGTTAGAGGTCAAGAACGTATTGAAAAACTGTTGCCTATATAAAATACCAACTAGTTTCATCGGCTAATTATCGATGCTTTGTATTTCAAGAACACAAGAACATCGGTCAGACGATATTAACTCAAAAATTCTCGAAAACCTTCGCGCGGCGGGGTCTATACCCCTGAACAGAAGAAAACACCTCGTTTAGCGCGAGGTGTTTCTGTATTGTTGTATTTAATTCTCTGGAGAAAACACGATGAAGTTTAGATCGTCTGCCAACTCGACTTGCGTAATGGTGTCGCCATATTTAATGTACAAATCAATATTCCTGAAACTATTTGGCTTTCGGAAAACCACTTTGAATGCACTTGCAGCATAACCAGTAAGATCAATGACAGTTTCAGGCTTCGCCTTCACCCTAATCTTTTTGATCAGCAGATTAGCTCCGTTGTAAATACCTACATTCCTTCTTCTGGAGTACGCCAGAAGAATAATGATTAGCGGGGGAGTCGCCACTATCGGAATGATAGGGAACTTTTTGTCAGGCGATACCGGTTCTGGTTGTTCAATGGCTTCAATAACGAAGTCAACCCGTTGAGTACTCATTGATTCATTTAATTCGATTGACCGTTTTACTTCTTCTGCTACTTGCACCGATTCAACCGTAGTCGAATCTGAGTCTCTGTAGTCCTTGTACGCAACAACGTTGATCCGAGAAATTTCTTTGTCGGTAAATGGATTTTTCAATATAACCGTATGCTTCCCAAGCTCGACATTCTCAAAGCGGTACTCGCCGTTCTCGTTGGTAAAAGTAATTCGTGGATCGGAATGAAGTTCGACTTTTACTCCCTGCATAGGATTACCGTTCGCGTCCTTCACAACCCCGTATACAACACCAAACAGTTCGTTCGGCTCAGCTTCTTTCAGATACCTGAAGGTAACTGTTAAAGATTCACCATTCTCGCTGATAAATACCGTTTGCTTATCCGATCCGATCAAAGAGTAGCCAGCGATAATGGGGGCTTTGACCTCATTCAAACCTAAGTGCAAGGTATCGATTTCCTCAGTTTGGAGAAGCTCTTCGTTCTCATGATCTACAGCTTCAACGAGCAAAGTATCCATTTCTTTCTCAACTGCTGGAGCCGGCACATTTGTTACTTGGCTTGCCCCTCTCTCTGGTTCAAGCCCCCGCTCCTTATCATTCGATTTTGTTTCAGGCTCCGGTTGTGGATCTACCGTTGGCAATTCCGTCTTGGGTGTCGGTTCAGGTTTCGGCTCTGGCTTAAGCTCTGGTGTCGGCTTTGGCGTTGGTTCAGGCTTCGGCTCTGGTGTTGGCTCAGGTTTCGGTTCGGGTTTCGGTTCTGGCGTTGGTTTTGGCGTTGGTTTTGGTTCTGGATCAGGGCTAGGTGTCGGCTCGGGATTTGGCTTCGGCTCTGGTTCAGGCTTCGGCTCTGGTGTTGGCTCAGGTTTCGGTTCGGGTTTCGGTTCTGGCGTTGGTTTTGGTTCTGGATCAGGGCTAGGTGTCGGCTCGGGATTTGGCTTCGGCTCTGGTTCAGGTGTCGGGATGACATCTTCCTTCTTATAAAGAAAGATCATCTTTCCGAATGGCTCGGCTGCTGTTAGCACAACATTTCTGACTGAATCTCCAATTAGCTTATATACCCCGATAAACGCATCAGCTCTATATGAATGATCACCTAACGGCAAATCCGACAGAATTACATCTTCTTTGAGCTTACTGTTCGTTTCCCAATCAACAAATTCAACCGTTATACTACCTTTCGGTTCTGGTGATGGAACGACTGGCTCGAAATAGGCTTGGACGATCTTGTCCTCATCCATCTTAAACGAGAGCGACTCTTTAACAATTTCCTGTCCATCCACCATCCATTTAGTGAATTTATGCCCCTTAACAGGATTCATTGATACGGATATTTCAGTTCCTTCCTTAAACTGTCCTACTGCGCCTCGGACATCTTGGAACACATCTTTTGTATCTTCATTTACAACATTGACTGTACCTTCACCTACGACTTCAACGATCAGTTTGTATTCCTTTGGTGGTGATGCAATGGGGATGAAGTGCGCTATCGCGACAACATTGCGATCCATATACATGGTAATACCCTGATCGTCTGACTCTAGCCCATTCACGACCCATTTCTCGAACTTATATCCAGGCGAGGGATTAGCCATCAGGCTGACCGATTCAAACTCGGGAAAATTCGTAACACTGCCAGCTGCGAACGGAGTAACTGTTCCCATTCCAACTTGATTAACCGTTAGCGTATACCGTGTAGGCTGTGGTTGGTTTTGCTTGAAGTGAGCTATTGCTGTTTTGTCGCTGTCCATTTTCAAGCTTACCCCATAACCAAAGGCATCGAAGTAATCCTCGCCATCAATCACCCATTTTTCAAGTTCATATCCTGGTACTGTATTCCGAGCAGAGATGGAAACCCATTCTCCGTCATCGTATTCGTAAGTGCCAGTTGCAGGAAAGGTTGTACCTTGCCCTTCCATACCGACTGTTAACTTATGCTTCGCTAATGAAGCAGAAGATTGGTAATAGAAAACGATGACATTGTCCTTGCTTCCAAAGGTGTCGAAAGTGAGCGGATAAATGCCATGAGATACCCCTTCGCTATGAATATTAACCTCTGTAGTTCCTTTACCAACAATGTTGTATTCGCCCGCTGTATCGGTAGTGGTCAATATCCCTTCATCCGTAATTGAACTAGTCATATTATCTGGCAGTCCTACATTGGAGATCGATAACCCATTTCTTGAATTAACTAAGTGACGCTCTGTGCCGATTTTGGAAGTGAAAATATGATCTTTGTTTAAAACATACTTACCTGAATCACCAATGAGGGAATAACCTTCAAAATTCTTGGCATTGTACGTAATGGAAGCGTTCAAGTCCAAAGACTTGTCCGCTGTCGAATATTCCTCAAAAGATAGCAATTCATCTGTTCCTTTGACACGATGCTCGACTCTTAACGTGTCAGCACCTTTAACGAATCGATAATTGTATTGCGGAGTATTGGCTCGGTTGTCGCCCCTCGATAGACCGGATATTTCTAACCAATCGTTGTAGAACTGTTTACCTGCTGCCTGGTCGTCAATAAAAATATAATTGTAGTCGAACAGCAACTGAGGTTTTGCTACTTGGTCGAAAAGTTTGAACAGCTTCGATAAAGTGGGAATGTTACTATTGGTTAAGAAATTGTAACTGAAATCAACCTTATTTGCATTTAGTGTATCAAGCATGCTTACATTGTTTAGCCCCTCGATGTTGGAGAGCCGGTTATGACTGAAATCAAGAACACTGGTCGTTGTCGCCGCTGTCTGCGGCTCGATCAACCTTCTCAAATTACTCAAGCCATCAAGATTGGTTAAATTGTTATTGGACACATCCAAGTGACTTAACCTTTCAAGACCACTTAGCCCGTCAATGTTCTCCAACTGATTATTACTCAGATCAAGATAATTTACCCCGTTCAGGAAGCTCAGGGCATTCACTTCACGAAGCTGATTGCCGCTAAACTGAAATACTGCATTGTACGAGAACTTAGGGTCGCTAAGGATACTGTCTTTGAATAGCTGCAGACCCTCTAAGCTTGTGATTCCCTTGAAATCATCGGAGCCGAATGAGAAGTGTCCTTTGTTTTGATAGAACCTTTGCATCCGCATCTCAACGTCACGCTTATTGAGCGTATCGTTAATCGTCCCGTTCCAGACTGGTGTTGTCCATAGTCCCCAAGGCTCGCCCATCCAATGTGCGAAATAATTGGCCAACTCACTACTTTGGAACAGTTCGCTCACGACAACATCTTCACCTCGATGGAAACGAGACATTGCATCTTGTGATCCATAGTCTATTTCAGTAGTCCAAGGCTCATCAATGCTCAAAAAATTGATGTTTCGTTTACGAGCAAAGCTTTCTGCTGTCGAATTGTTATGACCGATAATTGTAGCTTGGTATGGGATCACAATGTCCCAATCAGACAAACCATTCTTGTCACCAATTATCGTATCAGGATTTTTAAATACAATACTTTTAATTCCATAGCTGTACGCAAACGCGTTAACCTCGACTCGCTCAACACTTTCAGGTATAACTACGCTCGTAATACTTTGATTACCCAGAAATGCTGCTCCAAAAATCCTTGAAACGGGTCGCCCTTCGATTGTCTCGGGGATGACCACATCTCCGCCTGGTCCGATATACTCTCGGATATAGGCATAAGGTTCATTCATCCATTCCGGATTTAACTCGTAAATGAAATGACTCGGGTCGGAAGCGCATACTGCATTCGTTACACTGGTTTCGCCGTAAACAGCATCCGTTACGCTCACTTCATTTCCGTAGTCGGTGTCGCTTGGTGGATCGTCAGCAAGAGCGCTCATTGGGAATAGCCCAATAAGCAGAGCGATCACCAAGAGAACTGAGATGAACCTTTTTCTTTCCTGTTTACTGTTTGCCACATCCTTCATCTCCTTACTTCTACTTGTTCTTTTTCTCTTGGTCTTATAAATTTGCTCATGATGACTATCCTGAAAATCAATCAAACTCTACAACATTTTGAAATTTTTCTAGCAACTAATTCCCCTTAATTATCCGTGGCTTCAATCGGCATAAAAAAAATGCAGTGTCCCCTAGCATAGGGAAACACTGCTCACAATAAGAAAAGAGCCAGATGCTTGATGCATCTGACCCCAATATCAGTAATTATTCAGATTTAATGATGGCAATATAATTTGATTGATCCCATTTTACATCTGCACCAATGGCTTCACTAGCAAATCTTAAAGGTACATAGGTTGATGAGTTATTGATAAACGGTGCTGTCGAAAGTGTAATCGCCTTGCCATTGACATACGCAGTCTTACTGCCAATTGTCAGCTTAACTGTAATACTTTCTCGAACAATAGTTACTTCTTGCTTGTCATTATTCCACTTTACTTCTGAGTTGAGCTTCTTGAAAACTCCACGAAGTGGGATGAAGGTGCTTCCGTTGACGATCTTCGCAGGAGGATTCAAACTTACCAAATCGCCATTAATTGTTACACCGACATTGTCCTTGTTAAAGTTACCCGTGATTGCAGAAGTTGAACCGCTCGGTGGAGGGTTAACATCTCCGCCTCCAGTTGGAGGGGTGGTTACACCGCCGTTAGAGCCACCAGTCGAGCCACTTGTTGCAGTTGTGAAAGACCAAGTTTTGTTGAGCGTTTTGCCCTCGTACTCTTCCTCGTAGAGAGGTTTATAATTCACAGACACTGTGTAGGTTTCCCCATTTTTTAACGGTTGCTTAGTATAGAAGAACCAGTACCCCGAATACCACTCGGAGAAGAAGGGAACATTGTTACCCTTACCGTCTTTAATAGTTGCATCAATAGTCTTAGTGTCTAGTACATGTGGCGGATAAAAGGAGATGACGTAACCCGATCTTTCGATACCAAATTTACTGAGTGGGTTAGGGTTTTCACCTGCACCTACAAATGTGGTCGGTACATCTTTTTGTCCGTTATACGGGTACATAGATACAGCAGTTGTATCCGACCCGCTAGACTTCGCAACCATAACAAACTTACTGCCCACATACCCAACCCCGATTTCTGATGTGTAAGGACTCAAGAAAGGAGCTCTGTGGTAAGCGGAACCAATCAAAGTATCAATCGAAGCCTTTGTTGTGGTGCCACTATACGAGATCACCTCAGACAACCCCTGTGCCAACTTTGTGTCCCCGCCTACTACCAATACGCGATCCTTTGGCTCCTTACCAGTATAACCCTTCTTACCCTCTACCTGATCATGCCCAGTTGTATTGTTGGAAGTGAGGTAATTCACATGGTTTTCAGATGCTTTGGTTAGGTACGGGTTCAACTTTACTTCACTGAGTCCTGCATCTTTACGAATTTTGTTGATATAGTCCAAAGCTTCCTTTGCTTCCTTGGAATAATCGAAGTCCGCAGAAGCAATTTGAACTGGTTTTTCAGACTGCGCCGCGAGTGCTCCTTGACCCCCTAAAATAATTGAGAATGCAAGTATTACTGCTGTTAACTTTTTCGTTTTCATATTGACCTCCGATCTACAGGATTCGTTAAACTTTAAAAGAAGGAACAGTGTATCTGTCCCTTATTCCCACTCCATTCCATTTAGAAGGCATCATCTTAATTATATAAAGAACCAGAATAATAGTCTGTTGTATATAAGTCACATCGATCCTACAATTTTCAAACTCTCGCTACTTACGTGATTAATACTCATGCGGAAGCATGAATGTATAATACTTCATCTTCCCCTCATCGCCGTATACTGCCCAAACTACTTCTGAAAATAACTTCTTGTTGTCGATAGTGAGTAAATGACCGTCATTCCCATTCGTAACTACCGTTTTCTTCCCAACAGTCTTAAAAGACAGAAACTCTTCTTTGCCATAAAAGTGCTTGATGATTAATGAAATAACCAGTTGCCAATCCCTACAGCCAATCTCTCGAACCCCATGAGTCATTACTATTTGTAGGCTCAAACACTTACCTCCTCCGTCTAGCTGTTCTATAACCTTCATAATAATCCGTGTCCCTATAATCGCTTTTAATAGCTGCAACAGAAAGGGGGCGAACATCAATGTTGTTCTGTTGGTAGCCTTCAAGAATAGTCTCATAGTATATCCGAGTAGGCGCCGATATTGGTCTTGATTCGGCATTCATGATATAAACCATCGCTCCTAGTTCAATTGGAAGATCACTTTCATTAAACACGTCATTTTTTACACTAATCGATTCTAACTTTATCTTAATGATCTCTTTTCTGTAGAGTCCAACTGAAACGCCTTCATAATGATCTAAAGCGATTTCATCCCTTTCGGAGATCATCCACAACACAACAGGTACAAATAGTCCGATATGTTTAGAGATGGTGGCTACGCGTTTAAACACTAGCTCATGATCTTCAATACACCCAATCCCGATGATATACGCATCAGGACAACGCATCTTCATTTGCTTAATGTGCATATTGCTCCCGTAAGCTACATAAGGCTTCATACTCGGTACCTCCAATATCAATAGTTAGTTGGTAAGTTTACCTTGGATTACGATTGGTTGTACAGTGTTCAATAACGGTCAGGATCGCCCAAGAATACCCCGAATGGGGCTTACTGCGCTTCGACATCTGACAAGCCCCGAGCGTCATCATTCGTTGGCGGCTCCCTCCATGCAGAATTACCTTCAAGGTACTTAAGTAGGTGATGACGCATGGTTTTGAACTCATCACCAATACCACCAAGTCTGAGAAGCCATACACGAAATGAATACTTCTCATTCCCGTTGTCAGGCACTGTTACCCGACTGGTTGCTTTCTTTTGGTTAAGGGCTTGAGCCGCGATGAGCAAACTCAACTGGATACTTGCTTTCACTTTGCCGGCATGCAAAGTTCCATTGAATAAACGGAACTCTACTGTCTTTAATCTGCCGCTTAATAACTGGTGCAAATTCAGTATCCGGTACCTGGAGTCGTTATATCGATCGTTTCGACGGAAGGGTAAAGCATTGAATCCGTGATACCAAACTTCTGCAAACTCCCCCATCGTCTTCGGCTTCTTTTTATTCAGCTTCTTTATAAACTCATCTGAAAGATCCAAGCAGTATCTGCGCCGATCCTGTCTGCAATCCAATGCCTTGGTCAGCAAAGATTGTTTTGCGTAGATAATATTACAAAGAGTTCTCAAGTTATTTGGAGAGAATCTCTCAGCTCCTACATGTACATGTAATCCGCAACTCTTGTTTACTAATGCGCCGCTTTCCTTCAATTCACGAATTAATCTCTGTAATAAAGGAATATCAGAATACCCCAAAACAGGGGATACAAGTTCACACTGATAATCATCCGATACGATTACTATTTCGGAGTTCTCTTGTCGAACCGCTTGAACTGATGCGTCCTTAACGACTCTCCATATCCGTCCGGATCGATCCTTTATTTCATAAGTATCATGACCCCATCCACCAATTTGTGTTGGTCTGCCTGTGTCGAAGAAGTCCGCAACAACATGAGCTGCCACTGAACGTTTTATCCCTGTGAATTCTAATTCAAAACCGAATGATAAACTTGTGTATTCAACATGCACTCCCTGAGCCTCCTAACCAACCACAATTAACTGGTTAGTTATGTAATTTTTCTCAGGTTTGAAGTTACTTTTTGACGCACTTTTCATAGGTTTTTCGAAAAAATGTTGAGCCTAATTTATCTAAAATCAAAAATAAAGATCACCTTAGTGAAAGGTGATCACTTTGTAAGCTATAGATTAGACCCATGCCCCCAATGCCCTTAAACGAACATCAACGGGAAATGCTGACGAATTTCTAAATCACATTGATTACAAACGATAAAGTTCTTTTCTCCTGTTCCAATAAATTTAATCTCAATCCGATTATCTACATCAGGCATCACTTTTTCAGGTAGAAAGCTGCCGCGGCAAACTCCGCATGATCCGTGTAGTTTCATGTAACACTCTACGCAAAGCGACCCAATATCATGAGTAAGGTGATTAAACAGTACTTCAGCTTCGCTAGAACAAAATGTACAACATTTCATAAGAATCATCCTCCAATTGTCATTGAACGCAAAAAACCGCAGACTACGCCCGTTAATAGGCTTGTCTGCGGTGCTTCCGCTTCCAAAGAATATTTTATTAGTTCCAATATACCCCATCCGCGCACAAAGGACAAGATATACCATTTCATCGAAATGAACGACTTAAATCAACTTTTACCTTCAAGAGCCAGAATAAAGAGTCACCTTAAGTCCCTTAGCTGGCTGTTTTTACTACTTCTCAAACAAAAAAAAAGTCGGAAACTCTTCTATTGAAAAATTTCCGACTGTTCCAATCTCTACTTCTCGGATTTCTTTTGCTGGCTTTGATCGGACTTTATATCTTTACCAACAGAATCACTTTTCTTAGTTTGCTTTCGCATCCCATCGTCTTTCCTATCAGTACTCCCTGCTCTTCGGGATGACAGATCATCAATATAATTCTCAAACTTACGATCTTTCTCATTAGGTAGTACGGCATTATTCGATTGCCCATCTCTGCCGTTCATCGAAGGGTTACTCTTTTCATTACCATCTGAATGGCTCAGGTTAAGCTGATCGTGGTTATACATAATTCCTTTTCCGAATCTCGATCTCAACCCTGAAGGCTTATTACCACCCGTCGGTCCACCATTAACTGCATTTTCACCTTTTGTATCAAGAGCGTGACTTAGAGCTCCATCAAATGTCCTGCTCATCGATGAATGCATATATTGTTTAAATGCAGTCATTGCACCTACTGCAAGCCCTACAGTTGCAAAAACAGTTGAAATCACATGCGACTTCAATGATGCGATGAGTAACTTCGCAATTTTCCAAAGGATAAAGACGTACAAAACGTCAACAGCCACCATTAATAACATGACTATCGAAGGATCGCTAACTCCGAGTGATGGCGTTCTTCCTCCAACATATCCCGTTAACCCTTCACCCATGAATAGTGAGATCACAAATGCAAACCCAATACTCGCTGCCAAGAAGATCAGAGACGGTATAAACAAATTCTTACTAATGGTTCTTGTCAGTCTCTCTGGAGGAACCAACACACTTGATAAGCAAATCGCAATGGTTAAGAACAAAAGCAACAGCAATACGAATAACTTCGCTACTGGCACAACGATGACAGCCATCAAATCACACAGAATCAAAAGTAATCCTGAGAATATCGACGTCTTTTCAAGAACCCGTGCGTACAGGTCTTGATCGTCCATTAACGCTTCTCCAGTAGAATTCATTAAGATCAGTCTCATGAAAGCATCGTAATTAAAGTTTTTTAGCTCAAAATTTTGCGGGTACAACGTACTACTTTCTCCGAGGAGCCTATTTTCCGAGAACTCGCGATTAAAGTTGAAGGTCGCCATCATTGCTGCTGCTGTAATAAGAACCTCATTATCGAAATCGTAATAGTTCGTCAAATACATTAGATCCTTGTACGTTGATTTCAGTGTGGACTGGATTCTCCGTTCTACATCAGTAAGCTGAGAGTAATTATACCCCTTCGCATACATATCTGCCTCAGAAAAGATCATCGGTCTTCCGGCATCATCATATGCACCTGGGTTAGCCGTATCAGCAACATATACTTTTTTGTTGGCAATTGGAACTTGTTTCCCCATTACATCGAGAGAATAAATCTGGTCAACCCAAGGTGAGTACAACTTCCAAACAGCTTTTAGGTCTTCTTTACGTTTCGCTTCTTCGTTAAATTTTGCCTTCATCGCAGGATCGGAAGGCTCTATTGCGTTTTTGAAGTTAAAGGTATCGACACTCTTCCCGTTCGTAGCCGTCCACCTGTAAACATAGTCATTACCTTGATACAAATAAGGAATCACGTAAGTAAATAACCCCTCAAGATCGAGGAAATCCCTCATTGAATTATTTACCTTCAGGTCATCATCACTTGAAGCCCTGAATACTTCTTTGGAAAGTAAGGCTGATTTGAACTCTCCATCAACTCTTGAATATCTGCTCTTCAATGCATTATAGAAGTAATAAAACGGACTTTCAGTTGATAACAGGAAGGCTTCGGAATGCTCATCTGTCGCGGCACGTAATCCTGCATTAGAGTTGATATCATTTCGGAAAATGGCTTTAGAAACATTGGAACTATTCAAAGCCCAATACCTATAGCTCTCCTCCATTTCAGAATTATCGGTGACTGATAGTGTTGCACTCGATTTTATTAACTGATTTTGTTGATCAGAATATTGAACTTTCTTATTGTCGTCCAATAAAGACTTAAATCTGTACTCAGGGAAAACGAAGGATGACTCTTTAGCGTTTAATAATTTGTTGGCAGACTCATTTCTTGATACTGCTTTTTCTGTAAGTTTGGAGTACGAATTTTTGGCTGCTGTAGCTATAGCGTTATATGGTCTATATAAGTAGGTGACCAGTGGATCATTGAAAACATACTCTTCTTGGTTAATAAAACTGCTGAATAACCACCTAAAGATGTTCAGATTTTCATTTAACGTTTGAGTTATTTTCCCTTTGTTAAACATATCATCGAAAACATCATCTTTCTTAGGCGACATCCATTTAACCCGAACTCCAACATCTGAGGAATATGCCTCCCTTGCAAACTCCATGTTTTGAGCAATAATATAGTTTTTCTCATCATCCATAAGCTTTACATAACGCATAGAAGACAGTGCTTGCTGATGCTGAGTAATTGCCCAATAATTAAACCTCCCAGAATACAGCTTATCTCCTGCAGTATTTGATAAATTTACTACACTTGAAATAAAGAACTGAGGAATTATCAGTACGAAAGCCATTACGATGAAGATTAATACCCCTTCTCTAATTGAACGCACATGTGTTATGACCATTATTATCACAATCATCGCAACAAATAAGATCAGCAACAAGTATATTGACATGTAATCGTCCAGTAACCAAGAAGTTATAGGTAACTCCGTCAGACTAGGCGTATTGATGTAACCAACAATCGAAGCATATGATTGGTTTCCGCCTGCACTTACACTTAAAATATTTCCGATCCACGAACCGGTAATGCTTCTATGGGTGGATATAATCCAGCTGTCTTGTGCAGATTTGATCAGCTTATCTCTGTACTGATTTGGACCGTCATAGAGAAGACCATAAATCTTCTTAACGATATCGGTTTGCATTTCCTGCATGGTTTTTTCTTCGGAAGCAACAACCCCCGATCCTCCGATGATCGTAACAAGGTCTAATCCCCCACCCATCGTATTCAATATAATTGTGGGCAATAAATCATTCTCGAAACGTTTGCTATCCCATTTTTCCTCACCAGTTTTACTGTCTTTACTCTTTTCGATGCCGAGTAGTTGCACCATGTAACCCCAATAGATACCTGGGTAGTTATTGACATCATTCATGATCGCAGTCCGAGTAGTATATTTACCTAGAACGCCATCTACTTCTGTTCCAGCGTACATGTTGCTCGTTAATTGTCGGGTAAAGGTACTATTCATTCCAAATACCCGATACACCATAGAATTATAGAACAGAGTAGAAATTGCATTTTGTCCGTTTGTCCCAACAACCTTCTTACTCGATCCTTTGACAGTATCATGACCTACGATTTTTCCGCCATTTCCTGACTGAAAAAGACCAGCACCATTAAATTCAAAGTAAGAATAATCATCAAATCCGTTATATTGTTTAAAGAAAGCACTCTTTCTTATCGCAATTGAAATATACCCCAGAAAAGAATCATATTCAGTTAAACCAAAGCTAGTTGGAGATATAAGTTTTGGTTGGTACCAGTTTGATCGTATAAGATTATCCTCGACGAGTGTCGATGAGGGTAACAAATTATATACGAAATTATTACTGTCGAATTTCAACAGCTTTAGCGCGGCGTTAATTGTATCAGGATCATCGGTTCCAAAATTCCCCGAATCCAAAAAGCTCTTTAACGCTTTAAACTCAGCAGAAGTTGAATTTATAGTTTTATTGGTCGTGTTATCTTGAAGCCATTTCACTAAAAAATCTACTTGATCCTGTTCGTTCCCTGAACTCTTGCTATCATAGTAATAGTGAAGAAAGCCGTTGAAAGGTGACGAGAAGTAAGAGCCTTGATAAAACTGATATTGACCCGATACTTCTTTGGCGAACATCTTCTGCCTCATCATCAAAGCATCATCATCGGTTTTCCAATCACCTTCACCGCCGCTGGCTCCAGTTGGTACGTTGAAATAGTACATATCGTCAGCTAATTCATCCAATGAAAAAACACTGCCACCGAATAAGTATTTGGACAAAGTATCCTTCTGATCACTGTTGAGTGCTTCTTCATCTACAAAATATTTTTGTCCATTGGTGAATTTACTTGCATCAATGGTCAAAAAGATAAACGAATTGTTACTTGAAAAAGTGTTAGATACGGTTTCGTTAATATACTTCTGAACATCTTGATACGGATTTGAGGTGACCTTATCACTGTTCATGATCAAAGTGTCTGAATCGCCCAGACTTCGGAATGCTGAACCCCCTGATAGCTTTGTCATACTGGAATGCGATTGAATACCAAAGATACTAAGCATATTACTTCTGTTCATTGTGCTTCCTGCCGAAGAACCGTTCGTAAAGTAATCCTTAATGTTATAGTACGGAGTCATGAAGGGTTTTCCGTCTAAAAAGTTTTCCGTAATCTTAACTATACCGCCCATAACAAAAACGTTTGCAACCGGAAACTTACCCCCATTAGCAGTTTTAGAAAAGACTACTGGATTTAATGCTGCAGGAAGAACCAGTACATACTCTTCTATTGCGACATTATCGTAAGCCCCCCAAATGTTACCTAATCCATCGATATACATGGCGGTTAAAGCCCTAAGTCCTTTCTCCTTATCCAAAATCAACTCTGGCGAATAAGAGAACAGTACTTGAATAGCTGCTCTTGTTGCTTTATCGTTCAAGTCCATTACAACATTGTCGCCTGAACCATTCTTCGCATATATTTTTCGATTCGTGTCTACTCCTGCCAGTTTGTTATAAAAATCTTCTCCTGACATTGGAAGTGACCCATCCTGAGGAACGGACTTAAACAAACCGAAGGATGACTTTGAGGATTGGAATACCTCCATGATCGCATTGTATAACTTCGTATTGACGTCCACGATCTGCTTATAATTATCAGGCGATCCAAAAAACTTATTGCTCACAATCCTTGGAATGGTGTCCTGCTTATCCGTTGAAGCATCGACCATATCACTTAATTTGGTCTTCCCTGGGATAAAGAAATTGGAAAGAAATACCCCATACACCATCAATTCATCTCTAGAAACCCTGTCTACAGCAAGCTCCGTTCTGTCTTTCCTGAAGAAGTCAATCATCGAACGTGCCATAGCATTTGGGGAGTCTGTTGAAGGACTACCGACTGCAGAAGCCGAATTGATCGGCGTAGATGTTATCAGTATCATCACAGCAATAAGCATCGCTACATAACGAAATATTTGCTTAGCTTGCAATCTTGTCACCTCCATCCTTAACGATCATCTTAATTCAGATTCTGTTTTGATTTTGAAGCTCGCTCCTCAGCCCATAGCCGAACTCGATCTAACCATGCAATTGTTTTTTCTAACCGGCTCAGCCACTTTTCAGCACGAACCATCTTTTTCTGAATCTTTATATACTCCTTGTCACTGAGTTCATCTGAATGCATATCTGCTTCGACACCTTCACCGTGATCAATAACGAACCCATTGACCTGACCGCTCTCAATACCCCTCATTCCCGTCATCTCCTTTTCTGAAAATCGTTTTATTTATGTGCTACTTTTGTAATCCTTCTGCAAAACCAGATGTCGAAGTTGTGTTAATCTCAAACGTCATACAAAGGTATTTCTAGGTTTCATGTGTTGCGGGGTGATAAATGAACCACTCGAGGCTTCTTAACTCGACGATTTCGGGATTACTGATACTTAAGCAAAAGAAAAATCCCCTCATGAAATGAGAGGATTAATGTTTTATACAACTCCACTTCCTAAACTCAGGAGCCATGCAATAAGTCCGCCAAGCTCTCCACCGATCAGGTAGAGCAGACAGAGCGAAAGAACAATGTAAGTCAAAAACCTTCGTTTAAAGTAAAGCATGTACGCATTTTTATAACTGCCTGATGATTTTAATGAAGCTTCTGTTTCCCTAACAGCGGAAATCGCATCATCACTTATTCCAAATGGCTTCTTTCGCCCTTTATTATCTGCCTTCAAATCCATTGACTCTCTTGCTACAGGTAGTCCAATGTAAAACAAATCGGCAATCGATGTTGCAATCAGATAAATTGTAAGTAAGATCGCCCCTATGCCGAAAACTACTCTAACGTAAGGCAAGATCGGATTGATCCATATCATTGCAGTATACATATCTGCTGAAGCACTTTCCGTAACTAAAGGGATCAGCACCATTGAAACTTCGTTGTTCAAAGCAGATATTGAACCCAATAATACTTGTTGCGTTTGATCCGAGACTGACGACCCCTGAAGCACCTCAACGAATTCCCTTAGCACTCTTTTCCTTGATTTATCAATTGCATCCTGAAAATTGGTATTGTTGAATTTTACCGTTCCGCTCGTACCATCATAGACCAGAAGCCGAGAATCAGGATGATCTCCTGTGTTAGCTTCAAACTCAAGGTTGAGATGACTTCCCCCATCCCCTAATTTACTCCAAACGTCTTGCATATGCTTCTTATCGCCTGAAGGAATCTCGATAGTTTTTATATCTGTATCTGCCGCGGCGAATACTCCAGAAGAACTTAAGCAGATGAATACGACACAGATAATCAGAAATGAGACTCTTCTCTTTAATTTCACTGTATCAACCCCCTTGTGTTTGAACATCGGAACGTGATCTGTATGATCATGTCATTTGTGGATTTTAGTTGTTGTAAGGTTTATCTGGTAATAACTTTTGAAATGAATGCTATCTGCAAATGGCAAAAAAAAAATTCCCCTCTATGTTCGAGGGGGATTCAATCTGTTGATCAATTAAAAATTAGGTGCATCTTGAACAGGGAGAAGTATAGAGTGATGATCGAACATTGGATAAGTATGAAGTACCTCCATTTGTTGTTAATCTTAGAGTAGAAAAATGTCACTACTGTAGAGGCAGCAAAGATTAGTCCAGCAATAAAGCAATTAGCCAAAAAACCATTGCCAGAATAATGACCAGACTTCACGATCATTAGAGTAATGAAACTAAAAATAGCATTAAACACAAACGCAAGTTCTAACCACAACCATGATTTTCTCCGATCCTCTACGCTGCCCATAGAACCTTTTTTCAAGTCAATCACCTTTTGCATCTCTGATCATCCCTTCAGTTTATTATTTTCAATCCCTTCATTAACCTCCTAGATCTAAACCCTCGTGCAGTTATATGGAAGTGCGTATGGGCAATGAAGTGAACCTAAATGATGAATTGGGTAGCTATTCGGCATTCGGGTTCTACTTACTATAAAATTGATCAGCTATCCACTCCTGAAATTCATGAACTCTCAGACTGAAATTCATTTTTATCCATGAAAGAAATGACTAAAATGAAAATATATAAGTGCATCTCACCCTGAAGGGTGAGATGCACTTGAAGATACGGCAATTAATGTGTGTTAGTGAGTATACTCGGTTGCATTCCATTGAAACATACTCGCCAGAAATAAACATAATACAAGAATGTCGCTTCATTGTGATTTGCGTGGGAATCATCTACTCTTTAATGAACCTATATTCTTGGTACAAGGCAGAAGAAAGGTTATAAAATGTAAACCAAAGAATATAAAACTCCGAAATTATGCTAAGTCTGCTTACTAGAAGCTAAACCTTGACCTGTGTTGCTCATGATAAGTATCTTTTACCTCTCCGCCGCTGAGTATCGCTTGGAAAAAATCAACTGGATTATAAAACAAGGTGGTCGTTACTTTACAGGATCTTGTTTTTGCAACTGGAGGAAGCAGTAGTTTCACTTGAGCAAAAGCAAGTTCCCATTTATCCGGCTTTACGACCGCTATGAGCAAGCGATTGAAGGGATTGCCACTCTGGAGACAGTATCTTGCTATTGAGGTAATTGATCGTAGCTTGTCTCTTGAAGTGCTATCAGGGGATAGATAAATTGCATATACCCCGATACCTCCAAGAAAGTGTTCTCCTGAAAAGAACTTGAATTCACGCGAACAATCGCAAGTTCCTGGGGAACGGTACGAAGTGTCGAAATATAAGCAGTTTATAGCCGATACCGTACTGATTACCGTGCTATCTGAATAAGAGAATTGATCGACAGCTGACCTCCTCTCCACTATTTCTGCAAAGTTCTCATCAATATATGGACGAAAGGCTGTTATTGAAACAGAATATGCAAGCCTTACCCAGTTCTCATCTCGATATGGAGATGCCGCTAACTCACTCATTTCATCAATTGTCATTTGCTCAAGATCGGTTTTGAGGAAATGAACAGAAGTATCAGCAGGTAATTTGTATAGGGGAATAGCCTTTAAGTACATGTGCTTACCCCTCCTTGGAAGCCAACTCAAGCCCTGAACCGGCATCATGGAATATGTGTTGTCTCCGTACCTCATCGAGTGCTTTCTCGACTTGATATTTATTACTTATATGTTCACCAATGTCCGTCATACTGAATTCTCCATTAAATAACTTCAATAGAGCTTCGCGTTCAATAGCTACTTTCTCGCGACTATGGTGCCCATTCTCAAAATACGACTGAAGAACTTTATCATCGCTTACGCCTTCAATCATTTTCTTAGAATTATCCGAAATGAGATAGAGAATATGAGCCAATTTCTCTTGATCGCATCCCTCTATCATGTTTTTCATTCCATGTTCTGTTAAAACATTTAAAAAACGAATCTCAGAACTGCACTCCTCTAGGGAATTGAACATTCGATACTTGGGTTCGGGCAAATACTTTGCAGCTTCCGGCAAGAAAAACCCCTTTGCTGATTCGTTTAATATCCCTGACCTGAATACTCTTAACGCCTCCGATACCTTTTCTTGAAGTATCATGTCGATGGTCTCTTTACCGACAAGTGACTCTATCTGCCGCGAAACCCGTGAGACCATAACATCAATTGAATTACGAGATGTCCCGAAGTGGGTCGCTGTTTCCTGATAATCATATTTGGATCGAAGGAAGAAGGAGAATTTCTCCTTTACCCTTGGTCTTTTAATGTAATTCATCTGCTTTACAAAGTTCACGATCTCCATCAGAGCATCCAATTTACTTTGTTGAATTTGCGTTGTATCTGAGAAGGGGTCGCTCTCTGGCAGTTTATTTTTAACTGTAATAATTGCATTCTCCAGCTTCTTCGGGAAGATCACATAAACACACCCTTTCTCTCCTTGGCATTTTGTATAAATTGATTCATTATTGCTACTAGCTGCTCTGCGGATGTAGCGGATACTATTGAAGCAATAGTCTGATCACCCACCAAAGCTCTGAGTTTGTTATCAAAGTAAATGATCTTGGATCGTAATGAGTCAGTCGTTATGCCGTACTTCGCTGCCTGTTTTGAAGAATTTTTGCCTGTGCTTTTGTTTATCCACATCTCGTACCTTAGTTTTGACTTCTCACTTAGATTGCTAAGTTCTCCTAATAAAAGAACAATGTGATTAATAGTGTCCAATTTCATATGCTCTAACATCTTATCCGCATCATTCAATTCTTTTGACTTTAGTCTTTTCTGGATTGTTGAAACAGCTTCAGTTATCTGCCACCACAACATTTTCTTTGGCTGATCCATTCGATCAATTCCTTTCTTTATGTGATGATGTTGCCTGGCTCTCGACTAACTCGACATGAAACGACATAATCAGAACCTCTTTCGTTAATTCCATACCGACTTACTTAATTTACCCGCATATGGGGCTGACGTAAGTCCTCTGATTTTCTTTTGTAACGAAAAACCCTAGAGCCTGAGAGGAAAATCAGAGCTTAACTGAACACACAAACTGAATTTAAGTCAGTTTTGAGAAAGTGAGCTTGTAAGTACTGTAATTTTGCTTCATTTTCAACTCCTGAATTTGATCCCATCTCGTGAGCAAACGGAATTTTCTCAACTGATTATTTTTCTTGCTGTATACGGTTCAAATGAAAGCAAATAAAGTCATAGAGGGGTAGAGGGATAAAATTTGAACTGGCGAGAAATCAACAGTGTTCCGAGGGGTTGGTAGGTATAATTTCCCAGAATGATAAGGTATAACTCAGAATGATATTTTATTTCGACCTACCTAATATACCGATCAGATAGAAACAAACTAAATCCTCGATTATAAACATAATCTAGGGAACGAGTAGTCTAAACAGATATTAGAACTGGTATTTGATGTGACAGCAAAATTAAATCCATCCATCACTTCATACCCGTTTCTCACCTATCTTTTAGACTGCTCCTGTCTATTATAAAATTGTATTCGGCTGTATATATTCCCTCGACACTTTATAAGGCTTCTGTTCGTTCCTTCTGAATCCACTTCGCTTTTTATAAAATTTCTGTTCGCTGTTCTAAATCCCGTTCGCTTATTTATTCAATTTCTGTTCGGTTGGATAACCAAACTTCACTGTTTATGAAAAGTGGATTCGCTCTTCTAAACTAACTCAGTTTTTTCTCAGGAACTCACTTCAAATACCCCGTTCTTAATCTAATCTTAAAAATCAAAGTTTCAATTAGAAGCACGATAAATCCTTCGCAGTGATGCATTAAAGTCCAGAATTTACGATAAAGTTCGGTCAATACCCCTGAGCGCATAAAAATAGCGAGATCTCTGAACACGAGTCTCGCTAAACTAATGTGCTAATGAACAATTTCTTACCATATTTCAACTACACCACCAGTTTCTCAATAAACTTAAGACTACGCTTATTACAAATTGTTCCTATTCATATAAACCAGAATCTTTTCTTTCAAAACTCTCCTCATTATCGTTTTGTGCTCCGTATTCTCATCCAAAGTGACTATCTCTAAATTTTCTGGTCTGTTATCATCAGGGTTAAGATTTCTGTGGTTAATATCATGAGTTCTTTCACTCACTCCATCTATTGCTAAATCTATAGCTTTTTGACCGAAAAACATTACAGAGATTATCTGATGAGATTTCAAGTAAAAAGCCTTGGTTCTAAGTGCATTTCTTTGGTACTTTATTGAACCAAAGTTTTTAGAACTTGCTGGCTGGTCATTTTTTCTCAACCAGTCCCCGGAAATTGTGATTAGTTTAACACCATCATACACCATCTTAGTTTCACCTGATGAATACTTGACCAGATAAATCTTTCCGCATTTCACTTCATAAAAACATTCCTTGTTGTTGTAATGTGTCACTCCCCCTGACTTACGATCAACCAAGAAAGAGTACTCCTCAAAAGTCGAATGATAAACGCCTTCAACAAGCTTCCTTTTTCTTTTCCGCAAACTTGCAAGAGCAATTTGCTTATCAATGTAATTATCCCTTATTTGAATATCGGTGCAATCTTCATCTCCAAACGCTTCCCATTTACGCCAGTGTTTATCTATCTCCCAATCTTCTAAACCAATGACAACATCTCCAACAATTGCTCTACCTTTAATTATTTTGGGGATAGTTAGAGATTTCATATTATCGCCCTCCTAGATTATGAGCCAATTAGCGTCAAGACAATCCAACAGCATCAGCTGCCTTTTTATTTGTAATGATATACCCCACTAAATCCCTTAAACTGTGTTCCTCTAAGTAGAAGATGACTTTTTGAATCATACTTGGGTTGGTAGACGACTTGAAGCACTCTTTATCTTGCGATACTAGAGGCAGTTTACTGAAATCGTTGAATTCTTCAATCAACCTCCCAAGATAGTCAATATCTTTTGATCTACCTGTTCTTAAAGCAACTTCTATAACTAAGTGCAACCACTTCTTCTTATGGTTATAGATCTCGATTTCAACCAAATTAAATACAGCTTTGATTACTTCGTAATCAGTGTCTAACGATTCAAGCCAGTTGTCATTATCAGAAAAGTTCTTTACCTTAAGAATCGCTTCTGAAACCCCGCCTTTACGACCGGCTTTAAATTCATCAACAGTCAGAATCGGAACCTCCTTACTGCTAATAGCCATTTTTGTATTTCTCTCAACACCATATCCAAATGCGCCTACTTTTATGGGCTGATCCAAATATCCATCAACCGTTTTAACAAAACCTTCGCTTATTCCTAAACTTTCAAAGCGACTGTAATGGGCTACAGGTTTCTTCCTAGGTACAACCCTTACTCCAGCATCTCCAATCCGCTCTTCTGTCGGATTCACACTAAAAGTTATCACCTCCAACTCTCTCCTTTCCAAATTAAAACCTAAATTCAAAAACAATAATCAAATCTCGAAATGTATTAACACTAATTTGTAACTTCTTTGCTGCTTCCAGCCTGTTATATTCCTTATTCCGATATCCCTTATATACTTCAAGGAAGTTGGGAGGGTAAGGTTGCACAGGTCTGCCTTTTCGCTTCTTCTTTTCCCGAATTTGTTCCTTTTCTTTTATGAAAGTATCTATTAACGTGAGGATCTTAAGTCCTTCATCCGAAAGGACACCTGTACTGACTGAGTTCAGAAGATGTAGTTCAGTACCTATATCACGCAAAGTCGCCATTAATGAACGTATTTCGGCTACGGTATCTGCCAGTTCACTCAACCCTCGAACAACAACCTCATCACCACTGACTAACTTTTCGAGCATTACTTCAAGCGAATTGTTCAAAGTAACACCGAATTCGTTAGCCAAATCAATAAATACTTCATCTGCCTGAGCTTGCTGCTCAAATTCTTCGATTTCCTGCTTGCGTTGACAGCGGATATAGGCAAGTCGTGCCATATTTTTACCCCTCTCTTATACATTAACCATGTACTTAGTCCCTTTTCTTAAATTGAAGC
Source organism: Paenibacillus azoreducens (assembly GCF_021654775.1). Taxonomy (NCBI): domain Bacteria; kingdom Bacillati; phylum Bacillota; class Bacilli; order Caryophanales; family Paenibacillaceae; genus Paenibacillus; species Paenibacillus azoreducens. The sequence goes on along the minus strand of NZ_AP025343.1, from coordinate 1,955,748 downwards.
TGATGCCTTGAATGACTACATACCAATCATGGTCTAGCTCAAGCCGACATGGAACTTGATCACCACAAATGTAAAGCTCAAAGCCTTCACCGCAATGCATCCAGCATTTCTTATCATTGAGAATCACATACCACCGATCTGCATCAGCATCATATTGCATAGGAATTTTGTCTGCCATGAAGTTCGCTCCTCTCGTTCCATCTTGTTCTTTTACAAACTTCAAGTTCACTGTTGCAAATTACAAGATTAAAAGCACGGCTAAGATCCCAATTACTGCCGCTTCAATGATCAGTGCATATCCGGCAATGTTTCGATGAGTAATCGGCACTTCTCTATTAAAACCAATCTTCACAAGTTCCAAATTCAGAAGTACAAATGGCAGAAACAAAACAATCCCCAAAACCATCAAAGCTATAAACATCTTTATCATCCTCCCGATTATTTTACTTAAATTTACTTTTTTAGTAAATTTAAGTTATTTAACGTGTATCAATAATAGCTTCATTTAGTGATTAATTCAAGTGTTTTTTGATCTTTTTTAGGGTTAATTTTTAGAACCAAAAAGCCGAAAACCCTTGATACGACTGGAAAAACGAGAACCCCATACAGAGCGAAAAGGCGACAACCGAGCAGGACGCCCTGAAAGCCCCTGTAAGCGACCGAAAGGGCAAAACTAGGGGAATAGACCTGCCAAGGGAGTCGGCGGCTATACGAGCCGATTTTGACCGCCGAGCAAAAGCCGCCGCTGAAGGGAGCAGGGCGACCGATACTGGAATAGGTTTACATTCGGAGAAAATCAGGAGTTACGGAAAAACGGGATCACAGAATATCGATCTGATGTTGCTTAACTCAAAATTTCATCGACTCTTTCAACCGAACATGGAATCCCCTCGAAATCCCTTCTTCATCGTTCTTACTGACAGCTTTCGACACGAATTGCAAGAAATCCGCGTCAAATAAGGAGCGTAGTGTGTTTTAAGGCATACCTCGAGATAGTTCGAATGGTGTTCTGCTCAAAAAAGTGTGTTTATAGAAGGGTTTGCGACAACATGCTGTCAGTTGCAGCTCTCGTAATTGCAAAAATTACGACCAATTTGTTCCTTTAGGCATAAAGAAAAACACTCTCAGCGCAATTGCCTGGTCGAGAGTGTTTTTCTAATCGTTACTGTATAAGACTGTCGTTATTGCCGTTCTCGAGGATTATTAAGCCAAATCAAAATAAATCAACAGAATCAGCATATTTCGAGTTCAACAGGTTGGAGGGATGGAGGAAGTTCAATCCTTCTACTCGGCATTATGTGTCCAGTCAAGAACCCAATCTGGAATCTTGACGTTACTCCAAATATACTCGGCAATCATCTTACCTATCCCTGAACTCGGGACGTGAACTGTTCCAACGAAATACCTGTAAAACCCATTCTGCTCAAGTCGCCTATAAGCATCATTTTTATAGCCACTTACAATAATCTTGTTCTTACATTCAAGTGACGTTATGTTGTCGATCATTAATTCATGATCCTCTTTAGTAAACGGATGGACATAACCGTTTGTAGCTTTTGTTTTCTTCCGATTACCCCTCTTCCCCTCAACAGCTTCCGTAGTCAGATACGGAGGATCAAGCCAAACTAATAGATCATCCCGATTCTTATACTTATGGAACTGTTCTTTATAATCTCCACAGTAAATTTGAACATCACCAATGACTTCATCCAAGCCGACCAACTTGTCCAGCCCAGAAAGAGTTAATCTTGTTCCTACGTTCGCTTTGCAAAAATCTTGCCTATTTGTAGCTCGGCTGTGCAGAGCAACAATATAAGTCAAAGCGCCTGAGATAATTTCATCAGCTTGATCATCCAGTCTTATTTCACAAGCCTTTGTGAAGCGCTCCTGAGTGTCGACATAATCCGCCAGCTTCCAAATTGAATCGATTAGTTGATCAGTCTTATATGGGTCTTGCAAACATTTGAAAAAGGCGACAACCCCTCGATCAATTTCATTAGCCAGTTTGAACTTAATCTGGTCACAATCAAGGTGAAGGAAAAGCCGATTACCGCCCATGAAATAATCGGCTGCACCTGTCAAACCATGCTCTTCTATACAATAGCGGAATATCTCAACCATTTTATCAATGATTTGCGATTTCCCACCAAGCTGCGGGAGCGGATCTGGTCTAGTTGCCATTACACCAGTTCCCCCTTGAATAAAGATGGGTCAATTCGGATCGTAAAGTATTTCACTGCAATCCCCTTTGCCAAAGCACGTTCGAACGTAAAAGCTTCGGATTTCTTCTTGTTCTTTTTTCCTGAATTCGGAATCAGAACCCCAAGAGTGTGCAGAGCATCAAGAATTTGATTGTACTCATTGTCATTCTTTACGCTGAACAGACTCCTAAAGTCTTCGCGCAAAAACGCAATTGTCAGAACGCCTTCTTTGTCGACAGGGTACTCTACATCAAGGATTGCTCCTTCATGTTCCTCCGAATTGAAGGTGTTGCTGATCTTTGAAGGGAACTTCTCCTGGTTTTCCTGAAAGTGCCGATAAACAAGTCGATAATGCTGCAGGGCATTCAATGACCCCAAGTCAAATGGAACATACACATCGATACAGTCCATCAATTTCTGCTTCTTTTCCATGATCATTCCGTCAGCAACATCGACAAAGTGCTTAACGTAGCTACGCTTGATGAGTGCAATTGAGCCAAGGCTTTTTATTACCAGATCCGTCTGCTTGATGTCTCGCAGGTCTTCGAGTAGATAATAGAACTTTTGACCGTCCAGCTTACAGGTGACTTCTACTACATTCTTTTCACGACCGGATGCTGACTGCCACCCATAAAATACATCTACGCCCCAAATGAAATCCGCTTCCTTGGCGGCACTCCCTTTGAACTCTTCAATCTTTTCATCAATGCTCTGAACCTCATTTGAAACCGACGAATCTTTCTCATTCATACCGCTTACCTCCAAGTGATTTATTTTGAATCACTTAGAAGCTGTTGACTCTTGAATCATGTGTTGAAGTTAAGTTATGTAAGCCCCTTGTCGTCCCAACTCCATACAAATGCTTGTAAATAATAGTTGTGCGAATCCCATTCAAAGGTTGGAGGGATGGCGGGGAATCAAAGGAACCTTATCCTGCTTGAAACGATTAGTAATAATCTTCTACAGGAACCCCATTAAAATCGAACTAAACAATCGAGCGTTTATAAAATAATCGTCCCATAAAAAGAAAGTGCCGATTTTCACGACACCTTCCACTAAGTTAAAATAGGTTTTCAGATAGCTTCTTGTACTTCTCCACGATCATATAGACTTCCTGATGTGGACTGTACATCTCGACATGGAGCCGGTCGAAGACTTCCCTGATTTCGTAAATTGCCACTTCTACTGGCATGTTCTTCTTAGAAAAGAACTCCTCGATTTCAACAAACATCTGTTCAATCAGCTCCAGTACTAGCTCCTCAAAATCCCAAGGCTTCGGATCACTGAAGAACCCCTCATCCTTTTTAACCGTGGGAACAACCGGAACCGCCCACTTGAATCTGGCATACAACGACAACTCGGATAATTTAGCCATAACATCACCTCATTTCAAGAATGGTAGGAAAATAAATGTATCTACTATAACTTGAAACGAAGGTGAATTGAACCCCAAATATAAAGAAGGTGCCAATTTCTCGACACCTCCCATTAAGGTAGAGCTTTATTGAACTGTACTGAACGTGTCCATTATCGAAGTGTTACCCACTATGAAGTCTGTCGACCGTTTACCGCCGAAGTCGCCCTTGGAGCTGTCGAACACCATGCCGACATGACCAACTTTGTAGCTCAGCTTCGTATGCCCAGTGAAGCCCTTGCTGAAGAATTGATTCTTGTCGCCAGACACCTCAAGCCCTGGAATCTCCATCGGTATTTTGTCGACATACATATGGCTCGGCAATTCGAAGGTTGTTGTATAGACACGAATGACCAAGGTAGTCGTATCTTCTGCATACCATCCAGAACCAACTTTCAAATCATTCGAACCCCTCACTGCATTACCGAGGGTTGCAACAGCTTGCTCAGTAAGCTTATCACCGTTGCCGCTCTCGAAGGAACTGAAGATGTTATCGTTACCGAGAATATGCATCCGAGTGAGAGCGTCCTTCAATTCTTGCGGAAGGCTGTCTAAGTTTCGATTGCCATCAACCCCAACCAATTTGCCGCCGCGCACTTCCAATGTGTGTTCCTTGATAGCTTTACTCGACTCTGTTGCTGTCAGCTTGGCAGATTGACCACCATGCTCCTTATTGTCGATGACCAGTTTACCATTCGCATCGAAGGTTACTTGCCACCTACCAGTAGCCTCATCCTTGGTTGCATACTCGCTCAAGTATGTTTCATTGATGGCATCCGTACTATAAGCCGAGGATGGATTCCAAGCTTTCTTAAGTGCGGAAGAACCGATGTCGAGAGCAAAGGTCTTCAACTCCAATTCGCCCGTCACTTCAAAGTTCGTGGTTATCGCTGACCCCTTATAGATGACCTGCTTACCTCCAGCGTTCAGATTCTTCGCTAGGGCTTTTGCATTTGCATCGGTCGCCGTACTTGCGCCGACTACTTCTGGCTTGACCCCAACATTAACGAATTGAGCCAGATTGTAGCTCACTGGACGAATTTCTCTCAGCTTGTCGCCCGCGGCGAAGGCAACACTTGTGTTTCCTGACGCATCATCGTAGGCGTATAGAACCTCTGGATTCACTTTTAAGGTTTCTTTGCCTTGTTTGGCTTGCCAGAGCATACCGTTAGCTGAATCGGAAGCATCGGCAATCGCTTTTGGAGCCGAGCTATCTTTCGGAATGTAACGGTTAAAGCGGATGCTTGTTTCATAGTCTGCCGTCAGATACGACGGTGTTGCCGACCCCGACCAAGTATATGGAACATAATAACCACCATACTGCGTTGAAACCCAATTGTATCTCGTCTCGCTGTACGTATAGGAGGAATAAGGGCTTTTTACCCCATATTTAAAATCATGTGACTTCGATACAACTGGCTTATTCTCAGCTGCGCCTGTACTTGCTGAAGCGATCCTTCCATCAAATAAACTGAAATTGTTCAACCATGAAGCCAGTTTGATATTCGCTACCGAATTGTTATCTCGAACAGCTAACAGATCGCCAGCTAGATTGAACGATGCAGAAGGATTGTATACCGAGATGTTTTTGGTTGGTGTATCATTAAACAGTTTGGCTCGGCTTAATGCCCAAGGTGTATTACTCAAGTCTGGATCAACTAAGCTGAACAATGTGTTTCCAGAAGGACTAAGTTTAGGGTTCGTGAACGTGCTGATCGGTAAAGACAAATTGAACTTCGCTTTGTTGATGCCTTTATCTGAGATGTTATCCCAATACTTCGAAAGTCTCCATTGAGGAACATCGTAGTTCGAAGCGATTGGCTCAATTGAGTCCTCATTAGCTTTCACGAACAAAGTAAGCTTGGCATTTGAATAAGCATCTGAACCGTTATATTTGTTCTCCGTTACAGAACTGTTCGCAGGGTCATCTCCACCTAAATACTTATGCAGATCCATCGGAAGCGGAGTATCCCACCCAAGCTCAATTTCCCAAAGGTCTGAACCAGATGTAGGAATGGAAATTGTCCCTTCTTCTCCAGTTGCTCCTTTCGTAAGATGACGCTTATTGAGATTTTCTTTGTCCTTCATATCAATAAGTTCAAATTTGGCTCTTTCGTCTGGAAGAATGTCGTAGGTCTTGCCGTTATGCCCTACAGACATACCCCCTGCGATGAATACATCGCTTGCTGACTTCAAATCACCCAAATACTTCTGGCTTTCTTCTGACCATCCATTGACTGGAACCGTGAATGATTCTTTTGTCGGGTTACCGTTTTTGTCAACTAACGTTACGTTCAACTCAGCTGTAATTGCAGGCTTTTTCGCAGCTTCTCCGTCTCCGTAACCCCAAGGTTGATAACCCCAACCGCCGAATCCATTGACCGAAGCGTCCGATGACATCGGGATTGCCGAACTTACTGGCTTCAACGTTCTGGCGTAGAAGTCTCGGGCATATGTTCTGAACGTATTCGGGAGGTTGCCGTTCTCCTTGTATGGAGATTGGGAACCTTGCTCGGCAGAGGTAGCTCCACCTTTCGAGACAGCTTCAAATTCTCGATTTGCTGTTAACCCCTGCAGAACGGAATCGGTCGGACGAGCCTTTTGTCTTGTCCAGAGATACCAGTCCGTTGCATCGTGCATCGAGATAAAGGCATAGTCACGATCATATGCACTACGACTATCCTTGACCGAGATACCGATAACTGTTTGGGCGAAGAAGATCAGTTCATTCTTGTTGAACTTGTCACGCATCATTTGTTCGAAAGTGATGTAGTCCTCGCCTTTCAAGATTCCTTTTGACTTGATCAAGTCCAGATACCCCGAGAACATCAGACTGCCAATAACTTGGGCATCGAACTGCTCTCCTGCATCTTGGCTACCGTGACGGAGAATGTAGGCTTCGATCATCCCTTTCAAGGAATCACCAATCACCTTCACGTTACCTTCACCGGAAAGAGTACGGTTCGAATCGCTCGGAGCGATATTGTACAGCGTATCGGCAATGATTTGCTCGAAGTAGTTGATGTTGCTCGATTTGGCTATGGCTTTGTCGGCGTAATCCAAAGTACGCTTCATCAACTCGGCATGGCTCTGACCTTTAGGGCTGGCTGGATAGAGTGGGTTGTTTCCGTAAAGAGTCGATACTCCAGTTCCTCGCTCAAAGGTGATTAAGCCTGAGCCAGCTTTACGGAATAAGTTGTCCGAAGTCTTGCTTGGAGCCATGTAGAACAACAGGTCTTCATAATTGAACTTGAACGGATCTTCGAGATCAGCCTTCTTCGAGTCGGGATTCAGAACCCCCTTACCATCCGATTTTACCTTGTTCGGGATAAAACCAAACTGCAATACGGCGATCCGCTCGGAGGTTTGGAACGTACCTGCCGCAGTTGATGAATTAGCACCGCCCGATGCAGGTGGAGTACCTCCCACGTTTGCATCCGAAGAAGCTGCGTGAACCCCCGAAGGAGCAAAAAGCGGAGCTACCAATGCGACCGCCAGCATAATACTCAATGCCGAAATCTTAGGTGACGATTTTTTACGCTTTCTGTTGTAGAGAACAAAGCATCCTGCCGCTACACTCAATGACAGGATAAAACCAATTACTAAATAGACAATGTCATCACCTGTATGGGGTGTGCTTGCCGAACCACCAAATACGACTCCTGCGCCTAAAACGACTCTAGTGATCGGGGAGTTGGCGTCGATGGCTACTGTCTCTACTTTACCTGTATCGTTATCCTTAATCATAAACGATTCTCCCGGCGTTACCGCGAATGAGATTGGATTAGTGCCTTTGTATTGCTTGTCCGCAACCTTCTCAACGTTGATGACAGAGAAGTTGAATGATTTGCCGTCCTTACTAATTTCGAGGAGATGCTTCGGCTTAACGATGCCCCCGATGCCCCCTTTACCATCACTCAGGGTAACAAGGGCATCGGAATTGAACTTGACCTCGGCATACTTGGATGTGATCGATGCCTTGTATTTGCCGTCTGCGATGCCTTCGATCTCCGTAGTGTCCAGATTCGCAGAGAAAGTACTGGATACCCCATTCGGATCGGAAAGAGCAATATCGAATTCTGACCATGCTTTACTCAGGTCTGTATTGGCATCGGTCGTGAAGTTTACCTTCATAGTGCCGCTGGTTACCTGATTTTCAAATATGATCGGGAAAGTCAGGACGCTCTTCTGCGTGTTGGCTATAACTGTAGCAGGAAGCTCGATTTCGGCTTTGCCATTTGAACCGTCCTTGGCGACCTTACCTTCCGATGAAACGAGGAATTTCCAAGTTAGCTTGTTGCTGTCGAGCCATACCATACCACTGTCATCTGACTTGGCGGTTAAGGTTCCTTTGCCCTCCAAAAGCTTGATGTTGATTGGTAACTGCTTCAAAGGGGAACCTGATTCGGATTGGAGCTGCAGTCCAATCTTTTTCCCGTTGGTCTTAAGCGAAGCCTCGATGGGGTTAAGCTTCGTGGCGGTCAGGTATTGGAAAACCTTCTCGTCATTTACCCCTTCATAATAAACGAATGGCTCTATGCCGAATTTGAAGTGGGTGTTTACCTTCAAGCTGTATCCATTGAAATTGACCTCTTCGATGATACCGTCTGCACTTCTTAGGATTAGAGCAAACTGGTCGCCAAGCTTGTAGCCTGGGTGATTGAAAATCAGGCTATACTTGCCGTTACTGAAGTTCTGGCTGTTGCCTACAGCGCTGCTAATCAATTTGTCTTCGGCTACATTCCATAATTCCAAATTGAACTCGGGGATGTAGGTACCTTGATCAGAATCGTAATAAACTACAACGTGCAGACCATCTGTTACTGTTAGAGATGTGTTGTCGGCAGAGACTTTCGTTATAGTCTCTTCGGGTTGTGCGGTCTCATTGGGTTGAATGGACTGACTGGATAAATCATCGGTCACTTCTTCGGTCAGGGTGGCTTCATTGACTGAATTGACCGCTTCGGACTGTGTTCCTCCTTCTGTTCCAATTTCGCTCTGGACAACTTCGTTAGGCTCAACTTCACTCGCAAAGGCTGAAGCCGCGAATAACGAAAGAAGCAAGGCGAGGACTAACATGCTGGAAACTATCCTTCTCATCCTTCATTTCCTCCCTTTTGCTGTTCTTGTTTTGCTCAACTGTTTTGGATGACAGTCTTTTGCTTGTATCTATAAGTTAGATGTCCCGCCAACTCTTGAAATTGGGCTTAGGTCTTGAAAAATCTTCACAAAATTAAAAAGACGATGTCGTGGATGACATCGCCTCATACTGATCTTATTATCTGCTTATCACAGCTCCGAAAGTCGGCTGAGTATGGATTCCCCTATCTGGGTTTTCTTTCAGGAATTTTGAAATATCAGTACTAGTTCCTGCGTTAGAAAACGAGCCAGATATGATTGAATACCAATTACCGTCTATCTCAACGTACACCTGAGCATGATTTGGACTGGAGCCAATCATCGTGTTATAGCCCATCGCGTCAAATACTGCTGAAAACACCTGACTGTCAGAATCGCAATCTGTCATGCGAGGGGAACGTGCAAGGGCGTCGTAAGCGGATCTCGGAGAGCCATCTTTAGGGTCTGGTACCCCTCGTAATAAGTCATAGGCTATCGAAGCTATTGTGTCGACCTTTACGATCTCTTCTTTACTGACTCCAGCCTTTATTAAATCGCCAATTGAATTCTCTGCAGCATACAAGCCACGATTTCGGTCGGATCGATCCGATTTATCGCCTGACCATCTAGCTCCATCGAGGTATTCGTAATAGTACTTCTGATATACACCTCCAAAACCAGATTCGTCATAACCTTTTATCGCATTCTCAACAATTTTCATTACTTGATCGTACTCACTCTGGTTTCGACTAGCGTATGTGTGTTTACCGTGCTTTACAGAAATACCGTCAACTGCCTGTTGCTTACCCGAATCAGATGCTTTTGCACTTTCAATATAAGCTGTCATTGTTTTCGAGTCCCATTTAACTTCTCCCCCAAGGGCTTCGCTAACAAAGCGAAGTGGAACCATTGTCGCTCCATTAATGACTTCACCTTTAGCTGACAGTTGTACTGCTTTACCATTAACATAAGCTGTTGATTGCCCAATCGTGAGTTTAATGGTCGTGTTTCCTTTAGTTGCTGTAGCTGTTTGAGTTGGCTGATCCCATTTTACTTCCGCTTTTAACGCTTCAAATACCCCTCTCAAGGGAACAAGAGTATTTCCATTCTTTACGATTGCTGACTGCGGGAAGTTTTGCTTAACACCATCGATGTAGACTGTTACCTCGTCCTTGACTGTTGAAGCGATCTTTACCTCGTTCTTTTGACCAACTGGCGCTAAATTAACATTATTCCGGTTGGACTTCATTCCAAGCATTTCCTGCATTCGATACAATCTTTCAGGAGCATCATTCTCGCGAAGGGTAGACAATCCATCAGCTCCATGAGCCGTAAACACTTTTTCAGTTTCGGCAAGAGCAGTTTTCAGAGGGCTTCTCAACTTCCCTTTGCCCTTGAAAATATTCCCTTCAAATAACCTGTCCTCAATCAAGGTTAATTGATCCATGATCTTGGTCAATCTCTCTATCGTCCATCCCTCTTCCTTAATCGCTTTAACCGCCATGTTGAGATTGGCTATTAATGTCGCCTCATCTTCGAAATTGACTTGGACTTGTTGCGCGGCGATGGTTGGAGGGATGGAGGGAGTCGGTGCTGCAAGAGCCGAAATCCCCCCTGAAGCTATACCAGCAAGAAATGCTGCGCTTATTATCATACCTTTGATGACAAAACTGAAAGTCCGTTTAGAGCTGCCCTTAGTGTATACGGTCGATGAGTAGATCTTGGTATCCTCATTTACATAAGGTGGCATTGGTCGTTCCTCCTTTACGTTTGGTTTTTCCTTTACATGTACTATAAATTTGCTTGGAGAACTTGTCCTGAAATTCAGTGAATTTTCAATAGCATAAATTGAACAATCATCCATAAGCTCATGTACCGATTAGCTAAGTCAATTTTATTCGACAAGGTCATACTGCCAGTTCAAGGTCAGCGTCTAGTTCGCTTTGTCCCTTGGCGATATCTTGGGTCCTGAGTTTGCTGTTGCTGTTGCCATTGCCACTGACTTTGCCTTTGTTGTTGAATTGGCATTTTCCCTTGAAGGTGTTTTGGTACTTGAGTTTGTTTATGTCCTTGGCGATTTCTTAGTTCCTGATAGGCTTTATAACCTGCAAGACCTGCGAAAACGATCCCCCAAGGACCGAGTAAACTCGCTGCCAACGTTACCCCTTTAAAGGCTAGTGTCCATCCTACCGCACTTCCCATGACTCTTACCGGCTTTGAATCCCAAACACGTTCCATGTGAGAGGACGAAACCACATTTACCCCAAGACCGAATGCATTTCTCAACTTTTCCGTTAACGTGAATCCGCCGCGACCACGATTGTCATACTCCTTAGCCGTCTCCTCATCTGCAATTAACTCTCCACCGATATACAGCTCACTGAGATAACGGAAACGATCGAATAGCTTGAACCATGACTTTCTCTGACTCCAACCAATTTCGCGTCTCACACGACCCTCTGCAAGCCGGGCATTATCAATTCGAAGACAAACTAAATTTTTGAACCTAAAGATGTTTTTGAAATGGAATAGCTCTACGACATTTCCCTTCTCAACTTGAACTCTTATTGCATAAGGCATAGATTTCAATACTTCTTGTGAGAACCTCGGTCTAAATGCAACATCGTTGATGATAAGACCATTACCAGTGACTTCAAAGCTTTCAATCCTTTTCAAATCTCCAACCATTTGCTTAATCTGCTTCATAAGCATATCCGACATCATTCTGAATGCCGTCATAGATGAGATCGGATTGAGGTTCTCCCGATTCTCAACTTTGAATACTTCAAATGGATTTACCTCGGGATCAATCTGAGCATCATATGTTGCTGAAAAAGCATTTTGTTCTCTTGGTGGGATGTATGGGTCATGGACTACGGGATTAAGATTTACACGTCGAGCATTCTTCGATTGCAAGACGTTGTCTGGTTCTTCTCGTCTTTCGGGTAAAATCGTCCTACTATATGTTTTCTCGAGTGGGCGATTCTGCTCAACTACGTTGGACGTGGTTGGGCTCTTTTTAACAAAATCGGCTTCATACACATTCAATGCATCATCAAGTACGTCCGATGTGTCATTGTTATTTCCGCTCAATACACGTTCGGTGTAATATTCAAATTCCTTTTGTGAGATAACCCCTAAATTACGAAGGGTTACATACACAATGTTATTGGGCTTACCTAATGTAACTTCAAATGCATCAAAATAACCTTCAGCTAAAGCTAATCTTACGATTTTGTCCAATTCTTGCATGCCGCTAAGTGAAGAATTTAAGTCTCTGATTGCGTCCAGACGTTCATCCTTCGAAACAAACAAACTCTTAACCAAATCCGTTTTCCCTTTCGGTCCCGCGTAAAATACCCCCTGGCTCAGGATTGGACTCGGATTATCGAGGGTACCATGCTTCTTCTCATAGCCTTGAACCGCTTGATTCTGAGTGACCCCGAAATACTCATAGCGCTCGTCTGCCATCTTGCCGAAGATATTGTAGTTATAGTTGCTTCGCTCATCACTGGCGATTAGCGTCTTACTCGGATCTTGACCACCTAATAACCAGTGGAAGCCGCTTGTTCTGGTCAACCTTGCTAAAATCAATCCTTTGTAAACACTCTGCGGAATTGCAGGATCACCTTTGATGCTTGCATAAAGAGAATTCAGCTCATCGACCAAAAAGAAGATGCGCGGAAGCCTTGTGATTCCCTTGTAATTGTGATTGCCTTTATTAAACTCGATAATGTCAGAACAGCCTGTCTCCTTGAGAATAACCTGAATCGTTTGATAAACCACTCTGGCAAAAAGGATACCCCCGATATAAGCATTGACCTTAAAGGGAATATTCTCGACTACTCTTTCCCCTCGCTTGATGTCGCCCCATTTCAATTCTGCAGAGTTAAGGACTTCTCCATCAAAACCGTAAAACGGTACTCCTAAGCTGTTAAACACCTTCCTCCAAATCGGAACCCATTCTTCCTTTTGGTCGATCAAAACCACAGCGCCGTTACCTTCAACCCCCTGTAAGGCAACTGATTGCACCAATAAGCTGTCATACATTGCGGTCTTACCTGAACCGGCTCCTCCACCTACAATACCGCTCACATTGTATTTTCCTGAACAGTCAAATCGTTCGGCTTTCAAAGCTCCTGGCATGACGCCGACAACGATCTTCTCACCTAAAGACAAATCATCGAATGAAGCAAAGGCGTTCTGTTCGCCCTGACAAGCTCTAATGTAATCCCGCAAAGACCAATTTGCGTTTCGGAATGCCAGTAAGTCCTTGGATAAAACCATTTCGATACAATCGTAGGCTGCCGTAACTTTCCTCGTTGAGCCTAAGTTACAGACTCTCGGTTGTTTCATTAAGGAACTGGAGTAGACGGTTCCCGCTGAAGGATTCATGTTGCTGAATAATAACGGGATAGCGTCCAATTCGCTGGACTTTCTCGAGAAATCAAAATTGGTGACTCCTACTGGTAGCTTTATCAGAACTGTAAATGAAATATCGTCTTCTTTGATGAATACTCGGAACATCAAATCTTCGTCCAGAGTGTACGTTGCTGCGTTCCAGATATCGACTCCTTTTGGATTAACTCCTTTGGACTCCAAAAGGGATTGATTGACCATGTACACTTTATCCTTGAAGCCAAGACTACTTACTGGTGACTCAGAATAGAACAGCTTGATTAAGCCAATCAGAGTGTCATGAATACCCGTCTTCCCGGCTACTGACGTCTTATTATCTTTTGGGAAGAAACCTTTTGCCGCAAGCTCTTTGATATAGGTTTGCTTATCCTGTGTTGGCTCAGTGGCTATTTCAGAAACAACCGATGAGTTTCCTGTTCCGACAGTGTTCAAGGCTTTCAATACCCCAAGCAAATCTGAAATGACTTCAAAATCACCCTTCTCTACGGAGCGGCGCTCTACTGCAACTGATCTTACAAAGTCGGTGATCGGAAAGACTTCGTTTTCAAAATAAACCGTAGAGTCACAAACTTGTTGGGTAACTCCTTGAAACTGCTTCGTATCGATTGACTTCGCCTTTACTTTATTCTCGATTGCGTTCCAAACAACTAATGACATTGCAACTGTAAGAAGCTCCTGTAAATATGGACGATTCTTTGAATGATCTACATTGTCCACTAACTTAGCCAAAGTCGGATATAGCTCACATACCAATGCTTTGTACTTGCCATCTTCATTGCTGAAAGAAAGGATTATATCGTTGTTCAAATCTTTCTTCAAGGCTAGTGGCAGTAATGCCCTTTCCATTAGAAGGTGTCGCAATTGACTTGAATCAAGTCCAGTTAGAGTTGCAAAGTCCTGTGCCATTGCCGCTAGAGCGTTCAAGCTTATCTCGGTAGGCGCGGCGGCATCTTCATCATCCATGTCCATAAGATACTCCTCGATCCATTCTGGTTCACTCAACTGTATCCCTCCGTTCTTTTAGTTTGCATTGTTTAAAAATTGTTCTTACTTAATATGTTTTTGGTTGACTTTCAGGTGTTGAAGTATCGAGAATTTTCATGTCCCTAAAAATTCTTTTTGAAGAAATAATCACTCGCAGTATGTTAAGTGCAAAAAAAATCAAGACAGCTTGAGGATTTAAGCTGCCTTGATTGTGTATTTCAATTTTCACTTTTCTGGAGTTCACCATATTTCATTATTACTTCTTGCTTTCTTTTGTAATGATCCATACCCCATATATCCCTGCATATAAAACCAAATCGACTTTCAGATGAATACCCTATTGGCTCTAGGAATTCAAGTGCCTTTACAGTTCCGCTATTGATTGACTTACGTTTGACCATATTCATTAAAATGTCAGCGACACTAAGATCAGAAGGTTTGATCTCAGAAAGATCATCATCTCGAAAGGTAATTTGCTTTTTGCCTAAAAGTGAAACTCTCTCATTCTGATGCCTCCAGTGAAATGTATCAATTATTTCTACATAAGGGTTGAACCAAATTAATAATCCTGTTCCTTTAGGAAAGAAAGCGATACCCTCTTCCTCCATATGTGTATAAATGATTTCTCCTTGGCTCCAGTAGCCCGTAATATTTGTCACAATTCTCATTCCTCCAAATTACGTCCGGTTATCGTTTTTAATACATTAGCTTGAATGAGGTCGATTTGAAAAGAAAAACCTTAAATAAAAAAAAAGCAAAGCCCCACACTTAGTGTGAAGCCTTGCCAGTGATGTAGAAGGGAGTCACCCTACGAATTCCTCGATACATTCTGCAGATCTTTATTAACGTTACCCACTTTCGAAGGATGGTAAAAAGCCATCGAAAATACCTATAATATTAGACATTCACCCTAATCCTACTCTTGCTTCTTCAATCCGCTTATCGTAACAGTCATCGCATAATGTTGTCCAGTAATGCACTCTCCGCTGAATGCTACTCTCAATACCACATCCCTCGCATATCTTTACCGAAATCTCTTGATACTTAACTATCAGTTCATTGACTTCGGGAAGTGCATCGTGAATATAAACTCTCAACTCTCCGAATTTTTGTTTGATTTGCCCAACAGTTAGTTTGATCTTGATTCCATTATTTTTATAGACTTCTTCTATTTCAGTGAACATGTCCCAGAGGATTTGATACCAGCCGTCCCCACATTCAAAAGTATATTGTGTCCAAGGACTCATGGTGTCAGATTTGTCTGGTATCGACCAAGGGAAGCGAGTGAACAACTTTTCTTTTAGCTCGAGCTTCATTGGAAATCACCGTCCTTCTGATGTTCTCTTAAACGCGTTAGTTCAGTTTCAACATAAGGTCGCATTTCGTGGTCGACCAACCCCCACGCCATAAAATATAAGTATTGTAAAGTTGTTGTGTATTCTAGCGTACTTGTTTAAATCGTACAAGTGTATCCAAATCCGAATTTCAAATTCTCTACAAAATAAAACACAGCTTATGGATTTCTCCTTTAGCTTTTTAAATGTGCTAACATTTTGTCCTTCAGATGAAACCCAAGTATATAAGGTCGAATACCACGAAAAAGGTGCTAAAAATTTTAGCACCTTCCGTTAGAAAAACTCTATTTTTCTTGAAATGGACTAATACCAAATTTCAGGAGCATTTGGTACAACAGGTTTAAGGGTAGCCCCATTATACTGAAAAAATCACCCTCAATTTTTTCAATAAAAACAGCGCCCAACCCCTGTGCCCCGTAACTTCCTGCCTTATCGAGTGGCTCACCAGTTTTTACATAAGCTTCGATTTCCGCGTCACTCATAGGTCTAAACGTTACTTTACTGACAGTATGTCCCACAATTACCTCTGGCTGTCCGCTTGGCGACTGAGATAATACACGATACTGACCAATGTCTCCAAGGTGCATTGTGGTGTCGTAGTCCCCTGCCTTGTCGCTCGGCTCGCCGCTCTTGATATAAGCCTTAATCTGGGCATCCGATAGTTCTTTCATCGTGACCAGGGTCATGCGGTGGCGAACCTGCGTTTGTCCGTTTGCCGCATCGATACAGGCGATCCCCGTGTATACCTGATGGGTTCTGCCCTGTAATGATTTCAGCATCCGAAAGGCGTCTTCATCATCCGCAGGTTTGCCAAGTACCTCATCCCCCAGGACAACGATGGTATCGCTGCCGACAACGACAGCATCCTCCCCTGGATCAGCAATCTCGGCATATACAGCCTGCGCTTTGCGAAGCGAAAGCTCTTCTACAATATGTTCAGGAGACCACTCCTTAGGAGTATGTTCATCTACATGACTTGGATGAATCTCATACGGTATATGTAGAGAAGCAATCAGTTCCTGCCTTCTGGGTGAGGTCGACGCAAGTACTATACGGCGCGAAGTGTTTGATTTCAATGAAAGGATCTCCTTCTCTGTTAGTTACAGCCTGCGATACAGCCACACGGAGATAATGACGCCGATCAAACTAAGCAGGCTCAATTTCATTTGAATGGTGATATTGTAGCTGATAATGTCCAAATTAGCTTGTGGTGACCACTTAATCATCGTTGATGCGGTCAGAAAAGAAAGGGCTTGAACAGGTTCCAGGGCCTTTGCGATCCAGGCTCCTGCCAGCCAGCCAAGCAGCAAAAATAAGAGCAGTATTCCTACGTTCTTCTTCATCCTTCTCTTCCCTCGCCATAATTTGACACCCAATTTATTATACGTTTATTTGGACATCAATACAAACAGAAATCCGGCATGGGGAACTATTTCCAGTTCCTTGCCGGAAGCGTTTGGCATACTATGCTTTTTCCAGTACACTAATTAATTCTTTTTGCTGCATGACATATTTCATCATACTGGATTGAACTTCCCACAGCAGTCCCTTGGATGCGTTCCGATTGTATTCCGTTACCGCGGAAATTGCGCTGTTCATCGTTTGCTCAAGCTGCAAGGCAAGCTTCTCCCCATCCGCCCCAAGCCCGGTCTGAAGCGATTTTATCGCTTCCATCCAGCGGCTGTGGAGATCGGTGACCGCTGCCGTCTGATCCGAAGTCAGAGCAGCCGGTTTCTCCTGCCCAAGCAGCGTGACGGAAAGTTTGCAAAGCGTTGAAACAAACTCGGAGCTCACAGCAAAATATTGGTTAACGACCTTCGCTTCCCCGCCAAATTTCAATTCGTTTGCCGCAGGCAACGAAATTTCCCTGACGTACAGATCCATTCCCCTGGCGGCCTTCAGTTGGCTGCTGAGAAGTTTGGCCTGCTCGCGGTCAGGCGAGATGCCGGCATACACCCTGTTTTCCTGATCCGGATCGCTTTCTGCGGCTATACCGTACTGCTGGAGCTCCTTTTTAGCCTGAGCGACCCGCTCTTTGCTGCTAAATACGCCATATTGAAGCACATAATACGACTGTCCCTGGATTTGCACGGCAACAGGCGCCGCCTTGTCGACTGTTGCCTTCTGGATCGCAGCCGGGTTTTCCGCGCCGGGCTTTACCGGTAACAAAGAAGCTCCTGTGCCGTCCTTGAAGAAGGAGAGCAAAACCAGCCCGAACAACGCTCCCGTCACCACGGCGCCAGTGACGGTTCCAATGATCTTCCACAGTGAGACGGGACGTCTCGGACGGTAGGTCACGTCTCCAAGCTGCGGATACACCATATCCGCAATATTTCGCCAAGGCTCTCCCTGATCCGAGACTCCGTTGTCGTACCGCCAGTACTCTTCCCCGTCCTCCCGCCTGTTTTCCTCTTCCATCCGGCCTGTCTGCTGCTTGGGCAATATCTCGTTTAATGTAACATCCTGGTTCAAAGGCTCAGCGCCCGGATCCGAGGATTCTGACCGGATCTGTATCGCGCTTGGCATCTCATGCCGGTGATTCCAGGCATCATTTCCCCCATCCCGTGCAAGGTCCCCGCGGGAATCTAAGCAGCTGTCCTTATGCTCCAGCCTTTGAAATCCTCTTGTTCCCTCATCGGACATTATCGGAGCGGTTTTATGTTCCTCCTGCACAACTTCAACCTGACGGGCGCTATCCTCATTAAAACGAAAAGTCATTCTCGCTTTATTCACGGCCATACACCTCACCCATGTCTCATTACAGAGTATATATGACAGATTGTCCAAAGTTATGCCGCCTGAAAAAAACCAAAAAGGCTGTTTCATTATGCGGCCAAGCCCCACAATGAAACAGCCCTATCCTTTAAGGCGAAACAATCCTATGTAAGCAGCCGTGCCCCTGCAGGGGCTATAGCTCCTTCGCCAGTTGGTAGCCGACCTTCCAAATGTCCCCGGCTCCCATCGTAATCACCAAAGTACCCGGCTCGAGTTTTTGCTGCAGATCGTTCAGCACATCTTCCTTCGTCGGAAGATATCTGGCGCTGGCGTTGCTGTTCTTAACGATCAACTCTACCAGCTTGGAAGAACTTACGCCCTCGATCTGCTTCTCGCCTGTCGGCGAATAGATATCCGTGATGATTACTTCATCCGCTTCGCCAAACGCGCGGCTGAAGGCATCCAGCAAGAAGAAAGTGCGGGTATACCGCTGCGGCTGGAATACGGCAACAATGCGTTTGCCCGTCGCTTTGGCTGCTTGAATCGTTGCTTCGATCTCCGTCGGATGATGGGCGTAGTCGTCGATAATGAGAATATCGTTCTTCTCGCCGAGCACCTGAAAGCGGCGCTTGGCCCCATGAAACTTGGAAATCGCTTTGGCGATTTGCTCAAACGGAATGCCTGCTTTAAGGCATGAAATGATGGTAGCCATCGCATTGGATACATTATGTCGTCCCGGCACAGGAAGCTCAACAGTTCCGAGGGGAACATTATTATGCTTCATCGTGAAGGTGACATGACGGTCGCCGAGAACAATTTCATCGGCCGTATATTCCGCATCGGCTTCAATGCCGTATGTGACCACCTGGCAGTGAATGCCCGGAATGATCGAGCGGATATTGGCATCATCCGCACATACAACTGCTGTTCCATCCTCACGGATCTGATTCAGAAACTGAACATACGCTTTCTTCAGTTTTCCAAAATCCCCGTCGTAATTTTCCAGGTGATCGGCTTCGATATTGGTCACAACGCCGATCCAAGGATGGTACTGCAAGAACGAGCCATCGCTTTCATCGGCTTCGGCTACGACGAATTCGCCTTTGCCGGCCTTGGCATTCGTGCCCACATTCATAATCTCCCCGCCGATGATATACGTCGGGTCAACTCCGCATTCCTCCATGACCAATGCGATCATGGAGGACGTCGTCGTTTTGCCGTGCGCTCCGGCAACGGCCACGCCTTTTCTTTCGTTCAACAATCTTGCCAGCATCTGTGAACGGTGCAGAATCGGAATGTTAAGGTGTTCCGCTTCCACCCGCTCCACATTATCCTTGGACAAAGCTGTCGAGTACACGACCAAATCCGCTCCATGCACCTGTTCGGCCGTATGTCCGATATAAATTTTGGCGCCTTTGGCAGCCAACTTTTCCGTTAATTCCTGGGAAGCCACATCCGAACCTGTGACCTTGTATCCCATTTCAAGCATAACCCGTGCAATGGCGCTCATCCCGTAGCCACCAATACCGATAAAATGAACATGTTCAGAATTCAACAGATTTTCACCAACCTTTTTCAGAATCGGTTTGACCCAGCAAAGCGGCCCGCACATCCGAGATTAGATACAGCGTGCCGGATACCACCGCCAAATCCTCCGCTTCTGTCCGTGACTTAAGTAGTTCTAGTGCGTTTTTCCAATCCGGTTCTACGATGATCTGCAAACCTGGTTTGCCGTAGGAATGCTTCTGCCCCTCCGCAATTTCATGCAGCTCGGCGGCATCCATTTTTCTCCGGAAGTCCGGCTCGGTCAGGATAAGCGTATCCACTATAGGAAGTATATGCTTCAAATAGGATTCATGATGCTTATTCGACAGCATTCCCATCATCAAATTTAAGTGTTTATGCGGATAATGCCGTTCAATGCTTTTCCGCAAGGATTCCGCGCCCTCCGGATTATGGGCTCCATCCAGCACGATGCGCGGCGGACCGGATATTTCCTCCATCCGTCCGGCCCATGCCGTTTCACGGAATCCTTTCAAAATATCTTCTTCTTCCATGACAAAAGCCATGTACTGGCGCAAAACCTCCAGAGCCATCAGGGCCCCGGATGCATTGGCGATTTGATGCTCCCCTTTCATGCTGATCTCAATATCATACTCACGGAAGGGTCCGGTAAAATGGAAGGATTGATATGAACCTTGCTCGCCCGTATATTCATAATTGAATGTTTCTCCTGCCAAATACAGGGTCGAACGGCATTCCTCCGCTTTTTTCCGCAGAACTTCAACTGCTTCAGGCTGCTGAACGCAGCTTACCACAGGCACACCTGGTTTGATGATCCCCGCCTTCTCAAAAGCAATTTGTTCTACGGTATCGCCAAGAATGTCGGTATGGTCCATACCTACATTGGTAATGACCGAGACCACTGGATATACAATATTGGTTACATCCAGCCTTCCCCCAAGCCCCGTCTCCCATACGACAATATCCGGCACGCATTCCTCAGCAAAATAAAGAATCGCGAGCGCCGTCGAAACTTCGAACATCGTCGGGGATCCGAGCTCGGTCGCTGAAATAGCCTGCACAATCGGGTAAAGGCGGTTCGTAAGAGCAAGCAAGGTCTCCTCGGGAATATCCTCGCCGTTATATTGAAACCGGTTCGTGAATTTGGTGATGTAGGGGGAAGTGAACGTTCCCACCGTATAACCGTTTTGCAGCAGGACCCGTGTCAGGAACGCGCAGGTCGAACCTTTGCCGTTCGTCCCCGCCACATGAATGAATTTCAGCCGCTGGTGTGGATTTCCCAGCATTTCCATCATTTTTTCAATTCTTGACATGCCGGGGCGGATTCCGAAAGGAATCAGCCCGTTAATCCAGTCTGCAGCTTCCGTATAGGTGTGCAGATGCGCAGAAGCTTCAAATTGATCTCCCATTTCCCATTCACCTTCTGAATATATTTGGTCCAGGTAGGCGCGATCAAAAAAAATTGTGAATCAGATTTGCACGAAAAATACTCGTCATTGCAAGATTCAGGCAAATCGAATGGTCTATTATTTTTTTGATCGCGCCTTATTGCAAGCTCCCCGGTCAATCGTAACTGCTCAATTTCAGCCCTTCAGCTCTTCGATCCGCGCTATCACCTTGCTCCGTTTTTCGGAGTAATCGGCCATCTTGGCTTTTTCTTCTTCGATGACCTTCGCAGGCGCTTTGGACACGAAGCCTTGGTTACCGAGTTTCTTCTCAACGCGCTCCACTTCGCTGGTCAGGTGCGCGAGCTCCTTTTCAAGACGGGCAATTTCCTGGTCGATATCGATCAGCCCCGCAAGCGGCAAATAAAGCTCGGCTCCGGTTACGACCGCAGTCATCGCTTTATCCGGTGCCTCAAGTGCAACTCCAGCAACAAAGCTCGACGTGTTGCAGAAGCGCTGAACGTAAATTTCATTGCGGTTCACGATTTGCAGTACCTGATCATCCCCGGCGCTGAGCATAAGTTCGACCTTTTTGCTCATTGGTACGTTCACTTCGGCCCGAATGTTGCGTACGGCGCGGATCATATCCATGAGCAAGGACATTTCGCGCGCAGCGTCGGCATTTTCAAGAGCCGGATCATACGTAGGCCAAGCGGCCAGCGTGATCGTCTCGCCCTGATGCGGAAGATGCTGCCAAATCTCCTCGGAGATAAACGGCATAAACGGATGGATCATGCGCAGTGTGCGGTCAAGCACATAAGCAAGTACCGATTTCGTCGTTTTCTTCGCCGCTTCGTCTTCCCCGTACAGCGACAGTTTTGAAAACTCGATATACCAGTCGCAAAGATCATCCCAGATGAAGTTATAAAGCAAACGACCGGTTTCCCCAAATTCATAGGCATCTATTAGACGCGTAATGTCGCGGGAAGTTTCGTTCAGTCGGTGCAGAATCCAGCGGTCAGCCGTGCTCAGTTCACCGCTTATGTCAATGTCGTCATATGCGAATCCTTCGAGATTCATGAGCGCAAAACGCGAAGCATTCCAAATTTTGTTAGCAAAATTCCGGGCCTGCTCTACCCGCTCCCAGCGGAAACGCAGATCCTGCCCGGGCGTGCTGCTGGTTGAAATCATATAGCGCATCGCGTCCGCACCGTATTTCTCGATAACATCGAGCGGATCGACCCCGTTGCCAAGCGACTTCGACATCTTTTTGCCTTCCGGATCGCGTACCAAGCCATGCATCAGAACATCCTTGAATGGAATTTCCCCGGTAAACTCAAGAGCGGTAAAAATCATCCGCGCAACCCAGAAATAAATGATGTCATATCCGGTCACAAGCACATCCGTCGGATAATAACGTTTCAAATCTTCGGTTTGGTCAGGCCAGCCAAGCGTCGAGAACGGCCACAATCCGGAGCTGAACCATGTATCCAGCACGTCTTCGTCCTGATGAAGTTCGGCCGAACCGCATTTGGAGCATTTCGTTACCTCATCTTGGGCAACATGAATCTCCCCGCAGGATTCGCAATACCATGCCGGAATGCGGTGTCCCCACCAGAGCTGACGGGAAATACACCAGTCGCGTACGTTTTCGATCCAATTCAAATACGTTTTTTCGAAGCGTTCAGGCACGAAGTTGACGCCTTTGCCCGCTTTCTGAGCGGCAATCGCTGCTTCAGCCAGCGGCTGCATTTTGACGAACCACTGCGTGGACAGATAAGGTTCTACAACTGCGCCTGTGCGCTCGCTGTGTCCCACCTGGTGCAGATGGTCTTCAATCCGAATCAGAACGCCTTGCTCCTTCAGGTCCTTAACAATTTGCTTGCGGCAATCGCTGCGGTCGAGCCCCTCGTATTTGCCAGCATGCTCATTCATCGTGCCGGTCTCATCCATCACGGTAATTTGCGGGAGATCATGGCGCAGTCCTACCTCAAAGTCGTTCGGATCATGCGCAGGCGTAATCTTCACAGCCCCGCTTCCGAATTCTTTGTCGACGTATTCGTCGGCAATAATCGGAATTTCGCGCCCAACAATCGGCAGCACGAGCATTTTTCCGATCATATCTTTATAGCGTTCGTCTTTCGGGTGAACGGCAACCGCGGTATCGCCCAGCATCGTTTCCGGACGTGTGGTCGCAACCGTGATATGTCCGCTACCATCCTTCAGCGGATAGGAGAGATGATACAGATGTCCTTGAACTTCTTTGTATTCAACCTCGATATCGGACAACGCCGTACGGGCAGCCGGATCCCAGTTGATAATACGTTTGCCGCGGTAGATGAGCCCTTTTTGGTGCAGCTTAACAAAAACTTCGCGCACCGCCTTGGACAGCCCTTCATCCAGCGTAAACCGTTCTCGCGAATAATCGAGAGAAAAGCCCATTTTCGCCCATTGATCATGAATGGTTTCCGCGTATTTCTCCTTCCACTCCCATACCTTATCCACGAACTTCTCGCGGCCCAGGTCATAGCGGGAGATCCCTTCTTCACGAAGCTTCTGCTCCACTTTCGTTTGCGTGGCGATGCCCGCATGGTCCGAACCCGGAAGCCATAACGCATCGTACCCTTGCATCCGCTTGGTGCGGATCAGGATATCCTGCAGCGTAAAATCGAGCGCATGCCCGATGTGCAGCATTCCCGTTACGTTCGGCGGCGGGATAACGATCGTGTAAGGCTCCGCGTCCTTACGCTGTCCCGCCTTGAAAAACTCGCCGTCGATCCAGTATTTGTACCATTTCTCTTCGGCCGCCTTCGGATCATATGTCGTTGGCATCTCCGTCGTTAATTTGTTGTCCTGTTCCGTCATACTTGCACTCCTCCATTACAAAATCATCTTTTTTCAGGGTTTGACAAAAAACCTTGGTCAAAGACAAAAAAGCCTTTCGTCCTCAAAGGACGAAAGGCTGTTCTTTCGCGGTACCACCTTTGTTTCGCGTTATAACAGGGCAAATACGCTTGGGTAGCAAGCGGCAAGCTGCCCTTCTGGGGCAGTGACCTTAATTGTACGCGACACTTCATGCAGATAACGGCTGCAGCCGGCCAGCTCTAACCCGCCGTAAAACGGGATCAAGCAGACAACTCCCGGGCGACTTCGGTTGAAACAGCATCCTGCGGAATCTCACAGCGCAGCAATTCCACTCTCTGAAGGGCATGTCATCCTACTATTCCCGATCATCGTTCTTGACAAAATATATAAACATCATAACTTGGTTCAAGGCTTTAGTCAACATAGGGCTTAAGCTTCGCGGCCCTAGCCGCTCTTTGGAATTTATTATTAACATATGCGCCAATCTTAAACCGTGGTTCCGGGATACCAGCCAAAATAACTCCACAAAGAGTATCGGAAGGAAGTACGACGCCTCTTGCAGAGGAGGGCTTTTGCGAAGCAAAAGTGCTGAGTGACGTATAGCCTTCGAAGCTCATTCCGATTACTTTGCGGGGACCACAAACCTTTTTAACAACCCCACAAAGTGACGTGCAGCCTTCGAAGCTTATTCCGATTACTTTGCGGGGACCCCAAACCTTTTTTTCGATTGGCACAAAAAAAGGGCGCCGGTTCCGATACTGGCACCAGCGCTCTCCTTGCAATCAGTGTATTACGGAATGTACAAGATCTGTCCTTCCTCAACAGTCTGCTCCGCCAAACGGTTATACAGCAGTATCTCGCGGGCGGTAATCTGATAGCGGCTCGCAATCGTTTCAAGCGTTTCCTCGCGCTGCACGATGCACAGTCGTACCTTGCGGAATTGATTTTTTTCGGAATTGCTTCCAAGAAACAGGTTTTGCCACTGAATATCGTCATTTCCCGCCGATTCGCGTTCAGCTTCCTCTTTCGGGGCCTCTTCCGGCAGCGCCTGCTGCTCCTGTTCTTTCAGGGAGCGGCTTGAAGAGAGGAGCGAGGAAAAACCAATGGCGTCCTTCTCGCTTTCTTTCCTTTCCTTTTTGCTGCCGAGGGCAACCCTCATTTCCCGCTCATCCTGAGTTTCTTCCTGCGGTACCGATTCATGCTGGAAGGCGCTGAACGGAAACGTCGGTTCCGAGAGTTGTTCTTGCTCTACGGAAGCTAGATGAATCTCACTCTCCGACTTCTCTTCAGCCTGAATGGCCGTTTTCTCCGGATATAGCAGTTCCGCTTCCTCTTCATGCTCAAAATGCCAAACGCTGACGGGTTCTTTTTTATGCCCGCTGCGTTCCTCGGATTCCTTGTCCGTATATACCGCGGCAGGTATGGATTCTTCTTCAGCCTGCGGCGGCTCATCCGTGTTCCGCTGCACTGAAGGCGGTTCAAAGGCTTGTTCGGGCTGCGCCTCGATTTCGGAAATGCTGGGAGTTTCATAAAATTCAGGACTAGCGAAACTTGCCGCCGCGATAGCCGCCGTTTCACCGCCGTCCGACTCGGCTTGATCAAATGTTTCCCTGATCTCCGCCTCATCCGCGCTTTCCTCCTCTTCTTCCACAAAAGAAGCCTGCACGGACGCCACCGGCGGGTCATCGGACGCATGTACAACCGTAAATTCATCGGCATTCCATGCAGCGGAAGAATCATTTGCCCCGGTTTCGATCCCGCGCAGCGAGAGGACCCCCGTAATATTCAGACTTCTTTTGGATAAGAGATCCACATCGAAATTTTCGATCTCAACGGCAATATCGTCCAGCGAAGACACCCGGTTAGCCGGCACGGTAATTTCAACAGGGATAAAATGTTCCAATTGCTGCGAGCCGTCATCCTCTCCGTCGCCTTGATACAGGCCGGTTAAAAGCAAATGGCCGCGGAGTGCGACCTGCTCATCCTGACTAATGACCTGAATATGAGGCAGCAGTTCAATTTCTTCCAATTCCGCGATTCCCGGCACTTCTTCCGTTAAATGAATCCGTTCATAAATATCAAAACGCAAACCGTAGGACTGGTCAAACACAGATCATGTCCTCCTTTCGGCATATTTCTAACCATGAGGGCCGCTTCAATGTCATAAGCCCAAAAAGCGTTACTCATTTTATCTATATGCTCCAAATAGGTGGGCATTCCAGTTTTGCGCCTGCCCTGGCGGTTTGCGCCAATAATTTTCTTGCTATATACGGTTGTCTGTTATGACTTCTGTAAGTTACTATTCGCTTTCATGCTATATTCAAGCTCAATGCCTCATGCTCAGCTTTGCATAAAGATGCTGCATATCGTTTGGCCAAGGGTCCGTGATTTCGATCCGTTCCCCGGTAAACGGGTGGGTAAAAGCAAGCTTCTCCCCATGCAGCGCCTGCCGGTTAATCAACGCCGTACTGCCGCCATAAAGCGCGTCGCCCAACAGCGGATGCCCCAAATGACTGAGATGGACGCGAATTTGATGCGTACGCCCCGTCTCCAGCTCCAGACGCACCAAGGTAGCTTGCTTAAATACCTCGTCAACGCGCACATGCGTTACCGCCGTTTGCCCAGTCGGCGAAACACGTCTTCGCTGCTTGTGATGGCGGTCTTTGCCGATAGGCAGATCAATCACCCTAAGTTCGGACGACACCCTGCCTTGCGCAAATGCCACATAACTTCGGGCAATGCGTTTATGTCGCATATCCTCATCCAGTTTCAGCTGGGCCCAATCGTTTTTGGCATACAAAACGGGCCCCGACGTAAACTGGTCCAGTCTGTGAATATGCCTAACTGCGATGTCCTCGCCCTGCATTTGATAATGCGCGGCAACGACATGATCGAGCGTAGGTTCCGTTTCACCTTTTCGTCCATCGGGATGAATGTTCATGCCGGAGGGCTTATGGACCACCAGGCAAAAATCATCTTCGAACAATACGGGCAGTTCACGCCACACCGGATCGATCCCGACCGGCTGAACGGGAAAGAGGGCCAGCCGCAGCCGGTCCCCTTTCCATTCTAATCCTTTGTTCGCCTGAAGCTGTTTAAGCAGCTTATCCGGCATCCCTAATGTATCGAGCAACCATGCTGCCGCAGCCTGATCCCGGTCTTTGGCGCCCGTTAAACCTTTCCCTGGGGTCAACTCTAGCCACTGTCCGCGGCGCGTCCAGGTCATCACAGCTTTTTCAGGGCATTGTAATTGGCTTCAATGGTCGCATCGATATCCCGGATGCTGTGCGCAGCCGATACGAACATGCCCTCGAACTGGGAAGGAGCGACGCTGACGCCCTCTTCGACCAGGTTAGCAAAATATTTGATGAAACGCTGCAAGTCGCTTGCTTTGGCCGTATCGTAGTTCACGACAGGACCTTCGGTGAAAAACGGGCATACCATGGAGCCGACCCGGTTCAACGTCATGGGAATTCCAAGTTCCTTGGCATTTTTCTCGAATCCGGCAGCAAGTCGCGCTGCACGTTCTTCAAGCTGGTCGTAAACCGCTGGAGTCAGCAGCTTAAGCGTCGTGTAACCGGCAACCATGGCCAGCGGATTTCCGCTAAGCGTTCCCGCTTGATAAATCGGTCCGGACGGAGCTACTTGCTCCATGATTTCCCGTTTGCCGCCATAAGCGCCGACAGGAAGCCCCCCACCGATCACCTTACCTAGACAGGTCAGGTCAGGTGTGACGCCAAACAGTCCTTGCGCAGAGTGGATATTCACGCGGAAACCTGTCATCACTTCGTCGAAGATCAGCAGGCTGCCGTAACGCGTCGTAATGTCGCGCAGGCCTTGCAGGAAGCCCGGAAGCGGGGGCACTACCCCCATGTTGCCGGCGATCGGCTCAACGATAACGCAGGCAATCTCTTCCCCGAAACGTTCAAAAGCCATTTTAACCGATTCCAGATCGTTGTAAGGCACGGTAATGGTATTCGTTGCCACGCTTTCCGGTACGCCAGGACTGTCGGGCAGGCCAAGCGTCGCTACGCCGGAACCCGCTTTGATCAGCAGACTGTCCGCGTGGCCGTGGTACGAGCCTTCGAATTTCACGATCTTGCCGCGTCCCGTAAATCCGCGCGCAAGACGGATCGCGCTCATCGTCGCCTCCGTGCCCGAGTTGACCATCCGTACCACGTCGATCGAAGGCACGCGTTCGCAGACCAGCTTGGCCATCTCGGTTTCGATCAAAGTCGGAGCTCCGAAGCTCGTGCCTTTCGATGCGGTTTCCTGAATGGCTGCAATGACTTCGGGATGAGCATGTCCCATAATGAGGGGACCCCAAGAGCAAACATAATCGATGAAGCTGTTGCCGTCGATATCATATATCTGCGAGCCTTTGGCATGGTCCACATAGATTGGCGTCAGGCCAACCGATTTAAAAGCCCGTACCGGGCTGTTCACCCCGCCGGGAAGATAATGCTTGGCTTCTTCAAACGCGGTGCGGGAAGCCTCTTCTTTACGCATTCCAGACATACTGCTCATGAACGTCACTCCCGTTTCAATAATTTTAACGCTCCTGCATCCAGCGGGCTGCGTCTTTCGCAAAATAAGTAATGATGATATCCGCTCCGGCGCGTTTCATACCTGTCAGCATTTCCTGCACGATCGCCTGTTCATTGATCCATCCTTGAAGCGCAGCCGCTTTCACCATGGAATATTCGCCGCTCACATTATAGGCTACCAGCGGCAGATCAAATTGATCCTTCAAGGTGCGGATCACGTCCATATAGGCAAGGGCCGGTTTGACCATCAGCATATCCGCGCCTTCCAGAACGTCCGTTTCGGCTTCGCGCAGCGCTTCACGGGCATTGGCCGGATCCATCTGATAAGTTTTGCGGTCGCCGAACTGCGGCGCCGAATCCGCGGCTTCGCGGAAAGGCCCGTAGAATGCGGAAGCGTACTTAACCGAATAGGACATGATCGGCACATGTTCAAATCCCGCTTCGTCGAGGCCCGTGCGGATCGCTTGTACGAACCCGTCCATCATGTTCGACGGAGCGATAATATCCGCACCGGCTTTGGCCTGTGATACGGCCGTCTTTGTCAGCAGCTCCAGCGATTCGTCGTTCATCACATCGCCATGAACATGCCCGTCCACTTCAAAGGTATGGACCATGCCGCAATGGCCGTGATCCGTAAATTCGCATAGGCAGGTATCGGCTACAACAAGCAGATCCGGATACCATTTCTTGATGAGGCGGGTTGCCTCCTGTACGATCCCGTCTTCCACAAAAGCGGAAGTTCCCACGCTGTCTTTCGTTTCCGGAATCCCAAACAGCAGAACGGCCGGAATACCGAGCGCTACGATTTCATCCACTTCTTCTTTCAAAGTGTCCAGCGAAAAATGGTAAATTCCCGGCATAGAGGAAATTTCGTTTTTCACGCCCTCCCCATAGGTTACAAAAATCGGCATGATCAGATCATGAACGTTAAGAACCGTCTCACGGACCAAATTACGCATGCCTGTAGATTGACGCAAACGGCGATGTCTTACGATCGGAAAACTCATATCAATTTACCTCCTGTTTGCTCTGTCCGGATTTTGCATCATCCGGAAGTTTCAAAATATTTATTTCATGTGCTGACGCCCATTTTTCATGTATTCACACAGGGAATCCAGCAGCCCGTCAACGGTCGCTTGTCCGGCCTCAACGCTGACGCGCAGCCCCGCTTCCCGGGCGGTCTTGGCCGTAATTTCCCCGATACACGCCGCCTCGGTCGAACCGAGCAGCCGAACAGGATCCTCCACGCCCATCCGTTTCAACTTTTCGATCAGATGGGTCACTGTCGAGGAACTGGTAAAGGTGATCATGTCAATGGCCTGTTCCTCAAGAAGCTTAATCAGTTCATGATCCTGGTCCTGACTTATCACGGTCTGGTAAGTATCAACCGCGGTCACATCAAGTCCCATCTCCGCGAGCTTTTCGGGAAGCCAGGTACGCGCGAGATTCCCCCGCGGAAGCAGCACTTTCTGACCGGGGATGAGCCGGCTGCCCAGGGTTTCGATCAACCCTTCCGCCTGAAAACGCCCTGGAAGCTCAACCGGCAGAATCCCCCGCTCCTTCAACGCGTCTGCCGTAGCCGGTCCGACCGCCGCAATTTTGGCCTGAGCAAGGCTTCGGATATCCCGGCCTTGTTCGGCCAAATGCCGGTAAAAGTATTCGACGCCGTTAACGCTCGTAAATAATACCCAATCATAGCTATCGAGCCGAGACAAAGCCTCCTGCACCCGGAAAATCATATCGGGGTCTTGCGGATAGACCGTTTCAATAACCGGAAATTCATAGGCCTCGCCGCCCAGCTCATCAATCCGGTTGACAAGCTCGGCGGCCTGAGACCTGGCGCGGGTAACCAAAATGCGCTTGCCAAATAGCGGAAGATCTTCTGCCCACTTAAGCAGCTCCCGCTGAAGGACCACATCGCCGACAACAATGACGGCCGGCGGTTTGAAATCGGCGGCAATGACGCGCTGCTCAATATCCGCCAATGTTCCCGCCAGCGTCTCCTGCTCGGCACGGGTTCCCCACCGCACCAAAGCGACTGGAGTATCGGCGGCTCGTCCATACCGCATCAATTGATTAGCGATGTATCCAATTTTGGATACGCCCATCATAAAAACAAGCGTCCCCGTTGCATTTGTAACTTTCTCCCAATCGATCATAAGGTCCAGCTTATCCGGGCTTTCATGGCCTGTAATAATCGACACCGATGAAGCCGCTTCGCGGTGGGTCACGGGGATGCCGGCATATGCGGGTACGGCGGTCGCGGCCGTAACCCCTGGAACGATCTCATAAGGAATGCCATGTTTCTTCAGGAGCGCGGCTTCTTCGCCGACGCGGCCGAAAATCACCGGGTCTCCGCCTTTAAGGCGGACGACAGTGCTGCCTTCCATGGCCAGATCAACGAGAAGCCGATTGATATCCTCCTGCTTCATCGTATGGCGGTCCGGCAGCTTACCAACATAGATTTTACGGGTTCCGGGCTTGACTGCCCCAAGCAGCTGGGGAGCGGCAAGACGATCGTAGACAACCACATCCGCTTTTTGCAGACACTCGAGGCCTTTCACAGTAATTAACTTGGCATGACCCGGGCCTGCACCAACCAGATATACTTTTCCCGCCATCTCTTCATCCCCTTAATCTATTTCCTTGACTTGTTCGAGAATTTTCTCTGCTCCACGTTCAATGAGCTTGCCGGCCACTTCTTCACCAAGCTTCACCGGATCCAATCCAAGCAAGGTTTCTTTCAGGATGACATCTCCTTCCGGAGAGCCGACCATCCCCGTCAATTGTATAACGTTTTGTCCGGCAAGGGTATGTTCTTCCGGCGCCTTGACCAATATCGCATGAGCTCCGATCGGAACTTGGCAGCCGCCGTTCAGCACCCCAAGGAATCTCCGCTCGGCAGCAACAGCCATCTCGGATTCTTTGTCATTGTACAAAGCCAGCAGCTTCAGCAGCTCTTCGTCATCCTCGCGGCATTCAATGCCGAGCGCGCCTTGTCCGACCGCAGGCAAACAAATGTCTGCGGGGATATAAGAGGTGATTCTGTCCTCCCATCCCATCCGGTACAGCCCGGCTGCAGCCAGCAGAATCGCCTGGAAACCTTCGGTTTCAAGCTTCTTCAAACGGGAATCGATGTTGCCGCGAACCGGTTCAAGCTCCAGATCGGGACGATAGGCTTTGAGCTGGCTTGAGCGGCGGAGACTGCTTGTTCCGACCCTGGCCCCCTGCGGCAAATCATCAATGCCTTTTCCGTCAAGCGTAATCAGGCAGTCGCGCGGGTCCACGCGGCGCGGCACAGCTCCGTTCGTCAAACCGTCCGGCAGAATGGAAGGCATGTCTTTCATGCTGTGAACCGCCATATCAATTTCCCCGGCCAGCATGGCCTGCTCGATTTCCTTCACAAACAATCCCTTGCCGCCCACCTTGGAAAGCGTCACATCGAGAATGCGGTCCCCCTTGGTCACAATTTTTTTCACTTCAAATTCGAATTCAAAGCCATGCTCTTGGCAAAGCTTCTTCAGATCATCGATAACCTGGCCCGTCTGTGTCAATGCCAGCGCGCTTTGTCTGCTGCCCACTACGATTGTCCGCATTCTTTTCCTCCTGATTGTTCTTGATCCAATGCTTGATTTCTTCCTGGCTCCAAGATTTGAAACCGCCCTGCCTCAGTAGGGCAAACATCTCTTCACCGGCAACCTTGCTTAACAAAACCCGCCGGGACTCGGGATCATCAACCTGTTCCCGGATCGCCTGCCGCATCTCATATAAAACATCGAGGTAAGCCTCATATTCCACCCCGTAATCATCTTCAAGCTTTCGGCGAATGGCCCTAGCCGCAAGCGGTCCCGCTCCCGAAGCCGATACGGCGATAAGAAGCCGGCCGCGCCGCAGGACGCTGGGATGGATAAAATCGCCAAGCTCCGGCTGGTCGGCCACGTTGGCAAGAATACCCCTCGCCCGTGCTTCATCCGCTACGGCCCTGTTCACTTTGGAATCATCGGTGGCGGCATGAACCATAAACGCGCCCTCCAGATCCCCACAGGTATACATCTTAGGCATCCAATTAAGTTTGCCCTGCTCATGGTACTGCCGGATAACCGGTGTCACCGCGGGACTAATAACAGTCACGAGCGCCGAAGCCACAAGCAATTCCCCGATCTTCCTTTCGGCAACCCTTCCTCCCCCGATAACCATGCAGCTTCGATTTTCACAATCCAGCATGACAGGCACATATCCAGGCATCCGTCATCACTCCCCGTTCCAGCGGTGAAAATCAGACCAGGCATTCAGCGCGAAAATAATGATGATAAAAACGTATCCCACCAAAATCCATTTGGCCATCAACGTCCCCGTGTGCTGATGCAAACGTTTCTTATAGAGGTAAAAATAGTAGAAACAAAGTCCCGCGAACGTCGCGAGTACCTTCATATCCAGCAGCAGATTCAGCCTGCCTTCCGCAACAACCGACAATGCCGCCACGATAAAGGATACCGTCAGCAAGGGCGTACCGATCAATGCCAGGGAATACGCATATTTGTCCAGCATTTCAAGGCTGGGCAGACGCCGCATCGTGTTCGTCCATTTCTTTCCTTTCAATTTTCGGTGAAGGAAAAGATACATTGCCGAAAATACTGTGGCAACCGTAAAAATAACGAAGCTGAGGTTGGCAAGCGTAATATGCAGTACAAGCAGCCCGTGGACCGTCTCCCAATGCTTAAGCGGATTATTTCCCGGCGAAAACCGAAGCCGGTTCAGCACCTGAATGCAAAAGCCGATGATGCTAAGCAGCAGAACTGCAAATTCCGCCCGCTGCAGCAAATGGATAATCAATGAGGCAACTACGAGGCTGAACGAGAGCAGCAGCAAAAAATCAAACGGCGTAAAGATCGGAAGCGCGCTCTCTTCTAGAGCCCGAATAATGAGCGCCCCTGCCTGCAGCATGCCAACAACAGCAAGAAGCCCTGTACCCATCCGCTTCGCGCCCCGATTGCGTCGAATGCAATCCGAGATAAAAAACAGAAGGCTCAGGGCATAGATATAGATACCGGCATCATAAAATCCAGTAAGCATGTCCACTCCCCCTGACAGCCATTACAGGCCTGCTGGCGTCAGCGAACCTTTAATGGCAAACGGTTTGTTTTCATGCTTTTCTTTGCTGAGTTCTTTTTGGGCGGCACTGGATTTTTCAGGAGTTTTTCCGTTTTCTCTGGTTTCCTTCAAATCTTCTTCCAAAGCAAAAATTCGCGTGAAATATTCGAGAGCCTCATTTCCATCTTTGCCTGCCGTCATTTCCTTGATTCGGTTGATCGGATCATGCATCATCTGATTGACGATGCTTTTGGTCAGGCGGTGGATGACTTTACGCTGATGTTCATCGAGCTCCGGCAGCTTGTTGAACAAGCTTTGCAGCGTTTCTTCATGAATGCTCGATGATTTCTCCTGCAGCGCGCGGATCGCCGGACGAACCCCCAGCGTCTTTAGCCACTGCTGGAACTCATCCATCGCTTCGGCGATCATCACTTCGATTTTGGCCGCCTCGGCTCTGCGCATTTCCAAATTGCTCTCGACAATCCCTTCCAGATCATCGATATCATACAGGAAAACATTGTCCAGCTCGGCGATATTCGGATCAATATCCCGCGGAACGGCGATATCGATCAGAAACATCGGACGGGACTTGCGTTTCAGCATGCTTTCGCTAACCTGCGCACTGTTCAAAACATAATCCTTGGCTCCCGTCGAACTGATCAGAATGTCCACTTCATGCAGACGCTTCATCGCCTGCTCAATCGTGCAGGGCGTTCCTTTAAATTTGCTGGCGAGTTCTTCCGCCCGGGCCAAAGTACGGTTGGCCACAATGACTTCTTCCGCGCCGTTCGCATAGAGATGTTTCACGGTTAGCTCGCTCATTTTGCCAGCGCCGAGGATCAGCACCTTCTTGTCATCAAACGCGCCGAAGATCCGCTTGCCAAGTTCGACGGCCGCATAACTGACGGAAACGGCGCTTTCCCCGATCGAGGTTTCGGAATGCGCCCGTTTACCCAGCGTGACCGCCTGCTTGAACAACATATTAAACCATGTGCCAGTCGCTTTTTCCTGTTGACTTTGCAGGAATGCGGTACGGATCTGGCCCAAAATTTGCGTTTCGCCAATCACCATGGAATCCAGTCCGCAAGTAACACGGAACAGATGGGAAATGGCTTGTTCGTCTTCATATATATATAAATGCTTGGTAAATTCCTCGCGCGGAATGTCAAACCAGCGTTCCATAAAACTTCGGATAAAATATCCGCACATATGCAAACGATCCACCACGACATAAATCTCCGTGCGGTTGCATGTTGCAACGATGACGCCTTCCATCACGCTTTTGGTCTGTAAAAGCTCGCTTAACGCTTCCGACAACTCACTCTGTTCAAACGTAAAACGTTCTCTTACTTCAACAGGCGCTGTGCGATAGTTTAATCCGACAACGACGATATGCATCTTCATGTCCACCTGCCTACGGTTCATTTCAAAAAAAAAGATCCAGTACAGGATTACTTTTTTGGCATCTATCTATTTTGACAATGTTAAGTATATCACAATTGTTTGTCATCACTGCATGATTTTATGAATTGTTTATGAAAATGAAGGATCAGATCTCCGTTTCAATGGAGTATTTTACTATCTTGCCAAAAACTACGGCGCTTTATACGGACGGCGAGCTTCACGTCTATTTGCCCTTAAAATAACCCCATAAAAAGTATCGGAAAGAAGTCCGACGCCTGAAGGGCGCTTTTGCGATGCAAAAGTACTGAGAGTATCGGAAAGAAGTCCACGCCTGAAGGGCGCTTTTGCGAAGCAAAAGTACTGAGAGTATCGGAAAGAAGTCCGACGCCTCTCACATAGGGGCGCTTTTGCGAAGCATAAGTACGGAGTGTCGACTTCGAAGCTTATTCCGATTACTTCGCGGGGGACCCCGGAAGTTTATCTTGATATGTTAAACAAGGCGGCAAGTTTCTTTCCTTCTTTTTCCAACTCATCGTTTTTCGAAGAAATCACTTGACCGCTTCCGCTAAGCAGCTGCCGGTAAGGTTCAAGCGTACCGGAAAAGATTTCGCTGTACTCATGAAGAAGCCCCTTTTCCCCTTCGCTTAACGGTCTGTTCCCGCCAATCTGCCAAGTCTGAATGGCATCCACCAATCCGCCGAGAGCAGGAAAAGCGTACAGATTTCCTCTGCCAAGCGATTTCGCCAGCCTGTCATGGGTATAGGAGGCCGAATAAGCCGCCAGCTTCAGCGCGTTCAGTTCACTTGTATTCTCGCTGCTTGCGGCGTCTATAAGCGAGGTGCTCAGCACCTGCATTTGAAACAGCGATACTTCGTACAGCATCTGCTCTGCATCGGCGCGCTCCGTATGCGGCCGCATCATCCGAAATCCTTGGTAGACAAGAATCATAAGCAAAAGCATCAGCATGCCCATAAACAAAAGGTCTCTGGTTTTTTTTCGTTTCATATCGGTAACACCCCCCTATAAGGTCCTTCAACAAGCTTGTTCATACCTTATAAGTATATTGAGGGTCGTAAAAACAAATAACCATGGAGGAGACCTCCATGGTTATGATCCATTATCATCTACTTAAGTGCCGAGAGCCCTTTATATCAGCTCGACCTGTTTGATCTCAGGCGTCTCCACCTTCAATTCACCCAAACCGCGTACAAGCTTCTTGGCATACGTTTTTTCAGGCTTTAATACGGATACCAGGTAATCAATTGCCAGTTGTGGATCGACTGTTTCGCCACAGGTGTAGCAATCAATCGCTGCAAATCCTCTCTCGGGGTAAGTATGAATCGAGAGGTGGCTTTCCGACAGCAAAACAAGTACTGTCGCTCCTTGAGGTTCAAACTGCTTGGATTGTACAGACATAACTGTTGCACCGCATGCTTCTGCAGCTTCAACCATTTGAGCTTGCAAAAATTCCGCGTCGTTCAGCATATCAAAGTCGACTCCCCAAGTATCAACAGCAACGTGTCTTCCGAAAGTTGAGTATTCCATCTTCCGGTTTCCCCCTTCCTAGGAATAAAATGTTTGAAAATTTCATCCGCTAGGACCTACGTCATTCACTTCCCGAGGGAATAATCTCTCGCAACATTCAATGTCCTGAGTGAATCCTGGTTCCTAATATATTCTTTTCAACGAGATTAAAAATAACATCTATCCGGGCGAATTGCAATACTTTTTTTTAAGAACCCGTCCCTTTTATTTTTCTCGAAAAATATTCCAAACATTCCGGATAGAAAATACTTTCTTAATAATCGAGTAGGAGGGGGTGACGAACCCCCGTCCTCTCACACCACCGTACATGCGGGTCCGCATACGGCGGTTCCAAAAGGTTAACGAAGTTCCAAATAACGAGAAAGCAGACTTTTCAGCCCTTTCGCTTCCCAATAGGATGTCGGAAGGGCGTTATTCATGTTTCGGGACATTTCCCAAGCTCCTCTGCGGGAGTTGGCCATGATGAAAGTGGCCCAGTCTGGCACGCCCAAGGCCCGGAGTTCTCGGATACGCGTACGTACTCGCTTCCATTGTTTCCATAGGCACATGCGCAATCTTCTTCGGATCCATTTGTCCAATCTCTCGTAGTGTTTCTGGGCTGAGGCCAGACGAAAGTAGCCCAGCCAACCCATCAGATAGCGATTGAGACGAGCAATCCTCTCTTCCATCGCTATCGGGCGGGTGCGGCTTGTGAGCTCCCGGATCTTCTCCTTCAATCGGTGTATCGTCTTGGGGGCTAGTCGAATCGTAGCCTTCTTGTTCGACAGAAAACTAAAGCCAAGAAACTTACGGTTCCATGGCCGGTCCACCGCGCTCTTCTCCGATTCACTTTCAGTTTTAGCTTTCCTTCTACATAGCGTGTCACCGACTCCATCACACGCTCTCCTGCTCGTTTACTCGCGACGAAGATATTACAGTCGTCCGCGTAGCGGACAAACCGCAATCCTCTCCGGTGAAGCTCTCGATCCAGATCGTCCAGCAGGATGTTGGCCAAGAGTGGACTGAGCGGACCACCTTGCGGCGTTCCTTCCTCGGTCTTTTGGCAAACTCCGTTTTCCATCGCTCCGGCACTCAGGTAAGCTCGGATCAGCTTCAACACTCGCTTGTCCTTCACCTTCCGTGCCACCTTGGCCATGAGCATATCATGATTCACCTGGTCAAAGAACTTCTCCAGGTCCAGATCTACGACCCATCTTCGGCCGCTTTGGATATAGTGCTGCGCTTGCTTCACTGCGTCATGAGCCCGCTTTCCGGGTCTAAAGCCGTAGCTGTACCACGAAAAGTGAGCATCCAACATCGGATTCATCACTTGTAGAAGCGCTTGCTGGAGGAAGCGGTCCATTACGGTCGGGATACCGAGCAGCCGTACGCCGCCTCCGGGTTTGGGGATTTCCACCCGTTTGACTGGCGCCGGCCGGTAGGTTCCCGCCAGAAGTTCAGCTTTCACCGTTTCCCAGTGAGTTTTCAGGTAAGCTTGTAGCTCGGCTACCGTTACACCGTCCACACCAGGACCTCCTCCGTTTTGGACCACCCGCTTGTAAGCGAGCCGAAGGTTATCTCCTTCGAGCATGTTCTCCAGCAGGTCGTTTTGGTCTTCGCGAGAGGAAGGGGCGACTTGTGCCGGTGAAGAGCTCGGCGCTCCAACATACCCTTGCGGCTTCACCGCTTCTCTCTGCTGGAAGCTCCCTTGCGGGATATTCGGCTGTCTTCGCTTTTCACTCGAACGCATCGGTTTCCTCTCTCCTTTCGGTTCGGCCCTTCCGTTTTCCGGTGTCCCGTACTCGCGTACTATGGCCTCTGCTGACTCCTGCGGGTTCAGCACAGCCTTTCGACTGTGGTTACGAAGTGACTTCGCATTTTTTTCTCCCGCAGGTCTCCCCAGATAAGAACGTCATCTTTCCGCCCGCGACCACTGGAGTTTACAGGAATAGCCTTTGGCGGCTTGGGATTTCGTTGTGTGAAGGCAACTCATCCGGCTATCCCTGCCTCGAATCCAGTTCATGTACCTTGGCCCGTGCTTTTGCCTCCGGCTTCCTTCAGATTCTGCCTCGCGACAGACACCCTTGCCCTTGGCTAACGGTAGGCGCTCGCCAGCCCCCGTTCAGGACTTTCACCCTAGAGATGACGCCCATGCTGGGCGTACTTCCAAAAAAGAACCCCTTCACACGGAAGGAGTTCTTTAAATTACTGTTTAAAGATTTTGTTAAATCACCATTTATTAAAATCAAGCTTCCAAAGCAAACCATTTTGCGGCGCCCTGCCGCAGCTTTTCGTCAATGCGGGCGATTTGCTCGCTCGTTTCCGCCTTGTTCCGTTCATCGAGCCAATAGTTGATGTCCTGATAAAGCAGGGAAATTTCCTGCTCCACATCATTCAGCTGATAAACCCGCTGCAGTTCGCCTGCGGTATGTTTGTATTCGTATACCAGCTTGCTTTGAGACGGGGTCACTTCCGTAATCTTACGGACAGAGCCGTTTTCATAATAATACATCATTGTGAATCCACTATAAATCCGATTGACAATGCCTTCGCCTTTGGCGGCTACAAACAGCTTGCGCACCAGATTCGTCAGTCGAGGGTTCACCAAGCGGCATGACAACTCACAGAAGTACAGGCCATCCTTATGCTCCAGAGGGAAATGAACCTCCTCACCGCTTTCGTCTTCCAGCACAATTTCTTGTCCTCCGCTGCCCAGCACCTTCACGATTACGTGCATGTGACAACATTCAGCCGAACGCATAAACTGGTTCAATTGAAGCTCCGTCATTTGTAAAGTGGCTTTAACATACTCTGTGGCTAACCGCTGAGCCATAAAAATCTCCTCAATTCTTTTTTCTGATCAGGAAGCGTGGACATTATTAGAAGCCAAACATTCCATAATCATAAGAAAAATTTCCGCTAAAAGTGCGTGTTCAAAAAGGTCGGTTTTCAGCACCGAGAAGGTTGAATGAAGCTAGGGACTGAGGAGCAGAGCGTACATTTAGGTACGTGAGCACCGGAAGGCCCGGCTGAATTCAAGATTCGATGTCGATCTTGCTTCCTGATTCACTTCGTGATCAAAAGCGGACTTTTTGAACAACTGCTAAAAGCGGTGTGTCTAACATCCTTAGTATTATTATACAGCACATCTCAAAGCGTTTGCTTGCAGACGAAACCATGATTTTTGTTCAAATTTCATAAAAAATCGGATTAATCCGGATTTTTCCGTAAACTTTTTACGGGATGCTCACTTTCCTGCCGGATAAAGTCTGAATCCCTACGCGATACATCGAAAATATGAGGAATTGCTTCCCGTATTTCCGGTTATTCTTCGGTTTCTTTTGGGATTGGTTTCACGTTCTCTGCCGGCCCCAGACCGGCCTCGGATGCGATCTGTGCCCATAAATCATCTTTGCCAAGTCCGGTTTCCGAAGAAAACATCACAAAAGTATCCGTTTTACGCATCAGCAGGCCTTCCTTCATTTGCTTGGCATGCTTTTGCCAGCGGCTTTTCGGAATTTTGTCAGCCTTGGTAGCGACCACGCAAATAGGTATGTCGTAATGTTTAAGCCAATCGTACATCAGCTCGTCATCTTTGGTCGGGGGATGGCGGAGATCCACAACGAGCAGTACGAGTTTAAGCTCTTCTCGCTCCATCAGATATTTTTCGATCATTTTGCCCCAGACCTGACGCTGGCTTTTGGATACCTTGGCATAACCGTAACCCGGTAAATCAACAAAATACAATTCCTCATTAATGCGGTAATAGTTCAAATGCTGGGTTTTGCCCGGCGTCGAGCTGGTTCTGGCCAAGTTCTTACGATTGATCATGCGGTTGATCAGCGAGGATTTTCCCACATTCGAACGCCCTGCCAGAGCTATCTCCGGCAAGGCGTCCACAGGATATTGGTCAGGACCAACGGCACTGATTACAAATTCAGCTTGGGTAACTTTCATGTCAATGATTCCTCTCTAATGCACTCCCGTCTGTTCCACAAGCGCATGCCTCAGCACTTGATCCATATGGGAAACCGGAACAAACTCCACTTCGTTTTTGACGCTGTCGGGAATATCGCGCAAATCCCGCTCATTGTCTTTGGGGAGCAATATTTTCTTGTAGCCTGCACGATGGGCCGCCAGTGATTTTTCCTTCAGGCCGCCAATCGGCAGCACGCGCCCCCGCAACGTGATTTCTCCGGTCATTGCCACATGTTTGGAGACATGCTTTTTGGTAAGAGCCGAAATGAGAGCTGTTGCGATCGTAATTCCGGCCGATGGGCCGTCTTTCGGAATGGCGCCCTCCGGAATATGAATATGGATGTCGTTTTTCTCATGGAAATCAGGATCGATGCCGAGCTCCGCCGCCTTGCTGCGCGTATAACTGAATGCGGCCTGCGCGGACTCCTTCATTACATCGCCTAGCTTACCGGTGAGCGTCAGCTTGCCCGTGCCCGGAACGACAGTAACCTCGATCATCAGCGTTTCTCCGCCTACTTCGGTCCAGGCCAGACCAGTAACGGCGCCAATCTGGTCTTCCAGATCAGCCACGCCATGCCGAAACTTAGGAACCCCGAGATAATCCTTGATGTCCCCTGGCTCGATCGTTATTATGCCAGTCTCGCCGGAAACGATCCGCTTCGCCGCTTTGCGGCACAACGACGCTACCTGCTGCTCCAGATTACGGACGCCCGACTCGCGGGTATATTCCCGCACCACTTTAAGCAATGCTTCGTCGCCGATATTCAGCTGATCCTCCTGCAGTCCGTGCTCCCGCTTCTGCTTCGGAAGCAGATATCGCTTGGCGATTTGCAGCTTTTCCAGCTCCGTGTAGCCCGGAATATTCAGCACTTCCATACGGTCGAGCAGAGGACGCGGAATGTTGTGGATCGCGTTGGCAGTCGTAATAAACATCACCTGAGACAGGTCAAACGGGATTTCGATAAAATGGTCGCTGAACGTATTGTTTTGCTCCGGATCCAGCACCTCCAGCAAAGCAGAGGCCGGATCGCCCCGGAAATCGGATGCCATTTTATCAATCTCGTCGAGCAGGAATACCGGATTTATAGCCCCCGCAGTCTTCATGCCCTGGATAATCCGTCCAGGCATCGCTCCGACATAGGTCCGGCGGTGACCGCGAATTTCAGCCTCATCCCGGACCCCGCCCAGCGAAATGCGGACGAACTTCCGGTCCAAGGATCTTGCAATGGAACGCGCGAGCGAGGTTTTGCCCACACCTGGAGGGCCTACCAAACAAAGAATAGGGCCCTTCATTTTTTTGACCAGCTGCTGCACGGCCAAATATTCGAGCACCCGCTCCTTCGGTTCGTCCAAGCTGTAATGATCCTCGTTCAGCACCTGTTCGGCTTTATGAATATCCAGGTCATCTTCGGTTTTTTTGCTCCAAGGAAGCGCGAGCAGCCAATCCACATAATTGCGGATCACGCCGCCTTCAGCTGAGCTCCCGGGCATTTTTTCCAGACGGTCGATTTCCTTCTCGACCTTTTCCTTCACCTTTTCCGGAAGCTCCTGCTTGCCCATCTGCTCACGCAGTTCTTCAACTTCCCCTGCGCGCCCTTCCTTCTCGCCCAGCTCTTTCTGGATCGCTTTCATTTGCTCGCGCAAATAATATTCCTTCTGCGTCTTCTCCATCTGCTTCTTGACGCGCTGGCTGATCTTGCGTTCCAGCTCAAGTACTTCCCGCTCATTATTCAGGATGTCCAGCAGCTTCTCGAGCCGTTTGCCAACATCGATAGTCTCCAGAATCTCCTGTTTGTCCTTAATTTTAAGCGACAGATGGCTTGTGATCACGTCGGCCAGACGGCCCGGCTCCTCGATATCGGAAACGGCAGCCAGCGTCTCCGGAGTCACCTTTTTGGATAAGTTGATGTAATGCTCAAACTGGCTCAGTACCGTGCGCATCAGCGCATCCACTTCCGGGTTGTCGCTGTCCTCTTCATGCAGTTCCCGGGCGAGGACCTCGTAATATTCCTCGTTGTCGGTATACTGTATAACTTCGGCGCGTTCCATTCCTTCCACAAGGACACGTATCGTGCCGTTCGGGAGCTTGAGCATTTGCCTTACATTGGCAACCGTGCCAATGCGAAAAATATCATCATGCGTTGGTTCTTCTATGTTCACTTCAGACTGAGAACAAAGGAGAATTAAATTATCTTCCACCATCGCTTTTTCCAAGGCCTTGACCGATTTCTCCCGGCCTACGTCGAGATGCAATACCATACTCGGGTAGACTAGAAGGCCTCGCAAAGGCAATAACGGAAAACGGCGGCCTTTCGCTTTATTCAGCCCCATTGCTTTTGCACCTCCAGCCGTTCTCATGTGATAAACATCCGGTTTTATTTTAGCAAATGTTCACAGAAAACACCAATAATTAAGCTCCTTTAGCATGTACCCGCATCGCTGATCTGTCCGTTCCGTCCAGACTTTGCTTGCAAGAACGGAGCGTTGGGGGCCTGCGGGAAAATTTCCGGCGTGGCGCTTTTTTCCAAAACATCGTTGAGATCGTCCTGAACTTGTACGGCTGTATCCGCCGGTTTCAGCTCAGTGCCGAAGACATGCTGAAACACTTCTTGCACAGATTCCACCGGTATGACCTTCAAGCCATCCAGTCCTTCAAATAACGTCTGCCAGTTTTCCTTCGGTATAATCACCGTGGTTGCCCCAGCCTGGAACGCCGCTTCGACTTTGGCGATGACGCCGCCGATTGGCTTTACACGTCCGTGAATGCTGATTTCTCCCGTCATGGCGATATGATTGTCTACAGGCAAATCTTTTATTGCCGACATAATCGCCGTCGCCATCGCAATCCCGGCCGAAGGACCATCAATAGGCGTTCCACCTGGGAAGTTGATGTGCAGATCGTAATCACCAGGATTCATTCCCAGGGAGCGAAGCACGGTCAGCACATTTTCAACCGATCCTTTGGCCATGCTTTTGCGGCGCAGCGTCCGGGCGTTCCCACCGATTTCTTCTTCTTCCACCACACCTGTAATATTGTATTTCCCCTGTCCGGAGGCCACAGGTACTGCCGTCACTTCAATTTCGAGCAATGTTCCCATATTCGGCCCATAAACCGCAAGACCGTTTACGAGCCCTACCTGCGGACGATCCGGTATTTTCCGGTCGGGGCGCGGCTGAAGCTGACTGCTGCTCGCCACCCATTCCACATCGGATGCGGCTAGGGAATCCCTTTTCTCCGTCAGGGCCAGTCCTGCGGCCAGTTGAATAATGTTAACGGCTTCGCGTCCATTTGTCGCGTACTGTTTCACAACCCCGACAGCTTCCGGACATGGCTTGAGTCCGATTTTTTGAATGGCATCTTCAGCAATTCGGCCGATCTCCTCCGGCAGTAACGGCCGAAAATAGATCTCCATGCAGCGGGAACGCAAGGCAGGCGGCAATTCATGCGGCGAACGCGTGGTAGCGCCAACCAGACGAAAATCCGCCGGAAGCCCGTTCTGGAAAATATCATGGACATAAGCAGGCGTATTGCTGTCCTCCGAATTGTAATAGGCGCTCTCCAGCAAAACTTTACGGTCCTCAAGTACTTTTAACAATTTATTCATCTGAATCGGATGCAATTCCCCAATTTCGTCCACAAACAAAATCCCACCGTGGGC
Source organism: Paenibacillus azoreducens (assembly GCF_021654775.1). NCBI lineage: Bacteria > Bacillati > Bacillota > Bacilli > Caryophanales > Paenibacillaceae > Paenibacillus > Paenibacillus azoreducens. The sequence continues at coordinate 1,911,565 of NZ_AP025343.1, read as the reverse complement.
CTTCGTAACGGCGCCCGGTTTCGGCTGCGGGATCCCTGCAACTCCCATCGAACCGGCTCCTTGGTAAATCGGATCATGGACCGAACCGATGAGCGGATCGGCGATACCGCGTTCATCAAAGCGGGCTGTCGTCGCATCGATTTCAGTAAACTTGGCATCGGCTTTAAAAGGAGAAGCGGGATTCCGCTTGGCTTCCTCCATCACGACGCGTGCTGCGGCTGTTTTCCCGACGCCGGGCGGCCCATAGATGATGACATGCTGCGGGTTGCTGCTGCATAGCGCTGCTTTTAATGCCCGCAGACCATCCTTCTGGCCAACGATATCCTGCAGTGACTGCGGTCTTGTTTTTTCTGCCAGTGGTTTCGTGAGCGAAATGGAACGCAACTTCCGTAGTTTGTCCATTTCCTTGCGGGACTCACGGTCCACGGCTGTACGGTTTGTTTTTTGTCCACGCAGCAAATTCCAAAAATAGATGCCGATGATGACGGCAAAGAAAAACTGAACCAACATCATAACCATGCTTAAATTCATTTCGAAAACCCTCCCGTTTCTCTTGAATGGCCTTTTTCCCCTACATTCGTTGTTCATGATCCTACGGGTGGCCTGATACATGGTAGTATAGCCGTTTCATACACGGGTAAAACGCATTAATCATGATTTGTCGGCACTATTTTAAAATAACCCCACAAAGTGGAGCCTATGCTTCGATGCTTATTCCAAATACTTTGCGGGGACCCCCAAAAAAACTTATAAATTCTATACTGCTAAAAAAAGCTGCACGCCCCTTCATCATACGAAGGGAATGCAGCTTTGGAAACGTGGATATGATTAGTGCTTGCGCCCCGGGATTTTACCGGTTTCTTCATAGACTTTAACAATCTCATCGATTTCTTTTTTCAACTCGTCGACCATATCCGCTTCAGGCACTTTGCGGATCATTTCCCCGTAACGGAACAACAGGCCTTCGCCGCGTCCCCCGGCAATGCCGATATCCGCCTCGCGGGCTTCGCCCGGACCGTTGACGGCACAGCCCAGCACCGATACTTTAATCGGCACTTTCAGTTTCGAAATATACTCTTCCACTTCGTTAGCGATTTTGAACAAATCGATGTCAAGCCGTCCGCAAGTCGGGCAGGATACCAAAGTTGCGGCGTTCGAAATGAGGCCGAAGGATTTCAATAACTCGCGGGCAACTTTGATCTCTTCAACCGGATCCGCACTTAGCGAAATCCGAACCGTGCTGCCGATACCCATTGACAAAAGCGCACCGATGCCGGCGGAACTTTTGATCGTTCCCGAAAACAAGGTTCCGGATTCGGTGATCCCCAAATGAAGCGGATAAGGAATGACCTCTGCCGCTTTCCGGTAAGCTTCGATCGCCATTGGCACATCCGATGCCTTGAGCGACACGATAATATCGTGGAAGTCGAGTTCTTCCAGAATATTAATATGGAACAGGGCGCTCTCCACCATCGCTTCCGGCGTTGGATAACCGTATTTCTCAAGCAGATGGTTCTCCAACGAACCTGCGTTTACGCCAATCCGGATCGGTATTCCGCGTTCCTTGCACGCTTTGACGACCGCTTCGACTTTTTCGCGGCTGCCGATATTGCCGGGATTAATCCGAACTTTGTCTATGCCGTTCTCAATCGCCTGAAGCGCGAGCTGGTAATTAAAATGAATATCCGCCACAAGCGGGATATGAATGCGTTTTTTGATTTCCTTGATCGCTTCGGCAGCTTCCTTGTTGTTTACCGTTACGCGGACAAGCTGGCAACCGGCTTCTTCCAAACGGAGAATCTCGGCGACCGTCGCCTCCACGTCTGCGGTTTTGGTCGTACACATGCTTTGGATAATGACCTCATTGCTTCCGCCGATCGTCAAATTGCCGACTTTAACAGGTCTTGTGTCTTGTCGCAAAAACATGATTTTTTTCTCTCCCATAACGCCAAGACTCCACCCCTCGCCCCTACAAAGCCGAGCGGCCGAAGGGGAGGAAGTGGAGAACGGCAATGAATTTCCGAAAGCGGGACCTTACCTTCTCAAAAACTCAAAATGGCTTAGGCGCTTTCTTCCTGTTTATTCTCTTTCTTGCTGAGCAGTTCCGGCACGATTTTTTCCTTCACAACCTGCTCGGTAATGACGCAGTCCTTAATATCGTCGCGGGAAGGCACTTCATACATCACATCCAGCATGATACCTTCGATGATCGCACGAAGACCACGGGCGCCGGTATTGCGTTTGATGGCTTCCCTAGCGATAGCTTCCAATGCTTCCGGCTCGAATTTGAGCGTGACGTTATCCATCTCAAGCATTTTTTGATATTGTTTGGTCAACGCATTTTTCGGTTCGGACAGGATGCGTACGAGCGTCTTCTCATCCAGCGGCTCCAAAGTGGAGATAACCGGCAGACGTCCCACGAATTCCGGAATGAGACCGAATTTCAGCAGGTCTTCCGGCAGTACGAGTCCAAGGTATTCGCCCGGTTTGAGATCCTTCTGATTTTCGGTCATCGTATTAAAGCCGATGACTTTCTTGCCGATCCGGCGTTTGATCATTTGCTCGAGGCCGTCAAAGGCGCCGCCGCAAATGAACAGAATATTCGTCGTATCGATTTGGATGAATTCCTGATGCGGATGTTTCCGCCCGCCTTGTGGCGGAACCGAAGCAACCGTTCCTTCAAGAATTTTCAGGAGGGCTTGCTGCACGCCTTCCCCGGAAACGTCGCGCGTAATCGACGGGTTCTCGGATTTACGGGCTACTTTATCAATTTCATCAATATAAATAATGCCGCGCTCTGCCTTCTCCACGTCGTAATCTGCGGCCTGGATCAGCTTCAGCAAAATGTTCTCAACGTCCTCACCGACATAACCGGCTTCCGTAAGAGAAGTGGCATCGGCAATAGCAAACGGCACGTTCAAAATTTTGGCCATCGTCTGAGCAAGCAGCGTTTTACCTGAGCCAGTAGGTCCAAGCAGCAGAATGTTACTTTTTTGCAGTTCAACATCCTCAATCTTGCTGCCGGTGTTGATCCGTTTGTAATGGTTGTATACAGCAACGGAAAGCGATTTTTTCGCCTGCTCCTGACCGATGACGTATTGATCGAGAATATCGCAGATTTCCTTCGGTTTCGGAATATCCTTGAGATCCAGCTCTTCGTCATGGCCAAGCTCTTCCTCTACAATTTCCGTGCAGAGTTCGATGCATTCATCGCATATATAAACTCCGGGACCGGCAACAAGCTTGCGCACTTGTTCCTGGGATTTCCCGCAAAAGGAGCATTTCAATTGCCCTTTTTCATCGTTAAATTTAAACATGTAAACACCCCTTTAGGATTTAATCGGTGAAGTGAGAACCTGGTCAATGATGCCGTATGCCTTCGCTTCCTCCGCGCTCATGAAAAAATCACGATCAGTGTCGCGTTCAATTTTTTCAAGGGGCTGACCTGTGCGTTCCACATATATTTGATTGAGCTTTTGTCTTGTTTTGATGATCCAGCTCGCATGAATCTGGATATCTGCAGCTTGCCCCTGAACACCGCCAAGCGGCTGATGAATCATCACCTCGCTGTTTGCTAGCGCATAACGTTTGCCTGGCGCACCCGCAGTCAGCAGGAGTGAGCCCATGCTCGCCGCCATGCCAACGCAGATGGTGGATACATCCGGTTTAATGTATTGCATCGTATCGTATATACCCATCCCTGCTGTAACCGAACCACCAGGAGAATTGATATACAAATGGATATCCTTCTCAGGATCTTCAGCTGCAAGGAACAATAACTGTGCTATGACGAGATTGGCAACATCATCGTCGATCGCATTGCTGAGAAAAATGATGCGATCCTTCAGCAATCTGGAGTAAATGTCATATGATCTCTCGCCCCGATTGGTTTGCTCAACAACCATAGGTATCAGACTCATGTGTCCAACCTCTTTTCCATTTAAAGATGTAATGCTTGCATCCATCAGGCTTACAGCATTATTCTAACATGTTCAAAGCATGATGTCATTTTTTCGCTTCATCCCCTGAGTACAGTGTATGAAACCGGTCTTGAAATATAGCCTAACGCAAGCCCTCAGGCTCTCACTATGTATGTAAGAGTGAATATTATCCATTTTATACATTATTTATGAATAAAATGGATAATATCAGTTAAAAATAAGGCACGCAATGAAATATACGTGCCTTATCTCTTTATAGTTCATATAAGGACATAACGTTTATCATGTCCGCTGTCAATGATCTGCCTCTTATTCCGCTTTCTCTTCAGCAGCTTCCTCGCTAACTTCAACTTCCTTGCTGTTTTCAACGAGAAGTTCAACCGTTTTGCGAAGCGAGATTTCTTCACGCAGGCTATCCAGCGATCCGTTAGCCGCCAAAATGCCGCGGATTTCGTCAGCGGTACGTTTGTAAGCTTCAGCCATCGTTTCGAGTTCTTTATTGATGTCTTCTTCCGTTACTTCGATGTTTTCTTCTTTGGCGATTTGCTCGAGAACGAGGTTATTGCGGACGCGTTTTTCAGCATCGTCCTTCATTTGCTCTTTCAAATCGTCTGTTGTTTGGCCAGAGAAGCTCAGGAACATTTCAAGGTTCATGCCTTGGCTGCGCAGACGGTTGTCGAAATCGCGCATCATGTTTTGAATTTCGCCGTCGATCATCGCTTGCGGAATTTCCACTTCGGCATTTTCAGAAGCTTTGTCTACGACTGAAGCTTCTTTTTTGCCTTTCGCTTCTTGTTCCTTGCGAGCCAGAAGTTCTTTTTTCAGATCTTCTTTATATTCGTTCAGCGTTTCAAATTCACTTACGTCTTTGGCAAATTCGTCGTCCAGCTCAGGCAGCTGTTTGCGTTTGATTTCGTGAACTTTCACTTTGAACACAGCTTGTTTGCCGGCAAGCTCTTCCGCATGGTAAGTTTCAGGGAACGTCACTTCAACGTCTTTGAAATCGCCTGTTGCCATGCCAACGACTTGTTCTTCAAATCCAGGAATGAACGTGCCGCTTCCAAGCTCGAGGGAATAGCGTTCTGCTTGACCGCCTTCGAACGGATTGCCGTCTACATAACCGTCAAAGTCGATTACGGCGATGTCGCCTTCTTGCGCTGCGCCTTCGTCGATCACGCTAAGTTCGGCATGGCGCTCTTGAAGACGTTTCAGTTCTTCGTTCAATTCTTCTTCGGATACTTCTACTTTCTGTGCAGGTACTTCTACGCCTTTGTATTCGCCAAGAGTAACTTCAGGTTTAACGGTTACTTTAGCTTTGAATTTGAAGGCTTGTCCTTTTGCGAATTGATCGATTTCAACTTCAGGACGGTCTACAGGGAAGATATCCGTTTCGTTAACGGCTTCTGTATATACCTCTGGAAGCAAAATATCGATGGCGTCTTGGTACAAAGCTTCTACTCCGTAGCGTGCTTCAAAGATCGGCCGCGGCACTTTACCTTTACGGAAACCAGGCACGGACGCTTTCTTAACTACTTTGTTAAAGGCTTTGTCAATCGCAGCGGATACGCGTTCCGCTTCTACTTCAACTTCAAGAACACCAAGGTTCTTCTCTATTTTTTCCCAGGTTGCTTTCATTTTATGCTTTCCCCTCCAAAAATATTTCACATGGTCATTAGTTTAACGCGCACAGAATAACCACTATAGTATAAACAAGATTGTACCCTTTTTCAAGGGCATCCCTTTGGCAAGTCTTTAGGAAGAGCTTCCTGTTTTTTCTATACATTTGCTCCTGCAGCCACAAACTGTTTCATGGTGCGGTACGCCTGCTCGAAGCGAAAACGCATGGTATCCGTTACGCCGTACATGCTCCGGATTTCCTCATCGCTGCGGCTTCCCGTCAAGCTTTCGGAAACGATCTGGTGCAGCGCGGCCGCCCAAATATCGACGGTTTCATCATTTTCGTCCACGATGGAATAATAATCTTCGGTTCCATAAATAGCCATAATAAACTGCGTCCACAGCTCTTGCGCAAAATAATAAAGCGCCGGTTCCTGAACTTCTGTCTGGCCGCCTACCCTTTCCGTAATCAAACCGATCTGGGGCGGAAACTCATCCGGGCCCAGCGGGACCGTTTCCACTTCGATTCTAGCACGTTCCTGCTCGCGGAGCAGTTCGATGCTCCCCTGCATTCCGCGTTTGCGCAGCGTCTGCAAAACTCTGAATTGGAGCAGCGGATGCAGCGGATGATTTTGCAGCCAATGCACCAGCGCTTCGTCGATTTCGGGGCCTTCAAGGTAAGAAAGCTGCTCGAGCGCCAGCATGTTTTGTTCGCTGAATGGTTCCTGCATGGCCGTGTGCATCAGCTTGTCCGCATAAAACTGATCTTCGGCAAGCTTGGCCTGCACATTCTGGCGCTTCATTTCATCCTCGCTCGGTCCTTCTTCTTCAGCTTCTCCCTGGCCGTCATCCGTTTTGCCGGGAATATGCCCGGGAAATGCGGCTTCCAGCCATTCAAGAAGCGCTTGCCATTCTTCATAATGCCGCTGATCCTGACCTTGACACTGGAGCAAAAAACGCAGAAGATCCATTGCTTCCCCGTACCGTTCGTTTTCCAGCATAACTGTCAGCTGAATCTGATAGAAGTCGAGTGTCTTTGGAAAGAGAAATACGTTGTCTCTTCCGGGGAATGTGGATTCGCTAATAGGGGATTCCTCCTTTCTGTCCGGTATGATCAATTAATTGTTGATTATATCATACCCGCATGGCAGTTGAAAAAACCGGCTTGCATAAATGGGTGCCTAACTGAATATCAATTAAGAGAAAAACGTCCATCGACGTACTTTCAAGGAAGACAGACCGCGTTTAGCGGATGTTTTTCTAGGGATTATAGAATACTATAAGCTCTGCTGAAACTTATATATTATATAATCTAAAACTTACATTCATCTATTTCCAAAAACGATTTTATTAATTATATTAATTTCTTATTGCCAATTATCCACCCATATGATATTATATTTCTTGCGTGAAATTTTGTCCCAGTAGCTCAGCTGGATAGAGCAACGGCCTTCTAAGCCGTCGGTCGGGGGTTCGAATCCCTCCTGGGACGTAAAGCAAGCCACTCATTGGAGTGGCTTTTTTTCATTAGAGGGATTCGAACCCGGGTTCGTCGGAGCATAGGCATCGTTAGGGTAACATCGCAGTCAGCCCGTAGGGGTGTACCCCGGACCTGGGTCGTAGTCAAGCCACTCATTGGAGTGGCTTTTTTTCATTAGAGGGATTCGAACCCGGGTTCGTCGGAGCATAGGCATCGTTAGGGTAACATCGCAGTCAGCCTGAAGGGGTGTACCCAGACCTGGGACGTGATAGCCACTCATTGGAGTGGCTTTTTTTCATTTATAAGGATCATTATGAGGGATTCGGTGCAGAGTTCTCGGAGCCTGTACTACTTAACTCCTGTCAACAACTTATGACTAAAATCCACGAGCGACCTTACTCAAAGCATGAGAAAAACGGGTATATATCCCATTTTTTATTTTACAACGTAACAATGTTATGTTACATTTTTAATGCGGATAAATGAAATGGCCATGGCGGCTCGATTTTGCCGATTTAAGAGGCGTTTTACCTTCCATAAGCTGAACTTTATTTTAAACCCGAACATAACTGAACAAAAATGGACTGCTATAGATACCGATATGCGATCCGGCTGAATAATTATCAGCTTTTATAGCCGACCAGGGTGCAGATTCATATTTTTAGAACATAACAATGTTCCGTAATTTTATTAACTGTCCGCCATTTTGCAATTTTGATTTTGTTTATAAATAAGAATTTTGCAAAAATCCAAGGAGCGACTTTCATCAGCAATATATAGAGCGAAACGGTTTAGTTTGACTATATATTGTACCCGGAAGCGGTTGGAAATCGAATTTTGCAAAATCCTGAAATAAAAATGAAAGGGAGAGATTCATGACTGCCAACAAACAGGCAAAAGCTTCATCGCTGCTGAGCAACCGCTTCGTGCAAGTCATTTTGATGTCCACATTGTTTCTGCAAATCGGAATTTGGGTACGAAATATCGCTATTTTGCTTTTTGTTAAAAAAATGACGAACGGTGATGCATTTGCCGTTTCGTTGATCTCCGTCGCAGAGTACGCCCCGATCTTCGTGTTTTCGTTTATCGGGGGAACGTTTGCAGACCGCTGGCGCCCCAAAAGAACGATGGTGACCTGTGATTTGTTAAGCGCGCTTTCCGTTCTTGTGGTTCTTGCCGCCATGATGTTCGGTTCGTGGAAGGTCGTATTTTTCGCAACGTTTGTGTCGGCCATATTGTCCCAATTCTCGCAACCCGCCGGGTTGAAGCTGTTTAAACAACATGTGCCTGGGCATTTAATGCAAAAGGGCATGTCGGCATATCAAACCTTGTTCGCGGTATTTATGATCTTCGGTCCGGTCGTCGGCATGTTCGTATATCAACGTTATGGAATCGAAACGGCCATTGGCATCATGGCCATCGCCTTTCTTTTGTCCGCTTTATCGCTCACCTTCCTTCCTCGGGATCGGCAGGATGAAAAGGATCAGGAACCATCGCAAGTGCTGGAGGACATTAAGGAGGGATTCCGGTATATTCGCTCCAGTGTGATACTTCGTAAACTCGGAGCCGGCTTTTTTGCCGTAGGACTGGGTTTTGGCCTGATTCAGCCGCTGGGCATCTTCCTTATTACGGAACGGCTCGGGAAGCCTGAAGATTATTTGCAATGGTTCTCGCTCGCTAATGGCGTAGCGATGATTTTCGGCGGTGTGCTGGCGATGAGCTTTTCCAGCAAGCTGCAGCCGCAGAGACTTCTGACGTTTAGCATGGCTGTTGTTAGCTTGACGATCATTGCCATGGGACTGTCAACGAACTATTGGATGACGCTTGGTTTTCAATTTATTAGCGGCCTTGCATTTCCTTCCATTAATATCGGAATCAATACGCTGATGATGCAAAATACGGAAGAATCGTTTATCGGCCGGGTCAACGGGATTTTGAGTCCGCTTTTCACAGGTTCCATGGTTGTTACAATGATGTTTTCAGGCGTTATCAAAAATGCATTCTCGCTAGTTTCCGTGTTTGTGATTTCTGGTCTATTTATCCTTCTGGGCGTGGTGGCTCTCTTCCCGCTGCTTAAGCTGAAGGGCGGCATTCCCACTGTCAGTTCGTCTTCCGAGCAGGCCTAACAATTGCTGTAGTCCGTTTCTACTCTTCATTGACAATTATTTTTTTACATTCTAGGCAAGTAGAGCAGCTCTTATGACCCTTCCGAGAAACGGGTGCCTGCACATTTGCAGGTTTTCCTTATGAAGCACACAAAATCTCAAAGAAAGATGCTGATTTGCAGGCTCCTCCAGAAAGGTCCGCCTTCGCTTGAGGAACTGTACTTCTAATCCATTTCATAATGCCAACCGCTGGTTGATCCAATTAGGTTCAAGCATTCGACATACATCCTTTATGAAATGGATTGGATATAGATCGATAAGTATTAGATTATTAGATACCTAGCTTCAAGAATCCGATATAAATCCATTATGAAAATTGATTCAGGACGCAAGCTTTTTCAGACAGTTGATCATGTGATCAGGAAAATGTTGCGAAAGTGCATCCTTTTCAGGCATGTTATAGCGTGAAATGCAAAATTGTTGTGAAAGTACATCCATTGGACCATGAATCGTCTGTTTATGCCTAAAAGCTGGGGAAAAGATGCACTTTTGCAAGCTTTCTAGCCGTAATTGCCTGGAACGCTAAAATAGATGTACTTTTGTACGCCTGTTGATTATCAAAAAAATGGTAGAAAAAGACCGCTCATTTCTGTAAAGTGTTTGTACCCCTACAAACCCTACGGAAGGTGAGACGGTCTCATGAACCATCGTACAATGTTAGTCCCTATTCTTCAATCCCTTATTCCTAACGAGGAGCTTCAACCTTTGTTACAGCAAGCCAATTATGTTGATACAGCAAGGAAATTTACAGTTTACGAGCTCTTTATCTTTCTTGCTGAAGCGGCGCTTGGGCAGTGGGATGGCTATCGAGACGGAGAAAAGCGAATGGTCGCCTGTGGATTGCGTCCGGCGGATCACTCCACGATCTCCAAAAAAGCGAAAGAAGTTCCGTTCAGCGTCTTTAAGCAACTGCTTCATCTACTGATTCGCAAATGCAATCGCTCCACTCGCAGGCGTCTTCGGCTTCCAAAAGAGCCGCTGGCGGTGGATTCCACGACCATTTCTGCCGGTCACAATCGGCTGCCTTGGGCTCCATCGGTAAAAGGAGAGAAGAGTGGCATTAAGCTGCACGTGTCTTTGTTGACTGAGACCGGCGAACTCCATCGTGTTACGGAATCGACGGGAAAACAGCACGATTCGACCCTGTGCAGTGCGGTAACGGACTCTAATTTCATTCTGGTTGCGGATCGTGCATATGGAAAGCATAAGCAGTTTGATGCGTACATGGAGCAGGAGCAACGGCAGTATTTTGTCATCCGGTTGAGAAACAATACGGTACTGCATGAGCCGGTTTATCGTGAACGAAAACGCCCTTACGAACATACAATTGAGCAAGATTTGACCTGTCAGCTCGGAACAAAAGCGTCTTTGACCCGATATCGATTTCGGGTCGTAAAGCTAAAGGATCCCCAAGGCAACCCGGTTGTCCTGGCGACCAACTTACACCGTCCCTCGGCGGAGAAAATAGCAGAAATCTACCGACAACGCTGGCAAATCGAGGTGTTTTTTCGATGGATTAAACAGCATCTGAATGTGCCCAAACTTTTTGGGAAGACACCAAATGCCGTTTACGGACAATTATACACCGCATTAATCGTGTACGTGCTGCTTCAGTACGTGTATGAGCAGGGAAATAGCCAGGTTCACCCAAGTGCACGATTATCTTTTGCAGAGTTCGATCGACTGATCAGCTTAGCGGCCTTGCCTCCCGAATGGGTGGTTTATTTGGCTCACCATTTAGCATTGCCATAACCCAGATGCTGGTAAATCAACAGGCGTGTACTTTTGCAACTTTTCGGATGGAACAGCCAGTCATTTTTGTGCCGCCTCCTGCAACATAGTCGAATTGATAAGGAATGTAGGATTTTGCTAAATCCACCATTTCATAATGCCGCTGTTCGAATACCCGTAATATTATTCATTATGAAATTGATTCCTTCTGCATCTTTTCCTGCCTTCAATCGCATTATTTCAATGCAAATCGCATCATATCATGTATTTGTTTCTCGTTCCTCCGACATTTCCGATAACGTTTTCCGCCTCTTCACTCTTCACTCTTCACTCTTCACTCTTCACTCTTCACTCTTCACTCTTCACTCTTCACTCTTCACTTTTCACTCCTAACTCTTCACCCCATATCCTTTCTATGCTCTCGCTTATCACCAGTTGTTTCAGCGGCATCTCCATGTAAAACTCGTTATAGATCTCCCACAGTACGAAAGCAATACCAAGGTTTCTTCACAGAATTCATTGGATCAGAATCTTGGGGAATGGACAATCCTTCTTTTCCCCAACCGTACTGATCATGGGTGATGAACCCGCAGTTCTGCCGGAAAGGACAGGTTAGCTATATATTTTTTACGCAATTAGATAGATGTCCACTATTCATAACGCCTTCCGGCATATGATGACAGCATATACGACTGCACTAATAAGGGGGAGGACCACTTGAAGATTCGTAAAGCGATCATACCGGCAGCAGGTTACGGAACGCGGCTTCTTCCAGCTACCAAAGCAATGCCCAAGGAGATGCTTCCGATTATTGATAAACCGATCATTCAATTTATTATTGAAGAAGCTGCGGCTTCCGGAATCGAAGAGATTCTCGTCGTTACTGGAAAAGGGAAGAAAGTCATCGAGGATCATTTCGATTCGGCGCATGAACTCGAATACTTCCTGGAACAAAAAGGGAAGTTCGAGGAACTTCGCAAGGTAAGGGAATTTACCGGACTCGCAGACATTCATTACATCCGCCAATCCGAACGCAAAGGTCTTGGGCACGCCATCAGCGTTGGTAGGAAATTTATAGGAGAAGAGCCTTTTGCCGTGTTGCTCGGAGATACCTTCTTCGAGGCTGAACCTCCAGCATTAAAACAGCTTATCGAAGGATTCGAGAGGTTCCGAACTTCAATTCTGGGAGTTCAAACGGTGGCCGAAGACAAAGTATCAACCTATGGCATCGTCGATTCCAAACCGTTAATTGAGTCGTTTGAATATGTGGAACGTTTAGTCGAAAAACCCCCCGTGGGTACAACACCTTCGCGTCTGGCCATGGTCGGCCGTTATATTTTGACTCCATCGATCTTTGATATTCTGGAGCATCAACCGCCTGGCGTCGGGGGTGAAATTCAACTTACGGACGCTTTGAACCGGCTTGTGGTCAAGGAAGCGATGTACACCTGCGAAATCAGCGGGCGCTGGCATGATGTAGGCGATCCCCTTGGCTATCTTAAAGCGATTCTGGCGATGACGGAACAACGCGGAAAACTGAAGCACAACCTTCAAGAGGAAGTCACCAAGCTTCTGAAAAAAGACACGGATATCCCGAATTCCGAACCATAACCGTTCGTGAACCTAAGTAATTTCTAGAAAGTTACATGCGTTAACGGAATTAGCTCTTGCGAGATACACCATTCATAATGATAAGGAGAGTGATTGACCGAATGATCGAATTGGCTTTGGCTTTTAACGATCGGGATGGAAGTTACGCGGAGCACGCCGCTGCTGTTCTCACGTCGGTTTTTCGCAACACGGGTTCCCAGATCAATGTTCATATCCTTCATGATGAAACTTTAACCGAAGAGAACAAGCTCAGGCTGGTACAGCTTTCTTCGTCTTTTAATCACACTATCAACTTTTATCCGGTTACCCTGCCCCCTGAAATTTCTGAAGCGTTGGCAGGTACCATTTCGATGAATAGATGGACATCGGGAAGCATGTACCGGCTGCTGATTCCTTCCCTGATACCTACTGATAAAGTCATTTATTTGGACTGCGACGTTATCGTGAATATGGACATTTCGGAGCTGTGGGCGACGGATCTGGGCGGTTGTTATTTGGGGGCAATCCATGATCAAGGCATCATGGGCGTAGCCCATATCGTCGCGGCTTTCGGTCTGAATCCGGAGAGTTACTTTAATTCAGGTGTTATCTTATTCGGGTTGAATAATATCCGCCAAAAATTGAACTGGTATGAGGAAATGGTGAACTTCTTGCGCAGCCACCCCGATACCACCATGCCGGATCAGGACGTATTGAATCATGTGTTTGGCCGGAACTTCCTTCCATTGGATCAGCGTTTTAACTCCTTCCACATCAATGGTTTAGAACCGGACTTTCATCAAAAAATCGTGCACTTTGCAGGCGATATCAAATGCTGGGATCCGCTTTCTCCCGGATTCGGCTTGTATCAGGATCACCTTAACCTGACTCCCTGGAGAATCCCTTCTGAGCAGCTGGCGCAATTGGTGCAGACAGTGGAACCAATGAGGCATGTAGAACATGCAGGGCATATAGACCATGCGGGGGCAGAGCATCCGGGGCCAGCGCAGTCATTTGATCCCTTAGATCCAGCTCAGCCAATGCCGGCTTTGCGGCCAGCTCAAAAAACGCGGTCCGTTCGGTCTGTTAGACGCAGAATCTCCAGAAGAAAGGTCCGTGCCCGAGGCCGATATCTTCTCCTAAAGCGAAAAAACCGGAAAATCTCACTAAGTAAATCCGGGGGCATTGGCATTAGACAAAGCAGACGACTTAAAGTGAAGCAGCGGAGAAAGGAGAACCCGGCTTCCTTGAACAAGACGACATCCGGAACACGCATGAAGTCAAAAAAAACGGTTGTGCTTCAGTCGACCAAAAAGCATATCCCATTAAAATCAGGCAGCCGTCTAAATCGGAGGTCGAATATTCCGCTCCCATTATTGAACATAAGAAAAACGTCTATCGACGTACTTTCTAAGAAGACAGACCGCATTTAGCGGAAGTTTTTCTTGCGATTATAGAATTGTTCAGCTTCGCTGAAAATTTATAAATTCTATAATCTTAAAATAGCCATATGGCCAAAAACCTCCGTCAGTTGACGGAGGTTTTAACATGTTCCTCTCCAATATAACGGTCGCTTCCAGCTCCCCATCCCGCCATCATATAGATGATAGCTACTAAAAACAGGAGTCCAATCGCCGCAATCCAGCCGCCCGTTAAATCATGGACAAAACCGATAAGGAACGGTCCGATAGCTGCCAGCAAATATCCGATGGATTGGGCCATGCCGGATAATTCAGCAGCCTGATGCGTATGGCGCGTGCGAAGCGTAAAGAACATGGTCACAACTCCAAAAGCAGAACCTGTTCCAATGCCGATCAGAATCATGGTAACGGAAACCAGGGCATTGGATCCGGCCAGCAAAAAGACAAAACCAAGGATAAAACACAAAAACGTGGCGACAACAAGTCCGCGCTGATTTTTAAACCGGGCTGCAAGAATCGGAACGATAAATGTAGCCGGCACGCTGAACAGCTGCATCAGTGAAAGCATCAGCCCTGCCGTGGAAGCGTTCATTCCCCGTTCGGTCAACATTTCGGGAAGCCAGGCGACAATGGAATAAAACACAAAAGATTGCAGTCCCATCACAATGGTCACCTGCCAAGCCAGCCCGGAGCCCCATACACTGCCATGGGACGAGATCCGGGCATTTCTTTCTTGGTGGCGGTAGCGCAGTTGCGGCAGCCAGACGATGAGCGCGGCAAGGGATAAAATGCCCCACATCAATAGCGAACCGCGCCATCCGGAACTAAGCTGTCTGGATACCGGAATGCTGATACCGGAAGCAACCGCCGCAAACACGTTCATCGATACGGAATAAATTCCCGTCATCACGCCAACCCGGAGCGGGAAATCCCGTTTAATCAGACTGGGCAGCAGTACGTTGCCAACGGCAATACCAATACCAAGAAGAATCGTACCGGCAAACAAAGCTGCCAGGGATGGCACAAACCGCAATATGATTCCTGTGGTTACGATAATTATTCCTGCAAAAAGAGTTCTCTCCATCCCCCACTTCCGGGCCATTTTGGGAGCCAGAGGCGAAATCAAAGCAAATGCGAGCAATGGAAATGTCGTCAGCAGCCCGGCCAGGGTGTGGGACATTCCGGTGTCATTGCGGATCGTTTCAACAAGCGGCCCGACCGCTGTAATAGGGGAACGCAGCGTGGTTGCAATCATAATAATGCCAAGCAGCAATATGACTGCCTTTAATCCGGTAGATACAGGCGTTTGGTCTGTCTCGTTTTTTACTTGTGTTACGCTATTCATGATGTAATTCATTTCCTCCTTCTCTATCCTCAAGCAGCATTTCATGCGTAGCATCGATATAGGTCCGAACGACCCCCATGGATTCGACCCCATCCTGGGCAATGATCGCCGCAACCAGCCGGCCGTTCAGCACCGAATGCTTCCTTATCAAATCCAAGCTGCCGCTTCCATAAGTCAACACTTGTTCTACGGCTTCGCTTATGGAGTCGTACAAATCGCTTAGAATAGAATTATGTGCGGCTGCAATAACCTCTTTGTGAAATATATAATCCGAACGGATGTAGCAGGCGATATTCCCCTCTTCTTCCGCCTTGCGGCAGTCCTCATACGCCGCTTTAATCTGTGCGATATCATCCGGCGTTCGCCGCAACGCAGCTAGACGGGCTCCCTCCTGTTCCAAAGCCGCCCGGACCTCCAGCGTTTCGCTCAACTTAGAGCGCTCCAGCCTTCGCGCCAGCACCGGCGTCAGGCTGCTTGCAGAACACACATACGTTCCGTCACCTTGCCTTGTCCGCAGCATGCCTGCATGGATAAGAGCGTGAATGGCTTCCCTGACCGTGTTCCTGCTAACGCCAAGCTCTTTTACAAGCTCGGGCTCCGCAGGGATTCGCTCTCCAACGGGCCAAACGCCCTCTTCGATCAAACGCTCCAATTGAGATACGATCTGCTCAACCAGCGTTCGTTTTTTCGGGGGCTGTAATGTCATTTTTATACCTCCAAACATCCGATGTTTGGTTCATTCTAACATATTTTTAAAAATTAATGTATATTTTTCTGAAAATAATATGTATAAACTTTCTGGCTTTGCGTGTAATAAGAAAAACGTCTATCGACGTACTCTCATAGAAGACAGACCGCATTTGACGGTAATTTTTCTTGCGATATAAGGATGCGAGATCTCCGAAGTGACAAAATTTTCATCTATCAGTGGTGCCGCGAAGCGGCATGGAAGTCTTATATCTAAAAAAAACTGCCCCTTAGGGCAGTTCATAAATCCATATAGAATTACAGAAGAAATTATACTGATTCATATTTATTATGCATGAAATTCCTGATGGCGCTCGGAAGCCATTTTATGGCGGTATTTCGTCAGAAGCTTGAAGAATATAAAGTAATAAATCTCAACAAGTGCAATCGCGCCAACCACGTCCATGATCACATGCTGCTTGACAAACAACGTCGATGCAATGATCAAAAGCGACATTCCGCTGATCAAAATGATGTTTACCCAATTCCGCGCCGGACTCTTCCAAATCAACCTCATCACCATATAACTCGAGAAACAGTGGATACTCGGAAAACAGTTAAACGGCTTGTCACGGTTATAAATATACTGCATCAACTTTGAAAACGGATCATTTCCGACCACTTCCGGCCGCGGCACAGTCGTCTGAAATACCAGATAAATGATATAACATGTCAGTGCGCACACGGTATACAGCAGCAGAGACTGGTAATACGAACTCCGATCATGGAAGAAAAAATAAACAATACATACATAAATGAAGAAAATCCAAACCCCATACGGAAGCGCAAAATATTTAATGAAAGGCGTCGCCTCATCCAGGGGCGTGACTAAGGAATATACCCGGCTTCTGGGTTTATTCACCAATTGATAAAGGCTGCCAAGTACAGGAAAAACAAGCATCAGCAAAAGGGGGGTCCAGCGCATCATCCGCTCAGGAATCTTATTTTTTAGCCATGACATAAACGATCAGTACCTTTCCGGATTCAACTAACAAAACCTTGTGAACCATTGTACCCCGTGGTTCAACATCATTCAACACCCGTATGGTGTAGATTCGGTGAATTTTTCAATCATCAACCAGCGAAAACCGGAACATATCCTGAAGCACAACCGCAGCTCCGCCAATCAGATTGGCATCCGGATCAAGCGATGTCTGTTCGATTCGAATGTCATCTTTTAATACTCGCAGCCCGCGTTTGTCGACATGATTCCGCACCCGCTCAAGCAGCGCCGGATTATCAAGCGCCAGACAGCCGCCAAGAATAATCGTTCCGGGATTAAACAGATTCACCAAGTTAACGATACCTGTGCTTAAATGCTCGGCAATGTCTTCATTTATCTCGTTTGCGAGTGCATCGCCAAGGTGAACCGCTTTTTTATAAACAGACGGTTGAATCGCCGCGAAGTCCTTCCCGCACAGCTCATTGAATACCGTTGGTCTTCCCAAAGCTATCCCTGCCACTATTCTCGAAAAAACCGCAGGCCAACTAATGGCGTTTTCAAGACATCCCACATTCCCGCAGCCGCATCTTAAGCCGCTTCCGGTTACGCTGAAATGGCCAAATTCGCCTGCGCCCCCGCGGGTGCCGCGCAAAATATGGTCATTGACAAGAATACCCGCGCCTACTCCGTCTCCGACGACAATATAAATCAAATCCGGACATTCGCGGCACCTACCGAACCTCCGCTCGGCCAGCACAACGGCGTTTGCATCGTTTTCAACCCATGCCCGCAGCCCGTAGCGGTCTTCGATCATTTTTTTTAACGGCACATGGTCAAGGCCAAGCCTTGAATTATAATATACGGTCCCTTCCTTTTCGTTTACTACGCCTGGAACAGTAACCGAAATGCCTGCGCAGTGGTCAAGGCGCTCGCAGGTCTGCATGAATCCATCCAGTTCTTCCATCATAAATCGGATGGCTTCATTCCCTTTCCGGCCTTCAAGCGGGCTGCTAACCTTGCGTTTTACTTCGGCCTCCAGATTCAGTTCCGCGATTAGAATCGCTTCATTTGTGATATCAACGGCGACGATCAAATGGTTCTCAGGCGCAAACCGCAGCAAAATCGGCTTTCGTCCGCCGCTGGAATCACCTGTGCCAAGCTCGGAAACATAACCTTCCTTTATCAAATCCTGAACGGCCGCAGCGACGGTTGATGGGCTCATATGACATTCTTTGGCGATATCGATTCTGGAAATCGGGCCTTTGCTGCGGATCTGATCTAATATTAACGAACGGTTAAGCTCTTGAACCAGCTTCAAATCGCCTTTCCTCATCCGTTTCAACAACATTCTCCTTTCTTCACCAAAACACGTCTATAAATCCCATCTTATTCCATGTACTGCGTAAAATATAGGCTGACTCACATACTCCGCAACACTTATTCCACCGAGAAAAATATGTACAGGTGAAAATACACTTCTCTTCTTGATTTCAAGAAAACAGAATTAAATTAAAAAATTAATTGTAAACGCTTACTTGAAAAAGATGCATGACACCGTTATAATCTTACGCAACAGAAGCCATAGTCTTCCTAAGATGTTAATGCGAAGAAGCTCATTTACTTGAATCCACTTTTTTTGATAACTGGAAAAACTATGGCCCGATAAGTCAGGAAAGGGGGTAATTTTGCATACAAGATCGCGGTTCAAACTAAATCCGTTCTATATCCAAAATGAGGAGGCGGTATCGATGAGAAAAAGCTTTTGTGGACTCTTAACGATCATATTCCTGTTTGCGGCGGTTTTGGCCGGTTGCGGCGGTTCCACGGGTGAGTCGAGCGGCAAAAAGGTGTTAAATGTCGCTTTATGGGATGAAAACGTGAAAGAACCTCTCACCAAAACCATTCAGCTGTACAATCAAAACCATCCGGATGTCGAAGTCAAAGTGACTTACACGCCTTGGGCCGACTATTGGACGAAGCTCAAGACAAGCCTTGCCGGCAACAGCGGCCCGGATGTTTTTTGGATGAACGGTCCGAACTTCTATGCATATGCCTCCAACGGTTGGATCAAGGATCTTCAACCCCTCGTTGACGAAAGCAAGCTCGATGCTTCCGTATACACGGACGCGCTTATCAACCTTTACTCTTACAAGGATCATCTTTACGGCCTTCCCTATTTCCTCGACGCCGTAGGACTTTACTATAATAAAGAATTATTCGACAAAGCCGGCATCCCCTACCCGGACGATAGCTGGACATGGAACTCCATTGAAGAAAATGCTGCCAAATTGACGAATAAAGAGAATGGCGTCTACGGCTACGCCGCATTGATTGACAGCCAGTCGGGTTATTATGATCTCATTCATCAGGCTGGAGGCTACATCATTTCAGAGGATAAAAAAAGCTCCGGTTTCGATTCCCCTGAAACTTTATCCGCCTTCAAATGGGAGCAAAGCCTGATGGAAAAAGGAATCTCCCCGAGCGCCCAACAGCAGCTGGAGACCAAACCGCTGCAGCTTTTCGGATCCGGCAAAGTCGCCATGTTCCCGGCCATCTCCGTCAGCGCTCCCGAGCTGTATAAACTTCTCGGCGACAAACTTGGCGTAGCCCCGCTGCCGGCCGGAAAACAAAAAGCAACGATCGTTCACGGCCTCAGCTGGGCCATGAACGGAAAAACCAAACATGAAAAGGAAGCATGGGAACTGATTCAAGTGCTGTCAGGCAAAGAAGGCGAGCAGCTGCTTGCCGATTCCGGGTTCAGCATTCCCGCCTATAAGGGAACGGAAAAGGGTTGGCTCAAATCCATTCCGTCTTTAAACCTGCAGGTATTTGTGGACAGCTTGAAGTTTGCGGTCCCTTATCCGGTATCCGAAAAAACAGCGGAATGGCAGGATATCGAATCGAAGGAAATA
Source organism: Paenibacillus azoreducens (assembly GCF_021654775.1). NCBI lineage: Bacteria > Bacillati > Bacillota > Bacilli > Caryophanales > Paenibacillaceae > Paenibacillus > Paenibacillus azoreducens. The sequence goes on along the minus strand of NZ_AP025343.1, from coordinate 1,891,673 downwards.
CAGGATGCCTTCCTTGGCAAAAAAACGTTTGATGACGCTTTAAAAACGATTGCCGAGAAGATGAACGGGATCCTCGCCACCGAAGGCAAACATTAATCCCTTGGATGACCCGGTTATCCTTTCAGGGCAAAAGAGTTAACCAAACAGAAATGAAAGGAAGGTGCTGTCCGTGAACGCATCCACGGCTTCCGCCAAACAACAGCCCCAAGCGCCGATAAAGCAAAGGCGCAATCCTTCCAAGCTTTCGATCCGTGAAGCGGCCTGGGGATATCTTTTCATTCTCCCGGTTGTGCTCGGGCTTGCCATATTTTATATGGTCCCCTCCGCCGCTTCCTTGTTCCTGTCCTTTACGGCTTGGGACGGCATGTCCTCCCCCGTCTTTAACGGAATCGACAACTTTGCGCAGCTTGCAGCGGACGGGAAGTTCACCCGCTCGCTGTTGAACACGCTGCTCTACACTATAGCTACAGTACCGCTTTCCATTGCTTTTGCCGTCATATTAGCCGTGCTGTTGAACCAGAAGATCAAAGGCATGGTTCTCTACAGAACCCTTTATTTTATTCCGGTGATCACGATGCCCATTGCCGTCGGAATGGTCTGGAAGTGGCTGTACAACTCGGAGTTCGGGCTAATTAATTTCGTGCTTGGAACTCTCCATCTGCCGCAGCCGAACTGGCTCTTCGATGAGAAATTCGCTCTGTTCTCGATCGTAATCGTCAGCGTGTGGACCAGCATCGGATATAACGCCGTCATTCTTCTCTCCGGCCTGCAGGGCATTTCCGCCAGCTACTATGAAGCAGCCTCATTGGACGGCGCCGGTACGCTGTACCGTTTTTTTCGGATTACGCTGCCGTTGCTTACGCCCAGCCTGTTTTTTGTGCTTGTTATGTCTTTCATCAACTCTTTTCAGGTATTCGATCTTGTCTTTATCATGATGGGCCAGCAGTCCTCCCTGCTCGATTCGACGCGGACCGTCGTCTACAACATTTGGGAGGATGGCTTCAAGTATTTTAATATGGGTTACGCTTCCGCCCAAGCTTTCATTCTGTTTATCATCATCCTCGTCATCACGGCCTTTCAGATGTACTTCCAGAAGCGCTGGGTCCATTATCAATAAAGGAAGGAGGCGCGCCCGATGACAAGCAGCGCCAGCAACAAAGCAAGCAGGATCGCGGTTCACATTTTGCTCATCGCAGGAGCCGTGCTCATGATCATGCCCTTTCTATGGATGCTGTCCACATCCTTTAAATCTTTTGCCGACTCCATGAAGGTGCCGCCCGCGCTTTTCCCTGCGGAATGGCATTTCGAGAACTATTCCAAGGTTTTGGAAACCATCGATTTTGCAAGATATTACGGAAATACACTGCTCATTACGGTCAGCCGAACGGCTGGTCAGCTTCTGCTCTGTTCGCTAGCCGCCTATTCCTTTGCTAGTCTGAAGTTCCCGGGCAAAAACATCATTTTTCTCGCAATGCTGGCCGTCCTCATGGTTCCGTCCCAGGTGGTCATGATTCCAAGCTTTGTCATCATGCGTGAGCTGGACTGGCTGGATACATTTTACGTGCTGATCATTCCCGGAATCTTTAGCGCCTTCGGTACCTTCCTGCTGCGGCAGTTCTTTATGACGCTGCCCAAAGATCTGGAGGAGGCGGCCAAAATAGACGGCTGCAGCTACTTCCGGATTTATTGGAACATTTATCTGCCTCTGTCCAAATCGGCGCTCGTTTCCCTGGCCATTTTTACTATCTTGGCCTCATGGAATGAACTGCTGTGGCCGCTCATCATGACCAGTTCTGAGGATATGCGGGTGCTATCCATCGGCATTTCGACGTTTCAAGGCCAGCATTCCACCGACTATCCGCTGCTGATGGCCGGTGCGGTCATGGCGACGCTGCCGATCATCATTTTGTTTATATTCCTGCAGCGTTATTTTATTGAAGGCATTGCGATGAATGGAATCAAGGCGTAGCTTATTCCGATTACTTTGCAGGGACCCCGGAAAATGTAAGAAAAACGTCTATCGACGTACTTTCTAGGAAGACAGACCGCATTTAGCGGATGTTTTTCTTGCGATTATAGGATTTCTTAAGCTCCGCTTAAAATTTATAAATTCTATAATCTTCAAAAAAGGAGCCTCCTCCGGTCGAATCAGACCGGATAGGATGGCTCCTTCGTTTTGGCAGCTAACGCTTCAACTTGCGGTTATTGATCCACAGCGGGATCCGGAACAGCAGATTAATGAGCAGAACAACCACGACCAGCACCGCCGCCGATCTGTCGGCAATCTGTGCAGCATCTTCGACGATCGCCTCCGACTGAACATACCAGAGATGAACGGCTAATGTTTCGCCAGGCGAAAACAGATTGAAATCCCACATTTCCCCTGACGTGCTGAGACCTGCGGTCAGCAAAATAACGGCCGATTCACCGAAAGCCCGACCCGCTACAAGACAGATGCCGGTAATAATCCCCTGCAGCGCCATCGGCAGGACCACCGTGCGGATACATTGAAACTTGGTCATTCCAAGCGCGTAAGAGGCGTTTTTCACGTCCGTCGGCACCGCCCGAACCGCTTCCTCCGTCACCCGGGCCAGCATCGGCAGGTTGAGGAAAGCCAAGCTGACAGCACCGCCGAGAATCGTCAAACCGATTTGGAAATATTCCGCGAAAATAGCCAAACCCAGCATGCCGAATACGATGGAAGGCACGGAAGAGAGGCTTTCCACGCAGATGCGCAATACCTCGGTAAACTTATTTTCAGGCGCATATTCCGCCATGTAAATACCCGCACCCAGACCGATCGGGATCGAAATGACAAGAGAAAGAAACAAAATGTAAAAAGAATTGAAAAGAACCGGTCCAATCCCGCCGCCCGCATCCATGTCCTCAGGAATTTTGGTCAAAAATTCGAGCGACAAACCCGGAAGCCCTTTGCTGAGAATCGAGAACAAAAGCCAAAAGATAAGAAGCAGCACCAGCGCCCCCAGCGTATAGAAGGCCCATGTTGCCAGCTTGTTATAAACAAGCGATCTTTGCATTTTACGGCTGCGCGACAAAGTAGTCATGCTTTATCACTCCCTTTGCGGCCGAGATAGCGGATGAACAGGATCAAAATAAACGAAATGGCCAAGAGCAGGAATGCCATCATATGCAGCGCATAATTCCAGGTGGAGTCAAACTCCACATTCGATATTTGCATGACGATATTGCTTGTAAGCACGGAAGCCGGCGTGAACAGCGTTTTTGCCAGTTGGGCCGTGTTCCCGATGACCATCACCACCGCCATCGTTTCCCCGATCGCCCGCGTCATACCCATGATGATAGCTGCGATAATTCCCCGGCCCGCAGCAGGAATAACGACCCGCAGCATAACCTGAAGGCGCGTCGACCCCAGCGCATATGCGGCTTCGCGGTATTTCTTCGGTACCATGGAAATCGCTTCGTCGCTGATCCGGCAAATGGTCGGCAGCACCATGAGCGCAAGCACTAACGCCGCAGCCAGCAGGCCGTCGCCTAAGTTCTCTCCGCTGAGTCTGCGCAAAAAAGGAATCAAAACGGTCAAACCAAGGTATCCGTAAACGATGGACGGCACTCCCACCAGAAGGTCCAGAATCGGACGCATCATGTTTTTTATCCATTTCGGCGCAATTTCCGCGATCAATATGGCCAGACCTACAGCTATCGGAACCGCCATGATCAAGGTCAATGCCGTTAAGGATAAAGTGTTGATGATTATCGCCGCCGCTCCGTAATGATCCTCTTCCGGCGTCCAGTTAAAGGAAAGGAAAAAGTCCGCCAAGGAGATATGTTTAAAAGTCAGCATCGCGGTTTTTCCGATGAAAAAAATGACCAGGCCCAGGACAAAACACAATGCCAGAATGCTGAGCAGGAAATAATACGCTGACAATCGGTTTGCCAATCGGGCGCGCATATAGCGGCTGAATCTATTTTTGCGTGACGGCTGCATCAATAATGAAGAATCTTCGGGAACATATTGCCGGGTGGACGTGCTCACTGGTTTTCCTCCTATAAAGCAGCCAGCCCCATATTCATTCAGGGCTGGCCGTAGTATACATCATCAAAGTACAATCAGATGAGTTTTTAATGAATTATTTCATTGCAGAAATCGGGATGAATTTCAGCTTTTTCAGGGAGCCTTGTTGGAATTTTTGGCTTTGCACATAATCGATGAAAGCTTTTGTCGCCCCTGTAGGTTGACCTTTGGTCATGTAGTATCCATACGCCCAAATTTTATATGATCCGTTGATGACATTTTCAGTCGTTGGCTCCACGCCGTTGAAGCTGACTGCTTTTACATCGCTGTTTACGTATACCAGGTCGATGTATCCAATGGCGTTTGGCGTCGTTGCTACAGCCGTTTTCATATCGCCGCTGGATCCAACTTCTTTATAGTTTTTGTCCTTTTTCACGATGTCGCCGCCTGCCAGCGCTTTAGCTTGGTAGTTAACGCGTGTTCCGGAACCGAAAGCACGGGTAATAACCACGATATCGGCATTGTCGCCGCCTACTTCTTTCCAGTTGGTGATTTTTCCGGAATAAATACCTTTAAGCTGCTCAGTCGTCAGGTTGCCTACTTTGACGTTTTTATTGACAATCGTAGCGAAAGGAATGACTGCAACTTTGTTTGCCACCTGTCCGTCAAAAGCTTTGAAGCCGGGAACGTCCACGCTGGCGTCCCAGTCGCATGCGCCGATATCGGCGATGCCTTTTTTCACGGCCTGCGGTCCGGTAACGGAACCTTTGCCTGAAGCTGCGATTTTAACCTTTGGGTTGAGTTTTTGGAATTCTTTCGCCGCTTGCAGCGTCAATGGAAGCAGGGCTGTGGATCCGTTAACCGTGATTTTGCCGGAAAGATTGGATGCGGCGGATACGGAACCAACCAAGGTAGTTACGGCTACCAAAGAAGCTGCAGCCAAAAGGGATACTTTCTTAAATATTTTCATCTGAATAATCTCCTCTCATTTTTGAACCCGTTATTATTTGGTAATTTCAATTGCTTTTCCGTTTTGAATCAAGATGATTTTGCCGTCTGCAACAATGGCCACATAGCTGCCGTCTGCCGAAATAGCCAGATCCGTAATATCGGATTTCGTGCTGTAAAGCTCGGTTTTCGCGCCTGCCACAACACTGTAAACTTTATTGCTGCCGTCGGCGGCAATTCCGGTAGCAACCACGTTTCCGTTAACCGCCGCGCTTAAGGTCACATCCACATCTGCGATCACATCGCGGATTTTCCCGTCAGCGCCAACCGCTTTGATAGCGCCTTTGGCATTGTCGTTGGAATCGGCACTCAGATAAGCGACGCTGCCATCGCTCAGGAAAGCCGGATACAGCTTATTGTCGCCGGAAGTTGTCAAAGCCGCAGGTTTGGCGTCTTTTACGCCAAGATCAAGGGTATAGATCTGCTCGCCCGCACCGGAGTAATCGATTTTAAGCGATTCTTCCGTGCTGTCCTTGTCGCTTTGCGCAACGCCGGTAACATTGACGATGTAGGCGATTTTTTTCTCGTCGGCCGAAATGCGGACTTCAGACTTGTTTTCCACTTTGTCTGCCACAAGCTCGGTGATTTTGCCTGTATCGATCGATATGTAAGAGATTTTTTCCTGTTTGTCGCCTTGCACGAAGTAAATCTTTTTGCCGTCTGCGGACCAAACCAGATCCATTTTAACCGATGTATCGGAACCGAGTTTGTAAGGCTGTCCTCCGAATAAACCGATCAAATAAAGCTGACCTGTTTCATCCGTGTAAGCAGCTGTATCTCCGCTTGGAGAAATTACCATATTCGGCACGTTATTATCCGAAGATAATAAGGATGAACTGTAATCCGCATGAAGACGAAGCAATTGCGTTTGTTCAGCGTCATCTTTGACGGCAATCACTTGGCCTTTGTCGTCTACAATGACGGAATCAAAACTTCCGGCGATTCTCTCTTTCGTCAAAATTTGCACGGATTGTCCGTCATTCAGGATTTCGCCGCCCAATGCTCCCACAGCTGCCTTCAATTCGACATACAATCGGCCATCCTGCATAACTGGAGCTGTAGTAAAGGAACGCTCCTCTCCATCTACCTTGAATGCTTTGGAACCGGGTTGGATCTGAATGCTGTGACTGTTTTTTCCTCCGCTTAGCGTGATTACGCCTTTAGAAGACGTCACTGCCGTGCCGAAGTTCTTAGCCAATTCTGCGGCGGCAATCAGCTTGTCGCTTCCCGCTTGGATCATTGACACCGCAGTGCTTTGGCCATTGATCAGAATCTGCTCTTTGGTTACGGCAAGTTTGGAAGATGCGACTTTGGTTTCAGAGCTTTTAACTGTTTCCTTTGCCGCTGCCGCATCCGCGGTCCCTGTGGACAAAGCTGCCGTAACAAGTGCGGCTGCCGCGATCATTTGGTACATTTTATTGTTTCTCAAATGGCTCACCCTTTTCTAATCACATAATGGATATAGGTCCATTTTCATATAGAATTGTTAAAACCATTCGATAGGTGTGTTATGGAAACATTAAATATTTACCGTTGTCTTTTGTAAAAATAGGTATTATCCTAGTTAGAAAAAGAGCTTATCCGAGAAAAATGGCAAATAATGGCATTAATTGTTTTATACCATTGTTATCTGAAATTATGGAGGCCGAAAATCGTGTATGTAATTGGATTTATTTTATCGCTTGTAATCGTACTAGCACTCATCCCACCTTTGCGCAAGCTGGCGATTCGGGTCGACTTCGTCGACAGACCTACCAGCCGGAAAATCCATAAAGAGCCTGTTCCCCATCTGGCGAGCATCGCCATTTTCCTGGGCTTTATGATTCCTTATCTGATCCTGAGCAATCATTGGGATCTTGAAATGGCCGGAATTATTGCCGGTTCGCTCCTGATTCTTGGAATCGGGATGGTGGATGACTGGTACAAAACCCGCGGGAAAGACTTTCCGGCTCTGCCGAAAACGATCGTTCAAGTCGGCGCTGCCGTGATTGTTTATTTCTCCGGTATCTCTTTTGTCGGCGTGACCATCCCGTTTGCCGGGCATATGGTCGTGTTTCCCGACTGGCTGCAGTTCATCCTGACTATTTTATGGATCTTCGGCGTCACCACGGTCATCAATTTCATGGATGGGCTTGACGGCTTGTCCGGCGGAGTGGCCGGCATTTCGGCGCTTACGCTGTTTGTCGTGGCGATTGCCAAGGGGCAAACCCAGTCGGCGATCATGGCCATCATTCTGGTTGGCGTTGCGCTTGGTTATTTAAAGTACAACAAACCTCCGGCCAAAATTTACATGGGCGATGCCGGAGCGACATTTATCGGATTTATGTTGGGGATTATCGCGCTGGATGGCGCGTTTAAGCAGGTAACCGTCATTTCGATTCTGGTTCCGGTCTTGGCGCTTGGCGTTCCGATCTTCGATAATATCTACGTCGTCATCAAACGTTATCTGAATGGACAACCCGTTTATAAAGCGGACCGCAGCCAAATCCATTACCGCTTGCTTTCATGGGGGCTCAGTCCGAAGCAGGCCGTATTGTTCATTTATTTGATCAGCGCCTGCCTGTCGCTGTCATCCATTATCCTGATGCTTTTAAGCACCTCCTCATAATCTTTGCGGGCGAAGCTGCCTCAAAGGTTTCTACTCGCATAGGGCTGTCCAATAAGTCCCCCAATTAAAAAGTTGGTCGGGAAAACGTCATGTTTTCCGTCCAACTTTTTTTGTTCTGTCGCTTTTGCAGGAAAGCAGTGGAGCGGAAGCCCGCCACCTTCGGTAGATTGTGGGCCAAAGCCACAAGCCCAAACTCGGCGTGGACCTTCTCTAGCACTCGCAAGGAGAACCGACGGAACAACCTGTTGCCCTAGGAGGTTTTCTTGACAGCAGCTTTTCGATGCCACGGCAAAAGTAAACCATTTGCGGGTAAACGTAAAGGATCATTTTGGGACGGTATGAACTGCGACCTCCGCCTACGCTTCCGATTCTAACGGACACCACGACCGTTAAATGGCTAAAAACAGCTATTTTAAAAATGTAACGGACACCACAGCGCTTAACTGCTCATAAACACCATCAAAAGCGAGTTTTTTCACTAAATAACTGCAGCTGTGTCCGTTAGAAATCACAATGGTCGAAATTGCCTACATTAGCGTCAACTGTGTCCGTTAGAGTGTTGTGTGACTTTTCAATGCGTCGATGCAGAACTTAGCTCTGCTCGTCACTTTTGGGTTACCCAACCGTTTCTAATTCCAAGTGAGCTGTCTGATCAGCAAACTACTAACCTACTTTGGGGACAGCCCGTTTGTTTTATTTGAAATTGTTTTTTTGATCACTTTTTTTATAAAGACAACTGTTTGATTAGGGATCAGGGGAATTTGCGAATAAAAGCAGCCATTGGCTGTTCGCCGGGTATTCGTATGCGATGAAGGGTTAAAAATCCTTGTTCTTTTACGGCGTAACCAGGTTTCGTCGTGACGGCAAACTCGAAACCGGCATCCTTAACCACCTGTATTGCATTTGGATTGAATTTGCCGGATGGATAAGCAAACGCAATGATGGGGTGTCCCAATTCCTTCTCCAACCTCTGTTTAGCCCCCCAAACCTCGTCCACAAGTTGTAAACGGTTGCTTTTTGTCAGTTCTACATGATGCCGGGTATGCCCACCGATTTCGATGAACCCGGATTGTTCCATTTCTTTTATTTGGCTCCAATTCAAGTGATGGGGCGAACCAATATAATCGCTCGTGGCGAATATCGTTGCTTTCATTTGAAGCTTTTTTAAAATGGGATAAGCAACCGTAAAATTATCCAAATATCCATCGTCAAAAGTAATCATAATCGCTTTATCCGGGATCGATCCATTTTCCTTCCAATTCATTAAATCCTTGAACGTTATGGTATTATATCCTGTGTTCTTTAAATGTTCCATTTGTTTACGAAATACCATGGGAGGCACAAAAAGTGCTCCAGGTTGACTGCGGCCAACGGAATGGTACATCAAGATAGGAATAGAATCTGGGCAGGCTCGTGAGATCATATGAGTTTTTGGGGCAGCTTGTTTTATCTCTAAATGAGTTTTTGGCACAGATTGTTTTATCTCTATCGGTGATTGGTTGGGAGGATCCGCTTTTCGTTCGCATCCGCTTATTAACATGATGAGCAGCCAAAGAAAAATGTGCATAATGTGCATAATGTGCAATTTACTCAACCTCCCGTGTAATATCTTGTACATTTGAGAGCAAAAAAAACTGGGATTTTTATCAATGTTACTGCGTACAAGTTTTTTTGCGGGACGTCGAGTTCATTGATGGGCAGGCAATATCGTACGCTTATGAAGTTATTCAAACGCAAACGACCCGAAGTGAGGACGCGCAAGCTGCGGTGTCTCTCTTCGGGTCATTTATCGATTCAAGCGGAATATGTTTCATTTTGGCCCTTTTCCAACGGACTCTCCCTTTACTAGGGTTACGTAAATACGTTCATGCTCCACTTTTTCTCCGGAAATAATTTTAATGAGCTGCTCGGATGCGAGCGCCCCCCATTTGCGTTTCGAATAATCAATCGTCGCCAGCCGCGGCTGCATGTACCGGGTCAGCTCGATATTGTCAAAACCGATCAAATGAATCTGCTCGCCGATCTTAAACTCTGTATCGGCAAGCCGGTTGCATAGTCCGATCGCCATCTCGTCATTAAGACAAAAAACGGCAACCGGATCCGTATATTCCCGCATGATTTGCTCTGCTGCTTTTTCACCGCCGCTTTTTTTGAAATCCCCTTGAATTTCAATCCATTCGACTTCGTCATGCCTGTCCGCAATCATCTTCACGGCTTTCATCCGCTGAATGGAGTCAAAAGAATCTTCAGGGCCTGTAACGATGTACACTTTTCGATGTCCCTGCTCCAGCAAATATTCCGTGGCCAAGGTTGCTCCGGCTTTATTATCGAGCAATACCTGATTGATGTTCGGATGTTCAATCTCGCGGTCCAGAACGACGATTTTATGATTGCGTTCCGCATATTTAAGCAATTCTTCGCTCGAAAACGTATGGTCCAGGATGACCGCGCCATCGATCATGCGCTCCGGAAGCATCCGGTGGGATTGTTTGCCGCTGCATACGATCAGGTCATATCCCTGGGAGTTGCAGACTTCCTTCATCCCGTCCAGCAATTCACCGTATACATCCCCTTTAAAATCCGTCAGAAACACGCCCAAAATTTTCGATTCTCTTTTCTTTAAGGTTCTTGCGGCCGCATTAGGCACATAATTCAGCTCTCTGGCGATCGCCAGTATTTTGGAACTTGTCTCATCCGTCACTTTATTGCTGCCATTAAGGGCATAAGATACCGTTGAAATGGAAACCCCGGCTTTTTTAGCGATATCCTTAATACTTACCAATTTATCCTCGCTCCTTATCTATCTCTATATATCATGCTGCTAAGGGCTGCTGCATATTTTCTGCAACCATAACCCCTTATTGAATCGTGGAATGATGGCAGTTTGCAATCCCTATGGAAAATGGCGATCTGTTAAGATCGCCTAAAAATTACATAAAAATGTCAATTATATTATTATTTAAGTTCATTGCTGCTTCAAAAATCTGTTTGGACACACGCAGTCCGCCTTTACGATACGGGTTGGACAACCTTTCGGCAGCCAGATCCTTGCCATTCATGACAATCCGGCTGACAGGAGCGCCTGTCATGTGATAACGGAAGGTTACATTGACTCCGTCATATTGGAAGTCGAAATGCATTCCGTCCAAAGATGCAGGCAGTACGGGATCTACCACAAGCCCTTCATGGTCCTGGCGGATGCCGAGCGCATTCGAAATCAGTTGGTTCATGTATATCCCTGGTCCACTGGAGTAAATTCGCCAGCCGCCCTTGACCTGAATCTTGCCGCTGCGAAGCTCATCAAAATCCGTTTGCGCTTCATAACGTGTATTAAACTTGCCGTCAGAGCTGCTAAAGTAAGCATTGCTCTGGCGGATTTCCGCATTTGGAACCACATTCCGGATCCCGACCGGGTTAATCACATTCAATCCGTTCCATACATCGTCCGCATGTCCCAGCTTGGCCATCGCTTCGATGAACCGGATATGCGCGTGCACGTATTGAAGTCCGACCTCGCGCCCAAAATTCGCAGCCTGCTCCGCCCGTTTGAAATGCGTGCTGACTCCGCCCGCATATTGGGCTGGAAGGTTCATCAGGCGCACGCCGTCCGGGAAAAACAGCTTTTCCTTGATCAGTTCATAATGCGATCTTGCGCATTCCGGGTCAAGAAGCTCAGCGATCATCCCGCGCGTCATCGGCAGCAAACGGTATTGAATGCCTGTTTCGGTATCCGTCGGATGCAGCATCAGCTTCGTCTCAGCCGGATCCTCCATATAGAGGAATCCAGGAATGACATTCGTTTGCAGCATGTAGCGTTTGTAATCCCGCTTAATGCCGGAAGCCATCTCCTGAAGATCTGCCGCAAGAGCAGGTTCTTCGGGAAGCAGCACTGCGGACAGCCGCGTTAAGGTCTGGTAAGTCAGAGCAACCGTCCAGCTGCTGACCATATACTTCTTCAGCTGCGCATTCGCTGGCTGGAGCGTATCGTCCCAATCCCCGTCGCCATAAGAAGATAGATAAGTATCATGCAGAAAATGACTGCGAATATAACCGATTTCTTTGTTAACATGCTCTAAAACCGTATAGGTCTGTTCCGTAAACCGGAAACTTCCCTTGATGGTATAAGGAACCTTTTCTTTCAAAATACTGTAATCTTGGGTAGCCGTCAAATAATCACTGAGCACTTTCAGCGGCCAAACAATGATATCGCCATGGCTTTCTTCCTGCTGGACCTGTGCATAACGGTCGAACATGAACCACTGCGGCCAGTTCCCATCATCTTCATATTGGTGAGTGTACACCATCAGAAGGATGTCACGGACTTGAGCGAATTTTTGCGTCGCCAAAAAGTACTCGACAGGCCCCTGGCATACATCACGCGTCCCCCAAGCCGCTCCGCCGTATTGTTCGAGACCATGCGGTACGGAGTAGTGGACAAGCATGTTATGCGTATACCACCAAGCCAAGGCATTGACTTTAAAGAAATCTTCCCCTTCCGCTCCATCCGCGCCGCTAAGGCGGAAACCGTTCATGACCTGCTTGTAGAAATCTCGGTATTTTACAATCTCTTCTTCTATATTCTTCCTTGATGCCTGAAGTTCCTCTCCATAGAGCAATCCTTGAACGGTAAGCGTCCACTCCCGGGCCGAATCGATTTGCATCGTTACTAGCGATGCGCATCCGGCTTGAATGCCTTCAGCAAACATCGTCTCATCGCCATACTCCACGTCAGCGCCGTCAATCCACATACGGTATTGCAGATTTGGATAGGCCTCCTTGCGGATTGCATCCTCACCGCCGTAAAAGGTAATGATCCCGTTATCATTTGTCATCCGGACTTTCGTCTCATATTCATTAACATTCATCGTAACTTGATTGGTCACCAGGAACCGGTATGCCTTGCCGCTCTCGGAACGGACGTTCAGGCGGACTTCTGGCGTATCAACGGTCGTAAAATTCGTGATGATCAGCATATCGTCTGCGGTTTTGTAATACCAGCGCGCGTAATTAAAGCCGATCTCAAACAAGGAAGGCATGGTCAGCATACGGTACTCGCCATCTACTTCAACATAAATCCGCTGTCCCGCCGTTTTCGGCACATTCAGCGCATTGCGCGTATTGCTCATCATTTTATTGAAATTGGTATTCCCCACCACAAGATGTGAATTGAAAATGCCATACATATAAGAAGTGGTCGTGATGACCTTCGCTCCGAGCTTCACGTTATTTCCGCTCATCAGAATATGCCCGTGCGGACGTTCTACCAGCAGCTCCTTTTCTTTACTTACGATGTGCTCGTAGGAGTCGGTAAAGAATGCCAGCAGTTGTCCATCCTGGCGTTCTTCCTCATGTCTTTTATGAGAAGGAAAACGCTCGCTTATTTCCGCTTCCTTCATGGAGAGAATCTCAAGCGGTTTGCCGATTGCAGCCTTAAGGCATACCGGAGGCAGCTTTTGCAGCTGAACGGTTTGCTCTTCCTCATATTCCGCCCACGCTTTCGCAACCTCTTCCTTGAATTCCAGCTTTTGTACAGAATCTGCATGGTTTGCTTTGAAGAGGCCATAAAATACAAACCGGGCTTCACCATTCAAGGCAACCAATTCCGACTGCAGCGCCGTATACGCAAATTCGTATTGGTAAATTTCATTGGCCAGTTTGGCTTGACTTAAACAGGATGGCAAATTTGTTTCTTTATAAGAGAGCCCGAAAAATTGGAAACCATCCGTCGAATAACCGGCAGCCCGGGTAAGCGAACCTTGCTGGATGTATGGGAATCCGCTGCTTTGCGGTTGATTTTGTCTTGAGCAAACCACATAGCCGTAATGTTTATCTTCGAATACGGAATGGTCGATATACTGCGACAAATAAGCTTCATTGCTGCGTACGGCCCCGATATCGGCATTTCCTATGTCCTGGCCGTATACGACATCGATCATCACGCCTTCGCCGCGAGTTACGACATCCCAGAACCAAACGCCCTGCTTAGACAATGCAAAAGTGACGCGATAATTCACGCTTTCCTCGCTGCCTTCCCATACCATACGATTGCCGCCGGCACTGACTGTGCTATTGGAATGAATTCCAAGCAGCGGGTAAAAGGAAATCCCAGACGCGCGATGAATCCGCAGGTATATATTATTTAAAGATCCCTCTACAGGGCTTGTCATCAGTTGATTGATCATGGTCTGTCCGCTCGCGGCCTGAAACAAATCGCCGCTCTCCCAAAAGGTAAAGCGCAGGTCGCCAGCTTGGATGTTGAGCTTTGAGTTCGCAATTGTGGCTGTCATATCTATATTTATTCCTCCTATCCTGTTCACAGCGCAAAAGCCGCAAATATCGGTTGTAGTCCAGGCAGCTCTACGATTTCAGCATGGTGGGGATGCCGGAACCGAAAGAAGGCAGCGTCATCCCTCGTATGGCTTACATGGATCAGATCAGTTTAAAGGATCCCGACAGCGTATCCCGGCAGTTTGATCCAACGAACACTTGGAACGTGCCAGGGTCGCTGGTAAAGCTGAGATCGGAATGATGGTACCTGAGCTGCTCCTCCGTCAAAGTAAAGGAGGCAATGCCGCTTTCTCCCGGCGCAAGAGCCAGCTTCTCAAAACCTTTGAGCTCGCGCAGCGGACGCACGACTTCTGCCGCTACATCGCGGATATACAGCTGAACGGTTTCCACGCCATCCCGTTCTCCCGTATTTGTCACCTTAACCTGAACCGTCAGCGATTCGCCAGCCTTCATCTCATGGCCCGAAATCTTCAAATCGCTGTATTCAAAGGTGGTATAAGAAAGGCCGAATCCAAACGGAAGCAGCGGTTCATTCGGACTATCGATATATTTGGAAACATAACGCTCCTCCGTCTTCTGCGGATCCATTGGACGGCCCGTGTTGAAATGGTTGTAATATACTGGAATCTGCCCTGCCGACTGCGGGAAGGACATGGTCAATCGCGCGGATGGATTTACGCGGCCAACCAAGATATCCGCGATGGCTGCTCCGCCTTCGCTGCCTGGGAACCAAGCTTCGAGCACAGCGTCCGTTTCCTCGAAGATGCCATGAAGATCCAGCGGACGTCCGTTGAAGATCACGGCTGCCAGCGGTCTACCCAAGGTTTTCAGCTGTTTCACCAGCTCAAGCTGGGCTTCTGGAAGACGGATATTCGTTCTGGAGCCGCCTTCGCCGCTCATCGCCGATTCTTCGCCCAAAGCGAGGACAATGATATCCGCGTTTTGCGCCGTTTCCAGCGCCTCATTTAGCTGCTCCTGCGTCATGCTGTCGATTCCGCAGCCTTCGGCCGAACGAAGTTTCCCTTCGGCCAAACGTTCCTTCAGTGAAAGTCCGAGTGAAGCCGCATCTTCCTTGGAACCTACGCAGGACCACCACCCTAAAATGTCATTGCTTTGCGCAAACGGTCCGATCAAGGCAACGTTCGCATCCGCTCGCAGCGGCAGCACGCCGTTATTTTTGAGCAGCACGCTGGATTTGGCGGCAAGTTCGTAAGCAGCTTGGCGGTGTTCCGCGCAGAATACGACCTCGCGTTCCCTGTCAGGATCAGCTGCCCGCAGCGGATTTTCAAAAAGTCCAAGTTTATCTTTCAGACGTAAAATACGCAGCACAGCTTCATCGATCAAAGCTTCATCCACCCGGCCGCTTTCGATCAGCTCCGGCAGATGGCGGACATAACACGGAGTCATCATTTCAATGTCCACGCCCGCCCGGATGGCCCGGTAAGCCGCTTCGCGGTCATCTTCCGCCGCGCCATGCGCGATCATTTCCCGGATTGAAGCCCAATCGGAAATAAGCACACCGTCAAAATTCCATTCGTCGCGGAGAATGCCGCGCATCAGCTTCTCGTTGCCCGTAGCCGGTATGCCGTCCACCGTGTTGAAGGATGTCATCACCATTTCGCAGCCTTCATCCAGCGCCGCTTTGTAAGCCGGCAAGTAATATTCGCGCAGCTGGCGTTCGGACATGTTGACCGTATTATAATCTCGGCCGCCTTCAGGGGCGCCGTACGCCGCAAAATGCTTCACGCAAGCCGCTAGCCGGTCCGGATTTTCCTTGAGCCGGTCTCCCTGATAACCGCGGACAAAAGCTTTGGCGAACAGGCTGTTCAAATATGGGTCTTCGCCCGTCGTCTCCATCACCCGTCCCCAACGCGGATCGCGCACCAGATCAACCATCGGCGCGAACGTTACATGAATGCCGGATACGGCGGATTCTTTGGCGGCGATTTCCGCGCTCTTCTCGGCCAGGTCCGTATCCCAGGAGCAGCCGATTGCCAGCGGAATCGGGAAGATGGTTTTGAATCCATGCACCACGTCCGCCATAAACATGAGCGGAATTCCCAGGCGGTTTTTTTGCAAATAAGCGTTTTGCACATCGATGACGGCCTGCGCTCCGGAGAGCCCAAGCACGGAACCGCTGGCCCGAACCATAGATTCGGTAATCCCCATTTCTTCCATCGGCCCCGTAACCTGGCCTTCATTGTCTGTCCCTTCATGAAAATGGGCGGTAAGCTGCAGCAATTGGGCAATTTTTTCGTCAAGCGTCATTTGTTCTATAAGTCCTTTTAATTGCTGGATATCCATAAAGTCCCCTCCAACTACCTGCTAAGGTAATGAATTCATTTTTAATTGATGCTGTTCACGGCTCTTTTGCCGAAAAGATCCAATTTATATAGAATCAACGAAGCCTATGCCGACTTCTTCAATTCTTTCTCCTTTCTCAGGAACCTGCACAAAACCGTTATCCCCTTGCAGGAAGACAAGATGGAAGCTTTCGGTTCCCCATGTTTATGCACATTCCTCATTCAGAAGACATGTATTTCTTCTTCTTTGCAGGTTACGGAAAAGATCGCTTTTAAAAATGAATCGTTCCCGCAACCTGGCCCGGAAGAGATGAAACCCGGCGGCGCTTTACATGATGCACACCGGGTTCCAGGAATGCCGGCCCGAAGGCAAAAGCTTCAGGACGGGATCATTTGCATCGGTATTCATTACTTTAGGATTTTGCAAAACCTTTACTTGGCAAATTTGCTGTTCAATTCGTCCAGAACCGGTTTCACGAGCGATTGCTTGCTTTCCACCCATTTCTTCCAGTTCGCTTCCAAATCCCCGCTTTGGAGAATCAGGTTGGCATATTCGTTTTGATATTCGAAAGATGCCTGGCTTTTCGCTTTGGAGTCATACAATTGCACATCCCAGTCATACGTTGCCAGCTTGCCGCCTTCGGAACCGAATTTCGCTTTGTTTTTGTAATGTTTTACGGCTGTATCGCGGTATTCTTTTTTGATGGCAGGATTGATGATGCTGAAATCATCGCCGAGAACGTACAGGCCTTCAAAACGGGCCGGATATTTGTCTTCCAGAGATGTTCCTTCAGGAAGGAGGCTTACCAGTTCTTTATTGTCGTCGTATTTCCAATCCTTGCCTTCAAAGCCCATGTTCACGAGCAGTTGTCCTTCTTTGCTTGTGGAGTAGTCGATCAAGTCCATGATGCGTTCGAATTTCTCTTTGCTGATGTTTGGCGAAAAGATCAGGGACGACCAGAAATTTGGCTGCTCCAGGTTGCGGTATTTACCGTCATCGCCAAGCACGATCGCTGTATGAACGAGTTCGTCGCTATCTACGCCAAGATTTTTCTTCATGGCTTTATCCATGTCTTGTCTGTACGATGCCAGGCCGCCAAGACTTGTAATAGCTGCAACACCCTTGACTTTGAAGTTGTCGCTGCCTTCGCTGTTTTTCCAGGTATAGAACTCAGGATTCAAAAGCCCTTCTTTGTATGCTTTTTGCATCAGTTTCAAACCGGTGAGCGTCTCAGGATCGGCTGGACCCCAATGGAATTTGCCGTCTTCGCCTTTATAGAATGCAGATTCCACGCGGGAATGCTCACTGTTAGCCATAATGATATTGGTCAAGGCGTCATCCGCATTATAGGAAATCGGAACAAGCTTCGAACCGAGTTTGCCGGGATCTTTTTCTTTGACAAGTTCGGCGTATTTCATCAATTCGCTTGTTGTGTATTCATCTTTCAGTTCAAATCCAACCGCTTTCGCCCAGTCTTTGCGCAGCGCGATAACGCCGATTTGGTTCACTAGCGGATCTGCAGGTTTATTTTCGTAATAAACAGGTTTGGGCAGGATGTACGTTCCGCCGGTCAGCTCTTCCAGCTTGTCGCCGAGTCCTGTCTGCTTATAGGCCGCAGCTATGTTCGGCCAGCGCTCTTTCCAGTCATCCGGGAATTTATAAAGCAGCCCTTGGTCTACGTAATTCATGAAATCGCCATGCACATAGTTCCAGCTCGCCACGTCAGGAAGATCTCCGGAGTTGATCCACAGACGAAGCTTTTCCGGCCAGGAGTCCCACTGAATATAGTTGTAGTCCCACTCGATATTGAATTTGTCCATCCAGTACTTATGGAACTCGTTGTCCAGTTGGCCGTCCTTTACTTCTGTAGTTTGCGCTACGGAAATTTTGAGCTTGTCTTTGTAGCCTCCGTCCTGGTCTTTTTCGTTGCCGCCCGATGCCGCTTCCTTGGAACATGCCGTCGCCGTCAGCATAACCGCTGACAATGCAACAGCCAGAAGAGGTTTGAATGACAGCTTTTTCTTCGTTTTCATGTTTAATCCCCCATGTTTGAATAGATTTTTGAACTACCTTTAAAATGCGTGTTCAACTACCTTTAAAAATCTATTTGTATTAATCAGGTCTTGATAGCCCCTGTTAACACCCCTTTAGCGAAATGCTTTTGCAGCATCGGGAAGAAACACATGATCGGCACCATCGAAACGAAAACCGAAGCCATTTTCATTCCCGTAGAGAAACCGGATTTGTTCAATGCGTCAACGCTTGATGCATTCGATACGTTTGTCGACGATTCGACAATGATCGTTCGCAGAACGTTTTGCAACGGCAGCATATCCGCCTTTCGGAGGAAGATCATGGCGTCATACCATCCATTCCAGAATCCGACGCCGTAGAACAGCGTAATGGTAGCCATAATCGGCGCAGCCAGCGGGAGAACGATGGAGAAGAGGATTTTCCACTCTCCCGCCCCGTCCAGCCTTGCGGATTCCATCAAAGATTCCGGCAAACCCTGGAAGTAATTCATCATCAGAATCATATTAAAAGCACTGAAGCTGCCCACCAGAATGACGGACCACAGGCTGCCGGTCAAATGCAGCGACTTCATTACCAGGTAAAGCGGTACGATCCCGCCGTTAAAAATCATCGTGAACAGGACCAGGAAGAAGATACCCTTCTTGCCCGGAAATTTATTCCGGCTCAGGGCGTAAGCCATGGTGCTCGTCAAAAACAAGCTGAGCGGAAGGCCTACAACAAGGATTTTGAGCGTATTCAAAAAACCCGTCACGATTCTTCCATCATTTAAAAGCGCTTTGTACGCATCCAGCGTCGGATGTCTCGGGAACAGCATCATCGGATTGTCCGCATAATCTTTTTGCGGGGAAAGCGAAATCGCAATAACGTTCAGAAATGGAATAATGATCATTAATGCTAAGACCGCCAGCACGGCCATCAGGAAATAATCCAGGAAAGTCATTTTTCCGACCCGGTATTTATGCTGTTTCACAGCTTTGACACTCATCTGTTTGCACTCCTTTCCTAGCGGAACAAACCGTCTCCGCCCATCATTTTGGCCACTCTGTCGGCAGCCAGCAGCAGGATCATATTCACAAGCGAACGGAACAAGCTGACAGCCGTCGAGAACGAGAAGTCCGTCGAAGACTGGAATGTAATCCGGTAAATATAGACATCGAGCACTTGGGATACATTTTGCGTCGCCGCATTCGCCAAATTGAAGATCTGGTCAAAACCGGCTGACATCAAACCGCCCACGTTCAGGATGAACATTACGGTTACAGTTGGGATAATGTTCGGCAGCGTGATTTTGAAAATCTGCTGCATCCGCGAAGCGCCGTCGATCTGCGCCGATTCATATTGGTCCTGGTCAATGCCCGAGATCGCGGCCAAAAATATGATTGCGCCCCATCCCGTCGATTTCCAAATATCGGTAATTATGAGCATCGGCAGGAACATTTTTTCCGAGCCCAGGAAGTTAATCGTCGGCAGTCCAAGCATCGCCAGCGCGCTGTTGAGCAGACCGTCATAGGAAAGAACGTTGATGACAATCCCGGAAACGATGATCCAGGATAAAAACTGCGGAAACGTAAACACGGTTTGATACAGCTTTTTCATCTTCCGCATCCGCAGCTCATTCAGCAGCAGCGCCAGCAAGATTGGGAACGGGAATGTAATGACGAGTTTAATAATATTGATGTATAACGTTCTCCACACGGCTTGCATAAAGGTTGGATCGCGGAATACATATTTGAAGTTTTCAAAGCCTACCCAAGGGCTGCCCCAAATTCCCTCGTTGGCCTTGTAATGCTTAAACGCAAGCGATAATCCGCCCATCGGCAGGTAGGCGAACAGGATAAGCCAAATGAGTCCGGGTATCAGCAGCGTGTAGGTCATCCGGTGCTTCCAGATTTCCTTGTACCAGGATCCGGAACCCGAACGTTCTCTTAATTTTTTGTCAGGCCCTAAGGCTGCGGGTTTCAATTTGCATCGCCTCACTCTACGTTAATTCTTTTCGTGGAACAAAAAGTCAAAGGCTGTTTTCAGATGTTTTTCCCAGAATAGCCAGTCATGCGTTCCCGGCCCCTCCACATACTTGAATTCAAACGGGGTTTGCTGCATGGTATCGGCAAATTCGCGGTTCATCCCGATAAAAGGATCCTCGGTTCCGCAACAGCACAACACCGAAGGAAGTTTGCCGCCCTCTTCGATTCGTCTCCTGGCCAATGCGTACAAATCCTGATCCGGCTTAACCGCAAGCTCCGGACCAAATGCCGCCTGCATTTCCTTGACCATCCCGGGCTCCATGCCCGGATCGCGGAGACGTTTTCGAATGTCGGTGACACCGGACAATGAAACGGCTTTAGCATAATGGTCAGGATAAGTCAGCGCGCATTTCAAAGCGCCGTATCCCCCCATGGAAAGGCCGGCCACAAAAGTACGGCCGGGGTCGTCGTTCAACCGGAGCATACGCCCGCAGATTTCCGGAAGCTCCCGGGTCACATACTGGAAATAATCGAGACCGTATTCCATGTCCGTGTAATAACTGCGATTCACTTCCGGCATGATGACCGTGCATCCGTACTTGGCGGCGTAGAGCTCAACGGTAGTCAGACGATGCCATGTACTCGCATTGTCGCCCGCGCCATGCAATAAATACAGCGTGCTGCTTGCCGGAATCCCGGCATCCACTGGAGAGACGACATGAATGCTTGTTGTCATTCGCAAAGTAGGCGATCCTGTTTCTATCGCTAAATGCGCCATGCGTAACCCCTTTCATCGATACAAATTCCGCCGACACTCGCTAACGGTATTTATATATACCTTCCACATGCGGCATTGAAACGAAACGTTTCATTTTATTTTCGACGACTCTAAGAAACATGGACATCAGCACCAAAACACCGAATATCCGCATGATTGTGCAGCTTTGCGGCTTTTCCACATTTTTCATTAAAGATTGTGAAGTTTGGTTTTGATTGTGTTTGAAAGCGATTTTTTCGAATCGTTTCGATAACATCATAATCCTCATCCCCAAATCATGTCAACTATCTTTTTTAAAACTTGTTTTCTGTTCGGCGTTTATATGTTTTTTTGGTGAAAAAACAGCTTTTAATTACCCGTAACACACGGGGAAAACGTTTACTTCATTCGGTTGACAATGGTATGAAAATATAATAAATTCAAGGTTAATGGAATGTTGTGGAAACGTTTCAATCAAAGAGAAAGAAGGCCTGTTATGTCCGTATCATTAACCGGGTTTTTGAACAGCGTGAACCATCAACAATTAAACGTTCTTTCCGTCCGCATACTGCAAAACGGAACCCCTGCCGCACAATGGGACTTAAACCGGGATGAGCGCCGTCTTCAGCATTCGGTCAGCAAATCTTTCACCTGCATGGCCGTGGGATTGGCGATCGCGGAAGGAAAGCTGACCCTCGATACGAAGTTAAAGGATTTCTTCCCCCAATATGCCGAACAGGATCCGACACTAGCTCCCTCCCTTCATCCGGGGGAATTAACGCTTTACAACCTGCTGCGCATGTCCTCAGGCCATGACTCGCCCCCGCTGTGGGCCGAAGAAAGAGCCAGTCTGCAGGAAAAGGATTGGGTTAAATATTATATGTCCCTGCCTTTGGATAGACCCCAGGGAGAGACTTTCACTTACAGCAGCGGCGACACTTTCATGATTTCCGCATTGGTTCAAGCTGCGGTAGGCCAAACCGTAAAAGATTATTTAACGCCTCGCCTGTTTGAGCCGCTAGACATTCAGAATATAAGCTGGGATACCTCCCCGCTTGGCGTTACACTTGGCTGTACCGGACTCTATATCAACAATGAAGAGCTGAGCCGCTTCGGACAAATGCTGCTGCAAAAGGGAAAGTGGAACGGCAAGCAGCTTGTGCCAGCAGACTGGATCGAGTTTGCGACCCGCAGACAGATTGACAACGAAGGCGGTCCGGATTGGAGTCAAGGTTACGGCTGCCAGTTCTGGATGTGTCAGCATGATGCCTATCGCGCTGATGGAATGTTCGGCCAATTCTGTGTTGTCATTCCTGGCAAAAACGCAGTAGTTGCGATCAACAGCCATGAAGAAAATATGCAGGCGATACTTGATGCAGTTTGGGATGAGATTTTGCCATTATTATAAGTTTTTGAAATCGTTGTCCAGTATGAATGCGAAATAATAGTGGGTAACGGATATTCCTTTTTTTACCTGCACCGTGCACAGCTACCAGCGTACAGTGCGGCGATGCAAGCGCGAAGGTTCACCGGATTGTTGGAACTTGAATCGCACGGAGTTAGAAAAACTCTATCCTCAGGCTTGAGGATAGAGTTTTTTTCTTTTTAACTATACGTTGTCCCATGGAAATAAAATTGATGATAAGCTGAGGCAACGGCATTTGGGAATGGAGCGGCGAGAAACCGAATATTCAAATTTCCTTAGGAGATAATAACTAAACCCCTTTAAATCCGTTATCCAAGACAAGGTTGAATATGATGATGACTAGGAAAACGTTCCATCGTTTCTTAAAAAACGTTAATATGTCCATCCTGGTTTTATTTTTCGCCGGCTCGTTTACTTCTGCCCATGCCGATCCATCGCTCCCCATCGTTAACTATGAATCGGTTTACTCTATTGATGTTTATCCGGTTCAACACAAACTGGTTGTGTGGAAACAAGGGAAGAAAATCAAAACCTACCACGTTGCGGTCGGCAACCCATCCACACCAACTCCCGTTGGAGAATACATCATCACGTACAAGGGGAAAAATTGGGGGCCTTCCTTTGGTCCACGATGGCTCGGATTAAACGTGCCTTGGGGAAGTTATGGAATTCACGGAACAAACAGACCCTATTCCATCGGCCAACACCAGAGTCATGGCTGTATACGCATGTTCAACAGGGATGTCATGGATTTATACGAGATGATTCCTCTGGGGACAAAAGTTACGATCTACGGTCATGTTTTAGGGGATCTGAATCACCATCCGAAGCGGCTCGCCGAAGGGGATGTCGGAGCAGATGTACAGCTTATTCAATCCCGGCTGAAGAGTGCCGGATATTTTACGGGGGCAACCAACGGTAAATTTGGACCCCTTACCACCCGTGCCCTGATGAATTTCCAGCGGGATCAGCAATTGCCGCGAAATGGAGTTGTTTCCGAAAAGATCTACGAAGCATTAGGGTTGATGGAATGAACTCACATGAAAAAAAAATCCCTGTCCATTATTGGTCAAGACCCATTTAGTGGACATTGAAAAAAACACCTAGGATGCAACCTAGGGGTTTTTCCAATGTCTATTCTAAGGGGTGCACTTCAATAGTAGTCAGAGTTTCTTAACATGAGCGGTTTTTTCCATAGTGATGGACCCCCGGTATACCGCGTTGGGAGCTTTGCGGGGTACGTCCCAGGCCTTGGTACATCCCTTCGGGCTGACTGCCATTTTGTCCTACCGATGTCTATGCTCAGACTTAACCCGTGTTCGAATCCCCTTTGGATGTAATCCTGCCATAAGCTAACGAAACCTACAATCGTTATTTGGACAAAAATAAGCTTCTAAAATTTATAACGAAACTATGAAACGCTATTCAGCTCAAATGAGGCTCATTCGGGCATATTTCGTCCAAATAACGTTCTGTAGTTTCGTTAAATCTAAATCGGCTTCGGTTTCCTCGAAATAACGCTACCCAGTTTCGTTAGCTGAATCCAGATAAACCAAAGTGTGGTAAGAGCAAACTTCGCCCTTTTGCAAAATGTATATTGGAGCACTTGTTCAGAAAGTATATGTTTTTGCAGAGGCTTTCTTACAATTTCAGGAATTCGTTGTTTAAATGTTATCGTTCCGCACTGAATTTGATCTACCACTTTCATTTTACTTAATGCTTACCGACATTGAAAATTTATATTAAAAAGCCTCTTATCCAAGAGGCAACATGGTATAATATGGAATGTACATACACACCTTGAGTGGGCGCACCCTCCCGAAAGGGGGTGGTGCGATGAACATTTCGTTCGGTGAGGTTCTTACCTTCGGGTTGTTCCTGTTGGCTTTGCTGACTTACATCGACAAACGAAAGTAACCCACTCCTAAGGTTCGCGCCTAAGTGGGTTACTTCGCGTTCATATACATGATCTCGGAGGGGAATCCCGCTCAAGATGTTTGTACGAGGGGCAGCCTGGGCCGGCTGCTCCTTACTTATTGTTATCTTAGCATATGGAGAAATATACCTCAAGGCATGCGAAGACCAATCGTAAAAATACCGGTGGCCTGGCGTCCCTGCTCAGGAGTCACCCCTTCGGGCTGACTGCGATGGTACCCTAACGATGCCTATGCTCCGACGAACCCGGTTCGAATCCCTCTAATGAAAAAGCCACTCCAATGAGTGAATACCACGTCCCAGGTCGGGATACACCCCTTCGGGCTGACTGCGATGGTACCCTAACGATGCCTAGGCTCCGACGAACCCGGTTCGAATCCCTCTAATGAAAAAAGCCACTCCAATGAGTGGCTTGACTACGTCCCAGGTCGGGGTACACCCCTTCGGGCTGACTGCGAAGTTACCCTAACGATGCCTTTGCTCCGACGAACCCGGTTCGAATCCCTCTAATGAAAAAAAGCCACTCCAATGAGTGGCTTGCTTTACGTCCCAGGAGGGATTCGAACCCCCGACCGACGGCTTAGAAGGCCGTTGCTCTATCCAGCTGAGCTACTGGGACTTAATATGTATAAAAACGGTGCGTTAATTATTATAACGCATTTTCGGGAAAATTCAAAGAGAAATTTTCAAAAATGAATCATCGTTAGTTTGAAGGGGTAATATGATAACAGCAAACCATGTTAAAGGAGTTTTGGCAATGCGTCAATTGCTGTCATCCTTATCGTATTTCAGCATTTTTTTCGCGCCGTTTATTTTCCCCCTGATCGTCTGGATCGCTTCCACTGATTCGTATGTCATCATGCATTCAAGACGAGCGTTGATATCCCATATCTTGCCTTTCGCTTCGGCTGTTCCGCTGCTCATTCTTACTTTTGGTGCAGATAATCCGGGGTCGGTGCTCGGTTATATCATTCTGTTCATCATTATTTATTTGGGGACGTTCATCTACAATATCGTAAAAGGAATTCAGGTTTTGCGCGAATATGAGTGACCTCTTCCTTCCATTATATGTAATGAATCTCAGCTGCATTAAGGATGAAAAACCTCCGATCGGTTTCGGAGGTTTTTCACTTTAGGGGTTACTTATTGCCAAAACGTCTCGGGCTTTGCGGAACAGCCAAATTTCTGTCGTTCTTGCTCAGGACCTCTTCGGCGAATTCAGTCTGGTGGGCATACTTGTTGCCTTTCGTTTTTTTATACGTGAACGCCACTTTCGCTCACCCCCCTGAATTATAGTATGGGAAACGCGAAGGGTGGATATGTCCCTCAATAAATGGCTACATTTATAGCCCGATTTCAAACAAGGTGCAAAGTTCCATTTGCCCGATACCATCTCGCTGCTTGTGACAAGTTTCCTTCGGCCTAACGCAAGCGGACAGACATTTTATTCCTTTCTTCGGCATATAACTGTATCACTTTGACAAAATAGGGAACTGGTGCAACCCCAAAGAGTGCCGTGAAAATTTGAAGCAACACCGAATACATTTCGGGGGCCCCGGGAATAAAAACCGGGAAAAAGCTAGCGAAATTATTTAAACCTGAACCGCAATCCTGATCATGCAAAAAAATAGCAAAAAGATAGCAAAGAGACGAACAACAATAGAAAGGATGAACCGTCATGTGCGGAATTACCGGTTTTGTCGAGTGGAACGGCGATTTGACGCAGCATCTGCAGACGCTCGTAAAAATGACGGAAACCTTGACTCCAAGAGGCCCGGATGCATACGGAACATGGATTTCAGGCCCTTGTGCCTTCGGCCACCGCAGGCTCAGCGTCATCGATCCGGAAAATGGGGCGCAGCCCATGCTTGTATACGATGATGAGGACTTATACACCATAGTATATAACGGGGAATTGTATAATGCGGCAGAACTCAAGCGGGAGCTGCTGAAAAGAGGACATCACTTCCGGACGAATTGCGATACGGAAGTTCTTTTGGTCTCTTACATCGAATGGGGGCCAGCCTGCGTCGATAAATTCAACGGCATTTTTGCTTTCGCCATTTGGGACAGCGTGCGCCAGCAGGTCTTTATGGCCCGTGACAGGCTTGGCGTAAAACCATTTTTCTACAGCTTGATCGGAGGTATGCTGATCTTCGGTTCCGAACCAAAAGCACTGCTTCAGCACCCCAAAGTCGAACCCTCCGTAGGCGCCGAAGGTTTGGCGGAAATTTTTATCATCGGACCGGCACGCACGCCGGGCCAAGGCGTTTACCGCGACATGAAGGAACTGCGCGCGGGTTATGCCATGATCTTTAGCCGCAGAGGTTTGAATCATTATCAGTATTGGAAACTTGACAGCCATCAGCATGAGGAAGATACAGAAGCGACCGCCTCGCATTTGCGCGAGCTGCTTCAGGATACGCTCGAGCGCCAGCTCGTTTCCGATGTTCCCGTATGCACGCTGCTTTCCGGGGGACTGGATTCAAGCGCGCTGACGGCGCTTGCCGTGCAATATTACAACCGGACCGGACAGGGAAAGATGGATACCTATTCGGTCGACTATGTTGGCAACGACAAACATTTCAAATCCCATGCTTTTCAGCCGGGAGCGGATGCTCCTTGGATTCAGCGAATGGTCGAGGAGCTCGGGACAAATCATCATTACATCGAATTCGATACTCCGGAGCTGATCGAGTCGTTGAGCAACTCCACCCTGACACGCGACTTGCCGGGTATGGCGGATGTTGACGGCTCCCTTTACCTCTTTTGCCGGGAAATTAAAAAAGGCGCTACCGTAGCCGTATCCGGGGAAGCCGCGGACGAAATCTTCGGGGGTTATCCATGGTTTCACCGGGAAGAGATGCTGAATTCGGGCACGTTCCCTTGGGCAGTAGCCTCGGAGATGCGGGAAAGTTTGCTTTCGCCTGAAATCCGCGAGTGGGTACGGCCGCTTGAATACCTTGAGGACCGATACGCCGAAGCTGTGCGGGAGGTGCCGAAACTCCGCGGCGAAAACGGAATACAAGCGAAAATGCGCATCATGTCGTATTTGAACATTACCCGCTTCATGCCTACGCTGCTTGACCGCAAGGACCGCATGAGCATGGGCGTCGGCCTGGAGGTCCGCGTTCCTTATTGTGACCACCGGCTCGTACAGTATGTATGGAATATCCCCTGGGAAATGAAAATGGCCGGGGGCCGAGAAAAAGGCATTTTGCGCAAGGCTTTGGAAGGCGTATTGCCTGATGATGTCCTGTATCGCAAAAAAAGCCCGTATCCCAAAACGCATAATCCCGATTTTCTTGCCGCCGTCAAAAAACAAATGTTTGATATATTGGATGATCCAGCTTCACCGATCCTTCCGCTTATTAACCAGGAAAAAATCCGTGAGATCGCAGCCTCGCCCGAAGCGTCCTCCAATCTGCCTTGGTTTGGCCAGCTGATGTCCGGCCCGCAATTATTCGCCTATCTCGCTCAAGTCAACAACTGGCTTAAAACTTACCATGTCACTATTAAATAAACTAATTTTAGATTATCGCTACCAAAAAGCCCGTTCTTTGCAGAACGGGCAGATATTTTTATTGAAAATTCGCATCTGCAAACACAATCTCATCCCCGTGCCCCATTTCGCAGAGGATTTTCAGCAGTTCCGGCGACAGAAGAGAGGAAATTCCTTTCAGCATCTCGAAACCTCCTTTTGTTTAATCGCATTCTCTTCTTATTACGACAGTCTGTAGGACAATCCTTTCTGATCCCTTTTCAATTTCAAAAATTCAAAAAATTAAAATCGCTTATTCGATTGCTGCCTGTATTTTAAAGGGGACAAGCCGGTGAATTCCTTAAAAATCCGTCCGAAATGCGTCAGGCTTTCGAAACCGACCCGCTCCGCAATTTCCGCCACCTTATCACTTCCTTCGGCCAGCTGTACTTTGGCCTCCTTGATGCGCACGTTGTTTACATATTCGGTAAAAGTGAAACCGGTGCTTTTTCGGAACGTTTTGCAAAAATAAGAGGGACTGATATAAAAGCGCCGGGATATCCGCTCGATGGTCAATTTCTGGTCATAATGGCGATTGATATAATCCACAATTTCAAATGTTTTCTTATGGATCGAGTTGACTACGGTCTGTTCCGCAGCCGGAGCGGCCCCCATTTTGCGGTGGATGAACAAAAGCAGTTGAAACAGCAAGGTTTTGAGATTCGGTTCGTATCCTTCCGGCCTGTTCACGAATTCATGGATCATTTGTTCGAATAACCTTTCCGCAAAGCTCTGTTCCAAAGCGGATAATTTGATAAAAGGCCTGCCCTGCCGGAAACCCGACATCACATCAACCGGCAGCCCGCCGGCAAACAGATCCTCCAAAAACTCTTTTTTGAATTCAAGCGTCACCCGCTCGAAGGTAGCCCCGCTGGAATTCACCAGCTTATGGATTTCGTTCATGTTGATGATAAACAACGCTCCGCTGACTGCCTGATATGCTTTTCCATCGATAAAATAACAAATATCGCCGGAAACCAAATAAAAAATCTCATATCCGTCATGGTAGTGATGCGCAGGCATGCTGGACTGAAGTTTTCGTTCCCTGTCGATGTAAAACATCGAAGCTTCATAAAAATCCGTCTCCATTTCCTTCCCCCTCAAAACAAAATTGATCAGATATAAGAGAAGATATGTAGAAAAAAGAAAAAAACGATGCTATATGTGGTGATAGTGATCTTATCATGCGGTATAGTGGATGGCAAGATAAAAATGGAGACAAAACTGCGGAGGGATACTCATGATCTTTGACTTGCATACACATCATCAGCGATGCGGACATGCGCAAGGTTCGGTTCGCGATTACATTTCGGCTGCCTTGGATAAAAACTTGGCATATATCGGCATTTCGGACCATACGCCATTTTTCGCGGAGCCGGAAGACCATCCGGATCCCGGTGCCTGCATGGCCAAAAGCGATTTTCCAGCATATATTCGCGAAGTGCTTGCGCTAAAACAGGAGTTTGCCGGACAAATCGACGTTCTGCTTGGGGTGGAAGCGGATTTTATTCCGGATTGTCTGGATTTGTACCGCGGTATTTTACAATCTTATCCTTTCGATTATATCATCGGGTCTGTTCACGAGTTCGCGGGGATCAGCCTTTACGACAGCGACTATTGGGACCAGCTGACACGTGAAGCAAAGCTGGAGGTAAAAAACAGCTATTACAACCATGTTGCGCAATCGGCCGCAGCCGGGTTATACGATATTTTGGGACACGTGGATGCGTTGAACCGTTATTTTCCCGGATATGCCGATCTGCACCCGGAAACGGCGGAAAATATGCTGAAGACGATTGCCGAACACGGGATCGCGATGGAGATCAACTCCTCCGACGACTTGTGGGTTCCGGACCATTGGCTGCTGGAGCGGGCGCTTCATTACGGCGTCAAAGTAACATTTGGCTCTGATGCGCATGAGCCGGAACGCGTCGGCGAGCATTTTTCCGACATCCGGAAGCATCTGTTGGATATTGGTTTCCGGGAATGGGCCGTTTTCAAAAACAGGGAACGGATCATGCTGCCGCTCTAACAGCGGCGTACTAAGAAACTTTGTATATGAAAACGTCTATCGATGTATCCAAGAAGCGGGGCATCGTTTAGCGGATGTTTTTCTAGCGATTCATAGAGGCTATAGGCCGCTGAAAACTTATAAGAAAAACATCTATCGACGTACTCTCATAGAAGACAGACCGCGTTTAGCGGTAATTTTTCTTGCGATATAAGGATGCGAGATCTCCGAAGTTTATACTTTCTTATATCTTAACAAACAAATCCCCCGAGCGGTTAGCGGCCGGGGGATTTCCATCTTTATTCAGCTTAGTCCTTCCGCTCTCAGCCAGAACTCGAATTTCATATTCCGGTCTGCCGGAATTCGGTATTCTTCATGCACAGGCGCTCCCCAGCTGTCGTCCCCGCCAACGCCCATCTGCCGTCCTGCAACGGTTACGACCGTGTAATGAACCGGCGGCAGCTCATACCGGTGCCGCGCATGTTCCAGTTCGAATGCCGTATATGGCGACACGCGGCATTCAAGCGGCTGGCCATCGGGCGCCTGAATAAGGAGTCCCGCTTGCGAATCATCCAGCACGCGCAAACTTCTGACTCCAGTCCGGTTACCGGATTCCTGAGGCACAAGATAATCCGAATCGCTGTCGGCAGCCAGGGTCTCAAAGCATCCGAGTCTGGCCCCGTGGCAGCGGTCAATATAGTTCTCTTCCGGTCCCATCCCGTACCATTTCAGCTCGCCATACCCCGCAGGCATCTTGAAGCTGACAGCGAAAACCGGCAGATCGGGAAGCCCGTCAGCGCCTGTGTATTCAGCTTCTACGCGGATTTGGCCATCCGGATACACCGTATATTGAACCGATGCCCCAGCCTCGGCACTGATACTAAGCCGGTACGCAAACCGGATGCTCACGCCTGAACCGCCTTCATGAAGCGAGACATCCGCGCATTTTGGCCCCAGACTCGCGGCATACCAGCCAGCCGCATGAAAATCCATGGCCGTTCCACGGTCATTATCCGTTGTGGCGCGCCAGAACAGCGGCAGCGGCGGGAAGGATATCATTTCCCTTCCAGCATAGTTTAACGAAACCAAGCTGCCTACCTGTTTGGAGAACAAGACCGAAAAGTCCGGCCCGTGGACGCCGATATTGACGTCACCGCGGACGACTTTTAGCCCGGAGCCGCCGGCGACCATCTCCGCCTTCTCGCTGCTTTTGACATCAAATACATGTTGTCCGAAAGCAACCTCATGTCCTGCTTCTGCCCAAAGGGTATTTTCTTTTAACCTAAGCGATGCATGGATGCAGTACTCGCCCACAGGCAGCGTTCCATCCGCCAGATCAAGCGGCAGCGCGCGGCGGCTTTGGGGTTCGACGCAGGCATGAATCAGACTGCGCCTTACTTCCTCCCCATTCCTGTACAGCACGCATTCCAAATCATAAGCCTCCGTATCCGCAAACAAATTTTCGTTGATAAGCGTTACGCTGCCGCGGTCCGGCACCAGCTTTATGTTTTGGTAGAGAAACTTGACCTCCTGCATCTTCGGCGACCATTTGCGGTCAGCGTACACGATGCCGTTGCCGCAAAAGTTGTAATCCGTCGGCCGATCTCCAAAATCGCCTCCGTAAGCAAGATAAGGCCTTCCATATCGATCCTCACGCAGGAGGGACTGATCAATGTAGTCCCAGATAAAGCCGCCCTGGTACATCGGATATCTCTGTTCCAATTCCGTATATTTGTGCATGCCGCCAAGCGAATTGCCCATTGCATGCATATACTCGCAGGTAATATAGGGTTTATCCGGATTACTGTTCAGATAAGCTTCAATATCCGCCGGCTTGGCATACATCCGGCTTTCCATATCGCTGGTGTCATTGAATCTGCGGTCATGAAACACGCCTTCATAATGAACGAGACGGCCCGGATCGGCTTTGCGGAAGTACTGAGATACTTGATAAATCACTTCGCCGCCAAAAGATTCATTGCCGCAGGACCAGATCAGGATGGAAGGATGATTTTTATCCCGCTCGAACATCGACACCGCGCGGTCCATGACAATAGCTTTCCATTCGGGGCGATCTCCCGGAACCACCCAGGAAGGCTCGACCGCGCCCATTTTCTGCCATGATCCATGGCTTTCCAGATTCATCTCGTCAATAACGTAAATGCCGTACCGATCGCAAAGCTCGTACCACAAACTTTGATTCGGGTAATGGGATGTCCGCACCGCATTGATGTTATT
Organism: Paenibacillus azoreducens; assembly: GCF_021654775.1. Lineage (NCBI taxonomy): Bacteria > Bacillati > Bacillota > Bacilli > Caryophanales > Paenibacillaceae > Paenibacillus > Paenibacillus azoreducens. The sequence continues at coordinate 1,859,565 of NZ_AP025343.1, read as the reverse complement.
TTGTTTTAATGTGCGGATATCATAGAGCATATCTTCCTTCGTTATGGCACGTCCAAGGCGGCAGTTGAATTCATGCCGGTTAACGCCTTTGAACACGATTCGCCGCCCGTTGAGGTGCATGATGCGGTCACGCATCTCGAATTTTCGGAACCCCACCTGCTGCGGTACTACCTCCAGCAGCCGGCCATCTGAATCATAAAGAGAAATCAGCAGCGTATATAGCCGGGGCAGCTCCGCACTCCACAGCTGAACGCCCGGGACGCTCAGCTGAAGTGAAACATTCACTCCTTCCGCCTTATCTTCCCTGAACTCCCCTTCCATGTCGGCGGTCCGCCCCAGCCGCGCATGTCCGGCTTCACTCCCGTCCGGGTTCAGCAGCATAGCATCGGCATAGCCGAAGTCCTCTCCCTGCAGAAGCAGATCCGCGTTCAGCACGCCATCCTTATACTCACCGTCCAGATCGGTCCGGACAAACAGATCCCGGACATGCAGCTCCGGCACAGTGTACAAATACACATCACGGAAAATACCGGAAAACCTCCAGAAGTCCTGATCTTCGAGCCAGCTCCCCGTGCTGCGTTGATATACCTCAACGGCAAGCTTATTCATGCCATCCCGCACAAATGGAGTCAGATCGAATTCCGATGGCGTAAAGCTGTCTTCACTGTATCCGACGAATTCTCCGTTCAGCCATACATAAAAAGCCGACTCAACGCCCTGAAAAGAGATATAAACCGGATGTTCATGAAAACTATCAGGAAGTTCGAATTCCTTGACGTAGCTTCCCACCGCGTTATTTATTTGCGGAATTTGCGGAGGGCGCAGTTCCTCGATCCCATCCCAGGGATACATCGTATTGACGTACTGCGGCTGACCGAAGCCCTGCAGCTGAATATGTCCCGGCACTTGAATGCTGTCCCAGCCGTCGCATCGATGGTGTATCTGATAGAAATCGGCAGGCCTGCTGTCCGGATGCGCCGAATACGCAAATTTCCAGATTCCGTTCAGCGGATATCTCATGTTCATGTCAGCAAGCAGAAGCGCCTCTTTCTCCGTTCGGTAATACCGGTGATCCGAGTGCGCCGGAATGCGGTTGACCGCAAAGACGCTGACATCGCTCAGCCATTCCAGACTGGGTTGTTTCCGTTTCATGTAACATCGCTCCCGTAATATAAACGTTTTATTTCACCGAACCCATCATGCCTGCCACAAAATGCTTTTGCATCAGGAAAAACACAAGCGCCGTCGGCAGCGTGGCAATTACGATCGCCAGCATGATCAGCCCGTAATCCGGCGCGTATCCGGAACCCAAGTTCGAAATCAGCAGCGGAATGGTTTTTTGTTCCGGCGACTGCAGCACGATCAGCGGCCAGAGATAATTGTTCCAGCTCGACATAAACGTAATGATGGCTGCCGCAGCATACGTCGTTTTCATCGTCGGCATAAAGATTTTGACGAATATCCCGAATTCGCTTAGTCCATCAATCCGCCCCGCTTCCACCATATCCTTCGGAAACATCTTCGAACTTTGGCGGAAAAAGAAAATAAGAAAAGCGGTCGTAATCGTCGGCAGCATCACCGCTACCTTGGAGTCGATGCCAAAAAACGGCGCAGCGTCGGACACATTGGCAAACATCCTGTACAGTGGGACCATCAAGGCCGCAAAAGGAATCATCATCGACAGCAGCAAAATGTTAAACACCACATCCTTCGCTTTGGAGCGAAAGATTTCAAAACCGTATCCGGCCAAAGAGGCAATCAGGATCGCAAGCACCGTGGTGATAACCGAGATTTTGGCGGAATTCGAAAGCGCCGTACCCAGATCGGTGGATTCCAGCAGATGTTTGAAGTTTTGAATCAGGTAGGTACCGGGCAGAAGTCTCCCTTTGGTCACCTCCACGGACTTGTTGGTCGCGCTGACGACCATCCAAAGAAACGGAAAGATCGAAATAAACGACGCCACGCCAAGAAATCCATAAGTAAAAATCCGTTTTGCTTTCTTCATTTCCGATCACCTGCCACTCTGAATTGAATCAACGACAGCGCCACGATAATGAGCACGATCGAATAAGAGACGGTTGCCGCATATCCAAAATCGGCGGTGTACTTAAAGGACAGATTATAAATATACTGCGAAATCGAAAGCGTCGCGTTGCCGGGACCGCCTTTCGTAATATTCAGTACCTCGTCAAAGAGCTGAAGCGTACCGATCGTTGAAGTAATGGACGTGAACAATATGATAGGCTTCAGCATCGGAATCGTTATTTTGAAAAATTGCTTGAAGGAAGACGCACCGTCGATCCGCGCCGCTTCATAAATCGAGTTATCGATATTCTGGAGCGCCGACAGGTAAAAGATCATGTTATAGCCGGTCCAGCGCCAGGTGATGGCGATAATGATCGTAATTTTGGCCCAGAACGGATCGGTAATCCATTCAATGGGCGTTCCGATGATAGATAGCTTCATCAACATGGTATTGATGAGACCGTTTGTGCCAAAAAGATACTTGAAGACAACCGAATAGGCCACCAGCGAGGTAACGCATGGCAGAAAAATCGCCGTTCGGAAAAAACCCCGGAATTTCAGCTTGCTGTCGTTCAGCAGCACCGAAATGAAAAGCGCCAGAATGATCATGATCGGCACCTGGATGATCAGATAAATGAACGTGTTCTTCAATGCCGTGAAAAAGGTTTTGTCCGTGAGCAGCCGCTCGTAATTGGACCAGCCCGTAAACGAAAGATTGGCTCCCCTGCCGGTTTTGAAGGACAGGATCAGAGCCTGGATCATCGGATAAAAATAAAAAGCCGCAATCATAAGTACAGCGATCAGGATGAAGCTCCACCCCGTAAAAGCATTTTTTACGCGGATGCTCATTCCCTGCCGGTCTGCTTTCATCATTGTCAAAGCCCCTTTCCGTCAAAAATATAACCCCCGGGCGCCTTCGCTGCCCGCGATTGTTAAAAGCGCCCATAGAGTTACACCTATTGCTATGAAAGCTGAAAACCGCTTATTTGATTTGCGCTTCAGCCTGGGCTTGAGCATCGTTTAACGCTTGATCCAAGCTTTTGCCGTTCAGGAAATTTTGCATTTCGACAACCAGGATATCCTCAATGGCGTAGGTGGAGATGCCGTAGTTGACCTTTGGAATTTCAGCCGTCCATTTGGCAAAATTGCTGACCGTTTTCTCTCCGCCGAAGAACTCGTCTGGTTTGGAATAGGCCTCGCCCTGGGAGGCGGACTTCAGCGTCCCGATTGCCCCGACATCAGTCAGCAGCTTTTGGTACAGGTCCGCATCCGAACCAAAAGTTTCTGCCAGGAAATCAGCGGCCGTGTCGGAACCCGGAATATTCATGACATACCAGGAACTGCCGCCGAGATTCGTTGCATGAACGGAATTCGGCGTGGTCGGCAGCTTCGGCATTGGCATGATTGCCCATTTGCCGGATTGGGACGATTCGGCCTTCACCGAAGGAGTAATCCAGTTGCCTGTCGGAACCGTCGCAACGTCGCCATTGTTGATGGAAGCAATAAACTGGCTCCAGTCCGCATTCGCCTTAACGATATTGGCTTCCATCATCTCCTTGTACAGCGAAAAGGCCTCCTTCAGCGCCGCATTGCCTGCAAGATCAGGCGTTTTACCGTCTTCTTTCAAATACCACGAACCTGCGGATTGGATCATCATGCGCAAAATCCCCAGATCATTCGGATCGAGCGTGATGATATCTTTGCCTGTTTTCTCCTTCACTTTTTTGCCCATTTCAATATACTGCTTCCAGTCCATATCCTTCAGGTCATCCAACTTATACCCCGCCTGTTCGATGTAATCCTTGCGGACGTAGAGGCCTGCAACCCCGGAGTCGAACGGAACGCCGTATTGCTTGCCGTTATAACTAGTCGGTCCGATTTTATATTCGGCAAAATCTGCCGGTTTGATTTTCCCTGTCAGATCAGAAAAGGAATCAGGGTAGGCTTGCAGGAACCCCTGTGCCCGGTAATCCTCGATCAAAACGATATTCGGCAAACCTTTGGTGGTTCCGGAGTTCAGTCCGGTGTTCATTTTCTGGATGATATCGGCCTGCGCAAATTCCACAATGTTGACTTTTACGTCCGGATGTTTCGCATTGTACGCTTCCTTGGCAATATTCAGCGCGGCAATGTTAAATTTCGGATCCCATGCCCAAATGGTAATTTCCTTGGTTTTGGAATCCCCTTCCCCGCCGGATGCCGTCTGTTCCTTGTTATTGCTACCGGAGGAACATGCGGTCAGCAGCACCATGCAGGCCAGCAATAAAACCATGACCTTCTTCATTGTTTCAGCCCCTTTATGTGTTCAGTAACTTCCGCCATGGCTCACGCTTTTTATGCAAGCGCTTACCAATTGGTCTGAAATCAGTGTAGCACCGGGTAAAGCCGCATCGTTAGAACTTCCTTTGCATAGATTTGTTCTTTTATCAGTTTCGTGAATGCGCTTACCGAAAGCGAATGTCATTTCTTTGGATTTTGGTATTTTTTTTGGATTTCTTCGCCGGATTCCGGCGGATGTTCAATAATCGGCATCGTAATTCGAACCTTTGTGCCTTCGCCCCGCCCGCTAGCGATCGTCACTCCATAATCTTCTCCGTACAGCAGACGGATGCGCTCGTGAACATTCGCCACGCCGATTCCGGAAAACAGCTGTCTGGATCCCTTTTGATTCCGTTTATCCCTCGCCTGTTCCAACTGCTGCATGTCCATGCCATCCCCATTATCTACGACTTCGCAAATCAGCTGTCTGCCGTCGCTGGAAATTAGTACATGGATAAATCCGCTTTCCTTTTCATTAAAAGCATGAAAAAACGCGTTTTCGATAAAAGGTTGAATCATCAGTTTCGGCACATGATACCCATTGCAGTCCGGAGCCACGAAATAACTTACCCGGATGCGCTCCCCGTAACGGATATGATTGATGAATACGTAATGTTTCAGACTTACCAGTTCCTCTTCTACCGTAATGGTCTCGCTGACGCTGCTGATCGTATTCTGCAGAAGCGAAATGAGCGCATGGATCGTGTCCACCGCTTTTTCCTTGCTGCCCTGCTGAACAAGAAATTTGACCGAAGCGAGCGTATTATACAGAAAATGCGGATTGATCTGCTGCTGTAGGGCGGCAAGTTCCGCCTTCCGCTGCTCCTGCTGAGTATGAACCAGACGCGCAACATAATCATTCACTTCATCCAGCATATAGTTATATGCCTCGCCAAGCTGCCGGATCTCGTACCCGCCGCTGACATTCACATAGTTGTGAAAATTCCGGCTCGTCACCTTCGACATCTGGCGGGAGAGCAGCGTGAGCGAGCGAGTCATTTTTCGTGAAATGAGGAACACGATAATAAGCGCAACCAGCACAATCACGAGTACGAGCAGGATGATCGACTTGGTGTTGACCATTTGACCGAGCACCTGCTTCTGGTCGATCATGTTCACGAGATAAAAATTGTACGATGGCAAATACTGGGCCAGCATCAGTTCATCCTTGCTCATCATCTTCACCTTTTTAACATGCAGCCCTTGCTCTTGGATTTCCCGCGCGTAGGATAGCAATTGGACATTTTTTTGCCCGACTAGCGAAGCGTGGTTGCTGGACATCACGGTCCCGGAACTGTCGATGATGACGACATCATTGCCTTCGCTCGTAAAACTGCTATAAAACGGCTTAAAATCTTTTTCATCAATCGTAATATACAGCATGCCGTACTTCTGGCCCGTCGTTGGTTCCTGCAGCACCTTGGTGGCGACAATAAAAGGCTTGCCGCCTTCTTCAGCCTGTCCCTCATACAGGTGATACATCATTTTTCCCGGAGCGGCCTCCGCCTTTGGAGTTAAAGCGCTCCCATACAACTCTCTGGCATTCGGTTTGGTCAGATAGGAATTGCCCGAATAATTGCGGCCGTTTTTTCCGACAATCGCAATGCCTGCCGAATAAGCATCGACGGTGGTCTGGATCTTGCGCATTTGCTGTGTCATTCCGTAATAGGCGTTCATTTCCTTCGTGGATTGACCCGAGCTCTTTTCCGTTAAAAAAGTCTTGAGCGTTCCGCTCTGTTGGGCGGTCATAGCTGCAAGCACGTTGGAATAATGAAATGATTCGAAGTTGCTTTTGACCTGGTTCATGACCTTGGAATTGGTAATGCTGAAGGTTTCCAAAAACAATTTCTCCGTCATCCGCAGATTCGTCCAAGCGACGGAAACCGCAATCGCAATAATGCTGACGAACATAACCGCGAACATCTTGATGAACAGACCGTGAAATTTGAGGCGCTCGTATAATGCCTTCATCGCTCTCAACGCTCCCCTATGCCTGGTGATGTCTTCTATACTGGGTCGGCGACAATCCCATGCTTTTTTTGAATACCTTGCAAAAATAACTATGATCCCCATACCCGACCCTGCTGCCGATTTCCGAAATCGGCGTGTCGCTGAAGCGCAGCAAATCAGCGGCTTTGTTGATGCGGACGCGGTTCAAATGCTCCTTGAAACCTTCATGGTAATGGGCCGCAAAGTAGCTGGACAAATAAGAGGGATTAAAGTGAAAATGTTCCGCCATGCCGGTTAAGCTAATCGGCTCCATGTAGTGCTGTTCGATATAGTCCAGCAGCAGCTTCATGCTTGGATTAGATGAAGAGGGGGCGGAGCTCGAAAATACCTGCTCTGACACCTGCATCTGGAAATGCTTAATTACCAGCTCTATGTCCGTAACATGCCGCGCTTCGTCGATGGTTTTAAAAAATGCGTATTTGGCTTCATCCAGTGGCTTCATATTATAGTTCATACTGCCAAGCAGGTGGATGACATTAAAGATCATGTTGCCGATGAAAGATTTGAACTCAAACACATCGGAGGTATAGGAACGTTTTTGCAAATCGACGTACTCCTGCAGTTCACGGAAGGCTTCTTCCAATTCCAGCCTGCGAATCCGCTCCATAAAATCCTGCAGCGGAAAGGCTGAAGTCTGAGCCGTCGGTTCCGGCAGCTCGGCTCTCGTTAAAGAGATATCCTTAGGCAGGAAAAAGCGGTACTCCAGCAGCTTGAGAAAAGTTTTTTCATAGTTCTCTCTCATCTGATTCAAGGATTGAAAAGGGCTGCCCAGCATCCAAACGATTCTGTCATGCCCGGTTTGCGAAACGGGAGAAAGTATTTTTAGCCTATCCCGCAGATGATCGCAATCTTCCCTGCTTATGTTTAGCAGGTACAGATTCATCCCTGGCCGCCCGGGAATGGCATGCCCGTTGATATGAACGGCTTTCATTCCAGGCAGCAGCGCGTTCAAGGACTCCATCAGCGGGTAGTCTTGTTTTCCTGCGGCAGCTTCATCATCTTCTTCCATGCCAAGCAAACAGAAGCAAGAATTCGGAAACCAATCCCGGATCAAAGACGGTTCAACCTCTGTTTCGTAGCGGGACAGCAGTTTCTCCAATACTTGATTGATAGTCATATGATAATCCGCGTCTCTGCCGGCATTTCTCAGCGACGGTATTTTTTCCGCTGTCTTACGGAGCACTTGGAGCAGCATATCGGTGTCCAGATGGGGCTTTAATATATAATCCGAAACGCCGCTTTGAAACGTGGAACGCACATAATCGAATTCGCTGAAGCTGCTGAGCACAATGATCTCAATCTCCGGCCAGTTATGTTTAATCAGTTTTGTCAGTTCCTCCCCGTCCATCAATGGCATCACGATATCCGTAAGCACGATATGAGGCTGAAGTTCGCGGATCAATTCCATGGCCTCCTTGCCGTTTCCGGCCTCTCCTATAATCTGAAAGCCGTCGCGCTCCCAGTCTAATAAATGTTTGATGCCCTGCCGGACCAGAAGCTCATCGTCAACGACAAGAACTTTGCATAATTCCCCCATGAGTTCTCCTCCTTCCAAAGACATGTCCCTAATTATAGGATATTCAGCCTTCCACCGTCTAGAAAGCGTTTTACTCCAGAAAAGTCCATAATAAAAAGACGTGCTGTGGGCGCGACCAAGAAAATAATGACAGCCATTTTCTTGATCGCGCCTAACAGCACGTCTTTTGCCCGCTGGCTTTAGATGACCAGATCCGCCACCACCGGATAATGGTCGGAAGGCATTTTGCCCTCGCGGTGATCCGCAATAAATCCGTGGTTCAGCACATGTACCTGCTTCGTAACGAAAATAAAATCAATCGGTTTCTCAAACTCGATTTCATGTTTTTCCTGCCGCTCCAAAAATGCCGGAAACATCCGTGCCGCAATCTCGCGCGAATCAAAACCCTGGAAAGAAAACGGCGGACCGAAATGTTTATAATCCGCAACCTTGCTTGCATCGCGCAGCAAAGCCGGACCCGATCCATTCTGCCGGGTGATGACACGGTATGGGACGGAATCCTCGGTCACGTTGAAATCGCCTGTCAGCAGAGCCGGGATGCCTGCCGCAAGCTCCCCGATCCGCTCCAGGATCAGATGGGCGCTTTGCTCGACTGCAATTTGCCCCACATGATCGAAATGGGTGTTAAAATGCAGGAAATTTTGGCCCGTATATGTATCTTCAAACTCCGCCCATGTCACTACGCGTCTGCAGGCGGCGTCCCAGCCAAGCGACCCCGGTTCTTCCGGACTTTCCGAGAGCCAGAAGGTATTTTGGCGCAGCGGTTTCAGCCGGCTTTTGCGGTAAAATATACAGGAAAATTCCCCATCCTTGTCTCCGTCTTCTCTTCCGACACCAATCCAGCCGTATTCAGGCAGCTGCTGCTGCAGATCCTCGAGTTGGTTATAAAGCACTTCCTGCATGCCGACAAGGTCCGGCCGATGAAAACGGATAACCCCCGCCACCAGCTCCTTGCGGCCGATCCAGCCGTTCTCACCATCCATATCATATGCATTTTTGATGTTATAGGACATGCACCGTAAGTCCATTTCCGGCTTCTCTGCTGACATTCCTTTCACTCCAATCGGTAAATGTTGAAACTTAAGTCTCCCCCATCATACCAAAAAACGGGAGCAAGCAGTGGGCTATAGCAACAAACTTCCCCCACAAACTTCCCCCACAAAGTGGAGCCCATGCTTCGATGCTTATTCCAATTACTTTGCGGGGACCCCAACAAAATAACCCCACAAAGTGGAGCCTTCGCTTCGATGCTTATTCCAGATACTTTGCGGGGACCCCGAAAAACTTGATAAGAAAAACGTCTATCGACGTACTTTCTAAGAAGACAGACCGCTTTTAGCAGAAGTTTTTCTTGCGATATCAGGATGCGTTCCCCCCGAAGTTATACATTCTGATATCTTCAAAAAAAGCAGCAAAAAGCTGCTTTTTCAACCGCTTGCCCAGAGGGCAAATCATTTTTTGACATCTACCAATCGAAATCGTTCACATATTAAAGAAATATCATCCGAAAATTCAAGCCCGAACCTGCTTAACTCATTTTTAAAATATGCTTCGTGAACTTCTCTCCAATACCGGTAGCTTCTGTCCCCTTCCCCTTCGGCGCTGGCGAAATCCTCGGAAACTTCGTTCATAGGCATAATATTGACTTCGGTAGTTTGGATAATAGCTACGGGCATATCCTGGCTGTTTAATATAATGCTGTAATCGCCGGCTGAAGGAATAGGTTCATTTTCGATTTCATAACTGATCAAAGACGAACAAGTTGCCGTTTTGATGCCGTCGATGACCAATTGCGCCAAATGATCCGGTGCTGCTCCGAATGGCCAAGCGCTTACCGATTCAGGCTTGTCCCGTCCCTGCCGCTCCCAAAATTCATTCCAATATGTTTGTGCCGCTTCATTCATAACTTAGCTCCCCCGATTCTTCAAAAATGCTTCAATATGTACGAGAATTCAGATTGATGCATAACGTTATGCTGATTTCCATCGTGCTGGTCCTGCTAAGCAATGTGCGAATATTCGCAAGCCTCAACGTTATTCTAACGGACACTACGGACGCTAATCCGCTAAAAACAGCCCTTTTGGAATTCTAACGGACACCACAGCGCTTAACTGCTCCGAAACACGGGCAAAAGTATGCTTTTCCACCAAATAGCTGCATCTGTGTCCGTTAGAAATCATAATAGTCAAAATTGCCCTTCATAGCGGCCGCTATGTCCGTTAGAGTTTAGTGTGCGATCTATTCATGCGATCCCAACGCAGTCGATATGTCCGAATTCACCGTTTCCCGACGTCCTCCAAAAACACGGCAGCCTGGAACCCAAGCCGCCGCGGACAGTCAAAAAGCTTTAAAAACGTTAACCGTTCTACATCACAGCTTCCTGTTTAAGCAAACCAATCAGGTTGCGCAGGGCCTTGCCCCGGTGGCTGATGGCCTGCTTCTCTTCCAGCGAAAGTTCCGCCATCGTTTTTTCGTAATCAGGCAGATAAAAAAGCGGGTCATAACCAAATCCGCCGCAGCCTGCCGGCTCGCTCGTAATCCAACCCTCCACCTCGCCGGTTGCTTCGAGAGATGAGCCGGCAGCCGGGTTGTACAGCACCAATGTGCATACAAAACGCGCCGTGCTGAGCAGCGGCTGCTGCGTATCCTCACCCATTTTTTTATCCTCCAGCATGCGCAGCAGCTTCTCGTTATTATCCTGGTCCGCTGCATGCTCCCCGGCAAAACGCGCCGAATAGACTCCCGGACGGCCATCCAGCTCATCCACGCATAAACCGGAATCATCCGCCAGTACCGGCAGGCCCAGGGCATCTCCGACCGTTTTGGCTTTTTTCAGCGCATTGGCGGCAAAGGTATCCCCGTCTTCCACGACATCCGGCAGCCCGGGATAATCAAACATGCTTTTCACTTGTTTGCCAAGCTCAGCAAAAGCATGCTCGAATTCCTTCACTTTCCCCGGATTCCGGGTCGCTACAATGATCAAATCGCTATCCAGAATCATGCCTAGACCTCTCTTCCCGTCTGGCCGGAGCCAATCATCAGGGCAATCGGTCCAAGCACTTCTTTTTGTTTCTCGATCAGCTGCAAAATTCCTTTCTCCCCAAGCTCCAAGAGCTGATTCAGCTCCTGGCGGGAGAATGGGCTTTCTTCGCCGGTTCCTTGCAGTTCGACAAAGGTGCCGCTGCCTGTCATCACCAGATTCATATCGACCTTCGCGCTTGAATCCTCTTCATAATTCAGATCCAGCACCGGTTCGCCGTTTACGACGCCTACGCTGACCGAAGCCAGGTAGTCCGTAATCGGAAAGACCGGCAGCTTATGCTGTTCTGCGATTTTGTTTACAGCGATGGCGAGGGCAACAAAAGAGCCTGTAATCGAAGTTGTCCGCGTTCCTCCATCCGCCTGAATCACATCGCAGTCGAGCGTAATCGTACGTTCGCCAAGTGCCCGAAGATCAACGACGGAGCGCAGCGCTCTGCCGATCAACCGCTGAATTTCCATCGTTCGGCCGCTGAGCTTGCCCCGCGCGCTTTCCCGCTGATTACGTGATTGCGTCGCCCTTGGAAGCATGGAATATTCAGCCGTTACCCAGCCTTTTCCCTGTCCTTTCAAAAATGGGGGAACCTTTTCTTCCACCGTCGCCATGCATAATACCTTCGTATCTCCCATTTCAATGAACACGGAACCTTCCGCATATTTGTTTACATTCACTGATAAATTCATCGGCCTGAGCTGATCGCTGCTACGTCCGTTAGATCTCATCTTTTCTGCCTCCTACTTATACGCATCCTCTGAATACGAATGGACGAAATCCGCTTCGTCTTTTTCGGCCCATTCCATATTTAAGCAACTTTTATTTTAACAAAGTGTCGGCACAAAAGCACCTGTAAGAGGTAGTTCAAAAAGTCCGCTTTTGATAAGAAAAACGTCTATTGGCGTACTGTCACAGCAGACAGACCACCTTTAGCTGTAGTTTTTCTTGCGATATCAGGATGCAGATTCCTTTGAAGTGTACTTTCTGATATCTTAAGAAAAACGTCTATTGGCGTACTGTCACAGCAGACAGACCACCTTTAGCTGTGGGTTTTCTTGCGATATAGAATTTTATCAGCTTCTCTGATAACGAATATATTCTATATCTAACACGAAGTGAATCAGAAAGCAGGCTCGGCATCGAATCGGGTGAATTCAGCCGGGCCTAAGCAGATGCTTACGAAGTATGTTTCCTTCGGAAACATTTCAGGTGCTCACGTACCCACTACAAGCAGATGCTTTCGAAGTCGTTTTCTACGAAAACGTGTAGCTCCGCTCCTTTCGTCCCTAGCTTTATTCAATCCTTCTCGGTGCTGAAAACCGACCTTTTTGAACACGCATTAAAACGCGGATTACAATGGAATTTCATTAATATAATCGGGCTTGGATACCGGCTTGCTGTAATCCTGGTGGTCATTGATGCCCATAATGCTGGACCGGCCGTTCATATCGATTTTGACCTTGGCATTATTGCTATTTTCGGCAACGGTCAGCACGACGGATTGCAGCAGTTCGTCCGGGATCGGGTCATTTTGTTCAAACATGTCGTCTTTAAGCGCAACGGTAACCGTTCCGTCTTTTTCCGGTTTGACCGATTGGACCTCGGTGCCATCCGTCATCACCTGCTCAAGGCCGTCATTCGACTGGGGCCCGCGGATCAACTGGTCAAGCGCTGCTTTTAATTTGTTTTGCCCCGGCTGTACCAGCCTTGTCACGGGCACATAATACGAATAGGCTCCGTCCGGCGTGACTGTTGCAAAATAAACCGTAACCGGCGTCGAATGCGTCAAGGAGACACCATCCGCTTGTTCTAGGTTGATGCCGAAGCTGCGGCTGAGCGGGTGATTCAGCGGCGTATCGTTTTGCGGCATTTCCGTCAGTCTTTGTCCATCGACCCATAACTGCACGCTTTGCACCCCGGGGAACCCGGTTAACGTCCATATGACGGCTTCCAATATTTTGCGCTCATCCGGCGCGTCATATTTGGTGAATGCGCTGTTGAATTCCACGACCGCCATCTTCTGATCCTGATCCACCGTCACATGTTGCACCTCGGTTCCAGCAGGCAAAATACCGGCAAACCCTTTCGGTAAATATTTGGCGTATTCCCCGCCGGATACCAGAGCCTGCAGTGCCTGCTTCAAGGCGTCTTCGTCTTTGGATTCGGGGATTCCAAGTGAAACGGGGGCCAATAAACCTTTGTCATTCATAAGATAAACAGTCGTTTTGGGCCCGCTTTGCGTTTGATCTCCTTTATTGCCTTTATTGGTTGAGACCGGTCCTTCCGTCATGTTCAGCATTTGCTGTTCGATTTCGGTCGGGGGCTTGTCGATATCCATGGAAGATTGGGAGCCAAACAAATTGCAGCCTGAGAGCAAAACCGGAACGGCCAACAATCCGGCGGCAGTAATGCCGCGAATTTTATTAACTTTGGTCATATGCATGGTTCCTCCTAATCATTTTGTACAGATTGTACTACCATGTATACGAGCCCCCGCTTTAAAAAATAACAGCCGGTCCCAAAAAAACGAAAAGCGGCGCCTGTCCCCCCTGTCTGTTGGCGGGAAACTGGACAATATGATGGAAGAAAAGTACAATTTGAAATACCAACTTTGTTAACGGAGGGATCATATGAGTGAACATAACAATGAAAAAGCGCCATACAGCCTTAACAGCCGAGAAGTAGCCGACGCTACGCTGGAATGGCTCGCCAAAAGAGGCGTGAAGCTGGAGGAAATCGCCGAGCTCGTGATGACTCTTCAGAGAAAATATTACCCGAATCTGACGATGGAAGAATGCATGGAAAATGTTAAAAGGGTGCTGAGCAAGCGCGAAGTGCAAAATGCGGTGTTAACCGGCATTCAGCTGGATGTGCTTGCCGAGGAAGGCAAGTTGATTTCGCCATTGCAGGAGATGTTGGTGAATGATGAAAGCCTGTACGGCGTGGACGAAATATTGGCTTTTTCCATCGTGAACGTTTACGGCAGCATCGGTTTTACCAATTATGGTTACGTGGACAAGTTGAAACCCGGCGTCCTCGAACGCTTGAACGATAAAAGCACCGGTGAAACCCATACCTTCCTGGACGATATCGTCGGAGCGATCGCCGCAGCCGCAAGCAGCCGCATCGCACACCGGAAACAAGCCGAACGCGAGTAACTTGATGGCAGCGTTCTTTGGGATTCGGAAGATTGAACTCTTTTGGCCGGTTCGGATGGCTTGGGGCCCATACCTGCAAGTCTTTCAGATTGGCGTTGCCGGGTAACACGCGGCCTGCTTCGGAACCACTGTCTCCAGAACCGCTGCCTGAGGAACCTCCGCCTCCACTCGAAGATTGGGCTGTCGTTGCTTGCTTATCGGCTCGCTTTCATTCCCTACCGCGTCATAAGCAGTGACCTTGAACGCATACTTGGTATCAGCCGTCAGACCGTTGACGGTTGTTCCATACACGTTCCCGCTTACCGTCGTGAACTCCTTGCCATCGACGTAGATCCGGTAGCCGGTCACACCGGCGTGATCCGTCGCGCTCGTCCAGGACAGCTTCATGCTCGTCACTACATATCAATCGCATGATTTTTAGCAATATGGCGTCGCATATTAATCCCTAGCGGAGACATGCGTTCGCCCGGTTCGCCCGATAGCCCTTCTGCCATAAGTCATGATACGCCAAAGCTTCTCCAGTGGACCCATGCGGAAAAACCGCAGCCAGACGACGCTTATCACCACTTGAATCACAAATATAACTATTGCCACTAGCACAATCTCTACCGGTGTCGGAAAATTAATACCGAACATATCCAACAGGGCGACGCCGATCAGGCTTTGCGCGACATAATTGGTGAGCGCCATACGCCCTAACTTCCCTACCGGGCTGAACAAACGGGCGATACTTCGATGCTCTAGCAGCAAAAACAAACCGGAAAGATAACAATAAGCCATAGGAATTGCGCTCAGCGCAACAATCGAAGACAACAGCGGATCGGCGTTGCCTTCGGCTACCCACATCCAAACCGACAGTCCCGCAGCAATCGGAAGCAGCAGCAGAAATAGCTTTCGAATAGATCGAATATGCTCGCCCGTCTTTCCGATCCATCCCGCCTTCGCCGCAACGCAGCCAGACAAGAACATGAGGAAGATGGTAATGCAGTCATTGGTGAGAAAGTTCAGAGCTTGCGCTATCTCCAGCTCCGAATAAGAAATGGCAAATTGCAGTCCAGTCGCTGCAAGGTGCAGTACCAACAGCCCTCCTCCGATCCAAAGCGTAGTCTTAACGCTAGCCCGATAAAAGGGGAGCAGCAGGAAGCCGATCAGCGCATAAAAAAACAAAATGCTCCCCCAGAAAATGGGCAAATGCGCAACACCGATCAACAACAGTGCCAGCAGCCTTCTGGAGAAAAGGCGCAGCGGCTTGTCCCCCCGGCTTTCGGCGCGCGAAGCAAACAGGTAAAAACCAGCCCCAAACAGAAACGAGAAAATAGAATAGAATTTCTTTTCGATAAAAACGGTTGTGAAAGTCTGAATGACTTCATTAAAGCCGGCAATGTCCGGCAACGCCATCCCTTCTACCACAACGCGATACCCTTTGATATTGATTAGCAATATGCCAAATAACGCCATTCCGCGAATAATATCAAGTGATACAATCCTCTCTTTGGATGAAACAGAAGGTTGCATATTTAGGTCTCCTTGGATAGTTGTCATTGTATCCAATTGTAATGACCGTACCTTACACGTACTTTATGGCAACCTTACAGAAACCTTAACAAATCCTCCCCTCTTAAAACCGACTAGCAGATCTTCTTCTGAATCTAAAAAAATTCGGGTTTTCATACAGAAATCCTTCTGCAGCTCCGCCCGATCCAGCCCGGCCAGGTGCATACCGCTTCCAAAAAGGCTAATATTGAACAGCATTGCGTCCTTTAGGTGTCCTCGCGTTCGATGTGTTTCGTTAGAAGTTAGCAATACATTTTTCCATATGCAAAGCATTTCTCTAATAAAAATTGAACTAATTTGTTAATAAAATGATTCGTTTTCCGTATTAACTAATGTGAGACTCATACAACCACAACAAATTGCGCAATTTGTTATCCCTTTAATGGATGCATCTCATAATTGAGGAGGGAGGGGAAGTAGTTGGAGGTTGCTCAGGCGAATACAGGAATTAGCCACAGCGGCATTCGTGATCTTAAAAAAGGGATCATGTCAGAAGAAAAATTTGCAGAGATTTACGATGCATATTATAGCCGTGTTTACAAATATATTTGCTACCGAATTAACAACCACTATGATGCGGAAGAGATTTGCAGTCATGTATTTGAAGCAGTGATTTCAAAATACAACAGCTACTCGCCACAGAAATCCAATTTTGAAGTTTGGTTGTTTGCGATTGCTAGAAACGCTGTGACTGATTACTTCCGTTCACAAAAAAAAAGGATCACCTTTTCGCTGGATTCAATTCTGGACATGATTTTACCAAGGCCATCTCCGGAAGAAATTGTCATCCTCGAAGACAGCAACGAAATCTTGTACAAGGCTCTGGCAAAGCTAAGTGATAAGGAACGTAATATCATCGGCATGAAGTATGCAGCTGGTTTGAAAAATGCGGAAATTGCTGACCTTCTCGGAGTCAGCAGTTCAAATATCGGTGTAGTCCTCTACAGATGTCTGAAAAAGCTTCAACAAGAACTGGAAAAGGGAGGTTTTTTAAAATGAAAAATAGGCAGGATGTTGATGAATTCCGCGATTTGACCAACTTGCTTGCCAATCTGGAGCTTAATGACAAAGCCTCTAAAGACCGAATCTACCATCGTCTCGCATTTAAAATGGGAGCAGGGACCATTCAACCAAATTTTACGAAAAAGGATGAGATCGTGATGAAAAAAAATAAATGGAAAACTACAACCGTAAGTGCTATGGCTGTTGCTATCTTGACAGTTGCCTTTTCGACTACCTCTTTTGCACAAAATATGATGGAAACCATTTTGGCACGTTTTCAGGTGGGAAACATGCAAATCGTCCAATACGACAAAGAACCGGCTAGATCCGCAGATAACAACGCTTCTGGCCAAGCGGCAGGCGATACCTCCCGCGAGGTTCAATTGCAGGTACGCCCTAACCTGACTTTGGAAGAGGCTCGCGCCGTATTGGGGCTAAACTTCCCTGCCCCATCCTGGCTGGCAGATTACAAGTACGTCAATACAGTCATTCATGGCAAAACTATGGCAGAAGTACAGTTCGAAAAAGGCGAGAAAACCGTGAACTTCCTAATTTCCAAGGGGGGAGAAAACGGCATCGGTACTACAGGCGAAGTGAAAAAAGAAGTGATCAAAGGAACCACGGTTTACTTCGCAAATGGAATTGTGATTTGGGAGAATAATGGCTTTACCGTAGAGCTGTATGCGCAAGACGATTTTGATGCGGCGACACTGGGCAAAATTATTGAGAGCTTCAAGGTGGGTGCACCCCTGAAGAAGGAAGAAATCGAGAAAGCAAAAGAAAAAATGAAAAATACGCCTCCAACAGAAGGCGCTGGTCCCGCTCCATCCCCAACTACTAAATAAAAGGATGCAAGTCGAACACTGTAAATCTAAAGGAATTCCTCTAGGGAATTCCTTTTCAGATTGCAGACAAATTTGATATTCGGTAAGGGAGACATTCCGCAAGCGGATGTCTCCTTGTTATAGGCGCCGCTTAGCAAATATGGTACCTGGTCACACCGTCCGCTTCGCTCTGCGATGCGATCCTGCCCCGGCGCTCAAGCTCCCGCGTATGGGCAAGCGTCTCGCACATGGCAAAACGCATCTGGTGAATGCCCAGCTTGCTGCCAAACAGCGAGACGCATAACTCATAACCCGGAGCCGGAGCGGAAGCGATCAGCTGCTCCAGTTTCGCCAGCCGCTCCTCATGATGACGCAGCAGCGCCTCCAGCCGATCACCAAAATGCTGAAACGGATTGCGGTGGCCCGGATAGGCCGTTTCGACCTCGAACTTCTGCAGCTTCTGCAGCCCGAGCAGAAACGATTGCAGCGGTTCGGGATCGCTGCCAGGCATCAGGCTCACATTCGGCGAGATTTGCGGCAGCACCGCATCCCCACATATGATGATGCCGCTCTCTTCATGAAGAAAGGACAAGTGGCCTGGAGCATGGCCTGCCGTTTCAATCGGCAGCCATTCGCGTCCGCCCATGGCAAACTTCTGATCAGACGGAATAAAGGATACCTCGGGTTTCGGCGTAATTTGCGCCACAAAACCGTTCATATGCGCCTCAAGCTGATTCGTCCATTCTTCGGGCATTCCCTGGCTGGAAAACAGCTTCGGCAAATCCGCGTGCATCGTTGATTCAGGTCCCCACATGAGCAGGGTTTCCTGAAAGGAACGCTCCGACATCCATACTTTGCAGCCGGACAGCTGCTGAATCCAGCCGGAACAGCCCAAATGATCCGGATGATGATGGGTTAGCACGATTTGCCGGACATCGCTAAAAGTCATCCCCAGCTCAGCAAATGCCTGCCTCCATTCTTCTTCATTGTCCGCGGTATGCGGTCCGGGATCGATAATCGTTATCCCATCGCTTTCCTGCAGCACATAACTGTTCACCCAGCGCAGGGGAAAAGACATCGATATTTTTATTTGAATGATTCCGTCCTGATGCTCCGTTATTTCAGGCATTTTCACGTTGGTTAAACCTCTTTTCATTTGCTCGCTGTTTCATACAGCTTTATCCGTTCATAATTATGACGCTTCTTATCACCTTAATTCTGATTATAATCCTGTTCCAAAATAGAATAAAGATATGAATCCGCGTACCCTTTATTGCCAAGAGTATGCTCGCGCAGATGGCCTTCCTTCCGCATGCCAAGCTTTAACATGACACGCTCCGAAGCCGCATTTTGCGGACGGCAGGTAGCATAAATCCGGTGCAACCCCAATTGGGTGAAGCCCAATTCCAACATAGCCTTGGAACTTTCAACGGCATACCCCTGCCCCCAGTAATCCGGGTTAAAGCAATATCCGATTTCTCCGTTGGTCTTCTCAACATGTAGTCCAACTCCGCCGATCATTATCCCGCCCGCTTTTAAGGTTACGGCAAATTCATGCGTCAACCTTGGCTTCTGCTGCTGTGACTTCAGCATGGTTTGTACATGCTCTTTCGTCTCTTGAACCGAATTCGGACCCCACAGCGTATATTTCGTCACTTCCGGATTTGATGCGTAAATATGTACGCTTTCCCAATCCTCTTCGCGATATTCGCGGATCACAAGTCTCTCTGTCTCTATCAACATTCCGTTTCCCCCCTTTGTACTGTATATGAGTTTCCTTTCAGATTAATCCATATTCCTGTTTCTGCCAAGACGAATGTCAAAAAATCAAGATGATTCATTCCAGCAGAAACTGCATCTTTTTCCATCATTTAATCACAATAGTTGTAAAAAAAAGCAAAAAAGCCTGCATTTTCACAAGCTTTTTCACCCAGACATTATTTTTTTGTAAAAAACTGCAATTACGCATCTTTTCCCTCTGAATGTTCCTGCGTCGTTGGGATGCGCCTTCTCACTGCAGGCAGCTTCGCACAGTGTGGCGTTGCATGCGTTGCATGATGAAGGTCCTTTTCTGGTGAACCGTCCTCATGCAGACCTGCAACATGCGCTGGGAGCTGCAAACAATGCGACACTTAGCAACTCATCACAGGATACAGATTGGAAAGACTTGCTTCATACAGCCAGATCCACATGCTTATCCCTTGCTGTTTGCCGTTCCAAGCTTCTGTTTGCCGCTTCCCGTTCCTCTTCTCCCCCATGAAACGGACAAAAGCAGACTCAGCACCAATATGATCGCCCCAAACGAATATGGCAGATTCATATGAACGTCAAACAAAATGCCGGCAAGCGCAGGCCCAAAAATATTCCCGAGACTCATATAAGCATTGTTCATTCCCATGACAAACCCCTGCTCTTCGGGTCCTGCCATTTTGGATAACATCGTATTGATTGCCGGTCTCATAATCGAAGTAAAGGTGAAGAAAACAAGAATCATAAGCATATTGTACCAGAAGTTGCCTGAGAGCAGCATCAGCACCATCGTGATGGCCGAAATCAGGAAGGAAACGTTGATCAGCTTGTTTTCCCCAAAGCGATGCAGCAATTTATTGATAAACGCACCTTGGATGATAACGCCAACCAGCGATCCGACGGTAATCATAATCGAAATTTCTTTGGTTGTGTATGCATATTTGTTGTCAACATACAGGCTGAAAATCGCTTCAAAATTAACGAGGCCGAAGGTAAGGGTGAACACCAGGATCAAATAGATAAAATAAGGTGCTTTTACGGAAGAAATCAGCTGTTTTACGATGCCCTCCCGTTTCACATTCGAATTTTTGGCCGCCTGCCGACGTTCTAAGGACAAGGTTTCCTTAAGCATAACAACCGATAATACCGTGGCAATCGCCGCGATCAAAGCGGCAATATAAAACGGTGCGCGCAGGCCCAAATCCGCCAGAAATCCGCCGATTCCGGGCCCGATTACAAATCCGAGCGACATCGCGGCGCCAAGCAAACCGAGGCCTTTGCCACGCGTATCCTCCGTCGTGCTGTCCGCCACGTAAGCCATCATGGCCGGAACCATCATCGCGGCGCCGATCCCTCCCAAGAAACGGGATAGATACAGCATCCACATCACACTTGCGCTCGCAAATATAAATTGGGACAACGTAAATAATAAAAGCCCCAATACGATCATCCGTTTCCGTCCGTATTTATCGGCCCACTCCCCCGCAATCGGCGAAAACAGAAACTGGGTCAATCCGGAGGCGGCGATCAAATAACCGGCGGCCGTTCCTCCGGCATGGAAATCCTCGAGCAGCTTCGGCAAAATCGGAATGACAAGTCCGATGCCCAGCATCGCGATAAACATATTAATCATAAGTACAATCAGTGACTTGTTCATTTTGTTGTCAGAGGACATTCGTTATGGTTTCTCCTTTGTTATCCGGTATTTTTGTCAATCTTCTCTTTAATCTATATAATGTTTCATTTCCGGTAGCCGGGTTAGGCATTCGGCTGACTCGCGCAGCTCTTCGGTTCCAAGCAGATTGTGAAGCATCCCCTGCACGATAAATCTGCGCGGCGAAGGGCTTTTAAGTTCGTGATCCAACATCAGGATCGAATTGCGGATGTCCTGCTCCGCTTTCCCGGCATCCCGCAGCAAATCCGCATTGCGGTACATCCGGCATATCAGGCCTTCCACACTGTCCGATTCCGGCTCCGGCGAGCCGGAACGCAAACATTCAGGACGGTTATGTTCGCTCATAATCGGCTTGACGCCATTTTCCATCAGACCTTCCGCCATAAAACCAAGCAGCTTCATAATATAATCGGACAGTTCCTTTACATTCACCACCACATTTTGCAGAATCATCAGCTCATTGAACTTGTCGAGCAGCGACATCAAGACAAAGACCAGTTCCACTCCATACGGTTCGACCCGCGGACCGTAAACCAGCCGGAGCATCCGCTCAAAATGACTGATCATTCTTGCTTGTATTTCCCCTGATGCCTTCATAATTTCATCGTTAAAAGCATTCGGATGTTCCGCGTGCAGCATTCGGATCAGCTCGCAGTGCGACAGACAATCCCGGATCAGAAGTTCGATTTGTTGTCTTAAACATTCCTCCGCAGGAAAATCTCCTTGGTGCATCACGGACTGCAGCTTATAGTAAATCCGGTCGTTCACCATATAAAAAATGGATAATAAAAGCTGATCCTTGGATTTGTAATGCTGATACAACGTCGCTTTGGACATGCCGCAAGCGTCGGCGACGTCCTGCATGGTGGAACCGTTAAATCCTTTGCGCGAAAAAATACGAATGGCTGCCTCCATAATTTCCTGTTTGCGGTCGTTGGACACTATGTCTCTATTCCTTTCTTCATTGAAATCATCCCCCTTAAAAACCAATGAGTTTTTAAATTAAACCGGTTGGTTTTATTGCATTATAACGTGTGAATTTTACCCGGTCAAGAGAACAGGAAAAGTTTCGACGTATCTTCCGGCAAGCCCGTTTTTTGTAGTAATATGACTGAAAATTATGGGATTCAACTTCCAGCATGTGACAGACGTTTTGATGTACTAGTGATATATTGAAACTGCACTTATGAATAAGTGTATTATAAGGAGGGATTAAGACATGGAAAATTTTGAAAACGAACTGCTGCTGTCCGAAGAAGAAGTAGAATCTCAAATCGACGACATTGAAGAAGCCGAAGACGAGGAAGAGGAAGAGGAAGACGCGGAAGAAGAGGAATTCGAATCGGACGAGGAAGAAGATTCTGAAGAAGATTCCGAAGAAGATTCTGAGGAAGACGAGGAACCCGAACAGTAATCGAAGCCAATCCCTTCTCCTGGAAACTGACAGAATTAATCCTTTTATCCCAACCTGTTCAGACATGAACAGGTTTTTCACTTTTAAGAAGCGAAAGCACATATAAAATAAGCTGCAAACCAAAAAAACAGGCGTCCATCCCCACTCAGGGAAGGGCGCCTGTTTATATTTATCCAGAGTCTTATTTGCTCAATGTTTCGGTCAGAACGGGTACGATTTGTTTTTTGCGGGATACAACGCCTTTTAATACGGCTTTGTTGTTCTCCAGCTTCACGTTATACGCCGTTTCCACAGCCGAAGCCGCTTTACCCAGCGTCAGAGCTACGGAATCACTGTTCAGGATGTCGGTAACGACAAATACGAACAGATCCAGGCCTTTTTGACTGATAACGTTGTTCAAAGCTTCTTCCAACTCAGCCTGACGATTCAAAACATCGTTGATGTCGACAGCGTTAACTTGGGCAATTTCAACCTTTTGGTCGCCCATTTGGAATTCCTTGGCATCCAGCGAAATCAGCTCGGCAATCGTTTTGCTGCTCATGTCGGCTCCGGCTTTCAGCATTTCAAGACCGTATGCTTCCAGGTTCACGCCGGCGATTTCCGCCAATTCGCGTGCTGCCGCCACGTCTTCGTCCGTGCAAGTCGGGGATTTCAGCAGAAGCGTGTCCGATACGATCGCCGAAACCATGAGGCCGGCAATTTCCTTCGGAATCGCTACATTTTTTTCCTTGAAAATCTTGTTCAAGATCGTTGCTGTACAGCCGACAGGCTCAGCGCGGTAGTAAAGCGGATGGCTTGTCTCGAAATTCGCGATCCGGTGATGGTCGATGACCTCCATAACCTGAACTTGATCGATGTCGTCAGCGCTTTGCTGGCGTTCATTGTGGTCAACCAGGATTACTTCGCTGGCATGATCCGACACCTTCTCCACCAAACGCGGAGCTTCAACCTTGAAAGTGTCCAGCGCATATTGCGTTTCGCCGTTCACGCTGCCGAGGCGCACAGGTTCCGTATCGAATCCCAGCTGTTTTTTCAAATATGAGTACACAATAGCTGATGTGATCGTATCCGTATCCGGATTTTTATGCCCGAAAATCAATGTTTTAGCCATGAGTTTTTCATACTCCTTATCCATTGTTAAAGTAAAGACATTCCTGAAATGTATTGGTCTAGACGCGATTAAGAAAATGGCTGCTACTATTTTCTTGATCGCATCTACTTACGATTATAGCGACAATTTACTCATATTCCAATTCCTAAAATCAATTTCACAACGCCGATATATCCATTATGAAATTGATTCCCTATACACAGATTTATTTGCAGAATAACCCCACAAAGGGTATCGGAAAGAAGTCCGACGCATCTCGCAGAGAGGCGCTTTTGCGAAGCAAAAGTACTGAGGGTATCGGAAAGAAGTCCGACGCATCTCGCAGAGAGGCGCTTTTGCGAAGCAAAAGTACTGAGGGTATCGGAAAGAAGTCCGACGCATCTCGCAGAGAGGCGCTTTTGCGAAGCAAAGTACTGAGTGGCGTGGGGCTTTCGAAGCTTATTCCGATTACCTTGCGGGCCCCTTTTTAACAAGTACGGATGCTTGGCTCAAGTCTCGTGAACCGTTTTCCTAGGAATCTCGTTTAAAGGCAATCCTTCTTTATAATAAAGCGATGGCTGCAGCAGGACATAAAAAATATGAGCGCGGTGAAATCCTTCATTTTTCAGATGTTCGTTGATCATTTTGGCGATGGCGTCATGCTTCTCCTGTTCTCTCGGAAACATGTAAATTTCAACGGACTGCGGACTATTTATGATTTTTTCCACTGGTAAAAGCTCTATTTTTACGATTTCCTGCGGAATGTTGGCGATAGCTGCAAAATCCTCAATGATTGCGGGTGCGACATGTTCCACCACGTTTTTTTCGAATCCCGTAAATCTGACAAAAGGCAAAACATTTCCCTTCTTTCCTTGAACTTCTGTTTTAGGTGACCTAGCCTCATATAACGTACCACAAAATCACTAAAGGAGTCACCTTCCGTAAAAGGGACCCCTCTTTTGAAGTTTTTCATTATTCCATAGTTTTTACGGGTTGGCCACTACGCAGGTTTAAATACTCGATATCAATCATTGTTAAATCGATTCAGGGCGCAAGCTTTTTCAGACGACAGCCGATCATGTGAAAAGGAAAAATGTTGCGAAAGTGCATCCATTTCAGGCCTTTTATAGCGTGAAATGGAAAATTGTTGCGAAAGTGCATCCATTTGACTATGAATCGTCTATTTATGTCTAAAAGCTGGGGAAAAGATGCACTATTGCAAGCTTTCTAGCCATAGTTACCTGGAGCGCTAAAATAGATGCACTTTTGCAACTTTCCAAATGGAACAGCCAGTCATTTTTGTATGTAGGATTTTACTAAAATCCAAAAAAACGACTTCAAAAATCATTTTATAATGCCACTGTGCAAACACCCGTAAATGTTCATTATAAAGTTGATTCCATTTGCAGGTTTTTCCATGTAAAGCGGTGATTTTGCTGAAATAGGATGCAGATTTGCATACTTTAATAGGTTAGCGTGATGCTATGCTTGCTTACGCGGGCAATCGTATATGTTACCTTCGTATATTTCCTTGCAATTCAAAAAATACATATTATAACAAAAAAATTAAATAATTATAATTGTCCTAGAAATTGTAAGCGATTTAAAATATAATATTAATATAATAAGAAAACCCTCTAAATCTACTAACTGCTAATATTTAAACCAAAAAAAATAACCCACTATTTTTAACAGATACTATAGAAAAAATTAAAGAGGAGGAGTAAAGAATTGAATAGTATCTCAGTTATGACAATAGGCGTAGGGGGAATTTTTCTGTGGGCATTACAAAATTATTTGAAGGAAAAAGACAATTTGAAAGTGACTTCCTGTAAATACAAATCCGAGCAAAGTACTATAGAGGCCATTCGAGTTTACAACCCGCATGTACTTATCTTCGAATTTGATTTAGAAATCTGTCTCAAAGTCTCCTTTATGAATCTAAAAAGCACATTCCCAAATTTAAAAATCATTTTGCTAGCCATTGATAAGAACTACCACTTATACAATAAAAACATTGGCGGAATCGATGCATTCCTTACGAAAGAAGTTGAAATATCCGACATATATAAAACAATTACAATGGTTTACAGTCAATTCAAAATTTCCAATCTCAGGAGTTCGGAAAACAGCTTATCAAGTCAAGAACAAAAGGTGCTGGAGTGCATAACGCTTGGCCTTTCAAACAAGGAGATAGCTAAATCCCTGCATATCTGCAATAGAACAGTCTCCTATTACATAAGCAATATCTTTTATAAACTTGACGCAAGCAATAGAGCCCAAGCTGTATTAAAGGGGATCCTTAAAGGGTATGTAAAACATGATATCATCCAGCAAATGATTCATTAGCGGGTCCCTGTCAATCGATCTGAAAATTTTAAACAGCTATATGTAAAAGGTAAAAGATGTTTTTTCAAACGGAACGCTGTGAACAAATATTTCACCATGATGTTTTTCGATTAATTTCTTTGTAATGCTAAGCCCAAGGCCGCTCCCTGATGAAGAGCCGTAGTGTCTCTTTCCCTTGTAAAGGCGTTCAAAAACAAACGGGATGTTCTCGGGAAGAATTCCTTGCCCTGAGTCCCATATTTCAATCCATACGCGTCCTTCTTTGGACCACATTCGAATACCGTGCTTGCCTCCATCTGCACCATAACGCAAAGAATTCGTAATCAGGTTGCTTAATATCCTTTCAATGCTGGCGGGGTCAGCCCACGCCCATAGCGGTGATTTTGGCAAATCAAGAATGGGTTCGACCCCTAAATGATTGAAATCCTGCAGAAATGATAGCAGTACCTCTTCAACTTTCTTCACCATGTTCACCTTTTGAAAATTCATTTTGACGTCATCAGCCTCAAGCCTGGCCCATTCAAAAAAATCTCGGATAATCCGGGTCATATTCTGCGACTTTAAAAATATAATATCCGCATACTTTGTCATTTCTTCATGGCTTAAATCCACTTTATTTTTTAATAATTCGGCGTAACCGGATAACGAGGTTAGGGGTGTCCGCAAATCGTGTGCAATATGGGTCATCACCTGTCTTTGAACTTTCTCGAGCCGTTTGGTTCGTTGATTCAGCGATTGAATATGATCCCCTATTAAATTCACCTGTTCAGCCAGCTCATTCAGAACCGTGCTCCTTGTGCTGACATGCAAAAAAAACCTTTCATTAGACCGTAATTCCGCCAGTCCCTGACTAATAGATTTAACCTGGCGGATAAATATCATCTGATGAATAGACTGAACAATCAAAGCAGTTCCCAATGATATGATGATAAAGATTCCCAGCATGTAAATTCGCTACTCCTCTCCGCCTAAACGGTACCCGATCCCCCAAACGGTCTGAATATATTCGGGATGCGAAGGATCTGCTTCAATTTTTATTCGCAAGCGCCGGATATGAACCATGATCGTATTTTCGTCCACCTCGGAGGAAAACGGCTCGTTCCATATATTTTCGAAAATCTGGGATTTGGTAAATACACGCCTAGGACTGGAAATAAGTAATCTTAAGATATCAAATTCTTTTGAGGTCAAAACTTTGGTTTCTCCATCCACTTCGACTTGGTACGTATTCAAATTCATCTTCAATTTTTTATAAGAAATAACCGGATCGGATGTTCTTACAACCTCGGGATGATAATAAAAGCACCTGCGCAATTGGGCTCTCACACGGGCCAAAAGTTCTCCAAGCAAAAAGGGCTTTGTCAAATAATCGTCCGCGCCTCCTCCAAGCCCTAAAATCTTGTCTACTTCTTCGTCTTTTGCCGATAATAATAGGATGGGGATCTTCTCCTTCTCCCTTATTCTTCTAAGAACTTCGAAACCGTCGATTCCAGGAAGCATGATATCCAAGATCATTAGATCATAACGATTAGCAGCAAATTCATCAACAGCTGCAAGACCATTATGGACCGCGTTCACCTTATACCCCTCTTTAAGAAGAGCGTCAGTAATTAGCTGGCATATATCCGAGTCATCTTCAACAATTAAAATACGGGCGGCATTTTCCATTAAAATCACCTTCAAATTACATTTTGATCACTCTTCTAGAGAGTACCTGTACGAATCCGTTTTTGGATCCCTGGCCACATATAAATACCAACTAAAAAATAAACTTGCGGCGATCAACGTCACCGAAATCCATAATCCCCGCTCCCATAAAAAATGTGTCGGATAATTGTAAGGAAAACTGAAGTACAAATAGGGTAGGAGCCATGGGTTAATTAATGCATATTTCGGAAACAATGCCGTTAACGGAAGCTCCAGCAGGGGAATGAGAACAGATAATATGCCTAAGCGCACCGTGCTACGAACTCCTAACGCCAGAATAATGCCTAGAGGAATCAATCCAGAAAATAGAATCCAAGACCCCAAAAATGACATGCATTGATATTTCAACACGGAAAACGTGTAAGGATCTTGAAGAAAGAGCATTCCTAGACTTACGTCGATGATACCTGATACGAACAAAATCATTCCCACCCATAAAAAGGCCGTCAGACATTTTGATAAAAACCAGAGGCTGCGGTTAAACGGATATGAAAAGAAGATGACTTGCATGCGCTGCTCATCATCCCTTGTAAAAAGGTATCCAGATAAGAAAGTAAAGAGTATGGGACGGAGCCAAAGATTCATATATGTTGCGTTTAAAAAAACATCCCAATGGTAACTGCTGACTTTCAAAATGTCCGAATAGGCGTGAGCAGCAAATATAGATAAGATTAGCCACCATATTTTGCAGCGCCTAAGCTTTAAAAATTCGACAGATATCAGGGTTAACATTCATCCTCCTCTAAAAACTTCATCAAATCATCGTCTTTGCCGCCAAATCTGAGTTCATAAACATCCACATTTCCACGAATCAAAATGCGGTTTATGTCTGCCGAATGATTCAGTTTTTCAAAAACCCAGAGGTATTCATGGTCGACCACCCTATAATTATAGATTCCCATCTCCTGCTCAAGAAGAACGCTCGCTTTCGCAACATCGTTTACTTTAATGATGATATGGTTCATGGATTGGGATGAAAGGTCGGATGCCTTTATTTGCTTGATTACTTCCCCCTGATGAATGATACCAACCTGACTTGAATAAGACGGAACATCTTCCATGCGACGGGCGGTAAATACGATGGTCATTTGTTGAGATGCGGCATGTTCATGAATAAGACGAAAAATCTCGCTTTGAGTGTAGGAGTCCATGCCTTGAACAGGCTCGTCTAGCAGCAGCAGCTCCGGCCGATGTAAAAGAGCCCGGGCGACGTTAAGCCTCCTCCTAATCTCGTTAGGCAGCTCTTTCACACAGATATTTTTGAATTCAGCCAGATAAAATCTGTGAAGCGTATCGTCGATACATTGCTTTCCTGGCACCCCCATTAATTTCCGATGGATGTCGAGATTTTCGGCAACAGTCAAATGGCTCAAAAATCCAGTCCCGCCGTTCATATAGCCGACCCTTCTAAGCTTCTTCCGACTTACCTTCTTTGATAGATTCATGCCAAACATTTCGATACTTCCTGCCGTGGGGGTTATGATTCCGGCCAATAATTTTAGCAGCGTCGTTTTGCCTGATCCCTTAGTGCCCAAAACAGTATATATTTCACCTTGTTTTAGATTGAGATTCACATTTTTTATGATGTCATGATTGCGATATGATTTGGCTAATGAAACAGTCCAAACGATCGGTGCCCCTCCTTGCATGTCCTCCACCTTCTATCAAACCAAACTAAACTGAAATATAAAATGGCAGCACAACCTACTATTGCAAAAAGAATTTGAATTCCCATTAAGGAGAATGGAATTTCGACCTTCCCCCAACCGCTGATCATCCTCAACAATCCAGAAAATATAACGCAAAAAAATCCAAATCCCGCTGCTATTATACGTCCCGCTGCAGCCGCAATCCAAAATGAAAGAAAAAGAATACTCATGGATAAGAGCGTTTGAACTGTCCACATCCCCCCCCATTTTAGCCAGGGTACCGGTTCCTGGTCCGGGAAAAATAATGAGGCTATATTCAGTATAATGAAAAGCAGAGCTGTACTAAGAGTCATTTGAATAACCAATACGAACAGTTTTGAGAAATAAACCAATTTCGGCGAAACAGGTCTAACCAGCAAAACCTTCCAGTTCCCCGCTCCCTTTTCAAGCTGACAAGCAAAACCTGCAAGAAGGCCGCAAATCATGGGTATCCATCCTCCAAACCATAACAAGCCGGCCGTTCGTAAAATATGATTCCAATGGAAGTCGTTATCAAATTCACTGTATATGGAAAGCGCAGCTGCCAAGAGGGGAGCGAGTCCAATGGTCACAACAAGAAGTGTATGGCGGTATTTGATGCATTCCGATCGAATAAGGTTTAGAAACATGAATCAAACCTCCCGCCTCTTGAACCAGTAGGATGAAGCTGCGGCAAGCACAACCATAATGCCGAGAACAATGATGAATAACGCGCAAGATTTAATAATGGAATATTCGTTTGCGGAGGAATCTATCAATAACATGTAGGTGCTGTATGAAAAACGTACCGGCCAAGTCCATGGCAACGCCATCCATATTCCGTTACCCAAACTCGTTGTGCCGATTATGGCCGCAACGAGCACTCCAACCGATCCAAAGCCGACGGATACCGGCCATCCAAATGCCTCAGCGAGCCATAAGCCAATGATGATGAGCGGCAGGGAGGAAATCCAACCCACGACAATAGCCAAAAGGAGAGCCATCCAATTCATCATTGAACCTGTCGTGTTCAGTATCCCTGCACTGATCATTACCAAAGCAATTAACCATAACATACTTAACCCTGTATAAATGACGATTACGGCCAACTTGCTAAGATACAGCCTAGCTGGCGAAACCTTAGTGATACGCAACGATATCCAGCGACCTGCGCTTGCCTCGAGATTTGCAGCCATTCCCGGAATCAGCCCCCAGAAAAAAGGCAGAAACACCCCGTACCATATATCTCCAATCTTATCAAAAATATGGGTTATAGTCCATGTGCTGTTACCTAATCGATATGGGTACCCATATTTCAAAAGGATAAGCGCGATAGCAAGCGGAACCAGAAACAGTATCCAGGGAATTGCCGTACGCCGATATTTCCCCCATTCAGAATATATTCCACTGAGCATCTGTTACTGAACCTCCCTCCGTTTAAACCAAGCGGCTCCTGCGACAGATAACGCCACGCAAACGGATAGACTGGCTATTATTGCCGTTATAATTAATTTATTGTCTAATAGTGGACTGGATGGATCGAGTGGCATGCCGTTTGTTTGAAAACCAAAAAGAGCTCCCAATGCTCGAAGCGGCCATTGCCACGGAAGCAGCATCCATCCTTCAATCCGGTTGTTTTGCAGGATCCCGCAAATCATTCCTGCCAAACCGATTAAGATAGTCAGACCAAAACCAAACATATGGGCAGCCCAAAGCATGAAAGCGATTTGTGCAAGGGCTGTAAGCCAAGAAATTGTTATACCGAGAGCAATCGGCCCCCAAGGTATCGTACCGGTAACACTCCAGCTGCAAAGCAATATGATGAAAAGCCCGAGGAAAATGCAGGCGATTAAAGTTTGTAGCGCTATAACGATAAATTTCGAAAAATACAGGTTTCCTCCTTTGACCGGGTAAGCGCGAAGCAACCTCCAGGCTCCCGCTTTTCTTTCATATGATACGGATAATGCAGTCAATAGAATAATTCCAAAAGGGAGACCAAAACCAGACCACCAATTATAGATATTCATTAGCGCAAGAGACCAATCTACACCGCCCGGGATAAGTAGACCAAATACCATCTGCATCAAAGCAAAAATAAAAGGGCCTGCGACGACCAGCCAAGGCGTTAGCGTTCTGCGGTACTTCAGCCATTCGGAACCTACAAATGATCTCATCGGTAAAGTGCCTCCTTGCCTTCGTCCACGTAGTGCATAAAAAGCTCCTCCAGATTTTCCTGGCCGCTGCCTTGCGTCATCAAGTTATCAAGCGTGCCCTGAAAACGCAATTTCCCGTGACTGACAATACCGACTTCTTGAACAATTTGAGCCACCTCGCTGAGAATATGGCTTGAAAGAATAACAGTTATTCCTTGATCAGTAAAAGATTCGATGAGAGTTCTCATCTCCCGGATTCCCAGCGGATCAAGACCGTTGGTCGGTTCATCAAGAATAAGCAATTCGGGTTCGTTTAACAATGCGATAGCAATTCCCAGGCGCTGCTTCATTCCCAAAGAATAAGCAGCCGCTTTCTTTTTGCGGTCAACCTTATGAAGTCCGACGATTTCAAGAACACGATCAATCCGGCTTACAGGTATACCGAGCAGCCGTTGATGAACCTGCAGGTTCTCGCGCCCTGTCAGATGCCCATAAATCGCCGGCGTCTCGATCAATGCGCCTATCCTAGCCAAAGACTCCCGCCTCCAAGGCTCGCCAAACAATTTAATCTCACCCGAGGTAGGGCGCAGCAGCCCGACAAGCAATTTAAGGAGCGTCGTCTTTCCGGCCCCGTTGGGACCGAGCAAGCCAAATACCTTTCCTCTGCTGATCTGTAAATGAACACCATCAACAGCTGCCTGTTTTTTGTATGCTTTCGTAAGATTTATTGTTTCCACAACATAATTCATATTCCATCCTCCCCATTCAAAATGAGTTCACACTCATTAGTCTAAGGATGACATCTTACCCCCTGTTTAAAAAAACCTTACAAAACTCTTACTTTTACGAAATCAGAAAAGGATAGTTCCACTCCGATTCTCCCGCTGTATTTAATGATATAAGGACCAATGCAATCCCCGCAGCGCCGTCCAATATTCCCGCTTTGTCTATTCCATCTTTGATTTCGATATCCTTGTAGCCTAATGGAGCCTGAGTATCATAACAATCCATTAAAGGGTCTAAAATCCTTTCAATATAACCTTCATACCTTTCTTCTTGCGTATCTTTCGCCATTAATAAAGTTAAATACAATAAGCCCGCATAGCCATGACAAAAAGTCGGTCCTGTCAAATTCCAGACTTTTTCTGGCCTTGAATAGATGGCATCATACCCCCGTATACCCCATCGGCTAATTTCCTCGTCTTTAAGTATGCTTCCCGCTAAAAAGAGAGCACGTGCAACTCCAGCAGTTCCATAGCACCAAGCATCTCTCGACCTTTCAGAATTTTTATCATTCGCAGTCTCCTCTTCGAAAGAGACAAAACTTGGCCAATACAACCCCGATTCATCTTCTTTTGCATGGTTAATTAACCATTCGCATATTCTTTGTATTGCTTCAACTTGCCCATCGATTTTAATTCCTTTCTGCAATGCTTTACTCATAAGCACAAGAGGACCCGGGATTCCATGGGCCAACCCGCAATTGAAATTACCTTTAGGAAAATGCTCTTTATCTTCCTCGGTAAACTGATAACGCTGAGGAACATACCATCCTGGCACGCAATACCCATCTACCGTAATAGGATCTGTTAATTTAACCATAAATTTCAGTATGTCTATGACCAGCTTATATGCCCTATCATCATCATTTGCTATTTCGAGCAAGTAACGACCGCTTCCGCTCAAACCCATGATAACATCGTAAAATGCCGGGGAGATTCCTGGACCGGGCCATAGCTCGCCGCTGACAAAGGCTTTTAATGACGCTGATACTTCTTCAATGATCAGATCGGTTATATTGCGGATAAACCGGGTATATCGTGTACCATTTCTTGATACCGTATAAGCGGCAAAAGCGATGCCCGCTAATCCGCCAAACATCGAGGAATTGGGATAGCCCTCTTCCTGCAATCCCTCTTGCAGCGCTAATAAATATTGATGGGCGATCAAGTCCCACCCTTCCTCAGGTGACTGACGATCCAACTCGGCAAATAACAGTATAATTCCGGGATATCCGGCGGAAAATGCAGTATCTCTCCAAGGATGCTCCCCAAAAATAGATATATTTCCATGAGCCGTGATGATTTGCCTAACCTCTTTTGGATCCTTCATACGGTTAGCGATTTCCACCCCAATAGCTCTAGCTGTACTAAATTTCTCGGCCAAATCATTTTGAAATGTATGAGCCGTCATATGAACACCTCACTAACATAGAATAAATTGACGATCGGTTATTAAACAGCAGAGACATTTGTGGAATAGGCATCCGCCTGCAGTCTATATAGTCTTGCATAGGTTTGATTTCTTGCCATAAGTTCTGCGTGTGTTCCCATCTCCACAATCTCCCCTTCTTCCATCACCCATATCTGATCAGCGAAGTTAACAGAAGAAAGCCTATGCGAAATAAAAATTCCAATTCGGTTTTTAATCAAATCATGAAACCGCTCAAACACGTCCCTTTCAGCTTCCGGATCGAGAAATGAACTAGGCTCATCCAAAATATACACGTCGGCGTCCCTCATAAAAGCCCTCGCAATCGCTATACGCTGCCATTGTCCGCCAGAGAGCTGATGACCATGTTCAAACCAGCGTCCGAGTTGCGTGTCAAGCTTATTGGGCAGGTTTTCAATCAAAGTGTCTATTCCCGCATTTGAAGCAGCTTCCGCTATTCTTTGATCGTTATCGACCTCTCCGATATTCCCGTATCCGATATTTTGTCTCACGGGCATTTCATATTGTACGAAATCCTGAAATACGGCACCGACCCTCTTTTGATAACTAACATCATTTATTTCCTGGATCGGTAAGTCATTAATTAATATCTGGCCTTTCGTCTGGGCATACAACTGCAGTAAAATCTTGATAAGGGTTGATTTTCCCGACCCATTATGGCCGACGATTGCAACCGTTTGTCCTTGTTCTAAAGTAAAATTAATATTTTTCAAGGCATATTGTTGCTTTCCCTGATACCGGAAAGATACATCCCGGAACTCGATTTTGTTAATCTCTTTAATTTCACTTCGTTCTTGAAGGCGCTCTCTTTCAGTAGAATCAATATCCAGAAAACTAAACAGCTGTTCCAGGAAAAGATTGTTTTGGCATAGTCCCAATACCTGTTGAACAATGCTGTCCGATCTTCCCTGTACTTGAGAAATAGATTGGAATATGCCCACTACGTTACCAATCGGCAACTGCCCTCTATAAGCAGAAATAACCGCCAGAAAAATAATAGAATATGACGATAAGTTATCAATTAACTTGTATACGACACTATACTTTAGCCTTTTACCGGCCAACAATTTATCCTCAGCAAAAAAATCCTCGCATATTTTCCTGTACTGCTTAACAAAATAACTGCCCAAAGTGTACAGCTTTACTTCTTTAAATGAATTATCCCTGGTTAATAGGTAACTCAGGTACCAAGCCGATCTGGATTTTGGAGCTCTTTTCCATTGGATAACAAATTCCTGTCTTCCGATCCTCAAGAAAGAGAAAAACGAAATTACGGGGATCAAGATAAGAAGCAGCGCTGCCCACCAATTCCAAATCATTACGATCGATATCATGGATACCAGGGAAATCAAATTGCTTGCAATACCGAATATCTGCTTCGTAATTTGAAATGGACGGTAGCCGGAATCCGTCTGCACTCTTTTCAGTTGATCCTGAACTTGTGAATTTTCAAAATCAGCGAGCGTTAACCGTGAGGCTTTTTCCATGATAATGACGTTTGTATAATTCGAAAGTTTGGCTTGATAAAGGGACTCAAAATAACTCTGATATATAGACACAGCACCGAAAAAAATAGAAACGGCTATAAAGAACAGGAAAGCGCCGAGGATTTTTTCCTGAGTTGAAGTAATATTGTTGATTAATTGCTGGGTGGCCATAATGGATAAGGCAGGTAAAAAGCCTTGAATCAGATTTAGAATCGAGAAGCATATAAGGTCTTTGGCCGAAACCTTCCAGAGCAATTGAAAAATACGGGGCCAATACCTGAAGGATCTTACCACATTCAAAAGACTTAATGATTCAATGCTCTCTTGCTCGTCATGTGACATCATCATCACCTATCTCTTCACATGTTTATGGTATTGAATAACGCTGTCCAGGGCATGTCTGGCAAATACCATTGCTTTCTCCTCTAATTCCCGATTAATTCCAAACAAACGATTAAAATGCATGTGCATGACACTCATAATGATATTGGGGACATCGTTAATTATTTGTTTCTTTTCATGCTCCTGGCTCATTTGCTCCATGTAATTTTGAATAGCTGATGCTCTTATTTCAAAGGCATGCCGAAGAACGCTTCCACCCGGTTTGGTGTTTAAAATCTCATAACAATCCTCAGCAGAGAATACTTCCAGCAGGTCGGAACGCCATTCACGAAATTCTTTCTGATATTGTTTTTTGTCTACAGTTGAATCCAGAAGTTCGAGCTGCTGCTCATAGCCCAAATTGAAATTTTTCATCATGTCGATAGCGCTTACGGCTGCAACGATATAATTGGGCCAATCTATTTGTTTATACCTAAGAAGATGGATTAAAGCACATGCCGCTTTGCTATCCAAGTGAAATACATGTTCTGCCGCAGATATGAGCCTAGGTCCTCCGTACCGCTCAACTTCACGTTCATAGGTGTCAATGACCATTTTGCGGATCAACCCTTCATTAACGCATTCCTGGCCCCATTGATGGAGTTTCGGCATCAATCGACTCATCAGGATTTCGGGATTTCCATTAAATCGTAACCGTATATGAAGATCCGGGTCACCATATCGCATAAAGAACCATTTTTCAGCATCCTTGTCCTGGATTGCTTTTTCAGCGAACTGAATAATGGCATTGGAAAGAAACTCATCCTGCCTGTCTTCTCCGCCATATAGCTTTACGAAAAGCCATTCGCTTCCAGGGAGTTTCATTTTTTCTTCCTTAGGGGCCATTCTGATTAGAGGAGAAACTTCATCGGGGATTTTTTGCTGATCCCTCTTCTCCAATTGAAAGACACATTCCGCCACAAAATGCCCCTCATGATTTTTCACCCACCGGTCTTCTAAGGAGCCTAATCTTTCATGAAGAGTAACCACCTTATGAGACAACAACTCTTTTCTCATTTCCTTTACAAATTCCATATGTTCCAAATCAAGCAGTATCCGATTGTCGGAGTCAACCATATATACGAATCTCGGGACCCTCCACTCAGATTTCCAGTTTTGTACCCAGGCATACCATTCATCATCATCTTGTATTTCTTCCTTCGCCGGGCAATTGGTTATAAACAAATTCCATTTTGCCGGGGACAGGATCGTCTTGCGATAACGCACTCTGGGCAGAAACGGAAGTTGCTCTAGCTTCCCCCATTCAAAGGGTTGCCATGGTCGGACAGATTCAAATGAGAGCTCTCGTAAAAAACGATAGATGTGAGGGGAATTTCGAAAATTCAGCATATGTCCCGCCGTTACATTCACTTGCTTTCCTAAACTTTTGGATTTCAAAATAAGTTTATCGTGGGTTGCGCAAACGACAAGATCATCAAGAGCGATCTGTTTTTTACCGGGTGCGGTGTTTGTCCCGATTCCAATCTCGTATTCGCTCAATCCTGGAGTCAACATGACATTGGCAACCCTCCCGTACGCCGGAATATATGTCGCTTCGGCAAAAATAGTATTAGGTTGTATCTCCTCGCGCCGCTTGCGAATATTTCCTATCCATTCCTTAGTTTCATCAGAAAACATATCTAGAAATCTTCCGAATGTTGCCCCGGCATCAAAAGAACCGGGATTCGGCGCTATTGCCAATGTAAATTCCCCGCGATCAACAGCCTGGGGAGAAGATGCTATCACTTCGGCATATATTTCTATGGAGTGCGAGGCCTCATCTGTATTCCTATCACTTTCTACATATGCATCTATAAATGAATCCGTTATTTCGATCTCCTCATCGCGATTTAATAAGGATTGTTCTACAAGCTCCATTAATTTCAGTTCCCGTCCAATTTCCTTGTCTGTCATTTCCTGCTTATCCGGTTCTACAACATTTGGATTTAAATATGCTGAGGGTACACCGAGACCTGTCTCTTCGTTCAAAAGTTCCAATATCGGAACATCACAAGCTATGCCATAAGCATCCAGAAACTTGGAATGATACTCCTTTAAATGGGAAAATCCGCGTTTGGAACTTGACATCATCCATAAAATCTCGGCAGCTTTGGCGATCTCATCCCCTACGGATGAGTTCAAATGAATGGTCTCGGCAGCAAGCCCCAAATCCACTTGAACCACTGATTTGGTGTCGCAAAAACGGCTCATATAACTGGTTAGTTCAAGAAATGTATCGATTCCCTCTCCCAAATCACAGGAATCATATGTTTGCATCAATATTTTGACATTTCGTAAACATTCCCTCTCCTTCTCTACTCCCTCAAGCCGATCAAGACAGTGCAATATATACTCTAGCGGTGATGAAAGGGTTAAAGGCGGGCGTAATTCGCTGATTAGAAATTCTTTCGAGAATAATTCCCAAAGGAAATTCGTAATCACTTCTTCTCCCGCATTTTCCATCCCCCCGAATTCCTTGATCAATTGTTGAAGCAATTCTTCAAAGCTTATGGGATTCTCAGCCAGAGATAATGCTAAATTCACGGGAGGTGTAGCCTTTATGGTGACTTTACTTGCTTTTTCCGTATTTTCATTCGAAAATTGGCCTCCCGAAGAAGGATATAATAATACAATTCGTCCCCCGGTATTTTGGACAACGGAGTTTTTTACGACGCGAAGCTGTTTCACAACATCAATTCTCTTTTCAAGTTCACCTACAATACCGAGGAGCCATTCCATGTCAGGACGACTTCGTTTAAATAACAGTTTGGAAGCCATATTAATTTTTGTGTGATTGGTTAACTTGCCACTAGCAACGGCAGCATACAAACCAAAGGGGGTAGGGCGTGTAGACATCCGGGAAAGATATTTAAGAACACTTGAGGAAACCTGATTTCTTTTCTTTTTATTAGATTGGGTTAAATACGGAAGTGCTTCATACAAACGCGTGCTTGATACTAGAATAGATTCTAATATTTTTTCGTTATCCAGAACTTTTTCTAGATAACTGTGGAAATCTCCAGACGAAACAAGTTCGTCAAAAAACTCCAATGGCAAAAGAGGAGAACGCATCATAAAGAAAGGAAGCGGCTTATACAATGTTGATGTTTTATTTTCTGTTACTTGTGGTTCGATATTTTTTTGCATGTTCTATTCCACCTTTCTTCATTAAGTAAAAGGAAGAAGAGAGTGTTCTCTCTTCTTCCTTTTTTTCGACAGAGAATCTTACTTACAAGGCGACTTATAAGTACAGTTGAAAAGACAACTTGTACATAATGTAGCTGTTGGAGTACAGCCTGGAGTGCACAAGGATTTACTGTCTACCATAGGGGTAACATCAGATTTATTGATTACTTGAACATCCAGATCAAAGAAATTGTTAGCGTTTCCCGACATATTCCATCCTCCTTTCTTTTTTCGATATTAAAGAAAATAGATCTAGATCTGTAATTAATAATAATAAACACCATATAGATCATGTAATGTATTTTTATGTATATTTAATTGCGGACTTGTGCAAATATTTTTTAACTTCTGTTTCAGGTGACCCCGTATAACGCACCACAAAAAAAACAAAGGAGTCACCTTTCCGTGAAAGGGACCCCTCTATTAAAGTTTCTTCATTATTCCATAATTTTTGATGGATTGGCCACAACGTCGATTTTCTCCTGCACACCCTTTCGATCGCCGAGAAATTCGCGCCGCAGCGGTGTCATATTTTCATCCAGCTCGTACATAATCGGCACGGCCGTAGGAATATTCAAGTCAATGATATCTTCATCGCTGATGTTTTCGAGCACCTTCATGAGCGCGCGCAGACTATTGCCATGGGCCACGACAAGCACCTTTTTGCCTGCCTTGATCTGCGGCACGATCTCCGCTTCCCAATACGGAACAACGCGGGCAATCGTATCCTTAAGGCTTTCCCCAAGCGGAATTTCCTGCTCGGTCAGCTGTCCGTACCGTTTATCCTTTTGCGGATACCGTTCATCATCGGCCGTAATTTGCAGCGGCGGCACGTCATAACTTCTGCGCCAGATTTTAACCTGCTCCGCCCCGTACTTGTCTGCGGTTTCCTGCTTGTTTAGTCCTTGCAGCGCGCCGTAGTGGCGTTCGTTCAGCTTCCAATGTTTATAGATCGGGATCCAGAGAAGATCATTGACGTCGAGTATGTGGTGAAGCGTTTTGATCGCTCTTTTCAGGACAGATGTAAACGCAACATCGATTTCGTACGGGACCTGCTTCAGCAGTTCACCCGCCTTGATGGCTTCTTGAACGCCTTTTTCCGTCAAATCGACGTCCGTCCAGCCCGTAAACCGGTTTTCCTGATTCCATAAGCTTTCCCCATGCCTTACCAACACTACTTTATACATCGTGATTACCTCCCTTGTTGTCATTATAGCCGTAAAGCTGCTGCGCGGATCGTCGGCCTCCCGACTTCACCATTTTACTCCGTTCTTTGATGCATGCGCATGATAAAATTGTCGGAAGTCAGGAAATTCAGCTTGCCGGACTTCTCATCGTATTCGTAGACAAGCACATTGCCATGCGTATCCGAGTCAGGGTTATTGTCAATGACCGCGAAACGGTTGCCTCCAAGCGAAACGACCTGCTCCCCGGATTTATTGCGAACGACTGGCTGGTTTTGGCTGTTTAGCGCATCGATTCCCGGTACCACTGTAGTCAGGCTCCCCGAAATGCGGGTTTCCTTTTCCGACATCGGTTTTACCATTAGGATGACCAAACAAATAATAACGACCAACATGATACCATTTAGCGCAAGCAATAAAACACTGTTCTTTTTTTCCAAACCGTTCATTCCTCCAAAATAGATTTCCCATCAATTCCGAGTCAAAACCGGATATATACTCCTCATCGCCAGGTAGCGTAAAATTGAATTGAAGTCACATATCGTAAGGAGGAATACCCGTCAGAGATGCTTATTTGCTTGGTTCCATATTATTACAATATTCGCCTGCTGGCAAATCAAGGGTCCTTCTCAGGAGGGTCTGCGTCTTGCCTGATAGACAGTTCCGATGAAAAAACAGATCATGCACAGCATACTGATCAACAGCGGTGACCCTATATCCGCATTTCCCTGCTGCAGCCATGCTGCGGAAACTTGCGGCAGCGTGCCGGGACTCCAAGCCATATCATGCGGAAACATGCCTGTAACCATCGGCAGCAGAAGCAGTACCCCCAGGCTTACAAAAGCGATCCCTGCCGCAGGGTTTAAAAACGAGCCGACAAATAAGGTAACAGCCCCCGCAAACCACATCCATACAAGATAAAGAAGACCGGCTTTAACGGCAGCCGCGGCATCCACTGTGCCGATCATCTGCACGGTATAATACCAGGCCCCGGCATATCCCAGCCCGAAAGATACCGTGACCAGCGACAGCATGCTAACCCATTTGGCGGCGGCATAAGAAATAAATGAGACCGGCTTGGAAAAAATGATGGCCGCGACGCCGCTCCGGCGTTCAGCAGAGATCAATGTCATCAAAGACAACACAAGAATCAACAGCCCGACGGAATTGTATTGGCCAAGCGTCTGGGCTAGAACCTCAGCTCCTGACGGGGTTTCGAACTTAATCATCATACCTTGGGGCAAACTGCCCGAAGACTTCAAAATCTCCGGCATAAAGCGGGTTACCACCGGCTGCATCACGCCAAGCATCAAAAAGACGATCGGCACCCACAACCATTTATAGCTCCGCCACATCTCCAGCATTTCTTTCCTGAAAAATAACGCAAATTGTCTCATACATTCACCACCTTAAGGAACAAATCCTCGAGAGTGCTCTGCCCCGCTTCGAATTTACGGATCAAAACCCGCCGCGCAGCCGCATCCGCCATCAAAAGAATGGAGGCTTCCTCAACGTCCTTTACCGTCAATTTAGCCCATGTTTTCCCCATCTCC
Organism: Paenibacillus azoreducens; assembly: GCF_021654775.1. Lineage (NCBI taxonomy): Bacteria > Bacillati > Bacillota > Bacilli > Caryophanales > Paenibacillaceae > Paenibacillus > Paenibacillus azoreducens. Next base: position 1,818,275 of record NZ_AP025343.1, on the reverse strand, counting down.
ACCCGGCTAACAAAAGCGTTCTTGGAGGCCGAAACGAGCCAATCCCGGGAACCCGCATCCGATCCGACCTCAATCCGGATTACCGGTTCGCTGTATTCAAGGCGGATCCTATCAAGGTTCCCCTGTAATACGATGCGTCCGTTTTGAATCATGAGAATTTCATCACAAACCTCTTCGGCATCATGCAGCACATGGGTAGAGAACAGCACCGTCGTTTTGCTGCGGATCCGCTGCAGCAGATTCAGGACGTCTTTGCGCCCCACGGGATCGAGCGCCGAAACCGGCTCATCCAGGATAAGCAGCTTCGGACTGTGAATCAATGCCTGGGCCAGCCCAAGGCGCTGCTTCATTCCTCCCGAATAACCGCCGATTTTCCGTCTGCCTGCATCCTTAAGCCCTACGGCTTCAAGCCACTCTTCCGTCTTCAGCGCAGCCTCCCTTCCTGTAAGTCCGGCAATCTCTCCGGCATAACGCAGAAATTCCTTTCCGGTCATCCACGGATAAAAAACGGGCATTTGCGGTAAATAGCCAATATACGGCCTGCGGTCCGAAACCGGGACGCCGCGATGGTTCAGACGGATCGAACCTGCTGTCGGCTGCAGCAGTCCCGCAAGCATGCTGATCGTAGTCGTCTTGCCAGCACCGTTGGGACCGAGCAGGGCTGCGCAGCTGCCTTCCTGAATTTGAAACGAAATCCCGTCTACGACCGTCCGGTCTTTGAAGCGTTTGGTTAATCCTTCGATCTGAAGCAGCGGCTGCGTCATGATGTTTCCTTCCTCCCTACGACAAAATAAGCAACGGTGCCGATCAGATTACCGAGCAAGATCACAATGACCCACATCCATTTCGGGCCGCGCGTCGATTCCGCTTTATATAAAGATATGAGCCCGACCACAGCCAAAATCAAATGAATGACCAGCAGCGGCGCAATCAGGTTCCATGGTATTTCCGTATGCATGCGCTGTTTCTCCTCTCGTATAATTTAAGTTTGATATGCGATTGGGAAATCCCGCTTCATTTTAGTGGGGACGATTCTTATCCCGTTTTTTCCGCCGCGGCCAGTAGACGTATACCAACCAGTAGGCAACTAACGGGGAAGGACATTGAATCAGCCCGATCAATCCCCAAATCCAGTAATACTTTGTATGGCGGCGGGCATTTCGAAACAGCCACAGGCTTTGGGTCAGCAAAATGCATGCCGCGAGCAAAATCCACGCCCAAACCGGTAATGGCCCCTCATTTGTGTTATGCATGGCCCGACTTCACCTTCTTTCGGGCTTTCCGCCAGAAACGCAAAACAAAAACGATGACGCTGACAAATAGAGCTCCTTGAATAGCAATGAAAGCAGCAAAACTGCTTACCGCAAGCAGCATATTGCCCCCAATGACCACAACTGCAATAACGAGAAACAAAATCCATTCCAGAGCGGCCTGTTTGCGCAGTTTCTGCTTGTGGCCGGCCACGAACTGCTCCAGTTCATAAAGGGGCGGCGGTTCCGGATGCATGATCGTCAAGTCCATTTGATCAAATCCGCGAAGAAGTTGTTTCACCAGAGCCTCGTCCTCAGCCTCCATCTCCCCGGCCTCGTTTATTGCCTGCGGCGGGCATGCTTTTTTGGGATTATCACCTTGTCGTTCCCGCTTATTTCGTTTCATCTGTCGTCAACTCCTTCCTTAACTGCTGCAGTCCGTTGTGTATTCTGGATTTCACCGTACCCGGCGGAATGTCCATCATATCGGCGATTTCGTCGTAAGTGTAGCCATAATAATGCTTGAGCAGGATCGGGAGGCGCCACTCATAATCCAGCCGCGACAGCGCTTGTACCGCATCGGTCCACGCTTCCTTCTGATGCTTCAGCTGCCATTCGGTTAAACGAAAAGCGCGCTCCTGATCCCTCCAGTTCTTTTCCGTCCGGTTCCTGCGCATCTGGTCAATATAAATTCGAGTCGCCAATGTGATCAACCAAGAGGAAAATTTGGATTTTTCATTATATAAATGAATTTTCTCGATGCATCTCAGCATCGTTTCCTGAGCTAAATCCTCCGCGAGCACCGGGTTCATCGTCATTTTGACAAGATATTTCATGAGAAAGGAGTAATGGGTCTGCAGCAGCTTTGCCATCGCATGTTCGTCCCCGCGCCGGGCGCGTTCGATTTGTTTTTGTTCATCCACCATGCATTCACCCGCATCCTTTCCACTACCCGGTTTTTATCCCGCTCCAATGTCGTTTAAAGATCGCAAAAGCCCGTACGCAACTTCAGCAATCACCCATATTACGTATAAGGTTCGTGATTCGTTCACGTCGATCGATATTTTTTCAAAAAGTATTTTCCACATTACACATAATAAGCGCCCCAAAATATGGTAACATAAGCATTGAATATGTAATTAATTTCTTATAGCTCAATGTGACCCTAACTCGAGTAGCTGCCGGAAAGCATGTTTACCAAAGAAATAAGCTGTGGCAGCATAAGCTTCTGTTTTATGATTTTGAGAATAATCAAGCGCAACATTGGTCCGTCGATGCTTAAATTAACTTGTGGAGGTGTTTGCCATGTGGCTGCTTATAATCTTTGGAATTGCTATACTTGTGTTAGGAATCATTCAAATCAAAAACCCCTCATTCGGATGGAAATATAATGAAGGCTGGAAGGTGAATGGAGATTCCGAACCCAGCGATGCTTATTTAATTATGGCCGAAATTGGCGGAATTTTCGCCACTGTTCTTGGAGCGGTATTCATCTTGCTTGGGGCTTTAAAAGTGTTTTTATGACACTGCATCTCTATGAGATAAAAGGAGAAAACAATGAAAGCTTGTACCGTTCAAGCGATTTATTATAATCAAGCGCCTGACGCATTACGCCGTGAAATTGCTGTTTTGCTCAATCGGATTTGGCCGGACGATAGTCTAATGTCAAGCGGGACAATTACGTGTAAACCGCATTTGGCCGGCTTTTATGATCGTGCCGGTGCCTGGCCAGTCGTACCCGATGTAACACTTATTGGCAGTCGTGATACGGGGGGCACACCTTCCCCATCTGTATAGCAAGAAAGATAAAATATATATAATTGCAACAATTGCTTTTCCTGGTATTATTTTTTTCAAAAAGGAGAGTTTATGAAAAAGATTATTGTTTTTGTATTAACGATATTTATATTATTCTCAGGATTCGCAACACAAAGTTATGCGTTGTCAGATTCGAAATCTGCGGCAATACAAGCGTTGTTAGATGATGCAAGCCGTATATCAGGTGTGCCGGGAATGTCAATCTCAATACTTGCGAATAATGAAGTGCTCTACTTTTCTTCCGGGTACGCAGATCGTGAAAAGGGGTTGCCTGCAAGTGAAAATACACTCTATGAGTTAGCCTCGGTCAGTAAAGCTTTTACCGGTATGGGTATTATGCTGTTGGAAGAGCAAGGGCTGCTCTCAATGACTGACCCTGTCCAAAAATATTTACCTTGGTTTACGTTAAAGTATCAAGGGAAACCTGTTGATATGCAAAGCCTTACACTAAATAACTTTCTTCACCATACCAGTGGTCTAACAAATATTAGGCATACTCAAAATATTCCACAAGGCAATACACCGGATATGTTGCAAAAGACTGTGGAAATGCTCGTGGATGCTGAATTGGCGTTCCCTCCCGGTGAACAGTATAACTATGGAACCGTTAATTATGACGTATTGGGTCTGGTTATTGAGATTGTGTCGGGACAAAGCTATGAAGACTTTATGAGGGAACAGGTATTTCAGCCGTTAGGTCTTCACCAGACGTATGTTTATAAAGAAGATGCTCAAGCCACCGGACAGTTGGCACAGGGCTACCGTTCTTCCTTTTTTATGACAACTCCATTTAATGCTCCGGATTATGCTGGGAATAAACCCGCAGCCTACATCATTTCTAATACAAAAGATATGGCGCGTTGGATGGGCATACAGATGGGTATCGTGCAGGACATACCCGAAATATTTCACACGGTTATCGAAAAATCACATAGGGGTGATATGTCTGTTTCGGCTGTCAACGATATGTATTATGCGGCAGGCTGGTCGGTAAACGCCGACCAAACGATTATAGAGCACCCAGGGGGCAATCCCAATTTCGGAACCGAAGTGGTCATACTGCTAAATGAACGAACAGCCATCTGCTTGCTGACCAACGGAGCAAATATCAATAGAAGCATGGTACTAAAAGTTAAAGATATATTAGACGGCAATCTGACGCAGTTATATGGAATAAGCGGCACACAGCTTTTGGATATCATTTTGTCGTCTATCACAATTATTCTTTGCCTATTGGCCGTTTTGCTATTTCTCTTAGGATTACGCAGAAGGAAAACGAATGAGCGGCAGCCAATGACAAAAAAGAGAATAATCGTAACAGTTATTTTCCTGATCGTTACGATTGCCCTGGGTATACTGTGCTGTGCTCTCGATTGGTCAACGATACTTATTTGGCGAACATATAGTGTTCTTACAGCTTTGATTTCGTCAGCCTTATTAACAGCAAGCATTACATGGTTTGTATACACTCACCGATAAAATACCTCGCTACCAAGATAAGCATAATGTTAAGTCATTAAATTTCAATTTATCGGTATGCTTAATTTGAAAAAAATAAGACACTTCTGTGTCTTTTTTAATATCATCGACAACTCTATTACAGCGTCCAAAATTGAAGATCGTGAATATAGGCCGTGCCGTCTTTGGAGAAAAACCGGATTCCGACACTTTCCGGATCAGGAAATACCAGTCCTGACATGACATGGTCGCCATCATTCACAAAGAGCTCCACGGTGGACCGGTCTAGAAAAATATGAAGCCGAAGCATGTTTTCAATCTCCGCCCTGAGACTGCATTCTTTGATTCCCCCGGGCCCGCGACCGGAGCAGGTTCGATCAAAGATAATCTTTCCGTCAGTTGTGTTCACCTTCAGAACGGTATTTTCTTGGCCATCAGAAGAGGAGCGAACCTGAATGCCGATTTCGCTGGCGCTCGATCTTTGAAGGTCGAATTGAACAAGCATCTCCAGGCAGTCGCCCTCAACCTTCGGAAATGTATGAAATTCCCCCTCGGTTACCAGGTAATCCCTGAATGAATGATGCCGTTTGCGCAGCTGCTTAAGCTCCTGCAGAGGTCGAATCCGTAAGCGGCCGTTTCCTTCATGCACCAGTTCTCTCGGGATCGTCATGCATCCTGCCCACGTTTTTTCTAAGGATTTGCCGTCCATGGGCATCCAGCCGAACATGAGCCTTCTGCCGCCGGCATCCAGCATCGTTTGCGGGGCATAGAAATCGAATCCGTCATCCAGCTTGTAGAAATCGCCATGCTCATAGGCTCCCGTCGAATAATCCAGAACGCCTGAATAATATCCCGCAATTTGCCCCTCTCCTTCCATGCCCTCCGGACAGAGCAGGAGAAAGTCCTTCCCATCAAGCGAAAATAAATCCGGACATTCGTACATGTAGCCTGCCTTTCCGTCGCTCTCCGTAATGACACTCTTAAACCCCCATTCGAGCAAATTATCGGATTGATATAGCAATACCTTGCCAAGATGATGATTCCTCGCTCCCAGGACCATATACCATTTCCCGCCATGGCTCCATACCTTCGGATCCCTGAAATGATTGGTCTGTCCGACATGGGCCGGCGGGGCGGCAATCACGGGATTCCGGCCATACTTGTGGAAGTCGACCCCATTCTCGGATACCGCCAGACACTGCTGCTGAAGCAGATCGTCCGGGAGCCCTGCCGGGGTTGTAAAGACGTTTCCGGTATAAAACACATACAGCCTGCCCTCATGTTCCACCGCACTTCCCGAAAAGCATCCATCCTTGTCGTAATCCTCGCTGGGTGCAAGGGCAATGGGAAGCTGTTCCCAATGAATCAAGTCCTTGCTTGTGCAATGGGCCCAATGAATATGTCCCCACTGCTCGGAGAACGGATTGTATTGATAAAAAAGATGGTATTCGCCTTGATAGTAAATCAGGCCGTTCGGATCGTTCATCCAATTCACGGGCGGGCTTACGTGATAGGCTGGACGATGCGGGTCGGCCGGTGACAATTCCAGCGATTGTTCTACGGCATGGGCTGCTGTTTCTATCGCCTTGCGATGGCAAAGCTGATTGTGGGCCATGTTCTCCACCTCAATCTCTCTATATTTTGTTCTATTTCACGGAACCCTGAGTTACGCCTTGGATGATAAACCTTTGCGCAAACAGATAAACGATCAGAATCGGCAGAATGACCAGCAATACCGCTGGAAGAAACTTTTCATTATCGGTCGTATACGTTCCTTTAAATACCTGAATCGCCAGGGGCAAGGTATAGCTCCCCCGTCCCGCGTTCTGCAGAACAAGCAGCGGGAGCAAAAAGTCGTTCCAAATCCATAAAATATTCAGAATCCCGATTGTAACCGTCGTCGGCATAAGAATCGGCAAAATAATTCGGAAAAATGTCCCGCGGCGGTCGCAGCCATCCATAAAGGCGGCTTCCTCCAGCTCCAGCGGGATGCTCTTGACGAAGCCATGATAGATAAAGACCGCAAGCGGGCTCCCGAAGCCGAGATACATGAAGATCAATGTCGATTTCGGCATGGTCTGTATCCAGCCCAGTTTCGCTCCGTACAAAGAGACCAGGGGGATCATGATCGCCTGAAACGGGATGATCATCGAGGCCACCATCGCGAAGAACAATGCGCCGTTGGTTTTGGTCTTGTTCCGTACGAAGTAATGAGCCGTCATAGCTGCAAATACGCCAATCAGGACCACGCTGCCGAGGGTAATTCCCAAGGAATTGAGAAAACTTTGAAAATAATTCATCTCTTTCATCGAAGCCGCGAAATTGCTGAAGTTAAACGTGGTAGGCCAGGCTAACGGGGACTCAATAATCTCCGCGTTCGTTTTAAACGAGTTAATGATGATCAGCAGAAATGGAGTAATAAAGGCAACGAGCGAAACAACAAGGATCGTATAGACGAGAGTGTTTACCAGGAACCTTGCGCTCTTCACTAGGCTTCAACCTCCATTCTTTTTCCTATATATACCTGAGTGATTGTAATCATCGCGGCCAACAGGAACAATACGAAAGCTTGCGCCTGGCCGGCCCCGTAATCAAAACGAATGAATGCCTTGTCATAAACGAACATAGAAGCCATCACGGTGCTCCCGAACGGACCTCCGCCCGTCAAACCGTAGTTCACGTCATAAACCATGAAGCCTCTTTGAAGCGAAAGGAATATGGTTACGATGAAAGAGGGAACCATCAGCGGCAGCACCATGCGGGAAAGACGTTTCCAGCCGTTAGCGCCGTCAATCTTGGCCGCCTCCATCACATCCCTCGGCAGGCTCATTAAACCCGCAATAAAAATGACCATCATGTAACCGGCATACTGCCATACCGTCACAATGACTAAAGCCCAGAAAGCCAGCTTCTCATCTCCCAGCCAGGTTTTGCTAAAGAGTCCCAGGCCGGTATGTTCGCCGATCGCAGTGAAGAGATTATTGAACATAAACTGCCAGATGAAGCCGAGCACCAGTCCTCCGATCAAATTAGGCGTAAAGTAAGCTGCGCGAAAAAAATTTTCTCCCTTGATTCCATTGGTCACCAGGTAGGCCAGTAAGAACGCAACCCCGTTAATAAGAATAACAGTAGCTAACACATATTTGACTGTAAGCCAAACGGATGACCAAAATTTGCTGTCCTGCATTACTTCAACGTAATTGCTGCCGCCCACGAAGGGCATGGTTGAAGAAACCCCGTCCCAGGCGAAAAAGGTCAAATAGATGCCGTAAAGAAACGGGATGACAATGACAGCTGTGAACACCAACACCGTTGGTCCCGTGAAAAAAACTTGATTTCCCAAGCGTCTCATATGATTTTTTTCTGCTATCACAGGAGGCCCTCCTTTCTTCCCACTTGCAGGTTTAAGCTGCTTTAAATTAGGAATGCCGATGGAAATTGATTTTCCTTCTCCACCGACATTCTGCATCGTGTTCCGCCTTTTACTTCACGCTAGTCCAATAGCTTTCCACTTCCTTTGCCAGCGCCGTACGATCCACCTTATCCACCAAATATTTCTGCATGGAGGCGCCAAGCACTTTCCAGTGATCGCCAGGCACGTAGTTGCCTGCGAACGGAATCGATTTGCCCGCGTTGTTGTAGGCTTTGAGGGATTTGGCCAAAGGATTCGAAAGCTCTTTCGTGTTATTCTTAAAGGCCGGGATGATATTGAATTTATTCACCATGATATCCTGGCCTGTCGGATCGAACACGAGCCAGTCGAGAAATTTCTTCGCTGCGTCTTGCTGTTCGGGCGTGGATTGCGTCTTGTCGATAAACACTTGTTTCGTCGCCCCGATCGCGAGCGATTCATTCGCATGATCTCCGGCGTTGTTGCTGACGGGCACCGGAAGGAAGGCAAAATCGCCGTCCGGGCTGGTCTTCTGCATTTCGGTAATCAACCAGTTGCCGTTAAACGTCATCGCTGCTTCGCCTTTTGCAACGTCTGCAGCCGTTTGCTCCAGCACAACCGCCAAGGGATCCTTTTTGCCCTTATTATATTTTTTCATCACATCGAACGTATCCATCAATCCGTTAAACACGGGGTTATCCGAAAGCTTCGCTTCTCCGGACTTCAACGTCTCCAAATATTTTTCCACCCCGGCAGGCTGATTGGCATAGGCAAGGGCGAGGTAGTGGTTGCCCAGGGACCAATCCATGCTTCCGACGGTGATCGGCGCTAAACCGGATGCTTCGATCTTCTTGAACAAGTCATCCAACGCGTCCGTGGTGCGAATCGTGGCCGGATCGAAGGTTCCGCCGACCGCCTGATCAAGAACCTTCTGGTTGTAAATTAGGCCGTAGCCTTCGACGGCGAACGGGAAAGCAATGGTTTTGCCGTTAAGTTCATTCGGCTGCGCCAGCTCACCGACCCATTTCTCGCCTGAAAGGTCCAGTGCCTTGTCGGCAAACTTGGCGATATCTCCGGCATCCAGCATAGCCATCGTTGCCGGCGTACCCGCTGCGTAAAGGGAAGAAGCCCTCTCGACGGGAGACTGGCCCTCACTCGCTGAAATCACATCGACTTCAATCCCCGGATTCGCCTTTGTAAATTCTTTTGCCGCCTCTGTCATCTGCTGTTGAATTTCGGATTTCGAATTAAGGAAAGTGACTTTGACTGCTTTGGGGGACGCATCCCCGTTTGACCCACTTATGGTTTTGTCCGCATTGTTTCCGCCGCATGCCGATAGAGGCAATGCAAAGGCAAGAAGCAAAAATAAAGCGCTGCCAAAACGAGACACTCTCATATTCATTCTCCCTCTCTTTTGTAGGAAACTTTAAAACTCACTTGAAGTATATATGTTAAGCGTTTGACATGTCAACCGCTTAACATATAGTTCATAAAAATTTCCTGCCTTATTTTACGTCGAGCCTCTCTCAACTAAAGTTACCGGCAATACATTTTCATTTTTAATCTCTTCCCCGCGGATGAGCCCGTCCAACAGATGAACCGCTCTTTCCGCCATCTCCTCAATCGGTTGTTTAATGGTTGTCAGGGCAGGGGTGACCAGAGACGCCATTTCAATATCATCGTAGCCGATCAATTTGATGCGCCCGGGAATATCGATTCCTTTGCCCATGCATACCTTGATCACATTCATCGCCAAAATATCGCTGCTGGTAAAGATTCCGTCAATGTCAGGGTTCTGTTCCAGAAGGCTTGTAATCACTTGCTCATAGCCTTCGCTCTCAAACACGTCCGGTCCCAGCTCGATAACGATCGGCTCAACCCCCTGAGCCCGAAGCGTTCTTACAAACCCGTCCGTGCGTTGATTGCTTAAGAGATCCAGCCCCAGATTACCGGTGATATGCGCGATTTTCCTGCATTCTTTTTTTAGCAACAGTTCCGCGGCATAGATGCCCCCCTGTTCATTATCCGACGATACGTAAGGGATATCCGCGATTCTCCTGTCAAACGTGATGATCGGCTGCTTCAATTTTTTATACTCATCCACTTCAAGCGTATGGCTGCTCATGAACATGCCATCCACCCGATTGCTTGTGAGCATGTCAATATACTCCTTTTCCTTGCCCTGATTCATCCGGGAATTGCACAACAGGATCTTGTAACCCCGTTGCGACGCATACTTCTCGATATAGTTCGTCAGCTCCGCAAAGAACGGATGCGCAATCGTCGGGATAATCACGCCCAATATCATCGTTTTTTTACGAGACAGGGAGCGTGCAATCTCATTCGGCTGGTACTGCATCTCCCGCATGACCCGATGTACCTTTTCCCTGGTTTCTTCGCTAATGTAGCCGCGGTTATTCAGTACCCGGGATACCGTTGTCACTGTAACGCCGGCCCTCTCCGCCACATCCTTAATTGTTGCCAACTCCTGTTCCTCCTCTCCAAGCGATCCCCTTAGAATCATACCAACAAAATCGTTCATTATCCAGCGCATCATCCTCTTTCCCTCTATGTCGCCGCTGATACCCCGCCGGTGAGAACTGCCGTATCAGACGCTTTTGGTCAGTTCTTGCTGCTTTCGCGCGTTATCGACCGTCTCAGCCACCGGATTTGCGTGATTGATTTGATCCCTTACTAGGTATTGGGCAGTCCCATTTCATCGGATTAACCAGGGGGCTTTTCCAATGTCTATTCTAAGGGGCACACTTCATCTGTGCAGCAGGGTGTTGCCGATTTTGATTATGGGTGACGGCTGTTCCAGAATCCGGTTAGCAGTCGGAAAGGAATGTACAATCCGATATAGGAGCCGGCTGCTAGGAACCAAGGATTCATAAGTATATTGTGAATATTTGTGGTAAGTACGGTGTCAAGCATGATGTTTCTGTAAACCGCTGCGGTGATAATCGATCCCGCCATATAAAAAGAAAGCAGCGCAAGCCAGTGCAGCGTATATCTGGCAATGCGGCTCCAGACCGCGAGGACAGTCATCACAAACGGGACAAAGATAAAACCGCCGATGAGCAAATAAAGCAATGCGGGCACCTCCCACTGTTCATTGTGAGCATCCGTATGCTTGTTTAAACCGGGGTTCGCAAAAAGTTCTCGTGCAGATTTTTAGAGGCCCTTTTTTCCCAAGGCTCAAGCCCATTTTTTACACTTGGCGACACCATTGCCCCGGACCTTACATAATATGAGTTGACTGTATCCCTTTACCTTGTTATACCATACAAAACCCGAGCAAGGAGGGGTGACACCATTGAAGGGGAACGATCATAAGAGCAAATTTTTATTGACTCACCGTGAACGTGAAGTGTTCGAACTGCTTGTTCAGGATAAAACGACTCGTGATATCGCCGGACAGTTGTTTATCAGTGAGAAGACGGTGCGGAACCATATCTCAAACGTGATGCAGAAACTCAATGTGAAAGGCCGCTCACAGGCCGTCGTCGAGCTGATCAAGCTCGGGGAATTAAAGATCTGATCGAGCCCTCAAACGTCATTGGCCTTCTGAACTGTGCTCTTCCTTAGTTATTAAGGAGGGCATGGCGAGAAGGTTTTTTGCTTTGTAGGAAATTAGAGATATAATGTTGTTATTTTGATAGCAAACAAAAACTCTTCTATCGCGCAAGCACGCTTGCTGCCCAAAAATTCCAACAATAATCCCCGATTCTATCCTCAGTACCGATGTTTTCTTCGGGCGTGGCTGCATGCCGGACTTGGACTTGCAATTCTATTATACGAAAAGGAAACCACTGTACCAACCAATCCGTCACATTCTTCTAGGGTAACGGCCAGACTGGAAATGCATCCGTTAAACACTTTCAATTTATACAGCATTAGGCTTACGTCTTGCTCCGGAAGAAACCGCAAATATAAAGCCTAATTCTCGGCCCTCTCGCCATTTATATTAGTCTCTCTTTCATTTCATGCTGTCTTGTTGAGTCATGGAACGAAAAAAAAGGCATCTCAGCGATGGCGATGTCCCCCTCTTTTCCTTATGAAATCATTCCTTTTAATTCTCAATCGTGCTGTGTACGGTGTCGACCGACAAACCAGCTTCTCGCTTTGTTCGTGTTTATGTAAACCTTATTTCCATAGAAGACAGCCCCCGTTTAGCAGTAGTTCCCCTTGCGTTATCAGACAGGCTTCCCTTTGGTTAAGACTTAAAAAAATAGATTGACAGCAATCATCCATCTCATTATTATTAGCTTTGGCGTGATACTGATAATCATTATCATAAAAAGTTGAAATACATATTTTTTAATCAAAGGAGCTGCTTTTCTTGAGATATAAAGTTGTTCTGCCTACTGGCCTGCTTGTTGCTTCCCTGTTATTCAGCGGATGCGGGCAAAAAGAAGACACGGCTGCCGATGCCAAGCCTACCCCACCTGCCGCAGCCGATAATGCCGGGACGGCTCCGGCATCTGCACCCGACTTTTCCGCAGCAACCAAGCAGTACCGTTCCTTTGCGATTGAACAATGCGACCTTTTCGTCAAGGAAACGGAAAAATTCACAAATGCGGTTAAAGCCGGAAAACTCGAAGAAGCGAAGCAGCTTTATGCCCCTGCACGTGCTTATTACGAACGGATCGAACCGGTTGCCGAATCACTTGGCGATCTCGATCCCAATATCGATGCGCGGATAAATGACGTGGACGCTGCCGAATGGCGCGGATTCCACCGCATTGAGAAAGCGCTTTGGGAAGACAAAACGACGGCCGGGCAGGAAGGTTATGCCGACCAGCTTTTGAAGGACGCCCAGCTGCTCCGGGCCAAAATCGAAACGATTGATCTGGATGCGAGCCTGATGGTTACCGGAGCTGTAGAGCTTTTGAATGAGGTATCTTCCTCCAAAGTCACCGGCGAAGAAGAGCTTTATTCACATACGGATCTTTATGATTTTGCCGCCAATGTTGAGGGAGCAGAGAAAATTTTCGAGATTTTGAGACCGGAACTGGCGAAAAAGGATGCCGGACTAGAAAAGGAAATCGGCGAGCGATTCGCCGCCCTCAAGCAAGAGCTGGGCGCATTCAAAAAAGGCGACGGGTATGTGGATTATACCGAACTGAACCAAGATCAAATCCGCAAGCTCAGTCAAAACCTCGACGCATTAGCCGAACCTTTGTCCAATATGGGCAAAATCTTGGGAGTGTAATTCATGTCAGATCATAAACAGCAACCTAGCAACGACTCCATATTAAACAAATCATTGACCCGTCGTGACGTTCTTCGTTTGGCGGGTACCGGCGGTCTTGGTCTTATTTTGGGCGGTGGCGCCATTGGCGGTTTGCTCACAGCCGAAAATAAACGGAAGGAAGGCGCCCGCGTTTCCGCATCCAATGCCGAAGAACGCATTCCTTTTTACGGAACGCACCAGGCGGGCATTATTACGCCTGCGCAAAATTTTATTTACTTTGCAGCCTTCGATATGACCGCGACCGGCAGCAAGGCGCTGCAGAAACTGTTTCGCGCCTGGACTGCGGCTGCGGCAGCCATGTCGGAAGGCCAACCTGTCGGCGATGAGAGCGGCAATTATAACCTGCCTCCGGTCGATACGGGCGAATCGGCGGGCCTGAGCCCATCCCGGCTCACGATTACTTTTGGCGCCGGTCCTTCGCTATTTGACGACCGTTTCGGCCTGGGAGCGAAGCGGCCCCCTTCCTTTACAGACCTGCCGGCCTTTAACGGCGATCAGTTGGAGCCGCAGTGGTGCGGAGGCGACATCGGCGTGCAGGTATGCGCTGACGATATGCAGGTTGCCTTCCATGCCGTGCGCAACCTCGCCCGTTTGGCGCGTGGAACGGCAGTTCTGCGCTGGGTACAGGAAGGCTTCCAGCGTACGGCCGCAGCCGATCCGAAAAGCGGCACTCCCCGCAACCTGCTTGGTTTCAAGGATGGAACAGCCAATCCAGCGGTTACAAATGACCAGGAAATGAACAAGGTGGTATGGGCCCAAAGCAGCGACGGCCCCTCCTGGATGGCGGGAGGAAGCTATATGGCCGTCCGCCGTATCCGGATGCGTATAGAGATTTGGGACCGTTCTACCCTGAAAGACCAGGAAGACACCTTTGGACGTTACCGCGGCAGCGGAGCTCCTCTTGGTGCAGTAAACGAATTTGATCCCGTAGATCTGACTGCCAAAGATAAAAGCGGAAATCTGATGATCCCCGCCGATTCCCATGTTGCATTGGCACGTGGCGACGGCTCGGTTCAAATCCTGCGCCGATCCTATTCGTACTCCGGTGGCATGGACCTCAAGACGGGCCAGCTTGATGCAGGACTGCTGTTTATCAGCTTCCAACGCGATTTGTTCAAACAATTCGTGCCTTTGCAGCAGAAGCTGGCTAAAAATGACCGCTTGAATGAATATATTCTGCATGTAGGCAGCGCCGTTTTCGCCTGCTTTCCAGGGACATCCAAAAACGGATACATCGGAGAAGTATTGTTCTGATCCTGCTTCCCGATTCCTTCATTATTTGTGTGATAAGGAGATTACAACCTATGCTGATAATCCGACATCATTTACAGACCAGAACCGACAGCAGCAAAAAAACTGGCGCACTCGTTTTCCTGATCCTCGCCTTTCTGGTTGTTCTCCAGCTGACTGTTTCTCCGGCAATAGTGAAAGCAAATCCTGCCTCTTCCCTAGATCAACTCCTGCCGGCCGTAGGCAGCGCCCTTGTGGAAGCAGGTCAGCAGCAGTGGCAGGAAGCTGCGGGCGATCTTCAGCAGTTTAAGGAGTTGTGGTCATCCGTTAAGAAATCCGGGGACAGTAACCTGACCGACCCGGAAGCCAAAGTCGATGCCGCCCTGGCTGACGCGGAGGCGAAACTGAAGGCAGAAGATGCTAACGCGAAGCAAGCACTCTCTGAACTTGCGAAAGCAGTCAACGCCTACGTGGATGCAGCTGCGGCGCAGCAAAACGGCGGCGCCAAGTCTGGCGGCGGCACAGAATCGGCCGGAAAGCTGATTCCATTTGCCAAGGAAAGTCTGGCGGCCATGGAGAGCAAGGATTGGGCCAAGGCCAAATCAAGCTACCAAAATATCGTTAATGCCTGGCCGAAAAGCGAAACGCCGATCCGCAGCGATAATTTCGCGGTCTACGGGCAGCTTGAAACCCAAATCAGCCTGGTGCGAATCGCGCTTCAAGCAGATCCTGTTCGCGAGGATCAGGCCGTTTCGGAAATGAAAAAACTGATCTCGCTTCTGAGCGATTATAAAGACGGGAAGATTCAGCAAACAAACGGAACAAATGGCAGCACCTATACTTTGTCTGATCTGCTGGGCTGGCTGGAAACCGCTAGACAGCAAACGGCAGACGGTCACAGCGACAAAGCAGCGGATAACATGAACCAATTTATAGCGGCCTGGCCTGCCGTTGAAGGCGAAGTCCTGATTTCTTCACCCGCTTTGTACACCAAAATTGAAAATCAAATGTCCGAAGTTTCCGGTTATCTTCTGTCCACGCCTCCGCGCAGCCAGGAAGCGCTGACCGTCATGGACGAAATGAAAACTTCTTTGACCCCGATCGCCGGAACCCACAGCTATACGGCCTGGGATGCAGCGCTTGTCCTGCTTCGGGAAGGGCTGGAGGCTATATTGGTAATCGCTGCCCTGCTCTCCTATTTGAAACGCAGCGGCAACAAGGAAGGCCGGAAATACATATGGTCCGGTGCAGGCGCCGGCCTCATATTGTCCCTTCTGCTGGCCTTTGTTTTCACTTATACGATCGCGCAAGCTGCCTCGGGCAGCGCCCGCGAGCTGATCGAAGGCATTACCGGCCTGGTCGCCGTTGTCATGATGATTACCGTAGGTCAGTGGCTGCACAGCAAATCAAACACCAAGGCGTGGAACCAATACGTCGGCAAGCAGGTTGGCCATGCGCTGGCGAAAGGCAGCCTTTGGTCTCTTTTCTCGGTAGCCTTGCTGGCCATTTTGCGCGAGGGAGCCGAGACGACCATCTTTTATATCGGTATGGCACCATCCATCCCGATGTTTCAATTGATCCTTGGCGTTGTCATTGCATTTGCCATTCTTGCTGTGTTGGGTTTTGCCGTCATCGTGTTGTCAGCAACCCTGCCGCTTCGGGCCTTCTTCCTGGTTGCTACGCTGCTGATTTACTACCTGGTATTCCGTTTCCTCGGAGATAGCGTTCACTCGCTGCAGGTCGCCGGACATCTATCCGCGCATACGCAGACTTCCCTGCCTTCCGTGTCATGGCTTGGCATGTATCCGACATGGGAAACCTTTATCCCGCAAATGATTATTTTGGCCTATATCGTATGGCAGGTTCTGCGGCAGGAAATCGGAAACAGCAAAAAATCCAATGTTAACGCATAGTGCTTTTTAATATAAAAATACCCGTTCAACCCGTGTTCTGACGAACGCGGGTTTTGTCATTTCCTGGGGAATATCTTTTCAAATTATTCCTGATTTCCCCTTGCCACAGGACAACTTTTGACCTATGATAAAAGTAAGCTCAAAAATAATTTTCTTCAAAAATTAAAAAATCTCTAAAATTATTTTCGTTTAAATTACATGAGTATTAAACCGTAAGGAGGTTCTTTCGTGGCGCCGATCTTATATGCCCTGGCACAGGAAAAAGAAAAACTGTCCCAGCAGGAACGCCGGATTGCCGAATTTATCCTCTCTTCCCCGGCGGAAGTGGTGCATATGGGAATCAAGGACCTCGCTGAGCAGTGCGGAACCAGTCCGGCCACTGTGACCCGTTTTTGCAAAGTTTTCCATTTAAAAGGATACCCGGATCTCAAGGTCAAACTATCTGCGGAAATTGCTCATACCGAAATGCAGGAACGAAGCCAAATTTCCCATTACCAGGATATCGTCGCCAACAATCCGTTATCCAAAATCGTGGAGGCCATGGAGACAAATCACCTCACCTCCATCCGGGATACGACTTCGCTGCTGGATATGAACCGGCTTGCCGAAGCCATCCGGCTGCTGTGCAACGCACAGCGGATCGATTTGTACGGTGTCGCAACTTCATCGGTTGTAGCGCTCGATTTTTATCAGAAGCTGATCCGGATCGGAAAAAATTGCACCGCTTTTGCAGACCCTCATATGCAGATCACATCGGCTTCGACGCTTACAGACCGGGATGTGGCCGTCGCCATCTCTTATTCCGGTGAAACCGAGGAAACGATCAACGCATTGGCTTGCGCGAAAGACAGCGGGGCAGCAACGATCACCCTTACCTCATATGGCAGCAACACACTGGCATCCATGGCCGACATTCCCCTGTTCGTCTCCTCCCTGGAGGAAGGCATGCGCAGGGGTGACATGGCTTCAAGGATCGCCCAGCTTCATATTATTGATATTCTTTTCATGGGCATGAGCAGCGAGGAGTTCGGACAATACGTGCCCAAGCTCGAGCAATCTTACCAAAATGTCCGAAACTATCGCAAAAAATCAAGAGGAGGTCATTAAAAGTATGAACATCTACACATTTAAGCAGGAGGCCGATTTTGTTTCCACCGGGGCGGGCCTCATTGCAAGCCTGCTTCACACGAAACCAAGGTCCGTGCTCGGACTGGCCACTGGCAGCTCGCCGATCGGCATCTATCAGCGCCTGATTGAAATGAACCAGCAGGGACTTGTCAGCTTCGCCAAAGCTTCCAGCTTCAATCTCGACGAATATGTGGGTTTGCCGGAAGGGCATCCTGAAAGCTATCGCACCTTTATGAACGAAAAGCTCTTTAACCATATTGATATTAAAAAAGAAAATACCCATATACCTGACGGCAACGCGGCAGATCTTGAAGCCGAATCCAAAAAATACGATGCCATGCTTGAAGAAAACGGATCTGTTGATCTGCAAATTCTGGGCCTGGGACATAACGGGCACATTGGATTCAACGAACCGGATGATAGCCTGACTGGCGGAACGCATGTTGTTCAGCTCCAGGAAAAAACTCGGAAAGCAAACGCCCGTTTCTTCCCTTCCATAGGCGATGTGCCGACACAGGCAATTACGATGGGCGTCGGAAGCATTCTGAAAGCCAGACAAATTATGCTGCTGGTACGCGGAGAAGATAAAGCCGAAATCGTCAAGCGGGCGTTAACAGGGCCGATCACGACTCAATGCCCGGCATCTTTGCTGCAATGTCACCCTAATGTTGTTGTGCTTCTGGATCAAGGCGCAGGGAGGTTATTATCATGAGTGAAGTTTCCGGTCAGTTATTATATGGCAAGGTTGTTGTTCCAGGCAGCGTGATAGAAGACGGAGCCGTCGCCATCCAGGACGGAACAATCGTTTTTGCGGGTGAGGCGAAAAACCTGCCGGACTCCTGGCAAAAGCTCGCCGCAAACGGCAAAAAAACGGATGGGTATATCGTGCCTGGCTTTATCGATGTTCACGTTCATGGAGGCAGCGGTGAAGATTTTATGTATTCCGGCAAAGCCGAGCTGGACAAAATCACTTCCTTCCACTGCTCGCAAGGAACCACGGCCATGCTTGCCACCACGATGACCGCGCCGAAAGAAGCCATCGACAAAGTGCTGAGGGAAGTCGATGCTTACAGAAAGCAAGACATGCCTTTTACTATTCTTGAAGGCGTGCATATGGAAGGTCCTTTCATCAGCCCGAAATGGCCCGGAGCCCAAAATCCGGAACATATCGTCAATCCGAACGTGGAATGGCTTGAATCCTGGGAAGCACAGTATCCCGGCTTGATCAAGCAGGTTACCCTGGCTCCTGAACGCGAAGGCGCGCTGGAGGCGATTGCCTGGATGAGCGAACACGGCATTAACGCCGCCCTCGGACATACGGATGCAACCTATGAACAGGTGGAAGCAGCGGTTGAAGCGGGCCTGCGTCAAGCCGTTCATACTTTCAATGCCATGACCCCCATCCATCACCGCAAACCGGGAACGGCCGGGGCCGTTCTCAGCGACGACCGGATAAACGCCGAAATCATTGCTGACGGCATTCACGTGCATCCGGCATGCATTGCGATTTTGACTAAAGTGAAACAAGATGACAATTTGATTCTGATTACCGATGCGATGTCTGCAGCCGGCATGCCTGACGGCGACTATACCATCGGCGACCTGCCTGTGCAGGTGAAGGATGGCGTCGCCATTCTGAAAGGCGAATCGAACAGCCTCGCCGGCAGTACATTGACCATGATCAAGGGCTTCCGCTACTTGGTTGAAACGATCGGCTTGTCCGTAGAACATGCCTCCAGAATCGCCAGCCATAATCCTGCCAAACGGCTGCGCATCGATGATAGAACGGGAACGCTGGAAGCAGGAAAACAAGCCGACGTTCTGATGCTGGATAACAGTTTGAATATTCAAGGCGTTTGGGTACGCGGACGTCAGGTATTTTAAATCCATTTATAAAATCAACATCAAAGCCCTCGGGACGGTTTCATTCTTCCTGAAGGGCTTTTTTCCGTTTTTATAAGTGTATGGTCAACCGCACAAGCAAAGCCTAACATCAACAATAAACTGGATATAAATCCTTACGGAAGCGGTGAACAGCTTGGCTGATTTGGGAGTTGTCATGCCTGTATACAAACAAAGTCCGGTATTTCTGCAATCTGCGCTTCATTCCGTGTTGAATCAGACGTTTACGCGGTTCAGGTTCGTCATCGTCATCGACGGCGCTCCCGAAATGGAGCCCCTGGTTCGAAGAATCGTTCATGGCGATCCGCGTGTCGAGATCATTTCGCATGTGGTAAACCGCGGAGTATCGCAAGCCCTCAATACGGGATTTAACGAACTGTTTAAAGATGAAGAGATTCAATATTTAACCTGGGTTTCCAGCGATAACATTTATAGGCCCCAATATCTCGAAGTATTTCGGTCAGCCCTAGAAGCCGGCCCCGAAAACCTTGGCCTGGTTTACAGCTCATTCCAAGCCATAGATAACCACGATGTTCCTCAGTATGACGAGGCTATGCTGGCGGCATTGCGTAAATATCAGGATAAGCCAAAGGAGAAGCTTCTTGATTCATCCATCGTCGGTGTTTCTTTTATGTATAAAGCAAAGTATGCCAAAATGGTCGACGGAGGTTACTGCCTCCCTCCGGTCGAAGACTATGATTATTGGTTAAAGATTACGGAATATTGCGATATTCAATATATTCCGGTTGAGCTGATGGACTATCGCGTCGATTCCACCTTCAGCGTATCCGCTCAACTAAAATCAGCCGAGGCCCATCGGCATTGGCGTTACACTTATCATCTGGCCAGACATACCGCCCGGGTACGAAGGGGAATTTCACCTGAAATCAGTATGCTATTCCCGGTCTCCGAAAATTCCGCGGCCGCCATACACCGGGTCGAAAACCTGTACGAACAGGTATACAGCAATTATGTATGTTATATATTGGATCTTTCCTTCGATAAACAGGTAACGGCATCATTATCGCAAATCCCGCATCCTACGACTTGCTTTCAATGGCATCCGGGACTTCAAGCCGAAAAGGCTGCTTACCTTGCAGCGCAGGAAATTCAAACGCCTTATGCCATGCTGCTGAACACCGAAGGGTTTCCCAACGTCATGGATCTGGAAATATTATATAGACAGCTGGTGCAGTCGGTACCCGATGTCTGGTCAAATTATTATCTGGATGATCATTTGGACATAGCTTATCGGACAGCTGAGTCATTAGAGCCGCTTCAAAACAATGAACTATACCGAACCGGTAAACTGGTAGATATGCTTAAGCGTATAATTATGAAAAATGGTGGTCTATGATGAAAGTCTTATTTACCTTTTATAATCCAAGCGGTGGAATGGAAACACTGAACCGGGTTCGAAGCAAAGCGCTGCAGAAAAGGGGTATCGAATGCCATTTGCTATATACTGTTGGCGGGCATGGACTGAAGAATATCGAAGGAATAGCGACTTATATCATGAACAGCGAAACGGACATACATGGTTTAATCGAACGCGAACAATATGACGCTATCATCGTGTGTACGGATATCAATATGCTGGTGAAAATCGGGAATCTAGGCTATAGGGGGACACTGATTTATGAATTGCAAGGTTTAGGTACACCTTCGGAAACGGAGATTATTCTCGAAGATTACAGAACCAGAATCATAGAGCATGCGGATGCGCTGCTTTATCCTCACAATCCACTTCTTAAAAAAATGCTTGGATCGTATTTTTCATCCATCCCCCAATTTTGTTTCGATGACCCGCTCGATTGCGACCATTTCGGTTATAGGGAAGGGACCCGTTTGCCTTATCCCGTGATCGGCTGGATCGGCCGGATTCAAGCGAATAAAAACTGGATTGAGTTTCTGCGGATCGGAACGAGATTGATCCAGATCAATCCCCAGATTCACCTATGGTTTTTTGACGATGATACATTGGCTCATCCTGACGAGTTGAATTCGTTCAGACATATTGTCTCTTCCTCTCCTCTTCTGTCGCAGCGGCTGATTCGCTATTCCAATGTCCCGCATCATCAAATGGCGGAATACTTAAGCATGATCGGGGATTCGGGAGGAATGCTTGTCTCCACTTCCATTCAAGAAGGATTCGGATATGCCGTAGCGGAAAGCATGCTGTGCCGATGCCCGGTGCTTTCCACGGACTCTGGGGGAGTTCGAAGATTGATTTACCCAAATCTTACCGGCAAATATTATTCAAGAGGAAATATTGAAGATGCCGTAAAAGAAGCGGTAATTCTCATGATTGACAGCCATACGAGAAATTGGCTCGTGAAGAATGCTGAAGCGCATATCAAAAAACATTTTTCCGCGGATCTATATTCTGAGCGATTTTTGGAAATGATGCACCGTGTATAACCAACATGTTAAAAAGAATAAAGATGGCTTTCGAATGAACATCGAAGCCATCTTCTTCTTTGGTTGCAGCCCTTATTGCATTATATGTCTGCCTGCAGGCGTTTTTCCGAGCGGAGCCGATGGAACGTTACCCATTGGGGTTACGCGGTTGTTATATGGAGTTGGAGTTGTAGTCGTATGCATCGGGAAAACTCGCTCGATCATCGTTGAAAGTTCGGATACCATACCGCTGATCGGATGCCCGTTTTTCACATTAGTCGCATAATTATTGACGCGTTGGACAAAATCAGGATTAGCAGATACATACACATGGGTGATGCTTGGGTCGGCTTTTTTAACGACATCCGTTATTTTGTTTTTAACATGCGTATCTACATTGTAATTCTGGGAATAGGTTTGACTGGTGCCTGCAGTTCCCGGTGTCGTTGCATTAAAACCATTGCCTTTGGTAATCGGTGTGCCGGTACTTGTCGTATAACCATGAAAATTGGCACCCGTTCCCGTGCGCGTTGTTCCGGTAATTCCTGACGGCGTGTACAAGCGGCCGTTATTCGGACTTACGGAACTGGTGCTGAAGCTGCTGTTGTTCATGGTGCCGAAGTTTTTGGTGCGAAACTGGCCATGCGTGCCTGTAGCGGTGGTATTCGTTGCGCCATGTTCCAGAGATACGGCTACATAAGCGCTGTTGCCGGCTTTCAGGACATTGGCTGTGCGTACTTCCTTCATCGCAGCCACTTTATTGGCGATATGCTGGGAAGAAGTCACATTGCTCAAGTCATGTCTTGCACTATACGTACCGTAATGTCCGTCCGTATTATACGTCGAGTAACGGTTGCCGTCTCTCAAGGAGTTGACGTTCAGTCTGGTCCCGTCCGTCCGTCCGTCGAGCATTCGCCCGTCATGAACGTTTCTGGTATGGACGTTCGTGTTGGCAGGTTGTTTCGTCGTACAACCGGTCACGCCAACAACGCTGACGAGAAGTGCCGCGGATACGGAAAGCGTAATTACTTTAGATCGCATCATGAGTTCATCCTCCGTTATGAAATGATGTAGTAACATCAATTAGGATGACCGTGTGATCAAGACGCTATGCTGAAAGGATTTGACATCCCGCTGGTTTACCTACTTTTTTGCCGAAGCCTTTATTTGGTCGATAGTCTTTTCGAGAAGCTGCATATCCTTAACAGATACCGGGTAGATTTCGGCTTCTCCGGCAGGGACAATCCAAAAACTTTGTGGATCGTCCGGTGCAACCGCTACGAAATACACTTTTTCATCATTATCAGGTCCGCTAACGATCGTAACTGTGGTATCGATGGCTTCATTTTTTAATGAAGAAGTTTGACGAGGATTTTGTGTTGCCTTAATGAACAAAGCATTCATTTCCGATATGATCGTTTCAGCCTCCTTGCCATTAACCGCATTCCCGTTTAATGTCCATTCATTCCCCTTCGGATTTTCACCTGAACCGGATCGCCTCAGAAGCCACGATGTCCTTTTGCCATCCCATTCGACCGAAACGACCTTCTCTTTGTTAATCCAAACAGTCTCTTCCGT
Source organism: Paenibacillus azoreducens (assembly GCF_021654775.1). Taxonomy (NCBI): domain Bacteria; kingdom Bacillati; phylum Bacillota; class Bacilli; order Caryophanales; family Paenibacillaceae; genus Paenibacillus; species Paenibacillus azoreducens. Next base: position 1,794,950 of record NZ_AP025343.1, on the reverse strand, counting down.
TTCCGGCAACGGCTTGTTTTTATCGGGCAAGGTAATGCCCGGAGCATCGGTTCGGTACGGAAGGACGAAATAAGCCACGCAGCCGATCAAAATGATGCAAATGACAATAATGAATACCGGAGTCCATTTTTTCACTTGTTTTCACCTCTCATAAAAAATATCCGCTTTTATTAACAAGATTACCCCCAAGCCTAAACCTTAACTCCCCGCCTTTAAATATTTGCCGAATTTCCGTCGACATAGGGCAAGGCCTATGCCAATAAAAAACCTTCCACATACAATGGTTCATGACCCATCCTTCAGGAGGTAATGGCATGAAAACAGTTGTAGTAACAGGCGGAGCCGGATTCATCGGCTCTCATCTAGTGCAGCAATTGATTGAGGAGGAAATGCATGTCCACGTGATCGATAATCTGGCTACCGGTTCGGCAGATAAAATCCTCTCAGAAGCGGTTCTGTATGTGGAGGACATCCGCAGTCAGAAGGCGCTTCAAACCATCCTGTCCCTGAAACCGGAAGCGGTGTTTCATTTGGCGGCACAAGCGGATGTTCAACAATCCATACTTTATCCTATGCTGGACATGGAAATCAATGTGTTAGGTACGTTGAATATGCTTGAGGCATGCCGGAAGGCCGGCGTCCGCAAATTTATTTTTGCCTCCACATCCGGAGTATACGGTAATGCGAAAAAGGACTTGCTGGAAGAAACCGATCCTGCCGAACCCATCTCATTTTACGGTCTGTCCAAATTTGCGGCAGAACGATATATCATGCTTTACGGCCAATTGTTTGACCTCGACTGGACCATTCTTCGTTTCGCCAATGTCTATGGTCCTGGACAAACGTCCAAAGGAGAAGGAGGAGTCGTGTCGGTATTCGTGGAACAACTACGAAGGGATGCTCCTTTAACGGTCAACGGAGACGGAAAGCAAACCCGCGATTTTATCTATGTTAAAGATGTTGTTTCGGCAATAGCCGCGGCTCGAAAAAAAGGCAGCCGGGAGATTCTTCATGTCAGCACCGGCATAGCGACTTCCGTCAACCGGCTGGTTGCCCTGCTCGGGCAATACCATGCACGGGATATCCAAACCTTGAACCGCCCTGGCAGAGCCGGAGACATCCACAATAGCTGTTTATCAAATAACCGTATCAAAAGAATCCTGGACTGGGAGCCAAAATTCAGCATAGAAGAAGGTTTAAGGGAAACCTACTTTCGTTTCAAACCGTTATCCTGATACGACTGAAGAGCAAGGCCGATCCGTCAAGGGACACATCGGAGCCGGCCCTTCCCTTCCCGATCATCACGCCGGTGAAGAAACGCTTCCTTCCAATGCATATCCAGTAAGAATAGCCTTCTCCTCGCTGGATCTCACCGTAAGATAAAAATTGCGCATGCCGTCTTCCCCGGTCAGCGAGTAGCGCTCTCTGGTATTTGCTTTGGCGAAGCAGGTTTCCAGCGTCCAGTACAAAACAGGTCCGTTCGGTGTGTCTTTTCTCAAAAAAATCTCGAGCTCTCCGAGATCGCACATCGGTTTAAGCCACGAAATATCAATGTTCAGGCTGACGAGATCGCCTTCGACAATCCCCTCCAACGTAACAGAGGTTAATATGATTTCCTCGGCACCGACAATAAACGGACTAATTGCTCCCTTTTCTGCCTCTTGCCTAATTTTATACTTGAGTATCATCCCCTTTTGCCCCCTTATATTTCATTCAGCATACGAATAAAGTTTAAGCAGTACAAATCCGGATTGAATTCGCTTTGGATCATTCTTTGAGCATTTACGCGGATGTTTTCGCGACGTTCGGTATTTAACATGAGGTCCAATGCCTCCTCGACCGCTTGGGCTACATCACCCAGCATGTAATTCTTTCCCGTTTCGTTATGCCGGACGCATAAAGCCACACCGTCGGAATTCGTAGCCAGTACCGGACATCTGCAGCTCATGGCCTCAAGAACGGATATCGGCCCTCCTTCCACTTTGGATGTTGAGCACATGAATCCGCCGGAATCTCCGATGGATGAATAAAAATACTGCATTTGGGAATGGGCTACATTCGAACGGAGAGTCAGGCGCGGCCGAAGCCCCAGATTGTTGACCATCTGCTCAAACTGCTCCCGTTCACTGGGTTGGGACAGGTTCGAGTCCTCGAACATCCATAATTGAAGCTCAGGAAAGTAGTAAGAAAGCTGATGGCCGATATGAAGGAATTCCCTCCAGTTTTTATTGTCTTCCAGACGTCCCAGCCAGGCGATCACGGGATGTTCCGGTTTGGCTAACGGAAGATAGGTAAAGGACTCGGAATCAAAGCAATTTGGAAAATGAAATTGGGGAATATGAGGGAATAATTCCTGATAAAGAGCTGCAATATGAGGGGTACAAGGATTAAGAAGCGCATCGGCATAACCGTTTACGTTGGGGATAGCTTCCAGGAGTTGTATGCGCGCATTTTCTTTGGAGCCGTAGCCTTGAATTTCAAGTACTAGCTTCCCTGTAAAACCCATCTCCCTGAATCTCGGAAAACTTCTATGCTCTGTCGTCACGACGATCACATCGTAGTTTTCTGCAGCCAGGATTGCCTGGATATCATCGTCGTTATTGGTGATATACATCGGAATTTCATGATTGTTTTGCACCCCCGCCCCCCAGCGGAAATAGAGGCAAGAGGCATGAATCCCGTATTTTTTTAATGCTTTGCAGCGCAGGCGATTGAGCGTATCCACGCCTCCGCTTGGCACATAGAACACAAACAATACTTTCATCTTCGCGCACCTCCCCCCCATCCACGGTTTATAGTGTACGGATCATATCCTCCTGCGAATATAAAGCAATCAGATAACCATGATCCTTGGCTCTGACGATTACCTCGGTGCAAGCATAGTTGTTTATATTGGTTACCAGCACAAGCTGAAAAGGCTCGTATCCCGTCATCATATGATAAACGGGGACGGTGCTGCCCGGACTTAAATGAATGAGCTGCACATAAAACAGCCCCTGGTTCCCATAACCATGAACGAGCATCTCAAAGCCATCGCTTCCGCTATTGGTGACCTCTATATCCACGGATTCAATATAACGGCAGTCGATTGTGGCAAAAGGAGCCGATTCGAGTCGAAATATGGACATAATCCATCCTCCTGATATCAAGTCTTAGCATATCGTATGCTTTTCAGGGCCAATGGTAAGGGCATGTGGCTTTGGCCTTAAACCTAAATATGGTTGAATTAAACAGGCATACACGCGAGCCTTCGCTCCACCGCATTTACTATATTGTGTCAGATTCAAAACCTTAATTGAAAGGTAGGTTCAAGACTATGCGAATCGCGGATCTAAAAGGAACGTACGATGCCATTTTCAGCCTGGGCGATTTATGCCTGGCTGCAATGCAGCTCGAAAAGTTTGACCTGCGACCTTATGCGGGTCCGCTTGATTGGATGTCTACTTACAATTTGGCTGACGTGAACCGGCTGCTCCGAAACCGTTTTGCCAAATTTATGGACTACGAGAACCTGGTTGTTGAAAAACAGCTCAGCGACAAGCTCTATTTGGTAAAGGAAACCTTTTATAATTTTCTGTCCAACCACGACTTTTTCACCCACAACAATTTTCCGCCCCATCTTGCAGCATACCCGGAAATCAAAGCAAAATATGACCGCCGGGTACAGCGCTTTATGGAGAAAATGGCGTCCAGCCGCAGCATTCTGTTTATCCGGACTGAAGGATCATTCGAACATGCGCGGGAGCTTCAGGAGGTTCTCTCTGACCTTGTGGAGCATGATTTCAAAATCCTGCTGATCAATCATGCCGCCGTTCCATCATTGGTCGAGGCCGATTGGCCGTTTGAAAAAGTTTGTTCGATTCTGATGCCGAACGATGAAAAGTGGGACGGGAATGACCATCTGTGGGCTGAGATCTTCAATGGAATTCGATTGAGCGAAGGCTAACGAAAGACCCGGCTACATAACAGCCAACCGCGTTATGTAGCCGGGCCTTTTATTTACATATCAGATTCCGGGGTCCCTACAAAGTAATCGGAATAAGCTTCAAAGGCTACACGTCACTCAGTATTTTTGCTCCGCAAAGCGCCCCCTCTTCGAGAGTCGTCGGAATTCTTTCCGATACTCTTTGTGGGGTTATTTGGGCATGCTTAATCGAAATTCAATACTTTCATATCGGGAAGTTTATAATCCTGGGGCAATCGCTCAAAAATCCGGTTCCACTCCGCATAGTCCACAAGCAAATCGATATGAGATGTTTGCACCGTAAAAATCCGGTTGTACAGATCGCTAATCACCATAAAAGGATCTCCTGGCACAGTATTACCTCCCCTCCGCTTTTCTGCTATTTCTATAGCTCAAATTCTTGCCCCCACCTTTGCGTATGCATTTAGGAGTTTTTCAATCATCTGATCCATCGACCAATGCTCCCGGGCAAAGTTGGCAGCATTGCGCCCGAGCATCAGCCTGAATTGGTCGTTTTCAAGTAGTAAATGGAGATGACGCGCAAGCGTTAATGGATCTCTAACCGGAGAAACCAGCCCCGTAATACCATGTTCAACCATCTCCGGAAGACCTCCGGCATTCGAAACGCATGCGGGAAGTCCGGCAATCTGCGCCTCCATCACGGAGAAGGGCTGATTATCCTGGATGCATGAATGCACGAATATGTCGGATTGCATGAGAAGCGCCGGAACGTCGTGACGTTCACCCATAAAAACCACATCGTTCTGCAAGGAAAGCCCTGCGGTCTGCTGCTGCAGCTCCTCGCGCTTCTCCCCTTCCCCGACGATCCAGCATACCCAGTCATCACGCATATACTTCAGCATGCCAAGCGCCGAAATCAGCACGTCAATCCCTTTCACGGAAGCAAGTCTGGCAGGAACAATGATAACCTTCTTGCCCGGGGGCTTTTGTACATCGGTTCCTTTCTGCGCATTTTGCCAGAATGGTTCGGATTCCAGTCCGTACGGAAAGACCTCAATCCGATGTTCCGAAATACCGAAACCATGCACAAGCGTGTTTTTTTGCCATTGGGTGGAGGTGATCGTCAACTGTCCCGAAGAAGCGCCGTGATATTCGATCGACTTAAAATATTTCCATGCCGGCGAATGCTCTTGAATCCCAAGCTGCGGATTCTGGCGGAAGTGGTTATGAAGCTCCAGGCTGACCGACCCGTGAACCTGAGCGACCAGCGGGACGTGTGCAGGTTTGACCCGCTCCAATGCTCTTGCGGCAAAAATATCCTGCGTGTGGATAACATCATATCCGCCAAGACCGAAATAAGCAGCAGACAGTTCCATGAAATATCGGTCTTCTTCATATGAATAGATGAGCGGGTCTTGATGTAATTCAGGGGCATGATCTGCCGCCAGTTTGGCTGAAATTAAAGGACGCAAAACAGTTTTGGACATCTCCTGTCCGCGGTTAACGATGTGAAATTTGGAGTAATCCGGGCTGTTGCCAAGCAGATCCACCTGATGTCCCATGGCTTCCAGCCTTTGCTGGATTTGCAGCATGTATTTCCATACCCCGCCGACATGGGGAATAAGCCAATAAGTTGCCAGTAATATTTTCATGCCTGCTCCTTTCCATGGTCCGGCACGGCCGGATTCATTACGGGTATCCATCATTACCCAGACACTATACTATATTGAAAAAAAGCCAGGCAGGACACGACTTTTGCACCCTTTTTTAAGCTTAATTGCAGTATCAAGCCGTTATAGATTAATAGAAATCCAAAGTACGCCCCATTATAGAAAAAGACCGGGTAAGAGTATGTGTTGCCCTCTACCCGGCCTTTTTGCAGCATGCAGACAATAAGGGAAGACCCAAAAGGGCCTTCCCCAGCGGTTAAAACAACTTTCTAAACATCCTGTTGGCCTCAGTCCATTCGCTCGAATTAGTCGGAGTAAGCTACTGCTTCGAAGCTTTCTGGACCGACACGGTTAGGAATAACGGCCAATCCGGAAGGTATGCTGACAAAAGCCTGGTAGACGACGAATCCCGGGTTTGTTAATAACAAATCGATTCCCGTCACGGTCAAGACATTGGTAGTTAACAGAAGTGTTCCTACAGGCATGGTCTCTGTAGCGGAATAAATTAGCGTCGATACTCCTCCAACCACTCTGAAAATTGTCACAGTTACTGGCACAAGAATGGCAACGACTGCGCTTAAAGTGACGGTTGCCGTGAAGTGAACGGAAAGATTGGGTCCGGCTGCGGCTGTGTTCAGACCAAGTGTACCAAAGAGTTCAGGAGTTGCGCTTGCAGGAATGGAAACCGCTCCTGCTGTTGAAACGTTCTGAGATATCTGGCTATCGATTAATCGGTTTGGCATAATTTTTTCCCTCCTTTCATCCATAGAATATGCGAGGGTTCCACATCTCGTATGGACGAACTCTCTCCTTCATTGACACAAAAATGATAGGTTTTGAGAGAGCGGAGGATCTTTGGGTTTATTTCATAAGATCAACGATGCGCCCGAGTGCAGTCCGTATGCGTTCCTGTGTCCCCGCATATTCGTGGCGAATGGCTTCCTGATGACGCAAGGTGCCCATCGAATCATGCCAGCGGTAGCCCACAAGAGGCTCATCCAGATAAGGAAATGAAATGCCTGCTTGTATTACCCTGGCCCAGAATTCCAAATCATGGGTGTACGGGAGGGTTTCATCAAACAAACCGATATGGCAGAACAGTTCCTTTTTCATCATAACCGTACACCCGTTCACAGGATTTGCGTTTAGAAATAAGCGATAAAAATCAGCCATGTTATTGAATACGCAGCCTGCACGGTATTTAACGATTTTACTTTGCGCATTAATATTATTGAAATTGGTATGGGATATCAGCGCGTTTTGTTCTTGCATAAACAGTACCTGATTGTTAATTTTATCGCGGTAGAACACATCGTCAGAGCTTAACCATGCGATATATTCCCCCGAAGCGTGACGGATTCCGTGGTTTAGGGCGGTGGCTGTGCCGCCGTTGGCTTTCCCCAGATAATGAATATAACGCTTGTATGGTGCCAGACGGTCGGTATGCTTCGTTGAACCGTCGTCAACGACGATGATCTCGATAGGCTTATAGGATTGCGACAAGGCGCTCCGAACCGCCTGATTCACGTAAGGATCATTAAAAAATGGGATAACGATCGTGACGAGTGGTCTCATGTCCTTCCACCTTTCTGCAAACGGCAGTATTCCAAAACGTCCCGAAGCGATGTTTCAAGCGGTATTTCCGGTTTCCATCCGAGCGCGGCCAAAGGTTCGCAAGGCTGTACGGCAAGGGGAGCGAAGGCCCCTTCCTCTTTCCCCCATTCAAGCGGAGCCATGCTGCCTGCGATGCTCATCATGGTAGCCACGATTTCTTCAAGTGTATGCGAAGTTCCCGAAGTGACTCTAACGGTTTGCCCGGGGGTTCCTTTTTTCAACAGAAGATCGTAGGCTTTTACGGCATCCCTCACATCCAGGAAATCCCGAAGGGCCGTACGCGAGGATACTTTGAATGTTTCTATTTTTCCTTCAAGTTCATAAGCCGCAATATGGCGGGCCAGCAGTGCGCAAAAACCCGTCGAAGGCCCGGGGCCAATGAGATTCGACGGTTCTGCAAGGATAACGTTCTGGCCGAATAAGCCAGCCCACGACAAAGCTGCCGCTTTTTGCAGGCTTTTGCTGAGATTGTAAGGATGGGGAGGCTGAAAAGGAGGCGTGAGCGGAGAAACCAGCATGGAACCGGCAATGACGATTCTGCAGGAAGGGAACGAGCGGAGCGAATCCAGAAGATAGATGGTGGGCAGAACGTTGGTTTCAAGGTACATCAACGGGTTCTCCCAGGATTCGGGGACCGAATTCTTTCCTCCCAGATGCAGGGCAAAATCCGGAGCAACCGTTTGAATGAGTTCCCTGAGCTTTGTTTTATCCAATAAGTCGCATTCGTAATACCGGATCCCATCAGGCGCGGCCTCTGCGGGAAGATTCCTGACCACCGCGGCCACCTGCATGTCTTGTTCGGCAAAATACCGGCAGGCATGGCTGCCGGTAAAACCTGAAGCGCCGGTAATCAAAATCACAGGCTTGCGGGAGGTTGGTCCATCCATCTTTTCAGCTCCTTCAGCATGTCGCGATAATGGGGGACGGCATAATCTACATCGATTCGGGTTGAAACCAACGTCCGATCCTGCACCGGCTGATCGGCGGGGACCACCGTCACTTGTTCCACGCCCCAAATCTCCTTAAAGAGCAGCAGCAGATCATGCTTGCTGATCGGTTCGGGATAAGCGAGATGGATTAGCCCCGATACCGGCGAGATCATCAACTGGTCAATGGCCTTGGCCAATTCCAGCGTAGTCACCCCGTTCCACATGACGCGGCGGTATCCGGCGACGGTTCCCTTCTGGGACATAAACCAATGCATGAGCCCAATACCTTGATTTCGGATTTCCGGACCAATAATGGAGGTGCGTATCGTCAAATGTCCCTGCGCCCGTACTTCGCCCAGCGCTTTGGTCATGGCATAAGCGCTGGTTCCGTCCGGTTTGTCGTCTTCCTCATACTTTCCTCTGGTTCCTTCAAACACGCAATCGGTACTAATATGAATCAACCGAGCGCCGAGCAGGTCGGCGCCGCGGCGCAGCCGATGCGGCAGAAAACCGTTGATATGATACGCATTGATCCGGTCTTCTTCCGCAAAATGATTCAAAACTCCGATCGCATTGATGATAACGTCCGGTCTGACGATTTCCAGCAGTCTGTCAACCATGCTTGTATCGGAGGCATCAAGGAATAGTCCCCCGGGGCTGCGTTGTTCCCGGGTTGAGTAAAATACCTGGTGTTTTCCTTGACGCCGGAAATAATCGACCAGTACATGGCCTGCCATCCCGTTTCCGCCAAGAATAAGCAGCTTCATTACAGGAACCCTCCGCGCTGGAGAATTTTCTTGATCTCCTCTTTGCTCATCAAATGGTGATTGGAACTGAAACTGCTGAACGATACCGGTTCGTAGCGGCTGTAATGCTCCTTGAGCTCTGGCATATGAAGCGTAGGCAGAATGACGAGATACTCCTCGTCATAAACAACCGTCGTCATGCTTTCATAATCGCTCATCAGAATTTCATGGATTTTCTCCCCAGGGCGGATGCCCGATTCCACGATGCTTACATTATCTTTGCCGGAAGCCTCGATCAGCACTTCGGCCAAATCCACGATTCTGCAGGCTGGCATCGTCATGACGAAGATTTCCCCGCCGTAACTCTCCTCCACGGCTTTGAACAGCAGTTTGATCGCATCGCGCAGCGTCAAGAAAAACCGCGTCATTTCCATATCCGTAATCTGCACTTGACCCTTCGCCCGGATCTGGTCTTTGAATACATGCACCACGGAACCATTTGTTCCCAGTACATTACCGCCGCGGACGGTAACAAAGCGGGTCTCGCTGTGCAGCAGGTTCGCGTATACGATCAGCTTCTCCCCGATGGCTTTCGTCATGCCGTAGAAGTTCGAAGGATTAGCCGCCTTGTCGGTCGAAATATAAAATACTTTTTTCACCTTGTTATCGATGGCTGCCTCGATTACGTTTTGGGTTCCGATTACATTGGTTTTAAGTGCTTCGTACGGCTGATCCTCACATACCGGCACATGTTTCAGCGCTGCGAGGTGAAACACGTAATCAACTCCCTGGCAAGCGGCGATCAAGGCTTCCTTGTCCCGGATGTCGCCAATCCGAAAGCTTAGATGTTTGTTTTCGAATTGCCGGCTCATGGCTACCTGGGAAGATTCATTGCGGGAGAAGACGATCACCTCCCTCGGCCCTTGGGTCAGCAGCTGCGAAACCAGTTCGTAGCCCCAGGACCCGGTCCCCCCGGTCACCAAAATACGCTTATTTTCAAACATGAATTTTCCCTCCAAGCAGAAATTTTACAACCTTATCCGAGACGTTCTCCGCCAAATAACCATCAGGACATACCCATTCACTGGGCAAACTGAGCATCAGGTCTGCCGCGCGGGCGATCGCCTTGGATTCCAGGCCCGATACGATATTGCTGCCGCAGTCTATGGTTTCCGGACGTTCGGTCGTTTCCCTCATCGTTACGGTCGGAACCTGCATGATACAGCATTCTTCCTGAACCGTTCCGCTGTCGGTCAGCGCGCAGCAGGCATGCCGTTCCAGCATGACGAAGTCGAAAAATCCAAACGGCTCGTGGAATTCTACCAACGGATGCACGGTCAGATCTTTGAGTCCCGAAATGCGGGAGGCCGTGCGCGGATGAATGCTGCAAATCATCCGCCGCCCGTACTTTTCGGCGATCAGATTCAAACCTTCCACGATCTGCCGCAAACGTTCCGGATGATCCACGTTTTCCGCACGGTGGGCCGTGACCAGAAAATATTGCTTCGGCTTCAGAGCGAGGCTGTTCAGAATGCCGCTCTCTGTAATGGACTTCTCATAATGATTCATCACTTCGTAAATCGGATTTCCGGTCAGCACGATGCGGGAACTGGGATAACCCTCCGCCAGCAGATGCTTCTTGCTCTGTTCCGTATAAGGCATATTAATTGATGAGATCGTGTCGATGACCCTGCGGTTCTTCTCCTCGGGGACCCCCAAATCAAAACAGCGGTTACCTGCTTCCATATGAATCACAGGATATCCGAGCCTTTCGGCAAGTACCGCGCACAGCGCACTGTTGGTATCGCCGAGCAGGAGAACCTTATCCGGTTTTTCTTTATCGAGAATGCTCTCCATTTGAAGAAACATGGATGACAGCTGCCCCCCAAGCGGAGCAGCGGCGTCCTGCAAAATGTAATCCGGTGAGCGCAAGCCCATCTGCTTAAAAAAAATCCCGCTCAGCCTTTCTGCAAAATTCTGGCCGGTATGAACAAGCACATGTCGCTCCGCATACCGGTCCAACTTTGGGAGAATAAGGCTGAGTCGGATAATTTCAGGCCGAGTGCCTAAAATCGTCATGATTCTCATAGCATCCACTCTCCTATTTTCTTCTGGTTGATTTGGAGCGACGTTTGAAACGCCTGCCTGCTCCCGCCTTTCTTTTTTTTCGGCGGCTTCCGAGTGATGAAGCGGACACTTGGCTCCAGGCCGATTTTCCATGCCTTCGTTTCCTTCTTGTTTTTCTCTTTGGCCGGGCATGTAAGCGTTTCGGGGATGGCAAGGGCGTTGGCATGGATTCCTTACTCGCATTTAGGCTGCGGGATATGGCTCCGCTCATCCAAACAGGATAGCTCTGCTGCAGTTCAAGAATAAAAGCTTGAATCTTCTGGCGATAAACATCCATGCCGTACACGGCCTTCGCTGTGATCGCGTTCCTGTTTCCCGTATTCTTCAACAGCGAGGGGGTATTCAGCAGTTCGGATACCTTGGCCGCAAGCGCAGCATGGTCGCCAACGGGTACGACGAAATACCCGTTCCCCGTATTCCTCATCAGTTCCCCTAATCCTCCGGAGTCAAAGGACACGACCGGTTTGCCGCAGAGCATGCCTTCAAGGGCAGTCATACCGAAACCTTCCTGTACAATGCTTGGAACGACTAGAATATCCATCGCGCTGTATGCCGTGTGCACCGATTCCACAAAAGGTACGAACCGGAAGCGGGTTCCGTAACCGGAGGCGTTCACTTCAGATATGCAGCGATCATGATACGCCTGATCCGCCGGGTTTCCGATGACGGCAAACTGGCAATCCGGGTGAGATTCGGCCAAAATGCGCGCCATGCCGATAAATTCGAGCAGCCCTTTTTCCGGTTGGATAAAAGAAGAGATGTAACCGATGCAGAAGTGGGAGTCCTTCAGGTGAAGTACCTTGCGGTATTCGTTTCGGATCAGCATCTGTGCAGGACGGAGCAGCTTATTGTCTGCGGACGGAGGAATAAGAAAGATTGGTTTGGAGACGGCTTCGCGGAAGATCCGGGCCGACGCCTCAGAGATGGCGATCAGGCAATCGCTGTACTTCTCTACCACGGACATGACAGACGCCGTGTACCCGGTTGCCGTCATAATCTCGGTAATTTTCCAAAGAACTGGTATGCCTAGCGTTTTTGCCGCCATTGCGGGCAAGACATTGACAATGGTATTGGTCAAAACGATATCTGGCGCGGTTTCTTGGATGCAATGGACGACGGATGCGAAGTCCGGTTGGTTCCGGAGTTCCTCCGCTTCTTGTTCCAGCCGTTCGCCGGGTTGATACATGCCAAATAACAAGGGGTAGGGTTGGATTCGTACCGTAATGCCCTGTTTTCGCGCGTAGGCTGTCAATTTGCCTTCATACGGAGCCACCAGGATACATTCCAAAAAAGGGGTTAATTGAAGGCAGAACAACAGAAGGAGCTTTTCGGCCCCCGTAATGCTGGCCGTATTGCTGACATGGGAGAATAACATGAGTCTGGGCTTATACGTTCTCATCGATATGGACCGCTGCAATAAAGCACAGGGTACGATTCACACCTCCTTTCACCCAAGCAATACAATATATTAAAAGTCAATCTGTACCGGCACGACATATGCTCCCCTCCATATGACCAAAAACGACCGGAAGCTATTAGGGTCAAGCGAAAATAACGGACAGCATTTGGTTCAGCCGATGGCCATAGGTATGCTCGCGCAGCGTCCGCTCAAGAGCGCCCAAAGCGATGTCTCTGCGTTCTTTTTCATGAGTCAGATAGTATTCGATCTTGTCAATAAGTTCTGCCGGAGAACTGTATGTCTCGATTTCCCTGCCTGGCGTGTAGAATTTGGCTAGGTCGCTGCGGTTATCGCTGAGCTGTAGGGTCCCGCAGGCGGAGATTTCAAAGGTCCTCGGATTCGGGGATGCGGCAGGTATTTTGGTCGTATTGTTATTGAAGGAATCATCTTCGTGGGAGCGATGGAGATTGATGACGATCTTGGAAGCGGAATAGGCCTCGGCCGTTTGCTCCGGCTCCATCCATTTATTCACCTCAATCCGATCTTCGTAGGCGGCATAGCTGGGCAAACGATCCCACCAGATACCGTTGATGATGGTATTATGCTGCATCAAACGATCCATGATCGGATTCAGGAAATCGATACGGTTCCAGTACGCTGAACCGATGAAGCTGACTTCCCGGCGCTGAACGGATGGCATTCCTATCGGTTTAAAATGCCCCGGATAAGCCGCGAATGGCAAATGATAAACCCGGGGGCAGCCGAGCTGCTGATAAATCGGTATGCATTCGGATTCAAGCGTAAATACGTAATCGTAATGACTGACATTTCCCATGGTCATATCGGTATAATAAGGATCATCCGTCAGCCAGACGGCTGTTTTGAATCCCTGCTGGCGAATGATATCCAGCTGACTGTTTGGTACGAACATACCGTCCAGTACCAGAACTAGATCCGGCATGACTTGATAAACGGCTTCGCTAGTCAGCTGTCCAGGCTCAATGACGGTCAGCTGTGCTACCAACCCTTGCAACGTGGAGGAAATGGCCTCATCGATCGGGGAATATGGGAATCCCTTTCCCGAGGCGACGTACAGGATATGAAGCGGACGAAAAGGGAATGTTGCGGAATGAGTTTTGAAGATATAATCGGCACGTCCTTTCAAATATCCTTCTTCGTATCCTCCCAGGTAGCCAGCTTTGCGTCCTTGCGTCCGTGCTTCTTCAACCGGACTTACCCGCACGGGTTGCACGACTCTGTTCCGGCGTTTGATGGTTGACATGTGGTAACCCGCTCCTTTTCTTTTTTTTAAACAAGCTCCAGCAATTCTTTCATTCTTGAAACGAAGGTATGCTCCTTGCGCGTAGTCCACAAGCCGCGCCATGCTATCTTGAGCCGCTCATCCTCATGTTCCAGGTAATAACTGATCTTTTCCTGCAGTTCTGTGACTGAACCGAAAGTGACGATGTCATAGCCCGGTCTGTAGTGCAAATTCGTATCCTCACGAACGTCCGTAATCTGAAGAGTCCCGCAGGCATTGATCTCATAAGTGCGGGGATTGATGGATTTGGCTCTGACCTGATGGATGTTCCGGTTGTCCTGCCCATACTCGTCCGGACGGTGAATATTAATGACGATTTTGGCTCCGTTGTAATAATTGACGGTATCCTCCGGCGGAATAAAACCCATATGAAGCGAACGGCTGAGCTTTTCGGTTTGGGTGAGCCTTTCCCAAAATCCTCCGGCAATCAGCACGCTCTTATCCGCCAGAAACGGAGCCATTTCATCAAATATTGCCACCCTGTTCCAGAATGCATTACCGATAAAACAAATATCGTACAAATGCTCGGGTCCCGGACGCTGCGGCTTAAACATATTCGTATTAACGGCCAACGGCAAATAATGCACCCTTGAAGCCCCATGCTCGCGGTAAAACGGAACGCATCCCAATTCATGGGTGAACACGATGTCGTATCCGGTGCACATCCGGGCCGTATCTTCCGTAAAATACGGATCGTCAACGAACCAAACTGCCGTTGGGATGCCTATCTCGCGAATTTTCCCAACGTCCTCCAGATGGTTTTCGGGAAATACATGCAGCCCGTTCATAACAAAAACCAGATCGGGTCGTTCCTTTTCAGCCATCTTGAGCATGTTTGGGGCTTCCACCACGATGCATTCCCTGACCAAGCTGCGGAGCGCCTCGGACACTCCCTGATCAATAGCGTGAAAGCCCTGTAGAACATACAGTATTTTCATATCCCGGAAACGGGGCTGCGGTAATGGCACGCGTTGTTCCACGGCCCGACATATGCCCAGTCTATAGCCGTCCCCGTAACCTTTACGGTAACTTTCGCTGATTTCTGCCACTTTTCTTCCCTCCCACAGCATTCACCCAGCCTGCCTTGATTAAAAACAAGAAAAGGACTTCTCTTGCGCTGGCATATTGCCAGGATTCTATAATCATAAATATATGCGGAAGAGACACTTGCATCATGGACGGCAGCCTCTCAAGGAGGAAATTGGCTCATGTCATGCTTTTGCGCGGCAAAATCCCCCCGCAAAGAGTATCGGAAAGAAGTAAGGGCGCCTCTCAAAGAGGGGCGCTTTTGCGGAGCAAAAGTACTGAGTGGAGCTATGCTTCGATTGCTTATTCCCATTCCTTTGCGGGGACCCCCAAAAAACTTATAAATTCTATACTGCCAAAAAAGCCTTCAACTTCATGGTTTCTCCATGAAGTTGAAGGCTTGACTGTTCCCATCCCGGGTTTTCTATGATCTTTCGGATCATTTCCTCATTTCGATTGATATGCCAATTGATGCCCATCCTCGTATCCTTTGGCAAATCCTGCATTGAACCCTTCGTTGTAGGCCTCATCATATCCTTCATTATAAGCGGTATCCGGGGATTGAGGCGGTTTGATCTGCTCTACCGGAACCGGCAGCACCGGCTGAACCCATCTGCGCTTGCGGTTTTTTCGGATGACTCTGAGCCGTTTCACCCGTTTTGTTCCACCCTTGACGGGGCGAAGGGGCCGTTTGACCTTTTGCGAGCCGATCTTTTTGCTTCTCTTCAATCGGGTCTTGCGGTTAAGAAGAGGCTTATGCCTCCGGGTATTGAATTTTGCTGACCCGGAAACACGTTTCTTGGTCTTCATCCGTTATTCCTCCTGTACTTCGGTCATCATGTATGCGGCAGTCGGGATACATTTAACCAGGGCGGCGCAGGAATGCCGCTGCGTGGATGGCATAACGTGATTCCCTGCAGCATCTCGCACATCGTGGCCTGATACTGCGTAAGAAGGCGGATATTTTCCTTCAGATTCCGGGCGGACAGTTCAGAATGGGAGGATATATCCGCAATGCTGCCAAGAATCCGGGCAAGAGCTTGCTGGCTTTGCGCAATCGATGCGATTAGTGCAAGCTTGGTTTCCTGCTCTTTGAGGAGCAAAGTCATTTGCCGATATCCCCTAAATCAAAGCCAGAGCCAAACATGCCGTCATCCTCGGAAAGCCCGCCGCTCTCTTCCTGAACCAGCACCGCTTTTAGATTACTGCAGAGTCCGTTTTCAAGCTTGGTAAGTCCCTCAAGCAGCTCAATGATTTGCTCGTGAATCTGAAGCGGTTCCTTAAGTTGTTCATTATGCGTTTGAAAAGCATCGACGGTCAAATGGTTTATTGCCCAATTCCTGACTTTTTCCGCCTCGACCGCTTTGGCTTCCAAAATCATGGCGATGCTCCATTGCATTTTGGAAGCAGCGTCCAGCATATGCAAAAAGGCTTGTTCCCTGCTCATCTGCAGCCCCCTCCAATATCAACTTTCCATTTACTCTTCCTCATTGATTCCAAGCTCTTTCACAACATGATTCAGAGTTTCCGCGAGCGCTTCCTCCAGATCTGCGATCCCCCCCAGATAGGCGACGATGTTTTTATTGATTTGCCCGGAGCTCTCGATGATTCCGCTAACGCCATCAAATTCAGGGTCAGAATCCGGCAGATCATGTATAATCTGGGACATCCGGACCGCCATATGGCGTTCGGCTTCCAGAACTCTGGCCATCTGTTGGTGGGAATGCGACATATGGGTTATAATTTCATCAATTTTGTTCTGCATTGGTCAACTCCTCCTGTTGATGTTCCGCCAAAAGCTGCGAAAGTCCGCCCCGCCCGTTCCGCTTCTGCCTGCTATATATCCTATGCCGTCAGCCCACATACAGTTCCCGGAACTGCCTGCGGGTAGGCAATTTTATTACAGAACGGGATTCTGCAGTATCGGCGGGGCAATCACCGGCAGCCCCCGGGGAACGGATTGAAGCAATTCCTCAGGGAGATTCGTGATGATCCTTTCCTTCAAGTTCCACCGCTCAAGCGCAAAATCTGAAACAAATGGGCGGATCATGTCTTTTCCCCATTGATAAACGGTCCCGTCCCCGCTGCGAAATAGTTGCCCGTCAGCCGGTTGACCATTTGAATTCACGGACAGCCTCATCATCTCTTCCCACGTCATTTCATTCGCTGCCGTGGGGATGCTGCGGATATCCAGTCTGGACAGCAGCACCGGCTCGATCCCTTCCTGTTCCTCCAAACCGCTGTACGGATATTTGCAGCCATGATAAAGCAAAAATCTTTGCTCTCCTTGATCCCGGATCAACACATGGGAAGGGAAAAAGTCGGCGGACGTTCCGGCCCGGCCGATGTGAGTGCCGTTTCTGAAAAGTAAACCGCTTTGCCGAACCTCATTCACCCAACTATGGGGATCCCCCCATTTTTTCGTATAATACTGCTCGTTCTGGCTATGAATCTCTTCAAATTGCTCCTGACCCAGCTTCTTCATGCTGACGCTGCCAAAATGATGAATAAACGAATCCCCGGCGATGACAAGCTTTAATCCACGGAGCCGGAGCCGGATCATCCAATCCTCGTCCTCGTAATTCCCGATCCGGAATCCTTCGTCGAAATAACCGATGTTCTTCAGCAGTTCCCGCCGGAAAAGAAGGCAGAACCCGACAAGCCGATCGGTTACCTTCCATTTGCTTTTATCCGGCTTGCCTCGGACAGCGGCATATTCCCACATCTCATCTACCGTATCGTAGGGAACATCAATTTGCTGTTCTCCGCTGATATAATTCGTTGCCGGACCAACAACCCCGATCATAGGATCGCTCAGCAGACATTGCATCATATGGGTGAGCCAGCCCGGGGTTACCAGCGTGTCGTTATTCAAGATGACGATGGTATCTCCTTTGGCCATCATGAGGCCTTGATTGACGCCGCCAGCAAATCCTTTGTTCGCCTCAAGCAGCGCAAAGCGCAGTTGTCCGGCTCTTTTTTCAAGATAAGAAGCGGTGCCATCCGTCGAGCCGTTATCCACTACGATGATTTCATAAGGCTCGGTCGTATGAGTCTCGATGCTCTCAATGCAGCGTGCCAAATAATCCACCTGATTGTAGCTGGGAATAACGATGCTCGTGCCGTGGAAAGGCTGGCCGAATGTCTCCCTGCCCCTGGCAACCCCCTGCTCGTATCCCCGCTCGTAACCTAGCCGATAGCGTATGCCCGCATCGGTTATGAGGTTACTTTCCATGTGATGGTAATCCTGATTCGCAGGCTTTCGCATCTTTGTTCTTCTCAAATTCAACCCTCCCTGCCTATGAAGAACCTGAAGCTGGATATGAAAACCTGTGGCTGACGCATACCGTAGGTTTTTGCAAAATTTCCGATTTGAAAAGAAGAATGACTAATTGTATGAAAGTTCGCCCGAAACCAGCTTATTGGCTAAATGCCCAAAATCAATCGCCGTTTTTCCAAGCTCCCCCGCTATTCTCTGACAGATCACTACGGCAGGAATGCCACTGGCTACAAGCGCTATATCAAAAGGATATTCGGCCGCTTCAGCAAGAACGCGGGGAATATCTGCAAACCCGTTCACAGGGGTTATGCTCCCGATTGTCTCTACGGAGGACGCCGAAAGCACTTCACCCAGTTGCCGGGCAAAATTGCCGATTGTAAGCACCCTTCTGTTTCGCAGGAGCTGCTGAAGCAGCCCTTGCTCATGCAGAGCATAATTGATGGTGGAAATGGTGAAAAGAAGAGGCTCGTACGCGATGCCATAATAACGCAAAATCGGGAACAGCAGGCCCTGATAGGTAGGAAGCCGCGAGGACGGAATTCCGATGATATCCGCGCCGCGTACCGCTGCGGCAAGCTGGCTGCGGGCGTTGTAATCAGGCAAGGTCAGGCCTGCTAACGGAAGGAAAGGCCCTGCCGCCTTAGCTTGTTCCAATGGAAGGACCGTATCATGCGCCAAAGCTAGCAGTTCGCCGTCTCCCAAGCGCACAACCGAAAGCGGCCGTTTTTCACTCAGCGACTCCGCGAGACGCCGATAAACTTCGTCCGGACGGAGAAGATTCTTCAGCCTTGGCAAGTACTGCATCAAACCTGCTGCCATAACCTCCCTTGCAGATACCTCGGGCAGAACCGTGTAAGGGGGCAGAAGCGAGCCCATTTCCTCTTCCGCGCCCACCGTGCTGCCCGCCCTGTATCCTACGTCAAAGCCTTCCTTATAGGAATCTGTCCGTGTCTGCCCGCCGTCTGATGGTTGGATATGGGCTGCGGGCCCTTCTTCTGTAATCCGGTGATCTTCCGGCAATTGTCCCTTCATCCCGGGCAGTGCAGGAAGGATATTGCGGCGGCGGTCAGCATGACTTCTTGAAGATCCGCGCTCACGCCATCGGGATCTCATCCGCGTCGGCCCTGCGGCCGTACGACCACGCCTTGCTTTCGGTTTTCTTCCCGTTCTTACGGCAACAGCCTTCTTCCGGTATGGAACGAAGGCTGCAGTCTTCTGGGGTGGCCGTGTCATGGGAACATCCCCTTCATCCGCCGGCCAGCTTCCTGAAGTGATTCGAAGGTGCCTGCGTCAATCCACCATTTTTGGAGAATATCATATTCCAGTTTGCCCTGCCCTGCATAGACGTTATTGACATCCGTGATTTCAAGCTCCCCCCGTTCCGAGGGCCTGATCTGCGAAATGATATCAAAAACCGCCGTATCGTACATATATATTCCGGTAACGCAATAAGAGGACTTGGGGACCGCAGGCTTTTCCTCGATTGTCGTAATCAGCCCCTGCTGTTTTTCATCAAAAACAGGCACCCCGTAACGTCTGGCATCATTCACATGCTTCAAAAGCACTTTGGCTGTTCCTTCCGGCTGCAGTTCATAGCTGCTGACGAAAGGAGTCAAATCATCCATAAACAAATTGTCGCCTAACAAAACGACAAAGCGCTCTCCATCAGCCACAAACCCGCGGGCGAGCCCCAGCGCCTCCGCAATGCCGCCTGCCTCTTCCTGAATCCGGTATGCTATGTTAACGCCAAATTCCATACCGCTGCCCAAAAATCCCGCGTACAAACCGGAAAACTGCTTGCCGATGACGATGATGATGTCGGTGATTCCCGCCTTTCGCAGCCTGTCGATGCCGTAGACAATCATGGGGTACTTCCCTACAGGAAGCAAATGCTTATTGATCAGCCGGGTCAGCGGATACATCCTTGTTCCTGTCCCGCCTGCCAAAACGATGCCTTTCACTGCACTTCTCCTCCTTCGGGTTTGTTTTACATCTCTTAGATATATTCGCGCGGATCAAAATTCCATTTATTCATGAACAAACGATAATTTCTTTCGATTAGTGCCTGCAGTTCTTCCGGCCGTGATCGTTCGAAGCTTGCGCTTCCCTTGTGATGAACGAGCACATCGCTGCATATCAGGAGCCTGAAACCTGCGATCCTGGCGCGGTGGCAGTAATCATCATCTTCATAATGCCCGGGGGAGTAAGCTTCGTCCAGGTATCCGATCCGGCTCACAACCTCTCTTTTGATCAGCATACACATACCGATGATCCGCTTAGCCTCGATCCAGCGTCCGGTATCCGAGCGGTTATTCGCTGCGGCAATTTTCTGGAAATCAGACAGATCGCTGTAGGCCACCTCCACCTTCTGCCTGCCGCTTGCTTCATTTGTCACGGGTCCGGCCAAACCGATGTTTTCGCTGCTATCCACGGCAGCAAGTAAATTCGTCAGCCAGTTCCGCGTCACGGTCACATCGTTGTTAAGCAGAAGAAGATAGTCTCCTCTCGCTGCCTTCATGCCAAGATTACATGCCTTGGGAAATCCTTCATTGGCAGGCAGGGAAATAAAGGGAATTCCTTCGCGGATGCAGTACGCATCCGTTCTATCCGTTGATGCATTATCCACTACGATAATTTCATACGGAACTTCGGTATATTTTCGGATGGCTTCGATACATGAGGCCAACATATCCAACCCGTTAAAAGTCGGGATAATGATGCTGGTCAATCCCGGCTGCCGCATCATATGGCATTTCTCCGCATGGCGACATCCTTGCGGGATAAGTAGCCCGCCGGACCAATGGCTCCGCGCCGCTCGAATATTTCCTGCAAGGCCTCCGCATGATCTCCGATAATCATTCCCGCTACCGCATTGCTTCTGCCGACATTATCTCGTCGCTTTCTGTTGCTGGAGAAGACGTCAACGGCATGTACGGCCTTAACCAGGTAACCTCCCAGAATCGCCATGACCTGCGCTTTCGGGGGGACGGTCAGATGCACCGGATTCAGTTCCCTGAGCAAACGTCCCGAAAGCGCATGCGGGACAGCCGTCATGGAATTCGCCCCTAAATCGCTGCGCCCTAATACCATGTTCAAAAAGCTTTTGCAATGAGTCACCTCATCCTGATGCACGAACATCGGTAAATACCCGTTCAGGTCATTCAAGGCCACATCGCAGTCACCATCCACCGCATATAAAAAAGGAGCCAGATCTTCTGCCTGAATTACCAAATCCCCGTCGCAGAACAGAATGTTGTCCGCTCCGGCAAGTCTGGCGCCAATGCTTCTTCCAACGTCATGCCCGAGCGGTTCCGGATGGTAAACGACCGTTACCAGCCGATGGCCCCGGGAGAGCGCATAGCTGTTGTCGCGGCAGCCGTTCAGAACGACGATAATTTCCCGCAGCGGCAGCCGTTCCAGCTCGTTCAGCATCGCGTCAATGCTGTCTTCTTCGCTGCTTGCGCAGACGACCGCAGCAGCGCTCCCCCGCAGCAGAAGCGGTATTCCATGCTCACGGCGGCCTAAAGCGTTGGCATATCCCCGACAAAAGGCCGTTGACAAGCGCTTCATGCGATCGTATTCCGGCCTCTGACGTAGATTAGCGTTCATCCATTCCACAAATGATTGCTGAAGTTTGGATTCGTAGAAGTGCAGCTTGGAATCCTCCGCTTCCGTCCGCGCCATGCTTCCAGCCTTCCATCCGGCGTTTAACGCGCCGCGAAGCAGGGATTCCCTGTTCCCCTTTGGGGCGGCATAAGAACGCCGTTTTATTTTGAAAAGAGTTTTTTTCCTTTTTATGTTCATGATCGGCTGCCGGTTTATGCGCCTTTTTTGGCCTGCCACTTTTTTTCTGCCGTTCATTTTTGTCACCTTCCCACCCTGTTTCTGTCCCGGCCCAGGTCGCTAAATCCGGCGCGAGGATCCGTTTGGGACAAATACCACGCGAGTGCCTGCAGATGGTCGTTAATCACTACCTGCGATAGCAGATCCCTGCCGTTTAATTTGCTTCTGCGCCGGTTCAGCCTGCCGACAGGCACCTCATGGACGGCCTCCACCTTCAGGCCGGACCTGATGGCTATGGCCTGAGCAAGCGGAGGAACGGAAAGATTGGCGGTTCCAATGATATCGGCTGCTCGGCGGCTGATCGCATGCGGAACCGCAGTCAGCGAAGCCCCCGAAAGATCGGGACGCTTAAGCGTTGAATTCAGCGTATGCTTGGCTAAAACCACAGGATGCACCTGACGGAGGCGAACCAGGCCGCGATACCTGTTCAGCGCCACGTCGGTTCCGTTCAATACCGCATTCAGAAAAGGGCGCAGATGCTCATGCCCAACCTTCATATCCGCATCCACAAACAGCAGCGCTTGCCCTGACGCCGCTTCGGCGCCGACGGTCCGACCTGCGTCATGGCCAAGCGGCTGCTCAAACTGCAGTACCTTAGCTCCCATTGCTGCCGCAATTTCCGCCGTTCGGTCGGTGCAGCCGTTGGCCACGACGATCACTTCGCATGCCTCGTGGACCCGCCGGGCTTCACGAATGACATGGCCAATCGTCTTTTGCTCATTCATCGCGGGGATAATGACCGAAACGACCGGATGTTCACAGCTTTTGCGTCTCAAAAGGCGTACTTTGCCGCTTCTTTTTCTTCCCCTCTGCAGATGGCGTTTTTGTGCGGTTGGTTTGCGCATGCGGACATACTCCCCCTGTTCCAGCTGCTGATATTTCCTTGAGTATCGTATGCTTCCATGAATGGGGTGGAAGCGGCGTTTGTGCATGAAATTCAGTATCCTGCGGGGAACTCGGGTTCAATCGATCGTAACCATTCAGGAACTTTTTGCACGGAACGCAAAAACGGGCCGTCAAGGATGACCACCTCGACCGACCCGTTTATTCTGTATTTTTATGATTCTTCAGAAATTTCTGCATTCATTAGCGTTAAGACCGCCAAGTAGAATTCCGATGCCTATCTTAGAATGAGTATTCTTCCTTATCTCCTGGTTCCGATCCGACGGCAATCCAGGAAACGAACCCGAATCCTTCGGCTCCGGCCTGACGGCGGACCACTTCAAGAAATGCCATATCCTCCCGTTGAGTTTTCAATACCACGTAAAAATCGGGGTGATTGCACATGGCAACGATCACGTAATGATGGCTTTGATAGGGTTCCTTAAACACGATTGGAACCTCGATCTGCAATTCCCCTTCGCCGATTTGGAATGGAACCATCCCGAATTGCTGAACACTCGGCTGACCGGAAACGCTCCGGACTGGAACAAAGGCAAGATGAGATGGGGATACCGACTGTTCCGCAAGATGTCTGCTTTCAACAGACTGATCTTGAAGATGGGAGCCATTGACCGAGTCCTTCTGCAAATGCCATTCTTGAATGGATTCAGCCTGTAGATGCAGCGGACGGATCGATTCCGGTTGAATATGGCTGCTGCCGATCGCGCCGGGAGCTATTTTGGCCGCAATGATGGTACCGTCGCGGAGCGACTCACCTTGAATGGTTCCAGGAGCAAGATGGCGGGCCATGATGGAACCGGACTGGATATGGGCGCTTCCGACTGAGGATTCAGCCAGTTTCTCAGCCGTAACTGCCCCGTCTCCCAATACTTCCGTATTCACCGCTCCGCAGGTCAAATGCTGCTCCCCGATAATGCCTGGCTGCAGTTGGGTTTCTCCCACCGATTCGGCTGCCAAATGCCTGTAATCAATCGCTCCGGGAGCGATATGGCATTTTTGTACAGCTCTTTCCTGCAATTGCGTCGATGATACGGATTGCGGTTGTATATGTCCATTTCCGATAGAATTTGGCGCGATCTTATCCGCCGTCACCGCTTCTTTCTGAAGGGCTTCGCCTGAAACAGCCCCAACAGTCAAATGCTGCTCCGTAATGCTTTCGGCCTGCAGATGATGGCTGCCAACGGATTCCGCTGCCAAATGGTTCCCATTTACGGAATCATCAGCCAAATGATGTTCCTGAACAGCGCCTCCTTGGAGATGATAGGCTGCAATAGACTCCGGTATAAGCTGCCCGCTTCCGACGGACTCAAGTCCGAGCTTCTCGTGCGTGACGGCGCCGTCCTGAATCGCTTCTCCATATACGGCCCCCTCTGTAAGATGCTCCGCTTCGATGCTTCCCGGCTGCAATTGCTCTGTGCCTACCGATTGAGGCGCAAGATGGCGCTGTACGATGGCAGAAGAAGCGATGTGTCTTTGCTGGACGCTTTTTTCATGAAGGTGTAGGGATCGTACGGAATCCTGCTGCAGGTTTATGCCGCCCACCGCTTCCACGGCCAGATGAAGCGCCGTGATCGAGCCATCCTTGATCGCTTCGGAATTCACCGAACCCGCAGCCAGATGCCGCTCCTCTACGACTCCCGCCTGCAGCTGCTCCGTTCCTACGGATTGGGGCGCCAAATGACGGAAACCAACTGCCCCATCTTCGATAGCCAATGCATGTACTGCTCCCTCAGCGACATGTTCCCTTCCGATCGCCCCTTGGGCAATTTTGGATGATGTGATGCTCTGTTCCAGGATATGGGCTGTGCCGATGGAAAGCTCCTCCAGCTTGCCTGAGCCGACACTGCGTTCCGCGATGTGGCTTGCGGTGATTTCGCCGGCCCCGATATGGCTTCCTCTGATGGTTCCTTCGGCAAAATGAATGCCCGTTACCGCTGATGGCGCTATTTTGTCTGAGGTTACGGCCCCATTCCGGAGATGAGATTCTTCCACAATTCCCGGCTGCAGTTGTTCGGCCCCTACCGATTGAGGCGCAAGATGCTGCTGAACGACCGCTCCAGTTGCGATGTGTTTTTGCTCGACGCTTTTTTCATGAAGGTGTACGGATTGTATGGAATCCGGCTGCAGATGATCGGCTGTGATGGCTCCTTTGCTGATATGACGGGTTGAAACAGCCTCATCCATCATTGCGTCCGAATCTACGCTAAGCGCCGCCAAATGATGTTTGCCGACAGCAGCTGCCCGGATATGTTCCCCTCCGACTCCTTCAAGCGCAAGCGCGTCTCCTCCGATAGAGCCGGGGGCAAGCTTTTCGCCCGTTATGCTTCCATTTGCCAGCTTTTCAACGGTTACACTCGCATCCGCCAGCTTCTCGGCTGTCACGGAACCGGGCTGCAGCTGGTTAGCCCCTACTGCTTCATTGGCAATATGCTTTTCATGCACGGCATGTTGACCGATGTGATCCTCCAGAATGGATGATTGCCGTAAATGCGATGATTCCACACTTTCCTCGGCCAGATGCTCCCCGCAAATCTCTCCATACCGGATATGCTTGCCGGTTACTGCACCCGGGGCAATCTGAGGTTCTTGTATCGCCCCCTGTGTGAGATGGCGGTTTTGAACCGCTTCGTCGGCAAGTTTTCCCGCCAAAATACTCTGGTCGGCAATTTTGGATGATGTGATGCTTTGCTCCAGGATATGAGCTGTACCGATGGAAAGCTCCTCCAGCTTGCCTGAGCCGATACTGCGTTCCGCGATGTGATTTGCGGTAATTTCCCCCGTACCGATATGGCTGCCTTTAATGGTTCCTTCGGCAAAATGAATGCCCGTTACTGCTGATGGCGCTATTTTATCTGAGGTTACGGCCCCCTTCCGGAGATGGCATTCTTCCACGGTTCCCGGCTGCAGTTGCTCGGCGCCTACCGATTGAGGCGCAAGATGGCGCTGAGCGACGGCTTCAGTTGCGATGTGTTTTTGCTGGACGCTTTTTTCATGAATGTGTACGGATTGTACGGAATTCTGCTGCAGATTAATGCTCCCCACCGCTTCCACGGCCAAATGAAGCGCCGTGATCGAGCCATCCTTGATCGCTTCGGAATTCACCGATTCTGCTGCCAGATGGCACTCCTCCACGACTCCCGGCTGCAGCTGCCTTGCGCCCACGGATTGGGGCGCCAAATGGCGGAAACCAACCGCTCCATCTTCGATAGCGGAAGATTGTATTGCTCCCTCAGCGACATGTTCCCTTCCGACCGCACCCTTGGCAATTTTGGAAGATGAGACGCTGCCGTCCGCCAACTTGCTGCTAGTAACAGCCATATCCTGAATTTTATCCGTTGCTACGCTTTCGGGTGACAACTTCGGCGATGTCACGGCATAATCTTCCAGGTGGACAGGCGTCACAATGAGCCGGTTCAAATGTTTCGACTGTATGCTGCCTGCAGCTATATGATCCGAAGTTACCGATTCCTTGCTAAGAATTTCCGCCCCGACAGCTCCCGGCTGCAGATGCTTGGCTGTAATGGCTCCCTTGCTGATATGACGGGTCGAAACAGCCTCATCCATAATTGTGTCCGAATCTACGCTAAGCGCCGCCAAATGGCGCTTGCCAACAGCAGCTATCCGGATATGTTCCCCGCCGACTCCTTCAACCGCAAGCGCATCTCCTCCGACAGAGCCGGATGCAAGCTTTTCGCCGGTCACGCTCGCGTTTGCCAGCTTCTCGACCGTCACGGAACCGGGCTGCAGCTGATAAACTCCTACTGCTTCGTTGGCAATATGCTTTCCCTTCACGGCATGTTGACCGATATGGCTCTCCAGAATGGATGATTGCCGTAAATGCGATGATTCCACACTTTCCTTGGCCAAGTGCTCCCCGCGAATTTCTCCATGCCTGATGTGCCTGCCGGTTACTGCATCCGGGGCAATCTGAGGCTCCTGTATCGCCCCCTGTGTGAGATGCCGGTTTTGCACTGCTTCATTGGCAATTTTGCTCGGCAAAATACTCTGGTCGGCAATTTTGGACGACGTGATGCTCTGCTCCAGGATATGGGCCGTACCGATGGAAAGCTCCTCAAGCTTGCCTGAGCCGATACTGCGTTCCGCGATGTGGCTTGCGGTGATTTCGCCAGCGCCGATATGGCTGCCTCTGATGGCTCCTTCGCCAACATGAATGCCCGTCACCGCTGATGGCGCTATTTTGTCTGAGGTTACGGCTCCCTTCCGAAGATGGCTGCTTATCACAGAGCCGTCCGACAAGTGGGACGCGCCAATGCTCCCTTCCGCAATTTGCTCGCTTCCAATAGCTCCGTCTGCCAGCAAATCCCCCGTCAGCGATTGCTCGCGCAAATGAATGCCTTCAAGCGAGCCTTTCATAATCTTGGTTCCGGTTATTCCTCCGTCACGAATCTTTGATGCGGTCACGGCTCCATCCGCAAGCTTTGACGTATCAATCGCTTCATTGACAAGATGATGGGTGCGGATGCTTGCGCTGGCAATTTTCCTGTCAATCACAGCCTGTTCCTGAATCAATTCGCTTGAGATTACAAGCCCCGCCAGATGGCGTGAATGGATTGATCCGTCGGCAATTTTGTCCGATGCGATGGCTTTATCCTGCAGTTTGTCAGACGAAATGCTGCCTTCGCGAAGTTTTTCCCCGCCAATAGAGAAATCCCGGATCTTGTTTCCGCTGAATGCATGATTGGCCAGATGTTCTTCCGTGATCGATAATGGAGCAATCTTTGAGGCAGTAACGGCTCCATCCGCTAAATGGATATGAGTAACGGCATAATCGGCAATAGCTTCCCCATCCACTGCACCTGGCATAAGCCGGGCGGAGTCAACGGCACGCAGGGCAATCTTTGATGTAACGACGGCTCCATCGCTCAAATCTTCCGTATAGATAAATGGCTGTGCCGAATCCGGCAGCTGCTTCTCGGCGATGATTTGTTCCACATCCTCCAGCGTCGGACGAATATAGCCCTTTTCTTCCTGCTCAAGAGCCTCATTAGCCCCTTCGGCTGCGGTTTCTCCAATGCCTTCGCTTTTTATATCCAGATCTTCCTTATTCCCCTCCTCAGACTGTGCGGCGACTTCGGTCTCCTGAATTTGCTCCGCGACAATCGAACGGATTTGAATATTTGCATCCCGTTTTGCCATACTTGGACTTGCTTTTTTTTCATTAATCATTTCCAGCTCATGAAAATTGGGGTTATCCATATAGTAGCGGCGTTTGCCTGCTCTATCGGATCGTTTGCTATCCTTCTTTTTCAAGCATTCTCGCTCCCTTCCTGACCGTATCGCTCTGCGGCATCATATGCGCCGGACTAGGCTTTTGTCACTGAAGTACCCTTTTTTTCATCATTTCTTGCCGGCGTTAAATAACCCCACAAAGTGGAGCCTATGCTTCGATGCTTATTCCAAATACTTTGCGGGGACCCCCAAAAAAACTTATAAATTTTATACTGCTAAGAAAAACGTCTATCGACGTACTTTCT
This sequence comes from Paenibacillus azoreducens, assembly GCF_021654775.1. Taxonomy (NCBI): domain Bacteria; kingdom Bacillati; phylum Bacillota; class Bacilli; order Caryophanales; family Paenibacillaceae; genus Paenibacillus; species Paenibacillus azoreducens. The sequence continues at coordinate 1,766,672 of NZ_AP025343.1, read as the reverse complement.
AGGAAGACAGACCGCATTTAGCGGATGTTTTTCTTGCGATTATAGGATTTCTTAAGCTCCGCTTAAAATTTATAAATTCTATAATCTTAAAATAGGCGGGACATGGGCGGACAAACGCCCTTTGCCGACACGGCCCCGGCGCATAGACTATACAAATGGAGGAATGCCTTGAATTTATTTTTTGTTCGCTTTCGCAAGCGGTGATTTTATATTCATGCAGGAGGGATGAAATGTGTGGTTTTCTTATATTGGAATTCTGATGAACGCCGCCATGCACCGGGGAATTCCACATGGAAGGACCGGACCGGAATCCCTCGCTAATTATGAAGAAGCTGCCCGGATATACGGGTTGATCCCATGTTTTATCCGGCTTCAGGATATTGATATGGCTGGCGGCCAATGCACCGCTTATATTTTGAGAGGAAAAGCGTATACATTAGTCCGCATACCTATCCCGCGCGTGATCCATAACCGGGCGATCCATCTGGACGCAGCATCACAGCAGAAAATCAACTTAATGCTGGGGCAGGGATATATCATTTTCAACGGTTTTAACCGCTACGGCAAAGACGAAATTCATCAGCTTCTTCAAACGGATCCCCTGCTGTCGCCCCATCTTCCGGAAACCCAAAAAGCCACATCCTCTTCCATTTCGGAAATGATGCGGCAATATGATGATCTGATTATTAAACCTTGTGCCGGAAGCATCGGCCGCGGAATATTGCGGCTTCATCGTTCCGGAACGACCTGGAAGCTCACTTATTCTTCAAGCGGCAAATCATCCGGCTGGAAGACGGTGGCGCTGCGGCAAAACAAACTGCCTGCCCTTCTTCAGAGCCGCATTGCCCATATCCCTTACCTAATTCAGGAACGCATTTCCCTTGCTGAATTCAAAGACAGTCCGTATGATCTGCGCGTATCCGTTCAGCGGGGAATCAGCGGAGAGTGGGGCATAACGGGCATTTATGCCAAGGCTGCCTCCGCACGGACTTTTGTGTCCAACGTAGCGCAGGGCGCCAAAGCGCTTGGCGTTGATGCGGTTCTGCGCGAAAGCCTTCCCCATCTTTCTCACGACATCGTCGTTTCGAATGTTCGAATGCTGGCATTGCGGGTCGCGGAAAAGCTGGAGCAGCATCTCCCCAATGCAGCCGATTTGGGTCTGGACATCGGACTTTCGACCATGGGAAAACCGTATTTTATCGAATGCAATGGACGTGATCAGCGGTACGGCTTCCGCAAAGCCGGACTGACCGAGCTGTGGAAGGGAACATACCGCCAGCCCATGGCATACGCGCGTTATTTGCTTAGCCGTTAACAGTACGCTTCATCTTTGGATTTTCCGAAAAAATCAGGGATGATAGCGGACATCTGGAAGGCCAAACCATGGAACCCATACGGCAGCCAGATAGGCGGCGCATGGCGCCAAGACAAGCAGCAGCACGGCAGCTCCGTCCTTCCATGATAGCTTTGACGGGTAGTAATAAGTACGGGGGCCATTGCCGTTAAACTGCTTCGCCTCCATCGCGACGGCCACCCGGTGGGCGCGGCGGATGCTCTGGGAGAGCAGCGGCACGGCATACATGCGGATATGCTCCGCAAGACCTTTAAGCCCCCGGCCTTCCATCTGCGCCCCGCGTACCTGCAGCGCCTGCCGGCGGATCAGGAACTCTTCCCACACCATCGGCAAAAGCCGGATCGAAGCCATAAAGCTGTACGCATACCGGGGCGGGAGCCTGAAGCTTTGCATCAGCGCGTAAAAAAGCTTGACGGAAGGAGTCGTACTGACAAAAAGCAATCCTTCCGCCGCAAATGCGATCGACCTGAAGCCCAGATGCAGTCCTCTGTAAAAGCTCTCCTCGGTAATGCGCAGCACACCCCACTGCCACCACAACGTATTCCCTTTGCCAAACAGAATCATCGTTATGGAAGACGACACGAACAACAGGCCGAAAGGCAGAACAAACAGCAGCGTTTTCCGAACCGGAAACCCGCCGAGCATAAACAACAGCACTGTATATATGATGGCCTGATAGATTGCAAAATCGATGCTTCGGGTCTGCACCGTTACAATAAACAACATGATGAGCACGACCAGTTTAACGGCAGGGTTGGCTTGCTGTAAAACCGTCGAGCGGGTAGGCGTCAACAATTCCATCATGTTCCCACCCGCATTTCTTCCGCTTCAGCTGACTGTTCGGCGGGCGGACGTTCCGTGACCACGCCATCCAGCACCTCCCACACTCGGGTAGCGATTTGCTGTACAATTTCTTCCTCATGGGTCACCATCACGATCGCGGTCCCTTGCTCCTTCATCTTGAGACAGTACTCAAGAATAGCAAATGTGTTCCGGGCATCTTGGCCGAATGTCGGCTCATCCAGGAGCAGAATCGGTTGGCCGCAAACGACCGCCGCTGCCATGCTTAGTCTACGCTTTTGCCCCATGGAGAGCTGATACGGATGACGATGTTCCAATCCCGCCAAATGAAATGAACGCAGAAAACGGCGCGCCTTAGCCTCCGTCTCCGCTTCGTCCGCCATTCCTTCGGCTTTTAAGGAAAATCGAATTTCTTCAAAAACCGTTTCGGCAACAAACTGAAATTCCGGATTTTGAAATACATATCCGATCCGGTCCGAGGGCGGGCGTCGTTTTTTCTTGCGCTTCCTGCCCTCCCCTGCTGTTTCCTCCATGCTCGCTCCGCATAACGAGTATTGCCCGCTGAAACGCAAAAGGCCCATCAGGCTCAGCAAAAACGTGCTTTTTCCCGCTCCATTCACGCCGGTGACCGCGATAAAATCGCCGGGATATACGTTAAGTTCCTTCACATGGATCAGCGGCCGATCCCCACGGTACCCCGTATACCCGCGCAAGGCCAAAAGCGGGGCCGGATTCGTAGGTTTTTTCCCTGCGAACTCCTCTTGGCGGTTCTCCAAACTCCGGCTGAATTCCTCCCATACACCGGGATACCAAATTCCGTACTGCTGCATTTCCCTCTGAAAAGTACGGAATATCCATTCCGGACTGCCGTCGCCGATAATACTCCCTTCAGGCCCGAACAAGATGATCCGGTCCATCCGGTCCGCAATCTCTTCAATACGATGTTCCACTACGACTAAGGTGCGCCCTTCCGCCGCATCCCATACCGCCTGCCACATCCGTTTCCGCCCTTCGGGATCCAGGAGCGCCGACGGTTCATCCAGAAAGATGACCTCCGGCTCGAGCAGAAGCACCGATGCAAGTGCCAGCCGCTGCTTCATGCCCTGGGACAGGCTGTCGACCGGTACATCCAGCTTGCCGGAATCCAATCCGACCCTTGCTAATGCCTCCTGCATCCGCGGCAGCATTCGTTCCCGCTCGACTGCGCGGTTCTCCAGCACAAAGGCCAGTTCCTCATCCACATACGGCATGCAGAACTGGGTATCCGGGTCCTGAAAGACGTATCCTCTGGAATCCGGAACCGTAATCTCCTCCGCTTTCATCGGAATCTCAATGACTTGCGGAACCAGTCCGCCCAGCACCTGCAGCAGAGTCGATTTGCCGCATCCGCTTGGACCAAGCATCAGAACCTTCTCTCCCTTTCGGATTGAGAGGGATAAGTCCTTGAATACAAAATTCTCTTCGCCCGGGAATTTCAACCGAAGCCCTTTGACTGAAACGGCAGCCTGATCTTGCAGAACAGAGTTATGTTTAATCATGATCCAGCGCTTCGTAATCCTTTTTAGTCACCGGCCGCAAAAGCTGCGTAACGCCGGTAGCCTCCAGGGACCTCGCCAGCGCAAACGCCAAATATCCGGCCAACACGGCGGAGCTGACGATTCGAAGCGCATATTTAAACAGCATCATCCAGAGCGTGTAATCCAGCACATAGCCATAATAAATATCAACCAATAGCGACCCTAGCGCTGCCGCCGCTCCCGCCAACGCGGCCGTTCCCATCCGGAAACTGCGGTAGCGCAGCACGGCGAAAACCAGCTCTGCGGCCAGACCTTGCACGACGCTGTACAGCGCCAATTGAAGCCCCCACTGGCTGCCGAATAATATTTCAACATGGGCCGCTGCTACCTCTGCCAATATGGCGACCCCAGGTTTACGGATCAGCAGCATGGCAAGCGTCGGCGCCAAAAACCAAACTCCGTACACCAGCTCATCCGCCTGGAAAAACAGCGGCTTGAACAGGTCGTATACCGAACTCCAAAAATGGTATACCACACCAAGCACAAGCGACAGCAAAATCGTCACCAGTAAATCGCTCAGCGAAAGCCCCTTTCTTTTTCCCGTATGTAATGCATTGTCCATCCTACATCTTCCTCTCCTCTTTTTTAGGCGGGATTCCCAAATCCCCAGACATGAAAAAAACCGCCTGGATACGCAAAGAGAGACGGTTAAATAAGCCCTGAAGAGGGCTTAGCACGAATTCTCTACGCTGGCATTATCCAGATCAGATACCCGGTCAGCAGCGGATAACAGCTGCAATCTCAGCCTGATTCTCTCAAGCCCCCGCATTCTATATGTAACAGATGAACCTTTCGCAAAGATGCGATGCGAAGGAATCTGTATCCTGGTTCCAAAATACACCAACTTGATACTGGTTGGCAATAGCGAATATTGCGGGTTCTCCTGTCAAACGCCAAAAAAGGCCAAATTCCTCCGCGATTCCCCGAACTCCGCCGCGGCATGCGGTTCATGCCACATTTACTTCTGGGTCATTTCATCCGTCATTGTTGATTAAAACGATTTTCTGTGTCAATATATTTCAGAGTGTTCAAAAACAGCATTTTACATGATCCGATTCCTGCCGCAAATTTTTTTCGTAACCAACAGGCGGCCGGGAACGTAATTCTATATATCTTCTTAGCATCACCCGAAGGGAGATAAAGCATGGCAAAAAGAATATTAAGGCTTATGACGGAGCTTTCGTCAAGAAAATGGCTGTCTGCAATAATGGGGCGCTTTTCGCACAGCAGACTCAGCAAGAGAACTATTCCTATTTTCATAAAAAGCTATCAGATTCCCGCTCATGAAGCCGAAAAAGAGATACATGAATACCGGACTCTAAACGAGTTTTTCTCCCGCCGGCTGAAACCGGGCATGCGCCCCGTCGCGGAAGGCCCGAACGTGCTGACAAGCCCTGTGGATGCCCGAATTACGGCGATGGGCGAAATCAGCTCGGGAACGATTCTGAATGTAAAAGGTCAGGATTATTCCGTTGAGGAGTTGCTGAATTTCTCCCCTCACCTGGAATTGTACAAGCATGGTTACGCCTTCGTGTTGTACCTGAGCCCTACCGATTATCACCGCATTCACTCCCCGATCACGGGCGTCCGTACGGAAAGCGAACACATCAAGGGACGTGCTTATCCGGTTAACGAATTCGGGATGACCCACATGAAGTCGGTATTATGCCGCAATGAACGGCTGATTACTTACATTGCCGGCGAATACGGCGAAGTGGCAGTCGTGAAGGTCGGAGCCATGAACGTAAGCAGTATCCGTTACAATGATGAATCCGTATCGCGCTGGACCAACGGCGACGATCTGGCCTATTTCGAATTCGGCTCCACCGTTGTGCTGCTAATCCAGGACGGCATCTTCACGCCGTTTCCCGATCTGAAAAAAGGAGACCAGGTACGGATGGGGCAGCTCCTTGGAACGCTTCACGCACCAGCCCCACGCAAATAAAGCCGGGTTATGCTTTATCGAGAATGTAAGCCATCATCCTCTGAAAAAGGCGCCCCGGGAGCGCCGTTTTGGCTCGAATCGTCCATTTGGTACTCCGAGGCAGCGCGTACCGGAACGCCGGGCGCTTCATGCAGGCAATATCCGCAACCAGACCGGCGACTTCCCGTGGATCCCCTCCTTGCTCCGCACTTTTGCGCGAGAAGGCAAGCACCTTATCCAACATATTCCGATATGGGGAGTTTGGCGCTGCGTTCATCCGCGCGAAACCTTTGTTCCAGATCGGCGTTCCATAAGCCCCCGGCTCCACCATCACCACATCAATGCCAAACGGCCGGACTTCCAGCGCCAAACATTCGCTGAAGCCTTCTAAAGCGAACTTCGAGGCGGCATATGGGCCGTAGCCCGGAAAACCGATCCGGCCGCTGATGCTGCTCATCTGGATAATCCGCCCTTTTCCCCGCTCCCTCATCAAGGGAAGCGCCGACCGTGTTACACGAACCGTTCCGTGAAAATTGGTCTCCATTTGTTCGGGCCAAACTGCGGCAGGCACCTCCTCGATCAATCCGCCGAGTGCGGTTCCCGCGTTGTTGACCAGCATGTCCAGGCGCCTGTATTGACCTCGGATGTAAGACACCGCCCGCTCCGCATCGGTTTCGCTGGTGACCTCCAGCTGCACGGGATCAATCCGTTCCCGCACCCCTGCCCGCTCGGCCGCTTCCATCAGCCCGGCCTGCGCTTCCGGCCTGCGAATTCCTGCCACAACGATGAATCCCCGCAGGGCCAGTTCCACGCATATAAGCAAGCCGAACCCGCTGGAACTGCCGGTTACCAAGGCCACCGGATGATCCTGCCTTGTTTTCATTTTTCATCCTCCTTGCATCGTATTTCAAAGCAAACCAGCTGCCTTGAGCGTTGTTTTCAAAGATTCCAGACTTTTTCTTATAGAAAGCATTTCTTTCACTTGAAAAAAAATGCAGCCGCAGAAATGTTGATTCCGCGCTGCAGTTAAACAAGAGAAAAACGTCTGTCAACGTACTTTTCTAAAAAGCATAGGCTGTCATAAGCAGGCATTTAGCGGATTTCGGAAGGTTTTTTGCCTGTATATTGCTTGAATTGCCTGCTGAAGAAAAAGATATCGCGGTAGCCGAGGGCATCCGCCACCTCCGTCACGTTCATGCCGGCATGCAGCAGCAGATGCTGCGCCCGCTCGATCCGCGTCCGTATAATATAAGACTGAACCGGCGTTCCGATCAGTTCCTTGAACTTGATGGAAAAATAACGCGGCGACAAACCCGCACGGGCGGCAAGATCCTCCACCCGGTGAGGTTTCCCGGGATGCTGCTGGACAAAGTTTGCAATCTCGTGGATCACTTCTGTCAGCTGGTTACTGACCTTTTTCTCTTCCGGCTGCTCGCGGTCGTGCCGCAGCAGATGGATCATTAGCTGCTTTAAGATCAGCTGCCCTTCTTCCTTTGCGGCATACGTGTTAACCAGAAACAGCCTTACGTATCTTGCAAGCATGTACTCAAAATCAACCGTATCCGTCAAACGGCGGTATGGCTGCGGAATCTCGCTTATAGGTTCATCGACTTTAAAATGGCTGTACGTTAACACAAGCGGCTTCTGTGGATTATGGATTGCGCTCGTATGGTCGCCAGGTCTGAACAGGAAGCAGCTGCCCTTGCCAACCTCAAACGACTCATCGTTGCGGATGACCGTCCCTTCGCCGCTCCATACATAAAATAAATCATAGTTTTCCAGCGCCTTTTCGCGTTTCTGCCATTTCCACCCCGGCTCGCATACGATTTTCGCAAGATAGGGCGTTATGTGAAAAGAAGACGGCGACGCATGCAGCATGTCGTCATTCCCCCTTTATATAAACTCATTCCATTCGATTAAATGCGGTTGAAGTCTGATGCATTAAACCACATTCAATCTCCATCATACTCTTTCAAAAGAAATTTTGCACATCCTGCCATGCAGACGCGAGTCCGGCCACGCCCCTATCGATCTGTTCCTCCGTCAAATGGGCAAAGCTGAAGCAGGCTGCCGGCGGCCCTTCATCGAGCCAGTAAACCCCGGCGTTCCGGAAATAGACGCCTCTCCGTTTCGCAGCTTCTGCAAAAGCCTCGTATTCGGCTGGAGATTTGCGCCAGCTCGCATAAACATGCAGCCCGGCATCACTGGGCATCAATTCGAACAGGTCGCAGGCAAATTCCTGCATCCGCGCACATAAATGGCGATGCCTCGCACCGTAAAGACGGGTTAATCGGCGCAAATGCCGCATATAGCTCCCTTTTGTCATGAACCGGGCAAGCGCCCGCTGTTCAAGCAATCCCGGCGACATCGGATCATACAGCGATTTGGCCCGTACCACAGCAGCCGTCAGGCCTTCCGGCAGCACCGCGTAACCCAACCTTAAACTCGCAAACATCGTTTGGGAGAAAGAACCGATGTAGATGACCCGCTCCCGGGCATCGAGCGCCTTGAGCGGCTCGATCGGTCTGCCGCCAAAACGAAATTCGCTATCGTAATCATCCTCTATAATGACGGCGTCATGCCGCTGTGCCCAGTCAAGAAGCTGCCGCCGCCGCTCCAGGCTGAGCACCGCTCCCGTAGGATATTGGCGGCTGGGCGTTACAAACAAGATGCCCGCATCCCAATCCTGCGGCTTGACTCCCTGCCCGTCGACCGCCGCCGGTATGATTGTGCCGCCGTATGCCGCAACCGCCATGCGTATTCCGTGAAATCCCGGATTTTCCACAACCGCCGCCTCTCCTTCGTTCATCAGCAGCTGAAACAGCAGCACGATGCCCTGCATGGATCCGCTGAACAATACGACATGCTCCGGCCGGGCCATAATCCCGCGCGTCACACGCAAATGGGAAGCGATAGCCTCGCGCAGCTGTCTATCTCCTTCCGGCGGCGCTTTATGCTGTAGGCAGGCTCCCTTGCGCCCGCCGGCATAAGAGAGGGCGCTTCTCCATTCCTCATATGGAAATCGGCTCATATCGAGCGGCCGATTGATAAAGCTGATATCCGCAAGTTCCGCCATCTCTGCGGGACCCTCCGGCAGAAGCAGCAGCCTCTCGCCCCAACGCGAAAGCTTCACCGGTGTATCCTTTATTTTCACCACATCGCGGGGGGAATAGCCCGCATCGGCAACAAAGGTTCCCCGGCCTGTCTCCGCACGCACATACCCCTCCGCCATTAGCATGTCATAGCTTTGAGCCACGGCGCCTCTCGACAATCCGTACAGCTCCGCCAACTCCCGGGTCGAAGGCAGCTTCATCCCCCCCGGTAAACGCCCGTCCTGAATGGCCTCTCTGAGGGCGTGATACAAAGCCAGATATTTGAAACGATATTTATCGAGATAAGCCTTCATGTGGAGCGTCAGTTCCATGCGCTTTTGCCCCCTTCCTTGACCCATTCGACTTACATCCGGTTATCATTTATGAACTTGCAAATTCAAATCCATAAGCAGCCGGAGTAAATTGGACTATAAATTTAAATCTAAATTGGATCTTTTTCCTTGTCAATGTCTCCATTATGCTGTTAAGCAAACAGATCAACCAAACTGGGGGAGAAACATCATGAGGAGAAAGGAATTCAGCATCAACGAAGAACGGGAAATCGAGCAATTTTTATCCGGCATGAGCTTCGGTTTTCTCGGTACCGTCGGGGAAGACGGATACCCGCGGGTTACACCCTTGAATTACGTTTACGACCAGGGGGTTTTTTATTTCCATGGCAGCCGGGTTGGAGAGAAGATGGAGCATTTAAAAGCAAATCCCCGTGTCAGCTTCAGTGTCGCCGATGAATTTGCGGTTATACCCTCTTATTTTACGGATCCGCATCTGGCCTGCCCGGCCACAACCTACTTTAAAAGCGTAACTGCAAGCGGACGGGCCGTGATCGTGCAGGATCTTGCGGAAAAAGCCGGGGTGTTCACCCTGCTGATGAAAAAACTGCAGCCCGAAGGGGGATATGATCCGATCGATATTGCCAACCCGACGTATGCCGCCAGACTGCGCAATGTAGCCGTAGTTAAGATCATCCCGGACCGGATGAGCGCGAAATTCAAATTCGGACAAAACCTGACTGATGACAATCGGGAGCAGGTCCTCTGCGGTCTTGAAAAGCGGGGTTCGGAGCGCGACCCGGAAACAGCACGCCTCATTCGCGAGAAGTGCCCGGGCGCCAATTCCAAAGAGTAAACGGACAGCAAAAAAAGGTCTGCGGAAAGCAAAGGTTAAACTGCCATTTTATTTTAAATACCATCCCTTTTTCGTGACGGTTACGGCTGCAAATGATATAATGTAAGGCAGCTAAAACGGAAAACTTCTTACGGGAATTGTACGGAAATTCCTGACATTACAACCGATTTGGAAGGATGGAAGAAATGTTGAATTCATTGGCAGAACAACTGAATGAAGGGGTAAAAGCCGGCAACCCGCATGTATATGACATGCTGTCTACGCTGGGCAAGGAAATTTATTTTCCGAAGGAAGGCATATTGAGCCAATCTGCCGAAGCCTCGGGGCATGCCAAGAAATACAATGCCACGATCGGCATCGCAACCGAAGGCGGCATTCCGATGCATTTGGATGCGATCCAAAGCAAGCTCTCCGCTTTTCAGCCGAAAGATCTCTATCCTTATGCACCTCCTGCCGGCAAACCGGAGCTCCGGACGGCATGGCTCGCCAAAATGCGCGAAGAGAACCCGTCCCTGCGCGAAAAGTCTCTTAGTAATCCGATCGTAACCAACGCGCTTACGCACGGACTGAGCGTGGTTGCCGACCTGTTCGTCAATGAAGGGGACGCCGTCATTTACCCCGACAAAAACTGGGAAAACTATGAGCTTACTTTCGGAATCCGCCGTCATGCGCAGATCATAAACTACCCGCTTTTCACCGAAGAAATGACGTTTAACAGCCAAGGACTGCGCGACGCGCTGCTTGCTCAAAAGGACAAAGGCAAAGCTGTTGTCATCCTCAACTTCCCTAACAATCCAACCGGCTACACGCCTGGGCTTAAAGAGGGCAATGAAATCGTCGCTGCCATCAAGGAAGCTGCCGAAGCCGGCATCAACGTGGTAGCGGTAACGGATGACGCCTATTTCGGACTGTTTTTCGAAGATTCCCTGAAAGAGTCCCTTTTCGGCAAACTGGCGGATCTGCATCCACGCGTGCTTGCCGTCAAGGTCGACGGCGCGACCAAAGAAGAATTCGTATGGGGCTTCCGCGTAGGTTTTATCACCTATGCTTCCGACAGCAAAGAAGTGCTGCACGCGCTCGAACAAAAAACGCTTGGCATCATTCGAGCCACGATTTCCAGCGGCGCCCATCCTTCCCAAACCTTCGTGCTTGACGTGCTGAAATCCCCGGATTTCCATACGCAGAAGGAAGAAAAATTCCAGATTATGAAGGGTCGGGCCAACAAGGTCAAATCGCTGCTGGACAGCGGAAAATACAACGGCGTATGGGAATACTACCCGTTCAACTCCGGATATTTCATGTGCTTGAAGCTGAAAACCGTATCCGCCGAAGAGCTGCGCACGCATATCCTGCATCAATATGGAGTCGGAACGATCGCCCTTGGCGAGCATGATTTGCGCATTGCCTTCTCCTGTATCGAAGAAGATTACCTGGAAGATCTCTTTGATCTGGTGTACCAAGGAATCATGGATTTGCAGAACAAATAGCAGTCAGCCGAAGCAACGATCCATTAGGTACAGCTGCCGATCTGCGTTATCCAAACCCCATAAATCTTATGTACAAATTCTCAGCAGAGCGGCTAAAGAATTTGTTTGTAGCGAACGGGTGATTGCCCAAGCACTGAGTTCCCCCGAGACATATGATACGGTGTAATCCAAAAACAATCCATTTGCAAAGGGGAATGAACAATGAGCGAAGAAGTAAGAGGCGCATACGGATACGGATATGGCTGCCATGGATTATTTCATAACACTGGAGCAATCCTTGTTCTCTTTATCCTCCTCGTTATCATCACTCGTTCTTTCTGGCTTTAATACCGCCAATTTCAAGAACAATCCAGCCCAAGCAAAAAAGCAGAGGTTCGGGATGAAACCCGAACCTCTGCTTTTTCATATTCTTTGCGCATCCGCCAACCCATAACCTAGCCATCCTGCCATCGCTTGAGGCCAAGGAAAGCCGGTTCCTTGTGAGATTCCTGCAAGCAAAAAAGCGCGAATGCTTCTATTCATCGTCGTCATCGTGGGCCTTCTTTTTCCTTCCAGCAAAATAACGGAACAGCAGGCATATGATCACGCCGCTAATCAGCGTCATCAAAGCGGCGCCCAAACGATCCGGCCCGCCCCCAAGAAGCGGTAGCCAGGTCAGCCCCGCAAATACCAGCTGGATTTGAAAAGCCAGGCTGATCGCGTTCGACCGGCGGCTGCCAGGGGGAATCGGATATACATGCAGCCAAAAAGATTCGCTGTGATAGCGCAGCAGCGTGGATAACTGCACCCCTGCCAAAAACACAAAAAACAAATAAATGCCGCTGCCAACCATGCCGCTCCGCATCCACCAGACCAGAAACACAGCCAGAATGCCCGCCCGGATCACGATACCGAGAATATCGCTGCGAATAAAGCTTTTCATCAAGAGATAGCGGTAGGCCGTTTCAGGCTTCCAGGAAATGCGGTTGCCAGCCCAGAAAAGCCATTTTCTAGAGTGAATTCGCTGCTGCCGGCTCGGGACGTTCACGAACCAGCCCAGCACCATCAGTATGCGTCCGATGTGCGTCTTTTCTTGGGCGATCAATCTCTCCCATGCCACCAGATGTTTGGCCGGGAAACGCAAAGCCGCGGCATAGGTTGCTGCAATCAGCAAAATGAAAATTAAGCTTCTGCCTGCAGGCTGCCACAGCCAAGCGGCTATAGAAAGCGCAATAATTACATAACGAAGCAGCCGGGATGCCGTCGCCCCTTTTCGCGATACCATCCGCAGTTCTTTCCAGCAGCCGTAGCTGGCAAGCAGTTTCAGCGCAATTAGAACCAGCAAAAACAGCGAGAATGGCTTCGGATCAGCTTCGCTCCGGATATAAAGCGGCCAAGAAATTAGAAAAACGAGAGCCAGACCTAGCAGCTTGTAAATGACGCCGCTAATCCAGCTTGCCTGGAAATACTTTCGCATCCGCGATTCCTGCGGGAGCAAAAAAACGACGTCCGCCGGCTGAAGATAGGTCCTGAAACTGCTGCTGACCGTCAGCGGCACGAACAATACAAGCATAATCCAGCGGATCGGAAAACCGGCCGGGATATGCTGAACCAGGGATGTGTACCATGCCGAAAAAGCAATAATCGCGAACAAAAGCAGTACCGCAACACCGCTTTGCATGACATAACCGACATACGGCAGCACTTCTTTTCCCCAGAAACGGCTGCGGCGTTCGGATCTTAAACTAGCCAAATCCATCGTCAATCCCTGCCTTGCACAAGGGTATAGAACATATCTTCCAGTCCTGCCCCGTTAGTTCCCGCTTGCGCGGCTATCTCCTGCAGCGTTCCACTGGCAATGACCCTTCCCTGATGCAGCAAGATAAACCGGTCGCAGTAATTTTCGATGGTCGAAAGGATATGCGAGCTCAGCAGAATCGAAGAACCGCCTTCCTTCAGCTCAACCATAAAATCCAGCAAAGACCGGATGCCAAGCGGATCCAAGCCGAGAAACGGCTCGTCGATAATATATAAAGAAGGGCGGGCCACAAAAGCGCACATGATCATAACCTTCTGCCGCATCCCTTTGGACAGATGCGTTGACAAGCTGTCCATTTTGTCCCGCATCCGAAAGATTCCTGCAAGCCGGTCCGCACGCGCTTCATATTCCTCGCGTTTTACATTGTAAGCCCTCGCCGTGAATTCCAGATGCTCGCGTACGGTCATTTCATCATATAAAAGCGGAGATTCCGGAACAAAAGCCAATGAACCGTGATAGGTTTCAGCGTCTTCCTCCCGCTTCTTTCCCTGTACCCGGATTTCCCCCTTATGGGGATTCATAAGTCCGAGAATATGCTTCATGGTTGTACTTTTGCCTGCGCCATTCAAGCCGATCAGCCCGATCATTTCGCCTGGATTGACCTGAAAGGAAATATCATGCAGCACAGGACGGTTTAAGCTGTAACCGCCGCTCAAACCTTGGATATCCAGCACTGTATTGCCGTTCATTGCCTCACCTCCATGAAATACCCGATCCGCCCCTTAGGGACGTTTCTTGTCTTTCAGCCATTTGGGAGCCCCCTTGTTTTTCCGTTCCCGCTCCCGTTCGCTGCGGTTCTCCCGCTCCGAAGATTTTCCGCCGCGGAAAGGCTCACCTTGCTTTTTGGCAGGACCCGAAGTTTTACGGGTTTCTTCCTTGACCGGCCGGCCCTTGGACGAACCCTGCTTAACGCTTTCCTGCGATACATGGGCATTTCCCGTTTTGTCCGGAGACTTCCTGCGAACCGGTTGCGACCGGATCGAAGCAGCCGCTTTGGGCTCCAACACCTTGCCGGCGTATAACTTTCGCTCCTCCAGTGTGATACCAAGCTCTTTGGCAAACTTGTTCATAATAAAAATTTGCTTGTACGTAACCAGGGATAGCACTAACCCGCTTCTTCCCATCCGTCCCGTACGCCCGGCACGGTGCACATAATGCTCCGAATCCATCGGAGGGTCGTAGTTTACGACCATTTCCAAGCCTTCGATATCCAGGCCGCGGGCTGCGACATCGCTGGCAACCAGTACCTTAAACTTGCCGCTGCGGAAGCCTGATAGTACCCGGCTTCTGGCCAGCTTATCCGCATCCGCGTACAAAGCTTCGGCTGACAGGCCCATATAGTTCAATTTAGCCTGCACTTCCGCAATCGTTTCCGTCTGATTGACGAAAACCATCGTTTTCTTCGGATTGTAATGGCGTATCACCCGGCGCAAATTTTCCATTTTATCCCGCTCATCACCGGCAAAATAATAATGCTCAAGTCCTTTTGCGGTGGATTGGTCAGGGTCAATGCCGATTTCCAGCGGATTCTTCATTTCGCGTTTGACAAGCGCAGCCGTTTCCCTGCTTACGGTTGCCGACAGAAATACCAACTGTCGGTCCCGGAGGGCGCTGCGGAGAATCCGGTCCACATCGCCGGCCCCGCCCAGTTGGAACACTTGATCCACCTCATCCACGACAATCGCATTCACGTGATGCATTTTGAGTTTGCGCATCTCGATCAGTTCCCGGACTCTGCCCGGGGTGCCGACGATGAGCTGTGGATGCAGCTTCAGCTTGTCTACCTGCCGTTTCAGCGCAGCGCCTCCGATCAGCCCAAGCACATGAATGCCGCGGGGTTGCCCGTATTTCTCGCCCTCCCTGACAATTTGCATGGCCAGCTCCTGCGTCGGAGCTATGATAAGTTTTTGCGCCGATTTGAGCTCGGCGTCGATGCCCTGCAGAACAGGCAGCAGATAGGCGAGCGTTTTACCTGTTCCCGTCTGCGAGCGGGCGAGCACGTCCGCTCCGTTTAGAATGGCAGGAATGGTCTCTGTTTGCACCGGAGTCGGCTCCGTTATTCCGTATTCTGACAGGCGATCGGCTAAATTCTGTTCGATGCCAAGCGCTGTAAATAAAGTTGCTTTCATTAAATTCCATCCTTTGTAATAAGTCATTCCTAACCATTATATGATAAAAGCGCCCAGGCACCAAAATGTTATTCCTCCTGCCAGGTAAATTAAACTTGATTCCATGCAAAATAACCCCACAAAGTGTATCGGAAAGAAGTCCGACGCCTGAAGGGCGCTTTTGCGAAGCAAAAGTACTGAGTGGAGCCTATGCATCGATACTTACTCCAAATACTTTGCGGGGACCCCAAAGAACATATAATTTCTTTAACATGAAAAAAGCCGGCTTGCTTCGAGCCGGTTCCGTCATTTTTTATTCATCATCCGGTAGGTGAGTCTGTCCGCCAAACGCGGGCACAGCTGATAAAAACGCATGGCAGCGGCAGCCTTAAGCGGGAGGTTCAGCTCTTCCTTGCCCGAATCCATGAAGCGCACTATTTTACGCGCCACATATTCCGGCTTCATCATCAGCCATTTCACATTGCTTGTATAGCCGCCTGCAGGATCCGCAAGTTCAAAAAAGGGCGTATCAATCGGTCCAGGATTAACTGTAGACACCGTAACTCCCGTCCCGCGCAGCTCCTGCCGCAAGGCATTGCTAAAACCGAGCACCGCATGTTTGGTTGCTGTGTAGGCTGTTGATTTGGCCGTACCGATCTTGCCAGCCATGGAAGCGACGTTCACGATCCGTCCGCTCCCGCGGCCAAGCATATGGGGAAGCACTGCCTTGGTACATCGTACGATCCCCATATAATTCACGTCCATCATCCGCCCGAACTCCTCGGACGGCATGTCTACGATGCTTTCAAATTGACCGTAACCGGCATTATTGAGCAGGATGTCGATTTGTCCATGATCTGCAATGATCTCATTGATCATTTGCTTGACCTGGTCTTCCCGGGTTACATCCAGCACTTTGATTTCATGCTTTCCGGCGATGCCGCTTGAGGCTTCGGCCAGCTTTTGCCGCGAACGGGCAGCCAGAATCGGCACGGCTCCCTCTTCGCTCAGCAACCGTGCAGTTAACAATCCGATTCCGCTTGACGCTCCCGTAATGACAACAACTTTATCCTTCAACATGATTTCGGTTTCCCCCTAAGGATGCGTTAGCCTGCCTGGCTGCACGCAATAATACCCTTATTGTATGCTATTCGAAGAGGTTGTTCAAAAAGTCCGCTTTTGATAAGAAAAACGTCTATTGACGTACCTTCACAGCAGACAGACCACCTTTAGCGGTAGTTTTTCTTGCGATATCAGGATGCGGATTCCTTAGATGTTTATACTTTTTGCTATCTAAAGAAAACCTGATCGAAGCCTATGCAAGGATGAGCGACCGCGGCCCAAAGGTAGGTTTTCTTGCGATATAGAATTTCATCAGCTCCGCTGATAACGAATAAATTCTATATCTAACACGAAGTAAAACAGGAAGCCACTCGGCATCGAACCTTGAATTCAGCCGGGCCTTCCGGTACTCACGTACCCCTCGTACGCTCCGCTCCTCAGTCCCTATCTTCTTTCAACCTTCTCGGTGCTGAAAACCGGCCTTTTTGAACACGCACTAAAATACATAATTTCGAGGAAATCCCGTTTTGCTTAAGATATCATGACCTGAATATCCAGCTCTCCGATCCCGTCCATTAAGAGTGGGATACTGAGCGCCTTCTGCGGAAAAAACGATGTAACCTGCTCGCTTTTGACAACTTTAGGAGGAGTAATGTCCACATTAACTCCCTGATTGGACAGCATGGTGCTTGCGTTGCCGCTGATCATATTGCCAAGTTCAGAAATGGCGCTTTGTCCCATCTCATCCATTTCCGTCAGCACATATCCTCCCATCATGATCGATACCATCCGCAGCGCCACATGCTCATGAATGCCAAATACGATATCTCCGTTCAACTGTCCGGTCATTCCGATATGTATCCAAATATGATTCTGAATCAATTCTACCGTTTTGACTCCAAGGTTCCCCGTCGATGGAGATACCTGGATCACCTGCTCGATAACACTCCGCGCGGATTCCAGAAAAGGATTGATAATTTCCGCTTTCATTTCTGTTATACACCCCTTCCATCGTTGATTGCAGGACACGCTCCAAAAGTCCCAATTCGCTTTGAACCAATTATACGGTAAACCTTTTAAGAAATCACCAAAAATTCACAGACGAATTAAGAACCAGGGTATAAATACCCTTTAAAACCATCTCTTTTTTCCTAGTTAAGAACTTTAGTCCTAAATCCTGTTATGTATATCGGTCCTTTAGGTATATTTTTGAATACTATGACGAATTTTGTAGAATCTATTTTTAAATCATCGCTGTTTCAGATATCGAGACGGTTTGTTGTCAGAAATTACTCTGACACAGAAGCGCATTGCCGTGACTTTCCGAATCCCATATAATTAAAGGATACACAAATGGTCGAAGCTCATAAGTAGGGTACAAATAAGGTCTAAGGAGGTACTGCATGAACATCAGTCAACTGGAGACACTGATTACCATCTCAAAGACGATGAGTTTCCGCAAAGCCGGGGAACTGCTTAATCTGACCCAGCCTGCCGTATCCGCCCAGATCAAAAGCCTGGAAGATGAGTTCAAAACCGTTTTGGTCGACCGGAATCAGCCGGTTACGCTGACCGACCGCGGTGAAGTTTTTTTGGAGCATGCCGAACGGATTCTGGCAGTTGTCGAGGAACTGAAGCAGCGTTTGTACGATCTGGAGCAAATTCCTCAAGGTCATATCGTGCTTGGCACAACTACCTCCATCGCCATACAAATTTTGCCCCGGGTGCTCTCATATTTTCAAAACCAGTTTCCGCTGATCAAAACGTCGATCCAGTCCATGGCCTCCTCCCAGATCTATACCAGCGTGGAAAACGGTCAAATCGATGTTGGAATAGGTTACCTGATCGAACGCAATCCCAACTTGATCACCTCGGTGCTTTATTACGACACTTTCGAACTCATCGTCTCGCCGCGCCACCCGCTAGCCCGGCAAACGGCGGTATCCATCGATGTACTGCGCGATACGCCGCTGATTTTACTTTCACCCGATACGGTCGGCAGGCGTTTTACCGATGAAATATTCAAAACGCATGACATTATGCCGAACGTGGTCATGGAGCTGTCCAGCAGCGAGGAGATCAAACGGATGGTCGAAATCGACCTTGGCGCGGCCATTATGTCCAAACAATCGGTCGCAAGCGAGCTCCGCCACGGTACGCTCAAAATCATCCAGCTCCGGGAACTTGAGGTCAGCCATCCCGTCGGCCTGATTTATAAATCCGGGAGATATTTGAACTCCGCCATGCAGCAGTTTCTAAGCGATCTGAAAGGCATGCCTGAAACCCAATTCATCAGTTCCGAATAATTCGATGGTTATGCACAAACGAAGGGAGTTTTTTATCATGAAATTCGATCTTCATACCCACCATTTCCGCTGCGGTCATGCGGACGGAAATATTCGCGACTATATCGAAGCCGGCATTGCCGCCGGTTTGCAGGTGATTGGCATCTCCGACCATACCCCTTATTTCGGGGAAAAGGAGGATCGGGCATTTCCCCAGATTGCGATGGGCAAATCCGAGCTTGCCAATTATGTTCAGGAAGTCCTTGAGTTGAAGCAAGAATACGAAGGAAAAATCGATGTTTTGCTCGGCATTGAATCGGACTATTTTCCGGAACATGTGGAAGAATACCGCCTTGTCCTTTCCGGATATCCATTCGACTACATTATCGGATCCGTCCACAGCGTCGGCGGAGTCAGCATTTTTAACAAAAACCGGTGGAAAAAATTAAGCGATAAGCAGCAGATCGAAGTGAAGGAACAATATTACCGCCAGATTCAGGAATCGGCGCGCAGCGGCATGTTTCAAATTTTGGGGCATATCGATGCTATGAAAGGGAACTACCCCGCTTTCTCCGAAATTTCGGCCGAACGTATCCTTGATGAAACGCTGCAGATAATCGCGGAGAACGGTGTCGCCATCGAAATCAATACATCGGGCAAAACCAAGCTGAGCGGCGGCTGGTATCCGTCCGATGCCATTTTGGAGCGCGCATGCCATTTCGGCGTGAACGTGACTTTCGGCTCCGATGCGCATAAGCCGGCGCGTGTGGGCGATGAGTTGGCCCTAGTGGCGCAAAGACTGAAGGAAATCGGTTTTACCGAGTGGGTTTATTTCAAAAACAAACAAATGCAGCATGTACCGCTCTAATCTCTTTGCCGCAAAATATCCCCACAAACTCATATTATATAAGGTTCAAAATATTAATTAGTACTTGACAAGAAGCAAAGTAGCGGAGGGGACGGAATCGATTCTTACGAAGCGGCAGCGTTCGCCTAAAAGCTTTCCGCAGGAAAGCTAGCTTCGAAAGCATCCGCTTTGTCTTCGAATTTCTACCTTTTTGGAAATATAATCATAGAAAATTGGAGACAACAGCGATCGGAAGAACGATCCGGAGTCGCAACGGTCAACTCGCATCGTATCAAGAACTAATTTTAGTTTTGAGCAAAAAAATGGACCCGTCACGTGCGGGTCCGCCAAAACATCATTTATATTTTCAAAAAGGGGGTCATGCATTAAGTGTACCCTCTCTCTGTTAGAGACGCATAACAGTAATATTTCATTTATGTTACAAAACTTACCTTCACGTTACACCCTTCTCCGGCACCCCGTTTTCGGTCATCGCTTTTTTCCGGCTGGTCTGGCCGGACCGGTTCACAATGATAATTCCGGTTACCACCAAGGCCAATGACAGGCCAATCCAGGCCGAAACTCTTTCATCAAGCAGCACGGCCGACAACAAGACGCCGAATACAGGAATCAGAAATAAATAAAGCGACACCTTGCCAACCGCATTATACTTCATGATCGTGTTCCAAAGCGCAAAACCTGCGGCGGAAAGCAGCGACAGGTAGGCGAGCAGCAGCCATCCCTTTGTATCAAAATGAAACGGCGCCAACCCGCTTCGGACCGCTCCTACCAGCAAAAGCCCCAAACCGCCGGCAAACATCTGTTTTCCCGTCAGGGCAATTACCGATTCATTGGTGCTTTCCTTGCGGAAGAGCACATTGCCGAATCCGCCGAATGCGGCCGAAGCCAGCAGCAGCACCGCCCCGAATCCGAAGTGGAACTGAACTCCCTGCTGTGCAAAACCCATTACCAAAATGCCGAGGAATCCGAGCAGCAGCCCAAACCATTTCGCCGGATTCAACCTTTCGGTTTTGTCCATCCATCTTGCCGATAAGATTTGGAACAGCGAGGTGGAACCGACCAGAATGGAGCCTTCAATTCCCGAACTGAAGCTTAATCCCGCATACAAAACGAGATACTGCATAAAAGTTTGAATAAATCCCAGGCGCATGACGCGGGGCAGCGAAAGCGGTATTCTGTCGGTTCGGCGTGTTTGTCCCATGAGAAGGGCCAGCGCGATTAACATGAGCCCTGCAAGCGCGAAACGATAACCTGCGAATACCCATTCCCCAAATACGTTGCTGGAATCGATCTGAAAATGCTCGTAACTGATCTTAATGACAGGCAGCGCGCTTCCCCACAGCAATGTTGCTCCTGCGGAACTGATCAAAATGCCTGCCGGATGTCTAAACCATGTTTCTGCCTTCACCTTGGTGCACGAATCTCCCTTCAATTTTTACGATCATGTTCCATTCTCCCGCTGCGGGCCTGGAATTGCTGATCCGTAAGACTGTAAATTTTCATTTCAACCGGTGCGAAGAACATTCTTTTTTGAGTCAATATGCGTTCCAGCACCATCCCGTTTTTTTGCATCACCCGTTCCGAGGCGGCGTTCACGGCATGGCAGCGGCCTTCCACACGCTGCACTTGAAGCCCGGCAAACGCGTAGTTCAGCAGTACGCCCAGCGCCTCCGTAGCCAGTCCCTGCTGCCAAAATCTCCGGTCCAGCATGTAGCCAACCATGGCGTCGCGCCGCTCCTGTCTCCAGTTCTGCAAAGATACGACGCCTACAGGGCCCTCCGCCTCCGGAAGCCAGATTCCGTAATGAACCGAATCCTGCCGCCTTGCATTCAGCAGTTCGGCGGCAATGCGGCGCGACCGGGAAAAGGTGAATAAAGTTCCTTGCGTTACGTATTTCATCACATACGGATCGGAGAGGATCGCCAAAAGGCTGGGGGCATCCTTTTTCTCGATCTGACGAAGCGTTAATCTCTCACCCGCTATCACGGGCAAAAACTGAAATCTTTCCGCCAACATTCGCAAGAACCCCTCTCCTTTTAACGGGATAGCATGATAAATCATTGCACATTAAAACACTTGCAAAATTTACGGGCCGGTTCTGAGTGTAATGATTGTCAGCTCCGGTCTGCAAAGGAAACGTATCGGCAGATGGGTCTCCCCTATTCCGCGGTTGACGTAAAGCGGCATGGAACGTTTCCCTACCGCATATGCTCCCATGATATAACGCCGCGCCCCCGGAGGTGTAAGCACCGCCCCAAGCAATGGAAAGCGCACCTGCCCGCCATGGCTGTGCCCGGATAGCTGCATGTCGAACGGATAGGCTGCGGCGATATCGGCATAATCCGGTTCATGCATCATCAGCAGGGTAAACAATTCCGGAGGAACTCCTGCTAACGACTGCTCCGGATCGGGATCGCCCATAATTTCGTCCTCAAGGCCGACGATAGCAATCGTTTCTCCCTGGTATTTCACCAGCGAATGCTCGTTTCTCAGCACCTTGAAACCAACCGCATCCAACAGCTCGGATACCCGGTCCGGATGGACCAGATAGTCGTGGTTGCCGAGAATGGCAAACTTGCCGAGCTTAGCCTGCATGGATGCCAACTGCGGAAGATAAGCAGGCATGGCATCCGTGCCTGAATCCACCGCATCGCCGGTAAAAAGAATCAAGTCCGGAGAGGCATTGGCAATGCGCTCGCACAGTTGGTCAATATCTTTTTCATGCGTATGAAATCCAATATGGAGGTCGCTGAATTGCGCGATGGTCATTCCGTCAAATGCGGCGGGAAGCCGCGGAAAGCGATATGTCAAGCGGATCACGTCAAGCTGCCTTGGCTCCCAAAACCATGCATAACCTCCGGTTAACATGCCGGCACCTAAAATGGCCGCCCCACAGCGTTTTAAAAACGCCCTGCGCGACATTTTGCCGTTATTCATGTTGTTTTTCATTGCCGGATACTCCCTGTATAATAGAAATATAGCACTTTAAAATGAACGGAAAAGGATGAAGCTATATGTCTAACGATACCATGACAAAGCTTATTCAGAAACAAAAACATTTTTACAGCACCGGCGCCACTCGGCCTTATGAAGAGCGTCTGCGCCAGCTCAAGCGGCTGAAAGGCGCGCTTGTTGCATACGAGAAGCAGATCATATCTGCTTTAAAACAGGATTTGAACAAAAGCGAATTGGAATCCTTTTCTACGGAAATCGGTATCGTCTATGAAGAATTATCCTTTACGGTCAAGCATTTGCACAGCTGGATGAAGCCCAAAAAAGCCAAAACCGCATTAACGCATATCGGCAGCAAAGGGCGGATCATCCCCGAACCTTATGGTACAGCACTGATTATAGCCCCTTGGAATTATCCTTACCAGCTTGCCGTCTCTCCTTTGATAGGCGCGATCGCCGCGGGAAATACCGTTGTGCTGAAGCCGTCAGAGTTGTCCCCGGCTACCTCCGCTCTGCTGGCTGAAATATTGGAGAGCCTTTTTGATGAGGAATATGTGGCTGTCGTGCAAGGCGGGCCGGAAGTAAGTCAGGAACTGCTGGATCAGGCTGTAGACTACATCTTTTTTACGGGAAGCGTCCATGTCGGCAAAATCGTCATGCAAGCAGCAGCTAAACGCCTCATACCGCTTACGCTTGAGCTCGGGGGCAAAAGTCCCTGCATCGTACATGCGGATGCTCCGCTCAAGCTGACGGCGCAGCGCCTGGTGTTCGGCAAATTTACCAATGCCGGTCAAACCTGTATCGCCCCTGATTATCTGCTTGTGCACCGCAGCGTGAAAAACGAGCTGATTGCCCACACCCGTGAAGCCGTTGCGGAATTTTATGGCGCCGAACCTTTATCCAATGCGGCATATGGACGTATCGTATCCGAAAGGCATTTCCGCAGGCTCGCTTCCTTTTTGCAGGACGGGAACATCCTATTCGGCGGCCAAACAGCCCCGGACCGTCTGGTCATCGAACCAACGCTTATGGACCAGGTAACCTGGGATACGCCTGTCATGCAGGAGGAGATTTTCGGACCGATTCTGCCGGTCCTTGAATATGACCATATCCAGGAAGCCATAGACATGATTAACGAGCGCCCAAAGCCGCTTGCCCTTTATTTGTTCACCAAGGAGCCCGAGATCGAAGAAATGGTTGTCGGAAGCGTATCATACGGCGGGGGCTGCATCAATGACACGCTGATGCACATCGCTACCCCACACCTGCCTTTCGGCGGCGTCGGGGAAAGCGGAATGGGCGCTTACCATGGCCGGGGCAGCTTCGATACGTTCACGCATTACAAAAGCGTGCTGAAACAAACCAACTTGTTTGATATCAAATTCCGGTATCCCTCATCCAAAAACGGCTTGAAAATCATGCGAAAACTGATGAAGCCTTGAGGGCAATCCATCATTTCATAACCATAGGCAAAAAGCCTCCGCTTTTGCAGCGCAATCGCTGTACAGCAGGAGGCTTTTAAGGTTGACTGGTATTCTCAAGTTCAGCGTTATACGCTAAGCCATTTCTTGAACATATGCTTGGTCGTCTGCTTGTTGATTTCCGCAATGGATGTCGTCAGCGGAATGCCTTTCGGGCAGGAGCGGACGCAGTTTTGCGAGTTGCCGCAGCCTTCGATTCCGCCATCGTCCATCAGGGCATCCAGACGTTCCCCGGCGTTCATTTCGCCCGTCGGATGGGCATTAAACAAACGCACTTGGGAAATTGCCGCAGGGCCGATAAAGTCGGATTTATCGTTTACGTTCGGACATGCTTCCAAACATACGCCGCAAGTCATGCATTTGGACAATTCATAAGCCCATTGGCGTTTTTTCTCAGCCATCCGGGGACCTGGGCCAAGATCATACGTACCGTCGATCGGGATCCAGGCTTTAACGCGCTTCAACGCATTAAACATTCGGCTGCGGTCAATGATCAGGTCGCGGACCACGGGGAATGTTTTCATCGGCTGTACGCGGATCGGCTGCTCTAACTTGTCGACCAGGGCGGCGCAGGCCTGGCGCGGTTTGCCGTTGATTACCATGGAGCAGGCTCCGCACACCTCTTCGAGGCAGTTGGATTCCCAACATACCGGCGCTACTTTTTTACCTTGGTTATTTACTGGATTGCGCTGAATTTCCATCAGCGCGCTGATAACGTTCATTCCCGGGCGATAAGGAAGCTCGAATTCCTCCACATACGAAGCAGCGTCCGGGCTGTCCTGACGGGTAATGATAAACTTCACTTTTTTGGTAGAAGCAGTTTGTTCCGCCATGTCAAATCCCCCTTTTACTTGTCTTTGGAATAGTCGCGGATCCGCGGCGGGATCAACGAAACGTCAACCGGCTCATAAGAAATTTCCGGCCCATCCGGCGTCCAAGTCGCTTTGGTCGTTTTCAGGAACTCTTCATCGTTGCGATCCGGGAATTCAGGCTTGTAGTGCGCGCCGCGGCTCTCATTGCGCAGAAGCGCTCCAAGCGTCATGGCTTCGGCCAGTTCAAGCATGTTCCACAGCTGTCTTGTGAAGGCAGCTCCCGGATTGTTCCAGCGCGATTTATCGTTGATGTTGATGTTTTTGTAGCGCTGCTTCAAATCTTTGATCTTGCCGATCGTTTGCTCCAGTTTGTCGTTGTAACGAACGACCGTCATGTTGGCGGTCATCATGTCGCCAAGCTCCTTATGCAAAGCGTAAGCATTTTCATTGCCATCCATTTTGAGGATGTTTTCATATTTGTCTTCCTGCTGCTTTTTATATTTGTCGAACACGGTGGAGGACACATCCGCGGCAGACTTTTTCAAGCCTTTGATATATTCGACCGCTTTAGGTCCCGCTACCATACCGCCATAGATGGCCGAAACGAGCGAGTTGGCGCCCAGGCGGTTCGCGCCGTGATATTGGTATTCGCATTCCCCTGCGGCAAACAATCCCGGAATGTTGGTCATTTGGTTGTAATCGACCCACATGCCGCCCATGGAATAGTGAACGGCAGGGAAGATTTTCATCGGGAGTTTACGCGGGTCATCGCCTACGAATTTTTCATAGATTTCGATGATGCCCCCAAGCTTCACGTCCAGTTCCTTCGGATCTTTATGCGACAAGTCGAGATAAACCGTATTTTCGCCGTTAACGCCCAAACCTTGGTTGACGCATACGTCGAAAATTTCGCGTGTCGCGATATCGCGCGGAACAAGGTTGCCGTAAGCCGGATATTTCTCTTCGAGGAAATACCAAGGTTTGCCGTCTTTATACGTCCAGATCCGGCCTCCTTCGCCGCGCGCGGATTCGGACATCAAGCGCAGCTTGTCATCCCCTGGAATAGCCGTCGGGTGAATCTGAATGAATTCGCCGTTCGCATAAACGACGCCCTGCTGATACACGGCGCTTGCCGCCGTACCCGTGTTAATAACTGAGTTCGTCGTTCTGCCGAAAATGATGCCGGGACCGCCGCTGGCGAGAATAACGGCATCTGCAACAAAGGTATGGACCTCCATCGAACGCAGATCCTGCGCGGCAATGCCGCGGCAGACTCCTTCGTCGTCTATAACCGCGGATAGGAACTCCCAGTTCTCATGTTTCGTTACAAGTCCTGCCGCCTCATGCCTGCGAACCTGCTCATCCAGCGCATACAGCAACTGCTGGCCGGTCGTCGCGCCTGCGTATGCCGTACGGTGATGTTTCGTGCCGCCGAAACGGCGGAAATCGAGCAGGCCTTCCGGCGTGCGGTTGAACATAACGCCCATCCGGTCCATCAGGTGAATGATGCCTGGCGCCGCTTCGCACATCGCTTTGACCGGCGGCTGATTGGCGAGAAAGTCTCCGCCGTATACCGTATCGTCGAAGTGAATCCACGGAGAGTCGCCTTCACCTTTGGTGTTGACGGCGCCGTTGATTCCGCCTTGCGCGCATACGGAGTGCGATCTTTTGACAGGAACCAAAGAAAATAAGTGAACATGGACGCCGGCTTCCGCCGCCTTGATGGTAGCCATCAGGCCAGCCAGACCGCCGCCCACGATAATGATATTATTTGTTGCCATTCACGTTCACTCTCCTTTAAGAGGTTGTTCAAAAAGTCCATTTTTGATAAGAAAACAGGCCTTTTTGAACACACATTCAACTAAAAACTGACTTTACTGTATCAAGAAATCCCGTTGCCGCCTGAAATTCCGCTCCGCGGAAAGCCACCATAGCCAGCACGAGCATGATGGACACGAGAACAAACAGCGTCATGCAGATGTAAGAAGATACACGTTGGGCACGCGGTCCAACCGTGATACCCCAGCTGACGAAAAAGGACCACAGGCCATTGGCGAAATGAAATGCTGCAGATATTACACCAATCAGGTACAAAGTAAACAGGCCTGGCTGGACCATGATGTTGTGCATCACGTTCCCCAGCTCTTCATGCGTTACGCGGCCAAGCGCAATCTGTACACGGGTTTCGTATACATGCCAGATGATGAACACAAAAGTAATCACACCCGTGATCCGCTGGAACAGGTAACGCCAGTTGCGCGAATATTGGTAGTTTCCGTTATTCGGCTTGGATTGGTAGGCCATATACAACCCGAACACGCCATGATAAATCAGCGGCAGATAGATTACCACCCACTCGAGCACAAAGATAAGCGGAAGGTCATTAATCAGTTTGACGCCGGCGTTAAAACGTGCGGGACCTCCCTCGAATGCGCCGAAATTCGTCAGCGCATGATTGATGAAAAACAAGCCGAGCGGAATGACTCCAAGAAGCGAATGCAGCTTTCTGGAATAATAACCATTCATAGATTTGACGAGCCCCTTTCTCACAATACAACGTTTTCATTTTCCATTTTTCGACATTGCACCAACATACCCCACTTAAACTGTGAACATCTTGTGGCACTTTTCATGTTACTCTTTTTTTTCTTATAATGGAATTGCAATATAATTATTAAACATTATAATTTAAATGCATATGTAATTCATTTGCAATGATATTTATTAGACATGAGTAAAAGAAGGTGAACCGAATGTTCGAAGATTTGGATGTTTTTGCTACAATTGTCGAACAGTCAAGCCTGAACAAAGCTTCAAAGCAGCTAAATTTATCACAGCCTGCCCTTTCCCGCAAAATCTCCAAACTCGAGGATGAACTGGGCGTCAGCTTGTTTAACCGCCGCGGCAAAAGGCTGGAGCTGACCGCATTCGGGCAAACTGCCTATAACTTCGCGCTTGAGCAGCGGCAGCAGTATCAGAAATTCAAGCAGATGATTGCCAGATATAAAGGGGACGACCAGATTTCGGTTACGCTCGGAGCCAGCCTGACGACGCTGCAGACCACGCTGCCGCCGCTCGTCACTGCTTTTATGGAAAAACATCCGACCGCCGAATTGAAACTCATTACCGGTAAAACGCATGAGATCGTCTCCGCTGTCCGCGACAAAAAGCTGGATGCCGGCATCGTCGCCTCTTCCATCGAGGAGCCCGGACTTCACTGCACCCCATTGTTTGACGATCACCTGGAGCTCGTTCTCCCGAAACACCATCCGCTGATCGAGCAGGATGAAGTCGGCATGGATATGCTGCATGGTTTGCCTATGATTATATTCTCAACCGGAACTTGGTACCGTAAACTTACCGACGAGCTTTTTCATCGGGCGGGCATCGTTCCGGACATCCGCATGGAGATGGACTCGTTCGAAGCGATCGTCCGCCTGATTCCATCCTGCAAGGCTGCCACTTTGCTGCCGAAGTCGTATCTGCGCAGGCAGCTTCTTGATGACAACGAGCTGATTGCTGTTCATATTCCAGCATTAAAAGAGACCCGGCGCACTACCTCGCTGATCCACTCGGAAAGCAGCGGTTTAAGCGCCGGGGCCAAACGCTGGATCGAGGAAACCAAGTCTATTTTCGGGCAGTTTGCGGATCGGCAATATTAAAATACCCCCACGATTTATTCCGATTACTTTGCGGGGACCCTGGAATTTACGCTTTAGTTCTGTAAAAGATTTAAGGTTTCTGATATTAGCAAAAAGAAAGCTGCATCCAGGGCCAGGGACCGGGTTCCCCGGCAGGCTGGAAGCAGCTCTGTTTATATTGCTTGAAGTCATGCCGCATCATGGTTTGTGTCCGGCGGCATGTGCGGCAGCCGAAGGATGCCCGTCTGCTTTGATCTCGAGTCCAAGCTTGCGCGCCACAAGTCCGGTCGTGCTCGCCTGCAGCAAAATTGTCAGCATGATCGCCATGAAGGTGATGGCCGAGATCGTGCCTGCGTGGGCAATCCCCATCCCGACAATCATGCCGGACAACGCGGCCGGAATAACCCCCGTTTCGCGTACCCACATCATGAAAAGCAGCTCATTCCATGACCATTTTACTTTCCGGTCCGGGAGTGCGCACAGCAAGATGGTCAACGGGCGGGCCACAAACATCAGCACCAGCACCGCTCCCAGGCTCGGCCAGAAATATTGGCCAAGCGCCTGAAAATCCACCTGGCTGCCAAGCAAGATGAAAATGAGCATCCGCATCATGACGCTCGTATTATCCGCAAACGTCCCCGATTCCTCCAACTTCTCGTCCATGGACAACCCCATCGTATCGGCATTGCCCCAAACGAGTCCGGCCACGAACGTCGCCATAAATCCGCTCACGTGAAGCATATCCCCTATTAAATAGGAAGAAAGAGCAACAACTATCATGGCGATGGTGGTGTAATCTCTTAATACGCCCAGGCGAAAATGGGCTACCAAATACGTTAATATGATCGACACAACGGCCCCGACAACGATGCCGCCCACTGCCGTTTTGACAAAATCCCAGACCATGCCGCCTACCTCCAGCGACTTGCCGCCGGCAACCGCCGCAAGCAGCGCAAATGTCACAATCGAACCTGTCGCGTCGTTAAATGCCGATTCGCTTTCCACCGTCTCTCTTACCCGTTCCTTAATCTTAACCTGCTTAAAAACCGGAATGATGGAGGCCGGATCGGTGGATGCAATGACCGCTGCGGCCAAAAACGAGAAAATCCAGTCCAGCCCGAATAGATAATGAACAGCAATACCGACGACGCCCGTAGTAATCAGCACGCCGGGAACGCTAAGCAGCGACAGCGTAATCCATACCTTTTTCAATCCGCTCAGCCTCAGATTCCGGCCGCCGTCAAACAGAATAAGCGCCGAACCGGCTGTCAGAATAAGTTGGTTGAACAGCGAACTGCTCGCGGCATTAATCAAATGAAGCCCTCTTCCCAGCACCATTCCGGCGATGATAAAGATGGCTACATCCGGCAGCTTAAGCCAGGAAGCCAGCCGACCGGACAGCATGCCGACGGTAATGATAAAGAGCAGCAGGATTAAAATATGATGAATAATTTCAGTCGTCTCGGATTCCATCGTTGTTCGCCCCGCTTTAGTCTACGTTGACGGCTTCGCTCTCGAAGCGGTCTATATTGCCATTGGCGCCGATAATAACCATAATATCCCCGGCGCGAAGCTGATCCATCGCCGTTGGCGCCACGATAACCTTGCCGTCGCGGTGGATCGCTACGATACTGCAGCCGAATTTGGCGCGGGTGTTGATTTCGCTTAAGGTTTTACAATCCAATGTCTCAGGCACCTTCATCTCCACGATGCTGTATTCTTTGGACAGCTCGATGTAGTCAAGCAGGTTCGGCGTCACGAGCTGATGGGCAACGCGGATCCCCATGTCTTTTTCCGGGAAAATGACGCGGTCAACCCCAAGCTTCTCGAGGGCGCGTCCGTGGAGCACCGAAATCGCTTTGGCAACGACGGTGTGCACACCCAAATCCTTCAGCAGGATCGCAGCGAGAATGCTCATTTGGATATCGTCGCCGATCGCGACGATCCCGCAGTCGAAATTGCGGATGCCTAACGATTTTAGCACTTCCTCGTCCGTAGCATCGGCTACGACTGCATGCGTTAAATATTCGCTCATGTCGCTGACGACTTCCTCGTTTTTATCGATTCCAAGCACCTCGTACCCCAAATCGATCAGCTCCAGCGCCAGACTCGAGCCGAACCGTCCTAGACCGATGACGACAAATTGCTGTGTTTTCATTTCTCTCCTGATACTCCTTATTCTTCAAATTTCTAATCTCTTTTATACAGCTAACCTGCTATCCGATAATGATCTTCCCTTCGGGATGACGGTACAGCTCCTTGCCTTTTTTAGGACCCAACGCATAAGCCAAAGTTAGAGGCCCGAGCCGACCGGCAAACATCGTGAGGCAAATTAATATTTTGCCGATCAGCGACAAATGCTGCGTCAGCCCCAAAGTCAGTCCAACCGTGCCGAAAGCCGAAGTCGTTTCGTACAAAATCGTCAGGAAGTTGCTGTCTTCCGTCGTCGAAAGCACCATCGATACTCCCACCACCAGGAATAAAGCCAGGAAAGTGATGGTCAGAGCTTTGAAGATACGTTCCTGGGCCAGCCGGTAACGGAAAAACACGATATCGTCGCGGCCGCGGATCATAGCGATGACGGCTCCGACCAGAATGGTAAAGGTCGTCGTTTTGATGCCGCCCCCGGTAGAACCAGGCGAAGCGCCGATAAACATCAATATGACCATAAAAAATTGGGAAGCCTGGCGCATGCTCGCCAAATCCAGCGTGTTCGCACCCGCTGTGCGCGGCGTCACCGACTGGAAAAATGAAGCGAGAATTTTACCGCCCCAGTTTAGCGAACCTAACGTTTTGGAATTGGTAAATTCGAAAATAAAGATGACCACAGCCCCCACCAGGATGAGCGATCCCGTCATGGACAACACGATTTTGGAGTGCAGCGAAAGCTTGCGGTTCTTACGGTAATCCACAAGATCCGACATGACGATAAAACCGATGCCGCCGGACACGATCAGAAACATCACGACGATGTTCACCAGCGGATCATACACATAACCCGTCAAACTGTTAAAATGCCCGAACAGGTCAAATCCCGCATTGTTGAACATGGACACCCCATGGAAAATGCCGAAGTAAATCGCCCGGCCCACCGGCATGTCAAAGGACCAGCTGATCGCAAACAATGCGGCCCCGCAGCCTTCGATAATCAGCGAAAAGAGCAGGACCTTCCGGATCAGGCGCACGATGCCTTCCATCGTGTTCTGGTTCATGGCTTCCTGAAGGATCAAACGGTCGCGCAGCGAAATCTTGCGTTTGAGCGCAAGGGAAAATAAAGTCGCCATCGTCATAAACCCGAGACCGCCCACCTGAATGAGCAGCATAATCACAACTTGTCCGAAGGGGTTGAAAAACGTCCCCGTATCTTTGACAACCAAACCGGTAACGCAAGTCGCCGAAGTTGCTGTAAACAGGGCGTCGATAAAGCGAAGCGGCTTGCCCGTCGTATTCGCGATCGGCAAAGTAAGTAGTATGGCCCCGATCAAAATAATGGCGGCAAACCCCAAAACAAGAATTTGCGGGGGAGCCAATCGAAACCACTTCAATTTAGCTGTCAATATCTTCACCTCATTAAAAAAGTCAAAAGAAAAAAAGCATCGGAAATCCAATGCCTTTCGGTTTGGGCTCCTGCTGCATAACGCCTACGAGGTTAGCTGACGGATTCGGACATGCACAGGTTGCCCTATTCGCTCCTTTAGAGCGAAATTCACCCCTAAATAATGGTTCCCCCGTTTTCGCGCGGAAATTCGGCGTTTATTCAATTGCATCAAAATTATAATCCTTATTGTTTTACATCACAAAGCCATTATTCGCATGAATAGCTCGGAATATAGCCTGATTGCATCACAATTCTCATAAAAGTCTGCCATTCTCTTGCGTTTACAAATCCTTTTCTTCATTTTCATCGTTTTTTCATGTCTAATTGAACGGAAAACTGGCTTTAGGTGGACATCGTATGCTATGTTTACGTTTATACTATGTATATAACCAGAAACTAATGATGTAAGGAGGCATTTCATGAATCCTGTCGGACAACCGCTTCAGCTCAAAGTCAATTATAAACGGCTCGGAGTGTTTGCGGTCATCGGCCTGGTCCTGTTCGTCCTGTTCCAAATTTTGCCGTCCACCGCTTCGGAGACGCTTGAGCAGCAGAATACAAAAGTAATCAGTAAAGAGCAGGCCCTCAGCGCCGCCGAGACCTTTGCGCAAGATACGCTGCATCTTCAAATCGACAAAAACAAAGACGCGGTCATTACCTACCAATCGAGTTCAGATTTATTCGGATACTTGTCCAGGGAAAAGCTGCTGGAGAAATACAATAAAACATATGAAAAGAATTATCCCTACGATGTCTTTCGGGTCCGTCTGGCTACGCAAGGGGAAAATAGTTCCGCAAGCGTTGATGTACATATGAACTCCAGTAAAGTCGTCGCTTTTTCCGTCACGCCGCGTTACTCGAAATATGCAGCAGCGATGGCGGAGCCAAATAAGGAACTTCGGGAGAGCAAGCTGAAAATCGTCGAAGGAGATCTGTCTCTGCAGGACAAACAGCAGCTTGCCGAGCCGTGGCTGCAGCAAATGGGATATAATGCCGGAAAGCTGGAGGTATCGACCGGAAGGAGCGGAACCGGACTTGTCTATACGGATCCGGCTCAATCTATCGGAAGTTCCAAGCTCCAGATCAAATTTACGTTCGAAGATGGAGCCATTCACTCCTTCCAGCCCGCTTTTTCGGTTCCCGAGTCCCACATGGCTTACGTAAGCCAGCAGACATCCTTGGCCAAATGGCTGACGATGTTAGGATATGGGCTGTTAACGTTTGTGCTTGGCGTACTCGCGATTGTATACAGCGCTTTGACCCGCCATCATACTTCCTTTAAGCGGGGAATATTTTTAAGCGTATTTTATTTTGCGGTAGCGACGTTCAGCAGTTACAACTTGCTGCCTGTATACAAAGCCGAAGGCCTATCCGGTTTCGGACTTTCTCTTGCATTGGTTTTTCAAACCTTTTTTAACATGGTTATGGCAGCCCTTCTGTACTTCTCCTTGGTCGGCGGAGACGGACTCTGGCGCAAAAGAGGCCTTAATGCCTGGGCAAGGGCCAAAGAACCCGGATACGGATCTTATGTGCTTCACAGCATGTTTACCGGTTATCTCTGGGCGTTCATACTGATGGGGGTTCAATCCGTCATCTATATCGTGCTGGATAAGAGCATTCACAGCTGGTCTACCACGGACGCCACCCAATCGCCTTACAATATGCTTTATCCATGGCTGCTGCCGATTATGGCATGGATGGCCGGCATTTCCGAAGAGGCGGTTTACCGCTTGTTCGGCATTCCGATGATGAAGAAGCTTGTGAGGAATACCTTTCTCGCCTGCCTGATCCCGACGTTGATCTGGGCGTTCGGACATACCCTGTATCCGATTTTTCCGGTATACACGCGGCCGATTGAGCTGACGGTCATCGGTTTGTTGTTCAGCTTTATTTTCCTGAAACACGGTTACATCGCCGCCATGTTCAGCCATGTGGTCTTCGACAGCGTGCTAATGAGCTTCAGCCTGTTTGCATTGGGCGACGTGCCGGACATCCTTGCAGGGATCGTCACGATCGTCATGCCTGCCATAGTCGGTTACATTGTTTACCTTTATAACCGCAAGAAATACCCCACAGAAACTAAAAAGGAGCCATATGTTATGACTCCTCATCCTGAAGGGCTGCAATAATTTGCTTTGCCAGCTTTTCACCTATCGAAAGAGGCCGGAAATCTTCAATGCTGGCCTCTTTTATTTTTTTCAGCGAACCAAAATGCTTGAGCAGCAGCTTGCGCCGTTTCTCGCCGATCCCCGGGATCGAATCAAGTTTCGACGCAACCATCGATTTGCCGCGCTGCTCGCGGTGAAATGTAATCGCAAACCGGTGCACTTCATCCTGAATCCGCTGCAGGAGGTAAAATTCCTGACTGTCTCGGGGCAGTTCCACCGCCTCAGGCGGGTCGCCGACCATCAGCTGCGCGGTTCTGTGCTTTACGTCCTTGACCAGGCCGCCCACCGGGATAAACAAACCGAGTTCATTCTCCAACACATCGATCGCCGCGGAAATTTGGCCTTTGCCCCCATCCACGATGATCAAATCGGGCATCTCCAGATTTTCCTTCAGCACACGTTCGTACCGGCGGCGGATCACTTCCCGCATCGTTTCGTAATCGTCCGGCCCCTGAACGGTCCGCACTTTATATTTGCGGTATTCTTTTTTATCCGGCTTGCCATCGATAAAAACAACCATAGCCGACACGGGATTCGTGCCCTGAATGTTGGAGTTGTCGAACGCCTCGATACGGCGAAGATGTCCAATGCCGATGTTTTGCCCCAAATTCGCCGCTGCCCTCAACGTTCTTTCCTCATCCCGCTCAATCAGCCGGAATTTCTCATCCAGCGATACCTTCGCGTTTTCCACGGCCATACCGACCATTTGCCGTTTTTTGCCGCGTTTGGGTACAAGCACTTTAATCCCCAGCCACTCCTGAAGCCAAACCGCAGCATTGTCAGCATCCAGAACTTCTCCGCCTTCATATTCCCCGCTGCCATCCTTTGCCTCTTCGGCTTCTTTGTCCATATCCGGCAGCAGTATTTCCTGCGGCAGAGCCGGGTTATCGCTGTAATACTGGGTCACGAACGACATAAAATCGTTGTACGCCTCGCCATAAAACGGAAAGACGGAAGCGTGGCGCTGCACCATTTTCCCCTGGCGCATATACAGGATTTGCACGCACATCCAGCCTTTGTCCACGGCGAATCCGAGCACGTCCCGATCCTTGGCGTCCGAAGTCGTGATCTTTTGCTTTTCCATGATCGCTTCGATATTCATGATCTGATCGCGAAGCTCCTTGGCCCGTTCAAAATACAGTTCCTCCGCGGCCTCCTCCATCTTCCGCTGAAGTTCCTTTTTGATCTCCTCATGCCCTCCGCCCAGAAAAGACTGGATTTCCTGCGTAATCCGCTCATATTCCGACGGATCGACTTCCTTTTCGCAAGGCGCGAGGCATTGTCCCATATGATAATACAGGCAAACCTCTTTCGGCATGACCCCGCATTTGCGGAGCGGATACATCCGGTCGAGCAGCTTCTTCGTCTGCTGCGCAGCGTAAGCATTCGGGTATGGCCCAAAGTATTTGGCTTTGTCTTTCAAGACTCGTCTGGTTACCTCAAGCCGCGGATGGGCTTCATTCGTTATTTTTATATATGGGAATGTCTTGTCGTCTTTAAGCAGGACATTATATTTCGGCTGATGCATTTTAATCAAATTGCATTCAAGAATCAGCGCTTCCATATTGCTGCCGGTGACAATGTATTCGAAGTCGCGGATATCCGCCACAAGCCGCTGCGTTTTTCCGTTATGGCTGCCGGTGAAATAGGAGCGG
This sequence comes from Paenibacillus azoreducens, assembly GCF_021654775.1. Lineage (NCBI taxonomy): Bacteria > Bacillati > Bacillota > Bacilli > Caryophanales > Paenibacillaceae > Paenibacillus > Paenibacillus azoreducens. The sequence goes on along the minus strand of NZ_AP025343.1, from coordinate 1,730,863 downwards.
ACGCGGTTTTTCAGCACCTTGGCCTTGCCGACGTATATAATGTTGCCGTCTCTATTTTTCATCAGATAACATCCGGGCAAATCCGGGAGCAACGCAAGTTTGTTGCGGATATTTTCCTGCGCTTTTTCCAGTTCATGCAATTCTTCGGTTTTCTTGTCCATGGTTTCCCCTCCTCCCGGTTCATTGACACTTCTTCATTATATGTGGAATTCGCCAAAATCCAAAGCGACAATTTCAAGCAGCGTTCAAACGCGGAAACAAAATAACCCCACAAAGAGTATCGGAAAGAATTCCGACGACCTCGAAGAGGGGCGCTTTGCCGAAGCAAAAGTACTGAGTGACGCGTAGCCTTTGAAGCTTATTCCGATTACTTTGCGGGACCCCGGAAGTTTAAAAATGCGCCCCCGAAAAACCGGAGGCGCATAATATGTTCGAAACGTGAAATTATTGATGTTTGGAAATGATGTTCTTCAGGTTTTCCTTGGAATTCAGACCTACCACTTTGTCGACTGGTTGGCCATCCTTGAAGAAGATCAATGTCGGAATGCTCATAACGCCGAAACGGGAAGCTGTTTCAGGGTTATCATCCACGTTCAATTTGGCAATTTTTACGGAGTCACCCATTTCAGTTGCCAGTTCGTCCAGAATTGGAGCGATCATTTTGCAAGGACCGCACCAAGGTGCCCAAAAATCTACCAATACTGTACCTTGGCCTTCAATTTCAGCATTAAAGGATTGGTCAGTTACATTTACAATAGCCATAATATTTTTCCTCCTTATAAGAAAGCTGAATTTTTAACAAAATTATGATTTTGCAATACTGCTTCCCGTTCGCTTTGGGTTTTGCAAAACCATTCAAAAACTGATATGTCTCTGCGGACAGTTTAAGTATAACACATTTTTTTTAGAAATGTAAATTCCTTAATTACAGATGGGGCATCACGTTTCGATCGTCTGCAGGACTAAAGATCGCCTTTATAAGTATTCACCATATATTCTTTACAAATTCTTTGGAAATTGGGTATACTAATGTTAACTGGGGTTCCTTTGTCAATGACCAAGTTCATTTACATATGCGAAACCATCCTGAGGAGGGCATTGTATTCATGGATACAAATGTGCACATCAACGACCCGCGGGAACACGTAAATGAAGAGCCGCGACATGACTTGATGGATGTAGTGAATGGCTTTGGGGGAATGGCATTGCTTATGACTGTCATTTTTGCCGCTATGGTCATCATCAAGTTTATCATTTCCGGCTAAAAACGGCTCTCAAACGAGCTGACATGCAAAAAAGCCTGATCTTTCCGCCGTTTTGGCCGAAGGACAGGCTTTTTTTCTATGGTTCAAAGGCTAAGCGGGCTTAGGATTGCTTCCGTCTCTGATTTTCGCCATGCAGATGCACGACATCGACAAAAGGCAAAATCCGATCCATCAAACGCTGCCCCTTGTATATTTCTTCTCCGTCTTTGCTCGTGAAGCTGAGATGCTTCTCCAGCCCTTCCAGATCGTAGTTCGATGTGTAAAAGGTCGGTTTCCGGTTCATCCGGAAATTGAGGATGGCTCCAAGCACATGATCGCGTACCCACGGGCTTAAATTTTCCGCTCCGATATCATCAAAAATGAGCAGGTCGCAATTTTTCATCACTTCAATCGTATCTTTGAGCTTTTGGTTATCCTGCAGCATCGATTTCAAGTCTTCAACGAATTCAGGCATATACACGATGACGCCGGTATATCCGGCGATCGCCAGCTCATGCAGCAAATAGCTCATCAAAAAGGTTTTGCCCGTGCCGAAGGAACCGAACAGATACAAACCTTTCGTCGGCAAGCCCTGTTTTTTGACCTCGCTAATATAACGGAAAACCCGGGTCACCGCCGGAGCGCGCAGACGGTCTTTCCCCATGATTTCCACTTCATTGTAACCTTCCTGAAGCGCGCGTTCATCCACGTAAAAGCTGCGGATGCGTTTCTTGATTTGATCCTCGCGCTGTTTGGCGATTTGCAGGGGACACGGAGCCTTGCGTTCAACCAGCTCCAGCATTCCATTCAGCTCTGCCGGCTCCAGTTTGCTGTAATGCCCTTGAAAATCATTCGGACATTTCTCAAGTCCCGGACAATTCGCGCAATTGCGCTGGTCATTCACATATTGGTATAAACGCGGCAGGCTGGCGCGCAGCCGGTTTTCATCTATTTCCGGGTGTTCCGCGCGCAGTCCTTTAACAATCGGATCCTGGAGCAGTTCATCCGCAATCGCCCGCGATTTTTGCAAAAAAGACGGACCATTTACTTGCTTTAATACTTGACCTAATGATTCCAATGCGGTTCCTCCTTTCCTATAACAATATTGATATTGTCCTTGACATAGCAGCGTGATGGCCGCTGCGGTTACGGATCGTTCTTCCGATCGCTGCCGCTTCGTAAGAATCGATTCGGTCCCCTCCGCTACTTTCGCTTTCAATAAAACAACTAATTCTCGATATTTGGAGCCTTATATATTAAACTCCCTTTTTCTTGCTTGCCTGCATTTCGGCTGCCATCCGCAGCATTTCCTCGAATTCTTCTTCGCTGACTGTATCCGCCGACCCTTTTTCCTGTGCAATCGGGATTTCGGGTTTCATTCTCGCTGGCCTGCTGCCGTATGTACGGTTTCTTCCGCCTCCGGAAGCAGCCGCCTGCTTGCCTTTTACTTTGGATTGGTCGCGAATATACTGAACGGCTTTTTCATAGGTGTTAACCTGCTTTAACAGCATATTGGAGGCGATAGCCTCGACAAAATTACGGTTAATCCGCTGCTCATTGCCGCCCGATGTCAGCAGAGACATCAAGTAATGGATCAGCACGTTGATCACTTCGCCCGGCAGCTTGTAGCTGTGGTCGATTTTTTCAAAAATATCGAAAAAGTTATCCGGTACGGAACCCGGGAAAAATGTCTTAAGCAGCCTCGTATACGGTTCATTGCGCAGCATCATATTATACTGGTGGATATCGCACTTGGAGCGGAACTGGACAGGCACATCCACATAATATTCCATCTCGACCGCATGCTCGAGCGGAGCGGAATCGGCCTGTTCTTCATTTTGACGGAACGATACTACCTTGCCCGCATAAACGTCGCGCTGCTCCTGCCTGCGCTTGTCTTGGCGGAAATGCAGGTTCGCATTGCGCTCCAGCTCCTCCAGCACGACGCTGCCGTCCGGCGCAAACGCTCCATCCTCATCCAGCAGCCGGCACAAATCCTGCACGCTCAAATCATATTTGTGTACAACGTAGTTCATGATCCCCATCTGTTCATGGTTGAAGCGCAAGCTTTCGACATGGGCGCGGTTGGCGGAATTTTTCGGGAAACGAAGAATGATGTCGGCATAATTCAACGCATCCTCGCCCTCAGATCTGCGGACTCCCGGCTGTCTTGACGTAGATACCTCGGACAGCGCCTGCTCCAATTCATAGTCGATGACATGCGTGTTAAGCTCGAAAATATCGTAAAAGGCCAGCGATATATTTTCCCTATGGCTGGCGGCCGAACCCGAAAATTCCTCCGGCTCGCGCGACCACAGCTGCTCGCGAAGCGCAAGCACCGCAAATTTGCCGATTTTATCCCGCAATAGCAGCGTCAGATGCTGGGTATTAAAAAATTCCGCCGGGGACAACGGCTGCTGAAGTTCGTATTCATAGACGTAGTCCTCATGCTCAGGCATATATATGCGGCAAGTTTGAAGCAGACCTACGGCTTCGAGCAGCGAAGCCTGTTCAATCAGGAATCTGCGCCCCTTTTCGCTGGGCTCGAGGCCGAGCGTCAAGAAAAGCCCCCGCTGCTGCTCAAGCGGCGAATATCCCAATTTTTCTATAGGAATCTGCTGAAACAGCAGATGGTATAAACTGATGGCAAAAGCTCCGACCATGGGCTGATAAACCGAACTGAGCATTCTGCTGTCCAGGCTGCTTAAGCAAAAATCGCGATATACGCAGTACCTGTGGTTTTCTGTAAAATGCAGCAGGCTCTTCATATGCATATTTTTGGTTCCTCCCATCGCTAGACTTTCTCTATTCTATCATAAAAGGAATACTTTCTCCGATATTTTCGGGCGATTATTTCGTCCCCAAATGAATCCAATCCCTACTGCTTATAAAGGCCCAAGCTTCACCGTAAAATAACCCCACAAAGAGTATCGGAAAGAATTCCGACGACTCTCGAAGAGGGGCGCTTTTGCGGAGCAAAAGTACGGAGTGACGTGTAGCCTTTGAAGCTTATTCCGATTACTTTGCGGGGACCCCGGAAATTCAACCCCACAAAGAGTATCAGAAAGAATTCCGACGACTCTCGAAGAGAGGGCGCTTTTGCGGAGCAAAAGTACTGAGTGACGCGTAACCTTTGAACCTTATTCCGATTACTTTGCGGGGACCCCGGAAGTTTATACTTTCTGATATGTGAAGCAAAACAGCCCTCCTTTCGGAGAGCTGTAGATTGACGTTTGTTTAGAACATCTTGAAGCCGCCTTTGCGCAGCTTTTGGATCGACCAGCCGCTGATGAATGCGCCGGCAAGACCGGCAAGACCCGTCAAATAATCCACGAGGCGGAAGGAACCGAGATGGTTGAGAAAAGAAACTTGCCCGCGATCCCATAGCGAATAAACCACAAGCGGTAAAATCACGACAACAAATAAATAGCAAGGAAACCATGTCGTTTTCATCAACATATTTAAGATGAAACCGATTCCGAACATCATCACAAAAAATAAAACCATTAACACAAATACAGGGATAAACTGCATGTCAGCACCTCTTCTTCACTTTAACCCGATCATTCGGGCGCGATCAAAAAAATAGTGAATCCGATTTGCCTGGAAAATACCCGTCATTAGCTATTTCAGGCAAATTGAACGGTCTATTATTTTTTTGATTGCGTCCAATAGCAGTTCTTTAGTCAGTTTACTAGAAAATTTGTCACGAATCAACGAACAATAATTGAATAGATTGTGACTTCATTTGCTCTTTCGCCTGCGGTTGGGATACAATGTAAAGAAGGTCTGTATAGCAATTAAACTTGGGAGTGATCGATATATGAATGAAGCAGCATCCACTTTAGAAGGCTGGTACGCTCTCCATGATTTTCGTTCCATCAATTGGACAGCCTGGAAATCCGCAGACGACGAAGAACGGGCCATGGCGCTTGACGAACTGCAGGAATTTCTGACAGAATGGTCCGAAATCGAATCGGCCAAACAGGGCAGCACCGCAATTTACACCATTGTGGGGCAAAAAGCCGACTTTGTCCTCATGCATCTGCGCGAAACGCTTGAAGAACTTAACGCGGTGGAAACTGCATTTAATAAAACGCTGTTCGCACGCTTCACGACCAAATCATACTCCTATGTGAGCGTTGTGGAACTCAGCAACTATTTGGCAGGTTCGGACGGCGGCGACCCGATGCAAAATCCGCAGGTGATCGCAAGGTTGAAACCGATTCTTCCAAAAACGAAATATATTTGCTTCTATCCGATGAACAAGAAACGCGAACTCAGCGACAACTGGTATATGCTCGACATGGAAGAACGCCGCAACCTGATGCGCAGCCATGGTTTGATCGGCCGCTCCTACGCAGGCAAGGTTAAACAGATCATCACCGGTTCCGTCGGCTTCGACGATTGGGAATGGGGAGTGACGCTGTTCTCCGACGATGCGCTTCAGTTCAAGAAGCTTGTCTATGAAATGCGCTTTGACGAAGTCAGCGCAAGATACGGCGAATTCGGAAGCTTCTATGTCGGAACACTGCTGACATCGGAGTCCTTCGATGAAATGCTAAAGGTTTAATTAAGAATCTGCATGGTCATTAAAATAACTCCACAAAGAGTATCGGAAAGAAGTAAGGGCGCCTCTCAAAGAGGGGCGCTTTTGCGGAGCAAAAGTACTGAGTGAAGCCTACGCTTCGATGCTTATTCCAAATACTTTGCGGGGTCCCCCAAAAAAACTTATAAATTCTATACTGCCAAAAAAAAGCTTGCCTTCCCATCGGAAGGCAAGCTTTTCGCTTGAACCGGAATATTTTATTCCTCATCGCGGCTTTGGTTTTTCAGCGATTCCAGAAACTCCGCTGTCGCCCTATCGCGGTCGCGGCTTTTCTCCTTTAATCTTTCAATGGCGGGCAGAATCAGAATATCGATTTCCTTCTGCACTGTATACGCCAGATCATAGCGGTTCTGGTCCTCCAGATAACCGCCAACCTCCATCAACGCATTATATCGGTCCAGCTCATCCCTCGTCAAAAGTGAGCGCACCTGTACGCTGCAGTGCCGCATCTTACAGGAATTTCCCTTTCCGCAGCACAAGCGGAATGCCGCCGATCGTAAAGAGGTAACGGATATCAACCAGCTTTTTCAGCTGCGCGGCCTTCCAGCCTTTGATATGTTTATCCCCAACTACGGCGATGCCTTCTCCTCTTCCTAAGGAAGCGACGGTGCCCTTGTTGTTAAACACGAATTTGCGCGGCTGCTGGTTGCGAATAGCGGCCACAATGTTATGGGCGCAGCATACGCCCTGCTGCATGGCGATTTGGGCGGTCGGCGGATAAGGCCGGCCTTCCGGATTAAAGACGAGGGCATTATCGCCGATAATATATATGTTGTCATGTCCCGGCGCGTGCAAATATTCATCCACTTTCACCCGGCCGCGGGCCGTCTCGAAGCCTGCCGCTTCGATCATGCGGTTGCCGCGGATGCCGCCAGTCCACACGACCGTGGCCGCCTTGATTTCTTCGCCGGTGGCAAGCAGAACGCCTTCCGGGGTGCATTCCTGAATGGCCACGCCCAGTTTGAAGGTGACGCCTTTTCTTTGCAGCACGTCGATGGCATACTCTACAAGCTCTGGCGCAAAGCCCGGCAGCGCAGTCGGCGATGCCTCCACATTGTAAATGTTGACCAGGCCCGGATCCACATCATACTCTTTGCATAATTCCGGTATACGGTCCGCAAGCTCCGCCACGAATTCGATGCCGCTGAATCCGGCACCACCAACGACAAAATTCAGGCGCTCCTGAGGATGTCTTTCATTTTTATACAGAGCAAATTGATATTCAATATGTTTACGGATCAGGCGAACCGAATTGATGCTGCGAATCGTCATCGCATAATCGGCCAGCCCCGGAATGCCGAAGCTTTCGGGTTCGCCGCCCAGAGAGATTACCAGATAATCGTAGGAAAGAGTTCCATCTTCCAGAATTACTTTCTTTTCATGCGGGCGGATTTCCTGAACGGAGGATTTCACCAAATCGATTTTGAATTCGTCGATCAGCTTCGAAATGGGCACACGTGTATTTTCAACGCTGTCCGTACCTGCGGCAGGCATATGCAAATGGGTCGTAATATAATGGTAATCATGTCGGTTAACGAGCGTAACGTCGGCTTCATTGTAGTTTAATTGCTTTTGGAGTCGCTGTGCTGTCAGAATACCTGCGTATCCCGCGCCAAGGATTACGATCTTGGGAATGTTGCTCATCATCTTGCTCCTTCCAAATCCTACTTTATATATTTATATATTTTGTGATACATTACAAAACTCATTGTGAAATTATACACTTTTATAATCAGGATTTTTGAGATCTTAAGCATTTTATGAAACAGGAATCGCATCTATTCTGGCATCAGTGGAAAATTTTATCAGCGGTCAATTATAAAAGTTGAAATTCAATGGCGAAATTGTCTGAAATTCGACAAAAAGATGGTAATGCACAATTGAAATGATATCGACTTTCAGGCAAAAGATCAAGTCTTATTTGGCCTGGTTTGATCCGTCCAAAGCCGCGTTTTATGGGCTGTTTCGAGTCCGCTTCCGCCGCTTTCTACCTGCTTATATTTTGGTGCGGCATTGCCGCAAACCTTTCAGCCAAAGCCGGGATATATTATAATAAGAAAGGTTCTCACTACTAAAATCAAACCGGAGGTGCATATAAACGATGACATCACATACAGAAGATGTTGAAATATCCGACCTAATAATTATCGGTGGAGGTCCCGCAGGGATGTTTGCCTCATTTTATTGCGGCATGCGCCAGGCGTCCGTGACGCTGATCGAAAGCATGCCCCAGCTTGGAGGCCAGCTTACGGCCCTTTACCCTGAAAAATATATTTATGATGTAGCCGGTTTCCCCAAAGTAACGGCCCAGGAGCTTGTGGACAACCTGTCTAAGCAAATGGATTTATTTAAGCCCAATGTCCGCCTGGAAGAAAAGGTTACTTCCCTGGAGAAGCTGGATGAGCGTCATTTTCTTATAAAGACAGATAAAAGCGAATATCACGCAAAGGCTGTCATCATTACAGCCGGTGTCGGCGCATTCCAGCCGCGGCGTCTTGAAGTCGAAGGCGCGGAGAAATTCGAAAAAGCCAACCTGCATTACTTCGTTAATGATTTGAATCGTTTCAAAGGCAAGAAAGTATTGATTACCGGCGGCGGGGATTCGGCGGTCGACTGGGCACTGATGCTTGAGCCCATCGCCGAACAAGTGACACTTGTTCATCGCCGCGATAAATTCCGCGCCCATGAGCACAGCGTAGAAAATCTGCTGAACTCCAAAGTCCATGTCGTTACCCCAACCGAGATCACGGGTCTGCATGGCGAAGATACAATCGCCAAAGTGACGCTTTCTCATGTGAAGACCAAGGAAACGCAAGAGGTCGAAGTCGATGACGTTATCGTCAATTTCGGTTTCGTTTCTTCCCTTGGTCCCATTGCCGAATGGGGAATCAACATCGAATCCAATTCCATTGTAGTGGACTCGAGAATGGAAACGAACATCCCGGGAATTTTTGCCGCAGGCGACATTACAACTTATCCGGGCAAGCTGAAGCTGATTGCCGTCGGATTCGGCGAAGCGCCAACCGCCGTCAATAACGCCAAAGTATATATTGATCCGGAAGCAAAGCTCTCTCCGGGTCACAGCAGCAATTTGAAGCTATAAACTTCCATAAAGACGCGATCAAGAAAAGAATAGACCACATTTTATTGATAGCGCCTATATAAAGTTATTCATCTATCGAAGCACAAAAAAGGGTATCCTTGTTGAGGCTGCAAATGCTCGCAGTCTATAAGGGTACCCTGAATTTTATAAAACCGGCTTTATGTATCTCGATAATAGATTCGCACCTCCTAAACGCCGTCACATGTAAAAGTAGTCCTGCATAAGGAAATAACGATGGATGTGCGTCGGATTCTTTTTTCAATGAACGACGCCCGGCTGATCAGCCTCAAGATTCCGTTTATGAATCTCGGCAAGAAGCAGCGTAATAAACTCCCTGTCAAGCATCAGTTCAACGGCCGCATGATAAGAATCTAGAAGCATTTCATCCGTCAAGATAGCCATCCCTTTCACATCCTTTCCTTTATTTTCCTCAAAACTATCATATCAAACATTTTTAATCGGAACAAGCGTTCGCAATATCCACAGGTCGTTGTGGAAATCCTGTGTATAATTTGTTAACAAGTGTCGTAATATCAATAAAAATGCAGTGGATTTTGGGGATAAAACTTATACACAGGAAGTCATTTTATGAACAACTCAAAAATTTTTTGCTAGTCTATCATTATTGATTTTGTTCAAACTCACTGCGGTCTGGTATTGACTTCGAAAATCCATATTTTCCCCGATTGATCCAACCCGTAATCGAAACCAAGTTGTCCGATGCCTGGAAAATGCCGTTCGAGTATACTGGTGCATCTGCGTGTAAGATTGCGCATTTCTCTTCTTTTTTCCGTCGAGGAGATATGCGGGAGCGATCTTCTCAGCCCTTCTCTGCAGCTCAGCATATTTCCGCCCTTGCACAGATTGGTGACGAACAATCCCGGTCTGGCCAATCGGCCTACCATAGCCCTGTATTCCCATTTGGCTCCGTTCTTGACGTATTTTACGCGGTAATCGATCGGACGGCCTTGAATACGCGCCAGATGAATCCCTTGCTGAATCAAGTATTTCCGATTGACTTTGACACGCATCAGGCTGCTGTACATCGCTTGAAAAGAATTATAATGACTCGTTTTCGAGGAATAAGTAATACTGTAACGCGAGCCGGATCGGGCTACCTTGATAACGCCGTAACCGCCGCCGCCTACAATCGGTTTGACGACAACAAATCCGTGGGCTCCCAGCATCACCTGCAAGTTTTCTCTAGTTAAGGTTCTGGTTTGCGGAATATAAGGGGCCACTTCAGGGTCTGTCAGCAGCGCTTCGGTTTTAAGCCACTTGCTTGCCAACTGTCTTCCCCCCACTTGTACCGCCTCCTTTCTTACTCGTATCCTTTAGCATACTCGCAAAGAGGAATTCTCTCTTGTATGTTTGTACATAAACAGAAAAACAGCGGCTAAATCGGGACAATGCGGAGTAAACCGGCAAAATATCGGCATAATAGTTCTATTGGCGTCTATGACTTAATTCGATATAATGGGATTTGAATGTGACATAGGGAGGAAACTTGGCCGTGGCTGAATTGTTCAGAGTATTGTATTGGATCGCAATGGTCGGCACGTCAATCGTGCTCGTCGCCGTAACCCTCGGCATTTTTGCCATCGGGTTCAAATTCATCAAGGATCAACGCAAAGGGCTGGGAACAGGCTGCATCGTATTTTCCATCATCGCTGGCGCCATGATCGTATTCATGGTCAATCATACCTTTATTGTACCGGCAACCTGAGAAATAACGCATATACAAAAAGGCTCATACCAAACTTCGGGCCGAAGTCGGTGTGAGCCTTTTTACAGACATCATCATTCAGTTGTGATTTGCGATCAGCATTCTTCCGGCGCAGGTTTGCCTGCTTGGGTAGCTGTGCGGAAGGAAGCGCCGCAGCCGCAGGTCGCCGTAGCGTTCGGATTATGCATCGTAAAACCGCCGCTCATCCCCGCATCCTCGTAATCGATCTCCAGACCGTTGATCAGAGGCAGGCTCTGCTTATCCACAACGACCTTCAGATCCTGCACATTCATATATACGTCGTTTTCCGACTCTTCGTCATCAAAGCCCATGGCATAGGAAAAACCGCTGCAGCCGCCTTCCTGTACGCCCAGACGAAGGAACATGTTCGGAATCTCTTGTTCGGCCAACATGTCTTTAAGCTTATCTAAAGCGGAATCGCTAATATTAATCATACGTCACCCTCCTTACGGTACTTAAGCACAGTATACTCCACAAATTCCAACCTCTCAAGTAACGGCCGCCTTTCATGCCAGGAAATACCGACCTTTTTTTTCCTCCCTACCATATTGCGGAGCCTGGATGTGAGGTTTATAATAGGGTGGGCGACAAGGGAAAGGCAATTGTCGGATTTTTGTCACCCGCAGGACAATGGACTGCCATAATTTTTTGTAATTTTTTTCACAAAAACCATCTTGCAGAATGTACTTGAATATGCAGATCCACCGCCAAATTAAACCGGCCTTTGCTCCATCGGAGCGCATTAGCAAGCCGTTATTCTTGACTTGATTCAATGAAGCCGGACACCTTCCGACGAGCGGATTTTTTTGTGTTTTCTACCCGAAGCCGCATCCCATCAAATGTACAGGAGGAATGGAAATGTCCATGATCATCACACCAAGCTCCAGCAAAAGAATGGAGGAAATCGCCGAGAAAGTACGCCACGGGGAACGCCTTAACCTCGAAGATGGTGTATTTCTTTATGAAACGGAAGATTTGCTGACTCTGGGCCAGCTGGCTAATGAAGCGAACTTGCGCAAAAACGGAAAAAAGGTCTATTTTATTGAAAATATGAGCCTTTATTTCACCAACGTCTGCGAAGCCAGATGCGCGTTTTGCAATTTCCGGAAAGATCTGGGCGACGAAGGCGCCTACACGCTGACGGGTCAGGAAATGATTGAATACGTTGAACAGCATATCCATCCGGGCGTACGCGAATTCCATATTGTCGGAGGCCATAACAATCACATGCCTTTTCAATATTATGTGGATTCTTTGCAGGCGCTCACGGATCGTTTCCCTGATGTAACACTGAAGGCTTATACTGCGGCGGAAATCGAATTTTTCACCCGCATCAGCGGGCTGAGCATCGAAGAAGTGCTTAAAGAGCTGCAAAAAGCCGGGCTGAAGTCGCTGACAGGCGGCGGAGCCGAAATTCTATCCGATCAATACCGCCAAAAAATGAAAGTCGAAAAAGCAAACGTCGAGCAATATCTCGAAGTCCACAGAACCGCGCATAATCTTGGCATGAAGACCCATACGACGATGCTTTACGGTTCCATCGAATCGCATGAGGACCGGATCAACCATATGCTGCAAATCCGTGAGCTTCAGGACGAGACGAACGGGTTCTTGGTATTCATCCCGCTGTCCATGCAGCCAAGAAACAAAAATGCGGGCATCATGCGCCGCAACTCTGCGTATGAGGATTTGAAAACCATCGCGATCAGCCGATTGATGCTTGATAACATCAACCATATTAAAGCCTATTTTATCAATATCGGTCCGCAATTGACCCAGGTATCCCTTACCTTCGGGGCTTCAGACGTTCACGGCACGATCCTCAAGGAACGGATCAGCCATGCTGCCGGCGCCCTCACGCCTGAAGGCTTGACGCGCAATGAATTGATTTGGCTGATTAAAGGCGCAGGACGCATTCCGGTTGAACGGGATACTTTTTACAATGAAATCAAAATATATGAGTAGGAAGAATCAATTTCATAATAGCTCCCGGCGACATTAGGAAATTGAGCAGGAAAAATCCATCTCATTAGAGCAACCAGCGACATTAGGAAATTGATTAGGATTAATCAATTTCCTAATCGCTGCCAAAAGTCTTTAACGCGATGCAAAGAAAGGATAGACGGACGGATGCGAAAATTTGTCATTTTAGGCGGAGGTTATGGCGGTCTCGCCATGATTCAAGGTCTGACCAATAGCCACCTGCCCCCTGATATCGAGCTGGTATTGGTGGACCGCATGCCCTTTCAGGGCATCAAAACGGAATACTACGCGCTTGCCGCAGGCACTGCTTCGGATTTTGATTTGCGGATTCAGTTTCCAAACCATGGGCAGCTGACCAAGAGATACGGCGAGGTCACTTCCATCGATCTGGAAAACAAACTGGTTCACATGGATCAGGACGAGCCGATCGAATATGATTATCTTGTCATTGCGCTTGGCTGCACGGACCGCTACCACGGTATTCCGGGTGCCGAGCAGTACACGAACAGCATTCAGACTTTTTCCAGTACCAGACAGACATACCAACGGTTAAATGATATCAAACCTTATGGACGAATCCATATTATCGGCGGGGGCCTAAGCGGCGTTGAAACGGCTGCCGAGGTGCGCGAAAGCCGCCCAGACCTGAACATTACCATCCTGGACCGGGGCAGCCGGGTGCTATCGGCATTTCCATCCACGGTATCCGCTTATGTTGAGCAGTGGTTCCGGGATCATGACGTCCTAACCCGCTCGCATATCTCCGTTTCCCGAGTCGAAGAAGGGACGGTCTACAATGGGGATGAGGCGATTTATACGGACGCCACCGTCTGGACCGGCGGAATTCAGCCGGTAAAAGTCGTTCAGGACCTGAATGTGCCCAAAGATCCGGGAGGACGGGTTGTGATTAATGAGTATTCCCAAATTCCCGATTATCCGGAAGTCTACGTGATTGGAGATTGCGCAAGCATTCCTTTCGCACCCAGCGCGCAAGCTGCAGGCGCTCAGGCCGAGCAGGTTGCTGAGGTCATTCATGCTCTCTGGCGAGGGGAAACGCCCAAACTTCATAAAATCCGCCTGAAAGGCACGCTCGGTTCGCTCGGCAGCAAAGCCGGCTTTGGATTGATGGGGAAAACTTCCGTAAAAGGAAGAGTACCCCGTCTCCTGAAGAGCGGGGTACTCTGGTTGTCCAGACGCCATTTCGGCTAATCCAGCTCGAGGCTGTCCCAAGCCTCGAGTTCTTTTATTTTGGCCATAATGGCTTCATACAGGCCATCCGCGGTGTCTGCGTCGATGATTTCGCCGTTTACCATGGCGAACGGCATCATGGCGCATTGGCCGCAATTGCTTAGACAGCCGTATTCTATAACATCATAATCCGGGTTCTCCTCCAGATTGTCCATAACTTCATCGGTTCCGAAATGCATATTGTTCGTGCAGAATTCGATGATGGGTCTCATGTGTAATCACCTGCTCCACTTAAAAAATCATTGAAATAAAGACTACTCCTAGTTTAGCCTTGGAAGATCATAATATCAACGCCTTATCCGTACAACCAGATCTGGCCATTTTATTTTATCTTCATTTATAATATAATAATCATTATAGGAAAGGAGTTGAAAATCATGAGCGAAAACGCTGAAAGCACCATGTATGATGAGGTAGCGGAAGTACTCGATAAACTTCGTCCGTTCCTTCAACGCGATGGCGGTGACGTGGAACTGGTTGACGTAGAAGACGGCATCGTCAAATTGAAATTGATGGGTGCATGCGGCAGCTGCCCAAGCTCCACGATTACTCTCAAAGCCGGGATTGAACGCGCCCTCGTCGAAGAGGTTGATGGCATCAACGATGTTATTCAAGTATTCTAATCCCATCCCATAACTTGCAAGCGCAAGAGTCCTGCACTCATTAGAAGAGCAGGACTCTTTTTTGCGTATATGCAGTCCGAGTATCGCCAGGTCACTTCGGTCCGGCCGGTTCAATCCAAGGCCGGATCGGGTCCAGCCCTCCGGATACATCCATAATATTCCCGGTAATGAAATCCGATTTGTCATGGCATAAATAACGAATGACCCGAGCGATGTCCTCGCCGCTCCCAGGCCGGCCGCGGGGTGTCTCCCCATCTTCCAGGCCAGCGACCTCCGCGATGGCCTTCTCCTTGTTGCTGCCGCGGATATCCCCCGGACAAACCATGTTCACGGTAATCCCAAAAGGAGCCTCTTCCACCGCCAGCGTCTTCGTGAACGAAACAAGCCCGGTTTTGGCAGCGGCGTACACCGCGCGATGCGGCCAAGCTCTTGCCTCAGCGGCATGGCCATACCCGAAATGAATGATGCGTCCCCATTTCTTGTGGCGCATGGCCGGCAGTACGAGATGATCCAGCAGCATCGTGCCAACCAGATTTCCCTGAATCAGCGACAAAATCTCTTCTTGGGTATATTCCAAAAAAAGTCTACGTTCGCGGATAAAAGGACCCGCATTGTTCACTACAATGTCCGCGCTTCCAAGCCGCGACTCCACCTGACGCACCAGTTCTTCAATCTGTACGCTGTCGGAAATATCCGCCTGAACGGCAATGCAGCGTACGCCAAGCTCTTTGATCTCCTGCTGCAGTTCTTCCGCTTCCTCACGGCTGTGAACATAATTAAGCGCAATATCGCAGCCGGCTTCGGCAAGCGTAAGCGCCGTCATTTTTCCAAGCCCTTTCGCACTCCCAGTGATCAAGGCAATTCTATCCTTCACAATGCTCCCCCTCTCTCGCCCGAATGCATCAATGACCATCGCTTCAGCGGATCATTTCATACAAAAGAAGATCACGGTCGCCTATCGATAATCCCGCCAATGTCAATTATGTATCTCCATGGTTCTAGTATAAAAGATTTAGCGAAGTCCCACAACTTGCAGCACGATCCCATGACAACGCATCTACAACCTGCTTGAAAAGCCAAAAATCCGCACAGGCAGCATCGCCTGTGCGGATCGCGATTATAGCTATATAATGTTGTGAGTGCCGCTTAGAAAGCAGGAATTACGGCGCCTTTGTACTGATCTTCAAGAAATTTCTTCACATCGTCGGAAGTCAGGGCCGCAGCCAGCTTTTTGATGGCGTCGGAATCTTTGTTATCCGGACGGGCAACAAGAATGTTGGCATATGGGTTATCCTTATCTTCCATGAACAATGCATCCTTCAGCGGGTCAATTCCTGCATCCAGGGCATAGTTCGTGTTGATGACAGCGAGATCGAATTCTGCCAGTTGGCGCGGCAGCATAGCGGCATCCGATTCTTTGATCTTAATATTTTTCGGATTTTCCACGATGTCTTTTACTGTAGCCTGGATCATATTGGCTTCTTTCAGCTTGATCAGACCGTTTTTCTCCAGCAGGCTCAGCGCGCGGCCGCCGTTGGTTTTGTCGTTCGGAATGCCGACCACGGCGCCGTCCGGAATTTCATTCACGGATTTATGCTTTTTGGAATAGGCTCCGAGCGGCTCGACGTGCACGGCTACCACAGGTACCAGGTCCATTTTGCGTGTGCTGTTTTCATCGTCAAGGTAAGGCTTATGTTGGAAGAAATTCGCGTCAAGTTGTTTCTGGAACGTTTGAACATTCGGTTGCACGTAATCGGAAAATTCCTTAATTTCGAGCTTAACGCCTTCTTTTTCAAGCGCAGGTTGAATATGCTTCAAAATTTCCGCATGCGGTACGGCGGTAGCTCCAACCGTCAACGTAACGGGTTTCGCCTCGGTCCCCTTGTCTCCGCCTCCTGCCGCCGGTTTTTCATCGGCACTTTTGCTGCCGCAAGCGGCAAGCGCCACGACCAAAATCAAGCTGAGAATTGCAAACAATCCTTTTTTCATCTTAAATCCCCCTTAAGTTCATCAGTTTAATAAGATTTATTTATGAAAAACTTCGCGCATGACTATTTTCTGTAGGGAAAATCATGCCTGAGCGAAGCTTTCCTATGAACATCCGAAATCCCGGATGGCATTGCCTTTCATCATGCGATCACTTGCGCGTAAAATGCTTGACGAACCGGTCGCCCGCCATCTGCAGCACCTGCACCAGAATGATCATAAACAATACGGAAATAATCATGACTTCCTTCTGATAACGGTAATATCCATAGCGGATCGCCAAATCCCCCAGGCCGCCCCCGCCGACCATGCCGGACATCGCGGTGTAGGAAACCAGCGTCACGACCGTAATCGTAATGCCTGCAAGCAGGCCCGGTCTTGCCTCAGGCAGCAGCACCTTCATGATGACCTGCCAGGTTGAAGCGCCCATGGATTGCGCGGCTTCCAGAACGCCCCGGTCCACCTCGCGCAGCGAAGTTTCCACCAGTCTGGCGAAAAACGGCGCGGCCCCGATGACCAGCGGCGGGATCGTTCCGAGTACCCCGTAGGAAACCCCGACGATCGACACCGTGAGTGGAATGAGCGCCACGATCAGGATAATGAACGGCACGGATCTCAGAATATTCACGATCACCGATAATACGGTATATACCACGCGCACCCATCCGGTTGAAGACCGTGAAGTCTGGTACAACAGCACGCCCAGCGGCAACCCGAGGATGAATGTGAAAATGGCCGAAGCGCCAAGCATTTTCAAGGTATCGACGCTCGCCGTACCGATTTCATTCCAATCCAGCTGCGAAAAATCAAATCCCCACATCAGTCCCACACCTCCACGTCCAAACCTTCGGCTGCAACCTGGCGAATGGTTTGCTCAATCTGGCCGGGATCCCCTTCCAGGCGGACGATCAGTTGGCCGTAAGGGATGTCTTTGATCTTGGAGATGGTCCCCTGCAATATGGCGAAGTCTACGCCGGTTTGTCTGGCCGTTCTGGACAAAATCGAGTCATACGTCTTAGCGCCCAAGAAGGTCAGCTTGCAAAGACGGGATGAAGCGTCATGCGGTGCTTGCAGCGCAAGCTGTGCCGACTCCCCTGCTTCGCCAAGGATGAACTCCCTGGTCACGGGATGCTGCGGCTTCAAAAACACTTCCGTCACCGCCCCCTCTTCGACGATTCCCCCCTGGTGAATGACCGCCACCCGGTCGCAGATGCTCTGGATGACATGCATTTCATGCGTTATAAGGACGATGGTCAAATGGAACTTTTGATTGATGTCGAGGAGCAGCTTCAGAATCGAATCCGTCGTCTGCGGATCCAAAGCAGAAGTCGCCTCATCGCATAAAAGCACCTGCGGGTCGCTGGCCAATGCGCGGGCAATGCCGACACGCTGCTTCTGTCCACCGGACAGCTGCGCCGGGTACTTGTCGCGGTGTGCCTCAAGCCCAACCAGCTGCAGCAGTTCATTCACTTTCGCGGCAATCTTTTCTTTCTGGACATGGGCCAACTGCAGAGGGAATGCAATATTATCGTAAACGGTCGCCGAGCTCAACAGGTTAAAATGCTGAAAAATCATGCCGATGGATCTGCGTTTATTTTGAAGCTGCTGTTTGTTCAGTTTCGTCAGATCCACTCCATCCACCCAAACTTCTCCCGAAGTCGGCCGCTCCAGCAAGTTCATGCAGCGGATCAGCGTACTTTTGCCAGCGCCGGAATGTCCGATCACGCCGAAAATCTCACCTTTTCGAATCGACAAATTCAGGCCGGATAAAGCTTCTGTCGTTTTAGCTCCTTTACCGTATTTCTTTGTTACCTGTTTCAATTCAATCAAACCGAAGCTCTCCTTTCTTGATTCTTTACGCTATGGCTTCTATTATATCTTTCTTTCCGTCCGGAAATAGACAAAATAAAAGAGCCCTCTTGACAAAATTCAAAAGGGCTCTTCTTATGTGAAGTCGCTTCCTTTCTCATCTGCCAATCTGCAGTCTTTGCCTGCAGTTGTAGGAATTAGCACCATGTCATTTCAGAACTCGGGTTATTGCCGCTCCGAAATCGGTTGCCGGGCTTCATCGGGCCTGTCCCTCCGCCTCTCTCGATAAGAAAAAATGTATGCAATTAATTGTTATATTTTCATGTGATTCAGTATAATCACTTTTGCCCGACTTGTCAAAAGGAAAATTGTTGAACAGGTTTACGTCTTCATCCCTTTTCGCGACCACAGTTCATTCGTGTAACGAAAAGAGGCGAGCAAAGATTTGCAAACCATATCGAGTCCCCGCTTCAGATCATCCAGATGCTGATCCAGATCCTCCAGCTCCACTTTGTTGTTCAGGCCTTGATGCCGCTGCCATAAATCATCCTGCATTTCCGCATTCATATAATGGATTTCCGCATTCCGCCGCTTGCGCAGTACATTCATCACGCCGCGGTACTCGTTTTTGATGACGGACAGCTCGTCAGCCAGTTTCGGATGATGCTTGAGATAATGAAACTGTCTCAGGACGGTGAAATACGAATAATGCGCTTTGACTTTGGACGTATTCAAATCGTATAGATCGTTTAATACGGTCCCGAGCTTATCCAATACCGAAAAAACACGGATGAAGCCGTTCTTGTAAAAATAGACGTATCTGGCATATTCCTCTTGCTCCCGGGGAGTCATATCATCCACATACCCCGCCTTGACCGATTTGCGAAAAAAACAGGCCGCATACCAGCTTTGTTCAAGCTCGTCCAGCGAGGAGACAAGTCCGCGCGTCCATATTTCCAATCTGCGAAAATCATGGCTAGGGTCTGCGTTTTTCTTCATTTCCGTCTGCAGCAGCTGAATCGTTTGATACATCGTTTGAATGGCTTCCCCCAACAGCCCGTTATTTTGACGGGGCATTTCTCCAAGCAATGTTCGCAGCATCGGCCTCTCTCCCGGCAGTAAAATGGTATATTTAAACATTCGAGGCGGTTTTCAACTGTTCGGCAGGCTCTTTCCCGAGCTGCCACACTCTTACACTCAGGTAGCAAAGTACGCCGAACAACGAGGAAATAAGCAGATTATGGAATAGTGCGGCAAAAATATACAGCTCAGGTTTGCTAAGTGTATAGACGATGCCGGCACCGCTAAATACCTGCAGCAAACATAAGGTTACGGCAGCGATTCCAAGAGTCCGAAGCTCGCGGCTGTTTCGATGCATCCAGTAGGCGTAATGGGCCATGATCGCCACTACAATCAACAGAACCAGGGCTGCCAGGCGATGGATAAACGCGACACCGACGCTGCCTGTAAGTTCAGGTATGATCTTTCCGTTGCACAGCGGCCAGCCGGAACATCCACCAGCAGAGCTAGTATGGCTGACATAGGCGCCGACGTATACCACAATGTAGGAGTAAATCGTGACTGCCCAGACGAAATTGCGGAACGCCGGAGTGACGGACACGGATTCCTTGCGTAAGCCGGTCCCGCTGTCTTTGTCCATTTTCCTGGCTCCGAGCGCCAACATAAGCGAGCTGGCAAAAGCGATCAGGGAGAAACCGAAGTGAAGCGCTAACACAGCGGAAGACTGGTCATAAACAACAGCGAGCGCCCCCATCAATGCTTGAACAATGACAAAAATCAATGTCAGCACGGAGTACATGCGCAAATCTTTGCGTTTTTTGGCATACAGCCAAAATGCGACGACAACCGCAACCGCGGTAAGCCCCGCCAACCCGCTAACCAGCCTGTGGGAATATTCGATGAGTGAAGCAACGGTATGCGCGGGTACAAACTGGCCGTGGCACAGAGGCCACTCATGGCCGCATCCAAGCCCGGAATCGGTTTTGGTGACAACGGTTCCGCCAAAGGTAGCAAAGAACATGACAATAAAAGTCAGGTAACTAAGCCATTTTAATTGTTTCGTATTCAAATTTTCTCACCCGCAACTCAAATTAAAAACGCTCCAAGCAAATGAAGCGTTTCGTATATTTACCAATCCCATTCATTATACCTGATTAAAACATGGCGATATATGTCCAAATTGTGACAAAACACACAAAGAAAACGCATACGAACTTTAAGAGAAACAAACAGCCGCACCGCTCATTCCGGGACAGTGCGGCCTGTATGTTCCTTATTTATGAATGGACTGGTATACATCAAGCGCCTGCTGGAGAAAATGTTCGATTTCTTCCCGCGATTTGCGCAGCTTGTTGACGTAACGAACCAGCTCGCGCCCGTCGGTAAAAGCGACAAAACTTGGAATCCCGAGAATATTCAGCTCCTGGCTGACATCCCCGACCTTGTCGACATCGACTTCAACCAACGTCATGTCATTCGCAAACTTCTCCTCCACATCCGGCATAAACGGGTCCATAAACTTGCAATCTACGCACCAATCGGCTTTGAACACAGCGACAGTGAGCCGCGGGGATTGAATCGCAACCTGAAATTCAGCTTTGGAGGTTATCTTTTCCATCTGTAATCAGTCCTTTCTGCGCATATTTACTCCAAATCTTCCCTTTTTGAAAATTTCTCTCTTTAGTGAATCAAAATATGGAGTGGAAGTCAAATATTTGAGCCATACTGTGACTAAGGCGCGATCAAAAAATGAGAGACCATTCAATTAATCTGATTCACTATTTTTTGGATTGCGCCTAGATTATTTCATTTCGGAAAGGACGAGGGCGCCAGTGTCGGAGAAGGCAGGAGAAAATTCTTCATTCCAGGGATTTATCAGGATTGCGAAAACATTGCCCCAAACGGCCGCTGAGGCCGTGAAAGGCAAATATGCCTGCTGGAAAGCTTCGCAGCTGCTCATTAAAGACCGCAGAACGCTTGGCTGGAAGGAAACAGCCGCCCTCAGCATTCGCGAACAGCTCCACCGGATGCTGAACGACCGGAACCGTTTGCGTGACAGCGCCTTCGGCAAAGAAGAGACTGCGCCCATGTTCACGTCGGAAGACCGTGACATCGTGCAAATGATCCGTGAAGCCGTACTGGAAGCCAACCGCAGCAATATTACCCGTACGAAAGCTTATTATGACTGCTATCGCGCCTTTCCCGAGCTGCATTGGTCTTTCCTTGCCCATATGGTATCCCGCAACGCCGGCTGGAGCATGACCGACTTAAAGGGCGGACTTCTGTCCGATACGGTTACCGATTCATTCCGGGAAGATATGTACCAGATGCTTGAGCGCAGCAACGCCCTTATTTTCCTTGACGCCTATCCCCAGCTTTTGCTTTATATGCACAGCCGGAAGCTTGAAAGAAGCCTGTTCCACCTGCTTCCCGAATTCCGGGTTTCTTCATTTATGCGTCCGTTCTGGGAACGGTTCTGGATTGGGCGCGACAGTGCGCTGCTTGCCGTCGGACTTATTATCAACGAGCAGAACTATATCGAAGGCAGAGTCATCCAAAACAGCTATTTTCAAAAAAACATTCTGCAAAACCCGGTATTTAAGCTTAACAGCAGATTTCAAATGAACCAGGTTATTTTTCCGATGCTTGTTGAATCCGGCAAGGCAGAGGAGAGTGAAAATATTGCCCCTATCGCTCCCCTACCTATACCTGGACCATCAACTGAGAACGCGGATCCGGAAGAAGCCGAATTTACCGGCTGCCGGGGTATGGTCGGCCTGGTTCTGGAGCGCTTTTCGAAATTGGAGGAACGGATCGCATTCGGCAAGGCGCTTTATGCCATGCTGTTCGGATATAAGGAGGTTCTTGCCGGAGTTCAGGCTTTTGCGGAGCGCACGGTTCATCTCGGGTCACGTCAGGAATATTGGCCCAGAATGTTCACCAGCGACAAAAAAGCAGCCCTGAACTCTCCGGAGGAGAGCGCAGAACTGCTCAAACAAGAATGGCTGCCGCCGGGCAAACGGCTGTACAGCCCTACACTGCATGAAGTATGGCATGATATGCCATTTGAGCCGATTACAAGCTATGACTGGTTCAAAACCTGGACAGCCATCGAGCAGATCACCCGTCCGAAAAGGCCGGTTCTCATCGAAATGTCGCATGCCCACCGCTACGCAGTGCAGAAGGCAGCTTTGACGCATGATGCTGAAAGGGCCCTTCCCCGCTCATCCGGCGCATCGCCGCAGCAGCCGCATGGAAGATAGGCAACGGCCAAAGCCGTTATTTTCCTTCCTCCGTATTCCCGGTTTTGAATCTGGAAGGCTGGAGACGCATCAGCGGACGAAGCAGCTTCTGCACCTTGCGCGGATAACTTGCAAGTTCATGCTGGCGCAGCACGCCAAACATGATCAGCAGCACCAGATACAAAATCACGACCGCCCCGCCAACGATCATGCAGGTAATCAAAAATGCAAGCCGGGCGGGCATGATATGCGTCATCAGGATTCCCAACTCGTTCAGTCCATATCCCACCGCAGAGGTCAGGATGACCGTCACGAGGAAGCCTGTCCAACGTTTGCCGAGAATGGAAAAGGGTACGATAACCTTCAGCATTCTGAGGTTCAGCAGCGTAATCACCAAGAAGCAGAGACCGGTAGCGGCGATGATACCGTAAATTCCGAACCATAAAGCGAGCAGACAGCTTCCCGCCAGTTTCACCAGAATGCCGATCCCTACGTTGATCATCGACAAGTTTGCTTTGTTTACGCCAAGCAGAATCGAATTGGTGGTCATCATCGTTATCTGGAAAATCGTCCCGAACGTAAGCAGCATGATCAGCCCGCTGCCGTCCAAACTGCTGAACAGGAGGCCGTTGATGGAATAAGCCGCCGTGCAGAGCGCAATGACGATCGGCATTCCGGTCAAAACGGATATCCGCAATGCCAGCGTCATCTGCTGCTGCAAATGCTCCTGATCCTTCCGCGCAAACGCCGCCGAAATGACCGGAATCAGTGACGTGCTAAGCGCAATCGCCAGAATCGGCGGGATACCGGCGATACTCTGGGCACGCTGGCCGAGGAGCCCGAGCATCTGCGTCGCTTTCGCTTCACCGATCTGACCGATCAGCAGCGGATTGACGATAGAGGAATCGATGAAATTAACGGCTGGAACCGCCAGCGACGAAAGCACGATCGGAATGGACAAGGTAAAAATGTCCTTATAAATACTTAACATCGGAAGTTTGACCCCCGCTTCTTCCTGAAGCATCTGAGCTTTATCCTCCCGGCGGATTTTTACCGTATAATACATCATGACCGCAAACGCCCCGATGCTTCCGAGCACGCCCCCAAAGGACGCTCCCGCAGCAACCCAGCTGCCGTCATAACCGGATTTAAGCAATATATAAGCCAAAATAATAGCCGTGCCGACACGCGCGAACTGCTCGACGATCTGCGAAATGCCGCCGGCAGTCATGTTGTTCCGTCCCTGAAAATAACCGCGCATCATCGCGATGGCAGGAAACAGGAGCAGCGCGGGCGCCAAGGCGCGAATAGCAAGCGTCGCCTCCGGTTGTTTGGAGACGTAAGTCGCGTAATACGGCGCCAAAATATACAGCAGCACCGTAATAATAACTCCGGCAAATACGGCGAAAAGCAGTGCCGCATGATAGACCTGGCGGGCTTCGCCAGGACGCTTCAAAGCGTAACGTTCCGACACCATCTTGCTGAGCGTGCTCGGAATCCCGGCGGTCGCTACCGTAAGCAGCATCAGATATACGTTGTTCGCAATGGAGAATGAAGCCTTGCCGACATCATCAAATAAATGATCCAGGGGCACCCTCTGAACCAGACCGAGGACCCGTGCCACCAATGCGGCGGCAGCCAGGATCAGCGTACCCTTAATAAACGATTCTTTTTTAGCCAAACTCTTTTCCCTTCTTTCCCCCAGCGAGCAACCCCCATGGAGCATATGACAATATAAAAATAACCCAACAAATCGATATAAGTTGAGGCTGCTTACCCATCCGCAATAATTGTTCAACTTATATCGTCATCAAATAATCCAAATCCAAAACACGACAATCATCACGATTTGCAAAATGATTTTCATCACCATGCTGCTAAACAATCCCACCAGCGTACCGTATCCGACTTTCACTGATTTCGATACCGAAGCACCGGCAATCAGCTCGCCGACAAAAGCCCCGAGAAACGGGCCGATGACCAGTCCGAACGCCGGGATGACGAAAGGTCCGATAATGACGCCGATGGTGCTTAAAATAACCGAGAGCTTAGAGCCCCCGTATTTTTTCGTTCCCCAAGCGCTCACCGCGTAGTCCGCTACAAACAACACGATCATAATCAGCGATTGGATGATCCAGAACCATACATTGAAATGCTTGAATGTAAAAAACCAACCGTAAACGAAAAAGGCTGCAAAAATGGCTATGGAACCCGGCAGCACGGGAACTACCGCCCCAGCCAAACCAATGGCAAACAGGGCAATGACCAAAATCCATCCGAGTACAGCCACAGTCTTTCAGCCCCCTTTTGCAAAATGCGGAATAGTTCCGCTTCATTCAAAAAATAAATTTCCGGATGACTTCCGCGATGCCGTCTTCGTCATTGCTTGCGGTGACGAAATCGGCGGATTCCCTTACGACCTGCTGCGCATTACCCATCGCAACGCCCAATCCTGCCGCTTCGATCGCAGCCAGATCATTCATGCTGTCGCCGACCGCAATCACCTCGCTCATCTCAAGTCCCAGCAAACCGCAAACGGTCCGGATCCCTGCGGCTTTATTGATGCCTTGCGGATTCACTTCGAGATTATGGGGCGACGAGTTAGTAATTTCAAGTCCGCCCATATCCTGCAGCTTCATTAAAATGCGGTGCCGGGCATCGTCATCCTCCGTATGAAAACCAAATTTGAGCCATTCCATATCCATAATTCCGCCTATCCAGCTGTCCTTGTTGTATACCCGGTCGACGGAGTAGGCCCAATACCAGCAGTCTTCCTTCACTGCAATATCATGCATATCGGAAATGAGCGCCGGATCCATCAGCGAACGTTGGTACAAATCATGCGGGGCACGCCATACCTCGCTGCCGTTGACCGTAATCAGCGGCGTCGTAAGCCCCAATTCATCCCCATAAGGCCAGGCACTCCCGAAGCTTCTGCCGGTTGACAGGCAGACATGAACGCCCTGATCCTTAGCTTTTTGTATCCATCTGGACGTATCCGGAGAAATGGTTTGTTCACTCGTCAGCAGCGTGCCGTCCATATCCAGCGCAAGTAATTTAAATCTGTTTTTCATGGCTGATCCTCCTTACTTGTTCTCATTTTCACGATTCAAGCACACATACGGACATTTTACCACAAAGCCGGGGAGAGCTACAAAAGGGGATTTCGGCCGAAAAAGGCCAAAATCCCCCATTTGCGTAAATGCCGGTCAGATCAAATATATTTAATGATTGCCTTGAGCGGTATTGCCAGTGCTGCTTGCGTTACCGTTTCCGTTGGCATCCGTATTCAGATTCCCCTTCGGTACGCCATCCAGTCCATACACTTGGTCATACGCGTCGAATATTTTCCGGGCGACCGGCGCGGCGCTTTGCGAACCGAAGCCGCCTTCTGGAATCATAACGGCTACGGCCAGCACCGGATTATCCCGCGGAGCATAGGCGATGAATACGCCGTTATCGACGAGTTGATGGCCAACCTGTTGGGTTGACGTACCTGTCTTCCGTGCAAATGGATACTTAAAATCGTCAAAGGCGGATACGGAGCTCTTCATCCCGGTCCGGATTTCATTCCAATAGGATTTGGGGAAGTTCACCGTATTCAAGACTTCCGGTTTAAAGGTCTTGACGACATTCCCCTTCTCATCGGTTATTTTGCTGACCAACTGCGGTTTCAGCCGCTTGCCTTCATTCGCCAGCATTGCGGTATACTGCGCCAGCTGCAGAGTCGTGTATTTCCCCTGCTGGCCAAAAGATGCATAGGCCATGGCAGCCTGTGTACTTCCCGCCTGCTTGACGTTCGTGTACTCTTTACGTCCTTTCCATTCTCCCGGCAGGCCGCTTTCCGTCAGTACACCAAGTCCGAACTTAGTCATGTATTCATCCCAGACACCGATACTCTTATCTTTGTATTTGTTATAAAGTCTGTTCCCGATCATTTCGACCATAAAGGCGTTGGAAGACTTCTCAATCGCCTTGGCCGGATCCATGCCGCCGTAAACGTGGCCCCCTGAGTTCTGAACACGGGTTTGATGGCCTTCTTTACCGAAATAAGCGGCGCCCCTATCCTGGTAATACGTGTTGGTCGTGATCAATCCCTCGTTTAAGCCAAGCAATACGCTAAGCGGCTTCTGGGTCGAACCAAGCAGCACCACCGATTCCGGGTGGTCGCCTTTTTTCCCGGGGCTGAATGAACGGATGGTGCCGTTCAAATAAATGTTCTGAATTTTCTTCCAGTTCTCAGGCGTTACGCTGCCAGTCTGCCAAATATTCGGATCATAGTCAGGCATGCTGGCCATCGCAACGACATTTCCCGTCTTAACCTCCATCGCTACGGCAAACCCGGTGGTTGCATTCGGGTGGGTTCGACCGGAAACTGGATGGGAATGCAGCCAGCTCAATTGATCCGTAATAGCTTTCTCTGTGGCCAGCTGCACCTCTTTGTTGATCGTGCTGTAGATATTGTTGCCTTTCACCGGCGGCACGATTTCATCTACGCCCTCCGGCATGTTGCGCGGATTGATCGGTACCTTTTTGTATCCGTTCTTGCCGCGGAGCTCGTCCTGATACATCAGCTCCAGCCCGTCAAATCCGACGAATTCCGGTTCCGTGTAGATCATTCCGGGATCATTCGTAACGTCTGCGCTGCGCTGGGCTTCGTCGATTCCTTTGTACTTCGCCAAACTTTTCGAACCGCTGAACGTACGGATATATCCGATCGTCTGCACGGCTACCGTATCCGGATCATAATGGCGGACGCTTTCCTCTTCGATGGAAATGCCCGGAAAATCGGATTTATGCTCGCTGAAATACGCGATTTCCTTTTGGTTTAGTTCCATTTTAATCCGCCGCGGCGAATATCCCGCATATTTTTTGTAGTCCAGATCCATGGCGTCGATGATATCCTGCTTGGTCATTTTTTTGTCGGAATCGCCGTATTTATCGAATACTTCCAAAAGTCGCTGCGCAAGTTCCTCAGCCTCAGGACGGTTTTTTATCCCGTTCTTTTGGCTGTAATCCTTCATCAAAGTGATATAAAGCGATTGCGTCGGTGTCGAGTACGCCAGCTTTACGCCTGCTGCATCAAAAATAGTACCGCGGATCGGCGGAAGCGGGACATCCTTAACGATATTGCTGGACTCCTTCTCCGTCAGCGTCGGGCCTTCGACAAACTGCAAAATGGCAAGTCTGATGATGATAACGCAAAAAATGATAAAAGTGCTGAAAAAGAACAAGTTAATTCTGAGATTCAAATTGCCCTTTTTCTTGGTTTCCTCTTGTTCCGGATGGTCCGGTGTATAGTCACTCACCGGCTTCCCCCTCCTCTCTGCCCAAACAATATAAGCAATATACAAAATAACATTAAATATTTTAACACAGATGAGGGGTGTTCGGCATCTTTCGCTAAGGTTCGACCATATTTGAGAGGAAAGAGGTTAGATTTAATGCACATTTGCCGCTATTATGTTCGGATTATCGCGGGCATGGTCCTCCCTGGCTCAACCAAAAGGGTGCAATGTCCAAGGCAGGAATTCCGTCATCCATTCTTCCAGGTATTTTTTTGCGATATATGAAACCAATTTATTTTATGTATCTAAAAAGCAAAACGGCAGACCGCAAATGGCTCAGCGATCTGCCGCGTCTTACAAAGCTTAATGTGCTGTATTATCCTTTGCTCCCTTTGCTTTTTCCGCTTCGTTCCCCGCGCTCTGATTCTGTAGCTGTTTTTTCGGTACGCCGTCTAACCCGTAGACCTCATCATAAGCATCGAAAATTTTGCGCGCTACCGGCGCGGCGCTGGATGCGCCGAATCCGCCTTCCGGAATGACGACCGCTACCGCCAGCTTTGGATTGTTACGCGGGGCGTAGGCGATAAATACGCCATTGTCTATAAGCCCGTCTCGCCCTGCATCCTGCTGCGATGTGCCGGTTTTTCTGGCAAAGTCATAGGGGAATCCAGCGAAGGCTTCGTCTACTTTCGTATTCATCCCTCTTCGGATCAGTTTCCAATACGAAGGGTCGAGTTTCACCTTATTTAATACTTCGCGTTTGCTTTGCTTAACAACCTTGCCGCTCGCATCCGTTATTTTGCTGACGATTTGCGGCTTGATGCGCTCTCCATCATTTGCAAGCGTGGCGGTGTACTGGGCCAGCTGCAGCGGCGTATATTTGCCGCCTTGACCGAAGGAAGCGTAAACAAGCGCAGCCTGAGGGCTGCCGATCGTATTCTTTTTACCTTCGGCAGGTCTATAATCGATCGTCCCCAGATATTCTCTAGGAAGGTCAATCCCTGTCGATACGCCAAGCCCAAATTCTTTCATATACCTATCCCAAACACCGACACCACTATTCCCGAACTTTTTATATAAACTGTTACCTACCATATCGACCATAAACACGTTGGAAGACTTCTCGATGGCATCGGCAGGCGTGCGAAAAAAACCATATGCGTGTCCACCGGAATTGCGGACAGGTTTTTGCTCCTTCCCGAAATAGGTAATCCCTGTGTCATTGTAAGTCGTAGTTGTCGTAAAAAGCTTTTCGTTTAACCCCACGAGCACGCTCAGCGGTTTAATCGTCGACCCGAGCAAAACAGCCGAATCAAAGCCATGTTTCGATTTGCCAGAGCTGAGCGGAGTAATGGCGCCGTTTTGATAATTCCCTTTTAATTTATCGAAATCCGCCGTAGATGCCGCACCCGTTTTCCATATATTCGTATCGTAATCGGGTATGCTCGCCATGGCCACAACATTGCCGGTGTCGACTTCCATCGCGACCGCGTAGCCGGTAACGGCTTCGGGATGCGTCTTGCCGGATACCGCATGGGTGCCGAGCCAATCAAGCTGATCCCTGATCGCCTGCTCCGTTTTCATCTGGATTTCTTTATGGATCGTCAGCCATACGTCATTCCCTTTCACCGGAGGTACGATATCCACCACTTCTTCCGGGATGTTGGCGGAACTGATTGACATGACCTTGTAGCCGTTTTTCCCCCGAAGCTCGTCCTGAAAGGACAACTCAATGCCGTCAAAGCCGACGAGCTCATCCTTCATGTACGTTTCATCCGGTTTCGTGCCGTCCTTGCTTTCCTGCCGGGCTTTATCATATGCTTTCAGGCTTTCCGTCCGTTTAAATGATTTGACGTATCCCACAGTCTGCACGGACACCGTATCCGGATCGTACAGCCGAAGCGTCTCTTCGATGATTTCAATGCCGGGAAAGTCGGATTTATGCTCCATAAAATATTGAATCTCTTTCTGATCCAATCCCATTTTGATTCGCCTAGGCGTATATCCGTTATCCCGCTTGGATTCGAGATCCATCGCCTCGATAATTTCTTCCTTGGTCATAGCTTTGGCCTTTTGGCCGCCAAGCTGCTTGAATGCGGCGGCCATCCGTTCCGCCACGTTTTCGATCTCCGAACGATTTTTCTTCCCTTTATCCGTAGTTTTGTTGTAATCCTTCATAAGCGTAATATATAAGGATTGAACAGGCTTCGAATACGCCAGCTTAACCCCGGTAACATCGCAAATATTACCGCGATCCGGCGGAAGCGGAATATTTTTCGTATTCTGATTGGCCTCTTTCTCGGTTAACGTAGGAGCTTCAACAAACTGGATCATGGCAAGCCGGACAATAACAATGCAAAAGATAATAAAAGTTCCGAAAAAAAACATATTGATCCGGACGTTCAAGCTATGTTTGTTTTCATTATCCATTTCTTCCTGCGATTTCCCAGATAAAAACGAACGCAAATCCCATTCCCCGCTTCCTGGTTTTTCTCCTAATTTTTAACTTGGGTTATCTATAAATTTTAACATATAAACCCAACATAAGGAAATGAATTTTGATACGTTTTTCACATAGGGAATATTCTTTAACCATGAACAAAAATGGCTTGTGATCCGCGCCTGCATAGTGAATTCCATCCCCTCAGGATATGGCTATGATAGGATATGATAGAGATTCTATTTCCCGGGCTATAAACTGAAACAGTGGAATATTAAAAAACTCTATTTGATGTTCTCCAACAGATAAAAGACCACCTCTTGCAGCGGTTTTCTTCCTAATATAAGATATGGGCCTCTTGAAGTTTCTAAAAAATATCGCAAGTTAAAATACAAGGAGAGAAACATGGAAAGTAGGATTTATGAGCATGGTGCAGGCCCTGGGGGAGGGATATCATCAGGAGTCAGCCAGAGACACGGGCCAGCATGTCGGCTGTCGAGAGTTATATGCTGGCATGTCTCTGGTGAATTAATGCAATAAAGCCGCCGGAGTTTTTCTATTCAACCATATACCGCTAGCCATTTTTCTAAATTGCGTTTCATCATTTCACGATATTGAACAGGTTCTATAATTTCTGCCTCGGAACCGAATTGGACAATCCAGCTCATAAATTCGGGAACATCCTCAACCGTAATATCCAAAATGACGCTTCCATCCTTCTCCGGCGTTTCCGCAAACGGAACGAAATCTTTTTTTTCCTTATATTTCGGAATCGCCGCAGAGGACAGCCTGATCTTAAATGTAACCGGTTCACCCTCTTCATTTCCACAAATATCTCCTTGCCAATCTTGCTGTATATTGGTATGTACTTTGATAAAAACATCATCCAGCACTACAACCTGCTCAAAATATTTCAGCCGGTAAGTATACAATTTCCCTGTGTTATGGTTGCGCCCGACCAGATAAAATCGCTGCTGCCAGGGAACAAGCAGGTAGGGATCGATCTTGCCGTAAAGAATTTCATTCCGCTCCGGTACATAGTATTCTGCTTGGATGATCTGTTGGGATAAGGTTGCAAATAAAATCGGTATCAGATATTGCGACTGTTCCTCGGCTGTCGGTTTTCGGATATGTTTTCCCGATAAAGGGGTACCCTTTTCGCTGAGCTCTGTTTCCATTCGTTCGAGCCGCTGTTTTTGATGTGCCGCCATTACTTTTTCATAGGCTCCTTCGAACCCGTCGGGCAGTAGCGGCTTGATTGTATCCTTCACTTTGGCCAACGCCTTAAAAGCCTGTGCCTCTTCTTCTGTCCAGTCGAATGGATATAGAGCAAAGCTGCCGATAAATTGATACCCCTTTCCGTATCCAATATGTGTTATGGGGATGTGCATGGCGCTCAGAGCCTCCATGTCGCGATATATTGTCCGTTCAGTGGTGCTGCATCTTTCCGCCAGCTCCCTGGCTAAAATGCCGGGTTTAGCTTGGACAAGCGTGATGATGCGCATCAATCGAATTAATCTGTCAGTCATGTGGATTCTCCTAGCTCGTATAGTAAATCAGACTCATTTTAACTTGCACGATGTAGTCCATTCGACTTGTAGCAAAGTGAATCCTGCCTAAAAAATCCAGTCCAGCTTGTTGCTTCAGGCTTCCACCTAGGCTGACTTCTTCGAAATGATAAAAACGAGCGAACATATCAACCATTTTTAATTTTAAGCATTTTTTGATTCTGATACGTTCCCACATAATGTTCGCTGAGCTGATAAAGCATGTCCGCTTCTTCCAGCAAACGTTCGTCGGTAAAGCGAGCAGCCTCAATCAGCATTTCATCCCCTTTTCGGCGCAGCAGCCACTCCCCCTGTTCAACATCCCCTTCTTCAAACAAACGGATGGCTTCTTTCAAAATCGTTTGGGTTTCCAAAAGCATCACGTGTTTTCTCACATGGAAATTTTCGGGCTGCTGCAGAAGTCCGGTATGGTAAGTGTAGTTAATATATAATTCCTTCACAGGAAGTTCCTTAATGCGTTCCTTGTTCTTCTCCTTGAATTTCCACTGCGCAGACAAAACACCATGCATGCCGGCACTTTGGGACTCTAGAGCAAGTTCAATGGCCAGAAATTGCTTCACGCCATCATACAAATGACCGAGAGGAATCATGAGTGACTGACCCAGGTTTTTGACTACCTTCCCTCCGAAAATACGGACCAACGAGACTTGCGGTTCAAGCCATAAATGCAGCTGCACATCTTGGGCGATCAGTTTGGGTGTACTTCTTTTTCGTGATTGGCGGAAGGCTCCCCCGTACCACTCAACCAACAAAATAACTTTGTTGGAGCCGCTTGCAAATATATGTCCGCGGTTCCAAGTAAAATTCTCCTGAATACCTGACTGCATGGATTTCACCCCTTTTCTTGTCATCTCTATATCGTACCAATATTGGTTGACAGCACTCTGTCACGGAACATATGTTCGTCCGATATATTTCTTTCATGTTAGCATAATTTCAACAGCAACGAACATTATTCTTTTGAAGTTGACTTTTTAATTCCCTCCTTTTCTTTCTTAGATGCGCAAAAATACCTACTCAATACCCATATAGTATATAGGAACCACATGAAAATTAATGTCGAAATATGTAATTATACGTAAGGAATGAATTTTTGGTTTCGATCAGGCATTTTTCGATTCTCTTCGAATTCTATTTCTTTGTATTCAGCAAAAAATCCGAAATCCTACAGATTTCGGACTTTAGCTCACAGGTTATGTTATTATGGTGGAAAAATCAGCCTGCTGAAGCTTCCGTATTTGAACGACCGATGACGGACATTTCATGCGAAGATACCGCTCTATACGTCACTTTATCAATCCAAATTTCTTTTCCTATAGGCTTGTCGTTTACTGTAATCAGCACTTTTTTGTATTGTTGTTCTTTTTCCATATCGATCTTCTCCTTTTGACTCTCGCATAGCATGCAGTTGTATATCTTGTGGTCTTTCGATAATCTATGTGTATTCATATATTTTTTTAATAGACCGGCCCGGGGCAAAATAAATGCGGGGATGCAAGCAAAGAAGCGGTAATAATCAATTACCCATCCCAGGCTCCTTTCAAACTTGTCATTTTGGGCAAAGGGGAGTGCGAGCACGCCCGGACCTTATCGTAATCAGCAGCAGGTGGTGATCCTATGAAAAATCGAATCCAACAATATACATTCGCTTTCTTGCGAAAAATCGCCATATTCATTTTGCTCCTTTGCGGCCTTCTTTTTGCCGGCTCTTCCGCAAACGCAAACTATTTTGAAGACTTTTACAATGGCGTGGAGAAATTTTCCGAACTGCCCGGAAAGGTTAATGATCTGAAAGAAAGCTATCAGCAAACGCTTGAAGAATTGGACCGCGCCAAGGAAAACGCCAAGGCGTTTGAAGAACAAAATGCCCAGCTTATCGAGCAGAACCGTCAGCTTGCCGAAACGGTCGATCAATTAAAGGAAGCGAATGAACTGAAGGAAGCCAAAGCGCGTAAATTCAAAAGAATGTTGATCGCCGTCATCGTGCTCGTGGCAGGTTATTTTATCGGAATCCGGCTTTTGCGTTTCGCCATGCAGCGCTCCAACCGCAGAATGCGGTAACAGGCCGTCTTTTTATAGAAGGAGGAAGTCAGTTGAATTTCAGAATACGAGAATCCGGCGGAGGGATCGGACAAGCTGTTGACTTTTCGCTTGGCGGCGGCGAAACACTGCATATTCTCCACCCGGAACAAATTATCGTTTACCGCGGTCCTTCCGAGGGCCGCAGCGATCGCTTGATGGACGTGAAAGGAATCTACCGGAAAAAGAAGCTGATCCAGGCGGATATGACCGGCCCTTGCC
This sequence comes from Paenibacillus azoreducens, assembly GCF_021654775.1. Classification (NCBI taxonomy): domain Bacteria; kingdom Bacillati; phylum Bacillota; class Bacilli; order Caryophanales; family Paenibacillaceae; genus Paenibacillus; species Paenibacillus azoreducens. Next base: position 1,696,652 of record NZ_AP025343.1, on the reverse strand, counting down.
AATTCACCGCCGCTCTGCCTCCCGGTTTTGCCATCAAAATCGTGGACCTGCATGAGAACAGCGATCTGCTTTATGATTTCCGCAACATCTTTTTTTACAGTTCGGGAATCGAAATGCACAGCCGGATTTTACGTATCAAAAATATGCTCATTACCAAAGATGCGGTAAAAATGAAATTTTCCGGAACCGGGACCATCGGGCTGCTGACGGAAGGCGCGGTGTACGAAACGGATCTGCACCCGACCGAGCCTTTGTTCGTGGATGCCGGCAGCCTTGTCGCTTATCCCGAAAATGCCAAACTGGATTTAACCGTCTACGGCAACACCTTGTCCAGTCAGCATATGAATTACCATTGGAAAATGACAGGTACCGGAACGGTGCTTTTTCATGCGGGACAAAAAGGCAAACGCCTGCAGCAAGAGATGGAGCAGGACGGCATCGTCAAAAGAATACTGCGCGAAGTGATACCTTTCGGCGGAGTCATTATTAAGTAAAAGGTATACGTTCCCCCCGGGTCTGTCATATAATCTCTTTATCCATTTGATGAGGCGCGATCGAGAAAATAAGACTATTCAATTTGCCGAAAGCAGCGTGTTGACTGGGATTTTCCGGGCAAATCTGATTCACTATTTTTTGATCGCGCCTAGAGCAGGAGGTTCATATGTCAGTACCTACCGTCAACACGGCGGCGCCAAAAGCGCAGCAGCCTCTGGCAGGCTCCGATGCGAACGCCACCGTCTTCCGCATTCTGATCGCCATTAGCCTTGTCCATCTATTCAATGATTCGATTCAGTCGGTTATTCCGGCGATTTTCCCTATTTTGCGTTCCTCGATGCATTTGAACTATACGCAGATCGGCTGGATCTCGTTTGCCATCAACTTCACTTCTTCCATCATGCAGCCCGTCGTCGGCTGGTTTGCGGACCGCAAGCCTGCGCCGGCTCTTCTACCCATCGGCATGGGATTTACCTTTACGGGTATGCTTCTGCTTGCTTTCGCCGGTACATATCCTGCCGTGCTGCTGGCCGTCGTGTTTGTCGGGCTCGGCTCCGCGGCTTTCCATCCGGAAGGCTCAAGAGTATCCCATATGGCTGCCGGTCCCCGCAGAGGACTCGCGCAATCCATATTTCAAGTTGGGGGGAATGCAGGGCAATCCCTCGCTCCAATGCTGACGATGTGGATTTTTATCCCGCTTGGGCTGTTTGGGGCAATCTGGTTCACTCTCGTTGCCGGAGCAGGCATCGCCGTTCAGATATATGTCGCCAGATGGTACGGCCGCAAGCTGCAAAGCGGCGCCCAGGTGAAGAAAAAAGCATCCGCGCGCCAGCTGAAGCCCGAAGTCCGCACCAAGGTCAGGTTCGCAATCGTGATGCTGATCATTCTTGTTTTCGTCCGGTCTTGGTACAGTTCCTCCATCAGCACGTTTTTTCCGTTTTATTTAATCGACCATTACGGACTCAGCGTCGACGACGCACAAATTTTTATCTTCCTGTTCCTCGGCGCGGGAGCGGTCGGCACCTTTTTCGGCGGTCCGCTCGCGGACCGGTTCGGCAAGCGGAACATTATTTTTGCCTCTATGGTCTTAGCCGCACCGCTCGCCTTGCTGCTGCCCCATGTCGGCTTGTGGGGAGTCGGGGTCCTGCTTGCCCTGCTGGGTCTGATCGTCTTTTCCAGCTTTTCGGTTACCGTCGTTTATGCCCAGATGCTTTTTCCGGGCAAAATCGGCACCGTCTCGGGACTAATTACAGGCCTCGCCTTTGGACTTGGCGGTCTCGGCGCATTGGTGCTCGGCAAATGGATCGATATGGCCGGCGTCGATACCGTTATGGCCATCTGCAGCTTCCTCCCGCTGCTCGGCGTTTCGACCTTCTTATTGCCTTCGGATCGGCTATTAAACCGATGGTCCGAAGGCGGCGAATGATATAATATATGCAAAAAAGCCCTCGCGGCTGTCCGGCGTCTGAAGCGCCTGAACAGCCGCGAGGGCTTTTTCTGGTGATCTTCTATTGAAGCTAAGTTGATGACGATAGGCGGCTAATCCACGGTAGGCTTGGATATCCTTTTAATACGAAGCGAACGAAAGAAACTCAAATCAGGAGGCCTTCCCGTTCTTTAAAACGTTTGATCAGAAATTCGCTGTGAACGTTCGTAATGCCTTCCATTTCTCGGAGTCGCGACAGATAGCGCTCAACATGCTCCTGGTTGTCCATCAAGGCGTGTACATGCAGATGCGGTCCCCCGCTCATCTGATATACGCTGGTGATTTCCTCATCGGCCAAGAGCTGCTCCGCTACGGCTTCCAGCATGCTCCAATCCACGTCGATATTAAAATATACCGACATGTTTTTACCCGCTTTAAGCGGATTGACGCTCACGGTAAATTTATCGATAATCCCTTGCTCGATCAGATGATTAACCCGTTCCCGGACAGCGGCGCGCGTCAAGTTGACGAATCTGCCAAGCTCTGCATGGCTCAATCTGCCGTTTTCCAGCAAATGCTTTAGGATAAGCTCATCCTTTTCATCCAATTGATTAAAACGCATATGCCTCTCCCTCCCTTCCCCGGTCAAAGAGTGGATTTACCGGGGTTAGCTAGCTATTTTTTACAATGTAAAGTTAAACATGATAATTAACGTCCGATTGTATACCATTTATTATACAATCGGTGTATAATAAATCCGTATTCTACTCGGATGCCAGGCTTATCTTTATAGTTTACCGTCAGCCTGGAGCGAAAATCAATCGTACTTACGTTAAGGAGAGGAAGGTGTCATCACTTGATTATGTTCTCGCTGCAAGTCCTTCTGATCGCCATTCTGGCCGGGATCGTCGGATCCATTTTGGGACTGGGAGGCGGCATTATCGTCACCCCGGCATTAACGTTGTTGTTTGGCGTCAGCATCGAGCATGCCATCGGCGCCAGCATCATTTCGGTTATCGCCACTTCAAGCGGTTCTGCGATCGCTTATATTCGCGACCGGATTACCAACCTGCGTGTGGGTATGTTTCTGGAAATAGCCACCACGATCGGTGCTATAACCGGGGCATTTATCGGCGGACTTATCGCCCCTAATCTGCTTTACATCATTTTCGGACTTCTGCTTGTTTATTCCGCGATCAATATGATCAAGAAAAAGAAAGGCGACCATCAGGAGGCGGTGGAAATGCATCCTGCCGCAGCCAAGCTTAAGCTCGGCGGAAGCTATTACGACAAAGCCGTAGAGCAGCAAATCTCTTATAATGTGGGCAATGTATACGGCGGTTTCGGTGTCATGTACGGAGCAGGCATTGTCTCCGGTTTGCTTGGCATCGGCAGCGGCAGCTTCAAGGTCATGGCGATGGATGTCTTTATGAAGCTGCCGCTTAAGGTTTCAACGGCTACCAGCAACTTTATGATGGGCGTCACCGCAGCCGCAAGTGCAGGCGTATACCTGCTTCGCGGCAGCATCGATCCGCATATTGCAGGTCCCGTTGCGCTTGGCGTACTGGCCGGCGCGACCATTGGCGCGCAAATTATGCAGCGGATGAAAAGCAAAACGATCCGCATGATCTTTATACCTGTGCTGCTGTATATAGCACTCCAGATGATTTATCAAGGAATGGGGTTGGACAAATGAGCGATAACAGTTCAATTCAAAAAGACAACAGCCAGATTCAAGACGTTGAACTTGCCGTCAGCCGCTGGCTTCGTGTTGGCGTACTCATCAGCGCCGCTGTTATTATCCTGGGCCTCATTTTGTTTTTTATCCAGGGAAGCAGCGGGTATCCGGGTGACTATTATCCGCACAGCCTGCCCGAGATTTTCACCGGCACGATTCATATGAAACCCTATGCGGTCATCACGACCGGTCTAATTCTGCTGATCCTGACTCCGGTGCTGCGCGTCGCCATTTCGATTTGGGTCTTTGTCCGCGAGGGCGATAAATTGTATGTTATCATTACTTCCATCGTGCTGATTATTTTGATTGTCAGCTTTGCGCTCGGAAAAGCTTAAGCAATCCTGGAAATTCATCACCAACTCAAGCGAAAAGCCGCCCCGGTTGCCGGGACGGCTTTTTTGTTAGGTGGTCGGCTATTTTATCATACGACTTGAGCCGGGTTTCATTCTGGCACAACATGTAGCTTTTTCTCATGAATAGCTGTCAGCTGGTTACTTCGTTTATTATGTTCTGCTGGCAAAAAAACTGCAAATCCGCGGCTTTCTTCGCATTGTTGCCTTCCTACATGGAAAAACCCGCAAATCTGCATCTTTTTTCGTATTTTTGGCCTTATCATTGAAAAACCTGCAAAAGTACAAGCTTTTCGGGATATATTAGCCAAATAACGAAATTCTCCCTGGAAAAGATGCACAATTGCAGGAATTCATCTATTTTGCCGCTAAAATTCCAAAAATAGATGCACTCTTGCAACAATCTATTTATTCAACTTAACGTCACTTTTTTAACCTTACGTCACTTCAACATAACACCTTTGCAGCATCAACCTGCAGCCCAAACATCGAGCTCGATCTGGATTTCAGGCAGACCCAATTCTTTGACGTAAGCAATCGTCATTGAAGGCGGAGTCTGGCCGAATACCTGGTCCCAAACTTCATAGAAATGATCCCAATCGATTTTTTCCACAGCCCAAATATTGATTTTAACCACATGATCGGGAGTCAAATGTTGAGAAGCGAGAATATCGACGATATTCTTCATTGTATTTGTGACCTGCTGATTAAAATCGGCAGGAATCTGACCGTTTTGATCCGTACCGATTTGCCCCGAAAATACATACATCTCGGCATTTCTGCTTATTTTGGTGACATGGCTGTATTTACCGACAGGTTTTGCGATTATTTCAGGATTATGTCTTTGAACGATTTTTTTATTCATATTCATCATGATGCTCTCCTTTTAAATCGAAAATAGCGGAGCCGGAGCAAACCGTCTATTTTCACTGTTTTTTATTTCCTCCATGTGGGCAGACTGATCCCGTTTATCATAGATTCTAGAAAAAAACAGCCGTAGAATACCCGATTCCGCAAGCCAAAGATTTAATTGATCTCTTTTTCATCAGGTATTCCTCCTTCCAAAATTTAAAAGTAAGCGACACGTTTATAATGTAACATGAATTTGAACATCCAACAAGTTTCACTATTTAATTTAAGTCCATTTTGAATTAGTTCAATTTAAATTTATGCTGACCTTCGAGAGTGTTAAAAATAACCGTCTTTTCATTTATCCATGTTGGAGTTTCGAAATCGAATAATTCTTTTTGAGTTAGATTTAAATAATACTCTCTGGTTATTATGATTTCTTTTTTTGTAAGTTCTTTTATTAAAAAGGCATATTTCTTTTGATAAACTCTGTAATTACTTATTCTCTGACTAAAAAGATCAAATCGATATTCGATGATAACTGACTTACTCTTTTGAGGTGAAGTAATTTCTTTGTAATAAAAGGGATGATAACACATAGTAAACAAACCTTTAATTAGATAATAGAACAATAAGAGCATAATCAAAATTATAATAAATATGTAAGAACCTTTATCAGTATTTTTTATAAAAAAAAATGTCAAAATAATATTTAAAAAAGTAAGAGGTAGATAATTTGTTTCTTTTAAGAAAAGAAAATCGTAAGTACCATGTAAAAAGAAAACAATGAAGTCTAATAATAAGACTATTAATGTTGAGTAGAAAAAAACTTTTTTATTCGCCAAGAAATTTCCCATCAACAAACCTCCAACAACAACTTAAAGTTCATCTCATTGTTTATTAACAAAATGTTCAGACAATATTGGTGTATTTGTTCTAATCAGTTCAGTATTACTCTATCAGAAGTATCCGGCGTATATACATCTATACGTTGAGCCCTATTGTATTCTAAGTTTAATCCCTTCTTCAATAAAATTCGAAATAATTTCCTGCCCATCTCCAAAAAAATGCATGATAGCTTTTTATGATAGCTTTTATGTTCAGCTTCCCTTTATACTGAAATAATAATGTGTAATAACCGATTAATGGAGGCGAATGAATGGACATCAGAAAAGTTTTGCCGCATGAGCTTCAAGAGGCCGCCGACTTGTCCGATTATGTATTCCGCCAGCCCGATCAGCAGACTATGGGCAAAATATTCCCATGCCTGTTTAGTCCCGGAATCAGCCATTCCTATGCCGCATTCACCGCGGAAGGCAAGATGGTCTCCTTTATGGGCATGGTGCCGGAGATCATCCGGATTGGAGAAGCGCGCCTTTATACATTCAGCCTTGGTTCCGTGTGCACACATCCGGATTACCGCGGCCGGAACCTCGCGAGCCGGCTGCTGGAAGAATGCAAGCAGCATGCCAAGCGTTCCGGAGCTTCGCTTGTTTTTATCTCCGGCAGCCGCTCCTTATATACCCGCTCGGAATGCAGGCATTTTGGAAGGGTCGAATCCGCTGCAATAAACCAAGCCGCAGCTGCAGCCATCCGCTCACAGGCCGGCGGCGGTTGGACCGTAAGAAACATGGTTCCTGAGGATACGTTTGCCGTATCCTCGCTGCTCTCCGCCGCTCATGTCGGGTACGAGCAAGGTCCCTCCCAGCTGCTTGCGCTGCTTGGCGCAGGGGCTATTCCCGATATTTATCGCCTTGATTTGCAAGCGCTTGTAGGGATCAAAGACGGGAAAATCCAGGCTTTTGCAGTCGGAGCCGTCCACGGAGAAGACCGCAGCACGGCGGCTTCAAGCGAACCTTCGCGCGCCGTGGAATGGGCAGGCGACGTTCAAGGCTGCGCGCTGCTGTTAGCCGAAATGCTGGGCAGATTTCCAGCGGAACAATTGATTATTCCCGTACCGTGGCAGGAAACCGAATTGCTTGGCATACTGAAAGTTTCCGGGGCTGATCTTACGGCCGGAACAAACAGCGGGACCGTATGGCTCGCGAGCGTCCCGGCGCTTTTGTCGCAATGCGCCCCGCTCCTTCCCGGCCAAACCTTTCGGTCAAACGAGGAATCGGATCATGCATGTTATATGACTACGACTGAAGGCCAAGAAATCAAACTGGATGATGCCGGATTGCTTTCCCTGCTCTTTGATCCGGAATCTCCGGATAAACCGCTGCTCCCGGAAAAATTCGCAACAATTCCTTTGCCTTATTTGTCGAACCTGCATTTTGTGTAACCATGACAGTTATTCATGATGACCACCAGCTTCGCTTGCAGCGGAAATGGCGGTCTTTTTTTCATATCGAAGCTGTCCTACGAAGTCATGAACTTTCCAGGTTTCGGGGACAATATTTCATCCATTTTCCTTTTATCCCTCACGGGTATCTGAGCGCGAACATAATCTAAAATGAGTTCACTACGCACTTGAGCCAGCTTATTAATGCAAATGCAACCGCATATAAAGGAGTGTCTGCATGTGAAACAGGCGAAACCCGTTAGAACCCGGAGTGTCACCAGCAATGTTAGTAGCACGAGAGGCACTATTACAAGACAGCAAAGAAACCTAATAGCGCTTTTATCGGCAGTGCTGTATCTGATCGCTGTCATACTCGCCTTAATTGTCGCTTGGGAAGATTATAAAACAGGTGGTGCTAATCAAGCTCTCTTCTAAAAACATGCAAAAATGGCGCCTTATTCGACATCGGCGCCATTTTGCATGCTCGGATTATTCATTTTCATTACGGTTCGTGGCCGTTTGTCTCCGGAAACCGGATGATCGCTTCCGTCCCTGCTCCCTTTTGACTTTTGAACTGGATTTTTCCTCTCATCGCTTCGATAATTCTGAAGGTGACCATGAGTCCAAGCCCAGTCCCTTTGGTTTTGTTTGAAAAATAGGGTTCGCCAAGCCTGGCGATTACATTCGGTTCCATTCCCTCGCCGTTGTCTTGAATATGAATGACGACTTCATTATTTTCGGCATAAGCCCAAATGCGAACCCGTCCTTCTTCTTGAAGCGCCTCGATGCTGTTTTTGACAATATTGATGAAAGCCTGCTTGAACTTGGACGAATTCCCCTGTACATACAACCCTCTCGGAATCGTTGATATTATTTTGCTTCCTTGCAGATTGGCAAGCGGAATCAGGATTCCTTCAATATGGCGGAATTCTTCCGCAAGGTCTAATGGCTGTACATGATCAAGCTCCGGCTTGGCAAAGGTAAGGAAATCGGTGATAATGCCCGAAGCCCGGTCCAACTCCTTCAAAGCAAGCGTAAGATATTCCTTTTCCTTATTCGCTGATTTTTCCTGCAGCAGCTGTAAAAAGCCCCTTGTCACCTGCAGGGGATTACGAACCTCATGCGCAACGGATGCTGCAAGCTCGCTGATGATTTCCATTTTTTCCGACCGCTGCAGTTCATGATTAAACATCTCTAATTCCTTGGAATATTTGACGATCTGCCGGTGATTTTCCGCCACTTTTTGACAAAGAACCGCAATGAGCGCAAGCGCAAATCCAAGAACTCCCCATTTCCACCAGTGGAACTCGTATTTTTCGTTGCTGACCAGAAAGCTGATGGTTTCGATCAAAACCGTCAATCCGAATACGGCAAATCCCGATGTGAAAATCAGGGCATTCCGACTTCCCCGTACCGCGTACATAACTGAGCCGGCGACAAGCAAAACAATTTGGGCGATGACCACAAAACTCAGCACTTTGACGGAAACGAAATAATACAAATCAAACAATTGGTTGTGGGATAACAAATTCAGAAACATAAAGCCAAGACCAAACAGGGAATAGCCGGCCTGAAACCTGCGGAAATGCTTGATAAACTGCCGGTATCCAGAACCGACGGTTTGTTCAAAGTAAAAAGTCATGGCAGGGAGCAGCGTGAAAAGGGCCACATCATAGACAACCAGGAAAAATGAGCCGCAATTGCTGAAAAGACCGTATAAAAGCGGCGAATACGTCAAAATCATAGCTCCCAGCGAAATCAGGATGAAGGTAAGTGCCAGCCAGCTGAGCAGATGACTTTTTTCGATAAACAAAACGGGAATCAGCATGATCAGTCCAAGGAGAACCATGAAGCTCCCCAAAATCAGGTCGCCCAGATTCGATCTGACGAATTGGTTAAGAAACGCCTGATAATTTCCAACAAGCGCCCCGCCTTCGATACCGATTCGTTTTTTTTCAGATTTGACTTCAATACGCAGCGTTTTTCCTGTATCACCAGAGCTAAGCGGAAGCAGGATTGGGCTTCTGTTATACAAATAGCTGCGGTTTTGATCATAAATTTTGTCTTCATCCAAATAAATCAAAATATGCTGTCCGTAAACTTTTTTCAAGAGCAATGCGGAAGCTCCGGACTCTAGCCTCGGCACCACGATCCTGTACCAGATCTCCTTGGCGCCATTTTCCCTTGAAGGCAAGTTTTGCAGGGAAATAATCCTTTTCCATCCTTCATTATTTTTTTCCATATCCAAAGGATCTGTGTATCTCCATTTGATTTCCCATCCCGCATCAAGCCGTCTTGGCTCGTCCGGAGCAGCCCGCCCGGTAAAAGGGAAACATAACGCCATACATACGATCATTAGCAACATCAGGATGACTTTTTTAGCCGCCCACTTCATAAAACACCCCAGTTAGTCGTTTCTTAATCTAAATAAAGACTCGGAAATACAGGAATATGCTGCATTTCGCAAATCCTCCGATTCATTATGTAACATTACGACATATTTCGCAATTTTTCGATGTTATTAGACGTAATTCCCTCTCCCCTGTCTCCGAGTTCAAGGTTTGGTGTTCATGCAAAAAGCTGCCATGTTTATTCTTTCCCATTTAAGGTTAGGGTAAATAGCAAAAAAACATTAAGGAGATGAATCCTTATGCCCGAGGAGTATAAAACAGAAGCGGATTGGACCTATGAGCGCTATGCTAACGCAGGAGACCATCCTGTTGAAGACGGACTTCCGAAAGATGATTTACGGGATGTGAATACGCAGACGGTTCAAAGCATTTCCGCTGTTCCGGATCCTAGCGACATCGATTTTTACATCCGTTCCGACATGAGTCCGCAGCTTGGCGTGCGCCATGTTCCCGAAGAGCCGCTGCAGTCAGCAGCGGATGATGCCGATGAAGGGGAGCTTGAAGATGTACCCGATGCGGATGAAATCCAGAAGGACAGCCCTGTTGACCCTGTCGCAGTTGTGGAAGATATGCATGGAACCGACCTGATCAACGGTTTTGACGGTGACGAGACGGAATAAAGCTGCTTCCCTGCATAAAACGCAAAAGCAAAAAGACGCCGGCAAGAAACAAGAAACCGGAGTCTTTTTTTGGGCTTGTTTATTTTACGCAAAGCCAAGCACATGCACCAGCGTGAACCCAATAACCGCCAGCACGACCGAACCCATCAGTCCGGCTGCAAAAGGCTTTACGCCATTTCGGCGGAAGAAAGCAAAATCAACATTGAGGCCAAGGCCCGCCATTGCCATAGCAATCAGTATATATGCCAGATTGATAATTTGTGCGGTAACGGCATGAGGAATAATATTAAGGGAATTCAGGCCGCTCATCAGCAAAAAGCCAAGCACAAACCATGGAATTTGGATTTTGCTTTTTTGCGTTTTTTCCCCTTGGCTGCGGCTTGCCCAGTACCCCACGCATAGCGAAACGGGAACCAGAAGCGCTACCCGCGTCAGCTTGACGATCACCGCCATATCCTCCGCTTCCTTGCCGCCGGGAGCAGCCGCCGCGATCGCATGCGCCACCTCATGCAGCGTGCTTCCCGCAAACGCCCCGTATCCCTCAGGCGTCAGGCCAAGGAACGGATACAGTCCCACGTAAATCAGCGTAAACAGCGTCCCCAGAATAGCTACCGTGGCTGCGCTGACCACGGTTTCCTGGTCCTTGGCCTTAATAAGCGGCGCAATCGCAACAACCGCCGCCGCACCGCAAATCGCGGTTCCGCATGCCGTCATAAGCGCGAGCGGCCGATCCACTTTCAGCAGCCTGGCCAGGCCATACACAATAAAAATGGTCACCGTAATATGAACCGCTGCTATTAAAACAACCTTCGGTCCGGCATGGGCGATATCCACCAAATTCAGCCGCATCCCGAGCAAAATAATGCCGAAACGGAGCAATTTTTTATTTGAAAACGCCACTCCAGGCATAATGGAACCCGGCACTCCGAACGATGCCCTATAAATCATGCCCAGAATAATGGCCAGGACCAACTGCCCCATAATGCTAAGAAACGGAAGCAGCGACAATCCCTTGGCGAGCAGGGACAAAATCAGTGTCAGCCCAATTCCCAAAATAAATGTTTTAGCTTTCTTTGTTCTGCGAGGAACCGAGGACTCCTGCGAAATCATAAAAACCTTTCCATCCCCTCTGCTTCAAACTCTATATGAGGTTGTTCAAAAAGTTCGCTTTTGATCACGAAGTGAATCAGGAAGCAGGTTCGACATCGAATCTTGAATTCAGCCGGGCCTTCCGGTGCTCATGTACCCACTACGTACGCTCCGCTCCTCAGTCCCTAGCTTCATCCAACCTTCTTGGTGCTGAAAACCGGCCTTTTTGAACACGCACTATATGTCTCATCCCACTATAAAGTTGAAAGGACGGGAAGTGAAATACTGATTTGCTATCTCTATCATGAGGAAAACTTATGATTGAGATTGGAAAATGTAATATATATATTTCACAATGTAAAATATATGTTACAATTAATGCGCGAGGAGGTATCGATGCATTTTGGTGAACAAGGTGAAAATGGCTCGCATCCAAGCGGATTTAACCCAGCAGCAGCTGGCAGACAAAACGGGAGTCGCCCGCCAAACGATCAGCCTGATTGAAAAAGGCGCCTACAATCCATCATTAAAATTATGTTTGGATATATGTTATGCCCTGAACCGGACGCTCGATGACCTGTTTTGGGTAGACTTGGGAGGGAATGGAGGAGGGGCACGATGATTACCGATACGTTAAAAGTGTTTGTGACGGTGGCTGAGCAGAGGAACTTCTCGCAGGCTGCCAAACTGCTGAACTTGTCCCAGCCGGGCGTAAGCCTTCACATCCGCAATCTGGAAAATGAGCTCGGGTCCAAGCTGATGCACCGCTCTCCGAAGCTTGTGAAATTAACCGAAGCCGGGGAAATATTATTCCGCAAAGCCCAGCAGATTTTGGCATTATACGATGAAGCGAAAGCGGACATTCATATGCTGCGGGATGAAGTTACCGGCTCCTTGTATATGGGAGCGAGCTTTACAATCGGGGAGTATATTTTGCCGCGAGTGCTCGCGGAGTATGCCCATCAGTATCCGCTTGTGGATGTCCAGGTTCATATCAGCAACACGGACAATATTTTGCATGATATCCGCGCCGGGCGGTTCCACATCGGTCTGGTTGAAGGTAAAGTCGATGCCAAAGACCTTAAGGTAACGGCTTTTATGAAAGATGAAATGGTTCTCATTTCGGCTCCGGATCATCCTCTGGCCGCTGAAAAAAGCGTTGATATAAACCGGCTTCAAGATCAAGTGTGGGTCATGAGGGAAACGGGTTCCGGCACGCGCGCTTACAGCGACAAGCTTATCCAGGATGGGAACCTGTCCGTCAAGCGCAGCTTCGTGTTTAACAGCAGTCAGGGCGTGAAAGAAGCCGTTGCCTGCGGTCTTGGCATCGCTTTGCTGTCACGCTGGGTAGTTCGCAAAGAGCTCGAAAGCGGCGAGCTTCGCGAACTGTCGATCCGGGGGATGAAGATCAGCCGGGATCTTTCCTTGCTGCAAAGCAAGGATGAGCCGGCTGTCATGGCAGTGCTGAAATTCATCCAGACCTTGAAGTTGGACGCCCGGTCGCTTTATGCGGATTTCTGACTTTCCTGCGGTTTGGAGAGAGCCGAGGCGCCGGCAGGCTGCCGGTAAGAAATAAAATATGCGCCGGCCACGAAGATCGAACCCCCGATCATGTTGCCCAGGAATACGGCCGCGAAATTCGGGAAGTACTCTGCCCAGGTCATTTCCCCGGCAAAAATAGCGGCGGGAATTACGAACATATTGGCAACAACGTGCTGGAAGCCGATGGCAACGAAAGCCATAACCGGGAACCAAATGCCGGCGATTTTACCGGCAAAGTCTTTCGCCCCATACCCAAGCCATACGGCAAGGCATACCAGCCAGTTGCAGCCGATGCCGGATACGAATGCCTGCACAAACGAATCCTGGATTTTGGCGTTTGCAATTGCTGACGTTTTGGCCAGGAAGGCTCCTTCAGTAAGCCCTACGACATGACCGAAAAAATAGGCGACAAATACGGAGCCGATAAAATTCGCAATCGTAACCAGCACCCAGTTTTTCAGCACGGAACCAAATCCGATTTTACGCGCGAACCATGCCATTGGAAGCGTCATCATATTGCCCGTCAACAGCTCTCCGCCTGCAAGGATCGTCAGGATCAGCCCAACAGGAAACACCGCCGCCCCGAGAAATCCGGCAGCAGACCCCCACTCCTTCGGCGCCGTACCGATCACGCGGATATCAAGCAAAAAACCCAAAGCAATAAACGCTCCGGCCAAAAATCCCAAAACCAGAACGGTGGAAAGGGAGGATTTGGCCTTCTTCTCCCCGGTTTCAACGGCGATGTCCCTGATTTGCTGGGGTGTGTAAAACGACGACATGTTACATTCCTCCATCAACATTTCATTTTTGCGCCGGCCATGCCCATTTTACCCGCTTCGGCATGGCAGCAATGGAAACTACAAACTGCATAAGCGTTTACTCAAGCACAAAAAAACCGCCACAAATCTTTCTTTCCGCCAGAACACGAAAAGAAAAACCTGTGCCGGTTAACACCCCTACCCGTTTCCTATAGGGGGATCAATCACGCGCTTTCGTTATCAGTAAAGCAGCTGCAACACCTACAACCACTTCACCACACGTTTGTAAAACATTTCATATCACATGATAACATACGTTCTAACTTTGTCAACATTGTGAATAAATGTACTTAATATAATTAATATTCCAGGATTGTTCACATGATATTCACGTTCAAAGAGTCATTAGCCGCCAATGCGGGACATTTCCACCTTGGCTTGCCCGCTTCGTTCCTCCCTCGCCGCTTCGCGTTCCAGCGAATACCGGTCATGGCGCTGCTCCCAAATATCCGTGATTTGCAACGCGATCTCTTCATCGCTCGCATCCGAACGCAGCAGTGTACGGAGATCATGGCCTTTGGTTGCAAACAGGCAGGTATAAAGCATGCCGTCGGCCGAGAGCCTCCCCCGCGTGCATGTGGAGCAAAAGGCGTCGCTCACGGACGAAATAATGCCGATTTCGCCTTTGCCGTCGAGGAAACGGAATCGAGAAGCCACTTCCCCTGGATAATTGGGCTCCACCGGCTCAAGCGGGAATTCCGCCCCGATTCGCTCAAGCATCTCTTTTTTGCTGATGACCTGCTTCCAATCCCAGCCGTTGGTATTACCCACATCCATATATTCAATCATGCGCAAAATATGGCCCTTTTCCCGGAAATAGCGGACCATCGGCAAAAGCGCATGCTCATTAACGCCCTTCTGCACGACCATGTTCACTTTTACCTTCAAACCCGCTTCCGCTGCTGCGTCAATCCCCTCAAGCACCTTCTTGACGCGGGATTTGCCGCCGTTCATCCGCATAAAGATTTCGTCGTCCAAAGCGTCCAGGCTGACCGCCACGCGCATCAATCCGGCCTCGCGCAGCTTCCCGGCCTGTCCGGCAAGCAGGCTTCCGTTCGTCGTAAGGGCGATATCTTTTACCTCTTTGATCCCGGCAATGCCCGCAATAATCTCCGGCAATTCCTTGCGCAGAATGGGCTCGCCGCCCGTTATCCGCATTTTTTGCACACCTAGTCCGGCAAATATTCCGGCCAGCCTGACAGTTTCATCGACGGACAGCAGATGGTCACGGGCTAAAAAAGGATACTCCCGGCCAAAAATTTCTTCCGGCATGCAGTAACGGCACCGGAAATTGCAGCGGTCCGTCACGGAAATCCGTAGATCCCGAAGTGTGCGTTTATAATAATCTCTGGTTTCCATGATCTTCACTCCATTTCCGCGCCCTAAGGCACCCGGTTACTCCGGATCTGTTGTATTCCTGGAACTAATCTCTCCGGCATTCGATAATGCGCTGCGGATAAGTATACACATTGCAGCTGCTTCCCCGGACAAAACCTACGGCCGTGATGCCCAAATTCTCCGCAAGCTCAAGCGCTAGCCCTGTCGGCGCCGACTTGGAGAGAATGATGCCGCAGCCGATCTTTGCGACTTTAAGCAGGATTTCCGAAGAAATTCTGCCGCTGAAGACAATGATTTTGTCGTTCATGGGAATATCCCGTTTCAAACAGTAGCCATAGAGTTTATCAAGCGCATTGTGCCGGCCGATATCCATCCGCTCCAGCAAAATTCCGTTCCGGTCGCATAAAGCCGCATTGTGCACGCCGCCTGTTTTGCTGAAAATTTCGGCGCCTTCCTGCATATCCTTCACCAGTCTGAAAACGTCATCAAATGATAGCTCAACAGGCACGTCATGCAGGTGTTTGGCCGTTTTGGCATCGTTAAAAAACACGAATCCCTGCCGGCTTGCGCCGCAGCAGGAGGTCACGTACCGTTTGCTGTAAAGCTGGCGGTGGAGCGGGCTCCAGCGGCTTACTTCCGCATGGACGAACCCCTCTTCCTCCTGAACCCACAAATTCTTGATTTCATCGATCCCGGCGATGACGCCTTCCGAAGCGAGATAACCGACCGCCATATCCTCAATGTATTCCGGCGTACATACCAAGGTGGCAAATTCCTCGCCGTTAATTTTGATGGTTATGGGGTGTTCGGTGACGATGAGGTCGGTTTTCTCCCCGATCATGCCATTCTCATAGCGAATAACGCCTTCTTTTTCACGTGTCGCGCTGTTCATCGGCTTATCATCCCTGTTCTATATTTTTTTCGAATACAAAAACGGAAATAGCAATGTCCTCATCCACCTTGACATCGTTAAACAAATGAACGAGCTTGGAACCGCAAAGTTCTTCCAAACCATCCGGCACCTTATGTTTGTACAAATCCTGAATCATGTGCGTTCTGGCGCTGTGCACCATTTTTTTGCCGTCCGGCGTTTGTGCGATAAACTTTTCCGTCGGAGTAAAATTTCCGTACATCCGGGTGATCGCCATGTTTTCGACGAAGGTTGTATGAATGCGCTCGGGTCCCTTACCGAATGTGTCTTTTCTGACTTTCCGGATG
The DNA here is from genome assembly GCF_021654775.1 of Paenibacillus azoreducens. Taxonomy (NCBI): domain Bacteria; kingdom Bacillati; phylum Bacillota; class Bacilli; order Caryophanales; family Paenibacillaceae; genus Paenibacillus; species Paenibacillus azoreducens. The sequence continues at coordinate 1,680,474 of NZ_AP025343.1, read as the reverse complement.
ATGTCATTAAACGCAACTTCCTTTTTCATCTCTCAATCACCTCACACAAGTTTAACACTATACTAAATCTTAGTTAGATTGTACAGAATAATTCAACCTTGTTTTTTCGCGCATGGAAGTAGTATAATCATGGCAAGATACCGTTTTTGACATCATAATGGAATGATCAGTTTAGTAGGCCATTGCTAATCGGTTACTCCACTACAACCTTCCGTACCAGAACTAGCGGACCGGTTTTAGTGGGTTTTTTTGTTTATGGGCATTTTTGAATGCACTTGCAAAAGAACGGATTTTCTCTGGTCAATGTTCCGTTATCGAGAAAAATTGGGGAAATGGGGTTATTTCGTGAGTCAGGAAACTGTGAAAATTGCTTTGAACGGACAAAACGTTGAAGTGAAGAAGGGCATGACGGTCATCGAGGCAATTAACCTTGCGGGCCTTGCGCACCCACAAATTTGTTACGTGCCCGAGGTCGACCCGATCCAAACATGCGATACATGTATCGTTGAGATTAACGGCAAATTGAAGCGGGCTTGTTCCACGGCAGCGGAGGACGGAATGGACATCCAGCTTTCCTCGAACAGAGCCAAAGAAGCGCAAACGGAAGCGATGGACCGGATTTTGGAAAACCACTTGCTGTACTGCACGGTTTGCGACAACAACAACGGCAACTGCAAGCTGCATAATACGGCGGAAATGATGGAGATCGAACATCAAAAATATCCGTACCGGCCAAAAGTGGACCCTTCCGAGGTCGATATGTCCCATCCGTTCTATCGTTACGATCCGAACCAATGCATCGCCTGCGGACAATGCGTTGAGGTCTGCCAAAGTCTTCAGGTCAATGAGACGCTTTCCATCGACTGGGAAGCCGACATTCCGCGCGTAAAATGGGACAACGGGGTATCCATCAACGATTCCTCTTGCGTCAGCTGCGGACAATGCGTCACGATCTGCCCATGTAACGCGCTGATGGAAAAATCGATGCTGGGCGAAGCGGGCTTTATGACCGGAATCGACAAGCCGGTTCTGGAACCGATGATCGATCTGGTCAAGGAAGTAGAGCCCGGTTATAGCGGCATTTTTGCCATTTCTGAAATCGAAGCCGCCATGCGCGACACAAGAACGCGTAAAACGAAAACGGTTTGTACATTCTGCGGCGTAGGCTGCTCCTTTGAAGTTTGGACCAAAGGCCGGAAGATTCTGAAGGTCCAGCCTTCCCATGATGCGCCGGTCAACGCGATTTCGACCTGCGTCAAAGGTAAATTCGGTTGGGATTTCGTCAACAGCGAAGAACGCCTCACCACTCCGCTCATTCGCCAGGGTGACGCTTTCGTGGAGTCCACTTGGGATGAAGCGCTTTCCTTGGTTGCGAAGCGGCTCGGCGGGATGAAAAAAGAATACGGCTCAAACGCGCTCGGATTTATTTCTTCGTCCAAAATCACCAATGAGGAAAACTACCTTATTCAAAAACTGGCGCGCCAGGTGTTCGAAACGAACAATGTCGACAATTGCTCCCGCTACTGCCAATCACCCGCTTCGGACGGCCTGATGTCCACCGTCGGCATCGGCGGCGATGCCGGCACCATCAAGGATATTGCTGCGGCAGGACTGGTCATCCTGATCGGCTGCGCCCCTGCTGAAGGCCATCCGGTACTGGCGACGCGCATTAAACGTGCCCATAAACTGCATGGACAAAAGCTGATTGTTGCCGATCTGCGCAAACACGAGATGGCCGAGCGTTCGGATATCTTTATCCGTCCGAAACAAGGCACCGACTTCGTATGGCTGACCGCCGTAACGAAATACATGATCGACCAAGGCTGGCATAGCGATGCTTTTATCCGCGATCATGTGCATCATTTTGAAGATTATAAAAAGCTGCTTGAAAAATTCACGCTGGAATATGCCGAAGCAGAAACCGGCATCTCCAAGGAAACACTGATCGAGATTGCGACCATGATCCATGAGGCTGACGGAACGGCCATTTGCTGGGGAATGGGCGTAACCCAAAACGTCGCCGGATCCCATACATCCGCGGCGATTTCCAACCTGCTGCTGGCCACCGGCAACTACATGCGCCCGGGTGCGGGGGCATATCCGCTCCGCGGCCATAACAATGTGCAGGGCGCCTGCGACATGGGAACCCTGCCGCCGTGGCTGCCTGGCTATCAGCATGTATCCAATGATGAAGCGCGCACCCGTTTTGAGCAGGCTTACGGCGTAAGCATTTCGCCGAAACCGGGCATGGACAACATCCAAATGCTGGATGCGATCGAACGCGGTGAACTCAAAGGGATGTACCTGGTAGGCGAAGACATGGCCTGGGTTGATTCCAACTCCAACCACGTGCAGAATCTTCTCAGCAAGCTGGATTTCCTGGTTGTGCAGGACGTCTTCTTATCCCAGACCGCCCAGTTTGCCGACGTGATATTGCCTGCCTGCCCTTCCTTGGAAAAGGATGGCACCTTTAGCAACACGGAACGCCGCGTGCAGCGTCTTTATCAAGTTTTGGAGCCGATGGGCGATTCCAAACCGGACTGGTGGATTACGACCCAGATCGCCAAATATCTTGGCTTTGACTGGAATTACGGCCATCCGGGCGAAATCTTTGCGGAAATGGCCAGCTTGACGCCGTTTTTCTCCAAAGCAAATTATGAGGTGCTGGAAGGCTGGGGCAGCTTCTTCTGGGGCTCCCCGACCGGGGAAAGCACGCCGCTTCTGTATACGGACGGATTCAATTTTCCTGATAAAAAGGCGCGCTTCTCGCTCGTGGACTACGTTCCGCCGGTGGAATTCCCTGCCGAATACGATCTCGTCCTGAACAACGGCCGTCTTCTGGAACAATTCCATGAAGGCAACCTGACGAACAAGTCGCATGGCATCAACCTGAAGCTGCCGGAAGTATTTGTGGAGATATCGCCTGAGCTTGCCGCGGAACGCGGCATCGAAAGCGGAGCCTTGGTACGGCTTGACTCGCCTTACGGCGCGATTAAGCTGAAAGCTTTGGTAACGGACAGAGTACACCGCAACGAGGTGTATGTACCGATGCATTCCGCCAGCCACGAAAATGCGGTCAATCTCCTAACCGGAGGCGCGGTGGATGTACGAACCAATACGCCTGCCTTTAAACAGACGAAAGTCCGGATGCAGATCCTGAACATCAAGGGAACAAGCCCGCTTCCGCTTACCAATCCGCGCAATAAGAAACGCCATCCGCAAAACGGCGTTGAGGTTGAGCGCAAATGGAAACGTCCGGGTTATGTTTCTCTGGTCGATTAAGGAAAGGTGGTATAAAGATGGCAGAACCGATTTCGATGATTAAAAAACGCGTACTCAGCGAAGAAGAATTAAAGCAGCAGTCCCTGGAACAATTAAAAGATTCCGTGGTCGAACATGAACAAGCGATCGACAAAGCGATCGATGTGCTGAACGAGCTGTACGGCAGCGGTATCCTGGAAGCGACGGAAGCACTCCTTAAAGCCAAAGCAAAAGTGGCTGAAATCGCCCTTCATCAGGCAAATCGTCCCGAAGTCACCAACATCATCAACAACGGGATCGCAGCAGCCGGCGCCCTTTCCGCCATCAATCCGGAGCATACCGCAAAGCTGCTCACCGGCATAGCCAAAGGGCTGGAGGAAGCAGGCAAGCCGCAGGAAGAGAAGCTAACCATCTTTTCTCTCCTGGGCGCGCTGAAGGATCCTGACGTAAACCGGGCGATCGGATTTGGGCTGCGTTTCTTGAAGGGACTAGGCAAAGAACTAGGCGAGTAAGCCTCGCAAACTTTAATCTATTATCAAAAAGACAAATTAGGCTGACGGGTTCCAGCCTATTAGAAACACCCCATAGGGAAGCTTGTTAAAGCGCATCTCTATGGGGTGTTTTCAATTGTACGGAAATAAAAACATACCCTGAAGCAGCGGACTCCAGGGTATCAAGCAATATATTATAAAAGGGGTATGGATAGAATTATAGAAGTCCTTTCTTAAAATTAGATGAAAATAACCTTGAAAACACCTTAAATTTTGATGTCTGAATGTTAGACATTCTTATTGATGAACGGGAACCACGTTATTACAGCAAAGATTCAACGGCTGGTTCGAGTTCAAGCGGTCCTACCGGCGATTCGAAGCGATTCACCACGTTTCCCTTGCGGTCAATCAGGAATTTGGTGAAATTCCATTTGATATCATTGCCTTCCATCAGCTCGGGCTGCTCTTTTTCAATAAAAGCGGACAGCATCTTGGCTTCCGAATTGCTTGGATCAAACCCTTTAAATGGGGCCTGCTCAGACAGGTAAGCAAAAAGCGGATGTTTGCCTTCCCCGCGTACGTCTGTTTTCTCAAACAGAGGGAATGTTACACCGTAATTGATCTGGCAAAAGGTGTTCACATCTTCGTTGCTTCCAGGCTCTTGCCCGCCAAATTGATTGCAAGGGAAACCAAGGATCGTGAATCCGCGGTCCTTATATTTTTCGTAAAGCTTCTGAAGATCGGAGTATTGTGCCGTAAAACCGCATTCGCTGGCCGTGTTGACGATCAAAAGTACATTTCCTTCGTATTGCGACAAGGATTCTTCCTTGCCACGGATATTTTTCGCTTTAAATGAATATACGCTCATCTGGTTAAACCTCCATTGTTTTGCCGTTTATTTTGTTTCAGTCGGCTATTTTTATTTTATAAAATTAAATTGTTTACAATATAAATGTAACACATGTATACCATAAAAATCAACCCGTCTTGATCTCAGGATATGATTAGAAAAATGGGAAATTATAAGAGAAAGTATTAATGAGGCCACTCCCATTTTTGTCCATGAAGGAGCGTTGATAGGTATGAAATTATCCGGCAAAACAGCAGTCATCACTGGTGCGGCGGGCGGAATCGGACAAGCTACGGCGCGGCTGTTCGCGCAGGAAGGGGCTTCCGTGGTTATTGCCGATTTTTCCGAAGCCGGACAGGAAGTTGCGAACAGGCTAAAGGAGGACGGTTATCAGGCCATATACGAGAAGGTTGATGTCAAGGTTGAAGAGGACATTCAGAAATTGATCGAACGCACTGTCCAAACTTACGGCAAGCTCGATATCCTGTTCGCCAATGCGGCCGTGACCAATGATGATCCGGCTGATGAGCTGTCGCTGGAAAAATGGCGGCGCACGCTGGATGTCAATCTGACGGGCGTGTTCCTGGCCGATAAATATGCCCTGATCCAGATGCTGAAGCAGGGAACCGGCGGCGTGATCGTCAATGGGGCCTCCATCCATGGACATGCGGCCAAAGCCGGGGTAACAGCCTACGGATCCGCCAAGGCCGGGGTGGTTATGCTTACCCAAACCCTCGGCATTCAATATGCCAATAAAGGCATCCGCGTAAATGCGGTCTGTCCGGGATATATCGAAACGCCTCTGATGAAGGTACTCCCTTCGGAAGAGGTGCAAAAGCTGATTGATCTGCAGCCGATCGGCCGGCTTGGCCGCCCCGAGGAAATAGCCAAAGCCGTTTTATTCCTTGCCAGCGACGATGCATCGTTTATCACCGGGACAAGTCTGATGGTGGATGGCGGATATACTGCGAGATAGCTCGATGCCATGCGTGGCGGATATACTGCGCAACAGCATGATGCCGATGCCGTGCATACGGATATACTGCGCAACAGCACGATGTCGATGACATGCATACGGATATACTGCGCATAGCATGATGCCGATGCCGTGCACGGATATACTGCGCGACAGCATGATGTCGATGCCGTGCATACGGATATACTGCGCGACAGCATGATGCCGATGACATGCATACGGATATACTGCGCATAGCATGATGCCGATGCCGTGCATACGGATATACTGCGCAACAGCACGATGCCGTTGCCGTGCATACGGATATACTGCGCAACAGCACGATGTCAAGCTGGAGCTCGCTCCATCTCTAACGGACACTACGGACGCTAAAAAGGGTAAATTCATCCATTTTGATTTCTAACGGACACAGCTGCCGCTATTTAGTGAAATATGCCCTTTTTGTGATGATTTGCAGCTATTAAGCGCTGAGGTGTCCGTTAAAATTTGAAAATCGCTATTTTTTGCGAATTAGCGGCCATGGTGTCCGTTATGCTTTTTTCTTATATGCGGATTCGAAAATCCTGAAACTTCTCAACGCTATAGTTCCCAGTTCGCTAGCCGAGGATGATCCGTCATGCTGATCGGAAACTTTCCGTCATGCAAGCCGAGGACTTTCCATCATGCTGGCCGGGAACATTCCATCACGCTGGCCGAGGACTTTCCGTCATGTGGCCGAGAAAGTTCCATTAAATGAAGGAATATCTTCATGACCGGCAATGCCGGGATGTTCAAAAGACGGGAAAACGAGTTCCCCGCGGCACGTCATTCGCCTTTCTCCCTTTGACATACCACAAAGTCGGCGTATCCTTCGCGTCGCGAAACTCGATATAAAACGGGCGGCTGTCCGGCAGCTGGCGAAATCGGAGCCACAGCCGATTGCCATCCACCTTGCTTTCCAGCGCCGGGATTCCCTCTCCATCCGCTTTCGCCACAATAACGCCGGTCGAGCCGGGGTCCAGCCGTTTGCTAAAGGAAACGACAACCTCCGCTTCTTCCTGGATGACGGCGGTTAGCGGTACCGGCGGCTCTTCATACATATACCCGCCCAGATGATATTCATATGCAGTCCAGGTATGATAACCCAAATCATACACCGTATTCTGGAACTGATTCAGCCAGCTGCGGCCCTTCATCATATTGGCCTTTGATCCAACATCGGCTTGTATTCCAAGCGGGAGCCCCGGGAAAGCCGCACGGATTGGCGCCGCGAAACTTTCGTACGTCCCGGCGTACTCCGCTTTAAGATTGCGTTTCATCCAATCCGGCCAATGGGTCTGAAGCACATGCAGGTCCGGCTTCACCTTTTCGATCATGGAGATCGCATCCAGCCCCTGCCATTCCTTGAGCCTCAGGGTGGATACGGCGCCACCATCTACAGCCAAAGACCAGGTCGCGGCCAAAATGTCCGCGCGAACCGCGCGCGCTCCGCCGCTGCCATTGATAATTTCATCGATAAGTGCATTAACGGCGTCGACGCGAAACTCGATCCATTTGGCGTAAACATCCGGAATTTTCTTATAATAATTTGCCGCGAACCTGTTCGCAAATTCGGGAATGGATAGCCCGTATTTTTCATGGAAAGCCTGCTTCGCCGCCGGTCCGATATCCCCGTACACCCCGCGCCGGATTCCGTCCCATTCCGGAAAATACGGCTCGGCGATCTCGATTCCGTCAAATGGATACTGCTGCAGCATTCGGGATACGGCTTCCTTTTTCCACTGCACATATGCTTCCGAAAAGGGGGAAAACCGTTCGAACCCATCGCTAAGTTCCTTCAGCAGCCCCATTTTCCAAGCGGGCCATTCCGACGGCAGATGCGAGGTTTCAAAGGTTCCGTTTCCAATGACAAGCGCCCAAACCGCAATGTCCCTGTCATGGAAACAGCGGATTAATTTCTCGTTGATCCGGGTTTCGTTTACGACAAAGTAATGGACGGTACGGTAGCCGGAAAGCTGTATTTCCTCGGCCACGCTGTCTTCGGTACGGTTTTGATAATAAGGAAATAACGGATCGATTTGGATACTCGGGCCTTCAAAGGCCCACGCTCTCGAGTTTGCTGAATCCTTCTTCATTAGTTCTCCTTTTCTTGCAGATGTTCCAAAAACCTGTTCATCCGCGGATATGCGCCTCATAATTATATCTTTGCCGGAATTTGGGGATTTACCCTCTAAATCCAATCGGCAAGAACCCTCCTAAGGCTTCTCACCGGCCCAAATGTCGCCTCATACAATAGAGCAAACCAATGTAACGGAGGGATGCTCCTTGTCTATACTTAAGCTTAGCAGAAATATATCGCTGCAGCAGCGGCTGGCTCAGTTGACAGGCCGGTTGGCTGAAATCAACGGCGAAGGCCTCGGTCTTGAACCGGGCAAGATTCAGCGGGTATTCAAAAGAAATTTTATTCAGGTGCAAAATGAATTATTTGTACCTCTAAGCCTTCAATCCATTCGTGTGTTCGGTATTAAAGCACCTGCCAGTACCGTTCGAGTCGGCCTGCGCACGACGTTTCGAACCGGCAATGCCTTTGCCGATATCCGTTTGGTGCAGATCGGAACCGACTTCGTCGAAGTTCAGGCCAAAGGGAAGTTCCCCTCCCGGATTCTGTTCCCGCTCAATAAAATCGAAGGAATATTTCCGGTGCGCCCGGCTGCAAAAGGCTAGATGGCAGCTTCCCCTTCCTCCATCTTCCTCTCTGATATAATATATATAATATAGTTACAAAGACATCTATTTCTGCTGATTTTGAGGGAGGGCAATACATTGAATTTTGATAAACCCGTTTCGCGTCAACAGACCGGCTGCGACAAGTGGGACAACATGAAACATATTTTCGGTACGTCAGACGCTTTACCCATGTGGGTGGCCGACATGGATTTCGAATCCCCGCCATCCGTTATCGAAGCGCTGCGGCAGCGTGTCGAGCATGGGGTGTTCGGATACACCATGCAGACCGATGAATACAAACAATCCATCGTCGACTGGATGAAGCAGCGGCACGGTTGGGAGATCGAACCTGACTGGATCGTATTTTGCCCAGGCGTCGTTCCCGCACTCACCTTTGCCGTTCAGGCTTTCACCCGCGCCGGCGACAAAGTCGTAATCCAGCCGCCGGTTTATCCGCCGTTTCACAGCGTCGTAGAAGACCAGGGACGCGAGCTTGTACTGAATCCGCTAAAATACGAAAACGGACGCTATTCTCTGGACCTTGAAGGTTTGGAGCAGATTTTGAATAACGGACCCATCAAGATGCTGATCTTGTGCAGCCCGCATAATCCGGTCGGACGGGTATGGGAGCATGAGGAACTCGAAGCTTTGATTCAGCTCTGTGCGCGCCATGACGTCCTGATCGTATCTGATGAAATTCATGCCGATCTGGTGTATGCCAAAAACACCCATACGCCTCTTGCCAAATTATCCGGCGATGCCGCAAGCCGTTCGATCATCTGCACCGCGCCGAGCAAAACCTTTAACATTGCCGGACTTAACACATCCAACATCATCATTCCGGATCCGGACATCCGCAGTGCTTACCAAAAAACGCTGGAGATTTATCATGTGGGTACAATCAGCGCGCTTGGGAGCGCGGCAACGCAGGCGGCCTACACCGGCGGAGGCGAATGGCTCGATGAACTGCTGAATTACCTTCAGGGGAATATCGATTATGCGCTGGACTACATTACTAAACATATGCCGGAAATTAAAGCTTATCGGCCAGAAGCAACCTATCTTCTGTGGCTCGATTTCCGTGAACTTGGCATGACGAAGAATGAATTGTCGGACTTTTTGCTGACCAAAGCCAAATTGGCCCTAAATAAAGGGACGGCCTTTGGCGTCGGCGGCGAAGGTTTCATGCGCATGAATATCGCTTGTCCAAAGGATATGGTCGTTGAGGCCATGAACCGTTTGGATGCGGCTATGCAGGAATGGAGAAGCTCCTCCAAACAGAAATAGCCGGCTATAGCTCGCTTCGGACTTGGTGGGCTAGGCCCGTTTGCATAAACAGCCTTCTAAATGAACTTATAATCCAGAGTAATGAGGGTCCGGGAATACCGGATTCAGATTATCAAAATAACCCCGCAAAGAGTATCGGAAAGAAGTCCGACGCCTCTCACAGAGGGGCGCTTTTGCGAAGCAAAAGTAATGAGTGACGTGTAGCCTTTGAAGCTATTCCGATTACTTTGCGGGGACCCCGGAAGTTTAGAAACCCTGTCCTTTTTATAGGAACAGGGTTTCTTGCATTCCAAATCTTTATGAAATTCCGGAAAGTTGGGGATGATCCCTGTTTCTCTAAATCCTGCCCGCGCTTCTAAGCTTATCTGAATGCGCTAACGAAACTGGGGAGCGTTACATCCACAAAAACGATGCCGATTTAAATTTAACGAAACTACAGATCGTTATTTGCATGAAATACGGCCAAATGAACCTCCGCCTGAGCTACATAGCGTTACCCGGTTTCATTAGAAGCCTACATGACCTCACGGTCACCACCAACGATGAAATGTTATGGGTTTTGTCTCAAAACGCAAAAGCACATTTTCCTATAAAATATTTAATGCTCATTCTTGCCCAACGATTACAAGTTTCGTTTAGAAATATATAATGCTCATCTTTGTCCGAATAATGATTGCAGGTTTCGTTAGCTTATGGGTGCGGTCTGGTTTCTGTGGGAATTTCATCGATAGAGGTTTTTTTATAATTTTACTATGAAAAATTGTGCTGATTTTGTCGAAATATAGGAGAGGACCTCTTTTTAAGAGACCACATCACACTTTCATCTGGGGGAATTTATTTGAAATTACAGCCGAAAGGAACCTTGCGCTTGTTCAGGATCAAAAGACTCCGCAGCAGACTTGTACTCATCATCAGTCTAATGGTTATCATACCGAATGTTATCGTGGCCTTATTTTCCGTTAACAGCGCTCAAGGACAACTGCAGGACAAAATGGAGGATACGACAAAATCCAGTGTCATCCTGCTTGACAACCTGATCGATAACCTCGTTCAAATGCAGATATCCAACGTACAAATGCTCGCCGATCAAATTACATCCGAAGATATCGACCAGAAATCGCCTAAAGCTCGGAAGCTGATAGATGATTATAAAACCCGGCATCCGGAGGCTGAAATCGTAACGATCGGCAATGACCGGGGAGTCTGGATGAAATCGCCCGATCCCGGCAAACAGGATTACGACCCGCGTACCCGGGAGTGGTACAAACTCGCCAAAAAATATCCGAACCAAGCGATGGTCGCCGATCCCTCCATCTCGGTAACAACCGGCAATTACGTGCTCACCATTTCTAAAATGCTGCCTGACGGGCAAGGCGCTGTGACCATCAGTTTCAGCATTAACGATCTAAACAAAACCGTAAACAATATTCACCTTGGCAACAAGGGATACATCTACGTTATGGACCGCAACAATATTATGATGGCCCATCCAACCAAAAAGATCGGGGACAAAGCGACCGGGGCGCAGGTTGATGTCATCAACAGCCAAAAAAACGGCTTCATCAACTACAACAATCCTGACACTCATGTGCTCCAGCGGGGATATTACACCACGAATGGATTGACATCGTTCAAAATTGTCGGCATTCTTCCCGACAGCGAATACAGCGATGCAATGCGCCCGATCCTATATACAGCCATAGGCGTACTAGTCCTTTCAGTAGCTATCATTCTTGTCATTCTGTTCTTTATCATCAAAGGCATAACAAGGCCGATCGAGCAGTTGAACCAATCCGCAATTCGGGTTAGCGAAGGCCATCTGAACGAGCAGGTGGTAACCAAGCGTACGGACGAAATCGGCACCCTCGCGCAAAATTATAACGGCATGGTCGCTTCTCTACGCAGCATGGTGGTGGACATGAGCGAAACTTCCGGCCAACTGGCGGCTTCCAGCGAGGAGCTGACTGCCAGCACGGAAATGAATGCCCAATCGGTTGAAACGGTCTCCGGCCTGATTTCGGATTCGTCCGAAGGCGCGGCAACCCAGGCCCTCGCAACCGAGGAAAGCGCCCGTACCCTTGAGGAAATGACGCGCGGAATCCAGAAAATCGCCGAATCCGCCGGGATGATCGTTGATTCGGCAGGCCGTACCGAAGGCGATGTGAAAGCGGGCAGTCAAAAAATACGTCAAGTCAGCGCCCAAATGGATACCATCCGACACTCTACGGTTGAATCCGCCGAACTGATGGAGCAGCTGCACGACCACAGCGCCAATATTGCGGCCATGAGCACGGCCATTTCGGAAATTTCCAAGCAAACGAACCTTCTGTCGCTGAATGCGGCCATAGAAGCTGCCCGTGCCGGCGAACACGGACGGGGATTTGCGGTCGTTGCCGACGAAGTCCGCAAGCTTGCGGACCAGTCCAACATCACTGCTGACGAGATCCAGCAGACGATCGTAAAAATGACCGATCTGATCACAAGCGCATTCGATGTCATGAAAAACAAGGTACAAGCCGATGTGAACCAAGGTTTGGATGTAACCGCGGAGGCATTGGAAGCCTTTGTAAACATCGAACAATCCGCCAAACATATCTCGGATCAGGTGCAGGATATTTCGGCAATCACCGAGCAAATGTCGGCCAGCAGCGAAGAAATCTCGGCTGCGGTACACGAGGTCGCCGGTATCTCCCGGCAGACGGTCTCATCGTTTGAACGCGTAACCGCAGCCAGCCAGGAGCAGCTGGCATCCATGGAGGAAATCAGTTCTTCCGCGGCCGGACTTGCCCGGATGGCAGTGGACATGCAAACCATGATCGAACGTTTTAAGCTCGATAAATAAACGGCGCGCCAGCTTGCCGAAGCGGCTGTGAAAAGCCGTTTTGAACCGTTTCAACCTCCCATGCAAACAGGGCTGCCTTCAAGCAAAATTTTCGCTTGAAGGCAGCCCTTTCTTATCCGGAGGTACTTCCGCTATACGGAAAACGCGGCTATTTTTTCAACTGCCCGTGCAGGAAGTCCACGATGTGGACCGCCTTCATTTGGCCGCTCAGCCCATGCTCCTCGATGCCATGCTTCATTTGCAGCAGGCAGCCAGGATTGCTCGTCAGCAAATAGCTGGCCTCGGTGGCTTCGACATGCCCCATTTTGTGGTCCAGAATTTGCCCGGCCATCGCCGGCTGCGTAATATTGTAGATCCCCGCCGAACCGCAGCAGCGGTCGGCATTTTTCATTTCGATGAACTGCGCCCCCTCAACCTGGCGCATTAATTGGCGCGGAGCATCCGCCGAACGCATCACGTTGCGGAGATGGCAGGAATCCTGATACGTGATACGCACCGGCTTTTTCCTGTCACTATTTGGACTGAAATCAAGCTTTCTTCCCGCACGCACAAGCAGCTCGCTGATATCGATGACCCGCTCGGCAAACCAAACGGCATCGTCCCGCCACTGCGGATCTTCATGCAGCAGATGGTCGTATTCAACCAGAAGCGCTCCGCAGCCGCCCGCATTAGACACGATATAGTCCACGCCCGCGTCCTTAAACGTCTTGATATTCCGTCTCGCCAGTTCTCGCGCTCCTTCCGCTTCCCCGCTATGCGTAAGCAGCGCTCCGCAGCAGTTCTGCTCACGCGGAATCACCACTTCAAAGCCCGCTTCCGTCAGCAGTTCTACCGTGTGAATATTCGTTTCGGTAAACAAAACATCCATGATGCATCCCCTGAACAGGGCCACGGTCGCGATTTTTTCGCCTTTCGCCGGATGATGATCGCCAATCAGCTCAGCGACGCCGCGCCCGGAAGCGTCCGGCAAAATCTTTTCCATATCGCGCAGATGCTTGGGGAATAGCTTCATCGCTCCCGTTGCATGCGCTACGGAACGAAGTCCGGATTTTTGGTAAAACTTAAGTCCACGTCCCAGCCATTTCATCCGGTTCTGATGCGGGAATACCGTTTTGAAAGCAGCATGGCGCGTAACCTTTACCATCGGCTTATGTTCTTTATGGTCTTCAATGGCATCCCGGGCCTGCTCGATCAGCTGGCCGTACTTAACTCCCGCCGGACATGCAGGCTCGCAAGCGCGGCAGCCGAGGCAGTGGTTCATCTGATCTTCAAATGCCTGATCCGGAACCATGATGCCGTCCGTGACGGCTTTCATAAGGGCAATCCGTCCCCGGGGGGATTCAGCCTCAAGGCCGGTTTCCGCAAATGTCGGGCAAGCCGGAAGGCAGAAACCGCAGCGCATACAGTTGGTCAATTGATCCTCATCGAGGCGTAAACGGAGCTTTTCGGTCAGCGGATTCACTTGTTGTGTTTGCCCTTTAGCCACGTTGAATCACCACCCGTTTCCGTGTTTCCTTCGCGAATACCTTGCCGGGATTCAGAAGGTTATGCGGGTCGAAGGAACTTTTAATCGCTTTCATAACCTCGATTCCCGCCGGACCAACCTTCCATTCCAGATACGGCGATTTCACCATGCCGACGCCATGTTCGCCGGTAATGGTCCCTCCCAGACGAATAGCTGCCTCAAAAATTTCCTCGAAGGCCGCTTCCACCCGCTCGATCTCTTCTTTATTGCGGGCATCGGTTGTCGCCGTCGGATGTAAATTGCCATCACCGGCATGGCCGAAAGTACTGATCTGCACCTCATGTTTTTTCGCGATCCGGTTAATTTCAATCACCATATCGGCAATTTTCGAGCGCGGTACGGTTGCATCCTCCAAGATGGTCGTCGGCCGCAGTCTGGCCAAGGCCGTAAAAGCGCTGCGCCGGGCTGTCAGCAGCTTCTCGGCCTCTTCATAGCTGGCCGCAACGCTGAGCTGATCGGCATTTTCGCTTTTGCAAACTTCCGTAATGACCGCGATGTCCCGTTCCACGGCCTCTTCGTCGCCATCCTGTTCGATAATAAGAATAGCCTCCATATCAAGCGGCAGGCCCAGCTTCGCAAAGTCATCCACCACGCGGATGGTTGCGTTATCAAGAATCTCGAGCGTCGCCGGAATAATCCGGTTTTCGATGATTTTGGATACCGTCCGCGCAGCACCGTACAGATCCTTATACATCGCAATCATCGTCTTTTTGTATTTTGGCGGCGGGACCAGCTTCAGAATCGCTTCCGTAATGATCGCCAAAGTCCCTTCCGAGCCGACCAGAAGTTTGGTCAGATCATAACCGGCCACATCCTTCATCAATTTGCCGCCTGTGCGAATAATATCGCCGTTTGCAAGTACCGCCTCCAGACCGATCACATAATCCTTGGTCGTTCCGTATTTCAAGCCGCGCAATCCCCCCGAGCATTCAGCAATATTCCCCCCGATGGTCGAGATGGACATGCTGCTGGGATCCGGCGGATAAAATAACCCCAAACTTTCGACATGGGTGCTGAATTGTTTCGTATTCAACCCCGGCTGCACCGTTGCCGTCAGGTTCTCCATATCTACTTCCACAATCCGGTTCATCCGGTGCATCACCATCACCACGCCGCCCTGAACAGGTACCGTGCCGCCGCATAAATTGGTGCCCGAACCTCTGCCCACAACCGGTATATGGTGTCTGCTCAGCACTTTCATAATTTGCGACACCTCTTCTGTGCTCGACGGGTATACCACGGCATCCGGCAAGGATTGCAGCATCGGCGTTCCATCATAGGAATGGGTTACCAAAGACTGCGGATCATCTTTAACATATTCACTGCCTAATATGGAAATAAGTTCTCGTTTCGCTTCTTCTTTCAGCAAGGAAAGCCCCCCTTGTCATATAATTAATCAGGTCATCTGATGACTTTTCTTGTGACCAAGTATACACTAGAATATATGAATCGAAAATAGACCCAAATCAAAAAATTTAAATTTGAATCATGAATTTGTATCTCTAACGAAACTATGGATCGCTATTGCCTGAAAAACATAAGCCAATCAAATCTAATGAAACTGCAGATCGTTATTTGGGATAAATCCGGGTTTAAAGCTGCTTATTTAGCTCCATAGCGATACCCTGTTTCGTCGGAATTTTCAAAAGCCTCTTTTGGCGCAAATAGCGATATCACGTTTCGTTAGAAGCCCACATGATCTCACGGTCACCACCAACGATGAAAATGTTATGGGTTTTGTTTCAAAACGCAAAAGCACATTTTCGTATAAAGATTGTTTATACGTGCGTACGCGAAAAAGCGCGAAAAGAATTACAGCGATGAGTGAAAAAATAAAATTACAGCGAATTCAAGAAAGGAAGTAGAAGAATTGAACAATCGGCAAAGACCGCTCAAGCAATACGAGTGGGTGATGAATGATTTGAAGAAACAGATGGATGAAGGGCTGCTTCAGCCTGGGGACCGTCTATCTTCCGTAGTGGATCTGGCCGCCGAGTACAATGTCGGCAGATCGACCATCCGGGAAGCCCTTAGTGCGCTCAAAGCCATGGGACTGCTTGATATCAAGCAGGGCGGCGGCACTTTCGTCAAAGCGCTCCCAGCGGAGCCGGAACCTGTGCATCCTATGCAGCGGTATGCTGACTTATGGGAGGGGCGCGCAGCCTCGCTGCGTCATCTTCTTGAAGTCCGCCGCGTGCTGGAAACAGGCTGCGCCGCGCTTGCCGCACATCACCGTACGGATGAGGATATAGCCGTTTTCGAGCGTTTGATAACGGAAATGAAACAATCCGAAGACGAGCATTTCATTGAGCAGGCCGACGTACAATTCCATCAGCAGATCGGCATCGCGACCCACAATCCCCTGCTGCTCGAATTGATGGAGTCTTTGTCGAACAAGCTGCATGAAAGTATGAAGGATATGCGTGCGTTATGGTTTTACGCCGAACGCTCCTCTGCGGAACGGCTGCTGCAGGAGCATATCAGGATATACGAAGCCATCGCCAATCAGGATACGAAGGAAGCAACGGCCCGGATGGAACTGCATATTTCCAAAGTGGAGCAGGTGCTGAACGAGAAGAAAGCCGAATATCGCGCCCCGCGGCCATGAAGGGAGCCTAATTCTCGAGCCGGATTTTGACGCTGCTGCTGATTGCATACTGATCCAGAGACTTCAGCACGCTTAGAATCCGCTCGAATATTTTCTCCCCATGCCCATTTTCAATCTGCGGCAAGAAAGCGGCATTATCCGTTTCGGCGATATAATGCAGCGTATTCAGGAATAACTCGGTTTCCAGATCGATTTCCGCAAAGGACCTCGTCCGGTCAATCAGATCCTCGTAACAGATATCCTCAGGCGGGAATACGCCTTCAGATTGCAGATATATTTGTTTAAGCTTTGCCTTGACGGCCAGATGGGCAACGATTAGCGAAGCTTTGCAGAGGCCTTCCTCCAGTAAATGACGGGCAAGGCTGATATGGCCGTGGGACAGGTCGTTCCAGTTTCGCGCCTTGGCATAAAGTTCGTGAACATCCGTTTTGAACAGGCTGCCTTGGATACTCCCCTGTACATGCTGCGTATTGGATAACATAGGTATAACCTCCAGGTTAAAACGGATTAAATTTGTCAAATTTCGCGATGACTCCTTTTTGCTCATTCGCATCAAGCGTGTTTTTCGTCCGCCTGGCTGAGCCGGTTACCACGGGGCTTTTTTATTTACATAAGACTTAATACCCAAGCGGCATTATCATTTTGCGTATGTTATTTATTTCGGCCCATCATCCCAAAAAATGAAGATAATTCCACAAAAAAACCTCGTTGCTTTTTGAAAAAAGACTTAACTCTCAGTAATACAGCGGGCTTAAGAAATCACCCAAAATAACCAACCCTCGCCGAAAATGCCTAAAACCACTAAAACCCAATAATTGAAGCTTTCGCGAAATTTGGCGAAAAATCTCTTTGGTAAGTGTTAGCCATACCCTCCGCACCTATTTCATGTCCCCTCCTTGTGCAGATTCCCTGAAAGCTCCTTTAGCTGATACTTGGCGTTTTGCAGCTTCGTGCGCTCTTTCAAAAAAATCTCCGGCAATATATGAATTTTCACCACCCTGCCGGCCGCAAAGCGATGCTATAATGAATGAGTTGCAAAGTTGCCATGACATCATGAATGTGAAGGAAGCTGATCCTATGATTGTTACGATATTACTCGAAGTTGTGCTGCCTGTTTTTGTTCTGATCGGATGCGGTTCTCTTATGCAGCGCATTTTTCGCCTTGACCTTTATACCCTGTCCAAAATCAATTTTTATTTCATTACGCCCGCGGCGGTTTTTATGAGCATGTATCATTCCGACATGTCGGGTACGCTTCTGGGGACCGTCGTTTTATTTTATGGATTATACGTGTTTATTCTGTGGCTGATCGGAACTATTGTGGCCCGGTCCATGAAGTTCCCAAGCAGTATGAGGGCCGCTTTTAACAACAGCATTATGCTTGATAACTCCGGGAATTACGGGATGCCGATCAATGCGCTTGTCTTCAAGGGAGATCCGCTCGCCGGGTCCATGCAAGCGCTCATTATGTCACTGCAAAGCCTGTTGACCTTTACATACGGAGTGATCGCGATCCAAGGCGCGAAGCTGAAAGGAAATTACCGGAGCATGGTGATCGGCTTTCTGAAAATGCCTGTCCCCTATGCCCTTGTATTGGGGATTTTTCTGCATGTTCTGCATGTCCCGCTGCCTGTGTTCATTTCTCAGCCGTTAACCTACGCCCAGCAGTCTCTCGTTGCGGTCGCGCTGCTGACGCTCGGGGCGCAAATCGTCAAATATCCGCTCCGGCTTTATCGGCTCGATATTTACATCAGCCTGTTCATCCGCTTGATTATAGGTCCAGTCATCGGCTGCGGGCTTGTATTCGCACTTGGTCTGAAGGGAATCCCTGCGCAAGCGCTCCTGATTGCATCCGGCATGCCTTCAGGCGTCAATACGTCCATCCTCGCCGAGGAATATGCGAACGAACCTGATTTTGCCGCGCAAACCGTGCTGCTGTCCACTTTGTTTAATGTCGTGACCATCACGGGATTGATTTCGCTGGCAAAAATGTTTTAACCGAAAATCAGACATTTCCCGCACCTTAAGTTTCAGCTTCTAAAATTTTCTCGACTGGCACCGCCCCGGCGGTGCTTTTTTGCGTCCTCCGCCTTCCATGTCCCGTTTCATACGAACTCTGATCCTTATAGAAGAACCTGATTTATGCCTAAAAAATCTATAATAGCAAGCGTTATCTATTTTAGAAGGCGATGGTAGCGTGATTCTGATCAGAAAAAGGAGACGTGAAGAATTTGAACAAAAGAAATAGGCCGGCCGTGTTTTTGCTTAAGGTTAAGGGGTCGCTCATTCGGTGCTGCCGCTTATCCCGTTATTTCTCGTCTTCCAAAAACAGATCATTCGCGGCAACGCAACCATCGGGTTGAAATAAATTTGCGCACATGCTCCGTCTGCACAAGATGGGGCTTCTACGTTGTTGGATTTTCAAGGTCCATACCTCTTTGGTCTGTGTTATTATAATTACGAAGTAAAATACATAAATTTTGGTATCTTAGGGGTGGTTAGCCTTTGGATTTGGAAAAGAGAATCGAGCAGCTTGAGACCAAAATGAAGCATATGGAACTCGAGCTGACGCAGCTGCGCCAAGAGAGGCGTGAAGGAATCCCGTCCGATGCGGGGCAGACGAAGCAGGCGGGGCAGGCAGTTCAGTCGCCTCCGCCTAACACAGGTTACCGGCCTGAAGCAGGTATACCGCAAGGTTATGCTGCACACGGGCGGCCCGGGGTGCCAACGCAGCCCTTCGCGCAGCCGGGAATTCCGGGGAGCGGAGTTCCGGAGCATCAGCAGCAGCAAAGCGGAATTCCGGGGTATCAGCAGCAGCAACAAAGCGGGGTTAACGCGCAGCCTTATCAAGGCCAGGTTCCTTACGGCTACGGACAGGCGCAAGGCGGCATGACTCCTCCCAATCAGCCTGGGATGAATCCGTATGCCTATAACAATCCGCAGCGGCCGAATATTCCTATGCAGCCCAAGCCGCCCAAAGATTGGGAGCATCTGATCGCCAGGGTATGGCTGCCCCGTATCTTCATCGTGGTTTTGCTGCTTGGCGTGTTATGGGGATTCACGGCTGCGGTCACAGCGGGTTATTTGACCGAACCCGTGCGCTGCCTTCTGGGCGTAGTCGCCGCCGTCGTCATGTATTGGCTTGGCGAAAGGCAGATCCGCAGCCGACGCGAAGCGCTCGGACAAGTGCTGCTTGGCGGAGCAATTGGAGTACTGATTTTATCCGTATTCGCCGCGCATGTGCTGTACGATCTGATTCCATCGGGCCTGGCATTCGCGTTATACATTCTTTCGATAGCGCTTTGTGTTTTTACCGCGCTGCGCCGTCGTTCGCAGACGCTTATCATCATCGCGACCGTTGCCGGTTACCTGATCCCGTTTCTGGTGCATTCCGCCCATCCGAATGCCTGGGTATTTACCGGCTACGAAACTTTGTTCTCGCTTGCGATGGTTTACGTCGCATTGAGATTCGATTTCCGAGCCGCCTATTATGTTGCGATCGGCGTGCTTCATCTGCCTTTATTGATCGGCTCCGTTGCGGGAGATTTCAGGGGAAGCCGGCATGTTTTCATCACAGCCGTATTTGTACAGCATGCCGCTTTGTTGGCCTATGCTTTCTTGGGAGCCAAACGCCGCAAACTGGATGAAATTCTGTCCCTGTTCCCCGGCTTTGGCCTCATGGCGCTCTGGATTTATGCGCTTTATCCGGCCATCGGTGATGGCATACACTGGAGACCGCTGATGCTGATCGCTTGGGCGCTTATTTACAGCCTTGCCGCTTTTGTCAAGCATATCCGGTCCGAACAGTCTCCCGTATTTATTTCAATGGCGACCGCCGCTTGGTTCTTATGGGCAGTGGACATCTTGAATCACAGCTATTCGCCGGCAGCAGCGATTGTCATCGGCACGGCCGGACTTTTACTGGGCTTCAGAATTTCCAGCTATATGCAGCAAATTACGGCAGCGGCGGCAATGGCTTATGGCGTGTCCCAAACCATTATCCTGGCCATTCATGACATCATCTCGGCCGAAAGCCTTTCCTGGCTGATTCTGCTGATCAGTCTGGCGGTCTTGGCTTATTTCTTGCGCCGGATGGAGGAACGAATCTCCATTCGCAATCTGCCGGATGTTCTGATGTGGGTCGACGCCCTGCTGATGATCATCTTTTTGACTCAGATCACGAATGTGCTGACTGCCGATCTGACCTTCGATCTGAGACACCTTATTCTGTCTGCGGTATGGGCCGCATACGCTATTGTCGTTATCGTCTGCGGCGTATTGTTCCAAAAACTGATGGTGCGTTTCGCGGGCTTGGCCCTGCTTTTTCTCACTTTGGTGAAAGTGATTATCGTAGATCTTCCGGGCGTATCCGTCGCTGTCCGGGCAATCCTCTTTATCGGACTCGGAGCGCTGGGGATGCTGGTATCCCGGTTTTTGTACAAACGCAAAAACGGCCCGGCGGCTCCCCCGCCTTCAGACGAAAACCCCATAGAATCTTAATGCGGGGGCTTCGAAACTGAACAAGGGTTCCCATCGGGCGCAGCTCCTGAGCGGGGATGCATCTGTATGGGCGGCGGTCAACCACATGATGGAGTTTCAATTTAATAGAACCATTCGTTTGATTTTAAACATCATCCCAGAATATCCCCACAAAGAGTATCGGAAAGAAGTCCGACGCCTCTCGCAGCGGGGCGCTTTTGCGAAGCAAAAGTACTGAGTGACGTGCAGCCTTTGAAGCTTATTCCGATTACTTTGCGGGGACCCCGGAAGTTTATACTTTGATATGTCAAAAAAGGCGGCGCAGGAACCCATTCCTGCACCGCCTTTTTAATTTCGGTCTCCGGTTACCTTATCATCCAGGGATGAACAGGTATAGCCAATCGTTTATTCGGGCTCCGGATTGGATCGATTGGTTCGTTGGCACGTTCGGTTCGTTTGGTTCGTGGCTCGTTCGGTTCGTTCATCCAAAAGCCTGCAATTGTGCAACCTTTTTACGCTATATATTTGTTTTTAAAAGAATTGTTGCGAAAGTGCATTTATTTCGCTGCTCAATGTGACTCTTGGTCAATTCAGGTGAAAAAGGATGCACTTTCGCACGCTTTTAGCTTAAATTAGCCGATTGAGCCAGTAAAAAATGCACTTTTGCAACCTTTTGCTGGGAGTCATTAAAAACACATTAGGAGTCAGTGCTCAGACTGGGCTATTTTTCGAGGCTCCGGATCACCTCGTTCAGTTCGTTGGATCGTTTGGTTCGTGGATCGTTTGGTTCGTGGCTCGTTCGGTTCGTTCGGTTCGTTCGTCCAAAAGCCTGCAATTGTGCAACCTTTTTACGCTATATATTCGTTTTTAAAAGAATTGTTGCGAAAGTGCATTTATTTCGCTGCTCAATGTGACTCTTGGTCAATTCAGGTGAAAAAGGATGCACTTTCGCACGCTTTTAGCTTAAATTAGCAGGTTGAGCAAGTAAAAAATGCACTTTTGCAACCTTTTGCTGGGAGTCATTAAAAACACATTAGGTGTCAGTGCTGAGACTGGGCTATTTTTCGAGGCTCCGGATCACCTCATTCGGTTCGTGGCTCGTTCGGTTCGTTGGTTCGTTTGGTTCATTCGTCCAAAAGCCTGCAATTGTGCAACCTTTTTACGCTATATATTTGTTTCTAAAAGAATTGTTGCGAAAGTGCATTTATTTCGCCGCTCAATGTGACTCTTGGTCAATTCAGGTGAAAAAAGATGCACTTTCGCACGCTTTTAAAAAGACTCCCCCATTAAGCGGTGAGCCGCCGTACAACACGTCTCCAATGGATCAATCTTCGGATCTTTTTTCCAAACGGATGGACTTCCTTTCCATCAATCCAGCAAAATGCCCGCCAGTTCCCGGTAATCCGCTGCCGTATAATGCGGCTGATGCTCCGTTTCTGCTTGCACCTGCCGGTGGTTGAACCAGACGGCGGTCCATCCCGCTCCCAGCGCCCCTACTACGTCATTGCGCCAGGAATCCCCGATATAATAACTGCTCGCTGCATTGGTCCCTATTTGTTCATTGACATACGCAAACAAACGCGGGTCCGGCTTGTCATAACCGACGGCTCCGGAGATGAAGATCTGCCCGGGCGCTATGATCGAATCCATCGCCAACGCTTTGATTTTGGCCATCTGATGTTCTGCCGGCCCATTCGTGATCAATCCGACGACATGCCCCGCCGCCTGCAGATCACGAATCAATTCTACCGCACCAGGAAAAGGCTGGATCTGAAATTGTCCTTCCAAATACGCATCCTGAATGCGCGCAGCCTCGCGATCCGTCACTTGAACGCCGAATTCCGCAAGCGCAAGCTTCGCCCGCCGCACCCGCATATCCTGCAAGTCCTTTTTCGCTTCGGCGGCATTTATTGCACCATGCTCTGCGGACAAGATGTCGCTATAATATCTGAAACGGTGGTAGAGCTTTCCATATGGGAAGTCTTCCCCCATGGCGAGCACACGCTGAAGCGCCAGTCGAAGCGGCTCCAAATGGTCGTAAAGCGTATCATCCACGTCAAAAAAGATCCCTCTTACCGCGTTTTGGTTCTCATTCATTCCTGTTCCCTCTTTATGTTTGTGATTTTTATTACGGTAAACCATCTGTGGCTATTTTAGCACATTTCCCTGCGCCACAAGCCAATTCCAGGGGTATCCCGCCCTTTTTCAGAGCAGTCTTCGCAAGCCCTAAAAACCTTTTCAATTGTGACAGAACTGGCACAACTGTTCTCTTTCAGCCCAATTATGAACAAAAATGAAAATCGCCGAATATGGCGTTTTTTCAAGTTAAATGGACTTTTTCGGCGTTTTTTACTTTATTGTGTGAAGATTATCACAGAATAATTGTAATTAAATTACATTTTACCTTTTTTATGTATTTGTTTTCGATTTGACTCATTACTATGCTATGGCTATGAGGATTCGCGAATAATCCAACTCAGCGTCAAGTCATGCTAGAAAGGAGTTTCCTGTGAAGAAAAAAAGATGGTTGTTTTCATTAATCTTTATCTCCATCGTAATGCTGCTAAGTGGATGTGATTCGTCACTGCTTGTATTGAATCCGAAAGGTCCGGTAGCTAAAACCCAATCCAATACCATTATCTTTTCGATTCTGATGATGGCCTTAGTGTTGATTGTAGTATACATCCTGTATATTTACATGTTAACAAAATATCGGGCCAGCAAAACTAGTGATGATTACGAACCGCCGCATATGGAGGGTAGTAAATGGCTCGAATTGATTTGGACCCTGATCCCTATCATTATCGTTGCCATTCTTTCTGTTGTCACCGTTCGCACCACCAATGCCGTAGAAAAAGTGCCCGAAGGCTACGAGTCCCAAAAGCCGCTGGTCATCTATGCTGCATCTTCCGATTGGAAATGGCATTTCAGTTATCCGGAGGAAGGCATTGAAACGGTTAACTACGTTAATATTCCGACGAACCGTCCGGTTGAGTTCAGACTCTATTCTTACGGTCCGATCACCAGCTTCTGGATTCCGCAGCTCGGCGGCCAGAAATACGCAATGAGCGATATGATCACCAAGCTGCATTTCGTAGCGGATCATGAAGGTTCTTTTATGGGTAAAAACTCGAACTTCTCCGGTAAAGGTTTTGCTGAAATGGAATTCGAAGCCTTGGCCCAATCTCCTGCCGATTTTACAAAATGGGTAGATGACGTAAAACAAACCGCTCCAAAATTGAGCGAGCAGGAATTCAAAACCTTGCTGGATACACCGCATATAGGCCGTAAATCGTATAGTTCCACCCATCTTGGTTTCGCCCCTCCTCCTGAAGGAGACATGGCCGGACACCATCATGGCGGAAGCGGTTCTGACAGCGATAAAACATCCGGCGAAAAGCCTATGGACCAAATGCAGGATGACATGGGCAACATGGATATGAGCGATCATTCTTCCATGGAACACGGACATTAACTTCATGGAGAAAGGAGAAAAACTTTCATGAAATGGGACGAATTTTTCGTTACCGGTGAGCCGATGATTTACGCTGCCGACGTCAGCATCATTCTCGTATCCCTCGCGATCGTGATCGGATTGACCTATTTTAAAAAATGGGGATATCTGTGGCGGGAATGGCTCACCACGGTTGACCATAAACGGATTGGCATCATGTATATTATATCGGCGCTGATCATGCTGTTCCGCGGCGGCGTAGACGCCCTTTTGATGCGGACTCAGCTCGCAGTTCCTGATAATAAGATTCTGGATGCGCAGCATTATAATGAAATTTTTACGACGCACGGGCTTATCATGATTCTGTTCATGGCGATGCCGTTTGTTATCGGGATGATGAACGTAGTCATTCCGCTGCAAATCGGTGCGCGCGACGTCGCTTTCCCTAGACTGAATGCCGTTAGCTTCTGGATGTTCTTCTTTGGAGCGATGCTGCTTAATCTTTCGTTTGTCATCGGGGGATCGCCTGATGCCGGCTGGTCCGCATATTTCCCGCTTGCAAGCCTTGAATTCAGCCCGACAGTGGGCAATAACTACTATTCTCTTGCACTGCAAATATCCGGTATCGGAACGCTCATGACAGGCGTCAACTTTATCGTGACGATCCTGAAAATGCGTGCGCCAGGCATGAAACTGATGCGTATGCCAATGTTCACTTGGTCGGTATTGATCACGAACGTTATTATTTTGTTTGCATTCCCTGTGCTGACCGTAGCACTTGCCCTGATGATGTTCGACCGTATTTTCGGAAGCCAATTCTTTACGATGGCCAACGGCGGTATGGATATGCTCTGGGCTAACCTGTTCTGGGTTTGGGGACACCCTGAGGTATACATCGTTATTTTGCCGGCCTTCGGTATATTCAGTGATGTTATCTCTACATTCTCGAAAAAGAATTTGTACGGATACAAATCGATGGTTGTCAGTATGGTGGCCATTTCAGTCCTATCCTTCCTCGTATGGGCGCACCACTTCTATACGATGGGTCAAGGCGCTATGGTTAATGGCTTCTTCTCAATTACGACGATGGCCATTGCCGTTCCGACAGGGGTTAAGATCTTTAACTGGCTGTTTACGCTGCAGAAAGGTAAAATCTCGTTCACATCTCCGATGCTGTACGCGATGGGCTTTATTCCGATCTTTACGATCGGCGGCGTAACCGGCGTCATGCTGGCTATGGCAAGTGCCGACTATCAGTATCACAATACGATGTTCCTGGTTGCGCACTTCCACTATGTGCTGATTCCGGGTACAGTATTCGGGGTATTGGCCGGCATGCACTACTGGTTCCCTAAAATGTTCGGCTTCCGTCTGAACGAACGTCTGGCAAAATGGGCTTTCTGGCTGATCATCATCGGATTTAACGTTGCCTTCATGCCGCTGTTCTTCCTTGGACTTAACGGTATGACGCGCCGGATGTACACGTATTCGGCAAGCACCGGCTTCGGTCCGCTGAACATGATCGCGACAATTGGCGCCTTTGTACTTGCGATCGGCTTTGTGGTACTGTGCTACAACTTCTTCCACAGCTTCCGTCACAGTCCGCGCAATGAAGGCGGAGATCCATGGGATGCACGTACGCTGGAATGGAGTACACCAAGTCCGGTTCCGGTATACAACTTTGCCAAATTGCCAAACGTGAAATCGCAAGATGCTTTCTGGCATGCCAAAAAGCATAACGTTCCTCTCTATGAGGAAGGACCTTACGAAGAGATTCATATGCCAAGCAACAGCGGGCAACCGTTTATTCTCGGCGTCATCATGTTTATCCTGGGCTTTTCCCTTGTATTCAGCTGGTTCATACCTGCGATCATCGCAGGCGTTGGCGTGATCATCATGCTGGCGGTGCGTTCCTTCGAACGCGATCATGGCTACCATATTTCGGCGAAGGAAATTGCCGCTACTGAACAGAAATTGCGGGGTGATACCGTATGAAAATAAATGACTCGCTGCCGCTGGAGTATAGAACGGAAGAGAACAGCAATAAAATCTTCGGATTCTGGCTTTTCCTTGGTGCAGAGATTGTCCTGTTCTCTACGTTGTTCGCCGTGTACTTTACCTTATGGAACCGTACGGGCAACGGCCCGACCGGCAAAGAAATTTTCGAGGTCGGCGGGGTGATCTGGGAAACGTTGCTCCTGCTGACAAGCAGCTTTACCTGCGGCCTTGGCATTCATGCCATGCGCCTCAATTTGAAAAAACCGATGATGGTTTTCTTCGGAATCACGCTGTTGATGGGCCTTGGCTTCCTTGGCATCGAGATAACCGAGTTCGTGAATTATGTTCATGAAGGCGCCACGCTGCAAACCAGCGCCTTCCTGTCCAGTTTGTTTGTCCTTCTTGGCACTCACGGTCTGCACGTAACCATGGGTATTCTGTGGGGAGCAGCTATTCTGCTGCAAGTAAATCGACAAGGCTTTACGGATGAAACAGCGAATAAATCTTTTATTTTCTCGCTGTACTGGCACTTCCTTGATGTGGTCTGGATCTTCATTTTCAGCTTTGTCTATCTGAAAGGATTGATGTAAAATGGCACGATTATTCCCGATACGTCACGTGATGGGATATATCTTCTCGCTGGTCCTTTCACTTGTGGCACTTGGCGTTATTTACTGGAATCTTTCGTTTGCGGCTGCAATGGTTATCCTGATCATCAGCGCCGTACTGCAGGCATCGCTGCAACTGGTTCTGTTCATGCATATCGGTGAAACAGACTCGAAAAAGTCGTTGTACTTAAACATCGCTTATGCCGCATTCGTCGGCCTCGCTACGATCTTCGGCACGCTCTTTGCGATGATTTGGGGATATTGATAAGATAAGATAAGATTAGAAGTATAAAGAAAGCTGTCCCTTTCGGGACAGCTTTCTTTTTGGATATTTGCAAATCCTCGTATAAATAGGTCAACCTGAGAGAACTCAACCGCATTTCCGGGATGCTCGCTGCTTATTATGTTATTTTCTCCCGATATGAGCGCCTCATTCCCTTTACTCCCCGTGCTCCCCATGCTCCGCGATATATTCCGCCAGCTGCCGGTAAATCCCTACAATCTCTTCCATCGGCATCCGTACCAAACCGCTCGACGACGGAGCCACAAACTCATGAATTCCGGTGATAACGGGGTCCGGCTGAAACCCCCAGTCCGCCTTGCTTTTTTTACCGTATTCGGTATAGACGCCTTTGCCGACAAAACAAGCGATCTTCGGACGGTATTCCGTAAGCTTTGCGCGTAGAATTTCTCTTCCTTCCGCATATTCGCTGCGGTCGATATCATCGATTCCACGCGTCGGCCGCGCTACGATATTGGTAAAACCGTACCCCAGCTTCAGCAGCTCCTGGTCTTCCGAAGCATCATACAGACGCGGCGTCAGTCCGGCGCGATGCAAAATCCGGTAAAAATTGTTGCGCGGATTGGCGTAATGATGTCCGGTCTCTCCAGACTTCAAGCTGGGATTAAAACCGATAAACAAGATGGAAAGCCCATAATCCAGATGATCCGGTATTTCCGGCATCCTATCCACCTCCCTTTTTACTTAATGCTTGATATCCATCTCTTCTATTACTTGACGATGTATTTATATAGCTTTCCCGGTTCAACACCAAATACGACGCCTTTTCCGGCATAATCCAGAATGTAACCTATTTCGCTTGGCAGCTTATAAAGAACCTTCAGCGTTTCAGGCTCCAAAATATAAGTCCATTCTTCGTATGAAATCATAAACTTGCCGTCTCGCGTAACCTGGAGATTGTACATTGGCAGATCGGTTCCTTCTAATACGGTCTCGGCTGCAGAGTTATTCGCCGCATCATAAACTTCGAGTTTTTTGTCATCATACACGCCGTAATAGTCACCCGCAACCTGTACAGCCGAACCTCCCGGAATGCTGCGTTTCCAAAGAAGCTTGCCGGTAGGATCCAAAGCTGTCAGTTCATTTTTCAACTTCTCTCCCCCTGAACGAAGAAGCAGAGTGCCGTTTTGCATCAGGAACAGCTTGTTTCCTTCAGCAATCAGACCGGAGCCTTTCGGATAACGATAGACATATTGCTTTTTTAACGAAGCGTTTCCTGACTTTATCGATGCATCGTAAACCTCTATATCTTGAAGCCGATAGTCCCCGTGTTTTTGCGGATTGGTGGCGTTGACAATGACCCGATTTTGTCCGGCATACAGCACCTCCCCTTTAACCTGCCCCGTATAGATCAGGTTGCCGGCAGGGCTGTACATCAAAATTTTCGAGGTGCAATTCCCTTTTGAGTCCATCTGCCGATCAGACGAAACAACCACCGTACCATTATCCAATCGATTCAGCATACCTGTCACGGGAACGTTGGCAATCCAGTTCGCCTTGCCTGAAGCATTGATCGAATAAAGCTTTTTTTCCCCGCTTTCATAATGCAAAAGCGCGTATACTGTGCCATTTGGAGCGTAGGCGAAAACAGGAAATTCGCTTGTCGTGGAGTCGCCTTTGGCAGCTTGAAACTGATAAGTCCACTTCAACTTACCCGATTCGGCGTCAAATGCTTTAAGCGCATCGTAGCTCTCCCGTTTAGCTTTGGCACGCGGAGCCGGTACCGTGGTCGTAACGTAAACCGTTTCCTTTTCCGGCACCGCATACAGTTCCGGCCAATAATCGGACTCCGCGCTTTCGATTTTCGATGTCCATACAAGCTTTGCTTCTTCTGCTGATACAGGGATTGCCACGCTCAGCAGCAAAAGCGCCAAAATCAGCGCGCACCAGTTTTTCGCTTTAAATTGATTCATGTTCATCCACCTTTTCCACTACTTTATGTATTCCAATATCTCCGCCGTATTTTACCAGATAGACCCAAGAAAAAAGTATCAATTTGTCATTTTATCTCATCACATAATCCCCAAAAACAAAAAAGCCTGCCAAGGTACAAGAACCTGTGCAGGTCATTTCATTTTTGTACTGCTTCTCTAGTACAGCTTGTCCGAGGTAGCTTTGGCGGTAATTTCCCTGTATTTAATCGCTTCTTCCTTCATTTTCAGCGACACGGCCACATTCAAAATATCGATGATCGCCAGCTGCGACATTTTGGCCGCCAGCGAGCTGCCCTGCAGCGGATTTTCCCTGCCTACTACAATGAGCACGATATCCGCTATTTTGGTGATCGGCGAGCGGGCATTGCTCGTGATGGCGATAATGCGGGCTCCCGCTTTTTTGGCGATGGTCAGATTATCGATCGTATCCTTCGTGCTGCCCGAAATCGAAAGTCCGACAGCTGCATCGCCATTCGTCATCAGTGAAGCCTGCATGGCCTGGAAATGGGTATCCGTGACCGCCAGGCTGTTTTTGCCGATTCTCGCAAAGCTGTGCGCTCCTTGAGCAGCGGTTAACCCTGAGGAACCTACGCCAAAGAAATGGATGTTGCCAGCCGCTGTCAGCACATCGATCGCCCGGGTCAGCTGCTCCCCGCTGATCAACTCGCGCGTTTGTTCCAGCGTCCGCAGATGCGTGCCGATAATTTTTTGGCTGAGCGTAAGCGGATCATCATCTTCCGCTATTTCTTCATGGATATGGTCGGTTGGTTTCACCAAATCCTGAGCCAAGGAAAGCTTGAAATCCTGAAAGCCCTGGAACTTCATTTTGCGGCAAAAACGCAGCACGGTCGTCTCCCCGACATCCGCCTTCTCCGCAAGCTCCGTTACCGAGTCATAAATCAAATCTTGGGCATTTTCCAAAATATATAACGCTACCTTCTGCTCCGTCTTGGTCAGCCCGTTAAAATGGCTGCGGATGCTGAGCAGCGTCTTTCCCATTTCCTGTACGTTTGGCAATGCTTTCCGCCCCTTCCTGTCTCCCGTCAATCAAATAACAGCTGCTGAGCCGGAAGTTTTAGTTTCCCATTCATAAATGCGAAGGTTCACTTTCGTCCCATAATTTAATCCTATTGTATCGGCTAAGCGCTGGGTTTGCAAGCGTCTGCAAAAGGCTGGAAAGGCTGATCTAATGCGGGTTTCCGGGCTGATCGGATCACTCTTCCATGCCTTGGAAAACGATTCAAAACCAGCTGCACGCCAAGGCGATGACCAGGCAGTTATCTTTTGTCTTCATTAAGATTCATACGCTATGGTTATCTCCATCCAGCAGTGTTTGTCTGAGTATTTGAACAGCACGGGCGATCGATTGGGTATCGGCTTTACATGTACATAATCTAATCCCTTCAGAATGGGCAAAACCGTCTATATAAGCTGAATTTGTGCTCATTGCTTTTAGTCCATTTTTCTCCAGTTTGGCAATGAAGGATTCTGCCGAGAAATGTTCTACTTCAATATAAGCAAATATGCCGGTTGACGGTATATAACAGCGCGCCAAATTCTTTAGTTCCTTTTTACACTCTTTGCTTAAAAGCTCCATTTTTTCTTTATAGAAAGCCTTTGTTCTTTTGATATGCATTTCATACATACTGCTTCGGAGATATATTTCTAAAGCGCCCTGCGAAAAGACAGATGAATTCAGGTCGATTGCATTTTTTCTCTTCGTAAATTCTTCCTGCAATGGCTTTGGAATGATTGCCATCCCCAATCTTAAACCTGGCAAAAGCGTTTTAGAAAAACTTCTGACATAAATAACAATGTTATCAACATCGAAAGCCGCAAACGGGTCGTTTCTCGGGTTTAATTCCAGGTCAGCCAGATAATCGTCTTCCACGATATATACATGATATTTTTTGGCTAATCGAAGAATCTCTTTTTTCTGCCTATTGCTATAAGAAAAGCCTGTAGGATTTTGAAATCTTGGCATAAGATAAAAAAATTTAATGGTGTTCTGCGCAAATATTCTCTCGAGTTCAGCGAGATCCAAACCGTTTGCTGTTCTATGTATACCAATCACAGAAGCATTATTTACACGGATTGTTTCCAGCATGACAGGGTAAGTCGGTTGTTCCACAAGAATCGTATTTTGTCCATTAGGAAAAGACATTGAAGCGAGGATGAACAATGCTTGTTGTTCGCCACTGGTCATGAATATATCCTGTCCTTTGGCAAATATCTGATAATTAACCATATGTTTTTGCAGTATGTTGATTAACTCCGGCATTCCTTTCGTGGGAGAGTACGCAAACAACTTGTGTTCATATAATGAAATTGCTTTTTCCATGCAATGATAAAAATCCTTATATGGATTTACCTCATTAGCGGGGCTAGTTGTAAGCATGTCAATGATAGTCGCCCCCTCTTCAATAACATCGGTAGATTTCACTACATAATATCCGCTTTTTGCCACGGCATAGATTAAATGTTCGGACTCCAGCCATTTGTATGCTCTAATGACGGTATCGGTATTAAGGGACAGCTCTTTAGCAAGCATTTGTATGGACGGCAATTTACTGCCGGCTTTATACACGCCGCAGAGGATCTTTTCCTTTATGGTATTGGCAACATATTCGTATTTGTAGTTTGCCATTATTTAACCCCCCTATGAAATCTATACCGGTATAGATTCAATATTGAATGATTGATATTATGCACCGCTGAAATATATGCTGATCTCAGTACTACTATCTTAGAACAAGCTGCTCTGCTTATTAACTTTTCATTTTTAATAGGGGGTACCGCTATGATTCAGTTGGATGAAAGTCAATATAAAATGCTTTTGAATCCATTAAACCAAGTGGATTGCAATACGTTGTTTGTGCGCTCTGTGCTTGCCGGTCATGCCGGCGGTAAAGTTTTTGCCGATTCGGCATACGATCCGACGTCATTTTATGTTATTCATGCTTATGGGATGTCGCTGCTTTTTGGGGATGCCGATAATGAACAGTTTAACGATGAACTTTGGGACTACTTTATACAAAAAACTGAACCAAGGAATATGGATGAATGGCTGCAGGCATTTCCCCGCACTTGGGAAACCCAACTTGAAAAATTGGTTCATAACAATCAAGCAACACTTTATACTCGTCTTAATTTTTCTTTTGATAAAGACGCGTATGAACACAACAATTCGCTTATATCTTTGGACAATTATACCGTTGTCCCTTCTTCAGTTGATATGTATGCAAACATTGAAGGCTCAGTCATTCCCAAAGCTTTTTGGCGTGATGAACAACAGTTTTTGCAGACAGCAATCAGTTTTACTGTCAAGGTTGATAATGAACCAGCCACCACAGCTTTCGCAGCCTTTGTGCATGATGGAAAACTGGAAATCGGTATCGAAACGGCAGAAAAACATCGAGGTAAAGGGTTAGCCCGCATTGCATGCATAACACTTATCAATTATTGCCTTGTAAATGGTTTAGAGCCCGTGTGGTCATGCCGTCTTGAAAACACGGCCTCAGTAAATTTGGCCAAAAAACTTGGCTTTCGCGAAACTATGCGTTTGCCGTATTATCATATACCAGTGTGAAACTTTAAGAGATACATCGGCAGCTATGAAGGTCGATTTCGAGCATTATGATTTTTAACGGGCACAGTTGCAGCTAAATCTCTAACGGACACAGCGGCCGCTATTGAGGCCAATTTCGCGCATTTTGATTTCTAACGGACACAGATGCTGTTATTTTGTGAAAAAGGCCCTTTTGACGTTGTTTTGGGGCAATTAAGCGCTGTGGTGTCCGTTACATTTATAAAGTAGCTGTTTTGGGCCATTTAGCGGCCGTGGTGTCCGTTAGAAAACAGTTGGCATAAAGAAAACAAACTTCCGTCCTTCAACTTCCATAAGAAAAACGTCTATCGACGTACTTTCTAAGAAGACAGACCGTATTTAGCGGATGTTTTTCTTGCGATTATAGAATACTTAAGCTCCGCTTAAAACTATAAATTTTATAATCTTAAGAAAAGCTTCCATTCGGAGCCCTTTCCACGATGAATGCCCCTGCGTAAGATGAGGCTTTTCTTGCGAGCAGAAAGTTTTCACCTACCGCTGGAAACTTAACATCCGATCATCATAAAAAATACACCCCTTAGATTTCATCGGATTAACCAAGGTTTTTTCCAATGTATATTCTAAGGGGTGAACTTAATGCGGGCCACAGTAGGCTCTAACTTGCATATGCTTATTCGGCTTCAATTCTTTTCTCGACGCACCACTTGATGACGAAAAGAAAGACAATGCAGAGCAGCAAGTAAAATGCAATTTGCCCGTACGTAAGCAAAACCGAGTTCGTGGAAGTATTCGGTAGTGCTCCATCCTGCGCTCTAAAGATATTTACCAAAAAAAGCGGCTGGCCGCGATTCGAATCAAACAGAACCCTATCAATCCAGTCTATCGCAATCGCTATAACCATGTACAGGAGAAGCCCGACCCAGAAAACGCCTTTTTTCGTTATGCTTCTCGCCAAAGCGATGATCATGTACAGCAACAAATATGCAAATAAAACCGAAAATACAACCTCTGCCGACACCATAGACCAGAAATAAAACGAAAGACCGGAACCGCTCCAAAGCTCACTGTTGTCCTGTGAGTACCAATAAAACCCGAATCCGACGCCAATCAGGAGCACCACCAAATTATTCAGCAAACCGTAAACAAGGGACGACCAAACATAGGACAAGGAGCGGACAGGAAGAAGCCTTCGACTCACCGAATGGATGTTATAATCGAACACCTTCATATTGTTAATCGTGAGGACGGCTCCGGCCAAGCCGAAAAAGAATATGCCTAATCCAATTCTTAATTGCAGCGCTAGCGTAGTCCAGAAGATCAATGCCAGTTCCGCAAGGATCAGCACAGCCATAACACCGAACAATAGATTCGCGTTACGCCTCAGATCGTATTTCAGCAGCTTGATCATTCGCCAAACACCTCTTTAAACATCTCGTCGACGCTCCTTCCATGCTTGATGCGGAGATCTTCCACTTCCTCGTGCAGCGTGATGCTTCCATTGTTCAGAAACATCACTTCATCGAAAATCCGCTCCATATCCCGGACCAGATGGGTGCAGATGACGAGACTGCTGTCCTCGCTGTAAAAACGCACGATGGCATCCAGAATTTTACCCCGGGCCACGGGATCCACCCCGCCGATCGGTTCATCCAGCAAATAGAGATTGACTTGGCGCGAAAGGGCCAACGTAAGTTGCAGACGTTCATTCATGCCTTTGGATAATGCGCTGACTGAGCTCTTTTCGTCCAAATTCATAAAATCCAGCATTTCACGCGCCTTTTCCCCATCAAAGTCTGCATAAAAATCCTTGTAAAAGGCAACGGCGTCCTTCACCTTCATCCAACTTTCGGTCATCGGACGGTCGGGCATATAGGAAATGAGTTTTTTCGTTTCTAGGCCGACGGGTTTGCCCATGACAGAAACCTCTCCGGCTGTAGCGGGAGTGAGGCCGGCAATAACTTGCATCATCGTGCTTTTGCCGCTTCCGTTTGGGCCGAGCAAACCGATAATTTTGCCCATTCCGATCTCAAAGCTGACCTGGTCCAGCGCCTGCTTGGAGCCGTATCGTTTGGACAGGGACTTAACTTTCAGCAGCGTTTCCATCTGCATTTTCCCCCTTCCGTTCCAGGCCGTTCCCGGCATCGGCAGCCACCGCTTCCTTAACGATGGTGACGATATCCTGATTTCTAAACCCCAGTTCCTGCATGCCATGAATGAATTGGTGCAGCAAATCTCCCGCCATTTCCTTTTTAATCGTCATAATTTTGGATTCCTCGCTTGTCACATATCTTCCCAGTCCGCGTTTTGTCTCCACGACTTCCTCGCGTTCCAACTCCTGAAACGTCCGCTGGACCGTATTCGGATTAATTTGCAGGTCCGCCGCAAGCTCCCTTACGGACGGAATTTTATCTCCAGGCTGAAGCAGACCGGAAACGATCTGCTTTTTGATATGGTTCATAATTTGGAGATAGATCGGCAAGTTGTTGTCAAATTCGATGCTCAAGTGGCTAAACTCCTTTCGCCGTCAGCTTTGCCCCTTGGCTGCATCAGGCTATATCACGTCTCTTAAACGTAACAAAGCTGATGCCAAGAAACAAGATGAGATATATGGCCAAAACCGTGATCGAAAAAGGAAGCGTCATCCCTTCGATCGGCGGCTGTCCCCCGTGACTGTATACAGACAGATTTACGTTCGGAAACAGCACGTATTTGTAAAAGCTCTTTGGGATAACAATACTGCTCAGTACAACGGCCATCATCCCCAGACCCATCGCCGCGCCTGTCGAGCGCGTCAGCACGCCCATCATAAACGCCAGTGTCGTGTAAACGATGCTGTATACAAGCGTGCTTCCGCCCACGATCAGCATATCGTTCCATACACCCGGAGACTGCTCGAACCCGAAAAATAAAGCTCCCGAAGCGAAGCATGTTACATGAAGCCAAACGATCAGCGACAAGACAAACAGCAGCGCCGCCGCATATTTTGAAGCGAGTATTTTAACGCGGCTTTGACCGCGGATGAGCAAAAATTTAATCGTTCCCTGGCTGTGTTCTTTGGATATCATGCCAGCCGTAAAAATAATTGCAAGCATGGCGACAAACTTGCCGAAACCATCGATGCTGGACATCATGCCAGTATATTCGTAAACGGATATGTCCATATTTCCGCCCCAGCGCTTGATGACCCAGGCCACCGTCACCGCCATCACCGCGATGATTGCATATGGAATAAAAAAGCTGCGTTTCTTGGACATTTTCAGCCATTCATTTGTAACAAGGTTCATAAAACTACGCAATTCTGTTTCCTCCCGTCCATTTCAAAAATTCGTCTTCCAGCGATTGTTTCAGCTCCGTGATTTGGTAAATGGGGACTTGCGCCGCGCCAAGCGCGGTTACCATATCTGGAATGTCCTTGTACCGGAGCGCCACCAGCAGCTCGCTTTGCCCTGCGTCCACCTGCAAAATTTCGGCATCATCGCGGGCGGCAAGCACATGTTTGGCTTCCTCAAGGCGGCCGACCCGGAACATGACCCGCACAAAATTTTTCTCTTCGGACAGATCCCCTCCATCGTCAACTAGGGAACGTACCGTCACCAGCTTGCCCTCCTGGATCACGACCACCCGGCTGCATAACTGCTCCATCTCCAGCAAAAGATGACTCGACACCAGAATCGAAATGCCTTCCTCGCGGGCGATGGTTTTCAGGTAATCACGCATTTCCCGAATGCCCGCCGGATCAAGCCCGTTGGTCGGTTCGTCCAGGATCAGGACGGAGGGCTCGTGCAGCAATGCCTGCGCTATTCCCAGCCGCTGGCGCATTCCGAGCGAATAGGCCTTGACCTTTTTCTTCATGGCATTCTCAAGCCCGACGAGACGGACGACCTCTTCGATCCGGCTGTCGCTGATCCAGTCGTTCATGCGCTGATATTGTTTCAAGTTATCATAACCGGTCATGTAAGGATAAAATTCCGGATTCTCGATAATCGCTCCCATATGGCGAATCGCTTTTTTCCAATCGCGCCGGATGCTGCTCCCGCGAATGAAAATATCCCCTTCCGTCATTTGAATCAGTCCGGCGATCATGCGGATCGTTGTCGTCTTCCCCGCGCCGTTCGGTCCGAGCAAACCGACGATTTCCCCTTCATGGACATCAAACGATAGCTGATCCACGATTTTTTTGTTCCCTATTTTCTTGGAAACGCCCCGCAGCGACAGCACGGCGTCTAATTGTATATCATTGGGATGATTCATGCTCACATCTCCTCTTGTATTAGTGTTCTAGTTGAATAGTACACTATGACATCAATGTTTGTAAAGCCCTATTTTTTTCCAGACCAGTGGACAGCAAAAAGCCGCCTCTTATTTCATAAGGGCAGCTTTTGGGGCTTAGATGTTTTGCACGTCTGCAAACGTCAGTATAGAGGTTCTTACTTCGCAGTATAAAGGTATCGCTTCGCTTCAGCTTTTTGAACCTGCGGCGCCGGTGGTAAATGACCAGGTTATTTGCTGCTTCCCGGCCTTTCCTTTCATTTCATAGGATAATGACAC
Organism: Paenibacillus azoreducens; assembly: GCF_021654775.1. Taxonomy (NCBI): domain Bacteria; kingdom Bacillati; phylum Bacillota; class Bacilli; order Caryophanales; family Paenibacillaceae; genus Paenibacillus; species Paenibacillus azoreducens. The sequence continues at coordinate 1,643,038 of NZ_AP025343.1, read as the reverse complement.
TTTATATGTATGATTCTCTTTTAGAACAGATTTGGGGTACATAAACAGCGTATTTTTGTTGCGAAGTTCTTCAAAATAAGGGACGTCAGCCCCGCTCTCGTCGGTAATGTCGGCTTTATGCCATACCATTTCGTTTTGCGCCGTTGCCGAAATAATGTAACCTGATTCTTTCACATTGAACTTGCTCAGCGGGTTGGGATTTTCAAGCCCGTAAAAGCCGACATCCACATTTTTCATGCCGTTATAAGGAAATACGGCGATGCCCCCCTTGATTGGAGCCGGATCATAAGGACCAGCCAAATCCATGACTGCAGTGCCATCCACAAGACCGATTCCGATTTCCTTATATTTGTGGCTGAGAATAATCTCCCGATGGTAAGCGGTATTCAGCCAGCTTTCTATGGCTTCCTTACTCCCCGACTGCTCGAAATGCATCACTTCGCCGGTCGTATATCCGTTCGGGCCGGGCGACCAACCGGATGCTTTCAGCCGCTCCAGGACAGTTGCTCCCGTAAATCCGGATGCGCCTTTGGTTTGGCTATGCGAATTCTCCGCCAATTTTTCATGATTGGCATTGTAATAAAGCGCATGAAGCCGGGCCGCCTTCGAAATCGTCGCGCTGAACTGCAGTGGCTGCAACCCAACCTTGGCTCTCACGCTATTCAAGTATGTCAATGCTTCACTTTGATCCTGGTTCATGCCTGCAGCAGTCCCTGCCTCTGCCGCCATCGCCGGAACTGCCGCGCTGCCGGCCAACATACCCGCCGAGATGAGCGAAGCCAGAACCAACAGACGCAAGCCCCGTCTCAGGCCGAACATTTGAAATCCCTTGCTCATAAGCCTTTTCTTTTCATCGTTCTGTTTTTGATATCCGCTTGTTACCTGCCGCATTCCAACTTCCCCCTTCATTGATTTCATTGGTTTCTTACCTCAATATTTCGACAAAATCAATCATTAACCTCTTATAAACATCTAAATTTTCGGGATATTTTTCGTTAAACCACCAATCTGCCTGAAAACGACGGTATTTTTCATGATCAAAACGCGAATTAAATCGAAAAAAAAGACCTCAGCATACAGCTGAAGCCTTTTCGCTTCCGGATTCCCGGAAGTTTTCATATTCGATATGTCATTTGTCGACAAAGATGAACCAGTGTCACATCGAAAAAGAGCCCAAGCCTGCTACCGCAAGATCAGATTGCCCTGCAAATGCCGCACCGCAGCATTTTCCGCCGGCAGACCGCCGCGGTCTACCGCCCTCTCTACATTGCCCTGATGCAGCATGTAACCTCCCTCGAAATAATCGGCCGCGACCTCAAATCCCCCTCCTTCAAAAACGCAGCCGCTGGCGGTATATTCACCGTGCCCTGAAATTAGGCTGAAATGCAAAGTATCCCTATCACCGGCCTCACTGACCATACCCGAGAACATCCATTCCACGCGCCCTGCTTCCTTATCGATCGCGAAAAACGATTTGCTGCGGTTTGTTCCGCATATCCGCGCGCCAGAGAACACTTCCACGCGTTGGTTTTCCGTTCCGCACAGCATTAAGCCGATGTTTTCCATCATACCTCCATGGAAGCTGAACACGCGTCCCGCCATCCGCAAAGGCTCCGCATGATCCGTGCCATGCAGATAACATTCGCGAAAGTGCAAGCGGCCTGGCGCATTCCAATGATTGCCGTCCAAACCGTGAAAATGGCAATTATAAAAGGAAAGATTGCGGGTGATTGGCGCCCGGTTCAAAGCGTTCCCTTTGCTTAGCTTAAATGTGCAGTTTTCGATTGCGTTTGGGCGTTCGGAGCGGCTGGATGCCTGGAAAAAAGCCACCCCGTCGTCCGCCGTGCAGTTCTTCATTTGGACGCCGTCCGCATTCACCCAGATCGAACCCGAATCAGGCACCCCCTCCCGTTCAAAAACATGCACATCCTCAAGCGTCATATCCGTCACTTTCCGGAAGGAAATAAAGCGGCTGCCGACATGTTTTTTGACGGTGATTCGTTTGGCGCTTTCGCCCCAAATCGGTCCGCTGTTTGCGAAGGAGAGCAGTCCCGAATTTCCGGTAAACGTCAGATCATGCTCATATTGGCCGTGCGTGACAAAGGTACCGTGTTCGTCGCCGTCGCCGTGGCAGTTCTCCACCAGGCAGTAGGCCGAACCCGTAAAATCATTCAGATGGCGGGCATTGCTCGTCTGACAGTCACGCACATGGCCGCACAGACAATAGATTTGCTGGGTCATATAACCCGTGCCGCCAATAATCACTTCCGCCGGATTGGTCAGGCGGCAGCGTTCGGTAACAAAATAAGTGCAATGCCTGCGCATAATGACCGGCCAAAAGGTGCCGAAAGCCTCAATGGCTTCCGCGTTGCAGTCCACCGCATATTCGTAAACAAGCGGATGCGACCCGGTCGTATCGGTAGCTCCCGCCCCGTAAAAAATCATGTTTTTGACATGGGCTTTGGTCACCGGGATTATTTTCCGGTATGTGATACTCCTGCCCTTCCCGATCCGCCAGCCGTTCTTATAGTTAAAACGTACATGTTTAGCATCGATTATTTCCGTTACCATTACGAGTTTGTCAAGTTCCCATTCCGTGCCGCCTCCGCCCGGAACCCTGCTTGCCTGGGCTCTCCACCACCCGCCGACGGCGAAACCCGCGGCATCCTCCACTTCAAACACATCGGACATTTCCGCCAGATCCTCCGTCAATCGAACCGTCTGCACTTCCCCCGAAGGTTTGCCGCGGAACTGGAACACTGCCGCAAACGGATCATTGGGCGGCGCTTCTTCAATGCCGTCGGTATAGACGGCAAAACCGTTGAAATCCAGTTCGATATGACTTCGCTCCAAGCGGTGCCGTTTGACAAATCTCAGGTCAGAGCTGGCTTCGATACGGTATACCGACGGATCGGACAGCCAGGCCTCCAGCGCCGCATCGGCGGGATGTTCCTTGCCGAATATGCCGAAATATTTGAAGTCTCCGACTCCTTGGTGCGCCATGATCCAGCGTCCCTTTCCGCCATCCGCGGGCGCATGCACCGTGCCGCCATTGTCGGCGGCGGTGCTGCTTCCATCCCAGCGCATCAGCTTTGCGCCGGGATCTCCAGCTTTATAGTAGCCTGCAACCCAAACCGTGTCGCCCTCTTTCCGGCGCTCCGGCGGAATCCGCTTTAATGACTTGACATCAGGTAAAGTGTACAGCATATAATGTCCCTCCTTTTGCGCAGCTGTTAACGTGACAATTCATACAGACCACGGGCAAGCATTTGAATTTGAATTGACCCGCCGGCGTCCGTTCTCTTAGCAGGCACCGAATTATTCCCCGGCAAAAGTAACGGTTTTCCCCGAAGCATTGGAAACCTGCTCCGCATAATAATTAAAGATCTCATTGCCGCCGTATTTGGTCATCAGCTCCTTGCGGTATTCAGGCCATTTGGAAGCATCCTTTTCGTCAAAAACGATGGAAACCATGATTTCGTTCATCCGTTTGCGGAGTCCGGCCAGGTCCATGCCTTCCTTCACGACAACGCTAGTGCCGACGGATGGGACGATTTTGTAGGAATCGATCGTCTCGACGATTTTTTTGTCCCGTTCCGTAATGCTTGGATCATCCAGTTCCAGTCCCAGCACCTCCGGAGACGGAACCGGCGTGAACCACTGATAAACCGTCAGGAAATTGCCGTTATCGGTGACGTTTTGCTTAAAGGCTTCCTGGTTGATTTTGATTTTATTTCCTTCGCGCGTGTAATCCGTGCCTTCTTGACCATAGTGTGTCAGGAGATATCCTTCTTCGCCTGCCAGCCAATCGAGGATTTCCAGCGATTTTTTGATCTTGTCATCGGAAGATTGCGAACTCAGCAGGAACGGATTGCCCGGAACCGTTTCGAGCCAGGTTCCCGTTTTCGCAAACGGGTGGAACGGCTGCCAATCGACCTTGTCATTCCCCGTAATCTGCTTCGTTTTCACTTGCAGGCCTTCCGGATTGTTATCGAATGCCAGGTTTTTGCCGACGCCAAGCACGATGCCCACTTTTCCCTGCTCGGCCTTTTCAAGCTGCTGCCCGTTTTTGGCCAAAAGCCAGTCGGGATCGACAATGCCCATATCCATCACTTTTTTGATGTCGTTTAGCACCTGCTCCACACGCAGATCGGTACGGGTATCGATAAATTTATCGCCTTCCACCATAAAATCGCCGATCAGTCCGTGTTTGACGAATTCAGGGAAATCCAGCGACATATTCGTTCCGCCGCCATAAGTAGTGAAGCCATACGTATCCTTTTTACCGTTTCCGTCCGGATCTTTCTCTGTGAACGCTTTCATAACTTCGATCATTTCATCGTAATTGGCAGGCATGGCAAGCCCCAGGTTATCCAGCCAGTCTTTTCGAATGTAATAGGAACGGTAGATGTCTTTAGGGTAAGGAATCGGCGCGCGGGCGAATTTGCCCTGCACCTGGTACATGCCGAGATCTTTTTCGGATACCCAATGCTTAAAATAGTTCGGCATCGTTTGCGGAGTCACCAACTCCTTGATTTCACGGGCCACCCCGTCCTTGATGTATTGGTTGGAGGCAACTCCGTCGGTATAGAATACATCAGGCGTATCCCCGGAGGAAATAAGCGAATTCAGTTTGTTCTGGAAATCGGGGCCATACGGCATGTAGTCGATCGTCAGGTCCACGCCGAATTTTTCATCGATCGTCTTCTTCACGAAATCCTTGTCTTTGGCGGGAAGCTGGGCATCTGCGGATGCGACGACAAACCATTCCAAAGGCATTTTGCCGCCGTCCTTCTGTTTGCCTGCCTCTCCGCTCGAAGCTTCTCCGCCTCCAGTGCCGCCAGCCGCTTCCTTTTTGTCGCCGCAGGCGGATAAAATCAACATCATGACCATGAGTACAATAAAGCCGGTTCGTTTCATATACTTGCCTCCTTTATTTTTACGGTTAAAAATGCATACAATGGACTGACTGCCAATGAATATAACGGCTGGCGGTCAGAACTTCGTCTATTAAGGCCTGGGGCATGCCCCCTTTTCCGGTTAACCTTTAACGGCCCCGATCAGCATGCCTTTGATAAAATATTTCTGCAGAAACGGATACACGAGCATGACCGGCACGATCGCGACCACAACGGTGGCCATTTTAATCGATTCCGGCGGCAGGGCGCTGAGCTGCGTCTGCGGCACGGCCAGTTCCTGGCTGACGCTTGGCGTAATGATCATGTTGCGCAGCACGACCTGAAGCGGATACAAGCTGCGATCGTTCAAATACATAATGCCCGGGAAGTACGCATTCCAGTGCGTCACGCCATAAAAAAGACCCAGCGTAGCCATGATCGGCATGGACAGCGGAAGCACGATTTTGACAAGCGTGGCCACATCGCCGCAGCCATCCACTTTAGCGGCCTCCTCGACTTCCTGCGGCAAACTTTCGAAATATGTTTTCATGATCAGCATGTTAAAGGTCGACACGAGGCCAGGGATGATCAAGGCCCAGATCGTATTCATCAGCCCCGTCATTTTAACCGTCAAGAACGTTGGGATGAGGCCACCGGAAAACAGCATCGTAAACACAATCCCCATCAGCACCGCGTTTCTGCCTGGAAGGAACTTTTTCGATAAAGGGTAGGCAAGGAGAGTCGTAACCGCCAAATTCAGCGCCGTCCCCAAAACCGTGACCAAAAGAGTGACCCCGAGCGCGCGCGGCACGACACCGCTTGTGAAAATCACTTTGAATGCATCCAGCGTCAATGTGTGCGGAATCAACAAAAACCCGCCGTTGCGCAGCACCTCGGTATAAGGCGTAAAAGAAACGATAACGACATAATAAAGCGGAAAAAGCGTGAGCAAACCAAAAAGCGCAAGTATGGTATATATTCCGCCGTCAACGATGCGGTCTGACCATGATCTTTTGAATAACACGGGCATGTTCGTTCACCTCCATGGCTACCAGATCCCTGAGCCGCCCATTTTTTTGGCAATTTTATTGGCCCCGAGCACCAGCACCAGACCGATCAAGGATTTAAAGACGCCGACAGCCGCCGGCACGCTAAACTGCATTTGTTCAATACCTCTGCGGAAAATCCAGGTGTCCAAAATATCGCCGACATCGTATACGCGGACATTCAGGAAAATGTACACCTGCTCAAAACCGGCATCCAAAATATGGCCGAGGCGAAGGATGAGCAGCAGCACGAACACCTCGCGAATTCCGGGTAGCGTGATATTCCATAATTGGCGCCAGCGCCCGGCGCCGTCGATCGCGGCCGCTTCGTACAGCTCCTGATTGATGTTGGCCAGCGCCGCCAAATAGATGATCGCTCCATAACCGGTGCTCTTCCAGATATCCGTTAGGATGAGCATCGGCCGGAATACGGAGGAATTGGTCAATACATCAATCGGAGTCCAGCCCATATCGCGCATAAACGTCGTGACCAGACCCGATCCCGGTGCGAAAAAGGCAAACACCAAACCGTACACGATAATCCAGGAGAGAAAATGCGGCCCGTAAGTGAGCGTTTGAACCCATTTTTTGAACCAGCGGACCCTGATTTCATTAAGCATGAGCGCCAGAATCAGGTCCGGCAGCATATTGAATACGATGCGGTACACGCTAAGGAGGATCGTATTTTTCATAAGGACAGGAAAGTCGGGTGATGAAAATACCGTCCTGAAATTGTCCAGTCCTACCCACGGACTGCCGGTAATCCCCTTAAGCAGGTTGTAATCCTGAAAAGCAACGACCAGGCCAAACATGGGGATGTAATGGTAAATCAGGTAATACAGGACGCCGGGAATCATAAACAAGTACAGCCAGCGGTAACGCCAGAACGTTCTTCTGCCTTTTCCCCGGCCCGCCCGCCTTCTCTGTTCGGCCGGTGCGGCCGCAGCGGTGTCGCCCATGTCCGCCACTCCTTTCTTCCGGTTTAGGGTATGCTTACGGTAACGCCCATCGTGGGCCGCGGATCTTCGCGGATACGCTTGTAGAAATCGGGGAGCTCCTCAAATGTGAGCCGATCGGTAATCAAAGGCCGGATCTCGATCCGTTTTTCGGCGAGCATCCGCAAAAATTCCTCGATATTCCGCCCTTCCGTCCAGCGGACGTAGCCGATAGGATAATCGAAGCCGGCCCGCTCGTAATCGTGATCGTAACGGCCGGGGCCGCCCGCGCGGGATATATGTAGGCTCGCTTCTTTATGAAACAGCAGGTCGCGGTCGAATTCGCAGCCGGTATCGCCAACAATGACAACGCTTCCACGATCGCGCAAAAAACGAATGCCGTGATCGATCAAACTCTCATTGCGGATGCTTGCGCAGATAAGTACAGCGTCCGCCCCCTTGCCTCCCGTCGTTTGCTCAAGCAGAGCCTTCATCTCTTCCTCATTTGCGCATATCCGCGTAATTCCGGCAGCAGCCAGCATATCCCGCCGCTCCTTCATAGGCTCCAGGGCTATGACCCGGTAATTGCTTGCATGCGCGATTCGGGCAATAATCTGGCCCAGAATGCCGACGCCCATAACGACCACCGTCTCGCCAAATTGCAGGTTTGCCTGCCGCAGCGCATGGATACAGATCGCTCCGATTCCCGAAAATGCGGCTTCCTCAGCTGTTACCTCATCCGGTACAGGTACCGTTAAATGCTTCGGCGACAACATGACTTCCCGGTGTGCAGGTGTTCCGTAGCAGGCCACCCGCTGGCCCGGCTTCACATGACCGACCCCCTCTCCGATTTCCAGGACGGTGCCTGTCGCGCTGTATCCCAGAAACGCTTCCGAATGATTTCTCAGCATCAGCAATTCCGTGCCGACGCTGACGGAAGATAAGTCGATGCGGACTTTCACATGCTGCGGTTTTACAGTTGGATCGGGCAGCTCTGCAAATACGGCTTCCCCATTGTGACTTTTTATCGCTTTCATAACAGCCTCCTGATTCACATCTGATTGACCAATACATCACAATCACCCAAATCAATCATCATTGATGTATTTTTGATGTATTGATTATACACATCTGTTTTTTGGGATGTCAACACGAAATCAGAAAATAAATGGAAGTATGATCTCTCAGCAGCTGTAAAGGTATAGGATTTCATACAAGTTGAAAATCCGCGTTTATCCTGCATATCGTAGACATACTCAGCTTCAATGTCGAAAATGCGAATGAAGGGTATACGCGAAGGTTCATGAATACGAAAGACCCCTTGCCTTATGGCATGGGGCCTCGTAAATACAGATCTTTGTTTTTCTATGCAATAAAGACTTTATCGCTATCGCTGCGAGGTGATCGGCTTCTTTGTCTTTCCTTTTTGAGGTGGCGAAACCCATTCTTCAAGTTTGTTATACAGTACACATACATCAATCATACCTGACCAATATTCCTTCAGGAAGCGGCTGAATGTCCTCAGGTCCTGAATTTGCAGTCCGATTTCCTTATGGTAAGCAAAAGACGGAAACATTTCGCGGTACATGAAGTACCTGGACGGACGGTTCAATTCGCCCGGATCATCCGCGGCTTCCGCCGCTTCTTTCCGGGCAGGGATGCTTACGGTCTTGCGGCGGATGAGCAGCTGCGCGTCGGCGGAAGATAAAAACTCCATGAACCGCGCGGCAGCTTCCTTGGCCGGAGAGCGGCGGACTAAAGCCGTGCCGATCGTCAGCATGAGCGTTTTCTGCGGATCGCCCAGATGCAGGGTCGGCAACGGACAAATATCGTACTCCAAATCCATATGCGCAAATTCATTCAGATTGAAATAGGTCGCCAAAATCGCGGATACCTGCCCTTCCGCAAAAAGGCGGATCGTTTCATCATTGCCCTGCGCCCAGTAGTTCGGGAAGATATGGCGGTTATTGATAAGCTCATGCAGCTTATCCAGACCTTCGAGCATGTTCAGCCTGCCGGTGCCGCCGCTTTTCGGCTCTGTTCTTCCTTTTCCCCCCTGCAGCAAAAAAATGGAGTAGCGATTCTCGGACGCAGGCAAAAAATAAATGCCATGCCTGCCGCGGCTGTCCGCCAGCCGCATTGTAACGCCGATCAGATCATCCCAGCTCCAATAGCTGTCAGGTTCGGGGATGCCCGCCTCGCGAAAATGCTGCTTGTTATAGCAAAGCACCACAGGTGAAAAAGATACCGGACGGACATAAACCTTGCCGTCTACATGAAAAGCGGATTCCGTGATCGGGTATAGCGCGTTGTCGGAAGCTAGCTCCTCAAGCAGCGGGGTGAGCCCGAGCTCATGCCACTCCTGAAACTGCGGGCTGTTCAACGCCACGACGTCCAGCAATCCATTTTGGATCATCTCTTCGGCGGAACGGACATAGTTTAATGTGTTCAATGTGATTCTTCGCACATGAATGCCCGGATTTCTCCGCGTAAATTCGGCAATGAGATCATCGATCATAAAGTCGGTGGTCAACGATAGCGGGCAGCCGAAATGGATGGTGATGGCTTCCCTCGAATGCGGCGTAACCATGCTTCCGACACGGTCGATTTTCACGATCAGTCCTTCCTCGACCAGCTGATTCAACCCTTTGCGGATCGATTTATTGCTGAGCTGGAACTGCTTCGCAAGCGTGCTTTCCGACGGAAGATACGTCCCTTCCTGCCGGATGTCGTTCAAAATATCGGTCCGAATCACATTCACGAAATGATCCATGCGTTCCTGAAATGTCGGCCGTTCTGATTTATAACTCATGTATATTTCTCCTACCATTATATTAAATAGACATCAGTTTCATTTTAACGGATATCCATTCAATGTCAACTTTTGGTGCATCATTGATCATAAATGATGGAGGACAACCCATCTTTTACGGCAGGATTTACGCAGGATGAGGGAGAATGGAACATGATGAGAGGAGGCATGGAGTCACGATGAAACTGCAAATTACATATGATCATCCAATTCCTATCAATGCTTTCGAGTGGACGCCTGCCACCTACAGGCAGCCGCCTCATACACACGCCAGTCTTGAAATCGGCCTTTGTTTGTCAGGCAAAGGTGATTTTTTCTTCGGCAATAAACGTTATGCGGCAGGTCCAGGCGATTTGTTCCTGGTTAATAACGAGGAACGGCATATTGCCCAGTCGGATCCGCTTGATCCGAGCCGTTATCTTTTTATTAATTTTGATGCTGCAATCCTGCTTGCGGAGGAACCGGGATTACTGCTGCCATTTTCTTACCGTTCAACCCGCTTCCGCAATCATATTGCCGGCGAATCGGAGCTTGCACGGCAGCTTACCCCTTGGGTGCTGGCCATAGCAGAAGAATTGCGGGAGAAGTCGCCGGGTTATTTGGCGATGGCCAAAAGCGCCCTGATCCAATTATGCGGGCGGCTTCTGCGCCATTATAACGGAATGCTCTCGGATGACGAGCGCAGGACCATGGTCCAATCCGTTCATCAGGTACAGTCGCTGGCCGTTTTGGTTGAGAAGCGTTTTCGCGAGCCGATCAATCTGGGGGAGCTGGCCGATGAGCTTGGTTTAAGCGTCTCGCGCGTGAGCCGGGCCTTCCTGGAAACGACGGGTTATCGTTTCTCGGATTACGTCTCCCTGCTGCGCATTCAGGCAGCCAAACAGGATTTATCCGGTACGGTCAAACCGATTGCCGAGATTGCCTTCGAATGCGGCTTTCAAAGCCTGCCGACCTTTTACCGGGTGTTTAAAGAAACCACAGGCATGTCCCCCACTGTTTATCGGCAATCAATGGGGATTTTAGCCGCAAGCAAAAAATGAGAGAATGCCATTCATGATTTGAGAAGCCATGGCTGCCAAAGCCCGTTATAATGGGGGCATCCTTTTTGATTTTAAAGCAAATCGGAAATTCGGGAGGAGACTCAAAATGACGAAATGGCTTGGACTAAGAGAAATTATTTGCAGTGAGATTACGCAGCGCCGGGAGGAAGGCTGTGATGTCACGGGTTTTATAGAGCGCCTGGATGCGGCCGGTACGAATGAATCGCAATTAATGGATGTATATGATGCACTAACGGCACTTGTACCTGGTGCGGACTTCAAGTATGTTGAACCATCCGCGCTGGAGGCGATCCGCGCCGAACGCCCGGAAGGGCCCCGCGTGCTGGTCGATCACATGGATGATTCTGAATGGCAAAACAAATTTTATGGCGCTTGGCTCGGCCGCTCGGCCGGCTGCGCGCTTGGCAAACCGCTGGAAGCTTCTTCGTTTATGAAAGGTTCAGGCGGCAGACCGGGCTGGCAAAATATTAAGCTGTGGTTTGAAGGTGCCGGAGCATGGCCAATTCGTTACTATACTCCGAGCCAATCTGCCGCTCAAGAACAATATGATCTCGAAATTGCCCACTGGAGCAGTCTGGACAGCTGTGGAGACCGCATCCGTTTCATGGAAACCGATGATGATATTCGTTATACGGTGCTTGGACTGCTTATGCTTGAGAAGCATGGTCTCGATTTTAATTCATGGGACGTCGGCAAGCTGTGGCACCGCCATTTGTCATTTGGTCAGGTGTTCACTGCGGAAGCGCAGTCCTACTTGAATTTTGCCCGCGCCACTTCGTATATTAGCGGAGAGCAGCCGGAGGATTGGGAAAATCATATCCACTGGGGACGTTCGTATTTGAATCCGTACCGCGAGTGGATCGGCGCCCAAATCCGGGTCGATGGCTACGCCTATGGCGCTGCCGGTCAGCCTCAACTCGCCGCCGAACTGGCTTGGCGGGATGCCTCTTTCTCCCATGTGAAGAACGGCATTTATGGCGCGATGTTCTGCTCCGCGATGATTGCCGCTGCCTTCGTTGAAAGCGATGTGAAGCGGATCATAGAGATCGGATTAAGCGAAATTCCGAAAAACTGCCGTTTGGCTGAGGATATTGCCCTGGCGGTCAAGATCGCTGAGGAGACGGATGACCAATTGGAACTGGTAGGCAAAATATGGGAAGCATTCAAGCACTACCATCCCGTTCATACCAATAATAATGCCGCTTTATGCGCGGCCGCGCTCATCCATTCCGGCGGCGACTTCGAAAAAGGAATTACGACGGCAGTACTAGGTGGCTGGGATACCGATTGCAACGGCGCTACCGTCGGCTCCATTCTTGGCGCGTCCCTTGGTGCAGCAGCACTGCCCGAGTTATGGACCGCGCCGCTAAATGATACATTGTATGCCGAAATCAGCGGCTTCCATCCGATCGCTATTTCGGAATGCGCCCGCAGAAGCTACAACGTGTTCCGCAAATTAAAGCAGTAATTAAAACCGCAGCTTCAGCATCTCTGCAGTGGCGTGAAAAATCCCCTTCCGGTCTGCAGCCTTTCGTCCATGATACATGGACGCTTTTTTTTTCGCTGTCTGCCTGAAGGGGAGAATTCCATATCATCACTTCATGTTTCTCGTTACCCTTTATTTTTGTTCTTTAGTGCTGATCAACTGATGTACCATCAGGGCGCCGTCAATCGTAACCAGCTTATATTCCGAAACGAACTTCTTATTTTTTACTGAACCGTCCTGATAATAAATTGTGTAGGCCTCCGATGTAACTGCCTTAATGCTGCCATCCTTGTTTTTGCTTAGGCCCAGCAGCTGGAAGCTATTCAAATCCTCCGTAATTCCTTTGGATTCCAGATGGGTGATATAATTTGCCGATTCTTTGTAAGCAGGGCCCGCAGGGTCAATTAAATAAGCCACCTGGCCGAATGAACGGTTGTTGATGGCCGCAACAGATGTGGACAAGTATTCATTCATGAACGACTGTGTGCCGCTGTAATCCAGACCCTGAACGCTGGCCGACGCAGCCGCTGCCGCCGATTGAGGTGCCCAGGAAGAAGTGTATATTCCCGGATCCTGTGAAACCATGTCTTTTGTCCGCTCCCGGTCAAAGCCGTAAGTCTCCCGAATGGAATCCACATACCAGCCCTTATTCTGATCATTATATACAAGGGTTACTTTCACCGATTTGCTGCTTTCCTCCAGCTTGGGGGCGTCGTTGTAGAAGCGATCCTCCATCATCCGGATATTCGCATCCATCGTGCATTCCCAGTGCCCCTCAGTCTGATTCAGTCTGATGGAGTTCAGAGCAAAGGTCGACCCCAAATATTTCCCCTGGTAATAATTCCGGTATTCACGATCCTTTATAATGTTTTGACGTACATTCTCTTTGAAAGCATCCGTAGCTACATCCATCTTTTGCACGTCTCCTGAAGTATATGCGATGAGCTCTTGTTGGTTGTTTTTCACGATCAGATCCATAATGCTTTGCACAAAGGCTCCATCTGCAGCCGGGTTGATTTCGATGTAGTCGCTGTTTATTGGCGTGTCCTCTGTCGTCAGTGTTCCCCAGGGGAACGTAGAATGGATGGACATTTTCATTGAGCCGTCGGTGGTAACCGGTCCGAAAGTAGTTTGTTTAAACGGATTCATGCCTGTGTCTTTACCGTTGATGATGACTGTTCCTTTCACGTCCTTTGCCTCGCTGAGTCCCGTTTCGACCGTAACGTCTTCTCCATCAAGAGTGAGCGAGGAGCGATAGTCCGCATCCTGATCCAATAAATTCATGTCCTCGGAATGGACAAGATCCACCAAATCCGTGCTCAGTTTCGCTGCAAGCTTATATCTTCCCGGAAGATACGGGCCAAACTTTTGTTCATAATTCGGTTTGTCTGCTGCTCCAACCTGCTGCTCACCGACATATAACGCCGCATCCTTGTAATTCGTCTCCAGCGTTACGAAGACCGGCTCAATCACCAGACTGTAATTGTCATATAGCAAAAGCTTCTTTCCCTTTTTCTCAAGGTGAATATAACCCCTGTAGGCGCCGGATTCCGGATCATTTCCCTTGCGGTCAAACTCCTTGGCCTGCTCGCTGAGCTCCTGGATCAATCTTTTTTGCTCGTCCGGCTCACTGTCCAAATAATTCTTGAATGCCATGAGCGACTTCTCATTGATGCTCAGCCGTTTATCCCCTGGAACCAGAAGAGCTGCTGTTTTCTTCATATCCTTGTGGTTCAAGGCCGTTTCCAGCTCGCCGATCAGCCGTTCCTTACTGGTAAAATGCTCTCCGGTCTTGTAAGCTGCCGTGCACAAAATAAGGAATACAACCACGGACAAAATCCATATTTTAGTCTTCAGGGACATCCGTGCAGGTGCTGCAGAAGCCGCCGAAGCCTGGGATTCCCCCATAGGATGGGCCACCGGCTCCATCTGCCTGATTGAATTCCCGCATTCCCTGCAAAATTTACTTTTTTCTCCCACCTGCGATCCGCATTGTTTACAAAAAGCCATGCTGCTTCAACCTCCGCCCTTATTAATGAAAAAGCTGCATTTTAAAACGGCAACAATCCGCCGCCTATGAAATTCCCAATCGAACTGAGCAGCATTTTTCCCATTAGGTACAGCGTGATGAACGTCAGCACATAGGTCAGAATGGTGCCGTACACCGTATCGAGTCCGTTCCGATTATTCTTGGTGTAGCTGCTGATCACCAGTGCCGGTACCGTGAAAACCGATCCAATAAACCCGGCCAGGATGAAAAAGACAAATAGTTTCACTTCCAAAAACACCAGCACGAAAGCAATCAGAAAACTGCACGTGAATGGTACCAGCAGGGCTCCAAACCTCCCAGCCACATCCTGGTAGCTGACGTTTACCTTGGAGCATTTAACAGCAAGGAAAGTATAGGTCATTACAAGCCCTGTAAAGATCACATAACCGACAAACGGCCTAAGCAAACTTTGCAAAAAAGAGCTCCTTCCAAAATATGACGCATACTCATGAAAACCTAGATAAAATATCAGCGGAATCACCAACGAGAAAATTAAAATCGTAATCAGCCCGTTCACAAACTGTTCGCGACCTGCATTCTGTGCGTATGCGAATGGCCGTTTCATTACATCCACAAAATAACTGAAGTACAGCTTCGATACGTGTTTGGCATTCTGCAGGTAAGCTTGTCCGGTTGATGTCTCTCCAGATGCGGAGGTGCTGCTACCATATGGGCTATTCGCCATCCCATCCAATTCTGATGCAGCTTCCGCCCCGACTTCTGCTTCCCCAACTGGCAGTCTGGTTCCACATTCCTCGCAGAAATTCCCGTAATCATTCGAATGATGGCATTTTGGACAATTCTTTTTCATCATACACGCTCCTGTTCAATTTCATTTCCCATAACTTATGTACTATATAGAACTTATCCACCTTGAGATCAGATTCTTTGGAACTGCATCTTAAGGCCTATATTTATCGTGATTAATTATCTTTCAAGATTTTTATTTTGGCAACCATTATTTTCAAGACAATCCATCCTATCCACAAAAAAAGCCCGCACGACCCTATCGTCATGCAGGCTTGTCTCAATATCACTCAACTGAACTAGAATATCTTCCGCTGAAAGTCGGCGATGGCTTTATATTCCTCTTCGAGATTGCGCGAAATTTTGATGAAAATCGGCAGCAATCGGTGGTAGATCCGTGCGTTTTCCTTAATCGGTGTGTGCTGATGGGTGGAGCCCACCATATCGGATACGATTCCGAGCGAATCGGTTTTGCCCAGCGCGTACAAGCCGAGAACTACGGCACCCAAACAGGAGCTTTCGTAGCTTTCCGGCACGATAACCTCCTGATCGAAAATATCCGCCATCATCTGCCGCCAGAGCGGGGAACGTGAGAAGCCGCCGGTGGCATGGATTTTGGTCGGGCAGCCGATGATCTCTTCCATGGCGAGCAGCACCGTGTACATGTTGAAAATAACGCCTTCCAGCACCGCGCGGATCATATGCTCCTTGCGGTGATGCATCGTAAGGCCGAAAAAGGAACCGCGTGCATCCGGATTCCACAATGGAGCCCGCTCGCCCGTCAAATACGGATGGAACAGCAGCCCTCCCGCACCCGGGTCCACCTGCTCCGCTATCCGCGTCAGCAGATCATAAGAGTCGATGCCGAGACGTTTCGCCGTCTCTACTTCTGAAGCGGCAAATTCGTCTCTTACCCACTGGAACAGCATGCCGCCGTTATTCACCGGACCGCCGATTACCCACAACTTGTCGGTTAATGCGTAACAGAAAATGCGTCCTTTCGGATCCGTTACGGGACGATCAACCACCGTGCGGATCGCGCCGCTCGTGCCGATCGTTGCCGCGACAACGCCTGGTTCGATGGCATTCACGCCCAGATTGGAGAGTACACCGTCGCTTGCTCCCACAATGAAAGGCGTAGAGGGCAAAAGCCCCATCTCCTCGGCAAAAGCTGGATTCAGCCCTGTCACCGCATGGGTGGTTGGAACCGGGGTGGACAGCTTATCCGCCCCGATGCCCGCTACCCGCAGCGCTTCCTCATCCCAGTCCAGCTTCTCCAGATTAAACATGCCGGTAGCAGAAGCGATGGAATAATCAATGATATATTGGTTAAACAACTTGGCAAACACATATTCCTTGATGGAAATAAACTTCCCGGCCTTGCTGAAAATTTCGGGCCTGTCATGCCGCAGCCACAGCAGCTTGGTCAGCGGGGACATCGGATGTACCGGGGTTCCCGTCCGCAGGTAGATTTCATGCCCGTTCATATCCTGCTTCAGCTTCTCCGTCCATGCTGCGCTGCGGTTATCCGCCCAAGTAATGCAGTTCATCAGCGGTTTGCCGTCCGGAGCCACCGGAATCACGCTGTGCATCGCCGAACTGAAGGCAACGAACATGATTTGCTCCGGATTCGTGCCGCTTTTCTCCATGGCCTGCTTAACCGAATGAAGCACCGCGGCGAAGATTTGATCCGGATCCTGTTCGGCAATCGACGAAGTCGGGGTATGAAGGGGGTAACCTTCGCTGCCCTTGGCTACGACCTTGCCATTCTCTTCGAAGATCACGGCTTTGGTGCTTGTCGTTCCAATATCGATGCCGATCATTCTTTTACTGCTCATGTTATTACCTTCTTTCTTCTTTTCACTAAAAGTACGTGTTCAAAAAGGTCGGTTTTCAGCACCGAGAAGATTGGATGAAGATAGGGAATGAGGAGCGCAGTGTACGTTTGGGGTACATGAGCACCGGAAGGCCCGGCTGAATTCAAGGTTCGATGCCGAGCTTCTCCCTGCTATACTTCGTGTTAGATATAGAATTTATAAGTTATCAGCTGAGCTGATGAAATTCTATATCGCAAGAAAACCTACCTTTGTATCGCGGTCGCTCATCCTTGAGGTGGCTTCGATCAGGTTTTCTTATCAAAAGCGGACTTTTTGAACAACCTCTGAAACTATACAAATAAGCTGAGCGCCAGAATAATGACCAACCCTACAACGGACAGGAGCGTCTCCATTACCGTCCATGATTTCAACGTTTGCGGCACGGACATGTTAAAGAACTCCTTTACCATCCAAAAGCCGGCGTCATTTACATGCGACAAAACGATGGAACCTGCGCCTGTGGCCAGTACAACCAGTTCAACGTTTGCACCGGGATTCAGCGCGAGCACCGGAGCGACGATGCCGGCGGCAGTCGTCATGGCTACCGTAGCCGAACCGGTCGCTACGCGAATCAGCGCGGCCACGAACCAGGCAAATAAAATAATATTGATATTGGCGGAAGTCGCAATCTGCGCAATCGCATCGCCGACGCCGCTGTTAATGAGTACCTGCTTGAATGCTCCGCCGCCGCCGATAATCAAAATGATGGTCGCTGTCGGAGCCAAACATTCGCTCGTAAATTTAGAAATTTGTTCCTTTTTGAATCCACGGGCAAAACCAAGCGAGAAAAATGAAAACACGACGGAAATCAATAACGCGATAACCTCATGTCCAATAAACTCGCAAAAAACCGTAATGCCGCGAACGCCTCCCGGGTCGCTAATTTTGGCGACGGAACCGATCAGCATCAGAATAACAGGAAGCAGAATCGTAAACAAGGTGATACCGAAACCGGGCAGTTTGCGCGTCTCTTTGGAAGAGAATTGTTCTGCCAGTTCAGCCGGGGGCTCCACCTGAATTCTTTTGCCGATCCATTTGCCAAACAGCGGACCGGCCACAATCGCGGACGGCAGGCCGACGATCAGGGAATACAAAATCGTCTTCCCCAAATCCGCCTTGTACGCGTCAATGGCGATCATTGGAGCCGGATGCGGCGGCACCAAGCCATGCACCGTGGATAAGCCGGCCAAAATCGGAATGCCGATTTGCAGCAGCGACATTTTGGTTTTGCGCGCCACAGTAAAAACAATCGGGATCAGCAAAATAACGCCGACCTCAAAAAATACCGGAATACCGACGATAAAACCGACGATCATCATCGCCCAGTGCACACGTTTCTCGCCAAAGCGGTTGACGAGGGTCGTGGCGATTTGCTCTGCGCCGCCGGATTCGGCCATCATTTTGCCCAGCATCGTTCCAAGTGCGATAACGATAGCGATCGTGCCGAGCGTTCCGCCCAAACCTTTGGTAACCGCATCGACGATATCGAGCGGTTTCATGCCGGTCAAAAAGCCTAAAAGCAAAGCCGATAACAGTAAAGTTACAAATGGATTCCATTTGAATTTAGCGATAAATACAATCAGAAACGCTATGGCGACCAATGTCCAAACAAGCAGCGTCCAATTATGGCTCATGCCGAAAATACTGGCCATCGAAAAGCTCCCTCCCTATCTAATGCCTCTCCTTGATTCATTCACATATGATGCCCATTTATCCAACTTTTGAATTCATCTTTTGGTATACTTGTCGACAACTTCGAGCGGCACTGTTCCAAGGAACATGCGCCTCCCCCATCAGGATGATTGCTCGGGTATGCTATTATGAAGCGTTTTGCGCGAATCGGCAAAATAATCGCGAACCACCTGCTCCACCACGTCTTTTTTGCGGGATTTCAATCCCTTCATGATGGTGTAGTGCTTGTCAATGACCGTGTGAAGCTTCGTCTCGCCCTTAGAGAAAATCTCTTCGGTTGTAATCAGCATGACGGTCATCACGATCGGGCGGATGCTTTTCCATAAATGCAAAATGCGATTATGTTCTGCAGCCGTAATGATGGCTTCATGAAATGAAAGATCCTGGTACGAAAACTCCACGGCGTCATTATGTTTTACCGCAAGCTCCATTTTGTCCACGATCCGCTGCAGATTGGCAAGCAGCCCCGCAACTTCCGTTTCCGCCAACCGCTGCTGGACGAAGCTTTCAATCAAATAACGGACATCATACAGTTCTTCCACATCCGTCAGGTTCAGTCCCAACACGACCGCCCCCATTCTCTCAAGCCGGATAAGCCCTTCATTCGAGAGCGTTTTTAAAGCTTCCCTCACGGGTGAACGGCTTGTGCCGAACTCGGAAGCGACCCAATTTTCCGAAATGATCTCTCCTGTTTTAATAGTTCCGTTAATAATCCGGAGCCGCAGCTCGCAGGCAATGGTTTCCCCAAGCGATGCGTTCTGCAGCCAGGCCGAAGGATACTGCATCATGTGACAACTCTCCTATTTGAAGATCTGCGAAGATACGGCAAAACAATCCCCGCAAAAATCCCGTTTTATGTATGCTACATAGGATTTTATCACATCGGTGCAGCTTCGTCCCAAACTTCATGCAAAAGAACTTCCAGCCCTTAATCGCTGGTTACGACGCTATGGCCGCCGAATTCATTGCGAAGCGCGGCGACAACCTTGCCGTGGAATGTATCCTCGTCAAGCGATCGGTAGCGCATTAACAGCGACATGGCAATTACAGGGGCGCTGACTTGGAGATCCAATGCGGTTTCCACCGTCCATTTGCCTTCGCCGGAGCTGTGCATAACGCCTTTGATGCCATCCAGCTTCGCATCCTTCGCAAAGGCGCTTTCAGCAAGTTCCATCAGCCAGCCGCGGATGACCGAGCCGTTTGACCATACGCGGGCAACCTCTTCGTAATCGTAATCGAACTCGCTTTTTTCCAAAATTTCGAACCCTTCAGCAATAGCCTGCATCATGCCGTATTCGATTCCATTGTGAACCATCTTCAAAAAATGGCCGCTGCCGCTCGGACCAGCATATAGATATCCTTTCGGAACGGCGATGTCTTGAAACAACGGCTCGATTCCCTTAAACACTTCCCTGCTGCCGCCAATCATAAAACATCCGCCTGACGCAGCGCCGGATATTCCGCCCGAAGTGCCGACATCAACGTAATGAATCCCTGCTTTCTCAAGCATCTTCCCGCGTGCGACGGATTCCTTGAAATGAGAGTTGCCGCCATCAATCAGCACATCGCCTGCCGATAACAGCGGTTTCAGTTCCCCGATCACATGGTCCACCACGCCGGCCGGAACCATCATCCAGATCGTCCGCGGCGCCTCAAGCCGGCTCACCAGTTCGGCCAAGGTCGACGCAGGTTCGGCTCCTTGGTCTGCAAGCCGTTGACTTGCCCCGGCATCCACGTCATAGACAACGGTTTCATGACCGCGTGACAACAGATTTTGCGCAAGATTAAAGCCCATTTTACCTAAACCGATCAGTCCCAGTTTGATCATGTATTTGGCCCTCCAAAATATATTATGACTACAAGTATACTTGTATACAACTTACAACCAAATATATTCTAATTCAGAAATTCCGGTCTGTAAATATGAAAATTGAAAGCGCTACGAAAAAATAATTTGCTCAAATCATCTTTTTTCCTTATTTCCCGCGCAAAACCACGCAACAATTTGGAAATATTTTCGTTTAATTATCATGATCCGCTGTGTCAGTAAATGCTAATTAAAGGAGATGAAAACCATGAAATTTCAAATTCCCCCCAGCTTGATAAGCTTGATGCTGAGCGTAGCCGTATTTGCCTCCTTCACGACGGTTTCGGCAGCGCAGGCTGCTCCCAAAACTTCGGGTCCCCCATCCGCGGCACATTCCGGAGAACTGAAAGGAAATGAGCTGATGTTCGGTTATACGGATCAAACGGGCCAAAAAATTCTCGGACTCCTCGGCGACCCTGACAAAAACCATCCAAGTCCCAAAACGCTCACCTCGGTGATCTACGCGCCCGGGAAGCAGTTTGGCGTGAGCTACGTTAAACATCAAGCAAGGTCCAGCAAAAGCAACGGCAGACAAAACGCCAACAATTTCATCAACGATGAAGGCGAGCTTTTTAAAGTTAAAAATGCCGCTAACAAGCTGAGCAGCGATGCAAGCGTCCTGCTCGCCACAAAAAATGCATTCCAAGGCCATACTTTCCTGTCGCTCAAAACGGTCCATAAAGGCAAATTCAGTTCCAAAACGGTTCAAGCCATCGAAAAAGCCAAAAACCGGAAGGTAGTAAACCATGGCCTGGTCGCCACCACAGCCTCTGGTGCTGAAATCGGCCTCGTCGAATTTGCCAAAGGGGGCGGCAAACCTCTGGCCAGCCTCGTGCTTGCAGATAAAAATCTATTGCTCTTCGAAGACTTCATCGGCAACAATGACTCGCAGTCAACCTGGCGCGTGGATGACGGCGGAGAGATTAGTGCGGAAAACTTCGGCCTCCTGTTTGTATCCCGCAGCAAAACCGGTTATGCGCTTGGTGTTGAATGGTATGGACCGGAAGGAACCAACCTCACCGTTCTTCAGCAAAAAGGCTCCAAGTTTAGAGTCGTGACCGAAAACGGACGCTACCAGGTACCTTAATGATCCCATACAGACAGGGCTGCTTGAAGCTCTGTCTTTTTTTGCTGCGAACCTCTCGATTATTGCCCTTGCAAATGACCATAAATTCCTCTCCGGCAGCAGAACTATCCTCATGCATTCGCCAATATATGCTAATAATCATCATATTACGACATTTAACCCATTTCTTAAGCTGAATAAAATAAAATTAATATCGAACTTTGTCGATAAAGATAATAAGAGTACTTCTCCTTGCAGTCTGCAAGTATAAAGTGCTTCGCAACCCAATCTTCATAAATAAATAGGGCAAGGAGGCAACCAACCTAATAAGAAGTGGAATAGGCTTTGCAAGATTGAAAGAAAAGATTACAGGGGGATGAAAGGTGAAACCGGATAAGACAACCAGATTGGCTTCATTTTTTCGATTTAAGAATTTAAAAACAGCGATAAAAATTTATATTTTGGTCGGAATCAGCTTATTGCTTATGGCTAGCAGTTCTATCTTCTCGTATATTTCCATCCATCAGATCAATCAAAGCAGCAATACGATCTATCATCACAATCTTCAAGCTATAATCTGGCTGAAACAGATTCAGGTGAACAACCGCTCCATGGACACCGCTATTTTTGAATCCATGATGGACTTGGCAGCAGAAAATTATACAAATATTGTAGAACGCATCAAAAGCTTTGAAGTGGATAACGACAAATTATTGCAAAACTATGCAGCCATCATCACAAATAATAAAGAAAAAGAATTGTTCAACAAATACATGGAATTGGTAAAACCTTACCGGCAGCATCTAGAGGCCGTAGAAGCCCTTGCGGCACAAAATAAAAACGATGAAGCCTACGCCCTCTATAACGACAAGATAAGAGGAATACGGTTGAATCTGCAAAATCTGCTCACCGAACTGGTTGAGTGGAATCAGGAGCTGGCCCAGAAGGAAGTGGACGACGCGGCCGCCATGGCCCAGAGTTCACTGATGCGAAACATCATCTTAGGCACGATATCGGTATTGACCAGTCTGATTGTGGGATTGATCACGATCAAAGCGATCGTCAATCCATTGAAGGACATGCAGCGGTTGATGATGAAAGCGGAGCAAGGAGATCTTACCGAGCGCGGGACTTACGAGTCGAAGGATGAAATCGGCACGTTAACGAAAGATTTCAATCAAATGATCGACGGCATATCCACAATCATGAGCACGGTCAACAAGCAAGCCCAGGTTTTATATGAAAACTCAAACCTCGTGGCCGACCATGTAAAAGAAACCGCGGCCGCCTCCGAGCAAATTGCCGCTTCCATGGAGCAGGTGGCAGCCGGTTCCAGAGATCAAAAGACCGCCTCCAAGGAAAATGCGGTTGCGCTCGAAGAATTGGCTAATGGCATCGAAGTCATTGTAGATAAAGCAACCACCGCAACCGAGCTGTCAAGTCATTCCTCCAATACGGCTCAGCAAGGAAGCATCATTTTGGACAAGGCCGTAAAACAAATGAAGGCTATTTATGAATCGGTAAAATTGACGGGCGAAGACATGAAACAGTTAAATGAAAGCTCCGAACAAGTCGGGCAAATCTCCGACGTGATTGCCGAAATCGCCAACCAGACCAACCTGCTTTCCCTGAACGCTTCCATTGAAGCGGCCAGAGCGGGAGAGAGCGGCAGAGGATTCACCGTTGTTGCTGCAGAGGTGCGCAAATTGGCTGAGCAAACCGGAGATTACGCGAATCGGATCGCAAACTTGATCAAGGAAGTTCAAAGCCGTATGCAGCAAACGACCAGATCCGTGGAGCTGGTGCAAAATGACGTTTTATCGGGAATGGAAATCGTCGATAAAGCCGGCGAAACTTTCGAAACCATTGTGGAATCGGTGCAAAAGGTTACCTTCGAAATGCAGGAAACCTCGGCATCAACCGAAGAAATGTCGGCGGGAACGGAAGAGATTTCCGCGTCTACGGAGGAAATGGCTTCGATCGCCGAAGAAGCGTCGGAAGCTGTGCAGAAGGTTCTAGCGGCCTCCGAAACCCAGCTCGCTTCCGTTCAGACGATTTCTGCTTCAACGGAGGAGTTAAGAGCGTTGTCCAGAGATTTGCAATCCATCGTAAAACAATTCAGACTCCGCGAACAATAGAGACCGCGACAAAGAAGCCGCCCGGGATACTCAACCGGAAGCGGCTTTTTTGCCTGCCTTTAAAACTCTGTTGCTCCCCCGTTTACCAAACTAACTATGTTATCTATCGTCGTCACTTCAAACGTCTGAAGCCAGTGCGCCTCATCCCAAATCCCAGGCTGAATGGATTTTGGGCACGTCGTTGATCAGCTGGCGGGTATAGGCGTGCTGCGGATTCAGTATGATCTCTTCCGCCGGGCCCCTCTCGACAATTTCCCCCTTTTCCATAATATATATTGTATCGCTCACATAATAAGCCAGCCCTACGTCATGCGTAATGAAGACAATCGTCATGTCGTTTTCGTCCCTTAACTTCAGCAGCATATCGAGAATCGTCGACCGCGAGCAGGCATCCACCATCGAGGTTGGTTCGTCGGCAATCAGCACCTTCGGATGCAGCATAAAAATCCGCGCGATCATCAGCCGCTGCATCTGCCCTCCGGATAGTTCAAACGGATATTTATTGTGCAGTTCTTCAAATTTGAGATTTACGAAGGAACAAGCCTCACGCATTTTCAGGGACCGCTCCTCCTTGCTCAGCTTTAACCCCTGCAGCCTGATACAATCCATCAGCAGCTTTTCCACCCGGTAAAAAAGATTAAAGGACGAAAACGGATCCTGAAAAATAGCCTGGATATCTTTCCAATACCGTTTGCGGTCGCTATGTGTCTTCAGTCGCCTTGGTTGTCCCTTGTATTCGATGCTCCCGCCCGACTCCTTAAGCAGGCCCATTATCATTTTAGCCAGCGTCGTTTTGCCGCTGCCGCTCTCACCTACAATCGAAATGATTTCCCCTTTATGAAAATCAAAATCCACGGCGTCAACGGCGGTTGTTTTTTGGCTGCCGATCCCGAACTCCTTGGTCAGGCCCCTGCCGCGAATCAAAGGCTCACGACTGCTCATTGGCATACCACCCCTTCAACGTCCCCGGATCGAAATGGCACCGGTACAGATTGCTCCCGTTCGCATGCACAGGCACCTTGCCGACTTTGCATTTATCGCGCGCATACGAACAGCGTTCCGCAAAACGGCAGCCCGGCGGCACCTGCTTCAAATTCGGCGGGGCGCCGGGAATGGCCGCCAGCTTCTGTCCTTTCATGCCTTCTTCCGGCACCAGAATCGAACCCATCAATTTTTTCGTATAAGGATGGACCGGATCAAAAATCATCTGCGCCGCCGTGCCCCGTTCGACAATTTCGCCTGCGTACATCACCATAATTTCGTCCGTGACATGGTACAAAAGCGGCAGCTCATGCGTGATAAAAACAAGCGACCGGATATACTTTTTGTTCAGCAGATCCTTGAGCAGCTTGATGACCGCCTTTTGCGAGGTGACATCCAGCGCGGAGGTGGGCTCATCGGCAATAAGCACTTTCGGATTCAAGATGGTGGAAATGGCGATGACGGTCCGCTGCTTCATCCCGCCCGACAGTTCATTCGGATACGATTTTAGTACCTTTTCAGGCAAATTGAGCGTCTTAAATCGTTCGGCCGCCAGCTCCCATACCTGCTTTTTCGTAAGCTCCGGACGGTGCTCCTTCATGATGTCCTCGAGAAACCGGATGATCCGCAGCGTCGGATTCAGCGCATTCATCGCCGCCTGCGGGATATACGCGATTTCTCTCCCGGAAACCTTGGAGCGCAGCTGCTCCTTGCTCAGCTTCATGATGTCGCTGCCGGAAATGCGGATGGAGCCGCTCCCGTAATGCAAAGGCGGAAAATAGAAGCCCATCAGGCTGAGCGCCAACGTCGACTTGCCGCATCCCGACTCGCCGGCGATGCCGAGCGTTTTTCCTTCCTCCAGCTCAAAATCGACGCCGTCCACCGCAAATACCTTTTCTTTGAGCCGGGTTTTGTAGTAGGTTTTCAGGCCGCTGACTTCCAAAATATTCATGCCCATCACCTCAGCTCCTTATCTTCGGATTAAAGATTTCATCCATGCCCGTATTCATCATATACAAGGAAAATGTGATCAGCGCAATGGACAAAGCCGCAGGAATAAACGCCCACCAGGCTCCGGCCACCGGCGCTTCAAACACCAATGCCCAGTTCATGATGATGCCAAGCGAAATCGTATTGTACGGGCCCAGGCCTAACATGGAAATCGACGCCTCCGATAAAATACCTGACGCTGTTTGCAGTACGAAGGCCATAACGACATAAGACGCGATGTAAGGAAGGATTTCGAACAAAATGATTTTGGGTGTGCTGTGGCCCGAAATTTTGGCGATCTGAACATGGTCCCGGTTCCGGAGCGAGGTGGTCTGCGCCCTCACGGCCCTTGCGGTCCAAGGCCAGCTGGTGATGCCGATGATGATCGCCGTCACAAGCGAGCTGCGCGAGTTGATGCTGACCGAGATGAGAATCAGGATGACAAAGGACGGAATGACGATAAAAATATTGGTAACAGCCGTCAAAATATTGTCGATCATGCCGCCGATATAACCGGAGGCAAGACCCATGATAAGGCCAATGATCGTGGCGAACACCCCGGCAATGAGTCCGACCCGGATCGAAGTTTGTATGCCGTACATCAATTCCAGAAACAGATCGCGGCCGAAATTATCCGAGCCAAGCCATAAGTTCGCATCCGGCGGCTGGAAAGCCAAAGCGATCATCTCCAACGGATCCTTACGGTTGATTTGCGGGTAGATCAGCACCAGAGCGAGCATCAGCAGAAACAAAACGGCACCGATCATGAACTTCGGCGATTTCAGAAGAATAGCGAAGGAATTTTTCATCTCACTCTTCCTCCATTTGCGCGGCTTTAATTCTCGGATCAATCAGGCCGTAAATCATATCGATCGTGAAATTGGCCAGAAGTACGGTGACGGCGATCAGCAGCGTGCAGCCGGAGATGAGCGGATAATCCAGCTGGCGGATGGCCGTGAACATCCATGTGCCAAGCCCCGGATAGCTAAACACGATTTCACAGATCAGCGAACCGCCTACCATCGTTCCGATGGAGAGGGCCAGTCCGGTGATTTGGGGCAGCATTGCATTGCGGAACACATACCTGGCAATCTTCGCGTCACGGATGCCAAGCAGCTTTGCATACAAGACGTAATCGGCGTTCAGCTCGTAAATGGACATTTCGCGCATCCCGATCGCCTGCCCGCCAATGGTGACCAGCACGATGGACAGAAACGGCAGCGTGTGATGCCGGATAACCGAACCGATAAAATCCAGGCTCAAGCTTGGCACCATTTGAAAATCATAACCTCCCGATAGCGGAAACCAACCAAGCGTAAGGGCAAACAAGTACAGCATAATAATCGCAAGCGTGAAAAATGGAATCGAGTTGATAAACAGCGCCACCGGAAAAATAACCTTATCGAATACGCCCTTTTTGTAGGCAGCCACCGCTCCAAGCAAGTTACCCAGAATCCAACCGACCAAAATCGCAGGGAGCTGCAGCCCGATGGTCCAAGGCACCGCGGACGCCAAAATATCCGTTACTTTTTTCGGATACAACCCAAAGGAAGTACCCAAATCCCCGGTGAACAATTTTTTAATATAAATCAGAAACTGCATGCCGAGCGGCTGGTCGATGCCGAACTCCTTCATAAACGTCTCATAGATGCGCTTGATCGTGTCGCTGTCCGTCATCCCCTTTGACATTTGCGATACGATCAGGCTGACGGGATTGCCTTCAATCATGCGCGGCAGAAAAAAATTCAGCGCAATGGCGATCACGAGCGTCATCAAGTACCAAAACAGCTTTTTGACAAAATATCGCGAATAGGCGTTCAAATGACTCCCCCCTTCGAACTGTCGGCGAATTTGCCCGGATCAAGATGCAGTCAGTGAAAAGAGAGCCCGCATAAGGGGGCGGAAGGATCGCCCCTCCCTCATGCAGGCCGTCAGCAATCAATTCAGCATTTTGCAAAAAAACATCAATTGTGAATTTGGTACAATGCCCGGATACCCGCGCCGTCCATGGCGATTTGCGGCGGAATGTTGCTGCCGTCCCCATCGATAGGGAAACCCTTCCATACGGATTCATTCACGGTATGGAATACCCATGGCCGGTACATCAGCGGCACCGAAGGAATGTCCGTCAGCCAGATTTTCGTCAGTTCGGTGTACAGGGATTTCAACTGCGCTTCATCGGAGATGGCAGGAATTTTGTCAAGGATCTGGTCGGCTTTGTCATTTTTATACCGTCCCCAGTTCCAGAATGCCATTTCGCCGATCTTCGGCACTTGTTTCGAATACATGATGTCATGCGCTCTGCTCCAAGGCTGGCTCGGATTGACTCCGCCGGCAGGCGTGTTCATGATAATGTCGAATTTGCCTGTTTGCAGATCATTGTTCCATACAGGCGCTTCCGGGAATTTGGTGCGGATTTCGATGCCGACGGCTTTGGCGCTTTGCGCCACGATTTCCAGCGCAGCATTCCAGTCGGACCAGCCATAAGGGCATTCCACATCATATGGACCAAGCCGGGTGCCGTTCAGCACGCGGATGCCGTCCTTGCCTTTTGCCGCTCCGATTTTATCCAGCAGTTCATTGGCTGCTTTCACGTCGGTCGTCCACTGCAGCGATTTGATCGCCTCTTTATCCACATATTTCGATTCGGCGTCGGTATTGAGCGTTAGTGATGGTTCCATCGGTGCCGAATAACCGCTCATCGCCAGATCCGAAATCTTTTTGTAATCGATGCTCATGGCAATCGCACGGCGCACATCGGCGTTATCGAGACCTTTTTTGGAGAGATTGAAGAAAATGGAAGGCATGGAGCCAGGCACATAATACGGGGCATCCCTCAGATAGGTTTTGATCGGCGCCCCGCCTTTCCACATATTCCATACCTGCGGAATAAACTGCTGCGACACGTCAACCTGACCGCTCTTGAAAGCCAGGTCGCCGGCTGCGTTATCCTTGTAAATCACATGCGTGATATATTTCGGGGCAGGCAGCTTGCCAAACAGGGATTTGCCCCAGTAGTTATCGTCCCTGACAATCGTGATTTTCTGGTCGTTGTAGTAGTACATTTTGTATGGACCCGTCCCGACCGGATCCGCATTCATTTCCTTACGGATAGCCGTCAGGTCGTTGTTCGCTTTCTTTTCGATCTCTTCCCAAATATGCTTCGGAAGCATCGGAATCAGCTCAATGCTGTCAAGGACCGTCAGCTTATTCGGGTTATCCTTGTTCAGCTTGATGTTGACGGCGTTTGGACCATCGGCCGAGACATCCGAAATATACGTCCAATAATTGCTCCAGTTGATGTCGTATTTTTTGCCGAGCTGATACGTGTACGCGACATCTTCCGAAGTGAACGGCTTGCCGTCGCTCCATTTGGCATCCTTGTTTAGTTCCACATGCAGCGTATCGTCTTTCCATTCATACTTGGTGCCAAGCAGAGGCTCAAGCGCGCCGTCGAGCTCATTGATCATAAAAAGAGTTTCATACACAAGCTCGCGGGAGCTGCCGTAGTTGATCGGAAATGCCGGATTTCCGCTTAAAAGGTTGAAGTTGGTCGGCGCTCCCCACTGCAGTCCGTTGATGTACAGCGTTTCATTTCTTGGCGTTTCTTTCGCATCTCCTTTTGCCGGTTCGGCCGCCGGCTCTTTCGAAGGCTCTGTCTTGGTCCCGCCCTCCGGCGTTTTGTTGTCGCCTTGCGTTTTTGGCGTTTCCGAAGCCGATGGCGGCTGCACGGTTTGGCAACCTGCGATGAGAACCACTGCCATCAATAATGCGATCAGCGGCTTGGAAGCAAGTTTCAGCTTCATGCGAATTCCCCCATTCATCACATTCACAACTCCAATCAAAACGCTTAAAGAAATTCTAAAACGTATTCTGCAAGCGCTTTCTCCTAAAAAATGTATGTCTTCCAGCGTAAAACATGACTGAAATATTTTGTCGATAAATCGATGATTGCGTGTTAAACCAGGGGGGGAATTTAATAATGGGGGGCCAGCCATGAGTTTTATCCGTGTAGGGTCCCTACGTGAGAGAGTGATTTGAGGAAAACGAGAGCTTGAATATAAGGAGAACGCTGCTATTTTGCATCTTTTTTCGCCATGACCCCACTCCGCAACGGGATTGCTGCAAATGAAGTCAATTTCATACTAGATATCGAGTGTTTGAATTATGGTCAGGAAGCTTGCAAAAGTGCAACTATTTTTACGTTCCAGGTATTTATGGTCAGGAAGCTTGCAAAAGTGCAACTTTCCCCTAACTTTTAGGCATAAACAGGCGATTCACGATTAAATTGATGCACTTTCGCAGCAATTTTTCATTTTACGCGATAAAATCCCTGAAAAGGATGCACTTTCGCAACATTTTTACTTTTCATAAGAGTCAACTGTTTGAAAAAGCTTGTGCCCTGAATCAATTTCATAATGAAAAAATAGATGCAGAATCGAAGTTCTCCCAGTATATACACAGCTTATATTTTGCAAAATGCGGGATTTTGCAAAATTCGATTCCACCGCTCCCGGGTACAATATAACTAAACCGTTTCGCTCTATATATTGCTGATTGAAGTCGTTCCTTGGATTTTTACAAAATCCTCTATATTTCAAAAAAGGCCGCTTTCACAGCAGATGAACTGCCATGAAAACAGCCTTATATTTTTGCGAAGCTTTGGCTATATTTGCATAAGCATGAACCTATTTAAGACCAGCTTCAGCGTACTGCGGGCTCTTACACGGTTGTGCCATTTGTATACATTAAGATGCATCTGCACTCCGGCGCGAAATGATGAACAATACGCTCCAAATGAGCATAAATCCGCAGAGCTGGGCAATCGTTACTACCTCACCGGCGATCAGCCAATTCATAAGAACCCCAACCATCGGGAAACTCAGCTCTGCCAGCGTTGCTACCGAAGCTTTCGTCGTAGTCAAACCTTTATAATAAACGAGCAGGCTCAATAGTCCAGGCAGCAACGCCTGCCCCAGCAAATTGATGGATACGGCGGCAAGCGGTCCCGCCGCGGTCGGGAACTGCCAAGGATCACCCTGGTTGATCGTAATGCCGATCAGAAGCGGTAGCGCCAAAATAAATCGCAGGGAAGTTACGGTCGCGTATTCCATTTTGCCGACCATCAAACGCCCCATTACTGTAGAACCGCCCCAGAGGGCCGCGGCGGCCAGGGAGAGCAGACTTCCTACTTTCACAAAATCATTGACATGGCCAAACGGGAACGTAAATCCAAACGTGAGGAGATAAGTGCCCGCCAAAGCCACCATAAGCATCCAGCCGAACTG
The DNA here is from genome assembly GCF_021654775.1 of Paenibacillus azoreducens. Classification (NCBI taxonomy): domain Bacteria; kingdom Bacillati; phylum Bacillota; class Bacilli; order Caryophanales; family Paenibacillaceae; genus Paenibacillus; species Paenibacillus azoreducens. Next base: position 1,612,104 of record NZ_AP025343.1, on the reverse strand, counting down.
TTTCGGCAGCTGTTCCTTCAACAGCATGCGTGCCATAAGAATGGCGAAAATCGGCTGAAGTTTTTGCAGCAGCAGAACGGCATTCAAATCCCCGTGGGTGAGGCCTAAAGTAAATAGAATGGTGGCTATTGCCGAGCCGCCCCAGGACAGAAATAGCAGTGCGCCGATATGGCGCAGTTTCAGGCCTTTGATTTCAGATCGATGTTTCCATAAAACCGGCGCGACAAACAACGCGATGATGATATGCTCGAGCAAAACGATCTGCGTCGGCGTAATATGCTCCCTGAGCAAAATAATCCGGAACAGCGGATCCGCTCCCCATAATGCCGCTCCGAGAACTACCAGCCAAAAGCCGGTTCTCGAACGGTCCGCCTGCTTGCCTGTGGAACTTAACTTGAATTTGCTGCTTACGTTTTCCATCTTCTTGATCCCCTTGCCTGAATACGGAGTCAACATTGGAAAACCCCCGCTCATCGACATCAATCGACATAACGGGGGTTGATCAAATAAGCCTGCCGAAATCACAAAAATTTCGCACAAACCTACTTCTTTGATCTTCTCCCATCCGGACTTTACCGTCGGCCCTGGAATCGCACCAGGTCAGTCGCCGCCTTGAGCAAACAAAACAGCGAGTCGCGGGCTTGACGTCCCTCTTATAGCAAGGACGTTCACCGCCGGTCAGGAATTTCACCATACCCCGAAGATCCATATTCATAATTTTAGTATTGGTTAAACAAACTATACCATTAGCTTCACATCGTCGGATGTTAAAGTCATCACAATGGTCACTTACAATAGTATAGCATATATCATAGCTTTCGTGTCGGTTGATTTCAATAAAGATTTTTTTCCACCTTATCCAAAAAATCAATCGAACCTACTGCCGCTGCAGCAAAGCCAAAATAACAACGACCGCTTCCGCGCGTGTTGCATGCTCGCTTGGCGCAAACATGTTGCCGATTCTTCCTTTCATGATTCCTTTTTGCTCCGCCGCTGCGGCATACGGCTTGGCCCAAGCAGGAATCCGATTGTTGTCGGCAAAGCTTGGTTGATCGGAATTTCTCACAGCTTCCGCCGGATTTAGCGAGCGGATGGCCATTGCCGCCATTTCAGCCCGCGTAATCAGTTTGCCTGGCCCAAAGGATCCATTTGCATAGCCGTTCATGATGCCGCGATTGACCGCCGCTTCCACAAAAGGACGCGCCCAGGATGGAATTTGCTGCACATCGGTAAACTTCAGCGGCTGCGAGCTGCCTGAGCTTTCTCCTAAAGCGCGAATCAGCATGGCCGCAAACTCGGTCCGCGTCACTTCTTTGTTCGGCAGAAATGTTCCATTGGCATACCCCGTAACCCAGCCTTGACGCACAGCTTCCTGGATGGAATCTTTGGCCCAGTGCCCCTCGATGTCTTTTAAAGCAACCGTCGTTGAAGTTATGCCGTTATCTATCGAAAGCTCCGCTTTGCCGGCCGCCGCTGCATTCAGTTTGGAATCCACGAGCTTGACGTCATGCACCGAAACGGATGTTGTGCCGCTCCCCAACCTCTTAAATTTGATGGAAGCCAGTTCTTTCGTACCGTTGTCTCCGGCTATTTTGCCGACCTTGGTATGGGCAATGCGGATTTTGCCGTTTTTGACGATCGGATCGACTCCAAAACCGCTTGCCCCTGAAGAGGCGCTTAGATAGACCAGCTTGCCGGGATCATATGAAATGATCAAATCATAAGCGTACAGATCTTTCAGATCATTACCGGTCACAAGCACCGTAATCTCCTGTCCGTTGACAGCCGATTTTAAAGAAATGGAAGATGCCGCTTCGGCAGCAGCCTGCGCTTGTGAAGCAAACCAGATGAAACCCAGCATCAATCCGAATACGGCAGTAATTTTCTTCAGCAAAAGTATCCATCCTTTCAGACTGCAAATCGCAGGAGACAGCCGGATGGCTGCGTCCTGCGATTCGTTCATTTTCAGTATATAAGTTGAAGCAATCAGTTTAAGGATGAAGGCAGCCGGGTGAAATGTTCTTTCGATCGCTGCCCGCTCCCTTATTTGTTATACCAGTCTCCGATAATCATCTGGGCTACGCCTGCCAGTGAGCGGATCGTAATTTCGCCTTCATTGAAGAGGTCAGCGGAAGCTACGCGGCTCCAATTGCTGTCCGTCGATTTGATGCCATAGTATTTGGCGATGATGGACAGGTCTTGGACGGAAATTTTGCCTGCTCCCGGAACAAGCGTGATCAGCTTGGACTTGAAGAGCGAAACGGCGCTGTTCAGCGCAGACACAGCGGCATCCACTTGCGACTGCGAAACGGATGAGCTGTTGTTCACCGATACGGCCGACTGGATTGCGGATTGCAGAGCTGATTTGGCCGCAGCCGGATATTGGCCGATTTTGTCGCCTGCGGCGGCATGATCATAAATATTCTGCGCGGCAGCAATCGCTGCGGTCAAGGCAGACTTATCGGCAGGCACCGATGGGTTCGGAATGACCGAGTTTCTGAAGGTATTCACGGCTTTGGTCAACGCGGCCAGCGCCGAGTTGATCTGCTCCTGAGTGGCTGAAGCATTGTTATAAACAGCATTCGCCGCTTGAATGGCCGCCAGCAGATCCGCTTTGGCCGCAGGCGGGTATTGCCCCGGCTCCGTTCCGGTTACAGCCTGGTCGGCCAGTTTTTGCGCATCCTGGATGGCCGCCAGCAGCGCGGTGCGGTCAGCCGCGGCGATCTGGATGCGAACCGAGGCCGAACCCGTGCCGAGCTCCTGGGAAGAGCCGTCAGAGGATACCGTAAACGAAGCTAAGGATAGATCGGCATAACCGGAGGCGTCGGCTTTCAGCTTGCCATGCAGCTTAAACAGTTCGCCGCCGTCTTTCACCGCATGTTCTTCGCCAGTGCTCGCCATAAGAAGCCGGATCTGTCCGGCATCCGGCTTGACGCCCGCCGCCAGCAGGCTCAATCCGTTTCTGGATGAGGTTACTGCAGTTTCGGCAAGCACCGGATTGCCCTCTTGATTGGTCACCGTATCAAACGTGATTTTGGATGGATCGTACTGAATCGTAACATCCAATGCCGTAAACGGATACGTCAGCTTGCTTACGCCAACCGCCAGATCAACGGGCGCTCCGGCATAAGCCGTGGCAGGACCGGTCAGGGTACCCGTATTGTCTTCTCCTGCAGATGCTGCCGTTACGGTAATGCTAACGTTCAGCGTATCGCTGCCTCCCTTGCCGTCTTCGACCTTAAAAGAAGCCGTGTAGTTTCCTTCCTTTTGCGGCGTCCAGGAGAAGGTTTGCTGCGCAGGGTCGAAGTTCGCCCCGTCCGGAAGCTGAACGGCCGTGTACGCGAGATTGTCCTGATCCGGATCCGCAGCTTGTACTTTAAAAGATAATGCCGAGCCGACCTGCACCGTCTGCGGATCAACGGCAGTAAATACAGGCGGATGATTTTCCGCCTCGGTTCCTGCCGGGCGAATATCGGCGAGTTTCAACAGTTTAAGTTGAAAATTATTTTTAAAGATGGAAGAAATCCCTGTAATATCGACATTTGTCCCTTCCGGGAACGCCGTCTTCAGCGTATCCGCGGAAATCCCCGTGCGGCTGTCAACGCGCACATGATTGGTTATGCTTCCGCTCACCAGATCAAATTCCAGCGAGCCGGATATAGTCGCATAATTCCGTACGGTTGCGTTTTTTAGCGTTATGAGCTGCCCCTGATTACCGGCATTCACCGCGTCTTGAACGATAGGTTTCGGGGCTGGAATGTCGGCCTGGTCGTCAAGCTTGGCCACCTGAACTTCGCTCATCAACTCTACCTCGGAGTTGTATACGGTTTTCTGGGCGGTGATTTTGATTTTGTCGCCGACATGGTATCCCGCAGCTTTGTCAGGGTAGACATAAATACCTGCGGTTCCGTCCTGCAAGTAAAAACCTGATCCGCCGAAGATGCCGGGTTCGGATGTAATGACCCCTTGAACCGTAACGTAGCTGTTATCTGCGGCGGTTCTGGCGCTTGCAATGGTCGTCAGATCCGGGATGGTCACAACCGGGCCATCTTTGCCCGAACCATAGGAACCTGCTTTATACGTGGATGGATCATACCATTTATAACCCGCTGCCGGAGTTGTCCAAGGCTCCGTTCCGGGGATTTCCGCCGATGTGGTCGGTTCCTCGAGGGCACCGAGCAGCGGCGTAGGCGCATCCATCGTAATCCCTTTGTTTTCGAAGGTGGCATAATCCTCATGAACAGCCAGCCATTCTACGGTTTGAACAAGAAATACGCCATTCTGCCCTTCACCCTTGAATCCGTCATAGGTTTTTTTCTTGCTGCCATTGTCCTCGCGGACATAAGCTGGGCTGGCATCTTCAACCGGGGACGAATCGCCGATGAATGCGGCTTTGCCTTTTTCCAGCTTGGAAATGGCTGCGAAAGGCCCTTCGGCAATACCGCCGTTTTGATAAACGCCGCCGTTCGGGAAGTTTTTCTTATCGCTGTTCTCAACGGCGTTATTCCAACCGGGAACATTTTTCGGCAAATACACCACGCCTTTAACTCGTTTCGGATCCAGAATGACAAGCGTCGATCCGCTGTGCATCTCCACATCGTTGACGCCGGCCGTAATGCCAAAAGATTGATCATATTTTACGGCATCCGTCTTGGTCACGTCGCCGATGGAATTGTAGCGGAAACGGACGCCGAAGTTTTGCCCGAGCCAATCCGTGCTGGTCACATCTTTCATGGCGCCGGAAGCCGCTTCTTCCGAAGCCATGCCTTTGGACGGATTTCCGAAAGCTCCGCGGCGGTAGCCGTTCATCACTTCCGAGGAATCCCAGCGGTTCAGGTTCCGGTCGGAGTTATAATGGTCCGAGATGAAGAAAATGCTGCCGCCTTCCTTGACGTACTGCAGCATTGCATCCTGCTCGGAGGTTTTAAAAGGAATATTCGCCTCGCCGATGATAAATACATCATATTGCTTGAGCTTGTCCAACGTAATGGTTGGGGTATCGTAAGACTGGGCATTCATCGGGAGTTTTCTTTCCAGTGCATCCACCTGAAATTTCGCATTCCTCAGGCCGTCCGCAAAATCGGAAAAAGCCCCGTCAATGACCCAATCGGCAGCTCCTGCGGTTTGGGCATGGCTTTGATCGAACAGCACTTTTTTGCCTGTACCGTCCGGAAGGGTGGTAGGAACGCCGATATTTTCACTGCCCGGATCATTCGGATCCGGCGTTCCGCCGCCGTTGCCGGGATCTCCTCCGCCGGATTCGCCCGATATGCTCATCGCAGTCGGATTTTTAACGCCATTCATCCCGCTATAAGCGGTCAGCATGCCTGTCACTTGAAGCTTTTTGCCCAGATTGGACGGGTTGGATTTCAGCCCGATCGCAGGCCGGAAGCTTGCAGATACCTGCACATCGATCAGGTTGCTTTTATTTGTTTCACCGGGAGTATCCGCGATGAGAACGTTCAGGTCATCCTGAAAATTCGAAAAAATAAGCTTGGAATTATACACTTCGCCAACGATGTAACCTTCAACTGTAGCCGTTTCTCCGCTATTGTTCTTGGCGATCGCCTCAGCTACGGTAAGCGCCGGGGCGGCGGCTTGCGCCGGCATGCAGCCAAACACGCTGGATAAAAGCAAAACAAAAGCAAAAAAGAAACCAGCAAGCTTCCGGTTGCGGAACTTCAAATGATTGGCCATATTCATTCCTTCCTTTTCCTCCCCAATTCTTATAAAATCTCAGATCCCCTTAAACATAACATTCCTTTATTATTGCAATTTGCCGAGTCTGTAAAATCTTATCACGCATTCATAAGACCGCCTCCAGCGCTATGGTAGTAGGATTTTATAATAGAAAATAGCGGCTGGATAAGCGCCTTAATCCTTATATTTGTAAAAAAAACGCAGAGGTCTCAAGTCACCGGAGCCTCTGCGTTTCGAGCAAATTTAGGATATGTTAACTATTATAAATATGAAAATGCAATCTATTATGTCAATTTTTGTATTCTTCTGCGCGCTGCAGGACAGCTTTACGGTCGGATAACACTGCCTCGGAAACTTGCCCCATGCCCAGGTCGATACTATAAATGCCGTACCCCTGCTCATTGGTCCGTCCGGTATATGCGATCCGCGGGAAATCCCCGATATATTTCACGGCGGCGGGCGAAGAAAGGAAAGTAACATTCACCGGTTGGTCAATAGGAACGAAACTCCAGTTTTTCTCTATGAGACCGTTAAGATTGCCTTGTTCGGCTATATAATCGATAAGCACCTCACGATTCTCGTCTTCGGTATCCATAATCAATTCCGCTTCGCGGAGACCGGGAAAGTTGCAGCCAAACACGCGATAATTGCTGGTAACCACCATAAATTCCTGTTCCGGATCCACCGGGCTGCCTTGATAACATAGATCGGTAATTCTGCTTGCGCAAGGATGATGCACTGTACCATCCGGTTTGTATTTTGCAGGTTGGGTGACATCCACCCGATAGGTAATGCCGCCGATGACATCGAACTGAAAAACCGCAAACAGCGGATTTAGCAGCGGCTGCTCCGCGCTTGCCGCCGGATCGATCCGGTTGTACAAACCTGCGGCCATTTCAAGCCATTCCTTAATGCCTGCGCCGGTCATTTTGACTCCTTTAATGGTGTTGTCAAACAAGTACAGCTCGGTTGCGTTTTTGATGGCAATGGACCCTGCGGGGATATCCGCGTACTCTTTCGGTCCGTTCCGCCCCGCTTTAAACGGCGATCCGGCGGAAAGAACCGGCAGATGCCGCAAATGGGGAGCGGAAGCAGCCAGCCAGCGCTGGGCATAAGCGATTTGAGCACGGTTGACAAGCTGAACGGAAGCATCCTCATGCACCAGAGAGAAATAGCTGTGCAGAGGCGCCTCGACCCGTCCGATCGGAGCGTTTGCATAAGCAACCGCTTGTTGATGGGGTTCCCGCAGCATTTCCGTTATGTCAGGATCGGGTTGGGCCAGCTCGATTCCCCGTGAGTGGTCGTACACTTCGCGGATCATGGACCGCCCGTGAGCCACCCGCCATCTGCCGTCCTGAAGTTCCAGCGATAAATCGATGATCCCGAGCATCATGCCCCCGTATCCGGCCTGTACGGCAGGCAGCCCATTGATGGTTCCTTTCTTCCAATCCAAACAGGGAAGCGAAGTTCCGTCCGCTGATTTAAAGGCTGAATTTAAAGCGGAAAAATCCGGCGATGGAAACACTCTATGCGTATGGGAGAAGGTTATGGCATCGATATCAGGCACCAGGCTGAGCGGCAGCATGGCATTTTCGGCATCGCGGTCTATCAGGGACACATCCGGATCAAACCCAGTGTGGGCAAGCGCAATCACGACATCCGCCCCCTCCTCTTTCATCCGCGGTACCCATTCCAATGCAGACTGAACCATATCTTGGACTTGCACCTTGCCTTCCAAATGGTTTCGATCCCAATTCAATATTTGCGGAGGCACGAATCCGATCACCCCGATCCGTACTTCATGCGGCGCTCCGGCACTGTCGAAACAGGTTTTGGTCAGAATCACGTATGGTGTATACCGGTTCACCCGTTGGCCGCTGCTGGTCTCCTGTTCATGCATATAAACATTTGCGTTTACATATGGAAAATTGGCGCCAGCGACTACTTTATCCAAATAATCCAGCCCGTAATTGAATTCATGATTGCCAAAAGTTGCCGCATCATATCCCATTGCGTTCATCACCCGGATCGCCGGATGGACAAAGGCTTCCGCTCCAGGCAAAGAAGATGAAGCCGTGCGGACCGCGCATGTCGCCAGCGGCGTCCCCTGTATCAAATCCCCATTATCCACAAGCAGTGTGTTTTCTGCTTCGGCCCTTGCTTGCTGAACCAAGGTGGCAATCCGGACTAACCCAAGCGAAACATCCTGCTCGTCCCGGTAATAGTCGTAATCCATCAGACTCGTATGCACATCGGTCGTCGACAAAATCCTCAGCTTCATGGATGGTTCCGCCTTGCCCTGCATGTCCGCCCGTTGTCTGTTTTGAATGCCGCTCACCGTTACCACTCCCTTATAAATTTCTATCTAAAATGGCTCAACAGAATAATTAGTACCTGACATTGCACGAGTTAGCCGCTGCGGTTACGGATCGTTCTTCAGATCGATTCCGTCCCCTCCGCTATCTTCACCTCTTGTCAAGCACTAATTATGAATTGAGCCTAAAACATCACGCTCATTATACCTCCGGAACGTTAAGCAGGCGTAAAATCCCGCTGCTCTACTTTCTTTCTATAATAATAGGCTGATAATAGGCCGATTTCCCAGCTTCTACCGACATTCGGTTCTGGTTAATTGGCCGCAAATTTTACAAGAAGCCAACAAAAGAAACCCTTTGCGTTAACCCTTGTCTCCGGCGCCTATGTTAAGCTCGTTTCTGTCAGACGGATGTATCTGACCTAAAAAGACAAATTTGCGGAGGGGACCATCATGTTTAAAAAAGTACTGACGATCGGCATGACGCTGGCGCTCGCGGCCAGCCTTGCAGCTTGCGGATCTAAAAGCGCAGGCGGCGACAGCAAAGACGCAGCATCCGGAACCGCGGAAGCGGCATCTTCGGCTTATGTGCCGAAAGAACTTAATGTACAATTCGTTCCATCCCAGAATGCGGATACGCTTGAAGCCAAAACAAAACCGCTTGAAAAACTGCTTGGCGACAAACTTGGCATCCCGGTTCACGTGACCGTATCCCCGGATTACAACACCATTGTGGAAGCGATGGCTTCCAAACAGGTTGACGTCGGCTTCCTGCCGCCAAATGCGTATGTACTGGCTCATGACAACAAAAAAGCAGCCGATCTTCTTCTGCAGGCGCAGCGTTACGGCATCAAAGACGATACGGGTGAAGACACAACAGAAAAAGTTGATTTCTATAAAGCCATGATCGTCGTGAAAAAAGATTCTCCCATCCAAAGCCTTAAAGATCTGAAAGGCAAAAAGATCGGCTGGCAAAACGTAACGTCTTCCGCAGGTTATGTATTCCCGGCTGCCGAGCTGAAAAAGGAAGGCATTGATCCCGACAAGGACGTACAGGGCGTGACGATTAAAGGGCATGACGCAGCCATCATGGCGCTGCTGAACGGTCAGGTGGATGCTGTCGCCGTTTTCCAAGACGCGCGCAATACGGTTAAAAAAGACGTTCCGGACGTATTCGAAAAAACCCGCGTCATTCACTACACCGCCAAAATTCCGAACGATACCGTCAGCGTCCGCAGCGATATGGATCAAAGCTGGAGAGACAAAATCAGCCAAGCATTTATCGATATTACCAATGATGCGGAAGGCGCTAAAATCATCAAAGATATCTATACGCATGTAGGTTACACTGCCGGAGACGACAAAAACTTCGATCCGGTTCGCGAATATGCCAAAGCCGTTGGCCAGGAAATCAAGTAATCGGGCAAGCTCAAAAAACATTAATCATTCATGCAGTAATCAGGGCAGCACCGTCCATGGTTTTTTATGGCGGTGTTGTTTCCCATTAGACGTATGAAATAACCCCACAAAGTGGAGCCTACGCTTCGATGCTTATTCCAAATACTTTGCGGGGACCCCAAAAAACTTATAAAACTATACTATTGAAAAGAAAAATCCTTTTCAGATACCATTACAGAAAGTTGGTTCGGGCATGATTGAATTCGACAAAGTATCCAAGGTCTATCCGAACGGAACGGTCGGACTAAACAACATAAATCTAACGATCAATGAAGGGGAACTGGTTGTGATCGTCGGTCTCTCCGGTGCGGGCAAGTCCACTTTTTTGCGGAGTATCAACCGCCTTACGGACATCACGGCGGGGGACATCCGGGTCAATGGCAAATCGGTGACCCAGGCTTCGGGCAGCCAGCTCCGCCATATCCGGCGCGACATCGGAATGATCTTCCAAAACTTCAATCTGATTAAGCGCTCAACCGTCATCCGCAACGTCTTGTCAGGGCGGGTGGGCTATCACTCCACAATGCGTACCATGCTTGGCTGGTTTCCTAAGGAAGATGTGGATTTGTCCCTTGACGCGCTGAAACGCGTCAACATCCGCGAAAAAGCATATGTCCGCGCCGACCAGCTCTCGGGCGGCCAGCAGCAGCGCGTATCGATTGCCCGCGCGCTTGCGCAGGAAGCGCAGGTCATTTTGGCGGATGAACCCGTCGCTTCACTTGACCCGCTAACAACCCGCCAGGTAATGGACGATTTGCAGCGGATCAACCGCGAGATGAATATCACCACGATTATCAACCTGCATTTTATCGACCTGGCCCGTGAGTACGCGACGCGGATCATCGGACTCCGCGCCGGGGAAGTCGTATTCGACGGAACGCCGGAAGAAGCTACCGACGAGGCTTTTGCCGAAATTTACGGCCGTCCCGTGCTGCAGGATGAGCTGCTGGGAGGGGCATGATGAAGACTCCTGTTTCCACCGCTTCACTTAAGCCCGGGACGCCCGAATTGATGCCGCCCCCCAAATACAAACGGGCCGCCGGATGGCTCATTCTGCTTGCGATCCTGGTGGCATGCTCAATCCAAACAGGCGTGACTCCTTATCAGCTCATCATTGGGCTTCCGCAAATGGGCAGCCTGCTGCAGGAGATGTTTCCGCCGGATTGGAGCTATCTGCCTACGATCTGGGGACCGATGATGGAAACCGTCCAGATCGCCATTTTGGGCACGACGCTGGGCGGTTTGCTTGCCATTCCGGTTGCGCTGCTCTGCGCTTCAAATTTAGGCATCAGCCGCTTAATCTCGCTGCCTGCGCGGATGGTGCTGAACCTGATCCGCACCATTCCGGATCTTTTGTTCGCGGCCATTTTCGTCGCCGTATTTGGCATCGGGCCTTTCGCCGGGATGCTGGCTCTCGTTTTCTTCTCGTTTGGGATTATCGCCAAGCTGACTTATGAAGCGATCGAAGCCATCGATCCCGGACCGCTCGAAGCCATGACCGCGGTCGGCGCAAATCGGCTGCAGCTTATTATGTACGGGGTCGTGCCTCAAGCGCTTCCTTATTTTATGTCCTATTTGCTGTATACCTTCGAAGTCAATGTGCGGGCAGCGGCCGTGCTTGGCCTTGTCGGCGCGGGCGGCATCGGACTATTGCTGGACCGCTCGCTTGGTTTGTTCCGCTACGATCGGGCTTCGATCATTATTTTGCTGACGCTTGTGATCGTGTTAATCATTGATTACGGAAGTACGATGATCCGGAGGAAACTGCTATGAAACATAACACTACAGCCGCGTCCGGAAAAACTTCCGGCTCCGTGTTCGGTTCGCGGATTCGCTTCGCGCTTATCTCCTTAATTGTTATCGCCGTTTATTATTGGTCAATCCAAGGAATACATTTCGAAGGGATTCAAGGTACGGCGGGGACCGTATCCAAGTCGATACTCCAAGGGTTCTTGCACCCGGACTGGTCTTTCGTTTACATTCCTGAAGGCGAGGATTTGCTGCGGGGACTGCTTGATACGCTGGTCATTTCCATTCTCGGTACGGTTATCGCCGCCGTGGTTTGCATCCCGTTCGCCTTTTGGGCATCCACGAATATGAGCCGGCGGCTTGCCGTCTCGGGCAGCGGAAAAATCATGCTGAGCGTCATCCGCGTCTTTCCCGAAATCATCGTGGCGATTCTGTTTATCAAAGCAGTCGGCCCCGGTTCTTTCGCGGGCGTTCTCGCGCTGGGTATTCATTCGGTCGGCATGCTCGGTAAACTTTATGCGGAAACCATCGAAAGCATCGACCGCGGGCCGCAGGAGGCGCTTGTCGCCTCAGGCGCAAACCGGCTGCAGGTGCTGCGTTACGCCGTACTGCCGCAGGTCATTCCGCAGTTCCTCTCCTACTCGCTATACCGTTTCGAGATTAATATCCGCTCCGCAACGACGCTTGGCCTGGTAGGCGCCGGAGGTATCGGCACGCCGCTGATCTTTGCGCTTCAGGCCCGCAACTGGAATCGGGTCGGCATCATTTTGCTCGGAATCATCGTGCTTGTCATTTTGACCGATCTTATTTCGGGCTGGATTCGGAAGCGGATCATTTAATCCCAAAATAACACCAGCCATAGATCTGGTTGATATTACGCTTGATAAAAGGACTGTCCCAGGAATCTATCCGATGGGAACAGTCCTTTCCCATTTCATTAGGGAAAATCCTCCCCTTGCGTTTATCTCATGAAACTTGGCCTCCGTGTCAGCAAATCATTGCATGGATTCGGATGTTTGTTCTGCAGTACCTGTTACCGTTTGATCTGTTTGATCAATACCGTCAGAGTGATCCATACCGGATTGCTCCGTATCGTTGTTCGGCTCATCCGGCTCCGGCTGCGCATCCCCTTTTGGCCCGGTTGTGCGCACGACCAGCACTTCGGCATAAACACTGCTTCCCTTGTACTTGGCATAGATCCGTGTCTTACCCGCTTTATGGCCGATCAGGTTTCCGTCCCCGTCCACCTCAGCGATATCCGGACGGTCGCTGCTATATGTTGCAAGTTTTGTGACATCCGTTTTCGTTAGCTTTCCATTGCTATAGTCATATTCAGTTACGGTGACCTTGATGTCCAGCGTCGTACCTTCCAAAAGTGAATATTCACCCGAATCCAGGCCGAAATCGCCCTTTACGGGACTAAGCTCGTCCGTATCTTCCGGCAGAACCGTCACGTTCATCTTCGCCGTAAAACCTTCATAATTCGCTTCGATATAGGTGCTTCCCACCTCATGCCCCGTGATCCGGCCCAAGGCATCGACGTCCACGATGTTGTTGTCCCCCGAAATGTATAGCGCAGCGCTGGACAGTTCGTTTTTCGTTCCGTCGGAATAAACCGCTTGCAGCACGGTCGGGGAGCTAGTGCCCGTTTTCAATTTCTTTTCTTTTTCCATAAATGAGATGCCCGTCAGCGTACGTTCGACAGGCTGCCGATCCGCTGGAGGCGACAACTTCATCAACTGGAACTTCCTAACGTCCCCTCGCAAAACGGTCCCCGGGAAAATAAAGCCGCCGTCTTGGGTTGCCGCTGCGATACCTACGCCTGCAATCGGTGGTCCCTTGAATAATTCTTCGCTGATCGTATCGCCGTTCTCGTCGACTCTCAGCACACCATACTGGTACCTCACACTCTTGTCCCAATCGATCCGTGTCGTATGTTCCCCGAGCATGGCGTATCCGTCTTTAGTCCGAACCAGGCGGTTATAGGTACGGTAAAAATCCGTGGCATTAAAAAACGTCTTTTCCCATTTCACCTGTCCGTTGAGATCCGTTTTGGTAAGCAGTGTCGCGGCCTTTCCGTTGTATTTCCTGCTTAGAATCAGGTACCCGCCATCCTCCGTTCCGACAACCGAAACGGCTGTCCAGCGGCTGCGCGGATCGACGAATTTTTTCGACCAAAGCATTTTGCCTTGGTCATCAATTTTCAGGATCACCATCGCATCGAAATCTGTCGATTCGTATTCCACCATGCCTGCGTGGCCGATGGCGATATAACCGCCATCACTGGCGGGGATGAGATCGGTTAAAAAGTCGCCAGTACCTGTAAGGCGGTATTTATTGTACCACAGCGTTTCGCCGTTTGGATCGACCTTTAAAATATAACCTTGTTCATAAGCGACCCAACTGACCATCCCTTCCCCGGCGATCAAAAAGCTGCCGTCATCCGTTTCCACTACGGATTTCGGGGTACTGTGGATGGCATCGTCCACCTGTACCTTTTCCCATAATACATTGCCCGATGAATCCAGCCTGATCATGTACAGTTGGTCCTTCGGTTCTCCGTCCGACCTCGATGTGCCTGCAATGAAATATCCTCCGTCTTTCGTCTCAATAGCCCGATATGCCGTATTGCTTGTGGTATTATATTTAAGCTTCCGTTCCCATTTCACCTGACCTTCCGCATCCACCTTAAACACATAAGCCTTTTGATACGGGTACCCTCCCGGTTTGTCGGTATCTTCAATACCTCCTACGGCGAAATAGCCGCCATCCGAAGTCGGGATTACTCCCTGCCCTTCGGATTTGCTCCCGTAATCCTTGGACCATTCAACAGTTGACTGCGCCTCCTGGGCAGCCGCGCGGCCGAGTCCGGGCAGAATTCCAAACATCAGCAGCAATCCGGCAAAACATGCGGTCAAGAATCGCGAAAAATTTCTACTCACAAGCATACCCCTTTCAAAAGATGTCATATTAACTTCATTATTCATTTGATCCTCCGAAGTTTGTATCCCACGAATTTCATAATTATCCGCTCCAATGGAACCGTTTTCCAGCGTTGACTAATTCGACGAAAAATGGTTGTAGGACTAAGGGAGGGCGGGTACGGATTGATGTATGCAATTGGCAAAAAAAAAAGACGCCCTATCCCTTTGGATACAGCGTCTTTCGTCCTCTATGCTTATCTCATTTGATCCGTTTGCTTCATGACTTGCACATAACGGATCAGCTCCGCTTTTTGCTGCTCAATCGTATGAACCCGGCCTGCAAGACCTGAGAAAAAAGCCTCCACGTATCCGCGTGTCGCGTTCGCGGACTGTCCGGTCCATTCGCTAAGCCTGCCGTACAGATTTCTCGCCTCCTGCTCATCAGCCTGAATCCGTGCAAGCAGCCAGCCGAGCTCCCGCTCCGCCTGCTCCAGGTCGTTCAGCTCTACAAGAATTTCCATGCTCGCTTCACCCCCTCGGGTAGTGGCTTATTGTACTATTCCCTGCCCGGCAGCATCGGCCTGATGGAACTGCTCGGATTTCGATTTGATAAAACCAAGGAACTGCGTCGTTTGCTCGACATGCCACTTGGATAATTCGCTAATCGAAGCATCCAGTTGGCTGATGATCGGCTGCAGCCTGCGGCTGTGGCTGGAATGCATATATTTCATCATTTTTGCCCGGACGGTCTGCATATCCGAACTGATTTGCTGCGCATTTTGGCTCCATTTTTCGGCGACGCTTCTGAGCTCCTCCGGCGTCACCCGGATCATGCCGGAGTGCATCGTCGCGGCCATCGCCAGCCCTGTTTTCATCGCAAGTTCCATCGGCAGAAACAAAGCGTTTGGCAGGCCTGTCAAATCCCCAAAGGTTAACGGTGCCCGCGGCGATCTACCTACCAATTCGCCGTTCTCCCCATCATAAAGGGGATTTGCAATATACCCGTTTTCATTAAATTTGTAGCGTTTCAAGCCATGATAATTGGCTCCGTCCACCGTATTTCCCCATTTGTCCCAAATGCCGACTCCATCGTTTGCATCCTCGTAATTGGAGTCGATATAATACGTCGAACCTACATGGCGGTCATATCCGCCGAGCGCGCCGCTTGCAATAAGATCGCCGGGATGCGCGTAATTGATAATTTGCGAATCGAGTTCGCCAGCCTCCGCTCTACGCTTGGCACCGCCCGTCAGGCTTCCCATCACCGACGGAGCGCTGAACGTGACGGCCGACAGCCCGGTATAAGCCGCGGCATACTGTGCATTGGCTCCCCCAAGCGAATGTCCGGTTAATGTAAAATCCATGTCTTTGTATTTTTTCTTTAATGCACTGGCATAATCCTCGGCTTGATAGAGCTGCTTGTTTCCATCGACAAATTTATCCACCGACTTACCTGCGTCGCCGACCAAATCCTTCACCTTGGTAATGCCCAGGTTATCCTCGATTTTTTTAACCGTGTCGTCCCAGGGCATCTTCACTTCAAGGCTTTTATTGATTTTACGCCCTACTTCCCGAACGCCAATTCCAGCATCGGCAACATAGTCAGGAAGAGAACGATCAAGCGGCTGGTCGCCCTCCGTCCCCCGATAAGCAATCACGGCCTGCTTGGTTTCCGGATTATAAAAGGTGACCGCGTCAAAACCCGTTATCGCATCATTGGCGGTATCGAGTACCTCCCAGCCCGGAAGATCCTGCGGCTTGCTCCCTTTTTTCAGATCGGAGTAAGCGAGGCCCGACATTTTTTGATACATTTCATCCGTAATTGCAGGTCCCTTGCCCTTGCTCAAACGTACTCCTCCCTCATTCCAGCATTGATCATCATCTTATTTTGCCGCATCCTTTTTCGCAAAGGGGTCGATCCCTTTGGCCCGAATGGCCTTTTCCAGCTCCGGACTCATGACAAAATTGGTCGTTTTCTTATCCTCGTAATCTACCGAAATGTTGAAACTTTCCTCCGGTTTGCCTTTTACGTAACCTTTCATGTTAATTTGGGGCGATATGTACTCGGCCAGCTTTTCCTGGTCCGTAATTTCCACATCAAGTCCATACTCATCCTTAAAATATTGGATGGCGAGATTTTTGGCATCTTGCATCTGGCTTTCGTTTTCCGGCTTGTTCACGCTTTGGCAACCTCCCAATAATACGATCATAAACAGCATAAGAGCGATAGAATGGATTAACCGTGAAATAACCATCAGTCCCCTCTAAACCCTTTTTCTAAAAGTTAAACATGATCCGCTTGTTCAAATCCAGTGTTTGGAAAAAAATCAGGAATTATTGACCAGTCCGCTCGTGAAAATAAGACTATTCTGCTTGAGCCGATCCATACCAAAGACTCATGTTGACTGTAAGGATTAGCGATACCGCAAGGCTGCAGCCACCAGCGTATCCAAAAAAAACGACCGTTCACGGTAAAGTCCCGTGAAACGGTCGCTGCTTTCAACTTGTTCCTTTATTCGCGTCTGCTTCTATGCCTTATTCAATCACGAATTCGCGATATTTCTCATAATCCATCTGCCTGCATTCAAGCGTCAGGCGGGTACCTTCATTTTCATATTCGGTTGCCTTAACATCCGCATGTTCATTCAGGTAAGACACCACTTGGCCCTGATCGTAAGGAATCAGCATTTCGCAGCGGACGTAATCCTTGAAAATAAAACCTTTGATAAGCTCCACCAGCTCATCGATCCCGATCCGCGGTTTCGCCGCCAGGTAGATGCTATTTTCATTCACTTCAGGAATGTCACGGCCAGCCAGATCGCATTTGTTATAGGCAAACATCGTAGGAATATCCGTGACGCCGATATCCTTTAACGTATTTTCGGTAATTTGGATCAACTGCTCATATTTCTCGTTCGCGTAATCGACCACATGGATCAGCAGATCAGCCTCGGCGACCTCCTCCAGCGTGGAACGGAAAGCTTTTACCAGGTGATGCGGAAGCTTGCTGACAAAGCCGACGGTATCGGTAAGAAGGAAGCTTTTATTGTCTTCGAGCTGGATATTGCGGACCGATGTTTCCAAAGTCGCAAACAGCATATCCTTTTCAAATACGCTTTTGTCCCCGCTTCCCCCCGCTGCTCCGAACTTCTCGATCATGGCGTTCATGATCGTGGACTTGCCCGCATTGGTATAACCGACCAGAGAAACGACCGGCAGCTCATTTTTTTTGCGCTTCTTGCGCTGTGTCTGGCGTTGGAACACGAGGGACTCGAGCTCCTTGTTCAAAGCGGTTATTTTTTCTTCGATCCGGCGCCGGTCCAGCTCGAGCTTCGTTTCGCCTGCCCCTCTGTTTTTCAGGCCGACGCCGCCGCTTTGCCGTCCAAGCGATTCGCGCAGCCCGACCAGACGCGGCAGCATGTACTGCAATTGGGCCACTTCGACCTGAAGCTGGGCCTCCCGCGTTTTGGCGCGCTTTTCGAAAATATCCAAAATAAGAATCGTACGGTCAATGACCTTGCACTCCAGATCCGACTCCAAATTGCGCAGCTGCGAAGGGGATAATTCATCATTAAAGATGATCAAATTGGCCTGCAGGCCTCTGTATAAACCGGTAAGTTCCTCCACTTTGCCTGTTCCGATGTAATGCGATTTATTTACCCGTTCCATGTTTTGCGTAAGCTGGCCAACCACCTCAACACCGCAAGCCTCGGCAAGGTTGCCGAGCTCCTCCATGGAATAATCAAAATCCTGCTGATGATTTAAATTTACGCCGACAAGTACGGCGCGCTGTTCCAGCAATTCAAATTGTTCAGGTTGTTTCATATATTCTATCCCTCCAAAGTTCATTATGGACCAAAAAAACAGAAAAACCGCAGGCCTGTGCCTGTGGCTTGTGCGAACGAAATGCAGATGCACGGCCGAAGTACTTCCGCTTTTGGAGAAAACGAAAGAAGACGGCATCTGCCCGGTATGGTTGTGAAACAAGCAGCCGACGACGGCTGACGCAGCTATCCGAAAACAACAAAGGAGGGGCTATGAAGCCTCTCCCGCTGTACCCCGCGACATCCGCAGCCTAAGATAATCCCACAAAGTGACGATAGCCTTCGAAGCTTAATCCGATTGCTTTGCGGGGCCCCCTGAATATTAAAAGGGCTTTGGCGGCGCGCATATGAATATATTGGGTTCATCCGAAGATATGCATACCAATCCCGTTCGCCCTGCACAAGCGCAGAGCCTTTGAGCACTATTCAATTAGCGGCACAAAGCGAAAAAACGGAATTTAATATTAATCATAGCTTCGCGAACCCTCCGATCATTGTAATTGTTACCATGTTAGCATATTTTCAGAAATTTAACAATTCCTTTGTTGAGATCAGAGCTCTTAACCGCCCAACTTGCTAACCGTTGTCCGGTTGCGCCCGTTTTCTTTGGATTGGTATAACGCCTCGTCCGCCTTCATGATCAACTGCTGCGCAGAGCGCCCATGAACGGGAAAGGCCGATATGCCGGCAGAAATCGTAATCGAATGACCGGTCGGACTTTTGGTTATGGAGAGCTGCTCGCGGAGCCGATCCGCCAAATCCTTGGCCCGGCCCAAACCGCAATGCTTAACAAGTATGCCAAATTCCTCGCCGCCGTAACGGAAGCATAAGTCATCCTCCGAAGAAATGAGGCTCATCAAACGGGACAGATAACGCAGCACTTCATCGCCGACCATATGTCCAAACGAATCGTTGACGAGCTTGAAATGATCAATATCGATCATAATAAGCGCAAAAGGAACATTGTTTTCAATCCAGGTTGCCATTACGTCGTCAAAGGCCCTTCGGTTGGCTAGTCCGGTGAGTTCGTCGATCTTTACCTCGTTCCGCAGATGCGTCAAATCCTGGTTCATGCTTTGCAGGGCGATTTTGACGCTTTGCGACAGCAGCCTCACCTCATAATAATAGGACTGGATATCCGGGATATGTTCGGCGGGTACAAGCTTTTGCGTCGCCGCATCCGAAAATTGCGCCAGCGTGTGCAGCGGTTTGACGATCCGGTTCGCGATCCACCACCCCAGCAGCAAAATCAGGAGCAAAAACGGCAGCGATACGAGCAGCATTCTTGCGACAAGATGACTCAGAGGTTTGTCGATCACCTGATAAGGCGTTTGGGAAACTATCCCCCATGAGCTTCTGGGTTCATAGGCGAAACCGGCCAAAAAATCTTTGCCTTGGGTATTCTTAACCCTTTGTGAGCCGCTTTGTCCCGAAACCACTTTCCGAACCACTTCGTTGGCCATCACATTTTTCCCGATCCAGTTTTTATCCGGATGGAAAATCAAATTTCCGTTCTTCTCCACCACATAGACATAGGAACCATCCCCGAAAAAATGCTCTTTCAGCATCGTGCTGAGCACATTTTTTTCCTCCAGGTAAATCGACCCTCCCACAAAACCTTTATACTCCCCATTCCGATCCACAATCGGCACGGAAACAAGGATGATCAGACGGCCTGTGGTTGCGCGGTAAGGCTCGGAGATAAAAGGTTTCTTCTGCTCGACAGCCATTTTGCTTTGTTCGGAAGTTAGCCTGTCCCCGGGAGAAACCCCGATTTTACGGGGGCTGCGAGCTTTTACAACCCGGTCATTGTCAGCGATGACAATGGAATTGAAATACTGGGTATTCTCCAGGAACAAATCATCTAGCATTTGGGCATCCATTTTGTCTTCCCGCGCTGAGATCGAAGCAATGGCTTTGAGATTGTTTTGCATCGTAATCAAAAGCTCATCCGTATTCGAAGCCAGTTTCTTGGCGTATGATTCGTTTTTATTCAAATAATTGTCGGTCAAGGAAGTACGGTTAACCTGTACGGCCGAGGTAATGCTTGTCAGCATCGTCAGCAAAATAGCCGTAATAACGAGTAGACTAATGGTAGAACGTAGCGGTATTCCTTTTTTGATAAAATGCTTCAAGTTTTTCATCCCGCCTGCATCATAATATGGAAAATGACAATTGGTAATGCCATCAATTCATTATACAACAGACTCATAACATGGAGATACAAACAATAGCGCTTTTAGCCATACGGCAGCGCAACATGCCCAATGAAGCCGCTGTTTGCCAGGTCTTCTTTTTATTCGATGCGAAAAAAAGCCTTGGTTGTACGGGCGGTACCGGCAGCCACATCTTCCGCTTCCATCCCCATACACGAAGCAACGGTCTCTAAAATATGAACTAAAAAAGCCGGTTCATTGCGTCCGCCCTTCGGTTTGGGCCGCATGTCGCGCGGCGTCAGATAAGGGGCATCCGTTTCAATCATGAGCCGCTCCAGCGGTATTTCCTTCACGAGCTCGCGTAGATGCTGCCCCCGCCGTTCATCGCAAATCCAACCGGTAATGCCGATATGAAAGCCCATTTCGAGATATGTACGAAGTTCTTCCCCCGTACCCGTAAAGCAGTGTACGACCGATTTCCCGATCATCTCCGGATGCTCTCGCATGATCGCCGCAAAATCGCCGTGCGCGTCCCGTTCATGCAGAAACAGCGGCATGTCCAGCTCCTCAGCCAGCTTAATCTGTTCACGGAACCAGCGGCGCTGCACATCCCGCGGGGAAAAATCCCGGTTGTAATCCAGGCCGCATTCACCGATGGCCACCACCTGCGGCAACGCGGCAAGCTTCCGCAGCGTACCCAGCGTATCCGCTCCGCATCCTTTTACGTCATGCGGATGTACGCCCGCAGTCGCATACATTTTTCCGGGATAAAGCCCTGCATAATCCGCAGCTTTCCGGCTGCTTGCCACGCTGGTTCCGGTGATGATCAGCGGGGACACGCCGGCGGCTTCCGCCCGAACCGCTGCCTCCTCGCGGTCTTGATCAAATGCGCGGTTGGTTAAATTCACTCCGATATCTATTATTGAAGGACGCATATGTTATCCTTCTCCTTTCATGCAATTTCGTTATCACCGCATTTAACGGATATTTCTCTTGCGATTATAGAATGACTTAAGCTCCGCTCAAAACCTATTAATTCTATAATCCAAAGCCAAAGCCAAAATAACCCCACAAAGTGGAGCCTATGCTTCGATGCTTATTCCAAATACTTTGCGGGGACCCCAAAAAAACTTATAAATTCTATACTGCCAAAAAAACCGCAGCCTCCCGGCATGCGGTCTCCTTCATGGCTTCTCGCGTTACAGAATAACATACCTGGGCTGGCCCCGACAAACCTTTCATTTACAACGCGTTATATGAAGCCGACGAATGCGCTGTTTTTTTGCGATAATCAGCCGCGATCCCAGCCTGCACGTTCAGCAGTTGAATCACGTCCTCCGTGTTCCGGTTCAGGGAATCTCCATGCCCGCCGTGATCTGCCTTACTATCGTCCTGATTCGGAGGAGCTGCATCGGTTAACGGCTCCTTCATCTCGCTGAGCAGAATCCGGCTACCATCCGCTCGGACGATGTACTGCCTGATATAACCGCCTTCCCGGCACGTAACCAGTTTGCCGCTGCTTCCTTTCGATTTGTTCGACCGATCGGCATCCTGATCTTGGTCAAGCTCAAACGTATATTCTCCTCGCCGCCGGATGTCCTGTTTAGGCTCCTGAAATTTTAAACCTGCCGGAATGCCTGATTCAAGCCGCATATTCCCCATCTCCTTTTCATTGCTTACGCTCTCATATATGTATCGGCTTTCAATTGAAATTCGTTCAATGCTCAGCCCAAAGCGCCCGCAACTTGGAATATTTTCGGGCAAACGCCAAAGGGTTCTGCCATGCTCAAAACTCAGAACCCTTTTGGCATGAATATTTGTTAACCGTGCGCTAATTGTTTTTATCGGAGCAAACGCTCAAGTTCCGCTGCATTATACCGGGCCAGCCCGCCGTTTGAGGAGCCAATGTAAATTTCATTGCCCGTTATATTAAGCAGCCCTTCGATCCCGTTTCTGTAGCGGGCTTCGCTGTATGCCATCAATACATCCTTCAGCCTGCCCTGCACCTGGCCGTCCTGTTTGCCCAGCACGAGCAGATCGGAGCCATACCCCAGCAGCAGATGCTGCGGAAGCGCCGCAAAACGTGTTTTCGCCATTTCATCCAGCGTGTAAGGGTTGGCAGATTGGCGTACAGACAACGGCATCTGCCAGAGCAGCGTTCCCTTGTAGCGGTCGACCGCGGCCGGCAATCCATCCAGAACGACATACAGCCGGTCTTGATCGAACATGCCGCTAACCGCCTTGCCCGGCAGAGACCATATTGAACGCTGCCCGAACACGTCATACAAAATCGTTTCCTTCACTTTAGAGCTGTCATAATCCGTCAAACCATCGGATCGCTGTACCAGAATATACCGCTGGTTATTGGTCGTTTCGAAACGTTCCTGCCTGTTCCATGCGTACTCCGCCAATACCTCGCCGCTGTCGGTATCCAGCAGCATCCACTGCCCGCCAACAAGAAACCAGCGGCTGCTTGGCTGCGGCTGCAGAGGCAAACGGACATTGCCGAAGCTGAAATACGCGTTTGCTTGGGGATCCTGTTCCGCTTCGCCTTTTCCCGTCACGCTCCATATTTCTTTCCCGTTTTCCGGGCTCAACGCTCTAAGTCTCAATCCCTCCTGGATCAATATATACGGATCTTCCGCCGCCGTTTCGAGAACACGCTGCTTTCCGCCCAAAGTTCTGTTCCATTTCTGTTTGCCTGTCGCGCGGTCCAATACGGTTAGAGATCCGGTGTCCCGATCCAAAGCCGGAATGCGGTACAATAGCACGGCATCTTTGACGGCATACATGCGGACCTGTTGTTCTTGCGAAAGCTGTTTCTCCCATATCACGCGGCCATCCTTCAGGTTTAGCTCCCGGATGCGTCCTTCGTATTTTTTCTTGGCCGGATCATATTCGGTATAGACCGCCGCTGTATTGCGGGAGCGATCCAATGCGATGTTGAATATGCCAAAACCTGCATCCACCTGCCACAGCTTGCGGCCTGAATTCCGGTCGACGGCATATATGGAGGAATCATGATGCATGCCGCTGAAGCCCCCGTCATCCCCGTTCACCAACAGAACCTGGTCCGTTGACCCAACAAGATAAGCGTAATTCAAATTGCCCTGATTCTTCCAGACAGGCTGGCTGTTCAGCGTAAACGCGGCCGGCGTCGCTATGAAATCATAAGCAAATCCATAATTGCTGCCTGGGTAAACTCCCAATTCCAGTTTTTCATTTGCAGGAAGAATCCATTTCCACCCCATAAGCTTCCCCTGCTCGGAAAAGCTGATCGTAAACTGCGCTTGCGGCCGCTCATAACGCCACGTTGTCCCCACCTTCATCGCCTCGCCGGGATGTGCGAAATTGGCCGAGCGCTCCTTGACATCCGGCGCACCGAGAAGCTTTTGCACTTGCGCGGCACTATCGCCTAGGTCCAGCCTGATCTCCGTCAGCTCCCTCGCCACATCGATCGGCACGTCTGAACTTCGCGTGAGAATGCCGTCCGGAACCGCCTCCTTGGAAGTTATGCTTTTCGCATTGACCCAGAGCAGTACCGGTCTGAACACCTTGTCATCCTTGTGCCATTCCCGGGGGCTGATCATCACCCCCACCCAATCTTTCCAGTTTGCCAGGGCAATCAGCTTCATCCCTTGGTTTGGCTGTGCCCATTTCAAGCGGCTATCCGGCGTCAGCGACAACTTTGCATTTGCTGCGATAGAGACGTAGGCAGGAGCCGTTTCCCTGATGGACTTGGCTGCCTGCGTCGTATACCAGCCGGGAATCCAGTAGTCTCCGCTGCTATCCGTAGTCACCAAAGCCAACTCCCCCAAGCCGGATTTCGCTTTTACCCTCTCGCCGGCACGGCCGTAATCCGCGGCCTTCAGCTCCGTCCATGGGGATGTTTCCGTAAGGCGGGTTTGAAAATAAGGCGTTTTAAACTGAAACGCCAGCTTACCGGCGGGCTGAACCTGCTTGGATGAAGAAGCGGCAAAAGATTGCGAGAGTTCACCTGCACAAAGCATAAGAAACAGTACGGCGCAAAGTCCCATTAGGACAACTGACTTCGTAAGGAGCTTTAATGGCTTTAATCGCATAAGGGCCACCTTTCTGAACATGATATTCGTTCTTCGGCAGTGGATCTCGCCGGTGTTTTTTCCAATTTCATCTTTATCAATAAAACGGAAAAAGTTTCAAAAAGTTCCGATTCATTTAGAAAAAACAGCCCTTAAATGGATGCAGCCTGTTTGCCCGCTGGATTAGTCCGTTTTATGCCAAAACGCCTGCCGAAAGCGCTTACTACAAACCGCCAGCATCATGCGCCTATTTTCCCTTAGCTAAAACTGCAGTAAATACAAAGGTCGATCCCACACCTTCATTAGGTTCCACCCAGATCTTCCCGCCCATCAGCCCGACCAATTTTTTCGTAATGGCCAGCCCCAAGCCGGTGCCCTCATGATTTCCGGTCATACAATTATTAACCTGCGAAAAAGGTTCGAAAATATAATCGGCCATCCCTTCGGGAATGCCGACTCCCGTATCCCTGATTTTGAATTCCAGAGTCATTGTCCGCGTATCCTGAGCCAGTTTCTTCACATCAACCGCAATACTTCCCGACGGGGTGAACTTCACCGCATTTCCGACGAGATTCATCAAAATCTGCTTCAAACGTTTGGCATCCCCGACCATCATCTCCGGAACGTCTTCCCGGATTTGGAAGGTCAGATCCAGCTTTTTCTCATAAGCTTTGGCCGACAGAACATCAAAGGTCTCTTCCACGCATTTTCTGACGTCGAACAGATCCTCCTGCAGCTCGGTTTTTCCGGACTCCGCTTTGGAGAAATCCAAAATATCATTGATGATCGCCAGCATCGTCTGGCCGCTTTGCCTGATGATTTTTATGTATTCGCTTTGCTCTTCATCGAGCTCCGTAGCGCTTTCAAGCAAATCCGCCATGGCGATAATGCCGTTCATCGGAGTCCGGATCTCATGGCTTAACATCGCTAAAAATTCGCTTTTCGCCTTGTTGTTGCTTTCCGCGGATTCCTGCAGCTTCAGTTCGGCCCGTTTGCTTTTGGTAATGTCGTTGATCTGGATGAGATAACCTTGCCGGTTCCCTTCGGTATCTGCCATCATTGATGTGCATACCGATGCCCAAACGACCTTTTGGCTTTTTTGAATATACCGTAATTCCGTCTCAAACATTTCTTTGGCCGGCCTGCTTCTTAGTTTCTCTAGAGAGATAAGATAACGCTCCCGATCCTCCGGATGAATAAGATCCCGGCAGCTTGTCCGCAGCAGTTCGCTCTCCGAGTACCCCATAATGAGGCAGAAGGCCGGGTTTACCTTCACCAAGTCTCCTTCAAGCGAAAGCATCGCGATACCCAAGGGAGTTGTTCTGTATATTTCCTGGAAAAACGCGTCTTCGTTCATGGTCCTCATTACACGCCTCCATCCGCTAAATTTTCGTGTTTGCAAGCATAAAACAAGGATTTTTAAAATGGGACCGACCCTGGGCTAGGATATGTATAACATGCAAATCGGGACACCTTGAGCGTAAAGAGAAGGCCATAACCTCCATTAAACAGGCTGAAGCGGATAGAATCAGGTGATAATCCGGAAATCGCGATTTTCAGCAAAACTCCCAGCAAAAAACAATTTATACTGCAGAAAAATTACGACTAAAAGCAAAAAAGGAAGGGTCTCCCCTTCCCGTTTGATTATGGCTGATGCAGATTTATGGTCAATTCCTCCAAAGTCCGCAGTGCATGCGTGATCAGTTCTGAAATATCTTGCATTTGCTCCTCATTGATTTTCCGTCCGAATCGGAGCTCCGCTGCATTATCGTATACATCCGAAGCCTGTCCATAGACCCGGCTGAGCGTTTGCACAAGCGGAATTCCCGGCCAAATCTCCTGCAAAATTTGCCCGATCTTCTCGCAGTCCGTTTCTGCCCGGACTCCCGTCATCCCGAAGCCGATCCGCAGTGCGCACCCCGGACTTTCGCCTTTTAGTTCCAATATTTCGGCTGCCAAATCCGCAAGGGAGGCTTCCAGTCTGATTTCGGCAAAAATCCCCGGCGCAGCGGCTAATTCGAACCGAATGGCAAACTCCCGCGACATGACGGACATTTCCAGCCGGTCGGTGCGGCCCGTAATCCGGATCAAACCGTCAAGATTATCGAGATCGTACAGCTGATTTTCAAAAGCAACCTTCAAATTATCAAAAATGGTCGGATCAAACATTACCATTCATCCGCCGCGTATTTTAAACCGATTTGTTTTCTAGCCTCCTCCATGATCTCCGCCACCGCCAGCGAAGTTTCATGGGAATTGATTTTGCTTGTGCTTCTGCCGCGGCAGATGATGCGGATAAACTCCTCCAGCTCGTAATACATCGATTCATGGATTTGCTGCTGGGTCAAGTTTTCCACGCTGCCGTCCCGGTATTGAATTTTCACATCGTACGGCTGGTTGATCCGGTCAATGACCATCGTGCCGTTTTCCCCCTGAATTTCCGCCGGGAGAAAGGAATCCGTAATTTTGGAGTACATCACCACGCCATCCATATCCGGATAACCCATAATGATACTGCCTTCTCCGTCCACTCCCGTTGAGAGCATGACACTGGTGGCTTTCACCGATTCCGGCTTTCCAAACAGCGACACCATCGGATAAATGCAATAAATCCCCAAATCCATTAAAGCGCCATTTGAAAATTCCGGATTAAACGCGTTCAGCACCGTCCCCTGCTTAAATGCGTCATAACGCGAGGAATATTGGCAGTAGCCGGCAAAATAACGCCGTACCTGGCCGATTTTATAAAGATTATCTTTCATGACTCTAAAATTGGGCATCAGCGTTGATTTCATCGCTTCCATCAGCACCACGTTGTTTTCCTTCGCCGCAGCGATCATTCTCCGCACCTCGCTGCTGTTGGAAGCAAGCGGCTTCTCGCACAGCACATGTTTGCCATGGTTCATGCAAATGATCGCCTGCTCGGCGTGAAAAGCATTCGGGCTCGCGATGTAAACCGCATCAATGTCATCGCTGGCAGCCATGGCCATTAGATCCGTATAGACCTTCGCCTCTCCAAATTGCGCCGCAAACTCCCGGCCCTTTTCTTCCGTTCGGGAGTACACCGCGGTCAATTCGAAATCATCGTTCTCCCCGGCCGCAAGTAAAAAACGTTCCGTAATCCAGTTGGTACCAATGGTTCCGAATCGGATCAATCCTATCATCCCTTTCATGAATTGTCGCTGCAATTATTATCCGATATCCATTCCTTCGCCGCTTAAGCTCGAAGCGTCCTCATCCGCCAGACTTTGGATATCCTCAGTGCTGATGCTGAGGAAGCCGTATCCTGCCTCCTGCTGCATTTTTAGAGCTCTTTCCTTATAAAATCTGGCGCTGCTGCCCGCTCCCGTCTCTTCGTCATAAACAAGAATGATGCCGTCCGTTTTGCGAAACAGCAGGTCATCCCGGGCCTTGAACTGCCATGGGCCGCTGTAAGGCTGGCGGCTGACGGTTTCGTAAAAATCGATCCCTTGCAAAATCCGCCCGTAGTACTCCTTCTTGTCCTCTTTCCAATTCTCTTCGGGGTGCGCAAAAGCCGTTATTATGGCAATTTTAAGATGAGGGTATTGTTCCTTGAGGGCAATCGCCGCTTCGCAGGCCCATAAATCCACCCCGTACTGCCCCGGTGAAATAACCCACTCCAGCCCCTCTTCGGCGAGCTGCACCAGCTTAGCGGTAATCGCTTTCTGGATATAGGGGATTCCCGGATGCTTCTGGCCGAAAATATTCAGCTCATGCGCGCGGTAACCCGTCACCAGCACATTTTTTATCATCAATCCCTTATGCCTTCCATTTTCGTCTGATCTTTAGATCGTTTCTTTCTATCATAACCTGATTCTTCCGGTGATTTCTACTGGTAGTTCAGAAAAAACGCCTTATTGAAAAACTTCCGTAGCAGGCGAACGGCCTTATATCCAGTAAAAACCTTGTGTCTCTACAGAAACGCAGATTCACTGAGATTCGCCGGAAGCAAAAAGAACCCCTAGGAAGGCGGTTCTCTCATTCACGGTTTTGTTCAAGCAACTGAGCTGTCAAATTACGAATTAACTCTCCAGCAGGCAGCGGCTGAGCAAGCCGGTACCCCTGGCCGGCCCATAACGACATGTATTCGGGATTGCCGTTTTGCGCTGCAGTCTTCCGCAGCCCTTGCGTCATGTGATGCAGCTGGGGATATGCCGCCGGAGCCTCCTTGTCGTAGGCTTCCATGAAATCATTCACCAGACCCCGTGCACGCCGGCCTGTAAAAGCACGCGTTATGCGGGTTGAAGTAAAACGCGGGCTGGCCAGAGCTTCCCGATAAACCGGGTTCGTCCCGCTTTCCGGGCAAAGAAGAAAAGCGGTACCGAGCTGTGCCGCACAGGCCCCCGCAGCGATAACCGCCGCTATGGCCCGCCCGTCCATAATGCCGCCCGCAGCTATAAGAGGAATTCCGAGTTCCTGTTTAACCAGCCGCAAAAGAACCAGTAATCCATACTCTTCCTGCAAATCCGTACCGTTCGAAAACGTGCCTCGATGACCTCCTGCTTCAATCCCCTGCAAGCATAAGGCATCCGCACCGGCATCAGCAGCCATTTTGGCTTCCTCCACACAGGTAACCGTCACGATAACAAAGCTTCCATTCGCCTGCAGCTCTTGAATGATTCCCTTGGACGGGCAACCAAAAGTAAAGCTCACGAAAGGAACCCGCTCCGCCTTCACCAGGTTCAGTTTACGGTTCCACTCATCGTCATCCGCGCTAGGATTTCCCAACACCGTCCCCAAACATTCCGCTTCCCTTTCGAGTTTTAAGCGGTAGGCAGCGATGGCATCCTCATCCGCGTCAGAAGGACCAGGCACAAAAATGTTCACTCCAAACCTGGAAGAGGTTAATTGGCGCACCTTTTGAATATCTTCGGCCAAACCTTCGGCCGTTTTATACCCGCCAGCCAAAAACCCCAGCCCGCCGGCGTCAGAAACGGCTGCAGCAAGTGCGGGTGTCGAGATGCCTCCCGCCATGGGCGCTTGTATAATGGGATATTTTAATGTATCCAACATGTATCTGATCCTCCCTGCATCCAAATCGCGTTAAAAACACGGCTTGCGAGTCTCATTCTTTGCGAGGAAATCCCGAACAAGAGCATGGATTGCCGCCGGGCTGAATTTTTCCAGCTCGCTCAGTAAAAGATATTGAGAGGGTCCAAGCTCACGAGTTTGGGACTATGAATCATTTTGAACTGTCAGTTCATGTGCGTTAAAACTTCTCAGGATCAGTATAGCATAAAGAGGATCGGTTCCAGCTTCACTCCACATCTACAATGTGAAAGAGTGTATACAGGATTCCTCCGACTCCGCCGGCGCGTTTTTTCAAGAAGCTCGGACTCGCTGATTTCTTCGCACCGCTTAAACCAATCCTCACGGACAGCCCAGTTGTACTTGAACATCATTTGCAGAAGGCATTCCTCCTTAAAGATATCGGGATTTTGCATCATCTTTTTGTACGACACAGTATACATGGACGGCTGGTCATGACGACAGGGGAAGTTTGTTCATAACGAAAATTTCCCGCGTCTTTCGCTTTTGCCCGGATTTCGTGTACAATTTAGGAAAGAGGTGTTGCGATATGTCCAATGAAAATGAAGAACTCATTTTAACCCCGGAAGGGCTGGAGGAGCTCAAAGCAGAGCTTGAGGAACTGAAAACCGTCAAACGCAAGGAGCTGGCTGAACGTCTCAAAGTGGCGATCAGTTACGGCGACCTGAAGGAAAACAGCGAATACCATTCCGCTAAAGACGACCAATCCTTTATGGAGACGCGGATTCTTCAGTTGGAGAGAATGCTGACCAAAGCACGGGTCGTCAAAAGCACCGATTCTTCAGCCATCGGCGTTGGATCCTTTGTCAAATTGAATGACATGGAGTTCAAAGAAATCGTGGAATACCGGGTTGTCAGCCCGGCGGAAGCCGATGTGCAAAATAATAAGATCTCTTATGAAAGTCCGCTCGGGAAAGAGCTGATCGGCAAAACCGTCGGCGATGTCATCAGCGTCTCCGCTCCGATGGGAGTTATCCAGTACGAAGTACTCGAAATACGCACAAGCTAAGTACCCACAAGCTAAGAATAATGACTCCAAACCCTAAAGCCAAACAAGAAAGACTAAGAAAAACCGAACTTTTCAAAGCACTCCCTGCTTCTTCTGCGCCCCATGCAGATGAGCAGGGTTATTTTTTTGTGGCGCTATGATAATAATCATTGAATCGCTGTTGACATTATGATTGTAGAGGAGCATAATCAGGTTAGTAAGTACTTACTTTTGGTTTTTTTCAATATAATGTCGAGGAGGATTTCTTCTATGTCCACGCAAAGAGTCGCAGTCATTACAGGCGGAGCCAGCGGAATCGGCAGGGAAACCTGCTTAAAGTTTGCTTCCAAAGGAGACCGGGTTGTCGTTGCCGACTTCAATGAAGCCGGAGGTCAAGAAACGGTAGATCTTATCAAAAAAGCCGGCGGAGAAGCCATTTTCGTACAAACGGACGTATCCAAGCCCGAGCAGGTCGAAGCGCTGGTCAATCAAGCGGTTGAAACCTATGGCCGCATCGACGTCATGTTCAACAATGCCGGGATCGGCCTGCAAACGCCCGTAATGGATCTGGATCTGGAGAAATACCATAAAACGATCGGCGTGAATCAGCATGGCGTTACTTACGGCATCATTTATGCCGGCCGCAAAATGAAAGAGCTGGGCATTAAAGGCGTTATCATTAATACATCCTCAGTCTTTGGCGTGTTGGCTTCCCCGGGAACATTCGCTTATCATGCGGCCAAAGGCGCCGTGAACATGATGACCAAATCCGCGGCTCTTGAGCTTTCCCCTTATGGCATCCGCGTGGTTGCCGTCGCGCCGGGAGCGGTGGATACGCCGATTATCGCGGGATACAAAGCATCAGGCATGCTGAGCACCATGAAAGCCAAAGTAATGGGCGGCGAGCTGACCAAGCCGGAATCGGTCGCAAACTCCGTCTATCTGGTATCCCTCGATGAGGCAGATGCGATCAACGGCAGTATTGTCATGGTCGACCAAGGTTTCGCTTCTTTCAAATAATCCTGTTATAATAATTTTGGCAAAATCCTTAAAGTTAGAAGACCAGCCTTTGCTGGTCTTCTATTGCATTCATAAAGGAGAACGTAGACATGAACAAAGGGGAATTAACGAAACAACGGATTATCGAGGAAGCAAGAGCGTTGTTTTCACGGGAAGGGTATACGGCGGCGAAAACCAGCGCAATCGCCAAAGCTTGCGGCATATCGGAAGCCGCAATGTACAAATATTTCGGCAGCAAAAAAGAGTTGCTCGAAGCCAGCGTCGTGATCGACTTTGCGGCAGAACCGAAAGCTGCGGCCGACTTCACTAAACACAGCAATGACGAATTGATTGAATATTACATAAACCGGTTGATTACGACCATCCAAAATAACCTGGAACAGTTCAACATTCTGTTTACCGAATCACTGCATCATCCGGAGCTGTCGGATTACTTTGACCAGTCCGTATACCGTAAAAGCCCCGAAGTACAGGAAATGCAGAAGCGGATTGAAGCCGGCGCGATGAACCCGGTCGCGGATATCTTCCTGTTTGAACTAGGAGTCACGGCCAGCATCTGGTCCATTCTGCATTATGACCGCATGAAGCTGGGGCGGGAAGACGGAAAATCGGAGCAATTCCGCAAAGAAATCGTTCGTTTCATCCAATACGGAGTCATTGGGGCAAGCAGCCAGGAAGCGCCGCGGTAGCGGTAAGCATCCGGGCTGCTTTTACTTTCGGCAGTTTTTCAGATCTCTCAGCCTTTTCAAAAGTATATCTTTCCGTTTTCAAATGTGAGAGGAATCGCTCTATGGATCTTATTTGTCGCAGCAGCTCCCCTGGCGGGAATGACTTTCCGATTTGACAATTACATTGTAGTACTATATAGTTCTAGTTATGAAAAACAAAACTAATTTTACGGCATCCAACCGGGAACATGTCACTGAAGTGGCGGCCCGTCTGTTTCTCAGCAGGGGTTACGGCTATACCAGCATGGATGATGTAATGCGGGAAAGCCAGGTATCGAAATCAAATATTTATTATCATTTCAAAAGCAAGGAGGAACTGCTGCTCTCTGTCGTCGAATTCTGGATCGCCTCTTATGAGTCCATCCTTTTTCAACTGCTGGGCCAGGATCAGCTGACTGTCGAGGAACGCATTTTTGCCTTTTTGGACCGGCTGATAACCGGCGTCGCTGAGCGGGATTGCCAGGGAGCATGCCCTTTTATCACGCTTTATCTTCAAAGTCCCGTGAACGCTGATCAGGTGAAGCACCGAATCGCGCGATTTTTTACCGAGATGCATCCTTTGGTCAGAAAATTATTTGAGCAGGGCGTGCGCTCCCGGGAATTCCGATCCAATCTCGACCCGGATGCCGCTGCCCGGCTGTTCGTCGCTTCGCTGGAAGGCTCGCTTGTGCTCGCGGAAACCATGCGTGATGCGAAGGTGATTCGGGAGACAGCCCGCCAATTTTGTCAAATGCTTCATTGAAAAATGAAGCTTTTTTTTAAACCTAACTAGTACTATTGAGTACTAGATATATTAAATCGGAGGTGTCCGTTTGGATACATTTTTTATTACGGGAAGCACGGGGTTCATCGGGAAGGAATTGTTAAAGCATCTGGCCATAGGGCAAGAGCGGCTGCTTCTGCTTGTTCGGAATCTGGAAAAGACACGTGATATTCTGAAACAAAGCGGGCTCGGACAAAGGCAGAATATCTATCTGCTGCAGGGGGATCTCGGTAAACCGGGGCTTGGCCTTTCGGACGCCGATTACCGCCTTGCTCAGGAATCCGACGTCATCGTTCATGCCGGGGGAACCATGGACATTACGCTATCCGGCGCTTCCGCCACACAGACCTTTCTTGAAGGCGCCGGGCATGTAGGAAAGCTCGCTGAAGACATTCATCGCAGCAAAGGCCTCCGCCATATGGTACATGTCGTTGGCTATATGAGTCCATTCCGGGACGACAACGTTGACCTGCAGGCGAACGTGCGGCAAATGGAAACCTTCATGTCCAAGGACGGAGCATACGAACGGATGAAATTTCTCGCGGATTTGTACCTCCGCCAACAGGCGAATCAGGTCGGTTACCCGTTGTCGGTCGTGAACCCGGCTACAGTCATCGGGGCATTTCCCGCAGGGGTCACAGAACAGCTCGGCGGACTCGGCGTGTTGGTGCATGCCGTCCGGCGCGGCCTGATGCCCGTCATTCCGGGAGGACCCGGTTACTGGGTTCCATTCGTTGCCAATGATATTTTGGCGCGCGTAATCGTCCATTTGGCACGAAGCGGCCAGCCGGCATCCGAAACCTATACTTTACTCGGCCGGAAGCAGCAGGAACCCGATATGAAAGAGCTCCTTACTTTGATTGCAGCAACGCTGGGCCGAAGGGCTCCGTTTTTCTCCGCCCCACTGCCACTCATTACCAGGGTGCTGCGTGCCGGCATCGGCAAATGGGCGGGGATTCCCGCCGAATCTTTGGCCTTTGTCACCAACCGGAACTTCGATCATGGGTCTGCTTTGGAGCTGCTGCACGAAATGGGGACGGCGGCGGAAAACCCGGAAGCTTCCATTCTTGGGCAGCCCGGCCTTAACGCTCCGGATATCGTTAATCCACCGATCATCGCTGCATCATCGACACGGGATCTGCTCCCATATGCTGTCGCCGACCTGGATTACAGGTTTACCTATCGACCGTCTGCAGAGCCTGCCGGCTGGAATCGGGACCGCAAGGGAAATCTCGCCG
Source organism: Paenibacillus azoreducens (assembly GCF_021654775.1). Classification (NCBI taxonomy): domain Bacteria; kingdom Bacillati; phylum Bacillota; class Bacilli; order Caryophanales; family Paenibacillaceae; genus Paenibacillus; species Paenibacillus azoreducens. Next base: position 1,578,111 of record NZ_AP025343.1, on the reverse strand, counting down.
TAATGATCAAGGAAGGTACGGGAAATCCATGGGTGCTGATTCATGGTTGGCTTAGCGGTGCAGACGACCTGATCCCGCTGGCAGAGCAGCTTCACATGATGACCGGCAGGCCTGTCTGGCTTCCTGATCTTCCAGGATTTGGACGCTCTCCAATGTGGAAAATGGATATTTCCTATCAGGAATACGTGGACGAAATCTGCAGACTGCTCGATGATTCTCCGTCAGCTGTTCATTTGGCCGGACACTCCTTCGGATCGGTTGTGGCAGCGGAGGCGGCTAAACGCATGCCCCATGCCGTAGAGAAGCTCACGCTTTTGCAGCCCCTACTTCACCGTCCCCATTCAGGGATATTTAGACGCATGACGAGCCGTTTTCCGCGTTTAAGCCGGCATTTGCTGTCTGCAATGCCGGCGGGATGGCTTTCGCGGACTCTGCTTCGCGAAGGAGTCTTCTCCAGCCCGCAGGGTATCCCGGATACCTATGTGACCCACCTGCAAACGGGAATGTCTTCACCAAGGATTGCGGCAGCCAATGCCAATATGCTGCGGGTGCTGGAGCACGAACTGCCGTTCATCAAACCCGAAGATTTATCCGTGGCGCCTGTTCAAATTCTGTGGGGCGAATTGGATCAAGTTTATTCCCTGCCGGGTACCTTTTCGGCATTGGATGTTCATGTTCTGCAAAGCGGGCATCATTTCCCGCTCGAAAACCCGGCGGAGTGCGCACGCTTAATGAATGCGGCGCGATTGCTTGACGCTCATGCCGCCGAGAACACGGCATAATACGGTTTCCGCGTAGCCGCGGATATGTAACTATAAACAGCAAAAAGAGTCATGCCCGGAGTCAGATGGACGGATCCGAACGGGCATGACTCTTTTAATATGATCATTCTCCGTACCGGGCCCATGCGAAAAACAACGCCTACAGCCGGCCATGCCTACGAATACGATATTGCCCGGGCGTCATGCCGATCCGTTCCCGAAATAACCTTCCAAAAAAACTGGCGCTCTGTATGCCCACTCGTTCCGCAATCTCCTGCACGGACAATGCCGTCTGTTCCAGCAGCGCTGCCGCAACCCACGCTGCGCACGTCCCTGCAGTCCCAAGGCATCGTCACCCTGCAGAAGCAGGCATCAAAAACCCGCTACGTGCAGCATACCTTGTATGTTTCACCGGTGAAGCGGGGGAGCGGCATCGAGATTATTGAAGACATTTTGCCTGTATACCAGATATCCGTGTTGATCATGTGATCAGGAAAATGTTGCGAAAGTGCATCCTTTTCAGGCATTTTATAGCGTGAATGGCAAAATTGTTGCGAAAGTGCATCCTTTCGACCATGAATCGTCTGTTTATGCCTATAAGCTGGGCAAAAGTTGCACTTTTGCAAGCTTTCTAGCCATCATTGCCTGGAACGCTAAAATAGATGCACTTTTGCAACTTTTTAGATGGAACAGCCAGTCAGCCAGTCATTTTTGTATGTAGGATTTTGCTAAAACCAAAAAGCAAATTCAAGAATCCAATTCATAATGCCACTGTTCAAATCCCCGTAATACATTATGAAATGGATTCAATGTGCATCCTTTCCAGGGGGAATCTTCTTATTTGGTTAAAACGGCCGGAGGGAAAGCCTGCACATTTCAGGCTTTCCCTCCGGCATCCTATTTCCGCCCAAAATCCGCTTTGATTTCTCCCCACTTCTCCGTATTCCATTTCAGGATTTTATTCTCGTATTTATTGTTTTGCAGCCATTCCACCGCCCGGTCGGTCAGCTCCCAAATTTTGCGCGTGGATTCGTTTCTAACAAGCGTCGTTGCCGGCTTTTTATTCCGGACCCAAGCGAGAGCGGTTTTGGAATCGGTATAAATCGTTTTGTCGCTGCCCAGTTTCTTCAGATAGGCCAAGCCGTGCACGATAGCGATAAACTCTCCCAAATTATTCGTGCCGTTTTCGATCGGTCCGACATAAAACAAAATTTCCCCGGTTCTCGTATCTACGCCTTTATACTCCACCGGGCCGGGATTGCCGCGGGTGCCGACGTCGACGGAGATGCTGTCATAAATAATTTCCCCCTCGTCCGCTGCCGCCAAGCCAGGTTTCCCGGAAAACTTGCCTGCTCCAGCTCCTTTGGAGGAGGAGGCCGATTTGCCCTGTCCCCAGTTTCCTTTCCAGCCGCCCTTGTATGCCGCTTCGGCTTCTGTGCGGGATTCATAGGATTTATATTTTGCGTCCTTATAGCCGCTCACCTGTGCCTGGCATTCCGCCCAAGACGCGTAGATCCCCGGCTTTTTCCCTTCCCAGACCACATAAAATTTGGATTTAGCCATATGTAATAACTCCCATTATAATTTAATGTTTTCTCGCGTTTTCCCGCTCACTCTTAGATTTTCAATATACTGATGAGCATCTCTCTTCGAAAGCAGAAATTCGCCCCTAGTATCTTCTCACAAAAAAACACCTGCCGCAAACAGGTGCTTTTACCGGACTGTCTTTAAACAATTTAAGATTTGGCTAACCCTTCCTTTTCAAATGCAGCGATCACCACGCGTACCTCGTCCGGAATCGGCGTGCTTTTTCCGCTGGCCTGATCAATGAGCACAACCGCTCCGCGTCCGGCTGCCTTCAGCCGGTTCTCCACCACGACGGCATATTCCACATCAAGCGACGATCTTCCGATCGACGCGACCCGCACATGAAGCTGAACTTTATCGCTGCGGTACATTTGGGCCAAATATTGGCATTCAAGATCCGCAACGACGGCTACTTTTTCGCCGCCAAACATGGCATCAAACAATCCGAGATTTTCAAAATATTCAATACGCCCCTGCTCAAAATACATAAAATAGCTCACATTATTCACATGTCCCAGCATGTCGGTCTCGCAATAACGCACTTTAATCGGAATGGAAAAATGGAACTTTTGCAGCCAGCTTTCAGCATCGGGTTGAATGAAGCTTTCTTTTTTCATCGCTCTTTTGTCCCCCTCTTTTTATATCCCGCTTCTTTTGAATACCGCAAAGGTGTCTCTTCTTCCAAAACAGGTTTTCATTCTGCCTTATTCGCGCTGAAAATTCGTTTTCCCTGCATGAAGATTTGTCCAAGGTTTCCCTTGATCATTCGTAAATGCTCCGAAAAAACCGCTGCTCTTTAGTAAGTAAGTATAAAATTTTGCCGGAGGGTTGTTTGACGCTTCGACTCGATGGCTCTCATCTGTGGATGCGTCATCGTCGATAGTACGACTTGCTTGTTACCCGCGCCTAAACTCGCCCGGCGTCATGCCAGCCATTTTCAGGAAGATGCGGTGAAACTGGCTCACGCTGGAAAAACCGAGACTGCAGCTGATATCCGCTACCGAAACGGAGGTATTCCTAAGTTTTGCCTTCGCGTCCCCTACCCTTAACCTTAGCAGATATTGATAGGGAGTGACACCTATGCATTTGCGGAATGTCCGCATGAAATGATAGCGGCTTTGCCCCGCAATTGCAGCCAGATCCTCGATCGAAACGGCTTCCGTATAATATTCATGCATGTATTCCAGAACCTGATTAAGATGAACGTCCCGAACAAGTCCGCCCCTGAAATCGGCCCGGCTTCCGGACCCATGTGAACCGGACAGCGTGTTTCGCAAATAATCCAGCACGCGCATTTCCGTCTCCTGTGCGGCAAGCGGCGCGATGCTTTCGGCAAACATCAACTCCGAGGTCCACTCCCGGAATCTCCGGGACAGCTCGTGCGGGTTCATCCGCTGCTTTTCGGTAAATTCCGTACAAGCTCCAGGTTCGCCCACCAACTGCAGCGCATCCTCCCGGAATTTAATAATAATGACGCTGGCTGCCGTATCCAGGTGCAGAAAATGCTCCGTCCCCGGGTGCTGGATCAGCCCCTGATCCCCGCAAAGCTGGTATGGTTTATTTTCCATCGTAAAATGGCAGATTCCCTGAATCGGAACCGTAACCTGATACCAATGCCCATGGTTATGGGGTTGATTGGAGAACCGGTCGGCACCTTTAAAAAGCTCTATGCGGTCTGTACGTATACACATTTCCATCTTGGCTTCACCTGATGACATTATAGCAAAAAATGCTTTTCAAGCCAGCACTTATCGCGACGACACCACCCTTTCCGGAAATGTAACATATATGAAAATAAACTCTTTCGGGCCGCGTCAACAATCACTTTTGGCACGGAATTCCGCCCTCTAAAATGCAGCTTGCTTTCGGAACATGCAGCCAAAAACGCTCATGTCCGGGGAAAACTGGCATTGACAGCGCGGGGATTTGTTTTAACATGTGAAAAACAGCGTTTTTATTACAATGGATCAGGAGAGGAAGCGGATATGATCATCGATATCGAACACATCACTTGGCGAAGCGGAGAACTTACACTCATGGAGGATGTCAACTGGCAGGTTAAACCCGGCGAACATTGGGCGCTGCTCGGGCTTAACGGCTCTGGTAAAACTACGTTATTAAACATCGTCAACGGCTATATCTGGCCATCGGAAGGTTCCGTCCGGGTGCTTGGGCACCTGTTCGGCGAGGTGGACCTGCGCGAGCTGCGCAAATCGATCGGCTGGGTAAGCAACTCGTTTCAGGAACGGCTGTATGCATCGGACCGCACGCAGCATATTGTCATCAGCGGCAAACATGCCACCATCGGCCTCTACGACAAAACCAGCGACGAAGATTACGAGCGCGCACGCGAGCTTATGGCAACACTTCGCTGCGCTCATTTATGGGACCGCGAATACCGGACCTGCTCACAGGGAGAGAAGCAAAAACTGCTGATTGCCCGCGCATTGATGGCGGACCCCCGCATTTTGATTTTGGATGAGCCTTGCAACGGCCTCGATATTTTCTCGAGAGAACGCCTGCTCGAAAGTATTGCGGAACTGGTGAGTCAGCCGAATGCCCCGACTTTGATCTATGTAACGCATCACACGGAGGAAATCCTACCGGTCTTCAGCCATGTGCTGCTGATGAGACGCGGCGAAGCGGTTGGAAGCGGAAAAACCGAAGATATTTTGACCGCGGAGAATCTGAGTCGATTTTTCGAATCGCCCGTCGTGGTCGACAAACACGGTGAACGATTTTACATTCGGGTGTCTGAATAGTTCCTTGGAATTAAAACAAGCGACATAAGTCCCATTTAGATATTCAACAAAAGGCTGATTTTTCCGATATATAAACATACAGAAATAAATCATACAAAGGGGAATCTCAGCCAAAAATGTTTAAAAAATCGATCGCCTTATTATTGCTTGCATTTACCTGCTTGATGCCTGCCGCCTCCGCGGCGGCGCCGCCGAAAAACATCGTAATTATGGATGCCAAAAGCAGCCATGCCTTTGTACCCGTTCGTTTTTTGAAAGATTTTGACGGCACGCAGGTACAGTGGAATGAAGCGGCCAAACAAATTGACGTCATATATCAGGACGTGTGTCTCTCCATGACCCTCGGACAAAAAAAGGCCGGCGTAAATGACCGTTCCGTCCTTCTGCAGGATGCGCCCTTTAGGCATAACGGAGCCGTTTATATCCCGCTTCAACCGATCATTCAACAATTTGGCTACCGGCTGGAATGGCATAAAGAAAGCGATGCCGTCCAAATTGCCGCGGGCAGCTCCTCATCGGTACTTCCTGTCATCCATCGGACTGCGGGACAGTCGGATTCCAAACCGGTCATCAGCGAAAAGAAATCTTTTAAAGTGGGAGGACGTTACTTTAACGTTCAAATGGTTACGGTCTCCCTCATGAATCCAAAAGTGCAAATGGATGTGGTGCTTGCAGGCAATACGCCTGGACAAGTCGAAGACCTGAGCAGCATCGCCAAACGAAGCGGTGCCGCCGTAGCGATTAACGGGACTTTTTTCGATGCTTATACATCAGGCAGCTACAAAGCTCCCTATGGTTATATCCTGAGCCAAGGCGCCGTTAAAATGGCGAGCTCCGGCGATCAGCGGGTCATTTTTACATATGACAAAAACAATCTCGTCCGTTTGATTGCAGGTTCCGAGTTTCAGCAGCAATATGAGCAAGGATTCATTGAAGGCGGGCTGCAGGCCGGGCCGCGGCTATTGGTTGACGGCAAAGTATCGCTGAACGTGAAGAAGGAAGGCTTCAAAGATCCGAAAATTTTGACAGGCGGCGGCGCACGCAGCGCTCTGGGCATTACCAAAGACCATAAGCTCATTCTGCTGACCACGGGCGGAGCAACGATCCCGCAGCTGGCCGAAATCATGCGGCAGGCGGGAGCCTATCAAGCGATGAACCTGGATGGAGGCGCGTCGAGCGGGTTATATTATAACGGGAAATATTTGACCGCTCCGGGACGCAAAATAAGCAACGCCCTTGTCATTAAAGTCCAATAAGAATCGGAACCAGACCGCGTTTAAAGGAAAGGCTGAACCGTATGTCATCCATCGGATGCTGCCGGTCCAGCCTTATTGCATGTTATTTATCTTTAACTTGGGATAATATCAGCATTCCTTTTTTGCTTATTGTCAACATACGAAAAAAACTCGCTAACCGATTAACGGGTGATCCATTTGCCGTTCGTAAAGTCAGGAATCGCAACCGGATGCCCTCCCAAAGCGATCGATTCTTCCGACAGCGTGGAAATGCACATCCATGTGGCCATATCATACACATCCAGCGGCGTATTGGTTCCTTTTCTTACGCAATCAAAGAAATCGGCGAATACCAGCCAATCCATGCCGCCATGTCCGCCTTTGACGCCTTCCTGCATAAATTTTTTCCAAACCGGATGGTCATATTGCTCTCTGAACTGCTCCACATTGCCCCACTGCTCTTTCCAGTCGAAGTGGAGTTCGTCATGCGTGCCGTCCATAAAAATGGATTGGTTCTCCTCGATGTACATGCCTTTGGTTCCGCGTACGGTGAAACCACGGGAATAGTAACGCGGCAGCGTTGTATCCAGCGTGATCGTGATCGTTTCGCCATGCGCACATTTGATGATGGTTGTAACGATATCGCCCTGCATAAATTCGGTTTGCATCAGTTCGGTGTCGTTGCTTTTTTGGTTGCGGATATACTCCTGCATTCCTTTTGATTTGGAAGCCATTGAGACCAGCGAAACCATCCGGTTGCCGTGGTTAATATTCAGGACGCGGGCAATCGGTCCGATCTCATGGGTCGGATAGTTTTCACAGTTGCGGTGAATGTAATTGTCCAGGCGGTAATGGCGGTTTTCCCTTCCGTAAGCAATCTCGTCCCGCAAATCATGATGATAGCCGCCTGCGCAATGCACAATCTCCCCGAACAAGCCCTGCTTGACCATATTCAGAACCATCATTTCGTCCCGGCCGTAACAGCAGTTTTCCATGATCATGACCGGCACACGGGTGCGTTCATAAGTTTCAACCAGTCTCCAGCATTCCTGTACGGAATAAGCCCCGCCTACCTCACAGGCAGTATAAATGCCGGCTTCCATCGCCGCAATAGCCACTTCCGCATGGTCTGCCCAAGACGCGCCAATGACCACGGCATCGATATTTTTAAGCGCTAACAATTCGCGGTAATCCAATGTCGCAAACGGACGGGCTATGCCCGTTTCCGCCACAGCACCCGCCGCTTCATCGCAGCGGTCTTCGTACTTATCGCAAACAGCAACGACCTCAACATCTTTCATATGTAAAATAACGCCCTTTAACAGCCCCATACCGCGGGCACCAAGACCTATCATACCTACTCTGATTTTGTCCATCTTTGCAGCCTCCTAGGAAATAATAGCTTTTATTCTGATAATCTCCTGTTACCGCGTGTATGTCAATATCAATCTTTTTACCTCATAAACATCTTTTAATATTCTATAGAAGAAATATATTCCATATGGTATATTAAAAGATTGTGAGAGTATTAAAACATAGCAAAGGAAGGTTCATCATGCGAAAATGGCTAACATTATGTCTTATCATTTGTTTACTTCTGCCAACAACGGTGGTTTCCGCCAAAACAAACCAATCGGCAGCGAAAACATATGCCTCTCTTCATCTCGGTAGTGAAGCAAGCAAGCTGCCTATGAAACTGCCGAACGGCCTGGTTGTCGATAAAGAAGACAAAGATGGTTTCGGCTACCTGCCTGTCATCAAGTTGAATGGAAAAACCGTCTGGCGGGAAGCGGATGAAAGTTGGATCAATACAGGCGGCACCATCCAATTTACCGTGACATCCGGCGGGGATACATATTTGTTTTATAAATCGGGAGCTTCAGGGGGCAGCGGAATCGATCTGGTCGGCGTAAATAAGAATGGCAAGGTTATTCTCAAAAAGAAATTCGGCGGCGTCGGCACAGAAGCCAAATTCCTTTCCGCCAGCACCCTCCAGGTTTCGATTGAACGCGAAAATAAAAAGTGGAATCCGGAGCGCGATCCCAACGCGGCTAGACATTCCGGGATTTACGACGTAACCGTGTATCAATTATCCGCCAAAGGTTTGGCAAAACAAAAGCAATTCGTAAAGAAAGCATAACATAAGCTTCGCAGCGAGCAGCCGTTTTGATGCTATCAGTCAGAAAAAACGGCTGCTTTTCTTTTTCGGCGGGAACAAAATATCTCTACTTAACCTGATACTGATGTAGCTGTTTGGATTTCCTCTATTTCATGAAACCTATCTACGATGATATTTTATCTGCAGTGTATAAGCTGTCGAGACTCTCTCGGCAGTTATTTTTAATATATCACTTCCGGGGGTCCCCGCAAAGTAATCGGAATAAGCTTCGAAGTCGACACGTCACTTTGTGGGGTTATTTTATGTTCATTTAATTCATTGGCATATTGAAACAAGCAATTGCAATATGTTGGTATCAATGTCGGTTGAATTGGTTTTTCAGCCAACGAATAAACATTGAGCATTGGAGGTTGTTTATCATTGGAGATCCCAATAACGGGTTTTGTTGTTCATTCTAATGATTCGGAGTCGGGGCATTCCCATGTTCTTTTTATTACTTCTTGGGACGGCAAACCCGTAACAAGAACCCATGTTCATCCCATTGCGGGGAAGACATCAATAGATGTGGGGCACTTCCACCATTACGCCGGAAAAACGGAGCCTGCCCCAAGCGGTGTCCCGCATGTCCACAATTACCATGTAAAAACCTCGTTTGATGACCAACATGATCACATTGTCAAAGGAACGACTGGCCCCGCGATTCCTTTACCAAGTGGAGGCCACTATCATTACTTCGAAGGTTGTACGACAATAAACGGAAGAATTCCGCACTCACATCGATTTGGCGGAAAAACTGGAGATGAGGAATGTTAACGAATAAATATGGGTAAAAGAATAAAATATTTCAAACCTCCCTATGACCCAAAAATATGTATTTTAACCAATCTATTTATCCATTGCGATTTTACTAAATGCTCATAGTATGTATTAATCCTATTTGAAAGGGGTATTTACAATATGAGCGAAGTTGCTGGAACCAGCTATGGATATAGTGGTCGTAATATTTTTACGATTCTCGTACTTTTCATTCTGCTTGTCATCGTTGCAAAAACCTGGGGATGTTAAACATCATTAAATAACGAAAAGCAAAAACCCTGTTAGCATAACGCAAGCAGGGTCTTTGCTTATTTTATTTCCAATTTCCAAGCGAATAACGCTAATTAAAAGATAACATGTGGAGCAGTATCTACTCGCCAGTAATCACCAATTTTCTCAAACTTCACAGTGATATATTTAGGACCCTGTTTATGTTCCGAATAAGGGACACAGAGCTTATATACCCGTTGCGTCTCTGTCATGGTCAGCATTTTGGCGGTAGCCTTGTTATATTCAAGAATATTACCTTTGTCTGCATTAAGCTGAGCTAAACGCCCATCATGGATGATGAAATATTTGTCTACGAAGTAAGCAGCCGCTTTTTCGGTATATGCTTGCTTCAAGTAATCCATCAACTTTGCGCGAGTTCCGATATCATCAGATAAATAACGGTATTGCCGGCCATTTAATTCGAAACCTTTATCTGTCCCTTTTCCGCCGCTCATTGCATAAAAATACCTTTTCTCAGCTTCAGTAACTAATGGTGCAACACTGGTGTTGTTCAGCTTGGTGATGGCAGTCGGATCGGTAACAACAACTTTCTCTACCGTTTGGGCAGGCAATTGTACTTGTTTATCTCCTTTTCCGGCAACAGTTGCTGCAGCTGCGCCAGCAGTAGATGACAATACGCTCAACACCAAAACCCCTGTTGTTACTGTGAAACTTAACCTCTGACTTAATTTCATAATGTTATCGCCTCCACCATTTATACGAAAAGCGACGGAGAAAGTTGCAATACCGGAGTATATATTTACCATCGATCCTCATTTTGAGGCATCGGTATGTCGGCAAAAACCCTTAAAGAAGCACTGACCATCTTAAAAACCCGATGATTGTCGGGACTTCTCTTTATATTTCATGGTTCGTACACACCCTAGCTGGAACAGGGCGGCAATACCTGCCGCAAACAGGATCAGGGCAGATCCAAGGAAGATGTATCTTGTGCTGATCAACGTTTGCAAATATCCGGATAGAGATAAGGAAATCAACATGGCAAGCAGCGGGGCCGTTTCCAGTACAGAACCTACGCGGCCGATTAATTTTTCCGGAACCTCTAGCTGAAACAGAGTCGTGATCGATATGTTCAGCAGTGTCACCCCGAGCCCGATTAGTAAACGGCTTGCGAACATGATGTACTCATTCCAGCTAAGCGCCAAGACGATAATGCCGATAACCATGATGCCAACACTCCAGATGGTCAGCCAATGATATGCTTTCAATTTTTTGCTGACACTGCCGGCAATCAAAGCTCCAATCAGCATTCCAGCCCCTTGAACGCTGTTCCCCCAAGCAACATATTGTTCGGATAGTCCAATTTCATTCACAACCAGGAAAATGTTCAAAAGATTGATGGCGCCGATGCCGAGACTCATGATGCACAGCAGGGAAAAAATGGCCTGCACGATACTGTTTTGCCACCCGAAACGTATTCCTTCCGTGAATTCCTTCCAGAATACTGCCGGTGTAAACGTCGAATTTTGCACGGCCGGCCGCGAATTAGGCACAGCCATAACGAGCAGCAGGCAAGCCCCCGCCAAAAAGAGAATGCCGTCGGCGGTAAAGGATAGCTCCGCACCAAGCACTTGATATATAAGCGCTCCCAGGATGGGGCCTGCCAGCGTCAAGGAAGTCTGTGTCGTTCTGCTAAGGCTATTGGCGGCCATCAAGCTGTCCTTGGGAACGAGATTGACCAGCCCCTTACTCACCGCAGGTTGAAAAAACTGCTGCACAACAGAAGAAATGGCGATCAAACCAAGGACCATCCCGATCTGTCCAGAGATTATAAACGGGATCGCTGCCAACGACAGCAAAGCCCGCAGCAGGGTTGAGGCCAAAAGCACTTTTTTGTAAGCATAGCGGTCAACCCAAATGCCGGCAAACGGCCCGATCAATAGGGCAGGCACATACTCGGCCAGCAGAACCATGGACTGCATGAGCGGAGACTGGCTGCTCGCATGGAAAACCCAGAACAGGATAGCCCAGTTGCGGATGGCGTCCCCCAAATTGCTGAGCAGTTGGGTGCTCCACAGCAGCCGGTAGCCTTTGATTTTAAGAACCCCAAACATATCTTGCACCTCCAGCGGCCCATTTTTTTCTAATAAAATAATGCCATCGTCAGCAGGCTGAACAGCAGCGCGGATGCGAGATACCCAAGCATGAGATGATAACGCTCCCTGGCGGCTCAGGATATCCATGGATTTGAACATATGATCGATTTGCTCTACTAAAGCACCGGTGCTGGGTTATCCGGTACAATCCGCGCCATGCGGCGGATACCGTCCCGTATCGAGGTTAAGCTTCGATATGGCAGGCGCTGCGCCTCAATCCGAGACATGTCAATGCCTAGGCTGATCTGGCCCGCATTTATTGGCTGCAGGACAAGCGGCGCCGGGCCAGGACCGCCGAGTTGGAGGGAAGCCTGATTTTTCATACGCACTTATTAAGCTTTCAGGAAGAATTTAAATATTATTAAAAGATACCTAAACAATAAAGAAGAGGTTAAAAAACGCAACGGTATGTAAGTTTATGTATTAGGGGGTGGTTAACAACAAGCATGTGAAAGATTATTTTTTAAGAGAAGAAAGTAGCAGAAGGCATTTAAGCAGGTTATATAGGATAAGTTTATATTATATTCAAAATAATGCAAAGAACTTTTCTTTCCGTTCTATTCCTATATTGCTGCAAAATAAAAACAGCCCCTTCGGCCACTAAGCGACTGGACGGCCGCTTTATCAAGAATACGTGCCAAAAACATCAACTCCCTTATTTTTGATACTTCAGGATATGTAAGGGTTAAAGTGAATGATTGATCAAACATCTAAGATAATTAAATTTAAATCGGGTAGCACAGGGGGCGGCTAACCCTTACAGCACTCAACCACCTTACGTATCGTTCGGTATACGGCCGTTCATGAAATATTCAAGCAAGAAGTGATGTCTGTCCATCAGACTCTTTACTCCGTTAGATTGGTTAACTAATACCCAGTGAAGGGGCGGACGCCAAGGCACATGAACAACAAAATACATATTAATGGGTTACTTTGTAAATAATTTAATTTGAATCGAAAACACTTAAAGGAGAAATTAAACAGTGGGTATTTTAGACGGAAATCCAAAAGACGAGCCTATGCACTACGGGGAAGTTTTCAGTGTTTGGGAAGCTTCTAAAATGGCTAAAGGAACAGTTTCATGTTACCAAGCCTATCTCAACCATGCTGGGGACAAGGGTCTAAAAAAGATCCTCGAAGATTTGATAGACCAAGCAAAACTTGAAATTAAAGAGTGCGACACCCTTCTAACTGATAATGGTATTGCTCCTGCACCTATTTTGCCAGAAAGGCCAGACGCCAAATTAGAGGATATTCCCGTAGGCGCCAGATTTGCCGATCCGGAAATCGCAGCAAAAATAGCCGTAGAAACTGCGGCTGGACTTGTCGCCTGCAGTTCAGTTATTGGTCAATGCATCAGAGAAGACATTGGGGCATTGTTTCTCAAATACCATGCCACCAAAGCAGCAATCGGACTTCGGATACTCCAAATGAGTAAAGAAAAAGGTTGGCTGATCCCTCCACCCTTGCATGTGAGAAGACCCGAAGAAGAGTAATAAGAACAAAAAGGCCCATCCCGCATAATGGTGAGATGAGCCTTTTTGTACCGATTCTTTCGGATTTCACCGTATCATACCCTTTTTCCGGAATAAGGCAATGTGCGCCTGCCCTCTACCGTAAGCTGTGGATCTACGATCAAACCTTTCAGATCAGCCGACCCAAATTCCGAACCAAACCACTTCGGAGCTGGCACTAGCTTATTGTCTTCCTCCAGTTTCATCCTCATCCTCCTTGGTTTGATGTGAAAAAATCCAATATTGCTTTGCTTGCTTAACAAATACAATTTCCTTTGCCGATACCTTACCGTCATTCTTAATTCCCTGATCAATCAGACCATCTGTGCCATATTTGGTATTGCTGTGATTAGGGTCAAATACATTAATCCAAGTTTCTCCGTTCTTATTGGAGATTCCAACCAGCAGAATGTAGTGACCGTCACCTGTAAAGTTACCTTTGTCCATGGACGCGATAACGATCTTCCCATCACTGAGAGCTTTTTTTATCTCTCTAAGGCTGTCGGTCTGCTTACATGCAACACCATAGTTTTTAGCGATCGATACAAAGAAATCCCATGACGTGCCGGTATCAATTGTGCGGTAACCATTATTAAGCGCATAGGCAGCCGCTGTGGTGGGTAACACAGTTTGGCCGATCAGGGAACTGATGGCCATAGCTGCGCTTGTCGGTCCGCATGCAGATGTTCCGATAGTTTGCTTTTTGTCATTGCGAATGGAGTACATGACGTCCTTCCATCGTTTATCCTTTTGGCTAAAATATACGAGCTTACCCATCGCTACCACTCTTTCTTGCCTGTTTTACAAACTGGTTGCCGTATGCTGCAAACGCTCCGGCGAGTACCCCCTAAGAGATTCCGGACCGAATCCGGGTATCCATACAGTTACCACCATCGCAACAATCGTAATGAATCTACAATCGCCCAGTCAGGCACATATCATCCTCTCAAATATATTATTCTTCCATCCGGTCAATTTGCTTGTGCGTTTGCTTGGCAGGCTCTTCGACCCGTGTCATGCGCGTGGACAAATTATCCCCTCTTTGTCCCTGCATGCGTAAATTGAAAACGAAACAGGAAAGGTTGCGGCACAGGGGTTTCAAGAATTTTTTACAGTTGAGAGAGTGATGGGAATACTCAACATTTTGATTCAAAGTGCGAGCCCTCGGCTCGCGGATAAAGGTCATGTTGACGCGAGTCCTGTTTGAGTTCATTCATAGTTGCTGCACGGATGGTCGCACCCACGCTACCAGCTTGGAAGACTGATAATGCCCCTAGTCTATGGTGGTCAATCCCGGCAACAATCCTTATATATCAACGGTTTTTAGATTTTCTCCCGGTCTATGACGGTCAGACAAGACGCAAGTTTAGGAAAAAATCTGCCCCTTTTCTGCCCCTTTTGATTAAAAAGGGGCAGGCATTAAGGAGGAACATCATTGAAGTATGAGGATCTTAAACCTGGATTGCCTGTTCGTATTGCCCCTGATCATACAAGTGGGTACGGCGGCCGTGGAGGAATCGTGTTGGATGTCGGAACGTTCCATCTCATTCCAGAGCCTTGGTTGTGGGGCTTTGTGGACCATGTAATGATTGTAAGCTTCCCGATGTTCTGGGAGCATTAGCATTGATGATTCAAATAGCCCGTTCCCTTCTAACTTTTTCGCCATCTTTGGCGCCTCCTTGAATAGAAACATATGTTCTCTATTCAATATAAAAAAATTCCCACCCTACAGATACCGGATGGGAATTTTTTTATATCAAATGGATTTGAGAAATGAGCGAAGCCTGCTAAATTACAGGACTCGCTTCATTATATGCAGAGATGACTCAAATGTTTCAAGATAATTACCAACAGAATGTTTTCAAGATAATTACCAACAGAATGAACAGGACTAGGATCATTCCAATGTTCATATGATGATGATGGTGGAAACCATATGCTCCGGCTACAACTTCGCTCATCTATACCCCTCCTTAAATTAAAATACACTGTATCTTATGGTCTAATCAGGATTTGGTATGGGCATTACGGTAAAAAGTGGTATGGCTATAACTTGGTTTTTCATCATCCCTATCCTTTTGTCATGCAAAATAAAAAAGCCCAACTTTTCCTTCTATAGGATCACGGCGTATGAGTGATACTCTACCGGGGCGATCCTTGGAAGCTTCAGACGGGGTGAGCTGCTGGCCCTAGAGTAGCCTGATGTAGATCATGTGCGGTGCGCGATCTGGATCGAGAAGCAAACACTCTTGATGAAGAAGGAAACAAAATTGAGGGCGAGGTTAAGACAGAGGAATCTGGGGGCTGGGTGGCGATGCCAAAATGGTATATATGGACGAGCTTAAACGCTATGAGCGTGAGTGGAAAAAAGAAAGAATGTGCTGTAAAAATTGGCTCGGTGAAAATAAGCAATACATTTTCCACGGTGGCCAGGGTATTATGATTACCCTTCCACCCCGACATTGACCTGGAGCCGGTTACTTGCTTCCAACAAGCTGCCTCATGTGAAGCTCCACGGCCTTCGTTACACTAAGTGCGAGCCCTCGGCTCGCGGATAAAGGTCATGTTGACGCGCGTCCTGATTGAGTTTATTCATAGTTGCTGCACGGACGGTCGCACCCACGCTGCGTGGCTTCTCATCTCCACCCCTCTCCCATATAACAAAAAAACGCCCTTTTGGCGTTGTTGTTTGTTTTATATGGAGCGGGTGATGGGAATCGAACCCACGCTACCAGCTTGGAAGGCTGATAATGCCCCTATTCTATGGTGGTCAATCCCGGCAAAAATCCTTATATATCAACGGTTTTGAGATTTTGTCCTAGTCTATGACGGTCAGACAAGACGCAAGTTCAGGAAAAAATCTGCCCCTTTTTTGCCCCTTTTGCTTAAAAAGGGGCAGACATGGAGGAGGAATATCTTTTGAAGTATGAGGATCTTAAACCTGGATTACCTGTTCGTATTGCCCCTGATCATACAAGCGGGTACGGTGGCCGTGGTGGAATCGTATTGGATGTCGGAACGTTCCAGCTTTTCTCTGGTGAATACCGAACCGGTGCTTTGGTCGATATTGGAGAAATCGGTATGCTGGTCGTAGCAGCAGAGGACCTGGAGATTGTGGATATCTCTCCTCCTGATCTTGGCTGGGAAGAGTTCGATATATAATAGAAGAAAAAATCTCCGCCGTAAACAACCAGCGGAGATTTCCTTTATGATACTTACAGCAATTAGATGACATAAAGCATTTCAATAAACTCCAACGATTCATACTCTGTCAGGGGAGTGTAAAACAATAATGTTCCATCAACTGAAACTCTAAAAGTAACGGTCCTGTCTCCATGATCATATGTAACAATCACACCTGTTAATTGACCAGCTTGCAGCATATTACTATAATATTGAGTTCCATCAATATTTGAGCCCTTAAGCGATACACCAGTTACGGTCTCTATTTGGACGTTAAAACGAGCTCCTCGTACATCCGCTGATTCCGCAATAATTCCAAGTATATTAAATCGATGTTTTTCTAATTGCATAGGGAATCTGTTTTCGAATATTAATGCTGCTTTATGGGCGTCTTCCTTCCTACACATAGCCACCAATCTACGCTGTTCAGGATGAAGATAAATCTGGTATGTTTCTTGTTTAACAACCTGGTCAATCAATTCTCCTTTAACTCTTGCTCTAAAATCGAAAACTTCATCTGTGACGATCCTGTAATTTTTATAGCCAGCAGGAGAAGTTTCATTTGCAAAAATCCACGTTTCTAATGTTTCATCGAAGTTATTTACCCGCTGGGTATCGCTAAAATGTTGTCCTTCACGGACTATTTCATTAAGGTGAGCACCTTCTTGGGGTGTTACATCAAAAACACTTACGCTAAACACAAAATCACCTCATTTAAAAAGTAACGCCCTCTTGGCCGTTTCTTCCAGTATATCAAATGAAGTCTCATTTATGGATAGTTTTTCCTTGTATACCCGTAAATAATGTTGATTTCTGTCATTCCCATTATTTTTAGGAACAATAGCACTTATAGGAAAGAAGCATTCAAAATGTGTGACATTTTCTTTACCGAGTCTTTGTACCATTAAGCCATAAAAAGGGTTTTTTCCTAGCTTAAAATGGATATCTAAGCTATATATTGAACTTATTGGTTTAATTACCCGTTCAATTTCATTAAAAAGTTCTCGCAACTCCCGTAGAACTTCCTCTGCTCTTTTCAATGTTACATTTAACTGAGAAATCCTAATGAATACTGTTTTCGTTGAAAAATTACCATTATCAAAATCATCTTGAACCAAGATATTAAAAATACCGCACTCATACATTTTTTTATTAACCATGTTAACTGTTCTTTTATAATGTTCTTCTTTATAAACGGATCTTAATACATCTTCAAATTGTTGATAAAAACCAACAATATGTTCGGGCTGAAAATTAGCATTTATGGACCAAGTAGTATCGCGCCATTTTGAAATTTTTCTTACGAAAAAAAAATAATATTTCGGGTTTTTGGCATACAACCAAGTATGAAGCCCCCAAATTGCAGGGATATACATTATTACATACTTCACTACTTTCAATACTACGTCCATCTGCCATTCCCCCGTTTCCAACTAAAAACAATTTTAGCATACGCATTACTTTTTTCAATATTCGTAAGTTTTCATTATAAGCTCCGTAATGCATTCCGTGTATTTCCCTCAATCAGGGCCAAGAAGTTTCGACCTAGCCGCTCAACCGTCTCTTCTTCACCCTAGGTCTGCTACCGTTGCAAATCCTCAATACAAGAACTATCATTATTATTATACAGGAACATATGTTCCGTAATCAAGAAAAAGTGCCTCTTCAACTGAATTCAGCAGGGATTTTTAATTATTTTTGATTTTGTTTAGAGGTAAATTTTTCCCACTCAGGGCTATCAATCATTTTTCACTCTATAACTTCATTATAAAATTTCACTACAATAAATTAATAATGTTCTTGTAATACTAGAGTGTGTCTTCAAACTATAAATCCACCCCAAAACATGGTAAACTTGCCATATGAAAAGACGATATGAAATACGTGATGATCAATGGGAAAAAATTAAAGATTTACTGCCGCCAGAACGAAAACCTCAAGGTGGACGCATTGCGAAAGATAATCGCATGATGCTGAACGCCATGCTTTGGGTTGCAAGGTCTGGAGCGCCTTGGCGGGATTTACCCGAGCATTATGGCTCATGGAAAACGGTGTATACTCGTTTTCGACGCTGGCAGATGGCCGGCATATGGGATGAAATTCTAAAGCATGTTTCCGTATCTCCCGATTTTGAAAATATCATGATCGATGCTACCATCGTTCGCGTCCATCAGCATGGAGCGGGCGCAAAAGGGGGCAGCAATTTCAAGCCATCGGACGCTCCAGAGGCGGAATAACAACCAAAATTCATGCTATCGTAGATGCACTTGGAAATCCGTTACGATTTGAACTGACTGCTGGCAATAGCCATGACTGTGTCAAGGGCTATGAAATGCTTCAAGCCATGGATCTCACCGGTAAAACTGTGATTGCCGATCGAGGTTACGACATGAACAATATTTTGGAATTGATTGAGAAACAGCACGCTTTTGCTGTCATCCCAAGTCGGAAACATCGCAAAGCCCAGCGAAAATGCGACTGGTGGCTCTATAAAGAACGCCACCTGGTGGAATGTTTATTCAACAAGCTCAAACATTATCGTAGGTTGGCTACTCGCTATGATAAGCTGACCTGTACTTTTGCGGCCTTTCTATCATTGGCCTCTATTTTGTTATGGTTAAATTAGGTTTGAAGACACACTCTAGATTAAACATAAAAATAAAAACTCTACCAGCGATGTTAGCCAGCAGAGTCTTTTTACCGATGCTTTCGGATTTGATACAATAATACCCTATTTTCTGGAAGACCGCAAACCGATTGCCAGCGTGCGCCATCCCTCTGTTGTAAGCTGCGGGTCTGCGATCAGACCTTTTAAATCAGGAGATCCAAACTCCGATATAAACCACTTCGGAGCCGGTACAAGCTTATTGTCTTCCTCCAGTTTCGCTATGCGTTTCTCCATTGCCTCGTATTCCTGTTTTGTCACTTTGCCCTCATCCTTCCCGGCCAACTCAGCGGCCACTCTATTTTTGAAATCAAACCAACCTGTCCACTTACCACCATCGTACATGAGCCTTGGGCATATCTTCTTACTCCAATCCCAATGTCGCCGGAGCCGATCAACCCCCCATCCTCGTTCGCGCAGCATGCCAGCAACCAATTGAACGGCATTATCTAAGTTTTTGGCATAGTCCCCACTTTCACAGATCTCAATACTGATCGACGTTCGATTTCCACTTGCTGCACCGCTACCGTCACCTGCATGCCAGGCATTTTCATTAAGCGGAATACATTCGATAGCCTCTTTGCTATCTACGACAATGTGGAAGCTAGCCGTTCGGGTATTACCTGGATTGGTAAGCCATGACCGCTCATTGTCTGCCGTACTCGATGGGTTGCCGGTATTATGGATCGTAATAGTGGTCGGAGACATCGAATACCCAGGACGCCGATTATTAGCCGTACCTTTTGGAATAGGGTCTTTTCTATAAAGCACTGTTTACTCCCCCTTCTTAGTTGTCTGTTTTAATAGCTGGTTGCCGTAGACTGCGAATGCCCCAGCCAAAACCCCCTGAATCAACGCTTCCGGCCCAAAGCCAAGCATCCATACTGTCACTACCACCGCAACAATTGTAACGGCGTATACAATGGTCCAGTCAGGTACATTAGGCGTCTGTTTTAGCACATACCCAATCACCCAACATAGAGCGACCACTACCAGCAATCTAGCGTCAATAAGTCCGTAAATTGTATCCCAATCCAATTAAAATCATCCTCTCAATATATTATTCTTCTAACCGGTCAAGCCGCTTGTGCGCTTGCTTGGCCGATTCCTCAACTCGTGTTAAACGCTCAGATAGTCCATCGACACGCTGCCCCTGCATGCGTAGATCAACCTTGATATCATCGATACCGCGCTTGATATACTCGACATCCGTTTGTAGTGATGCGCCGGTACCAGCCTCCTGAGCCACGTCCTTTTTAACCGCTCGGGCCCTACCAAGCCAGCCCAGCGCAATGCCGCTGATCGCGGATATTACGGCTATCATTGCTCCCCAGTCCATCCCATCACTCCTTGGAGAATAAAAAGTAAATGCCCCCGGATCGGCTCCGAAGGCAAAAATAAAAACGCCTATGTGGCGTTGTCTACTCGTATATTGAAATAAAGATCCCCAAAAGGTGCCTATTCTTATTTCTTAATCTCTGCGATTTCATTCTTAATTTTTCTGATTTCAGCATACAAATCGACGTACTTCGGTTCTTCTGTCTTTGCGATGATCGCATAGTATTCTTCATCATCTCGTACAATGCTGCCATCTTCCATGAGATAATAACAGCCAGATGTAAAGTTATACGGTAGTGGCATTTTTACATCCGCAGGAATGTAACCTTCTTCTTCAAACGCCAGTATGTCTTTAATTCGTTTTCCCACTTTGCCCTCAACTATTTCCACGCGCAAGTAATATTGTGTTTCTGTTTCCATTTTATTTTACCTCCACTATAGGCGTCATTATAATTCCTTTTCCGGCGGTCTTATAGTTACCGCCATCAATATCTATAGCAAAACTGTTGACTGGTGGGTTCCAAGCGTATTCTATACGGTGGGGATAGATAGAAAACGACGTTCTAATACCGATTATTCCGCTAGATCTCCCATGAGATAAGCTAGTATTTCCATATACAATAAGCGTAGAATAATCACTGGTCATGGCGAAACCGCGAATAACGCCTGAAGACACACCGAGATTGTACTCAAACCTGGTAGTAGACCCAAACATGTCAGTACCACGATAGTACAGTTTTCCGCTATCTGCTAAAAGTAGAGCGCCACCGATGTAAGGAAACACTTGCATAGATAAAACAAGTCCCCAGCTGTCTTCTTCTATTCGTGCAACTTTACTACCTAAATCTTTTACTTTTCTCACCTCAACCATTAAGCTGTATCTTTGGTTGACTATAGCATTAGAGTAGATAGCGAGCTCGTTGCTTGAATCTATAGCACACGCTTTGTATGGGTAATCTATGTCAAACGCCTTATTTTTTGACAATGTTCCAATTGTGTCATTGTAATAATAATTGCATGTCTGCGGAGTACCACCGTAAACAATGACAAAATAACGAACCCCGCCGCCTATAGAGTGTATTGTCCCACTAGGCTGCACATCTATTGTCCCCACAGAAATACTAGAGTTAGCTATGGATACATTATATAAATATAAGGTCGAAGATGTTGCTACCAGTATCCCGTGAAAACTTGGATTAGAAACGAATGTAGAGCGAGAAGCTGCCATTTGCTCTATGGAATAAACAGGTGTGCTAGGTAAATTTGTTTTGGTCAAGTTCCCGTTGTTATCTCTTACGTATGCCACAAGTAACGGCGAATTCCCCTTGTTTCCAACAAACAAAACCTTACCGTTTGGAGTGCATTCTAGCGTTTGGCTTCCGGGAGTATACCCGGATTCAGCATAAATCTGACTTTTTTTAACGAAATTTCTCTTAGAATAATCGTACTGATGGGTAGAAATAACAAAACTATTGTATCCATCCTTTTCTAATAAAAACATCCAATTCCCATCGTAAGATATTTTTGCACAATATATGGTGGCGGTGTTCCCTGGGTATACTTCAACTCTATTTCCTATATCATCGTCGTATTCTGGAATTGCACGTACGAATTCTCCGGGTTGGAAGTTCCACATTCTTTTTATAGTTGCCTCAAAGGAGTTAGGAATCGCGGCCCCACCGCCAGAAGCAGAGCCGCTATCTAGCAAAAAATAGCCACCACTAAAGCGAACAGTGTACGTCCGACCTTTTTTAAAAGGAACTGGTTTCTTGGATTCAACATCAGTTACTACTTTGTATGCAATGAATTGGTTGATCTTAAGTCCTGGTGTAGCATGGTCCCTGTCAGCAATAAAGCTAACGCCAAACCCTTCATTGATCGTGATTCCCGGCGTTATAGACAACGTGAATACGTCATCTGTGCCGCCTGTCGTTCCGCCCCATCCAGAAAAACGAACGTAATCCTTGTTCATATTATCGGTCACTGTCGTGGTGTGCGCCTTAGCATCTTTAAGAGCCTGATCCGCCTTTGTCTGCGCCCCTGTAGGTGTCTCAGCTGCATCAGCTGTAGCTTGTGCCGCATCGGCAGCTTGTTGCGCTGCCTGAGCCTTCGCCAATGCCTCATTAGCTTGAGCTGCAGCCTGTTGAATATCCTCATCTTGGCTGTCAACTTTTTCAACAAGAGCAACCAGAGCCGGGATGGGGTCAGCTCCGCCTGGATCATGGGATTCTCCATGAGGGCCTGGAGTGGCTTCACCTGTCGCTGTGATCGTAACCTCTTTTGTTGATACATTGGTTGTTACTTTGATCCCTGTTCCATTTTTAATGGTGATGGAATCGCTCGGGTTGGTCGCCCCGATATCGTTAACCTTGGAAAAAGCGTTCTGGTTAGCTTCCCCGCCCTCCTTCAGCTTGGTCAGCTTTTCATGCTCATCCTTGGTAAGGTGCGCGACCTTATCAGCAATATGGGTATCGACAGTCCCCTGCAGCGCCCCGGCGGCCTTACTGTCCCATTCCGCTTTCTTCGCTTTGGTCACATGGATATCCGCATTGTCGGTATGGGCTTTAAGATCGGTTTGCGTGCTGCCAGGCGCCTTGCTGTCCCACTCATCCTTTTTGGCTTTAGTTACATGGATATCTTTATCGGCAATATGCTTGTCGGTTGTATCCTTGTTCGCGTCCATTTCTGCTTGAACCCGATCAAAGCCGATGTTGATATTATTAAAGTCCTCACTAATCTTCTTACTTCCGATCAGGTTTGCGTACCGGTTCGGCATGTGTATCAGCTCCTTTCAATTGCATCAATCGTTGCTCCACTGCGTCTTTTACACCTTGCAGGATCGCTTCCTCTTGGCCTGGATGATATGGGGTTAAAGCTGTGATCACCGCGCAGATCTCAGGCACCGGCTTTGAAGGATCCAGCTCACAGCGAACGATTTGTTGTACTTGAGCCAACGTCTTCACCTTCCTTTAAATCAAATAAATCAAATAAATCAAAAAGGCCCCACCGGATTGGCGAGACCTTTATTGGTATATTATTTTTTTTAATATCGGTTACGTTCAATTGCTCTAATCAGCTCTCTATTCCGTTTATCCGCCTTGTGACTGTTGACCACAAAGAAGGCGTGAATCACGCCAGGAATATAGCCGAAGATTGTTAGGATAACATTTAAAAGAAATGCGCCTGGTTTTCCGCAGAACAAAACTGCAAGTGGTGGCAAGAAACACAGAAAGTACAGCATGAGAAAATAGCCCCCTAACACCCAAAGTATTCATGGGTACATAGTACCATGATTTGGTAAAGAGTAGAACTGCTATTTTTGGAGAGCTGCGAGAGCTTCGTTTACCTGGCGTAGTTCTTCCTTGTACTTTGCAATGTCAGTTTCATATTGCTGCAGCTGCTTCTGCTTTTCCGCAAGCACAGGAACCGGGATTCCCTTCGCTTCTGTCTCTTGCAACGATTTAATTTCGGCAAGAATATCTTCCCGTCCTTTAATCATAGGGGCAAGAATATTATTCTCAAGACTATTTTTATTTCTTTCAAGTGATTCCTTTGAGTCACCGATATACTTATTGTTTGATTGAGGAACATTAGCAGCTTCGTTAGAGGCTGTTCCTGTACTTATGTTTATTGTCTTTCCGTCCACCTTCAAATCGACTCCTAACGCATCAGATAGGGCTCGAACAGGGGCATTCGTTCTGCCATTAATAACTGCACCCTTATCTGATAGTTTTTTACCATTTACCACAACAGTGTATTCATCAGTCACTTTTTGCCCAACAAGACCCTTTACCTGCGCTGCAAGAGCACTACTAGAAGTCGCTGCAACAACGCCAATGACTAAACCAATTACAAGATACATCCATTTTTTCATTTGCGATTACCTCCGCTGGCATTATTATCCTTAATAATACCATTACGGTCTTGAGGTGGTAAAGGTTCCGCCCCAGTTTTGGTTGGCGTTATTGCCATGGTTATGTGTAGGCAATGTAACGCTGTGTGTATGGTTATTTAGGGCGTATTCTATTGCGGCAAGTCTACTTTCAAGACCTGAAATTTGGCCGATACCTAAATTTAAACCTATAACAGATCCTGTAAATTGTACGGTCCCTTGCAAATAAATAAGCCCTCCATTTGCAGCAAGCAATAAGCTTCGGTTACCGATCACAGCTAGATCATTGGAAAGTGCATAAATCAGGCCTAAAGGCTGCCCGGACGAATTGTAATAGGTATGCCCGGATATTCCACCCATCGTATTTGTTCCAAGCGCTACCCGCCGAGAGTTGCTACTGTCATAATAAACGAACCCATCTCGATCCAACTCGATCCGATCCCCATAGGCTGCTGTTTTAATTCTACTCCCCAGGATATCAGCGCCCTCAATATACGAGCCAATGATTTCTCCACCCTCGACCCGACCAGCCTTTACCGTTCCGCTGAATGTGCCATTTACACCTACCAGCGTCCCTGTAAAGGTTCCACCGACGGCAGAGAGATTGCCGGTAAAAACGCCATCAACTCCTCGTAGCGTCCCCGTAAATGTTCCGCCAGCAGCCTGCAAATCTCCTGAAAAAGTACCGCTGGCCGCTTCCAAGTGTCCGTTAAATTTAAGCTTATTCGCCCATGCATCATAGTAAAGAGTGGATTGACCATTAACTTGCCAATCCATTTTATCGCTGTTCAAGGTCAGCTTACTTTTGTGGTCCTCCCGCTCTACAACAAAGCCTTCAGTCCGACTGTGAGTAATGCCGTAGTAAGGTTTTCCATACCTAACGGCATTCTGGTTAAGCCGGTTTACTTGTTGAGAAAGCGATCCCTCTAGGGCAAACTCAGACTGCTGCTCTGATACTGACGGCGCATTAATGGTAAGCTTCAGGCCGCCTTTGAAGGACATAACCTGATTAAGAATGATCGACTTGTACTTAACGATACCATCCCAAGGGATATGGGTATCCGCCCACGACGTGACAGTCTCAAGCCATGTGCTATCCTCTTGTTGAGCAAAGCCGATGATATCCCCTTGATCCAAGTGGGGGAACCCACGGGAATCCATATCAAGGGGCAAATAAGAAAATCCGTTTAGCGCCGCTTGCAGGTTGTTAACCATGGTTTGCGTCATAAACGGATTCTCAATCTGTAAGGTATGGTTCTCGTCACCTTTGCCCGCTTCGTATGTTAGGCCATCCTCAGTGTTGTACGTGACAACAATACGGCTGAAGCTCTTAACCGGGTTAGTTAGCTTGACTCTAAAATAATCGGCCGTCGTCATGTCAAACACAGCAGGATCATTAGCAGAAAATCGCTTAAACCTGATGATCCCGTCTTTGCTCACGTAAACACTGGCGACATTTGCGCCGGCGATGTATGACAACACTTGCCGGCAAGTGTATCCGGCTGGCCCTGCCTGGATCTGATACGACGGGTTGATCACTACGCTGCTGTCATACTTAAAGCCCAGCCGGTTACAAATCTCATCCCATACCGCCTTTTGAGTCGCCGGGTAACGGAGCTGCGAGATATATGCCACATCTGCAAAGACCAACTTGTCATAACACGTAAAGGTCCACACGTCATTGATCTTTTCCCGATTGTCCACGTAAAACTCCCCGAGCGGCATCCACTCTGTAGCCGCAGCCGCCCATGGGATGTCCATGTCTTGCCATGGGTAAACTGCCTCAAGCCAGGTCATGCCTTCCAGCGATAAAGCCAGATAAGGAATGACTTTGGCATTTGCAGGGATCTCATTTTTGACTCGCAGCTTAATCGTCAGTTTGCTTGGGATGGCCGTCCCGATCTCAAAGCCTTCTGAAAGGGTCAGGTTGTTTTCGATTGAAAACTCCACTATTGAAGCATTTGTGTAATCTTCCCCGTTGATTTTTACCTTGACCAGAAACTCACGGTCAAGGCGTTTAAGGTAATCCGCATATAACGGTGATATTGGATACATAGGCTATCGCTCCGTTAATGTGACCTTTAAGCCATTCCATAGGATCTCGTTACCCTTCGCTACCGCGAACGGTGCCGGCCGGTTCCCGACATACATCTTCTTTGTGATGTAGGATCCAGCCATCGGGTCCGGATAAGTGAAATCGAAGAATACCCCGTCCATAGCCTTCAGGATGTTTGATATTTGCGACCATCTGAGTGGCCCCCAAGTCATTTCAACCTGACGTTTAACTGCTATCCTGTCCCGGTTAAGCGTTCCATCAACCGTCCGAACGGAAGATTCTCCGTCGTCCAAATCCATCGTGGTCACCTGAAATTGAGAAGGTATGACGGCGATATCTTGACCATTGATTTTAAGTTGCATCACGACCTCCTACACATCTAATAAAGTACGCCCTGCTTGACGCTGTGCGCTATTGATCGCTTTAATGACAATTCGTCCAAGCTCAGTTTCCCCTATCTGCAGCACTGCACGGTTATCCTGATTTCGGATCGCTTCAAGGATCATCATTAAGACTTCAACAATTCCTTGGTTGTTCGATCCGAGCATTTCCTGCAGCTTAGAGAGTGGCGAGATAACTTCGGGATCCGCACCAGCCCCGCGGTTATCGCCGACCATTGCCAGCGTCGGACCGTAGGCAAGACCACCTTTGGCAAGCTTAGGAATAGTCGGTACATCAAATCCGATCGATGTTCCCGCCTTTGGCATGCCTGGTATCTTGCTGACCCATTCAGGCACATCGATTTTGACCTTGTTCAGCTGCCGGATCAGGAAGTTGACTGCATCGATCACCAAGTTAACGGCTCCCTTAAAAATACCGACGATGGCGTCGGCAATACCGCTGAATATGGTCTTGATGCCTTCCCAGGCTCGTTTCCAATCTCCAGTAAAAACTCCTGCGATAAAGTCGATAACGCCGCCGAGTGCCTTGATGATACCTTTAGCAACATCGGATATAACGGCCAGTGCCGTGCCGATCACATCGCCGATTAAGGAAAAGATGTTCGAAAACGTGGGCCCTAGTTTCTGTACAAGCCAGTTAACAATTGGAAGGATAAATTTGTTAAAAATATCTTGGGCCGCTGTGATCAGCTTCCCTACAAAAGTGCCGATTTCCTGAACCAGGCCCTTGAGATGCTTATCCCAAAGCCAGGTCAGCATATCGAGCATATTGGTGACGAACGGCTTGAGGAAACTATTCCACAAGTTTTCCCAAAGCTTTTTAATGCCGTCCAAGCTGGCCTTGAGGCCGTTCATGATCTTCTTTCCCCACTCATCCCACCACTTGAAAATGATGTCGAGCGTGTCCTGAATGACCTTCGATATCAGCTTCATAGCCGGGTCAACCGCACCCTGCCAAATATCATCAAAGATCTTCTTGACCAGATCGAAGAGCTTTCGAAAAATCTCCTGGACGCCCATCATAAATTCAGTGAGCCGCGGCAGTCCCTCGCTTACAAATTTGCTTAGGATCGGAAATGCAGCATCCCATATACTGGTGACGATTTGCAGCACAACATCAAGTAGACCGGCCAATACATGACCCGCCAACTGAATGCCTTGCTGCCAATAAGGGACAAGACCGGTAAGAATCCAGTTTTTTAGTGGCTCCCCAAGCGTCATGATGTCCGAGAACATCTTTTTGAACTGCTCTTTCCAGCGGTCGAGCACCGGAGATATTTCCCCCCAGGCTGTTCGAAAGCTCGGGCCAAACGTGGATACTAACCAATCCCATCCGGACTTAACACCTTTCCAAGCGCTGTCAAACGCTGCTTTAACGTCTGCCGCCAGTTTGTCCATTTGGGCCTGTATGCCAGCTATGTCCATATCAGGCATCTGCATTTCAAAGCCTTTATTTTTAGGGCCACCGGCGCCATCGTCAACGCCTGTGTCCGCCTTGCTAAAATCCAATGTGTTCAGCTCATCAAAACTCGCAAGAGCGCCCTTGGCATCCTTGCCGGCTTTCTTGGCTTTTTTACCGTAGCCTTCCATCGCTTTCTTCGCTGTCTCTATATTCTTAGCGGCCTTGTAAGAATCTTGATAAGTCTTACCGAAGAGCGCAGAGATAAAGGCGGCAATATAGGCCGTCGCTTTGGCGAGAAAGGACATCAGCGCATTAATCGCAGGAAGGATGGCTTCATAGATCGGCTGAAAGGCTACCCGCAAATTGGTCTGTATCGCATTCAAGGATGCTGCAAATTGTTGATTTGTTTTCAACGAGCTGAACAGATATGAGTTGAAGTCATGGACTGCCCTATATAGGACTGAAAAGACAAATACCTGTTTTAAGATCCGGGAAAAAGCTTGGGTAAAATGGTTACCCATCTTCCCTGCGCTGCGCCCCGCGTTATCAAACGAGGAACTTGCCCCGGCAGCAGCCTTAGCTGCATTATGCAAGTTGTTGGTCAGTTTGTTTGTAGATTTGTTCGCCCGATTAGTCTGCTGTGATGCTTGACCCGTAGATTGTCCGGCTTGACCTGCAGCCTTCCCTGCTTGTTGCGATGCGGCCGCTGCCTGGCTTGCCGTGTGGGCAACTTGCTGGTTACTAGCTGCTGCTTTACTCGCTGCCTGCCCCATCTGCTGTGTCGCTGTCGTGACCTGGGTGGATGCCTGTGCGGCTTGCTTTGCACTAGTAGCTGCTTGATCTATAGCGTCCTGTAGTTTCCAAATCTTCGCGGCTGTGTCATCAGACTGTTTAGTAAGTCGCAAAATAGCGGATTCCGTATTGAGTATCTTTTCTTGTATCTTGCTTTTTTTAGCATCGTTGAACGTGTTCTCATAGGACTCTTTTAGGTCAGCCAGTTTTTTGTGCTGCAGCTCCAGTTTGGCGTTGGTGTTATCCAGCACCTTTGTGAGATGTTCTACTTCTGCTGCAGCTGCGTCGGCATCAAAAGGCTCCGGAGCTGCTTTGGTCTTGGCCGTCTGAGTTCGTTTACCAGCAGTGCTGCCAGCACCATCGCAACAACAAGCCGCCTGGGCACCAGCTGTTATGTCACCTGAAAGCTTTAGGTTTTCTAAAAACTTGGGTCCTTTTAACCCCGACAACTTTTCAGATATGCTATCGATCGCTTGTTCCGCAGCCGTTTTGTTCTCTTCGATGGATTGCTTCATGGCCTGGCTTGCCGTATCGATTGACTTTACTAGACGTCCCTCTACGGCAGCTACGGCCTGTTCCATCCCATCGACAATACCTTTCATGGCCGTTTCGGTGGTCGTCTTAAGTGTCTGCGATATGTTGCTGGCAAACCCTTTTAAGCTAAAGCCTCCAAACGTAGCTTTTAGGGATTTGGTCAGCTGCTCCCCGATCGTTCCGGCAGCCAAAGTAATCTGCTTACTAAGATCACTGCCACCAACCAGTTCAAGACCAAGACTTACCTTACCAACCTCGGCGTCTGACATTCGTTCACCCCCTTGCCAGACAACATAAAAAGACACCCTCTATTTGAAGGTGTCTTATCCGAATGCTTGCTTGATAATATTTTGAAACTCCTGTACAGCTTTGGCCGCTTCCTCGTCAGTCCAACGGGCCTGCTTGAGCTCCCTGGAGCGCCATTCATTGCGGATTCGGTGCTGTTCAGGCGTAAAGTTCTTAAGCTTTTCCCGGTCATTTTCACTCCGAATGGAAACGATCTGACCCAGCGGCGTCTCCGGCATGATCCCGGCCAGAAGCGTGCAAAACTCATCCCAAGTCATGTCCGGTTCTGCGCGCAGGCGAATACCATACTGAGCCGCGATGGATGCCTCAATAAGCGCCCAATCTTCGTACAGGTCATACCAATTGTTAGGCCTCGCGCTTGGCCGCGAGAAATCGGGCTTCTACGGCCTCGAACTCCTCACCAAGTGCCCCCGCAAGAGCTGCCACGAAAATGATCTGGTAATCGGTAAAGGAAACACCGGATTCATTGATCTCCTTCACAGCTTCCTTGCCGAGCGCAAGTTCCAGCACTTCATCAAGGTATGCCGTTCCCTCAGAGCCTTCATCCATTTTTGACTGAATCGCCAGCACCGTATTTTTACGGTTGTCGATCTCGTATTCCTTGCCTTCGCCCAGCTTCAACACCGGACGCTCGTTGGTCAGCTTACCTGAAATATCAATTGTCTTTGCCATTTAAAATCATCCTTTCAATGTTTGTGTGGTCGGCCGTCGTAGCGACCGCCGCTTAGGGAGTAGCTGAAGCTGGAGTGTATGTTGGTTTACCGTCCGACATCAGCTCACATTCAAGTGCGGACACGGCCGTACTGTCGCCGCCGTTTGGAGCTGATACGTTCACGATGCAATCAAAGTCCAACTTACTGCCGTCCGGAAACTCGATGCTGCATTTGCTGGAGCAATCCAGCCCGGACTGCCATGCTGTGTTGGCCACGTAATCATTCCCGGGATCGCCTACATGACGCTTGCCGTTCAGGGTAATAGAAAAGCCCTTCCCGGTCATCAGCCGGCGGACCCAGCCTTCCGTTTCCATCGGCGTCCATTCTTCCACGTTGCCGTCGATCGCAATCTGAAATGTCTCCATTTCCTTGATC
The DNA here is from genome assembly GCF_021654775.1 of Paenibacillus azoreducens. Lineage (NCBI taxonomy): Bacteria > Bacillati > Bacillota > Bacilli > Caryophanales > Paenibacillaceae > Paenibacillus > Paenibacillus azoreducens. The sequence goes on along the minus strand of NZ_AP025343.1, from coordinate 1,547,273 downwards.
AGCGCCATTTCCTGTGCAGTACTGGCGCGCCCTTTGGTGCCGATCTTAAAGGCGATGTTAAAAACGGGGAAGACCCCGCTGGTTACAGTCGCAAATGTCTGTAAATTAAGTTTCAACACATCGCATACCTACCTTTCATGATAAATGTGGGTTTCAATGACATATTCATAGATGCCTTCGCTGTCGGTCCCGACGCTGATCGGCTGCGGCGTGATCATTCGAAACTGGATGACACGCTTGCCGCCGATCTCAGCCGTCTGACCAAATAAAGCATCATATACCTCTTGGGCCTTCTCCTCAGCCGTAGCCGCATTCCGGCTCCAATGTATCAGCAGGGAAATGGCCTTCACCTGATACCCGGTTGCCTTTAGGCCGCCGACAGCTAAATGGACAGGCGCGCCGGTCGTGTTATACACGCCGATGCACTTCTCCTTCTTGCCGTCGATTTTGCCGATATACCACTGCGGACAATCGACTTGCGTCTTCAGCCAGTCACGGATCTCCGCCAGCCTCATTTGATCATCCCCTTGGATAGCTGCTTCACAAATTTAGAAAACGCTTGTTTGGCAAAGTCCTTTTTATCTCCGGACTGATACGGCTCCATCCACTTCCCGCGGGCATTTTGGTTTTTGTCCGTCCGGAAATTGTATTCCGGATGCCAATACAACCGCCTAGCGTATGGCGTATCGAAAACGATCCGCGCCTTGCCTCGATCTACAACGACGTGCCCGCTACGCTCCAACTCCCCGGTTTGTTTCGGTACAACTTGAGACGTCACGATATCCGTTTTGACAGCCTCGGCCGTCATTTCGATAGCCTGCTGCTGGATCTGCTCCAAATTCTTTAGAGCTGCCTGGTTGAGTATGACCTTTGCAGTTACCTTCATCAGCTCAGCTCCAATTCCGTAGAAAACACGCTACCGTCCGGATTCCGGGGCCGCTTTGCCTTATAGATCGTCTTGCGCTCTCCGCTGATCAGCACGTAGCCCTCAATCGTTTTACCTGGGTTAATGTCTCCCTCTATGATGATCAGCCCGGAGAGCTGCACCAGCTGCCGCTCTGCGTTGAGCACTTGCCGGGATTTTTCATCATAAAAGCACTTCTTGTCATAGATCAGATCCTCAACTGGCTCTCCGTCTTCCGACAAATCCGTCTGGTAAACCTGAACCGGCGTGACCTGGTTCCATCTGGGGAAAGGGAACCTCATCAGCATAACCCCCTATTCGTCAGCCCCGTCGGCATAAGCAGATCCAGCACGGATTCCGTGGTCTGTACTCCCCCTGCACCCGTGGCGGCTTTGAACGTCATGCTGGTGCTGCCGGCACTGTATCCGGACAGGGGCATGGTCAGATATTCCCCATACTTAAATACAAAATCCGCCTGCTGGCAAACTGCTTTGGTCACGTTGGTACGCTGAAAAGGCGTGAGGTTATCAAAGCCCCACGCCACAATACGATTGTATGTCAGCCGGTCGATCTGATCGGATGCCCGGTCCAGCGCTTTCTCCAACTTGTCTGCAGGGATCAGCCCGTCACCGTATCGATCGTAATCGGCTGCCGTTGCATAGGCCATAATGCCACCTACTTTCCGGATTTTGTGCCCTTCGATGGCTTTTCAGCAGCTTTACCCTCTGCTTTATCTCCATCGTTCGGATCCTTCTTGGATTCAGGATCAGGGGAATCAGTAGGTTGGCCCAGTTTAGTATCCGGATCTTTTTCAACCTCGTATCCCTTGGACTCGAACCATTCGAGCAAATGCGGATTATCCGTTTCACCGACTCCGTTTACAAACATAACGCCAGCAGATAGGCCGCTATATTGCTGATTAGGTGCGTATACCTTCGCCATTTACTTTCCACCACCTTCACTGGGCTTCGTGCCGGTATCAGGAACAGGATAATTCGGCTGAAGCGCATCCTGTGTGACAGTTCCCTGACGTTGGGTATTGCGCTGCACCTCATATCCATCAGCTTGCGGTTCCAGTTTATCCTGAGTCGGCCCGCCTTGACGCTGACCGACATAATAACCGTTGACGTAACCGTTCGGCAAATCGTCTTTGTATTTCATAGGTTATTCACCCCTTATTTAACTTTGATCTTGCGCATGACCCCTGCTGCTTTGGTAGCCTTAAGTGCAACGGCCGCAACCATTTCCACCTCTCCTGTTTTTACAGCGCCGGAGGTCGAATAATCAGGAAGCCAGATGCGCACAGGCGGCTGACCTGCCATAGAAACACCGTGGAAGCCGTCAAGACCGAGACGTGCGGCATAAAGCGAAGTTTCACCGTTCGCATTTGTCGAAACGACTGGATCATTCGAACCAGACTTCTCTCCAAGATCGATTAAAGGGGTCACACCATAGTACTCAATCTGATTGCCGAATTCATCGAGCTTAGTTTGATACATCCCCACACGACGAGCACATGCGCGAATCTTTGCGATCAGTTTGAGGTTTCCCATGATTGCTGACGCCGCTCCGTCCAGGCCCATTAAAAATTCGTCTAATTCATCCAGAAATACTTTATAGTTGGCGTCTACAGCCGCAGAAGTGGAAAGATCTATCTCTCCTGGTACGTATTCAGTGCTTGAGCCTGTCAACGCCTTATCCAAACCATCAAAAGCCTTTGCGTCCACGGCACTATCGCCATTAATGACCGTATCGTTAAATAGGGCTTTCGCTGCTTTAACCTTTTGTTCTAACTGCAACTGCACTTCACTAGCAATACCACCCATACCAGCGATAATGCGGTCAATATTAAATGTTCCGCCGAAGATTTTAAGGTCAACTGTATAACGTTGCTTGGTTACTTCTTGCGGCTTGTACTCTTCGTTAACCGCCCGAAATGCGGCAGTCGGCTGCGTAATCAGCCGCGTATATCCGTAGGTCAGTGTCGCTCCGCCACCTGTCGGAGAAACCGCGTCATCAAAAGTGAGGTTATCCAACAGAAAGTTATTTTTACGAAACTCATCGATCACGCCCAGTGTCAATGCATCTTGGACGTTTTTCTTTGCTTCACTCAGTGTTACTGCCATTATGAATCACTCCTAAATTATGATTTTTGAAAATGGGCTGCAATGGCATCCTTGAGGGTCGCCGTCGCAGCTGGCGGGTTTGGATTACCGCCGCCGCCTACCTTAAAGCCCGGAGGTGTCTGCTGCTGTTGCTGAGACTCTTCTGACTTAAATAAAAAAGCCTTAGATTCTTGCAGCGTCTTCTCCTGTTCGTCATAGCCGTGAATGACATTGCCATCGTCTCCGAGCTTGATAAGTTTCTTATCAATCATGCCAATCACCAGATCGACATCGTGAACCTTGCCTTCAAGTTTGTGCCTTAAAGCATTTGTCATTTTGATGTCCTGCAGCTCGGTCTCGTATTTCTCCTTGGCCGTTTTGTTCTCAGTCTGCAACGTCTCAATCTGCTTTTTCAGCTCCTCAGAAAGGCCCGCAGTCTTGCCCAGCTCCTCGATCTGTTTGTCACGATCGGTGACATCCTTTTCGGCTTTCTTCTTAGCCTCGTTCAACTCGTCGAAGCGAGCTTTTGGAATAAAGCCTTTTAACTCTTCAGCAGATGCAGCAGCCGCTTTCGTGGCCTGTTCTTCAGTCAAACCTATTGCGATAAATTCCTCTTTAGTCATATATGGTTCATCCTTTCATCTTCACTTTTTATCCCGGTCGTGTCCGGTGATGTCTTGTTCTTTAACGTCTGCAATACCAAAAAGACGGCATAATAAAAGCACCCTCGCAAATTCGAGAGTGCTTTACTCAATAACTTCTATGCTTTTGATTTCATTTTCGTACAATTCATAAGCATACCCTGCGCCCGGCTCTGTGACGACTCCTATACTCGCGATTTCGGGATCATTGTCAAGTGGCTGCGTATAATCTGTACATTTCCCCACGAACACCTGCCCGTCATCTGTTACCACTCTCACTTGTTTCCCTACATATCCCCCTAAGTACAAGATTCTCACTCCTCCCATTTCGTTGGTACGATGTGAACGCCCTTTTTACCATAATGGATTTTAAACACCTTCGTTTCAAAGGCTTCACCTGTGTGCTGATCCAAAGCTACCCCGACAACTCGGTCAGAAACGACCAGTTCTTTATTATCCCAATCGCCTTTCTTTGTTGTCTTCAATCTCCCAGTCCCTGCATAACGGTTGACGAGCTCCTGCGCCTCATCCGCGGATATGGTCAAATAGCTCTTGCCTTCGATGTAATTATTATGCCCTTTGATATGCTTGCCCTGATGCCCCATATGCAAATGCTTCGGCTGCTGATCGGATTGGATATGCTTCCTTATTTCCTCAATCTTGGCATTTACTTCGGCATTTTTCAATAGCTGTTTACGTTCAGACGCCGGAACCTCGCCGTCAATGCGATCTCGCTTTCTATCGCGCCGGAGTTCGGGATGTACTGCAAGATGTGCCTTAAGTTTATCCTGCCATTCCAATACCTTAGCGCCGTACTTCGCTTGGTTCGCCTCGTCGATCGAACCAACTTCCAAGCGTTTGTACTTACGGATCCCGCGCTCAAGGTATCGCTGCCGCTGCTCGGCATCGTACCGCTTCAAGGCAAGCGCAGCATCTACCGGATCCGGAAGGCGGGTAATTCCAGGAAAATAAGTAGCAAGTGTATGCCGGCAATTCGGATGAAATGCGCCTTCCTGCATAGCGTAGGACAGCAGCAAGTAGCCAGTGTCCCGCGAAAGCTGCTCAGCTTGTTCTTTACTGATGGACGTGTAAACATCATCAATCAGGACCGTCCCCTGGAATGGTAAACACCACGGAGAACAGTTATCGTGACTGCTCATTACTACGGTGTAGACGCCCCATTCGTCGCGCTTCTTACCCTCGCCTAAAAACGTTGCCCGTTGGCTGACAGTACGTAGCGCCATCTCAGCATAGGCGGGAATGGTCATTTTGCGGCCATCCGCGAACGTTATAACATCTATACCTCGCTCAAGAAAATCCTTGGATGCTTTGTCGATAGCTTGATCCAGCGTCATACCGCCTAAAGTCATGTGCGCTTCAGCCTTGAAGATGACCTGCCGATATACGTCGTCCATCTTACGCAAGACGGCTTCACTACCTTTGTGTAAATCCTTCTTGGCCGCGTCCTGTAGGGCGCGCAGCTTCTTCTCGTTCACCCCGAAAAAGTCCGTTTCCTGCGGCGCTTTGGGCAAAGGATTGGTAGGTGACAACCTCTTCTTACCCTTTTCCCGCTTCGGCTTCGGCTCTGTAGGATCCAGGGGAAGCTGCTCCTTGAAATCCTCCGGAAAGGTGATTTCCGCCTCCACTCCTGCGCGCTGGCGGCCAAAAGGCTTCAACACGAAATTCACTATTCGATCCCAGGCACGCTGGAAACGACTCTGGCCATCTACAAAGCTCTGCTGGGTCACATCGTCAATGATCTTATTAGCCGCCGTACCCGCATCTCCAATAAGCTTCTTATTCTCCCGCCTAAACTTATTTATGCTTCGAAGCTTAGCCAGCTGCCACTGGTCAAAGCGGAAACCGACATCATCCTCTTCACGCTCATGACGGGATAGATTCCGTCTCATGCTAGCAATCAGATTCAACGTCATCTCTTCAAATACGTCACGCAGGCTATAAGGATCCTTGTCGGCCATTACTCTTCACCGCCTGCAGGGTCGTCATCCTCTCCTGGTGGCGGATCCTTCTCGCCAGTCTGCGGCTCGTCCATGGAGGTCATGCCCTGCTCAGCCTTCAATCGGGCAACCTCTTCGGCCTTCTGCTCCTTAGTCCAGGTATCGCCATATAGCCCTTCCACGACCTGCTCAATACTCATGATGCCATATGTCTTCGCCTTGCCGACCGTCTCCACCACGCTGTCAAAGGATGGGCTGGCATATTCCCCGAAGCTTACGCTCGCCTCGTATTCGCCGGCTGCTGTACCCTTCATCGTGTCAAACACCTTCATAATGGTTACGACCAATGCCGGAATGACCTCGTTCAGTCGCTCAATGATCTTGCCGCGAGTATACAAAGTGGCCTTTTCCTTTTCCCGCTGAGCCTCCGCGTTGTCCATCTTTTTCAGATCGATGCCGAGCGTTGCGGGGCTTATGATCCCCTGCAAACACATATCGATAGCGGATGAATAGGAGCTGACAAATGCCTCATAGAGGATCTGCGGCTGAACCATATCAATCTGTCCCTTGGCATCTTCAGCCATAACACTACCAATCTTGATAAACTGGTTATCAAATGGGTTTGGTTTGAGCAACGATCCATCTCTGGGATTCTTCGGAATCAGATCCTCCGGAATATACTTCTGCACCCGGCCCGCACGGATCGCGTCAATCCATTGGCTGATCACCTCGTCGAGCGCGTCAAAGCTGTCCGCCTTGCTGTCAAAGATCGACTTGCCGCGTCCCGGCCACTTCTTCGATCTGAAGAACATGAGCGGCAGCGCCATAATAAAATCACCGTCAAATGTAATCTCGGGCTGAAGCTCTGCTGTATCAGGAATGGTTGCCAACGGTACCTCTTTACCTTGGTCATTCAGGAGCCGGCTGCGAATATAGTTGAAGCCATAGCTCTCTTCCAGTCGGTAGTCTTTATCCTTGTAACGGTAATCCGTGAAGAACAAGACCTCCTGCAGCCGGCCACGTTCCCGCTTATAGTCGACTTGATCACCCGAATAAAACTCGATGATCGGGTATTCAGTCACGTTTGTATCAATCGTAATCTTGAAAGCCCCGTCCCCTGTAACCAGTGCCTCTGTGATGCTATCCCCTAAGAGCTCATCAAAGTCGTTGTCCTGAGCGATTTCATCCCAAAGCTCCGTTTGCTCTTTTTTACCAAGATCGATGCCGTCCAGGTCAGCTATTACGATGTCGGCCAGGCGTTCAACGATCATGGCCGGCAATCCGGAATGAATCTTGCGAATGGAAAGATCCTCCGAAGGCACCGCCGCCCAGAAGCGGGACTTACCCACGCTATCCATTGCCGATTGCTTATAAAACTGATCCAGCTCTGATGGATCTCCACGATACCACAACCGATTCCGCAGCACATTCGTTTCATAACTGAATGGCTCTCGGATGATTATCGTTTTATTATCCTGCGCTGGCTGGATCCGCAGCATCTTTGCAATCATATTTTTCACCCCCATCCATAAACCCATAAACTCTAACCCCCTAACAGATACATTGTTTCTGCTACTCCAGTCGTAGCATCCGGCCCGTCATCATGAGCGTTCTGCCCTTCACGCTGGTATGTCGTCATGGCCTTGTGATACTCCGGCCAGCGGTCACGCCAATTTGCCGGATAGTAAATATGATTCATAACCCACGTGGCATTTGACGTAATCCGGGCAATCTTATTTTTCGATTGATGGAACCAGCTCACATCTGTCCGATTGCTGTTCAACTCACTCTCCAGGATCCGCTTAACGTTCCGTGCAAATGCCCGGCCACCGCTGTTAGATTCAATTCGCTCCTTATTTACCTCAAACGAAAAAAGAGCCTGCGCTACTGCGGGCTCCGTAATCTCCATCGGTTGCTTGGTATAAATAACATCCAAAACATAGGCCTCTTTTTGGTACACGCCCCAGATGATATTGCAAAGATAATCATCGCCCTGGTCTGCAGTATCACAATAAGAGTAAATGCCGGTGAAGTCTTTAGGCAGCTCCTGATACGTCTTAAAGCTGCTGTACAGCTTACCTTTGATATCGATCGGGATCTGCTGATAGTTCGCGCTGGCGATGTCCTCGCCCATAGCCCGCACCTTCATGTCATAAGACTCGCGGGAAAGGATGTCAGAGCATAGCATCGTGCCGTCATCCTGCAGCGCCTTCATGGTCAGGTGCCTGATCTTCTTACGTTCCTCTTTGAAATGCTCCAGCGCACGGCCAGCAAGGTCACCAGTTGCCCACCTGGTCATAATGATGATGATCTTGCCGCCCTCTTCCAACCGGGAGAGCATTGTATTTGTAAACCAATCCCAATGCTTCTCAAGCACGCTCTCGTTATTGGCTTCCTCGGCGTTTTTGATCAGGTCATCGATGATCAGGATTGTAGCCCCGAAGCCTGTTGCCGTCCCCGTTGGAGACGTAGCCAGATAGCTGTTATAGCCACCTTCCAGGCTCCAAAGGTTCATGGCACCGTCACCTTGCTTGATCCGAACCTGCGGGAAAATATCGCTATAAACGATAACATCAGGATCGGCCTTTACGGTGCTGATCCCATTGCGAACAGCTTTGGAAAACGTTGTGGATAACGTCTCATTGTAGGATCCAGTCATAACCTTTTCCTGTGGATTCTGGCCGAATACCCATTGAGCAAACATAGACGCTGTCCTGGACTTACCATGCCGTGGCGGTTCGTTGATGACTAAGATATCATCATCCGACTGATAGAAGTCCTGCATTTCGTTACACAGATCGATAAGATACTGCCGATCGTCCTTGTAAAAGTCCGGGGCCAGCGCTTGGCAGAATCCGAAAAACTCACGCCGCGCCAGCTCGATTTTGGCGTAACGCTTGATCGTCTCCATATCAACCATCGCGAATCAGCTTCCTGAGCTCATCGGTCGTAAGGCCTTGAAGCGGGTTATTGACGTCCACGCTTCCGCTGTGGCCGATCTCTTGCTTATCGCGCCACTTATTAGGACGGCGATTCTTAAGCCAGAATATCTGTGCTGTGACGTCCGGAGAAACTTCCTTTGTCTTTTCCTCTACCAGCACCATTTTATATTTCGATACACCCAGTTCAACCGAGCGCAGCTCGACCATAGTTGCTTCTGGATGTTCCAATTTATATTTGTTAACGGCGATCTGCTGCTGTATGGTATATTCATCGTCTGACATTTCCGCCGATACATACTTTTTCTCTGTAAACTCATATCCGGTTGCACGTTTAAACAAAGCGTTCTCGACTTCAACGTCAGCTACCTCCTTACCTCTTTTTAAGGCAGCCGAAAGGGCCGAATACTTTTCTTTGTATAGCTTAAATGTCGAATATGCTATCCCTAACTTTTTAGATATATCCTCGTCAATGATCCCGTCCCTCGCCCACGCCTCGATCAGCAGAAGCTTGGGTTTAACGTGTGACTCGTATTTACTTTTCCGCCCTCCTGCCATCGTGAATCAGCTCCTTTTATGTAAAATAAAAAAGCACCGCTTAGGGTGCTTTAATTCAATCTTGCATCATTTTTCGAAGAGCGATACTCTGAACCTCATCGTGATAAGCGAATACTTTATCGATAAGTGATTGAAGTTCTTCTGAAGAATATCTAAACGCCTCAGAATCATATAATTGAATTGCCTTTTTAACGGCTATTTCAAATTTCCCCATAGCCTGTTCCAGATCTATTATGTCTTCGCTAACCAAAGGATATAGTTTCTTATATTGATCTATTCGCGATAGAACATGATTTTCGTATTTCTCAATATCTTCCTTTGATTTTATCCCTCCAAAAATACTATTGTTGTGAAAAAAATGTTCATTCGCATACTTTTTGAGTCTTTTATCGAACTGGAACTTCTGAACTATCTCAAGAACGAGTCCTCGATCCCTATCCAATCTTCCCCACCTCCCTATCATCACAATTCGACATCAGGAAGTATTTCCCTCCTTAACACCTGCTACGTGCTACCCGCCGAACAGGCCGATATGTAACTTGGCTCCGATACACCTTCACCACCGATACAGGCCGAAAAAGAGTTCTGGCTTCAGCCCTGTTACGTTTAGTCAGCTCTCTTCGTAGCAACTTGATAATAGCCGGATGCTCCGACAGCCAGGCTTAAAGGCATTCCGTAAACGGTTAAACGCCTCGACGATCGGCTTCATAAATCTTTGAACTGCTTCAATTGCTTTCTGAATAGTTTCCAGATCCAATGCCTTCAGCTCCTCTCGCAATGAAAAATATGGAAACCATTTTAGATTTCAAACGTTTTTATTAATATCATAAATCTTTATTGAGAGGTGTCACATGAAAGAATTTATTGTACCCATTATAAGTCTTGTCATAGCTTTATTACTGATTGTAGCTTCTTCAAGTTTCCCTTTGTATTCAAGAGTTTTTTGGATTAAAAAGGTGTTGAATAAGCCCTACAAAAAATTTAAAGAAGTATACATACAGTCACCAACGCAAAATGGAGGGTTTCAATTATCAAGAGATAGTCAAGCTCTGTTAGATTACTATTTAACGAATTTTATAAGGGCAGAGCTATCAGACCTTGCTTTTGAAATACGATTAAAATCACAAGTACAAACAGAAAGCAATCATTTAGTTAACTATGTAACCATGGGTCTTGTACCGCTATTCTCAATATTAATTGCGTGTTTTGCGTTATTCTCAAGTATATTGCCTTCAGGCGTATTGGTATCTATATTTGCAGTCACCATCCTTCTAGTGTTTGCAATAGCAATAATTGTTCTCTTTGACTTCGCCTCTAAACTCTATGTACAAGAGCCGATGAATAAACACCTTTTAGCCATAGAAAAAGTCCTCATCTTAATCGAAGAAGGCAAGCAAGAAACTATTAAGCCTCACAGAACTTTAAATTCCGTTCGAAGAAATCATCCGAAGAGAAGGGTTAGAGGCTCAAAGTAAAAAATACCGCCTCGATCCGAGACGGCGAAAAAGAGGAGATGATACAAAGGTTTCGAATAATCCGAACGGCAGGACTCGAACCTGCGACCACTTGCTCCCAAGGCAAGTATGCTGCCACTGCACTACATCCGGAAAAAGATATGTCCCCCGGTGGATTCGAACCACCGATGGTATGCCCATTCTTTCCTTGAGTCGGAATTGAACCGACGCAGTACCACCCCTGAGGGGATTCAATATAAGACGGCGGCTCATCGTCCGCCTGTACCACCTCCGCACCATATGAGTTGCCATCTACATATTGATGCGGGATAAGATAGAGGCGGCCGCCTAACAGCTATGAAAACTATTTACGACCGCCTCTATACATCTTTGGCATACTATCATTTTAACAGGGGTTGACACGAAAAACAAGAACATATGTTTGTCATTTTACGGTCAATTTTTGGTCAATTTACTGTCATTATCGCGCCAACTTTATATATTCCCTTTCGGCTGCTCGGATTCGGCGTCTGACCGTGCTTTCAGATAGCTCAAGTTTTTCTGTAAGCTCCTTAAGCTCCATCCCCTCTACATATATCCATCTCAGCAGTGTAGCAACATAAGGCTTGTAAGTTTCCAGCGATGAAAGAATAAAATCGACCCGATCCACTTCGGCCTGAAGGTCCTGAAGCTCAGACAGGCGGTCCAGAACCTTATCGATTTGATCGGAATTATCATCATACCCTCGTGCCACGATGATTTTTTGGATCTTCCCTCGGATCTCCCGCAACAGCTGGCTGTCCTCTCCATCAACTCCACGCGGCGGAATGGCTCTCTTTTGCGCCCTTACTCCTGCCGGATACTGTTCAAGATATGCATGTGCGGTCTGCTCCAGCTTTTGCTCGTAAGCTGACAGATACATGTAACTTGGCAGCCTCCTCAGCCTGGCGTGCAGTTCCTGCAGCTGATCGTCTTCATTTAGCCGGGACACCGTAATTCCGGCCCCAACACTGTAGGATGATAACACTTTGATACGCGCCTGTATCTGCCTATACTGTTTTAGCTGCTCGATCACTATCTGCTCGGCGGGCGCCGCTGCTTTTGTCATCCGTCTTCACCTCGCATTTATGTTTAGGGAAATAGGCCAATCTATAACGTTTGTGGCATTCAGTGCAGACCTTGAAACGTAAATTAAATGGCCTTTGATTATTGCTTGTTGTCTTCATCCCTTGATCCTTTCTATCCGTGCTTTGACTGCCTCCATCAAGGCATCTTGTCCGGCAGCCTTACGCTCCAGTGCGGCCACTGCGTCCTCATCCATCGTTCCCTCAGCTACCAACCGGATCACCACGATGTTATGTCGTACTCCCTGCCGATGAACCCGGGCGTTGGCCTGTTGATCTTCTTCAAGGCTCCATATCTGATCAAACCAGACAACCGTCCGGCAGCTCGACTCCTGGAGGTTAAGGCCGTGGCCGGCTGACTTCGGATGTAGCAGCAGCAGCGGAATTTCGTCATTGTTCCAAGCCCTGATATCCTCATTCCCGTCTTTGCCTTTCCGCAGGATCCGCGCTTTTGGGAATCGCTCTTGGATTCGGGACAAACTGTGTTTGAAATTATAGAAAACCATCACTGGTTTGCCGTTGGCCGCCTCAATCACGTCCTCCAAGGCATCCAGCTTGGCGTCATGGATTAGCTTCACGCCTTTGTCCTCGTCGTACACTGCACCACTTGCCAGCTGCAGCAACTTGTTGCTCAGAACGGCCGCAGTGCTGGCGACGACATCAGCATCCAGAAAGGGAAGCAGCAGCTCCTTTTCCAGCTTTTTATATTGCTCCTGGGCTTTCGGACTCAAGGACACTGGAATGGTCCGGTCGATCCGTTCAGGCAGCTCCAGCCAATCCTCGGCTTTCATGCTGACAGCAATATCCGATATGGCTTCATACACCCTTTCCTCGGCTTCTTTCTTGGCTTTCCACTCGTAGACAATGTGGCCGCTACGGGCGCCAGGATTAAAATATTTGTCCCTGTAGCCGGTTATTGTCTTGCCCAGGCGCTCACCCTGATCAATCAAATACATGGGTGCCCAGAGATCCATAAGGCTATTTGGTGCCGGTGTCCCAGTCAAACCGATCACTCGTTTCACCATCGGCCGGATCCGGCGGAGAGCCCGGAACCGTTTAGCCTGCGGGTTCTTAAAGCTGCTGAGTTCGTCGATCACCACCGTATCAAACGGCCACTTGCTGCCGTACTCACCGACAAGCCATTCAACATTTTCTCGGTTGATCACGTAGATATCAGCATCGGCCTTCAATGCTTTCCGGCGCGTTGCGGCGCTCCCCAGTACCTTACTGATTCGCAGGTGATGAAGGTGATCCCATTTCTCGATCTCGCGGGCCCAGGTATCCTCCGCCACTCGAAGCGGCGCAATCACCAATACTTTACAAGCATCAAAGTAGTCATTCAGCAATTGGTCTATGGCCGTCAAAGTAGTTACCGTTTTGCTAACCCAAGCCCATCTCCAGCAATAAGGCAATAAAATTCGTATCTATGATCCGCTTTCTCGCATAGTCCTGATAAACGTGTGGGATGAACTTCATTTCGGCATCACCTCCTGAATGAACCGGTCAATGTCCTCGTTCGAATCAATTTTGTAATGTTGATGCCCCATTTTCAGTAGCTTCCGTTTCCAGCGCTCCTGCAAAGGGGACAGATGCTTCCCGGGAGCTTTCATCTCGACGTATATCGTTTGGCCATTCGGTAAGAGTACAATCCGGTCTGGTACTCCCCGGTTTCCTGGGCTCACCCATTTGGGTGCCTCTCCGCCAATATCTTTTACTTCCCGAACCAAGCGACGCTCCAGTGCTGATTCTCTCATCTCGATAACTCCTTTCTAAGGTTGCCGAATTGCCGTCTATACGCGCGTACTGCGTTTTTACGCGTTTAAGTTATATATGCCTATGTGCTATACGGGTTAATTTATATTTTTATTAAAATAGTAGAATTTACGGCAACCATGGCAACTTAAATCTGTGAAGCCTTGATGCTATTAGGGTTCCGGCGGTTGCCGTTGATGCGATTTCTCGGCAATCTTCGGCAACGTCGGCAACCGTTTACGGCAACCACGGCAACCCTTCGGCAACCTTCTACGGCAACCGTTCAAAAACACGTTGAACACCGTATCCGGGTACCTTTGCTTTGCCCTTTCTTTCACCCCAACCAGGTATGCGTCTCATGATATCCGTGATTTCTTTTGACTCCCAGGTACGGAGATCACCGCGTTTCTTGCCAAGACATTCCGTCCAAATTTGGGCCGCACACACCCGGTTACGTAAATCATCCGTAGGCCGTCCCATTTCATCTTCTAGCGGCGTATCCAACCATTCCTGAATAAGCCCTTCTCTCGGATCCGTCTCCATATGTGAAGCCTGCTGCCGCTCTGCCTCCATGCGGGCCTCGCTGTCCAGCTCCAAGGTTTCCCCCGCCTTAAACCAGCTCAAAACCTCAGCCCAGATTTGGCTAACCTCTTCATCGTTCAGATCGTCCCAATGGCTTCTCTCAGCACGATCAGGGAAAACCTCAATTGGCCAAAAACGACGGTTCCCGGTCGCGTCCCGTAAGAAATCACGGGTATTTGTCGTCCCGAAAAAGACGCACTTCCGCGGGAACTCCGATACCTGCCGATCGTACGCTACCCGGTAGCGGTCCTCAGTCTTGGACAAGAACGCCTTAACCTCTTCAACCTCCGTCTTTTTCATGGCCGACAGCTCGCCGATCTCGAAGATCCAGCCGCTCTGCAAATGCTCACCGGCTTCTTTGTTCTCAAACGTCCGTAAGCTGTCACTGAACCATTCCCGGCCAAGCTTCGCCAGAAGTGAGCTCTTCCCGGCACCCTGCGGGCCAACCAAGACCAACATCTGGTCAAATTTGCAGCCAGGACGATAAAGCCGCGTGACAGCTGCCAGCAGCATCTTCCGAGTCACCTGCCGAGTGTAATGCGTATCCGCCGCTCCCAGGTAATCTATAAATGTCCGTTCTGCACGCGGCACACCGTCCCATGCTGCGCTCTCAACATAGGCTTTAATAGGATGGAACGTGTTTCGGTGAACAACCTCCGTAAAAGCATTTTGAATCGTCTTGGCCGAACTGATTCCGTGTACTTTGGCGAACCAATGCTGCAGCCGTTTGTCATCAGCCCCAAGCCAAGGTTCGTATGACCGTCCTGGGCGTTCCGGATCCCGCCAAGGTAAAGCCTTCCGGATAACCTCCGTATTACCGAATGCGTCATAGGCCAGTACGTCCCGCCATACTCCATTAGTCAGAAAAAGCTCGACATTACCCGCCGTCGGCAGCGGCATACCCGTTTTATGGTGCAGCTCAAGATTGGTTTTCCAGTCTTCTTTCTCTGGTTCCTCGTCATCAACGTCAAAGTCGTCGGCCATCTCCGCGAAGTCTGCCTGCCGTTCAGCAAAGGAGAGTTTTTTTACTTCTGGCAGCTGGGCGGCCCACTGCTCCATGGCCATATGACTCGGCTTCTTGGCATCCGGCGTGTGCTCCTTGACTCGTTCGTCCAGATGGCCGAATTTATGAACCCGGACAAGATCAAATAAGTTATAAGTGCGGCCATCCGCTACCGGATCGCTATCCTGGTGCGAATAAGCAAGATCCTGATCGGGGTAAACCTCCAGCCCGTTCCCGCTGCTTCCACGGGTGTATGTGTAGCGGTTCGGCATCGAACCGGGAGCATAAACATCGGACAAGAACCTTTCGATTCCTTCCTCGATCGTGAATGCCCGGCAAAACAGACCAATCGTGCCAAACTTCTCCCGCGGATCCTGTGCGCGCTTCGCTGCAAGCTGCGCAGGCGATTTTGCTTCTGGATGTCGGGGCCAGGACATCACATCTGTCCAGTCCTCATATTCATCCAGCACGCGGTCAACGTTCAGCGGCGCCCCTTCATAAACTTCCAGTACCGGCTCCGCATCCTTACTGCAACTGGGAAGATACATCAGCCTGTGAACGTCAAAAGTCGTCTTATCGAAGTTGTTCATGCCGATCTGCTCCGCCAGTTTGCGGCTGACCGCTGCATACTCGTCAGGGCTCATGTTCCGATCAGCTGGTATAATTAGGCGGTATTTTGGCTTCTGTGGCCGGTGGCTGTGTGTGGAGTAGACGGCATATGCCGTCCCTCCCAGCACCAGCTCAGCGGAAAATAGGAAATCGTCATCTCCGCGATCGATATCAAGTGTGACCAGGCTCCGGCTGTCGACATTCTCCTTCTTTCGCCGCCCCGTGCGAACAAGCCCGCCGACGAAAGCCGGACCGTCTTTCACCTTGCCACGGGCGACGTTGTTCATGGCGTCGTATTGTGCCATTGTCTCCGCTGTCCGCCGGACCTTCCGCAGCCGGTCCACGAACTCATCCCAGGTTAGATATTCAGTTTTCCAGTTCGTATCGGCCCGGTGCTTGCCACATGAAATATCAAGCAAGTATCCTCCTTGGTCGTCAACCATCGACAAAACCTCCAAAGCTTTCATATGAATCTTTTAGTATACGTATAAGTAACAAGGTTGGTATAATATTCCTATATAAATTATCCTGGAGGCACATTATGACAGATAAAAAAGAACTAAAAGTTGGTCTTGTAATGCCTATTTCTCCAATCGAGGATTGTTCCGCAGACCACTGGTCAGAAGTTAAAACAATATTAGTTGAAGCTGTAACCGATATTGAGCAATACGACGTCTCAGTAACACTTGTAAGTGATGCAGATGACATTGGAGTAATTCAAAAAAGGATAATTCATAATATTTATAGTTCGGACGTCATCATTTGCGACGTTAGCTGCAAAAACGCAAATGTTATGTTTGAATTGGGAATGAGATTAGCTTTTGATAGACCGACAGTGATAATAAAAGATGACCGAACATCGTATTCTTTTGATACACAAGTCATAGAGCATCTTTCTTATCCAAGAGATTTACGTTTTAGTAAAATGGTCGAATTCAAAGCTCAGCTTGCAAGAAGAGTTTTGGCTACATATGAGAAAGCTCAAAAAGAACCTGACTCCTCTGTATTTTTAAAGAATTTTGGCCAATTTAAAGTTGCTGAACTCAATGAAACCTCGGTAACATCAGACAAACTACTGATAGAAATGGTAGCTGACTTACAGAATCAGGTCACGAGAATCAATAACAAAATCAACCGACTAACTCACGAAGAAATTGCTGTTACCAATGATGTTGATCTTCGAGATGAATATTATGTTGCTATTGATTCGATAGTTTCTAATTTTGGCTTCGACCTTTTAGATCTTAAACCGAATGAGTATGATGAAATACTCAATTCTTTGATCGACCATAGTAGAACTTTTAGTGTTACCCCTAAACCAAGATCAATTCTTAAAGCCAACCTTGATTCTTACATTCAATATCAAAAGTATAAAAGAGCTCAAAAGAATAAAAAGAAGTAGAACGCCAAATTTAACAAGAGATGTGGCTGGATTAACCAGCCACTTTTTTCGGTTTAATACAGTTCATTCTCTGATCAAGCGCTTAATGTACCATGCAGCTTTCTGTAGATCCTCTCTGCCGTTCTTCCACTTCCAGCGCCAGAGGTATTTGATTGCGGCTCCGGTATTGTACGCCTCTGGCCCAGATAGCCCCGTTGTCGCTGCCTCAATTGCATCGATGCACTCGATCCCGCCTCGCGTATAATGTCCGGGATGATTGACTGGATCAGATGGCTTCTGCAGCACGCCAAGCTCGACAAGGGTTTCATAGGTACTGTTTGGATCCTTTTTAATTGTTTCTGCAGCTGCACTGAGTTGTTCATTTCTGATCACCAGATCGGCATGCTCCTTTTCCAACTCACTCAAGCGGCTTTTCGTCTTGTTCAGTAAGCCAAGGAGCTCGTCATGACCAGCCACCTGTTCGGATAATTCATCAACTGCCATTCGATATTCGTCACGTTCGCGGAGCAGCCGGTCGCATTCTGATTGAATTGTCTTATTTGCTAAACGGAGTTTATCGACTTCTGCCTGCAGTTCAATGCCACTCGGTACGTCACTTTCTCGTAATAGAGGTTGCTCAGTCTTCGAATTACCTGGCTGTGTCGATTCGCTCAACAAGTCCTGTGCTATTTCTGGAGTGATACCTTTAAGGCCCCACTTCTTAATCCAATAGTGAATGGCGTTATACTTCATCCCCCAAGCTTTCTCAATGCTGGAGAACGTTTCTCCCTTTGCTACTTGCTCGATCAGGATCTCCTTGGTTAAGCCACAAGTGGGCCCTTCTTTAGGTAATGGCATGCCGTTCTCCTCCTTCATTTGATCCCTGCGCCGCTGCAGTTGAGTTTCTGTGTGAACAATCCGGACACCAACGGGCATTTTTTCCTTTTTATCCGGAACCGGCAAAGCCCGATACTTTGCCAGTTCCTCGTCTGATAACTGATAGGTGACTACTTCTCCATGACCAAAAGCTTTCAGTTCATTCTCCCGCCTGGGTACCGGCGTTGTGGGTTTATCACTTACACGCGGAGCCATGTCACCTGTCACCTCCTGTTAATCCTTCTGATAGAAGTCACATTCAAATCCTGCAGCTTGTAGCGGCAGCCCTGGCGCCCAGTCGATAGGTTGGCTCATGATCTCCGTCATTTCCTCTACTGATCCCCAGCCGATTGGTGCGTCGGCGATAGCCTCGTCATGTACATGCAGGACAATCTCATATCCGTGAGCATCGAGCCGCATCAAGCTCTCAGCCAGACAGTCTCTCGCGATCGCTTGCACCAAATTTTCGACGAGAGTTCCGCCCCAAGTGCGTTGTGCAATCATTTTGCCACTCTTATCCGGAGCCCTAAAGGTTAAACCATCTTTATTGAATTTAGAATCTTGCTTGATTTCTGGACTTGGGTAGGCCAGACTATGCCCGCTTGGAAGATCGGCAAACAGAACGCCGGATGAATAGCGGTAACGAACACCGTGAGCCAGTTTTACTGTTGTTTTCGAACGAACTGCTTCCAAAGCAGCCTCTTCGGCGGAGTACCAAAGCTTCCTAATCTTCGGGTTTGCGTCACGCCATTGCTTAACGAGCCTATCGTATTGGTCCTTCGGGATCTCTTTCTTCTTATCCATCTTTTCGAGCGCTGAGACACCTCCACCGAATCCGCAAGCAAGCTCACCAACTTTACCAAAAGGACGATACTTATAATTCTCGTGACCTTTAACGATCGTCTCGAAAGAAACACCAAACATTTGCGCAGCCGTTGCTTCGTAGATCTTTCCATGCGTCCTGAAAACCTCAAGCTTCCAACTTTCGTCAGCCAGCCAGGAGATAACCCGGCCCTCGATCGCTGCAAAGTCCGCAACGATGAATCTATGACCAGGCGACGGGATAAGCCCGGTTCGCACGAGCTGCGAGAGAATGAACGGTGGAGCGCCGTAAAGAATTTCCAAAAGTTCATAGTCACCGGATCGTAACGTCTCCCTCGCCCGTGCTAAATCATCAATCTCGTTTTTAGGCAAGTTATGCATTTGCACGTTTCGGCCAGCCCAACGCCAAGTCCGGTTAGCTCCACAAAATTGAAGGATTCCACGGACGCGGTCATCATCACATATACAGCGAGCCATAGCGTCATATTTACTATTACTCGTTTTCCCCATCTCCTGCCGAAGTTCCAGGGCTCGAAATGCTTCCTCGTTTGGTGCAGCGTCAAGTAGAGCGGGCATATAATCTTTGGCGAGACTTTCTACTTCTAAACCGTTCTCTTTAAGCCAGCCCTTGAGCTGGGCATCACTGTTTGGATTCTCCAACCCCGTCAGTTCCTTGGCCTCGATCATCAGTCGTTCTGAGTACTGTTTCGCGCACGTGATAGCCTGATTAACGAATTCCCTATCTATCCGGACACCTCGATCATTAATTCGTTGATCGAGAGCCCACAGCTTCCATTCACTCTCTGGAACTGGGAAGCGTTCTAGTTGCCGCCGGACATCTCGTTCCACTACAACATCCTGGCGATTGTACTCGATATACTGCTGCCATTTTTCAGGATCATGATACGGGTGGTTTCGTGTACGTTGGCCGTTAACTTTACTCGGCCTGCACGGGACTGAGAAATACTTGATGAGCGCTTTACCCCGCGCGTCCTTCTGGGCATCGATTTTGAGCGCTTTAGCAACACCTTCCAGGCTGCCAGGCAGCCCTAAAGTGAGTGCCCATACGGCTGTGCACATCCATTGCGACGGATCACAAGTTATGCCGAAATGCTTGGCGATGGCTGTCCGTTCAAAAGCGGCGTTAAAAGCGGTCTTGGTAACATCCATCCGGAGCGCGTCCATGACGTCCTTTGGAACGGATTGAAAATCGGTTAAATCGATCACTTGGACCGGGTCATCATCAAAGGCAAAGCCGAATAGAAGAATTTCAAAGTCCGGCGCCTCAACGTAACGATGGACGCCGCATGTTTTAAGATCGATGGATGAATAAGTTTCAAGGTCAATCTGGAGAAGTGTCATTCGTCATCCCGTCCATATCGCCGGTCAAGAGCTTCAATGAAAGATATTGCCACCGCGGCAACCTGAACGGCCTCTTCTCGCATATTCTCATAGCCACCCTTTTTCCGTGCCTCTGGACCATTATCAAAGTGGGTTTCGTTCACTGCCTGGCACAGCTCCCCAAATTCCTCTCCGAGAATTCCCATCCACATCATTGGTTCATGATCTTGCTGTCCCCATTTTTCCTCTTGACGTTGACGTTCCTTAGCCACACTCACCCATGGGTTCATTTGTACTTCCTCCGATTCTGAAAATTTTGTGGTATAAAAAGGGGCCTCCTGCGGAAACCCCTAAGCTGTAAAAATTAGTTCATGAAATCATCGTCATCTTCAAAATCGTCCGTATCGAAATCCTCATCGGCAAAATCATCGTTCAGGCTGCTGCGGCCGCCAAGGAAGTCACCATCCTGCACTTTAACGATGTTGTTGAGGCCAGCAGCGATCCCCTTATTACCCTTAGTGTCAAAGAGGTAGAAGTTAACACTAACCTTGGAGTAGCATCCGGAGTAAACTTCCGTCGTGTCTGTAATTTCAGCAAATTTGGTCTTTCCTGTTGATGGATCTTTACCGATCGGCTTTGCGATCCCAGGCTTGTTCTTACTGCTTGCGTTAAAGAAGTAGTGGTTCGCGTACGCTTCATCGTCCGGTCTCTCTTCATCACCATCACGAAGCGGAGTATGAAATTTCGCGGGCAGCTTCCCGTTATATTTGGCTTTTGCTTGCTCCTTAAGCAAATCTACAATCGCCTTGATCTTACGAAGGGTTTCCTTGTCGTCCTTCGGGATCAAAATTGACGTACTGTACTTGAGATCCCCGCTATCGTTCTCTTGCGGCTCCCACACGTTCGCATAACTAAGACGGACCTTACCTGTCACCAATTTTGTAGTTTGATTATCGATTGCCATATTTGTTCGTGCTCCTTTAATGTTTTATTTTTGCGCGGGCAGTGTGCATAGAACCAACTTGCCCTTTTTGAACTCAATTTCGTGATGGTCAACATTGCCATACTCATCAACCGAAAAGATGCGATCAATTTCGATATTGTCTTCAAGTCCGCTACGTGATGAAAGTATCCCTGCATACTGAATAACTTCTTTTTCAGAGTTTCGAGTAACCATTTGTTGATCACCGTAACTACTTTTGTTTGTTTCAACGATTACGTACAACCTCATCAAACTTCAAACTCCTCTCCAGCAAAGTCATTATCAACACTGTTCAGCTCCGGCCGCTTGTCGGTCTCCGGCACGAGTACCGGCTTTCCTGGGGGCTTCATGATCAAACCGTCCAGAAGTGCGGCGAGTTCCTTCTTACCGATCTTCTTCTCCAAGTCACCAATTCCTAGCAGCTCGCGAGGCTTATAGATCGAAGATTCGTCGAACCCCTCAACAATCAAAATATCCACTGCAGCAGGTTTATCAGTAATGGTCCGGTTGCTTCTACCTTCGACAAGCTTCCATGACGGGATCCGGACGCCTTTCTTGGCCTGCTCAAAGGCGTAATCCTCAACATCCTTGGCCCAGACTTTAAGCTGTTCAGCCACGTACAGAACGTTTCCGATTTCATCAAGAGATAACAGAGCAGGGTCCTGGAACTCGTAAGCCAGAGCCTTCATATTCTCGTCTGCGCGTGCCCGGCAGCTGCCTTTCACCTTGCACCAGCGGCAATGGCTCCCGGATTTGAATTCCCCTTCCCCCGCATCAGCCAGCGCGGCTGCGGGCTTGACAACCGTTTCGGCCCACTCAATGAGCTCACCCAGCGGCAAAGTGTCTGCGCTGACGCTATCCAGCCGAGGCTGCACGATCGTCATGCGTACCTCGTTGATTGAGTAAAGATAATTCCAATTGGACCAGGCACCCAGGCCATACAGCCGAAGTTGCGGGTTTCC
Organism: Paenibacillus azoreducens; assembly: GCF_021654775.1. Taxonomy (NCBI): domain Bacteria; kingdom Bacillati; phylum Bacillota; class Bacilli; order Caryophanales; family Paenibacillaceae; genus Paenibacillus; species Paenibacillus azoreducens. Next base: position 1,525,280 of record NZ_AP025343.1, on the reverse strand, counting down.
GATTGCACTGACCGGAACGCCCTTACCGTATTTCAAGTCAATGACTTCAAGTACACCGTCGGATATAAGCACAACGTCACCGGTGCCGTATCCATCAGGCACCCATTCCGTAAAGTCCAGCCGTTCTTCCAGCAGGATAATTGCGTCCGCTGATCTGGCTTTTGCAGCCATGAAATGCTCTTCGACCACCTCAACATAGGCAGTCACGGCATCCTCCATCTCCGGACCGTAATACTGGTTACTAGCCTTGAAATCAGAAATAGCCTTATCCAGCCGATTGCGCTCTGCTGAATTGCATGGTGTCAGCCGCCGACGCAGGATCAATTCGGATAGCTCATGCGCTCCCGTCCCCTCATCGGCATACTCACTCCGTTTTTCTGGGATGTTCTCCTGCAGTCTGGCACTCGGCGGACAGTTTATCCATTGATCTGCCTTTGACGCCCCCAGGAGCGCATGGGCCCGTTCAGCGTGTGCCAGCTGCGTCATAGAAGTTTCTCCAGCTCGGTCATAAAGGCGATCCGTTGATCTTCGGGAACGTCGGAAACTGATGGGCTTTCAAACTTATCAAGCAAAGCTTTAACAGCCTTTTTCCCGTCTTTAGCGTTTTTCCCAACCTCTTGAGCCTTGGCCCGAAGATCAACAACGCTTGGGATCTCTACGTCGTCACCCTCTGACTGCTCCTTTTCTTTCATTTCTTCCTCGATTTCCTTCGAAAGGGCGTCAAGATCAACTTCCTGGCCAACATCATCGTTTTTGCTTTCATCTTTTTTAGTGGATGTTCTCCGCTGACGTGGTTTCGGTTCTTCCGTTACTGCAGGGGCAGCAGCAGCCGCAGCTTTCCCAGAAGAGATGGCCGCAGCCAAAACGGACAATTCCTGAATAGATTCAGCTGCGTCAGCTCCGTTGATCGTAATTTGTACTGGCATAATATAAGTCCTCCTGATTTATGGATTAATGAGTGCTAAAACTTTCAATCAATTTACTTTCGTTCTTTACAATGATTCCGATACAAGGCTTGCAGATAAGCTTCTCTGGATAAAGCGAGACCAGCTCACGCTCAACATTCCCACATAGGCAACACCCAGGAGCGTATTTTTTGAGAATGATGCGCTCCCCATCCACGTAAATTTCAAAGGGGTCCTTTTCTCCGATCCCAAGGGTCCGACGCAACTCCATTGGGATAACGACACGACCCAGACCGTCAAGATATCGAACAATTCCAGTAGCTTTCATATTGATTCTCCTTCCGACCAGTGATACACTGGCCTTAACGTATATGGATCTTTGGATTTGCAGCTTCCCGGGCTCCTACACCGCGAGAAGCTGCTTTTCTTTTTCAATCCTCGCGATTTCGCCATCCAGCCAATCCAGCGCAGCCGGCAGCACTTCCGGATCACACTGGCAACGGCCGTTTAACAACCGCCAGCGCAGGCGCTTGAGTTCAAGCTTCCGCCAAATCAGATCGTTCATTGCTCTGGTTCACCTCCCTTCAGGCGGAGTTGTTCGGAATGTGCATCAACGTGATGTGACATACTCAATAAGTTCTTTACTTGCTTTTCTGACTCCACACCCACAGATGGTAATTCCGCGTGAAGTTAAAATAAGCACTTCCTCTTTGCATTTATCGCAAATCATAGCACTCACCCTTTTGCGCTTTTTGTGTCTATTCCGCAGAAACTTCCCGGCCGGCGATTACCGTTACCGCGCCAAGCTTTTTTATAAGGCACTTTCCAGAGCAAACCAGCTCATTACCGATTTTGGTCACCGGCTGACCGAAGTAGATCTCCGCTCCGCATTCCTCATTGGCGCAGTAATCGATCACATCGGGAGCGACCATATCAAGCACTTTACTCATTTTCATTCCACCTTTCTGATCAGAATCGACTCGATATGCTTATCTAAATCGATCTGCCGAAAATACAACAGATTGCGTTGCCTAAAATACGGCACTTCTCCTTTTTGAACCATGCGCCGTAGCGTTGATTCCGAGACCTTGAGATACTGATAAGCTTCTTCAAACGTAAAGATGTTTGCCCTCAAGGCCTGCATGATCTTGGGCTGCAGGTCTGACAAAATTTCAGCTGTTAGTTCGCGCTTTATATCTGCTCTGAGGGCTTCGATAAAATCAGTCGTGGTCATTCAGGTAACCCCCTACCTAATCACCTCAGTGTTTTAATTTTTTCGCTGGTACAAATTTGATCTCCAGCCCCAAAGCGTCGCAGGCTTTACTCAACGTTGTCTCATTCCAGCGTCGATTACCATCTAAAAGACTGTGGAGGTATTGAGGGGTGTACCCTGTTTGTTTGGCCACTTCAGATGGAGTAACACCTTGATCTTCCATGGCTTTTTTTATGGATTTTGAAAAACTCATATGCACACCTCACTTTAACTATTTGTTTGTTTCGCATGAGTAAATATTAAACTATATGTTTCATTACGGCAATTCGAAATATCAAGCATTTAACCCTAAAATTAAACATTTCGTTGAAAAACCCATATACATTCTACTATTTGTTTAATTTTACTTGATTTTTCTCTGTTTTTAAACTATTTGTTCGTTGAATTATAAACTATTTGTTGATAATATGATTCTAAACAAATAGTTGAAGGAGAATTAACAATGAATAGAATCCGTGAGATACGGCTGAAAAAAGGAATCAGTGGGCCTGAGTTAGCTGAAAAATTAGATATCACACCTCAATATCTGTACGGATTCGAAAAGGAGACACGAACACTAAGTGCTGATATGGCTTCTCGAATTGCCTCAATTTTTGAAGTAAGCGTTGATTATCTACTTGGCCGAACTGATGTTAGCGAAGATCTACATCACGTTCCTGGCTGGGCAACCGCTAAAGATAAACGAGACTTCAAAAAAATGCTTGAAGAAGACGAGCCTGTTATGTTCGATGGCGTGCCAGTAAGTGATGAAGACAAGGAGAAAATCAAACGCGTCATAGAAGCCTTTTTCTGGGATGCCAAAGAAAAGAATAAAAAGACATACGGCCGGAAGAAGAATACGGACGAATAGAGGGACGGCTATGGAAGATGAAATTAAAAAGCTCATCCGCAGATTTAAGTCGAAGGACCCTTTTGAAATTGCCGAAGGTTTAAACATTGAGATTAGGTTTTGTGACCTGGGGGGAAATACTCGGGGGCTTTACTATCGCAAATTGAGAAGGAAATTCATAGCCATACATGAAGGACTCAACGATCCATGGAAACGATTTGTTTGTGCACACGAATTAGGCCATGATAGGCTCCATCCTGGAATCAGCCGTTTTTTCCTTGACGAATATTCCTTCTTCTCTGCCGGGAAGTTTGAGCATCAGGCTAATAAGTTTGCCCTTAAGTTGTTAACAGCTGGATCATACATAGAACAAGGGGAATCCATTGAGGAGTTTTTCATTAGAAATGGAATCCCTAAAGAAATGATTAAATTTTACATCTAAACTTTGCGCTTTCCAGCCCGCAAGGCTGTTTAAATATACCCTTAAATAGAACATATGTTTGGAGTGATGTTACAAAATGGCATGGATCGAGTATATTGGAGGCAACAAGTATAAATTAGTCGCTCGGGATCCATCGAAGGTATCCAAGCCTAAAAAATCGACTCGAGTAGAAGTGCCTGCCGATGTCGCAAAGTCGGCACGGAAAACAGAACAGTGGCTCACCCTGGAGCTGGCTAAGTGGGCCGAAGCTGTTGAGTCCGGGGAAGCATCTGGTAAGGTCAAAAGCGAGAAAATCAGCTTTAAAGATTTCATTGAGACGTGGAAAAAAGGTTACGCCAAGGAAAACATGGGCGGGAAGACGATCCTAAACACCATGGCAATCATCGAATCGAGGCTCATACCTGAATTCGGTGATACGCGGATCGATCAGATCACGACGCTGCAACTCGTCACCTGGTTCGCCAGTCTTGTAAACCTAAAGAATAAAAAGCCTCTGGCTACAAACACGAAGCTCAACATTTACAAGGCAACGAAATCCATTTTTGATGCAGCTGCTGAGTGGGGAGTTATTAAAAGCAATCCAATGGACGGCGTGAAGCGTCCAAGCCAAAGCAAGAAGGAGAAAAAAGAGATCCGATCTAAGAAGCAAGCTTATACCCGGCAAGAGGTAGAGAAGCTCCTGACAGCCCTCTACGCCCTCCCTGCTCGCTGGCGGCTGTATTTTACCGGTGCGATCCTTGGAGGATTCAGGCGCGGTGAGCTACTGGCCGTAGAGTGGCCTGACGTGGATCATGACCGATGCGCGATCTGGATCGAGAAGCAAATCACATTAGACGAAGAAGGAAATAAGATCGAAGGAGAGGTTAAGACGGAAGAATCCGAAGGCTGGGTGGCGATGCCAAAGTGGTATATGGATGAGCTTAAACGCTATGAGCGGGAATGGAGAAAAGAAAGAATGTCCTGCAAAAATTGGCTCGGTGAAGACAAGCAGTACATTTTCCACGGAGGCCGAGGCATTATGTATTATCCAAGCACGCCAACCGGTACGTGGTCAAAATTCCTAGAAAAGAACGGGCTGCCGCATGTGAAGCTCCATGGCCTGCGACATACCGCCGGCATGCTGCTGCGAGAATCTGGTGCCGATCTCAAGACCATCCAGGAGCGATTGCGTCATACTAAGCTGGACACAACAGCAAACATCTATACACATAAATCCGAAGCCATTAGCCGAGCTGCAGCCGATCAGTTGGAGGAGCTGAATCCAAAATGGATCAAATTTGCCCCCTAGTTTGCCCCCGCAGGAGAAAATCGTCAACCGTTTGTCGAAAATCGACAAAAGAAAAAACCCTTGCGGCACAAGGGTTTCAAGGATTTTTTAGAGCTAAGCGGGTGATGGGAATCGAACCCACGCTACCAGCTTGGAAGGCTGGAGTTCTACCATTGAACTACACCCGCACTAAAAAGAAAATATCGGGATGACACGATTCGAACATGCGACCCCCTGGTCCCAAACCAGGTGCTCTACCAAGCTGAGCTACATCCCGATGCAAGGTAATACAGTTAAATGGAGCGGACGACGGGAATCGAACCCGCGACCCTCGCCTTGGCAAGGCGATGCTCTACCGCTGAGCCACGTCCGCAAAAGAAACTGGTGAGCCATGAAGGACTCGAACCTTCGACACCCTGATTAAAAGTCAGGTGCTCTACCAACTGAGCTAATGGCTCAAATGTTCACTGGGGCCCCGAAAAGTATTCGAAGTTCCCTACGAAGCATTTGCTTCACTTTTTGGGTGAAAAATGGCTGGGGATATAGGATTCGAACCTATGCATGACGGAGTCAAAGTCCGTTGCCTTACCGCTTGGCTAATCCCCAACAAGCAAGTTAAATGGGGCGATCGATGGGACTTGAACCCACGAATGCCGGAGCCACAATCCGGTGCGTTAACCCCTTCGCCACGACCGCCATATGAAATCTGGTGCCGGCGAGAGGACTTGAACCCCCAACCTACTGATTACAAGTCAGTTGCTCTACCAATTGAGCTACACCGGCATATTTGAAGGAATACTCTCACTTCGGTTTTTCAAAGTGATACTCCGACGGAATTTTCATTAAATCCTTATCCCTGGAGCTAAAATAAATGACGGAACCGACGGGATACTCTCACTCCGTTCGAGACTGCGAAGTAATCGCTATCGTAGCCATGCTCCGACGAACCCATTTTCGGGTTCTCATCCCTTGATGCTGACAATAATGGCGGAACCGACGGGATTCGAACCCGCGATCTCCTGCGTGACAGGCAGGCATGTTAGGCCTCTACACCACGGTTCCACAGAGGCGCTTTCCTATGTAAGGAAATCTAATTGCGGAGGCAGGATTTGAACCTGCGACCTTCGGGTTATGAGCCCGACGAGCTACCGGACTGCTCCACCCCGCGTCATTAAAAAACTTCGTTGATATTATGGTGGAGGCTGAGGGGATCGAACCCCCGACCCTCTGCTTGTAAGGCAGATGCTCTCCCAGCTGAGCTAAGCCTCCATAAGTTTTATGTAAGATGACCCGTAAGGGATACTCTCACTTCGTTCGAGACTGCGATGCAGCACTATCGAAGTTGATGCTCCGACGAACCCTTTTGGATTCTCATCCCTATCGAAGCTAAATTAAAATGGTGACCCGTAGGGGATTCGAACCCCTGTTACCTCCGTGAAAGGGAGGTGTCTTAACCCCTTGACCAACGGGCCATGCTATGAATTTAATTGCTGGCGGAGAGAGAGGGATTCGAACCCTCGAGACGCTTTTGGCGCCTACACGATTTCCAATCGTGCTCCTTCGGCCAGCTCGGACACCTCTCCGTAATGGCTCCCCGAACAGGACTCGAACCTGTGACAACTCGATTAACAGTCGAGTGCTCTACCAACTGAGCTATCAGGGAATATGTATGCTTGGCGGCGTCCTACTCTCCCAGGACCCTTCGGTCCAAGTACCATCGGCGCTGGAGGGCTTAACGGTCGTGTTCGGGATGGGTACGCGTGGAACCCCTCCGCCATCGCCACCAAACAGGATTTTTGCGCTGCGCTTGCCTCAATGATTACTCACCAGCAAAATATCCATCCTTAGAAAGGACATGCAGCTTCAAAATCGTTCAGATGTTTGATCACCTGAAAACTAGATACGAAACGTTTTGCGTTTTATTTTTCCGTAGCTTTCCCGGTTTTAATCCCGGGGCCCCGAAAAGTAATCGGAATCATCCGCGAAGCATACGCTTCACTTTTTGGGGTATTTTTTAGGATAAGCCCTCGACCGATTAGTATTGGTCAGCTCCATGCATTGCTGCACTTCCACCTCCAACCTATCTACCTCGTCGTCTTCAAGGGGTCTTACTAGTTGGGAAATCTCATCTTGAGGGGGGCTTCACGCTTAGATGCTTTCAGCGCTTATCCCTTCCGTACGTAGCTACCCAGCCATGCTCCTGGCGGAACAACTGGTGCACCAGCGGTACGTCCATCCCGGTCCTCTCGTACTAAGGACAGCTCCTCTCAAATTTCCTACGCCCACGACAGATAGGGACCGAACTGTCTCACGACGTTCTGAACCCAGCTCGCGTACCGCTTTAATGGGCGAACAGCCCAACCCTTGGGACCTACTTCAGCCCCAGGATGCGATGAGCCGACATCGAGGTGCCAAACCTCCCCGTCGATGTGGACTCTTGGGGGAGATAAGCCTGTTATCCCCAGGGTAGCTTTTATCCGTTGAGCGATGGCCCTTCCATGCGGTACCACCGGATCACTAAGCCCGACTTTCGTCCCTGCTCGACTTGTAGGTCTCGCAGTCAAGCTCCCTTCTGCCTTTGCACTCTTCGAATGATTTCCAACCATTCTGAGGGAACCTTGGGGCGCCTCCGTTACTCTTTAGGAGGCGACCGCCCCAGTCAAACTGCCCACCTGACACTGTCCCCGCACCGGATTACGGTACCAGGTTAGAACCTAGATACGATCAGGGTGGTATCCCAACGGCGCCTCCACCTAAGCTGGCGCTCAGGCTTCTTAGGCTCCCACCTATCCTGTACAGATCGTACCCAAATCCAATATCAAGCTGCAGTAAAGCTCCATGGGGTCTTTCCGTCTTGTCGCGGGTAACCTGCATCTTCACAGGTATTAAAATTTCACCGGATCTCTCGTTGAGACAGCGCCCAAGTCGTTACGCCATTCGTGCGGGTCAGAATTTACCTGACAAGGAATTTCGCTACCTTAGGACCGTTATAGTTACGGCCGCCGTTTACTGGGGCTTCGGTTCACAGCTTCGGATTGCTCCTAACCGCTCCCCTTAACCTTCC